>OY969938.1:0-4871623 GCA_963704755.1 uncultured Chloroflexia bacterium
GCGGTAACAAATACACAAAGCCCCACCTTCGTGGGGCTCCTTTCGTAGCCCGGCGCAAATAGTCCCCCCTTGTCCCCTCTTGCGGAGGCTGTAAAAAACTTCCGGGTGCAAGGGTGCTGCCATGGATTACCTGGTTTTCAAGAATTTGTCGCGTATCCGTAATTCTACACAGCCTCCGAGTGGGGAATACCGTTACTTGCACCCTCATCCCGAGGTAGTATCGTTTCTTACCCCCCTTCCCAAAGCGGGATCGTTTCTTGCCCCTTTCCCAAAGCGGGATCGTTTCTTGCCCCCTTCCCAAAGCGGGATCGTTTCTTGCCCCCCTTTCCAAAGGGGGGTAGGGGGGATTCTTGAATTAGCCTGGAGACCAGCAGATCGGGTTACCTGGTTTATTCTTTGACTTCAGTACACTCACAGGTATCGAACATTCAGGGGCCGATCCGTTCGGGTTGAGCTGTAGAAGAGGAAGATTCTCAGTCCTCTTTAGCGCCGGGTTTGAAAATAATGGTAGAATTTTTATTTGTACAAATAATTAATGTAACTACTCAGGCTCATCCTTGTAAGCCGAACGGTTACTTATTAATTACACCTGCATTTACCTTTGCCGGTGACGAACACGGGAAAAGAGGTGTGCGTAGGAGCGTATACCTCCAACCACACCTTTTTTATTGTTTTTTCTCTTATTAGTGGCAAATCCCTGGTTCGGAATGTTCTGCACAGCAGAGGGTATAGATCTTATCCGTAGGGGCTTACCGGAAAGCAGGTGAATAATGAAAAGAAGAGCCTGGAAATGGCTTTTAAATTTCTAATTTTCCTGGAAGGAAAATCATTATGGCAATAAACGAAGAGTTAACTGAGAAATGCATCAATACAATTCGCTTTTTATCCGCCGATGCGGTTCAAAAAGCAAATTCCGGTCATCCTGGCTTGCCGATGGGCGATGCTGCCATCGCTTTCTCACTGTGGACCCGTTACCTGCGACATAACCCCACCAACCCAAAATGGCCTAATCGGGATCGCTTCGTTTTATCCGGCGGGCACGGCTCCATGCTGCTGTATTCGCTGCTGCACCTGACCGGGTACGACCTGTCGCTGGATGAGCTGAAAAACTTTCGCCAGTGGGGCAGCCGTACCCCAGGCCACCCCGAATATGGCCTGACCCCCGGCGTCGAAACCACCACCGGGCCATTGGGCCAGGGTTTCGCCAACGGCGTCGGCATGGCCATCGCCGAAGCGCACCTGGCGGCGGAGTTTAACCGGCCTGGTTTCGATATCGTGGACCACTTTACCTACGCTATCGTCACCGATGGCGACCTGATGGAAGGCGTTTCTTCCGAAGCGGCTTCCCTGGCCGGTCACCTGCGCCTGGGTAAGATGATTTATTTCTACGACGACAACCACATCTCGATCGACGGCTCCACTTCGCTGGCCTTCACCGAAGACCGCGGCAAACGCTTCGAAGCCTATGGCTGGCATGTCATCCGCGGAGTGCAAGGCAACGATGTCAAGGGGATCGAAGCAGCCATCCGCAAGGCGCAGAAAGACCCGCGGCCCTCGTTGATCATCTGCGAGACCCACATCGGGTTCGGCCTGCCCACCCGCCAGGATACCGAGAAAGCTCACGGCGAGGCACCGGGCGAAGAAGAGCTGCGCGGCGCCAAGGAAAAATTGGGCTGGCCCCTCGAACCATCTTTCTACATCCCGGACGACGTGTTGGCGTATTATCGGAAGGCCGTCTCGATGGGTAAACGGTTGGAAAAGGCCTGGAACGAAAAGTTTGCGGCATACCGCGCTGAATACCCCCAGTTAGCCGCCGATTTCGAGCGGCGGATGAAGGGTGAACTGCCCCAGGGCTGGGACGCTGGCCTGCCCGAATTTCCGGCCGATGCCAAGGGTATGGCTACCCGGGCTTCTTCGGGCAAGGTACTCAACGCCCTGGCTAAGAAAATGCCCGAGATCATGGGCGGATCGGCTGACCTGACCCCGTCCAACAACACCAAACTGGACGGCGGGATCGATTTCCAACCCGATACTCCCCAGGGACGGTATATGCACTTTGGTGTGCGTGAAAACGGGATGGGCTCTATCGTAAACGGGATGGCTTTACACGGCGGGCTGCGCCCATTCGGTGCCACCTTCCTGGTCTTTTCGGATTATATGCGGCCGGCTATCCGCTTGAGCGCTTTGTCGCACATCCCCAGCATCTGGATCTACACCCACGACAGCATCGGACTGGGTGAAGATGGCCCGACCCACCAGCCGGTAGAACACCTGGCTGCCCTGCGGGCAATCCCGAACTTGAACGTCATTCGCCCGATGGATGCCAACGAGTCCCGCGAAGCCTGGAAGAACGCCATTGCGGCCAATCACCGCCCGACCGTGCTGGTTTTCACCCGCCAGGCTCTACCGACCCAGGACCGCACGACCCTGGCCTCTGCCGAAGGTCTGCATAAAGGCGCCTACGTCCTGGCCGACCTGGGCGGTGGCGAGCCACAGATCATCCTGATGGCATCCGGATCAGAGGTTACGCTCATCGTCGAAGCCGGCTTTTCGCTGGTCGCCAATGGCTTCAATGTGCGCCTGGTTTCCTTCCCGAGCTGGTACCTGTTCGAGAACCAGGATCAGAGTTACCGCGACGAAGTGCTGCCGCCATCGATCAAACTACGCCTGGCGGTTGAAGCCGGTGTTACCCAGGGCTGGGACCACTACGTCGGCGATCGGGGCCGGATCATGGGCGTCAATAAGTTCGGCGCTTCGGCTCCCTACAAAAAGATCTTCGAAGAATATCATCTAACCACCCGTGATGTGGTCAACGAGGCCATGAGCATGTTGGGCCGCGACCCACAAGGAGATTAACAGGTGCGTTATGCGTGTAGCAATTGCATGTGACCATGGGGGTTTCCCCCTGAAAGAAGACGTTATGAAGGTGGTCGCCGGAGCCGGGCACCAGGTCATCGATCTGGGTACCTTCTCGTGCGAACCGGTGGACTATCCGGATTATTCTGAAAAAGCCGGCCTGGCCTTGCAGAAAGGTGAGGCGGACCGGGCCATTGTCCTGTGTGGGTCGGGCGTTGGGGCGAGCATCGCTGCCAACAAAATCCACGGCGTTTACGCCGGATTGTGCCACGACACTTATTCGGCTCACCAGGGTGTTGAACACGACAATATGAACATGCTCTGCCTGGGTGCACGGATCATTGGCCCCGAACTGGCCAAAGAGATCGTCGGCGCCTTTCTCGCGGCAAAATTCAGCAGCGAAGAACGCCATCACCGCCGGGTAGAAAAAGTCCATGCCATCGAAGCCAGGAATTAATCACAGACAAGGAGTGAGCGAATATGGATCGTTTGAAACAGTTACAGGATCTTGGCCAATCGATCTGGTACGATAACATTCAGCGTTCGTTGCTGGAAAATGGCGTACTGGCCGGTATGATTACCCGCGGTGCGATCCGTGGGATTACCTCCAACCCCTCAATTTTCCACAACGCGATTTCGAAAACACACGACTACGACGCCGCGCTAATGCCAATGGCCTGGGCGGGTTGGTCTTCGGACCAGATTTTTTACCAACTGGCAGTGGAAGACATTCAAAACGCGGCCGACCTGTTCCGGCCATTGTTCGAGCTAAGCCAGGGCGGGGATGGCTACGTCAGCCTGGAAGTAAACCCACTGCTGGCCAACGACACGGACCGTACCATCAGCGAAGCCAAACGGCTGTGGGACCTGGTCAACCGCCCGAACTTGATGGTCAAAATTCCGGCCACCAAAGCCGGCATCCCCGCCATTCGCAAATCGATTGCGGACGGGATCAACGTCAACGTGACCTTGATTTTCTCGCTGGATCGTTACCGCAAGGTGATGGATGCCTACATTTCCGGTTTAGAAGACCGCCTGGCGAAGGGTCTGCCGATCGGCAGTATTGCCTCGGTCGCCTCGTTCTTCGTCTCGCGCGTCGATACGAAGGTCGATAAACGCCTGGAAACCATCTTAAAAAATGAAGGCCCGGATGCGCCCAAAGCCAGGTCGTTGCTGGGTAAGGCGGCTATTGCCAACGCCCGCCTGGCTTATGGACTCTTTTTGGAGGAGTTCGAGGGTGGGCGTTTCGCAAAATTGAGTCCGCATGGCGCACGAAAGCAACGCCCCTTGTGGGCTTCGACCAGCACCAAGAACCCGGCCTACCGGGATGTACTGTATGTGGAAGACCTGATCGGGCCGGACACGGTCAACACGATGCCTCCCCAGACCCTGGAAGCCTTCGCCGATCATGGTGAATCCAAAGTGATGCTGGGGCCCGACGTCAAAGCCGATGCGGATGCCATTCGCGAGTTGGAATCGCTGGGAATTTCGATGGACGATGTGACCCGCGAGTTGGAAGAGGAAGGCGTCAAAGCCTTTTCAGACGCATTCGAGGACCTGATCAAGGCCATCGAAGAGCGCCGTCTGGCCGCGGTAGCCGAACTAGGGCCGTATAGCCAGGTTGTGCCCCAGGAAGTTGCCCGTCTGGAAAAAGAAAACGCAGCGGAGCGGATTTTTGCAATCGACCCGAAGCTGTGGGTGGACGACCCCGCCGGGCAAGATGAAATCAAGAAACGGATGGGCTGGCTGCAGACCCCCAAGCGCAGCCGCGCGCTCGTCGATACCGCCGAAAAACTGGCGGCTTCCTGCCAGGCAGACGGGATGACCCACGCGCTGCTGTTAGGCATGGGCGGCTCATCGCTGGCTCCTGAAGTGCTCAGCCTGACCTTTGGCACCGGTAAGATTGGCGATGTTTCAGCGCTTTCGCTGAGTATATTGGACTCGACCGACCCCACCCAGGTGCTGGCGGCCGAAGCGCTGGCGCCAATCGAGAAGACCTTATTCATCGTGTCCAGCAAGTCCGGCGGCACCAGCGAAGTGATGGCTTACCTGGATTATTTCTGGGCCAAAGCCGGCCAGGCGCTGGGTTCCAAAGCCCCTATGCACTTCGTGGCGATCACCGACCCTGGTACAAAACTTGAAAAACTGGCCAAAGAACGCAATTTTCGGGCCATCCTGCCTGGTGATCCAGAAGTAGGCGGGCGCTACTCGGCCTTGACGGCCTTTGGCATCCTGCCGGCAGCCCTGTTGGGCATCGACTTGACCAGGCTGCTGGATAAGGCCCAGGGGATGATGTCCCAATGCCTGCCCGAAGTTCCTGCGCAGCGCAACCCCGGGCTGGTGCTGGGCGCATTGCTTGGCAAGGCCGCTCAGAATGGCCGCAATAAGGTAACCATCCTGGCCGATGCGGAATTTCGGGCTTTCGGTTCCTGGCTGGAACAGTTGCTGGCCGAATTGACCGGCAAGACCGGACGCGGAATCGTGCCGGTGGATATCGAGCCGACCATTTCGGCCGGCGAGTACAGCAAAGACCGCGTGTTTGTCTATATCCGCAAAAGCGGTAAAAAAGATGAGTTAGCCGCGAGCCTGGTCAAGGCCGGCCACCCGGTGCTGACGTTCCACCTGGATGGGCCTTACGACCTGGGCGCAGAATTTTACCGCTGGGAAATGGCCACGGCAGTGGCCAGTGCGGTGATGCGGCTGAACGGTTTCGACCAGCCGGACGTGCAGGATAGCAAAAATCGCACCGCGGCAAAAATCAGCGCTTACCAAAAGACCGGTAAACTGGACGAGGGCGAGCCGCTCTGGCAAGGCGCGGGCGGTAGGGTATACGGCGTAGATCTGGCGGGCATCCGTGAAGCCAAAACCTTGAAAGAGGTGGTCAAGGCCTGGTTGAGCGCCGCCAAGAGCGGCGACTATGTGGCCATCAACGCCTACGTTCCGCGCAATGCGGCCAACCTGGAAAAGCTGCAAAACCTACGCAAAGCCTTTTTGGTGGAAAGTGGCTGCGCCACGACGCTTGGTTTTGGCCCGCGCTTCCAACACTCGACCGGCCAACTGCACAAAGGCGGCCCCAACATCGGGTTGTTCCTGCAAATCACTTACCAGCCGCAAAGCGACTTTGAGATTCCCACCGAGGGAATCAGCTTCGGCACGCTCGAACAGGCTCAGGCCCTGGGTGACCTGGAAGCCTTGCTTGCGAAGGATCGCCGGGCGATCCGCGTCCACCTGACCGGTGCCAGCCTGGATGATTTGATCTAACAAAGTCAGCCGTCAGGCCTTTTTATAAAAAGCACGAGTGCGCGTGGATTTCTCCGGCGCACTCGTGTTTCATTTATCTTTGGAAAAATCACTCCGGTGAATGGCAAAAAATGGGGCTCCTATTTTGAACGAGAAAATCCTAGGCGTAGCTCTTGTCAGAAAGGGATGAGCCTGAAAAGTTTCCGAATTTGAAGCATTTGTGCGGGCGAAAGCCCGCACAAATGCTTCAAATTCGGTCCTCAATCCATTAAGTTAGGCGATTTAGATAAGAAACTACTTTTTTCGCTTGCGGGCCAGCAGGAGCAAGACAAAGAACAAAATCGCCCAGGGATGCGCACTCAGCCACAAGACGCCCTGAAAGACCTTGCGGGCGAACTGGACCCGGCGGGCGTAGTGGATCTCCTGGGGGCGTTCCTCCCAATCCAAATTGACCAGCTTTTCCAGGTAGCCCTCGCGCTGGCAACCTTCCAGGCTGAATACGAAGATATCCTTGTCCAGCCGGTGGGCAGCAAGCAGGTCCTGCTTGAATTCGGCCCAGCTCAACGGACGGGTATCCGCGACGCCTTCCAGGTCGACCCCGCCGCCGGTGCTGCCAATCCCGACCGCCTGGGCGCAGGCGCCGTAGCTGCGCAGCAAGGCCGGTCCGAAAGGCCGCTCGAAGCTGGAATAAAGCATTAACACTTCGTGGTCGACCGGCAGGTCGAGGATGCCGCTCAAGGCCTGGATCAGGTGGGAGTGGGTCAGGCGGGCGTCCTGAATGTAGGGGAGCTGGTAGCTTTCGACTTCAAAGCCGTCCCGGCGGATGCGCCTGACCAGATCGAGATACTGGTTTTTGATTTTGGCATTCGCCCGCCGTTGGCCTGTCTTGGCCAGCAGGCTGGCCGCGCCGGCGAAAAAGCCCCGTTTGAAGTCCTGGGTGAACTGGATGTCCGGTTCGATATCCAATCCGACGCGCTGCCAGGCCAGCCCGAACTCACCGGTCCAGGCGAGGAAGTCCAGGTAGCGCTGGCTGGCGGCCGGGTAATTATCCAGGTTGAACCAGTATCCCTGGGCCATGGGCAATAACAGCCAGGCGGTCACCGGGATCCCGGCCTGGTTCAACTTCTGCACGATTTTGGCGCGTTGAGGAGAGAGGTCGCGTAAGCCCATGGCGATCCCGGCGTCCATGGATTTAAGCGCAGCCAGAACGTCCTCCTGGGAGAGCAGGTCCACCAATTCAGGCGTATCCAGCTCACAGGCAAAAATGATCGGGGTGGGTTTGGGCATAATGGCTCCTGAATGGCGAAGGGATCAGGCCTGGAAAGCTTGTTCGGCCAGGGCAATGGCTCCCAGTACACCGGCCGTATTGCCTAAGCCGGGCGGCAGAATGTATTCGTCGATGGCATCGATGATCTGCGGGCTTTGCACGTAACGGTTCAATAATTGCTGGACCTTGGTGCGCACCATGGAGAAAAGGTGGCTTTGCTGCATCACACCCCCGCCCAGGATGATCCGTTCGGGAGAAAGCGTACAGATATAGTCGCTGAGGGCAGTAGCGATGTAATAGGATTCTAGCTCCCAGGCCGGGTGATTTTCCGGTAAAGTTTCCGCGGGCTGGTTATAGCGCGCTTTCAGCGCCGGCCCGCTGGCTAATCCTTCGAAACAATCTGAATGGAAGGGGCAGACCCCTTCGAACGAGTTGACCTTGGGATCACGGATCAGGAAAATATGGCCCATCTCGGGATGGACCATTCCGTGGTACGGCCGGCCGTCGACGATCAGACCGCCGCCGATACCGGTGCCAATGGTCAGGTAGATATAATTGTTTAATCCCTGGGCTGCGCCCCAGCGACCCTCGCCCAAGGCGGCCGCGTTGACGTCGGTGTCGAGGATGGCCGGAATACCGGTCTGCTCCTGAACCCGGTGCAGGATATCTACAAAGGACCAGCCGGGTTTTGGGGTGGCAGTAATACAGCCATAATGTTCGGATTTGGGATTGAGGTCCAGCGGCCCAAAGCTGCCAATGCCAATCCCGTCCAGGTGCAAGCCGTTTTTTTGCATAATGCTCTTGAAAAAGTCGGCGATCAACGCGATTGTTTCGCCGGGACTGGTGGTTGGAAAACGGGTTTCCGCAAGGATATGTTCGGGGGAAGATCCAACTGCACACACAATTTTTGTCCCCCCTGCTTCGATTCCGCCGTAGATGGCCATAAACTGCTCCTGTAAAATGGATGTGGGTTGTTCACTATGGCAAAAATAAAATGCGTTTTAAACTGGTTCTGTGTCGGGTACAGCAGATACCGGATACCCCTATATTGTAACTGGGATCATAATATCGGGCAGGTGATAAATGCCACATGTATAAACCGGTAGATATTGGTATAATCACCCAAAGGAATGGGTGGGATTGTAAGGATTGTCTGGACGACTTACCCTCAGCAATTATTATCCTTGTTATTGTAACTGTTCGTGCCAGCCATCTCAAAAAAAAATCTTCAAAAAGGATGTACGTAGGGGAGTAGATCCTTCTACCGCCATCCTGTTTTCGAATTATCACAGATATAGGCTGGTAAGTTACTATTTTCATATTTCGCGACCGGCGGATCGCTTCCGGGGATAGGTGATGGAAGCTGGTTCCCGGCCAAAGATCGAGGGATTCATATGGATATTTTTGAAAAATGCTTTAAGTATACAATTGTCCGGGAAGCCATCGAGCAAGGGTATTACCCCTACTTTATTCCATTGGACGAAAACGAAGGAACCGAGGTCGTTTACAAGGGCCAACGGTTGATTATGTGCGGTTCGAATAATTACCTGGGCTTGACCACGCACCCGCGGGTCAAAGACGCGGCTTGTGAGGCGATCGGCCGGTATGGATCGAGTTGCACCGGTTCTCGTTTCTTGAATGGGACTTTGGCGCTGCACGAGCGCCTGGAAGACGAACTGGCCCAATGGGTCGGCAAACAATGTGCGCTGGTCTTTTCGACCGGTATGCAGACCAACCTGGGAACGGTCAGTGCATTGATCGGGCGGGATGATACCGTCATTATGGACAAGGACGACCACGCCAGCATCGTCGACGGAGCCCGCCTGGGTTATGGCAAGATCGAACGCTTCCGCCACAATGACATGGAACACCTTGAACGGGTATTGGCCTCCTTGCCTGAAGAGACCGGCAAATTGATTGTGGTGGACGGCCTTTTCAGTATGGAAGGCGACCTGGCTGCGCTGCCGGAAATGTTACCCCTGGCGCATAAATACGGCGCCCGGGTGATGGTGGATGACGCCCATGGCATGGGGGTTTTGGGCGGCGGCCGGGGAACTGCGGCTCAATTTGGATTAACCGACCAGGTTGACCTGATCATGTCCACTTTTAGTAAATCGTTTGCTTCGCTGGGCGGGTTCGTCGCCGGCGATGCCGAGGTCATCGATTACATCAAGCACCATGCCCGTTCCTTGATTTTTAGCGCGTCCATCCCGGCCTCTAATGCTGTGGCGGCCCTGACCGCATTGGATATCATGCGCCATGAGCCCGAGCGGATTGCACGGGTCAATGCCATTGGCGACCGGATGCGCAAGGCTTACACTGAAATGGGCTTTAACATCGGCCGGTCGGTCACACCGATCATTCCGATCATTATCGGCGACGATGACCGCACTTTCCTGACCTGGCGGCTGTTGTTCGAGAACGGCGTATTCGTCAACCCGGTTATCAGCCCGGCGGTCACGGCCGGACACCAGCTTCTGCGCACCAGCTACATGGCCACCCATACCGACGATCAGTTGGATCACGTACTGGAAGTCTTCCAGAAGGTCGGCAAACAGGTCGGACTGATCTAAACTGTCATCAACAAACCCCTCGGTCACACGAGGGGTTTGTTGTTCAATAAAAAATCGGTTAATACTCCGGTTAGTTCGGAAATGAGGGATGTTTTATTGTTTTTCGCGTGCGAAGCTCGCGAAAAACAATAAAACATCCCTCTCTTTTGCGGTAGCTGAGTAGTTGCAAAAATGAGTAATACTCATCCTTTGGCAAGAGTTCCTGAATTTGAGGCGTTTGCCGGGGTTACACCCCGGCAAACGCCTCTGATCCGGTTTTATTAATTGTTTTGCAAGTACAGCACCCCGATCGTTCCCGGGCCGCAATGGCTGGCGATGGTTGCACCGGCCGTGCTGATCAGCACATTTTCGATGGGAGCCAGCTTTTTCAGCTCTTCGGCCAGGTAAGCGGCATCCTCGTCACAGCCGGTGCGGGTGATGAAGACCCGCTTCAAGTCGATATCCGGCAGGTTGGCTTTGAAATCATCCAGGAGTGAGTTGAGCGCTTTCTGGCGGGTCCCGCGGATCTTGTCTTTAACCCCCAGGGTGCCGTCTTTGCGCACCTCGATGACCGGGCGGATCTTGAGCATCGATCCAAAGACTGCTTGCAAAGCGGTGCAGCGACCGCCCTTGTACAGGTAATCCATCGTGTCGATGACGAAGGAAGTGTGCACCTTGGGGATCAAGTTCTCGATCTCGGCCTGGATCTGGTCGAGGGTGCAGCCCTGGTCGCGTAGGTCCACGGCTTTGAGCACCAACAGACCGATGCCGGTGGACAGATTGAGCGAATCGATGACCCGGACGTCAGCTTGGGTGACCTGGTCCACGGCCAGCAGGCTGTTGGAGATGGTAGCGGAAAGCATGGAGGAAATGCCGATGTAAAGATTCTCGCGACCGGCAGAAAAGCAATCCAGAAATTCCGGAATGGGGACGGCCGATGTCTTGGGAAGCTGGCCGGTCTTGTCCACCAGGCCAAACAATTCAGGCAGACCGATGTCGCCATCGTGGAATGTTTGATCCTGGATGTAAACGAGCAGGGGAAGGACCTTGATTTGATATTGTTGAATAAGCTCGGGCGGTAAATCCGCGCAGCTATCGGTAATGATGTTAATCATGATGACGGCCTTTGAAATAGGGGTAGAACGACGAATACGGTTATTATAAAACGAAAGTATAGCCAGTTTTAGAATAGAGTTTTGTATGCGTTTATGGGTGTTGGGCAAGCCAATAAATCGCGAAATTCGAGCGGATCAAAGCGCGCGGCTCTTGTAACGGTATCGAAGTAGATTTTGCGAACCCCGTATTAGAACCATTTTCGACGGCGGAAGAAAATTAGCATAGCGAGGACGATCACAAAAAAGATCAGCCATATCGCCGGATAACCCCAACGCCAGGCCAGTTCGGGCATAGAGCGGAAATTCATGCCGTAGACCGCGGCGATGAAAGAAAGGGGCAGGAAGATGGTGGAAACGATGGTCAGGGCTTTCATGACCTCGTTCAACCGCAGCGAGGTGGAGTTGAGGTACACGTCCAGTGTGCTGGAAGTCATGTCGCGGATGATGTCGATCATGTCGTTGATGCGCACCAGGTGATCGTAGATGTCGCGGAAGTAGATGCGGCTCCTGGCGTCGATCACGTTGAACTCGTCCCGGCTGAGGCGGTTGATCATCTCGCGCATGGGTGAAATGACCCGGCGCAGGCCCATCAAATGGTGTTTCAATTCGAGAATGCGCTGCAGCATACCTGCATCCGGGCTGGCCAGCATACTATCTTCCAGGTTGTCGATTTCTTCCCCCAGTTCATCCAGGTGGGGGATGTAGTCATCGACCAGCATATCCAATATGGCGTGGCAAAAGAAATCCGAGCCGCTCTCGTGGATGCGCTCGTCGCGGTTGAGCCGGTCCCACAAATTTTGGATCGGAGGCATGGGGTCTTGCGGGTAGGAAGTCACCACAAAATTTGGCCCAAGGAACAGGTTGAGCTCGACGTGAGCCAGCTCACCATCCGCCTCAATGGGATTGAGCGCCTGGGCGATGATGAACAGGTAATCGCCAAAATCATCGACCTTCGGAGTTCTGGTAGCCCACCGACTGGCAATCTTCGACAGCCAGGGGGTGGAAGTGGAACAGGTCGGCCAGGACGAGATCGATTTCACTTGGGTCGGGCTTTTCCAGGCTGACCCATAGTAGGACAGCCGGATCGGCCAGGACCTTGGGAATCTCTTCCAGTGCGATATTGTAAATGGGATCGCCAGCAGGCGGATAGAGGATGGACCGGATCATAATTTCTCCCTGGTTGCGTGGTTCAAACTATTATAGTGATTATTCGATAGCGCGCTAAAAGATTTCCAGAATTTGACCTGTGTGTGACAAAGCCACACACAGGTCAAATTCTGGAAATCTTATGAAGTTACCCATTATATTCAAATTAGTGTAAAATCAGCGCGAGGAGAAAACGACCTTGAGCGAACCAGATATTTCTTCAGTGATCAACTCCCTACCGGAATTTTTCCAACCCGAAACTGCGGTCGGAGTAAAAGCAAAGATCGGGTTTGATATCAGCGGTGAGCAGGGCGGACAGTGGGCCGTAGATATTCAAAACCAAACCTGCCAGGTCACCAGCGGGTTACCGGAACACGCTGATTTGACTTTATCCGCCGATGGGCAAGACCTGATCGATATTTTTAGTGGCAAACTATCCCCCATGCGGGCCTTTTTTATCGGTAAGCTGAAACTGCAAGGGAATATGTCACAGGCGATGAAGATCAGCGATTACTTCAAAATGGATTCGGAGAAGCTTAATCGACTAGGCATCCACCTGGATTAAATAGAAACCGTGACTTATTCTACTCAGCCAATGTAAAACAGGGTGATTTTATTTATGGTATGCCTCGCATGCCAAAAAAGAAACCCCAATAAGACTTATTTGCGGGGGCTATACCCCGCAAATAAGTCTAACAGGGAAATTTTATAAAAGTGGCCTGAGCTGTTACAAAAATGCAATAAAAAAGGAAGCTTCAGCTTCCTTTTTCTTATGTGTCTAATATAAACCCCAGTCGAGGTTGACCGATTCTTCCATCATCGAAAAATCCCACACCTCCATGCCCAACTCGATCGAGATTGGCATCCCCAGCGCTTCTTCCGCTTTGACGCGGGTCATGTCAATCAGCGCCGGCCCGTACGGGCAAAACGGTGTGGTCAGGATCATCCGCATCAAGCCATGGTCGCCTTCGACGGTGAAATTACGGATCAATCCTAGCTGGACGACGCTCAAGCCTATTTCCGGGTCGTTGACTTCGTTTAACGCATCTTTAAGTTTTTCACAAACATCGGGATGAGTTGCTTCGGCATCCCATACGGGTCGATTGGTTCCAGTCTGTTCAGTCATTTTCCACTTCTACAGGTTTTTGCATGGGTACGATGTAAACACAATGATTATCTCCGTCCAAAACGCAATTTGCTTTTTGGGCGTTGGCAGACAATACGGTCGAAATTAAGGTCTGATCGACCGAGCAAACCTCCGGATGAGCCTGTGTTACGTGAAAATAGGGACAGGTGATCTCATGAATGGTGTAAGAATCACCGGTTTTTTGCCAATCAACAATAAAACCTTCGTCAGCCAGGAGGTCTTTCAAGAAATCCAGCTTTTGTTCGAAGGTCATGTTAAGGGTGGCACGGGCGTGTTCTTCAGCCAGGTCTTTAGCGATCTCCGAGAAAATCGTTTCGACTGCCGGAGAGGGTAATGTGGCTTTTAGATGTTCAAGTAACCGGTTGGCCAGTCGAAAGTAGCGTGTTGGAAACTTTTCCAGCCCATCCTCAGTCAGAAAATAGACCAGGCGGGGCCGGCCGACACCGTGGCGCTCCTCTTCTGCAGTGACCAGGCCATCCGCCAGCATACTGTTGAGATGATGGCGGACTGAAATTGCGTTAATTCCCACCGCTTCGGCAAGCTCATTGATCGTTGAACGCGGTTCGTTTAGTAAGGTTTGCAGAATTTTTTCTCTAGTGCTTCTCATACATTCTCTTCTCTGGCCAGGCGATTTGCCCGGCCTAATCCAACGGAAGTATAGCAAAGCCCAATAAATTTGTCAATATATATGAATATTATAGTAAATATTGACCCTTTTAAAGAACCATGCTATAATCGACAAGAATAAATATTAATTTAGATATTTATGAACAAATTCATAAATATCATGAACGCGATAGAACCGGAGGAAATCTTCAACAATGGCTGTATTAAGCATTAAAAACCTTAAAGTTAACATTGAAGGGAAAGAAATATTGAAGGGTGTCAACCTCGATCTTCCCCAGGGAGAGGTTCATGCTATCATGGGCCCCAATGGGACGGGGAAGTCAACCCTGGCATACACCTTGATGGGACATCCTTCCTACGAGGTGACCGAGGGAGAGGCTATTTATAAAGGTGTCAATATTCTGGAGCTCTCCCCGGACGAACGCTCTCGTTTAGGCGTGTTTTTAGCGTTTCAATATCCGGTTTCGATCCCTGGTGTGACGGTTGCAAATTTCCTGCGGACGGCTGTGAATGCCCGCCGGCGAGCGGAAAACCACGAAGATAAGGGTGTGCCAATCCCCGAATTCCGTAAAATGCTGAAAGGCAAAATGGATCTGCTCAAAATGGACCCCGCCTTTGCCGGCCGTTATTTGAATGATGGCTTTTCCGGCGGCGAGAAAAAACGAGCCGAGATCCTGCAAATGGCTGTATTGAAACCTGAGATTGCCATTCTGGATGAGACGGATTCTGGTTTGGATATCGATGCGCTGCGCGTCGTTTCGGAAGGCGTGAATGCCTTGCGTGGAGCCGACCTCGGTGTGCTGGTGATCACTCACTACCAGCGTATTTTGAACTATGTAAAACCGGATGTCGTCCACGTTATGATGGACGGACGGGTAGTAGAAACCGGTGGACCGGACCTGGCGTTGCACCTGGAAGAGCACGGATATGAATGGGTCCGCGAAAAGATCGAAAACGGAGCAGTCACTGCATAGTCTCCCGTGTAGCGGACTGATTTATGCGGTTTGAGGAGGTAAGTATGACCACAAATCCACAAACGGATTTTTTAGAGGATTTAGGGGATTATCAGTACGGGTTTACCGACCCAGACGTATCGGTATTCAAGACGCGAAAAGGGCTGGACGAAGAAGTCGTTCGCCAAATTTCGGCCAGGAAAGGTGAGCCGGAATGGATGCTCGAGTTCCGCCTGAAGGCTTATAAACATTACATTCAACGGCCAATCCCCAATTGGGGCGCGGACCTTTCTGACCTGAACCTGGATGACATTGTGTATTATGTCCGGCCGGCAGAGATGTCCAGTAAATCCTGGGAGGATGTGCCCCCATCCATCAAGAATACCTTTGACCGCCTGGGTATCCCGGAAGCAGAGCAAAAATTCCTGGCCGGCGTGGGTGCCCAGTACGAATCAGAGATGGTTTATCACAGCATCCAGGCCCAGTTGGAAAAACAGGGTGTTATCTTTCTTTCGATCGAAGATGGGTTGAAGCAATACCCGGATTTGTTCCGCCAGTATTTTGGCACGGTTATCCCGATCGAAGATAATAAATTCGCTGCGCTTAACAGCGCGGTCTGGTCGGGCGGGTCTTTTGTCTACATCCCCAAGGGCGTCAAGGTCGACCTGCCTTTACAGGCCTACTTCCGCCTGAATATGGCCAATATCGGGCAATTCGAGCGCAGTTTGATCATCGCCGATGAGGGCTCGCAGGTACACTACGTCGAAGGCTGTACGGCGCCTCAATATACGACCAACAGCTTTCACAGTGGTGTGATCGAGATTGTGGTCAAAAAGGGTGCGCGGGTACGCTATTCGACCATCCAAAACTGGTCCAACAACGTCTATAACCTGGTGACCCAGCGCGCGTTCGTCGAAGAGAATGGGACGATGGAATGGCTGGACTGCAACATTGGTTCTAAAGTGACCATGAAATACCCGTCCTGCTATCTGATGGGCCCGGGAGCGCATGGCGAGATCCTTTCGATGGCCTTTGCCGGCCCTGGCCAGCGCCAGGATGCAGGCGGCAAGATGATCCACATGGCTCCGCACACCAGCAGCAAGGTGACTTCCAAATCGATTAGCCGGGGTGGCGGCCGGGCGTCTTATCGTGGCCTGTTGAAGGTTTATAAAGGCGCCGAGGACGTCAAGTCCAACGTGGTTTGCGATGCCCTTCTGCTCGATCCGCAATCTCGCTCGGATACCTATCCTTATATCGAGATCGACGAGCAAGATGTCACCATTGGCCACGAGGCTTCGGTCTCCAAAGTCGGCGAAGAGCAGTTGTTCTACCTGATGAGCCGCGGCTTGAGCGAAGAAGAGGCAACTACGATGGTAGTTTCCGGTTTTATCGAACCGCTGGTCAAAGAGCTGCCCATGGAATACGCCGTCGAAATGAACCGGTTGATCCAGTTGCAGATGGCTGGTTCGGTAGGTTAATGAAAAAACTACACGTTTATCAACGAGAAACGATCAACTATGACGAGTGAAACACCCAAAATCGTTACCCGTGGCCGCAGGCGAGAAGAATCCGGTCCGCGCCAGTTTCCCTTCACCCAGTCGATGGTAAGGAGCGCGGGCCAGGCAGAGCAAGTCGCGGTTTACCGGGAAAAGGCCTGGGAAAGTTACCAGACACTGCCGATGCCGACGACTAAGGATGAACCCTGGCGGCGGACGGATATCACCGGCTTGAAAGCCGATATTTTTCACCTTCCGGAAAAGGATGCCTACCTGGACCTGGCGCCTTTGCCCACAGATTTGATGAAACCAGTCGCGGACCAGGAACATGCAGGAGAGGTCCTCCTCAGCCCGGGTGGCGCACAGGTTTCTCTGGCGCCTGAACTGGTCCAGCGCGGTGTGGTTTTTACCGACCTGCGTACGGCAGAAAAAGAGCACCCGGAACTGCTCGAAAAAGTGATAGGTAAAGTGATCAGCCCGGCCGAAGGTAAATTCGCTGCCATAGCCGGCGCTTTGGCCGAAACCGGTGCTTTACTGTACATCCCGCGAGGTGTACAGATCGAGCAGCCCTTACATTCATTGCTGTGGGGCCCTGGCGAAGGGCTGGCCCACATTTCACACCTGATGGTGTGGATGGAAGCGGGCTCGTCGGTGACCTATGTCCACGAATATGCATCGCCGACCGAAAATGAGCAAACCCTGCACTGCGGCCTGGTAGAAGTGTATGTCGGCGAAGGTGCCAGCCTGCGTTTTGTGGAATTGCAGTCCTGGGGTGAAAATGTGTGGAACTTCACCCACGAGCGGGTACGCGTTGCGCGTGATGGTAATGTGGAATGGGTGTTCGGAGCGATTGGCGGCCAACTGACCAAGAATTTCGCCGACCTGGACCTGGTTGGGCAAGGAAGTACCGGGCGTATGTCCGGCTTCTACTTTACCGACGGGAAGCAACACCTGGACTATGATTCGCAACAAAACCACATGGCTCCCAATACGACCAGCGACCTGTTATTCAAAGGCGCCCTGATCGACTCCAGCCGGGTTGTCTGGCAGGGTATGATCTACGTGGCCCCAGGATCGATGAAAACGGATGGCTACCAGGCCAACCGTAACCTGGTGTTGAGCCGAAACGCCCGGGCTGATTCGATCCCTGGCCTGGAGATCCTGGCGGACGATGTCCGCTGTACTCACGGCGCCACGGTTGGAAAGATCGACCAGGACGAGGTTTTTTATCTGCAATCGCGCGGCATTCCCACGCAAGATGCCGAGCGCCTGATTGTGGAAGGGTTTTTTGACCCAATTATGCAGCGGATCCCATTCGAAGGGGTGCGGGTGCGGTTCCAGGAATTTATTCAACGCAAGATGGAAATTTTCCATAAGTGATGAATGAAGTGGTCTTGGCCGGGTGCTCATGTCTTGTGGAGGGGTGGGTAGGTGTGTGCGATGAGAATGAGCCCCGGAGAGGCCTTTTTTTTTCGAAATAGGAAAGAAGGCAAGCTGAAAAAGTCTCATTTGCCTGGCAGTTTTGATTTTTTTGGATGAAGTAATTGGATGAATCTCGAGAAAAAACTCCTTCCATCGCAGCACACATGGCTGTTAGTGGAAGAAATGATAACTTTAACCTTCATGATGGCGACACGTCAACCTGGAGGCGTTTTTTCGAGGGACTCACAGGTCGTTGTGATAAAATAAAATGATATTTTAAGTCTGATATGGTGGAGCTTTTACATGTCTAATATTCCCTTCATGCACCCGCCTGAACCCGAATCAACTTATGAAGTCGGGGATACTGTGGAAGTTTTTTGTGATCACGAGAAGGGAGGCCAGCGGATACGCGGCTGGTTAAAAGGAATCGTCGTTCAAGTTGATCCCAAAATGGTGGCCGTCCAGTTCCGGGTCAATGTGTTCCTGACAGACGGCTGGATGGTACCTGATCATATCCTTTGGTACCCGCAAACATCCCCTCACATCCGGTTTCCCCAGAAAAAAGGCTCACGAGCCGAGCTGGCGAATTTGGACTGATATTCGTGTTTATTTTTATGAGGTTGAGATAAGGTATGGAGTCAATTACAACCGGTACCCTTGACGTGCAGCAAGTTCGTACAGATTTCCCGATCTTGCAAAGAGAAACCTCTCCGGGGGTCAAACTAATCTATCTGGATTCAGCAGCGACCTCTCAAAAGCCGGCCAGCGTGATCCAGGCCATGCAGGATTATTACCAGCTCTCGAACGCCAATATTCACCGGGGTGTCCACACCCTTGCTGAAGAAGCGACGGCCATGTACGAAAGCGCGCGCGAGCGGATTGCCCGGTTTGTCGGGGCAAAAAAGT
This sequence comes from uncultured Chloroflexia bacterium, assembly GCA_963704755.1. Lineage (GTDB taxonomy): Bacteria > Chloroflexota > Anaerolineae > Anaerolineales > Anaerolineaceae > Bellilinea. Next base: position 18,728 of record OY969938.1, read on the forward strand.
CGAGCGAAATTGTATATACCCGCAATACGACCGAATCGATTAACCTGGTCGCGTATTCGTGGGGGCGGGCGAATCTGAACCCGGGCGACCTGGTTATTTTGACCGAAATGGAACACCATTCCAACCTGGTGCCCTGGCAGATCCTGGCTCAGGAAAAGGGGCTGCGACTGGAATTTATTACGGTCACCGGCGAAGGCCTTTTGGACCAGGATTCGTACCGGGCTTTGTTGAGCCAATCGCCTAAACTGGTTGCGTTCACCCATATGTCCAACGTGTTGGGAACGGTCAACCCGGTCAAGGAAATGACCGCCGCCGCGCATGCGGCCGGAGCGGTGGTACTGGTAGATGGGGCCCAATCGGTGCCGCACCTGCCGGTCAACGTTCAAGACCTGGATGTGGACTTTCTGGCCTTCTCGGGCCACAAGATGCTTGGGCCGACCGGGATTGGCGCGCTATACGGCAAGGAAAAACTGCTGGATGCGATGCCACCTTTCCTGGGCGGCGGCGATATGATCAAGAAAGTATACTTGCGCAGTTTTAGCCCCAATGATTTGCCGCATAAATTCGAAGCCGGCACCCCGGCCATCGCCGAAGCGATTGGATTAGGTACTGCGGTGGATTACCTGACCGGCGTCGGGATGGAATTGGTGGCAGCTTACGAGCACGAATTGATCTCGTATGCGCTGGAGGCCTTGAGCGAAGTAGAAGGCGTACGGGTTTATGGCCCAGAAGCGGCCAAAAAAGGCGGTGTGGCCTCCTTTACCCTGGAGGGGATCCACCCGCACGACGTATCCCAGATTTTGGATGAAGACGGTATTGCCGTCCGCGCCGGTCACCACTGCGCCATGCCGCTGCACGATAAGTTCGGCCTGGCGGCCACGACCCGGGCCAGTTTCTATATCTATAACACGCCCCAGGAAGTGGATAAGTTGATCTCCGGATTGGCAAAAGTAAAAAAGATTTTTGGATAAAGGTTGAAGGATGGATGATCTCTATCGTGAAGTGATTATCGAACATTACAAATCCCCGTCCTATCGTGGCGAGTTGGACCCGCACGATATTTCCTTCGAGGATGAAAATCCGCTGTGTGGCGATCATATCCGCATCGATTTGCGGGTCAACGAGCAAGGCATCGTCACCGAAGCTGCTTTCAGCGGCCACGGCTGTGCGATTTCACAGGCATCGGCAGATTTGTTGATGGAAACGGTAATTGGAAAATCAGTCGATGATGTTAAGGCCATGACCAAACAGGATATCCTGGATCTGCTGGGTATCGAACTCGGCCCGGTGCGCTTGAAATGTGCACTGCTGCCCTTGAAGGTCATTAAAGCCGGTGTTTATGGGTTAGGGGAGGCCAGCGAAAGCCTGGTCGAGGAATAGTTTTCATGTCAACCGATGCCGACATTGCTCATTACACCTTTTACAACATTGCTGCCGAAAGCGAGTTGCCGCCAGGTGACCGGTTATTCTTAGAGATCGGCGATGAGGCCGTGGTGGTCTTCAATATCGCGGGCCAATATCTTGCCATCGGCGACGTTTGTACGCATGATGGCGGTCCGCTGGGCGATGGCGAGCTAGAAGGCTTTCAGATCGCCTGCCCGCGGCATGGCGCCCGCTTCGACGTGCGCAACGGCAAGGTGCTCACTTTACCGGCTGTAAGCGATGCGCCCAGCTACCCGGTACGGGTGGTGGATGGGAACATCGAGATCGGGGTTCTGGAAGAATAGAAGCCCGTATTAAAAAAAGAGGTGTTTGCGTGGGCGAAGCCCACGCAAACACCTCTTTTTTTAATACGGGCATATAAGAAAACAGAAAAAATGCCGGCTAAACGGCCGGCGTTTCGATTTTTTGGACGGTGGCTGCCTGCAAGCTGTATGAGCCGATCGAATGGTCGGAAATCTGGCCGGCCCGGCGGGGATCGAGCAGCAACTGACCGGTGACGACCAGAAAGGGAATGATGCTGCGAATATCCTGGCTGAAGGGGGTCAGGTCTTCCCGGCTATTGGCAAAAATTTCCTGGTGGATCAAGGACTGCCAGAGCAGCCGGGCAACTTTGGTGCGGGACCCCTGCGAATTGGCTGAACCGAGCGCTATGGCCATGGTGCTGTGCGTCCGCACCCCCGGCTGGCCAATCTTGGTTTGGGCGTACAGTTTTGCCTCCCCAAGAGCCGCCTGGATGGTCAGGTCAGGGAAGTTCACCCCACTATAGAAGGCATTCAGTGGCTCAACCAGGCGTGGATTGGCTTCCAGGTAGTAGGGGTGCCGGTGGCTTTGGCCGTAGATATAGTCCAGGGCAATCGGGCCATGCCAGGAAAGGGCCTCACCCAACCGGCGCACGTGCGCGATCACATCCGGGTGATTGACGGAAGTGCGGGCAGCATGCCCGCCGCCAACACTGATTCCGCGGGTGGACGTGCAATGCACACCTAAGAGGCGGCCGTGATCGAAAACAGCCTGCACCTGGCACAGGGCTCCTTCGACTTGTTCCTGGAGGATGAAACGGCCGTTGTCCGCCTCGTGGGCTTCCAGAAAGGCATCGCGCTGGTGTGCGTTTTCCAGGTGCCAGACACCCTGTCCGGCCGTACCAAAATCGGCTTTCAGGTAGCAGGGATAGGTGTCGATCGATTGGGCTTCTTTCGCGCGTTCGAATAATTGGAAGGGCGGTTGAGGAAGACCAAGCGCTTGCAGGGTCAGCGCAAAGGCGGTTTTGCCCTGCACTTTTTGAAAGGCGCTGAAATCGGCCAGGGCCATGGCGGCCGGGATTACCCCGCGGAATTTTGCCAACAGGTAAGCCTGTTCGTGGACAGGTAATAAAACCGGATAATTCTCGGAGGTGCATACGTCCGCGACGGCCTGAAGGTATTCGGTTGGCTGTTCATTGAAACTCGGGCAAGGGTAATAGCCGCGGGTAAAACGCGAAAACCGGCAGATACAACGCAAATCCGGGTCACAGATCCCGACCGGGTAGCCAGACAGCCCCAGGACGGTCAGGGCCTGGCGCGCGGATAGACTGGACCCTTCCGAAAATAAAACCTTTGGTTTCGACACCGGATCAGGATTGCGGCGCCAGGCCAAATGCCCCGACCACCCGCAGGATATCGAACCCTTCGGCGTAGCGGCGTTCGCTGATGGCGCCGTTGCGGATCAGAGTCGCGCGGGTAATCTCGGGGTCGAAATAATAACGGTTCTGGTAGGTCTTGTACTGGGCCAGGGCGTCGATCTTTTTCTGCACATCCTTTTCCTGAACCGCGACCAGAAAGCTGGGGAAAAAGCCGTAGCTGGAACGGATGACGTCGAAACCCAGCACCGATGTGCCACGGAAAGCCCGCAGGGCTTCTTCAGTGACCGTGGCGTGATCCTGGTGGATATCGGATTTGGTGTGGACGAAGACGATCTCCGGTTGGAAGCTGCGGCGGATCTGGAGCATATATTCCAGGATCTCCTGGCGGGCCTGGGGGAAGCGGCGGGTTTCGAACTGCCCTAAAATGGCTTTTTCTTGAGGCACGCCCAGCACAGCCATGCTCTGGTAGTGTTCTTCCGGCAGGTTAACCAGCTCGGGGTTCTTTTGATTGTCAGAAAGGGTTACACAAAGGATGTCGGCCTGGCCGTTGATGTGAGAGATCAACGCACCACAGCCAATCTCGATGTCATCCGGATGGGCGCCCAGGAAGAGGACGCGCTGTCCATAGAAGAGCATATCGGATTTGGTGGGCATTATTTGGTCGCCAGGATCCCACCCACTACTTTGGTCATGACCAGCTTGCCCGATTCGGCTACCCGCCGTTCGGCGACGGCCTGGATCCTGGACATGATCCGGTCGAAATCGTCTTTATCCTCGAAGAAACTCTTCCATAGCTTGCGGTCTTCCGAAAGCGAGGCGCGGGTATATTCCACAAAGGGTTCGGCAGATTCGAACGTCAGCGGGTTTTCGAAAAGGTGCAGATCAACTTTCGAAAAAGTGTTTTGAATGGCGGAATAGATTTCGCTGGAATAACGTGAGCTGCCGGGCATAGGTGGGATGGGTTTATCGGTCGCTTCGAGGATGATATCGTAAAACAACTGCTTGTTTGCAGGCATGGGCCCGCTGGTAAATAAAACCCCGCCGGGTTTCAAGACGTGGTGCATTTCCCGAATGGTGAAGGGAATATCCTCGGCGTAATAGATGGCAAAGCAGCACGATTCCAGGTCGAACGTGTCGCTGGCCAGATCGAAGGTTTTGTTGAAGTTCAACTCCATGAAATTGACCGAAGCACCCATGCGCTGGTTTTCGCTGCGTGCCTGCCCGAGCAGCTCGGGGTTGACGTCACCACCCAGGATGTCTGCCTGTCCATGGAGAAATTCATTGTAAGAAAAACATTGTTTCCCGGCGCCACAGCCCACATCCAGGATTTTTTGGCCGGTGTGCAGAGGTAATAGCTCCAGCATCCACTCATCGATATTGCGACTGCCGTATTTATTATGGATGTCGATCCGCTTCAACAGGTCGTTGGTCGTTTCTTGATAGTCGTATTTCATATTTCCTCTTCGTGGCTTGGTTTCGGTTTACTTATATCTTCGAAAATTGCTTCAGGTGTTTGTTTTGGGCAGTTTCACTGCCCAAAGCAAACACCTGAGTATGTTTCTCGGGCCGGTTCTAAGTATAAGTGGTTGGTGAGGATTGTCAAGGAATTATGTTTGGGTGCTACGCAATGACCTATTGTGGGGCAAAACCGGTATAATAGTAATGATGAATACGGTTCGAAGCTTGAACACAGTTCTAGACAATTGGGCAAAGAGCATGAGCTGCCCGATTTGCTGCAAGACCGGATTACGTGTCATTCGCGAACCGGGCGTTCCTGATTTGTTGTGCTGCGATCAATGTGGCTGCGAATTCTTTTTCGAGCAAGCCGGGGCACGCATCCGATTTTCCAAGACACCGGAATTGTTGGAAGATGTCCTGTACGGTGAATGGATGACATATATCGAGGTTCATAAGCGTCTCCAGGAGCGCTTCCCGGCCCTGGATGGACCTCGTGCCAGGGTGGATGTGGTCACGCTGCCTGTACGCCGGCAGAAGTCACTTGCACAGGAACTGGAAGAGGAGGCGCTGTTGGATCTGCCTAAAAACGCGATCGACCAGGCAATGGGGTTGTACCGCCTGGGAAATTCGATCCCGGATATCCGGCGGGTACTGCAACGCAATCCGAAGTATACCGAGCACGAAATTTTTACCACCCTCAAGAACGTAGGCCATTACGATGCAATGCGTAAATTACGGAGCTGGCTCACAGCCGGGCTGGTGGTGGTCGTTTTCCTGGCGGCACTCGGTTTTGCCGTTTCGCGTGGTGTTTTCCCGAAACTGATCGCGTATATCGAGGGCACGGTGAATAAGAATGCCGCATTGGTGATCCCGGTCACAGGCAGCGCGGCTGGTTCAGCGGTCCAACCGGCATGCCCGGCCACCCCGGAAGCTGCGGCGCAACTCTTCGGGGGAAAAAGTAATAATTGGACTTACCAGGCTCCCCGTTGGTATTATCAGGATGTGATGCCGGCAGATATTATCGTCCCCAGTGGCATGGAAGCAACCTACCCTTCATTGACTCGCACCACGATCATGAGTTAATTGAAAGGGCCGGCGAAACTGAGTAATATAATGGCTGTTTCGATAGCCTGCTTTTATTGAAAATCGCAATTCCTCGGTCATGGATGTGTGGTCATAAAAATTGGTGGCCACGCATGCCCTTATCTAGAAATCCCCGGAAATGAGGTGTTATCGGTGGTGAAGCCACCGATAACACCTCATTTCCGGGGTTCTTACTCATTGGGATGAGTAATTATAAATATCTATCCAATAATTATTTTTCGAATAGACACCATCATTTTTGGCTTGTCCTTCAAAAATTAAATAGTCGCATAGACTAACTGGATGCTGGTTACGAGCGGACGAATGAATTATCCCGGAATGCTCAACCTCTGGTAGAATCAGGCTGTGGTTCTGTTGAAAAATGCTATGCAACTGAATAAGTTTGAGACCAGAGGGGATGAGATGAATTCGCATCCCTTTTATGAAATCCATAAAATTCTATCCGGGCATCGCTCAGGTTGGGGTGAATGGGATGATGCGAATTGAAAATAATTCATAGAGGCCAGGATCGTTGAAACGGAAAAAGAATAGTAAATTTGCTTTAATTGCCAGCATCGTGTTTTTATTAGCGGGATTTGCCCTGGGGATCACGCAATGGTTGCAATATTCCAGTCAACCGGATGTGTTCCCAGCCGGCTCTAAGTGGGGGAGTTTCGATGTGGCCGGTTTGTCGGTCACCCAGGCACAGGACCTGATCCAGGCGACTTTCGATGCGCCGATTGCATTGAATTACCAGGGTCAAACCATCCAGGTGGACCCAAACGACCTGGGTTATACCCTGGATGACGCCGACCCGCAGGCTGCCCGGCAGTCACCGACCGGTTTGGCCGGCTTCTGGAGTTTTTTGCAAGGAAAACGGCCGTCCGCGGTTACCCTGGACTTGCCGACGCACCTTGACGATGCGGTTTTGACAGATTACCTGAAGAACCAGGTCGCTCCTCATTATGACCAGCCTGAGACCGAGGCTGTGCCGATCGCGGGCACGACCGAATTTACGCCCGGACAACCGGGCTACCAACTGAATGTGGATGCCTCGGCAGCGGTGGTCAAACAGGCGCTGGAGAATGGCAGCCGCAGTGTGGACCTGGTAGTCAATTCTGTCCCGGCGGGCGGAGTCAGCCCGGCCAACCTGGAAACCTTCATCCGCCAACAGATCCAGGCGGCGGGTTTCAATGGCATCGCCGAACTCTACACTCGTAATCTCAAAACGGGCGAAGAAGTCCACTTTGCCTTGCAAAATAACCAGGAAGTGGACCCTGGTATTTCTTTTTCAGCGGCCAGTACGATCAAAATTCCCATCCTGGTTTCGATCATGCGCCGGACGGACATGCCGGTACCGGACGGCATCAATACTTTAATCGAAGATATGATCATCTACTCGGAGAACCCACCGGCGGATGATTTGATGAACGAAGTCATCGGGCAAAACACGGCTCCACTGGATGTAACCAGCGATATGCATGCCCTGGGATTGGACGATACATTCCTGGCCGGTTATTTTTATGCGGGTGCACCTTTGCTGCAGGTCTTTCAGACCCAGGCCAATTCCCGCACCGATATCAACCTGGACCCGGATATCTATAACCAGACCACCCCGGCCGATATGGTCAAGCTGCTGACCGCCATCTACAACTGTGCGGATACGGGCACCGGCCTCTTGATCGATACTTTCCCCGGCGAGATTACCAAAGAGAAATGCCAGTACATGCTGGATATGCTCAAGCGCAACAAGATTGGCGTTTTGACCCAGGCAGGTGTACCGGAAGGCACCGCTGTGGCGCACAAACACGGCTGGACCGAAGAATCCGATGGCTACCTGCACACGCTCAGCGACGTGGCGGTGGTCTTCGCACCGGATGCCGATTATGTGTTCGTACTCTATTTATACGACCCGATCCAACTACTCTTCGACCCTGGAAATGCCTTGTTTGCCCAGTTGAGCCAACTGGTCTATAACGCCGACAACCTGGATCATCAGGCCGCCTGGCTGTTCGGCCCGGTGACATACCGATAGTTTAATCAAAAAACAGGCAGCGGTTTCTTCTCTGCCTGTTTTTTATAGAAGAATTCGACAGGATTCTTTGGGGTTATCCATTTGCGGCTTAGCCGCAAATGGATAACCCCAAATTTTATTAACAAATACGCGGCAGCATTTCGCCGGCCAACACATCCACGATGCGGGTTGCGCCGATGCTGGTGTGCATCAACACCCGCCCAGCCGGGTCAGGCTGTACGCGACCGATGCGAACGGCATCGCGCCCGTAAGGATTGGCCCGCATGGCGGCCAGGGCGCTTTCGGCCTCATCCTCAGGCAGGATGACGATCACTTTGCCCTCGTTGGCTACGTAGAGCGGGTCGAAGCCCAACATTTCACAGACCGAGCGCACGGCCGGCTTCAATGGGATGGTATCTTCTTCGATGAGGATGGCCTGTCTGCTCTGTTCGGCGATTTCGTTAAGGGTGGTGGCCAATCCACCGCGGGTCGGGTCGCGTAAAACATGTGTATGCGGGGCGACGTCAAGCACCTGGCGGATCAGATGGTTGAGCGGGGCGACATCCGATTCGATTTTTGCGCTGAAACCCAGCTCGCCACGTTCGGTCAGCACCGCGATACCGTGATCGCCCATCGTGCCGGAAATCAAGACGGCGTCGCCGGGTTTGGCCTGGTCGCCGCGAATGATCACCCCTGCGGGGATAAAGCCCACTCCGCTGGTGGTGATGAACAGGCCATCGGCTTTCCCTTTCTCGATGACCTTGGTGTCGCCGGCCACGACCTGGACACCGGCTTCCTCTGCCGCCGCTTGCATGGAGGCGAGTACCCGTTGGAGTGTTTCCACCGGCAGGCCTTCTTCCAAAATAAAGCCGGCGGTCAAATAGAGCGGCGCCGCGCCGGACATGGCCACGTCGTTGACCGTGCCGCAAATAGCCAGCCGGCCGATGTCACCGCCGGGGAAAAAAAGCGGCGAAACGATATGGCAATCGGTCGATATGGCCAGGCTGCCGGCCCCGTTCCAGGCGTGAACGTCGGCAAAATCATTACCCTGCTCCAGGGCCGGATTGGAAAGGTAAGGTTTAAATACCTTGTCGATCAATTCGCGGGTCATGCCGCCGCCACTGCCATGGCCCATCACGATTGTCTCATTGTGGCGTAGGGGAACCGGGCAGACCGGTCCTTCTATCGTAGGTATATTTTCCATAGGCTGCATCATCTTTCTTGAGGAACCGTCGCGTTCAAGCGCGAGTAGCGATAATAAGCAGCGCAAGCCCCTTCAGCCGAGACCATCGGAGCGCCCAAGGGCGTCTGGGGTGTGCATTGTTTGGCATAAGCCGGGCATTCGAAGGGTTTCTTTAGCCCCTGCAAAATCTGACCGGCGATGCACAGCGGTGATTCTTTGGTCTGGATGTGCTCGACCTGGAAGCGTTTTTCCGCATCGAATTCGGCGTATTCGGGGGTCAATCCCCAGCCGCTCATCGGAATGGTTCCAATCCCGCGCCAGTTGCGATCGACCGGCTGGTAAACTTTGAAGATAATATCCTGGGCAGCCCGGTTACCCTCGCGCGTCACCGCCCGGGCATAGGCATTCTCGACGTCTACCCGGCCTTTTTCGAGCATTTTGACCACAGTCAGGATGCCGTGGACCAGATCAAGCGGCTCGAAGCCGGTGACGGCCATGGGGACACCGTACTTTTCTGCGAGGGGAAAATACTCGTTGTAGCCCATTACGGTGCAAACGTGGCCGGCCAGCAGGAACCCTTGTACCCGGTTCAGAGGCGAGCCCAGGATGGCGTGCATGGCCGGTGGAACGCATACTTGCGACACCAGCAAAGAAAAATTCTTCAAGCCGAGCATTTTGGCCTGGACGGCGCTCATGGCATTGGCCGGAGCGGTCGTTTCAAACCCGATGGCGAAAAAGACGACCTGTTTATCGGGGTTTTGTTGGGCTATCTTGACTGCATCCAAGGGTGAATAGACAACCCGCACCGATCCGCCGGCAGCGCGGATAGAAAACAGGTCCCGCTGTGAACCCGGCACGCGCAGCATATCGCCGTAAGAACAGAAAATAACATCGGGCTGCGAGGCAATTTCGAGGGCTTTGTCGATCAGCTCAAGTGAAGTCACGCAGACCGGGCAGCCCGGCCCGTGCACCAGCTCGATTTCCTTAGGCAGGATCTGGTCCAGGCCAGATTGCAAAATGGCGTGGGTCTGGCCGCCGCAGATTTCCATAATCACCCAGGGGCGGGTGACCGTGCGCTCGATTTCTTCCAGAACGCCTTTGACCAGGTGGGCATCCCGGAATGAATTCGTGAAATTAGATAAATTCATGCGCGTCCGCTTTTCATAATCTTATTCGGGATTGAGTTCCCGATCGATAATGCCTGCCTCGCGCAGCAGGTTCAAGGTATCCATGGCTTCTTCCGGGCTGAGCAGGTTCAATGCAAACCCGGCATGGATGATGGTGTAGTCGCCCGGTTGAGCTTCGGGTAACGTCTCTATGCAGACAACCTGGGTGACTTCGCCAAAATCGACCTTGGCCATTTTCAGCCCATTCTGGTCGTAAACCTCTATTATTTTTCCGGGTATTCCTAGACACATGTTTGCACCTGTTTTGTTCTGTAATTCGAGATGAATATCTCGTTTTTATAGGTCTGGGTAGGCTGCCGCGGCGATCAAGGCCTGTCCCAGGGCAATCCCGCCGTCATTGACCGGCACCCAGCGTTGGGTAAGCACATGAAAACCGGCTTTATCGAGCAAGGAGAGAGTTCTTGGTCAGCAAAACTTTGTTCTGCCAGACGCCGCCGCTCAAGGCGATGGTCTCTACTGCATTGGACCGGCGCAGTTCCTGGCTGATTTCCAAAACCAATGCCGCCACGCTGTTATGGAAGCGGGCCGAAAGGGTCGCCGCGGGGATGCCGGCCTGCCAATCTCGTAAGAGGGCTTCCAGCAGAGGGGCTGTATCGATCACCCCTGACTGCCGGTCGAACGAATATCGTCCCTCTTCGTCCGGATCGGCGGCGGCTTCCAGTTCGATGGCTGCCTGGCCTTCATAGGTGGCGTTGTACCGCACGCCACACAAAGCTGAGACCGCGTCGAACAACCGGCCCATGCTGGAAGTCAGAGGGGTATTGATCTGTTTATCCAGTTGCGACCGCAGGATGGTCCGGTCTTCGGCGCATAACTGCTTGACCGGCAGGAATTCCGGGTCCCAGGGGATGCCGGCCGACCACAGGTAAGCCAAAGCCATGCGGCTGACATTGCGCACGGCCAGGTCTCCGCCCGGTAGGGGAGTGTATTTGAGGTGATAAGCGCGCTGGTAGCCCTTGTAGCCGCCCAGAAGGAATTCACCGCCCCAGATGGCCCCGTCGGTGCCGTAGCCGGTGCCATCGAAGCTGACACCCAGGACCGGCTCGGGGTTGACCCAGCCGTTTTCGGCCAGGCAGGCGGCCAGGTGTGCATGGTGATGTTGGATTTCAACCAGGGGCAGTTTTTCCTGTGCGGCCCGCTGGCGGGCGTAGCGGCTGGCCAGGTAATTCGGGTGCAAATCGCAGGCAATGACTTCCGGCCGGATGCGAAACAAACGCTCATAATGGCTGACGCCTTCCTCGAATGAGCGCAGTGTTTCGTAGTTCTCCATGTCGCCAATGTGGTGGCTGAGGAACGCATACTGTTTTCGAGTGAGGCAAAAAGCATTCTTTAGTTCAGCCCCGGTGGCTAAAATAGGCGGTACTTCCTGGGCCAGGCGAATCGGATCCGGGGCGTAACCGCGCGCCCGGCGGAGCATGCGAGGCTGTCCAGCCAGTACCCGCACCACCAAATCGTCGACGCGCATGTGGATTTCACGGTCGTGCAGCAGGAATGCATCCGCCAGGCCGTCCAGGCGGGTGCGGGCATCCTCATCCTGATAGGCAATCGGCTCTTCACTCAGGTTGGCGCTGGTCATCACCAGGCAGTCCGGGAAACCGGGCTCCGGCTCGAGCAAGAGCAAATGCAGGGGCGTGTAAGCTAACATGAAGCCCAGGGTGGTCTGGTTAGGCGCCACCGATGGGGCGATGGAAGATCCGGCTTGACGCTGCAGCAGTACGATGGGGTGCTGAGGGGATTGAAGCAATGTGCGTTCGGTCGCATCGACTGAGCAGTATTTTTCGATCGTCTTCAGATCGAAGGTCATCAACGCAAAGGCTTTGTCGCTGCGTTTCTTGCGCTGGCGCAGCTCGTCCACAACGCTGGAATTGGTCGCATCGCAGGCCAGGTGATAGCCGCCCAGCCCTTTGATGGCCAGGATCTTGCCTGCGCGTATCGCCTGGCGAGCAGCTTGCAGCGCGTCTTCACGGCGGGCCAGAACTTTCCCGCCGGCTTCCAGCCAGATCTGCGGCCCACATTCCGGGCAGGCGACCGGTTGGGCGTGGAAGCGCCGGTCGGCGGGGTTTTCGTACTCAGTCCGGCAATCGGGACACATTTCGAAGGGGGCCATGGTCGTCAAGGGGCGGTCGTAGGGTATATCGCGGATGATGGTGAAGCGCGGCCCGCAGTTGGTGCAGTTGATGAATGGATAACGGTAGCGCCGGTCGTGGGGGTCGAACAGCTCTCGGGCGCAATCCGGGCAGATAGCCATATCGGCCGAGACGGGAATAAAATCACCCGCCTGGGCGTGGCTTTCCAGGATCGTAAAAGATGTGTAGTGGTCTGGCTCAAGGGGAGTGACTTCGATCTGGTCGATATGGGCCAGGGGAGGCGGCTCGTTGCGCAGCGCTGCCATAAATTGGTAGATGGCAGCCGGCTGGCCGTTGATCTCGATCTCGACGCCGGCCGAAGTGTTGCGCACCCAGCCGGTCAACGAATTGCGTGTAGCCAAGTTGTAAATAAATGGCCGGAAGCCTACTCCCTGGACAACGCCCCTTACCCAGATCTTGCAGGCTGCCTTTGGCGAATTCATTTAACGCGGTTGCCTTCGATGCGAGCGCTCAGCCAGTCTGTCCAGGCCTGTACGCCTTCACCGGTCTTGCAGGAGAGCGGGAAGGTAATCAGCCCAGGGTTGAGCATTTCGACGCCCTGGCGAAAATAGTCCATATTGAAATCGATGTAGGGGGTCAGATCGGTCTTGTTGATGATCAAGACTTCCAGGCCCCGGTAGATGTTGGGGTACTTGTAAGGCTTATCGTCGCCTTCGGGGATACTGGCTACCAGAATGTTCAGGTGGGTACCCAGGGTGAATGCAGCCGGGCAGATGAGGTTGCCCACATTTTCGACGATCACCAGGTCCAGGCCGGTCAAGGGGAGCTGGCTTAGTCCCGCTTTGAGCATGACGGCATCCAGGTGGCAATCGCCGCCGGTATTGATTTGCACAGCCGGCATACCAACCGCCGTGATCTTATCGGCATCGATGGTGACCGGGGCCGTATCGCCTTCAATAACGCCAATCTTGTAGCGGTTTTCGAGGGAATGAATAGTTTTGAGGATAAAGCTGGTTTTTCCAGCGCCGGGTGAGGCCATCAGGTTGATCCCCAGCACCCGATTCTGGTCCAGTAAGCCCTGGTTTAATTGGGCAACCTGGTCGTTTGCATCGAGAATTTTTTCAACAACCGGGACACGTGATACAGGCATAAAAGTCACCTCAAGGTTTTTCGACGCCGATACTTTCCAGGTAGAATTCTTCTCCCTGGGTGATATTGACGCGCATAGATCCGCAATTCGGGCAGGGTTCGAGTTGGTCTGCTAGCTCGAATTCAGAAGTTGCAGTTTAAACAAACCATTTTGGCCGGCAGGCGGTTGAAATGCAGCTCGGCGCCCTGGCAAATGGTGTTTTCGGCCAGAATATCCCAATAGAATTGAACGGAATCATCGACAAAGCTGGACAGTCGCCCGATGACAAGATAGATATCGGTGACGCGAGTAGCATCGGCCTGTTTTGCATGTTTCAAGGCCAGATCTAATAAAGATTCGGTTATCGCCAGTTCATGCATTGTCTAATTATAATCTTTGGCTACCAATAATGGACAAACCGAATCCGATTTCTTTTTTGCCTGCGATCACTCAGCAATCACCTGTTCGGAGGAGTGGACGATTTGTTCCATTAGCTGTAATTTGAACATCAACAAGTTGCTGGCAACCACATTGGCCAGCCGCTTCATGATGACATAACCAACATGGCGATCGCGATCGCAAAGTTCGTAAAGCTCGTCGCCATTGAGCACTAACAGGCGGGTATCCTTGACCGCGACTGCCGATGAGGTCCGCTGGCGGACAACCGGGGTCATGCGCGACCAGCCGATGATATCCAGGGGTTCGGCATAGTAAATGTGAACCTGGCCGCGAGAGGGTATGCTGGAAAAAAGATCTACCTCACCTGAAAGGACTATATACACATTATCGATGCGATCCCCCTCGCAGAAGATCGTATCGTCTGGTTGCTTGGTTACGATTGCGGCAATATTCGCCAGGCTCTCGAGTTGCTTTTGATTAAACTCGAGGAACCAGGGAATACCTTTGAGTATTTCGATCAATTCAGTCTTATTATCCATGGTATACCACTACTTTCGATGCTATTGTTTTAACATTCTTGGCGTCTCTATTGAAGTGTCCTCCGTCACAAACCGGCGGGGTCGATTGTCATCAAAATAATGAAATGTAAATAAGAGTTGTCATAATTCATTTCACAGGATGTTTCCCCCGACTTTGAAAGCCGGGCTACCGGTGGGCAGCGCCCGTTGGTGACCAAGGTCGCGGCAACAAAAACGCGAAGACCCACCTGCGTGGGTCTCTCTTTTGGCAGCGCCTGATTTCCTAGCCGGAGTTTTGCCCGGCGAGCTGATGAAGTGCCCTCCCCAGGCCCTCTCCCAGCGCCGGCCAAGCAAAACCCTGTCCACTGGATCATTTTTCACCGAAATTGAGCCCCACGCAGGTGGGGCTTCGTGGTTTTGTAGGTGCAGCTTTAGCTGCTGCGGGCCTGGGTAGAAACGCCGGCCTGGCTACCCCCCGGCTGGGCTACCGGCGGGCAGCGACCGTTGGCGACCAAGGCCGCGGCAACAAAAACACGAAGACCCACCTGCGTGGGTCTCTCTTTAGGCAGCGCCTGATTCCCTAGCCGGAATTTTGCCCGGCGAGCTGATGAAGTCCCTCCCCCCGGCCCGCTCCCAGCGCCGGCCAAGCAAAATCCTGTCCACTGGATCGGTTTACACCGAAATGGAGTCCCACGCAGGTAGGGCTTCGTGGTTTTGTAGGTGCAGCTTTAGCTCCTACGGGCCTGGGTAGAAACGCCGGCTGGGCTACCGGCGGGCAGCGCCCGTTGGCGACCAAGGTCGCGGCAACAAAAACACGAAGACCCACCTGCGTGGGTCTCTCTTTTGGCAGCGCCTGATTCCCTAGCCGGAATTTTGCCCGGCGAGCTGATGAAGTCCCTCCCCCCGGCCCGCTCCCAGCGCCGGCCAAGCAAAATCCTGTCCACTGGATCGGTTTACACCGAAATGGAGTCCCACGCAGGTAGGGCTTCGTGGTTTTGTAGGTGCAGCTTTAGCTCCTACGGGCCTGGGTAGAAACGCCGGCTGGGCTACCGGCGGGCAGCGCCCGTTGGCGACCAAGGTCGCGGCAACAAAAACACGAAGACCCACCTGCGTGGGTCTCTCTTTTGGCAGCGCCTGATTCCCTAGCCGGAATTTTCCCCGGCGAGCTGATGAAGTGCCCTCCCCCCGGCCCTCTCTCACCCTGGCCAAGCAAAACCCTGTCCACTGGATCGGTTTTCACCGAAATGGAGCCCCACGAAGGTGGGGCTTCGTGGTTTTGTAGGTGCAGCTTTAGCTGCCGTTTGAAGGACGCAACTTGGATTTTGGACGGCTCATCTGGCCTGGATCCAGTCCAGAATACGGCCAGCTGCCTGCGGGACCAGGTCACGGGTTGCCGTCGAAAGCTCCTGCGAGAAGCCAAACTCGAACCCACGCACCGAAACGAGCACTGCCTGGGGGAGCTTGCCGTACAGGGATTGCACCAGCGACAGGCAGGTCTGGGGTGTCATATGGTGGGTAAAAGGCGAGTTGACGAATTCGGGACTGAGCCTTTCCAGGTTGACCAGTTGGTCCACCCGACCGGTGTGCGCGTCGATGAAGCACACCCGTTCGTAAGCCGAAAGCAGTTCAGCCTCTTCGGGCATGAGCTGGAGTGCGAATGCTGCGTCGATCCCAGCGGAGATCGTAACCAGGGGTTCATCCGGCTGTTCAGGCAGGCTGAACCCATAGGATTGGGCAACTGCCTGTAAGACGTGCCAGGCAACACCGTCGTCCTGGCGGTCAACGTTGCCGTAGCCCAACAACAAGACGCTTTTTGTTAAACCGGCATCTTCCGCAGGAAGATGCCGGTTTAAACTTTCGTTGCCAGAATGATCAGTCATCATCCCGTGTAATCGTTTTGATCAGGTTTCCATCCGGGTCGAGCATCTCGACGACGATGGGCATTTGACCGACTGCATGGGTGGAGCAGGACAGGCAGGGGTCGTAAGCGCGTACGGCAGCTTCCACCCGGTTAAGCATACCTTCCTGGATATCTGGGCCGTGGACGTAGGTCTTGGCGACCGAATCGACCGCTTTGCTCATCGCCCAGTTGTTATTCCCGGTGGCCACAATCAAGTTCACCTTGGTGATCTGGCCATTTTCGTCAGCCCAATAGTGGTGCCAGAGGGTGCCGCGCGGGGCTTCAATCACACCCACGCCTTCGCCACGGATGTCCTGCCTGGTATTGAGCGTATCCTGGCTGAGGATATCGGGGTCGTCGAGCAGCACACGCACGTTTTCAGCAGCGTAGAGGGTTTCGATCAGCCTGGCATAGTGGTAGTACAGCGTGTTTTCAACCGGTTTGCCGCTGTTGAGGCCTTTGAAAATTTTCATTTCTTCTTCGGCCAGTGGGGTCGAAATGCTATCGCTGGCGTTCAAGCGGCCCAAGGGGCCTACGCGATACACCCCACCTGGGTAACCCAGTTTCTTGTAATAGGGGAATTTGAGGTACGACCAGCTCTCGACGTGCTCGGCGATGTAATCCAGGTAGTCGCGGCCATCGAAGCATTCCAATTCCTGGCCGGCCTGGTCGATCAGGCGTACATTGCCATCGTACAGCTCCAGGCTGTTGCCTTCTTTGACCATGCCCAGGTAACCGGAGGGGAAGACGGCAAACTTGTTGATGTCTTCCATATTCTTGGCAGCCCAGTCTTTCATGATGCCCAGGCCAGCTTGAATGGTGGCGATGGCTTCATCCAGACCGGAGAGAATATCATCCCGTTCGGCCGGCTTCAAGGATTTGTTGACCCCACCCGGTACGGCAAAGGTCGGATGGATGCGGCGCCCGCCCAGGGTGTGGATAATTTCTTGTCCAAATTTGCGCAGGTTGACTGCTTTTAGCGTCAGTCCAGCGTTGGCCTGTACCAGACCGACCACGTTGCGGATGGCGGGGTCGGCGTCGAAGCCCAATAACAAATCAGGCCCGGCTAGCTCGAAGAAGTGCATGCCGTGGCTCTGGATGATCTGGCCCATGTGCATCAATTCACGCAGAAGTTGAGCCGGGCGGGGAGCGGGCATGCCCAACAATTCATCGCCAGCCTTGGCAGAAGCCAGGTGATGCGAAACCGGGCAAATTCCGCAAATACGCGGGGTGATATTGGGCATTTCGAAGACCATACGGCCTTCGCAGAATTTCTCGAAGCCGCGGAACTCGTTGACGTGCAAGTAGGCGTGGTCCACGCTGCCGTCTTCAGCCATGTGGATGGTGACTTTGGCGTGACCTTCGATCCGGGTGACCGGTTCAATCGTAATTTTTTGGGTTGCCATTTTTCCCTCCACCATTAATGCCAATCAAGTTTATCGTTCTTGATTTCCGGGATACGGCCCTGGGCCAATTCGGCCAGCACATAAAAAATTGTGTCGGCATCCGGCGGGCAGCCAGGGACGAAAACGTCCACCGGCACGACTTCGCTTACGGCCCGTACTTTGGTCGGAACACACAGTTCGGGATCATCCGGAATTTTGCCTTCGGAGTCAGTGCTTTCGGTTTCAATATAAGCCCGCCGCAATGACTCTTCGAGGGTAAAGAAATTACGCATAGCCGGAACGCCACCGAAGACCGCACAGTCACCCAGGGCGACCAGGACCTTACAGTGTTTGCGCATGTTTTCGGCGACTTCTTCGTTGTAGGTATTGTTGATGCCGCCTTCCAGAATGCCAACATCGACACCTGATTCATCCGGCCTTTTCAAATCTGTGATCGGGGTGGAGCGCAGGTCGGCCAGTTCGAGTACTTTGATAATTCGTTCGTCCATGTCCAATAAGGACATGTGACATCCCGAGCAGCCTGCCAACCAGTCCGAGGATACTTTTGGTTTAGTCATTGATATTTCTCCTTATACCAGTACGAAAGCTCAGGCAGCGATCTCAACTGGAGATGGCTGTTTGCTTAATTCTGCTTGCCAATCCTCATCCAGGGCAATGCCTAACCGGCCGGCAATCTTTTCCAGCACAGTGCTGCTGGCTAGCACGGCTTCTGGAGCGGTCAGAGACGCCTGGGCGGCCTGGATACGGCCATCCATGCTTACATAATGGCCGGCCTGTTCCAGCCAGGATTGAACCGGCAGGACCACATCGGCCTGGGCGGTCAGTTTGGATACATGGCTGGCCTGGACGACCAGGAAGGGTGCTTTTTCCAGGGTCTTGACCAGGCTCTCGCTGGGGGCTTCGTCGCCCAGGGCGACAAATGCGGCTTTATGGCCGTTGAGCTTGAAGGCTTTGTCGAGGCCGTACTGGGCGGCAGCGACACTGTTCGCCCCACCTTTGGGGTCGATCAGCGTGGCGCCGATGGTTTCGGCAAATTTGACCAGGGCCTGCAATGTGGCCAGGTCGTTGATCTTGGCCGGGTCGTAGATAACAACCGGGTTGCTGGTGTTGGCCAGCCGGAAGGCAGCCTCGAGCAGCAGGTCGGAGGACACGCCGGATTTGGCAGCCGCCTCAGCAACAGCCGGGTCGGGCTCACCTTCAAAGGCGGCTTTATTCTGGCCTAATTTGGCCGCAGCAGCGGTCAGGCCGTTGACCAGGGTGGCTTCCTGCCCGGCTTTGGGGGTCAGGCCACAGTTCGTGAATTGGGTCAGATCGTTTTCCTGCGGGTCGACCACCACCAGGGTGATATCGTTGGCCAACTTGCGGCGGATGAAGAAGCCGGTTACCTGGTGTTCGTTCATCAGGTCGGCGCCGAAGACGAGCACGCCGCCGGCGTTCTTGAGCGCATCCAGCTTGCCTTCGAAGGCTTTCCCGGTCTGGGCAGCCATTTCAGAAGTAATGTGGGTGTTGGAACCTTCTTCCAGGGAGGTAACCATATCCCCGGCCAGGCCGTCGGCAAAAATTTTCTTGAATGCGTAGAGCGATTCGGCCGGCAGGCGAGCGGAAGCCGTTGCGGCGACGCTGTGATCTTTCAGATGTTCGGCTACTGCGTCCAGGGCTTCATCCCAGGTAGTGGGGATCAAGGCGCCATCTTTGCGGACCATGGGGGAAAGGATGCGTTCGCGATCCTCACTCAGGGGGATGAAGCGACCCTCTTTGCACAACAGGCCCTCGTTGACGGGAGCATCCCAATCGCCTTCGATGCGCACAACCTGCCCGTCACGGGTAAGCACGTCGATACCACAGCCGACCGAACAGCCGACACACACGGTAAGGTTGTGCTCCACCTGGGTTTCCCTGCCACGGTAAGCTGAACGGCGGTCGATCAACGCGCCGGTGGGGCAGACCTGCACGCAGGTACCGCAGGATACACAGGAACTTTCACCCAGGGGCACGTTCAAGTCGGCGATGACGAAGGTCTTGGCGCCGCGCTCTTCAACGCCCAAGGTGTTGGCGCCGACCAGCTCGGAGCAGGCGCGGATGCAGCGCCGGCAGAGGATGCAGCGGTTGTGCTCCAGGATAAAGAACGGGTGGGAAGCATCCACCGGGTAGCGCTGCCAGTTAGGCTGTAAGTCCCAGTGGGTCATATCTTCATCGTAGGCCGCGTTTTGTAATTCGCAGTCGCCGCCGCTGACCTGGCAGTAAGGGCAGAAGTGATTGCGCTCGCTGAAGATCAGGGTCAAGACGAATTTGCGGGCCTTGTTAACTTTTTCGGTGGTGGTGTGAACCACCATGTTGTTGCTGACCGGGATCGTGCAGGCAGATTGCAGAGTCCGAAAACCGTCGATTTCGACCATACATAACCGGCAGCCCCCATACGGCGTCAGGTGCGGGTGGTCGCACAAGGTGGGGATATGAATACCGGCCTGTTGGGCTGCTCGTAAAACGGTGGTTCCTTCAGGTACCTCTAGATTTTTATTATCGATTGTGATGGTGACCATTCCAATCACTCTCCTTAGCGTATGGGGTTCTTGCACCAGCAAGTCATTTTTAATTTTTTTCTCAACCAGTGACCATCTTCGCCGGATGGCGCCAGGCTCGTTTATGCGTGGACCGGCTGCGCAATTTTGCACACACCGGTTGGGCAAACATGCAGGCGGATATGGGCTTCAACCTCTGCCCGGAAGTAATTCAAGATGTCTCGCAACGGCGTACCGGCCGACTGGCCCAGGCCGCAATTGGAGAGCTGATACAGGTTATCCGAGAGCTCGGCCAACTGGTCCAAATCGTGCAATGTAGCGCTGCCTGAGGCAATATTGGTTAATATCTCGTATGCGCGCTGAGTACCGATCCGGCAGGGGTTGCATTTCCCGCAAGATTCGGTGCGGAAGAAGTTCAGCAATACCCGGGCGAGATCGACCACACAATTATTCTCGTCGCAGATCAACATGGCGCCCGAACCGAGCGAGACGCCGGCTTTGCTGAAGGAGTCGAAGTCCATCGGGGTATCCTGGAGTGAGGCGGGAATTATCGAACCGCTCGAACCGCCGGTCTGGGCCATCTTGAAAGAAACCCCGTCTTTCATCCCTTTGGCGTAAATCGCGATGACTTCGCGTAAGGTGATGCCCATGGGGACCTCGATCAGGCCGGTTACGTTGACGTTGCCCAATACGGTGTAAACTTTGGTCCCCGGGCTGCTGGGCGTACCAAAACTACGGAACCAGTTGGCGCCGTTGTTGATAATGGCGGGAATATTGGCCAGGGTCTCGACGTTATTGATCAGGGTGGGTTTGTTCCACAGGCCGTTAGTGGTGGGGAAAGGTGGACGAGAGCGGGGTTGGCCGCGCTTGCCTTCGATCGACTCGATCAGGGCAGTTTCCTCGCCGCAGATGTAAGCGCCGGCGCCACTGTGGACGTGCAGTTCGAAGTTGAACCCGCTGTTGAAAATATTTTCGCCCAGGAAACCCATTTCCTTGGCTTGCAGGATGGCCCGGTTCAACCTTTCCTGGGCTAAAACATATTCGCCGCGGATGTAAATATAACCTTCATCAGCACCGACCGTATAGCCGGCCAGGGTAATCGCTTCGATAATGGCGTGCGGATCGCCTTCCAGGATCAGGCGGTCTTTGAACGTGCCGGGCTCGGATTTCATCGGCGTTACACAGGACGTATTTCTTGTCCGATTTTTCACGGGCGACGAAACTCCACTTCAAGCCGGTCGGGAAGCCGGCTCCACCGCGGCCACGCAGCCCGGAGGATTTGATCTCTTCCTGCACCTGTGCCGGTGTCATTTCGGTCAAGGCTTTGCCGAGGGCCTGGTAACCTTCGTGCAAAATGTAATCTTCGATTTCGTTCGGGTCGATGATGCCGGCCCGGCGCAGGACGATCCGCTGCTCGGCCGGGAGGGTGCCTTTACGCGCGGACAGCCAGGCGATGTTACCGGATAACTCGCGGATAGACGCCTTCAGGTCTTCGGCGACACGACCTTTGTAGAGGTGTTCTTCGACCAGGTAAGGGACTTTATCTGGCGTGACCGGCCCGTAGATGACGGCTTCCGGGTACACAATGACGATGGGCAGTGCATCATGGCGGCCAACATCGCCGATCATGGACAGTGAAATTTCATCTTCCAGGCCGAAAGCTTTGATCTCTTCCTGGAGTTTATCGAAGACCTCTTGGGCACCCCGCTGCATCGAGATCGGGTCACTGGATACCAATACCATGGATCGTACGGTTTTCATTAGTCTCCCTCCCTACTCATAATTTCCCAGGATTTCTGAGACTTTCTTGGGATCGACATTGCCATAAATATCATCGTCGATGATGATTACCGGGCCAACGCCGCACACACCCAGGCAACTGGTGGTGATCAAAGTCCATTTTCCATCCTGGCTGGTTTCACCGGATTGCAAATCGAGCTGTTCGCTGAGGCTTTCCCACACCTCGCGGCCGCCAACGACATGACATGGGGCACTTTCACAAAACTGAATCACGTGCCGGCCACGGGGTTTGGTGGACAGCATGTGGTAAAAACTGGCAACGGAGAACAGGCTGCTCTTGGGTTCACGCAGCCGTCGGCTGATTTCAGACAAGGCTTGTTCAGGAAGGTAGCCAAGCGAGCGGTTGACATCGTTCAAGATGGGGATCAACTCATCGCGGGTGGCACCATGACGATCAACCGCCGCACCGACAACTTCGTTGATCTTTTCTTCTTTGGTTGCTGTTACTGCCATACTGGTTCTCCTTTTGGTTTCATTTTGGCCAGTCCGGTTTGGCTGGAGAAATCACTGCCGGGTTAGCAAATGTCGATCGCGTTGAAATTGCAGACCTGCATACAAATGCCACAGCGGATGCATACGTCGGGGTCGATCGTATGAGTTTGGCGGCGTTCACCGGAGATAGCACCCACGGGGCAATTACGCGCACAGACAGTACAGCCGGTGCACGGCTCGGGCTGAATTTCATAGCGGATCAACGCTTTACAGACTTTGGCGGGACAACGCTTTTCGTAAATATGGGCTTCGTATTCTTCGCGGAAATATTTGAGGATGCTGACGACCGGATTGGGTGCACCCTGGCCGAGCCCACAGAGACTGTTTTGGCTGATTTCGGCACACAGGTCTTCCAACAGCTCAATGTCTCCATCCTGGCCTTTACCGTCGCATATACGGGTCAGAATTTCCAGAAGTCGGCGGGTGCCCACCCGGCAGGGTGTGCATTTCCCACAACTCTCATCCTGGGTAAATTCCATGAAGAAACGGGCGATATCGACCATGCACGTATCTTCATCCATAACAATCATACCGCCAGAACCCATCATCGTGCCGGCTTTTTTGAGCGATTCGTAATCAATGGGCAGGTCCAGATATTCTTCGGGAACACAGCCGCCCATCGGGCCGCCAATCTGGACCGCTTTGAATTTCTTATCGTTCTTGATGCCGCCTCCGACGTCGTAGATCACATCCCGCAGGCTGATTCCCAGGGGAACCTCGATCAACCCGGGGCGGTTCAAATCGCCGGCCAGGGCAAAAGTCTTGGTGCCTTTACTGGTTTCGGTACCCCATTGCGAGTACCATTCTGCACCGTTGAGGATAATCTGGCGAATATTGGCGTAGGTTTCGACGTTATTGACGTTGGTGGGTTTGCCCCACAGGCCCGAAACGGCCGGGAAAGGCGGCCTGGGACGCGGCTCACCGCGCCGGCCTTCGATCGAGCTGATAAGGGCCGTTTCTTCGCCGCAAACAAATGCGCCGGCGCCCATACGTACTTCCAAATCGAAATCGAAACCGGTACCGAAGATATTCTTACCGAGTAAGCCCAGCGCGCGGGCCTGTTGGATGGCAATATTCAGGGTGGATACCGCGATAGGATATTCGGCGCGGCAGTAGATATAGCCCTGGTGGGCGCCAATGGCAAAGGCGGCGATAGTCATCCCTTCCAATACCGAATGGGGATCGCCTTCGAGCACCCGCCGGTTCATGAACGCGCCCGGGTCGCCTTCATCGGCGTTGCAGATAACGTATTTGATCGGGCTGTTACTTTGTTTGGCTAATTGCCACTTTTTGCCGGTAGGAAAACCTGCGCCGCCACGCCCGCGCAGGCCAGATTTCAAGACCGTATCGACCACTTCATCCGGCGTCATGCCGGTCAAGACTTTGGCCAGGGCCTGGTAACCATCATCGGCGATGTAATCTTCGATATTGGTTGGGTCGATTTTGCCGCAGTTTTTCAGCACAACGCGAACCTCTTTGGCGGTCGGCGCGCGCAATTCTTCATCTTGCGATATTGTCTTTCTTTGTTCGAACTTTTTTACCGGGCGGCCTTTGAGGAAATGTTCTTCTACCAGGTAAGGCATATCATCCGGGGTCATGCCAACGTAATGAATTCCCTCGGGATAGACCATCATTTCAGGTCCATCCGCGCAACCGCCAATCCTGGATGTTTCGAGAACCTGAACTTCGTCGATTAAACCTTCCTGGACCAGTTCGTCCTGCAAGGCGTCCATCATTTCGTGAGCGCCCTTTGCCAGGCATTCTGGATCAACACAAACCAATACGTGAGAGCGGAAATACTTCATATTTTTTAGCCTATGGCGATAATGTCCGAGGAAATTCCCAGGGACAATTAGATCTGGATCATGTTCTCGGTTAACGGTTTCCCTTTAACCACGTGCTCGTTGACAATCTGGCGGGCGACTTCCGCGTTGACTTTACCGTAGGTCACTTTGGGCTGCTCACCAACGACTACCTGGACGATCGGTTCTTTTTCACACAGGCCAATGCAACCGGTCTGGGTTACAACAACTCCTTCCAGGTTATCTTCCTGGATGGTATCCAAAATCGCTTTCATTGCATCACGAGCGCCGGCTGCGATACCGCAGGTACCCATACCAACAATGATCTGGATCTGACCGGATTCGGTCTTTACCTTGCGTTTTTCCAATGCTTCTTCGCGAATTCTCTTGAGATCGTCCAAACTTTTGATTGTAGGCATTTTTGACTCTCCTGTCTGTTTATTCTGGAAGAGGTGGCTTATGAAATGGGTTCAGCCTGGAGGGAGTGAATCCCTTCTTTGATCAATTCGTTCAAAAACTTCAAGACGAAGGGCTCGGTCAAGGAAATTCCATCCAATTCCTCTTTGAGCGGTTCGTCGTCGAAAACAAATTCTTGCTGGTTGAATCGGTAGCGGAAAATCCAATGGACAGCCGGGTTTGCGACCAACAGGGTGATGAGGGTGTCGCCCAGATTACCCATCGGCATGCGGTCGATATGGCTGCGTTGAAATTCCACTTCGAGCAGGGTGCCTTTGCCGGGAGCCGATTCGATTTTTAAGCTGCCGTTACATGCTTCAGCGGCTTCTTTGAGTAGCGGTATCCCAAGACCGACTTTGCGCGTCGTTCGGCTGGTGACAAAAGGATCCACCACTTTTGCGACGGTTTCTGCATCCATCCCCTTGCCATCATCTTGCACGCTCATATAGAGGCGGTCTGTTTGGGTATCTTCAATGACGGTAATTTGTACAGTCGCAGCCTGAGCGGCGATGCTGTTTTCGGCGATATCGAGCAGATGGAGCGATAGCTCTCTCAAGCAGTCCCCTGCACTTTCCGGAGCACCTGGGGTAGTTTGTTTGGCCGGACGCGACCGACCGATTCTTCATCCACGACGACTACTGGGGCCTGGCTGCAAGCGCCGACACAGCGGCAGATTTCCATGGTGATTTCGCCATCCGCTGTGGTCTGTCCGGGTTCGATCCCCAGAATCGTTTTGGCTTTTTCGATCAACTGAGGCGTCCCACCCACATAACAGGCCGTGCCCATGCAGAACTTGACTACATGTTTTCCGCGCGGGGTGGTGGTGAAAAACGAGTAGAACGATACGACCCCATGCACTGAACTTGCCGGTACATGGAGCTGTTCTGCTACGTATTGTTGCATAGCGGGAGAGATAAAACCAATCTGGCTTTGCAGTTCGTTGAGGATGACCATGGTGGAACCAGATTTACTTCTATTATTTTCCAATATCTGGTCGATAATTTTTTTCTGATCTGGATTGGCCAGCGGATCGTTGGCTGGTATCTTTATTTTTGGAAGGGCCATGAATTTACTCCGCTAATAAATTGGATGGATTTGGTGCAATTATCCTGTTCCTATCATTGAAAAGTTTAACCATATAGGCGATCCGAAGTAATTGCCAAATGTCATGGTTTATTGTGAAAGTAATAACAATCGGTTGATGCCGCCTAAATTGTCTCGGATTGCGTCTGAGACAGCTCGCGATAAGACCGCCCATCTGCATGCCGGAGGGCCAGGCGGATTTCAGCGATTGTGGGATTTTCGATCGAAAACAGGTTCGCCCCACGGAGTTCGTTCAAGCGATGGGCGTCGCCATCCTGAATCAGGGGAAAACCTTCCAATTGGGGGAAGACATGGGCTGCCTGGGATGGTTTGAGGTGGCGTGATATCTCCAGGGCTTCCCAGGGAATGTCCGCCGGGACGAAACCCAGCAATGGAATCAGACCATTGGCTTTACGGTCCACGTGGGCGGGAATGAACAAACCACCCAGGTCGTTGACCTGGCGCCAGGCTTCTTCGAGAGATAGGTCGGCCGAGGTTAGCAGCAGCCGCTCTTCACGGGCGACGAAGTCTCCGTTTTGATCGACAAATAACTGGTCGCCAAAATAGTCGGCCCGATTTTTCTGATCGGGCAGTTTTTGATCGACGATGGCTTGCCAGGTACGGGCCTGGTCCAGGCTGTCGAAAAGGCACAGCGAGTGGACTTCTTCGCGGGTCTGAATTTCCATGCCGGGTAAAACGGTCAGGCCGGTACCCTGGGCGGCCTGCATGACGGCCTGGGCGTTCCCGCTGGCGTTGTGGTCGGTAATGGCGAGAACCTGGATACCAAGATCCAATGCTTCCATGACGATCAGCGGTGGGAGCATTTCAATTTCAGCGCAGGGAGAAAGTACAGTATGGACGTGGAGTTCTGCTCGGAAGGTTTTCACCCTGCCTGCGCTCCTCCTGTCATCGTAATCCTAACTCCCATAATTTACCCGCAACGACAAAGGTTGGCTCCGAGGTCGATAGGAGGGTGATACCTTCACTGTTGGCTTTTTCTATGGTGGGTTGTTCGGGTTGGGCGTTCTCGGTGATAATCACGGCGGCCAGTTCAAGCAGGGCTGCCACGGCAACGATATTATTGTGGGCTTGTAAGGTGACCCAAAGCCCGTTGTGGCAGGCTCCGGTCATAACGCAGCTCAATAAATCTGCGGCGTACCCTCCGGCTGGAGAAATTGTGGAAAAATCTTTTGGTTCCGTTAATACTTTGAGGTTCAAAGCTCGGATTACATCGGCCAGATTCATCAAATTTCCTCCTAGTTCTTGGTCTGAGATCTTTCGCCTACCGTATCTTCCTTGTCCAAATTCATTTTCATTTGCAGGCGAGTGCCTTTCCCTAATATCGATTCGAGCTTCATTACATCCACGCAACGGTTGATATTCGCCAGGCCCATCCCGGCTCCAAACCCTAACTCGCGAACTTTTTCGGGTGCAGTTGAATAGCCCGGGCGCATAGCCAGTTCTACATTTTCGATGCCCGGCCCGGAATCGTAAACGTCGATCGAAATCTGGTGCGGTTCAATTTCCACCCGGATGACACCCCCCTCGGTGGTATGGATGATCAGGTTCATCTCCGCTTCATAGACGGCGATACCGCAGCGGCGAGCAATCTGGGGATTGGCCCCCATGCGGGTTAGCGCGCGTTTGATCTTGGAAGAGGCCTCTCCGCCATGGGCGAAATCGCCGGATTTGACGTGATAGCGCATAATCAAGCTGGTCCGTTCCGATTCGATATCTTCGAACAGGTGACTGGCGCGATACCGGCGAACTTCCTCGGTCTGGTAATCCTTTTCCAGGGCTTTCAGGATGCCGTTGGTAATATCGCCCTTGGTGATAATGCCTAACAGATCCCCATTTTTATCCAGCACCGGCAGCCGGCCGACCTGGGTATCGGCGAAGACCTTCAGCGCTTCGACGACCGGATCGGAGTAGAGAATCGTGAAAAGATTGCAGCTCATATATTTTTGAATGTCCGAATCCAGGTCGTTACTGACCAGGCAGCGGATCAAGTCTTCGATGCTGATGACGCCGATCAGCTTGCCATCTGCGACGATCGGTGCTCCCGAGATGCGCGCCTGGCGGAAACGTTCCAGTACCGCAGACATTTTGGTATCAGCCGACATACTGATGATGTTGCGGCTCATGACCTCGTGAACTTTTATCTCGTAAGCAAGTTCTTCTACCCGAGTAATATTTTCGGCTTCTTCGTCGGTTATGATCCTGGATTTACTTGGTTTTTGCTGGTCCATTGATTTCCCTGACTGGAAGCATTAAGAAGAACCTTTATTCGCAAGAACAATCGCCATCAACGACGGGCTTTTCCATACACTGTATGCCGGCCTGGTACAATTTTCCACAAGCCTCAAACATACCAAAAGGGGTACCGATCAAGGGTACTCCTTCCTGGTCGGCCAGGTCGATGGTTTCACGAGGCGGCGTTTTTCCGCGCACCAGAACAATCGCGGTGATATCGGCCATTTGGGCCGTGCGGATGACCTGCGGGTTGCACAAACCGGTCAATAGAACGGCCTCGGGTTGGAGGGAGGCCAAAACATCACTCATCAGGTCAGCTCCACCACAACCGTTGACCTCTTGATCAAGAGTGGCGTTCGTGTTCAGAAGTTTTCCATTGATTAATCGAATGAGGTCATTAAGATTTCATGTCGTTTGCCTGCAAATCAAGCGGGATCTCCCCGGAATTTTACTGTTTTATAAAATAAGATAAAAAGTTATCTCATGAGTGGTTTTTAGAATCGCCTCATCGCAAAAAAACCAGACCCATAAGCACTCTTCACTTTGTCGGATTTAATCGCAATTCGCCATATAAGAACTTAACATAATCCCCCGAATCCGGTAAGTGGATAAAATCATAATCTCAAGGTCAATTGTCATCATTTGAGGGTTGACCATTCAATTTATTCTGAATAGGGTATTCCCTGCCTGTTTTTCTGGCCGGATCTTGCAAATGGCCGTTCATCGCTCCAGAAATTGCGCATAGCAAATTGAGGCGGGGATAGATTAACGTGTTAAAATCAGAATGATTAATCCCACCGAGCAGGAATCGTTATGGCAAAGATCATTCAACCAGTCAAGGGAACACGGGATTTTTATCCCGAGGAAATGGCAGCACGCTCCTGGTTATACCAGCAACTACGGCAGGTATCAGAATCCTATGGATATCAGGAATACGAAGCTCCCTTTCTTGAAAAGATCGACCTTTACGCGGCCAAGTCCGGTGAAGAGTTGGTCAAAGAACAGGCGTTTGTCTTTCCGGACCGGGGTGGGGATTTAATCACCTTACGCCCGGAACTAACGCCCAGCCTGGCACGCATGGTTGCCCAACGCCAGCAGCAGTTCTTTTACCCCTTGCGGTGGTGGTCTTTTGGCCCATTCTGGCGCTACGAAAAGCCACAGCGCGGGCGGACGCGTGAGTTCTTTCAATGGAATATCGACCTGATCGGCCCCAGCTCGTCCGAATCGGATGCGGAGTTGATTTCGGTGGCAGCCAGCCTCTTTAAACGGGTGGGCCTGTCTTCCAATCAGGTACAGATTTCGGTAAATGACCGGCGCTTGATGGATGCGCAGTTGACCAAACTGGGGTTAGCCGATAGCAGCCAGAAGAAAGCGGTTTTTCGTTTGATCGACCGCCGGGACAAAATGCCTTTCGCAGCCTGGAAGGATTATGCGCTGGAACTTGGATTGGATGAAACCCAGTTCGAAAAGTTCCTGGCGGTGCTGGATGACCAATCCTTATGGGAGCAAAGCCCGGATATGGTTCAGTTGTTCGCGGCCCTGGAGGCTTCAGGGGCGAAAGAATACGTGCGCTTTGACCCGCAAGTGATTCGCGGATTGGAATATTACACCGGCACCGTTTTCGAAGCCCACGATGTACAGGGTGAGGGACGGGCCATCCTGGGTGGCGGCCATTACGATAACCTGGTCGGCGATGTGGGGGGCAACCCACTGGCGGGAGTCGGGTTTGCTATGGGCGATGTGATGGTCACCCTGATCCTGAAGGATTATGGTTTACTGCCGGAATACAGCGGAACACCTGCCCAGGTACTGGTGACTTTGTTCGATGAGAACCTCAAAAACGATGCGATCGCGCTGGCCAGCCGGCTGCGAGAGTCCGGGGTCAGCACGGCCTGTTTTACCGAGGTGCAGAAGCTGCCGCGCCAGTTCAAATACGCCGACCGGCTGGGTGTGCGCTTTGTGGTCATCGTCGGCCCGGAGGAACAGGCGGCCAGAACTGCGACCTTGAAAGATTTGCCTTTGGGCAGCCAGGAAACAGTACCTCAGGATCAACTGGCCGGGGTTATACTGGCCAAGCTGAGTTGAAAATAGGATGATTTTTGATGGAATGGGGCGGTCAAGCCGTCCCATTCCATTGCGAAATTCTGACCAAGAATCTTGCATAAGAAGGATGGCTGTGATAAAATGGGGGCTCTCGGGCGGTTCAACTGACCGAAAAAGTAGTATGGTGGGCGTAGCTCAATGGCAGAGCGTCGCACTGTGGATGCGAATGTTGTGGGTTCGATCCCCATCGCCCACCCAGATAAGAACACATCCCACGCAGGGATGTTTTTATTTGTGACTTTGATAGATCATTAATTTGCGGCTTTTCCTTTATAATAATGGTATAAGAAGCCACTCAGCCTGTCGAAACCCAATTTGGTTTTGAGTTGTTTACGGAGAGGTCCATGCCAGTAAACTGCCCAGGTGTACTGGATCCGTCAGGGCACCAGTGTGGTGGTTAGGAGAGCATCAATTTGGACGGAAAGATTTTGCATAAACCTTTTAACGGCGAGGCCGTAAAAAAGTTATCCGGGCAAAATCTGATCGTTTTCTGCGAACCGGATTGATGTCTGCAGAGACCGTTTGAAATTTCACCTGTGGGATTAATAAAATAACCGTTGCAAAAAACGAAAGAAAGGTGTGCGTGGGGGCTGCAATCCTTACGTATATCTTTTGATTTGTAGGCTTTGTGGGTGATACTTCTCTAAAATTATTGCCATAAAGAGAAAAATCGATGTCAGAATACACGGTTTTAATCTTCGATAATGACACAGCAGCCGTTGAATATTGCCGTTCGGTTCTCAGCCAGGCTTCATTTGGTGTGAAGAGCGCAAATACCCCCCCAGAAGCGCTGGTAATTCTCGAAAAAGACCGTATTGACGTATTAATCGCTGCATTGGATGGTTCAGAGGATGAATTAGTGGCTTTTGTGCACCAGGCGCGAAAGAAGAATCTTTTGCTGCCTGTTGTGGTTTTGGCCGGGTCAGGTCAGTTTCGACCGGCTTTGAAAGGCCTGCGTAAGGGAATCGACGGGCTGCTGATTAAACCGCTCGATGATCCGGGTGAAATTCTGGAAACCGTACAATATGCGCTTAGACAGCGCGATTTACGCCGGCGGATGGACGAGGTGAATAACATCCATCCTATGTTCGAATTTGGACAAAACATGCTCCCTGAAACAATCCCGGATGAATTGGGGAATCGGGTGCTTCAGGTTTTCCTCAAGATGCTGCAAGCCAGCTATGGGGGTATCTTCGTCAATCAAAATAAAAGCTCAGGCTGGCGGATATTTAGCGAGTGTGGGCCGGAACAATTCGCCGGCCTGGACGAACCGGGTTTGAACAAAATCCTCGACAGTACCCGTGATTTGGGCCAAAAGGTCGTTTTTGGACCGCCGCAAAACAACCCGTTGTTTGAAAACTGGCTGGCAGAAAAAGGACTTAAGCCCGTTTTCGTCCCAAGTACCTGGCAGGAGCATGATTACATTTTCTTCGCGCTGCGCAGCGCTGAACTGCCGGCGATGGGCGAAGCGGATGTACAGGATTTATCCAGGCTGGTCAACCATTCTGTGATTGCCCTGGATTATATGCAAAAAAATGCCGATCTGCGCACCAACATCAACCATTTGGAAGAATCAAAAAAGCTGGCGGTTCTCAGCGAAAAGATGGATGCTTTGGGCCGCCTGATTTCGACTGTGGCACACGAAGTAAATAATCCCTTGCAATCGATCACCAACTGCCTGCACCTGGCCAGCCGGACGGATGTATCCGAAGAGCGCAAACAGGGCTACATTCAACTGGCGCTGGGCGAGGTGGATCGCCTTTCAAACCTGGTCCAAAGCGCGCTTCATTTTTACCGGCCCAACCTGGTTCAGGAGAGCCAAATCGACCTGGCCGATCTGTTTGAAACCGTGCTGGGGCTGCTCGAGCCGCAATTACTGTCTCAGGATATTACCGTTCACAGAAATTATGGATCCGGATGTTATCCGGTCAAGGGGATCGCCGCTTCACTTCAACAGGTATTTTTAAATATCCTTTTGAATGCAATTCAGGCGGTTCAAACCACCCCTGCCCCCCATGAGATTTGGATCGACCTGGCTCGCGCAGAAACGACCACCCAGGTTCGCATTGAAGATTCAGGGCCGGGGTTGAATCCGGTGGCTCAAAAACGGGTATTCGAGCCCTTCTTTACCACCAAGTCCAATGGGACCGGGTTAGGCTTATCGATCAGTTACGAAATTATTGTGGATGTACACCGCGGTGAAATGGGGTTCGTTGAGGGAGCCCATGGGAAAGGCGCTTGTATCAGTATTTCTCTGAGGGAGTAAGAAAACGATGGAAGCACCGCATATTTTAATAGTCGATGACGATGCAGTCGAGCGCTCTACTCTTGTGGATATCTTTCAACTCGAGAATTTTCAAGTGACCGAGGTTACCAATGGCGACCTGGCTTTAGAAGCACTCTCGAAAGGAATATTCGATTTAATGCTGCTCGACCTGCACCTGGTCGGCATGAGTGGGATCGAAGTATTGGAGCGCGTCGCTGTCGCTTATCCCCGCACCAAGGTGATCATCCTGACCGCGCATGGCAGTTTTGATACCGCCGTGCAGGCGCTGCGGCTGCGGGTAGGCGATTACCTGGCCAAGCCCATCCGCCCCGAAGAGTTGCTGGAAAGTATTCACCGGGTGCTTTCGAAGACCGAAGCCACTGAGACAGCAGGCTATGCCGGCGAAGATGTCGTACCCTCGACCTGGAAGCCGGCCGGGAGTGCCGCGCTTATGCCAAGCTCCATTGACCTGTCCAATGGGGTGACGATCAATTGTATCCGCCGGATTATTTCCTGGGACGCCTGTGAAATCAGCTTGACACCGATCGAAGCCCGCCTGATAGCCTACCTGTTTGCCCATCACAAACAATTGATTGCCCACCAGGACCTGGTCAAGGCCGTATACGATTATTCGCTTTCCAACCTGGAAGCAGCCAAAATTTTGCGGACGGCCATATCCAGGCTCAATAAAAAATTGGTCCGCATTCCGGGGGGAAGGGATTGGATCGAAAATGTGCGCGGGGCGGGGTATTTGTTGGACGTTTCGCCGGAACGGATAGTGCCGTAGGGATTTCTCGAGCGGGTGAAGGGACCCGATCATTGATCCCCCCACGGGGAACCACGATATTATTACCTTGAGCGGGTGATGGGACTCGATCATTGATCCCCCCACGGGGAACAACGAGATTAAAAAATAACCCCTCTAACGAGGGGGTAACTTGAGCGGGTGATGGGACTCGATCATTGATCCCCCCACGGGGAACAACGATATTATTACCTTGAGCGGGTGATGGGACTCGAACCCACGATATTTTGCTTGGGAAGCAAACGTTCTACCACTGAACTACACCCGCTTGAGTACCTGGATTATATTCAAGCGATGAATAAGTGTCAAGCAATTTTCGGAATAGACTGGCAGGCTGGTTTCGCGTTTTCCGCGTGCATTGCACGCGGAAAACGCGAAACCAGCCTGCTTCTGCGGGCAGACAGAGAGTATCATTTTTTTTCTTATCAGATAAAACACCTATGGTATAATTTTTTCTTGGCTTATAAACAAGTCACGAACATCCCGCAACGGGTTTAGGAGATCATATTGGCTTTCAATCCATTACAATGGCTGCTGGGATTGTTCTCCCTGGACATTGGCATCGACTTAGGCACAGCAAACACGCTGGTGAATGTTCGGGGAAAGGGAATTGTCATTAATGAACCCTCTTGGGTAGCAATTAAAAAATCTACCCGTGAACCATTAGCAATTGGTATTCAGGCAAAAGAAATGGTGGGGCGAACTCCGGCAAACGTTGTCGCTATCCGGCCGCTCCGCGATGGGGTAATCTCGGAATTCGAAATTACCCAGGCTATGTTACGATATTTCATCATGCGCGCTCATCAACAGACTTTTGTTCCGATCGCCTTCCCGCGGGTGGTTGTGGGGATCCCTTCGGGGGCGACCGAAGTTGAAAAGAGGGCTGTTTATGACGCAGCCATGTCAGCAGGTGCGCGTGAGGCTCATTTGATCGAAGAACCAAAAGCAGCTGCATTAGGCGCCGGGTTGCCGGTGACAGAAATTAAGGGCTGCATGATCGTGGATATCGGCGGCGGTACGACGGAAGTGGCCATCATATCCATGGGGCGCATCGTGGTCTCGCGTTCTTTGCGTGTGGCCGGCGATGAGCTGGACCAGGACATCATCCAATACGTGCGCAATAAATACAACCTGTTCATCGGCGAGCGCATGGCCGAACAGGTTAAGATCGAAATCGGTTCCGCCTTTCCCCTGCAAACAGAACAAACCATGTCGGTACGAGGCCGAAACCTGGTCACCGGCCTGCCGGAGACACTCGAGATTTCGTCGATCGAGATCCGTGAAGCCGTCTCCAGTTCGGTGCAGGTAATTATTGATACAATTAAGGATGCACTCGACGAAGCGCCCCCGGAAATTGTGGCCGACCTGATCAACTCGGGTATTTGCCTGGCCGGTGGGACGGCTCAACTCCAGGGCCTGGCGGACCGGCTAAACGATGAGCTCAAGCTGCGCGTGTGGGTCGCGGAAGACCCGATGACCTGTGTGGCTCGCGGCGCTGGTTTAATCCTGGAAGACCTGGATACATTCATCGAAAACGATTACCTTGCACCTTTAGACCGTACTGGTCTAAAATAGGTTATCCCTGGTAGTTCCCAGGAAATGTAAAATACATGTAACATGAAATCATCCAATGCACGTTCGTGGCAAACCGCCACAATGATCATTGTGGCGATTGGCTTGATTGTATTTGCGTTAAGCGGTTACCTTCGACCGGCTTTGCGGGTTGCTACGGCACCTCTGGTGAATGCCCAGGAGTGGTTGTCTTCCCGCTTTATTGCGATGTACGAATTTGTCACCGTCCCGCGGGATGTGGCCAGTTTGCGTGCGAGCAATGATGAGCTGGAAAAAGAAGTCTCTCAATTACAGGCACAGATCATCGAGCTAAACCAGCAGTTGCGTGAGCAAAATGTGCTGTATGCGTTGTTGAATTATGAACGGGCCAACCCAACCGGAAGCCAATATGTGACCGCGGCCGTGATTGGAAACGACCCCAGCCCCTTTATGCGCTACATCTTTATCAACCGCGGCTCGGATGACGGCCTTAAAAAGGGAATGCCGGTCATCACCGACAAAGGCCTGGTTGGGCGGATCGATGCGGTCACTGCGACGGCTGCGCGGGTCCAATTGATCACCGATACCAGTTCGGTGGTTAACGTACGCCTGGAGCCGGACCGTGGGGATGCTCAAATCGTCGGCTCGTTGACCGGAGAAATCACCGCCACGATGGTCTCGCAAGACGTGTCGCTGCAAACTGGCGACCTGGTACTGACTTCTGGCCTGGGCGGCAGCTATCCGGATGATATTCTGATCGGACAGATCACCTCGATCCGTAAGCAGTCCAGTGATTTATTTCAATCCGCAAACGTCCAGCCGGTCGTTGATTTCACCACTCTGGAGGCCGTGCTGGTGATTACTAATTTCCGGCCGGCTGATATTACTCCGCTCGAACCTACGGTGAGTCCCTAAACATGGCCATTTTGTTAGGCATTCCAGTATTGGGGGGAATGTTAATGCTGCAAATGGGGATCGTCAGCCGTTTAACCCTGTTGGAGGGGGCTGCCGACCTGGTTATGCTGGTGGTCATCGCCTGGGCTTTGCAGGAGAACGTGAAAACCGCCTGGCAATGGGCGATCATCGGTGGGGGATTGGTGAGCCTGGTCACGGCTACGCCATTTTTCGCCCCTTTGATTGGATATTTGATCGCCACGGGGGTAGCCCGCCTGTTTCAGCAGCGGGTATGGCAGTCACCGATATTGGCCATGCTGTTGACCACCTTTGTAGGTACAATTTTGTATCACCTGGTGTCGATTGCGATGATCCAGGCTGCGGGAACGTCCCTTTCCGTCCTGGATTCGCTTACCCTGGTTACGCTCCCCAGCGCTTTGTTAAACCTGATCCTGGCGTTACCGGTCTTTATCGTAATACGGGATCTCGCTTATCTGGTTTATCCCAGCGAAGAAGCATAGATTATGGAAAGTCCCAAATTATCACAACACAACTCTCTGCATGGGGGACGGGTCTTAATCGTGTACATTATTCTGGCAGGGGTGATTGGATACTACGGTCTGCGATTGTTCCAAATCCAGATCCTGAATGGCCAGAATTATATTGCCCGGGCCGAGGACAACAGTTCGCGGACCGTCAGCCTGCCCACAACCCGTGGGTTGATTTATGACCGCAATGGCGTGGTCTTAGCCCGGAATGTGCCGTCTTACGATGTGGTGATCACTCCGGCGGATTTACCCAACGATCCCGGTGAGATCCAGCAAGTTTATCGAGAATTATCGTCGTTGATCGGCGTGCCGGTCAGCAACGGGAACACCGATGAAAGCACCGTTCGTAACTTTACCCCGTGCCAAACCGACCTGGGGATCACCCAGATTGTGTATATTGGCAACACCAATGCCCCTTACGATCCGGTACAAATAAAATGTTACATCGACCAGACCACGGCCATGGAAATTAGCGAGAAGGCGGCCGACATGCCGGGTGTGACCATCCAAACCAATTCCGTTCGCGAATATCCAACCGGTGAGTCGACCGCAGACGTGGTCGGTTTCCTGGGGCCTATTCCCGAATCGGAAGTGGATTACTGGACCAACCTGGGTTTTGTGGCCAACCGGGATAAGGTGGGCTATGCCGGCGTAGAAAACTCGCTCAATGATATTTTGATCGGACGCAATGGCCAGCGGGAAGTTCAGGTCGATAATTCAGGCGCAATCGTCAAAGACCTTGAGCCGCCTATCGCCCCGGTGCCGGGAAATAGCGTACAGTTGACCATCGACGTGCGCCTGCAAAATGCAGCCCAGGCGGCCTTGGTCAATGAGATGAATTATTACAACACAAAGGTCGGTAAGGACAAATACACCAGTGGGGTCGTAATTGCTTTGAATCCGCAGACCGGGGAAATCCTGGCGATGGTGTCCTACCCCAGTTATGAAAACAACCGCATGGCGCGGGTTATTCCGGCCTATTATTACGAACAGTTGAAGGATGACCCCATGACGCCCTTGCTCAACCGGGCGATATCGGGTACCTATCCACCCGGATCGGTGTTCAAAATGTCCACCGCTGTGGGAATCATCAACGAGGGAGTGGTGACTCCGGATACGACCATCTTCGACCCGGGCATCATCACTGTGGATCAAACCTACCTGCAAAATGACCCGAACCCGCAGCCACGCCAATATGTGTGCTGGATCTATAAAGACACCGGGGCCGGGCATGGCAACATCAGCTACCTGCAAGGCATTGCCCAATCCTGTGATGTGTATTTCTACATGGTCGGCGGCGGATACAAGGATGAAATTCCGGAAGGCTTGGGTATCTGGCGGATCGGCGAGTACGCCAAAGCTATCGGTTACGGCAAGGCGACCGGCATCGAGCTGCCCGGTGAGGCTGACGGCCTTATTCCCGACCCGACCTGGAAACGAACCACGGTTGGCGAGAACTGGTCCACCGGCGATACCTATATTTCCACCATCGGCCAGGGCTACGTCCTGGCGACCCCGCTGCAAGTGGTCAATGCAATTTCGACGATTGCAAACGGCGGCAAGCTGATGAAACCTACCCTGGTGGGGAATGTTCTGGACACAGATGGCAATATCATCAAGCCGTTCGAGCCGCAGATGGTTTGGGATGTCACTAAAGATCCCGAGATAAATATCTACGATGAGAATTACAACGTGACCGGCCAAAAGAAGACGATTGATCCGTATGCCATCCAGATGGCACAGGAAGGCATGCGCGAAGTCGTCACCGATGGTACGGCGGAAGCTACGTTCGATGGATTCGAAGTCGATGGTGTTCCGATCGAATCGGCCGGCAAGACCGGTACGGCCGAATACTGCGACGACGTTGCCCGGGCACAGAACATTTGCAATGAAGGCTTGTGGCCTTCGCATGCCTGGTACGTGGGTTATGCGCCTTACCAGAACCCGGAGATCGCGGTGGTTGCCTTTGTCTATAATGGCGACGAAGGGGCTACCCTTTCTGCCCCAATCGTGCGGGAAGTGATGCGAGCTTACTTCGAATTGAAAGACCTGGACAACGGCCAGAACCAAAGCACGAATACACCCTAAAAGGCTAGGGTCTGAGCAGCTTGTTTGCTATAATCAAGGATCAATGAATGGATTATTTATGGGACAGGATGAACAGGTGACTGCCACAATCTCAACCGGTTTACCCAGGAATTGAAGATCAAGGGGATCCGGGATGGTCTGTTGGTGACCGTCGGAGACGGTGAATGGCCGGAAATCCAGGCAAATTTGCTGCTCCAGATCCATCAGAAGGAAAGCTTTTTCAAAGGCGCCCGGATGGCTTTGGATGTAGGGAACCGGATCTTGCATGCCGCTGAAATGGGCACGCTGCGCGATAAACTGGCAGATCATGAAGTGACCTTATGGGCTGTGGTCGGAAACTCGCCGATGACCGAAGCGACGGCGCAGGTATTGGGCCTGGCGACCCGGTTATCTGTGGCAAAGCAGGAACGGGTCACGCGTCCCCTGGATACCAACTTGCCCGGGGAAGACGCAGTCCTGATCCAAAAGACCTTGCGGTCAGGCTTTCGGGTATCTTCTCACGGGCATGTCATCGTAATCGGTGACGTTAACCCTGGGGCGGAGATTGTGGCCGATGGCAACGTAATCGTCTGGGGACGCCTGAAGGGCTCAGCACAGGCCGGGGCGAGTGGAAACGAGAACTGTGTGGTATGTGCGATGGAAATCAGTCCAACTCAACTGCGCATAGCCGATGTTTTTTACACACCAACTTCGAAAAAGAAAAAGAGTGGACCAGAAGTTGTTCGAATCATCAACGGCCAGGCGGTTCTCGAACCGTGGAGCCAAAAATAACCAGGGAGGAAAATGACCGCTACAGTCATTACGATCACCTCAGGGAAAGGCGGCGTCGGGAAGACGACCACCACGACCAATATAGCAGTTGGATTGGCAAAAGCCAACCAAAAAGTTGTTTGCATCGATGCCGATATCGGTTTACGGAATTTAGACGTCGTATTGGGATTAGAGAATCGTATTGTTTACGATCTTGTGGATGTCGTCGAAGGTCGCTGCCGGCTGCGCCAGGCGATGATCCGGGACAAGCGCCTGCCGGAACTCTACCTGATCCCGGCCGCTCAGACACGGGACAAGACTGCCATTTCTCCCAGTGATATGACTTATTTATGCGACGAGTTGCGCGCCGATATGGATTGGATCCTGATCGATTCGCCAGCAGGCATCGAGCGCGGCTTTCGCAACGCGCTCGCCCCGGCGGATGTCGTCATTGTGGTGACCAACCCGGAAGTATCTGCAGTGCGGGATGCCGACCGGATTATCGGCCTGATCGAAGCGGAAGAAAAAGGGCCGGCCCGCCTGGTGATCAACCGGGTGAATATGGATTTGGTCCGGCGCGGCGATATGCTCACGGCTGACGATGTATTGGAATTATTGGCCGTCGAGTTGATCGGGATCGTCCCGGAGGACGAGAGTGTAGTGGTTTCCACCAACCGCGGCCAGCCGGTCGCATTGGATGGCAAATCCAGGGCCGGGATGGCCTTTCAAAATATTGCCCACCGGTTACTGGGTGAGGAAGTTCCTTTCCTCAATTTGGATGATAAAAACGATTTCTTCAAGCGGTTGTCCAAGGTTTTCCGACCGGGAGGAAATTGATATGCCTGGCTGGCTGGAGTTGTTAAGCGGAAAAAAGGCGAAAAGCGCCGATGACGCAAAAGAGCGCCTTAAATTAGTGTTGGTCCATGACCGCACGGATATTACTCCGGGCCAGTTAGAAACGATGAAGAACGAGCTCCTGGAAGTAATTTCCCGGCACGTGGAAATTGACCCGAACACGGTCAGGATCGATATGGCCCAGGTGGGCCGTGAACAACGCCTGATCGCCGACATCCCGATCAAATCGACCGGGCCGAAGGGCCGGAAAAGGGTAGCTTCCGGGTAGAGGTGGTTTATGTTTAATCGTGAGACCTGGCGCCACTTTGATTACTGGTTATTTGGGGTGGTCCTGGTTTTGTGTGTGTTTGGTGTCGTGATGATCCGTTCCGCCATTGGCGGAAATGAGGACCTGGCATCCAACGTGACCAGCCAGGTAATTTTCGTGATCCTGGGGATGGTGCTCATCCTTTTCCTGGCCTCGATCAATTACCAGGCTTTGACTTCGCTCACCTGGTGGTTGTACGGCATAGGGATTGCCCTGTTAGTCGGCATCAACCTGATCGGTAACGCCTTGTTTGGCTCGACGCGCTGGTTCTCGTTGGGAATCGTCAATATTCAGCCCTCCGAGCTGACCAAGATTATTATTATCATCGTTCTGGCCGATTACTTTACCAAGCGGCTGGACCAGCCTAAAAACCTGCGTTGGGTGGGCGAATCCTTCGCGTTGACCTTTGGGATCGTCGTGTGGATCTTGCTGCAGCCCAACCTGAGTACCTCGATTGTGATCCTGGTACTCTGGTTTGCCATGATGTGGATGAGCGGATTGCCCACCCGTTACATTTTGATCTTCGTCGGTGTGGGTGCGTTTGTGGCGGTTGTGTTTTTTGTGCTGGTGTTCTTCTTCCAGGTCAAAATACCCTTCATCCAGCAGTACCAGATGGATCGGGTCATCAACTTCCTTTTCCCGGATCCAAACGCCCGGCAAGGGGAGGGTTACAACGTCGAGCAGGCGTTGATCACGATTGGCTCTGGCGGTTGGTTTGGGCAGGGTTATGGAAACGGGACGCAGGTCCAGTTACGTTTCCTGAAAGTTCGCCATACCGACTTCATCTTCTCATCCATGGCAGAAGAGTTTGGCTTCATCGGCACAGCGATCGTGGTTTTGCTGCTGGTTTTTGTGGTGATCCGCTGTTTGTATGTGGCCCGCAAAGCCCCGGATAATTTTGGAGGAATGATCGCCTACGGCATCGCAATATTGATTTTCTTCCAGATGGCGGTTAATATTGGCGTTAATTTGAATGTACTACCGGTCACCGGTTTGACTTTACCGTTTGTAAGTTATGGCGGCAGCTCATTGTTATCCCTGGTGTTGGGGATCGGGCTGGTAGAGAGCATTGCTGCGCATAGTGAAAAATCGGAAATCTAAGGAGCATTATGGATCACAATACAACCCCTGTTCGGGTAAGGTTTGCGCCGTCTCCTACCGGCCATCTTCACCTGGGTGGCGCCCGGGTGGCGCTTTACAATTATCTGCTTGCCCAGAAAACCGGCGGCCAGTTTATTTTGCGAATAGAAGACACCGATCAGAAACGATTTGTCGCTGGGGCGGAGCAGGAAATCATCGATGGGTTGCATTGGTTAGGGATCGACTGGCAGGAAGGCCCGGATAAGGGCGGCCCATACGGGCCCTATCACCAATCCGAGCGTAAAGAGCTTTACCAGCAGTATGCCGAAGAATTGATCGAGAAGGGGTTGGCATATTATTGCTTCTGCACTCCGGAACGGTTGGAGCACATGCGCCAGGACCAGCAAAAGCGCAAAGAAGTGCCGCATTACGATGGAACTTGCCGGCGGTTGACGCTGGACGAGGCCAGGGCGCGGGTAGCCGCGGGTGAACCGCACGTTGTGCGCTTCAAGATGCCTCGCGAAGGGACGACTACAGTTACCGATCTGCTGCGCGGCGATATTACGGTCGAGAACCGTAACCTGGACGATTATATTCTGGTCAAATCCAATGGACTGGCGGTGTATCACCTGGCAGCGGCAGTGGACGACCATTTGATGAAGATCAGCCATGTTTTCCGTGGTTCGGAATGGCTGCCGACCTTTCCCCTGCATGGCCTGAT
This sequence comes from uncultured Chloroflexia bacterium, assembly GCA_963704755.1. Taxonomy (GTDB): domain Bacteria; phylum Chloroflexota; class Anaerolineae; order Anaerolineales; family Anaerolineaceae; genus Bellilinea. The sequence continues at coordinate 60,526 of OY969938.1, forward strand.
TTACCGCAGTTTCGGCTGGCAGGAGCCGGTCTGGGTACATCTTTCGGTATTTCTCAAGCCCAGCGGAAAAGGCAAGATGAGCAAACGCGAATTGGCCGAACTGATCAAGGATGGCCATTCTATTTTCCTGCAGGAACTCGCAGGCCTGGGCTATTTACCGGAGGCGGTGATCAACTGGATCGCACTGATGGGTTGGAGCTACGATGACCACACCGAGTTCTTCACCCTGGCAGACCTGGTCGAAAAATTCAGCCTGGAAAAGCTCAACCCATCGCCGGCGGCGATCAATTTCACTAAATTCGACTTTTTCAATGGGCTGCACATCCGTAATCTGTCCATCGAAGACCTGGCTCAGCGGATCAAGCCGTTTTTCGAGCAAAAAGGTTTTTCGACCGACGACGAAACCTTGCTCAAGATTGCCCCAATTATCCAGGAACGCATCCAGGGCCTTGACGATGCCCCGGACCTGGCCGGCTTTTTCTTCGAGGATAACGTCACCCCCGATACCGATGAGCTGGTAGTGAAAGGGCTGAGTGCGGCCGAATCGCTGGAACTGGCCCGCAATGTGACGGCCATTTTATCCAAATTGCCGGATATGCGCCTGGAGACGGCCGAACCGCCGATGCGAGACTTTGTCGAGGCCAGCGGCTTGAAAGCCGGGCAGGTGTTTGGGTTGATGCGCATCGCGGTGACCGGACAACGGGTCAGTCCGCCGCTGTTCGAGAGTATGGAGATCGTTGGTAAAGAGCGGGTCATGCAGCGCATGGAACAGGCAGTTGAGATGATGGAAAAAGTTACCGAAAAGACCGGGGTAGATTAAAGGATGGCTTTCTCGGGCTTTTTTAAAAAGCCAATTAAGATATTCCGTAACCCTTGTCTTTCGCCTTAAATGGTGCTAAAATAAACGCCGTTGTGATTTGGGGGCTCGTCTAACGGCAGGACAGCAGACTCTGAATTTGCTTGTAGAGGTTCGAATCCTTTGCCCCCAGCCTAACAAAAAATCTCCCGCTTGCGGGAGATTTTTTGTTTTCGGTAGTTCGAAGCCCATCCAGGGGTATTGTTACTGCCAATGTTGAAGAGCAGCCTCGGTCTGGAGACCGGGCCGATCTGCTTCCTGCGGAATCATTTTCATAAATTTCAAGTTTGCAGCTTTAGTTTCTAGCCAAGGTTGATCGCTAAACCCACTGATCATCTTCAACGATTAGAAGGAATGCTGCCGTTGTTCGGCCCGGTCTCCAGACCGAGGCCGCTCTTGAGCGCCAGCCAAGAACCGGACTTCGAAAGGGGGGCTGCATTTAGTGGAGCTGCTTTTGATCTAATTTTGGTTCTAAACCTGGCTTAGCCAACAGCACCATCTCTGCGTTACTCAGGCTCAAATCGGCAGCAGCCAGGTTTTCGGCCTGGTGCTGTGGATCGAACGACATGGGAATGGTGATCACCCGCGGTTGGGCCACCAGCCAGGCCAGCGCAACCTGGTATGTGGTGACACCACGTTGACTTGCAATGGCTTGCAATGTCTTATTGCTCGCGATATTACGTGGCTTTACCGGGCTGTAGGCCGTAAGCAAAATATCGTTTTGTTGACAATATTCTAAAACGCCATCTTTTTCGCAGGTCCGGTCCGGGACGCTGTAAGGGACCTGGTTGGTCAGCAGAGGTGTTTCACTGGAAGCCACAGCCTGTTTGAGCAGCTTTAAATTGAAGTTGCTGACCCCCAGGTTGCGCACTCTTCCATCTGCCACCAGCTTGTTGAGCGCCCGGAAGGTCTCAGCCAGGTTCATTCCTATTCTTGGCCAGTGAATCAGGTACAGGTCGAGATAATCCATACCCAGGCGGTTCAGGCTGGCCTCGCAGCAGCGCAGTACCTGATCGTAGTCCAGGTGCTCGGGGGAAACCTTGGAGGTGATAAAAAGCTTCTCACGAGGGATCCGCAGTTCATGGAGGGCCCGGCCGAGAAGTTCTTCGGTGTGGCCGGCGGCATAACCTTCGGCGGTGTCGAAGTGAGTATAGCCTAACTCTATAGCCGAGGATAAGGCCCGTAGAGATGATTCGTCCAGGCTTGTATCCGGGCTGCCTCTCCCCCCAATCCGCCAGGTGCCGAAGCCAATTTTGGGTATTTGCAGGTCATGAATGGTTTCGTATTTCATAGACTTAATTATATATGAGCCCCGCTAATAAATTACAATCCCAGGATGTCTTATTTCGAAATATGCATTTGTTCAGCCTGATACGGAAGTAAACCTGATGTAAGGGTATATGCGGGAGCGCAGCCTTGCATATACCCTTACATCAAGAAACTATATAACAGAAGCCTGAGTAATTACTGAAGAATAATTTTCTTTTCAGCGGGAAACTTTGCGAAAATATAAATCACCACCAGGGTGGCCAGGCCAAAGAGCGCTGCTACCAGGAAGGTGGTTTGATAACCGGCCAGGTCGGCCAGTCGACCGCCGAGAATTGGGGCCAGGATGGCTGTAGGCGCCATCAGTGAATTGCCCAGGCCCACATAGGTGGGGCGCTCGGCTTCTGTCCCGAACTCGAGGGTGAGGGTCAAGCCGATGGTCCAGAAAACCGAATTGGCAATTCCGGCGAAAAAGACCACCACGTAGAACCAGGAGGCTACCGGGGCGAGAAAGGCCAATATCGTGGCTATCAACCCGGCGGCCGCTCCCGCGTAGAGTGTGGGGATTCTCCCGACGTGGTCGGCTACCCAACCGAATAAAACATTTGATCCAACCTGAACGAAAAAGAGAATACTGCCCAGGATTGCCGCATTGCCGGCGCTCATCCCCATTTCCTTTACCGCATAAACGGTATAGAAAGCAGTGGACATGGTGGTGAATTGAAAGCCTATCCGGCTGAGGATAAACCAGGTAAAACGGCGGTCATGTTTTAATACCTGGCCTATTTTGCCCCAGAACATGCCTTGCTCACCCAATCCCGGATCCACTCGATGGTCTGGCTCGCGGGTAAGGGACAGGAAACCCATCGAGACCATCATAAATATCCAGGCGGCCAGAAAACATAAAGCGAAATTATTGGGGAAAAGGAACCGTTCGAGAAAAATACCGGCCAGGATGGCCCCAACGCTGCCCATTAAGTTTTGTCCGGCCATTTGAGCGCCGAAAAAAGTGGCCAGTTGATTGGGGGGGATAATCTTACCGATCAGGTTTTGCCATGAGTTGCCGGTAATGCCGGCACCTAAACCCTGCCAGATCAACATGAGAAAAGCCAGGACCAATGCCATTTGCGGATCCATGGCAGGGAGCTGCCAGGCAATGAGCGCCAGTCCGAGGAAAGGTAAACGCTCATGAATAGTGACCAGAATGGTAAAAGGCTTGTACCGGGTGCTTTTCATGAGCGACCTGGCAGTAAAAATTTGCGGGAAATACCCGCCAGCGGACTGCAGGGCAGGGATTAAACCGATCAACGTAGCGGAGGCGGTCAGGTTAGAAATAAATAAGGGAATAACCGTCGTAAAGGAAGCAAAACCAAGCGCAAAACCAAAAAAACTACTGTCAAGGAGATTCACTACAGTGTTAAAGCGGAGATGCTTTTGAATTTCGTATTCAGTTTCCATCGGATTTTTTCACCAAAAACCCCGGTATAGACGAAATTATACCGGGGTTTATATCCATTGCGTGATGTTAGAAGGTTAGATCGGTTATTCTTTAGAACTCCTCATCCTCGTCATCAACCCAATCATCATCTTCTTCCTCGGATTCTTCCTCAATGTCTTCCCATTCATCGATCTCTTCTTCCTCATCCCAATTGTCATCGTGGTTTACTTCGGCGGTGGGTGAGTAAGTGAGACAGCCTGAATCGGGGTCAACTTCGATTAATGCTGCACTACAATATCCATCATCGAGGAAGGCGCAATCGATATACCGGCAGCGGATTTTGGGCATTTCATCCTCCTACAATTTAATTAATCCACACCTGGATTGCTCAGCAGGCGAATTAAGGATGTCACTAGCAGTATCGTCATAGCAGTTGCAGAAATCACACAGAACGGACAAATCGCTTTTATAACCGCAATTTCGAGGTAAGTCAAGTAAATCGAATAGATAAATCCCGTAATTGTGATACCAAAATATAAATAGGGTCCATTTTTCTGCAAGAAACTAAATTTACCTTCGTTGAGAACAAGCAACAACAGAAGCAGGTAAGCCAGAGCTCCCATAAAGGCAATCGGGATCCCAAAAATTTCTGAGTAAGGCGAATTGTTTACCGACCAACAGTCTCCTACTCCGGGAATACACAATGCCTGGTTGTGGGCGTATTTAACAAAAACCAGGTAAATGGAATCAATCAAACCGATGGCCGCAGTAATGCCGATGATTTTCTTTAGTGTGCCCATGAATTGGAGTCCTCGCTCTTTATTTGAAATATTGGCTGAAGGGAAGAAATTCAACACGTGAGCCGGCAGGGAGTGATTTTACCCCTGCCGGAACGATCAGTAAAGCGTTTGCCTGGACCAGCGAATAAAGATTGCCGGAGGCCTGATTACCGGTCAGAACGAGCAGGTTTTCACCATCTGTTCGCCTGACGATTGCCCGTAAATAACTTTCGCGCCCATCTGATTCGATATCCTGGTCGATGATACCGGATAGGCTTTTTGGCTGGATGTCTTGCACCGCGGTCATTTTTCGCAAGGCCGGGATAACGAACAGCAGCCCACCGACAAACGCAGATACCGGATTACCGGGCAGGTTGAGGGTTGGTACTCCCCGGTAATTTCCAAAAACGACGGGTTTGCCGGGCCGCATATTGACTCGCCATAAAGCCACCGAGCCGTGTTCTTCAATAACTTTGCGCACAAAATCGTACGTCCCCACGCTGACCCCGGCCGAAGTCAAGATCATATCCGCTCCGGCACTGACCGCCGCATCGAATTTGGCGCGCACATCTTCTTCCCGGTCGGCGGCGATACCTAAATAATTCACCCGGGCACCTTCAGAGACGGCTAACCCGGCCAGAGAATAGCTGTTGGCATCGTATATTTGCCCGCGCGAAAGAGGGTGTCCAGGTATGGCCAGCTCATCCCCGGAAGAAAATAAGGTGACCAGCGGCCGGCGCTGCACTGCGACCGTTTCCATACCTAACGCAGCCAGCAGGCCGACGTCCTGCGGGCTCAATCTTTTACCGGCTGGCAAAATAGTTTGGCCGGCGTGCAGGTCGCTGCCTCGCTTACGGATGAATGAGCCAGAGGAAGGAATGCAGGTGAGAGTCACTTTCTCTGGCAGGGTCGCATCCGGGGAGCGATAGGGATAATCGGTGTTTTCCACCGGGACGATCGCATCGGCGCCTTCCGGCAGAATGGCGCCGGTCATGATCCGGGCCGACTGCCCAGGGCCAAGGACCATTTGGGGGTTGGAGCCGGCCGGAATATCCCCAACAACACGATAGGTTTCCGCGCCTGGTTCGGAGGATTTTTCGGATATATGCAGCGCAAACCCGTCCATGCTGGAATAATCGAAGCGGGGCAGGTCCGCGGAGGCCTGGACGTCGTTGGCTACTACCCTTCCGGCTGCGTCCATTAATCCAACCGGTTCGGAAGGTAATTGTGAAAATGCGGATAGGATGATTGAGCGAGCTTCCTGAACAGAAATCAAATCTGTCATTTTTTGTCCTGATTAACCGGGATTCTGTCGGTGCGCTTCCATAACATTGGGCAGGTTTTCGATGCGAGTCAGCACGCGGCTGAGTTGCGTGATATCCCCCACTTCGAGAACCAGGTCGATTGAGGCCAGGTTATGGGTCACATTCAAGTCAACATCGATCAAGTTGACTTCTTCGTTGCTTAAGATCATCGATATATCGTTCATCAAACCCTGGCGGTCATAAGCCTTGACCATAACCGAAACAGGATAGGTCTGTTGGGGTTCCCCCCAGGTCACTTTGATGATTCTCTCGCGGTCTTTCAGCCGCAAGATATTGGGACAATCCTGGCGGTGGATCGTCGCCCCGCGCCCGCGGGTGATGTAGCCAACGATTTCGTCGCCGGGGGCCGGGTTGCAACAGCGGGCGAAATTGGTCAGCAGGCCTTTCAGGCCCAGCACCGTGACCCCGTTGCCGTCTTTTTTGGTGTCGCGCGGCGGGTGAAGCTGGAGCAGGGGGTCCTTGCGGGTATTGGACTCGCTCAGCTTGTTGATGATACGGCCAACGCCCATATCCCCGCAGCCGATAGCGACGTACATCTCCTCTGCGTTTCGGAAATCGAATTCCTTGGATAATTTCTCCAGGTCGATTTCATTCATGCCCAGGCGGCGGATTTCCTTTTCGAACATGGCCTTGCCCTGGACAAGGTTCTGCTCGCGATCCTGGCGTTTGAACCAGCCGCGGATCTTGGAGCGGGCGCGCTGGGTCTTGACCAGCCCAAGGGAGGGGTTGAGCCAGTCTCGGCTGGGACCGCCCTGTTTGGCCGCCAGAATCTCGACCTGGTCGCCGGTTTTCAAGGCATAATCCAGGGTGACCAGCTTTCCGTTTACTTTTGCCCCACGGCAGCGGTTGCCGACCTCGGTATGGACGTGGTATGCGAAATCGATGGGGGTAGACCCGGCCGGCAGGTCGATGATGTCGCCGCGCGGAGTAAACACGTACACCCGGTCCTGGAAGACGTCGCTGCGCATCCCGTCCATGAATTCCTGGGCGTCCTCGATCTCCTGGCGCCATTCCATCAACTTGCGCAGCCAATTGATACGCTGTTCGTACAGTTCATCCCTAGGCCCGCGTTCTTTATAACGCCAGTGCGCGGCGATACCGAACTCAGCGTTCTGGTGCATCTCTTCGGTGCGGATCTGGACTTCGAGCGGTTTACCGTCCTCATAGATCACGGCGGTGTGGATCGATTGGTAGAAATTGTCTTTCGGCGCGGCAATGTAATCGTCGAATTCTTGGGGTATGGGCCGCCAATGGGTATGGATTACACCCAACGCGGCATAACAGGCCGGGATGTCTTTGACGATACAACGCACAGCCCGCAGGTCGCGCACCATCTCGAACGGCTTGCCTTTTTCGACCATCTTGCGGTAGATCGAATAGATGTGCTTGGGACGGCCGCTGATTTCGGCTTTGATGTTGTTTTCCTGCAAGATGGTCTGCAAATTATTGATTATCTGCTGGATCTTGCGTTCGCGATCCTGGCGCCGTTCGGCCAGGTGTTCGGCGATTTCGCGATATTTGTCGGGATCGACGTAGCGGAATGCCAGGTCTTCCAATTCCCATTTGATTTGCCAGATGCCCAGGCGATTCGCCAGTGGGGCAAAAATGTCCAGGGTTTCGCGGGCGATGCGCAGGCGTTTGTCTTCGGGCATATACCCTAGGGTGCGCATATTATGCAGCCGGTCGGCCAGTTTGATCAGCACTACGCGGATGTCGTCGCCCATGGCCAGAAACACTTTACGGAGGGTTTCGTTCGCCATGTCGCGCCGGCGGGTTCGCGGGAACTGGGCGATCGCTTCGGTGCTTTCCGGTACCTGCTCGTCGAGGCTGTCCTCGTGCTGGTCGCCGCGCGATACCCGCGGCAGGTTGGTTAACTTGGTCACCCCATCGACCAGTTTGGCAACTTCCTCGCCAAATTCGTTGGAGATATCGGTCAAGGTCGTGTCGGTATCTTCGACCGTATCGTGCAGCAGCCCGGCAATAACGACAGCCGGTGGAACCCGGATCTCGGCCAAAATAGCGGCGACGGCCAGGCAATGAGTTACATATGGCTCCCCGGAAGCGCGTTTCTGGTTTCGATGGGCGTGCTCGGCAAACTGGTATGCCTTAAGAACCTGCTCGCGATCTACCACCGAGTAGCTCTGGGGGAGGGATTCCATCAAGCTGTCAATTTTCATAAACACCAACAAGGTCAGGCGTTGGGTGCCTGTCCTGAATTTAGGACTAGTATACCCTTGTTCTGCCGGGTTTCAAGGGCGCGCGGATTGCATATTATAAGGCTGTTTTTGCGAGAACACCAGGAATAGAAAATCGTGTTCGAAATCGCAGGGGCAGCCAGGGTGCGCAATGATAAATGTCTTGTAACCATAAAAGAGCTATCCTTGATATGAATAGACAAATCTGACCGGGTAAAATAATTTGTGCTAAAATCGGTTAGTTTTATTTAAGAAAATCCGGCCGGTAGAATAGGTATTTATTTATAAATTATTCGGATCTGGCCATGAAGTGATCGCTTCAAGAAAGAGAAATCCTGGAAAAAAGGCAGAGGGAAGCATGAAGAAAATTGCAGTATTAACCAGCGGGGGAGACGCCCCTGGGATGAATGCGGCGATCCGGGCAGTGGTCCGTACCGGTGTCGCCCATGGATGGGAAGTTTACGGCATCCGTAACGGCTATGAGGGGCTGATTGACGGAAAAATAAGCCAGATGGGCGTCCGAGACGTGGGCGGAATTTTGCAGCGCGGCGGAACCATGCTGGGGTCTGCTCGCTCGGCCGAGTTCAAGACCAAGGCCGGCCAGTTGAAGGCCATCCGTGCCCTCAATCAGTTTGGTATCGAGGGGTTGATTGTGATCGGTGGAAACGGCTCCCAGACCGGCAATTATGCCTTGCACTGCCTGGGCTTTCCGGTGGTAGGGGTTGCATCCACGATCGATAACGATTTGTTCGGCTGTGATATCACCATTGGGGTGGATACGGCCTTGAACATCGCCCTGGAGGCGATCGACCGCCTGAAGACTACCGCATCCTCGCACCAGCGGGCTTTCCTGATCGAAGTCATGGGACGGGATTGCGGCTATCTGGCGTTGATGGCCGGTATCGCCGGCGGCGCCGAAGCCGTGGTTTTGCCTGAAGTGGATACCAACCCGGAGGACATCGCCCAGACCCTGAGTGATGCTTATGAGAAAGGTAAAGCGCATGCCATCGTTGTGGTAGCCGAAGGCGCGAAATACAACGCCAGCAAGCTGGACGAATACTTCTTGCAGCACCGTGAGCGCTTGGGTTTCGACCTGCGCTCCACCATCCTGGGACACGTCCAGCGCGGCGGCAACCCGGGCGCCTCCGACCGTATTCTGGCCAGCCGCCTGGGGGCAGGCGCGGTGGAAGCCATGGTCCGCGGAGAGTCCGGGGTGCTGGTTGGGGTGGTCGATTCCAAAGTGACTTCGACTCCCCTGGAGACAGTGGTCAACACGAAAAAGAAAATCGATCTGGAGCTGTTCGAGCTGGCCAAAATGCTTGACTAATTGAAACTACTCAGCCATCGTAGAAGGAAAAGGGTATTTTTATTATTTTTTGCGTGCTTTGCACGCAAAAAATAATAAAAATACCCTCCCCTTCTGAACCTGCCTGAGTAGTCGCGACCGATTTAATAAAGGTGTTGAAAGCAAATATTTAGCGCCAGCGCAGGTAGCTTTCGATGAAGCCGCCCAGGTCACCGTCCAGGACGGCCTGGGTATTGCCTACTTCGTAATCGGTGCGGTGATCTTTGACCATCTGGTAGGGGTGCAAGACGTACGAACGGATCTGTGAGCCCCATTCGGCCTTCTGGTACACACCGCGCAGATCGGCCAGTTGCTTGTCCATTTCTTCTTGTTTAATCGCAGCCAGGCGGCCGCGCAGGACACGGAAGGCATTCTCGCGGTTCTGCATCTGAGAACGCTCATTCTGGCAAGTGACCACAATCCCGGTTGGAATATGGGTCAGGCGGATGGCTGTGGCGTTCTTCTGGATGTTCTGCCCGCCTGCGCCTGAAGATTTGAAGATATCGATGCGGACTTCGTCCGGGCCGATGACGATTTCCTGGTCGTCTTCGATCTCGGGTAGCACTTCGACCTGGGCAAAAGAGGTGTGCCGGCGGTGAGCCGAATCGAAGGGTGAGAGCCGCACCAGGCGGTGGACCCCTTTTTCGGATTTAAGATAGCCGTAGGCATAGCGCCCAGAGACCGCGATGGTCACGGACTTGATCCCGGCTTCTTCACCTTCGGTCATATCGATAATGTCGGTGGTGTAGTTGTGCTGCTCGGCCCAACGCAGGTACATGCGCTCGAGCATCGCGGCCCAGTCCTGTGAATCGGTACCGCCGGCTCCGGCATTGATGCTCAGCAGAGCATCACCTTTATCGTATGGCGCGGAGAGTAAGGTCGAAAGCTCACGGCGGTCCAGTTCCTGGCCGATTTCGGCTACTTCACTTTCGATCTCGGCTGCCATGCTTTCGTCGTCCATCTCGGCTAACTCGGATAGGTCGGCGATGCGCTTTTCGAGCTTCTCCCAGGATTCTACTTCTTCGCGCAGGTCGGAGAGTTGTTTCATCACCTGGCGGGCTTGATCGGGATCGTCCCAGAGGGCGTTATCCTCGGATTTTTTTTGAATTTCGGCCAGTTCTATTTTGCGGTTCGCGAAGTCAAAGATGCACCATTAATTCGTGGATACGGCCGGCATAATCGGCCAGGGTCGCGCTGATTTCTTGCATATTACCTCCGTTGTGGGGTTTATCCTAGAATACCATCTACGTAGGATTCGCGGCTGAATTCTTGCAGATCCTCCGGTTTTTCCCCCAGGCCGGCAAACAGAATGGGAATCCCCAGTTCTTTTTGGATGGCAAAGGCCATCCCGCCGCGAGCGGATGAATTTAATTTGGCCAGGATGATGCCGGTTACATTGACGGCTTCTTTGAATGCCCGCGCCTGGAGCAGTGCGTTCTGTCCGGTGGTTGCATCCAGGACCAGCCAGATGGCGTGTGGAGCACCGGGCATAGCTTTACTCGAGACCCGGTATACTTTCTTGAGCTCTTCCATCAAATTGTAGCGGGTGTGCAGGCGCCCGGCGGTGTCCACGAAGACCAGGTCCATGCCGCGCGCCACCGCGGATTGGATACCATCATAGGCGACGGCCCCGGGATCGCCGTCTTGCTGTCCGGCGACCACCGGTAGGTTCAGGCGTTCACCCCAGGTCTGAAGCTGGTCCACGGCGGCTGCCCGGTACGTATCGGCGGCCACCAGTATCACTTTTTTACCCTGTTGTTGGTAGCGTTTACCTAACTTGGCTATGGTCGTAGTTTTGCCCGAGCCATTGACTCCCACTACCAGTACGATCGTGGGCTTATGGCTGTCCAGATCGACGACAGGGGGTTGGTCGAGCCGGCGGATAAGTTCATCGCGCAAAACCTTGTTCAACTCGGATGCGCGAATGATGCCTTCCTGATCGGTTTTCTTTTGCAGAACGGCAATCACTTCCTGGGTGGTGTTGATCCCCAGGTCGGCCTGCACGAGCAAGGCTTCCAGCTCTTCCCAGGTGTATTCGTCGATATCCGTCGCGCCGAACACATTGGCCAGGTGGCCGAAGGCCGCTTTACTGGTGCGGTTTAGGGCGGTTTTCCATTTATCGAAGATGTCGGGCATGGCGCTGAGATTATATCACAGGGGTTCCGAATCCCCCTGGGCTCCTTCAGTTTGTTGGATGGCTAACTGGCCGCAGCCGGCCTGGATATCTATCCCGCGGCGGATGCGGATCGTGCAGGGGATGCCGTGACTTTCCAGTTCGGCTTTGAATGCGGCTGCGCTTTCGCGCGTGCTGGCTTTGCCGGTGTATTTTTGGGTCGGGTTGAGCGGGATCACGTTGACGTGACAGATCAGGCCGTGCAGCAGATGGGCTAACTGGCGGGCGGTCTCGGGCGAGTCGTTGACGCCCTGGATGAGGGCCCACTCGAAGGTCAGGCGGCGGCCGGTCTTGTCGATGTACTCGTGGCAGGCCTGGATCAACTCTTCCAGGGGGTACTTGCGGTTGACCGGTAGAATCGCGCTGCGCTCGGCGTTGGTGGCTGCGTGCAGGCTGATGGCCAGGTTGACCTGCCGTTTTTCCTCGGCAAACCGGCGGATAGCCGGCACCAGGCCGACCGTGGAAATGGTAAAGCGCCGGGCGCCTAAGTTCATGCCCTGGGCATCATTCAGCCGGTCAATGGCGGCCAGGGTGGCGTTGTAGTTATGGAACGGCTCACCCATGCCCATCAGGACCACGTTGGTGACCTGTTCGCCATCTTGTTTGAGTACGCGCGCATAATAGAGCACTTGCTCGACGATCTCGCCGCTGCTCAAATTACGCTTGAAGCCCATTTGCCCGGTGGCGCAAAACACACAGCCCATGGCACAGCCGGCTTGTGAAGAAATGCACAGCGTACGGCGGGTATCGTAATGCATCACCACTGCTTCGATGGCCCTGCCATCCGGCAGGCTGAACAGGGTTTTGAGCGTTTCGTGATCGGAGGAGTGCAGCACCCGGATCGGCTCCAGGTGCGAGAATGAAAACTCGTCAAAAAGCCTCTGGCGCAGCGATTTGGGCAGGGAGGTGAATTCCTCCGGGCGGCTCCACAAATGCTGGTACAGGCCCTGCCAGACCTGTAGCGCGCGATATTTCGGCTCTGCCCAGGAGGTGAGCACTTCCTCCAACCTGGGTAGATCGAGATCGTAAATCAATGGGCGGATAGGTAGGGTTTCCATTTACTCCAGGGTATCGACCAATTCGGTCAGGTCGGCGGCGATGCGGTCTGGGCGGGGCTGGAACTTTTGGGCATCTTCCAGTGTGGACACGCCGGATAGCACCAGGGCCGTCTGGCAGCCGGCGTTGTGTCCTCCGAGAATATCGGTTTCCAAACGATCCCCGACGACGAGTGCCTGTTGTGGCGTGACGCCTAACCGTTCGAGCGAAAGCAAGAATAAATCCGGAAAGGGTTTACCCATCATCAGCGGCGTGACACCCGAGGCGGCCTCGATGGCGGCCAGGATCGAGCCGGCGCCGGGCGTCAATCCGCCCGGGGAAGGAAAGGTCTTATCGGGATTGGACCCAATGAACACAGCGCCCTCACGGATGATCCGCGAGGCGTAGGTCAATTTCTGATAGGTGAAGCTGCGGTCCATGCTGGCCACTACGGCGACACAGTCTTTTTCGGCATCAAAAAAGCCGGCTTCGTGCAGCGGCCGGGTCAGCCCTTCTTCGCCGACGATGTACACCGGGCCTCCCTGGGGGAATTTCTCTTGCAGATAATGGACGATCGCAAGGGATGAATTGACGATCTGATCCTGGCCGGCCTGCACCCCAAAGCCCTTCAATCGCGCCTGGACCTGCGCCGGGGTGGCAGTGGCATTATTGGTGGCAAACCCAACCCGGTAACCCAGGCGGTCGATGCGGGCGAACAGCTCCGGCAAATTGCCCAGGGGTTGGTCGCCGCGCCAGACGACGCCGTCCATATCCAGAATAAGGGCTTTGATAGATGAGTTTTGGTCTGCTTTCATCGCTACCTGTTGAATAATGAGAAAGCCGGATCACGTACTTATCCGGCTTTCCTTTTCGTTGATTGATCAATGCCGTGTAACTACTCAAGCTCGAGCAAGAAGTCCCTGATGGCAGGCTTCCTTCCCATCGGACTGAAGCGTTACACTTATTTCTCGGGCGCGACCAGCACCTGATCGACCAGCCCATATTCGGAGGCTGTCTTGGCGTCCATGTAATAATCTCGTTCCGTGTCGCGCTCGATGACTTCCAGGGGCTGTCCGGTGGCATCTGCCATAATCTGGTTCAGGTGCGCCTTCAAGCGCAGGATTTCCCTGGCCTGGATCTCGATATCGGAGGCCTGGCCTTGCGCGCCACCCAGGGGTTGGTGCATGTGGATGGTCGCATGGGGTAAGGCATAGCGCTGGCCTTTTTCGCCGGCGGCGAGCAGCACGGTACCAAACGAGGCGGTCACGCCTACTGCCACGGTGCTGACCTTGTTGGGGATCATTTTCATGGTGTCATAAATCGCCATTCCGGCGTAAATCATTCCGCCAGGCGAATTGATGTACATCTGGATCCCTTTTTCCGGGTCTTCCTTGCTGAGATACAGTAATTGAGCAACGATAACGTTCGCGACCTGGTCGTCGATGGGGGTACCCAGGAACACAATGCGCTCTTTGAGCAGCAGGGAATAGATATCATAGGCGCGTTCACCGCGCCCGGTATTTTCGACGACCATCGGAATTACATTTTGAAATTCAGGAATGGTCATTTGTTCTCCTTTAGCATACCTCTCAGAGGGTCAAGCCTCGGGTTCGGGGCTGTCCTCTGTGGTTGATTTGGCTTTTTTGCGAGGTTTGCGTGTCTTCACAGGTTCGGCCGGTGTTTCTTCGGAGACGGCTTTTTCCGCGGGGACCTCGTCAACAGCCGGTTGGGTTTCGCTGGTTGCACTTTCGGCGTCAGCTTCGGTCGTTTCTGCGACCTTCTCTGCCAGCGCCTGGGCCTGTTCGGCCAGGACGGCTTCACCGGTGGCAATCGCTTTGAGCCGGTCGAGGACCAGCGTATTGAACTTGCGGTTCAACACGTTCATCGTCATCGAATCGACCATATTTTGGTTGAGGCGATCTTTCTTGTTTTTCGGTTGGGGAAGGGTTTGCAGCGCTTGAATCGTCTCGTTGACGGCTTCCTGGTAATCATTCTCCTCGAGCTTTACATTTTCAGCCTGGGCGAGCTTTTCCATCACCAAAGAACGCTCCAACCGTTTTTTGGCGGCTGGCTTGACCTCTTCCTCGATATAGGTATCCCGATCTTTGTCGATCATCTTGAAATAAGCCTCCAGCTCGATGCCCTGGCGGGCCACATCTTCTTTGAGATGCTCGAGCATGTGCTCGGTTTCGTGATCTAAAGACTGGGGAGGATATTTGATTGTTGCATCGGCCACGACTTTATCGATGAGGCTGGAGAAAAAAGTATCCTCGTACTCGTTCTTCTTGTTTTCCTCCAACTGTTCACGAACCGCGTTGCGCAATGCCTCGACGCTCTCGAACTGGCCAACGGTCTGAGCGAAATCGTCGTCAATCTCGGGTAAAGTCATCGATTTGATGCTTTGGACGGTGATCTCGAATTCAACTTCTTTACCGCGGATGGCCTCGTCTTCGTCGTCAGCGGAGAATGTGTGCAGGATCCTCTTGGTCTCGTCGGCACTCAAGCCTGCCAACCGATCGTTGAAGCCGGGGAAAGGCCAATCCCGGTCCTGAACGACTTCGTCGCCGATGATGAACTGGGCCGGGCGCTCGGGGAAGACATCCGCGTCTTCACCTTCGGCCGGGTTGGTCAACTTACCGCTAAATTTGACGTACACCAGATCGCCTTTTTCAGCCGGTCGTTCGACCGGTTCGGCGGTGGAATAATTGGTCTGGAGCCGCTTGAGGAAATCTTCTACCTCAGAATCGCCGACTTCCTGGGGCTGGTATTCCTGGCGAATGCTCTTGTAATCGCCGAGCACAACTTCGGGCTCGAGCGGGACGAGGAAGGCCAGCTTGGGCGGGTTCATCTCGACGATTTCATCCAGGCTGCCAGAGGCGCCCGGTTGAACTTTGGCTTCATCGAGGATTTTTCCATACTGGTCGTCAACCAGGTCTTCAATGGCCTGCTGGTTGAGGGCCTCGTCGCCAATCACACGGCGGACGATATCGAAAGGAGCTTTACCCGGGCGAAAACCAGGGATACGAGTTTGCTTGGCCAGTTTGCGGGCCGCGCGGTGGACGTAACTGTCAAACTCAGCCTGTTCGAATTCGGCAATAATTTTGACTTGATGATCATCTCGGGGTTGGACTTCGAGTTTCAAATTGGGCATCCTTAAGTAAAGATAGTTTCGAGTCAAATGGGGAAGAGGGGACTTGAACCCCTACGCCTCACGGCACATGATCCTAAGTCATGCCTGTCTGCCAATTCCAGCACTTCCCCTGACTGGCATTGCGGACAAATTATACCATTAGAATGGTAAGACAAATATAGATGGTGTATATGCGTTATGTAAGAGGGGAAAGAGATTTTGAGACTAAAAGACTGTTAATTGGTTATATTCTGAACTCAAATTTCTACGGTAAGGAGCCACTTCTGATTGGTGAGCGAGGCGAGTGCGTTTGCAAGAATTTCTGAAATAAAATTCATATCAAGCCACATTTTCTCTTTTTTCAAAGAGCGCTTTAACTTTTGATAACCTTTCAAGCAATTTAGGAGATTTGTAGCCGGAGGATAAGTTCCAATTCGCATATCTTTCGAGAATAAAAAGTTCTTTTTCGAGATTCTTTTGCTTTCTATAAATTATGGCTAACTTTTCATAATAAAATGGTGCTAAAGACCAATTGTTGATTTTACTATCTGCTTCTGTGGCTTCAATCAGGTGAGACAAAAGAGTTCTCAGCTTCCTCAAGTTTTTTCTCACGTATGAGAGCTTCAACTTCAGTTGCGTAAGTAGAAAAATGTTTTCCTTTATAATTTCCTGGGGTGTCCATTTATTTCCTCATGTAGATGCGAAATTGTATGTTGAATAGTAAAATTCTTTCAACTCCCAAAAACAAAACCGTGAAAAGGGTGTTTTTAGAAATCTGATCATGATATCAAGGGAGGTGAATTTAACTATACCAACCCTTTCTGAGTTTGACATCTGGATTTATATAATGAGTTTCTTGTGTTCGGGCCGGTCTCCTGACCGAGCCCGTTCTTCAACATTGGCAGAAAATACGACTTGTTGAGCCGGATCACAGAATCACCTGCTCCTTTGGCGAATGAACACGCTGTTTCACTTTTGTTTGGGGTGCAACTTCTTTAAATTCAAATTTTTCGCTTATCTAAATGTGCTCTTGTTATAATTCACTATATAAATTGTAAGGGGAAAAATGGAAAAAACTAGGGAATTTTGATCGGTTATAACGAAAATGGTCTAAAAACATCTACGCACCCTGCTTATTTAGGATAATTTTAATGAAAAGCAAAAGAAAACTAGCAGTAGTGATTTTGCCTGTACTATCTTTGCTTAGTTTACTGGTGTTTACGAGTTGTGGACCAAAGGCGAAAAGCTTTGGCATAATCTTTACGTCAGATAACGGGGATCCTGGTGCAATGGATATCTACCAGATTTCAGATGATACTCAGAGCCAAATTGAGCAACTTACATATACACCTACTTTCAGGAAGTATCCGCTGCTGGTCTCTGAAGACGGTAGCGAGATTATCTTTGAATCTGGATTTAAGGAGGTAGAAGGTGAGTTTTCATTAGAACAGCATCATATCTATCTTCTAGATATTACCAGTAAGGAAATTATGGATATAACAAGGGATTTAGTTGATTACGAACAGGTATGGCAAAACTTTAGCCTGGATTGGTCGGAAGTTGAAAATCAATTTGTGATGGTGACCAACGAAGTGAAAGGTTCTAAAACAAACAGTTACCTGGAATTTGTAGGTTTTGATGGAACAAGAAAAAATGAAATTTATATCCCCACAATTGGAGAGATCCCTGCCGTCATTGAAACCGTGAAATGGTCTCCAAATGGGAAAAATATATTGCTTACGCAAAGCGCAGTTGGTCTTGGCCAACAATTGCAAAATCTCGGCTCTGCTATCCTGGTTTATGATCTTGAAAATAGTAATTTGACACAATTTACGGATTATCAGGATCATTGTCTTCCAAATTCATGGTCGCCAGCCGGCCAGGAATTTGTGGCAACGTGCTTCTCTGTTGTTCCTTCTAGTATTGAGGGAATCTCAGGGCCAGGAACAGTACGAATTTTTGACATTGAGAAGGATGACCAGACGGATAAACCTATCACATTCAGCTCCTGTGATAATCCATCCTGGTCACCCAATGGAGAGCAGCTTGCAATTGTATGCGATAAAGGATACGACCAAAAAGGACTTTTCGTCGTTAATTCCATTGACAATGGGATGCGTGAAGTGAAAATAGAAGGTGGGAGTAATCCTGTCATTCTAAAAGATCCAACCTGGTCCCCCGACGGCACACAAATAATTTATGTAGCAGGAACTGATACTCGGCACGAAAGAATCTTTTCTGTAAATACGAATGGTTCAAAAAATCGATCATTAACCGACCAGGAAGCTGGTTATGAAGTTGTTTCTGTTTATCCAAGGAAATAGGTTTTAGGGAATCCGTACAACGACCTCCAAGATTTAATAGTATGGGGATATATAGGAGCAAATTGGATAAAGAATGAATCTTTCTTTTCGCTGGGTTGCTGTATTTCTGTTGCTGCCGATTTTGCTTATGGCGGGCTGCACCAAAGTGCAATCCGAACCATCAACTACGGTTGGGGTTTCCATTCCACAAGCATTGCCCTCCTTATCGATATCGGCAATAAGTACAGTTCCGGAAAAATGTCATTCCGTACACGTAACTGGCTTGCCGGTAGATGAGGTGCTCATGAATACTCATATTTTGTTTCCGGCGTGGCCCGAAGAAGGCTCCCCTAGACAATTGTGGGTTTATAGCATAAAGGATAATTCGCAAAAACTGCTGTTCGATGATTTTTCTTCGATCCACTATGATGCTGCGGGGTTCCTCAAAGACGGATTTCATTTTATTTTGGCAAGGCCCGGGGAATTCTGGTTATCGGATCTAAATGGTAGTCCACTGAGGCTCATGAACGAGGCAGATCCAGATTATCAGACGATTCTGGATCTTATCCCAATATATTCCAGGGTGTGGCAAGTTTTTTATGACAAAGATGAGACGGATTCCCCCGACGGCACAAAATCTGCGATCTGGCTCGTTGGAGATCCGCATCTGGTTATTATGGACAATCTGACCGGAGAAAAATTTAATGTGATCGAATATAATCATATCGGGTATATTGCAGGTAATTGGTCACCGGATGGGTCGATATACGCATTCACATTCTCGATTGGATTTAACGGAGAACCCAGTAAACTTTATTTCGTAAATTCGAACGGGACAGATTTGCGCGAAATGGCTGAATTTGAAAAAATTCAATTAGACCGGCCATATTGGTCACCGGATGGGCAGAAGATCATTTTTGCAGCCACAGGCATTAATCGCCGACCTACTTATTTCAATGTTTTTTCTGTTCAGACAGGGGATATTGGAACATTTCCCGTAGATGCCGAACTAAGCCTATTATCACGATCAGGGCATGATATAGATTGGTCTCCTGACAGCCAATGGGCCCTTTTTTTTACGGAAGAATATATTTCTGACCAATGGAGATATAGTATTAATGTTCTTAACATCGCAACTGGAGAGTATTATTGCATCCCGAACGA
Source organism: uncultured Chloroflexia bacterium (assembly GCA_963704755.1). Taxonomy (GTDB): domain Bacteria; phylum Chloroflexota; class Anaerolineae; order Anaerolineales; family Anaerolineaceae; genus Bellilinea. The sequence goes on from OY969938.1 coordinate 79,535, forward strand.
AAAGGGTCTTATCGAAGTAAATGCCGATTGGCGATAGGCTTTAATGTTCGGGACGCTAAATTTATTAATCCTTATAATTCTTCAGATTAGCCAGGGTTTTGAAAAACACTGGTTAAAGTTTTTGGGAGCAATAAAGCGTAGTGCTGCTCCTCGGCCACGAGAAAAAGCGTGGCAAGTAGATTGTTGTGATTACCGAATTGGTGATGGTAGGGATGAGTATGACAGCATGCAATTCCTTAAATCTACCCGATTCCTCAACCAAATTCATTCACTCTTTTGATATAATCGCCTCTGAATTTATTCCCGTTATACACATTCCCGGAAGCTCAACAAAATTGGTGCGCAGAAAAATGCGTATAGCCAATAAAGCCTTTGCGTTAGGAGATTGCCGGGAAATCATCATGGAGTTTCTATGAGTTGTGTCGTTAACCCAGATAGTGCCGGCAAGCAGCGCACTAAACAAACCAAGGGGATTGTCCTCGCCATACGCGAATTGATGAAACAGGGGGAGCCAAACGAAACGACCAAGGACCTGGCCGCTTATATCGGGGTCACGCTGGTGGAGATCGCCGAAACGGTGGAGGTTTCGGTGCAGGCCTGGGAAAAAAGGGATTACTGGCTGAAGGCCGACCGCTTCCGCCTGGAGTGGGAGTGGGCCGAGGTGATGGGCAAGGGCATGCAAAAGGCCGTGCTCGGTGAGGACTGGGCCCAGGTGGCCCTATTGGCGTCGAAAATTGCGATCAAGCTGAATAAAATCACGATTGCAGAGCATAACCGCATCGGCACCCCCTGGGTGGGGGCCTGGCGCTTGCTTAAACAATCTAAGAGTTGATTTTTTCCAAAATTGGGGTAATTGCGGCGGCTTTGCCGCCGCAATTACCCCAATTTTTGGCTTCATTTCTGAAATAAAAAACGGCGGATGAAAATCCGCCGTTTTTTATATTATTTCTTGAAAGTTTATTTCTTTTTGAGGATAATGCGGGCGTCGACGACTTTGACGCCTTTGCCCTCTTCGTACACCAGCACTGGGTTGGCGTCCGATTCGCTGACCTCATCTTCCAGGTCTACGATCATGGAAGAGTAGGCGCAGATGACGTCGGCCAGGGCCTGGCGGTCGCGCGGGGCTTCGCCGCGGACACCGGCGATGATCGGCGCGCCGCGGATTTCATCCAGCATGCGCAGCGCCTGGCTGGAGGGCACCGGCGCAACACGGAAGGTGACGTCCTTGAGGACCTCGACGAAGATACCGCCCAGGCCGAACATCATGGTCGGGCCAAAGGTCGGGTCGTTGACCGATCCCAGGATGACCTCGGTGCCCCAGGGCGCCATCTCTTGCACGGCCACACCGTGGACGTTGGCGTTGGCTTTGTAGTTCTTGGCGTTGGCCAGAATGGTGGTGAAGGCTTCGCGGGCAGCGGCTTCGTCTTTGATGTTGACGCGTACACCGCCGGCATCAGATTTGTGCAGAATGTCGGGCGAAACGATCTTCATCACAACCGGGAAGCCGATCTTGCGGGCCAATTCGACGGCCTCGTCTTCGCTGCGGGCCAGGCTGGTGTGGGTCACCGGCAGTCCGTAGATACCGAAGACTTTCTTGGCTTCGATCTCGGTCAGCGCATCGCGGCCTTCTTTACGGGCAGCGTCGATGATTTCCATGGCCTCGTCGCGGGTGTTCTTCAGGCACGGGGCGGCGTTTTCGGAGACGATGGCTTTCATGCGCGAGTAATCACGCAGGGCGGCCATGGCATCGACGGCCAGGTCGGGGGCGCCATAGGCCGGGATACCCTGTTCGACCAGCCAGCGCATGGCATCTTCAGAGTGCTGGCCACCGACAAAGGACACGGTGATAGGTTTGTCAGTCACTCCTGAATCGACCACGGCTTTGTGAATGCCCTGGGCGATTTCCATCGGGTTGGTCATGGCGGTTTCGCAGTACAGCACCACCACACCGTCCACCCATTCGTGACCGATGGCATAGCGCGTCGAATCGTAGTACCACTCGTTGCCGGCCATACCGGTCAGGTCCACCGGGTTTTTGGCCGAACCGAATTCGGGCATGTGTTTCTTCAATTCCACCTGCACGTCGCCGGGAGCGAATTTCAGCGGGATGCCGAAGCGCTCGGCCGCGTCGGTGGCCAACACGCCCACCCCACCGCCATTGGTGATGATGAGCAGGTTGTCGCCGGTCATGGGCGGCTGGAGTGAAAGGACCAGGGTGCGGTTAAACAGATCGTTCAGGTTGGCAGCCTGGACCACACCGGCCTGTTGGAAAGCTGCGCCGTAAACTTTTGCGGCGCCGGCCAGCGAACCGGTGTGCGAAGCCGCAGCAGCCGCACCATGGGCAGAAATACCCGATTTGAGCGCGATGATCGGTTTGTGGGCGTTGCGGGCCGCTTCGATAAAGTTGCGGCCGTTTTTCAGGCCTTCGATGTAAAGGGAAATGCAGGATGTGTCCGGGTCTTCGTCCAACCAGGTGACCACATCGGCGAAATCGACGTCGGACATGTTGCCGATCGAAACCAGTTTGTCGAACCCAACCCGGCGAGTATAGGTGGCGGCATCCAGGGCGATCAGCAGGGCACCCGATTGGGAGACCAGGGCGGCTTTGCCGGGCAGGGGCAGGAACGGGGCGAACGAACCGTTCATCTTGTCCGCGTTGGAAAGGACACCCACAATGTTGGGTCCCAGAACGTGCATACCGTAGCTGTTAGCTTTTTCGACCAGTTGGCGTTCCAGTTCTTTTTCGCCCACTTCGCTGAAGCCGGAAGTGATGACGATCATGCCCTTGACGCCTTTTTTGCCCAGTTCATCGGTCACACCCAAAACGAACTTGGCCGGGATGGTGACGATGGCGGCGTCCACCGGCCCGGGAACAGCAGTGATGTTCGGGTATACTTTCAGTCCCAGAATATCGCTGGCGGATGGGTTGATAGGGTAGATCTTACCCTGGTAGCCGCTTTCGATCAGGTTCTTGACGACGGTGTACCCGATCTTCCCCGGGGTTGCCGAGGCTCCGATGACGGCAATTGAATCCGGCTTTAAAATACCGTCTAATATGACTTTATCCACGATGTGTCCTCCTAAATAAGGTAACCTTATGGTTTTTCCAGGTGATGGTGGTGTTTATTTATGTGCACTGGTTGAAAAAAACCGGTATGAAGATAAATAAATTGTTTGATTGCTTAATTCTCACCATGGTTATTTTACGCATTTTTTAGAAAACAAATGTACCTAATTTTAGGTCCATTAATCATTTTCGAAACTTCTCTGGTTCTTGTGAAAGATTACCTCGAAATTGAGGTTTTTGCGCAGTGATACCCACGCAGAAACCTCAATTTCGGGGTACATATCCATCAACATGAGTGGGTCAGCCTTTTATGTAGACATCCGGGTTGGCGCAGTGCGGCAAAGGCTTGCCTTCCAGGCCGGCGATCAGGTTTTCTACGGCCATCACAGCCGAGTCTTCGCGGGCTTGCTTGCCTCCGCTGGCGATATGCGGGGTAACGACCACGTTTTCAAAGCTGAGGATGGGGTGCCCGGCCGGGATTGGTTCAGGATCGAACACGTCCAGGCCGGCCGCGGCGATTTTCCCTTCGCGCAAGGCCCACATCAAGGCGTCGATATCCACCACGCTGCCGCGGGCGGTATTGACCAATACTGCGCGTGGTTTCATCATGGCCAGCCGTTCGCGATTGATGAGGTGGTAGGTTTCGGGTGAGCCAAATACGTTCAGGCTGACGAAATCCGTGCGGGCCAGCAGCCCATCCAGGTCGCTGTATTCGACACCCAATTCTTTCTCGGCAGCCGGGTCGCGATGGCGGTTGAAATACAAAACGTGCATATTGAAACCGCGTGCGCGGCGGGCCAGCGCCTGGCCGATGCGGCCCATGCCGATGATCCCCAGAGTACAGCCGTACAGGTCATAGCCGGTAAGGATGTCCGGCCCCCAGGGTTTCCAGATGCCCGCACGGACCTGCCGGTCGGCTTCGGCTACCCGGCGGGAAGCCGCCATCATCAAGGCCCAGGCAAAATCGGCCGTGGTCTCGGTTAGCACACCAGGAGTGTGGCCTACCGGCACACCCTGGCGGGTGGCCGTGGCCACATCGATATTATCGAACCCGACTGCCATCTGGCTGATTACCTTGAGCCTGGTCCCGGCCGCGATAATCTCGGCGGTAATTTTATCGTTCAGCATCGTCAATAAACCATCCAGGCTGCCCATGCGTACAAGGAGTTCCTCGCGGGCAGGCGGATTCTCACCCGGCCAGGTTTCGACCTCGGCAACCTGCGCCAGCATTGCGCTGGCCCGGGCCGGTATCTGGCGGGTAACCCAAACTTTATTTTTATCCATAATTACTCCGTTGGATTGGATGTTAATGCAGCTTCCATGATCCTTTGGATCCGGCGCGTCATCGCGGCCGGGTCGGTAGAAAGCCCTTCGATCAGCATGGCATCCTCGAAGATCTGCTCGATCACCAGTTTACCCAGGTCCGAGTCCTCCGGCAAACTATTGAGTTTTTGGACCAGGGGATGGCCCGGGTTGATTTCCAGGGTCGGCTTGGGGGCTTCGTATTGCTTATCCAACACCTGGTAAACGCGCTGGAGTTCGGGGCTCATCCCTTCGCTGGCAAAGGTAATCCGCGCGGGCGATTCTTTGAGCAGGTGGGTAACTTTGACTTCTTTCACCCGGTCACCTAGCACACCCTGGAACCGCGCCGGGATGGCGGCGCTATCGCCTTCGTCCTCGGGCTGGGAATTCTCCTCACCCTCTGGCTGGGGTGTCTCCGGCAGGTCGAGCTCCTGGCTGGCCAGGTTGATCAACTCGTGGCCATCGAACTCCTTGAGGTGCATCAGGACGAAGGGATCCAACGGATCGGCGAAGAAAAGTACATCGTACCCCTGGCTCTTGACCACCTCCAGGTGGGGGCTGCTGGACAGGGCGCGTTCGTCCTCTCCAACCAGGTAATAGATCTTATCCTGGACCGAAGGCATTTGCAGGCAATAATCGGCCAGCGAGGTCCATTCATCCAGGTGTTTGGCGGTGTGAAACCGCAGCAGCGGGGTCAGGGCGTTCGAATTTTCCGGATCGGTGGCGATTCCTTCGCGGATCGCCCGGCTGAATTCTAGCCAGAACTTCGCATAGTCGTCGGGCTTGTCTTTGCCCAGCGCGACCAGGGCGTCGATGACCTTATTGCCGATCAGCTTGCGGATTTGGGCCATGACCCGGTTGGACTGGATCGATTCACGCGAGACGTTCAGCGGCAGGTCTTCCGAATCAACCACGCCATCGACGAAGCCCAGGTACTTGGGCAGAATATCCTTGCAATATTCCTGGATGAGCACCTTGCGCGCATAGAGTTTCAGACCGTCTTCTTTGCGAGCGAAAAACATCGTTTTCTCGGCAGAAGCTGGGATGTACAGCAGGGCGTAGAGCTGGACGGGTGCGTCGATGGACAGGTGGATTTTCAGAATGGGATCCTGAAAATCGAGTGAAAACTGGTGATAAAACTCTTTGTACTGCTCATCGGTCACTTGCTGGGGCATCTGGCGCCAGAGCGAGCTGCGCTGGTTGACCGGCTCGGTGCCCTCGTTGAGGTAAATGGGGAAGGGGATGAAATCCGAATGGGTTTTGATTATTTCGCGCAGGCGGTTTTCCTGGGCGAACTCGGCTGCATCCTCTTTCAGGTGAATGATGACTTCGGTGCCGCGCTGAGGATAATCGGCAGAGACGACGGTGTAATTTTCCATCCCGGTCGATTCCCAAAGGGCGGCCGGCTCATCCTTGCGAAATGAATGCGAAATGACTTCGATCCGATCGGCGACCATGAAGGCGGAGTAAAACCCAACCCCAAATTGGCCGATGATATCGGAGAGGTGGGTCAGGTTTTCCTGGGCTGCGTCGATGAAGGCTTTGGCGCCTGAATGAGCGATCGTCCCCAGGTTTTGGTGCATTTCTTCCGCCGACAGGCCAACGCCATTATCACGGATGGACAATGTCTTCTGATCGGGGTCGCCTTTGATCCAGATACCGGGTTCAGCCTGCGGGTCGAGGACATCCGGGTTGGTCAGCATCTCGAACTGGACGCGGGTAATCGCATCCGAGGCATTCGAAATTAATTCACGCAGAAAAACCTCGCGCTCAGTGTACAGGGAATGGATCAAGATATTAAGGAGCTGACGCGTCTCGGCTTTGAATTGGATAGGTTGGGCTGTGGTTGAATTTGATTTAGTAGTCATTTTTGACCTCCTTTTTTTGATTCTTTCCAAAAATTTGTTTTTTTAGGTTGCGTAAAGAGTCTCTGGAATCGAGGCGTTGGCAAGTGTTTTTTTCCTGCAAAATCCTCATTGTCAATCTTCTATCATGATTCTTGCTGATACCGGACGCGGATAGCCGGGATAAGGTATTCGCTAAAGGCGCGCTCCTGATCGTAATCCGGTTTCCATTCCCACTCACGGCGAGCGGCGCTGTCGTCCACATCCTCGGGCCACGAGTTCGACAATGTTCTGGCGGCTGGAGTGCGATTCGAAAGTGATATCGGCCTGGGGGAATGCCTGGAGAACGATGTTGTAAAAATCCTGGGCGGTTGGATTGAAGCTGGTGATGTTGTAGACCAGGTTCTTCAATTTCGCGCGATCGGCAGATTCGAGCAGCAGCAGGGATTTTACCGCATCCGGCATGACCATAAAGGGCAGGCGGGTGTCCGGCCGGACGAAACAAGTATAGGGTTCACCGGCCGCCGCGTGATGGATCATCTCGGGAACATAATCGCTGGTGCCGCCGGTCGGGATGGTTTCGGCGCTGATCAAGCCCGGGAAACGGATGCAGCGAAAATCGATGCTGCTGGCGCTGTGGTCGGCGGCCAGTTGGCGATAGTAGCGGGTGTAATAGCGCCCCAGTTGTTCGCAATAGAGCTTATTGCAGCCATACATGGTGGTCGGTTCCAGCCATTCGTATTCTTTCACTTTGCCGGCGCGGTGTTTGGCCTCCAGGTTTGGCAGGCCGTAGGCCGCGATCGAGCTGGGGTACAGAAATTTGACCGGGCGTCCCTGCCAGGCGGACTGCTCGACAGCCAGGCGTAACAGGTTGAGCGTACCTTCCACATTCACCCGGTGGGCTGTTTCCGGGTTGTATTCTGCTTTGGTGGAAAGAATGGAAGCCAGGTGGTAAATCGTGCGGATCTCATATTCCGCGACCAGCCGGCCCAGCAGCATTTGATCGAGGATATCCCCCTGAATAAAACGGTAACAAGAAGATTTTAGCCCATCATCGATTGGCTGGACGTCCAGGGCGATCACCAACACATCGCTTTTCTTCCCCAGGGCCTTAATCAAGCCATGACCAATTTCACCGTTAGCTCCGGTGATCAGGACGACTTCTCTGCGCATAAAAAATTCCCTCTTTCTAAGAGCGAATGAACTTCCAAAATCGGATTACTGAGGTGATACTACCTATTTTATCACTGCGGTGTCGGCCGCACTGCCGGCAACAAAAACCGTGGCCTGGTAATGCTCGGCCACGGTTTCTTCGTCATGGAATATGGATCAGGCGTTCGCGACTTGATTACGCCGGAACCAGGTTCGCCACTCTTTGTTCTCCCAGACCACCAGGATAGGGGAGGCATTGAAGATCGAGGAGTATGTTCCACTGAACACACCCACCAGCAAAATGGTGACGAAGTGGCGGATGGTGTCGCCACCGAACAGCGCCAGGGCCAACAGGGTCAGCATGACGGTGAGCTGGGTGTCGATGGACCGGGCCAGGGTTTGAACGATGGAGTGGTTGACCACCTTAGTGTAGGGCAGCCGGCGGTATTTTTGGGCATTCTCGCGGATGCGGTCGAAAACCACGACCGTATCATGGACCGAGAAACCGATTACCGTCAGCAGTGCGGTCAGGAAAAGCGAGTCCACTTCCCAGTGCAGGAAATGGCCAAAGATGGCCTCCATGCCCACCACAACCAGCACATCGTGCAGCATTGCGATGATAGCCGCAGTGCCATAGCGGAAGGCATTGGTTACCTTATGGAAAGCGAAGGTAATGTAGATCAAGATGCCGAGTGCTGCCAGGGCGACTGCCTCGGCCGCTCTCGAGGCGACTTCCTGACTAACGGATGGCCCAACCGTATCAAAGCTGAGAACGGTCACCTGGCCGCCAGAAGCAGTACCCATCTCGCTGACCAGGTCGTTTTTCGTCGTCTCGTCAATGGCCTTCGAGCGGATGATCAAGACGTCGTTGCCCGACGATTGTACGATGGCGTCTGGATCGCCGGCTTTGTCGTACATGGACCGCACCTGTTCCAGCGGGAGAGCTTTACCCTGCTCAAACTGCACTTCCAAAGAAGATCCGCCTGTAAAGTCAATGGACAGCGGGAAGCCCCACACCATCAGGGCGATGATTCCCGGAACAATGACGACCAGGGAGATTAGAAAATACCAATAGCGATTCTTAATGATATTCATGAGGTCTCTCCAAATCTACGCAGCGATTATACGCCAAACATACGCGGGTGTTCAGCGAACTTTAGGTTGTCCAGAATCGCGTGGAGGAAGACGCGGGTGACAAACACGGCCGTGAACAAACTTACACCAACACCAATGGCCAGCGTCAGGGCAAAGCCTTTGACCAGGCTGGCGCCAAACGCGCTTCCGAACCAGAACAATATGGTACAGGAGATGAGCGTGGTGATATTCAAGTCACGAATGGATGGCCAGGCTCGATCCCAGCCAAGGTCGATGGCTTGTTTTAGCGTTCTCCCGCTGCGGAGTTCTTCTTTCAGACGCTCAAAAATCAGAATGTTTGCATCCACAGCCACACCGATACTCAATACAAAACCGGCGATCCCCGGCAGAGTCAACGTGACCGGGATCATTTTGTAAAGGGCAAATGTGGTCAACGAGTACATTGCCAGGGCCAGGCTTGCGACAACACCGGGCAGGCGGAATAAAGCGATCATGAACAGGATAACCATGCCCAGGCCGATGGAACCGGCCAGGATGCTTTTGTTGATCGAGTCCTGCCCGAGGGTGGCGCTGATCTGGCGGCTCTCGACGACGGTCAGCGGAACGGGGAGCGAGCCGTAGCGCAGTTGGATTGCCAGGTTGTTGGCCGAGTTTTTGGTGAAACCACCGCTGATCTGGCCGCTGCCGCCGGTGATTGCGGTATGGATGGACGGTGCTTCGATCACTGTGTTATCGAGAACGATGCCCAGGTATTGGCCAACATGAGAAGAGGTAAAATCGCTGAAAACCTTTGAGCCGTGGTCTTTCAATGTGAAAGATACATAATAGGCACCCAGGTTATCCTGGCCAACCGCTACACTCGCAAGATCATCGCCGGTCATGATGGCCGTATAAGTAGGCACTTCGGTCCCGGTTGGAGTAACTTCTGGCGTCGCAGCAGCCGCGCCGGACCCTTGAGTGGCAGTTGTTTCAGCGGTGGGCGCTTCGGTGGCCGTGCTGGTGCTTTCTGCCGTCGCTCCCGGAGTGGTTGTCCCATTGGTCGTATCGGTCGAGCTGGTGACTTGACTGGTATCCACGTTGATGACTGTTCCCGCTGGAAGCGGGTTATTGTCCATCGGCACGAATGCCAGCAGGCCGGTTTCCTTCAAGACCGAAATGGCCTCTCCGGTGTTGGTCAAACCCGGAAATTCTCCCAGGATGCGCTGTCCGCCGGCTTGTTGGAAGACAACTTCACTTACGCCCAAAGCGTTTGCGCGATTTTCAAGGATCTTCATCGCGTCTTTCATCTGCTGGTCAGTGACAACCGTGCCAGCCGGAACATCAGCTTGCATGAGGACTTCCAGCCCGCCGCGCAGATCCAGACCCAGTTGGGTTTCCGTACTGCGAATATTAAAAAAGCTGTTATTACCAGGCCAATCGATGTAAAGTACCAGGCCTAGTAAAACCAGGATGATTGCAAGCCTGGTAAAAAAAGTTCTTTGTCCCATCAAGGACCTCCCATGGGTAAAGGGTACCTGCGTAACCGGGTTTGATTGCCCGTGTATCTTATCATTAATGACTAAATTATAGGAAGAGTTTAAAGAAGGATTAACTGCGGATAAAGGTCACAAAAACGTCTTTGGGGTTGAAATTTTCATCCTTTCCGTTAAATAATGTATGTGAAGGCGTAATGACGCTCTCCAGAATGAATATACCTGTGTTAAAATACTTGACGCAATTATTCGATTAAGCGAGGTCCCCGTGTATAAAACCCACAACTGTGGTGAATTACGCTCTGAAAACATCGGCCAGACGGTTACATTGGCCGGATGGGTCCACCGCCAGCGTGACCACGGCGGCGTGACCTTCATTGATTTACGCGACCGGTCTGGAATTGTCCAGGTAGTAGCTAATCCGGCCATGCGCCCCGATGTAGCCCAGGTCCTGCAGGATGCGCGCATGGAATGGGTATTGAAGGTCACCGGACAGGTGCGTCCCCGCCCAGAAGGGGCCGAGAACCCCAACCTGCCGACCGGAGCGATCGAGATCGATGTGACCGCCTGTGAAGTGCTCAATCCGGCCAAGCCGCTGCCCTTCCTGATTAACAAAGATGAAGATACCGACGAGAATGTGCGCCTGAAATATCGCTATCTCGATCTGCGCCGAGAGCGAATGCAGCACAACTTGCTATTGCGTCACAAGGTAATCAAATTCATGCGCGATTTTTTGGACGAGCGCGGTTTTATTGAAATCGAGACGCCCATGCTCTTCAAGACTACGCCAGAAGGAGCACGTGATTACCTGGTTCCTTCCCGGGTACACCCGGGATGTTTCTACGCCTTGCCCCAGTCGCCGCAGCAGCTCAAACAGCTCTTGCAAGTAGCCGGGTTCGAACGCTATTTCCAGATTGCGCGCTGCTTCCGTGATGAAGATCTGCGTGGCGATCGCCAGCCTGAGTTTACTCAACTTGACCTGGAGATGTCGTTCGTTCATCGTGACGATATTCTGGAAGTCATCGAAGAGCTGTTCACAGCCATGTTGCCGGCCGTCACACCCAACAAACACTTGCTTACTTCGCCATGGCCGCGGCTCACCTATGCCGAAGCGGTCGACCGGTTTGGTTCAGATAAACCGGATATGCGCTTTGGTATGGAACTTTATGGCGTTTCCGATATTTTCGCCAACAGCAGTTTTATGGTGTTCCAGAACACCCTCAAGAACGGCGGGGTCATCAAATGCCTGATCGTACCGGGTTGCGCCGAATATACCCGTAAAGAGGTCGATGACCTGACCAATTTGGCCAAAGAACAGGGCGCCAGAGGGTTGGCAACCATCGCTCTCACCGCCGAAGGCGTCAAAGGCACCGCCCAGAAGTTTGTCAGTCCAGAGGAGTTGTCCGCGCTTCAGCAGCGGACCGGGGCGAAAGAGGGCGATTTGATCCTCTTTGTCGCCGATCAACGTGCAGTTGCCAACAAGACTCTTGGACAGTTACGCTTGCTCTTCCGCGACCGGCTAAACCTGGTGGACAAAGACATGATGGCCTTTGCCTGGGTAGTCGATTTTCCTATGTTCGAATGGAACGAAGAGGATCAAAAGTGGGATGCCGCTCACCATCCCTTCACCATGCCCAAGATGGAAGACCTGGACAAATTCGATAGCGACCCGGCAGCGATCCTTTCGGATGCCTACGACATGGTTTGCAATGGCTACGAAATGGCGTCCGGCTCGATCCGCATCCACCGTCGGGATATCCAGCTCAAGATCTTCCAGTTGTTAGGGCTGAAGGATGAAGATATCCAGCAGAAGTTTGGACACATGCTCGAAGCGTTCGAGTACGGTGCACCCCCCCATGGCGGTATCGCTCCCGGTATCGACCGCCTGGTAATGCTGCTGGCCGATGAGCCTAACATCCGCGAGGTGATAGCCTTCCCCAAGAACCAGGCAGCCCGCGATATGATGGCCAACGCGCCTTCTCCGGCGACGGATAAACAATTGAAAGAGCTGCACATCCGCGTGGAGATGCCGAAAGAATAAGCCTTTGGGGATGGGGTAACGAAGTTACCCCATCCCCAAAGGTAAAATATGTCAGGGCAATCGCATCATGCCAATTTACTCCCAACAGAGAGAGAATTTTAAGTGTTATTATAGGGCGAAGCCCCACAATAACACTCAAAAACCCATTCTTTGGGGAATTGCTCTCGAAATGCAGGCAGGATGCAATCGCCCGGTAAAATATGTACAGATTGCTTGACAGGCATGAGCCTGTGCGAGTATAATTTTCCGGCTTTACAAGGATTGAATTTCAGCCAGGGCATGGCAAGACAGATAGGAGTTCAGCATGGTTCCTCTTCCTAAACGGAAACTTTCTAAAGGTCGTCGTGATCGCCGGCGGTCGCACGATGCATTAGTAAAAACCCAATTGGTACAGTGCAGCCAGTGTGGTGAAATGCGCATGGCGCACACGGTTTGCCCCAATTGCGGATATTATCAGGGTCGTGAAATCGTCTCGGTAGCAAAAGAAGAAAAGAAATCATAGGCAATTCGTTCGAATAAGAAAAATGGGCCCCAGCGGCCCATTTTTAATTGATCGAAATTTCAGCAGAAAAGTATTCCCAAGTTCGAGGTGTTTGCAATGGCATCGGCCCCGCAAACACCTCAAATTTGTTTTAGCTGGTCCTTATAAAGCCCAGGCCAACATCAGACCCAGTATGGCCAGGATGACTCCCAGGTGCAGGCATAGATCCGTTTGGGTCACCCACCCGACTGGGACCAGGCGGAATACGAAATTCAAGGCAATCAGGATAATCCCGATCAACGGGAGAAGACCTTTGCGTACAGCCAGGTAAGCTGAGACCTTATCCAGGAATTGGGAGAACGATTGCATCGGGATTATTCCTCGTCGGTGGTGGGGGGACGTTTGGTAAACGGCTCAAAAGTCGGCAGCAGCCGGTGAGGGATGAGGCCTTTGATGGCCATCACACTACTTTCGGCGGTGGTTTCTTCTACCCGGCCTAGTTCGTGGAAAATGGAAATCATCTGGCCTTCTTTGTAAGGCAGATAAACTGTGATCGGCACATAATTTTCGAATAACTGGGCTTCGATCGCGCGTAAAAGCTCGTCGGTGCCCTGGCCGGTCCTGGCCGAGATCGCCACCGAACTCGAGTAGGTATTCAAAACCTGGTTGACAGCTTGCGGATCGGGAATTCGATCGATTTTATTCAAGGCAACCAGGGCAGGGATGTCGTCGCAGTCGATATCGACCAGGGTATTCTGCACCGATTTCCATTGTTCGAACGCATTCGGGTGGGTCACATCCAGCACGTGCACGAGCAGGTCGGCCTCGGAGATCTCCTCCAGGGTGGCGCGGAAGGCGGCCACCAGTCCGGTGGGTAGTTTTTGGATGAAGCCGACCGTATCGGTAAACAGGACGCTGTGCCCGCCGGGCAGTTCGACCCGTCGGGTGGTCGGATCCAGGGTGGCGAAGAGCTGGTCGGCGACGTACACGTCAGAGCGGGCCAGGTGATTTAGCAGGGTGGATTTGCCGGCGTTCGTGTAGCCAACCAAAGCGACAATCGGAATATTGGACTTGCGGCGCTGCTGGCGGTGGCGCTGGCGGTGGGCACGGACTTTCTCCAATTCTTCTTTCACGTGGGTGATCCGTTTGTGTATCTCGCGGCGGTCGACTTCCAGTTGGGTTTCGCCGGGGCCGCGCAAGCCGACGCCGCCGGCGCTGCCGCTGCGACCGGATGCACCGCCGGTCTGGCGGGCCAGGTGAGTCCAGGCGCGGGTCAGGCGCGGCAGACGGTACTCGTAATAGGCCAGTTCGACCTGCAGGATGCCCTCGCGTGTTTCGGCGTGTTGGGCGAAAATGTCCAGGATCAGGGCGGTCCGATCGAGGATACGGACGTTCTCGCCAAAACGCTCTTCCAATTCGCGTTGGTGGCGCGGTGATAGCTCCGTATCGAATATAATGACGTCCGCCAGAGTCTCCTCGGCCAGGGTAATTAATTCCTCAACTTTACCCGAGCCGATGAATGTTTCCGGGTTGGGCGTGTCCATTTTTTGACTGATCTCGCCCACGACTTCCAGGCCAGCCGTATCTGCCAGGAGGGCCAGTTCGGCCAGGGAGTCTTCCAATGTTAATATAGATGGATCACTACGCAGATCGACGCCAACCAGGAAAGCTCTTTCCTGCGGCGGTTGAGTTAACTCAGGTGTCTTTTTAGTCATAAACTCCTATGATTTTTTCGATACCCAGTTTACGATCCGGTCCATGGCTTCGCGCATACGATCGGTCGCGGTGCCAAGGGAGATGCGGACATAGCCTTCTCCTTCAGGACCATAAACTGTACCCGGAGTTGTGCTGACCCCGGTCTCTTCCAACAGTCGATTACAGAACGTCACACAATCCGCTGAACCGGACGGTAGTTTTGCCCAGATGTAAATTGCCGCCGGGGGTGTATCGGCCACAAAACCGGCTTTTCGCAGGCCGGCCAGCACCAGGTCGCGGCGTTCCTTGTAAATTTTGTTGCGTTCGAAGAGCCAGGATTGGTCCCCGGTCAAGGCAGCGATACCGGCTTGCAGGACCGGTTCGAAATGGGAGGAATCCCGCTGGCTTTTATAAGTGCTCAATAATTCGACCACTTCCGGGTTACCGACAGCCATTCCCAGGCGCCAACCGGCCATGTTATAAGCTTTGGAGAGTGAATTGAACTCGACCGCCACATCTTTGGCGCCGGGCACCTGCAGGATTGAAGGGGCGGCGTAACCGTCGAACAGCACGTCCACGTATGGTGCATCGTGGGCGATCAGGATTTGATGCTCGCGGGCAAATAGAACGACCTGCTCGAAAAATGAAACAGGCGCGATCGCCCCGGTAGGATTGTTGGGGTAATTGAGCCAGAGAAGTTTGGCCCGTTTCAATATTTCCGCCGGGATTGCGTCCAGTATGGGCAGGAAATTGTTATCCTTATGCAGGGGCAGGAAATAAACCTCGGCACCGGCGATCAACGCACTGGACTCGTACACCGGATAGGCCGGGTCTGGCACCAGGGCCACATCCCCGGGGTTGAGGATCACCTGGCTGAGGTTGAACAGGCCTTCCTTCGAACCCAGTAATGCAACGGTCTCGCGCTGCGGATCCAGCTCGACCTCGAAGCGGTCCATGTAATATTGGGCAATGGCCTTGCGAAAAGTCTGGGAGCCGCCGTTTGGCGTGTAGCCATGTGTGTCCGGCCGGCGGGCAGCCTCGATCAAGGCATCCGTGATGAAGGGTTGGGGCGGCAGATCTGGCGACCCCATATCAATGCGGATCACATCTACGCCCTGGGAACGTAGTTGGGCCAGTTTGGAGCTCAGGCCGGCAAAGAAATAGGGTTTGAGCGATGCGATCCGGTTTGCAGGTTTGATAAATGATGTTGTTCCGTTCATGGCTTATCGTTTGAGTTCTGTTGAATAATGGGGGTAAATAGCCTGACAACTTTTTCATTAGTGGCCTGGCTGGCGATAGGGAGCAGGATATGGAAAGTGGTTCCGGGAAGGCGTTGTTCATCGTGGCCTTCCGATTCTACCCAAATTGCTCCATTGTGAGCTGAGACGATCCCTTTGACAATATGTAATCCAAGGCCCGGCCCGCCACCCTTGAATTTGGTCTTACCGCTGGAATGTAAAGCAACATTCCCCAAGCGGGCGAATTTTTCAAAGACAATCGCCTGGTCGTCAAGATCGATTCCGATCCCATCATCGCTCACTATAATTTCGATGAAACCAGGTAATTTCCTTCCATCCACCCAAATGTGACCGTTATCGGGAGTAAATTTTATCGCGTTTACGAGTAAATTGCGAAACAATTGCGATAAACGGTCCGGATCGCCAAAAATCATTTCGTCAGAGCCGGGGAAACTGTGGACACTCAGCGTCTGGCCGCGGCGGTTAAGATCGGATTCCAGTTCAGTCGCCAGGAACTGGAACAGGCGATTGAGCCAGACAGGCTGCTGGTTGAGCGCCAGCAGGTGGTTATCGATCAGCGAGACATCGATCATATCATCGACAATGGCCCGTAAGCGGCGGGTGCCATTTTGAATGCCGGCGATCAATTCGGTGGAAGCCTGGGCGTCTTCCTCAGCGGCACCCACTTCTTTGAGCATGGCCGTGTAGCCTTCGATCAGTGTCAGAGGCGTCTTCAGTTCATGACCGGCGACCGCGACAAAATCGGCTTTGCTTTTCTCCATCTTTTCCAGTTCAGCCCGGGTTTGGGCCAGTTGATTGGTGAGGTAAGCGATTTTAGCCTGGGTTTCGTGATGGCTTGCACTTTCCAAAGCGTAGCTAAACCCGGACGAAAGCGCCAGGATCAGCGCCAAAGCCTGGCCGGATTCCACTGCAGTAGCTAAAAAATGGGAAGTGCTTTCCATCAAAGAAGTAATGAAACGTGTCAGTGTGCCGCTTTGCGATTGCAGGTCACCCAGGGTGAGGGCCATGGACCATTCGGCGATAAGCGGATCCAATCCTTCGGGGGAGCCGGTCTCGACCATCTGAAGCAAAGCTGTGTAAAACCGCTCCAATTGAGCGCGCAAATCGGCGCGTAAATGCACATCAGGCGCTAAAACAGGCACCACCTGACTGAGCCAGGCCGGCTGAAGGTCAACAAGCTGATCCGCGACACTCATATGATAAAAGTGTACGTCAGGATGAGTAATTTGCCAACTAGAGCGGGGATAATTTCTCGCAGCAAAGCTGCGAGAAATTATCCCCGCGTTTTATTTCATTGGATAACTGCTCAGCCTAATGGGTCAGAAACCCAAATTTGAGGTGTAAGCGGGGGCGAAGCCCCCGCTTACACCTCAAATTTGGGAAATTTTTAACAGGAGTCTGTGTAGTTACTTCATTTATTGAATTAACCAGGCCGAGATGGTCTGTCCGACCACAGCGAGGCTTTCGGCAGAGACTTTGTCGGCAGTATCGTGGGTGGTGTGCCAGGCCGGATAATCAAAGTCGATCACATCCACCGCGGGGATGCCATCGTTCAGGAAGGGGGTGTGATCGTCGAGCATACTGTATTTGTAAGTGGGAATGAAATAGCGGTCGTAACCCAGGCCGGCGGCGGTGGACCAGATCTGGTCGGTGAGGGTCTTGTCGGAATTGCGCTCTTTATAGATATCCAGGTCAGCGTCACCGATCATATCCAGGACGACGACCCCATCCGGCTTGCCCGGCAGGTTATCTGCAAATGCAGTCGAGCCGACCAGCCAGTCCCAGCCATCCAGCTCTCCCTGGTCCTCTGAGTCGAAAAACACCAGCCAGACTTCTCCATTTAGATCCTTGGGCAGGGTGCGGGCCAGTTCCAGCAGCACTGCTACGCCGGAAGCGCCATCGTTCGCCCCCGGTACCGGGGTGGACCGGTTGGCGGGATCCGAGTCCTGATCGGCTTGCATGCGCGAATCATAATGGGCGCCGATGATATACCAGGGCTTTCCGTTGCTGCCGCGTTGGCCGGCGATATTGTAGACCGGGTGGCCCTGGACGGTTATATCCTGGGTCCCGACGGTCCAATCGTTCTGTGAGAGCACGTTTTGGATATATTGGATCGCCTGCTCATGAGCCTGGCTGCCGGGAACCCGCGGCCCGAAATTAACCTGGTTGACCACGTCCTGATAGGCGCGTTGCGCATCGAAACCCTGGTCCGCAGCGGCTTGCGGCCCAAAGGAACGGATGATCAGAAAAGCGCCGGTAAGCAGCAAGACCGCTGCCAGGAGGATGGAGAAGAAAACTCGTTTGTTTTTCATAAAGATTTGGCGAATGCGTTGGCTTTAATCCAGATGTCCAATTCGTTCAGAGCAATCATCGCATGCTGCGCGGCACGATCGCGCTTGCCCCCGAGAAAGCCTTCCAGCTCTGGCAGAATGCCGAAATTGGCTTTCATCGGCTGGAAGGTGCTGGGCTCAGCCTGGGTGACATAACGCAGCAGCCCGCCGAGCATGGTCGCCGGTGGCAGCGTTAACGGTGACTGCCTGTGGACCTGCCGGGCGAGGTTCACACCGGCCAGCAAACCGGTCGCAATGTTACCCATATAGCCTTCTACCCCGGTAATCTGTCCGGCGAAAAATAAATCATTCCACTGGCGGGACTGTAAGGTGGGCTTGAGAAGCAAAGGCGATGCCAGAAAGGTATTGCGGTGCATCTGGCCGAAACGCTCGAATTCAGCCTGGGCCAGCCCGGGAATGAGGCGAAATACCCGTTTCTGCTCGGGAAAGGTCAGGTTAGTCTGGAAGCCAACCAGGTTATACAGGCTGCCGGCCAGGTTGTCCTGGCGGAGCTGCACCACGGCATAAGGCCGGTGACCGGTATGGGGATCGATTAAACCGATTGGGCGCATTGGCCCGTAGGCCAGGGCCAGTTCTCCCCGGCCGGCCAGGATTTCAGCCGGCAGACAACCCTCGAAAAAAGGATCCGCCCCGGCGGTAACTCCTGAAGTGACCTCTTTTTCGATCTCCCGTAAAGTGATCCGCCCGGCAGTACGCAAAGCATCGACGAATTTGGCGTATTGGTCCCGGTCGAACGGGCAGTTGATGTAATCGCCGGCCTCGTTTTCGTCCCGGTTGCGCCGCGAGGCGCGGAAAGCGATATCCATATCGATCGAATCGAACCGCACGATCGGTGCAATCGCATCGTAAAAAAAGAGATGTTTTTGATCGGTCAGATCCAGGATCGATCGAGATAACGCCGGCGAGGTCAGCGGGCCGGAAGCGACGATGACCGGCCCGTTGGGAATCGACTGCACTTCCTGGCGGACCAGACGGATATTTGGGTGATGGGTTATCTTTTCGGTGACGAGCGCCGAAAATGCCTCGCGATCTACGGCCAGGGCGCCGCCAGCGGGCACGGCGGCTGTTTCGGCACAAGTCAGCAGCAAGGAGCCTAAACGGCGTAACTCTTCCTTGAGCAGCCCGGAGGCCCGGTCGACCAGGTTGGAACCGAGCGAATTGGAACAGACCAGTTCGGCCAGGTTGCCGGTCACGTGAGCGCCGGTGGATATCCCCGGACGCATTTCGTAAAGCGTTACCTGGCAGTCACGCTGGGCAGCCTGCCAGGCGGCTTCGCAGCCGGCTAATCCGCCGCCGATGATGATTACATTTTCCATAGTGATCCCTATTTTATCGCAGGCAGGTTCAAAGTATTGGGTGTTTTTATTGTTTTTGTGCGCGAAGCGCACAAAAACAATAAAAACACCCAATACTTTGTTTGGCATAGATCTTGCAACTATAGAAACTAACCGCTATACTCGTAAAGAGCCACCGAGAGGTAGATTATGTTCCAAATCCAATCCCAAAGTTTACGCCCGCTAACAACTGCACACCTGGCCCAAACCATGACGCTCCTTAATCAAACGATTGATGAGCTCTATCAGCAAATCCAGCAGGAGCTGACCAACCCGGCTTTGGAACTGGTGGAGGAGCGGCGCTGCCCAACCTGCCAGCGGCCCCTGCCGCCTGGCGGCCTGTGCCCGCTATGCAGCCGGCCCGTAAACGCCGATTCGCCTGAACCGGTGGTTTTCATTTCGCCGAGAGAAGATTTCTATAGCAGCAATCCGGGCAGCCGTGAAGACTGGCAGCCCGATGAGCCGGTTTCTGCGGCCGTTGAAGAATTGCCGATTTACGTATTGAAGCAAATTGCCCTGGATTTGGATGGAGAAGACCAAAAAATCGCGGCCTACCTCTTGACCCATTTGGATGAAGACGGCTTTTTGACCGTAGACCTGGTGGAAGTAGCTCGTTATTTCCATGTCTTCCCTTCCGAGGTGCAGCGATTACAGAAATTGATCCAACGTGCCGACCCGGTTGGGGTGGGTTCATTCAATCCCCAAGAAGCATTGCTGGTTCAATTGGAAGTCCTGTCAGAAACGCGGGATGTGCCGGCCCTGGCCCGCGACATTATCAGCGAATTTATGGATCAACTGAGCCATCACCAATATCCTGAGATCGCCCGCGCTTTGCAAGTGCCGCAAGCGAAGATCCAGGAAGCGGTCCATTTCATCCACGAGAATTTGAATCCTTTCCCCGGTCGATCCCACTGGGGGGATTTTCGCCAGCCCGGCCCGGCCGCCGCCGAAGTTTACTACCATCCCGATATTATCGTGAATTATTTGAACGACATCCCAGAAAACCCCCTGGTTGTGGAAATTATTATGCCGATGGGCGGATATTTGCGGGTCAATCCCATGTTCCGCCAGGCCACCCGTGAGGTCGAGGGCGAATCGCGTGAAGGCATGAAGACCGACCTGGAACGGGCGGCCTTATTTGTAAAATGCCTGCAGCAAAGGAACCATACCATGCAGCGCTTGCTGCAACGGGTGGTTTCATTCCAGCACGAGTATATCGTGGCCGGCGACCGGTACATCAAGCCGCTGACCCGCGCGCTTATTGCCCAGGAATTAGAGGTACACGAGTTGACTATTTCGCGCGCAGTTTCGAATAAAACGGTACAATTACCGAATAAGAAAATTGTGCCGTTGTCTTCGTTTTTTGACCGGAGCCTCAACGTCCGGACGGCCCTGCGAGAGATCATCGCCCGCGAAAAACGGCCTTTGTCCGACTCGCAATTAGCCAGCCTGCTTTCTCAACAGGGTTATGACGTTGCCCGCAGGACGGTGGCCAAGTACCGGGCCATGGAAGGTATATTACCGGCGCATTTACGAAGAGCAACCCAAATGTTATAGAGGGAATAACTCCTCCAACCTTTTGTGAGGGCCGAGGCGTTATCTAAAAGGATTTCATGAGAGAGGCTATCAGTCGCCCGATCCAGGCCCTTTGGGGAAATAAAGCAACCAAGATCGATGCCATTGGGGCCATCCAATCTCTCATCGAACAAATCAGTGACGCGGCCATGGTGTATGACGAGCAGATCAACCGGATCTTGCACGCCAATGGCCCGTTCCTGGTCCTTTCCGCGTTTTCACTGCGTGAAATTGTCAATGCCTCGCTGGAAGATATATTCGAGGTCATTGATAAGGAAAAACTCAAGTCCGGCGAATCGCAGCAATCGATCCTGAAACTGCGCAGCAGGCCATCGCTGCCGGTAGTCGTGCGGGCCAGTGCAGTCGATCCGGCCGGCCAATTGCGTTTACTGCGGATCATACCCAAAGTCGAGAACCTGTATTCGGGTGTCAAGTGGATGGAAATGGTCCTGGATGCCTTGCATGACCTGCCGGATGCCATCCAGTGTGACGGGTTGGAAGAATCGCTGTGTAAAGTGCTCACGGTTGCCCACGAGCTGTTTAATACCAACCTCGTTAGCGTTTTTTATGCTGAACCCCAACGACCCGAACTGCGTAAATTGGTGACTCTCGAAGAAATTACCTTTTTCCCGGAGACATTACCTTCTACCGACCTGGTCCGCCTGGGCGCTCCGACGATTTGGATGCCGGGTAAACGGGTTGTGACCGAACTGCATCGCTCGGCCCGGATGGTGGACCTGACCTATGTGGCCTCGGTCCCATTGGGGCAGGAGAACAGCCTGTCCGGCTTGCTGGTGATTGGCGGCATCGACAGCCAACCGCCACCGATGTTATTGAATATTCTCAAAGTTTTTGGGGTGTATGCCGGTTTTGCTTTCGAAATGGCCATCCGCAGCGAAAATATTGCCGAACGAACATCCTCGCAGGAGTTCAAATCGGCGGTCCAAAATGCGATTTACGAGTACACAGACGAGGGGTTGCTGGTTCTGAACCCGGATTTAACCATCCGTGAGATCAATCCATCGGCTGAGATGATGCTGGGATATACCAACAAAGATGTGGCGAACGTGGCCGTGGATAATGTATTGATATCCCCGGACCGGCTCTTCCCGGTTATTTCAAGTGCGGCTGAAGGCGTTTCTACCCCTAATCTAGATTTGGTCACCCTGCACCGCCGCGAAGGGGAAACTTTCCCGGCCAAAGTGAAGGTCATCCCGATCGAGATGGACAAAAAAGTGATCGCGATTAATGTTTTCATCAACGACATTAGCGAACACGAACAATATCGTGCCCAAACCCGCCAACTGGAGCAGCGCGCTTTGCTGGGGGAGTTCATGGGCGTTTTCGCACACGAAGTGCTCAACCCGATCAATAATTTTTCAACCGGCCTGCAGAATATTGCCCGCCGGCTGGGGCCGGATAACCCCCATCAGGATTTGATCACCCGTATGGAGAACGACGTCGAGCGTATCTCGCACCAAATGGAAGCGCTCAAGAATTTTGCCAAACCCTACGAGCCGGAACAGCGCCCGGTAGACCTCAACCTGCTCCTGCAGCGGATTCTGGATCGCTGGCGCCCGCGCATGGAACGCTTGAAGATCGAGCATGTCTATCAGGTCGCAGATAACCTGCCTAAAGTCAATGGAGATCCGCGGGCGTTGGAACAGGTTTTCACCAACCTGATATCGAACGCGTTGGATGCGATGCGAGAAAAAGGGGGTATACTATCCATACACGGAAGCGTTACCGAAGTTGCCGGGAACCGGCCGCAAATCGATATCACCGTTTCGGATAACGGCCCAGGCATTCCCGATGAGATCCGTGACCGAATTTTTGAACCTTTTGTGACCACAAAACCCATGGGGACAGGTCTTGGTTTGCCGATTACCAAAAGGCTTATTACGGCTCACCGGGGGAGCATAGCGGTTATTTCTTTCCCAGGCGGTACGGTGTTCCATGTGTATCTCCCCGCGCTAGAGGATTAAATTAATGGCTGTAACCATTCTGGTCGTTGACGACGAGGCGAATGCCCGACAAAATATCGAAGAATTCCTTACACCTTTGGGCTATGAAGTTATCGGCGTGGCTACCTTAGCCGAGGCCCGGGCAGCGATCAACCGCGGTGACGGGGATGTCGTTCTCCTGGATGTATCTTTACCGGACGGCTATGGCCCGGATTTGCTGTATGAAACCAGCAAAATGGCCAACCGGCCGCCGATTATTATTATCACCGCTTACGGCGATATCGACATGGCCGTCGATGCGATGAAGAATGGGGCCCAGGATTTCCTGACCAAACCAATTCAACTTTCCCAACTGGAAACCTCCATTCAACGCGGGTGTGAGCTCGTTCAGATGCGGCGAGAGCTGGCCCACCTGCGCCAGACCCAAAAAAGCCGGGTAAATTTTGTGGCGGGCAAGAGTACCGCCATGAAAACAGTCATGTCCCAGGCGTTGAAAGCTGCCCAGGCGCAGGTTTCGGTGTTGATTACCGGAGAAACCGGTACTGGCAAGGATGTTTTGGCTCATTACATCCATGAGAACGGTCCGCGAGCTAACAAAAGTATGGTAGCGGTCAATTGCGCCGCTATCCAACCCACGATGCTCGAATCGGAATTATTCGGTCACGAAGCCGGGGCATTTACCGGCGCGGACAAGCGCAAAAACGGGCTGATGGAAGTTGCCGAAAACACGATTTTGTTCCTGGATGAAATTTCTTCGATGCCCCTGGATGTGCAGGCAAAGGTGCTGCGGGCGATCGAAGGACACGAATTCCGCCGGGTAGGCGCCAATAACCCAATCCAGGTGGATGTGCAGGTGGTCGCAGCTTCTAACCGGAACCTGATGGAAATGATTCAAAAGGGGGAATTCCGGCAGGACCTGTATTATCGTTTGAAAGTCGTGGATTTGGAAATGCCCCCCCTGCGCGAACGTAAAGCGGATATTCCCGAACTGGTAGGCTTTTTCATCCGTGAAGAAAACATGAAAAAGGGCATGAATATCGAAGATATTTCTGGGCGGGCCATGGAAGCGCTGATCCATTATGATTGGCCGGGAAATATCCGCGAACTGAAACACGCCATTGAACGGGCGCTGCTTTTCTGCGATGGGCGCGTAATCGACCTCCCGGATTTGCCGACCGACATCATCAGGCTGCACCAACCGGAATAACGGCTCAGGCCCTCCACATTTTTGGTTTTGCCGGCAGGCAGCCGATCAATTCTGGCACAATTCTTGCATCAACCTCTGCAGACAGGTATATGCGGAGGATAATTATGATTCTCGAAATGTCCAGAAACGATTTCTTCCTTACGATGGCCGGGATTTTGCTGGTCCTGGGAGTTCTGTTGATGGTGACCGGTGTGATTGTGCTGCTCACGCGGGCCATGGGCGGGGATATCAAGAAAATCGCCAGCCAGACTGCGCAGCTTGCCCAAAAAGGAGTTGCTGAAGAAGTAGCCGGATTGGTCGGCAATGCTTCCACATTGATGGAATCATTGACTGACCTGGTGAAGACCGCTGCGGGCATTGGTACTTTTCTGGTCATCGTGGGTATCTTGTTGATCGCGGCTGCCTTTGGTCTGGCGATTCAGATCCAATAATTTCTGACTGTTCTTATTTCCGAACCTAATTCAAGAACAGGAGCAGTTATGCAACCGGTGGATTTATTTACATTTTTAAGGCACACGCTGTCTCCAGCGGATGCGCCGATGATTTTATTGGCAATCAAGACCGATAAACTCGTTTGGGATACTCTGCAACAAGGCGATCTTTTTCGTTCAGGCAGCCTGGATGATGATCCGGAGAACTGGGCGCCGGCCAACCTGGCTTTGCTGGCCCTGGGCGCGCGTACATCGGCCAAAGATTTGGGCAGCGACCATTTACCCGGGATCGATTCTGGATTACGCAGAAAATCTTTGGAGCGCTTTGAACGATTATTGCGCAAAGGCGAAAAGGCGGAGACCCTGGCTGATGCCGGCTTGATCGCTCTGGCACTGCGCGAACGGCGCCGGAAAATGCAGAGTTGGGAAGGGCTGGTCGATGAGTTGAAAGTCGCCGGCCTGGATAATGCCGAAGATCAGGTGGACTGCTGGCAGACGCCTTTGGCCTGCCTGGCTGGCATGGTCCCAGACCCCTATGAGCTTTATGCTGCGCTGCTTTCCAAAGAGCAGCTCAAGCCGGGCATGGAATGGGTCACCCACATGGTTTTGAGCACCCCGGCGGTGAGTGAAGACCAGACGGCTATATTGAAGAAATTAATGCTCGAATTACCCCTGGATTACCAGGTCGAATGGCTGCGTCACCTGGTCCTGCTGGGTCGGGCTTCTCTGGCTACCCCGCTGGCCAACGATTTGCTGATCGAAAACCGTGAGTACCTGGATTTCCTGGGTAAAGACGCCGATCCGGATCAATGTACCTGGGCCGAGCTATCCCAGAAAGCCCTGGGTTTTGAAGTTTTAGGATCCTTTCACCAGCTTGCCGGGCACCCTCTCCAATCGGCTGCTGCCCTGGAAAAGTCCAGGCGTCTGCTGCACCATTGGGTGAGCGGGACCAGTCTGCAGCTCGCGTCTCTGGCCGCAAAGGAAGGCCGCCTGACCGAGGATATTTGGGAGGACTGCGTTGCCGTCACCGAGGCTTTACCGGTTTCGGAGAATTTGATGTCCGAAATGTACTTACTGGGAGGAGAAAAGCTGCACCCGGCAATTCTGAGCGGGGCAATTACCAGCAAAACGCCTGTGTTGGGCCAGATATTTACCGCGGCCCAGCAGGCCAATACTCGCGGGAAGCACGAGGCTCAAGAGACGGCTCGGGAAGCGGTACAGTACTGGCTTACCCAGGTAAAACGCGATCCATCGATTTTAAGCGGAAAATATGTCCTCGATTTTCCAGTTGCACCGATTTTACAGGTGCTGGTCGATCTGGGGTTATTGAAAGAGGCAATTTCAGTCGGTAAGGCCTACCTGAATGCCCGGCCGGGTGACAGTGCCTTGATGCTGCAAGTCGCCGAAATCTGCCACCGGGTCGGGAATTATTCGGAAGCGAGTGACCTGGTCATCCAGGCGATCCTATTGAACCCCTCCGAGACCAGGCCGCGCCGGATTTTAGCCGGATACCTGGAAGAGAGTGAAGCCTGGCGGGAAGCGTTGGACGAGCGCAAACAAATCCTGGAGGTGAGCCCCTTGCCGCCATTGGACGATTCGCTGGCGCTGGCTCGCTGCGCATTGGGCGCAAAAAAATTCGAAGATGCGTTACAGGTTTGCGATCAAATCCTGGCAATAGACGGTGAATTGGGAATGGCTTATACCTATGCCGGTATGGCTCAGGCCGGGTTGGAAAACCATGAGGAAGCCTTGAAGGATCTGAGCAAAGCTACTTTATTGACTCCCGAAAACCCCAATCCCTGGATTCAGCTTGCCGCCCTGCACCGTAAGAATGGTGATAACCAGAGAGCGCTGGAAACCTTGCGGACCGCCATCCTGACCGCGCCTGATTCGGCCGAACTGCATTTCGAATTAGGGCGGGCTTATCTTGAAAATAACCTGGCTTCCGAAGCGCTGCCCTTCTTACGCCAATCAGCGCGCCTGGCTCCTGAATCGGACGAGGTCGCCCTGGCCTTAACCGAAACACTGCTTTCTCTTGGGCATGAGAACGAGGCTTTGGACGTTTTGGAAAAAGCGCGCGCCAAATGGCCGGTTCACCCCGGGTTGGCTTACCAGCACGCCCGGCTGCTCCTGGCTCGCGGCGAACGCGATGAAGGCCTGGCAACTCTGGAAATTGCGCTTCAATCCGAAAAGGCCGAACCGGAGTGGTACGCTTTGTTCGCCTCCAGTCTGATGGGCAAACCGGAATCGCAATGGCGAGCGGTTCGTCCGGTAGATTTCAATCAATTGGTCAAGGCCCAAAAAGCGCTGCAGCGTTCGCTCAACATCCAGCCGGAGTGTCTCGAAACACGGGTGTTGATGGCCGAATTGCTGGCCTTGCGACAGGATTACGAGGCAGCTTACGCTGCCTACGATCACCTGGTGCAAAACGAACAGGCCAGCAGCGAAGATTACGCCTGGCGTATCCAGGCCGGGTTAGGGAATGTGGCTTTGAACCTGGGTCATCACTCGATTGCCCTGGCCGCATTCAAAAATGCAGTTGGCGCCCGCCCGGATTCGATCATTCTACAGCGCAAATTGGCGGAAACATTCGAAACATTGAAACTGAGCGAGTCGGCCTGCCAGACTGCGGATGACGCACTGATGCTGGCCCCCGACGCGATCGATAACCTGCTCTGGTATGGCGACATAATGGGCCGCCTGGGTGAAAACGAAAAGGGTATTCAAGCCTTGAAAACGGCTGCCCAGATTGCACCTCAACGGGTAAATATCATTACCAGCCTGGCAAACCTGTATTACAACCTGGGCGACCGGCCGGGCTCGGAGGCGGTGTTGATGCAAGCCATGACCATGGAAACGGCTTCCTCGGATGACTTGTTGAAAGCGGCCGAGATCGCGCGCAAGCTGGAGAATGACGACCTGACCCTGGCTGCGCTTGAGAAAGCCGCATCGGTCAACCCGGAGCCTTCGGCCAACCTGGAGTATGAGTTAGCCAGGATGTACGCCCAGACGCACCGGGTAGATAAGGCAATTGTGTCCATCCAAAGGGCGATCGACATCCATCCCGAAGAAGAACCCTATTATTTGCTGCAATCCGATTTACAGTGTGAATTGAACCGCCCACAGGCGGCCCTGGCATCTCTCGAACACGCCTTGCGGCTGCACGAAAGCCGCGAAGTCGAGAAAAACCTGGATGAAAATATCGCCGGAATGGACGAAGGATTATTCGATATTCACCTGCGCTTTGCCCGCCTGCTGGAAAAGACCACCAACCTGAGTTCGGCGCTTTATCATGCCGAAAAAGCGGCCCAACTTGGTTCAAAATCCAGCGAAGCCCGATATCAGGCTACGGAACTATCCTACCGGCTGCTGCAAACCGACCGGGCCGAAAAGATCTTGAATGAGACCGGCCCGAATGAAACTACAGGCTTCCGTGCGGATGGCTCGAAAAAAGCGGATTTGCAGTGGAATCTGGCTTTACAGACTCTGGCGATGGAATTTGCCTTCAACCACGGCGACCTGGCCACAGCCAAGAAAATTATCGAGAAAGGCCTGCTGGCCCGGCCGGACGACCGTAACCTGATGGCCGGCCAAATCCGCGTGCTGGCTGCCCAAAACGATTACGCCCAGGCCGAACAGTTGTACGCGCAATTGCGAGATGATATCGCGGCTGACCAGGCCGCGTCCACGAATGAACAAACCGTCAAAATTGGCAGCTTATTGTTAGCCCAGGCTGCGGCTGACCTGTTCTTGTGGGACGATGCTTTCGAATTGTGGGATGCCTATTTGAAGCAGCACCCGCAGGAACCCCTGGCCCTCTTTACAATGGCCAAGGGATTGGTTTCGGCGGGTGAATGGCAGTTGGCCAGTGAACCGCTAGGCGTGACCCGCCATATCTATCCGGCCTCGCTGGTGAATGCAGAAAACCAGGGAAGGTTCGAATTGTTGTTGGCCGACCTGGAAAAACTGGCCGGAGGGGCGGAAGTCGAACGCTGGAAAGCTCGCGGCAATATCCTTTTCCAGCCAACGACCGCAAATGTGCGTGTGCTGGAAGGATTGCGCGTATCCGACAAAGAGATCCCCTGGATCGTTCTGGGTCTGACCCGAGCCGGGAACCCGGCCGGGGCGATCCAGGTAGCCGAGAAATATGCTCATGTGGCGCCGGCACTTTCTCAGGAATTGCAGGTCCAGGCGGACCGCGATACGCAAAAAGCCTTTGAATGTGCGAAGCGGGCCGTTCTTCAGGCTCCCGGAAACCCTCTTTGCCAGGCGAACCTGGCAAAAGCTGCCCAGGCGATTAACGAGCCCGCCCAGGCCTTGGAGGCGATCGAAGCCAGTCTGGCCCAGTGGCAGGATGAGCCTGAATGGCATTTCCTGGCCGCTGGCCTGGCCGAACAATGCCAGGACGGAGAAACCGCGATCCTGCACCTGGAAAGCGCCAACGAACTTGACCCTGGCAACCTGACTTACCTGACAGAACTGGGCAACAAATACCTGCAATTCCGCATGGCCGATAAAGCTGCCGAAGTTTTTAATCAATTGAGCCAAATTTCACCAGAGGCAGAAAAATGTTGGGTTTTGTTGGCCCGCTCCCAATTCTTGGCCGGCAATTACCCGGAAGCTCAGCAAGCCATCGACCGGGCATTGGAGTTGAACGAACGCTCGGCCCCGGCGTTGGTGCTCAATGGTGAGATCGCATTACGGGCGGGAGATGACGCCAAGGCCTTGGAGCTCGTCCACGCGGCCCAGAAGATTGCGCCGGCCGACCCGGATAATCGACTGCTGGCGGCAAGGATTTTGATCAAGCGCGGGAAAGACAAAGATGCCCTGGGCGAATTGACCCAGGCTGTGGTAGATATCCCCAATTCAATCGAGCTCGGGTTGGAACGGGCGAAGTTGATCTATCGTATGAACGGTGCCACGGCAGCGTTCCCGGTGCTGCAGAAACTGGCCGGCCAACACCCACAAGACGACCGGCTGCTGGCGCTGCTGGCCAAAGCGGCGGTAGAGGTAGGCGATAAAGGCCAGGCAGAAAAAGCTGGAATTGCTTCTTTGAAAATCAACCCAAGGCAACCCGAGCTGAATTATTTGTTGGGTAAGGTCTATCATTTGACCGGCCAACTGGATAAAGCGGTTTACCACCTTTCCGAAGCGGCCCTCACCGCTGACGAAAAGGCTGAGATCTTCCTGGAACTCGGGAAGGCCTATTCTGACCGGCGCGAATATGCCAGGTCGTTGGAGGCTTACCAGCACGCCGTACAGGCGGCCCCGGATGATAGCCGCACCTATTACCAATGCGCAGTCGCCATGCGCGATGGAAAGGATTACCCCGGCGCGGAAGCGATGCTGCGTAAAGCCGCTCAGTTAGCCCCTGATGACGTCAATATCCGCCGGCAACTTGGCGCGATAGTTGCATTGAACCTGGTACAAACCTGTCAGGAGGCAAACTCATGCCAGTAGAATCGTCCACTCCGGCCACACCAGAAGATCAGCAAGCCCGCGATATTACCCGCCCGACCTTATTGGTCGTTCTCGAAAAATCGATCGATGCCGGCGAATATCGCTATGCCCGCCAGCTCGCGTTGAACTGGCTGGCGGTTTATCCGGGCGACCTGGCGGTCAACACCTGGCTGGCCGAAGCGCTCATCCGGGACGGCAAGACTTCGCAAGGAATCCAAATCCTGGAGAAGGTGTCCCGCATCGATCCGGAATATACTCAGCCGTTGAAACTGCTCGCCCAGGCCTATGAGAAAATCAATGCGGCCGGGTCGCAGCAAGCCTTGATGCATGTGTTCATGTTAGGCGAAAGAGTCGGTTCGAGCATTTCGATGCCGGGCTGGAGCATCGTGTTTCGGAATGCCCGCCGTGAATTGCTGAACGGCAACCTGGCAACGGCCGAAACATACGTTTACCAGGGTTTGGCTTTGAACCAGGACGATTCCCTGGGCGGAATTATCCATATGCAGGTGATCCGGGCCCTGGGTGAACGCGAAAATCTGGCAAAGTTCGCCGAGCTTTACAACAATCGTTGGCCCGACTGCGTCGTGTTCAAGTTGGGTTTGGCTGAGGCCAGCCTGGCGTCCGGCGATGAGTCCGAGGCGGTCAACCTGCTTCACCAATGTGTTGCCGCGGATGCTTCCGGGCAGGTCTGCCAGCGTTGGTGGGGTGAAGACCATCCGTATAAACCGTTGTGGCCGGATCGGCTCGAAATTTCTCTGGATATATCTATCCCGGCCAGTGTGGCCGGTGAAATGGGATGGAATTTGCTGGCCGCCAGAAGCGATCAACCGGTCAAGGTTGGACCGCGTCCAATCGAACCAGCCCTGGAACCGGTCCAGGCGATCAAAGATCCCGAGCCGGTGGTTGCAATCCCTCGGCCGGCAGCAGAATTGCCGCCTGTACCGGGGAGTGTAAAACCAGCGCCAGCCGAACGGCCTGAATGGGTAAAAAAGACCGAGAAAGAATTTTCCCGGGTCGCCAAGCATGTCAAGGCGCCCGCCCTGGCGAAATCGGATGGGCGTTTCCCGATCTATGTCATCCTGACGACCAAAAATGGCCTGAACCAGAAATATGGCAGCCAGACTCTGGCGGTCATCGACGGGGAATTACAGTCTCTGGCGACTGCCGTGCGCAGTCACGGCGGTTGGGGTTCGATGGTGTTCTATCCGGACGATATCGAGACGACCGGAAAACTGGGACTGAAAACGATCGCGACCATCGACCCGTGGAAAATCAAGCTTTCCTTGAACGACCTGGATACTTCACTGGCCAAACAGGGTGAACGGATTGGCGCGGTATTGATTGTGGGCGGGCCGGATGTGGTTCCGTTTCATCGTCTGCCCAATCCCACCGATGATTCGGATGAGGAAGTCCTTTCCGATAATCCTTATGCGACCCTGGACACCAATTATTTCATCCCGGAATGGCCGGTCGGCAGGCTGCCGGGTGAGCAGGGCGTGGACGTCGGTTTGCTCCTCCAGCAGATCCGCCAGACGACCAAATATCACCAACAATCGGCCAAGGGCAAGAAAAGCCTGCCGGGCATTGCCTTCTGGCTGACGCTATTACAGCTCCTTTTCCATCGCAGCAAACCCAGCAGCAGCCCGACGAATGGGTTTGGGTACACAGCTTCAGTTTGGAAGCGGTCTTCTCTGGCGACTTTTCGCCCGATTGGGGATGGCGCAGGGATGTTGATTTCACCCCCCATCATTACCAAGGGATTCGACAGCCAGAAATTGACCGGTTCGCCAATGAGCTTTTTTAATTTGCACGGGATGGCCGAAACTGCGGAGTGGTACGGCCAGCGCGACCCGACCGAAGATCCCAGCGGAACGGATTACCCGGTAGCCCTGGGGATCCCTGACCTGCCGAAAAATGGGCACGCGCCGAAATTTGTGTTCAGCGAAGCCTGTTATGGCGGGTACGTGGTAGATAAGACTGAAAAGACCTCGATTGCCCTGCGCTTCCTCTCGATCGGCTCAATGGCTGTGGTGGCTTCGAGCGGCATTGCTTATGGCGCCGCCAACACGCCGTTAGTCGGGGCTGACCTGCTAGGCAACCTCTTCTGGAGCGGTATCCAGGAAGGCTATTCGGTTGGGGATGCCTTTACGCAGGCCAAGATTGGCCTGGCTAACGAAATGAACAAGCGCCAGGGTTACCTGGATGGTGAAGATCAAAAGACACTCATCTCATTCAACCTTTTCGGTGACCCGTTGATCTACAATGACGGGCTGCAAGTCAATCAGAAGCGGCTGCTGCGTTATGCCCAACTGCCGACGATGAAGATGGTCAACGACCACCAGACGGCTGTAATTAATTCGCCGGCGGTCAGCGAACGAATTTTGAAATCGGCCAAACAAGCCGTGTCCTCCTATCTGCCGGGCCTGGAATCGGCTGAAGTGCGCATGAGCGCTCAGCAAATCGACATCGAAGGAAAAGCCGCTCACACCGGGATGTTCGGTAAACGGCTGGCAACCAAGCAGGTCGCTGACCGGACGGTCGTGATTTTTACTCGAAAAGTGCGTGTAGGAGAACATACCCATACCAATTATGCCCGTGTGACCATGGATCGCGACGGCAAATTGATGAAGATGGCTTTCTCAAGGTAAACAATTCGAGATCCTCCCACCTGTCTTCTGTTGGCAAAGAGCCGCTGATTTTGGCGGCTCTTTCGCCTTAAGAGGCAATTTGCCACAGATGGACACGGATGGACACAGATCGTGCTGAAGATGAAGTGTTTGCGGGGGCTTTGCCCCCGCAAACACTTTGTTAAAAGTACGCCTGGTTGTCAGACTTATTGATTCCTGTACCCACCTCGCTTATAATCATAATCCACTCGTTATCGCTTAACCATATTTGATCGTACGGGAGAATTTATGGACCCAAAGTTTACCGGCGCGGCCATTCGCCAATCTTTTGTCGATTTTTTCGTTGCAAAAGGCCATACCTATGTACCATCCTCCTCGCTGGTACCCGGCGGAGACCAAACTTTGCTGTTTACCAATGCTGGCATGGTCCAGTTTAAAGATGTGTTTTTAGGAACGGATCACCGGCCGTACACCCGCGCCGTGGATTTTCAGAAATGCATGCGCGTGGCCGGTAAACACAACGACCTGGACGATGTCGGCCGGGATAATTCTCACCATACCTTCTTCGAAATGTTGGGCAACTGGTCGTTTGGCGACTATTACAAGAAGGAAGCTATTTCCTGGGCCTGGGAACTGCTGACCGAGGTGTGGGGCCTGGATAAATCCAAGCTGTGGGTCACTTGCTTCAAGGACGATAAGGGCGATATCCCCACGGATGAGGAAGCGGCGAATTTCTGGCGCGAGCAACCCGGAATCGACCTCAACCACGTCCTGTATTTCGGACGTAAGGACAACCTGTGGGAAATGGCCGATACCGGGCCGTGCGGTCCATCCAGCGAAATCAATATCGACCGCGGCATCGAATTCTGCGATAAACAAAATGAACCCGGCCACGTCTGCCAGGTCAACGGCGATTGCAAACGCTTCCTGGAATTGTGGAACCTGGTGTTCATTCAGTACAACCGCCTGTCGGCTTCTCACCTGGAACCACTGCCCTCCTGCCATGTCGATACCGGCATGGGCTTCGAACGGATCGTGTCCGTTCTGCAGAACGTCGATTCGAATTACCTGACCGATTTGCTTTCGCCGCTGCTGGACAAGGTCCAAGAGCTGACCGGGGACACGGATGAACAGCGTAAGGAAAATTTCACCCCGTACCGGGTCATTGCCGACCATGTGCGGGCGGCTGCATTTTTGATTGCGGATGGGGTCGTGCCCGGAAATACCGGCCGGAATTACGTCTGCCGGATGATCATTCGCCGGGCGGCTCGTTTCGCTACCAAGATTGGCCTGAACGATCCGTTCATGGCCAGGGTGGCGGAGGTTGTGATCCGTAATTACGGTGAAGCCTACCCGGAACTATCCCGCAACCAGGCCACCATCCTGGATAACCTCACCCGCGAAGAGATTCGTTTCCAACGCACGGTCGAGCAGG
The DNA here is from genome assembly GCA_963704755.1 of uncultured Chloroflexia bacterium. Classification (GTDB taxonomy): domain Bacteria; phylum Chloroflexota; class Anaerolineae; order Anaerolineales; family Anaerolineaceae; genus Bellilinea. The sequence goes on from OY969938.1 coordinate 113,327, forward strand.
GCATTTCACATCTGAACGATTTGCTCGCGGAGGTAGAGGCGAGCAAAAAGACCGTTCTGGATGGCGGCCAGGCCTTCGACCTGTATGCTACCCACGGCCTGCCGTTCGAGCTGACCCGGGACGTCGCCCGCGAACAGGGTCTGGAAGTCGACCAGGCCGGTTTTGACCGGGCCATGGAGGAACACAAAGTCGCCTCCGGCGCCGGGAAAGCGTTTGGATCGATGGGCGGCGAAAAAGTTGACCTGTACCGCCAGGTATTGGAAGGTTTGCAAGCCAGGCACGAGATTGGGCCTAAGGGCGTCGAATACGATCCGTATTCCGGCCTGGAAGTGGAAGGGAAAGTTTTAGCCTTGATCCGCGATGGTGAGCCGGTCAGCGAAGTCATGACCGGTGACAATGTCGAAGTAGTCCTGCCGGCCACTTGTTTTTACGTCGAGTTGGGCGGGCAGGTCTCGGATACCGGTTTGATCGTGTCGGTCAAGGAGCCGCGCTGGGAGATCCGCGTGGAAGACACGCGCAAACCCGCCGCAGGTGTGATCGTTCATATCGGCGAAGTGGTCAAGGGTAAGCCGGCCGTCGAAGACCTGGCGATTGCGGCAGTCGATTCGCAGCGCCGGGCGGATATTCGCCGCAACCACACCGCCACGCATTTGCTGCACGCTGAATTGCACCGTGTGTTGGGCGAGCACGCCCGCCAGGCCGGGTCGCTGGTCGCGCCGGACCGGCTTCGTTTTGATTTTACCCATCCGGAAGCGATTTCCGCCCAAGATCTGGAAGAAATCGAGATGGGCGTCAACCAGGCCATTTATTCTGCGTATCCGCTGCATATCGTGCAAAAACCGCTTTCCCAGGCCATCGGAGAAGGCGCCATGGCGCTGTTTGGCGAAAAATATGGCGAAGTGGTGCGCACGATTTGCATTGGCCAGGAAGATATCTATTCGTACGAACTGTGCGGCGGTACTCACGTGGACAATACCGGCGATATTGGCCTGTTTCTGATTACATCAGAAAGCAGCGCGGCCGCGGGTGTGCGCCGGATCGAGGCGGTGACCGGCCGGGAGGCCTATGCCCTGGTGCAGAAACGCTTCAAGCAACTCAAGCAGGTAGCGGCTATTTTGAGCAGCTCGATCGATGAGGCCACGATCAAAACGGCTAACCTGGTGAGCGAATTAGACCAGGCAGAAAAGCAAAATACCCACCTGCGCGAGCAACTGGTCGCGGCTGAATTTGTGACTACCCTGGATAACACCCAGATGGTCGAAGGTGTGGCCGTTCTGGCGGCGGTTCTATCGAACGCCACCGCGGATACGCTGCGCCAGATGAGCGATCGCTTCCGCCAGCGCTATGAGACCGGGGTCATCGTGCTGGGATCGGCGCCTGAGGACAAACCGACCCTGATCGCCGCGGTCAGCGACGACCTGGTCAAACGGGGCTGGAAGGCTGGCGACCTGATCAAAGTGGTCGCTGCGGTCGTTGGTGGGAGCGGCGGCGGGCGTCCCAACCTGGCCCAGGCCGGCGGGAAAGACGCATCCAAATTGCCCGAAGCGATGGATCAAGTCCTGCCCTGGGTCAAATCCAGGCTGTAAGAGGTTTTTTTGCCACAGATGCACACGGATAAACACAGATAAAAAAATTTAGTGGTAGCGGCGAAGCCGCTACCACTAAATTTTTTATCTGTACAGAAATTCATTAAAAATCTTTATCTGTATCCATCTGTGTTTATTTGTGGCTAAAATCCTTTTTCCCCTGGATTTCCCAGAGGATTACCTCGGGCGGACAGAGGAAGCGTACCCGTGGGGCAGCGGCGCCTTCCATGCCGATCCCGCGGGTGATGTAGAGGGTCAGCGGGCCGATCTGGTAACGCCCGGAAGAAAACGCGCGGCCGTAGAGCGAGGCGGTAAAAAAGGCACCCAAGAAAGGCAGGCGCACCTGCCCGCCGTGGGTATGGCCGGAAAGCTGGAGGTCAACGTTGAGCCGGGCGGCGTTGGGCGCCAGGTCGGGGGTATGGTAGAGCAGGATGGTGAAGCGGTTTGATTCCGGATCGACCAGGCTCTCGAGGCGGGGCGCATCGACAAAGGGCCGGTGGGTACAGGATAAGCCGATCAGGTCCAGCTCGCCCAGGGGTGTGGAAATCGTTTCGCGATTTTCGGGCAGCAGGTGGATCCCGAGTCCTTCGTAGATTTTGGGCACGGTTTTCTCTATATCCACAGCCGGGCTGCCGGTGATAGCGTAAACGCTTAACGGCGCCTGCCAGGCGCCCATGATCTCGCGCGCCTCCTGGATAGCCTGGGGGTCGCGGATGTAGGTCAGGTTGAGCACATCGCCGGTGAACAGAATAAGGTCTGGCTGCAAGTCATGGACAAGCTGGTTGAGTTTGCGCTCGCGACCACTGATGCGCTCCAGGTGCAGGTCGCCCAGGTGTAGTACTTTGAGCGGAGTACCATGCTTTAACTTGGGGGATTCCAGTTTCTGGTGGGTAAGCTTGAGCGTATGCGGCTCGATCCAAAAACCGTAGATGACCAGCAGCGTGCCGGCGGCCTGCAAACCGGTGGCGATCGGGAAAGGCAGCCAGGCGAACAGGCAGCGCAGTATCGCCAAAATCACAACCGGGGGTTTGGCCGGGCCGAAAGATTTCCCGGCCGGGGCTAATTCAGCCAGCAGAAGCCAATCCAGCAGAAAGAAAACCCACAGCGCAACTGCGTGTAGCCAATTAAACCAGGTAGGGATGAGCGCCAGCAGGAATAGAAGAATGGCAAAGAGCAGCGCAGGCATCTTTTGGATGGATGCATAGCGATGCAGGATGACGTCGAAATCGTTGCCGGTTTCGCCGGGAAAATTTTTGCGCTTCGAAAAATCGCGGATCTGCATTAATTCAGACATCGTTGTTTAGGTTTAACTCTCCTCGGGTTCCAGGCGGTAGGGGTCCACATCCGGGATGCCGGGTTTGATCGTTTTCTTGAACACGAAGAATACACCAATTCCGATGGCGATGGCCACCAGGGCCAGCCAAAGCGAACTGAGGCCTTCCTCGACGAACTGGCTGACGATGGCAAAAACGACGAAGACCAGCGGCCCCAGGGTGACGTAAGCCAATCCAAGCCAGCTACCCGGTACACGCTGCCGAGGCAGGTCGGGCCGGGAGAAGCGCAGCTTCCACAGGGAAGCAACTTCCATCATCAGCACCAGCATGTTCAAAAATACATCCACGACCACCAGGAAGGAAAAGGCCTGCAAGGTGAATATGGTATAGATCGCCCCGCAGATCAAAACGGCAATCCAGGGAGTGCCATAGCGGGGATGGACCTTGACCATCCATTTGGGCATCATGCCGTCCTCCGCCATGGCGAAGGGAACACGGGTGCCGCCCAGGCTGTTGCCGATGAACAAGCCGATCATACTCAAGACGGCCGAAAAGGACACCGTAATCCCCAGCAAGCGCGCCAGAAAACCGTTGGCTTCGCCAGTGGCGGCCTCACCGATGGCGTGGGCAATATCGGGGTATTCCCAGCCGACTGCGCTCTGCGGATCCACGCCCCAGGAATCCAACTGGTCCGTGCTGACACCATAATCGGCTAAAGCAGCGCCGATGCCCTGGCCATCCTGGTTCTCTTCCTGGCCCCACAGCAAATAGCGGCCGTTCGATCCGGCTCCGCCGTACAAGCCTGCCAGAGTAGGGAAGGCATAGGTGGCGATGGCGGCCACCAGCACCAGGGTCATCGCCAGCGGATAAGTGCGCTTGGGGTTGACAATCTCATCGCCGGCCGCGGTGGGCAGCTCCCAGCCGATGAAGTTCCACATGACGATGAACAGCCCCACCGACAACGCCCCGGTGATGGTTTCGCCGGGCGGGAGCACCGGCAGCGAAATGGTCACACCGCTGTGAATCCAGTTGGCGATCCCGACCACCGACATAGCGATCAGCGGGATAAGCATGATGACCCCCAACCAGGATGCGGTCATGCCGACCAGGCGGGCGCCACGGATGTTCAACAGGGTGATCATCCAGATCAGGACCAGGCCGATGGCCCATTGGATGAGCCAGCCATCCACATGAGCGCCGAAAATGACGGCCCCGTCACGCACGCCGGGGATAAAGTAGCCAATATAATAGGCGGCCAGGACCGGGTAGATAGACACATCCACCCAGGAGACCACCCAGTTCATCCAGCCGGCCAGGAAACCCGGCAGGGCGCCGAAGGCCTGCTTGACCCAATGATAATAGCCGCCCTCCACGGGCATCATCGAGTTCATCTCACGGACGATGAGCATATTCGGGATACTGAAGAATAAGGGCGTCAGTACCAATAAAATCAAAGCCAGGATCGGTCCGGAATAGCCGACCACGGCCTCGAAACCAAAGGCTCCGCCGCAAACAGTAAAGTAAATCAATGAAAACAGGGGCAGGAGCGTTAATTCACGCTTGAGTTTGGATGCTTCGTTCTTTACTACGATTGTGCTGGGTTCACCTGCGACCATCTCTAACACCTCAGACAGTAATTGGGGATGGTTCCAGTAGGGGCAAGCCCGTTCAGGAACAATCACCCCATTATAGCGATTATTCCCGGATTGAAAACCTTTTAATGAAAAAACATACTTGAGGGGGTTGCGCGAGCGAAGCTCGCGCAACCCCCTCAAGTGCTCTTGGGATTAACCAAAAAAGGATGCGCGTTCGCGCATCCTTTTTTTTTGTTTTGAATTCTATTATTCTTGGACAGCCGGCCAGCAGCACAGAACAAGCTCTTTGGCTGCCTTGATCTCGTCCAGGCGGCCCATGGGAGCCTTATGGGGCGCCTCTTTGAGCAGGTCCGGATGGGTGTGGGCCTCTTCCGCGATGGCTAACATCGCATCGGCGAAACTATCGAGGGTCTGCTTGCTTTCGGTCTCGGTCGGCTCGATCATCAAGGCCTCGTGCACGATCAGCGGGAAGTAGTTCGTTGGCGGGTGGAAGTCGTAATCCATCAGCCGTTTGGCGATGTCCAGGGCGTGTACATCGGGCACGTCTTCCCAGTTGCCTTCCATGACAAATTCATGCATGCAGGTGCGGTCGAAGGGTACGTGGTAGGTGGTGCGCAGCCGGGCCAGCAAGTAGTTTGCATTGAGCACGGCGTACTCGGCAATATCGCGCAGGCCTTCGGAACCGTGCATGGTGATGTAGGTGTAAGCGCGCACCATCATGCCAAAATGCCCGTTGAAGGACTTGACCCGGCCGATGGATTGGCTGGGCACGGCAAAGCCGTAGAACGGGGGTTCGCTGGCGTTGCTCTCTTCGATGATCGCCACCACCGGACCAGGCAGGAATTCTTTGAGCGCTTCGGTGACGGCCACCGGGCCAGAGCCTGGTCCGCCGCCGCCATGCGGGGTGGAGAAGGTTTTGTGCAGGTTGATGTGCATGATGTCGAAGCCCAGGTCACCAGGGCGGGCCACACCTAACAAGGCATTCAGGTTGGCGCCATCGCCGTACACCAGGCCGCCGGCCGCGTGTACGATCTGGTTGATTTCGACGACGTTCTCATCGAACAGGCCCAGCGTGTTGGGATTGGTCAACATCAAGCCGGCGACGGTCTCGTCGCAAATGGCGTGCAAGGAATCCAGGTCCACATTGCCGCGCGAGTCGGTCGGCAGGTGGACGACCTCGAAACCGCTCATCGAAGAAGTGGCCGGGTTGGTCCCGTGGGCCGAATCGGGGATGATGATCTTGGTCCGCTTGGCATCACCGCGGGTTTCGAAGTACTTGCGAATGATTTTTACCCCGGTAAACTCACCTTGCGCGCCGGCGGCGGGCTGCAAGCTGCAGGCATCGAAGCCGGTGATCTCCTTGAGGTCTTCTTGCAGTTCGAACATCAAGGCCAGGTTGCCCTGGACGGTGTCCAACGGCTGGCGGGGATGAGTCCAGGCGAAACCGGGCAGGCGGGCAGCTTCTTCGTTGACCCGCGGATTGTATTTCATCGTACAGGAGCCCAGCGGGTAAAACCCGCCGTCGACGCTGTAATTCTTTTGGGAGAGGTGGGTAAAGTGGCGGACGACGTCCAGCTCGGAAAGTTCGGGCAGGGGCAGGTCTGCGCGTTCCAGGCCGGCGGGCAGTTCGCTGAACGGTACGTCGGATTCGGGAAAGCGGGCGCCCTGGCGGCCGGGGGAGGAAAGTTCGAAAATATTGGGCTCAGTCATCGTTAAACTCCTCCAGCGCCGCGATCAGCAGATCGATATCTTCACGCGAATTCATTTCTGTAACAGCGACCAACATGTGATCGGCCAGTTCGGGGTAATCCTGGCCCAGATCGTATCCGCCCAGGATGTTATGGTCGAGCAGGTGAGCGTTGATTTGTTCCACCGGGGCCGGGCACTTGACCACGAACTCATTGAAGAACGGTTTGGTCGAAACGACCTGGTAGCCATCGGTCATATTGATTTCATTCGCGGCGTAATGCGCTTTTTGGTAGCACAGGTTGGCAACCTGGTGCAGCCCTTGTTTGCCTAACAGGCTCAGGTAGATGGTGGATGCCAGCGCCATCAATCCCTGGTTGGTGCAGATGTTCGAGGTGGCCTTCTCGCGGCGAATATGCTGCTCGCGGGCGGTCAGGGTCAGCACATAGCCTTTTTGGCCACGTCCGTCCACCGTCTCACCGACCAGGCGGCCGGAAACCTTACGCACCAATTCTTTGCGGGTGGAGAACAGGCCCAGGTAGGGCCCGCCAAAGGAGAGCGGGATACCCAGGGGCTGGCCTTCGCCGACTACGATGTCAGCGCCGAATTCCCCCGGGGTTTTCAACAGCCCCAGGGCGATGGGGTTGACCGCCACGGCCAGCAGCGCGCCGGCCTGGTGGACTTTCTCGGCAAATTGGGTCAAATCCTCGACCTGGCCAAAGAAATCCGGATACTGGACCAGCACCATGGCGGTATTGCTGTCCACCAGGTCGGCCAGCGCCGTCAGATGATCGAGCGGGTTGAGGCCTTCTTTTTCCCCGACCAGCTCGATGTTGGGATAGCCGCACATATAGGTGCACAGCACATCGCGGTATTGAGGGTTGACGCCGGTGGAAAGAACGATGCGGGTTTTCTTCTCGCGGAAATGATGGTAAGCCAGCACGGCCGCTTCGGCTGCAGCAGTCGCGCCATCGTAATGCGAGGCGTTGCACACTTCCATGCCGGTCAAATTAGCGATCAGGCTCTGGTATTCGAAAATAGCCTGTAAGGTGCCTTGTGAGATCTCAGGTTGGTAAGGGGTATAAGCGGTAAAGAACTCTCCGCGGCGCAGCAAGCTGTCCACGGCGGCGGGGATGAAGTGGTTATACGCCCCAGCGCCCAGAAAACAAGCCATATCCTGGGTGGATTCATTGGCCAGAGAGAGATCGCGAAGTTGGGCCATGACTTCCATTTCAGTCAAAGGCCTGGGCAGATTCAATTCGGGAAAACGAAAAGATGCAGGAACGGCGTCAAATAAATCTTCGATTTTCTCGGCGCCAATCGTTTTGAGCATCTCCTCACGTTCCACATCGGTATGCGGAATGAACATTATTCGCTGCGCTCCTCGCAATACTTCTCATAGGCCGCTGCGTCCATCAAATCATCCAGTTCGGCCAGGTCGGCTAATTCAACTTTCAGGACCCAGGCAGCGCCATAGGGGTCGGAGTTGACCGTTTCGAAATCATCATTGAGCGATTCGTTCAGTTCGGTTACTTTACCAGAGAGCGGTGCGCTTACATCGGCGGCTGCTTTGACCAATTCAAGGGTGGCAATCGGTGAACCGGCTTTGACAATTTCACCCACGTCAACTTTAAACTCGAAATAAACGATATCTGAAAGCTGTGATTGGGCGTAATCCGTGACACCGATAAGGGCTACATTTCCCTCGACCTTGACCCACTCGTCAGTTTTCCCGTACTTGAGGCCTTCTGGAACATTCATTGTTATTCTCCTGAGGACGTTTGGAATAAAAAGAAGGGCGCACTGTACAGTACGCCCTCTGTTATAGACCGGTGAGATTCGCCCGATTAAGGGTTTGCTCCTTAGGTGCCTGGTGGCTTTTCAGAGGAAATCGATAACGGGGTCCTTTTACCTGAGAGATTCGGATGCGAGCAATGCGCTGCATCTTTGCCCCTTCGGTGCCAATACTTTGGTCTCTTCCCCGGAATCTTGAGAACTATTTGAACACATAGTATTATACCAAAAGAAGTTCCAGGAAAGAATAACCCAAATCGATTTTTTTATTTTTGTAATTAATCAACTATCGTAAAAAAGAAGAGGTGTACTTGCTATTCGCCTGTGAAACAGGCCATTAGCAAGTACACCTCTTAATTTCCGGTTTCATAATTTCGCCAGGGTGGATTGCTGGACCGCCAACAATTCCTGGATACCGGAAGCCGCCAGGTCGAGCATCTGGTCCAACTGCTGGCGCGAGTAGGGGTTCTTTTCGGCCGTCCCCTGGACTTCGATGAATTTGCCAGATGCGTTCATGACCACGTTCAAGTCGGTTTCAGCATGTGAATCTTCCGCATAGTTCAGGTCCAGAATCGCCTGGCCGTCGTAGATGCCCACGCTGACGGCCGCGACCGCTTCTGCCAGCACTTCGGGCGGGCAGGCGCCGGCCTGGATCAGGCCGCGCAGGGCAATGACCACGGCGATATAGGCGCCGGTGACCGAGGCGGTGCGGGTACCGCCATCCGCCTGCAAAACATCGCAATCCAGAGTGATGGTACGCGGTCCCAGCTTTTGCAAATCGACCGCGGCGCGCAGGCTGCGCCCAATCAGCCGGCGGATTTCCTGGCTGCGGCTGCCGGTCGCATTGTCGCGGTTGACCCTCTGCTGCGTGGAGCGTGGCAGCAAGGCGTATTCGGCCGTGATCCAACCGCTGCCTGGCTGGCTCTTCTCGAGCCAGCGTGGCACGCCCTGCTCAATAGTGGCGTTACACAAAACGCGCGTCTGACCGGCTTCGATCAGCACCGAACCCTCCGGGTAATCCACAAAACCTGCGGTCAATTTCACCGGCCGTAACTGGCCGGCTTTGCGGCCATCGATCCGTATATATTCAGTCATGGTATTCCTTTATTGTAAAAAGGTGTTCGCATAATACTATTGATTTAAGTTGTTTGACGAGATTTTGGCAAATCAATTCGCTCAAATCAAATAAATCATTGTAATTACCCGGCCATCGTTAAGGAGGGGGGTGTTTTTATAGTTTTTCGCGTGCGAAGCACGCGAAAAACTATAAAAACACCCCTAATTTTCAAAATATCCTGAATAGAAACAAATCATTATAGTTATGAAAATTGTTTGGCCAGGCGGATTTTCTCTGGATTGCCGAGTACTTGCATTAAGACCTGGGGAGTCAGGATAATGCCCACACCGCTGATCCCGCTGCCCAGCGAAATCTCGCTTTGCTGGAAAATATCTTCATCGACCCGGATTCTTACCTGTGGATCGATGCAGAATGGTGAAACGGTGCCGGGCAGGCTGCCGGTCTTTTCGAGCACCTCTTCACGGGTGGCCATGGTCAGCCGCGAGAGACCCAGGGTCTGGCGGAGCGAGCGCCAATCGATTTGGGCCGGGCCGGAGGCCAGGATCATCAGATACTCGTCTTCAGCCAGGCGGAAAAGCAGCGAGCGGGCCACCTGGTCGGGTGTCTGGTTGCGCTCGGCGGCCGCTTCTTCCAGGGAATGGATCGGCCCATGGTGTTGGAACAGGCGAAAATCTACCCCGGATTTCTTGAGAAAGCGGATGGCATTGGAATCAAGGTTTTCTTCGGCAGGCATCAGATGGCATCACCACAGGCTTAGTTGTTGGAGCGGGCGTTTCCCATCGATCAGGATGAACGGCGCGGCCCTTTCGGGAATGATCCCGACTTTGTGCAGTTCGCCCAATTCGTGGATGAAGTGAATGGTCCTGGATTGCAGGATCCGTTCGGCGCCTTTCGGCCCGATCCCGGGAATACGCAGCAATTGTACCCTGTCTGCCTTGTTGATTTCAACCGGCCGGTGGGCAAGGTTTTCGCGCGCCCAGGAGAGTTTGGGATCGGTATCCAGGGGCAGGTTGCCGTCCGGGGTGTACGAAAAATCTTCCATGCCGAAACCATAATCGCGGATGAGAAAAGAAGCCTGGTAAAGGCGCACTTTACGCAGCGGGTTTTCCGGAGGCAGGTTTTCCATCGGGGTATCCGAAATTGGATTGAACGGAGAATAGTACACTCGCTTCAAGTTAAGATTCTGCAGCAGGTAAGTGGAAGTGGACAACAGCTCCAGATCGGTGTCGCCGGTCCCGCCGACGACAAACTGGGTGGCCAGACTGGGAAACATGCGGTTGTAACCGCTGCGGTCGTAATTCTCTTTGCGCAGGCGTTCCATGGTACGCAGGGGATCCAACAGCTCACGCACGAATTCCTTTTTAGGCGCCAGGTGAGCCAGGCGTTCTGGGTTGGGTGCTTCCAGGTTGATGGAAACCCGGCTGGCCAGGCGCATGGTCTGCTCGATCTGGGCGTCTTCAGCACCGGGCATCAGTTTCAGATGAATGTAGCCGCGGAAATTATATTTTTTACGCAAAATCTCGGCCGTGGAAATGATCCTGTCCTGGGTGCGGGTGCTGCCGCCGATGATACCCGAGCTGAGGAACAGGCCTTCGACGATGCCAGCGCTGTACATGCGGTGGAACAGGTCGGCCATTTGCTCCGGCTTGAGCGTTTCGCGGCGCAGGTGACGCCCGGCCCGGAAGGCGCAATAGTTGCAATTCCGCTCACAGGCCGTGGTTAGCATAGTTTTGAGCAGGGGAATCTCTCCTCCGCCGGATTTTTTGGCGTGGAAAACCGGGGGTATCCCGCAGGGCGGTGTAGGTTGAGGCGTAGTGGGATCCTTTTCGTCATCCAGGTCATAATTGGCCTGACTGGTTAGTAATTCGAGCTTCTCTAAACCGTCCATAGTGAATAGATTATAGAACAATAATTCTAACAAATCAAGGGGTTGAATATTTTCGAGGGACGAAGTCCCTCGAAAATATTCAACCCCTTGATGAAATCACGGATTTATTCAATAGGTTAGAATACAACATAATCTGAGATGAAAATTATCGTTTCGATACTGCGCTTTTTCTTCTATTTGCTCTACCATCCCCTGGCATTCCTCTATGACGGGATCGCCGGGGCGGTCTCGTTTGGCGAGTGGAATAACTGGGTCAAGACCATCCTGGCGGATGTACACGGGCTGCGGGTATTAGAGCTGGGCTTTGGGCCCGGACACATGCAAATCGAGTTGATCCAGCAGGGTTACCAGGCTTACGGGCTGGATGAAAGCCTGCCGATGTGCCGGCTGGCGAAAAGACGCATCGATAAGAATTTCAGGGGGGCATATCCGGGGAGCCTGACCCGCGGAGTAGCCGAGCGCCTGCCTTATCCGGCGGGTAGTTTCGATACGGTCCTGGCTACCTTTCCGCCCGAGTTTATCTTTAAGCCGGAGACTCTGGAAGAGATCCGGCGTACCCTGGCCGAGGATGGCGTTTTGCTGATCCTGCTGGGGGTCCGTATTGGCGGTAAGCGGACCGGGAAACGGATGCTGCGGACGCTTTACTGGATCACCCACCAGTCGCAGGCTGAAATGGCTTTACCCGAACTGATCGAGGAACGCTTCAGCCGGGCAGGTTTATGGGTCGAGATGAACGCCAGGGACTATGGTGAGGATACCCTCTACTATTTACGGGCAAAGACCGCAGAGGGTTAAGTCTTATGGCGTTCTCCTGTTCACTGGATAAAAACCAGAAAATTTGTCATCGCGAACCCTGGCCGCTTCTTGCCCAAGGGGCATGTTACGCACCAGGGCAATCGCATCATGCCAATTTTGTCCCAACAGAGAGATAATTTTGAGTGTTATTGTGGGGCGTAGCCCCACAATAACACTCAAAAACCCATTCTTTGGGAATTGCCCTCAAAAAGCAGGCAGGCTGCAATCGCCCTGGGCGCGCCCTTTCATTGAGTATTAATTTGAAGTAAAATACCACAATGGAAATTCAAATTGCCGTCACGAAAACGACCCGCTACGGTTCTCAAGAGAGTGGCGATTCGATTGAGATTATCGAGCGACCTAACGGGGGGCTATCGGTCGTGATGTGCGATGGGCAAGAATCCGGATATGAAGGAAAAATGGTATCCGGAATGGTCGTCCGCAAGGTGCTGGGAATGATCGCCGATGGGATCCGGGATGGCGCTGCTGCCCGGGCGGCATCGGATTTCCTGTACACCGAACGACATGGGGCCAACCCGGTTTTCTTGAATATCCTCAGCGCAGATTTGCAGTCCGGAACGTTGGTTTTGACCCGGAACAACCCATCGCCGATATTTGTCGCCCAATCCGGGCGGATCGAGTGCCTGGGGGGCAGTATGCAGCCAATCGGCACCGAGCGCAATATCCGCCCATCGATCAGCGAGATCGGTCTGCTGACCGGGACGACGGTGGTGATGTACACGGATGGTGTGGCGAACGCAGGCGCCAACTCTGGCGGGCTGGGGATCGATATTTGCGAGATTATCGAAGCCTTGCTGGATGAGCAAGATCCAACCGCCCAGAAAATTTCCGACACGCTGCTCAACCAGGCAATTCATGAAGATCACAAACATCCCCAGGACGATATGAGCGTGGTCGTTTTACGGATCCTGGCCAAAGAAAGCGAACCGATCCGCAGGATGCACGTTCATCTGCCGGTACCGAACAGCAAGGCGATTGTTTAAGAGCCTGTCACTGACCGGATTTTGATTGAACGGGTTAGAATAAAAGCCAGGGCCAGGGCGACCAACCCGGATGCATCGAAGGCGATGAAACGGGTCGTGCTGGCCGTGATCAAAACGTGCCCGCCAGGCAGAGTCGATAACAGGATCAATTCGCCAATCACGCCGATGGCTTGCATCAGGCAGGCTTCGATCAACGATACGCGCCGGCGAATGGGATTCCAGAGCGCGAAAATGTAAGGTGTGTTCCACATGAGGAACAGGATGCCCAACCCTCGCATCAATGCAGCCCCTGCAACGCCTTCCAGTTCAAATGAGGGGGCATACCATTCGCCGTGAAGAATAAACAAAATTGCCGATTGCAGGTTGAAAAACAGCACGATGGCGATTAATCCCCTGGCCAGGTTGACCCGAACATTTGATTTCTGGCGGGTTTGGGCGTTTAATTCCATAACATTATTATTATATACGCACCCGAACATTAATCGGGCGCCTGACAAAAAGGTCTGAAAATTTGGGTATTTGTGGGGGCATCGCCCCCACAAATACCCAAATTTCAAGATCAACCCCTCAAAAAAACTTTCAAGGAATTTTAAGCATGCCTTCTTCGTCAGCAAACAATTCACAACTTCATCTTGCTTATATCATCACACCGCATGGCTTCGGTCACGCTGCCAGGGCCTGCGCCGTCATGGATGCCATCTTGCGGGTCAACCCGGCGGTGACCTTCGATATCTTTACCCTGGTCCCGGAATGGTTCTTCCGCGATTCGGTGCAAGGCCATTTCGATTATCACGAATTCGAAACCGATATCGGGGTTGTTCAGGAAAGTCCTTTCCAGGAGGACCTGCCCGGGACGGTCCAAAAAATCAAGACATTCCTGCCCTTTGCCGGCCCGTCCAGCGATGGTCTTGCTGGCGAATTGATTCGCTGCGGCTGCCGGCTGGCGCTTATCGACGCCGGCCCATTGGGCATACGGGCGGCCGAGAAAGCCGGTATTCCCTCGGTGCTGGTGGAAAATTTCACCTGGGACTGGATCTACAGCGGCTACCTGGGCGTGGAACCCGATTTTGCCGACGTATTAGAGGAGTATCGCAGCGCGTTTCGCGTAGCCACTTACCGCATCCAGACCGAGCCGGTCTGTGCGGTGGCGAAATGCGATTTAACGGTGACACCGGTGGCGCGCTTGCCGCATCATTCCCGCGCTGAAGTACGGAAAGAACTCTCGATCAACGGCGATAGGCCAGTCGTCTTGATCACTATGGGAGGGATCCACCAGGCCTACCAGGCTTTGAGCGAATTGAGCCGGCGCGACGATACCGTCTTCGTCATTCCGGGCGGCGCGGATGAATTCCGGGTCGAAAAAAATCTGGTGATGATGCCGCATCACAGCGACTTTTACCACCCGGACCTGGTCTTTGCCAGCGACGCGGTGGTGGGTAAGCTGGGCTACAGTACGGTCGCCGAGGCGGCCCTGGCCGGAATCCGCTATGCCTACGTGCCGCGCGACAATTTCCGCGAGACAGGTCCCCTGGGCAGTTTTGTAGAGCAGCACCTGGGCGGCATGGTTATCCAAAAAGATGATTTCTTCAACGGCGCCTGGGCAGCACAGCTTCCGGACTGGCTGCAAAATGACAAGCCCGTCACGCACTTTCAAAACGGAGCCGATCAGGTGGCGCGGTTTGTGGTGGCGGTGGAAGAGAAAAGAGAATAGAGAAGAGAGAATAGTAATTAGAAAGTAGTGATTGGTAGTCAGTATTCAGGTCTAGTCAACAAGTCAACAAGGCAATGAGGAAGTACGTCTTTCCCACGTTGCCTTGTTGACTTGTTGACGGCACAACTACTCTCTATTCTCTATTCTCTAATCTCTAATCCCAATCTTTTTTCCCCAGCCACTCCTCCATAAACTCCTGATGCAGGACGGGGTCGAACTCGATGAATTGGTGGGTGGCGGCGGTACGAAGGGCGTAAGGATCTTTGCTAAAGAAGTCACGGATTTCGTCTGCGGTTTGGGCCCGGGCGACCACAACCCCGCCGGTGGTTGGGTTATTTGGCCCAGACATCAAGAGCATTCCTTGCTGATAGCCGCTTTTCAAAAATTCGCGATGGTCGCTGCGGATGGCATCCACGACCTCTGCGGACGCGGTATAGGTGATCAAGATGATGAAATGTTTCATAGTGGTGTTCTCGATAGCCTTGAGGTTTTGAGTTGGGTTAAGTATACTCATTGTATGAGTTTTGACCACCTGAGTGACCCCCTGGCAGAGAAATACCCGCTTGTCCCGGCGTGCGAGACCCGCCAGGAAATCCTGGTCGTTAATTCGCGTTTCATCGCCGCAATTGCCCCGGCGTTCAGCGTGGAAGAGGCGCGCGGTTTTATCGTCGCGATCCGCGCGGATTACCCGGATGCCAGCCACCATGTCCCAGCCTTTATCATCGGGCATGGCGCCAGCCTGACCGAACATTGCTCGGATGACGGCGAGCCTTCCGGAACGGCCGGGCGGCCGGCGATGGCCGTATTGAAGGGCAGCGGTTTGGGGGATGCAGTGGTGGTGGTCACCCGCTATTTTGGCGGCACCAAGTTAGGCACAGGCGGATTGGTGCGAGCGTACACCGATGCCGTGAAGGCGGTGTTAGCCGACCTGCCGCTGGCGGTCAAAGCCCCGACCAACACCGTTCAATGCGATTTGCCTTATCACTATTACGAACGCATTAAACAACTGGCCGCCCGCTGCCACGGCCAGGTTATTGAAGAAATATTCGCCGCCGAGGTCAGCCTGACCTGGCGCTTTCTGAAAGAAGAATTGAACCAATTCCAGGCCGGCCTCATGGAAATGACCAACGGGAGTGTCCAGGCAGAAGTTATCGGGGAAAACCTGGCTACAATCATCCCGCTAAGCGAGACGGCGTGAGGAGCGCTGGTCGGTATTAAAGCGATGCCGGTAAGTCACGACACCCAGAAGCAAAATAAGCTCCAGCAATGCGGTAACCGTGGCGGAGAATTGGTCGAGATAAAATACCAGGATATTGACCACGGTCAATGAAAAAGTCAACCCCAATGTAGCCCAGACCATGGCCGGGCGGTCGCGCTCCAGGATGAGCAAAATGGCAGCGACAATCGAGCACAATCCGACCAGGCCCTGGATGCCAAAACGGATCAATATCCAGGTGGGCGAATTGATGAAGGGAAAGTCCGCCGGATTGAAAAAGAGCCTGGCGGGGTTGCCGTGCATCACCTGATAGGCGAACAAGGTAAGGTGCACCAGAATAACCAGTGAATAAATCCCATTCGCGCCCAGGCCGATAATTAACAGAATCCGGAAGCGAAGACGGCTAAGCACTTTTGCCGAAGCAGCGGCTGCCCGCTTGTATAACCGGCTGAAGACACCTTCGCTTTCCGGGACAATTTGCAACTGGTCCAATTCGATAAAATCGGCCAGGGACTGGGCCAGGTTTTTCAGGTTCGTTTCGTCCGCATCCGCAGCGATTTCCACAAGCTGGTTCTGCAGGGCGGTTTTTTCGTCCTCTTCCAGGTCGTTATCCAGCAGCTCTTCCATCTGGTGGAATACGCGGTAAAGCTCTTCCCGTGGGGTCAGTTTTTTTGCACGCCGCACCTGCAAATACACCAGGGCGACCAATAAAAAAACAGCATAAATAATTGGCGCGGCGGGTGGGTAGAAATAATCGTTGGTTTGGGTGATGAATTTCCCGACTTCGTCCATGAACAGCCCGAAGCCAACGCCACTTAACAGAGCCGACCAGAACAACGCCCAGCGATTGGCATAGATCAGGGGCAGCAAAGCAGCCACGAAAAGGAAAAGTCCACCCCACAAGACGTGAGCAATGTGAAGTGTCCCGGTCTGGATCCGCGGGTAGCCGGTCAGCTCCAGGAACAGGCGGGTCAGGATGATGGTGCTGCCAAAGCTGATTAAAGAAATTAACAAAAGCTGTTCGGCCGTTTCGCGCCGAACAGCTTTACAAATCTTGATCGATCGGTCTGCCATGATGGATTAGAACAGGCTGCGGATGATGAGCATGAAGCCAAATATCAACAGGGGAATACCGACGATGGCCCCGACGACGGTAATGGTCAGGACAACCCCTACAATCATAACGACCAGCCCAAGAATGGCGCCGATCAAACGGCCGGTCAACCCGATAATGCCGATCACCAATCGCCACACAGCATAAAACGGCCATAACAAAACCGGAACTCTTTTTTGTTCTCTCATATTTACCTCCAGTATGTATACGGAGTTGACCCAGTTCGGTTGCAAACGCTCAGGACTGTATAGGTTCAATTCGCTCCGCGCGCAGATAAGGCTCCTGGCCGTTACTGTCCGTCTCCATGATGCCCTCGACGATAACCGGCTGCCTTAAATCGGCGATGGTTGCCTGAACCCGCCGGTAAATATTCGGAAATATGATCACGTCCAGAATCCCCTCCATATCTTCCAGGGATAAAAACGCCATCCATTCCCCGTTCGTTGTCCGGCTGCGATGCAGGGACTGGCGTATCCCGGCCACCCGCACCCGTTGAGAGAGGTTATCGGCAGCCGCCAGGGTTGAAATAGCCCCGGCCGCTTGGATTTGGGCGGTGTATTTTTCCAGGGGATGGATGTCCACACAGATCCCCAGGATTTCTTCTTGGGCCGCGCAGCGATCAAATTCCTCGTAGGTACCCGGGTTGTCAAACTCGAAATCGAATAAGGATGGTTGCCCGCGCAATTTGCCGCTCGATTTTAATTTTGCCGAGCAACTCGGGGACCGACCCAAACCCATCCAGGGCGCCGCAACGAACCAGGTTTTCGGCTTCTTGAGGGCGGGGATCCACGCGATAGATAAATTCTTCAAATGAATGGTAGGGGCGTTTAGCGATAACCCGGGCAATGGTCCGGTGGGTCAGGTCGCGGACCTGGTCCAACCCCATAAAAAGAGCCGGCAAACCTTCCGGGTATGCGACGCAGAAACTCTGGCTGGCTGTGGTTGATATGCGGCGGCCGGGCCTTGAAACCCAGGCGACGGGCCTCGGTCAGGTAGATCCGCTGTGAGTAATACCCGCCCCAGTTTGCCAGGACCGCGGCGATAAATTCGGCCGGGAAGTGGGATTTGCACCAGGCAAAGCGCCAGGAGATTTGCGCATAGGAAGCTGAATGGGCCTTGGGAAAACCATATCCGGCGAAAGCGGCCATCATCTCCCAAATCTGGTTGGCCAGGTCGGAGTCGATGTCACTGACTTGAGCCGCACCCCGGATGAAGCGCTGTTTGAGCGACTGCATTTGCTTGCCGGGGTCGAAGTGGCTCATCGCCCGGCGGAGCAGGTCGGAATCGGCCAGGGAAAGGCCGGCAATCTGGTTGGCGATCATCAATACCTGTTCCTGGTACAGAATGACGCCGTAAGTATCCTCCAGGATACCGGTCAGGGTGGGGTGCAAATGGACCACAGTCTCTTCGTGGTTATGGCGGCGGATGAATGCGTCCCGCAGGCCGCCGCGCATGGGGCCGGGGCGGTACAAGGCCAGGGCAGCCATGAGATCATCGGGAGTGCGGGCATGGATCAACTTGAGGGTGCTCTGCATGCCCGGGCTTTCGATCTGAAAACAGCCGATCGTGCGGCCGTTGAAGACCAGATCGCTGGTATCGGGGTCTTCCTGGGGTATGGCTTCCAAAACCTGGGTGGGATTGGCGTATTCCTTCTGGCTCCAGTTGTAAATCTGTTGGGCGACCGAGGACATCACCGATAACCCGCGGATGCCGAGCATATCCATTTTAACCAGCCCGACTTCTTCCAGTGCGTCCAGGTCGAATTGGGTGATGAGGGTATCTCGTGAACCGGTGCACATTACCGGGACCAGGCTGGTCATCTCGACGGGGGCAATGACGACTCCGCCGGGGTGGACCGAGAGGTGATGCGGCAATCCAAGAATAGCCCGGGCAATGCTGAAAATTTTCTGGTACTGCGGTCCGGAATATTTGCCGGAGAGGGCTTTGAACTGATCGTCCAGAAAACTGGCATCGGTTTGGGCGCTGCGGGCAGCGAAGAACGAATGCGGCAGCTCTTTGGCCAGGCGTTGGGATTCGGCCGGGGATAAGCCGTAGGCTTTGGCGACATCCCCCACGGCCGAGCGCGGTCGAAAGCGGTTGATCGTCCCGACCATGGCTACCCGGTCCCGGCCATATTGTTCAAAGATGTGCTGTAGGACCTCGTCGCGGCGGTTCGAATCGATATCGGTGTCGATGTCCGGCGGGGTAGTGCGGGCCGGATTGAGAAAACGCTCGAAATACAGGTTCAGCCGGATCGGGTCGGGTGAAGTGATGCCCAGGCAATGTGCGACCAGGGATGACGCGGCTGAGCCGCGCGAAGAGAACTGGATGCCCTGCGAGCGGGCGAAATCAAGGACCTCCTGCATGATCAGGAAAATCGGTTCGAAACCCTGGTGAGAGATCACCTCCAGCTCGTGATCCAGGCGGGCAGAGATACGCTGATCGACTTCGCGGTACAGCTCAGCGGCGCCGCGATAGGCTTTCTCGCGCAGAACATCCGCTGTCGTCTTGCCATCCGGAAATTCAAGGATAGGCATCCGGGGAACACCCAGGGGTAACGCGAAGGTGTATCCGGCCGATAAATCCAGACTGTTTTTCAAAGCATCCGGCGTGTCCCGGAAACGCCTTTGGATCTCATCCGGCCGGGCGAACAGGGCCTTCGGTTGATACCCGTCGGCACTGCCAATGGTCGCGGTGTTTTTCAGGTAGCGGATTGCCAGCAACGCCCGGTGGATTTCTGCCTGGCCGGCGTCCAGCAAATTAACCACCGGAGCAGCGATCAGCGGGAGTCCAAATTGGCGCGCGAGATTAGCCAGGATCTCGTCCACCGGGCCGGGATCAGGCTCGGCCCGGTATAGTTGTACAAAAAGCACGTCAGGGAAAAGTTCTGCCAGCCTGGAGAGAACTGACCGGGCAGCTTCGATGCGGTTGTGCAGAATAAGCTGGGGGAGCAGCCCCAGCTCGTCCCCGCTCAGGCAAAACAAGCCGGCGGTATAACCGGCCAGTTCGGCCAGCGTGACCGGGCGGTTCTCGACCTGGAGGATGCTGCTCATTTTACACAGGTTGGACCAACCGTCCTGGTCTCGGGCGATCAACACCAGACGAGGGGGATTTGCGGCCGGGTAGGCCAGTTCCGGCGGGAGCTGCAAGTCAATTTCCAGGCCGAGGATGGGTTGGATGCCCTGTTCGCGACAGGCCAGGGTAAATTCGACTGCCCCGGTCAAGTAATTGTGATCGACCTGGACCAGGGCGGTATAGCCGGCTTCAGCAGCGGTCTCGGCCAGTTGTTTTGGAGACAGCACACCTTCCAGCAGTGAATAACACGAACGGGCGAATAAGGGGATGGACATGAATAATTTGGTAGATTGGATTATCGCAAGTAGAACGCCAATTCTGGTGTCTATTTGGGTAAGTGGAAGCGGTTTTCGAATTTGAGGTCTTCGGCCATCCGGTCGAAAAAACAATAGAAATGCAATCGATTAAGAATGATTGTAACCGTTCGTAATCAAATATGTTATACTGGCAAAAGGTAAAAATAATGCCTAATGCGATCTAACTAGTCTTTAAATTTGATTTGCAGGAGAGACCTGTTATGAGCATAACGAACGAATCAAAAATTTTATATGACCCTACCCGGCGGCTCCCGATGGATCCGAAGGACATCGAACACAGCGAAGAGCCTATCCGGTTATTCAAGTCGGATTTTCTGGAGTTCTTCACTCACATTTCGCCGATCGCCGTGATTGTCATTTGGGTGCCGGTAGTGGTCTTCTTTATCGCGCGAGCGATCCTGTTTCTACCGGAGAACGTCTCGTGGGTCATCATCCCGGCCGGTTTTTTGATCGGGCTGTTTTTCTGGACGTTCACCGAGTATATTCTGCACCGCTTCGTCTTTCATTACCATCCTAAAAACCCGGTCCAGCAAAAGATCTTCTTTCTCTTCCACGGGGTCCATCATGCCCAACCGCAGTGTAAAACCCGGCTGGTGATGCCCCCAATCGTCAGCGTACCGCTGGCGCTGTTGTTTTTCGGCTTGTTCAACCTGGTGATCGGAGTACTGTTGGGGGCGCCGTATTGGGTGCCGGCGATGTTCGCCGGTTTTATCGTCGGTTATCTAAGCTATGACCTGACCCATTATGCCACCCACCATTTCCCCATGCGCCATGGAATTTGGAAGGCGCTCAAACGCTATCACATGCGCCACCATTACAAGACGCCTGACAAGCTCTTCGGCGTTTCCTCCCCGATCTGGGATTACGTCTTTCGGACTAATGTCAAGTGATGATCAGATATCAGGTTTTGTGAGGCTTTGCCTCACAAAACCTGATATGGAAACCTTTTCGGGGTTCCTGCTAACAGGTTGAGCTGTCACGGACAAAAATAGCGGTGTTTGGCGGCGCTTTGCGCCGGCAAACACCGCTATTTTTTTTTGAAGCAAAGTTATTTCTTGGCCATACCCTGCTTGGCTACGGCTTCGGCGGCGGCTTTGACGGCTTCTTCGTCGGCCAGGTAGCGGCGGGAAATGACTTTCAAATTTTCGTCGAGAGCATAGGCCAGCGGGATACCGGTGGGGATGTTCAGCTCGGTGATATCCTCATCTGAGATATTGTCCAGGTATTTGACCAGCGCCCGCAGGCTGTTACCGTGGGCGACGATCAAGATCTTTTCTCCCGCTTTCAGCCGGGGGACGATCTTCTCTTCCCAATAGGGCATGACCCGGTCCAGAGTGATCTTGAGCGATTCGGTGGCAGGCAGTTGGTTGGGATCGACGCCGGCATAGCGGCGGTCGAAGCGCGGATGGCGCGGATCATCCAGGGTCAAGGCAGGCGGAGGGGTGGCAAAGCTGCGCCGCCAGATATGGACCTGCTCGTTGCCGTATTTCTCGGCCGTTTCGGCTTTATTTAAACCCTGCAAGGCGCCGTAATGGCGTTCGTTGAGCTGCCAGGCGCGCTCGATGGGCAGCCAGGCGGCGTCCATCTCGTCCAAAACGATCCAAAGGGTGTGGATGGCGCGTTTAAGCACGGATGTGAATACGTAATCGAATTCGAATTTCTCCGCCAGGAGTTGTTTGCCGGCTTGATGGGCCTCATTTTGGCCGGTTTCGGTTAAATCGACGTCTGTCCAACCGGTAAAACGGTTTTCCAGGTTCCAGGCGCTTTGCCCGTGGCGGATGAGTACAAGATTTTCTGCCATACTTATCTCCTGTATGAATTGGTCTTATGATCGCTGTTGAGATAAATAGTTTTCGTAACTGCTCAGTTGGGAAATAATTCAAGGTTTAGAACATCTCGCATTGGCCTGAGTAGTAACTTTTTCCTTCAGAATGCAAATTCCCTTTGATTATAACCGCCAATTCAGGACTAAATATAGGATTCTATGGGAATCGCCGGGGTAGGTTGTCAATGTGGGGATTATTCGTGCGCGAAGCGCACGAATAATCCCCACATTGACAACCTCGAAAGCTGCAAAATCAATTGAAATTTTGGCGGCATTGCCGCCAAAATTTCAATTGATTTTCGTTATTTAATTAGTCGACAAACTTTGCCCGGTCGCTGCGCTTGGCGACCAGGTCGGATTGGCGGGCGCGCAGTATGCTGAACATAAGAACGAGCAGGACGAGCAGGGCTGCCGCCCCGGCAACCGTTCCGACCGTTGGGTTAACTCCGGATTTGAATTGAATGCCGGCGAAGGCCCAGATGATGACCAGCGGATAAACGATCTCGTTGCGGTTGCGGATCATCAAAATGCCCAGGGCCGCCCCGACCAGGATCACGACAACCGTCCAGAATACAGGGGAAAGGCCAAAGCCATTCCAATTCAGGGCGTAGAGGAACACGCTGGCATTGGCGATTGTCGCTACCGAAATCCAACCCAGGTACAGGCTGAAAGGAAACGAAACGAATGTGCCGGTCATAGGCGAGACGACTATTTTACCAATTTGCAGGCGCTGGTAGATGACCAATAGGCTCACCAGAATACCAACCATGACCAGTATCGAAAGCGGGATCAACTGGTAGTGCCAGGTGAACATCCAGGCTGCATTGAGCAAGTTTGTAACGATAAACCAGCCGCCGATTTTGTCCACAATGGGATTATCTCGCTGAGATGGCAGCAGTTGATAAATGGCGAAAGCGAAGAGGGCAAAGTAAATCAGCCCCCAGATTGAGAAGACGTAAGGCGCCGGGGTAAACAGGACCGGGTAAATATTAGACAGCTCCCCGGTGGTCATGCCGTTGAATGGCAAAATGTTGGCCAGTGCGTTAATCGTGACGGTCAGGACGAGCGTAGCCAAATTTAAGATGCGGAGGTATTTTTGATTCATGCTAGGTTTTACCTTTATTGGCAGAGAAATAATCCCTGCGGATCGGTGTGAGTTATAGGTTTGTTTGATAAAAAAATTCTAGCATATAGCCGACTCCAATGCGACTATTTGTATAATGTTTGTATTGTGTTTTTGTCGACAGATTTGTTAGCATGAGGGATAATCGAAAAAGAACAGCTTATAAAAATCTGTTGGTGGGCCGGGTGGAATTGAATTGATTATGGCCTGGAATGGCGTAAAATTAGACCGTTGGAATAATCCTCAAACCAGGCATTTCCTCTCCCTGCATACAAAAAGAAGGCCGCTGCCCAGCCTACTGGGAAAGAACCCCGAATTTGAAAGGGGGTAAAATCCCGGCAAGCCGATCAAATTAGGGAATGAAAGCGTATGCCTGAGCTATTACAAAGGAAAGATGAAATTAAAACTGGTAGAACAATTTAACCCTTCGATTAGCCGGATACTCGCCGAGTGGCGAACAAAAATGATCCAATGGGTGTTGGTCAGCATTGCCGTGCTGACCCTACCGAATTTAATTTCTATGATCCTGGCAAGCCGGAATCCCAACCCGATTCAGCAAGCTGCCCTGGAAATATTTTTCCTGATCTATCTGTTATTGGTTTGCATGATTTTTTTGCGACGGATGGATTACCGGTTAAAATCCTGGGTGTTATTCTTTTTTATATACATTTCGGGGGTCATTGCTTTTGCCCGGGGCGGCCTGATAGGGATTGGCCGGGATTACCTGTTGGTGCTGCCGTTGGTAGGGATTATCCTGATGGGCACCTGGACCGGAATTGTTCTGGCGCTGGTCAGTATTGTTACTGTTTTGGGTATGGGCTTCGTGGCAAATGCCGGTTTGTTGGCGCCTTACCTGATCTATACCGAAAACCCGGTCTCGCTGCCGTCGTGGATGCTGGAAGGCACTTACCTCGTGGCGGTGATGGTTTTTGTTGTGCTGCTATCCATTTTGTTTTCACGCTTCCAATTATCCAACTTGATCCGCGAGAATCGCACCGGCAACGAATTAGCCAAAGCGCGCGATGATCTGGAGCGGATCAACCAGGACCTGGAAAAAATCGTCGATGAGCGTACTGTACAGCTTACGATCGCCCTGGAAGAGGCCGAGAAGGCCAAAGCTCAAGCAGAAGAGACCAGCCGGGCAAAATCGGTGTTCCTGGCCGGTATCAGCCATGAAATTCGCACACCCATGAACGGGTTGGTCGGTGTGGTTGGGCTGCTGTCATCCACCAGCCTGGATTCGCGCCAAAGGGGTTACGTGGAAATCATGCGTTCCAGCAGTGAGACTTTACTGGCCATCATCAATGATTTCCTGGATCTTTCCAAAATCGAGGCCGATGGAATCCGCCTGGAAAAGGAGCCCTTTGACCTGATCAAGTGTGTGGATGGATTGGTCGAGGTTTGGGGCTTGCGCGCAAGCGAAAAAAACGTCGAAATGTCTTATAAGATTGGGTTGGACGTTCCCACCACCCTGGTGGGGGATAACATCCGCTTGAAGCAAATCCTGGCAAACCTGCTGAATAATGCCTGCAAGTTTACCGATTCCGGTGAGATCCAACTGGAAGTCAGGCTGGTAGATGCGGTAGAAGTGCAGCAATTTCAGGTGAGCCAGGAAAGCAAAGACAAAACCTGGCTGAAATTCTCGGTGCGAGACACCGGGATTGGGATCAACCCAGACAATATTTCAGAGATATTCACGGCTTATAACCAGGGGGATACCAGTACGGCCCGGGTATACGGCGGTACCGGCCTGGGATTGGTCATTTCGCGCGAGATTAGCGAATTGATGGGTGGTTTTCTGTGGGTTGAAAGCCAGGGTATTGACGGCCAGGGCAGCGTTTTTTATTGCCTGCTGCCATTTCAGCCCTCGCCTTCGCCTATGTACAGCGAGTTTCTGGCAGAATTAGATAAACCCTTGCTCGGTAAACGGATTGCCTGGGTTTCCAGCATCGCGTTTCTGGATGACATTATCCAGGAATACCAGTCAGCTCTCGATGACCTGTTCCATATTTATCGCAGCGCCGAGGAGGCTCTGGATGAGCTGCACAATGGGGCAAGGTGGGATGCGATTCTGTTCGACCAGAGCAATGGCGGTATGCATTACATTCAATTTGCCGAACAGGCGATCAAATCTATTGGCCGGAAAGTCCCCATGCTTTTATTGATCCGGCCGCACACGACCCTGAACCTGGAGACCTACCGGTATTATGCCCAAACCATCGAAAAACCCATTCGCTGGTCCAGGTTGTTGAAATACCTGGCTGCCGGCCTGAACCAAACCGGCTACATCCAGGAAAAACATATCCAAAAGATCGCGTCCAAAATCGATCCGGGTTTTTCCAAGAAGCACCCGCTCGAAATTTTGATTGTCGAAGACAACCCGGTCAACCAACAAGTGCTGCAAATCATGCTGGAGCAGTTAGGCTACAAACCGCAAATTGCTGCGAATGGAAACGAGGCTTTGGCTAAAACTTCTCAACAGCATTTTCAAATCATTTTCATGGACAAGCAAATGCCGGAAATGGACGGGATCGAAACCGCCCAGCGCATCCTCGAGACTGGCACAGAACAAACCAGACCGGATATCATCCTGGTGACCGCGCACAACGAGCGAGAAACTGCCCAGGAGGCGGTGGAACACGGATTCGCTGATGTATTGTTCAAGCCCATTCGCATTCAAGATGTCAGCCAGGTATTGGCGAGGAGTTACTGGACCTTAATCAAGTCCAGAGAGGCATCTCCGGCAGCGGTCAAAAACGCCGTAATTGAAAAACCGCAGGCATTCTCAACCGAATACAACGGACCGATCGATCAGAAAATGTTCGAGGAATTTTGGGACCCGGCCTGGACCAAGCCCGAAGATATCCGCCGGATTGTAAAGATATTTATCAGTGAATCGATCGTTCAGATGGACGACTTGCAAAACGAAATTGGCGTAGAGAATTACCAGAAGGTACGCCGGATCGTTCATTCTCTGAAAGGATCATCGGTTTCCGTTGGGGGTCGAAAATTCAGCGAGTTGTGCCAGTACCTGGAAAACCGTTCGAACGAGGAAATCCAGGAAGCCGGAATGGTGGTCTACAAAGAAATTCAATTAGAATACAATATGTTGATTGCAGCATTAAAGAAAATGATCGAACAATAATCCCAGACAGGGTGGCGTTACAACTATGTTTGTATTCCTTTCCAAATTTCTACCAAACTTCGTTTATCCGCTGGGCCTGGTTTTTTTATTCCTGGTCGTTGGGATCATCGCCTGGCGGAAGCGAAAACTGGCCCAGATTCTGGTGATCGCTGCGGTTGTGCTTTTATTCCTGGGAAGTAATCGCTGGATTGCCTACAGCCTGACCCGAGCTATCGAGCAGGAATATTTACCCCCAGCCGGAGTTCCCCAGGCAGACGTGATCGTCGTGCTGGGAGGGGGCACCGAGGCAGATTCGTATCCCCGTACCATGGTGGAAATCAATGGCGCCGGTGACAGAGTGTTGGCCGGAGCCAGACTGTACCGTGACCAGGCCGCCCCTTATGTGCTATTGAGCGGCGGCGATATTACCTGGCTGTCCACCCGGCCCAGTACACCGGCCACCGAGATGCGTGACCTGATGGAGTTTTTCGGCGTGCCGGAGAGTGCATTGATCCTGCAGGATCGCTCGCAGAATACTCACGAAGATGCGGTCTATTCGGCCGAGCTCATCCGCCAGCACGGATTTAAGACGGTCATCCTGGTGACATCGGCTTTACACATGCCCCGCTCGGTGGCGCTGTTCAAAGCCCAGGGGATCGATGTGATCCCTTACCCGGTCGATTATGCCGTCCCGGATTACACCTGGCATGACCTCTGGCATGAAGACCTGGCTTCGCAGATCATCAATGTTTTACCGAATGCCGGCAGCCTGTCGATGACGACTACCAGCCTGAAAGAGTTGATCGGTATGCTGGCTTACCACCTGGAAGGCTGGTTATAGCCTTTTTCGCCGGGTTAACGCTTCGCGCTGGCCGGGTTCCAGGAAGGCGGACTGAAAGCCATTGATTTGGGCCTGGCGGATTTCGTCATCGCTCAAC
Source organism: uncultured Chloroflexia bacterium (assembly GCA_963704755.1). Lineage (GTDB taxonomy): Bacteria > Chloroflexota > Anaerolineae > Anaerolineales > Anaerolineaceae > Bellilinea. The sequence goes on from OY969938.1 coordinate 140,470, forward strand.
CCGGCGGCCGGCGCAGCCACTTCGTATTCGTATGGCAGATCGATACCGCTGATGCCGGGGTCGTCGGTGTTGATGCTCGCCTTCAGGCCTTTTTCCAGGAATTCTTTGAGCGGGTGGGATAGATAATCCGGGACGGTCGAGGTCTGCACGTTGCTGGTCAGGTTGGTTTCCAGTGGGACCTGGCGTTCTGCCAGGGTTTCGATCAAGCGCGGATCTTCAGGCGCGTGCACGGCATGGCCGATCCGTTCGGCCCCCAGCTCGTTCAACGCCTGCCAGATACTCTCTGGCCCGCGGGCTTCGCCGGCGTGGATGGTCACGTGCAGCCCGGCGTCACGGACGGCCTTGAAATGAGGCACGAACAACTGGCCGGGGAAGTTGGCTTCGTCGCCGGCCAGATCGACCGCGGCAAAAAAGGACTTTCTGGATAAAATCGTCTCCAGCTCATTCCAGGCGGTCTCCGGTCCATAGGTCCGGCTGAGAATACCGATCAATTGGACCAGCGGCCCGAATTCTTCCTGCCCGGCTTTGACTCCATCCGCGATCGCGTCGATGACCCCCAACGGGTCCAGATGGTGAGCCTCGGCCATAAACCAGGGGCTGAAGCGAAGTTCAGCGTAATCGATCCCTTCCTGTCGCAGGTCGGCCACGTTTTCGTAGGCGATGCGCCGGCAGGCGTCGTAATCCACCAGGACGCCGGTCATCCATTCGAACTTTTGAATGAAGGCCATCACACCGGGCTGCGGAGTAGTCACCTGGACGTATGGCCGCAGCGTTTCCAGATCGGCGGCAGGCAGCGGCAGGTGGTACTTTTGGCCCAGGTCGAGAATGGTCGCCAGGCGGACACTGCCATCCAGGTGGCGGTGCAGATCTACTAACGGCAGGGAGGGATCGATTTTAGGCATGGATTATGCGATGTGTTTATTGAACCAGCCGGCAATCTCGTTCAGGCGGATGATGCGCCGGTCGGTGCGTCCGCCGCGGGATACGCCGTGGAACTCTTCGGGGAAGCGCACGAATTCGCTTTCCACACCCAGGCGCTTGAGCGCCACGAAGACCTGCTCTCCCTGCTCGATCGGGCAGCGCAGGTCCATTTCGCTGTGGATGACCAGGGTCGGGGTCTTGGCGTTGCCGATGTAGGCGATAGGTGAGCGGTCCCAATAATATTGCAGGCTCTCGAATGGAGCGTGTCCGTCCAGCTCGTCCTGGAAAGCCCAGTTGAAGTCACTGGAGCCCCACATGGAAACAAAATTGCTGACCACGCGCTGGGCCACGGCGGCCTGGTAACGCTGGGTGTGACCGATGATCCAGACGGTCATATACCCGCCGTAGCTGCCGCCGGTTACACCCATACGGTCCTTGTCGATATAAGGCAATTTTTCCACGTAATCGGACCAGGCCATCAGGTCGGCGTAGTCACGGTCACCCCAATTCCGGTAGATCGCGCCGGCGTGTTTTTCTCCGTAACCCCGGCCACCGCGTGGGTTGCAGAAATAAACCACGTAGCCCTGGGCAGCCAGGAAGTAAAACTCGTGCATGAAGAAGTTGCCGTACTGGGTCAGCGGGCCACCGTGGATCTCCAGAATGGAGGGGTATTTCCTGGTAGGATCGAAACTGGGCGGTTTCAGGATCCAGCCCTGCAAATCGTTGCCGTCCGGGCCTTTGAACCAGACCTCTTCCACCTGCCCAAGATCGACATCGTTTAAAATATCGCTGTTGAAATTGGTCAGGGTTTTGGCCTGGCGTGTTTTCAAGTCGAGCACGCCGATCTGGCAGGGATCGCTCATGGTGCCGATCTGGTAGGCAATCCGGCCGGTCGCGCGGTTGGCGGACTGGGAGTGCATGGTTACGCCTTCCCCGGCGATCAGCTCAGGAGCCGGGTTTTCGATGCTGGTGCGCATGATCAACTGTGAGCCGTTGCGTGAAACAGGGAAATAAACCAGTTTGCTGTCGCTGGACCAGATCGGCGGGTTGTCCATCGCGCCGCCGATGTCATTGATCGAGGAGGAACTCGACGCATAAATCGGCTGCGCCGGTGAGGTTCCTGGCGGGGGTACTGCCATCCACAGGGGTTATCCAAAGATTGACGTTACGGAAGCCTTCTCCGGCGCCTTCCTGCCCGTAAAAAGCAATCCATTTGCCATCCGGGGAAAAGGACGTGGCGGATTTGTTACCCACTGTCGTCTGGAGCTTACGGGCTTCGCCGCCGCCGATGGGCATCACAAAAAGGTCGTCTTGATAAATATTCGCATCCGGCTCGGGGGAGATGTTAGAAATGAAGGCGATCCACTTGCTATCGGGCGAAACGCTCAGAGAACCCTGGTCGTGGACAGGGTGATCGGTGATTTGCTCGGCTTTTCCGTTGGAAAGCTCTACCGTCCAGACATGAGAGCGCTCGATCGGCAGGTAACCGTAGCCATCCAATTTGTAGAACATTCGGTTATAGTGGCGAACGGGGGTACTGAGTTTGGAGCGATCCGAATCTTTCTGGCGCTCGAGCACGTCCGGGTCGGTTTTGCGAACCTGCAAAACCAGCTTTTTGCCATCCGGCGTCCAGCGAATTTCGTTGATTTCACCTTCAATCTGGCAGAGCGACCGGGCTTCTCCCCCGCTAAAGGGCAGGATAAAAATTTGGGCGGGTTTTTCTTTGTCCTGGCGGTTGGAGAGGAAGGCAATCTCGCTCCCATCCGGCGACCAGATGGGGTGGGCATCGACCTGGTCGCCGAAAGTGAACTGGCGCGCTTCACCGCCGTCGGTCGGGACGATCCAGAGGTTGCTATATTTCTTTTCGGTTTTGCGATCGACCCGTTGGACGCTAAAAACCACGAACTTTCCGTCCGGCGATATTTGCGGGGAAGAGAGAATTTGCAGCCGGTAGAGATCTTCTGCAGTGATGGTATTTTGTGGCATATTTTCTCCTTGGAAATGATATTTAAGAAATCCCCACTCCTGGGGGTTTTAGCAAGAAAAATAGATTGTATTAGATGGCTTGAATAGGTGCGGTGCCAGCCAGCATAGAGCGATACGGTTTATTTTAATTCTACCAGTTTTCGCTTGATTCCTGCCCTGCTTGTTGTATTAACAGGTTCGATAAAAGGCGGGTGACCTGCTGGTAATCTTCTTCGGTGAGCAATACAGTCAATTTATCGCGGTCGATCGGGTAGGGGCTGAGCAGGCGTTTGGCATATTTGCGAAATAACTGTACCCCGTACTGCGGGCCATAATAGGCCACCATTTCTTCCAGGTGCTGGAGCATCGTTTCCAAAACCGTATGGACGGGCACCTGCTCGCGGTCCAGGCGGGAAAACAGCCAGGGATTGAAGATGGCCCCCCGCCCGATCATCACGCCATCGCAATGGGTCAAAGCGCTGATGCGGTCGATGTCGGCGACCGTGCGTACGTCGCCGTTTGCGATCACCGGGATGGACGCGGCCTGTTTGATGCGGGCAATGGCTTCCCAATCCGCGCTGCCGGCATAGGCCTGCATTTTGGTCCGCCCGTGCACCGCCAGCAGTTTGGCTCCGCTTTCTTCGATGATGTGGGCCACTTCCAGATAATTACGGGATTGGTCGTCCCAACCCAGGCGGATTTTTGCAGTGACGGGAACCGGCAGGGCATTGGCAAGCCCGGAAATGATCTGGCCTATTTTCTGAGGGGTTTGCAACAAGGCAGCACCGGCACCGCGATTGGTCACGGTTTTCGCCGAACAGCCCAGGTTGACGTCGATTATATCCGGCTGGTAATCTTGTAAGAGTAGGGCCGCCTTGACCATCCGTTCGGGGTCATCGTCGAAAATTTGGTAAACCACAGGCCTTTCAAACGGATAATAGCTCAGGCGTTGCTGCAGGTATGGATGTCCATTGATCACATCCAGGCAGTTGATAAACTCGGTATAGCTCATCGCGGATCCCAAACGGCGGGCCAGGGAGCGGAAGGGCAAATCCGAAAGGCCATCCATTGGCGCCAGGATCAAATTGCCGAATACCGGGATATCACCCACAGAAAAGCATTTCTGCGTTTCCTGATTTTCAAAAATTAGAGTGTCTGGATTAATCATCATTTGTCGGCTATTATATAAGAAATCAGAGAAAATTTGTAATCGCTCAACCAGAGGAGGGCCGATCCTCCTGGGGGGCTGAGTGATTACCCATAGTTTAGCGAAGCTGGTTCGGTTGGGAGGGAGCTTGGCTTATTCCATTACTGAAAACTGTACCTCTTGCGGGGCCTGTATTCCGTGGTGTCCCACCAGGGCGATCCGGGGGAGACGAAAAAGCATGGTGTGGATCGACGTAGCGAAATGCGTTTCGTGCGGCGCTTGTGGAAAAGTGTGCGGGCACCAGTCTATCCAGGACGATAATGGTCATGACACGCAACGCATGCGGTTTTTGGCCTGGCCAAAACCGGAATGGTATTATGAAGATTGCACCCTATGCATGGCTTGTGAAGCTGCCTGCCCGGCTAACTGTATTGGTGTCGCCAAAGATGGCCAGGATGGACTGGAGGTTGGTTTTCCATACCTGTCCAGGCCGCGGATGTGCCTGGCGTGTGGGTTCTGTATCGAAGCCTGTGCGACCGAGGCGATGGCGTTCAGGTATCCCGTGCTGCAGGATTAAATATCGATTTAAAAATATATTTTTGAGTTTTTATTGTAACTGTTCGGCCTGGCGGGGAAGAAACCCGAATTTGAGGTGCGTGCGGGGGCGGAGCCCCCGCACGCACCTCAAATTCGGGAACTTCTTAACCGGAGCATGAGCAGTTACGTTTATTTTTAGGTTGCAAAGCCACCTAAAAATAAACGCTCAAAGCATTTTTGGATAGGCTGTAATAAGCCGGCCAGATTAAGGCGTGCCGGTTGGTGTAGCTGTCGGCACCAGGGTCGCATGGTTCGCGTAGCCAAGTTCGGCCATCCATTTGCACAGCACCGGGCCGCCGTAACGATCCGGCTTAGGCCCGCCAAACTGCGGGATTAGACCGTCGTATCCGTGGAAGTAACCGAACTCACCGCTGACCTGTTCCAGGGCGGCCGGGGATAATTCCTTGTCGCCGATGGCAATGGCGTGGATATGGATGGGCGAGCCGGGGTAAAGCTCATCGAAGTCGCGCAGCCAGGCGGCGAAGCCGGCCACGCGCAGTGCGTGAAGGATGCTGGGAATATCGTCGTAGAGCACGTTCCAGGTGCCCGGCTGCAGCACCGAAAGGTCTACCGCGCCGCCGCCATCGTGGGTACCGAAGCTGGCCACGTTGGTGCTGTTGTACGAGCCCTGGGTGATAGCGGCGCCAGCCAGGTCGATCTGCCCGCCGTAAATGGCATTGGCCTGCTGCAGCATAGCCAGGGTCCGGGCATTGAGCGCCACGCCGTTAACCTTGACGATGGTGTAATCATCCGGGGGCTGTAAACAGCCGGCCGGTTCGGGAAAAGGCGTCTCGGTGGGGGTCAGAGTGGGGGTGAAGGTAGCCGTCACAGTGGGCGTGTTGGTGGGCGTGGGCGTGCTGGTGGGGGTGAAGGTCGAAGTAGGTGTTGGGGTTGGGCTGGCCGGAAAAAGGAACGAACCGCCGGTCGATGAGCAGGCAACGAGGACGAATGTAAGCCCGATTAATAAAATGCTGGTGACGAGGAATGCTTTGCTGGAAACAGACTGGCGCGAAGGAAATTTTGCCCTCATGAGGAATCCTGTTTGTGCAAGAAAGAGAAGAAGTGACTACCTTGATTATAGTGTGGCAACCCCGAAGCCGGTAACAAGATTGCCATGCCCGGCATAATCGGTTCAAAACCTGGCTTGAAGGAGCTTTGGTTCCAGGTTTTCGTTTCGTTGAGATCGCGAACCCTGGCTGGTTTTGGCAGGGTGTGGCGCCTTCGGCAATGCTGGCCATTGATCTATTCGGCAATTGTGAGATTTCTTTGCACAAACCGCAATGACAACCAAACGCAAGGCTTTAATCGCAGCAAAATAATTATTTGCGGTGAAGAGCGGCCTCGGTCTGGAGACCGGGCCGATCGCTTTTATTAGAACCTATTTCCAGCCATCATCCTTTTTGCATTAGGTGGAGAGTCAGAATAATGGCCTAAAGTGGATCGGACCGGTCTCACCGCCGTACCGTCGGCCGAGGCCGCTCTTATTGTTCGGTCAGATCATGCACCATTGAGGTGCAGACCCTGCCACCGCCCGCCAGGGCGGGTGGAACGGGGAAGAAAAAAAGACAAAAAAATGGGCACGGAGTTTCTAGAATTTACTCCGTGCCCTGGGTTGCATGGGTTCTTTCTCGGTCATCATGGGCTCGCTTTTAGCCTCCGGTGGCGACGCGATCATCCAGGAGAATTTCGACCGTTTCCGGGTCGAGATTGAGCTCGATCGGGAAGGTGATTTTCTCATCTCCGGTTGGCTGGGGTTCAGATACGGATTTAGGTTTGGTTGTGGGTTCCAGCATAATCATTTTCCTTTCTTCAATTTGAAAAAAATGGACTTACCAGGTTTGATGTAAATAGCTGAGTAACAATCCGAAAATTACCTGGTGTTTGTTTTGGGTGGATTTGTGGCCTAAAACAAACACCCAAAAAGATTGTTTTGGATAAGTTCAAAGTACAGACCGGTAAAGTGATCCGGTCTGTACGGGCGTATGAGCTTGTACCTTTAACTTCATTGGGGAAGCAGAAATGTTGTTAAATAAAGTGTATGGGCAAGCGCGTCGCCTGTCAAGGTACGAGTAATTCTGGCTAATAGCATTCTCGAGAAAAGGGTCGTTATTGCGAATCCTGGCCGCTATTTGCCGGGGTTCGCAATAACAAAATTACGGTTTTTTCGCGGATTTTTAGTGCAACTGCCAATTCACCCAATGACGGCTTTGGCTTTGGCAATTTGCTCTTTGACGGCTGAACGGCCGGTACCGCCGGTCAGATTACGCCGGTTGATGGCTGTGAGAGGCTGGACCAGCTCACCGAATGCCTTTTCGCCAAAAGCCGGGTGAAAGTCGGACAGATGAACCTGGTCGAGGGGCAGGTTATTGTTTTGGGCGTAGGCAACCACCTGGCCGGTGATGCGGTGGGCCTCGCGGAAGGGCACTCCGGCGGCCACCAGGACGTCGGCTAGCTCGGTGGCCAGCATGCTGGGATCGACCGCAGCCAACATCTTTTCCGCTCGTGGAGTCAGTGTATCCAGGATACCGGTCATGACCGGCAGAAGGGTCAGGACGATGTCCACGGCCTCGAACACGGCCTGTTTGTCCTCTTGCAGGTCCTTATCGTAGGCAGAAGGGAGACCCTTTAAAGTGGTCAGCAGGCCGGCCAGCTTGCCGGCCAGCGTACCGGCTTTCCCGCGAATCAGCTCGAGCATGTCCGGGTTCTTTTTTTGCGGCATCAGGGACGAGCCGGTAGTATAGGCGTCGGAGAGGGCGACGAAGCCAAACTCGCTGGTCGCGAACAGGATCAGAGCTTCGGCCAGACGGGAGAGGTGTACGCCGAGCAAGGCCAGGTCGAACAGGCAGGAAGCGGCCGAATCGCGGTTCGAGACGGCATCCAGGCTGTTGGGACTGGCTTCGGCGAAGCCCAGATCGGCAGCCAGCAATTCACGGTCGATCGGGAAGGGGGCGCCGGAAAGTGCGCCAGATCCGAGCGGCATGACGTCGCTTTGTTGGGCGAGCAGGTCCAGGCGCTGGCGGTCGCGCTGGAGCGGCCAGAAATGTGACAGCCACCAGTGTGAAAGCAGGATGGGTTGGGCGCGCTGCAGGTGGGTGTAACCGGGCATGATGATATCCAGGTCTTTTTCGGCCCGGTCGATCAGTGTCTGTTGCAGCCCGGTGATCGACTCGTCGATTTCGCCAATGACAGACTTCAACCACAAGTTGAAGTCTGTCATAACCTGGTCATTGCGGCTGCGGCCGGTGTGCAATTTACCGGCTACCGGGCCGATCAACTCCGTCAAGCGCCGTTCGACGGCCGTATGGACGTCTTCATCATCGGGCTGCAGGACAAATTGATCCGCCTGGATTTCGGTGAGCACCTGTTTCAACCCGGCGATGATTTGATCCGCTTCAGCGTGGTCAATAACGCCTGCTTTTTCGATGGCTTTCGCCCAGGCAATCGAGCCGGTCACATCTTGCCCGGCCATGCGGAAATCCACCGAAATCGATGCGTTCAATTGTGCTGCCAACGGATTGGTATCCTGGCTGAAGCGCCCACCCCATAATTTTGGCATGAACTCCTCCTCTAGTCGCGCTTGAACTTGGTGTAATCCGGCGATTCCAGGTCTTCTACTTTGGCAACCTGGTTAATATCGCGCATGGCCTGGACTTTCATCGGCAGGCCGAATAAGGTGATAAAGCCTTCCGCATCGCCCTGGTCGTACACATCATCCTGGCCGAAGGTGGCGAAGTCTTCGCGATAGAGCGAGTAAGGGCTCTTGCGGCCGGCGGCGATGATGTTGCCCTTGTACAGCTTCAAGCGTACACTGCCGGTGACGTGTTCCTGGGTTTTGGTGAAGAACAGGTCCAGCGCTTCACGCAGGGGGGTGAACCACAGCCCGTTGTAAACCATCTCGGCGTATTTCTGGGCGACGGTGTCTTTGTAATGCAGGGTATCGCGGTCGAGGGTGATCTGCTCCAGTTCCTGGTGAGCGGCGACCAGGATCGTCCCGCCGGGCGTCTCGTACACACCGTGCGATTTCATTCCCACCAGGCGGTTCTCGACCAGGTCGGCCCGGCCGATGGCGTGTTTGCCGCCGATTTCGTTCAGCTTTTTGACCATGGTCGCCGGGGAGAGAGCCACACCGTTCAATTTGATCGGGTTACCCTGCTCGAATTCGATTTCAATGATCTCGGGCTCATTCGGCGCGCTTATCGGCGAGACGGACATCTGGTACATTTCCTCTTCGGGCTCGTTCCAGGGGTCTTCCAGGATGCCGCCTTCATGGGAAAGGTGCCACAGGTTCCTGTCACGGCTGTAGATCGATTTGAGGGTGGAGGACACCGGAATGTGGTGCGATTCGGCGTAAGCCAGGGCGTCTTCGCGTGAGCGGATATTCCACTCCCGCCAGGGGGCGATGACCTTCAGACGCGGATCCAGGGCCATGAAGGTCAATTCGAAGCGGACCTGGTCGTTGCCTTTGCCGGTGCAGCCGTGTGCTACCGCGTCGGCGCCTTCCTGCTGGGCAATCTTGACCATGCGCGAGGCGATCAGCGGGCGGGCGATGGAGGTGCCCAGGAGATATTTGCGTTCGTAGATGGCGCCGGAGTGCAGCAGCGGGAAGAGGTAATCTTTGGCAAATTCCTCGGTCAGGTCCTCGATGAAAATCTTGGAGGCGCCGCTGGCCTTGGATTTGGCCGGCAGGCCGGACAGCTCTTCACCCTGGCCAACGTCAGCGGTGTAGCAGATCACCTCACAGTTGTAATTCTCAATTAACCAGGGGACGATGACAGAGGTGTCCAGTCCGCCGGAGTAAGCCAGGACTACCTTTTTAATTTGGGGTTTTGCTTGTTTGATCATGATCATTTCCTTTCAGAAGATAATAAAAAAAAGCCCTCCACGAATGGAGGGCTTAACTTTGCGGAAATAGGGGAGTAGAAATCCCAACCCCTGCCTTACTTACATCCGCAACAGCCGACCTTCCCGTGGAAAATACGGGCTGGTCAGCGTACGACGGGAGCGAAGTTCGAGCAGGGCAATTGAAGAAATCATTGAAAGCATGTTAACCGCTTCAACCTGATCTGTCAATGGTATTTATGGGATAAATCGATGGCTTTCCTGAGTTCGTAATGACGATTTTTTCGTAACTACCCAGACTAATGTTAAAGAGGTCCCGAATTTGAAGAGTAGATGCGGATTTCGCTCGCATCTACTCTTCAAATTCGGTTTTCTTACCTAATAATCTCTCAGGCTAAATGAAACAGGATGGTCGGCATGATGCCGCCGTTCTTATAGTAACTGATCTCGTTAGGCGTGTTCAAGCGCAGGGACACGGTAAAGGTCGTCGCCTTGCCGTCCGGGTGAGTGGCGTGCACCTGGATTTCAGCGCCGGGTGTGAGGCGATCCGCCACGTTTAGGATATCCAGGGTTTCTTCTCCGGTCAGCCCAAGGCTGGCGGCGTTTTCACCCGGCTTGAACTGTAAAGGCAGGATACCCATGCCGGCCAAATTGGAACGATGGATACGTTCGAAAGATTCGGCGATGACGGCCCTGACACCCAGCAGGAGCACACCTTTGGCGGCCCAATCGCGGGAAGAGCCGGTACCGTACTCTTTGCCAGCGATGACTACCAGGGGTACGCCCTCCTGCTGGTACTTCTGGGCTGCTTCGAAAATGGTGGTTTGCTGGCCGTCCGGGAAGTGGCGGGTGTAGCCGCCCTCGATCCCCGGCACGAGTTGGTTCTTGAGGCGGATATTGGCAAAGGTTCCGCGAGTCATGATCCGGTCGTTGCCGCGCCGTGAACCGTAGGAATTGAATTCGGAGGGTTTTACACCCTGGCTGATGAGGTATTCCCCGGCCGGGCTGTTAACGGCAATGGTGCCGGCAGGTGAAATGTGGTCGGTAGTGATCGAATCGCCCAGCAGAGCCAGTACACGCGCCTGGCGGACATCACCGGCGTTCTTACCCGGTTTGGCGCCCTGGGGGAAGAAGGGTGGTTCTTGCAGGTAAGTCGATTCCTCGGCCCATTCGTAGAGCGGGCTGTGGCCTGATTTGATGGCTTTCCATTCGATGCTCATATCGAACAGGGAAGCATAGCCATCACGGTACATATCCGGGCTGATAAATTCTGCGATCAGTTCCTGCACTTCCGCTGAGGTTGGCCAGATATCTTTCAGGTAAACCGGCTGGTCATCCTTGCCAATTCCTAATGGATCCTGGTTCAGGTCGATGTCCAGGGTCCCGGCCAGGGAGTAGGCTACCACCATCGGTGGGGAAGCGAGGTAATTCGCGCGGGTAAAAGGGCTGACCCGGCCTTCGAAGTTGCGATTGCCGGAAAGGACGGCGCCTACCACCAGGTTGTTGTCCTTGATCGCCGAAACGATGTTTTCGGGCAGCGGTCCGGAGTTACCAATACAGGTGGTGCAGCCGTAGCCGACCAGGTTAAACCCGAGCTCTTCCAACGAATCCATCAGGCCGGCTTCTTGCAGATAATCGGTGACCACGCGCGAGCCGGGCGCCAGGGAGGTTTTTACGTAAGGATGTTTTTTGAGGCCTTTCTCGACCGCTTTTTTAGCCAATAAACCGGCACTGAGCATGACGAAGGGATTGGAAGTATTGGTGCAGGAGGTAATGGCCGCGATTACGATTGAGCCATGGGTTAATTCAGAAGGGCTGTGATCGGTCTGGACAACCGTTGTGGTACCCAGGGCCTCGGTCGAGATGCCAAACCCGTTTTGGCTGCGTGGGGTAACCAGGGCATTCTTGAAATTAGCTTTCATTTCGCGCAGGGAGACCCGGTCTTGCGGGCGCTTTGGACCGGCCAGGCTGGGTTCGATCGAGCCCAGATCGACCGCGATGGTGGTGGTAAATTGCGGTTCGGACGTCTCGGCAGTGCGGAAGAGGCCCTGGCGGCGATAATAGGCCTCCACCAGGCGAACCAGCTCTTCTTTGCGGCCGGACAGGCGCAGGTATTTGATCGTCTGGTCGTCGACGGGAAAATACAGCATGGTGGCCCCGGATTCGGGGGTCATGTTGGCGATCATGGCCCGGTCGGCCAGGCTGAGGTTGTCCAGGCCGGGGCCAAAGAACTCGACGAATTTGTCCACTACGCCGGTTTTGCGCAGCATCTGGATGACCGTCAGAGTCAGGTCGGTGGGGGTGACGCCTTCCGGCAGCTTACCGTTCAGGCGCACACCGATCACATCCGGGGCCACGATTTCGATAGGTTCAGCCAACATGGCGGCGACGGCTTCGATACCACCCACACCCCAGCCGACGACCCCCAAGCCGTTGATCATGGTGGTATGCGAATCGGTGCCGACCAGCGTGTCGGGGTACAGCCAGGTCTGGCCGTCGATCTCACGGGTCAAGACGCCGGTGGCCAGGTATTCCAGGTTGACCTGGTGAACAATGCCGGAGGCGGGCGGGACCACGCGCAGGTTGGCGAAGACGTTTTGCGCCCAGTGCAAAAACTGGTAACGTTCTTTGTTGCGCTTGAATTCGATCTCGGCGTTGAGGCGATAGGAGTTGGCGCTGCCGGCATAATCGACCTGAACGGAATGGTCGATGACCAGGTCGACCGGGACGACCGGGTTGATCGACTCGGGGTTGCCCCCGGCGCGGACCAGCGCAGTGCGCATGGCGGCCAGGTCGTTTAGGACCGGGACACCGGTGAAATCCTGTAAAATGACCCGGCCGGGAAAAACCGGGATAATCGGGCGGCTGTCCGCCTGGGGCTGCCAGTTGAGAATGTTTTCAATGTCTTTATCCCCGGCCTTACCCAATTCCTTTTGGCGAAGCGCGCCCTCTAACAATATGCGGATCGAAAACGGTAACTTTGCCAGCCTGGACGGATCACCGGCGGCGAGGTGATCTAGCGGTGAAAAATAGTAACTTTTTCCGTCCAGTTGAAAAATATCCCGAACATGCTGTTCATTGCTCATCAAAAGTCTCCCTTGGCGTTTGGAATTCATTCCTGATTTGATGGTTGCGTGGGTGGACAACACCCGCGCAACCATCAAATCAGGTTGTTTGGCAGTTACGCTAAAATTATAATCTCAGGAAAGGACCGCTTCAAGTTTAAGGAGGCGGTCCGCATGGCATTCTCAAGAACGGCCTGGGCCACACCGGCCTTAATTTTGTGCTTATCTTCAAAAGACCGAGTTCAAATGAATTGGATTTGGAAATCGCTTTAAATTGGCGGAAGTTTGTCATTGACATTGTATAGATTACGTGCTATAAAACTAGCATGTTTTTCCGCCCGGATATTAAGCGCAACCGCCGTCATCAACCTCACCGTCCAATATTGGGAGAGGTCGCTTAATCATATTCAAAGGTCCGGTTTAGAACCAAATTAGAGTATAAGAGCCCTCCCAAAAACATGGGGGGCTTTTTTTATACTAATGTGCCATTTTTCACGTAGTTTTAGCGTTAGTAAGCGTATGGAGGATGTCCAGGAAGAAATGTACTTTTTATTGCCGAACAATCGCCAAACCATCGAAAATCGAATCAGGAGAGAGAGATGAGCAAATCACGAGTGTTTAAATTTTCAATTGTGTTGATGGCGCTGGTCATTCTGGCCGGATGCGCCGCTCCGACTGCCGAACCGACCAGCATGCCTGCGCCGACGACTGCTCCTGCAGCAGCCGCGACCGAGATGCCAACTGTTGCAGAAGCAACCATGGCGGAATCATCCGCAACGGAAGCAATGGCTACCGAAGCTCCGACTGCCGCCGCAACTGAAGCTACAACGATGCCTCAATCCGGTACGTGCCTTGGCTCGGCGGATACGGCCGTTGTGGACCTGAATTGCAAAGACATCACGATCGCTGTGGAAAACGCTTACCTGCCCTTTAACTACATCGTGTTGTCCACCGGCCAACCGGGTGGTTGGGACTATGATACCTGGGACGAAATTTGCACCCGGCTGCACTGTACACCTGACTTTGTCGAATCGGCCTGGGACGGCTTGATCCAGGCAGTTTCCAATGGCCAATACATGGTCGGCGCGGATGGAATCACCAATACACCGGACCGGGCAGAAATTGTTGATTTCTCCATGGGCTATATGAACATTAATCAACGTCTGTTGGTTCGCAAAGGGGAGACCCGCTTCACCAGTATCGAGGATTTCGCTTCCCAACCCAGTCTGGTCATGGGCACCCAGGTGAGCACAACCAATTACGAAACGGCAACCAAATATCTATCCGAAGATCGGATCAAAGCGTTTGATACGTTTGCATTTGCAATTCAAGCGTTGATCACAGGTGACGTAGACGCTGTCATCATCGACGAAACCGCTGGTATGGGTTACCAGGGTGAAAACGCTGATCAGCTCGAATTGATTGGACCCTCTATTTCCAGTGATGAGCTCGGGTTTATCTATCCAAAAGGTAGCGATTTGGTTGACCCGGTTAACCAGGCGCTGCAATCTATGAAGGATGATGGAACCCTGGATAAACTGAATACGAAGTACTTTGGGCCTGATTTCACCCTGACCTCTTCTGAAATTCAAGGATAAGTAATTTTTACAAAAGGAATGAATTCCTGGCTGCTTGAGAAATCCAGGCAGCCAGGGCGAACTTGATGAGGTAAAGGGTATGGCTGTGAAAGAATCAGCGAGTATAACCAAAGAATCGCTAGCGCCAAAAATTGTTTTGGACAGGCTGAGACAGAACCTGTCAGACTTCCCCTGGTGGGTTTTGGGGATGGTCTTGATTTTCATCGCGACAATTGTGCTAGTTTTGACCAAACCTACCTACCAGCAAGCATTTTTATTCATTGGGGCTGGTATAAAAATCACGATCCAGACGACGATTTTTGCGTTTGGGATTGCCGTGGTGCTTGGATTAGTTGCTGGATTAGGTCGGATTTCCAGCAACGTTTTCTTTAAAAACCTCTCCACGCTATATGTGGAGCTCATCCGCGGCGTTCCCATGCTGGTGCTGATCTTTTTCATTGCCTACGTGGGTGTACCGGCAGGCGTATCCCTTGTCAACGGGCTGGGCAAATGGTTTATCGGGGTTGGACTGTCGTTCCTGGGGACACCATTAACCGGGATGCAAAACAACAACGTGGCCATGAACGTGCGGGCTATCATTGCTCTTTCCATCACCTATGGCGCGTACCTGGCCGAGATTTTCCGCGCCGGGATCCAATCGATCGGCCGCGGGCAAACGGAAGCCGCCCGGGCGCAAGGGATGTCTTATTGGCAGGCAATGCGTTATATCATTTTGCCTCAGGCGATTAAAAACGTGCTACCTGCGCTCGGTAACGATTTCGTTTCCATGCTGAAGGATACTTCGCTTGTTTCAGTTCTGGCCGTGCGGGATATCACCCAAATCGCCAAGTTGTACACCGGCACATCTTTTCGCTACCAGGAATCCTATACCATCCTAGCGGTCTTATACCTGGCTATGACGGTTTTGCTCTCGACCCTGGTTAAATTTATGGAAAAGAGGTACCAAAAAGATGAGCGCAGCTAGTAATGACATCATCCAGGCGATAAATTTGCGCAAACAATTTGGCAAGCTGAATGCGCTAGATGGAGTTAGCCTGTCCGTCAAGCGTGGTCAGGTGGTCGTAATCATCGGCCCAAGCGGATCTGGCAAATCAACTTTCCTGCGCTGCATCAACCAGTTAGAGACCCCCACCAGCGGGGAGGTGTGGGTGGATAATAAGAAAGTGACCGGAAACGGCAAAGAGCTCAATTTGATGCGCTCTGAAATTGGGATGGTTTTCCAGCATTTCAACCTTTATCCGCATCTTTCCGTTTTGGATAACGTCACCCTGGCTCAACGGATCGTCAAGAAGGTTCCCAAGGCCAAAGCGGAAGAGATTGCCATGAAGCACCTGGATCGAGTAGGCATTGCGGATAAAGCGCTGGGTTACCCGGGACAGTTGTCCGGCGGCCAGCAGCAGCGCGTGGCGATTGCCCGTGCGCTGGCGCAAAACCCAAAGATCATGCTTTTTGACGAGCCGACCAGCGCCCTCGATCCGGAAATGATCAAGGAGGTGCTGGAGGTAATGTTGGACCTGGCCAAAGAAGGGATCACCATGGTGGTCGTCACTCACGAGATGGGCTTTGCCAAAGCCGCGGCTGATGAAGTCGTGTTTATGGACTTCGGAAAAATCGTCGAAAGAGCTACACCGGCTGAATTCTTTGCTGCGCCAAAACATGAACGTACTCAGAATTTTCTGAGTCAGATTTTGAGTCATTAATTGCTTAATAACCTGCTGAGTCCGTAAGGAATTACGCCCGGTAAAAGAGATGTGCGAAGGGGTGTTTCCTCATTGCATATCTCTTTTAGCGGGATTTGTTCCTTGGAATAATTTTTTCTGGGTGGTTATATAAGCAAAATTTTAAGCACGAAACAGGGACGGGTTTGCAATGAAGATTTACGAAAGAATCAAGGAGCAAGTGCCATCCTGGCATAAACGGATAAATTCTCTGCGCAAGGAATACAGCGATTTCGTGGTGGGGAAAGTCACGATTGACCAGATTTTAAATGGTATCCGCGGGGTTCAAATCAGTATCAGTGATATTTCCTACGTCGATCCATACGAAGGGATCAGGCTGCGTGGTTATACTATCCCGGAGATCATCCAAAAATTGCCCAAGGCCGAAGGCTCGAAACAACCTCTGGCGGGCGGCCTGTACTACTTATTACTGACGGGAGATTTGCCGACCGACACAGATGCCTGGGACGTGGAGTTCTGAATGGGCCAGGCGCAGCACTTTGCCGGACCAGGTTTATCGGGTTCTGGAAGGTATGCCGATCGATACCCACCCGATGACCTTGCTGTCGCAGGCAATCATGGCGATGCAGCCCGATTCGTTGTTTGCCCGGGCTTACCAGGACGGGCTCAGCCGGCCGGAATATTGGGATTATTTCCTGGAAGACAGCCTCAACCTGACCGCAAAACTGCCTTCGATTGCCGCCTATATTTATTGCCGTAAATACCGCGGCGGAAACGTCCGCAAACCGGACCCAAACATGGATTGGAGCGCGAACTTTGCTCAAATGATCGGTATGGGCGATAACGAAGAATACAAAGAACTCGTCCGGTTGTACTTCGTCTTACACTCCGACCACGAAGGCGCTAATGTTAGCGCGCACACATCCCACCTGGTTTGTTCGGCCCTGTCCGATATCTACCTTTCCACGGCGGCGGCCATGAACGGCCTGGCCGGCCCGCTGCACGGGTTGGCCAACCAGGAGTGTATCCGCTGGCTGATCGGCGTACATAGCCATTTCGGCCACTTACCGACAAACGAGGAATTGGAGCAATTCATCCGCGATCAACTTGCCAGGGGAATGGTTATCCCCGGGTACGGGCATGCCGTTTTGCGGGTCACCGATCCGCGCTTCCTGGCCCAGATGGACTTCGCCGAGAAATACCTGCCAGATGACGAGTTATTCAAATTGGTCAAACAGGTGTACGAGATTGCACCCAGGGTTTTAGGCGAGAACAAGAAAATCAAGAACCCACGCCCGAACGTGGATGCAATTAACGGTTGTTTGCAGTACCATTACGGTGTCAATGAAACCGAGTTTTATACTGTTCTCTTTGGTATCAGTCGTATCCTTGGCTTGACTTCTCACGCGATTTGGGCCAGGGCACTGGAAAAACCAATCGAGCGACCCAAATCTTTGACGACTCAAATGTTGGAAGAAATGGTTGCCGGCGAAAAGGGAGACTAGAATTAATTCAAAGAATGCTACAGGTGACAGGTGTGAGTATGGACAAGACAACCTACCAGTTATACAGTGAAAAAGTCGTTATCCGCTTACGCGGAAAAATTTGCGAAACATCCGAAGAACTGCTTTCGAGTGATTTATTCCGCAATGTCTTAATTGGTTATATTCGTGAACTCGACAAGCGTCAGTCGCGTTATTTAAATATTTTCCCCGAACGGAAATTTGGCGGAAAAGAGATCGACCAGTTGATTTCCACTTTCCATTTCCTGGTTAAACTTCCCAGCGACCTGGTGGTGAAAGTTTACGAGGATGCGGGAAAATTCTTGCAAGACCGAACCCTGTTGTATGATTTTGTCGAGCAACTCTATAATTACTGGCGCAGGCTGCACCGGGTTGTGATCAACGATACGACTTTGGACCAGATGGATAAACGGCCCTACCGGACGTTTGGTGAGACGGTCGAGAAATTGATGCATGTCGTCCGCAGCACCTACCGGGACATCCAGGAAAACATCAGCGGCAACCACCCGCGCGTTTATCGCCAGGTCAGCGCTGGCGCTGAGATCGGCGCGATTGCCCTGCCGACCCCCATCCCTTATCCTAACGGCGATTATTCCTTTTTACGGGATGTTTCGGTCTTGCGCCAGATCCTGATTTACCCGCCTATGATTTTCAACTCCCCGAACAACAAGCGCAAGGGGATGTTCGAGCGGATCGATTTCAACCCGATCAAGGGTGTGAAACTGAACCCCGAGGAATGGTTGTGCTATCCCGCCCGGGTAGGCGACCTGGTGATTATGGTTTATTTCTCGATCAAGTATTTCGAGCTGGGTTTTTCGCTGTGTAATTTATTCGAGATGGCCGAGAGCGATCAAATCACCCGCCAGCCGGATGCGATCTACCTGTTTGGCCTGGACGAGATTCCCGGTATCGGTGAGGGCCAGAACCAGACCGTCTTTTACGATGATCAAGAGCACGATATCATGGTCGGTGTGGTGCCGTTCAAGGATGAGTTTGGCTATTTCGGCTACCTGAAGAAAATGATCTTGACCCTGCACAACATCATCATGATGAAAAAGGGCCGCATGCCCTTCCATGGCGCCTATTTCCACATCCGCATGCGCAGCGGCAAGGAATCCAACGTCCTGGTGTTAGGCGACAGCGGCGCGGGCAAATCGGAGACCCTGGAGGCCATGCGCCAGATAGCCGGGGACGCCGTGGAGGAGTTGATCGTCATTGCGGACGATATGGGCTCGCTTTCTATCGATGAACAGGGCCGGGTGATCGGCTACGGCACGGAGACCGGTGCATTCGTCCGCCTGGATGATTTGCAATCCGGCTATGCCTTGGGCCAAATCGATCGTACCATCATCATGAACCCGGACCAGGTCAATGCCCGGGTCGTGATCCCAATCACCAAGTTTGAGGATGTGACCCGTGGCTATCCGGTGGACCTGGTCATGTATGCCAACAATTACGATGTGGTCGACGAAAATTCTCCGGTGATCTCCCGTTTCGATACGGCAGAGGATGCCATCGACATTTTCCGCTCCGGCGCGGTGATGAGTAAAGGCACGACCAATACCAAAGGTTTGGTGCATACTTATTTCGCCAATATTTTTGGGCCGCCCCAGTACCAGGAGCTGCACGATAAAATTTCCCAAAAATTCTTCGACCAGTTCTTTGTCAACGGAATTTTTGTGGGTGAAATGCGCACGCAGTTGGGCGTACCGGGTATGGAACGAGAAGGCCCGGTGAATTCAGCCCATGCCCTGCTGGACCTTATTCAATAGGAAGGTTCTTAGCAGAAGCGGTTATGCAATATCACCGGATTGTTATAAAAATAGGCAGCTCGACCCTGACGGCCGGGACGAAGAAAGTTTCTCCGTCCCAGGTCGTCGACCTGGTTCGTTCGATCTGCCAGTTGTCTGGCGAAGGGCGGGACGTCGTAGTGGTTTCGTCCGGGGCCATCGCGGCCGGGCGCGAGGTGTTGGGTCAAGTCGACCTGCCGAAGTTCATCCCTTCGAAACAAATGTTGGCGGCGGTTGGCCAACCACGTCTGATGGCGCTGTACGAACAGATCTTTGGTATCTACGACACCAAAGTCGCCCAGGTTTTATTGACCCGCTCCGACCTGACCGATCGCAGGCGTTATTTGAACGCTCGTAACACCCTGGAGGCCTTGATCGGCCAGCGGGTAATCGGAATTATCAACGAAAATGACACCGTGGCAACCGAAGAAATCCGCTTCGGGGATAACGACAGCCTGTCCGCCCAGGTGGCCAACTTGATCGAGGCAGACCTGCTCATCTTGTTGACCGACCAGGAAGGCCTGTATACTGGTGACCCGCGCACGACACCGGACGCCGAAATGATGACCCGCATCGAGGGCGAGGATATCCCCGAAGAAGTCTGGGCCGCGGCCGGCGGATCGGCGAACGGTTTGGGGACCGGCGGGATGCTGACCAAGCTCCAGGCGGCCGACCTGGCTCGCCGGGGTGGGACAACCGTGGTCATCGCTGGCGGTTCGCACCCGGAGAATATTCTGCGTATAGCCAACGACGACTGCTGTATTGGTACCTGGTTTATGCCGGTGCTGAACCAGTTGGAAGCGCGCAAGCGCTACATCCTGGCCGGAAATGCCCGCCGTGGCGCGGTGGTGGTGGACCGGGGTGCTGAAAAAGCCTTGATGGGCGGCAGCAGCCTGCTGCCTGCAGGAATCTCCGCGGTGGAAGGCGACTTCGAGCGCGGTGATACCGTCCACATTCATTCGCTGGCACAGCGTGAACTCGCCCTGGGGATCAGCAATTATTCCTCGCGCGATCTGGTTAAATGCCTGGGCTGCCAGTCGAGCGAGATCGAAAACCGGCTCGGGTACACTTATGGGGATGAGGCCATCCATCGCAATAATCTGGTTATGATGACAACCTCCTGACGGGGAGTAATTCAAACAATGTCTGTAATTACTCAGTCATCCCAGAATGAATAGGGTGTTTTACTATTTATTGCAAGTGAAACATGCAATAAATAGTAAAACACCCTTCTCCTTCTGAATTTGCCTGAGCAGAAAACAGTGTCTTTGGCTAATGCGACGATAGAATGAGGTGGTGGAATGATCGATATGGAAGTAATGGGCAAAAAAGCCAGAGCGGCTTCACGGAAGCTGGCTTTGGCCTCCAGCGTGCAGAAGGATGCTGCATTGGAACGAATTGCGGCGGGGCTGGAAGCCCGGCAGGAGACAATTTTGGCAGCCAATCAGGCGGATGTTGAGGCAGCCCGGGCCAACGGGCTTTCTGAGGCCATGCTGGACCGCCTGCTGATTAACCCCGAGCGCCTGGCAGGGATCGCCGCGGATTTACGCCATGTCGTCAGCCTGCCGGACCCGGTCGGCGAAGATTTCGAGGAGCGGGTTTTGGCGAACGGGCTAGAGGTGTACAAACAACGCGTGCCGATCGGTGTACTGGGTGTGATCTATGAGGCCCGGCCAAACGTGACCATCGACATAACCGGGCTGGCGTTGAAATCGGGGAACGCGGCCATCCTGCGCGGCGGCAGTGAAACGATCCGCAGCAATGAGGCTCTGGTGGAAGTCATCCAGGAAGCCTTGAGCGCATCCGGCCTGCCGGGAGAAGCGATTCAATTCATCAATTCACCCGACCGGCAACTGGTGGCTCAAATGCTGAGGTTGTACGAGTATATCGATATGATCATTCCGCGGGGCGGGGCAGGCCTGCACAAATACTGCCGCGAAAACAGCCTGATCCCGGTCATTGTGGGCGGGATCGGTATCTGTCACCTGTATGTGGATGAAACCGCCGGCCTGGATAAATCGCTGGATATTATTCACAACGCCAAAGTCCAGCGCCCTTCGGTGTGTAATGCGCTCGATACGGTCTTGCTCGACCAGCAGGCTGCCCGGCAATTCTTTCCGCCATTGGTAGACCGGATGGCTGCGGCCGGGGTGAAGGTCAAGGTACCTCAGGAAGATTTACACTACCTGCCGGAAGCGTACCAGGGCAAGGTAGAATTGGCCGGCCCGGGCGATTTCGATATCGAATGGCTGTCGTTGGTATTAGGGGTCAAGGTCGTGGCGGGCCTGCAGGAAGCTATCGATCATATTAGCGTGCACAGCACCGGCCATTCGGACGGGATCTTGAGCGAAAAGAAGTCCGCGATTGACACATTTGTCGCTACCGTCAATTCGTCCGCGGTCTTTGTTAACGCCAGCACACGCTTCAACGACGGCGGGCAATTGGGGCTGGGCGCCGAGGTGGCCGTATCAACTCAGAAGCTGCACGCCCGTGGGCCCATGGCCTTACGTGAGCTGACTTCGTACAAATGGGTGGTGGTCGGCAACGGGCAAACACGGCCATAAAAAAGAATCACGAATTTAATATGTTTGCAGGGCCTTCGCCCCTGCAAACATATTAATTATTTTTTTAGATGTAGCGGAATACTAATAAAGAAAATTCAAAAAATTTAGGATTTGGCTGTTTTGGTTTTGGCCCAGTCCTGGATAGCATTGATATGGTGGGGATAATGGTCGAAGGTGTTGCTGGCGATTAGCTGCCAGGGCAGCCAGTCACCCGGCATATTGGCGAAGCTGGAAGCCTGGTTGAGGTCGTCCGGACCTAAAGCATCGAGGGCTGTCAGTAACTGCGGGTAAACCTGTTTGAACTCTGCCAGGACCTCCCGGGCAGGGCGGTCACGGTTGGCCTCGTAAATGCGGGCATTGCGCTCGTCCAGCGGAAGATCCCACCAGTCTGAGCCGGTCAAGTCGTGGGTGGTCAGAACTACCACCATTTCCTTTTCGTACCAGGCGATGTGGCTGAGAACATCCTTGACCGACCAGGTCCCGTAAATACCAGGAGTAGAAAGGTCTGCGATCGGGAGGTTGGGTAAAAATTCGTCGAATTGATCGCGGAAATACGTAACGATTTCGATGAATGAGTTTTTGTCCACTGGTTCGTTCCTTTTCGGGGAAATAGATCCGGGAAACTTTTGAACCTAAACATGCAGGTAAAGACCTCGAATTCGGGAAGTGCTTACAAAGGCTCGAGTTGCTACACTAAAATTATAGTAGAATTCGGGCGTGAATGCAAAACCGGAATGGCAGCAACAAGGCGAATGGACGATTAAACCGGCCGGTGAATTTGGGCTGTTGATCGAATTGCCCCAGCAAATCGACCGGGCTGCCAATCAAAAAATCCATAACCTGGCCAGGCGGCTGGCAGCACAACCCTTAGAGGGGATCAGCGAGCTGGTGCCGGGGTACTGCACGCTCTTCGTTCAATACGATCCAATGGCCATGCGCTACCCGGCTATGGTCGAGCGGATCCTGGCGGTTTTACAAGAACCTCTCTCTGGAACGGAGAATGCTCAAAGGGTGGTTGAGATCCCCACCATTTATGGCGGAGATTATGGCCCGGACCTGGCCGGCGTGGCCGGCCTGAATCACCTGGACCCGGACGAGGTAGTGCGCATCCACAGCGGCGGGCGTTATTTTGTGTTCATGATGGGCTTTACCCCCGGTTTCCCTTACCTGGGCGGGCTGGACAAACGCATCGCGACCACCCGGCTGGCGACGCCGCGCACCCTGGTACCGGCCGGTGCGGTCGGTATCGCCGGCGACCAGACCGGGGTCTATTCGATTACCTCGCCGGGCGGCTGGCGGATTATCGGACGTACTGCGTTGAAATTATTCGACCGCGAGCGTGAGGATCCGTTCTTGTTGCAGCCGGGTGATGAAGTCCATTTTGTGCCGGTCACGGCAGCGGAGGCCGGCTTTGAGCGTTGAAGTCCTCTCTGCGGGCTTTTTTACGACCATCCAGGACCTGGGCCGTTACGGCTTTCAACGGTTTGGAGTACCGGCTTCCGGGCCGATGGATGAATTCGCTTTCCGGGCAGCCAACCTGCTGGTGGGTAACCCCGAAAACGCAGCGGCGCTGGAATGCGGTCCAGGAGATCTGCACTTGCGGGTCAGCACCGGGACGCTGCTGGCGGTGTGTGCCCCTTCAGGGGAGTTGTGGTTTGGCGGGAACTCGCAACCCTTGTGGACGGCCGTGTGGGCAGCCGCCGGACAGGCAATTCGCTACGAAGCGGTCACCCAGGGTGGCACCTGGTCGTACATCGCATTTGCGGGGGGAATCGCCACGCCAATGGATCTGGGTTCACGTTCGACTTATTTACGAGCCGGGTTGGGCGGGCTGAATGGCCGCGATGTGCAAAGCGGAGACAGGCTGGAACTGGCCCGGCCTGGAGATGCACCGGAACGCTGCATCGGCGGCTCCCTTCCGAAAATCCGCCGATCTGCGTATAGCCAAAACGTGCAACTGGGGCTTACGCCGGGTCCACAGATAGACCGGTTCGACGCCCAGGTTATCGAAAGATTAGCGGCCGGGAGTTACCTGGTTCGCGCGGATTCGGACCGGATGGGTTATCGCCTGGAGGGTGAGCCTATCCCCGCAGCCAGCGGAGCGGATATCTACTCGGAAGGCATGGTCCGAGGGGCGGTCCAGGTGCCGGCTAGCGGGATGCCGATGGTCATGATGGCCGATTGTCCCACCAGCGGCGGATACACCAAAATCGGCTACGTCGTGCGGGCCGATTTGCCTTTGCTGGCCCAATGCCAGCCGGGCAGCGGGCGAGTGAGCTTCTATTGGGAAACGCTAGAAAAGGCCCAGGAACGTACCATCCAAATGATCACGGGATTACGTGAGAATATCCAATCATGCGGAGAGCCAGATTTTATTCAATGGGCAGGAGCCATAAAATGAGTGCAGAGATCAGAAGCGTGGATATCAATTGCGATATGGGTGAAAGTTTTGGGCGCTATTCATTAGGGAGAGACGATGAATTAATGCCCTGGATCACTTCTGCCAATATTGCCTGCGGGTTGCACGCCGGGGATTGGATGGTGATGGCCGCCACCGTAAAAATGGCGCACGCGCAGGGAGTGTTAATCGGCGCACACCCGGGTTATCCGGATTTACAGGGATTTGGCCGGCGGCCCATGACTATGCCCGCGGAAGAGGTCGAGGAGATGGTGTTGTACCAGATCGGGGCCCTGGCAGGGTTTACCCGCGGATTTTCCGAAGGCATCCATCACGTCAAGGCCCACGGGGCTTTATACAACCAGGCCGCCATGGATAGGGCATTGGCGGCGGCGATTGCCCGGGCGGTTAAACGTTTCAGCCCCACAATTACCCTGGTTGGGTTGGCCGGGTCGGAGCTGATCGCCGCCGGGCAGGAGGCAGGACTGCGGACCGCGGAAGAAGGCTTCCCGGAGCGAGGGTACGAGCAGGATGGCTCGCTGCGCTCGCGCAAGCTGCCGGGCGCAATGATCGAAGACCCGCTTGAGGCAGCCGAACAGGCCGTCCGGTTGGTGGTGGACGGAATCGAATTCCATCAAAATGGGCAGGTCACCCGGCGCAGCGTGGATACGCTGTGCATCCACGGCGACTCGCTGCATGCCCTGGCGATCGTTCAGGCAGTGCGGGAAGCGTTACAGGTTCGCGGTATCGCGATCAGTGCTTTCTGAACGCCGGCCAATCAGCCTAAAATTACCTCGACAGGGTGCACCTGACCGTCGGCAAAATAAGGCACCAGGTTGCCGGCCAGCGGGCTGCCATCCACACTCAAACTGGCGACGTTGTGGTTGACATGCTGCGGATTTTTGACCGAAATGACATAGTCTGCGCCGCGGATCTTACGCCGGACCTCGAAGCCGTCCCAGGCGGCCGGGATACAAGGATCAATCCGCAGGCCTGGATAGGCCGGGCGAATACCCAGAATCCACTGCGTGCCGGCCTGGTACATCCAGGATGCAGTACCGGATAACCAGCTATTACGGGCCAGGCCGAACTGGGGGTGTTCATTGGCCAGGATGTTTTGCGGATAAACGTAAGGCTCGCATTCGTATTCTTCGATGCAGTCATTTTTGCCGGCCGGGTTGATCTGGGCGTAATAAGTGAAGGCACGGTCGCCGTGACCGAGCAGAGTCTCGGCGATGATCACCCAGGGATTGACGTGCAGGAATATCCCCCCGTTTTCTTTGGCGCCAGGCGGATAGGTGGTCAGGCCGCCTTTTTGCGGGTCGTAGCCGTTGAAGCTGGGCGCACTGACTTTGATGCCATTGCGCGTGTTCAATTTCTCGAAAACGGCTTCCAGGGCTGCTGCCGCGCGATCTGGGGCGGCAAATCCGGAAAGGACCGGCCAGGCCTGGGCGTAGGCGTAAATCTGGCCAAACTCATTCTGGCTGGAGCCCAGCGGGACACCATTCTCATCATAATAGGCGCGGTACCAGTTACCGTCCCAGGCGGAGGCTGCAACTCGTTCGTTCATTCGGTTGTAAGCCGCCTGAAATTGGGATTCGTTTTCCCGGTCGCCGGTAAATTCACATAATTCGATCAGTTCCTGCAGGGCACGGCCATACAGGTTGGCGGTCAGCAAGGATTCGGCCCCGGCGGCTAAATTAACCGAGTCGTTCCAGTCGGCATAACCCAAAAGAGGCAAGCCGTGTGCACCCAGGTCAGACCCGGTGAAGCGTACTCCCCGGCAGAGATGATCGAAAACACTGGCGCTTTCCAACGCCGTGTCGTCTTTATTCTTTTCGTAATAAGGGATGCTCCACTTAAGAAAATCGAAATCGCCGGTCTCTTTTAGGTAGGCACAAACCGCCAGAATGGCCCACAGGTGGTCGTCGCTGTAATACTGGGGATGGTCGGGCTGTTCGACCGCGTCGCCGGTTTCGGCGACCATGGTCAGTGGGTTGAGCTGGTGGTAAGCCGAGCCGTTGCAGCGCTGGACGGAGAGCAGCTTGACCAGCAATTCCCTGGCCGCGGCCGGTGCCGAAGAGAGCACCGCCATCACGTCCTGGGCACTGTCCCGGAAGCCAATTCCGCGTGAACCGTAACCGAGTTGGTAGAGCGAGAGGTACCTGGACCAGTTCAAGGTGGTGTAACACTGGCGCGGGGTAAAGACGTTCAGCATGCGGTCGAAATCGGCCGAGGGGGTGTGAGCCTGGTAGGTGTTCAGGTAGCGGTCCCAGAAGACAGCCTGATCGGCAATAGCTGCTTCCACCTGGCCGGGATCGCGGTATTTCTGTAGGGTCTCTTTGGCCTGTTCGAAGGAAGCGGATTGGCCTAAGAGGGTAATGACGCGGCGGAATTCCCCTGGTTTGAGTTTACCCAGGTGGTGCATCAAGGCGGCGATGTTGTCGCCGCGGTTGGCCTGGGTATTCGAAAGCTCAGGTTTAGCCAGGCTGGCGGGCTGGGCCCAATTTCCCAAGGGGTTGGCACCCAGAAAAATGTGGCGGTCGGTCTCGAAGGAGGCAGCCGGGAAGTTGGAGGTGAAATAATTGACGGCCGTGTCGCGGTGCATGAAAGCGTACTGTACCAGCGTTTTCAGGCCGGCCTGGTCTTCCGCCAGGCGGCTCTGCATGGTCTGGGGCACCCAATCGGCGTTGGTGAGCTGTTTCAGGGCGTCAAAATGGGTATATTCGACCACCGGGACTACATCAATTTCCAGCGGCCCGGCGCTCAGGTTCTTGATGCGGATATCGCGGACTTCACATTCGGCATCCTGGGGCACAAAAATAGTGACCGAGCATTCGATACCGTTCATGCGGCTGGTGATGCGGCTGTATCCCAGGCCCACCCGGCATTCGAAGAAATCATAAGGCGTCAGGCAGGGGGTGTAAAAAGGTGAAAAAACGCGGTACCCGTCGGAAGTATGGATACGCAGGTAAAGGCCCTCGCCTTTGAAGTCGCTATCCGGTTGGATGGCGATATAGCGGGTGATTCAATTCAAGGCCGGGTCTTGCCGGCAGATCAGGGCTCCGCCGGTATGATCGACAAAACCGCCAAAGGCCAGTGTGCCGATGTAATTGATCCACTTGACCGGGGTATTCGGGTTGGTGATGACGTATTCCCGGCTTTGTTCATCGAAATAACCAAAGTTCATTAAATCTTCTCCAGGATCAGGCTAGCGAACGTCTAGCCCGGCCAGACCAATTGGTGGCCGCGGACTGCCAACCGGGTTTTGAGGGCTAGGCCACTTTTACGATTACCTGGATTTCTTTCTTGTCCGCTGCCGGAAGGGGAATAACGCTCCCTTCAATGCGAGACCCATCGACGTACAGGCTAATATCGTTTCCAGGGCCTTCTCTTTGAACCTGAATGTTATAGCGTACGCCACGATACTCACGAACGGCGGTAAACCCGTCCCAGGCCTGGGGCATCACCGGCGCAACCTGCAGGCCGTTCAAAGTGGGGTGGATGCCCAGGATCCATTGGGTTATGGCGACGTAATTCCAGGCCGCGGTGCCGGTCAGCCAGGAGTTCTTGGCTTCCCCGTGGGTGGGGGCATCTTTTCCGGCGATCATCTGGGCGTATACGTAGGGTTCACAGCGGTGAATTTCACTGATCTTCTCGCGTGCGGAGGGATTAATGCGGCTGTAGTAATCGAAGGCATTATTGCCGTTCCCGGCGCGGGTTTCGGCGATCATGACCCAGGGGTTGGCATGGCAAAAAATTCCTGCGTTTTCCTTGTACCCTGGCGGGTAGGTAGAAATTTCACCCAGGTTCAGGTGATAATGGCTGTAAGCCGGCTGCTGCAGGACAATCCCATGGGGGGTAGCCAGGCGTTCCTTGACCGAATCCAAGGCCTGCCTTGCATGGCCATTCTCCAGGCCGATACCGGCCATCACGCAAATACCCTGGGGCTCGATGAAGATCTGGCCTTCTGCGCAAGTATGAGAACCGACCGGGTTGCCAAAATCGTCATAAGCCCGTAAGAACCAGTTGCCATCCCAGCCCCATTCGTATACCTTTTCGGCCATCTTTTTGGCCAGGGCGCGGTAGATTTCCTCATCGGCCGGCTTGGCAATCGCAGCAGCGATTTCGGCCAATTCATTGCTGGCCATCACAAACAAGCCGGCAATCAGTACCGATTCGGCGACTTTTCCATCTTTCCCGAGGGTCGTCTGGAAAGACTGGCCCGGGTTTTCGGAAAAGCAGTTGAGGTTCAGGCAGTCATTCCAGTCCGCCCGGCCAATCAAAGGCAAGCCGTGGGGGCCAAACCTTTCATGGATATGGCGAATACTGCTTTTCAGGTGATCGTAGAGCGGCTGTTCGGTGCCGGGAATATTGTCGTAGGGAATGGTCACTTGCAGGATCGAAAAGTCCCCGGTTTCTTTGATATAAGCCGAAGTACTCAGCAGCAGCCAAAGCGGATCGTCGTTGAAATTCGAGCCAACATCGTTATTGCCCTGGCGGGTGAGCGGCTGGTATTGGTGATATGCTCCCCCGTCCAGCAATTGGGTGGCGGCCAGGTCGAGGATGCGCTGTCTGGCTCGTTCCGGGACCATGTGCACGAACCCCAAAAGGTCCTGGTTCGAATCACGGAAGCCCATTCCACGGCCAATCCCCAATTCGTAATAGGAAGCCGAACGCGACATATTGAAGGTGATCATACACTGGTAGGCGTTCCAGATATTGACCATTCGGTTGGTATGTTCGTCGGGGGTTTGGACCTGCAGGACAGACAGGAGTTCGTCCCAATAAGAATTTAGCGCCTGAAAGGCCTCGGTGACTTTTTCGGGCTGCAGAAATTGATGGATGATGGGCAGGACATTCTTTTTATTGATACGTTGGCTGCCAGGGGGATCAAACTTGTCGTCAGGTTCGTTTTCCTGGTAGCCTAGCAGGAAGATAACCGTGCGCTCTTCACCGGGGGCCAGGCTGAATTGAACATTATGCGAGCCGATTGGCTGCCAACCGTGGGCGATCGAATTATGGGACAGGCCAACCTGGACGACCTGTGGGGCTTCCAGGCTTGCGTAAGGCCCAACGAAACAATCACGCTGGGTATCAAACCCGGATAGGGGTTCTGAACAGGCAAAATACGCGAAATGATTGCGGCGTTCGCGGTATTCAGTCTTATGGTAAATAACACCATCCTCTACCTCGACTTCGCCGATACTGAGGTTGCGTTGGTAATTGGTGCTGTCGTCGAGCGCATCCCAGAGCGCAAATTCTATGAAGGAAAATAGGGAGAGATTGGCGGCTTTATCGCGCTGGTTGGCCAGGTGCAATTCCCATACTTCCAGGGTGTTGCCCAGGGGCACAAAATAGCGGATCGAGGCACGAATATCCCGGAAAGTCGATTCGATGGTCGTATAGCCCATGCCATGCCGGCAAACATATGCATCCAGTGGTTTACGGATGGGCTGCCAGGTCGGTGACCAAAATTCACCGGTATCGTTATCACGGATATAAACATAACGGCCGTTCGAATCAAGGGGAACGTTGTTATAACGATAGCGGGTAAGCCGGCGTAAGCGGGCGTCTTTATAGAATGAATACCCCCCAGCAGTATTGGAAATCAAACCGAAATAATCTTCACTGCCCAGGTAATTGATCCAGGGCAGAGGTGTATCGGGACGTTCGATAATGTACTCGCGGTGTTCATCGTCAAAATGGCCGTAACGCATAATGCCTCGTAATTTATAGTATTTGAAAAACAACTACGCTAGACTGCTAACCGTAATCGCCGCGGAGGTTGGATCAAAGATACGGCTTGCAATGCGGTGTATATGAGCACCAAAGACCAGCGCTCTTTCCCGGTAGCTCTCTTGATGGCTGGCTTCCCCGCCAAGACTCCGATATTTTACCCGATAAATTTTGGGAACGATAACAGGGTTTTGGGCGGCCATAATTCTCGCGATCCTCTCGCCGTCAAACCCTTACCCGCCAGCGAGTTTACCCCACCCCAGCCTGTTTTTAGCCTTTGCCGCACAGACCGGATTGCCATTTCTTAGCCTTCTCCCTCCAATCTCGAAGAAATGAACCGCTATTACTTTATAGAAACCCCTTCCATTTTCTTGTACTGATCAGATACCCTTGAGAGCGCTCTCAAAACATATTAAAAAAATAGATCGATGAAAACAATTCTCGATTGAAGGGAATGCGCGAATATCTCAATGGGAGCGCTCCCACATAACATTTTACATAATTATGAGGATTAAGTCAAGAACATTTGAAAAGGGGTGTTGAAAAAGTCATTTTTCATCATCCAAATTGGGGGATATATATGGCGGGGCGGCGAAGCCGCCCCGCCATATATATCCCCCAATTTTTTTTTATGAGGGCGTTTTTCAACACTCTCTTTAAAAGCGGAACTGTGGCTTCCGCAGGAAAGGGGTTGTCATTGCTGCGCGCTGGCCATTTCTGCCGGCGCGCGGCAATGACAACATCGGCGGAAACTATCCGAGCGAGACCGGTTGGGGCGCCGCCGGTAGCCAAACTTGCATCGTGGTCCCTTTTCCCAAGGCGGACGAGACGTTGATGTGCCCTTCGTGCTGCTCGATGATGGATTTGACGATGAACAATCCCACTCCGGTGCCCTGGATCTCCTCCTCGATCGCGTTGCTGGCGCGATAAAAGCGTTGGAACAGGTTCGGCAAATCTTCCGGGGGGATGCCGATGCCGGTATCGCTCACCTCGATCTGGATGCCCTGTTCGGCGAATTTGGCACTCAACGTGACGGCGCCATTTTCTGGCGTGAACTTAATCGCGTTGTTCAACAGGTTAACAAAGACCTGCTCAAGTGAAGATGAATCGGCCATCAAGGCGGGTAAGTCGTCTGGAATGTTTTCTGAAACAAGGATCGAGCGGGCGGTGGCTAAAGACCTTACAGTGTCGAGAGAATTATTGAGGGCAGTATGGATATCTATGACCTGCTTGTTGAGTTGGTAGCGCCCACTTTCCAGGCGGCCTACCGAGAGCAGTTTTTCGATCAAGGTTCTTTCGCGCATCAATTCAGAATTGAGGATTTGCCAGAAATGGTCGATCTCGGTTTGCTCGCCACCCTCGTGAATCAAATCGGTCATCATCATGATGGTGGTCAACGGGGTTCGCAGGTCGTGGGCAGCCCGGTTGATGAAATCCGACTTCATCTGTTCCAGCCTGGCACGTTCGCTGATATCCCGAATAATCGCCAGGACCTCATCTTCGCCGCAGACCACCAGGCGGGCTTCGAAAGAATGAAGGCCATCTTTTGCCGGGTTTTCAAACAAAAACAACTGGACTTCTTTGGTAGCAAAAGCCAGTGCGATTTTCTGTAGGGCTTCATCGGCGGATTTTGGTGATAGGATCGAGCGGATGTTGAATCCAACCAGGTAACTGTCGGGGTTGACGCTGTTGTCGGCCGTCACGCGACCATCGCGGGTGAAACGATAAATCCGGTCGGGGATGGCATTGAGCATGGCCTTATTGCGACCTTCACTCTGGCGCAGGGACCGTTCAGCTTCGGATCGCTGGATATCGGTGCCCAGAATGTCGGCTGCGATTTTCAGGCTTTCTATTTCGCTGACCGTCCAGTTCCGCGCAGTTAGGCAGTCCTCGAAGCCAATCCAGCCCCACCAGTTCATATCGATGAATATGGGAATCAGGGCTATTGAAAGTGCACCCCGCCTGGCAAAAACCTTGCCCTCATTGGCGGATAAAGTAGCCGTTGACCCATAAATACAGCGGCCTTCGGATAACTCGACGACCAGGTGATTTAAATCGGATTCCAGGTAGCGCAGCAGTTCTGGTGGATCGGTCTGGTCGGATTCAGTGCCGGCCGCATTTTTCCAAGAAAAACGACGTTTACCGACCAACCCGTTGTGATCGATTTGATTTTGATAAAGATAGACCTGGCTGCAATGGGTCGCCCTGGCTAAATCCCCGAGGACCCCCTGGATGCAATCTTCCCAAAAAGGCGTATTGAGAAATTGGGATGAGGCGAAGGCAATCGCATCCAGGATTTCATCCCTGCGGCGTAAATTTTCTTCAGTTTGGCGGCTTTCGGTGACATCGCGTGTAATCGTGCTCGCCATGATACCCCTGGCCGTTTGAATCGGCGATATAACTACCTGGAGGTTGCGCAGCTCTCCGTTGGGGCGCTGAACGTTTAATTCAAGGTAATTGCTTTCGGTGGAATATTTTCCTTCCAGGGCAGATTCATAGAATTCTTTGGTCAGGTGGAAGTCTTCGGCATTATGGGTGGTAGCGGAAGGGAGTACTTTTTCGATATCCCAGGCCTTCAAGCCGATTACTTTTTCGCGGGGGATATCGGTAATCCGTTCTTCGCCCTGGTTCCACTCGATGATCACACCTTGTTCATCGTTTAAGATGATGCCATCAAGTGAATGTTCAATCACGTTACGCAGTTTTTGTTCGTTATCTTTGGCTTCTGAAAAGATTATCCCTCTTTCGATAGCCATAGAAACATGTTGGCTTACTTCGGTTAAATATACGCAGGTCATCTTCAGCGAGAGGTTTGTTCTCGTCTGATTCGACATCCAGAACACCAATGATTTGGCCTCGGTCGAGGAGCGGGACAGCGATTTCAGAAACAACACCCGGAATAGCGCTGAGCGTGGCGGCATACTCAGGCGACATGGGTGCAATGAACGGCTGCCCGCTGCGGAACACTTTGCCGACCACACCGGTGTCGGTGGGATGGACTTCGGGCTTGTGAGAGACCCCAACCTCGCTCTGCAATTCGAGCCGGTCCCCCTTGAGGAAATACAGACAGACCGATTTATACCCGTATACATTCGCGACGGCATTCACAATCGTGTTGAATACGGCTTCCAGTTCCAATTCGCGGGCCAATGAGGAACGGACTTCGATTATCAGGCCGAGTTCGCGTGCCTGAGCCAGCGAAGCGTGGAACAACTCTTTATAGCGCTGTTCGCTTTCTCGCAGGTTGTCTTCGGCATTTTTCTGTTCGGTTACATCCTCGATGACCCCATCGACATAATCGATTTCTCCATCTGCCTTGAGTGTGACCCGGCCGGTATTGCGCAGCCACAAGCGTTGGCCTGCCCGGTTGTGAAATGGGATCACCGCCGAAGACGTAAGGCCTTCTTTTTTCCAGCGGTTCGTCAAATTGAAGCGATCTTGCGGATTTTCGTAAAGATCGAAAGCATTGACATTTTGGATGATGTATTCCGGACTGGCATAGCCCAGAATGTTTGCGAGCGCCTGATTGAGGTGTAAAAAAGTACCGTCTTCTTTGGAACGGTAGACGCCTACAGGCAATTGATCGGTGAAGGTTTTATATTTCTTTTCGCTTTCGTGTAAAGCCTTTTCGGTTTTCTGTCTCTCCAGGAATTGACCGATCTGGCTGCCCACAGAATTAAATAGCCCATCCAAATCCGACTGTTGGGGATGATCGCTGCTAAAGAAGGCCATGACCCCCAGGGTATTGCCGACAAAAATGATGGGAACGACCAGACCGACTTTCCAGCCATGCGTAAGGGCAAAATCGCAAATCACACAATCCGCGTCATAATCATCGAGAGACAGCCACTGAGTATCCTGGTTTTGCCATACCGTACCCAAAATGCCTTCGCAAGGCTTGATGCCATCGATAGAGGGCGCGGACTCGGGGAAACTATTCGCAGGGGAAGCGAACCACTGCTGTTGTAAAAACAACTGTTCTGAAACAGACTCTACTTCCCATAAGCCACCCCAGGCGAAACCAATATTTGTGCATATAATTTTTAATATGGATTGGGCGGCCTCGTTTAATTCCGTTACACCTACCAATGTGCGCGAAACATCGAATTGGAGCTGCAGCCGGCGTTCGATTTGGCGATGGTGAGTCACATCGTGGAGTAAAACGAGTTGGCCGATTTGTTCTTTGCGCGGATTTACCAGAGGAGATCGCAGCATTTCATATTCGCGGTCATTGTGAAAAACAATAGCCGGTGGCGAAATTTCTCCATCATGGGTGACCGGATGGCTTCCTTGCCCGTATTCTCTACCGAGTATGTCTGATAGATAGATTTTCTTTTTGAAAGAAGCGGGTAAGTTGAACGCTTCCTGAGCGGATGGATTGGCGTCGATCACAGAACCATTTTCATCGGTGACAAACATGAGCTCGGTCATATTCGAGATGGCGATTTCGTGCGCCATGGGGCTGATTTCCAAGATGCGCAGATGAATTACTCCCCAGGCCATGACCACACCGGAAACTGCAAAGGCAAATGGAGTCAGGTCCAGGCCGCGGATGGGTGAGATACCGAGAATATAAGCCCCGTTTCCCAGCCAGGGGACCAGTGCTGAGGCAAACAAGGCAAAACTTTCAGGGCCTTTGAAGTTGTAACGCTTGATCAGTGAGAAAGTCAATACCGAACTGGCGAAAAGCAGTGCATAGGCATAGGTAATATGGACCCAAAACCAGGGACCGTGGTCGATGAACAAAAGCAATGCACCCGAGGATTGGCCCAACCAAACCTTTTCCCAAACCAGGCCATGAAGCTCGTTGGTCCAGGCCAGCAGCATGACAATGGCCGGTTCCAGCCAAAGCAGGCGGCGTAAAGGTCTTTTTAGTGCATCCTTGTTGCCCGAGTATTCCAAGATAAACAGGAACCAGGCCACCGGCACGATCGCGATACCGATGTATTCGAATTTAGCCCAGAACACCTTGGCGGCCAGGGTCTGGCTGACCAACTCAAAACCATATCCAAGACACCAGATCCCAATGGCGATGAACTGGGTGATCATGGCTTTTGAACCAGGAATGCGCCTCCTGGACCGTCCGAGATAAATGCCCAGGGTGATGGACAGGATAACCGAAATTAATAACAGAAAGAAATAGTCGTTAATGGATTGAAACATTTTACGTCAAGAGGGGTGGTAAGTCCGGCGCAGTACGGCCTGGACACGGGAAATCAATTCCTGGCGGTCGAAAGGTTTGGTGATGTAGTCGTCGCTGCCGAGCTCAAGGCCGAAATTTTTGTCCCCCTGGGCTGATCGGGCCGTCAAAAAAATAAAGGGAATCGCTGCGGTCTTGGTGTTCTGGGTCAATTTTCGGCGCAAATCAAAGCCATTCGGCGGCGGCATCATCACGTCGCTGATAATCAGGTCCGGCGTGTTTTCAACCGCGGCCTGATAGCCTTCTGCGCCGTTACTGGCCGTGATCACCCGATAGCCGGCCCGGGTAATAATCAACTTTAAACCGTAAAGGATGTTCGCTTCGTCGTCGATCAGTAAAATAAGTGGAACTTCCATGGCCCCTTCTTTGCCTTGAATTTGGTAGCGATTCTCCTGAAAGCGAAAGCCTGTTCAGAAAAGCTATGCTTGAGGCTTGTCGATCGTTCGAAGAGAATCATAAATCGTCATTTTTGAGTATAAATACTCGGATATGGATTCCCATAAATTCAGAGTAAAAAAGGGTTAATTAGCGATAAAAAACGAATACCCGAGGACCCGCGCTCTCAAAAAAAAGAGACCGCTTTACGCAGTCTCTTTTTTTTAGCTAGTGGCGGGAGCGACGGGGTTCGAATTACAATCCCCTCAATGGGGACCCGCGATCTCAAATAAAAAAAGAGACCGCTTTACGCAGTCTCTTTTTTTTAGCTAGTGGCGGGAGCGACGGGGTTCGAATTACAATCCCCTCAATGGGGACCCGCGATCTCAAATAAAAAAAGAGACCGCTTTACGCAGTCTCTTTTTTTAGCTAGTGGCAGGAGCGACGGGGTTCGAATTACAATCCCCTCAATGGGGACCCGCGATCTCAAATAATAAAAAGAGACCGCTTACGCAGTCTCTTTTTTTAGCTAGTGGCGGGAGCGACGGGGTTCGAATTACAATCCCCTCAATGGGGACCCGCGATCTCAAATAATAAAAAGAGACCGCTTACGCAGTCTCTTTTTTTTAGCTAGTGGCGGGAGCGACGGGGTTCGAATTACAATCCCCTCAATGGGGACCCGCGATCTCAAATAATAAAAAGAGACCGCTTACGCAGTCTCTTTTTTTAGCTAGTGGCGGGAGCGACGGGGTTCGAATTACAATCCCCTCAATGGGGACCCGCGATCTCAAATAATAAAAAGAGACCGCTTACGCAGTCTCTTTTTTTTAGCTAGTGGCGGGAGCGACGGGGTTCGAATTACAATCCCCTCAATGGGGACCCGCGATCTCAAATAATAAAAAGAGACCGCTTACGCAGTCTCTTTTTTTTAGCTAGTGGCGGGAGCGACGGGGTTCGAATTACAATCCCCTCAATTGGGACCCGCGCTCTCAAATAAAAAAAAGAGACCGCTTTACGCAGTCTCTTTTTTTAGCTAGTGGCGGGAGCGACGGGGTTCGAACCCGCGATCTCGGCCTTGACAGGGCCGCATGTTAGCCACTACACCACGCCCCCACGAACGAGCCAAATAATATCATGGTCTTAGAAAACCGTCAAGTTTTTGAAGGTTTTTCCTGGCTAATTGTCTTGTTGAATCCACTGGTCCAAACTGCGATCCCAGGGGTAAACTTCACTTTCCGGGAACCAGAGATTGATCTCCAAAGCAGCGTTTTCCGGGCTGTCCGAGGCATGGGTGAGGTTTTTCCCAACCACCAGGCCGAAATCGTGGCGGATCGTACCGGGAGCGGCTTCGGTGGGGCGGGTAGCGCCCATCGTCTGGCGAACGGCGGCAATTGCCTGGGGGCCTTCCCAGACCATGGCCATGACCGGAGCAGAGGTGATGTAATTGATCAATCCATCGTAAAAAGGTTTTCCCTGATGAACTTTATAGTGCTCTTCTGCCAGTGTGCGGGGAACCTGCATGAATTTAGCCGCGACCATTTTCAATCCGCGCCGTTCCAGCCGGGCGATGATCTCTCCAATTAATCCGCGTTGAACTGCATCTGGCTTAGCCAGAACAAAAGTACGTTCCACAATGTCCTCCAATAAGAATAAGTTTTAGGCAACCGCTCAGGGATAGGTAAGGGGTTCTTCCCCGATCGTTGAGCAGTCACATTTTAGCGTAACAATTCTTCGGCTTTCGTATAGGCGTCAAGGGCTTCCTGAAGACGGTTACTGCGCATATAGGCGTCTCCAAGCGCCTGCCAGATGGCAATATCGATTGGGTAGCGGTAAAGGGCATCCCGTAAGTCGTGGATGGTTTCTTCGAGATTGGCCCCATGCTGGATCAGCAGGTTGTAATTCTCCAGGGCCCGCTCGATATTGTAGGCTTCCAATGCGGATTGGGCATTCTGGAGCAGCTCCGGATCGCTGGTCGTAACCGGTTCAACCGCCGTGGCTTCCTCAAGGATAGGTTCGACTACCGGTTGGTGGGATGTAGGCGTTTCGAATTCGGGGCGCCATTCAGAGGGGGTATTTTCCAGCGGTTCCTCTGGTTTTTCTTCTCCCAGTTTTTCCAACCAATCGGAAACCGATTCTGGGCCTAATTCAGGGGAGATGCCGTTATCGCTGCTCTCTTCCTGGATGGCCAGATCCTTTAGCCAGTCCGGGACCGATTCGTCT
Organism: uncultured Chloroflexia bacterium; assembly: GCA_963704755.1. Lineage (GTDB taxonomy): Bacteria > Chloroflexota > Anaerolineae > Anaerolineales > Anaerolineaceae > Bellilinea. The sequence continues at coordinate 178,090 of OY969938.1, forward strand.
TCGGGTGCCACGGGCGGAATAAATTCGTCTTCCTCTTCCAGTTCTTGTTCAACGATTTGATCGTTGAGGATGGCCTCTGGCTCGTCAGGGATGTCTTCGATTTCAGGTTCGAGGGTTGTGTCGTCTTCGATCAGGCCGGGCTCAGGTTCCGCTGGCTCGATTTCATCTGCAACTGGCTCGGGTTCTTGCTCTTCCGGTTCGATTTCGACGGGGGTGAGCTCTGATTCGGCGGTTGTGGATGCGCCTGTTACTTCCGGTTCGGGGGTTTCAGCTTCGGTTTCTGAGAAGGCTTGCCCTTCAGGAAGATTTTCCTGAACGTTTTCTGCCTGCAATTCTTTGAGCCAATCGGGCAACTGATCTTCAAATGGTTCGCTGATCAATTCGACCGGCGGCTCTTCCTCTTCAGCGGCGGCTTTGATCCAATCCGGCAGGTCGATTGTTTCGTCTTCGACCGGTTCTTCCTGAGGAGAGCTTTCAACCTCATTGGCGACTGAACTGCTGCCGGTTTCCTCACCTGTCAAAGATTCCGTATCGATGAGATCGAATGGCGGTTCAATTTCGTCCTCTTGCGCGACGAATGCCGATTCGGAATCCGGGTTTTGCCGTTCAACCTCTTCTTCCGGCTCATTTTGGTCCAGGGCCGCGGATAAAATGTCGTTGAATTCAGGCTGAGCCTCGTTCGTATCTGCTGCGGGTTCAGGATTTGGATTTTCGTTTTCGTCTTTTGTTTCGGCTTGTTCCAACCCTTTAAGCCACTCGGGAAGTTCTTCAGTTCGCTCTTCGGGTGGAGTTAATAATGTAGCTTCGTCAGCTCCCTGGGCCGCGGCCAGAGATTCCAACCAGGCCATGGCCTCGTCCATGTTAGCGCCCGAGGAAAGGTCCTCGGATTCGGCCGGAGGTGTTTCTTCTGCCTGTACCGGCTGTGGATTCTCTGCGGCCAAACCGGGTTGTTTTTCCTTTATCTCGCCGGATTCATCCGCCAGCTTTTGGGCAGGTTCTTCGTCGACGATCCCGGCCAGCCAATCCGGCAGCTCGCTGCCATCCACGGGGATATCTTCATCCGAAAAGGATAAAGCGGCCGTTTCCACCGGGTGTATGGTTGGAACATCTGCATTCACAGGCTCTTCCGGCTCAATTACTTTGGAAGGTTCGGAAAAGTCTTCTGTTGAAGGGATTTCCGTGGGAGAGAATTCGGAAGGCTGCTCATTTTCCAGGTCTAACTTTTGAGTTTGGCCGGGTAAAATTTTATCGAGCCATGCGACGTCATTTTCGCCGGAGGTTTGCTCGGGTGCATCCTCTTCAGGCGCCATGCCAGACAGCCATTCCGGGAGCTCGGCAGGTTGAATTTCTTCCGGGTTCTCAGCCGGCTCGGTCGTTTCATTCAGGTTGTAGCCAGCCTCTGCCTCCAGGGAGACATGATCGTTGGCATTCCAGCCGGCTTCTTTCATCCAATCCGGTACTACATCTTCGCCAATATCGGGTAAAGGTTTGGTCTCTTTCGGGGTGGAACTCAACGGCCTGCACGGGAGAAGTATTACCGGTTGCAGTGGGTGTTGTCTCACCTGATTCGGCCTGCGGCTTGATCGACGAGAACCAATCAGGCAGGGTCTCGCCTTCCTGTTTCCAATCTACACCCAGGTTTTGGGCCCATTCCGGGGCTTTGCCGGTTTCTTCACCCTCTTCGTACTCCAACTTGTCCAGAACGACGGCATTTTCGGGCACTTCCAGGCTGTTCGTTCCGTTTTCAGGCACGTGTTCCAGATAAGGATCCATTGCATAAACACGTTTGCGGTAGTTCTCGGCGTCATCGGCACGGGATGTGCCCGGCAATATATCCGCCAGGATGCGATTGGCCTCGAAGCAATAGGGGAGTTCGCCGACCAAACGGCTGCATACCTCTGTCGAGGCGATAGTCTGCCCGGAAAGGTAATACATCCGGGCCAGGATGACTTCCAGATCCAGGCGTTGGGGATTTTCGTTGAGGGCTACCCGAATTTCAGCAATGGCCTGTTGAAATAGCTCGCCACGAGCGTACATTCGGACCAACGCCCCGCGGGTAAGGCGGATCTTGGCTGGTTCGACCCCGTCGCGACGGCCATATAATCGCCGCAATTCATCCTGGACGGCGACATTCGAGGGCTGGGCTTCGAAAGCCCGTTCCATGTGCCAGATGGCGGCATCCAGGTTGCCTTCATCTTCACGAATGATGCTCAATCCAATTTGGGAGATAAAATCGTCCGGTACGGCCGAAAGTACTCTTTGGAGGACATCGGACGCTTCGGCATAGCGTTGGGTTTCAAGGAATGCCTTGCCCAACAACCGGTAGGTATCAATGTGTTTGGGGAAATATTTGAGAATATGGCGACAATGAATGATCGCCCGATTGGCCTGGCCACGGTCGATCATTGCCTCAATTTCCCGGTTGTAAGCGCGGAGCGAGATTTTGCTCATTTCTTACCTCCCAACTTTAGTATGCATTAAGTTGGATGAATATGCAAGTATTTTACATTCAAACCAGGTTTGCGTGAATGGAGTAAAGAAAACAGGGTATCTCACAATAAAAAACACACAGCCTGCTTCGCAGGCTGTGTGTTTTTTATTGTGAGAATATAAAACTACCCAGCCTTATATAAAGAAATTCGGTTATCTTCTAAAAAGGCTGAATAAAAAATTATTCACCCAGGTAATCGCGCAGTTTGCGGCGAATGGTGGGGTGACGCAGTCGGCTGAGCGCCTGGGCTTCGATCTGGCGAACTCTTTCGCGGGTGACGCCCATTTTGCGGCCGACTTCTTCCAGCGTATACGCCTGGCCATCCAGCAAACCATAGCGTAATTGCAAAATACGGACTTCACGCGGAGGAAGGGAGTTGAGGACCTCTTCCAGGTGCTCGCGAAGCAGGTTGTAAGTGGCTGTATCGTCGGGCGGAGGCGCTTCGTCATCTTCGATGAAGTCACCCAGAACAGAATCCTCTTCGTCATCGGTAGGCGTTTCCAACGAGAGCGGGCGGCGGGCAACCTGGATCATGTTCTCAACCTTTTTGGGTGGAACATCCAGGGCGACGGCCAGCTCGTCTACAGTTGGTTCGCGGCCGAGCCGCTGAGTCAACTGGTGCTGGATGCGCAGCAGTTTATTGATCTGGTCACCCATGTGGACGGGCACACGGATGGTACGGCCCTGGTCGGCGATGGCCCGGGTTACCGCCTGTCGAATCCACCAGGTCGCATAGGTGCTGAATTTATGCCCACGCCGGTAATCGAACTTTTTGGTCGCGCGGATCAGGCCGATGTTCCCTTCCTGGATCAAATCAAGAAAGGGGACCCCCCGGCCCATATACTTTTTGGCTACCGAAATCACCAGGCGCGAATTGGCCGTGATCAGATGTTCCCTGGCGGACCAACCATCTTCGATCAGGCGGCGCAGCTCGTGGCGGCGGCGGTTGCCGACGTTTCCGCGGGCTAATTCTTCACGGGCCAGGCGGCCACGCTCAATCCTCTGGGCCAATTCAACTTCTTCCTCGGCGGTCAGAAGTGGTACACGGCTGACCTCTTTGAGGTACAGGCCGATCGTGTCGTCAGTATCGATATTTTGAAGGTCATCCAGAACCAGGTCTCCGGTACCTTCTTCGTTCTCATCGATTTCCTCGTCCATATTGAGCTCGTCTTCACTAGGCTCAGGGATCAAGGATTCATCTTCAAGGTAAGGTATACCGGCGCTCATCAAGGCTGCAAATGCCTCTTCGAGCTGTTCGACGTCTTGTTCTGCATCCGGGAAAAAATGTAAAATATCATCTATCGTGACGTAAGATTTTTGACGCCCGAGTTCTATTAGTCTGGCAATAGCAGGATATTCTTCGTCTTCCTCATCTACCACATTAATTAACGGATTATCCATACGATGTATCACATTCCTTTATCGAAAATAAAAGGCAAAATAACGGTTTATTACTTTATAATAAAGTCTTTAGCCAGAAATATTGCCTAATCAGAATACTCTTTTTGAGGATAAAAATCAATACCCATAACTTGCCCAACCAGTTGATCGCACTGGCTAAATTGCAATTAAAAGCGGGTGATTACTTCCAACCCACGAAACTGGATTGCCACCCGCCCATAGTAATTGGTTATTCCTTTAAAAGACTACATCCGTTCAATCGTAAAACACTATACAACAAACGTATAACGATTTCAATAACTTGAAGGGTTTCTAATGAAACACTAATGTATCTACAGCGCAGAATGACAATTTTGTGATAGGAAAGCAAAAGGGGTGTGAAAATTAGAGCTGTTCTGCCTGGTTTACGAAGGATTATCCTCTCCAAAATGGTTGTAAAGCCCGGTAATCGAGGAGAATGATCCCTTCTTCCTTAATAGCGTCTTTTGCCGGCTGCGAGGTCCAATATTCGTAATCCGACTGGCGTACATGATTTCCACCGGGCTCAACAGCCAGGAGTTCCAGGCTGTCTATTCCCGGGTGAATCGCCCACTCACTCAAGCCGGCAGGCAGTTCGTGTAATAACCGCCGGTAATGATCGGGTTTTGTACCCGGATCCAGGCTGTAGCTGTCGAGGAAATCGTATTCGATGGTCGGCAAGCCCTGACTTTGCAGATTTTCGATCCAGGTTTGGCCCCTCACACGAAGCGCCAACCCATATTCCTTTGCCAGACGGATCATGAGCTCAAAAATATCAGACCGGTTACCGAAACGAATCGCGTGCCAATCCAGGTGTGTGGGCTTGAACCCGGCCGATAATACTGCCCCAATCTGCACTCGGAATTCTACTTCCAGTTCATTTATTTTTACCTGCGACAGGCATTGGTGGAAGCCATCGAAGCTGTAAAAAAATCGCCCTGCATCGACGAGGGTGGGAACTTCTCTGGGAGCAGTCAGAGGGCCCCAACGATATTCAGTCGGGTCGCTGATGACGGTCAGGTGGATTCCAAAGGGGATTTCGAGGTGATCGGCCAGAAAGTGCATGGCATGCAGGGCCCAGGGACAGGGGACCATCAAAGATGTCGAGCGGACCAGGCCTTCAGCCAACGTGCGCATGATCGCCTCGTTGACTGAATTGCACATCCCAAAATCATCCGCATTAAGGATCAAGAGGCGGGCATCTGGGGGAAATCCCAACAGACGGTTAACGAAACTTTTTTTCAATTGGGTCATCTCCTTTTTTAGTGTCCAGGGTCCGATTGTAAATTATATCGAACAGGTCGGATGGGTTTCCGGTATACCAAATGTAACCAAAATTGCGTGTCTATACAGGTACAAAGTAAGGATTTTTAGTGGCTTTAATTGTGATTTTTAGCACTTTCAGCAAAAATCGATTGACTTTTTTATTGTAATGTTTAAAATATACAATTGGTCAAAGTTTTATTTATTGATCTCCCAATCGCGCCAGTATTATAGGGGAGCGATCCCCATATATTTTAATCCCTTAACCCTGGAGGAAAAATGGATCTATTGGGTTTGTCTAAGCACGGATTAACAACTCCTTTCGAGCAAATCTCCGTGCTCTGTGTTTTAGCGGTCGCGTTGATCAGCCTGTTGTACGCCTGGTTCTTACGCGGCACCGTCCTTAAAAAGGACAAGGGCACAGAAAAAATGCAAGAGGTATGGGAAGCAATCCGAATTGGCGCGAATGGTTACCTGTCCCGCCAATTACGAACGATCCTCCCGGCGATTGGCATCCTGGCTGTCGCGTTGTTCTTGAGCGTGATTGTCGTCGAGCCGAGCGCAGAAGCCCAGCAGGAATTTGGCTATCTGGGCGCGAATAACGTTATGTGGGTGGTGGCTGTTGGTCGAACGGTGGCATTCATCATGGGTGCTACTTTTTCATTAACAGTGGGGCAACTGGGTATGCGCATGGCCATTCAGGCCAGTGTTAGATCATCATCGGCTGCTCGCCGTTCATTTAACGAAGCCTTGTCGATTGCCTATTACGCCGGCACAATCACCGGTATGCTGACCGATGGCCTGGGCTTGATGGGCGGGACGATTATCTTCATTATTTTCGGGCGAGCTGCGCCAGACGCGTTATTAGGGTTTGGCTTTGGCGGTACGCTCCTGGCGCTGTTCATGCGGGTAGGCGGTGGTATCTATACCAAAGCGGCTGACGTTGGCGCTGACCTGGTCGGTAAGGTCGAAAAAGATATTCCTGAAGACGATCCGCGTAACGCGGCTGTCATCGCAGATTTGGTAGGCGATAACGTTGGCGATTGCGCCGGTATGGCCGCCGATATTTTCGAAAGTTACGAAGTGACTATCGTTTCGGCCCTGATCCTGGGACTGGTGTTGTATGAATCGACCGGATCGATCCAATACATTGTCTATCCTTTGATTATCCGCGCGATCGGCGTGCTCAGCTCGATCCTGGGGACCTTCACGGTTCCGATCTGGGAGAAATTCCCGATCAAGTTCCTTCGTTCTCACGATGCGGAAGAATCGATGTTCCGCTCTTATGAGGTTTCGAGTATCAACACCATTATCTTCGCCTTCTTGTTGGCCATTTTCTACGTGCATGATTGGCGGATGGGTATGCTGACGACTATCGGCGTTGGCCTGGCGGTGGTGTTCAACCCTTTGACCTCCTATTTCACCTCTACCAAGAAGGAACCGGTCAAAGAAATTGTCAAATCGACCCGGACCGGTGCGGCAACGACGATCCTCTCCGGCCTTTCGGTCGGCATGGAATTGAGCGTCTGGGCGCTGTTTGTTATCGCCATTTCGTTTATGCTGGCCAAGCTGCTTTACCAGGGCGATGGCTCTGACTTTGTCCTCTATGCGGTGGCAATGATCGGTATTGGTATGCTCAGCCATACCGGTAACAACGTGGCCATGGATTCGTATGGACCAATTTCGGATAATGCCAACGGTATTGCCGAAATGGCCTGGCACGACATGACCGATGAAGGTACCCTCAAGGCCCGCCAGATCATGGCTGACCTGGATGCGGTCGGCAACACAACTAAAGCTATTACCAAAGGTGTCGCCATTGCTTCGGCGGTTATCGCTGCGGTTAGTTTGTTTGCCTCCTATATCACCGATGTCAATAAAGTCCAGGCAGGATCACTTACTGCCATCCGTATTTCGGACACGACCGTCTTCATCGGTTTCTTGCTGGGCGGCGCGCTACCCTGGCTGTTCAGCTCATTATCCATCCGGGCGGTATCGCGTGCAGCCGGCTTGATTGTGGAAGAAGTGCGCGAGCAGTTCCGCATCCCGGGCATCATGGAAGGCACAGTTAAACCTGACTATGCAAAAGTGGTCTCGATATCGACCCGCTCGGCCCAGAAGGAATTGATCCCCCTGGCAGTTATCGCGATTTCTTTGCCATTGATTGTCGGATTGTTACTGCAGGTTGAGGCCCTGGGTGGCTTCCTGGCCGGTGTAATCCTTTCCGGGCAGCTACTGGCCGTATATATGGCCAACGCCGGCGGCGCCTGGGATAATGCCAAGAAATTGGTCGAAGACGAGCCGCGCTCACTGGTTGCCAATACCGGTAAGGGTTCGGAGCGTCACAAGGCCAGCGTGGTCGGGGATACGGTTGGTGATCCTTTGAAGGATACGGCCGGCCCGGCGCTAAACCCGATGATCAAGGTGGTCAACCTGGTGAGTTTGCTGGCCGCGCCATTGATCGTCAAATTCGATTATCACAGCGCATTAGGTTGGATTATCATCGTCGTGTTGACCGGCGGTTTCATTTGGGCTTTCTTGCAGAGCAAACGGCCTGTACCCGATTTACAGGAAGACCCCATGCCTCTTCCGGAAAAGACTGGAAGCGTAATCCACTAAGTTTAGCTTATTAAATTGCCAAAACGTCCCGGCGGTATTTTCCGCCGGGACGTTTTATTCTATTCTTCCTGGCTGTTTTTTGCAGGATGGAACAGCCGGGCAGGACTTGTGTTCGTTTTTCACCGCGCCATAATCTACAAAACTGAACGACCGGATTACCTAACCCGGAATGGATTCTTCCAGGCTGTCGATGGTTGATTGAAAATCCTGAAAATAGGGTGCTTGAATGCGCACCGGCGTCGAATTGATCGGGTGGAGCAGTTCGACTGAAAAAGCGTGCAAGGCGGTTCGTCTCATCGGCAGGTGGCCGGCTAAATCCTTCATCTGGGGCGATAAAAATGGGCGGCGGTTGAGCAGCTCGGCGTGATGGCCCGGCCAGGGCGCATAAAGCAAGTCATTCAAAAGCCAGCAGCCATGATAACTGAGATGAGCTCGGATCTGATGCGTATAGCCACTGTGGGGAAAAGCAGCTACCCAATGAACTTCTGGCCTGAAGGTTTGGAGCAAGCGAAAAGTGGTACTGGCCGGTTTTCCGTGCGCCGGATCGATAACGGTGCGGTGGCGGCGATCGCCGTCCACACGGAGGGGCTCATCAGCCAGGAAATCAGGGGCGGGTAATATGCCACAGGCGATCAGATGGTAGGTCTTGGCAACCTGGTGATTTTCGAATTGGCGGTTGAGCAATTTATGCGCCGCAGCGCTGCGGGCGAAGAGGACCACACCGCTGGTGTCGCGATCCAGGCGGTGAACGGTCCAAAGCCGGCCATATTCGGTTTCCAGCAATGCCTTGAGATCGGGCTCTTCCTGGCTGTAGCCGCCCGGAATGGTCAGCAGCCCGGCCGGCTTATTGACGGCCAGGAAGGAATTGTCGCTGTAGAGGAGGGGAATGTTATCCATGAATGGTGGAGTTGATTATAAGATAGGGAAACGGGGGAAGGCAATGAGAATATTGAAAATAGTTATTAGGCGAGAAGGCAACAAGGCAATCAGGTGATGAGTGCATCAGGAATTATCGGCGCTGGCCCTCTTCCCCAGTCCTTTCCCGCAAAAACGGGGGGCAGGGGTGACTTACGGGCGTAAAGCATCCATCATCTAATTTGTCTCGATGTGAATCATGAAGAAAATTCTCTGTGCCGGATTACCTTGCTGCCTGATTTCCTGATCTCATGATCTCTGATCACTAATTTCTATTCTCTAATCTCCATTCACTAAATATAATAAATATAATTACTACTCTGCCATAGCAAAAGAACAGGGGTGTATTATTTTTTGCAGGCGAAGCCTGCAAAAAATAATACACCCCTTCTGAACCTGCCTGAGCAGTTCCTAAATATGAATAAGCAATGGTTTTATCTCGGGAAATTTTGGAGGCGAATATGCATGTCGTGATGGTCAATGTCCATGTCAAGGAAGAGTTTATCCAACCGTTTATCGCGGCGACGTTGGAAAATGCCCGAAATAGCGTTAAGGAACCCGGTGTGACCCGCTTCGAGTTTTTCCAAAAGGGCGATGACCCAAGCCAGTTTTTGCTGCAAGAGATCTACAAGACGCCTGAGGACCAACTCAAGCACCGTGAAACGGCCCATTATCAAGCCTGGCGGGACAAAGTAGGCGATTGGATGGCCGAACCGCGCCAAGCCACGGTGTACAAATATCTGCCTGTGGACTGAGCTGGTTGATGATGAGTGTTAATTTCAGTTTTCAAACAGCTCGTGAGATCCTTTTTGGGCAAGGGAAGATTAATTCGATCGGCGAAATAGGGCAGGGACTGGGGAAACGGGCTCTCCTGGTCACCGGAACGCACGGTTATTACCATGAAGAAATCAGCCGTTCCTTGGCAGAAAAGGGTTGCTCCAGTATTCAGATGCAGGTTGGCGGCGAACCGGACCTGGACTTGATTGCTGCCGGGTTGCAAGCCTATAAAACCAACCAGTGCGACTTTGTGATCGCCTGCGGCGGCGGGAGCGTACTGGATAGCGGCAAGGCCATCGCCGCCCTGGCCATGAACCCCGGCGAAATCCTGGATTACCTGGAGGTTGTGGGCAAAGGCCAGCCGCTGACCCGGGAACCGGCCGGTTTTGTGGCCATCCCGACCACGGCCGGAACGGGCAGCGAGGTCACCAAGAACGCGGTGATCGCAGTGCCGGACCAGCGCGTCAAAGTTAGTCTGCGCAGCCCAAAAATGTACCCGGCGGTCGCATTAGTCGATCCAGCCCTGACCCTGAACCTGCCGGCCGATGTAACGGCACGGACCGGTATGGATGCATTGACCCAATTGATCGAACCCTATCTTTCGATCCGATCTAACCCAATGGCGGATCTTTATTGTCGGGAAGGGATCCGGCTGGCAGCCAGGTCGCTGTTGCAGGCTTTTCGGAATGGCAGCGACATGGCCGCGCGTGAAGATATGTCCTACGCCAGCCTGCTGGGAGGTATCGCTTTGGCTAACGCAGGGCTGGGAGCAGTACACGGCTTTGCCGGCCCAATCGGCGGGATGTTTTCTGCACCTCACGGGGCGGTCTGCGCGGCGCTGCTCCCGCACGTTTTCCAGGCAAATTTCGAGGCAGTTGCCGGGCGGCAACCCGACGACCCGGTGCTGGGACGAATGCGAGAAATCGCGATACTGTTAACCGGCTCGGCCAGCGCCAGGGTCACGGACGGAGTAAATTGGTTGTATGAGCTTTGCCGTGAGTTACAGATACCGGGGCTGCGGGCTTACGGAATCGGCAGCCAGGATTTCCCCGCGATCATCGCGAAGTCGACGAAGGCAGGTAGTATGAAGACCAACCCGGTGGCTTTGACGGAAGACGAGTTAGCCCAGGTATTAAACGCTGCGTTATAAAAATAAACAGGGTGGTTGTTTATTGCATAAAACAACCACCCTGTTTTTATATTACAGTCCAGCGGAAGAAAACTAATTGTTTTTCGCTTCGTCCGGTTTTGCGGTGAAGAAGCTGGCAGCAATGACGCCTGGTCCGGCATGGACGAGTATGGCGGGGGGTAAATCGAAAATGCCAACTTCTTCGATATTCATTTCCTGCTTTAATTCATCCGCCAGCGCCTGGGCTTCAACGGGGATACCGCCGTGCATTAAGGCCAGGAAGGATTCTTCACACTGAGGGCAATCGCCATGGACGATTTCTTTCAACCGTTGCACGGCTTTTTTCTTGGTGCGTTGATTCTCGACGGCTTCAGTATGGCCATCCACCAGGGTCAGGATCGGTTTGACTTGCAGCAGGCTGCCCATCAGCATTTTGGCACCGCCGATCCGGCCACCTTTGAAGAGATATTCGAGGGTATCGACGATGAAATAAACCTTTTGGCGGCTGCACATCTCTTTGATATGCGCTTCCAATGCGTCAGGCTCCATGCCTTGTTTTACCCAGCGGTTAGCCTGATAGATGATCGAGGCCAGGCCAGAGCCAATCGTGCGCGAATCGATGATACGAATATCCATATCCGGGAAGTCCTGAGCAGCAATTTCGGCGCTGCGAAAAGTTCCCGAAAGCTCAGCAGATGGTGTGATGACGATGATTGTGTTATGGTCTTTGCCGTATTCTTCGAAAACCGGGTGATAAAGGACTGGTGGGGGCGCTGCAGTTTTAGGCAGGCTGGATGATTCACGCAGGCGTTTGATGAAGGTTTTCGAATCCATTTCCGTATCGTCTCGATAGGTCTGATCGCCAAAAACGATAATCTGAGGAATATATGGGATCCCCATAGCTTTCGCTTCCGGCACAGGGATACTGGAAGTGGTATCTGCCACAATGGTGACCATTTATTTTATCCTTTCATGGAAGGGAGAAGATCGAGTGATCATTAAAGAAACATGAGGACTATATTATTATATCCTATGGTTCGCCAATTAATTGCGCAATCGGCTTAAAAGCACCGGGCGGTTGCAGCGGTCCATTTACCAGCGATTTCCAATTCAGGCAGGTTTGGAGGAGTTGTATGCGACCAACGGATAGATGCAATTGCCGCCCTGGTTAACCGGCTTCAGGAGAAAAGAGGGATTCGGCTGCCGGTAAATTGCCGGCTGGATGAGCAGCGCGGGCAGCGTTATTGATCGCCTGGGCGACCACCTGCGCAGCGAAAGCGCCGACGATGCTGGTGTCGGCTGACCGGCGATTGGTGCTCATACAGAAGAGGGTATCGCCATCCAGCATGGTGTGGGCCGGGCGAATCGCTTGCGCCAGGCCATTGTGGGCCATTTGGGCGACTTTATTGGCCTGTTCTTTGTTCAAGCGGGCGTTGGTGGCAACGACGCCAATGACGGTATTCTGTTGGGTGGCGAAATGCAGGATCGTACTGCCGACCGCGGATTTCATTTGAGCCATCGTATCGGCCAGCGGGGCAGTATTATGGGTCAGGCCGGCCAGCAGGCGGGAACTGCGCGTCCCGGCCAAAATGGATCCTGTTTCGATATCCAGAATATCGCCAAAAGCATTGACAGCGATGATTGCGCCAATGACCACCCCGTTAGCGATGCGGATGCTGGACGTGCCGATACCGGATTTCATGGCCAGTTTCATCCCGAATAATTTACCCACCGTTGCACCGGCGCCGGCGCCGATATTGCCTTGCGCGACAGGTTGGTTGCTGGCATTCTGGCAGGCCTGGTAGCCCATGGCGAGGTCTGGCCTGACTTTCGGGTCACCAATACCCAGGTCGAAGAGAATCGCGGCTGGAACGATGGGAACACGCGCGACACCTACATTGATGCCCTGGTTGTGTTCTTCGAGGTACTTGACCACCCCACTGGCCGCATCGAGCCCAAAGGCCGACCCACCGGAAAGTAAAACTGCATTAACGGTGTTGACCAGGTGCATCGGCCGGAGTAAGTCGGTTTCACGTGTACCTGGGGCGCCTCCACGCTGGTCAACCCCGCCGGTGGCCGGCTCATCGCAAAGAATGACGGTACAACCGGTAAGGGCGGCTTCATTCTGCGCGTGCCCAACCCGAATGCCGGGTATATCGGTTATTGAACCTGGATAAAGTTTCATAATAAATTGATTTCCTGAAAAAGTTTGATATGATTGCTTTATAATTGCGCGAATTAATGGAAATTTACCCACGGCCCTTTATGTTCGGGAACTTATTGCATAAACCCGAAAAGTTACTTTGGCCTTTAGTAAAATTAAGAAAAAGCCGATTTATCGAATGGGGAAATCCCTCAATGGGGTGAACACACCACATCCCTTTGTGTGAATTAATTTTTCGCACGGTTTTCATCCCGGGGAAAGTAGTACCATTATAACAAGCAAGCTTTGAATTACCCGTAAGTCTGGTTAAAATGGCCTGGGAAGGATTGGCCTGGCCGATCGCTTTTTTAACAACGATACCAGGCACAGGTTTAAAGAGGAATAAGCATTCATTCTGATTAGTAAATAACTCTTTTCAGAATTGGGGTTTTCGCAGGTTTGAGGTAAGTTCTAATGAATTTTTCGCCATTGGAGAAATTGAATATGAGTGAGACACAGCCAGAATCAGAAAAGCCTTCCACCGCACTGGTTATATTTGGCGTAACGGGAGACCTGACCCGCAGGAAATTGATCCCGGCCCTCTACGAGCTTTTATTATCGGGCCGGTTACCTTATGATTTGCATATTATCGGTTTCGCCCGCCGCGATTGGACCGACGATTACCTGCGGAATATTTTGTGTGGCGGGATCGAAGAGTATGCCCGTACCCAGCCGGTCCAACCTGAATTTGCGGATCGATTACTGGAGAGATCTTTTTACAATCAATCGACGTTCGAAGACCTGGAAGGTTACCGGAAATTAGGCGCATTGATCGATAAACTGAAGGTCAAGAATGTGTTGTTTTACCTGGCTACGCCCCCGGAAGAGTATTCGATCATCGTCGAAAAAATTGGCGCTGCCGGAATAAACAAACGGGAAGACGGCTGGACGCGGATCGTGATCGAAAAACCGTATGGGCAGGATATCGAATCGGCCAACAGGTTGGAAGAAGCAGTTCATCGAGTTTTTTCCGAAAAGCAAATTTACCGCATCGATCATTACCTGGGTAAAGAGACCGTCCAAAATATCCTTGTTTTCCGCTTTGCCAATGCGATTTTCGAGCCGCTGTGGGACCGGCGTTATGTAGACAACGTTCAAATCAACGTGGCCGAAACGGTCGGTCTGGGCACCCGCGCCGGTTATTACGATAAAGCCGGCGTCATTCGGGATATGTTTTCGAACCATCTGTTGCAACTGGTCTCGCTGACCGCGATGGAAGCACCGGTAGGCTTCAACGCGGATGCCGTCCGTGACGAAAAGGTGAAGGTGCTGCGGGCGTTACGACCGCTGCGCGGCAAAGACGCGGTGTTCAATACCTACCGGGCCCAATACGTATCCGGCAGCTCAGATGGCAAGCGGGTACCGGGCTATAAGGATGAACAAGGTGTTCCTGCCGATTTGGTCACCGAAACATTGATGGCTGCCAGGTTGTTTATCGATAACTGGCGTTGGTCCGGGGTGCCCTTCTATGTGCGTTCCGGAAAACGGATGCCCGAGCGCCTGACAGAAATTGTGATCCGCTTTAAACAGGCACCGCTGTCGCTGTTCGATTGGCAGAATCTGGCCGGCAATGCACCCAATACGCTGGTGTTGAGCTTGCAACCCAACGAGGGCATCACGCTCGAGTTTGGGGCGAAAGTGCCCGGACCGGTTAACCAAATTGCGCCGGTCAAAATGGACTTCAACTATTTAACCGCCTTCGGCGGGGATCCACCCTCGGCGTATGAACGGCTCTTGATGGATTGCCTCCTGGGGGACGCAACCCTGTTTACCCGGTCCGACGAAGTCCAGGCTCAATGGGGCTTCACAACAGACATCATCCATGCCTGGGAAGAATTGCGGGTCAAGAACCTGCCGGTGTACGAAGCGGGTACCTGGGGTCCGCCCGGCCTGGACGAGTTCATCGATGGGGATGGTAAGTACTGGCGGAATCCCCTATAGAGCGGGCATTGATTTGAGAATTAAAAATAGAGTTGAGCGTCAAGCGCTCAACTCTATTTTTAATTCTCAAAGGCTATATGCTTATGGAGGGTGTTTTCTTGGAGCAGCCGAAAAATGCCGGTGTGTTTTACGTAAGCTGGTGACGGGACTATCCCGGCAGTGCTGCGCCACAATTGGGGCATAGCTTATCACCAGCGCGGACCACATAACCGCATTTCCCGCAGGTCATGGGCTGGACGTCGCCCAGGGGTGCTCCGCAGGCGATACAATGAGATTCGCCAACCGGGTTAGGCGTGTTGCAATAGTCGCAGACCAGCCTGCGCAGCCGGTCGCTGAGCTCGTGGCTGGCGCCTAACGCGTGTACACTTTGCTCGATCACCCCCCAAACTTCATCGGTTAAACGGATCGATTCGATATCCTGGGCCAGGTCGTCGATACGATTAAGCAAATTGAGCGGGTTGATCAGGGCTGCCAGAGCCGTCTGTCCCAGGCTGGCAGCGACGCCTAACCAGGCCTGCTGGCCTACCTGGACGACCACGCCATCCTCAATGGCCTGGACGGTAATGCTCAACGCAGTTTGGCCGCCAGACTGGGCAAACGAATTGCTGGCGATCTGGACGGAGATCTTGTCGTTGTTGCCAATTTGCTGGACGCGTAAATTGCCTCGGTTGAACTGTGAGATCAAATTACGGCTGATGTCGACAGGTTTAATGTTTCCGTGATAAATTCTTTGGTCCATAGTTGGGTTATAATCTGGGATAAATCAATTCAGGTTAGTTTTGGAGAGGTAATGCGCCAAAAAAAAGCCGTATTTCTGGGGCTGTTTTTTATTATAACGATTTTTTCCTTGGTAGGGTTTCTTACCCGGACCAATTATGATGTTTTTGCTCAAATTCCTACCGGCTCGATCCCTACAGTCACCGGTACGCCCAGCGGACCGGTGATTACGGTCAAATCAGGTATCGGTGAGCCTTCGATCAACGTCCGCTCCGGGCCGAGCGTACTGTATGATCAGGTAGGTGTCCTGCTGGAAGGGCAGTCAGCACCCGCCAAGGGGCGTTCACCAGGGGGCGAATGGATCTTGATCGAATACGCCGGCGCTCCCGGCGGCACGGGCTGGGTCTATGGAGCGAATGTGAATATCACCCCGGGCACACTACCGATTGTAGAACCGCCTCCGACAGTCACACCGGAGGTCACCCAGACGATCGACCCGACCCTGGCAGCCCAGTTCATCGTAACGGCAGCGCCAACCCGCCTGCCGACCTTCACTCAACCGGCGCCGCTGTCCATCCCGACCTATCAAACCGGGACAGAGTCGGCCACAGCGAGTGGAGTGCCTATGGGCCTGGTTATCCTGGTGTTACTGACGGTCGGTATCCTGTTTGGTATTTTCTCGCTGGTTCAGAAGCGCTGAACTGATTTCGAATTGCGCATAAAGGCGGCCAGTTTATGCAGGCAGTCCGCGCTCATGCGGTGGCCGGTATTGCTTTCACAATATTGCACCTGGGCGCCGTAACTCTCCAGTAACCGCACCGTATCATGTGCCATGGCAACCGGCACCGTATCGTCGGCGGTGCCGTGGGCGATGAAAAACCGGATGTCTTCCAGCCCGGCCGGAAGCGGGTAGTCTTCCGCCAGGGCGGGTGTAAAGCCGGCCATAGCGATTACCTTGTCCAATTCCTGCGGGTAGGTCATGGCGTAGGCCAGGCAAAACGCGGCCCCCTGGCTGAAGCCGGCCAGGGTCAGCGGGGTGCGGGGCAGGTTATATTGAACGGCCCAGCGGTCGATGGCCTGGTGGAGCGCCTCGACAGATTCGCTAAAGTCCTCCCGGGTGGACCGGGTGCCATTATGACTGTTCGTCCAGCTATATCCGCTTGTATTGGCTTTCAGTCGGCCGCGAGGTGAAAAAATTGTGTAGTCCGCGGGAACGTCGCGTTGGAATACGTTCATCGAATTTTCGTCCCCGGTCCAGCCATGCAGCATGACCATCATGCGAGCCGGGACCGAATTGGCCGTAGAGACTCTGACGATCCAACCCTGGTCCAGTATCGTGTTTGCGTTATTGCGATCGATTGTGTTTGACAATTGCTTCTAATCCCCAAAATATCAATAAAATGACCAGAACCGGCGCCAATCCACCGGCCAGGCATAACAAACCCAGCGCAAAAGCGCCGGTTCCGTAAAAGTACAAGATCAATCCGCCGCCGACCAGAAAAAGCAGTAATATTGCGCCGATGATCAGGCGAGAATTGGTCTGTCGCGAATATTTTCTCAAGTCGTTGGACATGGATGGTCTCAATAAACCGTTATATTGGAATTATACCGGCCTGGAGAAGGTGCTCATGAATTTGAAGTATCTGTCAGGTCTTTGGATTGGCAAACACTTCATTTCCGATCTTTTCCCTATCGCAAGGCTGTTAGAGTCAGGTGTCATTTTGGGCAGTCAACAGTCGCCCGGGCGGGTTAGCCGTTCTTCGTTGGCGCGAAAGTCGGTTGTACCAGCTAACGGAATTGCGGATCTGGGCCAGGTTTTTAGTCACTGCCGCACTGCCGGCGTCGATCAATTCCTGGGGAATAACGTGATCCAAAACGCCAATTTGGGCAATATCCGGGCGCAGGATGATTTCTGGCTTTTCCAACTGCATGCGCAGTTCACCCGTCGTGCGCATGGTGATGTCGGAGGCTTTGATATATATTCTCATCGCCTGGCTAACTCGTAGCCGCTCGAACCTTTCCCGGATGGGTTGGGGAATGGGCAGCTCGATCGGTGCACGCAGTTCTGGTAACATGGCCCATTCTTCTGGCACCGGATGCAGGCAGACGGCAACGACTGGTTGGTGCGGGTTCAACCAGCGGGCCACGGCAACCGGGACCGGATCGACGACACCACCATCGACCAACTCAAAGCCGTCCATCATTCTGGGCGGGAATATGCCCGGGATAGCCACGGTAGCAAGAATGGCGTCGCTGAGTTTTCCGTTATTAATGATGATTTCCTGGTTGGTGTTTAAATCCACACTGGTGACCGCAAAGGGTATCTTCAGATCGCCGAAGGATTTGTCGCCCAGAAAATATTTGAGCAAATCGATCAGTCCGGATAGTCCCATCAGGGAGGGCGGGTCATTGACTTTGCGAGAGAAGAATTTTCTGTCGTCCACGGTCTTCAATTTGACCTTGAGGTCTTCCAGGTCGATTCCTGCTGCAAAAAGTGCGCCAAATATTCCGCCGGCGCTTGTACCGGCGATGGCTGATATCGAAAAACCACGCTTCAGAAGCTCTTCGTATACACCCATATGGGCAACACCTCTCACTCCACCCCCACCCAGGGCAAGATTGATTTGTGCCATGATGCATCCACCTCTTTTAGTTTCTTTGATAACGTACAACCCGTGGTTGTGCGTAATTTTTGGTTATGTTTATATACGGAAAAGTATACCAGAAAGGTTCAGCGGGAATTTGTGGGAATATGCGCCCGGTTTGTTTTCGCAGCCGGGGGGAGCGTTGGCGATGGATGTAAACAATATCGGCCTGGCCAGAAAGGCACTTAACCATACTCCTTAAGAACCAGTTATGTTAAAATCCTTAGCATGGTCGATAAAGTCGTCGCAACCAATCGCAAGGCAAAATTTGAATTCTTTCTGCTGGAACATTTCGAAGCCGGTCTATCTTTGCAGGGCAGTGAAATCAAATCTATCCGTGCCGGGCAGATCAGCCTGGCCGAGGCATTTGTACAAACGGATGGTAAAGATGCCTGGCTGATGAATGCCCACATCGCCCCATACGAACAGGCTAATCGTTTCAACCATGACCCAAAACGGCCCCGGCGGTTATTGCTCCACAAACGGGAAATCCGCGAGCTTTGGGATGCTGTCCGCCAAAAGGGGATGACGATCGTACCGGTAAGGGTTTATATCAAGGATGGCCGGGCGAAGCTGGATATTGCCCTGGCCAAAGGGAAAAAACTGTACGACAAGCGCCACGAGATTGCCAAGCGCGATCAAGAGCGGGAATTTGCGCGCGGAGAACACGATTGAATTTAATATTGGTTTCAAGGAAACTAAATGCTTGGAAATAACCTTGTTGCACTGATTGTTACCCTGGCATTGGCTTTAGCCTGGCTGCGACTGAACGATTGGCTGGCCCACCGCGGACTGATTAGCTCGCAGTTGAGTCGCAAGATTATTCACACCGGCACGGGCCCAATTTTTGTCCTGTGCTGGTTGTTGTTTAAGAATGATACGGCCGCTCGGTTTATCGCGGCCATCATTCCCCTGGGCATCACCCTCCAATTTGTGGCCGTTGGAGTGGGCTGGGTCAAAGACCAGGCCTCTGTCGATGCGATGTCGCGTACCGGGAACCGAGGCGAGATTTTGAAAGGCCCATTATATTATGGGATCGCGTTTGTCGTTCTTACCATCGCTTTCTGGTATGATACGCCGATTGGAATCATCGCACTGATGGTGCTGTGTGGTGGGGATGGCCTGGCAGATATCATCGGCAAGCGATGGACCACCCACAAGCTACCCTGGTCAAAGGAAAAGACCTGGGGAGGAAGCACTGCCATGTTCCTGGGCGGCTGGATATTATCGGTGCTGGTCATTTGGGCCTTCATTCTGGCCGGAAAATTTAGTGGAAGCCTGTCTGGCTACCTGCTCCCCATAACTGTGATTGCCGGGATTGGGGCAATCGTGGAATCGGTGCCGGCGAAAGATATCGATAATATCACCGTGACGGCCGCATCCGTGTTGTTGGGCTTTTTCTTTTTCTAAGAGAGGCGTAAATGATCCAAATTGATGGGGACCATCTTTCGATCGAAGATGTGGTCGCAGTCGCGTTGCACGGTGAGACGGTCGCGATTTCAGATTCGGGCAAAGAGAAGATTGAACAGTCATTCCAGACTTTAGAGCGGCTCATCGCGACCAACCGGCCGGTCTATGGGATCAATACCGGGTTTGGCATTTTCGCCGACCAGCGCATTCCGCGCCTGGAGAGCAACCGGCTGAGCCGCAACCTGATCCTGAGCCATGCGGTCGGCACCGGACCGGCCTTGCCAGATGAAGTGGTACGGGCTGCCTTATTGGTGCGGGCCAATACCCTCACCAAAGGTTTCTCCGGCATCCGCCTGGAAGTCGTCCAGACGATGCTGGACATGTTAAATGCCGGGGTAGTACCAGTCGTGCCCGAGCAGGGCTCGTTGGGTTCTTCAGGCGACCTGGGACCGCTTTCGCACATGGCCCTGGTTTTTACGACCGACGACCAGGACCGCGTAGAGGATTCGGGTTGGGCCAAATACCAGGGCGAGGTCATGCGTGGATCCGAGGCGATGCACAAGGCCGGGTTAAAACGGGTTATTTTGGGGCCGAAAGAAGGCCTGGCTTTGAACAACGGGGCTACTTTTTGCGCGGCTATCGCGGCATTGGCCGTGACCGAAGCGGAATATCTGTTATGCATGGCCAACAAGGCCGTGTCGATGAGTATCGAGGCGCTGCTGGGTTGTTCGGCAGCCTTCGATGCCCGCATCCATGAAGCCCGGGGCCAGCAAGGGCAGATCGAGACCGCGGCCGAAATCCGTGATAATTTTAGCGGCAGCACGCTGGTGGATCTAAGCGGGCGCGTGCAAGACGCTTATTCTCTGCGCTGTTCACCGCAGGTGCATGGAGCGATCAAGGATACGATCGATTTTGTGCGAAAAACCGTCGAGAAGGAGATCAACGCCGTCACCGACAACCCGATCCTGTTCGCGCCGGAAGAGGCGATTTCAGGCGGAAATTTTCACGGTGAACCGGTCGGCCTGGCGATGGACTACCTGGGCATTGCGGTAGCCGAGCTGGGTGGAATTTCCGAACGGCGGATCTTCCGGCTGATCGATGGCAAATTGAATGGGAATCTACCGCCCATGCTGGTGGACCGTCCGGAGGCGGCCGGGCTGAATTCAGGGTTGATGATGCCGCATTACACGGCGGTATCGTTAGTTTTGGAAAACCAGACGCTGGCTCACCCCGATTCGGTTCATTCGTTGCCTACTTCGGGTGAACAGGAAGATCACAACGCCAATGCGATGACGGCAGCCCGGCACGCAGCCCAAATCATCGGCAATGTGCGGGCAGTGCTGGCGATCGAGTTGTACACCGCAGCGCGGGCGTTGGATTTACGGCTGCGCACCGAGACGGGCGCCCGGATGGGCACCGGTTCGCATGCGACCTACACGACCATCCGTGAGCACGTTCCCTATCGACCCGGGGACCTGCTGTGGGGCCCTGAAATTGACCAGGTGCGCACCTTACTGGAACGTCACGTTTTGAAATAATTCTTAGCCAGATTTAATGCTATATGCGACCAGCGCGTAAAAAATTAAGTAAAGATTGATATACTTGGCTAAAAGGTAACTGCCCGGCAAAGGATCATACCGGATTCGGGATCAACTCGAAAAACTGGGTAGTTCCGCAAAAAGTTTTTGGTTTATGATTGTTTTTTTGGCTGGCTGCCAAAATTGTTCACTCATACGAACGAGGTTGACCATTCTTTATGAATATCTTTGATAAAAAATTTTCACGCCGGGAGCTCTTAAAAATTGGCGCTTTAAGCGCCGGAGCCCTGGCTTTTCAACCCCATCTCAATTTACCCCAAACCGGCACTGATTTTCCGGATAGTGAACGCCTGGGACGAAATTGCATCCAGGGCGTGATCAATGTGCGCAGCAAGCCGTCAGCCGACGCCGATGCGGTGGGTGTATTATACGAAGATGCAGTTGTCGCCTGGCTGCGGGAAGTGGTGGGAGAAGTGCCGGTGGGGCGCCAGTGCGCCCGCTGGGTAGAAACGCCGGATGGCTACATCTATGCGCCCAGCTTACAGCCGGTGCTGAACAAGCCCAACACGCCTTTGACCGAACTGCCCACGACCAGCCTGGGAAAAGGCATGTGGGCCGAAGTCAGCGTACCGTATACGCCGGTCTACCTGGAAAACGATAAACCGGTCTCACCCTGGCTGCAGGAAGCGGTGCAAAACAACCAGACTCCGCGTTTGTATTACAGCCAGATACTGTGGATCGATGATATCCGTACCGGTTCAGATGGGCAGGTGCAGTACCGGATCAATGAGCGCTATGGCCCCGGCGACCTGTTCTGGTCACCCGGCGAGGCGTTTCGCCCGTTAACGGACGAGGAAATCCAACCGATTTCACCGGACGTCGAGAACAAGAAGATCGTGGTCGATGTAACCCCAACCCGCCAGATTTTGACCTGTTACGAGGGGAATTCAGAAGTTTACGCCTGCCAGATTTCTTCGGGGGCGAAATGGAATTCTGATGGGGAAATTGTGGATAAGTGGGGCACGCCGGTAGGGGATACCCACATCTGGCGCAAGACAATTTCCATCCATATGATCGGCGGTTCTGCCGGCGGCGGCTACGACCTGGCCGGAATTGGGTGGTCCACTTTCTTCGACGAGAACGGCGTGGCCATCCACTCGACGTTCTGGCACAATGAGTACGGTACCCCGAAATCGCACGGCTGTGTCAACGCCAGCCCGGACGATGCTAAATTCGTTTTTCGC
This sequence comes from uncultured Chloroflexia bacterium, assembly GCA_963704755.1. Taxonomy (GTDB): domain Bacteria; phylum Chloroflexota; class Anaerolineae; order Anaerolineales; family Anaerolineaceae; genus Bellilinea. Next base: position 200,401 of record OY969938.1, read on the forward strand.
TGGACCACACCGAAGATCCCTTACGATCCGGGCGACGAGACCGTATCCGGAACGGTGGGCACTGAAATCCAAATCATAGAAGCTTAACGGATGTATCTTTATCATGGTTGATGTTTCAATCTGGTTAGCATTTTTAGCGGGCCTGGCTTCCTTTTTGTCCCCATGTGTCTTTTCCCTGGTCCCGGCCTATGTCGGTTATCTAAGCGGCAGGTCGGTGGCAGCTAACCGCAATGAGAGTGGCCAGACCAGGTTGCAAACCTTTTTTCACGGGCTGGCGTTTGTCCTGGGTTTCAGCCTGGTTTTCTTGACCATGGGGCTGATGATGTCGGCGGTCGGCTCGGTACTTTACGAGGCGCGCTACTGGCTGGCTAAAATCGGCGGGGTGATCGTCATCATATTGGGGCTCCATATGATCGGGATCCTGCGCATCCCATTTCTGGACTACGATCTTCATCCGCAAAACACGAACGAGCGCCGGCGCGGATATTTTTCTTCGGCGTTGCTAGGGATTACCTTTTCAGCCGGTTGGTCGCCCTGCATTGGCCCGATCCTGGGAATGATTTTGACTCTGGCGGTTAACGGCGGGTCGATTACCCATGGGATGCTTCTATTAGGGTTCTATTCGGTCGGCCTGGCCATCCCGTTTTTGATCGCTGCCCTGGGCATCGGCTGGATCACCCTGGCCCTGCGGAAATACGGCAAGGCGATGCATTACATCGAAATTGGCATGGGCGTGATCATGGTCGTGGTCGGCGTGTTGTTGTTCCTGGGCACGTTTAACACCCTGGGCCAGTATGGATTCTTCGTCGATTTTGGACTATAGTAAGGTGATCTTGTGAGAGGAAAACTGCTGCTTTTCCTGGGGGGAGGCTTGCTGGTGGGCAGCCTGTTAGGGGCAGTCATCTTCTTTGCGGGTTCTGGAGCGAAAAATGCCAATCAGAATTCGCCTGTCTCTGGGAAGTCGTTCCCTGAAGTAACCCTGCAGGACCTGCAGGGAAACCAGGTAAGCCTTTCCGGCTACAAAGGGCACCCGATGATCGTAAATTTCTGGGCAACCTGGTGTGGGCCTTGTAAAGTGGAAATGCCGCTTTTACAATCCTATGCCCAACGTTACCCGGATTTGGAGTTGGTGGGTATCAACAACAACGAAGGGGCCGCGACCGTTCAGAAATTCCTGGATGACAACCACCTGAAATTCAAAGTATTGCTCGATAAAGGCGGACTGGTAGCCAACCAATTCAACGTTTTTGGTTTTCCGACCACGTATTTTGTGGATGCCGATGGGGTAATGCGTGGCTTGTATGTTGGAGAACTCGACGCCGAATTGCTTAATGGTTATTTACCGAAAATTGGAATTCAGCCATGATTATTGTGACAGTTTATATCGAACAAGGTGACCCGCATTGCGATCAGACTCTGTCTGACCTGGCCGATTTGCAGCCCCAATTCCCTCACCAACTGGTCGCTGTCGATATCGATCGAGACCCGGATATCCAAAGCAGCTATCAAGGGGCGGTACCGGTAGTGAGCGTGGGGGCGTATAAATTGCGCTATCCTTTCACCCGCCAGGACTTGCAGGTCGCTCTCGGAGCTGCCTATGACCGGATGGACCAGCTCGGCAAGGTTGGCGATGAAAGACATGCGGCCCGGATCGAACGGGGGCACACCATCAGTGGGACAGACCGTTTTACCTACTGGCTAACCAATCGCTATTTGTGGTTGGTCAATGTATTGCTTCTCTTGTATGTCGGGCTGCCGTTTGTGGCACCGGTATTGGCCAAAGTGGGGGCGGATATCCCGGCCAATGTGATTTATACGATCTACAAGCCGTTTTGCCACCAGTTGTCGTTCCGCTCCTTCTTCTTGTTTGGCGAACAAGCCTTTTACCCGCGCCAGTTGGCCGGGGTGGGCGGAGTAGGCACGTACGAATCCTTTTTTGGCGATTCGAACCTTGACCTGACGACAGCCAGAGCATTCACCGGCATTGGAGAAGTTGGCGCCGGCCAGGGACGGATCGGATACAAGGTAGCCCTGTGCGAGCGCGACGTCGCGATTTATGGCTCTTTGTTCCTGTTCGGCGCGATATTTGCGTTGAGCCGCCGGAAGATCAAAGCACTGCCCTGGTACTGGTGGGTCGCGATTGGCATTATTCCGATCGGTGTGGACGGTGTATCGCAGTTACCCAGCTTGCTCAATATTTTCCCCCAGTGGGTATTGATGCGTGAAAGCACGCCCTTCTTGCGGGTACTGACCGGGGCATTGTTTGGGTTTGCAACCGCCTGGTATTTATTCCCGCTAATCGAAGAGAGCATGCTTGAGACACGCAAGCTGTTGGCCGGGAAAATGGCCATCGTGGCTCAAATTCGGCAAGGTTGAGGTTTTGATGAGTTGGTACCATACAGATGGACTCGAATATGTCTGTTTCGAGAGCTTTCCCAAGGATAAAGTCAAGCAGGGGATCTTTTCACGCCTGGGGGGAGTCAGCCCGGCCCCCTGGGATGGGCTGAACCTGGGTGGTACGGTTGGCGACAGCCGTGAAAATGTCATCGAAAACCGGCGCAGGATGTTCGCCTCCCTGGAACGCCCGGTCGAATCACTTTTCGACGTCTGGCAAGTGCATTCCAGGGATGTGGTATGCAGCGAAAATCCTCGCCCCCTGGACCAGGCACATCAAAAAGCCGATGCTATTCTGACTGCCAACTCGCACGTCACCCTGCTGATGCGCTTTGCCGACTGTGTGCCGATTTTGCTCTACGACCCCGATAAAAAGGTCGTGGGCCTGGTCCATGCCGGCTGGATGGGAACCGTTTCGCAAATTGTCCTGGCGGCGGTCAATGAAATGCAGCGCCATTATGGCAGTCTCCCGCGGAATATCCTGGCCGGGATTGGTCCCTCGATCGGGCCGGATCATTATGAAATCGGCCCGGATGTGGTCGAAAAAGTACACGAATCTTTCCTGGGGCAGGCAAAGGATGTTTTGGCCGAGCGAGATGGGAGAAGCTATTTGGACCTGTGGAAATCCAACCGGTTATTATTGGAAAGTGCCGGAGTTCGTTCGATCGAAGTCGCCGGAGTTTGTACCGCTTGCGATATCGGGCACTGGTATTCTCACCGGGCCGAGCATGGAAAAACTGGCCGTTTTGGAGCTTTGATCGGATTAGCGTAAGAGGAAACCAGGAAGCTTATGGAAGACTTGCAAACAAGCATTCGCGAGAACTACGACCATGCCCGGGAAATTATCGATGAAAATGCGCGAGCCTGCGGCCGTTCCGCTGAAGATGTACGAGTGGTGGTGGTCAGCAAAGCCCAACCGGTGGAGGTAGTGCGCGCAGCTGTCGAGGCAGGCATAACCCGTTTTGGTGAGAATTATCCCGAAGAGACCGTTCCCAAGATCCTGGAATTGGAGGATGCGCGTCTCGAATGGCACATGATCGGCCATTTGCAGAGCCGTAAAGCGGCCCTGGTGTGCGAACATTTCGATTGGATGCAATCCGTCGACCGGCTCTCGCTGGCGGAGAAACTGGAACGAACGCTTGCAGCGGGCGGAAAAAATTTGCCAATATTGCTCGAGTTCAATGTCGGCGGTGAAGAAAGTAAATCCGGTTGGCCGGCCAGCGACGAGCATAGCTGGGAATCGCTTTTAGCGGATATCGAAGGGATTATAGCGATGCCGCATCTCGACCTGCGCGGATTGATGACCATGCCGCCTTTCAGCACGGACCCGGACGAAGCGCGCGGCTATTTTCGAAAATTAGCCCGGCTGCGAGATTTTTTGGAAGCCAGACTTCCCGGCACAAAACTGCCAGAACTCTCCATGGGAACCAGCTCGGATTATCCGGCAGCAGTTTTGGAAGGCGCGACACTGGTGCGAATCGGGCAGGCGATTTTAGGTGCCAGGACGCGCAAAGAACGATCAAACCCACAAAATATGGTATAACATCCTAGCTATGATCAATATATTAATCATTCTTGTGCAAACGTTAGGTTCGATCTTGCTGGTCCTGGTCCTGGTCAGCGCGGTTTTATCCTATTTTATGTCCCCTTACCATCCCATCCGCGCGACGGTGGACCGGATCGTAGAACCGCTTCTGAGCCCAATTCGCCGGATTGTACCTCCCCTGGGTATGATCGACTTTAGCCCAGTGGTGCTGATCATTTTGATTCAGGTGGTGGAAACCCTCCTGGTCTCGATCTTATCTACCCTATAAAAATATGAGCGGAGCTAAAGGCCATCGATTGAAGGAAGCTAGCCTGGGTGCAGCCCTCACCGTACACCTGGTCGATGGCAGCGGCACTGCCGCCATCCAAAAGCTGCATGACGATGGCACAATTGTCATCCACCTGCCTGCTACCACAGCCGATAGGGATAAAAACCAGGCTTTGATTTCTTTCCTGGCGGCCGTACTCCAGGTCGAAGAGAAACAAATCGAGTTAGTTGCCGGGGCCAACCGAGCAGACAAACTTATCAGCGTTATTGGAATTTCTCCGGAGCAGGTGGACCAAAAGGTATTCCAACTGCTAGGACGCCAGTCTAAACGCTGAGTTTGATCTGGTTAGGCAGCCTGCCTCTCGATAAGGCCATAAGCCACAGCGTATATAATGCCGATTGGCTGATATATTTGTTGTCCGAATAAGCCATATCGTAGAGCTGCAGGAAAACGTCGTCGTCGGGGTAATTGCGGATCAGCGGCAGCGCGGCAAGTTGTTCCTCGCTTGTGCCTGATTTCAATGCCTGCATCAAAGCAGGGATGGGCGTATCTGTTTTCGAAATAGCCAGACCTAATTTGGCCGCAAAGGCAATCAGCCAGGGGGTATCTGCCGGATGCAGGGTCGGTTTAGGGACATAGGGATTGGGATTTGTAAAGTTTTCCAAAGCCTGGCTGGCCGCGTTACGGACAACCCACTGGCCATCTTCGACGGCTACTTTTTCGAGCAGGGCGGTTACCCAGGGGGCATTAATCAGTGAGAGCCCATAAACTGCTGCCCGGCGTACAAGCAGGTCTTTGGATTGCAGCATTTTGCCTAACTTTTCGTGGCCATAATTGGGATCACTGGCCAGTAACTCGGCCGCGACCAGGCGTAAGGTCTCTTCGCCCAAGTCGATCACGCTGTTGAGGGTCTGGCGGGCATCCGGGTGGTCGATACTGGCCAGGGCAAAACAGGCGGATTGCCGTACCAGTGGATCGGCATCCGATAACAGATCGCCGATTTCTTTGATGGCGCGGGTATCCTGGTTGATCCCACAGCCTAAGACTCCCAGGTAGCGGACGTCCGGCGTCTGGGCGCTCATCAACTGGCGGAAGAGCAGCACCGAAGCCGGGTCGTTGGAAGTGCTGCAAGCAGCCAGGAGGTTCAACCGGATGCCCATCGGCGCACGCTTGTTTTGCAAGTGATAGAGCACGTGGCGCATGACTGTGGTGCGATTGGGGTGGTTGGTGGGGGCGTTGCGGATCCAATGAGCGCAATGGATCAGGTTACGGTAAAGAGGAGCACTGTCGGTCTGGATATAGTCTTCTATCCAGGATGGTGTATGGAAACCGAAGCAGAAAGCGTAGAATTCGTACTTCGCGGTCCAGAAAACCTCATCCGACAAAGGCTCGGAAATTTCTGTGGGTGCCAGGGCTGCCAGGTAACCATTCCAGACCGGGTTCGTAAATGAGAGCTGGCCATTGGGCCAGGCGGTTAAGATATTATTCTTTAGCAAAAGGTTCAGAATCTTACTGCCGGAAGTCATCGACTTGTTTTTTGTATCGGTCTTTTTGGCCGGTCGATTCAGGTCGAAGGTATCGACCTCCGGGTTGGAAAGGTCGATTTTGTAATCCGAGAGAACCTTTTCGAGATCGCTGTATGGAATTTGCGCAGCAGCTTTGTGAATGAATTCACCGGCCATCGTACTCAATGCCGGGTTGGGAATTTGTTGGCTCGTCATACGGTCCAGGAAGGCCTGGATCGTGTCTGTGGACGCGGAACCGGCTAAATCACCGGCCATCACACCCCAGGCCTTTAGGGTCCATTCCAGCGGGGTCATGAACAGCGAATCATAGCCCAGCCAGCCTAACAACATGGCTTGATCGAGCTGGTCGAGCGTGGTCAGGCGGTTTATTGAGGTGCTGAGCGTATCATTCCACAAAGCGCCCCAGCGGTGCAGAAAATCCCGGATTTCGAAAGGGGCCCATCCGGAAAGCGCCAGGGGTTCGAAACCGGTCGAAATCAAGCGCTCCAGGTTATTGGTCGAACCACTGACGACCATACGCATGTCCGGGTAAGCGCCAATTAAATCCTTCAAAAAGGTGCAATAATTTTCAAGCTGGCGAGGTGGAAGCTCATCGAGCCCGTCTAAAATGAGGATCGCTTTTTTGTCCTGCAACGCATTACGCATAAAGCGATTAAGCTGCGTCGAGGCAATTCCGGTGACGTAATGACCGTAAGCGCGAGAAAGGGTATCGCCAATCGATTTTTGTTTCTCGGTCGGCCAATCGATATCCAGCACATGGATATAGATCGGAAACAGGTTGGCCAGAACGCCGACAGAGGGGTCACCGCGGGCGATGAGCGAAGCCAGAGATGCCAACGCCACCGTTTTGCCTGCGCCGGCTTTGCCGAGAATGGCAATTCTCGCGCCGCCAAAAAGCACTTCTGGCAGGTTCATGCGGGTTGCACCGTAGAAACTGGCGAACTCGGGATTCTCCGGTTGCAGGCCAATCGTTGTCGTACTGTATCGCTCGTAGCTGATCTGGTCTTCGGGGTTCAGGTACGGGGGGCCGGCTAACAGTTTGGGTGTGACCAGGATTTCATCCAATGAAAACAGATCTTTTGCCAGGTGGTTACTTTGTGCGCGTTGCAAAACTTCCTGGCGCAAGGTCTGACCGACCCCGGCCAAACGTCTTTCACGGCCGCGGCGGTTGGATTCTTGCAGGGTCGAGCGGATGGCCGGCCAATCTTTGCGCAGGCGGAATAAAACAAACCAGAACAGGCTGGCGGCCGCGAAACCCAACCAGAAGGATAGCGTGTCGATGGCAAGGTTTTTCAATCCAAACATGGATCACCCGGCATAGAGGATTCTTCCACAGGTTGGGCACATATAAATACTTAGGGATGACCGGGCAGTCTGGCATTCGCTGGGGGTCAGGGTCGTGCCGCAAGCCGAGCATGCCGAATCGCTTACCGACGCAATGGCAATCCCACGTTTTTTCTTGCGCAGGTTATTGTATTCTTTGAGCCAGGCCGAATCAATTTGCTGTTGGGAAGCTTCTTTTTCAGTAGTCAGCCTGGTTCGTGTCGCAATAAGCTGATTTTTTTCGCCGTTCAACGAGGCCTGGTCTTGTAAAACGACTGCCTCGGTGGACTGATATTCGCTTTCCCCTTGGGTAAACTCGGCCTGGTGGGCTTCGACTACCAGCATGGCTTCCAGTTGCTGATCCTCCAGAGTAGCAATCGCTTTGCGGATGGAGACAACCTCAGCTTGCAGGTCCTGAAGCTCTTTGGGGTTCTTTACCCGGCCCGAATACAAATTCGCTTCACACTGTTCCAGTTTGATTCGCCGGGTTTCGACATCCTGTTCGATTCTCTTCAAGTGGTTTTGCGATTTTATCAGAACAGAATGGCGTCCATCGACCATTTCTCTGGCCGCCACGAGCCGTTCATCTTTGTCCAGCGCATTCTGGATCTCTCCAAGGCGCTGTTCAACCTGGTCAAGTTGACTGTCTAATTTTTGAAGTTGGTAGAGGTGAAAGCTCGGGTTCATGAATGAATTATAGGAATGGAGGAGAATTTTGACAAGCAGAAAGCAGCCCAGGCTGTTTCTTTCATCGGGACCGCTGTACGGTTGCGGCCCATATTTTATTCAAGTATACTTCAAAAATAATCCCCCATGAAACAGCGAAAATGGATCGTCACGGCAATAATCCTGATCGCGGCAGTAAATTTGCCGTTCATTTACGCAGCTTTGGTAAAGCAGAGCGGTTCTATTTTTGGCGGCTTCTTGTTGAACCCCCTGGATGGCTACAGTTATCTGGCCAAGATGCGATTGGGTTTGGAAGGCGGCTGGAGGTTCGTTCTTCCTTTTACAGCGGACCCAGGCAGTGGAGCTTACCTGTTCCTTTTTTATATTGCCCTGGGGCACATCGCCAGACTCCTCGGCGGGAACCTTTTGTTGACATTTCACCTGGCCCGGCTGGGATGCTCGATTCTATTGCTGGTCTCTATTTCACGATTTTGCCGCCGTTTTTTAAATTCATTCGCAGAGCCGGTGCAATTTGCCGGCTTTTTTCTCATTATTGCCGGCAGCGGACTGGGCTGGCTTGCCGTGCTCCTGGGATTGTTTACCAGCGATTTATGGCTGGCGGAAGCCTTCCCGTTCCTGTCCATGTTCTCCAACCCGCATTTTCCGCTGGGACTGGCGCTCTTATTGGAGTATTTCCTGGCGCTGGAAAACAAGGGCTACCGGTCGCGGCCCGGATGGGTTGTGTTAATTGGGTTGGCCCTGTCGATCATTTTCCCATTTGGTATGGTCATTGCCGGGGTAGTCACGCTGCTGTTGGCCGCTCAGGATTTCTTAGGCCATAAGGCGCTGAACCTGCGCGCTCCGGTGTATTTTTTCTCCCTGGGTGGCCCATTTTTGTTGTACCAATTTATCGCCACAATCCGTGATCCGCAGTTGTCGGTCTGGAACCGTCAAAACTTGACGATCAGCCCGGCGATCTGGGATACCTTGCTGTCCTTTTCTCCCGCTTTGCTGTTGGCCGGGTATGGCATTTACCGCGCAGCTCGCAAGCACGAATTCGAGGAAATTCGCCTGCCGGTTACCTGGGCGATTTCCAGCCTGGTGGTCATGTACCTGCCCTTTGCGTTACAACGGCGCATGGCACTCGGTTTGCAAATTCCGCTGGGGTTATTGGCCGCGGTTGGCCTGGTTTACCTGGTGAGGGAAAAGGCCGGCGAATTTCGGAGGGCTGCCCTTCTGGTCGGCGGTGTTTCGATTATGACTAATCTGGTTTTTCTGGCAGGGGTCCTGTCGGTGATTTCCAGGGCACTCAGCCCGGTATATTATCCCCAGGCGGATCAGCCGGCCTTTGACTGGATGGTCACGCAAACCGGAAAAATCAGCGCGCCGGCATTGGCACCGGTTATCCTGGCTGCACCGGATACCGGTGCATTGATTCCGGCAATTACCGGCTGGCGGGTGGTCTACGGCCATCCATTCGAAACCGTCGATGCCGCTCAAGAAAAAGCTGACGTCATCCGGTATTTTTCAAATCAAATGGACCCTGCTGAACAGAAGGCATTTCTGTCAGCGAATCAAGTGGAATATATTTTTTATGGGCCGGCCGAGAAAGCCTTGGACGGTGGTAACCTGTTTTCGGGCCAGAGCGTAGTTTTCCAACAGGGGGATGTGGCGATCTACCAGGCAGGTGGCGGTTGATGCGAAAACGTGGATGGATTTATTTGGGCCTGGCCATTCCCTTGATCCCCTGGCTTTTTCAGGCGGGATCGTATTTATTACCTCGTTTTGGCTATTCAACCGACTTGCTGGTCAGTCACGTGCCAAACGCGCTTTACCTGGTTCATGCCATTAAAGCTCAGGGGACTATCCCGTTCTGGTCCGATTCGATTATGAACGGTTATCCTTTCGGCGAAGATCCGCTTTCCGGGTTGTGGTACCCACTGGGCTGGCTGGCTTACCTGGCTCCACTGCAAGCCGGATTTTACCTGACGGTATTGCTGCACCTGTATTGGGGTGGGTTAGGCGCGGTCAAGTTCCTGCAAAAATTAGGGCTGAGGTCTATGGCCGCCTTCACGGGTGGGGTAGCATTCATGCTCATGCCTAAAGTGTTTGCGCATTTCGCCGGAGGGCATGTGACTTTGCTTTATGCGGTCTCCTGGACTCCCTGGCTCTTGCTGGCCGAAGAAACTCACATCCATAACCTGCTATCTTCCTCGCGGCGCTGGTGGTTTTTACCCGGAACCGTTCTGGGGATTATCGCATTGGCGGATATCCGCTGGCTGGCTTATGCCACGCTGCTTTGGTGTTTTTATGGCTTGGTGCGGATTCGGGCGCAAAGTAAAGGCGCTGACAGGCGGTTGGTGACCCGTTGGATCGGTTCGACAAGTTTAAACGTGATCGTTTGCCTGGGGATTGCCGCGGTGTTACTGGTCGGATTGGCCCAATACACCGGGTATTCCACGCGCAGCCAGATGACCCCGGCGGATGTGCTGATCTATTCGCTGCCGGCCAAACGCCTGCTTGGCCTTTTAATTCCTCAATTTGATGGGTTTACCGAATGGGTAGTGTACCCAGGTATCGTGATCCTCAGCCTGGCGATCTACTGCCTGGGAAATCGAGAAACCCGCCGGACGAGCTGGTTGTGGACCGGGGTCGTGTTCGGCTCTTTTTTGTTCGCAATGGGCTCCGCAATCCCTGGGATGAACTATCTGGCCGGGCTGCCGGTGTTCAATTTGTTGCGTGTCCCGCCGCGGATCCTGTTCATCGGTTGTTTCGGGCTGATCGTTTTGGCTGCATATGGACTGGATGATTTGCTGCGGCGCACAAAGTTGAGCGGTTTCGACCCGGTATTTTTCCTTACCCCGGTGGGTGGATTTGTCCTGTTCCTGGGTGGCGGGGTGTTTTGGCTCACGCATACCGTTTCGACATCCTATGTCTGGTCACTGGCCGGCTGGGGGTCTGCCCTGGCACTGATTGCTATGAAAGAGCGGGGCAGGATCGGTGAACGCTGGGCAGGGGGATTATTTTTGATTTTGATTGCCGTCGATTTATCGCTGGCTGATTTTAGCCAGATACAGCATGTGCAATGGCCGGTCGCCATCGGCGCGGATGAGAAAGCGACGCTGAATTACCTCGCGGAACAACCCGGGCTATTCCGGGTGTATACACCTTCGTATTCAATTTCACAACTGGGTGCGGCTGAATATGGGCTGGAACTGGCCAATGGAGTTCGACCCGCTGCAGTTATCAACGGTGGCCGCTTACGTTAATCAAGCCAGCGGGGTATCCGCGCAGGGCTATTCAGTCACGCTGCCATATCTTCTGGGCGAAAACGGCCAATACAACCAGGGCTCCGTTCCGGATCTGGCGGCGTTGGGTTTGCTGAACGTGCGTTATGTAATAACCAATTATGCGCTGGATCTTGCCGGTGCTGACCTGGTTTTCCAGTCCGGGGATACCCGCGTGTATGAAAACGCAAAGGCAAACCCACGGGCATGGATTCAACCTGCAGGTGCGGATGTGGGCACCCAAATTCGATCCGTAAACCATTTGGAGATCGCTGCGGATAAAGTGATCGTCCAGGCACAGGGACCCGGCCGGTTCGTCTTGTCCGAAATCTTCTACCCGGGCTGGACAGCGACGATCGATGGAAAGCCCGCAGAGATTTTGCGTGTAGCCAATTTGTTTCGTGGGATCGATTTAGATGCGGGCAATCACTTGATCGTAATGACCTACCGGCCTGTTCAGCTATACGCCGGAATGGGTTTGTCTGGGTTAAGTTGGTTGCTGGTTATTGCCGGCCTGCTGTTGGGGAGAAAAATTCATTGACCGCCATCACCAAAGAGGAAAAACGCTGGCTGTTATATTTCTCGATCGGGATGATCGTATTGACCACACTGCCGTATGTGTTGGGATACACACTGCAAGGGCAGCAGTGGCGCTTTAGCGGCTTTTTTATCGGTGTGGAGGACGGCAATTCATACATCGCCAAAATGCTGACAGGGGCGAACGGAAGCTGGTTGTTTAGAACCCCGTATACGGCTTATCCGCAAAGTGGGGCATTTACTTTTTTCCCCTACCTCCTTCTGGGCAAATTGACTGCATCCCCCGGCCAACACGAGCAATTGGTGGCGCTTTTTCAATTGCTCCGCTGCCTGGGAATATTCGCAATGGTTCACGCAACCTATGAATTTGCTGCGTTTTTCTTGCAAGAGGTCAAGGCACGCCGGTTTGTGTTGGTTTTGGCGTTGCTGGGCGGGGGGCTGGGCTTTTTAGCAACCTTTGGCCTCAAGTTTGGTGGTTATGCCGGCCTGCCCCTCGAATTTTATTCACCCGAGACGTTTGGCTTCCTTTCCGCGCTGACTCTGCCGCACCTGGCGATCGCCAGGGCGCTGCTGCTGTGGGGCTTGCTGGCTTTTTTGAATTTCAAGCCCGAACGCAGCCTCTTTTGGCAGGCCGGCAAAATTGGCTTGATCTGGAATCTGCTGGGATTGTTTCAGCCTTTGGACGTGGTCGTCGGTTGGGTGGTCCTCGCCGCCGGTTTTGTGATTGAGTGGACCATCGCTATGATCGAGGCCCGCAGATCGGAAGCACCGGTTGGGGATCAATGGCGTGAAAAACTAAAATTTATCTTGTGGGCTATCCTGTTTTCAGCTCCAATCCCGGTTTATACGTTTATTGCTTTCAACCTGGATCCTTTTCTGCGCACCTGGACAAGCCAAAATATCATCTTGTCCCCGCCGCCGTTGGATTACCTGGCTGGGTTCATCCTGGTGCTGCCGTTTGCGATTGCTGGGTTGGTGAGATTTGCCGGTGAGCGGAAGCCAGGGTCGGCTTTATTATTGGGCTGGCTGATCCTATTTCCATTTCTGGCGTATGCCCCTTATAACCTGCAAAGGCGCCTGCCGGAGGGGATCTGGGTGGCTTTGTGTATCCTGGCAGCCTTGTGCCTGTTCAGGCCTGGGCCAAACGCCTGGGCACGCTGGAAATGGGTGCCTTATACCGGCCTGGTCACCACCGTGCTGTTATTATTTGGCGGCTACTGGACGGTATTCCATCCGGCCAGCCCGGTCTATTTACCCGTGTCCGAAGTGGATGCATTTAATTTTCTGGCAGGCAAACCGGGCAATGAGGTTGTCCTGGCAGATTTCAATTTGTCTAACAGTCTGCCGGCCTGGGCGAATGCGCGTGCATTGATCGGCCACGGACCGGAAAGTATTCACCTGGCAGTGATCCAGCCCCAGGTCGAATCCTTCCTGGCAGGCAGCCTGAGCGAGGACCAGGCGGTGGGGCTGGTCAGCCAGTTCTCGGTTGGATATGTCCTGGTCAGCCCACAAGATGGGTCTGGTGACCTGCCTTATCCATTCCTTGAACCGGTTTACAAAAAAGACGGATATCAAATTTTTGCGGTCTCGGCCGATAAACTACCATGAGTTTGCCTGCCTCTGAACAAACCCGACGAACACCTAGCAACTTCTGGCCCCAGTTGATTGTATTTTTGGCGCCGTTTACTTTATTTGCGCTTCCACTGCTGCTGGGGAAAGTACTTTTTTGGGGCACACCCATGCTGCAATTTATCCCCTGGCGGGCATATGCCTATCAGCAAATGGAGCAAGGTATTTTTCCATTGTGGAACCCGCTCAATGGCATGGGGGCACCATTGATGGCAAATTATCAAACCGCACTTTTCTATCCACCGGCAGCGGTATTCTATGCTTTCTATCAAATGGGTGGTATATCCGCTTTGGCCTGGGTGTTTACGCTTTCGGTACCGGTTCACCTGGGTTGGGCCGGATTGGGCACGGCTTGCTTGCTCGAGGAAATGGGCCTGGGAAAACGCAGCCAGATAGTCGGCGGGTTAGCTTTTGGGTTGTCGGCCTACCTGATGGCCCGCTCCGGTTTTATCAGCATGATTTGGGCCGGAGCCTGGATGCCCTGGATTGTACTTTCCGTTGAATACCTGATCCGTGGGCGGGGCAAAATCGGCTGGGGAGCCAGGCTGGTACCGCTTATACTCACGGCAGCGATGCAATTGTTGGCCGGGCACGCCCAGTTAACCTGGTACACCCTGCTTTTTTCCGGCTTGTGGCTGCTGGTGAGGTCAGACTGGCGGCCGATTTGGAATGTCATCTCGAACCTGGCCGGCTTCCTGAGTGGAATTGTGGCAGCGTGCGCGCTGGCCCTGGCGCAATTGCTGCCTACCTTCGAATACCTGCTGCAATCAGACCGGGCCAACGCCTACAACCCGGACCTGGCCATGACCTATTCATTCTGGCCCTGGCATCTATTGACTTTCTTATTCCCGGGAATGTTTGGGAATCCGGGTGTGTCTGGCGGATATTGGGGCTTTGGCGCATTTTGGGAAGACGCTGTTTACATCGGGCTGGTCGGGTTCATTCTAGCGTTCAGTACCCTGGGGGTTTTATTCAGAAAAGGTGCCCAAAAACCCACGGAGCGGCGCAGCCTGTTCTTTCTGTGGGGGATAATGGTGGTCGCCATATTGCTGGCTCTGGGGAACAATACCCCGTTATTTCCCTGGCTGTTCGACCATGTGCCAACCTTTGACATGTTCCAGGCGCCTTCGCGCTGGATGATCTGGGTCGTGTTCAGTCTGTGCGTATTGGCAGGCATTGCAGCAGATAGCTGGCGAAGGCCGGGTGGAAAAAGGCGTTCGCGCTATAAGCTCGGGGTTGTCATTGGAATCGCCACGGTGATTGGGGCAGGAGCCGGCTTGTATTTGTTGAAAAACGAAAATGCCAGCATGTTTTATGCCGTAATGGTTTGCGGTGCACTTTTATCGGCTTTGCTCTGGCTGGCTTTACAGGCGCCGGCCGAAGGAGCTGATCCACGCAAAAGCCTGAGATGGCAGGCGCTGGTGATTGGACTGATGATGGTGGATCTGGTTTGCGCCAATGCTAGCAGCGTCCCCTTCATGGAGGGAAATTTTTATACCCCCGAAAAGAAACCGGCCAGTTTATCGGAAGCCGAAAGCAGCGGAAGACTGTACCTTTCAGCAAGCGCCGAATATGATTTAAAATTCGAGCGGTTTTTGACATTTTCTAGTTTCAAAATCGACGAGAACTGGGGCGATGTCCGGGAGGTACTTCTGCCGGATTTAAACCTTTTGGAGGGGAAATCTTCGGCCAATAATTTCGATCCGCTGGTGCCGGCCCGTTATGCTACCTGGATAAAGACAGTTGATCAGAGCAGTGGCCAAACCCACGAAAATTTCTTGAAGGAAATGGGCGTGACGGCCTGGGAGCAGGCCGATCCGAATGATTTAAGCAAGGTCAAATTTACAGCCGTCGAAGATTCGGGCAACCGAGTTGAGTGGGCGCCATGTGCAACGCCGGCTGCTGACGGGCCAGTAGCTTTGAAACTCGTCCAAGAAAAAATGACAGATGCGGCGCTAAATTGTATAATTGTTGAGGCAGCCCCGGCGGCGATCGAACCTTCATCCGGGCAGTCATCCACGGGCCAGGCGGAAATTGTGGAAGATAAACCGGACGAGGTAGTAATTTCTGTCCAGGCTGACCGGGCCGGTTGGCTACGCCTGGCGGATACCTGGTACCCAGGCTGGGTGGCCACCATCGATGGCCAGCCAACCAGGCTCTACCAGGCCGATTATCTTTTCGAAGCTGTCCAGCTTAGCGCTGGTGAACACCTGATTACAATAAAATACCGGCCCATCCCATTTACCGTTGGAGCGCTGGTTAGTATCTTTGGGTGGTTGATTTTAATCGGTGTTATATTTGCCTTATCAGGACGGAACTTTTCAGCCAAACAGGTATGAATATCGCATTTTGAGGAGATCACGGGACAGGACCTCGCGATTTCCACAAATTCGGAAATAATTTGTCCACGAGTTTGAGATATTGTATCCGGACTAAATCAACCAAAAATATAACGGATCCTCCAAGGAGTCATTGAATGGACGCATCCATCGAAAATGTGAAGGATTTTGCTCAAAAAGTCCAGGGTAACCTGGAAAAAGTGATTGTTGGGAAATCTTCGACACTCGAGCTGGTTGTGATTGGCCTGTTGTGCCAGGGGCATTTGTTGATCGACGACGTGCCGGGGGTTGGAAAAACTATCCTGGCCCGCAGCCTGGCAAAATCAATGGGCGTAAATTTCAGCCGGATCCAGTTTACGCCGGACATGCTGCCCAGTGATGTTACCGGTGTTTCGATTTTCAATCAAATCAATCGCGAATTCGAGTTTCGGGCCGGGCCGATCATGGCCCAAATTGTGCTGGCAGATGAAATCAACCGGGCCACACCAAAAACCCAATCGGCCTTATTGGAGGCCATGGAAGAGCGCCAGATTTCGGTGGACGGGGTGACGTACCCGTTACCGAAGCCATTTATGGTCATGGGGACCCAAAACCCGATTGAATACGAAGGCACTTTCCCATTACCAGAGGCTCAATTGGACCGCTTCCTGCTGCGCATCCATATCGGCTACCCGACATTGAACGACGAAATCCGCGTGCTTGAGCTGCAGCAACTCCACCATCCCATCGAGGATCTGACCGAAGTTACAGATCAGGAAGAGTTGTTGGTGATGCAAGAAGCGATTAAAACCGTATTCGTGGCAAAGTCGGTGAAAAAATACATGGTCGAATTGACCCGTGCGACCCGTGAACATGCCGATGTCTACCTGGGCGCCAGCCCGCGCGGCTCCTTGGGGTTGTTCCGGGCCGGCCAGGCCAGGGCAGCCATCCACGGTCGTGATTACGTGCTGCCGGATGACGTGAAAAAGCTGGCCGAATTTATCCTGGCGCACCGGATGGTCATTCACCCGGCTTCTCGCATGCGTAACCTTTCGGCCGAGCAAATTGTGCGTGAAGTTGTGGAAACCGTGGCAGTTCCGGGCGGCGACCTGTCACAGAAACCAGAAGAGACATGATCGTAAGGAAGACTTTCTTTGTGATCCTGGCCCTGTTGGTGGTGAGCTGGGTAGCGGCCTACTTAACTCCTTCGACCACCGATTTTGTATACTACCGGATCATTTATCTGTTGATCGGGTTAGTTGTGATTGCCTTAATCTGGACCCTGACCTCGTTACGCTCTGTGGCGGTTACGCGAGTGGCCAGGGTGTTAAGGCAGCAAGTAGGTCAAATCTTCGAAGAGCGGATTGAAGTGCGCAATAACGGCCATTTCCCGCGCCTGTGGCTGGAGGTCAAGGACGAAGCCGACATTCCAGGCAAGCAAGGGTCGCGAGTGGTATCCAATATCGGGGCAAACCAGCAGCGGACTTTCTATACCCGTACTCTGTTGTTGAATCGGGGCGCTTTCCAATTAGGGCCCTCCCAACTGATCTCGGGTGACCCGTTTGGAATTTTTGCCCTGCACCGGTTGGTGAAGAATGACAAAACCCTGATCGTGCTGCCCTACCTGGAGCAGTTGGATTATTTCCCCGAGCCACCGGGTGAGTTGGCCGGTGGGCGGGCTCAGCGGCGGAAGACACTGGAGGTAACCCCCTACGCAGCGGGTGTGCGAGAATATGCCCCTGGCGATCCCTTGAACAGGATCCACTGGCGGACGACCGCCCGAAAGGACCGCCTTATTGTTAAGGAATTCGAACAGGACCCGCAGGCCGATATCTGGATTATCCTGGATGCGCAAGCCGGCGTTCATTACGAGCAACCGGATTTGCGCAAGCTGGAAGGCCACGATCAATTTTGGGGAGTCACGGATAAAAATCGCATTCAATTACCCCCCAGCACCTTCGAATATGCCGTCGTTTGTGCGGCTTCGGTAGGTAGTTATTTCATTGCTCGCGAACTGCCGGTAGGCTTTATCAGCGCCGGAAAATTCATGAACGTGATTACACCGGAGCGAGGTGAGCGCCAGATTGGCAAGATCATGGAAACCCTGGCTTTCGTGAAACCGGAGGGGCATATCCCACTCGAAGGCGTGGTTGAAAGCCAGGCCAAGCAGATTTCACGGGGGAGCATTGTGGTCCTGATCAGCACTACCTGTAACGAGGATATTTTGGTCGCCACCGAAATCTTAATGCGCCGTAAGCTCAGGCCGGTAATTATCTTTATCGATCCCTCTGACTTTGGCGCTACCTGCATAACGGGAACTTTGCGCGAAGAACTGCGAGCGTTTGGCTTCCCGGTTAAAACGGTGCGGCGCGGTGATAATATCAAGGATGCCCTGGAATTGATTTAAGAAAAAGAGGTTGTGCAGAATTTCCGCACAACCTCTTTTGATTATCAAACTTTCTCGTGATCGCGATTGCCCTGGGGGTTATCCGTCAGGATATTGACCGCGTGAGGAAGGACTGGCAAGATCACTTCCAAACCCTCCAATGCGCCTTTAGGACTGCCCGGGAGGTTGACGATCAATGTTTTTTTACGGATACCGGCAACGCCGCGGGATAGCATCCCATGGGGCGTGATTTTCAGGCTTTCTGCGCGAATGACTTCTGAAATGCCTGGCGCGACCTTATCGAGGATGGCCAATGTCGCCTCAGGAGTTGAATCGCGCGGGGCAAAACCGGTACCTCCGCTGGTCAGGATAACCTCGACGTCCCCGGTGTCACACCATTCCGCCAGAATCTTGCTGATCTGGTCAGGTTCATCCGGGACGATAGCGGTCTTTTCCACACGGTGACTTTCTTGCAAAATCCGCTCGCACAAAACTGGCCCGGACTTGTCTTCACGCGTGCCGGCAAAAGAGCGGTCGGAGACGGTCAACACGCCAAAACCAATGGACATGTTAATTTTCTTCCGTTCCGGTGACCTTTTTCCACCCGCCGTGGATGCCATCTTCAGTTACCCCAAAATAATATTTCATTCCTTCGGGGTTGCGGAATACCAGGTCATAACGCAAGTATTTGCCTTGTTTTTGCTTGCGAAGCAAACCAAAATCGCCGTTCCATTGAATGTTTTGTTTATCCGGGCTTTCAGCGATTTCAGTGTAGCGGTCGATGGCGTAATGCCAGAGTTTCCTGGCCGAAGCGCGGGTCACGTTTTTGACCACGTTGCCATTGCGCAAATCACGCATGGTGAAATATAGTTTGCCCTGGCGCTCTTCGGGTGCAATGACTTCAACGCCCGTACGCGGAGCAAAGTTTTGATTGGCCCCGACCGGTTCCGCTGCGGGTTCTTCCGGGTTGCTAACTTCCGCAACCTTGACCGGAGCGGCGGGCGGTTCTGCGTTTGGCAGGCTGCGCATGACCAGGTTGACAATCTCGTCGCGGACCGCCAGGCCGGTTTCGGCCTCGTCGCGGACATAGATTTTGTTGTCATCCACAGCATAAGGAGTCTCACTGCCGCGCGGAGTCAAAATACGAATGATCTTCTTCTCGTGGTATTCGTGAATGTCGATGGTGCAATGCAGCGGGGGACTGATGCGATTGTTGATTTCTTTCTCGAGTTGGCGGATACCCGGTTCCGGCTCGGGAACCCCGGTCGGTTCCTTTTTTGCGTCCTGGCCAAGGCCAATATATAGCGTGCCGCCGTTGGTGTTAGCGAAAGCGCAAACATCGGCCAGGATGGCATAAAGTTTTCCACCCCGGACGGTCATACTTTCGTGAAACTCCTGGATGATGTTCGAACCTTCATCCTGGGCGGATTGAATGAAATCAAAGGCGGGCTCTTCCTTGTGGCGATGAGGACGGGTGCGCGAGAAGTCGTTGGACTGGAACAGTTCAAGCAAAGCCTCGAACGAGCAATCCGGCAGCAAGACTTCTGTGGCCCGGTCGCCAATTCCCAGGTTCTTTTTACGGACCAGGTCGGTGGTCATCCGGTGCGAATCCGAACCCTGGATGCAATGCATCCGGCGCGGATATTCCGGCTTGGTTCCACTGAAAAAGGCCGCGGTCGTCCGGGGACCTTTTTGTTCCAGGTCGGTGACCTCCAGGGCGTGCAGATTGGGGTCCTGGGTGAAGGCAATTTTGGTCTGCCCGCCGAAGTTGAATCCACGCATGGCCACGCCATTACTCGAATTAGCATGGGCGGCAATCACCAGGCCACCGTTCTGGTTGACGGTGCGGTACACGGTCAACACGTCATCGGTGGCGCCAACAGTCTGCGAGCCTTCGTCCAGGTGGTCGGGCGGCAAGTTGAGCGATAGCAGCAGATGTTCCATTTCACGGACCGGCTTATCCGGCGGGAAGATGCAAAGGATGTGGAAGCCAAACGTGGCGGTAAATTCGAAGCCCGGAAGAACCAGGACTTTATCCATCAAGCGCTGGTATTCTTCCAGCTTTTGCCTTTCATCCGGCAGCAGCCGGCCCAGTTTTTGTAAAAGTTCCAACTGTTCGATTTCTTCGCGCAGTTTTCGAATACCTGCCACAGTATTGTGGTCGGTAATCGCAATCATATCGAGGTTACGCGCCTCGGCTTTCTGTAAAATATCCAGGAACGTAGCTCCTGGTTGTTGATAATCGCTAGAAGCGGGTGTATGTAAATGTAAATCAATGGTAAACCATTGACTTGTTGAACGAGCATGTTTTTTGCTCAATGTTTCTCCTTCAAATGAAGCAGGTACGGCGATGTCAGCCAATCAGTTCGCGCATTCTGTCAACCAGATCGGAGGGCATGTATGGCTTAAGGAAAAAGTCCGTAGCGCCAGCATCCCTGCACTGCCTGCGTAAATCTTCACCTGAGGTCATCACGACTTTCAAATCAGCAATGGCAGCATCCTGGCGGACCTTTTTAAGGACTGAAATTCCTGAAACCTCTTTCATATAAACGTCCATAAACAAGAGGTCTGGCTGGATGTGCTTGATGTCCTTTAAAATACTGGACTCATCGACTATTTCGGCCGTACTGACTTGAAAACCTTCGATTTCGAGCAGTGTTTTCAATAAAGAGCGCATACTTGCATCGTCTTCAAGAACTAGCACGTGGCTCATTGTGTCCTCAGGGTTGCTCCAGTTCGGCCGGTGCTTTTTCGACTGCTTTTTCTTCCAAAGCGTTCTCCAAAACTTCAGCGACCGTATCGACTGGGATGAATTTCATAGATTTGTGTACTTCAGGCGGCAGGTCTTCCAGGTCGGTTTCATTTTCTTTGGGCAAGATAATCGTTTTGAGACCGGCTCGATGTGCGGCAAGAACTTTTTCTTTCAGGCCGCCAATTGGCAAAACTTGACCTCGTAATGTGATCTCGCCGGTCATGCCGACGTCGGCGCGGACGAGCCGGCCGGTCAGTAGCGAAACCAGGGCGGTGGCCATTGTCACCCCGGCTGATGGACCATCCTTGGGTTGTGCGCCAGATGGAATGTGCATGTGAATATCTGACGTTTCGAAAAATTTCGGGATCAATTCCTAACGTTTCGGCCCGCGAGCGGACGTAGGACAGGGCAGCCTGGGAGGATTCCATCATCACGTTCCCTACCGAACCGGTGGTGATGAAACCTTTGCTGCCCGGGCATGCGGGTGGCTTCAATAAACAATATTTCGCCACCGACAGGCGTCCAGGCTAAACCGGTGGCTACGCCGGGGATTTCGGTGCGGTGTTGAATTTCTTCGGCACCCATGTACTTCACCCGGCCTAGCATGGCTTTAGCCACTTTCGGGGTAACCCGCAAGTTTGTTCTGTTTTTTCTCCGTAATGCGCGTAGCCATTTTCCGGCATACCCGGCCGATTTCGCGTTCCAGGTTACGCACACCGGCTTCGCGGGTATAGTTGCGCACGATTGTGGAAAGGGCCTCACGGGAGAATTTGATTTCGCTGGTCCGCAGGCTATTTTCCCTGAGTTGGCGGGGAATCAGGTACGTTTTGGCGATCTCGACCTTTTCGTTTTCGGTATAGCCAGAGAGCTGAATGATCTCCATCCGATCCAGAAGCGGCCCGGGAATGGTTTCCATCTGGTTGGCGGTGGTTATGAACATCACCTGGGAGAGATCAAAAGGAACCTCGATATAATTATCGCGGAATTCGAAGTTCTGCTCGGGGTCGAGTACTTCCAAAAGAGCCGAAGATGGATCGCCGCGGAAATCAGAAGCCCAACTTGTCCACTTCATCCAGCATAAAGACAGGGTTGCGCGACTCCGACCGGCGCAAGGCCTGGATGATCCGGCCCGGCATTGCACCAATGTAGGTACGGCGATGTCCGCGTATTTCTGCTTCATCTCGCATACCGCCCAAAGATATGCGGATGAATTTTCGTCCCATGGCCCGGCTGATGGACTGCCCCAGGGAAGTCTTCCCAACACCGGGTGGGCCGATGAAACAAAGGATGACCCCTTCACGTTCTTTGCGGATTAAATCAACTTCCGGTCGAGCGCTGAATTCATCCTTCCGTTCCTGGCGCAACTTTCGAATGGCCAGGTATTCCAGGATCCTTTCCTTGATATCCTCCAGCCCGTAATGGTCCGCGTCCAATATTTCACGGGCGCGATGGATATCCAGGTCGTCCTCTGTCCCATTCGACCAGGGCAGAGAAACCAGCCAATCCAGGTAGGTACGGATAACGCCGTATTCAGCCGCTGCAGTCGGCAGCCTGGAGAGCCGATCTAATTCACGGCGGGCCATTTTGTCGGCTTCTTCGGGTAAATTGACCTGGTCGATTTTCTTTCGGAATTCTTCGACGTCAGCGGCCTGTTCATCTCCTTCCCCCAACTCTTTTTGGATGGCTTTTAGTTGTTCGCGCAAGAAGTATTCGCGCTGCACTTTATCGATTTCGGAGCGGGCTTCTTTTTGGATCTTCTGGCTCAGCTCCAATACCTCGCTCTCCCGGGTGAGCAAAGTAACCAGTTTGTGCAGTTTATCGCGCACGTCAACCATCTCGAGAATTTCCTGAGCGTCGGAAATTTCCATTCGCTGCAGGTTGGCGATGGTGTAAACCGTTTCCAGGGGGTCGCTCAAACTCTCGATGGTGTTGACCATTTCTCGCGGCATCGACGGGATCATTTCGGCGATGTGTGAGAATTGATCGCGGACATTCCGCGCCAGAGCTTCTACTTCCAGGCTGTTATCTTCCTGGTCGGGGATAAGCTCGATCCGGGCCTGTAAATAAGGATCCTCGGAGGTGTACTCGGCGATCCGAAAGCGGATCAATCCCTGGACGAGTAACCGGATGGTCCCGTCCGGTGCGCGAAACAGGCGGTGAATCAATGCTGCAGTACCGACCGTATAAAGCTGGTCCGGCCCAGGGTTTTCCAATTCGGGCTGTTTGGAGGCTACCAGGCCGATAATCCGGTCGGCATTGATGACATCGTCGATCAAACGGATGGAACGAGGCTGCCCGATCGTGAGCGGAATGGCAGTCTGCGGATACACGACCAACCCACGTAACGGTAAGATGGGCAGGACATCTTGTATTCGAGCGATATTTGCTTTACTATCTTCACTTTCCAGGGCGGCGGAGGGTTCCTTCTCAGTTAACGAAACGGGTGTATCGGATTCCAAAATGATCTCCTCGAAATCGTTAAGCTCATCTTCGAGTCCGTAAAGCATATCTGTGAGATCGACGTTCCATCTGGATGCTGGCATAAATGTTATTTACCCTTCGTTAGTCTCTACCTGGATATGGTGCGGCGTGGCTTTGGGTAGGTCAATCCGCAGAAAACCGTTTCGGTAGGATGCTTCGATGTTTTCCTCATTGATCAGGCTGGGAAGGGCAATCTCACAGGAAAATTCGCCAAAAGGAATTTCTATCTGGTGGACGGCTCTTTTTTCCTCGATAGGAAACAGCCGGGTACCGTTGATCGTTAGAATATCCTTGTTGAAAATGATCGAAAGTTCACCCTCTTGCACACCGGCGATCTCAACCAGCACAATGATGTGTGTATGCGTTTCGTAGATATCGACCGGAGGGCGCCATTTATTCTGGTAATTGCTCATTCGGTAATTGACGTCCCGAATCAGGAAGAAACCCTGTCCTTCGGGAAAATTCGAACGCAGATCCTTTTTAAGGCTGACGGTAATCATCATTCCTCCGTCATTATTCTTTCCCCGTTTTATAGAAGTGCTTGTCTGGCGGCCTCCAAAACGGAATCGTAATCCGGCTCTTCACTGAGTGCCGGCATATAGGCCACATACTTGACGATATTGTTGCGGTCAACCACGAACACGGCCCGGCGAAGCAGGCCAAGCTCCTTGATGTACACACCATACTTGTGGCCAAAATTGCCATCCAGATGGTCGGACACCACGGTAACTTGATCTACACCGGCAGCGCCACACCATCTCTTCTGAGTATACGGTAAATCTGTGCTGACGACAATAATGGCGATATCTTTGCTTAAACTGGCAGCTTCCTGATTGAACCGGCGGGTTTCTCGATCGCAAACGGTCGAATCAAGCGAGGGGACCGCTGCAATCACACGCACTTTCCCTTCGGTTTCTTTGAGCATATCGTGCGAAAACCAATCCTGTCCATGAACGGTAAACTCGGGGGCAAGCGCCTCGGGTTGCAAATCCTCACCGATAACGGTAACATCCCGATCTCGAAACTTGATCACACCTTTTCTTTCAACCATTATTTTGCTCCTTCGCTTCGGAAACGCTGGTAGCAGATTTGAAAAGGCCAGAGAAGAAATCGATAAAGATCGAGCAGGCGCCCCTGGAGAGACTCGAACTCTCAACCAACGGATTAGAAGTCCGGTGCTCTATCCATTGAGCTACAGGGGCAGGTCCCTTTTTCTTATTATTTTTTCTCGACCTCTTCCGCTTATTGCCGTCCAGGAGACGACAAATGCGAGTAATTTTTTTACAATATGACTAATTATAGCACAGCGCATTACGACAAACGGGCAATGCGATCCAATTATTCTTTACTGAACGGGCGGATGCCCTGGTAAACTGTGTGGCCGGAGAAGGTACGCAAGATCATTTCCGGGCTCTTGCTGGTCATTTCGGCCAGTTCGTTGGGGGTGCTGGGCTTATTACCGTTAGCCAACAACAACCGGAAGACTGCATTAACCAGGGTGGTATTCGTGTCCAAAAATCCAGGCTGTTTGACGCAATGGGTCATCAAAGTGTGCTGCAAACCATCCACTTTCTTGACTTCCGCAGTTTGGGGATCGACCCAGTCGATCCAGGTTTCATCCATGGAATTCTCAAAAGCGGTTTGATGTTCGGGGCAAAGAAAACTGTATAGATATACCCGCCAGTTGTGGTCGTGTTCTTGCCACCATTCAAAATCGATGTGGAAAGGCGTTTCCACAGTAGGTTTGATCAAACTAAATCTTGCAGTTTCGGGCATGGGCTACTCCTCAGACCCCTGGTCATCAAACCTGAAGTAGAGGTCTCCAAGATAGGCTACGTTGGGTTGATTGAGCAGGATGCCCATGATTAATCCGGGCGGGCAGCGCCGGACAATATTCACTGCGGCATACAATTCTTGCGCGTGGACGTGACCCTGGGGAGAAAGCTTGCCCAATTCGCGCATGATATTGAGGATTGCTGTTTCAAGTGGACCGCGCTGTCGGCCGGTTAATTCCCAAATTTTATCGACGGCATCGGTATCCGGTACGGCAATCACCATGCGTTCATCGATGTCGTTGCTGATTTGCTGTTTGAGCATGGTAAAAACGACGCCATTATCCGCCCCGACCAGGACCGTTCGGATCCATTCTTTGGTAGGGTGTTTAGACAGGGCTTGCAGGATGACTTCGCCGGCTACTTTACCTTTTTTGATGCGAAACAAGCTGCCGGGAATCAAACCTTTTTCTTTATACCAGTCTTGCAGGCCATAGACGTAGCGTTGTGGGCGCACAACCCACCCCGGATAGGATTTTCCGGTCGCCTCGTCCAGAAAGGTGAATTTAACCCGCGGAGCTTCGTAAGCGGTTGGGAAGAGGCCGGCCAGGCTTTGCGAAAGTGGAATTGTGCCGGCACGCCAATGGGGATAGATCAGGCTGACTTCGATCTCATCGGCTTTACAAGGCAGGTCACCCTGGGCTTCCAACTCATCGTAGACCAATGAATTCAGGGCCTGGATCTGTTCTTGATGTTCGTCCAACATATAATCGTGGGACTGGAAACGGAGGTAAAGCGGCGGGTTCTGCACGGCGTCCGGCTCGAGTTTGCGCAAGAACCAGAGCGTTTCTCCGGATGGGCCGACTTCATCGAAGCGCTCATCTTCCTGTAGGGCATAGTTCATCGAGAATTCGGTCAGTTTCTGGTTGGTGTCGGTGGGTAATTCAACCTGTTCAAGAATGGCACAGGTATTTAGCGGGCCGCCGCCTTCCATCTCCAAAACGGCTTCGGCCAGGTTCATATAGCCAATATTGACATCAACCAACAACGACTTAGGGAACCAGGCGCCCGCTATTTGCACCAGGTCGGGCAGCGAGGTGAATTTTTGGCTCAGACACGCTGTGATGGAATTGCCATATTTCTGGATAACCCATTGCGGATCCAATTCAGGGTTACTCTCGGTGACATCAATGGGATTGTTCAACGAATGGTCAACGAGCTTGCTGGCAAAGCTGCGTACTTTTCCGCCGCCAAAATCAACGTCGATCACCCCAAAAGGGGCCATCCCCGGGTTGCGGCCCTCACGCACCCCAACAACTTTCCCTTCCATCCCTTCGAGCGCCGGGAAACGAAGCACATCGCCCCTGGAATAATCTTCCTTAGGAAAATAAATTTCCGATTTGTTTTTTTGCTTACTTTCGAGTGTCTCGATTTCTTTGAGGATCCGTTCCCGGATTAAAACTTCGGCTAATTCGCGAGACGTTTGGGGTATTTCTTTCTCGAGTAAGTGATTGTAAAGGTATTCCAGGTCGTCTTCCCGGATATTAAATTCTTCCCAATAGTTTTCTTGCAAGCTTAATTGAACGAATTGCATTTTCCAATAACTCTCATTCGATTGATGATGGGCTTCGTGGGGTGGTTGGATTGTTTACCCATAGTGGCAGAAGTATTATACCGTACCTTAAACCTTCGCGTAGGAATAATCCGGGCGGTTCTTAGTATTTTGAGCAGAAAAATGACCAAAATCGACGGTGAAAGGGATATTCCTGCAAGTCCATTGATTTTTTGTGCGCAAATGGGCGAATTCCCTGACGGTCTATTCTGGATATGCATTGTCTAACCAATCCTGCGGGTTGACCTGAACGCCGTTTACCCAAATTTCCCAATGCAGATGCGGGCCGGTGACCCGGCCGGTTGCGCCGATTTCACCGATAAGATCCCCGGCTTTGACGCTGTCGCCGACCTGGACATAGGTTGCTGATTGGTGCCAATAGGCACTATAAACACCCCAGCCATGGTCGATGATGGTTGCCTGGCCACGGACGGTTAATTGGCCGACGAAAACGACCTTCCCATCGGCCGGAGCGTAGATATTCAAGTTTGAGCAAACGCCGTAGTCGATACCGGTGTGATAAGCATCATATGGGCCGTCATTATAAGAACGACGGGTACCATACCCGGAATACACACAGATGGGTTCATCGAGCGGCACGTTGAAAATGCCGGTCCAATATTTTTGCGGGGTGGTATTGGCGGTGATCGTCTTGATTTGTTCGTCTTCTGGTGCGGTGACTGCCGGATCCAGAAAAGACGGATCGACATTGATCGTTTCTTCGGGGAAATAGCCCGGACCCAGCAGAACGGATTGCCGGATCGTGAAGGGCGCCTTGCCGGAGGCAGACCCTTTCAATGAAAAATCGACCAGGCCGAGATCGGCCATACCATGGATCCCTTGAAGAGCGACGTACTCGTTCTCGCCCGACTGAAAAAAGACTAACGGATTCCCATCGAGCGAGCCGCTCAACTCAGCCGGTCCGGTGGTATGTATTGTAATTACCTCGGTAGCGCCCTGGACGAGCGGCAGCGGGTCGATCTGGATCGAATTGACCAAATCGGATCCAAACATGCTGCCGACTCTGCCGGTGGCAGCGGAATAGAGCGGTTCGCCGGGCAGGATATTCCAGGTGCCGGGGGTTTGGTTGGTGAGGGCGATCAGCCAGGGATTTTTCGATTCGGCTAACGCAAATTCCAGAAGGGATTGCCCGGCCGGAACAGGTGCGGATGGAGTCAAAGGCGGGTTGTTCTCGTCTACCGGCAGAATCAAGGTGGAGCCGGCAAATACCTGGGATGGGCTGACAATCTTATTCAATTTGACCAGCATGGCCTGGCTGATATGATATTGATTGACCAGGCCGTTGAACGTAGCACCCAGTGGGGCACCAACGGTAGTCAATTGACCGTTGATGCCGTCGAAACCGGGTAGATTAAGGGCCGACCCAACAGATAAGAAGTTGACGTCATTAATCTGGTTTGCGTCGATGAGATCCTGGGCAGAGATGCCAAAGCGGATCGCGATGGTATTGATGGTGTCGCCGGGTTGAACCACGTAGGTAGGCAATTCGCCGGAGGTTTGGGCGGCTGCCGGGATTACTGGCGCCAGCAATATGGCCACCAGGCAAGAGGCAAGAATACGCCTAATCATATTCGAACGATATTTTATCACCGGGATGGAATAAATCGGCATAGTCCACGCGGGTTTCGATCACGTAGCTGGCAGGGGCACGGGGTGGGATCGCCAGCTTCCAACGGCGGGCGACTTTAACGTCCACCACTTCGAGCCTGGCGTTGAGCCAAATTGCGGCGATATCGAAGCGCATAAAAAGCATATGGATAGTGGTATTCGCCCGGCTGTCGCGCGATTCAACCAGGACAATGCCACGATACTCGTCCAGAGGCGGATGCAGCATCAAGCCGCGAAATTTCGACCAAAAAGACGCACAATAACCGGCAGATATCGGTTGACCCAAGGGTGAGGTATTATTTTTTATTTTAACAAATTTCATCCAGCGTAACTTTTACCCGCCAATCATGTAAATTTTGTCGATGAATATTCAGAGCGGTTACTTCAATACCTTTTCGATGCTTTCCAGCAATTCTTGTGGCCGGAAGGGTTTGCAAATGTAATCGTCGACCTTGGCAATGTGAAGCCCTAGTACCCGGTCAATGGCCTGGGCTTTGGCAGTAATCACGATGACCGGAATATCGCGTGTTTTCTCATTTGCTTTGACTTGTTGAAATACTTCCCATCCATCGATGTCAGGCATCATTAAATCTAGTAAAATCAAGTTCGGTATTTCACTATTAACCAGGTCGAGACCAATTTTTCCCCCCTGGGCGCCCTTTACCAGAAATCCTCGCCGATTTAAAATCATTGAAACGAGGTCTATCATTTCCTGGTCGTCTTCGATATACACGATTGTTTTAGTGTTTTTCTCTTCCATCTGTGGTCCTGAAGCTTCGAGAAACCGGGAAAAACGAGTTGGATGGAAAACTAATTTGTTGTCCTTCAGACAACCACGGGCAATTACAATTAGTTTACCACAGCCAAAATGAAAATCAATCGAGAAAAGTCAATGAAAATTACAACCTGGAACGTCAATGGATTTCGTGCCGTGGTCACCAAAGGTTTTCACGAATGGGTGGGCCAGTCTGAACCGGATGTCCTGTGCTTGCAAGAAATAAAAGCCAAGCCCGAGCAGGTGGCAGAAGATTTGAGATTGATCCCCGGCTATCAGGAATACTGGAACCCGGCCGAACGACCTGGGTACAGCGGTGTGGCCAGCTATACCCGTGTCCAGCCGGTCCAGGTAGGATACGGATTGGACGACACCCGCTTCGACGATGAGGGCCGGGTGATCTGGATGAAGTTCGAGAACTTCCGCCTTTTCAATATTTATTTCCCGAATGGTCAGCGCGGTAAGGAAAGGGTGGACTACAAGTTGGATTTTTACGCCCGGCTGCTGGATATTTGCGAAAATTTACACGCGGCCGGCGAGGCGGTGATCATTACAGGGGATTTTAATACTGCTCATAACGAAATCGACCTGGCTAACCCAAAGGAAAATTCCACCGTGTCCGGTTTCTTGCCAGAGGAACGGGCCTGGATCGATGTTTTTCTCAACCACGGGTTTCGCGACGTTTATCGCGATCTATACCCCGATCGGGTGGAATATACCTGGTGGACTTATCGCTTCCGTGCCCGAGAGCGCAACATTGGCTGGCGTTTGGATTATTACCTGGTCTCCGATCATTTTGCGGACCACGTAAAAGATGTAGTCATATCGAATGATATATCAGGCTCAGACCACTGCCCGGTGAGTTTATTGATCGAATAGACTTGCTACAACGGTTGGTTTTAGCTATACTTTCGCTGGAGATAAGAGGTAAAAATGGCAAAACAGCGGATCGTATTGGTAGATGACCATGAAGTAGTACGTTTAGGCCTTAAATCCTTGTTGGAACACCACCCGCAGTTCGAAGTCGTGGGAGAATTGGGGACGGCCAAGGATGCCGTTGAACAAGTTTCGCAGCTTCACCCGGATGTGGTTTTAATGGATATCCGTCTGCCGGGAGCTTCTGGTATCGAAGCCTGCGAAGAGATCACTCAAAAATATCCAGAAACAAGAGTGATCATGCTTACCTCTTATGCGGAAGACGAAATGCTGTTTTCTGCCATACGAGCCGGTGCTTCGGGCTATGTACTAAAACAAATTGGCGGTGAGGAACTGGTAAGGGCTATCGAAGCCGTCGGCCGGGGCGAGGCTTTGTTAGATCCGGCAGTTACTCAACGCGTATTTCAAGAGGTACGCCGGGCAGTTAAGGAAGAAGAAGCCCTGGCCTTTGCCAACCTCAGCCAGCAGGAGAAGCACGTCCTGCTGCTGGTATCAGAAGGGAAGACCAACCGCGAAATTGCCAAGGCGCTGTTCCTGGGCGAAGGTACTGTGCGTAATTACGTCAGCAGCATCCTCTCGAAGCTGGGCGTCAGCAATCGGGCAGAAGCGGCGGCTTATGCCGTGGAACATAACCTCAAGGAATATCTATAGAACAAGCGATGAGAGAAAAGAGATAAGTGAATAGTGGCTGGGAATTAAGGTTGAATATTCCCTGAGGAAAAAATTATTATTTAGAACCTGGATCGAAATGAAAAAGCCCCGCATTTGCGGGGCTTTTCGTATATACATAGAGATAATGGTCAAGAAACCAGGCTTTGCCAGGTCTTTTGCATCAACAATGAATCTTCTTCCATGACCGGGCTTTCGCACAGGACGCGGCCGCCACAATCTTTCTTGTGTAAGGCCTCGAAAAGGGCCTGCAAGTTGAAATCCGATTCGGATATAGGCAGGTGGTTGCGTTCGCCTTTTTCCGAGTACTCGATGCCGGACATGTGGATATGCAGATGGCCGAGCGCCTCAGAACCCAGGGCCTTTTCGTAGCGTTCGAGCAAATCCAGCCATTCGGCGAGGCTGTTCATGCTGCCATCCCCCGCCCGGGCGTGTAAATGGGCAAAATCCAGGCAAGGGATGACGCCAGGGATCTGGCTGCTCATGGCCAGGGTATCCTCCAGTGATCCGAGCATGGCCGTTTTTCCCATGGTCTCCGGGCGCAGCGTAACCGGGTTGCCAGCCTCGCGCAGCTCATCGACGCAATTTTGCAGGCGAGGAAGAGCCACTTTGAGTACATCCTGCGGATCCTGGCCAAAATAGGAGCCGGGGTGGAAGATGATATCGGTGGCGCCGGCCAGGTTGCCATAATGGGCCGCGTCCATCAGGCGCTTGCGTGATTTAGGCCACTCGTCTTCATTCGCATTCAAATTGATGAAATAGGGCGCATGGACGCTGATGGACACATCCTGTTCCTGTCCAATTTGCCGGATTGCGGCGCAGGTCTCCTCGGAAACCCGGACGGATTGGACCCAGCCTAATTCGAGCGCACCCAGATTCAGGGCAGCAATTTGCTGAACGGCGCCAACACTGCCGCCGGGTTTCTTGGGGGTGGATATCGGCGAACCGACTGTTCCGAAGCGGAAATTTGCCATGGCTTACTCCATTATTTTCTGAACAAGTTGAAAATAGCAGGCAGAAACACTATCAACCCGACGATAACCGAGATAAAAGCTGTGACCAGAACGGCTGCTGCCCCGGCGTCTTTAGCGATCCGGGCGGTCGGATGGAACTGGGGGCTTACCAGATCGACCAACGCTTCTATGGCCGTGTTGACGATTTCCATGCTCCACACCAATCCAATTGAAATCGTGATGGCGAGCCAGGATACCAGATTAATTTTCAGCACCAGCCCGGCTATGATGACCACGATGGTGAAAAACAAATGGATCCAGGCGTTCTTCTGGGTGACCAGCACAAAAACAAACCCGTCCCATGCGTGTTTGAAGGAGGGTCCACGGCCGTTCAAGAAAGCAAACATAAAGCTAATTCTCGGGTAACTGGTTGATTACGCAGCCGATTTGGTCCAAAATTTCTGCCTGTATGGCCCACATTTCCTCCTTTTGGGCCGGCTCAGCGTGATCGTAACCGAGCAGGTGCAGGGTCCCATGGATCACTAACAATTGTAACTCGTTGTTGACCGGATGGCCGGCTGTTTCGGCCTGGGCGGCTGCACGGGGGAACGAAATCATAATATCGCCAATATAGCGAAATTGTTCGTCCGGGTCAAATTCGTCGGCCGGGAAAGAAAGAACATCGGTGGGGGTGTCCACTTCACGGTATTGGCGGTTGAGCTCTTGAATGGCTTCGTCAGAATCGACCATGATGCTCAACTCGACCTGCTCATCGGGGATTTCATGCTGGAGCACGGCTTCGGCAGCCCGGATCAATTTGTCAGGGTAGAACATGCCGTCGTATTGGGCAGATAGCTGGAAATTAACCATTGGTATGGCCTGTAGTTTCGGGAGTGGGTTTTTCAGTCGCCGGGCGGGTAGCGGGGCTGATTGTTTGAGAGGCTGCCGCGTTGTTTTTGGATGGAACCTGCGGGTAAAGGATCCGCGGGTGGTAAGTATTGCGCAGGGTATTGACAAAGGATTCAGTGATTTTCTGAAAATCCCGCAAGGTCAGGGTGGTGTTGTCTAACTGGCCTTCCTTCTGGCAGAATTCGATCACACTGCGAATGATCCTGCGCAACTCGTCTTCGTCCTTGGGCAGTTCAGCGCGGGCACGAGCTTCGACGCCATCGGCCAGCATGAGCAAGGCAGTCTCACGCGAGCGGGGAGCAGGGCCTGGGTAGCGGAAGTTTTCGATATCCACTTTATCGGGGTCATTGCCCGCTGCTTTGACAGCCTGGGCATATTGATAGCGAGTCACCATAGTGCCGTGGTGTTCGCGAATGAAGTCCTGAATCCGGGATGGAAGATGATATTTTCGCGCCAGGTTTACACCTTCATTAACATGGCGAATAATGATCTGGGCCGAATCTTCTGGCTTTAACTCATCGTGGGAATCGATTTTGCCCTGGACCTGGTTTTCGATGAAAAAGGAAGGGTTCAAGGATTTGCCGGCATCGTGGTAAGTGGCGCCGGCGCGGGTTAATAAAGCGTCGGCACCGATCGCTTCCGCAGCTTGTTCGGCCAGATTGGCGACTTGCAGCGAATGCTGGTACGAACCCGGCATAGTACGCAAAAGTTGCTGTAACAAGGGGTGGTCTGGGCGGAGCAAATCCATCAACTGCAAAGCCGTGGTTTCGCCGAGGAGCTGGGAGGTGAGGAATTGTAACAGCAGCGCAAGGCTGGCCGAAGCCAGGCCATTCAAGAAAGAAGCTCCGATTAAGGTGGCAATACCGATCCAATCGGTGACCGTATCGGTCAGGCGATAGGCTAAAATCACTGCACTACCGGAAACACCGATGGCAATACCGGCCCAGAAGAAACTGGCGATGCGGCGCCCCTTACCCAGAACCAGGATGCCGACCAGGTTGGTGAGGATATAGAAGATGGTTAAATCCAGGCTGTTCGAAATCCCATAAGCAGTCAAAATCGAAAGAACGAGTGGGAAAACCATCCCCACTTCCAGCCCATACAAGCTGGCTACCGTCAGACCAAAGGCGGCCAACGGGAACATATAAGGCAGGATGGTGCGGTTAGGAATGAAGGCTTTGGCTGCGTAAAGGAACAGGATAAAGGTCACCGACATGAACAGCAAGCCTTTGAGACTGTCCAGCATGCGCACGCGCCGTTGAGAGAAGTAAAGCCCAATAAATACCGCCATAAGCCCGACCAGGGACACCGAGGCCCAAATCTCGGATTGCTGGTTGTTCTGGCTGATAAGGCCGTATTGGTCCAGGGCTTCATAAATCAGCGAATTGATAATCTGGCCGCGGCGGACGATGGTTTCGCCCGCCAGGAAAGAGCGGGTGACCGGTTGAATCGCATCAGCCGCCGCCTGGCGTGCCTGGTCAGTTTGTTCCTGGCTGAACAGGCTGTTGGCCGCCACAAAAGGCGTCACGATCGAGGTCACGATCGTGGCTTCGTCGTCGGATAAGCTGAAGCTGATAAAGGTGGGCACACTCCGGCGGGCATCGGCCACCTGATCATCGCGGATCGAGCGGCGCATCACCTGTTCCATAACCGAAAGGGATTCTTGCTGGATGGTCTGCCAGTGGCTGTCGCTCAAATTGAGGATGGCATTGGAGGTGTCCTGGTCAAACTGGACGTACTCCATTTTCATTAAATCGCCCAGTTTTTGATCCAGAGTCGCAAATGAATCGAAGCGCACGGCTGTGATGTAATTAAGTGAAACTCGTAATTTTTCAATTTGCTGGCGAGTAATCGAAGGGTCGGTAGGAAGATAGACCGGATCTACTTTATTCTGCGCGTCCTGTTTCGCCTGATCGGTTAATTCCTGGCTGGTATAGGTCAGGCTGCGGGGCGCTTGAATGTCCTGGTCGGCGACATCCCCAACTTGTAATGGCGAAAGGGAAGGGCGGATCGCAATGGGGAAGGCTAATGCCCCCCAGGCAAGCAAGCTGCAACCGACCAACAGCACGACCCTGAAAATGATCCGGGCAGTGGAATCTTTGATTTCTCTACCGAGCAAATTCTTGGCCATCATGAACTCGCCAGGATGTCCCTCACCATTTTGCTGACTTTATCTCCGGGAGCTCGCCCCTGAATTTTCGGCATGAGTGCTTTCATGACCACACCGGTACCGGCCGGGCCGCTCGCGCCAGTTTCGGCGATGATCGTTTTGATCATGGATGCCAATTCTTCATCGCCGATTTGTTTGGGCAAAAAATCTTCAAGGATAGCTATTTCTGCCAGGGGCTGCTGAGTTAAATCCTCTCGGTGAGCTTGTTGCGCGCCTTCCAGGGATTCACGGCGGATTTTGATCTCTTTTTGGATCAAGCTCAAAATAGTTGGGTCGTCCAGGGCGGCGCCTTTTTCTATTTCAGCGAACTTAATGCTTGCCAGCAGCAGGCGGTAGGTGCGTTTGCGATCCTCGTCCCCACTTTTCATGGCGTCTTTTAAACCGGTCTCAATTTGTTTGCGAAGTTCCATGGACATTAACCTTTTTGCATTTACGAATCAACCGTGATGTAGTCTTTGATCTGATCAAAGATGCCCTCACCGATACCGGGGACATTCATGATTTCATCTATTGTATCAAATGCGCCATTTTTCTGCCGGTAAGCAATGATATCCTCGGCCCGGCCCTCGCCGATACCCGGCAATGACGACAGTTCAACCGTACCGGCGGTGTTGATGTTGATCGGATAGCTGCCGGTAGCCCGAGCAACGGGGACCGGCGTTTCACCAATGGAAGGCACATAAAGCTGCTGCCCATCTGTGAGCAAACTGGCCAGGTTGAGGTTAGCGACCTGCGCCTGAGGACTTACCCCACCGGCAGCGGCAAGCGCGTCGGCAACCCGGCTGCCCGGAGCGAGTTCGTATAGTCCCGGTTTCGCAACACTTCCGGTAACATCGACCAGCAAGCCACCCGGGGTGGCGGAGGGGAGCAATGCGATGGGGGTTCCCGCCGGGCGGTCCGTGAGGATCAAGATCAATGCGGACAGGAGCAGCCCAATCAAAACACCTGCTGTAATGATCAGGATTGGCCGGAGAGGTTGGGGCGATGCTGGCTGCGAATCCATAAGGCTACACTCAATTTTGATACCAGTATAACCGTACTGCAACGGCCGTCAAGACAATCAAATGGGCGTGTTGAAAAGTTGCTTTTCAACACGCCCATGATTAACCAGGCGAATTACTTTCGTGGATTCTCTAACGGAAATATCTCGAAAACAAATCAAGCAGCATTACTGCCGGCTGATTCTTTGACCGGCTGGAAAGATCCTTCTTGAGCTTCGGAAAGTTCCTGCTCCTGGGCGTACATGGCATTGAAGGCAGCAATACCAATTTCGAGGATATCCAGGGAAGGCTCACGGGTGGTCAACGACTGGAGGGCCAGGTTGGGTTTGATCATCCAGCGGATCAGGGATGAATCCAGGTGGTTGGCGGTAAAGCGAATGTATTCGTAGGCCAGCATGGCCAGGACCGGGATCAAAACGATTCGAGAAAGGAGCAGCCAACCCCAAGGTAACTGGCCAACCAGGGCAAAGACCAAAATGGAGATGATCACCAGGGTCAGCAGAAAGGAGGTTCCGCAGCGGGGGTGGGCCAGGGGAAATCGTTTGACGCTTTCGGGTGTCAGCTCGGCGCCGGCTTCGAATGCGTTGATGGTTTTGTGTTCGGCGCCATGATAGGCAAATACTCTTTGGATATCCTGCATTCGGCCGATGCCCCAGATGTATAAGACGATACCGGCCAGCCGGATAACGCCTTCGATGAGGTTCATCGCCAGGGCCGAGACGCCGGTCATACCCTGGATCCATTTACCCAGGGCGGCCGGGATGAGGAAGAAAATGGCTACGGCAAAAACGAGTGAGCCGGCCAGGGTCAGGTACAATGCCGGCCCCTCGAGTTTTTCCTCTTCGCCGGTCTGAACGTTCGCGGAGCGGGTGAGGTAACGGGTGCCCAGGCCGAGCGAATCCCACAACATGACCAGCCCTCGTAAAAAAGGAATACGGGTGATGTTGCTTTTGTAAATACCGCCTAATTCCTCTTTGTCAACGACGATATCGCCTTCGGGCGTCCGGTAGGCGGCGGCCATACCAAACTTACCGCGCATCAAGACGCCTTCGATCAATGCCTGCCCGCCGTATGAGGGCAATTTCAATTTATCAGTGCTCATAGCTTGCCTTTATCCTGATTTATGGTCGGTTTCAGAGTAATTGTAGAAGAAGTGGATCAGCGAGTCGATGCCCCGGTACCAGGTGGGTAAATGCAGTTTTTCGTTAGGCGCATGAATGTTGTCGTCGGTCAGTCCGAAACCGGTCAGGACCGAATCGACGTCGAGAATACGCTGCATATCGTTGACAATCGGTACCGATCCGCCCTCGCGCTTGAGCAGGGGCTGCATCCCCCAAACGGTTTCCAGGCCCTTGGACATGGCCCTGGTCGCCGGGTGCTCAATATCCGAAATGGATGCCGCGCCGGAAGCGTACTGGATAATTTCCCAGCGGATGGTATCCGGTGCGTTTTGTTCCATATAGGTTCGTAATTGTTGATACACTTCAGCCGGGTCTTGATCCGGCACCAGGCGCATGGATATTTTCGCCATGGCCCAGGCGGGAATGACCGTTTTCGAGCCGGCGCCGGTGAAACCGGAATATAAGCCGCATACATCCAACGTCGGTTGAGCGCCGATCCGCTCGACCGGCAGGTATTGGCTCTCGCCGTACAATTTCTTCACGCCGGTCTGGTCCAGGTAGAACTGCTCGTCCATCGGCAAGCGCTGGAGCGCTTCGTGTTCTGCCGGTGTAATTTTGCGGACCTTATCGTAAAAGCCGGGCAGGAGGATGTGCCCTTCCTGATCGTGCATACCGGCGACCAGTTCGCAGAGTGCCTGGGCCGGGTTGTGGACCACACCGCCAAAAACACCCGAGTGCAGGTCATGGCTCGGGCCATAAACGCGGATCTCGAAATAGGCCAGGCCACGCAATGCATAGGTGATCGTCGGAGCGTCGGCCGAGATCATGCCGGTGTCGGGGTTGAGGCAAACATCGCAGGCCAACAGGTCAGCATGAGATTCGATGAATGGCGGCAGATCGGGGGAGCCGATTTCTTCCTCGCCCTCGATCAAGAATTTGAAGTTGAGCGGGGATTCGCCGGATTAAGCACGGCCTCGATAGCGTTGAGGCTGGCGATGACCTGGCCTTTCATGTCAGAAGCGCCGCGGGCATACAGATTTTCACCTTTGATGGTGGGCTCGAAAGGCTCAGTCTTCCAGAGATCGAGCGGCTCGACCGGTTGGACGTCATAATGACCGTAAACCAGGACGGTCGGTTTGTCGGATCCGGGTAGGATGTAATCGCCATAAACGATAGGATGGCCGGCAGTCGGATAAATCGTAACGTTATTTATCCCGATTGTTTTCAAACGCCGGGCGATCCATTCGGCAGTTTTTTGCATATCGACGGCATGATCGGGATCAGTCGAAATGGAAGGGATGCGGACCAGGTCGTTAAGTGTTTCTAAAAAGGCATCGTGTTGTTCGGCGGCGTAGGCAAGCGCTTTTTCGCGGTTGGTCATGAAAATCAATGCTCCTGTTGAATTAATTCCACCGGGTTGTTTATTTTGGGCAAAGCCGACTTCTGTGAGTAAACCTCAAAATGGAACTTGCTGTTGATTATATGCCAAATGCTTTTTCGGGGCAAAAATCAGCCTGAGGCCGGGTGGTTTATCCTTGAAGGATAAGTTCGCTTAGTAAATCTCTCGAATTGGATGCTCTTACCGATCAGTTTATGCTAAAATAGATGCACAGATCCGGTGGTCAGTCCAGGGAAGCCCTGGCTGGCGTCGGGGTGAGCAAGAGCCCGTCGAAAAGTGCCGCCTAACCGTCCACCGATCCATGATCTATTTATTTCCTGTAACTACTCAGGCCAGTGTTAAGGAATTCTCGGAATTGAGGTGTTTTCAGGGACGAAACCCCTATGAACCTATCAATTTCGAGGTTATTACTTGTCAGGCTGGGGAGTTATCATTTTCCTTCTCAAGCAGCGTATATTCTGGAATTACCCGGACTGTTTTATACCGGGTATGATTTAGCCGAAAGGATGTTCCTTTCGGTTTTTAATTTATATACAGTCTCTGTCCATGAGGTAGATATGATCATATTCAACGGTACATTGGTGACCTGGGAAAACCCAAATCGTATCCTGGAAGGACAGGCTATCCGTATCGCGGATGGCGTGATAAAGGAAATTGGCTCAGCGAAGACGCTCTTAGAGCGCTTCCCGCAGGAAGAAAGGCTGGATGCCAAAGGGCAGTATGTGATGCCGGGGAATATGTGCGCCCATACCCATTTTTACGGGGCTTTCTCCAGAGGGCTTTACATCCCGGGCAGCCCGGCCAAAGATTTTGTCGAAATTCTGGGCAAACTTTGGTGGACGTTGGATAAATCATTGAGTATGGAAGACGTTAAATATTCGGCCCTGGTATGCCTGATCGACGCGGTCCGCTATGGGACGACTACATTGATCGATCACCACGCTTCGCCTAATGCGATCCGTGGCTCGCTGCACACGATTGCCGAAGCGATAGAAGAATCCGGTCTGCGTGCGTCACTTTGCTATGAAGTAACCGACCGCGATGGAGAGCAAAGAGCTAACGAAGGCATTCAGGAGAATGCCGATTTTATCCGTTATATCCAAAAGGAAAAGCCGGCCAACGGCCGGCTCTCAGCGACGTTTGGCTTGCACGCCGGGCTGACCCTTTCGGACAAGACCCTGGATGCTTGCCGCGATGCGGCTCCGGACGGAGTGGGCTTCCACATCCATGTGGCCGAAGGCCTGGCGGATGAATACGACAGCCTGGCGAAGAGCGGCTTGCGAGTGGTGGACCGCTTGTATAAACACGGCCTCCTGGGTGAAAAAACGATCGCTGTGCATTGCGTGCACGTAGACGTTAAAGAGATCGAGCTGTTAAGCGAAACCCATACCAGCGTGGCTCATCAACCGCGCTCTAATATGAACAATGCCGTGGGGATGTCGCAGCCGGAACAGATGATGCGCGCGGGTGTGCGCGTCTGCCTGGGCAACGATGGCTTTTCCAACGCCATGTGGGAGGAATGGAAAGCGACTTACCTGGCGCACAAATTGTGGAATGAAGATCCACGCCGGATGAGTGCCGTGGACGTGGCCAAAATAGCGGTTTACAATAACCAGGAATTGACCCGCTTGCAGTTTGGCGGGGCACCGTTGGGTGTACTGGCGGTAGGGGCAGCAGCCGATTTGATTTTCGTCGATTATCACCCATTTACGGAATTAACCATCGATAACCTGCCCTGGCACATCGTCTTTGGCTTTCACGAATCAATGATCACCACGACTATTGTCGATGGCAAGATCCTGATGAAAGACCGCGAGATCCTCAGCCTGGATGTGGAAAAGATTTCGGCAGAGGCCAGAAAATTGTCCGCAAAGACCTGGCAAAGGTTTCAAGAATTAGCCGTTACTATTCGACCTAATGGGTAAATATCCCCAATTGGATAGGTTTGCGGGGCGTTTCCCCGCAAGCCTATCCAATTGGGGCACTCTTTAACCTGGGCTTGAGTGGTTACAATTATTTGTCTTTTAACTATAAGGAGAAGAAATAGCATGACCAATTTATCGACCCCAGTGATTGGAATAATTGGAGGTACCGGTAAAGAGGGGAAGGGTTTGGCTTACCGGTGGGCCAAAGCAGGTTTGACCGTGCTGATTGGCTCACGACAGCGCGAAAAAGCAGAGGCTGCGGCAAGCGAAGTGCGAGCCCTGGCACCTGGTGCGGGCTCGGTTAGCGGTATCACCAACGAGGAAGCCGCTGAAAAAGCTGAGATTGTGGTGATCACCGTGCCGTTCGCAGCGCATGTGCCCACATGCGAGGTGATCAAGCCTTTCGTCCAGGGCAAGATCGTCATCGACGTCGTGGTACCGCTGGTGCCTCCGAAAGTTGCCAAAGTGCAAATGCCCGCCGAGGGCAGTGCGACCCGCCAGGCGCAGTTGATCCTGGGGGAAGACGTGCAGGTAGTGGCGGCCTTCCAAAATATTTCCTACGATAACTTGCTGACCGGCGAAGAAGTGGATTGCGACGTGCTGGTCTGTGGCGGAAACCGCGAGGCCCGCGAAAAGGTGGTCGAACTGGTCAACCTGGTTGGGCTGGTGGGCTGGAATGCCGGCCCGGTCGAGAACGCGGTGGTGGTCGAGGGGATGACCTCGGTGCTGATAGGCTTAAATAAGCAATATGGGGTCAAAGCCAGCGGGATACGTATTACCGGGATAAATCGGGCAAAGTAAATGTTATGGAACCGTTATTATTAACACCCATTCGTGACATTCCTTTGATCCAGCCAGGTGACAACCTGGCTGAGATCATTGGAGAAGCTCTTGACCGGGGTAGAATCGAAGTCATGGATGGGGATATTCTGGTCCTGGCCCAGAAAATCGTTTCCAAGGCGGAGAACCGGTTGGTGAACCTGGATGAAGTCGAACCAGGAATTGAGGCAAAGCGCCTGGCAGAGATCACTGAAAAGGATCCACGTTTCATCGAGTTGGTCTTGCGGGAAAGCAAAACGGTGCTGCGGACCCGGCTGGGTACGATCATTGTCGAACACCGGCATGGTTTTGTCTGCGCCAACGCAGGTATCGACCACTCGAATGTACGCGGCCCGTACGGCGATCCCGAAAATTGGGTCTTGCTGCTCCCCGAAGACCCCGACCGGTCGGCAGAGAATATTCGGCGGGGGATCGAGGCCAAAACCGGTGCCCGTATCGGGGTCGCGATCATCGATTCGCACGGGCGGGCCTGGCGAATGGGAACGGTAGGCGTGACGATTGGCCTGTCCGGGATGCCCGGTCTGGTGGATCTGCGTGGGGTGGATGACCTGTTCGGCTACCAGCTCAGGATAACTCAAGTTGGGGCTGCCGATGAACTGGCTGCGGCCGCCTCGTTGGTGATGGGACAGGCCAGTGAACAGGTCCCGGTAGTCCATGTGCGCGGCTTCCCATACGCGTTACGGGAAGGCAGTTTCGCCGAATTACACAGGCCAGAAGAAATGGACATGTTCAGGTAAGGAATTATGTATTCGATCATCTGCGACTTTGATCTGAACTCGCAAGAACGCATCGTTGAAATTCGCGATGGTATTCGAGACCGTTGTCCGGGCGGCGCGTTCAAGACCGGGCTGGAGCCGCATATTTCTTTGCAAGGCGCAGATGATTACCCAATCGATATTGTCGAATCGGCTTTACGGGACGTCACCCGGAAATTTGCACCGGTCAAAGTATACGTGGGCGGCCTGGGGATTTTCACCGGTGACGCCCCGGTGGTTTATCTGGCAATTGCTAAATCGCGAGCGTTGTACGAAGTCCACCGCACGGTTTGGGAAGCCTTGTCCGATCTGGGTCAGAAAGTCAACCCACTGTTTGGTCCGGCTACCTGGATTCC
Source organism: uncultured Chloroflexia bacterium (assembly GCA_963704755.1). Taxonomy (GTDB): domain Bacteria; phylum Chloroflexota; class Anaerolineae; order Anaerolineales; family Anaerolineaceae; genus Bellilinea. The sequence goes on from OY969938.1 coordinate 242,336, forward strand.
GCATATTTCCCTGTTCTATGGCAAAAAAAACGACTTACCCCAATTGTCATGCGTAATCGGGGCATTGATGGAGCAAAATCTGAATTTCGAGATCATGATCGTTCAGTTATCCATCGTTTTCGATCGGGAAGGAAAACTGGGAATCAAATCCTCGTTTTCCTTTCACGAAGAGGAGTGACCATACGACACTGGCAGATTCTTGGATAGCTCTAAAAACCAGGAAGATTTGCGTAGAGTATAATTTTAGTAACGCCGAATTCAGAAAACAGGAATGCCTCTAATGAGAAGAAGCGAGAGAAGTAGAAATTGATATTGGAGGTAAAAACAAACTCATGGGACTTTGGGCAATCGTTCCAGTCAAACCATTGAGAAGGGGCAGGTCGAGACTCTCTGCGGTCTTGTCCGAAGATGAACGTACCTTGTTGAACTTTACCATGCTAGGAAATACACTCAAGACCCTCTCCGAGGTTCCTGGGATTGAGCAGGTTTTGGTCGTAAGCCGGGATCCATCTGCGCTGGCGCTGGCCAGGGAATACCAGGCGCGAACAGTCCAGGAGGATGGCCAACCGGATATCAACACGGCCCTGCAGCGGGCTACTGTGGTTGCTCAGCTTTACTCAGCACAGGAAATCTTGATCGTCCCGGCTGATTTGCCTTTGCTATCCAAAAAGGACATCGAAGAGATCATCAAAGCCGGGCAAGATAACCCTCCTGTGGTGGTGATTGCACCTGACCGCAGGAATAACAGCACAAACGCGTTGTATATGAACCCGGCCGGCATCATCGATTACTGCTTCGGCCCCGATTCATTTCAGCAGCACCTTCAGAAGGCCCAGGAAAAAAATATCAACATAAAGATATGCCAGCTTTCCACCCTGGGGTTGGACCTGGACCTGCCGGAGGATCTCGAGTTACTCAAACAAGTGGAAGCGTTTCAATTAGAACCCTGACCGTACCCGAATGGGTCTTCCAGATCGAAAACCTTTCTGGAAGAATTCCAAACCGTTACCACAGACCTATTATTACGCAATCCGGAGGACAAAATGCCTGAAAGAGTCGCCTTATATTTACAAGATGCACACGATTTGAGAGATGGCCTGGATTATGTCCGCTATGCCGAGAAAAAGGGCTTCGAAGCCGTCTGGCAAGCCGAATCCCGGCTGGTCAGAGACGCGATCGTGCCGATGGCAGCTTACGCCGCAGTGACGGATAAGATTAAGGTTGGCTCGGGGGTAATCAACAACTGGACAAGAAATATTGGTTTGCTGGCATCCACCTTTTTGACCCTGGACGATCTGGCGCCGGGACGGATCATTTGCGGTATTGGCGCCTGGTGGGACCCGTTAGCGCGAAATGTGGGGATCGAACGGCGCAAACCGCTGCTGGCCATGAAAGAAACTATCACGGTCATGAAAAGGCTGTTGGCAATGGAGCGGGTCAGTTTCGACGGCGAATTCATCCACGTGAATGGCATCGAACTGGATGTGGTGCATGGAAGACGTGAGCCTCGGAACGTGCCCGTAATGATTGGGGCAACCGGCGACCAGATGATGGAAATGGCCGGTGAGATCGCCGATGGGGTCGTGATGAATTATTGCGTTCCACCCGAATATAATATCAAGGCGTTGGAACTGCTCGAAAAAGGGACGAAAAAAGCCGGTCGCAAATTCGATGACTTCGACCGTCCGCAACTGGTGGTCTGCTCAGTAGATGAGGATCACGACAAAGCGATTGATACGACACGGGAACTGCTGACGCAATACCTGGCCCAACAACCGCACATCGCCAAAGCTTCAGGTGTATCGATGGACATTGTGGCTCAGATCCAGTCTATCCTGGGCTGGCCGGCTACCCACGAGCAAATTCAGAAAGCCAAGTACCTGGTTCCGGACGACCTGGTTGACCGGATCACCGCATCGGGAACCCCCGCCGAAGCGCGCAAGAAAGTCGCCGAATATCGTAAATATGGCTGCACCTGCCCGATCCTTTATCCGGTCGGCGGCGATGTCAAACTGTTAATCGATACCTTCGCTCAGAATTGAGCTTTTATACAGGAAAGTTGAAGCAGGAGGATAACGAAATGATCAGTGCCTATTATCGGCCGAAATCCATCGACGAAGCCCTGGGCTTGCTTTCCGATCCTCAAAAACGTAACGTGCCGTTGGGTGGCGGAAGCGTCCTGGCCCGCCAGAAAGGCGAACAGATCGGGGTAGTGGATTTGCAGGCTTTGCCTTTGAATGAAATCAAACCGGCCGGTAATTTTATGGAAGTCGGGGCAACCGCTACTTTACAAGACCTGTACGAATCCCTCGGGCTCCAGGACGATTTAAAAAGGGCAATTTACCACGAGACCAGTTTCAATACACGCCAGAAGGCGACTGTCGCGGGAGCACTGGTCACGGCGGACGGGCGTTCGTCTCTTGCCAGTGCATTACTGGCATTGGATGCGGACCTGACCTGGCTGCCCGGGCCTAAATCGGTGACCTTAGGGAGTTATTACGGCCTGGGTGAAGGCGAAGGGGCTCTGATTACATCGGTACGCATTCCGCTTAATGTCAAATTGCGGGTGGACGGGGTCGGCAGGACTCCACTGGACCGGCCAGTGATCCTGGTGGCGGTGGCCCAATGGCCCGCCGGCCGGACTCGGATCGTCTTGGGCGGCTGGGGGAAACGTCCCACCCTGGCCCTGGATGGACCCGAGAGCAGCGGAATCGCGGAAGCGGTTCATAACGCTGCTTCTTCAGCCAGCGATGGGTTTGCCAGTAGTGAGTACCGGCTGAAGGCAGCCGAGAAAATCCTTCAACGCCTGATGAAAGACCTGGCTGAATCGGATGGTCGACCGGATGGAGAGGCGGTGTGATGAAAATCAATCTCAGCTTGAACCATGCTGAAGTCGAATGGGAAGTTGCGCCCGCAGACACCTTACTGGATGTATTACGGCAAAACGGGTATTTTGGGGTGAAGTTCGGCGGCTGTGAGAAAGGGGAATGCGGCGCCTGTACGGTATTGTTGGATGGCAGGCCGGTCAATTCCTGCTCGATGCTGGCTGCCCAGGCGGACGGGCACGAGGTGGAAACGGTGGAGGCCATGGGCGAGCACCCTGACCAGGGCTGGAAAAAGACCGAAGGACTGCATGCGATCCAGCTTGCGCTGGTCGATAGTGGCGCGATCCAATGCGGGTACTGTACCCCGGCCTTCGCTCTAGCGGCAAAATCGCTGCTGGATGCCAACCCTGACCCGACCGAACCAGAGGTTCGCGAAGCGATTTCGGGTGTTCTTTGCCGCTGCACCGGCTATTTAAAACCAGTGCAGGCGATTTTGCGCGCCGCCGCGATGTTACGCGGTGAAAATGTCGATGGATTTAACGAGCCACGACCGGATATGCCGCCGATGGAGGGCTGGCCGGCCGGCAGCGTGAATGAAGAGAACCTGGGCGAACCCCTGGCACCTGCCGGAACGAACACGAGTGTGATGCCAAGGGTGACTGTTCCGATCAATATGGAACATCACTCGACCTCGCAGATTGGAAAGCCGGCCATCAAAGTGGATGCAGTCAAGCTGGTGCAAGGGAAACCAGCTTTTACGGCAGACATCGAGAAGCGCGGAATGTTGGTAGCCAAGGTGTTACACAGCCCGGTTGCACATGCCCACATCAAGAACATCGATTTGAGCAAAGCGCGGGCCTTGCCTGGTGTGGCGGCGGTTCTTTGCTATCGCGACATCCCGCGGGTAGTTTATTCCACCGCCGGGCAGTCCGATCCCATTCCGGGCCCGTTGGATACCTTCTCGCTGGACGAAAAAATCCGCTTTGTCGGCGACCGGGTTGCCTTTGTAGCCGCGGAGACGGCGGAAATTGCCGAACAGGCCCTGAAACTCATCGATGTGGAATACGAAGAACTTCCGGCGATTATCGACCCGGCCGATGCGATGAAACCCGGTGCGATTATCATTCATGATGAACCCGAGTATGTAAATTTTGGTGATTCGGAGCCGGCCCAAAACGTGGCTGCGCGGATCAGAATCGATATCGGCGATGTAGAAAAAGGGTTTGCCGAAGCAGACCGTATTTTCGAGGCGGATTACGAAGTGCCTAAGGTCCAGCAATCCTCGATTGAGCCGCACGTGGTGGTCACCTATTGGGATGAGGACGACCGCCTGGTCATCCGTACGAGCACCCAGGTGCCGTTCCATGCCCGGCGCATCCTGGCGCCGGTCCTGGGCTTACCCATCAAGCGCATCCGGGTGATCAAGCCGCGTATCGGCGGCGGATTTGGCGGCAAGCAAGAAGTCTTGATCGAGGACGTGGCGGCTCATTTGACGATCGCAACCGGGCGGCCGGTCATGTTCGAATATTCACGCGAAGAAGAATTCACGGCGGCCCGTTCGCGCCATCCCATGCGCCTGCACATGAAAACCGGCGTCAAACTGGATGGAACGATTACGGCCAATGAAATGTATGCCCTCTCGGACACCGGCGCTTATGGCTGCCACGGATTGACCGTCACCGGCAATACCGGGCACAAGGCGATGGCGCTGTACGTGGGTGATGGACCCTATCGCAAATCACCAAACATCCGTTTTTATTCGGATATCGTGTACACCAACACGCCGCCGGCGGGGGCATATCGCGGCTACGGTGTTCCGCAGGGCTTCTGGCCGGTCGAGCGCCACATGGAAATGATCTGCCGCGAACTCGGCCTGGATGCGATTGATTTCCGGCTCAAGAACACCGTGCGAGCCGGCGAATTGCATCCTTTCAGCACTGCCTGGAGCGAAGGGCGCGAGCCGGTACCGGAAATCATTCAGACGGTTGGCCTGGAAGAATGCGTACGCCAGGGTAAAGCCGTTATCGGCTGGGACCAGAAATACAAGAACCCGGATTGGCAAGTCGTTCCGGGAAAGCCCTACTTGCGTAAGGGAATTGGTATCGCGATGGTGATGCAGGGAACGGCTATCCCTTACCTGGATATGGGCGGTGCCAGTATCAAGATGAACGATGACGGCTCGTTCAATTTGCTGATCGGTGCGACCGACCTGGGCACCGGCTCGGACACAGTCCTGGCCCAGATGGCCGGGGAAGTGCTGGGTGTCCCGGTCGAAGATATCCTGGTGTATTCATCGGATACGGATTTCACTCCGTTCGACAAAGGTGCCTATGCCTCATCGACGACGTATATCTCCGGTGCAGCGGTAGTCCGGGCTGCCGAACAGGCCGCCGAGCGGATCAAGGCCCGGGCGGTCAAGATGTTCAACGCCCAGGATACGGGCACAGAGGTCCAGAGCGAGGACATTTTGCTGGAGGACCGGCACGCCATTGCGCCGGACCATCGCACGCTTAGCCTGGCAGAAATTGCGCTGAATTCGCTGCACCATACCGAACAGGAACAGATTATGGGGATCGGGTCGTTCTACTCGCCGGTATCACCACCGCCATTCGCGGCTCAATTCGCCGAAGTAACGGTGGATGTCGAAACCGGCAAAGTGACGGTCGATCACCTGGTCATGGCGGTAGATTCCGGAATTATCGTCAATCCGCTGACGGCTTCTGGCCAAATCGAGGGCGGTATGACCCAGGCGCTGGGTTATGCGGTCTGCGAAGAAATGGTGTATGATGAAAAAGGCCGGGCTCGTGAAAAAGATCTTGAGGATTACCACATTTTCCGGGCAGACGAAATGCCGGCTTTGGATACCATTTTCGTGCAGACCTTTGAGCCTTCTCATCCTTTTGGCGTCAAAGCCGTAGCCGAAATACCGATGGACGGTGTCGCTCCGGCGGTCGGGAACGCAATCCTGGATGCTTGCGGTGCGAGTGTTTACCACAACCCAACCACACCCGAAAGGGTTTGGCGCGCCTTACAGAAATAACTAAAATATTGGTAACCTCATTGGAATGAGTTGAAAGGAAGACATGAATATTTATCGTGCCCTCAATGAACTGATCGACAACGAAAACACCGGCGCACTGTGCACGATTATTAGCACCAAAGGATCGACGCCCAGGCACGAGGGCAGCAAAATCCTGGTTAACGAAGATGGCAGCTTTATCGGCTCGGTCGGCGGAGGGGAAGTCGAACAGCGGGTGTTGAAAGAAGCCCTTGATTCAATGGTCGATGGCAGAACCCGCCGGCTGAGCTATAGCCTGGTGGACCCAGCCCGAGGCGATGCAGGTGTTTGCGGCGGGACCGTGGAGGTTTACGTGGAGCCAATTTTACCCAAGCCGACCCTGGTCGTGATCGGCGGTGGCCATGTGGGGAAGGCGGTTGTCCACCTGGCTAAATGGTTGGGTTTTTATACCGTGGTCAGTGACGACCGGGAGGAATTTTGCACCGTGGAGCAAAACCCTGACGCGGATGCACTGTACCCGGTGAAAATGGAAGAGTTGATCCATCAACTCAAGTTCAACGTCACCACATATGTGGTTTTAACCACCCGAGGAAGTAACGTGGATGTAGACGGCCTGGAGCCGATTCTTCACAGTCGGGCCGGATATATCGGTGTCATTGGCTCACGTCGCAGATGGTTGGCGACGAAGGAAGGGCTGATCAACAAGGGTGTACCCGAAGAGCTGATCAAGAAAGTCCATTCTCCCATTGGGCTGGAATTGAATGCTGAAACACCCGAAGAAATAGCGGTCAGTATATTGTCAGAGATAATAATGTTGAGAAACGGCGGTAATGGCGCCCAGATGAAACTTGAGGGATAAACGCAATGTGGAATGAAGTTGTCAGTGCAGCAAATATCCCGGATGTTTTATCCGTCCTTGACCAAAAGCAGGAAAAGGCGCGGATTGTAGCCGGGGCTACGGATTTGATCCTGGAAATCGAACGAGGCGTTCGCAAAGGGATCGAGACAGTGGTGGATGTTTCGCGAATTGCCGGGTTGGACTTGATCCATCTGGACGAGGATGGCTGGATCCACCTTGGGCCATTGGTGACCCACAATCACTGTGTAGGATCGAAAATGATCCGCGAAATGGCTTTCCCGCTGGCGCAGGCCTGCTGGGAAGTTGGTTCGCCCCAAATCCGCAATCGGGGTACGATCGCCGGTAATTTGGTCACAGGGTCGCCGGCCAACGATACCATCACGCCATTGATGGCAATAGGCGCGGTTTTGACCCTGGCGAGCGTCCATGGGGAGCGGCGTATTCCGCTGGCCGAATTCTACAAGGGTGTTCGTAAAGTGGATCTGAGGCCGGATGAGATGGTGGTGGATATCGCTTTCCCGGCTCTGCAAGCGGATCAAAAAGGTACATTTACCAAGTTTGCCCTGCGGCGTGCCCAGGCGATTTCTCTGGTCAATACCACCATCATACTGAAAATTGAAAAGGGCGTCATTCAACAAGCTGCCATCACCATGGGCGCCGTTTCGCCAACGATTATCCATGCTACTGAAGCTGAAAATTACATAGTGGGGAAGACCTTGACCGATGAAGTCGTGGCCAGGGCAGGAGATCTGGCGATGGAAGCGGCCAGGCCGATCAGCGACGTACGCGCCTCGGATGTTTACCGAAAACGGATCGTACGCGTTATCGTGAAGCGAGCGCTTGAATCGTTAAGGTCTGGCAGCGAAAGGGCCACTTTCCCGGAGGATCCGGTTTTGCTGTGGGGCAGCAATGGGTATCGGGTCAGTCGTGTCGAGAAAACATATTCGCATAGCCAAAAAGAGACAATCGTAACCCGGATCAATGGGAAGGAATATACCTTCGAAACCGGCCAGGATAAAACCTTGCTGCGGCTGCTGCGCGAAGAAGGGCAGTTGACCGGAACGAAAGAGGGCTGCGCGGAAGGGGAGTGCGGGGCCTGTACGGTGTTCCTGGATGGGATCGCCGTTATGAGCTGTATGGTCCCGGCGGTCCGTGCCCATGGGGCCGAAATCACCACGGTTGAAGGATTGGCCGACGCAGAGAAACTCCATCCAGTTCAAGAGGCCTTTGTTCAGGATGGCGGCGTCCAATGTGGCTATTGCACACCCGGGTTTTTGATGTCGGCGACCAAGCTTCTCGAAGAAAAACCTACCCCATCCCAAGAGGAAATAAAACAGGCAATTACCGGCAATTTGTGCCGATGCACCGGTTATTACAAAATCATTGAAGCAATCGAGGATGCCGCAGAATTAGCCAAGGGGAGATAATCTATGCCAAAGTACAGCTCATTCGGAGCCGAAGACCAGGAACAAATTCGTAAAGCAAGAAACGAAGTTCATCCAATCTGGAGGGGGGTTGGCGTTATCCTGATCGTCCTGACCCCGGTTTTGGGCTATTTTGCTGCACTGGTTGTATTGGATGAAAATACAAAAAATAAGTGGTTTGCAATTCCCCAGGATTTTTTGTATAAAGGGGCAGACCCATTGCTCCTTATGAAAATTGGGCTAACCATTATCCTGGGATTGTTAATCTACTTCGTCTTGCAGTTTTTGACGTTTCTTTTGTACAGTCTGTTTGGGCCTTCGCGTTACGGCCCGTATGATGTTCCTCCCGTTGCCTATAAGGGTAAAAAACATACGCGCTAAGATTTCATTGAAATCTTATTATTAGGAGAGTAATTTTTATGGTGGCTATAGGACAATCCGTAACCCGGATTGATGCAGTTGGAAAAGTCATGGGTGAAACCCGCTATCCGGGTGATTTTAATATGCCGGGACAGGTATTCATGAAAGTAGTGTTTTCCGGGAGAGCCCATGCCATCATCCGGAGTATTGATAAATCACGTGCAATGGAATTGCCAGGTGTCCTGGCGGTCTTGACCGCAGAGGATGTACCAGTCAACGAATATGGCCTGGGCACTCCGGACCAACCGGTGTTGTGCGGACCGGGAAGTATCAAACCATACGCAGATCGCGTCCGGTTTGCCGGAGATCAGGTTGCTTTGATTCTGGCCGAAAATGAGAAAATCGCGAGAGAGGCAGAAAAATTACTGGACATCCAATATGAGGATATCCCGGCAATTTACAACCCGCTCGAGGCCCTCGAAGAGGGCAGCCTAAAGGTTCACCCGGATTATGGCTCGAACGTTTTTTGCCATTATCGTATCCGCCGGGGTGATGTCGATGAGGCATTCAAGTCGGCGGATGTGGTGATCGAAGGGGTATACGAGACGCCGGCCCAGGAGCATGCCTATTTGCAGCCAGAAGCAGGCATCAGCCATATCGACGAGGAAGGCCGCATTACGGTGGTGGTTGCCGGGCAGTGGACCCACGAGGACCGCGAGCAAATCGCCCATGCGATGAACATGCCGGAAGAGAAGATCCGGGTGATTTACCCGGCTATTGGCGGCGCTTTTGGCGGGCGCGAGGACATGTCCGTGCAGATCGTCCTGGCGCTCTCAACCTGGAAACTGCACGAAATGGGCGTCGACCGGCCGGTCAAAACTGTCTGGAGCCGAGAAGAATCAATCGTGGGGCATCACAAACGCCATCCATTTCATATTCATACACGCTGGGCGGCCACGAAAGAAGGAAAACTCCTGGCTGCCGAAGTGGACATGGTAGAAGACGGCGGGGCATACGTTTATACTTCGCCCAAAGTGCTTGGAAATGCTACATTAATGTGCACCGGGCCGTATAACATTCCCAACGTGAAAGTCGATGCCCGCGCGGTATATACCAACAATTTACCCAACGGCGCTTTCCGTGGTTTCGGTGGGCCGCAAGCAGCATTTTCAGCAGAAATGCAAATGGATAAACTGGCCGAAGCCCTGGGTATGGACCCGGTGGAAATCCGCATGCGCAACCTTTTCCAGGACGGCGATATCCTCTCGATGGGCAGTCCACTGCCCAAAGGAGTGACGATCAAGCAGGTGGTTGAAAAGGCGGCCTTAGCCGGCGGATGGGTCAAAGGCGAGAAAGGCTGGACGCGCCCGCAGGGATATCGCTCTGATGTACCCGGGAAACCGCATCTCAAACGCGGTGTCGGGTTTGCCTGCTCCTACAAAAATGTTGGTTTTTCCTTTGGCGCGCCAGAACGATCGTGGGCACGAGTTCGAGGTGTACGGCAGCGCCGAGATCGAGAAGGCTGTACTCTACCATGCCGGTGCGGATGTTGGGCAAGGCGCCCATACGGTTTTTGCCCAAATGGCCGCCGAAGCGTTAGGAATACCGGTCCAGAAGGTCGCAGTGAATGCGTCTGATACAGCTTCGTCCCAAACATCGGGCAGTGCTTCCGCTTCGAGGATGACGTTTATGGCGGGCAACTCGATCAAAGGAGCCGCCGAGATGGCTTTGGCCAAGTGGAAGAATGAAGAACGCCCAGCCATTGCTGAATTTATGTATCGGCCGCCGGCGACAACACCGATGGATCCCGAAACAGGAAAATCGGAACCGAATTTTTCGTATGGATACGTTGCCGAGGCGATTGAAGTTGAGGTGGATACCGAAACGGGTGTGATCCGCCTGGCCAACGTAATCTGTGCAAACGATGTCGGCAAAGCGATCAACCCGCAACTGGTCCAGGGCCAAATCGAAGGCGCAGTGGTCCAGGTGGCCGGTTATGCTTCCCTGGAGAATTTTGTCCAGCGGGATGGGCGTGTATTCACCAATACTCTCTCGACCTACCTCATTCCCACAGTTTTGGATATTCCCGATAAGGTGGAAAGCCTTATTCTAGAATACCCGGATCCACGTGGCCCCTGGGGCGCGCGGGGTATGGGTGAAATGCCATTCCTGCCCTTTGTTCCGGCAGTAGCCAGTGGGCTGCACGAGGCCACGGGAGTTTGGTTCAACCAGTTCCCCTTTACCCCCGAAAGAGTCCTTTTTGGTTTGGATCCAAAATAGCCGGGAGATAAGATGAGTGTTCCCGGGCTGAGAGTAGTTGTCCGCGGTGGAGGCGACCTAGGCAGCGGCGTAGTATTACGGTTGCATCGCATCGGGGTCAAGGTCATGGTGGCGGAATTAGATCACCCCCTGGTGGTTCGTCGCAAAGTGGCCTTTGCCGAAGCGATCTATTCGAAAGAAATTGCCATCGAAGATGCCATTGGTGTGTTAGCCGAGACGGCAGATGAAGCCAGCGATTTGTTCGCAGAACGAAAGATACCGGTGATGATCGATCCGGATCTTGCGGTTTTGGAATGGTTCCGGCCGCAAGTGATTGTGGATGCACGGTTATTGAAGCGCCAGCTCGAACCCACCAGCGTCATTGCCCGGATGGTCATTGGCCTGGGACCCGGATTTACCGCCGGCAAGGATTGCGATGCCGTGGTCGAAACCAAACGAGGGCCTACCCTGGGGCGGGTCATCTGGCAGGGACAGGCGGAGCCGGATTCGCGCATGCCTGAAATGGTGCTGGGGCACGTCGAGGACCGGGTCTTACGCGCGCCGGCTGATGGCCTGGTTTGCAACCATTGCGAGATCGGGCAAAAGGTGCGCAACGGCCAGCTTTTGTCCGATGTCAACGGCCTGGGTATCTACGCCAAATTCGATGGGGTGATCCGTGGAATTGTACATGATGGCCTGGAAGTACAAAAGGGCACCAAGATTGGCGACGTAGACCCGCGCAACGATCCCCAATTGTGTTACCAAGTTTCCGATAAAGCCCTGGCTATCGGCGGAGGCGTGACCGAAGCTATCCTTAGCCAGCAAATTTTTCGTGAAGTGTTAGGCGAAACACCCAAATGAATATCAGCGAAGCTCTGCGAGCGGACCGTCGTTTGCGACTGGCCATTGTCGGCGGCGGTGGGAAGACGGCCGCCATGTTTGGCCTGGCCCGTGAATACAACGGGCCGGTTATATTGACCGCCAGTGCACACCTGGCCGCCGAGCAAGCCCGTCTTGCCGACCGGCATTTCATTGTCGAAAAACCAGAAGAGATCGAGGCGATCGCTTCCAAAGGAATCAGGGATATTACTTTGTTTACCGGGCCGGTCGATCAAAAGAGCCGGTCGAAGGGATTGGATCCGGCTTGTTTAGAAACGCTGCACCAGATCGCGGACCGGCTGGACCTGCCCATTATCGTCGAGGCGGATGGTTCGCGCTGCCGGCCGCTCAAAGCGCCTTATGATCACGAACCGCCAATACCGGCCTGGGCAGAACAGGTATTGGTGGTGTGTGGCCTCTCAGCGCTTGGCCGGTTCTTGAACGAAGATACGGTATATAACGCAGAAACCTTTGCAAAGATCGCCCATGCCGAATGCGATACCCCGATCCGGATTGAGCACATCCTGGCCGTGCTGAAAGACCCGGCGGGCGGGTTGAAGAATATCCCGGCGGGAGCCGAGAAGATCGCCCTTTTGAACCAGTTGGACCGGGTTGAGGATGAGGCCTTACTCTGCGAATCTCTCAAGGAATTGGCGCAGACCTATGATTGTGTCCTGGCGGGATCTATGCAATTGCCTGGCACCGGGGAGGTACGCGTCGACCGGCGCATCGAGCCGGTTGCCGGGGTTATCCTGGCGGCCGGAAATGCAGAACGCTATGGGAAGCCTAAACAGCTTCTAAAATGGAACGAGAAGGTTTTTATCCGTCATGTAGCAGAAAACGCGCTGGAGGCCGGTTTACGGCCTGTAGCGGTGGTTGTAGGTGCATATGCCGACGAAGTGGCAGCGGCGGTTGCGGATCTGCCGGTAATAATTTGCCCCAATCCGGATTGGCAGACAGGCCAATCGACTTCGCTCAAAACTGGGGTGGAGGCGTTGGATTCGTATTGCGGCGGGGCAATCTTTTTGATGAGCGATATGCCCCAGGTTCCTGTTTCGCTGCTGCGTACGTTGATAGATAAGGCCCAGTCTGACCCCGCCGACATTCTATCGACGAGGGTCAATGGTCACCGGGTAAATCCGGTGTTCTTTAGCCGGAAATCATTTCCCAACTTGAAAACAGTGCACGGGGATAAAGGCGGCCGAGATTTATTTGGCCAATTTAAGGTTCAATGGCAGGATTGGGATGATCCCTTGCTGGAGCTGGACATCGACACGCCGGCTGATTACGAAAAATTTTTGGAACTGAGTCGTGTCCGTGAACGGTGAAAGCAATCAGAACCGCATCGGTGCAGTGGTATTGGCTGCGGGCCTTTCCACCCGCATGGGAGTGCCGAAAATGGCCCTGCCGTGGAAGGATGCGACGGTGTTGGGCAGCGTACTCCAGGAGCTGGCAAAGGCGCACCTGGCCAGGACGGTGGTTGTCACTGGCGGAGCCAGGCAGATTGTCGAAGGTATTTGCGCGGACTATCCGGTGCGAACCGTTTTCAACCCTGATTTTGGTAATGGAGAAATGACGGACTCGATCCGGGTGGGGATGGAGGCGCTGCCAAAAGAACTGGATGCTGTATTGATCGTCCTGGGGGATCAACCGCAAATCCGGGCGGAGACGATCTCGGGTTTGATCGATTTTTACAAAGCGACGGGCAGTTCCATCGTGGTGCCGTCCTACAACATGCATCGCGGGCATCCCTGGTTGATTGCTCCGGGCCTATGGGATGAGCTAAAACAACTCAGCCCGGAGGATACCATGCGAGATTTTTTGAAACGGCACAGCGAAGAGATTGCCTATTTTGTGGTGGATTCGGCCGAAATTATGGCAGATTTAGATACTTTTGCCGACTATATCCGGGCAAAAAGCGAAAATTCGTGAGTTCCACGGCTAAACCATGCGTGTAGCCAATACGTTATTTGCTAATTGCTGTAACCAACGCATTAATATATCGTGTATTCAGTGTGCCCGCCGGATCATTGGCTATGTTTACGTCCGGTTGGATACCGTTGCCAGAGATAGGGGGATTCAACCCGGGAACCCACCATTTTGCCGAAGTAACGTGCAAGGATGCACCATCGCTCAGGTCATAGACAAGCTGGATCGAATCCTTTCCGTAAGTGGGCTGGCCAATTACCAGAGCGCGGGAATTTACCTGCAGCGCGCCGGTGATAATTTCGGCGGCGCTGGCGGTGTTGTGGTTGACGAACACGAATAAAGGCAGCCCGGCGAATGGCCCATCATCGGTGGTTGAAAAGCTATCCACCGGCTTGTCTTTATATTGCTGGTCCATGATTGGAACGCCGGACTTCAAAAAGAGCTTTGCTATCTTGATCCCGGCATCCACCAAACCGCCGCCATTGTCGCGCAGGTCCAAAACGAAATCGACGGCGCCCTGTGATTGCAGGTCGGAAATAGCTTTTTGAATCTCGTCGGGCGTGGTCGCGGCGATCACATTGACCTGGACCAGGCCGACTTGCTTGTCTTCGGCGAGCAGATTCCAGGTCACGCTGGGCAAAGGAATTTCCTGACGCTTAACCGAGACGGTCAATTGTTCGCCGGTGACATCGCGGCGAATGAGCAATTTAACGCTGCTGCCCACTTTCCCACGTAAAGCAGCCTGGACCTGGTCCGAAGTGGTATCGGTATTGACTTGTAATTGGTCGATTTGTAGCAGGATATCACCATCTTGCAAGCCGGCCTCTGCAGCGGGCGAACCATCGTAAGGGTAAATACGGAACAAGCCGGAAGAATCCTGCTCGACCCGAGCCCCAATGCCGCCATATTGGCCGGCAAGCTGATCCGATTGAAGTTCGTGCTGGGGAGGCTCGACCAGAACTGTATATGGGTCGTTGAGCTTCTGCAGCACCCCTTCGATCATGTCGTATTGCAAGTCGGTGCTGGATGGCAGTTGCCCCAGGAACGACTTTTCGAGGATGCCGTATGCCTCGCCAAAAAGGGAGTATTTATTAAACTGCGTATAGCCATTGCCTACATAAAAACCAATCATAAATACACCACAACACAAAATCAAAACCAACCCAATCACAATAGCTAAATTCAATTTTGTGGTTTTGACTTCGATTTCTCTCATTCGTTATTCTCCACCCAAAAGCCGAGCGGCTTGATGGGGTATAATCCAGGATATTAAGGACCGACAAAGCAGCCATGCAAGTATTTTATTACCATTCAAGTCAAAAAAGCCTGGACCTCAAACCTGTCCAACTGGCAAAAACCGCTCATACCCTGGATGACAGCAGTTTGCAGTTACCGGCAGGGGTATATACTACAATCCGGACCTACCCGAGTTTGAGGGTTTTATTTTTCGAACTGCATATCCAACGCCTTGAACGCTCGGCTTATCTGACCGGGCAAAGCATCCAGATCGATCGAGACAGGCTGCGCCAGGCAATCTACACCGTATTGCTGGGCCTCAACCGGGGTGAACAAAAAATCCGCATTACCGTAATACCGGAAAAAGATGCTTCGTTTGGGGTCTACCTGGCTTTTTCTGATCTCTCGACGCCGAGCGCGCAGGACCGCCAGCAGGGGGTAACCGTAAACACTTCCCGGATGAAACGGGAAAATTCCGAGGCAAAAGTCACCGCCTTCATCAAAGCTACCGCAGATACCCGCCAGATGCTTCCCAAAGGGATCAATGAACTGCTGATGGTCGAAGATCGGGGCGTTTTACTGGAAGGTCTGACCAGTAATATTTTCTGTGTCGAGAAGGGCACTCTCTGGACGGCCGAAAAAGATGTGCTGCCGGGCATCACCCGCCAGGTTGTGATCGACTTGATCCACAAACAATGGTATGCGCTGGTCTTTTCAGGTTACCCGTACGATAAAATCCGGCAGGTGGACGAAGTTTTCATCACCAGCACCTCTCGAGCCGTACTGCCGGTGACCTGTATCGATGGGAGCCCGGTCGGTAATGGAAAGCCGGGGCCGATCACCCAAAAGCTAGCCGGCGCATACAATCTGTATATCGAGTCACAACTCGAACCACTTTATAGCGATGTGGTATCCTCGTCAGAACCCTCTTGATCCTCGGATTCAGGTTCCTCGTCCAGATTGCGCTCCAGGTCCCCACGATCCATGGCTTCGATCAGGCTTTTGGCCTGGGCGACCTGGTTCTCGGGTACCAACAGGTTGACTTCACCTAATGGCCCCATCGTCAAGCCGTATACCGCACCGGCGCTTTCACCACGCATCAAAACTTTAACGCCGGATGCTTCCAGCATCAAGCGGACCATGTCAGCTTCCAACTGGCCATTGGCAATGTACACGACTTCATAATCCATGAGAAGCTCCTTTATCACCCCTGGGTGTTATCTTGCATAACCTGGGTAGCTAATTGTAGCATCTCATCCAGTTTCGCGTGATAGCGCACATATTGCCGGAGAGCCCGCTCTACCAGAGGGTCGGAAAATGACTGGCTGATAGAAAGCGCGTCATCCAATTCAGCCTGGGCCGGAAATTCAACGGGAACCTGCTGACCCTGCAACGCAGCGAAAACCACCTGGGTTACAAATTCGTCCAATTGGTGTAACAAGTCGTACAACGGAACAAGTTTAGGGTCATCCGGCTCGGCTAACGAGGCCGATTTTTGAGCGATGACCGACTTACGCAGGCGTGAAATTGCCGGTTCGTCATTCATTGATTTCTCCTAAATCGAGATGGACACGGTTCAATTTTTGTTCCAACCGCTCGCGGCGATGAAGGATTTCGATGACCTTTTCTTTACGCAAATAAAGTGGGTAAGGCATTTGCTCCAACAAAGTCAAGGCCCGGTTGGTCCATTCCAGGGCGGGTTCGTATTCACGCGAGCGATGTTCATAGTATTTCGCAATATCGATGGCTGCCTCAAATTCGCCATAATCGGCCGCCTTTTCCCACAAGGTTAATGCGGCAGCCCAATTTTCTTTCCTGCGAGAGAGGTCGGCGTAACGATATAGGGTCTGGATGAAAAACGGCCTGGGCAAACCATTGGACAGGCTGTTTTCATAAAATAAGGCCGCCTCCTCAACTTTACCCAGGTCTTCGAAAATTCTGGCTATCGAGGCCAGGTCGATAGATTGGGCGGCACAATAATTGAGCGGCTCGGCTAACAGCCGGCCCGAGTAGATAAATAAGGCTGCCAGCGATAGGATATCGATCTGGTTATGGTAGAAAACCCCGCCCAGTGGAGCCGCATTCCCGCTGCGCAAAAATTCGTAATACATGTCCGGAATCATCCAGCCCGGGATCTCCTCCTGGCTGCGTTGAACCTGCAGGATTTCCTGTTCGATGTTCCCCAGGGAGCGGTCGTTTAGCCGGTTGCGCCAGATACGCCTGGAAAGGCTCAACAAATCGATGTGGTTGAACGAGCGAAAGGGGGAAGGGTTAGCATTGAGCGTGTAGCGCGTATTCAGCAAGGGGATATCGAAGGATTTACCGTTATAGGTGACCACGGTATCGAACGGGCTGGCAATTTCCTCCAATGCGGCCAGAAAGGCATTTTCTTCCCCTGGAGAATTGAGGAAAAGCTGTTTCAGCGTAAAACCTGATGTATCAAAATAACCCAGGCCGACCATAAAAGCGAACGTCCCGGTCCCTCCGGCCAGGCCGGAGGTTTCGGTATCCAAAAAGAGGATCCGTTTCAGGTCGAAATCTGCGAGCCGCGGAATTTTCGCCCATTCGAGCAGCAGAGAATAATCCACAACTTCAGCAAAATCAACGCTGCCATGACGATATTGTGGTTCGTACGTCCGGGCACAAACAAAGGTATCTCCAAGGCGGTTTGAATGGTAATAGCCCTCGACCACCTGGTCTATTGGATGGGTTGCGTGTTCCGCGGGTTCCGGCGCGCGAATATCACGGGCGTTGAACTGTACCCCTAAACGACGTAATTTATCGTAAAGTGTCTCGTCCATCGAAAAATACCACTCAAACGATTATACTCGAACACTTTTTCCATTCAAGAGATTCAGCAAGGCTAACGTCTCTTTTTTACCGCCCGAACCGAATTCACCACCCACCCCGACACAGGAGGGACAGCCATCCTGGCAGGGGCAGGCGGAGACCAGGTCGAGCGCTGCCGCCATCAACTGGCCATGAATACGATATATTTCTTCACATAACCCTATCCCGGCCGGAACGCGATCGAATAAAACCACGGCCGGGTTACCGTCCACCAGCGGCGACTGAGGATCGGCATGCGTGCCCAGGTCATTGGGGTCGCACATGATAAAAAGGGGAGCCAACTGGCCCAGAGCAAAACTCAACCCGGCCAGCCCGCTGCGCATACGCACCTGGCCTTCAGCCTTCTTGTGACAGGCCGGGCACAATGTGACCAGGTTTTCCAGGCGGTTGGCTTGTTCATAACTGGGCCATTGACGGAAAGGGATCTTATGATGGACGTGGTGCTGTAACCCGTTTTCGCGCCTGCCGCAATTCTGACAGGTGTAATGGTCCCGCTCGCGGGCCAGGTCCCGTTGGCGGTTCCAGTTCGGGCCATAGTTGATCGGTGTCCCACTCCAGAGATTGAGTTCTTCCAGAACGTCCACTGCCTTAGGATCGACCGCGAGCCAATAAGCGATCGTCCTCAGAACATCCGGCGGCATGGAAAGCTCTTCGCCACCCAGGTTCTCGTTGCTGAACCAGCGTACTTTGCGGAACCCAACCACCTGGGTCGTTACTTCGATCTCGCCCAGCGATCGGGTACCCATGGTGGCGTTTTCGGAATAAAACTCACTGATTTTCTCGATCGTCTCTTCGTTATGAGGTTCGGTAAAATAATCCGTGTTGGTTTGGGTCAGGCTGGCAACCCCTTTTTCCAGGTCGAGACCTTCGACGAAATAGGACTGAGCCTGGTGCAGATAAATCGCGTGCGGATGGACCATCCACTTGGCGCTGCTCGCATCGACCTCGCCGATGGTAGTCACTTTGCCATCCTGGGACGTCTGCAGCAGAATAGTGGATGGTGAAGTGGTCCGCAGTGAGACGGATTGGGAGACATATTGATCGGCTACCCAAAAGTATTTGTCGTTTGAAAAATGAACCTCACGAGTTTGGATAAAGAGGGCCATGTACTCTGCGACCGTCTCCCAGGGCAAGCCGCCAAAATTACTGCCTTCACTGAACGGCAGCTCGAACAAGGCGCAGCGCAAATGTTGCATGAGGATTACCGGGTTATCCGGGTTGATCAAGGCCTGTTCGGTAGGTTTTTCCAGTAAAAAATCCGGGTGGCGGACCAGATATTGATCCAAAGGGGCAGCCGAGGCAATAAAGACCGAAAGCGCCGGTAACAGTTTGCGGCCCGCCCGCCCGGCCTGCTGGCGGGTGGCGGCGATGGTGCCCGGATAGCCCACGATAACGACCGCATCCATCGATCCAATATCCACGCCCAATTCCAGGGCGTTGGTCGCTGCAACGGCCCGGGCAGTCCCTGATTTCAATTCATTTTCGATCTCACGCCGGTCCGCAGCCAGGTAACCACTGCGGTAGCCCACGATTTCTTTGGCCTTGGCAGGCTGGTTCTCGCGCAGGTAGCGTACACCCAACTCGACCGAACGGCGGGTACGAGCGAACATCAAGGTCTGAACGTCGTAATCCAGCAGTTTGCCGGTGATCCAGACCCCTTCGGACAGAGAACTACGGCGGATCCCCAGGTCTTCGTTAACCAGGGGGGGATTATAGAGCAAGAAATTGCGTTCGCCGCCGGGTGCCCCGTTGCGATAGATATCGACTGTCGGCAGCTCGATGAGATGGCGAGCATGGTCGGCCGGGTTAGAAATCGTCGCTGATGTCAAGACATACTGGGGCGAGGCGCCATAGAAAGAATAAATTCGTTTGAGCCGGCGGATCACATTGGCCACATGGCTGCCGAAAACCCCGCGATAGACATGAATTTCATCCAGGACCACGTGCTGGAGATGGGCCAAATATTCTTCCCACAAGGTGTGGTGCGGCAGAATGGCCATGTGAAGCATATCCGGGTTGGTCAAAATAACCCGGGCATTCTTGCGGATCTGCCCGCGCAGATGTTGGGCCGTATCCCCATCATATACAAAGATCTTCGTGATAAGGCCTGGTGGGGCCAGCTCGCGAAATTGCTCGTACTGGTCGTAGGCCAGGGCTTTGGTGGGGTATACCAGCAAGGCAGTCGCCTGGGGGTCTTTGAGCAAGGTATTCAAGATGGGAAGCTGGTAACACAAGGATTTCCCGCTGGCCGTACCGGTAGAAATGACCGGGTTTTGCCCTTCCTCCAGGGCGGATAAAGCTTCTGCCTGGTGTGAATAAACCCGTGTAATTCCCTTTACCCGCATGCGTTCCAGGAGTCCAGGCGCCAGGCTGGCAGGCAGGTCCTGCCAGATGGCTTCGCGGCGAGCAGCTACTTCCCAGGCGCTGATGTTGGTCATTATGTTAGGATCTTCGCGCCAAAGGTCCATCATACGGCTCAATGCCGAGGTTCGCTCTACAGGACTATTTACCTCGTTCATCATGAGGATGTTTTACCCCAGATTAGCCATTGAGGCAAGTTCAAGTTCTTTTTTTAGGCAACATTTTAGTAATCTCGGCTATACTGAAACCCGGAACCCGTGCAAAAAAGGATTTCCGCCCAGACCTACCAGCGAAAGAGGAACCTATAAATGAATGGATTGGCAATTCTTGCCGCCACTATCTGCGGATGGCTTTGTGGCTCCGGCTTGAATTTCTGGATCGATTGGCTGCTGGCTTCACGAACCAAAACCGGGGTTATTTGTGTGAACTGCGGCCAAAAACGAAACTGGATCGATTATTTATGGGTGCGGCCCTGTTCGCAATGTGGCCAGGCACGCTCGAGCCGGGATTGGGCTCTCCAGATCGGCTTAACGATACTGCTGCCGGTATTGTGGGCCTTCCCGCCCCGGTTTTTCGGTTTCTGGATCGCACTACCTTATATGCTCTACTTTGCCCTGGTGCTGACCATGGATATCGAGCACCGGGTGATTTTACATGAGGTCAGTATCCTGGGGGCAGTGCTGGCCATCCCCCTGGGGCTGTATTGGAACGGCTGGCTGAAGACGCTGCTGGGCGGCGCGTCCGGGTTTGGAATCATGCTGGCGCTGTATGGCTTCGGGCTGCTGTTCAATAAAGCTCTCTCTCGACGGCGAGGTGAGCCGATCGAGGAAGTCGCCCTGGGGTTTGGGGACGTCAACTTGAGCGGTGTGTTGGGGATCCTCCTGGGTTGGCCCAAGATCGGCCTGAGCCTGTTCTTTTCGGTCATGGCGGGCGGAGTTTTCAGCGGGTTATACTTGCTCATCACCGCGTTAATCCGCAAGTACCGGGCCTTCAGCGCTTTCCCATACGCACCGTTTCTGGTCTTATCGGCTGTGGTTTTGATGTATCTGGCAAAATAGTCATTGTAGGGAGTAAGGATCCCGAATCTAAGGCGTTTGCGCTCGAAGGTTCGAGCGCAAACGCCTTAGATTCGGGAACATTTTAACTGGAGCTTGAGAAGTAAAAAAGCTTAATCCAAAATCTCCAGGGCGAGGCCCTGGAGATTTTGGTATCTTTAACAAATAGAGGGGTTATTTTCCCAATAGCTTCGGGAACCAGTAGCCAACCACGTCAGCGGCGGGTTTGCCGTAAATGGAGGGGGAGGCATCCTGGATGGCGACCGGGTTATAGAAGCCACGGGATACAAATCCGGCCAGCCAGTCACGCGTACCAACCGCCTGGAAGAAGGCGTTGTAAATATTTACCTGGGCTTGCAGGACAACTTGCAAAGTCTGGGTCACCGGCTGAGAACTGCTCAAGGCCTCAAAAGAAATACAGGCATCGCCGGTGGGCACGCAGCCGGCATACGCCCCGTTGGTAGAGGGGTAATCCACCCCCAGGAGGACCGGCTTATTGATCTGCTGGTAGAGGCTGTTGATGTCGCCATCCAGCGCCGTGCCAATCGTGCCAACCAGTTCGTCTTGAGTGGGCGAAGACGAGGGACTCAATTCCGGCGAAAACAGCACGTAGACCTCATCCACTGAGGATAACAGGTCCTGCGGGAGTGAATCGACCGGCCAGGGGTAAGGCAGCGCCCAAATAATCTTGCCCTGGTAGCGCTGGCGTATGGTCGCAATAATATCGGCCCACTTATCGGCCGCATCAGCCGGGACACCTGAAGGAGACCCATCGGCCAATTTACCACCCGGTAAAGCCGGTGAGACCTCCGGCCCGCCCAGGATAATGGCGGAAACGTTGGTTTGGGCAGCCACGTCGGCAAAATTGACCGCGAACACCTTGTAGCGCTCGAACCAGTTATCCCACCAGCCAGGTGTCTGGCCGGCGCTGGCCCAGATATCGGCACTATCTTCGCTTTCGGATAGGCGCGGGAACAGGATTGGATTCAGGTTATTCTGGCGGGCCGTCTGGATGGATTGGGTGATATCGAACCACAACTCGTCTTTACCAGGCACCGGCTCGATCACGGGCGGGGCAGCATGGGTGTAGCTCCAGGTGGGCGAAAGGATGGCCGTGTTGGCGCCCAGCATTTCCATCTTGTTGAAGCCCCAGAACATGTATGGCTGCCAGACTGGCGAATACGATGGAGCAATCTCAACTCCGGTGACGAAGTCTGCGCTGCGCGGGGTGATCGTTTCGTCTGTGACCGTTGTGGGTGTCTGCGAAACGCTCCAGCCTACCCAACTTTGAATCTCATCATTGAGGGTCTGGCCTTCCTGAGTAACCGTCAGGGCACGGCCAGCCGCATCCGCGCCGGCGGTCGCGGTGTCATCCGCCACACCACATTGGTCGTTGCGGCAGTATCGATAGCCCAGGTTGTTGACCATATTCAAGGGGCTATAGAGCACGAAAAGCCACTGATTATTGCCCAACGGCCACATCGGGATGGGATTGGTCCAGCCAAAAGGATTGAACTGGATCGAAACTGTATCTTCCGGGCGGGTATCGGCGGGAACCTTGACGATGAACGTGATTGGGCTTGAATCGTTGGAAGCCCAGGCAGTGACCGAATTGGTGATGGTCGTATCTTCGCTCGGGACGATCAACTGGCGGGTGGCAAATAGCCCGTCTGTGGTATGCTCGGCGTTCCAGAAACCGTCTCCAAGGGTGTATTTATAGCGCAAATCAAAACCGACCGGCAGTTGCAGGGTCAGCGAATAACTACCGTCCGCAGCGATCGCCATCAAGGGTGCCCGGGCAGCGATCACACTCATGCCGCCCTCAGCGTCTGCGTATGTGTTTCCCAGGGAATACAGGTTGCCTACAATCCGGATCGGCAGGCCCTTGACATTGCCGGCCGGTGGGGTCACCTGGAAGGTAACATTCACGTACTGCGCGGCGGACGTTTTAATCACCGCCGGCGTGGTGGCGTTTTCCGCAACCATAGCGCCCTGTTGGAAGGTTTTAAACGTACCGTCCAGGCTATATATCACCAGGTTATGAACGCCTGGCGGAAGTCCTTCCAGGAGGAACGAGCCATCCGAAGCGGTCAGGGTCTGCATCCCACCCGCCAGGACCAGCGCATCCGGATAGGGGGCGTTGGTATCGGGGTTGAACACCTGGCCGGTGATGCGTCCGGTAGGTCCCTGGTATTGGAAATCTGTCCAGGCAGAGATGATATCGTTGACTACCTGCGGGCCGGTCACATCGACCATGCGATAGCGGACCTGCTTCCCGCTGGCAGTATATTCTACGTAGTAGGGCGAACTTCCGCGTAAATAGCGGTATTTAACGACTGTACCGATAGGAAAATTGACATTGGCTTCATACTGGCCGGAGCCAATATCTTTAAGCGGAATCCGCTGGGGATTCAACGCCAGGCCGGTCACTTCATCCAAAATTTCGACGGTGATGTCCCCGGCCGGCATACCCGACTGTTCTGTTGCCCGGAAAGTTACTGTCGCCAGGGGAATATTCTGATCGGTATGAGAGACCACCGCGGCCTGGGTGGGCTGGAGCAGCCCCAAGAAGTTCGGTTGGAAGGAGCACCCAACCAGTAACCCGGCTGCTACAAGTATAGAGAGACAAGAGAAAACTTGCCGTTTGACTGAATGAAGCATGATGGTCTCCCGTTTGATGGAAGTTGGTTATTCCCCTTACCGACGCATTTCCTGGCTAATTCGTTTCGGGTAGAGTTCCGGTGCCTTCCTTGCCGGTTTTCTTGAACCTGTGCCTGATTTCCTGCTGGCGATTGGCAAGGCTGCCCAGTACACCGTTCACAAAGCGGGGAGTACTATCCGCTCCGTACAATTTGGCCAGCTCGATCGCTTCGTTGATGGCCACTTTCACCGGGGTGCACCCTTCGACGGCAAATTCCCACAAGGCGATGCGCAAGATATTGCGATCGATCACCGCTACCTGGTCGAGGGGCCATTCCGGTGCGTGCTGAGCGATAAGGTCATCAAGCTGGCTGGTGATAGGCCAAATGCCAGTTACTATGGACCTGGTAAATTCAATCAAATTTTCGTCCATAGCATCTTCCGCAAGTCGATCTTGAAGTGCGATGGCCGGCTGGTGCGAGGTCATGTCACACTCATATAAGACTTGCAAGGCAATGCTTCTGGCCCTGGTACGCGGTTTCATAAGTTTACGAATTGTTAATCTTCAATATTAGGGTTAATGGCTTGGATCAATGAGCTTCAGGTTCCGAGTAATCAATATCCTCAATGTGGATGTTGACTTTTCCAACCTCCATGCCCACCATTTCAGAAATCGCACGGGATACCTGATTCTGAATTGCGTGGCTTACTTCTCTCACGTTCATATCCTTTTTCAGGATAACGTACAGATCGACGTAAACCCGATCGTTTTCGACGGTTATTTTGATGCCTTCACTTACACTGCGATTGAAAAATCGCTCCACCTCAGATGGGATGGTCGCCAGCCGGCTGACACCCTGGACGCTCAATGCGGTCAACCGTGCGATTGTGACCAGCACTTCAGGCGCGATGGTTGTTTTTCCAGGGGGACGAATTGTATCGGTCATTTATCCTCCAATAAATTGGCGTTGACGAACCTGTTATAGCCCGGATGGGCTAAAAACGCCTTTGGTCTGGCAATTGTTGTTGATTTTGGCCGTTTCTTATTATAACCTCAATCAACTCCCGGCGACCAAACGGTTTTTTTTAGGTCAAATACCGGCAGAGTCTGACCGGCTACGAGTTTATCCTATGCAAAAAGTGTGCCGTTTTTTCCTCAACAAAAGCCAATTCTCGGTCCAAAAGGATGCAGTGGCCGGATTGCTCCAGGCGAATGTATTCTTTGTCTGTTGAGCCGGTCGTTTCGTATACCAATTTTGAGCTGAGCGGGTCGATGGTGTGGTCGTGATCGCCTTGAAACACCATCAGTGGCTGTTTGACGTCGGGCAGGATGCGCCGTACCTTAGCCTGTAAAATTCCCAACTGGTATACAGCGGGCAGGGGCAGCACGTTATAGCCCTGCCAGGGTAAAACCTGGGGGTCCTGATCTTCTTCGTCATCCACGTAACCCTTCGGTACAATTTTTACAAAGGGTGAGAGCAGCCCGGACTTCCACAATCCTGGAATTCTCAAGGCCGGCGCGTACACCATCAGGCCGGCGATATCCGTATGCTTCCAGGCCAGGTAAAGTGCGAGCAGCCCGCCCATCGATTCGCCGGCCACAAACAACCGGCCGGTCCTTAAGGCCAGGCTTTGATAGGCCTGTTCGGCGCAATCGACCCAATCCCGCCAGGAAACGGAAAGCATATCTTCCGGTTTTGTGCCATGTCCGGGCAAGAGGGGTGCAGCGATGCTATAGCCGAGCTGGTGGAGGTGCGTGGCCATCGGCCGTACCTCCACCGTTGTGGCAGTGAAGCCATGCAGTAAAAGGACACCTGTCCGCGAGCCATCCATTGAAAAGGACGCGCCGTCCAACTGGGGATTTGCATAAACCGGCCTTTTACCCATTTTGCATTTCCATTTCGAACCAACTTACCCAATTCGGGATCGATCGACGATCAGGTGGGTTGCGTAGGGCAGGACTGCGACGCGCTGGATCGCGGGTTGGGCGTTCGCTGCCAGTTTTAGCGCTTCCTGGACGGAAGCAGCCGGGGTGAACATGAGCCGGCGTACCTTTTCATCCGGCATAGCCGAAACCATATAAAGATCAAATTGGCTGGCTTGCCGGCCAATTTGAAAAGCCTTGTGCGGACCGATTTCGAAGCCAGTCTGCTCGAATTTTTCCAGTGCCTGTTGAGGCGTGGACACGTCCTGCATGAACTGCTCAAAAGGCAAACTGCCGCTGCCATCCACACACTCAGCCGCCAGGATGATGGCACCACCAGGGCGGGTAAATGCGGCGGCATGAGATACTGCCTTCTGAGCCTGGTACAGATTGATATCTTTGGGGTATCCGCCGGGGGAGGTGATGACCAGGTCATAGGGCCGGTCAATTTTCACCCCACAGATTTCCCGAGAAAGGCGCACACCGGCGGCTAACACCGCCTGGGGACTGCCGGCAAAAGCGCGGATAATCTGGCGATCGTCGGTCAGCACCGTATTCAGGGCATAATCGATTTTGGCCAGGCGGCCCATCTCTTCCAGGTCCTGGCGCATGGGGTTTTCTTCCAGGGAGCCAATCACGGCCCGTGGATCCGCCAGCATGCGGTGGTTGGTGGTGATCGTGGTGCGGCCACCCAGCCCAATGCAGGCTGTTTTGACCCCGCCGGAAAAGCCCATAAAGTGGTGCGGCTCGATATTCCCGGTGACAATACGCAGGTCGGCCTGGTAGAAGCGCTTGTTGATAGTGACCGGGGTACCCCGTGTAGTTGTGCCCAGGCTTACCAGGTTTTCGATATCGTCGCAATCGTGGCTGACGACACGCACACGCCCGGTCACTTCGGCCGGTAAGGTGCTCATAATCTCTGCGCGGCCGGCCGGCTTATGGGTCCCCACAGCTATGATGATGAGGATCTTCTGGTCCGGAATGCCTATCGAATTCAGCCGGTTTATTAGAGGCAGCAACTGCTGTAAATGGGGCACCGGGCGGGTCTTGTCGTTGACCGCGATCGCCGCGGTATGGGCACGGCCGGCAAACCGCTCGAGTGAAACCCCATCTTCAGGATTACTCAGGGCACGGTTGACCTCCGCGAGTCCATCTGGCGCCGGCAAGGTCTCGTGCGGCAAGAAGATATCCACCTGATAACCCCTCAGATCAACAGCTTGTTTGTTCTTACCATAAGGCAGTTCGATGGGTTCCATAATGCACTATTAGAATATCTCGGCCGGCGTACCGGTGGTCAAGGCAGCGACCTCGTCTCCGCGCAAGCCCATACAAAACACACCCTGAATCGTGCCTTCGGTTGTAGGAACCTCGTCAGCCAGGAAGCGAATGATCTTACCCAGGCGGGTGATGATAAACAAATCGTCAGTGGGTGCAATTTTGGTCGCGCTGATGACCTCGTCCGATTTGATTAAAATCTTGCCCGAGCCTCCTGGTGATTTGTTCGGCGCAAAGCCGCTCATCAGGCGGATCGTTCCTTTGCCATCAGCGCCGGCCACGAATACCTGTGAATCTGGCTCTACCCAGGTGACTGAGACGACCTGGTCGTCCGCGGAGAGGTTAATCCCTCTCGCGCCTTGGGGCGGCAAGGATTTTTCACTAAACCGAATGGCGATACCATTGCGCGAAACCAGCAACAGCTCCTGGTTTCCGGGTGTCCAGCAGACAGAGGCCAGCGGACCGTAATCGGCGGCGTTATACATGGCCGTCCCGGGGCGCATATGCTCCCCGAACAGGTGGTGACGCAGGCAGCGGATGAATCCATTGCGGCTGGCCAGTGCGACATACCCCGATGCTCTTTCCGGTAGTGCCGCGACGATGTACTCATCCGAATCGAGTTGCAGGCGCTCAAAAGCGGCGCCCTTGGCCCGGATAGGGCTTTCTTCGATCTTTTCTGCCGAATAACGAAAGACCTTGGCTTTATTGGAAAACAAAAGGATGGTCTCGGACATATCCGCGCATAAAAGGAACTGCGGTTGGTCATCGGGCGGCACATCCAGGTCAAAAACGCCAATACCGCCGCGATGCTGCCGGCCGTACATGTGGCGAGGTGTTCGCTTTATCAGGCCCTTTCGACTGCATGTAAAAATATTGACCGTTGTAGGAGGTTCGGTAAAAATTGTCTCTTCAGAAACCGGGACAGGAATTTCTCTTTCGATAGTCTTCGGTCGGGTTCGATGCTGTTCCAGTTGATGTTCCAAGAAATTGATGTAAGTTATGATAGCCGGGTCGAGACCACTTAAGTCGGGTCGTTCCATACATACTCCGTTTGATATCTTTAAATCAAATTATACCGGATAATAAAGCCATCCTGATTTTTGAGTTGTAGAACGTATTATCTACAACAAAAATAAGAGCAGGGGCGTTGGACTGAACGCCATAAACTTCTACGAGAAGATTAACACCAATTCGTATTCATTCGATAGCAAACAGAATAATACAAAGAAGAAGTGGCGATTTATCACACGAAAAATGGGGCAGGTGAGGGGAAATTTTGCGATTCGTCTTTATGCTTTCGATAAGTATCATTATCATAAGCATAAACTGAGCGTAATCAGGTCTGCCTTCCTACTACCTGCGCCTTTTCAGTTTTTCGGTGCTTCTTTGCAATAAAACTGAAATTAAAAATGTCTATGACTATGTTAAAAGTAATTTTCCCGAGTTGCACCTTGTCATCCAGAAATCCTGCTTTTAGGACTCAGGAGGCCTTCAAATCGGATGGCTTGCAGAAAACCTGTGTAATTCTTCGCCTTGCCAGGTTTCAGCTCGGAATTACACAGGTTAGGACTGCACCCGCAAAATGTTGGAAATTCCATGAATTGAGTCCCGCTAAGGCGAAGTCTGTGAATTCCGTTTTCGCTGCAGGATCATTTCTGGCTCATCTATACGCAGTTTTACCTCAGCCGCCCACACTTACACCGATAATTCTGCCGATTCCATAGGTGATTGCGGCGGCTAACAAGCCAAATATAACCATTCGCAAACCCGAATAAACCACCGTCCGCCCGGTGAACAAGGTGATCGCGGCCCCCAACCCGAACAGGCCTATGGCGCTCAAGCCGACGCTGACCGCGACCGCAGTTAATCCGTTGAGGAAGGTGAAAGCAATCACCGGGATGATCGCCCCGATGGCGAACAAGAAAAAGGAGGTAATCGCTGCCTCCCAGGCGGACCCGCCCAGTTCTTCAGGATCGATCCCCAGCTCTTCGCGCGCCAGCGTATCCAGAGCATGATTCTTGTCAGAAAGGATCTGATTCGCCAGGGTTCGGGACTGTTCGGGATCTAACCCGCGCGCTTCATAAATCAAAGCCAGCTCTTCGGCTTCTTCCTCAGGCGCTTGCTCTATTTCTTTTTCTTCGATCCGGATCTGGTTCCCATACAGTTCACGGGAAGATTGGACTGAGAGCCATTCCCCCAGGGCCATTGAGAAGGCGCCTGCCAGCAATCCGGCCAGTCCGGCGATTAGAATGGCCTTGTTGTTCATTGAGGCGCCTGCAACGCCCATGACCAGGCTTAGATTGGAAACCAACCCGTCGTTCGCGCCAAGCACCGCCGCCCGCAATGCATTTCCGCCCGTCGAGCGATGGCGGCCCTCGAGTTGCGCAACCAGGCTTCCCTGTAACCCGCCTCCCGCTCCCTTGCTGAGCTGGTTCAAAATCACAGAATGGGATTGTTCCTGAGCGGCAAAAGCCAGCCCGTTGGCCTGGACGGCATATGCCTTCGCCCCATCTTTTTCCATGGCCTGTAGCCCCGGCAAGATCAGCTCGGCCCCAAAGCGCTTCCCCAGCCAGATCAGTATCTTCGTACGTAATGTTGGCCGAAAGGCAGATACCTCGACATCGTTTTCTTTTAGCAATTCTTCCCACCGGGTAGCGTGCTTCAATTCTACGGCTGCCATGCGCTTGTAGACTTCCTGGATTTTCTCATCCTTCTCCGCCTCGGCCAGGGAAGCATAAATCAATGCGCTGTTTTGTTCGTCTTTCCAAAATTCAAGGTATAGATCTTTATTCGCAGTGTCCATGTTGGTATCCTCGTATATCTCTATTTAGCCCTGTTTTATGCCCACCCCAGGGTTTTGTGAAGTTTTAGCTAGATAAATATGAGCCCCTGCCCTGTTCATGTCTTTAAATTATCACACAATCTTACAACTCAGACTATTTCGGAAATGAGGGGAGTTATTATTATTTTTCGCGTGCAAAGCATGCGAAAAATAATAATAACTCCCCTATCTTTTGCGGTAGCTGAGTAATTACCACACAATTATAGAATATATGTTCCGTATCCACTTCTCGGGAAACACATTATACCGATAGTGCTGCAATTTGTGCGATAATACACTTATGGATTTAAGCCAGACCATCGCTCAGGCCAGTGCAGCTTACCTTGATTTGGTTAAATTGTCCCGCAGCCAGAATACGGCCAGGACGTACAAGAACGGGATCGAAATCTTTCTGAAGGTCCTGCAAGAAAAAGGCCTGCAAACAGAAAGCGATTCGATCAAAGACTTGCCCGAGGATGCCATCGTCTGGCTGGCCGACGAGCTCAAAGACCGGGCCCCCACAACCGAACGCCTATACCTGACTGCAGCCACAGGCCTGTATGAATACCTGGCCGCCGAAAACCTGCGTGAGGTCAATTTACCGCGCATCCGCTTGTTAATTCACCAACGTGCCCGCCGTCCCGGCGTACGTTTACCCCAATTCCCGTCTAATTCAATCGATCGCATCATCACTTATCTTTCCGACCTGCAAAACTTATCCAGTGACGACGATTTGCAGCGCCTGCGCAACCTGCGAGACCGCGCTTTTCTGATCACCCTGGCCGATACCGGCCTGCGCGTACACGAAGCCTGCAACCTAAGACGCGGCGACATCGATTGGAACGAAGGCCGGGCAATTATCATCGGCAAAGGCAACCGGCAAGACATCGTCCGCTTTTCCAAACGCTCCATGGATGCGATTCGCCAATATTTGCAAGCCCGGGCGAAACTCGATGGAAATTCAGGCCGCTCTTTGAGCGCTATGCCCCTGTTCGCTCGCCACGATAAAGGCGCCGGCACCAAAACCAAACCGATGACCACCACTACCGGCCGCAATATCGTCGCCGAACGGGTCAAAGAGATCCTGGGCGAAGACGCCATCGGGACCATCACCCCCCACTCCTTCCGCCATTATTTCGTCACGCGCGTGCTGCGTGGTTCCGGGAATTTGAAACTGGCCCAGGAGCTTGCCCGCCACCGCAACATCGCCGTGACACAACGCTACGCCCACCTTTCCAACGATGAACTGGATAAAGGCTATTGGGACGTATTCGAAGAAAATCACTGAACCAGGAATTGGTTTAACCAGAACTACTCGAGCGGACATAAAGAATTTCCCTATTTGAGGTGTTTGTATTGGGCCAAGCCCTGCGCAAACACCTCTATTTAATATTCTTACCCATTCGGTTGAATAGTCGCTTTCAACCAATAAAAAGCCCCGCCAGGTCTTGAGCGGGGTTTTTTTATTTATATTACCGCTAATACGAAAAAGTGAAGGTATACCATGGAGGTGTGCTGTAATTCGTCCAGGTGCGGATATCGACCGAGGTCGGGTAGGTATCGAAAGAGCCTTTGAAGTCTATTCGTTCGTCCAGGTAAGTCCGTAGCGGGCTGATCGCAATCTTCGTACTTTCGGATTTCACGGTTTGGCCGGAAAAATGAAGGGTACCCAAAATTTCGTTGCTTTGGCCTAATACGATCAAATTGTTGGTCGAATTCTGGATCATCATGCTTAATTCCATGTGGTCCGCATAGCGGTATAGAATTTGCGGAATGATCGTCAACCCATAAGTCGTTTCAGGGGCATTGTCCAGGGTATGGTAATCAATCAGGTTGTTCCAGTTGTACACCCACTGGCCGGCCTCATTGCGCATCGGCCAGACCTCGTCCCGGTTTTCTTTTTTGTCGGCAACACCATAGGTGTAAGTCACATGGACCAGCACGGTGGTGTTATCGCTCAACTCCTGGGCACCCACGATTTTAAGATCCGACCAGGCTGCCCCATCGCCAACCTGATTGGTCAAGGCTGTCTGTGCGTCGCTGCGGGTCATCTGGTCCACCGCCAGGCTGTAGATCGAAACAAGTTGCGAGGCCTGGTCGAACTGCGTTTTCTGCAGGTCGGTAAAGTAATTCGTCAGGGCCGCTTCGGCGTCGGTGATATCCGATTCAACGGTGGCTGTAGCCGTCGGTGTCGCCGCTACAGTGGGCGTTTCCTGCGGAGCAGGCGTGCCCTGTTGGTTCTGGCCTTGCCGCCCTTGACCGGTCCCGGTATTTCCTTGCGGCGAGCGGGTTCCGTTTCCCTGGAAACCGCCCGGAAACGCAGTCCCGTTAAACTGGAATACCGTGGTGCCTTCCGCTTCAGCGGTTGCACGGAAGCTGCCTCCGCCTCCTGCCCCACGCGGGAAGCCGGTACCATTGAACTGGCGGGTTCCCTGGAAGCCGCCGGCCCCAAGGTTCCCCTGTCCACCGGAATTATTAACCGTATTATTGCTGCTGGCTGCCTGGCAGGCAGACAGCGCCATGATCAGGATTGACCCGGTAATTATCAAGAAGATCGTTTTTTTCTTCATAGCTCACCCACTTTTTATTCGTAGCGCAGCGCTTCGACAGGCTGCAAATTTGCTGCCCGATTGGCAGGATAAAGACCGAAAAGCAGTCCGACGAACATCGAGAAGATCGTCGCCAACAGGATCGAATTGACGCTGATTACAGCCTGGATTGTTGACCCACTTGAGGATATCAAACCGGTGATCACAAAGGTCAATATCCAGGCCAGTATGACGCCAACGAACCCTCCTGTAAGACTCAAGACTATTGATTCGGCCAGGAATTGGACCAGGATATCCCGCTTGCGGGCACCCAGGGCCTTCCGCAGTCCGATTTCGCGAGTCCGTTCCGAGACGGAAACCAGCATGATGTTCATGATGCCAATGCCACCAACCAACAACGAGATGGCGGCGATACCACCCAGAAAAGCTGTCATCGTTCCGGTGATCGAAGTCGCGGAAGAGAGGATGTCTTGCTGGGTCCGGATGGTGAAATCATCGCTTCCTTCAGCCGTCTTATGGCGGGTGCGCAGTATCGCGGTAATTTCATCCTCGGCGGATGTAACAGCGGTCGACGAAACCGCCTGGACTTCGATTTGATCCACTGAATTGGCCGTCTGGCGCCGGCTTAACCGGATCTGGGCAGTGGTCAGCGGAACCAGGACACGATCATCCTGGCTGCCGAGCCCAGAGCCGCCTTTAGAAGCCAGCACTCCAATGATCCGGAATGGTGTCGTGCCAATGCGGATGGTTTGGCCGACCAGGTCATTTGTCCGCCCGAACAGGTTGGTCGCTGTGTCCGGGCCGATCAAGGCCACGGCCGAGCGGGCGTTGATATTGCTGTCGCTAATGAAGTCGCCTTCCGCTACCGTATCGTTGGACACACTGGCATAGGATGGCGTGACCCCATAAATCGTAACTCTTTCAGACTGCCCACTGGCACTAACTTCCAGGTTCGTCTGGACGATCGGGGCAACCGCCTGCACGTCCGGCGCAGCGACTGGGTCAAGCAGCGCATTCGCATCGGCTAACGTGAGTGGTTTGATGTTGCGAACCTGTGTCTGCGCTTCCCGGCTCTGGAATTGGGCGCCGGAAGAGACGAACAACAGGTTGACCCCAATTTGTTCGATTTGACCGGTGATGGATGATTGCGCCCCATTGCCAATTGCCATCAAAGCAATAACGGCTGCCACACCAATAACGATCCCCAAGACAGTCAGGCCTGAACGCATTTTGTTTGCCATCAGGCTTTCCAAGGCTTCAAGAAGTGTCTGGCCTACCTTCATTGCTGCACCTCCACTAAACCATCTTTGATGTGGATGACTCGTTGGGTCATGGCGGCGATGTTTGGATCGTGGGTGACGAAAATCAGTGTAGTTCCACGCCCCTCATTCAAACCAAGCAAAAGGTCCATAATTTCTTTGCCGGCTTTGCTGTCCAGGGCTCCGGTTGGTTCGTCAGCTAATATGATAGCGGGGTCGTTGACCAACGCCCGGGCGATGGCCACTCGCTGCTGCTGGCCTCCGGACAATTCGTTCGGGCGATGATTGAGCCGGTTACCCAGCCCAACAGACTCTAGCGCAGCCACTGCTCTGTCTCTCATGTCGCCATTCGCTCCGGCGTAGCGTAAAGGTAATTCCACATTGCTCACCGCACTTTGACGGGGCAGCAGGTTAAAACTCTGAAAAACGAAGCCCACTTTTTGATTACGAATACTGGAAAGCTTATCGTCGTTCAAATTTGAGACCTTCTGCCCATCCAAAATGTAATCTCCTGAAGATGGCCGGTCCAGGCAGCCAATGACGTTCATCAGTGTTGTCTTGCCCGAACCAGAAGGCCCCATGATCGAGACCACTTCGGAAGAAGAAATTTGCAGGGAAACGCCACGCAATGCCGGAACCTCGATTTCACCCAACTTATAAACCTTGGTCAGGTCTGTTGCGTTCACAACAAAATCAGACATTACCGGCCTCCTCCGCCAAATACGCCACCGAGACCACCAAAGCCAAAGCCGCCGGCTGCACCGCCACGCGTTGTGGTTGAGTTGGACGTCGTAGAAGAAGCCGATGTGGTGCCCGTGCTCACGACGATTGTGTCACCTACATTCAGGCCACTGGTTATCTGGGTTTCGGTATCCGAAGCTGCCCCCACGGTGATCGGCGTCGCGACGGTTGTGCCGTTTTGAACGACATCGACGAAGTCCTGGTTGCCCTGGGTGTGAATGGCCCGGGTTGGGATGACCAGTACGTTGGAAAGCTGGGTCGTTACAATGTTGACGCCGGCCGTCATGCCGGGCAGGATATCCGAATCCGGGTTGGTCAGGGTGATGGTGACATCGTAATTGACGGCCCCACTGCTGGAGGACCCGGTTGTGGCCATATCCGTGACCGTGCCGGCATAGGTTTTGTTGGGGATGGCATCGAAGGTCACTTCGGCATCCTGGCCAACTTTTACGTTGACGATGTCAATTTCTGAAACCTGTACATCCACCAATAGTTTGGACATATCATCGATTTGAAATGCTACCGTACTGGTATCGACTTGATCCCCCACCTGGATATTGTCAGCCGTGATCGTCCCCGCGAAGGGGGCCGTCAATTTGGCCATATCCAGGGTAGCCTGGGCGCTATCCACAGCCGCCTGAGCTTTGGCGACATCACTGGGATCCGGACCGTCTTTTACCCGGTCCCACTCCTCTTTTGCGGTCAAGTAATTCGCCTGGGCTTGTTCGAGTGCCGCGTTCACCTGTTCGATGTCCAGGTCGGAGGGCAATCCCTGCACATAGAGATAGTTGTAATAAGAGCTGTTGTAGTTTTGCTGCGCCCGGGCCAATCCGCTCAAGGCAGCCGCGTAAACCGAATCGGAAGTCGAGCGGTTCTTGTTGGCGTTATAAATATCTTCTGCTTTGCTGAGCGCATCCTGTGATTGAATCAGATTAGCGTGGGCAATGTCGATCGTCTGCTGGCTGGCCCGCTGGTATTGCTTGCTTTGGACCGCCTTTTGAGCATTGTCCAGATCTTGCAGAGCCTGGATCAAGGCAACGTGTGCGCTCGCGCGCGTGGTGCTGTTATCCAAGACGTCTGCCAGATTTCGTTGGGCCGTAATCAAATCCGACTCGGCCTGGATGATACTTTGCGGAAGGGAGGTCGAAGCCAAATCCGCCAGGACGTCTCCCTCCTTGACTGTTTGGCCTTTGGTAAAGTAAACATGCGCTACCTTGCCGGTCGTTTGCCAGGTGATGGTCGTGGTCTGGTTTGTACGCACGTTGCCAGAGGCGCCTACGGAATTGGTTATCGATCCCAATTGAGCAGTCGTGGTTTGCACCGCTGCCTGATTTTTGCTGCCATTCAAGCGCTGGCGAATAATTGGGTAAACAACCAGACCGACTATGGCTAAAATTGCGACCACCCCGATGATGATGAAGACTTTCTTCTTCATTAAGCACTCCTTGTATGATCTATCCAAATATTCATTGATGCATGAACTCGCTGAAAAATATTTCCCTATTCGAGGTGTTTGGGGATGCAGCACAACTCCAAACGTCTCGAATAGGGCCTTTTCCAGGCCAGTCGAAGCAATCACGGAACATCCATTTATTAAAAATAGACATTTTCTGCTGTACGAGATAGTGCCGCGGATAATTCCAGGGTATGACAGCGTTCAGGTCCAGCTATGACAGGCGTCATGTTCCCTTATTAACCCTGTCAATGGATCGGCGTTTTCAATCGTGATATCATGACTCCATGGAATATAGCGACAAGATCGAGCCGGGGGTCGTGCGGACATTCCGGAATTTCACCGGGATACGCCTGATCTTATTAGCTTTAACCATCCTGTTCCCGTTGATCGATCCACGAGGATCGGTGCTTTTTGGCTCTACACCGGGTAGCTGGCTGATCACCTTCATCGATATCATCTTCCTAATCGGTTACCTGACCTGGTCGAAACCCCGGCAATTATTGAAAAACTTTTACCTGCCCCTCGGAATTGCCTGGGCCTCGGTTGGGCCAATCATCGAAGCAAACCTGAAGTTCTTTTTCACGGTAAATACCTTATCGATCAACCGGTCTATATTGGATTCATGGCAGTTGATGCCTATCCTGTTCATCCCGCTGGTGATTATTAGCTGGCAATATACTTCTCGCGAAGTGATCTATTTTTGCGTGGGAACGGCCATCCTGGACGCAGTTCCGCTGGCATTACAGTTGTTCATCGATCAGCCGTATTATGCCCCCCCACTGCCCTTATTGATGATCAATTTCACCCGTATGATTACGTTTTATTTTGTGGGGATCATGATCAACAACTTGATGTCCACCCAGCGCGTCCAAAAGAAAGAGCTGACCCAGGCCAATACGCGTCTCGCCCAATATGCCAACACACTGGAAGAATTGACCGTCAGCCGGGAACGCAATCGCCTGGCTCGCGAGCTGCACGACGTTTTGGCCCATACCCTTAGCAGCGTGGCGGTCGAATTGGAAGCCGTGAAAGCGCTGTGGGATGTGGACAAAGAAAAAGCGCGGGCGATGCTCAATCATTCGCTTCTCGCGACCCGTGAGGGCCTGACCGAATCACGGCGCGCCTTACAGGAGCTGCGCGCCACTCCCCTGGAAGACCTCGGTCTGGCCTTGGCCGTGCGAAATTTAGCCGAATCATTTTCCAATCGCATGGGCGTCCAATTGGATTTGCAGGTCGAAGAGGATTTACCCGATTATCCTCCCCAGATCCAACAATGCATTTACCGAATTACCCAGGAAGCTCTCACCAATATTGCCGAACATGCTGGCGCAAGCCAGGTAGGCGTCAGTCTGGGTCGCGAGAACAGGCAATTAAAGCTGCAAATCTGTGATAATGGCCGCGGGTTCGATACCGAAATGCTCGCCGACGACCATTTCGGGCTCAAAGGAATGCGCGAACGGGTGGAAATGGTCGGTGGGGATTTCATCTTGAAGAGTGATAAAGGCTCCGGAACTTTGATTACAGTTTTATGTGGAGATAACTGATGATCCGTGTGCTTATCTGCGATGATCAAACGGTGGTTTGCGAGGGGCTGAAAGCCATTCTTGGTACTGAGCCCGACATTAACGTAGTGGGTGTTGCCTATAATGGCCTGGAAGCTTTGGAGAAAATCGAGGTTGACCACCCCGACCTGGTGTTGATGGACTTGAAGATGCCCGAAATGAACGGCATTCAGGCCACTCAGGCCATCCGCGAAAAACACCCGGAGATCATGGTGCTGGTTTTGACCACCTACGACGCCGACGAATGGGTGTTCGACGCAATCCGGGCCGGAGCCGCCGGCTATCTGCTCAAAGACACCCCACGGGACGAATTGATCAACGCGGTTAAAAACACGTTGAAAGGGCACACTTTCGTCGATTCAAAAGTTGCCGGCAAATTACTGCATCAAATCGCCCAAACCCGGCCTTTTGCGCCTGATCCCGTGATGGTTAACAAGCTCAGTGACCGCGAAATCGATGTCCTCAAGCTGATCGCGCGCGGTTATTCCAACACAGAGATCGCTTCACGCCTGTTCCTCTCCGAAGGCACCGTGCGTAATTACGTCAGCACTATCTTGAGCAAACTGGATGTAGCCGACCGGACCCAGGCGGCCGTATTGGCCATGCGCATGGGCTTTGGCGGAGTCAACGAAAATCATCTATAGCCATTCTGATACAGCTCGGGCAATTCAAGGCGCAAGACGTTTTCGTTGTTTTTGATCTCTTCTCACAGAAAAATAACAAGAACGCTTTTACGACGTCAAATTAGGAGAGAAGGGAACAGAATGAAGCCTGATTTTCTTGACGATGACTTCTCAGGTTGCAGCTTTTATAGCATAGACCGCAACTGTCACAACGCTTCTGATCGATTTCTAAAGAATGATCGGAAAACTGGACGATAGCATCCAATGGGCAAACTTTTATACACGTCAAACAACCTTTGCACAATTCCTTGCGAATATAATATTGATACATTTTGAACACGAAAATACCTCAAAAGTTATTGGAACTTTGTTTTAAATAAGGTCCGCAAATAGATCGCATACATTTCTTAAAAAATTCAATAAAAGCAATTTCGTTTGCGGTTCGAACCACGTCCGGTCTGGAAAGGATGCCTACCTCAAGGGAGACACTGTCTTTGATTGGAGTGGATACGAGGTGATCCGGCATCTTGTTCAGAAATACCGAGAGTGCATCAGTGATCGTCACCGCCTCATTTTTTTTCACCTTTTGCATGATCATGCGCACATCGGAAATTTTCATGTAGAGGTCCTGCTTACCGGTATCGGCAAACAGGTGCCAAATGACATCCTCTAGCAGCTCTTCGTTATAGTAAATCAGCGGCATGGAGAAGATATCCTTTTTTTCGATAAAACCTTTGTTTGCCAATGGGGAACGGTCATTTACCAGCAGCATAATCTCGGTTGAAACAAGCGGTTCAAATTGTCCGCAGGCGATATCCATTGTTTCGATTGTATAGGACGGGATGCTGATGATGTAGATCGCGTTACACGGGGCTGGCGGCTGAGCACACAATATTTCCGGGATACTTTTTTCGCTGATCCGCAGCATGTCACGGAAAGGACTGGCGACAAAGAAATCTTCAAGCAAGGGAAAAAACGTGGTCAGGACAAAGGGCGTGATAACAATTTCGATGTAATTATCCTTCTGGTTGAGGCAGCTCCCCACACGAAGCGGCGAATAATTGCAGATGTTTATAGGCGGCGATTACTTTGGTGGCTTCTCTCGACAAATTGCCGGCCTTCCCCCGTCAACTGCAAAATGTTGTTATTTCGATCAAACAATTGTATTTCAAATTGTTGTTCGATGGTTTGGATTATACGGCTCAGTCCCTGCTGTGAAATATAAAATTTTTTGGCAGTGCGTGAAATTGAACCGGTTTGAGCCACCTCGAGAAAATATTCCAAATACTCAATACGCACGGCTATCACTTCCTCACATATTCTCGATCAAAAGGGATAAAGGATTTACGAGGTAAATGTAACAATTTATATACAACAATATTATAGGCCAAAGAGTACTGAAAATTTTAAGGTAAATGGACATGGAATCCACAACAAAATATTGTGGATTCCATGTCCATTTTTCTGTTTGTCCTTTATTTTATCGATCTCTATAATGTATGCGCATGGCGTAATGACAAATTTGTCTGGACTTGCTTTGTTTACATCGAAAAATAGGAGGGCTTCAAGTTTTGAGCTGTGCTGATGCCCAATACTGGTTTAGGGCAAATCGATGAAAAAGGGAGTGAAATCTTATGTCGTCTATCATCCCCTTGCCGAACGGTGGCAAGATCGTAAAAACCAACTGTTTCGAATGTCACGCGAAGTGCGGGGTTTTGTGTGAAGTCGATAAGGACGGGAAATTAATAAAGGTCAAAGGGAACCCTGAAGATCCGCGCAGCCAAGGACGGATGTGCGGTAAAGGCCTTTCCGCAACCAAAATTTTGTATGATCCCCATCGCCTGCGATATCCCTTGCGACGGGTCGGTGCAAGAGGAGAAGGAAAATGGGAGCAAATTAGTTGGGACGAGGCCATGGATTGGTTGGTCGAAAAGGTGAAAGACATCACCGCACATTACGGTGCCGAGGCAATTGCTTATGGCCAGGGAACCGGACGCGGCACGAACCAATGGACCGCTCGTTCCGGTAATGCGGGTGGCCGGGTCCATCACAGTTTAGCACCTGGAAACATCTGCCTTGTTCCCATGATGGTTCAGGCATTTCTCCAATTCGGAATGTTTCCCACCTTCGACGGTTGTGATTTCGACAACGCGGACTGCATCGTGTTCTGGGGTGCCAATTCGGTTTGGACGGAACCCACCTATACCGCCGGACAATATGGCCGAAGCCGGGACCGCGGCGCCAAGTTGATTGTGATCGACCCATTTTACGAGCACCCTTTGGCCGCGAGGGCCGATTATTTTGTCCCGTTGCGGCCTGGGTCTGACCCATACCTTGCCATGGCCTGGCTCAACGTCATTATCAATGAAGATTTGTATGACCATAAGTTTACCCAGAAATACACCAATGCCCCGGTGCTGATTATCGAAGGGCCAGAAGTTCCCCTTAACGAATCCATGCTCAAAGAAGGGGGTAAGCCCGAGGTAATGCTTGTCTGGGATAGGAAAAGCCAATCCCTGGTATCGACCTTCTCGAAGGATGTCGACGAAGATATCAACTATCGGGGTACGGTGACTACGCTAGACGGTAAGGTTTTGCAGGTAAAAACGATTTGGCTTGGCCTGAAGGAACGCGCCGATGCCTTTCCGCCGGAAAAAGCGGCCGAACTGTGTTGGATCAAGCCTCAGGTGATCATCGATTCCGCGCGCGCGTATGCCAATGCGCCTGCCGCAACCATCAATGTATTTCAGGGTGTCGAAGAGCAAACCAACTGTAAAGATACGCTGCAACTGGTCAATATTCTCATCGCCATTACCGGCAACCTGGAGAAAAAGGGCGGTAACCTCAGCATGCCGT
This sequence comes from uncultured Chloroflexia bacterium, assembly GCA_963704755.1. GTDB lineage: Bacteria > Chloroflexota > Anaerolineae > Anaerolineales > Anaerolineaceae > Bellilinea. The sequence goes on from OY969938.1 coordinate 283,098, forward strand.
TTTGGAACCAGATGGGCAAACTTCCGGGAAAGGAACCGCCTACTCAAAGGCAGCTACGCCTCACCGATGAAAGGGCCAAAGGCCAGATCTACGGCATCTCCAACCCAACCAACGTGTTTCAGGCGATGCGTACCGGAAAGCCTTACCCCGTGAAGGGCTACATCACAGTACAGGGTAATCCTCTTTCCTGGGCAGAAAACACCAGCCTGGTGAAGGAATCCTTGATGAGCCTGGATCTTCTCTGCGTGATGGACTATTACATGTCGCCAACCTGTGAAATTGCAGACCTGGTGCTGCCTTCCACCCATTGGACGGAGCGCGACTATCTGGCCGACGAAGTATGCAGCCAATGGGTATTCGGCCAGCAGAAGGCAGTGGAGCCTATGTATGAGCGCAAAAGCGATGTCTGGTTTTGGCGGACGTTCGGGCACCGGCTCAATCCCGAATGGTGGCCCTGGGAAACGGACGAGGAGCTCTTTAACTGGCAGTTGGAGCAAACTCACGCCGGCATAACCTGGGAGGAATTGAAGGATCAGTGGATCTACAAGGTTAAGGACATGCCCAGCCGCGAATTTGAGAAGAACGGGTTCCCGACGCCATCAGGAAGAGCAGAGCTTTATTCGGTCGTCGAGCTTATTATGGGTTCATCGCCGTTTCCCGCGGCTACTGAAGTCAAAGAAGGGCCTTATTCGACGCCTGAGCTGGCGAAAGAATATCCGCTCATCGGTATCACCGGCCGGCGTTATCCCATTTATTATCACTCGGCTTATCGCGGTATCCCGCATCTCCGGGAATTGGTACCCGAGCCACAGGTGGTTTTCTCTTCCAAGCTGGCCAAAAAATTGGGGATCGAGGAAGGTGAAGACGTCTGGATCGAATCACCCACGGGGCGCATCACCATGAAAGCCAGGCCCTCGGACGGGATCAATGAACGGGTCTGCGTGATTCCTCACGGCTGGTGGCAAGCCTGTCCGGAATTGGGTCTCCCGGGATATCCGAACGGTAGTGCCATGGCCAACACCATCACCAGCGACCGGGTATACAACGATGAATATTTGACGCCGGGTCTGCGTAGCACGATGTGCCGAATCGTCAAAAAGAAAGTGGGAGAAATGTAATGGGTGAGACAAAAAAACCAATTCGCTACGGATTACTGATCGATCTCGACAAATGTACTGGCTGCCAGGCTTGCAGTGTGGCCTGCAAAATGGAAAACAACGTGGACCTTGGCGTGTTTTTGAACCGGGTAAAGCGCCTAGGCCCAGTCGGAGAATTTCCCGACAATCTGGAAATGTTCTTTTTCCCAAACCAATGTATGCATTGTGAAAACCCAACCTGCATCGAAGTGTGCCCAACCAAGGCCACCTACAAGACCGATACCGGTGTGGTTTTGGTGGACGGCGATCGCTGCTTTGGCTGCCAGTATTGTATCTGGGCCTGCCCATACGAGGCCCGCACCCTGAATCCGAAGACGAAAACGGTGCAGAAATGCACCCTTTGTATCCATTTATTGGAAAAAGGCGAGCCGCCCATGTGCGTGTACACCTGCACGACGCACGCCCGCTACGCCGGCGACATCAATGACCCGGACAGTGAAATTTCTCGTGTACTTGCAGCCAACAAGGATAGGCAGTTCAAAATCCATCCAGAATTCAGAAATAACCCTTCCGTCATTTATTTGGCGCCGAGGAAAGGAGCTGAAACGCTATGCCAGTCCATAAAGCGCTCTTGATTTCCACCACATGCCAGCGATTCAGCCTGGGTACGTTCCTTTGTTGTTTTGTCGCCACAAAATTCATGGGTGTTGCACTGCCAATGAATATCATCGCACTGGCGTCGCTATTCTTACTGGGTGTGGGTGGTATTGCCTCCGCGTTCCATCTGCGCAGACCGGAACGTTTTTTTAACGCCTTCACAAATTTGGGCTCTCATTTAACGCAGGAAGCCTATATCACCCCGTTTTTAGGTGTTGCCCTGCTCGCCTGCGGGGTTGACGGGTTCTTTTTACACCTGGGTGCGGCAACCGACTTCGTTTACTGGGTTTCGGTGATTTTGTCGCTCATTTTTCTGATCAGTACTGGGCTTGTTTATCAGTTAAGTTCCCGCCCGGCCTGGAACACTCCTCTGGTCCTGAGTATATTCCTGCTGACCTCGGCCGAGCTGGGGACGATCACAACGATTGCCATCGTTCTTGGCCTCGGCGCTGCGGTTCCGGCCGGGTTGGCCGTAATGGCATTCCTTGCTCTGGCGCTTTGTCTGATTTGCCAATTTTTCTATACGAACCGGCTGAAATCTGTTGGCTATGGGGTAGATGTTTTTGTTAATCAAGACCCCTATAAAACAACTTATACAGTTTGGGTAGTTTTTGGCCTGGTGGCGCTGGCAGGCGCTCTGGTGGCTTCAGTTGCGCTGCACTCGGCGGTTGCCGCTTATGCAGGTGTAATCTGCGCCCTGGTTGGTATCGTCTATTGGACGGTACTTTTCTATAAAGTGGCGCTGAAAGTAAAAATGTTCCCCATGTATCGTGTTGACTTAAATCTTAATATGTAATTTCACGAAGGAGAATCATCTTATGCAGGCAACGAATCAGAAGTTCTATGGATGGACAGTTGTTTTTGCTACCGGATTTCTTTACGCAATCCTGGGTTCATTCGGCTTGACCGCAGCGCAGATCGTGATCCCAGTTATGGCTGTCGATCCTACCGTTGCGATGAACCGGAGTATGCTTGGCCTTGGCTTCACCGTTTTTATTCTGATGCAGGGACTTCCCGGACCTCTAATCGGCCAACTGGTCGCGAAGAAGGGTGCTAAGACCTCTTTCATGTTTAGCGCGGGTATCATTATCGTCACAGGCATCCTGCTTGGACTGCTCTGTGGCATGAGCACGCTAGCTTATATCGTTCTTTTTGGCTTCGCTCTCAGCATCGGCAGCACTATGGGCGGGCAGATTGCCACGCAGACGACCATCAGCAATTGGTTTACACAGAAGCGCGGGCTGGCAATGTCCGTCACGATGGGTTTCTCAGGCTTGATCTGCTTTGCCTTCCCGCTCATCACCAATGCAGTGGTTGGGGCCGGCAACTGGCAGATGGGTTTCTATCTCATCTCAATCGTTGCCATTATCGCACTCATTGTTTCCGCGATTTTTATCAAAAACAAGCCCTCCGATCTTAACCAGGTGCCTGACGGCATTACCCAGGCAGCTCCTGGGCAGGCAGCCTCCATCCATGTATCTCCTGTGTACAAAACCACGGTGCATAAGACTTCAAAAGAGGCACTGAAGACGGTGGCGTTCTGGCTTATTCTCATCACGTCGTTTAGCATTTTTGCTGCTCTGAACCTGGCGGTTTCCTCTGGCGTTCTCCACTTTACCGGGCTTGGCATTGACGCGACGACCGTAGCAGGCGCCGTTGCTGTGGAGGGTATCGCCGCTGTAGCGGTCAGCCTGCTGATCGCCCCCCTTGCCGATAAAATTGAACCGGTCCGTATCGCTGGTGTCTGCGCTCTGCTGACGACTATTGGAGCGTTTCTTGCTTTTACGAGCAGTACCGCCAGCGTTCCTGTGCTCTATTGCTACTATATTTTGCTCGGCATCGGCTTTGGCGGGAATGCCATCGTTATGCCAACTGCTTTTGCAAATTACTTTGGCTACACACATTTCCCAAAGATCATGGGCGCCGTTTTGCTGCTGCTGTCCGTTTTCTCCGCGTTGGTACCCACCATTGCCGGCGCTGTGTACGATGCCTCCGGCAGTTATGGACCGATGTTCCTCGTCATCACAATCGTTTGCCTGATTGGTACCTTGACCGCATTTTTGGTGCGCTTCCCGAAAAACGAGCACGTGTAATACAGCAGGTGTAACCGAGCACAGTTTATCCCCGTCAGTATATATCCCCTACTGACAAAAACAAAAAAGTGGAGATCGACCGTTGATCTCCACTTTTTTGTCACTTACAAATTCTACACAGATAAAACTGGGTTTCTGGTTAGCCTGGTGACCAGGCTCTTTCAGGCTCGAATTTCGCGCCTTTGGAACATGATATAACCTACCACAAACAACAAGATTGTGATCGCAATCAGGCCGGTCAGTTGCGGCCAGACCAGTGCCAGGCTTTGGCCAAAAGGCAGCGGTGTGCCTAGAACGGCCCCTTCCAACTGTACCGGCAGCACAATGCCCAGCGAACGGACGGTTGGCTGCAGCATGGCTACCATCACTTCCTCATAGAGCACGTTAGGCGATATCCTTGATATGGTGATTTGGGCCTGGGTCTGGTTGATGATCTCCTGGGTAGTACCAAACTGTACCGGGGACAACGTTTGAGCCAGCAAGGTTGCAATGATATTCCAGAAGATCGTAAAGAACAGCCAGACCGCGATCGAAGCCAACGCCGCGGTAGCGGCCGAACGAAAGATGATAGAAAACATCATCGCCATTGCCAGCCATATTCCACCATAGAATATGGTTGCCAGGAGAAACAACAAACTTCGCGCGACTTCGTCGCCGGTGGGCGGTACGCCCAACCCCAACAGGCCGGCGCCGATGATCAGCAGCCAGATGGCTGTGAAGGCCAGCGCCTGGGTGAAGAAAGCCGCCAGGAATTTGCCTAATAAAAGTGCATCGCGGTAGATTGGTTGCGCCAGCAGCCGGGACATGGTCGAGCGCTGGAATTCGCCGTTAACCGAATCAAAAGTCAGTGCGATAGCGATCAACGGAACCAAAAATACCAGAAACTGCACAAAAGGCGGAAGAGGATCTTTGGATGTAGTAAATAACTGTAAGAACAGGAACTGGTTGTTGCTGGTATTGCTGGAAATTGAAGAGACAGCGGTAAAAACAGTGCCTCCCGCGGTCAGCAAGATCAAGATTTCCAGGATTTCCATGCGGACACTGGTCAGGTGATCGGCCATTTCCTTGGCGACAACTGCCCATAATCCCGTCCATGGAGACCCTTCACGTTCGATTTTTTTTGTGGGAACTCGCCCGGCTCGCAATGCGCGGCTATCCTCTGGCATGCTCCACCTCCTGGAAATAATGGGCATAGATATCCTCAAGGCTTTGGGTTTCGACCTCGAGGTTGTAAAGCTTTCCGCCGTTCTGGATGACCTTCGCGGCTGCCTCGGCGCGTAAATCGCCTTTCGCCTCGATTTCGAACAAGCGCGAAGTCAGCGATTTGACTTTGATCGCACCCGGCAACTCCTGCAAACCACTCAGAATGACTGCCGGGTCCCCTTCTACCTCAAGCCGGATCCGGTACGCTCCTCCCAGGACCTTGTGGGCCAGGGATTCAACCGTACCGACCAAGACCAGTTTACCCTTATGGAACAGCCCGACCCGATCACAAACCTCCTGAACCTGGTGCAGCAAGTGCGAGGAAAGCAGAATCGTAATGTTTTCACTGCGCAGCGCGCGGATCATATCCAGGAATTCACGGGCACCTTCAGGGTCCAGACCCTGGGTAGGCTCATCCATGATGATCAATTCCGGGTTCTTGATCAGTACATCGGCCACGCCCAGGCGCTGGCGCATACCTCGTGAGAAAGTCCGCACCTGGTGGTCGGCCACATCGGTCAGCACCACCCGCTCGAGCGCTTTATCGATCCGCCGGTGAGCTTCTTCGCGAGAAAGGCTGTTCAACCTGGCCGTAAAAATGAGGTTTTCGTAAGCGGAAAGTTCATCGTAAAACCCGACCTGGTCGGGCAGGTACCCGACCCGCGATTTTACCTTTAAAGGTTGGCGGGCAGGGTCGTAACCAAGTACCTTAGCTTTTCCTGAAGTCCGATCGGTCAAACCCATGAGCATCAGGATAGTCGTCGTTTTGCCGGCTCCATTCGGGCCAAGCAAGCCAAAGACTTCACCTTGACTGACAGTCAAATTTAAATGATCGACTGCGGTCATTTTCTCATATCTCTTTGTGAGCCCGTCGGTTTCGATGACAATAGGTTTCACAGCGCAACCTCCTTTCCAGGTTTAGCGTCTGCCAAACCGCATGACTGCAAGCGCGACAACTCCGACAGAAATAGCAATTAAGACGATTCCAACGATGCCCCATAAGGTAGATGTCACAACCGTGATACGAAAATTCGTCGATTGGCTCGACACATCGGTGGCCTGGGCATTGATCGTGATTTGATAGTCTCCGGAAATAGCCTTGTCACTCGGGTGAATCGTGGCGGTAACGTTGGTTTGCTGCCCGGCGGGGATCTGATCGATGGTGGCCGGATTGAATGTCACCGTCCAATCGGTGGGAGCCGAAGAGGTTAACTGCACATTATTTGCGGGGGCGCTGCCGGTATTGGAAACTTGCAGGGTAATGGTGGTGTCTTTGCCCAGGGTCGCATTCCCTGAAAGCAAGCCGTCTGCCGTGCTGATACTGAGGGTCGCCTGGCCGGTAACCGTAGCGGTCAATGGCAGGTCGGCAGAGGCGTCATTGGCAGTCGCGTGGACCACGATAGGGTAGTCGCCAGCCGGGAGGTTATTGACCGGGGTAGCTACGATCGATATCGACTTGGAATCATTGGCCGCCAGGGGGATACTGGTCACATCCTGACCGCTCAGTGAATAGCTCATCGTCAAGTTGGAATTCGCATCGGCGCTTAAGTCAACGGTTAAATCTTCATCACCTTCGTTTTGCAGGGTGGCTGTATACCGGAACGTTGTGGAAGGGCTGCCAATGATGGTCGGCAAGTCGATACTCCAGCTCAATTTCGGGGGAACTTTTTGCTGAACGGTTACGTTGACCGGCAAAGTAGTGGTTTTGCCGTTTAGTTTTGCCTGCACCATGAAATTGTATTTTCCCGCCGTGACGCTATCCGGGGGGATGAGGTGTAAATCCACGGAGGATTCGACCCCATTATTGATGTAAACGGAATCGACGATATTCCCACCGCCGTAGAAAGTAGCCGTCCACCCATCCGGGATCGTGGGCACAGTCAAATCGGCGACACCTGTGTCACCACCGCCATCGATCTTGAGCGTAATACTCAAGGTTTGTCCCACGCCAATCGTCTGGCTGGGGTAGGTCGTGTAAATCTCAAACGGGAGAACCGGCGTTGTAGGTGTTTCCGATTGAGCAAAAGCCAGGGTTGGCATCATAAGGCCAATCGTCAAGGCGCACACGGCACTGAACACAGACAACAATTTCTTTCTCATACTCCCTCCAAGGGCACTGGAATGATTTGATCGATGAGGATTAATAAAAAACTCATCCAGGCATACATGGTAGTCTCCTCCCCTCTTTTTTTCTTTATAGGATCTATATGCAAACATTAAGAAATCCTTAAGCCGGCTGCCCTTCATTCACTCAGCTCACCCCGCTTTTCCAAGAAAATTTCCTTAAGAAACATATTTTCTGGGCCGCAATTCAATCTTTTATGTAACTTATCAAGCTTCGGATAAAATGCCCCCAGGATTGGGGTGTATGCGGGAGCGAAGCTCCCGCATACACCCCAATCCTGGATTTCTTACCCGTTAGGCTGAACAATGACTTTTTTCACAATTACAATTCGGGCGTTTGAGCGCGGTAAAATTGATTCGGTATCTGTCAGGTTGTTGTATAATTTCGATTGTAATTATCCTGTTAAATGTGCTGTATTTTTTATGACTCACTGCGAGGGACATCATTATGGACACGAAGAGTTTTGACGTAGCGATCATCGGAGGTGGGATCGTTGGTATGGCAACCGCTATGGCCCTGTCGAACCAGACAAAAGCATCCGTGGTTGTGCTTGAAGCTGAAAACCGCCTGGCCGCCCACCAAACCGGCAACAACAGTGGCGTAATCCATTCCGGGATCTATTACAAACCCGGGTCTCTGAAGGCGCGCAATTGTGTAGAAGGCCGCCTGGCATTGTATGACTTTTGCGAAAAATACGATATTCCCCACGACAGGTGCGGCAAATTGATCGTGGCCACCAAACCGGAGGAAATTCCGGCCCTGGATAAGCTCGAAAAAAGGGGGCTTGAAAACGGCCTGGACGGGATCAAGCGCCTGACGGCCGAAGAAATTAACGAATACGAACCCCATACCCGTGGCGTTTCGGGCCTGCACGTGCCTCAGACCGGGATCGTCGATTACCTGGGCGTCGTCAATAAATATGCCGAAATCTTCAAATCAAATGGCGGTGAGATCCGCACCAATTCCCGCATGACGTCCCTTTCTCATTCAGGAAAAGAATTGGTCATCGAAACTGCCTCTGGCCCGGTTCAGGCCCGGGCGTTGGTCAATTGCGGCGGCCTCCAATCCGATCGCATTGCCAAAAAGTGTGGCGTAAATCCCGGCTTACAAATCGTACCTTTCCGAGGTGAATATTTCGATATTGTCCCGGAGAAACGCTACCTGGTAAACAACTTGATTTATCCTGTTCCAGATGTGCGTTTTCCCTTCCTGGGCGTCCATTTTACCCGCCGGATTACTGGCAGCATCGAAGCCGGCCCCAATGCCGTTCTGGCTTTCAAACGCGAGGGCTACAAGATGTCCTCTATTTCAGTCGGCGATGTGCTGACATATCTCACCTATATTGGTTTCTGGCGGATGGGTTTGAAGTATTGGAAAACCGGTTTTGGTGAATTCTATCGTTCGTTTTTCAAGCGCGCCTTTGTACAGGCCTTACAGGTATTGGTGCCTGAATTGAGCCTCGATGACGTTAATCGCAGCGGTGCGGGGGTTCGGGCCCAGGCCCTGGAGCCAGATGGGGCTTTATCGGACGATTTCCGCATCGTTGAGGCGAAAAAGATGATCCATGTATTAAATGCACCCTCTCCGGCAGCTACAGCTTCGATCAGCATCGGCAAATCTATCGCCGAAATGGCAGCCCAACGGTTTGAGCTAAGCCTGAAATAAATCGTTTCAGGGTACTCTAAAAAAAAGTGTATGCGGAGGCAAAACCTCCGCATACACTTTTTTATTCATAGCTTTATAAGAGCCTGGGTTGCGCCATTTTTTCTGCTAACGGAGAGCAGACTTTTTAGGGATGTTATAATTTCGGGTTGGTTGTCAGAATAAACAATCCGGATGACCAAAATTTATGCTTGGAGAAAACAATGGAATATCGACGCTTAGGAAAATCCGGCTTAAAGTTGAGTGCATTATCCCTGGGTGCCTGGATCACTTATGGTGGCCAGGTCGGGGAAGACATCGCCGAAAAATGTATGGTGGCGGCTTACGAAGCTGGGGTGAACTTTTTCGATAACGCCGAGGCCTATGCCAATGGCCAGGCCGAAATCGTTATGGGTAATGTGATTAAAAAATTAGCTTGGCGCCGCGAGGATATCATCGTCTCGACCAAGTTATTCTGGGGCGGCAAAGGTGTGAACGACCGTGGTCTTTCGCACAAACACTTGCTCGAGGGGATCAACAATTCGCTGCGGCGTCTGCAATTGGATTACGTCGATTTGCTGTTCTGCCACCGGCCTGATCCCGAAACGCCTATCGAAGAGACCGTTCGCGCGATGGATATCATCGTCAAACAAGGCAAAGCTTTCTACTGGGGTACTTCCGAATGGTCCGCCGCAGAAATTTTACGCGCCGACGCAATTGCCCGCCAGTACAATCTCACTCCTCCGGTTATGGAACAACCTCAATACAACATGCTCGAACGTGAGCGCTTCGAACGTGAATATAGTCCCGTTTACCGCGAACTGGGGTACGGCACAACCATTTGGAGCCCACTGGCCTCTGGCCTGCTTTCCGGAAAGTATAACAATGGCGTTCCGGAAGGAAGCCGCGCCTCGATTACGACCATGGAATGGCTGCGCAATAGCATGCTGCAGGAACAGAAGATCGAAAAAGTGCGTAAGTTGGTCCCGATTTCCAAAGAAATTGGCTGTAGCATGGCTCAAATGGCCCTGGCCTGGTGTTTGAAAAACCCAAACGTCAGCACGGTCATCACCGGGGCTTCCCGCCCGGAACAGGTGGTCGAGAATATGAAAGCTCTGGAAGTGGTAGAAAAACTGACCCCGGATGTGATGGAAGAGATCGAAAAAGCGCTCGACAACAAACCTTCGCTGGAATAGTTTGATAAAAAGCCATCCGGCCGTTCCGGAGTAAAAATCTCCTGGTCTGGCTGGGACAATAACCATTCGTAACTACTCAGCTGTCGCAGATGAACAGCAATAAATACACCCTCCACTTGTGAACTTGCTCGAGCAGCCACAAAAAATGGTAATGCCTACGCTATGAAGGCTGAGCAGTTATAACAATTAAATAAAAAGGCCGGCCGTGGATTTCACCCAACGGCCGGCCTTTTTATTTCCTCAATGCTTTCAGGAGCCAATCTTGCTTTAGACCAAAACTTCTTCCGGGACGCGCATGGTCTGGTTGGCTTTGATCAAATCCGCAGGAATATCAAAGACCAGTTCGGCACCGGTCATCTGGCGTACGTAGTTTTTGACCACCTTATCCCAATACTTTTTGGTGATGTAATATACACGGGCACCGCCCAGCTCGTGCTGATATTCGGGCCATGGGTAGCTCGGTTGGGCCATGCCGACCCCCCAGCGTTTCCAGCCGTTGTAACTTTCGTAGGTTGCCCACCATTCCTTGTTGCCCAGGATTTCAAAGCCATAATAAGCTTTGGCATAATACATAATCGCGCCTACCCGGCCTCCGCGCAGCAGCGCCATGGTATGCAGGCTGATATTAATATCCTCGCTCATCAAACGGCCGTTGGCAAACCCGGCCCACAGCCCATCGATCAATCCAACCAGGGTATAGGGATCCTTCAGGCGCTTGCGATACCAGCCCAGGATCTCGGCCAGAACCCGCGCTCCGACGATATCGTAAAAGTCGTGGTCAGCCTCAATGACTTTTTTCATATACTCCATCATCATGGGCGCTTCTTCCAGCCTGGCTTCACGGATGTACATTTTACGGCCATCCTTGAGCGTCACCATCGCCCCTGGCCAGGGTTTGAGATCCATTGGCGGAGCCTGCAAAATAGGCTCGATTTCTTCCACATCGAAAGTAAGTTTGGATTCGGATACTTTTTCAGGTGTTTCGAGTTCGCATGGTAATCCCTCCCGTAAAAGATTTGGTTGTTCGATTAGAGGCTTGATTCGGGAGGGGTGAACTCCCAAACCAAAACATGGAACCAAAACTGTCTAGGCGAGGTTGGCTTTTGAGATAGCGTTGATGCTCTCCAGGTGGGACGGGTTGTAGGCGTCCCCAAATTTCGTCTTGGGTAATCCGGCTTTGATTTCCATCAGTTGTTCGTATTCGTCATCCTCTAGCATGGCCACGCACCGGCCAATGCTGGCCTCTCCATCCACGAAGCGCCAGGGGAAGAACCCCAGGGTAACCCGCCGGTTGAGCAGCAGATCTAAATCGCCGCCGATGCATTCCGCGTGAATGATGCCGTAGGGGAACATCTCCAGGTGCATGAGCTGGTATTTCGAATCGTCGAAGACTTCAGCAACCGATTTGCCGAATTTCTTTTGGAATACGATTTCGGCCTGGCGGGCCTGGCGTGGCATCCAGTCGCGGATAATCGTATTCATCGGGTGATCGGCGCTGCCACAATCCACTCCAATCCAGCGTAATTTTTTTGCCTTGGCCCAATCGGCGAATTCGCGGTCCGGACCGGGGTGCATCACCATGTAGCGGATCTCATTGGCAAACGGTTGGTCCCAGCCAAAGTGATGGTAGCCGGTATGGATTATAAGGATATCCCCTTCGTGAACTTCAACTCGTTCTTCGACCATCTGGCTGGTATAGATATCGTAATCACCGCAGATATCCGAAAGGTCAACCACCGCCGCCTCGTGGACCAGGAAATCCATATCCAGGGAGGCAATATCCTTACCCGGCGTGTGGAAGTGAATTTCCCCATCCAGGTGAGTACCCAGATGGTTCGAATGAGTTACCACCTGCCCATTGGCGCCATTTGGAGCCAGGCGTTTGAAATATTTCACTTGCAGTGGCTCGTAGGTCGGCCAGGGTGGCGTGCCAATCCCCAGCGGAATAGTAAGGTCGATAAATTTCATTTGTCAGCTCCTTTGAAAAACAAAATCCCCTCCAAAATCATTCTGGAGAGGGGCAATCCGGGTTGCCTGGATATTACCGCGCAAACATAATCCGCCCGGGTTTTTCGAAATCCTGTGCAGCCAATCAAATTAATGAGGATAATGCCGATAGATGGTTTCATTTTCCTCGTTTTTTCAATTCAAATACCAGGAAAATTACTCGCCCACCATGGATCTTTGTCAGACTGGTGCATAATCGTGCTGTGCGCCAACTATCTTTTATGATTATCGTATAAAATATTTTTAATGTCAAATAAATCGTTATTATCAACAGACGAATCGATACGACCTCCCCATCCGTCCCAAACCAGATGGTTTAACGTGGTCAGCATGGGCCAAATGGCCTCAGAAATCCTGCAGGATGGCGTTCCTGTCGTTGTCCGCGGGCGCACCTCCCAGGGAATTTTTCTCGAGGCGGGTCCAGAGGGTGTCATCTTCGTTACCCAATCGACTTATCGTGGTCCCCTGACGGTCAACCTCTTACCAGAAAATGATTTTATAAAATTAGCCGGGGAGAACGACCAGGGTTATGTAGGCGATAGCTGCCTGGAATTGCACCCCACTGCCCTGGGTCTGAATTGGTCGAGGATAGATTTTTGGAAGTTAAAAAACGAAGTAGTCGCATTTGATAATATATTGGCTACGCGCATTAATTATAATATCCAGGTTTTACTAAACGAAATCGTCGCGCGTAGGAACGATCAAAATGACTACCTGAACTTTATATCCCCCCGATTGCATACTGAAAATACCGTTCAAGGGACGATCCTGGCGATCGCTATCCCCCAAGTCCTCGCAGCACTTTGGAAGAATGACCTGCCCCTATTCTCCGGCGCGGCTCGCAAAATCATTGGCCTGGGCAGGGGTTTGACTCCCTCTGGGGACGACTTTCTATCCGGCGTTTTTTATGCCTTACACCGGATCGCCAGTCCCGCAGCACCCTATCTCAACACATTTGATGACACCCTGCTCCAGATTGCCAGGGCTCGCACGACCCGCATCAGCGCGAATTTGATTCAGTGTTCACTCCGGGGCCAGGTCGATGAACGCCTAAACGCAGCTTTCGATACCTTGCTCTCTCTTACCCCGATTGACCCGGTGGTCCTGACCGGAATCTTAAACTGGGGCAGCTCTTCAGGTGTGGATTGGACCTGTGGCGTAATTTGTGCCCTAAGATTATTGATAAAACACATTTGAAATATTGGCTACACGCATTTTCGCTGCTTATTATGGGTTTTTCAGAAAACTTGAAAACACCACGCTCAGATCTTCCGGCGAATTCTTTTGCAAAATGCCGATCAAATCATTCTCATTCGCGATCTTCTTGTTGAATTCCTGGTGATATTCGCTCAGGCTGGCAAAAAACAGATCATCGCCCATCGTATCTCGGACCTGCTGCAAGAATTTGGCGCCGTTGAGATAAACCGCGTTACGGTAAGCCTCGTAGCCCTTGTAGTCATACACCGACAGGTCGATATATCCGCTCGGGTCGTAGTAATCGACCCGGTATCCCCACCACCAACTTGCCAGGTCCGGGAAAGCCTTTTCATAATAGACTTCCTCAGAATATGTGGCCAGAGCCTCATCCAGCCAGGGCTGCATGGCCTGGTCATTGGCCACGGCGGCATACCACCATTGATGAGCGGTTTCATGCACGGTGATGGCTGAAAGATAACCCTTTTCAGTCCCGTCGTAGAGATTAAAGAACCCCTTGGACAAGAAGATCAAGCCCTGGTATTCCATCCCATCCAGAAAATCTGCCTCTACCACGTTCAAAGACTTCCGGTTTAAAGGCCCGTAGGTCTGTTCGTAAAGCGTATACGCCCGCACGGCATCGTCCAGTACTTGTTTTCCCCCGTTTTGGTCCAGCGGGAAGATATAAACGTTAATAGTTGTATCGCCGGCATTCGCCGTCAACTCCTGGTAATCCGGGCTCATCGATACGACAAAGTTACGGGCATCTTTGAGCGTAAAATGATATTGATCCCCATCCTGCTCGGCTGGCGAGCTGCCGGTAACGACCAGTGCCTGGGCTGCATTAACAATCTGCAATTGAACGTCGAAATCAGCGACCGGAAAGACCAGATATTCCCCAAAATACGACGGTTCATGCACCACCCAATCGCCGTTTGCGTCTAGCGGTGGCAGGTAAATCAGCCAGTCTGCCAGGTTCGTTTGCCGATCGGTATAACCGTAAACCTGCGGTTTTTGATCGTTGCTGGGCGGTGGAATTTGCGGCAAGTTCTCTTCAAAATTCAAAGCGATGACGGTGCTCGCACCCGGTGCCAACGGCTGTGTCAATTCTAAAGACAGTAAATGGCCTTTCAAATTGTATGCGTTCGAATAATCCTGTCCGTCAACGCCGATGCTGTTGAGCGAAAAGCCCTTGTAATACAGGTTCGGTTCGACCACCAGGTCGATCTCAGCCAGGCTGCCTGCCGCAGGATTACTGAAGGTTAGCTGCTCCTGAACTGACATAGTCTTCTGGTAATCATCGTAGATGGCGCTGATCTGGTACTGTGGATTTGCAGCCGGCGCAGGAGCCGCGGTTGTTGGCGTGCCTTCCTGTGCGACAGCGGGTGTTTCAGTGATTTCAGTTATCGGCAAAGCGGTGACTGTGGCTGAAGAAAAGGCATCGCCGCTAGCATTGCCGGTGGGTAGACTTTCCCCAGGATTACGCGTTTTTGAACATCCGGACAACAAAAGTAAACCTGCCAAAAAGATCAACCCCGCCGTATAACAACCTGGTCTCATAATATAAAACCCATTGGGAAAAATTTTTAGAATCAAACCGGCGCCGCTTCCGGGTCGAACGCCTGGATAACCGTATTATAATGTCTCAAAACGCAACGAGGAACCATCATTGACGACTATGAGCGACCCAAAAATTTTCAAACTTGTCCTCTTACTTGCCCGGCCCGCGGCTGGCAAAAGCGAAGTCATCGATTATTTAAAAAATACGCCTCTGCCGGAACGGATCGCTCGTTTCCATATCGGCAAGATCGCTGAACTGGACGATTTCCCGATGCTCTGGACCTGGTTCGAAGAAGATGGGCTGCTCGAGAAAATGGGCCAACCCAGGCTGCATACCGATGCCCAAGCCAACTTTCTGCACATCCATCTTTGGGACGTTTTAATCGAACGGCTTTGCCTGGAATATAGCAAACTGACCCGCAACCTGTCCGCCAACGGCCAGGACCAGACCACAACAATCATGGAATTTTCACGCGGCAGCGAACACGGTGGGTTCCAACGCGCCTTTGAGCACCTGTCCGAAAAGGTCCAGGAGGATGCCGGCATCCTTTACATCCAGGTTTCCTGGGAAGAATCGCTGCGCAAAAATCGGCGCCGTTTCAACCCCGACCGGCCAGATAGTGTTCTCGAGCATGGTTTACCAGACGAAAAATTAGCCCGTCTGTACCGTGAAACCGATTGGCCCCAGGTCAGCCAGGGTAATCCCGATTACATTTCGATCCTGGACAGGCAAATCCCCTACGCCGTCATGGAAAACGAAGACGACGTGACTACCCCGCGTGGTTCCGAACTGGGAAACCGGTTGGAAACCTGCCTGAGTCACTTATGGGATCGATATACTACGCGGTAACTGCGCAGTAATTTAATCAGCCTCGACCAGTTCCTTGGCCTTTTTGGTCTGTTTGCCGCGCTCCTCGGTGTTCAGGATCCGTTTGCGGATCCGGTAATTGAGCGGGGTAACTTCCAACAGCTCGTCGTCGGCCAGATATTCGATTGCTTCGTCCAGGCTCATCATCCGCGGGGGCGAAAGACGCACCTCGATGTCTTTGTTCGAGGAGCGCATATTGGTCAGGTGCTTTTTCTTGCAAACGTTGACGGTGAGATCGCTTGGGCGTGGAGTTTCCCCAACTACCATGCCTTCGTAAACCTCAACTCCGGCACCCAAAAAGAGTACGGCCCGTTCCTCGGCATTCTTGAGGCCATAATTCGATGTTACGCCGTCTTCCCAGGCCACAACCGAACTGGTTGCCCGAAACGGAATAGCACCGATTGTAGGCGCGTACCCATGGAAAATCGTGTTCATGACACCCATCCCACGGGTAGCCGTCAGGAATTGATAACGGAAGCCCAACAAACCCCGCGTAGGGATGATATAGGTCAAATGTACGGTATTGTCCGGGTTGTTAACCAGGTCTACCATCTGGCCTTTCCGCGTGCCCAACATTTCTACCACCGTTCCAACCGTGTCGGCGCTGGTTTCGATGTGTACTTCCTCGAATGGTTCGAGTGTTTGGCCGTCCGGACCTTGCTTGAAAATGGCTTCCGGCCTGGAAACCTGAAATTCGTAGCCCTCGCGCCGCATCGTTTCGATTAAAATCGCCAGGTGCAGCTCTCCTCTACCGGAGACAAGGAAGGTATCGGCACTCTCGGTCTCGGCTACACGCAAAGCGACATTATTACGCAGTTCAGAAAACAGGCGCTCGCGCAGCTTTCGCGAAGTGCTCCACTTACCATCCCGACCGGAGAATGGCGAGGAATTTACCCCAAAAGTCATCCGGACGGTGGGCTCTTCTACGCGGATCGGAGGCAGCGCGATTGGGTTTTCTGCGTCGGCCAGTGTTTCACCGATTTCGATCCCCTCCAGCCCGGCAATTACCACAATGTCTCCCGCAGCAGCTTCCCCGACCTCGACTTTTTGAAGTCCCTGGAACTCGGAAAGGTAACGGGCGCGCTCCGGAAGGACCTGTCCTTCCACGGTAATACGCGCAATCGGTTCACCTGCAGTAACTTTTCCCGAAGTGATCCGTCCAACCGCTGTGACGCCGCGATAATCGTCATACCCCAGGTTCGTCACCAGCATCTGGAACGGCTTGTCGGCTTCCACCAACGGGCAAGGGATATTGCGCAATATCGCGTTGAATAAGGGCTGCAAATCCGGCCCGATATCCTCAGTCAACCCGGCCTGCTGAGTGATCGCGTTGGCATAAATGACCGGGAAATCAGCCTGCCGGTCAGAAGCGCCCAACTCGACGAACAAGTCAAAGGTATCATTCAACACCCGCGACGGCTCGGCATCTTTACGGTCCATTTTGTTGATGACGACTATCGCCTTGTGGCCCATTTCGAGCGCCTTTTTCAACACAAACCGGGTTTGCGGCATGGGGCCTTCGGCAGCATCGACCAGAAGCAGCACACCATCCACCATGTTCATCACCCGTTCAACCTCACCGCCAAAATCGGCGTGCCCGGGGGTGTCCACAATATTGATCTTGACCAACTTACCAGTTTCTGGGTCAGGAATGGTTACTGCGGTGTTCTTCGCCAAAATGGTGATACCCCGCTCACGCTCCAGGTCATTCGAATCCATGACCCGCTCTTGGACCTGCTGGTTTTCCCTGAAAACTTTTGCCTGTTTTAGTAAGCCATCAACCAGTGTTGTCTTGCCATGATCAACGTGGGCAATAATCGCCACATTGCGAATATCTTCTCTTTTACTTAACATAGAACCTTTCCATCTACCTGGTAACATACAAGACCCCCGGCTAGGGCCGAGGGCGAATAGTCAATCGACTCTCAAATCATATCAAAAATATGGGTTTTTGTGAAGGTGTAGACCTCAATCCGGTTTGACTAATGACGGATGCTCTTCTTTAATAGGAGCAAATACAGCCCAAAAATGATCAGGCTGATGGATCCTGTATTGGCAATAAACGAGGCCGCGTTTTGGGGATCCCCCCCAATGTACAAACCCCAGCCAACGACCGCCAGCACTCCCCCGGGGATCAACGGCCACCAGATAAATTTGGTCGTCAAAACCCGCGAAAACAGGATGATTAACCCCCAACCGATTGCAAAAAGTACCAGCATGGTCCCGGTCTTGGTCAGGGCGTTGATCGCAAATTGGGTACCCCAGGCTAAGTAGATCCCGGGTCCGATCGTGATCAACAAGCTACCCGGAATAATCAAGCCGAACAATTTCGAGAAGATACCCCAGGCAAGCAGGACCAGGCCTGTCCCGGTTAGCAAATACAAAACGAAGTCCAAAAATCGAAGCTCGCTGTAGATAAAACACAATGCTAACGAAGCCAGAATAAAGCCGGGCACCAGGGCCCAATAACTGGCTGGGAGCGAGGCAAAGCGGGCAAAAACCGGGATCAGTATCCAACCCAGGGCGAATGCGAACAATAAATAACCAATTCTGCGGGTTACAATTCCCTCGACAGCCTGGTTCAGGAACAAAAAACCGCCCACACCCAGGCCTGCCACCAGGTTGCCCGTGATGGTCAGGGATAATTTATGCTCCCGTTGTCCTTCGATCAAAAAAACTATTGCCGAAATCGGTACAACCGTGAATAATAACCAACTGGTCTTCAAGTACTGGTCGATCAAAATTGCGATGCCAATGGCGATCAACCCAATTCCGACCAGATGGGGAAACCCTCTTTTAGTGTCCAATTCTGTGCGATCCATATTTCATCCGCCAATTATGCTAATCTTACCTTAATATAAATCCTTTTTCCCTTAGTGACTATCCTGCTAATCTCATAAATAATTATCACTGCCGGGTATGACCCGTTATGACCACCCATTTAAATGACGCCAAGCTCCCGCGCTCTCAATACGGCGTGCATCCGGTCGCGTGCATCCAGCTTTCCCAGAATGCTGGTTAAATGGTTCTTTACAGTTCCTTCGGCGATCACCAGGCTCTCAGCAATCTCTTTGTTACTGGCGCCGGTGGCTACCATCCGCAGAACCTCTAACTCCCGATTGGATAGGTTGGACGCAATCATTTCCTGGTTGACATGCACCGGGCGCGCGATACGCGAGAACTCCGCCATGACTTTCGCGGTAATAGGCGGGGGCAGAAAATATTCCCCGCGGGCCGCAGAGCGGATCGCCTCATTCAATTTTTCCGACGAGACGTCTTTCAACAAATAGCCGATCGCGCCGGCACGTAATCCCTCGAAGACATTCTCGTCGTCATCGAATGTCGTTAAAACGATCACTTTACTGGATGGCAATATATCATGCAGACGCCGCGTCGCGGTCACTCCATCCATCACAGGCATCCGCAGGTCCATTAATACCACCGTTGGCGCAGTCGCGGCTGCCAACCGCAATGCCTCTTCGCCATTCGAGGCCTCTCCTACGACCTCGAAATCGTTTTGCACTTCCAACAATGTCCGCAATCCTTCACGGAAAAGCGCCTGGTCATCCACAAGAATAATTTTTATCGTTGGTGTCATCCTGGAACCCTGACCTCAAAGGCAAACCCTTGCCCGTTTATAGCCTTTAGAAAAACTGTACCACCCAGGTGGGTAGCTCGTTCCTTTAGACCCATCAAACCAAACCCCTCGGATACGGTCTCAACGCCAATGCCATCGTCCTTTACTTCCAACCTGACCCAATCTGTGTCGCGGTAATCCAGCGCCAGCCAGATATGCTCTGCTTTGGCATGCTTGCAGGTATTGCTGATACCCTCCTGGGCAGCCCGGAAGAGTGTCCAATACGTGGGCAAATCCAACTCGCGTTCCTCCCCGGCAATATCCAGGCAAGGATCTATTCCAAAGGGTTTTACTCCGTCGAAGAGGTTGCGGATCTGCTCTGACAAGGTCCCCTGTGGCTCTTCCTGAGCCCGCAGCGTGGCGACCGAATGGCGAACGTCCGCCAGAGCCTCCTGGGTCAACGCCTGGGCCTTGAGCAGCATCTCCGTTGCCCGTTTCGGGTCCTTCGGGTTAATGGCATTTGCAGCCTGGATCTGCATATGGATGGTCGTCAAATAATGACCTAACCCATCATGGATTTCCCTGGCCAACCGGTTCCGCTCTTTGATCGTCGCGAGGTCTTCAACCTCGAGGGCGTATTCGCGCAGGCGCTGGTTGGCGACCGTCAGCTCATTGACCAGCCGTTCGACTTCCCGTCTCGACGATTCCTCGTTCAGGGCCATCTGGGTAAAGATCACAATAAAAATCAACCCGGCTACAAAAGTTGGAAATCCCTGCCATACCGCCTGAATACTACCGCTATAAAGGAACACCGCTCCAACGTAAGAAACAGCGATCAGCAATTGAGCCAGGTAGCCGGCCCGCTTGGGCAGCAGAACAGCCGCATGGCCGGCCAGGGGTAACAACACCATGGCATTGAAACCGGCCCCTTTACCGAGATAAACGATCAGTCCACCCAGGGGAATTTGCACCACGAAATAGCCGATTTGAAACAAATCCCCTTTGGCCTGGGCGCAATAGGCATAACCATAAATCCCGATAGCCAGGTATGCCATGCCTAACAAGATCAATAAAACGATCGTCGATACGGATGCCTGTTGTAATGCACTGAAAGTAGCAAAATAAGAAGCTAATACAACGACCGCAAAAGCCAGGTCGGCGTCTCCGCCTGTGCGAACAATCGATGGCTTTTGATAATCCATACGGCAATTATATCCTATGGCCTATCTCTTCTCCGCCTGTCCACCGCGAACGGCGGGTCACATCTTATCTGTGACCTGTTTCCCGCAAATGTGATCCTGCCTGTGACCCTGGATACATCTCACCGTTTCGCTATGAAGGTATAGTTAGAAAAATTTCTACCATTCGGATACGCGCTATCCAATCAATAAGGCCTCGCACCCATCCCCAATCAAAACACAAAAGTTAATCAGAGGTAAAAAGATGAAAGTATTATTGATCCAGCCAGAATTTCCAGACACCTTTTGGAGTTTTAAATACGCGCTACAGTTTGTTTCGAAAAAAGTTTGCAATCCACCCCTGGGGCTGATTACTGTGGCGGCTATGTTACCAGAGGACTGGCAGGTGAAATTAATCGACTTGAACCTGCATCCCCTTTCGACCAACGATCTCCAGTGGGCCGATCTTATTTTCGTTGGGGCGATGAACGTACAACGCTCGTCAGCCAAGGATGCCATCCATCAGGCTAAACTGGCCGGAAAAACTGTCGTCGCTGGTGGGCCTCTCTTCACCGGCGAATGGGACCAATTCGAGGAAGTGGACCACTTCGTTCTGAACGAAGCCGAAATCACCCTGCCGATATTTTTACAAGACCTTGCGAATGGTAACCCCCGCAAAGTTTATTCTACCGAAGAATTCGCCGAAATCACTCAGAACTCCCACCCCCCGCTGGGACTTGCTGGAGCTGAACAAGTACAATTCAATGAATGTTCAGTTTTCGCGCGGCTGCCCTTACAACTGTGATTTCTGCAACGTCACTGCCTTGCTTGGCCATCGCCCGCGGACGAAGACGGCCGACCAGTTGATCCAGGAACTAGATTCCCTCTATTCGGCCGGCTGGCGGCGCAATATCTTCCTGGTTGACGACAATTTCATCGGCAATAAGAGAGTCCTTAAAGAGGACATTCTACCGGCGCTGATCGAATGGCGTAAAGGCAAAACAGGCTGCCTGTTTCTCACCGAGGTCTCGATCAACCTGGCCGACGATGCCGAATTGGTTGACCTGATGGTCCGGGCCGGGTTTATTTCTGTCTTCGTCGGTATCGAAACACCGGACGAGACCAGCCTGGCCGAGTGCAATAAGAAACAAAACCTCAACCGTGACTTGACCAGCATCGTCTGGGGCCTGCAAAATGCCGGGCTGCAGGTGATGGCCGGCTTCATCGTCGGGTTTGATACCGATCAACCTTCCATTTTCCAACGCCAGATCGATTTTATCCAGAAAAGCGGCATCGTCACTGCCATGGTTGGGTTGTTACAAGCACCCTTCGGCACCGAGCTGTACGCACGCATGGAGAAGGAAGGCCGTTTGATCCAACAGATGTCTGGCGACAACGCGGATGGCACAACGAACATCGTGCCGCGCATGAACGCGGAAGTCTTGCAGGACGGCTATCGCCAGATCATTCGTACTATCTATTCGCCGCGCTTTTTCTACGAGCGCATCCAGCAGTTTCTAACCCAGTATCACCCGGCCCGCAACTCCGTGACCATCGAGCCGAATGAAATCCTGGCTTTTTTCCGCTCCATTTTCTACTTGGGAATAATCGGCCCGGAGAGAAAATATTACTGGCGCTTAATATTCTGGACCATTTTCCACCGGTTTGATTTGTTCCCCCAGGCCATCACCTTCGCGATATACGGTTTCCATTTCCGCAAAGTGAGCCAGAAGGTGGTCGTCTCAGCCAGCCAACCGCTGAAAAGCCAGGCCAAACAGCAAAATGTACCTGTGCCAATCCATGGTTAACCGGTAAAGCCGGTTATTACTCGGCTTAGTTCGGAAATTTGGGGTGTTCTATAGTTTTTCGTATCCTTCGGACGCGAAAAACTATAGAACACCACTTTCTTTTGCGATAAATGTTAATAGCCAAAAAAAGAGCGCACCATGGTGCGCTCTTTTTTTTAGGTCCATTAAATGCTTTATACCAGTTGTTCTCTTAATTTTGCACTAGTAAAGTCCATCAAGGCCACTACCACAACGATGAAAAGCACCACAGTCCCGGCTTTATGGTATTGCAGCGAACCGAAGAACGTCGAAAGAGTCAGGCCGATGCCACCCCCACCGGCGAAACCGATGATCGTCGCCATACGGATGTTGATATCCCATTGGTAGATCAGGTATGAAACAAAGGCCGGCACGATCTGTGGAACGATTGCAAAACTGATCGTTTGCAGGGTATTCCCTCCGGTAGCCGTAATTGCCTCGATCGGCCCATCCTCGATATTTTCGATCGCCTCCGAAAACAGCTTACCGATCAAACCAAAAGTGGTAATGGCCAGAGCCAACATACCGGCGAAGGGGCCGATACCCACCCAGGCGACGAAGATTGCGACATACAACAAAGCTTCGATCGAACGGAGGATATTAAAATAACGACCTGGTCGCCACGTACAGCCAGGATGTGGCTGCTGTTTTCCCGGTCAGGTTTCTGGCTGCCAAAAAACTAAAGGGTAAAGCCACCAACGCGCCTAACGTCGTTGCCAGCAAAGCCTGGAATATCGTCACCAGCATTTGTTGGACGACTGACGAAACCAGGGTCGGAGTAAAGTCCATGGCCAGGAAATCCCCGACCATGCGGAAGAAAGTTGGCGCGGGGTGGAATATATCTTTCATGTTGATTTCACATACGTTCCAGAAATACACGAAGAAACCAACGCCAATCGCGGCTAACAGGATGTTGCGTACATACGTGAAGACCTTATTCCAATGGGTTTTCGGTTCGGCTTTTGGTTTGTCCTGCAGAATGTTTTCACGCAGTTTCGAACTGATGTAGTCCACCAGGATAATCACAACCGCCGTGACCCACAAGGCCGAAGCATACAACTGGAATGCGCCTGCCCGGATGGTCTCGATCACAAAGAAGCCAATACCACCCCCGGCGACAAAGCCGATGACGGTCGCGGAGCGCATATTGATATCCCAGCGCAGTAAGGTATAGGCCAGAAACGAGGGTGTAATTTGCGGAATGACACCGTAGCGGATCGTCTGGATCAGATTGGCGCCCGTGGCGGTCAAAGCTTCGACCGGGCCGGGATCGATGTGCTCGATCTCTTCTGAATACAATTTTCCCAGGGCGGCAATCGAATGGATGGTTAACGCAATCACACCGGCAAAACTGCCCAACCCCACCCACACAATGACAATTAACCCCCAAACCACCGTATCAATCGCGCGGACCACATTCAAAATACCGCGCATCGCAAAATAGATAACCTGCCCGCCAGGAACGCGCGACATGATGTTGTGCGCAGCAAAGAAACTGATCGGGAAAGCCAGAATGGTCGAGAAAATGGTGGCCAGCAAACCAATCGCGATGGTTTCGACCATCTTTCCGGCGACATACGTGGTTATCTCCTGGCCTTCACTGGCCAGCCCCAGGTTCACCATCCAGGCCGGAGCAGCGGTCTTTGTAATTTGCCCGAAGATATCCAGAAGGTCGTTGCTGATTTGAATATTCTGGGGCGGCTGCGTTCCGGAAATTTTGGCGCCTATATATTCAACCACGCAATTCCATGAACATGCCTGGACCTGGTTGCCAGTCACAACTTTGGCAAGCTCCGGGTTAATCAGCAAGTTCATGATTTTCTTGGCGTCATCGAAACGGGTCACCAGGCGGTCCAGCTTAACACTGGTCACGTTCCAGGCAATCACATAAGTAATAAGGGCTACGATCACCAGCGCCGGGAAGGTATTGATGGATTTCCCATTGCTGAGAAAATAAGCATCGAGTACATTCCAGATCCAGAAAAGAATCAGAGGCAGCCACAGCCAGGTGGTTACAAAGCCGGATTGGCCAATTTGGCCGACTTTATACTCGGTTAGCCCCCAATTCACCAGGAAAAAAGAGATTGTAGCCGCGAGAAAAATGACCAAACTACGCCAACGCCGGTTTTCGATGAATTGCCCAGACCCCGGAATCAACAGCGATGCGATAGCGGGCAAATATTTTTTGCCGGTCGGCTCTATGATCTTTGCAGGAGTCGTCATTTAGGAATAATCAAGACCTCAACGAATCTATCAAATTCGGCTTGTGAACTTACACTAACGATACACGTTCGGCTTCTTGTCCGTAAATCTCTTTGAACTGGGTATCGTCGATTTCTTTAGGCAATCCTTCAAAAACAAGGTTCCCAATCTTTTAAGGCAATAGCCCGCGTGGCATACCGGTGGACCAGGTCTAAATAGTGCAGGCTGCATAAAACCGTGATGCCGCGATCTTTGTTCAGTTGCTCGAGATATTTCAAAATTGAATGGGCAAGTACCGGGTCAAGGGAAGCCACCGGCTCATCCGCCAGGATCAATTTTGGCTCTTGCATCAAAGCCCGCGCGATCCCGACCCTTTGCTGTTGTCCGCCAGAAAGCGAATCGGCCCTGACGTGAGCTTTTTCTACCAGGCCTACCTGGTCCAGGCTGTCCATTGCCAGCTTGTGATCCTGCCTGGAGAAAATATTGAGCATACTGGAGAAGGTATTGACGTAGCCCAACCTTCCCGACATCACATTGGTCATCACAGAAGATCGCTTGACCAGGTTGAACTGTTGGAAAACCATTCCAATTTGACGGCGGATCTTGCGAATATCACCCCCCGTCGCAGCCGTCACATCTTGATCGTTCCAAATGATTTTTCCGGAAGTAGGCTCGACCAGTCTGTTGATACAGCGTAATAACGTTGATTTCCCCGAACCACTCAGACCAATTACAGCCAGAAATTCTCCGTCAGCTACTTCAAAACTGACATTTCTTAACGCTTGTGTTCCATTAGGATAGGTTTTTGATAGGTTTTCAACACGTAACATGGGGTATAGGTTGTAACTACTCTTTGTCTGGTAATAATACTGTCCCCTTTTCAGGGGACAGTATTATTGTTCGTTCGTATGTTTATTGAACCAGAGAAGCAGGATCGACGCCGGCGGCTTTCAGAACATTGGCGAAATCGTCATAGAAAGTAGCATCGATCTTCTCGAAAGCATTGATCGTGTAGAGGCTGGCCAGAACGGCTTTACCACCGGGATCCTGGGACATGGCCAACAGAGCGTTGGTGGTGATGTCCTGGATGTCCTGGGGCAGGTCTTTGGTGTACTGCACACCGTCGTTCGGGATCCGGTCGGTTACCGCAAAGGGTTTGACTTTGTCGGTAATGTCAGGATACTGAGCCTGCAGGTTGGTGGCGGCATCTGTCAACACGTTGATGTAGGTTACACCGGCATCGCAGTCGCCATTGTACACGGCGATGGCAACGTTCGGGTGGGAACCGGCATTCTCGGTGGCGGACAGGTCGGTATCAGGATCGATACCATTGGCTTTGAGGATGATCCGCGGGACGATGTAACCGGAGGTCGAGTTCGGGTCCACGAAACAGAAGCTCTTGCCTTTCAGATCCGCAAGAGTTTTGATCCCAGAATCAACATTGGCGATGAACTGGCCCTTGTAGAAGGGTTCCAATTGCCCGGCCAGGTCTTTATCGGGGTCGATGTCGATGGTGCTGTAATTGCGCAGGTTGGCCAGGGCAGGGACAATCCCGTATTTTTCCTCAGCCAGAAGGACTGAGAAAGTGTTGAGGAAGCCTACCTGAGCCTGATTGGCACCCATGGCCTCGATGGCGGCGCCATAGGAAGTGCCGGTCTGGACTTTGTAGCTTAGGCCGGTCATTTTATTCAAGCAGTCGGCGATTGCATTGCTTGCCGTAGCGATCTGTCCGGACTCACCTGAGGGGACGAAGGCGATGACGATCGGGTTGTCGGATGAACCCAGGTCACCCGCATTTACGGTCGGGGGATTGGGTAGAGGATCGCAAACGGGGGCAGGGGTCGTGGGGGCAGCCGTGGGTGCTTCGGTTGGGGCCTCGGTCGGTGCAACAGTGGCGGCTTCAGTAGGAACCTCGGTTGCCATTGCCATGGTAGGGGCTGTGGTAGGCGCTGTAGTTGCTTCAGGTGCCATTGTGGTTGCAGCAGGTGTGCTGCAGGCACTCAAAACAAATACTGCCACCAGAAGCGCAGACAACAATACATACGTGCTTCGGCGAATTTGCATGTTCTCTTCTCCTTATATTTTAGAGAGTGGGATGCCGGTAAGCCGGCAGACATACATAACTATAGCTTATCTTATTAATTCAAGCAAGATATTTCTCTTAAAATCTCTTAACGGTTAGCCCGCAAATGTTAACAAATTCGCTCCTCTTTCTGCCCGAAGATAGTGTCCGTTTCTCAAAACTTACACAAGTTTTATTACACTTTATAAATTGGATTTTGGTTTTCGGAAACAGGCGCCGAGGTTGCCCGGTCCCCATAAAATCCGTATTTCAAAATGCAGGCTGGTTATAACACTCAATAATCTCTTCCTTGACGGTGACCCCATCAACGGCTAAAATATCCACTCGCTACTCATGCAATCATCAGGCAAATCGTCTGATGAAATTCTTCAATAGAGCGAAGGTAACCCAAATTGGGTGAGAGGCGCTCGAGGATGAAATAAAATGGAAAAGACCTTAATCGAAGCCGAACGGCGTACTGTCATTGGCAAAAAAGTTGGCGCGTTACGTCGTGAAGGCAAATTGCCGGGAGTTATGTACGGGCACAATGTCGAACCCACTCCCATTTTGATGGACCTGCACACCACTTCATTGATCCTTGCCAGTTTGACCCAATCGCATATTGTGACGATCAACCTGGAAGGCACAGAACACGCTGCCCTCGTGCGCGAAAAACAACGCGACTATATTCGCGGAACATTGAAACACGTCGACTTCCAGGTCGTTTCGCTAACCGAAAAGATCCGCACCAATGTCAGTATCGAGTTGGTCGGTACTTCCTCCGCCATCAAGAATTACAACGGCGTTGTGGTCACCGAATTGGATCAGGTTGTCGTGGAATGTCTCCCCCAAGATTTACCCGAGAAATTTGTCGTTGATATCTCGAAACTGGCAAATATCGGCGATTCCGTCTCCGTCAAGGACCTGGGAATCCCCGCCAACGTAGAAGTCCTGAATGACTTGACCGATATCGTGGTAGTAATTACCAGCGGTGCCGAGGAAGTCACTGAGGAAGGTGGCGTGACTGAAGAAGGCGCCTCCGAACCCGAGGTCATCGAACGCGGCAAGAAGGAAGAAGAAGAGGATTAGTCCTCCGGACCGTCCAAATTATCGAACGAAACACGGCGGCGATAAAATCGCCGCCGTGTTTTTATTTATCCCAAACGCGACCTTCACAGGAGCACCGGCAGTAATTAATTTATAACGATTACCCGAAAATTGGTAATGTTTTTCAAACATTTAGTATTGACAGACCGGATAATTTCACCAATAATAGAGGGAGTTTAATTTAGAACATCTTTACAAAAAGGAATAAACGGAACGGCCCAGGGACTGGAAAGGCGACACCATACAGCGCCGTTTCTGTATATTATTCTATGAAAAGCTATTCAATTGATATGAAAATCCGCCCTTTAGATATAATCAAGTACAGCGGCATAAAACTTGCATCATCGAAGCTGGCACTGCGAATCTTCGAAACTAATGGGTGGTTATGATCATTTCTAATCCGTATATCAACCCTGCATTGGAAGCGCTAATTAAAATCATCGATGATGCTTGTGCGATTTACGACCTCGCCAATCACAAGATCCTGGTCACCAATGATAAATTTCTGGAATTACTGAACATCGATGACAAAGAACATTTACCTGAAGATTTCGAGTTTCAAGATTTTTTGGTGGAGAAAATCGTTGCGGACCCACAGTCAGATACCGAAAACTCTGACGACTTCCCCAAAAGGACCTTGTTCAGAACCATTCAGCCGGTGGGCAGTTTGCCCGCCATCGATGCCCGTATCTCGATCACCCAACTGGAAATCAACGAGAACAGACTGGCAATTTTCATAATTCGCGATATTACGAAAGTGCAAAAATTATTGAAAACGCAGCAATCATTGGTAAAGATTTCAGAGAGTGTCGGCAAGGTTGAGCATGTAAATGATCTTTTGTATGAATTTCACCAGATCATCGCGGAGATCATGCCGGCCAACAACTTTTATATCGCCCTTTACGATCCGGGAAATGATACGCTTTCCTTCCCTTATTTTGTCGACGAATTCGATACTACCCCCGTCCCCCAGAAATCCAAACGTGGCCTGACGGAATACATCCTGCGCAAAGGCGAAGCATTACTCGCTACCCCGGAGGTTTTCGACGACCTGGTCAAACAAGGTGAGGTCGCCGAAATGGGTGCACCATCCATCGATTGGATTGGGGTGCCTTTGATCTCCGATCAGCGTACGATTGGCGTGATGGCTACCCAAACCTACACCGAAGGTGTGCGCTACACTGCCGACGATCTGCAGTTTCTGTCGATGGTTTCTCCGCATGTCGCCAACGCGATCAAGAAAAAGAAATCCGAAGAAGAATTACGCAACCAGCACGATCTGATCAACAGTATTTTTGATGCATCCCCCAACCCGATTGTGGTCACGGACCTGCACGGTCATTTTGAAAATTGCAACCAGGCCGCCCTCGATTTGGGCGGATACCAAACCAAGGAAGAATTGCTGGGTAAGAATATACTGGAAATCATTCACGAAGACGACCGCGAAAACACCGCCAAAGAACTCAACGGCTTCATCACCAGCCGGACCGGCGGCAAATCCGAATACCGGATTATCAAAGCCGACCGGTCTATTCTTTTTATCGAATCGTCCTCTTCACTTTTATACGACGAGGATCAAAATCCGGTCATGGTCATTTCCATCATTACCGACGTTACTCAGAAACGCCTGACCGACCAGGCTTTACGCATCAGTGAGGAAAGATATAAACTGGCCGTCAATGGCTCGAACGATGGTATTTGGGACTGGGACCTAGAAAATAACCGCATTTACTATTCCCCTCGATGGAAAACGATATTAGGTTATTTAGACGAGGAAATTTCGCCTTCGCCGGACGAGTGGCTAAATCGCGTTCACCCGGATGATTTGCCTTCGCTGAAATCACAGCTCGAGGCCCACCTGCATGGCGAAATCGGCCATTTCGAGATCGAACACCGGTTGAAGAACAAAGAGGGGGATTTCTTGTGGGTACAGGTGCGCGGCGTGGCGGTATCCAACTCAGCCGGCGCCCCCTACCGTATTGCCGGCTCACTTACCGACGTAACCCGCAACAAACATACCGAAAAACAGTTGGCCCACGAGGTCCTGCACGACAAACTGACCGGTTTACCTAATAGAGCTCTCTTTATCGACCGTTTAAACCAGACCATCAAACGCTCGAAGCGCCATGAAAACGAAACTTTCGCGATCATGATCATGGACCTGGACCGGTTCAAAATCCTCAACGATTCTTTAGGCCACCTGGCTGGCGACAAGATGTTGATCAAGATTGCCCAGCGCCTGGAGGCTTCCTTACGCATGGAAGACTCGGTTGCCCGCCTGGGCGGCGATGAATACGCCATCCTGATCAATGACATCCACGATCCTTACGAAGTCATTCAGATAGCCAATCGAATAAAAAAAGAAATCTCTGCGCCCGCCAATGTGGATGGACAGGCAGTCTATTCGACCGCCAGTATCGGCATTACCCTTTCCACCACCGGCTACGAAATCGCGGACGACATGCTCCGCGACGCGGATACGGCCATGTACCAGGCCAAAGGCCAGGGCGGCGATTCTTATGTAATCTTCGATCGCTTTATGCACGCTCAGGCCGTGACGCTGCTCCACATGGAAACCGATTTGCGCCAGGCCCTCGAAAACGATCAGTTTGAGTTGTACTATCAGCCGATTTTCGACACGGTTTCCCACAAGGTGATCAATGCTGAAGCGCTCATCCGCTGGAACCATCCCCAGCAAGGGTTGATCTACCCCGGCCAATTCATCCCCATTGCCGAAGATACCGGCTTGATCGTCCCAATCGGAGACTGGATTCTGGAAAGCGCCTGTAACCAGCTCCGCAAGTGGAACGAAAACGGCTTCAAGAATCTGAAAGTGTCGGTTAATTTCTCCGCCAGGCAGTTCCAGCAGAGTGACCTGGCTGCGGTTGTGGCCCGGACGCTTGATAGGACCGGTGTCGATCCCAAGAATATCTTTATCGAGATCACCGAAAGCCGCAATTATTCCCAATTGGAAAAATTCGAATCAATGTTGTGGGAATTGAAACGTCTTGGAATCAAGATTTCTATTGACGATTTCGGGACCGGCTACTCCTCGTTGAGCATTATCCAGCGCCTGCCTCTGGACGTCCTGAAGATCGGCCAATCCTTCATTTCTAATCTGGGCGGCCAACGCGAAAACGACCTGATTACCCAATCGATCATCGAAATGGCCCATCGCCTGGAACTGGTCGTGGTTGCCGAAGGCGTCGAAACACCGGAGCAACTGGGTTTTCTGGCCCGACACAAATGTGACTTGATCCAGGGCTTTTTATTCAGCAAACCGATCCAGGTTCACAATTTCAACGCCCTGCTCGAACACCCCATTCATTGAGCCAGCGGTTCGTCAGCGATCAAGCCTAAAACAGATAATAAATGCACGGTGATCCTGGCTGAAATTCCCCACAATTGCTCGTCGTCGTATAGATCATAGAAAATCGACCGGCGGGTAAATCCATCCGGAGTATCCCAGGTGTGCAGGTGAAAATTATCTATACAGCTCAGCCAGCCCAGGGGAATGGTAAAAACCCGGCTGACTTCGCCTGGGTTAAATCTGCATTTCAAAAGGCCAATCGATCCTGGCTACCACCGGGGTAATCAGGTAGCCGGTAATCGAAGGATATTGCTCCAATTGGCCTAAGACTTCTACCTGTTTTTTGAGAATACCAATTTCTTCATTCGCTTCGCGTAGCGCTGCTGCCTGGTCCGAGTCATCCTCTGCTTCGACTGCTCCCCCGGGAAAAGACACCTGCCCTTTATGGTCATTGACTGTATTGGAACGGCGGGTAAACAAAACGAACCATTCCTCGCCTTTGGCCAGGAGCGGGATAAGGACCGCCGCCTTACGCAAGCCCACACTTGAGTCGGGCGGCTGGGCCATCCGTCCATGCGCGTCCAACTTTTCCCGGATGGCCCCTGCGGTTAATTCGTTAATTAATATGCCAGACAATTCCCTGCCCGCTTTTTCATGCTAGAGGTCGACGTCCTGTCCTGCAAGCGCAGTCTCTTCCTCTTCGAATGAGGTAGCATCAGCGGATTCTTCGTGATCGATGAAGACCGGCCGGGCGAACAACAAATAGCCGGTATGCGCCACCATTCGATCCACCGGCCGAAATCGTTCAGCCTCGGCCTTGTAAAAACGCAGCAAAACCTCGCAAACGTCGATGAAAGCGAAATCGTACTGTCTCAGGGTAGCGATCAGGCGCACTACCTGGTTGGTGGTCGGCAGAATGCTGCCAAAATAGCCACCCGGCTTCAACGCCCGCCTGACCTGGCCAACATAATCGTAGGGGTTGGACACATCCAGGAATAAAGCATCCACTCCGGTTTCGTCGAACCCATCGCCGATATCCTGTAATTTCAACTCGACGCACCCTTCCAGGCCCAACCGGGTCAGGTTCTTGAGCGCCATTTGCTGCATCTCAGGCCGGACATCGTAAGAGAACACTCTCCCGTTTAATCCCACGTGATAGGCCAAAGCACAGGTCAGTGCCCCCGAACCGGTCCCGGCTTCGATGATGCGCTGCCCTTCCCCAATCCCCATGGAAATCATCGCGAAGCCGATTTCCTTAGGGTACATGATTTGGGAATTGCGGGGCAGCTCTTTGAGTAAATCGCCCAACGAAGGTTGCAGGATGAAAAACGGGTTGCCTTTGTGACTGGTGATTCGGGTGCCCCAAACTTTCCCGATGATGTCATCGTGTTTTATGACTCCCCGGTGCGTCTGTAAATCGGCGCCCGGGACGACACGCAAAATAAAACTTTTATGGCGCAGTCCCACCAGTTGCACCAGCTCACCAGCTTGAACTGTTTCACCCAGGTTATTCCAGGTCAAAAGAAATCTCCTTATTTTTTACCTGCAGCCGGTGTCTGTCCCAGGCTGAGCCAATATCCCAGCAGGAGCACAACGATACTGCCCAGGGTAGCCATTCCCAAATTTAGCGTACCCACTTTTATAAAAGTCCAGCCGAGGCTCCCTCCCAGGAAATGGCCGCCCCAAAAACCAATCCAGGCAAAGATCAGATACAACCCCAAACGCCATAGCTTCCCGCCCCGGAACAAATGAAAACCCGCGCCATACAAGGTGGCAATCAAGAAGCCCAGGAGCAATGTCTGTATGGTCATTTCCCCTCCCCAAGCAAATTAATTTGTAAACGCTTTTTGAATCGTCCCGCCCCCCAGTACCAGGTCGCCATCATAGAAAACGACCCGCTGTCCGGGGGTGATGTCTCGCATGGGATGATCGAAAGCGACCTCCACATCAGTGGCGGTATGGACGGCGATTGTGGCGTCCACAAAAGCTGCCCGGTACCTGATTTTAACCGCTGCTTTGAATTCTGTCGCGGGTGGTTGGCCCGCCAACCAGGTGATACCATTTGCGATTAACCGGCTTTGGCCCAATTCACTCAATTGGCCCACCACCAGGTTATTGCTCGCATTATCTTTTGCCAACACATATAAGGGTGTTTCCGATGGAACACCCAGGCCCTTGCGTTGGCCTATGGTGTAAAAAGCCAGGCCTTCATGCTGCCCCAGGATTTTCCCGCTCGAATTGACGATATTTCCCGTTCGGGTTGATTCGGGCACATACCGGGACAAAAATTGCCGGTAATCCCGTCCGGCCAGAAAACACAGGTCCTGTGAATCCTGCCGTTCGGCGACAGGCAAATTGAATTTGCGGGCCAGTTCACGGATGTGCGGTTTTACGTATCCGCCGACCGGCAACAGGGTATGCCCAAGCTGTTCCTGGCTCAGTATACTCAAAACGTAAGATTGGTCTTTTTTCTCGTCAATCCCTTTGAGCAATTTCGCCGGACCATCCTCTTCGTGCAGCACCCGCGCATAATGACCGGTGGCGAAAGCATCTGCGCCCATTTTCAAGGCGTAATCCAACAAATAGCCCCACCGGATGGATTGGTTGCACACCAGGCAGGGGTTCGGCGTTACGCCGGCAGAATATCCATCCAGGAAAAACTGCACCACCTGCTCCCGGAAAATCTCCTGAGCATTAACCGCATAGAAAGGTATGCCGATTTGAGCCGCCACCTTGCGCGCCTGAGCCATTGCATCCGGGGTGCAGCATTTATTGCTGTTTTCGTAACCGGGCTCGCTCCACAGGCGCAGCATCAATCCAAAAACTGTATAGCCCTGTTCGACCAGCAGCGCGGCAGCTACCGAGCTATCCACGCCTCCACTCATGGCGACAGCGACCGTGTTAGGTTCTTTCAGCACAATTACCTACCTAATTCAACGAACGGGCTTTACCCACCAGGTTGGGTAAAACAGATAGAAAGCGGTTGATCTCTTCTGCGGTATTATCCTTGCCCAATGTGACCCGCAGGGAGCCCATCACCCACTCCACCGGAACCCCCATCGCCTGCAGCACCTCGGACGGCTTGGGATCACCCACTTTACACGCCGAGCCCGAAGAACAGGCAAAGCCGGCCGCGTCCAGAAGGACCAATAAATTATTGCCGTCCAGGTGTTCGAATACGAAACTGGCATGATTAGGCAACCGGTCCGTGGGATGGCCGCTGATTTGCGCTCCCGGGATTTCTTCCAGGACTGTCCCCAGGATCTTATCCCGCAGCGGGACGACCTTTTCCTGGCGCAGCTTCTGCTCAAGGTTGGCAAGCTCGAAAGCCTTCCCCAGGCCGACGATATACGGTACGTTCTGGGTCCCGGAGCGTAATCCGGACTCCTGCCCGCCTCCGGTCTGGGTCGGGAAAATTTTCAAGTCATGGCGTTTATACAGCACGCCTACCCCTTTAGGGCCATAAAATTTATGCGCCCCCAGCGCCAATAGATCGATCTGGTCATGTTGCACGTCCATAGGCAAATGGGCAGCCGCCTGGACCGCATCCGTGTGAAAGGGCACCCCGGCTGCTCTGCATAACCTGCCCAATTTTCCGATTGGGTTAATCGTGCCGATTTCGTTATTGGCGTAGATCACGCTCACCAGGGCCACATCCTGACCCAATCTGTCCTTCAAGTCGTCCGGATCGACCATCCCAAACCGGTCAACCGGCAAGTAATCGACTGTAAACCCGAACAGGTCCCGCAGTTGTATGACCGTATGTAAAACGGCCTGGTGTTCCACCGGAGAGACGATAATCCGGCTGGCGCCGGTCGTTTCACGCCGGGCCAGGGCTGTTCCGCGGATGGCCAGGTTATCGCTTTCCGAGCCGCCGCTGGTGAAATAGATTTCATCCGGCTGAGCATGGATCAGCCTGGCCACGCTTTCCCGTTCTGCTTCGACCGCTGCCTCAGCCTGTTGGCCGTAGAAATGGATCGAAGAAGGGTTGCCGTAAATTTCTGAAAAATACGGCAGCATCGCATCCAATACTCGCCGGTCAACCGGTGTTGTCGCCGCATGATCCAGGTAAATCTTTGTATTTGCGTTCACAAGAAAGCCTTTAATTTCTTTTTTTGAGGGGTTTGTAGGAAAAATGCCCCTGCAAACCCCTCAAAATACTAATTCAGACATTAAGTGTAGATTATAGCATGGGATGGCCGGCTGAATAAATCGTCCTCGCTATTTTTAACCTCGCCGGGATAAAACTTTATCCTCACTCGATCACCTGTTATAATTAGGGAAATTTGTTCCTAATCTCACATATAAAAATTACGGAGGTAGCATGGTGCAAACAATCACCTTTGGGACAGATGGTTGGAGAGGAGTAATCGCAGAAGACTACACATTTGCTAATGTCCGCCGGTGTGCACAAGGATTTGCATCCTACCTGAACAATCACGGAAAAAATGGCCAGTGGGTCATTGTGGGTCACGACAAACGCTTCGATTCAGAATTTTTTGCCCAGGCGGCAGCCGAAGTGTTATGCGGAAACGGTTTTAAAGTTTATCTCACCGATGGCGCTACCCCTACCCCGGTGATCGCGTTTCAGGTAGTCAACAAACATGCCGCGGGTGCCATTAACATTACTGCCTCGCACAACCCCCCCACCGATAATGGCTTCAAAGTCCGTGACGAACACGGTGGTGCAATCGATCCCGAAGGGCTCAAGGAAATCGAAAGCCTCATTCCCGATTCCGAACAGAGTATCAAACATGTTACTGCGGCCGATGCGGAAAGCCAGAATATCCTGGTACGCTTTGATGCCGCTCCCGATTACATCACTCACCTGGACGACCTGATCGACCTGAAGCCCATTCGCGACGCAGGTTTGAAGATAGTGGTCGATCCAATGTGGGGCAACGGCGCAGGATGGTTCACTCGTTTATTGGCCGGCGGGAAAACCCAGGTCAAAGAGATCCACAACGTGCGTAATCCGTCCTTCCCGGAAATGAAACGGCCCGAACCGATCCCGCCTAACATTAACGTTGGCTTGAAGACGACTGTGGAAGAAAATGCGGATGTCCTCATCATCACGGATGGTGATGCAGACCGGGTTGGAATTGGTGATGAACAAGGCAATTTCGTCAACCAACTCCAGGTG
Organism: uncultured Chloroflexia bacterium; assembly: GCA_963704755.1. Taxonomy (GTDB): domain Bacteria; phylum Chloroflexota; class Anaerolineae; order Anaerolineales; family Anaerolineaceae; genus Bellilinea. Next base: position 319,144 of record OY969938.1, read on the forward strand.
TATGCCTTGTTAGCCTACTACTTGCTGGAAGTACGCGGTGAGCGCGGGCCGATCGTCAAGACCCTTTCTACAACCACGATGCTGGACAAATTGGGGAAACTGTACAATGTCCCCGTTTATGAAACCGGCGTCGGTTTCAAATACGTCGCGCCCAAGTTCATCGAGACCAATGCTTTGATTGGCGGCGAGGAATCTGGTGGTTATGCCTTCCGCGGGAATGTCCCGGAACGGGATGGCATTTTGGCCGGACTGTATTTCCTGGATTTGATGGTTCAGTTGAACAAGAAGCCATCTGCACTCATCGATCTGCTCTACAGTAAAGTTGGGCCACATTATTACGACCGCATCGATACCCGTTTTACCGGCGACCGCAAGAGCAAAGAGGAGAAAATTCTCTCTGCCAAACCGGCCACTATCGGAGGCCTGCAAGTAACCTCATTGAACACGATGGATGGCTACAAGTTTTCGCTGGATGACGGCGGTTGGTTGTTGATCCGCTTCTCCGGTACCGAGCCCATTATGCGGGTCTATTGTGAGACAACCCATAAAGATCGTGTCCAATCCATTTTGAACGATGGTTTGAAAATCGCGGGATTAGTCTAATTGCCGGCTTTCATTGATACTCATTGCCACCTGAATCTTGACCCATTTAGCGATGATCTGGCCGATGTCTTAGAAAGAGCGGAGCAAGCCGGAGTCGTCAAAATTTTGGTCCCGGGCGTGGATCGGGCAACCAGCCAGAAGGCAGTTGAGTTGAGTGAACAATTTCCCCAGGTTTATGCCGCTGTCGGCATCCACCCCAACAACGCAGAGGACTGGAATGAACAGAACTGGGAGGCGATTTGTGACCTGGCCAACCAACCCAAAGTTGTCGCGATCGGCGAAATTGGCCTGGATTACTACCGCGATGCCTCGCCCAGGGAAGTACAAATCGATCTTTTACACAAGCACCTCGGCCTGGCTGCAAAAACTGCGAAACCGGTCATCATCCACAACCGCCAGGCCATCGATGACCTCTGGCCGATCCTGGAAGCCTGGCAGGCCGGCCTCGAAGGGGAGCAAAATCCCCTGGCAGGGCGGCCCGGTGTGATGCATTCTTTCGACGGCAGCCTGGAATTGGCTGCGCAAGTCAAAGCCAGGCAGTTCTTTGTCAGCCTTTCGGGGCCGATTACTTTTCAGAATGCCAAAGATCGCCAGGAATTTGCCGCGAATTTGTCTTTGGATCGCACTTTGATCGAAACCGACTCCCCTTACCTGGCCCCGCATCCCAAACGAGGTAGACGAAACGAGCCGGCTTACGTTAAACTAATCGCAGAAAAATTATCCGAATTACAAGGAATACCACTGGAAAAAATTGGTCAACTGACGACTGATTCCGCCAACAAATTATTTTTATGGAGATCCTCCGATTGAGTACCACCATTTCGTTCTTCATTCCCGTCCAGGAGCAGATTCATCAAGTCGAGCTTTTGATGAAAGCGCAAGCGAATGAGCATCATCCCGATTTGCAGGCTGCCCTGGACCATTTACTAACATCTGGCGGAAAACGAATCCGCCCGACCGTTACTTTATTGGTCGGTCGTATGTTAGGCGCCGAGGAAGACCGGCTGATCACTCTGGCCGCTGCCATCGAGCTGCTGCACACCGCCACCCTGGTCCACGACGACCTGATCGACGGTTCTCTTTTGCGCCGGGGCATTCCTACCCTGAATTCTCGCTGGTCACCTGGCGCAACAGTACTCACCGGCGATTTCCTGTTTGCTCGCGCCGCCAAGCTCGCCTCCGACACCAAATCCATCCCGGTCATGGACCTTTTTTCGCGGACCCTTTCGACTATCGTCAACGGAGAAATCACCCAGTTATTTTCGAGCCGTTGCACGGTGGACCGCGATGATTATTTCGAGCGCATCTACGCTAAAACAGCCTCATTGTTCGAGGCATCAGCTTGTTGTGCTGCCCTGATTGCCGAGGCCGATCCGGAAATCATTGAAGCGGTGCGCCAGTTTGGCCGTAAAATTGGCATCGCTTTTCAGATTGTCGATGACGTGTTCGATTTTACCGGCGATCAAATTAAATTGGGCAAGCCGGTCGGGCACGATTTACGCCAGGGGTTGATTACCCTGCCGACCATCTGTTATGTCGAAGGACACCTCGAGGAACCCGAAGTCAAGGAAATTCTAGCCGGCGATTGCCTGAATTACGAGCAGGGGATCAGCCAGCTCGTCGATCGGATCCGTTTCAGCGAAGCCATCGAAGCTGCCCTGTCCGAGGCGGACGCCTATGTCCGCTCGGCGCTGGATCTATTACAGAGCATGCCGGATTGCCCGGAAAAAAACCACCTCCAAGAACTCACCCAGTACATCACCCGGCGAGATAATTGATGCATTCAATGTTGGTGCCATTTGCGACCAAAAAGACTGATATAAATAGGGCAAGCGGCCAGATCGCTTGCCCTATTTATATATCCGGTACCAGCCTGAAATCTTTTACGACCGGGGCAACCAAAAACAGCCATCCACCGGTGGATGACTGTCTGTGTGTGCGCTGGGGGGGACTTGAACCCCCACGCCTTGCGGCACATGGCCCTCAACCATGCCTGTCTGCCAGTTCCAGCACCAGCGCGAACGCTCCGATATTATAATCGGCTCTGGTGGTATGTCAAGAAAAATTGATACAAGACGAGGTAATAAATGGCAATCATACTTGATGCAATGGGAAGTGATCGCTACCCCGATCCCGAAATCGAAGCGGCCATCCAGGCAACCCGAGAATTCAACGAAGAGATTATCCTGGTTGGTGACGAATCGCTGATCGGTCCCAAGCTAAAAGCTGCGAATGGGAATTCCAGCCTGATTACGATCGAACACGCTCCCGACCTGGTCGAGATGGCCGAGAAGCCGGTCGAGGCTGCCCGCCGGAAACCACGCAACTCGATGGCAGTTGGCTGCGGATTGGTCAAACAGGGCCGCGGACAGGCTTTTGTGACCGCCGGCAACACCGGTGCAGCCATGTTCAACGGCCTGCGCACTCTTGGGCGCATTAAAGGCGTCGCTCGCCCGGCCCTGACCGCCTTGTTCCCGGTCAAGAATGGCCATTGCGTAATTGTCGATATTGGCGCAAACGCGGATTGCCGGCCTGAATTCTTGCTTCAATTTGCCGTGATGGGCAGTGTATATGCTCAAAAAGTACTCGATAAACCGAACCCGCGGGTTGGTTTGCTCTCCAACGGCGAGGAAGCCGGCAAAGGCAACCAGCTTATCAAAGATACCTTCCACCTGCTCGAACAAAGCGGACTGAATTTCATCGGCAATGTCGAGGGCAAGGAATTATTCGGCGGGCAAGCCGATGTGGTAGTGACCGATGGTTTTACCGGTAACATCCTGCTCAAGTCGAGTGAAGCGGTGGCCAAACTGATGACGGACACCCTCAAAGAAGAGCTGATGGCCAGCCTGACGACCAAAATCGGCGCGTTGCTGGCAAAACCGGCCTTCGTAAACCTCAAGAAGATGATGGACCCGGGCGAAGTCGGTGCAGCTCCGCTCCTGGGCATCGATGGGTTGGTATTTGTCGGTCACGGCCGCTCAGATGGGCGGGCCATGTATAATGCCCTAAAAATCGCCCGGCAGTCGGTCAATGCAGGTCTCCTACCGGCGATGCAGTCCGCAATTCAAGAACGGTTAACTCTTTTAGAGAACGTGACCCCAATCTCGGAATAAGGAAAAATCTTACCAATGAAAGTCGTTTCGAATAACAAACTCATTCGTCGGAATAAAAAAATCGGTCAAATTACCACGATCGGCGCCCTGGTTGTGTTGGGTATCGGCCTGTATTTTTCATTCACCCAGGCCGAACAGGTCACGATTACTTTTGGGGCTTTACTGTTGGGCTTTTTGCTGACCCAGGTCGGCACATTCTACAGTAACCGCTGGACCAAGTCGCCTCGTCCGGATGAATTGCTCACTAAATCACTCAAGGGGCTCGAAGAAAAAAGCACCTTGTATCACTACGTGACCGGCATTCCCCACTTGCTGATTGGGCCGGCCGGCATCCTCTCTCTGGTGCCGATCGGTGCCCCAGGCAAGATCACTTTTGATGAAAAGCGCAACCGTTTCAAGCAGTCGGGCGGAAATGCGATCATGAAATTGTTCGGCCAGGACAACATCGGCCGGCCCGAACTGGATGCACGCTATTCCGTCGAAGATATCCAGAAATACCTGAAAAAGAATTTTCCGGAGATCGAGCTGCCCGAAGGGGAAGCAATCATCGTTTTCACCAACCCCAAGGCTACGCTTGAGAACCTGGAAAAAGCACCCTTCCCGGCCGTCTCCCTGGATAAATTGAAGGAATTCATCCGCAAAAAAGGCAAGGACCATCCCGCCCCGATGGAGACCATTCAAATCATCCAGAAATCTCTTCCCACCGAAGACAAAGAGTAAAAGTAACTGCTTAGCTACCGCAAAAGAAAGGGGTGTTTTTATGTTTATTCGCGTGCTTCGCACGGGAAAAAACATAAAAACACCCCTAATTTCCGACCTGGCCTGAGTGGTTACGAGTAAAAGAATAGAAATTAGAGATTAGTTGACAAACAACCGTGATCGCTAAAATATGCTTTGGCAATCACGGTTGTTTATTTTCTGGTTTCTATTCAGCTATCACTGAATAGTTTTACTATTCACTATTTTTTGATCACTAACTTCTTTTCTCTATCCTCGGCTTCCAGCCCGTTTTTTTACGGCCCTCTTTTTCCGGTTCCCCAGGACGGCGGCGCGGGATTGGCTTGCGTAAAGGTGCTTTAGCTGACAGAGCCGGCTTTCCCTGGACCTGGGCTTTCAATGCCCTTACTTCATTCGGAGAGAGGTTGCGCCATTCGCCCGTTTTGAGCGTCCCCAACAACAAGCTGCCAATCCTGACCCGGATAATGCGCTGCACAGGCAGCCCGATCGTTTTGCCGACTTCGCGAATCTGGCGCTTTTTCCCTTCCCGCATGATCACTTTAATCCAGAATGCTTTACCGGCCTGGTTTTCCAACTCGACCGTCGCCGGCTGGGTGCGGTATCCATCCGGCAGAACCACGCCGCGCCGCCAGGCTTCCAGTTGTTCAAGGTCTGGTTTGGAACCTAACTGCACCTTGTATTCTTTTTCGTGCCCGTAGCGGGGATGAGTCAACCGGTTGGCCAGTTCGCCGTCGCTCGTCAATAACATTAGACCTTCGCTGTCGTAATCCAGACGGCCGACCACGAAATAATGCCCGGCGACTGGCACCAGGTCAAAAACGGTCTTCCGTGAATCTTGCATGGCGTCGTCCGAAAGCACCCCACGCGGCTTATTGAGGGCAATATAGGTCGCCTGGCTGGGTATTTTAGGGATTGACTGTCCGTCCACCTGGATCGAATCTTTTTCCAGGTCAGCTTTACCGCCCAGAATTGCCTTGACCCCATTTACCGTGACCCGGCCATCCGTGATATATACTTCACATGCTCGTCTCGATCCAAAACCTGCACGGGCCAGGATCTTCTGTATGCGCTCTTCAGCCATAAAATGATTAATCCTTAAGAAGGCGTTGGTCTTCGCCAGCCGCGCCTTCTTGCTCTAATATTTCAAATGGTGGCAACTCGTCTAAGGCATTAAGACCGAAATGCTGCAAGAAATCCTCAGTAATCGCATATAAAATCGGCCTTCCAGGCGTCTCAGCGCGCCCCGCTTCCTGGACCAGACCCTTGGATAGCAGACTTTTGATCACACCGTCACTGTTGACACCCCGGATCGCATCGATTCCCGGGCGAGTGATCGGTTGGCGATAGGCCACGATCGCCAGGGTCTCCAGGCTGGCCCGGCTTAATCGCGCCATGGCTTCAAGACCAAGGAATTTTTCGATACCCTTTGCCAGTTCAGGCACGGTCGTTAATTGGTACCGTCCCTGGTGCCGCTGGATCCGCAAGCCCCGGTTTTGCCGGTAAGAATTGGACAGATTCGTCAGCGCTGCTTCAATCGTTGCCTGAGGTGTTCCCAAGGCTTCGGAAAGCTGCAATAACGTTACCGGCCCGGGAGCTACGAATAACAGCGCTTCCAGGTTCGCTTCGATAGAAAATTCGTCCGTAAGAGGGTCTAATTCAGTCATGCTATAATAGGCGTTGTTAAATTTGATACCGCGAATTATACCTGATTCAGTGACAACCCATAGCCATATACACAACCTCGCAAAAAACCACAGCGCTAATGGTTGGTGCCATTTCGCATTTTTCGCTGTCGGGGTAATTTTTTTGATTCTGCTGGCCGGTTGTGTCGCAACACCAACGCCCACACAATCTGAAATCACGGTGACCATTGTAGATTACGGCAGCACACAGCAGGTCTCTGTCCCGCCTGGGTCCAGCGTACAAGAAGCCCTGGATTCGGCCGGCGTCACCCTGAACAGCCTGGATCAGGTGGATCCGGCGACTTACACCCTGGTCGACGCCCCGCTCGAGGTCCACATCACCCGCATCCAGGAAAAATTCGAGACCGAAGACAAGACGATTCCCTTCGAACGCCAGACGGTCCGCAACGAATCCTTACCCGAAGGCGATTCGGTTCTGATTCAACCTGGCGTAAATGGCACCCAGGAGATCACCTACCGTATCCTGGTGCAGAATGGGGTCAATTCCCCGCGCACTGTCTTCAAGGTGGAAACGACCCAACAGGCCCAGCCTGAAATCGTCATGGTGGGTGTTCAATCCCCCTTCAGCCCGGTCGATATCCCCGGCCGCCTGGTATATCTCACGGCCGGCAACGCCTGGTTAATGGAGACCTCCACCTCCGACCGGCGTCCCCTGGTAACAACCGGTGACCTGGATGGGCAAGTCTTCACGATTTCACCGGACAACAAATGGCTCTTGTTTACCCGCAAGACCGCCGACGACAGCGATAATATCAATTCGCTTTGGCTGGTCAGCTTGACCGACGACAAACCCGAACCAATCGCTTTGAATGTCAACAATATTATTCAATACGCCGGCTGGAACCCCGCCAAGACCACCTCGATTCTTTATTCGACCGTCGAACCGCGTTCGACTGCACCGGGCTGGCAGGCCAACAACGACCTGTACCACATCGTCATCAATGATACCGGCCGGGTAATCACGAACGAACCGCTGATCGAGGCCAATTCCGGTGGAATTTACGGCTGGTGGGGCACAACCTACTCCTTTTCGCCGGATGGCAGCCAGATTGCCTATGCCCGCCCGGACTCGGTCGGCCTGGTGGACCTGGAAAACCAGGCATTCCAGGCGATCATAAACCTGCTGCCGTTCCAAACCGGCTCTGACTGGGCCTGGGTGCCCGGGCTGGCCTGGTCTTCCGACAGCGAGCTCTTATATACGGTCACCCACGAATTTATGTCTGGCTTGAGTGACCCGGAAACCTCACCTCTGTTCGATCTTTCCGCCTACCTCATGGGCAGCAATACATCGATCGATCTGGTCACCCAAAGCGGCATGTTTGCCTATCCCAGCCTTCCGGCGACCCTATCCGGGCCTGACGCCAAAGTGGCCTATTTACAGGCCATTTTCCCGGAACAAAGCGATTCCAGCCGCTACCGTTTGGTCCTTATGGATCAGGATGGCTCCAACAAACTTACCCTCTTCCCCCCGGAGGGATCAGCCGGCCTGGAGCCGCAACAACCGGTCTGGTCGCCCGGCACAGAAAGCTCGAAAAGTGATATGATTGCCCTCGTTTATCAGGGCAACATCTATTTAATTACGCTCGACAACCATCAAGCCCAACAAATTACCGGGGATGGGCTGATCAGTCGGATTGATTGGAAATGAAGCCTGAAACCATAAAACTGCTCAGCCTGATGATTAAGTATCCCGAATTTGAGGTATTTAGGGAGGCAAAGCTTCCGCAAATACCTCAAATTCAGGAATCCTTTAACATGTGCCTGCGTAGTTACACGAAATAATTTTATTATAAGGAAAGTAGAGGGAACAATCATGCGCGTTTTAGTCACAGGAGCAGCCGGTTTCTTGGGTTCGCATTTATGCGAGCGCTTGCTTGGTGAAGGCCACCAGGTTATTGGTATGGATAATTTCATTACCGGCAGCACCGAGAACCTGGCCCACCTGGCCAACAACCCGGATTTCCTCTTTATTCGTCACGACGTGGCCAACTTCATATTTGTACCCGGCAAAATCGATGCCGTCCTGCATTTTGCCTCGCCGGCCAGCCCGAATCCGAAATCACCTTATGGCTACACCAATTTGCCGATCCAGACGATGAAAGCCGGCGCCTTGGGGACTCACAACACCCTAGGTGTTGCGCGCGCCTTCAACGCCCGCTATCTGCTGGCTTCCACCAGTGAAATCTACGGTGACCCGCTCGAACATCCTCAAAAAGAGACCTACTGGGGTCACGTGGACCCAATTGGTGTCCGCTCGGTATACGACGAAGCCAAGCGCTTTGCAGAGGCCTTGACAATGGCCTATCATCGCTATCACGGCATCAACACCCGCATCGTCCGTATTTTCAATACCTACGGCCCGCGTATGCGCCTGGACGATGGCCGCGTCGTCCCCAATTTCGTCCAGCAGGCCCTGCGGGGTGAAGCGCTCACGGTTTATGGCGATGGTCAGCAAACACGCAGCTTTTGTTTCGTGGATGACCTGGTCGAGGGCATCTATCGATTATTGATGTCCGATGAGCACGACCCGGTCAATATCGGCAATCCTGCCGAGATCACCATCCGTGAATTTGCCGAAGCGATTAACCGCCAGGTGGGGAACAAGTCCGGGATTGTCCAAAAATTGGAAGAACGCCTGGGTGATGACCCACAGCGCCGCCGGCCCGACATTACCCGCGCCAACCAAATTCTCAACTGGGGACCCAAAATCTCTCTGGAAGAAGGCCTTTCGCGCACTATTCCCTATTTCCGCTCTAAACTGGGTATTGCATGATCCTGACCAACGTTAAAGAACGCAATCGATTCCTGAAGTTTGCAGTCGTAGGCCTGGTAGGGGCCGTAATCGATTTTGGTGTTTTCAATCTACTGACCGCTACTGTAACCTTTTTCAAGCAAAATGCAATTTACGCCCAGGGGATCAGTTTCAGCCTGGCAGTCATCAGTAATTTTATCTGGAACCGCTTTTGGACCTATCCCGATTCACGCACCAAACCCCTTCGTAACCAGTTAGGCCAGTTCATCCTGGTCAGTGCGATTGGGCTGGCTATCCGAACACCGGTATTCGCCATCCTTGAAAAGATCCTGGTTAAATTTGTCTCCGGTTGGTGGAAGTCCAGTTTCCTCACACCGACTTTTATCGGCCACAATGTTTCGCTTGCCCTGGTGATCGGGCTGATCATGCTCTGGAACTTCTTTGTGAACCGCTATTGGACGTATAATGATGTAAGCGCATGAGTAAACCAGACGAGGCACCCCGTTCCGAAGACGAAAACGGCGGTCAAGAGATCACCAACATCCGGTCGCTTAAGGAATTGATCGATATCGTTTCCGGCCGGGGGTTCAAGGACCAGGCCGCTCAGGAAGATTCAGGCCTGGCCGAACAATTGCCTTATCCTTTTTTGGCATTGGTCGGGCAGACTGAAATGAAGCTGGCCCTGTGCCTGACCATCATCAATCCCCTGATCGGCGGCACTCTGCTGATCGGGCCCCGCGGCACCGGTAAAACCACCGCCGTCCGCAGCCTTTTAGATCTCTTGCCCGCGACCGAACGCTCAGCCTGTTTCTACGGCTGTCTGCCTGAGGATATCGATAACGGCGGCATCGATGCGGTCTGCCCGGATTGTGCCCGCAAATACGCCGAAGGGATTCCCCTGACGGTAAAAGACCGGGTCCACCTGATCGAGCTGCCGCTAAATTCTCGCATCGAGGACGTCGTTGGCGGTATCGACGAAAGAGCAGTGGTCAATGAACGCCTGCGATTAAAGGGGGATCCTGGCTCACGCAGACAAGAATATTCTCTACATCGATGAGGTCAATCTGCTGGGTGATGATATCATCGATGCTATTCTGGACGCTTCTGCCATGGGCAGTTACACCGTCCGGCGCGGGCCGGTCACGGCGACTTATCGCTCCCGCTTCTCGCTAATCGGCTCGATGAACCCGGAAGAGGGTAACCTGCGAGCCCAAATTATGGACCGTTTCGGATTGAGGATCATTATTCACGGGCTTGACGACCCGGCCCAACGGCTGGAAGCTTACCAGCGAGTACGCGCCTTTCGCCTCAATCCGCATGGCACCATCAATCAATACTGGGAAGAGACCCAAACCGCCGCAGTAGAGATCGCCCGCGCCCGCCAAATGCTCCCGCAAGTAAAATTAGCTGATGAAGCAGCCCAGGCCGGCATTCGCCTGATCCAAAAATTGCGAATCGACTCCCTGCGTGCAGAAATCACATTGTTCGAAACAGCCCGGGCCTTCACCGCGGCGGATGGCCGCGACCAGGTCACCCTGGCCGATATCCGCCAGGTAGCTCCCATGGCATTACGGCTGCGGCGCTCGAATTTTATCGAGCAATTCATCACTGACCAGGCCAGGGAAGAAGAAGAAATTATCCAATCCCTGGACGGTCTGCCAGTCAACGAGTAAGTGGTTGGGAAGGAACCAAATGAACACAAACAAATCATTGACCCATCGTGAAAGAATGGAAACCTGCTTGTCCGGGGCAAAACCGGATCGGGCTCCAGTCTCATTGTGGCGCCATTTTCCGGTCGATGACCAGACCCCGGATGGATTGGCTGCTGCAATCGCCAACTTCCAAAAAATATTCGATTTCGATTTCATCAAAGTGACCCCATCTTCCTCGTACTGCTTATATGATTGGGGCAGCCAGGATCTCTGGAAAGGTAGTAGTGAAGGAACGAGGGAATATCAGAAAGCCGTCATTGAGCAGTTCGATGATTGGCGCCAGCTTAAACCACTCAACCCCAACCAGGGGCACCTGGCCGAAATGCTGGTCTGCTTACGCCAGCTCGTCAAGGAATTTTCGCCGGACGTTCCTATCATCCAGACCATCTTCAACCCGCTCTCGCAAGCCAAGAACCTGATCGGCCGGGAACGCCTGGCCTACCATTTGCGCTCCTGTCCGGAAGCTGTCCACGAGGGCCTGAAAACGATTACCGAATCGACCATCAACTTCCTCAACGAAGCCAAGAAAACCGGCATTGACGGTGTCTTCTTCGCCGTGCAGCACGCCCAATACGGTCTTCTGTCCATCCCTGAGTTCGAAGCCTTCGGCCGGTTCTATGACAAGCAAATCCTCGCAGCCTGCCAGGACCTCTGGCTGAACGTTGGCCACATCCACGGCTCGGATATCATGTTCGAGCAAGTTATGGATTATCCCGTTCACATCCTCAACTGGCACGACCGTGAGACCATTCCTAACCTGCAGGAAGCTCAGCATAAATTTTCCGGCGTGGTCTGTGGAGGATTGCGCCAATGGGATACTATGGTATTGGGTGACCCGGCCAGAATTGAAGCTGAAGCAAAAGATGCCCTCGAACAGACTCAGTCTACCCGCTTCGTACTGGGCACCGGCTGTGTCGTGCCGATTACTGCACCGTACGGTAATCTCATGGCCGCCCGCAAAGCGGTCGAAAAATTCGCCTGACACCAACGACTGGCAGTCTAATCCATTGGCTAACCCAAGAATAATTGCCGGCAAAGCCCGCGGGATCCGCCTGCAAGGCGTCCCCGGCGATATCACCCGTCCGATTACCGACCGGGTCAAGGAAGCCTTGTTCAATATCCTGGGACCGGATATTCACGACAGCGCTTTCCTGGACCTGTTTGGCGGGACGGGCAGTGTAGGCATCGAAGCCCTCAGCCGGGGCGCAGCATGCGTCCACCTGAACGATATTCACCGCCAGGCGGTCACTGTGATCAAAGCCAACCTGCAAAACACGCGCCTGGAACAAGGGGCTATGGTCACCCAGCAAGATGCCTTCACCCTGATCTCTCGACCTGCCATGCGGGCTTACGATTATATCTACGTGGCACCGCCACAATATAAAGAATTATGGTTGCAAGCACTCCATAAGATCGATACGAATACCGGTTGGCTCGCACCAACCGGTATGGTGATCGCTCAAATTGATCCCGTCGAAGACGTACCTCTTGAATTAACAAACCTGGTTGAGTTTGACCGCCGCAAATACGGCAGTACTTTGCTGCTGTTTTACGAGCTTTCCGAGAACTCGACCAGTAGTTTGCCTTCGGAATCGTAATGGGATAGCGCAAAAAATGGCGGCTCACCGGCACGGAAACGGATCACCTGCGGAAGCAAATAAGGCAAATCTTCGACTGTGGCCAGCTCTTGCCAGCCATCCACCGGCACCCATTCCAGCCCGCCCTCTTCGGAAGGGATCACATTCGTGATCTGCGAATCGCCTTCGAAAACGTATAATCCGATCCCGGTTTTCTCTTCTACATCCACCATCACCATGCCGCACAGGGCCAGCGGCACATCGACCAACCCGGTCTCTTCGTGCAGTTCCCTGCGGGCTGCCATAAGAATGTCCTCACCGCGCTCGACATGCCCGCCGATACCGTTATAGCGGTTCGCCCACAGGCGTTTGGTCGGAGCCCCTTTCAACAACAAAATCTTGTCCTGGTGGAAAACAAAGATCAATGTACGGGGAATGATCTTGTAGCGGTCCTGGCCGGTACCTTGTTCCTCTTTGGGCATAAAATTACCTTTTATTTTAAGAGGTGGTTTCCTTATTTTCGCGTACAAAAACAAGAAAACCACCTCTAATTTACCATCCTACCAAAGCCGAAATTAGCTCATGAACATCGGTACGCCCATGAAATCGTGGATCTTGGGCCGGTAGGCTTCGATGTCATAATAAGCCGGTACATCCACCCGTTTACGCCCGGCCATGACCATATCCACCGGTACGGTGGTGTACTTACCGCCGTGCAGGGCGACCAATTTGCCCGTTTCCTTGCGGCGGATCAATTGGATGGCCAGGTTACCATAAGACATTGCGACCATGCGGTCGAGCGAGTCAGGCGCGCCGGAGCGCATCAAATAACCCAGTTTTTGCACCATGGTGTGCTGGCCAGTGATGCGCTTGATTTCCTCGCCCAGCAATTCGCCGATTCCACCCAGTTTGCGGTGCCCATAGGCATCTTCTTCGCCGGTTTCGACAATTTCTCCGCCTTCCATCGTGGCGCCTTCTGAAATGGTCATGATCGCGTAATTCGATGGGTTGCGGTGTTTATCCCGGACGAGCAGATCGCACAATTTGTTAACATCGAAGGGGACCTCGGAAATGATGGCTCGGTCCACGTATGAAAGGTAAGCACTGATCAGGCTGGTCTCACCCGAATTGCGTCCAAACAGCTCGACTACACCGATTCGCTCGTGCGAGCCAATCGAGGTGCGCATGTTGGTGATAAATTCGACACTGCGGGTGACCGCCGTCGAAAAGCCGATGCAGTAGTCGGTGCCGAAAACATCGTTATCCATGGTCTTCGGGCAGGCCACGATCGGGAAACCCTCTTTATGCAGCCGGCAGGCGAACGACAGGGTATCATCCCCACCGATGGGGACCAGCACATCCAGGCCCAGGTTGTCGATGACTTTCATAATGTAGTCGGTATAATCGGTTTTTGTATCGTCATTTTTTACCGGTTTACCATAGGACGAATTCTTTAAGAAGTCCGGCGTATCATCCGCGGACACCTTTTGCGGATTGGTTCGCGAGGTATGTAAGAAAGTACCGCCGGTCCGGTCGATGGTACGGACGTCCTCTTCGTGCAGTTCCCGTAGATAATAATCCCGCGTGGATGGTTCGTCCGGATTGAACTGGAGCAACCCGCCCCACCCCCGGCGGATGCCAATGACACGATATCCCATCTCAAACGCGCCATAGGCCACCGCTTTTATGCATGGGTTCAAACCGGGTACGTCACCGCCACCTGTAAGGATGCCAATCGTTGTAGTCATAATGCCTCCGCAGATTAAAATAATTGCAAAATTACTGATCAGTAGAACGTGCGACTACTGGTACCTTCAGGGTAATACGGGTGCCTTGTCCGGGAGCCGAATCGATATCACAATCTCCACCCAACATCTCCAAGCGCTCCTGAATAATTTTAAGGCCCAGGCCCGGGCTGGCAGCCAGGCTAGCCGGGTCAAAGCCCTTGCCGTTATCGGATACGATGATCCGAACGAACTCATCATCCAGCGCCATTTGAACGCTGAGGCTGGGTTTTGAGGCATCCTGGTTATGGCGAACTGCATTGCCCATTAATTCCTGAACTGCTCGGAAAATCAGCACCTCCAGGTAGGGTTCAATGCGCTGCTCGGTACCCTTGATATTGATGCTGGCCTCTACCCCCGTTTCGTCCTTATAGCTTTCCACATACCGCTTGATGGTCGGCACCAGGCCCAAATCGTCCAACATCATCGGCCGTAGATTGGTGATAAACGCGCGGATCTTTTGGAAGGTGCCCATGGCCGATGACTTCAGGTTATTGAGCTCTTCTTTGGCCCTGACCGGGTCCACTTCGAGTAACCGTGCGGCAATTTCGGCCTGGACGATAAAATTGGACATCGCCTGGGCCGGGCCATCGTGCATCGCCCGGGATAAGCGCTGTCGTTCGGTTTCCTGGGCATTGATCATTTTTTCCAGGGTGGCGTTTCCACCCCTGGACGAAGCAGCCGGGCTGCCCGGTTTGGCTCCATCCGCGAGGAAATCCTTCACCTTGGCCAGGATATCGGTGTACCGCTGCAAATTGGTCTGATCGTTCTGGAGCTTGTCGATTTGGCCGCGCATCACCAACAGCCGCTGCTGGGCATCCAGCATGGCGTTATAGGCCATGCGGATATCACTGCGCGGTACGGTGTCGAACTGGTTCTGGATCTGCTGCAAATGCGTGCTGATATTCGAACTGCGCTGAGTCATCTTGTTCAACTCGGTCTGACTCTGTTCGAGCATCAGGTTGACTTCTTTGAGCGCGCCCTTAGACTGCTCCAGTTCGGTGATAATTTGTTGGTAAAACTCGTCCCAGGGATTGATTTCTTTTACTGAGGAATCAGTTACCATGTAACTTTCTCCTGGTCGCAGGCAACTAGAATATTTTAATGAAACGACCGGTCCGGGAAAATCGGGTTAAGTATAGCACAACCTAGAAATCTTGTCCTCGTGATCAAACTGTAATTGTAAAGACAATCAAGTCTTGTTAATAAATTTATTGTATTTATGTTGGGTTGCGCTTACCAAAACACAAATCTGCCGGTGAAGAGGCATATTGCCTGGTAAAAACAAAGGTTGATTTCACCATCCCCTTCCAGTTACCCGGTCATTTGCCCCATTGATAAACCGCAATGTTCTCTCCGCCCGACTGGAGCGCATAATTCCCCTGGCTGGTGTAAATCAACCGGGCAGTACGAACCAGTTCCGGGTACCAGCTCGGGAACGTGATTAGATATGTCACATTTTGCTCGTCCAGGTAGGCGGCCAGCCGGTTTTGGTCGCGGATGAAGGGAATCACCTCTGGGGAAACCAGGCCGGCCAGGTCCACCAGGTCGTTATCACAATAATAGCCAATCGCTCCAATATCGTGCACCGCGATGCGGGCGTCGCCGGGGACATTCTGGTTGACCCATTTCGCCGTGGCGACCATTTCGGTGTTGATAATCGCGACATCCTGGGCATAGCTGCCGGCGCCTAAAATAAAAAAGGCCACTAATACGACCGGTATGACCATTTGGGCAAACATCCTGACCCAACGTGTGACTCGTCCTGGACGGAGCCAGTCGACCAATAATATTCGCGTACCGGCCAACCCCAATACAAAATAGATCGGCATCGCCGGGATCAGGTAGCGCCCGTGCTGGTAAACCACCGGCAGCCGCCAGGCGTAGATGGCCGAGTACCCCAACCACCACAAGGCCAGCCCGATTGTTACCCAGTTCCGGCTGCGCACCGACTGAATAACCCCGGCGATAAAACCGGGCAGCAGCAGAATCCCCGCGCCTACCATTGGCAGCGCCAGCATTTCGCCCAGGCGATAGAAAATCGACTGCTGTTGCAGAGCAGCGTATTCGGCTTGTTTAGCGTAAAAGGTATTGGGCCAGGCTGTACCGCCTACCTTCAAATTAAAGAAGAGATACAGCCCAAACGGCAGGATAAATCCTAACAACGCCAGGCCCAGTCGCTTTCTACGTTCGCGCCAACCGGTCACTCCGAACCAACCGGCCAGGGCCAGCGGCCCCAACATGGTCAGCCCATCCGGGCGGATCCAGACCGAAATACCGCAGACCAGCCCGGCCAGGGCCAGTGAACGCGAATCCCTGGCGATCAACCAGGCCATCAGCAAGAAAACCGCCGCCATCCAGGCCGTTTCCATACCTGAGCCGGCTGCCCAGACCAGGTGCCATTCCAGCACAATGAACAGCCCAAACCAGGGTATTCTCCCGGCTTTTATCCCACTCAAGCGCCGGTAAGCCAGCTCGCCCAGCAGGCCGGCTGCCCACAAACCCAAAAAGCCCAAGAAAAAGGTCCATAAATAGGCCGGTTGTTCGCCCAGCAGGTAGCCAATACTGAGCACAAACGTCCACAACGGCGAAGTGGACCCGGCCGAAATGGTACCCGGCTTGAACGACCACTGCCCGTACCAGGCCAGATTGCGAGCGTACACCTGGTGGATCCAGGCGTCATCCAGCGGGAATCCGCTGCCCTGGTAAATCCTTGCCCATAACAGGTAAATCAGCAGGCTGAGGAGTGCAGTCACGCCTAGAATGAGTACAGGCAAACCCCGATCCCGGAAAAAGCGATTATTTTTTGTTTTCGCGGAGTTCATGGCAGCACCTGATAGATTTGCACACCGGCCACGCTTCTCAGGTAATCCAACCCCTCCCGATCCCCTGGTTGGGCATACAGGTCCGCCAGTTTAGGCTGATTGTTGTCCAGCAATAAGTACCCCGCGTGATATCGCCGGGCAGCCGCCAGCATCGTCTCACGAGATCCATCCGGGACCACCACAGCCGGGTAGCCGCCGGCCAGGTTGAAACCGGGCGGGTTATTGACCATGACTATCGTGTCTGCCGAAATGCCCATGTCATGCATCGCCTGGGCTACCTGATCATAAGTTCGTTCGCTGGCCATCCACTTGTCGGCCGTTACCGTCCCACCCAATACCCGGCCGGAATACGTCCAGACGGAGATGCCCATACAAACCAGCACGGCCATGACTCCAAAGACTGCCAGAGAGCGTTCCAGCGGCAGCCCCCGGCGTACCTTGAACCATTCGGCTGCCCTTTCCAATCCCAGGACGGTCAGTACCCACCAGAAGACCTGGAAAGCCGAACCGGAGTGCAAAAAGCCACCTCGTGCGCCCGAGAACGGAAAAACGAAAGTCATCACCAGCAGAGTCGCCAGGGCCATTAATCCCGTGAATTGCACAATCTTTTTTCTGCGGTTGATCCAGCCCCCCACGACCATTAATGGCAGCAGCACAATGTTTCCCTGGACTACCCAGCCATTTTCCAAATTGGTCACCAGGGCCGAAACCCAGGTTTTGATATGATCACCCCAGCCGGCAGCCAGCCAACCCGCCAGGCTGATTTGTGCGGCCGGATAAGCAAAGGTCTGGTCGTAATTCGTCAGCCACATCGCCCGTCCTGAGCCCGGCACAAACGGAGAGCCGTAATATTGAAAATTGCGCAGATACCACCAGAAAGTTACCGAAAGGTAGCCCAGTATGATAAGCAAACCTGCCGTTGTGGCTACACGCAGTTTGTTGTTTTGCTTGCTCGAAAAAGTTGCCCAGACCACCCAGACCAGCGCCCCGGCCAGCCACAGAATCCCATCCGCACGGGTCAGGTGCATCAACCCAGTCACCGCACCAACCAGCACGACCCGCTGCAGGCTGACCTGTCCGCCCAGCCAGTGCCAATCCGCCAAAAAGGCCAGGATCAGGAATAGCCCACCCAGCAGCATATAGGGCAAAAAAGTTTCCGGGATGGTCAGATAGATCACGTAAACGCCCGGAAACACCGCCAGCAGACCGGCCAGCCAGGCATAACGCGGACAATTCAACAACCGGGCCGCGATCCAGGCCGCCTCGACCGGCAGCAACCCGGCCAGCAGGATATACCCGATCCGAGCCGCCCAAAAGCCGCTATTATGCAGCAGCCCCATCCCGGCCGCTGCTAAAAGGGAAGCCAGCGGCATCCAATAGGTGTGCGAAGGATGCGGCAATCCTTGGGGATCATCCAGGTAGTTCCACAAAACCGGCTCCCAGAAGCCCTTCCCGCTGGTCAGGTCCTTACCGCCCAGGTAATAATATTCGGCGTCCATGTAGCCCGGCCCGGGTTGAAATGCTGCCGCCAAAGCCGAAACGCCAATCGCGGCCAGCACCAGCCAGATCCATAAACGCCAATTCGCTCCGGCCTGCGTCACGGCTGCCTCGTGTAATGGTAGATTTCCAGGTCGTTGATTACCTTTTTTTCGGCCAGGTCGTAGTGTGCGTCCAGCCAGGCCAGGTTGGGATCGGCTTCTCCAGCCGTACGGTATTCGTTGATGGCCTGGGTAAAGAGCACAAAATAAACGCTCGAGTGGCCTTGGGTAGCCGTTTGGATGTCTACCTGTGGGATCAGGCCAATCGCCTGCTGAGAAGCCGGGGCGTAGGTATCATTGGCGCTGCCCGGCTGGTCGGCCAGGAATTCCTGTTTCGGGTTCCGGTCGTAGAAATAAGCGGGAAAGAAGCTGAGCTTGTTCTCGTGCAGGATCAGGTCTCCCGGACCGCTGGTGCCCTCCAGGTAGGCTTCCGCCTGGCGAAATGGCGAGCGCGGAAACTGCTCGAATGTGTAGAAAGATGGCAGCGAAATGCACACCGAAAGCACAAACGCTCCCACCAGGAAAGGCCCTACCCCTTTTTTCCAACGGCGTCCGACCACCAGGCCGATCAAGGCGTAGTACCCTAACGAAGCGACCAGAAAACCGCGTGCTACAAAAACCGGCCGGATCAGGTAGGAAACAATAAACAGCAGCACCGGCGGGACCAGGGCCACACAGGCGAAAAATCCAAGATGGTTAATTTTGCCGCGGAGTTTCCAGCCCTCCAGGACGGTCAGCACCAGGATTTGCAGGCTGAGGATGGCCACA
Source organism: uncultured Chloroflexia bacterium (assembly GCA_963704755.1). Taxonomy (GTDB): domain Bacteria; phylum Chloroflexota; class Anaerolineae; order Anaerolineales; family Anaerolineaceae; genus Bellilinea. The sequence goes on from OY969938.1 coordinate 338,257, forward strand.
ATCGCAAAGGGAACCGTTCCTAACGGTAAATTGGCCGTGAACTGGACCAGGGCCTGAAAGACCTCCACCAGGCCTGGCCGGGGTGTCCAGAAGGCCGCCTGGATCTTCGCGATTTGCCCCGGCAGGTAGACCAGCCAGGGCAGCGCCAGCAGACCAATTCCAAGCTGGGCCAGCAGCAAGCCACCCAGGGCCTTCCAATCCCGCTTGAACAACAGGTACAAATCCGCCACAGCCAGGCCGAAGATAGCCAGGTTGTGACTGTACATGGCCACCGCCCCAAACAAAACCAGTCCCAGCCATAAACCTGCCCGGCGGTCGATCTTCTCTTTTTCCAGGAAGATACGGAAAAAGCACCAGAAATACCCCATCTGCCCCAACACCAACAGGGTGTACATGCGCAGGTCCTGGGCATGGTAGATCTGGATCGGTGAAATGGCCGCCAGCAAAGCCGTCCAGGCTGCCGGCGCCCATCCCCAGGCACGGCGGACCAGGTCAAATGTAATCAGCAGAATCAGCACCGAGAGAATCGCGCTTAGTAGCCGTAAAAATACCAGGTTGCTGCTGACCTGCTGCCAGAAGTGCAGCACAAAATAATATAGAGGCGGCATCGTATCGGCCGCTGTGCCTTGCACGATCTGACCCAGGCTCCTTGCGGACAGAAAGACACTGAATGCATCGTCGTATTGGATTTCCCGTGTGGCAATTCCCAGCAATCGCAAGGCCAGCGCCAATAGCACAATTGCAAACAGCAGGAACGTCTGGCGCTTGTTCATTCGGCTTAGCGGTCTTTTTCGGAGAAGGAATCAAAATACATGCGCGGTGGATGGATTGTCCACCAGCGGACCCAATACATGACTACAAACATGAACAACGGGAAGGGGAAGAACAGGATTGGGCTCTGAATGGGCTGATACGTATATGCCACCGTCCTCAAAAAGACGTACCAGATTCCAACCCCTACCACCAACATGCACAACACCACCATCCAATGGCCAAACTTGCGCCAGCGCTCGACAATTACCGAGAAGACCAAAATTAGCGCGGGGTACGCGACGATAAAGTTACCCGGGTCGGTCTGCAGGCCGATCCAGAAACTGCCTACCAGGGTCAAACTGGCCGCCCAAATAAACCCACGCGGACCATCATGGCGGGTCACAAACCATTCCACCAGCAGCACCACGCCGGTCAGGATTGAAAGGGCAATACCGATCCGTTTGCCAACCCCGGGCAGGTACCCATTCAAAGCCGCCGAGACGGTCCCTGGCGGGTTGTAGCCCGGGTAACGTAATACTTCGCGCAGGTTTTGCATAATCCAATCCGGGATGAGCAGCGCCGCGATGCCGGAAAGGATCGCTACCGTCCCGACAAAATACCAGAAAGCCTTCATACGCCGGTTGGAAATGCCCCAGAAAAAGATAAAGACCACAAACAGGGCCACTACCTGCGGTTTGATCGAAGCGAAGCCCAACAATATGCCGGCGACTTCATCATGCCCATCGCGGATCGCCACCATCGCAGCGGTGATCGCCAGGGCGACCAGGATGACCGCATTGCCCAGAATAAGCGGCCGCAAGGCGTGATACCAGAACAGCGAGAAAATTAATATCGCACCTAGCAAGATGGGCTTCGGTTTCCAGCGCACCAGGTTGAAGGAAAGGAAGGTCATTCCTACCAACGCAGCCTCTAAAACTGCCATCCAGATCGCCCTGGCCAGATCGAAGTTATGCATAAAGGCAAACGGCAGGAACAGGATGATCGAATAGAGTGGGTATGCCACGCGTAGTTCGTGCTCACCGGCCTGGGCCGGGTGGCCATAAACCATATTTTGGATGCGCAGCGCAACTTCGTCAGAATAAGGGCTCAATCCGTCTTCGATAAAGGACTGTGCCCCCTCCCAGTGGACCAAAAAATCGGTGCCCCCAGGATTCTGGCGGGTGTAATGGTAATTACCCAGCACCAGGCCCACGAATAGACCTATTGCCAGCACTACGGCTACGATGAATAAACCAATCGGGCTGCGTCGCCTCATTATCGCTGCTTACTCCAGGAATAAGATGGATTAATCAATTTGCTTCTCCCCAAGCCAATTATAAAACACGAACCCGTTTCGCGTTCATAAAAAGCGGGTCCGGGGTTTTCAGCCGGGAGGGTAATATCCAAACCGACTGCTTCGATAAAATCAGCGCTCCAACAAGATACTTTTTTCGTCCTGATAATCAACCGACCAGCCAGCCGCTTTTAACTGCTCGACCAGCGGCATATCGGGCTCGAGCAATACGGTGTGGATATCCCATTGGGCCAAAACATCCTGCCAGCCATCTTCAGCACGGACCGCCTTCATCCACTGCTGCAAGATATCATCCCCGAATAGATCCGTACGCCCGTCGACGAAGACCTTTGTGTTCGGTACCGCCCAATCCAGGTAGCCGCCCCAGGCATACGAATTCAACAGGTTGCCCGGCAGTCCTTCAGACTCCCAGACCCGGATCGCTTCGAGGGGATAATCCCGGTCGATATAGGCATTCACCCAGGTGGGATAGCTGGTCACATACAGCTTACCCACCCCAACCAGGGCCAATGCCCCGATCAAAAAGAGGTTGATCCCTTTGCGCAGCCGATTGGGGAGTTCGAGGTTGTAATCCGCGCGCCCTGTTTGCGGGCCGTTATTTGCCATCCAGTCTTTGAGCTTCTCGATCAGTTCGGACAACACCGGCCACAACGTCCTGGCCAATACCGGGCCGGCAAACAGCGCAAACGGGGCGATATTCCTTTTGGCCAGAAATCCCAAATACCCCAACCCCAGGATACCCACCAGGTCGGGCCCGTCCATGCGTTTACGGGATAGGGCCGCGCCGATTACGATCAGGAATAAAACCCACAGGTAAGGTTGCAGCACCAGTTGGTGAAAATCCGGAGAAGCCCATTCGTCGATGTATTGCTGCAAAACATTGACCCCGATGGTTTTAAAAGGAATCAGCCAGGTATTGATCCCGTTGGGATTGATCAGGACGGCAAAAACACACACCAGCGTCACAATGGCCAGTTTGCGGATTTGTTTCCATTCCAGCATGTGTTCAGGTGTAATAATCCACTTGTTGAGCAGTTCGCCGGAAATCCAGATGCCCAGGAGGATAAAACCTAAAGCGTAACCGCCGTGCAGGTTCGACCACAAAACGAAAATGGGCACCAGCCACCAAAGGCGATCCACCCCACGCCATTTATACAGGAACAGAACATAACCCACCAGGGCAAACAATAATAGCGAAAACATTTGCGGACGTGGGCTCCACACCAGCGAAAAAAGGATTGCGCATAATACCACTACGAAAGTCCGCATCAGCGGGGGGCCGTCCATTTGCAGATAGACCAACGCCAGCGCCAGAGTTGCCAGCAGCGCGACCAGCAAACTCAGCCCCAGGTACCCGCCCAGCGAAAATATCAGATACAGGATGATCTCCGAAAGCCAGCTATGGTTGATCCAGGGCTGGCCCATCCGCGTAAAAGAGAATTGATCCGTCAGCATCGGGTGGCCGGTCTGGACCATCACCTGCCCGGCCCGCAAATGCCACCACATGTCGCTGTCCAGGGGTGTGCGGGCAGCCATAATGAACACGATCAGCAGCATCAAGATGAAGATAAACCGGCTGCTCTCGATCTTTTTGGCATCGCTCACAGGTTCAGTCGCAGGCACATTCATAATTTCGCTCATTGGCGGGGAGACAAATCGATTTCAGCCGGTCGTACCGGCGCGGAAAGATTGTAATAGATATTGAAATCACCAATCGTTTCTTCGTTCCAGCGAATATCCAATTTGGTAAATCCTTCTTGCAGCCGCGCGTCCAGGGCCGGGTTCTTGCTGGTGATATAGGCAATGTCCTGGCTCTGATCGACCAATGCATTATACGGCAGGTAACGGTTATCCCGGCTGGTATATCGCAAATCCAGGTGGTAGGGCAATTCGGGGGTAAAAATGATCCTTTCACGGCTAAGAAAGTCGAGTGGATAGGACACCCAATAGTTGCTGTATCCGCGCGTCAGGTTATGATCATCCAGGAACTGGATCAGGGCGTCCATCGAACTCATGTTGACACGGGCCGGTTCGTAGAACTGGGTGGTGAAACCGGGCGGATTGGTCGAAGCACACTGCACATTCCCATAAACCTGGAACACCACCAGCAAAAGAACCACGCCGGTCGCATAGCGGCTGGCAGCAATCCAGCGATCCAATACCAGGCCGGCCAGCAGCGCCAGCAACACCGTAACCGGAAGAAAATAACGCCCGGAAGGGTCAACGCCAAAAGAAGTCAGCTCAAAAGCCAGCATCAACAGGCCGATGATAGCGGCAATTAACCGGGTTGCATTTTTCTTGCCGGGATTATCGCGGACGATTTTCCCCACCGTAAAAATGACCAATCCCCAGGCGATCAGGATAAAGGGGATCAAGGGTAACCCCAGCCAGGCCGCGCTCCAGGGCGGGCGCAGGCCGAGGATTACCGGGAAGCCCAACAATACCAGGGACAAAAAGTGATCCCACAGGATTTTCAGGTACGAGCCCTGCTCAACGGCCACTGCCTGGCCAAAGATTTCAGTGACCAGCGCGTGCAGGCCGTTTTGGGCCGCATAAATCCACCAGGGCAGGGTGCCGATCAGCGCGCCCGCCAACATCAAAACCAGCGCCATTATCCAGCCCCGGTTCTTCGCCCTGGAAAAAAGCCGCCACAAAATAAACACCCCCACCGGCACTGCATAGACCAGGCTGAGCGCATCTGCCCAGAACCCCAGGCCGGCCAGGAAGCCCCACAAGGCAAAAAACGCCCCATAACGGGTTGTTGGCCCGGCTTTGTCTGCCTGTGTGATTTCCTCAACCAATCTCCAGCCCAGTAGCAATATCAGGTTGCCGATCAAGAGCGCCTCACCATAGCCCCCCAGGGAGGCGGTGGTATACAAAGTCAGGTTAACCGTAGGGACGGCCAGCAGCCCGCCCGCAATTAGCCCGGCGCGAGTTCGAACCCCAAAGACGTTTGCCCAGCCAAACCGTGGTTATAATGGTTAACAAATATAATCCGCCCTGCACCAGGCGGATCGTGGCGACCGAGCGGCCAAACACAGCGAAAGCCGCCGCCACCAGGTACGCATCCAGGCTGCCCATGTAAGCCTGGCCATAAAAAAACAGCGGTGTTTCCCCCTGCAGGATGTGCCCCGCCATCAGGCCCACAATGGCTTCATCCGCATTGAATGGCACCAGTCCCTGCGCAACGATCCAGGCTTTATAGCCGGCTGCCACGAGCAAAATGCCTGCCAGGATTGGGATCGCGGTGAACTTGACCTGTTTTTCATGCATTGGGGGATTCATACTTTAGTATTTTAGCCATATATTTTCCAGACGTCCAAAGATTTCGCATGCAGAAATGGCCCGGCCCATGAAGAAACTCGACCCAGAAAAAATCGCTCTGTTGATCGTCTTTGCCGGCCTCTCGGTCTTCTATTTTGGCGGGATAAGCCGGGTTCCGTTTCACCCGGATGAAAGCACCGAGATCTTCAGCAGCGCTGACGTCGACGATTTTATCCGCGATCCAGCTTCATTGTTTTGGAACCCGGCCAATGCCCAGGATCTGCGCCAGTATTACCGCCTGGTGGACCCCGCCCTGACGCGCACCTGGATCGGTTTGTCTCGCCAGGTGCTGCACCTGGCTGCGCTGCCGGCCGATTGGAACTGGTCTTTGAGTTGGGACGAAAATGCACTTTCGGGGGCTTTGCCGGCGCCGGTCGAACTTAACCTCGTCCGAGCAGCAGTGGCGATCTTTTTCCCCTTCACCTTATGGTTGGCTTATCTGATCGGGGTCGAAGTCCTGCAATCCCGCCTGGCCGGCTGGTTCAACTTACTCCTTACGGGCAGCAACGCCCTGGTCCTGCTCGATACCCGCCGGGCGATGGCGGAAAGCCTGCTGCTTTTCGGCTGCATGTTTACTCTCTGGGGAATTGCTCGCTGGCGTAAAAAACCCTGGCTGGCCGCTCTCCCGGCCGCGATCGCCTTCAATGCCAAATATTCTGCTTTGCCATTCTTGGGGCTGGCCCTTTTGGGAATATTCTTCGACGGTTACGGGTTAACAACGCACTTACGCCGGAAAAGCATCCATTTTGGCATTGCCATCGCCTTGTTCTTGGCCAGCACGTTTCTGTTGAACCCCGTGTTCTGGTCCGCTCCTGGGCAGGCTTTGCAGCAAGCTTCGCGCCTGCGGGCCGGATTGATGACCAACCAGGCGACGGAGATCAGCGCCATCGCGCAAAACGAAGCGCCATCCTCGGTTGGCAGCCGCTTGACCGCCTGGATTGGGGAACTTTTCGTTCTGCCGCCTATCGCCCAGGACGTCCGCAACTATAACGACCAGATCGATCCTCAAATGGAGATCTACTTGCAAAACCCCGGTAATTCTCTTTTCCGGGGAGTTTTTGCCGGTGGGCTGATGATGTACCTTTTTCTCGCCGGCCTTGTGCTCTGGATCATTTCGCTATTCAAAGGCACGCCTGGATCTGATACGAGGAATAGAACCCTTTTCCTGGCCGGATTCGCCTTACAGATCGTCTCTCAGGTGGCCCTAATCCAGGTGATTTTTCAACGCTATTACCTGACGTTTTTACCCTACGTCACCCTGATCGTTGCGTTTGCCCTGGTCAGCATCGTTCGACTTTTCAATCGAGGCCCCGCGCGAAATCCTGCCCAATAAGGCAGCACTGATACAATAAATTCCAAAAAAAGACGGGCATAAGCCCGTCTTTTTGCCTATTCAAGGAAAAACATCTTCGGAAAGGGATTAATCCAGGTGCTTGAAATACACCCGGTGGTTCTTGTAAGCCTTCCCGCCCACGCTGATCAGGTCTTTGCGCATCTGTACCGCCGATTCGGCTACCTGGGTCAACTCATAGTGTTCGAAATCATACTCGTGAATGGTCTTATCCATTTCGGAATAAAGCAGTGCATTCCCGCCCCGGCCGTGATACTGCGGCAGCACGCCGGCGCCGTTCAAAGAGACCCAGTTGGTGCGCTTCATCTCGCGCAGCAGATCGATAATTGCCCAGGGGGTCAAACGCCCCTTGGCCCGCTGCAAGGCCGCCGAAACATCCGGAAAGCCCAGCAGGAAACCCACCACTTCCCCTTCATTGAGGATGATCTTGATCAGCCGCGGGTCGGCCACAGAAAGCAGTCCCGCCAGGGTGTAGTCAATTTCGGCCTTGGTCAGGGGATAGTATTCCCAATTGTTGACGAAGGTCTTATTGTAGGCCTCGCCAATCCGGTCGGCCCATTCCTTCAATTCAGCCTTGGACTTGAACCGCTTGACCTCGAATGTACCCCGTTTTTGCACCAGCTCGGCCACTTTATGAACTTTTTCAGGCATTCTGAAACTATCCCGGTGCACATAGCAGGACACAAAATCAACTTCTTTTTCGAACCCCAGGCTCTCTACCAACCGGACGTAATACTCCGGGTTGTAATTCATCATGATCATCATCTGGCGATGTTCGAAGCCTTCGATCTGGATCCCATAACCGTCGAATGGGCTGAAACCCTTGGGCCCAACCACTTCATCCAGTTCGCGCGCTCGCGCCCAATCGAAAATTTTTCCGAACAGCGCGTTGGCGACTTCCTGGTCGTCGATACATTCGAACAAATAAAACTGCGCCTGGTGTGTGCCATGATACGTGTTGAAAGGTTTGTTCTCCATGGCTGCAATGCGTCCGGCAATTTTCCCGTCCTTACGCGCCACAAAAAATTCAGCATCTGAGTGCTCGTAAAAAGGATGTTTCTTCGGGTTGAGCATGGTGCGAATGTCACTCAAAACAGGTGGGACCCATTGTTTGACATCCTTGTAGACGGCGAAGGGGAACATGACGAACTCATTGATCGACTTCTTGTTGTTCAAGTCGATTTTTTCGACAGTAATCATGGTTAACCTCTCTTAAAAAATAATGGAATGATGCAAAGATATCTCAGTATACTCTCATTTTCCTTTAATTCAATAAAGTTAGCCTCCGCTCAACCGGATGAGCCAGGGCTTCGAACTTGAGACGCCTGCCGCAGCAAACAGAAACATCTCAAATTCAGGAACTTATTTATTGGCAAGGAGAGCACCCGATTATCTTCTGCCCGGGGAAAAACCCCTTTGACATATAACACCTCATACCCCAAAAAAGTACTCCTCTTGGGGTTATTGTTTCGCGCCTGCAACGCCAGGCCGATTAGGGTAGAATAAATTAGACTACTTTGTTAACAATTTATCCGGCTAACAACGGATTTCATTCGCTGTAAGACCGTTTTCTTGGCCGATTAAGGAAAACCCGATGACCAACCAGCTCATCAATGAAATCTCACCCTACCTGCGACAGCACGCCGGGAACCCGGTAGACTGGTATCCCTGGTCCGATTCTGCCCTCGAAAAAGCCCGCCAGGAGGATAAACCGATCTTTCTCAGCATCGGTTATGCGGCCTGTCACTGGTGCCACGTGATGGCTCACGAATCATTCGAAGACCCTCGCGTGGCCGAATATCTCAACCGGCACTTCGTGAGCATCAAGGTGGACCGCGAGGAACATCCCGAATTGGATAATATTTACATGTCGGCCGTGGTTGCTATGACCGGCCAGGGTGGCTGGCCGATGTCCGTTTTTCTGACGCCTGCCCTGGAGCCCTTTTATGCCGGTACATATTTTCCTCCGGAACCCCGCCACGGTTTACCCGCATTTTCCCAGGTGCTGGAAGGAATCCTGCACGCCTGGCAATCCGACCGCCCGCAGATCCTTTCATCGGCGGCTCAGATCCACGCCTACGTAGAACAGGCCAGTGCCTGGACCGGCAGCCCTGAACCTGTCCTCCAGGCCGATATACCCGATCAATGTGTCGCCACCCTGACCAAAAACTACGACTGGCAAAATGGCGGCTGGGGCCGCGCACCTAAATTTCCCCAACCGATGACCATTGATTTCCTGCTCGGGCAAGCCGTTCACGGAAATTCCAGCGCCAAAGAGATCGCTTTCCACGCCCTGGATTGCATGGCGCAGGGCGGCATGTATGATCTCGTCGGCGGTGGCTTCCACCGCTACAGCACGGATGCCACCTGGACCGTTCCCCATTTCGAGAAAATGCTTTACGACAACGCCCTGCTGGCACTGGTATACCTGCATGCTTACCTGATCGATGGAAAACCAGCCTATAAGCAAATCTGCACAGCCACCCTGGATTTTGTCCTGCGCGAAATGACCAATGCCCTGGGTGGGTTCTATTCCAGCCTGGACGCCGATTTAGACGGGCAGGAAGGTGCCTTTTACCTGTGGAGTTTAGAAGAAATCCGGCAAAGTCTTTCTCCAGCTCAATTCACCCGTTTTGGAGAACTCTATGAAACCGGCGATGAGGCGGATTGCGAGGGCAAGCTGGTCATCCGTTATCGACCCGACCGTGAACCCACGCTACCTGGCGATCTGGCCATCCCAACCCGGCTGCTGGAAGTACGTGGTAAGCGTATCCGGCCGGCGCCCGACCAAAAAGTATTGGTTTCCTGGAATTCATTGGCTATGCGCAGTTTCGCCGAAGCCGGGCGCTATCTGGACCGCCCAGATTATCTGCTGGCCGCCCAATGCAATGCCGATTTCCTGCTCTCGCACCTGGTCAACGAAGGTCATCTCTGGCGGACCTGGTTGGACGAGCGCGCTCACGTTAACGCGTTTCTGGAAGATTACGCGGGCCTGGCTATCGGCCTCCTCAGCCTCTACCAGGCGGATTTTAACCCGCGTTGGTATTCCACAGCCCGTGAACTGATGCAATCCGTATTAGGGGAATTTTCCAACCCCGCCGGTGGGTTTTACGACACCCCCGCGAACCGGCAGGACCTGATGATTAAACCGGTCTACACCGAGGATAACGCCACTCCCAGCGGAAATTCCCTGGCTGCCATGGGGCTGTTGTGGTTGAGTGCCTTCGACGAGAATCCGGGATATCGCCGGTTGGCCGAACAATCGCTCGGGGCTATTCAAGAAAAAGCCCTGGCTTACCCACCCGCTTACGCATTCTGGCTCCAGGCCTTCGATTTCTCGCAGCAGCCGGTTCAACAGGTAGCCCTGGTTTGGCCGGATGGAGATCAAACCGAACTTTCTCGCTGGCGCACAGTTATCGACCGCACCTACAATCCTGGGCGCATCCTGGCCGGGTCCGGCCTGGCACCGGACAAAGTGCTCCCAGGCCTCCTGACCGGCCGCCCGACGATAAATGATACCCTGACGGCTTATCTCTGCCGGGACTTCGTCTGCCTTCGGCCGGTCAACGATCCTGAGGCATTGGCCGCTCAATTATCTTGATGTGCATTCAGAAAATTCAAAAGCTCGGCGTTGAAGATTTCCGGCTGGTCCACATTGATCGCGTGTCCGCCTCCCGGAATGATTACATGCCTGGCCTGGGGGATCGAAGCCGCCATCTTGTTCTGGGCCTGGACCGGAATGGTCGAATCATCCTGGCCGCTGATTACCAATACAGGCATTTTTAATTGGGGAAGCTTCCTGGCTTTATTGAAACCCGCGATCGAGATTAACGCCCGGCGGTAAACCAGGGGATTAGAGCTCGCAATCGCCTCCACCAGGTATTTCCGATATTCGGATTTTTCTGCGTCAGGAAAGACCCGCCCGGCAACCAACTCGGCTTGCGCACGCGGACTTTTTGTAAAAACCCGGTAGCTTCGTTTTAAAAAATAGCCCCACTCATTTATACTGGTCGGCCGCAGGGAAGCGAAAGTACTCACCAGGGTCACTGTTTTGATCCGCTCCGGCTCTTGCAGGGCCATCTTCAATGCAATTGCCCCGCCCATGGATAACCCTACCAGGTGAAAACGCTCAATCTGCAATTGGTCCATCAGCTTGCGCAGATCATGGATCACATGGTTGAAATTCCAGGAAACCCCTTCGAACGAAGATTCCCCGAAACCCGGTAAATCCGGAGCAACCGAACGGTAGCCATTTTGATTTAGTGCTTCGATTTGGAAATACCAGGAACGAGAAATTGCACCTAATCCGTGCAAGAAAAGCACTGTTTCGCTGGCGTTAATCCCTTCATCCAGATAAAACAAATCGTTTTCTCCTGGCCTGGATCCACAGAATGATAAGAGCCGGACACAAACTAATCACTGAAGAGTTCAATTCAGGTGAATTTGTCTGGTAAAGCAGCCTATCCACACCGGGGGATGCATTTTTGAACCGGTTGAGCTGCCCAAAAAGAAAGGGATGCAATCACCCGGCCCGGATTGATCGAAAACCGGGGTGCTTTCAAATAGTGAGGATATAATACTCCTTAAATCTGGAGGTGCAAATGGAAAAGTTCATCATTGAAGGGGACATTCCTCTCCATGGAGAGGTTACCCCGGCCGGAAACAAGAACGCGGCGTTACCACTCCTGGCGGCCAGCTTGCTCACCGACGAGCCCATTCTCTTGCACAACATCCCTGATATTCTCGACATTCGCGCAATGCACGCCTTGTTGGAAAGCCTGGGCGTAGAAATCCAGGTGGAGGATACCCATACCTGGCGAGTTACCGCGAAAGAAGTCCATCCGGCCGACCTGGATCCGGATATTACTCGCAAAATTCGCGCTTCGATCCTTTTAGCCGGCCCAATGATTGCCCGTTCAGGGGAAATAAGCCTGCCCCCTCCTGGCGGTGACGTGATCGGCCGGCGCCGGGTGGATACCCATATTCTGGCCTTGAGTAAATTAGGGGCCGAATTCAGTTATGACGACCGTTTTTTTCAATTCAAAGCCAAGCAATTACATGGCGCCGATATTTTATTGGATGAGGCCAGCGTGACTGCCACCGAAAATGCCATAATGGCCTGTATCACTGCCAAAGGCGAAAGCGTGATCCGCAACGCCGCCTCCGAACCTCATATCCAGGAATTGTGTTATTTCCTCAATGAATTGGGCGGCAAAATTGAAAACATCGGATCGAATACGCTGCACATTAGCGGAGTAGATAGGCTGCATGGGGGTGAATTCACGATCGGCCCGGATTACCTGGAAGTGGTCAGTTTCATCGGCGCCGCAGTAGTGACCCACGGCTCGATTACCATCCGCAATGCCGGCAACCAGTATCTGGATATGATCCGGTTGGTCTTTAACCGGCTGGGGGTAGTCTGGGAACCGCGCGGGGAGGATTTGTTTGTCCCGGCTGAACAACCGCTCGAGATCGAACCGGACCTGGGCGGGGCCATTCCCGAGATCAGCGTCATGCCCTGGCCGGCCTTCCCGACCGATTTGATGAGCATCGCCCTGGTGGTCGCCACCCAATCCAAGGGCACCGTCCTGTTCCACGATTGGATGTATCCCAGCCGCATGTTCTTTACCGACAAACTGGTTGGGATGGGTGCCCAGGTGGTCTTGTGCGATCCACACCGTTGCATCATCCAGGGACCGACCAAGCTCTACCGCGAAAAAATGGAAAGCCCGGACATTCGCGCCGGAATGGCGCTGGTTTTGGCTGCCCTCTCCGCCCCTGGTAAATCGACCATTCGTAATATTGGGCAGATCGATCGTGGTTACGAAAAAGTTGACGAAAAATTGGCTGCGCTTGGCGCCCAAATTATTCGTGTCCAGGAATAAATAATCCCGGTGTCCCGGGATTATTTTGCCTAATAGAACGTGTCATTAAAATAATAGTGTTTGGTTTTTAGCGACAAAGCCCTAAAAACCAAACACTCGAACGTTTTTCTAAACGTTGCTTCTGGTTAATTAATTCACATTCGGTGCAGCCGATTGGACAACTTCCATGAATTGTTCCAGTACGTCGCGCAGCATGGCCTCTGGTAAAGCGCCTACCTGGCGATGAACTATCTTGCCATTTGCGACAAACAGCATCGTCGGTATGCCTTGCACGCCATAACGGGTAGCCCATTCCGGGTTCTCATCGGTGTTTACTTTGGCTACCATTAATTTTCCCGAATATTCGTTGGCGATTTTCTCTAGTATAGGCGCAACCATCCGGCATGGGCCGCACCATGGTGCCCAGAAATCAACTATAACGGGGATATTCGATTGTAAAACTGCTTTTTCAAAAGCTGCATCGGTAACATGTACGGGTTCGGTCATTTGCTTATCTCCTGCTAGAGAATAGATCTAAAAGTAGTATATCATGCTCAATAATTATAGATGCAAACCGGATAACAAAAGTTGCAGGGGATATAAAAGTCGTTCCCGTCAGCTACAGAAACCTATTTATTTTCCCGTTTCCCGGTGATCGGTTGTATAAAAACCGCTGCCTTTATAGATTATATGTGGTGTAGTAAAGACCTTACGAACATGGGTATGGCCTTCCGGGCAATGGACATCAGGGCCCGAATCGCCCATTTTCAAGCGCACGTCGAACTCACGCCCACAATCATTGCAATGAAACCGGTACGTTGTCATTATTCAACTCCTGCTGTATTCATCAAGGACTGCCGGGGAATCCTTCCTGGCAGCCCTCATTAAACTATCGCAATTTAAGCGTACTCAATTCTCATTAAAATACCGCAAAAGAAATATTAATTTTTTGTAACTTTTCAGGTTTCTGTTTATAAGTACCCAAAATTGAGTTGTTTGCGAGGGCAAAACCCTCGCTAACAACTCAATTTTGGGGTTCGTTCCATGCAGGCCAAGCAGCTACTATTGTTTTGTATTTTCTGCCGGAATGCGGCGAGGGTTTGTTTCAGATTGACCTTTAACTAACTCTCCGCTGCGGCGGTTGCCTCGCGGTTGAAATCTACAAATCGATATCCCACCCCGCGTTCGGTCAGGATGTATTTTGGATTAGCCGGGTCCTTTTCGATCTTTTGGCGCAGATAATTAACGTACAGGCGCACATAATGCGGCTCGTCGCGATATTCGTACCCCCACACCTTCGAGAGCAACTGGTCGTAAGTCATCACCCAGCCGGCGTTCTGCACCAGGTGATAGAGCAAGCGATACTCGGTTGGCCGTAATTTGACCAGCTCTCCGTCCACCCAAACTTCCCTGCGCCCAAAATCGATTTTCAACCGATCGTCGATATTGAACACATCTTTGGATACAAACCCGGTCGATTCGGTCCGGCGCAGGACGGCTTTTACCCGGCTGACCAATTCCCGTGGGCTAAACGGTTTGGTGACGTAATCATCGGCGCCCAATTCCAGCCCCTTGACCCGATCGTCTTCTTCACCCTTGGCCGTCAGCATAATCACCGGTACCGAACTGATCTCGCGGATCAATTTCAAAACCTCGAACCCGTCCAGGTCCGGCAGCATCACATCCAGAACGACCACATCCGGCATGGCGTCGCGTAACTGATGAATGGCGTCCAGCCCGCGATATGCTTCGACCACCTGAAAACCATCTTGTTCCAGGTTAAGCCGGATAAATCGAGCCATTCTTTCTTCATCATCGACGACCAGAATGACCCGATTTCTGAAAGAATCATCTTGCATAGCTTCACTCCCTTACGAAGGTGATGATATCTTCTTCTTCGCCAACGGGGATTATCTCAATGTAAGAAACGCGGGTAAACGGCCAGATCACCGTGGTCACATTTGGTTCCAGATAAGGCAGGTCCTTGCCATCCTTTTTTCGAGGATTTTTCACTACCAATAAAGTGTCGTTTGAGGTAGGGAGCGAATCGACTTCACCAACAACAGGATCCTCATTAATAATGTGGATGATTACACTTGGCATAATATCGTTTCCCGGCCTGGCTGCCTTTACTTATGGATAATCAACTGGATCTTGAGTTTCCCCAAGGCAATAATATCACCATGTTTAACAGGATAATCGACATGCGGGACAATTTTTTGGCCGTTGACTCGCGTCCCATTGGAAGAACCCAGGTCCATGATGGAAATCCGCTGTGGACCTACTTTTAATCGATGCGTGCAGCCGTGAAACGCCCTGGGAATATGCCTCGAATTCCGAAAGGTCCACATCCGGCAAGATCGGCTGTCCTTCGGCGATCCGCCCGAGCGAATATTCCGACCGGCCGCTCAGATTGTACAGCTTTCCCGAATCGACCATGCGTAAAGAGACCATCGATTCGTCTTCTTTGGTCAATACAGGTTCCGATTGAGCTTCATCGAGGTGGGCATTTCTCAGTACGTCGGTATTGAGAATATCCGAATGAATCCGATCGAAATTTTGAGTAGTCAGAGCATCGGCTGAAACCAGCTGAGCTCCACATTCACTACAAAATAATGCGCCAGGCAATTCTTGGTGGTGGCAATTAGGGCAGAGGATCATGAATCGCTTCCCTCCGGTTCGGGTAACAAAAGTAATGCGCGAGTCCCATATTTAATCTTTTTATCGCCTTCTTTACTAAACTGGTGCGTACGTTGAATATGTTCGGCTTCCATCAAGACCGTCCGCGCCAGTTCTCGATCGCCTTGCGATAACAAGTGAGTAGCAAGGTACTGTAAATGGCGGGCAGCCTGGTGGTAATTCCCTCCCTTAACCTCGGTTTGGGCTCGTTCCTGCAAGCGATAAAGCGTAAGCCGTGACATAGCCTGTAATATATTAGTGGGTGGTTTTTCACCCAGATTATGGTCTTTAATGGGCAGAGATAGGTTAATATCGTATCGCGAATATGGAATTGGGTTGGAGGGAACTTCCATTAAAATTTTACCGCGTATCAGCTCAAATTCAGAGACATTTTTAGGAACTGGTGGAACTTTGAACTCGAGAATCAGGCTGGTTTTGTTTCCGAAACCAATCGTCCCGACCGGAACCGGCGATTTACCCATTAATGGGGATAGCTCCGGCTGGATCCGGAATATGTAACGCAGCTCCACGTCATCTCCCACTTCGAAATGGAACTCAACCTTGTGGGCGTAGCTGATATTGAATGAGTTCATCTTCTCGACGATATATCGAGAAAGGTCAGATCCGTTTTTTACAAAAATAGCATTCCCGCCACCGGCAGTGGAGAGCTTGTCCAGGAAATTATCGTTCCATTCGTGGCCAATACCAAAACTGGAAATCGAAAAGCCTTCTGCCCAGGCTTTGGCTGCCAGTTCCAGGCAAGCTTCTTCATCCCCGTAGGTATGCCCGTCGGTGATCAAAATTAAATGTTTGGATTCGTTTTCCAGGGTAGCCTGGCGCATGACCTGGTAACCCATTTCTAGCCCCTGGAATATTTCGGTAGCGCCGTTTGGCTGGATCTTGAAGAGCATGTTTTTGAGCAAATGGGGCTCGGTGACCGCCGCGGGTGAAACCACCACTTCGGCCCGGTCGCTAAAAGACACAATTCCCAGGGTATCTTTCTTGCGCATTTTGCCCAATAAATCGACGATATTCGAGCGTACCATATCCATTCGCTCGCCGGCCATCGAGGTCGATCGGTCGATAATCAGGCAAATGTGGATGGGCGGCAGGTCCGATTTTACGATCGGCCGGCTGCATTCCATTTCCAGCAGCGCGTAGAATAGCTGGGGCTCATCCATTTTCGGGATGCCCGTTTTGCTAAAATAGGCCTTCAGGTTGATCTCCGCCGGCTTGAGGGTGCCGGGTGGCAGCGAATAATCATAAGATTTCCGCTTTTCAGCCACAGACAGGACCTCGTAGGCCTCTTTTGCCTGGGTAAAGATTTTTTCAGCATCTTTATCCGGGTTTACATCCGGGTGAAAGCGTTTAGCCGCCTCGAAATAAGCCGCCCGAATTTCTGCGGGGGTTGCATCGACCGGCAGTTTTAGAAGATTATAATAATTCATCCCCAAAATAGCGGCTTAGATGTATTGCACGATAACTACGCTGATGTTATCCGGTCCGCCGGCCGCATTGGCTGAATCGACCAGGTTTTTACATGCTACCGATGGGTTTCGCGCGCTGGTGACGATTTGGAACACTTCGTTCTCAGAAACACTCCCCCACAAGCCATCGCTGCATAATAACATGTAACCCGGATGTGGCATAGGGAAGGATTGAATATCCGGTTTAAAAGGTTCCGTCTGGCCCAACGCCCGGTACAACACATTCCGATTGGGGTGGACCGCTGCTTCGGCCTCGGTAATCTGGCCCAACTCGACCAAGCGCCGGACCAGAGAATGATCGTGTGTAATCGCCTGCATACGGCCATCCGTGAAAATGAAATACGCCCGGCTGTCACCCACGTGGGCAATCGTGACTTGCTCACCGATCACCAGGGCTGCCGTTAAAGTCGTGCCACCACCCGGTGCTTTACGGCTGACGACCTGCTGGGCTTTTGCAACCCCGGCTTCCATAATCTCTTGCAGGCTTTCAGACGGCGATTCGGCATCCAGGCTGATGTGAGGTAAATAGACCTGTGAAAGCACGTGGTTGGCCATCGTGCGGGCCGCTACGCTGCTGGCAATTTCACCATATTCATAGCCACCCATCCCATCCGCGATAATAAACAGGCCAAACGGAATTTCGATCGTCCCATCCGCCAGCAAAGCGCTCATAGTAAATATCGCGTCTTCGTTATGGTCCCTTTGCAGGCCCACGGACTGGCCGCAGCCCACCAGAAAATGCGCCGGGTGCATACTGACCGGTTTGACGGATACTGCCTGCAACTGGTCCTCAGTCAACGGCGCGGTTTGGACGTCGGTACTCTTTGGTTCCGTTGTTTCCTTACGGAATAATTTTTTGAAAAAGTTAGCCAAGGTACCTCCGCTTTGGGGGAAGAATGGTGGGATAGGTCATGCGATCAGGGCGTAAAAAATGTGATCGCTTGACCCAAAATAAACGACGTCATTAAAAATCAATGGCGTGGAAGTAATCGGGCCATCCGTTAAAAATTTCCAGCGCAGCCGGCCGGTCTTGTATTCCAGGCTGTAAAATGTCCCGTCGGCGGCCCCAATATAAACCGCGTCTTTGTGCACCACCGGCGAACCGCTAACCTGGTGATCGGTCTGGAATTTCCATATTTCTTTGGCCGAATTGGCATCCAGGCAGTACACATAACCATCGGCCGAACCCACGAAGATGTAATTATCCACCCGCGACGGCGAAGAAACCGAGCCCTTCATCATACGGTGTCGCCAGACGATCCAGCCGCTGCGAGCATCCAATGCATAAAAATTGCCATCCAGCGAGGTGAAATAGACCACGCCCTGCAAGACCAGCGGTGATGAGGTCACCGCCCGTTTGGCGTGGAAATGCCACTTCGATTGCCCGCGGTAATCCATGCAGAAGAAATCGCCGGCTTCATTGCCGAAATACAAAAACTCGTTGGTGACATAAGGTGTGGACCTTACCGCCGCGCCGGCATCGATTCGGAACGCCCGCCGGGTAGAAAGGATGTTGACCGCATACACAAACCCGTCGTCTGCGCCAAAGAAGACATGCCCTTCGGAAACCCGTGGAGAGCTGCGAATTGGCCCGTCCACCTGGTGACTCCAGGCCAGTTTCCCGGTGCGCGGCGTAATCGAATACAGATGCGAATCTTCCGAGCCAATGTAAATCGAATCGGGGGTTATCGCCGGCCGGGTGACGATGCCGCCTTCGGTTGGGAATTTCCAGCGGAACTCCCCGCTGGTGGCATCCAGGGCATACAGGTTATTATCGTAGGCCCCGACGTAAATTGTGCCGTTGTCATAAGCCGCCGAACCGCGAATTTCGTCTTCACAGCGGAACACCCACAAGGGTTTGACCACCTGTTCCGAGTTTACCGTTGTGGGCAAATTGATCCGGGACAAAATGCCCGTCTTTTTGGCCGCGTTCAGCAGTGCATCTTTCATTTCACTGGCAGATTGGAAGCGCTCGTCCGGGTTGTACTGCAAGGCCGTGTTGATGATCGTTTCCAGTTCAATGCTTACAGCCGGGTTGATCTGGCGCACCGGGCGTTCGGCAAATGAAAAAGGTGGCTCGATACGTGGGTCCCGCCGGGTCAATAAATGGTGCATGGTCGCACCCAGGGCATAGATATCGGCCAGTGGTGAAGCCTCACCGCGATATTGCTCGGGTGGTGAATAGCCCTCGGTGCCGATCATGGTCCCTTTTTGGCCAACCCGGAACATTTTTGCGATGCCAAAATCGACCAGGACGACATGGCCCTGTGAATTGATCATGATATTGGAAGGCTTCATATCCCGAAAAATGATCGGCTCGGGTTTATGGTCGTGCAGGTACTCCAAAACGTCACAAATTTCCACCGCCCAGGAGACCACCCGCTCTTCCGAGACCATCCCTTCCGAATCAGCCAAAACCGTTTCGAGATCTTTTCCGTTAACCAGCTCGAGAACCAGGTACGAGCGCTCTTCATGCGAAAAGAAATCGAAGATTTTCGGGATGGAAGGGTGGTTTAGCGTAACCAGGATGTTGCCTTCCCGCTCAAAGTTTACGATGATTGTCTGGCGAACCAGGGGATCTCGGGCCTGGTTGATCATTTCTTTTACAGCAACCAGTTTGACTACGTTCGGGAAATGAAGATCACGAGCCCGGTATACGGAACCCATCCCCCCAACCCCAATTACGTCCTGGACCAGGTAGCGGTCAACCAGCACATAACCAGGAGCCAGTTGCTTTACCGAGCTTTGATTATCACCAAAGCTTTGAGTGATACGTTGAGTATCCAGCGCTGCCTCCTTTAACCATTATTTTCCCCTCTATATTCTAGATAAAAATAAGCGTCTTTCCATGAAAATTGAGTGAAAACGACCTTACTAGAACGAATGAGGGACAATACCTTCCCTAAATTATAACTTGTACCACACTTTTTGCAACCGAAATAACAACAACACTGCCCATTTCTATGGATATTTTTGTAAGCTCTACAAATTTGATAACGAATATCAAACCGTCCAAATTTGCTTGTTTACCCCTCGATTTGACCGGTTTTACGAATTAAGCGCACTCAGCGCTAAGCGTGGGGGCGCTTCATTCGCAAACGCGACCATTATTCAGCGGCATTGGCGCGGCATTCCGCACAGGGGCATAATGCCCGTAAATAGGGCCAGTTGTAAATACCATATTGATGGCCATCTTCCCATTGGATGGAAATGGCATAGCTGCCAATGCCTTCCACAGTGACCATCCGGGTGGCCGGAGTATCCCCCAGGGAGCGGCTGAAAACATCTGGGTCGGGGGTAGCGCTCATGTATTCATGCCCGCCCCGGCAACTGGCGCACGGGCAGGCCGCGCGCAGCAGTTCGAAGGGATAATTACTGGTATGGCCATCATCCCAATCGATAGTCAAAACTCGCGTTTGGCGGTTAGCTGATATGTTTCGCGGTGAAGTACTCATCATTAATCCTTATTTATGATCAAGGGGTAGGCGTCTCGAGCTGAACGATCTTCAGAAAATCTGCAACAGCCCAGCCGCTGCGGTTCTTGTCGTATGGCGCGGTCAGGTACCACCAGGTGTAGCCATCCACAAGTTGGGGGCCGTCGGTCACCTGAAATGCTTCGGATTCATAACCCAGGAACAGGACCGGCGATTCGGTACCCGGCTCGCTCCTCAACCGCAGCCCATCCCCGCCCGTACCGGAAATTTGCACATATACCCCCTGGCTGATGCCATTGATGGTTACGCCGGAGGTGGTTGCGGTAGGTGTAGGCGTGTCGAACAGGCTTTGATTTCCCGGTGGGGTGCTGGTCGGTGCATTGACCACCGTCAGGATCGCTGTGGGTTCCGCTGCCGCTTCGACGGCCGGTTTCAACAAGTAAAGCCCGGCCAGGATCGTCAAAAACCCGGCAACTCCTAGAAAAATCGCCAATACGATGACCCACACAGATAATATTCGTTTTGGTTTGCGCTCAATCATCGTCCCTCTATACCGACGCCGGCAGCAGGAAAAAGGCAATGGCCAGGATCAAATAGACCGCCAAAAGCGCCGATCCCTCCAGCCAGTTGGATTCGCCATCGAAAGCGACCAGCGAAGCCACAACCACACTAGCGCCCAATGCCAGCAGCTCGAATGGGTTGAAGATCAGCGTTAGCGGATGTCCCATCGCCAGGCTGATAAAGACCAGCAATGGGGCCACAAACAAAGCGATCTGCAAACTGGACGAGACCGAAATCTCGATGCTCAAATCCATCTGGTTGCGCAACGCCACGGACACCGACACCAGATGCTCGGCTACGTTGCCGACCACCGGGATCAAAATGATACCCAGGAAGAATTCGGAAACACCCCAGGCTGCCACAACCGGTTCAACTGCCCCAACCAGAAGTTCGCTCAAAATCACCACACCGACCGTCGAAAGCGCCAGGACCAGAATGGTTTTGGAGAGGCTCCAATGCGACTGCACCCCCTCAGCATCGGCCGGGTTGACCGCCAGGGGGCTTTTACTGCTTCGAAGAGTGTAAAGCAGTCCGACCCCGTACAAGATGATCATGATCACCGAAACGCCCAGGCTGAGCGATTCCACACCATTGCTGCCTTCGGCGCCGATCGAATGGCTGAACAACGAAGGAACCACCAGGGCAACGATGGTCAGCGCCAACAAGACGGTGTAATTGCCGGTATGGCGCCGGTCGAATTTTTGAATGCCATTTTTCAATCCACCGGTCAGCATGGCCATTCCGGTGACCAGCAGCAAATTGCCCACAATCGACCCGGTAATCGAGGCTTTGACCAGCTCCAGCAGGCCCGCCTTGACTGCCACCAGGGTGATGATCAGTTCGGCAGCGTTTCCCAGGGTAGCGTTCAGCAGACCGCCAATGCGCGGACCGGTGGTAACCGCTAACGCTTCGGTCGCTTCACCGATGAATCCGGCCAGGGGAATCACACCCACGGCAGAAAAAATAAACACCCAGGCCATTCCCCATCCCAGCAGTTTAGCTAAAACGGCCAGAGGGAATGCGACGATTAGAATTGACAGGGGATTTTTGCGCAGGTAATTCTGCAATGGCTTCAATGATTCCTTTAGCGAGTTTTTCTTTCCCAACCGGACTGGCTGGTTTGCCCTTTATTCAGGACGGACGGTAGGTATATTATATCGTGATTGGAATGGCAGACAGAAACCCGGTTACATCGCTCGCTCCCACTCCGAGCATTCCTGACGAGCCATGTTATAATCTTTCCAACACAGCCGCTATGGAAGAGCCGAAAGAAATCCCTCAAATTCTTGGAAACCGGTACAAGCTTCTCCAAACCATTGGTACGGGGGGCATGGCCATGGTATACCGGGCCCAGGATTTGATGCTCGAACGGCCGGTCGCGATCAAAATATTGCGCCAGGATTTTTCCACCAACGAGAGCTTCCGCGAACGCTTTCGCCTGGAAGCCCGCGCAGCAGCCAACCTGTCGCATCCCAATATCGTCACGGTCCACGACTTCGGTTATGACGAAGAACATCTGTACCTGGTCATGGAATATGTACCGGGCACCGATCTTAAAACCATAATCCGTGAGAGAGGCAGCCTGCCCATCTCGGAAGCGGTTAATATCATCATTCAAGCCTCGGCCGGAATTGGCTATGCGCACCGCGCTGGCTTGATCCATTGCGACGTAAAACCGCACAACATGCTGGTGTCGCCCGACCAGCGCGTCAAGGTGACCGACTTCGGTATTGCCCGCGCCATGGCCAGCATCGAACCGGACGAGAAACACGACGTAGTCTGGGGCTCACCGCTTTACTTTTCGCCCGAGCAGGCCGCCGGCCTGGCGCCTTCGCCGGCTTCGGATGTTTACTCACTGGGTGTGGTGCTGTACGAGCTCACCACCGGCCGTTTGCCTTTCAACCACAATGACCCGTCTGAACTGGCACGCCTGCACCGTGAGGTCAACCCTGTCCCGCCAAGCAAACTGAACCCGGATATTCCGCCCGCGTTGGAACAGATTATCCTCAAAGTCCTATCCAAAGAGCCGGCCGCTCGCTATCGCACGGCCGATCAGTTAGGCCGGGTGCTATCCAACTTTTTGAACAGCGAAGCCACGCAAGGGTCACCCGCGTATAGCTACCCCGTCCCGCCGGCCGGCGTTCCCGCTAACCCTGCCGGATCTGGCACATCCATCCCCATCCAACCCGGCCCAGCCGTATCCACCCAGCCCAGCGCGGAAGACAGCGACGAGGATACTTCCCTCGACATCGATTGGAGCCTCATCGGCCTGGCGCTCGTGGCAATCCTGGCCGTAGGCGGGCTAATCCCTTTCTGGCTGTGGATCTGGTTCACTTTTAACCCACCGATTGCATAACATCATGGATTCGTTAACGCTTTCCTCATCAATACTTTCAGCCGATTTTTCCAACCTTGCCGATCAAATTCACCAGGCAGAACAGGCCGGTATCGATTGGATTCATATCGATGTGATGGATGGCCATTTCGTCCCGAACATCACGATGGGGCCATTTGTGGTCGCGACCTGCCGCCGCATCACCAACCTGCCCCTGGACGTTCACCTGATGATCGAAAAGCCTGAAAACCATATCGAGGCTTTCATTCAGGCCGGTGCCAACACGGTATCTATTCACCTGGAAGGAAATTCCAGTATCCACCGCACGGTACAGGGTATCCGGGATATGGGTGCCCACCCGGGCATTGTCATCAACCCCGGCACAGCGGTTAGCGCGCTGGATGCCATATGTACCAGCATCGATTACGTACTGGTAATGTCGGTTAATCCAGGCTTCTCCGGCCAGAAATTCCTCCCGGAAACCGTTCAACGAGTAGCATCCGTACGCCGCCTGCTCGACGAAAAGAACCCCCAAGCCTTCATCGAAGTCGATGGCGGGGTCGATCACACCAATATCGGCTCCCTATATCAGGCGGGGGCTCGTTGTTTCGTCTCGGCCACAGCCATCTTCAAGTATCCCCAAGGGATCGCTGCTGGCATCCAGGCCTTACGCCAGGCAGTGATTTAAATAAAAATGCGGCTTTCGCCGCAATTTAGGAAAGAAAAAGTTACCCGATTATTTGGTCTTTACCAATGTACGAATACACTTGGCGCACAGAACCTTGCGAACTTTTTTACCATTCTCCATTACCGTTACTTTTTGGAGATTTGGCTTGAAAGTCCGGTTGGTTGCACGGAGGGAAAAGCTGCGGTTATGACCAAAAGCTGTGGTTTTCCCGCAATTCTCACATTTTGCCATGTCAATGATTCCTTTCCTGCAAGATCGCTCTTTGCCGAGTATAATTGCTAGACGCAAGATTGGATTTTACCACAAACAAAATCTTTTTACAACAAGGACTGCTTTGGATCATAAAAGGATACTTAGATGAAAGAGACCAATGCTTCAGGCAATATCTTCATCTCCCATCGAGCAATCGCGTCGATTGCCCACCAGGCTGCTACCGGCTCTTACGGAGTGGTCGGTCTTACGGTAAAGAACCTGGCTGAAGGATTGACCCAAGCCCTGGTCAAGGATCCCACCCGGGGGGTTGATTGCGAGTTTTCGGATGACGGTGTTTCTATTGACTTGTATATCATCGTAGAGTACGGTACCCGCATAAAAATGGTGGCCGCCAGCGTTGCCGATAGCGTACGCTATCAGGTCGAGAAAACCATCGGATTACCGGTAAAAAATGTAAACGTACACGTTCGCGGATTGCGGATCAGCGATCTGGATTGAGCGATACCATCTCATTTTCCTGGGAGTATTATGAGCAGTGATGTTAATTTTCCATCCATGGTGGATGGCCGCGAACTGGCGAATACCGGTTATTTAGATGGTCAAGGGTTAAAGGTACTGGTCGAAGCCGGGATGACCTGGCTAAAAACAAACCAACAACTCGTGAATTCGCTGAATGTATTTCCGGTGCCGGATGGGGACACCGGTACGAATATGTTGTTAACCATGCAGGCAGCCTATAATGAAATTGCGCACCAGGGTGAAAACAACGTCGGCAAAATTGCTCACGCGGTTGCCCAGGGTGCCTTAATGGGTGCGCGGGGGAACTCCGGAGTTATCCTCTCACAGATCTGGCGTGGCTTTGCGCGGGCCCTGGATAACCTGGAGAAAGCTGACGGCGAAACAATCATTAAAGCCCTGGTCGAGGCCCGAAATACAGCCTACAAGGGCGTCGTACGGCCGGTAGAAGGGACAATTCTCACCGTAGCCAAAGCTGTCGCCACTTCCGGTAAATCACTGGCTAACCAGCCTCTTTCACTGGACTGGCTGGAACAGATCGTCGCCGACGCGGAAGAATGGGTTAAGCACACTCCCGAGCTCTTACCCATCCTCAAACAGGCCGGCGTTGTTGATTCTGGTGGTGAGGGCCTGTTTATCATCCTGGAAGGGATGCTGCGGTTCCTCAAGGGCCAGTCCCTGGAGACCTCCGCCACAATCATCCAGCCCCTCGGATCGATGAACCTGGATAACACAATGGAAGAAATCGAACCCGGTCAGGATTACGAAGTTGTCGTCGATTTCAAGCCAAGTCAGCCGTTGGACCTGGAAAAATTCTATGCTGACCTGACCGAGATGGGTACTTCGATCCAGGTGGGTGAAGGGGATGGCATGTACCGTATGCACATCCATGTCCCCACCGAAAATAGATATCTGCCGATCGATTACACCATGACCCTGGGTACCATTACCAAGGTCGCCATGGAAAACCTGATCGCTCAGATGGAATCACAGAAGAACGAGTCTGCCACCAATATCCCTCTGACCCCGGTAGAGCCCGGGCAAATCGCAGTGGTGACCGTCTCACCCGGCCTGGGTCTCTCGCGGATTTTTGCCTCGTTAGGCGTGGCCGGCATTATCGAAGGCGGCCAGACGATGAACCCCAGCACCGAAGAGATTCTGAATTCTTTCGAAAACTTTCCCACTGACCGGATCATCATCCTGCCCAACAACAAGAACATTATTATGGCCGCAAAAAACGCCGCGGACCTGACGGTAAAGAAAGTCAAGGTCATCTCCTCCAAGACCATCCCGCAGGGTTTGAACGCCATGCTGCGCCATGACCCGGACGGCGACCTGGACCGTATCGCGGCCGAAATGAGCGAAGCCCTGACCGAGGTTGAAACCGGAGAAATTACCACAGCGACTCGTTCGGCTGAGATCAACGGAGTCAAGGTGGCTCAAGGTGAAGTGATCGCCTTGCTGAACGGAGACCTGGTGGTCTCATCGGATGATTTAGGCCAGGCCTGCATAAAACTGCTCGAACGGGCCAGCACCAGTGAACGCGAACGGATTACACTCTTCTACGGCCAGAATATCTCCAAGTCAGAAGTCAATCATGTGGTCGATCTGATCCGGCAGCAATACCCTTCTCACGAAATTGAATTACACGAAGGTGGACAGCCTCACTACCAGCTTATCGTTTCAATCGAATGATCCGCCATGTCAAAAACCTGCCTGCTAACGGATAGCTCGGCGCAATTCCCAAATTATTCCTTTCCTGGCCAGGAGTACATTCGTGTGCTCTCCTACGATATCCAGTTAAACGGGATGATTTACCTTGCAGGCGGAGACCTTAAAACCAGCGATTTACCCAATTCAGCCGGGGACGGTTATTCTCCCAGATTGATTACCCCACCCCAAGAAGCCCTCAGCCAGCTTCTACGCTCCCTGGGTAAAGAATTCGACAGCATCCTGGTCCTGGTCCAATCCGACCATTTAAGTCACGCATACGAGATCGCCAGTGCCGCAGTAGGGAACCTGGCTGCATTCCGCGAGATTGTGGTCATCAATTCCCAGACCACTTCAGTCGGCCTGGGGTTACTGGTCGAACAGGCCGCTGAAGCGCTTGCTTCGGGGGCGACATTTAGTGAAATCGAACACTTTGTTCGCCGGCAAATCCCGCATATCTACACGATCCTCTGCACGCCGGGTTTGAGCTATCTTTACCACGCCGGCATTGTCGAGCACGCCCAGGCAATTGCTGGAGAGTTGCTCAACTTTATTACGATTTATAGCATGGAAGAAGAACGGCTGACGCCGCTGGAAAAAGTGCGCAGCTATCGCAATACCATCGAAGTCTTTACCGAATTCCTGGGAGAATTCGATGATCTCTATCACATCGCGCTCATACAAAGCAACCCGCCGCTGATCCAGGAGACGCGGACCGTACGCCAGTTGTTCCAGGAAATCTACCCGGATACGGCGTACACCGAGCATAACCTCAATTTGCCGCTTTCGATCGTGTTAGGACCGCGTGCCATTGGCCTGGTCGCCGCTGAGAAGGTATAATCGCTTTACTACACGCACAATCTTGAGATCGCTGGCTGCTTCGTTGCCGCTAACGAACGGTTATAGGGTAAAATATTTCTATGCCTTCTCCTGTTGAAAAACTACAAAAATTCTTGATTCTGGAAAAAGACCGCGGTTATGACAACCGCGCTGTCGTAGGTGGCCTGGATAAGATCGTCACCTCATGGAAAAGTGAAGCCGAGTCAAACAAACTGCCCCGGGAAGTGATCGACCAGGTTTGTTTGATCCTGACCGTTTACCCATCCGAAGAGCCAGAATCACGCGCCGTTTTCGTTGATAAGATTTTGCAACTAATCGATAAGTTGGAAAATGCGAATAATGAAGACGCTGTCCCCGCACAGAACAGGCAGCCTGTCCCCCGGCCGGATGGACCTGCACGCTCGCCTCGCACCCGTTCAACTGTGGAGCGCAGCCGGCCTGGCCTGCGGAAAGACGAACAGCCGGTCGGTCTGAATGCCAGCCTGACGGTTTTGCCGGGTATTGGGGTCAAAAACGCCCAATATTTCAAACAGTTGGAAATCAATACCCTGGGCGACCTGCTCTTCTATTTTCCCCGCAGGTACGATGATTATTCTCATCTCAAGCCTGATTAACCGTTTGGAATATGGCGAAGTCCTCAGTGTCATCGGTACGGTCAAAAACGTGTTCAATCGCCAGGTCCGAAATGGCAAGATGCAAATTTTCGAAATCGTCCTTTCGGATGGCACCGGATCACTGCGCGTAACCTGGTTCAATCAGCCCTGGCTGGAGAAAGCCATCCAGACCGGTGACCAAATTGCCATCTCTGGCAAAGTAGATATCTATCTCGGTCGCCTGTGCATGAATAGCCCTGAATGGGAACCCATCGATCGCGAGCACCTGAATACCACTCGCATCGTCCCGGTCTATCCCCTCACGGCAAATGTGACCCAGCGCATGTTACGCCGTGCCATGCAGCAGACGGTCAGCTATTGGGCTTCGCGGATCAACGACTTTTTACCCGAGGAAGTACGCGCCGAGGGAGAGCTGGTCCGCCTGCAAGATGCTATCCAGCAGATCCATTTCCCCGATGATGAAAATGCCTTGCGAGTCGCCCGCGAAAGGCTGGCTTTTGACGAAATCTTCCTGATCCAATTGGGAGTCTTGCGCCAGAAAATGGCCTGGCAGGCCAATACTGCCCGGGTTTACGCGACACCGGAAGATTGGCTCGAAACTCGCATCGAACGCCTGCCCTACCAGCTAACCAACGCCCAAAAGCGGGCCATCACCGAAATCCGTACCGACCTGGAATCGGGCCGGCCGATGAACCGCCTGCTCCAGGGAGACGTCGGTTCCGGAAAGACCATTGTAGCCGCCCTGGGCGTGGAAATGATTGCCCGCCATGGTGTGCAGTCCGCGCTGATGGCGCCCACCAGCATCCTGGCCGAACAGCACTACCGCAACCTGGTCGCTTTGGCTTCGGCCGAGGAAGACGGCGACGGTTTGGTGATCCACCCGGAAGAAATCGGCCTGCTGATCGGGGATACGCCTGAAGCCGAGAAGCAAACCATTCGGGAACGTCTCAAAGACGGCTCGATCAAGCTGGTCATTGGCACCCACGCGCTTTTAGAAGACCCAATCGAGTTCAAGGACCTGCAATTTACCATCATAGACGAGCAGCATCGCTTTGGGGTCAACCAACGTGCGATTTTGCGTTCGAAAGGCGATAACCCGCACCTGCTGGTCATGACCGCCACGCCCATCCCGCGTTCGCTGGCGTTGACTATTTACGGCGACCTGGACCTGTCGGTGATGGATGAGATGCCGGCCGGACGCCAGCCGGTGGAGACCTACATTTTCACCCCCACCGAACGCGAACGCGCATATACTTTCGTCCACGGGCAGGTCAGCGAAGGGCATCAGGCCTTTATCGTCTACCCCCTGGTGGACCAGGAAGAGAGCCAAGAGGTCCTGGCAGCCGTGCAGCAGCGCGACCGTTTACAGCAAGAAGTTTTCCCGGGTATGGAAATCGGCTTGCTCCACGGGCGGATGAAGTCGGATGAAAAGGACGCGGTCATGAGCGCCTTCCGGGATGGTAAATTCCCCATTCTCGTTTCCACCTCGGTCATCGAAGTCGGCGTGGATATTCCTAACGCTACGGTTATGCTCATCGAAGGCGCCAACCGTTTTGGCCTGGCCCAGCTTCACCAATTGCGTGGGCGGGTCGGTCGCGGTGCAGACAAATCGTTTTGTATCCTTATCCCCGACAAAGATGATGCGGCCGAGAACGAGCGCTTGAAAGCCATGGAAGAGACCAACGATGGCTTCGTCCTGGCTGAACGCGACCTGGATCAGCGTGGCCCTGGTGAATTCCTGGGCACGCGGCAGGCCGGCTTCTCGGAGCTACGCCTGGCCAATCTCAGCAACTTGCATTTAATCGAAAAAGCACGTAACCTCGCCTTGAAACTGTTTGGCAACGATCCGGACCTGGCCTTACCCGAAAACGCATCCTTGAAAAAACAGTTGGACGTATTCTGGGGCGGCGGTGGCGATATCAGTTGAACTGGTAAAAATCGAGGCATCATGATAAAAGCTGTATTTCCAGGTACGTTCGACCCCATCCACTACGGGCACATCGACATCGCCCGGCGGGCGAGTCGCTTGTTTGACGAGGTCATTATCGCCGTCTACGACCGGCCTCTCAAAAATTTGCTTTTTTCACCCGATGAACGGCTGGACCTGGTGCGAAAAACCTTCATTGCCGAGCCAAAATTCTCGGTTATGGGGTATAGTGGGTTGACGGTCGAGTTTTGCCGTCAGATCGGTGTCCAGGTAATCGTTCGTGGATTGCGCGTTTTCTCTGATTTCGAGCATGAATTCCGCATGGCCCTGGCCAACCACCGGCTGGAGCCGGATATCGAGATCGTCGCCTTGATCACCAGCGAGCAGCATACTTTCCTGTCCTCGACTACGGTGCGTGAAATCGCTTCGCTTGGGGGAGATGTCAGCAGTATGGTTCCTCCTTTCGTGGCAGACGCCCTTATACAACGGTTTAAGGAGTTAGGGGATGGCCAGTCGGTCGTCCCGTTTACATCATTGAGAGATTGAGCTATTTTTTAACTTTAAGAATTGGCCTGATAATTGCATCGAAGGGATTGATCGAATTCGTGTGGAGGGAAGATGGACATCCTGCATCTGGTTGACCGGCTGGAAGAATTATTCAATGAAAGCAAACCCGTATGGTTTACCCATTCTGTTCTGGTAGACGAGGATCGTTTTCTCGATCTCATCGACCAGATGCGGGTTTCCATTCCTGAAGAGATCAAAAAAGCCCAGCAAATCCTAACTCAACGCGACCGGATTTTAGCCCAGGCCCAGGAAGAAGCCAATCGTACATTGCAAATCGCCCGCGAAAAAGCCGACCAGGTGATCGAACGGGATGCGATCATCCAGGCAGCCCAGGCACGCGCCGAGCAAATCATTCAACAGGCCCGCCTGGAGACAGATAACTCCAAGCACGACGCGGACGACTACATTCTGGCCACCCTTTCCGGTTTGGAGACCGAGTTGGAAAAGCTGCTCGTCCAGGTCCGCAATGGAGTCCGGACGGTCCAAATTGAAAAAGTGCAGCCTGCCTCGGCGATGGATCCGCGCCAGGGGCCCAAGGAATAAGAGGCGAGGGATTGTATCGGGCGGCGAAACCGCCCGATACAATCCCTTTGGCACAAAAAAAGAGGCTATCCGTTGGATAGCCTCTTTTTTATTATTTACTACTTAGCCAAACCGCAAAGAACCTCAAATTACGATTCTTTTTCGGCTTCCCTGGCTTTTTCTGCCTTTGATTTGGCCAGGCTGCACCGGGAAGCCTTGGGTTTCTCCTCGGCCGGGCTCAATGCCAGTTCCAACACCTGGTCCATGTGGACAACCGGGACAATTTTCAAGTCTTGCAGGACCTTCTTCGGCACGTCCACCAGGTCTTTCATGTTGCGTTCCGGCAAAAGCACCGTCTTCAAGCCGGCCCGGTGGGCGGCTAGAACCTTCTCGCGTACGCCGCCGATCGGCAGGATCTTACCGCGCAGGGTGATCTCACCGGTCATACCCACGTCCTTAGAAATGCCTCTTTCGGTTATGGCCGAGATCAACGCGGTGGCCATGGTGATCCCCGCGCTGGGGCCATCCTTGGGAATGGCGCCTTCCGGAATGTGAATGTGAATATCCAACCGTTCGTATATTTCTGGGTCGATATCCAGGTCCCTGGAGCGCGATTTCATATACGAGAGCGCCGCCTGGGCCGATTCCTGCATCACATCGCCAATCTGGCCGGTGATTTGCAGATTGCCTTTGCCTTCCATGATCAGCACTTCGACCGGCATGATTTCGCCGCCGTTTTCTGTCCAGGCGATGGCCGTCGCAACACCGATTTCATCCTGGCCTTCGGCTTCAGTTGTAAAGAACTGCGGCGGGCCCAGGAATTTTTCCACCGCGGCCGGGGTCAAATGGGTCGAAAAGCGCTTCTTTTCGGATTTCAAGCGCGCCATTTTCCGGCTCATCCGCCCGATCTCGCGTTCCAGGTTACGTACACCGGCCTCGTAGGTATATTCGCGGATAATTTTGCGTAACGTTGGCTCCTGGAATTCGATTTCCTTCTCTTCCAGGCCGCTTTCTTCCAACTGGCGGGGGATCAGGAAACGATTGGCAATTTCGACCTTTTCCTCTTCGATATAGCCGGGGAATTCGATCGTTTCCATGCGGTCCAACAACGCCAGCGGGATCGTGGCCAGGTTGTTGGCCGTGGTAATGAACATTACCCTCGAGAGGTCGTATGCCAGCTCCAGGTAATGGTCCGAAAACGCGTAGTTCTGCTCAGGGTCGAGGACTTCCAGCAAGGCTGCCGATGGGTCACCCCGGAAATCGGCGCCTAATTTGTCGATTTCATCCAACATGAACAGCGGATTG
Organism: uncultured Chloroflexia bacterium; assembly: GCA_963704755.1. Lineage (GTDB taxonomy): Bacteria > Chloroflexota > Anaerolineae > Anaerolineales > Anaerolineaceae > Bellilinea. The sequence continues at coordinate 370,262 of OY969938.1, forward strand.
ACCGTCCCGGCCCGGCGCATGGTTTGCAGCACCCGTCCAGGTAAAGCGCCAATATAGGTCCGCCGGTGTCCGCGGATTTCAGCTTCATCTCGCACACCCCCCAAGGAGACGCGAACGAACTTGCGCCCCAGCGCTTCGGAGATCGACCGGCCCAGCGAAGTCTTGCCGGTCCCCGGTGCGCCCACAAAACACAGGATCGGCTGGCGCATTTTCTTGGGTTTCAGGCTGCGCACAGCGATGTATTCCAGGATGCGGTCTTTGGCTTTTCCCAGACCGTAATGGTACTGGTCCAATACCGTAGCAGCATGGACAACATCCAGGTTATCTTCCGTCTCGTTCGTCCAGGGCAGTTCCAGGATCCAATCCAGGTACGTGCGGATTATTCCCACTTCCGGAGCCATGGCCGGCATCTGTGAGAGCCGCTCCACCTCTTTGAGCGCCTGAGTCTTGACTTCTTCAGGCAGCTCCATCGAGGTAATCTTGTCGTGGACCTCAGTGATTTCGCGGGTAAAAATATCCCCTTCGCCCAATTCGGTCTGGATGGCTTTCATTTGCTCGCGCAGGTAGAATTCACGCTGGCTGCGGTCGACTTCGCTCTGCACCCGGTTTTGAATCTCATCTTCGAGTTGTAAAACGTCCAGTTCCTGGGCCAAAAGCCAGTTGACCCGTTTCAGCCGCTCGATCGGATCGATCAGCAGCAGCAAAGCCTGGCGCTCTTGCAACGGTAGCGAAATTGCCGTGGCCACCATATCGGCCAGCCAGCCCGGCTCGTGGATGTTCAACGAAAAGAGATGCGCTTCCTCGGGCAGGCTGCGGTCTAACTGGACACAACGCTCGAACAGGTCGCGCGTGGTGCGCATCAGGGCTTCCGTTTTGCGCCCGGTTTCTTCAGGCTCTTCGATGATCCGGGCCGTGACCCGGAAGAATGGATCGGTCTGGGTGTAATCTACAATCTCCAGCCGCTTCCGGCCCTGGATGAGCGCCGAATTATTCCCGTCCGGGATCGTCAGCAGACGCCCAACGGCGATTTCGACCCCTACCGGTAAAAAGTCAGCCGCACTGGGCTCTTCTATTTCCGGGTCTTTCAATACCAGGGCGACCATCGTCTCGTAATTGAATTGGGCTTCCTGGATGGCTAAAAGATTGGATCCGGGAATAACAAAAATTGGCGAGACCATCCTGGGTAAAATCACGATATCTCGCATAACCAAACCGGCCAGCTCGATCAGCCCATTCTCGTCCGGTTCCGCACCGGGTACCTGGTAGAGCTCCTCGGTTCGTTGGTGCAAGGAAGAACTGTAGTCTTCTGCGTCATTCTCTTTTGGGAACCAGTTATCTTTCGTCATCAATTATCCTGAAGTATAGTTTTACCACAAACTGAGCAAGCGGGTCGAGCTTGCAGGCTTTCGCGGGTAAGACGAAAGCCTTTTGCCAAGTTGATCATTTAGTCCCCAACTATTGCTGCAAAGAATTTCTCAAGCAAGACGCCGCTGAAAATTACGGATAAGGTCCGGGAAGAAAATCCGGCCGCCGGCGGCGACAAAAATACTTCCCGTAACTACAATGGCGCTTTCTCCATCGATCATTTGCAAAGCCCGCGCCAGGGCCGCCTCCAGAGGAACGACAACTTCTTTCCGGCAATTGTACTCTTGCGCCAATTCGGCCAGTTTATCTGCCGGATAGGAACGTGGATGAATAGATTGGGTGACGATCAACGCTTCTGCGCCTGGAAGGAGTTCGGCAAACATGCCGGTCACGTCCTTATCCTCTGATGCCCCAAAGACATAGACGATTTTCCTTCCTTGCAGATATTCGCGAATCGCCTGGGCTAATTTTATCGCCGAATCACGGTTATGGGCCGAATCCAAAATAATGAGTGGCTGGCGAGAAATAACCTCGAAGCGCCCCGGCCATTCGACCTGGGCAAATCCGCTCATGATCGCCTCTTCCGTAAGGTTAAATCCCTCGGATTTAATGACCTGCAAGGCAGCATACGCGGTCACCGCATTTTCGATCTGATGACGGCCCAAAAGCGGGATAGAAAATTCCTCCCAAACACCTTCAGCGGTTTGCATTCTAAAATTCTGCTTATCCAGCGAGTGCTGCAGCGGCTCCGAAGGATATTTTTCTGAGGAAATGGTCAACGGAGAACCCCGTTCGGCGGCAATTTTTTTGATCACATCCAGGGCGGCCGGCTTCTGCGGAGAAGCCACCACCGGCCGGCCGGGTTTAATAATCCCCGCTTTTTCGAAGCTGATCTTTTCCAGGGTATCCCCCAGGACTTTCATGTGGTCCATTGAAAGAGACGTGATCACCGAGACCAACGGCGATACGACGTTGGTCGAATCCAGCCGCCCGCCCAACCCAACTTCGATCACGGCGATATCCACCTTCTCGTCAGCAAAGTACAGGAAACAGGCTGCTGTAACCAGGTCGAAGGTAGAAACGTGCGGATTGGCTTCCGCTGCCGGCTTGATTCGTTCCACCAGCTCGACCAGCCGGGCATGCGAGATGGGCTGGCGGTTAATCTGGATCCGCTCGTTGAAATCTTCCAGGTGAGGGGAAGAATAAAAGCCGACTTTATAGCCGGAAAATTGCAGGGCCGCGGCAATCATCGCCCCGGTTGAGCCTTTGCCTTTGGTGCCGGCAATGTGGACCACCGGGAACTCGAATTGGGGTGAGCCGAAGAACTCAGCTAACGTACGCATCCGTTCGAGGTTGAAAGCTTCTTCCGAAAATTTTAAGTTTCGTGTTAGACTGTAATCCACAAATTTAAACAAATAATCCAACGCATCCTGATAAGCTGTTTCCACATCAACCATGAAATACCTTCCACGGAGCAAGAATGGAAGCATTGTAACCAAGCCATTCTCTTTTCGCAAGGTTTGCTGCTTTACGCATCAGGGCGATTGCAGCCTGCCTGCTTTTCGAGGGCAATTCCCCAAAGAATGGGTTTTTGAGTGATATTGGGGGGCTACGCCCCCCAATATCACTCAAAATTATCCTTCTGTTGAGGCTAAATTGGCATGATGCGATCGCCCTGCTTTACGCAGATCGGCGAACAGCGGTAAAATGAGACCTGTCTCCGTGTGATCATGATCGTAGGCTATCTTTACCTGCATTTGCATTTACCCGGCTGCACTTCGCTCAAAGAAAAGCGCAGCCTGATCAAGCCGTTGATCGCCCGCCTGCACCGTGAATTCAATATCTCGGTGGCCGAGATCGGGCTGAACGATCATTGGCAGGAAACCCTGATCGGCTGTGCCTTAGCCGCGAACAACGCTGCCTATGCACAGAAAGCCCTGCAGACCGTAGTAGATTTTACCGGTGCGCATTGGCCGGATCTGGAAATCCTTGACCACCGTATCGAAACTTTTTAAAGCAAAGTTTAATCCTGGTGGGATTTACCCTGTTCCAACAAACCTGAAGATTCAATAACCAATGGAGCAACCATGGATCTGGGATTAAAAGGAAAAATCGCCCTGGTGACCGGGGCCAGCAAGGGACTGGGGCTGGCCGTTGCCGAGCTGCTCGCCCGCGAAGGCGCCCGGGTAGCCATCAACGCCCGCAACGTCGAACGGATCGAGAAAGCCCTGGCAAACCTCACCTTGGCCGGCGGAGACGCCATTGCCCTCCCTGGCGATGTGACCGACCCGAGTGTACCCGATCAGCTCATCACTCAAACCGTCCAGCAATGGGGCGGATTGGATATTCTGATCGCAAACGCCGGCGGGCCACCTGCCGGTCCCTTCGACCAGTTCGATGATGCCGCCTGGCACCAGGCCGTCGAATTGAACTTCCTCAGCACTGTACGTTTGATTCGGGCCGCCTTGCCCTATTTAAAGAAGTCCAAAACACCCGCAGTCCTGACGGTGACATCATTTTCTGTAAAACAGCCTATCCCCAACCTGGTGCTATCGAACAGTATTCGCGCCGCCACGGTAGGCCTGACCAAAAGCCTGGCCCTGGAATTGGGCGGCGAGGGCATTCGCTTCAACTCGATCCTGCCGGGCTGGACTGAAACCGAGCGCGTTACCAGTTTGATGGCCAGTCGCGCGGCCAGTAAAGGCACATCGGTAGAGGTTGAAACGGCCGCTCAAGCCGCCGAGATCGCCCTGGGACGCATGGCGCAGCCCAATGAATTTGCCAACGCGGCTGTTTTCCTGGTCTCCCCGGCTGCCAGCTATATCACCGGAGTGATGCTCAATGTCGATGGCGGTGTCGTCCGCGGATTGTTCTAGCCAGGCCATAATCCGATCTTCGCCAAAATAATTGGATAATTTAAGGTAAAATTGGTTTGGCCCAATCGACTGACAAAAATTTGGCCAGAGACTGGCTTTGTGCCTTTTGTGGCACTTCTTTAGTGGTAAATTCCCTGGAGCATGATTTATGAATAGTCAACCGGTAAATGAAACCCTGTTAGAGCGCATCTTGCCGACCGTGCAAAAACCCGGCCGCTACGTCGGAGGCGAATTTAACCAGGTCATCAAAGACTGGGACAAGACAGCCACACGGGTGGCCCTATCCTTCCCGGATATTTACGATATCGGCCTGCCCAACCTGGGCCTGGCCATCTTATACGACACGCTGAATAACCGCGAGGACGTCCTGGCCGAAAGGACCTACTTGCCCTGGCTGGATATGGAAGAAGCTATGCGCAGCCATGGGATCCCGCTGTACTCGCTTGAAAGCAAACATCCCATTCGCGAGTTCGATATCCTGGCCTTCACCCTGCCTTACGAGACCCTGTACACCAACCTGCTCAATGCCCTCGACCTGGCCAATATCCCGATCTTCAGCCAGAATCGCAGCCGGACCGATCCGCTGGTGATCGCCGGCGGCCATGCCACTTACAATCCGGAACCCATGTCCGCCTTCATCGATGCCTTTGCTATCGGCGAAGGCGAAGAGATCATTCATGATATCGTCAACACCTACCAATTATGGAAGGAGTCCGGTGCAGACCGCCCCGAGCTGCTCAAACACCTGGCCGGAATTATGGGCGTCTACGTGCCCAGCCTGTACGAGGCTCATTACAATGAGGACGGGACCGTCGCCGAGACCGTGCCGATTGAATCGGAAGCCGTGCCCAAAATCGTGATGAAGCGTTTGGTAGCCCACCTGCCGCCTCCGCCAACCCGTTTCCTGGTCCCGTCGATCGACGTGGTGCATAACCGCATCGCGGTTGAAATTATGCGCGGCTGCACTCGCGGCTGCCGTTTCTGCCACGCCGGCATGGTCACCCGCCCGGTGCGCGAAAGGCCGGTCGAGGAGATCATCAATTCGATCCGCGCCGCCATTCAGAATACCGGTTTCGAAGAAGTTGCTCTGCTCTCCCTGTCATCCTCTGACTACACGAATATCCTTGAGCTGGTCGAGCAGGTCAAGCAGAATACCAGTAACAACCGCCTGGTCGTATCGCTGCCATCCCTGCGAATCGAGAGCTTTTCTGTCGATTTGATGGAGAAACTGAAAGGTTCGCGCCAGGGTGGCTTTACCCTGGCTCCCGAAGCGGCCACCGAACGGATGCGCAATATCATCAATAAGCCCATCTCCACCGAAGCCCTGTTGAACACGGCCCGCGAGATCTATTCCCGCGGCTGGACCACCATCAAGCTCTATTTCATGATCGGTCACCCGCTGGAAACCCTGGAAGACGTACAGGCCATTGTCGACCTGTGCAAAACCGTTTTGGCTGAAGGCCGCAAGGTTATCGGTAAACGAGCCAATCTGCACGCCGGGGTCAGCACCTTCGTGCCCAAACCCCACACGCCATTTCAATGGGTACCCTGCGACGACATGGATTCGATTTTGGCTAAACAAAACTTGCTGCGCAGCGAAATGCGTGCCCCTGGCCTGAAATTGACCTGGAATAACCCGGAAGAATCCCTGTTGGAAGCCTGGCTGTCCCGCGGCGACCGGCGCCTGTCCGAGGTGATCTACCTGGCCTGGCGCAACGGCGCCAAGTTCGATGCCTGGCAGGACCAGATGAAATACCAGGCCTGGATGGACGCGTTCGAAGAAACCGGCTTGAACCCTAACTTCTACACCTACCGCACCCGAGCCGAAGCCGAAGTTTTCCCCTGGGATCACATCTTCGCCGGGGTGCGCAAATCCTACATCCTGGGCGAATATCGCGCCAGCAAAGTAGGCGCTTTGCAAGAGGACTGCCGCAAAGGCTGCTTCGCCTGCGGTATTTTGCCGGCTTACGCGCAAATGCGCCGCGAACATCCCGGCGAGCACTGGAAATGCCCGGATGTGTCGGTGCGCCACAAACGGACTGAGCCGGAAAAAGTGGGAGCGTAAGGGTTATGAACCGTTTTCGAATCACTTTTTCCCGAACCGAAGCGTTGCGCTATACCGGCAACCTGGACATGCAAAAAGTATGGGAACGCTATTTACGCCGGGCTGGGATTCCGGTGGCGTACAGCAATGGATTCCATCCCCAGGCACGGATCCAATTGGCCTGCCCATTACCCCTGGGATTCCTCAGCGACCAGGAGATCGTGGATATTTGGGTGGACGAGGAAGGCTATTCTTTCGAGAATTTGGGCAGCTCCTTCGCCACGACAAACCAGCCTGGGATAGAAATCATTCGAATTGAGCCGGTCGAATTGAGCAGCCCGGCCCTGGCCACCTGCGTGCAGTCCGCCGATTACCGCGTGGTTTTGTTCGACCCGGTGGATGAAGCCTGGCTGCGCGACCAGATCGACCGGTTGTGCGCGAGCAATTCTATTCTACGGGAACGGCGCGGCAAGAAATACGACTTGCGTCCTCTGGTCGAAAATCTGGAACTGGAACCTTCGCCGGAAGGCACCGCCCTGATCATGCGCCTGTCGGCTCGTGATTCGGCGACCGGCCGGCCGGAAGAGGTACTGGCAGCGTTAAACCTGGACCGTTTTGGCGCTCGCTACATCCGCAGCGGATTGGTCCTAAAAACTTGTTGATAAATTCGCCATTGGTGTGAAAGAAAACTCTTCTACTCAACCTGTTGTGTATCAATGCACCAACCCGGAATGCAGCCTGCGATTTCCAGCCATCCGGCCGCTTTACGCAAATCCGCTTTGCCCGCGCTGCAAAGCGCTTACCCAGCGGGTACCGCAGGCGCAAGAGATCAAATCTTTCACACCTCCTGTTTTGGCAGACCCAGGCCAAAAGGTAGAGGTTTTTCTGGATAATATCCGCTCCACCTTCAACGTCGGTGCCATGTTCCGCACCGCCGATGGGGCCGGGATAAGCCAAATCACCCTGTGCGGCATCACACCTCTCCCCGATAACCCCAAGGTGTCCAAAACCGCCCTGGGCGCCGAGCTATCGGTTCCCTGGACGTATTATCCCAATGGGCTTAACGCGGTCAAAGCGATCCAACAAAGCGGTAAGCACCTGCTGGCGCTGGAGGTCACTCCGGACGCCAGTTCGCTGTTCGAATATTCGCCACCCACAGACGGCCAACCGCTCGTCCTGGTCGTGGGCAACGAGGTCACCGGGATCGACCCGGAAATCGGCCGGTTATGCGAGCAAACCATCTGGATCCCGATGAGCGGTTACAAACGCTCGCTCAACGTGTCCATTGCTTTTGGAATTGCCGTGTATTACCTGCGCTACCAGGGCGTCATCCGCGGTAATAGACCTGCCCTTTCTGGAGAAGGCTCCCCATCCCTTGAATCCTCTATTGACCTGCCGAACCAGAAAAGATAAAATGTGCGAGCATTATTTCAGAATATAAATCTTCTTCTTCCCAAATTATTCCTCAAAGTCCCACTGTGGAGGCGCAATAATGCCCTTATACGAGTATGTTTGCAAAGACTGCGGCCAGAAGTTCGACATGCTGCGGTCTTTCGCGGATGCCGATAAACCGGCCCATTGTAATCATTGCGAAAGCCTGAATACGCATCGCGCCCTATCCGTTTTTTACGCAAAAGGGGATAGCTTCTCAACTCCTTCGGGTAATAGCTGCGATTGCGGCAATTGCTCAGGGGGATCATGTAGTTGCTGTAACAATTAAGGCGATCCATGGCATCCATAAACACTTTTTTCCAGGGGAAGAAAGCCATCATCACCGGTGGGTCGAGCGGAATTGGGCTGGCAGTCGCAAAATTATTGGTGGCCAACGGCTGTTCGGTGGCGATCCTGGCCAGGCATGAAGAGGTCTTGGAAAACGCCCGCAAGGAGCTGCTCGCTGCCGCGCGTAACGGTGAAACGGTGCTGGCCGTTCCGGCAGATGTTTCCATTCAAGAGTTGATCAACACCGCGTTAGCGACCATTACCAGCGAATTCAAAGACATCGATCTCCTCTTCAATTGCGCCGGCATCACCATGCCGGGAGAATTTGAAAAGCAGGGCACGGACGTTTTCCGTGACATGATGGAAGTCGACTATTTCGGCACCCTGTACAGCATTCAGGCCATATTGCCGGGCATGCTCGCCCGCGGCCGCGGCAATATCGTCAACATTTCATCGGTGGTGGGCTATTTAAATATTTATGGCTACTCCGCATACGGGGCCGCCAAATATGCGGTGACCGGGCTCTCCGACGCCCTGCGCATGGAGTTGAAGCCGCGCGGGATCAAAGTTTCGCTGGTGTACCCCTCCGATACGGATACGCCGCAACTGGCCTTCGAAAAACCTTACAAACCCGAACCCACCAAGATTCTGGCCGGTAAGGACGCCGAAGTATCGGCTGATTTTGTGGCCCAGTACATATTATCGGGCGTGGCCAAAGGAAAATACGTGATCAACCCCGGCTTTTCCAACCAACTGCTCTATTTTGGCGTCGGGCATTTAGGCCGCGGGCTGGTTTACTCCATCCTGGATGGTATGATCCGCCCGTACTTCAAGAAGAACCCGCCCGCCAATCCATAACTCGGCCAGCAGGACCAGGGCGACCCAAATCATATCGGTGACCAGCAGGTGCACCAACTGCATCCAGACCGGCGCCAGCAAAACCAGGTTGGTCATCCCGAATAGAATTTGTAAAACGATCAAGCCTGCCAGCCAGTTTGTTCCCTGGTGAAGTTTTGGTGAATCGGATTTGCGTTTGATCAGTTGCGCCAGGACAAATAAATATGACCCCACGCTGACCGCGATGATCGGGTGAAAGACTCTCAGCCGCAGCAAAAAATTAGCCGTGGGGGAGAAATCTTGCTGCACACCGGCTGCCAGGCTGGTGGAAGGGAACAACGTGTCCCCCAGCGCCGTGATCGTCCCGGAAGCGCCTAAAACGATCATCAACAGAATGCCGGCCAGCAATAAAACCCCGAATGGCCGGCTGACTTTTGGTTCAGGCGGCAACCCCAGGCTGGCCCAGCGCGCCGTCAGGGCCAGGAAGCCCAGCAGCAGAAACGTGTTGCACAGGTGCAGCACGATCACAACTGCGCGGGCGACTGAATCGTTGTTTTCGACCAGGCCGAACAGCACCAGCCCGGCCCCAAAAATGGCCTCGGTCAAGATGAAGACGAATGACAGCGCAGCGCCCCAGCGAATCGCACTGCCCCTGGGAAATACGCGCCAGGCCGCGATGACCAGCAAAACCATCAGAATGGCCGACAAACCACTGCTCATCCGGTGGGTAAACTCGATAACGGTCGCCACGGCCGGGTTCTGCGGAATCACCATACCATTGCACAGCGGCCAATGTCCCCCGCAACCCGCACCCGAACCCGTTGCGCGAACGTAAGCCCCCAGTAAAACCACAAAAATATTGTACCCGAGTGTAAACCAGGCATATTTTGCAAATGTTTTCGGTGAAGTAAATAGCCTCATTGGAAATCCTCAAGGTTCATCGGGATATTCGGTCACTTTACAGGTTTATTATACCGAATATGGGCGTATTGTCCTGTCGCACAGGCAGGTGATTAAGGGGTGTTTTTGCGGCTGAATCCCCCTAAAATCACCGCAAACAATGAGCTAAATGAGGAAATTGGGTTGGTTGGATCGCTCCACAGGCGTACTTTACCGCTTGTTCGGCCCATATGTTATACTTCACAGACCAATCAAATCGCGAATATGACTACTCCGGCGCATGTATAGGGGGTCCCGAATTTGAGGTGTTTGCAGGGGCTTCACCCCCGCAAACACCTCAAATTCGGATTTCTTTACCCTTCGGCCGGGTAATTAATCGCAATATATAATTCACCCAAAACTACTTTATCAGGAGTCATTATGAAAAAAGATTTTCTTGCAGTTTCTGATTATTCCCCAGCGGAACTTCAAGGAATGCTCGATTTGGCCATACGCCTGAAAAAAGATTGGCAAGTCGGCGGCAACGAGCCCTTGTTAAAAGGCAAAGTCCTTGGAATGATCTTCCAAAAACCCAGCCTGCGGACGCGTGTTTCCTTTGATATGGCCATGCGTCACCTGGGCGGAGATGCGCTGTACCTGTCACCGAACGAAATCGGGCTTGGCCAGCGCGAATCGATCGCCGACGTAGCGCGTGTTTTGGCCGGTTACGTCGATGGCATTATGGCGCGGGTCTTTGCCCATGATCACGTGCTGCAACTGGCCAAATGGTCCAGCGTGCCGGTAATCAACGGTTTAAGCGATTACAACCACCCCTGCCAGGCCATGGCCGATGTCCTCACCGTCCAGGAAGAGTTTGGCCCGCTCAAGGGACTGAACGTCGCTTTCGTTGGCGACGGCAACAACGTGGCCGTTTCGATGATGCACCTGTGCACCAAGCTGGGCATTAACTTCACCCTGGCCTCGCCCGAAGGGTATGACATCACCCCGGCTGCCATCGACATCGCCAAAGAATTCGCCGCCGCCAGTGGCAGCAAGATGAACTTCCTACGCGATCCGCACCAGGCCGTCAAAGGCGCCCACGTGATTTACACCGACACCTGGACGAGCATGGGCCAGGAAGAAGAGACCAAGAAACGCGAAGCGGTCTTCCCGCCTTACCAGGTCAACCAGGCTTTGGTTTCGGAAGCTCGCAAAGATGTGATTATCCTGCACTGCCTGCCGGCCCATCGCGGGAACGAAATCACCGACGAAGTGGCCGATGGCCCGCATTCACGCCTGTTCCCCCAGGCTCACAACCGCATGCACGCCCAAAAAGCCATCCTGGCTGAAATGATGGCGAACTGATATACCCGGAACGTGTCGAGCGGCTGTTGAGCTTACCCAATCATCCGAATAGTTAACCAGAAACAAGACAGGAGCTTTATGCTGAACTCAGGAATATATTGAGATCGAAGATCGATACGGCGCTCACAATTACCATCCCCTGGATGTCGTTCTGACGCGGGGTGAAGGGGTGTGGGTCTATGACGTTGAGGGAAATCGTTATCTGGATTGCCTGAGTGCTTATTCGGCCCTGAACCAGGGTCACGTCCATCCACGAATTTTGGCGGCCATGCAAGAACAGGCGGCGAAAATCACGCTGACTTCGCGCGCTTTTCGCAACGATCAGCTTCCCTTGTTTTACAAAGAATTATCGGAGTTGAGTGGCTACGGCGCCTCGCTGCCCATGAACAGCGGCGCCGAAGCCATCGAAACCGCCTTGAAGCTGGCCCGTAAATGGGCCTACCAGGTCAAGGGTGTGCCGCACGACCAGGCTGAAATCATCGTCGCCCGCGGAAATTTCCACGGGCGCACGATTTCGATTATCACCTTTTCCAGCGAGCCGCTCTATCGCGAGGACTTCGGACCCTACACCCCCGGATTTCCCCTGGTTCCTTTCGGTGATGTAGCTGCCATAGAGCAAGCCATCACCCCTAACACCGCGGCTGTTATGCTCGAGCCGATCCAGGGCGAAGGCGGGGTGATCGTACCGCCGGCCGGCTACCTTCGCCAGGTCGCCGAGATTTGCAAAAAGAACAACGTCCTGTTCATCGCGGATGAAATCCAGACCGGCCTGGGCCGGACCGGCAAGATGTTTGCCGTGGAGCATGAAAACGTCCGGCCGGATATGGTGGTCATCGGTAAAGCCCTTTCGGGCGGCTTTTATCCCGTTTCGGCCGTCCTGGCCGACGAGGACCTCCTCGGCCTGTTCCGCCCGGGCGAACATGGCTCCACCTTTGGCGGCAATCCGCTGGCCTGTGCCATTGCCCGCGAAGCGCTGAAAGTAATCGTCGACGAAAAGCTGGTGGAGAACGCGGCCCGCACCGGTGATTATTTCATGGAGATGCTGAATGAAATACCCACCCACAACATCAAAGAAGTCCGCGGTAAAGGGCTGTTGATCGGGGTCGAAATGAAACCGGAAGCCGGCGGGGCACGCCGATTTTGTGAAAGCCTGCAAACGCACGGTATTCTGGCTAAAGAGACACACGAAAATGTGATCCGCTTTGCTCCGCCACTGATTATTCAAAAAGAAACCATCGATTGGGCCATGCCTGCAATTTACGACGTCCTGACGATGAAGTGAGCCCGGTCACAGATCCGGGCAATGCGCATATTGCGCAAACCCTGCTCGTTTCGAGGGGCATATGAATTTACGAAATACCAAGATCGTCGCCACAATAGGGCCGGCCTGCCAGGATGAGGACACTTTACGGAAGTTGATCCTTGCCGGCGTAGACGTGGCCAGGTTGAATTTTTCGCATGGTACCCACGCGGATCACGCCGAACGGATCAAACTGATCCGCAAATTATCGACCGAGATCAGTAAACCGGTAACCATCCTGCAGGATCTGCAAGGGCCTAAACTTCGAGTCGGGAAACTTCCCCCGGAAGGCATTCCGCTCAAAGCCGGTCAAAAAGTGGTGCTGACCCCCATTAGCCAGGAAACGCTCGACAATCCTGAGTTCAAAGATGATACCTTTATCCCTTTGGACGTGCCTAATCTGGCTCGCGGGGTTAAACCCGGTAACCGCATCCTGCTCGATGATGGTAACCTGGAATTTGAAGTCAGCGATGTGGTGGGTGATTCGGTCGAAGCCAAAGTCGTCCTGGGTGGGACCCTGCTATCCAACAAAGGGGTCAATTTACCCGGGGCCTCCTTGGGCATCCCCAGCTTTACCGAAAAAGACCGCGCCGATCTGGAATTTGGCCTGCAAGCCGGGATCGACATGCTGGCGATCAGCTTTGTCGAAACCGCGGCTGACGTCGAACTGGTTCGAGCGGCTATCCGCAAGATCGATCCTTCCAAAGCCGACCTGCCGATTATTGCCAAGCTAGAGCGGCCCGAGGCGATCGACAACCTGCACGAAATTATCCATGCTTCCGATGGAGTTATGGTGGCCCGGGGTGACCTGGGTGTCGAGACCTCGCCCGCGGTGGTGCCGATTATCCAAAAACAGATTATCGAAATGGCCAACCGCCATGCCAAAATCGTGATCACCGCCACCCAAATGCTGGATTCGATGATCCATAACCCGCGCCCCACCCGCGCGGAAGCCTCGGATGTGGCCAATGCAATTTTTGACGGGAGCGATGCGGTCATGCTATCCGGCGAGACGGCCAGCGGCTCTTACCCCCTCGAAGCGGTGAGCATGATGGACAAGATCGCCTGCGAGGCGGAGGCCAATATCAAGACCTATGGCCACGCCAATGCCCGGCCCGAAGATGCCACTCAGGATGACGCCCTGGCACTGTCCCAGGCGGCCTGCGAACTGGCTCACGACCGGCAGGTGCGTGCGATTGCTGTTTTCACCCAGACCGGCAACACCGCCTTATTGATGTCCAAAGTCCGCCCGGATGTGCCGATATTTGCTTTTACTCCCGAAGTAACGATTTACCGCCGCCTGGGCATAATGTGGGGAGTAGTGCCGTTCCTGGTACCCTTTGCTTCCACCCTGGAGACGATGATCGCTTCGGTCGAAGCTGCCTTGCTCTCCTCCACTCCGGTCCATCCGGGTGACCAGGTGGTGGTCATTACCGGCTTCCCCATCGGCGCCAGCCGCCTGCCGAACTTCGCCTATCTGCATACCGTTGGCGAGTGGGTTTAAATGGGCGGGGCCATCCAGGTCCGCTGTATCGATCCGCACGACAGACGATCGGTGCAGTCCTTCAACGCGTTCCCTCACCGGCTTTACCGGGATTATCTCTTGTGGGCGCCACCCTTCCGTTCGGAAGAGAAGTTAATCTTTGACCGGCGGCGACACCCTTTTTACCAACACTCGCTGGCAGATTTTTTCCTGGTCGAGAAGAATAACCAGGCTGTAGGGAGGTTTGCCCTTCTGCATCACCGGCCGTACTGCCAGGTGCATAACCAGAATACCGCCTTTTTTCACCTGCTGGAATTCGAACAGGACCCCGAAATCACGGCAGCCTTCGTAGATACAGCCCGTTCCTGGTGCCGGGAACATGGCCTGAACCGGCTGGCCGGCCCGCGTGGATTCCTGCGCTCGAGCGGTTATGGAACCTTGGTCGATGGTTTCGACCAGGTGCCGGCAGTTGGGATTCCATACAACCCGCCCTATTATGACGAACTGCTCACCGGCGCCGGTTTTGCAAAAGAGACTGACCTGCTTTCCGGATTCGTTACTCCGTCTTACCATTTACCGGAGAAATTGGTCGCAGCCGCCGAAAAAATCCGCCAGGAAAATGGTTTCGAGATCGCTGCTTTTAAGCGCAAATATGAACTGCGGCCCTGGATCGAGCAAATCAACACAGTGCTCGACCAGGCATTTGCCGGCAACCCCACCTATATGCCTATGACCGCAGCCGAATTCAAATTGGCCGCCGACAACATCTTCCAGATTGCCAACCCACGTCTGATCAAAATTATCCTGAAAGAGGGCCAGATCGCCGGATTCTTGCTGGCTTACCCCAACATATCGAAATCGATCCGCAAGATCGATGGTAAAATTTGGCCAACCGGTTGGCTGTATTTGCTCCATGAAATTCGCACCACCCACCGCATCGACCTGAATGGCCTGGGGCTGCTGCCCCAGTACCAGGGCCGCGGGGCCAACATTTTCCTGTACGTTGCGCTGGAGCGCACCTTGCGCGATTACGGCGCCGAATACGGGGAAATTGTGCAGGTGGACGAGCGCAATATTAAAAGCAAAGCCGATATGGACCGTCTGGGCGTGACCTGGCACAAACGCCATCGTGTATATCACCTGGAAATCGAGCCGTGAGAAAAATATGAAGACTTATGACACGATCATCGATCCTGAGACACTAAAGCTGCACCTGGATGACTCGGATTGGGTCATCATTGATTGCCGCTTCGAATTATTAGAACCAGAGTGGGGGTTTGAAGATTATCAGGCCGGGCACATTCCGGGGGCGGTCTTTGCCGACCTCAACCGGGACCTGGCCGGGCCGATCACGGCCACCAGCGGGCGCCACCCGCTGCCGGCCGATGAGTTTTTCCGCCAGACGGCCTCTCGTTTTGGCATCGATGCGTCCAAACAGGTGGTGGTTTACGATACCGTGGACGGCGCATTTGCCGCCCGGCTGTGGTGGCTGCTGCAAAAGTTCGGCCACACCCGCGTGGCCGTGCTGGAAGGCGGGCTTGGCACCTGGCAGGCCAAGGGCTACCCGATCTCCAGCGGCATTGAGACCAATTCTCCTGCAATATTTACCGGCCAGCCTGATTATCGTGAAGTCGTCAGCGCAGCCGATTTGATTGGCATGCTGCACCAGGCGGATATCCGCATCGTTGACGCCCGCTCCAAAGAGCGCTTCCGCGGCGACGATAGCCCACTCGACCCGATCAACGGGCATATCCCCGGCAGTCTAAACCGCGACTACCACCTCAACCTGGACGCAAACGGGTACTTCCTTCCCCCAGCAGAATTGCACGCCCGCTTCAGCGAGCTATTAGGCGACGTAACACCAGAAAACACGATCTTGTATTGCGGCTCCGGCGTTACAACCTGTTTTCAATACCTGGCTATGCGAATATCCGGCTTTACCGGGATGCGCATCTACCCCGGCTCGTGGAGCGAATGGATTCGCGACCCGGACCGGCCGGTCGAAAAAGGCGAATAAAAAAGGACGATTTTGCGCTGCGGGTGGCGCCCGCAGCGCAAAATCGTCCCATAGAAATTACTCCGCAAAACCCTGGTTCAGCTTTTGCAGCAAATCCGCGCTCGGACGCAGGTTTTTCGTCGGGTAACGGTTCAGCGGGGTATCAATCAAGTTGGCCGCATCGACGACGGTCGGCTGGTTCGGATCCACGTATAGGATGCCGGTGATCATCCAGTTGTTTCGTTCGGCCTCTTCCAACACCCGCAGCGCTTCGAAGATGTTGGTCGGGTCATAATCCCGGTCCAGTTTTTTCAGGATGATCGTCGCGCCATCGTGCAGTGTGACCTCGCGCGTACCACCCTCTTCATAGTCCTCGACCATGATCTCATCGCGGGCCGGGATAAAGGAGATATCGTGCAGCGGTGTTTCGTGTTCCTTGCCCCAGGCATAAGAATGGAATGAGTCTTCCTTATTGTGGAAGGTGACGCACGGGCTGATGATATCTATGACCGCGATACCGCGATGGCTGTAGGCCGCCTTGAGGATTTCTTTCACCTGCTTGGGGTCACCGGCGAAAGTTCGCGCCACAAAAGTCGCGTTGGCCGTCAGGGCTTCCATGCAGATATCTACCGGCAGGTAGGGGTTGGTGCCGTGCTTCTTGAGCTGCAACCCGCGCTCGGCCGTGGCTGAAAACTGGCCTTTGGTCAGCCCATAGACCCCATTATTCTCGACGATATAGACCATCGGCAGGTTACGCCGCACCAGGTGTTTAAACTGGCCCATCCCGATGCTGGCGGTATCGCCATCGCCGCTGATGCCGATGCCTTTCAGACTGGTATCGGCAAAAAGCGTCCCCAAGGCCAGGGAGGGCATCCGCCCGTGCAGCCCGTTGAACCCGAAAGACCGGTTGAGGAAATAAGTGGGGCTTTTGCTGGAACAACCGATCCCTGAAAACTTGATTACGTCCTCGGGAACGACATCTAGTTCGTACATGGCCGCCACGATCTGGCTGGAAATGGAGTTGTGTCCGCAGCCGGCGCACAACGTAGACGTCACACCGCGGTAGTCACTCCGCGTCAGCCCGGCCATATTCACCTGGGTTTTAGGAGCAGCAGCTTGAGCAACCATTATTTTTCCTCTTCTTCCATCTCCAAAAGTGTCCGTTTGATCCATTCGGCCGAGATCGGCATGCCATCGATATGCGAGACCTGGCGCAGCCGCGAACCGCACTCGGAGTAATGCATGGTCAGCAGTTGTTTCATCTGGCCGTCACGGTTCAATTCGATCACGTAGGTACGGCGGTAATTAGACAGAAAATCGCATACGTCATCGGTGAAAGGCAGCGAACGGATGCGCATATAGTCGGTCGGTACACCCGCCTCGGCCAGCAAATCGCGCGCTTCCTGGATGGCCGGATCGGTGGAACCGAAAGCCACGATACCAATCTTCGACCCTTTCATCGTTTGCACGATCGCGCCGGGCAGCATATTTTTATTTTGTTCCAGCTTCTTCTTGATCCGTTTCAAAGTCCGCTCGAACACCACCGGGTCTTCGGTGTAACGGGTCAATTCGTCATGACCGGTGCCGCGGGCAAAATAAGCTGCCTTTGGGCTGCGGTTGCCGGGTACCGTGCGGTAAGGAATACCGTCGCCGTCCAGGTCCATGTAACGGCCCCATTCTCCCTTGGTCTTTTCCAAAATCTTATCCAGGTCGTCTTCCCACAATATTTTTCCGCGGTCGATTTCCTGGTCCGGATATTCGAATTGCTGCGCAATGTGGGTGTTCATACCCATGTCCAGGTCAGATAAGACGACCACCGGGGTTTGCAGGCGTTCAGCCACATCGAAGGCCTTCCAGGAGAACTCGAAGCATTCGTTGATGTTCCCCGGCAGCAAGATCACAAACTGGGTGTCACCATGGCCGATGAAATTGATAAAGGTCAGGTCGCCTTGGGCCGTCCGGGTAGGCAGCCCGGTCGATGGGCCCACCCGCTGGACGTCGAACAGCACCAGGGGAATTTCGGCGAAATACGCCAATCCGAGGTATTCAGCCATCAGCGAAAGCCCTGGGCCGGACGTCGAAGTCATCGAACGCAAGCCGGCCCAGCCGGCTCCAATGGCCATTCCCACCGCGGCCAGCTCATCCTCGGCCTGAATGACGGCGTAGGTCGCTTTGCCGGTCTCGGGATCCTTGCGTAATTGTGGCAAATAATCGATCAGCGATTCGGCCAGGCTGGAGGCCGGCGTGATCGGGTACCAGGCTTCGAATTGGACGCCGCCGTAAATTGCCCCCAGCGCACAGGCGGTATTGCCGTCAGTCATGATCGTGTTGTCCAGCCCGGGCATATGCTCGACGTAATAGGGATCCCGTTTTTCCAGGTTTTCCTGAGCCCATTGGGCGGCCGCGCTGATGATGTTCCAGTTTGAATCGACGGCCTTCTTCTTGCCTTTGAAATGGCTGTCCAGCACCTGATAAACCGTATCCAGGTCGATACCCAGCACCTGGGCCACCACACCTACATACACCATGTTGGCCACATAATCGCGCAAGTTCGAAGGCACATCCGCGCTTTTCACCAGGCTGCGGACCGGCATGGGATAGGCGATGATGTCATCGCGCGGGATCACCGGCTTGATGTCGTCCGCGTAAAAAAGGACCCCGCCCGGCACGATAAACTCGAATTCTTTGGCGATTGTGGCCGGGTTCATGGCCACCACAATATCATCATGCTCGACCCTTGCCAGGTATCCCTTTTTGCTAAGCCGGATCGAATACCAGGTCGGCATGCCCTGGATGTTGGAAGGAAAAATATTCTTCCCGGTTACCGGTATTCCCATGCGATACAAGGACCGCAGGATAACCGTGTTGGCTGTCGCACTACCCGAACCGTTGACCGTGCTGAAGGTAATGCAAAAGTCATTCACGTTTCGTCCACTGACCTTAGCCTTCTCCAGCACAGAAGCAGGCACTGATTGGGACATAGGAACTCCTTTTTCCCTAATATGAGATGAGCTAAATCATCCTGAACACCGGTTATTTGGATCGTTGGTAAATCAGATCCATGTGCTCGACCAGGGCAGCGTAACCGGTATCGTAATCACCCTGGCAAATGGCATCCACCATCCGGGCATGGTAGTTCCAGACGGTTTCCAGGTAATCCAGATCCGTATATACGTCTAAACCAATTGCCTCATAAACCTCCCAATAAGCCTCCAGGAGACCCGTTACGAAGGGGTTGTTGAGTTTTTTATAGATGGTCAGGTGCAGGCGGCGGTGTTCGTTGTGAGGTATTTGGACCGGCTCGCCGGCCAGTTTTTCGCGGGCATGGGCGATGAGCGCTACCAGCTCTTGCTGGTCTTCAGCCGACAGCAGGTCCACTGCAACGTGCCAGTAGGTCATTTCGATGTGATTGCGCAGGTCAGAAAACTCTTCGAAAGCCTGTGGATCGATCGAGGCAGCATAAATCAGGCTTTGTACGACAGCCGGCTTGAAGGTGTATGGCAGCCGGCGGATACCCGTACGCGGCCGCACTTCGACCAGCCCCATGCTGCGGGCCACTTCCATCTGTTCCCGCAAACTGGCTGTACTGATACCAATTTCGCGGCTCATCTCGGTCAACGGCGGTATTCGATCCCCCTCCCGTGTCTCTCCCGAAGCCAGGTAACGCATGAATTCCGAAAGCCGCTGATTGGCAACCCGCTCACGCAAAGCCATAGCACCTGATCCTAAAACAAGCCTGCATTATGACCACCTAATCTGCCAGTAAGAACTCCCCTATCCAGGTTCGTACCTTTAAACACCTCAGATGGGGTCTTTTTCATTCACTTATTAAGCATCCGAAAATCTTTTGATTAATCAGATTATTCAGATGAATGCAGTATAGCACGCGCTTAAAGCAAAGTCAATCACGAATTTGGGTAATTTTGCCCTTATTTAATTTGTTTACCGAAATCAATTGGCTATACGAAGAACAGCGGGCTGATCGTTTCCAACGCCCGGGCGATGCGGGTGCCATGCCAGGTCAACAGGCTGCCATCCACCCGGTAAATTTGGCCTTTCTGCCCCGCGGTTGTTTCCCCCAGCCATTCCTTGATCCGCTCGATCTCGATTTGGTTAAAATCGAACGGCTCGTCCGGCAGAAAGATGAAATCCGGATCGGCCGCCAGAATTTCACCGGTCCGCATGCACGGGTAGCGCGTATCGCGTTCGCCGGGGTCTTCCCCCTCGGTGTTCTCCAGGTCAGACTCGAGCGGGTAGCGTCGCGAACGGCCGGCAAACACGTTTTTCCCGCCTAACAAACGGATCAAATCACCGCAATAAGTCTGGTCGTTGAAAGTCATCCACCAGGCCGGGCTGCCATCCTGGCCGGGCTCGAACCAGATCGGCACAAACAACGCAGGGGCTGCCCACTCCGCAGCAGCCTCACCCGCCAGGTCCACCAGGTTCTGCAGCGAACGCATGCGCATCAGCGCCGGTTCGCGATGAAAAAGGTAGACCAGGTCCCACAGGTCGCTCATCGCTTCCGCGACCGAATGCGGAAAAGCCAGCCAGACGGCGCAGCTCTCGCCCAGGCTCTCGATGCAGCTCCGTTCATTTTCTTCCTGGTTGGCCAAAACCAGGTCCGGCCGGGTGGCCAGAACATCGTGCGGGTTGGCGGTTTTTGTCCCGCCAACCCGCGGTAAATTTCTGGTGGCCTGCTCCGGCAAAACGCATTGATCGCTGATGCCCACCAGACAGTCACCCAGACCCAGGTCGAACAGGCTTTCCGTGATCGAGGGAACCAGCGAGACCACTCGCTGCGGGACACGCCCGAAAGTACTCAACTGCCGGAAAATGGGCATGGCTCCTATTCGAGTGCTGGCTGAAGCAGTCGATAAGCAGAAGCAGCCATAACGGCTACCGCATTGGGCAGCACCCGCTCGTCGAAATTGAAACGCGGATGGTGATGTCCAAAGTTCAAACCTGCCTCGGCGTTAGCGCTGCCCACCATGAAGAAGCAGCCGTGCACCTGCTCCATGATGTAAGCCATATCTTCCGAACCCATCACGCGGTAATTGGTGTCCAACTCCAGGTCAGGAAACTCACTTTTGACCACATTTTGAACCGTTACCGTCGTTTCGTTGTCATTGACCACCGCCGGAGTTAGCCGCTCGACACTTACCTCGGCTTTGCAGCCCATCCCGCTGGCCACAGATTTGACGATCTCGCTGAACCGTTTCAGCACCAGTTCTCTCACCGCCGGGTCAAAAGTTCTAATTGTACCGGCCAGTTCGGCGGTACCCGGGATGACGTTGAAGGCCGTCCCGGTATTGAACTGGGTCACACTCACGACGGCCGTTGCCAGCGGAGCCACGTTACGCGCAACGATACTTTGCAAAGCCGTCACCACCTGGGCCGCCGCCAGCACCGGGTCCTGGGTGGTTTCCGGCATGGCGCCATGGCCGCCTTTTCCGCTGATCTTGATATTAAAGACGTCCCCTCCGGCCATGATCGGACCGGTGGAAACGCCGATCCAGCCGACCGGTTTTTCGTTCCAGACGTGCAACCCCAGGGTGGTGTCCACCTCCGGCGCGTGCAGGATCCCTTCTGCGAGCATGCGCTCCGCCCCGCCACGCCCTTCTTCGGCCGGCTGAAAGATCAGCTTGACCGTTCCGTGCAGGTCGTCGCGGCATTCATTGAGCAGCCGGGCCACGGTCAGCCCGATAGCCGTATGGCCGTCATGGCCGCAGGCGTGCATCACTCCGGTTTTTTCCGAGGCGTAATCGACTTTGTTTTCTTCGACGATCGGTAGGGCATCCATGTCAAAACGCAGCAAGACCACCGGTCCGGGATGTGCGCCTTCGATCATTGCCACCACGCCTGTCCCAGCCACGCCTGAGGCGACTTCGATGCCCAGCGAATTCAATTCCCTGGCCACGATACCAGACGTGCGGACTTCCTCGAATCCCAGTTCAGGATGGCGGTGAAAATCCCGCCTTAATCCACGGGTATACTCAAACAAGAGGTTGGCCTGCTCGAAAAAATTTGGGGTGTTGTTCATGCTAAGATTATTCTCCGGAAATTGTCCACGTAACGTGGGTTTTCTTCAGTACTGTCCGCCGTCCGGCGGGCTTTCTGGTTCTTCAAAAACGCCGGGATATCCGGGATCTGGCTGGCGTGCTTCTTGAGCGCCTCGATGCGCTGGTCCCAGGTGTCGGTCACGTCGATGGCGGTATTGCCCTGGCTGGTCAGCGAGAACCAGATTTCGGACACACTGTGCGGTGCCAGGCCCTCGTTTAACAGCTCGGGGAAAAACATCGGATTGCCGCTGGCCGGGAACACGGCGTCCATCACGATTTGCCCGGCCGTACGGTGGTCGGGGTGATTCAACCGGCTCTCGCGAATAAAATAATTCTGCGGATCGCAGGTAACGACAATATCCGGCTTTTCCTGGCGGACGACCCGCACAATCGCTTTACGCTCTTCCAACCCGGCTTGCAGATAGCCATCCTCGTAGTCGAGGAAACGGACCTCGTTCACCCCCAGAACACGCGCAGCTTCTTTCTGCTCGATTTCACGCCTGGCCATCAATGCGGTTGCATCGACTGGCTGATCCCCCTGGATACCTTTGTCACCGCGGGTGAATAAACAATAGTGGACCCGGTGGCCATTCCGGGTCCAGCGAGCGATCGTTGCCCCACAAAAAAATTCCGGATCATCTGGATGGGCCAGGATGACCAGAATGTCTTTCGGCTCTTTCCAACTTTCAGGTTCGACGGGTTCCACGTCTTTTCCTCCCATAACGATTATTGTATTGTTGTTGGCCGCTTTTTGAGGCGCTGTCAGGATCGTTGTTGGGAGAGGTCTCATTGGTCGTTTCAGGTGTATCTTGCCCGTTCGCTTCTACTGCCGGGCTAACGTCTTCTTCCGTTTCGGATTTATTTGCCCGCGGATCAGGAACACCTTCGGGGCGCTGGTAGAAAGTCCGGATTTCTTCCCGCGTGAATTCTCGTACACCTATTTCCGGGATATCCACCTTCACGATTCCCTGAATCGGTTGGACATCGATAACTTTCCCTTCCCCAGCCGGGGTAGCCAACCGCTTGCCTCGTTTCGGCAAGCCCTTTCGGGCTTCGGCATAATTCTCGTATTCATAAATCAGGCAACAGCGCAGCCGGCCGCACATCCCGGTGATTTCTGTCGGCGTCAGCGAGATACCTTGCTCTTTGGCCATACGGATCGATATCGAACTGAAATCGGTCAAGAACTTCGAACAGCAGCGGCTTTCCAAACCACAGGCACCCATACCGCCGATGATCTTGGCCACATCACGCGGACCAATCTGGCGTAAATCTACCTGGGCGGGTGTAAAAGTGCGCTGCATGTCCTGGCGCAAAGACTTGAGATCGACCTTTTCTTCCCCTTCCGAGGAATACAGGATGGTCAGGCGCGCGCCATCGAAGCTATATTCAGCCGAGACCACTTTGATATTTTGAACCCGGATCTCCGCCGCGCGCTTTTTGCAAGTCTCGACGACATCATATTCCCGCAACTGCCAGACCTGCCTTAAAAGCAAATCCCGCGGTGAAGCCAGCCGGGAGACCAGCTTCCAGCCCCCTTCCGGGGGCTGGCCTGGATTTTGAACAACTTGTGCGACCTCGCCGATCTGCCATCCGCGCGATGTTTCGACGACAACCGAATCCCCCTGGCGGACCTGGGATAGATTGGCAGCATCAAAATGGTATACTTTGCCTACCTTTGAAAAACGCAAACCAATCACCAGTGGGTCTTGAGCGCTATCCATAATTACCCGATCATTTCGATCTTTACACTGCTCTGATTTTTGAGGGCTTCGACACTCAACCGGGCAGCAAGTTGTTCCGCAACCGAATTCAGCGCTTTACCCGCTGCAGAATCCGGCTGGGAGATTACGATCGGGGCGCCTTCGTCACCCCCAATCCGTACAGATGGGTCCATCGGGATAGCACCCAGGAACGGGTAATTACCGGCTTCGGCCATCTTTTTCCCGCCGCCTTGCCCAAATACATCCACCTGGGATCCATCGGGAAGTTCAAGGTAGCTCATATTTTCCACAACACCCAGGATCGGGATGTTCAACTGTTCGAACATCTGGATTCCGCGGGTAGCATCTTCAACCGACACGGCCTGAGGCAGGGTGACGATCACGCCGCCACTCAACGGCAGAGATTGGGCCAGGCTCAATTGAGCATCGCCGGTTCCTGGCGGTAAATCGATGATCAGGTAGTCTAGCTCACCCCAATCGACATCGCCTAAAAATTGGCGAATCGCCGAGTGCAGCATCGGGCCACGCCAGATCAAAGCCCGGCCCGGCGGAACCAAAAACCCGATCGACATGATCTTGACGCCGTAATTTTCGGCCGGGGTGATGCGTTCGCCTTTCGAAAGGGGTAATTTTTCCACCCCCATCATGGTCGGCACATTCGGCCCGTAGATATCGGCGTCCAACAGGCCAACTTTCGCCCCGGTCCTCGCCAGTGCAACCGCAATGTTGACCGAAACGGTGGTCTTTCCGACCCCGCCTTTGCCGGATGCGACCGCAACGGCGTTCTTGACCGGCAATTGCATTACACCTCGCGAACGACCGTCCGATGGGACGCTCGAATCCATCTTGATTTCGACTGTCTTCACCCCATCTACCGATAATACAGCTTGTTTTGTGTTTCTTTCCAGCACACCCTTCAGCGGGCAAGCGGGAGTTGTCAGGACCAGGTCGAACTTGACGTTGCCCTCGTTGATCTCCAGGTTACGGATCATATTGAGAGTGACCAGATCCTTATGAAGCTCGGGCTCCTGAACGGTGCTCAAAGCTGCCATAATCGCCTCTTTTGTAGGGGCTTGATTGTTCATTGTAGATGCCTTTCTTGAAAGAGCATAACTTTATTTACTCCGCATCTTGATGTATTTTTCAACCTCGGCACAGGATTGTTCGAATTGTTTGACCAATTCTTCATCGCTCCCTCGAAAACGGCGGATCGTCTGTTTTGCGCAAACTGTGCAGCCGTGCATACCCCTGAACGAATCGATACTACAACCCTGACAACCTCCCAGGCGGACCATCATCAAAGTAAAACCCGCCTGCTTGACCAGGTCAGCATCGCTCGACCCTGCTTCGTCAACCAGCCTTTGCCAGACAACTCCACGTAACCCACGTAATTGCGGAATAACGCGTGGAGGGAACATTAAACTCTGTGTCATTATTATACATGTCTGTCAAGTCAGATGCAAAGTGGATATTTCATGCCGAATTATGCAGCTTTTTTGGCGGCTGCCTTCATAGCTTCCTTCTCGGCTCTGGCTTTTTCCTCAGCAACGTAATTCGTTGGGCGGATCGCTGCATAGTACGAAACCGGCTTGGACAGCTTTTCCATGTTGTAAATATGCTCGCTCATGCGGTCATACGATGCGATTTCGTAGTCATGGTCCATCTTGATCGCATCGAAGGGGCAGTATTCGGCACAGAAACCGCAATTCATGCAAATATCCACATCGATATAGAACTCCGCCGGCTCCGGGATCGGCTTACCTGTTTCAGGATCCGAGGTACGTACGATCCAGATGCATTGCGGCGGGCATACTTTCGCACAAATTCCGCACGAAGTACAGCGGGAGTGTTTCTCGCCATTTTCGTCTTCTTCATAAAGCAAGAAGGGGATATAGCGAAACTCTTCGGGTACCGGCATTTTCTCTTCCGGGTACTGGATGGAAAAAATACCGGTTACATCGGTATTCTGGCGCAACTCGATCCCCTCTTTTGTATAGTAGCGCTTCTTACCGCGGCGGATATCCTCGATGTAAGTCAGCGAAAAGTGTCTAAAAGTCGTCCATAGACCCCGTAAAATTCCAGATCCATTCATTATTGCCTCCTCTGCTCCGCACCTTTAGCGGTCAACTTCACCTAACACAATATCGATCGAGCCGAGGATGGCAATCACATCGGCGACCTTCTCACCCCGGCACATATCCGCCAGGCTGGTCAAGTTGATGAAGGTTGGAGCGCGGACGTGATACCGCCATGGGTTGGGTTTCCCATTCGAAATCACGTAAAAGCCCAATTCACCTTTGGGGCTTTCCGTGCGCCCATAGGATTCACCAGCCGGGACGCGCACCTGGTACTGGGGCTTGGTCGACTGAATCGGCCCTTCGGGAATATCGCGGACGGCTTGCTGTAGAATCCGCAGACTCTGGCGCATTTCATCGATACGGACCAGGTAACGATCATAGATATCGCCGTGATAGCGGACGCACACGTCGAAATCGAAGCGGTCGTAGATGCTGTAAGGAGCCGCGCGGCGGAGATCATAGGGAACACCGGAAGCGCGCAGTACCGGGCCGGTCGCCGAATTGGCGATAGCCTGCTCAGGCGTGAGAACCCCAACGCCTTCCGACCGCTCACGGATGATCTCGTTTGAGGTCAAGAAATTGTCCAGTTCATCGATCTTGCGCGGCAGGCGGTCGTAGGTCATGCGCTTGATTTTTTCGAGCACACCTTCCGGGAAATCACGGGCAACGCCGCCAAAACGGTAGTAGTTGCACATCATGCGCGAACCGGCCGTGGCCTCGAAGATATCCAGAATCAGTTCTCGTTCTTCGAGCGCGTACAGCACCGGGGTAAAGAACGCACCCAGGTCATTCAACAGGAAGCCAACCGCCACCAAATGGTTGAGGATACGGGTCAGTTCGGCCATGATCACGCGGATATATTCCGCCCGCTCGGTCGGCTGGACGCCCATCAACTTTTCGACCGTTACGGCATAGCCAAAATTGTTGGTCATCGAGCAAATGTAATCCAGGCGGTCGGTGAAAGGCATGTTCTGCAAGAACGTGTTCCGTTCCCCGATTTTTTCGTGGTTGCGGTGCAGATAGCCCATCACCGGCTTGAGATCGACTACTGTCTCGCCATCCATCACCGCAACCATGCGGAACACTCCGTGGGTCGAGGGATGCTGCGGGCCCAGGTTGATCACGATCTGTTCGGTCGCCAGGTCATCCGTCTTGTCGAGCTTTTTCATCCCCGCGTAAAGCAATGTTTCTTCATCGGGGATCCATTTTTCGGGATCGAAATCTTTTGGATATTGGACATTACCGTTGAAAGGATTTTCGTCCTCGCTGCGGCGTACATGCCCATCTGGCCAGCGGCTCTTGAACGGTTTGGTCTCTTCCTCGAAATAGGGTTCATGCCAATCCTTTTGCAAAGGATGGCCGTAAAACCCTTCCCAGGTGAGGATCCGGCGCAGGTCAGGATGCCCTTCGAATTTGATTCCGATCAAATCCCAGGCTTCACGCTCCTGGAAGTCGGCGCCGGGATAGAGCGAGACCAGGGACGGGATGACCGGTTTTTCACGCGGCGTCTGCACCTTGAGAGATATCCCCGGCCCGCCGATGGTGCGGTAGAAATGATAAACCGCCTCCAGAACGCCATCCGGCATGTAATCCACCCCGGTAACTGAGGAGAGCATATCGAAACCGTACTCGTCGCGCAATTTTGCGGCCACATCCGGCAGGTGTTCGGCCGAGACCTTGTATCCGGAGTAGTTTGCCCGCGTATCGGCAGTCACCCAATCCGGGTATATGGCTGCCAGGTCTAATTCGGTTGCAATCGTTAAATCACTCATTGCGATCAGGCCTCCTCGCCGTTGACTGTTTCAGCCGGATCGGCCGGTTCTTCCTGGTGGGAAAGCGCATAGATCCGGGCGAATTTGGCCGGGTCCATCAAATCCGGTCCGAGGATGGGAATCGGCAGGGGTTGGCTGGGGCCTTTTTTGTACCAGGACACCTCTTTGAGCGATTGTTTTTCGATTTTCTTCATCAGGGCCATCAGACCGTTCATCAAAGCCTGGGGAGTTGGCGGGCAACCAGGGATGTAAACGTCCACCGGTACGAACTTATCCACCCCAGAGACGACCGTATACCCTTCTTTGAAGGGTCCACCACCCGAGGCACAGGCGCCCATGGCGATCACATAGCGCGGCTCGGCCATCTGGTTGTACAGGCGCACGATCTGCGGGATCATTTTCTTGGTCACCGTGCCAGAAACGATCATCACATCACTCTGGCGCGGGCTGGGGCGCATGACCTCCATGCCAAACCGCGAAAAATCGTAGCGGCTGGCTGCCACCGCGATCATTTCGATCGCGCAACAGGCCAAACCAAACATCATCGGCCAGATGGAGTTTTTACGGCTCCAGTTGTAGATCTTGTCAATCGTGGTAATGGCCACCTGGCCCTGCATTTCTGCCGGGATCGAGTAACCCTTACTGTTAAGGTCTTCTGTTCCCATTCCTTAACCTTTCATTTTTTCAATATCGGGGAAATAATTTCTAAACATACCAACGTTCATAATTTTACCTTAATCCCCTTGACTGTCAACGTGTCATTAAGCTAAAATATTTTTGCTTAATGACCATTAGAATCCCAAATTTTCCCGATAGCAAACAAACGATGCCTGACGAAACCACACGCGACCGGTTATTCCAATATCTTCAAATTCACCGCTCTGCGGATGTGCCCGAATTGAGCACAGCGCTGCAGGTCACCCGCCAGGATGTGCGCTACAACCTCAATTTGTTAATAAGCTCCGGCCTGGTCCGGCGCGTTACAGATAAGGCGATTCACAATCCGCACAAGCCCGGCCGCCCCTCGGTATATTACTGCCTGGACCCGCAAACCCGGCCGGATAATTTGAATAATTTGGTCCGGGCTCTGCTAAAAACAACCTTCAGCGACGTCGATTTGCAAACCGGCTCAAACGAACCTCTCCAGAGGGTGGCCCAAATTCTGGCGGGACTGCCAGCGCCGGCAAGCGTTCCACGCAACCTACACGCCCGCTTGAACCTGGCCCTACAGGAGCTCAACCGCAACCAATACCGCGCTCACTGGGAAGCACGCCCGGACGGACCCTGCGTTCTTTTCGCCAATTGCCCCTACGCGGCCCTCCTGGCCGAATTTCCAATCCTATGTGCCCTGGATGGCGAACTGCTCCATACCTTGACCGGCCGCCAGGTTCAGCAACTGGCTAAAATCGACCCGGCTGGCGGGTCGCCGCACCATTGCCTGTTCAAATTTATTTAGAGTAAAGCCCGGGCTTTCAACCCAAGGGAACGCCTGCCTGGCGTATCCCCGGCTTTGAAAGCCGGACTACGCTACCAAAACACCGGTCCGGCCAGGCGCATGGAAAGGGCAATTTGATATTTCGACGTTCGGGCCGGTCTCCAGACCGAGCCCGCTCTTCAACACGAGCGTATCATTAAACCAACATCCATCAGGTCGATTCCGACCCGGCTAAGCGCTTACCGAGCAGGATTTTAGCTAGGGGTGTAACCCTTGCCAAAAGAGAGACCCGCGCAGGTGGGTCTTTGTGTATTCGTAGGTGCAGCTTTAGCTGCAACCGGTTAGGTCAACGCATTAGGTTCAACCGCAATGCCTGATTGGCCAAACGCATTCCCGGCTTTGAAAGCCGGGCTACGCTACCAAAACACCGATCCGGCCAGGCGCATGGAAAGGGCAATTTGATATTTCGACGTTCGGGCCGGTCTCCAGACCGAGCCCGCTCTTCAACACGAGTATATCGTCAAACCAACATCCATCGGGTCGATTCCAACCCGGCTAAGCGCCGGCCGGGCAGGATTTCTGGCTAGGGGTGTAACCCTTGCCAAAAGAGAGACCCACGCAGGTGGGTCTTTGTGTATTTGTAGGTGCAGCTTGAGCTGCAACCGGTTCGGTCAACGCATTGGGTTCATCAACCGCAATGCCTGATTGGCCAAACGCATTCCCGGCTTTGAAAGCCGGGCTACGCTACCAAAACACCGGTCCGGCCAGGCGCTTGGAAAGGGCAATTTGATAATTCGACGTTCGGGCCGGTCTCCAGACCGAGCCCGCTCTTCAACCTGAACATATCTCAAACCAACATCCATCAGGTCGATTCCAATCCGGCTAAGCGCTGGCCGGGCAGGATTCTGGCTAGGGGTGTAACCCTTGCCAAAAGAGAGACCCACGCAGGTGGGTCTTTGTGTATTTGTAGGTGTAGCTTGAGCTGCAACCGGTTCGGTCAACGCATTGGGTTCGTCAACCGCAATGCCTGATTGGCCAAACGCAATCCCGGCTTTAAAAGCCGGGCTACGCTACCGAAACGCCCAATCTGAGCCTACGCTTGGAAAGGGCAATTTGATAATTCGACGTTCGGGCCGGTCTCCAGACCGAGCCCGCTCTTCAACATGAAGATATCGTCAAACCAACATCCATCAGGTCGATTCCAACCCGGCTAAGCGCCGGCCGGGCAGGATTCTGGCGATGGGTGTAACCCTTGCCAAAAGAGAGACCCACGCAGGTGGGCCTTTGTGTTTTCGTAGGTGCAGCTTTAGCTGCCAACAATCAACTCGAATCAGGCGAGGGGTGGGGTCTTACTCCCCCGCCCCCGAGCGGATCCACAACATGACCAGTTGCAGCTCGGCATCCAGCAGCTTGCCGGGATGGTTACCGCCCTGCACCATGGTAACCAGGGGGCTGCTCTGCGGATCACCGGGTACAATGACCGGCCCATTCAACCCACCTTTCATAATATCCGCATAAGTCAGCACCGACAATTCGCCCATGGCCGTCTCGCCGTGACAGGTGCCGCAGCGCGCCTGCAAGATTGCGCTGATGCCCGTGTTCCAGGTCATCGGTACCAGGGTCGGGCTGCCGGGCAAAGTCGGCGCCGGTGTGGTGGTCGGCAGATGGGTAGCCAACGGAGTGGGGGTTTGCCGGGAGTAGGGTGTACTGACCAACCCCTGCACCGGCGGGATGGTGGTCAGCGCAGTTTGCTCCAGCGAAACGAACCGGTATACCCCAAATACCAGCAGCACTGTCACGATACCGGCGATAGGGAAATAGATCGCCTGGCGTTTTTTTATTTCAGGCGCCGGCGGCAATGGCTTTTCGCCCCCGGAGTCCATTTCTTCCATCTCGAGCTCGTGCTCTTCTTCCATCTGGTCACGCGACATCTTACCGGTGAACATGCTCGCGTTCCAGTGCTTGATATGAACGTTGTAAAAATGCCAGATGATGATCGCCAGCACGGCCAGGATGGCCTCAGCCCCATGCGCAGCCTTGGCGGCCGGGACGAATTGTCCCGGCAAAATATCGGTCACACGGATCGGGTTCCACATCATGAAACCGGTAATGGCCATGATGGCCAATCCCCAGACCAGTGCCCAATACTCCATCTTCTCACCGAAGTTATAACGCCCCATCTTAGGCCGTTCTTTGGCCAGGCCCAGGTTGTAGAGCAGGTTCTGGATGAAATCGCGCAGGTCCTGATAACCCGGCAGCATGGTCGGCTCTTTGCGCTGCACGTACAGCTTATAGCCAATTTCGATCAGGTGGTAGATCGATTGCAGCATGAAGATAACCGCGGCGGTGCGGTGGATAATGCGGGTAATCTGAATCCCGCCCAGGAAGGTGATTATCGATATCGCCACCGAGGTCTGCGAAAACTTCTGCGCTAGCCCGGTCACGGCCAGAGTGGTGAAGGTCAGGATCAGGACGATGTGCTCGATACGCTGGAGGATATTAAAGCGAGGATAGGCTTTTTTCGACTGTGCCATGGCTAATCCTCCTTCCCCTCTTCCAATCCGCTGGCGGAATCAGGCGGCGCGTTCTCTGGCTGCGAATTTCCCGTATCTGCCTCATTCTTGGGTGACTCGGGCAGCGGCCCTTCAGGCGCCGGCGGGGCCAGCTTCTTGCGCCGGTTCACCACCGTCTTGCGGTAGATATCGCTAACCACAAAGACACCCATCACCCCCAGCACGCCCGGGATGAAGAATTTATAGAACAGGTTGACGTAATACACCACCGGGTATTTGGTTGGGCTGGGGATGTAGTGGCTCAACCAGGCATCCGGAAAATTGGTCGTGGCATCCGGATGGCAGCGCTGGCAGGCCGCCAAAATATTTTGCTTGATCTCCAGGCCTTTGTTGGGGTCATCGACTTTGGCGATGTTATGCACCCCGTGGCAGTCGTAGCAGACTGGTACGTTGACCGCCTGGTCCGGGTCGATTTTATCGAAGAGCGCATAAGTCGTCCCGTGGAAATCGGACAGGTAAGTGGACAGGACTTGCGTCGAAATACCATACTTATCCATAATGGCTTTGTTGGTATGGCAGCTTGCGCAAATTTGCGGCGAGGACAGCCGGAAAGTATTGTTCCCCTCCGGCCCGGCGATGGTATGCACCCCGTGGCAGTCGATACAGGAGGGCACATCCGGGTTTTTATCCACCATCACGCCTTGCCCGTGCACACTGTTGAGGTATTCTTCATAAATTGTATTATGGCATTGGGCGCAGACCAGGGCCGTGGCCGCATGTTCGGCCGGGGTTAATTTGCCATCAGCCGTTTTTTGAATAATCGTTTGGGTGTGGGGGTTGTGGCAGTCGGCGCAGATCGGCGCGTTCGTGTTGCCGGCCTGCATGATCTTCGTATGGGCGCTGTCCATCAATTCATTTTTCTGGGTAGGATGGCACTGGTTGCAGGTACTGGTATATTGCAGGGTATATTCGCGGTGGCTCTGAGCGCTGTTTTGCGGATGGGGATAATCGCTGATATTCGTGTGGCAGACCTGGCAGTCCAGGGTCGCATGGGCCGAATTGCCATAGTGATTGGGGTCTACGGTTACCGAGATCACATCCCCGTTGGGAAACGCCATAGTGATGTCCGGCTGCAAGTGGCAGCTCAGGCATTTGGCGTTATTGGGCAGTTGAGCAGCCGGCGCGTTGACCGCATCGGCGGCCACCGGCCGGCCGTTCTTGCCCAGCACAAAGACCACCCCAATCACCAGGATAACTGCCAGCAGGCTGATTACCGGGATCAAAAGGTGAGATCGATTAAATCGTTAAACCCCATCCAGAATGGTTCTCCTTTGCGAAAGAGGCCCTCCATCCACAACAGGTGGAGGGCCTCTTTTCAATCATGTACTATTGGCCGGTAGTAGCCGGCCGGACCATCTTGGACATATCTACAGGAACCTCTTTGCCCAGGTCCTGAATGGAATCGTACAAGACTTGCAGCAGATATTTACCGTTATGCGCGAATCCGCCCGGATCCTTCATCGAGTATTGGTAATTGTAGGCGGCCTCCATCAAACGAGGCGACCAGGCCGTATAGCCGGTCTCGCCTGCATCCACCACACCATTATTATTGGCATCGACGAAGAAGTAGGGGTATGCCTCCGGTGAGTAAGCGATTGGCGTCTGAAGTACCTGGCTGGCATACGCCTGGATGGTGGTCAGCAGGGTCGCGGTCATGGTATCGACCTCACCCTTCAGGCCTTCCTGGGTATTGCCGTCGCCATCGTAATCGATGCGGGGATCTTCGTAACGGATATCGGCGATATTTTCAACCTGGTGACAGGCCTTGCAAGCGCCTTCGTTGACTTGTTGCGTGTGGGCGTCATGGCAGTCTGCGCAGGTCGAATAATCCGGAATGTGCATGAACTGGCCCAGGTATTCTTTACCCGGGTATTCATACACGCCTTTGGCCTCGGTGCCGAACAGGGTTGCCCCGGCGGCGAAGTAGTGCACATTCTTGAACCCTAACGAATCGGAAGGCTTATCCGGATCGAGCCCGCTGACTGCCTTGGATACACTCACGGTCGATTCGCGTCCCTGGTGGCAGTTCAGGCACAGGTTCGAGGCGTTGTCGCCTTCGAAGCCCAGCTTGGCGCCGCTCGGGAAGGTCACCAGATCGACCTGGTAAACCGCAAAGGTATTCAGATCGGTGTGGCAGGTTTCGCACATCAAGCCATCCGATACCGGCTGAGAGGTGTTGACCCCTTCGGTGAGGTACTGCGGCAGCCCCTGGGCCGAATGGCACTTCGCACAGGTGGAAGGCACGCTCCCATCCGCATCCCAATGGCGGAAGGGCTCGGAAGCGCCATCGAAGTGGCCGGCGCTCTCGCGATGCAGCGCCGAGATATCCATCGGCGAAGGCAGCGCCGAATTCAGGTCTGCGATCGAATCGTACATCAATTCGATGACATATTTGGCCCCATGGGCATAACTGCCCGGGTCCTTGACCACCGTCTGGTAGTTATAGGCCGCCTTCAACAAACGTGGGGTGAACGACACATACTTGTTTTTGGCAACGGCCTCACCATCATCCACCTGGCCGTTGGCATTGGTATCGATAAAGAAATAAGGATAAGCGTCTTCCGAGTATATGATCGGCGAACCGGCCACATCCCGGGCATAGGCCTGGATTTGCTGGTAGAGAATACTCTCGACGCCAGCTACCTCGTAGTAGGTCCCTTCGGTGACGTTGCCATCGCCGTCGTAATCGACCAGAGAAGCATTGGTACGGATGTTCTTCAAATCATCCACCGTTTTAACATCCCTGTGAGTGACAGGGTTCTCGTGACAGTTGCTGCATTCATTAACTTTCACCTGCAGCGAGTGCGGATCATGACAGTCCTGGCAGTTCTGGTAACCGGTCACGTGGTCAAAACGCACATCATAGGTCTTGCCATCGTACTGGTATCCGCCGGCTACCAGTGAGCCATAGCGGGCTACTGAAGCGGCATAGTAATGAATATTGATAAAGCCCAGCGATGGGACGACCGTGTCGTCATTGGCTGCCCCGGAACTGGCAATGGCATCATTCACCTGAACCATCGAAGCGCTGCCCTGGTGACAGGTCATGCAGACCGCTTCCCGGCCCAACCCGGTCAATTCGGCCCCCGACGGGAACTTGACGGAGGTCAAGGCTTCGGTAGCCGGGCTGTGGCAGGTCTTGCAATCGATAACCGTCCCGATCGGCGCCGCATTTTCTACACTAAAAACCGCGCTCCCATCCGCACCCACGTAATCCTCAAAGCCGGTCGAACTGTGGCACTTTGCACATTCTACCGGTACTACTGCCGGGTCGGCCGTATTCCAATGGTTGAACGCCTCTGCCGTCGAATCGGCATGACTGGAACCGGCCCACAACGAATAGAAGGGGATCATGTCGCTCATATCGGTTGGCGCCGGGCAGGCGGCGGCTGTGGGACAGGCAGCGACCGTCGGTTGTGGTTCAGGTGTCTGCGTGGCCGTGGGTGTAACGGTTGAACAAGATGCCAGAACCAGTCCAAGGACTGCTGCAAGACCGGCTAACAGCAGGGCCTTCAGGAGTCTTTTTGTCATTTCGACTTCTCCATTTACGTTTTTGGGAGTTGGGGTATTTTTCAAAGAGAAAAAGCGATTTGGTGCTTTAATGGACTATTTTTCCTCCTTTTAGTTGATTAAAGGTAACTACTCAGGCTAGGTCGGAAATTAAGGGTGTTTTATGTTTTTTCGCGTGCGAAGCACGCGAAAAAACATAAAACACCCCTCTCTTTTGCGATAGCTGAACAGTGACGATTAAAATATCATTAGAAAAATTATACCCATCCACAAAATTAATTCAAGATTAATGCAGCATGAATAAGGTATTAAATGTAATTTTAGGAAGAAAGTCACATTTCAATTTTGTAAGGTTAACTTTTAGCCGGTTAGTCGGGTCATTTAATGGCTGATTTTTGGAATTCCGGGTTCCATTTTATGATCGCCCTGGAAGATTAATCCAGAATAGGCTATAACTAATAAATCCGCAGCTTTCAGGGCTTTGAAGCGCTCTGTTCATTAGAAAGAATGCGGGAATCCTATATGAGAAATAAGAAAACCAATCATTAACATGAATCCCAACATTCATCTAACCGAAAATACAAAATTCCCTTCGATTTGTGTCTATGCCGGATCCGCAGACGGGCTGGCCGACGATTATTTGCAAGGCGCCTACACGCTGGGACAGACCCTGGCTCAAAACGGGATCGCGCTGGTATACGGCGCCGGCAAAACCGGTATGATGGGCGCCCTGGCAGATGGAGTGTTGCAGACCGGCGGCAAGGTCATCGGCGTCGTCCCGAAAAACCTGAACCAACCCCAATTGATCCACTCGGGGCTGACCGAATTGGAAGTGCTGCCGGATATTCAGAAGCGTAAGGCCCGTATGAGCGAACTGGCTTCCGGCTTTATCGCCTTGCCGGGCGGCTACGGCACCTTCGACGAGCTGTTCGAAACCCTTACCTGGGCCCAGCTCCGGATTCATCACAAGCCGGTGGGGTTATTGAACCTGCGCGGTTATTTCGACCTGCTCCTGGGCATGATCCAGCACGCCAGCGCCGAGGGTTTCATTTATGCCGAGCACCTGGACCTGATGGTTTCGAGCGCTTCTCCCAGCGAACTCCTCGAACAGATGAGCGCCTACCAGACCCCCGCCGGCCTGGAGCGTTGGGTCAGCCGCAGCGACGTTTAATAAAACAAATTCATGCGAAGAACATAACCCTGGGGTGCTTGTCTGGTGTGGTAAGCCATCTCAAACAACCGCCCTAAAGAAGACACTTCGGTGAAAGGTTCCTTTTTCGAACCGGCCTGATAAGGAAATATGACCATGCAAATCTTCCCTGGAATTGTCATGCTGGAAGTCCAGTCCGAAGTTCGCGGCCAGCAGCGCATGGTTCGCCCCACTTTGCTGTGGGACGATACCACCGCGATCCTGGTGGATACCGGCTTTCCCGGCACGTATGCTCAGCTACGCGAAACCATCGATCAATCCGGCTTGCCTTTCAAGCGGATTAACATCATTTACCTCACCCACCAGGACATCGATCACGTCGGCAACGTGACGGTCATTCAAAAAGAGCTGCCCGGACAGGTCAAAGTGCTGACCCATCAAGTCGAGGCAGATTATGTCAACGGCACCAAAACACCAGAAAAACTGGCCAAACTGGAAGCCAACCTGGAAAAGTCCCCACCGGAAGTGCAAGCCGTATTTCAAGGAATGAAAAGCTTTTACCAGAACAACCCCATCCAGGTGAACCAAACCCTGACAGATGGCCAGGTATTGCCATATTGCGGCGGTATCATGGTGATCTACACCCCCGGGCACACCCAGGGGCATTCCTGCCTGTACCTGCCGGCTGCGCACACACTGGTCGCCGGGGACGCCATGACGGTTGTGGATGGAGAACTGGCCCGCTCACCGGCTTCGAATAATTACGATCAGCAGATTTATAGCGAATCCTTGAAAAAGCTGGCCCGTTACGACATCGGCACGGTGATCACTTATCACGGCGGGCTCTACCAGGGTGAGGTCGCCCCGCGCCTGCTTGAGATCGCCAGAGAAGGCTGACGGCTTTTATACCGCCAGCTTCTCCCATTCACCCATCAACTCATCCAGCCGGGCCTGCGCCTGGGCAATCTGCCAGCTCAACTGGTTGATTTGCTCGAAGGCCCGCCGGTCGCCGCGCGCATTTCGCACGCCGGCTTCTTCCAGTTCACGCGACAGGCGCTGGATGCGTTTCTCCTGCTCGTGGATGCGCGTTTCGACCTGGCCCATTGCCAGCGCCTGGCGTTGAGTCTCGCGGCTGTTATCGTGCGCCAGCGGTTTTGGCGCCAGCAAGATTTTGCGACCTTCGATCGCTGAAGTCCCGCTGGCTTTGCGCAGGACAAACTGGCGGTAGCTGCCCTGGAAGATTTCCAGCCGCCCACCCCGGATTTCCCATACCTGGGTTGCCAGCCGGTCGATCAGGTAGCGGTCGTGTGAGACCAGCAGAATGGTGCCCGTGTAATTTTCCAGAACGGCCTGCAAGGCCTCGCGGGCAGGAATATCCAGGTGGTTGGTCGGCTCGTCCAGCAGCAGGACGGTGGCTCCTTCGGTCGCCAGGATGGCCAGCGCCAGGCGGGCGCGTTCGCCGCCGCTGAGTGCTTTGACCGGCTTGAACACGTCCTCGCCGCGGAACAGGTATTGGGCCAGCAGGTTGCGGGCCCGCTCCTCTTCCATCGGTTTATGCCGGGTCAGTTCATCCAACACACTCAGTTGCGGGTCCAGCCCGTCATGGGCCTGGGCAAAATACCCAACCGGCAGCTTCGACCCCGCGCCAATCTGGACCTGGCCGCTGAGCGGTTTCAACTGGCCTAGCAGCGTCTTGAGGAAAGTCGTCTTTCCGCTGCCGTTGGGGCCGATCAATGCTGCACATTCACCCCGGCGCAGTTCCAGCGTATCGATCTTGAACAAGCTGTTGCCCGGATAACCCACGACGGCCTTGCGGGCCTGTAAAACAATCGTCCCCGAACTGTGTACTTCGGCCAGGTGCGGTTTGATCGCCGGTGGGCGTGGGTTGGCCAG
Organism: uncultured Chloroflexia bacterium; assembly: GCA_963704755.1. Classification (GTDB taxonomy): domain Bacteria; phylum Chloroflexota; class Anaerolineae; order Anaerolineales; family Anaerolineaceae; genus Bellilinea. The sequence continues at coordinate 408,320 of OY969938.1, forward strand.
GCTGACCGCGTTCACCTTGCGGATCGCGTCGATCACGTCCAGGGGCCGGTCGGCTTTGCGATGAGTCTCCTCGTCATATTCCGACCATTTGCGCCCGCTGCGCAGCGCCATCACCCCGTGGTTTTCCACGATGGCCAGGTCACGGCTGAGCCGGCGCAGCAGCCCCAACGCGCGGGCATGCGTGCTGGCCCGCACCCAGTTCTTCTGGATGAAGTCCACCTCTTTGAGCAGGCGCTCTTTCTCTTCCGAGAACACCCGTTCGGCGTATTTCCAGCGTTCCTGGCGCTGTACCAGGTAGGCGCTGTAATTGCCTGGGTAGGTTTCGATGCCGTTCGGCTGCATCTCCCAGATCGTATTGACGGTATTATCCAGGAAATAGCGGTCGTGCGAGACGATCAGCACCGCGCCTTCCCAGTTCTGTAAAATGCGCTCCAGCCATTCCACCGCTTCGATATCCAGGTGGTTGGTTGGCTCGTCCAGCATGAGCAGGTCGGGCTTTTCCAGCAGCAGGCGCGCCAGCAGCGCACGGGTCTTTTGCCCGCCGCTAAGGTGATTCAAAGGCATCTGCCAGTAATCCTTGCCCAGCCCCAGACCGTCCAGGGTCTGCTGGATGCGCAGCTCGTAATCGTAACCACCGGCGCTCTCAAAGGCCTGCTGTAATTCGCCGTATCCGGTCAAAAGGGCTTCCAGGTCTTGCTCGGATTGGCCCGGCGCGGCCATTTGCGCTTCCATTTCGTGCAGTTTGGCCTGGCGTGCGGACAGGCCCTCGAACACCGTCAACATCTCGGCATAGACTGTGTTGGTCCGGCTGGCAAAAGCGTCCACGGCTTCCTGGCGCAGGTAGCCTAGGCGCCGGCCGCGGGCCATGTGGATTTCACCCACCGTCGGTTGGTGGATGCCGGCCAGCATCAACAGCAAAGAAGTTTTCCCAATCCCGTTAGGCCCGATCAGCCCAATTTTAGCGTCGTTGGCAACGGCCAGCCGGATTCCTTTAAATAGGTCGAAAGCGCCAAAAGATAAACCCAGGTTGTCGGCAGTCAGTACAGGCATGATTTATTTCTCCGTCCACTCGTAAAATTCGTCTAGCTCTTGAAAAATGGTAACTACTCAGCCGTCGCAGGTGAACTGGGTGTTTTTATTCTGAACCTGCCTGAGCAGTTATGAAAAAAGTTCCTATTTTGGCTCGCGTGAGTAGTCCCCGCGACCGGCTCGAGTTGGATGGATGAAAATAAAAAACGGCCGCGGGAGGAATACACCCGCGGCCATCTTTAATGGACATCACTCTAAAAAGTCAACAGGCGCACTCCGAGAAGGTAAATACCACACCACCACCCACGGAGGCGCAGAAGACAAAAAAGACGTTGTTCTCTAAGTTCACCATAATGCCTAGTTTACCCGAGCAGCCGAAAGATGTCAACTGTACTTAAGGATAGTGTCGGGGGGTGATTCGGTGTTTCGGTGATTCGGTGGTTCAGTGGCTCAGTGATTCCGTGATTCGGTGGCTCAGTAGTTTGGTGGTTCGGTGGGGCGGTGGTTCGGCGGGTCAGTGTTTCAGTGATTCGATCGTTCGGTGACCGATGTGTCTCTCGTAGTTCATTTAGTTCAATGCTTCAGTGAGTCAATGTTTTCCTGATCCAATTGTGAAGAATATTGGGGAGGCTATTGACAAACGTATTGGTAAACGCTACGATTTTTTTGTAATTTCCCCTTTATCGACAATCAAATAATTTTCGGAATGGATCAAGCTCGGATGAAGTAGGCCCTGCAACCACTTGATTTTCGGGTGTCAAACTCATCGGGTCGGACAGTTACGAAACCTCCACGATTATCGGTGGATCGGCCGTCGGCTATTCGATGCTATCAAAAGGAGCCACGCAATGATTGCCCCACGACAATTCATGACCCGGGTCTTTCCATCTCTTGTGATTCTCTTTTCCATGCTGGGTTGCGTAGTATTCACCTTGCCAAAAGGGCCTGCTCCTTCCACACCGGTCCCGCCGGCTGGCGAACCCTTGCAGGCCGTTCCCTCGGCAACTTTTCCGCCGATAATTAAACAAAAGACACGCATAACCAACCCAACCTTTGCGCCGGCCGCCACAGCGACGATTTCCAATTCGTTATCGACCGATCAAATCTACATCGATTACACCTACACCGATAGCCTGATCACCGTCATCTATCCGCTGTATGGCAGTGTGTTGAACGATTACGTGGTCGTCGATGTCACCAATAACAACGCTGAAGCCGTGCGCATTGTGGTCACCAGCCAGATTACCGGCTTCACCGATCAGGCGGTCGATACGATCGACGTGGACGCCGGCGACGAGGTTGAAGTTCGGCAAAACCCGCGCCTGATCTCCGGGCAGATCGATAATCTGAACGTGGCTAAACCGGCCAGCTTCCACCTGCAAATGACCATGCTCTCTAACGGCGATCAAAAAATCCTCCTGGACGAAACCCAGGATGTGCAGGTTTACGGGCGGCGCGATTTCCCCTGGGCAATCGAAGGATTCTCCCAGCACGAGGATTTTGAACTCCTGGCCTCGATGGTTACCCCCAATGATCCGGCCGTCGAGGGCCTGATCCGCTCTGCCGCCAATCATATTTCCTCAGGAATTATGACAGACGGTTACAGCGGCGACATCGACGACGAAAACGGCCGGGTCTGGGACCGGCTGCAGGCTATTTGGGACGCTGAGGATGAAGACTACAACCTGACTTACATCAGTACCCTGGTGACCTACGCCCCCGGAGATATCCAACGGATCCGCCTGCCGGCCGATGTGCTCGACCAGCAAAGCGGCAATTGTGTCGAGCTGGCGATTTTATATGCCTCTGCGGCCGAAGCGCTCAACCTGGAAACCGCGCTGATCCGCATCCCCGGGCATGCCTACATGGCCGTCCGTACGGACGACGTCAACGCCAACTATTATGTGATCGAAACAACCATGATCGGCCGCTACAGCTTCTCCGATGCCATCGCAAGGGGCAGCGAAGAATTCAACGACGCGCTCCCGCACATTCAGAATGGCGACCAATACTACGATTGGATCACCATTTCGGAAGCCCGTCAGGATGGCATTTTACCTTTGCCCTGGCATTAATATGTTCGCGGGGGCTTTGCCCCCGCGAACATTTTTTGCCGGGTTGCAAGCCGTACTTTAATTGGCTGCGCGAAATTTTTTTCGATCGGCTTGTCCCCCTTGATTTAAACTTCTATAATTGAAGTGCTTACTTTAGTTTTTTGTAAATGCTCAGCAACCGCAAAAGAGAGGGGGGGTTATTGTTTTTCGCGGGCTTCGCCCGCGAAAAACAATAACCCCCCCCCTAATTTCCGAACTGGCCCGAGCAGCCACACTTCTTTCGGCAATTGGGAGGGAAAGTTGATGAAAGCACTCGTTCTTTACAATTCGGTGTTTGGCAACACCGAACAGATTGCCAAAGCAATTGCCAGCGCCCTGGGGGAAGGCACTGAAATCCGCAAAGTAAACCAGGCCGACCTTTCCGGGTTGACCGGAATTGATCTGCTGGTTGTTGGCTCGCCCACCCGCGGGTTCAACCCCACCGACGCGACCAAAAACTTCATCAAAAGTATCCCCTCGGGTGCATTGAAAGGAATACAGGTAACTGCCTTCGATACCCGTATTGATATCGAAGAAGTGAAATCCGGGTTTCTGACCTTTATGGTGAATATATTCGGTTACGCCGCCAAACCCATTGCGAACACGCTCAAGGGTAAAGGCGGCCAACCGGTCGGGACACCCGCAGGCTTTTTCGTCCTGGATAGAGAAGGCCCTCTGCGAGAAGGCGAACTTGAACGCGCCGCCGCCTGGGCCAAAGGGATCGCCGGGGATTAACTACCCGCCGGCCATCGCACCGACCACCAGCAGCGGCTCGTCGCCCGAGACGACCTTCTCCGGCAGTAAAACCTCCAGCGGTTCGAGGGACAAATCCTGCCCGCAGGCGAAAAAGCGGATGAAGGGCCGGCGCTGGCGGGTGGCGTAATCGCGGATTGTCCCGCGAAGCATGGGATATTGTGCTTCGAGGGCATCGACTACACCCGCCAGCGTCGCTGGATTTTCTACCGGTAAGCTGATTTCTCGGCCAACACTCGCTAAAATCCGCAAATGAGGCGGCAATACAATCCGAATCATTGCAGCGTTTGTACCTCCACCGAATACACCGCCGGCAGGTCGTGGACGATGGTTTGCCAGTGATCGCCCGAATCGGGCGACACGTACACCTGCCCACCGGTGGTGCCAAAATAGATCCCGCACGAATCGAGTGAATCGACCGCCATGGCGCTGCGCAGCACGTTGACGTAGCAATCCTTCTGCGGCAGGCCATCGGTCAGCGCTTCCCATTCGTCGCCGGCCGTGCGGCTGCGGTAGACCCGCAGCTTGCCTTCCGGCGGGTAATGCTCCGAGTCGCTCTTGATCGGCACCACATAGACCGTCTCCGGCTCGTGGGCGTGCACCTTGATCGGGAAGCCGAAGTCGCTGGGTAAGTTGCCACTGACCTCGTGCCAGGAGTCGCCGGCGTCGTCGCTGCGCAGCACATCCCAGTGCTTTTGCATGAACAGCACACCCGGCCGCGAGGGGTGCATGGCGATGTTGTGCACGCAGTGCCCCACCTCAGCAGTAGGATCCGGCAGCTCGAAGGGCGAGACAATCCCTTTGGTGATCGGTTTCCAGGTGGTGCCACCGTCGTCGGTACGGAAAGCGCCCCCCGCCGAGATGGCCGTGTAGATGCGCTTGGGATCGCCCGGGTCCTGCAGGATGGTGTGCAGGCACAACCCGCCGGCGCCCGGCTGCCACAGGTCGCCCTTGGCGCTGCGCAGCCCGGCGAACTCCTGCCAGGTCTGGCCGCCGTCGGTCGAGCGGAACAGGGCTGCATCCTCCACCCCGGCATAGACCGTGTCCGGGTCTTTCAGCGAGGGCTCCAGATACCAGACCCGTTTGAACTCCCATGGGCGCGGCGAGCCGTCGTAAAATTTATGCGAACCGAGTTCACCTTCATAGGCGAACTCATTGCCCACCGTCTCCCAGGTTTCGCCGCCGTCGTTCGAGCGGTGGATCACCTGGCCAAACCATCCGCTCGATTGGGATGCGTACAGCCGTTGCGGATCGGCCGGTGAGCCTTTGAGGTGATAAATCTCCCAGCCCGCAAACAGCGGCCCGCTGACCTTCCAATCCTTGCGCCTGCCGTCCGAAGTCAAAATAAAGGCACCCTTGTGAGTGCCGACCAGCACGCGTACACCGCTCATGTTAGCGCTCCTTTTTGCACACATGTTCTAGGGTTTTAATATACGATTTTTGGTCTATTTAGTCAAGGATGAAAATCAATGAACATTTGTATTTAAACAGAAAAGGAAAATGCTAAAAATTTTCACCAGGCGACTAAGTAAAAATCAAGGATAGCAAATAATAATCAGATCTGAAATTAATTAATTTTTTTCAAAGTAAGGTTTTTAAATTGCGTGGTCCAAGTAAAAACATAATTACATGATTCCCCCGGCCAACTAGCCATTGATTCAGTCGTTATTGACAAGGACAGATCGTCACCCCAATCTGAATGGGAAACCCTGGCTAATTCAAAGGCGGACAAATCAATATACTTTCCATCGATTGTTGCAGAAATATATTTTTGCGTCCGTAAATCAATAATTAGATCGAACGAATGCCAGTTCGTATCAGGCTTAATATTGATTCCAGTGTCGATAAGGAACAAACTCTTTGTGTATATTTTAATTTTGCCATAATCCGATGTCACCCAAGGATTTAAATCCCAGTAAAGTACTCCTTCTTGTGTATAACGGTCCGCTTGAAAAAGGCTGTTTCTGCCATCCCATAATTGGACCATGAAGTGGATAGCTTGGGGATTATTAATCTGCATAACGTTCGGCTTAGGAATTGTCGGCAACCGAATAAATCCGCTGTACTCAAGTGTATCAAGCTGAATAGGTTGGCCGTTTGGATATGTTTCTGTAAATTTCTTATAACCAATTGCATTTATATAGGTATTAATCAGATCTGGATTCGAAGTTATTTCTCCATGATCTGGGAAAGTTCGAATTGATGCTTCTTTTTCTGAACACGGGCAATCGCTTGTACCCCCAGGATTGCATTCGGCAAAGATAGAATGGCCAAAAAGATTCGTTGAAGAGTACAACTCCTCCGGTGGTTGATAATTTGACAGTACTAGGGGAAGGAAGACATCCCCGGTTGAAGAACTGCTCACGTTTCTCTGATTCAAAATTGCAAAAACAAGAACCAAGCTTATTATAGCTAAAACAAAGCTCGTTTCAGGTAAATGTGGTTGATTTTTTAAAATGAACCGAATTTTTTTCACTTTATGCAACCCTTTCATGTGCCTAGTCTACTTACTTTCTTGTTTGACGCGATAAAACATCTTCCCTTCAATTCATTCTACAAATTTTGTTCAATTGTTATTTTTTTTTGTCCGAATTTATAATTGAACAATTATCACAAAACGGGCTGGTTCAGAAGTTAGGAGTGTTTTTATGGTTTTTCGCGTGCGAAGCACGCGAAAAACCATAAAAACACTCCTCTTTTTTGTGGCAGCAATGTAGTTATGAATATTTTTAAAACGCTTTCTCAAAAGGTTGTTTATAGCTTCCACAATTATAGACTTGAAGAAAGGTAAAACAAGCGCCAAACAAAATGAAAAAGAAAGAAATTTCTTATTCCATTTCACAATTCATCAAAAAGTAACCTCTTTCAGGTAAAATAGCCTTAATCCCTGAATCTGGTGGCGCAGCCCTATGTACTTCGATATTGCAGCATTTATCCGCTATAATTTTCGCGCTTTTTTCAAAACCAAAGGGAAACATTACCGCCTGACGTCGAAACGTATGCTGGTCCTGTTCATCTGGCTGATCCTTTACATTCCGGCCCAGGTGATTAACCGCATCAGTTTCCTCCTGGACGACCTGTTTTTCCCCCGTTACCGCCAACAAGAAGTCAAACAGCCCATCTTTATCATCGGTAACCCGCGCAGCGGCACCACCTTTTTACACCGGCTGATGTACAAGGATACAGATTCCTTCACCGCCTTCGCGGTTTGGGAATTGATGTTTGCCCCTTCCATCACCCAGCGCAAGCTGATTTGGGCCATCCAAAAGGCCTGGCGCTGGTTCGGCAACCCGGCCGGCGAGGTGACCGGCACGATCAACGAGCGCCTCAAGCACCGCCAGGGCAACTCGGCCCACTCGGTCAAGATCAACGACGCCGAAGAAGACGAGCACATTCTCATCCATAGCTGGACCAGCGAGTCACTCTGGTCGATTTACCCCTTCCGGGATGAGATGCTGCCTTATTTCTTCTTCGACCGCGATATCCCCCCGGCCAAACAGCGCAAGATCATGGCCTTCTATAAAAGCATGATCCAGCGCCACATCTACGCCCACGGGGGAAACAAAATTCTGCTCTCCAAGAACCCCTCCCACTCGGCCAAGCTGGCCGCCTTGAGCGCAACTTTTCCGGATGCGCACTTTATCAACCTGGTGCGCACCCCCTTCGAGGCCATGCCTTCCATGCTGGACTACATGTCCACCGGCTGGAAATTATTTTGCGACCCGCTCGAGCCGTATCCCTTCAAAGAAAATTTCTTCGAGGTGATGCGGTTTTATTACACCTACCCGGCCGAATACTTCAAAGATAAGGAAGACTGCTGCAGCTTCATTAAAATATGAAGAGCTGGTGCAGCACCCGGATGAGATCGTCGAGGATTTGTACGACTGGCTGGGCCTGGATTACACCGACAGCTTCAAAGCCGTGGTGGAAGCCGAGACCCGGTCCGCGCACCACTACCACAGCGGGCACAAATATTCGATCGACAAAATGGGCCTGACCGAGGAAAAAATCTTCACCGAATTCGAGGAAGTGTTCAGCTACTACGAGTTCGACGCCCAGCAGTTCGAGCTGCCCGATCACAACATGTTCTGGCAGATCAACAACTGGCCCAAAGCCTGGAAGCTCCAGCGCCAGCAGCGCCAGCATCACCGCATGCTGCGCCGGGCAGCCAAACGGGAACAGCGCCAGGAAAAACGCGGCCAGTCGGTGGCGTGAGGATCAGCCCAGATATTGCTGCAAAAACGCGGCCATTTTGGCCTGGGCGTCGCTTGCGTCCTCGGAGGATTGCAAGGTGAACCCGTGGACCGCGTCGGGATATTCGGGATATTCGGTCATGACCCCGGCCGATACCAGCATGCGGCAGTACTTCAAACCCTCGTCGTGCAGCGAATCCCGCCCCCCAGGATGAACCCATCCCCGCGCAGGTCGAAGAACAGCGCGGCTTTCTCCGGACGCTCGAACCCATACCACAAAGTCCGCACCCGGCCAAATTCCGTATCGACGAACCCCGCCTTGCCCCGCCGTTTGTGGGTGATGCTCACCAGCCCGGAGACCAACCGCTGAAATTGTTTACCCCTGCGGATGGATTGTTCGCGGGTGCGTGGCTCTGGCATGATGATACTTGCCTCAGGAAGGTGTTGCTTGGTTTTCGGATAGTATACCCGGAAATTATTTGTTGCCAGAAAATATACATATCTCGGAATAGTGTTGCCTGTTCACTTAATTTTGATCCAACAATAGCACTAATACGTCTACAAACATATTTTTAATCACAACCAAGTCAAGCTTTAATTTTCACTTCGTAATTTAGCTGGTACTTGTTATTCTGATATTATTAAGTAAAGACAAATTCGATAATTCGTAAAACACCAAAAAATCCTCAAAAACGGCTAAATTTTTTCGTCTGGGGTGTAAAATTCTTTAGGAACCATTCTATAACTATAACTAAACACAATTATAGAAGGCCTGGATTCTACCAAGGGTTTTCGAATGTACTCGTCCTCAGATCATCTACAATGGCTTACTAAAACTAACGAAGACTTGCATACATCCGATGGGAAGGCCATTGAGGTTTTTGAGTTCCGTTGTAATCATGATGAAACAATTATGTCGGCTTGGGCCAAACATTTTCGAAATCACTATTGTTCTGATAACGAAATTGATGTTTTGAGGTCAGGAACACCTTTTTCAAGATCAGATTATTTGATTCATTTGAAATTCCCCGATCCTTCAGTCGCACCAGGACCGAGCACTCGCGCAGGTGATTTTGGAGAAATTCTTGTTGCGGATTATCTTGAATACCTGCTCGGATATTGGGTACCCCGAATTCGTTATAGAAACAAACCCACTCGCAATGAATCTACAAAAGGTTCGGATGTTTTAGGAATTCATTTTTTTCGCGATGGGGAATCCTCTCCACAGGATATCCTAACTATCTTTGAAGCTAAAGCACAGTTGAGCAAAAAAGAAGCTGAATCTCTTCTCCAAAAAGCGGTCAATGATTCCAAAAAAGATTTCCAAATTAGAAAAGCTGAAACTTTAAATTATTATAAAGAAATATATCTGGCTCAAAAGAACACTGCCGCTGTTGAGAGAATTGATCAATTCCAAAGCCCCTTAGATAATCCATATAGGGAAATTTCTGGAGGCGCTGCATTAATTTCAACCAGGTATTTCGATGTTAATCAATTAGCCTCAACAGATGCGCATCTTCATCCAAATTATTCAGAACTTCAGTTAATTGTCATCCGTGGCGAAAATTTGATGGATCTGGTCCACGAGCTTTATCAGAGGGCCGCTGATGAAGCCTGAACGCAATTCTTTACGCTTGCTTAGTATTACCCAAGCTAAAGCGAAAATGTATGAATATGATGTGCCATTAGAAAATCATATCGTTATTCCACAAGACCCGGCCAGATTGTTCACATTAACCATTGGGCTTTTAGGTGATCTTGCAGCACAAGTAAATTCAAAAGAAAGTAACCCCCATTCGATCGAAGAATTGGAAAAAGTCCTATTTTTTTCTTCCAAATTCTTTGACTCATATTTCAATACGAGATTGGACTCTGATAATGATCCTTATCTCCTGCTACTAGGCTCAGCCTCTTATTATTTATCCCAGTTGCCTGGTAGTTCATTACTGTTGGCAAGAACCCTTCATGCTAAAGGAGATCTGGATATCGGGGGAATGGGCCTGGAAAAATTATTGCTCTGGATTTTACGTGGGGAATTTACAACGGCCATAAATATTACGGAAGGTGAATATGCCGAAGATATTAATCGGTTGTTTGATTTGTATCAAGGGTTTTATTCTTCCGGGGAAAACGCAACCGAGTTATTTGATACCGCAGATCATTTACGAACATTAGCCTATGCAGAAGGAACCCCCCGCCAGTTACTTCTCGCTGACATCATTGGAGCGATAACCAGAAAACGTTATGATAACTCAACCTGGGTTTCTCTGCCTGCCTATACTGGATTACCTTTGGATACATGGCGTGCAACATTTATGAACCCAGATTTTAAATTGAAGGAGCTGTGGCCTGCTCAAAAATTGTTGGGTGAACGAGGAGTTTTTAGTGGAAGATCGGCTGTTATTCAAATGCCCACCAGTGCCGGAAAAACCAGAGGGGCGGAGATCGTCATTCGAAGCGCTTTTCTTTCAGGCCGTGCATCTTTGGCGGTGGTTGTAGCGCCGTTTCGAGCATTATGCCATGAAATACGGGATAGCCTTTCGAATTCACTCCGCTCAGAAGGAATCAGGGTAAATGAGCTTTCGGATGTCTTGCAAATCGATTTTGATTTACATGCCTTTCTGGATCAAAGACAAGTGCTCGTCGTTACGCCCGAAAAATTGAATTATGTCCTAAGGCATTCTCCCGAGCTAGGAGAAAGAATCCAGTTGATTATTTATGACGAAGGGCACCAATTCGACAATGGAACCCGCGGAATAACTTACGAACTCCTTTTAACCTCTTTGAAAGAAAAGCTGCCGGAAAATGTTCAATCTGTGTTGATTTCCGCTGTAATTAGCAATGGTGAAGCTGTAGGCCGTTGGCTAAATGGTGAAAACTCCGAATCTATCGTCGGAACAAATTTGTTGCCCACTTATCGTAGTCTGGCGTTTGTGAGTTGGTTATTACCATTAGGGCAATTAGCTTATGTGAATCCAGATAATCCTAACGAAAGAGAATTTTTTGTACCAAGGATCATTCGAGAAGTCACACTCCAAAAAAGAAAAAAAGAAAGGCTTGAACGCATCTTTCCTGAAAGAGGGAGTGTCAGCGATATTGCACTCTATTTAGGGCTAACCGTGGTTAATAAAGGCAGTGTGGCCATTTTCTGCGGCACAAAAATTACCATTGCATCCATTCTAAATCGGCTTATTGACATATATTCAAGAGGTTTATCTTATCCTTTACCAATTGAAATCTCAGATTTTGTTGAAGTTGAAAAATTATTTCATCTAATCAGTTTTAACATGGGCTCAGATTCTCCGATTGCAGTATGCTGTAGGATGGGCATATTTACGCATCACAATAGCGTCTCACAAGGAATCCGACAATCTGTTGAATATGCAATGAAGATAGGTTCGATTAAGTTTGTAATCTGTACATCAACTTTAGCTCAAGGAGTGAATTTGCCTATCCGATATTTAATTATAAATAACACTTATCAAGGGAAAGAAAAAATTAAAGTTCGGGATTTTCAAAATTTGCTTGGGCGATCCGGTCGTTCGGACATGCATACTGAAGGCAGCATCATATTTGCTGATCCCAGAATTTTTGACGATACATTAGTACAGAAGGATAGTCGGCGCTGGGATGAGACAATCCATTTGCTTGATCCTTCAAATTCGGAAGAATGTAACAGCACGTTAAAATCTCTTTTTGATTCGATAGACGTGCAAATCGAATATCAAGGGGATTTAATATCCGTTAGCTTAAGCTTTGATGAAATTTCTCGATTTTATCCACAAGGTTACGAAGCTGTTTTGCATTACGCTAGTCAAAAAGTTCCTGATTTTGATAGACGGCAGGAATTGGTAAGTACTCTTTTTGATAGGGTCTACTGGAAATTTGAAATTTTAGCTGGTATTGAAAGTTTTCTATTAGCTCATTTTGAAGATGCTAACATAGAGATAGATGATGTACACATGGTAGAGCTTGCAAGAGGTACATTCGCTTATTTCCTGGCAGACCAAAACCAACGCACCGAAATCGAATCACTATTTTTAATGCTGGCTCATAATATTGAACAGAAAATTCCAGAACCCAGATTGAAAGTTTTATTTGGAAGGACATTATTAGGTGTTCATGATGCTCTTATCATTCAAAGCTGGCTTTTTGATAAAACAAATAATCTTCTGTCTGCTGATGGGGACCTTGAATTATTAAATACCTTGTGGCCAATTTTATTGAATAATATTAAAACTGGTTCATTTCAAAAATGCAGCCAACGAGAATCTCTCTTGCTTATTGCAACTGAATGGATAAATGGAGATCCATTTGTTGAATTATTGAACACACTCCATTCTAATAACATCCAAATGGCATGGGGAAGGTTTTTTCGCAATTACGATATTGACCACGTGGTGGATATTTGCGAGAATGGCCTTTCTTATGAGGGGGGGTTGATCGTTAGTGCCATAATAGATTTCTTATCGGACAATCAAGATGACCTCGGGATTGCAGTCCTCATAAATAACCTCCAAAACTTATTGAAACGATTGAAATATGGTTTGGAATCCCCACAAGCGATTGTGTTATATGAAATGGGCTTTTCTGATAGAGTTGTTTCCGGCCAACTTGCCGGCATCCTTGAGGACCTCCCTGCTGATAAAGAAACAATTAGACTTGCCCTTCGTAGCCGACGAGAACAGGTTTTTCGAGTTTTGGATACATTCCCGCAATATTTTTCCGAAGTATATAGAGGAATTATTTAGAAATTCATGTCAAGACGATCAATCAATTAATTTTTTATAGCAAGAATGCTGTGATCCATTTTTGATTGCAAAATTCTTTTCTTATTATCCAATGTCTGAAATTCCCAATAATCTAATCGCCAAATTACAGAAATAAAATTTTTAATAATCATTGTCTCTGATTGGAAAACTTATTCACACAATAAACCTTCAACAAGCTTGCGAATGCAAATTTAGGTGAGTTTTCCCCTCTTCCTGCGTTATTAATATAAACATCTCAACACATCGGAGAACCGCATGGACAATGGCCGACCATGGGACCTGGCCAATGCTGAAACCTTCAGCCTGGTCTTTCAATGCCCCACCTACAGGTGTTCCGCTACCTCTACGGGCTGGTAGCCTGTTTATCGATATCACCGTGGCCCAATTCCCCGGCGAAAACAAACCATACTTCACTCAAGCCGATCTGCTCGAGTTCGCCCAATCTTTCCGGTAAGTAAACAAGAACACGATGCCCGGCTTTTGCCGGGCATCGTGTTCTTGTTTACGCAACTTCATCGCCAATGATAACCTTTATTTCCCCGTACCAATCCATTGAGCCGAATGGGTCACCTGGTCGATCAGGTCGGGCAGGTCGCACAGCGCCTGGGGCGCTGGATCCGGCGAACCGCTCAGGCAGCCGCCGTAGTTGCTGACGGTCTTGGTCTGCCCGTCCTGGGTGAAGGATGTGATCTGGGTGGGCAGGTCGGTCACCGGGGCTTTGTATTCGTCTTTCAGGTTGAAATAATCCGCGGCCGTGAAGGCATCCACGAGCTGCTGCACCTGGGCGGTCGTGATGCTCCCGGTTTGCTCGCCGGTCACTTGCACGTTGGCGCTGCCGTTATAAACCACCCGCCCGTCGGAATATACCGCCAGGGTATAAACCGGGCAAAAGCCAAAGCAGGCGGTCCGTTCCAGGGTAACCACGGGTTGATCGTCGTTCATGGTAGTACCGGCTTTCAAATCAAAAGTGGTGCTTAACCCGTTGACGTTCACCGTATAGGTTCCATCTGCGAGGTGGGCAATGTTCAGGGGCAGTTCGAGGTGGAAGGCAATGGCTTCCTCGGTGCAGATTTGGCCGGCGGGGATGTTCGCGCCCAGGCTGACGGTGAAGGTCGTCCCCTCCAGGCCGGTGTCGATCCGGTCGAGCTGTGCGCAGGCCGAGGGGTAAGTCCCATCGATGATCAAATTGGCGCTGGCCGGATTGCTCACCTCCACGCTCACCTGGTCGATGGCTGCGGGCTGAAAGGTCGTCTGGGCGGCAGCCGGCTGGCCGGTTGACGTGGGCTGCTGGCCTTCTGCGTTCACATTCGTCATCGCCGAACAGGCGCTCAAGATCAACGCTGCGCAAAGGAACACCGGCGCAATGATTTTCTTCATTAAAACACTCCAAGGGATAAAATTTCTCTACGAGATCCAACGAGTAAGGTTGATATCGTTGATTTCTTTGCGAAGAGGTATCCCCAAGACGCCATTACTCTGAAAAAAGTTCCGGATCGCTGTTTGCAGGGGCCCGCCATTCACCACAGGTAAGGCACAAGCCGGTAATGGACCTTGCGGGTGTACGCTTCGTACCCCGCCAGGCCCTTCTTTAAAATAGCTTCCTCGTCGAAAATCATCCAGACCATGGCCGGTATCACGAGCGCGGAAATGATCAGCGCCCACCAGGAGCCCAGCGCCAGGGGTATCCCCAGGATCAGGGCCAGGTCGCCCACGTAGTTGGGATGCCGCACCAGCGCATACGGCCCGGTCGTGACGACCTTTTGGCCCTCGTAGATGCGGATGGCTGCGCCGGCATAACTGTTTTCCTTTTTGCTGACCAGCCAGATGAGGGTAGCCAGGGCCACCAAGCCATCGCCGAGGATCGAAACGGACGCCGGCATGCGCGACCAGCCCCAGCGATGATCGAGCGCGGGCAGCACCAGCAGGCCAAGCTCGGCGATGTAGATATAGGTCATGTAGATTTTTTGCTGGTTGGAAAGCCGCCGCCCGCCCAGTTTGCGCCGTTCGATCAGCGCCGGGTCTTTGATCGAAAAATACACGCCGCTCGATGTCACCAGGACCATAAAGACCGCGATGAAAACCCAGGCCTGCCAGTAGTCGAGCGTCCAGGCCGGCAGAAAGAGCACGGCTCCCAGCGCGATCACGCCCAGAATGAAATTCTTTAAAGTTGGAAGAATGAGACTCTTCGAGGCTTCGTTTTTATCCGAGATTGTGGTTTGTTTATTCATGGAATGACTTCCTAATTGCTCGAACCGGTGCAAGACAGCCTGAAGAGAGGGCGTTTGCCGGGAGTTCCCCGCCAAACGCCTTACACTCAGGACTATCCCGTACCCGTTTGATCGCTTACAAAATTTCGACGAAGCCTTTGGTCCCGTTGACGCGGATCATTTGCCCGTCTTTGATCAAGCGGGTAGCGTTCTCGACGCTCACCACGGCCGGCAGGCCGTACTCCCGCGCCACCACCGCGCCGTGGGTCATCATCCCGCCCACTTCCGTGACCAGGCCTTTGATCGAGACGAAGACCGAGGTCCAACTGGGGTCGGTAAAGGTGGTCACCAGGATGTCGCCTTCCTCGAAGCTGGCCTGCTCCAGGCTCAAAACGACCCGCGCCCGCCCTTCGACCGTACCGGTTGAAGCCGCCACGCCGCTCAAAGCGCCCTGGGGGATGTTGGCGGTATCGTATTCAGCGCTGATGATCTCACCGTCCGAGGTCATCACCCGCGGTGGTGTTAATTTCGCAAATACTTCGAAATCCGCCTTGCGCTGCTCGATGAGGCCGGCATCGAACCGGCCGGTTTTTATCGCCTGGCGCAGCTCCTCAAAGCTGAGGTAATCGATATCCTCCGCCGCGCGGATCACCCCGCTTTGCACCAGGCGGGCAGCCTCTTTCTTCAGAGCCTGTTTGTACACGAAATAGCGCTGCATCATGGCGTACTTGGGGTATTCGCGGAAGCCGATGTAATGGCGAAAAACGCTGATCATCTTGCGGGCCGTTTTGGCCTTCTTTTTTCCGCCGGGCAACTGCTCCAACCTGCCGATCAGTTCCTGGGCCTTCTTCTCCAATTCGGCCCGTTTCTGGGCAACGATGGCTTGGTGCGCACCCGGCTCGAAATTCTTGATGTTGTTCAAAATCATGGGCGTGAGCAGGGTCGGCTTTTCAGCCCAACGCGTGCGGGTGATGTCGATCTCGCCCGGGCCGCGCACGCCGTATTTTTTAAGGTATTGCTGCAACGAGTCACTGACGGCTGCCCCGCCCTCCAGCCCGGCCAGGCCGGTAAAGAAGGCATCGTCGCTGGCCTGGCCGAAATAATCGATCACCGCCGGGTACTGCCGGACCACGTCCGCCACGTCCAGCAGCGCCAGACCCATTTCGGTGGTCACGTTGTCGGTGGCCGCCTGGGCCAGGGTGTCGGTTACGTCCTCTTCAGCCAGCCATTTCTTCATATTATTTTTGAGCCAGGTATAAACGTAGTACTGAACCGTGCCGATCCCGTAGTTGCCCAAAACCAGCACCTTGAACATCTCATCCATATCGGCGAGGATAAAATCGACCAGGTCCGCCCCGGTCACGCCGGCGATGCTTTGCTCCAGGTCCTGCACCCGGGCGTCGTTTTGGGTGATAATTCTTTTCATCAGGTCGGGATCGTCTTTGCGATAGATTTTAAACGCCTGGTACAACCCGGAAATCAAGTCACCCAGCGAACCGCCGTTGAGCCCGCCCGTGGACGCCTTGCCACGGTATAGGGTTTTAAGATAATCTTTGCGGTTGAGCACGTTGTAAAGCGCTTTCTGGATGAGCGGATCGACTGAACCCAGGCCGCGGTCCAGAAATACCTTGCGACCGGTCGGTGACGTCAGCTCCGCCGAAACGTCCATATAAGGCCGGCCGCCTGCCTCGATCAAAGGGTCTTTGCTGAGTTTGTTCAGCCAGATCGGGAATAAGGACAGGCCCAACGGTTTCCAGGCATCCGTCATCATCTGCTGGTGAGCAATCGACATATAGACGTGATTTTTATCATCGCTCACCTGCGTCAGCGGATACAAAGTGGTAATGGGACGGCTTTGAACGATGTAGAACCGGCCGTTATCATTGCACCATTCGATATCTTGCGGGCGGCCAAAATAGGCCTCGATCGCCCGTCCGGTGCGCTCGAGCTGCAAAATCTGCTCATCCGTCAGGGTTTGGGCCTGCTGCCGATCCGGTTCGAGCGCCTGCTCGCGCGTGCCGCCTTCTTTGAGGGCGTAGATCGCCAGTTTCTTGGTCGAAACCTTCTTTTCAACAATCTGGCCGGCTTCCACTTTGTAGATATCCGCGTCCACCAGGCCGGAGACCAGCGCCTCACCCAGTCCAAAGCTGGCATCGATGGAGACAACTCTCCGGTTGGAGGTGATCGGGTCGGCGGTAAACAGGATCCCGGCCGCCTGCGGGAAGACCATTCTCTGGATGACCACCGACAGGTGTACTTTGCGGTGGTCGAAGCCATTCTGCATACGGTAAATCACTGCCCGCTCGGTAAACAGCGAGGCCCAGCACTTGCGGATATGCTGCAAAATAGCCGGCTTCCCGATCACATTCAAATAGGTATCCTGCTGGCCGGCGAAAGATGCCGTCGGCAGGTCCTCGGCGGTGGCGCTGGAGCGAACCGCGTAGGGCACATCCTCACCCAGCCCGGCCAGGTGGGCGGCGATCTCCGTTTCGATATCGCTCGAAACGGGCGCGTCCTCAATGGCTATGCGAATATTCTTGCTAAGGGTGGCGATTCTTTCCCTATCCTCCAGCTTGAGCTGCGCCAGCTCATCCAGCAAGGCGTTCAGCTCCGCGTTTTGGCCGGTCACCTTTTTGTAAGCCCCGGTGGTGACACAAAAACCCGCCGGCACCTGGATGCCTTCGATCCGGGAAAGCTCTCCCAGGTTAGCGCCCTTACCCCCTACCAGCATCAATTTTGTCCGATCGATTTCTTCAAAACCAAGCACAAACGTGCCCATTTTCATCACTCCATTTACCTAATTCAATATTGTCTTACGAAACCGTCACATGCGAGGACAAGATCAAATTCCTCGGAAAAACTCGCCAAACTAGCGATATAAAAGCCGGCGCAGCAATCGCAAATACGCCTCTTCCTCTTCCGCAATCTCGGCCGCATGCGCATTGTACATTTCGATATCATCGCCGTAGCGCAGTAAGCTTTCACTGTAACCATTCATCGTCCAGATGATCATGTTTTGCGCCTTTTCACTGTCGATGCCTTCCTTGAACAGCGCTGGGTCATTGTTCGATCGCTGGCAGATCAGCTCCATCAGCATGTGCGGCGAATCCGGCGAGACTCCCGGCAGTCCTTCCGGAAAAACGGCTTTTATAGCGGACTGCGCCCTGGCCAAAAACGCGAATTCGAGCGGATATTGCCGGGCCAGATCGGCCTCCACCCTGGATACAAAGCGGATGTTCTCGAGGAAGTCACTCTCTCTCGAAATGACCTTCTCGATTTCGGTAATCAATGTTTCCAGAATGTATTTCAGCAGGAAGAAGAACAATCCGCGCTTGGATCCGAAGTAATGAAATAGCAGCCCCTTGGATATGCCGGCTTCCTTGACAATCAGGTCGGTATTGGCTTCAGCGTAGCCCTTGGAAAACTCGCCTAGTGCTGCACGAATGACTCGCGCCTGCTTATCTGCATCCATGCTGATCACAAATTTATGCTCATGGATGTCGTAATCTTTGACAAATTCGGTATCATCAAATTTTCTGGCCAGTTGCGCACCTCTTCACTCAGAACTTCATTGACTACAAGTCAATCACGATCTATAGTATAACTCGTGTTGACTAAAAGTCAATAGGTTTTTGCTAAAATTTAATCCTCACGAACTCATTGCCGGAATACGGTAACCATCTTTCTTGACTTCGATAATAATTTAATTTATGATGATTTTCAGGGTGATGCATTAAATTTTCCACATTGTTTTAGCGCTGTGACTCAGGGGATATTTGTTCTGAAAATGAGTTTGTTCTTCCCTGCTTCGGTAATTCTGCAAAATTCCTGAAAACCAAATAATCTTCAAAGTTGAGGAGGGCAATTATGAACAAGCAAGGTGGGTTTAGACCGGTTATTCATATTTTTCTGGTGGTTGCACTATTCCTCCTATCTCTTTTCTATTTCGCTTTTCATGATAATCCGGCACCGGGCCTGGCAATGGCCGGCACGCAATCCAATACCCCCCCTTTCCAATCTCAATTCAGCCAGGTTATCCAGCCTCAGCAAAATACGACCGGTCCAAGGCCCTCACTTGAAGTCATCCAACACAACTCACTTAAAACTCCCGACAGCAGCGAAAATGTTCTAAGTGAGAGCGTTTTATCCGTTCCAGCTTATCTATGGCGGCACGGATGCGGACCGACGGCCGTGGGTATGGTGGTGGGCTATTACGACCTCAACGGTTTCCCCGACCTGATCCCGGGTTCGGCCCAAACCCAGACCGATGAGGTAAACCAGGCCATTGCTTCTGGGGGCGATTATGGCGATCTGCGCCCCTCTGGCCAGGAGGGTAACTTTGAGGATTACGCAATGCCGATCGATAGCGATACCTCACAACCCATCCTTCAGGATAGTTACCTGACCGGTGGCCGCAGCGCTCATGAAGATAACAGTATTGCAGACTTTATGAATACCTCTCGAAGTACGATATACAACCGGTATGGATGGAGTTGGTCGAGCGATATCGCTCCCGCATTTACAGATTTTGCCAGGCTGAGAAATCCAAGTTATCAAACTGCGACGAACATCTATCCCTGGCCCGCGTTAACCTGGTCCATTTTGACCTCCGAGATTGATAACGGGCGCCCCATGGTGTTTTTGGTCGATTCCGATGGCGATGGGCAGACCGATCATTTTGTGACGGTGGTTGGCTACCGTACTTCGCCAACCTTACAATATGCTTCCTGGGATACCTGGGACGATACTTCGGTACGCTGGGAAAATTTTGCCGGGATGTCGTCAGGAACCTATTGGGGCATTTGGGGTGGCTGGACGTTCAGTATCGCTGATACGAGCGACTATATATATTCCTATCTACCCCTCGTGATTAAATATTGATTTTTGGTTACTGCCAACCGGACCAGGAAGAAACTCGAATTTGAGGTGTCACGACACCTCAAATTCGAGACTTCTTAACTGGAGCCTGAGCCGTTTCGATTTTTGTACTTTATAATTTACTTATGCTCGCAAATAAAAACGGGGGTGCAACTTTGGCCAGTATGTCTATTTTCTAACAGGCTCATCTACCATGAATACAAAAGATCCCTTGTTGACCAGCGATAGCAAACCTTCTAGACATTTCTTTTCCAAAAAACAAAAGCAAATAGCCGGGGGGTTGATATTTGTTATCGGCGTGCTGATCAGCTTTACATTCAACAGCCTGGCCATCCTGGCCGATTTGAATGGAGTTGGTTTTTGGGGGGATTTTCAGGATGCGCTGGAATTTAATCACGAACAGGCCACCCAGGCGAACCTGGTCAATATTCGCTGTCCCATCTTTCTGGCGCCTGGAGAAGACGGGACTCTATCGGCCACTTTCCGGAATCCCCATGCAAATAAGGCCGACATATCGGTAAAAGCGGTGGTCAGCGAAAGCGACTATGTGAACTACCGGGCTGTGAAAGGCGGTCTGACGATCGATCCGGGAGATAAACAAGATTTCCGCTGGCAGGTGACCGGGAAAGATGTCATAGCGAATAATTTCATTCTCTCCAGGATTTTCTTGATGAACCAGTACAATTCCCCCTATCCTGCCCGCACCGCTTCGTGTGGAATTTTCGTCTTGAGTCTCTTCGGATTAAAGGGCAACACGCTGGTCGCCTTGATGGTCGCAGCCAGCTTTATTGGCATGGTTGTGGGCAGCTTCCTCCTTTTTCGAAAGCATACACCCGCTCGGGAATCCTTCCCCCGGATCGAGTATGGCCGGTATGGGGTTGCCGGTACCTTGATAATCAGTATGGCATCCAACCTGCTCGGCTGGTGGATCGTGGCCGGCCTGGTCCTGTTATTGGCGGCGCTGCTTACCATCATATTAATCCTTAATCTGCCGTTTATAAAAGGATAGCCGGCGGGGATTTGACAGATGCCCATTCCGGTAAAGTCTGGCCACATTCGGTGATATGGATGATTGCGGCGTGCCATATCTAAGTTTGGCGTCAGCAGCACGGCGGAAGGCGCGGCTTTTTGTCGGGCAGCAGAACAATATCTGCCCGAAAAGGAGCGTTTATTCGACGATCCAATGGCTTATCCATTGTTGGGCGCCCTTTATCTATTAATGCTTCGTCCTGCCCGGTTGCGGCAGTATGTCATCACCCAAACTGAAGCGGCCACGAAGGGGCTGTACGGCGAGAGGTTTGCCGCACCCGCTCCATCGACGAGGCTGTGACGGCCGCGCTGGCCAAGGGTATTCAGCAGGTGGTGCTCCTATGGGCCGGAAATTGGACGTGACGATTGGGGAGCGGATCTGCCTGGCAGAAGTAGCAGGATGAATTACCGGGGGATGGAGACCATAAAATGGATTAGCAATATGAACCAGATCCAAAATTAAGTATTGAATATTCGTATATTTAATGTATTATTAATCTTATTCATAATCAATTGTAGTTTTTTCTGACAATCGAATATTTCGATACAGGTGCTAAGTCAACGAGGGTGCCATGAAAAAAGTCGGATTGATCTTCCTTGGCATGATTGCAGGAATCGTTTTAGCGGTTTACCTACTGAAGATAGGTGCGGACGGCTCGGTGATGGCCGCCTCCAGGCAAAGTTTCCAGCAAGATGCGGCAACGCTGACTGCCACGCTGCCCCTGGCGGATGAAGGTTTGAGCGACCAAACACCAGAGCCCACCCGCGGAGCAGACGAGCTGGACCAACCCGGCATCGAAGGCCAATCGGCCCCAGAGACGCTCGCCACGCCGGTCCCCGGTGAGACCCAGTTATATTTTGTGCCCACCGACAACGACGCCACGGCCACCATCATCTATCTCTACAATACCGACGCGGCCAATCACGTCGTCGCTTTGCGCGGATATAGCTACAACGGCGTGCTGGTGTATTCGCTCAACATCAACGTGCCGGCCGGCAACTTTGTGCGCCTGGCCAGCGATTTCGATCGCATCCGCCCCGCCGCCCAGTTGGGCCACCCCAGCGCCCATCATCACCAACTTTACCGATTTCACCTATTTCGCCAGCCTGTCCCTGCCCAAGGGGGTCAAAGCCGAAGGGTACACCCTGTTCAATCCGGGCACCGGCGTGGTCGATCCGCGCAGCGATCAGGGCGAAATCCCGCTTAAATTCAGCACCGATCCGGCGTCCATATTTTTGCCGACTGTGCTGGATTCGCCGTAAAAATATATGCTATTAACCCGCGCAATTAACACTACAAAGTCCTGGATACACATGTAGTGACCAATTTTTGTCCTCATTTAGTAATCTAACAAGGCAGAGCTGGTCTTATCAGGTTAAACAAACTTCGCCAATGCCTGAATACTTGCACTTAAAATTTGCCAGCCAAATTTCTCATTATGAACAGGCGCCAATCCCAATATGATATGTCGCTCATTCTCATTAGTAGAAATAAAACTACCAAGGTTCACCAGCTCATCCAAAATGAAAAATTTTTTCGAAAACATTAGGTGCTTTTTTGATTATATTAATCACCTAATTTACATGGCTCTTACTTCGCAGCATTCAAATGAATAGTGTATTTGGGGCGTGAACTCTTAAACACAAAGAATTTATAAACAAAAATTAAAAGATCGGGAAAAGCAAAGGAACTAACCGGGGCAAGATTAGTCATTTAGGAAGAACGAATTATATAGAAATTCTACATGTTGATAAATATTATTAAGTATTAACTAAATTCAACATTCTTAACACTTCATACGGAAATATATCATCATTTCCTAAAGCTCTTTCAATCCACTTCGCCCCACATACGTTAAATCTAATCTCATCTCTCACGTTAATTGAATGCGATACTTCTCTTCGAGGGTTGGTATTTCCATTTGATTTGCTTACTTCAAATACCATCCGGTAATACGAAGCCCAAATTAAGGACAATCCAATATGGCCGTGGCACATCCAACGTACAATATCAAAGTCAGCTCTGCTCACAATAGAAATCCAATACGTCAATCGATCGATTATATATTTGCTTTCTTTTCTTTGTATTCCTCCTTGCTCCAATGCACTCTGCAATAATGCAAATTCAAAATTAAGCTCATCATTATTAAGCCTGAACACTTCCCAAGTAATTGCATTCCTAATGATTTGGAAATTTCCTATTTCTAAGCCCACTAGACTTGCTGCACAAGCTAATCGAACTATGATCTCAAAATTTTTTTTAAATAATGCCAAAGCTTCTCGATAATAAGAAGTAGTAGACAAAGTTGCAATTGGAATTTCGAGAGTTTTTGTATCTAAGTAGTAATTTTCAATCGAATGCCCTCGAGTCCATATTAATCTTCCATCAACTCTATGATACCGATATTCATCTTCCATTTTCGAATTCCATTGAAAACCCCTAAATTCTCGGTCAACAAATCCCACCAATTTGTCTTCAAATCGAGTACCCCTTATTTGCGAACAAACCATTTCAACTTTTTCTCTATTTCCGATCGGTGGTGAAAAGCCTATTAAACAACTAGCATCATCAACATCAACCTTGATACGTTCTTTGTCAAAATTATCAAAAAGCCGATTAAACAATCGGTTTTCATCAGCCCCTTCAACCAACAACCTCCTTTTTAAACTCATTAATGTATATGCAATATAATCATCCATTGAAAGTTGTAAATTCGGCATTTCAAAGGCCCCCCTTAATCGTCAATATTATCAGAGTTATCCTCTATTTTTATTTTAGTGGGCGCTAATGCTAATTCGCTCATTTTATCTAGATGGTTTGCGCCAATTATAGGCGAATGAGTACAAGCAATTATCTGACGGTCTCCCAATTGTTCAGCCATTCTGCTAATAAGCTTCCTTTGCCAATCCACATGTAACGAAATCTCAGGCTCGTCAATTAAAACTATTTCCTGTTGGCTCATATGAGTGGCAGCATAAACAAGTGTCATTATTTGGCGTTCCCCAGATGAAAGCGAACGCAATCCCTTTGATGATGAATTATCTTCATACTGAATTTGAACTGATTCTCCACGATATTGGGAGACATCTGGTTTATAAATTAACGATTTACCATCAAGAAATTCATTAACGGAAGACAAATACCTATCAATACCTACAAATGATTCAGCCTGTACATCTACCATGTTCTGAAGAATATCTCGATATATTCGCAACACTCTAAATGCAGTCAGCTCAAGATTTGTTCCTATTAATAATTGATCAATTGATTGCCGTAATTGATAAATATCAATTCTGGATTCCGACCGTAAAGGGGATTGCTCCAATTTTCTCGATAATCCTTGCATGGTCTTAAATATGTTTTCTACATCCTCACCAACATCATCAGATTTAGAAATTGAAGCAAATATTTTTAAAAAAGCATCTGAAAGTAATTTCTGATCCGATCTCCAAACATTACTTCTAGCTTCTTCAGTTTCGATTGCTAGTTGATGTTCAATTTCCACCAAAGAGGGAAAATTCACCATCGGAGTAAAACCACCAAACCAATCTCTAGCGCGTTCAGTCGCCAAATCTTTCCATCTTGTATCAATTCCATAGCGTCTTTTCGGCTCGGAGTTTGTTGCAGCAGCTACCCAAGCTTCAATCATTGTCCGGAAAGCGGGAAAATAAGCAATATTAGCAACAGGCTCTATTTCCTTAATTCGTTTTCGACGGAAATTAATTTCAGCAAGCAAATCAAGTTTCTCACGTTCAGATAAATGCTTTAAGTCATCAATCACTAATTTATAATATTTGTTATCCTCTTCCTCATTCATAAAAAGAGAAGCTTGTTCGTTATGTTGCGCTATTGGAAAAATAACTTTATTATCAAGTTTTACTTCTATGGAGTTTTTACCTTTTTTTACTTTCGAAATGATAGATAACTTACTTCCATTACTTAAATTTATTACGATTGTTCTAAATTTCAAAAAATCAAATCGATCAAAATCTCCACTCAAAGCATTAGCTAGAATATGCAATAAAGTGGTTTTTCCAGCTCCATTTTTCCCGAAAATGATATTAATACCTTCATGAAATTCTTGATCAATATCAAAACGCCCATACAAACCAATTGCTTTTATGCTCTTTATGTAAGTTGTCATCAAATTCTTCTCCTTAACAATTGTCAAAGAAATGAAAGCAATTCTTCGCTTTACCTAATAGCATTATGATTTTGCATTGCATACATTAAGTAATGTAATCCCCCCAATTCAGCACTAAAGTGGTTTAGTCTTAATTAATAACGGTTTCCACAATTCAATATATTGTTATTTTATTGTACGCTTCTTTCGTAATTGAAACAACTTATATTTTTTCACCTATGTCATGGAAAGAAATCACGTTTATCCACGAAAACTTTCTCGATTCACATTCTGCAATAATTTCTATATTCTGTTATTTCCTGTCATTTTCCCCCTTTCCTGTTCGACGTATTTATAGAAGACAAAAAATGTCTATAATCTATTCTACAAGGAGAACAGGATCATGAAATACATGTGTTTGATGTACAACCCCGAGGCAGCCGCCCAGGAATTCACCCAGGAGCAGGGCCAGGAACTGGCCCAGGAATGGATGAAGCTGCTGCAGGATATTCAGGCTGCCGGCGTGTTGGTTTCCAACAACGGCATGGCTCCGACGGCGAACGCCACCACCGTGCGCGTACGCGATGGCAAGGTCCTCACCATCGACGGGCCTTTTGCCGAAACCCACGAGCAGTTAGCCGGTTTCATGCTGCTCGAATGCAAAGACCTGGACGAAGCGCTCGGTTGGGCCGCCAGAATTCCCACCGCCCGTTACGGCTCGGTCGAGGTGCGGCCGATGTGGAATAACGCCTAGGGGTCGCCCAGACACAGGATGACCGCCGCAGCCCGGATCGAAGACACTTTCCGTGAGGAACACGGGCGAGTCCTGGCGGCGCTGATCGGCCGCCTGGGCGATTTCGAGCTGGCCGAAGACGCGCTGCAAGACGCCCTGGTCAATGCGCTGGAACGCTGGCCTCTGGATGGCGTTCCGCGCAACCCGGGCGCCTGGCTGACCACGGTCGCCTACCGGCGAGGCGTCGACCGCCTGCGCCGTTCGGTCAACGCGGAGCGTAAGGCGGTCCTCCTGGATGTCCCCGACCCGGAGGACGAACCCGAGATGGACGAATCAATCCCTGACGAACGCCTGAAGCTGAT
Source organism: uncultured Chloroflexia bacterium (assembly GCA_963704755.1). Taxonomy (GTDB): domain Bacteria; phylum Chloroflexota; class Anaerolineae; order Anaerolineales; family Anaerolineaceae; genus Bellilinea. The sequence continues at coordinate 434,493 of OY969938.1, forward strand.
GTTCACCTGCTGCCACCCGGCCCTGGCGCTGGAAGCCCAGGTAGCCCTGACCCTGCATACCCTGGGCGGCCTGTCCACACCGGAGGTGGCCCGCGCATTCCTGGTCCAGGAAGCGACCATGGCCCAGCGGTTGGCCCGCGCGCGGCGCAAGATCCGCGAGGCGGGTATCCCCTATCGCGTCCCACCGGCCGACTTGCTGCCCCAGCGTCTGGACGCGCTCCTGGCGGTCATCTACCTGATCTTCAATGAAGGCTACGCCGCTACTGCCGGGGACACACCCATCCGGCGCGAGCTGTGCGACGAGGCCATCCGCCTGGGCCGGGTGTTGGTCGATCTGCTGCCCGGTACCGGCAGCGCCGAAGCACGCGGTTTGCTGGGATTGATGCTGCTGCACGATTCCCGCCGTGAGACCCGCCTGGATGCAGCCGGAGAACTGGTCCTGCTCGATGACCAGGATCGCGCCCGTTGGGATGGGGGCAAAATCGATGAAGGGATCGCCATTCTGGATGAGGCGCTGGTGCTCAACGATCCGGGTCCTTACCAGGTGCAGGCTGCCATCAGCGCACTGCACGCCCAGGCGCCAACCGCCGGCGAGACCGACTGGCCCCAGATCGCCCTGCTCTACGAAACGCTGGCCCGCATGATTCCCTCGCCGGTGGTAGCGGTCAACCGCGCGGTGGCCATAGCCATGGGGTATGGCCCTACCAAAGGCCTGGCGCTGCTCGACCAGATCCAGGGGGTGGAAGATTATTACCCCCTCCACGCCGTCCGCGCCGACTTGCTGCGCCGGACGGGGCAATACGGAGCCGCCGCGGATGCCTACGCGCAAGCCATTGCCCTGTGCGGTAACCGCGCCGAGCGCTCCTACTTCCAGCACCGCCTGGAAGAGATGCTGGAATCGATGTAACGCCGCCGTTCCGGCTGAATTTTCTCCAAACTTGGGAACCACCCAGCTATAGCAGAACTGGCCTGAGTAGTAACCAGGGTTCTTCGCCGCGATCTTAAACTGGCCCTTGACTTAGAGTTGACTCCAGGTGTTAAACTATTTGCTAGAGGTGAGCATATGAAAATTGCGGAAGTTAGTGAACGATACGGCCTTTCTACGGATACGCTGCGCTACTACGAGCGCATCGGCCTCCTGCAGCCCGTCAATCGCAGCGAAAGCGGTATCCGAGATTATAACGAGATCGATATCAAAAGGGTTGAATTTGTTAAGTGCATGCGCAGTGCAGGGCTTCCCGTCGAAGTGTTGATCGAATACGTTGGCCTGGTCCAGCAGGGTGACTCGACCATCGAAGCCAGAAAAATAATCCTGATCGAACAGCGTAAACAGCTTGCGGCCAGAATGGCCGAGATGCAAAAAACGATGGATCTGCTGGACTATAAAATTAAGGCGTACGAAAAAGCAGTTCTAAGTAAAGAAAAAGAATTGACTCAAACAGGTGAACCGGAAATCATCTGATCGTAAAAGAAGGGATTTCAAGCAATGCAAACACGTAAATTAGGAAAAAGCGGCCTGGAAGTATCCGCTCTCGGGTTGGGCTGCATGAGAATGAGTTTTGGCGATAAGCCTACAGATAAACAGGAGATGATTGCCTTCTTCCGCAAAGCCGTCGACCTGGGCATCACCTTCTTCGATACCGCTGAAGTGTACGGACCCTTCACCAACGAGGAACTTGTAGGCGAGGCGCTCGAACCGTTTCGTGGACAGGTGGTCTTCGCCACCAAGTTTGGCTTCAAGCACGATCCCGCCAGAGGTCCCCATCCCAGCAATGGCCAGGATAGTCGCCCGGAGCAAATCCGGCGGGTTGCTGAGGCGTCGCTCAAACGGCTCGGAGTTCGAGGCCATCGACCTGTTTTACCAGCACCGCGTCGACCCAGCGGTGCCCATCGAAGACGTGGCGGGTACGGTCAAAGACCTGATCCAGGAAGGCAAAGTCAAACATTTCGGTCTTTCCGAGGCCAGCGCCGAGATCATCCGCCGCGCTCACGCCGTCCAACCCGTCACGGCCTTGCAAAGTGAATATTCGATCTGGTGGCGAAACATCGAAGATGCCATCCTGCCGACTTGCGAAGAACTCGGCATCGGCCTGGTGCCCTACAGCCCGCTGGGCCGGGGCTACCTGACCGGCAAGATCGACGTGAACACCACCTACGACCGCACCGATATCCGCAGCCACAACCCGCGCTTTACAACCGAGGCCATCCAAGCCAATCGGGCCGTGATCGATCTGCTTGCCCGGATCGCCGCCCAGAAGGAAGCCACCCCGGCCCAGATCGCCCTGGCCTGGCTGTTGGCGCAGAAACCCTGGATCGTGCCCATTCCCGGCTCGCGCAAGCTCGAGCGTCTGGAAGAGAACATCGCATCGGTTGACGTCGAATTGACCCCGGACGATCTCGCTGAAATTGAAGCTGCCATGGCGCAAATCACGGTGGTCGGCGACCGGTATTAAAACCGTGCAAAGGTATAGGGAGATATTACTAATCAAGGCTCCAATTAAAAAATACCAAAAATCGAAGTATTTTCGGTCGAAGATGCCGCAAATACTTCGATTTCGGGGTCCTTACCCATTGAGTAAAGCTGCTACAAGGAGATAATTCATGAAAGGAACCATGCTTTACGGTTCTCACGACGTGCGCTTCGAGGACCGCCCCGACCCAACGATCATCGAACCGACCGACGCAATTATAAAACTGTCGGCGACTTGCGTGTGCGGCTCGGACCTCTGGCGCTACCGCGGTATCGACCCGGTGAGCCAACCGGTGCCGATGGGCCATGAGTACGTAGGCATCGTGGAGGAGGTCGGCAGCGAAGTCAGGCACATTCGACCTGGCTAGTTCGTCGTCGGCTCATTCTTTGCATCGGACAATACTTGCGAGATTTGCCGGTCTGGCTACCAATCCTCATGCGTCCAGCGACAGCCTGGCGCCCCTACCGGCGCGCAAGCGGAGTATGCCCGCATCCCGCTCGCAGACGGTACACTGGTTGCTACGCCGGACCTCCCGCCGGATGACCTGATCCCCAGCCTGTTGTCGGCCTCGGATGTGTTCGGTACCGGCTGGTTCGCCGCGGATGCAGCCGCGGTAAGCCCTGGTAAGACAGTGGTCGTGGTCGGCGACGGCGCGGTGGGTCTGTGCGCGGTGATTGCTGCCCGGCAGTTAGGCGCCGAACGCATCATCATGATGAGCCGCAACCCGGCCCGGCAGAAGCTCGCGCTGGAGTTCGGCGCCACCGATATCGTCACCGAACGCGGCGACGACGGTGTAGCGAAGATCAAAGAACTCACCTCTGGGTTAGGCGCGCACTCGGTTGTCGAAGCGGTGGGCACGCAAGAGTCGATGATGCAGGCCATCCATGCTACCCGGCCCGGCGGGTACGTGGGGTTCGTGGGTGTGCTTCACGATGTGGAGATCTCAGGCAGCGAATTCTTCTCTTCGCATGTGCACCTGCACGGCGGCCCGGCCCCGGTGCGGCGATACCTGCCCGAGTTGATCGACCTGATCTGGAACCGGAGAATCAACCCCGGCAAGGTCTTCGATCTGACCCTACCCCTTGCCCGCGTAGCGGAAGGTTACCAGGCAATGGATGAACGCCGCGCGATCAAAGCGCTGCTGCGACCGTAAGGAGGAAAGTATGATCACCTGGACAAGTAATGAGCTGGACAAGCTCGGTACGGCAGAAGAACTGAACCTGGAATCACTCCGGCAGGATGGCACCCTGCGCAACCCGGTGTCGATGTGGGTCGTCCGCGTCGGTGACGATGTTTTTGTCCGGGCCTACAAAGGCCGTGACGGCGCATGGTTCCGAGGAACGCAAACACGCCATCAAGGCCGCATCCAAGCTAACGGGGTCGAGAAAGAGGTCACTTTTGTGGACGAGACGGCCCCCGCCATCATCGATCAAGTCGATGCCGCCTACCGCACTAAGTACCGCAAATATAGCGCAGAATACGTCGACCCCATGTTGACCGATCAGGCCCGCGAGGCCACCGTCAAGCTCGTTCCGCGCTAATTATGCCCATAAGCCCTCGTTGTTAAAATGGCTATACGCAAAATAATGGTGGCCTTTGATCAACTTCTGCCCTGGTGAGGGCATGTATCAAAAAGGTCCCTGAAATTGCGGGGGTTGCAGAGGCGAAGCCCTTACAGCACCTCAATTTCTGGTTTCTTTTATGCTGAGTCAAGCAGTTACTCGCCCAGATGATTCTGGATCGCGATGATGGCGGCCTGGACCCGGTCGCGGGTGCCCAGGCAGGCAAAGACATTGGATACGATGTTTTTTACCGTGCCCTCACTGAGAAACAGCTTCTGGGCGATTTCTTTGTTGGTCGCCCCCACCGCGATCAGCTTGAGCACGTCCCGTTCACGGGGGGTCAATTTTTCGATCAATTCGCTGGTCTCATTTTTGGCAGCCGGCTGGCCTGGGCCGCTGCGCAAATTTACCAGGCGGCCGGCCACAGATGGGGTCAACTGGAAGATACCCCGGTTGGCCGAGTGGATCGCCTGGGCCAGGTCGCCTGCCAAAATATCTTTGAGTAAATACCCGCGCGCGCCGGACTGGAGCGACTTGACGATATACTCATCGTCCTCCAGGGTGGTCAGCATAAGCACAATCCGCTCGGGTGTGTCTTGCAAGATGGCCTGGACAGCAGCGATTCCATCCATCACCGGCATGCGGATGTCCATCAGGATCACGTCTGGGCGCAGCTCCTGGTTCAGGCGAACGGCGTCCTGGCCATTTTCAGCCGTTCCGGCCACCTGAATGCCCGGCTGAATGGCCAGCAGCGAAGCGATCCCCTCACGGACCAGAGCCTGGTCGTCCACTACTATCACCTTGACCGGTTCAGCACTCATCCAATTTCCCTCTAGCCATAAATGTCCTTTGGCAGTTGTATCGCAATTTTGGTTCCCTTTCCGGGCTGGCTGATAATTTTCATTTTACCACCGGCAATTTGAACCCGTTCCTGCATGCCTTGCAGCCCAAAATGGCCCTCCTGTGTAGCCTTCTTGGGGTTAAAACCGGCCCCGTTGTCCTCAATCAGGACCTGGATCCATTTCTTTTGAAAATCTACCGCCAAAACCGCCTGCCCGGCCGCGGCGTGTTTTTGAATATTGGTCAGTCCTTCCTGGACGACCTGCTTCAAAGTCAATAAAGTCAGTTCGGGGAAGCCGGCATAGCTGCCGCTAAAGCTGTACTCCAGGTTGAGGCCGTTTTCGCGCACCTTTTGAACGATACTTTCCAGTTCCTCGCCCAAAGGAGTGCCCTCTTCGACCTCGCGCAAATCCTTGATCGTCTGGCGCAGTTCGCGGATCGAATCGTTGGTGGCCTCCTGGGCTTTCTCGATGGCTCCCTGGCTCTCGGCCGCGTCGATCTCGCGGTAGGCGACCGCCTTTTGGAGCTGGATATTGATCGCCACCAGGTGATGGCCCAGGCTGTCGTGCAAGTCGCGCGAGATACGGTTACGCTCTTCCTGCTTGCCCAGCGAAATGGAATTGGCGGCGTACGCCTCGAGCTGGGTGACCAAGGCCTGGTTGCGCCGCCGGACACGGTCGTCCCAGCGAACCACGACCGCCAGTAGATACAGCACCACATAACTGGAGATTTCGTACATATCTCCGATGGTCAACTGTCCGGTCAGAAATACTGCCCCTAGCTTCAGGTAAAAGATGTACAGGTAGCCCAGCAAAAAGGGCAGCACCCCCAACGGGGTGAAATAGAAGCACATCGTAAAGAAAAGGTAGGCGATCAACCCCGAGCTGATCCCGATCGGTTCGCCGATTCTGATGGCGTAAATGGCGAGGATCCGCAGCCCGGTCAGCAATACCCCCAACAAGAAATAAGGCGTTTTGGGATAAGCCAGGGCTTCGATGATCTCGATCAGTAAAAGCATGGCAAACCCGCTGCCGGTCAAAATCCATTGCATCGGTGTCAGAGTCGTAAAGTCGTAGCCGGTAAATATTTTCTGGGCCAGCACGGCCATAAAAGTCAGCAAATAGACCAGCGCGACCGGAAATCGCAGCGAGCGCTCGAAGTAACGCGGATTGAGTTTGCGAGGGGCATTTTTTCGAAACATCGGGCTTCCTGTTCTTGATGCATACGCTCGACCTGGCCGGTAAGAACACCGTCAAGGCCTGAGTAATTTCGTTTTGATGGAACTCCTCAAACTTGTGTAAAAAAGCCTCTAGATTTGAGGAATTTGCAGGGGCTTTTTACCTGTAAGGTCGAGCAGTTACGTTCTGATTATACAAAGTCTGCCAGGCTACGCGGAGTGCCAAATGGACAAAAAAGGCGGCCATTTTTCACGTGAAAGATGGCCGCCTTTTTTGTCCGCCCGGTTAGGGTCCGGATGGCTCGCTTCACTGTTAGGGCCGGCCTCGATTTTTTACACTGGGTACATGAAAACAAATCCACGGAGGGAAATACTCCCATGAATGGCGAACAGGCCATATTTGGCATTCAAAAAGTTTTGATGAAAGTTTACAGCGCTGCCTTGATGAACCGCAATGTCGTTTTCGAAGAAGACCTCCCCCCAGGGCCGCGTATTTTAGTCGCGAACCACCCCACCACGAGCGATCCTTTCCTGCTGGCGCTGCTGGTCAACCGGCCGCTGAATATCCCCATCACGGGAATGGCCTTCGAAGTGCCGCTTTTTGGGCAGATCTTACGCGCCGCCGGGCATATCCCGGTGGACATGAGCGGCTCAGGCAACCAGGACGTGGTCGCCCAGGCGGTGAACCGGCTGGGGGGCGGCAAGACGATCGGGATTTTCCCGGAAGGCGCCTTGAGCCCGGCAGTCGGTTCGTTCGGCGCCCCCAGGACCGGCGCGGCTCGCATGGCCCTGCTCAGCCAGGCGCCTGTGATCCCGGTGGGGATTTACCTGAGCGAGAACGCCTTCCTCGAAAAGCAGCTCCAGACCGCCACCTGCACGGATACGGCCCGCTTCGTGGTTCGCGGCGACTATTTTGTCAGCGTCGGCAGGGCCAAAACCTATCGCGGCGACGTCAACGATCGCGATTACGTCCGGCTGGTTTCCCGCCAGATCATGGCGGACATTGCCGAGCAGACCCGCAAAAGCCGCGAGCGGATGGTTTGCCAGCCGGCCAAACCGCTCCTGCGCGACTTGCACGTGGGGGTTTCCAGGAATTTCCCGGCCAACCCGTGACCTGGTGGATGGTTCTTCTAATCGCTACCGCAAGGAAATCATAAGGAAATCTACATGAACAACGAACCGCTTCAACTTCAAGAACCCAAAATCTCCGCCATCGTATGTGCCTACAACGAAGAGCAGACCATCCCCGGGGTGATGGATACGCTATTGCGCAGCCCGTCCATCCACGAAGTCTTCGCCGTGGACGATGGATCGAGCGACCGCACCGCCCGCCTGCTCTCCCGCTACCGCGACCACCCGCGGGCGCACATTATCCTCCTGCCGGAGAATCAGGGCAAAGGCTGCGCCATGACCACGGCCGCCGGCCAGGCCGGCGGTGAGATCTTTTTGCTGGTAGACGCCGATCTGAAAAACCTGACCACCGAGCACGTTGACCTGCTGCTCGCACCAATCCTGGCCGGCCAGGCGGATATGGTCATCGGTTTCCCCATCCGCGATAAGGCCATCCGCCCGGCCGAATGGCTGGACCCCTGCCGCCCGCTTTCGGGCCAGCGGGCGCTCTATCGCCGGGATTTTATGCCGTTGGTGGACACCATCCGCTGTTCGGGTTATGGCGTGGAAACGATCTTAAATCTGCACTTCCGCCAACAGAACAAGGTGGTCCAAACCATCTTTTTGCCTTACCTGGTCCATCCCATCAAAGTCGAGAAAGGCGACCTGGCCACCGCCCTGGCAGGCTACTCCCGCGAAGGCCGCGAGATTCTGGAAACCGCGGCAAAAAATCCGCGCCTGGTTTGGGGAGCCTTACGCAGCGCGCTGGTGGGTCGTTAACTCCTGCTATCTACAGAAAGTTGCTTTCAATCATGAAAAAACAAATCGAATTCCTGGCAAAAATGGCCTTTCCCAGGCCATCGATTGCCTTTACCGACCCTGTGCCAGTAAACGAGCCGATTGTGTTCGTGGCCAATCACGAAAAGAATTACGGACCGGCCGTGATGCAGCTCTATTTTCCCCGGCCAACCCGCCCCTGGGTGATTTACCGCATGCTCGAAGCCGGTATCTGCAAGGTCTATGTGCAGACAACCTTCTTCGAAGAGCGCCTGGGCTGGCCGGCCGGATTGAGCGCCTTGACCGCCCGGCTGATCGAGCCCTTGCTGATCCGCATCATGGCGTATACCCACCCGGTGCCGGTCTATCTCGAAGATCCCCGGCGCATCACCAAGACTTTCCAGGACAGCCTGGCGGCCCTACGCGCCGGTGAAAACCTGCTGATCTTCCCCGAAAATCAGGCTGCGCCGGCTTTCTCCCCCGATCTCCAGGAGTTTTTCCCCGGTTTTCTGTACCTGGCCAAACTCTACCGGCGCGCAACCGGAAAAGGGCTGGTTTTCTGCCCGGTTTCGATCAACCCGGCCCAAGAGACGGTCACGGCCGGCAAACCGATCCGCTTCAACCCCAACGCCGATTACACCGGCGAAGCCGAGCGCATCCGCCAGCACCTGATGCAGCAGATCGCCGGGCTGTATCGCCGGCCGGCAGCCCTCCCGACCGGCCAGCCTTCGCCCGAGACGGCCCCGATCGCTTTCCAGTCTTCTGCAAAAATGAGCTAAATATATTCACTAAGATGAAGTGTTCGTGTGGGCATTGCTCAACAGAAAAGAGTCCTGAATTCGAGGTGTATGTGGGGGTTTCGCCCCCACATACACCTCGAATTTTGTGATCTTTTTTGTTGTTACCAATTCCTTATGCCGCCGATCCAGCGGGAAGCGCACATTTAGAGGCCCGGCCTTAGCCATCCCCTGCCAAAGGACAGATAAAAATCAGCGAATCACCGCGGGCAGGTAGACGAAACCCTGGTAAAACGGGCAGGTCACGTTGGCCGTATCGCTGATCGGCGAACTCGAAGTGGAGTACCCAATCAGGCCAACCGAATATACCTGCCCAAAACCCGCTGCGCCGCCGGAGCCCGGGCCGCCGCAGGGCACTTTCAAACCTTCTCCCAGCATCGGCTCGCTCAGGTAGGCCGAATTTTCGAAAAATGTCTGCATACGTACCCGTACCTTGCCATCGATAGAAATTTCGAGGCGGGTAAGGGAAGAATCCGTGCTGGAGGCCGAGACGGAGCGCACGTTGATCGTACAAACTCCGTTCTGGGTCGAAGATTGGACACAATAGGGATTGCTGACCGCCAGAGTCACGGCCTGGGTCGAATCCGCGGTGACCTGCCCGCCGGAAAGTCCCAGCAGCAGGCCAAGGCCGATCAAGGAAACCACGATGCGGAGAATACGCATGATGTCCTGCCTTGATCAGGGATTGTAGGCCGGGCAGGTGAGATTCGCGGTGTCGGTGAGCAAAGTATTGCGATTGGAATCCAGCGGCGTGATAGACACCGAATAAACCGCGCCGTATAAATCCCCCGCGTTGCCGGCGTTGGGGGCGCCGCAAGGTACTTTAAATCCGTCGGGCACCATATCGTAAGAATAGTAAATCGTGCCTTCGAAGAAAGCAGTGGCGTTGAACCGGTTTTTGTTGAGAATTGTTATCGACAGCCAGGTCATATAAGGCGGGGTCGATTGATTATCGGTGGCCTGCATGTAACGGAAATTAATCTGGCATTGGTCGAGCGAAGGATCCGGTTGGTAACAATAGGGATTGGAGACTGTAAAGGGAGTAACTGAATTGGGAGATGGGACGTCCATGGTCCCGGCATCGCTGCTGCCGCTGACCGGAGGGGACACCGTGGGGTCAGGGGTTTGAGCCGAAACCGGCCGGTTGGCATAAGCCAGGCCGGCTCCCAAAACAACCATCAAAAGAACGATCCAAAGGCGTTTACGCATAATTACCCTCCCAAGTAAATGGAAAGACAATGGACTGCTGGTCAGACCATGGCATCGAATCGGCTATGCGCAGCCCCCGGCCTGGATTCGCATCACGCGAAACCAGGATCGAGATCAATTCTCCGCCCCTCCTCCCCTTTCCACACTCACCTGTAAATTCAGGAAGAACGGCGGAATTCAATCAATATCGATCATTATAGTCGTGTTTACAAAAGAATAAAGAGGCAATTTTGCGAGGTTTTGGAAGAATGGGAAAGGCGATGATCTGGCCGGGCGTGTGGATCGGCATGGGGCCTGGGTTGCGCCGGAGAGGGTTGGGTGGGAGTTGGGGTAGGAAAGCGATGGTTACGTTCCTTTTTACAACTGGTGGGAGTGGAACGACTACATTCAACTATGTAGTCCAAAAGTATAATCTTATATTACATCCCAAAATATAAGTGATTTGTTTTTCACTTTTTTTATGATGTATTACTGACTTGCGTAGCTTTCGGCAAAGGTGTACTAGTAATTGGGAGTGTAAATGTAGGAGTAATCGTAGAAGTAGAATTTGGTTTAGTCGATGAAATTCCTTCCAACGATAGATGGCCTAAATTTTGGTTTGAAAATTTTAGGTTATTAGTGCTTGTGCTATTTAAGATAATAAACTCTTGCTTCACCGTATTGCTATGTCTATCAAAATAGTAGCAATACTGAGCATCTCCTGAGGATGACAATATTACACATTCAGGAATTGTTGAGGCAACTATATAGTTAGTTTTTCTTAATGAAACAGAACGTCCTAGGTTAAAGACGATAAATAATAAAATTGCATAAAAAAATAAAATTTTAAAAAGTCTTAAACCCAGTTTTTCAGAAATACTGCCTATAATGTTTTTTTCGGAAATAGATCTATTTGCATTCTCTTGTTTAATCAGTTTTTCTACATACTTCCCTTCCCCCCTTGAAAAAAATGGGCGAATATAACGAATTGAATATACGAGAAATCCTATTAAATACACTGTAAATTCGTTTTTCAATCCGATATAAATGAAAAGCATAATTAAGAAAAAACTATAAATATAAAAGGAAGGATAAATTACATCATACAAAGGCTCAGGGATTTTTCCAAATAAAAATGGTTTTGCTAGATTGTTGAACCACATTAAAAATGCAATTCCTAACAGTGTAACAATCAATGCAACAGAAAAAATTGTAACCAGACTAAAATCATAAGTGAATGTAGGAATTTCGAATGTAGTGAATTCACCAAATTGATAGATAAATACAAAAGAATAGCTAAATACTGGAATTAATGCAAGTAGAAGAGTATCCGAATTGACAACTCGTGAAAAAAAATCTTCCTTCTTTGGTTCCATAAATACGTTTTTACGAATATTCTCCAAGGATTTTCTTGTTCGATTGTTTTTCATTTTCATTTCACCCCCAATTTAGTTTCACATTTGTAAGGATTTTTTAAATAAAAGTATATTATGATAATAAATAGATATGTAATTAAGGGGGGGATTTTTCCGTAAGATTACCTCTCGTAATTTTCGTTCTTTCTATATTTACAATGTGAGATTCATATGGACAAAAACTATATTGCTCCATGGGTTAGGGTAATAATTCTGATTTCCTCAATAATAATTATTTCTACTATTTCTTACTCATTCACTGGATCGATCATACCGAATGATTCAAGAAATTCACTAATTTTCCAAAACGCATTACTACTGATAGTGATTGGAACAGCTCTACTAGAAAAATATTATACAAAACCAGCAGATTCAATGGTAAACGCCTTAATGGGCATAATTACACTAATTAGTGTTTATAATGTTACACCTTCATTGATTTGGTGGCTAGTCTTTTCATTTGCATCCTTTGTGTTTATTCTATCAACCATTTCAACATCAATTTATTCTTTCGAGGCCAAAAATGAAAGACTAATAAAATTAGCAGACATTACATATGAGCCTGCAGTTCTTTTTGGGCAAGCCCGGATATTTTATTCAATATTGTTCTTATTTGCAGTTTTCACCTTTAAAGGGATTCAATCAAATCAAACTGTGGAGTTGGTGATATTTTGGGCAATTTTTGTTGTTATTTGGCCACTTAGAGTTCCACAGCTAATAACTAATATTTTTTCTTCCCAAATGAAGCATAAGCCACTAGGCTTTGTTACTAGAACCGATTGGCCTAACATAATTCGAATTGCTGTTCAACCAAACATGGAATGGAAAAGTACATCGATTAAAATTTTCCAGCAAGCAAATGGAAAACAAAACTTAGTTTTGCCTTTATATTACGAACCTCAAGGGGAGCAAATGGTTGGAACTGGTTTAGTGGTTAAGGAAAACGAAAAGAAATTGCCTAATTTAAAAAATGGGTTCATTTATGATCCTGATAAAGATTTCATAATTTCAGATTCAGAAATTTCTCAGGCCTTAGGCGGTGGTGCGCAATCCAAACTAATAGGTTTCATAGTTGAAGAATCAACAACCTCCGAAATAAAATTCGAAATATGGAATCCACATGAATGTCGAGAGGGAATGCTTATTTGGTGTGACATTGAAGGAAACCGCGTATATTATCAAATAGCGAGTGGTTCAACTAAAGAAGAGACATTCCAAACTAATCGACACGGGTTTCAGCTTGGAATTGCAGCTCAATTAGGTATTCTTGACAAAGGAGCGGGCTTCATAAAATATTTGTGGATACCAAAAATGAATTCTCCTGTTTTTTATGAAGGAAATGAATTTGGGGAATCAGAATCAATAATTCAGCCGGGAGATTTCGTTTATGGGAATATTCCTGGTACAAACCTTAGAATTGGCGGTGCCTTTACCATTAACATGGATCACCATACTGCCATTCTTGGAATAACCGGTTCAGGAAAAACAGAATTGGCTTTTGATCTTATTAGGCATTCAATTAATCAAGGGATAAAAGTAATTTGCATTGATTTGACGGCTAGATATGAGTTTAGATTGAACGATCTACATCTTAACAATTTGACTCTTTCTCCTGAAATCATTCGTGAGCTTAATTTGAGATTATTTGATGTAGAAACGGGAAAATTCGGTGCTCCAGATGAAAAAAAAGCTCTTCAAGATTTCTCACAAGAAATTAGGCAAAATGTACAAAATGTTCTAAAAGGCTTCTTAGAAAAGTCCGATGAAAATAATCAAATTGGGATGATTACGCTAGAAGAAATCTCAAATACAAAAGCCACATTATATATAACAGAAATGTATTTAACTTGTCTTTTGCATCTTAAACGTGAGAATACAAACTCGACACCTAAGATTCTAATCGTTGTTGAAGAAGCGCATACGGTAATGCCAGAACCAAGTACTATGGGGTTAGGAGATTTTGATTTAAAAGGTCTAGTTGGAAAAATATCACAAATAGCCCTTCAAGGTAGAAAATATGGTGTTGGCTTATTAGTAATCGCTCAAAGAACTGCAACTGTCAGCAAATCAATATTAACTCAGTGTAATACAGTAATAAGCTTTAACTGTTTCGATGATACTAGCCTAGGTTTTTTAAGTAACATTTTTGGATCCAGTTTTGTGCCATTAATTCCAAATCTTCCTCCGTTAAATGCAATTGTGTTTGGAAAAGGCGTTCGTAGTCAAAGGCCTGTAATCATCCAAATACCCTTTGATGAAGAGAAAGCTAAAGCTCTCACATAATGCTTTATTGCAGAAATAAAATAGGTATATTGTATTAAATTAAGATTGCTTTTTGTAATCTAGATCATTTCCCAATGGATTTTCTCATTAACCTATTGTTTCCCGCGGGATACAATGATTGTATGATTGAGATTCGAGAAACCGATGAATATAAGGAATGGTTAATCTCTTTGAAAGATAAAAGGGCAAAAGTCAGGATCGATATCCGGATTCGAAGAGGCTTCTCAAGAAATTTCAGGGATATAAAGCTAAAAGGATATACAGCGAGCACACGAAATTGCTCAAATGCTAAAGGAATAGCCAAATGAAAAAAGAACCCATTACCACCAGTCTATGGGATCCATCCGAACATCTGGAAACAGAAGAAGACATGGTAATGTACTTAGAGGCAGCCTTCGAAGAGGGCGATCCCGCATTAATTTCCGCGGCGCTGGGCGATATTGCCAGAGCCAAAGGAATGGCTCAAATCGCCGAAAAAACCGGGCTTGGTCGGACCAGCCTCTATAAAGCCTTATCGCCCGAAGGCCATCCGGATTTCGTCACCGTTCTAAAAGTGATCGATGCTCTTGGGATGAAGCTGCAGGCAATACCCAACAAACCCTATACTGGCCGTCAAACGGCCTGAACCTTTATTGTTCGCTTTGGTCTGACCACCCCATGCGAAGGACTTCTGTCCCACGCATAGGTTTTCTTTCTTTTTCGACCGCCTCGCTCATTGCCAAATACCTGGGCTGATCGACGTCCAGTCCCCGCAGCGAGGCAAAGGGCTAGGCTAACAGTTACAGCCTTTATCCATAAATATCTAGGCGAGGGACTTCCGTCCTGGAGATTTGTAATTAAGTATGGCTTCAAAAAGGTATTAATCACTGGTTTTTCTTGAAAAAACAAGCGAATGTTTGTCCCAGTTTTAGGATCAGAAGTGGAAGAATCAACTTTTTTTGTAATTAAGATTGTCCTTATCCATGAAGAAACGCCAAAAAGCCTATGTATTGTCAATGTCACCCCCCCCGATTATTGAACACATGTGTCTGAGAAAGTGTGGGCAGCAAAAATAGCATGTGGAAACTTGAGTGTAGAGTGAAAATGGTCGAAATCAAACGTTTATGTGTCTTAAAATGTACCAGGCTGCCTAAATAGTCGACAGGTGACCCGGCTGCTTTTCCAAAGTGACTGTGATACTCTGCCAAAAAAGCGATTATTGGTTGACAGGCTGATAAATCAGGGCCAAGGTTCCGGAATGGAGTGTCTTGCGTTCGACAAGCCGCATTTTGCGCATGGCCGTCCCTTCCGCGAAGAACCGTCTTCCTATGCCTATAACGAATGGTTCGATCAGGATGACATCTTCTGCTTTGAACGTTTTTTTACCATATTCCTGCCTCAGTCCTTTTATGATATCCGGATTTTGCTCGCAGTTACCAATTTTCTTTGGACCAGCTATTGGGTTCATCAGCAATTTGTCGGATATAATACTTTTACCCAATTAAAGAAAAAACATTTTCTCTTTCGTTCCAGAGATATGGCCAAGTAGTCATAACGCAGAATTCCATAATAGTTAATTGTATCACTTGATCGCCAGATACATCTCCCAGAAGGTGGATGGTAATCATGTGGAGGCCTAGTGCACTTGCGGTGTGAAGCTGGAAGGAGTTCCCAATGACGAAGGCCAAGCAATTGTCCGCCTCAAGGAAGAATTTGCCAACCACGCCCGAAAACCCTTGGAAGGACTTTCGGGGTTGGAACAGGAAGAAACCTTCCTGGCTTGTAATCGCCGTTTGTGTCCTGGCAATAGCAGGGCTATCTTGGGCCGCATATCTTCGATTTAATACAGGTCTTGATTGGGCAGAGTGGACAGGATTGAGAGGTAGAAGCTTTGCCGAGTGGGTAGGATTGGCAGAATTTACACCACCTGGAGCAGATTACCAACGGGGTAAAACATTATGGGATTGGCTGGATTTACTTATTGTTCCCTTCTTTTTGGCAATTGGCGCATTATTGTTCAATCGACAAGAGAAGATTAGAGAACTAAGAACAGCTAAGGATCACCAGCAGCAAAGCTTTTTAGTCGATTACTTAGATAAAATGTCTGAACTGCTGCTCAAGGAAGACCTATTTGGAAAAAAAGCAAATGTAGGTGATCCCGTGAGAAGGGTAGCCCAGACAAGAACAACCACTGTATTACGAATATTAGATAAAAGTCGAAGGAAAATAGTGATACAGTTTTTGCGTGATGCGGGTTTGGTAGACGGTTTACTTATTGGTGCCTGGTTGAGTGGCGCTGATCTGAGCGATATAAATTTATATGAAACAAATTTGAGTAAAGCAGATTTCTATGGGACTGATTTACAGGGAGCTTTATTACAAAAAGCCAACCTTCAGGAAGCCAATCTAAATTGGGCCAACCTGGAAGGAGCCTTTCTGATATCCGCCAACCTAAAAAGTGCTGAACTTATATGGGCTAAACTAGGCTGGGCTAATTTATCTGCCGCCGATTTAAGTGGAGCCCACTTCGAACAAGCTGACCTTCTGAGAGCAAGAGTCTCAGATGAACAATTATCCACAGCTGCTTCACTAGCAGGCGCAACCATGCCTGATGGCTCGGTGCACGAATAAAAAGTATGGAAGAAGCAAGATGAATGACATTGAATAGAACGCGTGCAGTAACAGAAAGCTCGTGAGATGCTTCGATAACTCTTTCTAAAGCAAAGAGTTTTGTATCGCTCTCTATGAACAGCACACAATTTGCAGATGAACCAGTTATTGGGGGCAGGTCAACGGTTGATAGCTTAAAAAGTATGAATGATGTAACTCATCTGGCCCATCCAGCAAATCGCAACCGAAAATATTTTAAAAGGCAAGTCATACTTCCGCTTTGGGTTTACCGATAGATGTTAAAAGGCTTGTTACATCCCAAAATACTCCAAGCACTTTCCTGAAACGACCGAGCTTGAAAAGAGGCACTTTGGAATCTTTTCTTGGGAGATACATATTTCCACTAACGCATTTGATAAAGAGATTTAGCAATTATAAAACGAAAGCCCCGACGAGCATATGTTTATTGCATTTACTACCAGGCAATCTCAATACTAGAGGGCGAACTTTCGAATATTATAATAAGTGAAAGTTTCCCCACCTTATATGAAACAAGTAAAGCGAAAAAACGATGGATTTGACGAACAGCTTATACAATATTGATTGTCTAAAATTAATTGAACGTTTGCCATCAAAAAGCATAGATTTAGTCTATTTAGATCCCCCTTGGACAACTTTTCGGTTGCCATATAAATTTAGGACGTATGGTGACGAAAAAGAAACCGATTATTTTTTGTTCTTGTCAAGACGCTTACAGCACATTCACAGAATCCTGAAAGAAACTGGAAATTTATTCTTTCATATAAACACAGAAA
This sequence comes from uncultured Chloroflexia bacterium, assembly GCA_963704755.1. Classification (GTDB taxonomy): domain Bacteria; phylum Chloroflexota; class Anaerolineae; order Anaerolineales; family Anaerolineaceae; genus Bellilinea. The sequence continues at coordinate 451,517 of OY969938.1, forward strand.
ACTCACATCAAATCCACCTTCTAATCGACCACTATTTCGGGATTGAAAATTTTCGGTCTCAATATATTCTTCCCTATTTAGATTATTCAGTGATCCTTTATCATGGGAAAACATCCGAGTCGATTTATAACCCTCAAATAAGGCCATATAAAAGTGAAGAAATAGAAGCAAGATACCCAAGTGAGGATGAACGCGGCAGATACCGCTTGATAAGTTTGATCACACCAAACGACTGTCCAAGTCTCCGATTTGAGTGGAATGGGATAACACCCCCCGCTGGACGTTCATGGAAAGTTAGCCGTGAACGGCTAAACCAACTTCAATTGGAAAATCTGGTTTCCTTCGGAATATCTAGCAATATTCCTTCAAAGAAGGAATATTGCGATGAAGAGAAAGGATTACCAATACCGAGCATTTGGGATGACATAAACTACTTTATTCCGCAAGATGAAAGGACAGGCTTTGTCGCCCAACAAAGCATTGAATTGTTATCGAGGATAATTAATATAGGCTCTGAAAAACAGGGCATAATCCTTGACCCATTTTGTGGTTCAGGAACAAGTTTGGTTGCGGCTAATCGGCTTGATCGAAGATGGATCGGCTGTGATATAACGCCTGAAGTATATGATTTGGCTTTAGAACGATTAATTGAAGAAGAGAAGGTTTCAACAAGTGCCTTTACAAGAGGCAATTGGGCAGTATTAGAAAAGGTTTACCCCAAGGTTTACACACTTCCAGACCCAAATTTTGAAATTATAATCAGAATTGCTAAAGACCAACCTCCTTCTCCACAACCGTCTTCAAAATTCTGGGATGAAAGAACTGAAGAAGAAGATACAGTTTCAGGTGAATCAAACAGTCAACAATTTATAAGACCTTTAATTTTTACGGAAGGGAAAACAGACTGGAAACATATAAAATCAGCCTATCACAGATTGATAGTGAGTGATTATTTGCCCAAAGGAATTGACATCGAATTCCATGAAGATGAATTGGAGACTGGGGATACTGAGTTGCTTGGAATGTGTCGTCATTATTCCAAAACCAAACAGACGCGAAAACACGTTTTTATTTTTGACCGAGACAATGAAGATGTTCTTAAAAAGGTTTCTGATAGTGGAAAACCTTATAAGAATTGGGGAAATAATGTTTATTCCTTCGCAATTCCCATTCCTTCTCATCGAGCAAATCAACCGAAAATAAGTATTGAGTTCTTTTACTTTGATGAAGACATAAAAAAAACCGACACAAATGGTAGGAGATTATTTTTAAGTTCAGAATTTAATCCTGATTTTGGAAGACATATCAGCGAGGATTTAAATTGTATTGAGATCAACCGTTTGCGAGGTGAAGTAAAAATCATTGATAATCGAGTTTTTGATAAGGGAAGTCGAAATGTAGCCCTCACCAAAAATGATTTTGCTGATCTTATATTGAATGGCGATAGAAATTTTAGGGAGTTGGATATTCAAGAATTTGCGAAGATTTTTGAGGTGATCGAAAAAATATTACGAGAAAATAGGTAATGTGGTTTTAGGACAAGTAGGGCTAGCTGCTTTGTTCAACTCGGACAGATACAGCGGCGCGGAGTTACCTCTTTTTTTTACTTGTGTTATCCCCGCCGCATTAATCCTTAATTCGTTAGCCCACTATTCAGCAGAAAAGGTTTGTAAATTCCAATATCCAATAAAGACAGTCTAGTTATCCAGCCAAGCGGGGAAGTTATTTCGCCCACGGCTTTGCAGTCAAACAAGATAATTATTGATGAAGAAGGACATCAAAAGGTGGTCCAAATACTGCGTCAAATTCCCGCTCTATCAGATGTAGCGAAAAAGGAAACTTCTCAATAAAAGGAAGTAGTGTGTTTGAAAACACGCTACGCGCATTTTCAAACACACTACTTCTCCCACTTTTTCAGAAGGGAAGATTATTGGGCAGAAAACCATAAAGGAGATTTTCGATGATGAAACGGTTATCCACATGGTGGCGAGAATTAGCAGGCATTGATTTGATTGCCCTCGGCCTGGGATTCGTCCTGACCATTGGGTTTATCCTCTATAAAAATGCGTTCCCAGACCAAAAATCCCCCTGGCTCGATCTATGGCCGAATATATCGACTGACTTCCTCGGCGTTTGGGTCAGCGTACGGTTGATCGATGCATTAATCCAAAAGCGAGAAAGATATCACTCCATAAGAAGAGAAATCATCAGCAATTTAAATTATATCCGCTCGGAATCTTTAAAACTCCTCCCGAAAATATATGATTTTAGCGTGAAAACTTTGGCAGCCGAGTTGATGTTCAGCCAGGAGCGGTTCCCAAAGAGAAAGAAATATCTGGATGGCGGAGAACAAAGGGCGATAGAACAAGTCAACCGGATCCTGGAACAAATAACCATACTGGCAGATGATTATTTACATTTACAAAAACAATTGATAGGCGGAAGATTCGAAATCCGCAACGCATTTGAAATAATCAATAACGAACGAGAACGAGCTCAGGAAGCGATCGAAATTCTTAATCAACACAATCCACCAGCGCAAGACAGCGCGATCCAGGCCGATATCCATCTGCTGGAGACTTATCTGGCAGCTGGAGCAATTTTTCTACCCGAGGAATTGGAGCCTTTTCGCGCCTTTCTTCGCGATTACCAGGCGCAGAGGGTCAATAATACACAACAGGCCAGCAGTTTCCTGGCTAATCCCTATTTCCGCCATATCAGTGAATATAAATATACCGCCTGGAAAACACTTGAAGAATCAGTGAATATGCTCAGCGACCTGATCGATTTCGATTACAAAGAATTCTATTCGTTATCCGCGTCTACGGAACAACATCTGACATCAGAACCCGTCCCAGACTATGTTGTCCCGCTGATGAGGAACTTCATTATGACGGCAAATCAGGCGGTGAAAAAGCACGAAGAAATCCGCGATACCATAATAAGCCTGGTGGAGTCAATCGATTCTGCGCGGAAGAATCTTATGGAAGAATTGGGGTTTGATTAGCTTCGCTGCCCCTTGCTGGCGATTATTGGCAGATCAAGCAGGTGATGAACAATGGGAAAATCCAGCTGGTATGAGTAGTACCCGAGGAGTGGCTCTATTGTTCATCGACTTGGGAAAATGCTTCGAAAAACGTTAGTCACTTGCCAGGAAATGGTACCGCAGACTGCCGCTCTTTTTTATGACGCCTTCTCTCGTAGTTTCGAGAACATACCTGACAGATGTAATCCTCCGATGACCTGTTAAAACGAAAAATGGTTCCCATCTGTTGTTTTTGATGTCCATTTCTGCGAGTGGTCAAACAAAATATATAGTATCTTCCCAATATAGAAAAGATACCGAAAAAGTAAATAGAAGGAAAAACCTACCAGACGATTTTTCCTCGAGAAGTTTCGGAACGAATATAAGATGGTTCGACTAGATTAGACAAGAAAGATAATGGGCTTTTCACCGCATTGATCAGGGATGTAGAAACAGGCCAAGTAATTGATCACGTTAGTTTGAAGGAAGTCACGCCCGATTTGCTCAGTTCGCTAATCCAGTTGGCAATACAGCAAACTTTAGCCAACATCCAATGTGAATACTTCAACGCAATCGAAAATTATAGCTTATCTTTCAGCTGCAACATCTCCAAATGATCACAAAAACCACAATTAGCAATACGCCTACACAAATGCGTAAGTAAACGACGGCGTGTTGGAGTAGTTGGTACGGTAGCTGATCGCTAGCAAGACTAACGAGTAGTCAGTTAAAAGCTGTTCGTCAAACATTTGCAAATGGTTTTAACAGGAAGATATAATTAAAAAATTCAGGATCCGTTTTTAGGAGAGAAAATGAGTGAAACAGGTGCGACTGCTGCTTTCAGAGGTTACCGTTTACAAACGTACTATATACTATCAAGGGTTCTGGAAAAAGGTGAGGCGATATCAAATGTCTTCCACCCAGAGGGAAGTGAAGACCTTAATATTGAAGATGCGAATGAAAACATAATAGAAGCAATACAAGTAAAGTCCTATGAAAACTTAGTTCTGTCAGACCTCTCTCCTGGAAAAAGCACTTCTTTCTTTCATAGGGCTTTGAAATCTTTTAAAAGCTAACGAACACACAAGAATAACATTGGCAAATTTCGGGCACTTTGGTCCAGAAATTGACCAAGCGTGGAAAGGTGATGGAGAGCAACGAGATCGTGTATCACAAAAGCTTCGTGAATTCGGTTATGAACCAGAAGAAATCGAGTTAATGATCAACCATATTCAATTGGTTGTACTAACAGAAGAAGTGGTTCGTACAGAGGTATTTAGGAAACTTCAGGAACAAATCGTAGGTATTGACCCTGACAACGCCTTTGAACTGCTTCTTTACTGGCTATACCTGCAATCTGAAATTAGGACAAGAATTAAGTACAAAGATCTTATTGTAAAACTACAAAGCGTCGGAAAATTCCTAAGTGAGCGCTATCATCACAGCCAGGAATGGTTCAAATCAATTCATCCACTTGATGATCAGTCGATTTCAGAAGAAGAAAGCAAATCCCTTCAAGATGAATTTTATAGAGGTGTATCAGCCAGATATGAACATATATTGGCGGATTTGGATTTCCTTCGAGAACAAAAATTGGCGGAAATCGAAGCTGGTTTCGCTAATAAAAATGTTGTTATTGTTCATGCAGCTTCGGGCCAAGGGAAAACAACACTTGCATTTCGTTTTTTACATGACAAGTTTCCAAACAAATGGAGAGTGTCAGTTATTGCGATCGAAGATTTACAACATGCCCTGAGCATCGCGACAGCGCTTAGCGGACATGCAAATGCAGTACACGCACCTATGGCCGTTTATATTGACGTATCACCAAGAGACGTCAACTGGGTAGATTTGGTCAGTCAGTTATCAAAACGTCCTTTTCTTAAGGTGTTAGTAACTATTCGGGAAGAGGATTTTAGAAGGGCAAACATTGTAAACTTATTTGATTATGAGCCTGTAGACTTAGAATTCAACAAAGAAGAAGCCCGATTGATTTTTAATAGAGCGCAAGATACGCGTTTGCTTTCTGATATCCTTACCTTTGAAGATGCTTGGCATTCGTTTGGTGAAGATGGTCCACTTATGGAATTTGTTTACCTTCTCACACAAACGGAAACGCTCCATCAACGTTTGGAAAGTCAAATAACGCGATTACGGCATGAAGTTCGAGAGAAGAATTTATCGCCGGATGAACTACACATACTTAGACTAGTTTCCATTGCAACAGCATACGATGCGAGAGTAAATACGGCTGCTCTCCTAGGTTTAGTACATTTACCTGACCCCGGTCTAACCCTTAACTTATATGAGAAAGAGTATTTCTTACGGGTCTCTCCTGACAGAACATTTATCACTGGGGTGCATCCAATTCGTTCTAAGATCTTGAGTAGAAAACTTACGGAACCAGGAGTAACTCCTTGGGAAGCCTCTGTAAATCAAGTACTTCCGATCATTCAAGAACAAGATTGGGAAGCCTTTATTCTCCAGGCGTTTCTCGATCATCCTGAAAGTTTCAACGAATTACTTGATATAGCAAATAATCAAGAACCTAGATCTTGGACTGGGTATATGGGGATCATTCGATGTTTATTATGGGCAGGCGTCAAAAAATATATCGAAAGTATTTGGGATCAGGTTGAAGCTTCCAGGAACCTTTTTGGATCAGCCTGGCAATTTATTTTGGACCTCAACTTTGCTGGAGAGGAAGCACCTTCAATTGAAGGCTGGTGGAATGATTTAGGCGATTTGATTCCAGAAGAGAAACGTACCGAGATCGAGGGAATTAGAAGAAGCCAAAATCCAAAAGAGAATGTGTTTGATATGGCTATTATATTTATAAGCAAAACTAGCCATACACCTTTGCCTCCAAGTACTATCCAAGATTGGGATGCACTTCCAGAAATCCTTTATTGGGCTTATAGATTGGATCTTTCTGAAAACTTAAAAGGATGGATACCCATTGAACATCTTAGATCAGCTATTAATGATCTGTCTCTAGAGTTATTATCGGAAGTTTTCTTTAGCATTTACCTTATAAATCAGGAGAAATATTTCACGTTAGTTGGTGAAGTCCGAACAGTAATCGAAAATCGGCTTGCTCAGGAATTAAATATCATTGCCCTCGTAGATAAGGATGATGTTCTATCAACACATTTTCTAACTTTCCCTGATGAAAAAGGATTAGAGGTGGAGAACAAGAAAAAGGGATATTCTGTTCATGATAGGACACTTGAGAGGATTCAAATCGTACGTCAATTATTTCCATACTACTCTAAGTATGGCTCTCAAGGCTACGGGCACCAAATACCTGGGATTGGATTGGTGCACGATGATAGCATAAAGGATGGAATAGAAAAGAGACACCTGGTTCCCAAATGGCCTATCCGATTGAATGGAATAGCTACTGGAATTGTCCAATATCGCTTCCGCATTAATAAATGGGATGATTATTTCCAACAAATTTTGACAATTCGCCAACAAATTGTTGCCTGTTTGTCAGCACTTCCTGATGGAATTTCCCGTTTTATTTCTCGCGACAAGCCATATAACTTATTATCCCTCGATGTAATTAAAAATGGCGACTGGGACCATAGTGCAAAAATTATTAACAGTGTACCTTTGTTACCAAAACCAACGGCAGATCCTTGGGGATTGGCTCAACCAGAAAGTAAAGCTCTCGAAAAGCGAAACGAAAACCCCAACGGAAACTCAAAAAGTTTACACAGACTTTTCCCATCCTCAATTCTAGAGCAGATATACAAGCCCTATCTTGACTTAGAGATGAAATATTACTCGTCAATGAGGAACTTCTTTGAGCAGTCAGGACAAGTGATGGTAACCAACTTTCATACAGGAAAGTTGCTTGAAGATTCACCTCAAAAGGTGGCAACACGAAAATTCATAGAAAGTGAAGGTGTGCGAACTAACCTTGGGTTTCTATCATTCTTTAACTTGACAGAAGCTCGAAACAATCTGACTGATTATCAAAAGAGCTTTCGAGATCTATTCAGCAATCGTATTGAAAATGATTATCTTACCGATTTAGAACTTCTAGAGATTCACGCTATGGATCAGCTATGGCCTTTATGGTATTTTTTTGCAATCCGACCAAGAACATCCGCCGCGAACCCAATAAAGCAACTGCCCATCAAGCTACAAACAGTCCAGCAAAATATCCTTCGGAGAGCTAAAAAGGCGGTGGAGGCCATGAACGATGAGGGGATAAGGTCGATCTTTATCGACGAGAAATTTGAGTGGGATGATGCTCCATCAGTTCTCATCTTGGTAGATGTTGATAACACTACGATCATATATCCTAAGGTAGAAAAGATAATTAATACCTTAAGGGAATCCATTGGGGTCGTTTCACCTAGCGATATTGAGCACCAATTAATTGAAAATGGGCTACGATATTTTGTTATTGTTGTAACTGTACGCGGAAATATGATTAACAAATTGGCGTGGCCCTTGCGAACGATCTATACGCTTTCAACGCATGATCCCATTCAGGAAAAGAGATGGGCTTTCATCCCTCAAGAATTACCTGAACATATATTGGAAAAGTTAAAACTAAAACAATGGGAAGGAGAACAGATTGAGTTAGCAAATCAGCTTGTTAGCGCTGTGAGCACGATGGCCTTGTATTTGTCTGTAATTGATAAGGTTAGTGAAATGCCTGTTGCCACAGAGGCAGGTTCCGAGAGACTTAAAGCAATATTTGAAGAACAATCTACTGAATTGTCTAAACTACTTCAAATGATCTTTGATTCATTGAACTTAATGTTGAACCAGTTTAGCAGTTTGTCAGAGGAGGAGCAGGAAAAGAGGCCCTATCAACTAAGTGCCGGTCCTCTCCTTAGAGAGGTTTATGAAAGTGTAAAGCCCATCGAGGATTTTTATGGACAATCAGAATTGGGACTGGAGAGAATTACCAAACATAAAGAAAGACTAACGGCGGCAGTACAATTGTGTGAGTTAATCAGACTATTATGGATACAAGACATAATTGAAGTGCAGACCGAGGGTTTGTAGTACAATCCCGATTATTGCTGGAGCATTGTTGCTGAATATAGGAGGAGAATTTACGGTTTACTACTGACATTATTTTCATGAGTATCGCTTTGTGACCGAAACAATTCAAACCTTTAGCAAAACCCGATCCCAATTGAGTTGCTCTACCTTTTCAGAAAGTGGCATTCTGGGGGCATATTAACCCAGTAAATCTAACGGCTCTCATATCCAAATTTACGAAGGGTCACTTGAAACAGAAAAATTTTTATAAACCATGCCTGCGTATTCCACTACCAACCGATTTTCCATCATATTGTAAATACCAGCTCTCTTTCTGAATTCGGTAATCGTGGGGGTTATATTTTCTTCTTTGTATGATTTCCCAACCCAATCTATCCGCTTTAAAGCAAAAGCCTCAGGCGATTCAACGAGCTCTTCAAGCATCTTTTGAACTATTGGCAACCTTTGGATATTTATCCTAATCGCTCCAGGATGGCCACTCTCAATCAAAATTGCAGTCATGGTAACCTTAACGGGTTTGCCTTGTTTAGTTCGGATATTGTTGGCGGCCGTCTGAATTGTTTCCGACAATTTTAAATCCTTCGCCTTCCAATATGCCTGGGACCTTTTCTCTTTATTTTTATTTTTGGAAGGACGATTTTCATTCAGCCATTGTCTATCATTCCTTAGAAGCCATGTATATAGGCCTTTACCAATTTTTATTAATTGTGAATAAGATGAATCTGGAAATCTTCTCAAGTTGGCAAGCCACTTTTCACGATACTCTTCTTTTGGATTTCGGCTAATTATCTTAACATCTTGGGGTTCTAAACTACTAAAATCTAAACCTCTATCCGGCAAATGTAACTGATGGGCGATTTTTTTTACTGTGCGGAAAGACAATTTCATTTCGGATGATATTTCTTTTATTGATATGGAATCGTTCCAAAGCTTAATAAAACAGTTACAAAACAGGTCTCCATATTCAATAATTTTGACCATTGGTTTAGTGTTAGTAGATTGTGACAAAAGTTTAGTTGTGGAGTAAGAGTACCCACAACCACAAGTTACAACACACTTATTTACTGATCTTCCACCCGGTGTATTTCTAGTGACATGGGTTGCAACCTTTACTTCATTAGAAAGAATGCACTTCGGATTTAAACATTTATATAACTGATCCTCCAAGGGACTAATTTCTTCAGCTAGATTTTCGAATTCAGAAAGCTTTAAAGTTTAAGAAGTGAATCAAAAGGTAATAATGTACCGGATTTTTCGATCCTGCCGCTGGGTTCACCAAATTTCGTAAAAATATCGATGGGTCAATAACTGAAAAACTATTTAACACCTCCATAGAGAAAAATTTTACAAATTCAGAGGCTAATTTTTTGATGTAAATAGTATTATTAGAAGCAAAGCCCGCTCTGGAAAGGGCCGCATATAGTTTTCGTTTCAGAGAGTATAGGTTTAGAGTTTGGCCAGGGTCCTGGTATTCCAACAACCATAAAATATCGCGAGAATATTCAAATAAGAATTTTTCAACAATCAATTCATCAATATATTCTCGCACATCCGTTTCAAAACTTAGTCTTTCCGCAGGCGTAAAATAATCTTGTTTTATTAAATTTGTTGTTAGTATATTGGTTTGCTTTAACCAAACATGGTGGATGGGACAAATATATACACACTGTACCTGGAAAAGCCGATGCCAATAGGTTTCTCCCAGCTGTCGCCTATTCTCAATGACACACATTGGGCAATAGTAGAAATGGATTTTACGCTTTAATATACGACGATTTTCTCCCAATGAAGACTTTACACCAATTCCTCGCTCCATCATACTTTCACGGACTTTTGAAAGTATATTAGGAGAGACAAACGGAATATAATATGGGAATATCGTATGGTTATCTATTAAGAAATCGGGGGGATAATCCCCTCCCGGGAAGTTGTGCCCACAGAAATACCTCAAGTTCACAGGCAAGTCGTGTATGGCAGTGGCAGATCTAGAACCAAAAAGTTCAGCCAGGATTTTCGATTTTGAAACTAAATTGAGGGATTCAATATGCCGAGCAATCCCACTATAAACCAATTCATGTTTGAATAATTCAATCATGGTTTCTGTCTTTATCGTAAAGACTAGATCTCAACTCAATATCACCCAAATATTTAATTATTTCTTCATGCGTCAACAGCCTAGAGACACCTGCACGTCGTATAATTTGCCACCGCTTCGGAACAATGGATTCACGTCTATATTGCTCTATTGCCCAATCGATGCGACGAATTCCAAATTCTTCCTAAGTCTCAACACAATTTAACAATGCGGCCCTGGTAAAAGGAAGCTTACAGATGAATTTTTGAAGCAACGACAAACAATTAAGCTCTCGTCCTATCGAGGAGATTGTTATTTGTACGAGTTTACCTGGTCGTGAAAGAATCCTGTCAGCCAACTCTTTGATTTGCCCAGATAATTCCCGATCCCGGTTTTCCCAATCTACGCGATTTTTATAATGCGCCTTCACTTTTGGAGGCGAGTTTTGAAACAACCATTCTCGATCATTTCGATACAACCAGGTGTATGTACCAACCACTTTTTTCCTTAAGTTCCTCACTCCATCTTGCGGATTCGATAATATGCACATTAACCATTTTTCGCGATAAAAAGATATTTTTTCTGCCATTGCGATGAGCAATCCGTCAGGTTTTTCTCGAAAGTCAACTCCGGGAATGTCGCTTATTCCATTCATTAACCGTGGCCAAACTCCGCGTTTCTTAGCATGTTTAATAATGGTATTTGAATCGGCGCCAAGCCTTTTCGCAATTTCACGCATGCTGAGGGAAGAGTCCAGCAATAAGTCTTGCAGGGCTTGTTCCCACAATTCTCCATAAATTATCATTTTCCCTATTTTGAACTTATCAGTTTCTAATTGGTCTGGACCAGTCCTCTGATATTCAAAACCGCATTCACAGCGAAAAATGCCTATTGGAAGGCCATTGGTATAGACGCTTTTTCTTATTTCAATTGATTGAATGGTATTTTTCTTGTAATCGGCGCAAACAGGGTTCAAACATGGCCAAGGGGGGTTCCCAAAAGGTGCTGGGATATCCATGTTCAAAAACTCTTCTACTGACAACCCCAAAAAAAGAATTAATAAGATGTGTTTTAATGGATGATGAGTAGTTTTCTTACCCCTTAATATTCGGTACAGCCAACTCGATTCAGGTTTGTTACTCAATTGTAAATTGATTCTGCTGAGATAATCGCCCCCAATAAACTGTTCAAAATCTTGTTGAAATGTCGCGAAGTCAGAAAACCGACCGGCATAATTACAGTAACCCTTTTGAAATAACAGAAATATATATCTACGGCTCAACTCTTCTTGACCAATCGGTTTATGCCTTCTAGAAAATAAATTCTGAAATCTCCTGAGCAACGCGGATAAACACATAGCTGCCGATATTATCTTGAACTGGTCGCATAGGAGGGACCCGGTTAATTTTTTCAGCCGATATAAACAATAATCGTTTGTCCCGATTATGGAATAAAAAAGGACTGTCCTCCAACCAAGTAAAGTGCTTGGGACAAATAAAGACACCAGAAACTTGATGTATCCTATGCCAATAGCATTTCCCAAATTTTCTGCGATCCTCATAAATACACAAAGGGCAATATCGAAGTCTTATTGGCGACTTGACATCACTAGCCGCCAAACCCACTCGCATATAAATATCCGATCCTCTATCTCCTTTCATATCGTTCCGAATTTGATGAAATTTTGCCTCATCCATAAACGGTGCAAAAAGAGGGAAAAAGGTCATTTCATCAATGACTACATCGGAATCCATTTCTGGGTCGCTTATTTGGCTAGTAAAATAATCAAGGTGGCTTGGAAATTCGATTGATGGAATAGCATTTTCTGAGCCAAACAAATGTAATAGCAAGGCTTTTTGCCGTGAACCATTCAAACTGTCAATATAGCGAGCAATCAGACTAAATGGCACCTCATCGTCAAATCTATCCTGAATATCAATTGACATAAATCCAATGCCTTTACAAAAGCAAAAATTCTTCGGCACTTCTCAAATAACCATTCATTCGTAATAAATCTAATATCGGCACCCCCGTAGCTTGACTCTTATCAAATAAGAGCCGCAAATCACCTTCATTAAACTTTTCCTCCACCTTTTCTGCCTTTGGCTTTTTGGGCCTCTTTGGCTTATGTGGATTTAGGATGGTTGAATTATTAGCTGATTTCGATGACGTGGGGCTATTTACAAGACGAGGTTTTTCAGCCAAAGCTAACTCCTCGGTTGCAGATGGTGATTTCACATCGTTTGTCTCAGATACAATTTTGAGGAGATCAGCTCGCCTGTCATTGAGGAAATTTTCAAAAAATTCTTTCAAATTAAATTGTTTAATGTCTGGAACATCCTCTAAATTCTCATAGAGCCCCTTGGTAAGATTATTAATGATTGGCCACGCAAATGCGAATTCGTTCTGTGCCACCCATTCGAATAAGTCAGGAAATATTTGTTTATAAACCGGTTCATTTTTCTTAGATCCCAGATAAATTTCGGACTGAACTGCGCGAAACTGCACTAAAATATAGGCTTTTATCGCGAAATCAAAAATTCCTGCACTGGCATCATACAGTGCATCAGCAATCGAGTTTACTTTATCTTTGTCGTCAATATCGACTGTCTCCATTGTGAACTGATATGCAAGGAGGGTTTTCACAAACAATTTCCATTCCGGATCATTCCTTGTGAATAGAGGCCATTTCAAATCACCAACACCACAGGCACGACGACACTGCTGTAACTCAGCAGTAAGATAAGGCAAAGCTTTCGGGGTTCCAATAAGAACAACCGGCATCCCAGAACTATTCACAAGACTCACAAAAAAATTCAGCATCATTGTAGAACCTTGTGATTTTGCCACATCAAGATTATGAATTTCATCAACGACAAGCAAACCGATACCATGTTTTCGAGACACGATTCGGATGTGCATTATTAGCCTGTCGAGCTTATCTTCCTTCCCTTTACAGTAAAGGTCCTCATATTTATGCCCTCCAAGAAGACGATCAACCTCGATAAAGAATTCATAGCAAAGAGCCTTTAAAGATGCGTCTGGAGGACAATTGATTTTTACCCAGACAATCTGCGTTCTGATAAATCTCCGCCCTTTATAATTGTGATGTTCAATGACTTGGTCATATAATACACTTAAGATTGTTTCTATTGTTGTTGATTTCCCAACACCACTTAACCCAACAATATAGAATCCGGTCGCGGTACTGCGAAGACGATTTTTTGCTTTTTCAAAATAACAATATATTAACCAGTTTTTCTCCCTCATCCACTTCAGGAATGAACGAATTTTTTTAGGTCGATGTGAATAAAGATTGGAGCGAAAATAACCTTTTCGGCTTTTTCGATAATTGGCCTGGGCAAGTCCCTTTTCCATATGGCGGTCGTAATGCTTATGAAGTGGATTCCGGCCAAGATATCCTGATCGAATTAATATCGACAATTTCATCGCCAAAACCAGATGAATGGTTAAAGGTCGAAAAAACTGGTTAAGGTTATAAATTAAATGGTAACGTAAATGTGACGGTAAGAACCTGGAGTTGGGATCTGTTTGTGGCAAAAACTTAAGCCGGTTGAACGTTTCTATATCCCCTATAATTCCCGGCAAAGATTCTATGTAGGGATTGCCCTGGTAATACGAAATTTCTTGTTCGCGATACTTTGCCATGACATGTGGAACTTGCATATCCGTTTCGGGTCGAATTTCGACATTCGCATCCCTTCGAAGAACCATCGGAATCCTTCTGGTCATACCTTTTCCTCCGGTGTATGAGTTTCATCAATAATCGGTAAAAGACTTGGGCGCGACACATTTCCGGATGGTCGTGTCATTTTAGGGGCCTGCGGAGATTCGTCAAGGTCAATCATCTGATTTTGATCAGGATTTGGAATTAATGGGTGCTTTTCACGATCATATCTCTGTTGCTCTAAAGTATTTTGATCTAAGGCCTTAAGCTGTTGCGCCTTGGGGATATCCTTCCGTGCCGCTTGAGCTTCAATAGATGCTGCTTGAGATATAGCAGCCACTGCGGCGTCTTTAATTACCCGTGCCTGTGTCTCCTTGGCCTTTAATTCATGAGCTTGCAGATTTTCTAAACGTTTCATCTCCTTTATCTCATCTAGGGTTAAATTTAGATAGCGTTCAAATCCTGGTCCAAGTTTTAGCGGTGTGTATTTTTTCCCATCCAATTGTATGTAAACAATCGATGGCGTTTTCGGTCGAAATACAACTTTAAATTTTCTACGCTTATCGGTGAGGGCTAAAATTGCATAACGTTCGTTCAATTCTTTATCATCGCTCAGATAAATCATTTCCTGGAACAACCAGCCCTTCTCCGTATTCGATGCCGTCCCATTAGGTAACAGATTGAGCATGGCAATATTGCGATCGACCTCATGAAGCAAACAGCCACGATGGGCCACTCCCCAAGCCCATAAATACACTGGTATCGGCGGAACCTTTTCCGCTATCATTTCCGCAGTGCGGGGATAATTCTCTAGAACGTGATAATTGTTAAAGTAAATGAAAAATAAAAGGGAAATTTTCGTAATTTCTTCAGGAGTCAGGCTCGCCTCCAACATGCGATTTTTTTCACCTCGTTTATGTGGCCCATCTACTCCCCCAGGTTGATTTTGAAGCTCGATGTTGGCGATTTTTAGAAAGGATTCGATAAGTGGTTTCCAGATGGGTGTATAACAAGGATTATTATCAACCCTAATTCCAAGGTTCTTTATGAACTTATTAGACGCTCTGGTCTTCATCTCCGCATTATCGGCCAAGAATGAAGCGGGTGCCCCCTCGGCTGGCCATTGACTTTCTAAAATAGATATGCCATATTTTTTGCAGAGTTCTACCTTATTTTCTAAACAGTTATCGAAGCCGAGCAGCATGGTATCGAAACTAGAAGACTCCGAAGAATTGCAAAACCCACCTACCATACAAGAAAAACTATCAAAAAAAACGTAGCAAGTTCTTCGAGATATAATCTTTGCTCTATCGGATGAACTCACCCCATAAAGGTCAATTATTGTAGAGTCCATCGAGTATTGCTCGCCAGGTGTGTCCACTTGAAGAGTCGCGTACCCTAATTTTGGATGAAAAGTTAAATTGAATTTTCGTTCACCCAATTTATTTTTGAAGAATTTTGCAGGGTCTTTGCGCCACTCTTTTTTGAAAAAGAAATAAAGCTGATCATATGTCAATCGCTGATTTGCCGGAACCAGTTCAGGTCCGGAACTGCCATGCTCGTCTGTGATAATGTTTCCCGTTGTGTAATATTTGGCAAGAATTTTTTCATGCACCTTAGTTAAAGGCGTGTCGTCCTTATAATATTTTTCTAAACTCAAGAACATAATCATACGCTGTTCTTCTTGGGTATAAATCGGCTCAGCTCGCTTGATATTCGGGTTATTTAATCTGGCTTCGATTTCAGTCAAATTCAGCCTACCAATTTTTTTCTTAGATCCTTTTTTGTTGTTATGGGGCCTTCCAGGACCACCACAATTTTCGTAATCCGAGGCAATCGCGTCGGGAGTCATACCACCACGCCAATATTTTCGCACGAGACGAAGAATGGTCTTTTTGGAAAGATTGAATACGAGCGCAACATGCAAGATTATTTTCCCCAATTTTTCCTTATCATAAACGTCCGGATTCGCCTTCCCGTTCTTATAAAGGACTAAGTCAATGATCTCGTTATTCCTATTTTTGAAATAGGTGTAGGTATCTGTGCGTTCTTCATCACGTGTCAATCGACGATTTTCATAAGTCGCGTCTTCTTCTAAAATAATTAGTTTTCCTTCAGCCATTTTGGACTGGATTTCATCAAGCGAATAATTAAAAGCGTCAGGTGCTGGTTTTTCGGCCATTGGAAATAAAACACAATTCTCCACTCCTACCGACAGAATGCGGAAATCCTTGCCAGTAAAATCACCATCTGCGAAATGGATGATCTTACCAATTTTGGGGGTTTTTGAAGATGCCATTGCTCATTCACCTTTTCGATATGATGGTTGAGTTTTTAAGATCTTGATTGGTTTCGCAGTGTCAAAAGGCATGGTAAAGTCGTATTGCCATCGTTTTGTAGCGATAAAGTACTGAGCGGCATTGATACTCTTCCCCTTGATCAAACCAAGCAATTGATCACACTCACTTGAGCATTCATATAGAGACAATTCACCCTTCATCACCAACGGGGTTAACGTTGAGTAAATTCGCTGAAAATCTTCTTCTGAAATCCCCTTTAAGATGATAATACGGCCATAATCTTCTACAGTTTTTCTTTATAACGTCTGGGATCAAGTCAACGATGACCAAGCCCCAATCATAATTTCGTGAAAGATAAAACATCCTTTCGATCTCCAGATGCTCAAAAACATTCCGCTTTTGTAGACCACTTAAATATTTGACTGACCGAACCACGAATTTTACTTCCCCGTCGGATAGCCGAACCTTTAAGAGAAAATCTGATGTCATTACTACATTGACCTTCGTATTTTTATCCGCCGGATGCTTAATTCCTAATCCTTTTGCGATGATTTCTGTTGCTTCTCGAGGCAGTAAAGCTGGTTGTTCTCGAACTTCCTCCACCACTCCTGCTAGGTTATTAATTGCATATACTAGGGTTTCTCCCCAGCTCAATGTTGTTTTAATACCATCTGACAGCGTCCCAGGTGATCTGGACGTAGTTCCAGATGAGGATAAATCGAAGACCTCCAGGTAGGATTGGTAATCTTCACCCTCTCCCTGACCGCGACCATCCTCTTTTTTCTGCTGGATGTTTTTTTCAGTAGCTCCGTAACGAAACCTTGGCATAATTTATTTCTCGGTTATTAAGGATAAACTTCGACACTTTCAAAACTCCAAGTAATGGAGGTTTATAAAATATTAAAGCGATGACTGCTTTTTAATATGCCCAATTTCATCAATCACAAAAAAGTGAATCCCGTTTTTGTCCAAGTAACGCCCTAAGATTTGATTTTTTAAATTCTGGGTGTTTTCGCTTGGTTGAGGAAAGCCAACTTCTAAAAACCATTTCAAAATCTGATCTTTATATGTGATTTCAAAATCTGGTTGCTCAAATTCACTTCTGCCTACTTTGTCATCCATCGTTACATCCTTTCCTAAGAAAATTCAACAAGAATTAAGTTATTCCGTTCTTACCTTGTTTCTTCTACAAGTGGATGAGCAATAGACCTGATTATTAACCTTTGGGAGAAATGGCCTATTACATCTCCTGCATCGTCGAGAAGCAAGTTCTAATAATGAGTTAGGTTCGACTAATCCTACCGGCGCCAGTATTTTGATCTTTTCAAGCTTCACACTATTCCCAGCAACTAATTCTGAATAGAGGTTTGAGATACCATACGCAAGTTTTCCGCTTGGTGTAATCGCCTTACGAGAGACCATGTGCAAGTATTGCCAGGTCCATGTCACACCTGGATTTTCTTCCCTTAGTGAAGAAGCGATTCTCCGGAAAGTCTCGGCAATTCCCATTTTAGGGTGATGGAAGTGGCTATAGAGAGCGTCCAGTTCCGTTAAAAGTACGTGCCTCATCTATCCCTCCGTCTTTATCACTCTTGGTCAATAAATCCTCTGGCCTCATTTCCGATCATCCTTATAGGTTTCTTATAGCCTTAGAACGCTAATTTCTTCATGTTCACGATTTCTAAAAGAAATAAAAAAACAGTAACAGCATTCACTGTTACTGTTTTACTCGATTGGGAGTTCCCAATGCAATCTCCCGCACTTTCCCAATTTTCTAATAATTTGGGGAGAATCCTTCTTCTAATTGCCTGCGTGTGGGAACTAAATTAGTTTTATAAGCCTTTCGCAATTTTGATAAACGGTTTTCAATCGTATGTGCTTCAACCTTCTTCTTGGGGGTAGCGATGGCCTCTGCAATCTCATCATCAGACTTTCCCTCCCAAAGAAGCTTAACAATTGCACGGTCTTTCTCATTGGAAATTATGAGCCACGGTTCTGTTGCGATGTATGAATGTTCGTATCCAAAATGCTTACAAATGTCAAAAATGATCCCTCTGGTAATTCTTTTTATACGCAAAAATTCGTCATTATTGATCACGACGAGTTTGTCAACTACATCGTCATGTTTTTCGTATGAATGAATGAAATATTTAGGGAACTCATCAACTTTTTGTAGATCGGCTATCTCTTTAAATTTTAAGATACATTACTCTCGCAGCATCGCCTGTATATTCTTCTTCTGGTGCTTTCACAGGGTCATGGAGATTAATGTAAATCTGAGCATCATTTTGTTCACCCGAAAATACATTAATTAAACCTAAATCTTCGCCATTAATAACGATTTGAAAGGAAGCATATTTTGAGGGAGGTGTTACATCTGGAATTAATTTATTGAAAACGTAGAATGGAAATTCCGATAGCGTCTTGTGATCGTACTCCAAAAATAGCTCGCAAAGATATTTAACAGTTGAGTCAAAATTTACATTCGCGACTATGGTAGCCTGCATAGAATCTCCTTCTCAATCTATGTTAGGAATGAAATATAGCACCATGAGGGAACCTAAGTCAATTTTAAAGCCGCAAGCTTTTGAAAAGTGCTATAATCAATCTCGATTAATGATTAATAATTAATCATAAATAGAGGAACGTATGACTGACGCTTTCGAAACGAGCATTGAATTGCCCTACCCTATCATGTCTGATGTGAAGAAACTGATTGAACTCACTGGGATGACGTCCCAAGAGGTCATCCTTCAGCTTTTGGCGATTGCTCTTTCTCAAGAATCTCAAGAGCAATCTTTAATAGTGAAATCACTTCTTGATTTAAAGAACGCCGATGGTTAATCGCGTTCGCTTCGATTTTCTCTTTCATTGGCAGCGGCAAGCGAAGACTAAGGGTATATGTTTCTTCGTCCGGGATCAATTTTCGACGCGGCATCTCATAATCCATCCATCTCGATTTTTAATTAATCATTATAAATCATGCTTTCCATAAAGGAAGGAAAATGCCCTTCTTCGGAGGTAATCAATGATTAATGTGGAATGGGAGAAGAATAGTGACCTCCTCTGTTGGATATTCGAGTCCGTAGTAAAGAATAGAATTGGTAATGATCGGTTGATAGAAGCCCAAAGAGTGTATTACGTGTTAAAAATTATGAATTTGGTCTGGTTCGAAACAATACCAAATAACTTGACATCCAATTTTGAATTATTTCTAAATTCATCCTGGCCTGGCCGTCCTCCTCTTTGGTTTCATCACCTCGCTGGTTTGCCAGTTGAATGTCTAGAGCTCATTGCAGGTAAATTGACCAAACCTGATTGGCTTGGAAATTCCTCGATCTCAACATCTATGAAAGTCTCTGGATTTGGCTATTATCTTGGCTGGAAAAACAAAACCAAAGATTCGATTTAAGGGGTTCCAAAAGATGGATTACGCTGCTTTCATTCAGTCTATAAAAAATATCCTAAATGAGGAACATCGTGATAAAGGGGAAATCCTCGATTTAATCCTTGAACAGGCTCAGATTTTTATTACAGTGATCGAAACTCAGAAAGCAATGCTCCAACAGTTGGAAAGACGGATAAGTTCTATTGAGAACCTGCAAAAAGGCTTGAACGAAAATATCTCTACGCTCGAGGAAAAAATCTCGCGGCTTTAAAACGCATGTGGCTTTCCTGAGATGAATCTGACTAAATTATCCTAAATATCTCAGTTGTAGCGCCTCACGTCTCCATTGAAAGTATAATTAACAAACCGAATAATTATTTAAGGATATTGCGCTTTGATCATTCCTGAATCAAGTGTTCATTTTGGTTTTGTTATTAAAGGCATGGGGGCGCATACAGGGCGAACCATCATGTTTCGTGAAATCGCAGCTTTGTTCGCTGCCTGCCCAGGCGAAATGTCGATTGATGAATACCGTAACGCCATTATTGAAGAGAATGCGCTGCTAAAACCTACTGCATCAGCTCGTGAAGAGAGCTTCCGGCGGCTGAAGCAGCTATACACTTTGGACGCACAGATCGTGGTGTTCCGCTCCCTGCGGATGTTGTGGGAACAAGACCCTGATCGGCAGCCTCTATTAGCACTGCTGGCAGCCACTGCCCGTGATCCCCTTCTTCGCGCCACAGTTCAAACCGTCATTGATTTACCTGAGAATGAGACGATTACTGCCCTGGATTTTGCCCAGGTGATCAATGCGGCCTTCCCTGACCAGCTAACGAAAAACACCCTGGCCAGTGTGGGCCGCAACCTGGCGTCATCCTGGACTCAATCTGGGCACTTCAGCGGTGAGACGCAGAAGATGCGTAAGCCGGTGCAAGCCAGTCCAGTTGTGACAGCCTTTGCTCTGTTCCTGGCATATCTTTGCGATTTCCGTGGTGACGCGCTGTTTGATTCTCCCTGGGCACGGCTTTTGGACACCCCGAAACACATTCTGTCCGACCAGGCACAGCAAGCTTCTCAACTCGGTTGGCTCGAATTTCGCCGCTCCGGCGCGATTACCGAAATTACTTTCCGTCATTTCTTGAAAGATCAATCATGAGCGAAGTCGAAGATTTACTCAAAGCATACGAAAGCATCGTCCGCTTACCCTGGAGTTCTTCTCTTTCTGGTCAGGAGCGAGTGTGGTTTGTTGTTTACGATCCTGCCCAGGAACGCCGTATCCGCCTGCGCTTGGGCGAATTTGAGAACATCACCAAAAAGGCCGGACACACCTGGAAAAGCCTGGATCTGACCGATTCGTTTGCGCAATGGATGAGCCAGCACAAGTATCGGGATGCTTATTTTGAGGAACCGGAGGCTCTTGCCCCAGCTCTTAATAATTTCACCACCTCGGTTGCGGCCCAAATCAAATCGACCTTGACTGCTTCCGATGTGGACAACAATACCGTCGTAGCACTTTCAGGTCTGGCATCGCTGTTTGGATTGACCCGCGTCTCCGTCACACTCGAGAAAGTGATTCCCGACTTGCGCGGTCGACTCTTAGTGTTCTTTCCCGGACAACACGACGGTTCAAATTACCGATTATTAGATGCACGAGATGGTTGGAATTACCTGGCTGTCCCGATTACTGCTAAAAAATGGGGAGTTGACTGACTATGAAAAATCGCGAATTATTCCTTGTTGACCCTCTTTCCTTCACCATCCCAAATGATGGGGTTACCTCGATCTACAATCCCCAAACAGAAAAAGAATGGGAAGTAATCCAGTATGAGCTCAAATCGTTTGTCTGCGAAGGTGAATATCATCGCGGCCTGGAACGCATTCTCTCGTCATTTTTAGGAAATCTGGGAAATCCCAAACAACCTGCGGTCTGGGTCAGCGGTTTTTATGGGTCCGGTAAATCGCATCTGGTCAGGGTATTACAGTATCTTTGGAATGACGTGGAGCTGCCCAATAAGGCCAGGGCGCGCAGCCTGGTCAATTTGCCTCCAGCCATTAAAGATCTGCTCAAGGAGCTTTCGACGCGCGGCACCCAGGCAGGCGGGTTGTGGTCTGCGGCTGGAAAGCTAACCTCTGCATCCAACCAAAGCCTGCGGATCGGCTTGCTTGGGATCCTCTTCCAATGCGCTGGATTACCCGAACAGTATCATTTAGCCCGTTTCGTGATTTGGATGAAGCGAAATGGCTATTACAACGCTGTTCGAGAATGGATCGAAAAGTCGGGGGCCTCCTTCGAAGAGGAGTTGGAAAACCTGTATGTTTCCAAGATCGCGACAGGTCTACTGAATGTTTACCCTGGTTTCGCGGCAACTCCCGGGGAAGCGCGTAAATTGTTGGCGGCAAATTTCCCCCAGAAAGTGGATATCTCGGATGGCGAGTTTCTGGACACGCTCGAGGATGTCTTGGAGCTTCAACAGCAAACGCCTGGGAAATTGCCGCTGACTCTGATCATTTTCGACGAGCTGCAACAATTCTTGGGTGAAGATCCGGAACGCACGCTCCAACTGCAAAATGTGGTTGAAGCCTGTTCTGCCCGCCTCGGGAGCAAGCTGCTTTTTATCGGCACCGGCCAGGCAGCACTGCAAAAAAACACGCAGCTCTCTAAATTAGTCGCACGTTTTACCGTCAAGGTTATGCTGGAAGACACGGATGTGGAAACCGTCGTCCGCCAGGTTGTATTGCGGAAAGCAGCCGATAAGGTATCGAATCTCGAGAACGTTTTGGACTCAAACCAGGCTGAAATCGACCGTCACCTGGTAGGGACGCAAATCGCGCCAGTCGCCCAAGACAATGAAATTATGATCGCCGATTATCCCCTGCTGCCCACGCGGCGCAGGTTCTGGGAACGCGTCTTGCGCGCGATCGATACGGCTGGCACCGCGGCCCAATTGCGCACCCAGCTCCGGGTGATTCACGAATCCAACCGGTTGGTAGCCGACCGCCCCTTGGGAACAGTCGTCCCCGCCGATATGATCTATGAGCAGCAGGAATCGAGTATGCTGCAAAACGGCGTTCTTCTCAAGGAAATCGCGACCATCATCCACTCGCAGGAGAATGGCACGGAAGAAGGGCTACTCAAGAAACGCCTGTGTTCCCTGATTTTCTTGATCGGCAAGCTTCCCACGGAAGGAGCTGCGATTTCAGGAATTAAATCCAACCCGGATATGTTGGCAGACCTTCTGGTTGAAGATCTATCTAAGGGGAGCACTGCATTACGCCACTCGATCCCTGGTTTGTTGGAAGAAATGACTCAACAGGGCATTTTGATGAAGGTGGATGATGAATACCGGCTTCAGACCGCCGAAGGGTCAAAATGGGAAGAGGATTTCCGCAAACGCTTCATGTCTCTACGCGCCAATGACACCCGGATTGCCAGCGAGCGCGACACAACCCTTCATCAGGCTATCGCCAAACCGCTAAAGACCATTACGCTAGTCCAAGGGGCCTCAAAAACAGCGCGAAAATCTGATCCTTATTACGGTTCAGACGTGCCGAAGGTTGACGGCAGTACAGTGCCCATATGGATCCAGGACGAATGGTCGGTGACTGAAAAATCGGTGCGCGATGCCGCCCAATCGGCCGGAACGGAGAACCCGGTTGTGTTCGTTTTCTTCTCAAAACGCGACACGGATGCTCTGCGGGATGGCCTGGCCGCCTCCAATGCCGCCAAAGAGGTACTGGAAACGCGTCCCAACCCAACCACCCCGGAAGGCTTTGAGGCGCGGCGGGCGATGGAATCGCGGAAAGTCATTGAAGAAAGGAAATTGTCCTCCATCATCGGAGGAATTGTTGAACGAGGCCGCATTTTCCAGGGCGGTGGGTATGAAATCGTTGATACCTCCTTTACCGACGCGATGAAAACGGCCCTCGAAGCATCTTTGGTGCGGTTATTCCCTAAATTTAACATCGGGGACCACAAAGACTGGAAAAAGGTCGTTGATAAAGTGCAGGAAGGTGCCACGGACGCCTTGAAGTTTGTGGGCTATAACGGGAATGCCGATCAACATCCGGTTTGCCAGGAGATTCGCACCTTCATCGGCGGAGCAGGTAAAAAGGGCAGCGAGATCCGCAAGAAATTCACCGGTGCCGGTTATGGTTGGCCGCAAGACGCGGTTGACAGTGCCTTGTTGGTGCTGCTAGCAGGCGATTTTCTAAACGCCACTCAGAGCGGGCAACCAAAAGCTTTCAAAACGGTCAACCAAAGCAACATTGGCATCACCGATTTCCGGCTACAAGGAATAACGATCACCATCACACAGCGGATTACCCTGCGTGGCTTGCTCAATGATCTCAAAATCCCTTATAAGCCCAACGAAGAAGGCGAGGCAATTCCGGCTGCCCTTCAGCTTCTCCTGGACCTGGCAAACGAGGCCGGTGGGTTGCCGCCGCTGCCCGAAAAGCCATCCACAATTAAAATCGATGATCTGCGCGCCTTGAGCGGAAATGAGCAGTTCGCCGCGGTGGTAGAGGCAAAAGCGGAATTGCTCGGCAATTACAATGCCTGGACCGCGTTGAAAGACAAGAAATCGTTGCGAGTTCAGCGCTGGAATACCTTCCAACGGCTTAAGCATCACGCTTCCAACCTGGCGCTGGCAGCCGAGCTCAACCTCCAGATAGCCGCAATTCAAACCAACCGCAGCCTGTTGGAAGATCCTGACCCGGCGATTCCGCTTTTCAGCCAGCTGGTCGATGTGTTACGCCAGGCATTGCTTGGCGTTAGCCAGCGTTTCCAGGAAAGCTACACCACTCAGATTGAAAAGCTCAAGCAGAATGATGCTTGGCAGAAGATCAGCGAAGGCCAACGCCAAACCATCTTGATCCAAACCGACCTGGTAGCTGTCGCCGAGCCCAAAATGGGAACCGATGACGAATTACTGGCTTCATTCGATCGGCAGTCCTTATCCGCCTGGGAAAACAAGATCGCAGCCCTCCCTGCGCGCGGCAGCCAGGCTATCCTCCTGGCGATTCAATTGATCACCCCCCAAGCGATCAAGGTAACGCCGAAAACAGCTACCATAACCTCGATCGAAGATGCAGACGCTTATTGGAAAGAACTGCGTTCAGAGATTAAAAAGCACCTCGATAACGGGAATCCAGTGGTTATTTAGGGGGAGATATGTCCGACCTCACTGAACATGATTGGTCTATTCATCAACATGATCATTTGCCCGTGAGATATTCACGACATGAATCCCGATCTTATCTGATCAATCATTTAAGTTGTCGAAAACTTACAACCCTCACAAATAGACCAAGAAAACCGATGGCAACGGATAAAACATTCCACACAAACGAGGATTTTTGGGGAAGGTTTTTACGATCTACCAGGTATTATGGGTTTCAAAATGTCATCTTAAGTGGTTTTCGGATATTTGATTGGTTCCCAAGATCTCCGGGACTATCGTACACACTTGGAGCTGACGAGGCATGGGAAAACGCTAGAAATCATTTAGAAGCTGGCTCATCATTTGTTTACACACCAGAAGGGAAAGAGTGGGCGCTCAAAGGCGGCATTGGTAGCTATCGTTTCAACCCATTCAGTTATCAGGGAACTACTTATTGCCTAGGCACGGCTTCTTCTTCGGAATTTTGCCATTCCGGTATCCCATTGGCCATCCCAATGGAATTCATGGAAAACCTGGAATTCCGAGTATCGCACAAAATTGTAGGACACTATCAACCAATTGCTGAACCCATAGCAATATTATTGCCACACAATAGAGGTATTCCGAAGTTTTATTTTCTTGTTGAGGAAATCGAACGAATCAATCCTTTGGGGTCACCTTCACTTATCACTCCAGTTGTATTGATGCGTAGAGATAATGGAGAGGAGCTGGTTTCATATTGTTCTTGTAATCCTGATGATCCCGATGACCTAAATTCGACTAGCGATTGGTTACAGGAATATGCCCACCGTTATGATGCTTCGATCATAACTGATTATGATCAGCAAAATCCGGCATTTATCGACTTGCCCTTTAGTCTGCAAAATGTGATGGGCAATAAAATTAGTTATGCATCGCTCATTGATAATGGATTTTCCCCGAGAGAAGCGATGATTTTGAATGGCATGAGGAGGCCGATTGTGAATAACAAATATGAAGGAAACATCAATTTCGTACAAGGAAATAATTCGGGTAACTTAACTGCTGCCACAAATATTTCTAACAGTTTTAATCCCACAACTAACTCTATTCCAGACGAAGCAATGTTGCTGTTTGAACAGTTAGGAAGTCAAATCGATGCTTTATGCAAGCAACTTTCTACCGATGAAGCGGCTATTGTCAAACAGGATCTTGATGTCGTAGCCAAGGAAGCTGCCAAAGAGAAACCAAGCAAAAAGATCTTCGAGATAAAGTTTGAATCGCTCAAGAAAGCTGCTGAGAATGTAGCAGAACTGGCAGGACCGATTGCTTTGACCGCCGGTAAACTCCTCTCCATCCTTCTAACATTAGCAAAATAAACTTCCTAGGATATTCCGTGCCTTCCTTAAACCCAACTTTGCGCAAGTCCCTCGAAAACAAGATTCCCGCTGTCCGCCAGATTGCTGAGGAGGCAGCGCGGGCTGTTTTGAATACGCTGGCCATCAATCGACTGGAGCCTTTTCCAGGGATGACACCCGAACTGCGCAAGCTGCGCAATGCCCTTCGCGCCAAAGCCCGGCAGCTGGGCGAGGGCAGCCAGACCACCGGTTTCGAGCCGCTCGTGGAAGAGCTAGCCTACCAGCAATGGCACCGCATGGTGTTTGCGCGCTTCCTGGCCGAAAATCAACTTTTAATGCACCCCACTGGCGTTTCGGTGACCTTGCAAGAATGTGGCGAGTTGGCACAGGAAGAGGGCGAAGTTGACGCCTGGGCAGTGGCGTCTAAATACGCAACCATAATGCTTCCAGGCATCTTTCGCCCGAATGACCCCGAAAGCCAGGTGCGCCTGACCCCGGAAGGTCAGCAGAAGCTTGAAATGGCCCTAAATGATATCGAACAGCCGGTCTTTCTGGCAGATGATGCGTTGGGCTGGATGTACCAATTCTGGCAAAAGCTGAAGAAAGATGAAATTAACCGAAGCGAACGGAAGATTGGCGGCGCGGACCTCTCGCCAGTTACGCAATTATTCACCGAAGATTACATGGTGTCCTTCCTTTTAGAAAACTCGCTGGGAGCCTGGTGGGCCACCCGCCATCCATCCAGCCCTTTGATCAAAGGCTGGAGATATCTCCGTTTTAATGATGACGGGAAGCCCGCAGCGGGCAGTTTTCCTGGTTGGCCTGAACTCGCCTCACAGGTGACGATGATGGATCCTTGCTTTGGCAGCGGACACATTCTGGTGGCGGGGTTCTACATGCTTGCATCAATGCGCATGGAAGAGCAAGGGTTAAATGCAGCCGAGTCTGGAGAGGCTGTACTACGTGATAACCTTTTTGGGTTAGAACTCGACCCGCGGTGCACCCAAATTGGCGCGTTTGCCTTGACTCTGGCAGCCTGGAAAAGCGGTGGTTACCGTATACTGCCTGTACCAAATCTGGCTTGCTCGGGCATCCCGGTGCAGGGTCAGCTAGAAACCTGGTTGGTATTGGCCGAGGAGGACACCCGCGTGCGCGCCGGGTTGGAACGCCTCTACAATCTTTTTAAGGATGCACCGACGCTAGGCAGTCTGATCAACCCGACTAATCTGCCAGCCGCTGATCGAATGTTTGTCGCCGACTACGAACAAATTTCGCCAGTATTGGAACAAGCTCTAGACAAAGAACACAATCTCGACAATTCGATCTCCGAAATGTTTGGTGTTGTAGCAAATAGCGTGGGCAAAGCAGCAAAATTACTATTGGGAAAATACACACTAACAATTACGAATGTGCCTTATTTAGCAAGAGGAAAACAAGATGAAGTTCTCCAAGATTTTTGCAAAGAATACCACCCATTAGCAAAGACAGATTTAGCCACCGTTTTTGTCGAAAGATGTCTTGATTTTTGTAATTTAATGGGAACGATTGCAGTTGTTACACCTCAGGGTTGGCTATATCAACCCACATATAAAAAATTCCGGGAGTTCATGCTTTCAAATTCGTATTGGGACTTTGTAACCCCCTTAGGTGTTCGTGCCTTCGAAACTATTACCGGAGAAGTTGTCAATATCGTGTTACTGGTAATATCGTCGAACAAGCCAAAATCACAAAAAAAAATTGCTAGTCTTGATGCATCCTTTAATGATTCGCCTTCATCAAAAGCAAAATTTCTTGAGGAAGGAGAAGTTATCTGGATTTCCCAACAAAATCAATTACACAATCCCGATGCAAGGATTATTTTAGGCGACTCGTTGAAAGGTGAACTTCTTCAAAAAATAGCAGCATCTTATCAGGGAATAAAAACGGGTGATGACGGAAGATTCAAAAGAAATTTTTGGGAGTTATCATATTTAGGAGAGAATTGGCGTTTCTATCAGAGCACTATTAATCAGACAACATATTTTGGTGGAATGGAAAATGTTATAGATTGGCGGGAAAATGGGAAAAACTTGGCTCGGCTTCAAGGCTTAAAGGCATGGGGAAAACCAGGTATTGCAGTTAGTCAAATGACGGGTTTACCAGTTTCTCTATATACAGGTGAGATATTTGATAGTAATATTTCTCCGATAATTCCTCACAAGCAAGAAATGTTAAAAGCACTTTGGGCCTTTTGCTCATCAAAAGAATATAAAGTTGCCGTTAAACAAATTGATAAATCATTAAAAGTAACAAACTCAGCATTGATTCAGATCCCATTCGATATAGAACGTTGGCAAAAAGTCGCTAATGAGACTGCACCTATTCCATTGCCCTTTTCGAATAATCCCACTCAATGGTTGTTCAATGGGCACCCCCGAAGCTCCACAGCACCACTTCATGTTGCGGTAGCACGGCTTTTGGGGTACCACTGGCCACAACAAGTAAGCGACTTGCTGGATGATCTCGCGGACGAGGACGGTATCGTCTGCTTGGTCCCTGTTGCTGGAGAACCTTTGCTAGCGGAACGCCTACGCAAAATTCTAGCAGCAGCCTACAGCAGCGAGTGGTCTCCACGTTTACAAGCAGAATTGCTTTCTACCGCTGGTATGGCGGGCAAATCATTAGAGGATTGGCTGCGGGACGATTTCTTCGCCAACCACTGTCGATTATTCCAAAACCGGCCTTTCCTTTGGCAAATCTGGGATGGACGTATCGACGGTTTTTCTGCATTGGTGAATTATCACAAGCTCAATGCAGCCCGCCTGGATAAACTAATTTATACATACTTGGGCGATTGGATTCGCTTCCAGCGCGCTCGACGCGATCACGGGGAGCCAGGCGCTGATGGACGGCTGGTTGCGGCGCTCGAATTGGAGAAAAAACTTAAGCTGATCAAAGATGGCGAACCGCCATACGACATTTATGTGCGTTGGAAGCCGCTGGCGCACCAGCCTATAGGCTGGGACCCGGACTTAAATGATGGAGTGCGACTGAATATCCGTCCCTTTGTTAACGCTGGGGTGCTGCGCAGCAAATTTACGATCAACTGGAACCAAGATCGTGGTTCAGATCTAGATGGCAGCGAGCGATTGAATGATAAACATTTCAGTATCGCGGAAAAAATGGAAGCGCGGCGGATTTCTGGAACGCATAGATAAGGAATTATGAAAAATGACGAATTAATCTTCACAGTTGAATCTGCCCATTCCTGAAGATATTAGCGATGAAGACGTTGATATCAGTGTGCCAGAAGAAAAGCGCAAAATTAATGCAATTCCTTCTGATCAGGAAATTCACTCAATAGTTCATAAATGGCAAAATGGCATTCTGATTCTTCAGCCGGATTTTCAACGTTATTATGTTTGGGATGAGAAAAAAGCCAGCCGTTTAATCGAATCAGCGCTCTTGTCAGTTCCTTTACCATTGATTTACCTTTCAGAAGACCCGAATGGTAACTTATCCGTAATTGACGGGCAGCAGCGTTTACACACGTTTATTTCATTTATTCACGGCAAGTATATCCATAACAACAAACCATTTGTTCTCAAAGACCTACGTGTTTTCAAGGAACTAAATGGACAGTCATTTAAAAATATCCCGGCGGTTTACCAGAATCGTTTGCGATATTTCACCCTCCGTGTAATTACCATTAAGCAGCGATTCGGATCCTCGCTTGAAGCATGAAATATTCGAACGGCTGAATACGGGCGCAGTTGCTTTGAACAATATGGAATTGCGCAATTGTTTAAATCAAGGCCGAATTTTAACCCTTTTGAAAGAACTATCCGCATATCCTCCATTCAGAGAATTGTTAGGCCTGCAAGATGCCGATCCACGTATGCGTGATGTTGAACTCGTTCTGCGTTTTTCCGCCTTTTATCATCATGGGTATACTGGCTATAGCAGCCCGATGAAAAAGTTTCTGAATGATGAGATGGAAACTTATCAGAACATTACCGAACAGGATGCGGTTGCATTAAAGAAGAAATTCAAAATAACAGTGACGATAATCAAATCATTATTTGGAGAAAACGCATTCCATCGGTATGTTGCCGGAAAAGTCGGTTCTATTGACGGTAACTGGGAGACAAAAACCTTTAACGCGGCACTTTATGACGTTTATATGAACGTTTTCAGTAATAAAGATCGTAATCAGGTCCAAAAGTCGGCAGATTTAATCCGAGAATCGATAATCGACCTGATGTCAAACAATCAGGATTTCATTGATGCGATCCTTCTTGCCACCAGTAATACAGATCGAGTAAAAAAGCGCTTCTCTTTAATGTATCAACTGACCGATAATATCCTGGCAAAGAAACCAAAACAAGCGCGCCTGTTTTCTTATGAAATCAAAAAGCAATTATTTGATGCCAATCCTGTGTGCGAAATATGCAGTCAACAGATTTTTTCGATTGATGATGCTGCTGTAGATCACATTGAACAGTATTGGAAAGGTGGCCAGACGACTGTGGACAACGCCCGCCTGACCCATCGTTTTTGTAACAATTCACGCCCCAGGAAAGACGCCTGATATGCCTGTGTTTACTTCGACCGCAATGACATTCCTGGAGAGTCTGATCGAAACGATCCGACAGGCTGGGGTATACGACAAGGCTGATCAAACTCCCCCGGCAGCAATCCTCTGGACGGACAAAGATCGCCACTGGGAAGCCCTAATCCCGATCCTTCGCACCCGGCTGCCCTTATTATCCCTGGGGAGTTATTCGCCCCAGCATCGTACTGGATCCGCTTATTGGATTCGCTGTATGATTGCTGGCACCCTGCCGGATGACATGCTCCCAGACGGTGTCGTGCCGGTGATCTATCTACCTGGAGTTAGCCGGGCTGATATTCGTGCGATAGAAGAGTGCCCACCGGAATTGCAGCCTCTGTCCGAATTGCAATATCGGGGAGTGCTTTTCACCCAGAAAAACGGACACGACTGGACGCCCTCAGCTTTTTTACAGACGAAAAGCGGCGGTATGGGACTGGAGGTGGCCGGGGATCAGGCTACCAAAGATGCAATCAAGCGCGCTCTGGTTAAGCTCTCAGACGAATCGGTCGAACGGCTGCGAAAAGAAGCCCCATTGAAAGCCGCTTTTTTCGATGCCCTGCTCACACCCGATGATGCCCGCAGCATGCTGCTTTGGTTGAATGATCCGGCAGCCTATAAGCTCAAGGCGACCTACGAAGAGTGGCAGGCGTTTTGCAGCGTTTGCAAAGCCAAGTATAAGTTTCATCCCGAGGAAGATGGCCCGATTTCCGCAGCGCAATCGCTGGGCCTTCTGGAAGGCAATTGGAAACAGGTCTGGACCCGTTTCAAGGAATCCCCCCGAGCGTATTCTAACTTGCCCGGGTTGCTGCGTGCGGCCCGCCTTCCACAGCCCGAACTGTTTGATATCTCTGAAAGCTGGCCTCAAGATAACGAAACCGCAGAAGAACAGCTGCAACAACGATTAGACACACTGGGCGGTCTTTCTGCTCAGGACGCCAGGACAACAGTGGCCGATTTGGAACAGCTGCATGGCTTACGGCGGGAATGGGTGTGGGCAGCATTAGGGGTTTCTCCATTGGCGCAGGCACTGGAGCCGCTTTCCACCCTGGCCACACTATCCGCGAAAAACCTTGTTGGGGCCAAGGTCAGTGAAATCGCACAGGCTTATCTGGAATGGGGCTGGAAAGTTGACCAGGCTGTTCTCGATGCTCTTGAAATGATTCAAAGGCCTGGCAACTCGAACGAGAATATCCGGACCGTAAAAAGCGCTATCCTGGCAATTTATCGACCCTGGCTTGAGGCTGCTGCCAATGCTTTCCAAAAGGTCATCACATCCGGTCCTGTCGGATCTACCTATCCATATGAGGCGTTCAAAAAGCCGGATAAAGGCACCTGCGTCTTGTTCAGCGACGCGCTGCGCCTGGATGTTGGTAAAAAGCTAGCATCCGCTTTGATTTATGAAGGATGTCAGGTCAAAATTTCTTCTCGTCTGGCAGCTTTGCCACCTATTACCTCCACCTCGAAGTTCTCTTTTGCCACAGATCTGGCCAAGATTAGCGGTGTGAATTCAGAATCTTTGACACCTCATCTTGCCGGAAAGGGAGCTCCTATCACAGCCGAATTGTTCCGGAAGCTGTTGGAGGAGTCCGGTTTCCAAATCTTGCGCGGAGAGGATCTCGGTGATCCTTCTGGGCTGGCCTGGACAGAAATAGGTGAAATTGATGCCTACGGACACGAGCATGCCTGCAAACTGGCCGTGCATATCCCGGGCGAACTGTATGCCCTACGCGACCGGATCGAGACCCTGTTGAATTTTGGCTGGAAAAAGGTGATTGTGGTCACCGATCACGGCTGGTTGTTGCTGCCTGGAGGGTTGCCGAAAACGAGTCTTATAGAGGGGCTGACCGACATTCGCAAGGGCCGTTGCGCAAGAATTAAGGAAGGGGCGCTGATAGATGATCAACAAATCGTGCCCTGGTTCTGGGACAAAGATGCGCGCATCTCCGAAGCGCCAGGAATTTACTGTTATGAGGCAGGCAAAGAGTATGAACACGGTGGGCTGAGCCCACAAGAATGCATCACGCCGGTGTTAGAGGTGACGAAAGGCAGTGATGAGATGGAAACGCCGGTCACAATCGAGGCGATGAAGTGGCGAGGGCTGCGTTTCAGCGCCAAAATCGGCGGTATCCGATCGGGTATGACCATCGATATCCGTGAAAAAGCAGGGGATGCCTCTTCTTCGATTGTTTCCGCCACCGCCAGCCCGGCAGAAAAAGGCGAGGTCTCATTGATCATCGAAGATGAAGACAAACAGGGTACGGCGGCTTTTGTTGTGGCGCTTACCGCGGCCGGGGTCGTTTGCGCACAGACATTAACCATCATCGGGGAATAAAACATGGAACTGGACCATCTGGATCAACTGGCTGCCACAGCATTTGAAGGCTACACCGTACGCAAGGATCTTGCGCTGCGCTTCCGCGGCCAGTATCCTGTGCCAACCTACGTGGGTGAATTCCTGCTCGGGCGGTACTGTGCCAGCACCAACGACCAGGAAATCACTGAAGGACTGGCGATCGTTGAGCGCCAGATGCGCGAGCGCACGGTTCGTCCAGGCGAAGAGGAGCTGTTCAAATCCAGGGCACGCGAGAAAGGCTCGATCAAACTGATTGACTTGATCACCGCCAGGCTCGATTCTTCCACCGATTCCTATCTTGCCAGCCTGCCCAGCCTGCGCCTGACCGATGCCCGGATCGAACCCGATGTGGTCGCGGCCAACGAGCGCATGCTTACCGGCGGTTTTTATGCCGAAATTACACTGGAGTATGACGCTTCGATCGCCCAGGAAAAGAACGGCAGGCCGTTTGGGATTAACAGTCTGCGCCCGATCCAGCTCTCCAAACGCGGCGTGTTCGATGAACTGGCCAAAGGCAGGCAAGCGTTTACCACTACCGAATGGAAGGAGCTCCTGCTGCGCAGCATTGGGTTCGAGCCAGCTGCGCTGACCCCTCGTGCCCAAGACGTGCTCTTGCTGCGCATGGTCCCATTTGTCGAGCGCAATTACAACGTGGTCGAGCTCGGACCGCGAGGCACGGGTAAATCTCACCTCTATCAGCAGGTATCACCTTACTCACACCTGGTCTCAGGTGGTAAGGCAACTGTGGCGCGCATGTTTGTCAACAACAGCAATGGCGCGCGCGGCCTGGTCTGCCAGTACGATGTGGTCTGCTTTGACGAAGTCTCGGGGATTTCTTTCGATCAAAAAGATGGCGTCAACATCATGAAGGGGTACATGGAGTCCGGTGAGTTCAGCCGCGGTCGCGAAAGCATCCGCGCCTTCGGCAGCATCGTCTTGCTGGGCAACTTTGATGTTGACGTTGAGCACCAACAGCGCATTGGCCACCTGTTTGGTCCAATGCCCCCGGAGATGCGAAATGACACCGCCTTTATGGACCGCATCCATGCCTTTTTGCCCGGCTGGGACATTCCCAAGATGGATAAGTCGCTTTTCACCAGCCACTTTGGCCTGGTTAGCGATTTCCTTTCAGAGTGTTTTGACCAGTTGCGCATTCAAAGTCGACTGAATGTGTTGCAGAACAGGGTGAATTTCGGGGGGGCTCTCAGTGGGCGTGACACCAACGCGGTCAATCACACGATCAATGGGCTGCTTAAACTGGTCTATCCTAATCCGGAAATGCCCATTTCCGATGAGGACATCGAATGGGCGGTGCGCCTGGCGATGGAGTGCCGCAGGCGGGTCAAGGAGCAGCAAAAGCGCATCGGCTCGGCAGAGTTCCGCAATACGCATTTCAGCTATACCATCGGTCAGGAAGGCGTTGAGAAATTCGTTGTCACCCCAGAACTGCGCAGTGAGAAATCTATTGGTAGCGATCCATTGGCGCCTGGCCAGGTCTGGACGATCAGCCCCGGTGGTCAGGATGAAAATGCCGGGCTGTTCCGTATCGAGGTCAACGAAGGCCCGGGGAACGGAGTGCGGATCGTCAACGTCCCTGCGCCAGGGCCTTTCCGCGAAAGCGTCAAAACCGGTGAGCAGAACCTGTTGTCCCGCGCTCGCGAACTGGTCGGGGATCGCGATCCCCGCGAGCACGAATTCACCGTGCAACTGCTCGCTTTCGACACTGCTCGGACTGGTTCTTCAGTTGGGCTGGCTGTTCTACTGGCATTTTGCAGTGCGCTGCTCAAGAAAAGCTTGAAGGGCGGATTGATCGTGGTCGGAGGTTTAAACCTGGGCGGCGGGATTGACCCAGTTTACAACGCCGTAAACGTCGCCGAACTGGCGATTGAAAAAGGCGCCACCACCCTGCTGGCGCCGATCTCGGCTCGCAGGCAGCTCAATGATCTGTCCGATGATATGGCGATGAAGATCAGTATTCTTTTTTATGCCGATGCGAGGGAAGCCTTGTTAAAAGCTCTTGTAGAATAAAGACACCAATATTCGGAGATTGTTGGAAAAATCATTCGATTCTTTGTTTATTAATTGTTGAAAGCAATTTAGATAACAAGGAGACCGCAATGATGTGAGCAACGAATCAATAAAAAAGGTACAAACTCTGAACGATTTACGAGCTTTACTTACCCAAGACGAAACGGGGCGTGAAGATTATTTGTACCCCCACCTTGAGTTTGGTGATATGTGGTGGATTCCTGATCAGATTACGCGTTTTTCGAATACCAAGGAAAAACATCCCTGGGTAATCGTCACCGGGTATTCACCTCGAATAGCGAGTGTAATTGTAAGTCCTCGAACAAGCTCTTTTCGGTCGAATCAATTATCCCGCGGTTTACTAACCCCTGCTAACATCTTACCAGGCCTTGATAGAGAGGGACTTCTTGTGCTCACCCTTAGGCGTCCATTTGCTACCGCGAAATTTAGTGATTTCGAATATATTGGTAGATTGCCCAAATCCTGGATCAAACAGATCCGAAAATTCCTACAAGCTGGTAGCAGAGGGTAAAAAAATATGATAAATGCCCCTGTTTTCTCTGACTACCTAAATGAATACCAATCGATTGGTATAGGCCAGTTGATTTATGACCTCATCTATCGAACTGTAGAAAGGACAGTCCATCGCTATCCACCCAGTGTTTATTCAAAGAACCAAGCCTGGGATGAAGACGCAATTTCCGGGATATGCCATGATTTTATAATAGAAAAACTTCTAATCAAGGGGTGGCTTGATTTTTACTTATTTTCATTGAGCGAGATTGATGGTCTCAAAAGAGTATTAAAGCGTGATTTTCGCCATTATTTGATAAACAAGAAGGCACACACAGAAAAAACGAACCTGTATCTCCGAGTGAAGAAGATCTTAAACACCTCTACAAGATTTACCACTTTACAGGAGAATGGCACTCGTGGAGTTTTTTGGGGACTTACGGGATGGGATCGTAGGAGCGTTACGCAAGACCCATATGAAGTGACTAAAGCAATGATCTTAGTGCAACTGCCAGACATGATTCGTTATCGCCCTGATAGTCACAAGGTTTCGCCATTATTAAGCAATCCTGATTTGACTCAAATGATTGAGGGCGCTCTTTTCTTCTTGGATAAATGGACAACCTTTGATGTTTTGTTTGATTCAATTTGCAATCGCTTAGGTATTATTACAGATGAGGTTATCTCTTTTGATGAGCCAATTGGAGAAGACACCGGATCAACCTTCGCGGATATTATTGCCGATCCGGAAAATTCCATTGAAACTGATTTGTCCGCTAAACAAACCGCCGAGGATATCTACAATCGCTTA
Organism: uncultured Chloroflexia bacterium; assembly: GCA_963704755.1. Taxonomy (GTDB): domain Bacteria; phylum Chloroflexota; class Anaerolineae; order Anaerolineales; family Anaerolineaceae; genus Bellilinea. The sequence continues at coordinate 487,821 of OY969938.1, forward strand.
TCTGATCGGCAAAGAGAAGTTTTAGCGCTTCAGTTCGAACTGCAAAACCCTACTCTTGTTGATATCGGCGAGAAAATCGGTGTTTCAAAAAGTACGGTGAGTAACGAAATGTCGGCCATTGAACGAATAATCAGGAATAGTCATCCTAGTCAATTAGAGGTAGATGACGTTTTCCTGGCATTGAAAGAAATCTTTGCGGCTAATACTCACCGATCTATCTTGGATACAAAAAGAGAGTTTTGAAATGAATACATCCAAAGTTCCGAATGATATAAGCGAACTCTCACGCTTAAAGGCCGTGAATTTCTATCGGCAATCACAGAAATCTACACCGAGTGAATTGGAACCCGGTCAAATTTGGTCTACCCACTCTTCATTCCAGCTGCCTAACAACGAGCAATTCCACACCGATGAGCCTAAGATGGTAGTAATCCTTTTGGGAAGCGGGGCACGTTCAAAGAGGTTTGAATCAATAACAGTCGCTCCTATTTCAAATCTTACCTCAATGGCTTCAGAATTCGATTTTATTATCAGGAAAGATGAAAAAAACTCATCTTCTTTTACCTTTGATATGATGATCGAAGTATGGAATGAAACGCCTGCATTAAAAGGCCAGCTAAAGAACTTCATCGGTTCTCTTCCAGATGAAGCTATCAAATCTTTGCATCAATTGTATTCTTCGAGATTACTCGGTACGGAAATTCCTGAGAATTTGAAGAACAGAATTGGATTGAGCATCATTGCCGAGGATGACCCTCGTCTTTCATTTCAGGAAGATGAAATCAACGCTGCATCTTATCTGGCTAATGCTGCAACTGCATCTCTGAGTTTAGACATCGTAGAAGAAGAAAGCCCCGTCGAATTTTCTGATTGGCTCAAACTTGACATTGTTCCATTTCTGGGAAGGTTATCAAGCTTTCTGAACAACCCGATTGTGGCTAGCGCGGCCAACAACATCGATTCCGAAATAGAGCAGTGCTTAATTGTGCAATTAGAAAAGAGAGAAAAGCTGATCTTTGAATTGCTCAATAGTCGCATGCGCCCCTATATGATTTACCTGAAGGCTTATTCCATCGCGCCTGAATTTATTGGGCGGAAATGCTTTGTTTCGGTCATTACAAATGAGCATAAATATTCTTCCCAAATCATCTCATTACGCGAAGATATCACTATTGAGGTGGGAAATGACGCTCATTTTCGATGTGAGAATGTGGAATCTGTAGAATTCGCAATTGAGCCTCGGTAGGAAGAAAACATGGAAGAACTGATTTCCTTAGTATGTGCTGATATCCAAAAATTACAATTGGCTTTGGGGAAAAATGAAACCCAGGCCATTGATAGAGCCGTACAATCCCTCGAAAGACGGTTGTTTTCTGATCGCAGTTTCGAAAAGATAGGAGATGAGAGAGCTTTATTTTCTGCAACCAGGCTTCTTACCTCGATATACGATGAGGAAATTAAAGATCAACTTACACCGTTGGTAGATTGGCTTGATGTTATCAGGGATATCAATAACAAATTCTATGCCATTCTCAATCATGAGATCGGCCTCGATGATTTGCTATTGGCCCACCTATCATCTTGGAAAATACTATCTGATGAGGTTCATTGCAACTATGATGAGAATATCAAGCTAAGGTTGAAAGATGCGCGGGAAAAAAATAGGGATGAACTAAAAATTCGATCTTTCGTATCCTTATATATAGAGTACATCAGACAGCAATCTCCAATGCTAAATACTTCTGAGCTTGAGAGAGTCATTGAAGTGGTTTTAGAGAGTTATAAAGCCCTAAACCAATGGAATGCTCAAGCTCTATTTTCATTAGGCAATATAGGCGACGTTTACGGAACAAAGATTAAAGCTACACCGAATGGAACAGGAAGCATAGAATCGCTGAATGAAACTGATTTAGAAATGAAGAAAGCAGCAAACGGCGCCTTCACATTTATTAAAAGCAAATATCCCTTTGCAAAAACTTGGGATATCAATTGGGAAATAGAAAGAGGGGACATCCCGTACCAAGGGAACTCAATAGGTTTAGCATTATCTACTGGTATTCTATCTACCATCGAAGGATTTGAAATTGATCCTTACACTGCCTTCACAGGTCACGTCGAATGGAATACCGGTGATGTAAAGGCTGTTGGAGAGATAAGTGTTAAATTAATAGCAGCCAAGGATCAAGGAATCCGAAGGGTATTTATCCCTTTGTCAAACTCAAAGGATGTACCAGATAATATCGGTTTAGATGTTGTTACGGTAAGCACTGTGGAAGAGGCCAGGAATAAATTAACGGTAAAGGCCTATATTAGTTCTAATATTCCTTTAGAAAAGCAGGCTGAATTAAAACTTAAGCAGCTAGAGATAGAGCTTTCCAATCAAGGGATTAAGGCTACGGGGCCAATTGAGAACGGAAATTCCTTCAAGAGAATTGTTTTCACTGATTACCGTGATCAAGTTTTCGTGAACATGTATTACGGCAGAAGTGGAATAACCGCTAATGTTCAGCAAAAAAAATGTTCCTTGAAGGATAAACTGCAAGCAGCGTGTGACAGAATTATTGGAAAACAAATTACTGAAACATCAGACGAAGTGAAGCGAGACAAGTACGTCATTAAAGATCAAGATATCCAAAAGCGGGTTGAAGATTATCTCTTTGCCTTTCCAAACTCGTTACGGGAGGCTGAACAGAATTGCCAATACAGATCAAAAATTAATCAAAATGGCCAAACGGTTCGTGTTCGCCAATTTAATAACGGGACACTTACTATAGATGGCCAAGATCCCCTTTTCACTACTATTAATTCTAGTTTACAAGCCCTTTTAGGAGTCGCTTCTTCTAAAACACAGGATGATCCTAAGAGTTCGAAATTAGCAGCACAAATAGATGCTGTAAAGGCAATTCCCTTAGGAGATCAATGGATTGGTACAGATGAGGCTGGAAAAGGAGACTACTTTGGCCCTCTTGTGGCTGCGGCAGTGATGGTTGATCGTCAAATTGCGGATCAGTTGTCAAAAATAGGAGTGAAGGATAGCAAAGAACTCTCCGATAATCGAAACAAAGAGTTAGCAATTCAAATACAAACAATCTGTGGAAAACATGCGCAAGTAGTCATGATCCCTCCGGCCAAATATAATGCCCTTTATGAACAATTTCAAAAAGAAGGTAAAAACCTCAATACATTATTAGCTTGGGCTCATACTCGAGCGCTAGAAGACATCTTGACTTCCTTTCCTCAAAACCAGATCACAGTAATCATCGATAAGTTCGCAGACGAGCAATATATCAAAAGCAAGCTTCTTGAAAATACAAGGCGAGCGAATTTGAATCTTATTCAGCTTCCAAAAGCAGAGGCAAATATAGCAGTAGCTGCGGCATCAATCCTAGCAAGGGCGCAATTTCTTATTTGGCTGGAGCGGAGTTCTCAGCTACTTAACGTTTCTCTACCTAAAGGCGCATCCGATCCTAGAATCACTCTGGTCGCCCGACAGATTGTTAAAAATCAAGGCCCCGCGAAATTAACTGAGTATGTAAAACTGCATTTTAAAACCACCAAGGAAGTTCTCTCATAAAGGCAGAAACATGGTTACCCCACAGCTTACAACACAAATCGAAGATTTGTTGAAACGCGCTGAACTACTAGCAGAAAAACATGATTGGTCTGGAGCCGCAGATATTTGTGATGAGGCTGTCAAGGAAGCTCCGGCCAATATTTCTGTCATTGGACAACTCGGTTGGTATTTATCTCGATCCAAACGATACGCTGAAGCAATCAAAATTTATGAAAAATTAAGCGAATTGGAACCAAAATTAGCCAAATGGCCATATATGGTTGGATATCAATACTACGATCAAAAGCTGTATAAGGAAGCTGTCATCTGGTTCGATAGAGCATTAAACCGGCACGAAAATTACTTGGTTGTACTATATCGTAAAGGCTATGCACATTCTCAATTGAACGAAAAAGATGCTGCTATTGGCGCATTTGAAAAATGTATCAATATTTGGAAGAGTCTCGATGACCAGAATAAAGAGAAAGAAAAAAAATCCTACGCAGATGCTTGCTTCCAATTAGGAAAAATCTATTTATTGTCAGCCCAGTCAAGAAAAGCGGAAGCTGTTCTGGCTGAAGCTGTTCGCCTAGATAACCAGGATGCATATAAGTACTACGAGTACGGAAAATCTTTATTGAAGAATCAGAAACCAGAAGAAGCATTGGCTCAACTTCAGAAGGCGGAAAAACTTGAACCTCGTAAAGATTTTATTCTCGCTTATATTGCTCAGGCTTTGATGGAACTTAAAAGAATTGATGAAGCAGATAAGTTTTTAGCAAAGATTCCTGAACGATCTAGAAAGGAATATATCTGGCGAACTGTTGGAAGGGTCAGATTAGCACAAGGAAGAACCACTGAAGCTATAAGTGCTTTTAAGCAGGGGATTCGTCTAGATTCCGAAAACCATAATTCTTATTATCACCTTGGATTAGCTTATCTTGCGTGCAACGACTATCCCCAGGCATTTCAAGAATTAACTAAGGCAATAAATGTCAGAAAAGATAAATATAATCTGGACTTCCCTGAAGTAAGTCAGAAACTCGAGGAAGTTATTGAATACGCAAAAAATAACGGGATCGATTTATCCGCTGACAAGCCTATCCTTGAGAGCAAACCGATGGGTACTATAACAAATTACAATGCGACAAGGGGTTTTGGGTTTATAAAAATGAACAGCGGTGAAGACCTGTTCTTTCATATATCCAGCGTAACCAATCCAGATATGATCGAGGTCGGTCGTGGTGTTCATTTTGGTATTGAGGAGACACCAAAAGGGAAAAGGGCCAAAGAGGTAAAGATTCAATAATAAGGTTATATTGGCAGATTTCCATCGAACCTAGGCTCCCCTGGTATCGGAAATTAATTGAACTAATTTTATTTCAAAATGTTAGTTGCACCTGAAGTCTTTATTCTAAAGTGGATACTGTCGAAAAAAAGTATATCTAATGAGTGCTATTTCCATTAATATCCCGTTAGATGTACGTAACGGCTACTACCTAATCAAGAAAAACAACTTTATTGGTTCACAAGTTTGAAAATGTTTTCTGCTCAGTTATTAAGTAGCGAAATGGGGGATATGATCAATGCCTACAAAAAACAAAAAGAGGAAACAGCCTGATGATTATCATCTTTTGGCCGCTAATAGAGGTTTTCGTTGGTTAGGCCCAGAGGTACCTACAACAAAAACTTTAACTACATGGGAATGTCCTAAGGGACACCAGTGGAGGGCTATTTATAATAATTTACAACAAGGCCGCGATTGCCCATTTTGTGCAAGAAAAAAGACAGCAATTGATTACCAATTACTGGCTCAAAAACGAGACTATGAATGGTTAGGACCTTTTGTTAAAAAATACGTCATTCCGACAAAATGGAAATGCCAATTAGGTCATGAGTGGTTAGCGAGTTATCGCGAAATATTACGTGGTGATCTCTGTCCATTATGCTTTTCTACCTTTGAGAGAAAAGAGATAACTGAAAGCCGGGAAGTTTCTATAGAATCAAACGCTTCTGATGGTTTAACAACTAATGGTGAATTATCAGAAATGGAAAATATCAATGAAGAACTCATTTTTGATTGGTGGGAAAAGAATTCTATTAAATTCCTAATGCCATTGTTTGCGTCAACAAAAAAGTTCATTCGACTTTCCACCGGTTTTTTCTCAATACAAGGTTATAACTTACTCAAGTCGTATCTTGTAAATAAACATATAGATATTCTTGTCGGTTATGACGATCGATCAAGACATGAGCTAAGAATGACATTGATCGAAGAAATAATGGAAGATTTAAGTAAATGGAAAGGAAATCGTCGCGAAGCAGTTTTAAATCTCATAGAGAAGTTAGAAAAAAGAGAATTAAGAATCGTCGATGCTCGTCTTAAGAAAAAGGACCATTCAAAAATATATATTTTTGATGGGCAATTTGTTGCTAGTGGATCAACCAATTTAACAAAAAATGGTTTGCTGCTGAACCAAGAAGGAGATTTGGCAATTTCCAGTGCTGACAAACCTGAACGAGTGGGATGGTGGTGCGATCAATATGAAAAATTTTGGAATGATCCTGACGCGATAGATGTTAGCCAGGTTTTATTAGATCGTTTAAAGGGGTGGTTAGGCCTGTGTAAGCCTTGGGATGTATATCTCAAAACGATTCAGATACTTTCCCCGGAAAACAAACCAATTGCTCCACGTGAAAACTATAAAGTACCTACTGAATTTCAGATGGTGGTTGTTGCTCGTGCTATTCGTCAATTAGATGAATGGCGAGGAGCAATGATCGTTGCGTCGACAGGGTTAGGAAAAACAATCATAGCTACTCACATAGCCTATCAGTTGCTCCACGAAGAACAAACCATCCTAAATGTTTTAATTGTCGCGCCAAAGCCAGTTAAGGATGAATGGCAAAAACGTATGCGAAGTGCAGGGGTGCCAGCATCGATACATACAAGGAACATTCTTGATATGCCATTGAATGATGATCAAAATCAGATAGCTCTAGGTGAGTTACTCGAAGCACTTTCTGAAGTTGATGAGAAGTGGTTGATAATTATTGACGAAAGTCAGCATTTTAAAAATCAGGAACGTGGAATTGGTGGAGAAAGGCGGTCCTTTTCTCGCCTAATAGATATTGTCAATGAGAAAAAATGTAAGGTTATACTCCTGACCGCTACTCCATACGCAACGGAGCTAGATAATATTAACCACCAGCTTTTATTACTGCCCCATACATGTCCAAATGAAAAACCTCATCAACGAGCAATTCCAGGGCTTGAGTTAGGTAAGCTGTATTTGCACTCTTGGAAGGTATTGCATGTAGAAGATTTAGTAAACCTGCCCGTTGGAACGGTAATCAATACACCTTATGTTGCCCAAAATTTTGCAATTCAAAGTGAAGATGGCGACTATTTAATGTTTGGTGACAAGAAAAATTACATACCAAAGATCCAAATAAGCAAAGTAAAGGTCCCTGTTTTTTTGGAGACCTCTGTTACTAAGGCCCTTGACGAAAACTATTTTAAACACCACAAAATACGGTATATGTCTCGCGGTAAATGGACTCACTCCACGGCTGGAGCCGAAAATGAAGCGATTATTTCTTGGGGTAGTTCGCCTTGGGCGTTAAAGGAAGTCGTTGAAAAAACAATCAGAAGAGAAAGATGGATACGATTTTCCATTTATATTCGATATAGAAGAAAGGAAAAAAGCATTAACGCCACTATTATTAGAATTAGGAAATATGAAATATGAAGACGATGAAAAATTTATGATCTTACTTAGGCTTGTAAAGGAGTTACGCAAAGTAGGGCATAAAATTTTACTCTTTTCAGAGCGTCTAATAACAGCAGTTTATATTGAGAAAGGTTTGAAAGCTGCATTTCCCGAATTGAGAATTGCAAACACAGTAATGAGTCACGGCACCGAATATATTCAAAAAGAATTTCGGGATGTCTATCAACTGATGGTCGGTTTTGCCCCTCGCTCAAATTCCAGAGATGATGGGTTTGTTCCGGATGATAAGTACGACATTTTAATTACTACAGATGCTTATAGTCAGGGTGTCAATCTACAGGATGCAAGCACGGTTATTCATTATGACATAGCCTGGACTCCAGATACAATTATCCAAAGGGCAGGTCGGATATTGCGGTTTTGGCCGGACCCCAGGCTGATCCACTTTTATGTGTTTGCTGGAACCTACCAAAACGATATTCCCCGTAATAAACAGTCATTTAGATTGCAGGGTCGGCTCGATAAACTAATTTCTAGAACAAAAGAGGCAGAAAAATTTAGTGAAATTCCGAGTATTCCAGAAGAAACTCAACGATTTGACAGCCTAAGAGGACTCTCATCACTACCAATTGAATTGTTGGGATATATCGAAACACAAAACTTGGAAGATAATAGACTCGAAGTCTCTACGTTTTTGACGCATTTGACAGAGTTAAAGAATAATTCTGAATACGCAAAAACAATTCCTGATGACATTACAAGTGCTTTATATGTTAGCAAGTTGCATACACCAAAACTGTATGTTTTGATTAAAGTATCAGAAGAAATATCACTGGATGATGTATGACATCATAGAAAATAGATTGGAAAAGCTTGAAGAAGATCAACTCCTCAATAGAATTAAATGTACAAAAGATACTCCAACTGCCCTCATTGATGCCAATGTTATAGAAAAATATCAACAAAATTGCATTAATCTATGGTGTGAAAAAAGCAATTTGGACGATTTAGAACGTGAAGATGTCGTTCATATATGCTCGTTGTATTTATCTCCGGATGAAAAAACAATTCGAAGTTTTTTATCACAAAGCTAATTAATCTCCAGAGCATGGATTGCCTTCAAAATTGATATTGATTTCCACTCAAGTCAATTGTTCCTGGATGCAACTGCGGTTACCATGTGGCACTTTTGCTAAACAACAAGGGAAATAAAAATATCCGAAATTACATCCCTAAACCAATCGCAAGATGAAACCTACATGGTTATCCTCGGCAACTCTGCGGTTTTTACTTTACAATTGGTTTAGTCTATATCCAGGAGAACATTCATGGCATTTGAACCGGGAGGAATGGCAGACAAGCTTGGCAATCGCTATGAGGGACGATGGGTTGCCAAGCAGTTTCTGAGGCTAATAAACGAAGAAATACAATCTCTGACAATTGAATTGATCGGTCCCAATGAGCAGGGGGTTGATCTACTGATAGTCAAGAAAGATGGGATTCGGCAATTGCAGCAATGCAAGGCGCGATTAGCAAACAGTGAGAATTGGACTGTAACGCATTTACAGAATAAGGGGATTTTACTTAGCCTGGAAAAGCATTTATCCCGTGATCCAAAGCAAGAATTTGCCTTGATCTCGCCAATCCCAGCTAGAAATTTAGCCGACATCTGTGAGAGTGCCAGGAATTCCAATGACCGCCCAACGGATTTCTACCAACATCAGATTTTAGATATCGGAACAGAGCGGCGTAAAACATTCCAAAAATTATGCAATGGAATAGGATTAGACCCAACCGAAGAATACGATCTGGGATTGGCTTACAATTATTTAAAGTGCACCTACTTTGAACTTTTTCCTGATGATCAAAATAGTTGGTCAGATATATTAACCCGTGCAGGTTTCCTACTAACTGGTGAACCTGAAACTGTAATTTCCGTCCTACTTACTTATGCAGAAAATGAAGATAGATACCGCAAACCAATCTACTCGGACGAACTACTGCAATACTTGGAGAATACGCACAAAATTTTTCCTAGGCAGCTTCAACATGATCGAAGAATTGGGCCTGCTATTAAAAATCTACAAAGTGAATTTTCAGAATCCATAGGTCCTGGATTGATTTGCAACAAAGTTATACCGAGAAACGAGACAGCACAAATTATTGAATTTATTGATAATGAAAAAGATGTAGTCTTACATGGCGCTGCTGGAAATGGCAAGAGCGGTGTTCTATACGAACTGACCGAATACCTTAGAAATCAAAAAATCCCATATCTTCCTATACGCCTTGATCGGAGAATACCAAATGCAAATGCCAAATTATTCGGCGAAGATATGAGCTTACCAGAATTGCCCGCCTATTGCCTTGCTGGTTGGGCAATCGGTAGAAAAAGTGTTCTTATCTTAGATCAGCTAGACGCTATCCGATGGACTTCTGCTCACTCGTCGACTGCTATGAATGTATGCAAGGAACTGGTTAGGCAAGTTCGGTCATTGCGCCGAGATGGAAAGAAAATCGTCATCGTTTTTGCCTGCCGTACTTTTGATTTGGAAAATGACCCAGAAATCAAGAATTTACTCAGCGAATTTGAAAATCAAAGTTTCGTCCAAATCTCAGTTAACGTATTTTCAGAAGAACAATTGAAAGAGGTTCTTGGCGCGGATATTGCTGCTCTTACCAATTCTCAAAAAAGAATTCTCTCGATGCCGCAAAATTTGGCCATCTGGATGCAACTGAAACAGGATGGGATAAGACCAGAATTTCATTCCGCAACCGAATTGATGCGACGGTTTTGGGAAAACCGCCGTCAAATCTTAGAGCAGAAGGCGGGAATATCTGCTGAGCAAATTAACGAATTCTTACACCGCTTACTCGACTATATGGAAAATCAAGGGGAGATTTCGGCGCCTGTTGTTATGGCGCAGCAAAAAACTAGAGTCAGAAATGCATTAATATCATATGGGGTGTTGCAAAAAAATCAAAATAGGATTAGTTTCTGCCACCAACGATATTTAGATTACCTGATCGCAGAACGGCTACTGATACGGATTTATGAAAAGAGCAGTTCTATTAAAGAATGGCTAGGCGGAAAGGAGAAACAAACTCTTTTTCGGCGAGAACAATTGCGTCAGGTTCTTGCTTCTCTAGCAGATGAATCTCTAAAAGAGTTCTTTGATAACGCTAGAACACTTTTAGAGTCAGAAGAAGTACGTTTCCACCTCAAACATCTCATTCTCCAAATGATAGGCCAGTTGGATGAGCTCACTGAAGATATCGGCAATTATTGCCTTGCTCTGGCTCGTAATGATTATTGGCAAGACCACATTCTTCAAACTGTATATTTTGGGCACCATCAATGGGTATCATATCTCCTGAATGCCGGGGTTGTTAATAAATGGTTATCCTCCTCTGAGGATTATATAGTTAATCAAACTTTGTGGCTGTTGCGATCAGTGGCTGAACATATTCCAGACCAGGTAACCGAGATATTGAGCCCGTTCGTGAACGCAGGTGGCATGTGGCCTGAGCGTGTCTTGAATGCGATTTGCTGGAGTGAATTTGATGATTCCGAGCAGATGTTCGAGTTTAGGTTGCAATTAATAAGAATTGGTCAGGTGAAGGATTTTGTCGACTGGAAATCACTATGTGAAAAATACCCGTTACGTGCGTTTCGTTTAATAGAAGCTGTGATTTCAACAATTAAGATGGATGACGAAGATGAGACAAAACAAAGGAAAAGTCGCCTTGAGACCTGGTATGACCATGATCTGGAGGCACTTTATATTGCAGCGAAAAGGCACCCTATTCAGACCTGGGATCTTTTGATGCCTCATGTTGAGAAAATTACCAGCGAGCAAAAATATGGTAAGGGATGGATAGAGAGAAGCTTCTCTGGTCAGGAAACGGGAATGGCCCGTGGAGTAGTCAATATTCTTATCTTGTCTGGACAGCTTCTCGCGTCCGAACAGACCGATGAACTATTAGCACGTACAACTCCTTTTGAATATAGCATTTCGTCTGGGGTACAGGGAATTATCGTAGCATCATATACGCATCTCCCTGGAAGCTATGCACAGAAAGGAATAGAATGGTTGCTTGCCGATTCAGCGCGGTTTCAGCTAGGTTCAGGTTTCAAAGAGCCGAAATGGATGCCAGCAGCGCGTCTTATAACGGCTCTATCACCTTTCTGCACCGAGGGTTTATTTCGTAAACTTGAAGACGCCATTATCCACTACCATGCTCCAGAAGAAAAACGGGAGGCTGAATATTGCCTGAAAGGATGGCGGGAAGGCTTCTTCGATCATTACTGGGGAGAGGCACAGTATTTTCTATTACCTGCACTAGACTCAAAAAGAATTCGACCAACCACTGCCGATTTGATTCGAGTGTTGGAAAGAAAATTTAGTCATTATTCAAAGGATCATTTCCTGAGATACGGATCTTCCGGTGTTGAGGTTGGTTCTAAGTTAGATCCAAATCTTGATAAAATCAGCGACCGAGCCTGGCTCAAGATTGTAAATAACCAAAAAATTGGCAAACGACATAGCCACAAGTGGATCCAGGTAGATTCTGACCATGTATTGGAAGCATCGATTGAGCAGTTTGCCGGGAGTTTTTCCCGGATAGCCCAGCGGTTTCCAGAACGTTTTGGCCAACTCGCGCTTAAGTTTCCAGAAAATGTCGATCCATTGTACATTTCAGCCATCCTCGGGGGTCTCAAAGGAAAACAACCGGGAAATGAAGTGCCAGAATCTGAGAAAAGAACTTGGGAACCAGCCCAGATTGAGACAATCGAAGCTGTTTTAGATAAATACCAAGCTGGTGATGACCGAGAAATTGCTATGGCATTCTGCTGGCTTATGGCTGAACGGGCTGAGGAAAATTGGTCGGATAAAACAATTGCTAGATTAGTAGATTATGCTTGCAACCATCCAGACCCAAATAATGACAAGTTAATAATCCATTCTGATAAAACCTCTGAGGAGGCTACAATTGAAATGCTTTTTCAGAATACGATAAATTGTGTTCGCGGAATGGCTGCTGAGGCTATCGGTAAATTTTTGTGGAATCATCAAGACTGGAAAGAAAAACTTTTGCCCGGAATAAAGTCCCTAGTTCATGATCCTCATCCTGCGGTCCGAATGGCTGCTCTTGAAGCAATTTATCCTGTTTTAAACATCGACAAGAATTTGGCAGCTCAGTGGTTTCGCGAGGCTTGCGAAGATGATTTAAGAGTAGCGGCTTCTCCCCGAGCTTTGCCTTTTTTCAACTACGTTATTCCGAGTCACATTGACCTAGTTGGACCTATTATTAAGAGAATGGTAATTTCCCCGATAGATGAAGTGGCATTGCAAGGTGCGAGACAGGTGACAGCTCGTTGGTTCTTTCATGGTTATTTTGAAAATGAGTTTAGAGAATGCATTAAGGGAAAGAGTGTACACCGGAAAAGTGTTGCAGACGTCGCTGTATACTTGCTAAAAGATGAACAGTATTCCAGAAAGTGCCAAGAAATTCTATACCAATTTATGAATGACCCAGATAAAGATGTACGCAATGAATTGCATAGTATGTTAAATCATAACTACCTTTTTGATAATCAGGAATATCAAGCTTTTATCAGAACATATATTAAATCACAAGCGTTTGCGGACAATCCCGATCTTTTTATCGTGAGCAGCAAGGAGGTCGCGGTAAATATTATTCCTTTAGCAGATGCAATTTTCACCATCTGCGAAGTATTTTCAACATCTTTAAAAGAAAAGACACGCGATATTAGTTCAAGATACCCTTACTTGGTGTCTGAGATTTCGGCTGTTTTGCTGAGACTTTATGAACAAGCTCAGGGCGAACGAAACCAACACATTGCGGGCCGATGCCTGGATATTTGGGACCTATTTTTCGAGAATAGAGTGGGCAGAACTTTAGAATTGACTAAAGCAATCGAACAATAAATCCTTAACTGAGCGTATAGAAATTCACATACAGAAGTGAAACTTCGAGGAAATTGGTGATTTCAAGAGCTATACACAATTGACCTCACATTTTTAAAATGTCTACAACCTCGGGATGATTGATCACATTCATCTAGCAATTGTCACCTTCTTTGAGAAATCTGAGACTGTTTACGTTTTCGCAAATCAGTAGGTCCGCCTCTATCCTACCACAGCGCTGCGGGTCTCATTCTGCGATCAGTTTAGTCGTAGGCTCTTTTTAGAGCTATTCTGTTGGCTTCTCGCAAGTTCATTCCGGGATTCTCCATTAGAATTCGGTATGCAACTACCCTAAGAGCCAAATCGCTGATTTCACAGCCCTGACGAAATCGATCGGCCGGGGTCAATTTTTGATAAATTTCAATTTGTCGACTATCGACCTCATCTGCACTGTTCTTGATTTCAACCGCTAATTCTTCCGATATCGCTGGTTCCCCAACTAGAAAATAGCCACCATGTGATCTTCGGTGGTTAAAGGCTAATTTAATGTCAACCGCTTGAAATGCCTTCTCTATGATTTTCATGTCACTATAAAAAGCTGATTTTGTTGCTGATTTCCCGAATGAATTTCTTCCCAGTTTCTGGTTAACCCGACAGATCAGTTGTTGACGAGTAAGGTATCGCTCATCCCACAGTATTCTTAATAATTCCATTCGTCGCTTCAAGGTTGAAGCATGGCTGGTGGATTGCTGGCTTATAACTTCTTTCACTTTCTGAAATAATGCTTGGTCAAGCATATAATTAATTACAATCCTGATGTTTTCTATACCGGAAATAAATTATTTGCTAACAGAAGAGTCTGCATCTGGTGGTTTTTTGTCATGATTTTTACAATTTCGGCAGGGTGGAAGCTCATCAAGAATAATGTCCTTTGCTAAATCAAGAGATTTCATGCTTTTTAATTTCGGATTTTGGTTATCTACCCAGGAGCCCAATAATTCCATCAATCGATCAACAAAGTGTTCTCCAAAATAATCATATTTACAAAATGATTTGCGACGATTATTGTCCTCAACTTCTTTTGCTTCTGACCACAAATCAACCAAACCTGGCTCAAGACGGCAAAGTTCTTTCCAGGTAATTTCGGAATCATTCATATCATCATCTTGAACAATCTTTCCTGCAATTTCACGCTTATCAGGAAATTCAATTGCAGCTCTATCGTTTGTCCTAATAATTAATTCTTCGAGAGAAACATCAACAATTTTCGCCAATCTAAAGTATTCTGGAGCATCGGCGTTGATTAATTTTACCAAAATGATTTTTAAACGATCGTGGATATCATTTAGTTCAGCGTTGATTTGCTGAAAATCACTCCGCGTAAAACCAGATTCTAAACTTCTTACATCCTTGGAAGATAAGCTGAAAATCTCATCTTGTTTATGAAAACGGCCAGAAATACTTTTTCTCATTTACCCTCCATACGTTAAGTATATTAGACTACAAGAACGCATTCTTATCCATATTAAGATTCATAAATTTTTATTGGACCTTTATCCATTTATTCATGAACGACCAAATAAGGGCAATTTTTCAAGCAAATTAACTCATATAAAAGGCATTTTATAGCAAAAGTGGGACAAGAATTTCAAGATTCACCGAATAGTAGAGTAAGTGGGGAAGGAGTGATTAAAGGATATCTAAAAATAAACATATTCAGGTTGTCAATATGGCAACCTGAATTAATGCCTTGACACTTGCAAAGAAATTATTGCACCCGAGATTTTCCCTCTATATTGACCTAACCAGGATTGATGACTAAGCGTATAGTATATCCATGATATTCTCGAATATGCTCGACATTGAACTTATAGTCACCCAACAGCCAAACCATGTCCTCGTAAGAAAGCGTCTCGATCTCTTCCGCTTGTTCATGGGATATAGCATCCTGGCGACACCAAAGCATGACCCGCAGAATCCATTGCCCGATCAGAGTAGACCAAAATTCGATCGGGATACGGATTGGGCGCAGGCGGCGATCGGGATAATCGAACATCCACTCAATTAGATCCTCACAATCCTTTAGGACTATACCGACTTCCATTCTGTCCCACTTCACCTCTCCAACAACAATTCTTGCAAACTGCTGGAGCATAAGACTCAGATGGCTCGATCTAAGTTCCTCCCTGGTATATCTGGGAATGCCGTCGGGCACAATACTACACATCGCATTCCAGTTGGTCTGGTGCTCCCACTCGCGTAAAAACGCATCGATGATTTCAAACTCGGCTTCTTTCAACACAGGTCGACTCCTCGTCTAAATTTTTTCAAACTTCACATGATGTAATTTTGCGCCTCTTTTATACATCATATGAGGATCAACCTCGGACGAATATTTTGACGAGTTCACCAGACCTTTTTGCACTTTATCGAAAGTTTAAGAGAATTAAAATTTAAAGGACCATTTTCGTGACATCACGAAAATGATCCTTTGTCTTTTTTGGGCCAAATTTTGATGGATTGTCAGTTACCAACATTCAGGCCCAGTTACCAACATTCATAGTTACCGAGATAATTATACGAATACAACTTAATTAAGAAACTCGATAAATTGACAAAAAGACAACGATTTCATTAGGAATCGTTGTCTTTTTAAGCCCTTTCCTAACCTTTTCTCGATTTTAAATCCTAAAATCTAAGAAGGAAATGTGGTTTTGGGGACAAACTTTACACTTGGGGCATACTTAATTACAAATCTCCACGTCCCTCGCCTAGATCTATTTCCTTCTTACTCGACCGTCACACTCTTGGCCAGGTTCCTGGGCTGATCGACGTCCAGGCCGCGCAGCGAAGCGATGTGATAGGCAAACAGTTGCAGCGGGATGACCGTGATCACCGGTGAGAGCATCCAGGGGGTGTCCGGCACCCAGAAGATCTGGTCGGCCAGGTCCGGCACGCGTGTGTCGCCCTCGGTGGCTACCGCAATGACGCTGCCGCCGCGGGCCTTGGCCTGCTCGATCTGGCTGATCATCTTCTCGTACCAGGGATCCTTGGTCGCCAGGGCCAGCACCGGCATGTCCCGGTCCACCAGCGCGATCGGGCCGTGTTTCATCTCCCCGGCCGGGTAAGCCTCGGCGTGGACGTAGGAAATCTCCTTGAGCTTGAGCGCGCCTTCGTAGGCAATCGGCATGTTGATGCCCCGCCCCAGGTAGAGAATATTGCGGATGTAGCGCATCTCGCGGGCCACCTGGACGACCTCGGGCTCGCGGTCCAGGCAGCGGCCCACCAGTGAGGGCACCAGGCGCAGGTCGGCCACCAGCGCACGCCGCTTTTCCTCGCTTAGCGTGCCGCGCAGGTCGGCCAGCAGGATGGCCAGCATGTACAGGTCCAGCATCGGTGCGGTGAAGGCCTTGGTCGAGGCCACCCCGATCTCCGGGCCGGTCTGCATCGAGATGTAGCCGTCGGCGATACGCATGGCTTGCGAGCCGATCGCGTTGACGATCGACCACAGCGTCGCACCCCGTTTGCGGCCCTCGTCCATGGCCGCCAGGGTGTCGGCCGTCTCGCCTGACTGGCTGATGGCCAGTACTACCGTATTTTCATCCACGATCGGGTCGGCGTAACGGAACTCGGAGCCGATGGCTACCTCGACCGGGATGCGGGCGATGCGCTCCAGCATGATCTTGCCGACCATGCCCACGTGCGAAGCGGTGCCGCAGGCCGTGATGATAATTTTGTGGATCTTTTTGGCCAGCTCGGGGGTCAGGTTCAGGTTTGGCAGGCGGATCGTGCCGGAGTCGAAATCTACCCGCCCGGCCAGGGTGTCGGTCAGCGAGCGGACTTGTTCGTGAATTTCCTTCTGCATAAAATGGCGGTACTCCCCCTTCTCGGCCGCCACCGGGTCCCAACCAATGGTGTGTTCTTCGAAGGACACGACCTTGCCGTCCAGGGTTTTGACTTGCACGCCCTGGCGGGTGATGATGGCCATTTGTTGCGATTCGAGGAAGACCACCCGGCGGGTGTGCTCCAGGATGGCGGGGATATCCGAGGCCACGAACATCTCGCCTTCGCCGATGCCGACCACCACGCCGCCGGCATTGCCGATGCGGGCCGCCACGATTTTATCCGGCTCGCGGGACGAGAACACCACCACCCCATGGGCGCCCTTGAGTTGTTTCAGCGCCAGGCGGGTGGCTTCTTCCAGCGGGGTGCCGTCGGCCATAAAGCGCTCGACCAGCATCACAATTACCTCGGTATCGGTATCCGAGTTGAAGTGTACGCCTTCGGCTACCAGCTCTTCGCGCAGCTCCAGAAAGTTTTCGACGATGCCATTGTGCACCACCACCACCTCTTTGGTGCTGCCCAGGTGCGGATGCGCGTTACGCGCGCTGGGTTCGCCGTGGGTGGCCCAGCGGGTGTGTCCAATCCCCATTTTCCCGGCCACGGGCTGCATTTCGACCAGCCCGGTCAACTTGCTCAACTTACCGGCATCCCGGCGTACCTGGATGTGACCGTCTTCCAGCACGGCCAAACCGGCCGAATCGTAGCCGCGATATTCCAATTTCTTCAAGCCGTTCAAAATGATCGGCGTGGCATTTTGCTCTCCGATGTAACCAACAATACCACACATTGCAAACTCCTTTGAATGGTTATCGAGCATAGCAGAATCGCAGTAAGGGGCATACCCCTGCGAACGATTCACAATCCGCCCATGCTATTGATGAGCGAAGCGAATATTTTGTTGTGGTTTCAACCTGGGAAAGGGTCAGGTGCTTTAGAGCACCAGGAAGGCTTCCGCTGATCTGTCGATTTTCCCGGCGGCCAGAGATCCAATCTGTTTTCGCCGGTTAACCCTGCCTCGCGGTAGGGAACCTTCATCCTCGTCAACCTGCCAGCCTGTTACCCCCAGGCCCGGCAGGACCATGCGCTATTACTTTCCCTTGTAAGCATGAAAAATATTGAGGAATACACCTCCATCGCTATAAGATACTTATCTTATAGCATAAATGCCCTAAAACGCAAGGGGTAAAGATATTAGAAATGTGAGAGAAAAGAGATTAGGCAATGAGTAAGAAGGCAATGAGGGGGAGTGGATCGGCCCGGTCTCCAGACCGATCGCTTTGACCAATCGTATGGTTTTTTTGCTTTTAGCTTTTAGCTGTTGGCTGTTGGCTGTTGGCTCTTGGCTGTTGGCTCTTGGCTGTTGGCTCTTGGCTGTTGGCTTAAAAGATTTAGGCGCATAACTAATCGCTAACAGCTAATTACCAACCGCCAATTCCGGTGGGTTACGGGCAAGACCTGTGAATTCCAAACCGTCTGTAATTCCACCGAATTCTTAACAAGCCCTGCACCCACCCTACGGAGTTCCCCCCTCGTTGCCTTATTACTCATCGACTAATCTCTATTCTCTCCTCTCCCTTCTTTACGTTATAATCGTTTCTAGTTTTTACCAATGAATGGTTCCTGATTATGGATTTTGAAGAACGACTGGATATCTATCTGCGAGCCCGCTTTACCCTCATCGTCCTGGTGACGCCGGAGGAAGAGCGCGCTTTACAAACGATCAAATCGGTCTGCGAGCGCACCCAACGCCGCTGCCTTACCTGGGATGCCGCCGATGGCTTCCAGGTGCTGGCCGGCTCGGGCGCCAACCCGCCCACCGCGCGCGACCCGCTGACCGCCCTGGAGCACATCGACCAGGCTGACCCTAACGTTTCGTCATTGTTTATTCTCAAGGATTTCCACGAGGCCTGGAACAACCCCCAGCTCAAGCGCAAATTACGCAGCGTCAGCCAGCGCTTGAAATTTGCCAAAAAATCCATCCTGATTACCTCGGTCAGCAGCGCGATCCCGGAAGAATTAAAGGACGAATCCGTGCTGGTCGAATTTCCCCTGCCCAACACCGACGACCTGGACGAGGTGCTCAACCGCCTGACTCAGACCCCCGGCGTAAAGGTCAACCTGACCCCGCTGGGCCGCGAAAAGCTGGTCCAGGCCGCCGTCGGGCTGACCGCCTCGCAGGCTCAGCGCGTCTTCGCCAAGTCCATCGTCCGGGATGGCCGCCTGGACGACCGCGACATTGACCTGGTCACCGAAGAAAAGAAACAGATCATCCGCGAATCCGAAGCGCTGGAATTTTACCCGGTCACCGAAACGCCGGATAACGTCGGCGGGTTGGGTGTGCTCAAGGATTGGCTGCGTTTACGCGAGAAAGCCTTCACCCAGGAGGCGCGCAGCTACGGCTTGCCGGCCCCCAAGGGCATTGGCCTGATCGGCATCCCCGGCACCGGCAAGAGCCTGACCGCAAAAATGATCGGCGGTCTCTGGCGCCTGCCCCTGCTGCGTCTGGATATCGGCGCACTGTTCGGCAGCCTGGTCGGCGAATCCGAGGAGCGTGCCCGGCGAGCCCTGCGCCTGGCCGAGACGGTCGCTCCCTGCATCGTCTGGATCGACGAGATGGAAAAAGGGCTGGCCCACGGCGGACAGGACAGCGGCACCAGCGCGCGCGTTTTCGGAACTATCCTGACCTGGATGCAGGAAAAAACGGCGCCCTGCTTCGTGGTCGCTACCGCCAACGATATCACCAGCCTGCCGCCCGAACTTCTGCGCAAGGGCCGCTTCGACGATATCTTCTTCCTCGACCTGCCCACCCAATACGAGCGCCAGGAGATCTTCAGCGTCCACCTGCGCAAACGCAAGCGCCTGCCGGAAGATTACGACCTGGAAAGCCTGGCCAAAGCCTCGGCCGGGTTGGTCGGCGCCGAAATCGAGCAGGCTATCATCGATGCCATGTACGTGGGCTTCAACGACGGCCGGCGCGAATTCACCACCGCCGACCTGCTGGCTGCCCTCAAGCGCCAGGTACCGCTATCCATCTCACAGCGCGAGACGATCAATTCGCTGCGCAACTGGCTGCGCGAAGGCCGGGCCCAATCGGCCTCCTTCCGCGAAGCCGAAGAAGCCGAAAACCAATTCGTGCCCATTGAGCTAGAAATCCGCAAAGGAGCCTGACATGCCCGGTCGCCTGGCAATCGATTTTGGCACATCCAACACCGTGGTCTCCCTCTGGAACGAGGAACGCAAAGAGGGCAGCTCACTCACCATCCCCGGCTACAGCCGCCAGGCCAACCAACTGGGCGAACCCGTCGCGATCATCCCTTCGCTGATCCATTACGCCGGCCCCAATAGTGTCTGGATCGGTGACCAGGTCCTTTCCCGCGGGCTGTATAACTCGCGCCATACTTTTCGCTGGATGAAACAGTACATCAGCAACCGCAGCCCCATCCAGGTGCGGGTCGGCGACCGTGAAATCAGCCCTTACCAGGCCGGCAAAGATTTTTTGCAGGCCGTCCTGGCTTCAGCTACCGGCGGGTTGGATTTAAAAGATGAAGAAGTAGCCTTCAGCGTGCCGGTCGAATCCTTCGAGCACTACGAAGATTGGCTCAGTCACGTGGCCGAGGCGGCCGGAATCGGCCGTTATCGCGTCATCGACGAACCCTCCGCGGCTGCCCTGGGTTACAACGAGCACATCCAGCCCGGCAGCGTGTACCTGATCTTCGATTTTGGCGGTGGTACGTTGCATACCTCGGTCGTCCTGATCGAGCCGGGCGAATCCGCCCGGGGTGGCCGGCGCTGCCGCGTACTGGGCAAAGCCGGCAAATCCATCGGCGGTACGCGCATCGACCAGTGGCTTTATCAGGAAGTGCTGAAACGCAATCACTACAGCGAAGACCACGAGCTGATCCGCCAGGCCAGTACAGCCTTGCTGGTGGCTTGTGAACAGCTCAAAGAGCGCCTGTCGTTCGAAGACCAGGCCGATCTGCTGACGGTTCCCCTGGCGGACGGCAGCGCGTTGGCCGCCCACTTTAGCCGGGCCGAATTCGAAGACCTGCTCGATCGCAACAACCTGTTCACCGACGCCGGCTACACCATCCGCACGGCCCTGAATGCCGCCCAGGAACGGGGTTACACGGAAGACCGGATCCAGTCGGTGTTGATGGTCGGCGGGAGTTGCCAGATACCCGCGATCCAGCGCCAGATCCGCCAGACCTTCGGCCGCGAAAAGGTGCGCTACGAGCGCCCGTTGGATGCGGTTGCGCGCGGTACGGCCGCCTTTATCTCCGGCGCCGATTTCTTCGACCACATTCAGCACGACTACGCCATTCGCTACGTCGATCCGAACACCAACGCCTATGAGTATTACACCATCGTCAAGCGCGGCACGGCCTACCCCACCCAGGAACCGGTCGCGCGCCTGTCGGTCAAGGGCTCTCACACCCGCCAGCGCCAGTTAGGCCTGTCGATCTTCGAGATCGGTGAACGGCGCCACATCACCCTGGACGAAGCCGTCGAGCTGGTATTCGATCCCTCCGGAGCAGCCCGCATCACTCAAATCACCCCGCAGGATGCCCTGGATCGCTCCCTTTATTGGATGAACGAAAAGTCACCGACTTTTTTGGTCGCCGAGCCGCCCGCCGAGACGGGCGAGCCGCGTTTTGAGGTCACTTTCGATATCGACGCAAATAAACGCCTGCTGGTCACCGCCCGGGATCTGTTGACCGGGTCGCTGGTGCTGCAAGATATACCGGTCGTTCATTTGAGTTGACCTACGGAGTACAAATGTCTCACATATCCAAAATCAAGACCCAGGTCGTCGAAAAAGAATATTTATTGGCTGCTTTAGCCGATCTGGGTTATGATGTGCAGCAAGGGGAGCTTTCCGTGGCCGGTTTTCGCGGCCAGGAAACCCCGGTAGAAATCTTACTCAAACTGCCCTTGAGCAATGATATCGGTTTCCGCCTGGAAGACGGCCGCTATACTATCGTGGCTGATTGGTACGGGGTTCATGGTGTCACCGCCAGGGCCTTTACAAACCAACTCACCCAGCGCTACGCTTATCACACCACCAAAGCCAAAATGGAAGAACAGGGCTTTTCACTGGTGGAGGAAACCAACGAAAAAGGAAAAATACACCTGGTTCTGCGCCGCATGGCCTGAGCCGGTCGAGGATTTAAGTAATCATGGATGTCCAGGAAATGGAAATCACAATCAGTAAAACCGGCCAGGTGGAAGTGCATGTCCGTGGCGTAACGGGGCCGGCCTGCCTCGCACTGACCCACGACCTCGAAGAGGCCCTGGGCGGCCAGGTGATCCTGCGCCAGATGACCCCTGAGGCGGGAGAAACCGTAGCCAATCCGGTGGACAACCGCTTGAACCTCAAAGGTGGTTAGCGGATTGTGAGGCAAGTTCGTTTACGTGTCCATCATATCGAACCGGCCAGCCGGGTCAACGGGCCGGGTTTGCGAAGTGTCATCTGGACCCAGGGATGCAGCCTGGGCTGCCCGGGTTGTTTTAATCCGCAGACTCATTCGATCCAGGGCGGTGATGAGATTGCCCCACGGGATTTAGCCGACAAGGCAATTGGCTATGCGCATAATATTGAGGGGGTCACGATCAGCGGCGGCGAACCGCTCCAGCAAATTCGCCCGTTGGTCGAATTTCTGCGCATTTTACGGCCCAAATCCGCACTGTCGGTGATATTATTCAGTGGCTTTACCTGGGACGAAATCCAGGCCATGCCACTTGGGCGAGAAATCCCCGGCCTGGTGGATGTGCTTATTGCCGGCCGATATATCGCCGCTCAAAACGTGGGCCATAACCTGACCGGCTCTGCCAACAAAACGTTCCACTTCTTTTCGGAACGCTATACTATCGCCGACTTCACCGACCTTCCCGAGGCTGAAATCATCATTCTGCCCGATGGCGGAATTATCTCCAGCGGAATCGCACCGCTCCACCTGCGCTAATCGCATGATCGATTCTGACGAACGCAATTTACTGTCCAATATCCTTGCCTCCATCCAACCGCCCGACGGCCTGGATGAGGCTTTCCATTTAAAGCTGTTGATGAAAGGCGCATTGGCTGCCTTGCAAGCCGACGGCGCACCCGAATCGGTTTTGACCCTGGAACAAGCCGCGATCCATGCGCCCGTGCCCGAGATTAGCATCGAAGCCCTGGCCGGCTTGAAAACCCTGGTCGAAAAGGGATCGCGCGATGCCGTCGCTGCCCTGGCCCGCCTGGCGGTATATCAGGCCAAACCGGATGCCATCGCAGCCCTCAAAGATAAATCCCTCGATCTTACCGATCGTTCCTTGCAAGCTGCATTCCTTTTTCTTTTCACCTCTCTGGATGACTACACGCAGTTCGATCCGGATTATGAAACACTGGTGGGTTTTTACCTCACGCCTGAGAACAGCACTATCCGCGAGCGCATCCGTAATTCAGCCAGCGCCCGCCATCTGGAAAACCTGGCCTGGATTCTGCTGTCCCTGGCCGAGCCCGGGCAGGACGTCCTCGAGCTGGTCGTCGATCTCTATCCTTCGATGACCCAGGCCGAACGTGATTTGGTCCTGCGCCGTTTTGGACAGTTCGCCCTGGCCGGTGACAGCCCCTTCCGCGAAGCGGTCTGCCGCCTGGCCATCGCCAGCGAGGAAAACCCCTTCCGCCCGTTTGCTCAGCAGTACGGCCTGGAACCCGAAGATCCCATCCAACGCGCCTTGTTCTTGTTCCTGACCGAACAGTGGGAACGATACGAGACGGTTGACTTTACCCATAAATACCTGGCCACGGCCTACAGCCTGTCTGACCCGGCCCAGCGGCGTAGAATTCTTTCTCAGGCTCGTTACGCCGGACAAATCGGATGGTTGGGCCAGGTCGCCCAGCTCCAGGATGTACGCTGGATCCGCGACTTGAGCGACGCCGACTGGCAATCGGTGGTTCGCCAACTGGTCGATGCGGGCCGCTGGCCTGAATTGTGGCAATTGAGCCAATCCGCACCCGCAGTCTGGTCGGTCGAAATATTGAGCCGGCTGGATCAATCCGCTTGGCGGCCGGCAGACGGGGACGAAAGGGCCGGCTTCGCAGAAATTCTCGAGCTGGCCAAAGCCTGTGCTGGCGACCCGCTGCTCGTTCTGCCTATGCGCACCTTGAACACACCCGGCCAGGGTATCAACACCATCTGCGCCAATTCGGACGGTTCGCGGCTGGTGTGTGGCGGCTCCGACCCGGCGCTTTACCTTTGGGACATCAACGACCGCTCCTGGTTGCCCAAAAAAGTTCTCGGTCCGTCCGCACAGACTCGCAGCCTGGCTTTTAGCCCGGACGATGAGTACATCGTCAGCGCTTCCGGGGATAACACCATCCGGGTTTATCGTCGCAAGGACCTCTCCCTGGTCAAAACACTGGATGGCCACCAGGCCCTGGTCCGCAGCCTGCTCGTTCACCCGGATTCACGTACTCTTTTCAGCGCCTCCTTCGACGGAACACTGCGTGCCTGGAGGTTTCCGCTTGGGCCACAATTGAAGCAAATCAACCCGGCCGCCGGCGAACTCTTTTCCCAGGCGCTCTTCCCGGATTCGAACCTGCTCTGCGCCGCCGGTGCGGACGGCAGCCTGCGGGTGTGGAAATGGCCCGAGGCGATCCTCCTGCGGACCTTGGAAAGCGTCGACAGCCCGGTTATTCAACTGGCCAATGGCAAGGGCCAGTTGCTGGCCGGGTACACCCGCGCAGGAAGCCTGCAGGTATGGAACATCACCAGCGGTAAGCGGGTTAACCAGGCTCAACTGAGCGATGTTCACCTGTCTGCGCTTATCATGGATTCAAATGAAGAGTGGCTGTATACTCAAGATACGGCCGGAACTATCAATATCGTGAGCATCTCCACGATGAAGGCCGCCGCTACTCTGCCAGGCCGTTATGGCAGCGCCGCCGGGCTGGCATTATTGAAAGAGAATAATATCCTGGCCAGTGCATCTGACAGCGGCGAAATCGTATTCTGGGACCTGAGCACATTCAACCTGGTCCACCAGCCAACCAGCAGTGATTTACCCGCGTCTCTCGAGCGAATCGGCGCACTATTGACCAATTCCAATCTGGTCCCATCCAATCGCCGCTGGCTGGAGTTCATTCAAAAATTAATAGAGTGGAAATCCCGTTTCGACATTCAAATCGCCGAACCCCAGCATCTGCAAGTTGGCGAATTTGATATCCAGCTCTGATTCACACGGGGATTAAACAAGCTAACCGTATTTCCACTGTGAGGTTTCATTGAAGATTCCAAAAATCTGGTCGAGCCCTCCCGGCTCAGACCCTGTTCAAAAGAAGAATTATCTCAACTCCCAGGTTGACGCGATCGGCGTTGCGTTTGGGAACGCCGCCACGCCTTTTTTACCCGTATTTCTAACCCGCCTGGGTGCAAGCGCTTTCGAAGTAAGCCTGCTGACTTCCATGCCGGCCATGGCCGGCTTGTTGTTGACCGTTCCATTGGGCCAATTCCTGCAAAACCAGAAGAATGTTGCCCCCTGGTATACGTCCACACGCACGATTTCACTCCTTTTCTACGGTTTGACCGGCGCTTTGGCGATATTTTTACACGGCAACGCCTTGATCATTGGCATCCTGGCCATTTGGGCATTGGCCACTGTGCCCCAGGCTGTGGTCAACATCACCTTTTCTGTGGTCATGAACGCTGTGGCCGGCCCGCACCTGCGCCTGGACCTGTTGATGCGGCGCTGGTCGATTTTAGGGGTGACCACCGCGGTCATGTTCCTGGTCACCGGCCAGATTTTGGAACGCATCCGTTTCCCATTGAATTACGAGATTGCTTTCCTGATTTTAGGCCTGGGCGGATTTATCAGCTATTATTTTTCGTCCAAAATACACCTGGGTGATATTCAATCTCACCGCCAAGCAACACGCTTGAAGATGCGCGAGCAGCTCAAGGAATACATGCGGCTCGTCAGCCGCGAAAAACCTTTCCAAACTTTCGTCTTGCGACGGTTTGTGGTGCTTTCGGGTTCATCTTTGATCTTGCCCATCTTCCCGCTCTATCTGGTCAAGGTTGTCCATGCCAGCGACGCGTGGATCGCGATCATCAATACCGTCCAAACGGCAATCGTGATCCTGGGTTATTTCTTTTGGACCAACCAGTCCCGCCACCGCGGGACCCGCCCGGTGCTGCTCTGGACCACCTTTGGCACCGCGTTCTATCCCATCCTGGTCGCCTTTACCCAAAGTGCCGCGGTGATCACCGTCATCGGCGGGTTGTACGGAATTTTTCTGGCCGGCCTGAACCTGGTTTTCTTCGATGAATTGATGAAAACCGTCCCAACCGAATACAGCTCCACTTTCGTGGCCCTGGCCCAGGGTATCCAGTATTTTTCATCCATCCTGGCGCCCATATTGGGTACGATCATCGCGGATCAAGTCAGCCTGTCGGCTGCTTTGATCACCGGAGGCACCCTGCAATTAATTGGGTTCGCTATGTTCTTCTTTGGCAAACCGGCTGCATCGATGGTGCCGGCTAAGAACTTGATCGAAGGATAAATCAGGTGATTAATTCATCCGGCAGGAACGATGTCCGGTTATGGTAAACCATAGAAACACCTTCGTTGAAAAAGTCAAACCGGCTGATCGCGCAGTTGTTCATCTCGAACCACATCTTCGGAGAGGCTTCCATATTCAAAATAGACCCAACCAGGTGGTTATAGAAACCCCCGTGGCTGAAAAATGCTACCCGGTCCTCGCTTTTGCCGTGCTTTTCTAACAGCCAGGCCAGAACCCGCCTGCCGCGCTCTGGCCGGCTTTCCCTGACCTCGAAAGGCCGGTTCCACCACCCCGCTCAATTCAAACCCTCCGGGAGAATAAGGCGCGGAAAAGCCTCTCTCAATTGCCGGGGAGTTTTTCCGGGTTGGCCAACCAGCTCGCCGGTAGAGGGATCTTCCAGGTAAATTCCGCCCCCTTCGTAGATATCGGCCAGGCCGTAAATCGGCAGGTCCAATCGTTCGGCAACCTGATTGGCTGTGGCAAGGGCTCGCCACATCAAACTGGAATACAGGTGAGTCAGTTGGAAGCCCCTGGCGTTGGCCGGGTCATGCAACAGATAACTCTTTTGGGTAGCCGTACCGGAAGACAGGTAACCGGCCAATAATTCTGCTTGCTCGACACCGAGTGGTGAAAGAATGGGGTCTTCTGAACGGTTCACTTCTCTGCCCGTCTCAACCCACAATCGGTTATTCTCGGATTGTCCGTGACGAATGTAATAAAGCTGCATAATCTTTCTTGTCGCTCCTCCGCCCGTACAGTTACCGGCCTGTTTTACTGGAAAAGACTGAGAAGCTGCCTTCTATGGCGAATTCAATTTTTGTGGTTCCGTTTGGGTCTCAGGAAAAACCCAAACCCAATTATTATACCTAAATAAAACGCAACTAATCGGCCTTCCATTAAAATTCCCCGATTCCCAAACCGGCCTGAGCAGTAAAAGCAGGTTGGTACAATCCCTGGCTCAAACTGACGTTAAAAATAAAAGCATGAGCCAGATTACCCTCCAGTTTTTCGGCGCATTACGCTATTTCTTGCCGGCCAGTCGGGCCGGTGGTCCTTTCGATTATGCCTTCGACCAGAAAATCTCGATCAAGCACATCATCGAATCGTGCGGCGTGCCTCACCCGGAAGTCGGAGTAATCCGGGCGAACGATAAACCGGTGGATCTGTCTTATCATGTCCAACCCGGCGATTCGATCCTGGTTTTCCCCATCGAAACCGGTCAGGTCGAGTCCACTGAGCCGGCCCGTTTCGTTCTGGATAATCACCTGGGTAAGTTAGCCGATTACTTGCGCCTGCTCGGTTTCGACACCCTATACCATTCCGAATGGGATGACGAGCAACTCGCCCAGGTCGCCTTCGACCAGTCCCGCATCCTGCTCACCCGCGACCGTGGGTTGTTAAAACGCAAGATCGTCACGCGCGGATATTGTGTGCGCCATGATCTGCCCGACGACCAGGTCGAAGAAGTCATCCGCCAATTTGGGCTTACCGGCCAGGTCACCCCTTTTATTCGCTGCCCGCGTTGCAATGGGCTCCTCGCCAGTGTTGAAAAAAGTGCTATCATAGACCGGTTGCAGCCTCTCACCTGCCGCTTTTACGACGAATTCACCCAATGCCAGGATTGTGGCCAGATTTACTGGAAAGGATCCCACTACCAGCGTATGCAGCCCTTCATCGAACGATACAGCCCACCCGGAGCAGTGAAATGACGGCCGGGCCTATTCTGCCGGTCGGAAAACTCCCTGCTGAGTTATTAGCCCAATTGATCGCCTCCTTGCCTTCGCAGGGAGAACGGGTAGCTTTAGGCCCGGGCATCGGCCTGGACTGCGCCGTACTCGAATTTGGAGATACCTGCCTGGTATTGAAAGCCGAGCCGATTACCTTCGCCAGTCAAGAGATCGGCTGGTACGCCGTCCAAATCGCAGTCAACGATATCGTCACCACCGGAGCCGTTCCACGCTGGATGATGTTAACTGCTTTGCTGCCAGAAGGCAAAACGACACCCGAATCTGTGGCCGAAATTAGCCGCCAGGTAGCCAAGAGTTGCCGGGAATTAAGTATCGCCCTCATCGGCGGCCATACCGAAATCACTTACGGCATCGACCGGCCGATCCTGGTGACCAACATGATCGGGGAAGTCGCGCGTAAGGGCCTGATCACTCCACGCGGTGCCCTGCCCGGCGACCATTTGCTGCTGACCAAAGGCATCCCGATTGAAGCAACGGCCTTGCTCTCCCGTGAATTTCCCGAGCGGCTGGCCGGCATCCTTAGCCCGCAGGAAATCGCAGAGGCCCAGGGGTTCTTGTACAAACCGGGCATCAGCGTGCACCTGGACGCGCAGATCGCCGCCG
This sequence comes from uncultured Chloroflexia bacterium, assembly GCA_963704755.1. Lineage (GTDB taxonomy): Bacteria > Chloroflexota > Anaerolineae > Anaerolineales > Anaerolineaceae > Bellilinea. The sequence continues at coordinate 516,776 of OY969938.1, forward strand.
CCAGCGGCGGTGTCCATGCCATGCATGATCCTACGGAAGGCGGCCTGGCCACCGCATTGTGGGAGCTGGCCACGGCCAGCCAGCGCAGCCTGAGAGTCGATTTATCCGCAGTTCCCATCCCGCCTCTCTCGGCTAAGGTCTGCCAGGCCTTTGGCCTGGACCCGCTCGGGACGATCGCTTCGGGGGCATTGTTGTTAGCCTGCGATCCGCAAAAATCCGAGCGCATCTTGAACGAGCTGCACCAGCAAGGGATTGCCGGCTCGATTATCGGTGAAGTGGCCGAGGGCCCGGCCAATGTCATCGCCAGGTGCGAGACCGGCTGGGAACCGCTAAAAAAATATACCCGGGATGAGATCACCCGAGTGTATGAAAAACCATAATTCGAGGGGAATCAATGGGTGTACTCCTTTCCGTTTTCTTTGGCTACGTTCCGATGCTGCTTTTCGCATGCTTTGTATACTGGCTGGACCGGTTCGAAAAGGAGCCCAAAGCGCTCATCCGTGGAGCCTTTATCTGGGGTGCGGTGATCGCTGCTGGCGGAGCCTTCATCTTCAATACCGGTATCGATGTCGGTATCATGGCCCTAACCGGCTCCCCGGACCTGGCCGAGCTCTCCACCAGTTCGTTAGTCGCTCCGGTGATCGAAGAAACGTTAAAGGCCCTGGCGGTCGTCATTGTGTATCTCTTCTTTCATAATGAATTCGACTCGATTCTGGATGGCATCATTTACGCCGCGATCACTGCCTTAGGTTTTGCCGCCACAGAAAACGCCTACTATATTTACAACCTGGGTTATTTGCAAAACGGGATAAATGGCATTTTGTCGCTGGCTTTCGTGCGGGTAATCCTGGTCGGCTGGCAGCATCCCTTTTTTACATCGTTTTTTGGAATTGGGTTGGCCGCTGCACGGATGGAGAAAAACCGCGGCCTGAAAATCCTGTATACCGTGCTCGGTTTTACCGCGGCCGTGTTTACTCATTCGCTGCACAATACGATCTCCGAACTGCTGCCCGGTTCGTCAGGATTTGTCATCGGCAGTGTCGTCGATTGGAGCGGTTGGATTTTCATGTTCCTCTTCGTCTTATTTATGATCAACCGCGAAAAACGCCTGATCAAGATCGAACTAGCAGAAGAGGTGGGCCTGGGCATCTTGAACGATCGCCAATACCGCACCTCCTATTCTGGGTTCAACCGTTTTTCGATCGGCCTGGCCACCCTGGGTACCGCGCAATATCGTGACACGCGCCAGTTCTACCAACTGTGTGGTGAACTGGCCCACAAAAAGAATCAACTGGCCCACATGGGCGACGAAAGCGGAAACGTCTCCATCATCGCCAATTTGCGCGGCGAACTGGCGCGTCTATCGCCGGTTGTTCGGGGATAGGGAATAAAGTAATTGTGCGCGCTGAACCTGGGTATACATCTTGAATTTTCGCCGGAAGGCGAAAAAATTTCCGCCCGAACATCCATTTCATGGTAAAATTCTGCCCGTAATAAATGCGCCCGTAGTGAAGTGGATATCACATTACCCTCCGAAGGTAAGAGCCCGAGTTCGAGTCTCGGCGGGCGCACAAAACATTTCCTTAAGAGTTCCAATTTGGGGCTCTTTATTATTTGGATCAGTTATTGTAACTGCTCAACCACGGCTAAGTTTGTTGGGCGAATAGCCAATTGTCTTTTATTGCATTCCGACTAAAAGTTAATAAATTACTTATAATTCTCTGGTATATATAATGAATAACTCTATCCAATGTTTACCGTGGGTTAATCGGGCCTGGATGGATGTTATGCAGAAAGAGAAATAATCATCACGGGCAATGCCTGCGGATTGTTCGCGGCAGGCATGCAAGGAGAATGTTCAAATGGGTCTTTTCTATGGTGGTTTCGCTGGATACGGATTGTACTTGCTCTTTTCCCTGCCAGCTTTACTCTTTGGTTTGTGGGCGCAATCCAAGGTGCAAGGGGCTTTCAAGAAGTATTCGAAAGTCCGAACCTATACCGGCCTGACCGGGGCCCAGGTCGCCAGGCGGATGCTCGGATTCACGTGGATTGAACGACGTACGCGTCGAACAAACAACCGGTTATTTGAGTGACCATTACGATCCGCGCAGCCGCGTGCTCAATTTGAGCCCGCAGGTTTACCAGACCAATAGCCTGGCTGCTGCCGGCGTGGCCGCCCATGAAGCCGGGCATGCTTTGCAACATGCAGAGGGTTACGCTGCGCTGCAATGGCGGACCGCCATGGTCCCCACCGTGCAAATTGGCAGTTGGCTGGGGCCGATCATCTTCATTGTCGGTTTCCTATTCCAATCGACCATCGGAACGACAATCGCCTGGGCCGGAGTAGGACTGTTCGGCCTGACCGCCCTGTTTGCCCTGGTCACCCTCCCGGTCGAGTACGACGCTTCCCGGCGGGCGAAAGCCTGGTTGTCAACCTCGGGTGTGGTTTATAATGAGGAGATGACCGGGATCAACGGTGTCCTGGATGCAGCCGCCCTGACCTATGTCGCCGCAGCGATCCAGGCGATCACCACCATCTTGTATTATGTTTTTCTGCTGGGTGGCCGGCGCCGCAACTAAATCCAATTTCATTCGAAAATAAGGCTCATCCGAACCCGCTTCGGGAATAAATACGAAGCGGGTTTTTTATGGAAACAGCCCGGTTTAACCGGTAATTCCTCGAATTTATCGTGTGTCCTTGGCCGGCGACCGGAACCAGTTTAAATTCGGGTTTTTCTTTTTCAGGACAATGTAGTTACAATATACTTTTCTTTACGGGTATTGTACAATTAAGGAAGCTGCACCGCCGGAAAATTTTTGATTGCTCAGGCAATCATCTCCTACGGCTAACACAATATCAGGTTTCGAGGTCAAATGAATTCCAAAACAGTTCCCGATATCGTCATCAGCCGCTTGCCACGCTATATGCAGGCGCTTGAGCAGATGCAAAAAGACGGCATTCACACCACATCATCCCAGGACCTAGGGGGAAGCATTGGAATTTCGGCAGCACAGATACGCAAGGATCTTTCCCAGTTCGGCGGATTTGGCAAACAGGGTACCGGTTATTCCATCAATTTTCTCATTGATCAGATCCAGGCCATTCTGCACCTGAACCGCACCTGGGACCTGGCCCTGGTAGGCCTGGGAGGGCTGGGGAATGCCCTGGCGCGTTACCAGGGCTTTGCAAACCGCGGTTTTCGAATCGTTCTGGCCTTCGACAGCGACCCGGCCAAAATCGGCAAAAAAATCGGCGATTTAACCATCCAGGCCGACAGCCTGATTCAGGAAGAAATACCTCGTCTGGGTGTCAAAATCGCCATGCTCACCGTACCGGCCAGGGCAGCCCAGGATACTGCTGAATTGCTGGTCAAAGCCGGCGTCTGCGCCATCTTGAATTACGCGCCGGTCAGCTTGAATTTACCGGAAGAAATCCACGTCGAAAATATCGACCCGATCGTCAAGCTTCAGCACATGACGTTTTATCTGGAATAGTCACTTCGCAGTTTACGGAAAAGAAACGGGTGTTTTTATATTTTTTTTCTGGCTTCACCTGCAAAAAATTATAGAAACACCCTGGCTTACTTTACCGGCCTGGGCAGTTACAAATTTCGAGAGTATTCTCTGGGAAAGCTAGAATTGGCAGGCATCTTGCGGGCAAGGCCCACAAAATGCCTGCCGATTGATTACTAAATTCGGACGAAACTCCGGCGTAAGACTTCGCGCATGCTCAAGGCGCGGCTGGCACCCTCGGCCGTGCAGGTCATCGGGTTATCCACCAGATAGGCCGGGATACCCAGGGTTTTCGTCAAATATTTATCGATCCCGCGGATTAATGCACCGCCGCCGCACAGGGCTGCCCCGCGATCGATGATATCCGAGATCAATTCCGGCGGGGTCTTTTCCAACACCCTTTTCACCATCTGAACGATCTCATTCAATGGCTCCTGAGCCGCCTCGACGATATCATCTGTGGTCAGCGTGACCGGCCGCGGCAGTCCGCTGACCTGATCCTGGCCCTGGACTTCCATGGTCAATTGGGTGTCCTGAGGAATCGCTGCACCGATGCGGATCTTCAATTGTTCCGCGGTTGGCTGGCCAATGATGATGCCGTACTTTTTGCGCACGTAACCGATGATCGCATCGTCGATGTGCTGGCCGCCCGTGCGAGAGGTTTCGGCCGAGACAATCTCGTTCATCGCCAGGATCGCGACCTGGTTCGTGCCGCCTCCAAGCGAGATGATCATGTTGCCCGAGGGGGTATGGATTGGCAGGTCGATCCCCAGCGCAGCGGCCAGAGGCTGCTGCAACAAAACCACGTCACGGCTGCCAGAACCCAGGCCCACTTCGTGGACTGCGCGGGTTTCGACGCTGGTAATTCCATAAGGGATGGTCAACACCAGGGTCGGCCGGAAGATAAACATCGGTCCGCAAATCCGCTTGACCAGGTATTGCAGCAAGTTTTCGGTAATCTCGAACTCAGCAATAACCCCGTGTTGAAGCGGCCGGACCACCTCTATACTTTCAGAGACCCGCCCGAGCATATCCCGGGCAGCCTGGCCCCATTCGACCATTTTTTGCTCTTCAACGACAATGGCGACGACGGTAGGTTCCTGTAACACAATCTGGTTCCCCTCCGTAATGACCGTGTTCATGGTACCCAGGTCGATACCGAGTTCTCTCGTAAACACTGGCATGAGGCTGTAATTCCTTCCTGGAATGTTCTTTCGAAAGATAATACCAAAATGTAATTACTCAGCCGGATGGGTAAAGACTTCGAATTGGATATATTTGTAGAGGGATAAGCCCCCACAAATATATCCAATTCGGGGCTTTCTGCTAAAAACCCGAGTAATCACACCAAAATAAAGGTATCAATAATTATACCTTGAACGGAACTATGCAGGCTCGCAAGAAAATCTCCTGAAGGGAGATATTTCTTGTGCATACATCTGGACCATTTTAGCGTGAAAAGAACTGCAGAGCGATCCGCAGTCTTTCCTCAACCTCGTTGGGAGTGTCCCGTGGAATGGATTGGATGGCGGTTTGCGCTTCGACCAGGCTGTAGCCCAGGGCGGTTAATGCGTCCATCACTTCCTGGTCGACGCTGTCGAACCCGGCCGCGGCGGAGAAATCGCCCGGTTCACCCAGCTTGCCCTGCAAATGGAGCAGGATCTTGGGGGCAGTTTTCTTGCCGATGCCCGGTACCCGGGCGAAAATCTCGGGCTGTTCGCCTAAGACGGCCCGGCGGATCGCATCCACCGACAGGCTGGAGAGAATTTGCAGAGCCGAGCGCGGACCGATCCCATTGACCCCCAAGAGCAGATTGAAATAATCGCGCTCCTGTTCCGATTCGAAACCAAACAAAGACCAGGACTCCTCCCGGACGATGAACGCGGTGTGCAGGAAGACTTTTTCGCCGGGTACGCTTTGCCTGGCCGTGGCGGCGGTTACAAAGACCTTTACTCCCAACCCCGCCAGGTTGATCACAACGTGATCCGCCCCCTGATGGACAATTTCACCCTGGATCTGAACGATCATAATTGTATCCTCCCCGTCGACTTTTTTTCGGGCTGCTACGCGCGCCGGTCACGCTGATGATTATAGACTTCAAATGCCACCAGCGCGGTGGCGATGGCCAGGTTTAACGAATCGCCCGTCCCGCGCATGGGGATAGATACGACCTGGTCGCAGATTTGCAAATGATCGTCCTGTAATCCCTGGCGTTCACTGCCCATTAATATCACCAGTTGCTGGGGATAGTCAGCGTAATGGTAGTCCTGCTCGGCCCTATCCGAGGTGCCAACCACCGCGATGTGTTCACGTTTCTTCCAGCGGCTAAATTCGGCAAAACTGGCCTTGACCAGGCCGCATGAGAAAAGCGCACCCATGCTGGCCCGCACCGCCGAAGGATCGAATGGATCGGTGGATTGGTCCAAAAGAATGATCCCCTTGGCCCCCACGGCATCGCAGGTGCGGATTATGGTACCCAGGTTGCCGGGGTCTGCTACCGAATCCAGCGCAATCCACACATCGCCCGGCTGCACGGTGACGGCATCCAGCTCTTGCCAGCGCTGCTGTACGATGGCGCCCAACCCTTGCGGCCCATCTTTCAGCGAAAGGCTGTCGAAAACCTCCCCGGAGACTTCCAGCACCGAACCGCCGCTATCTGCAAAGGATTGCACCGTCTGCTGGCCGAACAGGCTGGTCATACGCTCCGGCGAGTAGACCAGCACTTCAACTTGCCAGCCACCGGCGATCGCATCACCGACAATGCGCAGGCCTTCGATGAAGAATTTCCCGCTCTGTCGGCGCTCTTTTTTATCACGCAGCTTGCGGATGAGTTTGACCGTGGGGTTGGCCGTACTGGTGATCATTGCATTAACTGGTTGATCCGGTCGGTGTGAAGATGGCAAATGGCAATGGCCAGTGCATCGGCAGCGTCATCTGGCCGGGGTATATCGTTCAAATTTAAAATGGCTTTGACCATCTGCTGCACCTGGTTTTTGTCCGCCCCGCCGTAACCCACCACAGCCTGCTTCACCTGCAGCGGAGTATACTCGCTGACCGGGATACCGGCCTGAGCCAGTGCCAGAATTGCCACGCCACGGGCCTGACCAACCGAGATGGCCGTGGTCACATTCCGTTGAAAAAAAAGCTTCTCCACCGCACTGGTTTGAGGGCGGTGGAGAGCGATTATTTGGGTCAATTGCTCGTGCAGGCTGAGCAGCCGTTTTTCCGGCAACTCACCGGCCGGGGTGGTGACGGCACCATACGCGACCAGCTCGATGCCAGTATCCGTATTCCGGATAATTCCATAACCGGTGATCGCGGTTCCCGGATCGATGCCGAGGACCAACATGGCTACTCTTCTTCCAGAGCGGCCAGTGCCTCCTCGGAGATGCGCATGTTGTGATAAACATTCTGCACATCATCCAGCTCTTCCAGGTCTTCGATGAACCGCAGTACCTGCAGGGTATCATCCGTGCCCAGTTCCATTTCCTGGTTCGGGACCATGCGCAGTCCACCTTCGTCTGGGCTGTATTTGGCATCGTTCAACGCGTCGGATAAGGTTTTGAAGGACTCAACGGGTCCGACGATCTCGATCAATTCGTCTTCGTAGTTGACATCGTCAGCCCCGGCCATAACGGCGACCTCGAACAAGGGCTCCATGTCCTCTTCCTTGCCGGGGATGTCAAAATAACATACGCGCTTGAACTGCCAGGCGACCGAACCGGCCTCCCCCAGGCTGCCGCCCGACCGGGTCAAAATATGGCGGATTTCCGCCACGGTCCGGTTGCGGTTTTCGGTCACACATTCGATCATCATGGCTACCCCATTCGGGCCATAGCCTTCGTAAAAGACCTCTTCAAACACTACCCCGTCTTTGCTTTCGCCCGAACCACGTTTGATGGCGCGTTCAATGTTCTCTTTGGGCATGTTCTGGGCACGCGCTTTATCAACTGCAAGCCTTAAGCGGAAATTTGAATCAGGGTCTCCACCCCCTTCGCGTGCAGCCATCACAATTTCGCGAGTTAAGCGGGTGAACACTTGACCCCGTTTGGCATCGGCTGCACCTTTCTTGCGTTTGATCGTTGCCCATTTGGAATGTCCAGACATACCTTTTTCTCCTTATTTCACCTGAACGGTGTAGCTGACTAATTGTAGCGCAATTATACCACCGGGGCCATTTTCTGAAGGCGCGCTATACGGTCAACCCGGTAACAGGATCGGCCTGCGGACACAGCCATAAACCGCAATTTTCCTTCCCTGGCACAAGCAGCTTACAACCAGTTTACAAGGGCTGTAAATCCATTGTCAATAAACCAAAATAAAACTATATTAGTATAGTAATCCGATCAATAATTTACCAATAACAAACCAAGATACTATCCGGCATTTACCAATGATGATCAAGAAGAACCCCCTCTCCCCACTATCTGTCCTCTTTTTTTTACTGGTTTCGGCTGTCTATTCTTTCTCTCCAGTCGCCATCCCGGTTACAGGAACTGCCTCGGGCATTTACCAGCCCGTTGGCCGGGCAGATAATTCCCTGACCCAGTTGATCGACCAGGTCTCCACTTCACAAGACGCCAACCTGGTCACCGGAATCTTCCAATATAAAAATATCCAGGCCGCTGTCGTCCAACAGCCGGCCGGCCAACCCGCTTACGTCTCCACTAACAACGACCAGGTCACCCAATTTGGGATGGCCGCCAAATATGGCACTACCGCCCTGTTAGCCCACAATTACCTGGAAGGGCAGGCTTTCTTCAACGTCGCCGCCGGTGACAAAATCACGCTGATCTACGGCGATGGACATACCCAGAATTACAAAGTAACCGCGATCAAACAATACCAGGCCCTGAGCCCCACCAGTACTTACTCTAAATTCATCGACCTGGATGATCCTTCCGGCACAACCCTGACCAGCACCGATCTCTTCAACGACATCTACACCGTAAGCGGACGCCTGGTCCTGCAAACCTGCATTGAAAAAGATGGCCAGTCCTCCTGGGGCCGTCTCTTCATCATCGCTGAACCGGTCACAGCCGCCAACACTGTCGCCATGAATTAATCACCTTAGCGGTAACGCTGTACAGAAAAAGGAGCGCTAAATCGCTCCTTTTTCTGTTTACATGGATTACTTCAGCCCATTGGAGAGGAATTTCGAATTTGAGGTGTTCGCATTGGCATAACCGCCGCGAACACCCCAAATTCGGGGTCTCAATAGGTTAATTTTGAACCGCGCCGCCTAGCAGGATAGCGTCTCCCACCGGTTTAGCCACAACAATCAAGCGGTGCGTGTTCGAAGTTGCCGGCCAGCAGGTGACCAGGGTGATCCGTTCGTCGGTGGAAGGCAGGATCCAACGGGCATTATTCAGCCGGGTCTGGACATCCATATCCCGCTCAGGCAAGATCATCACGTTGACCACTTCATAGTTGTACTTTATCTGCCCGCCAATCAAGGTGATGATTTGGCCGGGTTGCAACAGGTGTAAGTTCTCGAAAACTTTCCCCTCTATATTGTGATGCCCGTTGAGCACCGTGTTTCCCGGCTGGCCTAGCACGGCCGAATTCGTCTGCCAGCCCACGGCGAACTTGTTGGGGGCCTGCCACTGGTCATACACCTGCCCACCGATCTTAGCCGTCGACGGCTTCGAGGGAACAATCGGTGCATCCAGGTTGATCGCCGAAATGACGATCCGGTCCGGGGTCACCTCGACCCGTGTAGGTGTGGGCTGCGGCGCGGCCGGGGTAGCCTGTGACTCCGGGGTCCCCGCGGCCGGTTCGGCCGTAACCACGAGCGTCGGGGCCAGATCCGGCGTGACCGATGTAACGATGGTCGGCGCCTTCGTCCCATCCTGATAAGAATCGACCGGCACGACCATCGGAGCAAAGCCCTGGGCCGGAAGCTGCTGGTCCCACTGAACAAAATCGGTAATGGACTTACCGAACAAATTAAGCACTGACCCCAGCGTTCCCAAAACGCCGAACAAGAGCACTGCGGCCCCTACGATGATAAATATTGTCGTTGGTTTATGTTTCACGAAAAGCCTCTACCTGTAATTTTACCCGGACGGTCTCTTTAACGAATATGTTTGCAGAGGTCGAGCCTCTGCAAACATATTCGTTAAGAGAAAAGTTACCGTGGATTATGCGACTGCGCTCTCAAGATTCGCCGGTGAACAACTTGTACCCTAGCCGGTCGATATTGACGATCAAATCGCCCAATTCGTTGTCCACTTCCTGGAATTTCTGGCGCAGTAAATAAATAAGATATTTGATTCGCTGGCGCGCCTGGGGAAAATCTTTGCCCCAAACCGTCTGGGCGATCTTCTGGTAATGAACGATCTCCGGGGCGTGCTTGGCCAACGCCAACAGCACCCCAAATTCCTTGCCGGTGAGCTGGATTTTAGCATTTTTCAAGCGCACTTCACGGGTCTGAGTATCGATGGCCAGCCCAATCTGCGGATAGACGTAACGGCTGGTATCGCGGGCGGAACGTGAACGCCGCAGGACCGCATTGACCCGTGCAATTACTTCGGCCTTATAGAACGGTTTGGTCATGTAATCGTCTGCGCCGCGCTGCAAGCAGCTCACGATATTTTCTTTGTTCGCCAGGGCGGTCAACACAATAACCGGAGTGCTGGTTACCTGGCGCAGCCGGTCGATCGTTTCCCAACCGTCCATATCCGGCATCATCAGGTCCAACACGACCAGGTCCGGGAAGCTCAGATTGACCTTACTCAGCGCTTCCTTCCCGTTGGTAGCGCTCAATACATCGAAACCGGCATGACGCAAAATCTGCTTGAGCAAAAAGGCCGTATCCTGGTCGTCTTCCACTACCAGGATGCGAGGTCTTTCACTGGCATAAAATTCGTCAAGGTCGGCTCCAACGCTATCGATTACATTTGCTTCCATGTCGCTTTCCTCCTGAATAAAAAAACCGGCCCAGGCCGGTTTCGCTATTGGCTCCCTGAATACTTTTCCACACCCCCGTGGAGAAAGCGACCAAATTAAGCATCCAGATCGTCGCCGCCTTGATATTGAAGCTATTTTGTTGTTATTTCCCCCAAAAACAGGGGATAAAGCTGGCATCCTTTATTTATTATAGTGACCCGTAAACGGTTTGTCAATGCTAACCATACAGCAAACCATTTTTACAAATTTTTCAAACCCGGTTGACGTCGTTCACCACCGGGTTGACCAGTTCGCCAATACCCTCGATGGACACCGAAACGGTATCCCCATTCGCCAGGGGGCCAATCCCGGCTGGTGTGCCGGTCAGGATCACATCCCCGGGCAGTAAGGTCATGACCGAGGAAATATAGGCGATCAACTGCTGGATCGAAAAGACCATATCGCGGGTGGAGGCCATCTGGCGGATGTTGTCGTTTACCCGGGTGGTGATCAAGATATCGTAGGGATCCAACTCGGTCTCGATCCAGGGACCCATCGGGCAGAAAGTGTCGAAGCCTTTGCCGCGCGTCCACTGGCCATCCCGGCGCTGCAAATCGCGAGCGGTCACGTCGTTGGCAATGGTATAGCCAAAGACGTAATCGGCCGATTCGTCCGCGCCGATCCAGCGCCCGGTTTTACCGATGACCACCGCCAGTTCGCCTTCATGCTCCACCTGGTTCGACTGCGGCGGCAGGACGATCCGCTCTTTCTGCCCGATCAAAGCCGAGTTCGGCTTCAAGAAAATCAAGGGGATCTCGGGCACTTCGACGTTTTGCTCTTTGGCATGCTCGACGTAATTCCGGCCAATGCAGATAATTTTGCTCGGCACAACCGGGGCAAGCAGCTTGACCGAGCTCAAGGGCAGCTCGACTTCCTGGCGGCGATAGTCGCCAAACAAATCCCCCTCGATCGGGCCGACCTGGTCCTCGTAAACCCAGCCAAAGCTGGGCTTCTCCTGTCCGCGCTGGTAACGAACGAATCTCATCACAACTCCCTAGATCAAATTATTTAATTTTACCGTAAATATTCTTTGGAAGGTTTGTCACTAGCAGCAACGCTGCCTGTGACAAACCTTCCAAAGCTTCCTGTTTGTAAGAAACAAAACCCACTAATTAATGTGAGCAAGTTTAACACAGTTTCAAAAATCCGATTATAATTCCCCGTACCGGGCGGGTAGCTCAGTTGGTTAGAGCACATCTCTTACACAGATGGGGTCGCAGGTTCGAGTCCTGTTCCGCCCACAAGAAGAAAATCGGGGAAACCATTTATTAAATTGAAGAGAGATCGGCCCGGTCTCCAGACCGAGGCCGTTCTTATCGGCTGGCAGGAAAATCGCTTCGGTTCAAAAAGCTTGTTCATTTGTCATTGCGAGCGGTTTTTGCGACCCAGCACCTGCGGTGCCGGGCATGTGAGCAATCTCAACATTTGACAAATAGATCAATGGCCAGTGTTGAGATTGCTTTGTCGGCAAAAAACGCCTTCTCGCTATGATAAAAATGTGGGTATCGCTGCCTGAGCCTCGTTTCACACCGGGAGACTGCTCCGGCACATAACAGCTATTAATCTAAGTTAGCCCTCTTTCGACCCCTCTTACCCCTCAAAACTGACCCTGCATCGACTGGGCGTAGCCGGTCAACTCTACATAACCGGAGCTATTAACCTCCTGCCCGGCATAACTCCCGCTGACAGACACCGCCCCTTCCCAGTAAACAAAGGATAGGTTCAGTTCCTGGTCGGCCAGCAAGGGCTGAATCATCAATTCAATTTGCTCGGCCGGGATCGAGACCTGCCAGCCGGCCGGATATACTCCGCCCGAATGGGGGCTCTTCCACTGGCCGGTGACTTTTACGCTAAACTCGTTTTCGGCCAGGACCTGGGTGCTGCCATCCGGGCGGATCAGGGTCGCGCTCGAATACAGGCTATACGAACCATCGGCATTGCGCAGGGTGAACAGCATCAATTCACTGCCCTGCCCCAGGTGGACCGAGAACCAGTCCCAGCCGACCAGCCCGCTGCCCAAGGCGCTGGTGCTGAACTCGTGGTCCATCCAGCTCATCCCGCTGACCTCGAAGACCTGGCCGGCCAGGGTGACCGTTCCTTGCGAAGCCAGGTCGGGCTGGCTGAAATAATAGGAAGCATTGCCCGGCTCGGGGCCTTTGCGGCTCAAGCCCTGGTCCCCCTCCAGCACCGGCCCGCTCTGGTCGCTCAGGGTCAGGTCGATGGCGTTTCCGCCGGAATTCGCCTGGAGGTGGTAGGTTCCTTCACCGGTTTGCTCCACCTGCCAGTCCTCCAGCCAGACGCTGAACTGAGGCGTGGTCGTCGCGCCGGCCAGCCCGGCGGACCCGCGCGAGAGGCGCTGCAGCGGGTAAAAAGCCCCGCCGGCGATGTCGCTGATGGCAAAATGGGCCATGTAAACCTGCTCAACCGCCCAGGGGGACTGGCGCGTGGCCCGTTGGTCGGCCGGCTGGACCGCCCGGCGAAAAAACGTCAGCTCGTATCCGAACTGCCGCCCAGACGCGGTCTCCAGGTTGCCGGTGTAATACCACCACTCGGTCTGGAAATCATTGTGGGTGCCATAATCCTGGGGAAACTGGAAAGCCCGCGGCTGGTCGGCCAGGGCGTAATCCCCGCCGCTGCTCAGGTCCAGCCCGTTCAGCGGAACCGGCGTGGTTTCAGCCGGCTTATTGCCACAGCCCGCCAGCACGAACAGGAGCAGCAGCGTCGCCAGGCCTTGCGAGAAGCGGTGTCTATTCATAGCGAATCGCCTCGGCCGCGGCCATGCGGTTCAGGCGGATGGCCGGCAGGATGCCGATCAGCAAGGCTGCTCCCACCGCCAGTCCCAGGGTAAACAGGAATGCGCCTGGCCGGACCGAGAGCTGGATGGTCCAGCCAAAGGAGCGCAAATTGATCACATACACCAGCACCAGCGCTATCACGTAACCGGTCGGCGCGGCCAGCAGGCCGGCCGCCAATCCCATCAGCCCGGTCTCCAGCATGACCAGCTTCCACAACTGGGCTTTGGCCAGCCCCAACGCCTTGAGAATGCCCACCTCGCGCTGTTTTTCCATTTGCAGCAGCAGCAACGTCGAGAGGATGCCGATAAAGGCCACCACGGTCGCCAGCACCCGCAAAGCGGCTGTGACCGCAAAGGTACGGTCGAAGACAGAGAGCACCTCTGTGCGCAAAGCCTGGTTGGGGCTGATTACCAGTCTTTGGCTGGTATCCAGGGACTGGTTCAGCCGGCCGACCATCTCGTCCGGGTTCACCCCCGGCTGCAGACGGACCCCGATGGCAGTCACCGCCGGGTCGTCCCAGAACTGGCGGTAAACATTCAGGTCCATCAAAATTTCACCCTGGCTGGAGGAATAATCGTAATAGACGCCCACGATTTGGGCCTGCTTGAGCCCGGCATGCGAATCCAGTGTGATCGTATCGCCGGCCGATAGGTGCAGCCGGTTGGCCAGCGGCTCCGAAAGGAGCACCGCCCCCTGGTCGAGTGCGTCATGGACTGCCTGGGCATCCCCGATCTGCTGCTTGAACTGCCGCTCCCAGGCGACGTCCGGGTTGCTGGAGGCCGAGAGCGTCACTTCGCCATAATTGGTCTGGACCTGGGTCGAACGGGTCAAATCGACCCGCTGGATCCCGGCCATGGACTGGAGCTGGCTGACCACCTTGGGGTCGATCTCGATCAGCGAGATGTTTTCGGTAAAACTCGGCCCGGTGATGTAGATATCGCTTTGCAGCGTATCGGCCAGCCAGACGTTGACCGTATGGCGGAAGCTGTCGATCATCACCGTCACCCCCACCGTGACCGCAAGGGCGACCATCAGTGCCGCCACCGCCACAGCCGTGCGGCTGAGCGAGTTTAGCAGGTTGCGCGGCGCCATGCGGCCGATGAACCCAAACAAGCGCCCGGTGATGGGAATAAAGGCAACCATCAGCAGGCGGAAAAGGATGGCCGCCATCAAGGCGATCCCGACCACCACCAGGGTGGTGCCGGCAAAACCCAACTGGATCGAGCTGGACGGGATGGCAAACGAAGCCAACCCCAGCAATAACAGCAGCAACCCGGCACCCGACAGCAGCCAGACCGTCCGCCGGGCGCTCTTTTCCAGCCCGGAGCGTGAAAGCGCCAGCCCCGGTTCGACGCTGGCCGCCTCCAACGCCGGCGGGATAGCGGTCAGCACGGTCGCCAGGGTCCCCAAAACGCCGCCCTTGACCAGGCTGGAAAGCGGGATGCCCACGTTGCGGATGGTGGTGGTGAAGTACAGGTCGTTGATGGTGCCCATCACCATCGAGACCGTGCTGCGTCCTAACAGAATGCCCACCCCTACCCCAATGGCCGAGCCGATCAGCCCGACGAACAGCGCTTCCAGCGTCACCAGCAGAAAAATCTCCCGCCGGGTGACTCCCAGGCAGCGCAGCGATCCGAATAGTTCGCGGCGCTGCACGACCGAAAAGGTCATGGTGTTGTAGATCAGGAACAAGCCCACGATCAACGCGAGCAGCGAAAGTGCGCTCAGGTTGAGCTGAAAAGCGCTGGTCATGGCCTGGACCGAGCCCTGCCGTGAACTGACCGGTACGATCGTCAGTCCGTCCGGCAGTTGAGCCTGCACCTGCTGCAGGGCCGCGGAGTCATCCGGGCTCAAAATCACGTCGATCCGGTCCAGTTGGCCAACCTGGCCGCTTAATTCCTGGGCGGTGGCGATATCGGTCAACAGAACGCCTTCCAGCGAGCGCCGGGTCAGTTCATCACCGGGGTCGACGATGCCTACCACCACTGCCTGGCCGGCAACGCCGTTGATTTCGACCGCCAGCCGGTCGCCTATCTTGAGCTTATACAGGTCGGCGGTGTCTTTGGAGATAAAGACCGCACCGGGTTGGGTGAGCAGCGCCACCAGGTCGGGCGAACCGGCTGCGCTCAAAAGGCCGCCGTAGTCATGGATCGTCCCATCCACGAACGGGTCGAAGCCGAGAAGCTGGAAAGGTTGTTTGCCTAGCGCAGGCGAGGTCCCATAGGCGGTCACTACCGGCGCGGCGGTTTGCAAGGCGCCCGACCGGCGCAAGCTGACATAAACCTGGTCGGGGATTTCCCCACCGGACGACACAATCTGGTGGGTCGCTCTACCGGTGATGGCATCCGTGCTCAACTCGAAGGCCCGCCCGGCGCTGGCGTTGGCCAGGTCGATGGAGACCATCACGGCCACCCCCAGGATAATCCCCAGCACCATCAGCAGGCTCTGCCAGCCTCGCCGTACCAGGTAACGGGCCGCCAGCCGGACCAGGCCAGAAGGCAAAAAGGTTCTGGTAGCCAAATTTACGCCTCGGCCGGACGGCCGTTGAAACGGCCGTTGTGCAAGTGTAAGATACGGTCGGCGTGCGCGGCTGCCTCGCGGCTGTGGGTCACCAGGATCAGCGTTTTGCCCAACCCGCGGGTCAACTGTTCCAACAGCCCCAACACCATTCGCCCGGTCTCCTCGTCCAGGTTGCCGGTCGGCTCATCCGCCAGGATCAGTTGCGGATCGTGTACCAGGGCCCGCACAATGGCCACCCGCTGCTGTTCGCCCCCCGAAAGCCGGTCGGGGAAGGCCTTCCGGCGGTCGTCCAGGCCCACTTTATCCAGCAAGCCGGCTGCCCGCTGCAGGTTCTCGGGACTGTCCTGCCCGTTCAAGTTCAGCGGCAGGGTCACGTTTTCCCACACCGTCAGGGTCGGAATCAGGTTGAAGAACTGGAACACAAAGCCAATATTTTTGCGACGGAAGAGGGTGCGCCGGTTTTCGTCCAGGCCGGTCAGGCAGACCTCGCCCAGGTAAACCTGGCCGCCATCCACCCGGTCGATCCCGCCGATCAGGTTCAGCAAGGTCGTTTTACCGGTACCACTTTTGCCCAGGATGGCCACGCTTTCGCCCTCGCTCACCTCTAAAAAAGCATGGCTCAAGATCAGGTGTTCCTGGCCGCCTTCGCGGTAGCCCTTGCTGACATCCACCAGCCTCAGGAATGCGTCGTTGTTATTCAATAATTCCTTTTCAGACCCGCACGAAACCGGGTCGTTAATGTATTGGTTATGACAATCCTCGGCCTATCTTACCGCGAATGAGCACGGTTTTCCAATGCAAGGGCAAAACCTTGAATTTCAGTAACTACGCAAGCTCCTGTCAAGAAGTTCCCCGCTAGGCAGAGCAGTCACGAATTTCATATGTTTGCACAAGTACGGCTCGCACGAATCCCTAATTTCGAGATGCCTAAAACCATTTGCGCCGGATGAAGACCAGCGTAGTAAAAACGACCAGGACGCTGCACATCGCCAGGATGTAAGCCCAGGTTAAAGGGTAGCCCTTGAGCGGTAAATCGACATTCATGCCGAAAAAACCGGTCACAATGGCCGGCAAATTCAGCAGTATGGTCACCGCGGCCAAAATTTTCATGACCACGTTGAGATTATTGGAGATGATCGACGAAAAAGAGCCCATCATCGAATTCAAAATGGTGGAGGAGATATTGACCATTTCGATGGCCTGCTGGTTTTCGGTAAGCACATCTTCCAGCAGATCTTCGTCATCCGGGAACATGCTAAACAATTGGCTGCGCTGCAAACGCTCCAGCAGCAGCTCGTTCTGCTTCAGTGCCGTGGTGAAATATACCAGGCTTTTTTGCACCTTCAGCAAATCCATCACATCGCTGTTCTGCAACGACTTTTGCAGGCGGTCTTCGATCTCGTCGGTGATGTGGTTGATCTCGCGCAGGAACAGCAGGAATTTGCTCGCGTTGTTGAGCAAAATTTGGAGCACAAAGCGGATGCGCTTACCGGTAGCCAGCCCGCGAACCTTGCCGGTTAAGAACTCGCCGATCAATTCGGTCGGTTTGCTGCAAATGGTCAGGATGTAGTGGTCCGTCAGTACGATGCCCAGCGGAATGGTGATGTAAGGCACGTCCACGTCTGGGCCCTGGAAAAAGGGAATGCGGATCAGGACGAGTAACTTGCCATCATCCTCCCGTTGAGAGCGGGCCCGTTCATCCAGGTCCAGTGGGTAAGTGATAAAGTCCATCGGCAAGCCGAGTTGGGTTAAATACTCGATCTCTTCCCCGCTTGGATTCACGACATTCATCCAGCAGCCCTCTACAGGCTGAGCCACCGGGTCTAAAACCGCCCCATTGGATTTGAAGGATTGGATCATGATTACACCTCCCGGCTCGAAACTGGGTATTCCGGTTCAATTCTACCGTGAAAGATCGGTCCGGTCCTTTTTCCGTCGGTCATTTAGCAAGAACCCCGAAATTGATGTGTTTGTGCGGACTTTGCCTGCACAAACACATCAATTTCGGGAACTCTTTAACACGAGCCTGAGTAGCTACATTTGGGGGTTGTTTGAACATGTGTTATATAATAAAAACGCAACGGCGCAACCTGATTGGAAAGATACCCAAATTGAGGTAGGTGCGGTTGTTTTGCCCCAGCATATATCTCGTATTTAGGAACTTTTTGAAGGGAGTGAATCGCAAAATGAACGCAGATGACTTTCGAAAGTACTACGATTATCATTTCGCAGAAAATCGCAAACTTTGGGATAAATACATCCTGCCCCTTACACAAGAGCATTTCACCCAAAAAACGGACTATTCGCACGGCTCCGTTCGCAACCAGGTCGTCCACATCATCAGTACGGATGAAACCTGGTTTACAGAATTACGCGATTTCACCTTTTTCGACCCACTCGACCCCGATCGCTTTGGCGACCGGCAGACCCTGCGGGCTTATTGGGATAAAGTTGAACAAGACATGCGCAATTACCTGGCCAAACTGAGCGACGACATGTTGAAGACCAAACCCTTCCCGGAAGGCGAGGACAAGGACCTCATCCTCTGGCAGGTGCTGCTGCACGTGGTCAATCACGGCACCGATCACCGCGCCCAAATTCTGCGCCAGATCAACGATATGGGTTTCAGAACCGGCTCGCAAGATTACATTTTCTACGTTTATGAGAGTAATGCCGCTTGAAAAAGTGATCGTCATTGCGAAAGCAGCGTTTTTTGCTGCCTTTGGCAATCTCAGAGCCAGCGTTGCCGAAGACGCCACGCTCTGGCAGAACAGCCAGGGTTTGCAAAGGCAGCCCTTTACCAGAGAAAGCCTTGTGAATCCAGCGAGTCGCCCTTTTAGCCGGCCGGGTTACAGGATATAATAAAGCTAAGTTCTGGGGATGAAAGGTCTCGACGGGAGAGGCTGGTCCCGAACTGCGAGCCGAGAGGTGCCGACCTCGCAAAATCAGCACAAAAATCAAGTGCCAATCGCACAACGTATGCTGCTCTCCCCCTGGCTGCCTAGTCAGGAATGAGCGCAATGACCTCCTCGTGAGGTCACGTTCGTCTGCTCCGCCGTCTGACCGGTAGTAGAACGGACGTCACAATGTCAGACTGCCGCATTCCCTGCCGCGTGGCATGCGAAAGAGGGCTTTCGGGCCCAAGCGGATGGTGGGCTGCCGGTTCCGTCGGTCAGCAAACAGCCCGCGACAACCAAGACCGGCTACGCTCGTAGATGTTCGCGGGTCTATTCTTTCGGACGCGGGTTCGATTCCCGCCATCTCCACTGGATGTTTCTTAGAGGTGTTCGTGGGTGCGTTGCACCCACGAACACCTCTATTTAGAGACCTTTAAAAACACAACCAGAAAGGATCAATCATCATGATCGAAGAAATTCTTAGCTTTCTCGAAACACAGCAGATTGCTTACCTATCCACCATCGACCTCCAGGGATATCCGCACACGGTTCCGGTCTGGTTTGCCATAGATGGCGATGACATAATTTTTAGTTCGGCTAAAGACCGGGCCCGGAGGAAATATATCCAGGCCAATTCCAGGGGATCGGCCACGATAGGCGGCAAAATGGATGATTCGGCCGGCTACCTGATCAAAGGGAACCTCACCGTCGAAACGGATCCATCACATGGATTAATGAACAAAGTCATCGGCCGGTATCTCAAAGGCGAAGCCCTGAGCCAATTTCAAGCCATGGCGGAACAGCAAGAGCGCATCATTGTCCGCCTGACTCCGCTGAAAGTGATCAAGGTTCATTAAGAACCCGTCTGCCAAACAATTATTGGGTGTGTTTTGGGTTGCCAGGCAACCTAAAACACACCCAGGCAAAACAGGCAATATTAGAAAAAATTAAGTTGTCCCGCTAAAATAGCCTGACCCCCAATCGTCCGATTTATAATAATTGAATTGGCCTGCCCGTCTATAGAACTCCAATCTCCATTGATAACAACTCACTATGGATTATAGACCGTAAAATTGAGGTGTTTGCAGGAGTTTTACCTCCGCAAACACCTCAATTTCGGGAACGCCAGACCCCGGCTTGCACATTACCGGCGTAATTTGAACTTATTTGATTTTAGGGGAGGCACGACTTGCGGGCAAAAACCAAAAAAGTTGCTCTGGTGACCGGCGCTTCATCCGGCATCGGCCGGGCGACTGCTCTCGAATTGAACGCAGCAGGCTATCGGACGTATGCCAGCGCCCGCCATCCGGAAAAGATGGCGGACTTGCAGGCATACGGCTTGAAGACCATACAACTCGACGTGACCGATGAAGATTCGATGGTTTCCGCCATTCAGGCGATCGAAATCGCGTCCGGAAGCGTGGATGTGCTGGTCAATAATGCCGGCTACAGCGAATTAGGCCCGGTGGAAGAGGTTTCGCTCGAGCGGGTCCGCCGCCAGTTCGAGACCAATGTGTTCGGGCTGATCCGCCTGACCCAGCTCGTACTGCCCGAGATGCGCCGCAAAGGTTGGGGCCGCATCATCAACATCAGCTCGATGGGCGGCGAGTTCACCTCCCCTTACAGCGGGATCTATCATGCCAGCAAATATGCCGTCGAGGCCATTTCGGACGCGCTGCGCTTCGAAGTCCAGCCCTTCGGCGTGGACGTAATCGTCATCCAGCCCGGGGTGGTGCAAACTGCCCTGGGGCAGGCCAGCCGGGATACCATCCGCGCCTCGGCTGACAGCCCCTACGCCGATCAATTGACTCGCTACCGCCATTTTGTCGAAGCCAATGCCGATCCCAATGACCCGGCTGTGCTGCTGCCCGGGGATGTTTCCAAAGTGATCCTGCAGGCGGTCGACGCGAAGCAGCCCGAAACGCGCTATAAAGTTGGACCCGAAGCCGAACAACTCCCGGCCATACGCCGGCGCCTATCGGACCACGAGTGGGACGATATGTATCGCAAATGTTTTGGCTCGTAAGGCTGGTTCCGCTCTGCTAAAATAGAGTATGGACATTTTTTTATTGCTCGATGCAATCCAAACTATTGCGCGCAATGGCCTGAATTACGCCGCCAACCCATACGACCGCGAGCGGTATGAGCAGTTGATGGCCCTCACAACCCAAACGTATGGCGATTTGTTGGCCGTCCCGGCCGCCACCATCCGGGAAAATTTCGCCCGTGAAACCGGCTACATCACCCCCAAGGTAGGCGCAGATGCAGCGATCTTCAACGAACAAGGGCAGATCCTTTTAATGGAAAGGGCCGACGGCAGCGGCTGGTGCCTGCCGTGCGGCTTTGTGGATGCCAATGAAACGCCGGCAGAGGGCATCGTACGCGAAGTTCGCGAGGAAACCGGCCTGGAAATCAAGGTGACCGGCCTGGTAGGTGTGTTTACGCGCAAGGCCGGCGCCAGCAACGGCCCCCACACGACCATCGGGGTCGTGCATTTGTGCGAGGTCCTGACCGGCGAACTGCGCCTTTCGCACGAAGGCAGCGACCTGCGCTACTGGCCCATCGATGATGTGCCCTACTGGCACCCGTCTCACGAACGCCATGCCCGGGCGTCTTACGCCTTTTGGCAGTCGCGCGGTTTGTTGCCGGCCGTCAGCGAGTAAGTTGCCCTCTTACCATGAATGGGTATATTTATTTTTGGCCACCTTCGGTGGCCAAAAATAAATATACCCATTTTTTGTTCATTCTCTGACCCGTTCGATCATCTGGCGGATCGTTCCCAGGTGATAGGCCGCGTGCGGAATCAGCGCCAGGAGCCCATTCAGGAGTATGCCCGGCAAATCCTCCTGCCGGCCGATCGCCTGTCGCAACGTCTCGAACTCCGAGCGAAGCTCAGCCCGTAACTGATCCCAGGCCGCCTCGTCCGCATCCAACATTGTCCAGCTTTCCTTCCATTGGGTATTGTAGGCCTGCCCCAGCAATGCGCCATTGACGTTGGCCAGGCTCCAGCGCAGGTGTTCGACGTTGGCCGCAATTGTCGTCCCAGGCTTGCCGCTGCGGTCCACCGATGTGGAGGCTTCAGCAGCGCTGACGCCTTTGAGTACCCCCAAGATGCCAGAATCGGGCTCGTTGTCGATAAACCAGCTAGCCGTTTTGTCGGCGGGGCCTTCATAGGCTTCCGAGAACAATACCACAATCGAAGAGACGAGTGTTTCAATCGCTAAGCTTGTCATCAGACCGGTTCCCTTTTTTATTTAATCGCCAGGCGCTCTTGCGCCTGGGTAATCTGGACGACCCGGCTCCTGGGTGGTGCGTTGGTCACCAGCGCATCGAGCAGGTCGTGCGAAGCCGCAGCGACCGCATCCACAGCAGCCGTAAAGGCTGCCTCATTGGCCCTGGAAGGTTTGCTAAAACCGCTCACTTTGCGCACAAATTGCAAAGCCGCCGCGCGGATCTCGTCCTCGCTCACCGGCGGATCAAAATTATATAAAGTCTTGATATTTCTACACATAAAAGGATTCCTTTTTTGGTTGGAACGGATGTTCTCTTATAGTATAGAAAGAATATCGTTTAAGTCAAGGATAGAGAAGAGGAAAGAGAAGTGGAAAGAGAGTGGAGAATAGAGAATAGAGAGTAGTTGGCAATAAGGCGACGAGGCAATGAGGCAGCGAGGTGAAAAAGCAACGAGGCGATGAGGAGATTTCGTAGCCCGGCTTTCGAAGCCGGGGCTAATGCGTACATCGGAGAGAGACAAGATAGGAAAAAGGCAACGAGGCGATGGAGGTGGATTTCGTAGCCCGGCTTTCGAAGCCGGGGGCTAATGCGTACATCGGAAGGGGATACGTTAGGAAAAAGGCAGCGAGGCGAAAAGGCAACGAGGCGATGGAGGTGGATTTCGTAGCCCGGCTTTCGAAGCCGGGGGCTAATGCGTACCTCGGAGAGAGACAAGATAGGAAAAAGGCAGCGAGGCGAAAAAGCAACGAGGCGATGGAGGTGGATTTCGTAGCCCGGCTTTCGAAGCCGGGGGCTAATGCGTACATCGGAGAGAGACAAGATAGGAAAAAGGCAATGAGGCGAAAAGGCAACAAGGCAATGAGGAAAGAAGGTTGATCCAGGTCGGCTAATATGTTCGCAATCAAAATTTGGTAACCATACCCATTCTTCCGTAGGGGAGAAGCAGCCGGCGGGCAGGCTTGGATTGGAAATAGATATTGGCTCCGGCAGCTTCGCCCGCTAAGCCGGTTTTAATCGAACCCGGGATGACTACAGGCGTTTTGTTTTCCCAGCCAAACCCTGCTGAAGCCATCGGGTATAGCGAGCGAAGCTGCCGGTAAATGGGTTCAGTAATAAATGGCCCGGCGCATCACCCGGACGCCGGAGTAGAAGGGATCAAAATGCACACCCGCTGTATGACCACCTGCCGGTGAGTGTAACTTAACGCCTTCTCCTTTCGCGAAGCGTTGAGAAGGCTGGGATGAGGGAAGATGCCGGCCGAACCAGGGCATGTACGCAAAAAGCGCCTGGCCGGCATAACCCAGAGAAAAAGGCCAGGCGCATCGCCGGAGCACCTGGCGTTCGGTTTCAATAGCGTAGTGCCATTGCTTCTTGCATTGCCTGGAGCGCCAATTTAAACGGCTTTTTGGATAAAAAAACCTATACCCACCCAAAAGCTGGCATGTAAATCGAAATTTCCCTTTTCCAGGTACGCTAAAACGGCACCTTACGAATAATTCGATTTAGTTGGAATCGATGGTTACCCCATTTGTTTATAATGTTATTTCTTTTCATCTTTATTGACAACTGCCGAGACAATGGCGATATCTGTTGGGACTGTTCGGCTGGCATTCGGACCGGTAAAATAGCGCTGTTTTAATACATCCAGCGGCATGTTGCGTACATCCTGAAAACCCCGTTGGATCAGAAACTGCTCTACCTGGTCGTGGTCAATCCCAAACAAATATTCTTCTCCACTCATCTTGCCTGCCCGCTTTAGCGCCTTACCATAACTGTTGTTGGGATTTTTAAAGATGTCGTTATCCATGTAATCAAAGATCACGCTGCTTCCCCGCCCAGCATGATGGGTGATAAAGTCAAGGGTGGAGTCCACCGCTTGCGCTTTCAGGAAGTAGGTCACCCCCTGCCAGATAAACATGGTTCTGGCTTGCTCGTTATAGCCGCCGCTTTGCAGGCGTTCAGCGAGTGATTGGGTATTAAAATCTATCGGGAGGAAGGTGACATTCTCAGGGAGGGGATCGATCACCTTTTTCAACCCATTCAGCTTAACAGCCTGGGTCGCAGGGTAATCGAGTTCGAACACGTGGGCTTTCTCGATCCCGGGGATGCGGTAAGGGCGGGTATCAAAACCTGCCCCTAAAAGGACGACCTGGTCAAGCCCTTCTGACAGGCTTGTTTTCAAGCAATCATCGATATAGCGTTCACGAACGACAATAAACCCCTGCGCACCCGGCCCCATGCGTTCATATAAACCGCTATCCACGATCAGTTTAACCAGAAAATAGGAAACGGTAGGAACAAACGCACGGGCATACGGATCGTTACAAATCCGCCGGGTTTCCGGTTTTTGAGATTCAATGGCGCGGAATAAGGCTATCCCTAGAGCTGATTGACTGGATTGGTCCTGCTTCATGAGAAAACTCGCTTTCATGCCAACATTATGAAATATTTATTCGTTGGATTTCATTATATTTCTTCAGATCAGGTATGTCAATGATTTTATGAAATAAAGCAGTGCGGAATTTCAAAATCCATGTTATTCTTAAAACAAATAACTTGTTCAGGCATGAAGATATGGAATAAGAAAAATGAACGAAACTGCAAACAGCTCAGAAGGTTCAAAGATCAACGGATATCAGCGCCGCAGTGAAAATAAGATGAAGAGCATCCTCCTGGCGGCGTTCGAGCTTTTTTCCAACCGCGGGTTTAATGACGTCACCATAGCGGAAATTGCCGGCAAGGCCGAGGTATCCCAGGTCAGCATCTATAATTATTTTCAGAGTAAAGAAAACCTTGTGCGCCAGACAATTTTTGCGTTTATGGATGAAACGATGAAGGAAACCGAGCAGGTCTTGGAGAGCGAAATTCCATTCTATGAGAAGTTGGAAAGATTGTTCTTCATAACCGAAGAGGCAACAACCCAGGCAAGCCCGGAGTTCCTGCTCTCCGCAATAGGCAACGATCCACTGATGCGCCGGCTGATGGAAGAGTATTATCACGAACGGACAGAGCCGTTCATTATGCGCATGATCGAGCAAGGGAAAAACCAGGGCGCCATCAGCCGTGATCTGTCGAGCGATTCTATCCGCCTTTACATCCAGGCACTGCAAGGTTTATTGGCGCAGCCCGGTTTATCCCACCAGGCAAGGCTCGATATTAACGCACTCTTTTTTTATGGTCTTCAGGGGAAAAAGGCAATGAGTTGATGAGGCAACGAGGCAATGAGGCGATTAGGGAGGAGGATAAAAACACCGAATCACCGTAACACCGCATCACCCTGACACCCCCCCACTTGACCCCTGACGCAATATTTTATACCGCACACACCAGCCCTTTCAAATACGTTCCCTCCGGGAAATTCAACGCGACCGGGTGATCGGGGCCCTGGTGGAGGGTTTCGAGGATGCGCGCATCCACCCCGGCGTCCAGGGCGGCCCCGGCTACGATCTTCTGGAACAGGTCGGCCGAAATACCGCCTGAACAGGAAAACGTGACCAGCAATCCGCCCGGCCGCAGCAGCTTGAAGCCTAACAAGTTGATGTCCTTATACCCGCGGGCGGCCCGCTCCGCCTGGGCAGCCGTCGGCGCAAACTTGGGCGGGTCCAAAACGATCAGGTCGAAGCTGCGCCGTGAGTCACGGAACGAGCGTAGTACGTGCCCCACGTCCCCCTTGATAATCTCCTGCTCGGCCGGCAGACTATTGAGGGCCAGATTCTGCGGCACCTGCCGCAGGGCATCCTCGGACGAATCGATCGAGGTGACCCGGGTTGCGCCGCCGGCCAGGGCATACGCCGAAAAACCACCGGTATAACAGAAGCAGTTCAGCACCTCGCGGCCGGCGCACAATTCGCGCACCCGCTGGCGGTTGCGGCGCTGGTCGACGTAAAAGCCGGTTTTTTGCCCGGCCAGCACGTCCACGCCGAACTTCAAGCCGTTCTCGCAAATCTCCACTTTGCCATCGAAAGCCGGGCCATAGACCTGCCCATTCCGTTCCGGCAGGCCCTCCAGCGTGCGCACTTCGGCATCGGATCGCTCGACGATCTGGGTTACGTTTGGCAGCCCGGCAAGGATTTGAAAGATCTGCTCCCGCCAGCGCTCCGCCCCGGCCGTCAGCAACTGCACCGACAGCACATCCCGGTAGCGGTCCACGATCAAACCCGGCAGCCCATCCGATTCGGCATGAACCAGGCGCAGCGCATCTGTCTCGCCCGCCGGAATGACCTGCTCGCGCAGCCGGACCGCCGCCAGGATCCGTCTTTGGAAGAATTCCACATCGATGGGTTCGTCCGCAGCAAAAGTCCACATGCGTGCCCGGATCGATGAACTGGGGCTGTAAGCCGCCTGGCCCAATACTTCCCCCCTGGCCGACAGTACCATGACCGTTTCGCCGCTGGCCGGTTCCCCTTCCACCCGGGCAATTGCCCCTGAAAAAATCCACGGGTGGCGTAATAGCAGGCTTTTTTCACGGCCCGGTTTGAGAATAATGCTCGAGTCCACTCAGCAAACTCCATTCATTGTGGAAAGTTGTTATAGATGGAGGCAGAAACCAAACCTCTGCCTCCATCGAAGGCACCCACACCTGTAACGCATTTATTGGCTATGCGAAATCAGGCGCTATGCGAAATCAGGCGCTATGCGCCAGTTCGCGCAGGCCGGCTTCATCGATGACCGGCACATCCAGGCTGCGGGCTTTGTCCAGCTTCGAGCCGGCTGCTTCACCGGCCACCAGGTAACTGGTCTTCTTCGAGACGGTGTCGGTCACTTTACCGCCGTGGGCCTGGATAAATTCCTTGACCTCTTCGCGGCTGAACCCTTCCAGCGTGCCGGTGACTACAAACGTTAACCCATCCAGGGGTTGAGCAACATTTTCCCGTACTACCGGTTCCGCGGACGGCCATACGCCGGCCTGTTTTAGCTTACGCAAGAGAGCCTGGTTGGCCGGTTTGGCGAACCAATCCACAATCGCCTCGGCGATATTCGGCCCTACCCCAGCAATCGACTGCAGCTCGTCCAGGCTGGCCCGGCTGAGCGTGCCCAGGTCGGGGTAGATGCCGGCCAGGTCATTCGCCAGCACCTCACCCACCCCGCGGATTCCCAGGGCAGCGATCACCCGCGCCAATGGCCTCTCTCGTGACTGGCTGATCGATTCGATCAAATTATCGGCCTTCTTGTCGGCAAAGCCTTCCTGTTGAAGCAAATCCTCGCGGGTCAGCGTGTACAGGTCGGCAACATCCTTGACCAGGCCGGATGTTGCCAGTTGCTCGACGATCTTGAAGCCCAGGCCGACGATATCCATGGCCCCCCGCGAGACGAAATGCTCCAGATTGCGCACCAGTTGGGCCGGGCAGGCCGCATTGACGCAGTACCAGGCCACCTCGCCTGGCAGGTGCTCCACCGCCTGTCCGCAAGCCGGGCATACCTGGGGCGGCTCGAAGGGTCTTTCATTGCCATCGCGCACATCGATCACCGGGCCGATCACATAAGGGATCACATCGCCGGCCCGCTTGACCAGCACCCGGTCGCCGATGCGAATATCTTTTTCGGCAATGTAGTCAAAATTGTGCAGCGTGGCCTGTTTGACGATCACCCCGCCGATCTCGATCGGCTCCAATACTGCCGTGGGGGTCAAAACGCCGGTGCGCCCGACATTGATGGTGATATCCAGCAGCTTTGTGGTTACTTCCCGCGCCGGGAATTTGAAGGCCAACGCCCCGCGCGGATCTTTGCCTACGATTCCCAGGCTATCCGCCAGGGCCAGGTTATTGATTTTGATCACCGCCCCATCCGCCTCGAAGGGGATGTGGTTGCGCCGCTCGACCCATCCCTGGCAGGCCTGGATCGCTTCATCCAGGGTCTGGCACAGGTCTGCGTCGCTGGTGACCGGAAAACCAAGCTGGCGCAGGTATTCCAGCAATTCCCATTGGGTTTCCGGCCGCTGGCCGTCCGTTTCGACGATCTGGTACACCAGCAGGCGTAAGGGCCGGGTAGCGGTCAGGCTCGGGTCCAACTGGCGCAGGGAGCCGGCCGCCGTATTGCGCGGATTCAGATAGGCCTTATCCCCATTTTCGATCAACTTCTGGTTAAGCTGCTCAAAATCTTTGAGCGCCATAAAGGCCTCGCCGCGCACCACCAGCCTGGAAGGTGCGGCCGGGCCGTCCCTGTGAACCGGAATCTGCAATGGCACGCCTCTGACCGTGCGCAGGTTGGCGGTGATGTCTTCTCCGATCACCCCATCCCCGCGGGTGGCGCCTAGCACAAAGCGGCCATCCTGGTAGTGCAGTACCACCGTCAGGCCATCGATTTTCGGCTCGACTACAAAGTTGGCCTGTGCAACCCGCGCATCCAGGCGCGAGACGCGCTCGAACCAGGCCTGTACGTCCTCCGGGCCAAAGCCATTGGCCAGGCTAAGCACCGGGCCGGGATGGCGCACCTTGACAAATTTTTCCAGCGCCGGGCTGCCCGTCCGCTGCGAGGGCGAATCGATCGCCAGCCAATCCGGGTGATTCGCCTCGATCGCCAGAAGATGGTTCATTTTCTGGTCGTATTCATAATCGCTAATCACCGGAGAATCGAGCACATGATAGCGGTAAAGGTGATAATTTAAATCCTTTACCAGTTGTCGGTATTCCTCGCGAAGCGCTTCCTCGTCCATATCCTTTGCTCCTCTCGAAATATTATAGCAGGTATGTTCTAAAAGGTTGGGGCGAATCTATCTCTGTACACAACTAAATCGCCTTTTTCCCGTATAATTAAACAGTAGTTTTTGTGTGTGATTTTTGGGAGCAAAGCCGTAAAAACCACACACAAAAATAAACTGTTAGCAAACTGGCCTTAATCATAAATCATCTGAGATAGGACACCTCGGACAAAACACATGATTTTTGTCAAATTGTCACCATCCCGGGTTGATGCTACACTATTTTGTAAGCGGAGGTGATTGTGAAAGCCGGAAAACTGATTCTGTATATCGTTGCAGGTATCCTGATCTTCTTCGGTGTCCTGTTCATCTGGGGGGCCACCGGCGATCAGGGGAATATGGCCTGGATACCGGTTGGAATCATTACGGTCGCCATCGGCCTGATTCTGATTTATTTTGCTTCGCGCAGGCCCGCCGTGCCTGACCAGACCAACGTCACTTTGAAAGTCGATTTACCTGGGAATGTCGGCATGGATGCGATAAAATGCAAGTCTTGCGGGGGTACGTTGGGGCCTGAGGACATCAAAATGGTCGCGGGGGCGCCGGTGGTGACATGTCCATATTGCCATACCACTTACCAACTTACCGAAGAACCAAAATGGTAATTAAATCGTTTTCATCAGAGATCTGAAAGCGGGAAGCCTTTCCCCGAACAGGATTTACTCGAAAGTTACCCATATCTACCAATAAAAAAATAATTTCGACACCCTTCAGGGAGGGATCAATGCGAAAAATTTATCCGTTATGGGCCTTGCTGCTTATTCTGCTGCTGGCTCTCCAGGTTGCGCCGGCTAACGCCCAAAACCTGGATTTTCAAGTGCCTCAACAGAACATTCAGGCCATCGTCAACTCCGATGGGACCCTTTCTCTGGACTACACTATCGTTTTTGCCAATAGCGCTTCCGGCGATGTCATCGACATTGTGGATGTTGGTATGCCGAATTACGACTACGAAATCAGCTCGATGAGCGCCGAAATCGATGGTTACGCCGCAGAGGAAATCCTCGACTCTGAATACGTCCACCCCGGTATCGAAGTCCACCTGGGTTCGCACAGCATCCAACCTGGCCAAACGGGCACACTGCACCTGCATGTCGGTACAGTCAAGAACGTCATTGGTCAATCGACGCTGGAAGAGTCCGAGCCTTATGCCAGCCTGGTCTTCAGCCCCAATTATTTCGACAGCAGTCTCGTCTCGGGTAAAACTGATTACACTGTTTCGCTGATCCTTCCGGCCGGGATGACTGCCGAAGAGCCGCGTTATCACAACCCCAGCAGCAACTGGCCGGGGGCTGACGCCGCTACCGCTTCGTTCGACAGCCAGGGACGGGTTGTATATACCTGGACTTCCACCGACGCGTCCAGCGGCAAGGCTTACATATTCGGCGCCAGTTTTCCGGAACGGCTGGTTCCCATAACCTCGGTCGTCGCCACCGAAACCCCCAACAACCGTACCATCGACACCAGCGGGATCTTTGGCTGCCTGTGTGTGGTGGGAATTTTGGGCCTTTTCACCGCATTAGGGGTGGTTTCAGCCAACGCCAATAAGAAACGCCGTTTGCAATACCTGCCTCCCAAGATTTCAGTCGAAGGACATGGCATTAAACGCGGCCTGACCGCGGTCGAAGCTGCTATTCTGATGCAGACCCCGCTCGATAAGGTCATGACCATGGTCTTGTTCTCTACCTTAAAAAAGGAAGCCGCAACGGTAGAAACGCGTGACCCGCTTAAGCTGACCATCGCCGACCCGCTGCCCGAAGGCTTACAGCCTTACGAAGTCCTGTTCTTGACCGCCTTTAAAGAAACAAACGACAAAGTCCGCAAAGAAAAACTTCAGGACATGACCATCTCCCTGGTCAAGTCGGTCCAGGAAAAGATGAAGGGCTTTAGCCGTAAGGAGACCATCGACTATTACCAGGCAATCACCGAGAAGGCCTGGACGCAGGTAACCTCTGCAGACACCCCCGAGGTCAAATCGCAAGCCTACGAGCAGGTCATGGACTGGACCATGCTGGACCATCAATGGGAAGATCGCACACGCACCACCCTGGGATCCGGACCGGTATTTGTGCCGACCTGGTGGTGGCGTTACGATCCGGTCGTGCGTGGTACTCAATTTGGCGGTGGCGTAGCTCATACGGCCGCGCCGGCCGGGATGCCATCCGCGGGTGGGCAGATCTCTATGCCCAAGCTGCCCGGCTCTGATTTTGCCGCCTCGATGGTCAATGGGGTGCAAACGTTCTCGGCCGGGGTTATCGGCGGTGTGACCAACTTCACCAGCAACATCACCAACCGCACCAACCCGCTCCCCAAGCCAAGCAGCAGCTCATCCGGAGGCCACTTTGGCGGCGGCGGTGGTTGTGCCTGCGCATGTGCCTGCGCCGGTTGCGCCTGTGCCTGTGCCGGTGGCGGCCGCTAAATGAAAGGTCGTTTTGTGACTGTTTCACCCAGGCGATTTTTATCGAAAATCTTTCCCGCTTCACCCGAAAAAGGCGCAGGTCCGCTGCCTGCGCCTGGTTTGTTCCATTTTCTACGCCAGAACGGTCCTGAAAAAGCACGGATTCACCTGCGCCTCGACCCGGACGGTACCGGTACGCTGCTGATCAACGCCAGCCGGATCTTTCACCTCAACCCGACGGCAGCGCACATGGCTTACCTGAATTTAAATGAAATCCCTGAAGACCAGGTGATCGATCGTTTAACCAGGACATACAAGATCAAACGCGAACAGGCCCGGGCCGACTACCTGGCATTGTCCAGCCAGCTCGATGAGCTCGTCCGCCCGGATGGCGCCTGCCCAATCTGTGATCTCGACCTGGAAACGACTGCACCGTTTTCGGCCCGGCCCAACAGCCCCTATCGCATGGACCTGGCCCTCACTTACCGCTGTAACAACAATTGCAGCCACTGCTATAACGCCAGGTCACGCAGCTTCCCGGAGCTCGGCCTGGAACAATGGCTGGCTATCATCGACCGCTTATGGGAGATCGGTGTTCCCCATATCGTATTCACCGGCGGCGAGCCGACCCTCTCGCGCTACCTGCCCGAGCTGATCGCTCACGCTGAAAAGAACGGGCAGATCACCGGGATCAATACCAACGGCCGCCGGTTGAAAGACCCTGATTTCGTTCAAAAGCTGGTCGATGCCGGCCTGGATCACGCTCAAATCACGCTGGAATCGCATATCCCGGCCATTCACGACCAGATGGTCGCCGCACCCGGCGCCTGGCAGGACACCATCCAGGGGTTGAAAAACGTTTTGGCCACCCGCTTGTTCGTGATGACCAACACGACCTTGTTGCAAAATAATTCGCCTTACCTGGCCGATACGCTCGACTTCCTGGCCGGCCATGGCGTACCCACCGTCGGACTGAATGCGCTGATCTACTCGGGCAAGGGCGCCAATGTCAACACCGGCCTGCCGGCTGCGGACCTGCCTGCCCTGTTGGAAATCGCCCGGGCCAAAACAGCCCAATCCGGGCAGCGGCTGATCTGGTACACACCTACCGAATACTGCCACTTCGATCCTGTCCTGCTCGAGCTGGGCGTCAAGGGCTGCACCGCTGCCTTGTACAATATGTGCATCGAACCGGATGGCAGTGTTTTACCCTGCCAATCCTATTACACCCCCCTGGGGAACATGCTCGAAACACCCTGGGAGCAAATCTGGAATCATGATTTGGCCGTTTCTTTGCGCGAACGGCGTAATCTGCCTGAAAAATGTAACGCCTGTGAACTGATCAGCGAATGTGGCGGGGGTTGCCCGCTCGAACGCCAGGCCCACGCTGAAACTGTATCATCTGCTCAGGATTAATCACCTTTCCGATTTTCGGAGGTCACCATGTTGGATAATCTTCGCAAACAATACAACCGGCTATTCAAACCGGCCCAACCGCTTCCATCCGGCATATACCATTATCAGGCTCCACCTGATGCGCCTTTGCCATATCGCCTGCACCTGCGGGTCGATCCCAACAACGAAGGCATCCTGGTCGTCAACGCATCCACCGTGCTGCATATGAATGCCACTGCCTGCGAATATGCATATCATCTGATCAAAGGCAGCAGCGAAAAAGAGATCATACAAGATATTTCTTCGCGCTACCAAATTGACAAGCATCAGGTTACGAAAGACTTTAAGATTTTCGAGGAACGCATCCGTTCTTTGATCGAATCGCCTGATCTGGACCCGGTCACTTTTCTGGATTTCGACCGGGACGAAATTTATTCGGCCAACCTGAGCGCTCCCTTACGCCTGGACTGCGCGCTGACCTACCAGACTGTCGAAGACAAACCCGGAGAAAACACGCCGGTCGAGCGGGTGGACCATGAGTTGGTCACCGCCGAATGGATCCGTATCCTGGATAAGGCCTGGGAAGTGGGCATACCCCAGGCGGTGTTTACCGGCGGTGAACCCACCTTGCGGCCGGATCTGGTGGACCTGGTCCAGCACACCGAGGACCTGGGTATGGTCGTCGGCATCCTCAGCGATGGACTGCGTTTTACCGATAACGAATTCCGCCACAGAATCCTGGCCGCCGGTTTGGACCACTTGATGCTGGTCCTGGACCCGGATAACGACCATTCCTGGGAAGCTTTGCGAGATACCCTGGCCGAGGACCTCTTCATCACCGTCCACCTGACCATTACTCCTGAGAACCAGGCGGATATACGCGGATTGATCTACAAACTCGCGGATATGGGCGTCAAATCCATCAGCCTGAGCGAGAGTGATCCCAGCCTGACGGCCACGTTGAATCAGGCCCGCGATCTGGCCGCTTTCCTGCAGGTCAGCCTGGTTTGGGATCTGCCGGTGCCCTATTCGCAGGCCAACCCGGTCAGCCTGGAATACGAAAAGATCGAAGATATCCCCCAGGGAGCCGGCAAAGCCTGGCTATACGTCGAGCCAGACGGAGACGTTCTGCCGACCCAGGGTGTAACCACCGTGCTCGGCAATATGCTCACTGGTTCCTGGGATGCCATCTGGCAAAAGGCGCAAGAAACGGCCGCATGAACGCCCGCGAATGGGCAGATCGCTTCGAACAGCAGGCCGGTTGGACGCGCGCCATGCGCCAATATCTGCTGCAAACCTTGCAACTGCCCGAAAGCCCGCGTATCCTCGAGGTTGGCTGCGGAACCGCGGCCGTGTTGAAAGAATTCGACCCGAAAAATACCCGGGCCTGGGGACTGGACCTGCGGCTGGATTACCTGCACCTGGCTCGCAAGATATTCCCGCAAGCATCTTATACCTGCGGTGACGTCGCCTATCTGCCCTATCGAAAGTCCGGCTTCGACCTGTGCTATTGCCATTATTTCTTGATGTGGGTCGATGCAACCCAAGCGTTGGCCGAGATGGGCCGGGTGACCCGCCCGGGCGGCGCCGTGCTGGCCCTGGCCGAGCCGGATTATGGTGGGCGTATCGATACCCCCGCCGAACTGGCTGTGTTGGGCCAACAGCAAACCCTGGCGTTAGCCCGCCAGGGCGCCGATCCATCCAGCGGGCGCAAACTGGCTGCTCTTTTCCACCAGGCCGGCCTGGCGGACATTCAGGTGGGTGTCATTGGAGCCAACTGGTCCATGACCGGCCGGGCGGCTGAATCGGTGCTGGAATGGAGCGTCCTCCGGGCCGATCTGCAGGGCACATTTTCCCCTGCCGACCTGGATCGCCTGGAAGCCATCGACCGCCAGGCCTGGGCTGCCGGTGAGCGCATCCTCTACGTGCCCACGTTTTACGCCGTCGGGCGCGTAAACTGAGCCAACGGAAATTGAGCAAAAAACTTGCCAAAAGCAGGGATGTGGAATATAATACCCAACGTTGTTCGGGGCGTGGCGCAGTCCGGCTAGCGCGCTTGCATGGGGTGCAAGAGGTCGGAGGTTCAAATCCTCTCGCCCCGACTAAGAAAATAACGAGATTACATAGAAGGACCTCTGCCCAAAAGGGCAGAGGTCCTTCTATGTAATCAAGACTGAAACTCGGAAATATTGCCTCGCTACACAGGTATAATCATCAGGTGGTTGATCATACATGTTTTGCAGTTGCAGAGACACAACTTAGTTTTTTTATCTTTTTGGTGTAAAGGGGAATAACATGTTCGCATTTCTATTCGTTATCCTTGGGATCGCTGCGCTGGTGGTTTGCCTGGCCAGTCTGATTGCCTTGCATTTCCTACCCACAGGTTACAACCCGATCCGCGACGCGGTTAGCGATTACGGTGTCGGCCGGTTTGCCTACCTGTATGGAATTCAGGCTTTCACTTCGGGGATCAGCGGAGCGTGCCTTCTGGCAATTCTTTTTATGAAGGGCACAGGATTGCCTATCGTGGGGATGGTTGCGCTGGGCTGCTACGCGCTCTCGCGGATGGTGATCCCGGCCTTCCCGACCGATCTGCAACCTCAACGCACGACCAAAGGGATGGTACACATGATCCTGGCAATGTTTACCTTCACCGGGATCGCTGTCGCGGCGTGGATACTAACCGGCCCCATGGTACAGGCGATGGGATGGGAAGAGATTGCGGGGATATTGTCGGCTGCTTCCATAATCACATACCTTTCAGCGATTGGCGTGATTATGGTATCTTTGCTTCGTTCCCTGCGGTCTATCTTTGGATTGGTCGAGCGTTGTATTTACGTAGGCACAATATTCTGGTTGGGGACCATTTTTATAAAGATGCTGATGGGTTAGTTTTGTTTTTTTTTATAAGGTTATAAGGGTTCTGGTTCGGAATTTATTCGCTTACTTTTTATACAAGCACGCGCAGGTTAAAATCCTTCGCATCAATCAATAAAAGACTGCCCAGAATGCAGTCTTTTATTGATTGATGTAGTTTTTCTTGGTCCAATCAACCAGGAAGTATTTTGAACCGAATCGGAATTTTTTCGCAATATGCACTCAAAGCCGCCCTGGTTTTGAGGTCAAGCCAAAACGGCAAAAAAACTATACCCATGGTGAAATTATG
This sequence comes from uncultured Chloroflexia bacterium, assembly GCA_963704755.1. Lineage (GTDB taxonomy): Bacteria > Chloroflexota > Anaerolineae > Anaerolineales > Anaerolineaceae > Bellilinea. The sequence continues at coordinate 552,342 of OY969938.1, forward strand.
AGCGTGGCCGAGTTACGATCATTTTTACCAATATGGCGTATCGAACCGGGTAACATTCCCGTCTCCTGGATTCACCTTTGGCAATTACTATCCAGAATCGTTTCAACCAAAAATCCTATGCTTACCTTAAAAAAGGATATCCCCAAAAATGTTGCCGTCCACAAAAACCTTAGCTCAAGGCTTTGGCTTCCTCATTAAGTAGCTTTTCCTCATCTGTTTGCGGTACAAACTTGAGTCCGTGAGGCAGAGGCTTTCCGTCGAGAGTCACATGCACAAAGGTGATAAAACCTCGCACACAGGGTTTCTCATGAACCTTGACTTCGATATAAGATACGATCCTGGATCTACCGGTCAAGACGATCCGGCTTGTAAATGTAACCAGGTCACCATTCTGTATCGGGTGGGTAAAAGCCATCCCATGAACTTTCAAGCAAACGATATTTTCCGGCTTGGTTTGTGAGGCGGCCGCAATAAAACCTGATTCGACAAACCATTCTGCTGTTCGCCCGGCAAATAAAGTCCCGTGGTGATTTAGGTCTTCCCCTTTTACCAATCGCATCGTTGAATAAACCGGATACTGCGCTATTTCCATTTCCTCTTCTCCAAATAATTCTATCTAACTGCTCAAGCTAACGAGCAAAAATCCCGAATTTGAGGTGTTTGCGGGGGCGACATCCCCGCAAACACCTCAAATTCGGGAACATTTTACAGGGTAGCGAATAAATCCGAACAAGCCCTCAGCTACGTGGCTACGCACGGGCCTGTTCGGAGGGCCAGACAGAATCTTCCGTCCGACTTTACGCTCTTCTAAACCTCAAAAAAGCAGGTGGAAGAAAACCATACCCGTTCTGCAATTTAATCGAGTGCGTCTTCCACAGCAACTTTCAACTGATGCAGGCGCTTTTCGCGATCATTGACAAAACGTTTTAATCCTTCTAAAACCCATTCGGGGGATAAATGCGCTTCATCCAAAACATCATCCAAACGGCCGCCCGTGCGCCAGCGGTCATCCCAATCAGAAGAGAGCGCATAATCCTCTCCGGTTTTTGTGTATAACCAATCGTGCATCAACCAGCGTGCTTGAGTAGTGATCACCGTTGAATCCAATTCGTCGGCTGGTGAAATGACGTGACGACGATAGCCGGCGGATTGCAAAGCAAAAAGTTGTGGGCTGGTTGCGCAAACAATCTTGACGTTGAGCTGTAATTCATCCAACCTTGGCAACAGGGCCACGACCGAATTCATCGCACTCGTTCCCTGGACGATGACGGTGCCTCCGCGCGGTTGGCCCTCGCGATAATCACGGACGACGTATGCCCCTCGAGCAGCTTCAAAATGGGAAGGCATGCCCAACTTTACCCGATCAGGTATCTCAATGGGTGGCCGCGTAAGGTGCAGAGCAATGATAGGCACATCCTGTTTGAGGGCTGCCCCCAGGAGCACGGGCACTTCATTGTGTTCCCAGGGATATAGATTGATGATCGAACCCCGCGGAAAGAGCTGTGTCACCCCGGGCGAAAAGACACCAAAGTGCGTGCGGCTGTCATCCGCCGTCTCGGGACCAGAATGTCCGGCAACCCAAATGACTTTGCCTAATTTCAACTGGCAATCCTGGCTCAACTGACTGAAAAGCCGGAACATACCATACTTGAGATAAGAAAAAGAGCCATAGGTGGAACAGGCTCCCCAAAAGCCATCGAATTCTTCTTCTGGATGAACCGAAAAGTTAACCGTCGCCAGGCCTGCCATGATTCCGGAATTGGCGAATTCGGTAATTTCTTGAGGCAAAATCACGCCTTCGTGCTTGCCGAAACGTTCATACCACCCATAACCGGCAAAGTCATCAAAGCCGGCGCCGAAACCGCTAAGATTTGTCGAATTCGGCCAGGTCGGCAGAGGCCACCAAAAAGAGTGGGCGGTCATACTCTTTTGCGCCGAATGCATTTACCCAGGCTCCCCATTTTGCCAGACCTGCCCGATTAGGTGCTTTTTCACCCGGCCTGGCGTAAAGTTGTTCAGGATAATGCTCAAAATCATATAAACGGGCATCTTGAAAGGGATTTCCCTGCTTACCCAACTCGAACCCAGGTAACGCGGCTGGCACCTGATTGCCAATTTCAACCAGTGTATCTGCCAGAAAGTCGACGAGTGTCTGGTCTTTTCGTAATACTTCGATAACCGCGTTAAGGTTGGCCAGATATTCAGACTTCAAAGAAGTTTCATCTTTAGGGGTTTCGCCGCCAAAATTCACAAAACTGGCCCCATACTTATCGGCAAATTCTCGTTTTGTTTGCCAGAAAAGATCACTGTTCATTTTATGAGGTGCGCCGTGCGAGGCGTAATCGTACTTCAAATAACCACGCCCTTTGCGTGTCTTCACCCAGACCGCATTGGGACGATGCTGCGGATTTTCCAAATGAACTGCCTTCAACAAAACCGTCGAGACACTGGCCCAATCACTGCCATTTTCTGTACCGGTAACATTCCAGCCGTGAGCACCAAACCAGTCCTCCGGCGTACCATAGACCACCGAACTGACCGGATGACTGTCGATGCCAAAATCATTCCAATCGCAAACGAAATACAGGTTATCCAGCGCCAGGCCGTAAGCCGAGTTTAAGACTCGTGTACGCCCCCGGGTGTCATTCCTCCTTCGCCGTCGAAAGCGAAAACATTCACCTGGCCTGCTCCTGCCCGTTTGAGCGCCAGCGCTTCCCCCACAGCAGCCGGAGCGCCGTGGCCGGATGGACCGGTATTGAACTTGAGGAATAACGTCTTTCCTTCCATCTCAGCGTGCCCGGAAAGGCCGCCGCGTTCGCGAAAGTTTACCAGATCCTCCCAATACAAGATGTGCTCTCGCGGCATACTGCTGGCATATTTCGGATCGCCCGTTTGCTCATATTTCAAGCGCATCGATTCATTTAATATCGCCAGGGTACAGTAAATAAGAGGCACAGTGTGCCCGCCGATCATAATGAAACGATCGCCAAAGCGCTTCTCTGGATCGCGGATATCCCACCGCATTACTCCCCCGAGCAGCGTGACCAAAAAGGCATGTACTTTCGAACGTGATCCACCTGGGTGTCCGCTCTGCCGATAATTCAAGATGATGTCAATTAATTGGTCGATGATATCTTTTGTTTTCTCGAAATAGGTAAAATTCGCCTCGCATGCTTCCAGGTTTTTTGGGTTAACCATCTTCGTGTCCATAATGCTAATCTCCTTCAAGGTGGCCAGAGCCGCTAAACAAGCTGGTTCCAGGCGCTTTTCCAGGTTCGTTGAATATTGTCCAAAATCTGGTCCGTCGTTTCACCCGCTTGCGGTCGAACTTCAAATCCAACCCAAGGTAAATCTGTAACGTCCGATTCTTCCTTCAAGTAACCAATCTCAAACAGAACTTCCAGAAAATGAGTTAATTCTCGCGTACCATTCACTCCCCCCGGATAATCAAAGGAGGGGTGCTTATCCCCATACGCTTCGAATTGGGGGTTTGTCACACAATTACCCAAATGCGCTTCTACCAGATAATCTTTAAGCAGCGGTAATGCCACATCCGGCGTTTCGCCTAAAAGCGGCATATGCCCCATATCATAAAGTAGGCCAAAATCGGGATAGCCCTTGCGCACCTGGTAAGCAAGTTGTCTGGCTTCATCAGAAGGGCCCACCAATGCGCATTTATCTACTGAACGATCGAAAATTTCGAGCACGAGGCGTATTCCCAAATTCTTAGCATAATTGCCCAGCACTTGCAAAGAATATGCCAGCACCGTGTAGGCCTGGTCGCGCTTTTCAGCACCTGGGTCCTTGCCGGAAAGGAGTACGAAGCTTTCTGCCTGGAGCGAAGCGGCTTCATTCAATGCGGACTTGACCTTCGCCAGGCTGCGGTGAAGCGTCTCTTGCTCCAGGCTGTTCAGGTCGATCGACTGGCCTAGAATCAAAGGTTGGGCCCCCCAGCCCAATTTGAAGCCATTCTCACCAGCAACCCGGGCAAATTCAAGCCGGGCCTTTGGATCATTGATCTGGCCAACTTCCAACGCATCAAAGAAATCGAGCTTTGCCAGCTTTTCTACAGAGCCTGTGAAGTCCCCTTCGCCAGCCTGCAATTCCGGAAATGCCATGAAGTGAACCAGGCTTAGTGTGCAGATTTCTTTCCAGTTTCTCACATTTACCTTCAGTCGTCCTTGACAGCGGCGCCCAGATAGGCCGCCTTGACTTTTTCGTCGCGGACCAGGTCGTTGCCGGCTCCTTCGATCACGATCGAGCCGTTTTCAAGTACGTAAGCGTAATCGGCCATCTTCAAGGCAATCGACGCATTTTGTTCCACCAGAATGACGGTCATATTGCGTTCGTGATTAAGGGTCTTGACCAGATCGAACACCTGGGTAAAGATGATCGGGGCCAGGCCCAAAGAAGGTTCGTCCAAAAGCAGCACTTTCGGGCCCGCCATCAAACCACGGCCCATGGCCAACATCTGCTGTTCCCCGCCAGAAAGTGTGCCGGCCTGCTGATTGCGACGCTCTTTTAGTTTGGGAAATATGCTAAACACTTCTTCACGCCGTTCATTTAATACGCTAGAAGAAGCATGATAGCCGCCCATGATCAGGTTTTCATTAATGGTAAGAGAAGGAAAGATATGGCGCCCTTCAGGAACCTGAATAATACCCGTCGTGACCACTTTGTGTGGGGCGCTGGGTATTTTCTTCCCGTCCATCGTGATGCTGCCGGCGCGCAACTTGACCAGCCCGGAGATGGTATTCAGCAAGGTGGATTTGCCGGCGCCGTTACGGCCAATCACGACCACGATCTTGCCGTCAGGCACGGTGATATTAATATCGTGCAAAACTTCAATCTTGTTATAACCCGAGCGGAGATCCTTGATTTCAAGCATTGTTGATCTCCTCCCCCAAATAAGCTTTAATAACCACAGGGTCTTTTTGAATCTGTTCAGGAGTGCCCTGAGCGATGTTTTTGCCAAAGTCTTGCACGTAAATCCATTTGCACAGGCGCATAATGACATCCATCCGATGGTCAATCAGCATGATCGAAAGCGACAGTTCTTCGTGCAAGGCCTGGATCAGGTCAACGAGATCACAAACTTCCGACTGGTTGAGGCCGGCGCCCGGCTCATCCAGCAGAAGTACACAGGGCTCACTGGCCAGGGCCCGGGCAATTTCAACACGGCGCTGCATGCCATACGGCAAAGATTGCGCGATCAAATTCGCCTGCGGAGTCAGGCCCACTTTTTTAAGTAAACGCATGCTCTTCTCGCGAATTTCTTTTTCGAACCGGCTTACCCGCGGCAATGAAAGCATCGTTTCCAACACGCTATAAGGAGCGCGCCATGAATAAGCCGTCATCACAGTTTCCAAGACGGTCATATCCTGAAACAGGCGAATGTTCTGAAAAGTTCGGGCAATGCCCATGTGATTGATCTTTTCAGGTTCGAGGCGGGAAATTTCCCGATCCTTGAAGATCACCGATCCGCTCGTAGGAGGGATAATGCCCAACACCATATTCATAATGGTTGTTTTACCTGCGCCGTTAGGGCCGATGATGCCAATGATCTGGTTCTTGCACAGATTTCCAGAAAAATCACTGACCGCACACAGACCGCCAAACACCTTGGTGAGATTTTTGATCTCAACGACGACGGAGTTATCCATTACTCTACCTCCTCGACTGCTTTTTTCTGCTTGAAAAGACGCACGAGAGGCTTCAGTGAAAGTTCCCAGGTACCGAAGAGACCACGTGGGCGCAAATTGATGATGAGCAGAATGATGACACAGTAGATTAATGTGCTCCAGGCCGAGGTAAATCGCAAGACTTCCGGCATGGCCAGCAATAGCAAGCTACCGATCACGGTACCGGTCAAGCTATCCCGGCCGCCAAAGAAGACGATGATGATCCAGGTAACTGAGGTCATCCAGCCGTACATGGCGGGCTCGACATATTGCGTATGGAAGGCCATGAGGGCACCAGCGTAGGCGGCAAAGACCGCTGAAATGATGAAAATGATTATCTTGTGCCGAAACACGTTAATTCCGGCCACCTTGGCTGCCAATTCATTGCTGCGAATGGCCAGGCTATCCCGGCCAAAGTGAGAGCGGCGTAGACCCCACACAAACGTAATCGCGACTGCCAGTGAGATAAAGGCCAGTGCAGGCGTGGTGTACTCAGGAATATTCGAGAAGCCCATCGCACCGCCGGTGACATTGACCGTCTGGGTCAAAATGCCGATCACGGCCTGGCCGAACCCAAAAGTTACCAGGGCGAAGAAGTCCTGCCGAATTTTGAGCGTCGCCAGTCCAACCAGGGTCGCCATAATGATGGTAATACCAGTGCTGATCAAAATAGCCACAGGTAGAGGCATTCCATAATTAACGACACAGATCGCAGAAACATACGCCCCGAGGCCCATAAACGCAGCCTGCCCTAATGAGAACAAGCCGTTCATCCCGGTCAACATGAAGGTACCGAGAACAGCGATCGAGCTTACAGCAATTGCCAGGCTTACAGTCAGATAAAAAGTCATGTAAATATCCTTATCCTCCGTGGCTATGCTTTATCAGCAAAACTCACACCGGCAAAACCTTGCGGACGGACCAGCAAGAACACGATCATGATGACAAAAATCACCACAGGGGAAAGGCCAGAACCGATGGTAGAGACAAGAAATACCTCGATCAGCCCTAAAGCCACTGCAGCGACAGCCACACCCGTCAGGTTGCCCAAACCACCCAATACGGATGCAATGAACCCTTTTACAACGATCTCACCGATCTGTGGAGAGAGTGAAGCCGAAATACCGTAAAGGACGCCGGACAAACCACCCAACATACCAGAAATGACGAAAGCGGAAACAATAATGAAATCAACGTTGATGCCCATCAAACTGGTGGCATTCAGGTCGTTGGATGCCGCCCGGATGGCGATGCCTACTTTTGTCTTTTTCAGAACATAGATGAGAATGGCAAAAGCGATAATCGTAACAATCAAGGTGAGCAAATAAGTGACAGAAACGGTCAGGTTGCCCAATTTAAGAGGATTTAACCTTTAAAAGGGTATAGGGAAATGACTCGAATGAAGCGCCAAAAGTAATAATCAGGACCTGCTCAAGCAGCATGAGCATGGTCACTGAAGTAACAAAAAAGTAGATCAACTGGCCATTTTGTTTTCGTATCCACCGAAAAGCTACAAACTCGACAAACACAGCGGTAATGGCTCCGGTAACGATACCCACAAGAATAATACCGATAAAGGGCAACTTAAATGTGGTCGCTGCAATAAACCCGGCGTATGCACTGATTCCCAACACACCCCCGTGTGCAAAGTTGGAGAATTTCAAGATATTAAAGATCATGGCAAAGCCAACAGCGATCAGTGCATACACCGCGCCGAGCGATAACCCATTGATGATCTGTTGAAAGATCATAGTTGATTGCATAAACGCTCCTCTTTGTTGGTTGGGGTCCAAGGGTAATGAACCCCAACCAACCAACGGTTTCAGAATGTTGCCTTACTGTGCCTGACCAAGGGGGGTATAGAACTCAACAAATTTTGGCTGGCCATTATCAATCGTCATGATGGCCATCGGCAAAGACTCAGGTTGGTGCATCGTCGGGGACATGGTGATCTTGCCCTGGAAGCCCTGGTAATCTTTGACCTCGGTTACCTGCTTGGTAATACAATCTGAGGTGACCGTATCGCCACAGGCCGTGATCGCCTGAACCAGGATGCCGAAGGCATCCGCACCAGAATAAGACTGGGCAATAGGATCAGCGTTGTACAGGGTTTTGTACTTTGCCGACCAATCGGCCAATTGCGGATCAGAAGGATTGATACCGTATGGATAGAAGGTATTGGTGGTAGCGGCCGGATCAGTCTGCGGGGCAAGTCCGGTAGGAGGAACTGAGTTGCTGCCGATCATCGGAACGGTAATGCCAAGTTCGTAAGCCTGTTCGTAGATCAAGGGAATCTCAACCGGGTAGGATGGGAAGTAAATCGCATCCGGATTTGCGGCTTTGATATTGGTCAACTGAGCGCGGAAGTCCTTGTCCGCGGTCGTGTATGTTTCCTGATCGACGATGGTGCCGCCATTTGAAATCACCAGGCTTTCAAAAGCGTTCGCCAGGCCAACGGAGTATGAATTCTGCAGGTTGTACAGAATTGCAATTTTCTTGGCTTTCAACTCATTGATGGTGTAAGCAGCGATGGTTTTGCCCTGAACCGCTGCGGAGTCCTGACCCAGGAACATGTAAGTCCAGGGATTGCCATCCGGTTGGATAATGGCGTTATCATCCATGAACAGGCCTACAATGGGAACTTGCAACTGTTCGGCAACAGGGGCAAGAGCAATACCGATATTGGATACTGGAGGGCCGAAGACAGCCACAACTTTATCCTGCTCAACCAGGCGATGATAGGCGTTGATAGCTTGATTGACATCACTTTGGGTATCGTAGGTGATCATTTTGATCTGGCGGCCATTGATGCCGCCGGTAGCGTTGATCTCATCGATCTTCATTTGGGCTGCATAGGTCAAAACAATACTCAATGCCTTCATTCCACCCAATTCGTCTTGAAGGTTACCGATTACGATATCGGACTTGTCTGCTGTGGTGGTTGACGCAGTAGTGGCGACGGCAGCTGTAGTTGGGGCTGCTGTAGGCGTAGCACATGCGCTCAATGCAATGGCTATGACCAGTGTTACGACGATCATCATACTAAGCCTTTTCATTTATTAGCTCCTCTTCAAATTTGTGTTCAGGCACATACACCAATTACCGGTTTCCGTTATTTCGGTTTTCTTGCACCTCCTTCACAAAACAGATAAGAAAAAGTCAGGGAGTTAAGACGATAGCAATATTTTTTTCGTGTAACGCTTGCCAAACTTTTTCAGGGGTAAGGGGTAAGTCGTGGAATAGCACCCCAGTCGCTTCTTCAACAGCGAGGGCAATCGCGGGTGCAATCGGGATAATGCCGCTCTCTCCTGTACCTTTAGCTCCTTGCGGACCGGAACCATCTCCATTTTCAACCAGCATCGAAACCAACTCTCCCGGCGCATCTTGCGTGGTGGGGATGCGATAATCGAGCGCGCCAAGATTTAAAATTCGTCCGCGTTGGTCCATAATCAGTTGTTCCATTAAGGAATGGCCTAAACCTTGAACTGCTCCCCCTTCATCTTGCGATTCCACCAATAATGGATTGATTGCCTTGCCAATATCTCCTACAGTGACCAGTTTCTTGACGCTCACAAAGCCGGTTTCAGGATCGACTTCCACCTCAGATGCGGCGAAGATTACTTCGTAGAATGAGATACCACCTCCCAGGGGATGATTGGGGTTGCGGGCCTCTTTATAAGCACCTAAACCGATAATCTCACCAGAAACCAGGCCAAAATATGCTCTGATGATATCGACATAAGAAAGTTCGCAATCTGGCAGGACTACCTTGCCGCCTGCAAATTTGACCTCATCCTCCTGGACAGCGAAACATTCGACCGCGATCTTTTTTATTTTCTCTTTGATGTCTTCGCAGGCATGGACCACCGAATTACCCATAAATACCGTTGAACGACTCGAAGCTGTGACCGAATCAAAAGGAACGACGCCTGTATCACCGTTAATTACTTTGACCTGTTCCATGGGGATTTCGAGTGTATCAGCCGCGAGCTGAGCAAAAACCGTCCTGGCCCCCTGGCCCATTTCAGTGGTACCCACCATCACAGTCAGGCTGCCGTCCTGGTGCAGGCGCACGATAGACTGCGATACGGTGGCGGGAGCCGGCGACTTGATGCCAATTCCCAGGCCACGGCCATGATTCTTGGGCAAAGGTTCGCCCCAGCCAACCGCTTTTGCCGCTTTGGCCAGACCTTCACGCCAGTCACCATCCACCGGTAATTCACCAGGCACCAGGGTTTCACCTTTCTTGGGCAGGTTCATCAGGCGGATTTCCAAACGATCGATGTCGAGTTTACGAGCAGCAATGTCCATCACAGAATCGAGGGGCCACATGAATTGCGGTGCACCAAAGCCACGGAAAGCTGTACCAGGCACTGTGTGAGAGAGATATGCCCTTGCTCGGATAAGGGTATTGGGGGAATAATAAGCGCCGGTGCCCACCAATGCCGCCTTGGCCACCACGCGGGGTGAGGCATTCGCGTAAGCGCCGATCAGAAAATCGGCATAGACCTGCATGAAGCTCAGCTTGCCATTATTTTTGAAGCCAGCCTTTACCCGAATAGTGCTTGAATTCCGTCTCCCCAGGAGAAATGTTTCTTCGAGTGACAGGCGCAAACGCACCGTGCGGTTTAGCTTCATGGCTAAAAAGGCCATAAGAGGCTCGAATTTCGGATACCCTTTGCCGCCAAATCCGCCGCCTAGCTCGGGCGCAATGACGCGTACTTTCGATATCGGCATATGCAAGGCGCCTGCCACCACTCGCTGCAGCAAGAAAGGGTGCTGTACGGTGCTCCAAATGCATACACCATCATTATCGGGAGAGGCAATGAAAACATGCGGCTCGATGGCGAAATGGGTGGTCATAGGGAAATTGAAGGTGTCTTCAATCACCAGGTCAGCCGGCGTATCTTCTGGTTTTCCCCAATTGAAATTCCATTCATCCAAAATATTGGTCTTGGCGAAAGCTTGCCCCTGGCGAATAGACGGGTCCTGTACAAGGGGGGCATTCGGATCCCTGGCCTGTTCTATAGTGTAAATTCCGGGCCGCTCTTCGAATTGGACCTTTACCAGACTGGCAGCCTTTGCCGCAATATCTTCGGTCTCGGCCACAACTGCGGCAACGGGATCACCAAAGAACTTCACTTCATCAGTAGCAATGATCGGCTGATCATTCAAGAAGGGGCCGTATCGGGCCACGGGTTGGGGCAAGTCCTTGGCGGTGAGCACAAAATGGACTCCCTCGATCTGGCTGGCTACGGTGGTATCGATAGAGAGAATGCGGGCATGCGCAACATCGAGGCGGACCAATTTGACATGAAGTGTATTTGCAAATTTCATGTCAGCGGCATATTTCAAAGTGCCGCTCACCCTTTCTTCTATTCCTACCCGCTTAACTGATCTGCCAATCTGTTTCATTATCTTGATCTACCTCTATGCTCTGGTCCCTTGCAGCATGGCCCACGCGCGCCATGCTGCAAGGAGTTGTGCTGTTGCGTTAATTACTTACCGGTAACTTCCTTTACAATGGCGACAAATTCTTCGTCATTGACCAGGCCCTTTTTCATGATGCCCAGCTCTTTGATCTTTGTCATCACGGTCTTCTTCTGGTCAGTGGGTAAATCGGCCATGTCCAGGTCTTGTAACTTCATATCTACGGAGGCCATACCGGATTTCTTGCCCAAAACGTACTGTGCCTTTTGGCCCACCCAGTCAGGCATAACGCCGAACAGGGCCAGAGGCTGCGTCTTGACCAGGTTGACGCCCATACCCGATTCGCGAGTAAAAGCACGGCCGCCGATCAAAGGTTTCGACGGGGCGATCTTGAACTTGCTGATATCGATCACCTGGTGCGAAATCTCGTACAGTTTTTCGAACTTGATGTTGCTGTCCAGTCCATAGAGGGTCTTGGCGGACACAGCCGCCTCATCGAGCGGCGTGTTGCCCGTGCGCTCGCCCAAGCCGGCGACGGAGACATGGATCACTTCGGCGCCAGCCGTGACCGCGGCCAGCGAGGTGGCCACGCCCATGCCGAAATCGGTGTGCGTGTGCACTTCGATGCGCTTGTGGGTGATCTCTTTCATCTGCTTTACCAGGTAAACTGCCGCCTGTGGGGTGAGCGAACCGGAGGTATCCACCACACTCACACCATCGACTTCGGGCAAGGAGCCCACTTCGCGCAAAACACGGGTGAAGAACTCGGGACGTGAGCGCGTGCAATCCATGGGGAAGAGCACAACCTCGAGGCCTTTGCTTTTGGCAAATTTGGCCCAATGGGTTGCCTTCTCGACCACGTCATCCTCGGTCCATTCGCTGAACTGGTATTTGAGGCGCGGGGTACCTACCGGCAGCTCGAGGATAATGCCATCCACGCCACAATCCAGGGCGTTCTGCACATCGCTTTCGATGCCGCGGCAGAGCACAAATACCTGAGCCTTTGGGCGCATTTCCACGATCTCTTTGGTGGCGCGTTTATCCTCTTCGGAAACGGCCGGCAAAGAGGCTTCGATACGATCCACACCTAACTCATCCAGTAATTTGGCAATGTAGACTTTCTCTTCTGCGCGGAAAGCAACACCGGGGCTTTGTTCCCCATCGCGCAGGGTCACATCGTGAAACTTGACCTTCTCGGGCAGAGAAAACTGTGAGCGTACTTCCTCGAAATAGTTGTAAGGGCTCGTCCAATAGTTCTGATTATGAAATAAAGTTTCTTCCATCACTTTCACTCCTCTAATCTTCAATGATTGCAACGGCGCGTGTCCAACCCGCTGAACCGCGTTCGATTTTGATCGGGAAGCAGCAGACCTTGAAGCCAAGCGGGGCAGGCAGTTCATCTAAATGTGCCATTTTTTCGATCTGCAGATATTCGACACGTCGTCCGAAGAAATGTGAAGGCCAGAGGTGTCTTTGATCATTGGTCTCGTGATAAGCTTCTACCATCTTGGCTACCGGGCGATCCAGACCCCAGCCATCGATGCCGATAACTTTCACACCCTGATCCAGAATGTACTTCGTTGCTTCCATACCCAAACCAGACTGAGCCGGCAGGTATTTGGTAGTGCCCCAGTATTTATCGGCGCCCGTTTGAATTAAAACGATGTCGCCGGGCTCGAGGCTGTGATTAATTTTCGCCAGGGCTTTCTTAACATCTTCTTCGGTTATTTCAGAGCCCTGTTCCAAATGGCGGAAATCCAACAAGACGCCATTGCCATAGCACCACTCCAGGGGAACCTGGTCGATCGTTTTAGAAGGCTTGCCGTCGATTTCCGGGCCGTAATGCCAGGGGGCATCTACATGGGTGCCCGAATGTGTACTGGCATTCACCTGATCAGAAGCTAATGCCATACCGCCTTCAAAGTCGGTTGGATCAATTTTCGCAAGAGCTGCCAGCCGGCGAGCACCCTCGGCATGCGTTGTGTGGGTGATCGAGGGCGGATAGGGTTCGCTGGCAAAATTCTGATGCGGAAGGCTTAGGTCAATAAAACGAGTCATTTACTTCTCCTTTTGAATAGGATCCTTCTATTAGTTTATTAAGCCTTTTCAGGCACTAATTGTTACTGTCAACGCTTCGAGCTGGTCGGTGTTTGCAGGCTCGCCGATCAATTGGCGGCGAATGCCCATAATAGGAACGTTCGTGATCCCTTTTTCTGCCATCAGTGCTTTCAACTCATCGATAAAAATGCCGGATTCTTTTTGTTCTGACATATCCCGGCTAGTACCTAACATCGTGCCTTTCCCTTTTGAAAAATCGACGCCGCAAGACGGGCTTGGATTCATGCCCAGAACGCCGACCACTTCAAAACCCATTGCCAGGTAATCTTCGATCTGTTTGACCACGATGCCGGCGTACTTACGAAAACCGGCCCGAATCTCGTCCTTGATCACCACCCCATATAGCGTTTTTTCCAAACCTAAAACTTCATATTCCGGACAGGGCATCTGGATAATCCCCAGGCCGCTATCCAGTAAGGTTCGGATTAAGGGAACATTGGCCCCCTCAAAAGCGCAACCTTCGGGAAAACGTGTATTGATATTCAGCCAGCAGTGGCTGATGAAAATGACCCGGCGTTTGCGCCGGTCGCTCAGGAATATATAGCCCAGGCGATAGGCATCGGAAAACGTGCCCTCGAACTCAATCTCACCCGTGCCCCACAAGCCGATAAAGAACGGCAGCTTCCCCGAAGCGACCCGATCGAGGGTTTCTTTTGAACATTTCAGCACGAAATCGGCCTGCTGAGGTTCAGCAAGGTCCAATTGCTCGCCATCTGACTTCCAATAGAACGTTTCGTCTTCCACCTGCCATTGGATTACTCTTTGCCACTCTTTTATCCGTAAAGGAGTCAGTTTTGCCGTTTTGGCTTTATCCAATAATTTGTTCAGGGATTCACCGGAAGAAGACGTTTTTTTGATCATTGGTTAACCTTTTGTTTATCCGCCAAAGAAAGCACGGCTTTGATAATGCGGGAATATCCGGTACAGCGACAAAGATTGCCGGCCAGCGCGACCTTCACCTCTTCTTCGCTAGGGTCTGGATTTGTGTTGAGCAAATATTGTGCAGCCATAATCATGCCTGGGGTGCAGAAACCACATTGCACCGCGCCTGCATCGACAAAGGCTTGCTGCAGCGGCGATAAGCTCTCCGGTCCGCCCAACCCTTCGATCGTAACGATTTCACAGCCATCGGCTTCGACCGCCAGCATCAAACAGGAATTGACCGCCTTGCCATTGAGCAGCACCGTGCAGGCGCCGCACTCACCCACCCCACAGCACTCTTTGGGGCCGGTTATACCCAACTGGTCACGCAGCACATCCAGCAAGGTGTGGTTAGAATGTACTTCAAGCGAATAGACCTGCGAATTGACGGTCAGGGTTATCGGGTAAAGGCTGGGAGCTTGGGTCACGATAAATCCTCTCTCGACCGCGGCAATCGTTCCAAAGCGGTCACAAGTGCCCGCTGTCCAAGCACGGTGAGCATGGCCTGGCGGTATTCTTTGCTGGCGCGCACATCCGTGATGGGGGTGGCCTTGGTCATCAGCTTCGTGATTACCTCTTTCTTGGCATCGGCACTCAACTCGGTTGAGGTCAATAAACCATCGGGGTCTTCGGCCATTATTGGCACGGGACCAACAGCCCCCATGGCAAATCGGGTAAGTCCGTTGGTATTTACCTGGCAACACAAATTGAGAGTAGCCAGGTCCACACCCCGGCGGCGGGTGAGGCGCGTAAATGCTGCCGCCTGATCTTCAGACGGAACGGGCAAAATGATTTTTTCGACCAGCTCATCCATGGCTAAAGCTGTTTTACCCGGGCCCAGGATGAATTCACTCAGGGGAAGGACTCTTTCTCCCCGGGGCGAGATGCAAACGACGTGAGTTTTGTAAATCAGAAGCGATGGCGCACTGTCAGCCGCAGGCGAGGCGTTACAGAGGTTGCCCGCAATCGAAGCGCGATTGCGTATCTGTACCGAGCCGATTTCCTGTGCAGCTTCTACCAGCGCCGGATAATATCGATTGATCCGTTCGTTCGTAAGCAGCGCGTCTATGGTAGTCAGCGCGCCGATATGAATCTCTTCCCCCACCTGCCGAATGCCCGAATTGAGTTCCGCCAGACCTTTTATATCGATCACTGCCTTGGGAGAAATCCGGCCAAATTTCAGACGCACCAATAGATCTGTGCCTCCAGCCAAAAAGCGAGCATCCGGGCCATAGTTTGTCAGCAACGCGAAGGTTTGTTGGAGATCCTTCGGGTGGTAATACTCGAATGAATTCATCAATGCCACTATTCTTTTTTACGATTTTCGGGATTTAGGGGATTTGGGGATTAAGCGTCTTGTTTTTCCAGCGCTTCGAGGAGTTTGACTTTCGAATAGTTCTTATGACGGCGTAAGACTTCGATTGCCTCTTCCGTCTTCTTTGCAGCAATCATTTTCAACAATTCACGATGCTCCACCTGAGAATGTTCGGGCATATTCGGCACCAGTGAAAAGACTGAACGGCAGCGATTTAACTCGGCTTTATTCCAAAGGTCGCAAATCATGTCATTCAACATTGGCATGGGATTGTTAGAATAAATCTGCACGTGGAAGTTGCGGTTGAAAATGCCGAAGTTGTGAAAATCCTTCTGAGCAGCCAATACATCCATTTGGTCGAGCATGGATTCGAGGAGTACTACCTGTTCTTCACCGATGAATGGGATGGCTTCACGCAGGGCCAGCTCTTCCATGTGGTAACGAATCGTTAAAACTTCCTGGGTGTCCTTCGCTGAAAATTCCGCCACGTAGGGGGAATGATGAGGGTCCTGCCGGATCAGGCCTTCCGAGGTTAAACGACCGATAGCGCTATTGACCGGGATGATGCTCACGCCCAGGCTTTTGGACAAATCCGTGAGACTGATCTTCTGACTTGGCAATAAGTCGCCGCTGACAATGGCTTCTTTAATCGATTCGTAGGCAAAGTCTTCGCGGGATAGTGGGATGTTTTTTATGAGAGAAGGAATGGTTGTCATGTATTTATCTTTTATATATTATCTTTTATAAAACATATTATATACAATATATTTTATATTGCAACCCTTTTGGTCCCCAGGTTGGAAGTTTTAAGGTTTCTTAATTTACGTGAATTCGGGAGAAGAGATTTTGAGCAGGTTCTGTGCTCAGGTTGATAAAAACTTAGGGGAATAAGTCTCCCCCAGGCGGGATGACCTGCCTGGGGTAAAGACTTGCGCGTAAAACTTAATTTTCGAAAAGTACCTTAATTTGGTTATTTCCAGGCTGATTTAACAAATCAAACCCTTCTTGCAAACGAGCAAGGGGTAATCGGGAAGTGACCAGTTCAGCGACCTTGATCTTGCCGCTGGCCACCAGATTGATGGCGTCCTCGAAATCCCAGGCATAACCTTGAGAACCGGTTAACGAGATCTCCCGCTGGACAAAAAGGTTGATCGGTATTTCGGGGGCCGGGTCCTCGAATATACCCAGGAGGGTAGCCCTCCCGCCTTTTTTGAGCAGGTCTAACGCCTGCACCAGCGACGCCTGCCGGCCTACGGCTTCGAAAGCGTTGTCGACACCCAGGTCCTGCGTCTGGTTCATGACCGCAGCGTGGATATCTTCGCCTCGATGGGCAAAGACACCGCGCAAGCCTAAATCAATCGCTTTTTGAACCCGGTAGTCATTCAGATCGGAAATAAACGGTTGGATTCCAGAAAATTCATGGGCAAGCATCGCCACAAGCAGGCCAATGGCTCCGGCGCCGATCACCGCGCTGGAGTGCCCAATACCGATTCCGCTCAATTTCACCGCATGTAATGCCACCGATAACGGCTCGATCAAGGCCCCTTCTTCAAAAGAAACAGAAGCGGGTAGTTTATATACTCTGTTTTCGGGTGCATAGAAATATTCTGTAAACGCACCTTGACCCCTACGATATTGAAAGCTTATATCAGTACATAGATGGTATTGCCCCCGTTGGCAATAATAGCATTCTCCACAAGCAATCACCGGCTCAACGGTCACTCGGTCCCCGGTAGATAAACGCGAAACTTTTTCACCTGCTCGCACAACTTCTCCAGACAGTTCATGCCCTACAGCAGCAGGCAATGCGACAGAAGGATGTTTCCCGCGGAAAAGGTGAAGATCGCTGCCACAAATTGCTGCCCGGTACACCTTGATCATCACTTCTTCCGGCGCCGGGTCACGTAATTCCATTTCGCGAAACTCGATTTTCCCGGGAGCAGGAATGAATGCCGTCGTATAAGATGTCATCGATCTACCTGGCTTTCTAATTTAACCGAATTGATGAGTGAACCTAATTTATCTATTTTTGCTTCAACCACATCCCCGGGCTGTAAATAGTGGACCGGATCAGGTTCTCCCTCCATTAACTTTGGGCTGCCGGTCAAGATCACATCGCCAGGATTAAGCGTGGTTAAAGTAGATAGGTAACTGACCAGATAAGGCACATCGAAGAACATCTGGGAAGTGTTGCCCATTTGCATCACCTTGCCATTAACAAGCGTGCTCATGTTGAGGTTGCCTACCCGAATGAATTCGTCGGAAGTAACCATGACCGGACCCATCGGCGTGAAAGTATCGAATAATTTGCCGATTGCCCACTGCGAAGTACGTTTCTCCAAAACACGATCGCCCAAATCGTTGGCCACAGAAAACCCGGCCAGTACCGAACGCGCTGCGTCTGGCGAGATATTGTGCGCGCGCTTGCCAATAATGACCGCCAACTCGACCTCATAGGCAACGTTCCGGGCAATTCCAGGCAGCAAAACATCCGCCTGGTCCCCCACCAACCCACCCGTTGGTTTCAAAAAGACAGTCGGATAATCTGGTCGCTGCATCTGCTTTTCCGAAGGATAGTTGTTGGCAATACAAATGATTTTGCCTGGGTTTGGAATTGGCGGTAAAAGTGTCGCCTGATCAAATTCAAAAAGCAGGTTTTTCGACTGCCATTCACTTTCAGAATCATCATAAGATTGAGCGATCCAATCGGTGGCATTCTTGACCAACTGCATACCGGCTGAATCTAGCCCGGCCAGATCAGTCAAAGTATCCAGCGGGCGATTCGACCAGCCTTCAGGCGGCTCATGGGCCTTTAAAATAAGACTCTGCAGCAAGGGTCAAATCGAATCCAAGCAAACCGACCAACCTGGCAGAACGAATCTGACCTTCAGATAAATAAGAAAACACCTTCATTCGAACCTCACATACTCCTACTGGTTGAACTTCGGCTGCCGTTTTTCTAGAAAGGCCGACCGCCCCTCGATAGCATCTTCACCGCGACCGGTTTTCACCCGCAATTCGCTTTCCAACGCCAGACCGGCCTTTATCCCTTCGGCCAGGCCTACGTTGACACAACGTTTGGCGGCCGCCACGACCGGCCCGGAATACGCAGCAATCGTGCTGGCAATCTTCAACGCCTCATCCATCATTTTGTCATCCGGGAAGACATATTCAACCAACCCATATTGCAAGGCTTCCTGGGCCGTGATGACCCGTCCGGTCAATAGCAAGTCCAAGGCCCTGCCCCGGCCGACCAGGCGCGGCAGCCGTTGTGTGCCGCTCCCTGAAGCAAATGCGCCTACTTTTACTTCCGGGAAGCCAAATTTGGCGCTCTCATTGGCTATGCGAAAATCACAGGCCAGGGCGAGAACGGCGCCCCCACCCAGGGCGTGCCCGTTGCAGGCCGCGATGATGGGAAAGCGGGCGTCTTCGATCTGCTGGTTCAATGACGATTCCCAATAATCATTCTGCAGCAGCCAGCCAACTTCCTGGCTAAAATCCTTGATATCCGAACCCACAGAAAAGGCCTTGCCCACACCGGTGATTACCGCGCAGCGGACTGACAGGTCCTGATTTAGCTCGGTCAAGGTGCTCATTAACGCTCTCTTTAACTGCATGGCGAAGCACGCCCAGCGGCTCAGATCCGATGGTAATTAATGCAACACCATCTACCGGGCGAGTGACTCGAATCGCTTCGGTTTCCTGGGTCAGTTCCGAAGGATCATTCTCGTTATTTGCCATTATGACCTCATTCCTTTAAGCGCGCCGGGACATTGCTCCTGGGCTTGGCCGCCAGGTCTGCCGCCAGACCCATTGGCTCTGCGCCAAACAGGCGCGCATCCATTATCTTTAAATCCGCCGATATTTTCGGACGAAAATCCATATGTCCCAACACATCCCGATCCAAATCGATGCCTGGAGCAATTTCGATCAACTCGAGGCCATGATGACCCCGTTTGAACACAGCCCGTTCGGTGATGTAGAGCGCTTCTTGCCCGCGCTCTTCGGCGAACGGCCCACTATAGGAGATTTGCTCGACTTCATCGAGGAATTTGTTGAATTTGCCTTCTTTATGGATCATCGATTTTCCCTCAGGCCAATCAATGACGAGATTACCCGCGGTAAACGTACCGCTGAAGATTACCTTCTTGGCGCACTGGCTGATATTGATAAACCCGCCCACGCCAATGATGCGGCCATTGAAACGGCTCACATTGACGTCGCCGGCAGCATCCACCTGGGCAAACGAAAGGAAAGCCAGGTCGAGCCCGCCGCCATCGTAAAAATCGAACTGGTAAGGTTGGTCGACGATGGAGGTGTAATTCACGGCCGCCCCGGCATCAGAGGAAGGAGCGCCACCGATGAGGCCCTGCTCGTTGGTCAATACGATCTGATCGAGGATACCCTCTTCCGCTGCCACCGTTGCGATACCTGTAGAAATGCCCGAGCCCAGGTTGCAGATGGCGCCCGGGACCAGCTCGAGTGCCGCCCGCCTGGCAATAACCTTACGAGCGTCCATCGGCAGCGGGGCGATTTCGTTCATGGGGACTTTGATCTCACCGGCATAAGCCGGGCTGTACTCCATAAGATAAGTTTGTCTTTGGTCAGGGTCCACCACGACCAGATCGACCAGCATGCCCGGAATTTTGACCTCTTTCGCGGGCAAGGTCCCTTTTTGGGCCAACCGGGCTACCTGCACGATGACCAGGCCGCCGTTGCGGTGGGTGGCCTGAGCCATCGAGAGCATTTCACCGAACACGGCTTCACGTTCCATGCTGACGTTGCCATCCTCATCGGCCGTCGTGCCGCGCAGAAAGGCTACATCGATTGTGTACGGTTTGTAAAATAACCACTCCTTGCCATCCAGGTGCACCAGCTCCACCAGATCTTCTTTGGCACATAAGCTTTGGCGACCCCCGCTCAAGCGCGGATCCACGTACGAATGCAGGCCGACCTGTGAAAATAAGCCGGGCCGCCCGGCCGCCATTTCGCGCATCAACTGAGACAGTGAACCTTGAGGCAGCGTATAAGCCTCGACGGTATCCTGGGCAGCCCGCTCCTGGAAGGCCGGGCTGTTGACGAGCGCCCCTGTGACAATCCGCTTTACCAGGCCCGGGTGCGCCAGATGGCCCACTCCCTGGCTGACGTTATCGCCAATTCCGACCGGATGCAGCAGGGTCAAATCACCCGGATTGTTTTCGTTAAGGTACCGTTTTTCGAGTGCTAAGATCAGTTCCTCCGGCACGGCATGCCCGCCGCCGGAACCGCCGATGAGCAGCGTGTCGCCTGAATGAATATAACTGACCGCTTTTTCTGAAGAAACAACTTTCAAGATTTCTCTCCTGGTTCGATTCGCCTGATTTGGGGCATCAGGACTTCTTCATCAGCTTCAACTCACCCGCTTCGGGGCGCACTTTGTAAAAATCATCCAAGGGGTAACACCCCGAAACCAATCCTTTGCGCGGGGCCGTGGTGCAATCGCTAAAAGTACGGCACACGCGTTTGCGAGCTGCGGGCCGGCCGGCCAATATATCTGCCGGGAATTGGGGGTACGAAAGGGTAGAACGGCCCAGCCCCACGAAATCGATGAGCTGCGTGCGTACAGCCGCCTGGGCTACATTCGGAATCCAATCCTGTAAATAGCTATACCCCGAGCCGACACAGGCCAGGGTAGGCGCATGAGACTTTATCTCGGCGGCCACCCGGATCTGTCGCGCTACGCCGATAACAGGATCCTCCGGCGGCAAATAACCGTCGCAAGGTGGGTAATACGCCGGGCGGGTGAGGTGCGGGTTATAGTAGGGGCTGGCTGCCGAGAAATTGACCAGTTCTACACCCAACTCGGCCAGCAATTTCACCAAGGCAATAGGTTCGTCCAGCTTCAGTTCACCGGGACGATCGGGGTCGCCGCCAAATGCATAGGGATAACGGCCATCCTCATCCCGATAGGTCACCATTTGGCCCACATTTTCCTCATCGGGCCGGAACGGCGGCATGTCAAAGCTGCTGAAGCGTACACCGATATGCAGGCCTGGGCATTCGTTTTGAATACCGCGCACGATCTCGCGTAAGAAACGGGTGCGATTCTCGAAACTGCCGCCGTACTTACCCGGGCGTTTTACCGCGCTGAGGAACTCGTGACCGAGGTAACCGTGGCAGTGTTTGACATCGACGAACTCAAAGCCGATGGCTTGCGCCCGCCTGGCTGCCCGGACGTAATATCCGATCAAATCGTCAATTTCGGCGTCGGTAATGACTGCTAAATCCGCGGGAACGTTGAAAATCTGATCCAGTACCGGGTGATGATAAACAATTTTCGATTCGAGTTTCATCTTCTCGTTCGGGCGGCAAAAACGGCCCGAATGGGTTAATTGCAATCCCACCAGCAAATCATCCGTCTGGTCATAAAGCGCTTTGTGCTCGTCCACCAGCGCCTGGCGCAATTTTTCGATATCCCGCATGGTGTGATCGAGGATCATCAACTGGTTCGGGTTGGCACGTCCTTCCGGTTTTACGGCGGCTGCTTCGCCGCCCCAGATTAGTTTTGCACCGCTGCGGCCAAAATTTTTCCAGCGGCGGAAAACCAATTCGGTCGGGCGGCCATCGGTGGTTCCATCCCATCCTTCCATCGGATGAATACAAAAACGATTGCCAATTGTCTTGCCGTCTTTGAGCACAAACGTTTGGGCCAGCGCGCCATCCGGCGCCGGCACAACTTCGTCGTCGAACGGAATATTGACCCCCTGAGACTGCACATGAGCCTTAAATTCTTCAATGGTGCGCATACGCGCTATTTGACTGTAATACTGTGTCATCCTACCTCAGCTTTTCAAGAAATCAGGGGGATTCCCGGCCCGGGCGGCCTTAATCCAGGCCAGCACCTGTTTTACCCTGGTGGTAATTTCGGCATAATTTTCAGATTCAATTAGCTCTTTTTTAAAGAGTTTGCTGCCCATGCCCACGCAGGCCACGCCAGCCTTGAACCATCCATTGATGCTGTCTTCGCTCGCATCCACACCACCGGTAGGCATCAAACGCACCCAGGGCATTGGGCCTAAAATGTCTTTGATAAATGCCGGGCCGCCGACTGCCCCGCCGGGAAACACTTTGCAAATTTCCGCGCCCATTTCTTCGGCATTAGAAATTTCGGTCGCAGATCCGCATCCCGGCATATATGCGATCTTGCGGCGGTTGCACAAACGGGCAACTTCGGGATTGAAAACAGGGCCCACGATAAAGTTGGCGCCCATCTGAATGTACAGAGCGGCAGTGCCCGCATCCAGCACTGAGCCGGTGCCCAAAATAACCCGCTCATCACCTTTGAATCGGGTGATGACCTCTTTGAAAACTTCCTGGGCCATATCGCCGCGATTGGTGAATTCAAAGCATTGGACGCCCCCATCCGCACAAGCTTCGATCACAGCCGCGGTCACCTTTGCGTCTGGGTGATAAAACACCGGCACCATGCCGGTAGCGATCATCGTAGTTAAGACTTTTAATCGAGAATATTTAGCCATTTTTTTCCCAAGGTAGGTAGCTTTAACGGCATACCCGGCCGGATTTGTCGCCCTTCATCAATTTTTCGACCTCACTCACTGAGACATGATTGAAATCGCCAAAAATCGTGTGTTTTAAAGCGGATGCCGCTAACGCAAAATCGAGCGCTCTTTGGGGGTCACCTTCATAGGTATTCAGGCCATAAATCAACCCGCCCATAAAACTGTCGCCCCCACCGATACGGTCAACGATATGGGTAATATCGTAAATCCGGCCGGTATACGTCTGGCCAGCCTGCCAAAGGATAGCGCTCCAGGTATTGTGAGAAGCCGAAATGGAGCCTCTCAGGGTGATGGCGATCGTCTTCAGGCTGGGGAACCGTTTGGCCAGCGTTTCACAAACGTATTGATAGTGATCGGCCGGTACATTTCCTTGCGTCACATCGGTTTCGGGAGCCTTGATGCCAAAGACCGCTTCGGCGTCTTCTTCGTTCCCGATGGCCAGGTCGCTGTAGGCCACCAGCTCTTCCATGACTTTGGTCGCTGAAGCGCCCCATTTCCACAGCTTGGCTCGATAATTCAAATCACATGAGATCGTAATGCCCATCCCATGGGCAGCCTTCACGGCTTCGAGACATACAGCCGCCGCCCCGGCGGATAATGAGGGAACAATGCCCGTCCAATGGAACCAGCCCGCATCGGCAAAGATAGCATTCCAGTCGAACATATTCGGTGAAATGGTAGCGAAAGCCGAATCGGCCCGGTCATAGATCACCTGGCTGCCCCGCATCACGGCGCCATTTTCGAGAAAGTAAATTCCCAGCCGGCTGCCGCCGCGTTGAATATAACGAGTACCGACTCCATAGCGGCGTAGATATTGCAGACAGGCTTCTCCCATGTCGTTCTGCGGCAGGCGAGTAATAAATTCAGTTTCCAGGCCATAATTGGCCAGCGAAACGGCCACGTTCGAACTCGCCGCCGCCATAGGTGACGTCAAAGCTGCACGCCTGGCTGAAGCGCAACTGGCCAGGCGGAGAGAGCCGCAACATGATTTCTCCGAGGGTGATAATTTTTTTCATCGGTCTACAACCTGTGAATGTGGTATCCGCCATCGACATCGATGACCTGGCCGGTAGAAAATGGCAGGTAATCTTCCGCAATGGCAGTAATGGCCTTGCCAATATCCTCGGGCTGGCCCCACCGTTTGATAGGAGTGATCCCTTCGGAGATCAATTTCTCGTATTTGTCTTTGACAACTTCTGTCAAAGGCGTCTGGATGATGCCGGGCCGGATTTCATAAACGTTGATCCCCTCAGACGCCAGCCGGTCGGCATACAGCAGCGTGTTCATCGATACCGCTGCCTTCGAAATACAATATTCGGCCCGGCTGGTGCTGCTCGTATATGCGCTCATCGAACCAATATTCACGATTTTTGCAAAGGGAATCTTCTTTGCGGCAATCAATTCGATCATTTTCTTCGAGACGATTTGGGTTAGAAAATAAGGCCCGATCGTATTTACCGCCAGGACTTCATTCATGCTGTCTTCGCTGATCTCCAGCATATCCATTCTTACCCGTGGGCCGATGCCGGCATTATTCACCAATAAGTCGATCTGGCCAAATTTCTGCATGGTCTCATCGACGATCTTCTGCCGGTCAGCTGCCAAAGTGACATTTGCCAGAACAACCCACCCGTCGGAGCCTTCTTTGCGTACCAATTCGAGTGTTTCAGCCGGCGGAGCGGGGTTACCGATATCGTTAATCACAATTGTCCAACCGGCGCGGGCAAGTTGAACCGCGATGCCGCGACCAATACCCCGGCCCGATCCTGTAATGATTGCTACTCTCAGCTTTTTCTCCATAGTCCTCGCGTATTAAACCTTTCAAGAAAATAGATATTTTTCTCTCTATCCAGAAAAATATGCCGTACTAATCACCATGACGTTCATTAAATTGGCCCATCTTTTGAGAGATTGTGGTCGAGGTTGCCATCAATTTTTTGCCAAACTTCTCGATATCTTCTTTGGGAAACCGTTGAATGGGTACCGAAATGCTGATGGCAGCAATGGGGTAATTATGGCGATCCAATACAGGGGCACCTACACAACGGCCGCCCAATTCGTTTTCCTGTTCGTCGATCGCAAAACCACGCTGCTTAATAACCGCCACCTCTCTCAATAGTTTTTCGCTGTCTGTAATCGTATAGGGCGTGACCACAGAAAGATCGTAATCTTTCAGCAGCGTTTTGAGCTCGGCATCGGGTAAATATGAAATGATCGCTTTACCCAAGGCAGTACTATGTAGCGTTCCACGCCTGCCCAACTCAGAACGGATCCCTAACGAATGGTCACCAAACATTCTTTCGATGTAAACAACCTCGTTACCGTCGCGGATGGCCAGGTTAACGCTTTCTCCACACCAATCCCGCAACTCTTCCAGCAATGGCGCGGCTACTTTACGTAAATCCAGTTGATCGAGTAAAACGGCTGCCCGCTCGGCCAGTTTCAAGCCCAAGCGATATTTATGTGTTTGCGGATCCTGATCAAGGTACTGATTGGTCTTCAGGGTATAAATCAACCCGGAGACCGTGCCGATGGGTAAATCGACGAGCCGTGCAATTTCGGCATTTCCCAGTTCGACATGGGTTTTATCGAACAAATTGATGATATCCAGGGCTCGTTGAACGGATCCAATCAGCTTGCGAGGCGTTTTTTTTAACGGGTGTTTCCATTTGTGATTCCTATTCTCTGAGATATTTATATTCATCGTTCCACTTACAATATTTATAACATCAAAGAATTAAATCACTATTCGCTCTCGATCCACCAAAAACGTTTCTCGCTTTTATACAAAGGGTAAAAATAACCTGACATGAATTTTCCCTGGCCAAAAACCAAGAATCGCGCCAATTCACGTCAGGTTATTTTGGTCAACAATAACTAATACAGGGAACCGGCTTACAATTCAGTTACCTTCTTCGCAAATGCGGCCACTTTTTCATTGAACTCTTCGGGGTTGCAATAGAAGAACACATGGCCGCCTTTTTCAAAGGTATGCGAACTCTTTGTAAACGGCCGGGTTGGTATTAGCCGGGTAATATTTCGAAGCCAGGGCTTTACCATTCGCCGTCACGGCCGAATCCGCACCCATAAACAGGATAGGCAGGGTTACTTTGGGCAGCATCTCAAAACCGTTTTGGAAAACCATGTCGCTGTAAATGGCGAAGGAAATCCAGGCCGGCGTCTTGAGAAACTCATTGGTACTCCATTCGATCTTCAAATCATCGTTGCCCGCCCAGATCATCTTGGCAAATCCGGCGCAGTAGTCTTCGTTATGATTGTAGGAGAAGGCCAGCGAATTGTTGAAGCCATCCATATTGAAGCCCTTCAGGTGATGGGCATTCCACTCTTCATCGTGCATAGCTCCCAACGGGCAATCGAGAAGGCCGATAGAATCGATCCGATAATTGTTGTAGAGCATGTGATATTTCAACACGAATTGGCCGGCCATCGACCACCCCAACAAGGTGGCGTTGGTCACGTTCAAGTGCTCAAGCAGTTCCTTGATATCCTGCGCGTTGCGGGCAATGGTGTGCCCCTGCAAACCCTTTGAAGAATTTCCCTGGCCGCGGGGGTCGAAGGTGATGACCCGGTTGGTTTTGGATAACCCAGGAATATTCTTTTCAAAGAACTTGGTGGAGCAGACAAACCCAGGGACCAATACAATGGGTTTTCCGGCGCCATGATCTTCAAAATAGATCATAGCATCGTCGCTGGTTCTAAAATAGTTTTCCCGTGTTCCTGCCATTTTGACCTTTCCTTTTGATATCAAAAACGATTTTTATCATTTTCTCGAAAATCACGTGTTCAAAGAGCTTCTGATCCCGTTTCAGGCAGATTGCTTTTCTTCCTTTGCAGGTGATTTCGTAAAAACTTTCAAAAGGAGTAAACCGCCCTGCTCAGCCAACCATCCCATACAGCCACCAATGATCATCGCAATAACGGTGGCTTTCCAGTCTCCGCTGGTTCCAAAGGTGCACGCCATACCCGCAAAAGTCCCCGGAATGAATGAAAGCCAGGACCATTTCGCCTGTACACAAGCAATAACCACAGCAATGAGTACCGCTACGATCATCGCGCCAGGGAATTTAAAAATGCCAACTAAAAAGAAAATTAACATGGCCCACAATACACCCGATAAATTGGCAAGTGCATTTTTTGCGAAGCCCATGTTTTTACCACCGGCCGCAAAAAAGCATGCCATAGCAATGAACGTTACCCATGCAACAACATGTAAATTTCCAGCGAATTGGGCGCTCAGCCCCCCAATAATCCCCGCACTTATTCCAACAGCTACCAAGTACGACATTTCCATTCTCCTATTGTTGAATTTTTCTGGGTTAGAAGTCATGAACTTTTTTGCCGGGTGAAGTATTTTTGGAGAGCCACCTCCTTTGGTACTTTATCAACTCAAGGATAATCGTTGTGTCGTGCGACATTGTCGCATTACATATTGTATTATCGCATATTCCGCGGCAAATTTCAAGTGGCTAATTGGGCCAATTTAAAAAATAACCCGGCTTTTTCAAGCCGGGTCGATACATTCCTCATTTCCGAATTAGCCTGAGCAGTTAAACCGGATCAATTGTAGATTTCACCATTGCGGTAACGTGCCCAGGTCGTCTCGAACCAGGAATCGCCCTCTGGGATAGGGCGGCAGGCAACCCATTCATTGATTACCTTTCCCCCCGGCGATGAGACCGTTTCGAGCACTTTACTGCGGAAAGTTTCATCTTCTCGGGCGATCTTCCAGTAATTATCCAACAGCTCATGCACCTGGTTCCCTTGCGGATCCAGCACGATGGCCGAACCACGACTGCCTACCCCGCTTTGCACGGCAAATTGGATGGCGCTCAAATAGATGGCCTGGGCATAGGCCAATTGCCGTACTCGAAACGCATAACGGAGCTGGCTTCTGTCCTTGACTGCACAAGCCGCCTGAGAAAGACGCTCTACCTGCTGCCAGGCCGCGGGCACCTGGGTGCTCAACACTGCCAGGCTGCGAATATGTGCTCCCGCCTGCGACATACGCTCCTGAACCTGCTGCATTTCTTCCAGCCAGGGTGTTTCGGCGTTCAGGCAGCGTTCTGACCAGTTTATTACTTGCACAAGATGATCGTTTACCGCCTGGTCCACGGTATCATCGTCAATTGTCCACTCCGCATAACGGTTTGCGATAAATTCGGCGGCCCGAAAACCGGCGACCTGTCCGGCATTCAATGCCGAGCCACCCGGGCGTGTAACTCCGTGCGATCCGTTCACTTCGCCTATCGGGAACAGATGCTTCAGGTTGGTCGATTCGTACCAGCTATTCCCGGCCAGTCCACCGTTATTATGCTGCGCGCAAATTGCCACTTCCAAAGGCTCGCTAAACAAATCGATCTTCTGCTTCTGATACAGTTCTATGGCGCCGGGATTCATGTGGTTAAGGCGCCCGATAGGGCTGTCCAGGATTGCACCTGATTTTTCCAGGTAAGACCGCGCTTCCTCCGGCAGATCGGAAAAAGCGAAACCATCCGGGTTCGTGCGAAAATCCAGGTAGACGCGGCGATTTTTGACCATCGTTTCAATGTACACCAAAATATCGACGATCGAGGAGCCCCCAATAGCTTTGCGCGCATCGAAAGGCCATTGGTAACCCTTAAGAAAGACCATTCCGTTCATTTCACCTAAAGTATGAAAGTACTCCGGCAAAAACTCTTTCTCGTCCGAAACGCCGTCCGCTGCCCGGCTGATCACCCGCGGGATCACCTGCATGTAGGTTCCCGAAACATTCCAGCGAAACTTTGTCGAGGCCAGACCATATTGAGATTCGGGCAAGTTGGCCGCGCATGCGCCTGCCATCAACGCCAGGCCGATGGCCCCTGAATGAACCGGCGGATAAACGCTGGTTTTGTACAGTCCACCCGGCCCACCCACCGCAAAGATCAAGTTCTCGCAGACATAGGCTTCGAAATTACCCTCGCCATCCACCGCGATCAGGCCGGCTGCTCGCGTGATTTGGCCGTCCTTTACTGTGATCAGTTCCACGGCATTGCGCTTCTCGCGTACCGGTATGCCAAGAGTTTTGACCTGATCGATCAACCTCAGGCACATCTCCCGGGAGGTATAGGGTCCAATCGAGGTGGCGCGCTGGCGGGGATCGTGATCGGTTTTATAGCCCACGAACTGGCCATATTCGTCCCGCGGAAAAGGTACGCCCAGGTTGACCAGGTTAATAAAGCTGCGTGCCGAAAGGCTCGATTCGACCAGGGCCAGATCGCCATGCATCGAGCCGTTGGCGAAATAGGTTTCGGCCATAGCCCTGGGTGAATTGGCCTCGCCGCCACACATCGACAGCTTGTAATAGGTTTGCTTGTCGCTGCCGGTATTGATCGAAGTGCCCATGGATAAGCCCTCGGTAAGGATCATGAGGTCCTTGACGCCGTTGAGGTAGAGTTGGGCGGCTGCGTTCAAGCCAGCCGCGCCGCTGCCTAATACCAATGTATGAATGCGTGTCACCGGAATACGGCGAATTTTTTCTTGCAGCAATAAATCATCCAGCCCAGTCAATTTAATTACTCCAACCAAAGATTTATGCCTAAAAGTGCCTTTCCCAACAGATTATATCTACCTTTTCGAAGGTGAGTAGCCCGTTTCGAAAATCTACGCCTTAGTTAACGTCAATTCGGGATAACAGATTAGTCACTCGCCCTCCTTCGGAGGGCGAGGAAAAGATGGGCAAGAGCCCAATCGCCTGCCTCAATCCCCCCAGCAGACCGGAATATGAGTATACGCGTGGAACAGCGGGACCAGGCGGTATTCCAGCGCTTCCGCTGGCACGGCCAGGCGCAGGCCTGGCAGTCGCCGGACCAGGGTATTGAGCGCAATTTCCGCTTCCAGGCGGGCCAGCGGCGCGCCCAGGCAGTAATGCACTCCTTTGCCAAAAGTAATGTGCTTCGCGCTCTCCCGGTCGATGTCGAGCCGGTCCGCGTTTGGGAAAGTCCGCTCGTCCCGGTTGGCCGAGCCTAGCAGCAGGATGACCAGGTCGCCGCGCTTGAGCTGCTGCCCGTCCACCAGCACGTCTTGCGCCACCATGCGGGTAATCGCGCGCTCCACCGGCGGATCGTAGCGCAAGAATTCTTCGACCGCCTGGGGCATCTTTTCGGGATGGACTTTTACGCGCGCCAGCAGATCCGGGTGAGTCAGCAGTTGGACGGTGGCGTTGCCGATCAAGGAAACGGTGGTCTCGTGCCCGGCCACTATCAGCAGCACGACCAGGCTGAAAAGCTCTTCCGTGCTCAGGCGATCGCCCGCCTCCTCCGCCTGGAGCAGGCCGCTGATCAGGTCGTCCTTTGGCTGCCGGCGGCGGCTTTCGAAGAGGGCGGTCAGGTAGGCGATGAACCCCTGCATCTGCTCGAAAAATCGCTGCTGTTCCGCGGAAGTAAGCGCCGGGGTCACAAACACGTCCGACCAGCTCCGGAATTTGTCCTGGTCCCCCACCGGGATGCCCGAAAGCTCGGCAATGACCGTGATCGGCAGCGGAAAAGCAAAAGCGTCTACCAGGTCAACCTGCACAATGGAAGAAGCCACCATCCGGTCGATCAGCTCATCGCTGATGGCCTGGATGCGGGGCCGCAGCCCGGCGATACGCCGCGGGGTAAACGCCTGGGTCACCAGCGACCGCAGCCGGCGATGATCCTCCCCTTCTTTGCTCAACAAATGGTTATCCAACTGGCTCGACAGGGGGTTGGACTGGAATTGCCGCCGGTATTCATCCGAGTCCAGCACCAGCTTTGCATCCAGCACAAAATGCTGGTCATCTCGCAAGATTGCTTCCACGTGCGCATAGCGGCTGAAAAACCAGATTGGCGTCTGGCCATCCAGCCCGGCCTGGCGCAGAACGGGGTCATGATCGCGCATGGCGCTAAAGATCTCATAGGCATGCTGGCGGAAGTACTGCGAATATAAGTCGTATTTAACAGTTTCTTGCCCCATACAAGCTCCTCATGGTGTCCTATCAAAATATAGGCAATTATATACTTTGTTCACCTGTTTTGTTGATGTTTCGGCCAATTACCTTTGACAATATCTTCCCCTATGGATTTTTCAAGAAAGCGTTCGAAAAAGCGAAGTCAGTATATTTTGCCGCTCGCGCCGTTCTTCGACTGGGGGCGCCAAACTTTTTCCGCGTTTAGGCCTATTGGTACCGGTAAATTTGGTACAATGAGGACCAATCCGCTAAACATTTGTTGCTTTCAAGAGAAATCTAGCCGATCACAACAGAGGGAAATTTCCAGCACTTTTCCAACTCAAGCAACCAATTAACGTTGGTTTTCAATCCAAAAGGTTCGCGTGTGAAACATATCCCCACTACCAGACTATTTATTCCTGAAGTTCGCCCAAAGATCGTCCCCCGTACGCAATTGATCGAACAATTAAATGCAGGCCTGCATCGCAAACTCACCCTTGTTTCAGCCCCGGCCGGTATCGGCTGCCTGTTCACCGTGGTGACTTTCTTCCTGATGGCTGGTCGCGCAATAATGATCAGCCAGGTCACTTTTATCGGCGAGCTATTCCTGCACTTGTGGCTGCTGATTAAAGGCATCAACGTGGACCGTCGGAAAGAGCGCGCCCTGGAAACCGAATCCTTCTAAACGGAGCAAAAAACGGATGAAAAAGAAACGAAATGTGCAAGTATTCAGAATCATCATGGCGATCGTGGCGGTCGGCTCGATCATATCCCTCGTGGTATTCCCCCCTTGGGATATGGTCCTGACATGGATCGCGCCATTATCGGATACGGTGCAGGCCCAGGTCGATGATGCGATCAATCATGAGCTAGATGGGATCATCGTTTATGTAGACCAAGCCGGTCAAACACCGGCTCTTTACGCTGCCGGCTGGAAAAATAAAGCGGCTCAGGTGCCAGCCGATCCGCACGCCCTGTTCAAGATCGCCAGCATCAGCAAGCTGTATATCTCCGCGGCTACCGCCAAAATGGTCAGTAACGGCAGTTTGTCGCTGGACGCCACGCTCGCCGATTACTTGCCTGAACTTGCCGATAGAATTAAATATGCGGATCAGATTACCCTGCGGATGCTGCTCCAACATCGCAGCGGTATTCCCAATTTCGTCGACCAACCCGGATTCGACTGGTTCACTCCGCACACAGACATCGACGAGGCCCTGGAACTGGTACTCGACCAACCCGCCGATTTCAAGCCGGGCGCTCGCTACAAGTATTCCAATACGAATTATCTGTTGATTGGCCGTATCCTTGACGAAACGTTAGGGTACAGTCACCAGCAGTACATCGAGCAGGAAATATTGGCTCCACTCGGGCTAACGAATACGTACAGTTTGCCGAACCAGGTAGACCATCAAGATATGGCCAGCGGATACTGGTATCAATACGACGATGACCTGAAAGATCTTGACTTTACAATTCCGGGTGGGTCGATGGTCGCGACCGCACAGGATGTCGGCATATTTTTGAGAGCTTTGAATGATGGCTCATTGTTGAATGACGACGAGCAGGCGATCTACTCCTCGATTTACGAGTACGAGCATACCGGCTGGTTACCAGGATATTACAGCATCGCCCGCTACGATAAGGATATCGATACGGTGGTCATTCAGTTCGTGAATACAACCGGAGGACACACTCTGACGATAGCGGATATCGTCTATAAACGGATTGTAAAAATTCTGCACAGGTAAGGAATAAATTGAATACTTTCCCCTTTATCTAATATCGTTTTTGATGATCATGTGAACAGAATCTTCAAAGAATTCTTAAATTTTGATTTAGTTCAAGATGAATCATTTAATCAATTACCTTGAAACCTGGTTATAATCAAGTATCCGGTATACGTTTAATATATAATCCAAGAAAATCCGATAATTCAATCACTTGAGGGGGAAATACGAAAAATCTTTTGTAAATAAATCCTTAAATGGATCAATAATCCTCATTGGCATAGCTTAAAGAGCATAATTTAACTTTAGAGATACCCCGAGAGGAAAATTGAAAAGCAAATTATGTTTTGTAATATTGTTGATAACACTAGCCTTTACAGCATGTACCGCGAAACCGTTAAATAAAGGTACAACTGGATCCATTAAAGGTGCATATCAACTAACAAATTTATCCAACCCTGCTTCTCCTACTTCACTGGGTACTAATATACCTGTTTTTACCAATTCCTCTACTCCTTTATGGACGAAAACAGCACCCTTACCCAGCACTCCTCTACCAACAATCGCTACGTTTACACCAACGTTTAATCCCCAGGCAATAGTTACTGCTACAAAATCCGTAAAAGCTGTTTGTCCGATAGAAAATCCCTCACTTAAACCTTGGTTTCCAATTTGTGTTGAAGGTGGTTGTTATGCAAAGCCATATATTGAAGACATCTTAAATTATTTAAACCAGGGAGGGACATATGTAAACCTTGATGAGAAATGGGGAATAAAATTCGCGGATATAACCGGTGATGGAGTAGAGGAATATTTATTTTCTGATTTTGACACTACATTTGTTCTAGGATGCCGCGGTGGAAAATACGTCGTTTTATTCGAAAAATCAATTGATCAACGACCGCTCTTAATTGACCAGATTGATGACCTGAATGGAAATGGCATTCCCGAATTATTCTTATCATTTTATGAAAGACCAGGTTTCCATTCGTTATTTATTTTTGAATGGAATGGAGAGACTTTTCGTTCTTTGATACAAATCCCCAATAATCTAAGCGAAAACGATTTTTTAGGAACTACTGGTTGGGATCACAAAATCTCCGATGTAAATGGAAACAACCTAAAGGAAATCGAGGTCATCGATGATATCCCAATTGATCCTGATTCCATCATTGGCGGACTTCCCTGGCGAAAATCAACAATCACTCTCGGGTGGAATGGCGAAAATTTTGTAATTATTAATAAAATATACGAGACGCCTCGCTATCGTTTTCAAGCGGTACAGGATGGTGATGAAGCGACAATAAATGGTGATTATGACAGAGCGGCAAAATTCTACCAAGACGTGATCTACGATGATAATTTAGAGTGGTGGTCCAGTGACCGAAAGAAATACGAAACTTATCTAGCGCTCTCAAGTTTTTTTTCTCAATTCAATACAGATAATATAAATCCCACACCAACGCCAACTCCAATAACCCCACCTCCCAATGAGGATACAACAGAATACCCACGTTTGGAAGCTTATGCCTATTACCGGTTGGTTATACTGGACCTTGCTCGTGGCGATATTTACGATGGACAACATCAATTCGAAGTTATGCAAAAATTATTCAGAAAGGATAACCCTGGTTTTTCTTATCTTGAGATGGCAAGTGCTTTTTATGATGCTTTTCAAGAAACAAATAATTTGACAATCGCATGCAGTAAAGCAATTCAATACGCTGCGAATAATCCCGAGATACTCATCCCCTTGGGAAGCGATTATCATGGATGGCAGAGCCATATTTACTTGCCAGAGGACGTTTGTCCATTTCGTTAAAACAAAGCAAGCCCAAAAATCGCTTTAACCTGAAATTAAATCGGCACCATCCGCATGAATCCCTCACCTTCGCCCATTCCGCCCACCCGCTCTCGCATTATTAAACCCCTTGGGGTATTGTTTCTTACATTTTTATTATTCGCCCTGATTGAAATCTGTTTTTTACAATTCCCGCCTGCTTCGACCGCTTTGCCGGCAGCAGCCGCTACGCCAACCGCAACCGAGCCGTGTGATATCGGGGAATTCGCACACCTGCCTTCTCCAACCACGAATATTTGCGTCCCACCGCCCCCAACGCCTACACCAACAATCACGCCGACCGCGACCCCGGTGCCGGTCGTTTCTCCAGAGCTTGGGCCTGAGGCATACAAGCTCAAACCTTGGGACCAGACGACCGCGCTTCAAATGGCAAATGGAGCGTCCAATGTGCCCATCCCCGCTGAATATGAGGGGCTCCGCTCTTTCTATCAGGTTTCGCTCATCTCCGAAGCTATCCTCGACTTTCCAAAATTGAAAGATGACCCCAATTTGACCAGGCAAATGGCTGAAATTAAAGGACTGAGTTCAGCATACTATCTTTCGTACGCCTTGCTGCACGACTATTCAGCCGAACCTTTTCGCCAGATGATGGAAAATTTTCTAAACGATGGAAGTATAAATCTTTCAAACTTAACTGAATGGATCGAATCGTTTGGTGCCAGTGTCCCTGAACCGGCGCTCAATTCGACCCATTTATTTGACCGCCCTTCCTCAGCAACGGTCATCAAAGTTTCTGTAAACGATGGCTGGGATTTCTTTATAATTCAAATGGTCTCTTCTGGGCATTATTCCGTATTTTCTCTGTACCCGGAATGGAAAGTATTCAGGTGGAGCGGCGAAACTGGTCAAATTACCGATCTCAACGTCAACGGCCGCGACGAAATTGCCATTACTCACGATGATTGGGGCACAGGTATTAACCATTTTCGCGCGAAGTCCTTCCACCTTTATGAATGGAATGGCACTGCATTTACCGATTTGATGGTTGACCAACTCAATGTATCGGCAAATACGGATTACGGTGCTTGTCTGGATATCAGTTTCCTGCCCGATACGGGCAATGGTCAAAAAATACAGTCCGGAACCTCGTTGTCGACACTCTGCGACGAAGCCCCCTACCAGGATATCGTTACCTTCGCCTGGGACGGAAAAGGTTACAAGAAAGAATCAGAGGGAATCACCACACCAGGCCAGACCGATCCCCCCAGTCGCTGCACAATTGATTGGGCCATAAAAGCCGGCCCGCAGAACGACGAGGCGGTTAAATTACTGGCTGACGCCTTGGAAAATTGGCCAGCGCCGGCCGAAAATGATTGGGGACCTGCCGCCAGGGATTACCTCCGCATCAAATTGGCTACCTGGTACATCGAAAGGAATCAGCTTGATCTGGGTCTGGCCACGCTTCGCCAGGTCCGCGATCACCCGGTGAAACCTGCCTACACGCTACCGGCACGGGTGGCCGCGACCTTTCTCGACACCTATGCTACCCAAGGGATTTATCGCGCAGTGGAAGAGGTTGGTGCATTATACATAGCCGAAATGCCGTCAGTTTGTGGAATGCTAAGCTGCAATGTCGAAAAAATGTTTCAACAATGGGGGTTTGCCGAAAGAGAATGGGGCAGCGAATACAATGGCCATTTTTCCGATGATTTCGATTCGCTTGATCCAATAGCGATACTCGTAAATCAGCATCCGCCGTCAAGCCTGGATGATTTAAAAGCCCTGCTCATTCAAAACCAGCTCTATCCGCAATGGTCACAGCAAGGCGACCTGGATGGGCAAGGCGAAGATGATTGGATCGTAGAAATTAACACCAATTTCTATGCTTTTCTCCGCCATGGCGGACAAATTGAAAAATTGTCTTTGTATTACCTCTATCTGCCAGACGATAAATCCCCATCGACTATTATCTGGCAAAAGTTTAACCCACAGCCTGGTGCGCCATCTATCAATTTATTCAAGGCTGGCTCTACTCTATACACTTTTCTTATTCTTCCCCAAGGCAGCGCTTTCCAATCTAAGGAATTGCTTTATCCCGGAGATCTTCCACAAAAGCTTACAGAAAAAAGGGGCACTGTAAAGGATTGGAAGGTAATAGACGGTCGATTAATAGTGAATTATACCGGGTGGGCAACGACCTATACCTGGGATAACACTCAAAATAATCTGGTACCCAGTGGATTTGTCCCAGAATTACAGGAAGAGAATGTTAGCAAAGCAGAACAGGCATTATTTTTCGATCAGAGACCTGACATCGCCATAGCAATATTAACCGAGATATTTAAACAACCAATTATAGAAAGTGGCTTTTATGACGACACAATTATTCAACCGCTCCATTCCTATCTGCAATATTTGCTGGGATTAGCCTACGAGCGCAGCGGTGACCAGGCCGATGCCGTCCAGGCGTACTGGCAGTTGTGGCATGACTACCCGGCTTCGCCTTACAGCCTGGCAGCCCAAAGCAAACTTGAATTACGCTGACCCCACAGGTTGACAGATCAAATCGAAAACCGTATACTGATCCCGGCTCAAATCCCATTTACCCCTAAAAATTTAAAAGTAGCGGCATTGCATCGGATAGATGAATTCAACATCTTAAATTCCCTGTCCCAGCTCGTTTGGATCGACCGCTTTTTGTTGTGACCACAAAAAGCGTTTTTATTTTGAATCCTTACCCGTCGAAATTTCCAGGACCCCTTCATGTCTTCAGCAAAAACAACGCTTCCCGCCAACCCCCATCCGCAGAAATACCTCGGCGAAACCGGCCTGATCGTGTTGATCGCCTTATTGAGCGCCTTCGTGCCCCTCTCGACCGACCTGTACTTGCCGGCCTTGCCCGGCATGAGCACCTTCTTCCACGTGCCGGTGGACCAGATCAACCTGACCCTGATCGTGTTCTTCATTTTATACAGCCTGGGTATCCTGGTCTGGGGGCCGCTCAGCGACCATTATGGGCGCAAAAAGGTGCTCCTGGCCGGCCTGGTGATCTATGTTTTGGCCAGCGCCCTGTGCGCCAACGTCTGGAACGTGGGTATGCTGATCCTGGCTCGGGCACTGCAGGCAGCCGGCGGCAGTGCTGCCGGAGCGGTAGCCACGGCAATGGTCAAGGACGTGTACACCGGCCGCAAGCGTGAATCCGTCCTGGCTATCGTCCAGTCGATGGTCCTGATCTCTCCTGCCGTGGCACCCGTGCTGGGCGCCTTCCTGCTGGGCATCACATCCTGGCGGGGCATCTTTTGGGTGCTGACCGGCATCGGCGTGGTCGCCCTGATCGGCAGCCTGCTGATGGAAGAGACCATCCCGGAATACAGCCCCGGTCTCCTGACCCAAAACTTAAGCCGGCTCGGCAAGGTGCTCCAGAACCGGGGCTTCGCCGGGCTGCTGATCCTCTTCTCGCTGTTGAGCGTCTCGACCCTGGCCTTTATCGCCTCATCCACCTACATCTTTCAAGACGGCTTCCATCTCAGCAGCCAGGCCTACAGCTTCTATTTTTCTCTCAATGCCCTGGGGATGATCGCCGGACCGATGATTTTTTTGCAGTTGTCCCGCCGGGTCCATTCCGAAACAATAATCAAGGGTAGTTTTCTGGTCATTTTGATCAGCGGCGTACTGGTTTTCCTGCTTGGAAACCTGCAGCCCTGGATTTTCTGCCTGTGTATCCTGCCTTCCTCGGCGGCATCGAATTGCCTGCGCCCGCCGGCAGCCAACCTGATGCTGGAACAGCAGAAGGGCGATACCGGTTCGGTCTCTTCATTAATTAACTGCACCGGTTTGCTCATGGGCAGCCTGGGCATGCTGTTGATTTCGCTGAACTGGGCCAATACTGTCCAGGTTCTGGGTGTGATGACTTTTTCCACCGCCGGAATCAGCCTGGCCTTGTGGCCGCTTGTGATTAAACACATCCGGCACCTACCCGGCCCGGGCCTGGCTCAACTGGAACACAGCGAAAGCATGGATTAAGAAACTATGGGGAGATTATTTTGGGTGCAAAGCCACCCAAAATAATCTCCCCATTTTTGCCCGCCATGTTCAAGGCAGCGGAAACCAATCCTTCACAATTTGGTCGGCTGCGCGCAGCGCCAGGGCCGAGATCGTCAGGGTCGGGTTGATCCCCAGGGCTGTCGGAACGATCGACGCATCCACCACATACAGGCCCTTGTAATACGGCCCGTCTCCATTGGCCGGTACCTTGAACACCCGCCCGAACTCGTCCACCACCCCGCGCTCGGGGCTGGCCGCCATCCGGCAGCCGCCCAGCGGATGCGTCAACGGCACCGGGGCAATCAGCGCGTCCTTGCCCTCACCCAGCTCGAAGAACGGGTTTTCGAATGCGGCCGAAGGGTCGTCCGAAAGCGCCTGGGCAAAGCGCTTCAAGGTCCCTTGAAGCTCAGCATAGATCGGGTCCTGGAAAAAGGCTTTGCCGTCCACGCGGCTCAAACGCAGGGTCGTTTCACCGGCCGCCGGGTCGCCCAGGCGGAACTGGCCGTTGGCCTGGTCGCGCCCCATCGTGGCCACACACAACATGTTGGCCAGTTCCTCATCTTCCGAGCGCAATAACTCTTTACGCGGCTTCGCCAA
The DNA here is from genome assembly GCA_963704755.1 of uncultured Chloroflexia bacterium. GTDB lineage: Bacteria > Chloroflexota > Anaerolineae > Anaerolineales > Anaerolineaceae > Bellilinea. Next base: position 591,486 of record OY969938.1, read on the forward strand.
CGGCAAAAACGACTGTACCGATTTAGGCGCCGCCTTGCGTGAGAACCACAGCGCCGAGGTCCTGCTCAGAAATAACGGCGGGACCAGGGCGTGCCCGCGTGCGAACCAGCGCACGACCGGCAGGCCCACTCCCACCAGGTTGGCGAATACCTTGGGCAGGCCGTTATCCTCGATCGCGTGGTAGCGGGCCGGGTCGATCTCCTCGCCCGAGTCCGGAGTGTGGAAGCGGCCGTAGGAAGTCATCATCGGCCCGCGGGTCAGGTAGGTGCGCTCGCGGGTGGGGTTGAGGAACTGGAGCGAATCGCCGTTGGTCGAAAAGCCAAAACCCAACCGGCTGCTCAAATAAGGCAGTCCGCCGCTTTTCCTGGAGCGCAGCAGAATTTCGTTCGTACCGGTGCAGCCCGCCGCCAGGATGACCAGGTCTGCGGTGACGATTTTGCTCAGCGGACTCTGCGAGCGCTCGCCTCGCTGCAGGTAATGGATCTCGTAGCCCCCTTGTGGTCTGGCGCGGATTTCCTCGACCTCCGCCCGGGTTTGCAGGGCCATTCCGGGCAGCAGCGGGGGGTAGGCCGGCCGGTTGGGCAGCCCCGGCCCGCCAAAAATAGCCGCCATGAGCTGCTTGCTCAGCGTCTGGCGCGCATCCGGCAGGCAGCCCAACACACAGCGGCCCTGGCGTTCGCAGTAATTGGCCGGTGTGCCACCCGGGTTGAACGGCGCCGGCTCGGCCGGCAGATCTTTGATAGCCGAATCGACCGTGCCGAAGTCGCCGGTAACCTGGCTCATCGCGGTCTGGAAAACGCGCGCCCGGTCGATCCACAAGCGGTGAGCCGGGTCAGGCGCGTCTGCTGGTTGGGGTGCGCTCAGGTCGATCCGCTTGAGCGGGCTTCCGTCTACAGCGTGCGCCCAGTACGGGTTGATCCGCGTCGAGCGGGAGGCCAGGTTGCTCAGCCCGCTGGCTATGCGCAGTTTGTGCAGATCGGTCTCTGCGATGTTCCCCTGGCGCTTTTCCCAGGCGTACAGCACTCCGTAGCCAATGGCATCCCGGGCCAGGTCGTACCAGAATGGGCGCTGACCGTTCCAGTTGACCGGCCAGGCCGGGTCATCCAGCACGAAATCCGGCGGCGCCACGGTCACGTTGGAATACACCAGCGAACCGCCGCCCACCCCGTTTCCGCCGATGATCGAAACACCGTCGTTTTCACTTAGCCCTAAAGCGCCTTTGCGGCCAAAGGTGGTTTGAGCGAACAACCCATCCTCATTGCCCGGCCGGCGCAGACAGCGCAGCACCAGGTCGAAGATACCCGCAAAATGATCGACCGAGTTCCAGAATTGGACCGGCTGGCCGTGCTGGCGCAAGAACCAGGCCACTGCCCCTTTCTTGTCCTCCACCGTGTTCACCGGTGTGGTCCACCACACACCCCGCTCCAGCATGAGTAGTTTTTCATCCCGCCCACGGGCCTGCAGCGCCCGCGCCACGGTCAGACCGGCCATACTCCCGCCAAAGCCGGTTCCAATGACCACTACCTTGTAATGGTCGCCGTGCACCGGACCGGGTTTGGGCGGCTCCGGCGCGCTTCGTTTCCGCAGTAGCCGTACGATGGTAAGAACACCTCCGGCCAGGAACACCCATTTGAGCAGGCCGCCCTTTTTAAATGTACCCCGCTGTCTCTTCATGATTTACCTCACCCTCGCTTGAAGCGGCTCGGGGTCAGCCCACACCTTTCGCTGAAGGCGTTGCTGAACAGCCCGGCCGGGTCCAACTGATCGCGAATGGCCAACCATTGGGGCAGCAGCGGGTACATGGAGGCGATCAGCCCACCCGCGCCGGTCAGGAAATTCAGCAGTCCCCAATGTGGACGCCCGCCAAAGGCGTACATCTTCGTCTCGATTTCCTGCAAGAGTTCGCGCCCGCCCAGGGTGCGATCGATCGAAATCAACTCGACCATACAGGTATCGCTGCCGTTCATCATGCTCAGGTGCGCCGGGGATGCCTTGACGAAACGCAATGAGAATGGCGAGGTCAGGTAAGCCTGGCCAAGTTCCTGGCGCTGGGCGGTGATCTTAAGGATCTGTTCGACTCCCTCCAGATAGCTCTCCAGCGGAAAGGCGATCTCGCTGCCAAAGGCCGGCACATCGTTGGCGTTACCAATGTTGAATACCCGGTAGCTCCGGTCGGTGTAATCTCCCACGATGGCCTTCATCGCCCCATCGACGATATCCGGGGTAAGCCAGGGAAAGGCATCGATCACCTTGAGCAATACTCCGCTCGTGCCGGGAGCGCTGGCCGCCAGTTCGACCAATACGTTGCGCACCGGCAGAATCAGGGGCGGCTGGGCCGGCGGCGGCGCCGGGTTACGGCGTGTCACCAGGCAGGTGTGGTCTCCGTTTGACTGGGTGACATAGGGGTTGACCAGCACCTCGTAGTGAACGTTATCGCGCAGTACCTGTCCATCCTGCAAGTCCTGCCGCACTTGCGACCAGGTGCTAAGGGTGCGCTGTTCTTTTAGGTAATAGCGCGGCTGGACGCGCAGGACCACCGCGTAGATCACCCCCAGGCAGCCTAACCCCACCTGGCAGGCGTGGAACCACTCGTCGTCCTGTTTGAGTTCGATCTCGGGATGGCGACCGCTCCAGGCGGCCGGGTTGCTGATCCCGTTCCCCGGCTCCACCCGCAGAACTCGTCCGCCTGGGACGACCAGTGTAAGCGCGACTACCTGGCTGGGCAGCGGTCCATATGCCAGACCTGATCCATGCGTGGAAGTCGAAATAACCCCGGCGATAGTCTGGCCATCATAGCCGCCCATGTTCTCCACCCCCAGGCCGGCCTGCCACAGTGCTTCATTTAAATCGTGAAACGTCATGCCGGCCTCGGCCGCGAACAGGGTTTCCGGGATTGCGTCCGGGCGCAGCAGGTCCGGCTCGAGGGGCAGCACTTTGCACAGCCCATGCGTCTCGATCAGAAAATCGCGCGTCCCAGCCACGTCGGCAAACGAGTGACCCGATCCAACCGCCTTCACCCGGCAGTTTTCCACTTCCGCCTGCCGGATGATCTCCTGGAGTTCGGCCAGTGTGGTCGGGTAAAACACGCGCAAGGGCTGCACGATCCGGCTGCCGATGCAATCCTGCCAGGTCTGGCGGACCTTTCCACCGCCCCGGACCACAAAAGGCAGCGCCGGCAGCCCGAAACCCAGGGCCTCCTCGGGCTGCACCGCCTGGGTTGAACGGGCCTCCTCGGCCGCCAGCGTTTGTACGGCTGCATTGAAAAACGCCGGCAGTCCATGTGCTTGAATATCCGCCCGAACCGCGTCCAGGTTTTCCGTCGCGGTTGGATTGGCATTTACTCGCGCCAGATTAAGTGCAATTTGGGCTACAACTTCGCGGTCCGGCGCTGCGATTCTTTCTACCTGGGGCTCATTCCCGCCTGTGTTATCCGAAGGATCAAAATCTTTGTCCATTGCCGGCAGGCTCTCCTTTCCAGAGTGCTGTCACGAGGCAATTACGACTATGTTTACTCTTTATATCCACATTCGAGAAAATGTCAATAGCCTGATCCGAAGTTGCAATGGATTTTCGAAAAAATATATCTTGCCCTTATTTTTCAGGCAATAATGCCGAAAATAATCATTACCATGAATGTTAATTCAGTAGCCGACCTGTCAAGTTATTTACCGCAACTGGCAACCTCCTCGAAAAGCGACCAGGTCCAGGGTCAAATCCAGGTAGCCGTTCTAAAAAGCATCATGAACCAGCAGAAATCTGCCGGTGAAGATGTGGTCGAAATGATCCAGGCTTCATCGATTTCCCCGGAACTGGGCCAAAATATCGACCTGCGCGCCTGAAAAAGAGTTCGAATTTGAGGTGTTTGCGGGGGCTTCGCCCCCGCAAACACCTCAAATTCGGGGGTCTTCCCGGTTAGGCTGAGCAGTTACGAGGTCGTTGAAAAAGTCACTTGTTGACAAAAGATTGGGGGATATGTAGTGGCGTTTGTCAACACCCCCAGTTACAATTATTGAGGGTGTTGAAAGAGCAGCTTTTCATCATCCAGATTTGGGTATATGTGGCGGGGCAGTTTCGCCGTCCCGCCACATATACCCAAAAAAATTTTATATGAAGGCGTTTTTCAACACTCTCAATTATTTACTATAGGGATTGACAAAGAGTATAATTAAACTACAATGAGTTTAGTTGACATTTGCAACAAATTCATTGATTAGCCACAGATTTGCTTGACCTGTTCAGAGTTAGTCATTTTCGGGGGTAGTTTACTGATTCAATTCTTATAAACATTATCCAACATCGGCAGATCTTTTTCGCTCCTCACACCTAGCAACAAGCAACGACAGGAATTCAGGATTTTTCACCCGGCCGGTCGAATTGTTTGCCCATCCGGGTATGTTTGGAAAGGAGCCAGCCAAGCCCATTGGACAATGCAAGAACAATCTGTCTCTCCAATCCACCGTTCAAATTTGCGGTCCGGAGCCTGCAGGTTTCCAGGCAAATATTTTCAATAACCCGGCCGAACCCGGCCGCCTTAACTCCTCCAATTCATTGAAGGAGAAGTATTTTGGTTGTGTTGAGACTGCCCGACAGGCCTGGTAAAAAATCCGAATTTAAGGCTGAGAAGCGAAGTTGCTTTATTGCCACTCCGGCCTGCCACAAAGAAGCACCGCTCGCATGGCCAGGTCGATCAGTCGCCTAAACATATTGCTATTTTCGAGCTTTTTAAATCAGCGAAAATTGGGAGGAGGTGATCGCAAATCAACTGAAACTGCATCAAAAAGCACGGTCGTATTGTTTTCTACCCATCTAAGGAGGAATATACTGTGTCCAAAAAATTTTGGTATAGCCTGCTGGCATTGATGGTAGTCCTGGCAACCGTTTTATCTGCCTGCGCTACTAACGCAACTGCCCCCACCGATACCCCGGCCCCTGCGGCCGAGACTCAGGCTCCAGCGGGAGCATCTCAAGTCGAGGTGTTCTCCTGGTGGGTTGGCCCCGGAGAAGCAGATGGACTGGCCGCAATGGTTAAAGTCTTCAACAAGATGTACCCCAACATTGAGTTCGTCAACGCCGCGGTCGCCGGCGGCGCTGGCACCAATGCCCGGGCAGTTCTTGCGACCCGTCTATCTGGGGGCGATCCACCTGACTCCTGGCAGGCCCATGCCGGGCAGGAAATTATCGGCACATACGTGGCTGCCAACCAGGTAGCCCCATTGGATGATTTCTTCCAATCCCAGGGGTTGAACGACATTTTCCCGGCTGACCTGCTGCCCTTGATCTCCAAGGACGGCCATCCCTATTCGGTGCCGGTGAATATCCACCGCTCGAACGTGATGTGGTACAACCCCAAAGTGCTCTCTCAAGTGGGCATTTCCACCATCCCCACTACCTGGGATGAATTCTTTGCGGACTGCGAAACCATCCAGGCGGCCGGAATCACCTGCCTGTCCCTCGGCCCGCAGTGGACCGCCATGCATCTGTTCGAAAATGTGATGCTCGGCACCCTCGGCGCGGATGGCTGGAGTGGCTTGTGGACCGGCTCAACCGATTGGAACAGCGCCGATGTGACCAAGGGTATCGAAAATTTTGCCAAGGCGCTCTCCTACACCAACAGCGACCACGCCTCCCTCTCGGACTGGCAGCCGGCCTCCAAGCTTATGTCGGATGGCGACGCGGCCTTCAATATCATGGGTGACTGGGCTTATGGCTACTTTGCCAACCCCGATCCCAACGGCCTGGCCCTCACCCCGCACACTGACTTCGATTGGGCTCCTCCTCCTGGCACCGATGGCGTGTTCCTCTTCCTGGCAGACAGCTTTGTCATGCCGGCCAATGCGCCTCACCCGGATGCGACTACCGCCTGGTTGACCGTGGCGGCATCGAAAGCCGGGCAGGAAGCCTTCAACCCGCTCAAGGGCTCCATTTGCGCCCGCACCGATTGTGACCAATCTCTGTTCAGCGAATACTCCCAGGGTGCAGCCAAAGACTGGACTTCTAATGTAGTCGCCGGCAGCCTGACCCATGGTGTGGTCGCCAACGACGCCTGGAAGGCCAAGATCGACACGGCCTTGGGCCTCTTCCTGGCCGACCCGACCACCACCGCCAACTTCCAAAAGGGCCTGGCAGATGCCTGCGCTTCCGATGGAGTTTGCAGCCAGTAAACTAACGGTTCAGTGGTAAGTAAATGGGCGGCTCGTATCGAACCGCCCATTTAAATTTTTGCTGAGTTGTCTGAACGAATTTGCTTGACAGGCTTATCTGCGTTTACTATGATTTAAAGTAGTAACCAGGCTCATTTCGGCAGAGCAGTTACGATTTGAACCGAATCAGGTGGTCCGCATAACAATTCCGGCCAGGCCCGAAAAAGCATCCAAAATGAAAGTGAGGTAGCCAGATGGCTCAAAGTACCAAACTTCGTTTGCCAAAAATATTCCTCGCAATTGCCTTGATCCTGGTTGGACTCTTTACGGATTGGATCCTTTCCAGGTCTGGCCTCATTCTTTGGGGAAAGAATTTCACCTCGATCGGTTTGCTCATTGGCGGCCTGGTTTTTTACAGCGGTATCGTGGTTTTCGTTACTTTTCTGGAAAACGAAACCATTCTTTCCATTACCCTGTTGTTGCCTTCCATTGTTGCAGTGGCAGTCTTTGTTTATGGTTTCATTGGTTGGTCCGTACGAGTTCTCGTTGAGCAAGTGGAAGGGCCTTTTACCTGATTTTACTTTTGTGGGTCTGACCCAATACATCGACTTATTCCACGACCCGCGTTTTATGATCGATATTCGCAACACCGGTGTCTTTACGGTGGGCTTCATCCTGGGTTGTATCATCATCGGCCTGGGGTTGGCCGTCTTGCTCGACCAAAAAATCAAAGGCGAGGCCATCTTCCGTGGAATTTTTCTCTTTCCAATGTCGATCTCCTTTATTGCCTCGGGTGTGGTCTGGGGTTGGTTGATGAACCCGGCTACCGGCAACCGTATCACCGGCATCAACCTGATTTTTCAAAAATTTGGCCTGGATTTCCTGATCAGCAAATGGCACACAACCGCCCAACCCTGGGGTATGGCCTTTACGGTTATCCCGGCGGTCTGGCAGCTTTCCGGGTTTGCCATGGCGCTTTACCTGGGCGGGATCCGCAGCATCCCCGAGGAGGTGCGTGAAGCCGCCCGGGTGGATGGCGCCAACGAATTCCAGATCTACCGCTATATCATCATGCCGCTGCTCCAGCCGGTAACCTTGAGCGCGGTCATCATCCTGGGGCATATGTCATTGAAGATCTTCGACCTGATCGTGGCCATCGGCAACAAGGATCTGCGCCTGGACGTGCCCGGCATCTACATGTGGACGACCACTTTTGATGGGACCAATTATGCCCAGGGCGCAGCCATTGGTATCCTGATGTTAATCAGCGTGGCCATCCTGGTTATCCCCTACCTGGTCCGCAGCATGCGCACTGAGGCCGAACTATGAAAACACGCCGGATTGCCAGTCGTACCCTCATTTACCTGATCCTGATCGTGATGGCGATCTTTTATTTGCTGCCGGTCTATATGATGCTGCTGACCGGCCTGAAGCCGTTCAACCAGGTGGATCTGAAAACCATGTGGAGCCTGCCGGTGAATGGCCTGCACATCGAAAACTTTCTCGCCGCCTACAAACAGCTCGCCCCCAACCTGAACAACAGCCTCTCGATGGTCATTCCTGAGGCCATTCTTTCCTCGCTGCTGGGCTCCTTCAACGGTTACTTGCTCTCGAAATGGCGCTTCAAGGGCTCGAACCTGATTTTTTCCCTGATTTTGTTTGGGATGTTCATCCCCTATCAAAGTATTTTGATCCCGCTGGTGAAGTTCATGCAGTCGCTGAAACTGTACGGCGATATCCCCGGGCTGGTCCTGGTGCACATCATCTACGGGATCCCCATCACCACGTTGATCTTCCGCAATTACTACGCCGGCATATCCACCGAGATCATCGAGGCCAGCCGCATCGATGGCGCCAGCCTGCTGGGTATTTACCGCGACATCATCTTCCCACTCTCCGCCCCCAGTTTTGCCGTGGTGATCATCTGGCAGTTCACCCAGGCCTGGAACGAATTCCTCTTCGCCGTCATCCTCACGAACCAATCCCATTGGCCGGTCACGGTCGCTTTGAACAACCTGGCCGGGAGCCAACTCGTCCAATGGAACGTGCTGATGGCTGCCACCCTGCTGGCTGCCCTGCCCACCTTGCTGGTCTATATCTTCCTGGGCCGGTACTTCTTACGCGGCTTGATGGCCGGAGCCTTGAAGGGATAAAATTTCTATTATTCTTAATAGCCGAATCTAATGCGGGGTTTATTTTGTGTGCGTGCTTTACGCACACAAAATAAACCCCGCATTTCTTTAAGAGCCGTTTGGGGAGCCTTAATCCATGTTGTGGATGATGGCCTGGCCGAACTCAGAGCATTTCAATAAGGTGGCGCCTTCCATCTGGCGGTGGAAATCGTAAGTCACCGTCTTGGCCGTGATCGCGCCTTCCATGCCTTTGATCACCAAATCGGCTGCCTCGACCCAACCCAGGTAACGCAGCATCATCTCCCCAGAAAGGATCAGGCTGCCGGGATTGACCTGGTCTTTGTTGGCGTATTTCGGCGCCGTCCCGTGAGTCGCCTCGAAGATCGCAAAGCCGGTATCGTAATTGATATTCCCGCCGGGGGCAATACCGATACCCCCCACCTGGGCGGCCAGCGCATCCGACAGATAATCGCCGTTCAGATTCATGGTGGCAATCACGTCGAATTCCTTCGGCCGGGTGAGCGTCTGCTGGAAGACGATGTCGGCAATCACGTCTTTGACCAAAATCTTGCCGGCTTTCAAAGCCGCATCTTGCTCCGCATTTGCCGCGGCTTCGCCCTGGGCGGCTTTGGTCTGCTCCCAATGTGCCCAGGTATAGGTCTGGTTAGCGAATTCGCTTTCGGCCAGTTCGTAGCCCCACTTGCGGAAAGCGCCTTCGGTGTATTTCATGATGTTGCCTTTGTGGACCAGGGTCACGCTCTTGCGGTGATTGGCTATGGCCCAGCGGATGGCGGCTCGCACCAGGCGGAAAGTGCCTTCCTTGGAGATCGGTTTTACCCCAAAACCGGCCGTATTCGGGAAGCGAATTTTGGCGAACTCTTTTGGAAAACGTTCTTCCAACAGCTTCCTGAAAGTCGCGTTTTCTTCGCTGCCATACTCGAATTCGATCCCGGTATAGATATCCTCGGTGTTCTCCCGGAAGATGGCCATATCCACATATTCCGGGTGGCGTAGGGGTGAAGGTACGCCCGTGAAATAGCGCACCGGTCGCAGGCATACGTACAGGTCCAGTTCTTTGCGCAGGGCCACGTTTAGCGAGCGGAAGCCGCCCCCGATCGGTGTGGTCAATGGGCCTTTGATCCCCACCAGGTACTGGCGAAAAGTGGCCAGGGTTTCTTCGGGCAGCCAGGTCCCCAGGCTGTTGAATGCTTTTTCCCCGGCCAATACTTCCTTCCAGTAAATTTTACGCCGGCCGCCATACGCCTTTTCCACGGCTGCCGAAAGGACTGCCTCGGTCGCGCGCCAGATATCCGGACCGGTCCCGTCGCCTTCGATGAACGGGATAACAGGATTCTCCGGAACAACCAGTTTACCGTTGACCATTGTGATAGGTTCGCCCGTAAGAGTGCTCATTTCACCTCATCTATAATGTAAATTTTAGGGTAACGTTTCAGGCGGGTACAAGAAGTTCCCGAATTTGAGGTGTTGGCGATGGTTACACTATCGCCAACACCTCAAATTCGGGGTCTTTCTGGCCTGCTCAACCCCTTAAACCTAATTCTAACCCATTTGCATTCCCCAATGGACACCCATCCCGGTAATTATCGAGGAACCCCGGCCGGAACGGCTTCTCTTTCGGCTACGCGCATAATCGCGCCGGTCGCTTCTGGTTTTATCTTTTCAACGTAAAGGTATCTGGCCACGGCAAAGCCCAAAATCACCGGACTGCCCTCCGCATCGATGGTGATGGTCTGGTTGAACGATAAAACCGAAACCACTTTAACCTTGCAGCCCAGGTGGATACCATTTTTATCCAGGTAACCTAACAATTCCGGGATCTCTTCGGCCAGCTCATGAACTCGCCGCACAATCCCGCATTCCCCTTCCGGTAAACGGGTAATGGGCACCCAACTGGCAACCACATCCTCGTGACCCGGTAAAGGGTTACCGTGCGGGCACAGCTCCGGATAATTAAACTCCGCCAGGATCGCCTCTTCCAATTCGGCCGAAATGGCGTGCTCGAAAAGATGTGCTTCTTTGTGCACCTTCGCCCAGGGCAGCATCCGGCTCAACATCCATTCGGCTAACATGTGCCGGCGCATTACCGAACGGCCGGCTTCCAGGCCATGCTCGGTCAGGTGCGGCCCGGACTTGGATGAATTCTCCAGCAGCCCATCCCGTACCATTCGCTTGAGTGTATTCGTCACCGTTGGCGGAGTGACTGCAAAAATTTCGGCCAGACGAGCCCCGACAACCGGCTCCTCATCCCGTTCCAGCACATAGATCATTCCGAGGTAATCTTCGATGGTATGGCTAATTTTTTCAGTCACAATTTCCTTTATCTTTGGTGACTTTCGTCACGTTGACGGATTCTCATCGTTCTTTATACTAAATAAAGATATTAGTATATGCTAATAATTGTTATAGGCACCTTGAAATTATTATACATCCCTCAAAACCCACGTCAAGTTCAAGGAATTACACGTGAAAGATATGAATACATTGATGCCCCTCGCTCAATTACCTGCCGGAGAAGAAGCCAACCTGGTCAGTCTCACCAGAGGCGCTGGATTTATTGGTCGTTTGACTTCGCTGGGATTTACCCCCGGAGTTGAAATTCACATGATGCAAAACATGGGTCACGGACCTTTATTGGTAGCAATTCGTGGTACCCGGGTAGCCCTTGGCCGGCAAGAAGCCGGCTCGATAATGGTAAGAAGGAATAAAGCATGAGCTCCTGCCACACCACTGGAAGTCCCACCATATCCCATTCTATCGCCGAAAATACCGCACTGATCGCCCTAGCCGGGCAGCCCAATATGGGAAAATCTACCCTGTTCAACGTTCTCACCGGCCTGAACCAGCATGTGGGCAACTGGCCTGGTAAAACCGTCGAACGACGCGAAGGGAATTTTCATCTCGATCAGCGCGAAATACAGTTGGTGGACCTGCCAGGCACCTATAGTCTGACGGCCAATTCTCCCGAAGAAGTCATTGCCCGCGAATTTATTATTAAGGAAAAGCCGGACCTGGTATTGGCGATTATCAGCGCAGCCAACCTGGAACGCAGCCTTTACCTGGTGGCAGAATTAATTTCTTTGTCCATCCCAATTGTAGTCGGCCTCAACATGATCGATGTGGCCGGCCAGGAAGGCATCCAGGTTGACGATAAAATCCTCAGCGCTGCCCTGGGGGTACCGGTTGTACCCATGTCGGCTGTCCATTCCCAGGGAGTTCATGAACTGCTGGAGGTAATCAAGGACCAGCTCGACGGTAAAGTAAAAAGCACCCCACGGATGCCCGAAGTCCGCGCCGACCACAAAGAGGTTCAAGAGCAAATCGAGCTATTGATCCGCGGTTTCGTACCCGAACCCTATCCTCTGGATTGGATGGCGCTCAATTTAATGGAAGGCGATAAAGAGGTCCTGCGCCAGATGCAGGCCGCCCTGCCGATCGAGCGCTGGGAAACGGTCAATGAGATCCTCAAAGCCCACGATGACGCCATGCTGGCGATCGCCTCCGGCCGCTATGAGTGGATCGAATGGATGGAACGCGCCGCAGTCAAGCACCCCAAGGCCGGCCAGATCAGCCTGACCGACCGGCTGGACCGTTGGGCCACCCACCCGTTCTGGGGGCTGGTCATCCTGGCAAGTGTTCTTGGGCTGGTCTTCTGGCTGACTTTCGCCATTGGTTCACCGGTCCAGGCCTGGCTGGATACCCATATCGTTTCCAACCTGGCGCACCTGGCTTTCAGCGGGTTGGCCGCGGCTCCATTCTGGGTGAGGGGTTTGATCGTAGACGGCATCATCGGCGGAGTTGGCTCGGTGCTGACCTTCCTGCCGATCCTGGCAATTTTCTTTGCCTCCTTTGGCCTGTTGGAAGATGTGGGGTACATGGCCCGGGCCGCCTACGTGATGGACAACTTTATGCATTGGATGGGCCTGCACGGCAAGTCTTTCCTGCCGCTTTTCCTGGGCTTCGGCTGTAACGTCCCGGCCGTGATGGGCACCCGCGTGATCAATTCCTGGCCGGCCCGTCTCTTGACCATCATCATTGCGCCGCTCATCCCCTGTACAGCTCGCATGGCAGTCATTGCGTTCCTGGCTCCGGCCTTCTTTGGAACACACGCAGCCTTGATCTCCTGGGGGCTGATCATGTTGTCCCTCGTCATTCTGATCCTGAGCGGCGCGTTACTGAACCGGCTTTTGTTCAAAGGCGAGCGCTCGGCCTTTGTGATGGAGCTGCCGCTTTACCACATGCCCAACTGGCGCACGATCGGCTTGCTGGTCTGGGAACGGTCGATTTCCTTTTTCAAAAAAGCCGGAACGATTATTTTGAGTATGTCGGTGGTCATCTGGGCCTTATCCATCCTCCCTGGCGGTTCTTTGCAGACCAGTTTCCTGGCCGACTTCGGTAAGCTGGTCGCCCCCATCGGTCATTGGATGGGTATGGATTGGCGCCTGACCGTCGCATTGCTTACCAGCTTCGTCGCCAAGGAAAATTCCATCGCGACCCTGGGTGTCTTGTTTGGCAACCAGCAAGGCGCTGGACTGGGCCAAATTATGGCATCCACCTATTCGCCCGCAGTTGGGTTGGCCTTCCTGACCGTTTCTATCCTGTTCATCCCCTGCGCAGCGACTGTAGCCGCCATCAAACAGGAAACCGGCTCGATCCGTTGGACTTTGTTCAACATCTTCTTCATGTTAGTGGTATCCATTGGAGTTGCCAGTGGGGTTTATGCCCTGGCAACCGTGGTAGGTCTATAAAATGCTAGAAAAATTATTGCAACTCATTCGCGAAGGAGATGGCACCATCAGCCTTTCGACCCTGGCTGCCCGGCTCAATACCAACCCCTTTATAGTCCAAGCCATGCTCCAGCACCTGGCGAGCCAGGGATACCTAAAAAATTACACCACCGATTGCGACCTGGATTCTTGCGGCGGTTGTGGTTTGAAAGGCGCCTGCAAAACCAGCGAAGGCGAAAAGCCGCAGATTTGGACCCTCTCCAACCCGGCACAAGTAAACCCCTTATCCCAACCTCAGCCGGGCTTTGCTCACAAAGCGTGAAAGGGTGACGTCTCTCCCTAGATTTTAACGGTATCATTTCCAGCACCATCAGGCGTCATCCAATCCGGACTTACCCGGGCAGCAAATTTCCTTGGTCTCAAGAACATGCACTGCCCGGGTAAAGTTTATGGGGAAACGTTCAGTCTCACGCAAGATCCTTCCAAATTTATCCTGTTTGCGGAAGGGTCGTTACTTTCCACTCATCGGAGGTGTTTTTTTGCAAAAAGGACCCATCCGTTACCTTTTTCTTAAAATATCACCCCAAATGTAAGGTTTCTATTGACAAATTAAGGCCAAATGTTTTATCATGGACAGAACATTTTAACCCCTTGTCTAACAACAGATCAATATTGTTTACAATTAACGGATAAGTGGTCCTTTTCCGAGGAGTGGGTATTACCAAAGCCTGTCTTTTATTGGTTGGCCTTTTTCAATTCCCCAAACACTGACAACATCATATGGTAAGTGGGAATGCACAGAAGCGCTCTCATCTTTTCAGAGGATGTGGAAAGATACCTGTTATGGTAGTCCTTTACAAGGAGGTGGTGCCATCCTTTCGCAAATTAATTTAGCCCTTTCAAATTCGCAAATTCGATTGTTTTAAATTCCCAAAGGAGGAAAGCAAGATGAAGGTTCGCAATATCGTCATTGTTTTAGTACTGGCAGCAATTGCATTGTCTGCCTGCGCTGCACCTGCAGCCACAACGGTTGCCCCGGCGCCCACAACAGCTCCGGCAGCGACCTCTGCCTCAGAAGCTACCATGGCTCCTGAAGCCACCACTGCGCCGGCTGCTACCATGGCAGAAGGCACTTCAGCCGTAGTATCCGGTGTACCGGCTAATTGCGGCACCGATCAATTCGGCTGCGCCAAGATCGAACCCGGCCAGACGATCAAAATCGGTATGGGCGCCCCCATGACCGGAGACAACGCTCAGTTCGGTGTGGATATTTCCCAAGGCGCTTCGATTGCGATTTCCGACGCCGGTGAATTCCAGGGCTTCAAATTCGAGCTGGACGCCGAGGATGATGGCGGTACCGCTGAAGGCGGCGCTGCAGTCGCCAACAAGTTCGTCGCCGATCCGCAAATCGTAGCCATCGCCGGTCACATCTTCTCCGGCGCAACCGCTGCGGCAATTCCGATCTATGAAAAAGCCGGCATCCCGATGATGTCCCCCTCAGCGACCAACCCCGACCTGACCAAGTCCGGTTCGGCGGTCTTCAACCGGGTGGCCTTCACCAATTCTGCTCAGGGGAAATTCGCTGCTGAATACCTGTACAAAAACCTGGGCTTCACCCAGATCGCCGTTATGCACGACGGTCAGGCTTATGGCCAGGGCTTAGCCGAAGTTGTGGCCGACCAGTTCCAGCAATTGGGCGGTACGGTTGTCGATACTGAGGCCATCACCCCGGGTGAGTCTGACTACACCGCCACCCTCTCGGCTGTGGCTTCCAAACACCCGCAGGCTGTGTATTACGGTGGTTATGTCCAGGAAGCTGTCGTTCTGGTCAACGAATGGAACCAGTCCGGCCTGAACGGCGTGGTCTTCTTCGGCTGTGACGGCACCTACGGCCAGGACTTCATCGACCGCACCGGCGTCAATGGCGAAGGGGCCTACTCTGTGGCTCTGATCCCGACCGCCTCGGATGCAGTTACCAAGTTCGACAATGCCTACCAGACTGAGTTCGGCGCTGCTGCCGGCTCCCTCTCTCCCTACACCTGGAATGCCTACGACGCTGCTGCTACCCTGGTCTACGCGATCGAACAAGTAGCAGAGAAGAGCGACGATGGGAACCTGTACATTCCACGTGGCGCTCTGGTTCAGGCAGTTCGTGGGTTGAAAGATTACCATGGTTTGTCTGGTGTTCTGTCCTGCGATTCTACCGGTGAATGCAACGCCTCTGGTCCTATCTTCTACGTCGTGAAAGATGGCCAGTGGGTAGCGGCACCTGAAAGCTAGTACGCGACCCTAAAGTATAAAAAGGTGGGAAAAGGGGCTTTGCCCCTTTCCCCACCCTTATTTTTGTTTAGATAGAAATGAATCCACTGAAAAGACTCCATAAAATCAACCAAAACTGCTGCCCCTTGTAAATGGAATTCGCCCTTTTTCTCAACGGGTAGCTCTTCACAGCAACGATGAAGGCGTTTTTCAGGGGAATCATCCATCTTTCAGGAATGTGGTAAATCTTATGGACGTTGCAAAACCCCCCACTCGACCTCTTCGAATGTCATTAAGATCGGCCCAAATTATTCGGTGGGTGTTGGGTATTCTGATTGGAGGCTGGATGATCTGGCGAGTCGTAGACGTCGTCTTCATCCAGGCAGAATACGGTCCCGACACCTGGGTACGTTTCGCTTTATCCGGGCTGATCCTGGGTGGCATGTATGCGCTAATTGCAATAGGCTATACTCTGGTCTATGGCATCTTGTTTATGATCAACTTTGCCCACGGCGATGTAATGATGCTGGGCGCCTTTGGGGGCTATTTTGTTTTTGAAATCTTTAAACAAATAAAAACTCCCACAGTAGCAGATCCAAAATTAGTCTTTTTAAATGCCCATCCCATAATTTCTGTCATCATAGCCTTTATTGTCGGTATGCTCGTATCGGCAGCGGCTGGTTATTTCCTCGAAAAAATCGCCTACCGACCGTTGAGAAATGCCCCTCGCCTGGTTCCTCTGATCAGCGCCATCGGCGCTTCGATCTTCCTTGAAAATGCCGGTCAGCTATTATTCGGCCCTCAACGCCGAGATTATTTCAACCCCACTTTCTTAACTCGTGGAACCGGTTGGACGGTCATTATTAACGGCAGCCCGGTGATTATCACGTACACCGGGGTGTTTTCCCTGGTGCTTTCGGCGCTATTGATGATTGCCCTATATACGATCGTCCAGCGGACGAAACTGGGGCGGGCCATGCGCGCGGTTGCGCAAGACAAGCCAACCGCCGCCTTGATGGGCATCAATGTAGACCAGGTCATCAGCAATACTTTCATTATCAGCGGCGCCCTGGCCGGTGCGGCCGGTGTCATGTGGGGTATCCACATGGGACTGGTCTATTACTATGTTGGCTTTATTCCGGGTATCAAAGCCTTTACTGCGGCTGTGTTAGGCGGTATTGGCAACATTCCCGGAGCTATGTTGGGTGGACTGTTCCTGGGTGTCGTCGAGGCAATCGGCCCGGCTGCGCTCGGGATCGACTTCCAGCTTAAAGATGTTATCGCTTTCTCCATCCTGGTGTTGGTCTTGATTTTCAGGCCTTCTGGCTTCCTGGGTGAGAAGTTGTCACAGGAGAAAGTATGATGGCTGCCTATATTCGAAAAGGTTTCAATTCAGCGATTGCCTTTGCCGTCATCCTCATCTTCTTGATGTTGATCGGCTTCAACCAGATTGCTGCCAACCTGATCGGTAAAATCTTTGGCGCAGCCGCCGGTGACCCCAGTCAGATCTATTACCTGGGGGTCTTTATGGCCCTGATCGGAATTTGGGCCGGTGGCAGCGCCGCCAGAACAAAAAAGGAAGCAGAAGCGACTGAAGGCCAAAAGATGCTGGCCGGTTTCTGCGCCGCTTTAGTTCTGGGGCTCGTGATTGGGTTGTTTAGCTGGTTTTTGGGTGATATCTATGCTAACGGCGCAGATTTACGCAACTATTTGAGTGCGCTATCGCCGAAAGTCATCACCTTCTATAACTACAACCAGCCGGCTATCACCGGCGCAATATACAACTTCTTGATCATCCTGGTGTCCGGCCTGGTCGGTGCCTTATTGGAAAGCTTCTTCTTCTGCCAACCTGTGGTCAAGAACTTTCCCAAGAAGGTTGTCGGCCTGTTCCGCTCACCGGTGGTGACCAAAACCTGGAATACTCCCGCCAGTCGTTACGTTCTAATTGTCCTCGGAATCGCGGCAGCGATTATCCTGCCCCGCATCTGGGGATCCTATTGGAACTACATTATGGGTACGGTCGGCATTTACGTGCTGCTGGGCCTGGGGTTGAACATCATCGTCGGCCAATCCGGCCAGTTGATGTTGGGGTACGTGGCCTACTTTGCCATCGGCGCTTACACGGTAGCTTTGATGACCGCGCCTCACCCACACAACCTCAATGCCAGCTTCTGGATAGCCATGCCTCTGGCAATCGTCCTGGGCGCGCTTACCGGCTTTCTGACCGGCCTGCCTATCATGGGCCTGCGTGGCGATTACCTGGCTATCGTGACCCTCGGCTTTGGTGAAATCATCCGCATCATGCTGCAAAGCGATGTGCTGACCTCGTTCACCGGCGGCCCGAAAGGCGTAACCAATATTCCCAGCCCGACGCTGTTCGGCAAGCCGTTCGGCAGCGATGTTGATTTCATGTATCTGATCATTATCGCCATGGTCGTCACCGTCTTTATCACCAACCGCCTGATGAATTCTCGCACCGGACGCGCCTGGCTGGCCATTCGCGAAGACGAGACGGTTGCCAAGGCTACCGGCATCAACACCACCTACTACAAGTTGTTGGCGCTGGCCATCGGTGCAGCCTTCGCCGGCCTGGGCGGCGCGATCTTCGCTTCCCGGAACCAGTTCACCGGCCCAGAAGACCACGTTCTGATGGTCTCCATCAACGTCCTCTGTCTGGTGATTGTCGGCGGTATGGGCAGCATCCCTGGGGTGATCCTGGGTGCATTCGCCCTCAAGGGCCTGCCGGAAATCCTGCGTGAGTTCGAGAATTATCGCTTGCTGGCTTTTGGTGCTTTGCTGGTCGTAATGATGGTCGTCCGCCCAGAAGGTTTGTGGCCTTCTACTCGCCCACACCTTGAAAAAGACGCTGTTCCAAAGGACAAGTCTCCAATACCAATCGAAGGATTGTCGGGGCCAAAAGAGACCGAGGTGAAACTATGAGCGTTCTTTTGGAAACCCGCCAGCTCAGCAAATTCTTCGGTGGCCTGACCGCTGTCGATAAAGTCGATCTGGTCGTACCCGAACAGTCCATTGCATCCATTATTGGACCTAATGGCGCCGGTAAGACTACTTTTTTCAACTGCACCTCCGGCTTCTACACCCCCGAAAAAGGCCAGGTCCTGTACCAGGGAAACCCTATCCAGGGCTTATCAACCGACCGCATCGCCGCGCTGGGTATCGCCCGGACCTACCAGAATATCCGCCTGTTTTCCAGCATGACCGCAATCGAAAACATCATCGTGGGTGAACATCCCCGGCTGCGAAATTCCTGGTATGATGCGATTATTCACTCACCTCGTTTTCGTAAAGAAGAACGTTATTCGCTCCAGGAAGCCGGCCGCTTGTTGGATTTTGTCGGTCTGACCGGTCTCGGCGACCACCTGGCCCGTAACCTGCCTTACGGCGCCCAACGCCGGCTTGAAATCGCTCGTGCTCTGGCTAACCATCCCAAGCTGCTCCTGCTGGATGAGCCAACTGCCGGTATGAACCCCCTCGAGACCGGTGAAATGACCCAGTTTATCCGTAAGCTGCGCGACGACCTGGGCATTACCATCATCTTGATCGAACATGATATGCAGGTCGTGATGGGCATCTCTGACCAGATCACGGTTCTGGATTATGGGGTTAAAAGTTGCAGAAGGAAGCCCCAAAGAAATCCAGGCGAACCCGCGTGTCATCGAAGCCTACCTGGGCCCTGGGGCGGCAGCCTTATCCGAAAAATACAAACGGAAGAAATCACAATGATGCTGGAAGTCAACGATCTTCACGTTTTCTATGGTGCCATTCATGCCCTCCAGGGAGTTAGTTTCCATCTGGAAGAAGGGGAAATTGTCACCTTGATCGGCGCGAACGGCGCCGGTAAATCGACCACCTTGAACACGATTTCCGGAATCATGCACCCCCGCAACGGGAGCATCGTTTTCAAAGAAGAAGAAATCACCACGACCCCACCACAGAACATCGTCCGCAAGGGTATCATCCAGGTTCCGGAAGGCCGCAAGATTTTCCCATCCTTGACGGTCATGGAAAACCTTGACATGGGTGCCTATACCCGATCCGATCAGGACGAAATTGCTCGTGACCTGGATGCTGTGTTCAAAAGGTTCCCCCGCTTGCAGGAACGCCGTAAGCAATTGGGCGGTACGCTTTCCGGTGGTGAACAGCAGATGCTGGCCATCGCGCGTGGACTGATGTCTCAGCCCAAGGTACTGCTGCTGGATGAGCCGTCTATGGGCCTGGCGCCAATTCTGGTGGAGCAGATCTTCGACATCATCCGTGACATCAACAGCCAGGGTGTCACCATCCTGCTGGTAGAACAGAATGCTCAGATGGCCCTCTCGATCGCCGACCGTGGTTACGTGCTGGAAACCGGCAAGGTAGTCCTGGAAGGCAACGCCCAGGAATTGCTGGAAAACCCCATGGTCGAGGCAGCCTACCTGGGAGGCGGCGCACACTAGCCTCTTCCTGGCTGCCAACCCCTTTTCACATCACCCCGCCGGTCACCCCAGAACGGCGGGGTTTTACTTGCCACAAAGTCACAATCTATGAGGCTGTCCTGAATGTAATTTGAAACTACACAGTACCCGGTTGAAAAGTTCCCGAATTTGAGGTGTTTGCGGAGGTTGTCGCCCCATTAAATACCTCAAATTCGGGGTCCTTCCCAGTAAGGCCGAACAGTACAGTATTTTTATTGTTATCAAAACCAAATATGTACAGTATGAGGCTGCCCCTAAACAACTTTTAGGCAGCTTCATACTCAGAGTGCTTTTTACGCCAAAATTGAATATTGGTATAATGAAAATCCTATGGGTACATTACTTTCTCGCCGTGACTTCCTCAAGCTGGCCGCAGCCCTGGGTTTGACCTCGCTGGCTTTCCGGCCATTTTCGGGTTTCGAGGATAACGATACCGGCGGTGACCTGGCCCGGGTCACCATCCATTCGGTCAGCGTCTATTCCGAGCCCAACGATAAGAGCCAGATCCAATTTCAACATTACCGTGACGACATCGTCAACGTTTACTATTCGGTGGACAGCCCCTACGGGCCCGGCTATAACCCCATTTGGTACCGCGTTTGGGGCGGGTATATGCACCGGGCCAATATGCAGCGCGTCAGCGTCCAATACAACCCAATTGCATCCAGTATCCCCGATACCGGCCAGTTAGCCGAAGTCACCGTCCCGTATTCGCAATCCATGTTCTACACCACCACGACCGGCTGGCAGCCAAAATACCGGCTTTATTACCAGTCCACCCATTGGGTAACCGGTATCGACGAAGGCCCGGACGGCGAGCCCTGGTACCGGCTAAAGGACGAACTTCTGGAAGTCGAATATCATGTCCCGGCTTTTCACCTGCGCCTTATTCCCCCCGAAGAGATGACCCCCATCTCGCCGGACCTGCCTTACCAGGCCAAGCGGATCGAAGTGAACCGCGGCTTGCAGCAGGTCACCTGCTACGAAAACGACCAGGTGGTTTTCCAGACCACCGTTTCCACCGGGTTGAATTATGAGCCGCCCGGTGAAGTCCCCTGGAAAACACCCAAAGGCGATTACACCGTTCAGTCCAAGATGCCCTCCAAACACATGGGCAACGGCAACCTGACCGGCAACGTCGAGGATTACGAGTTGCCAGGTGTGCCCTGGACCAGCTTTTTTGTCCCCGAAACCGGTGTGGCCTTTCATGGCACCTATTGGCACGATGATTTTGGCGTTCCGCGCAGCCACGGCTGTGTCAACATGCGCACGGAAGACGCCAAATGGCTGTTCCGCTGGGTTCTGCCGGTTTCCCGGCCGGACGATATCGAGCGGCGTGGTTACGGCACGCGCGTGGTGGTGATATAGTCGCTGGCAGCCAGGGCCTTGGGCCTGGGCAAATCGATAAACTCGCGAAAAACGGCGTTGCCTAACAGATGCCCCCGCGGACTCAGCCGGAGGATATCGCCGGTTTCCACGTCCCACTCGAGCAAGCCCTGACGGATCAATTTTTCGATTTGCGTGGGAAAGACTTCATTTATATCATAGCCAAACCGCTCACGGAACATTGACGCGCTGACACCTTCATTAACCAGGCGCAAACCGACCATCATATGCTCCTGGACGGCCGTCCATAAATCGATTTTCCGCAGTTGCTCGACCGCTGGCCCGGCCGGAAACGGTGCATCATCTGGCTCGCCACAGCGCCGGATGAACGGCAGAATACCCCGGATGTTGGCCGTGCGATACCCGTCTGCGTAACCATGCGCGCCTGCGCCAAAGCCCAGGTAAGGCAGTCCACGCCAGTATTGCAGATTATGCCGGCAAGAAAGTAGTTCGCCATCCCTTACCAACCCCCAATTGGAGATCTCATATTGGCGATAGCCGCCTTCATCCAGTTTGGCGCCGGCAGCTTCATACATATCGGCGGCCAGGTCGTCGTCAGGCTGCTCGACCAGGCCTTTTTCCAGCCAGTGCCGGAAAGGCGTCCCGTGTTCGATCGTCAGCGCGTACAAGGAAAGGTGCTCCGGGTGCATCGATAAAGCCACACTCAAGCTGGACAGCCAGCTTTCCAGCGACTGGCCAGGCAGGCCGAAAATCAAATCCAGGTTGAGGTTATCGAAACCGGCCGCCCGCGCCCAGGCGACTGCGTTAAGACATCGAAGGTATCGTGCTGCCTTTCCAACAGCATTAGTTCCCCCGGCTGGGCCGACTGCATCCCCAGGCTGATCCGGTTGACTCCGGCTTCTCTCAGGGCCCGCAATGCGCCTGGGGTCAACGTACCCGGGTTGGCTTCCAGGCTGATTTCGGCTTGCGTGGATACGTCAAAGTGTTCCCGGCACACGTCCAGAATAGAGCGGATCGATTCCGGTGGCAAGATCGAAGGGGTGCCGCCCCCGAAGAATATCGTATGAACCGCGGCCGGCTGCTCCATTTTCTGGGCAACCAGCTTGATTTCCTTCAGCAGAGCCTCCACATAGGCATGAATATGCCGTTCCTGCCCGGCGTATGTGTTAAAATCACAATAACTGCAGCGGTGAATACAAAATGGGATATGGATGTACAGGCTGAGCGGATCGTTCATGCCCCGAGCATAACACAAGCCGGCCGATTAGGCAAAAACCCTCCGGCTTTCGTCCCCTGAATCGAAAACCCAACCCGAGCAGTTAGATTTCCCTGCCCTACTTCAACAAAAATCATCATCCTTGTCAAATTCGTGATTATGATATAATCCGAACTGCCGGGTAAACCCCGGCGCCAATTTAAAATGCCTATGAGCCCAGAAGATTCCTCCCAAAACACAAAAATTTGTCCAACCTGCGGAACGCGATTAAGCGCAAACGCAACCCGCTGTCTTGTTTGCGGGCGTACCTTTACTGCACCGGCCGCGGCAGTCACGAAAGAGAAAAAATCTGCCGGAACGGTGCAAGGTCCCAGGATGCCGGAATTGACTTTTTCCCTGCCAGTTGCGATTGGCCTGATGCTCTTGTTGCTGGTCATTGGCGCGGGTGTGATTTTTGCCCTGATGCAAAAAAATGCGGTGGCAACTGCCAATACAACCGTCACACCTACGGCAAGCCTGACCCCCACTGCTTCGTTCACCCCAACAGCCAGCATGACGCCCACGCTGGAAGCGACCTACACCCCGCTTCCGCCGACTGAGTACACGATCCAGGCCGGGGATACCTGCCTGACCATTGCGGCGTCGTTCGGTGTTTCGAGCAACAGTATCATCACGTTGAACGGTTTGACCCAGGAATGTAACAGCCTGGTACCCGGCAACAAATTGCTGATTCCCCAACCGACGATCACCCCAACCGCAGCGCCCACAGGGACTTTGAGTTCTTCTCAATCGACAGAGGCAGCCTGCCAGTTTTACGATTACAAGGTTGTCGCGGGTGATTCACTCAGCAGCATCGCCAACAACTACAATGTCAGCCCCGAATCCATTCAGAATTACAACGGCCTTTCTTCAGAAACCGTGTTCGAAGGGATGACCCTCCACATTCCCTTGTGCGAGCGCCTGCCAACTGCCGGGCCAACCCCAACGGCGACGAACCCGCCACCGTACGCAGCGCCCAACTTGCTGCTGCCGGCCGACGGAGCTGTATTTACCTCAGCCAATGATTCGGTGACCCTCCAGTGGGCCTCGGTTGCCACTCTGAACCAGAACGAATTCTACGAAGTGACCATCGAGGATATCACCACCGGAACCGGACACCGCCTGACGGATTATGTTGCGGATACGAAATATATCGTTCCGGCCAGTTTCCGCCCGGCCGACCCCAATCCGCATGTCCTGCGCTGGTCGGTGACCACCGTCCGCCAAACCGGCACGTCTGCCAACGGCGACCCGATCTACGACAGCGCCGGCGCAACCTCCGAGTCACGCGCCTTTGTCTGGTCGAGTTCCGGTAGTTCCGGAAATACCGGCAGTGTTGAAGCAACCGCAACTCCCTAAATGTTCGATAAAAAAATCCCCGCACTTGCGGGGATTTTTTTATCGATATCTAAACTGAGTTTTTAACCTTCACTTTGAAATTTTTGAATTTTCGTAACTAAACAGCCATTGCAGAAATAATAAAAACACCTTCTCCGTCAGATCCTGCTTGTGTAGTTACGAATTTTCATTTTTTCCAGGTGAACAAATTTCGTTATCCGGCGTTCTCTTCCAGGTAGCGTGTCGCCGTGATGGCGGCTGCAGCGCCCATACCGGCCGAGGTAATCACCTGGCGGAAATGGGGATCCATAACCTCACCGGCCGCATACACGCCCGGAATACTGGTCCGCATACGGTCGTCCACCTGGATGTAGCCCAGGTCGTTCATCTCCAGTTGACCCTTGAACATTTGGGTGTTCGGCGTGTGGCCGATGAAAATAAACAAACCATCAGTGGGTAAATCTTCAACTTCGCCGGTCTTGACATTTTTCAAGCGGACCGCCTCGACGGCGCCATCGCCGACCACTTCGGTGGGTACGGTTCCCAGCATAAAATTGACCTTTTCATTTCCTTTGGCCCGGTTTTGCAAGATCGCGCCGGCCCGCAGTTCGTCCCGCCGGTGGACAATGGTCACGTCATTCGCGTAGCGGGTCAGAAACAGTCCCTCTTCCAGGGCGCTGTCTCCGCCGCCAATGACGGTGACTTTCTTGTCCTTGAAAAACCAGCCGTCACAGGTAGCACAGTAAGAGACACCCCGGCCGGTCAATTCGCTTTCTTTGGGGATCTCCAGGTGATTGGGGCTGGCGCCGGTAGCGATGATCACCGTTTCGGCCAGGTATTCTTTACTGTACGTGCTCACTTTGAAAGGCCGCACCGAGAAATCTACCGAGGTAGCAGCATCATATTCGAAGCGCGCCCCAAATTTTTCGGCTTGCTTTTGGAAGACTTCTCCCAGCTCGGAACCGCCAATTCCATCCGGAAAACCGGGATAGTTCTCGATGACGTTGGTCAGGGAAGCCTGGCCGCCCAGTTCGGTGCCGGTCAGCACCAGCGGGGCTAATTCGGCCCGGGCCGCGTATAAGGCAGCCGACAGGCCGGCCGGGCCGGCCCCTAAAACAATCACCTTTTCAACCGCAGGGTTTGCATGGCCATTGTTCTTGTTTTGAGTTGAAAAGCTGTTTACATTGAAATCCATGGAAAAACTCCTGATAATCCAAATCTACTGATTCGATGCAGCTTAATCGCCGGAAGTTGCAAATCATTTCTTGACGCCGGCGTCGGTCAGCTCCAGCGCCTTATCGATCACGGCAAAGCCTTCGGCCAACTGCTCGGGGGTGATGATCAGCGGTGGAAGGAGCAAA
Source organism: uncultured Chloroflexia bacterium (assembly GCA_963704755.1). Lineage (GTDB taxonomy): Bacteria > Chloroflexota > Anaerolineae > Anaerolineales > Anaerolineaceae > Bellilinea. The sequence continues at coordinate 616,538 of OY969938.1, forward strand.
ATATTATTCCAGTGGGTATAAAGGAAAACGCCCTTGTCGAGCAGATATTTTTTCAGCGCTTCCATTTCCACCGAGCTGCCGTTGAACGGAGCCATAGGCTCGCGGGTGGCGCGGTCCCTGACCAGCTCGATCGCCCCAAACAAGCCAATCGAACGTACTTCTCCCACCGAAGGATGGCGCTCGACCAGTTCGGCCAGCATCTCCTGCATCACCTGGCCGGTCTGCGCGGCCTTTTCGATCAGGTGATCGGATTGCATCACTCGAATATTGGCTATTGCCGCCGCCAGGGATAGCGGGTGCCCATTGAAAGTCAACCCGCCCTGGTAAGGCCGGTCCCGGTAGGCATCGGCGATTTCCTGCTTCATCGCCACCGCGCCAAGCGGTGCGTACCCCGAAGTGATCCCTTTGGCCATGGTGATCATATCCGGGACCACATTCCAGTGATCGACCGCGAACCAGGCGCCGGTGCGCCCAAAACCGCTCATTACCTCGTCACAGATCATCAAAATACCATACCGGTCGCAGATCTCGCGCACGCCTGCCATATAGCCGTCCGGCGGGACGATCACGCCGTTGGTGCCGGTTACACTCTCGATCAGGATGGCGGCAATCGTTTCCGGCCGCTCATACTGGATGATCTCTTCCAGGTGAGCCAGGTAATCGCTGGCTAATTCGGCCAGGCTGACCTCCGCTCGATTGCGATGGAAAGTAGAACGGTAACCATACGGATCGAGAAAATGAACCACCCCCGGCATGGTGGCCGGCTCCCAGGCCGTCCGGCGCGGGTCGCCGGTCAGGGCCAGTGCTCCGTAGGTCGCCCCATGATAAGAACGGTAGCGGCTCAGGATCTTATAGCGGCCGGTGTAGCCCCTGGCCAGCTTGATCGCATTCTCGTTTGCGTCTGCCCCCCCCAGGGTATAAAGAAAGCGATCCAGGCCCTTAGGTGTTACCTCGGCCAGGACCTTGCCTAATTCCGCCCTCGGCCGCGTGGCCATCTGTGGGCCGGCAAATGGCAAAGCTCGCGCCTGTTCGACCATGGCCTCGATCACCCGCTCGTCTCCGTGGCCTATGTTGACGCACATGACCATCGAGTTCAGGTCCAGGTAGCGTTTTCCGGTCGCGTCCCAGAAATACACCCCCTTCGCGCGGGTCACCGGGATCGGATTGACTTTGCCCTGGGCCGACCAGGTCCAAAAATTGTGTTCCAATGAAAGAGGTAAGATGTCTTGATCGTCGATTTCCTGCATAAAAGCCTCGTATTTTGGCAATCGAATCCGTCTTTGCGCATAATCTTAACACGCATCAAGGAGGTTGCGAAGGAAAAAATAACTACAAGAGAAATCAACCACGGAGGCACGGAGGACACAGAGGAAGAGAAGAAGAGAAATTGCTGTTAAAAAGAACTATGGCCCAAAGCAGATCGGCCCGGTCTCCAGACCGAGGCCGATCTTCAGAGCTAATCCGGGTTTTATACTAAGAATCAAACGGACCTATGTTTGTTCTTGTAAATATCATCCATTATTCTTGCAGTTTTCTTTCCCTCTCAATGCCGTCTGTCCTCAGCGGATTAATTTTTTGTCTTGTGTTGAAGAGCGGCCTCGGTCTGGAGACCGGGCCGATCGCTTTAAACAATTATTCTACTCAATCCGATGTCCTGCTTTCCTCCGTGTCCTCTGTGCCTCCGTGGTTAATCTTCTTTCCCCATGCTATAATCCTGACCAATGGAATCCACAATTGACCATCCCGCCGGGAAACCGGCCTCGTTCCGCGAGGATCCCTGCCAGGGAGCCCTGCACCCGCAGGCCATCCTGGGGTTGGTCCTGTTCAACAAAGGCCAGTTCTTCGAGGCACACGAGGCGCTGGAAGCCGCCTGGCGGGATGAAAAAGGGCCTATCCGAGATATGTACCGGGCGATCTTGCAGGTTGGCGTTGGCTATTATCACGCTATCCGTGGAAATTACGTCGGAGCAATCAAAATGTTCCGCCGCAGCAAACCCTGGTTAGCGCCTTTTCCGGATACCTGCCGTGGCGTGGACCTGGCAGCTTTCCGCCGCGATTTTAGCGCGGCGGAAAGTAAAATCAAAGAATTGGGGCCGGACCGCATCCGGTATTTCGACCCCTCTATCCTCAAGCCGGTTATTTTCCAGCTCGATCCAGGCAATCAGCCCTAGCATATGGCTATACGCAATTTATGCTAATTCTCGGCCAGGATCACCCGCGCCGGTGCGCCATCTGACCCACCCAGTTTGATCGGCAGACAGAACAACTGGTACTCTCCTGCGCTCACCTGTGAAAGATCCAGTCCTTCGATAATGATGATGCGAGCATTCAGCAGCGCCTGGTGAGTCGGTTTCGAGGCCTTCCAGGGAGCCACCGACAGGTAATCGACGCCGACCAGCTTGATCTTTTTTTCCACCAGAAATTTGGCGCCATCTTCCGATACACCCACAAAATCCGTATGGAATTGCGGGTCACCCGCTGCCCAGTAGCTCGAATTGCGCGTCTTGAACAACACCCGTTCCAGGCCGGCCGGCCATTCCAGGGTCTTCAACGCGGCTGCATCGACTACATTCACATCGGGCAGTTCGAAAACGCGCACCGGCCCAATCAAAGTTTCCAGCGCGAGCGTCTCCACCCCGGGAGCGCCCGGCACAAAATGGACCGGTGCATCCACATGGGTGCCGGTATGGACGCCCATCGCGAGCTTCGAAACGTTGGCGTTGGCACCGTCTTCAATTTTGTTTACCCGCTCCAAAACGACACCCGGGTTGTTTGGCCAGGTGGGTAATTGCGGGGTAATGGTCAAGGTAACGTCGTGGATTTTCATGAAATTCCTCCAGGGTTAGTTTTCGGGATAAGGTCCCCAACCGGCTGCCGTGAAAATCGGGATCAAGAATTCACGCCGCTCTTCGGGCGTCATCGGCCGCGGGCGGGAATAATCTTCCAGATAAGCAGTCAGAAGTTCTGTGGAAATATGCTTTCCATTATAAAACACATGCCGGTCAATAAATTCTTTACGGGTACCCTGCGGAATGGTCACCGTGGTCACCCACATCTGATCGAAGAACAGATTACCCAACCCGTAGTGAATAAAACTATCGTCATAGAATTCCATCATCATCGGGTGGTGCGCCTGGCTGCCGCTGACGATCACCGCGCCATCGTCGGCGATCCGGCGAAAATCGCGTTCCTCGAACGGCTCGGCCCAATGCCGGTAGGTTTCAAAATACTGGAAGGTAAAAATCACCTGGTAACCCTGGGCGGTCAGCTCTTTAATCCGCTGCTCGATCCAGGGATAATCGCAGTCGGCCACACCGGAAAGCGTCTCGGTGGCCCAAACGGTTTCCGGGCCGGCAGGGTTGCAGCCCATAAAGGCAAACTTGTTGCCGTGGTCCTCGACCAGCACCGCATCGCGAGCCTGCTCGATGTTTTCGCCGGCGGCGTAGTAATACCAGCCGCGCTCTTTATACAAATCAAAGGTGTAATCCAGCGCGCTGCGTCCCCAATCGGCCAAATGGTTACCGGTCATATCGATAATATCGACGCCGATGTAGTCCAGCAGGTCGATATACTCCGGCTTACTGCAAAATTCCAGCGGGTAAGGATCAATTTTCGGTTCTGGGCAGTTCGGATCGAAAGCGATCTCGTTACTGATGTGGGTCAAATCTGCGTCGTACAGCCAATCGTGGATGGCCTCACCGGGGTAAGTCATCCCATGTTCTTCCATCCTGACGGCCGTGGCCCGCACCAGGGCGGTCACCCCGGTCATGACCAACACGGTTAATTTATTGGGATCGCGGTTCCCGGCGACCTCCGGCATCTGCTTTTCGTTGAACATATCTTCCAGCCGCATCATCGCCAGCGAATCGCCCGACCAGCCATAATCGACGATCAAGGGGTATTGGTCCGGGTCGAACTGGTTGGATATGGGCGATTGGTCGTTCAACGAGACTACCTTCCAACGGTCTTCCAGCTTATCGAAAGGCACAATTGCGTACACGTCCCGCTGGGCCCAGGCCGTATCGACCAGCTCACTCGAATCCACCTCGTGAACCTGTTCCGGGCTGGCCGGTCCCAGGATGGTTTCCAGGGCAGCCTTATCCTCCGGGGCCACCAGGATCACGCCCAGCGCCTGGGATTGGCCGATCCAGGTTTCTTGCAAGTCTTCAAAGGTGGCCGTTTCGTTCAGCGATGAGAACGGCACCACCAGCGCATAGGTCCATTGGATGCGCTCATCCCCGTTTTGCACTGGCCCGAAAGTCAAGTTTGCGTCGTCAGGTTGATCCACGTAATCCACATCCGAGGGGAATTTGATCTGGCTGCGCAAGTCCAACGGTGTAGCCGGGCTGATCCACACATTAATATCGATCGAAGCAACATCGATCGGTGTCGCAGTCGACGGGAGGACCGTCGCGGTCGCTTGCGCCGGTGTCGCTGTCGCATGGTCAATTGGGCTGGTCGGAGTGATGCCTGGTGGAGTGGAATTGACGCAACCTGCCAGTAAACCGACTACCACTATTCCTAGAAGTCCGCGAATCGATCCTTGCATGGCACCTCTAATATTCGTTCTGAATTTCTAGTAAATGGCTGCCAGCCATCCACCTTGCCGCAACCGTCAATTTGTTTAAATTAATGGAAATAATTCTACACCCATTGGTACTACTCAAACCCATATAAAAGGGTGGGTCTCTGGGATCTACCGTGGAAGTTTTCTAAGGGGGTTATTCGTGCGCTTCACGCACGAATAACCCCCTTAGATACAACCCATCCCGGTAATTCCCAAAGGACCAAAAGAGTCTCGGAATTCGAGTTGCTAACGGGGCGAAGCCCTATAAACAACTCGAATTCGATAAATCATGCCAGCCCAGCCAATTTGATAGGAAATGACAGCCGGGGCCGATATAATTAGCTCGGAACATATTGAAGAGGAGTGAAATGCGCGAAGTAGCCATACTGGGAATTGGCCAAACAGCCGTGGATGAACATTGGGACAAATCCTTGCGCGACCTGGCCGGCGAAGCTGCCCTGGCCGCCATGCAGGATGCCGGTGTAAACGGGGTGGACGGGGTCTTTGTTGGCAACATGATGTCCGGGTCGGCCAACCACCAACAGCAATTAGGCGCTTTCGTCGCCGACTGGATTGGCGTGCGCTATGCCAACGCTATGCACATCGAATCCGCCTGCAGCTCCGGCTCTTCGGCTTTCCGGACCGGGTTAATGGCCATCGCCTCCGGCTTCATGGACGTAGCTCTGGTGGTTGGGGTCGAAAAAATGACCGATTCGCCCTCGGACGAGATCACCGCCGAACTGGCCACTGCCGCCGATGCGGATTGGGAATCCAGCCAGGGGCTTTCGTTTGTAGCCATCAACGCTCTGGTAATGAACCGCTACATGTACGAATACGGCTGGAAACACGAGCATTTTGCTCCCTTTTCGATTAACGCTCACGCCAACGCTTCGCATAATCCTAACGCCCGCTTGCAATCGAAGATCAGCGAAAAAGATTATCTCAAAGCGCCTATGGTAACTCCTCCAATCAATCTGATGGACGCCTCTCCCATCGGCGATGGTGCCGCCGCTGTCATTCTGGTACCGGTGGAACATTTGAGCCAATTTCCGGGTCATCCGGTCATCAAGGTGCTTGGCTCCGGCGCGGCTACCGATGCAATCGCGGTCCATTCACGCCAGGATCCGCTTTGGTTAACCGCCGCCGAAAAATCGGCCCGCCAGGCTTATGACCAGGCCCATGTCACCTCCGTGGATATCGATTTCTTCGAATTGCATGATGCTTTCTCGATCATGGCGGCCTTATCCCTGGAAGCCTGCGGGTTCGCCGAACGCGGCCAGGGGCCTCGCCTGGCCCTGGATGGCGAGATTCTATTAAACGGGCGTATCCCGATTGCCACCCGAGGGGGGTTGAAAGCCCGCGGACACCCCGTCGGCGCAACCGGTATGTACCAAATCGTCGAAGCCGCCCAGCAGCTCCGCGGCGAATGTGGCCCGACCCAGATTGCCAATGCCCGTATCGGCATGACCCAAAACATCGGCGGCAGCGGCTCGAACATTATCACCCACATCCTCAGCCGGGAGGATTAGCTTTTAGCTTTTAGCGATTGGCTGTTAGCCGTTAGCTCGTAGGTTGGGTTACGGGCTCTATCCTGATATTTGCGGTTTTTCGGGCATATACCTTTCCGGGTCTTGCCCGTAACCCAACATTTACGCCACCCGAAAGGAAGTGGAGGTATGGGCTGTATCCTGGCTCTGACCGGCGCTGCGAAGGCACGGTGCATCGCCCTCACCCCAACCTACGAGCTCTCCCAGAAGCGGGAGAGCTCGTAGGTTGGGTTACGGGCTCTATCCTGATATTTGCGGTTTTTCGGGCATATACCTTTCCGGGCCTTGCCCGTAACCCAACATTTACGCAACCCGAAAGGAAGTGGGGGTATGGGTTGTTTCCTGGCCCTGGCCGGCGTCGCGTAGGCACGGTGCATCGCCCTCACCCCAACCCCTCTCCCAGAAGCGGGAGAGCTCGTAGGTTGGGTTACGGGCTCTATCCTGATATTTGCGGTTTTTCGGGCGTGTAACTTTCCGGGCCTTGCCCGTAACCCAACATTTACGCAACCCGAAAGGAAGTGGGGGTATGGGTTGTTTCCTGGCCCTGGCCGGCGTCGCGTAGGCACGGTGCATCGCCCTCACCCCAACCCCTCTCCCAGAAGCGGGAGAGGGGCTAAGAGCGGCCTCGGCCGACTTTAAGGAAGGCAGAGACCGGGCCGATCCACTTTGGGCCATCGTTTATTTAAACGGTAATTTCTCTTCCTCTCATACTCTTCTCTATGAACTCTGTGTTCTCCGTGGTTTTCTTTTTTCTTCCCTCTGGGTCCTCTGTGCTTCCGTGGTTTTCTTTTTTCTTCCCTCTGGGTCCTCCGTGCCTCCGTGGTTTTCTTTTTTCTTCCCTCCGTGTCCTCTGTGCCTCCGTGGTTTTCTTTTTCCTTCCCTCTGGGTCCTCCGTGCCTCCGTGGTTTTCTTCCCTCTTCATTCAAAATTTCACCATCTTGCAGTAGAATTAGAAAAAATGTCCGAGAAAGGAAGCCTATGGCCGTCCTTAAAAAAGAGATACTGGAAGAATATCGCCGCGGTACCTTCCGGTTGAACCCTGGCCAGCAGGTCAGCACCAAAGAACAGGCGATCGACTACGTCAACCAACGCGGATTCATCTTCTTTTGGCCGATCAAAGGGATCACTCTGCCCAGTTTATGGACCGCCGTGGCCGGCGACCGCCCGGTCGCAGACGAACACGACGATCCTGGCCACATCACCTGGGGCTGGAAAGACGATTTATTGGATAAGAAAGTCTGGTACTATGCCCGCGTCCTGCGCCATCGCAATACCATGATCTCGCTGGACGCCCTGCCGTACTTCTACGCCCTCTCCCCGAATTTCGGTGACCCCGAAAATGATTACCTGGAACAGTACCTGCAGGGCACTTTTCCGCAGGAAGCCAAGCTGGTCTATGAAACCCTGCTCAAAGAAGGCCAGCTCGATTCGGTCTCACTGCGCAAAGCGGCCCACCTGGCCGGCGCGGACAGCACCAGCCGGTTCAACAAAGCCCTGGACATTCTCCAGAACGAATTCAAAGTCCTGCCGGTGCGTGTGGCTGAAGCCGGCGCCTGGAAATATGCCTTCGTGTATGAATTGACCCACAGGATCTTTCCGGACCTGCTCGAACAGGCCCGCCCAATCAGTGAGCCCGCCGCCCGCCGCTACCTGGCCATGCGCTACTTCGAATCGCTCGGGGCAGCTTCGGAGCGCGACCTGGTCAAGCTGTTCAACTGGCGGCCGATCGATGCTCAGCGCACCATCGAAAGCCTGTGCAAGGATCAAAAACTCACCGCCGATGTCACCCAGGCTGGCGAAACAGGGAATTACCTGGTCTTGCCAGAACTGGTATCTTAATTCACTCGAATAAAAACGGTAAGCATCCCGAAAACAAAGTGTACGCCAGGGCTTTGCCCTGGCGTACACTTTGTTTTCGGGTAATCTGTACCCTACCAAAATCAGGATTGGCGCGTATTTTTCTCCAGGCAGGGCCGGCAAAAATGTATAATAAACTTGCAGGCAATTTATAAGACAAATTTACCGCACCAATCGACCATACTTTTACCCAGGAGCCGTTTTGATGGAATTCCACATTTCTCGCCAGGCCAGGGCTTCATATAACTTCGACCAATCCATTTTTTCATTCAACGGCAATGCCATCCTGGCCAACTTCCAGGCCGCCCGCCAGTTTGCCCAAAAGATGAATCAGAAGCGCGACCTGGTTCAGTTTCCCGAGCAATCTGTCAAAGCCGGACAGATCAACGCACTGGGGCTGATCGACGAAATCCTGCACCTGGTGATCTTCCAATATCTCCAACAAAAAAATTCACTTGCCATGCAGATGGATTTGGACTGGGTCGAGGATCAGGTTAGTAATACCTCAGTGGATAAAGCCCTGCTGGCCTTTACCCGTGAATTTCCCCCGCAGCCGGTTTATCAAAATGAAATCGATGAAATAACCTACCTGCAAGGCTCATCCGACGGGCGTTCCAATCGCGAAACTGCCCTGGAAGAAATGATCCTGCTGTGGGTCACCAACCAGAACCCGGCGGTCAGGCCTTTTCAGGAGTTATTCAACGACGAAATCCTGGACAAAGAGACGGCCTACAGCCCGATTCTGCAAGCCACCCACGAATTCTTCCAGACCCAACCGCCCTTTGGCCCCGATTTGCAGAACCTGATCGACATGTTACGCGCACCGGCCCTGGCCCATCCAAACTCATTGACCGACCAGTTAGAATATATTCGCCAGCATTGGTCCGGGTTGATCGGGCGCTATCTTTACCGGCTGCTCAGCAGCCTGGATTTGATCAAAGAGGAAGAACGCATGCCGTTCCTGGGACCAGGGCCGACGGTCATCCCCACGTTCGACCGCAGCCGTTATGGCTATGGCATCGAGGAAGAGAATTTCAGCCCCGACCGCGAATGGATGCCTCGCCTGGTGCTGATCGCCAAGAACTCCTACGTCTGGTTGGACCAGCTCAGCAAAAAATACCAGCGCCCCATTAATCATCTGGACCAGATTCCAGACCAGGAGCTGGACCAACTGGCCCGTTGGGGATTTTCCGGCCTGTGGCTGATCGGCTTATGGGAACGCAGCCAGGCCTCCGCCCGCATCAAACAGTTATGTGGCAACCCAGAGGCGATCTCCTCGGCCTATTCACTGGCCGGCTACCAGATTGCCCAGGACCTGGGCGGGGAAAGCGCCTACCAGGACTTGCACGACCGCGCCTGGCAGCGTGGAATTCGGTTGGCGAGCGATATGGTTCCCAACCACATGGGCATCGATTCGAATTGGGTGGTAGAGCACCCGGACTGGTTCGTCTCGCTGGATTACAGCCCCTTCCCGTCCTATTCGTTCAATGGGCCGGACCTGGCCAACGACGGCCGGGCCGGCATTTTCATCGAGGATCATTACTACAATCGCAGCGATGCTGCCGTTGTATTCAAACGGGTGGACCGTTCCAGCGGTCACGAACAGTACATTTACCATGGGAACGATGGCACCAGCATGCCCTGGAACGACACCGCTCAACTCAACTATCTCAACCCCGAGGTCCGCGAGAGCGTCATCCAGGTCATCCTGGACGTGGCTCGCCGCTTCCCCATCATCCGTTTCGACGCCGCCATGACCCTGGCCAAGCGCCATTACCAACGCCTGTGGTATCCCGAACCCGGCAGCGGCGGCGCAATTCCCTCCCGCGCCGAGCATGGCCTGACCAAAGAGGACTTCGACCAGGCGTTTCCGGAAGAATTCTGGCGTGAGGTCGTGGAGCGGGTCGCGCGTGAAGCTCCCGATACGCTCTTGCTGGCCGAGGCTTTCTGGCTGATGGAAGGCTATTTTGTGCGCACCCTGGGTATGCACCGGGTATATAACAGCGCTTTTATGAACATGCTGCGCAATGAGGAAAATGCCAATTACCGCAAGCTGATCAAAAACACCATTGAATTCGAGCCGGAGATCCTCAAGCGCTACGTGAATTTCATGAACAACCCGGACGAACGCACGGCTATCGACCAATTTGGCAACGGCGATAAATATTTTGGGGTATGTGTGGTCATGGCTACCCTGCCGGGCTTGCCCATGTTCGGACACGGCCAGGTGGAGGGCTACACCGAAAAATATGGCATGGAATACCGCCGCGCCTATCGCGACGAGACACCCGACCCCTACCTGGTCGAACGGCACGAACGCGAAATATTCCCCTTATTACATCGCCGCTCCCTGTTTGCCGGCGTCGAAAATTTTCACCTGTACGATTTCTTCACCTCGGAAGGCTGGGTCAACGAAGACGTCATCGCCTATTCCAACGTCCAGGGTGACCAGCGCAGTCTGGTCCTCTACCACAACAAATTCGCCTCGACCGAAGGCTGGATCCGCTGGTCGGCCGCCCAAAAGTCCTACCAACCGGGGGAACAGGGGCGCCTGGTTCAACGTTCCCTGGCCGAAGGCCTGGCCATCAGCCCGGCGGACAATAAATACATCCTGTTTCGAGACCACATTTCCAACCTGGAATTCATCCACCCCAGCCGGGAGATTGCCGAAAAAGGGTTATTCTTCCACCTGGATGCGTATCGTTGCGCCGTCTTGCTCGATTTCCGTGAGGTTTGGGACGACGATCTCAACTCCTACCAGACGCTCTACAATTACCTGGCCGGCCGGGGCGTGCCCAACATTCAAGAAGCGCTGCAGGAATTGCTGCTCGGGCCGGTCATGCGCCCCATCCAGGAAATCCTGAATCCAGGTTATTTCCGCTACCTGCTCGAACTCGCGCCTGAGCGAAAACCGGCCAACCTTGCCGGAGCGTTTGCTCGACGAAGCGAAAACCAAAATGAGCGCCGTCCTGGATGGCATCCAGGGAGCTACCGGCTCCGGTGAAAACCGCGAACAAATTATCACTGGTCTGAGCCACCTGCTCGATTTGCTGCTGGCCCTTCCTTACCCGCAGGAACACCTGCCGGTACCCGCTAAAGGCTTCTATCCCCAGGCCGTGGCTTACCTGCAGCAAGGTCTGGTCGACCGGCCGGACCGCTGGACCGTCCTCCTGGCCGCCGGATTCCTGCACCAACTCGGTAATTTGGCCGGAAAAGAGCGGGCCAGCGAACAAACACTTTCCTGGCTCGAAGAATGGCACATTGCCCGCAAGCTGAACGAACTGGCCGGTGATTTGGGCATCGATCCCGAACGGGGTGAAAACGGCAGCCTGCTGCTGCGGTTACTGGTCAGCCAGGAAACCTGGTACGAGAAATTTGCCACCCATACTACCCGCGCCATATTGGAAGCCTGGATTTCGGACCCGGACATCCAACGCTACCTGGGTATCAACCGTTTCCAGGACGTGCTCTGGTTCAACGCGGAAAGGATGCAGGATTTTGCCTGGTGGATGACCGTGGCAGCCGTTCTGCACGCTGCCGCCGGCGAAAACTGGACCAGCGTGCAGTTCCTGGAAGTATTACTGGGCAGCTACGGAATCGCCCAGGAGATCCAGGATGCAGCCGATGAATCCGAATTCCGGTTGACCCGCTTGCTCGAAGGCCTGGAATAAACCAAATCAATATACTTGATTTGCAGCTTCTCAGGCAGGGTTAGAAGATGGGGTGTTTTTTCTTGTATTGGCATGCTTCGCATGCCAATACAAGAAAAAACACCCCGTTCCCCCGTGGCGGCTGAGAGTTGCCTTGATTTAAAGGCGAAAATAGGCACTGCCCCAACCCGCCAGCCGGGTGGTCAAATGCCCGTCCTGCACCTGGGCAGCGGTCTGTCCATCGAGAAGGTCGGTACCCTTCCAGCCATCTGCCAACCCCAACCCATCCAGGGGCAGGCTTATCTCAGTATCGGCCTCACCCGGGTTGGCCACTACCAGCACCCGTTCTCCTTCCGCCTGGCGCAGGAAGGCCAGGTGAGTGCGGTTGTCGCCGTTGTTGAGAAAGTTGCACTGGCCGACCTGGAAAGATTTGAGTTCCTTGCGTAGGGCGACCAGCTTTTTGACCTTTTCGCGAAAAGCACTGTCCCACCGGCTTTCTTCCCAGGGGAAGGCACCCCGGCAGTCCGGGTCTTTACCACCCTCCATACCGACTTCATCCCCATAATAAATGGCCGGGATGCCCGGTAAGGCGAATTGCAGTGCAAAAGCCAGGGAAGTCCTGGCGACATTTCCGCCTTGCAGGGTCTTGATCCGCTCGGTATCGTGTGATCCAAGCAAATTGTACATAGCGAACAGGTTATCCTGCGGATAGACCTCGGCGAAATAATCGATCCGCCGGGCAAATTCAGGAAAGTCGGCATCCGGGTCACCGCCGAGCAGGTCCAGGATGGCCCCTCGCTGCGGGTAGTGCATCAAGCCATCGAAATGACCCTCACTCACCCAGCGCGGATCCACGTTCCAAATTTCGCCGATCGTATAAGCTTCCGGGTTGGCCTTGTACACCACCTGGCGGAATTCCGCCCAAAACGAATCGTCGTTGATCTCGTTAGGGACATCCAGGCGCCAGCCATCTGCGCCCAGCTCGATCCAGTATCGCGAGACGTCCAGCAGGTATTTGCGCACCCCGGCGGTATTGGTATTGAACTTCGGCATCGGCTTGAAGTTCCACCAGGCCTCGTAGTTGCGAGCCGGTCCGTACGAATAGGCATTCAACGGCAGCTTATGGACATAATACCAATCCAGGTAAGGAGAGTCTTTGCCATTTTCGAGAATGTCGTTGAACGCGAAGAAGCCCCGGCCGCAATGGTTGAACACGCCGTCCAAAATGACGCGCATCCCTCGCCCATGGGCTTCTTTGAGCAGGTGTTTGAAGTCTTCCAGATTGCCCAATTTGGGATCGATCTGGAAATAATCGGTGATGTTGTAGCGATGGGTAGAGGGAGAAATGAAGATCGGGTTTAAATAAAGCGCGTTGATGCCCAGGTCGCTCAGGTAATCCAGCTTTTGGCGGATTCCTTCCAGGTCGCCGCCCATGAAATGGGTGACGTCTGGCCTGGTGCCCCAGGGTACCACATTGGTCGGGTCGTTGCCCGGGTCGCCATTTGCGAAGCGGTCCGGGAATATCTGGTAGAAAACGGATTCATAAACCCAGTTTGGAACAGCCATAATGTACCTTCCTGAATTGCCGCCCTATAAATTTTGAACCAACCGCTCGGGATTGTGCTTGAAATCATCCCAGGCATAATCTCCGGCAGCGATTTTGGTCAGGGTCTCATCCAGCATGCGGTTAACCGGCGCAGACAGATGCACCCGCTCGGCTTCTCTAACTACCGCCCCGTTCAGGTAATCGACTTCCAGTTGCCTGCGGCCCTGGCTCAAGTCGATATGAAAAGAAGGCATCTTCCCCCCGCGGCCTTTGATGATGCCATTTTTCAGCAGGAGCCGGCTCAACACCGGTGGAAACCAGCGAATGACAAAGGACAGCGCCTTGACCGGCGTTTCCGGCACGTCTACGACTTGAAAACCATTTGCCCGCATGATCGCCAATGTCTCGCGGATCTGGCGGACTTCCAGGGCATAGGCTCGCGGATCATTCATAATTTCCTGCGGGCTCATATCCAGAATCGCTGAAGTGGCGTTCACCAGCAGGTTGGTCAGCATTTTAGACCATTTCATCGAGAGCGAGTCCCGAAAATAGACCGGACGCAGCCCGGCTTTATCCAGGATCTGGATCAGTTGGGGCACAGCAGGATGATTGCCGGAAAGGCCAATGCCGCGCAAACGTTCGAGTGCGACGTGGCCCAAACCAAAACGGCCGACTGCGCTGGTCAACGTCCCGGAGATCACCTTATCGGCTCCGACTGCGGCGGCCAGGACCGGCTCATTTTCTACCCCGTTTTGAAAGCTGATCACACCTTCCAGTTGCTCTTTACAGGCAGATAACGATTCAGCCAACGCCGGTGTATCGAAGGATTTGACCGCCACGATCGCAAATGCCGGCGCGTTATCCGTACCCAAGGCCTCATCCAGCGTCGCGACGACCCTGGGATGGCCAACCGTATATTCGTTGCCATTAATTTCTAAGGTCAACTGGATCTGATTAAAGTCAAGCCCGCTTTCCGGTCGCTCGATAAACACAACCTCCTGGCCGGCGCGCACCAGGCTGACCCCCAGATAGGTGCCAATAGCACCCAGGCCAAAGATAATGAATTTCATAAAGTATTTGTAAGCCTGTCCAGTGTATAGATTTCTTCAGTCCGCCCAATTTCTTGCCCCGCGGATAAAGGCCACGCCCGGCATGGCTTTTTTCCCGGCGGGTTGAACTTCCTCGAGAACCAGGCTGCCATCGGTCGTACCAATAGCCGGCAAACCCGCGACCAGGCCTTTTTGGCCTGCCGCCAGCGAGTTTGCTGGAGCAATCCTGGCCCGGTTGACTTTCAAAATCTGTCCATGCCAGTAAATGAATGATCCCGGCCAGGGTGAAAAAGCCCGGATCTTGCGTTCCAATTCGACGGCCGGCCGGTCGAAATCCAGCTCGCCATCCTCTTTCTTGAGCATCGCTGCGTAGGCCGCGCCTTCTTCTGGCTGAGGTTGAGGTACAATCGACCCATTCAGGTAGCCCGGTAAGGTTTCGATCAGCAGATCCGCACCCACTTCCGCCAGGCGCTGTCCCAAGGAGGATGAATCATCCTCGGGGAGAATCCGTACTTCGCGCTTTGCCAGCACCGGGCCGGTATCTACACCCGGGTCCAGCTTCATAATCGATACCCCGCTGAACTCATCGCCGGCCAGAATGGCTGCCTGGATTGGGGCAGCTCCTCGCCAGCGCGGCAAAAGCGAGGCGTGCACGTTGATGCAGCCGTATTGCGCCAGTTCCAGAACGTTCGGGCGTAGAATTTGGCCGTAAGCCGCCACTACAATGAGATCAGGCGCGAAGGCCTGCAACTGCTCGAAGGCTTCCGGCCGGCGCAGCCGCTCCGGCTGGATGACCGGCACCTTCTTCTGCTCGGCCAGCACTTTCACCGGCGGAGGGGTCAGGACCTTTCCCCGTCCGGCCGGCCGGTCCGGCTGGGTAACCACGCCAACCACGTTAAAGCCCTGGATCAGCTTATCCAGTACCTTTACGGCAAATTCAGGCGAGCCCATAAAAACAATTTGTTCGCTATCCACCGGGCAATTTTAGCACAAGATATTAAATCTTTGTGAATGGCAGAGCTTCAAGCGAAGCAGCCAGAGCCGATGCCACAACCTTTTCAAACCTGCCCGCCGGCGGTTTTTCTCCAACAAATGAAACATTACCATAAAATTATAGAATTTTATATGTAGTATTTGGATAAGGTTTGTTATAAAATGTTTTTATCTTTATTTCATAGGATTAACCAGATTGCCAGTCCATTACAGGAGGAAATATGTCAGATATGAGCTCAGCTCAGCCATCCAGTGAAGTGACCAGCGATGATCGCTTGTGGGCCTTACTATCTTATTTACTAACCCCCCTCATCCCGATCATCATCCTCCTGATGGAGGACAAGAAGAGCCGGCCTTTCATCAAAGCCCACTATATGCAGGCCCTGGTATTGGGCGTCGTTTTGATTATCGCCGATACCGTTTTGGGATTCATCCTTTCCTTTGTTTTATTCCTGGGATGCCTGATTCCACTGGCACATCTCGCGCTGGTGATTTACTATGCCATCAAGGCTAATCATGGCGAATACATCACCATCCCGGTGATCACCGATTTCGTCAAGAACCAGGGCTGGGTCTAGTCTGGCCGGCCTCCTTATTTGAATGGAATGAGCCATCCCGCAAAACGGGATGGCTCGATTATTTAATTCAAAAGCAACTGTTCAGCCTGAATTCAGGAATATTTTTATTGTTTATCGCATGCGATGCATGCGATAAACAATAAAAGAGGTAAAATATCTCAAACTGATCCGCATGAAACGCTGATAGAATTAAGGCATGTTCGACTACTTGACATGGGAAAAACTGAGCACAGAATTAGCCAACCTGAAAGCCGCCCGGCTTTCAGGGAACGAAGGCAAAGCCCGTGTCTGTGCCCGCCGCGCCGCTGGAATTGCGGCCAGGGCATACTGTACCATCCTCGGGATTCATTATGAAGATCCCAGCGCAATCTCGGTGTTGAAATTGCTCAACGAGCTCGATTCCATTCCCGAATCAACCCGCCAGCACATCGACCGTTTATTGTTACAGGTTGACGTCCAACATAATTTACCGGAAGAAATCGATCTTGAAGTTGAAACCAATGCGTTGGTTGCAGATCTTGAAGCGATAATTGCAGGAGGATAAATGAGCGAGAACCCATCTCAGATAATCATGTATGGAACCACCTGGTGTTACGACTTCAAAAAGGCCCGCCGAATTCTCGACCAGTATAATATCCCCTTTACCTTCATCGACATCGATGAAGACATGGATGGCCGGCGCTTCGTAGAAAAAGTCAATAATGGCAACCGCAGCGTACCCACCATTATTTTCACCGATGGGTCCATGCTGGTCGAGCCTACTTCGGCTGAATTAAAAGAAAAGCTAGGGGTAAGCTGATCGGGTCGATCACGCCCTGATTAAGGTATAAACCTTTCGCAGCCCCCAAATCAAAAACGCACCGGTTACCAGGCCAGCGCCAATCGTAATTACCCCCAACATTTGGTTGATGGGTCGTTCGACTGAAACCGAAGGCCGTTTGGAAAGACGAGACCCCAGCCCGTGAATAAAATCCGGGTCTGGGTCGATGGGCAGCAATGTTTGGTACAAATTGTTTTCTAACCCATTGAATACTTTAGTGTTAATGGCCATTTTTCCTTTTCCTTCGTTTCATTCCTCTTCGACAATTATTCCTAACTCATCGCGCAGGGTGGTCAATGTGCGATGATACAGACTCTTAATAGCACCCTCGCTTCTTCCCATAATCTGAGCGATTTCCTCATTCGAAAGCCGCTCGACAAACTTGAGGATCAATAAGTTCTGCCGGTCGGTTGGCAATTTCTGGATTGCGACCAATAATCCTTCGATCTCCTGTCCCTTTACCAGGCGTGACTCGGGATGGTCCCCCTGGCGCAGGGAAAACACATGATCCTCCAGGGGAACTTCTTTTTTGCGTTTGTTATCGCGATGCCAGTTTGCCACCAGGTTATGCGCGATGCGGTATAACCAGGCCGAGAATGGAAGCCCCCGATTGTTGTAAGTTTGGATGTGATTCAGGGCGCGAAAAAAGACCCGCTCTGTCAAATCCTCGGCATCGTGAACGCTACCCGTACGATAATAAATATAGTTATAAATTCGCCGGACGTATCGCTGGTAAAGTACACTGAATGCGTCGTTGTCGCCTTGGGAAGCCTGGATGATGGCTTCGTCGTCGGTCAGTTCATCCAAAATGACATCCCTGCCTTATCTGTGTTCGTGAGTAATAACACCAATCGAACCAGGAAGATACAAAATTCTACCGATTAATTTGGCGGATGCCACATTCGAAGTAAATAGACACTCAACAACCCTTATCCCGAACTGAGGTTATTTATAGTTCAGGGCAGCCTGGACGGCCGCATAAGCATCCACAATCCCATAACCCACCCCGTTTTCGGGCGGGTTGCCCTTGACAACACAATCGGGGAGCGGGCCCGAATAGGATTGGGCGGTCTCCTCGATGATCCTGGTCGTCGCATCGACCTGCCCGATCAGCGCCGGGTTTGCCGACCACATCAATGCTACCACACCTACCAGGTGTGGGCCAGACATCGACGTACCCGATGCTGCCTCGTAGGTATCGTCAGGATAGGATGATTCGACATTGGCTCCCGGGGCCAGAATTTCCGGTTTGACCCGGTTGCTGCCATCCACCGTCACCGGGCCAACACTGCTGAAGCCCGCCAGGTTTCCGGCTGCATCTACGGCACCAACCGAGAGCACATTCGCATTTAGCGCGATAGGCTGGTCCACCGTGTCACAGCCGCCGTAACCCGAGTTTCCGGCCGAGGCGACCACAAAGACGCCGGCCGCTTTGAGCGCTTGCAACGCCGGCACGAACGTATCCGGCGTGCAGCCCTCCACCGGCGGACAACCCCAGGAATTATTCAGCACATTGGCTCCCCTGGAGGGGTCTCCATCGGTCAAAGCATTCCCACCCTGCGGGTAGGGCGCCAGCATAAACTGCATGCATGTCAGGTAATAGGCCGGGTCACCCAGGTTGCGCGCCAAATTGACACAGCCGATCCATTCCGCATCCGGCGCGACACCCACCGTGTTCCCCAGGATCGTTCCCAGGGTATGGGTGCCATGCCCGTTCCAATCCGTCGGTGAGGTCGTCCCAAACCAGGGATCCAACCAATGGTAATCGTTCTGACCATCTGCTCCCAGGTAACCATCCGCCAGCTCGGGGTGATTGCCGTCCACACCGGAATCGGATTGGCCAACGATAATCCCGCTGCCGCGGTCGTTCAACTGCTGCCAGACCTGGTCGGCATGGATGAGAGTCAGGTTCCATTGGGTTTGAGTTGGTTTTCCCAGCGACCCGCTGGCTACCGGCAGCGGGTTTTTTACCGGTCGTAAATGCGGGCTGTTCAATATCTCGGCCACCTCAGGCTGCTGCGTCAACCACAGCCGGACCAGCGGCCCGCCATTGACCTCGATCGCATTCTCCAGGTAAAAAGGAGTGGTTTGGATGTGCAGGTTACCCAGGGCTTTCAACAAATCCGCCTGGGTATTTTGGGCGTTCGAGACCAGGGCCTGGTACACCTCAGTGCGGCGCTCGGCTGCATCTGTCACGTTTTGCAGCGCGCTTAAGTCGGCCTGGTCTTTCAATATGACGAACAGTTTCTCACCATAAAATCCGGGCTGCCCGGCGACAAAATACAGCCCAAACAAAACCACCCACACTGCCAGGCTACCGGCCACCGGGCCGGCTCCCGCCAGGTTCCAGGAACTGGCCTGCTTTTGCAGCAGCATGGCCAAAATACCCAGCACGATCAAGACGACCAGCGATAGGGTGAGCATTTTGAAAGCGTAACCGAATAGCTCACCTGGGTCCGAATTGATGACCAGCATTAGCTCGTCCCCATCCACCCACAACAACGTCGTCGCAGCCACCAGCCCGATCAGCAACCCCAGCGACCCGCGGCTGAAACCGTTTCCTTGTTGCCAACTGCTCAAGCCAACCACCAGCATCGTCGAGAGAACGACCATCGGGGGCAAGAAAGGCTGTAATCCCACCGGGGTTATCCCGGCCGAAAGGATCAAAAATGCCACCAGCACAGGGATGACTTTTTGGCGGTTGCCGGCGACTGCTTTTCCCTGACTATCCGCGGATTGGCCGAGACCGTCAAAGATCATTCCGGCCGTCATGGCTGCCGCGAAACCAAATACCAGCCCGGTGATTAGGTCCAGAACGATATCCAGCGGGGATCCCAAAGCCCCCCAAATGACCCAGGGCAGCATCACCAACGCTCCCAGGCCGGAAGCAAGCAGCAGGCCAGGTTTTTTGCCTGGAACGGCCTCGCGACGTTCATCCTTGCGGTTGCGATTGAGTAGAGCCAGGAGAATGATGTAGATCAACAGGCTGGCCAGGATAATCGCCAGCGCACCCTGGGCATCTGAAAGTGACAGGAAGCGGGCGGGTAAGGAAAACAAACCCGGCAATGCTGCCAACATCCAGGCCATGTAGATTTTCCGCTGGGATGAATTGCGTAACAAAACGGCCAGCAAAGCCAAAAGAATAAAGTTGGCCAGTCCAAACCCGGCTGCGACCTGCGGCCTTACATCCGGTAAACCCAATTCGCCATCGAACAGAAGTTGTTCCAGGTTCCATTCGATGATCAGAAAACCAAGGCTGATGCCGAGGGTCAAAATCGTTGCGACGACAAAGATCCCGGTATGTAAGCAATTCCCGGTATTTTTTTCGGCACCCCCGGCAGGTGGATTTGTGTTCACCTCTGTGGTATTCATACCTGATTTCATTCCTCGATCCCAAATTTTCCTCCTGAAAACCAACCCCTCTCAGGAGAACGCTGCATTATATACGGGATTCGACGTTTTCAGTTCCTATATATATTACAACCTATCTGATTTTACCATTTAGCCTTGCTCAAAATTAGCGCTTGATTTAGACTCAATGTATGGTGAGAACCGCGAATATGAGATACTCGCCTGGGTTCATTGCCTGTAGAGACATCAAACCCGAGAATTCCATATCTCGAGCCTTAAAAACCTATCGCCGCCTTCTTTCGCCATATCCTTGGAGAAAAGGATCAACCACGCAGGTTTTACAACGATCTGTACCAGGAATCCTGGGGAGTGAATATGGTTCAAAACGATTTTAGCTGGCAATCGGGGAAGAATATCCAAATCGCCGGGCGAGAATGGCAGCCCGAGGGGACTGTCCGGGCTGTGATCGTGCTTATCCACGGGCTGGGTGAACACATTGGGCGTTACCAACATGTCGCCGATATGTTTTGTAGCAATGGTTATGCGGTCCTAGGCGCCGATCATCCAGGCCACGGTCTTTCCGGCGGAAAACGTGGCCATGTCGATTCCTACGAAGATTTCATGCAGGAAATCGATCACCTGCTGGCTGAAGCCGAAACTCGCTATCCCGGAAAACCACAGGTGTTGTACGGCCATTCGTTGGGCGGTAGCCTGGTTTTATATTATGCCCTGCTGCGCCGGCCCGCAATCGCCGGTGTAATCTCTACCGGGCCGGCCATCGCTCCGGCGAACACATCCAAAGCCTTGCAAAAAGTCGCTAAAGTGCTCTCCGCCATCGTACCAACCATGACCATCAACAACGGGCTGGTTTTGGAAGGGCTATCGCACGATAAAAACGTGGTAGCGGCTTATCAAAAAGACCCGCTCAATCACCCCGATATCTCTTTCCGCCTGGGGTATGAATTAATCGCCAATGGGGATTGGATTCTCCAGCATGCAGGCGAATTTTCCTTGCCGCTTTTGTTGATGCAGGGCGAGGCAGATAAACTGGTCAGTCCGGCCGCCACCCGCGAATTCGCCAGCCGCCTTACCGGCAACCAGGTTTACAAAGAATGGCCGGGTGGATATCACGAGTTGCACAACGAACCGTATAAAGACCAGGTATTCCAGGTCATGTTGGATTGGCTGAAACAGTTGTTAGACAATTCCGCCAAATTACAAGTTACAACTATCCCTGCCTGAGGGGATAAAATACCTTGACCCGCGCATGCCGGGATTATAAAATAAACTTGGTATGGTGTGGCAAAAATATCCAATTTCGTCCAATTTAATTTTAATGTTGTCAAAAATCGAATAAAAGGAGAGCATTAATGGCTGATTTCCTCACTCGCGGCAAGCTGGCAGACGTCGATCCGGATGTATTCGAATTGATCCAGCTCGAAGCCGAACGCCAGTCCCGGAAATTGATCCTCATTCCCAGTGAGAGCACTGCCCCCGGAGCTGTCCGAGAGGCGCTCGGGTCGGTGTTCCAGAACATCTATGCAGAGGGGTATCCGGACGAGGATTCTCGTCGGATGACAGAGGAAGAAATTCTGGATTACGCCTCCAGGCTGCCCTACTACCGGCGCTATTCGGACCCCCGTTATTACAAAGGTGTCGAATATGCGGACGTCATCGAAACCCTGGCACGCCGGCGTTGCGCCGAGGTTTTTGCTACCGAAAAGTATTCTCCTGACAAGATTTTCGTCAACGTACAACCTCTTTCCGGTGCACCGGCCAATAACGCGGTTTATCAGGCCCTGGTCAACCCCGGCGACACGGTATTGGGCATGAATTTGCTCCACGGCGGCCATCTGACCCACGGCTCTTCGGTCAACCGCTCGGGCAAATTGTATAACATCGTCCATTACAACGTCGATCCCAAAACCGAGCAAATCGATTACGATGCGGTCGAGGCTCTGGCTTTAGAGCATAAGCCCAAGATGATCATCGCCGGCTATTCCTCCTACCCCTGGGTGCCAGATTGGGCGCGTTTCCGCGCCATCGCCGATAAAGTCGGCGCGGTTCTCCTGGCGGATATTTCCCACATCGCCGGGTTGATCGCGGGCGGAGTCGTCCCCAGCCCGGTCGGTTATGCCCAGGTGATCACGTTTACCACCCACAAGACCCTTTTAGGGCCGCGCGGTGCGGTTGCCTTGACCACGGATGCCGCTATCGCCCGGAAACTCGATAAGGCCGTCTTCCCCGGCGAACAGGGTGGGCCTCATCTGCATGCAATTGCCGCCCTGGCCACCACGATGAAGATCGCCGGCACAGAGACGTTCCGCAGCCTGCAAAGCCAGATCGTCAAGAATGCGGCTGCCCTTTGCGGCCAACTGACCGCCCGTGGGATGCATATCTCCTATGGCGGCACCAACACCCATATGGGCAACCTGGACTGTAAAACGATCGTTGGGCCGGATGGAACAACCCTTTCTGGGGATATCGCTGCCCGGGTGCTGGATATCGCCGGCATCGTGCTTAATCGCAACACCATCCCCGGTGACAAGACTGCCCTGTATGCCTCCGGTATCCGCTTTGGCACACCCTGGGTTACCCAGCGGGGGCTAAAAGAGGACGACATGGTCGAGCTGGCCAACATCATGGCCGACTTGCTGCAGTCCATGACCCCCTATTCGCTGGAAACCCACAAAGGCGAAAGCGCCCGCGCCAAAGTCAATTTCGCTGTTTTGGAAGACGCCAAAATTCGGGTTCGTCGCCTGGCCGAAAAAGCCGGCAGCGACCTGGAGACTGGCAAACACGGTTACCCGCACCACTTCTTCATCGATGACCGGCCGGCCAACAGCGCCGATCGGGCTGCTTACGACCTCCGCGGCAAGAATGTGCGCACCTTCGTTAATTACGCCTTCAGCAGTGACGCCGAAGCCCTGTTACCCGGCCAATCCCAGCCTACCACCGTGGCCACGGCGGGAGAAGAAGTACAAGGTGTCCTGGAATGCGTCGCACCTGAACATTTCCGCTTCCACCTGGCTTCAGCCAAAGCCGGCCTGGCGATCACCTGGCTGCGCGATCTCTCGGATGGTTACATCGCTTTCGACGCCGATCCCTTACGCCGCCTGCCCGGACCAATTACCATTCAAGAAGCCGTGAGTGTCAAAGCCATCCAGTCCGATTCGACCCTGGCGCCGGCCAACAAGCCCTATTACATCGGCAGCACGGCCACAAACCAGACCAACTCGCTGCTGCCCGAATTCAGTTGGGACGAAAAAGAACCTGAAACTTTACGCCGGACCTCCCTGTACGACATTCACAAGCAGTCCGGAGCCAAGGTTATTCCGTTTGCCGGTTGGGAAATGCCGGTCTGGTATACCTCGGTCAGCGAAGAACACATGGCCACCCGCCAGGCCGCCGGATTATTCGACGTTTCGCACATGGGCGTTTACCAGGCCGAAGGGATCGATGCACCGGTATTCCTGGACTGCGTCTGCGCCAACGACATTGGCGGCCTCGAAATCGGCCAATCCTGCTACACCCACTTGCTCGACCCAGACGCCAAAGTGATCGATGACCTGCTGGTCTACCGCCGTTCGGCGGACAAGTACCTGGTGGTGGTCAATGCTTCCAACGACGACAAAGATTGGGCCTGGATGAATGCTGTCCGTGAAGGGCGCGTGCTTATCGACCGAGAACGCCCCTCGGCCCGCGCTTTTGGGCGCAATGTGATCCTGCGCAATTTGCGTGACCCCAAAGAAGGCAAAGACATGCGCGTGGATATTGCCCTGCAAGGGCCAAAATCACGCGAAATCCTGCTCTCCCTGGGCGTCGATGCTCCCACCCGAGCGCGCATCATGGCGCTCAAACGCACCGAACTGTGCGAAGCTGTGGTGGGCGGGTTCGACCTGGTCGTTTCGCGCACCGGCTACACCGGCGAGAAGATGGCCTTCGAGCTGTTCGTCCACCCGGACCGTGCACCTGAAATGTGGGCCGCGTTGATGGAAAAAGGCGCACCGCTGGGGTTGAAACCCTGCGGCCTGGGCGCACGCGATTCACTGCGCACCGAGGCGGGCCTGCCCTTGTACGGTCACGAAATGGGCGGCGACCTCGGCCTGGGTGTGGCGGACGCCGGCTTTGGCAGCTACATCAAAACCTACAAACCCTGGTTCGTCGGGCGCAAAGCCTTCCTTGAATCCGAGAAAGTCCGCAAGAGCATGGTTGCCCGCTTCCGCTTCAGTGAAAAAGGCACACGCATGGCTCACCACGGCGACCCCGTCCTGGATCGCAAGGGCCGCACCATCGGTGTGGTCACCAGTTGCGCAATGGACAGCGAAGGGCTGCTGACCGGCCAGGCCTACCTGGAATTGAAAGCCAGTGAGGAAGGCGCTCAACTCTTCATCTATCAGGGCGCTCCCCAGGCGCTGGGCAAACCCCCAGCCGAATTATCCACGGGTGACCGGGTCACCCTACCGGGCCAGGCGATATTACTTACCCGCTTCCCCAAATAGTCTGCACAAACCAGGTGCTCAGGCTCCGCAGCCCGCGCACCTGGTTTTTTTTACCCGGGTTAATTTTCTCATTGCAGCCAACAGATTACCCATTCAGGTCATCCATTAAAAATATAAAGACAGGTACAATGATAGCCATGCCTGGCTGAAAACGAACAGCCGGGCACGACAAAGGAGATTGAATAAATGCATACTCTTTGGGACCATCGCTACGCTCAGCGGACTCAGCGCATGAAGGCATCGGCCATTCGTGAGCTCTTGAAACTAACCGAGGACCCTGAAGTCATCTCATTTGCCGGCGGTCTCCCAGCTCCAGAGGTCTTTCCTGTGGAGAAAATCAATGAAGCATGTACGAAAGTACTGAAAGAACACGGTTCAGTAGCACTGCAATACGGTGCTACGGAGGGATACCAGCCCCTGCGCGAGCTGCTCGCCGAGCGGACTTCCCGCAATGGTATTCCCGTCACCGCGGACAATATCTTGATTACCTCCGGTTCGCAGCAGGCATTGGATCTGATCGGAAAGATATTTATCAACCGCGGCGATTGTATCCTGACCGAATCTCCGACTTATTTGGGGGCTTTGCAAGCCTGGGCGCCTTACGGCGCCGAGTACGTCACCGTACGCAGCGATGATGATGGCATCGTGACCGACGAGCTCGAAGAAGCGCTGCGGGCCGGCCCAAAATTCATGTATGTTCTGCCCAATTTCCAGAATCCCATGGGGGTCTGCATGGCGCTCGAACGCCGTCAGATGCTGGTGGAACTGGCGGATCGCTACGGTGTCCCCATTGTCGAAGACGACCCGTACGGCCAGCTCCGTTTCGAAGGCGAGGACCTGCCGGCTGTCGAGGTTCTGGATGCACAGTACCGCACCCAAAACGGCCATTATACCGGCAATGTGATCTACCTGAGCACATTCTCCAAGACGCTTTCCCCCGGATTGCGCCTGGCCTGGATCGTTGCTCCGACCGAGGTCATCAGTAAACTGGTCCTGGCCAAGCAAGGCACCGACTTGCATACGGCAACCTTTAATCAATGTATCGCCTACGAAATCGGCCGCGAAGGGTTCATCGACCAGCACGTCAAAATGATCCGCAAAGTGTATCAGGAACGGCGTGACGTGATGCTGGATGCCCTGGCCGAGCATATGCCCGAAAGCGTTACCTGGACGCGGCCCCAAGGCGGTTTGTTCTTGTGGGTGCGCCTGCCGGAAGCCTGTAATACAACCGAGATGTTCCCGGCAGCCGTGGCCAACAAGGTCGCCTACGTCCCAGGGGAGAGCTTCTTCCCGAACGGCGACGGCCAAAACACCATGCGTCTCAACTTCTCCTATTCATCCCCGGAAAAAATCAACGAAGGTATTGCCCGGCTAGGCCTGATGCTCAAACAAGAACTGGCAAAAAAGGAACAATTATTCCGGGTAAGTTGATCTCTTTGCGCGCACGTGTCAGGATTCCCGGCTGTTTCGCCACAGTTTGAAATCCTTGAGGATCGACGCGCCGACGAACTCGCGCAGCAGCGAATTATCCGGGATCAGCTCGGTATCAATGGGTAAGAACCATTCCAGGAAGGCCAGCAATCGCTTTGCTTCGATGTATTCATTGGTGCCGTAGGTCACCTGGCGCAGCAGCGGTTCGGCCAAAGGTTTTAACGCCGACAACTCGTATACCAGGGCTGAGTTGAAGAATTCATCCGCATTTTCCTGGTAGGGAAAGATGTGGTTCTTTTCACCGCGCCGCACCGATTCCCATCGTCCAATGGTATCCTGGGCCGAATAGCCCCGCTCGCGCTGATCGCGTACAATCCGGCGGATCAGGCGCGTGTCGGTGGTGGAAATTCGGTTATGCCGGTCCAGGTTGAGCTGGGTCAGGCAGGAAATGTAAATGCGGAAAGTCTTATCCTGCGAAATATGCGGTAAAAGATCCGGGTTTAGCCCGTGGATGCCCTCCAGGATAACCAATTGGCCCGGGGTCAGCCTGACGACATCCCCAGGGCCGCTGCGCCCGCTGCGGAAATCGTAGCGCGGCAACTGGACTTCCTCGCCTCGGATCAGCCCCTGCAGGTCTTTTTCGAGCCGGGATGTGTCCAGTGCGCCCAGGGCTTCGAAATCAAAATTTCCCGCTTCATCCACGGGTGTCAATTCGCGGTCCACAAAATAATTGTCCACTTCGATCGGAATTGGCGAAACCCCGTAAGCCAGCAACTGGATCGCCAGCCGCTTGGAGAAGGTCGTTTTCCCCGAAGACGACGGGCCGGCAATCAAGATCACCTGTGATTTATCTGATCGCGAAATAATTTTCCGCGCAATTTCAGCGATTTTTTGTTCGTGCAGCGCTTCCGAGACCAGGATCACTTCCGGTACCCGCTTCTCGCTGATGCTGTCGTTGAGCGCGCCAACACTTTCGATACCCAGGTGAGACAACCAGGCTCCGTACTGTTGGAAGGTTTTCAACAGCATGGGATAATCCGGCATGGGCAGCAGCACATCCGGTGCATGCCGGCGCGGGAAGCGCAGGATGAAGCCCTCCGCCATTCGTTTCACGCTGAACCAGCGCAAATAGCCGGTCGAAGGCACCATATAACCATGATGATAATCTTCATGCTCGCCAAAGCGGTACAGCACCAGGTTGCCTTTCTGGCGGTATTTCAGCAAGCGCACTTTATCCTGGTAGCCTTTTTTGGCGAAAAAATCAATGGCTTCGTCCAGGGGAGTCAGCCTGCGCTCGAAAGCCAGATTTTGGGCGACCAGTTCTTTCATATGAGCTTCCAGCGTGGAAACCTCGGCTTCGCTCAACGGCTCACGCCCATTGACCTGGCAATAATACCCGCCCGATGAGACCGAATGGTCGATCGTCATTTCGATTTGCGGGTACAGGTCCTCGAAGGCGGCCTCCAGCAATAAGGTCAACGAACGGCGATAAATCCGGGCGCCATCCGCCGAGGACATATCCACCGGGGTGACTTTTGCATCCATGCTGACCGGGTAAGTCAACTCGCGTAACTCGTGGTTGACGATGGCCCCTACGACCATTGGATCCGCCAGGTCCGGGATAGCTTGCAGGAATTCTCCAACCGGTGTGTTCCGTGGCCCATCAAATACCCGCCCGTCTGGCAGTTCGATTTCGACGGTTTCGCGCAATTTTTCTTCCTGAATTATTTTTACAAGCTCTTGGGCCATAACACCATTCTCCTGCTTAAATTTGGAAAATAAGTATACCACGTGGATATACATAAATTTATTATCTGCTCAACTAACGCAAAAGAGCGGGTGTTTATAATGTTTTTTGCGCGCTTCGCACGGAAAAAACATTATAAACACCCCAAATTTCTGGATTAGCATTAGTAAAAAAAAATTCGGGTTTTTGAAAGGATGGGCACTAGTAACGGCATTTCTTATGTATAATTTCTATTCATGAACCTACCAATCTGGCGTTTAATTCAAAATGAACCCGCTGACGGCGCCTGGAATATGGCCGTCGATGAAGCCATCCTTGAAGCGGTGATCGCGGGCCAATCACAACCGACCCTGCGTTTATATGCCTGGGACCCGCCCTGCCTCTCGCTCGGCTATTCACAGCCGGTGCAGGACGTGGACAAAGAGGCTTTAACCCAACGTGGCTGGCATTTGGTGCGCCGCCCCACCGGCGGGCGCGCCATTCTGCATACCGACGAGCTGACTTACTCGATTATGGCTCCCCAGACCGACCCACACGTGTCCGGCAGCATCCTGGAAAGCTACCGGCGGCTGTCGATGGCCCTGGTCGCCGGGCTAAACCGTATGGGCTTAACTGCCTCAGCCGATAAGGAATACGACCTGCCGGCTGGCAGCCAGGCCAACGGAGCGGTTTGCTTCGAAGTACCCGCGAACTATGAGATTACCGTAGCGGGGAAAAAATTGATCGGAAGCGCCCAGGCGCGCCGCTATCAGGGCGTGCTGCAGCATGGATCGCTGCCGCTGTATGGCGACCTGAGCCGCATCACCCACGCCTTGAAATACACCGCTGAGTCCCAGCGCGAACGGGCTATTCAGCGCTTACTCGCGCATGCCACCACGGTTGAAACCTTGACCGGTAAGGTGGTCTCCTGGCAGTCTGCCGCCGATGCGTTGATCCTGGCCTTTCAAGAGACCCTGGCCATCCAACTGGTTCCTGGTGAATTGAGCCAATCGGAAAAGCTGCGCGCCAGCGAACTCGTCCGCGATAAATTTGCCAATCCCACCTGGACGGATCGTTTGTAACCCGATCTTTCCTTTTGGCTGCTTACCGAGCAATATTCTGCACAGGTATAACGGTTATAATGATCCTAACCCTGCCCGTAGATCATATGATGATTCTTCTATGCCAAACACATCAGGAAACCAGCTAAAACTCATCCTGTGGATCGGCCTGCTCGTCGTCCTTGGCCTTTTGGCCGCGTGCAGCAGCCCAACAGCAACCCCCACGCCAACGCCATCTGAGCCGACCCTCACCCCAGAAATGTCCGCCACACCAACCCTGGGTCCCCTGGGCGGCAGCGACAACCCCCTGGTCATCGGATTTGATACCGGCTCAGACCCTCAAGGGCAAAATACAACCGCCCGCCAGAATTTCACCGATGCCCTGGCCGCACAAACCGGGTTGACCATAACTTTCACCGAGTTCAGCGACCCGCGCGACACATTGGATGCGCTTAAAAACGGGGAAATCCAAATGGCCTGGCTCTATCCCCTGACTTATATCTATGCCCGGGAGCAGGACCTGGCCACCGTCGGTTTGATCAGCAACCACTTCGGGACCTATTATTATGGGACTCAATTCCTGGCCAACGCAGAATCTGGCTACACGCAGTATTATGACCCCGCGTCCAATGCCGGCACTGCCGACGCGGCCACTGCCCTGGCCCAGTTCGATGGCACCCGCCCTTGTTGGGTCGAACCCGGTTCGATTTCTGGCTATATCTACCCGGATGGCCTGCTGGAGCAGGCCAAAGTCGAGGTTCAGAGCGGCGTCCAGACCCAATCTTTTACGGCGACAATTCGCGCCCTGTACATCAAAGGGATCTGCGATTTTGGCGTCACCTTCGCCATATCCGGCGATCCCCGCACCTCCTCGGCAGTGACCTCCGACCTGACCGACGTCATGCAGCGCGTGGTGGTCATCTGGCAAAGCGCTGCCGAAATTCCGAATCTGAACCTGTCCTACACTCCTGCTGTCCCCGACAATATACAGCGCAATCTCAACGATACCCTGGCGAAAATGTTGGAAAACGACGATAATCGCAGCCTGCTCAGCCAGGCGCTGAATAATTATGACGTCCAGGGACTTAAAATTGTCGACGATTCCGTATACGACCCGCTCCGCCAGGCGGTTGATGCGAGCGGCACAGACGTTTCACAATGGATAGGTCGCTAAACTTTCAATTCGCCTATGAAATTCAAAAAGAATATCCTTCGCACAATATTTACGATTATTGTCCTGGGAATTATCCTTCTAGGTATTCCCACCCTGGTCGCTGAAAAATACTCCCGTTCCCGCACCTTCACCGAGGAAACCGTGCCGTCCGTACCGGTCGCAATTGTCTTTGGCGCCGGACTGACCCGCACCGGGGCTCCTACAGCCATCCTGCAGGACCGGGTGGCCACTGCTGCCCGTCTGTACTTCGACGGTAAAGTATCCAAGATTCTGATGAGCGGCGACAACCGCTACGTCGATTACAACGAACCCGGCGCGATGCGCGAATACGCCTTGAAGCTGGGCGTTCCCGACGGGGCCATCGTTCTGGACTATGCCGGCCGGCGGACATACGACACCTGTTACCGCGCCCGGCATATCTTCGATCTGACCGAGGCAATCCTGGTCACCCAGGATTTTCACCTTCCCCGGGCCATACTCACCTGCAACGGCCTGGGTATCCAGGCGGTTGGAGTCACCGCTAGCGGTCATCGTTACAGCCGCCGGTCGCTGGCTTACTGGTTTCTGCGCGAGATTCCGGCCACCACCCAGGCGCTCATCGATGTTTTCGTAACCCGACCGCTGCCGGTATTAGGCAAGCCCGAGCCGATTTTTCCTTATCAGGTCAGTCAAATCGATCCAAATTTTTAGGAGGTATTTATAAATCACGATCAAGCCTTGGAATTCGTTCGCCAATACGTGAAGAACGAGGGTCTTGTCCGGCATATGTTATCGGTAGAAGCGGCCATGCGCTTTTACGCAGGATTGGAAAATCAGGACGTAGAAATGTGGGGATTGGCAGGAATATTGCACGACTTTGACTGGGAAATTCATCCAACCCTGGAAGAACATCCCCTGAAAGGCGCACCGATCCTGCGTGAGGCCGGTGTGGACGAAGAAATCGTCCAGGCCATTCTCAGCCACGGTGTCGAAACCGGCGTGCCCAGGGACACTCCCATGCGCAAGGCCCTGTATGCCTGTGATGAGGTCACCGGCCTGATCACCGCCACTGCCCTGGTTCGGCCCTCCCGCTCGCTCTACGATCTGACGGCCTCCTCCGTCAAGAAAAAATGGAAGGATCGCGCTTTTGCCGCCGGCGCAAACCGCCAGGAAATTGCTCAAGGTGCGGAAGAATACGGCGTAGAACTGTGGCAGCACGTGGACAATGTAATCCTGGCTATGCGCAAAATCGCCCCCGAGTTGGACCTGGAAGGCAGCCTGACCCCCGCTGATTAGCCCGGCAAGGCCCGGTGGGCGCATCGAGAGAGGATTTGAATGACGTCGATTGATGGTAAAGGTTTTTTTATCTGGAAGGTTAAAGATTGTGAAGGCGGAAACCCAACCGCAATCGCAAATGCGGCCGTCAAGGCAGGTTTTAGCCACGTCATTATTAAAATTGCCGATGGCGGCTACGCTTACAACGTTGACTCCTCTACAAATACCGATCTCGTCGCCCCGGTCGTCACAGCCTTGAAAGCCAAGGGGATCCATGTATGGGGCTGGCATTACGTTTACGGGGATGCCCCCACGGTAGAAGCCAATATCGCCATCCAGCGGATCCAACAACTAAACCTGGAAGGCTATGTGATCGACGCCGAGCTGGAATACCAGCAGGCCGGCAAATCAACCGCCGCGACCCAGTACATGACCCGCCTGCGGGATGCCTTGCCGCTTCTGCCGATGGCGCTCAGTTCTTACCGCTTCCCGTCTTACCATCCCCAATTACCCTGGCGGGTGTTCCTGGGTAAGGTCAACTACAACATGCCCCAGGTATACTGGGAACAGGCTCACAACCCGGACACGCAGATGGATCGCGTGGTCAGCGAATTTCAAGCGCTGACGCCTTTCCGCCCAATCATTCCCACCGGCCCGGCCTATAAGACCGGCGGCTGGGCCCCCACCCTGGATGATATCAAAATATTCATGGATTCTGCCCGCCGCCACCAGTTGGTCGGGGCAAATTTCTTTTCCTGGGACGAGTGCCGCTCCTACCTGCAGCCTGTCTGGGACACCGTTTCCAGCTACAACTGGTCGAACACGATTCCGCCCAGTGACATTACCGGCGCGTTGATCGAGGCGCTCAACACCCGTGACCCGGCTAAGGTGGCCAATCTCTACCTGCCCGACGCGGTCCATGTGACCTTCGCCCGCGCTATTCGCGGTACCGATGCGATCAAAACCTGGTACAGCTCGCTGTTCAACAGTATGGTTCCCAATGCTCACTTCGACCTGACCGGCTACACCGGCACGGGCAGTTCGCGCCATTTCAACTGGACCGCCAGCTCAACGCAGGCCAGCATCAAGAATGGGAACGACACCCTGGGGCTGCTGGATGGCAAAATCGCGTATCACTACTCGTACTTTACCGTCTCCAAATAATTTTTTTAAATTCAATGGAACTGCCCGGCAACTGCAAAGCAGAGAGGCGGTTTAATTGATTTTCGCGTGCTTTGCCCGCGAAAATCAATTAAACCGCCTCTATATTCTCAACTATCCGAAAAAAAGCGAGACCTGCCGGGCAACACCTCAGCCGACACCTTTGCCGTTTCTCACAAAATGGCTACTCGCTGCTCTTTCGGCGTGGTGTGGTTTTCCTGGCCGGTGCAGCGCTGCCCTCTGGCTTCTTCGGCGCTTGGGAGGAAGCTGCCGGTTTAGGGCCAGCGGCAGGTTTGGTTTTACTCGCCGCGGGTTTTGATTTGGCGGCAGGCGCAGCCTTACTGGCGGCCGGTTTAGATCGCGTTGTGGATTTGGCGCCGCCAGCAGCCGGCCTGGTCCTGGCCTCTGTCTTTTGAGCGCCGGTGGTCTTTCTGGTAGAAGCTGTCTCCGTTTTTGCGGTAGATTTGGCCGCCGGGCTTTTTCGCTTTGCGGCCGTCTTTGTACCCAACTCACCAGGCATGATCCCGGTTAATGCCGGCTGAATTGCCTCACCGCCAGGGACAGCCGGGCTGCGCCGCGAACGGGTGCTCCCCGATACCGGACCGGTTTTACCGGCAGCGGCTCCCTCGCCGGGCAGGTCGATGACCCGCTGGACGGCATCGCCGGCCTTCACCGGCGCCAGGGCTTTACCGGCCGCCAGGCGCTTGACCGGCGGGATTTGGTCGATATGGATGATCTTAGGCGCTGCCTTGACATAAATTAGGCTCCCAGCGGCCTTGGGCGGGCCGTACAGCAGCCCTACTACCTCTACCCCCGGTTCGGGTCGGCAGCCGATTGTACCCTGCCCGTAGCGGCCTTGCAGCACGAGCTGGTCAGCGGGCAAACGCCAACCCTGGCCGTTCGAGCCGACCATCAGAAGCTGGTATTTTTCATTATAACGGAATGCCCCGGCCAGCGAATCCGGGTCGGCCAGCTTGATCCCGTTTACTCCCGCGGCGACCAGCCCCATCGGCCTGACGCTGTCCTCAGAAAAGCGGATCAGCATCCCCCGCCGGGTCGCCAGAACGATTTCGGACTGGCCGTCCATCCAAAACATCCAGCGTAAGGAGTTACCCGGATTGACTCTGGCCAGGGTAAACAATTGCGTCGATGGGCCGGGCAGCTCACTCGCGACGGATTTTTTGACCATGCCATTCCGTGAAACTGTCATGATAAAGGTCTCATCCGGGTTGGCATCTTTAGGCAGCGAACAAAAGATACCGGCCAGTTCCAGCCCTTCTTCGAAGGGGGAAACACGGTGCATGCTCACCCCATTCTCGAAGTCCTCGATTTCCGGTAATGATTGCACTGAAACGGCCGCTGTGCGGCCATCCGTGGCCGCCAGGTATAACGTCTGGTGTGTGCTGGTCAGGCAGGCCCAGCGCGGCTGTGTGCCGTCCTTGGGGAATTTCTCGTTGTGGGTTCGCCCGACCTGGCCGGCTTCCGTCACCCCAACCCAAACCGGCTGTTCCGGAACCAGATCCGTCGTCGTCAATACATCGTGCATCGTCTCCCCTTCTTTCAGAGAGACGATTTGGGTGCGGCGGCGGTCTCCGTATGACTGTTTCATCAACAAAAGTTCGTCGGAAACTACCTGGCGCAATTTTTCGGGCGAGAGGAGCAGGTCTTCCAGTTTTTTGATCAGGTCGGTAATCTCGTGATATTCCAGCTCGATCTTTTTGCGTTCGAGGGAAGAAAGCCGGCGAAGCTGCATTTCCAGGATTGCGTTTGCCTGGATTTCGCTCAGCTTATAACGTTTCATCAACTTGGTCCGCGCATCCTCCACATCCTCGGCCTTGCGGATCAGGTTGATGATCTCGTCCAGGTTTTTCAAAGCAATGCGTAATCCCTCCAGGATGTGAGCACGCTGGCGGGCCCTTTCCAGGTCATAAGCGCTTCGTCGCCGGATGACCTCGATACGGTGCTCCAGGTACACCCGCAAGGCCGGCTTGAGCGCTAACAGGTGCGGTTCACCGTTCACCAGGGCCAATAGCGAGATGCGGAAAGTCGATTGCAAGGGTGTACGCTTGTACAATTCGCGCAAAACGTTTTCTTCCTCGGCTACCTTATTCAGCTCGATGACGATCCGCATTCCCTGCCGGTCTGATTCATCTCGCAGGTCGCTGATGCCTTCCAGGTTGCCCTCACGGGCCAGCTCGGCGATCCGTTCGATCAAGGAGGCTTTATTGATCTGGTAGGGCAGTTCGGTGATGATGATCCGGCTTTTCCCGCGGCCCATTTCTTCCAATTGAACCTTCCCCCGCAGGGTTACCTTTCCGCGACCGGTGGCATAAGCCGAAAGCAGGTCTTCGGACGAATTTTCCTGCAGGATGATCCCTCCGGTGGGAAAATCCGGTCCTTTGATAAATTTCATCAGGTCATCGACGGCAATGTCTTCCAGGTGCTCCCATTTGTTCAGCATGAATACCAGCGCGTCGATCACTTCGGTCAAATTGTGCGGCGGGATACTGGTCGCCATCCCGACCGCGATTCCGCTGGCGCCATTGACCAGTAAATTCGGGATAGCTGCCGGCAGCACATCCGGTTCGTCGAGCGAATCATCGAAATTGCGGATGAAATCAATCGTGTTGCGGTCCAATTGCAGCAGCATATCTACTGCCGGGCGGGTCAGGCGGGCTTCGGTGTAACGCATCGCGGCCGGTGGATCGCCGTCCACCGAACCGAAGTTGCCCTGCCCATCCACCAGCGGATAGCGCATACTGAATTCCTGGGCCATCCGCGCCATGGCTTCGTACACAGCCTGGTCGCCGTGCGGATGATATTTGCCCAATACCTCACCGACGATACGCGCCGATTTCTTATGAGCCGTATCGGCTCGCAGGCCCATATCGTACATGCCATACAAGATGCGCCGTTGTACTGGCTTGAGGCCATCCCGGGCGTCCGGGAGCGCCCGGGCCACGATAACGCTCATCGCATAGTCCAGGTAAGACTGCTGCATTTCATGATCAATATCGACGCGACGAACCAAACCTATTTCCATAAAAGAACTCCTGGCGATTAATCAATAAAATAATGGCACTGGAAGAGTCACCCCACCCTTACCTGCTCAAGGACAACTTTCTTCCATGAAGGGCCGCTGTCTGGTGTAAATACCGTATATATGGGGGTATGGAGTATGCAGAGTAGCATATATAGGGGTAAAAAACGTCCAGGACGGCTATTTTTAGCACAAAATCCATACGTTTTGCACGTTTTTTGCACGTTTTTTTGGTAACTCACTGAAATTATACAGCATTCCAGGTTTTCTCGAATTCGTACAGGTGCGGCCTATCTTTTTAAAGGAGGTCGCAAATGTCGATCAATCTAAAACGAGCAAGAGAAAAGCTCGTCATCTCTATCCATTTCACTCTTTATCCAGGAGTGGACAACAATTTCATACGTTTCATTCAAACAACACCCCGGCGTAGTTTAGCCAGGCGGGTGTGCGAAGCCATGGATGCGTATCTCACAATGGAAAACGCTGCTGATCCGATAACACGGTCGGTGGGGGTGAACCATGAGTGAGCCTTTATTCTTCGGTGAAGACCTCGGAGCGGGGGCGAACAAGCTCTATGGCGCCCACGGTGGGATTCAGCTTCAGGCGGTGGTCGCTGCCGATACCGGCCAACAGGTCAGCCAGCTGCTAGGGTTCCGTAACCGTAAGCCGCCTATGAAAGTGGGGGTCGGCGGTATGAATTTCTACGTGGGTCCAGACGCTCATGATTGGGGGCGGGCGATAGAGAATTTGGATTACGAACGCATGACCGGCGTGCCTGAAACCCGTGCCATTGTGTACGGCATTCTCAGTCGTTATATGCAGCAATTTGGGACAATCGATGTTCCCATCAATTTGATCGTCGGCCTTCCCCTTGAAGTGCTTTCAGGGGATCAGGCTGCCACCAATGCCGAGAACGTCAAGCGCTGGTTGGTGGGGGAGCATGAATGGGATACGGATGGACAGCACAACTCAGTTCAGATCAGTGAAGTGAAAGTGACCAGCCAACCCTCTGGCGCGCTCTTTGATTATCTGCTGGATGATGAAGGCCAATTCATTCCCCCACGGCGGGCACATTTCAATCAGGAGATGGGGATCATCTCGATTGGCTTCAACACTCTGGAACTTCTCACGGTCAACGACCGGACGGTGGTTCAGGCCATGACTGCTGGCCGAACGCTGGGAGTGCGCCGGCTGCTGGAATTGCTTAACGGGGATAACCTGCACACCCTGGGTGAGTTGGATACCAAATTGCGTTCTTCAAAATTAGAGATCCGCCAGGCAATCCCTGTCTGGGCCAGGGAAGTCACCGGCCAGATCGAAAAGACCTGGGGGAATCGCTGGCGCAGGTTTTCGCAACTCATCATCGTGGGTGGGGGAGCCATCTTGCTGCGTGAACTGTTGGTCGAACGTTTCAGCGGCAGAGTATATATTCCGGATGATCCGGTAATTTCGATCAGCCGGGGATTGTACAAACTGGCCAAACAACAGGCCTATCGGAGGAAGGTATGAGCCCCAATAAGCCAACCCATGAGTTTTCACTCACCATATCGGTACATATTCATCTTCGCTTGACGCCTGGCGAAGATGACGACCTGATCAAATTCTTCAATCGGGCAGGGTATATGTGCAAAGCTCGGGCAGTCAAAGCAGCCTTGCGAATGGGTGGGTTGCCAACTGATGATTCCTTTTTCGTTGCCGAAGAAGATGGCGGAGCTGAAGATGCGCTCAATGATCTGGTGATCTAGCGTTCAAGGAACCGTGTCCAGATTTTCCAGATACGGTTCCGGACGACCGCAAAATAGGAAGTAATAAAATGGACCAATTATTAGAAACCTTTAAAGAAAGCTCTGATCTTGAACATCTAAGATTTGTGATGGATTTTCACTTCGGTCAGTTCTACAAAGAAGTGGGTGTTTCGCTGGATGAGCACCTTGTTCTGCATGCCTGCGCGGTTCTTGAATACCTGATCTATTATCGGGGAAACGATAGGCGAATGAAGGAAAAACTTCGTTATCGATACCCGGCAGCCATTTTCGAAATACTGGAACACAAAAACCATCAAGAATCCGAATACATGGAAGATGCTGAGCAAAGAGTGATCGAGAGCAAAATTGAAGCGTCACGTTTCAAATTTGAGAAAGCAGACGTTGAACAGAAAAATTACGCTCTGACCGCGGAGAATGATCGATTGCAAAAGATGATCCACCAACAGAATCAAGTGCTGCGCAACCTGCAGGACCGGCTGGACCGCGTCAACAATTCGGGTCAACAAATCAGTTAAAGTCCACATTAATCAAACCATTAAATTACGGAGTGAATTTTTAACATGAGAGAAAATCAGAAACCTATCATTCGCTGGATTGACACACACGATCAATCCGAGCGTTTAATCCAAATTTTGAATTGTTTTTCCCACCGCGGAATTGCGACTGGAGAGCAAGTCGAAGTTCTGACCGGTTTGGGGCAGCATCCAGTTCGGGATGCTTTGAAGATTCTTACTGAACCACCGGGTGGATTGAAGCCGGCACTGAGGACGATCAACGTCACTTTGCCGGGTCAACGGGGCAGACCATACGCAGCCTTCGTGCTTACTGAACAAGGCGCGGCAATGTTGGAAGATGATCCTCGTAAAGCGCCGAAACTCGATGACCCCGTTGAGGCAGCACATGCCTTGATGGAAATGCAGGTATTCATTGCTGCATATCAGCAGGGAGGAAAGGTTGAACTGGAAAAGGTGCTCCCCTTTGCCGGGTTACGGAACATCCGCGCGGACGTTTTGTATGAGGGCAAGATCCTCTTTGAGATGGAGCAGCAAGCCCGCTTGAATGATGTGCCCCGGATTTCAGACAAGCTGGAACGCCTGGCGCTTTTCTTTAATTCGCCGGCCGGCAGCGACATTGATCCCAAAGTACGAATCTTATTCGCGTTGGCGGTAAATGACGGCAAGACAGTCCCTATCTGGCAGCAGGTTCTCGGTGCACTGAAAAAGAAAAATGGATCTATCCCGTTTGAGCTTTACTGGAAAGAGGTCGGCTCATTCATACAGAATCCGGAATGGGAAAGCGTTGATTCTTTCCGCCTGCTGGAGCCGGC
The DNA here is from genome assembly GCA_963704755.1 of uncultured Chloroflexia bacterium. Taxonomy (GTDB): domain Bacteria; phylum Chloroflexota; class Anaerolineae; order Anaerolineales; family Anaerolineaceae; genus Bellilinea. The sequence goes on from OY969938.1 coordinate 654,938, forward strand.
CGTTTTATCCCAGCCAAAGGTATCGCCTGCAGAAGAAAACCCCATCGACCCGGTTACCGCAATCCCCGATTTTACCAGGCGTATTCCGGTGGACATGACTGAATTGAATATGGTGATGAGTATCATGGAATCCGGGATCGGGAAATTGGAGGGGGAGGCGAAGGAAAACCGCTATCAGTTCTTCCAAATGATGGAAGTGATTTATGATGGTTCCCATTATCAGGGTGGACCGGTAGAGCGAGAATCAGCTTATCCAGCGACTTCCATGGTGCTGCTGTATCGATTCCTGCACATGCATCAAAACAAACTCTTCCTTGAGCAACTCCAATCTGCATACAAAAAGGTGCAATATAGCCAAAGACAGGCTTTACCTCTTTTCAGGGATAATCTGACACGTTTCTACTGGGATGTCTTTCTACGGTACTTCAACTTTGGACGTGGCGGTTCTCTCAAGGTAAAGGTTGAGGTACCTTCTTTTGTAGACAGCCGTTCAGAAATTTATCCCGTAGTCACCATTTCTGATTGGGAAATGTTGCGTGGAGAGGAAGGATACGTACCCAGCGGCGAGCCGGCCCACGCCGAAAAGGCGCTGACCTGGGTATTGGAGGCGATGCATCTTTACGCGTTTGACCTGGGATTGGCGCGTGAAAAGATGAACAGAGAACGACAAAAATCATAAATAAAAAAACAAAAAAACTAGATCAACCTTGTCTGCAAGAAAAAATATTCAGAAATGTAATCTACAAGAATTGCTCCTCTAATAGGAGCAATTCTCTTAATTCACTTACCGGAATTAATGTCATGGTTATTGTTTAACCTATATCCGATTCGGGCTACATTGGATAGGTAAATTATATATCGAGAAAAAGTATTTGGTTAATGACGTGTACAATCTACTTATATATAGGTAGTTTTCCAAAATATTGAGTTTATACATTTCTTAATTCTTCGAAAAACATTATCTTCTTTTTGTTAATGTCAGGATTGATTACCTTGTTACAAAAAGCTTCTTTGAATTTTCTCGGGATAATAAAAAAAACCGCATCATCACCATTAGAAATTGGCAGATAAAAAACAGATGAATAAATTTCACAGTTGTTTATTATTTCTTTTTTTTGCCAAGGAATGAGCGCTTTTTGTAATACCACATTTTGCGGATCGTCTATAATCCTCCATTCATTTTCATATTTGTATTTAATTATTTCTGTAATTGCCTGAAAGTGATTAGATATATCAGCAATAGATGACGTAATTTGTTTCAATCGAAAGTCGTTGTTTTCCAGAAAAATGTTATTTGTCTGTGAGATTAAACTGTTGAGGCTATTTAGTAACTTATTATTAACAGAGTTTTTAGAAGAATAAAGAACCGGTTGTCCTGAATACTTGTTCACCCATTCTCGTTTCATGCAGATACCGAATTTTCCAAATTTCTTTACATTCTGGGATATTTCACCAAAGCGAACCTCAGTTAAACAAATCATCCCGATATTTAGTTTTATTCCTTGTTTCCCATTAGGCTGTACTGGCGTGAAGGTCGCTCCTCTATTAAACCTAAAACCATTCTCGATAATTCCTAAGAGGTTATTAAGACCGACTTCGTCTCTATTTGAATCGTCCTTATAACTTGTTAAAAACGAAGAGAAATGAATTAAATAATATTTTTCTTTCATATCGACCTCTATATCCAACCATTGATTGATAAGATTTTAGCAACTCCAATTTCCTTTAGCAGAAATCTGGATGATCATTTTAGTTGTAGGATGGGTTTTGTTTTGAACCAGTCAAAAAAACTTTGTACCATCCGATTAAGGTTTATTAATAATTCAATCTATTGAATAATGCACAATAACTAACAATGCTTAAACATCCCAGATTTCGAGATGAGCTTATCTATTTCTTCTGATTGCTCCCATGGAAAATCAAACCCAACACCAAATCTAATTTGCAAGTTAGCCGGGTTAATGCATAATCCAAACCAACTCTTGGCCTTTTCAATATATTTTCTTCTTAAACAATGATCTGACAAGTCATGAAATGCTTTGGAATGCGATTCATTGTTGCAATGGAAAGTAAATCCAGTTGAACCTTCTTTTACTCCTATTGTGAGATCATGATGTTTTTTATCTCTCTTGTACAAAACAATCAAATTATTAATCCCTTGGTTTATTTCATCAACCGTTGTTTCACTAAGTTCCAATAGTTTAATTCCTAAATCAATAATACCTAGTTCCTCACGTTTTTCGATTTGATTAATAACTGAGCCAAAAAATGTTCCTTGATAACATGTCAAAATACCATCAGGGGTAGTTTTTCCAGGAACATTTTCTCTTCGAGCCATCATAGCGATATCAATATCTGCACAATAATCATCATTAATTACCAATAACGAATAATCATCTTCCACCCATAGATTATTCTTGATATGTAGACCTAAAATGGATAATTCGCCATTAGCTAATAATTTATCCCCATATAGAATACGCCGGTTTATAAAACTGAAAAACCGTAGTGGGGATTGTAACAATTCACAAAGGACATCAAGAAAAAAAATATCCATAATATACGGAGGCATAATAATTTCTGTTGTTTGGAATTTTAGAAACTGACGAACCTGAAAACTGAGGGAGGGATAATGGTCTGAAAGTATGCAGAACGGATAAATCTCAACGAAATTACGATTAATTACCAATTCATTACCTGCAGTATCAATTAAAGTATTTTCATCGTTGGTTAGGAAAGTTGCGCACAGATATGCTTGATCGTTGGCATTTTGTACTGCCTTCTTAAAGTCATCCTTTAAGGCATTATCGTTACCTTTTCGCGACTCAATTGTGAGCTTTTTTGATTTGGCTTAAATCAAAATTGCCCGATTGCCATAGATTACTAGAACATCAATTTCGCCAATCAGATTTGATTTGTTAAAGATATTTATATTTGTATAGACATGATTTTTTCCAAATACTCGTTGAAAACATAATGTAGAAAACTCTTCGACAAAGGTTCCTCGGTTTTTTAGAGCTGTATCCTTGTAAGGTTTATCATCAATAAACCAAAAAAATGGGGTTTCATAATATGCTTCCATTAAACTGTAATATTGAAATAAAAGAAATTCATCTTTGTTAAGTCGAATGATGGGGTAAGCGTTAAATGGATTGAAATCATTTATTGATGTAAATTCATTTTTGTTTAACGTTTCGGGGGCAACGAATGATGAAATAAATGACTCAACAGTTGCCTCTTCTTCTTTTGACTCTATGGCTATTTCACTGATTGTGAACTTGTATGCAGGTAAGATAGTCCAATTTTTAAGATTTGTGTTTCCAAAATTATTTAGTACGTGGTTTATTTTTTGATTTTGGAAATTTGAAATTGCAGTAATTATTTTGGCCGCTTGTGCGATTGAATATCCCTTATTTGCTGTAAACCAAGGATCATCATTTTTATATTTCAATTGAGACAAATCTCTGTATTGGAAATGATATGCAAAATCGCCGGAATAAAAAATAGGCTCACGTAATACTGATCCATTTTCGAAAGGATTTGTGGAATCATTAAGTGAAGTAGAGATTGCCTCTATAGTTGGCTTAATCATGGATAGATGTAATTCTTCTAATAAAGAATCTGTTTCATCAATATATCTTTGAACTATAGTCGGACTTGGCAATCGGTCATCTATCTTGTCTTTACACGCCAAACCAATAATTGTTGAAATTTCAGTTCTTATAAGGTGCTTAGGGGAATATGCTTTAATAACTTCTTCGGTTTCCAGCTCATTAGCAATACCTAAGGTATTATCTCTAAAGCATATAAATGCTATCGCATGTACATAACCTGGTGATGTACAAAGCTTTGATAACTTAGAAAACACTTCAGATTCAGACCGAGGAGTAATTTTCATTTGTTTTCAAAATTGTGTCGACAACTACACATAATATCTATAGAAACAAACGCTAATCCCAGCTATTATGCTCTTCGCACCAATTGTAAAGAATGATTATTTGTTCTAACTCGTAAATACCTCTGAAAAGATCACCGTACAGTTTGCGATCACTAAAACTGGCAATACTCATTGTAACTGCGTTATTAACTAATAAATCATGAGCTATATAGTTTCGATGGTCTACTACGCTGCCTAGATAAACAATGAAGTCATGGCGCAATCCATTTCGGCTTAATTCATTTTTCACCCTTCCTAATGTCCATTTTTCCATCAATTCATATGGAATTTCATATTTTCTCGCGAGTAAACCTTTTAATAAAAATTCTAATATTTGAGCATTTCCCAAAAACATCGCATACTGCTCCAAGAAGTTCAAACCTTTATAGGATTCTAATTTCTCGTTTACAGCATTTTTAATTTCTTCTGCAGAAAGAGTTGGATTGATTTCCATAAAAAGCACTCCTCAATAATTTGGCTACCCAATGTCAAGAGTAAGGCCTATTCAAAGGTAAATGTGCCGTATCGATCTATTTCTATGAGGGATATTCCATCAGGCGAGCCTTCTTTTATCCCCACATCACTAATTATAGCCATCCAATTGTTCAGCGCAACAAAAATTGCCTTCCAAATTGGAGAGCTGCTTATTTGCAATCAACAAAATTACTTCAGCATCGGTCTGAATTTATACCTGTATATTCGGGGGATTGTGAGAGTGGAAATCTAAAGGCTGAGGGCCTCAGGGGATACCGACAAAGGTGGAACCTGTCGGACAAAATCGCCAGACGCTAAATCCTTAAAAGTCTAGCGAAACGCCCGCATTTGTCTAGTGCACACGGATTACTCCCACGTATTTATGCAGTTAGGTCTTGGCGTGAAACTATGCCCAAGTCAAATAAACGAGCATATTTTTGATAATTTGGTGGTGAACTTTTTTGTCCATCAAGAATATCTAGCAATTGAATAAAAAACCAAAGTAACACAGGTGGGGTTAATTCGTGCCATACAAACATGCTTCTTTCCGATAACTTATTAGTTATTCGTGTATATCCAGTTTCATCGACAATATTTATTACTCCCGTGTCAAGAACACAAAGTAAGTCGATGAATTGATGAGGTTCTAGAGAGCGATTAATTTTCCGCAAATTTTCAGCAATACTTCCCATTGGGTCAGTTTTCCATGTTGATGAGTATGCAAAAATTATTCTTGCTATTGCACTGTTTTCATGGCTAAGACTTTTTACAGATTTAATCTTTTCCGAAGCATCTCTTAATTCAGCAACAGACAAAACCGATTTTACTTCTATGGTGGCTAATACTGGTTCGACTGGAAAAACCCTATAATCTTTTCCTGCCAGTAAAAGCGGGCAATTCAAGTGGTCATAAATTACCAAATCACATTGTTTAGTGGTATGCCCCAACTCATCAACTATTTCACCATTCGCGACAGCATATTTAGAAGGCAAATAAGTGCTTAGAAAGGTTCTTAAACTTGCTTCTCTTTCGCTTCCCCTTTCACCAGCATGGTTGACCTGCGATTGAATTTGTTCAAAGTCCAAAAGCATTTGTTTTCCAATCCCATCAAAAACTTTGCTTAAATCCATAGATGTTTCCTTGAGTTTTGTTATAAACGTTTTATTTTTTGAAGTATCTAGCTACCGGATTGGCTCAATGGCAGCGGCGAGACTCTTCCTCAATTATGTCCCATTTCAGGCAAGCTAACGCTGTTTTGAGCGGTGAAATCGCTGTCCGACTGTAGCCGATGTTTGCCCGCCTTCTTGAATTTGAGCCAAGATAGCTAGCGTTTCTTTTCTGATAACTTCTTAATCGTAGCCCGCATTTTTTTCTGTGCTGTTTCGGAAGACTTACCATCTTTACAAAACTTCTGTAGAAGTTCTATTGCCTTTTCGCGGTTTGCGTCATTAAATTTGTCTTGATCGTGAAGATACTCAAAGTATTCACGAATTCTCTTACGTGCTACGTGATATGTCTCGCCGCTATAATGCAACAAAAGTTCGGCACTGTTGGGTTCGTCTGCTCCTATTATCCCTGATATGCCAGAAATGGATATTACCCAATAGGGGTCGTCGATAATATTCTTCTCTAAGAGAATGTTTGATGAGATATTCTTATTCTTTACGAGATCGCGAGCAAGTTTAACGGCGTTCTCTAATAATCCGCTTGACGAGGGTGCGTTTGAAATGACGCCTCTTAAAGTTTCTTCATCAATCTCAAATCCCTTTTCTCTGTATCCCATTATCATACGTTTGCGAACATCTAGGTCGAAGTCTCTGAGGAGTTTTTTGAATAACTCATCATCTTGTTGTCCGCTATCTAGCATAACCTTTAATGCCATTATTCTTAAATTTGGTTGTACTGCTTGATTCGCGATAAATTTTCTCAATTCATCTTTATACTTACCCTGTTTTACTAACTGCAAAAGACCGTCAAAGCCTTCCTTGACCAAAATGTCCCCAATTCTCTCTTGAAAAGGTTCATTCTTTGGTATGCTCTGTTGCAGGTTGATATATTTGCTTTGAATGCTTTTCAATAGTTTTGCGAATAAGTCTTGGTACTTCTCTTCCTCCCGAAAATCAGCATAAACCTTATCAAGTAAGAAGCCAGGCATATCACAGTTGCGCAGTAGAATCGGCAAGACTTTGATATAGGATTCGGAAATTTGAATGTGCAAGGCTTGTTCTAATTCTTCTCGAACCCATGCCGATTGCACGGAATCAGGGGAAAGAACTGCACCCAAATAATCCATTTCATATACACCTGATGAAATCTTTCTGATAAGCAAGTCGCCAACCTTAATTTCCGCCTCATCAAGCCAAACTCGCACCCCTTCTGCTATTAAGTCATTTGCCAAACGGCGTACAAAGGGTTTATCTTTATGGTTGTGGCTTAGAAATATGCTTGTCATATTTGCAACCTCCATCATGTGCCGAGTAATTTTTGCAGTTGTAGGCGTGCTCTGCCACGTGGTGCCTCAAAATAAAATGTTACTTTGGGATAATCGTTGCCTCAAATAGAAATGTTACCGGAGAATTCTTAACAATTGATTGACCTTTTTATTGATACTGGCCTGTAAGGACACAGGGTTCAGATGAACATATTGGGCAGTAAGACTGGCCTTGACTTTCAGGGGAAGAGAGTCCTGGGCTAAGACCCGGCGATAGGGGGTCTTGGCCAGATCATACTTACGGATCGTCTTGCCGTCAACGGTTTCTTTAGCAATCAGTTTGAGAACTGGCTGGAAAAAATTGATGTAAAGACGCAAATCGGAGTAAATGGATTTGAGCAAGGCAAGTTCTTGTGGGGTTTCGAAGCGGTCATAGCCAATGGTATGTCGAACAACCGACCAATTCTTCTGTTCCACATGAGCCTGATCATTCTTGTGGTAAGGCCGCGAACGCGTAAAGGTAATGAGTTCGCTCTGGCAGTATCGCAAAAGTGTATCGTTGATGAATTCACTGCCATTGTCTGAATCCAATCCCAAAAGAGGAAAAGGCAGGTTATGGCGCAATTCCTCAATGGCTTGAGAGACAGCTGTCTGGGTTTTGTTGGCCAGGCCCAGGCACTCGGTCCAGCCGGTGGCTAAATCGGTTGCAGTGAGGGTATTGAGGTAGGTACCCTCGGTGGTTGTACCACAATGGGCCACCAGGTCGATTTCCAGAAAGCCTGGCTTCTCGTCCTCCCAAGGGGTAAAGGTGCGGATGGGAATGGCTTGTTTGAGCAAACTGCCCGGTTTGGTAGTCCCAAGCCCACGTGGGGTGGGGGCGAGGCGTGCCTTTTTCAAACAGCGATCTATGGTGGCCCGGCTCAAGCTCAACAAAAGCGCTTTGGTTTCCTCGCTCAACTCTATTTCCTGCCAGCGCTCTAAAACATCCACCATTTCAGGAATAAAAGGCTGTAGTCGTTTTGAGCAGATGCACCCACTAACTTCCCAAATCTTTTCCAGAGCCACGACGACTTCCCCGTTGTATTTCTTCCGTCGCCCGGCTTTCTTCAACCCCTTTGGCTTGGAACCATGCTTCAACAGCCGAATAGCGTATTTACGATGATATCCGCTTGTGGCGATAAATTCATCCAGAATCTGTTTCTTCTCGGCTTTCCTGGCTTTCAAATAGCGCGGACGAATGCTTTCTAGCATCTCCCGCCGACTGCGTTAACTCATCATGAGCTCCCTCTGCGGTGCTTTATTCCGCGTTAGGGTAACATTTATTTTGAGCCAACGTTATTTCGCAAAGTAAGATTAATTGTGAGGCAATTCGTGCCATTTCATTTCCCGCTTCAATTAATTATAATTATTCTCCTCTTCAATTCAACAAAAAACCACCCTCCAATTTTTTGGAGGGTGGTTCACTTGCATTAAATTAATTTACTTCATCATCAGTCTCCATTTATACCCGCATATGTGACTCGATCCGCGGTTTAATGGTGGACGTAGCCTTATGAGCCTGTTTGCCAACTAAAAGATCCGCGGGGATCCCAAGGCCCGTGTGTAGTCGCCGGATCATCTGAAGAGAGAGACCACGTTTGCGGTTAAGTATTTCTGAAACGCGTTCTTTGCTACCCAGATAGGCAATTAAATCAGAACAACTCAGCCCCCGGCTTTCCATGTAATATTCCAGCACCTGTACCGGATCATCCGGTTCAGGGATGGGGAAGTGTTTTGGCTCATACGCTTCGACCTAAGTCACGAACACATCCAGCCGGTCGCCATCGGGAGTACCAGGCTGGGAATCCACCAATATTTCAATTTCTTTCAACGCTGCCTGATAATCGGTTTCGCTGTGAATAGGTTTAATCTCCATATTCCGGAGGATGAAGAGCGATTAATTATTGCTACAGGGAGATATCTGGGGGAAGGGTTTGATGATGCTCGTCTTGATACTTTATTTTTGGCCTTGCCAATTGCCTGGCGCGGAACAGTCGCACAATATGCAGGTCGTCTTCACCGTAATTATGACTTGAAAAGCGAAGTGATTATTTATGATCATGTAGATGAACAAGTGCCAGTTCTGGCAGGAATGTTCCGAAAACGTAAAAACGCTTATAAAGCTATTGGTTACAAGGTGGAATAATCTCTTTGGAAAGGATGTAAAGACTTTTCATGCCGAATATAGAGTGCGAATGGTTTTGCGCGCCTGATTGATTACACGGTCAGAAATCCAAAGTGATGAACCTGCCAAAGCATTTAATGAATTCAATGCCTCGTTTTCACTCTCGACGTGCCCAACTGCTACTGCCCAAAGCAATAAACCAATCGACCCATGAATTTCCAACCCAAGAGACTCACCAAATTGTCTGGCGATAGCATCGTCAGTCAGCAACCATTCCGCTTGCATTTGCATGGTTAGTGCAATGGCAGCTGCTTCACCTTCATCGATCTGTTTTCTCCACTCGAGCGTTTTTCTCTGATATGGTTCCTCCAGTTCTTTGATGGTAACCCAATCGGGCAACTTGATATCAGAGGCATTCCGTTTGAATTCTTCTGCCACGACAGATGGAATAATTATTTCCCCTGCCAGATGCAATAGATTGATGATATTTGCTTCACCAAGATGTAACAGAGGGCCAGTATCGCAAACGACGATACGCCTCATGCTTTTTGACCTTTCTGTTTTACTGCCCAGTCAATATCTTCAAGCTGGTATTTTTCAGCCAGAGAACGATCCAGTGCCAGCTTTGGAACTAATCGAATGGTCCCATCGGTATCAACAACTGCTTCAAGTAAATCACCTTCAGCGATTTTAGCTTTACGACGCGTTGGAGCAGGTAAGGTAATTTGTCCGTTGCTTCGGACTTGCAGATATTCAGGCATGGTTAACTCTCTTTCTGATATCCTGATTGTTTGACTTCTCATAAATCATACATCGCCCAAATGCCTTTGTCAAGGAAAATGGTGAGTTGAAGAATAAGTCGGCCTGGTTTTATGTTTCTAACTTGTTCCGATAAACCTGAAGCATTATTTCATTTTGTAAATTTATTTTCCAGGCGTAAATTAAAGGAAAGAACCCTTGAATTAGTAATACAAATGTATTACAATGTATATAACAAAAAGGAGTTTACAACCATGCCCAGAAAAAATTCGTCCACCAAAGCAGTTCGTTCTTTTCGCCTCAGCCTCGAATGCGTTCGACAATTGAAAGACCTCTCCGGAAACATGGGACGTAGTGAGGGTGATGTGGTCGAGGTGTCAATCGACCGTATGTATCGAGAAGAGTTTAGATTTGGGAATTTGATGATCAGCGAAGGTCAAAAACCTGAAGACAACTACAGAATAGGAAAGCAAGAGGAGTAAAGATGATTGCGGGATTATTTCACTTTGTGTGGAAAATCATTTGGAACACAATTGTAATCCTGGTCTGTGCCGGCCTGGGATTTGTAAGTTACAAAGCCAACCAGCCGATGATGGTCAAAGAAGCTCCAGCAGGCATGACTTACATTGAGTTTATCCAGGATCGAATCGATGCTGCGAAAACAGTTGAACCTTCGAGATGTGGTTGGGGAATGATGATCTCCCTGGCTGTATTAGGTCCAATCTATAGTGTCGTATATACCGACGTGGCAATCTATCCAAATGGAAAGCTTGCTAAATTGACAGCGTCTGACCCGGATATTCCGAAAGGCATAGCCGGCGCGAAGTGGACCGAAGTCCCAGGGATTTGGTGGGGAGTGGTGGAACGATTGTCGTGGACAATGCTTGGAAAGCCGGCGGTGTTTGGATGCAAATTTAGGCCTGTGCTGATAAAATATACTGATAAAGTGAATTGAACCTTGATTAATATAACAATATTGTTATAATGAATAGGAAACATTATGTGGAGCATCGTTTTCTACAAAGACCATCGAGGCAAATGCCCACCTCTAGAATTCATTGAAAAGCTGCCAGTAACGGAGCAGGCGAAAGTTCGCAATGCTTTACGACTTCTACAAGAGTTTGGAACTGGCTTGGATATGCCTCATGCCAAACCTATTCAAGGAAAATTATGGGAGTTGCGTCCTGGTGGTGTTCGGTTATTCTATTTTGCCTATATTAATCAACAATTCGTTATCTTGCATGGATATCGGAAACAAGGGATGAAAGCTCCCGAACGCGAAATCGCAGCGGCTTTAAGACGCATGGAAGAATTAATGAGTGAGGTATAGTATGGCTCGAAAAGAGTTGACTCGATTTGAAGATTGGGAAGCAGAAAAACTAAAAAACCCTGATTTTGTAGCGGCAGCTGAAGCGCTTGAACCTGGATATCAGATCGCTCGACTGCGCATTTTACGCGGCTTGACTCAAACCCAATTAGCCGAATTGGTTGGTACACGCCAACCCTCGATTGCGCGTTTGGAAAATGGATCGAGTGTTCCTAGTATTTCTTTCTTAAAAAAAGTAGCCGCAGCTTTGGATGCTAGAATCGAAGTCAAGTTGGTGCTGGGGGCAAAGTAAGTTTTCCGAACCTTTAATTGGATTACTGTTTTGAATAATTTTCAAGAGTAGATGGAATACTTGATAGGGTATCTCATTGTTATTATAGAACCCGGACGCGCTTGATTACTCCAAATCTTTTACAATCTCTCGAAGTCGCCAGGGTCGGTAATTTCTCACTTCTACACACATATTGATATGGTTGGGTCCAAGAGTTGAACCCTCAGGTGGTGGCGGATTATTGTGAATATGACCATGCAGATTAATCCAACCATCCTCAAGCGGAACAACTGGCCAGTGGGAAAAGATTAACTTTATTTTGTCACTGAATTCAACTTGAATCGGTGTATTAATAATGCTCACTCCGTGAGACTCGTATCGGATTCTATTTAGTCGATCATGATTGCCACGGATTAAAATTATTTTGCCATTCAATATTTCGGTAAGAATATCAAAATTGCTTCTTTTTCCAAATGCAAAATCGCCCAAGTGAAGGACGGTATCCTCTGGGGAGATTAAATCATTCCAGTTTTTGATTATTAGTTCTTGCCAATTGTCGGGACGGTTGCAGTATCTTCCAACATTCACATGGAAGAAGTGTGTATCTGAGATAATCCAAGTATCCTGATTGATTCCAAACGTGTTGTCGAACTGCATCCTTCAATTATAGTTTGATAGTCAATTTTTATTATGACAAATTAATATATAAAGGTATGACCATTTAGCCCGTTTCCATCATGTGTTCCTTTAGGAACTAATTGTGAGTTTATTATGAAAATTTGAGTAAATCACTAACTAATATTTATCACTCTACAAATTTCGACTGGTATATGGATTTGATCTTTCAGAAAATGGTGCCATGCAATTTGGTGGTCCGCAATCTTTTCTTTTTCCCCTTTTACCTCTACAAATAACGGGGTTCCGTTTTGAGAAATCAGAAATAGATCGGGGAGTCCTTTTCGGTTGTCATTGAAATTTTCTAATAATCTTCTCATGATACTCATCAATTGGTTTTCATATAGAACCTGGGTGGCAATTGCCAATGAATCAATTGAATAACGTTGCCAGTTCTCAATTGGACGACAAGGTTTTCCGTAATTCTGTTGGAAAGCAGATCGTAATTCTATCTCGGGTGTGGTCTTAACCAAACCAAATAATTTTGGTGAATAAATATCTTTGATACGATGCTCAATCATTGCTTTTCGCCGTTGGTAAAACTGGGGGTAAAAGAAATCGTGGGGCATATCTTGCATTTTGCTGGGAAATTCACCAAATTGTGGAGTATAAACACTTTGAAGCTTAGCAAATATTACATCCCAAAATAGCAAGGCCATAATTTCCCACCAATAATCATTTTCAGTCCAATCTCCCCGATAGCCACGTGAAATGAAATTATTTAGGACAAATTGCTCAATTGTCAATTCTCTGTTATTTGGTCCCAAATAGTAAGCTTTGCCGGCACCCACGGTCAACTTATGAGCTTCAATCCAACGGATAGGGCAACCATTTTCTTCAGTGGGTAACTGTTTGGTAATTGCTTTTGGTAAAGGAGGTGGAACTTGGTCAGTAATTTTCTCTGCCTGGTTGTTATCTGCTGGAATGAATTTAGGAGGCTCAGGTACGGTACTAAATAGAATTGCATAACGAGTTCCAACCAGTATTCTGCCCGTTTCAAAACATGAAACGGTATGAATTGTTTTTGCAAACTCAACTTCTGCAAGAAGTTTTCCGCTAATAGTTGTGATTGCCATTTTTTTATCAGACCAGACGGCGATTCGATTGGCTGATTGACTAAAAGCAAGTTTTCCATAACCAAAGTTTGGAATTTTGCCGATTTTCTTCCCGGAATCGTAGATCAATACATCGCTAGCAGTGCAAATCCCAAACATAGCTTCATTTATCCAATAAACCCCAAAAATGGAGTCGTTGTCGATTTTGTATTTTTTGATTGTTCTATCTTCAAAGATTTCATAAACTGCTTCTCTTGAGGCAATTAGCAGGTTTTTGCCTGATGGTGAAACTGTGATATCTACAGCGGATGGAGCTCCCATAGAAATTGTGAATGTTATCCCTTGAGATTTGCTAGTTTCTACTTCTTCAGGAATATCCCATTTATATTGAAGTTTCCCAACCGGATTGAGAACATAAAGGGTCCCAAAACTTGTAAATGCAACCAGCTCCTTCCCAGCAGAGACATAATATGGACATGGAAGGAAATAATCATCGTTTTGAGTAGATTTATTTCTTGACAATCCGTACGACCACAAGTTTTGACCGTCGGGTGAAAATGCATAAAGCTTGCCATTTCGGCAACCGGCATATATCTGATTATCTGAAACCACAACCTCAGATGGTACATCCGGCAGCAATTGCTTGTTTATCAATTTACCATCTGGGTTATAGAAGAAAAAGGTAGTTTTTCCATCGCCGATTTTTCCATCTCGGGTATATAAAATTACCCATTCTCCAGATAGTAACAATCCGGTCGGCTCTCCCATTATTTGTGTTTCCCAGGTTCGCTCATTTTCACCAATTTGATGGCAGAACAATTTGGGTGTATTTCCCCCAGTTGTGCCATAAAAACGATCACCTGTACTAGCGAGGGCGGAAAGTTGCGGAGAAATTTGAACTTGCTGTATCAAGGATATATTGCGTTCACCAGCCCGAATTGTAAAATCTGGGATAATTTCTTTTAGCGCGCCTTTAGGAGTTGTACCGGTTTTTATTTCCAACCGCTGTTTCCGTTTCTTTAATTCAGCTTCCCACCCCGCATCTTTCTGGATTTTGAGGGCTTTTTCAATAATTGTTAGAGCTGGCAAATATTGCTTTTGTTTTTCAAGGTTAATCAAATAACGGTTGAATGTAAATGTGTCTGAACTACCTTCTGAGATCGCCTTAGTATATAGTTGTACAGCTTCAACGAGATTCCCCGCTTGCTCGTATGCATTAGCAATTAATCCACGAATTCGCCAGTATATTTGTGGATACTGTTGTAAGGGAAAATAATTGGCTGTTCTATTGAATAATTTGATTGCTTCGTTATAACGCTTTTCTCTAACTAAACGTGAAGACAATTCAATGAATATTTCTTGTGGTTTACCAGAAAGATGCTGTTCCCCTTTTTGCTGCCAGATCTTCTGCTATTTCAAAGGATCGGTCAAATTCACCCGCCATAACAAGGATGGATAGAAGACCGTAATAGGTAGCTGGAATATCCGTGCCGATCTGGACGGCTTTCTCATAAGCGGCACGAGCTTTATCAATCAATCCAGCTTGTTCATAACAATCCCCTAATCGACCCAATCCAAAAGTAACTCCATCTTGATCTTTTTGTTTCTCGTATTCTTGGATTCCTTTTAGAATATACTTTTCAGCTTCAGCAAAGTTCTTTTGCGCTTCTAGAGCTAATCCTTTTGAAATTAGTTCGATTGGTTCTGGCATAGTCTCACCTGAATCCTTCAATTCATTTCACTGAATAGTGTTTTTTGTTATATGATTTTAGAAATGGTAAGTAGTTATTAGGTTTCTTATTTACATATAGAATTTGAATTGTGGCATTGGCTCACGGTCAGAAGGAATTTCCCTCATAATTTCTCCTACGATATCTGAGAATTGAAGAGTAATCGGTGCCTTTCCACCCAGTCGTGAAGAATTCCAGTTCATCTTGGTCATAATGAGCACTTCCTTCAGAAGTGTTTCTCTCGGCGTATCTTGTCCAACATGATCAGTGATTAGAATAGGCGAAGGCACATGCAAAACATGGGATTGTCCTAACTCAGATATAAATCCTGTTGTATAAAGGAAATCCATGTCGCCCACCATAAATCGAGTGCCACGTAAGGGGGGGTAGCTGCTGGTTGTTAGTAAGCGGATGTGACTCTGTCTGGTATCAAATGACATCAAATCAAATTTGTTTACTCGTTGGCTTAGAGTTTGCCTGAAACCATCTTTTTCTCCCGGCCAGAACTTCGAAGATTTATGAATTACTACTCGACTGGGGGTCTGTCCCATTTCCTTCTCATACCGATCTAGAACAATATTGATTAAATTACTCGCGTCCTGATTGTTTAGATGTGGAGATCTAGAATCCATTCGATATGAGTTCCACTGGAATTCGGGTCCTCTAAGAATTAGCCCATCACCATGTTCATCGAATGCCTGAACAAGACTTGTTTGCATGGAATCAAATTTTGATCCTAGGGGGCGATAGAAGGCGACACCTACATAACAGGTTCCAGGTGTCAATCCAATCGGACCCCAGGGGACTCCACCGGCTTTAAAATAAAGACCTGTGAAAAAATTCCAAGCTACTTTTGATGGATCATCTTTTTCCCTACCATCAATTGTTTGTTGGCGGAGAAATTGCGTGGGTATCTGGTATTTCATTGCCAATGCTTTAAACGCCCTTCGCAGATCTCTATGCACCAAACCTTTTTCTTGGTCTCGGTATTCAACATCCTTACATTTTTCATATACGTTGTCTGGCAACGCTATAACAACATATTGAGGTGGTTGGTCTTTCTTTGACAATAAATCGAGTTTTTCTTCCAATTTTTCCAGTAGGAACTCAAACCTATCTCTAGGTTTCTTTTCCAGAATTTCATCTATTTCTTTTTGAGTAAGTTGGCCATTCCAATCTTGATCAAAAATCAATTTTGAGAAAAAACCGCGGTCTTCCATGTAACCCGGAAATTCGACGTGGTCTTCGTCACATAAAACGCCTTCAGAAGTTTTTTCCAGCCAGCTCCTCGCGGAATCAATTGTCTCAGCGCTTCCAATAAATCCTACTCGTACTGTGTCTGGGTGTTTTCGTTTTGGGCTAAAAGACTTTGGCCCATATCGAGATATTCCAATTTTAGGGTCAATATGTTCCCCTCCGTTTGCAAATTGTAGTACGGGTTCTTCCAAGTATTGACACTTGATTATTGGTTCAATCGATTGGTTAATCGTCAATGTCATCTTCTACCCCCTCGTCAAGATTACTAAATGGATCATCATTTTCAAGGGCATTTTGCAGTTTTGCCCAGGTGAATAAATCCTCTGCATACTCAACATTGGTAAAGGCTTTTGCATATTTTTCTGGAATACCAGGCCAATCGATATCACCAACAAGAAGAGTCGTAGATATTACAAGTGAGGATGATCCAAGATTTATTATGATTCTTGGTTCGTTACTACTAAGAAAACTCCTCCAAAAATTGATTTCTCCCAATAGATCATAATTGAACATTTTGCTTTTCTTCCGTGTAACTTTAGCCCCAACTTTTTCAGAATCTAAAGGTGTGTTGCCGTCTTTTGTCACTCGGAATTCCGGCCGAAGAGTGAGACACCACCGACTAGATGATACATAATAGAATCGAAGGCTAATTGAACGGTGAAGCCAGTAGGATTTGGGTAGTCCAGTCTTTTTTGTGATTGGCTGCCAAACTACGTATTTTTTCGCCGCAGTTTGATTTAGCGGCTTGTATTCTATATCTTTAGGTTGGCCAGGTTGATCGGGCACAAAGTAATATCGGTAGTGCATGGGATCATAAGCCAAACCTTTTTGATTTGTAAATATCCTGATTGTGTTATTTAGCAGTTCGACGAACCAACGAGATTTGACAGGGTCATCCCACCATTCACGAGATGGTATTTGCCTAACCATATTTGCATCCACGAGAGTGCAGAAAGGACTATCGGTATTTCTGGGATCTTGAAAGGTGTATAGTCTATCATCCTTGAGAATATAAGGTAAATAAACGTCTGGCGGTATAAATAATGGTAATTGCTCAATCGCATAATTTGTGAGAGTGTTTTTTGTCGGTGTAGACTGATAAAGGTAAACAGGGGTCTTTACTACCTCAAGAAGAGATGAATAAATTTTTTCTATATGATACTTTTCTCTACGCTGATCACTCTTTGATTTTTTATCAATGGCATTTCCTAATGCAGTCCGGACGAGTTTTTCGTGATCTTCCTTCATTCCACGCAATCGCTCGACAGTATACAGCTGTGGTTTGCTATCAATAATTTTATGATGTTCAGGGCAAAGCAGCATTAAGTTGCTTTCTTCATCTCTCTGATCCAACGGCAATGCGAACTTTCCTCTAGGACCATCCTCTCGTTGAGCAACAATATGAGCCACATTGCTCAAAATAACGGTGCTGTCATCGCCTTCTTGTAAAGTCAGGGTAGTTGGACAACCAGGAAATGCACACCTGTTTCCGGATTTTTGTAGGAGAGCTTTTAAATCTGACGGCGAAATCGCCATAATTTACTCCTATTCAAAAGGATGGTAATAGATCTATTTTACCTTCGCCACGCTTTTCCTAGATTATAGAAAAACTACATGTCTTACTTCTCAACCACTTTTTTCAAAAAGATTATTATGTATATTAAGTATCAACGATGTAAAATTTAGCGAACAGAGAATAGGTATTTTTAAATTTGTTTATTTTTTTTGTTCCGTTATTGCTTTCCTTCCTGCATTTGTTATAGTCCATATTCCTTTGGGCAAATCGTTTGCCATCAACCCATCTTTCACGAGTGCATTCCTTGCCCATTGAACAGTGTTCCGCCAGCGTGGAAAGGAAGGAGCTGATAATAATGGCTGTTTATCATAGTCATTTAATGCGCTTGCCATTATTTTCTCTATTTGGGCGATGACATCTGTTATGTTAGCGGTCCCCCCAAAGTGGATAAGGGATTCCAGAATTGGAGTTTTAAATTCTTCTTCTGGGGTACGCAGACCGCGTTTTAATTTACTCTTTCGTTTAGTGTTGGATCGTTTCCGTTCGCCGGGTGTTTTTGGACCTATTTGTGACTCCAGCGCGCGCCATTCAATTTGAAGATCCTTGATCTTTCCTCTAAATAAGATCGTAGCCTCAGCTTTCTCAAGCAATAGACGAGCTTTCTTGTGATCGGAGAGGGAGAACTGATGAGATCCTTCCTGGTTGAGCTCTTCAATAGCAGTTTCAATCTCTTCCAATAGGATTTCGAATGCAGATGAGACTTCGTTTTCCACCATATTCATCTCCTTATACAGTATTTCAGAATTGACCTTTTTCAGGAACTTTTCCCCATTAGGAGCCAGTATAGCCATTGGCAATCGGTAAAATTCTTGTTGCCGTATAGATAATTATTGGAACCCAGAGATTCTCTTTCGGAAATGAAGCACAAAGGTAAGGTGATCTTTTTCCGGTGTCACCCAGCAATTCCTGCTTTGTGCCAACCTCTGCGCCAGCTTTCCTAAGTTCGCTGAAAAGTGATAATCCAGCCCCCTGATCCAAATCAAATTCTGATATCGTTGGATGTAGGGTTTCATGTTTGTCAAAATACTCTTTGGGGTAGGCTTGACGAAGCTCTGTATAGAACCTGCGAGGATTGTCTGGAATAGGTTGAATGGCCAGACGCAACCCATGTTTGAGTCTATCAAAGGTATTGTATTCTTTCTGTATTTCAAGAGTTCTGATGTCTCTTTCCCCAGTAATGAATATTGCATACCCTAAACGGATATCAATCCTATCGTCTGTAACGTGAAAAGGAATTACCTTTCCAATGGATCTTTTTTTACTGACTGTGTAACTTTCATAACTCTCTGGAGATCTTTGTCGAATGGTTACCATCCCGAGTGTAATAACATCATCCACCATAATAATTTCCCCTTTCTTTTGGTTTCTGTCATAGGCTGCTACACTTCCCCTGCGTTTACCACTACTGCAAATGGTACGTCCAAAGCTTCAAAATGTTTTTTACCGCAGCGGACTTTATCTGCCTCGCTGTTACGTAATTGCAAGAAATCACGTGTGCCCTTGGTTTCACGTATCAGATAAAGGGTCTGATCGCCTTCTTTGACGATGGCCCAATCGGGGTTGTACTTGCCAACCGGTGTATCGATCTGGAACCAACCAGGCAACTTAACAAACAGCTTGATATCTTCACGCTGATCTAGCTGGCGAGCAAACTCGCACTCCACTTCAGAATCATACACAACATACTCGTAGATGGACTTATCAACCTTCAGAGAATTGAGATAATTGACGATCTCTTCATTTTTGAAGAGCAGCATTTCCCATTCAGAATCAGGGTCGCTACCCGGTATTTTTTCATATTTGATGCCATCCACTAGTAAGCGGTGCAATTCATTATTGATAATATGTGCGGCAGTATCCATAAACCGCTGTGGATCGTTGAAAAACTCGTTCAGACGGCCAGATTCTTTGAGAATGCGTACCAGGGTGGAGCGCGTCAATTCAGTCTCGTTTTGAAGATAAGCCAGTACATCTGGCACGAGGTGGCTGCCATAGGTCATTTTTTCTTCTGCTACACTCATAGGCGTTGCAGTTACCCCGCCTTTTGCCACAACGACCTGCCCGGCAACCACATTGACTTTGGGAACTTCAATGGATTCCATCCGTTTCAATGCGGTCACAGCCTGGCGGACAAGGTCTTCTGTCTGGAACTCGACCCGATAAGTCGTTTTGGGTTTGATACGTTCCCAAAGAGCCTGAAATTCAGGGCTGAGTTCTATTTGTTTGCGTAAGTGATTGCCACCTTCATCTTTTTCTTTGCGGATATGACGTTCAATCTGATAGGAGGAGAGCAGATCAATTACCGCCGAGGCCAGGTCTTGATGCGCTGCCGGCAAATTGAGGCTGAAGCCTGCTTGGCGCGGATTAAACGCCGGCTGAATGCGTCCTTCGTTATCCAGCATTTTTTGGGCGACTAGTGCTGTACGAATTTCTTCTGCTGCAGGGCGCCCGATGGGTTGTTCCTGTCCATCCACTACACGGATTAGTTTCGCAATCGCAGTCAGGGGCACTTTGCCAAAGGTGACACCGCAATCTTCTTCATATTCTGTTTGCAAAGCGCTGGCAAATTCCTCGTAACTTTCGTTCGCCATTACATACAGCTTATTGATGGAATCATCCCGCACACGGAAACCGCTTTGGTCTACCGGTAAGCGCAGACCACGCCCAATTTCCTGACGTTTTTTCATGGAACTGCGAGTTTCATTCAGGGTACAAATTTGGAAGACATTGGGGTTATCCCAACCTTCACGCAACGCTGAATGGCTGAAGATGAAACGTAAGGGTTCATCCATGGATAATAGACGTTCCTTTTCTTTCATAATCAGGTTGTAGACGTCATCATCGGCCTGGGTGTCACCGCGAGTATCCTTTAACACCCCTTTCTTATCCTGAGCAAAATAGCCGTTATGGAGTTTCTCGACTGGCAGCTTCAGCCAATCCAACATCTGATATCGCGGTTCTTGAACCAATTCGGCCAATGCGGCTTCAAACGCCAGTGCAAACTTTCCTTTAATTGCGTGACCATCTGCATCATAATCGCGGTAATTGGCCACCCGATCCACAAAGAAGAGACTGAGTACCTTGATGCCGCGCTGCCGCACCAGCAGTTCATTTTCAAGATGGCGCTTGATCGTGTGTTTGATCTGTACGCGCCAGATATCCTCACGGATGCCACCGCTTTCTTCTCCCAGACGCAGCACCCGTCCATTGTTGAAGCGGATATATTCATTACCGGGTTCAGCGTTTATCTCTGCTATTGAGAAACCATCCTGATAAACAGCCCGTTCGTTAGAAAGTTCATAGAGATCTGCACCATTCTTTACGGTAATAGGTTTTTCCTTAGGACCGTCTGGTGTCTGCATGTGGATGCGCAGTTTGGCCTTGATACCATTTTTATATTCCACCTGTTCGACACGCACAAAGGCATCATTCGCATTCCCGCTGCCGCTGGCACTGGCAACAACAATCTGTTTGACCAGTTTCAATTCAAAAGCGCGTACGGGATCCAGGCGGTAAACCAGGTTATATGGATTGCGATGAGTGGCTGAGTAACGTAAGGTACATAACGGGTTAAGCGCTTTAATGGCTTCCTGGGCTTTATCGGTATTATCCACACTCTGGGGTTCGTCAATAATGACAATAGGGCGGGCAGCCTGGACAAACTCAATAGGTTGACGGCCAGACAGTTTGTCGCTCTCCTTGTAGATTACGTTGCTCTTTTGTTCAGCCTCAGTACCAGTAAAATTCTTTCGGAAAGCGTCGATATTAATCACCAGGATCTGCAATGTGTTGCTGACTGCAAACTGGCGCAGGCGGTTGATTTTGCGGGCATCATAGACGAAATGCTCAAATGACAGGTTGTTATAGAGAGCGCGGAAATGGTCTTTGGTAATTTCGATATTCTTCAGCACCCCTTCACGGATGGCAACGCTGGGGACGACAATAATAAATTTTTGAAATCCATAACGCTGTGAAAGTTCAAAGATCGTGCGCAAATAGACGTACGTTTTACCAGTGCCGGTCTCCATCTCCACTGAAAAATGAGGACAGAGCCGGGTGGTATTGGCAGGAACATCGAATAGTTCCCAGGCTTCCAGGGGAGCAGCTTCGTCTGCAACTTCTATATCATTCAGAGTTTGGATTTTGCGAGTATTGGTGTGAAGTTTTTCTTCTGACAACAATAGATGATTGCCAACTCCCAGCTCGGTGCGCGCCTGGCCGACCAGTAGGCCACCGTAATCGCCTACGTTGATGACGCTATATTCTGGAGTACCCTGCGACTGACCATCGAAAAGGTCAGTGATAGCTGCTACGGCATCGAGCTGAAACTGCTGGTTGGGGTCAAATTGAAGCTTCATTGTTTCTTCTTTCCCGTGAGTCGCTTCGTTTCTTTTTCGAAATCGCCCTCGAAGTTATGATCCTGCTCGACACGGAAGCGTTCATATTCATCCTGAGCCAAATGGGCAGCCACTTCGTGTGAGACTCTGCCGGGATCGTGCAATATATCATACTCATTGAACTTGAGAAATGCATCGAGTTTCTCTACCCAATCTTGCATGCGCATGGGAATTTGACGCTCGGCTTGAAGATCAGCATAATCAAGGTACATGGTGACGATACGTTCCAGTTCCTTAATCTCTTTTTCATTCAAGTAATTCTTGGCGACAACGACATCTGATTTGAGAATCTTGCCGTGTGGGGCGTTCTTCCAGGTGGTCAGACCCATATTGGGCAGTGAGGCTTTGGCGCGAGAAGCAATGATCTCGGCAGCAGTTTGACCCGTGATAGCCCAGTGCAGCTTATTCTGCACGGTCTGGAAGAATGTCTTGGTTATTTCAGCAGTAGGGGAGTAATCAATGCTGCACTGTTCGTAAATATCAGTGATCTTTAAATAGAAACGGCGTTCACTGGCACGGATCTCGCGAATCCGTTCGAGCAGTTCATCGAAATAATCTGGTCCGAGGCGTTTATTTAACTTAAGACGTTCGTCATCCAGCACAAAGCCTTTGACAATAAACTCGCGCAAGGTTTGTGTGGCCCAAATGCGGAATTGGGTTGCGCGCAAGCTGTTGACACGATAACCGACGGCAATGATCGCATCTAAATGGTAAAAATTCGTCAGATAACTTTTTCCGTCCGCTGCAGTATTCCGGAATTTCCGGATAACTGAATTCTCTTGCAGCTCTCCGCTAGAGAAAACTCTCTGCAAATGTTCACTCACTGTTCTTACATCCACATCAAACAGTTCGGCAATCTGTTTTTGGGTCAACCATAAGGTTTCATCCTGAAATAAAACCTCAACCCGGATATCCCCTGAAGCAGTCGAATATAGGATGATTTCCCCTTTTGAAGGAGAGGCTCCAGAAGAATGATCAACTTTTTCAGTCATTGATGCTCCTTCAAAATCACACCGTCTTGAAACTGGGAACGCCCTGAGTCTTAAAAATTTCAACAGCGTTCGTCTTGAGCTGATCGTTGCCGGCAAAACCAGCGTCCAGACAGACCACACGTTCAGGTTTCAGGGCGGCCATGGCACGGATCACTTCTATGGTCAGATCAGGCTCCAGACAAATCAGAAGTTCTCCGCCGGCCACGCTGAAGACCTGTTTGCCGGCCAGAGTCTAGAGGTTCATTAGGAGTAGTGAGCGGGAAACCGCTCTTGAGGAGGAGCTCATAGAGAATGTCGGCCTGGCTGCGTCCTTCGCGAATATGTTCGATGTGTAGCTCAAGCTGCTTTTCGAGAGCGGCGGTATCTTTGGGCGTGTTGGCATTCCAAGGTTTGAAGTTGGATTCCGCCAGTTTATAGACACGGAAACCTCGATCCTGCGGAGCGTCAAGAGGAAGTTGCCCGGCTTCCGCATCGTTGAGCTTTTTGATCACTCGGCGAACACGCTCTTTGGTAATCTCGGCAATAGTAGAAAATCCAGCTTTACCTGCTTCTGAAGTTTTTTCGCAAGGTTCTGGAAGTTGAATGATAATAAACTTTCTATTACCATTATCTGCTTTATTTAATTCAAGAACTGCTTGACCTGTTGAGCCTGAACCTGCAAAAAAATCAAGTATTAAGTCTTCATTGGAAGAAACCATCTTCATCATTCTGATAATTAATGATGGTGGTTTTGGATATGTGAATACATCTTTCCCAATTAATGAATCCAATACTTTAGTTCCATCATCAATAGTCCCAGTCTCTTTGTGTGTCCATAAGTTTATTGGAACAACTCCATCATTTAATTCGGATAAAAACCTTTTTAGCCTAGGATATTGATTATTATTTTCTTGTCCCCAAAATAATCTTCCTTCAGATTGATGAATTTTATATTGTTCAAAGCTATATTTCCAAGCATTTGTTGGATGGTCGATCTTTTTACTGTTAAATGGATTGGTAATTGTATATGATAAGTTTGGTCGTTCATCTTTTGTTCTTTGACTTATATAAGAGACACTTGTCCAAGGACCCCTTGGATCATTATCGGGGTTTGAATATATTGAATCAGTTTTTTCATTTCTGGGTTCTCGTAGTATATCAAGAGAATCACTCTTTCGATATTCTAAAACATGATCAATTACTGAGGAAATTAATTTTGCATCATTATTCCTTGTAAACCGTTTCTCCCAAACAATATCAGCTATAAAATTTTCTTCTCCAAAGATTTCATCGCATAATTTTCGCAAATTAGCGACTTCGCAATCGTCAATAGAAATGAAGATTACCCCGTCTTCACGCAATAAATTGTGAGCCAGATACAGGCGCGGATACATCATATTCAGCCAACGTGAATGAAAGCGACCGTCCGTATCGCTATTAGTGCCAAATTTCTTCCCTTCAGTATCTGACTGACCTGTATATTCGAGATAGGTCTGCAAGCTCTCGCTGTAGTTATCGGGATAGATAAAATTATTACCGGTGTTATATGGAGGATCGATGTAGATCATCTTGACTTTGCCCAAATACGACTTTTGCAGCAGTTTAAGTACTTCGAGGTTATCGCCTTCAATAATCAGGTTCTCGGTTGTGTCAAAATTGATGCTCTCTTCGGGGCAGGGCAACAACGTGCCGGTACTGGGCGTCTGAATGGCGCGGAAGCAATCCGCTTTACCGGGCCAATTCATGCCATAGCGCTCTTTGCCCACGTCTACCGTCTCACCCAGGGCCAGCTTGAGGCGGTCAAAATCAATCTTGCCATCCTCGGTGCGTGCTTCAGGGAAGAGGTCGAGCAATTCCTGCCGTTTTTCGGCAGAGATATTCAGCGAATTCAGGTCCAGTTTTTCAGGTTGATCGGTCATGAAGGAGAATCTCCAATTTTCAGAAAAATATAAAGAATAAATGCCCTTATTCTTTTAATAATTGCTCAATACCCAGACCAATGGTCCATTCAATACCATTTTCATGTGAGCTGATAGTTAATGGAAATGTTTGTTCGTACTGATTTGAATAAATGTCATTATAACTTATCAAGAATTTGTATTCTCCGAGAATTTTTTCTTTTTCTTCATCTTTTACATTAACTAAAAAATTAAGCTTTTTTTGATCTTTTGACGTCAATGAAAAAACTGTCTTCAAATGTGAAAGCTCATGATTTGTTGATGATTCAAGGGAAACTAATAAATTAATTGCCCTTTCTTTTCCAACGTTGATGAACCAAAACGGGCGTAGAAAGGTAACGTTTGGCACCATGAGATAATGTAAATTACCAATTATTTCATCTTCGTGGCCATTATTTTTAACCAAACGCATTTCTTCATCTGAAAGGCTACCGGGTCGGATTTCAATTTGTGAGCTAAACAAGACGGTAATTTCTGTGATATCAAATTCTTCATAAAATGGTTTTAATTCGTCTACATAGATTTGTTTTTCCTCTTTTTTTTCTTCTAGATTACCTAGCAGTAAAGCTGCCTGGCTAGTTTGTCTTGTATTTCTAGGTTGAAGAAGAATCAAAGGCAGTACATCTAATTTTCTTTGTCGTTGTTGTTCCAGATTGGTTTGCTCATAATGACGTTCGGTTTGTGTTACTGTCCACCAAACTGCAAAGAAAGTTGCAATTCCACCAAAATAAGATCCCCAGAATGTTAACCATTCGGAATTTCCTAAACCAAATGCATTGATATTAATTTTTGCTATTTGAAAAATCCAATTACCAAGTTTTAACCCACCATTAATAAAAATAAAAGGAACGAACACAATTAGGAAGAAAATGATGATCAAAGCCTTTTTCGTAGTAGATTGTTTGTTCCAAAAACCTCTGTCATTATTATCTGTCTTTTTGTTCATTGAATTCTCCAGCGGATGATGAAAAGATTCTCTTGATTAGTTAATTGTTTTAACCTGTGGCTGATTTCATCCAAAAGAGCCTCTTTTTGACGATCTAATTCCCGGCTGGCTTCATCATAATTGTGCCAGGCTGTATCTCGTTTTGCCTCCAGCTTTCGCAGCTCTCTCTGGCGTTCGAGCTTCTCAGGTAAATTGGGGGCGTTGCGGGCTGCTTTACGGGTTTCTTTTACTGAATCATCTAGTTCTTCAAGTTCTACTTTCAGAGAGGCACGTCGATCTTCAGCCCAATGATCCAGTTTGTCCATTTCAACATCAAACCAGTTCGCATTTCGAGAGGTCATTTCTTCAAGTAATGCGTGCTGCTGATCTAGTTGTAAGGCTTGAAGCTTTGCGAAGGCTGTTGCTGGGATTTCTATGCTTGATGCATCGCGCTGCCGGCCGGATAAATCAAACAAACGCTGGCACTGAGTAGTGTCCAAGGGAGTACCATCTTCGACAAACCCTGCCAGCAAAAGGTGGTCTTCTGTCTCCAGGGCAGTTACCGAGAAGTGTGCACAGTTTATCAAGCCGCTTTTACCAACCAAAGGTTCGAGCGCAGCAATGTGCTTGCCACTTGAGGTGTAATCAAATATCACCTCTGTGCATGGTGTAGGAAATATTTTGGCTCGATCAAGGATACGCTGAGCCAAGGGATGGCCGACGCGATAGGTGTTTGCCCCATTTATTTGTGCTCCCATCCGATAAGGCCCAGGAAAAATATCTTCTCCGGAAAAGGGGTTGCGTTTGAGTAGAAAACTATAGCCAGTTTCATCAAAGGCTGCATCTTCAGCAAGTACATAACGTGTTACTTGCCATAATTCCTGATTGAATCGGTCAAGGAAATCGTGGCTTTGGATACGGACTTTTTCGACCACTTCTTGATCAAAATTATCGAGGAGTTTCTCCCGCGCATCCTGTTCCCCGGCAGAAATATCTGCTTCCAATTCATGTTGTAACTGATCAAATTCAAACTGAATTTGTTCCAAGGTACGGCACTGCTGATAAATTGCTGCAATTCTTTTTTCAAAATCAACGCCAAATTCAACGGACCCCAAGAATCTCGTCGCTTGCGCCAAATACCCCGTCAAATAAGCGGAACTTCTGATCCAACAACTCATAAACACGTTGATCAGCTGCGTTGCTCTTGTTTAGGAAATTTACAACAACTACATCAAACTTTTGGCCATAGCGGTGACAACGTCCGATGCGTTGTTCGATACGCTGAGGGTTCCAAGGTAAATCATAATTGACCACTAGGTTGCAAAATTGCAAATTAATTCCCTCGGCGGCCGCTTCCGTGGCGATCAATATCGATGCATTATCCCGGAAGTATTCCACCAACGCTGCACGCATATCAGCGCTGGGTGATCCGCTGATCTTGTCAGTGTGGGCATACTTTTCCAACCAATGCCGGTAAATTTCTTTTGATTTAGGATCAGTGTTGGTGCCATTGAACATCATTACTTTGCCGGCAAACTCCGTCTGTTCTAAAACATGAAACAGATAATCCTGAGTACGCCGGGATTCAGTAAAGATAACTGCTTTTTGCTGAAGTGTGGCTGCTCCCTGATTTTTTTGAGCCTCAGTAGCTGCCGCGAAGCCACGGCGAAGCGCGGTAAGAAGTACCTCTCCCTTTGAGTTTTTGATGATGGATTTGGCTAAATTATAAAATCCGCGTAATTGAGAAATTTCACGACGCACATCAATCAATTCTTCTGGCGTCAATTTTTTGAGATCGGTTTTCCCTGATTCTTCTTCTTCACCCTCCCACTCATCAGCTAATTCTTCCAGCTCTTCCCAATTCTCTGGTAAGTCTTTTGGAAGGGTTTCGACAGGTTCTGAGGCTGCTGCTGCCGATTCAAGCCGCTGAGCCAGACTATCCAGGGTACCGGAGATTGCATAAGTGGATGATGCTAATAATTTTCGAAGGATGAGGGTTACTAACTGACGTTGGCTGGCAGGTAGAGCATAAAGCTTGGGTTGTTGTAAATAACTAGAAACCAAATCGTACAATTGCTGTTCTTCTGGCGTGGGTATAAATTCTTGAACCAGAGCGTGGCGGTTGGTATATTTTACATATTCGAGCACCTGCCGGCGTAAGGTACGCTTGCATATTGGTTTGAGCCTTTCCTTTAGCTCACTAAAATCCTCGTCGTCGCTCAACCGAGTGAAGCGGCTCTTGTAACTCTTGAAATCGCCAAAAGCATAATCATCAATAATGCTCACTAATCCATATAATTCCAATAAGGAATTTTGAAGAGGCGTGGCAGTTAATAAAACTTTTGGAAATGGCGCTACTGCCTGTTTAATTGCATTGGCAATCTTGCTGGATGGCTTGTACACATTTCGTAATCGGTGTGCTTCATCGATCACAACCAGCGACCAAGGAGTTTGTCGAATGTAAGACTCTTTAGCCCGGGCAAATTGGTACGAACATAGAATGATAGCATCTTGTTGGAAAGGATTTAGATTTCCACTGCGAATGAAATCATTAAAAAGTACAATTTTCTAGAATTATCGAGGGAAGAAAAAATTTATCGGCCAGCTCCTGGCTCCATTGTTTACGCAAGTTAGCTGGCACAATCACCAATAATCGTCTATTACGCTCCGCCCACTTTTGTGAAAGTAACAATCCAGCTTCAATTGTTTTTCCCAACCCAACTTCATCTGCCAAAATAGCGCCCCGTGAAAAAGGGCTGCGAAACGCAAAAAGAGCTGCTTCTATCTGATGGGGATTTAAATCCACTTGCGCATCTGCCAGTACTGAGGCAAGCTTTTCAACACTGTCAGATGGACAGCGTTTGGTCAATTCGTAAGCGAAGTATTTGGCGTGATAAGAAGTGATTTGCATAATTGAAGTTTTTAGTTTCCAAGCTGAACATTACTTGATAATTGTTTTCGATCAATGGATTGGTTCTTTTTCAGATACTTTCTGGAAATATTCTTTATCTTTGATCCATTCCATAATAGATTTACGTCTGAATCTCCAATGTTTCCCCACCTTGAACCCGGGAATGGCTTTATCTTGAGCAAGTTTGTATATTGTTGATAGTGGGATACGTAGGTATTCTGAAACTTCTTCAGCCTTCCAAAACTCATCTGTATCAGCCATTACCCACCTCGTTTATCCGTAATTATTCCAGATGCTCCAATTATTATAGCAAAGATAACAAAATCGGATATTCAAAATTTAGAAGTGGAAGAGGATCAGAGATAGGATTTTCCTACCAGTCTTATTACCGATATTAGTTCTATAGCAATATATTGGCGTAATTGATAAGTAATTGCAATATAAATGATTGTATCTCCTTCAAATTTTCTCGTTTTGAAAGAATACAAACTAAAACTTTCAAAATTAATTGATCTTTGAAATGAACACCCCTAATATTTTCAAAGTTACCCCTCTAGGATTGCCTAATTTCGCTATGTACAATAAGACCAAGTGATCAATACAGATTGATCGTCGCTGAAATCGTTTGGACATTCTTAGAATCGTTGGAGCGACCTGGCCAATATTCTTGGCAGGTCGTTTTGTTTTCCAGAGCAGAGAGGAGGTGGTCGAGGAAATTATCGATGGAAAGATGAAAAACATACGCCAGCCACGCCAATTCCTTAAGGGTTTGGCATGGCTGGCGGGTCTCAACCACTCATTTTTGAAAGGATCATTGAATGCAAGAAACGAATACCCAATTTACCAATTTGCTCACTGGCGAAGAGATCGCCAAAATTCTGCATGTTTCGAGGGCGTATGCCTATCAGCTCATGCGTCAAAGAATGATTCCAACCGTCAAAATCGGACGTAGCGTGCGTGTCCGGCAAGAAGATTTGGAACGGTTCATCTCCATGAATCTGGCTCAAAACAGCCTAATTCATACTCACAATGGACAGAACTGATGTTCCATTCCATTGACAAAAATGTTACAATATCATGTAACAACCGCACCTTAAAAAACGAATATCGAGAAAAACTTGGATTGCTGCCAGACGTTTCGCAACAGGAGGAAACAATGAACCAGCAATCCAGGAAAAGCAAAACCAGGCATCGCGGACACAACGAGGGCAGCATCCGGCCGACTCCGAATGGCACCTGGCGGGCATGGGTAACTTTGAAGTCCGGGAAACGATTGAGTAAGACGCTTCCTACTAAACCTGAAGCTCGCGATTGGTTGCAACAGAAGATGGCAGAAGAAGAAGAGGCTCCTCAGTCAGAGGGAACATTTGGTGACTACGTACTGGGATGGTTTGAGAACCATTCCTCGCAGCTGAAAGAATCTACCCGCTGCGACTACCAGATCATCATTCACAAGTACATCCTGCCGGCGCTGGGCGAGGTGATTTTGAACACGCTGCATCGCTCCGTGTTTAACTCGTTCTACACCAATCTGAGAAAGGTGCCGGTGGGTGACACGCAAATCCGCTACATCCATCGCATCATTCACAAAGCTTTGCAGGATGCGGTGAGTGACAGGATTTTACAATACAATCCCTGCGACGGAGCTAAAGCTCCCAAGAAACAGCGATTGCACCGCATCAACTGTCCGTTGAACGAGGAGGAGAGCATCCAATTGGTCACCAAGGCGATGGAAACCCCACTGGGACCGCTGATCTACCTGGCGATCAAAACAGGCATGCGGCAGGGCGAGTTGTTCGCTCTCAAGTGGGAGGATGTCCACTGGGAGACCCAGCAAATTCATATTCAACGCAATTTGCAGCGGATTCTTCGGGATGGGAAACAGGTACGCGATTTCAGCACACCTAAGACCGTCACCAGCAACCGTGCAATCGTGGTAGGCGAGAAGACGCTTGAGGTGTTGAGAGCTCAAAAGAAAGACGTGGAACTAAAGAAGATGCTGGCGAAGAGTCGCTGGCAGGAGAACGATCTTGTCTTTCCTTCCAGTACGGGTACACCGATGAATCAGAGCAACATGCTCAAGCAATACGGAGCGATCCAGAAGGCGGCGAACCTGAAACACATCCGTTTTCACGACCTGCGCCACATCGCGGCATCGATCATGCTCAATCACGGCATTCCGCTTTTGACGGTCTCCTACATTCTCGGGCACTCGCAGCCATCGACCACGTTGAACATGTACGGACACCAATTCAGCGCCATGGAACTACAAGCTGCCTGTCTGGTGGACGACATCTTCGCCGGGGCTCAACCCAGTTCGTTGCCGGCCGAGTTCCTCTCAGTGGCCAATCTTAAGAAATGATTTCCTAATCTTAAGAAAAGTTGAGAGAAATCCCAAAAGTTTTGCACGTTTTTTGCACGTTTTTTTGCTCAGAATAAGCAATCGGACGGCACAAACCACCATATGTGCCGTCCGACTATCTCAGTACCCCTACATATAGGCGCCCCCGGGGAGGCTCGAACTCCCAACCTACTGATTCGAAGGTGTGCAATCCCTGAGACGCCCGCTTTGCGATCCTTTCCACCCACGACGAGGTCTCGGCAAGCAGTTACAGTTTATCATGTTTTTTAGGCTGCTATGATTGTGGTTCAATGGGAATCACCGTGGTGAGGGCCGATAATTAGGAGTGTACGTGAACAAGGCTAAACGTAATACTTCAGTCGAGTGTATAAAAACCTCGAACAGGGGACTGGATCATTATTGTAAAGTAACTGCTCAACTACCGCAAAAGAGAGGGTGTTTTATTGTTTTTAGGGTGCTTCGCACCCAAAAAACAATAAACTCACCCCTAATTCCCAAACCGGCCTGATTAGAAACATAGTAAGTAACTGTCCAGCCAACAGAGTAAGAATCCCGAATTTGATGTGTTTGCGGGGGCAAAGCCCCCGCAAACACATCAAATTCGGGAACACTCTAACACGGGATTGAGTAGTTATCAAAATAAAAAGTAACCGTTCAGGCTGGTTAAGAAGTTGAGAGTGTTTTTGAAGATTTTCGTGTGCGAAGCACACGAAAATCTTCAAAAACACTCTCTTTCTATCGGGTAGCTGAGTAGTTACAATAAAAATAAAAAAACCGAGGGTATGGCTACCCTCGGTTCCTTGTTAATTCCGATATGCGACTAGTCGGCGCTGGTGATGTTCACCACCGAGATCCGGCGTCCTTCGTCAACCTGATCGCTGCCCTGGAAACGGCCATATTCAAAGCCTGTTCCGGCCGGGATCAGCTTACCGATGATCACGTTCTCTTTCAAACCGTACAGCGGATCTTCGTTGCCGGCGATCGCGGCTCCGGCCAGCACTTTGATGGTGTGCTGGAAGGAAGAGGCCGACAGGAACGAATCGGTGCTGAGGGAGGCTTTGGTGACACCCAGCAGTACTTCGGCGAAACGTGCAGGCTGGCGGCCTGTGGCGATCATCTGTTCGTTCACCCGGCGGATCTCCAGCCGGTCAACCAGGTCCATCGGCAGGTAAGCCGTATCACCTGGGCGGACCACCTGGATACGTCCGAGCATCTTGCGGATGATCACTTCGAAGTGTTTATCGTTGATGTTCTGGCCCTGAGCCCGGTAAACTTTCTGGATTTCCACCAGCAAGTACATCTGGCAGGCGTCACGCCCCTTGATGTGCAAGATGGTGTGCGGGTTCAACGAACCTTCGGTCAGCGGTTGGCCCGCTTCCACGTGTTCGTTATCCTTGATCAGGATACGGGACGTGGTCGGAATGTCGTACTCTTCCGTCTCGCGCTGCTCGTAAGAAACAACTACTTTGCGCTCTTCGATGCGCACCCGTCCGGTGTGCTGTGTGGTAATGGAGGCCTCACCCTGGACGGCGATTGGATCTCCCAACGAGACGCTGCCTTCGTCCTTGACCGAGATCGTCCAGGCTTCCGGAATGTCGTACTCGTCGCTGACCATCTCGCTGTGTTCCACACGGATCATGCGCTGATCGCTGTAGCGGTCGGATTGGATGATCTTGGCCACACCCGAAATACGGGTGATCACAGCCTCGCCTTTCGGCGTGCGGCGGGCTTCGAAAAGCTCTTCTACACGGGGCAGACCGGTGGTGATGTCACCGCCAGCGGCCACACCGCCGGTGTGGAAGGTACGCAGGGTCAACTGGGTACCCGGCTCGCCGATGGATTGGGCAGCCACGGTTCCAACCGCTGCGCCTAACTGGACCATCTTGCCACGACCCAGATCCATACCGTAGCACTTGGAGCAAATACCGTGGATCAACTCGCAGGTCAATGGAGAACGGACTTTGACCTCGTCGATGCCGGCATCCACCAGGATGCGGATGCGGTCGTGGTCAAGCATGTCGTCGCGTTCGGCCAAAATTTCACCGGTCTTCGGATCGATCACCCGCTGGGCCAATAAACGGCCGTACAGGCGCGTGCCCAAAGATTGGCCGGCCACGTCATCGACTTTCCGGATCCAGATACCATCGGTCGTGCCGCAGTCTTCCTCGTTGACGATGATGTCCTGGGCCACATCGACCAGGCGGCGGGTAAGGTAACCGGCGTCAGCCGTACGCAAAGCCGTATCGGCCAGGCCTTTGCGGGCGCCGTGGGTGGAGATGAAGTATTCCAGGGCGGTCAGCCCTTCACGGAAATTGGATTGAATCGGCAGGCGGATGATACGCCCGGCCGGGTCAGCCATCAGACCGCGCATACCGGCCAACTGCGAGATAGGTCCGAAACCGCCTTTGGTGGCACCGGAATTGGCCATCGTGGCCAGGTTCCCGTTCGGGTTCATCGCGCGGCGGACTGCATCGGACACGTCCTTGGTCGTTTGCTGCCAGATCTCGATCTCGCGTTCGTTGCGCTCCTGCTCGGTCAGCAGACCACGGCGGTAAGAGCGTTGTACCGTTTCTACATCCTGCTGAGCTTTTTTGAGGATCTCGGTTTTTTCAACCGGCATGGTGATGTCGGCCACGGCGATTGTCGAACCAGAGCGCATGGCAAACTCAAAGCCGATGTCTTTAATCCGGTCGGCTACCTCAGTAGTCTGTTCTTCACCACAAACCTCATATACATCGGCGATCAAATCCTTGACACCACCCTTATCCAGGGTCTCGTTTCTGAATTTGACTTCCAACGGAAGGATGTTGTTGAAAATGGCGCGGCCAACCGTGGTATCGACCAATTGATGGCGCGCAGCCGGGAGCCGGTCGCCTTTTTCATCGTACCAGGTATCCACAACCGTCTTGATGCGTGAATGGACGTGAAGCTGGCCAAGCTGGTAAGCCAGTTCGATCTCATCGATATCGTTGAAAGCGCGGCCGTTACCCGGGTGGGGCAGGTCGTCCATCATGGTCAGGTAATACACACCCAGCACCATATCTTTGGACGGGCTGATGATTGGCTCACCATCGGCAGGCTTCAACAGGTTCCGCGAGGAAAGCATCAGGTTCCGCGCTTCCCAGACCGCTTTTTCGGAAAGCGGCACGTGAACAGCCATCTGGTCGCCATCGAAGTCAGCGTTGAAGGCGGTAGTCACCAACGGGTGCAACTGGATCGCGCTGCCTTCGATCAGGATCGGCTCGAAGGCCTGAATACCCAGGCGGTGCAGGGTCGGTGCGCGGTTCAGCAGGACCGGCCGGTCGCGGATGACTTCTTCGAGCACCTCCCAGACCTCGGGACGGTTGCGTTCGATGAAGCGGCGGGCGCCTTTGACGTTGGCGGCGTAGTTGTGCGAAACCAACCGGGCAATCACGAACGGGCGGAAGAGTTCCAGCGCCATGGCTTTCGGCAAACCGCACTGGTACAGTTTGAGGGTCGGGCCGACCACGATGACCGAACGGCCAGAATAGTCCACACGTTTACCCAGCAGGTTACGGCGGAAGCGGCCCTTCTTACCTTTCAGCATATCGCTCAAAGACTTCAATTCACGGCGGCCGCGGCGAGAAAGCGCCTTACCGCGCTGGGAATTGTCGATCAGCGAATCGACTGCTTCCTGGAGCATACGTTTTTCGTTGCGGACGATCACATCCGGCGCACCTAACTCGAGCAGTCGTTTAAGCCGGTTATTGCGGTTGATCACCCGGCGATATAAGTCGTTCAAATCGGAGGTCGCAAAGCGGCCACCGTCCAACTGCACCATTGGGCGCAGGTCGGGCGGGATGACCGGCAAGACCGTCAGGATCATCCATTCGGGCCGGTTAGATGAACGGCGGAAGGCTTCGACCACTTTCAAACGAGTGGTGGCCTTCTTGCGTTTCTGTTTGCTCTTCGAAGTACGCACTTCGTGCCACAGATCCACCGCAAGCTTGTCCAGGTCGAGCCGGCGCAAAACGTCGTAGAACGCCTCAGCGCCCATATCAGCCCGGAAGACCTGGCCCCAGCGCGATTTTAGTTCACGGTAGCGGCTCTCGCTCAAGAATGTGAACGGGCGCAGTTCCTGCAGCTCGTCGCGCAGGTGCGAATTATTGGACTGCGACTGGCTGGATTGATCCTCCAGGTTGTTGCGCAGCAGTTCCATCTCGGTCTCGGCCTGGGCGCGGATCTCTTCGATCTGCATCTTGATCTGTTCCAGTTCACGCTGGACCTGATCCTTGAATTCGTTCTCCAACTCTTCCAGGCGTTCTTTGACCACGCGCTGGACCCGGCCGATCGCCTGGGTCGAGATGGATCCACCGGCAGGAACGATTTCGACGTTGGCCGAAGCGAACACAATCGGGGTGCGGGTGACCGTGCCGTCTTTTTCCTGGAGCTGGCGCTCCAGCGATTGGCCTTCCTGAATGACCGGCTCTAATTTCTGGGCGATCATCTCATCGCGGCGATTTTCCAGGTCCTGGCGGCGCTGAGTCAATTCGCCGACCTTGTGGTCGCGGGCCTGTTTAACTTCCAAAATACGCGAGTTGATTTCGGTAGCCTGTTCACGCTCCGAAACGCTGATCTCGTCCTCCAGCCGTTTGAGGGCCTTCTGGCGAGCATCTTCATCGACATAGGTCACAATGTATTGGGCGAAGTACAGCACGCGGTCCAGGTTACGGCGGGAAATATCCAGGAGCAATCCCAGGTAAGAAGGCACCCGGCGCGTATACCAGATGTGTGCCACTGGCGTAGCCAGTTCGATATGCCCCATCCGCTCACGGCGAACCGAGGAGCGGGTTACTTCAACACCACACTTATCGCAAATAATCCCTTTATAACGGGGATTTTTATACTTTCCACAGTAACATTGGTAATCACGGGTTGGGCCAAAAATCGCTTCGCAAAACAAACCATCCTTTTCCGGGCGGAGCCGGCGATAATTGATGGTTTCGGGTTTAAGAACCTCCCCATAGGACCAGCTACGAATGGTCTCCGGCGATGCAAGGCTGATACGTAATGCGGTTAGACTTTTCGTTTCCACTAATTCGCCTCCTGAACTGGAACCCTGGTATTAAACAAGTATAAACGCTCGAGACATCTCTCAGGCGTTAATTTCCGTTAAAAGGGCACTCATAACACACATGCAAACTGAAATTATATCACAAATTAACAGAATTCAAGTAGTCAATTTGAATTAAATTAAATATTTTAAGATTTATTTTTTTACCCCACTGATCGACGTTTGTGCCCTATGCAATCTTCAGACGCCCCATATTATACCTCTTTCTGTTAGGGTTTTCCAATTAGAAAGAGAGTGTTTTTCTTTCTTTTTTTCTCCGTGAACTCTGTGGCTCCGTGGTTTTATCCTCTCCACGCTCTCTGCGCCTCTGCGGTTAATTTTCTCTCCCCCTACTCCGCAAAATCCACGGTCGGCGTCAGGTTCATGGGAAATTCGATGCTGAAGGTGCTGCCTTTGCCTAAATAGCTCTCCACGGTGACTTTTCCGTGGTGCCGTTCGGCGATCTTCTTTACGATCGTCAGGCCCAGGCCGGTGCCACGCTGGTCGAAGGCCTCTCGCCGGCCGGAGCGGTAGAAACGGTCGAACAGGCGGTTCAGGTCCACCGGCGCGATCCCGATCCCTGAATCGGCCACCTCGATCTTGACCATGTCTTCCTCCTGCAGCAGCCGCACCGTGACCTCGCCGTTCGAGCGGGTGTATTTGATGGCGTTATCCACCAGGTTGATCAAGGCTTGCTGTAACAACGCTGCGTCGGCAAACAGATTAATCCGCTTACCCTCCGGCAAGCCAACAAATTTTAGCTGGATATTCTTCTGGGCTGCCTGCGGGTAATACTGCTTGAAGACCTTCTCGACGATCGAATCCAGGGTGACTTCCTCCAGATTCAGGCTGATCCCCGCTTCGATCCGGCCCAGGTCCAACAGGTTGCTGACCAGGTGGGTCATATTCTCGATCCCGCCGACCATCTTGTTGATATAGTTCTTTTGCTGTTCGTTCAAATCCCCCACCATGGTCAACATGGTCGTATACCCGCGCATCAATGTCAGTGGTGTTCGCAAGTCGTGGCTGACGGTGGTAACGAACTCGGATTTGATCGTATCCAGTTCCTTGTAATGGGTAATATCGCGCATCACAATTACTTTCCCTAACTGGAAATCTTCTCCGGTCACGGGTGCCACGCTCACCTGGAACATGCGCGAATTCGACAGGCTGATCTCGCGCGAGACAACCCGGTCCTCGATCGGCAACGCGACCATCTCGACCAGGTCGTTCGACAAAAGCACTTCCCGTACCGCGGCGCCTGGATTATCCGAACTGACCAACCCCGGCACCTGTTTGGCGGCCGGGTTCAGCAAGAGCAGGCGGTCTTTTTCATCGAAAACCAGCACCGGCTCAGGCGCTGAGTTCAAAACTGCCTCGAAGCGGCGCCGCCCAACCTCGGCCGAAGCGTACAGGCGGGTATTCGCTGCCGCCAAAGCCGCCTCGTTCGCCAGTGTGCTGTAAAAGCGCACTTCATCCTGGGTGTACGAGTGCGGCTGGTCGAAGCCGATCCACAAGACGCCGTAATAATTGTTCTCGAAGCGCAGGGAAAAAGCGATCAGCGACATGGGGCTCGGTTTTCCGGCGGTATTGATAATCCTGCGAATGCGGGCGGTATTGGAAATCGTCAGCACATCCTGGCTGCGCATCAGTTCGAAAATCTGGCTGTCCAAATATGCAAATAAGTCGGCGGCATCACCAATGGAGAAGGTGGTAAACTGGCCGTCGTTCATTTCCATGGTCACCCCTGGGGTCAGCACGACCCTTACCGAGATGGCGTTCTCGCCCTGGGCCGCCCGCAGAATGGGTTGAACCGCGTCGCCCACGTTGAGGTTAGACGCCACACCCTGGCTGACCTCCAGCAATTTGGTCTGTTCCTCCAGCCGCAGCTTTAAGCTCAGGCGCATCTGCTCGAAAGACTTTCCCAGGCGCCCGACTTCATCCACACCCGAAAACTCCACGGCCGAATCCAACTGCCCTTCGGCAATCAGGCTGGCCTGCAGAGAAAGCTGGTGCAGTTTGCGGGTCACTGAAAGCAGGCCGACCCGGGCGAACAAAATAATCAACCCAAACAGAACCATCAGGATGAGCAGCATCGGGACGGCAATTTCCAGGGCAATCTGCTGGGCGGCCTGGGCCGGCATACTGGTCAAAATACCCCAGGGACGGCCGACTACCGGCTGATAATACACCAGTTGGCGCGTGCCGGTCGAAGAAACGTCCTCATAGAAGCTTTCCACGTCACTAACCTGCCCTACATACTGGTCCGCCACGCTGAGCGCAGAGGTATCCAGGGTCTGGTAGAGCACCTTGTGGTCCTCGTCCAGGATATACCCTTCGCCGCCATCCTTGGCCACGCCTTCGAGCGCATTCAAAGCCGGTTGGGTAAACGGGTTCGATTCCAGGTCGGTCCGGCCCAAGAGCACACCTTCCACCTCTCCGGACGCGTCACGGATCGCGGCGATAAACGAGACCTGGGCTGATTTTTCACCCGAGGCCGGTGGAATGGTGTAGGTCTGGATCATGACGCCTTCGGTGGCCAGCCCCAGGCCGGTTTGTTCATCCAGGCTCAGCTTGGACTGCTCCAAATCCGATTTGGGGTAGCCCGCGACCAGGTTCAAGGTCGAGTCGAACACAAAGAACTGCCGGAAAAACGGGGCTGTCTGGATCCGGTTGGCCAATTCCTCCTGAACAATTGCCGGTGAAGACGAAAGCAAATCCGGCTGGGCCATATCCGTGACCAGGCTTTGGCCGACCTCCAGAAAATAGGGCAGCCCATCTGCCGCAATTTTTGAGGTGCTGGATAGCCGTGATTCGATCATCTTGTGGGCCGCACTGCCGGCCACCAGCCAATCGCTGACAATCAGGACGATCAACAAGGCGATGCCCAAAGGGATCGTGGTGGCCGTCACCCGGGTTTGCAGGCTGGATTCGGCCGGGGAGGGTTTCAATTCATGCGGCCGCGGCCAAATTGAGGGGAAGATCAGGTAAATCAGTTCGACGACCAGCCCGGCAGCGATCAACTCCAACCCACGTGCCAGGATGCGGAACCAGTTCTGGGTTAAGGCAAAATCTAATCGCTCGGCCAATGAGCCGGGGATCGTAAAAAATGAACCCCACAGATAAATCGGTATGACAGCGATACTGATCGCTGCCGCTGCACCCAACGGGTGGCGCAGCACCTTGTAGAACCAGGTGCGATAATTTTGCCCGACCGCCATTCCCAGGAACAGCCCCACCCCGGCCATTTCCAGGGGAGTAAAGATGCTGTGCGAGCCGAATATGGCCAGCGCCAACCCACTCAACAGGCCAATGAAAGTTGCACCGACCGGTCCCAGAAAACCCGCCGCCAGCATGATCGGCAGCGCGAAGAACGGCATCAACACCGGCTGGACGCTTTCCACCGGCAAATTGGGTACCGGCACCAATCCGCTGGTGGCTACTTTTAGATTCAAATAAAGGGTGCACAAGGGCGCCAGAACGATAAATAATCCGTACAGGAAGGCTTTGTGTAAGGGTGTTTCTCTGGTTTTTCCCCAATAATGGATCATGCCCCAGGCCAATAACCCAACCATAAACAGCCATCCTGCCCAGCCGATCCATTGGAAAGGCAGGTCGATGTAAGGGGTTGAAGTTAGCCTCGATATCTGTGTGATCATTCAGGCCTGTTTTACAGCTTGCCGGTGAGATTCCCGCTCCAGGTGAGGTAAACCCGCTTTTTTATTATAGCCATTCCAGGCAAGCTGGTAGAGAATCCCTTGACCCTGCTCTGCAATAGCGCCTGCCGCTTCCAGCCAATTGCGGTCTAATTGATCCGCCTCGCGGAAGCACGACTTGCTGTAACTCCTCAGCTCCTCCGGATGGGCCTGATCGATTTGCCCGGCGTTTTGGTAAAATCGCGCTTCAAGTTCATCCCGCTGTCCGGAAAAACTGGCGATTCTCTGGGGATAGGAGCGCAAAATTGTACGGTGGAGCAATTCGTGCCGCCAATACAAGCTGGATAGATCGTATTTCCCGGCCGGCGCAGGGCCCATATCCGGCAAACCGGCTGTGAACCAGACCGGTTTGAATACGCTCGTGCAGGGCGCCGAGGTGGCCGTAACCCAGTGGGTAATAGCTCCCTCGCGTAAATAGGAGACCATCGATCCAACCGACTGGCTGGCTCGCACCGGGCCAAAGCCGGCGTGCATGCATACCTCTGCGCCCAGGATGCCTTTGCCTGGGTTTCGCGGTTTGCCCGGTGTTAGCCCGTGCGAACGTAAAAAGGCAAACATATGCTCCGGGGTAAGCTGGCCGGCCGCCGCCTGCATTGCGCCGGTCGTACAGGCCTTCCGCTTGCACAAATTGCTCAAACCGGTATAAAGCGGGTCGGCGTAGCAGCGCGCGAAGTCGAAATCCGCCTTCGATTTGCACCAGCCCCGGTCGATGGCGTAAGGGATGAGCTCGTTTGAAGCCAGGTCCATCTGCGCGCCGATGGTCAGCCCATTGGAGATCGAGCGGATGGTTTTGACTTTCTCCGCCGCCCAATGCCGGCCGGCCGTTTCAAGGACCCAGGCCTGGTGCGTGTCCGCCAGCAGGAAACTGTTGTGATAATAAAATGGGTGGTCGAAGCCGCAGTTACCGCCCTGGCCGTACTTCTCCAACAGGCCAATGATCACCCACATGGCCTCTTCGGCGGTTACTGCCCGTTCGAGCGCCAGGCGAATAAAGTCCATCCCGATCAGGCCGGCGCCTTTTTGATACGGCACCCTGGTAAAGACCGCCTCGTTGCCAATCGTGAGCCCATACTCGTTTGCGCCCATTTCGGCGCCCCAAATCCAGAATGGTTTTGCCAGCAGGACGGCGTGTGTATGCTCCACCTGTGGTATTTCGACATAGGTACATTGGACCATCTCGCCTGGCTGGTGATCCGCAGCGGGAACCAGAATCACCTCATGGGCCTCGTTTGGCTCCCGGTCCGAGTTCTTGGCAAAAATTACCGAACCATCACGAGTTGAATTTCCCAATGCAACGAACGTATCACACATTCAAAGACCTCTTCGGGGATTGTTTTC
This sequence comes from uncultured Chloroflexia bacterium, assembly GCA_963704755.1. Classification (GTDB taxonomy): domain Bacteria; phylum Chloroflexota; class Anaerolineae; order Anaerolineales; family Anaerolineaceae; genus Bellilinea. The sequence continues at coordinate 696,246 of OY969938.1, forward strand.
AGTCAGGCATGAATTGGAAAAAAGACTTCGACGGAGGTGGTCTGGCCGGGTTGGCTTTGAATGCTCATCGTCCCGCCGTGAATCTCGGCCAATTCTTTGACGATCTCCAGGCCCATCCCAATGCCGGTGCGCTCGTACCCTTTGCGGTCGAACTGGATGTACCCGCCTACGCCGGCAATTTGCTCGGCCGTCATTCCCACTCCGTAATTTCTAATTATAAACTGGTACTGATTTTTAACCAGCACAACCCGCCCGGAAATCTGGATTGGTGAACTTTTCGGCGAATATTTCAGGGCATTGTCCAACAATTCCTCGACGATTTTTTGTAAATAGACCTCTGAAATACAGGCCGGGCTGTCTTCCAATTCCAGGTTCAGGTCGTGCTCACGGCCCTGGTCGAGCGCCAGCGCCTGGCTGATCTCTTCGATGACCGCCTTGACCGAGACGATATGCGAATTCCTGGCCCTGACCAGCCGGTCCGAATCGACCAGGATCAGTTCCAAATCGGCATACAAGAGATAGCGCTGGATCGAACGCAGCAGTTTTTGGGCAGCATCGTGAATCTCGGTGATGCTCTCGTAAATTTCAGCATTTCCATCTTCCGCATTTTGCTGCTGGACCAATTGCCCTGAGTGGCCCAAAATCACACTTAACGGGCCTAGTAATTCGTGCGGCAGTGAACGCGAGATATTGGTCCGCAGTTCGGCCAATTTCTTTTGCGCCTGTGAGACCAGCAAATCCTGCTTCATCAGGCGGGTCTCGACTGCCATCAGCAGTTCGAGGCGGGTAAACGGCTTGGTGATGTAATCATCCGCCCCCAGGGTCATCCCTTTACGCTGGTCACTGCGCTGAGATTTGGCCGTCAGGAAAATGAATGGAATGGAAGCGGTGGTGGAATTCTTCGTCATCACATTCAAAACCGCATACCCATCCACCGCCGGCATGAGGATGTCACAGATGATCAGGTCCGGCAGTTCCTCCCAGATTTTGCGAATCCCCTCTTCTCCATCTTGAGCGCCAATAGCCTGGTAACCTTCTTCACTCAGCAGTTCGATGATGTTTTCACGAATATCCTGCTCATCTTCGATTACAAGTATTTTTCTCATGAGGACGAATCGATTACGGGATGGAGGATTTATTCATCGATGGAGGGAGGCAGCGGTAAGCAGACGATAAAATCCGTTCCGCCTCCTTCTCTGGATCTGAATTCAATGGTCCCGTTTAACAATTCTACTGACTTTTTTACAATCGTCAAACCCAATCCGTTGCCGGGTACCTGGGCTACCGCTTTCGAGCGAAAGAAGGGTTCGTATAGATTCTTTTTATCGGCCTCAGAAATGCCAATACCGCGATCGCGGACGACAAACTTGATTTGATCCGCGGTGGTCTTCAACTCTACCAGGACGTCAGTCCCGGCCGGTGAATATTTGACCGCGTTCGATAAAAGGTTATCGAGGATACTTTGGACCGAATTCCGATCGATGCGGATAATCCCGGCATTTCCCGCGATCATCAAGCGGATATCGTGTTTTTCCCGGTCGATGCTGCGGATATCCCGGATCACTTCTTTACATAAACCGGCAATATCGTATTCTTCCAAGAGTAACGAGTGGCGGCTGTAGTACTGCTGGTTCACTTCCAGGATCTGGTCGAGCATTTGGACGATCCGTGTCGCTGCCTTGGCAATCCGCCGGATGTGCTCCACCTGTTTTTCCCGGCTCCAATGGTCGCTATAATTCTCCAGCAGTTCGGCCGAGGACAAAATCGTGCTGAGCGGCGTTTTGAATTCGTGGGTAGTCATGGTCAACAAACGGTAACGCAGGTCATTGACCTCCCGCTCGGCAGACAGGGCCCGCTGCAAATTCTCTTCGATGCGGCGCCGGTCGGTGATATCTCGGGCAATGCCCATGATACTCTCGATCCGCCCGGCCGGGTCACGGACCGGCACCAGCCAGGTCCCTAACCAGACCGATTTAAGATCCAGGTCGGCTTTATATTCTACATACAGCGGCTTGCCGGTGCGGACCACCTGCTGGATGAGATCATTGCGGATCAATTCGGCTATTTTTCCCGGCTTGTATTGGTCAACCTCCTGCTCGGAAAATCCGAGCGCATTCCGGGCAAAGCTGTTCAGGTATTCCAGACGTGAATCAGGGGAGATCAAAAAGATGATATCGTGCGAAGCCTCGGCCAGACTGCGGTAGCGTTTTTCACTGCGCATAATTTCTTCTGCCGCCCGAATTTGTTCGGTGACCTCGAGGAAATAGCCGGTGGCCCCGATCGGGTTTCCTGGCTCGTCAAGGACAACTTCGATTACGTCGTGGATGTAATGATATAACCCATCGATGAACTTCATGCGGTAATCGAGCTGGCAGGCACCCGCAGAGTTGAGCAGGTCCAACCCGGCCAGCACTTTCTTGCGATCGTCCGGGTGGACCTTGGTCATCCAGAAGCCCGGATGACCGATGAACTCCTCGGCCGAAAAGCCGGTCCGTTCCCGGACGTTCTCGCTCATGTATTGGATGATGTTCGGGTAATGAAATGTGGATGAATAGATCACTACCGGGCTGACCTGCATCAGGCGCTGGAACAGCTCTTTGGCTTCCCGCAGATTTAACTCAGCAAGCTTCAGGTCGGTCACATCCCGGGCGATGACCATAATATTTATCTGGGCCAGTCCTGGCAACGGCAACGGGATCAGGGAAACGTCCAGCCACTTCTCCTCACTGGCGGCAATCCAATGAGAGATGTAGCGGATCTTTTTTCTGCCTGCCGTTACCTGCCGCATATTCTCGAAGAAATCCGGAAAGGAAGCTGCGAGGTACGCCTGGGGAACCTGCTGCCCGATTATCTGCGGGCGATCCAGTTCGAAAACCATCGCAGCGGCCGGGTTGGCGTACAAAATCGTCCAATTTGTATCGAACACAAAGATGATATTATCGGTTCCCTCGGATACTTCGGGGAACCAGGCAATGTTGTCTAAAATTGCCCCTGAGACGGATTGTGACAGAAACCTGGCTTCCAGTTTCTCGAGCAGATCCATTACCCCCCGCGGCAGCCCATCCCAACTGACCACACGCTCGTAGCCCTGGGCCAGGCCGTCCAGGACGAGGCGCTCTTCGAAACGGTCTACTACCAGGATAGCCGGCCAATTGGCCAAGCCCTCCAGGCGGAGCGCTTCGCGGTTTTCGTTCGCGCTTGTTTCGTCCCGGTAACGAACGAGGCTTATGCCCGGTCGGTCCCCAACAACCTGGCCTGGGCTGTGTAATTCATATTCGCAACCGGCCTGATCCAGCATCTCTCGGATGGTGCGGATTTCATCCTCAGAAAATCCATACCCGATTATTTGGCCAGCCGATTGCATGAATCCTCCCGGTTAGTTCAACCCCGGATTTCCGCTTATACTACGAACCCCACTGGATACCTCAAGACGCATACGTGCCCGATTCGGCCAATTTGAACACGATTTCCAGCACTTCCTCAACGCTGATCCGGTCGGTGTCAATGACAATGGCGTCTTCAGCCGCTTTCAAAGGTGCATGCTGCCGGCTCGAATCGATCTGGTCGCGCACCTTCAGGTTGGACAGGATATTATCGTAATCGGCCAATTCACCCCGGTCTACAATTTCTTTATAGCGCCGCCTGGCGCGTTCTTCTACCGATGCTTCCAGGTAAATTTTCAATTGCGCTTCGGGCAATACAATCGTACCGATATCTCGCCCAACCATGACCACCTGGCCCTGTTGGCCGATCCGTCGCTGCTGTTCGGTGAGAACTTTCCGCACGCCCGGGTAAGCCGAAACCCTGGAAACGTTGGCGTCTACTTCCGGTTGGCGGATTTTCCAGGTCACATCTTCGCCATCCATAAATACTGTTTCCAGGCGACCATCGTCAACAGCCGGCGGTTCGATATCGATAGTGATCTCACCGGCCAGCCGGGTAATTGCTGTTTCATCATCCACATTCCCCAGGTGCTGTAATGCTGCCAGAGTTGCCGCCCGGTACATCAGCCCTGTGTCGAAATACAGGTAATTCAGCCGGTGCGCCAGGTTTACACCCAGGGTAGATTTTCCGGACGAAGCCGGTCCATCGATGGTGATGATATTCGGTAAATCCATGCAAACTTTCCTTATCAATTTTCAGGATAGGTGTATTTTTAACTTTGTGAGTTCGAGGTCGTACCGGTTGGGAAAAGATCGGAGCGTACCCATAAAATGATCGAGGTCTTTTCGCTGGGGGCCGTTTTAAACGCAAACCAGCGCAGCCATTCTTTCGGCAGTAAGATCGACCAGTTCGGCGCTTCCTCCCAGGTAAAGTCCTGGCCGCTGTATTCCGCCGGTTGAGATAATCCTGGCTGGTCGGCCGTCACGATCATATCAGGTTTTGCATCTACCGGAAGGGTATCCGAGAAAATAGCATTGCTATCATCCCGCAATACCCAGCGTAAGGCCGGTGAATCCAACCCCTGGACGACAATCTCGATGGATTGGGGGTCGCTATTATTGCGGGTGCTGATATCCGTTACCGAACTTGTAAATAGATTTTCCTGGCCGAAAAGCGGATCTGCCCGCCAGATCTGTGCCGCCGGGTCATTTCCCAGGCCGGCCGCTGACCAGGTGGTCGAGAAGCAAAAGAAACTCAAGGCGGCCAAAATTCCCCAGGACAGGCCTTTCACGGTCATTGGGGTGCCCCACAGGATATAGACCAGAATCCCCGAAATCGCCAGGAGGACAATGGCGATGACCGCCCGGATCAGGCGTAATTGTATATCTGATTCTCCCTGCATGTTTCCGAAAATGTTCAGAAAGTCAAAAAATAGAAAAACGGTCAGCGCAGCCGCACAAGCTGCGTAGATGATCGTTTCGCGGGATTGCTCAGGGTTGTATTCCAACAAATCCGCAAGCTGGCGCGCCGCCAATGCTAACAGCGGCGCCAGGCACCAGACCAGGTCGGCAGCCTGATGGGCCGGATACACCAGAACGACGACCAGCGCGACCATCCATCCGGTAAAAAGGGCTCGATCTACCAGGGATTCATTGCGGAAACCCACCACGGATTGAATCACACCCAGTACCAGCCCAACAGGTTGGTATACGATCAAGGCGAGGATCAAATAAGCAAAAGAGATTCCCGAAGGGCTGAACCAGCCTTTCCAGAAATTCACAAGTCCCAATCCAGCCGCCGAAATGCCATCCGGGACCAGCATGCCCAGACTGCCGATCGCCAGGACGGTTCCGCCCAGCCATAACAATCCCTGGCGCCAATCGAAGGGCTGCATTTCCGGCCGATCTTCTCCATCTCTTCCGGTTCCTAACACAAAACGGACAATAAGCCAGGTGATCATGCAGATCAACAATCCCAACCAGATAGAAGGTCCGCCCAACAGGGCCAGTCCCAGGCTGACGCCGGCCAGAGCCGTCTTGCGCTTCTGGAAAAAGGCGAACCCTGCCGCCAGGAAAAGCACACTGAGCATGCGTCCATCCGCGCTTCGCGATACCGCTACCAGGCCCGGATCGATAGCCAGCAGAAAAGCCAGAACCAGGGCAGCCTTTTGGCCAATTTTTTCGTGGAAGAGCAGCGGAACCAGGCACAGGAGGGTCCCTGCCAGGGCGGGGATCAGCCGGGCCAGAAAAGTCGAGGGACCCAATAGAAAGAACAGGGCAGTCGTTCCAACCAGGTATAACGACTGGGCTCCCTGGTACAGGATGGGCTGATGCCGGACCAGCTCGAGCGCCTGCAGTGCCAGTTTCGCCTCGCTGTCGCCCAGCGGCAATTGTCCCAGCCGTATAAACCGGATCGCCAGCGCGATAAGGAATACCCCGGCATACAGACTCTGTTCGATAGTAATCTGTTTGTTCTTCATCCTGGTCACTTCCCGGCTAAGGCATCGAAAGTAGTGTAATCCGGCGCTTCATAGATTGTCACACTGCTGTTGCCGAATACTGCCGTCAGATTTGCCTTGAATTTATCTTCGCTAACCCGGTAAGTCGTACGTTCGGTCGGGCCAACATAAATATAGCGTATATTGTAACGCTCGATAATCGTCTTGGTCTCTTCCCAATTGCTCGTCTGGTAAAGCGTCTGGATATCCGTCGGTCGCGAGCCAATCGCGGTGTTGTTCCCGCGCCATTCGCCTTCGTGACCGGCCCAGCCCAGCACAGATGGCTCTCCGCTAAAGGTGCTTACGCGGGCGTATTGTGATTGGTATTGCCCGCCGGTCGCCTCGATGACTACACCATAAGGCGCTTTAGCCAGCCAGTCGAATGCGGCCCATTCATCCGCGGAATAAAATGAGGAGGCGCCATTCAGGGTCAAATGGATCGAATCACCATTCGCTTCACTGATTTTCTCCGGCAGTTGTATGACCGGATACACAAAGGCCAGCACCAGCGTCACAGATAACAGCGCTTTAACCCACACGGCACGCCGGGTTTTCAATTCTTCCCAGACCACGGCAAAGCCAAACGCGCCGGCCAGGCTCCACAGAATCCAGGTCTGGAAATAGAACTTGAAGATGGTGTTCATGCGTGTGCCGAAGCCATCCAATAAGTAGAAATATTCCGGAAAGAGGGTCAACCCCACGCCCAACAGGACCAGCAGCAAAACAAACCCATCCGGCGTGTTGTTCTTTTCGTCTGTGGCTGCCGGGTTCGCCGCTTCGCCCGCCTGCGGTATAAATCGCCGGCCGCGCAGTGAGAGCAAGCCCCAGGTCAGCGCCAGCATCACCAGCAAGGTCAGCCAGGTACCGGGACTTTCCAGCCGGCGCAGAAAGGATTGTTGAAATAATTCCTGCCCGCTGCCCGCCTGGATCTGGAAGAACTGCGCCGCCAGGCTGTTCAAACGGTCTCCCAGGTTGACGATCGAATTGTTCGACAAATCCATCATCGCCTGGGCCAGTGCGTCACCGGCTTCGATGCCCAACCCGGCCAGGATCATCAGCAGCCACAAGCCGCCCACGACCAAAGCCGAAAAACCAAACGCCTTGCCCAGGGCCGGGCGCACGGCTTGTTTTCGCCAGCAATAGATCAGCCAGACGAGCACCGGCACCAGCAGCGGGGCAAACATTACCCAAAATTGGACCCCGCGTGTGGAGAAAATCATACTGGGCAGGAAACCACCCGCCTGAGAAGAGAAACCCAGGTAAAAAGGCAGGTACAGCACTATTCCACAGATAGCCAGCAGCAGCGCCATCTCGACGAATTCGACCAGGCGTTTCCCGCTCCAGCCCAGCCGGCGGAAACGGGTCAAAGTGTACACGGCGCTGAACAGGCCCACATAAATCGGGAAGTCCCAGGTATTGATGAAGGACAGCCCGCCAAAAACGACCGCGCTCAGCCAGAATCCCGGGTCTCGGAACCACTTACCCGGAGAAATACCCCCAAATCGTTGGGCCAACCCCCATAGATAAAGATTCAAGGCCAGGGCAACCGCCAGCAGGACAAATGGCATATCCAGGACGTGCGGGTGCATATCGGCCAGCAGGTATGAAAAGAAGGGAAACTCGTCGATGACCTCTTTATTGCCATCGATCACCTGCGTTTCGCCGTTGACCACCTGGGTCTGGCCATCGATCAAATTGCGGTCCTGAATGACCCGCGAGCCGGTCCACCAGGAATAATAGCGGTGCGGAATGAAAGTGTACGGCTGGGTGGGCGGGTCGCGCAGATCGCGGATATCCAACCAGGTCCAGAAGTTGGATGGCGTCTGCCCGGCAGCCGCATCGGTCCACAAGACGCCCTTCGAATGGAGCACGTCCAGGATGCCGGACATATTCCCGATCAGCAGGATCAACACCGGCGCCAGGAAGGCCCAACCACGTGCTTTTCTTTCCGCCTGGCCGTTCTCCGCGCGCCGTTTGAAGAACAGGATCAGCAAATTGTAAAGAATACCAAATGCGGCCAGTGCGGTCAGAGCGAACCACAGCGCAATCGCCACGTTGAAAGCCACCGTGGTGACCGTGCCGGTCATTCGTACCAGCAGGCTGACGATGACGTAGCCAAAATAGTAATACGAGATCGAATACCCTGAAAGCCAGGGATCCTGCGGTGGGAAGGACGGCGAGCGGATGATCGAATTCAGGAAAGCCATTTCCATCGGCTTTTCGGTGTTTAAAATCTCCGGGTTGGCCGCCCGCACCAGCGCCCAAAGCACGAAAGCGACCGCGAATAGGGCTTCCGCCGTCAAGATCAGGCGGCGATGCGCGCTGATCCAGGCCTTGAATTCCACCCAATTACCGCGCAAACTGGCCAGCGAAACGACCGCCAGAATGGCAAGCCCGATCAAAACCCCGCCGGGGTTATTTTCCAGAATGCCCAGCGAGGCTAACAGCCAGAAGGCATAGCCCCACACCAGCAAGGCCAGCGGCTTGGCCAGGGTATAGCCCCGGTCAGGCAGGAATCGAAGAAAACGGTAGGCCAGCGGAAATGCCAACCATCCGGCAATCAAAACGACCAGGTACCAGCTTATTATTGCAATCATAAAATGGGATTATTTCGCGTCGGGTTCTGGCCAGTGGAAGTCCCCATTTTCTTCGGCGGGGAAAGGCAGCACCCGCAGCACTGCCTGGGGATAAACCGGGCCATAAATATGAGGATAACTTCCACCGTTCGGGGCTAACTCGTAGCGGACTTCGACCGGCAGGGTTTGCGTATCGATCTCCAGCAAGACCAGGCCGTTATTACCATGATAAAACGAATTGGCCGTATCGACAACCTGATTCCGGGTCGAGGCGTGAATGAACCCCTCGCTGTCGAGCGATGCAGCCCGGTATTCTCCATTATCCAATACCTGGCGCCAGGCCGTCTCTTCCGTGATGTGATAGATCAATCGTTCTCTGAACGCAGTCTCTTGCGTCATTTCAGCACCTCATATATGGACGTATCGCCATCTTGAAAAACTTTCTTCCACAAATCTCCGTCGAGTTGGTCGAACTTGGACAACCCAATCGCGTTGTAATAATCCCGCTCGAGCTGGCCAACGACGATGTAACCAACGTTGTATTTTTTCAGAAAAGCCTGGGCAATCTCACGGTTAGGAGTCTCATAAAAATTCTGCACTTCGGCCATGCGCTCGCCCACCAGGTTGGAGGTGAGCACGGCCCGCTGTTGGCTCTCATGCACGTCCCATCCGATAATGGTCGGCAGGCCGGTGTAAATTGAGAAGCGCGAACCCCAATTGTAGGTCCCGGTACTGGCCTCGACGATCACCGGGGAGCCCTGGACATTCTCCTGCATCCAGCGAATGCCGGCATAGTCTTCGCTCAAGCCCAACTGACCCCAGGCACTGCTGTACACCGAGGTTTGCATATAGGCCATTCCATCCAGGGTGTGCGGCGCTAAACTGCTCATCCGGTCATCGATCTTGGATAAACCGGCCGTAAAAGGATACAGCAAAGCACAAGCCACCAATACCGAAACCGCCCCCGCCCACACCCGGCGCAGGTTCGGGCGCCAGACTTTCATCACGGACGGGATCAGCCAGGTGAGACTCGCCGCAGCGCTGATGGCAAACAGCACCCAGGCCTGCAGATAGAACTTGAAGACGGTATTCATTCGCCCGGCGCCTTCGATGACAATCAGGTCAACCGCCAGGGTCAGGATGTCAGCGGTGCCGATCAGGAACAACACGAACCTTTTTGCATCCGGCATAGCCGGCCGCAAGAGCAGCACCAGGCACCAGACCGCCAGGGTAACCGTAAACCAGGCAATTCCGATCCCATAGATGGTCAGATAGATGGCAGCAACCAGGTAAGCCGCCAGACCGATCCCGAGCCAGTTGCGGTACGGGCGCAATTTATTCAAGGATGAAAGCGGCGTACTGGCCATCCAATCGACCGTCTCGCTCACCATCCAGGAGATAATCACCGTCAGGAATACACCCCAATGGATTATATATGAGTCAAAGGGGGTCTTTTCGTCGTGGGCCAGGTCGATCTTGTTGTAGCCCAGTGCGTACCATTGGGTAAACGGCCGGAAAAGCAAGCTGCCCACCAGGTAGAACAACGCCAGGACACCCAGGGTAATCAACAATTTGCGGGCCCATTCAGGCAGATCGGATAGAAAACGCTGGGGCGGGCGGATGTAACGCATGCCACCATAGAAAATCGCCACCCCGCCAATGGCCAGGTAAGTAGGAAAATCCCAGGTATTGGTCGGGCGCAGCGAGAAAATAGCGAGCGCACCCACAAAAATAGTGGCCAGGAATGGCAGCCAGGCTTTCCCTTTTTCGTCCAGTGACCAGCGCCACTGCCGGAAGACCAATCCCAGGGCCCAGGCCAGGGCCAGGATCGTCAACGGCAGGGCGTAGAAGTGCGCATGCGGATCGGCATACAGGAAGGTAAAGTTTGGAAATTCGGTGATGGCCGAGCCCGGCAGCGCCCGGCTGGGAATCCAGTACCAATCGCCGATCCCATAGGGCAGGCGTGCGCCTTGCAAAACGGCCACCAGGCCCTGGAACATCCAGGAAATCTGGGCGAACAGGCTGCCGCCGTCTATGGATCCGCCCGGCGCGGCCAGGCGCATCAACCCTTGCCAGATCATGCGGATGGTTCCCAGGTTGCCCAGGATGATGGTGCCCGCGGCGGCTGACAGCCCGCCCATCAAGGGCAGCTTATCTCGATGCAGCCAGGGTTCGGCCAGTTCCTGTTCCGCCGGCGTGCGTCGCAGGCCCTTGACCAGGTTCCAGCCCAGCGAGAACGCCCCAAAGGCAATCGTCGCCGCGATGGTCGGCATGAACAGGTTATAGGCAATACTGGGAACGATGCCCAACCATTTGATCGGCACACCGACCAGCACAAAGCCGTAGTAATAGTAATTGATGTATGAACCGCTGAACCAGGGGTTATAAGGCGGAAAAGTTGTGCTTTTCAACACCGCGTTGAGGTAGGCAAAATCCATCGGCTTCTCGCCGCCAAAATACGGGTGCCAAAGATCCGGGTTGCCAAAACGCACCCCCACAAAAACCAGGAACAGCACCAGCGAGAGGATTTCGACCGTCAGGAAATAACGCTTGCGGCTTTTGATCTCGTCCAGCAGTTCGCCGCGCTGCCAGAAAGCTAATCCCAGGTTGGCGACCAGCAGAATCAGGAACGCGATTGAAATCGTCAGCCGGCTGAAGCTGATCCCGTTCGAACCGGCGATCCACACCAGCCAGGAAAGCAGCAGCATGCCAAAAATCCGCGCCAATGGAAAGCCATGATCGGATAGGCCGTGCATGGCTATGCGCAGCAAAGGATAGCAAGCCCAGCCCATCAGCGTAATGACCAGGTACCAAAAGATCAAGGCCAGGCCGGGATAGCGGTTGAAGAGCGCATTGGTATCGAATATCTGTGACCAGGTCCCACCCGCCTGCTGTACCGCCAGACGGTCCTCCGGCAGGTCGAGATTGGCCGGATAGCTGGGCGCTTCGCCAGGAATAACGTGCACCACACTGGTCAAATCCACGCTGCCCAGGATGCTGGCGACCTTCTGAGAGTCGTAATCCGCCGTTTTCTTGAAGATCAGCACCTTGGGATGGTCGTAAACCGTGAAGGCTTCTTCGGCGAACTGGTCGTTGATAGTGATCGGGCCAATATTCGGGTAGGATTCGAACACTTTAACCAGTTGGAAGCCCAGGTCGCCCTGGAACATGCCCGGTTCGGCCACCCGGTAGCACCACAGCATATCCTGCTCGGCCGGGCAGCCTAACAGGTTGCGATAATAAGTGCTGGTTAACGGGTAGCGTTCCTCGACCCGTGTAGTCGTGCCCCACTGGCGGTTCGAAGAGATAAAAATGTAGTCGGCGCTGTCCATGGTCGTTTCAAAGCGCTGCAGCTTGGCCTGGTCATCGTCGTAATACATCTCGAAGTTCAGGTTGTTCTGGTAGATCCCGCCGAACGGATCGTAATTATCCATCCTCAGGGGCAGGCCATCGTCCCAGCTCAATTCGTTTGCCGGCGCGCTGCCGTAAATCGCCAGCGCCCCCTGGCCCGAGACCATTTGCAGGTGGACGGTATAGGTCATGCCCTTGACCAGCGTAACCGGCGTGCCGAAGCTGACCTCGAAATTCTGCCCGCGCAGGTCCTGGGTGGTGCTGGTGAAATCACTGCTTATCTGGGCCGATGCCAGCGTCTTGGCCGAGCCGGATTCGGCAATGCTGATTTGCAGAGTCTTTTGGCCCGGGCCGGCTGCCAGGTCCACGGCCCTGAAAAGCTGCAAGCCCTGGATCGGCCCGTCCTGGTTGGCCTGGAACTGGATCTCCTGATCCTGGCCCGGACGGACGGTGTCCATCAAAGGCGCGGTGGTCTGGACGGATTGGCCGGTCAGGCCGGTAATGGTCAGGCTCGCCGATCCGCTCAGGTTTAGCAAGCCCGCTTCGCTCGGATTGGAGATATCCACCCGGTAGGTCTGGCCTTTTTGTACCAGGATAGGTGTGGACAGGTTAATCTGGCGTTCGACATTCTGACCGGAAGAAAATACGTCGCTGAGGGTGCCGTAGCCGCTGGAGCCGGTCGAGCCGTCCACCGCGCTGACGGTTACATCCAGGGTCTTTTGGTCCGGTTGGTTGAGCAGGTCTTCCACACTGCCCAGGGTGACCGAGCTCAGCACCCCATCCTCCTGGGCGCTAAAGCTGATCGAGGTGCTCATCCCCGGCGCAAGGGTCAAGGATGGGTCGTAGGAAAGCGGTTGGCTGGTCGAGCCATCGGCATATTCGACCGTCACCGGGCCGGGTAGATTGGCGTAGATCCATTGGCTGGCAGCCACGCGCGTATTGGGTTGGATATAAATTCTGGTGAAAGCAAAGGCCCAGCCGGCCGTCGCCAGAAGTCCCAATGCACCGATGATTACAGCGGCGATCTTCCAGCCCCGCTGGGCCGGTTGGCCCGCTCGAATTTTGCGTACCGGCACATAATGCCATAACGTGTAAATGCCCCAGCCGGCCATCAACGCCAGGTTCGGGTAAATCGGTAGCTGGTAACGCATGGTTGGGTTGCCCACCAGCGACTGCCAGATAAAGTAAGCCGCCGTCCAACCCCACAGAATAGCCGTCTTGGGCCATTCGCCTTTGATCATGCGCCAGCCCATCCACAAGAAACCGGCCCAGGCCAAAATACCCATCGGCCAGCCCATCCCCCACTGGACCATGTTCTGCAGCGAGAAGGTCACCGGGCGGCGCGCCCATTGCAGCGCAGGCGGGAAGTCAACATCACCGCTGGTCTGGGCAGCCAGGTCCTTCAGGTTTTGGATCCACTCCGGGTTGGGCAGGATATCGAAAAAGGAGGGTCCTTGAAAGGCATACGGCTGTAAGATGCGAAAGACCAGGAAGGCAGCGATGCCGCCCAGGATCAGTTCGCGCACCATCGCGGTCCAGTAGCGTTCACGTTCGGCGCGCGGCAGCACCAGGATACGCACCAGCCAGGCTGCCGGGAGCAAAGCCGCCACCGGGGCCGTATTCACCTTGCAGGCCATGGCAATGCCAACCGCCACGCCAAAGGCCAGGCTGGTGACCAGCGACTTCGAGCGGTACCATTTTCGTTCTGCCGGCTCTCGATATTGAATCGGTTGGGTCACCAGCACGGCGGCAAAAAACAAAGCCAGGGTGCTGAAAGTGGTTGCAAAAGAGTCGGAAGTGTAAAAATGCGACTGCTGGATTTGCATGACCGCCACGGCCGAAAAAGCCGCACCCAAAAGCCCCACCTTCTGGTTGAACAGGCGTTCACCGGTCAAAAAGATAAAGAAGATGGTCAGCAGGTCGAAGCAGGTCGAAAGCACCCGCCCAATCATCAACGCCGAGCTCCAACTGCTGGCGCCATACAGCCACTGCATCAGGTAGCGGGTCAGGATCACCGGGAACGTGCCGTACACGAAGAAACCATGGCCGACGTTATTGGGATTCAAGGTCGAGATGGCCGTGTTGAAATACTCGGCGATGCTGTGGACGGGGCTCATATCGGCGGTCACCCAGACCAGGAAGCGCTCGTCCGGGTGCAAATACTGGAAATCGCCCCAAAAAATGCCGGAGAAACGGAAGTAGGCCGCGGCCGCCAGAATTAAAACCAGCACCAGGTCACCGATTAATATCTGGCGCTGGATGCGGTCTGACTTACTCGAAGAGATTTCGTCCATGGAGGATGTGGTCATGGCCTGGTTGGTGGAACGTAATACTCCAAAAAGTCCTTCCCGGGCAGGTTGGCTTTATACAGATAGAGGGATCCATCCGGATAGAGGGTCTCCAAGTCCTGAACCGTTTCGCTATCCTGGGTATCCACAATGAATAATTTTTCACGGGTGTCCGCCAGGGTGGTATCCAGGGCCGAGCGGTCGAGGGCAAAATCGCGCACACCGTAGCCGGCTTCGATCCCGACCAGGCGGGTGTCCACCCAATAGGGGTAAGGGATCACGTAGGCCGTATCCGGGCTGCCGACTGAATCGGCAAAGCTGCGGATGACGTGGCCGAGATCCGAGGTGTTCCAGACTCCACTCAGGAATTCCTGGCTGTATTGGCGGAAGACCAGGTCGAAATTCTGCGAGGCGGAAACGAACACCAGGCCCACCACCAGCACGCTGGGGACGATCACGCGCATTTTCCCGGCCAGGCGCTCTCTTAGGGCCGAATAGATACTTTCGATCCCGTAAGCCGCCAGGATAAACACAGGCACAATCGCAGCCCCGGTCCGGTTGAGCGACGGGTTTTCATCCGGGAAGGCCAGCGAAAGGATCGAGGGCAGCATAAGCAAAGGGATCGAAAGCAGCATAAACAGGTCGATCCAGTTGTGTTTACGCAGGTAACGTACCACCACCAGCACCAACCCCAGGAAGAATAACGCCGCTCCGATCACGTCCAGGGCCGGCCGGTAGGGCACCGAATGGACCCAGATCTGGCCATCGTTATAAAAAAACATGACCAGCGAATTCCACAGGTTTTTCAGGAAGATCACCACAATCGAACCGGGATAAGCCGATTCGGTATTGGTGGTGCGGGTCAGCACCCGGTACCAGAACATCTCCGGGTTATCCAGCATGTAGCGGAACAACGGTAGAAAGATCGCCAGGGAGACGGAGGTCAGGATGACCAGCCCACTGATGGTTTCCTTACGGTTACCCTGAGCAGCACGGTGCAGCAGATAAACGCCGATGCAAACGACCAGCACAAGCGGCATGATCCGCGCCGAGGTATAACCGTGCAGCCCCATCCCCAGGGCGATGCCCGACCAGATGAAGTCGTTACGCTGGCGCCGGCGCAGCCCGCGGATGAGGTAATACAGGGCCGGGGCGGCGAACAGCGGGTAAAGCGGAAAGCGCAGCCCAACCCGTGAAATCACGTTTGGCCAGTAGGCGATCCCGGCCAGCAAAAAGGCCAGCAAACCAACCCGGCGGTTGCCCAACTCTTTGCCCAGCAAGTAGATGTACGGCAGGGTGAAGAATCCGGCCAGCGTGGTCCCGATTTTCAGGGTCAGGAAAGAGATCTTGGTGCCAAAGACAATCGCGACCAGGGCGCACATATACATCTGGATGGCTTCCCGGCCGGTGTTGCGCGGGAAGAAAATCGAAAACTTACCGGAAAGGACGTCGCTGATATCCAGCAATTTCTCGGCGTGGTCGCTGAACATTTCGCCCGGCACCTGCGCCAGGTGATAGAAACGAAAAAATGCCACCACAGCCACGCACAAAACTACCAGCAGAGTCCAGCGGTCGATTTTAAGCGACCAGGAAGGCTTCCGGTAGAAAGAGCGCGCGCGGGCAACCAGCGATAGCCGGTTGTTTTCCGGCAGGTAAAACCCATAGATGAGAAAAACCAGCCCGGACAGCCACAGCGTCAGGTTGAGGGCGGTAAAGCGGTTCCCACCAAACAGGCCGAACGACGCCAGCAGCAAGACGACCGCGATATAGATCGGCATCCGTTTTACCGACAGGCCGAATGGTTTCGCCGAAAACTCGGGCAGGTCGTCGAAAGCCCATTCCCGCCGAACAATTCCAAGGACGGCAAAGGCCGCCGCCAGGATATACAGCAGTACCGCCGGGAGGATCTTCTGGTCGGGCGGCTCCATTTGCAATTGGGCCGCGATTGCCAGTACTAAGGCCAGCAGGATGGACCAGGGAAACCCCTTCCGGCCCTCGCGCTCGTCCGCCGGCAGGCTTACAGGCTCGATTTCCCCTTCATTCGCCGGCTCTTCCGGCAACTCTTCTGAATTATCCAGCAAGGCTTCGGCCCAGGCCGGCCTTTCCATTTCAAGCGGCTGGTTGTGCAGTTCCGCCGGCGCTTCGTCCTGTGGCTCGCTGGGAATAACCGGTGGTTTACCCTTCCAGGGTGTCAGTAAGGCTTTTATGTAGTCGAGTACACTCGGTTCTTTCATAATAAATGAGTATTCCAGCACATTCGAGTTTGCTGAAAATATCCTTCGCGAAGGTTGATTCCGGCCAGCTCAATGGTAATCGAATTCTTATTCCTCTGCCAACCTAAATCAGGGCTAAAACAATTCATCAGGCTCGTTGAAGATATTTCCGCATAGAGTTATTTGCAGTGCTTCACCGCGCAATCTACTCTATTCGGGGTTCTTACCCATTCAATTGAGCAATTACAGCTAAGCAGCCTTGCGCCGGGTGATGTAGAAAGAATAAGAACCGTCCGGTACTTGCTTTGGCTCATCATAATAGGGCTGGCAAATCTGCCGGGTGAGGGCCAGGTTCCAGGGCACCGGCGCCAGGATCCACTTGCGGAATAAGAAGTGGCTGACGAGCGATGGCAGGCCAAAATAGTGGCCCCATTCCAGCACCGACAGCGCCTGGGGAGAAAAGTAATGCCACCAGTTTTCGATTTCGAAACCGGCTTTTTCCAGGCGAACCCGCCAGGTCTCGGGGTCGTCGCAGTGGTGGTGGCGCGAAATCCGGATGAAAAAATTACGGTAAGCCCGGGCCATTCCGTGCAAGCCAACCTTGTCCATCAGGCGGGCAAAAGACAGGTTGGGCAGGAAATTCTGGTTGGGCACACAGAAAATGAACGGCGCGCCAGGTTTGAGCACCCGGGCGACTTCCGCTAACACTGGGTCGAGTTCGGGAATATGCTCCAACACCGAATTGCTGACCGCGCTGCCGAAATACTGGCTGGGGAAAGGCAGCCGGTCCCCTGCTCCCTGGATCACCTCGTGGTAACCGCCTCGTTTTCCGGCTTGACGGACCGGTCCGGTCCATGGATCCAGGCCCACGTCCAACGGGTGATCGAAGGCAATGGTCGCAAAATGGCCATCGCCGCAGCCCAGGTCGAAGACCGGCCCAGGCAGCTCGATGTCGCGGTAAACTCGCGCTTCAACCGCGCGCAGTAGCCCGCGGAAATAGGGCAAATCCTTGATTTGTAGCCACAGGTAATCTTTTACCGGCGGAGTAGTTGTGGTTTGCAAATAATATCCCTCCGAAATCCGGCTTAATGGGCAATCTGCTGCTGAATTTCGCTAAACAATTTTTCGTATTCGATGGCGATGTTATCCGGCACGTAGGTCTGGCGGATCGGCTCTGGGTCGCGGATGAAAGCGGATCGGTTGGCAAAAATTTCCAGCAGCGAATTGGCCAGGGCATTTGAATCGCCGATCGGAATGATCTTACCCATCTGGTGGTTCAGTACCGGCTGGCGCACCCCGGGCAGATTCGAGGCAACACAGGGCGTTCCGTTCAACATGGCTTCGATTTGCACCAACCCGAAGGCCTCGGTCGAATTTAGCGATGGCAGTACCAGTGCGTCCAGGTTGGGATAAAACCGGGCCATATCAGCCGGGTCCAGGTTGCCCAGGAAAATCCAGTTGCCGCTGACCTGGTAGCCGTTGATCTTGGGGACCAGGCGGGCTAAGTAAGCCTCTTCGCCAATAATATTCTGAAATGCACCGGCGAACTGGACCTGCGCCTGCGGGTAAGCTTCCAGGATTTTCGGCAGTGCGTCCAGCAGTACTTCCACCCCTTTTTCGGTGGCAAATCGGGCGGCCATACCGATGACCGGATGCTGGCCTTTCGGGTTCGTTTTGAGGCGAAAGGCCTGAACCAATTCTGGTTCAACTTCAGGCAGAACCACCGGCGGCGGAATAACCCTTAGTTTATCCAGGTAACGTTTCAAATAGCTCGAATTCTCGGCATAATCCCGCGTATACGTCACGATCCGGTGGGTAAAACGGGCAGCCAGCTCGTTCATTAGCAGAACGCCCTGGTTGGCGGCCCAACTGAGCAGCCCGCGCGGCATGCGCAGGTCACAATGATAAGTAATCACGGTCGGTTTGTGCTGCAGCCGCCCGCGTAAGGCTACCCCGGCCGCGTCGAACTGTGGCAGGTGAAGTTGAATCCAATCGTTTTCTTTGACCAGCCGGTTGGCGATGAAGCCAAACTGAGGCATGATCACGCCTTTGCTCAGGTGGATCAGAACCGGCACACGGATGATCCGCACACCATCGACCGTCTCTTCGCGCGGTAATTCAGGGTTGAATTGCGAAGTCATCACGGTGACTTCATGGCCCCTTTCGACCCAGGCTTTTGCCAATCGTTCCGCGTAAATTGTCAGGCCGGAAGTGTGCGGCCTGTAATAGGTAAGGACAATGAGAATACGCATACCGCTACTCTTAGAACAGGCCCTGATTGGCTTTTACCCATTCGTACAAACGGGTTACACCTTCTTCGGCATTCACCTTCGGTGTCCAGCCCAGTACGCGTTCCGCCTTGCGAATATCGGAAACGTATACACGCTGGTCGCCCGGCCGCCAATCCGCAAAGTTGATCGAGATCTTCCTCCCGGCCAGCTTCTCCAGCATCGGGCCAAACTCGCTCCAGACCGACATGGTGAAGGCCGAGCCGCCGCCTACATTGAATACTTCTCCGGCTGTCTGGTTTGCATGGGCGATCGCTTTGTCGTAAGCGTTGCACAGGTCGTCGATGAACAACACATCGCGGACCTGTTTGCCATCGCCATAAATCGAAATAGGCACACCCTTCACCGCAGCGATGATAAACCAGGCTACCCAGCCCTGGTCTTCGATGCCGAATTGGCGCAGCCCATAAATACAGCTCTGGCGTAATACGACCGATTTAAGCCCGTAAATGCGCGAATAATCGCGCACGTACTGGTCGCCGCTGCCTTTCGAGCAGCCGTAAGGTGAATGGAAATCCAGCCCACGCTCTTCGGACATCCCGAAGGGAAAGTCTCGGTAAGAATAACGGGTCTCGTCTTCCACGATGGCGACATCTTCCATCCCGCCATAAACCTTATTGGTGGAAGAGTACAGAAAAACCGGTTCGCGGCCGGAAAGCCGGGCCGCTTCCAGGGTGTTAAATGTACCTTGTGCATTTATCTCGAAATCATTGCGCGGATCGGTTACCGAAGTGGTCACGGCGACCTGGGCGGCCAGGTGGACGATCACGTCGGCACCTTCAGCGGCCTGGCGAATTTTATCCGCATCGCGCACGTCACCAATGACCAGCTCGAACGCATCCGCACCATATTGAGCGCGTAACCATTCCAGGTTTCGTTTGGAGCCAGCTCTGGATAAATTATCAAAAACAATTACTTTTTCGTTGCGTTCCAATAACCTGGAAACGTAATTCGAGCCGATAAACCCCGCCCCCCCGGTAACAAGATATTGTGTCGGCATTCAAAGACCTCCCGAACAACTATGAAATCAATTTAAACTATTGCTGTTCTTACGGACGCGTAAATCGCGGAACAGGTTCCCGATCGACTGCCCTTGCCTTACCAGGGCAATCATACCCAGGATGCCGGTAATAACAAACTGGATAAAATGTATAGTGATTGCGCAGGCCAGGGCAGGCGTCTCTTCGATCCCCAGGATCGACAGCGCGCCTACTATGGCCGCCTCGAAAGTGCCCAACGCTGCCGGCGCAGAGGGGATCGCAATTCCCATCGCCAGTACTGCATCGGTAAACATGCCCCACCAATAAGGCGCCGCCGGGGCAATCGCCAAAATAAACACGTAATATTCCGTCATGGCCACGACCCATGAGAGTGCAATCGTGCCTAGAGCCAGCAAGAACTGGCACGGGTTTGCCAGGGTGCTGAAACCCTCCAAAAGCGAGTTGACCTGGGGTGCCACGTACTTGCGCACAAAACCCCAATGGCTGCCCAGTTTATCGACCAACCCGCTGAAGAAAGACTGGTAGCGAGTCATCAGGAACAGCACCACCAGCATCGCGATGACGGCCAACAGGGTGATTACGGCCACCGAACGGGCCCAGGCCATTCCCAATGCCATCGGCAGGGTGATCAACATCATCGCAGCAGCCATCGCCAGGTCGAAAGACCGCTCGATGACGATCGTCGAAAGGATACCGACCGGGTTTAGCCCGGCCGCCTGGCCTAATAAAACCGCCCGCCCAAGCTCACCGGCCCGGAAAGGCAGCAAATTGTTGAGCAGATAACCCTGGTTGATGGCCCAGAACGATTGCATGACCGTTACCTTGTTGCCCAGGATGGTCCGCCAGGCCAGGCCGCGTATGTATAAAAACAAGAGGGTTAAGATCGCTACTGCGATAATATATATCAGCTTTATTTGCTCAATGGCCGGTCCTAATTCCTTCCAATTCACCGTACGAAAGACAAGGAACAATGCCACGGCCGAAATTATCACCCCAGGCAGCCAACCCTTCACCCGTTGCCAGAGATTTTTCCGTTCCGGATTCAATCTTCCTCCAAACGCAGGATCGCCATGAAGGCTTCCTGAGGGATTTCTACATTACCAACCATTTTCATGCGGCGCTTACCGCGCTTCTGCTTTTCCAGCAGTTTTTTCTTGCGGCTGATATCGCCACCATAGCATTTGGCCAGCACATCTTTGCGCAGCGCTTTGACGTTTGCCCGCGAGATGATCCTGCCATCGGCCGAGGCCTGGATGGGCACATCGAATAACTGGCGTGGGATCAGGTCTTTCAGCTTGCTGACCAGCGCCTGGCCCTTATGGTAGGCTTCGTCCTTATGAACGATTGTCGCCAGCGCATCGACCGGTTCGCCGCCCACCAGCACTTCCAGGCGGGTCAGGTTGCCGGGCCGGTACTCGGATAAATGATAATCCATGGAGGCATAACCGCGGGTGCGCGACTTGAGATCGTCGAAGAAGTCCACGATCAGCTCGGAGAGCGGGATGTCGAACGTCATCTGGACCCGGTTCGGCGCCGGGTACTCCTGCTCCACGAAAACACCGCGGCGCGTACGCACCAGTTCCATCACCGTGCCGTAAAAATCGGTCGGGGTGATGATTTGCAGCACCATCCACGGTTCGCGGATCTCGGATATCTTCAATTCATCCGGCAGTTGCGAAGGCGAATCGATCCGCAGGACCTCTCCCTCCAGCATCACAATCTCGTATTCTACCGAAGGCGCCGTGACCACAATATCCAGATCGTACTCGCGCTCCAGCCGTTCCTGGATGATATCCATGTGGAACAACCCCAGGAAACCGCAGCGGAAGCCGAAATTCAAAGCCTGAGATTTTTCCGGCTGGTAGTCCAGGGCCGCATCGTTCAATTGCAGCTTTTCCAGGGCTTCTTTTAAATTAGCGTAATCTTCCCCTTCGACCGGGTAAATGCCGGCAAAGACCATCGGCTTGGGATGGCGGAACCCGGGCAGCGGTTTATCGGCCGGGGCAGCCGTGGCGGTGATGGTATCCCCCACCCGGCACTCCTGGACCGTTTTCAAGCCGGTGGCGATATAGCCCACGTCGCCATCCAGCAACTCATTGACCGGGTGCATGATGGGGTCGAAATAGCCAATTTCGACCGGGCGCACGTCCGCCATGGTGGACATCATGCGCAGTTGTTCGTTCGCGCGGATACGCCCATCCATCACGCGGATATAGGCTACCACACCCTTATATGAATCGTAATGCGAATCGAAAATTAAGGCCTGTAAAGGCAGGTCATCGGTACCTTTTGGCGGCGGTACCAGTTGAACGATCCTCTCCAGCACTTGATCGACATTCAAGCCCTCTTTGGCCGAAATCGCAATTATGCTGGCGGGATCCACACCCAGCAAATTATGAATGTCCTCGGCCACCTCAATTGGGCGGGCCGAGGGCAAATCGATCTTATTGATCACCGGGATAATCACCAGGTCCGCGTCCAGGGCCAGGTACAGGTTGGCCAGGGTCTGGGCCTCGATCCCCTGGGTGGCATCCACTACCAGGATCGCCCCTTCGCAGGCCAGTAAAGCCCGGCTGACCTCGTAATTGAAGTCCACGTGGCCCGGGGTATCGATCAAATTCAGTTCGTATTGATTGCCGTCTTTTGCAACATAGCTCATCCGTACCGCTGAAGCCTTGATCGTCACCCCTTTCTCGCGCTCAAGGTCCATCGTATCCAACACCTGGTCCATCATATCGCGGTCGGAAATCGTTCCGGTTAACTGCAACATGCGGTCAGCCAGGGTTGATTTGCCGTGATCAATGTGGGCGATAATACAAAAGTTACGAATATGATCTGTTGACATAGACGCGGTTAGTATACCTTATTAATAGCCAAACGGGACCACATCGGCAATTTTGTGGTCGGGTCTTCGCCCTTATCCCCCGGCCCTTTCCCCCAGAGTGGGGAAAGGCGAGCAATTTTGAAGCCCCTCTCCCGTTTCTGGGAGAGGGGTTGGGGTGAGGAGCATTCGCTTGTTTGGCGAGATAACCGCCAAACAAGTATTTACAGTTTAAGAGAATTGGAACAGGCGCATCCGCGGCTGTTCCGAGCGCTCGACGGTCACGGCTCGTTTGCGGACATGCTCGGCCAGCGAGGAAATTGCCTGGGCCAGTTCAGAATTCTTGTTCGTCCGCAGCAGCGGCTGTCCCAAAGCATCGGCGTGGCCCGTCACATCCACATCATCGGGCAAGGTTACCGAAACGGCGTATTTCAGCCGTTCGCCCACTTTGTCGACCGAAATCGGGCTGTTCGAATCGAATTTATTGATAATCAAAGCGATCCGGTCGCGTGTCATCCCAAAGGCATCCCACAGGTCGAGGAACAGGCGCGTGTTGCGGATGGCATTGATCTGCTGTGCCGTGACCAGGACCACTACTTCTGAAGCATCCAGGGCAGCCAAAACGGGATCGGAAATGAACGAATCGGTATTGACCACAATGTAATCGTAATACCGGCGCATAAATTCCAGGATGCGGGCAAAGTTGTCGCCGGTGATCTTTTCGGCAAATTCCGGGCGCGGCGGCGCCGGCAGAATGTACAGCCCGGTCGCGCGGTTGAGCAGCATCACGCTTTCCACAAGTTGCAGATCCAGGTCGTATAAACGCGGGACCAGGTCCAACACCGAAAGCTGGCCCAATTCATTGAATAGCAAGTGAACATCGCCGTATTGCATACTGCCATCCACCAGGGCAACCCGCGCGTCCGAATCCATGTCCATAATCGCCAGGGCCAGGTTGGCCGCGATGGTGGTCGTCCCGACACCGCCCTTGGGGCTGTAAACCGAGACGATCCGCCCATTCGCGCCCTTACCGGACGTGGCCGAAGAGACCGGCGAAACAGGCGCGTTGGCGGCCTGAATTTTCTGGCGGTCCTGCTGCGCCAGGTTCGAAGCCCGGTGAAGCACATCGGTCAGTTCTTTGACGGAGGCTTCGTGGGTTATGAAATCACAGGCGCCGGCGCGCACGGCCTGCAGCACGATATCGGTGTAATTATCCTGGGAGATCAAAACCACCTGGGTCTCGGGATGCTCTTTGCGCAGGATCTCGGTCAGGTTGATTCCATTCATGTCTGGCAGGTTATATTCCACCAGGGCCACCTCGGGCTTTAGATCGCGGATCGCCTCGATGGCTTCCTGAGCAGCCAGAGAAGTATTGACCAGCTCGATGTCCTCGATTAAACCCAGTGTTTTTTGGAGATTTTTTTGTAACT
Organism: uncultured Chloroflexia bacterium; assembly: GCA_963704755.1. Classification (GTDB taxonomy): domain Bacteria; phylum Chloroflexota; class Anaerolineae; order Anaerolineales; family Anaerolineaceae; genus Bellilinea. The sequence goes on from OY969938.1 coordinate 720,095, forward strand.
GTGGAATATTTTCAACCAAAATAACCGAGATAAGATCACGCTCTCCTAGCATTCAGACCTCCAGGATATATACGTTTTGTATGGATTGGGCCAGGAAAGGATCAGGACCCCCATCAATACCGGTTGCAATTTCTCGAAAAAAAGAAAGGTTTTCGGTTGGATTCTCTGGCGGCTACACCGCCAGAGAATCCAACCGAAAAGTTCCAGCCTCGAATATACGCTATGTATTATACATTTTCTGGCCTTTGGCAGCAATGGGAACGGCCTGTCCTGATCTTTCTCAAAGAATAGCAGTTCTATACCTTTTCGGATATAAAAAACACATTAACTTAATAAATTTATCAAGTCACTCAATGGTTAAGGTGGTTATAATTGATCTAGTATATGATAACGAAGTCAAGTGGGTCGTATATCCTTACCGATGTACAACCCCCGCCAAACGGTACATAAATTGCACCGGATTCGAAATCCATAGACGCAATCCGTTGTATAATTGTCAACGTGTCCGGGGGGTTTGTACTCACCAAAACTCTCTGACGTTATCAACAAAAAACGATCTATAACGGATTCGTCTCATTTTATAGGGAGTAAGTTGTGGTCGATAATCCATCGGTCAAATCGGATAACGTCGTAGCCGCTGACAAGCCCAAAGAATCACAGAAAAATACAGGACCAGCTATGGTCACGCAAGAACTTCAAGAAGTTAATCCTCCCGAATTACACGTTGAAGCTACCGGTCAAGATGAGAAAAAAGATCCGGTTGTTCGTGCCTGGATTGCCAATAAGGTTCAACCCCTATCGGACGCCATTCAGGAATGGAACCGCCTGCGCCATAAAATCCATAGTTACCCGGAAGCTACCCACCGACAATTAAAAGAAATCGAGCGGGAATTTACCCTTTACCGCCTGACCTTGACCGGTTTGAGCTATAAAGCCCCTCGCATCGAAGATGAGATCCTGGAAGTGTTCAACCGGGTCAACAACCAGATTCCGGTGATGGAGGAGCGCAACCATAAACGGCCGCTCTTACTGTACACCAATCCCTTGCTGCGTGAATTGGAGGAGTCCTGGGAGCACATTTTAGCCGATCAAGACCATCTGTGTATGTTGCTCACCAAAGCGCCGAAAGGGCTGGAATTTTACAACCGCATGCAGATCGTTCGGGAGCAAAAACGCCAGGAAGAACTTCGCCAGAGGGAAAACGAGTCGCGTATCGAGACGGCCTACGAATCGATCAAAAAAGCGCTCAGCCTGGTCGAACATCAGTGCAAGGACGACGAACCGGTGCTGTTCGGCAACGAGATCCTCACCATTCAGGATGCCCAGAACCTGTGGAATGAAAACCTGACCGAGATTTTGACCATTCGGGATGCCCGCACAGCCGGCGTCGAAACCATCCTGGACAAAATGCATTCACTGGAAGAGACAATCCGCGATTACCCCTCGATCTCTAAACAGATCCAGCGAGTCGGCGAACGCTTTTCCCGCCTGATTGGTTATCACGACCTGCTCTCCTCTTATGGAAAACGCATTATTCCCCAGGCCGAGATCGCGCGGGCATCCGCTATGATGTACGAGCAAATCCCGGCTTTGTGGTCTTCGGGTAATTACTCTAATCTGAAGGTATACCTCGAACGGGTCGAAAATTTCCTGAATTTCTACGAAAACTCGGTTGAGTTGGAAGTGGCGATTGGCGAGCGTCGCCGTTCCGGGTTTACCCAAAACCTCACCTCCCCGGTTATCCCTGGGGCGAACGGGCTTTCTCCTTTGATCAACCTGGCCCGCGTGCTGGTCGCGGCCATCGACCAGCGTGACCGCTTCATGGTCGGCCATTCCGACAGGGTCGCCAAGCTGGCCCTGGCCACCGGCCGTAAGCTGAACTGGTCCAGCTCGGAAATGGAATTTCTGGAAGTAGCTGCCTTGCTCCACGATATCGGTAAGATTTCTGTGCCGGAGTCCATCCTGACCAAGGTCAAACCGCTGACCTCGCAGGAATGGAAGATGATCCAGATGCATCCTTACTACGGCGCCCAGATCGTCAAACAAATGAATGTGTTCAGCCGGATCGTCCCGTGGGTTTATCACCACCAGGAGCATTACGACGGCGGCGGCTACCCGGATCAATTAACCAAAAAGGATATTCCCACGGCCAGTTCGATTATTTCCGTCGCGGAGGCTTACACAATGATGACCTCCGAACTGCCATATCGGAAATCGGTTACGACCAATGAAGCCATGGTTAAAATTCAAAACGAATCCGAAAAGCAGTTCGACCCGGAAATCGTGGAAGCGTTTGTCGAAGGGGTATCCGAAGAATTGGACAGCGAGAAACCTCTTGAACCCTAAACCTGGTTATGACCTATGAAAGCACAACCCTTTATCCACTATGCACCTGAAACATGTGCCTTTTGCGGCGGCAATGGAAGTGGCCGTTGTAAGGATGGCAACGTGTACGACCGCTGCCCGGTCTGCAAGGGTATCGGCACAATCCTGGTCGCCCAGGCGGCCAAAAAATGTGCCTTTTGCTCCGGGGGAGGCAGTGGAATGTGTAACGATGGATACGTTTACGACCGTTGCCCGGTCTGCAATGGTACCGGCTGGGCGTACGTTTTCGAAGATGACGGTGAAGAAAAAAAATAGATTGTGATTAATCCCTGAAATAGAAAAGGACAACCCGTGCCATGCGATCCAGGCGGCGCAATGCAGGTTTTATCTCCATAATTATTTTGGTTCTCGCCATGGTAGGGGCGTCCTTTTTCCTCCTCAATCGGGCTCGTGTAGAAGCCAGAGCGTTACCCGCCAACTCGCCGGCAGAAAATGCCGGCCAACTCTATTCCATCGACGACCAGGCTCCGGCCTCCGGCGGTTTTTCGGTCCAACAGCCGGTCCGAATCGAAGCTACCCACACCCCGACCCTCACCGAGGGGCCGACCGGCCAAGCAGCCACAGCGCCAGCCACCCTTCAGCCAACTCCTCAAGAGACCCCCGAGCCCACCTCCCAACCAACACCATCCCCGACGACGGTCCTGCCGCAGCAAACACCCGGATTTGTTCCCAATCCGGACGATAAGATTAAAACCTGTGCGGATATCTGGCAGGTCAGTGAAATTCCTTTCGACCTACCGGAGGTAATCAACTTCCCCCCCAGCATCGATTCGCTGGCCACGGACATCAATTACTATTACCTGGCGGCCATGCTGATCCAGAACAAAGCCGTAGACGCCAGCTCATGCCCGTTCAATGGCCTGCTGACTGCGACCAGCGCCAACGAATGTGGGGCGGAAATTGCCAAACCATTTATCCTTAACTGGCAAAACCAATACGACACGAAAATCTTCGAGACCGGGGTCAAATATGGTGTGCCTTCCCGGCTGATCAAAAAGGTTTTCGCCCTGGAAAGCCAGTTTTGGCCGGGTATCTATATCGATATCACCGAGAGCGGCCTGGGCCAACTTAACGAATTGGGTGCCGACGCCTTATTGATGTACAACTCGCACTTCTTCGGCCAGTTCTGCCCACTTATCCTCAGCCAGTCAACTTGTGACCAGGGTTACCTGGGGATTGGCTCATCTGGACGGGCAATTTTGCGCGGAGCACTGGTCCGCCAGGTGGACGCCTCTTGCAAGGGCTGCTCGATGGGCATCGATACCGACCGGGCCTTGAACAGCATCCCCATATTCGCCGATTTAATTAAGGCCAATTGCAGCCAGGTGGACCAGATCATTTACAACGACACGGAAAAGAAATCCGGCTCCATCACCGATTATGTGGACCTCTGGAAGATTACCATGGCCAACTATAACGCCGGGCCAGGATGTATCGACGAGGCTGTCAATAAAGCCTGGATCAATACCGGCAAGGTCACCTGGGATACGGTCCAAAATTACCTCACCAGCGACCAGTGTTCCGGAGCTAAATTTTACGTCGGCGAAATTTTCAAATAGCGTCACCGCTTTCGGCTTCGACTTCGGCCGGCAGGACTTTCTCTACCCACAGTAGTGGGTCTTCGCTAAGTCCTATGGCCGGGTACACCAGGTCAACCAGGAATTCGGTATTGCCTTTGGGACCCAGCAAGGGCGAGCGCACCAATCCCTGGACGGTAAATCCTTCATTGGTCGCAAAAGCCAGCGTTTCCAGCAGTACCTTGCGATGGATCGCCGGATCACGGATCACCCCCTCGCCTTTGGCCGCATCTTTTTTGCCGGCTTCGAATTGGGGTTTGATCAAGGCCACCACCCGGCCGGGCTGGTTAACCAACCAGGTCTTGATGACCGGCAAGAGCACTCGCAGTGAGATGAACGACGCATCGATGGTGACCAACTCGATGGGTTCCGCAAAGCCTTTAATGAAACGGGCGTTGGTGCGCTCCATAACCACCACCTGCGCGTGATTACGCATTTTCCAATGCAAGATCCCATACCCCACGTCGACCGCAAAAACTTTGCCGGCGCCGTGCTGTAAGAGACAGTCGGTGAACCCCCCGGTTGAAGCACCCACATCCACGCAGACGCGCCCGCCCAGGGCGTCCAGGCCGAAGGCCAGCAGGGCAGCCTCCAATTTCTCACCCCCACGCGACACAAAGCGCGGTCCATGCTCGATTTCGATCGCGGCCGATTCATCGATTTTCGTGGCCGGCTTGAGAATCACCTGGCCATCTACCCTCACCTGCCCGGCCATTACCAGTCGTTGGGCCAATGTGCGCGATTCGGCCAATCCGCGCTCTTGAATCAATACATCCAGGCGAATTTTCGTCATGGGCCTATTATATGCCCCTGTCTCCGAATATGAGGTGTTTGCCAGGGCGAAGACCTGGCAAACACCTCATATTCGGGACTCTTAAAACTGAATCCGCCGTTTTAAACTTTGCCCAACCAAAATACTATAGCCCTATCCTACTCTTATGATATTATTGGGACATGCTCCGGGCCATCATCCGTTCAATGCGTTTGAAGCAATGGACCAAGAATGCCTTCGTCCTAGCCGCCGTTGTATTTGACCGCCAGTTGGATCATCCCCAGGCAGTCCTGCGCTCGCTGGCAGCTTTTTTTCTGTTTTGTTTGCTCTCCAGCAGCGTTTACCTCATCAATGACATCCTGGATGTCGAAGCCGACCGCCGGCACCCGACCAAGCGTTTCCGCCCAATTGCGGCTGGCCAGTTACCCATCCCGGTCGCGGCTGGTGTGGCAGCCTTATTGGTTGTGTTTTCGCTGGCCGTTTCGTTTTACCTTTCTACCTGGTTTGGCGCCATTGGCCTGGTCTACTTCCTGACCAACCTGCTCTATTCGACCTACCTGAAGCACGTCGCGCTGATCGATGTGATGATCCTGGCGGCTGGGTTTGTGCTGCGGGTAGCCGGGGGTGTTTCGGTCATCCAGGTCCAACGTTTTTCACCCTGGCTGTACGTGGTCACTACCTTGCTGGCCCTGTACATCGGCCTGGGCAAGCGCCGCGCCGAGCTTTCCGAGATGGCCGAAGAAGCCATCAACACCCGCCGGGTTTTAGACGGCTACAGCATCGATTTGCTGGACCAACTGATCACCATCGTATCCAGCGCGACCATTGTGTCCTACAGCCTGTACACTTTTTCGGCGCCGAATGTGCCGGAAAACCACACCATGATGCTGACCATCCCGTTTGTGATTTATGGCGTGTTCCGCTATCTTTATCTGATTAAAATCAAAAACGCCGGCAGTGTTCCCGAAGAATTGTTGCTGAAAGACCGGCCGCTTCAGGCAACCATCGGGCTGTGGGGGTTAGCCGTCATCATTGTTTTCTATTTTTCTTTATAAACAAACCGGACCCTTCTACAGGCTCAATCAAGAAGTTTCTGGATATGAGGTATTAGGTTGGGTTTGCCAACGCGGATTCCCCATATGCGAAGTTCTTACATAATCAGCGCTCAAATTGATAGGTTTTGACGGCCCGTAGCGGATAAACTAACCTTTCTTATGCCTGCCATAACAGCTTCTGCGCCTGGAAAAACAATCCTGGTCGGTGAACATGCCGTGGTTCATCATCAGCCGGCTATCGCCGTACCGGTGCCTTGCCTTAAAGCGAAGGTCAACCTGAGGGCCAACCCCCTGGGTGAACCCGGTGCAGTCCACATCCTGGCCCCGGGTGTGAACCTGGATGCCGGTCTGGACGAGCTGGACCAGCGCCACCCTATCCGTTTCGCGATCCAAACTGTCCTGGATTATTTCGAAATCCCGGCCCTGCCCGCGGTGGAAATCCACATCAGTTCCAGCCTCCCGGTTGGCGGTGGAATGGGTTCCAGCGCCGCGGTCAGTGTGGCCCTGATCCGTGGGGTTTCCGCATTTATCGGCCATCCGCTCGACAATTCGCTGGTCAACTTGCTGGCTTTTGAAGTCGAAAAATTACAGCATGGCAACCCCTCTGGCATCGATAACACAGTCATCACCTACGCCCGGCCGATTTTCTATTCACGCGGCCAGCCTTTCGAAATCTTGCAGGTCCGTGAACCGGTCCACCTGGTGATTGCCGGCAGCGGTATTCAAGGCTCGACCGGCGCAATGGTTGCCGGGGTGCAGCAGCGTTTTCAACAACACCTCCAGCAATACCAGGAATATTTCGATCGAATCGGGACAATCACGATGAAAGTCCGCCATATCCTGGAAGGCGGGCCGGTCGCGGAACTAGGCGCTTTGCTGAACGAAAACCAGACCTTGCTGGAAAAAATTGGCGTTTCCACCCCCGAATTGAACCACCTGGTGAATACTGCCCTGGCTGCCGGGGCCTTAGGCGCCAAACTGACCGGCGGCGGCGGCGGCGGGAACATCATCGCCCAGGCTGGCAGCGACCAGGTCGACGAAATTGCCGGGGCGCTCCAATCTGCCGGGGCGGTCAACACCACGGTTTGGACCATCCCAGCCAACTACACCGGAGTCCAAAGTGCTGATATTCTTGAAACTCGGCGGATCACTGATCACAGATAAATCTCGTTCGCATACCGCGAACGATGCGATCATCCGGCGGATTGCCGGCGAAATTGTCAAGGCAAAACGCGCCTTACCGGATTTACAGCTCGTCATCGGCCATGGCTCCGGTTCGTTTGGGCACATCCCGGCCAGCCAGTTTGGTACCCGCCAGGGGGTAAGCGACACCCGCCAGTGGGCAGGCTTCGTCGAAGTATGGCGCCAGGCGCGAGACCTGAATGAAATTGTGCTGACGCTGCTCTACCAGGCCGGCCTGCCGGTGATGGCTTTTCCGCCCTCGGTTATCTTGCAATCCAACGGCGGTAAAGTCCAATCCCTTTACATCGACCCACTGCGGTCTGCCCTGGCTGCCGGGCTGATTCCGGTGGTCAACGGCGACGTGATCTTCGATACCCACAAGGGCGGTACGATATTTTCGACCGAAGATGTCTTCCTGGCCCTGGCCGATCAACTCCACCCTGACCAGGTCCTGATCGCCGGACTGGAGCCCGGGGTGTGGGAGGATTTTCCTCAATGCACCCGCATCCTGCCTCGCCTGACACCTGAGATGGAAATCGCCGCGCTGGCGGGGGTAGGGGGATCCTCCAGTATTGATGTGACCGGGGGTATGGCAGAAAAAGTCAAATTGATGCTATTATTGATAGAAAATAATCCAACTGTTCACGCAGTCATTTTTTCCGGACTACCGCAGGGATCAATTTTCGACAGTCTACAAGGGAGGTATTCCGGAACGATCATCACCCAAACAACAGGAGGTGTATGATGCTTTTTACCCGACAACAGCTCGAAGATATCGAAGATAAGTCGCTCGCACCGTACGGCTCGCGCAGCAAATATTCGCGCGGCCGTTTCTTCCCGGAAGATGAGCCGGAATACCGTACCATTTTCCAGCGCGATCGTGACCGTATATTGCACACCACCGCCTTTCGCCGGCTGGAATACAAAACCCAGGTTTTCATCAATTATGAGGGGGATTACTACCGCACTCGCCTGACCCACACCCTGGAAGTCGCCCAAATTGGGCGTACCCTGGCGCGAGCCCTGGGCGGCAACGAAGACCTGACCGAATTGATCTGCCTGGCCCACGACATGGGCCATCCGCCTTTCGGCCATTCCGGGGAATCCGCCCTGGCCAAATTGATGAAAGACTACGGCGGTTTCGAGCATAATAAACAATCCCTGCGCATCGTTACCCAACTGGAAAACCGCTACCCCGAATTTCCCGGCCTGAACCTGTCCTGGGAAGTGCTCGAAGGGATCGTCAAACACGAAACCGAATACGATCGCTCGGATGCCCGCGATTTCAACCCCGACCTGCGCGGGCACATCGAGGCCCAGTTTGCCAACGTGGCCGACGAGCTGGCCTATACCGCCCATGACCTGGACGACGGCCTACGCTCTGGCATGATCAACGAGGCCATGCTGGAAGAAATCGAGCTGTGGCAGATCATGAAAGAATCGATCGGCTGGCGAACGAACAGCCTGGACGATCTCACCCGTCATCGTCTGATCCGGCGCCTGATCAGCCGGGAGATGGACGACCTGGCGCACACCTCCGAACAGCGCATCCGCGAGAGCGGGGTCGCCTCGGTCGAAGAGTTACAGCGTCTGGATTACAACGTGGTTACTCACAGCGAAGAGTTCGCTCGCCGCAACCGCCAACTCAAGGATTTTCTCTACTCAAAGTTATACCGCCATTACCGGGTCGTGCGGATGTCGGTCAAGGCTGAGCAGCTCATCGGCGATCTGTTTGCCGCCTACAAAAAAGAGCCCACGATCATGCCCAACCATGTGCAGAATCAGGTCGGGCAAAACGGCCTGGAGCGCACCATCTGCGATTACATCGCCGGAATGACCGACCGGTATGCCATCGAAGAGCACCAAAAGCTGTTCGACCCGTCCGTATTGCCCTGAAATCCAGGGCAGCACAGATCGGCCCAATGCAGCCCCCATAAGGAATTGTGGATGCGAGCTGTGTAGCATTCAAAACATCGTAGTGCGCATCCATCCTCGCAAAAACGAACTTCCCGTTTTTGGGAATTTCGTGTTATTATCGGCGTTATCGAATTGAGGAGCATCCTATATGACTGAAGCGTCTTATTTAACCCAAGAAGGGTTGACTCGATTACAGCAAGAACTCGAATACCTGAAAGGCCCATCCCGAGATTCAATCGCTCAGCGGTTGCGCTCCGCCATCGAACAGGGCGATCTCTCGGAAAATGCTGATTACATCGCCGCGAAAGAAGAACAAGGATTCCTGGAAGGCCGTATTCTGGAGCTTGAACACCTTCTCTCCAATGTGATCATTATCGATAATGTGGTCAAGAACGTCAACGAAATCGGCATTGGCGACTACATCACGATCCAGGAAGAGGATTACCCGCCGGAACGCTACCACCTGGTAGGGCCCAAAGAGGCGGATCCGAATAAAGGCCGGATCTCGCACGAATCCCCCATCGGCAAAGCCATCATCGGCCACAAAACCGGTGACGAGGTCATGGTGGATACCCCAGGTGGGGCCTTGCGCTTGAAGATCGTCAAAATCGAGTAAAGAGTATTGACAAATAAATAAACGGGATTGTGGGTGCGATGCACCCACAATCCCGTTTATTTATTTGTCAAAAAAAGGTTATTGCCCAGCTACCGCAAAAGAAAGGCGTCTTTAATTGTTTCCCGCGCGCTTCGCACGCGAAAAATAATTAAAACACCCCGAAATTCTGAACTTACCTGAATAGTAACAAAAAAAGTTATTACTTAAGCTTTGGGCCAAACCGCCAATTCGAGGGTCAGCCGTTCGAAGTAGCTATCTTCGGGCAGAGCCCCACCACCCATGCTCAAGTCCACCACGCGGGCTTCCAACTGCAAGGTCGCCGTTTCCAGCAGAACTTTCTTCTCTTTACTCACTTCGAAAGGTTCACCCTTCGATTCGAGCCGCTGGTGAATGGCCGGGTCGTTGAACGCATGCGGTGTCATCAACACTTTCGTCACCGTCTGGATATCGTTCTTGTCGAACAGCCACACTTCCAACGCCGTGACTTTCTTGGGATCGCCCACTCCGATGGTTTCGGAAATGCCCACTCCGCACTCTCCCAGGAATTCGCCCGTTGGTGAATCGATGCTGAAAGAATCGTCATACAGGTCATCGCCCATCATGTACGTGGTCATAAATTGGGCAATAGGCGTTTCTTGTCCCTCCGAGACGAAATCAGTCTTGGGAGCCTGGCGGCTCAAGTCCTGGGCCGCACCTACCGCCGTACTTTGGGCCGGAGTGTTGCCACCGCTGCCGCGGTTACGGAAGATCAGCAAATAAACCAACCCTGCCCCAACCAGCAAAGTGACCAGGCACAACCCCACGACCAATCCAACCCGGTTGCCCCCGCTCGACGTCGCCGTTGGGGTGGCCGTCACAACTGCACTGGTGGCCTGTCCGGGTAAGGGGATCGACGGCCCTTGAACCGCAGCCCTGAAGGAGTTGATATCCGATTCGCTTAGATTGCACGTACCGGCTTGCAAGCCACCCAGGATATCGCCTTTATTGCTGCCCAACGCATCAAAACGCGCCTGGGCTTCGGCCACATCCTGTTTCCTTGCGAACGAATTGATGACCATGCAAAGATAATCTTGCTTACTGGCATCGCTCAGCTTGCTGGGATCGGCGTTGGTCCATTTTACTGGCCATACCCCCCAACCTAAGATAGGCAGACCGATGATCAGGCCAACGATCAAGCCAACAATCGCTGTTGTCAGCGGGTTGCGCATTTGTTCTCGGATTTTGTCCATGTCACTTTGCTCCTACAGGGTTATCGAGTGCCTGCCGGGCGGTATTTCCCTCACACTAAGGGTATTGTAGAACAAATTTTAGAATAGCGCAACTACCACACCGGCATAGGTTTTCTTCAATGTTTGTTGCAATTTCTATGCCGACTCAGTGGACTGTTCGCCAACCTGTTCCAGTAAAAAGCTCTCTTCGCATTTCAAGCACTGTACCTCGCGTTTATTCAAAATAACCAGCGTCCCGCCGCAGTTCGGGCACGGCGTGGCGATCGGTTTCTTCCAGGATGTAAACTGGCAGGTCGGGTAATTGGAGCAGCCATAAAACACCCGCCCTTTGCGGGTCTTGCGTTCGACCAGCTCGCCGCCGTCTTCTGGGCAGAGTACCCCAATTTTCTCCAGCCAGGGTTCGGTATGCCGGCAGGTCGGGAAATTGCTACACGAAATAAATTTCCCAAACCGGCCCCAGCGAATGACCAGGTCGTTGCCGCATTCCGGGCAGGCCCGGCCCACTTTTTCCAGCTCGGCTTTTGTGACCGGAATTTCACTTTGGGCTTTTTTCAGTTGCGGCTCGAACGATTCATAGAATTCGCGCACTACATTGACCCATTGCTCGTCACCCGAAGCGACCCGATCCAAATCAGATTCCATCCGGGCGGTGAAATTCAAATCAACGATATCCGGGAAGTGTTTCACCAGCAAATCGTTGACCAGGATACCGGTCTCGGTCGGCGAGAGCCGCTTGTTTTCGCGAATCACGTAATTGCGCTCGACGATCGTCGATAAGATCGGCGCGTAGGTAGACGGGCGGCCAATCCCAAACTCTTCCAGCGATTGTACCAGAGAGGCTTCGGTAAAGCGCGGGGGCGGCTGGGTAAAATGCTGTTCGGGGATCAGGCGCTGCAAATTTTGTTTCTGGCCCTCTTCCAGTCCGGTCGGGATGCGGACATCGTCGTCTTCATCCATCTTGATGTCTTCATCGCGGGCATCCTCGTACAGGACCAAAAAGCCCTGGAACTTGAGGGTCGAGCCGGATGCGCGCAGCGCATAAGCGTGCTGAGCGCCGGTGCCCTCCAGGTCGATGACCACCGTATCGAAGACGGCCGCTTCCATCTGTGAGGCCACAAAACGTTTCCAGATCAATTGGTAGAGTTTGAACTGCTCCGGGCTGAGGTAGCTCTTGATTTTATCCGGCAGCCGCAGGACCGAGGTCGGCCGGATGGCCTCATGGGCTTCCTGGGCGCCAACCGCGCGAGTTTTGTACTGCGGCGCTGTGGCCGGTACGAAACCCTCACCGTAAATGCCTTTGATATACCCGCGCGCCTCTTTCTGGGCCAGCGCCGAAACGTTCGTCGAATCGGTACGCATGTAGGTAATCAGGCCGGTCGAGCCATTCTCACCCACTTCCAGCCCCTCATAAAGCTGCTGGGCAATCCGCATCGTTCGCCTGGCGGTAAAGCCCAGGCGCCGGCTGGCTTCTTGCTGTAGTGAGCTGGTAATAAAAGGCGCAGATGGTTTGCGCCGCCTTTCGCCTTTTTTGATCCGGGTGATTTTGTACGGCGCCGGTTCCATATCTGCCAGGTAGGATTGGACGGTGGCTTCATCGGAAAGCGCCGGGTCCTTTTCGTCAATCTTGACCAGGCGGGCGACATAAGCCTGCCGGCCGCCGGTCTGCTTGAACTCGGCCGCAATGGTCCAATATTCCTGCAGCTTAAAAACGTCGATTTCACGCTCGCGTTCCACAATCAGCCGCAGGGCCACCGACTGCACCCGGCCGGCCGATAAACGGCTGCGCACTTTTTCCCACAACAGCGGGCTGAGACTGTACCCGACCAGGCGGTCTAACACCCGCCGGCCCTGTTGGGCATTGACCAGGTCCATGTTGATCCCGCGCGGATGGGCAAATGCCTCCGCGATGGCCGGTTCGGTGATTTCGTGGAAAACCACCCGCTTGGAATTTTCCGGGTCGATCTGGGCTGCCTCGAGCAAATGCCAGGCAATGGCTTCACCTTCGCGATCAGGGTCGGTTGCCAGGAAGACTTCTTCGGATCTTTTTACCAGTTCCTTTAAATCCTTGACTACCGGCCGTTTCTCGTTTGGCACCCGGTACTTGGGCTGGAAATTGTTCTCCACATCCACAGAGAGCTCGGAGCGCAGCAAATCACGCACGTGGCCAACAGAAGCCCGCACGGTATAGCCTTTGCCCAAAAAACGCCCGACCGTCCGCGCCTTGGCCGGCGATTCGACGATGACCAGCTTGCCATTTTTTGGCGCAGCTCGGTGAACTTTCTCAGGAGGCGTCAGGCCTTCATGAGCTTCCGTCCGGCCGATTCGATACATTTTCGTCCCGCAAACAGGACAGGTACCCGTAGTGACCGGGGCACCGGCCGCGTTGAATTCTGCTTTGGCATCTTTTATTTCGCGTTTGGTTTTACATTTAACGCAATAAGCTTCCAAATTACCCTCACTTATAAAAATTTTGATTTGCCAGTTTGCTTAAGCAGGTCAACCATTTCACGGACTTTCTGAGCCTTGGATTGATGGCAAATCAATAACACATCGCCTGTATCGATAATAACCAGGTCCTTCACCCCAATCGTGGCAATCAAGCGGTCTTGCTTTTCCGACACGATCGCGGTGTTGGCTGTTTCGAGGCTGATTGTACTATCACTGAGCAAAATATTGCCGTTCGAGTCAGGGGCAAAAACTTCGTAGAGCGAATCCCAACTGCCCACGTCGTTCCAACCTAAACCCATGGCAGGGATCACCGCTACCCGCTGAGCGTTCTCCATAATACCATAGTCAATGGTTTGGGCCTTAATCGACAGCCACAAATCTTTCAGGTATTCGGCTTGCTGCGGGTCGCCCAATCCGCCTTGGTATTGCTGCAACGTTCGAAACAGTTCGGGCATTTGGCGGGCAAATTCGGCCCAAATGTTTTCGACCGACCAGATAAACATACCCGAATTCCAGGTGTGGTCGCCGCCGGCCAGCATGGCTTTGGCGGTAGACTCGTCTGGCTTCTCTTTGAATTTCTTAACCGCATAGACGACCAACCCGTCGATTTCGGTCAGCGATTCGCCGGATTGGATATAGCCATACGCGGTCGAAGGTGCGGTCGGCTCGATTCCCAGGGTCACCAGGTAATTCTGGCGGGCCGCCTGGTAGGCCGTGGAAAGCAAGTCGCGGAAGAGCGACACATTTTCGATCACGTGGTCGGCCGTTAAGATGGCCATCACTGCCTGTGGGTTGATGCTGCGTAAATGGGCAGCCGCCATTCCGACCACCGAAGCCGTCCCGCGCGGCGCAGCTTCCAGCAAAAAGTTCTCCTGTGGAATTTCGGGCACCATCTGGCTCAGCCCTTCCGCCATATCTGCCACAGTTACCACCAGGATCCGCTCGGGTGGGATCAGCCCTTTCAACCGGTCGGTCGCCATCTGGAACAAAGTCAAGTCGGAACCCAATTTCAAAAATTGCTTCGGGTGCGCCTTTCTTGAAAGCGGCCATAGGCGCGTCCCCCCACCCCCGGCCATGATCACACCATAAAAGTCATCCATTATTTTGCTATTCATTGCTTGACCTTGCTTCATAGTCGTAGCTTTCCTCGCGTATGCTATGGAAATTCATCCCGCCGCTGTTGCCGACCAACCCTTTGAGCTCCATCATTGCGAGTGTAGCCGAAACTTTGTCAATCGGCAAGCCCGAAAGAAAGCTGATCTCATCAATGGCCATGGCATTGGTACTTAAAACAGCCAAAATTTGGGCTTCATTCTCATCCGCCGGCAAAATCTTGCGAGCTACGCGGCGTACATTCACCTGCTGGATATTCAGCGCTTCGAGCACGTCCTCCGGTTTGAGCAAGGGCCGGGCGCCACTCTGGATCAGCCGGTTGGTGCCAATGCTGTTAGGTGAGGTGATATTCCCCGGCAGGGCCAGCACATCTCGGCCCTGGTCCGCGGCAAAACTGGCCGTGATCAGCGCTCCGCTGGTCTCGCCGGCCTCGATCACCACGGTTGCCAGCGAAAGCCCGGCGATAATCCGGTTGCGCGGCGGGAAATTGCTGCTCTCGGGTGGTGTGCCGGGCGGGTAATCGCTCAGCACCGCCCCGCTTTCTACGATCTCCTCGGCCAGCTTGCGGTGCTCCGGCGGGTAGATCCGGTCCACGCCCGAGCCTAACACAGCCAGGGTCCGGCCGCCGGCGCGCAGGGTGGCCTGGTGAGCGACCGCATCGGTCCCGCGGGCTAACCCGCTCACCACGCTGACCTGGTTGCGGGCCAGTGCCCCGGCCAGGTTTTCGGCGACCTGGCGCCCGTAGGCGCTCACCCGCCGGGTACCAACGATGGCTACGGCCAGCTCGTCCTCCGGCATGATTTCACCGCGAAAATATAGCACCGGCGGTGGCTGCGAAATCTCCCGCAGCAAGCGCGGATATTCCGGGTCATCCCAGGTCAGCACGCCAATCCCGCTAGAAACGATATGATCCCAGATTTTTTCCAGGTCGAGCTGTGCGCGCACCCGCAGAATATTCTCCACAATCCGGCCCTGAAGCCCGGCGGAGATTAGCTGGCCGGCTGATGCGTGCCAGGCGGATTGCAGATCACCGGCGAAGGCCGTGCAAAGCGCCTGCATGCGCACGGCGCCAATGCCTTTGATGTAATTGAATCCGACCCAGTAAGCTTTTGGATCCACGCAGCGATCCTTTTAAAGCCATTCGGGAGGGGCAACCAGGATCGTATTGTTTTCCAGGTCGATTTTCTTGATAAACTCGTCTACAGCCGGAACCAAAAGCTCTTCCCCGGCCGAATTTTTAATCAGGTACACATCTTTCGAACCGGTCTCGAGGATCTCGACCAAAACGCCCAATACCTTACCACTTTCATCCCGAGCCGTCAAACCGATCAGTTGGTGGTGGTAGTATTCGCCCTCCGGCAAGGGCAGCAGTTCCTCAGCCGAGACGAAAATATATTGGTTGCGGTATATGGCCGCCGATTCCGGGTCGCTAACACCTTCGAGCCCGATCAAGACATCCTTATCCCGCCCGCGAATCGAGCGGATCACGATCGGTTGGTGTCTTTCACCGACATAGACCCTTTTGCCGGGCTTGAGCCGCTCCGGAAAATCCGTCAGCAGATCCATGATCATTTCCCCCTTCAGGCCATGGGCGCGCCTCAGAAAGCCGGCTGCCAAAAAGACAGGCTCGCCTGTAAGGGGCGAGCCTGTTGTACCCCTTTCGGTTTGAGAGGAGCCCGGTTTAGATCGGTTCCTCACCGGGGCTCCATTACATCCAGTGTAGCTTGCTTGCCTTCGCGGGCCGCTGCCACTCTCAATAAAATACGCATGGAGTTGGCCACCCGGCCGCTCTTGCCAATCACACGCCCCATGTCTTCCTTGGCTACCCAAAGCTCAAGGCGGATTCTACTCCCGGCCCGCTCCTGACGGATGCGAACCTGGGTCGGGTCATCTACCAACGAAGAGGCTATATATTCGATCAGTTCTTTCACGATCGCTCCTTCCGTACCCACCCGCGATAACCCTTGCCATCAGGCAGGTTGAGTTGCACCCTAGACTGGGTTGGTTTTCAGATTGACTTTGCGGGCTGCGTAGTATGCTTCTGCTTCCTTGAGAACTTCTTCCTCAGATTCTCCGGCCTTGACCCGTTCGAACCGTTTCATCAGGCCAACCGAATTGAACAACTGCATAACCGAATCGCTGGGTTGTGCGCCATTCTTCAGCCAATGATAAATCCGGCCTTCGTTTACCTGGAAGGTGAAGGGTTCAGTACGCGGGTTGTATGAGCCAAGGATCTCGAGAAAACGGCCATCCCGCGGACTTTCTTTATCGGCGGCAACAACACGGTAGCTGGGTTGACCACGCAAACCAATACGGCGTAATCGAATTCGAACCATTTTAAGATTTAACTCCTCTTACTATTCTGAACGTGGACTCCAAAAAATCGGCTGCCATGACCGGCAAAGGAAAGTTGAGGACGCTGAAGGAAGCGATTCTTTCCTCCTGGCTTGGTTAGCCAAACAGACGCGGCATTCCCCGCCCGCCTGTTTTTTGCAAAGTTTTAAACATCTTCTGGGCATCCCGGAACTGCTTCAAGACTTTATTGACGTCCTGAACATCGGTACCCGAGCCGCGTGCGATACGCCGCCGGCGGCTGGCATTAAGTATTTCCGGATGGCGGCGTTCCTTGCCTGTCATCGAGTTCAAAATGGCCTCGGTCACTTTGAAAGAGCGCTCGGCATCCTCAGGATTGATCTGGCGGGCCGCATTGCCCAGGTTTCCCGGAAGCATTTCCAGAATTTGCGAAAAAGGCCCCATTTTGCGCACCTGCTTGAGCTGGTTGGCAAAATCCTCCAGGCTGAATTGGCCCGACATCATTCGTTCGGCCTGTTCCTGGGATTCTTTCTCATTGAACGCAGATTCAGCGCGCTCAATTAGCCCAATCATATCACCCATACCCAAAATACGCGATGCCAATCGACCCGGATCGTAACTTTCCAGGGCGTTAATACCTTCCCCGGTGCCCAGGTATTTGATCGGCACGCCGGTGACCTTGCGGATCGAAATTGCAGCACCACCGCGGGCATCGCCATCCATCTTGGTCAGGATCAACCCGCTCAATGTGACCGAATCACGGAACCCCTCGGCGACATGCAGCGCTTCCTGGCCGATCATGGCATCCACCACCAGCAGAATTTCGTTGGGGGTCACCCGGGCCGTGATGGCCTTCAATTCCTGCATCAGGGCATCGTCGAGCTGAGAACGGCCGGCCGTATCGATGATCAGGACCGACACACCGCCTTTTTCAGCCTGTGAAAAAGCGTGGGCCGCCAGTTCGGGCGGTTTGACGTTTTCCTCACTGAACACTGGTACATTGATCCGTTCGCCCAGGGTTTGGAGTTGTTTGATGGCTGCCGGGCGGTAGGGATCGGCCGCGACCAGCTCGACTCGCTCGCCCTGGCTGCGCAATGACGAGGCCAGTTTTGCCGAAGCGGTGGTCTTACCGGAGCCTTGCAACCCCACCACCATGATCACTCGCGGTTTGGGGCCGGTCAGGTTCAAGCGGGCCGGCTCGCCCAGGGTTTGGATCAATTCTTCATGGACGATCTTGATCACCTGCTGAGCCGGGTTCAAGGCCTTCGAGACCTCAATACCCACGGCACGTTCACGCACCCGGTTGACAAAATCTTTCACCACGCTGTAATGAACATCGGCTTCCAATAAGGCCATGCGCACTTCACGCATGGCAAGATCAACATCCTGCTCGGAGAGTTTGCCCCGCCGGCGTAGTTGCTGAAAGACCTGATCTAGGCGTTGTGAAAGAGATTCGAACAAGAATGATCCTTTAAAGCATAAAAAAACCTCACCCCAACGGGGCGCAACACGGTCCGATTTTAGCCGGGAAAGCTGCGCAGGTCAAGGCTTTTTCTGAATGTCGTCGCATAAGAGATGCGTTTAGCCGGCGAAACCGTCCTGTAACCGGCTGGTTGGGAGCTTTTTGAATACTTTCCCACCATTTGTCATTGCGAGGAGGCCGGTCTTGCCGACGAAGCAAACTCCCGACTGACCAGTGGGGAGTTTGCTTCGCACACACCGCTCGCAACGACAAGCGCAAACGCTTGTTGAATCAAAGCAACCCTCTTACCGGCCGATAAGAGCGGCCTCGGTCTGGAGACCGGGCCGATCGCCCTTTCACATTAATGTCATTGCTCGCCGGCCAGCGACCGGGCCAATCTGCCATTTTTCCAGCAACTTTTCTCCGTATTTCGGGTTATCACAGGCGAATTATTCTATTGATTTTTAACAATCCCCCAGGAGGTCGCATGTCCAAAGTCGCCGTCGTCACCGACAGCACTGCCTATATCCCGGAAGAACTCATCACCGGTTATCCCATCCATACAGTTCCACTACAGGTCATTTGGGGCGAAGATACCTTCCGCGACGGCATCGACATCACTCCGCTTGAATTTTATTCCCGCCTGGAAAACGCCACGGTCATGCCAACCACTTCCCAGCCTTCCCCGGCTGCTTTCCAGCAGATTTACGCCAGCCTGCTGGAACAGGGTTTCGATATCATTTCCATTCATATTTCCGCCAGGCTTTCCGGCACCCTTGATTCGGCTTACCAGGCGCGCCAGACGATGAACTCGGACCGCATCGTTATTGTAGACTCGAGGAGCGCCGGCATGGGACTCGGCTTCCAGACCTTGGAAGTGGCCCGGGCCGCGAATAATGGCGCCAATCTCAAAGAATGTACCGACCTGGCCCAGAAAGCCACCGGGATGACCGGGGTCCTTTTCGCCGTCAGCACCCTGGAATTCCTGCGCCGCGGCGGCCGGATCGGCGGCGCTTCCGCTTTCCTGGGCACGGCCCTGGGGATCAAGCCTATTCTTGAATTACAAGATGGCCAGATCGAAGCCGTCGAAAAAATTCGCACCATGAACAAAGCCCTCGACCGGACCATCGAACTAATGGTCAAACAAGTCGATCACCAGCGGCCGGTCCGCATATCGGCATTGCACGCCAACGCCCCGGCCGAAGCAGAACGGTTGCTGCAAAAGGCCTGCGAATGCTTCCCGCCTTCCGAAATCGCCGAAGCTTTTTCGGCCGCAGTCAGCCCGGTAATTGGTACTCATACCGGGCCAGGTACGGTTGGCCTGGCTTTCATGGCCGGAATGTAATTCCCCGAATATGATCGGGGCGTTCTAAAGTTTTTCGCGTACGGTGTACGCGAAAAATTTTAGAACGCCCTTAATTTTTTAATCAGACTGAGTTGTAACAAATAGTCCGTGGTCTGGTAAAATCAAGACGATCCAAAGGTCGGCTTTCTTTTGAAAATGGAAGCAAAAGTGAGCGTACCTGCAAGATCAATGGATGAGATGATGCAGTCTGATCGCTCATCGTAATCCGGCATGCACGCATAGATCCCGATAAGGCAAAATAGAGGTAGATTCTGATGAGAGACTATCCTTCCGTGGGTGTGGTAGCAGCCGACGTCCTGTTGCCACGTGATGGCATCGATTTGCGCAAATGGGCCACGATTGCCTGTGACCAGTTCACTTCTCAACCGGAATACTGGCAGAAGGTCGAAGAGATCGTGGGTGACTCGCCCTCGACGTACCATATGATCCTGCCAGAAGTTTTCCTGGGAAAACCCCAAGAAAACGAGCGCATCCAATCGACCCAAAAGACGATCCGCGAGTACCTGGACGGTGGGATCTTTACCTGCCACACCGGTTTTGTCTATGTCGAAAGAACCGTGCTTGGCCGGATTCGCCATGGCCTGATGATGGCTATTGACCTGGAAAAATATAATTACAACGCCGGCTCGCAATCGCAAGTGCGGGCAACCGAAGGGACCATCCTGGACCGCCTGCCGCCGCGTATGCGCATCCGTGAAGGGGCCGCCGTCGAAATTCCTCATATCCTGATATTGATCGACGATCCGCAGGGTACCGTAATCGAACCGGTCACCCAAAAAGCCGGCCAGCTCCCCGAACTGTACAATTTCGAGTTGATGCTGGGCAGCGGCCAATTGCGCGGTGCCTGGGTCGATGACCTGGAGCTGGAGCAGCAAATTATCGCCGCCCTGGAAAAACTGGCCTCGCCGGACGTTTTTTATCCCCGCTACGGCGTGGACGCAAATAAAGGTGTGCTCCTTTTCGCTGCCGGCGATGGCAACCACTCCCTGGCCACTGCCAAGGCTATCTGGGAAAAAATGAAGCCCAACGTGGGTATAAATCACCCCGGCCGGTACGCCCTGGTCGAGGTGGAAAACGTGCACGACGAGGGCCTGCGCTTCGAGCCGATCCACCGCGTTCTGTTCGGACTAAAAGCTGCGATCGAGCCCCAACTGGAAAAGTTTTTCTCCGGCCGCATCCAATTCGAAGCCTGCGCTAATTCACAGGCAATGGCCGCAGCCGTCAATGCGCAGACCGGCGAGCGCCAGGGCATCGGCATGATTACACCGCAGGGATGCCAGGTTGCCTGGATCAGCCAGCCCGAATCGAATTTGCCGGTCGGCACTTTACAGCCCTTCCTGGACGAATTATTGAAGAATGGGGCCGCCGCTTCGATCGATTATTTGCACGGCGAAGATGTCCTGCTCGAGTTAGGCAGCCGCGCAGGCAACTGCGGGTTTTACCTGCCCGCGATGGACAAAAGCGACCTGTTCAAAACCGTCATTCTCGATGGTGCCCTGCCGCGCAAGACCTTCTCGATGGGTGAAGCCGTGGAAAAGCGGTTTTACATGGAAGCCCGCAAGATCGTCTAGATTTGAAGCGTCCTGCCAGCACGAGTATAATGAAAGTCCCTGGCCCGTAGATCCTAACCGGGCCAAAATTCGCGGCATCGAGAAGATATGGCCCACCCTTTTAATCCCCTATCACCAGACGAAAACGCTTTGCCCCCCAGCGAAGTTCGTTTTACCGAATTTCACATCGAACCCTGGCCTGACGGCCGGCAAATCCGCGTCCACATCCGTTTGACGCCCTTCTTGCAGCCGCCTAACCTGGAAACGATCTTATCTGGCCCGGACGGCAAAGAAGTATCCAGTACCCTGATCGTCGAGAACGTGGACACCGATCTGGTGTTCACCATGCATATTCGCGGAAGGGCCAAACCCGGGCTTTATTCGCTCCGCTGCCAGGTCGTCTACGAAAGCGCCGGTGTGGTTGATTCGGCCGAGACGGATTATTCTCTCGAAGACGCTGCAATATAAACGTTTCCGCGAAATCAGGAAAGCCGGTCTACGAAGTTCCCGAACCTGAAGGGTTTACGCGATTAAATCGCTTTAAGTTCAGGGTCAGGTTAGGGGTAAACTTGTCGCGATCTATTTGCACGACTGCATTGGTTGGAATGGTGGTCCTGATAGGTCTGGCCAGTTGTTCACCTCAGCCTGTGACCCCCAGCGATACTCCGCTGCCGGTAACGCCTGCCATCGCCAATACTTCCCCAATAACCGCGACGGCCAGCCCGACGACAGTGCCAGCCCCGACGGCTGCCGTTGAACTCACTGCCACGCCCGTCCCTGCCCCGGCTGCCTCACAGGTTTGTTCACCGTTGCAAGGGATTGCGCTCGACCAGCTTGATGAGATCGTCTCCAACCCATTCGACCAGCCCTCACCCGGCAGCGATGCCGGCCACCACGGCGTCGATCTCGGGTTTTATTCGTTTGGGCCTTTCAAACAAATGGCCGGTCTCCCGGTTACATCGGTGCTGGATGGAACGGTCGCGGCGGTTGTGGCGGACCGTAAACCCTACGGCAACGCGCTGATCATCGAAACAACCTGGGACCAGATCCCTGTCGGTTGGAAGAGCGGTCTCGAAGCTGTATTGCCCCTGGTCGAAACACCTGCCGTCCACCTGACCTGCCCTACACCTTCTGCGCCACTCGACGTGGACCGCTCGAGCTATTCACTCTATCTGCTGTATGCTCACCTGCAAAACCCGGTCAGCCTGGCACCCGGCGATCCGGTTGCCTGCGGCGACACCGTCGGCCAGGTGGGCCATACCGGGGCCGCCGTCAACGATCATCTCCACCTGGAATTTCGCCTGGGCTATTCCGGCGCACGCTTCGGCGGCATGGCTCATTACACCAACGACGCCAGCCTGGACGAAATGGCTACCTACTGCACCTGGCGCGTTGGCGGGCTCTTTAAACTCCTTGACCCGCTGCCCTTTCTGGATGGAACATCCGGGTGAAATTTGGTTAACAGTATTGATAGAACTGCCGGCTAGCAGGTTCACTTTGCGAGCGAAACTGGCATCGAATGCTACAATACTGGCAGGGAAACCGCTTTTGGCCCGATTCTTGCTGGGCTAAAGTCGTTGAATAAAGATGAGTGAGCCATCCACACTTCATAAAAAATCACCGCGAAGGATCTCCTTCGTTCTGTTATTGGTCTTTGTTGGCTTGTTGGTCCTCGCCTGGACCGAATTACCTGCCCTGCGCGCCGGCCTTTTACCAAAGACTGCTGTAACTGCCAGTACTACGCCGGACACCTTCCCGGTTTCTGCCTTCGCCCAACCCAGCAGCACTGCGCCTGCCGTCGCGCTGGCATCCACGATTGATATCCAGCCGACCGCCGTCCCGGCCGTACAACCGGGCACCGGCAAAGATTTGATTGTCTTTTCGATGAGCGACGGCCAGTATGATCATCTGTTTGCTTTCCAGCCTCAATCGCTGCCGCTGACCCGCCTGACGGACAATCCTTGGGACGATATCGACTCGAGTGTCAGCCCGGATGGCTCGCGCATCGCTTATAGTTCCAGGCGCAACGGTTATTGGGATATCTACATCCTGGACCTGCTCAGCGGGGACCTGACACGGGTCACCGACACACCCGAGTATGAGGGCTCGCCGACCTGGTCTCCGGACGGGCAATGGCTGGCCTATGAAACCTACGCCCGGGGTAACCTGGATATTTACATTCAATCCCTGGCCGACCTGAGCCAGCCGCCGATCCAGTTGACCGACAGCCCGGCCGCGGATTATGACCCGGCCTGGTCGCCGGAAGGACGTGAGATCGCCTTTGTTTCCACTCGCTCCGGGGAACCCGAGATCTGGACAGCCCAATTGGACCAGATCGAAAACCGCTTTAGCAATATCAGCCAGAATTCGGGCAGCCTGGATACCCAGCCGGATTGGTCGCCGGATGGAAAAACCCTGGCCTGGTCGGGCCAGGTCGATGGGGCCGACCGGATTATGCTCTGGGACACCCAGGATCCGGCCAAAGCTGCCATTCCGACCCTGGACGGCACCACGCCGGTCTGGTCTCCCACCGGCGACGCGCTGCTGGTGCGCCAGGCCGATGTGGACCAGATATCCCTGGCCGCCTTCAAGGTATCGGACCAGACCCTGGCCCTGCCTTTTACCAACCTGCCGGGAGAAATCCATGGCATCGATTGGGCCGATGGGCAACTCGGCAGCCTGCTGCCGCGCTATTACCTGGATAGCCCGGCCACACCCCCGGTTTTGTACCAGACAAAGTTGACCCTGGCGCCAGTTTCACCTTCCGGCCGCTACGGCCTGGTCAAACTGGACGACGTCAATGTGCCCTACCCCTACCTGCACGACGCCGTGGATGAGGCCTTCAACGCCCTGCGGGCCGAGATTGCCCGCCAATCCGGGTGGGATTTCCTCCAAAACCTGGAGAATTGCTACATTCCTATCACCGAACCGCCCAGCCCCGGCAGCGTGGACGACTGGCTGCAAACCGGCCGGGCTTTCGCGGTCAATCCACTGCCCATCCAGGCCGGTTGGATGGCGGTGGTCAAGGAAGTCCGCGGCGACCAGACCTACTGGCGCCTGTACGTCCGTACCCGCTACCAGGATGGCTCGCAAGGCCAGCCCATGAACGCCCGCCCGTGGGACTTCGATTTGCGCTATTCTGGCGATACCCGCGCTTACGAAGACGGTGGCGCTTACGCCGATATTCCCTCGGGTTACTGGATCGATTTCACCGAACTGGCCGCGCGTTATGGCTTCCAACCCTTACCCGCTTTGCAAAACTGGCGCACTTTTTACCCGGCTGCCCGTTTCAACCAGTTCGCCAAAACGGATGGCCTGGACTGGGCGGCTGCTATGGCCCAGTTTTACCCGCCCGAAGCCCTGACCGTGCCAACCCAGATACCGACCTACACCCTCACGCCCACAATAACGCCTACCATTCGCTTCTATAAGTCGGTCACCCCCACCCCTGTTCCGACGCAAACCCCGCAACCCACCCGCCGGCCGACCTGGACGCCTCTCCCCGGCCAATCAACTCCATGAAAAGGATATCGCGCCTGGTTTTTGTTTTGGACTTCGCGCTGGTCCTGGGCCTGATCGGTGGCCTGGCAGCCTGCCGTTCGGCGCCCGCGATCCAGGCGCCTGCTTTGCGTATCGCAACCGGTCTCCCGGCTGTTGCCGCGACTAGAACAGCCTTGCCGGTGGCCGGGCTTTCGCCCCAATCACCTGACAATCAAAACGCGGATGCACCGCTTCGCTTCACCTTTCCGACCCCCGAACCGCCCCCGGTTTCCCTTTGGCGGCCCCCGTTGTACGACGTTCCCTGGGCGCTCAACCCGCACGACCATTTTTATTTCGACCGCCCTATCGCCGCCGACGAGGTCAACTGGCCCCTGGCCAGCTACCGCTACGGTGATTTCTTCTCCGGTACCGACATCGTCCACACCGGCGTGGACATCGATGCCAAACGGGGCACCCCGGTGCTGGCCGCCGGGCCTGGTGAAGTCACCTGGGCCGGGATGGGTCTCTATCGCGGCGTGGATTCTCCGGACGACCCCTACGGCAATGCGGTGGCCATTCGCCACGATTTTGGCTACGAAGGCCAGGCTTTATACACCATTTACGCCCACATGGAACGCATCGATGTGCAGGTGGGCCAACATGTTAACACCGGCGACCAGCTTGGTCTGGTCGGCGACACCGGCAACACCACCGGCCCGCACTTGCATTTCGAAGTGCGCATCGAGCGGAACAGCTATTACGTCACCCGCAACCCGGAACTCTGGCTGGCGCCTCCTCAGGGCTGGGGTGTCCTGGTTGGACGGTTGATGAAAAAGGACGGCTCGACCGTCTCGCGCATCGATGTCAACGTCCATTCGGTTGATCTCAACCGCGATTGGGATGTGCGCACTTACGCGCCGACCAGCGTCAATTACGACGACTACTATCGAGAGAACCTGGTTTTGAGCGACCTGCCCCAGGGTGATTATGTCATCACGTTTACATATAACGACGACCCCTACCGGTATACCGCCACGATCCAGCCCGGCGCCGTCAGCTACTTTACTTTCCGCGATGGCTATGGCTTTTCGAACCAACTGCCCGCGGATCCTGCCGCTGAGGAAGTTTTTACTCCGGCCGGCAATTAAGAACGATCCCCTTGACAATTCCACCAACCCGCTTGAAAATCAAGAGCAAACTGGTTACGCTGGTTAAGCCCGTTAACCGGCCGCGCATGCTGAGCAAAAATAAATCGGAGGACAATTTCATGTTCAAAGCAAGAAAAATTAGCGGGGTTATCCTGCTGGTCATCATTGCTTCACTGGCGATGACCGCCTGTTCTGGTGCGAAAGCAACCCCGACGAAAGATCCCCAGACAATCTATACTGAAGCCGCCGTCACCGTGGCTGCCGGACTGACCCAGACCGCCTTGACCCAACCAACTGCCACGGCTACCGAGACCCTGCCACCCACCTCGACCATGGCCCCTACCTCACCTGAAATCCCCACGATGGCAGCGACCACTCCACCCCTCGTTCAGCCTACTGCGACCCAGGCCGCAGCGACTTCCAATGACCGCGCTGAGTGGGTATCCAATTCCCCGACCGATGGTACCACCATGTACCCGGGCCAGAAATTCACCCTCAAATGGGTCGTCAAAAATATAGGCACCACCACCTGGTCCACATCATATCAGATGCGCTGCTACCTGGGCACCACCGAGGGCTGTTTCTCCGGCTCGAATTTCAGCTTCCCCAAAGAAGTCGCTCCTAACGACACTGTCGAACTGTCAGTTTCGATGACCGCGCCCAGCAGCGGCGGCGATTACGTCACCGACTGGGTCATGACCAACACCAACGGGGTAAACTTCTACCCCCTGACTCTGCAAATTACCGTCTCGGGCTCGGCCCCCACGGCGACCAAGACGCCGTCCCCGGCGACCAACACACCGTCGGTCACCAACACTCCCGTCCCGCCGACCGATACTCCTGAGCCAACGGCCACTTCCTGACGGAACAACCCCGGATTTTATTCCGGTTAAACACTTATGGACTTGAAAGACCAAATCAAAGCCGAGGCGGGTCGCCTCGGCTTTGATTTATGCGGCATCACCAGCGCGGATCCAGCGCAGAGTTATCCGCGTTACCGCCGGTGGATCGAGGCCGGGCGCCAGGCCGGGATGGGTTACCTGGCCCAGCCGCGGGCTCTGGAGGTCCGCGCCGACCCCCATCTCATCCTGCCAGGCGTCAAGACCATCCTGGTGGTCGCTGCGCGCTATGCCCGGCCGGAGGATATCGCGCCGGCTGATCCCCACCGGCCCTCCGCGAGGGTGGCGGCTTATGCCTGGGGACAGGATTACCACCTGGTCATCCCCGACCGGCTGCGCGAATTGGCCGGATTTATTGCCCAGGCCGCCGGCCACCCGGTCCAGGCCCGCGCCTACACCGATACCGGGCCGATCCTGGAGCGCGACCTGGCTCAGCGAGCCGGGTTGGGCTGGATCGGCAAAAACTCCTGCCTGATCAACCCCCGCTCTGGCTCCTACTTTTTCCTGGGTGAGCTGTTCCTCGACCTGGAGATCGAACCCGACACCCCCATCGCCACCGACCTGTGCGGCTCCTGCCGGCGCTGTATCGACGCCTGCCCGACCGGATGCATCTTGCCGGACCGTACCCTGGACGCCGGACGCTGCATTTCTTATCTGACCATCGAGAACAAGGGCGACATCTCCCCCGAATTGCGCCCGCTGCTCGGCGAGTGGGCCTTCGGCTGCGACATTTGCCAGATGGTCTGCCCGTGGAACCTCCGGTTTGCCAGCCCTAGCGGAGAGACAATCTTTTCAAATGACCAATCCACCGACCGCCCCGAGATTGCCGCCGGCCTGCGAATCGATTCGCATGAATTCAACCGGCGCTTCAAGAACAGCCCAATTCAACGTGCCCGCCGCAAGGGCTTTTTACGCAACCTCTCGGTCGTTGCCGGAAACCATCCCCATGCGGCCTTCCTGGAGCCTCTGGAAGCCCTTCTCACCGGCGATACCGACCCTATTGTCCGTAAACACGCCGCCTGGGCTCTAGGACGCCAGGGAGCGGCCGCAGGACCGGTCTTACTGCGCTGCTTGAACACCGAAACAGACCCAGGCGTGCAAGTGGAAATCCAAAGCGCACTGGATCGACTCGCATCAGGGCAGCCAGGCCGGTAAAGCCGCGTCGTCGGCCACTTTGACCGTCTGGCCGCTGGCCATATCCCATACAAACACCTGCGGAGTTGGGTTATCACTGCCCATCTCGACCTGCTGGTAGGCTATTTTTCCCCCGGCCGGCGCCCATTGATAAGCCGCGTGCACTGACAGCATATCCTGGGTAATCGCCTTAACCAGTTTCCCGTCGGTTCCCATCAACCAGAGCTGCTGGGTCGCCTGCGCGTTGGTGGATTGCACCCCCACCACCAGCCATTTCCCATCCGGAGACCATTCCGGCAAAGAATAGTCTACATTGCTGACGCTGCTATCGTCCAGGCGGGACACCTTCTTGCTGGCCAGGTCCACCAGGTACAACTGGTCGTAAGGCACCAGCGCTTCAGGGGCCACATCAGCATAGACCATTTTCTGGCTATCCGGCGACCAGCTCCCCACTTCCTCGACCGCCGTTGGTACGACCGAACTGCTGCCATCGGTCAAATTGACGATGCGGATGCCCTTCTGGTCGACATCGTAGTAGGCCACCGACTGGCCATCCGGGGAAAAGGCCGGCTCGAAGCCGTACACACCCTGGTTCAAAAACAATAAATTATTGTTTCCCGAAGATGTATCCACTACATAAATCTGGGCATCCGAGACCCCCAGGTTAGAATTTACGCCACCAGTGTACTGGCTATACGCTACGCTGTTGTTGTCCGGCGCCCAGGCCAGGTCCATGCAGGTCTTTTCGGCGCAGGAAAGCAGCGTACGCTCGCCGCTGCCATCCCGGTTGATTACGACCAGGTCAGTGCCTCCCTGGGTATTGATCTGCGCATAAATGATCTTCTGCCCATCCGGCGAAACGCTGAAATCGTAAACACCTTCATTCGTATTCGTCAGGCGCTGTGGATGTGCGCCATCTGGGCCGGTAACCCACAGATCGCCGCCATAGGTCGGGTTGCTGAGATAGACCAGGTTCAAGTCACGCACCTTGAAGTCTAGCGTCTCTGCTTTTTTGACCGCCAATCCATTCCGGGCCTTCACCCCGGCTTGAACGTTTACCCGGATTGTCGTGCCTGCCGGGAATGCCTGGCTGGGATAAAACCAGGCTTGCTGGTCATTGGGCCAGGTCCATTTCCCCGGCCAGTCCGGGGTGAAAGCCACCGCGGACTCGAGGGAAGAATGGTCGACCGCCATCCCGAAATCGAACACCAACGGCCCGCGCCCACCGATCAGTCCGGCACCGGCCGGGCTGCTGATTTTAGCCGGCGCCATACCGCGAGCCTCTACCAGTACCGCCAGACCGCCTAAAATGACCACCAGACCGATCACCAACGGCAAAATGATCCGGTCTAAGCTGCTGCGGTTCGGAGATGGGCTCATGGGAAGAGATAGGGCTGCTCGGGCTCGTCCACCGGGGTGATCGTATCGGCTTGGATGATCGGCAGCGGATTGCCGTTGACCGTCGCGATGGATAGTTTACCCTGCACCTCGATCCAGGTATTGTCCGCCAGGCCGGTCAGGTCCGGTTTGTTGACCACCATGCCGATCGCGAAAGCATCCGCCACACAGCAGGTGATGCTGAACCGTCCGACCATAAATTCACCGTCGGCCAGGGTTGGGTCGTGGAACACGAAACCGGTTACGTCCACCGGCTGGCCCTCGAACTGGTGAATATCCTGTTCGGAGGCGAACAGGCGGATCCAATCCAGTACGGTACGCTGAGTCGGCGATACCTGCAGCGAATCCTGCGAGTCCTGCAGGCGCGTGGAAAGGGCTGCCTTGGTGGTGACGCCCCGCGTCGAAAGCGCTTCGGCCCCTAGCGGCTTGGACGGAATCAAAAAACCGATCAGAACCGGAAAAATGATCCACCAGAAATTCCACTTGACCTGGCCCAGGTTCAGGTTGAAGGCATGCTGGTGTTCGTGGCCCGCCTCTTCTTCGTTGGCCGCTTCCTGACGTTGGCTGAACAGGACCTGGGCCAAAATGACGAAACCCAGCCCGGCCAGGAATACCAGCACGACGAAACGTTGGTTAATATACAGCAGGATTTTTCCGGTCCACACCCGGCTGAGCAAATACAGTCCCAGCAGAGCCAGGGCCAGGGATTGAAAGGTTCGCAGTGACTTTTGATTCATCTCACGGTACCAGGAAATTAACTACCACGCCGGCCAGGATGCTGAATAAAAATGGCAGTAGAGATAGGTAAACCACGGTTTTGCGATTGAATACCCGCAGATACATCAGGATCGCTTTGATATCGACCATGGGGCCGAAGACCAGGAAAGCCACCACCGCGCCGGTCGAAAAAGTGCCCAGAAAAGCCAGGGCAATGAACGCATCTACCGTCGAACAGATCGACAGCAAAGCCGCCAGGGTGGCCAGGGCAATCACAGATAGGATCGGCCCATTCCCGACCGCCAGCAGCCAGGCCTGTGGGATCAGGGTCTGCATGATTGAGGCCAGAGCCGCACCGGTGACCAGGAACTGGCCCATTTCGAAAAAGTCATCCGCCGCGACGGATACCATTTGCTTCATCCGCGCACCCAGGGGTGGTTTAGCCGGCAAACCCGGACCAATATCCAGGCTGAGCGGCCCGATCAGGGATTGTGGCAAATCCTGGGCCAGCAAACGGTTTCCATCATGCTCCAGCCCAAACAGCCAGCCGATCAAAATAGCGATCAGCAGCGTCAGCGCCAGGCGCAGCCAAAACACCAGCCCGACTCCAAATGCCGAGAGCGTACTGGCAATCACGATCGGGTTGATCACCGGTGCCGCTAATAAAAAGGTAATCCCGACCGACACAGGCACTCCCTTGCGGATGAAGCGCCGCGCCAGGGGGACTGTTCCGCATTCGCAGACCGGGAAGAACAGGCCCAGCAGGCTGCCGGCCGCTACTCCGCCCAGGCGGTTGTGCGGCAGCAAGGCAGCCAGGTCCTCGCTTTTAATGAATACTTCCACCAGGCCCGAAGCCAGGGTACCTAATAACAAGTACGGCACGGCTTCGATAAAAATACCCAGGAAGACCGAAGCGAAGCTTTCTACCCAGTTCAATAATACGGCTGCCCAGGCCGGCTGCCAGCCCCAGGCGGCTTGCAGCCAGGCCAGAAAGGCTGCCAGCAAAGCCAGCCCAACCACCAGGCCAGGGAAAACGCCTTTTACCCGTTTGTAGACTTTTTTTATCGCGGGGAGATCTCGTTCGAGCTGCATTTCACCTTTTTATACCATCAATTGATTAAAACAATCTAATTGAGAACTGCTCAGGTCTGTTCATAATCACACTCCGTTCTTTTAAACAGCCAGGCAGTAACGAATCAGGTCAGTCCAAAAACTTCTTTTAATAAAAGAACCCCGCCTGTAATTGGCGGGGTTCTTGATACCTGACATATATCTTGCTCAGGCAGTCGCTGTAGGCGTCTCGGTTGCGGGCGGAGGGGTAGGCGTAGAACCGCCGGGCGTGGGCGTCAATGAAGGTTTACGGGTCGGTGTCGGGGTGACGATGTTGACCCGCACGATGATCGTTTCGCCGACATTGATCAGGTTCTGATCAGTAATGTTGTTGATCTGCATGATGTCGTCAACCGTCGAGTTGTACCTGGAGGCAATCGTGTCCAGGGTATCGCCGGGTTTGATGATGTAATTGATGCGCGTGCCGCGGGCGACATCCGAGGGTAAAGGTGTCTCGGTGGGCAGTTCCTGGCCCGGCGCCGGGATCAGGATCGTATCTCCCGGCCGGATGGGGCAAGAATTGCTATCGAAGTTGTTGATGGCCAGCAAGACCAGCACATCGACGTTGTATTTGGCCGCCAGGTCAAAGCAGGTATCGCCATCCTCAACGGTATATTCGAACGGGCCAGAAGGGGTTTCCGTCATCGTCTCGGTTGGTGTTTCCGAGGCCGTCG
The DNA here is from genome assembly GCA_963704755.1 of uncultured Chloroflexia bacterium. Lineage (GTDB taxonomy): Bacteria > Chloroflexota > Anaerolineae > Anaerolineales > Anaerolineaceae > Bellilinea. The sequence goes on from OY969938.1 coordinate 751,640, forward strand.
GGGAAATGGTCGGTGTGGCGCTTGGAACCGTGGGGGAAGGGGTCGCGGTGAGCGTAGCGGTGGGCGTTGCCGACGAAAGGAATGCCAGTTGAGGCTTGTTTGGCCCGGTAAACCACACCACCAGTAGGATTACGCCAATCAACACAAGTACTAATGCCAGCCCCCAGGTAAAGAGAGGCATCATCTTTTGGCGCTTTTGATAGGATGCTATGACGCTTTGAGGCGATTTTTTTCCACTCATTTGTATACTTTTCCTGTTCAAATCTGGTTTTATCGGGAACATCGAACTGTTCCACAACCTTTTTTGAGTCCGGCAATTAAGCCACACCCTGAATAAAGCGATTGTAACCGATATTTTTCAACACGTGGGATTAACCCTAATTTAATACCGAAACGGTGAATTTGTCCATATCTGCCCTTCGGGTGATCCTTCCCGTCTCATGAAAAGAAAAGTCTTTGCCGGCTTTGTTAAAGAGTTTCCGAAAGTGAGGTATTTGCGTGGGCTTTGCCCACGCAAATACCTCACTTTCGGGGACTTTTTAACAAGGGCCTGAGTAGATACAAAAGACCCTGCCACTTTCGCAATGAGGGCCAGAATTTAAGACGAATCAAACCCTTAAAGAGTTCCAGACAATTAGTAGGCCGCCAACTAAAAGGCTCATGATATAATTTTGCAACTGTTTCCCCTTATATTTACGTCTGGAGGTACTCCATGGAAGTCAAGCATACCGAATATAAACGCTGTGACCTTGTCACGGTACAGGGTCGCGTGGACAGCGCAACGGCTCCCGATTTAGGTGATATGCTCAACCAGATTACCGAAACTGGCCATTTTCGTATTATTTTGGACCTATCCGGGATGGATTTTATTTCCAGCGCCGGCTTGAGGGTCTTGATTGGAACTCAAAAGACGTGCAAACGCTACAACCGGGGTGAAGTCGTCCTGACCAATGTCCAACCGACAGTCCTGTCTGCCCTGGACCTGGCCGGGTTTACGCCATTTTTTAAGATCTTTGATAATACGGTATCCGCCGTGGGCAATTTCTAACAGGTGAAACGGTTTGATGCCAACGGTTGAATTTCCCGGCCGATACGAAAGTCTGGCAAAAATTGCAGAATTGGTACAACAAGCCTCGCACGAAGTCGGGCTCGATTCGTGCGCAGCGTACGCTGTCGAGACTGCAGTGGACGAGGCTTGTTCCAACATCATCGAACATTCTTATGGGGGCGAGGGCAAAGGCACAATCGAATTCAGTTCACGGGTAAAAGAGAACGAGCTGGTGATCACACTTAAAGATCATGGGCAAAAATTTACACCCAGGGAAATCCGCAAACCGGACTTGAATGCGCCCTTGAAGGACAGGGAAGCTCATGGTCTGGGGTTATATTTTATGTACCAGTGGATGGATGAGGTCAAATTCGAATATATCGATGGCGGCAACGTTCTGACCATGACGAAACGGATAGGTCCACCCATCAAATGAACGATTCACAGCAGGCAGCTATTCCTGATTGGAAACAATTCCTCTTGTTCGGAGAAAAACTCCTGAATGCTGCCTCGGTGACTGACCAATGTGAATGGATCCGCACTGCCGTCCGGGAAGCAGCCCGGGCCGATTCGCACATCTGGCTGGCCCGGCCTTATTATCCGCTGCCCGGGGATACCACGGAGGCCGACTTGCCGGATGGCTCCGTACCGGAGGTCGTCCGCGCCTGTTACGAAAAAGGGCGCCCTTATACAACCCAGGCCGGCATCCCCATGCTGTACGATTTTGTCGAATCCGTGGACGAATTGGCATTCCCTTTGATGAGCCAGAAAAACATTCTGGGGGTCTTACTGGTTTACGCGCCTGAGGGGGAAAAACTGACCAGTCAGGACGCCGGCGTGATCGAAGGATTGTCCAGCCACGCGGCGCTGTCCATGCAGGCCTTTCGCCAATCCGCGCTCAAATCCTGGCGGTTCGATCAACTGACCCTGGTTCGCTCGGTATCCTCACGGATGGCCAACATTCGCGACCTGGACGACTTCTACCGCCAGGTCACTGCGCTGATCCAAAATACCTTTGGCTTTTATTATGTCGCAATCTTCACCCTGGTGGAGAACAGTCGCAAACTCCAGTACCAGGCCAGTGCCAGTTCCGAAAATGAAGGGCCCCAGTTGCCGGTCGGGTTCTCGGTTGAGCTGGGCCAGGGGATTGTGGGAACCGTTGCCCAGACCGGACAGGAGATCGTCTCCCCTGACGTGGCCAACGATTCGATTTTTCGAGTCATCGAAACTCTGCCGGAAACGCGGTCCGAAGTGGCCTTGCCGCTGAAGACCGGTGAAAAGGTATTGGGTGTGCTGGATATCCAGAGCGACGAGCCCCGGGTCATTCACGAATACGATATCCTGGTCCTGCACGCCCTGGCCGATAACATTGCCAAGACCATCGAAGGGATGGAACTGGTCAGTGGATTGCGCAACCGTGCCAACCAGGTCTCCGCCATGCTGGATGTCAGCCGGACGCTCACCTCGATCCTGGAATTCGAGCCCTTGCTCGAAGAGATCGTACGCTCGATCCAGAAACATTTCGGCTATTCTTACGTCCACATCTTTATCCTGCACACCGGCCGGCGCAAATTGCTCTATGAAGCCGGCACGGGAGCTCGCAGCCAGGCCGCCCAGAAATTGCACCTGGCTTACGACCTCGACGATGCAATGGGAATGATCCCCTGGGCGGCCCGAAACGGCAAGACCCTGCTTTCGAACGACATCAGCAGCGAGCCGCTCTACCGCCCCTCCGACCTGCCCCCCAGCAATACCCTGTCCGAACTGGCTATTCCTCTTATTTACGGCGGGCGGGTGTTAGGGGTAATGGATTTGCAAGGCGATCACGTCAACACATTCTCGGAAAGTGACGTGCCTCTGCTTGAATCGCTGGGCGCTTCGATCGCCATCGCCATCCGTAATGCACGCCTGTACCAGGACGAGGTCTGGCGCCGGCAGGTCGCCGATTCTTTCCGCGAAATCGCCGGCCTGGTTTCGGCCAACCTGGCCCTGGACGACCTTCTCGACCGGATCCTCAGCGAACTGGAACAGCTTTTACCCTGTGACGCCACCACCATCTGGCTGATCGACAATACTGTGGATACAGTAAGTTCTGAGGGTTATTGCCTGCGTCTGGCTGCGGCTCATAACGTGGACGCGGGTAAAATCCAGGGCATCCTCGATAGCAAGGAAGAAACGCGCAACTTTTTAGAGAGCGTCCTGGGCCACAATGAACCGGTTATCCGCCAACCCAGTGATCCGTTCGGCCCGCTTGGCCTGGCGCTTGGCTTCCAGAGGGAATATTCTTCCATCGCCGCTCCGTTGCGCGCCGGTGAAAAACCGCTGGGAATCCTATCCCTGGCACACCAATCCTCCGGCCGGTACGGCAGCGAAGCCCGCCTGATCTCGATGACCCTTGCCAATCACGCTTCGGTGGCCATCCAGAACAACCAGCTTTTTGGCGCTGCCCAAGAACAGGCCTGGATCGCCACTATCCTCCTGCAAATTGCCGAGGCCACTCAGAGCAACCAGACGGTGGAGGAGCTGCTGGACACCATGAACCGCCTGACCCCCATGCTGGTAGGGGTTAAAAAATGCGCCTTTTTCACCTGCGACGAAAACGGTCAGCAGTTTTACCTCAAGGCCAGCTACGGACTTAACCTGCCGGCATATTCGGAACTGATCATCGATGGCAGCACCCCGGCCATGGCCCGCTTGATGGCCAGCAAAGAAGCCGTCTTCATCGATGAGCCACGCAGCGAATTGAATTTGCCCGAAGCCAGCCTTTCCGGCGACACGGGCACCCTGGTCATGCTGCCGCTGTTGGCGCGCGGCCGCCTGCTGGGCGCATATTTGGTCGGCCATGAAGCCGGTTCTGCCTCGGCAGCCGGGACTACCTTCGACCAGCAAACGCTGTCCCTGCTGCAAGGCATCGCCCAACAAACCGCCATGGCCCTGGAAAACCTGGAACTGATCGAGGCCCGCCAGGAAGAGGCTTACGTCACCGCCGTTATGCTGCAGGTCGCACAGGCGGTGGTCAGCCAAAATGACCTGGAAGACATTCTCGATACCATTGTCCACTTGATTCCCATTCTGGTCGGGATCGATGCCTGTGCCATTTACCTGTGGGATGAAAAATCCCAGACCTTCCGCGCCGCCAAAGTGATCACCGGCTCGATTACCGAAGAAAATTTGTTGGAAGGGGAAACTTTCCGGCCGGGCGAATTTCCCATTCTGGACGCGCTGCGCGACCAGGAGCAGGTCGTCGCCTGCAAGACCGCCAATGACGACCTCAGTATGGATGATTGGCGCGACCTGGACTGTCTGGTCAGCGGCGATGAACTGGAAAACGATTATTCATCCGACGCGTCCTGGGTATTTGGTTTTCCCCTGGCCGTCAAAGGCAGCCTGTATGGCGCCTTCCTGGCAAATGAATCCAACGTTCCGGCCGGCATGCACCAACGTCGTTTGGAAATTCTAAAGGGTATCTCGCAACAGATTTCCATGGCCATCCAGAACGAGCGTCTTAACCACGAAACGGTGGCCCGCGAACGGCTGGAGCGTGAAATTCAATTGGCCCGCCAGATTCAAATGACCTTCTTGCCCACCCGCCTGCCCCGGATTCCCAACTGGGACGTGGAGATCCACTGGCAGACGGCCCGCGAAGTCGGCGGCGATTTCTACGACGTCTTCCGCGTGGCCAAAGACCGCCTGGGGGTCGTCATCGCGGACGTCTCGGATAAGGGTATGCCGGCCGCCTTATATATGACCGTCGCCCGTACCTTGATCCGCGCTTTTTCGCAAAAAGCCGAATCTCCGGCCCGGGTGCTGGAACGGGTCAACCGCTCGCTGGTGGTCGATTCGCGCGACGGGTTGTTCGTGACGGCCGTGTTTGCCATTTTGAATACCACTAACGGCCAGCTTACCTATGCGAATGCCGGCCACAACCTGCCGGTGTTGCTTTCTTCCTCTGAAAAAAAGGCCACTCGCCTGCCCAAAGGTGGAACTGCGTTGGGAATCAGCGCCAGTTCGCGGCTAAGCGATCACCAGGTGGCCATCCAGCCTGGAGATACGGTCGCATTTTATACGGACGGGGTCACGGAAAGCCTTTCACCGGATGGGGAACTATACGGCGAAGAACGGCTGCTGAACGCGCTCGAGGCAGCCCCGGCAGGCAACGCCGCCGCCTTGATCGATTATTTGCGCCACCAGCTCAATGACTTTCGCCACGGCGCTCCCCCCAGCGACGACATGACCATCGTCCTGCTGCACTACCAGGGCGATCCAAAAGACCCGCCTCATTGATTCCTGAAGAATAGAAGGTTTCATTGTTTTTGTGTGCTTCGCACACAAAAACAATGAAACCTTCTATTAAATTCAATTTATTGCCCGAAAAACAACGCCCACCAGATATCCTTGTTGCTGATCGCCTGGGGTTGGGGGGTTGGGTTGACGAACTGAGGCGCATCGGAAGTGCCTTCTTCCAACGGAACGATCAATTTTTCCCCTTTTTGGATCATACCATTCTCCCGGGCGTATTCGTCCACGGCGGCTTCCGAGGTCGAATAGACAATTGCTGTGTTCAATTCGCTCTGGGTCGCGTTCAAACCGGCGACTTCTGTCTGCATCCCGGAAAGCTGCGTATTCAAGCGGGCCAGGTCGGTCAGGCGGCCGTTCAAATCCATCAACAAAAAGAACAGCAGCACAAATGAGCCCAAGACGGCCAGTTGTTTCCAACTTGGATGGAAGTTCTTCATGCTGTTATCTTACAATAAACTTACCGGTGTGACAAGAAGCGAGTCTCCCATTTGGGAGAAAATGTGCAAAGAATAATTGAATCAAAAACCCCGGAATATCCGGGGTTCCAGTGCCGAAGGAGGGATTTGAACCCTCATGAGCGTGTGCTCACTACGCCCTGAACGTAGCGCGTCTGCCAGTTCCGCCACTCCGGCATTGATTGGCGTGACAAATATTTTATCGTGAATCGAGTATTTGTCAACCTATTTGAAGAAAAATTGTTAAAAATAGATTGGCGCATTTCTGGCCCCGGTTTATAAGTCCCTAATCCGAGGTAAGGGGTGGATATTTAGTCCCCGCAGACGCGTCAATTTCAAAGGCTTTTCCATCCCGCCGGACCCACACGATTGTTTTCCGAATGAAAAATTGCAAGCTTCGATCGGCAAAAGCCGGGTATACTTTACAATATAGTATTATTTCCCAGGCTCATTTTTCCAACATCTGGCAGGGAAATTGCATCGCAGCAATTGAGTCTTTTAAGGAATATTCTTCGTGTTTTTGTAGAGCATCACATCGCACAAGCACCCCAAAGACTCCTCTGGGCCTTTCGTCCGCGAAGATAGCCTGAACCGTCCAGCCTGGACTGCCCGGCAAGCAAACCACTCCGCAGGTGCTATAATTTGATCGGGGTCATTGATCGACAATGGATTCCATTTTTCAGCAAATCCTAAAGATACTGGTCGAGCCGCCCGGTAACCTGGTTTATTACCTGGTCATCGTGGTTGCGGTTATGGCCGGTCTGCAGGCCGTGTCCTTCACTCACAGCGAGCGGCCCTCGACCACCACGCGCCGCTTGTTCCTGGGGTTTGGTCTCGTTCTTGCCGGTCAAATTGTCCTATTCGCAACCAGTGCGCTGGGCTGGCAGCAGGTCATCGACCCGCAAATTATCCTTCCTCTCCTGGACCGGGCCATGGTTTTCGTTTCACTGGTCACCATATTGTGGATGTGGGCTTTCCCACGGGCCAACCGTTTGACCGATATCCTTTCGTTAGTGATCGGTTTGCTGGCGGTGCCCTATTTTGTCATCGGCCTGGCCATCTGGACCCCGCTGGCCGGGGTGGTTCACTTCAATCATTCTAGCCTGGATTGGATCTGGTCACTGGCGGTGCTGGCCCTGGCGATCACCGGCCTTCTGATCCTGGTCATTCGCCGCCGGCCCCAATGGGGCAGCGGAGCCGGATTTTTTACCCTGATCGCGGCCGGGGCCCTGGCACACATCTTCTGGGCCGACCCGCAGAACGATTTCCCGGCCTTCTTGCGCCTGGCCCAGGTATGCGTCTTTCCGCTGCTGCCGGCGGTTGCCCGCCTGACCCAACCCGAGCTGGCCGCCGGAATCGCTCCTGACAGTGCGGATTACGAATCAGCCGCGCTGCGTAAATTCCACATCGCCAACCCAACCGTGGTCGTTACCTGGTTGGGGATTATCCGCATCCAGGAACCTGACAAGATTGGGCCGGCTGTGGTACAGGGGATTGCACGCAGCCTGGTGGCGGATATGGCCTTTATCATCTCCGCAGCGGACACCCGCAGCCCTATTTTGATTCAATGCGGTTACGACCTCATTCGCGAGGAAACGGTCACCGGCACGCTGCTCGACCACGAAAAAGCCCCGCTGATTTCGGCCGTGTTACAGCGCAAGAAACCGCTGCTCATTTCTCAAGACACAAGCGACTCCCCCAAAGACCTGCATGCCCTGGCCCAGGTTCTGGGATTAAAAGAAGTCGGCGCTTTGATGTTAATCCCCACCCTGGTAAAGAATTCAACCTGGAGTGGTATTCTGGTGATTTCACCCTATTCCAGGCACGAATGGGATGACGGCGACCAGTCCTTCCTGCAATCGATCAGTGAGGAGATCGGGAATGTGCTCTCCATCGCTGTGGATCGCATCAACAAGAAATTACAGAACGAAGAGTTAATTTCCGGCTACAATGACACCCTGGTCGAACTCGAACAGGCTCGCCGCGAAAAAGACCAGCTTCGCCAGGAAATCGTCACCCTGCAAGAAGAGCAAGACCTCTATTCGCGCCAATCGATCGATTACAACGGACTGCTGGCCATCCAAAAAGAAGCCCAACTGGCCATTTCGCGCCTGGAAAGCGAAAATAACAGCTTACGTGAAGCCCTGCAAGACCTGCAAAAAGAAGGCATCAGCAACAAAGAAGCCGGCCATTTCGAGAGCGAACTGCGTAAATCCCTGGAAGAGATCGCCCGACTGCAAAATACCCTGGCCAAGGCCAATATGCAAATCCTGGATTTGCAGCAGCACACCAACCTTTCCGGAACCAGGCCGGCCGGATCGAAAGAATTGATCATCGCCGTCTCCCAGGATTTGCGCCAGCCCATTTCTTCCATTCTGGGCTATACCGACCTGCTGATGGGTGAATCGGTGGGAATTTTAGGCGCCCTCCAGCGTAAATTCCTGGACCGGATCAAAGTATCGGCCGAAAAAATGCGCTTCCACCTGGAAGAACTGCTCGAACGTGCTTCCGCCTCGACCGACCCGCTCGAGCTCACCACCCAGCCGGTGGACCTGGACGATGTTCTCGACCAGGCCATGGACGACATCCGCGACCTGCTTAAGGAAAAGAACATCAACCTTTTGATGGACGTCCCGGAAGGGCTGCCCTATCTATATACCGACCGGGATTCGATTTACCAGGTTTTTATCCAACTGCTGCAAAATGCAGCCAACGCCACCCCGGCGGAGGGCAATATTTCACTGCAAATGCACCTGGAACAAAACAGCCCATCCGAAACCTTCTTGTTATTCCAGGTGACCGACGATGGCGGAGGTATCGCCACCGGCGACCTCAAGCGGGTCTTCTTCCGGCGTTACCGGGATGCAAACGCCCCCATTCCCGGGACCGGGGATAACGGGATCGGCTTATCTATCGCCCGGTCGATTGTCGAGGCTCACGGCGGGCGAATTTGGGTCGAGAGCGACCCCGGCAGGACCTCTACGTTCAGTATTCTCTTGCCCACCCAACCCAGTCGGGTTACCCCCAGTTCTACTCTTTAATTTATGAAAACTGTGCGAAGCGGGATCATTGGGCTGCTGTTAGCGCTTTGCTCCGGTCTGCTCGTTTTGGGAGCATTGTCGTATGCCATTCTGGAGGGGACGGTCAACCCACAGATGACGGCCACGCCGCGTCCAACCCTGCCGCTGCCCAACCTGACGCCCCTGGGTATGCTGAGTGACACCCCCATGATTTCCACCGGCCTGCCCACATCGCTACCCTCATCGAGCACCTGCCCGCCTCCGGCCGGCTGGCAGGTTTACCTGATCCAACCCGGCGACGAATTATCCCAATTGGCCGCCGAACGAGGCATCAAACTGGCAGAGATCTTGCAAGGAAATTGCCTGGTAACGAGTATGGTCTTGCCTGACACTTCGATCTACCTGCCACCTCTGGCCGCTGCCAGCCCAACGGCCACCACGCCATCCTTGACGCCTACCTATACCTGGATCAGTTGTGGGCCGCCCTATGGCTGGACGTTGTACACCGTTCGAGTCGGCGACACGCTCACTCAAATCAGCCGCCTGTACCGGGTTTCGGTCTGGCAATTAAAAGCCGCTAACTGTCTGGTTGGCGATTTGATCCGGGCCGGTTCGAAACTCTGGGTGCCAAACGTAGCCACCAGCACGTTTACATCCACCACGACGCCGACCCGGCGACCGGCGCGTCCTAACCCGACCTCCACCGGCACGTTCACGCTCACCCCCGTGCCAACCGCCGTTCCTTCGGATACACCGCTCCCGACCGCAGTCGCTACGGAAACATTTACCGATACTTCACTTCCGCCCGAAACCCCCACTTTCACCGCCGTCGATACCGATACGGACACCCCGGTACCCGTCGATACCCAAACCGACACCCCTGAGCCTTCTGGAAGTGGAACTTCTGAGGCAACTTCGACGTCTAATTAGCACCATAAGGTAAAATAGTGTAAGGAATTCCATGCGTAAAATAAGTCTCTTATCCCTCATCCTTTTGATCACATTAGCAGGGTGTAACTTGCCCGGGCTGGCAGAGCAGCAACAAACCCCCCAGGCAGTAGCCCAATTAATTGTCACGGCGGACCCCAACGCAGCCCCCACGGCTACGCCGTTCCTGCCTCTTAACCCCACTGCCACTTCTGACATCCCGCCAACAGCCACATTAGCGCCTACCGCTGGCGTCACCCCAACGGACACAGCCTCACAACCGGCCAACACGATCAGCATCCTGGTCATGGGCTCAGATGCCCGCGGCGACGGCAGCTTCCGGACCGACACGATGATTCTGGTATTCATCAATCAGGACACCGGCGCTGTTTCGATGGTCTCTTTCCCGCGTGACCTGTATATCGACGTCCCTGGCTACGGCCAACAACGCCTGAATACTGCCCAGGAATTTGGTGGGTTCCCCTTGACCGTACAGACTTTCCAGAATAATTTTGGCGTGACCCCTAATTATTATGTGATGACCGATTTCCAGGGTTTCGTCAATATTATCAACGAGCTGGGCGGCATCCAGGTGGACGCAGCCCAAAACCTGACGGATACCTGCCATTTATCGACGGCTTACAACGGCTATTGCTCGGTTGGCCCTGGCCAGGTGTACATGGATGGTTCTACCGCCCTGTGGTACGTCCGGTCGCGCTACAGCTCCAATGATTTCGACCGCACCCGCCGCCAGCAGGAAGTGATCACGGCGATTTTCTCGAAATTAATGAGCCTGGATGCAATCTCCAAGATCCCTGCGCTTTACCAGGAATATAACCAGAGTGTTCAGACTAACATCCCCCTGGACGAAGCAGTCAAACTGGCGACGTTTGCCCCAGGGTTGATCTCTAACCCGGACAAGATCCATCGCTACGCCATCGGGTCGGCTGACGTGTGGTCCTACCTTACTGCGGGTGGCGCCCAGGTGCTGCTGCCCAACCCCGATATGATCCAGCCCATTTTGGAACAGGCTAAAAACGTCCAATAATTGCGGCAAATATGCAAATAAAAAAACAATGGCTGAGCGGGCTCAGCCATTGTTTTTTTATTTGTTTTCGCGTTATTTCCCGCCAGAATCAGAAGATCGACCTTCGGTACAGGTTTCATCTCGCCGATTGAGGATAGGTCGTTGAAAAAGCCGCTTATTGGCAAAAGATGAGGGGATATGTAGTGGCGCGGCTAAGCCGCGACACTACATATCCCCAATATTTCTTTAAGCGGAGGCGTTTTTCAACACCCTCCAGGAATCGTTTGACTTTCCGAAATATTTGTTGTACACTTAAAAAGCCGTTAGGCTATACGCAAAATCCCTCTCCCTGGAGTAGAAATGAGCTCAGAATCTTCTCCGGCCATCCACATAACCTCTCAAACCCCTCTGATGCCCGCCATTCGCTCCTGGGAGATCTATTTATCCGACCAGGGTAAATCCGAATACACCATCCGGGCATTTATGGGTGATTTACAACTTTTGGCAGGTTTCCTGGCGCCGGATAAAGCAGTTGGAACCGTCACCACTAAAGATATCAATAATTTCCTCAGTTGGCTGCAGAATGGGCGGGGGGTACCCTGCAGCCCAAAGAGCCTGGCCCGCCGGATCACCTCGATCAAGGCGTTTTTTCGCTGGCTCCAGCAATCCGGGCGGATCATTGCTGACCCATCCGAAAAAGTCGTCCAGCTTTCGGTGATCAGCCCGCTGCCGTTGGTGTTGACCGCCAAGGAAAGCGAAAAAGCGCTCGAAACGGCCCTGGGCTATCGCAGCGCCAAAAAGGCCGACGCCCGTCCGTATACCCTCTTAGCCCTGCTCCTATCGACCGGGATCAAGAAGGGGGAATGCCTGGCCATTAACGTGAACCACATCGACCTGCAGGCCCCCGGCGGCCCGATCCTGTTTGTACGTTACGCCAGTCCCCGTAACCGCTACAAAGAACGTAAGATCGCCTTACCGGAAACCTGGGTCGAGAGCTATCAGGAATACCTGGCTCAATACCAGCCCAAAGACATTATCTTCCCCTGGTCGCCGCGCCGGTTGGAATATCTGCTGGAAGCCATCGGCGAAGAAGCCGGGCTGCCCAAGCACCTATCTTTCGACATGTGTCGTTGGACCAGCGCCCTGACAGATTGGCAATCCGACCTCGATCGCGAAGAAATCCGCCAGAAATTAGGCATTTCAAAAATTCAATGGCGTGAAATCAGCATGAAACTGCGCCAGTTGAACTCCCAGGCCCAGTAATAAGCCGCTCGGCAAAGAAACCCGAGCAGTTTCGAATTATTCATAAGAGTGCGGGGTGGCTTAGGCGCCCCGCACTCTTATGAATAAATTATTTTCCTTCGCGAATCAGGTGCAGGTGCAAAATCGAATGGGTCTGCGTCGTAACCCGACTGGAATGGGCAGGGGCATAGCCCGGTACCCAGACCACCCGCTCATCGTCTGCCACGACCGGCCAGATCGCCCGGGCCGGGCGAGGTAACTTTTTGTTGGTGAAATAATCCCCCAGGGAAAGCGAACCGCTGTCCATGCCCAAGGGCTGGAAACGGCGATAGGCCCCGGCCGGGCCTACATTGAGGATATTTTCGATCGTTCCGCCATCCAACCAGGCCTGGTTGGGGTCCGATTGGACGTAACGCAGTGAATCCGCCTGGTTGACCAATTCCTGCTCGATCCGGATGACGTACCCATTGGCCAATTCAACCTGTCCGGGCACGGGCAGGGTGGCCTTCTTATCCGATAAAAAGGCCGGCCAGGACGATTCGACGATCTGAGTCCCATTGACCGCCAGATAGACCCGCTCCTGGCAATATACCACCGAAAGATCATCGGCCAGGTCGATCTTGCCGTTATGCTTGTGATCCAAAACGGCCCGGCCGGCGATACGCAGCCGCTCCCAGGTCAGGTCTTCTGGCTCCGGCTCGAGTCGCCGCGCGGCTCGGCGGAAAACCAATTCGATCATCCCGCTCTGAAAGCCTTCCAGAATCCCTCCGTTTAACGCGACAAAGCCCTGGCCTTCTTCCCGGCAGGCGGTTTGGTAGCTGGATTCGACCAGGTCCTCCAGCGCATCCAGCGAGCCTCCCGCGACCTGGCTCAGGGTCCATAAGCGTTGTTTGACCTGCGGGTTATAGGTTTGCAACTCGGGCAGCAGTTCCTGGCGGATCCGGTTGCGCGTATATTTCACATCCTGGTTGGTAGCATCCATCAACGGCCGTAAGTTCTGCTGGCGGCAGTATTCCAGGATATCCGTGCGCCAATAAGAAAGCAGCGGCCGCAGCAGTGGAATATCCGCTGAAAATTCGGGCAGGAATGAGCGGAAACGCATTCCACGCAAACCATCCAGGCCGCTCCCGCGTAAGAGGTGCAGCAAAAGCGTCTCGACCTGGTCGTCGGCATTGTGACCCACCGCCACTCCGGCTGCATGGATCTCTACCGCCTGGTCGAACAGGAAGCGGTAGCGCGCTTTGCGTGCAGCCGTCTCGATCGACTGTTTCTGTTCGGCCGCGATCAGGCGAACGTCCGCCGATCCGCGCACGAAATGGCAGCCCAATTCCAGGGCCATAGCCCGCACCGCCTGCTCGTCCGCGTCCGCCTCCGGCCTCAGTCCGTGATTGAAATGAGCAACCGTGACTTCCATGCCGCTATTGACCAGCAGATGGAGCAGGGACTGGCTGTCCGGTCCACCCGAGACACCCGCGATCAGGTGCACCGGCTCGTTCAGGCCACAATCTTCTTTTAAAACCCGCTCAAAATCAGAAAACATAACTGGAACGCTTTGGTTGAAGTGTCATAAAATGATTATACCGTGCAGACGTAAGGATATCTTTTCAATCCCCACGAGTAGCGTTTTCAGGAAATTGGATGTACGCTGCGGCCAGCGAAGCCGCCCAAACCGTACATCCAATATTCTGTTTTCGACCCTCTCATACCTTGCCGGATGAATTGTTTCATGCTAGACTGAGATTGGAAATTTCTCGTTGAGGGGTAGCATGGCAGAAAAAATCTTGATCGTTGACGACGACCTGGAAACTCTGCGCCTTGTAGGCTTGATGCTACAGAGGCAGGGTTATCAGATCGTGTCTGCCCGCAACGGCATCGAAGGCATCAACCAGGCAGAGGCCGAAAGGCCAGACTTAATTGTCCTGGACGTGATGATGCCAGACCTGGATGGGTACCAGGTCGCAAAGAGACTGCGTGAAAATAACGACACCGCAGTTATACCGATATTAATGTTCACCGCTAAGTCTCAGGTGGACGATAAAGTGACCGGTTATGAGGCCGGTGCGGACGATTACCTGACCAAGCCGGTCCACCCGGCCGAGTTGATCGCCCACATCAAAGCCCTGTTAGCCAGGACGAAAAATCGGACGCCATCCATCTCGCAAAAACGGGGCTATTCCATTGGGTTGATTTCACCCAAAGGCGGGCTGGGGGTATCCACCTTGACGCTCAACCTGGCCCTGGCGTACTATAACCGCACCCGCTCCGACGTAATCGCCGCTGAAATACGCAGTGGGCAGGGCACCTGGGCGGGCGAGTTGGGGTTCAACAATACCGAAGGCCTGACCAAACTGCTCGCGATGAAGCCGGCCGACATCACTGCGCCTGAAGTCGAAAACGAATTGATCCGCACGACCTTCGGCCTGCGGCTGCTGTTAGCCTCGGACAAGTTCGGCCAGTTTAGCAAACTCGACGAAGCGGTCCCCCAGCTTGAAATCATCCTGCAGCAGCTTGCCAGCCTGTGCCAGACCCTTTTCATCGATATTGGCAATCCCTTCATGCCGGGCCTGGAACACGTCTTGAACACATGCGACGAGTTGATCGTGTGCACCGAACCGCAGCCATTTTCGCTGAAGCGTACCGCCAGCCTGTTCGATTTTCTGGCCGATTTCGGCTACGGGAAATCCAAGCTGGTCAGCCTGGTAATCCTCAACCGGATTCGAGCGGACCTCCAATTCTCGGCCAACCAGATCCAGGAAATGCTTAAAAAGCCAATCAGTCTGGTGGTCCCACCTTCACCGGAATTATCTTATCAATCGGCTATGCGAAGTACGCCTTTGATTCTTCTGCAACCAGACGGGATTATCAACTCAGCAGATCAACCGCCTGGCCGGTCAATTTGCCGATCGCCTTAAAAAATGATTGAACTTACCTTGAATGCGGCAGCCGAAAAGGCTGCCGATTTAATTAAACAGGCTCACAAGGTAGTTGCCATCACCGGAGCGGGTATTTCCACCCCCTCGGGCATTCCAGACTTCCGCTCGGCCGGGTCCGGCCTGTGGACCCACGAGGACCCGATGCAAGTAGCTTCGCTATCGGCGTTCCGCTACCGGCCCGAGAAGTTCTTCGACTGGCTGCGTCCCCTGGCGCGTAAATTTCTCAGCGCTGAACCCAACCCGGCGCACCTGGCCCTGGCGAAAATGGAGGCCAACGGCTTCCTTTCTGCGCTGGTGACCCAAAACATCGACAGCCTGCACCAACGCGCCGGATCGCACAACGTGGTCGAATTACACGGCACAGCCGCCAGCCTGACCTGCCCAAAATGCCGTTCGCATTATTCGATATCGGAATTTATCGAGGTTTTTCTCGAACAGGAAAATATTCCTCACTGCCCCAGGTGCCAGGCCATCCTGAAACCAGACATCGTTCTTTTCGAAGAGCTGCTGCCGGTAGCTGCATGGCAATTTGCGGAAGATTACTGCTCCCAGGCCGATTTAATCCTGGTGGTGGGCAGTTCGCTGGAGGTCACTCCGGCCGCACATTTGCCCCTCTACGGCCTGGAGCGGGGCGCCAAACTGATGATTAATACCTTTTCCTCTACCTACCTGGATGAGCGTGCCGACCTGCTCCTGCCATTCGACGTGGCGGCAATCATGCCTGCCATCAGCGACCGGCTGAGTTGATCAACGGGCGCCGCGCCGGCCGAACTGGCGCTCGAGCAAATCGACCGACAGGTGGATCATGGTCGGGCGTCCATGCGGACAGGTGCGCGGCGAGCGGCAGGCTTCCAGGTCACGGATCAGGGTTTTCTGTTCGTCACTGGAAAGTGTCTTGCCGGCTTTGACAGCCGCCCGTTTACACACCCGGGCGATAATACGCTCCTCCACTTCATTCTGGAGCGGAGTTTCGTCTTCCTCGAAGTCCTCAACCACCACCCGCACCGCGGCTTCCGGGTCCATCCCGGTCAGAAGTGCCGGTATCGCCCGGATACGGAACGTATTCGGGCCAAACTCCTCGACTTCGAAGCCAATCTGGTTGAGCAGAACAAGCTGTCCCAATAAGAGTTGGGAACCGGCGGGCGGCAGAGTGATGGTAATGGCCTCCAAAAGCTGCTGGGCAGGAACAGTCTTGCTGCGTTGGGCCAGGAATCGCTCGAACAAAACCCGCTCGTGAGCGGCATGTTGATCGATCAGGTAAAGGCCATCCGGGCCTTCGGCCACCAGATAAGCCGCCCCTACCTGGCCAATCGGCCGCAGCAGGGGCATCTGGCCGCCCGGCAAGACCGGCTGGTCCGGCAGCTCGCGTGGATTATTTTCGATCCCGCTCTCCTCGCGGTTTGCGCCGACTTCACCATCTTGCAAATCACCGGCCATTTCCCAGGCAGGGTCGATCAGGCGGGTCTGGCTGGGCGTGGTCTGCCAGTAGGTGTTGTTGAGCTGGGGTGTGGGCGAATAGGCCAGCAGGGCCCGCCGGACCGCTCGCTGGACGGCAGAAAACACCTTATCCGGCTGGCGGAAGCGTACTTCGGCCTTGGCAGGATGGACGTTGACATCCACGTCTTCCGGATCGATTTGCACGAATAATGCGGCGATCGGGTAGCGCCCGACCATCAACAAGGTGTGGTATGCCTGGAGCAGAGCCGCATTCAGAGCCGTTTCCTGCACCCAGCGTCCATTGACAAAAAATGTGATTTCACGGCGGTTGGATCGGGTCAACCCCACCGGGCTGATGAACCCCTCGACCTGGATGCCCTCGTCGCTCAAATCCACTTCCAGCATCTGGCGGGCGATCTCCGGCCCAAACAGCGCCGCTAAAATTTCTTTACGATCACCGTTTCCGCTGGTCTGTAATACCGTTTTTCCGTCCTGGGTGAGCTTCATCCGCACCTGCGGATATGCCAGGGCATAGCGCGTCACCAGGTTGTTGATCTGGTTCCGTTCGGTCACATCCGTTTTGAGAAATTTAAGCCGGGCCGGGACGTTGTAGAACAGGTCCTCCACCCGCACGACCGTGCCGGACGGGACGCCGACTTTATCGACACTGGCAATTTTCCCGCCCTCGACGATCAATTTGCCGCCAATGGACTGGTCTTTGGATTGGGATATGACTGCCATGCGCGAGACCGAGCCGATCGAGGCCAGCGCCTCACCCCGAAAGCCCAGCGAACGGATTTGGAAGAGGTCCTCCGCATTGCGGAGTTTACTGGTGGCATGCCGGGCCACAGCCAGGGTGAGCTCTTCGGCCGGGATTCCGATGCCGTCGTCGCTAATCTCGATCAACTGGCGGCCGGCTCCCTCTACCCGCACCTCGATGTGGCTGGCGCGGCCGTCCAGCGCGTTTTCGATCAGCTCTTTGACGACGGACGCGGGCCGCTCGACCACCTCGCCGGCGGCGATCTGGGATGCTACCTCGTCCGCTAGAATCTGTATGGACACATAAACCTCTTTCCCTCGTGGCTGCCCGGTCTCGTGTTTGATGCTCCTGGAAAGGATGGATTTACTGAGGAAAATCAGCGGAAAATCTATCCATACCCGGTCATTTTAACGGTCCGGCAGGGCCGATCGCTTTGTAATAATAAAAAAACGCCTTAGCTGCTAACCTTTTCGGCGGGATGTATTCTCGATTATACTCAAAAGATGAAACCGGATATCCTGATCTTCGACCTCGACGACACCCTATACCAACCCGAGACCGGGATGTGGGAACAGATTGGAAAACGGATTGACCTGTTTATCCAGGAGCGCCTGGGAGCACCGCCCGGCAACCCGCTGCGCAAAGACCTGTTCCAGCGTTACGGCACGACCATGCGCGGTCTGGTCGCCGAGTACGGCATTGACACCCAGGACTATCTTAAATTCGTCCATGATGTGCCGGTCGCCCAAATTTTAGCCCCCAACCCAGGCCTAAAAAAGGCCTTGGAGCAAATTCCGATCCCCAAAATGATCCTGACCAATTCGGACCGGCCGCACGCAACCCGGGTGACCAGCGCCTTGGGGATCTATGATTGTTTCGAAAAAATCGTCGATATCAACGACCTGAACCCGTATTGCAAACCGCAAAATGAGGCTTATCACAAAGCCCTGCAGCTCTTGGGCAACCCGGCGCCTCAAAAATGT
This sequence comes from uncultured Chloroflexia bacterium, assembly GCA_963704755.1. Classification (GTDB taxonomy): domain Bacteria; phylum Chloroflexota; class Anaerolineae; order Anaerolineales; family Anaerolineaceae; genus Bellilinea. The sequence continues at coordinate 769,771 of OY969938.1, forward strand.
ATTCTCTTCGAAGATTCGGCCCAAAACATCGCCGCGGCGCAGGGATTGGGCTTTGTCACCGTCCAGGTCAACCACAAGGGGCAGCGCGCAGATAGCGATTTCCGCCTGGAAACCATCGACCAACTGGCCAGTTTGTTTACCCCCGATTTTTCGGTTATTCCGCGCGGTTTTCAGGATCGCCGGCTTTGATTGGTTTGCCGCAGCTTTGCCCCCCAAACAATTCAAATCCAGAGGTCATGAATAGTCAGCATATTTTGAGGGTGTCGAAAAACGCCTTCAGGTGAAGAAATATGGACATGTGGGGGCGCGGCTTCGCCGCGCCCCCACATGTCCCCCAATCATTTGCCAATAGGCGATTTTTATAAACGACCTCATATTTTCATACTCGCTTAACTAAGATATGATAGGTTATACGTTGAAATAATCTATAATTTGTGGCTACTCAGGCTCCTGTTAAGAAGTTCCCGAAGGGAGGCTGTTTGATGTTTGGCAAGCGGCATCGTCGCTCCCCAAACATCAAGCTCCTCTCCTGAAAGGAATACATTTTCAGGAAAGTCAAATATTATTGGCGGAAATCAGGAGTAACTGATGGAATCAAAGCCTTTAAGAATTGTATTAATCGTTATCCTGGTCATGTTGGGGGTTGGGATCAGTTTTACGGGCGGTTTAGTCGCCGGATACACTTTACCCCACGATGTAAGCCTGAGCCTGCCTTCTTTCCTCGTTCCCCAGCCCACCTCGCCGGCTATTCCAACTCCGCAGGGACAGGAACAGCAATCTACCGCAACAACTTCGACCCAAGACCTGACCACGCTTTTCCAGCCGTTCTGGCAGGCCTGGGACCTGGTTCACCAGGAGTACGTCAACCAGCCTGTGGATGACGAGAAATTGATGCAGGGCGCCATCAGTGGGATGCTCAATTCGTTGGGCGACCCCTACACCGGTTACCTGGATCCTTTCGAATATCAGCAGGCCAATGCCCCTCTGATCGGTGATTATGATGGCATCGGTGCCTGGGTCGATACGACCGGCGACTACCTGACCATTACCAGCACGATGGACGGCTCACCGGCCGAGAAAGCCGGCTTGAAGACCGGAGACGAAATTACCGCCGTGGATGGCCAGGACATGAAAGGCCAGGACCCCAATATCGTCCTGCGCAAAGTCCTTGGACCTGCCGGAACCAGCGTAACCCTGACGATCCTGCGCGAGGGCCAAACCACACCCTTCGATGTGACCCTGGTCCGGGCCAACATCAAGATCACGCTCGTCAGTGGTAAAATGCTGGACAATAATATTGCCTACGTTAAGGTTCTGCAATTCGGCCAAAACACCGACCAGGACCTGCGCAATGAACTGAAGACTCTGCTCGCCCAAAACCCGGATGGCCTGATCCTGGACCTGCGGGATGACCCGGGTGGGTTCCTCGACACGGCCATCAACATCATCTCACAATTCATACCCAAAGGCACGGTCATGTACGAAGAGCACAGTGACGGCAGCCGGACTCCCTACGAGGCCCGCGCCGGCGGCCTGGCCACCAACATTCCCATGGTGGTGCTGGTCAACAAGGGGTCTGCATCCGCCTCCGAGATAACCGCCGGGGCATTGCAGGACCTGGGTCGAGCTCCCCTGGTTGGGGTAACCACCTACGGTAAGGGCTCGGTGCAAACCTGGACCGAACTGAGCAACAACGAAGGCGCGGTGAAGATCACCATCGCCCACTGGTTGACCCCCAAAGGAACCCAGATCAATGGAGTGGGCCTTACACCCGACTACGTGGTCGAGATGACCGATCAGGACATCCAGAACAACCTCGACCCGCAGCTCGCCAAGGCTGAACAGGTGCTTCAGAACGAGATTTCACAACCCTGATCCGCCTGGAAACCTTCGGCCAGGTTGAACCGATTGTCCCAGGTATAAACAGGCTCTCCACAAGAAAACGTGAGGTTTCAGGAACATGACCTGGAAAAGGTTGATTTACCTTCTTGTCACCGTAGCGCTGGCCTTTGTCGCGGCCGTCTTAGGAGCGGTCGGCGGCGGGACAGCCGTTTATACTTATCTAAAAAGCCAGCCAACCGCGACGGCAGCCCCTTCTTTGGCCGGTTCTGGCCTGCCTAACCCAAATGCAACCGCTGAGACCACGGTGAAGATCGATACCACCCAGATCGACACCACCATAACCCAGGTTGTTTCCCAGGTCGGCCCCGCCGTGGTCACGGTGATATCCACCCTCCCCAACCAGACCACTTTCTTTGGGGTCGCATCCGGCGGCGAAGAAACCGGCAGTGGTTTTATTATCTCCAAAGACGGCTATATCATTACCAACAACCACGTCATCGAGAACGCCCAGTCCATCCAGGTCGATTTTCTGGATGGCACCGAAACGACCGCCAAGCTGGTGGGCGCCGATCAGTTTTCCGACCTGGCCGTCTTGAAAGTGGATGGCACCATGCCCGGGGTGATCCCCCTGGGCGATTCGGACCTGCTGCAGCCGGGTGAGACAGTCATCGCGATCGGCTCGCCCCTGGGTGACTTCAAGAATTCCGTGACCACCGGGGTCATTTCGGCCACCGGCCGCACCATCGACACAGGCAACGGCTATTCGATGGAAGGGTTGCTGCAGACCGATGCAGCCATCAACAATGGTAATTCCGGCGGGCCGTTGGTTGACCTGGTCGGAGAAGTGATCGGGGTCAACACCCTGATCGTACGCAATAACAGCAACGGCGGCTATGTCGAAGGGTTGGGCTTTGCCATCCCCTCGAACACCGTCAATATCATTTCCAATGAGTTGATCAAAAATGGTTTCGTTTCCCGGCCGTATGTCGGTATCAGTTACCAGCCGATCAACCCGACTATCGCCCAGCGCTACAACCTTACAGTGCAATGGGGCATTTATGTTTCGGATGTGGCTGCCAATAGTCCCGCCGATTCCGCAGGAATTAAAACCGGCGATATAATAACCAAGATCGGTGGGACACCTATCGACGAACAACACCCGTATTTGAATACCTTATTCAATTTCACACCTAACCAGGTGATTTCGATTGAATTGGTTCGCAATGGGAAAGTTCTTGAGGTGTCCTTGAAACTTGGCGAATCTCGCTAAACGTTCCAACCACCATCCTGAGGTTTTCCCATCGAATGAAGAAATTCTTTGCCGCTGTCATCCTACTCCTGGGGATCCTTTTCGTAATCAGTCGATTTACACAGCTAAAAGAAGTTGCCCGGGTCTTATCCAACGGAAATATGTTCATCATCCTGGCCGCAATCCTGGCCCAGTTTTTATGGTTCGTCGTACAGGGTTGTACTTTTCGAGCGACATTTGCCATGGTTGGTGTAGAGAAAAAGCTGCCACCTTTGGTTCACCTGGTCACGGCGGTCAACTTCGTCAACCTGGTTGCCCCCAGCGCGGGCATGAGCGGGATGGCAGTGTTCTATCACGATGCTCAACGCAACGGCCAATCCTCAGCCCGCATCACGGTTGGCAGTGTTCTCTTCCTGATCTTCGATTACATCGGCCTGCTCTCGGTTATTTTCGTTGGGATGGTAATTCTGGCGTTCAAAGACTCGCTCAGCGCGACGGAGATTATCGCTTACGTGTTCTTCGTATGCCTCACAATCGCTCTGGTGTGTCTTCTTTACCTGGCATCCAAATCCAAGCAGCGTTTATCGACAGTGCTGAGCTTGCTGGCCAAAATTGCCAACAACCTGACCCATTGGATCATCAAAAGGACCCTGGTTACTCCGGAAAAGGTGGACGCTTTTGCCACCGAAATCACCGAAGGCGTTCATGCCCTTGGTTATGTGCGTAAAGGTTGGATCCGGCCAGCTATATTAACGCTCATCAACAAAAGCCTGCTGATCTCTATCCTGGGGTTGATGTTTCTGGCCTTCGATATTCCCATCAGCCTGACCAGCCTGATCGCCGGGTTTGGGATCGCCTACCTGTTTGTGATTGTCTCCCCCACCCCGGCCGGCGTTGGTATCGTCGAGGGCATTTTGACCCTGGCATTGAGCAACCTGGGTATCGCCGTCGAAGCCGCCGCGGTTGTTACCCTGGCATTCCGCGGAATTACCTTCTGGATGCCGCTTGCCATGGGCTTCGTCGCTTTCCGTACCCTGCCAAAATGAGCGAATCTTTCCTTGAATGAGTATTTTTTAACCCCGTCACCCAGTTAATTGACAGTTCGGGATGGGCGGAGTATAATCAACCTTCGCTGAAATTTGAACTTTGGGAGTTACGTATTATGGAAAATCCCGTCGTCGTCGAGAAAGACTCGACACAAGAAATCAAGCCGAAGATGCAATTCACCGGAACAGTGTTGAAAACAACCCTGGCTGGTGCTGTTGTGGGAATTGGCGCAGGTAAGCACGCGGTCATCCACGTCTCGCAAATTGTGGCCCCGGACAACCAGGCTATCAAGAGCGTCAAAGATGTCCTGCAGGAAGGTCAACAGATTGAGGTTTGGGTTCGTAAAGTCAAGGATGAACGGATCGAATTGACCATGATCAAACCGCTCGATTTGGAGTGGCGCGATATCAAAAAAGAAATGGTGGTCAAAGGCAAAGTCGTTCGCATCGAATCATTCGGCGTTTTCCTTGACATCGGCGCTGAGCGCCCCGGTTTAATTCATATCAGTGAACTGGCCCACGGCTATGTTCGCACACCGGGTGATGTGGTCAAAGATGGTGACGAGTTGGAAGCACAGGTTATCGACGTCAACAAGAAGAAAAAACAAATCAAGTTGAGTCTGAAAGCCTTGCAGCCGGAACCTGTCCACGAAGTCCAGGATCATATTGCCGAGCCGAAGAAAGACAAACCGGCCCGTCGCCAACGCAAATCCGGCCGCCGTTCGAAAGACGAATTCTACAACGAGAATCTGGATGAACTGGCCAATCTGACCAACAGCGAGAAAGCTGCCGAAGCCGAACCGACCGCCATGGAAGTTGCCATGCGTGAGGCGATGGAACGTGCGAAAGCTCGCAAGCAAGAAGACAAGGTCAAAAAGTCTAAAGCTGTTTCGAATACGCAGGAAGAACTGCTCGCCCGCACCCTGGAACAGAAAACGACCAATTCCTGATTGTTTTCGCTTTCTGTCGGATATCGGTATTTCTCGGTTTCCGAGAGTTTTACAATCGTATTATTGAACCCAGATTGTTATCCGGTTATTTTCCCCATGTTCAACCGGTGTCAACCTGCAAGGTTGTAATCCGGCAGTTTCAGCGAATTTATAAGGAATAAAAGCCACTACCCCATAGTGGCTTTTTTATGGTTAATCGGTACGGTGTAAGCGCTGCCGGCTTGCCGGGTAGAATTCTCCGCTTCTTGAACCCGGTTCAGCCCGGAAGTTACACCGCTTCGCACTACATCGGTATAGGGGCCTTCGGGTAATATACCAACTTTTTCAGCGGCCTGCTCATACCATTGGGTCGCCTCGGTTAAATTGGCCAAGCACTTCGTGCGAATAACCCAGGTTGAGATATAAGGACGGGAAAAATTCGGCGACCCTTTCGTCGCCGCAAGCCTCTGCGCGCCTTACGGCCTCTTCGTTCCAGGCCAACCCATCCTGCGCACTTTCCTGGTGACGGGCCAGGTAATGGGCAGCGATACACGACTCGAAATCATCACTGCTTTGATCCCAGGCACGCTTAAATAAAGCCTGGGCTTCCGTAATATTGCCCTGGAATTCGGCTTGCATACCTTCAATACATAGTTTCACCACGGGATTATTGGGATCCAACATCACCTTTTTTAAACCTCCTGTAACCATTAACAATGGTAAATAAGCTTCTACTCCGGCATCCAATACTCTGGTGGATATATTCTACCGCGTCTTCTTCGATCCCTGGCAAGGGGGAACCCCGCGCTCATCAGGTTCGGTTCTAAGGCCGGAGAATCGCGGTTGTTTTTTCTACGAAAAAGCTCTTGAACACCCAAGCAAAGCAATCGCCCTGGGAAAAACCTGATTGCCGATCCGATTTTGTGATAAACTATACGGGTAAGGTAGATTACCTGGACCTGGCCTTTCTGTTTCCCGAATTCACAATCAGCCAGGTCGTTTTATTTGAAAGGCATGCAAAGTAATTTTCCTTTTCTCATTCGTTATCCAAATCTTTCCGTCATTTAGGAGGGAGGAGCCTGTTCAACGCCCCTCCCTCCTTCTTTTAACCAGGACCTCGATCAGGAGTGATTATGCCTACAAAATATATTTTTTACACCGGGGGTGTAGTTAGTTCGGTTGGCAAGGGAGTCACCGCGGCTGCGACCGGTAGATTATTAAAAGAGCGTGGCTTTAAAGTCGCCGTCCAAAAACTGGACCCCTACATCAACGTCGACCCGGGCACGATGAGCCCCTACCAGCATGGTGAGGTTTATGTCCTCGACGATGGGGCTGAGACTGACCTGGACCTGGGGCATTACGAGCGTTTCATCGATGTACGCTTGAATCGGGTCTGTAACATGACCACCGGCCAGATTTACGCCGAGGTGATTTCCAAAGAACGCCGGGGCGATTACCTGGGCGGCACCATCCAGGTCATTCCGCACATAACCAACGAGATCAAACGGCGCATCACTCTGGTGGCCAAATCGACCGGGGCCGAGATCGTGTTGGTGGAAGTCGGCGGAACGGTCGGTGATATCGAGAGCCAGCCCTTCCTGGAAGCCCTGCGCCAACTGCGCAGTGACCTGGGCCGGGAAAACACCATGTACATCCACGTCACCTGGCTGCCTTATATCGGCGCAACCGGAGAACTCAAGACCAAACCTACCCAGCATTCCGTGGCCGAACTGCGCTCGATTGGTATTTCACCGGATATGGTCGTGGCCCGCTCCGATTACCCGGTGGAGCGCAGCATCACCGAAAAAATCGCCTTGTTTTGCGACGTAGATAAAAAGGCGGTCATCCCAATGGTGACGTCCAAAATCCTTTACGAGGTACCCCTTTTACTCGAGGAGACCGGGGCGGCTGATATTATCCTGGATAAGTTAGGCTTACAGGCCAGGCAGATTCCGGATTGGACTGACTGGAAGCGGCTGGTCCGCCAGGCCGAAAAAAGCAAACCCAAGGTCAAGATCGCCCTGGTGGGCAAATACGTCGAACTGCACGACGCCTACATGAGCGTTCGCGAAGCCCTCAACCACGCCGCGCTGAACCTGGGTGTGGAAGTTGAAATCCTCTGGATCCACTCGACCGACCTGGAAAAAGGCCGTTACCTGGACGAGCTGAAATCGGCTGACGGTATCCTGGTGCCGGGCGGGTTTGGCAGCCGTGGAATTGAAGGGAAAATTTTAGCTGCCCGTACGGCGCGAACCGAGAAGATCCCTTACCTCGGCTTGTGTCTGGGTATGCAGTTGATGGTCATCGAATTCGCCCGCGAATTGTTCGCCGACGAAGCGGCCAACTCGACCGAGTTCGATCGCACCACCCCCTACCCCGTGATCGACCTGATGCCGGACCAGCATAACATCACCGATATGGGTGGGACCATGCGCCTGGGCCTGTATCCGTGCAAATTGCAGGAAGGCACCATCGCCCACCGGGCTTACGATCAAGAGCTGGTCGAAGAACGCCACCGCCACCGGTTCGAATTCAACAACAGCTACCGCAAACAGTTGGAAGATGGCGGGCTGCGCCTTTCCGGCCTTTCACCGGATGGCAAGCTGGTCGAAATTGCCGAAATTAGCGACCACCCCTTCATGGTCGGCACCCAGTTCCACCCCGAGTTTCTTTCCCGCCCGAACCGGCCCCATCCGTTGTTCAAAGCCTTCGTCCAGGCGGTCTGCAACCACGCCAAAGTTAAGACTCACCCATTGGCGAAAGAAGACTAAAGAAAACATTCTGAAAGTGTTTTTGTATGGTAAATTCCTCCCCGAAAATCCAAAGCGCGGATTTTCGGGGAGGCCAGGAAGAGGCAGAAAACCTCGACTTGACCAGCTCATTGGCTTGTAAAACCAGCGCTTTTCGGAATTTGCGAGGGTGGCGCAGCGATGGTGCGTTTCGGGCACACCAATGTGGGCGAATGGTCTGGTGGTCCGCCGGCTCCGGGGATGTCAGCCCTCAAACGCACCCTACGGCAGCGCTTGATCAAAAAATTTCTTCTCGGCGTGCTCTGCGCCTCTGCGGTGAATATTCCTGACCAGCCGATAAGAGCGGCCTCGGCTGAAGGTTGCGAGAGACCGAGCCGTAGCGTTGTAGTTTTCTCCGGATGGTGGGTTACGGGCAAGGTTTCGTGGGGCTTGCAAGTGTGTAGGTCGCTGGTGTTCTAAATGAGCCCTCCACCCACCCTACATTTCTCAACGGCCTCTGCGCCTCTGCGGTGAATATTCCTGACCAACCGATAAGAGCGGCCTCGGCCGAAGGAATGGAGGGAGAGACCGGGCCGATCTGCTCCTTAAATTCTCTCCTTTGTGAAATCCGTGCCTGTGATTTTGTTTATAAAGTCAGCACCGCTAAATATTTTCTCTTCTTCTTTTTCTTTTCTCCGTGTCCTCCGTGCCTCCGTGGTTAAGTTCCTCTCTAGTTAACTTCCTCTCTAGTTAACTTCCTCCTGGTTTAAGCCAGCGCAGGCTGAGTTAGGCCGGAAAATACAAAAACCGTATTATACTTAACTCGTTTTGGGCAGAAATTAAGGCGCATGCGCCTTGTAAAATTCTTAGTAAAGAGGGAATGTATGGAAACTACGATTAAGTCAATCCAAGGACAAGAAGTACTGGATTCGCGCGGTAACCCCACCGTCGAAGTCGAAATCATCTTAGGCGATGGCAGTTGGGGCCGTGCTATCGTGCCTTCTGGCGCCTCCACGGGCACCCACGAGGCCCTGGAAATGCGCGATGGCGATAAAGCCCGCTACGGCGGTAAAGGCGTCCTGAAAGCCGTTGAGAACGTAAATACGGTCATCGCCGATACGCTGGTCGGTTGGGATGCCCTCGAACAAAAGGCCATCGACCAGACCCTGCTCGAGCTGGATGGCACCCCGAACAAATCCAAGCTGGGCGCCAACGCCATCCTGGGCGTCAGCCTGGCAACAGCCAAAGCGGCTGCCAATGCCCTGGGACTGCCCCTGTACCGCTACATCGGCGGCGTTTATGCCCACGTTCTGCCCGTCCCGATGATGAATATCCTCAACGGCGGCACCCACACCAACTGGCAGTCCACCGATGCCCAGGAATTCATGATCATGCCGCTCGGCGCCCCAACCTTCGCCGAAGGTCTGCGCTGGGGTGCTGAGATCTACCATACCCTGAAAACCGTGCTGAAGGGCCGTGGATACGCCACCCTGGTTGGTGACGAAGGCGGTTACGCCCCGGCCCTGAAAGCCAACGTAGAAGCCGTGGAAGTTATTCTGGAAGCCATCGAAAAAGCCGGCTACAAAGCGGGAGAACAGGTTTGTATTGCCCTCGACCCGGCTGCTTCCGAGTTCTACGATGCCGACGCCAAGAAATACAACCTGCGCAAAGAGGGCAAGATCCTCTCCAGCGACGAAATGGTTGCCTTCTGGAAAAATTGGATCGACCAGTACCCGATCGTTTCTCTGGAAGATGGCCTGGCCGAAGACGACTGGGAAGGCTGGCAGGCGCTGACCGCCGAGTTGGGCAGCCGTGTTCAGCTCGTGGGCGACGACTTGCTGGTCACCAACCCCGAGCGTGTCCGCCGGGCCATCCGCGAGAAATCCTGCAACGCTCTGCTGGTCAAAGTCAACCAGATCGGCTCGCTGACCGAGACCATCGAGGCTGTCGAGACCTGCCATCGCGCCGGCTGGCGCGCGGTCACCTCGCATCGCTCCGGTGAGACCGAGGATTCGACCATCGCCGACCTGGCCGTGGCCCTCAACACCGGCCAGATCAAGACCGGCGCCCCCGCCCGCTCCGACCGGGTGGCTAAATACAACCAGCTCTTGCGCATCGAGACCGAGCTTGGCGAAACCGCCGCTTACGCTGGTTGGTCCGCCGTACGGCGCTAAACGAGCCCAAAACACCCAATAATTAAACCAAAAAACACGGTGACCCTGATTGGGGTCACCGTGTTTTTATATTTTCCGTAAAACAAGAAGGCACCACGGCGATAAGGCAAGAAGAGAAGAGCCGGATTCCTCCCCTAAAATCCGCACGTTGGATTTTGAGGGAGGTTAGGAAAAGGCAAATTGCGCCGGCCGGACAGTCTATTGGCCGGTAAAACCGGCGCTCGCCCTCATCCCCCGGCCCCTTCCCCCAGAGCTGGGGAAGGGGTGACTTGCTACTCGAAAGTCATTTTTAATTTACGCCGGTTCTAAAACCCTTGTGTCTTCTTCTCTCTTCCCTCATCCCCTGATTACTCATTACTATTCTCTATTCTCTACTCTCTCTTCTCGCCTTCACCCACACCTCATCAAACATCGCCGCCGTCAGGCGGCCGGTCTGGGTATTCTGCCGGCTGGGGTGATAGGAAGCGACCAATTTTAGCCGGTTTTTACCCAACGGATAGACGGCGCCATGCTTGAACTCGAACCGGGGCAGGTCGGGGTTGTTCAGGCGGTAAATGGCCAGGGTCTGGTCGAAGGCCAGTTTGCCCAGGGCCACAATCACCTTGAGCCGCTCCAGGGCATCGATTTCTGCCTGCAAATAGGGCCGGCAGGCCATAATCTCGGCAGGCAGCGGCTTGTTATCCGGCGGCGCACAGCGGCAGACCGCGCTGATGAACAGATCTTTCAATTGCAGCCCATCCTCGCGGCTCTGGGTCGTGGGCTGGTTGGCAAACCCGGCCCGAAACAGGGCCGGGTAAAGGAAATCGCCGGAGGCGTCGCCGGTGAACATGCGCCCGGTTCGATTGGAACCGTGCGCCCCCGGCGCCAGGCCGATCACCAGCACCGCCGCATGCGGGTCGCCAAATCCGGGTACCGGTTTGCCCCAATAATCCCAATCGCGGTAGGCCTTGCGTTTGGTGCGGGCAACCTCTTCCCGGTATGCCGTCAGGCGGGGACACAGCCGGCAGTCGATAATGGTTTGGTTAAAGGCTTCCCAATCCATCAGGATTCGCTCCCCAAGGCGCCATGAAAGAAAATGGCCAGAATCTGTGAAAGCAGTTCTTCCAGTTGAGCCTTTTCCAGGTTTTGCTCTGGGGTGAAAAATGGGTACATCATTCCCAGTAAAATCCAGGTTGCGGATCCGGTATTTTTCAAATTGAGCTGCCCACTTTGTACACCCGCGTCTAAAAGAGCCTGAATCTGGCCGGTGAACTTTTCGTGGTAAATCTGCCCAAACTCCAGGCGGGTGCCCGTATCCAGGTGGTGCATCTCCGAGCTCGCCAGCCGGATCACTGCTCGCTGGTTGGGCGGTAGAGAAAAGATGCCATGCACCAGGGTGATGATTTTCTGTTCGATCCCTTCATCCGAATGAATACAGGGTTCAAGGATTTTATCGACTTCTTCCAGGTGCGCCTTGAGGATGGCCAGAAGAAGTTGGGCCTTATCGCGGTAATAGTAATACAGGCCTGCTTTGGTAATCTGGCAGGCCTCAGCGATTTCGCGCATAGAAATGCCGTCATACCCCCGCAGAACAAACAGCCGGGTGGCCTCGGCAAGGATACGGTCCTGCATCCGTGGGGAAAGCTCAGGTTGCATAAAAGTCGCTCCTGGAGTTTGCCTGGATTAACTACCCGGCCGGCTGCTTTGAACCCTAAATTCGAGATATTTGTGGAAATGAACGCTCAGCAAATAGCAGGGTTTCGGGCATTCTTGAGCCAAACCCGAGTGGTTTCGCCCGATTATTATAAATCCGTTCCGGGCTGCTCGGCTTGTATCGACCGGCTGGCGTGGGCAAAACGCTCTTCTTGACGCGACTTCAAGGCAAAGGAGATTATAAACATGACCAGGCTGGAGCCGGCCATCGCCAGAAAACCTTCTTGATATCCCTGGGCCGTCCCATTTCCCGAGGCGATTACTGCCCCGATCAAAGCCGAGCCGACTAATTGGCCTACACTGGTAAACAAAGAAACCACACCCTGGGCAGCGGACTTTTCGGCCTGGCCGGCCTCGTTAAGCATAATATAGCGCAAAGGCGCTCCCAGCAGAGCGGATAATCCCAGGCCTATCAATGCACCGGAGGATATGAACATCGCCAGGGATTGACTGGCCAGGCTCAACAGCGCCAACCCGGCGGTTAATATGCCAGTGCCGCTCAGAATCACCCATTTCGAACCGAATCGATCCAAAAGCCGGCCTACCAGGGGTGAACCAAATGCCATCGCCACAACAACCGGCATGAGCAAATAGCTTGCCTGGCTTTCTCCCACCCCGAATAACGATACAACCGCCAGCGAAGGCATAAACACCAGGCTCGCCTCCCCCATCCCTGCCCCTATTCCAAGCAAATAACTCAAATTAAGCTGCTTTTTCGCAAATAGTCGTGGGGGTAAGATTGGATTCTTGGCCCGCTGTTCCAATCGGGCGCCTGCGACTACTCCCAGTATTGCCAGCAGTAAAAATGGCCCGACAGACCAGGAGATCAAGCTTTGCCAAAAAGCGCCGGTATCGATCCGGTTTAACCCGATGGCCAGGCTGGCCAACGCCAACCCCAGAACGGCCATACCTGCCCAATCGAAGGACAGAGGCGCCTGTCGCTTTGTTTGCGGCAGCAGCCACAGGCTGAGGCCAATGACGACCAACGCCAGGGGAATATTCACCAGAAATAGCCATTGCCAGCCCACCGGCAGCAAAACGCCGCCTAAAATGGGGCCAACAATAAACGCCAGCCCAAACACTGCCCCAATCAACCCTAAAGCCGAACCCTGCTTCGCGGGAGGAAAAGTATCCCCAATCACGGCGCTGGCTACCGGAAAGATCCCGCTGGCTCCCAAGCCCTGGATGGCCCTGCCCAGCAACAACCCCCTGAAACCTACAAATCCAGAAAGCACCAATAGCAACGAGCCAAGGGCGAATAAGCTCACATCCAGAACATAAATCATTCGCCTGCCGTAAGAATCGGATAATTTCGCCATCAAAGGCGTGCCGATCAAGTTGAAGAGCACATAAATGCCGAAAACCCAGGCCATCTGCCGTTCATTACTGACCCCAAAATATTTCTGGATGGCCGGTAAAGCCGGTCCAACGATTGCAATATCCAAGGCCCCCATAAGCACCCCCAGAAATAAAACCAATAAAATGACATTGCGTTTTTTGTTTGTGATCATTTGAAATAGAAAGCCTCCTATAATATACTTACCGACCGGTCGGTAAGTATATTATAGGAGGCTTTCGCCAATTTGCAAAGTATTAATCGAGCGAAGATGTATTACTCTTCTTCGGTAATCTCCACAGTTTGAAGCTTGACAGATGGGCTGCCAATTTTGGATGGATCGCGCTCCGGGATGGAAAGCAGCACATCCATCCCCTCGACCACCTCGCCGAAGATGGAATGTTTGTTATCCAACCAGGGAGTTGGCACGTGGGTCAAGAAGAACTGCGAGCCGTTGGTGCCCGGGCCAGCGTTGGCCATCGAGAGCAGGCCGGGCTTGTTGTGACGAAGTGACGGATGGAATTCATCGGCAAAGCGGTAGCCGGGGCCTCCGCGGCCGGTGCCGGTGGGGTCACCGCCCTGGACCATGAAATCCTTGATCACCCGGTGGAAAATGGTGTCATCGTAAAAACCTTCACGAACCAGAAAAACAAAGTTGTTGACGGTTTTGGGGGTTTTATCGGCAAACAAATGCACCACGATATCTCCCTTATCGGTTTTGAAAGTAGCCGTGTACTTCTTTTTTGTATCGATCTGCATTTCAGGGGGTTTATTCCACTGCTTGGCTGAGCTGGTCATAATATCTCCTTTTTAAAATCCAGAATTGGTAAGTTCAAATCGGGTGAGAAACCTGAACCAGAGGGCCCAAATCCCTCACAGTAACAACATGGCGTCGCCAAACGAGAAGAAGCGGTACTTCATCTCGATCGCTTGCTGATATGCTGACAGAATTCGCTCGCGCCCTGAAAATGCCGAAACCAGCATCAGCAGGGTAGAACGGGGCAGATGAAAATTGGTAACCATGGCATCCACTGCCCTAAAGGTATACCCCGGCAGGATGAACAGGTTGGTTGGTCCGCTGAACGTGCCGACTACCTGCCCTTCGGCGGCGTTTTGGGCAGCCGACTCGAGCGTCCGTACGCTGGTCGTGCCGACGGCCACAATTCGCCCACCGTTATGTTTGGCCTGGTTGATCTGGTCGGCAGTGGCCTGGTTCAATTCACACCACTCGGTGTGGATTTTGTGCTCGACCGGGTCGTTTTCATTGACCGGCGCGAACGTATCCAGCCCAACGTGCAGTGTTAGCCTGGCAAAGCCAATTCCATGAGCGGAAAGGTCCTCCATCAACTCACGGGTAAAGTGCAGGCCGGCTGTTGGCGCAGCCGCAGAACCGGACTCTTTGGAATAGACGGTCTGGTAGCGTTCCGGGTCGGTCAATCGCTCGTGGATGTAAGGCGGCAGCGGCATCTGCCCGATCTGGGGCAAAAAGCTCTCCACCGGCTCATCGAAGCGAACTAACCGGCGAGCCCCATCCAAAGCCTCCACAACTTCCAATCCCGGCCCGCCTTCCAGGTCCAGGTGACTGCCAGTACGCACCTTCTTCCCGCCAATCAAAGTCTCCCAGGTGCGCTCGTCCACCCGGCGCAACAACAATACCTCGACTTTACCGCCGGTAGGTTTGTGCGCGAAAATCCGCGCCGGGATGACCCGCGTCTGGTTGATGACCAGCAGGTCGCCGGGATTGAGATATTTCCCAATCTCCCGAAAGGTGACGTGCTCCAATGGGCGGCCGTCCCTGGCCAGGACCATCAAGCGAGAGTTGTGGCGCGGTTCGATAGGCGCCTGGGCAATCCGCTCAAGCGGCAGGTCATAGTCAAAATCGTCAGTACGCATGCGAAATCAAAAACCTTTAGCAAGCAGCAGGGAACCGGAACTAACCCTGCGAAGTCTTCTTCCAGAGGGAGAGAGTTAAAAAGAGGCGGCTGGCGATCATTGGTCTCCGGATAAGCCACCCCCAGGTGATCGTAAGCCCGGCGTGTTGCGATCCGGCCTTGCGGCGTGCGGTCGATGAACCCCAATTGGAGCAAATAGGGCTCAACGACATCCATGATCGTATCCGCTTCTTCACCGATCGAGGCGGCAATCGTATTCAATCCCACCGGTCCGCCGCTATATTTTTCGATAATCGTCGACAATACCCGCCGGTCCACATCATCCAACCCCAGCGGATCCACATTGAGCAGGTTCAAGGCATCCCCGGCTACTTCCCGGTTGATCACCCCATCCGCGCGCACCTGGGCGTAATCCCGCACCCGCCGCAGCAGGCGCAAGGCAACCCGCGGGGTTCCGCGCGCCCGTCGCGCCACTTCTTCGATGCCACTGTCGTCACAAGTCACAGAAAGTTTGCCGGCCGCCCGACGGACGATGGTGCTCATGGCGGGCAAATCGTAATAATCCAGGCGATAAACCGCGCCAAACCTGGCCCGCAAAGGAGCGCTAACCAGTGCCAAACGAGTTGTAGCGCCGACTATTGTAAAACGAGGCAATTTGAGGCGGATCGAGCGTGCCGATGGGCCCTTGCCGATAATGATGTCCAGCGAGAAATCTTCCATAGCCGGATAGAGAACTTCCTCGACAGCCCTGCCCAGGCGGTGGATCTCATCGATAAACAGCACATCCCCGCCCTGCAGATTGGTCAGGATCGCAGCCAGGTCGCCAGCCCGTTCCACGGCCGGCCCGGCGGTGATTTTAATATTCACGCCCATCTCGTTCGCCAAAACGTGCGACAACGTCGTTTTTCCCAGGCCGGGTGGCCCATAAAACAAGACGTGGTCCAGGGGTTCTTTGCGCTGGCGGGCGGCGTCGATCAAAATCTCCAGGTTTTCCTTCACCTGGTTCTGGCCGATCACATCATTGAGGTGTCGAGGACGCAGCGCCTGGTCCTGGCGGTCATCCGGACGGACATTGGGAGTGACTATACGCTGCGGGGTATCGTTCATGCAGACGATTATACCCTCATTCTGAAACGGAGTTTGGGAAACGACGCAGCTACCGCAAAAGAGAGCGTTGTTTTTATGTTTTTTCGTGTGCGATGCACGCGAAAAAACATAAAAACAACGCTGGTTACCAAACCAGCTTGAGTAGTATCCAGTTTGGTATATAATTGGCAAAATTTCCCAAGAGGAGAACGCATGTCCGAACTGCACGTAAGCACACATCCGTTGATCCTGCACAAGCTGGGCAAGCTCCGGGCCACCAGCACTGAACCCAAAAAATTCCGCGAGTTGGTGCGCGAAATCACAGCTTTACTGGCCTATGAAGCCACCTCAGATCTATCGGTTACACCGGTAGACATCCAAACCCCGATGGGCACCGCCCATTGCGCTGAGTTGAATGAAAAAATTGGATTAATCCCCATTTTGCGCGCCGGGCTGGGGATGGTCGAAGGGATCTGGGAGTTAATGCCTTCAGCCGAGGTTTGGCATATTGGCCTGTACCGCGACGAAAAAACCCTTAAACCGGTCCAGTATTACAATAAACTACCCCTGGAGCCGCGGGTAGCAATTTGCCTGATCGTAGATCCCATGCTGGCGACCGGCGGCTCGGCTGTGGCGACCGTAGACATTTTGAAGAATTGGGGTGTCACAAAGATCAAGTTCGTCGGGTTGATTGGCGCACCGGAAGGGATCAAAGCCCTGCAGACCGCGCACCCGGACGTGCCCATTCACCTGGCTGCGGTGGACGACCACTTGAATGAAATCGGCTACATCGTTCCTGGCCTGGGAGATGCCGGCGACCGCCAGTTCGGTACCGGTTGAATGGCGCATTCTTAAAACATAAAGCCTGAGATATTCAATCTCAGGCTTTTTAGGAATTCCTTTACTCAACTGGAAGAAAACCTGAATTTGAATCTTTTACGTGGCGTTTAGCCGCCGATTTGGGTCATCCAGCGGCCGGATGGGTGGATATCTTCCGCCAGAGGGTGTTTTTCCGGTTTCAAAGCCACAGCCTGTTCGAGTAACGGCAGCATGGGCTCTCCGGCACGCATCTTTTCCAGGATGGGCACTTCCAGGTCTTTCATCAGGCAGGGGCGCAGGTTGCCGTCTGCGGTGAGGCGCATGCGATTGCAGGCCTGGCAGAAATGGACCTCACTCAGGGGTGAGATGAACCCTACCGTACCCGGGCTGTCCGGGAACCGGTACGTAGCGGCCGGCCCGCTGCCAGCCTGGCCTTCAACCGGCACCAACCCGAGGGGTTCCAGGATTTCGAGGGCCTCTTCTACCGAGAAGAAGGCTTTTTCGACATCCGCCCAATCGCTCTCCCAGGTTTGCTCATCCTGCAGCGGCATCAACTCGATGAAGCGGACCTGCCAGGGATGGACTTTGCTCATCTCTGCCAGCTCGACTATTTCGTCGTCATTGAAACCGCGCATGAGTACCGAATTAATCTTGATGGGTGCAATCCCGGCTTGCTCGGCTGCCGCGATCCCTTTAAGCACCTGCTCCAGTTTCCCACCGCGAGTGATGTGGCGGAAACGCTCCGGATTTAAAGTGTCCAGGCTGACGTTGATCCGCTTCAAACCGGCCTGCGCCAGTGGAACCGACAGGCGCTCCAATAAAGTGCCGTTGGTGGTCAGGCTGAGATCCTTCAGGCCAGGGATATCCGCGAGCATTTTGATCAGCTCCGGTAAATCAGCCCGGACCAGCGGTTCGCCTCCGGTGATTCGCACCTCGGTAATGCCGTTTTCGACGGCCATCCGGGTGAAATCCACGATCTCTTCATAACGCATCACTGCTCCATGCGAGATCCAGGGCAACCCCTGGGGGGGCATGCAGTAGGTACAGCGTAAGTTACAGCGATCGGTAACCGATATTCTCAAGTAAGTGATCTGGCGTCCGAATGTATCAGTAAGCACTATTGATCCTGAAACAATAATTTTTTTATAGCTGCTCAGTCCAAGGAAAGAATCTGAGTAGTTTCTTTTTGTTACCGAAATTATATTTTACCCACCCACCACCAAACCGGCAGGTGTTGAAGGTCACTTCCCTGCCAGACAACCGGCTTAAACCTCAACCTGCAGAATCAACCGGCCCGCCAATACCCGCAGCAGCCAGACCGGGATAGCCAGAAACAGGTGTACTGCCAGGCTGATCACAAAGATCAAGGCCAGGAAATGCAGCCCCTGGTTGAGCGGCGGCATCAGGTTTTGCAGCATCCAGGTGCCTGCCCCGGCCAGCAAGGCCAGAACCGTCGCTACTCCAATGACCAGCGTTACCGGCAGCCAGGCCTGCCGGTCAGAGGCCGAAGGCAACATGGTAGAGCTGATGACAAAACACAAATAAAACCAGACCCAGAAATCCGGGCGATCGGTAGCCGAACCCAGACCGGCCCACAGAGACGCCCAATCCATTCGGATCAGGTCGTCGGCTAACGGGAACAGTCCGAGCTGCCGGATGCCAATCCAACTGATTGCTGCCACTCCGCTGATCAAAGGAGCCGTGCCGATCAGCGCCTCGCGGAAAAAGTCGCTTGATGCCGCTTCGACATACCCCAAACGCAAGGTCCCATTGGCCTGGGCTCGCGGAATCAACGAAAAGCGGCCCGTTTTGACTCGTAATAATTTAGCCATCACCAGATGACTCAGCTCGTGCAGCAAGACGCCGGGCAGAAAAAGCAAAGAAAACAGGCCGATCGTGACGTTCACATTGTCGGTGAGAATTAAAAGAGAGCCTGCAACTCGCGATGCAGCCAGCGCTGCACCAGCAAGAAAGCCAGCAGGCTCCCAATAAAATAGACCAGTCCGCTAAATTGCGACAGGATTACCCGGCGGCAGTTTCGACGATCTTGACGAAATCAGCCGGTTTCAGGCTGGCGCCGCCCACCAAAGCCCCGTCGATCTCGCTCTGTGAGAAGAACTCAGCGGCATTGGCGCCGGTGACCGAACCACCGTACAGGATGCGGATCGCGTTAGCCACATCGGAGCCGTATAACTCGGCCAGGGCGGGCCGGATATAATCCGCCAGGACTTTGTTGGCGCCCTCACCGCTGGCAGCTCGCCCGGTGCCGATAGCCCAGATCGGCTCGTAAGCAACCACCAGTGCGCGTGCCCGCTCTTCAGACAAATTTCTCAGCCCGTGCTTGATCTGGCGGGTCACGACTTCGGCTGTCTTGCCATCTTCGTTCTCTTCCAGCGTTTCACCCACGCAGACAATAGGCGTCAGGCCAATTTCATAAGCCGCCATCACTTTCTTGTTGACCGTTTCATCGGTTTCGCCAAAATACGCCCGGCGTTCAGAGTGTCCGAGGATGACGTATGCGCAGAATTCCTTGACCATTTCTGGTGAAACCTCGCCGGTAAAGGCGCCTTTGGCCTCCCAAAAAAGGTTTTGCGCGCCTAACCCGACCCCGGTCCCCGTCAGCATGGCCGAAATCGGCACGAGGCTGATATACGGTGGGCACAGCACCCGATCGACTGTGGTCACAGATTGTAGCCCCGGCAGCATATCGGCGACCAGGCTGCGCGCCTGCTCGACAGTCTTGTTCATTTTCCAGTTCCCGGCAACGAACGGTTTACGCATGAAGAACCTCCCGCAAAAGAATTGATAGGCCGGCCAACAAAAGGTATTGTATCTTTCCAGCCTTGATCGGCTAACTCTTTTGGACCGCCCCAATAGACACAAAATTTCATCGAGGATAGCGCCTGAACCGCCAAGAAGACCTTCCATTCGGAAATTTTCTGGTTTTCCTTTTGGCTGTCTTCCTGGGGAAAGCTTAATGTCCAGGCTGAACTGCCCCAGCTAATTATAATAGAAATTCACCTCCTGGGGTTTGACGAAAGTCGCGCTTCAAGGTATATTCAACCTGCCCAGGTCGGCCGGACGGTTGCGGTGCCCTTCGTGGCATCGAGGAAAGTCCGCGCTCCGTAGAGCATGATGTCGGGTAACACCCGGGGAGGGGTAACCTTCCGGATCGGGCCACAGAGACATACCGCCGGGTAAACCGGTAAGGGTGAAAAGGTGGTGTAAGAGACCACCGGCGACCGTAGTAATACGGCGGCCAGGCAACCCCCATCAGGAGCAAGGCCAAGCAGGGACAAGGAGCTGCTCGTTCCTTTCGAGTCCCGGGTAGGCTGCACGAGCCGGCTGGTGACGGCCGGCCTAGATAGATAACCGTCACCTCCACGACCGTCTCCTAATCAGAGATACCCGTGGGGGAACAGAACGCGGCTTACAGGCTGGCCTGGGCAAAAAATTTCCATTATTTTATTAAAACATCCGCTATAATTGACAAAATCTCCCCAAAGGTATTTGTCATGGACCATTTTGCCCTGCTTGCCAAAGGCATGATTATTGGCTTCTCTATCGCTGCGCCGGTTGGCCCGGTCGGTATGCTCTGCATCCAGCGCACGCTGGCTTACGGCCGGTTGTCCGGCCTGTTATCCGGCCTGGGGGCCGCGACCGCCGATATGTTCTACGGGTTGATTGCCGGGTTAGGGTTGACCGTTTTGAGCGGGTTCTTGATGGCCGGCCAGTTCTGGATCCGCCTGGTCGGAATCGTGTTTCTGATATACCTGGGCGTTAAAGCGCTCATCTCGCGACCTGCCTCTGAGCAAGCTTCCACAGGTAAAACCAGTCTGTGGGGAGCTTACTTTTCTACCCTCGGTTTGACCTTGACCAACCCGATTACAGTGCTTTCCTTTCTGGGCATCTTATCGGCGGCCGGTGTTGGCATAGAAAATCCCGGCGCGCTTCTGGTTATCTTCTTTGTGGTGGGGGTATTTACCGGGTCGGCCTTATGGTGGCTGCTGCTCAGCCTGGGCGTCGGCCTATTTCGGCGGCGCGTCACGCCTAACCAACTGATCTGGGTCAACCGGCTCTCCGGAGTGGTCATTATCGGCTTCAGTGTAGTCATGGCCCTCGGTCTCCTCACTGCTTGAGCAACGCGAAAGCCAGGGTGTTTTTAATTTTCGCACGCGCCGCACGTAAAAATCAAAAACACTCTTTTCTCCTGAAAAGTTGGCGCAAACGGTTATTTAATACAAGAACCCCAGGACTCCTTTGCAAAGGTCAGCCTGGGGCTTCTTGATGAATATGAGATGGATTACCCTACGTCCTCCATCCCGTCCGTTGTCGTTTCGATTAGATTCAGAAAAGTATCGACGATGCGTGGATCAAAATCCTTACCAGAGCAGCGCTTTAGCTCTTCGATTGCCTCGTTATAGGATTTGGCAGGCCGGTAGACCCGATCCACCACCATGGCGCCATAGGCATCCACTACCGCCAGAATTCGCGCACCCAATGGAATTGCTTCACCCCGTAAACCGTAAGGATAACCCGAGCCATCGTAACGTTCATGATGGGCCAAAACCAGCTTGGAGACTTCGGATAGGCCGCGAACCATCCGCAGGATTCGCGCACCGATCTCCGGGTGCTGGCGCATAACCACCCATTCCTTATCGCTCAATGGGCCGGGTTTATGGAGAATTTGATCCGGTATGCCGATCTTCCCGATGTCATGCAAGAGAGCGGCTCTCCGGATGATTTGAATTTCTTGAAAGGAGCAATTCTGCCTGACAGCCATCAATTCGGTCAGGCGGGTGATCTTGCGGCAATGAGCCCCGGTGGACAAATCGCGGGCCTCGAGCGCCTTGGAGAGCGCCATGACGATTTCCACGACGCTATCTTCGTCAGTATAGGGCAGTCCTTCACGGTGTAAGGCCGCCGCAGCTTGCTTGGAGAACAATTGCGCAAGCTGGATTTTCTTTTCAACTTCGACGTAATTTTCAAAGCCGAGCACGAAAATGCCAACCGGCTCAGTATCCAGGCGCATCGGCACAATCAACAGGTTGTCCTGCGGACCAGAGCGTAAAGCCAGCCGCTCGTCCACCGAAATGGACTTATCTCCATTTCTGAAGATCGCCACCTGGTCCAGCAAGATGAACTCGCTGGAGCCATTCCTGCGCTTTAGGGCTATCGTGCAGCCCACCGATCCTTTTGACCGGGCCAGGGCTGCGCCAGTGGAAAGCCACCGGATGAAAAAGGCCGTCTGAGCCTAAAACGATAATTTGACAATGCCTGACTTCCAATAATTCGACCGCTTTTACGGCGATTTCGTATAACAAGCTGGACGATCCTTCCCTTTCCAACCAATGGGCTATCGGATCGCCTTTCTCTACAAGACTTTCAACCAGATTTGCGGTTGAAATCTTATAAGGCTTGTTCAAATCTCCCGTATAGCGAATATTACCCGAGATCATTGTGACGTTTCCTTGCTGCATGATGATCCAACGACGTTATTTGTCAGGCATTACGATGACCGACAATAAGGGAATCACCAAACTCCACTAGAAATAAGCTCTGCACGAATTAAACTCCCACCAGACCGTAGTCAATCAGCCGCAATGGAGGCTAACCCCCGGGCTGAAGGGACATTGTTCAATTGCGAAGCAAATTCTGCCAGAGATGTGGCCCGAATATTGGCGAGTCGATTGCGATCTTCGCTATCGAGGTCAAATGCTTCTCCACCAAAACCAGCAGCGATGGCTTTTGCGGGGTTGGAAAGCAATAATTGGCGGAATTGAACACTGATAACGGCCGCCGTAAGAATACGGCTATATTCCTGAGAGTTCTCAAAACGAACCCGTCTTGAAGTTTCGTACATCATAGGTTTCATTATTAATCCTCCTGTTTCGATCCGGTGTACACCGGTCCACCGATTGCCCAGAGCAACCAAAACGCCCCTAGAGCGACAACAACATCCCCGAAGCTAAAGGCTACCCGATAAGCGTCCAGCGAAGGTGTACGGAATCGATCTGACAAGAAGTAAAGGACTGTCTTATCGACCGGCAGGACAATATCTTTGCCGATTCCCAACCGCTGCCCAATTGTCCAGAAGCTGGCCGGTACTTCGGGATGGAGCCATTCGACTGTGTCGGGACTGATGGGCATAAAACCGCCATTCGCCACGATTACAATCAGATTCAAGATCAGGCCCGCACCCAGGAGCCAAAACCCTGGCAGCTTACGATTGAGAAATGCGAAGACAAATAATATCGTTTGTGAAAGTACTAAAGAGGTGCTTGCCACCCAATCAGGAACAATATCGCGAGTAATTGGAAGAGAGAAGGCTAGATACTGAAGAATTAGAGCGATCAGCACCAGCCAGATACCACGCATCTGGTATGGCTGGTATGGCCTTTTTCCGATTTTTGCCCGAATAAGTCCAGCGGATAAGCCTGCAATGACGGCGACGACAAGTACCATTTAGAACGAAGAATTATTCGTTAGAAACCAAATACAACGCGGATGCAGAAGATGATGCCACCACCAGCTTCAGGAGCACCGGCGCCGATGACAAAGAGAGCAACGGTCAAAGCGAACAAAGCGACACGGGGGTTCATTAATTTTTTCATTTCAAATTCTCCATTTCACGATTTGTTGCGGATAGATTTAGTTTAGCAATAGGTAGGCTTCAAAGGTGGCTTCAAAAACCCGGTTTTGGAGCCATTAACCTTAAAAATTCGCACTTATTGCGTATATTTTCCTAACCAAATTATTATTAAAAAGGGGATAAAAAGAATTACCGCTTCCCCCCTGGTTGTTTTTCGTCTTTCAGAAATACGCGGGCTAATGATTTATCGCCCACCTGGTAAAAAAAAACGAATTTTTACAAACTAACCTGAACTTCTATGGACCATTTGATGCACGCCGGAATGGCCTTACTGTCTTGTCAAGATCTTATACAGGCTCTGAGTTTGCGCGGATGGCTCGGTACCCAGTTCGTTGACCAATTCCTGGACGCATTTTTCGTACTGCTTCACAACTTCCGCCAGGTTGCCGATCGAGGCGTTGGCCCGCATGGCTAACCGGTAAAAATTCTCGTTAGCCGGATCGTAAGTCAAACCCTGCTGGACCGCGCTCAATGTATCCAGGAATTTTCCATTTTCCATGTGGATTTCACTGATCCGGACCATGGCATCCACATACATTTGGTGCAACCGCTGCCTTTCGGCTAATACCCAATCCTCGTTGAGTTCCGGCAAGAAGTCGCCATGGTAGAGCGCGGTCGCGTTCAGGTAATGGGTAAGCTGGGTTTCCTGGTTTGGGGCCCTGACCGCATTTTGGAATTCGCGTTTAAAGGATTCGAAATCCGCCTCGTAATCCATGTTGTGGTTGAAATAATAGGTTTCATCGTCGAAAACGATAACGTCTTTCCCGGCGGCATGACGCAGGCGGTAAATCGAATTCTTGTACCTCAGTTTCAACTCTGCCGGGGATGAATCCGGCCAGAAGAACATGCCGACTTCTTCCTTGGTTAATCCCTCCGGGTGTAAAAGTAAAAGCAGCATCAGGTCCCGCGCACTTTGTGCCTTCCACTCCGCCCCGCTGATCACATGATCCCCCAGGGATACCTGTATTTTTCCCAAACTAACAATCGAAAGCTCGGGAGGCGTAAGCGGTACGACCTGGGATTGGCGGCGCAGCAGTTTCCGCACTTGCGGTAAATTTTTATTGACTTTGTCGATCATGCCTCTCAAGGGCTGGATCTTTTCGACGGTCTCTGTAGGGATTTTATCTATTTCGATCAAGTCCACCAGCACCTCGCCTGCCGAGGCAAGCACGTTTTGCAACTCCCCGCTGGTTACCAACGGGAGCACTATGTTTATCTGATCGTCGGCCTCTTTAATATGATCCAATTGGAAATACGTCGCCGCGACCATAAAGCGGCTGCGCACGGCCTCCACATGATGGCCCTCTCCGGTGAAATACTCCATCGCCGGTACTAATTCGGCTAATGCCTGTTCGTAATCTTTGCGGTTGTAGGCCACCCGCCCGGCCAGCATACCGGTCAAATATTTTTCGTAATCCGAGCCGGCTTCTTGGGCTATTCCGCGGGCAATATCCAGCAATTCCTCGGCCCGGCGGATGTGTCCCCGCAGCAGCCCCATCTCGCATTCCACTAACATCAGGTAAAACTGTAAGAACTGGTCGTTGATCTGGTGAATGGTCTCGCGTGCCTTCTGGTAGGCTTCAGTCGCTTCCTTGAAACTGTGGATATCCTTGAACAGGTCTCCCAGGCTGGTCAGCGCGTAAGCTTCCAGCCGGCTGTAACCGCCCATACGGGCGTATTGGATGGCCCGCTCCAGTTCGTTCAGCGCAGTTTCATACTCTCCGGATAGGGCATGCAGGACACCTAAATTATTTAATAAATTCGCCTGCCAGACGACGTTGCCGGTGGATTGGTAGTAAGACAATATTTCGCGATATATCTCTTCTGCCGTGGTGAATTTGCCCAGGTAACGCGAGACCATGGCGATCTCCATGGATACCTTGGCTACCGAATCTTCATCATTGATTTTTCGGAAGGCATCTTTAGCGCGATTGAGCCAGGCCAGGGCTTCGCTCAAATTACCTAAGAAATTCAAACCCATCCCCTTGGTGTGATATGCCCCCGCCAGAATCATTTCCATTTCACTGTTTTTACTTGCAATTTCAATCGCGCGATCCGCATCGACGAGTGAAAGGCGATAATCGCCAAGCATACGGTAAGCGCTTGATCTTCGAACATACGTCAAGGCTTCCAGTAGGCTGTTGGGGAAAATTTTAATAATCCAAGAGCTCGGCCAAAAATCTCCACTGCTGCTTTCGTGTCCCCCAACATACCTTTTGCCGCTCCCTGCAATGAGACCAGCGCAGGCGATTTTTCGAGAGTGTTTTCGGGGAGCTGTTCCAGCCAATTTTGCAGAGTCAACAAACGGCCGTGGGCGACCATGATTGGCCCGGCAGTTTCGATCATGCGGGCGATGTAATCATTGTTCCCGATTTGCTCGTAAACCTGGTAAGCGCGTTCCCATTCCCCAATCCCCTGATAATATTCAGCCAGGGCCATCTGGATTTTGCGGGCCTCTTCCAAATGCTCGCGCAGCATGCGGTTCTGCAGAAAATCGCGAAAGAGGTGGTGATAGCGCAGCCAGATCTTCTCTTCGACCACCGGGAGGACGAACAGGTTATTTCGCTGGACCTCCTCCATCAAACTGTCCCAGTTTGCTTGAATTCCCAGGGTTTTGCCCAAAACCTGTTCGCACAATTGCGCATCGAATTCTTCTAGCAGCGAGGTCCGGTACAGGAACAGCTTGAGTTCGTCGCTCTGGTGCTCCAAAACCTGCTGGGCCAGGTAATCGTAAAGGCCTACCCCGGTAACCGGGTAGGATTGGAATCGGGTTACAACCCGCCCATTGACCACCTGGGTAGAAAGGATCAACCCGGTAATCCAGCCCTCGGTCAGTTCGGCCAGTGAATTGGCTTCGCGGTCACTGATGGTCAGTTTGAAGTTTTGCAGGTACAGGTCTTGAATTTCTTCCAGGCGGAAGGCCAGCTCTTCGAAACCCAAACCGCCTACTTCCGAGCGTGCGACCAACAGGGGCATATCCGGTAAAGGCAGCAGCCGGCGCGAAGAGATAATCAGGTGGCAGTTCTCATCCACCATCAACAAGAACCGGTTGATGAAATAATTGATGTCCCGGTTCTCTTCCACCAGGTGATAATCGTCGAGCACGATCAGAAAGTGCTCGTCGATGGTCTCGTATGCATCATTGACCACCAGCGAAACCAGCGCGTCCAGGTTTAGCCTCTCTTGAGGCATCGACTGTAAGGCAGACATACTGGTCTTCCCGAAATCGCCAAACACATTTGATACCGCCGCGATGAAATGGGCGATAAACCGCTGTGGGTCACGATCCAGGTTGTCTAAAGCCAGCCAGCAGACCGGCATGGAATTCTGATGGACGTAATCAACCAATAATGAAGTCTTGCCATAACCAGCCGGTGCCGCCACAATGATCAGCCGGTTTTCGACTAAATCATCCAGGTGGTTCAACAGACGGGGACGCGTCAATAAATCCGCCCTGCGCCGTGGAATAATAATTTTCGTTCTTGTAACGGGTGTGGTGGTATCCATCAGCGAATAAAACCAGGCCGGTAATTAAATTTATCCCGATTTAACGAAGAATATTACCGGAGTTAATTTTCGTTATTACCCGACTCGTCGAAATAGGCTGTGTGGTTGAGCGCTTCGCCAGGTCGCATCACATAGGAAAATATCTCAATAACAACCATATTTCGATAAAGTTCGAGAAGAGACAATAATTCTTCTCTAGGGATAATTTAATATATCCCACCCCCCTTATTATTGCAACCTGAAAACCAATTCAATTTTCCTCCGCACCTTCTGGACCGCAAAAAAACAGCTTTTCTCGGCCTGATGCACTGCCATTTACAAGATTACGAGTAAAGGGAATTGTTCCTCCTAAAAGGAAATACCCCGTGTTTCTCGCAAAGCTCAAGAGCTACCCAGGAACCAACCCGAACCGGTCAATTTTGACGCAGATTCTCAACAAAGGTAAAATTGAGCTATTCGACTTGCCGGGCGGCCGGAAAGTACAAAAATAAGTTATGGTTAGTATTAATTTTCGTTTTTCATATCCTCAAGCCTGCTGTAAAATAAGGCTTTACCTCACTTTTTAGAGGAAATATTCATTTTGGAGCAGCCCAAGCCGGGCGGTAAATCTTTCGATTGAGTAAAGTTTCCCCTGGCGGTAAGCTGTAACTTTTTTTTATTATGATCACGATCCGGTGAAAGGGAGTTCTTCATGGAATTCAAGCTACTGGGAAATACAGGCGTAAGAGTATCCAGTTTATGTTTTGGCACCATGTCCTTCGGCGGCGACGCCGACGAAACCACATCGGCAGCCCTGTTCAATCGCTGCCTGGATGCCGGTATCAATTTCTTCGATTGTGCCAACATTTACAATGACGGAAAAGCCGAAGAAATCCTCGGCCGGCTGATCCAGGGACGGCGCGACCAGCTCGTTTTGACCAGCAAAGTCTATTTCTCAACGGCGGCCGGGGTCAACAACCGCGGTGCATCCCGCCGGCACATTCTGCTTTCCGTCGAAGACAGTCTGCGCCGTTTGCAAACCGACCGGCTCGACGTTTACTTCATCCACCACTTCGACGAACAAACTCCGCTGGAAGAAACCCTGCGCGCGCTGGACGATCTGGTCCGCCAGGGGAAAATCCTCTACCCGGCCGCTTCCAACTTTGCCGCCTGGCAAATCATGAAGGGCCTTGGAATTTCAGAGCGCTGCGGTTTTGCCCGGTTCGAGGTGCTTCAGCCTATGTATAACCTGACCAAGCGCCAGGCCGAGGTGGAAATTCTGCCGCTAGCCCAATCCGAAAACCTGGCCGTCATTCCTTACAGCCCACTGGGCGGCGGTCTCTTGACCGGCAAATATTACGCCAGGAATCACCCGCAAATCGGCCGGCTGAATGACAACAAGATGTACTCTGAGCGCTACGGTCAGGAAGAAACTTTTGCCACCGCCGATCGCTTTTATGACTTCGCCCGGTCAAATGGCTACGAACCGGCTGCGTTAGCGGTTGCCTGGGCCGGCAGCCACCCGGCCGTCACTGCCCCGATCCTGGGTGCCAGGAACCTGGAGCAGTTGAACGGCTCCTTGAAATCCCTGGAGATCGATATGACCCCCGACCTGCGAGCCAAAATCTCCGAGCTTTCGATCGCACCAGCTGTTGCGACGGATCGTACCGAAGAAAGGGACGAGATTGATTATTTATCCAGAAAGTAATCTGGTCGCGCAAGCAGATCGGATTCTTCAGGAACAAGTCTGCCATCATGGGGGAAGCGGCCAGGCCGCTTCTTCTTTTTTCACCGGTTGATTAACCAAAGGGAACTATTCAGTCAAACAGGAAAAGATCCCAAATTTCAAATACCTGCCTGAGTAGAGTCAACGGAATAAGATTTCTTCATTGGAAACAAAGAAGTAGAGCCAATGGTAACCGTAAAACGCATCTCTGAAATCCGCCCGCGCCTGGACCAGGAATTCAAACCGCAGCCCTTCACACCCCGTACCGAGGCCATCGCTGAAGCCTACCGTTGGGGACAGGCCCTGCACGCCGGTCAATTCCGTTTGAGCGGAGAACCTTACTTCGAAACGCATTGTGCCTGGGTGGCAGGCTTTCTGGACGAATTGGTCCACCACGAAGCCTGGACCATCGCCGCCCTGCTGCACGACAGTGTAGAAGACCAGGGCGAAAGCCTGGAGATGATCAAGGAACATTTTCCGGGACCGTTAGGGGAAGAAGTCGCTTACATCGTCGATGGCGTTACCAAAATCAGCAACCCGCGCGACGGGCGCTCGCGTGAGATCGAAACCTTGCGAAAGATTGCCCAATTCCGTGACCCAGGTGTTTTTCTGGTCAAGCTGGCCGATAAAAGCCACAACCTGTTAACCCTGGAGCATATGCCCGAGCATAAGCGCCGCCTGAAGGCGACCGAGGCTATCCGTGCGTACGGCAAACTGGCCGGCATTTTGAATTGCTACAAATGGCGTCGCTGGATCGAAGATATGTCTTTCCCGTTCGCCGACCCCGAAACGTACCGCTTCGTCCGTGAAAAGATCGATCATGACCCGCGTCTGAACCTGTATTTCATCAATGACCTGATGAACCAGGTCGGCAGAATAATGGAAGAAGCCGGCGTGGAGGGTTCGGTTGAGCTGGTCGTCAACGGGTACTGGCAATCCTGGCAAAAATTACGCCGCATGGCCCAGGCTCGCCAGACTTCGATGAATTCGTTCAAAGACGTGAACGACGTGATCAGCATTCGTATGGTGCTGGACAGCGACGATGAAACCGGCTGCTATTTGCTCCTGCCGCGGATCAACCGCATGCTGGCACCCTACCTGGACCAGAACCGTTTCGACGACTACATTGCCTGCCCGCAGAACGGTTACCGCGCCTTGCAGATCACCGCCTGGATTCCCAACCGCGGCGCAATTGAAGTCGCCATCGTCACCCGGGATATGGAAGGCGAGAATCACTGGGGAGTCGTCTATGCCCTGCAACATGGCAAAGACATCAGCCACTACAACCCGGTCGAGATATTGACCCCCTCCGGCGGGGCCAGGTTCGTCCAAGAAGGCTCTTCGGTATTGGACGCCGTCGCTTCGATCCAACAAGAGCTTCTGCTCGACAAAATTAGCGCAGTCAAAATCAACGGCAAACCCACCCCACTTTCGGATAAAGTCCACCCCGGCGATATCGTTGAGGTCATCACCGAGGGAAAACGCATTTTGCCGGCCGAGGATTGGCTAAAATACGCCAACAACTCGACCACCCGTGTTCTGCGCTCGGCAATCAATACCCAGGCATTGCGAAAAACGGCCGAGGAAGGCCGTTTGATGATTCGCCCGGTCCTGGGGAATCATGGGATGCTGGCCCTGGAAGACATTCAGGAGCTGGACCACGATCAATACGACGTCTTGCTCGAAAAGCTGGGAGCCTCCAGCCTGGAAGACCTGTACGCCTCGCTCGGTTCGGGCGCCATCCGCCTGATCGATTTCAGCCAGACGCTGGACGAGATCGGCCTGACCGCCACCAACCTGATGTGGACGACCATCTCCTGTATTGGCACCAAATCCTCCAATAAACCGGGCGCACTGGCCAGCCTGGCCAACCTGGTCTCCCAGGCCGGCGGAAATATCCTGCGCTCGGTCAACAACACCCTACCGGACGGGACTTTCTATTTGCGGCTGGTCATCAAGAACCTGGACCGGGACCAACGCGATAATTTGCGCATTGCCTTTATGCAAAGTGGATTGGAATTAGAAAATCTGGAGGTTGTTTAGGAGCATTCATGAAAATCGGCATCATTTCAGACACACACAATAACACTGCCAACCTAAAAGCCGCCGTCGAGCGGTTCAAGAAAGATGGCATCCAGATTGTCATCCATTGCGGAGACCTGACCAACCCGGAAGAGTTGGATTGGCTGGACGGCTTCCAGGTGATTTTCACCTATGGCAACGGCGATTATGACCCAGATGAAATTCACCGGCGTCTGATCGCCGCCAACCCCGCATCAACTGCCGCCTACAAATACGAAGGGGAATTCGACAGCCTCTTCATCGGGGTTACGCATGGGCATTTGGAAAACTTTCTAGACGAAATGGCCAGCAGCAACAAATTCGATTTCATCTTTCGCGGCCATTCTCATCACCGCAAGGAAGAGCTCGTTGGCCGCACCCATATGATCAACCCAGGCGCCCTGGGTGGCCTTTTCCACGAAGAGCGCTCGTACTGCATCCTGGACACAGGCACCCGCCAGGTAGAGTTTGTTATGCTCTAGCGCATTTATAGATTTCAACTAAATACTCAGACTCCCGGTCAAGTTAAGGCGAACCTTAAGATCTAATCTGGGTATGCCTTCAAAATCCACACCCCTTGTGATTGCAATCGCTGGCGGCTCTGGTTCCGGAAAGACCACAGTCGCCAGTGAAATTTTAAAGAGGTAGGCGGCCACCGGATTGCCTACCTGCCGCACGACGCCTATTATCGCGACTTGAAAGACTTGCCGCTCAACCAGCGCCTACAGATCAATTTCGATCACCCGGACTCGCTGGAAACCAGTTTATTAATAAAACATATCACTGCCTTGAAGAATTGGGAAACAATCGATCTGCCGGTTTACGACTTCACGACCCACACACGTACCGACCAAACTGTCCAGATCAAACCACAAAGGGTGATTATCGTCGAAGGGATCCTGATCTTTGTCGAACAAGCGCTCCGTGATCTATTCGACGTGAAAATCTTCGTCGATACCGACTCGGATTTACGCTTTATCCGCCGACTGGAGCGCGATATCCGCGAACGCGGCCGGACTACCGACACGGTCATCCATCAGTACCTGACCACCGTCCGTCCCATGCACATGGATTTTGTAGAGCCCTCTAAACGTTATGCCGATGTCATCATCCCGGAAGGTGGGTTCAATACGGTTGCCCTGGAAATGGTGATTTCCAGAATCGAAACACTCCTGGAGAAGACCAACCCGGCTTAGCATGCAAAAATCAACCCAAACTAAAATCATCCGCATTCTCACCCTGGTTTTTGTTCTTGGGTTAACCGTTGTTCTATTCATCTTCCGCGATCAAGTCCATCGCCTGCAGGCTTTTGGCTATCCCGGCATCTTCCTGGTTTCGTTACTGGCTAACGCCACGCTAATTTTGCCGGTGCCAGGGGTGCTGCTGACCTCGGCGATGGGTGTGGTCTTCAACCCGTTCTGGGTTGCCGTGGCTGCCGGCAGTGGCGCAGCCCTGGGCGAAGTTTCCGGCTACATGGCCGGTTTTAGCGGCCAGGGGGTCATCGAAAAACTCGCTGGCATGATCGTTTCGAAGCCTGGATGCGCAAATATGGTCCGATTACCATCCTGGTGCTGTCTTTTGTGCCAAACCCCCTTTTTGACATCGCCGGGATCACTGCCGGCATGCTGAAAATGTCTTTGGGGACTTTTATGTTTTACTGCCTGTTAGGCAAAATCCTGAAAATGCTCGTTTTTGCTTATGGGGGATCTTATATCGCCAATCTTTTTCCACACCTGCTTACGCCATAGGAGGTTCTCATGCCCGAATTTGATTCCATCGATGCTTATCTTGAAACCCACCTTAACGAGAGTATTGCTGAATTGAGCACGCTATGTGCCCAGCCTTCGGTGTCAGCCCAAAACCTGGGCCTGGAAGATGCCGCTGAATTGGTCAAAAAGATGTTGGAGCAACGGGGATTTACCGCCCGTATTTACCTCACCGCAGGGGCACCGGTTGTGGTCGCCGAGAAGGCCGGTAAGTCGAGAGAAAACCTTGCTCTTCTACAACCATTACGACGTCCAGCCACCCGAACCGCTAGATTTATGGGAAACACCGCCTTTCGAACCGACTCTTCGGGATGGCAAACTATTCGCCCGCGGCGTCAGCGATGACAAAGGCCACCTGGTCAGCCGTCTGTTCGCCATCGACTCACTCCTGGCCGAAAACCCCGAGCTGCCCTGCCGGATCAAATTCGTCGTCGAAGGTGAAGAGGAAGTCAGCAGCATCCATTTGAGCGACTTCGTTTACAGTCACCTGAATGAACTCAAAGCCGATGCCTGCGTCTGGGAATTTGGCAGTGTCAACGCCAACGACATTCCGGTGCAAGACCTGGGCCTGCGCGGAATTTGTTACGTCGAGATGAGCGTGCAAACTGCCAGCCAGGATGTTCACTCCGGCCTGGGTGGATCGATCTTCCCCAATGCTGCCTGGCGTCTGGTTTGGGCGTTGAACAGCCTCAAAGACCCGCAGGGCAACATTCGCATCCCCGGCTTCTACGACAAAGTTAAACCGCCCTCCAAACGGGATGAAGAACTGGTGGCTGCCCTGCCGGATGATGCCGAAGAATACCACCAACGTTACGGCGTCAAGGAATTCCTCAACGGCCTGACCGGCGGCGCGGAACTGCACCTGGCTGAAGTCTTTCAGCCCACCTGCACGATCTGTGGCCTGACCTCTGGCTACCAGGGGCCTGGATCTAAGACCGTTTTACCGGCCAAGGCCAGCGCTAAAGTCGATTTTCGCCTGGTCCCCGATCAGTCCCCGGAAGAAATTGTCGAGTTATTACGCAGCTACCTGGATTCACAGGGATTCGAAGATATCCAGGTCACCATGTTAGGCGGCGAAGCCCCCGCCCGCACCGATCCCGACGATCCGTTCGTCAAGCTGGTCGTCGAGTCGGCCGAGCCGATTTACGGGCATCCCATGTTGATCAACCCGATGAACGGCGGTTCCGGGCCGAATCATGCCTTCGTGCATGGGCTGGGCCTGCCGGTGGTTATGGCCGGAATCGGCCATCCGGGTGGGCAGGTGCATGCGCCGAACGAAAATATCCGCCTGGACCTTTATTTGAAAGGCGCCAAACACATCACCCGCATCATTAAGGGGTTCGCCGAAGGCTGAAAACCCGGTCAAGCCAGTTTTACGGTCACCGGGTCGCCAACTGCGGCCCGGAGGCTTTCTGCGGCGCTGCCGTTGACCACACATAGGCTGAGCCGTCCGGAGCTGTCCAACATGGCGATCAAATCACCCACCTGGGCTTCCCCAAAGGTGTTCTGCACACCCTGGACGATTTTTCCCCGGCAGGCGACTGTGGCCACCTGCCGGCCGGCCAACAGATCTTCGCTCAGATTGGTGATCAGGTTCCCGAAAACGTCCACCAAAATAACCTGAGCCTCCCAGCCGTTTTCCACATCCTGTGGTTGGGGCATATCCAGGAGAATCACTTCACCGGCCGGTGAGCCGATTTTGTTTAGCGGCGTTCCTTGGGCCAGGTGTGCCCCTACCGGGGCAAAGATATCCCGCCCATGGAACGAGCGGCTGATGTCGGGAAGCCAGAATTGTGGCTGGTCCAGTTGGACGATATCTACCAGCTCTCCGCGAGTTTCAGCGTCTTGTAATACGGCGGTAAGCAGGCCATTATCCGGGGCGACAAAATAATGTTCGCCGATCCGGGCCGCGATCGCTCGCCGGGCAGTACCGACGCCCGGGTCAATCACAGCCACGTGAACACTGCCGGCCGGGAAATAGCGGTAGGATTTCTCCAATAAAATAGCTCCCTGGAGCACATTCTGCGGGGCAACTTCGTGGCTGATGTCAGCGATCTGCGCCTGTGGGGCAATCCCCCAGATCACACCTTTCATCACCCCCACAAAGCCATCCTTATTGCCAAAATCGGTTAGAAGTGAAATAACGGTCATGGCTTTATTGTAATGTCAATCGCCGATCAACCAACCAAAAGTCGGGGGGATTGTTTTTCGTGTGCGATGCATAGGAAAAACAATCCCCCAGATTCTCAATCAGGCCAGTTTTCGTCCGTTGTTTCGCGGAGCAAGCTGGCGCATTTTTTCGATCCGCCGTTGTAAGTACGGCGAGAAATAACCGTCGTAACGTTCCTGCAATTCGGGTAACTGCCAGTCGTGTCCGGTAATCGTTTTGCGGCAGTTTGTCGAGCCGCAGTGGCATTCGAATTCGTCGTAATCCGAAGAGTCGCTCATCGCATAATCGAAGCAAACCTCTTCACCGGTGGGGATATCCCGCATGGCAACCATCGAGATCGGCGTGTCCAGCCCGCTGTTCGGGTCACAGGAATGGTTGAAATAATCCGCCAATTCGCCATGTGTAACCGGCACCAGATACAGGTCTTCCTGAATCTGGATACCATGGGTCTGTCGCTCTACCGGTAATTCACCCAATTGGTCAGTCGTGACCACCTGGCCGCCCCACATGGCCAGCAGTTCGCCCTGCGGAATTGGTTCGATGGCATACAGGCCAAAGCCGCCTTTTTCGCTACACGGCCGCAGTTCCAATTTTGGTGAACAATACGAAAACGTCGTAATTTCCATTTTTCTCCTGGGTACACAGTATTGAAATACTTTTCAGTCAAAATTGCCATGGATATTTCACCATGAGCCTGTCCTGGGCAGCCAAAAGGTTACCCAACCGACCAGCCATAACGGCGGCCTGTTCCCCGCTCCGCTTGAACAGCAAGCGTGGATCAGCGCGCTCGAGGCAAAAAGATTGGCGCCCCCGCGAAAATTCGTGGTTTTTGGCGCCAAGGTTTTCCCCACAACTTGACCTGGGGAAGTGCGTTACAGCGACTTAAAGTGCTGACGAGACAGACACATGCCTTGCCAGGGCAATTTCGGTACCAGAAGGTAACCCTTCCTACCGGGCAATGGAGTGCATATTATAACAAATACTGCCTTGAATGAATAGAAATTGTGTAGATAGATGTTAGAATTAATCTTGAGCCATCGATGGGATTCGGACCCATGACCTGACGTTTACGAAACGCCTGCTCTGCCAGCTGAGCTACGATGGCGTGCGGCGAAATTATAACAGCACTCCTTAAAAAACAGCAAGGAATTTACTGATATGAATGTGGCTATGCTTTCTTACCATACCTGTCCTTTGGCGACTTTGGGCGGTAAAGATACCGGTGGAATGAATGTATACGTCGCCGAACTGACCCGCCATTTGGGCAAGTTTGGTATTCACGTGGATGTATTCACCCGCTCGCAGGACGAACACGTGCCGCACGTCCTGCATGACCTGGGCTATGGCAACCGGGTGGTCCATATCCCGGCCGGGCCAGAGACCCCGTTGCCCAAGCCTGAGTTAGCCAGCCACATTCCCCAGTTTGTAGAAAACATACGCGATTTTGCCGAATGCAAGAACATTCACTACGATTTGATTCACAGCCATTACTGGATGTCCGGGGTGGCCGCCGAGGCGCTCAAAGCCACCTGGCAGGTGCCCATTGTGCACATGTACCATACCCTGGTGATGATGAAGAACCGCATCGCCCGCAGCCCGGAAGAACGTGAGGGCGATTACCGTCTGGAAGGGGAAAAACGGATCCTGCAAGTCGCGGACCGTATCATTGTGGCCACCCTGGCCGAGCAGTCGCAACTGGAATTCCTTTATAAAGCTAACAGTCGTAAACTTGAGGTCATCCCGCCCGGGGTGGATATCAGCCGCTTTTACCCCATCCCGCGCGACGAAGCTCGCGCCGTGATTGGTATCCCGGAAAAAGAACGCATGATCCTATACGTCGGCCGGATCGAACCGCTGAAAGGCATCGACACGCTCTTACGCTCGATCAGCTACATGCAGCACGAGGAAGACCAGACCTGCTGCTCCTATAACCTGGTCATCATCGGCGGCGACCCGGATGCCAGCGAGCAAACGCTGGATTCGGAGATTACCCGCCTGAAGATCCTGGCTCACGACCTGGACCTCAAGGACACCGTGTTCTTCCTCGGCAAACGCAGCCAGGATTCGCTGCCGTATTATTATTCTGCCGCTGACGTGGTCGTGGTGCCCTCCCATTACGAATCTTTCGGCATGGTCGCCCTGGAAGCGATGGCTTGCGGTACACCGGTGGTCGCCTCACAGGTCGGCGGACTGGCCTTCCTGGTCCAGGACGGCGAGACCGGCTACGTCATCCCGGATGGCGAGCCGCAACTGCTGGGCAAACGGGTGGCCGGAATTATATGCAACCCCGAATTACGCGACCGGCTGGGCCGCCAGGGCGCCGAACTGGCCCGGTCCTATTCCTGGGACCTGATCACCCAGCGGATTATGGCTGTTTATGACGAACTGCTTGGCCAGCCCAACCCCCAAAGATCTCAGCCGGCCACCATCGAAAACCCAATGTAAAGGATGACCCTAGACCGGCATGCGGAAGAAGACTATCAAAACCATCAGAATGCTGATCCAGACCCCCAGGGCTGCCCACATCCGGAACACTCGCGTTCCGGCCTTTAGCATTAAGCCAACAAAGAATACCGCTCCGCCAATGGCTATAAACCCGCAGGCCTGATAGAAATTATCGAAAATACGGAACTGGTTAGCCATTTTCAACTGGTATGCCAGCAGAAAATGGATCGCCCAATTCATCAGGAAGCCGAGGGCAAAAAACTTCAGGCCAACCGGCAACACCGGTTTCCAAATGGTGATCAAAATCAACGAAGTCATCAGCAGCAGGATAAAGAACATATCCGATGAAAGGCTGATGCGATCGATATGCAGCACCAATTCCATCACGAACCAGATCAACAAGCCGGAAACTGAGCCGAACCAGATCCGTGCCGGCTCACCCATATTCAATTGAATCGAACGGTCCAGGGAAAATATTCCAACAGCCAGGGCAAATAGGGTATAGACCAGCAACCCCGACGGCCCAAATAAAACCTGCACCGGGGCAATCATCAAATTGACCGTCATGGTCAGCAGGATCAACACAGCCGACGGCAGCACCCCATCGTAAACAATACGAACTATTTTCTCACGCCAGGATTCCTCACCCCAGATATTCCTTACCGGCGAAATAAGGGGAAAGTGCAATATCATGCGGTCATCAGACGGTTTCATGGTCCTACCTTGCTTCCGGGCTGGGTTTCATTACCCGGTACTAGCTCGATCCATTTTTTAACGACGTCCCTTTTTGGACGATTTTCTTCCCGTATTTGTCCTTGAGTGCATCGATCGCCTGTAAAAGTTTTCGCTCTTTGTCGTCCGGGGTCTCCCACAAGGCCGGCTGGAAGGTTTCCTCCGCCAACCCGCTGACGCCTACTCCGATCAGGCGGACAGGGCGCTCCCCGTCCCAGGCCTGAGCAAACAGCTCCAGCGCTGCGGTAGAAATGATGCTGTCCTGGCTGGTTGCCTGCGGCAGGGTCACCTGACGGGTATGAGTTGAAAAATCCGGCCAGCGGACTTTGATCCGGACGGTTGCACCAACCATATTGTGCTGGCGCAGCCGGTAGCCGACCTGCTCGCTCAACTCACGGATCTTTTGGTAAAGAGCCTGTTGGTCATGGATATCTTTGGAAAATGTGACTTCCTGGCTGATGGATTTGGTCTGGTGTTCTGTGGTAACCGGGCTGTCGTCAATTCCATGGGCGCTCCTGGATAGGTCACGGCCATATTTGCCGTACAGGCGGATCAACGCATCCTCGGGTTCGCGAGCCAAATCGCCAATCGTATGGATCCCCAAACTATTCAGTTTTTCGGCCGTCTTTGGGCCAACGCCTAATAAGGCTTTTACCGGTAACGGCGCCAGAAATTGGGCTTCCTCACCCGGGGGCACGATGCGGATAGCGAAAGGTGGACCGTTGCCGCGATGAGCGGCTTTGCCCGCATCGGTCGCCAGTTTTGCAACCAATTTGTTGCTGGCTATTCCCAGAGAACAAGGCAGACCTGTTTCTTGGCGAATGGTTCTTTGTAGAGATTGGCCCAGTTGCAACAATGGCTGATGGATGTCACTGACTTCGAGGTAGGCTTCGTCGATGGATATCTGTTCGATTAGAGCGGTGTACCTGGCCAGGATCGCCATAACGCTTCTGGATGCTTCGGAGTATGCAGCGAAGTGACCGGACACAATGGTGAGTTGAGGGCAAAGACGTAGGGCCCGGCTGGTAGGCATAGCCGAGGAAATCCCAAAGGCTCGTGCTGCGTAGGAACAGGATGCGACCACCCCGCGATTTTCTGGTCTGCCACCTACCATGAATGGTTTTCCTAGCAACTCAGGATGATGGAGTTCTTCTACCGAGCAGAAAAACGCATCCAGGTCCAGGTGAATAATCTTACGAAAAACCATTCGCCGTCCTTATAATAGCTCGAATTCGCATAAAATAGATGTAAAAAAAGTTTACAACAGGTTGTCATGCGGTAATTATTTTGTAAATTCCGCTGTTCAATCGATCGAAAATCGCCCTTATTTGGCTGTGCCGTCGATTTTAAAACACCGTTACTACAGATTAAGATAGCCCATCCTGGCATCATTTTTACATCCAGTCGGCCGGTTCAACCACGCCTTTCCTCGACCAATGCAGCCAGTTGATTCAGGCTGTCAAAAGTATCTGCATTCAATTCTGTATCATCGATCCTTACCCCAAACAAGTCTTCGACGATCAGAGCCAGATCGACCAGGCTGAACGAATCGATCAGGCCGCTCGATATCAGGGGTTCGTCCGGCTGGATTACTTTTCCGGGCTGTTTCAAGATATCGGCTGCAATTTTCTCTGCGAGCATTTGGACGGTTTCCGACATGATTTTCTCCTGTTGAAAAGATTATTGAGCGTTGAGTGTCTTCCAGACGAAATCCAGCGATTGAAGCCCGGTCAGGTTGCGAACCGGCCGCGCATCGAGCATTTGCTGCGGATCATCGAACATATCCTGGCCAACCGTAAGGTGAAACCCATCCGTCCACAAGCCGTGGTTTGGTAATGGATTTGCCGCGGCCCAAAAATTCCACAACGGAATCTGGTATTCGCAGGCCAGGTTGGCGATGGTCTGGTCGATGCTGTAATCCCCTTCCAGGTTATCGGCTTTGGTCGCAATAATCGGCACGGCTCCATGGGCGATTACAGTGTCCAGGATCTGGCGCATGTATTTCTCGTACACATCGGCCGGCTGTTTCGACCACCATGTTTCCATGCTGACGATCACGATGCTGGGTTTGTTGATGCGCAATTCGCAATCCAGCGGGTCTTCCTTAGGTTGGCACTGATCAGGGTCAGATTGCAGTACGGAAAGCACCGCGGCCACATTATACCCCCCACTGACGGCCAGACTGTGGCGTGAAAATGAGCCTTTGAACCAATCGATCGTCTCTTGCAGGTAAGCGTACTGCTCACCCAGGCTGTAGTCATCCAGGTTATCGAAATGGCCCAGAAAAACCGAGGGGACGTTCTGGCAGTCCCCCACCACCGAGATGGCATGGGGATTGTTTCCCGCGGCCAGGCCGTCCTGGTACACCTTGACCATTTCAGCGGACACGTAATTGGGGACCACCGGCATCGATTGCCAATCTGCCGCATCGCATTTTGGCTGGTAATGGGTCGGCAGTGCGGTTGGGGTAAACTGCCAGGTCGATGTGGGCCCGGGTGTGATCGTGGGGATCAACGGTTCGCTCGGATCGGTTTGGACGGGGTTCGTCTCTGTAGATTGGCTCGCGGCCGGATAAGGAGAAACCAGGGTCGCGGTGGCGGCGCCTTGATGGGCCGCGACCGGGCTGCCCGAACAGCTATTCATCACCAGGCCGAACAGGATTACGCCGACGACAACCGCAAACTGGCGAGAATGGTTCATTGCTGCTCCTCTACGATGGCTCGGTTTATTTTCTGGAAGGATTATCCAGCCTCAGTCCGTAGCCACGCACGGTGACCAGGAAGCTGTGATTTGGATCGAGGACTGCAATCCGGTCCCGCAGCCGCCGGATCAGCGCATCCAGCGCCTGCTCCGAAACACCCACGGCGGCATCATCGCTCCACACCGAAACTACCAGATCTTGCCGCGAAACCACCTTGCCTTCGGCATTGAACAGGGCTTCCAACAAACGAAACTGCGGCACCGAGAGCGGTGGTAAAAGCTCGCGCTCATCGATCCATACTCGCCGGGAAAGTTTATCCAGGTAAAGACGGAGTGCAGGCCGCTCCTCGTTTTCTGGCTCGAAAAAGCCCGGTCTTCCAGACCCTAACGGGACGGTCGCATCCGAGCTCAAATAAACAAAATTTTGGACCATGGCAATTTGGATGGTGTCGCCATCCTGCAGCCGCATCGGTTCCGTGACCGGCACACCGTTGAGGTAGGTGCCGTTTTTACTGGAAAGGTCTTCCAAGACCAGGTTTTCATCCTGCGCGGACAAGCGCGCATGATAACGTGACACCTGGCGATCCGGGATAATGACATCACAGGATTCGTCCCGGCCGATAACCGTGTCTTTTACGATCACCCAACGTTCGCCATTCAAAGGACCACTCTGGCCAATCAAAATAGGCAAATCTTCGTTTGAATGATCCATGTAGCAGTTCCTCCGGGATTTTCAAGGTCATTGTAACCACTCAGGTTGGTGAAATAAGTTCTCGAATTTGGCATGTTCCGGAATTATCGCCCCCGCCACCCTACCAAATTCGAGATTCATTCTCATCAGGCTGATCAGTTACAGGTCGTTAAAACATACCTGTACGGTATAATATATCAAAGATTCAGAAATTTGTGTTGTTGCAAGCCCTTTCTTTCTGGTAATACGCCGAAATAAAGCCAGAATACTTCAAGGAATCTTACGCCAGGAACAGGTCATGCCGTTACCCTTAAAGTCAGGGGAAGTGCTGCGCGGCCGCTATAAGGTCGCCCGCATCATTGGGCAAGGTGGGATGGGAAGCATCTACCTTGCTGATGATCTCCGCCTGGAAGGCCGTCAATGTGCGCTCAAAGAAGTCGAACATGACCGCTCTCTCCCCCCCGAGATCGTCCAGGAAGCCCGCGATCAATTTTTCCGCGAGGCTACCGTTCTAGCACGCCTGGACCATCCCAATCTGCCCAAAGTTTCTGACTTTTTCTCGATCAGCACCCGTGATTACCTGGTGATGGATTTCGTTCCTGGCCACGACCTGCGCACCTTAATGGTCGAGGCGCGTTCGGCCAACCGTTTCTTGCCGGAAGCGCAGGTGCTCAACTGGGCCGATCAACTGGCCAGCGCGCTGTCTTATTTACACAGCCAGGATCCACCGATCCTGCACCGCGATATCAAGCCAAGCAATTTGAAAGTCACCCCGGCCGGGGTGCTGAAACTGGTCGACTTTGGATTGGTCAAGCTCCTCGCACCCGGTGAAGTCACCATAACCGTCCTGCAAGGCCAGGGAACGGCGTTATACACGCCCCTGGAGCAATATGGTGGCGACAGCGGCCACACCGACGTACGCAGCGATATATATGCCTTTGGGGCCACGCTGTACCATCTGCTGACCAACGAATCGCCCCCGGACGCACGGGAACGATTCTTGAACCCGCAGCAGTTCATTCCTCCACGTCAAATCAACCCGGATATCAGTTCGCGCACCGAACGGGCGGTATTTTGGGCCATGGGGCTCCATCCATCCGAGCGGCCGGATACGGTAAAGGATTTTCGCGATGCCCTGTTGGGCGATCGGATCACGATACCCCGCGTCGTTTCCGATGTCAGCTCACCCTGGCATTTCTTGAGTTTTCCGCTGGAAAGATCCCTGGTCGCAATCACCTTCGGGTTGATGCTGATCAGTTTAATCCTGACTTTGATCCATTGAGCCTTTTGCCCATCGCGGGCTTTTGTTTCAAGCGCATCTGCCACAACCAGCCTATCAACCACCCGACCAGCGTCCCGGTCAATGTGGCCACCATAACTCCTTTGGTGCCCCCATCCAGGAAACGGTTGATTGGAATGATCCAGCCGATGTTGAGGTAGATATAGGCCAGCATCCCGCCGGTCGCGGCCATCAGGCCCCAGCGCACCCCCCAGCGCAGCGAAATCATCCGCTGCCCGACGAAGAAAATCGCAGCCGCGGCTACCCAGACCAGTATCGTCGCCAGGAACCAATCGCTCACTTTAGGCACGAACGGCTCAGCTACTACCAGGGTTGCGGTTGGGGTTGGAGAAGGCAGTTGCGTGGCCGTTGGTTCAGGCGTTTCGGTTGGTTCCAGGGTGGGGATGAAGGTCGATATCAGCGCACCGCCATTATTCAAGGTGATCTTTTGGGAGATCGTGGCCGGTTCGCTGACGACCGTGATTTCCAGGTTGGCCACCGAGGTGATCTTGTAAGAAGCCGAAGCGACCCCATCGGTGGTGACCGTATCGATTTGCTGCGGATTACCACCTTCGCTGACGTTGGTGATCAAAAAGTTAACCACAGTCCCATCCGGCACCGGGTGGCCGTTGTGGTCCAGGATCACCCCGGTGTGGAACGCAATCGTATCACCTATGGTAAATGCGGGCGTTGCGGTGACTTCCGGGGTTGCGGTCAGCGAGGTCGCGGTAGGCGTCTGCTGCACCAGGGGTAAATTCAGGATCAAGGGGATTACCTGGTTCGGATCCGGTGAAGTGATATCGATGATGTCGTACCCTACCCCGGGGATCGACACCGGCGAGGCGCCGTTAGGGGTAATCTCCTGGTAGAGCACCCGCGCGGCCATATCCACAAACGGGCTGGTCTTGCTGAACAGCCCATAATAAGCTGTGACTTTGGATATGTCGGTGGCGTCCAGGTAGTAAGGCGCGCCGAATGAGAACACGATTACTTTTTTATTGCGCAGCAGGTCGGCCCGGTCGGAAAGTACGCGTTTTAATGCCGTCGAATTAGGATCGTTCTGGTTGACACTCGAGAGCGCGAACACCACCCAACCGGCTTCGTTCAAATTTATTCCCAGGGTCGGTACACCATCGGGACCATTCAGATAGGTATCCAGGTCCTGGAAGGTGTA
Organism: uncultured Chloroflexia bacterium; assembly: GCA_963704755.1. GTDB lineage: Bacteria > Chloroflexota > Anaerolineae > Anaerolineales > Anaerolineaceae > Bellilinea. The sequence continues at coordinate 813,447 of OY969938.1, forward strand.
CGTCGAGAGGTAGCCCTCGTTGACCGTACCTCCTGCGGCCGGTCCATACAAACGCATAATGGCATTCTTGAGCGAATCGACCGCCAATACGTCCTGGGGTTGGCAGGTACTACATTGGGTGCCGCTGACAACATCGGTGAAAAAGATGATATGGTCGCGCGCCTCGGGCGGCTGGGGTAATACAACATCCAGGTCGGTCGCGTCAGGGTTGATCAGCGTGACCGCTTCCTGGGCCACGCCGAACATCGCCGACTGGGACGTGCCCACCTGGTTAAGCAGGCTGGTGCCCGGCAGCACCTGATCGATGCGGAAGTTGCCGTACATGCGGTATTTCAAGGTCAGCAGCTTGAGCACCGACTGATCCACCCGCTGGGCAAAAGCCGGGTCTTCACGGTATTTCTGGGCAAACGATTCCAGCGTATGCGAAATAGTAGTGTAACTGTCCGCATCGGTTGGATCGACGAAATTATTCAAATAGAGCAGGTCGTTGCCGGCGTTGAAGGCGTTGCGGGCAATCGTGCGCGCATCGAAGGTCTTCATGGTGGGGTCGTAGAACTTGCGGACCGCGTTGCTGCCCAGGCTGTCGCTGACGATGACCCCGCCCGACTGGTACCATTGCGCAGCCGGCTCCAGGTTAAGCACCAGCTTCATCGCATCCGCGTCCAGACTGATGGGAGGGGTAATTTCGCGGATGTTCTCTTGCAAGCCCTGATAGCGAATGTGCGAGACCAGCACCCCATCCAGGCGGGTGACCGGGTCGCTGGTATCCGCCATGGCGGCGAAGAAAGGTGCCAGTTCGATCTGCTTCAAGGCATCCAGCGATTTGCGTACTGTGGCCACTTCCTCTTCCGGCGGGCGGTCGGAACTGCCTCGTCCAGGGAAATTCTTGGCGATCACGGCAATCTGGTCCTGGCTGCCCTCGTGCAAGCCCTTGATATAGGCTTTGCCCATAACCCCAACCCAATAAGGGTCGCCACCGAAGGTCTGCACGCCCAGGTCATCGCCTGTGGTATTGACCACATCCAGCACGTCCAATGACGGTCCCAGGAACAGGTTGAAGCCCATGTCGTGCAGCTCCTCGCCCATAACCTTGCCGACCGATTCGGCCTGGCTCGGGTCCCAGGTTGCTCCAATGGACATCTCACTGGGCAGCTCGGTCATCCCGTTGAGAATCTGGTCGTTGGGGGCCGAATCGCCTTCTTGCGAAATACCGACGAACAGAGGCACGTAGGCCGGGGGTGTGTCCGATGTGCCCGCGCGTTGCGAGGCGTCCCAGGCGATGGTTTGCAGGGCCCGGATCAGCTCGGCCGCTTTCGAGACCGTATCGGTCGGCCCGGTGAAATTGTCGTTGTCGGCCCGCAGGACCACCCCGCCCACATGATAATTGACGATCAAATTATAAATATCCGAGTTCATGGTGGCGTCGGTCCCGGTGAAGGAGACCAGAAAGAGCTGGCCTACCTTTTCTTCCGGAGTCATCGTCGCCATCAGCGCCCGCGCTTGCGAAGCCGGGTCATTGGCCTGGGCAGCGGCAGCCGCATCCACCTGACGGGTGGAACCCACAATCAGCGACAAAATGAGCGGAATAAGGACAACCAGCGACAATTTTCTCATACCAATGCCTGAGCTAACTCCTTTACATTCTCCTCGAAAAATGCTTACCTGCTTTTTTTTTCAGAATCCAAAGCTGTGGCATCCGGCCATTTCCAGTTTACCCGGAAAATCGAGCGGGCCAACCAAAAATCATCCCATTTCGGCACGGATCTTCATGGCCGTTTGCGGATCATCGGTGAAGACCCCATCCACGCCCATGCTGAACAGTTTTCGTAGATCCTCGGGCCGGTTGACCGTCCAGACGTGGACCCGGCGGCCAATCCGGTGCTGATCTTGTACATATTCTGCACTGGTGTCTTCCAGGTAAGGGTGAACGATGTGGGGCGAAAACCAGCGCCCGACAAAGGAACGGGTCATTCGGCCGCGGGGACCATCCAGGCACAAGATCGCGGCCGGGCAGGCCGGTAAAAGCCGGCGAACTTTGACCAAATTGAGCGGATTGAACGACGAAAACATCACTCCGTCTTGTAAATTGTGCTTTTTTACCAGCTCGGCTACCTTGGGGACTAATTCATCACCCGCGGAGGCATAATTGGTCAGTTCTACATTGATAAAAATCTTCCCGCCGACCTCGACAAATACCTGGTCCAAAGTTGGAATCGGCTCACGAGAAAATTTTCCATCGAATTTGCAGCCTGCGTCCAGGTGCTGTAAATAATCCAGCTTGAGCTGGTTGACCTTCCCGGTCCCATCCGTGGTCCGGTCGACACTCTGGTCATGAATGACCATAACGTGGCCATCCGCGGACATTTTGGCGTCCAGTTCAATGGCATCTGCCCCAATTTCGACGGCCAGTTTGAATGAAGATAAAGTGTTCTCAGGAGCAAAGGCAGAAGCTCCCCGGTGTGCAAAGATGACAGGGCGATGCAGGGATTCAAGCATTATCACAACTCTACAAAATAGGATTCGGCTGCGCGGTCGATCAATTCTCGGGTCATTTCAGGTTCCATGCCCAGGTAATGAGAAATATCCAGGATCTGGTCGCAAAGATCCCGCGGGTGAGACGCGCGCAGCTTGCGGTTCTTTTTAATATAATGTTCTTGGAGCAGGTACGCCAGCCCTTGATCGCTGTACGTGACGCCTTTTTGGATGGCTACCCGTTTAAAGATCTCGCGATAGTCTTCGTAGGAAGGATCGCCAATTTCCAGCTTGTGGCGTAAGCGTCGCAGGAAGGCTTCATCCACCAGATCTTTTGGCGGCAGGTTGGTCGAAAAAATAACCAGCACATCGAAAGGGATCTCGAATTTGCGCCCGGTATGCAACGACATGTAATCGATGCGATTTTCCAGCGGCACGATCCAGCGGTTCAACAGGTCACGCGGGCGCACTTGCTGGCGGCCAAAGTCGTCGATCAGCAAAATACCACCGTTGGCTTTGACTTGAAAAGGCGCCTCGTAATATTTGGAGGTGTCATCGAAAACCAGGTCCAGGCCGGCCATAGTCAACTCACCACCGGTGACGATAAACGGCCGGCGGATCTGTACCCAGCGCGGGTCGCGGCGGGTGCCGGTGCGCAGCGATCCGGTGCCCACGGCGGTGGCATCTTCCTCGTCGGCCAACTGGTGATTGACCGAATCGTACAACTTGATCACCTGGCCATCCACGTAAATGGCGTAAGGGATAAACATTTTTTGGGCCTGGATCAGGTTCCCGACGGCGCGGGCCACAGTAGTCTTGCCATTTCCAGGTGGGCCGTAAAGAAAGATGGATGTACCCGAGTTCACAGCCGGGCCAAGCTGCTGGTACGCCCGTTCCGAAAGGACCACATGCGAAAGCACCTGGCGCATCACCCGGCTGGTTACCTGCAGGCGGCCGCGGGATTGGCGCCGGATCGCATCGTTGTAGGCGTTCAAAGGCACTGGAGCCGGCCCGGCGTACTGGCTGCGGTCCAGCGCTTCACGGGCGTGAGCAATGCCGGCGCCTGTGATGGCATAAACGTAAGCCCCTTCGCCCAGTCCCATCTGCGAAGAGCGCACCTCGATCATTTTTTCACGCTTGAGCGCTTCCAAAATCTGGTCCAGAACGCTGGTAAAAGGTAGCGCGATCTCCTCGGCCAGCTTGAAACCACTCATGTACCCTTGAAAATAAAGAATTTTCAGAACCAAATCCTGCAGCCACAACGGTGACAGGCCCGTATCCTCCACGCTGGAAACAGGTGGCGGTGAAAACGGCGCACTCGTCGGGTGGGATGGAGTCATCGTTGCAGACCGAATGGGATTACTCATTGGTCTCCTCCCTGAAATATACAAGCATCATAACATTAAGGAAAAATAACGATCGAAAAAGAATATGAGACATTCTTGTCCAGCAAAGCTCATCTCCAAATTATAGCACGGCTGACTTGTAGATGAAGGGGATCGCAAATACCGCTTCTTTTGGCAAAATGGATGAACAGAAATCCGAAATAGTCATCTTTACGAAGTCTTCGCCCCCGCAAAAATATCTTTTTTGAAGTTTTTTATATCCAACTTCCTTGTAAGATAAGAATTCCTACCTTATAATGCCGTCCATGGAAATTTCAGTCATCATTCCGGTTTACAACGAACTCAAGACCATCCGCGAAATCATCAAGCGAGTCAAGAATACTGGCCTGGTCCAGGAGATTTTGGTCGTTGATGATGGTTCTACAGATGGTACCCGAGAAGTATTAAAAGAATTGGAAAGCCAGGGGGAAATCCGGGTCATCTTCCACGAGAAGAACGCCGGCAAAGGCGCAGCCGTACGCACGGGCATCCAGAATGCCAGCAAAGAAATCGCCATCATCCAGGATGCCGATCTGGAATACAACCCCCGCGAATATCCCAATTTGCTCCTGCCCATTCAGGATGGCATCGCCGATGTGGTCTATGGATCGCGTTTCCTGGGGGCCGGGCGCCGGCCGATCCTTTTCTGGAACATGATCGCCAACAAAATCCTGACCGGGGTCACCAATATCCTCTACAACAATATCCTCTCGGATATGGAAACCGGCTACAAAGTTTTTCGCTGCCAGTTGGTCAAGGATATCCCACTGCATGCCCACGGGTTCGAATTCGAACCGGAATTTACCGCCAAGATCCTCAAGCGGAAGATCCGCATTTACGAAGTACCGATCGCCTTTAATCCGCGCGATTATTCCGAAGGCAAAAAGATCAAAATGAGCGATGCATTCAAAGCCATGTGGGCTTTGTTTAAGTATCGCTTCGTCGATTAACGCATTAATTCTATGGAGGTGTTATTCGAGCTGCGAAGCTGCCCAAATAACACCTCCATTCCTTATAATTCCGCCGGCTTGATATCCCGCACGTTCAATTGCAGCGATTCGCGGCCGTTATACACGTTCTTCTCGAAATGGTACAACAGGTCGACCGGGCCGCTGAGCTGGTCGGCCCAATAGCCCAGGCGAAAGGCAATCGCGTCGTAAGTGATGCGCCCATCGGTGACGGTCAGCTTTAAATGCTTGCCCTCGGCACCCACTTTGCGAGCCTTAATCACCCGCACCCCATGCGAGATGAAGGCCACGTCCGGGTTATCTGTTCCGGTCGGCTGCAACTGATACAGCCAGTGCAAGAAAACCGGGTGCAGGTCTTTCAAGGGCAGTTCCAGGTCGGCGTGGATACGCGGGCACAAGTCTTTTTCAGCGAATTCGCGCCGGGCAATGGCGTTCAAGCGGGCCATCAACTCTTCCAACCGGCCGGTCTGAACGGTAAATCCGGCCGCCATAGCATGCCCACCGTGACGTTCCATCAGGTCGGCGCATTCGTCCAGGGCCTGGGTAATGTGGAACTCCGGGATGCTGCGGCACGAAGCGCGGGTATACCCATCCATCTGCGTGCCCACCACGGCCGGCCGGTAATGGTTTTCGGCGAGCTTGGCCGCCACCAGGCCCACCACCCCAGGGTTAAAAGTTCGGGTCAAAGGCGAATAGCATGTCGCTCTGCCCGCTCTGCTCGATTTGCAATTCCGCTGCGGACTGCATCTCCAGGGTCAGACGCTGGCGTTCGCGGTTCTGATCGTCCAGTCGTTGGGCCAACAAACCCGAATCTCTGAGATCCCTGGCCGCCAGCAATTGGTATGCCTGCAAGGCTGATTCCAGCCGGCCGGCCGCGTTCAACCGCGGCGCCAGCATAAAACTCACATCCGAGGCCGTCAGCGAGGTCAGGCTTAGCCCGGCCGCGTGCGCCAACGAAAGAATACCCGCCCGCTGACCCAGGTGGATCAGGTTCAGGCCGGCACGCACAAGGATGCGGTTCTCCCCGGAGAGCGGCACCACATCCGCCACGGTCCCCAGGGCGACCAGGTCCAGCCACTCTTTGGGAGACCGTCCCGAAATCGGCCGGGTTTTGAAAAGCGCTTCGGCAATCTTATAGGCAACGCCTACCCCGGCCAGGTTTTTATCCGGGTAAACGTCCCCGGCCTGCTTGGGACAAATCACCGTCCAGGCCATTGGCAAAGCCTGCTGGGGATGATGGTGGTCGCTGATGATCAAATCAAGGCCCAGCGCATCGGCGTGTTCGGCCTCCTGCAGCGAGCGGATGCCACAGTCTACCGTCAGCACCACCCGAATGCCTTTGCCCGCGAGGGCATCCAACGCCGAATTATTCAGGCCATACCCTTCATCGAAACGGTTGGGAATATAGGCCTCCGCTTCAGCGCCGAAGGCTTGCAGTACCTCTACCATCAACGCTGTGGCGGTGATCCCATCCACATCGTAATCGCCATACACCGCGATCGCCTCTTCGTGGTCAACGGCCCACAATAACCGCTCGACGGCGGCCTGCATCCCGGTCAGTAAAAACGGATCGTAAGGTTCCCCCTGCCCTTCCAGAAAACGCCTGGCGTTGAATTCATCCACAATCCCCCGGTTAAATAGGATCTGGCGTAAAAAAGGAGGATATGCGCCTAATTGTTCATCTGCTTCAATTGTAATTTTAGGGGCCACGACCCAACGTTTTTGAAGTGGTTCAAGCATTCATTGCCCCGATCTAGAAATAAAGTCTGGGAAGCCGGCTCGAAAGCCCGCAAATTACCTCATAATTGATTGTACCCCAATGCTCAGCCAATTGATCGGCGCTGCGAATAGCCGAACCTTGCTGGCCGATGATGACCACCTCGTCGCCAATGTGGGCATCCGGCACGGCATCCAGTTGCACCATGGTCTGGTCCATACAAATCGTCCCAACCACCGGCACGGCGATACCTCGCACCAGCACCACATTGCCCGGGACACGCCGGAAACCATCGGCGTAACCTACCGGGATCGTGCCGATCAACTCGTTCTTCGAGGTGAAATAGCGGTGTCCATAACTGATGCCCGCTCCGGGCGAAACTTTTTTGGTTAAGATAAGGCGGGTTTTCCAGGCCAATACCGGCCGGAAGGATTCTGGCAGGTGCGTCTCTGCGGAAGGTTGCAGACCGTACAGGGCAATTCCACAACGGACCATGTCGTAACGCGCCTGAGGGAAATTCAATGCACCGGCCGAATTGCTGGCGTGGACCCAACTGGGCCGCAGACCGGCCGAATCGACCGCGCTTAATACGTCATCGAAGATCTTGATCTGTCCGGCCGTCGTATTTTGGCCCGGCTCATCGGCGCGAGCGAAATGAGTGAAAATCCCTTCCACTTCGATACCCGGCAGCGTCTTAAGCCAGCGCAAAAACTCAACCGTCTCTTCGGGGCGGATACCAATGCGGTTCATGCCACTATCCACTTTGACGTGGACTTTCAAGGTCAATCCCTGGGCTTCCACCCGGCGGGAATATTCGTTGACCGTTTCGGCATCGTACACCGTCAGGCTGAGGTTATCCTTGGCCGCCAGCGGGGACTGGTCCGGGGAGGTATACCCCAGCACCAGGGCGTCGGTCTCGATCCAGGCTGCCCGCAGCATAGCCCCCTCCTCAAAGCGAGCCACTCCCAACCAATCGCCGCCGGCTTTCTTGACTTCCTGGGCGATTTTCTCCAGTCCGTGCCCGTACGCGTTGGCCTTGATAACCGCCATAACAGGCGTTTGACATATACGAGTAAGCTCTTTGTAGTTGTTGGCCAGTGCCCCCAGGTCTATCTCCAGCCAGGTTGAGTAGCCGTTGGTATCCATGGCGGTAAGTATAAAGGCTTGTCGGAGAATTGGAAAGAGAGGATACCCGGTAATCCCATTTTTTCTCATATCGGCTATAATCCCATTCATGGCTTTCCAATTCAAATATGAACTCATCGCCAGCGACGGGAATGCCCGCGCAGGGGTTTTCCATACCCCGCATGGCGACATTCAAACACCTATCTTTGCCCCGGTTGGGACCCAGGCCACGGTCAAATCATTGACCCCCGCTCAGCTCGAAGAAATTGGGGCGAACCTGGTATTGGCCAATACTTATCATCTCTACCTCCGCCCAGGCGCCGACCTGGTGGCGGAAATGGGCGGGGTGCACGAGTTTATGCAGTGGCCGCACCCCATGCTGACCGATTCGGGTGGTTTCCAGGTCTTCTCGCTTTCCGAGATCCGCAAAATCGATGCGGACGGGGCCACCTTCAAGAGCCACATCGACGGCTCCTCCCACCGTTTTACCCCGGAGAAGGCTATCGCAATCGAAGAGAAGCTCGGCGCCGACATCATCATGTCTTTCGATGAATGTGCCCCGCCTTACGATCGCGAATATAATGAAAGGGCGTTAACCCGCACCCATGCCTGGGCCGAGCGCTGCCGCCAGGCTCAAAAACGCGGCGACCAGGCTCTGTTCGGTATCGTCCAGGGCGGCGTTTTCCCGGACCTGCGCGAGCAGTCGGCCAAATTCATTTCCTCGCTGGATTTTCCAGGCCATGCCATTGGCGGGCTTTCAGTGGGGGAAACCAAAGCAGAAATGAACGATATGATTACGCTGGTCAACAACATCCTCCCGGCAGACAAACCCCGCTATCTCATGGGGGTAGGCACTCCGATCGATTTGATCGAAGGCATCCGCCGTGGGATCGACATTTTCGACTGCGTACTGCCCACCCGGCTGGCCCGCCACCAGGCGGCCATGACTCGCAGCGGGCGGATCAATATGCTCAACGCGGTCAACGCCCACGACCCGCGTCCCATCGACGAGCAATGCAACTGCTACACCTGCCAACATTTCTCGCGTGCGTACATCCGCCATTTGATCGTCGCCCGTGAGATGCTGGCATCCACGCTGCTTTCCATCCACAACATCACGACTTTGCTCAACCTTGTCCGCGAAGCTCGCCAGGCCATCCAAAACGGACGGTTTGAAGATTTCGCTCTGAGTTATACTGCCAATCTAGAAACTCCAATCGGATAAGTGACCAATGAACATCTTACAGGCTATCGTCCTCGGTATTGTCCAGGGATTGACCGAATTCCTGCCTATTTCCAGTTCAGCCCACCTGGTAATCGTACCTTTCTTGCTGGGATGGCATTTTCCTGAAGATCAGAGTTTCGTCTTCAATGTTCTGGTCCAAATGGGTACCTTGCTGGCGGTCATCATCTATTTTTGGCATGACCTGGTTGAAATCATCGTGGCCTTCGTGCAGGGGATTATCCACCTCAAACCCTTTGAAACCAGCGAATCCCGCCTGGGCTGGCTGCTGATCCTGGCCACCATCCCGGCCGGCGCCCTGGGTTTTCTGCTTCAAAAAAGCGTCGAGGCGGCTTTTACCAGCCCGCTCATGACCGGGTTCTTCTTGCTTCTGACGGCAGCCTTGCTGGTTCTGGCCGAGATCATTGGCAAACGCACCCGCAGCCTGCGCGATCTCAACTGGAAAGATGCCTTGTGGATTGGCTTTGCCCAGGTGATTTCCATTTTTCCGGGGGTCTCCCGGTCCGGCTCTACCATCGCCGGCGGCATGACCCGCAACCTGGATCGCGAATTGTCCGCGCGCTTTGCTTTTTTGATGTCCATTCCGATTATGCTCGCCGCCGGTGGCCTGAGCTTGTTCGACACATTTAAAACGCCCGGCCTGAGCTCATTCTTGCCAATTGTGGCGGTCGGTTTCATCGCCGCGGCGATCGTCGGTTACCTGTCCATCCGCTGGCTGCTGCGTTTTCTCACCCACCGGCCCTTGTACGTCTTTGCTGTTTACTGCACATTGGCGGGGGTGATCACCATTTTATTGGCGCATGGCTAGAAAGCGACACTTTGTTCCGGCGGAAGCGCTGCTGGCCCTGGCCACAACGTTTCTGCTGGCCGCCTGTTCATCGGTAAAAATAGAGCCCCAGCCCAGTGCGGATTTGCAGGTGCTGGCAGTGGGCCTCAGCCCGGAGCTAAATTGGATGGCGGCCGATCTGAATTCCTGCGCCGGTTCAATCCCCGACCTGCACCTGGAGGTGAATCCCCTGCCGGCCGGGCAAACCGACCCGGGCTCATCCGACTTGCTGCTGCTCTGGGGATCCGAGCAAGGCCAGGGCAGCCAGACCTTCGAACTAGGCAATGAAACCCTGCAAGTGATCGTCAACCCAGCCAATCCGCTGGATTCGATCCAGACCGGCGATCTGGTTTCCATCCTGGGCAGCAAAACGGTCGATTGGGCCACCATCGCGCCGGGTTCGACCCTGGGGGCCATCCAGGCCTGGATATACCCGCAGGATTCGGCTGCCCAGGCCCTGATCGAACAGAACATCCTGCAAAACAACCGCCTGGACCCCGAAATCCTTTTAGCCCCCGGCCCGCAGGAAATGCGCGAATTGGTTGCTGCCGCACCCGGCGGGATTGGCTTTTTGCCCTCCCATTGGGTCGACCAAACCGTCAAAACAATCGCCATCAGCGACCTGCCCCAAGGCATTTCCCAGCCCCTCCTGGCCATCACCGCCGCTCAGCCCGGCGGGGACCTGCGCAGCCTGCTTCTCTGCCTGCAATCCCGGCTGAACGGATAATATTAAAGCGTTTAGTACCGCTCGCCGCTGGTACCAGGAAAGCCATAGCAATTCTTTATCTGTTCAACGAATACTGCTTGATGCCTGCGCTTCAATTCCGCATCTCAATTAATCGGAACAGACGCCGGTTCATACCAAAAGCACGAACCCAATTCATTTCGACATATCGCAAAAGATTAACGTAACGTAATCCTCCCTCCTCGTCCCAATCGCGCCTCCATCCTGCCGCCTATGATAAAATAGGATTCCCTTGGAGACGATATGCCGGTAAAATTTATGCTTCGTAAACAGGAATACGAGCTGGAAGGCACCATCCGGGTAAAAGAAGCTTTGAAAGAGCTGGGGCTGTCTCTTGAGGCTTATTTCGTGGTCAAAGACGGGGAATTATTGAACGAAAACGACGTCCTGCGCAACGGCGACGTGGTTAAAATTGTCTCGGTCATCTCGGGAGGCTGACCATGACCTCGATGAAATGCCACAAGTGTGAGCAGCGGGCGGTGATCCGCATGCGCCAGCACCGCCTGGCGCTGTGTAAAGACCATTACATCGCCTGGTTTATCGAACAGACGCTGCGCTTTATCGATAAATATCATATGTTCAGCCCGCAAGAGCGGGTATTGGTGGCCGTATCGGGCGGTAAGGATTCGCTGGCCCTGTGGGACGTGCTCTGGCAGACCGGCTATAGCACCGAAGGGATGTACATCAACCTGGGTATTTCCGGCGAGGACGATTATTCCAACCGCTCCGAGCAACTGGCCCGCCAGTTCGCGGACGAGCGCAACCTGGTTTTGCACGTGGTCAACGTACGCGAAAGTTATGGCGCCAGCGTGCCCGGCCTGGCCTTCAGCACCAGCCGCGGACGCCAAAAGCCCTGTGCGGTGTGTGGCCTGGTCAAGCGCCACATCATGAACCAGGCCGCCGCTGACCTGGGCTTCGCCGTACTGGCCACTGCCCATAACCTGGACGACGAAGTCTCGTTCCTGTTTGGCAACACTTTGAGCTGGGACCTGCGCCAGCTTGGCCGCCAGTCGCCGGTGCTGCCGGAAGGCAACGGTTTTCCCCGTAAGGTGAAACCTTTCATCCGCTTTGCCGAACGCGAAACCGCGGCCTATTCACTTGTCCGTGGGATCCATTATATCGAAGAGGAATGCCCGCACGCCGAAGGCAGCAAGCAATACCTGTATAAAGACATGCTCAACCAGCTCGAAGAATCCCAGCCGGGCACCAAGCTGCGTTTCCTGATCGGTTACCTGAACGCCAAAGATGCCGGGGCGATCCAGGCCGCCGGCACCGATTCGGCTGCCCTCGATCTACACCCCTGCCCCCAATGCGGCCAGCTCACTTCCTCCGGCGGCCTGTGCTCATTCTGCCGGTTAGTGGAGAGAAGAGAGAAAAGAGAATAGAGATTAGAGGTTAGTTGTCAATAAGTCGATAAGGCAACGAGGCAATAAGGCACTGAGGCGGTGAGACACCAGGGTAATAAGTCGACCAGATGATGAGGGCAAGGCACCGGTGGTGGGTCACCAGGGCAATTATCTCCTGGGTGGTCAATGGATGGAGCAATCCATTGACCAGATACTCGGAAATGCTTATCCCCTCCCTCCTTCCCTCGTTGCCTTATTGCCTTAGTAACTTATTGACTAATTTACTACTCTCTACTCTCTAATCTCTCTTCTCTTCCCTCCAATTAGTCCGCAAGATTTCAAGACGTCTTTTCCCATTCGAAACGGTATCATAAGTCCCAAAGGAGAATAACAGCCATGACCTCGAAAGACTGGATTCGCTTTGTGGGTTTAAGTTTGATCTGGGGCACTTCCTTCCTGTGGATTAAAATAGCCGTTCAGGAAGTCAGCCCCTTTGTCCTGGTGGGTTTCCGTACCTTTTTCGGCGCAGCCGGGCTGCTGGTGATCTTGCTGGCCGGCCGTTCCATCCGGTTAAACCGGGCCGACCTGCCCTGGTTGAGGATCTTTGCCGTCATTGGTTTGTTTAATGTGGCCCTGCCTTTCGTATTGATCTCCTGGTCCGAGCAGTATATCGCTTCCGGGCTGGCCTCGATCCTCAACAGCACAGTTCCGCTTTTCGCCATGATCCTGGCGCCGCTTCTACTGAGCGACGATCGCTGGTCGGCGGCCAAAGGGATTGGCCTGCTGGTAGGATTTAGCGGAGTGGTGATCCTGTTCCTCCCGGAGATTTTCCGGGGAGTCACCGGTAACATTCTCGCCCAGGCTGCGATGCTGCTGGCGACATTATCCTATGCCTTCGGCGGCGTGTATACCCGCCTGAAAGCCAAAGGGCTGCCGGTTGAACTTCAGGCCTTCTTGCAGCTCTTGCTGGCCTCGCTGATGGTTTGGGCCGCAACCATTGGGATCGATCGTCCCATCCGGCTGCCTCACCTGCCCCTGACCTGGCTGGCCTTGCTCTGGCTCGGGCTTTTAGGCTCTTGCCTGGCTTACATTTTATATTTCTCTTTGATTCATTCCATCGGCCCTACCCGGGCCAGTACAGTGACCTATGTCACCCCACTGGTCGGGGTGGTCCTGGGCGCCGTGTTCTTGGGCGAGCAGCTTTACTGGCAGGAGATCCTGGGCGGCCTGTTGATCGTCTCTGGGGTCGTTGTGATGAACCTGCGCCAGGTTCGCCTGCGCCGGCCGGCTTTGCATGAAATCGATGATTAGGAGGGTGTTGAAAAACACCCTGTCATTTAAAAATTTGGGGTATATATGGTGGGGCGGCGAAGCCGCCCCACCATATATACCCCAAATTGGTCGTTGAAGAGCGTCTTTTCAACACTCCCATTAGGTTATTTGACCCGGGCCAAAATGCATCTACCTGAAAAGTGTGGCCTGAAGTTTGCTTATCGTCGCGAAAATGCCGTCCGCAAAAAGACGACCAGTAACAATACGCTGGTCAAGGCAACAAAGGCCACATATATTCTCCCAAAAGGATCGTACGGCTGAATTTCCGCAAAGCCTCCGTGTACCAGGAGCGAAAAAACATAAAACCCGAAGTCGATCAGGTTTGGCGGATGAGATGCCGTCGTCATGACAAAAGTCAAATGGTTGAGTGACACATATTGATTAAACATATCGATATGCGCCATGGCGACGATATGCATCAGCCACCAGGAAAACAGGAGGATCCCTAACAAAACCACCGCCCGTGCAAAAGGCCTTAATACGTAAGTTCGCTCCTTCAGGCGTGGGAATAAGGAATGGAAAGGGGTGAAGGTAAAGATCAAGGTCACGATCAACAAAATTAACCAGGTATACCCGACGACCACACTGTTAATCATGACGAATAGTGCTGAAAAAGCAGGGAACATCACTGTAAACATCGCCAAAGAAATCGATAGGGACAATGCAATAGAAAAATTGGCTAAATTCAAGAATGAATTGAGCACCCTACTTACAAATACCCTATCTGTTAACAACCCTTGATGAAAAACCGGTGAAATTTTTTCACTCCAGAAATACCAGCCCACGTAAAAAGGCACGAAAACCAGGAGAGAAAAATACCAAAGGAGCAAAAAGCCGACAAAGAACGCGGTGGTAAAGGCCCCATTTAGGAAGTTATTCAAAAATGTACTGATATATTCCAGCAGGCCGTATAGAGTTCGAAAAACGAAATTCAGAAAAATACCACCGTAAATCAGGCTCAATACACTCAGCCAGAGAAAATCACGAACCCGTAGAACGATATCTCTGTATGCGCAGGGGGACGCCATGAGCATTGCGAGGATAAAGGTTATCCCGGCAGCGCCCAAATAGATCAGGCCAATTTCTCCAAGATTCGCCAGCGTAAAGCAAATCGACCCTAGAATAAAGATAATGCCCACGCTCAGCACCATAAAAATGGGCAAAAACAAAAATGCGAATTGCCGTAAGGCAAAGATCCAAAATTTTCTGGTGATGACTTGAGAATACAGGAAGACCAAATAGCGGACCAATAAAAACGCCAGAGAGACAAATAACAACCCCCAATAAATCCGGGTAAGCGTGATCATCTCCGGGGCTAGATGGGTATAGTTTGTCTCAAGCCAGATTAATGTCGCGATAAATATCCCCAGAGCAATCACCCCATTCAAAATGGAATTCCAGGGATAAGGAGCCCACCTGCCCGGGTATGGGTAACCAACCTCCTCTAGTTGATTTCGCCACCAGGACCTATTGTTATGAAAATCCGCCTGTTGTAAACCAGCAACAGTTACCCCCATCTCAACCTCCCCTCTCAAAACGACTTATATAGTCAGAAAAGCCCTGTTGAACCATTACAACAGGTTTTCGATCCATCTATTTCGCTTCTTTTTGAGCTGGGGTTGTATATGGAATAGATAGATCACCGATTATTCATCGATGATGGCGCCAGTTATGGGAAGTCCCTCACAACCACTAAGCCGTTCGATTAAAAATCCCACCTTTAATCAATCGTTACTAAATACACTGTACCACTTTTACCGGGTGCAATTCAACTGTTTTCGGATAAACAATCTAAAAATATGCGCATTTTAATGTTTACCAACGTGTTGATAATTTCCCCTTCGACCACATCCTACATAGATTTCTTAGGTTAAATTACAAAACAAAAATTTTGTCATCGCGAACCCTGGCAAAAACAGTCAGGGTTCGCGATGACAACCCTTTTCTTGTGAAAGCCATGCTTTATCCTACTTGACCAGTTGAACAAATGTACTATAATTAAAAAACTAAACCGGATCAAACTGGAACTTACTTTTTCTGCCGGCGGAGCCAGGCAGGAACTGAATTTCTGGATATAATCTAAGTAACCCCAAATTTGGAGAAACGCACATGGCGAAAAAGACTACCCCGTCCGCTCAACCTTTACCCAATTCAGCTTCCGGTAATTTGGAAGACGGGCGACGCGCAATGCTCGACAAAGCCCTCGGTGACATCATCAAACGCTACGGAGAAGGCTCGATTATGCGAATGGGAGAAGCCAAACACCTTGCCATCTCGGCTATATCGACCGGCTCGCTGTCCCTGGATATTGCTCTTGGGGTTGGTGGCATCCCCCGCGGCCGGGTAACCGAGATATTCGGGCCCGAGTCCTCCGGTAAAACCACTTTATGCTTACATTTGGTCGCCGAATCTCAACGCCAGGGCGGCACGGCCGCTTATGTCGATATGGAACACGCGCTCGACCCGATCTATGCCCAACACCTGGGCGTGAATATTGACAGCCTGCTGGTTTCACAGCCGGATACCGGCGAGCAGGCCCTGGAAATCACCGAGACCCTGGTGCGTTCCGGCGCAGTGGACATCGTGGTCATCGATTCGGTCGCTGCCCTGGTTCCGCGCAACGAGATCGAAGGGGATATGGGCGACGCGACCATGGGTATGCAGGCCCGTTTGATGTCACAGGCCTTACGCAAACTTTCCAGTGCCATCAACCAGACCAAGACCGCGGTGGTCTTTACCAACCAGCTTCGCCAGAAAATCGGCATAATGTTTGGCAATCCCGAGACGACCCCCGGCGGCCTGGCGCTAAAATTCTATGCCTCCGTCCGCCTGGATATTCGCCGGATTCAATCGATCAAGGTGGGCACCGAAATCATCGGCGGCCGGGTGCGCGTACGCGTGGTGAAGAACAAAGTGGCTGCACCTTTCCGCACCGCCGAATTCGATATCATGTACAACGAAGGCATTTCTAAAGTCGGTGATATCCTCGATCTGGCCACCGAACTGGAGATTATAACCAAACGAGGCGCATTCTTCTCTTACGGAGATACCCGCCTTGGCCAGGGCCGCGAAAACTCCAAAGAATTCTTACGCCAGAATGCCGACCTGGCGGCTGAAATCGAAAACGCCGTGCGTCTCAAGGCGATAGGTGACGATTTGCCGCTGGCTTTCGGCACCGGCGGCGACGATGACAGCTACGAAGAGGAACTCTAGCCAAAGCAGCCCGTCATGGCCGATCCATTGAATGTCATGGGGAACTCTAACCATTCGAGGATCGACTATTTACGTCGATTAATTTTATTGGCAGCCCTGGGATTTATCCTCCAGGGCTGCGTTTTTCAAATACCCAGCCGCGAAGCGCCCGACAATTCCAGGATTATCCCCTTTGTTCCGGCAGCGCAGTCCGATCCAAACAACGCCGCCCCTACGCAAGCGCCGGCGGCTTTGCTCCCCAGCCCTACCGGCCCGTGCAGTAATAACCTGACCTATATCAACGACCTGACTGTTCCGGACGGCAGCGCCATCCAGCCCGGCGCATCCATCGATAAGCGTTGGGAGGTACAAAACAGCGGGACTTGTGATTGGGATGAAGGCTACTCGCTCCGCTTGATGACCGGCGACGAACTTGGAGCTGGCACGCAACATGCACTATACCCAGCACGAAGCGGCTCCAATGCGGTCCTCCAGATATTGTTTCAGGCACCGGCAGACGCGGGAGAGTACCGCAGCGCCTGGCAGGCCTATGATCCGCAGGGGCAACCATTTGGCGATCCGATCTATATGGATATAATAGTAGGCGAGCCTTAATTCCGAGATAACGGGTATTCTTGGTCCTCATGTCAACAATTCAACCCGCGGGGAAAAAATTTTCGAAGGCCCAATGGGCAATCTTGTTTTCCCTCACCACCTTGATCCTGGTGGTGTTGGTCGCGTTGATCCTCATGGTCAGCCTGGATTCCTATTTGCCGCAGATCGTTTCGGCCGCCAACGATGTGGTGGCCGGCATTGGCCCCAGCCCCACGCCCACTTTAACCGCTACCTCTCTGGTCATGGCCCAGGTGGAAGGCACCAGTACCGCTACCCCATTCCGACCGCTGCCCACCGCCACCTCAACTCCTACCCAGACGCCTACCGCCACGGCCAGCCCCACCCCAACCCAGACACAAACTCCCAGCCAAACGCCTACGCCCTGGCCGCCCGACAATGCCTTGATCAGCAATATCACTGGCTATGCGCAGCTTTATAACCTGGACTGTGAGGCCCGCGCCGCAGTCGATTGGGCGCGCTATTTTGGTAAAGATATCAACGAGAACGAATTCCTGGACCAGTTGCCCAGTTCGGATGATCCCAACCTGGGCTTTGTCGGCAGTGTCATGGGCCCGCCCGGGTTGATCCCGCCCTATTCTTACGGGGTGTACGCCGCCCCAATCATGGACGTGCTGCGCTCTTACGGCCTGCCGGCCGAGGATAAATACGGGATCACCATGGATGAATTGAAGCAGCAGATCGCCGCCGGCCACCCGGTGATCATCTGGATCATATACGGTGTTTCGCCCGGTTACCCGATCAATTACATCACCAATGCGGGCGAGAACGTGGTGGTGGCCTACAACGAACACGCCGCTATCCTGGTCGGATACGATCCCACCGGCGTCACCGTCCTGGACGAGGGAACCACCTACTGGCGTAGCTGGGAAGCCTTCCAGAAGTCTTTCTCGGTATTGGGCAATATGGCTATCGTTTATCAGCCGTAGAGGGTTTAAAGCTATTTAGCTAAAAATGGTTGGCAGCAGGGCTGGCCTGTTATGGCTGCGTTTTTTGGGGATTACTTTCGCCGCAGTTAAATGGCGTTTACCCTCATTCCAACCTTCTCCCTGGGAGGGAGAAAGCGTTAAGTTACGGTCAATATAGGGTTTGACCAGGTGGAGAAAGTTTTTCCCGACTTCTACAGCTGTGGGTCAACTCGTCTTTCTCCTCAATGAAATCTGCGGTTTTCCTTCTCTGAAGCGTTGTAGAGTGGGTGAAGGGCTCATAAACAACGCCGGCGACTCACATACCGGTCAGACCTACGAAACCTTGCCCGAAACCCACCATCTGTATATAACGGTGGGTTACGGGCAATTACCGGGTTGGGGCAGCTACTTTTTATTCACCAGGGTTGTTTATGAGCCCTGCAACCACCCTACATTTCTGTATTTCCGGGTTTTTACGCATATATAAGTCGGCGCCATAATGGTGCGTTCCGGGCACACCTGGATGAGCCCGCGGGCCGGTGGTTCGACCAGGCTCGTGATGTCAGCCCGCAAACGCACCCTACGAATTTCATCGCCTCGTTGCCTCATCAACTTATCTCCCGTCTTTCCTCCGTGACCTCTGTGCCTCTGTGGTTTTTTCCGTATTTCTCTTTTCTGTGAATTCTACGATTTTCTTTTATCTTCTCCGTGCTCTTCGTGCCTCCGTGGTTTTTTCCTTATTACTCTTTTCTGTGAATTCTACGATTTTCTTTTTTCTTCTCCGTGCTCTCCGTGCCTCCGTGGTTTTTATCTTCTCCGCGTTCTCTGCGTCTCTGCGGTGATAAAAAAAACCTCCCCCATGTTTCCACGGGGGAGGTAAATCAACAATTTTTCAGTCTGTTTAAATCTCAGGTACCGGATTCCCAGGAGTGCAGGTAATGATCCTGCTCGGCGGTCAGGGTATCGA
The DNA here is from genome assembly GCA_963704755.1 of uncultured Chloroflexia bacterium. GTDB lineage: Bacteria > Chloroflexota > Anaerolineae > Anaerolineales > Anaerolineaceae > Bellilinea. Next base: position 832,306 of record OY969938.1, read on the forward strand.
TCTTGACGCCCATTGCATCCAGTTTCAGGCGCGCAATCTCGTGATCGATCGCTTCCGGGACGGTGAAGACATTCTTTTCCAGGTCGGCTGCGTGCTTAACGATATATTCGGCGCTCAATGCCTGGTTGGCAAAGGACATGTCCATCACGCTGGCCGGGTGGCCTTCGGCGGCGGCCAGGTTGATCAGGCGGCCTTCGCCCAGCAAGAAAATGCTGCGGCCGTCTTTGAGGGTGTATTGGTCCACGAAGGGGCGAGCCTGGTATTTCGATTCGGCCATTTCCTCCAGCGCCGGGATATTGATTTCGACGTTGAAATGGCCGGAGTTGGAAATAATCGCGCCGTCCTTCATCACTTCCATGTGGTGGCGGTCGATGACGTTGATGTCGCCGGTCAGAGTGCAGAAGATATCGCCGATCTTAGCAGCCTCTTGCATCGGCATGACCCGGTAACCATCCATCACGGCTTCCAGAGCCTTCAAGGGGTCCACTTCGGTGACGATAACGTTCGAGCCCATCCCGCGAGCCCGCTGAGCCAGTCCGCGAGCGCACCAGCCGTATCCAACCACAACGAAGTTCTTGCCGGCCAGCAGCACGTTGGTCGCGCGGATAATGCCATCCAGGGTGGATTGGCCGGTACCGTAGCGGTTATCGAAGAAATGCTTGGTCATCGCATCGTTCACCGCGATGATCGGGAAGTTCAAGGCCTTATCGGCGGCCATCGCGCGCAGGCGGATCACACCCGTGGTCGTTTCTTCGGTCCCGCCGATCACGTCCTTGAGCAGTTCGCGGCGTTCTTTGTGCAGCGTGCTGACCAGATCTGCACCGTCATCCATGGTCATGTGCGGTTTGTGGTCCAGGGCTGCCTGTAAGTGTTTGTAATAAACGGTATTGGATTCACCCTTAATGGCATACACCGGGATCTCCGAATGAGAAACCAGTGAAGCAGCCACATCGTCCTGGGTGGAAAGTGGGTTCGAAGCCGTTAATACCACATCCGCGCCGCCGGCTTGCAGAGTCTGCATCAGGTTAGCGGTCTCGGTGGTCACGTGCAGGCAGGCTGAAACCCGCAGGCCCTTGAGCGGTTTTTCTTTCTCGAACCGTTCATGGATCAAGCGCATCACAGGCATTTCGCGAGCCGCCCAGGCAATCCTGCGCCGGCCGCCTTCTGCCAGGTTCATATCCTTAACATCGTAATTTGACATTAATGTCCTCCAGCTATTGTTCAGAATGGCTTAGCAGGGCATTTAAGGCGCCCTGGTCATCGAAATTTTTGCGGTAGCGTTGCATGAACTCGCCGACCGTATAGTGATGGGCCTGGGTACCACGCTGTTCCAGGCAATAGGCAGCCGCTAACGAGCCCATTTTGCCGCAGACTTCCCAGTCCAGACCCAGTTCCCAACCCCGCAAGAATCCGCCGCGGAAGGCGTCCCCGACCCCGGTCGGGTCGACGATCTCATCAACCGGCACACTGGGTACCAGGATCTCTTTTCCGTTTTTGTAGATCGCGGCGCCTTTTGCACCCAGGGTGACCACCACCAGCTCAATGGACGAGAGGATCTGTTGCACGCTCATCCCGGTGTGTTTTTGCAGCAGTTCCCACTCATATTCGTTGACGAACAGGCCGTAGGCTTTTTCCAGGCCACGGCACAGTTCCTCCGCGCTCGAGCGGGCAATTTGTTGGCTGGGATCGTACAGGTAAGGGATAGCCAGCTCTTTGCACTCGGCCACATAGCGATCCATAGCGAGGGGATCATTCGGCGAAATGACCACCAGGGCCGGTTTTCCGTCCCGGTAGTCGTTCAGTGAATAATCCCGCGAAAGGGCCATAGCGCCGGTGTAAAAACTGCAAATCTGGTTATTGGCCAGGTCTGTATTGGCGAAATAAGAAGCGGTAAACACATCCGGAATACGGCGGATGTAACGGGTATCGACTCCATTTTGGACTAACCAGTTGTTGTAATCTTCGAAATCCTGGCCTGCGGTTCCGAACACCACCGGTTTATCTCCGAGTAGGGCCAAAGTATAAGCGATATTCGGTGCTATGCCCCCTCTTTGGCGTACCATGTTATCGACAAGAAACGAAAGGCTGATGGTATCCAACCTGTCCGGGATGATGTGGTCTTTAAAATAGCCCGGAAAGGTCATCAGATAATCATAGGCGATAGAGCCTGTGATGACAATGGTCATGCTACCGTCCTGACAGAGGATTTGCAGCCAGGCAGAACCGAGTAACGCCCTTACGGGTTGTTTGGTCCAGCCGGCCGTCTTTCCGCGAGGTTGAGCGAGATACCCCAATGAAAGCACCCAATTATACCATTAGTAGAAGAATGGTTTTATCGAAAAGATATTAGAAAATTATGGGTGTTTGGGTCGGGGAAGCCTGGCCCAGATTGCCACAATTCCTGATTGGCTGAGAATGTCCTAATCCAGGTATTGACACTTCATAAACCTTCCGGTATACAAGATCATATGCAAAAAAGAATCCCGGTTTACCTGGTGGCCGGCCTCGCGATCTTCATGCTAACAGGCTGCAACCTGCCCAGTTCGAAAAACAATAATACAACCCAGACTGCAAACATTCCCGCCATCGCGGCCACACTTTTCCCCACCGATACCATCGTTCCGACCCCAACGTCTACTCCCCAGCCCGAAACACGGATCAGCCTGGGCGACCTGGCGTTGATGGAGGGGGAGACGGATGGTGCCCGCCAGCAATACCACTCGGCCGCAATCGATTCGAATGACACCGAGCTGCAGGCGGCCGCCATGCTCGGGATCGGCCGCGCATACTTGCAGGATAACAATGACGCCCAGGCCGTCTCCAGCTTCCAGGCGGTCATCGATGAAATGCCGGCTAACCAATCCCAGGCGAACGCGTATTATTTTCTGGCGGAGGCCTATCTCCAGCAGGAGCAATATCAGTCTGCCGCCGAGGCTTTTGGAAAATATATCGAGCTCAAGCCCGGTATCCTGGATGATGTGATATACGACGATCAGGCCGAGGCCTACATGTCGGCTGAAATGTACCCCGAGGCGATTCAAGCCTTCCAATCGGCTGTCAACGCCATGCAGACCGGCGATAAAGGCGCTCTGTACCTGCGTATCGGCCAGGCCTACCAGGCCCAATCCAACTGGAACGATGCCGTGACAGCTTACCTCAAGGCCTATGATGAAAGCGGTTCGGATTACACCAGCGCCCAGGCCAACTTGTTAGCCGGCCAGGTCTATCTCCAGCTCGGCTTTCCAGACCAGGCCTACGCTCGTTTCCAGGATTCGATCGAAAAATTCCCCAAGTCTTACGATAGCTATTCCGGACTGGTCGCCCTGGTCAATGACGACCAACCAGTGAACGACCTGTACCGCGGCATCGTCGATTATTATGCCGGCCAATACGGCTACGCGGCCGAGGCGCTGCGCCGTTACATCGATGGGAACCTGGCCCAGGACGGCACAGCCAGCTATTACCGTGGCCTGGCGTTGCTGGCCACCGACGACTATCCCGGCGCGATCAGCGCCTGGCAGTACTTGATCCAGAACTACCCCGGCGACCAGTATTACTCGGACGCTTTCTCTGAAATTGCCTACACGCAGTGGGGCTACCAGGATGATTATCAGGCCGCGGCAGCCACTTACCAATCCTACGTGACCCAAAACCCAAATGCCACCGACGCAGCCGATATGCTCTATTCGGCTGCCCGCACCCTCGAGCGCGGCAATTACCTGGTCAACGCCGCTTCGCTTTGGGAAGGTATGATGGACCAGTACCCCTCCTCTGAAATGAGCTGGCAAGGCCTATTCATGGGCGGAATCACCCAATACCGCCTGAAAAATTACCAGCAGGCCCAAAGCGATTTCCAGCGGGATTATTCTTTGGCTACCACCCCGGACGAGCAGGCCCAGGCGCTGATGTGGATTGGCAAAACCCAGGCCATCTTGGGTGACCAGCAATCCGCCATTGCCACCTGGAACCAGACTGCTCTCCTGGACCCGACGAATTACTACAGCGAACGGGCGGCCGAGCTGGCCGACAATGAAACTCCGCTCCAGCCGCCGGCGGTGATTGACCTGGGCGTGGACATGGAAACCGAACGCTCCCGGGCTGAAACCTGGCTGAGGACGACCTTCAACATTCCCGCAGATACCGATCTATCCGGCCTGGCAGGCATCCAGGATAACCCCGAGTACATCCGCGGGCAGGCACTCTGGCAAATCGGGCAATACCAGAAGGCGCGCGACGAATTCGAATCGGTACGAAACGAGATCCAGGAAGACCCGCTGCTAACTTATCGATTCATGAACGAAATGCTATCGATCGGGGCCTACCGCCCGGCGATTTTCGCCAGCCGCCAGATCCTAAACCTGGCCGGCTATAATGACACCCAGACCATCCAGTCGCCGCCTTATTTCAACTACATCCGGTTTGGGGTCTATTTCAAAGACCTGGTCTTGAGCAGAATCGAAAGAGACGGACTTGAACCCCCTGTTCCTGTTCTCGGTCATCCGCCAGGAAAGCTTCTTCGAGAGTTTTGTAGGCTCCACGGCCGGCGCGCGCGGATTGATGCAAATTATGCCGGCCACCGGTGAAGAACTGGCCAAGAATTACAACTGGCCGCAAGATTACACCGATGATGAACTCTATAACCCTACCGTTAACCTGCGTCTGGGGATTAAATACCTGGCCAACCAAAGCGATTATTTCAATGGCGATTTGTACGTCGCCATGGCCGCCTATAACGGCGGGCCGGGTAATGCCCAGGTGTGGAGCGGCCTCTCCAACGGCGACCCGGACCTGTTCCTGGAATGTATCCGCTATTCCGAAACTCAGGACTACATCCGCAACATCGCTGAATTCATGAATATCTACCGGCTGATTTATGGGCGCAAATAAAAAGAAGAGAATAGAGAGTAGAGATTAGTTTTCGCCTTCCCTACTTTCCATCCTCTTCTTACTATTCTCTATTTTCTACTCTCTAATCTCTTTTCTTACACCAGCAGCCGCAACGGATTCTCGATGTACTCCGCCAGCACCTGCATAAAGCGGGCAGCTTCGGCGCCATCGGTGACGCGGTGATCGGCCGAGATAGTGGCCTTGAACCGGCTGCCCACCTTGACCTGGCCGTCATCGACGACCGGTACCTGTTTGATCGAGCCAACCGCCAGGATGGCGGCTTCGGGCGGGTTGATGATGGCGATGAACTCATCCACATCATACATGCCCAGGTTGCTGATCGAAAACGTGGAGCCTTCGATATCGTCGGTGCGCACTTTGCCGGTCCGGGCCCGCGCAACCATACCCTTGATCTCCTGTGAGATCAGTCTTACCGGTTTTTGATCGGCGTCTTTGCTCACCACGGTCATCAGGCCGCTGTCCAGGGCCACCGCCACACCTACGTTGACATGCCCATGCCGGACGATTTCGCTGCCGGCCAGCGAAGCGTTGATATTCGGGAACTGCCGCAAGGTCAACGCGACCGCTTTGACGATCAAGTCGTTGACAGAAATCTTTTGATCATCCGGCAGCAGCCCGTTAATCTGTTTGCGCAAATTCATCAACGCCTCAGCTTTATATTCGTGCGAAACGTAGAAGTGAGGCAGTTGCGTCTTCGGATTCGGTCATCCGTTTAGCGATGATCGCGCGCAGTTTCTCGACCGGTGCGCGTTGATCCGCCGGCGCCTGTGCGCCGGGGGCCCAGGCTATTGGGCTGACCGGAACGACCGGGCTGGCCTTTTCTGCCGCCAGCGCCGGTTGTGCCGCTGCGGCTGCCGGAAGAGCCGGGCCGGCCGCCAGGGCTTTTTCCACATCGCGCTTGATCACCCGCCCTTCCGGGCCGCTCCCGCTGATCTCGGCCGAAACTCAGGCCGTTTTCCTCGGCAATCCGTTTAGCCAGGGGGGAAGCTTTGATGCGGCCATCCGTCGGCTCTGCGACCGGTGTGACCGCCGGAGGAGCCGCCTCGGCCGTTTTGCTTTCAACGGTTGCGGGAGCCGCTTGCTCGGATTTCTTTTCGGCCTGGTTCGTTTCCGGCAGGTCTTTGACTTCTTCGCCAGGAGCAGCAATCACTGCAATCGCCGTCCCAACCGGTACGACCGTTCCTTCATCCACCAGGTGGCGGTTGACCAGCCCGCTTGCGCTCAATTCAACCTCAACGGTAGCCTTATCGGTTTCAATTTCTGCCAGCACCTGGCCTTTTTCGATCGATTCGCCTTCGCCGACCACCCATCGCACCAGGGTGCCTTCGGCCATGTCAAATCCCAATTTAGGCATGGAGATAACTTCGGCCATTAAAGCACCTCCTTGACTGCTTTAATCACATCCTCGACCTGGGGCAATGCCATCTGCTCCAGTGTCCGGTTATAAGGCAAGGGAACCTCCTTTTGCGCTACGCGCTTTATTGGGGCGTCCACGTAATCAAAGGCTTCTTCATAAATCCGGGTCGATATTTCCGAGCCAACGCCAAAGGAGCGCCAGCCCTCTTCGACAATGACTGCCCGGTTCGTCTTCTTGAACAACTCGAGCACAGGGCCCATATCGAGCGGGCGCAAAGTGCGCAAATCGACAATTTCTGCTTCAATACCCTCTTTGGCCAATTCATCGGCGGCTTTGGTGGAGGTTTCCAACATTTTACTGTAGGTCACAATCGTCACATCTTTGCCCGGCCGTTGGATGGTCGATTTGCCGATCGGGACGATATAATCGCCGTCCGGCACTTCGCCACGGGTCTGGTACAGGGTTGCGTGTTCGATGAATAAAACCGGGTTATTGCTTCGAATCGCAGCCTTGAGCAGCCCTTTGGCATCCGCCGGCGTACCCGGGGCGACCACTGTCAGCCCAGGAAAATGAGCGAAAATTGCGTCCGGGGTCTGCGAATGGGTTGCAGCGAGCTGTCGCCCGCCGCCGCTAACCGTGCGGATTACCAACGGCACAGTCATTTTTCCATTGAACATGTAGTGCAGTTTGGCGGCCTGGTTGACGATGTGGTCCATAGCCGAAAAAGCAAAGTTTATCGTCATCAACTCGGCCACCGGCCGTAACCCGGTCAGCGAAGCCCCCACCGCGGCCCCTACGATGGCCGCCTCCGAAATTGGGGTATCCCGGACACGTTCCGGGCCAAAATGATCGTAGAAACCCCGTGTGACGGCGTATGTACCGCCCCACACACCTACTTCTTCACCAAGGATAAAAACATCCGGGTTACTTTCCATCTCTTCCCATAAAGCCTGGGAAATTGCTTCTCGCATTGTAATTCGCGCCATTGTTGCTACCTCAGTGATTATTCTTCGACGTAAATATTGGCGAACAGCTCTTCTGCAGCCGGCTCTGGGCTGGACTCGGCGAAAGCGATAGCCTCTTCGACTTCACTTTCGGCCAGGGTAGCCTGTTCTTCCAGTTCGGCTTCCGTTGCGTACTTGTTTTCGGTCAGGTAGCGATGAAATATTCCAATCGGGTCGTTTTCCTGGTACCGGTGGACTTCTTCTGAGGTCCGGTAACGTTCAGGGTCGCCCATTGAATGACCTCGAAAACGGTAGGTATGAGCTTCCAGGAATTGAGGGCCGCTGCCAGAGCGTACTTCCTCGATCATTTTGGCAGCGATTTCGTGGACTTTCATGATGTCCATACCGTCCACTTCATCGTTCTTCATTCCGTAGCCATCCGCCTTCTGGCGGATTTCGGAAACTGCCGAAGCCCGGTCGACTGCTGTACCCATTCCGTAATGATTGTTTTCGCAAACCCACAAGACCGGCAGGTTCCAGACCTTGGACAGGTTGACGGCCTCGTGGAAATAGCCGATGTTGGTAGCCCCATCACCGAACATGCAGATTGTCACAGCCGGGTTATGGCGATAGGCATCCCCCAGGGCCAATCCCGCTGCAATCGGTAAATGCGACCCGACGATCGCGTGTCCACCCCAAAAATTCTTGGAAGGATCGGCCATGTGCATCGATCCGCCTTTTCCGCCTGTGGCCCCAGTCGATTTTCCTAATAATTCGGAAACGACTTCTTTGGCGCTCAAACCGCAATTAATCGCAACCCCGTGATCTCGATAAGCTGTGATGACCCGGTCCTCCGGCTTGCGGGCCGAGATAAGCCCGGTGCTGACAGCTTCTTGTCCGATATATAAATGTAAAAAGCCTCCGATTTTTCCCTGTTGGTAGAGTTCTGCTGCGCGCTCTTCCAGGTGGCGAATAACGACCATTTGATGAAACAAGTTAATGTATTCGCTCTTCTGCATGGATGAAAATCCTCCTTGAGATGATGATTGATCAGTCCGAAGGCCTTGATAAATCATCGTGATTATTTCTATCACTTTTCTCGGAAATTATACCAAAAACGAGATAGCCCGTCGAATTTAGGCACCGCCCTTCGTCACCTGGAAGGATAACACACCCCCACACTCTTTCGGGTGATTTTATCCCGCCGATTGTCATCCGCAGGGCAATCCCATCTCTTTGATTTTACTGGCAATTCAAAAAAGCATTGTAACTACTCGGCCACGGGTTAAAGTGTTCCCGAATTTGAGGTGTTTGTAGGGGCAAAGCCCCCGCAAACACCTCAAATTCGGGATTTTTACTCTGTAGGCTGAGCAGATACAAAGCATAATAACTGCCTGTTCGGTAGTTAGAAACAGGTTTCGAGTTCTATGCGCATCCCCCGGCACCGCAATTACTTAGAATTGGGGGACACTGCGTGTTAACCGGACTAATTCAAAAGATGGTCCTGTACTGGTTTGTAAATCGCAAGGTTTTCCGGCCAGAATTTACGGTAGTTTTATTTCAACCCGGCAACTTGTGCAATAAAATACAAAAGGTATTTACCCTGCACGCCAGACGGCCCAATATCCCTTAATTATTATCGCAAAGGAGAACGTCATCGTAATGAACATTGTCACCTGGGGCCCACAATATTCGGTTGGGGTAGGAAAGTTCGACAAGCAGCATCAAGTCTTATTCGATATCATCAATGAATTATTTTCGGCCATGAGTGAAGGCAAAGGCCAAACCGAGCTGGCCGAAGTCCTCAACCGCTTGATCAATTACACCAAAACCCACTTTGCAGCGGAAGAGCTTTTGATGCAAACGTACCAATATCCTGAATATCCCGGCCACCTTGTTCAACACCAGGAATTAACCAATCAGGTCCTCGATTTTCAGCAGCAGTATCAGGAAGGCAAAATCGGCCTGAGCCTGCCGATGATCCAATTCCTGAAATCCTGGCTGACCAACCACATCCTGGTCGAGGACAAGAAATATTCTTCCTTCTTTGAATCGAAGGGCATTCAATAATTCGAACATGTATTATGGGGTGTTATATTAATTTGCGCGTTGCAAAGCAACGCGCAAATTAATATAACACCCCATAATTTTATTTGCCTGTACCTATCACCGGCAAAGACCTGGCGAGCCGCTGCAGGCTATCATGAAGTTCCAGCAGGTCTTCTTCGGCCCAGCCGGCCAGGGCTTCGCTCATCAGAATACGCCGGGCGTCGACTAATTTTTCCGCCATCGCTTTGCCCCGGTCGCTCAACCGGATTTCCCTGACCCGCCGGTCCGCGGCAGGCGCCGCGCTAAGAACCAGGCTGTCAGCCTCCAATTTATCCACCTGGCGGCTGACAGTGGAATGATCGCGGCCGAGCTGGTCAGCCAGCTCGACCAGGCCAATTTTTTGTTGGAGCCCTACGCGCATAATTATTGGGAACAAGGCCGTATCGAGCTCCACGCCTGCCCTTTTTAACAACAGCTTATCCTGCTTCGGACGGTTGAGGTACGTCACGATTTCGAACAAAGATTCAAAGATTTCATCGTACATAGTATCCTGATTATACTTTAACGTGCTATAATATGTGCATATTACACATAATTAGGATCTGTTCAATATGCTTAAAAGTAAATTAAAACCCAATATCGGCATTATCGTCGGTACAAACCGGCCAAACCGCATTGGTTACGGCATTGCCGAATGGCTTCTCAATGCAATGCAAAATGAAAGACTTAACCTTAGCCTGATCGATTTAGCCGAGATCAATTTACCGTTTCTCGATGAGCCGGATATCCCCGCCCACGGCCATTACCAGAAGACACACACCAAAGCCTGGAGTCAGGTGATCAGCAGCTGCGACGGATTCGTCCTCTTGTTTCCACAGTACAACTGGGGCTATCCGGCCGTGCTAAAAAATGCCCTCGATTTCCTCTACAAGGAATGGACCGGTAAACCGGTGAGTATTATTTGTTATGGCAACCACGGGGGCTTTCAAGGCGCGTTGGCCATGCGCCTGGTTACACAAGGGTTGCGTATGCATAACATGGCCACTAATATCCCGCTCGACATCGAAGACGAGATGTTCGATGAACATGGCCAGTTCAAAGATATCCGCGCTGCGCTTGAACCCTATCGATTTTCAGCCCAATTGATTTCCAGCGAGTTTGTCAACCTGCTCGATCGATAAATATCTTCACCCGGCAACTAAAGTTAAATCAAAAAGTAGCTGCCCAGGCAATCTGGGCAGCTACTCGTTTCTACAGAAAAAACCTTATTTTACAGCGTGCTTCAAAGCAGCATGAGCGGCTGAAAGGCGCGCCACCGGCACACGGAACGGCGAGCAGCTCACGTAGTTGTTGCCAACCATGTGGCAGAACTCGATCGAGGAGGGATCCCCACCGTGTTCACCGCAGATACCAACTTCCAGGGACGGGCGGGTCTTGCGACCATCGCTGACGGCGATGTCCATCAGGCGGCCGACGCCATCCCGGTCCAGGGTCTGGAAGGGGTTCTTGGGCAGAATGCCAGACTCGACGTATTTGACCAGGAAACCGCGCTCCGCATCGTCACGGCTGTAGCCGAAGGTCATCTGAGTCAGGTCGTTGGTGCCAAAGGAGAAGAATTCGGCGACCGAGGCGATCTCGCCGGCGGTGACGGCCGCGCGCGGGATCTCGATCATGGTACCGAACTTGTAGGTAAATTCAACGTTCTTGGATTTCATCACGTCTTTGGCGATTTCGATCAGACGCGGCTGAATGACCTTGAGCTCGTTGATATGGCCGGTCAGAGGGATCATGACTTCGGGTTTGACCACCACACCCTTGAGGGTCATGTTGGCAGCCGCTTCGAAGATCGCCCGGACCTGCATCTCGACGATTTCGGGCATCATGATGCTCAGGCGCACACCGCGCAGACCCATCATGGGGTTGCTCTCGTGCATTGCTTCGACCGCTTCCAGCATTTCTTCCAGCGGAGCGACGTCTTTGGGGTCACCCTTACCAAGGGCAAAACCGGCCAGGCCGTTGATACGCTTGGTGATGATTTGCTCTTCCAATTCCTTGGCAGCCGGCAGGAACTCGTGCAGAGGCGGGTCGATCAAGCGGATGATAACCGGGTAACCATCCATGGCCTCGAACAAGCCTTCGAAGTCCGAGCGCTGGAACGGCAGCAGTTCATTTAGAGCTTCGGTGCGTTCGGCGCTGGTCTTCGCCAGGATCATGCGCTGCACGATGGGCAGGCGTGACTGTTCGAAGAACATGTGCTCGGTCCGGCACAGGCCGATACCTTTGGCGCCGTACGCGCGGGCGCGCTGGGCATCTTTCGGGTAATCCGCATTGGCCCAAACCTGCAAACCGACCGTGGGATAACCATCGGCGCCCTTGCGCAGGCCAGGGGTCGCGCAAATTTCATCCGCCCAATTGAGCAGGGTCAACAGGTCGGTCTGTTCTTCCAGTGACGGGGCGATCATGGGCAGTTTACCGGTATATACTTCACCGGTGCCGCCATCAAAGGAGATCCATTCCCCTTCTTTGACAATCACGCCATCCACTTCCATGTAGCGTTTTTCCAGGTTGATGTGGATCGAGGATGCGCCGACGATGCAGGGAACGCCGAATTGGCGCGCAACCACTGCGGCATGCGATGTAGCCCCACCTTCACTGGTCAGAATACCTTTGGAAGCCAGCATACCATGGACGTCATCGGGTTTGGTGAATGGGCGCACCATGATCACGTCCTGTTTGGCTTCTTTGTGCATGCGCTCGGTGGTATCCGCATCGAAGTAAATCTGGCCGACCGCAGCGCCTGGGGAGGCATTCACACCGGAGGCGAACATGCTCTCCGAGCGAGCCTTCTTGATCGCGGCCTGGTCGAACTGCGGGTGCAGCAGGGTATCCACGTGCTCAGGCGTAACACGCTTGACTGCCTCTTCCTTGCTGATCAGCCCTTCGGCGACCATATCCACAGCAACTTTGACGGCTGCGCGGGCAGTCCGTTTGCCGTTACGAGTCTGCAGCATGTACAGTTTGCCGTGCTCGATGGTGAATTCCACGTCCTGCATATCGTGGTAATGTTGTTCGAGTTTGCCAACGATGTCCACGAACTGGTTATAGGCTTCCGGCAGCTCGTTGACCATCTGTTGAATTTTTTGAGTGTTGCGGATACCGGCAACCACGTCTTCGCCCTGGGCGTTGAGCAAATATTCACCGAACATGACTTTCTCGCCGGTGGAGGGGTTGCGGGTGAAGGCCACACCGGTACCGGAATCGTTGCCCATGTTCCCGAAGATCATCGAAACGATGCTGACGGCGGTACCCAGGTCGTCCGGGATGTCCGCAGCGCGGCGGTAGTCTACAGCGCGTTTACCGTTCCAGGAACGGAAGACGGCTTCGGTGCCCAGGCGCATCTGTTCGTATGGGTCGGTCGGGAAGTCAAAGCCCTTGACCTTGCGCACAACCTGTTTGAAACGGCCGGTCAATTCTTGCAGATCGGCAGCATTCAGGTCGGTGTCCATCTTGGCGCCACGCGAAGCCTTGAACTCATCCAGAACCACTTCGAATTCTTCATCGGCGATGCCCAACACGACGGAGCCGAACATTTGCACCAGGCGGCGATACGCATCGTACACGAAGCGCTCGTTGTTGGTCAGGCTGATCATCGCCTTGGCGGTGTCATCGTTCAAGCCAATGTTAAGGACGGTGTCCATCATACCCGGCATGGAGAATTTCGCGCCGGACCGGCAGGAAACCAGCAATGGATTCTCGGTACCGCCAAATTTCTTTCCAGAAACACGCTCTACCTCTTTCAAGGCTTCGAGCATCTGGTCCCACATTCCCTCAGGGAATTTTCCGCCCCCCGCAAGGAAAGCATTGCAAGCCTCGGTTGACACCGTAAATCCAGGGGGAACCGGTGCGCCTAACCGGGTCATATCGGCCAGGTTAGCCCCTTTACCACCCAAAAGACCGCGCACATTTTCCCAATCGCCGCCCATATACTGTTCTGCGGCATTTACTTCTGAAAACAAATACACCCACTTTTTCATGCTAAGCATCCTCCTGATTAATGATTGCTTATCCCTATGAGGGGGAAATTCTGTTTAATGCCATTAAACATACGATTTTACCATAAAGGTATTCAATTCCTGTTTACTGGCAATTGCACTCCCGGTATTCCCCTGGACAAGGTTTAATGGCCATTCCCCCGGCAATAATGTCCTTCCTCTCGACCGGCGGATGGCATTTTTGCCAAATGGCCCCTGTACCACAGCGCCGCCCGATCAATGGATGGATGGCTGTGTGGCTTGTTCGCTGTATTCCGATGCCAAATGTTCTACACAAACGCAATAAATTATAAAGACCCCCAGCAATGCTGGTGAATAGCACAGTGCGGTCAGCCGGAGGGCTTTTTTATAATTTTACCGCGCTTTGCCCTTGTGCGGGGCCGATATTTCCTTCTTCTTCTATGGCATTCTCATTAAAACCGGGGCGGTTCAACGGCGGCATTATTTATCCAGCGATGTTGTAAAGAGGTTGCAAGGCAAAAATGCGCGAACTTGAATGATAATGTTAGTGTATTATTCTAGAGGAGGCCTTAATGAATATACTGGTCATTGACGATGATCCAGCAATGACGGAACTTCTTAAAATACTATTACAGGCGACAAAAGCCCAGGTTTTCGCTGCAAACTCTGGCCAGGAAGGTATCGATATCACGCGCAAGACCAGCCCGGATATTGTTATTCTGGATTTGATGATGCCCGAAATGGACGGTTGGCAGGTTTGTAAAATTATCCGTGAATTCAGCCAGGTGCCTATCCTGATCCTGTCTGCTTTGGACCATCCCGGCATGGTCGCCGCAGCTCTGGATGCCGGCGCAGACGATTACCTGATCAAACCCGTTTCGAGTGGGATGCTGGTGGCCCATATCCAAAACCTTTTAAAACGGAAACACGCCTTTACCAACGTATCCACTGCCCCAATGGCTCCTTAAGAAAGTAAGTAGATAGAAGTGAATAGAAATTAGCTCTTCCATAGACGGTTTTCATGTGTCTCCCCCAGGTATGGGGGAGATTTTTTTTAGCGGTAGGGTACGCTTAAGCGCACCGAAAATGCGTCTGTCGAAAAAACAGCCTGGATGGCCATATTACTCATTAATGTCATTGCGAAGCCCGCTCTTTGGGCCGCGGCAATTTCAGCACTGGCCAATGCAAAGGTCGCGTTCCTTCAAAAGCCACGACCAATCCACCCACCGGCTTCCATCTCGAGGCCAAAAAGAAGTAAAATTATTGCAAACAACTCCGGCCAGTGACATCCTGGCCGCGCAGTGCAATTCAAGAACCAATAACGATTGGAGATATCTCGTGCAAACCTGCTCTCGTTGTAATGCCCAATCCCCCGATACCGCTTCGGCCTGCTCCAACTGCGGCGCTGACCTATCCGTTTACTCCACTTCAGCCGTCACGCTCAAAAATTTCCAGGACAACCCGCGGGTCAAAAACGTTCGCATTATCGTGGCCGACGACGCCTGCCCGGTATGCAAAGAGATCGAAGGCACGTATGCCAAAGACCAGGCTCCGGTCTTGCCGGTTCCAGGCTGCTCCGATCCGCTCGGCTGCCATTGTTTTTACGAGCCAATGCTGACCGAAATTTTCCCCTAGACTTTACCCGATGCCGACGGCACGGATCAGTTGCCGGATGGCAACGGCCGTCTCGGCCGGTTTTTCCATCATCGGCAGGTGGGAAGCCCCGTCGATTTCCTCGATCCAGCCGCGGGCCAGGATCTGGGCCATCGTGCGTGATTTTTCCAGGGGAACAATCTTATCCTGAGTTCCCGCCAGCACCAGCGCCGGGACCTTTATCCCGGCCAGCCAGGGATTTGCATCCTCGCGCTCGGCCATCCCTTTTAATGAATGGATGGCCGTCGTAACCGGCACTTTGGCAACAATTTCATTGATGGCCTGTTGAACGGCCGGGACGGGGGTTAATGCCGCCGGCATATTGCGCGTCAGCAGTTTGATGCCCTTCCATTTAAGATCACGGGCCTGTATCAGGCGCGCCTGGCGTTTTTCGGGTAAATCAGGGTCTGCTTGAGATGCAATCAAGGCCAGGCCTGCCAGGCGATGCGGATAGGCATGAGCGAAGGATAAAGCCACATATCCGCCCATGGAATGGCCGGCCAGGATGACCTTTTCTAGTTCCAGCCGGTCTAACAACGCCAGCACATCTTCGGCCAACAGGCGCATGGAATGGTCCACTTCGCCATCCGGTGAGGTGCCATAACCGCGCAGATCCGCCAGGATCAGGCGGGCTTCATCTTGTAATAAAGGGACCAACGGTTCCCAAATCGTGTGCCCCAAAGGGAAACCGTGCAGCAGCACAATCGGGACCCCGTGCCCAAATTCTTCTATGGATAATTCAACCGGCGTTAATTCCATCTTGCGACCTCATGTTTCCCTCAAGTGTCGTATCCATTATGGTCCGGGCCATGGCGATTGCGCTTTCGCGGTCTTGCACCTGCCCGCTAGCCTGAGCTTCTCGTAGGCCAGCCAAAACTTTCCCCAGGATAGGTCCAGGAGCCAGGTGAAAGATGTCCATCAGGTCTTTCCCAGTGAGAAATCGCGGCGGGTCAATAATGCTGGCCTGTCCCTCAAACCAGGCCAAAAAGAGCTCCTTACAGATCTCCACCTCGCGATTCCAGAGCGATGAGGTTATTGTAACACTATCCAGAGCCAGGAAATCGGCCAGCGAAAGCAGGCACAGATCGATCCCAGCCGGGCCTAAATCGTTGAAATAGCGAAAAATCGTCCTGCGGGTAAGGCTGCCTTCAGCTTTGGCGAGGTGATGGATGCGCATATGCTGGGTCACCAGCAGTTCCAGCCGCTCGACTTCCGGGTTGGAAAGCGCCAGCAGTTGGCCGCGTCTGCGTGCGACCGGGCCGCCCTGGCTGTCGTGCCCATAAAAATGCCGTTTCCCGTTTTCGCCGGTGGTCATCGTATCCGGCTTGCTCACATCATGATACAGGCCGGCCAGGTAAAGCAGCGATTCCAACGAGCGCTGTGAATTGACCTGGGCAAGAAAATGGGTTTTGAGCTGTCTTCTGAACGGGCCTAACTCGCGATCGGCAATTTCAAGCGCAGGCGCTTTTTCACCCTCCGCCGGCCGGCCCTCTACCAGCAACAGATACAACATTTGCAGGCTCTTGACCACGTTCAAGGTATGGTTCCACACATCCATCGTGTGCGGTGCGGTCTGCTCGACACCCTGGGTGGCCAACAATTCCGGTAAAAGATCATCCAGAGCGCCTAACTCCGCCAGGGTCGCCACGGCCGAATGGCCCTGGCGCGTATCTAGAATCCGGAATAACTCGTCCCGGCGTCTTTCCGCGGAAATTTTGTGCAGCCCGCCGGCAGCAGCCTGTATCCATCCCCACGTCAGTGGGTCGATTTGCAATCCAAATTGGAGTGAGATCCGCACTGCTCGCATGACCCGCACCGGATCTTCCTGCAGTGCGTCTGGGCGGCAGGCCTTCAACAGGCGCTTATCCAAATCTGCGGCCCCGCCCAGCGGGTCGATGAGTTCCCCCGGGTCACGCAGGTCGATGGCCATCGCGTTGATCGTAAAATCGCGTGCGTTCAGATCAGCGACGATGTCCACGCCGCGCATGGCCATAAAATCCAGGCAAAAACGATCACCATCCGGCGGCTGGCATAAAACCCGGGCAACCTGGCGTTCGCTATCCATCATGTAAAAGAACCCGCCCAAATCGTTGGCGATCTGGCGCCCCAATTTGGATACGCCTCCGTCGATGACCAGGTCGGCGTCGTGGATTGGCAGCCCGAGCAGCGCGTCCCTCACCGCCCCTCCCACCAGGTACATCTTCCGTTGAGCCCCCATGCGCCGCTTTAACACCTGCAAGATGTCTTGGGTCGGGAACAATTGTGCCAAATCCGGGATCATTTTACCCCAGCGAACTGCTTATCCATTTTGATAGGCCTGTTCATCCACTACACCGATGAAGGGTAAATTGCGATAGAGTTCGTCCAGGTCCAGGCCATAGCCAAACACAAATTTATTCGGGATCGAAAAGCCTACGTATTTGACCGGCACGTACAATTCACGGCGTTCGGCCTTGTCCAACAGGGTGCACACGCGCAGGCTGCGCGGCTTACGGGCCGACAATAGATCCAGAACCGAAGCCAGGGTGTGCCCGCTGTCGATGATATCCTCGACCAGGATGACGTCCCGGTCGTGAATATTGACGGTGAGGTCCAGGGTAATCCGCACCTGTCCGGTCAATTCGCGATTGCCGCTCCCATAGGACGACACGGCCATAAATTCGATGGCGTGCGGCACATCGATGTGGCGCATCAAATCGGTCAGAAACATGACTCCACCGCGCAGAATGCAGATCAAAATCAGGTTCTGGCTGTCCTGGTAGTCCTTACTGATGACTTCCCCGAGTTCAGCAATGCGTTTTTGCAACTG
This sequence comes from uncultured Chloroflexia bacterium, assembly GCA_963704755.1. GTDB lineage: Bacteria > Chloroflexota > Anaerolineae > Anaerolineales > Anaerolineaceae > Bellilinea. Next base: position 850,039 of record OY969938.1, read on the forward strand.
CTCTGGGGTTATTAGTACTTCAGCTAAAAATTCGTGGTAATCGCGCATAACACTACTCTCAATCTCGAGGGACCTCATGATGCTGCCGGCAGCGCGCTTCATACATTTCGGCCGCGCCGACAATGATCACCGGGTCATTGTAACGGGCCGGCTTGCCGTTGACCAGGCGTTGGGTGCGCGAGGCGGGCTCTCCGCAGACCATACAGATCGCCTGGAGCTTGTCCACTCGCTCGGCGACACTCATCAATACCGGCATGCAGCCAAATGGCTCCCCGCGAAAATCGGTATCCAGGCCGGTCACAATCACGCGGATATCGTGATTGGCCAGGTCTTGGACCAGTTCGATGATGTCGTCTTCGAAGAACTGGGCTTCGTCGATGCCGACCACGGTGGTCTCTGGCCGCAAATATTTTCGTATGTCCATAACATGTTCGATGGGCACCGCTTCGAAAGCCGTACCGGCATGAGAAGTAACCTGTTCAACCTGGTATCGATTATCGATTACCGGCTTAAAAACCTGTACCGATTGGCGCGCAATGGTTGCCCGGCGGAGCCGGCGAATCATTTCGTCGGTTTTACCGCTAAACATTGAGCCCGTAATTACTTCGATCGATCCGCTGTGATGCTTCATAAACCCCTCGAAAAATAATATTGTTTATAATCTGCGCAATGCCGGTCAAACCCAGCCAGCACACCCGTAGGATTTCCGTTAAGCTGAGCAGGAACAATCTTGCCCCAATTCGATACTACTCAGCCGCGCAGGTGAACAGGGTGTTTGTATTATTTTTTTTCATGCACTGCTTGCAAAAAAATAATAAAAACACCCTCCCTTCCTGAACCTGCCTGAGCAGTTACCCCAATTCTACACTAGATTGGCCTGAATTCGGCAGGAGAGTTTTGGGTTTTGTTTCGATGCAAGAAGTTGTCGATTTTTCATATTAACGAAAACGAGCAGGTGATTTACACACCTGCCCGTCTTTCGTTACGATTAAACGAACTAGACCACAATCTCTTCTGCGGCGGATGGGAGATTATAGCCCATCTGGCGCAGGCGCTTCTTCAGGTCGATCAAAGATTTGCGGCCGAAACCTTCCACGGCCAGCATGGCTTCTTCGCCTTCGCCTAATTTGTCCAAAATCGCGCCGACGGTGGTCAAACCGGCTTTAGATAAAGCCTCGGTGGGTCGAGTACTCAAACCAAGTTCCTCGATCGGCCGGTCGGGAGAAGTCCGCTCGTTTTCGCGGGTCTTTTTGGCATCCACGAAATCCTGGCGGGCCTGCAAACGTTTGTAGAAACGATCCACCTGGCCTTCGATATCGAGTAAACGCTGCTGTTGGCCGGTAAAGAACGGGTGGCATTTAGAACAAACTTCGGTATGGATCTCTTTCCGGGTTGAGCCGGTGTGCCAGGTATTGCCACAGGCGCACACCACCAGGGCATCCGGATAATAAGTCGGGTGAATACCCTTCCTCATAGTTAAAATACCTTCCTTTACTGGAAATACCTTCGCTTCCGATCAGCCTTGGATCGTCTGTCGGTGCAAAGGCGCTAATTTCTTATTCTGCTGCAGCCGGGAGCACGCTGACGCGTTTGCGACCGTCTGGCAGAGTCTCGAAGGTAACCACACCGTTCGCAGTGGCGAACAGGGTATCATCTTTTCCCACGCCCACGTTATCACCGGGTTTAATCCGGGTGCCGCGCTGGCGGACAAGAATATTGCCCGAAATTACAATCTGGCCGGCGAAACGTTTTACACCCAGGCGTTGAGAATTGCTATCACGGCCGTTACGGCTGGAACCACCACCTTTTTTATGTGCCATAATTCCTACTCCACCACAATAGATTCGATCTTGAGCCGGGTGTACTGCTGCCGATGCCCAGTCTTGACGCGGATGCGTTTCTTGGGCCGATACTTGAACACGACCACTTTGGGACCCTTGACATGGTCCTCGACTTTGGTCGCGACCTTGGCCCCTTTAACCACTGGCGAACCGATCGACACACTGTCGTCATCCACTACCAGCAAAACCGATTCAAGGGTTACCTCGTCACCCACCTGATTATCCAGGCGGTCAACCTCGATCGAGGCTCCTTCGACGGCACGGTACTGCTTGCCGCCGCTTTCAACGATAGCATACTTCATTTCCGTCTCCAATCTTCACTTCACCGCCCCACCCGCGCAGTTGAAACGCCGGTTGACGGGGAAGTTGGGGATACATTGATTTGCCCCAGCATAATTCAGCCGGGGCTATAGCGGAAGAAATTATACAAGCACTTGGGTAGATTGTCAACGGCAACTCCAAAATATGGGCTCATTCAAGAAACAGGTTCCGGCGCACGACGGGCCCCTTGCGCTAAAATCAGCTATGACCTCTTCATAATGGTATGATAAAGAACCTTCTGCGTAACCTTTCGAGCCCATGGGAAAAGCCCGTAGTAAATACCTCAAATTCGAGCCGTTTTCCCTTTACCATCTTGCTTATTATTGAGAGATGTCATGCCCTTTGCACTCAGCGTAGCGAAAATTGAAGAAGTCCTGACCCAATCCGGCTGCCCGGTCTGCCGGCTGGTCCATAAAGAAGCCCTGCATTCGATCGACGTGTTTTTGTGGGAAAACGTGACCAGCCCTTCAGCCCGCAAGCCGATCAACGACGCCTATGGGTTTTGCCCCGAGCATACCCAGATGTTCGTCGCCAGCGAGCTGGCCAATACCGGCGTCCCGCTGGGAGTCAATATGGTGTATGAAATGCTGGCGAACAACGCCAGCCAGGAGCTGCATGCTTACGAACGCGAGGATCGCGCCTTAGGTTGGGCGATCAAGCTCTTGCAACGGGTTGGCCTGAAGCGAAAGCCGGCCAGCGACAATTTGCTCCGTTCACGAGGGCCCTGCCCGATTTGCGAATCGTCTCGCCAAAACGCCGAGAATGTACTTTCTACCTTGATGGAAGTGCTCGAAAAGGATCCGCAAGATTTCAAGGCCAGGTATAGCCAGTCCACCGGGCTGTGTTTGCAGCACCTCAAACTTGGCCTGGACCAGAATGCGGCCTCCTTCCCGGCTGCCGCCCGTTACCTGGTTGAGGAAAGCGCAACGCGCCTGAAAAACCAAAGGGAACTGATGCTTTCCTTCATCCACAAGAACAACTGGTCCTACCGCGAACAAGCCCTGACACAGGAAGAACAGGATGCCTGGCAGAAAACCGTCACCTTCTTCTCTGGCCTGTCCCCGGATAAATTCAACCACCACATTCCGGAATACTAGATTTTTCGTAGCTGCCCAGGCGGATTAAAAAAGTGAGGGTGTTTTTATTATTTTTTGCATGATTCGCATGCAAAAAATAATAAAAACACCCTCTTCTTAACCAGATAACTGAGTAGTTACAGTTTTTCTTGGCCCATCTCATGCTTCTGAGAAAGGGTTTGGGCGAGGGCATTTTCACACCCGGTTGCGCGAAGTAGCTTCCTCCTGCTCTTCGGCCCAACTGCGATACAGCGCCAGCATTCCCTGTAAGCGCTTGACGTTTTCCTCGGTAAGCTGGTGCACCAGGTCCTGTAACTCCTGGGCAACATCCTCCAAAAAGACCAGGCGCTCGTCCACCCGGTTGATCTCCCGGCTGACCTCGCGCTGCTGTTCTTCCTGGGCCAGGGTGTAATTCGTCCAGCGCTTCTGGTCGTCCGCCTTGAACGAAACCCATTCCTGGCGGAAACGGTCTTCGACCAGCCGCTGCATTTCGGTAATTTCGTTGATCCGCCGCTCGAACCGGCTGGTGATCTCGTCAAACGCCTCCTGCGACCGTTTGACAGCACGGTTGGTCGCTTCCAGGCTCTGTAATTGGGCGTCCAGCCGCCCGGACTGGTCCTCGATCTGATCGAAGCGCGTTTGCCATTCTTTCCACACCCGTTCGCGCTCTAGCGCAGACATATTTTGTTTTTCCATAAAAGCAATCTGGCTTTGGCGGCGCTCGCTTTCAGCAGCCTGCATCTCACTCAAGCGCATTTCGAACTTGCGCAACGATTCGACATTCAAATCCATCTTACCGCGTTGTTCTTCCTGGCGCTTACGCAGAGCTCCCATTTCGCCTTGCACGTCCGCCAGGCGTTTGGAATCCTGGTGCTGCCCATCTTCCAGAAGTTTTACCTGCCGGCGATATTCCTCGTCCGAGCGTCGCACCAGGGTCAATTTGTGCTCCAGTTCGTGCAGCTCAGTTTCCAGGCGGTTTTCCCCTTCCAGGCGCGCAGCCAGGTTCTTTTTCATGTCCGGCAAAACGTCCAGAGACTTGCGCAGGTCGCCCATCGCTTTTTGGGCCGATTCGAGGTCGGCCAGCCGGACTTTATCCATTTCGCGGTTGCGGTCGTTCCTTTGCTTCTCGATTTCGATAATGCTCCGGCCAAACTCCTGCTTGGCCTGAGCAATCGCCGTATCAACCTGGTCGAACTTCATTAACGATGTACCAATCCTGGCCAGTCCCCCTTCGATTTCTTTCAACCGCGCATCGAACGGCTGCCAGTGTTCTTCCAGATCCGCGATGCGGTCCTGCATGGTAGAGATAAGCAATTTATCCTTGCGCCGCTCTTCGTCCAGCCATTCCAGCCGTTTTGCTAATTGATCAATGTCCATCCGTAAACTTTCCTCTCATCAGGGGAAAACCTGACCAGGTATTACCGGTGCAGCAAACCAGGTCTATGGTTATTTTTTTTGTATCTGCCGGCCGCATAGTTAACCGAAATAAAGACGTTGCTTTCCAGGTTGTGCCCCAAATACGGCAACGCTTTTATTCCGAAGGGTCAAGCAGCTACTATCTTCCAATTATAAACAAAACTTTCCTTCAGCAAGCATATCCGATAAATTTACAGCAGCTTTATTGAATATGCCGGATTATAGCGCTTTTTTACACATCGGGTTCATCGCAGCGCTGGGACGGCTGCCTTTAACGGCGTTTAGCGGATCGGATCTTCACAAAACAGCAACCCGCCCCTCAATTTATTACCAGAAATGGCTAATGGACTGTCGGCACGATCAGGGGCACGATTTTGAGAATTCCCATGATGCCATGGTTGAGTTGGGCCGGGAAAATGCCCATCAGGAATAAACCCACCACGCCCACCGAAAGATAAATCCGCTGAGGCCAGGTTTCTTCAAACACCATTCCGGCGCCTTCGACCGGGCGGGCAATCATGGACAGGATGCGGATACCGCCGATCAGATAGGCCAGGATACCCACTACCGTCCAGATGGTCATGCCCAGCGGGTAAACCGCCAGTTGTTCCATGATTTCCAGGTGGATCGGCAGGCCGGCCAATATCGGCAGGCTGCCGATCGAAAAATAAGCGGTTAAAATCGCGATCGAGGCAATCGGTTTTCGCCACAGCAAGCCATGGATCGAATCCAGGTCGGTATCCACGCCGTGGTTGACCAGCACTGCCAATCCCATTGTGAATACGATGATCGCCAGCAAACGCGGCAGGATCCCTGCGGCGAAGAGTTGCAGCCCTTCGGTCGAATACAAACCGATCGCCAGCAGTGAAAATCCGGTCTCGATAATGACACCGTAACCCAACATCCTGGCCAGATTTTTCTGAAAGCCACCCCAAATTCCGCCGGTGACAATCATGACCACTCCCATCAACCGCAACGTCTGGAAGAGGGTCGTTGAATTTCGCAGCCAGCCAATACCGTTGACAAAGTTCAGGCCGATCAGCAGGACCGAGATGGGCAGCAAACTGACCACAAAACCGGCCGGATACGGATGAGATTTCGCGCAGCAACTGCGGCATCCACGAATAGAACGGGAACACAGCCAGCCAGAAAGCGAATCCCAACCCGAGGAAAATACTGGCCCGGAGTAAAAGCAGGTGATTGGAAGGGTCAGTTTCCCCCAGGTTCAACAGCCAGCCGGAGAACAGGATAAACGGCAGCGCCAGGGTTTGAAACAACAGGTATTTCAGGACCCCCTGGCGAACCGGGTGACCGGGTGGGGCCAATACCGGGATGCTGAAAAGCACCGCCACTTCAACCAGCAGTGCGCTGAACAAGAACGGCTGTACTGCCAAAGCTGCCACCAGAGAAGCCAACATGGCCATGCCAAAAGGAGCAAAAAAGCCGTGCGCCCAATGTATACCCGCGCCCAGGAACCATATCGCCCCAACCAGGTAGAGCAGGGCCAAGACTGTCCGGTGGCTATCCGTCAGGATAAACTGCCGGCCAAACACATCCAAAGTTGTGGAAATGGTAAATTGGATGCTGCTGATTTTAACCACTTCACCGAGGGGGATAGATGCCGCCAGGATGGCCAGGAAAGCACAGATGGTCACCGCCAGGCCCAGCGTCAGCGAACGGTTGCGCCGGATCAGGCCCAGGAACATTCCGCAGGCCATAGGGAACAGGATCCAGATGATCGGCGCGCTCATTCCTGTTCCTCCAGGTTTTCGGCGTTCATCAGGTAAGAGCCAACCAGGGCCAGCCCCAGGGTAATCAAAGCCAGCAGGCCTGTCACCAGGACCGAAGTCACCACGGTGGCGTAAACCACCACAAAACCCGACAGGACGGTCAATAAGCCAACGGTGATGCGGAACGGCCGGGTGGTCATTCCCAATTGGAGTAACCCCATCCCAACCAGGATCAACCCGGAGAGCAAAACCGGCCGTGGGGCAGGAATCCAGGACATTGCTATGGCCCCAGCCGAGGTCATGGCAATGCCCACCAGCAGAGCAGCAAACACGCGAAAAATGTTCCCCGAGAGGTTTACATCCAGAATGCCGATTTCCTGTTCAGGGGGGTGTGACGACCCCAACACGGCGCCGGACATCCAACCAACCAGCAAATTTACCGCTGCCAGGCCGAAAGTCCAGCTTTGAGTCAACAGCCAGAATACCGCCAGGTACTGCACCGATAAGGCGATGATCAACCAGCGCCAGGGTAAATTGAGCAGCAGGGCCAGGCTTGTCATTGCACAAATCACCAGGGGCACATAAGTCAAGGCCTCTTTCATCGAATCAAAGCCCCGCTTCCAAGGAAAGTAAGCAGCAATGCCAGAATCAATAACGACCAGAGTACGCCGCCATTCCCTTCGAAGACGCCCTCGAACAGCAGCAAGAAGAACTGCACCACCCGGAAAACTCCCGCAAACAGCTTGTATAACCAGCCCAGGCGTAAAAAGTTGTTCAAGGCGTTGCCCATCCGGCTGACCAGGGTAGCATACCAGGTCATGGACTGGCGTAACGAGCCGATCAAACCGCTTCCACGGGCAAAAAGAAAACCGCTTCCCGCGGTTAGCAGGAGAATCGCCAGGCCGCCCGGCCACCAGCCAATGCTCAACCCACCCGGCAGGCCCAGAAATGCGATCACCCAGGCCGAGCTGCCCAGCACGAACAGGCCCAGCGAGTAAGTCAGGTTGCCCCAATTTTCGATCCCGGCCGGCCTGGGCTCGGGTCGCCAGGCATGGCGGATATACCCAATCGCCAGGAGGAACAATACCAGGATGAGCACGATCCGCGTACCGGGTTCAGTGGTCGCGATTTGCCAGCCCTGGGCCGCCGGTGTGAAAGGCAAAGCCATGAAACTCAACAAGGCCAGCAGCGGGAGGACCAAATATCCCCTTCCGCGCACCGAATACAACCATAACACCCCTCCGGCTGTGGCCAGCAGCAGTCCCCACACCAGCGTAACCGCGGACTGGCCTGCCAGGCTGGCCAGCACCGCCAGGCCGGCAAATGCCAGCGACCAATACGACCGGCCGGCCAGCTCATCCCGTGAGGTCAGCCACAATAAAGCGGCATAGAAACAGGCCAGAATGGTCAGCGTCATCAGTATGGGACGCCAGGCCGCCGGAGCAGGGTTATTGTTCATGCGCGCCAGCGGGATCAAACCGGTCAATTGGATCACGATCAAGGCCGTGCTTGCTGGGCCACGCTGCAAAGGCAGCCGGTGGAAGACCGGCAGGTTTACCGGGAAAAGTCCCATCCGGAAGGCCACGGCGATCAGGATCAAGAGACCCTCCGTCGGCCCGGCTGTTTCGAACGTCAACGGCGCTCCACTCGAACGAGACAGGGCCAGCGCAGCCAGAACAAGGAAAGTGCCGATCAGGCGTGAAGAAAACGACACCACAATTTCCCGGGTATAGCTGGCCTCGATATGGCTGGAAAGCAGGTAAATCAACTCGACCAGGTCAATGACCATCCAGGCAATGACCAGCGCGATCGGGCTGGTGGCCAACAAGCCCAGCAAGCCAAACCCGGTGAAAGCCAGGTTCGTCGCCCAGGTGACCGGCGACCCGCCGAATTGAAGCCGGACCGGGGAACTAAAGATCACCGCCAGGTTGAGGCTGGCCAGCGCCATCGCATACGGCCAGGAAATCGCATCCAGGTGAAAAACGATCTGGTCGGCCAGGGTTTGTTCGAAGGGCCGCCAGGGGGTAATTGCCAGAGTCGGCAGATCCAGCCAATGCAAAGCCAAAACTCCGCCCCAGGTCAGCAGGGCGGCCAGAAACGCAGCGCCCCAGGCATAACCCACGCCTCTTTTCGCATTGCGGATCAACAGAACCAATAATGATGCGGCGAGAATGAACCCGACCGGTAAAAGTGTCAACATTGGTAGTTTAGAGTACGGGAGAATAGGGGTGGCGTTTAATAAACTGGCCCATTCCTGCCTTGCCGTTCCATTTTTCTCCGTCCACTATTAATTTCCCGCGCAAGAAAACTTTTTGCGGATAGCCGCTCAGTTCCCAGCCCTCGTAAAGGTTGTAATCGGTGCGCTGCTGGGAGTGAGCCACGCCATACTTGACTTTAGCCGCCGGATCCCACAGTACAATGTCCGCATCGGCGCCAGGGGTCAGACTGCCCTTGCGCGGATACATGCCAAAAATCTTGGCCGGGTTAGTGCTGGTCAAGGCCACGAACTGGTTGGCCGTGATCTTTCCCTGAACAACACCTGTCGTCCAGAATACCGGCAGGCGGTCGCCCACCCCGGGTAAACCGTTTGGTATTTTGGTGAAATCATCGCGGCCTAGCTCTTTGCCCGGGATGGCCACCGGTTTACCTTCATACAGGATCGGTTTGGTCCCATCGAAATAAAACGCGCAGTGATCGGTTCCCAGCGTTTGCAGAATCCCCTGCTGCAAACCCTCCCACAGTCGAGCGTTATCCGCCGCCGAGCGCATGGGAGGTGAGCAGACCCACTTGGCGCCATCCGGCCGGCGTAAGTCGTCCACCGAGAAGAACAGGTATTGCGGGCAGGTCTCACCCATGACCGGGACGCCGCGAGAACGGGCATAAGCCAACTGGTCCACGCCCCCGGCCGTGTTCATGTGGACGATGTATAACGGCGCCTCGGCGATTGCCGCCAAAGCCGAGCCACGCAAAACTGCCTCGACCGCCGTCCAGGACGGGCGGGTCAGTGCGTGCCATTCCGGAGAGGTATGGCCGGCCGCTAACGCTTCAGCGATGAGCATCTCGATGACGTCACCATTTTCAGCGTGGAGCATGGCCAGCATGCCATGTTCTTTGGCTATACGCAAAACTCGCAGCATATTGTCGTCCGATAGGCGCAGGCGATCGTTGTAGGCCGAAAACATCTTCAGGGTGGTGATCCCTTCTTCGACCAGGTGAGGAATCTCCTCTTCGACTCGCTTGTCCAACCGGCTGATGTTTATATGGAAGCTAAAATCGATGGCCGCTTTCGGGTCCGCCTTGGCCCGCCAGAGCTGCACACTCTCGGCCAGCGTGGGGGCGTCAAAGGGTACGAAATCGATCACCATGGTGGTTCCACCGAAGGCTGCGGCTTTATGGCCGGTATAATGATCGTCCGAAGATACCGTAGCGCCCATGGGGAGATCGAAATGAGTATGCACGTCAATCCCGCCGGGGAGCACCATCAACCCGCTCGCGTCGATGACCTCCGTAGATTCTCCCGGCACCAGGCCGGTACCTATCTGGACAATCTGCTCACCTTCAACCAATATGTCCGCTTTATAGGTCTCTGCAGCCGTGACCAATTCACCATTTTTAATTAATAGGGTCATTTTTGCCTCCCGCTCCAATGTAAACGGATCTATGTTTCCTTGATTTTACTCATCTCGCCTAACATTGCCAGGATGATTGGATCCAGGTCCAGCACCTGCTCAGGTAAATCTTCGCTGGCATACGCGCCGGTATTCAGTGCCCGGTCACGCAAGGTCTGCCATAAAACCGCTCGCGATTCATCGCGCACGACCAGGTCATTGACTGCGGCGGCCTGGCGAAGCAGCTCGCCGGTCGAATATAGAAATGTTACTCGCCGCCAGGCATTCGCCTGGATCGGGTGCGGCAGCGCTGTGAGCGGACCTATTTGGATCTTGTAATATTCTTCGTTGGCACGCGGATGGTCAGGCTCATCACGCAATAGTTCTGCCCGGGTAGTCAGCTCATGACCCCGCACCGGAGCGATGTAATGAATCTTCCAGCGCTCTTCTTCGCCAAAATTAGCCGTTTGATAAAAAGCCAGATAATCCACATCGACCACTTTTGGCGCGCGCCGGAACGGGATGCGGTACCAACCCAGCACCCGCGCAATCTCCAGGTCCCGCGGCGTGGTCATCACGGCGATCAAAATCAGGGCAGTATCGGGCGGATAAGCCGGCATCGGTGCGTACCTCCTGGCATGAACTTATCCCATTATAGCCTAAGTGCATTCTAACCATGGTTTAGTATCTATCCGAAAATTGCTTTGGGTGTTTATTTTGGGTGGCTTTGCCGCCCAAAATAAACACCCAAATATATTTTTCGGATAGGCTCTTAGTATGTTTCTATTTGCACGGCAAAGCCGTGCAAATAGAAACATACTAAACCATTATGAACCTATCCACTAGAAAGTTGTGGCGGCAAAGTACAAGTACTTTGCCGCCTGGCAACTTCTCCATCCGCTGTGGCGCTTCCGCCGTGCGCGGGATATATCGATTTCGGGCCGGAATTAGTTCAGGCCGGTCTTCTGGTTGAAATCCTCGATTAAAGCATCGATCTCACCGATTTGACCCTGAACGTCGGTCCAGTAGTTGGGGTCGTACCACTGTTCATTGATTTCGTCGTACGTCTTGCCCTGCTGCTCGACCCAGGTATAGTACTTCAGGTTGTGGATGCGCTTGCGATCCTCGTAGGAAAGCTCCAACAGGTTGTCGGTGGATTTCGCCATGCAGATCGGCGGCATAGGTCTCGGCCGCATCCGTGATATCGAAATCGCCCATATCGCGCTGATATTCCAGAACGCGGCTGGAATACAGATCCATCGAATCGGTCAGCACGAACATCATCACATCGTTTTCGTCCATTTCATAGTACTTGGCAGCTTTGATGGCCGAAAGCATGTTGGCGATGCCGGAGAAACCTAACAGGTTCAGTTTGGAAACGAAATCAGCCGGGACGCCCTTCTTGACCAGGTATTCCCGTCCGGCGGGCTCGTTGAACAGGCGCATGATGTTCACGACTGAAAGATCGTCGATGGCCACGACCATGTCGGTGTTCTTTACATTGTGAATCCAGGGCACGTGCTTGTCGCCGATACCTTCGATGCGGTGGGCGCCAAAGCCGTTCGCCAGCAGAGTTGGGCATTGCAGCGCTTCACTGGCCACGATCTTGCTGGTGGGGAAAACCTGTTTAAGGTAATCGCCGCAGGCAATCGTACCGGCTGAACCGGTGGTCAAAGCCACACCACGGAAACGACCCTTCGGGCCTAATTCTTTTTCGAGAACCTCTGCCATGGCATTGCCGGTGACCGAGTAGTGCCACAGGTAATTCCCGAATTCCTCGAACTGGTTGAAGATCATCAGGTCTTCGCCGGATTTCCGCAACTCCCAGCATTTGTCGAAGATCTCTTTGACATTGGATTCGGTTCCGGGGGTCGCGATCACTTCGCCGGCAATTTTGGATAGCCAGTCGAAACGCTCTTTGCTCATCCCTTCCGGCAGAATGGCGATGGATTTGCAGCCGAGCAGGGCCGAATCGTAGGCGCCGCCGCGGCAGTAGTTCCCGGTGGAAGGCCAGACCGCTTTTTGGGTGGTGGGATCGAACTGACCGGTGACCAGGCGCGGTACCAGGCAGCCAAAGGCTGCGCCGACTTTATGCGCGCCGGTGGGGAACCATTTGCCTACCAGGGCAATCAAGCGGGCCGGTACACCCGTCAGGCTGGAGGGGAATTCGATGTAATTCACTCCACCATAGGTACCGCCGGTTGGGACGGGCTGATTATGCCAGGAAATGCGGAACAGGTTGCGCGGATGAACGTCCCATAACCCGATCCCGCCCAACTCTTCCTTGACTTTGGCCGGAATCAATGCCGGGTTTTTCATTTGAGCAAATGTAGGGATAAAAATATTGCGTTCCTTCGCCCGTTGAACTGTCCGTTGTTGCCTTGCGGCCTGTACTGATAAATCGATTTTCGCCATTTAAGTCTCCTGTCAGTCTTGATCTTTATTGTCGAAATCATCGGGTTGTTGCGCGACGATGTACAAAGGTCTCCCTTTGGCCTCGTCGTAAATGCGCCCGATGTACTCACCCAGGATGCCCAGGCTGATCAATTGAACGCCGCCGAAGAATAAAACGGCGATCAATGTGGTTGCCTGGCCAAAAAATGCTTCGTGGTTGATCGACCGTAACACGATCACCACGGGGATGGCTACCACCGAAACGGCAGCCGAGATAAAGCCGATATACGTCGCCAACTGGAGCGGGAAATAAGAAAATCCGGTGATGGCGGTAATGGCCAGCCTGAACATCTTTCGCAAAGGGTATTTGGTCTCACCGGCAAAACGGGCTGCCCGCTTGTATTTCACACCAATTTGCTTGAACCCTACCCAGGCCGACATGCCCCGCAAGAACCGGTTATGCTCATGCATCCGGTTCATTACGTCCACGACCTTGCGGTCCATCAGGCGGAAATCCCCGGTATCCATGGGAATATCCACATCGGTGATCCGGTATATGATCCGGTAGAACATGGACGCGGTGAACTTTTTGAAGAAAGATTCGCCTTCGCGTTCGGCCCGTACAGCGTACACCACCTGGTAACCCTCGCGCCATTTAGCGATCAGCTCGAGAATGACCTCGGGCGGGTCCTGGAGATCCGCGTCGATAACCACCACCGCCTGCCCGCGGCAATAATCCAGGCCGGCCGTGACGGCGATCTGGTGACCAAAGTTACGGGCAAACATCACCGGGCGGACACGTTTATCTTGCTGCGCCAGTTCTCGCACGATGTCCGCAGTTTCATCCGTCGAGCCATCGTTCACCAGGACCAGTTCCCACGGCTCGTTGGTTTGTTCCATCACCTCACTGACGCGAGTATACAGCTCGCGCACACAGCAGGCTTCATTGAAAAGAGGTGCAATTATCGAAAAAGTTGGTTTCATGTGATTTCCCGAGCTTGCAAAAAAGTTTTCGGCTCTTCCGTATCTGGCGGGTGGTACTCCCAGATTTAGGGTGTGTGGGCGGGCGACGCCCGTCTACACACCCTAAATCTGGGTATCTTCCCGTTTAAAACGGGAGGCCCAAGATTTCCTTACGCTCAGAAAATTATAAGCCAAGCTGCTTTTTTAAGGCAGCCATGCTCGGTTCGATCACCGGTGCTGCCTGGACGGCTTGCATGGCCGCCTTTACATCCTTCAACCCGTTGCCGGTATTGACCACTACCACCGGGTCATCGCTGGTGATCTTTCCGGTCGCAATGGCCTTCTTCAGGCCGGCGAAACTGGTCGCCCCGGCCGGTTCGGTAAAGATGCCGTAGGGGCCTAACTGGCCAATCGCTTCCAGAATTTCCTGGTCCGAGACCGTCAGGTAATCGCCGCCGGTTTCACGGGCGGCCCGTACTGCCCGGACGCCATCCCGCGGCAGGTCCACCGAAATGCTGTCGGCAATCGTATCGGCGTGAACCGGTTCGATAATTTCGGTTCCCTTGGCAAACGCGTTCGCGATCGCGGCCGAATTTTCGGCCTGGATGCCAAAGATGCGCGGCATTTCTTCCAGCCAACCCAGGGCGTGCAGGTCTTTGAAGCCCTTGTGCAGGCCCGAAATGATGTTGCCATCCCCCACCGAGACGAAGATCGCCGGCGGTGAGTAGATCCGCCGCAAGTTGCGGATGACCGTCTCCCAGATCTCGAACGCGGCGGTCTTTTTGCCCTCCACGGTAAAGGGGTTGTAGCCGGTATTGCGGCAGTACCAGCCAAACTCTCGCGAAGCCTCGATGCTCAGGTCGAAAGCTGAGTTGTAATTACCATCCACCAGAATCACCTGGGCGCCAAAGACCAGCAACTGGGCCACTTTGGCCGCCGGAGCGGTCTTGGGAGCGAAAATAACCGCTTTCATCCCAATCGCAGCCGCCATACCGGCCAGGGCAGCCCCGGCATTGCCGGTCGAGGCGGTGACCACCACATCCGCGTGGATTTGCAGCGCACGGGCGACCACTACCGCCGAAGCCCGGTCCTTGAAGGAAGCAGTCGGGTTGCGCCCATCATCTTTGATCCACAAATTCGCCAGACCTAACTTTTCGGCCAGGCGGGTGGGGTAGTAGGTGGGCGTCCAGCCAACCGAGCGCAGCGGCGTGCCTTCGCCATCGGGGTCCTGGACGGGCAGAAGCGGGAGATAACGCCAGATTGAGTTATCCGAGCGGGTGGTAATGTCACTGGCTTCGAACTTTTGGCGAATCCCGCCATAATCCAGGATCACATCCAGGTTGCCGCCATCTTTCGGGCAGGTATAGGTCACCTCACCCGGCGCATATTCGGTCTGGCACAAAGAACATCGATAGCCCAAAAAATTATTCATTCACAGTCCTTTTTAGTGGTAATAAGATGAAACAGGTACGGGAACCGCTTACCAATAATTAGAAATTCACCCAGGTGCACCTTACTCTTTTTCGAACGGCACACCCAAAGAGGCCGGAGGAGAGGTACGCATGCCCCGCAAGATTTTGGCGATCGTCCGCCTCACATCCTCCGGGAGCCCGGCAAGGGTACGATCGACCCAATCCGCGTTGCCCAGGTTGACGAAGAGCAAAGCTAAAATCATCAGCGGGAAAGGCGCAACCTGAAAAACGCGCGAGTTGACGTTAGGCAGCAGGGGTTGTAACACAATCCCCATGTATTGCAGCACCACGAACAGGTAGGCACCCAAAGCGCCTTTGACCGGGTGCCAGCCGCCGAAGATGGTAATCGCCAGGATGATCCAGCCAATCCCATCGAAACCGGAGAGCTGACCGTTCCAGGTCTTTACGCTCAGCGAATACAGCGCCCCGCCCACACCGACCAGGGCCCCGCCCAGGCCGGTATAAATATACCGCATCCGGTTCACATTCGCGCCGCGGATATAGGCGGCCGAAGGCCGTTCGCCAATCCCTTGCAGCATCAAACCCTGGTGCGTCTTGAAGATATAGATATAAGCCACAAAAATCAACAAGTAGCTTAAATAGGTCAAAATCGTCTGCTTGAATAAGACTGTCCCCACAAACGGAATTTGAGACAGGAGCGGAATGGCCACCTGCGGCAGCAATTTCACCGGCTTGCCAACAAAAGGCGCACCCAGGAAGTAAGCCAGGCTCTTGGTCGCGATGGCCAGCACATAGCCAACGGCGACCTGAGATTGCTTCAAGGAGATACTCATGAACGCGATCAGCAAGGCAATAAAACCACCCACCAGAGCGGCAGCCAAAAAGCCGGCCACAAAATTGTCGGTCGTGGTGGCCACGGCAAAACCGACCATCGCCGTCAGGATCAGGCTGCCGTTCAAAGACAGGTTGATGACCCCGGCTCGCTCCGTGATCGTCTCGCCAATCACACCAAAAATCACCGGGCCTGCCCAGGCAAAAATGGAACTAATGCTGTTGGCTAATGAGCTATCCATTCAGGACTCCTTTGCTTTTTTTGGAGAGAACTTTACGGACGCCATCCATCATCAAGACGAAAATCACCAGCGATCCCTGGATAACTCCGGACAGGTTTGAATCCAGTTTCAAGTCGATGCCCAGGCCGGCTGCGCCTTTGCTCAGGGCGATAAAAACAAAGGCAATCGGCGCCGTAACAAGCGGCTGGTAGTTGACCAGCATTCCTACCATCAACCCCAGGTAGCCATATCCACCCGAAATGTTGTTGCGCAGGACGTGGTTGAAACCGGTTACCTGTAAGGCGCCTGTCAAACCGGCGAAAACACCGCAAAGGATGAACGACAGCAGCATATAGCGGTTGGTGGGGATACCCAGCATAAAGGAGGATTTGTTGTTTTTTCCAACCGCTTTCAACTTCAAACCAAAGTAGGTGCCCTGCAGGATGACGGTCACCAAAATAACCCCGACGATCGCGATCCCCAGCGCCCACAAGCTCAAATAGGTGCCTTTAATTTGCGGCAGCCAGTAAATCTTGTCCAGCATCTGGGTGCTGCCGTTGGCAACCCCTGCCGGTTTCCAAGGGCCATACACCAGGAAGAGCATGACTGCATCGGCGATGAAGTTGAACCCCAGGCCACCGAAGATTTCGTTTACGCCACCGAAATTCTTCAATAAGCCCACCAGGAACGCCCAGAATGCACCACCGACGATCCCGCTCAGAATAGCCAGGGAAATGACCAGTGCTGCCGGTGCGTTACCACCATTGAACACCCGGATTATCCCATAAGCAAAGATGGCCCCCATCTCGATCTGGCCTTCCATGCCAATGTTCCATAACCCGGCGGTAAAAGTGAACATTAATCCAACAGAAGCCAGAACCAACGGCACCCAGGCTTGCAGCACCTGGGTAAAGGCGTCGCCCGAACCGACTGAACCCCGCAGGATTACCGAAAATACTTTAAGCGGATTGGCATTCATCCCCCAGACAATTAAACAGGTCACCAGTAAAGCCAGAACAACAGCAATCGTAATCGCGCTATAACGATTGGTCAAAAGGGTAAAGATAAATGAGTTCTGGTTGGTAGGGTTATTGTCTTCTTTTTTTGTCATAATCCGTATCCTGTTTATGAAGCTTCCCAACCTTTACCACCAATTAACTGTCCAAGCTGATCGACAGTCACTTGAGACGCATCCAGCGGTTTAGAAACCCTTCCGCCAAAGAAAACCAGAATCCGGTCGCTGTAATGCAAAATCTCGTCCAGGTCGGAGGAAATGAACAGAATGCTGGCGCCTTCGGCGCAGCGCTGCTTCATTTTGCTCCAGATATACATGGACGACTCGATATCGAGACCGCGGGTAGGGTGATCCAATAAAAGCAGCTTAAGCGGCTGGCGCATAAGCGCCAGTTCGGCCCGCTGCTGGTTTCCTCCGGATAACGATTCGATTTTGTTTTCTGGCGTTCCCTTAATATTGAAATCTCTGATGCGATGTTCAGTCAACTGCATGGCCGCTTTTTGATCGACAAAAAAGCCGCTTTGTTTCTCCGCCAGAATAAAATGCTCTTTCAGGTTCAATCCGGCGATCAGCCCTTCTTCCAGCCTGGCAGCCGGCAGGAAAGAAATCCCGGCTTCCTTGTAATCAAAATAATGCCGGCCGGTGAAATCTTTTTTGGAGCCGTCGCCATTGTGCAGCCAGATGTGCCCTCCGGATGGGCGGATAATTCCGGCCAAAGATCGTAATATCAGCCCCTGGCCCGAGCCTTCCATCCCGGCCAGGCCGATCACTTCGCCTTTTTGAATGTAGAAATTTACGTTATTAATGGGCAGACGAATATCATCGATCTTCAGGTCGCTGACTTCGATATTGACGTTATCCTGGGAGGTACAGATTTTATCGCTTTGCTTTAACGATTTGCCAAACATTAATTCGACAAGTTTGTCGGTGTTATAGGGCGGTTTCATTTGCCCGACATTAATGCCTTGTCGAAAGACCGCAATTTGGCTGCACAATGATTCCACTTCTTCCAGTTTGTGCGAAACAAATATGATTACTTTGCCCTGTTCGGATAATTTACGCACCGTTGCAAAAAGCTGTTGCTTCTGCACGGCCGATATACCCGTGGTTGGTTCGTCCAGGATCAGCACCTCGGCTCCCAGCCACAATAGTCGAATAATTTCTAGTTGCTGCCGTTCGCCTACGGTCAAATTCTCGATGTAGGCGTCCGGCGAAATCGAAAAGTTAAACTGCTTTTGAAATTCCTGGAACTCATGCAAAACTTTCTTGCGGTTCGGGAATGTGCCTTCCCGGCTTCCGATGATGAGATTGTCCAATACCTTCATCGGTGGGAAATCCAGCGGGTCCTGGTGAAGCATTCCGATACCCAACCGGACCGAATCCGCCGGGGATGAAATCGTTACTTCTTTTCCGTCCAGCAAAATCTTTCCGGAATCGGCTGAGATAAAGCCGGAAAGAATTTTCATCAATGTACTTTTTCCGGCTCCGTTTTCGCCTAAAATACCCTGCACTTCCCCTGACTTAACCAGCAGGGAAATGTCGTTATTGGCATGAACTTTTCCAAATCTTTTATGGATACTTTGTAACTCTACGTCCATGGAACCTCACTCGGGTACGAATAGCGAGAGGGAAGGCATTGGATACCTTCCCTCTCAAAGTGATCAGACTATTTGGCGACGCTATCGCCAGTCATACCCTCAAGCAACTGCGGCATGTACCAGATCTGTTGGTCAGTGGCAGTTACACCATCCGCCAGGAAGACGGTCCCATCCTGGTAGTTTAGTGGTCCGGTGTACAGGTCCAGGCCACCGGCGAGTTCAGCAATAAACGAATCGAGTTTTGTGGAGTTATCGGCGGATAAGCCGGCGCTCTTCTTGAAGCCAACCGGGGAAGTATCGGGATTGTTAATATCGGTCCAATCCGGAGCACCCCAAACGAACTGGCGTGAATAGGTACCATCCTGCACTGATTTCAGTACCGGCAGCATCATAACGCCCCAATTGAAGTACGGAACGCCCAGGCAGGCATCTGGAGCGACATCGCAGGCATTTTCGTAATCATACTGCACCGCATACACATCGCTGCCCTGATCGCGGAATTTCTTGGCTTCGGTGACGGCCTCGGTCGAATCGATACCGGAGATGACCACATCATAGCCATCGGTGAAGAAGGTATCCGCTACCTGGGTCGGGTCCAGGGTAACGCCAGGGATATTGAACCACATACCAATCCAGGTCACCTTGAAGTCCAGCGGAGTGGTCTGTTTGGCAATGTTCTTCCAGCAGTATTCTGCGCCCAAATAAGCCGAATCGGCCAGGCGGCGGGTCTCATCATTGATCAATGGTCCAAGGAAACCGATCTTACCGGTCTTGGTGGTCAGGGCGGCTGAACAGCCGGCCATCATCTTGCCATAGATCATCTTGCCCATCAAATCGCTTTCGTTGGTCATATCGGCCTGATAGCGCTGACCGTCTTGCCAGGCGAAATCGCCGGATAACCAGATCACCGGTACATCCGGATGTGCAGCGGTAAACTCGGTCACACCGTCTTTCATATCATCCGAATTGAAGACGATAGCCTTCGCGCCGCGGCTCAATAGTTGCTCGGCGAATTGGGCGGCCGTAGTATTCGGGTTCGAAGCGGTGTTGACATTGTCTGCATATAAGAATTTGGTGTTATCCATCTTGGATGAGACGTATTGCGCGCCAAGATAGGTGGCAGTCGACCAGCCGTTATCATTGTAAGGGCCGACCAGGAGCATACCAAAACAGAATTCACCTTCCTGGCATTGGCCAGTGGTGTCATCAGCTCCAAGGGTAGGCGCTGTCGTAGCTTCAGGCGCAGTGGTGACTTCGGGAGCAGTGGTGGCTTCAGCGGCCATGGTAGGAGCCATGGTTGCTTCTGCAGGGGCGCTCGTGGGAGCAGTGGTTGCGGGTTCAGTGGTAGGTGCTGCGGTTGGCGTCGATTGGCAAGCCGACGCAATCATAGCCAAAATCAGGAACATACTTGCGATTAGCCATATATGGTGCTTTTTCATAATCTCCTCCGATTTTGAGACTAGGTGTTGAAAAAGTTAAACGAAATCAACAGTTTGGAAATTTAGGAGCAAGTGGACCAAGCGCCTCCTTCCTTATTGGTTATTTAATGAGGGACAGAATCCAAGCTTACCATTAGTAAGAAAGAACCCTGGAACCGGTAAGCAAACCCCAGGGCAATATGGATATTTTACACGAAAAAGGCACCAATACAAGGTGTTCCAAAGGCTTGTACATACAAACTTTACGGCTAAAGAATAATTGTTCGGAAAATATTACCCGTTTGGGTAATGAAATAGCTAGGGCTGCTCTCGAAACAGATCGATCAACTTGAGCACGAGTTGGAGGGTTTCGTTTCATTGATGTGCTTATCCTCTCAAGAACAGCCCTGATAATCACTTTTTACGGTTCGATCCAGGTGCCGGTCTCGCCTTTGAGGGCCCGGCCGATATTCTCAGGGTTGGTGATCAGGGCTTTTTTGCCACCATTCTCTAGGAATTTGATGATCGCCTGGATTTTCGGGAGCATACTGCCCTTGGCAAACTGGCCTTCCTCGGCGTATTTCTTCGCTTCGGCAACCGTCAGGTGATCCAGCCACTGGACGTTGGGCTTGTTGAAGTTGATGGCCACTTTTTCCACGGCGGTGCTGATGACGAACAGGTCGGCGTTGATGATGGTCGCCAGCAGGGAAGAGCCAAAATCTTTGTCGATGACCGCCTCTACGCCGCGGATATCCCCGTTCGGGTCTTTCACCACCGGGATTCCACCGCCACCCACGCCTACCACGATGATGCCCGCATCGATCAGGGCTTTGATCGCGTCGGCTTCGACGATATGGACGGGCTTGGGGGAAGCCACAACCCGGCGCCAACCCCGGCCGGCATCTTCCACGATCACCCAACCGTCCTCAGCATTCCGGCGTTTAGCGGTTTCTTCATCCATAAAGGAACCGATCGGTTTGCTGGGGTTCTCGAAAGCCGGGTCTTTCTCATCCACAATCGTCTGAGTCACCACTGCCGCTGCCT
Organism: uncultured Chloroflexia bacterium; assembly: GCA_963704755.1. GTDB lineage: Bacteria > Chloroflexota > Anaerolineae > Anaerolineales > Anaerolineaceae > Bellilinea. The sequence continues at coordinate 870,948 of OY969938.1, forward strand.
GCTTGTCCATCTTGCGGGTCTTGAATTCGTTGGTCAGCGCGCGCGCGAACATGTACCCGATCGCGCCTTGCGAATCAGCACCGCAGTAATCCAGCGGGACCTCGTGCAGCTCTTTTGCCGACAACTCAGAGCGCCGCAGGATAAAGCCGACCTGAGGGCCATTTCCATGGGTCACGACGACGCTCCAGCCTTCGGCGATCATATCGACGATGTGGTGCATCGATTCGGCGCCGGCCGTATATTGGTCTTGGATGGCTGTGTGGTTCTTATCGATGATTAAAGAGTTTCCGCCAACTGCTACAACCGCTACACCTTTTTTCTCCATACAAATTGCTCCTTAGAACCTGAAGTAATCAATAAATATCTATCCAAATTTCGTTCCGTAAGCCTGGCCTGCACAGTTGGCCTGGGTAAACCAGGCTCACCGGTTAACTTCTTTCGGATAAGGTCTTGCCTAGGACATCGTTAAAGCCATTACGGCAGAACAAATGTGCAGTTTGTTTTCGGCCTCGTCGAAAATAACCGAATTGGGGCCATCCATGACGGCACTGGTCACTTCAACCTCCCGGTCAGCCGGTAACGGGTGCATGAAGATGGCATCTTCCTTCGCCAGGGCCATCTTGCGCTCGTCGGTGATCCAGTTGCCGTACTTTTTGATGATTTCGCCGGCCTCTTTCCCATCCGTGGTGGTCATCCAGGGCCCCCAGGATTTGGGGTAGATCACATCGGCATCCTTGAAGGCTGCTTCCATATCATCGGTGACCTCGAAGCTGGCCCCAGCCTTGCGGGCTTCTTCTTTGGCCATTTCGATGGTGGCATCGGGCAGCTTGAATTCTGGTGGATGGGCCAGTACCAGGTCGATACCGAAGCGCGGCAACTGCAGCACCATCGAATTCGGGATGGACATGGGTTTCTGGTAGGATTCGGCGTATGCCCAGGACATCACCATCTTCTTGCGTTTGAGGTTGCGGCCCTTCTTCTCCATGATGGTCATCAGGTCGGCCAGGATCTGGAAGGGATGGTAATACTCGCACTGCATGTTGAAGACCGGCGTAGGCGATGCTTCGGCCACAAAGTTGATGTACTTGTTGCCAATGCCCCAGTCTACGTGGCGGATGGCAATTCCATCGTAGGTGCGGCCCATGATCTGGCCAATCTCGCGTTCGGTATCACCGTGCGAGATCTGGGTGGTGCGGCTTTCGATGAAAGCCGGGTGCCCGCCCAGGTGGGCAAAGGCCGACTCGAAGGCAGCCCGTGTGCGGGTGCTGCTGTAGAAGAACAACATTGCCAGAGATTTGTCTCGCAGGTAAGGCGTGGGTTCGTGCAGCGCCCGTTTTTGTTTCAAATCCCAGGCAACGTCCAGGATGGTCTCGATTTCCTCCACGCTGAAATCAAGATCGGAAATGAAGTCACGGCCTCGTAAATTGGTTTGCATGAGTGCCTTCCTATTCCATCTTGCCCAGAACGAGCGCCAGCAAAGCCATGCGCATCACTACTCCGTTGAAAGCCTCCTGCCAGTAGCGGGAGTGGCGGGTGATGTCGACATCGGGAGGAATTTCGTCCATACGCGGTAGAGAGTGCAGCAGGATCATGTCCCGTTTGGCTTTATTTGCCAGCAGCTCGCGGGTAATCTTGTAATTGGCCGGGGTCATTCCGTGTTCGCCGGCTTCCTGGCGAGACTTGGTGTAATCGGGCTGGACAACCGGCTCCACCAGTACCACGTCGGCCTTGGAGATAACCTGCTCTACGTGCTCGGCTTCGGAGAACATCAGGTTGTATTGTTGCAGTTCTGCCTTGAATTCGGGCGTCAGGGACATTTCCGGTGGGGCCACGAAGGTGATATCGCAGTCGAACTGGGTCAGGGCATAAGCCAGGGAGTGCATGGTGCGCATGCGCATATCGCCGACGGCTACCCAGGTCAGGCCATCGATGTGGCCTTTCTCGCGTAGTACTGTGTAAAGATCGGTCAGGATCTGGGTGGGGTGTTCACCCCAGCCATCGCCGCAGTTGATGACCGGAACAGAGGCCCATTTGGCAGCTTCCTGCGGAGCGCCTTGCTGGAAATGGCGCATCGCGATCACATCACCATAGTACTCCAGCATTTTGACGGTATCTTTGATCGATTCCTGGTACCAGTCGCCGGCGCGAGTCATCTTGGCATCCGAAAAACCGGTCACATGGCCACCCAGGCGGTGCATGGCGGCTTCGTGGGCCAGGCGGGTGCGGGTGCTGGGCTGGTAGAATGCCGTAACCATGGTCTTTTCTTTCAACATATCCACGTTGCGCCGGTCGCGCGCAATCGGCTCCAACTTTTCCGCTACCTCAAAAATGCGGAAGAATTCATTTCGTTCGAAGTCTTTCAAAGACAAAATGTCTCGACCTGCAAAACTGCGCATTTTTAATCTCCTGTCTAAGTTGACGAATTGAGTAATCGGTCTTGCAACTTGCCTGGAACAAACGCTAGAAATAAATGGCGGGAAATCCTCCTTTTATCAACAGAGTTTATCCAGCCGTTCCTGTGCGGCCCACGCTTCTGACCACGTGGAACTTGAAATATCCGGGCAAGAAGTAACTGAGTGAATAGTCGATCACCGAGCCGGTTTCGTCGTACAAATAGGCAACGAACTGCTGCAGCACATCCCCACGCTGGATCTCCAGTGCATGGGCAATCGATGAAGAAGCCGCGACCGCTCGAATAACCGTCTTGGAACTGGAGAGCGAATAATTATTGCTCGCCAACAATGTATCCAGGACCGACCCGGTAAAACCGGCGTCCAGGTCCTCGGCAGAAAGGTAGGTCTCGGGCAGCACATCGATCAGAAAGGCCACCGGCCGGTTTTCGGCCAGGATCGTGCGCGATACCCGCACCAAAGGGGTATAGACCTCGACTTCGAGCCGCGAAGCCAGGTCTTCATCAGCTTCGATCTTCTCGACTTCCAGGTCGCCCATCGTCACGGCCAGCCCGATTTTATGGGCCAGGGTCTCGATGCTTTCCAATACTTCCAGTCCACTCTCGATCACGTTCGATGGACTGACGACAAAGGTTCCAATGCCCTGGCGGCGGCGGATCAAACCCTGGCCTTCGAAAGCCCGCATGGCCTCGCGCAATGTGGCACGGGAGACTCCTAATTGTTGAGCCAATGCCGGTTCGGACAATAGTCGTTCACCTGGCGGTGTCTTGGCGATTATATCGGCCAACTCGGCCTGCAGGCGCTGATAAGGATGGATGTTTTGGGACACGTCAATTTCCTCCACTTGTCGATTCGAAAACAGGCAAAAACTCAAATCGCGTAACGTCCACCAGGCCCAGGTCTGAAATACGCAGTTCTGGGATGACCACCAGCGCTAACAAGCTCAATTGCATGTTAGGGTTATTCAACTGACATCCGCAAGTTTTGAACCCGTTCAAAACAGTCGCAGCTTCGGCGGAAACCTGCTCTGCCCGGCGATTTGACATCAAGCCAGCAATCGGGAGCTCCACCTTACCGATAATTTCACCATCAAGGATAACAATTTGGCCACCGCCACAGGCCGCCAGTTCGTTGGCCGCCTGTGCCATCATGGCATCGTCGGTACCGACCACAATCATATGGTGGCTGTCGTGAGCGACGGTGGTACCGATCGCACAGCGCCGGTCCAGCCCAAAGCCGGAAACCAGCCCTACCTGTACCGCACCGGTGGCTTTATGGCGTTCGACCAGGGCGATCTTGGCCAGGTCCCGGCTTGTATCGGCATAAACCTGTTGGCCTTCCACCGGCACCTCGATGCGCAAATGGTGGTTAGGCGCCTGGTTCTCGATCACGCCGATCACGTGGGCGGTCACCCGCCCGTTCAAAGCGCTCTTGCATTCCAGTTTGAAATCGTCCGCCAACAGCGGTCGTTTCAGGCAGACCGACTCAACCGCCCATTGGGGGTATTCATATTCAGGCAGATCGATGGTCAATTGGCCATCTTCCGCAATGACTTTCCCTCTGGCAATGACCTTACCGGCTTTGAAATGGGCGATATCGTCCACCAGAACGATATCCGCATAACGCCCCGGCGCAATCTGGCCAAAGTCCCGGCTGACGCCAAAGTACTCGGCTGTATTGATCGTCGCCATTTGCAGCGCGATCAGCGGTGCCAGACCCTGCGAGATCGCGTGGCGCACGACCCGGTCCATATGGCCTTCGTTGACCAGGGTAGCCGAATGCGAGTCATCGGTGCACAGCAAGAAGTTGCGAATGCTCAGCCCCTTTTCGGTCACCGCTTTGACCTGGGTGGCCACATCGTGCCAGGCCGAGCCATAGCGCATCATCACTTTCATCCCCTGGCGGGCGCGTTGGATTGCGTCTTCGGTCGTGGTACCCTCGTGATCGTCGCTGGGGCCACCGGCCAGGTAGCCGTGGAAAGGCAGTCCCAGGTCAGGCGAGGGGTAATGGCCGCCGATCACTTTGCCGGCAGCACGGGTTTCGGCCATCTCGTCGTGAACTTTCTCGTTACTGCTGAACACGCCCGGGAAATTCATCATCTCACCCAGGCCGATGATATTCGGCCAGGTCATCGCCTCGGCGACTTCAGCCGGGCCTAATATCGCGCCGGAGGTTTCCATTCCGGGAGCAGAAGGGACGCAGGATGGCATTTGTACATAAATATGGATAGGCTGCAGCGCAGCTTCTTCGGCCATCAGGCGTACGCCATCCAGGCCGAAAATATTGGCGATCTCGTGCGGATCGACGAACATGCCCGTCGTTCCGCGGGGAGCCACGGCCCGGACGAACTCGGTCACCGTCAGCATACCTGATTCGACGTGCATATGGCCATCCAGCAGGCCGGGGCAGAGATATTTACCTCCGGCGTCGATCACACGAGTCTGCGGACCAACCGTATGGCCGGCATCTTCTCCGACAAAAGCAATCCGCTCATCACAAATTGCTACGTCCGTGTGCTCGATGATTTCACCAGTCTGGACGCATACCCAACGGCCGTTCCGGATAACTAAATCGGCCGGAGTTCTTCCCATGGCGCAGTCCACCAGTTTTCGGGTTGATTCTGCAATTTGTTTAGCAGTCATTCTTCCTCTCGATTAAGTCACAACGACAGGTTCTGGGCCCAGGCTTGCTGCCAGTTTGTTTCGGTTAAGATAGAAGCCTCTTCGCGGCGCGGTTGTGCACCTCGATTTGCTTTTCCAGCTCAAGGGTGACCAACCGGCCCTGCCGGACCACAAACTCGCCGTTCACCACGGTGGTATCGGTCTGGCGCGGCTGGCAGAAAACCAGTGCAGCCACAGGGTCTTGCTGGGCCCCGGTATATTCCAGGTGGTTAAGATCAAAGGAAATAAAATCGGCGCATTTTCCGGCTTCCAACGAGCCGATATCGTCCCGGCCTAACACCGCAGCCCCGCCACGGGTAGCCAGCGCCAAGACCTGGCGGGCAGAAATCAAAGCCGGGCCGGCTCCATCGGAGAGAGAAGCCCCCGCCAGGCCTGCGCCCAGGCGGGCCAGCAGCATGGCCATGCGCGCTTCGGCCAACAGATGCGAACCATCGTTGCTGGCGGAGCCATCCACCCCCAGGCCAACTTTGACGCCGGATTTGAGATAGCTCAACAGCGGAGCGATGCCCGAGCCCAAACGCATATTCGATGAGGGGCAGTGCGCCACCCCACAGCCTTCGTGAGCGAAGACCTCGATTTCAGCCGGTGAGATATGGACAGAATGAGCGAACCAGACATCCTGCCCAACCCATTCTAACGACTGCATGTAGGCCAGCGGGCGTAAGCCAAACCGTTCCAGGCAAAACTGTTCTTCATCCTGGGTTTCGGCCAGGTGGGTGTGCAAATGCACCCCATATTCGCGCGCCAGCAGCGCGCTCTGGTGCATTAATTCACCCGTTACACTGAAAGGGGAGCACGGCGCCAGCACAATCTGGACCATCGCGCCCGGTTTGGGGTCGTGATAGGTTTCGATCAAGCGCTGGCTGTCGGCCAGGATTTTTTCTTCCGAATCGACCACCGAATCAGGCGGTAAGCCGCCTTTACTTTCGCCCAGGCTCATGGATCCGCGGGAAGCATGGATGCGCAAGCCAACTTGCCTGGCCGCTTCGATCTCATCATCCAACCGCGAACCGTTGGGGAACAAGTACAAATGGTCCGAAGCCGTGGTGCAGCCGGAAAGCGCCAGTTCTGCCAGGGCTGTCTGGGTCGAGACGAAGATATCTTGCGGGGTCATCCGCGCCCAGATGGGGTACAGCGTCTTCAGCCAGTTGAACAGGTTGGCATCTTGGGCAGCCGGGACCGCCCGGGTGAGCGTCTGGTAAAAGTGATGGTGTGTATTGACCATCCCAGGCAGAACCACATGTCCGCTCAAATCCAGGGTTTCATCTGCCGACTGGGGCAGTTCGGCAGTAGCAGCCACCTGCTCGATCATCCCGTCCCGGATAAACATCCCTCCATCCGGAATTTCACGGGATTGACCATCCATGGTGACCAGCACTGCAGCGTTTTTTACCAGGAGTGTTTTTGCCATGGTTAATCGGTATTTTTCAGCAGATTATAGATTCGTGGTCGGGGGTCGATCCGTCTCGATTTCATCTGACCCTTTCAGTGTAATGGTTAACGGAGCAAAAGTCAATTGTCTGACATCATAAATTTCTTATGAATTTGTGTAACCGCTCAACCTTAGGGGGAAATACCCCGCGAATATCGCAATTTCGAGATCTCTTTCGCGTGAGCCTGAGCAGCTACGAATTTGCTTTTTCGGCCGCCGTCAGGGTGTTGCGCATCAACATGGCGATGGTCATCGGGCCAACGCCGCCCGGTACCGGCGTAATTGCGGAGGCATTCTGGCAGGCTTCCTCGAAGGCCACGTCACCGACCAGGCGCGACCCTTTGGGCGCCGTAGGGTCTTCGATGCGGTTAATGCCGACATCGATCACTACTGCGCCGGGTTTGATCCAGTCGCCGCGCACCATCTCCGGCCGGCCAACCGCCGCTACCAGAATATCCGCTTCGCGGATGATTCCCGGCAGGTCCTTCGAGCGCGAGTGGCAGATCGTTACCGTGGCATTCGCCCGGACCAGCAGTAGAGCGACCGGCATGCCCACAATGTTCGAGCGGCCCAATACCACCGCGTTGAGCCCTTGCAGGCTGGGCAGGGTGTGTTCCAACATATACATACAGCCCGCCGGTGTGCAGGGCACGAACAAAGGATCCCGCCCCTTTTGGGCCAGCCGGCCAATATTGACCGGGTGGAAACCATCCACATCTTTACCCAGGTCAATGGTCCCCAGTACTTTTTCCTCATCCAGCCCGGCCGGCAGCGGCAGTTGCACCAAAATACCGCTGACGCGCGGGTCCTGGTTGAGTTCCCGGACCACACCTTCTACCTCGGCCTGGGTCGCCGTGGCCGGCAGTTCATGCCCAAACGATTCGATTCCTACCTCGTCGCAGGCCTTGTGCTTGGAGCGCACATACACATGCGAAGCCGGATCATCTCCAACCAATACTGTGGCCAATCCTGGCCTTGATTTTCCAGCAGCAATCCTTTTTTCCACCCCCACCTTTACCGCAGCTCGGATATCCTCTGCGTATTTCTTGCCATCGATCCTTGTAGCTGTCATGCGACCATCCTTTCATTATTTTTATGGTAACCACACGCGTGATCACTTTTTTGACTGGAAAAGACTGGTAATGCAGGTTGTTCAGTTATCTGACAACTGGGTCTACACAGATTATACCTGTTTCTGCCGCGCTGCGACCAGATTTATTCCCATAAAATGCCGCCTTTCGGGGAGGAGGTTGATCCAAATGCTTTCCCCGGATCGGTTGATTTTTGGTTACGGCCCAGCCTGCTGGATAAGAACCCTGAATTTTTAGAGGTTTTTACCTGCTCGGGCTTATGTTAGAAAGTTCCCGAATTTGAGGTGTTTGCGGGGTCTTCGCCCCCGCAAACACCTCAAATTCGGTTTTCTTACCTGATAGGCTGAGCAGTTACGTTATTTGTTGGTTTTTTTCCCTTTGCGCTATAATTCACGTAAATCTCCGGAGGTAATCTAATCCATGAGTAAAATCTGTGTTATTGGCACCGGTTACGTGGGCCTGGTCACCGGCACTTGCTTTGCAGATCTTGGCAACGAAGTGATGTGCCTGGATATTGACCCAAGCCGAATCGAAAAACTTAAACAGGGCATTATGCCTATCTATGAACCTGGCCTGGAACAACTGGTCAGTCAAAATACCAGCGCTGGTCGCCTGGTCTTCACCACCGATTACGAGGAAGCCCTGAATGAGGCGGATTTTGCTTTCATCGCCGTCGGTACCCCCTCTGGCGTGGACGGTGAGGCCGACCTGCAATATGTTCGCGCTGTCGCCGAACAGGTCGCTGACGTGGTCGATCATCCGATCATCGTAATCAACAAATCAACCGTCCCGGTCGGCACCGGCGACTGGGTGGCGGATGTCATCCGCAAACGCCGCTCGGCGGCACCGCTGGATTTTGCGGTCGTCTCCAACCCGGAATTCCTGCGTGAAGGTTCGGCTATCAATGATTTCATGTCCCCGGACCGGGTTGTGTTGGGTTCGCTGGACAAGGATGCGGCCAACAAAGTCGCTCAACTTTACCTCAGCCTGCGCTGCCCGATCATGATTACCGACCTGCGCACCGCCGAAATGGTCAAGTACGCCTCCAATGCGTTCCTGGCCACCAAGATCTCCTTTATTAACGAGATGGCCAATATTTGCGAGGAATTAGGCGCCGACGTATTACAGGTCGCCCAGGGTATGGGCATGGATAAACGTGTCGGCCCCCAATTTCTGGACGCCGGCCTGGGTTGGGGCGGCTCGTGTTTCCCCAAAGACGTCAAAGCGCTGGCGCACATGGCGGTCCTGCACGGCACCACCCCCCAGCTTTTGCAGGCCGTGATGGACATCAACCGCAATCAGCGCCGCCGCGTGGTTTTCCGCCTGCGCAAGGCCCTGGGCAGCCTGGACGAAAAGGTGATCGGTGTGCTGGGGTTATCGTTCAAACCTAACACGGACGATATCCGCAAATCCCCGGCCCTGGAAGTTATTCACCTGCTGCAGGTGGAAGGCGCCAAAATCAAGGCTTACGATCCGCAAGCCATGGTGAACGCTAAAACCATGCTGAGCAACGTCGAGCTGTGCCACACGCCTTATGAGGTCGCCGACCATGCGGACGCCCTGGTGCTGATCACCATGTGGAACGAGTTCAAGCAGATCGACTTCGAACGGATTTACGAGTTGATGAATAATAAGATCATCATGGACGGCCGCAATTTGTGGGATCCTGAAAAACTGCGCAGCCTTGGCTTTACGTATTATGGTGTCGGCCGGTCGTTTAACGGGGATAGCAAATAATTTTTCCTCTTTTTGAGCAGGCCATCGTTCATTTTTTATAATCGCCGTTCACTGCGCGCACATCGTTATCCTAAGGGTCTGGCCGGCTTCCGCTTGTTTCCACCGCGGAAGACGGCCAGGCTGTTTTATTCCACCTCACGGTCATACCTGCTATTCTGTACCCTGACCGGGTTACCGCGAGCAGTGGTAAGATTGCCGCAGCATCCTGAAAATGAGTTGTATTCCCTGGCTTCGCCAGGGAATACAACTCATTTTCAGGGTCTTAATAACATTGTTGCGTTCATTATTTCATCGCAGAAAGAAGCAAACCTCTATGACCCAAAAACTCTCTTTGAAAGTGCTTACCGGCCTGGTGGCCCTGGGCCTGCTGGCGGCATGCAGCCAGACGGCCAGCCCGACCACAACGACGGTCGAACAGGCTACTGAAACACCGGCCGAAACGGTTGCAGCCAACCCAAGCGAAGTGGCTCCCACTGAAGCCAATCCAACTGAAATAACCCCGACTGAAGAACCTCAATCCAACAATACAGCGTCGGCCGATGTCTATGAACCGCTGGACGCCTCGGTTTGCCAGGCGCTCCAGGAAACGGCTAGCCAGGCATTGGACGTTGAGTTCACCCTCCAGAACCCGGCGCCCTTCCAGGATGAAATCGCCGGGGAAGCCGGCCAGGGCTGCCGTTTGACCGCCGGCGGGGATGGCAGCCAGTTCTCCGGCCCGGATGCAGTGGTAAAGGCGTTGGTGAACTCGATTGGCCAGGGCTGGGACGAACAAATCGATTACGAGGCAGGCGGACCGACCGGGGAAGCCACCGGCCTGGTGCGGGATATGGGCCTGATGTTGATCAGCGCCGAGTGGTCGCCGGCCCAGGGTGTCGAATGCCCCTCCGACCAGCCCATCGCCTCCTGCACGCTGACCCCCGAGCAAGAAATTTACACCATCCAGGTCAACGTGGCCCAATACAAAGCCGATTTTTCATTGGATGGCCATTGGGAAGATGCAGTGACCGGTTTCAGCCTGGACCTGACTCAGGAATGGAAAAATATTTCCGGCGGCCATACCATGGTCGCGCAGAACGGCGCCAAAATCGATTCCCTGGAGGACTCGATCCAGGGAAAGATTAACGGTAAGGTCGCCGACGTTACATTTAAGAGTTCCTTCAGCAATTCCACCGGCGAGGCTGAAATCACCTCTGTGGATGCAAACACCATCACATGGAAGATCCTCACCCCGCCGGACGGCGAATATTACCTGCCGGCCGAGGCCACGCTGACGCGTAAGTAAAGTCATATCCAACGCTAATTTGTTATTAATTAGTCGGGTGAAAGCATGCTTTCACCCGACTAATTATCGTACACCCCGAGCAAAGGTCCAGCCTGTTATAAATGAGCCGGAGGCTTTCTTGCTAGTCGCGTATAATTAAGGAACTGGTCGTTTAAAATCCAGGCTTGAGGAGCGGGCGGGTTTAAACCACTCGCCCACTCCTCAAGCCTGGACCTTTAGCAAAGGCCGCTCACCATCCCTTCTCCATCGGGGCTAGCATGCCGGAAAATTTATGTGATCGTGTAGAAAATATCGACGGCCTGATTGGCATTCGCCAGATCCCGGACGAAAGCGTGGATCTGGTTATTGCGGATCCGCCTTACGGGCTGGGTAAGGATTACGGCAACGATTCCGACCGCAAGTCACCGGATAAATTTTTAAGCTGGATGGAGGAATGGCTCGAGCTGGTGATTCCCAAAATCAAACCGGCCGGCAGCCTGTACATTTTTACTACCTGGCGCTATAGCCCCGAGATTTTTAGCTTCCTTAAGCAGCACATGCTGATGATTAACGAGATCATCTGGGACCGGCGCGTGCCCAGTATGGGCGGCAGCACCCGCCATTTCTCCTCGGTACACGATACGATCGGCTTTTTTGCCCAAAGCAAGCAATATTTCTTCGACCTGGATGCGGTCCGTATCCCCTACGACGCCAAGACGAAGAAAGCCCGTTCGCGCTCGATTTTTGTGGGCAAGAAGTGGCTTGAAAAAGGCTATAACCCCAAGGACGTCTGGTCGGTCTCGCGCCTGCATCGCATCCACGCCGAGCGCGAAGACCACCCCACCCAGAAACCGCTGGAGGTCATCGAGCGCATGGTCAAGGCCAGTTGCCCTGAAGGTGGGATTGTGTTGGATCCCTTCGCCGGTTCCGGCACCACCCCGGCCGCCTGCCTGCTGAACAACCGCCATTACATCGCTTTCGAGATCAACCCGGATTATTACCGCATCATTAAAGAACGGCTCCAGCGCATCCAAGACGCCCAGGCCAATAACGGCCACCATCCAAAAAATATTACCCCGTAATTCTGCTTCAGGTGATTGATTTGGGCGGCTAAGCTGCCCAAATCAATCACCTGATTATTCCTTGCTTTGTCTACTTGCTCTCGAGGGCTACTTCTTCATCGGCGCATGAACGCAGGTGATGCAGCTCCATATATTCCTTGAGGAACTGCCCGGTGTAGGAATTTTCCTTACCGCACAACTCCTCCGGCGTACCGGTAGCCACCAACTCCCCACCGCGGTCGCCTCCCTCCGGGCCCAGGTCGATGATGTAATCGGCCACCTTGATGATATCCAGGTTGTGTTCGATGATCAGCACCGAGTTGCCGGCATCCACCAGCCGCTGTAAGACCTCGATCAATTTGTGTACGTCGGCAGCATGCAGGCCAACCGAAGGCTCGTCCAGCACGTAGAGCGTACGCCCGGTCGCCCGCCGGGATAATTCTTTGGCCAGCTTGACCCGCTGGGCCTCGCCGCCCGAAAGTGTGGTAGCCGGCTGGCCGATACGGATATAGCCCAACCCAACTTCATCCAGCGTCCGAAGTTTATTGGAAATCGAGGGGAAAGCCGAGAACAACTCAACTCCTTCGCTGACAGTCGTGTCCAGCACCTCGGCAATCGATTTACCCTTGAAATGCACCTGCAGGGTCTCGCGGTTGAACCGTGCCCCGTGGCACACGTCGCAGGGGACGTACACATCCGGCAGGAATTGCATTTCGATGCGTAACTGCCCCTGCCCCTGGCAGGCCTCGCAGCGCCCGCCGTGGACGTTGAATGAAAAACGGCCGGCTTTATAGCCGCGTATTTTGCTTTCCGGCATCTCGGCGAACAGCTTACGCACCTCATCGAACAGCCCGGTGTACGTGCCCGGGTTCGATCGCGGCGTGCGCCCGATCGGGGACTGGTCGATATTGATGATTTTGTCTAGCAGGTCCTCGCCCTCGATGCGGTCATAATCGCCCGGCTGGGTATGAGCGCCATTCAAATCGCGCGCCAGCGCGTTATGCAAAATATCCACCATCAGCGTGGACTTGCCCGATCCAGATACCCCGGTGATACAGACCAGCTTGCCCAGCGGGATGGTCACATTCAGGTTTTTGAGGTTATTCGCCCGCGCGCCGACGATGGTCAGGTGTTTTCCATTACCGCTGCGGCGCTGTTCAGGGACCGGCACCTGCATCCGCCCGGACAGGTAAGCACCGGTCAAGGATTTGGGATCCTCCAGGATCATGGCCGGCGTGCCTTCCGAAACGATTTCTCCGCCGTGTTCACCCGCTCCCGGGCCCAGGTCGATCACCCAGTCCGCCGTCCGAATCGTCTCTTCGTCGTGCTCGACGACCAACACCGAATTACCCAGGTCGCGCAGTCCGATCAAGGTCGAAAGCAGGCGGTTGTTATCGCGAGGATGCAGCCCAATGGAAGGCTCGTCCAAAACATACAACACCCCCATCAGCCGGGAGCCGATCTGGGTGGCCAACCGGATACGTTGGGCCTCACCGCCAGAAAGAGAGGCAGCCGAGCGCTGCAAGGTGAGATAATCCAGCCCTACATTGACCAGGAAACCCAACCGTGACTGGATCTCTTTCAACACCCGTCCGGCGATGGCAATATCGCGCTGGTTCAAAGGCGAACCGGCGTCGTTCAGCCGGCTGATCCATTCCAAAGTCTTCAACACCGGCCAGGTGGTCACTTCGACGATATTGTGATCATCTACCGTCACTGCCAGGGCCTCGGGGCGCAGGCGTGTGCCTTTGCAGGTCGGGCAGGGCCGGTCGCTCATGTATTCGCTGATCTTGTTGCGAATATATTCCGAATTGGTCTCGCGGAAACGTCTTTCCAGGTTCGGGATGACCCCTTCGAACGAGGTATTGAAACTGGCCTCCCGGTCGTTGCGTCCCTGGAAATGGACTTTGATCTCTTTTTGGCCGGTGCCATACAATATCAGGTTGACCTTTTCTTCCGGGATGCTGCTAACCGGCGCGTCCAGGTCGATCTTGTATTCACGGGCGACCGACTCGACCATTTGCCAGTAGTAGCCGCCCTGTTCACGCGGGCCATTCCATTCCAACGCCACCACGGCCCCCTCGTTGAAGGACCGCTCTCGGTCTGGAATGATCAGGTCCGGGTCGATCTCGAGCTTGTTACCCAGGCCCTGGCAATCCGGACAGGCTCCGTGGGGTGTATTGAACGAGAAGGTGCGCGGCTCGATTTCGGGCAGGCTGACCCCGTGTTCCGGGCAGGCAAACTGTTCCGAATAGAACAAGTCCTGGGGCGGATCGCTGCTAATGTCCTGGACGATCATGAAACCATCCCCCACTTTGAGGGAGGTTTCGACCGAATCGGTCAGGCGTGACAGAACCGCCTTTTGATCCTCATCCGACTCGTCGTGAGCGCCGATCACCAGCCGGTCCACCACCGCTTCGATATCGTGGATCTTGTAGCGGTCGAGGGTGATTTCCTCGTCCAGCGAATAGACTTTGCCATCCACGCGCACGCGCACGAAACCCGCCTTACGGATTTCGTCGAAAATCGCCTGGTAAGTTCCCTTGCGCCCGCGGACCACCGGCGCCAGGATGAGAATCCGCGAACCTTCCGCCATGCGGTTGATCGCATCGACAATTTCCTGAGCCGACTGGCGCACGACCTCGCGCCCGCAGACCGGGCAGTGCGGGATGCCCACCCGGGCGAACAGCAGGCGCATGTAGTCGTACACCTCGGTCACGGTGCCGACGGTGGAACGCGGGTTGCGCGAGGTCGCTTTCTGGTCGATTGAAACGGCCGGTGACAGGCCTTCGATCGAATCGACGTCTGGTTTTTCCATTTGGCCAAGGAACTGGCGCGCATAGGCCGAAAGCGATTCGACATAGCGGCGCTGGCCTTCGGCAAAGATAGTGTCAAAAGCCAGAGAACTTTTTCCCGATCCGGATAAACCGGTAATCACCACCAGTTTATCGCGTGGAATCTCAACAGTAATGTTTTTCAAATTATGTTCACGGGCGCCGACCACCCGGATTACGTCGTTAATCATGAAGACACCCCGGAATCGAATTTATTTTCTATTATAACAGAAATGAACCAAATTGGAACACCTGTTCTTGACATGGTTAACCGGTAGGCCTGAGCGAACCGGCAATTTTCCTGCGGACAACACGCCTCCTGCATTGCACACATTTATAGAGGAGGGTGTTACAACTTTGCACAAATCGATAAACACTGTAACCCTTGATTCTACCAAATAATCATAGACAATTCCGGTGGTATTTTGAAAGTGTTGAAAAAACACCCTGCATTTCAAGAGATTGAGTAAATGGGGTGGCGCGGCTTCGCCGCGCCACCCCATTTACTCAATGTTATTGATAACTGCTCAGGCAGGTTCAGGAGATGAGGGTGCTTTTTTTAAAAGCGACTTTTCGAAAGCTTGTTTCGGCCCGAACCGGAGACACTTAATCATTCGTTAACCCATATTCCACACTTCCCAAAGCACTCAAATGTATAATGACCTTGATTTATAAACTGCTGCGCTTCCCCTATCCATTGATCCCGGCAGCACCCGGAAATCTTCATTCCTTATCAAAGAACAGGACCTGACCCCATGGAAGAGAAACTGCACCAACGTGCCATCCGTGCCTGGACGATGTATGACTGGGCAAACTCAGCCTTTGCGACCACCATTATGGCCGCCGTTCTGCCCGTGTACTACACCACCGTCGCGGCCCACGGACTGCCGCCAAATATCGCCACGGCCTATTGGGGCTTCACCACCTCGATCTCGGCTCTGATCGCGGCGATCATCAGCCCGGTTTTAGGCGCCATGGCCGACTTTCGCGGGTCCAAAAAGCGCTTTTTGACCGTCTTCATGCTGCTAGGCGTGGCCGGTACGGCTTTGCTGTACATGATCCGTACCGGAGATTGGCTTCTGGCATCGCTTTTCTTCATCTTTGCCAACATCGGCTTTGCCGGCAGCCTGGTCTATTACGACTCACTCTTACCGCACGTGGCCCGACAGGATGAAATGGATCAGGTTTCGTCGCGCGGGTACGCGATGGGTTATATCGGCGGCGGTATCCTGCTGGCCATCAACCTGGGCATGATCCTGTTCGTGCCGACCTTTTTCCCGGCCGCAATGAACGCAGACATCACCGCCCTGATGACCCGCGCCTCGTTCCTCTCGGTCGCCGTCTGGTGGTTAATCTTTACCTTCCCGCTATTACGCAACGTCTCCGAACCGGCCCGCCGCGTTCTGCCGGGAGAAGAAAATTTCAACCCGCTGCAGGCCAGCTTCAAACGCCTGGGATCCACTTTCAAAGAAATCAGTAAATACCACGACCTGACCCTGTTCCTGTTCGCCTTCTGGGTCTACTCCAATGGGATTGGAACGATCATCACCATGGCCACCGCGTATGGCAGTGAAATTGGCATCGGCCAGACCTCTCTTATCGGCACGCTTCTGATGGTGCAGTTTCTGGCCGCTCCGTTCTCGATCCTGTTCGGCTGGCTGGCGAAAAAGATTGGCTCCAAGAACGCAATCTACCTCAGTCTGGGTATCTATACTTTGATCGCCATCGGCGGGTATTTCTTGCAGCACGAATGGCAGTTCTGGGTGTTAGGCGCCGCAGTAGCCACCGTCCAGGGCGGCAGCCAGGCCCTCAGCCGATCACTGATGGGCAAAATGATGCCTAAAAGCAAATCGGCCGAATTCTTCGGCTTCTTCAGCGTATTCGAAAAATTTGCCAACATTGCCGGGCCGTTCTTGTTCGGCCTGGTTTCCACCATTATGGGCGCCAGCCGCATGAGCATCGTCTCGCTGGTTATTTTCTTTGCGGTCGGCACCTACCTGCTGACCCGCGTGAATGTCAATCGCGGTATAGATGTCGCCCAGTCCGAAGAGGGCGAATTGATCACCGAAGCCGCTGGCGCCTGATCAATTACCAGGGTTTGGCGATCTCAGCCTCTCCTTAACCGTCTCAGTGCAGTGACACACATAACCAGGGTGTTCGTTTGGAGCGGCATAGCCGTTCAAAACGAACACCTTGATTTTTTCTCAACTCAACCCAAACGGCCCCATCACCTGAATGCGCGAACAATTTCCATACCAATTGGCTCCCCAGGTGAGGTACAGGCTCGCTACCGTCCAGGCCAACGGCGTTTTCACCTGTATTTTGCCCAGAAAATCTACCCAGCGAGTCAATTCGGTCTCGAGCGGGTGAACGTAGCGCAAAAGGCTGACATGGGCAGCCGTGGGTACGTAGCGGGTCATACTGTTGACCCCGATCTCTTCCAGCCTCTGGCGTAATTGCGCCCGCAGCGCCTGTAATTGCTCATCACATGGCGCAAAATTGACCGCGCAGCCGATTGGATCGAAGCTGAAACCGGCTGATTCCAGGGCAGGCCAGGGCAAGTCATGCGGTATCGCCGCTAAAGCCGGCCGGATTTTTTTCATGAGGGCAGCTACATCCGCCGGGGTCTGGCCATATACAATCTCCAGAATGGTCGTGTGCAGGTCCTGACCGGGATAATAATATTGATCCGGCTCCACAGCCTGCAAACGCCCCTGGATTCGCCGGATTTCGTCGATCACCGCCGCCGGCGGACGCGCAATGATTGTGACGCCGAAGCGTTTGTCCGTTCCGGGGCAGGACAGCTCGTGCGCCAGAGTCTCATCCACCGCGATGCCGCCTGATCTGAGTGCATATTCTCCGGACCGGCGGTAATCACAGATTTGCTCGACCAAAGCAGATTTATCAAAATCAGGGTATGCAGTAGCCATAGACCTATGGGCAAAGAGTGACATTCGAAATGAATAAGGCGCGGCCGGTGACAACCCTGATTTGAAGTGTCTGCCAGGGGCTTTGCCACCAGAGACACGTCAAATCAAGGTACGCATTTAAATGAGCTTGAGCCTTTACGAATATTCTACCCACAATTCGTTGGCAGACCTAAATACAGCGGCTGCGGCCCATGGTCGGGAAGATGACTTCATCCGGGTAATAATGGTGCAAAATCTGATAATAATACAGGGCTTCCTTGCTCGGCAGGGAATACTCCCAGTCTTTTTGCAGGCGGGCGTTTTCTTTGGTAAAGTACGAATCCGAGATCTCCCGGTCGGCCCGCTGCGAGATCATCTCCGCTGAACCGGCGCCGCTGGAAAATTTCTGCTTGGGCCGGTCGATAATGTCAGCCGGCAGCTTATCGCGGAAAGCCTTGCGCAGGAGCACCTTGCTGGGGGTATTCGGCGCGTGCAGTTTCCAGCGCGCCGGCAGGCTGAGCGCAAACGAGATCGAGCGCACGTCCAGGAAAGGTACCCGCGCCTCCAGCCCAAAAGCCATAGACATGCGGTCACAGCGTTGTAGATTGATGTTGTGCAGACCCATGGTGATCTCGCGCATCTCTTGCTGCAAATCCTCGGCGCGAGCCTTCGTGGACAGGTACTCGTAGCCGGCGTAGAGCTCATCCGCGCCTTCACCGGTCAGCATGACCTTGACGTGCTCCGCGGCCAGCCTGGCCAAAAAATAGTTGGCGATGGCGCTGCGGACCAGGCCCGGGTCGAACGATTCCAGGTAATAGATCACTTCGGGCAAGGCTTCCAGGATCTCTTTTTCGGTATACACATATTCATAGTGATGGGTACCCAATACGTCGGCCACCTCTTGAGCGGCCTGGCGGTCCTGGCTGTCTTCGGTGCCCACGCAAAACGTGTCCATGTCCTGCAAGCCGTCCCGGGCCAGCAGGGTCACGATGCTGGAATCCAACCCACCGCTCAAGCTGACCCCCAGCGCAACGTCCGATAGGAGCCGTTTATGGACGGAATCCTGCAAAATGGTTGTGATTTTTTCCAACGCCCGCTCTTCGGTGATACTTTCATCCGGAGGTATGGCGGGCACCTGGTAAAACTGCTCCCAGCCGGTGCGCGAATGGTAGCAGTACCCAGGCGGGAACTCCTGTACGTCGTGGGTAAATTGGGTCAAGGCCTTGATTTCGGAGGCAAAATAAATCGTGTTTCCCGCCCGGCCCAGGTACAACGGTTTGATCCCCAGGGGATCGCGGGCCAGGAACAGGCTTTTCCCATCCAGGATAGCGATCGAGAACATACCATCCAGCAAAGCCACCATACCGGGACCCATTTTGCGATATAAAGCCAGGATGGTCTCGGTATCGGTCGTGGTTGAAAAGGAATGCCCTTTTAAATAGCGCGCCCGCAGCGCCAGGTGATTATAGATTTCCCCGTTATAACTAATCGATAAATTTTGCGCTTTCATCGGCTGCTGGCCTGCTGCCGGGTCCAGAATAGCCAGCCGGACGTGCCCCATGACAGCATTGGCATATCTTTCCACCCCGCTCCCATCCGGGCCACGATGTTGAATTGTTTGCATCATTTTTTGGACGTTTTTTTCCTGGACGGCCTCAAAGCAGCCGGCGATTCCACACATAATTTCTCCTCTTTGTATTTTAATTGGCTACACGCATTGTAAAGCCCTTTTTGTTTCCGGTTCATCCCGGTGTTCTCCCCCGTAAGATTTATAATAAAAAAACCGCTTCTTGTCAAATAAACTTACCGGAAAATGTTGAAAAAGTCGCTTTTCATCATCTAGATTGAGGTATATGTAGCAAAAACACCCCACATGTAGGATATTTGAGATAGGGTGTGGGCCGGCTTTGCCGGCCCACACCCTATCTACGGATTATTCAGCTAAGCTGGTAGAGTTCGATCAAAACCCCGCCGGTGCTCTTAGGGTGGACGAAAGCCATTTTCCGGCCGGGCAGCTCGAGCGGCTCTTCATTGATCAGGCGCACGCCTTTTTCCTTCAGTTGGGCCAGCATACCGGCGATGTCATCTACCTCCAGGCACAGATGGTGCATGCCGCCGCCCCGCTCGGCCAGGAATTTGGCCACACCGGTGTCGCTCGCGCTTGGCTGGACCAGCTCGATTTCGCTATCCCCGACCGGCAGGAAGGCCACGGTCGCTTTCTGGGATGGCACATTTTCGACCTGGCTTACCTGTAAACCTAAAGCATCCTGCCAAAATTTCAAAGCGGCATCCACGTCTGTCACCGCGACGGCCACGTGGTTGATTTTGCCAATGGTTGCCATGCAATCTCCTTTAAATCTACATCCAGGCCGGCGGCTGGTATTCGCCCCAAACTTTGCGCAGCACCCCGCAGATTTCACCCAGGGTCAGGTCGTTTTCGACACATTCGATCAACAGCGGCATCAGGTTTTCGTCTGTCCCGGCGGCTGCTTCCAGGTGGGCTAACAACTCCTGCGCGCGGCTGGCATCCCGGTTGGCCCGCAAGACAGCCAGCTTTTCCCGCTGGCTCTGCTCGATGGCCGGGTTCACCGAAAGCGCCTCCAATTCGAGCGCCTCGTCCGCCTCGAAGGCGTTAACTCCTACGACCACCTGCTCTTTATTTTCAATCGCCTTCTGGAAACGGTAAGCCGAATCCTGGATTTCGTTTTGCATATACCCGTTTTCGATCGCTGCCAGCGCGCCGCCCATCGCATCGATCTTGTCGATGTAGGCCATGGCCTGGCGGCTGATCTCGTCAGTCAGGTTTTCGATCACGTACGAGCCGGCCAGCGGATCCACCGAATCGGCCACTCCTGATTCATAGCCGATCACCTGCTGGGTGCGCAGGGCCACCCGCACCGACTTTTCGGTCGGCAGCCAGAGGGCTTCGTCCATGCTGTTGGTGTGCAGCGATTGGGTCCCGCCCAGGACGGCCGCCAAAGCCTGGATGGTCACCCGCACGACGTTGTTTTCAGGCTGCTGGGCGGTCAGCGTGGACCCGCCGGTCTGGGTGTGGAAACGCAGCATCCACGACTTGGGATCCTGGGCCTTGAAACGCTCGCGCATGATGTGCGCCCACATCCGCCGGGCGGCCCGGAATTTGGCGATTTCTTCCAGAAAATTGTTGTGCGCCGCGAAGAAGAAGGAAAGCTGTGAGGCAAATGCATCCACTTCCAGCCCGGCCTGGAGCGCCGCCTGGACGTAGGCAATCGCGTCCGCCAGGGTGAAAGCGACTTCCTGGACGGCGGTCGAACCGGCTTCGCGGATATGGTAGCCGGAGATGCTGATCGTGTTCCAGCGCGGGACCTTCGTCTCGCAGTACTTGAAGACGTCGGTAATCAGGCGCATCGAAGGCGCCGGTGGGAAAATATAGGTTCCGCGGGCCACGTACTCCTTCAACACATCGTTCTGAATAGTTCCCCGCAGCCATTTCTCGTCCACACCCTGGCGGCGGGCCACGGCGATGTACATGGCCAACAGTACGGCGGCGGGTGCGTTGATGGTCATACTGGTCGAAACTTTATCCAGGGGAATTTCATGAAATAAAGTTTCCATATCTTGCAACGAAGAAATCGAAACGCCTACTTTGCCGACCTCGCCTTCCGCCAGGCGGTCGTCGGCATCATAACCGATCTGGGTCGGCAGATCGAAGGCCACCGACAGGCCGGTCTGGCCCTGCTGGAGCAAATAGCGATAGCGTTGGTTGGATTCCTCCGCCGAGGCATAGCCGGCGTACTGGCGCATCGTCCACAGCCGGCCGCGGTACATAGTCGGCTGCACCCCACGCGTAAAAGGATACTCCCCCGGGAAGCCTAGCTGCGCCATATAATCGCCGGTGGCCGGCAGGCCGACCCTGGGAATCGAGATCTGCGAAGGTGAAAGAAATTCCGCTTTACGTTCCGGATACTTGGAGAGGATCGGATTTAAGATCTCCGCTTCCCACCGTTTCCGTTCGTCGTCAAGATTCATAAATCAACCTCGGTTGAAGAATAAATGTACCTGCTCAATCTGAAAGGGAAGGCCCCGAATTTGAGGTGTTTTCGGGTG
This sequence comes from uncultured Chloroflexia bacterium, assembly GCA_963704755.1. Lineage (GTDB taxonomy): Bacteria > Chloroflexota > Anaerolineae > Anaerolineales > Anaerolineaceae > Bellilinea. The sequence continues at coordinate 892,451 of OY969938.1, forward strand.
CGGAACACCCGAAAACACCTCAAATTCGGGGCCACACTAACCTGAGCCTGAATAGCATCGGGTAGATTTTGCCTGCCTGCCCATGCTAAAAGTATAACCCCGCTCCATATTCTTTGGCATCGGCACAGGCAAATGTTTATGGCCATCTCAAGGAAGAGTTACGTCGAATGAGCCAGAGAAGGCCATGAAGGGCCTGAGTGACGGATTTGGCGAAAAATTTAATATGGTACACTACTATTAATCGTTATTTCACCGGGGTTTTGGCGGGCAGATAGATTTGGGGGCAATGCCAGATCCCGTTCCAGAATTTCTTTATCGCTGATCGAACGTTTCATCAATAAAGAGAAATAGAGCCCAAAATGACTCCCTTTCTTCAATTCATTTTTCTGGTAGCCTTGATCTTGATCACGGCCAAGCTGGGCGGTTACCTGACAACCGCTATTGGCCAACCCTCGGTTTTAGGCGAGTTACTGGTCGGGGTATTGCTCGGCCCGACTTTGTTGAACATCACCCATCTGCCCTTTATCACCTCTGATTTAGCAAGTGAATCGATTCACTTCCTGGGCGAATTAGGTGTCTTGATCCTCATGTTCCTGGCCGGGCTGGAACTGCATATTTCTGAGCTGGCCAGGAATTTCAAAGTGTCGGCCCTGAGCGGTGCCCTGGGTGTGCTGGTCCCGGTCGGCCTGGGTACCCTGACCGGCGAATTGTTCGGCCTGGACCTGGAACATTCCATATTCCTCGGCCTGACCCTGGGAGCGACCAGCGTCAGCATATCCGCCCAGACTTTGATGGAATTGAAAGCGCTGCGCAGTCGGGTTGGCCTGGGTCTGCTGGGCGCCGCGGTGTTCGACGATATCCTGGTGATCCTGCTGCTCTCAACGTTCGTGGCTTTGGCCGATGGAGGCGGCGGGCTGGCCATCTTGTGGGTATTCATCCGCATGGTGCTGTTTTTGGCTGCGTCCGTCGCAGTGGGCATTTGGGTTCTCCCACGCCTGGCCCGCTGGGTCGCCAACCTGCCCGTCAGCCAGGGTACCCTGACCTTCGGGTTGGTCGTTTTGCTGCTGTACGCCCTGGCCGCCGAAGTATTCGGCGGGATGGCAGCCATTACCGGCACGTTCATCGCCGGCCTGATGTTTGGCCGGACGGAAGAAAAGTCACAAATCGAAGCCGGCCTGCGTTCCCTGGCCTACAGCTTCGTCGTACCGATCTTCTTTGTCAACATCGGGCTGAGCGTCAATATTAGAGACCTGCAGGCCGACAACCTGGTTTTTATGGGAGTGATTATCCTGCTGGCGGTGATTGGAAAAATCCTCGGAGTCGGTGTCGGCGCCCGCCTGGGCGGATTCAACCTGATCGAATCGCTGCAGATCGGGATTGGTATGGTTTCGCGCGGTGAGGTTGGCCTGATTGTGGCCAGCATCGGTTTACAAACGGGCCATCTCGACGAAGCCGCATTCTCGACCATTGTAGGGATGGTGCTGGTGTCCACCCTGGTGACGCCGCCCTTACTGCGCCTGTCTTTTAAAGGCATTCATTTAAAGAAAAAAACTGATCCTGAACCAGAAGCCTGATTGGAAGTGGAGAATCAACCATGTATATGATCTTTTTTGTGTTGCATGACCCGACTTGTAGCGACCCGGTGATGTCTGCCTGGGAAGATGCCGGGGTTGGTGGTGTGACCATTTTTCCAAGCACGGGCATGGTACGTATGCGTAAAAAAGCTGCCTGGCGGGATGACCTACCTCTGATCCCCAGCCTGTTGGATTTCAAGGATCATCTGGAAAACCTCAACCGCACCCTGGTCACCGTCGTGAACGATGACGACATGGTGGATAAGATCGTCCAGGTCACCGAGGAAATTGTTGGAAAACTGAACCAACCGGAAACCGGCTTGCTGATTGTGCTGCCGGTCGCACGCGCTTACGGGTTAAATCGAGTCGATGGTTAAGCCGTATCGCTTTCCAAGCTGGGATCTGCCCAGGCAGGCGTTCCCTCGGATTTGAAACCCAAGCCATGCGATCTAAACAGCAGCTAAAGCTGCACCTACCGATACACAAAGACCCACCTGCGTGGGTCTCCATTTCGGTGAATGCCGGTTCCATCGACGGTATTCGGTTTAACCGACGTGTTCTCAGGTTGGAAACCCGCATCACCTTACTTGAGCCCGGCGCAGGCCGGGCTTCGTGTTTTTGTTGCTGCGACCTTGGTCGCCGGCAAATGCCAATCACCTCAAAAGTTTGCCTTGGGTCGAATGGCGCAGCGGGCAATGTAACCGGAGCGAATAACCATTATTGAATCCAAGCCTATTCACCGGCAACATCTCCCCTACAGAAGATGGGCTATAGTAGCCCGACATTGGAAACCGGACTACCATATTTAAGTTTGGGGTATTCAAATTTTCCAATTATGTTTGAACAGGTTGTTGCCTAAAACACCATTCCAATTCCTGCATTGACGTCGCCACCAGCCTCTGGTAAAATCCTTTGGCTCCAGGCGTTGTACCCTTCGCCTGGTAAAACAAAAGGTGTAATTACTTAGCCGGATGGGTGAGCAATTACCAAAAAATTTATTGAAAGGGCTTGGAAAAAATGAAAGTTCTCTTGATCAAGGACGTTTACAAGCTGGGCCGGGCCGGGGACGTGAAACGCGTCGCGGATGGCTATGGCCGTAACTTCCTGATGCCGAAGGGTCTGGCCGTTTTGGCTACCCCGGGCGCGCTCAAACAGGTCGTTCATATCCGCACCAAAGCAGCCACTTACCGGGCTGTGGCCAACAAAGAAATGAGCGGAGTTGCCGAACAGTTAGCCGGAAAAATGTTCGCTTTTGCGAGCAAAGCCGGCGAGACGGGCAAGTTGTATGGCTCGATCACCAGCCAGATGATTGCCGATGAAATCAACCATAAATTGGGTACCTCGATCGATCGCCACCAGATCGAAGCCGATCCAATTCGTGTGCTGGGCGAACACAAGGCTCACGTTCGCTTGACCGTGGATCTGATCCCCGAAATCAAGATCATCGTCCACCGCGAAGGTGAAATCGTTGAACTTGAGGCCGCTGAAAAACCAGCCGCCGAAGAAACCGTTGTTGAAGAAACCCAGCAAGCTGAAACACCTGCAGCCGAAGCGTAAAGTTTCTCTTTCCAACTGCAAGTTGATGGTCACCCGAATACCTCGCAGGTTCAATGAACCTGTGAGGTATTTATATTTAGCAACTGCCCGAAAGATTATTTTTGGATTAGTACTCATCAAAGAAAGTACGATCGCCCAAAATTTGGGTTATTTAACGATAAAATTGCAGTGCTTATGACAATTACCGTCGGCGCCTTTTTGCGCAAAACCCGAGAGGAACGTGGTTATAGCATCGGTCAAGTCTCGATTGCTACGCGTGTCCGTATTCAGTATCTGCAAGCCCTGGAAGGGGACGAGCCCTCCAATTTACCCTCGAAAGTGCAGGCACGCGGTTTCCTGCGCATTTACGCTGACTATCTGCATGTTACTGCAGACCCTTTGCTTAAGGCCTGGCCGGACAAACCGGTCGAATTGCCTGAGGAAACAGCGGAAGAATCTGAGGCCGTTTCACCGGACGGCACCGCCAACAGTCCAGAACCCCAGCCCGAGGAAATCGAGCCTATCCAGGAAGTTCACCTGAACGAAGAGCCTGAGCCGCCGGCCGTCGAAGAGTACGAAGAGCCGGTCCAGCCGGCCGGTGAATTGACCGGATCAGCCCGGATATTCAAGGATATCGGCGAAACCTTACACCACCAGCGCGAACAGCTCAGCATTTCGATCGACGATGTCGAACGGTTTACCCGTCTGCGAGCCCGTTACTTGAAAGCCCTGGAATCGGGCCGGATGGAAGACCTGCCTTCGCTGGTCCAGGGGCGCGGTATGTTGAGCAACTACGCCGCCTTTCTCAACCTGGATACGGAGACCCTGCTGGACCAGTTTGCCGACGGCCTCCAGGCTCGCCGGATCGAGCTTACCAACCCGGCCCGGGATGTCGCTACCCGGCCGGTCAAGGCGGCAAAAAAGGCCGTCAACCAACCCATCTGGCGGCGTTTTATCACTTCGGATCTCATCCTGGGAGTCCTTTTGTTCGGCTTTGTGATTGGCTTTGTCGTCTGGGCCTCTTTACAAATCAACAGCCTGCGTAAGGTGGACAGCGAGCCAACCCTGCCTTCGATTTCCCAGATTTTGTTGAATTCCGAAGAAACCGGGACACCTCAGCCAGACCTGACCGAAACCATACAAATTACCCAGGCCACCGAACCCCAATCCGCGTCGACCGATGAGACAGCGCTTGAGTTAGAGAACCCCAATACCGCCGCTGTGGCAGCGACCCAGGCAAATTCCCTCCCGGCCGTAGACAACGCCCAACCGGTTCAAGTCACCATCATTGCGACCCAGCGGGTGTATTTGCAAGTGACCGTGGACAACAAAGTTGCCTTCCAGGGCCGGACGGTTCCTGGGAACGCCTATTCCTTCTCGAGCGAACTCGCGAATCGAGCTGGTCACCGGTAACGGCGCCGGTTTGCAGGTGGTGTACAATCAAACCATTCTGGGTGTACTGGGCAATATGGGTGAAGTCGTGCGCCTGATCTTCACCCCGACCGGCAGTGCAGTCCCGACGGCGATATTCACCAGCACCCCCACCCAAACCCTGCAGCCAACCGCCACGCACCAACCCACCGCCACAGCTACACCCACGCGCACCATCACCCCCACGGCTTCGCTGACACCTACCCCAACCGTCACCCGGTTGGTCCCTTAATGGTCACCGGCCCGCTGAAATGACCAACTCTGGTGTTATTTTTCAGGCGCGGCCTCGTTATTGGAGTGAGATATGAATTCAAAAGGCTTTTATCTGGTATCCCTGGGATGTGCAAAAAATACAGTCGATTCGGACTCGATGGCTACCTTACTGTCCGCAGCCGGGTATAAACCCGTCGATACCCCCGGCAAAGCCGGGGTAATGATCGTCAATACCTGTGGATTTATTGGCCCGGCCCGGGAAGAATCTCTGCAAGAGCTGCAAAAACTGGCTACACGCAAAAAAGATGGGCAAATTCTCATCGCGGCCGGCTGCCTGACCCAGCGCTACCGCGAATGGGTCACCGAGCAGGTGCCCGGTATCGATGGAATCATGGGAACCCGCCGCTGGATGGACATCCTGGATGTCATCCAGGAAGTGCGCGCTAACCCACCCCGGCCGTTATATCATCTGCCCGATGCCCCCACCGTCGGCCGGGACGAGCGCGGCGTCATCCGCGCATCCATTGCAGGCGGCAGTGCCTATCTCAAAATTGCCGACGGCTGCCGCCGCCCGTGCGCATTTTGCGCCATCCCGCTGATCAAAGGCACCCTGGTCAGCCGCCCGGCCGAGACCATCTGGCAGGAAGCCCAGGTACTGGAACAAAGAGGGGTCAAAGAATTGATCCTGATCGCCCAGGACACGACCGACTACGGCCACGATCTGGGCATCAAAGATGGCCTGCCCGATTTGCTCGAAGGACTGTTGAAAAATACCAACATCCCCTGGATCCGCATTCTCTACGCCTTCCCCGGTTTCGTCACCGATCACCTGATCGACGTGATGGCCAAAAACCCGCGTGTCCTGCCTTACCTGGATATGCCCCTGCAACACGCCCATCCCGACACACTCAAACGCATGCGCCGTCCGGCCAACATGGACTGGGTCCACCGCACGCTGGGTAAAATGCGCCAGGCTGTTCCCAACCTGGCCCTGCGCAGCACCTTTATCGTGGGGTACCCGGGCGAGACAGAAGACCGAATTCAGCACTCTGCTGGACTTCCTCAAAGAGATCCAGTTCGATCGTGTCGGCGCATTCACTTTTTCCTTCGAAAAAGGCACGGCCAGTGAGCCGCTGGGTGATCCGCTGCCCGCCGAAGTGAAAGAAGAGCGCTACGGCCGGTTAATGGAGTTACAGGAAAGCATTTCCCTGCAAAAGAACCAGTCCTACATCGGCAAACGCCTGGACGTGTTGATCGAGGGCAGCAACGATGGCGTATCCATCGGCCGCTCTTACCGGGATGCACCCGAGATCGACGGCATGGTCATTATCGAAAACGAAGCCCCGGTCGGTGAAATCGTCCCGGTAATGGTCGGCGGCGCCTTGCCCTACGACCTGACTGCCAGCGTGCTGCCGGTGGCCCAGAAAACCAGCTAAAGCTCAGGAACTGCGCGCGACAGCCGTTAACAACAGCACCAGGACCGATAATATCAGGTTGAGTCGCAGCATGGCCATTTCGCGCCGCTGTAGTTTGGCTTGCATGGCTTCATCGATGGCCTTACCGGCCGATTGGACCAGCGCGATCCGCCGCAGCGCCGGGGTAATTCCCCAGGTGATATAAACGCTCGCCACGATCATCACGCCGATCACCAGGTGCTTGCTCAGAATCGCAACCGACCAGGAATTGCGGATATCTAAAAACCCAAGGTAATTTGGGTTGGCGCTCATCTGGAACATGCCGGTGCAGATCAAAACAGCCAGGCACAGCCAGCCGATTTGCTGGAGCCGGTCCTGAATTCTGGCCAGGAATTGGGTGTAACCATCCTGCGACAGGCTTTTGCGCGCAGCCGGGATGACAAAAATTGCCAGGGAAGACAGCCCTCCCAGCCAGACGATGGTCGCAAGCATGTGCAGCCAGTAAGCAACCGCCAGCGCCCAGTCTGGGAGGTCCATAAATCTATCCTACGCTGCCCGACCAGGGCGCCAGGCCCACCGGTGTGCCGCCTGTATCACCGGTGCCAGAATCACTGCCGGTCGTTGCCGTTGGCTCGGGAGGAGTTGTAGGCGCGGGGGTATAGGTCGGCGGAACAGGCGTATTCGTCGGCGCTTCGGTTGGCGCCTGGGGGGTATTGGTTGGGGCTTCACCGGTAGGCGCACCTTCAGTCGGCCCGACCGGTGTCTCGAGTGTCGGCGTCGCGGTTGGCTGAGTGTTATTATTTTGCGAGCCGGGTGGGTTATTGCAATAATCGGTCGACTGGCTCAATGCTTGCTGTGCATGCGAGTCGGCGCCAATATTCAAGGAATTCTGATATTGTTGGGCCGCGTCACAATATTTCTTCTCGTCGAACAGTTGGTCACCATAGCCAATCGAAGCCTGGCGAAAACGCTCGGTAGCGGTCATATTCGAGGAATCGTGCAAACCGGGTAAGGACTGGTAAATTTGGCCGAAAGCAGACACTACCTTGGCCCAATCCACGTCCCAGAAACTGGCCGCCGAGATATACATGCGGGCCCAATTGCGGTAATTAACCGCATCTACATCCAGCGGGGCGAATTCTTCAGACTCGGTCAGGTAATAGATGCCTACTTCCAGTTCGCCATCGGTGAGAATTTTTTGGACACCCAGGTTCCGCAGGGCGATGTAATACATCCCGTCCACATCCACAGCCCGGTACTGTAAATCCACATCGCGCAATCTTTCGATCGTGGTAACGGCATCCTGCCAATTCTGGCCGGTCATATCCTGCTGGATTTGGGAGAATAACTGGTCTTCGTTGCGCGTATCTGCGGTAGGGATCGCCGTCGGCGAAGGCTCCGGTGTGGGTGTATCCACGATCGACTGGGCCATCATCACTTCGGTGAGCTTTTCTTCAACACCGGGGAAGGAGGGGTCGATCGAGATCACGTACTCAAAGCGGGTGCGGGCCACATCGTACCGTCCCGCCTGCAAATCTACGATACCTTGCTGGAATTGTTGGGTCGCTTCAAAAACGACCTGGTCATTTTGGGCAGCCACGCGCAAGGAAATGCCCTTGAGGTAACCAAAATAACCACCAGCCGCACCACCGACCAGGACAATCACGATACCTACCAGAATCACCCAAAAACGCAGGCGTTTTTTCTTTTTCGGTGACCCTGTTACTGTTTCAGCGGAATTATCGATCATGACCGGTTCGGTCTCATTGTCATCTTTGATAGCCGTCATGGGCGCAATTATACTCCAGTCCGATTATAACCTGAATAACAACTTGGCTTCTGGCCAAATAAATGGCAGCGCAACCAGTGCTCCACCGGCCAGGGCAACCCCGCCCTGGAAAATCGGGTGGACTCCGTTCAGCACCGAGATAGCCAGCAAAACGATGATGCTGGCGGCCACACCACCGGCCAGAGCGCGCAAAAAGCTGGCGCGTACCCTGAATTTTTGCACCATTTTACGATTGAGCAATACCAGCAGCAGCAGCGCCTCGCAGGTTTGGGCGATCGTGTCCGACAGGCTGATGCCCGGCGCGCCCAGCCAGTGATAGAACTGGCTGCTGCAAAACAAATAGATGACCAGCGTCAATGCAGAAGCCAACAAAGGCGTTATGGCATTTTGGCGGGCATAGAACGAGCGGGTAGCCACTTCCACCACCGATTGGCCGAGCAGTCCGGCCATATACGCCCGCGTAACCCACATGAGCAGGTCCGTTCCGGCCGGGTCGAAACCAAAAGCCAGGGACAGCAGCGGCTGCAAGCCTAACGATAGAACCAGCGCCAGCGGAATGGTCAGGCCGATCAAGACGTTGATGGCCTTGTTGACACTGCGCTGAAATTCATCCATCTCTCCGCGAGCGAACTGCTCCGAAAGGGTTGGCAGGATGGCCACCCCAATCGCGGTACCGATCAGGGTTTCCGGTACCTGGAAGATCATCCAACCGTAGGTCAGGGCAGTCACTGCGCCTGGAGCCAGCCGCGATGCCAAATTGTCGCGGACGATAAAGATCAATTGGATAAAGAACATGGTCGCCAAACGCGGGCCCATCAGGCGCAGCACTTTCAGTACCGGCTCGCTCATGATACCCAGGCCAAAGCTCCATTTAAACTTAAAGCGGATCAGGCCGGGTATTTGAATGGCCAGGTGCAGGACTGCCCCCAGGATCACGCCGTAAACCAGGCCATAAACTCCCATTCCAAAGGCCGGCAGCGTGATTGGGCCAATCTGATAGCCGTGGGTTGGCGCAAGGATAACCGCTCCGAAGATCTGGCCGGTGTTGTACAGCAAAGGCGCGATAGCCGGCAGCAAAAAGTGCTGGTTGGCCTGCAAGCCCGACATGACCAGCCCGCTGATGGAAAAAATCAGTGTGGCGATCAGGTTCAGGCGCATCAGGTTGACGACCAGGTCTTGCTGGGAGGGGGAAAACCCGGGCGCGATGCCGATTTGCGAGCGGACCAGGGTACCAGCGGCCAGGGCAAACACCACCGCCAAGCCGGCCGTGACCATGAAGGCCAGGTTGGCAATTTTAGAAAACAGGTCCCAGGCGGCCGGTTTGCCGCCCTTGTTGAGCTGTTCGGCCAATATCGGGATCAGCGCCATCCCCATAGCCCCACCCGAAATCAGGGCAAAGAGCAGGTCGGGAACATTATTGGCGACGTTAAACACATCCAGTTCGGGTGAAAGGCCGAACTGGCGGGCGATGAGGATCTGGCGCACGAACCCTACGACTTTATCCAGGCCAAAGAAGACCACCAGAATAAAGGTTGCCCGCGTGACTTGGGTTAGTTTAAATTTCATACCAGGAATTTTATCTGAGAATCCGTTTTACGGGAGGGATTAATCCACACTATAATACTCAGCATGAACCCACCCGGAATCCTTTACATTGTGGCAACACCTATTGGAAATTACGAAGACATCACCTTGCGCGCCGTACGAATACTTAATTCAGTGGACGTCGTGATCTGCGAAGAACGGCGATTGGGCAGCACCTTATTAAAAAAGCTGGATATCACCCCAAAAGACCTGGTCGCCTTGAATGAGCACAACGAAACCACCGATGCGCTGGATGTGGTTATGCGTATTTTGCAAGGCCAGAGTATGGCGTTGATCTCGGATGCCGGCACGCCGGTATTTGCCGACCCGGGTGCACAATTGATCCGCCAGGCAGTCGAGATGGGCATCCGTGTGGTCCCCCTGCCCGGCCCATCCTCGTTGATGGCCACCCTGAGTATATTGGATTTCAAGCTGGAGCAGTTCATTTTCGCCGGGTTCCTCTCGCGCAACCCTGACCAGCGCCGCCAGGAACTCGTGCGCCTGCGTAACCAGAACATTCCGGTCGTCCTGTTGGATACTCCCTACCGGCTGAGCTCATTATTAGAAGATATCGCCAAAATCTTCGGCAAATCCCGCCAGCTCACCCTGGCTTTCGACCTGACCCTTCCCGGCGAAACCATCTGTCGCGGTACACCGGCGGAAGTCGCCCACCAGGTTGGCCCACGCAAAGGGGAATTCGTCCTGGTCATTCACGCCCAGGAGAAATGAAGTATAGGAACCCGATTTTGGGGCGTCATCCTGGCTTCCCAAGCCGGGTGAATTTTGATCCCCTTTTCCAAGGGGGGATCGGGGGGATTCTTCACGCCTTGACAATCACCTTGGCCGAATGGGGTGCGAGCCCGGCTTGGGAAGCCGGGCGAATTTGCCCCCCTTTTTCAAGGGGGGGTGGGGGGATTCTTCACGCCCTGACAATCACCTTGGCCGAATGGGGTGCGAGCCCGGCTTGGGAAGCCGGGCGAATTTTGCCCCCCTTTTTCAAGGGGGGGTGGGGGGATTCTTCACACCCTGACGATCACCTTGGCCGAATGGGGTGCGAGCCCGGCTTGGGAAGCCGGGCGAATTTTGCCCCCCTTTTTCAAGGGGGGGTGGGGGGATTCTTCACACCCTGACGATCACCTTGGCCGAATGCGGCTCCACAACCACCTCCAGGCGATCGTAGCTCAATTCAACAGGCTGGTCCCCGTTGAGCGCATCCACCAACGGCTGGTTGGAAAAAGCCGGCAAATTCAGTTTGAATGGCAGCGGGTTCACCCCACCATTGAGCAGAACCAGGGCCCAATCCTGCTCGGTCTGGCGTGAAAAAGCCAGCCCGCTCGACTGCACGTCCTGCTGGCGATAATCCCCGTAGCGCAAAGCCGGCAGCCGCCTGCGCAGGTTGGCCAATGTGTGGATATGCCCGGCCAGCCCCGGCTGCGGAGCCGAGTGCTGCAACGAGGCCAGATCCAGGGCCGGCCGCAGGGCATAATCGTATTGGTCCTTGGCTCCGCTCAGGCCGAACTCGCTCCCGTAATACAGGGAGGGAATCCCTGGCATGGTGAATAGCAAGGTGTAGAGCGTGTTCAAATATGCCGGGTCCTTCAACACACTGGCCACCCGGCTGACGTCATGGTTGTCCGCGAAATTGTATAGGCCCAGGTCGCGGTACAGGCCGCCTTCGCCGAATTGGCGGTTGAGCGAATAGGCGATCTCGAAGAAATTTTGGGTGTTATGGCTGGAATACAGGCCCTTGTAACACTCATAGTTGGTCACCGAATCCAGTTCGGCCGGGTTGGCCCAGGCGCGATAATCCCCATGAACCACTTCACCCATCAGCCAGAAGTCCGGTTTCATCCCGCGGCAAAAACCGGCCAGTTCTTGCATAAAGGCATGGTCCAGGCAGTCGGCAGCATCCAGCCGCAGCCCATCTACGTCGAAGCGTTCGATCCAGCTCCGCACCGCTTGCAGCAGGTGGTCCCGCACCTGTGGATGGCCCAGGTCCAACTTGACCAGGCTGTAGTGACCGTTCCACCCCTCATACGAAAAAGGATCGTGGAACGAATTGGTCTGGTCGAAACGTAAGCCGGCAAACCAGTCCCGGTAAGCTGATTGGGCCCCATGCTGGCGCAGGTCGTAAAAAGCCCAAAAATCCCGCCCCACATGGTTGAATACCGCGTCCAACACCAGGCGCATCCCCCGCCGGTGGATCTCCTGGCTCAATTGCGCCAGGGTCTCATCGCTTCCCAGGCGCCGGTCCACGTGAAAATAATCGACCGTGTCGTAGCCGTGGGCGCTGGATTCGAAAACCGGTCCCAGGTAGATCGCGTTGGCGCCCAAATCCTGGATGTGGTCCAGCCAGCCGTAGATTTTTTCCAGGCGCGGCACAGCCGGGGAAGAAAAATCATTCTGGCGCGGTGCCGCGCACAATCCGAGCGGATAAATGTGATAGAAAATTGCATCTTGAGCCCAGGTAATCATTGTTTTTCTCCTGTTCGTTCTATACCGAACGGTATAGTAATGAGTCAAATTTTTTTATTAATTGACCCTGATTAATAAACTGCGGATACCGCACGAGCGAGGCTTGGGGTGAATAGGGAATGCCTTACGAATAAATCCCATACTGGAATTGGCGGACTGCCTGGTAGGCCAGCGAGTGGTCCAGAACCGTGTACCCGTTCAGCGCCAGGCCGATATAAGTATTGATCATGCCGATGAACGTAGCCGTATACGCCTGCTGGCGCCCGGCCATATTGCCGTGATCGCGAGTGGCCTGTAAAAACAGTCTTTCGATATCCTGGTGCTGTGCGTCGAACCAGTGTAAAACCGCCTGCTGGGCGTTACTATGTCGGGGAGCAAACCACAAAGCCAGCGAGAAACGGTAAAAACTCGGGTTTTCGTGGGCAAAGGTAAAAAAGGTCACTACCACGTTGGTCAACGTGCCTTGCAAATCGCCTTTGCGGTAAACCGCCGCTTCCTGGACGCTCGCGTTTAATCGAGAGAAGTAATCTTCCAACAACGTTTCCAGCAAGCCTTGCTTGGATCCGAAATAATGATACAGGGTCGGTTTGGTAATTCCGGCCGCCTCGGCGATTTCCTGCACCCCCACCGCGTCATAGCCGCGGTCGGCAAAAAGCTGTAAGGCGCAGGTCAGAATGGTCTGGCGGTTATCCATAGCGTTTATTATACCGATCGGTATAGTGGTTGTCAAGGTAATTGTGAATCGGCAATGGAGGATCAGACACCTGGGTTAGGAATCTCAGGTGTACAAATAGCAGCTAAAGCTGCACCTACAACTACACAAAGCCCCACCTGCGTGGGGCTCCATTTTGGCAAAAGCCGGTTTCGTGGGCCGTATTCGGTTTGGCCGGCGCTTTCTCGGGTTTGAAACCCAAGCTACGCTTTCAAAGCCTGCCCGTAGCCCGGCTTTCAAAGCCGGGGGGTAGCAAGGCCGGCGCCTCTGACCGGGCCCGTAGCAGCTAAAGCTGCACCTACAAAAACACGAAGACCCACCTGCGTGGGGCTCCTTTTTGGCGAAAGCCGATTTCGTGGACCGTATTCGGTCCGGCTGGCGCTCTCTCGGGTTTGAAACCCGAGCTACCCCCCAACTGACCCCGGCGTAGGCTGGGCTTCGAGTTTTTGTTGCAGCGACCTCGGTCGCCTGGTTAACGTACTAAAAAAAAACGTGCGGCAAAGCCGCACGTCAAACACATTATCTGTGTCCATCCGTGTCCATCTGTGGCATTATGAGCAAGGCCGGCGCCTCTAACCAGGCCCGTGGCAGCTAAAGCTGCACCTACAACTACACAAAGCCCCACCTGCGTGGGGCTCCTTTTTGGCGAAAGCCGATTTCGTGGGCCGTATTCGGTTTGACCGGCGCTTTCTCGGGTTTGAAACCCGAGCTACCCCCCAACTGACCCCGGCGTAGGCCGGGCTTCGTGTTTTTGTTGCTGCAACCTCGGTTGCCTGGTTAACGTACTAAACAAAAAAACGTGCGGCTTTGCCGCACGTCAAACACATTATCTGTGTCCATCCGTGTCCATCTGTGGCATTTTGCTTTCAGATGCATAGCCGCACAACGCCAGCGCTTTGGGACCGGTATGCGCTCCCAGCACCGGCGAGGTGATGGTCACGAACAGCTCCTCGGGGTTGAATTCATTCTTAACCCGTTCGGCCAGTTGCAGGGCTTCGTCCTCGGCAGCATTGTGCAATATGGCGATGTGCATTGGCTGGCTTTTTTCGATGTGATTGAAAAATTCGTGGTACAGCCCGTCAATGGCCTTCTGGCGGGAGCGTGCCGGGATCGAGGGCAGCACACCGCCGGTAGCCGGGTTCACCGAGATCAAGGGCTTTATGTGCAAAACAGAGGTCAGGAATTTGGTCGCGCCTCCAATCCTGCCACCCCGGACGAGATATTCCATGGTATCCAGGGTCACGTAATAGACCATATTTCTGCGTACCTGCGCGGCCGTTTCCAAAATAGCCTCCACGTCGCCGCCGGCATCCCGCACCCGCGCTGCGGCAACCACCTGCCAGCCCAGTCCCATCGAGTTATTTTTCCCATCTGTCACATGCACTGGCACCGGCGACTCACCCGCCGCTTGCCGGGCCGATTCGACTGTGCCACTCATGGCGCTGCTGATAGTAAACACGATAATCTCTTCCGCCCCTTCGGAAGCCACTTTACGGTAAGCCTCTAAAAACATTTTGGGAGAAGGCTGGGACGTAGAGGGATGGTTCGGGTCATCCGGCAGGCGCCGGTAAAATTCACCCGAAGACAGCTCGACACCGTCCAAATACTGCTGGCTGCCAAAAATGATGGTGAGGGGGACTACCGCGATCTGGTATTTTTCACGCCATTCGGCGGGAATGTCGCAAGTGCTGTCGGTGATAATGGCAATCCGGTGAGCAGGCATATCTTCTCTCGTCTTCACAGGGTAATAAGGGATTGTTCCAGCCAAAATGGATGAATATACAGACTGGCAATACACAAGGGCACAGAACGCCTCCCCTGAGGCGTAAAGATTTTAACAGACGAACCGGCACTTGTCGGGTATCCAGGGGCATACTTCAGGTCACAAAAAGGTCACAAATTTTGGCCTTAATATTAAAAAACCTCATCGAAAATGAGAAAATCGGGGGAATTTTCCCAAAAATACGGAACCAGTGGTATAATACAAAATTATATTTTTTCGGGGAAACAATACAGGCGTTTCTTTAACAATCGTCTGCTTTTCTCCTGTTACTGGTAACGTGCAGTAGAATATCTCCCCCGCTAATCTGTTGTACCGTCCTAATTCATTGTCATCACAACTTTGTCATCGGCAAAGTTCTGTCATTATACCTGAATGCCAGTGTACGTCTAGTTGGCCTCTTCGCCAGAGGAGAAGATCTGTTATGTCCGACCAAAAGGATCCCGTCCACCCATGTAAGCTACCTCCAAAACAAGGTCTCTATGACCCACGGTTCGAACACGATTCGTGTGGAGCCGGCTTTATCGTCAACATAAAAGGGATTGCCTCCCACGAACTCGTTGAGCAGGCACTCACGATTATGGAAAACCTGGCCCATCGCGGCGCAGTCGGCAGTGAGTACAACACCGGTGACGGCGCCGGTGTCTTGATCCAGGTACCCCATGCCTTCCTCGTCAGGGAATGTGCTGCCCTGGGCTTTGATTTGCCTGACCCGCGTTACTACGGCGTGGGCATGATTTTTCTGCCCACCGACGAAAATCAGCGCCAGGCCATCGAAAAACGCTTCGAAGAAATCATCCAATCCGAGGACCACCGCGTCCTGGGTTGGCGGACTGTACCGACCAACGACGCCGGCCTTGGGCCAACCGCCCAAGCCGCTCAGCCGGTTATTCGCCAGGTATTCATCGCGCGCAACCCGCTGATCAAAGACCGCATGTCGTTCGAGCGCAAACTGTATGTCATCCGCAAGCGCGCCGAGCAGGAAATTCGCTACGGCGATATTCCCGGTGGAGACACATTCTACGTATGCAGCCTGTCTTTCAAGACCATGGTGTTCAAGGGCATGCTGACCGCCAGTCAGGTGCGCACCTACTTCCCGGATCTTTCGGATCCTTTAGTAGAATCCGCGCTGGGAATGGTGCACTTACGCTTCAGCACCAACACCTTCCCCTCCTGGGACCGGGCTCACCCCTATCGTTACCTGGCCCACAATGGAGAGATCAATACCCTGCAGGGTAACGTCAACTGGTTCAACTCCCAGCAAGACCTGTTCCAGTCGGCTATTTTTGGCAACGACCTGCCCAAGATCCTGCCGGTAATCAACCCGGATGGATCCGATTCCGCTATGTTCGATAACGTCCTGGAATTACTTGTTTTAGCCGGGCGTTCGCTGCCTCATGCCGTCATGATGATGGTGCCCGAACCGTACACCAACCATGAAAGCATGAGCGACGAGAAGCGCGCCTTCTACGAGTACCACAGCACCCTGATGGAACCCTGGGACGGCCCGGCCTCGATCGTCTTCACCGACGGGCGCGGAATTGGCGCCACCCTGGACCGCAACGGCCTGCGTCCCTCGCGCTATTATGTCACCAAAGACGACCGTGTCATCCTGGCCTCGGAAGTAGGGGTGCTCAACATCCCGCCGGAAAACATCCTGCAAAAAGGGCGTCTCGAACCCGGCCGGATGCTGTGGATCGATACGGAAGAGGGTCGCATCATCAGCGATGAAGAGATCAAGCACCAGATTGCCTCGACCCGCCCGTATCGTAAATGGCTGAACGAATATATGGTGGACCTGGAAGATTTACCCGACCCACCGGTTCCGCCCCTGGCCGGCATCGGCAAAGACCTGGGCAGCCCAGACCGTACCAAAAAGATGCTCCAGTACCAGCAGACCTTCGGATACACCTACGAGGACCTGCGCTTGATCGTGGCGCCGATGGCTCAAAATGCCATCGAACCGCTCGGCTCGATGGGTAACGACACCCCCCTGGCCGTGCTCTCCAGCAAGCCCCAAATGCTGTACAACTACTTCAAACAGCTTTTCGCCCAGGTGACCAACCCGCCGATCGACTCGATCCGCGAAGAATTGATCACCGACACCCAGGTCATGATCGGCTCGGAGCAAAACCTGCTCGAACCGCGCGCGGAAAACTGCCGCCAGATCAAGCTAAAAAACTCGGTCCTGACCAATGAAGAATTAGAGAAGATTCGCAACCTGAACCGGCTCTATTTCCGGACCGTCACGCTGCCGATCCTTTTTAACCCGGCCGAAGACGGCGCCGGGTTGGCTAAGGCTCTGGAAAACCTCTTCGCAAAGGCGGACCAGATCATTTCCAACGACGAGGCCAACATCCTGATCCTCTCGGATCGCGGCATCGACCGCGATCACGCCCCTATCCCGGCTTTGTTGGCAGTCGCCGGCCTGCACAACCATCTGATCCGCAACGGAAAACGGGCCCGAGTCGGATTGATCCTCGAATTGGGCGAGCCGCGTGAAGTGCACCAGTTCGCTCTGTTGATCGGCTACGGGGTACTGGCGATCAACCCCTACCTGGCCTTCGCCTCGATCGAAGAAATGATCAACCAGGGCTTGATGACCGGTATCGAATATCCCAAGGCGGCCAAGAATTATGCCAAGGCCGTGGTCAAAGGCGTGGTCAAGGTGATCTCCAAAATGGGCATCTCGACCATCATGAGCTATTTCGGTGCCCAAATTTTCGAAGCCGTCGGTTTGAACAAGGAATTTATCGACCGTTACTTCACCAACACTCCCTCGCGGATTGGCGGCGTCGGCATCGAAGTGATCTCGCGTGAAACGGCCATGCGTCACGGGCACGCCTTTGCCGAACGCCCGGTCAACGGACGCACCCTGGAAGTCGGTGGGCGCTACCAGTGGCGGGATGGCGGTGAAAACCACAATTTCAATCCCGAGACGGTCTATACCCTGCAATTGGCCACCCGGACCAATAATTACAAGGTCTTCAAGAAGTATTCCCAAATGATCGATGACCAATCCCGGCACGGCAGCACTTTGCGCGGGCTGCTGGATTTCAAATTCGCGGCCGAGTCCATCCCGTTGGAGGAAGTCGAGCCGGTCGAATCGATCATGAAGCGTTTCAAGACCGGAGCCATGTCTTATGGCTCGATCAGCAAAGAGGCTCACGAAGCCCTGGCCATTGCCATGAACCGCATCGGCGGCCGCAGCAACACCGGCGAAGGCGGCGAAGACCCGCAGCGCTATATCCTCGACCCCAACGGCGATTCGCGCAACAGCGCTATCAAGCAGGTCGCCTCGGCCCGCTTCGGCGTGACCAGCTACTACCTGGTCAACGCCCGTGAACTGCAAATCAAAATGGCCCAGGGAGCCAAACCCGGCGAAGGCGGCCAGTTACCCGGCAAAAAGGTCTATCCCTGGATCGCTAAAACGCGCCATTCCACACCCGGCGTCGGCCTGATTTCACCCCCGCCCCACCACGATATCTATTCCATCGAGGATATCGCTCAATTGATCCACGACCTTAAGAATGCCAATCCCCAGGCGCGGGTCAATGTAAAGCTGGTCTCCGAGGTGGGTGTCGGTACCGTCGCGGCCGGAGTCGCCAAGGCCCATGCGGACGTGATCCTGGTCAGCGGGCACGATGGCGGCACAGGCGCCTCGCCATACACGGGCATCCATCACGCCGGACTGCCCTGGGAATTGGGCGTGGCCGAAGCCCACCAGACCTTGCTGCTCAACAACCTGCGCAGCCGGGTCGTTTTGGAAACCGATGGCCAGCTCAAGACCGGGCGTGACGTGGTCATTGCCGCCCTGCTGGGAGCCGAAGAATTTGGCTTTGCCACCGCTCCGCTGGTGGCTTTGGGCTGCGTGATGATGCGCGTTTGTCACATGGATACCTGCCCGACCGGCGTCGCCACCCAGAACCCTGAATTACGCAAGAATTTTCACGGTGACCCGGCCCATGTGGTCAACTTTATGACCTTTATCGCCAGCGAAATGCGCGAGTGGATGGCTAAACTCGGCTTTCGCACCGTGGACGAAATGATCGGCCGCAGCGATAAGCTCGAGCCGCGTCGCGCAATCGAAAACTGGAAAGCCGCTGAGATCGACCTTTCGGCGCTGCTCTACAAGCCCGAAGTCAGCGACGGCAGCACGCGCTATTGCAGCACCCGCCAGGACCACGGCCTGGAAAAAACCCTCGACCACCAGGTCTTGCTCGACCTGTGCCGGCCGGCCATCGAACACTGCGAGCGGGTCGAAGCCGACTTGCCCATCCGTAACATCCACCGGGTGGTCGGCACCCAGGTCGGCAGCGCGGTGACCCGCGCTTACGGCCCGGACGGCCTGCCCGACGATACCATTCACCTGCGTTTCCACGGCTCGGCCGGGCAGAGTTTCGGCGCCTTCATCCCTCATGGGGTGACGCTCGAGCTGGAAGGCGATTCCAACGACTACATCGGCAAGGGCCTTTCGGGCGGACGCATCGTGGTCTATCCGCCGGCCGGCTCGACCTTTGCCCCCGAAGAGAACATCCTGATCGGCAACGTGGCCTTCTACGGCGCGACCAGCGGTGAAGCCTACATCCACGGCGTGGCCGGCGAACGTTTTTGCGTGCGCAACAGCGGCATCAAGGCCGTGGTCGAAGGAGTGGGCGACCACGGCTGTGAATACATGACCGGTGGGCGCGTGGTAGTGCTGGGTAAAACCGGCCGCAACTTCGCCGCCGGCATGTCCGGCGGGATCGCCTATGTGGTCGATTGGAAAGGCGATTTCAGCCGGAAGTGCAACCACGAAATGGTCGAGCTTGAACCGCTGGAAAAACCGGACGAGATCAACCAGGTGAAACGGATGATCGAGACCCACGCCAAGTCGACTTCCAGCCGCCTGGCCCGCGAGGTGCTGAACGGGTGGGACGAGGTTCTGCCCCGGATCGTCAAGGTCATCCCCAAAGACTACAAGCGCATGCTGCAAGCCCTGGACCAGGTCGCGGCTTCCGGGTTGAGCGGCGAGCAGGCCGACATGGCTGCCTTTGCGCTGAACAGCGTCGATATGGCTCGCGTAAGCGGGAACTAAACTTAGAGGTAATCATGGCTAAACCAACCGGCTTTATGGAATATCAACGCGAGCTGCCTACCGACTTACCCCCGGAAGAACGGATTCTGCATTGGAAAGAGTTCCATCGCTCCCTTCCGGTCGAGAAACTGCGCGCCCAGGGTGCCCGCTGCATGGACTGCGGTATCCCTTTCTGCCACACGGGCAAGTTGATGAACGGCATGGCCTCCGGCTGCCCGATCAACAACCTCATCCCGGAGTGGAACGACCTGGTATACCGTGGCATGTGGCGCCAGGCCCTGGATAGGCTGCTCAAAACCAACAATTTTCCTGAATTTACCGGGCGAGTTTGCCCGGCGCCCTGTGAAGGGTCGTGTACCCTGGGGCTGAACGACAGCCCGGTCACCATCAAGAACATCGAACTGGCCATCGTCGAAAAAGGCTACAAAGAGGGCTGGATCACCCCCCAACCCCCGGCCGTACGGACCGGCAAGAAGGTCGCGGTGGTGGGTTCCGGGCCGGCCGGCCTGGCCTGCGCCGACCTGCTCAACCGCACCGGCCACAGCGTCACCGTCTACGAGCGGGCCGACCGGGTTGGCGGGCTGCTCATGTACGGCATCCCCAACATGAAGCTGGACAAGCTGATGGTCAAGCGGCGCATCGATTTGATGGCCGCCGAAGGCATCCGCTTCGTCACCGGGGTCGAGGTGGGCAAAGACTACCCGGCCGAAAAGCTGCAATCCGAATTCGATGCGGTCGTTTTGTGCGGCGGCGCCACCAAACCGCGCGATCTGCCGATCGAAGGGCGCGCGATGAAGGGCATCCACTTCGCCGTGGACTTCCTGACCGCCAACACCCGCAACCTGCTGGGCACTTCCCTGCAGGACGAGAACTCCGTCACAATATCCGCCCGCGGCAAGGACGTGATCGTCATCGGCGGCGGCGATACCGGCACCGATTGCGTGGGTACGTCCCTACGCCACGGCTGCCGCAGCCTGACCCAGTTCGAGATCCTCGAACAGCCCCCGCTGGAACGCCAGCCCGACAACCCCTGGCCGGAGTGGCCGCGGGTGTTCAAGGTCGATTACGCCCAGGAAGAGGCCGCCGCCATCTCCGGCAGCGACCCGCGCCAGTTCTGTATCTCTTCCAAACGCTTCGTGGCGGACGAAAACGGGCAGGTCAAAGAGATCCACACCGTCCAAGTCGAATGGGTCACCGATCCCAACGGTGGTCGCCCCAGCCCGCGTGAAATTCCCGGCACCGAAAAAGTCTGGCCGGCGCAACTGGTCCTGCTGGCCATGGGCTTTCTGGGTCCCGAAAATCAACTGCTGGAACAACTGGCCATCGAACGGGACCCGCGCAGCAACGTCAAGGCTGCTCCCCCGGCCTATACCACCAACATTCCCGGCGTATTTACTGCCGGTGACATGCGCCGCGGCCAGAGCCTGGTCGTGTGGGCCATCCACGAAGGACGCGGCGCCGCCCGCGAGGTGGACCGCTACTTGATGGGCGAGACGCAAATTCCTTAAATTTAAAATCAGGGTGATTTTGTTATTTTTCGCGTGCGAAGCACGCGAAAAATAACAAAATCACCCTTTCCCATAAATCAACGCGGCAAAAAACTATTCCCCCTGCAAATCCGAAAGTTCGACGGGAGCTTTCATCGCGGTGGCCCGCGCGACGGCTGCCGAGCGGGTGTGAATATCCAATTTGCGGAAGATCGCTTTCAAATGGCGTTTGACTGTATTAACCGAAATCACCAGCGTATCGGCAATTTCCTGGTTGGTCTTGCCTTGGGCCAGCAGGTTGAGGATTTCGTGCTCACGCAGGGTCAACTGATCCAGCTCGTCTTTCGACTGCGAGGCAGATTGGGCTTCTCGTACGGTGCGCAAGAACGTTTGCCGGTCGAAGGACTGTTTTTCGATAAAGGCAAATACCCCTTTTTCCCGGTAGACCCGTTCGATATCCACCGGTGCGGCCACCCCGCTGACTACGATAGCCGGCAGCCCCTCTTCGCGGACGGCATCCAGCAATGGATAGCCTTGCGGTTCTCCTTCAGCAGCGGCTTCCGCCCATGAGCCCGCCCCGCTTAAATCCAGGTCGAGAATGGCCAGGTGATAATGTTCCCGGCGCAGGCTGCCCATGGCTTCCCCAAAACTGGCGCACAACCGTACCTGAAAACCGGCATCGTTGAGCATCTCGAACAGAATCCCCCGCCAGCCGGCGTCATCTTCGACCACCAAGGCGTGCTTGACGACTACTGCCGGCCGCGGCAAGACTTCCGTGAATCGCCCGGCATGCGGGGTTACCTCCGCGCTTTCCTTGTGCACCGGCAGGCTGGGTGGGACGCTGGCCAGGGCTTTGTTGATAATGTCTCGGAATTCCCGGCGTTGAAAGACTTCTTTTTGCAGGCAGGTATAGGCCCCGTACTCTTTAATCGCGCTGACGGCCAGTTCAACTGTGGCAAAGCCAGTCAGCAGCACAGCTACACAGCCGGGGTCATGCCGGCGGATGATATCCAGCACGCGCAACCCATCCTGGTTATGCGGATCGCGCCCGTCCAATGAGAGATCGACGACTGCGATCCGGTGCGGTTGGGCGTGTACCAGCGGAGCGGCCATGTCCAGGCTGTCGGCTACGTCCACGGCAAGCCCGGCGTCATCCAGGATTTCATTCAGGATATCCTGCCAGGCGTGGCTATCCTCGACGATTAATGCGCGAACGGCCGGCTTTTTCATCGCTTCCCCCCGGCCGTTGGCAGGCTCAGGCGGAAAGTGGCTCCATGGACACCGTCACTTTCGACCGTAACCGCACCACCCAGGCGCACCATCAATGTCTTGACCCACCACAGGCCAAATCCCAATTTGTTCCCGCGAGCCGGTCCTCGCCCGGAATAATTCAATTCGAAAATACTGCTATGCAGTTCCGGCGGGATGCCCGGGCCTGTATCGCTGACCGCGATATCGACCAGGCCATCGCGAGCAAAGCCGGTGATGGTGATGTGCCCTTCCCCGCGCATGGCATCGGACGCATTCCCCAACAAGTTGGTAAACACCAGGGTCAGGCTGCGTTTTCCGGCCATAACCGGCGGCAGGTCATCCAGATGCTCCAGTTCCACCTGGATTCCCACCGGCAGGTTAGCCCCCTCCAGAGCCGCGCTGACGCTGCCGGCCACTTCCACCTCGGCGATATTGATCGGCCTCAGGTGCGAAAGGTTATCCCGCACCAATTCCATCGCCTCATTGGCGCTGCGTTCGATTTCGTTCAGATTGGAGGCCAGGTAAGCATCCGCGATCAAGGCCGGGCGGCACTTATCGCGTATTCCCTGGATGCGCACCGGGATCGTTCCGACTTTATTGTTCAAGTTGTGCAGCACGTTCGCAGTAATATCCCCGATCGCAGCGAAGGTCTCGGCCACGGCGTGCTGCTCCTGCGCGGCCCGTAACGCTTCCTGGTGGCCGGCATTCTGGACCGAAAGCGCCGCATAATAGGCCAGGCAGGAAAGCACCTTTTTATCCCATTCCGAACTCGGTGAAACGCCCGTTTTCCTGATTGGTGCTGTATATGGCAAAGGCTCCCACCGGCCGGTTGGTATCGCCGGCTAACAGCGGCACGGTCAGCGCATTCACATTCTTATCCAGGTTGGATAGATCCTGCACAGAATCGCCGGATGCTGCAATGACGATCGCCCGGCGGCCGTTTAAACTTTTACCGGCCAGGCTGTCGGTCGGGGAAAGGCGTTCGACCGGGTGCAGGCTGCCGCTGGCGGCTTGCAGCATCAACATATCATTCTTAAGGATCCAGATGGCGCTGGTCTCGGCATTTAAAAGATCGCAGGCCAGTTCGACGATCCGCGAAAGGACTTTCGGGTTCGGTTGGGAGAGCAGGAATTGGGCGACTTCCTGCAGCGCATCCAGCAGACGCACTTCCTGGATGGCGGTTACCGCCTGGGTGGCCAGGGATTGCAGCAGGTGACTGTCCTGGTCGGTAAATGCGGCTACACGGGGGCTTTCCAGGTTGAGCACGCCCTCCAGCCGGCCGCTGGCGCCGATCAAGGGCACGGCCAGTTCCGAGCGCATCTCCAGCATCACATCCAGCGGATAATAGACATTTCGCCAGGGGTTTTCGCGCAGGTCGGGGATGCAAACCGGCGTGCGGTTGCGGGCGACCCAGCCCATGACGGTATTGGCGCCGGTCGGCAGCGCCTCCACCAACGGCCGGGCCAACCGGTCGCCGGCAATGGCTCGGGTGATCAAATTTTGGCCGGTCTTGTCCAGCAAGCGGAAGATCCCGTATTGGGCGTTGGTCACTTCCAGCGCCATTTGCAGAATAGCTTCCAGGGTCTCCTCCAGCCGCAGGCGCGAGGAAATCAGCAGCCCGGCCCGGCGTAACTGTTTCAACTCTTCTTCTTTGCGCGCCAGGTCACGCTGTACCCCCGAGAGGTTATTGGCATGCAAAATCGCCGCCGTGGACAGGTTGGCCAGGTTTGACAACACCAGTTTTTGCGCCGGCGAAAATGGCACCTGGCCGCGCGTGTTTACCACCATGGCCCCAATCGATACCCCGCTGGCCACGAATGGATAACAGGCCTGCACCGGTCCTTCGGGTAAATACAGCGTCGGCGGCTGTTCGTTGGAGAAAATTGGCTGGCGGTCTGTGACCGCCTGGGTAGCCAGAGCTTCCGGAAAAACACTTGGGTCCATACCTGTGGCGACCAGCGAGTTTGCATCGAAATTTCGTTCCTCTGCCTCGTAGATCACCGCCGCCGCCTCGGAACCCGGAAATAAGTCGACGACGGTTTTGGTGATCAGGGTCAACAGGTCTTTCAGGCAAGCGGCATCGCCCACACAAAGGTGGTTAACTGCCAGACTGACCTGATTCAAATGAACAAGCGCTTCCAGCAGCCAGGTGTCGGATGAGGGAGAACTTTGTCCAGGGCACATGACAAAATTATACGCTACATGCAGGGTTATTCTAAACGCATACCGCGCACTCGGAATTGGCGAAGAAAATCCGGTGCGCGGTATGCAGTTCTAAGGAGAAATGGTCGCGAAAGTCAATCCTTCAGCGTAAGGAATAGGACTGGCAAGAATTAGGCATCGTAATACAGGGTGAATTCGTACGGGTGAGGGCGCACACGCACCGCGTCCAGCTCGGTAACCCGCTTGTACTTGATATAGGCTTCCAGCAGATCAGTGGTGAAAACATCGCCCTTCAACAGGAAGTCGTGATCGGCTTCCAGGGCATCCAGTACGTCACCCAGTGACCCAGGCACCTGCTTGATCAGGCGAGCCTCTTCGGCGGGCAGTTCATACAAATCTTTATCGATCGGCTCACCCGGATCGATGCGGTTCTGAATACCGTCCAGGCCGGCCATCATCAGTGCCGAGAAGCACAGGTAGGGGTTGCAAGAAGGGTCCGGAGCGCGGAATTCGATCCGTTTGGCCTTGGGGCTCTTCGAGTAAACCGGGATACGGCAGATTGCCGAGCGGTTGCGCTGTGAATAAGCCAGGTTGACGGGTGCCTCGAAACCGGGAACGAGACGGCGATACGAATTGGTGGTCGGTGCAGCCAGGGCCAACAGCGCCGAGGAGTGCTTGAGCAGACCGCCAATATAGTATTTCGCCATATCGGAAAGTTGCGCGTAACCTGATTCGTCGTAGAAAACGTTCTTATCGTCGGTCCACAGGCTCTGGTGAACATGCATACCGGAGCCATTGTCACCGAACAGTGGTTTGGGCATAAAAGTAGCGGTCAAGCCGTTCTTGCGGGCCACGTTCTTGACGATGTACTTGTACATCAGCAGTTTATCGGCCATACGGGTCAGCGAATCGAAGCGCAAATCGATCTCTGCCTGGCCGGCTGTGGCGACTTCGTGGTGATGGACTTCTACTTCCACACCCGCGTCCAACAGTTCCAGGACGATCCGGCTGCGCACATCCTGCATTTGATCGGCCGGTGGTACCGGGAAGTAGCCACGCTTGGGAGGAATTTGGCTGCCCAGGTTGGGCTTGGATTCGGTTCCACTGTTCCACCAACCCTCGACGCTGTCGACATAATAAAAGGAGGAATTTACCCCTCCGCCATATCGTACGTCGTTGAACAGGAAGAACTCAGCTTCAGGGCCCCAATAGCTGGTTTTGGCCAGGCCTGTTTGCGTCAGGTATGCTTCCGCTTTGCGAGCCACGTAACGCGGATCGCGCGAATAGGGTTGGCGGGTTAGCGGATCGTACACATCGCAAATGAGCGCCAACGTGGGGATCTCCAGGACCTTGTCGATGAAAGCAGTCGTCGGATCCAACAGCAAAAGCATATCCGATTCGTGAATTTCCTGGAAGCCACGGATCGACGAGCCGTCGAAACCAATCCCGTCTTCGAATAGAGATTCGGTCAACTCGCCAGCCGGGATACTGAAATGCTGCCAGGTCCCCGGTAAATCCGTAAACCGCAGATCTACCATCTGCACTTCCGATTTCAACTTCATTACATCTGCAACAGTTTTGGCCATACTAGTTCTCTCCTTGAGAAATGGGGGTAACGACTCTTCCTTTGGCGAAGGAAATGTGCTTTTAACCCTTCAACAGATAATTGCTTGCTTGTTGGCCCATTCGAAAACCCCCACCTCATCACCGGTGGAAATTTCCGCTGGAACCAGGAATTCATCAGGCCAAAGCAACTACTCAACCTGGCGAGTAAGAATCTCGAATTTGAAGTATTTGCGAAGCGAAGCTTCGGTTCGTAAATACTTCAAATTCGTGAACTTTCTTGCACGTGCCTGAGTAGTTAAAGACCTGAAACCTATAATTGAATGATGGGGTCATTATAATGATCCCAAAGTCGCTTAACTATTACCCATAGGGGTAATATTCCAACAATATTTCACACCCGGGAAATCTATTTGGCCACCCTAAAAGAGAGGGGTGTTTTTACTGATTTTCGCGTGCTGCGCACGCGAAAATCAATAAAAATACCCTCTCCTTCTGAACCTGCCTGAGCAGTTACGAATATGAGGTATTTGCTGGAGCGAGGACCAGCCAATACCTCATATTCGAATCCGTTATTCATACCAGCGGTATAAATCGCACATCCGGCTGGTCAGGCCGGATGTGCTCGAAAGGAAAGGAAGTGAAGTTATAACGGATCGTTTCAATCCGTCCCAGTTTGTGCAGGATATCCTTCGAAACCCGGGGCTGCCACGCTACTGAGGGCCTCGGGTGATGGCACCCAGTCCTTCGGGTAGCCTTCGGCACCCATTTCGGGCAGGTCGAGACCGGCCAGCTCGTCTTGCGGCGAGACCCGCATCAGTTTCAAAGCCGCCAGGATCTTGAATAATACATATGAAGTGACAAAGGTCCCAATGAATATTGCCGCCACTTCGCTTAATTGCGCCAGGATTTGAGTCCCGCCGCCGTACAACAGACCTGTGACCGGGGTGGCAACGCCGTTCCAGCCGGCCGTATCAGGATTACCGTTAGCGAAGATACCCACCGCCAGTACACCCCAGATACCATTGAAGAAATGGACCGGGATTGCGCCCACCGGGTCGTCGATCTTCCATCTCTCCAGCATCGCGCTGGCCACGCACACCCAGACGCCGGCGACCAGGCCAATCACAACCGCTGCCCAACTGGATACGAATGCGCACGGGGCGGTAATGGCCACCAGGCCGGCCAGAATACCGTTGACCGACATGGCCGGATCCGGCTTCTTGGTTGAGCCGCTGACCCACATGTAGAACATAGCCGCACAGCCCGCCGCAGCGCCGGCCAGCAGGGTATTGATGGCCGCAATGGTGGCCAGGTTACGCGCACCGCCGACAAAGCCCAACGCTGAACCAGGATTGAACCCGAACCAACCGAAGAACAGGATGACCGTACCCAGAACGCCCAGGGGGATGTTGTGGCCCGGGATGGTGTTGGCCGTGCCATCCTTGTTGAACTTGCCGATCCTTGCCCCCAACACAATTGCACCGGCCAGGCCGACTGCACCTCCGACCATGTGCACCACGCCTGAACCGGCAAAATCAACTGCACCGTTGCCAAAACCGACCGTCCTGCCCAGGTTGGCTAACCAGCCACCACCCCAGACCCAGTTACCGATCATCGGGTACACGAACATACTTACCCAAAAGCCCATCAGCACAAAGCCTATGAACTTGAGCCGTTCCGCCATCGAGCCGGTCGGGATGGTTGCGGCGGTGTCCATGAACACCATTTGGAACAGGAAGAAGGCCAGCACGCCAAAGTTTGCCCCCAGGCCGCCCAGCAGGAAGCCCTTCAAGCCCAATACGCCTGAGCCGCCGATCAGCAGGGGTTTATCCAGCAAACCGGTCCAATCGCCCAAGGTGGTGGGAGAGAACGCCCAACTTCCCAGGCTGTGGATCGCCGGATAAGTGAAGTTGACGCCTCCAAATTGGAACGCAAAACCGGTCAGCCAGTAGCCAATTGCGCCGATACAGAACACCATCATGTTCATCATCATGGTGTGGGCCACGTTCTTGGCCCGGGTAAAACCCGTCTCCACCAGGGCAAACCCGGCCTGCATAAAGAAGACCAGGAAACCGGTCACCAATACCCACAGTACGTTGATGCTTACGACAGCGTCACTGGTGGTATCGGACAGTTGTTGGATATCAGGCGGCGGTGCATCGGCTTTTACAATCGATGTGCGCGCGATCAACAAAACGGCCAGGACAACGAATAGAATTGCCCATTTAAGTGAAAGTAACTTTTTCATGATGCTCCTCCAGATAATTAAGGAAATGAGTTAGCCACTTAACTGCGAATATATGCCAAGGAATGGGGCGCCGTGGGGATTGCTGACCGCACGCTCACCCCATTTCTTGGCTTTTTCTCCACAGAGAAGTAGTTTTCTGTCTATGACGCTTGCTATGATTTCCTACCAGCCGAGGCCGGACAGTGACAAATTAAGGTGCTGGGAACAGTGAAATTTCGATCAATACCAGCCGACTACGCCCTTCAAGAACACCAGCGAGGAAGCCAGGACCATGATCACAATGGTAGGTGGAGCGGCGATCAGCATCCAGCGTTTCCAGCCAATTGGCCCGTGGTTGCGTTCGATGAAAGTGTAGGCAACCACATTGGCCGATGCGCCGATCGGAGTCAGGTTTCCGCCGATATCGATGCCCAGGGCCAGTGACCAGACCATCAAGGCCAGGGCAGGCATGTTCGGGAAGTGCGAGAGGTCCTTCAAGATGTAGGACATGGCTAAAGCTAGCGGTACATTATCGACCACCCCGCTGAGCAGGCCTGGGCCCCAATGCAGGGCCATAACCAGCGCCGAGGGGTTGAGTTTTCCGGCCGAAGACAACAGCGTCGCCAGCGAGTTCGAACACCCGTGCTTTTTCCAGGCCGCCCACCAGGACGAAGAGCCCGGCAAAAAAGAGAATGTTCTCCCCGTCCACCCGTAACAATACGGTCTTGCGATGCTTGGCGCTCAAGAAAAGCAGGGCAAAAGCAGCCGGGATGAGCGCCGCTTCGGCTGCGTTGATCGGTATGCCTATCGCGTCCGAAAGCGGACGGTGGATAACTAACAAAGTGACCGCCACGAGGAAGGAAGTCAATCCGATTTTGGTCAGGTCTTTCTGCAGAGGTTCTTTATTGAACTCTTCCATCTCCTGGCCAATCTCGGAAGAGATATTCTCATGGGCAGCCATCAATATGCGCCGGTTGGCCAGGTAGAAGATGCCTACCAGGATCAAGCAGGCCACGGCCGAAATCGGGCCGGTGTGCGCCGCGAAATCACTGAAGTTGTACCCTAACACGGTTCCCAGGATGACATTAGGTGGATCGCCGACCAGGGTCGCCGCGCCACCGGTATTGGCCGCACACACCTCGGCGATAACCATCGGCACCGGGTCGATTTTGAGCAGTTTGCACAACTGTACCGTCAGGGCCGAGAGGAACATCATCACCGTGATGCTGTCCATGAACATCGCCAGGCCACCGGCCATCAACACCAGCACGATAAACAATAACGCAGGGTGATACTTGACCGTCCGGATGGCGGTCATCGCCAGCCAGGAGAAAAACCCGGCTTCCATTAAGATCGAAACCAGGACGAACATTCCCGAAAGCAAACCGAGCGTTTCCCAATTGACAGCTTGAAAAGCGTCCAGGGGAGTCAACACTTTGGTAATCAACAGCATCGCAGCTCCACCTAACGCCACCCAATGGCGGGGAAGCTTCTCGCTGGCAATGGCTACATAGACAATAACGAAAATGATTAACGCTTTAAGCATAAGACACCTGTCATGGTTATCATGCGACCGGTCTAAACTGACCGGAATATTTCTACTTGTTTGTACAGGTTCTGCACATATATATTGGACTATTGTAGGGAGCCGAAGAGCGTATTTCTATACCCCTTATGGAGCATTTTAGCAGGTCGTTTCGCCCCCTAAAAACCGCTTAAAACGGGTACCCATTACCTTTATGGGTACATTTTCGGTAAAAAAGGGTAATATTTGGATTGTCTGCGAGGGATTTGCCCGGCTTACCGGCCGCGGGCGTATAATTTTTATCAACACATCATGGACAATTCATTCGAGAAAACCGCAGAAACTGCCTTTCCCTGGCCAACCCTCTATAATCGCTTGCTCTCCGCCGACCGGGAGACGGTCCGGCGGATCATTGCCCGTTTGATGGCCGGCGATGGCCGCGGTGCGGTCATCGATGCGCTGCTGCCGAGCCTGCTGACTGAATTTGCCGAGACTGCCGACCCGGTGCGCGGATTGGTCTGTTTCGAGCGTTTCATCAATCGTTTCGATGATCCCCTGCCTGTGCTGCAACTGCTGGCCAATAACCCCCGCGCAGTCGAAATTCTGGGGAAAGTCTTTTCGGGCAGCCAGTTCCTCACCGAAACGCTGATCCGCACCCCGCAGGCCTTCGAGCAGTTGATTGCCTACCGGCGCACGGCTCGCCCGAAAAGCTCGGAGCAGCTTTTCAATGAAATACTCATCGACCTGGCTCACCAGGGGCCAATCGAGGACCAGCTCAACGCCTTGCGCTGTTTTCAAAGCCGGGAAATGCTGCGGATTGGCGCCTGCGATCTGCTCGATTTGTATGACCTACCGGCCGTCATTCGCCAGCTATCCAACCTGGCGGATGCCTTGATCCGCGTCTGCCTCAAGCTGGCAGCCGCTCAGGTGGGTGCAACCCCCGAGCAGTTGACGGTACTGGGTATGGGCAAGTTAGGCGGGCGTGAGCTCAACTACAGTTCCGATATCGATTTACTTTTTATTACGTCCGCGCACCCGGCCGAGGCTGAGCGCGTTGGCAAGCAGTTGATCGATAACCTGGCTCACATTACCTCGGATGGTTTTCTGTACCGGGTGGATATGCGCCTGCGCCCGTGGGGACAGGTTGGCCCGCTGGTCACCACCGTGCCGGGATATTTGAATTACCTGCAAAAAAACGCCCGCTGGTGGGAAAAACAGGCCTTATTGAAAGTGCGGGTCATCGCCGGCGACCTGGAAGCCGGGCGCAGCCTGCTGGAACAGGTCCGGCCGCTGCTCCTGGGCGGCTCGTACGATGATCTCCAGGCTTCCGTGCGTGAGATGAAGCAGCGCACCGAAGAACAATTGCGCCAGAAAGGGCGCGAATGGGGCGAGGTCAAGCTGGGCCAGGGCTCCATCCGCGATGTGGAATTTACCACCCAGTTCTTGCAACTGGCCTACGGCGAAACCCACCCGGAGGTGCTTTCACCAAACACGCTGGATGGGCTGGTACGCCTGGCCACAGCGGCCCTGATCAGCCCGGATGATTACCGCACCCTGGCCGAGGGTTACGTCTTTCAGCGCACCATCGAACACTTCCTGCAAATTATGGATTATCGCCAGACCCACAGCCTGCCAGAAGACCCGGCTGCCCAGGCTGCCCTTGCCCGGCGCCTGGGGTTCAGGGGAGAAGACCCGGGTAAGAATTTCGTCGAACGATACACCCAGCATGTGGCCGCGATCCGCGATGTGTACCTGCATTATGTGGGAGGCAGCAGTATGAAACCTGTCGGCAGTACTGACCCCGAATTCAGCCCAACCGGGGCTAACCAGGCCCAGATCCACCACCACCTCGACCGCATGGCGCCTTCTTACGCAGAAGTTTATTCTGCGGACGAGATCGCCCGGCACGCCGCGTTGGCTGCCCTCCTGAATAGCGACAACCCGGTGGAAGTGGAAGCCAGCCGCTCGGAAGACGGCTCCTGGCACGTAACCGTGGTCGCCTACGACTTTGCCGGCGAGTTTTCCGCCATCACCGGGCTGCTGTTCGTCTATGGGTTGAACATCCTTACCGGCGAGGCTTTCACCTACGAACCGCTCAAAGATAGCACCACCTTGCAGGCTGCCCGCGATACCCGCCGCAAGATCGTGGATGTGTTTAACGTATACCCCTCTGAAGGTATTCAGGTCGATGCGAACACCTGGACACGCTATGCCCAGGACCTGGCCCACTACCATCACGTCTCGCGCAGCGATATGCAAGGCGACCTCATCCGCCGGGTGGCCCACGGGCTGCAAGGCCACGAAACCACCGCCGAAAAAGAGGCCGTCCCGGCTTTGTACCCGATCGGCATCGAAATCGATAACAGCGCCAGCCCGCAAAGTACGGTCTTGCGGATCGACGCCCAGGACACCATCGGCTTCCTGTACGAGTTGACCAACGCACTGGCGGTCAGCGGCGTGTATATCGAGCGAGTCATGATCGATACGGTCGGCAGCCAGGTCCGCGATGTCCTCTTCGTGACCAATCAGAACGGCCAAAAAATTACCTTACCGGACAAACAGCAGGAACTGCGCGCGGCGACTGTATTAATCAAGCATTTCACCCACCTGCTGCCATTTTCACCCAACCCCGAGTCGGCCCTGGTCCATTTCCGCGATTTCATCGATCAGCTCTTCCACCGACCCAATTGGACTAACGAATTGACCTCGGTCCAGCAGCCCGAAGTCCTCCAGGCCCTGGCCCGTGTGTTGGGCGTCAGCGACTTCCTCTGGGATGATTTCCTGCGTATGCAGTACGCCAACCTCTTCCCGGTGGTTACCGATATGGATTCCCTCGAGACGGCCAAATCCCGCCAGCGTTTGCAAACCGAGCTGGAAGCTACCCTCAGCCGGGTGCATGCCGGTCCGCAGGTACCCAGCCAGGATGCCGCCTGGATCGAGAAATTGACCGCCTGGCGCGACCGCGAAATGTTCCGCATCGATATGCGCCACATCCTGGGCCAGACCCAAGAATTTTGGGACTTCGCCGAAGAATTAACCGACCTGGCCGAGGTGATCACCAACGCCACCTTCCACCTGTGCCACGAAGATTTGCGCCTGTTGTATGGCTCACCGCTCAAAGAGGACGGCAGCCCCAGCCAGATGTGTGTGCTCGCCCTGGGCAAGTTCGGTGGCCACGAGCTAGGCTTTGCCTCCGACATCGAGCTCATGTTCGTGTACGACGGCAATGGTTCGACCAGCGGGCCCAAGGTGATTTCCACGGCCGAGTTTTACGAGAAGGTAGTCGAAGCCTACGTACCCGCCACCCGCGCACGCCGTGAGGGCATTTTCCAGGTGGACTTGCAACTGCGCCCCTACGGCAAGATCGGCAGCCTGGCCGTATCGCTGGAATCCTTCCGGCGCTATTACTCCCAGGGCGGCCCGGCCTGGGCTTACGAGCGCCAGGCCCTGGTCCGCTTGCGCCCGGTGGCCGGCGACAGGCACCTGGGCGCAGAAGTCGCCCAACTGCGCGACAAGTACGTCTATACCGGCGAGCCCTTCGACGTGACGTCCATGCGGGCCATGCGCGAACGCCAGTTGCGTCACCTGGTGCAGGCCGGCAGCTTCAACCTCAAGTACAGCCTGGGCGGGCTGGTCGATATCGAATACCTGGTGCAAGGACTGCAAATCGCCAACGGGCACAGATTACCCGCCCTGCGCCAGACCAACACCCGCGCCTCCCTGGCCGCCCTGGCGGATGCGGGCCTCCTTTCCCCAGAAACCTACACGCACTTACGCAAAGCCCATACCTTTCTGCGCTGGCTGATCGATTCCCTGCGCGTGGTACGCGGCAACGCCCGGGATGTGACCCTGCCGGCCGAAGACAGCGAAGAATTTGCCTTTCTGGCCCGGCGGATGCGCTACGGCGACGACACTGCCCGCCTGTATCAGGAGCTGCTCAGCTACACCGCCTACGTCCGCGAAGCCAACCGGGTCTTGCTGCCACGGGGATAGTCCTTTAGCAGGTCAACCTGGCAATGACCCGCAGGTAAGCAGACACCCCCAACTGAGCGGAGACCGGCTATTAAGCTGAGCCTGGCCGGGCAGCAGTTGGTACACTTGCAAAACCGGCAGGCCTTCGACCGAAAACACTTTGACCGGCATGTAATTTTCCTGGACATACTGGGCGGTTTCGTTCCAATAGCCCGGGCGGTAGAGCAGCAGCACATAAACCGGCGCCTTTTCATCCTGAAAAGCGGCCAGGTCGTCGGGGTGGATCACCTTCAGATCGGATCGCAGCCAGATTTTGGCGGTGATATCCACCAGGTAGTCCGCCACAGGTGTGTACACCCGCGCGCCCTGGACCGCATTCTGATCGATCCATTCCATCCCCTGGCGGTACGAAGAGGCCCAATAATCCGTGACTTCGTTCGGGCCAAAATAGTTGCGCGCACCGGCGGTACCGCCAATCAAGGGGCTGTAATAAATGTACAGGTAAGGGAACAAAGAAACGTAAATCCAGACCAGCGAGAAAACCCAACCGCCAGCGATGGCCGCGGCGATGATTCTTTGCAGCTTAACCTGTTTGAATTGGAAGATGAGGAACTGAGCCGCCACCCCGGCCAGGATGGCCGCTGCAGGCACGTATTCCATGTAATGGCGGATGCCGTCGAAGTTGACCATCCCGGGCATCGAAATACGCACAATCGGCACAATGAGCCAGGCCAGGGCCAAACGCCACCTGGGGTTACGTTGGCGGAACGCCATCCACACGGCCAAACCGATCCCCAGCAGCAGTAAGGCCAGCATCCATAAGGGGATAGTCGTCAGCGATTGGATCAACGGCTGCAAATTCCACTGGCCACCACTGCTGCGACCGCCTTGCCCGGATATGAAATCAAAATACTTGCGGATCCCGCTGACCGGGTTGTTTCCGACGTAGAGATAAGGCCAACTGCCTACGTAGATCCCCAGAGCGGCAACCCCCATGACTGCGTACTGCCAGATATCCCGCAGCCATAAAGAGACTGAAGCCCGCAAAGAACCGGCCGGCAACTTAAACTGCCACAGGCCCAGCACCAGGATAAAGGGCACAAAGACCACATTGGCCTTGGTCGCCAGGGCCGCGCCGAAAAGCAGCCCGGCCAGGATAGCCCGCCAGAAGGTCCGCCGTTTCAACCAGTCTGCGTAAGAGAAAATCAGCAGGCCGATCCAGATTGTCTCAGGCGTATCTTTGGGGTTGAAGTGGATATCGCCCCAAAAACGCGGGAAAAAAGCCAGGAAGAGGAGCGTAAAGATTGCCGCCGTACTGCCCCACTCGCGTTGGACGAAGCGGTAAAGGAACCACAGGAAAATCACTGCCAGCAGGATTTTCAAGAAATGAAACGCATCGACCGGATCCATCCAATGCAGGGTATAGCTGAACAGGTACATGCTGCCTGCCGATAGCGTATCTGTGATTGGGGGAAATTCCTGGGGCGAATTCCGCATCGGAGAGTAAAACAGGTTCAACTCGTCGGCATGCAACGACAGGTCGGCCTTGAAATCGATAAAGTGTTCTTTGAACTGGGTCAGGTAGTTGAGGTAGCGTTCGCCAAAGAACAAATTGCCCAAACCCTCATCCCAGGTCAGGCCATAATCCTTGAGCGTCAGGGTTGTGCTCAGAAAGAATGTCAAAATGATCAGAACGGCCGCCCAATCGTATAATCTTTTATTTCGCTTCGCTTGGGCAGGGCTTGCCGCCGCCAAAACATCTACGCCAGTTTGCATTGAGACCAACTCGAGAATGGATTTGTTGCCTGGATATTATAAACGGGATAGCGGAGAGCGGTTGACGGAAAGCGGTTAGCGGTTGGCGGTTAGCTGTTAGCGGTTAGCTGTTAGCGGTTAGCTTTAGAGTGTAGCCCGGCTTTCTAAGCCGGGGGTATGGCGCACCTCCGGCTACCCATTCATGTAATTAACAAGCCATGAAGAGCGGGCTCGGTCTGGAGACCGGCCCGAACAGTAACCAAACATCTCTTCCCATCTGTGTGCATCCGTGCGTATCTGTGGCTAGAGAATCGCTTTTAGCCGTTAGCGATTAGCTTTTGGTCTTGCTATCCCAAAACGCCCCCTGGCGTAGCCCGGCTTTCTAAGCCGGGGGTACGGCGCACCTCCGGCTGCTCATTTATGTAATTAACAAGCCATGAAGAGCGGGCTCGGTCTGGAGACCGGCCCGAACACTAACCAAACATTTCTTCCTATCTGTGTGTATCCGTGAGAATCGGTGGCTTGAGAATCGCTTTTAGCCGTTAGCGATTAGCTTTTGGTCTTGCTATCCCCAAACGCCCCCTGGCGTAGCCCGGCTTTCTAAGCCGGGGGTACGGCGCACATCCGGCTACCCATTCATGTAATTAACAAGCCATGAAGAGCGGGCTCGGTCTGGAGACCGGCCCGAACACTAACCAAAATTATCTTCAAATCTGTGCGCATCCGTGTAAATTTGTGGCGATAAAACTGCTTTTAGCTTTTAGCTTTTAGCTTTTAGCTTTTGGTTCATTTATTATCATCTTTATTGAGATTCCTGGAAAAATTATTTCCGGCTTTGAAAGCCGGGCTACAGCTAACCGCTAATTGCTAATTGCTAATTGCGAACGATAAGAGCGGGCTCGGTCTGGAGACCGGCCCGAACAGTAACCAAGCATCTTTTCTTATCTGTGTGGGTCCGTGTAAATCTGTGGTTAACAAAAAAGCCCGGCCAAGTGACCGAGCCTTTCGCTAATTGCTAACAGCTAAACGCTATCAGCTATCTTGTGCCTCCACAGAGATTCGAACTCTGGTTTTAGCCTTCTGGATACCTCGACGGTATGAAAGGGCTGAAAATAAAAAACCCGCCTGGTTAGCGGGTTTTTTCGTGTGCCTCCACAGAGATTCGAACTCTGGTTTTAGCCTTGAAAGGGCTGCGTCCTGGTCCCCTAGACGATGGAGGCGGTAACGGCTGATATTCTAACGTATAATCTCTTTTCGGTCAAGAAATTGGTGGCAAATTATCCTGCGGGTTTTACCCGGCTTTGGCAGAATAACCACTCCGGCTTTATACTTGAACTATTCCAATCCATCTAACACTCCGGTGATTCTGCATGAAATCTTCACCTTTGCCATCCAATGATCTTGCCGCAGGTGAGGCAAGCTCGAGCAATCCCAATTCCCGAAACCTGATTGTCGTAAGGGTTATCTATTTCCTGTTTTTCTCTGGTTTCGGATTAGAGACAGCCTATTTGACCATCTATTTCCACTCTCTGGGCCTGAGTGGGGTGAAAATCGGCTATCTATCCGGGACGATCATGCTGGTCGGCCTGGTGATGACCCCCGTCTGGGGTTACCTGAATGACATGCTCCAGCGGCCGCGCCTGGTATTGGCCCTGGTGACCATCGGATCTGCCTTCAGTGCCATTTTCTTAGGCAGGGCAGGATCGTTTCCAGCCCTGGTCGCCGCGTCCGCCGGGTTTGGCCTGTTCTTCAGCAGCCTCATGCCGCTCATCGATCGCCTGAACATGAGCCTGCTCGGCGCGGACAGCCACCGTTACGCCCAACAGCGCATCTGGGGCTCGATCGGTTTCATCGTCACCACGGTCATTTCCGGGATCATTTTCGACCGGATCAGCCTCCAGCCCATGTTTATCGGCATGGCCTTTTTCTTCACCCTGGTGGCTATGCTTTGTTTCCTCCTGCCACGGCCACAGTTGGCCACCCGGTCTGCCTCCAAAGGCGCCCTCATGTCATTCCTGACCAAACCGGAATGGGTGCTGTTCACTATCGGCCTGTTCCTGTTGGGCATCCCCACCGGCTGGATGAACAACTTTTTAGGGGTATACATGCGCAACCTGGGCGGGCGCGAATCACTGGTAGGCTTATCCTTCAGCGTAGGCGCCATCGCCGAACTGCCGGTGATGTATTTCAGCCCGCGGATATTAAGAAGATCGGCATCCCGGCCATGTTTGGCATCGCCGTAGTTTCGTCGGTATTGCGTTACGTTTTATATGCGCTCATGCCGGCCGCCGAATGGGCCGTGCCGATCGCGCTGCTCAACGGGCTGACCTTTGCTACCTACTGGATCGGATCGGTGGTTTATATCGACCGCATCGCTCCGGAAAACCTGCGCTCCACCGGGCAGACCTTACTGGCGGCCATCCTGGGACTGGCCAGTGCTTTAGGCGCGCCAATCGGCGGCCAGATCCTCGACCTGGCCGGCGGAGCGGTACTTTTCGCTATCGGAGCCGCCGTGGTAGGTGCCAGTTACATTTTCTTCCGCCTGGGTTTCAATCGCGAAAGCAAGGCCGGCGTCACGGATTAACTAAATTCACCACCTTGCCAATAAACCCGTATCCCGGATGAAATTTAGCGGGTTTTTGAGGCGCAATGTGTCTCAAAAACCCGCCAGTATCGCCTTCTCTCCTTACCCCGTGTGGGGCGGAGCCGGGGGTTGGGTGAAAAGGTGCATCGGTTTAATTACACGTCAGGTTGAGGTCGTATTCCGGGAAGAGCTGGTGGTTGGGGTTATCGATGTAAACTTTGACCCAGCCACTGAAGTTGGAATCGACTTCCATATCGTATCCCACGCTGCGCGTGGTGGCGCTATCGAAGGTGATCGACTTGGAATCGGATTTTGTCCCATCCGAGCGTTGCCAGTAATACGAAACTTCACCTTTGGCAGTGGTCGTAATCGCGGCTGTCAGGTGGAAGGTGTACGGGCAATTCGCAGTGACGTTGGCATTATCCACGCTGACAGAAACTTTGTTGACTGCAAACGGTACCGAGGTGCTGCCTACCGTAATTTTGACCCAAAACGAGTCTTGCCCATTCGAGCCCAGGCCAAAGCTGGTCCCGCTGGCATCCTGGAGCTTCCAGTAGCTTTCGTAATCGTCTGCCGTACCCGGCGCAACCATATTGACCGAAATATCGATAGTGTCACCCGGTGCGACTGTGTCGGGCAAGTTGAAACTGGCCGGAGCGCCCATCGAGACACCGGAATCGAAGACTACCCGATAGCTATTCGTCCAGGTACATGACCCGTTATTCTTCAAACGCCAGGTTTTGACGAAACTTGCACCGGGAGCAAAAGTGGTCCCATCCGGAACAGTCAAATCTTTCACAAATTCGGCCCGGTTACAGGGCAAAGCCGTAGGGGCGCCGGCGATGGTTGCCGAGGCCTGGGGAGTGAAAGTCGGTGTAACGGACGAAACCGGCAAAATGGTCGGGGCGCTGGTGATATCTGAAGGCGGAGGGGTACCCTGCGGAGCGAGCAGCGTCGAAAGCGCATCCACGGTTTGGGCTGCCGCCGTACTGATCACATCCCCCGTTGGCGTGAGGGCCTGGTTTGGGCGTGGTAAATTGCAAGACGCCAGTACCAGGGCAGCCATAAGAACAAAGATGAAGAAAACAAATAGCTTACGCAAGAAAAGCTTCTCCTCACTGACAGCAGCTATTGAAGACCACCCCGGGAGCGCAGTAGAACGACTGCCTCCAGGTGACCCTCATCGATGGCGAAGGTCAGCGAGGTTTTTCCTTCCGAATCTCGCGCGTTGACATCGGCCTTCGCATCTAATAGCATCTGCAATATGGTGACGTCACCGTTTTGGGCGGCGGCGTGCAAAGGGACGAAATCACCTGACTGGCGCACATTCACATCTGCGCCGTAATCGATCAGCCGCCGGACGATTTGTTCGTTCCGGCCGGCCACCGCTGAATGTAGCGGGGTTACGTGAGAGATATTGTACGCCGGCTGGTTGACTGCTGCGCCGGCCTGGAGCAGTATCTCCACCACAGCCGGATAACCGAAAAAGCAGGCCAGTCCAAGCGGCTGAAAACCATCCGCTGCGATTGCATTGACCATGCTGCTGTCCCCGGCGATCATTTCCTGTACTTCCTTAGCGGCGCCAATCGCGCTGGCCTCGAACACATTCAAAGCCGCCCCGTACTTGACCAGCAAGCGCGCAATAGCGGGTTGGTGATAGTAAGCTGCAATCAATACCGCCGACGATCCATCTCCTTCCTGTGAATTTACCAGGCTGGGATCTTCGCTTAAAGCCGTCTTGACCTGCTCTATCTCACCTTGCTTGATCAAATGAAAAAAAGATTCAGTAGAGATCATTTTTCTCACCCAAAACCATTCCGGGCCGGTTTTGCCTTTAACAATAGCCTTGTTTACAAATTCCCGCAAGGATGAACCTTATTTCTGCTCGCAAGGGCAGTCAGCCGGGCAAACTGGAGTACAGCCTGGTTCGCCGCTCCTCATAGTGCGTTTTGGGGAGTATTTTTGCGAAAAGACAGTCGCCGCTTATCCAAATAAGAGGCATGGGCTCGCTTATGCTGGCGAGTGATCTTTTTATTTTTAGCAAACCAATAATGGTTTGTTCCTTACCTGGAAACAGCCTTCCGGCGCCGCAGCCACCAATCGCGTCCATATAAGAAACCCAAAACCAGGATTGTGCCAAAACTGATCGCTGCACCGATTTTCAACGACAGGATATAAGGCGGGTCGTTGTGATTGTCCAGGTACCAGAGCAGTTTGTCCGCCTGGGAAGGCGTAATCAGGTCGGTCATCGAGTGAATGCTCCATACGTGCAAATTCTGCTCCAAATCGTGGAGGGTCACCAGAGCCGAGCCAAGGCCCAATAATGTAAAGGGGACGGACGGTTCCAGCCGCTCCGACCAGTGTTGGAATTCTTGGACGGCCAGCGCCAGGATCAGCACCAATGCCAGGCCCATTATGCGAGAAGGCACTCTTTCGCCGTTGATTGGCGGGATTGGCAAGGCATTGAAGATCAATTGATACAGCCAGTCAAGAGATAACAAGGTGAATACACCGATTGGGAAAAGAAGCACGGCGTGGTGGTCGGGGTTTGTGCGGTTCTGGTACACCCGAACCAATCCGAAGTAAAGCAGAAAAATCGCCCCGATCAGCCCCACATACAGGCTTACCTCCCATACGCCAATCGGCACGTTCAGGGCCGGGTCGGTTATTTTTTGGGCCGGGTTGCCGGCCGAGACCATCCCCTCGAGAATATTGGCAAAGTATGGAAATCCACCGTAGTAGTGGACCATATTGCTAATTTTGCCCAGGGAAGTCATCGTTGGCGCCAGGCGAAATCCACTCAATAAGACCGTGAAGATGCCCGCACCGGTAATTGGCCAGAAATTCCTCCAGGCGAAGGGGATCAAAAACACCAGCAAGAACAGGCAATATACATATAAGTGATAATCGCCCTGCAGAAGCATTGCCGTCAGGACGACCGAAGTGTACACCACCCAGCGCCATCCCTGGCGTTTCTCGATCAGGTCGAAGACCAGGATCAACACCCACGGCAATAAGAAATACCCCAACCAGGTGAAATGTCCAATCGATAAATGGTCCACGATATGCCCGTTGAAATTGAACAGGCCCCAAAAGACAGTGAAAGCGAATACCGACAGGCGTTTTTGCCAGGAAAAAATCAACAACCCCGCGAAACCAATGACGTACAGCATCAAATAGTCGAACACGATGAAGGTATTGAGCTGCATCCACTTCAATAATAGCAACTGCGGCGAGAAAAAAACGTCCGGTATGGCCAGATAACGGTCGGTCATATTATTGAGCGCATGTTTGTCGAAAATATGCAATGGGAACACCCACCTGACCACGGCATCCTTTAATACCGTCAAGCGAGGCAGGGTAATACTCATCCAATCCGAATAGCCGAATGGGCTGCGCCCCCAATCCAGAAACCAGCCCCAAATCAAAGCTCCCGCGACTAAAAGAAAACCCGCCCAAACGAAATAAACCCAACGATGTTTCTTATCCGGAAAACGGAACAATATATTGAACAAATTGTGAAAAAAAGTAGGCAACATGGTTCCACTCTTGATTGTCGAGTAATAACGGTTTACTCAATTTAATAATTTGTCTTTTTTCGAAAACAAACGAAATAAGAGAAATAATGTGACTGATTAGCCGACGAAGTAGAATTCGCAATTCGAACTGTTTGCCGGGCTGTGTCCGCGCAATCACCTCGAATCCAGGACTGACTCACATAAGACTAAGTCATGACGAAACGGAAAAAATTTCGAAACAGCGAAATAATTTCCTTTATTATAACGGATAGATATTCCTGGCTAAATATCGGGGAGATGCGGAGGCCAACCAAAGT
Organism: uncultured Chloroflexia bacterium; assembly: GCA_963704755.1. Classification (GTDB taxonomy): domain Bacteria; phylum Chloroflexota; class Anaerolineae; order Anaerolineales; family Anaerolineaceae; genus Bellilinea. Next base: position 934,402 of record OY969938.1, read on the forward strand.
TCGCTCTAGAGCAGTATCTTTATATCGAATTTACATTAAATTAAAACGTTTTTTTGTTGAAATATTTCCTGATTTGAGGGAAAATTGAGTTACATATTGCACACAAAAGATAGATATTATCCAAATGAGACCGGCAGTGACCGGGAAACTGGGGTCAACATGGGAGAGTATCTGTCCGTCATCGTTTTTGACCAGACCTTATAAAGGTTATCCATTGTCGAAAAAGTAAGGCTTTTTATCCACACTGACTACCCGCTATGGAATATATCCCTGATCCAGAATAATCCAGGCCGGGCAGCAGCTATTTATTTAAAACCTGCTCGAAAATTGCTCTTTGTGTTTATTTCGAGTGGCAAAGCCACCGGAATAAACTCAGAAACAATCATTTCCTGATAGGTACCTAAACTTTTTTTGGAGGAGTCCAAAATCATGAAAAAGGCAAAGATTTTCCTTGGGCTGGCAATTGTATTGATCCTGACCATGGCGTGCAGTTTGACCGGCGCGGGATCGAGTACAGCAACGCCGCAAAGTACCACAACGCAAAGTGCGCCACAAAACACCCAACCGGTCCCCACATCAACGGCTTCAGTCGATCCGATGGAATTATTGCGCAGCGCTACAATTCAAATTGAAGCCGAAGGTAGCTTTGTCGATCCGCAGTACGGCGATGTGTATAATGCTACCGGCTTAGGTTCCGGCTTCATTATCGATCCCTCTGGAATTGCGGTGACGAACAACCACGTAGTCACCGGTTCGGCGCTGATCAAGGTGTATGTCAACGGAGAGACCCAACCCCGAAACGCACGCATTTTGGGCGTCTCCGAGTGCTGGGACCTGGCCGTAATCCAAATCGAAGGGGACAATAACAACTTCCCCTATCTCCAGTTCCACTCCGGCGACGTCAACCCTGGCCTGGGTGTTTACGCTGCCGGTTTCCCCCTGGGCGACCCTGAATACACCGTAACCAAAGGAATCGTCTCGAAGGCTAAGGCCAGCGGCGAAACCTCCTGGGCTTCGGTGGATGGCGTCATCGAACACGATGCCCAAATCCTACCCGGTAACTCCGGTGGCCCGCTGGTCGATGAAGAAGGCAAGGTGGTCGGCATCAATTACGCCGCGAACGACACCTACAATACCAATTATGCCATCCGCGGCTTAGATGCCTTACCGGTGATCGATAAACTGAAACAAGGCCAGGATTACGAATCCCTGGGCATCAACGGCGAGGCCGTTGTTTCCGACGATGGTTCGGTCTCCGGCATCTGGGTTTCCAGTGTAAAGTCCGGCTCCCCGGCCGATAAAGTGGGCCTGGAGGGCGGCGATATCATCACCCGTATGGAAGGCCTGGTACTGGCCACCGATGGGACGATGTCAGATTACTGCGATATTATCCGTACTCGCAGCACCAGTGACGCCCTTTCGATTGAAGTGCTTCGCTCTGCGACCCAGGAGTACCTGACCGGCGAGATTAATGGTTCCGCACTCCAAACCAAGTTCTCCTTTGCCCAGGATTTGAACAGCGACACCCAGGACAACGGCTCGACCTACAGCGATTACGTCACGGTACAGGACGATTACCAGTCGATCCAGGTGAACATTCCCTCGGTCTGGACCGAGGTCGATGGATCTGCCTGGCAGTCCGATGACGAGACCATTGGGGCATCTATTTCGGCCGCCGCCAACCTGGACGAATTCAACAATTATTTCGACGAACCAGGTGTGTTCTTCGGCGTTTCGAACGATATGGCCAAATTGGGCGGCTACGTCCAACTCTTGGACTCCTACCGATCCACATTCAAGGACGACGGTTGTACGGTCGAAGGGCGCACCGATTATGACGATTCGGTCTTCGAAGGCGCCTACGATGTCTATTCGAATTGCGGTGGGTCCAATAACCTGATGGTTTTGCTGTCAGCCCGGCCCAAGCAAAACCAGACCGATTATCTGGTGACGGTGTTAGTCAATATCATGAGCGACGCCGATTTGAATGCACTGGATGAAATTCTGGCCACCTTCGACGTCGTCGGGCCATTGCCATAAGGCAGGAAAGGCGGTGTTATTGGGGGCAGAGCCCCCAATAACACCGCCAGAGGTCATTGCGCGGCCATCGCAAAAGAACAGAGCGGGATGGGAACGGATGGGTATTTTCATCCCGCTTATTTTTATTGGTACCAAGGAGTCAAACGAAATGAAACCGAAGAACCGGGTAAAAATTGGAATAGCCGCGATATTGTTGCTCATCGTCAGCCTGGCCTGTGGGTTAAGCGTAAAAAATGGGGTCTTGACGGTGCCCGTTTCCCTGAATAAAGAAACGCTCAAAACCATCTTCAATAACGCCGAACAACTATATACCACCCGTTCCGGCGAACAGATTCAGGCGCAGGTGGACGATATCCAATTCAACGAGCCTAACAGCATCAAGGTGATGGGGACGTTTACCAGCCAGAGCGGCCAGCAAGTCCAGGGCAGCGTCGATATCGCTTTCTCGGTCGTTGACCAGGAACCGCATGTTGAAATTTCTTCTGTCAACATCCCCGGCATTGACCTGTCGTCCGATGCAATCGACCAGGTCAATGCGTCCCTCTCGCAAATGATCCAGGATGAAATCGACCGTTCAGGCCAGGCCGGGACAATTCAATCGATCACAGTAGAAGGGCAGGTGTTAAAAATCGTTCTGGCAGTACCGCTCAAAAAGGGCGCCCAGAATTAGTCTTTGGCCTTCAGTACTTTATTCCGGCCGGCGTGTTTGGCTTCGTACAAAGCCCGGTCGGCGGCCAGGCTGATTTTCGAGGCGCTGCGGAAGCGCGGATAGTCGGCTACCCCGCAACTGTAGGTAATCGAGAATGTTCCATCCGCACCGCGGTGATGGACTTTGGAAAAACCTTCGCGCAGCCGGCCCATAATCGAGACTGCGTCGTCGATGAACGTGTTCGGGAAAATAATAGCGAACTCCTCACCCCCATAGCGGCCGATCAGGTCTGTACGGCGCAGCCGCTGGCGCAGCATGCGCGCCAGGCTCTTCAGCACTTTATCGCCAATGGCATGGCCATGGCGGTCGTTGACGTCCTTGAAATAATCCAGGTCGATCATCGCATAACACAGCGGCATGTGGTTCTGATCGGCTAACTGGATTTCCTTTTCCAGGCGTTCCTTGATGGTGGTGTGATTGAGCAGGCCGGTTAGCCCATCCGAGGTCATCATGGTGCGCAGCTTACGGTAACGTTCCACCCGCGAAGAAACGGCCGAGATCAGGTGTTCCGGCTTGATCGGCTTGATCAGGAAGTCGTCGCCGCCCATAAACATGGCTGCCAGTTGGCGTTCTTTATCGGTCTCGGCTGAGAGATAAACGATCGGCACCGAGACGTAGTTCTCCATCTGGCGGATCAGGCGGGCTATTTCCATGCCCGAGCAGTCCGGCAGATACATATCCATCAAGATCAGGTCCGGGTTAAAGCTGAGTAACGGCTCCATCAGATGGATCGGATCGGTCACGATACGAGTCTCCATGCCTACCTTTTCCAGGTGCATGGCGTAAAAACTGGCCTGGGTCAGTGCATCTTCGATGATCAAAATTCGGAAAGGGATATTCGAATTAGGATTGGATATTTCATCCAGCGCGCCGATCATCGCGCTGATATCGACCGGATGGACGAAAAACGCCTGGCCACCGCTCCGCACCACTTTCAGGCGGGTGAAGAAGTTGTCTTCCGGGCTGATGACGATGGTCGGTACAGACATCGCCTGGGATTGGATCACTTCGGTCACATCGTCGAATTGGTCTTCATTCTTAATGATATCGTCCATGAAGAGCAGGATCGCATTGGGGGTCGACCAACGCAACCCATCCTGAAGGCCTTCGATATCCTCGTAAATCTGGACCTGATAACCAAAAAAACCAATTTGGCTGGCAAGTTCCTCTGCTTCGTTTTTGTTTTGTGAATAAAGAAAGATAAGATGAGATAACAGCGGTTTGTTAGCTGTTGGCAAGAAAAATGATTTATTCGACATCAAGTAGTTGGTCATGGAACTTTCCCATTATAGTCCATACAAGTTACCGGAAAACTATACAGTTTGGTAATAGAAATGAGTTTACCCCGCTCCATATTCATCTCCTGTTGTGCCCATATATACACGGGCAACCTGGTTTTTCCCCCCGAACGTTCCTGTACCGGCCAAAAGTTAGCCACTTTTCTGTCGATTTAGAATGAATCTCCTCATTAGCAATGGGAAATACTATTCCCCGACCGGCGATCTCCCCATAAACCCGTAACTTATTTGTTGTGTATATTATAACTGTAAATTTCCTAAAAATATACTAGATAATTATTAGAATATTATAACCGACCTTTCCGGTAATATTTTAGTGGATTTCTTGCGCGTTTGCCCGCAAATTTACCTGAATATAAACCGCTCACACTTACCTGGAAGAGAATTCGGGGCAATCGCAACCTGCCAATTTAGTCCCAATTGAGAGATAATTTTGAGTGTTATTTGGGGCGTAGCCCCAAATAACACTCAAAAAACCATTCTTTGGGGAATTGCCCTCGAAAAGCAGGCAGGTTGCAATCGCCCTGGGAAGAGAAAGGAGAAGGAAGATTAACTAAACCTATCCGTTTTATAATCTCTTAATTCGCGCTCCTTTAAGAATATATTGGTATCATTGGAAAGATATGCCACACCCTACCTTACTTTCTCGCCTCATTGCAAAAAAGTTCGGCCTGACCGTCCTGACATCCCTGTTTCTGCTGGCATCTTGCATACCGGCCAGCCTTCCAACTGCTACACCGACCCAAGCGGTTACCGCGACGGTCACTCCCTCGCCAACAGCAACTCTCACACAAACCCCAAACCCAACCGCTACCTTTACAGCGACCATAACGCCTTCGCCGGTGCCGCCAACGGCTACGCCGGAACCGCTGGCGGTATTCTCGCCCCGCCTGCTGGCCGGGATTCAGCCGGCCACATACCTGCAAGATACCTGTACGTACCTGGCCGATCGCTGGTCGGCCGGCAATGCTACACCGGGTACGGTCGTCGTGCCGATCATGTATCACAGCGTACGCAAAGAGGGCGGCACGGTCACGGATAACATTACGGTTACCCAAGACTATTTCAAAGAGACCATGGACCACGCCAAGGCGTTGGGCTTCGAAACGATTTCGATCGACCAACTGGTTGCTTTCTTGCAACACAATGCCTATATCCCGCCGCGCTCGATGGTTCTCATCATCGATGACCGCCGCCTGGGAACGGTACAACAACATTTTCTGCCGGTTTTGCAAGCCAATAACTGGCATCTGGTGATGGCCTATATTACCGGCGTCATCAATGATAACGAATGGCAGCAAATCAAAGATGTCCTTTCGACCGGTTATGTTGAAATACAGGCCCATGGATTTTTACACAATGGATCGACCTATTTCACCGAAAATACTCCGGATGACGTCATTCACAACGAGATTTATGGCCCTATCCAGGCTTTCATGGATCACCTCGGCTATCGCCCGACAGCCTTTATCTGGCCGGGAGGTGACTTTACCTTGAAAACCGTGCAGGATGTCCGCCAGGCCGGCTACGAAGTGGGCTTTTCGTCCTATTCCCGCGGACCGGTGATGTTCAACTGGGTACCCCTGGGTGCCGAAGAGCGCGAGATGAACGATCCGCTGCTGGTGCTGCCCCGCTATTGGAGCACCGCAGCCTACGTCAACCTGGACGACGCCGTTAATTATGCCAACCAGGCCATAGCCTTTGCCCAACAGAACGAGCAGTCTGAATTGGATTACTACAACACATACTGCACGACTGATCCACCCATCCAACTGGCAGCGACGAGCACACAGGAAGCCCCCAAATGAACCCTGATGGCTGTATTTTTTGCCGGATCATCGCCGGCGAAGCCCCGGCAAATATCCTCTACAGCGATGAGACGGTGACCGCCTTCGATAACCTCAATCCGATTGCACCGGTCCACATCCTCATCGTACCCAACCGGCACATCGAATCGGTCAACCTGGTCGAAGCCGGCGACGAACAGGTCGTTGGCCACCTCAGCCGGGTAGCTCGCCTGCTGGCTGAAAGGCTGGGCGTCCAATCCTCCGGCTATCGCCTGGTGATCAATACTGGACCGGATGCGGGCCAGTCTGTTTTTCACCTTCACATGCATTTGATCGGCGGCCGGCGTTTACCCTTCAGGTTCGAATGAGTCACACCCGCACGTCTCGCAACTTCTGGAAGTTTTCCTGGATCGTGATCGCGATCGTTCTGGCCGGCTGCGTCCAGCCCGCCCCCCAATCGGGCCTGTGGCGGCCGGCCGAAACCACCGGAACACCCAATCCGAGCCAGCCCAATCCGCTGGCGACCGGCATCTATTTACAAGTACCGGCCACGCATGCACCCGGTACACCTTTCCTGACACCTACCCCGGATGAGATCCATCCGGTACCGACCCTCAATACCGAACCGCAGGAATATGTAATCGCCGCCGGAGATACGCTTGGCAAGGTCGCCTCAGCCTACAACGTCAGCCTGGATACCTTGATCCAGGCCAATAACATCAGCAACGCTAACCTGGTCGAAGTGGGCCAACAGATCGTCATCCCGGCGCCTTCTCCTGAACCCGTGGGATCTTCCTTCAAGATCATCCCGGATTCCGAAGTGGTCTATAACCCCACCACCGTCCAGTTCGATGTCTTTTCTTTCGTTAAAAAATCCGGCGGGTATTTATTGAGCTACCGCGAAGATTTGACCGACGGCCTGTACACCGGCGCAGAGATCGTGCTAAAGGTAGCTCGCGAGTATTCCGTCAACCCGCGCCTGCTGCTGGCGGTGTTGGAATACCAGAGCGGTTGGGTGACCAACCCGAACCCATCTCTCCAGAGCCCGGATTACCCGATCGGCCTGGAAGATGCCGGCTACAAGGGCCTTTATTTGCAGCTTTCCTGGGCCGCCAATAATTTGAACCGCGGTTATTACCTCTGGAAAGTAAACGCGGTCTCGGATTGGCTGCTCTCGGACGGCAGTGTGGTGCCGCCGGCACCAACCATCAACGCCGGCACTGCCGCCGTCCAGGGAATGATGGGGTTCCTTTATACGCGCGCCGGCTGGGACACGGCCGTCGGCCCGGATGGCGTGTTCAAAACCTACACCGACCTGTTCGGTTACCCGTTCGATTATGCTTACGAACCGTCCCTCCCGGCCGGCTTGAGCCAGCCGGTCCTGCAATTGCCCTTCCCCCAGGGCGATACCTGGTCGTTCACCGGCGGGCCGCATGCGGGTTGGGGCGAAGGCTCCGCCTGGGCCGCCATCGATTTTGCCCCGCCGGATGCGGGCGCAAACTGCGCGATCAGCGATGCGTTTGCCACCGCCGTAGCCGACGGGCTGGTCGTTCGCACCGATACCGGTGTGGTGGTGCTCGACCTGGACGAAGACGGCTACGAGCAGACCGGTTGGACCATTCTTTATTTGCATATGGCCGATGCCGGCAAGGTCCAGGTGGGCACCTTCGTCAAGGCCGGTGATCCCATCGGGCACCCTTCTTGTGAAGGCGGGGTGGCGACTGGCACCCACGTTCACCTGGCCCGGCGGTATAATGGCGAGTGGATTTCTGCGGATGGCCCATTGCCGTTCAACCTGGGCGGCTGGGTTTCGAGTGGGACCGGTGTCGAATACGAGGGGTCATTAGTCAAAGACGGTGTGACCGTAAAGGCTGTAGATAGGGTTGATCCTGAAAATCAAATCTCGTGGTAGGCGCATCCAGATCGCCCTGGCCGGGCTGGTCTTGCTGACCAGTGTTCTGGCCTGTTCTCAGGGATATGTTTCGAATTATGACCTGACGGCCACGGCATTGTTCCCCTCCACGGCGGTCACCAGCCCGCCCGCGCTTGCCAAGCCGACCAACGCGGAGGTTTCAGTGGCCGACCCGGCCGTGAGCCCAACTTCACTCCTGGTTCCGCCGACCAGTACCTTTACCGCCACCGACCCGGTCCTGGCCCCCACGGCTACCCAGCCGGACGATCCTGTTCAGGATATCACCCCCGTCCCATTGGGCACCTCATTGGAAGGCCCGGTCGATACCCAGGCGCCGACTCGCGTCATTCCTACCCCCAACCTGGGCACACCCATGCCGCCGATCCTGTACTACACCCAGGCAGGTGATACGCTCCCTTCCATCGCTTCCCGCTTTGGGGTGGATATAACCGATATTTCCTCTACCGAAACGATCCCCGCGACCGGCTTGATCAACGCCGGTAAGCTGCTAATTATTCCGGACCGGCTGGGCGATACCGGCCCCAACGAACTCATCCTGCCGGACAGCGAAGTCGTTTTTTCGCCGTCCGCCCTGGATTTCGACATCGACAGTTTCGTCAACCAGGCCGGCGGGTATTTGAGCACCTACCGCGAATACCTCTCGGGCGGCTGGAAGAGCGGCGCACAGGTGATTTATAAAGTCGCTATCGAAAATTCGATCAACCCGCGCCTGCTGGTGGCCCTGATCGAATATCAATCCGGGTGGGTGTACGGCCAACCGGGCAGCCTGGCCCAAACCGATTACCCGCTTGGTTATATCCAACCCGACAAAAAAGGCCTGTATGCCCAGCTCTACCAGGCTGTCCAGCAGATTATGGTCGGCTATTACGGCTGGCGCGAGGGCACGCTTACCCAGATCGATTTTTCCGACGGCAAATCAATCCGCCTGGCGCCTCAGCTCAACGCCGGTACGGTAGCCGTGCAATATTTGTTTTCCAACCTGTATAATTCCGAACTATGGAACGGTGTCTTGGGCGGAGACAACAACTTTGGTGACCTGTACACCAAAATGTTTAGCGATCCCTGGGCGCGCGCTCAAACGGTTGAACCTTTGTTACCCGTAAATTTGACCCAGCCCGATCTAATTTTGCCTTTCCAGCCCAATTACATCTGGAGCTTCTCAGGCGGGCCGCACGCGGCCTGGGGCCCGGGTGGCGCTCGGGCAGCCCTGGATTTCGCCCCGGCTTCTACCCAGAGCGGCTGCGTGCCTTCGGATAATTGGGTGACTGCCGTCGCCAGCGGCACTGTGGTGCGCGAAGATACCGGGGTGGTTGTGCTCGATTTGGATGGTGACGGCCACGAACAGACCGGCTGGAGCATCCTTTACTTGCATATCGCCACCCGTGATAAGATTGCCCTGGGGACCCAGGTCCAACAAGGTGACCCGATCGGCCATCCCTCCTGTGAGGGCGGCACTGCGACCGGCACTCACGTCCACATCGCCCGCAAATACAACGGCGAATGGGTGCTGGCGGACGGACCTTTGCCTTTCGTGATGAGCGGCTGGCGTGTTGTTGCCGGGCCTAACCCCTACCAGGGAGAACTGGTCAAAGATGACCAGGTCGTAACCGCATGTTCCTGCGGGGCATTTGAAACCCGCATTTCCAGACCTGCCAGTGAACCGTAAACTCTTTTCCGAAACGATAGCCGCTGCGATTTTATCCGTGGGGACGGTTTTTGTGTTGCTGCTCGGCGCCTGTTCGCCCTTGAATGGGATCAACCCGGCCGAAACCCCCGGCGGGAATTCAAATTCCGCCGAATCGACCCCCGCCGAATCCGTGATCACTCCCACTGCACTGCCGACCCGTCCACCGTATACCCCCGGTACCCTGGTGGATTACACCGCCCAAACCGGCGACACATTGCCGGCATTGGCGGTCCATTTCAACACCACGGTAGACCAGATCCGCTCGGCCAACCCGAATATTCCCGTGGATGCAACCACCATGCCCCCAGGAATGCCGATGAAGATTCCCATCTATTACGAGCCGCTGTGGGGCAGCCCGTTGCAGATCATCCCCGACAGCCTGTTCGTCAACGGGCCGGCCCAGGTCGGCTTCGATGCCGTGCAGTTTGTCAATTCCCAGCCAGGCTGGTTCAAGAACTACGTTTTTTACACCGGTGACCAGAACCGCCGCGGCGGCGAGATTGTCAATTACATCGCCGAGGACTTCAGCGTCAGCCCGCGCCTGCTGCTGGCCATCCTGGAATACCAAACTGGCGCCTTGAGCAACCCCAACCGCCCGGCCAATATCGACCAATACCCCTTAGGCTACCAGGACCAATTCCATCTAGGCGCCGGCCGCCAGTTGGCCTGGGCTGCCAATGCGCTCAATAACGGCTATTACGGCTGGCGCATCGGTAATTTGAACAGCTTCACCCACCAGAACGGCCGCATCGAACAGCCAGACCCGTGGCAAAATGCCGCTACGGTGGGACTGCAATATTATTTCGCCCAGGTTCTGTCTGAAGATGCCTATGCGAAAGCCATTTCCGCCGATGGCCTGCTGAAGACCTACACGGCTTTATTTGGCGACCCCTGGCAGAACGTGCAGACTCTCATCCCCGGTAGCCTGACGGTTCCCAACATGGATTTTCCTTTTGCCCCTAATCATGTTTGGGCCTTCACCGGTGGGCCGCACACCGGCTGGGGTGAAGGAGAGCCGTACGCTGCGGTCGATTTTGCTCCGGGCAATACCGTCGGGGGCTGCAGCCCCAGTCCGGAGCCGGCCACTGCCGTCGCCGATGGGATCATTGCTGCAACCGACGACGCCAAGGCATTTTTGGACCTGGATGGCGACATGGATATCCGCACCGGTTGGGTCGTGATGTACCTGCACCTGGCCAACGATTCCCTTCCCAAGGTGGGCAAGGTGCTCAAGATGCGCGACCCGATCGGTATGCCCTCCTGCGAAGGCGGTGAGGCAACCGGTACCCACGTCCATATTGCCCGCATGTACAATGGCGAGTGGATACCTGCCGGTGGCGTGCTGGCTTACAACCTGGAGGGTTGGGTGGTCACTGCTGGCAGCCAGGCTTACCAAGGGACCATGACCAACGGGATCCGGGTGGTCAAAGCCTGCGTCTGCTCGGACCAGTATGCTCAAGTCAGCGCGACAAGCCCATAACCAGAGGGAATACATTGAGCTCATCGAATAAAGGCATGCGCAATTTCACCATCATCTGGATCGGCCAGGTGCTTTCGCTGATCGGTACATCCATGACCGGCTTTGCCCTGACGATTTGGGCCTTCCAGATCACCGGCCAGGCCACCGCCCTGGCACTGGTGGCCTTTTTTAATTTCACCCCCCAAATCTTATTCAGCCCGATTGCCGGCGCCCTGGTGGATCGTTGGAACCGCAAGCTCGTCATGGCGCTCAGCGACTCGGCCTCAGCCGTCGCTACCCTGGTCGTGTTTATCCTCTATACCAGCGGGCATTTGCAAATCTGGCACCTGTACGTGACCGGGGCTTTTTCCGGCATATTCCAATCGTTCCAGTGGCCAGCTTATTCCGCCGCCATCTCGACCATGATCCCCAAGAAGCAGTTCGCCCGCGCCAGCGGGATGATGTCGATCGCCGAATGGGGCTCGGGGGTGCTGGCTCCGGTCGCCGCCAGCGCCATGATCGCCTGGAGCGGGGTAGGCAGTGTCATGCTGGTGGACCTGACCACCTTTGGGATCGCCCTGGCCGCTCTGTTGGCCGTAGCGATTCCCCAGCCGGTAATTACCAGTGAAGGTCTCGCCAGCCGAGGCAACCTGTGGAGCGAAGCCGCCTTCGGTTTTCGTTATATCTTAAAAAAACATCCCTTGTTGGGATTGCAATTGATCTTTTTCGCCGGCAACCTGATGGGCAGCATGGCCATCACACTCACCGCTCCCATGATCCTTTCGCGCACGGCCAACAATGCGACCACCCTGGGCATCGTCGAGTTCGATAGCCAGCGCCTGCGGAATCGTGGGCAGCCTGATCGTCACCGCGACCGGCGGGCTCAAACGCAAGGTCCTGGGAGTCATCGCCGGCTGGCTGATTTGCGGGCTGGGTTACCTGATTTTTGGCATGCGCGGCGGGCTGCCGGTCTGGATTCTCGGTACCATCGTGGGGGTAACCGCTGGGCCAATCGTCAATGCTTCCAACCAGGCCATCTGGCAGGCCAAAGTATCGCCGGATATCCAGGGCAAAGTCTTTTCCGTGCGCCGGCTGATCGCCCAGATATCCTCACCAATCTCGATGCTGGTCGCCGGCCCGCTGGCGGACAAAGTTGCCGAGCCGATGATGAAAGACCCGGCCAGCGGCATGGCGCATCTTTTCGGCGGTGCCTTTGGCACCGGTCCGGGCGCCGGCATGGGCGTATTGATCTCAATCAGCGGGGGATTGATGGTCGTGGCGGCCCTGGTAGGCGCTACCAGCGCCCAGGTCCGCGGCGCCGAAACCTTGTTACCCGACATGGTTCAAGAAGGCGCAATCCCCAGCCCAGCAGATTAAAAAAGGAGTTTTATTATTGAGCGCAATGCGCTCAATAATAAAACTCCTTTAAAATTTTTTATCCTTCTTGAATAACAATCTGGCGGGTAAAATTCACGTTCCCCCGCAAGGTGGCGATTCCTGAACAATATTTGGTCTCGGAAAGCTCGACCGCCCGTTCGACGGCGGCCGGGTCGATCGACTTCCCGGTCACGCGGTATTCGATTTCCATGTCGGTGAACTTGCGCGGGTGGTCCGCGGCGCGCGTCCCATGAACCAGCACTTCAAAAGCCGTGACGTCCTGGCGTTTCTTCTTCAAGATCGAAATCACGTCCATGGCCGTGCAGCCGGCAATACCGACCGCGACCATTTCCATCGGTGTGAAGCCCGACTCGTCACCGCCGACTGCCTTTTTCGAATCCAGGCGCACCTGGAACCCGGAATCGGCCGTTCCGTTGAAGGCCAGCCCGTCTTGCCAGGTTACTTTCGCTTGCATAGGATTGTCCTTTACGCTACCGCTTCCTGGATTTTCTGCATCAGGTTCGCTTCGGGTACTGCCCCAACCACTTCGCTGCTGCCTTCATTGATAATCGTATGAGGGACACCGGAAACATTGAAGCGGGTGGCCAGCTCATTGAACTCCATCGCCTCGATCATTTCGGCTTCGACCATGGAACTTTCGAAGGCGAGCTGGTGCGCCAGCACCACCGCCCGTGGGCAATAAGGGCAGGTGGGCGTGACAAAAACTTGTAATTTGACCGGCTGGGTCAATTTGCCCAGCAGATCGCGGGTTTCTTTGGCCAGGCCTGAATCTCTTTGCGAAACAACCAGCAAATCGTTGATCAGCGAGGTAAACTCGTGCCCGGCCGGAATACCGTAATAACGGATGCCATAATCGATGGTTCCGTCGTCTTGCTTCCCCAACAAGACGAACCCGGGCGCCTTATCGATTTTATACTTTTTGGCCAGTTCGGCGTCTTTCGCCAGGTCATAAGTTTGCAGGGACAGTTTATCGGTCAGCGCAGTGATGTCTTCCAGTAGTTCGCTGGTATCTTTGCAATATTCACAATTTTCCTGGCTGGTAAAGAGAACGATCTCTACCGGAAAACTTAAATCCTTAAAAACGTCTCGCACCTGTTGCTTTACGTTGTCATCCAATAAGGGTGCCATAACGGATCTTTCCTCCTGAGGATTGGCTAAATCATTGCAACCCGCCGGCCTTTGCAGAGAGTTCCCGAATTTGAGGTGCTCTTACCCGCCGGCCGAGCAGTCACAATCTTTTTTAGTAACTACCCAGGCCATTTGAAAATGAGGGGTGTTTTTGTTGTTTTTCGCGTGCTTCGCACGCGAAAAACAACAAAAACACCCGATCCTTTTTGGATAGCCGAGCAATTACACTTTTTATTAAGATGCACAAGACCAGGAAAAGTGACGGAACCGGTTCAGGTATTCAAAAAATCGTCCAGATTCAGGCGTGAATACAGCCGTTTGCGGACCGCAACCGGGACTTTGTCTTCCTCGGTAGTTACCTGATAGAGTTCGATCGTCTTGCGCATGGTATTCACGACGATGCGACAGTTCTCACACCCCTGCAAGTGTTTTTCCAACTCAGTACACAGGGCCGGGGGCAGAGTCCCGTCCACAAAGTCTGATAAAGAAGCCAATAACTGGTGGCAATCGTTGTGGTTATTCATGTTTTTTCAGCTCCACTAAACGATCTCCAAAGTACTTCGCCAGGTCCTGGCGCAAACGCAAACGCGCGCGGAGCAATCTCGTTTTCACATTGGTCTCGCTTAAATCAAGTGCTTCTGCGGTCTCTTTAATGGACAACCCGTCTAAATCTCTCAAGATAAATACAGATCTCAACGTCTCTGGCAAAACCTGGATGGTCCGATCGAGGAAAGACCTGGCCTCAGATGAAAGCAGTTCGTCCTCCGGTAGGCAACAAAAATCGGCCAGCACCAGGTCGCTTTCGTCCAACTCGTCTTCTTCCTCCCGATTTTCTTCGGCCGGCAGGCGCTCAGGTTTCCGCTTGCGCAGCAGCATCAATGATTCATTGACGGCAATACGGTAAAGCCAGGTGGAAAGGCTGGAGCGGCCCTCGAAATTCGGTAAACCGTGCAGTGCTTTGATGAATGTCTCTTGCAGCACGTCTTCCGCGTCCTGGGAGTCGCTGGTAAAGCGCAACGCCGTCCGGTAGATCGTATCGGAAAACTGCTCCACCATCTCTGCGAAAGCTGCCCGATCTCCGTTTTTTAACCGGTCGATGAATTCGCTCGAGTTGTTAAGGGTCTCGTTAATCATTAGATGCCGTTACCTGCATAAAGTTGCGGACATTCCTGCCTATGATAAAGCCCAGGTCGGCGATACATCCATGTTGAGTGCATCGCGGTGACCGAAACCATAATGAAAATATCCCGCGGCCGCGATCATGGCGGCGTTATCGGTACACAACGAAAGCGGGGGAATATTGACGTGATATTCGCGTTGGGACAGGAATGCCTCGCGCAAGGCGCGGTTGGCAGACACACCGCCTGCTACCAGGATTTCTTTGGCATTGTACACCTGGGCCGCGTGCAGGGTCTTCTCAACCAGAGCATCCACCACGGCAGCCTGGAAACTGGCTGCCAGGTCGGCCACCGGCAAATTACGGCCGCTGGCCTGGATATCTTGCACCGTCCGCAGCACGGCCGTTTTCAGGCCGCTGAATGAGAAGTTCCAGGTGCCTTCCAGGCGAGCTCGCGGGAAATTGAAAGCCTTCGGGTTGCCATCTATGGATGCTTTTTGAATGGCCGGCCCACCCGGGTAAGACAGGCCGATCAGGCGAGCGACTTTGTCGAAAGCCTCTCCGGCGGCATCGTCCAGGGTAGCTCCCAGGCGCTTGTATTCCAGGTGGCCGGTCATCAGGTTGATTTCGGTATGGCCACCCGAGACCAGCAGTGCCAGCAGCGGAAATTCGGGTGGGTTGGGCGGCTGAGGCGTATCGGAGGGGTATACCCAGGAAGAATAGATATGACCCTCCAGGTGGTTCACCCCGATCAAGGGCAGGTTGGTGGAAATCGCCAGGCCTTTGGCCATGTTCATTCCAACCACCAGCGAACCGGCCAGGCCAGGCCCGCGCGTGACCGCGATGGCATCGATATCGCTCAATCCCAGGTGAGCACGCTGTAAAGCCTCATCCACGATCGCGTAAATCGTGAGGATGTGCTGGCGAGAGGCCACTTCCGGGAACACCCCGCCGTATTGGGCGTGGATATCGATCTGGGAAGCGACCACACTGGAGAGCAGCGAGCGGCCATTCTCGACCACAGCCGCAGCCGTCTCGTCACAAGAAGATTCAATGCCCAATATCCGGGCAGGAGGAAGGTCAGCAGGTGTTCGTTGGTTCATGCGTAAACTATATCACAACCGCGAAAAGATTTCCTGTGTGAGAATGATCCTGAAAAGGAGGTATTCACGGGGGCTTCGCCCCCGTGAATACCTCCTTTTCAGGATCATTCTCCAGATTTCAAAGGGAAAAGCTACTGCCGGATGGGCAGCACAAAATCGTAGGGATATTCGGCCAGGGACTCGAAAGTACCATCCGCGTTGGCCACAAAGGTATTCTCCACCCGGAAGCCCATCCCGCGTGAGGGGTAATACAGACCAGGCTCGATGGCGAACACGCTGCCGGGCGCCAGAATGTCCAGGCTGCCGGCATTCGCACCTGAGAAAGGCATCTCATGAATGTGCAGGCCAACTCCATGTCCGATGCTGTGGACGTAGCCTTCCTGGGTCCCGGGCGTGGACAGACTGGTAGGGTGGCCGTAAGCTTCGAACAGCTCGCAGGTCTTTCGCTGCACATCCTGGAAAGGTGCGTTGAGCTTCAATTCGGTGACGATTTGTTTATACACTTCCAATACCTGGACGTACAACTCGAGGGCTTTATCGGTGGCATAACCCAGTGACCAGGTGCGGGTGAAATCATAAAAATAGCCCCCACCGGCCTCACAGGGGAAGATATCGAACACGATCGTCTCGCCCAATCGCAGCACATCGTTCGGGCTGCCGCTGCTGTGGGGTACCCCGGCATCCCGGCCAATCGCGAAGATGGTCCCTTCCGGATTCTCCGCGCCCAGTTCGGCCAGCCACAGGTCGATGTTCGATTTGACATCCTTGATCCGTAAGGGCTGCCCGTCCGGCTTGACCAGCATCTCATTGCGCGCGTGGTGGCTGGTTATGAAATCCGCCGTCCGGCTGACTACCTCGGTGGTGGTCCTGGCAATTTTACGGATCCGATCGATCTCGTCCGGGTCCTTGGTCATCATAGCCGGCAGCAGGATTGGATCGTCGTAGAAACCGGTAAATTCGATATCGGGCATCAGATTGCTCAATCGCCCAATGGCAGCCACGAATGGGCCGACTTCCACCTGGCCGTACAAGGCTACCCGGCCGTGGGTGATGCCCAGGTCTTCGAGCATTTGCTTATAACGTAAAGCGATACTCATGGCGACGTCGCCATCGGCCTGTTGATAAAACCCGTGCAGCGGGTATTGAGAAAGCGTGCGCACGTTCAAATGCGTCTTGGCGGCTTCCTCGCGCTCCATATCGTTGCAAAAAACCGTGCCGGTGCCATCGCAAGGTTTGATCAAGGTTGCCTGGGTAACGTGTCCGCCTCCGGTCAGGTAAGTCATGGCCGGATTATGGAAAGCATCTCCGCTCACCAATAATGCATCGATCTGGTTTTGCTTCATCAACTGGTCAATCTCTTTTTTCATTGACGTAACCTCTTTTCAATATGTTCGTCTACGCACGGTGATCCGCGCAGATTATTCGTGGCCAGATTCTTTCGGGGTAAACCGGCTGCGCTCTGCCAACCGTAAAGCAAATTCGATCACCCCCAACCCCGCGGCCAGCGCTACCGCTAGAGGCAGGCTGAGGAAACGTCCCAGTTGAAACCAGGCAATCAAATCGAAATATACCCCCGCCCAAATTGCTTCGCGAATGATAATACTCGCCGAGACTTTGGAATCTCTACTGAAGCGCCAATGGAAGAAATAGACCGCCGGCAAGGCCAATCCACTGACCGCGATCGTGCTCAAGAAGAAGAAAAACCAGCGCGGTCCCAGGGTTGGGACCGTAAAATTGAACAAATAAAATAAACCTGCCAACCCGATCCCGCCCAGGATCAAGCTGGTGGCCAGGAAAGGCAGAAAAGGAGGGAGTCGCGATTCTTCCAAAAAATCCTCTTTGATGGGTAGCCTTTGCCGGTAACTATTCAGGCTCGTGTAAGAAAATTCCGAATTTGAGGTGTTGGTTGAGAAAAATCCCCTACCAACACCTCGAATTCGTTTTATTTTACTCGTTGGGCTGAACAATTCCCTTTTAATAAATTATAACCTCATCCCCTTGAGACAAGGACACCAGCCAGGCTTGAATTTCCGGGATATTCTCGCTCAAGCGGGCCGCCGCCACAACCGGCAGCCAGCGGGCGTATTCCACTTTGGCCTGAGGTTTATCCTTGAAATAGTTGTTCAAATATTCTTTGACAAACAGGCGCAAAAAACGTTTTTCCAGCGGGCTGACCGCCTGCTCGCTGGCGGCCGCGCCTAACATAATGATCACTGTGCGGGCCACGTCCGCCAATGGATTGCCGCTGCTGGCATCGCTCCAATCGATGATGATCGCGCCGTCCGGGGTAATCATCACGTTGCCCGGGTGGAAATCACCGTGGCAAACCTGTTCGCCATCCGGCAGGGTGTTGAGTTCGGCGATCAGCTTATCTTGGGCCAGCCGGGAGAGCACACTGGCATGGCTGATTTTCCACTCCAGGATCATCCGCTGGGCCGGCAGGTCGTTGCCGGTAATGGTGTGGACGCGTTGGTGCAGGGAACCCAACTGCCTGGCATAGGCATTCAAGCGCCAGGGCTGGCGTCGAAAATATTCCAGCATCGTCCGCCCGTCGACCCGCTCATAAACCAGCCCGTTGCGCCCATCTACCTGCACGATCTCCCCCACCGCGGGCACCGGCAGTCCGCCGGCGTGAACGGCTTGGGCCAGCCTGGCTTCATATTCAATGCCATCCTGGCCGACCCACTCGTGAAAGAGCTTCAACACCTGGCCATCGCCATACGGGTAAACGTCGGCGGTCCGTCCCTGGGCCAGGGGTTTGGAGTTAAGAATTTCATTCATAAAGAGTCACCACCATTGCGGGGATACCGTAAATTCTAACCGAAACGGGGAGTTTTTATTGTTTTTCGCGTGCTTCGCACGCGAAAAACAATAAAAACTCCCCTAATTTCCGAATGGGTAGCGCCGACCATTCTAATTCCTACGGAACTGGGTTTGGAATGCGTAGCTCGGGTTTCCAACCCGAGAAAACGCCGGCCGGTCAAGAACCAGGCAATAGGATCAGGCCCCGCCCGAAAGGAGACCCACGCAGGTGGGTCTTTGTGCATCCGTAGGTGCAGCTTTAGCTGCTACGAGCCTGGCCAAAAATGCCGGCCTTGCTACCCCCCGGCTTTGAAAGCCGGGCTACAGAACTGGGTTTGGAAAACGTAGCTCGGGTTGGAAACCCGAGAAAACGCCGGCCGGTCAAGAACCAGGCTATAGGATCAGGCCCCGCCCGAAAGGAGACCCACGCAGGTGGGTCTTTGTGCATCCGTAGGCACAGCTTTAGCTGCTGCGGGCCTGGCCAAAAATGCCGGCCTTGCTACTCCCCGGCTTTGAAAGCCGGGCTACGGAACCAGGTTTGGATAATGTAGCTCGGGTTTCCAACCCGAGAAAGCGCCGGCCAAACTATATCCAGGCTATGGAAATGACTTCTGCCCAAAAGGAGACCCACGCAGGTGGGTCTTTGTGTATCCGTAGGTGCAGCTTTAGCTGCTGCGAGCCTGGCCAAAAATGCCGGCCTTGCTACCCCCCGGCTTTGAAAGCCGGGCTACGAAATTCTCATGCTTCCTAAAATTTTGGATCCTTTTTGAATTTTTATATCAAATGTGGTAGAATTTTTTTCAACATTTAGCTCATCCAGAGAGGTGGAGGGACCGGCCCGACGAAACCTCGGCAACCAACGATAAACAGGTTGGTGCCAATTCCGGCAGAAAGCCTGAAAAGCAGGTTTTCTGGAAGATGAGGGCGAACAAAGTTCACAAGCGCCTCTCGTCCGAGAGGTTTTTTATTACAGGAGTGCGGAATGCAGCGAAAATATACCAATCGCCGGTACCTGGATGCTTTGGAAGAACGTGTATTGATATTCGATGGGGCCATGGGCACCAGCCTTCAGCAAATGGAACTGACCGCCGAGCAGTTCGGCGGTGAGCGCACCAATGGGTGTAACGACTACCTGGTGATCAGCTACCCGCAGGCGGTCGAACAGATTCATCGTTCCTTCCTGGAAGTCGGCGTGGACGTCATCGAGACCGACACCTTTCGTTCGAACCGGCTGACCCTGGCCGAATACGGTCTGCAAGAGCGGGTGCTCGAGATCAATACCGTCGCGGCCCAACTGGCCCGCCGGCTGGCCGACGAGTACAGTCGGGAGGACCATCCACGTTTCGTGGCCGGCTCGATCGGCCCGTCCGGCAAGCTGCCCTCCATGGACGACCCCGAGCTTTCCAACGTCAGCTTTGCCGAACTGGCCGATATCTTCCGTGAACAGGCCCTCGGCCTGCTGCGCGGCGGCGTGGACCTGATCCTGATCGAGACCTCCCAGGATATTCTGGAAGTCAAGGCCGCCATCCTGGGCATCCAGACCGCCTTTGCCGAAACCGGCATCTACCTGCCCCTCCAGGCCCAGGTAACCCTGGATACCAGCGGCCGCATGCTGTTGGGCACCGACATCAGCGCGGTCGAGGCCATTCTGGAAGGGCTGCCCATCGACGTGATCGGGCTGAACTGCTCCACCGGCCCGGAACACATGCGCGACCCCATCCGCTACCTGGGCGAACAGACCAACCTGCCCGTTTCCTGCATTCCCAACGCCGGCCTGCCCTTGAACGTGGATGGCAAGGCCGTCTATCCGCTCGAGCCCGAACCGTTTGCCGAAGCCATGGCCGAGTTCGTCGAAAAGAACCACATCAGTGTGGTTGGCGGCTGCTGCGGCACCACCCCGGCCCACCTCAAGCTGCTGGTCGAGAAGATCGGCGGCCATCGCCGCCCCGCCCGGCCAATTTTGGATATTCCCCGCCTGGCCTCCGCCATGCAGGCCCAACCCATGCTGCAAGAGCCGCGTCCCTTCCTGATCGGCGAACGGCTCAACACTCAGGGATCGCGCAAATTCAAACGCCTGATCCTGGACGAGCAGTTCGACGACGTGCTCGAGATTGCCCGCGACCAGGTCGATTCAGGCGCTCACGGCCTGGATGTGTGCGTGGCTCTAACCGAACGGGCCAACGAAGCCGAGACCATCCGCAAAGTGATCAAAAAGCTGGCTCCGTTGATCAACGTGCCGCTGGTAATCGATACCACCGAATTGGAAGTGCTGGAAACCGCCCTGCAAACTGCCCCTGGGCGCTGCCTGATCAATTCGACCCACCTGGAAAGCGGGCGTGAAAAAGCCGACCGGGTCTTCAGCCTGGCCAAGAAGTATAACGCGGCCGTCATCGTCCTGACCATCGATGAACAGGGCATGGCCAAAACGGTCGAGCGCAAACTGGAAGTGGCCAAACGGATCTACGATATCGCCGTGAACGACAACGGCTTGAAACCCGAAGACCTGGTCTTCGATGCCCTGACGTTTACCCTGGCCACCGGCGACGCCGAGTTCAGTAATTCGGCCCTGGATACCATTCAAGGCATCCGCACGATCAAAGCTGAACTGCCGGGCGTGCTGACCTCGCTGGGCGTCAGCAACGTATCTTTTGGCTTGCAGCCGCGCGCCAGGGCCATCCTCAACAGCGTTATGCTTTACCACTGTGTGCAGGCCGGCCTGGATATGGCCATCGTCAACCCGGCCCAGATCAAACCCTACGCCGAAATTCCGGCCGAAGAACGCCGTTTGGCCGAGGATCTGATCCTCAACCGTGCACCGGATGCGCTGCAAAAATTGATCGAAGCCGTCAGCCAGGCTGACCCGGACGAGGACACCCAAAAAGGCGGCGTCCAGGCCATTCTGGCAACCCTCAACGCCGAAGAGCGCCTGCACTGGCGCATCCTGCACCGCCTCAAGGACGGCGTCGAGGACGACATCGAAGAGATCCTTCACCGCGACGGTGTGACCTCGCTCAACGAAACTGCTGTAATCGTACTGAATACCGTTCTATTGCCGGCCATGAAAGAAGTGGGCGACAAGTTCGGTTCCGGCGAGTTGATCCTGCCGTTCGTGCTCCAGTCGGCCGAAGTGATGAAAAAGGCCGTCAGCCACCTGGAAAACTACCTGGAAAAACAGGAAGGCGTCAGCAAAGGGCTGCTGGTGCTGGCCACCGTATATGGCGACGTGCATGACATCGGCAAGAACCTGGTTAAGACCATCCTCTCTAACAACGGCTACGACGTCATCGACCTGGGCAAACAGGTGCCGGCCGAGACGATTATCTCCAAGGCGGTCGAAGTCAACGCCAGCGCCATCGGCCTGAGCGCGCTGCTGGTCAGCACCAGCAAGCAAATGCCGCTGATCGTCAACGAGCTGCACCGGCGCGGGTTGAGCTACCCGGTGTTGATCGGCGGAGCGGCCATCAATCCGCGCTTCGGCCGCCGGATTCTGCGCACCGAAGACGGCCAGGTTTACGAGCCCGGCGTGTTTTACTGCAAAGATGCCTTCGAAGGTCTCTACACCATGGATTCGCTCAGCGACCCGCAAAAAAAAGCGGATTTGGTGGCACGTATCCAGCGCGAATCCGACATGGAATTGGGCCGGGAAACCAAACCGGCTGCCTCGCTGAATGGCACCCAGCGATCGAATGTACAACCCGCAAAATTCATCCCGCGGCCGCCCTCCTGGGGCCCGCGGGTAGTCCATTCGATGCCCTTGCAGGAGGTCTTCACCTGCCTGGCCAAAAACGAGCTTTTCCGCCTGTCCTGGGGCGCCAAGAATACTCACGGCGAAGCCTGGGAAGAGCTGCAAGCCGAATATGAAAAACGGCTGGATCGCATGTGCCGCGAAGCGTTAGCCTCAGGCTGGCTGAACCCGCGCGGCGTGTACGGCTACTGGCCGGTCCAGGCGGATGGCAACGATTTGGTGGTTTTCGAGCCGGCGTCGGTCCAGGCCGGTTCGCCGGTGGAGATGGAGCGCTTCAACTTCCTGCGCCAATCCGGCGGCGATAATCTCTGCCTGGCCGATTATTTCCTGCCCCTGGGCTCAGAAACCCTGGACGTGGTCGCATTCCAGATCGTTACCGTCGGTGAACAGGCTTCACAACACTTCGAGAATTTGCAAGACAGCGCCAATTACTCCGAGGCCTATTTTGGCCACGGGCTGGCCGTACAAACGGCTGAAGCCGCCGCCGAATACCTGCATCGCCACATCCGCCGCGAACTGGGGCTGCCGGCCGAGCAGGGCAAGCGCTATTCCTGGGGCTACCCCTCCATCCCGGACCTGTCCGACCACCAGAAAGTTTTCCGCCTGTTGCCGGCTGAATCCGAGCTGGGGATGCACCTGACCGAAGCCTACCAGCTCGTACCGGAACAGTCCACAGCTGCCATCATCCTTCACCATCCGCAGGCGCGTTATTTCAACCTGGGTGAAAGCCGGGTTGAGCAGTTATCCCGTTAATGGATTATGAACACCTACCAGAAATTCCGCGAATATCTCGCCGAACAGCACCCGGTCCTTTCGGACGGTGCCATGGGGACGCTGCTAAACCAGCACGGGGTCCAGTTCGAGCAGTGTTTCGATGAGCTCAACCTGACCAACCCGGCCATGGTCGCCGGCATCCACAAGGAATACATCGACGCCGGCGCCATCATGATCCAGACCAACACCTTTGGCGCCAATCCCTACAAACTGGCCCACCACGGGCTGGAAGACCGGCTGGTCGATATTAATGCGGCCGCCGTCGAGCTGGCCCACCGGGTGGTGCTGGCTTCTTTTCAGGACGTAATGATCGCCGGGGATATCGGCCCGCTTGGCGTGCGCCTGGCGCCTTTTGGACGGGTCCAGCCTGAACAGGCGCGCCAGGCTTTTGCCCGCCAGATCGAAGCCCTGGTGGATGCCGGCGTGGACTTGCTCATCGTCGAAACGATGACCGATGTTTATGAGGTCCGCGAAGCTATTTTGGCCGCCCGCCAGGTGGACCCCAACATCCCCATTATCGCCTCGATGACCTTCACCCGCGATGACCGTACTTTGCTGGGTGACGACCCGGCCCGGGTCGCCCGGCGAATCCATGAAGCCGGCGCGGATGTGATCGGGGTCAACTGTTCGGGCGGGCCTAACCAGATCCTGCGGATCCTCAAACACATGCAAAGCGCCTTGCCCCAAGGCAAATTCTCGGTCATGCCGAATGCCGGCTGGCCGGAGCAGGCCGATGGGCGCATCAAGTACCCGGCTTCACCGGATTATTTCTCCGATTACACCCAGGCCTTCCTGCAAACCGGAGCCTGCGTAATCGGCGGCTGCTGTGGGACTACTCCCGGCCACATCGAGGTGATGCGCAAAGCTATGGATACCTTCGAACCGGCCGATTTGGCTAAGGGATTTAGCATCAGCGTGGTGGAAAAAGAAGAGGCTGAAGAGGAGACCACTGCCCCGACCCGTTTTGCGCAAAAACTGGCTGCCGGTCGTTTTGCCGTGGCGGTCGAGATGGACCCGCCGCGCGGGCTGACTACCCAAAAGGTGCTGGCCGGCTCCAGCCTGCTGGCCGACGCTGGCGCGGATGTGATCAACGTGGCCGACAGCCCCATGGCGCGTATGCGCATGAGCCCCTGGGCGGTTTGCCGCCTGATCCAGGATAAAGTTGGCATCGAGACCGTGCTGCACTTCCCCACCCGCGGGCGAAACCTGCTGCGGGTGCAGGGCGATTTGCTGGCCGCCCATGCCTTAGGCGTGCACAACGTATTCGTCGTCATGGGCGACCCTACCTCTATCGGCGACTACCCCGAGGCCATGGACAATTTCGACCTGGTCCCCTCCGGGCTGATCAAACTGATTAAACAGGGTTTCAACGCCGGCGTCGATCACGCCGGGGTCAACATCGGCCAGCCGACCAATTTTTTCGTCGGCTGCGCGCTCAATTTGAACCCGGCCAACCCGGAAGCCGAGATCAAGAACCTGCGCCGCAAGCTGGCCGCAGGCGCCGACTTCTTGCTTACCCAGCCCATTTACGACCCCGAGCCTGCCCATAAGTTTTATAGCCGCATCCAGGCGGAGATCCCCGATTTTCACCAACCGCTGCTGGTCGGCTTGCTGCCGCTGGTCTCGGACCGGCACGCCGCTTTCCTGCAGCATGAGGTCCCCGGTATCGACATTCCCGACGCCATTCACCGCCAGATGCGCACGGCCGGCGAGCATGGTTTGCAACAGGGGATCGAAATTGCGATAGAATTAATCGAGCAAATCAAATCCTTTGCCCAGGGCATTTACCTGATGCCTGCATTCAACCGGTTCGATAACGCCGCCGAAATCATCGAAGCCATTTGCGAGGGAGAGAAAGAGCCGAAACCGGATGCTGTTAACGATTGACATTGGCAATACCAACCTCACCCTGGGGTTGTACAACAACGGTGAGCTGGACGGTCGCTGGCGCCTGGCCACCGATCACGAGCGCATGCCGGACGAATACGGCCTGCAAATACTGGCCTTGCTCCAGCACGCCCAGGTTTCGCCGGACCAGTTGGAAGGCGTTTGCCTGGCCTCGGTCGTCCCACCCCTGACCACCCGGCTTTTGCGAGCCTGCCAGTGGTACCTGAAAAAGCCTGTCCTGGTTATCGATGACCAGGTGGAGACCGGCGTCAAGATCCTCTATGAAGATTCCAAGGCTATCGGCGCCGACCGCATCGCCGACGCGGTGGC
This sequence comes from uncultured Chloroflexia bacterium, assembly GCA_963704755.1. Lineage (GTDB taxonomy): Bacteria > Chloroflexota > Anaerolineae > Anaerolineales > Anaerolineaceae > Bellilinea. Next base: position 959,599 of record OY969938.1, read on the forward strand.
GGTCAAACATTTGTATGGCTGGCCGGCCTGCGTGGTCGATTTTGGCACCGCTACTACCTTCGATGGCATTAATGCCCAGGGCGAATACCTGGGTGGAGCCATCGCGCCCGGTATCGGCATCGCCGCCGACGCCCTCTACGAACACGCCGCCAAGCTGCCGCGGGTGGATTTGCAGCGACCGCCGAATGTGATCGGCCGCAACACTACCCATGCCATCCAATCCGGTTTGTTGTTCGGCTACGTGTCCATGGTCGAGGGCATGGTTGCCCGCTTTAAAAAAGAACTGGGAGACAATACCAAAGTAATCGCCACCGGCGGGCTGGCCGAGGTGGTCGCAGCCCAGACAGACGTCCTGGAGATCGTGGCACCCTGGCTGACATTAGAGGGCTTGCGTATTCTATGGGAGATGAATCGAACACAACATGGCTAACCCGGTTGAGGGAAAACGTATTCTTTTGGGGGTCACCGGCTCGATCGCGGCCTATAAGGCTGTTGAAATTGCTTCCCATCTGGCTCAATGGGGTGCTCAGGTGGACACGGTCCTGACCGAAAGCGCCCAGAAATTTGTCACCCCACTTACTTTCCAATCCGTCACCGGCCGAAAAGCCTATACCGACGCTGATTTGTGGGGCGGCGAAGGCCACGTGACTCATGTCGGTCTGGGCCGCTCGGCCGACTTGCTCGTCATCGCCCCGGCTTCGGCCAACACGCTGGCCAAACTGGCCCATGGCCTGGGGGATAACCTGCTTGCGCTGACCGCACTGGCCTGCCACTGCCCTATCCTGGCCGCACCGGCTATGGACGCGGGCATGTTCGAACACCCGGCCACGCAGACTAACGTGGAGATTTTGGCCAAACGCGGGGTCGATATCATCGGCCCGGCCGAGGGCCATCTGGCCTCCGGGTTGACCGGCCGCGGCCGGATGGTCGAACCGCTGAGCGTCGTCGCACGAGTGCGCTACTTGCTCTCGCGCAGCGGTCCGCTGGCCGGCAAAAAAGTCGTCATTTCCGCCGGTGGCACCCAGGAGGCCATCGATCCGGTCCGGATGATTACCAACCGATCTTCCGGAAAACAAGGTTTCGCCCTTGCCCAGGCAGCCCTGGACGCAGGCGCGGACGTCACCCTGGTCACCACCACGCTGGCACCTGGGGCTCCAGACGCAGCGGAAGTCATTCAGGTGAAATCGGCCGCCGAAATGCTTTCCGCCATCCTGGAATCGGTCCCCGGCGCCGACCTGCTGGTCATGGCCGCGGCCGTCGCCGATTTCCGCCCGGTGCATACGGCCACGGACAAAATCAAAAAACGCGACGGCATCCACGCGATCGAGCTCGAGCCGACCACCGACATCCTCAAGGCGGTCGCCGCGCAAAGAAACAGCAGCGGGTTCCCGCGTTTCACCATCGGCTTTGCCGCCGAAAGTAAGGATTTGCTGGATAATGCCAGGGTCAAACTAACCGAAAAACGCCTGGATTTGATTGTCGCCAATGATATATCCGGCCCCGAAGCCGGCTTCGAGGTCGATAACAACCGGGTCGCGTTGATTTTCCCGGATGGTACCATCGAGCGTCTGGATTTGATGGCCAAGGACGCCGTTGCTGAAATCATCCTGCAACGCGCAGCGACATGGTTCTAGAGATTATCCTAAATGTGGGGTGTGCCGGCCGGCTCACTCCAATTGGGGGTCCATCCCAATTCGCATCGCTTTGACACTCCATTTATAATAATGGTATGGGATTTATAGTTGCTCAAGTCCCTCGATAAAAGTCTTGAGCAGCAACTGGGATTTTTGACTATGACAATTTTGATCATTTCCGATATCCATGCGAATAAAGAAGCGCTGGACGCCGTTTTAGCCGATGCCGGTGATTACGATGAGGTATGGTGCCTGGGCGACCTGGTCGATTATGGCCCCAACCCGAACGAATGTATCGAGACGATCCAGGATTTGCCAAACCTGACCTGCCTGATGGGCAACCATGACGCCGCGGTTCTGGGTAAGCTGGACCTATCCACTTTCAACCGCGAAGCCTTTACCTCGGTTGCCTGGACCAAAGAGCAAATCACCCCCGGTAATCTGGCCTTCCTGGATAAGCTGCACGAACGGGTCAATTTCGGGCAGGTGACGCTCAGTCATGGCAGCCCGCGGAACCCCATCTGGGAATATTTATTGGATATCAACACCGTATTGGCCAATTTCGCCTTCTTTACCACCCCGTATTGTTTCGTCGGCCACACCCATATTCCGATCCATTACATCTACAACGGCAACGGCCACGTCGATTGGGCCGTACCTTCGCCCCGCAAAAGTTTTGTCATCAACAGCCATTCCATCCTCAACCCAGGCTCGGTCGGCCAACCGCGTGACCGCGATCCACGCGCGGCGTATGCCCTTTATTACCCGGATATGGGTAGTTGGGAAGCGCGCCGGGTGAATTACAACATCAAAGCCGTTCAGAGGAAGATATTGAAAGCCGGCCTGCCGCAAAGGCACGCATTGCGCCTGGAAGAAGGCTGGTAAGCGGAACCAATTCCGTAACACTGCCGTCTATTATGCAAACACCGAGGAGGAGAAATGATGAAACGCAGCCTGGCAGTTACACTTGGATTGATTCTATTGGTCATGCTTGGGGCATGCAGCGCGGCGGCCGCCACGCCGGCCGTAAATAGCACATTCGGCAGTTACAGTGATAAAGGTGCACCACCGACGATGGCACCCGCAATCGCCGAGGCAGTACCGGCTGAAGCGCCATCGGCCGGTTCGGATACTACCAACCAGTTCAACTCTGAAGTCAATCAGCCGGACCGGATCGTCATCCGCAACGCTGATCTGACCATCGTGGTGGATAAACCGACCGACGCCCTGGACAACATCCTGAAAATGGCAGATACCATGGGCGGCTACGTGGTCAGTTCACAGCAGTACCAACGCAGCACATCCTCTGGCAACCAGGTTACCGAGGCTTCGGTCACCATCCGCGTCCCGGCCAGTAAGCTGGATACTGCCCTGGACCAGATCAAAGGGCTGGTCAAAGACGCCGATATCGATGTGATCAACGAGACCATCACCGGCCAGGACGTGACCAAGGACTACACCGATTTACAGTCGCGCCTGCGCAACCTCCAGGCTGCTTCCGATCAATTGACCGCCATGATGGCCAAAGCCACCAAGCCCGCGGATGTGCTCTCCATCTTCGACGAGCTCAAACAGGTCAACGAACAGATCGAGGTGATCAAGGGCCAGATCCAGTACTACGAAGAATCGGCCGCCATGTCGGCCATCAGCGTGACTATCCAGGCTACCGCCTCGATCGCCCCGGTGACCATCGCCGGCTGGGAGCCGAAAGGCGTCGCCCGGGATGCGCTGCAAACTCTGGTCAAAGCCTACCAGGTACTGGCGAACGTGTTGATCTGGTCGGTCATCTTCTGCCTGCCGATCCTCATTCCGATCGGCCTGGTGCTGTTCTTCCTCATCAAAGGCATCCAGCGCTACCGCCGCAACCGCAAGGTCAAAGCCGCTGCGACACAGCCGCCGGTCGAAAAGTAAGCAGTATTTCAGGTGTTGTTTTTGGCAGAAAAACCGCCAAAAACAACACCTGGGTTCTAACCTGCTTTTTGTGGCCCACGCTTCTCACGCCGGGAAGTATGGGCCTTTTTATTTATCCTATCCGTTTCCGCCAGAATTCACCACAAATTCAACTAAAATACTCTATAATTTACTGGATCAGTAATTTACCCAGGCTGCTACCTGCTCACCCCACCCCGGGAGATGGGTTCACATGCAAGGCAGCCACTTGAGCTAATTTAATAAAAAATATAAGGTTACTATTCGGCAACCGCAAAAAGGCCAAACCAGCCTGAATAGTAACAATACAATCGGATTAACCCCACGGATTTAGCCTCTCGAGAAAGGAATGAACCATGGATGAGACGAAAAGCCAATTCACCAATATCGATGAATACATCGCGATGTTCCCAGCAGATGTGCAACTGCTGATGCAAAAAATCCGGGCCGTGGTCCACGAGGCCGCCCCGGAGGCCGAGGAACGGATCAGCTACGCGATGCCGGCATTCTATATGAACGGTAACCTGGTCTATTTCGGTGGTTTCAAGAACCACATTGGTTTTTTTCCCACCAGCTCTGGGATTAATGCCTTCCATAACGAGTTTACGGACTACAAGTGGTCCAAAGGCACGGTCCAATTCCCGCTGGACAAGCCCATCCCCTATGATTTGATCCGCAGAATCGTCCAATTCCGGGTCGCCGAAATCGAGAAAAAACGGCCTTCGGCCAAAAAGGCGGTTGGGAAATAACTTATCCAGGCATACCTTCTTAAGATGTGCAAAAGAGAAGGGTGTTTTGTTATTTTTGGCATGCTGCGCATGCCAAAAATAACAAAACACCCTTCTCTCCTATGACGACTGATTAATTTGGAAATATATTCTTCCAAGCGTTCGGCCCGGTCTCCAGACCGAGGCCGCTCTTCATCTCCGGACGGTGAAAAAATGAATTTACCTATATAACCCTGGCGTAGGTCGGGTTAGGGCTCGTTAATTGCAATTGAGGATGGCATAGCGTGCGGTTTACTCGGATCTTGCCCGTAACCCGACAATAGAACGCAATTTTTCCGGATGTACCTGCAATCAAACCAGCGAGATGCACACATCCAGCGGATCGTCGAAGGCCACCGAAAAGTGGTAGAAATTATTCCCGGCCGGCTGCCAGTTGAGCGGCTGCTCGCCGCCCACAGCATACATCGGCGGCGCCGGCAACCAAAGCGAAAACCAGCCATTCGCCTCCCGGCCCAATTCCAGCCTCAGCCGGATATCCTCGGCGGTCACCTTGAACGACTTCAGCTCCACACCCTGGCTGAAATGCAGGTTGCTGCCGGCAAAAGCAGCCGCTCCGCTGGGGTCAGGATAAACCGCCAGCAATGCACAGCCATGCGGCGCCAGAAGCGGCATCGCCGGACCAGTCGCACTTTCGACCATCCTTTGGACGCCATCCCAGAACGAACTGACCAGGTATCGCCCATCCGGCAAATTGAAATCCGCAGGGCGGAATTGCCAGGCCAGCGGTTTATCCTGGCTGTTGAAGCGCGCCAGCACGTGCCAGTCGCCGGTCGGGCCATGCATGTCCAACCGCAGATGCTCCGGGGTGGTGCGTTCGAACAAGTCCAATACCTCGGCTCGCCGGCCGAGCACCGGCATCAGCACCCGGGCGATATCCAGGCGCTCTTGCGGCAGCCCGGGCAGGTCGTCCGAGAGCAGCAGCGACCCACCGGTCATCGCGATGGCGCTGGCGAGGGTCTGTACCTCAGCCAGGCTGAGATGGGTATCCGGTCGGACCAGCAGGCAGTCCGGGTCATTGACCCACCAGCGCCCGTGCATGGGGCTGCGGGCCAGGATATTCTGGATGGAATTACGCGCACAGGGCATGTGCGGCTCATTTTTGAACGGGAAGGTGAGGTTGAAGTAGCGCGGCGTCCAATCCCCGCTGACATCAGCGCCGATGCGATTGGCCTCGACCAGTCCCAGCACCGAGCCCAACGGAGCGCCACAGCCCAGCAGGAAGGTATCCGGGCCGGCTGCCTCGCGCACAGCCTGCATGCCCATGCGCAGCACCTGAGCCCGTGTGCGGGTGGCATCGTAATACACACCCGGCAGAGCGGCCGCGTAGAGAAAGTCGAGCTTCAAATAGGGATAGCCCCATTCGTGGGCCGCGGTCGCAATGACCTGGCGGCTATAATCCAGCGCCTCGGGAACGGTCAGGTCGAGTGCCTGGCCAAAGGCGTTCCAGACAAAACCGGCATTGGCCGGCCGGCCATGCCGGTCGCGCAGCAGGTAATCCGGGTGCTGGTGGGCCAGATGCGACTTTGGATGGACGATAAAAGGCGCCAGCCACAGCCCGGGTGTAAGGCCGGCCTGCTTGATTTCAGCCGCCAGCGGAGCCACGCCTTCCGGAAAAGTCGGCTTGAACGAGAACCAGTCCCCCACCTGTGATTCGAAACCGTCATCGATCTGCACCAGCGGCAGCGGCAGGTTCTTTTGTTGCGCCGCCAGGACCTTGAGGTTGTCCTGGATATTCTCGGCGCTCAAATGGGTATAAAAATGGTACCAGGAGCACCAGCCGGAGGGGACCAACTCGGGCAGGTGGACCTCATTTTCACGCGCGGCTGTATCCAGGTAGATACCCAGGGGATCTTCCAGGCTGCTATCGAAGAGCAGCGCCACTGCCCAATCGGTGCTGATCTGGCAGCCGGGGTCCAGGCGGGCGGAATCACCATTGGCCCACAGGTGCAAACTGGGCCGGTCGTACAGCACAGCCTCCAGGCAACCGAAGTGTTGTTTTTGGGAGAGGAAACCTAATAACAACCCGCTGCGGCTGGCAGGGTGCGAAATCACCCCGAAGAAATCCGAGCTGAAATAGCCGCGTGAGCGCAAGGCCGGGGTGCCGGCGTTGATGACCATCGGCTCCTGAAATGGCCCCAAGCGCGAGCGCAGCATGGCAGCCCGGGCCGGGTACGCCCCGCTATGTGACCAGGACTGCCAGCCGTTCTTGAAAAATGTCAGCTCCGACAATTCAATGTTACCAAGCTCGAAGGTACCCCGCTCGGGTTGGCCTCCTGCCTGCAGCAAGTCGATCCGGTCAATGGCCAGAGGCTGGCCGCCCTGGTTGGTCAGCTCCATGCGCCAGATCAACAGGGGTGAGCCGGGCAAAGTCGTAAATTCGACCCGTACGGCCAGGCCATAAGTATCCGCTGGGGCGCGATACTCCAGTCGCTCGGGCCCTCCGGACAGACCGGTAAACTTGAATTCCCCACCCGGCGCAAGCGGGCGGCTGATTTTAGCCGTTCCGTCCTCCGGGTGATACTGTACGCCCAGGTGCGCATTTTGAATATTCGGCAAGTTTGCCCGGATGCCAGACAGGCTGAAACGAACCAGGCTGTCGTCCATCTGGAAATGGAGAAAAGGAGTATTGATTTCTATCATGAAGGCTGTGACCGTGGTTGAAAGATTTTGAGTGTTTGTTGCGAATGACTTCGTCATTCGCAACAAACACTCAAACATAGTTATTATAACCGGGCTATTTAATTCGGCCGGTGTTACAATGAACATCAGTAAGATTACACTTATACTCTTCTTTGAAGAGTTATCTTCACTAAAGCAATCCATCGATCAACATGAGACCTGAAATTCAAAAATTCCAAACCGTCATCCCCAGGTCGTATGTTCTCCCCACCCTGCTCTTTCTGCCCCAAGGGTACGAGCGCAATTCCAGCCAGCGCTGGCCGCTGCTCTTGTATCTGCACGGTTCAGGGTACCGGGGGGATGACCCGAACCTGGTGCTCTCCTCGGGCCTGCCAAACATCGTTCACCTGGAACGGGACGATTTTCCCTTTATCCTGGTCTGCCCGCAGTGCCCGGCGGACACCTGGTGGTCCGACCATATCCCAGCCCTGGACATCCTGCTCAAAGACATCTCCGACCGCTACGCGGTTGACCCTCATCAGGTATCGGTGACCGGCTCATCTATGGGCGGATTCGGCGTCTGGCACCTGGGAGTAAGCTACCCGGAGCGTTTTGCCGCTTTAGTCCCGTTGTGCGGGGGCGGTTCCTGGTTCTATGGCTTTCCCGAGCGGGTGCGCTCGCTTAAAACCACCCCGGTTTGGGCATTCCATGGAGAGGATGATGTGATCGTGCCGCCGCGTGAATCGGCCGTCCTGGTGTATGAGCTCAATCAGGCCGGCGGACAGGCCCGACTGGACATTCTGCCGCGGGCCGGGCATGACGTCTGGCGCCAGGTTTATCGCCGGCAGGACCTGTGGGAATGGATGCTGGCCCAACGCCAGGCAGACTGATCGACTAGAGACGCGGCAGCAATATACCCTGTTGGTGTTGGTATTTGCCTTTTTTATCTGCATAGGAAATATCGCAGGGCTCGTCCCCTTCGAAGAACAGCACCTGGGCGATGCCTTCGTTCGAATAGATCTTGGCCGGTAAGGGGGTAGTGTTGGAGATTTCCAGGGTCACGTAGCCCTCCCATTCGGGCTCGAAGGGCGTGACGTTGACAATAATTCCGCAGCGCGCGTAGGTGCTCTTGCCCAAACAAATCGTCAGGGTGGAGCGCGGGATGCGGAAATACTCGATCGTGCGGGCCAGGGCAAACGAATTGGGCGGGATGATGCAGACTTCCCCCTTGAAATCAATCATCGAATTCGGGTTGAAGTGCTTCGGGTCCACAACCGCCGAAAATACATTGGTAAAAATTTTGTATTCATCGGCTACACGAATATCATATCCATAAGAAGACAGGCCATAAGAGATCGCTCCGTCCCGTTCCTGGTGGTCCACGAACGGCTCGATCATGCCCTGTTCCAACGCCATTTTTTTGATCCAATGATCTGGTTTAATGCCCATGGGATGGTTGGTCCTTTTCAACTGGTGTGGAGGTTGGATTGGCTATCTGGTTGTTGCCCGGCCTGCACCCGGCAGACAGAATAGCTGCTTGAATTGTAATAGCTAAAAATGTATTTGACCACAAATGCATGCCGATACACACGGGTGCTTTTTAAACTACCCGGACTCTGTCCCGAAATTGAGGTGTTTGCAGGGTCATGACCCTGCAAACACCTCAATTTCGGGTTCTTCACCATCCATGCCCATCCGTGGCCAAATCCAGCTAGAAGCTGATTTTGCCGCGCTCGGCCAGCACCTCGCGCAGATCGTACTCCAATTCCAGCGACCTGGCTTCCAGGTCGGAAATCCGGGCGGTCATCTTCTCGGCTTCGGCTTTGTCGTCCAGCCCGTTCAGGTTGATGCGCACGTTGAAGGCCGCACATTCCAGCGCCGCCCGCGCCAGGGTGACCGCCGAGCCGGCGTCGCTGATCGCGTTGGTGTTGCCGATGCGGGCAACATCCAGGGCCAATACCTGCAAATCCAGCATCCGCGCAGCGCCTGCCAGCGGCACGCGGGCGGCCTCCAGGGTCGCCGCCTGAATGGCCACAGCCCGCACCTGGGACTGTTCAGGGGTGTCTTTGGGCAGCTTGAAGGCCGCCATGACCGCTTCGAAGGCCTGCGAGTCCTCCTGAATGCCCTGTAGAAACTCCAACCGCATGGCCTCGGCCTTCTCTAAGATGCCTTTGGCCTCCTCGGCCACGTTTTCGTATTTCTTTTTGCCAATCGTCAGGCGCGCCACCATGCTGACCAACGCGGCCGCCACCGCGGCCGTATGGGCCGCGGCCGAGCCCCCACCGGGAGTGGGACTGGCGCTGGCCAGCGCGTCCATGAAATCGGGTTCCGCCTGGGGCGCCTGGTCGCGCATTAATTCCATCAGGCGTGATTCGAGCACCTGGTCAGGCGCAAACTGATCCAATTGCAGGTACCAGACGGCCGCCTCCGTGAGGGCCTCCTGCGGGATCAGTCCAACCAGCTCGGAATGATGAATGGCAGTCCCATAGCGCTGGGCTTCGCGCCTTACAAGCTCGACCACCCGGGCAATCGGTGTCTGGCGATAATTGGTCAGGTTCATCGACACCTGCGCCAGGCCGTCCACCAGCACCCCCATGGCCTTGACGTAGTGCATCCCGCCGGACGAGTTGCGGATGGCCTTGGCGATTTTCTGGGCAATGGCCGTGTCGGAGGTGGTCAAATAGACGTTAAACGCGATCAAAGGCTGGCGGGCGCCGATCACGGTCGCGCCGGCCGGACCAACTTTCGCCGGGCCAAAATCCGGGTCGCGCTCCGGGATGACCCCCAGCTCTTCCTTGAGAGCTTCGTATTGTCCGCGGCGAATATTCTCCAGATTGTGCCGTTCGGGCCGGGTAGCAGCTTCTTCGTACAGGTAGACCGGGATCGCCAGGGTATCCCCTACTCGTTGACCCAGGCGTTGGGCCATTTGGATGCACTCGGCCATGCTGACTTCGCTGATCGGCACAAAGGGCACCACGTCGGTGGCGCCGATACGCGGATGTGCGCCCGTGTGCCGGTCCAGGTCGATCAATTCGGCTGCTTTGGCAATCGCCTGATAGGCGGCTTCTTCAGCAGCGGCCGGCGGACCGACAAAGGTGATCACCGTGCGATTGTGGTCCAGGTCCGAATGGCGATCGAGGATGTGAATTTGGGGTACGGCTTGGATGGCCGCTAAAATCGCCTCGACTACTTCGGGGCGGCGAGCTTCCGAAAAATTGGGGATACATTCCACTAACGGTGCAGGCATAGTCACCTCATCATCATGAGATTGGGTTGCCTGCGCTCCAATCCACCGGGAAGGCCAGGCGTCCGCCTGAAATTATCCGGTTGAGCCGGGCAACCAGGGTAAATTATAATCATAAGCGAGGCTGCTGAAAAAGCTCAATTTTGAGTTGGTCGCGGAAGACAGGCCTCCGCGACCAACTCAAAATTGAGACCTGCCCGGGCAGACTTTATTCGAAAATAATTATCGCATGGCTCTACAATGAGCCAGAGGAGCGTATTTATGTGTGGACGATTTACGATCATGATGATGCCCAACGAGCTGATCGAGGCATTCGACCTGGAGAATATTTCGACCGAGTGGGTACCGCGCTATAACGTGGCGCCATCCCAACCGGTCATGGTGATTACCGATCCGCGCACCCGCAGCCTGGACTATATGCTGTGGGGACTGGTACCCTCCTGGGCCAGGGATATTTCCATCGGCAGCCGGCTGATCAATGCCCGCGCCGAAACGATCACCGAAAAGCCCTCCTTTCGCACCGCTTTTCGCCGGCGGCGCTGTCTGATCCTGGCCGACGGCTTTTACGAATGGAACAAGGCCAACAAAGCCAGGGGCATCAGTGCCCAACCTTTCTATTTTCAGGTCAACGGCGGCAAACCCTTCGCCTTCGCCGGCCTGTGGGAAATTTGGGAATCCCCCGAAGGGGACGTGCTGAAATCCTGCACGATCATCACCACCCAGGCCAACGAACTGGTGGCGCCGGTGCATGAGCGCATGCCGGTGATTCTCACCCCCGAGACGGCCTGGGCCTGGCTGGAAGACCGGCCAGCGGCGCAGTTGCTGGAAATGCTCAAGCCCTTCCCAGCAGAGAAAATGAACGCTCACCCGGTCAGCCCGCTGGTCAATGATTCCCGCCGCGAGGACCCGGCCATGGTCTTGCCGGTATAAGCCCTATCGATTCCTCCGGGGATGCCGGGCGGGTGCCGTCTTTAATGAAATTTAGGCCAGATTTACCCATTTGCATTGACAAACCCCTTTTTCACGCATAGAATAATTTCATCATGTTCTTGACTTGCTTGCACCATTATCATCGTCTTATTGCAAACCTCCTCGGACGGGTGGTGTCTTAAGCTATTGAACAACCGTAGCATAATGAACTAAAAGCCCCCGGCCACGGGGGCTTTTTCTTTATCCAAATTCCACCAATTGAAGGCGATCATGTTAAATATTTACGATCTCGATACTGCCCGCCAGACCATCCTCAAACGACAGCCTCCCGATGAATTCCCGGTTTCGCCGGCCGTCCTGGATGGGATCCAGCGAATGTTTGGTGAGCCGCTTACCCCCGAGCAAGCCGTCTCAGCCATCCTGAAAGATGTCCGCCAGCGCGGCGACAGCGCCTTGCAGGATTGGAGCCGCCGTCTGGACGGCTTCCAGGGCGAAACCTTCCGCGTGGCTAGTGGCGACCTGTCGGCCGCGCTGGCATCGATCCCCGCGGCCGAACGGGCCGCCCTGGAGATCAGTATCGAGCGGGTGCGCACCTTCTACAATCACCAGCCGCTCACGTCCTGGATCATACAGCAAGGCGACGGCAGCCTGGGCCAGCTCGTGCGTCCCATTCGCCGGGTGGGACTATACGTGCCGGGCGGCACCGCCCCCTTGCCTTCCACGGTGATCATGTCGGCCGTGCCTGCCCAGGTCGCCGGCGTCAAGGAGATCGTGGTGGCCGTACCGCCGCAGCGTACGACCGGCAAAGTAGCGCCGATCACCCTGGCCGCCTGCGCGCTGCTCGGCCTGGAGGAGGTCTATTCCCTGGGCGGAGCCCAGGCCATTGCGGCCCTGGCCTACGGCAGTCCATCGATCCGCCCGGTGGACAAGATCTTCGGCCCCGGCAACCTGTTCGTGACCCTGGCCAAGCGCCAGGTCTTCGGTGTGGTCGGCATCGATGGGTTGGCCGGCCCAACTGAAACGATGGTCATTGCCGACGATACGGCCAACCCGGCCTGGGTGGCCGCCGATCTGCTGGCCCAGGCCGAACACGACGTACTCGCATCGGCCATCCTGGTGACCAATTCACCCGCCCTGGCCGAGGCCGTCCAGGTCGAGGTCGCCCGGCGGATCGAAGACCTGCCCCGGGCGGAAATCCTGGCCCAATCGCTGGCCAACCGCAGCGGCGCGGTGCTCACCCGTGACCTGGCCGAAGCCGTGGCGGTCGCCAATGCCTACGCACCCGAGCACCTGTGCCTTTCGGTCGCCGATCCGTGGCGCTGGGCAGAAAAAGTCGAGGCCGCCGGGGGCGTCTTCCTGGGCGAGTCCTCCTTCGAGGTGCTGGGCGACTACGTGGCCGGCCCCAGCCACGTGATGCCCACCAACGGCACCGCCCGCTTCGCCTCCCCGATCAACGTGTGGGACTTCGTCCACCTGATCAGCCTGATCGCGCTGGCGCCCGAGCCGGCCGCCCAGCTAAGCCGGCAGGCCGCCATCCTGGCGCGCACCGAGGGTCTGGAAGCCCACGCCCGCGCCGCCGACGCCCGGACTTTGTAGATTTTTGCCACAGATGGGCACGGATACAGACAGATACGGATTCGAGGTATTTGGGGCGAACGCCCCAAATACCTCGAATCCGAGAAAAAAATCTGTGTCCATCTGTGGCCTTTTTCCTCAACCCCTCTGCGCCCCTACTAAAATGCAAACTGCGAATTTTAATTTTGCCCGCCAAAACCCGTTGACTTTTGCCTCGGATGCTGGTATTATCCTAGCTACCGGATCAATTATGATAACTTTAGTTGAAATTCGCGCTCGTCGTAAGTTGGCTCCCACCTTCCGTTTGGGAGGGTCGGCTGGTCAACGTGTAGACGCGTAACCGGTTCGATCCGGGGCTTACCCCAGGATGTCGTTGGTAAAACGAAGCTCTCCCAAATAGGGAGAGCTTTTTTTATTCATCTTTATCTAATAAGGAGATTTGATTATGTCCCAAACCGCTACCTGCCCAGAATGTGAAGCTGAAATCGCACTGGATAACGTCGTACAAGGTGAAATCGTTGTCTGCCCGGATTGCGGTGTCGACCTGGAAGTAACCGCGATCGACCCGGTTGTCCTTGAGCTGGCCCCCATGGAAGAAGAGGATTGGGGTGAGTAACCCCGAAAAAGCTATGAAAATTGGGGTTTTGCTTTCCCGCGTCCGGGTAGAAGAAAAGATGATCTTCGAGGCGTTGGAGAAACGCGGCGTCGATTACGATCACATCGATGACCGCCAGGCCATCCTGGACTTCGATGATGCCAACGGCTGGATGAAATATTCCGCCGTCCTCGAACGGAGTATGTCCTATGCCCACGGGCTGTACGCCACCCAGATCTTCAATGCCTGGGGGATCCCGACTGTCAATATGTCCCACGTGGCTGCCCTGTGCGGTGACAAGCTGGCCACTTCCGCCTTGTTGACCAAGATGGGTATTCCCCAACCGCACATCAAGGTGGCCTTCACCCCCGAATTGGCTCTGGAAGCCATCGAGGAAATGGGTTATCCGGTGGTGCTCAAACCGGTGATCGGCTCCTGGGGCCGGCTGCTGGCCAAGGTCAATGACCGCGACGCCGCCGAAGCCATTCTGGAGCACAAGAGTACCCTGGGATCCTACCAGCACTCGACTATTTACATCCAGGAATACATCCACAAACCTGGCCGGGATATCCGCGTGGCTGTGATCAACGGCGAGCCGGTCTGCGCCATCTACCGCTCCTCCTCGCACTGGATCACCAATACCGCCCGCGGCGGCGACGGCGACGTCTGCCCGATCACCCCAGACATGGAAGAGCTGTGCATCCGCACGGCCCAGGCGGTCGGCGGCGGCGTGCTGGCCATCGACCTGCTCGAGGATCCCGAACGTGGCTTACTGGTCAACGAGATCAATCACACCATGGAGTTCCATACTCTGGCGCCGACCACCGGCGTGGACATTGGCGGCCTGATCGTGGATTACACCCTCAAAGTCGCCCGCGGCGAGATTATTCCCCAGGGGTTCCACCCCATCCAGGAGGCTGCATGACTCTCACGGCCTCCATCGTAGGTGCATCCGGTTACGCCGGCGGCGAGGTTTTACGCCTGCTGCTCGGCCACCCGGATATCGAAGTAAAGCAGGCCACCTCTGAACGTCACCTGGGGGAATATGTGTACCAGCAGCACCCCAACCTGCGCAAACGCACCAACCTCAAGTTCACCTCGCGGGAAACGCTGGAACCCTGCGATGTCCTCTTCCTGGCCCTGCCTCACGGCGAGAGCCAGAAATCCATCGACACTTACGCGGCCATTGCCCCCAAAATCGTGGACCTGGCCGCGGACTTCCGCCTGCGCGATAACAAGCTCTACGAAGAATTCTATGGCGAACCTCACGCTGCCCCGGACTGGTTGAGCAAGTTCGTTTACGGCTTGCCCGAGCTGCACCGGTCAGAAATGGCTACCGCATCGTATGTAAGCGGAGTGGGCTGTAACGCCACCGCTTCCAACCTGGCCCTGCTGCCCCTGGTCAAGGCCGGGCTGTTGGACGAGAGCAAAGCGATTATCGTGGATATCAAAGTCGGCTCATCTGAAGCCGGCGCCAGCCCCAACCCGGGCTCGCACCATCCTGAACGCAGCGGCGTGGTGCGCACCTTTGCCGCTTATGGCCACCGCCACACCGCCGAGGTGATCCAGGAACTGGGCCTGACTAACGTGCACCTGACCATGACCTCGGTGGACCTGGTCCGTGGTGCGCTGGCCGCCGCGCATGCCTTCGTCAAACCGGGTGTGTCGGAAAAAGACCTGTGGAAGGCCTACCGCGGCTGGGCAGCCGACGAGCCCTTCGTGCGCCTGGTCAAGGACCGCCGCGGCATCTACCGCGTACCCGAGCCGAAAATCCTGGCCGGCAGCAACTACGCGGACGTGGGCTTCGAGTTAGACCCCAACAGTGGGCACGTGGTGGCCATGGCCGCCATCGATAACCTGATGAAAGGCGCGGCCGGTTCGGCCGTCCAATCCATGAACTTAATCTGCGGGTTCGACGAAACCGCCGGGCTCGACTTCTGCGGACTACACCCCATCTAAAAAGGAGCCGGGCATGATTGTCATCAAAATAGGCGGAGCCAGCGGGATCAACCTGGACGCGGTCTGCAAGGATGTGGCCGGGCTGGTGCAAAACGGCCAGCCGGTATTGATCGCCCACGGCGGCTCGGCCGAAACCAACGAAATCTCGACGCAACTGGGCCACCCCCCCCGCATGGTCACCTCGGTCTCCGGCTTTACCAGCCGCTACACCGACCGCACGACCATGGAAATATTCGCCATGGTCACCAGCGGGAAAATCAATTCCCTGGTGGTCGAAAGGCTGCAGCAGGCCGGGGTAAACGCCTTTGGCCTTTCCGGCCTGGACGGGCGTGTGATGGTGGCCAGGCGCAAAGATGCCATCCGCATCGTCGAAAACGGCAAACAGCGCATCCTGCGCGACGATTTCACCGGCAAACTCGAATCGGTCAACAGTGAGCTGCTGCAAACCCTGGTCAAAGCCGGGCTTACTCCGGTGGTCGCCCCGGTGGCAGTTTCCACCGAGGGTGAAATGCTCAACGTGGATGCCGACCGGGCCGCCGCTTACCTGGCCGGTGGGGTTCAGGCGGACGTGCTGGTCATTTTAACCAACGTTCCGGGCCTGATGCGCAAGTTTCCGGACGAATCAACCCTGATTGCCCACATCCAGAAAAACCAGCTTGAAAAAGCGCTCGAATACGCCGAAGGACGCATGAAAAAGAAGGTCTTGGGCGCCACCGAAGCGCTCGACCTGGGCGTCCCACGAGTTATCTTTGCCGACGGCCGGGTAGAACACCCGATTGTAGACGCCCTAAATGGTAAAGGTACCGTAATATCTACGGAGAATTAATCGTGGCCATAAAGCAAACCTTAACCGATACAAACCAAATCTTCGATATCGAAAATCAGCACACCAGCGGTGTGTATAGTAAACGCCCGGTCGCCATCGTGCGCGGAGAAGGCGCCCATATCTGGGATAGCGATGGCAACATGTACATCGACTGCGTCGGCGGCCAGGGTTCCGGCAACCTGGGACACGCCAATCTCAAGGTAGCCCAGGCCATCGCCGACCAGGCCGCCCGGATCATCTCTTGCCCGGAATTATTCTATAATCCTCAACGGGCCCTGGTCGAACAACGCTTGAGCGAACTGACCGGTATGCCGCGGGTCTTTCTGTGCAATTCCGGCTCCGAAGCGGTCGAGGGGGCGATCAAGTTCGCCCGGCTGGCCAGCAAACGCACTGGTATCATCGCCACCATGCGCGGCTTTCACGGGCGCACCATGGGGGCCCTTTCTGCCACCTGGGAAAAGAAATACCGCGAGCCGTTCTATCCCCTGGTGCCGGACTACAGCCATATTGCCTACAACGACATGGCCGCCCTCGAAGCAGCCGTCAATGAAAGGACGGCCGCGGTGATTTTGGAAGTTGTCCAGGGCGAGGGCGGGGTCCGGCCCGGCGATCCCGAATTCCTGAGAGACGCCCAGGAAATCTGCCACGAACGCGGCGCTTTCCTGATCATCGACGAGGTCCAGACCGGCTTCGGGCGTACCGGCAAGATGTTCGCTCACCAGCATTACGACCTGAAACCCGACCTGCTCTGCCTGGCCAAATCGATCGCCGGCGGTATGCCCATGGGTGCGGTCATGATCGGCGAACGGGTTGGGGCCATTCCCCCGGCGACCCACGGCTCGACTTTCGGCGGGAACCCGCTTTCTTGCGCAGCCTCGCTGGCGGCTTTGGATGAGCTGGTCGACAACCACCTGCCGGAACGGTCCGCGGAATTAGGCGCCTGGTTCCTGAACGAACTTCGCCAGATCCAGTCCCCTCTCATCCGCGAAGTTCGCGGGCTTGGACTGATGGTCGGTATCGAATTGAAACAAAAAGTCACCCCCTACCTGCAAGCCTTGATGGGCAAAGGTGTGGTTGCCTTACCGGCCGGATTGACCGTAATGCGCTTCCTGCCGCCGCTGGTGATCAGCAAAGAAGATCTAACCCAGGTTGTCAGCGCCGTAAAGGAGGTCTTGACCAATGAACCAGCCCCTTGACCCCGTCGCCTTGCTGACCGGCCTGTTACAGCGTTACAGCCCCAGCGGGCAAGAAGAGGCCGCCTGCCGCTACCTGACCGCACAAATGCACAAACTGGGCTACAACGCCTGGGTGGATGGTGCCGGTAATGCCGTCGGTGAAATCGGCGAAGGCCCGAATGAAATCGTTTTATTGGGTCACATCGACACCGTGCCCGGCTATATCAACGTCCACCAGGAAGACGATACCCTTTGGGGCCGCGGCTCGGTGGATGCCAAAGGTCCCCTGGCGGCTATGGTCGTCGCCGGCGCGGTCGCCGGCGCCAAACCGGGCTGGAAAGTCTGCGTGATCGGCGCCGTGGGGGAAGAAGAAGACGGGCGTGGTGCCCGCTACCTGTGCAATCGCTATCACCCGCAGCACCTGATCATCGGCGAACCCAGCCAGTGGAACCGCATTACCCTGGGCTACAAAGGCGACGCCCATTTCTGGTACATCGTCCGCCGGCCGGTCACCCACACAGCGGCCCAGATGGAAAGCGCCTGCGAGGCCGCGGTCATTTTCTGGAACAAAGTCCACGCCGAATTCGAAAAAATCAACCAGGACAAAAAGCGCACCTTCGACCTGGTGATCCCCAGCCTGCGCAGCCTGTCTTCCAGCAGTGACGGCTTCAATGAGACCGCCCAGCTTGCCCTGGCCTTCCGCATGCCGCCCGGCCAGCAGGCCGAAGACATCGAGACTGTCCTCAACGAGCTGGCCGGGGATGGAGTCGTTGACCTGGTCCGTGGAGAGCCGGCTTACAAAGCCGACAAGAACACTTCCCTGGTGCGGGCTTTCCTGTCCGCTATCCGCAACGAAGGCGGCGAACCTTCCTTTGCGCTCAAATCGGGCACATCCGATATGAACACGGTTGCGCCGGTCTGGCGCTGCCCCACGGTCGCCTACGGCCCGGGCGATTCACACCTGGACCACACTGCCGAGGAGCACACTTCCCTTTCCGATTATCAGAAAAGCATCCACATTCTGGCCGGCGTCTTGAGCAACCTGATGGTGGATGCCGGCTAATTTGCCGCCGTAGAGACCCTGTGGGGGGCAGGGTTTTCTTGCGGCTGGGGTTTTCCGGCCACCATAAAGCCAGAAAACATCAAAATTGCTGCGGCCAATTCACCGATGTACAGGTATTGGCCGTTGCCCAGGCGGGTCAAGGCACTGGCAAAGCCAATCGAAAGCGCCCCGGTGGCGATTAACAGGTTACCGATCACCCGGTTGGGCAGCACGCGTTTTCTCCAGAACAGGAAAGCTGAATAAATCGCGCCGCCTACCAGCGTCAGCAGGCCATAAATGTTGAAGAACGGGGTGGTCATCCGCACTGCAGCGCCCAACGGCAGCAAACCCCGCACGACCGTTTCTGACTGGCCGTTTACGGTTTCGGACGTGGTCAAAGCCCCGTCCGGCGCAGCCTGGCCGGCTTCCAGCGCCGATGACCCGTATTGTTCGCTGATCGGCTTGGAGGTGGTAAAGACGCTTTCGTCCAGGTTGGGCATGGCTTGCAGCATAAGATAACCGGCGAACAGGCTGCCCAGTACCAGCACAGCGGTCACAGCATGGACCCACTTTTTACGCGAAAGTAAATAAAGTGTCCCGTGTCCGATCCAGGCCGCGTTGAGTGCCGCTCCGAAGAGATACCAGGCGAAAAACACCCAGCGGTTCCAGTTCAGCGAAAGGAACGCCTCGGCGAAACTGCCGGTACCAAACATGGCCAGGCCAATCCCCCAGAACAGAAAATGCAACTTGCGCCGTACCACGAACCGCTGCAGAACGTAAATGGTAAAAATAAACATAGTGGCGGTTGACACGAACGGCAACACCTGATTCACGCTAATATTCAATTCCTCCTCCTACAATCTAAAAATGGATCAATCCTAATAAGACACCCGCAGCCAAGACCATCAACCCGAGCATAATTACCCCCAGGGCAATCAGGAGCATCGGGACGATTTTTTCATAGAACACGGAATTTGCAGGCATGCGGGATTTCTTGCGGACGGCAGTGAGGTTCCGATCTCGCTCTACATCGGCCATTTCCACCTCGGATCAGGTTTTTCTCCTGCACCGGCCGGGCAGGATGCTCAACCGGTGGCAGGCAGGTACGACCTAAATTTTAGGTGCAACGGATGATCCCCGGATTAATCCCGGCTTAAAAATAGATGAGGTAATCCCCACCGGTGGAATTCTGCCGGTCCAGTCCAAAGATTAGGGTTGTTTTATTTTTTTTTGCGTGGGAAGCGCGCGAAAAATAATAAAACCAACCCTCACTTATAATAAATAGCCCGGCTTTGCAAGCCGGGCTATGCCTATATTTCTAGAGGCCTGATGACCCACACTGGTACAGCGACCCGCCAAAACCACCGCGGAATGAATTGGTCAGACCGGCGGTTGAATTCAGGTCACTGACCTGGGTGCAATTCGTCGTCACCCAGCTCTCCACGCTGGAACTGCCGTTGCGCCCGCCCATACCACCCAGCAGGACGTAGCGCAGCCGGCCTTCCTGCACCAGCCTGGCGAAACCGGCCGCATCGATGACCGGGTCTGAGCCGGTAAACCCGCCCAGGTAGAAAACGGGCCGGCCGGTCGCCAGCACCAGCGGAGCCCCGGTCTGGGCGTTTTGGACCGCCACCATGAATTCAGTATCCTGGGTGTGCTGCTCCAGGTAATTGATCAGGTTCAGGTTAGCCCCATCCACCTCACCAGGTAGGCTGACGTTTTGGGCCCGCTGCCCGTCCGAGCCGCTGGCTCTTTGGGGGCTTTGGCCGGAGTAGGCCGCCGGCAGATTCCCACCCAATGAGACGATGGAAACCGTGTCGTAGGTCCACAATGCAGGCACGACCAGCATAGCCAGCAGCGCCAACAGGTTGACGGCCCCGGCCATCATGGGTTGTCCACTGCGCCAGAGCAGGCTGATCACCAGGGCCATCACGGCCACCCCTAAACCAACCAGGGCAATCCCAAACCAGATTGCATGGATATCGAAACTGCTCGCCAGGGTAATCTCGAAAAGCAGCGTCAGCCCGGCCATCGGGATGAGCAAAATGCCGGCCAGTAGATGGCTCTTTTGTCTGAGTTTAGCCAGGGCAGAAAAACCGGTGGCCACACTGGCGCCTAACGCCGGGGTGAGCAGCGCCAGGTAATAATTATGGAAGAAGCCGGCCATACTGAAGAACACCAGGCAGGTCATCAGCCAACCGCCCCACAGCAAAACACTCTTGTGTTCGGGCGAATCCAGCGGCAGGCGGATGATGGACGAAAAGATACCTAAAAGCAGCGCGAGCAGGGCAAAAGGCAGCAGCCAACTCATTTCCTTCGCCAACGGCGCCTGGAAGAAGCGCAGCAGCCCCGGCGTACCGGTCTCTTCGAACATACCGCCCCCACTGCGGGCGAACATTCCGCCCAGGAAACCGCCGGCGCCCGACCCGGTAATGGGGGGTTGTTGGATGCGTCCATTTCCCGGGGCACCCGGTCCGCCCGGTGCAGAGCCACCGTTCCGGGCGCCGCCCGGGTTGAAGGAATTCCCTCCATCCGCGGAACCAAACAGGCCGGTACTGCCGCCAAAACCATTGCGGCCCATTCCCAGCAGGCGCTCTACCCCGTTATAGCCAAAAATCAGGTCCATTTCCGAGTTGGTACTGCTGCTGCCGACGTACGGCCGCTGATCGGCCGGCACCGCATCGACAATCACCGCCCAGGAAAAGGCTACGCCCAGCAAGAGGACCGAAGTAATCCCCAAATTGAGCAGCTTCCGGCCCCAACCGGTTTTCGAGCCGAACAAATAGAGCGCGTAAAAAGCCGGCAGCGGCAGAAATGCCTCCAGCATTTTGATGTTAAAGGCCAGTCCCACCAGCAGCCCGCCTAGCAGCAAATGTTTCAGCTTACCGTTTTCGGTCGCGCGGATAAAAGCCCAGGCGGCCAGGAGCAGCGTGAAAATCAGCAGCGAATCGATCGTATTGTTGCGGTCGGTTGCCAGCGTCACCGGGGTAGTGGCCATCACAATCGCCGCCACCAGGCCTGGGCCGGTACCCAGGTATTTTTTCACCAGCCGGTACAATACCCAGATGCTGGCGATCCCGGCCAGGATACTCGGCAGCGTGACCGTAAAACCGTTCACGCCCAGGACCAACCCAAACAGGGCCTGGATCCAGAACCCCAGCGGGGGTTTATCCACCGTCACCGAACCGCCCGGCTCGGCCGCCACGAAGAAAAAGTTGTGCCAGGATTGCAGCATACTTTTGACGGCGGCCGTGTAATAGGCGTTGCCATTCCCAATCTCATCGATCCGGTACAGGTGCAAGCCCAGCGACACCAACAGGATCAGGATCAGAATAATTGCAGCCGGGGTAAATTTCCAATACAGCTTGCGGTTCAACCAGGATTCCAGCGAAAAGCCGTTCCCGGGTTTTTCAACTTGTGTGTTTTCAACAGATAAATCAGTCATGCAAATCCCTCAAAATTCCACTTCGCTCGAGCGGAAAAACTGGCGAGCATCTGCAGGGCGGATGCGCTCACTGGAGAACGTTTTATTCAGTCTGGGGATTATCATAATCCCATAAGATTAAGATTTGATTTACACCCGGTCTAATCCGGATAAATTTTTTAGGCATAAGCTCAACCGAATCTTCACCAAATCTAAATCTAAGCATGCTATTTTTATCCCGAAATGGCCATTGAATGATTTAGGAAACCAGAGCAAACCTGGCAAATACATTAACCACTATTCACCCTGGTTTACTCGAATTATCGTAAGCCAGTGCGAAAGATCTATAATAAAATGTACCTCACACCTCCTGTGCGGGGAATACCCCAAAAAGCAAGCCGGTGCGAATGGAGAAGGTAAGGGTTATCGATGAAAACCATCCTCATCGTGGATGATAATTTCAGCGTCAGGCAGCTCCTTCAGGAATATCTGACCGAGCAGGGTTACCTTATCGTCTGTGCGGATAACGGCCAGAATGCGTTGTACACCGCCCGGCACGACCCGCCTGACCTGATCTTGCTGGACATTATGATGCCAAAAATGGACGGCTACCAGTTCCTGCGCCAGTACCGCCAGGAACGGGCCACCCCGGTGATCATCATTACCGCCCGCCAGGACGAAACAGACGCCGTTTTAGGTCTGGAACTAGGCGCGGATGATTACGTCACCAAACCGTTCCGCATGCGCGAACTGGTCGCCCGGATCCAGGCGGTGTTACGCCGGACCGATACGAATGCGATCGCGCCGGTGGTGTTACGGGCGGGTGACCTGGTTCTGGACGTGACCGCCCATACGGCCACCTTGAAAGGGAAATCGATTGCCTTGACCCCGATCGAATTCGACTTGCTGGAGGTCTTGATGAGCTCACCCGGGCAGGTCTTCACCCGCTCGCAACTGGTGGACCACCTGGAAGAGAGCAATTTTACCGGCCTGGAAAGGACCCTCAACGTTCACATCCGTAACCTGCGAAAAAAAATAGAGGCTGACGAAGAACAGCCTGTTTATATCGAAACCGTTTTTGGGATTGGGTACCGGTTCAATAAAGCCTCATGAAAAGACTGAGCATTACGCTCCACCTGAAATTTACCCTGGCATTTTTACTGGTAGCCTTCACGACGGCCGGTTTGGTGGGGCTATTCATCCATCTGACCAGCGCGGACCGCTTCGCCCAGTTGGTCGTGTCTCAGCAGCGCAGCGATTTGGAGACAATCTTAAGCGATTTCTATACGTCCAACGGTTCCTGGCAAGGGATCGGTGATTATTGGCAAGAATTGATCAGCCAGAGCCAGCATGGACCCGGCCCGAGTAACAGAACGAATCAGCAACCGTTCAACCAGCGCCCACCCATTTTTGTCGACCGTCTGTCACTGTTTGCATTGGCCAATTCGTCCGGGACCATCATCGTTGCCGCCCACCCAGATTTTTCCCTGGGCACGCAATTAACCCCGGCCCAGATCAAATCCGGTACCGCGATCTCAGTAAACGGTACGCGAGTGGGCACGATTGTGACTGAAAAGCTGCCTACACCGCTCTCGCCGGAGGAAACCCAATTCCTCACCCGCACGAACCAGGCCTTACTGTTAGGGGGTATAGGTGCCATCCTGGTCGCCTTGTTGGTCGGCGTGATTCTGGCCCAGCAATTAACCCAGCCGTTGAAAGAGCTGACCGACGCCGCCGGAAAAATTGCCCAAGGTGACCTGGAACAGAAGGTCGAGGTCCGCTCCCGGGATGAGATCGGCCAGTTAGCCCATTCATTTAATCAGATGAGCCAGGAGGTCGCCCGCGCCAACTTGATGCGCCGCCAGATGACGGCCGATATCGCCCACGATTTACGCACCCCCATGACGGTCATCTCGGGGTATATCGAAGCCATGCGCGACCAGATTCTCGCCCCCACCCCCGAACGCCTGACCCTGATCTACAACGAAATCGAACAGCTCCAGCGCCTGGTGGACGACTTACGGGTGCTTTCGCAGGTAGATGCCGGCGAGCTGCCGCTCAACCGCCAGTGGCTCACCCCCGAGTATATTCTCGAGCGGGCGGCTGCCTTATATCAAGACCTGGCTAAGAATAAAGGCATCACCCTGGCCGTGCAAACAGAAGGCCAATTGCCCCAGCTTTACGTCGATGAGTCGCGCCTGTTGCAGGTGTTCGGCAACCTGCTGAGCAATTCCTTCCGCTACACTCCTGCCGGCGGCCAAATTACCCTCTCCGCCGCTCTGAAAGGGAATGTGGTGCGGATGGCCGTCAGCGATACCGGCAGCGGCATCGACCCCCAGGACCTGCCGCACATCTTCGACCGGCTCTACCGCTCGGACACGTCCCGCGAGACCAACCATGGCGAGAGCGGGCTGGGACTGGCCATCGCCAAAGCTTTTGTGGAAGCTCACGGGGGAAAAATCGGGGCCGAATTGAAAGTGGACCAGGGCAGTACCGTTTGGATGGAATTGCCGGTGGGCGAGCAACCCGCCCTAAATGGGATGGAAGGAGAGAAACGCCCTCACCGTTTAGAGGTTGGCGAATAAGACCGCCTCACAAGCGGCTACCGGGTGTACGCCTTCCTGGACGGTTTTTTCGAAAGCCAGGTCTGTTCAGGCCGGTCTCCTGACCGAGCCCGTTCTTCAACGCCGGACCATTTTGACAAACGCCATCACCACCATGTCGGCATGAAATGGTAAGAGATTAGTAAGTTGCAGATAAGCCAACCGTTGGTGGTTTCCAGGGTCATCAATCAGATCTCCACCCACCCTGAATATTGCACATCCAATTTCACTTCTATGTAACATCTTTTTCATATCTTCGCTTGATCATAGTATCAATTCAGCAAAAAGATTGTTTCCTATATGACAATTTATCCAGTTTTCTTGAAATTATTTTATGCAACGAGATTAGTTTTCTCTTTGAAAAGGCACTTGAATGAAAACAACATAAAAATGGATTAGTACCAAAGCAAATAATTTGATCGCATAAGAACTGTCTTTCGTAACCAACTCTTCCCATCTGTTATAAATGTTTAATCTTTTTTTGCCTTCTCCAAATTAGCCATACAATTCCATCTCCTTCTCAGTAAAGAAAATGGCGCCCCGTATGAGACGCCATTTTCTTTACACTTTTAGGCCGGCGTTATTACTTCTCTGACCTTGACTTTTTCAACGACTCTTTGATACACATTAATATCGTGTTCGGGTGCAATCTCAAAAGTGGCCAAGATCGCATACGGTATTGCATTACTAAAGTCATTGGCATCTGCTCGACAATTAACTTTTATGCCAAGAATATCATCCTCACCCCAGACAACTGCTCCGTCTCCAGCAAAGCGTTCATGCTGCAATGTTCCACGAGCAACTGCCTTATCATCGGCGTCTACCCTTGAAAGCCCGAGGTTTTTCCCGTACTCCTCACATGTGAACCACAGCTGTGCAGATCGATACTTTTGTGTTGTTGGTCGTATTGGAGTAAATGATGCCAAAGTAATGGTTAAGCATCTATACATCTGTTTCGCAGAGAAATTGAATGGTAATGGAAGCGTGTATAAGCAAGCCTTATCTTGAGATAGCTCTCCATAACCTATAAGTGTCACTCTGTTTTTTGCCCACTCTTTGATTCGAGAAATATTTGGTATTCCATACCCTAACCATCTATGAATCTGATCTGCCCCGCGTCCTGGTAAACCGGTTTCACTACAAATAAGCTGTGCAACAGAATTCCATTCCGCACCATGAACAAGCATAGCTTTAAGAAGCAAGGCAGAATATTCTGGAGGTACATCTATTCCGATCTCATCATGAAAGACTTCATTTAAGGCATCGTAACAAGATGCCGCTTCATGAGAAATCAAAGCAGCGGCATCACTTGTTCCGAATGAATATCCGACGAAATTGGTCATACCTGCAAGGGCGCGTGGCTTAGCAGACAATATCCCAGGAGGATAAACGCTTGTTCCATCTCTCCACCTCGCGCTATTTGGAGTACCTAAATTTTCGAACAGCACGCTTCTTCCACCAGAATATATAATATCTGGCTTGATTGAATTGTTAATGCCGCGTCCCATAGAGCTAATAGGGCTTGGCATCACGTTGGAACAGGGTAACAATTGCCTTGGATTCTCTGCCCATACACTTTCATCTGTAAAAAGGGATCCAACTGTTAATGCGTTTATACTTTCAGCGGGGGATAACAACCTTAGGTTTCTCGTATTTTTATTAAGAAGCCGAATCATCCTTGCATCTCTCTGCTCTATAGAAAGAGCTTTATAGGCGTCGAATGAGACACCGAGATCAATATCCTCAGGATGATTACCAGCACTTACAATAAACAATACGCTATATTTGAAACTTAACCAGTCCAGCAATTTTGCAAGAGGACTAATCATATTGTAATACATCCGCGCCCCGATGCCGATTGAAAGATTTATCACGCGAACACTTGCTGCCACTTGACCAGCTTCCGATTCATACAATCGCCTAACAGCCTCATGAATTTTATCTACTAGGAGAATATCATCTGGTATATACTCTCTTGTTCCTTGGAGGTTTGGATAGGGTTTCATAATCGGACGAACATATATTTTATGAGTAGGCAGCGATTCTATATCATCAGATAAATCTCCACGAGTAATCAATGAAGCCATTGATGTACCGTGCTGGCGATCGGTAATCTGATACGACGAAGTAAAATTATCAGGATCGTCTATTGTTAAAAGCCCATTTAATAATGGATGGCGTTCTTGTGGAAGTCCGTCAAAAAGCGCAATGATGGGCTCTTCGGCAATATTCTCTGGCTCACTAAAAGCTTTTTCATAAGGAAGGCCATCCTCAGTTCCAAAAACAATTGATTGACCTGTTGGTTTAAAAAACATAATCTGGTCTAACAAAACTAATTCAACATTTTCTTTTTGTATTATTCTTTCAGCATATTGCCGAGGAATAGATGCTAGCAACGCATGATATCCAATTGTTTCAATACAAGATGACGTAATTACTCTTCCACCAATTCCCTGTATATATTCGATTATTCTGGTTTGAGATTGCGTTCGTTTCTCCGGAGATTGTCTAAAGAATAATTCAATCTCGCATTTTACGTCTGCAATTTCCGGACTACGTAGGTCTTCTTCCCATGTTCGGAGTATATCTGTTTCTTCCAGACGTTCTTTTACGCCCCAAAAATGGATATCTTTCAATGTTTTAAATACATTTCGCAAACCGCCTTTGCCACGCGGGAAAGCACAATTCTCGTCCTGTTGAAACATTTGCCAGAGAGAAAGTATTTCTCCAAGTGCTCGCTGATTGGTTAGTATACAGAAATACCTAAAGCTCATCGCTTTAGTGTTATCGCGTTCATTATTCTTGATACGATAAAAATCATCACTGTTTAGCACGTTGTCGTCAACAACTTCAAAGAGCCATTCAATGCTACCAGTATCTGCATTTAGATTTCTGACTGCCGTTTCAAAGCCACTTGGATCTTCAGCTACTTCAAGTACAAGTGTATACTCTGGTTCAATACCATTAGGATTTTGCGCAATTCTGACTCTATTATTATCGAACGCTTGTTTTAGTATGTCAAATACGGGGGAAAGACGCTCTACCTGCCTTTGATGAGATGGGTGATAAACCTCCTTGCGGCCACCATAGCGTCGCGCTTTGCTAACAGGAATTGGATCAGCAAAAAGGATTAAAGGGTTTTCAGCCATTATCTAATTCTGCCTCCTCAGAATTTGTTTCAGTGATTACTTGATGGGAATGTAATTTAAGCTGAGTTAATGTTATTGGTTTTGTACTCTCGCAAGGCGAGTGAAGAATAAACTGTCGATAAACTGATAGTGCAAATTCCTCAGCCTCGGCATAGCTCCTTCCAAGTAGCTTTTTGGCAAGAGTAGTAGATTCTAAACCAAATTTGAAGTTTGTTCGCTTTTCAAAATTAGAAAACCACAGTTCAAGATCTCGCCGACTAGGTCTGTCTAGCTCTAATTTGATTTGAAAACGTCTCCAGGCTGCTTGATCCAACAGAGTTTCATGGTTTGTTGCGGCAACCACAACGACGTAGCTTGGTAAAGCATCTATTTGTAATAAGAGCGAACTTACAACTCGCTTGATTTCACCTGTTTCATGTTGATCTCCACGTTCTTTTCCCAGCGTCTCGAATTCGTCAAAGAACAGTACACATTGCCTCGTTTTCACATATTCAAATAGTTTTGCAAGCTTTGAAGCGGTTTCTCCCAAATAGGCACCAATAATAGTCTCATATTTAACAACATATAGTGGTACCATAAGTGAAGTTGCAATAGCTTCTGCCAAAGACGTTTTACCATTCCCAGGGGGACCAACTAAGAGAATTTTGTTTCTTGGCTCAACACCATATGAACGCAACAGGTCAGCTCGCATTTGCTCTTCTATTAATTCATTACACGACTGTTTGGTTACCTCGGATAAAAAGAGTTGATCAAGACGTCTTTCTGGAATCACTTTCTGAAATAGGTTCATTCCATTTCCATTAATGGAAAACGTCTGTAAAGGCACCTCCCTTCGCTGCGCTTGATTATTCGTTGTACTAAGAATTTCTTCAATTTTCTTAGCCAACACTTCGTGTTGCTTAGCTCTTTCCTCAACACAAATTGCTTCAGCAGCTTTACGAAAGCCCTGATCATCACCTGTTGTACCACTTTTTATTAAATCACAAAGCAAATCGGCTCTTGCCATAGTAACTCCTCCAATTCTTTATTTGGCTTTATTGAGAATTCAGAGGCGTTTAAGCACATCTTCATCAATAAAATTGCTTTCGCAAAAATCATAAAAAGTTTTCTGCGCAAGGTTGCTGGGAGTAACTTTCGAATTCTCCCATCGGTTTATAGTCGCAAAACTCACACTAAGAGCATTCGCGAGTTGTTTCTGGCTTAATCTCAATTGCTCACGAACATATTTTAACTTGTTTTGCGAATTCCACAATCCTACTCCACATAACAAATGATATACAATCATAGCACATGTTATATACAAGTCAATGGATACGGTTAGGGAAAAAGGTAAATATGTTCTTCTACCACTGGCACAATTGTGGGTGCTCTCTGCACCATACTTACTACGCTTTCCGGAATGAAAGCGACTGGCGCTAGATTTTGATCTTCGCTTTTAAAATTACAAAAAGCAGTTCATGTTTTCCCCAAAAGCGTCCTTGGTTGTGGCATTCCAAAACTTTAATTCAAGATTGCTTATATGAAATTCTTTTTTTGTCGCTAATATAACGCCCTTCGTTTTTTTCGATTTTCATAAGCTCCTTTTCAATATGAAAAAGGAACTTATGAAAATCAGGTAGCGAACCCTAATCATTGATTTATAGGGCTTTTCTGATTTGTCATAATAATTCTGTGTGGCAATACTGTACCATTCCATTTTTCTCGTTTACATACTTTTTCTCCTCCTTATTTCCTCATTATCTGATCCACTATTCCCCCTTCCCCACCTTCCTTGACAAAAATCCGAAAAGCGCCTATTATGTTCACGTGTGCATGAAAACTAGCCATTTTTCGGGCTGCTCCCATGAATAAGTCCGTTTCGATCCAGGATATCGCCGAAATTGCCGGTGTTTCACATACCACCGTCTCACGGGCATTGCACGATAGCAGCCTGATCAGCTCCGAAACCCGCGAGCAAATCAAGCAGATCGCCAGCGATATGGGCTACATTCCCAATGCACTGGCGCAATCGCTGCGCGGCCAGCGGACCAACACCATCGGCCTGGTGGTCACCACCATTGCCGATCCTTTCGTCGATCGCGTCGTGCGTGGGATCGAAGACATCGCCCAAAAGTTCAACCTGAACGTATTTTTGAGCGAATTGAAAAACGACCCGGAACACGAATTGAGCCTGATCGAAATGTTTCAACGCCGCCGGGTGGACGGCTTGATTGTCGCGGCTGCCCGCCTGGATGCGAATTACGAAAAAAGGATCGCTCACGCCAACGTCCCCACGGTAATCATCAACCAGCAGGCCGAGTCCGGCTTGAAGCTGCTGCACACCGTTCAGATCGATGATTACTCAGGCGCCCACATGGCGGTCCAGCACTGCGTCGATTTGGGCCACAAGCGTATCGGCTACCTGGGCGCCGGCAACCGCCCGCGCTCGAACCGCATCCGCTTCCAGGCCTATCAAGACGTGCTGGCCAATGCGGGTATCCCTTACCGGGAAGAGTTTGTCCGCATCGCTCCACCCGAGCATAAATACCATTCCGACGATGTCACCGATGGTTATGCCCTGCTGCTCTCCTTGCTGGACGAAGAAGTCAGCGCAATATTCTGCTACAACGATATGATCGCCATCGGAGCCCTGATGGCCAGCCGTTCGGCCGGCGTCCCCGTCCCCGAGCGTCTCAGCCTGGTCGGGTTCGACGATATCGAAATGGGCCAATATGTAACACCATCCCTGACCACCGTACACCAGCCCAAGTTCCGCCTGGGCCAGGTGGCCATCGGGATGCTGATCGACTTATTGGAAAACCGACCGGTAAAAGATTCGATATTGCCCACCCAACTGATCCTCCGCGGAACCACCGCCCCCCTGGGAGGTGTACCGGCTTGAATCACATCAGCCAGCCCGAACGATCGATTTCGACAAACTAAAGCGAGATAGAACCTGGAATATTTCTTTTCCGGGGATTGTGTCTGCATGAGGATAGACACACTCAATGCACACGTGTGCAGGATTGGATTGAATTGAACCGCAGAACCGGAACCACCCCACTGGACGCCCCTACCCTTACCATGGACGAAACCCAATTAACCAGCCCCGCCGGTGAAGACCCCACAACCCTGGGCGAGCGCGATTTTTCATCTGCTCGGCAATCACCCGTGCTGCTGAAACTGAAAGGGATTTCCAAATCCTTCCCAGGGGTGCGTGCATTGAGCAATGTCCACCTGGAAATCCGCCGGGGTGAGGTGCATGCGTTATTGGGCGAAAACGGCGCCGGTAAATCCACCCTGATGAAAATTTTAGCCGGGGCCTACAACCGCGACGACGGGCAAATCTACTGGGACGGGCAGCTTACCGAAATTCCCAATCCCAAAGCTGCGCAAGACCTGGGCATCGCCATTATTTACCAGGAATTCAACCTGGTGCCCCAGCTCAGCATTGCCGAAAATGTATGGATTGGCCGCGAACGTTTCAGCCACAAGGCCCTGCGCCTGATTGACTGGCCGGCTACATACGAGCAGACCCAGAAACTGCTGGACGAACTCGACCTGGATTTGGACCCAAAGCGGCCTGTCTCAGGCCTGGGGGTCGCTATGCAGCAAATGGTCGAGATCGCCAAAGCCCTTTCCCTCAACGCCCGTCTGCTGATCATGGATGAACCCACCAGCGCGCTAGCCGATCACGAAATCGAGCAGTTATTTGCAATCATCCGCAAACTAAAAGCCCGCGGGGTTTCAGTCATCTTCATTTCGCACCACCTGGAAGAGGTCTTCCGGATTTGCGACCGGGGTACCGTGCTGCGCGACGGCGAATTTATAAAAACTGTCGATTTGGCCAACTCCAACCGTGAAGAATTGATCCAGCTCATGGTTGGCCGCAGCCTGGAGCAGCAATTTCCTAAAGTCCTCCCCAACCGGGGGCAAGAAGCCCTGCGAGTAGAAAACCTGAGCTGGCAGAACATCTTGCACGACATCAGCTTTTCGGCCTACACCGGTGAGATTTTGGGCTTCGCCGGCTTGATCGGCGCCGGCCGGACCGAGCTGATGAAAGCCATCTTTGGGGATTACCAGCCGGATTACGGGAAAATATTTATCTTCGGCCGCGAGACCAAAATCGGTTCGCCCGAAGCCGCGATCAAAGAAGGTATCGGTTTGCTGCCTGAAGACCGCAAACAGGAAGGCCTGGTCCTGCTCCTGTCCGTCCTGGAGAACATCAGCATGGCCAGCCTGGGGCGTGTAAAAGGCAGAGGCGGCCTGCTCAATTTAAAAACCGAAAAAGTTGAAGTGGGCGACTATATCGACCGCCTGCGAATCAATACCCCAGGAATTTATCAACAAGTGCAATATTTGAGCGGGGGCAATCAACAAAAAGTCGTTTTGGCCAAGTGGCTGGCCAGCCATTCACGTATTTTGATTTTCGACGAGCCGACCCGCGGGATCGATGTCGGCGCCAAAATAGAAGTCTATACCCTGATGAACAGCCTGGTCCAAAATGGTGTGGCAGTAATCATGGTTTCGTCTGAAATGCCAGAGGTCCTGGGCATGAGCGACCGGATCCTGGTCATGCACGAAGGCCGCCTCAGCGCGGAGTTTACCCGCGAAGAAGCGACTCAGGAAAAAGTTCTTGCAGCAGCAATGGGAGAAATTTTAAGATGGCCAGAATTCAAGCTACCATGGATGACGTCAAGTCCCGGCTACCTTTTTCAGGCATAGCCAGCCTGGGCAGTTTTATCGCCAGGTTTGGGGCGCTCTTTGGCTTGTTGATCCTGGTTGTATTTTTATCGATCAGTTCCAAGGTTTTCCTCACCTCGGATAACCTTTCCAACATTGTCCGCCAGGCAACTGTGAATGCCCTGTTGGCTGCCGGGATGTTGCTGACCATCATCACGGCCGGCATCGACCTGTCGGTTGGCTCGATCCTGGCCGTTTCGATGTGTACCCTGGCCATCATGGTCATCAAATGGAACATCAACCCGTTTATCGCCATGATCCTCAGCGTCCTGGTCGGCGGATTGGTCGGTTGGGTCAACGGCATCCTGCTGACCAAGCTGCACCTGCCTCACCCGTTCATATCCACCCTGGGCACCATGAACGTGGCCCGCGGCCTGGCCTTGATTATCACCGCCGCCTCGCCCATTTCGGGTTTCGACCGGGCCGGTGCACCCCAGGTGCTGTTCCTCGGAGCCGGCTCGCTGGGGCCGATCCCAATAGCGCTGTTCGTCATCATCCTGGTTTATCTCCGATTTAACCTGCTGTTGAAAAATTCCGCCTTGGGCAGGCATATCTATGCCATTGGCGGTAACCAATCTGCGGCGCGGCTCTCGGGCATCAACGTTAACCGCACGCTGGTGATCGTGTACAGTCTCAGCGGGCTCATGGCCGGCCTGGCCGCTTTGATGCTGGCCGGTCGGACCAATTCAGGCTTCCCCACAGCAGGCGAAGGCTACGAGTTGGATGCAATCGCCGCCGTGATCATCGGTGGAGCCAGTTTTGCCGGCGGGTCAGGCACGATCGGTGGTACCGCTATCGGGGTGCTTTTGATCGCGGTTTTGCGGAACGGATTGGTTTTACTCAACGTGCCCACCGAATGGCAGACGGTCGCGATTGGCCTGGTGATCATCGGCGCGGTGTATGTAGATGTGCTGCGCCAGCGCGCCAGCCGCAAATAGACTGCCAGTAAATTCCCTCAGGAGGTGCAGATCCCCTCAATTCTGTCCAGCACGATGCAAAGGAAAGATGTTCCGTATCCGCTATCTGCTCGGGATAATTCGAAATGTTCAATTGGATGTGTTTGCGGCCGCCTGGCGGCTGTAAACACATCCAATTGAACGGCCTGATACAAACGAGCAGTTCAATATTCCACATATCTATGGAGGAGTTATGCGAGCCAATTTACGAAAGTCGATCGTTATTTGCCTGGTGACAGGACTCTTACTGGCAGCATGCAGCCAGGCCACCGCTACCCCCGCCCCAACCGCCGCCGCGGATCAAGGGACTACCTCGGGTGATAAACCGGTAAAAATCGCCGTGGTCGTCAAAGCCGTGACCAGTGATTACTGGAAACTGGTTGGGCAAGGCGTTCAGGACGCCATGACCCAGGACCCCAGCATCACCGCCACCTTCCTGGGCCCCAATGAAGAGACCGACGTCGAAGGCGAGATTCGGATCATCGAGGCGCAGATATCGGCCAAAGTGGATGCCATCGCCGTGGCTCCCAGCCAGGCTGACCAGGTTGCCCCCACTTTGCAAAAAGCGGTCGACGCCGGCATTCCGGTCGTGTTGATCGACACCGATATTTCCACCTTCACCGCTAAAAGCGCTTTCGTCGGCACTGACAACGAATTGGGCGGAGAACTGGCCGGCCAGTTTATCGCCACCAAGCTCCAATCTGGCGACCAGGTTGCCATCATCCGCGGCGCCGCCGGCGACCCGGTCCACAACCTGCGCGAACAAGGCGCCACCAAAGCCCTCACCGATGCCGGCCTGAAGGTCGTGGCCGTCCAGCCGGCCAACAGCGACCGCGCCATGGGCCAAACAGTCGCAGAAAACCTGCTGACCGCCAACCCGGATTTGAAGGCCATTTACGCCACCAACGATGAGATGGCCCTGGGCGCCGTCAACGCGGCCAAAGCCGCCGGCAAAAGCCTGGTGATCGTCGGTTTCGATGCCTCTCCCGATGGGCTGCAAGCCATTAAAGATGGCTCCCTGTCCGCCTCGGTAGCCCAATTCCCCACCAAGATCGGTGAGCTGGGTACTCTCACAGCCGCAGCCGTCGCTCGCGGCCAATCCGTTGATTCCTTCGTCAACACCGGTGTCCAGGTCGTGACCAGCGAAAATCTCAGCGATTTCCTGAAATAGTTCAATTTACTGCTCGAATATAAACAAACGCCCGGCAGCCGCCGGGCGTTTGTTTATATTCGAGGTTCTCGGCCGAGAAGGCGGCTTATTTTACCAAATGTTAATCAACACTTTGAAAACCCTTAAAGTTTACTGATTATGATAAATAAGATGGTCACGTGATAGAACAGAATATGAAATCATCGCTGAAACACCTAGAAAAACAACAATCCCAGGGAATAAGATTTTCTCCCTGTTAAGTCAGGCGCGCCAGGTTGCAAAATAACCCGGTGCGCTTTTTATTTATCCCATCTCTGGTGGTCCTATCTGTGAATTTGCAAACCCCGACCCTTAAAAACAAGCTTTTCACTGTTGCACAATTACAGTTTTTACCGGCTGAAAACCGGCAGTATCATATGGAATTAAAGGATCTCAATTTTTCAAGTTGTTGTATGGATGCCGACACCCTGGTCAGCGATATTGCCAACCAGTTCAACAAGAATCCCGGCCTATCGGGTGTAATTTTGACGAAGCAAGGGCATTTCACCGGCATCCTATCGCGAGACCGCTGTTTCGAGGCCTTGGGGCGCCCATTTGGTATTGAGATTTACTCCCGCCGGACCGGGATCGAGTTCTACCGCCAGATCGGCGTTCCCGCGCTCATCCTGGATGCGGCTACCAGTGTCCAGGTCGCCGTGAAAACCGCGCTCTCGCGTAAGCCGGAAGACATCTACGACCCGATCGTTCTGCGCCTGAACGACCACGGGTATGGCCTGATCGATATGCACACCATCCTTTTGGCCCAGTCCGAGCTGATGGAAAACCTATACGAAGAAGTCCAGTTGCTCTCGACCAAAGATCCCCTGACCAATATCAACAACCGGCGGGGCTTTCTGGAAGCGGCCGAACCGGCCATCAGCACGGCTCTCGATCACCAATCCGATCTGTCTGCGTTTATGGTCGATATCGACCATTTTAAAATTGTGAATGATATTTACGGCCATTTCGTAGGCGACCGGGTGATTTGCGCCGTAGCCGCCGAATGTCAGAAGAGCATCCGCCACACTGACCTGTTGGGCCGCTTCGGAGGCGAAGAATTTATGGTGCTTCTGCCCAACACGCCCCTGGAAACGGCGCAATTTGTGGCCGAACGGGTGCGCTCGCGGATCGAGAACCTGATGATTTACGTGGATGGCTATCAGATTTCGGTAACGGTCAGCATCGGCATTTGCAGCATGAAGGATTCGCGCGAATCCCTCGATCATTTGCTGACCCAAACCGACCAGGCCATGTATGCCGCCAAATGGAGCGGGCGTAACCAGATCATCACCTGGGATGCCCTCCTGAGCCAAAAACTGAGACAGAATGGCTCGATCCTGGAGACCTTTGGGGACGACCCTGCCCGGAACTGGTTCTACAGCCATAATGGCGCCACACGGATCTACGACGAGACGATCGAAGGTTGGGCGCATGCCCTTGAGCTGCGGGATAAAGAAGCCGAAGGCCATGCTAAAAGGGTCTCGAATATGGCCGTTGAACTGGCCGGGCGCGTGGGCGTCAATGAAGAGCAACTGGTGGATATCCGCCGGGGAGCGCTGCTGCATGACATCGGCAAAATTGCCGTTCCGGATAATATCCTGTTCAAACCAGGCGCACTGACCGAAGAAGAGTGGGAACTTATGCGCAAACATCCCGTGTACGCCTATGAGCTGCTTTCGCCAATTGCGTACCTGAAAAATTCCATCGACATCCCCTATTGTCACCACGAGCATTGGGATGGGAGCGGGTATCCGCGCGGGCTCAAAGAGACCGAGATTCCTCTATCCGCGCGCATATTCACGATCATCGACGTTTGGGACGCGCTCAGCACCGATCGCTGTTATCGGCCGGCCTGGCCGCCGGATGAAGTCAAGCAGTATATTCAGAACGAATCAGGCAAGTTATTCGACCCAGACATTGTACCGATCTTTTTAACAATACTGGATGAAAAAGCGCATCTTTCGGCAACGAAAGAGACGGCTGAAAACTTCGTGTAAAGTAAAAGTATGCTCAGGAGGTCTCGATGATCGCTCTGTATGAAGAACTGTTTCTATTGACGCTGACCGAACGCAAAAGCGGCAGCGTCATCCTCTCCAAATCCGATTCGCTTCCCTACACACTGGCCGGAGCGACCCTGCTGGAGTTAATCTTCTCCAACAAGATCCAGCTCGAAAATAAAAGTAAAGTCGTTCTTCTGGATGCCACGCCCCTGGGCAATTCTTTTCTGGATAACGTATTGGAAAAGATCGCGGCCAGCGAGAAGCCCAAAAAACTGGCCTTCTGGATCGAGAATTTAGGGGCAAAGAGCAAGAAACAGCAAAAAGAATTGATTGCCCACCTGGCTCAAGAAGGCATCCTTACTATCGACGAGAAACGCT
Organism: uncultured Chloroflexia bacterium; assembly: GCA_963704755.1. Lineage (GTDB taxonomy): Bacteria > Chloroflexota > Anaerolineae > Anaerolineales > Anaerolineaceae > Bellilinea. The sequence goes on from OY969938.1 coordinate 996,336, forward strand.
ATTTGTGGGTGATTCCCTACGCCGAATATAACGAAAAAGATGCCTCGGCCAAATATCTCATCAAAAACCATCTACGCGATATCGTCCTGGCCGGCGCGAAGCCCGACCAGCGCGGCACGGCCCTGCTGAGCCTGATCAACGCCTGCGGGTTACTCAAGCACATCTTCACTGTGGATGAACTGAAAGTTGCCGCCCTGCGAGTGGAGGAACTGGTGCAGGACGAGGCCGTTGGCCAGGCCGTCATCGAAGTCATCGAAAACGTCAGTATGACAATCATCGCCGTTATGGCGGCCACATCGTAATTTGTTATAAAGAGGAGTTTTTTTATTATTCGTGCTGCAAAGAAGCACGAATAATAAAAAATTCCTGACTGTTCAGCCTGGCGGAGAATAAACCCGAGTAGTTACAAAAACTCCCTTAATTGCCTATTTTAGCGGTTGTCGCTAAGTTGAAGCTGCCGTACGAAACGCTGCCCGCGCTGCGGGTGCTTGATATCCTTTAGCGGGATATTCACTAGGCGTTTACAGATTTTAGCAATCCGCTCGGCGGAGGTGCCGTTGTTCTGTAACGGGGTCAGGCTGCGCAGCATGGATAAGTCGAAGTTCGAATAGACTTCCTTACCCAGGGCAATACCGGTATACACCACCGTGGAATACTGGGTGACCAGCACGTCGCAGTTGGCGATCATGTGGTTCGTATTCCCATCCGTAAATATCGGCGCATCCGGAAAGACCATACGGATTTCGCGTTCGGCCCGAGCGACATTCTCGTTGGGGTGCAGCTTGAAAATCACCGGCCTTGTTCCGGCAATTTGTTTCACGTTTTGCAGAAACTGGATGCGATTATCCGGCCGGCCGGTCTCGCGCACGCTGGAAGTGGCCACCAGGACATAATTCCTGTGCGGGAAAGGATTGTCCAGGTAGGCCCTGACGTTGTCGTAATTGGGAATACCGGTAACGATGACTTTCTTCTGCTTTAACCCCCTTGCGGATGAAGAAATCACGGTAGCCCGGAGAAGCCACACAAAAAACGTCGTAAGAATCCGAAAGCCCCGTGGCGGCTGTGTTGGCCAGGTAGCGCGGCAGGTTCAGGTTGCGTACCAGGTGATAAACCCAGGTCTCCGGTTCGGTAATGCCTTCTTGCACCAGCACCAACCGTTTGCCGTGGACATTACGTGGGACAAAGAGATCCGTACAGGTCACCACCAGATCGTACTTATGGCGCTTGCCGCCCACATCCACCGGCAGGTTATTATGCTTTAAGTAATCCTGGGTGGCTTTACGGTGCGAGCCCCCCAGGATGGTAAATTCTAACAAGCCGGCCTTACGCAGCCATTCAAGATTGCCATCCGCATAAAACGGCGTGAAGTAGCACGACATATCCGTCATTTGGCCGGCAATTTTATGCATCATCGTGGTCTGGTTGAGAGACCCGCAAATAAATAAGGCTTTTTTCCTCATGTATGGGTGAGTTGTGCGGTATTAAAGTACTTCTAGTAAGATTGTTCGCTGGCCAAACGGCGCGAAAAACGAGTATAGGTCAAGGGGAACTCGGGATCGGCATTCCAGGCCGCCCAACCCAGCTTGCGCAGGATGATCCGCGGAACGTAAGACTTGATCACTCCCGCGGCGCCCAGGCCCTCACCTCTACGGACGACCGTCTCGTGGTTGATCAGCGCCAGGCGCACATCCTGAGCCGTTTTGCCTTCGAATTCAGACGAGCCATGGCCGATCATCTCCAACAGGTGTGAATCGCTGTTGCCGCATTGGGCCAGCGGCAGTTGCCGGGATTGGATAATCACTTCCGGGTTGCTGCGGGTATAAATCAGGCCACCGTTAAAGGCTTCCACGCCAACCAGGGTCCTGGCCACCCGCGGATCCTCCAGCGCCGCGCGGATCGTCTCGAAGCGCAGGCTGTTGACCCCACGCGCCATGGGGTGGGCCGCCACGCACAGGCCGTTCATCTCACCGACGCGCAAGACCGTCTGGGACAAAGAAAGACCGGCCTGGATTGGCCGGTCGATGAATAGACATAAAAGGTGCCCGTCTGCTGTGGAGACCTCACACCCGGGGATCACTTCCACCCCGTAGTATGGCGCCAGGTCCATTGCTTCGTGCACGCCTCGTACCGTGTCATGGTCGGTAATCGCGATTACGTTCAGGTCAGTGCGGTCGGCAGTGTGTTTCAGAATCGCTGATATCGTCGATGTTCCATCGTAACTATAAATGCTATGGATGTGTAAATCTGCGAAACCCATCGATAATCTCCTCTCAAGGAATTTATGCGTGTGGCAATAACGGCAACACCACCGCAAAATCAGGTTAATTCAACACCGCTTTTCTTAGCTAATCCAATCCCCTTAAGCGTCCAAATCCTTTTCAAGATCTGTTTTTGCCGGATTAGCATGAATTGTCAAACTTGTACTTCCTTAGTTAAGATAGCGCGTGAGTATTAACGGATAATCAAGAAACCGTTAATAAACGGCGGTCATCCATTTAAGGTTAAATTATCGTAACTACTCAGCCACTGTAGAGGATGAGGGTGTTTTTTATTATTTTTGTGTGCTTTGCACACAAAAATAATAAAAAACACCCGATCCCTCCATAGTAGCTGAGTAGTTACTTTTTATCCTTTGCTGCCGAAAATAGCCCGCAGGAAGCGAAACAAGATATCCAGGAAGCCGCCACCGCCGGTCTCCGGTGCAGGTTTGGGCAGCGGCTGTGAAGTCACCGTGGCGATTTGGGCGGCGCTGCAATATTGCTTGATATAATCGTAGGGGATGCGGGCATAACCGGGCGCCACCGAACTTTGGCGGGCCCAGCCGGTGCCCCAACTGTTGCGAAAAATAAAATAGCCCCCACCGGGCACCTGGGGATCATCCTCATAGCCAACCATACAGATGGCGTGGCCGCCCTCCAGGTGATCGTTGGCCAGCGGCAAACGGAGATCACCGCTGGTCTGGGCCGGCTCGGCAAACCAGAAGGTATACACCGGTAGGGCAAAGGCCACCGGTGAGCCACCGGCCAGCGTCTGGCGAAAGCTGTCCACTGAGCGGGGTGGGAGCTTTTGGGTGCCTGATATACGATAAGATACTGCCTGGCTAGCCGCCCCCGCCGGCGGAGGATCCTGGCTCTCATTGCCGGCAATCGGGGTGGGGTTATAGGGCCAGGCCTGCTCCGGGCACTCGCCCTCATCCAACAGGCATTGCATCCCCACGCTGATCAGCGTGCCCGGGCCAGGCAGCAAGTCGTGTTTCTTGCAATCCCAATACAAAAACTGTTCCGAAAGGTCCGGTGTGGGCGCTGACGCGCCCAGCCAGAATTCCCGTACGGCGGTGGTGGCAAAAGCGACACAGGTGCCCCGCTGCCCCTGGTCGCGGATGGGCGGCATCTGGCCGTGCAAATCCACTTTGGGGGGCAGCGGGGCAAACGACACATCCGCTGATCCGCCGGTATCCCCGCCTTCGAGGGTATCCTGGGCGCCCAGGCCATGCCGGCGCACTTCATCCGGCGCAAAAGAAACGCCCGGGGGTAAAGCGTTCTGAGCCAGCTCGACCAGCCGGCCGGCCTGCTCTGCCGGCAGGACCAGGATTTGAGCCAAGTCGGCCAGGCCATTCTCCCTGGTCGCCGCGCTGACCAGCTCTTCGGCGGTCGTAATCCAGTAAGCCGCCAGCTTTTGCAGTGCATCCGCGGGAAAAGATGCGATGCCGCTCAATGGGGTCCCTTGTTTTTCTGTCGTATTTTCCATCCTTTCGAATCGTGATTATTCAGGCATGTTCAATATGTTCCCGAATTTGAGGTGTTTGTAGGGGCTTCGCCCCCACAAACACCTCAAATTCGGGGTTCTTACCCGTTTGGCTGAACAATTCCTTCAAATATTTTCTTTCGATAATTCGGCCGCCCGCAGTTTAACCGCAGGATCGCCGAATAAAACGTACCCTTCCGCATCGTTGCGCTCGATCCAGGTGGTGGCCAGGGTATTCTGATCCACATCCGCTCCCCAGCCGGCTTGCTGCAGGATGGCGCTCAGGCTGGTCGAAAGCGCCGCATAGCGCTCGTTAAAGTCCTTCAGGGCGTACCCCAACGGTTGGCCGGTCAAGATGCGCCCGATCGCGTTTTGAAAAGTCTGAATCTGCGGCCCGGCGGAGGGCGAAACGATCGAATAGCCCCAGGCGCGCTCCACGTGGCCGATACAGGCCAGCGCCCCACCGGCGGGATGGGCCAGCCAGGTTTGCGGCAGGGCCGCGAAAAAAGGCGCCTCGGCGATACCCGGCGGGGGCTGCCCCGGCGTGTGGATAAACTGGTCCTGGGACGGGGTACCGGCGCCGTAACAGGCGAAATGGAAAATGACCATCCCGCGGACGCAGGCATTGGGCGGTACATCCGCCGCCGAAAAATAGTGCTCCGGCGCGATGGTTCCAAAGCCGGGCCAATCCTGGCAAAGCAAGGCGCCTTGCGCCTTTGGCTGGGCCGGATCGCCTCGCGGAAAGCCCATGCCGTGGCTGGCAGTAAAGAGGAACGCCGGCGGTTTTCCGCCGGCCGGTGCGCTGATGGTTTGCAGCAAAGCCGCCTTACTGGCCGCCTGGCCGATCAACTTTTGAGACTGGAAGCCCCATTGCCCGGCTACCCCGGGCGCAGCCGGTTCCTGGTCATGGGCCGGGCTGCCATCCGCCAGCGGACCGGCCAATAGATCGGCCGAAATTTTGGTTGCCTGGTCGAAGGGGTGGCGAGTGGCGAAAAACACAGCCTCTTTTTTGTTTTCCACGCTCTCAGCCGTCTCGTATTCGATCACCGCGGCGGCGTAGGCGGCGTATTGGTCCGCCTGCTCGAAATACAACCGGCCAACCCCGTAATCGACGTCCAGCAATTGGCCAAATTCGAAAGGGATCTGTACCGGGCTGCCGACCAGCAGTAAATAATAGGGCAGCCTGGTTGGCTGCACGTTGCCCGGCGAGACGCCATAGCGGCCCAGCCAGTCTTCCCATCCTTCGCCTGGCCGATAATCCAGCACCTTGACCAGGGCATCGTTCCCGATCTGTTTGCGGCGGTGTTCGATCAGGGTCTGGAAAGCGGCTTTGACCGCCGGGGTCTCGTCTTTGGCAAAAACGATGCCCCAGCCGGCCTGGCTGATCTCGGCCGGATCGACCCCCAGGGGCAGCCCCAGGAATGGCGTGCGGATCTTGTGCCAGATGCTGGCCAGCCAATTCAGGGTATTTTTGTCACCCACTTCCCCGCGAGCCATTTGCGCTGCTGCCGAGACCGGCATAGGCGCTACCAGGTACTCCCCGGTTATGCCGTTGATGCCATTCAGATAAATCAGGTCCTCATCGCTCATGCATGTCTCCCGCTGTTGAAATCCTGCCTCAAGCCGGGCTCTTACTGGAAAGCATCGCCGGAAAACTCGAGCCAGATAAAAGCACCGTAAGGCTGGGCATCAGCCTGCTTGACCGCGGCCTGGATATCGGCCTGGGACATGGGCGTCACCTGGCTGGCAATGTTGACGTCGCCCAGGTATTGCTGTAATTCACCGCCGAATGACTCGCCGTTGTAATCGTCCGGTGATACGCCGATGGTGATCGTCCCAAACGCATTGTAGAAATCGCCAGATTGGTAGGTCGCGCTGGCCTGGTTGGGATCATAGGCATATCCGCGCGCATCCGCCTGGACGGCCTGGGGAAAATCCACTTCGGCGGTCACATCCGAATCCAACCAGAGGTCCTGGACCATGGTTGTCCAGGGAAAGGTGGCCAGGAAAGCCTTCTGCAAATTGGTATCTTTCCAGGCGCTTCCGGCTACGTGAACGGTCACCTTACCGGTTGGCGGTGCCAGAAAGCTCGGAAAGGGCAGGTTTTCAGCCTGGGCCCTGGCCTGGGCACTCTCATACCATTTGTCGATTTCGGGGTGTTTGGCGATCAATTCCGGCCGCATGGCCTGCCAGACCTCGAGCTGCACCGGGCTGCGTCCTTCGATACCCCCCAGAACCGGCGTTTCCTGGCCCGGAACGGAAAACCACAGCTCCCCGGCCGGTAAGCGAGAATTTCCGGTCAGCGAGCCGGTCTGCGGATCGACCACCCCGTGCAGGCTGACCGCGCCTTCGTACACCTGGACCATGCTGAGCTTTTCATCCGGCAAGTACAACACCGTAAACCAGGTGCCATTGGTCTGTACGGTCGAACCGGGAGTTTGGATGTCCACACTCGAAAGGCAGTCGTTCAGCACCCCGGTCAACCCGGCCGTGGCGCACACTCCCAGCCCGCTGGCCGAATCTTCTTTGCGGCAGGTCTGGCGGGTCAACCCGGCGCTTTGAAACAAGAACAGCTTCAGGCAGCCCTGGATCTGGATTTCGGCCTGGCCGTTTTTATCGGTCGTGACCTGGCTATCGGCCTGCAAATCGACCAGGTCATTGGTCAAGACTTCCGCAAGCGGTTGAGTCTGGCCGGCAAAGACCGAGGAAACCAGCCGTTGGACCTGCGAATTGACTTTAACCACGGCTACCTGGGTCGGCTGCGGAGTAATCGTATCCAACAGTGCCGCGGTGGGCGTCAGCGTGTCCAAAACGGTCGTCGCTGTGGCCGGATTGGTAGCGGTTGGGGCGAACGCCTGGGTCACCTCCAGGGCAGGCGGCTGTGGGGTTGGCGATGGGCTGGCTTGTGGGGCAGCCGAACAGGCCGGTATGGCCAGGGCTAACAAGATTAATAATCCCCAGGTACTACCTTGGGGTCGATTGGTTTTACCTTTCATCACCGCACTCCTTCGCGCTAATCTTCACCGCTTTCGATAAACCTGCTCCAGCGCGTATACCAGCGCTGCGCCACACCCCGGCCGGCCAAGGCGCCCAGGGTCAGCGCCAGGCCGCATAACCCGGCCTCGATCAAAGCCAATACCTGGTTCCAGCCCGCGAAATGGGCCATCCAGGTCTGCCACCAGCCGGCTGTAAAATGATCGAATTCGCTCGCGAAAAAAGATCCCGACAGGGCAATCGCTATCCCGCTGCCCAGGGCCGGCCAGGCCAGGAACAGCGCCTCGACCAGCCCAAACGTGACCGCACCGGCCAGGCCTCGCGCCAGCCGGCCGAGGGGCGAATCTCCCCGTCCTAAATACAGGGCCGCGCTGAAGCCGGCTCCCGCCAGGAACCCCAGCGGCAGCACTGCCGGGGCTTTGGATATCGAAATGCCATTCAAGAGGGCCACGACCAGGTTGGCCAGCCCAAAACCCAGCCAGCCCAGTACAAACACCAGCCCGTTCCTTTGCGGCCGTCCGGGTTGGCTCTGCCGGTCCAGGCGCAGGGACCTGGCCATCCCGGCTGTCAGGGCAGTGACCCCGGCCAGTAACAGGCCCCAGTACGAAAACAGCGCGAAAAAGATCGTCCCAAGCTGCGACTGGCTCAACCAGCCCACCACCAGCCGCTCGAACCCCAGGGCCAATCCAGCGCCAATCCCGGTCCCGGCCGCGATCCAGGTGATCTGGCATCCATTGCGCAAAATCCGCCGGCCGGCGCGCCAGCCATAGACGGCCAGCCTTTGCAGCACGCTGGCTTTCTTGATTTCCGCCACGGCCTGCCCGGCATCGGCCAGGGCGCCGGCCAGTTCTGCCCGGCGGATAAACCGGCGGCCGGAGGTATCCAGGTCTGCCAGGGCATGCTCCAGGCGATAAAATGCCTCGCGTTGCCCCTCCTGAAGGGCCATCAGCGCCAGGGCTGCCGTTCGCCGGCCAATAGTATCCCGGCCGGCCGCGGCGGCCCAGGCCAGGTCGCCATACCCGCCTTCCTGTTCGGGCCTCTTGGGCAAGTCCGGATCGTTCAAGCCCAGCAGCCGCCCGGCCAGTTCACGAGCCGAGCCTTTCAACGGGTTCACCCCGGCCACCATCCCGCCCAGTTCGATTGCGCGGATGAAACCCAGACTGCTTTCCAGTGCTTGCAGCCTGTCCAGCCAGGGGCCGGCCGGAACATCCCGGGCTACGGCCGAGCGCAGTAAAAACAGCACCTTTACCGGTCTTGGATCCAGGTGAGCGCCGTATTCTTCCAGCTTGCGCAATTGGGCCCGGCCGGCCAGGGCGCGATCGCCGGTTTTGCTTCCCCGGGCGGCCTGAGCAATCTCGGCTAACCAGATCCGCCAGGCCCGCTCCAGCTCGTCACCGGCATTGTAGGCTTGCTGCACCTGCTCACCGCCCAGGCGGATGGCCTCGTCGGCGATCATCTGGTTAGGAAAGGCGTACCGGTAACAGCCCTGGTTCAGGCGCCGGACCAACAGTTCGGCCTTGACCAGGCGTTCCAAAATCTGCTCCACGGCCGGCGGAGCCAGCGCCGGCCCTTGCCCGTCCTTGAAGCCATTCAGCGCCGGACTGGCAAGGATCTGCTCTGGCGCAGCCCAATGGTCCATTTCCGGTGCCGCCATGGCGACCAGGATTTGCCCGGCCAGCCCGGACTGGTCGGCAAAATGGGTTTCCAATTCGTCCTTCATGTAGCGCACCAGGATGCCATCCGCACCGCCGGCCTGCTTCAGGTACAGGTTTTCATCGATCAAAGGCGGGTGCAGCTCGCGGGCATGCTGGTACAGCCAGGTGCAGGTGATCTGTAGCTGGCCGGGGTCAACCCAGGCGGCCGTGTCCTCTGCGCTCGAATCGGTGTACAGGTTGGCCAGGTCGGGGGCAATCAACTCGCGGGCCAGGGTGGGGTTCAGCGTGACCGGCCAACCCAACGTATCCAGCGGATCGACGATAGCTTCCACGGCCTCATCCAATCCCAACGGTTCCACTTCGATCCAGTTGCCCGAGCGGTTGGCCAGCCAGGCCTGTAAGTCTCCCAGGTTGGCCAGTGCATCCTTGTGAATCGCGAAGACCAGCTTCAGGCGCTCACCCAGGGCCTCCAGGGCGGCATTCAATTCGGCCAGCATGGCTTGCTGGTGTTTCCCCTCCAGGCCGGTCACCTGCTCGAACTGGTCCAGGATCAAAGCCAGGGCGGCAAACTGGCTGAAATTGACCGTGCGCAGCACCTCTGCCAGGGGCGCGTCTCCGCCGACACCCGGGTTGACCGGGTGGCCGGCCACGCGGTAGCCCAGGCGGAATTCTTGGGCCAGGTCGGCATACGCCGCGATCGAAACTACCAGCCAGTTCTCCTGCTCCAAAACCGGGCGCAGCCCGGCCTCGACCAGCGAGGTCAGCCCTACCCCGGCTTCGCCGAACACGAGGGTGAGTGGGTAATCGTTCAGGTGCTGGCGGATCTCGGCGATCACCTTTTTGCGCCCGTTGAACAAGTCCTGGTCCTCGCACTGGTAAGGCGCCAGGAATTTGTACGGTAGGCGTTGAGCCGGTTTGAAGCGCTGCTCGGGGTTGAACAGGATCCCATCCGGCAGGTGCATGTACAGCACCGGCACGGCCCACTGCCCGCCGGCTTGCTCCAACAGACCGGCCCGGGCGCGGTTGACCGCCAGGTCCACGCAGCCGGTCTCGAGCAGGCTGGCGAACATCTGGCAGGCGAACTGGCGCGCCACCTGGTTCTCGACCCGGGCTTGCATACACACCAAAGCCGGGCATCCGGCCCGGACCAATTGCGGTCCCACCCCGGCGAAGGCATCCTGGCTGGACTGCTGCCCACTCTCACAAGCCGCCAGGAAGATCAGCTCCGGCAGGCGCGGAACGGTGCCGAACAGCTTGACCAGTTCAGCCGACGAGACGCCCACCGGCCCCTGGCTGCCGTCGGGGTAGGTCCCGCTCATCAGCAAGTAGCCGGTCTGCTCGCTCTCCTTCCAATCGCCGTGGCCGACATAATACAGGATATCGAAACCGCCTTCCTGGTTGAGCCGGTCGGCCAGTTGCTGGGCCGTGACCGCGCCGGAGAGCACGTCGTACTCAATCTGCCCGCTGAAACGGCCGAAAACCTCCTGGATCGATTGCTGCTCCTGGTTTACATCCACGTAAAGGGAGTTGCCGGGCGGAAAGGGGCTGGAAATCAGCACCAGCGCCTTGAGCGGGCCGGCCGGGAGCGGCAAACCCCAGGGCTGGTCATTTTGCAGGAAGCGTGAAAAATACAGGCCGGCCGCCGGTGCGGCCGGAACCCAGTTGTCCCCCTCCGGCCGGTACAACCGCTCCCAGGGAATGCGCTGCAGGGCCGGGACCGTTTCATCCAGGTGCAGGCGCAGGCGGATTCCCCGCTCGCCGGCCGCCGTAACTGCTCCTTGAAAAGCGCCGGCCAGGCTGCCCGGCAGCAGAGATTGGTACAGCAACTCGCCCAGTGCCTGAGCCGCGTCTGCGCCGGGCTTTTCTTGCAACGAACCTGCCTGGGTGGTCAAACCGGCCGGGTCAAGCGTCCCTGAGCCTCCGCTGCCGTCCGGCAGTTCCAGGCGTACCCGGCAAGGTTGTCCGGCCCCTTGCGAAAGCACTTCTATGCTGACCGGATCCGGCGAAAATTTGAGCATTCCAACCTGATGGCGCGAGGGTAGTCAGCGTCCGGCGTAGAAATTGATCAGGTTCGGTTTTGGCTTATCTCCTGGAGAATAGGAGATCGGCCCGGAACCGGATGGCTTGACCGGCAGCACCGAAGCGAAGCCTTTGAGGATCAAAGGAGCCGTAATGCCCACGTTGATCGACGTCCAGGGGTTATCCGGCCGGATGCCCTGGATCAGCACCAATCCCCCGGAGGCCAGCACCATCACAAAAGTCACCCCCCAATAGAAGCCGCTGCGTAGATAAGTGGGCAGGTTGGGCGATTCACGCAGTGAATACCATTTGAGCAGTTCGCCCAACACACCGCCGATGACACCGTAGATAAAGCTCATAGCCATTTTCCACCTCCGTAAGGCCATGCCAACTTGAATAAAATTTATCCCTCCCCATGGGGGTTAAAGGGCAAAATAAAGGTTGGCCAGATCGTTCTCACCGGCAGTTCCGGTTTCGATTTTCAATTGTAGATTCCCTGCCCGCACCTCGGACGAGACCAGGGCCACCTGCTCCGCTTTCAGGGATGGGGCCGGTTCGGGTTGTTCGGGTAAATCGCATTCCCCGGTACGGATCAGGTCCAACGTCGCGGCGATCACCCGGTTGTTGGCCGGCAGTTTGCGATGTACCTCCTGGATGTAATAGCAGCTTGCCGACGGCAGCAGTGACGACCACAAAGGTACCGTGCCGTCGCCCGAATCCTCACCTTCGCCAATCGAGTTCATCACCAGGCCGGCCTGTCCGGAAGCCAGTTTCAATGAAACCAGCGTTTCGACGTTGAAACCGGCGATCACATCCACCGGAATCTGGGGGTGGATCTTCCATAAAACCGCATACATGAAGCGGGCTGCGTCCAGGTACTTTTGGCGAATAGACGGCACCGGCCAGGCCGCTGCATCATACAGGTCGAAATCGACCGGGTAAGGCCGCCCGGAAGGGAAACTCTCCGGGGGGGCCGGTAGGAGCTGGTAGACGCTGGGGAGGCTGTTGGCCAGCAGGCGCATCTCATTCTGGCTGTTCAACTTATCCACCGTCTCCATCATCGAGTTACCGTTGACCAGGTTATCGACCGCGTTGGCCGCGCCAAAATTGGGCGTCCCATGCAGGATCAGGCGCTTGACCCGCTTTTCGGCATCCCCAGGGTGGCGGGCCATGTAGGTGCGCGCCACCAGGCCGCCCATGGAATGGGCCACCAGGGTAAACTCGCGATGCGGATCACCGGCCGCCCAGCGCTCGATACGCGCATGCAGCAGGTCGGCGTTGTACTCCATCGGGCGGCGCCAATCGTAAGGGAATTCATGCAGGTGGGTCTGCTTGTTGAGCCGGATACCGATCTTGAGATAGGTCAGTTTCTCCAGGCCAACCGGCAGACATTCTACCTCAGTCGATTCGTCATCGTTGCCCTCGGCATTCAGGCGCAGGTAACTGCCCTTGCCCTGCAGGAATACGAGCGGGTTGATCCACAACAGGGTCGTCACCCCGCGGATGCTGGACAGGTTGGAGCCCATAATCCCCGGCAGAAGGATCACTTCTTCCAACGCGCCCGGCGGCGGCTCGAACGAAATCTGGCGGAGTTCAGCGGCCGTATCCGCGCCGATCAAACGATCCACCGTCTCGGCGTCCTTACCGCTCTGGATCTCCGCTTCGATCTCATCCAGCGAAAGGGCCGACCAGCGTTGCAACAGGTCATTGGTATTCACGATTGGTTCCCTCTACATACCGCTAAAACGCTTTCCCACCTGATCTGCAAGGGCCTGAGCGCTATCTGGCTGCAACGCTACTCAGTGCTATATTGTTGTAATGGGATATAGTTAATGTTTTCCCGAATTTAGAAGGTTTTCAGCCCCAAATTCGGGGAACACCAGATCATTCCAAAAATTGTGATTTTGTGTGTAAAGAATATAACATTTTACTCGGGCAGTTTCAATACCCACTGAGGGTCGCGCCAAATATTGTCAAGATCAATCCGGCGAATAAATTCGCTGCTACAAATGCACGAAACCCGGCCTTCGCCGGGTTCAACCCCGTTGAGGTAATGTTTCATATAATAATCGACATAAATGAACAATTCATTCGAACTCGGCCTTCCCCTGGCGGAACCCCACGAAGGTGGGGTTTCGTGTCCTTGTTGCCGCGGTTTCAACCGCCGAGATCAAGCAGTGGCTCCAACCTTTCCAATCAATCCGGCAAATAAATTCGCTGCTACAAGGGCACGAAACCCGGCCTTCGCCGGGTTCAACCCCGTTGAGGTAATGTTTCATATAATATCGACATAAATGAACAATTCATACGAACTCGGCCTTCCCCTGGCGGAACCCCACACAGGTGGGGTTTCGTGTCCTGGTTGCCGCGGTTTCAACCGCCGAGATCAAGCTTTGGCTCCAACCTTTCCAATCAATCCGGCGAATAAATTCGCAGCTACGAGTTCACGAAACCCGGCCTTCGCCGGGTTCAACTCCGTTGAGGTAATGATTCATATAATATCGACATAAATGAACAAATTATACGAATTCGGCCTTCCCCTGGCGGAACCCCACGAAGGTGGGGTTCCGTGTCCTTGTTGCCGCGGTTTCAACCGCCGAGATCAAGCAGTGGTTGCAACCTTTCCAATCAATCCGGCGAATAAATTCGCAGCTACAAATGCACGAAACCCGGCCTTCGCCGGGTTCAACTCCGTTGAGGTAATGATTCATATAATATCGACATAAATGAACAATTCATACGAACTCGGCCTTCCCCTGGCGGAACCCCACGTAGGTGGGGTTTCGTGTCCTTGTTGCCGCGGTTTCAACCGCCGAGATCATGCTTTGGCTCCAACCTTTCCAATCAATCCGGCGAATAAATTCGCAGCTACGAGTACACGAAACCCGGCCTCCGCCGGGTTCGACCCTATTGAGCATTACTTCATACCAGTTCGCTATAAATGAACAAATCATACGAACTCAGCCTTCGCCTGGCGGAACCCCACGAAGGTGGGGGTTCGTGTCCTTGTTGCCGCGGTTTCAACCGCCGAGATCATGCTTTGGCTCCAACCTTTCCAATCAATCCGGCTGCTACAAATGCACGAAACCCGGCCTTCGCCGGGTTCGACCCTATTGAGATAGTTTCTTATTCGTCAATAAATCAAATGAACGGCGTATAACAATCAACTTTTGCCTGGCTGAACCCACGAAGGTGGGGTTTCGTATTCATAGAGTCAAAATTTCGATAACTAAACGCTTTATGTTTGCATATCATCATCCACTTTTTGATACAATTTTTTCAACCATCGGAAATTCTCAGTAAATAATTTCCTAATCACAAAGTCACGAATTTCAGGAAAATTTAAAAAGGATAGTCCCATGCGCACCCCCTTCACCCAACTCTATTTACACTGCGTCTGGTCAACCTGGGATCGGTTACCCTTACTTACTCCACAAAGCGAACCACCAATTTATTCTGCAATTTTAAATAAGTGTCTTGAATTAAAGTGTGATGCCCTGGCAATCGGTGGGATTGAAGATCATATTCATCTTTTGGTCAGGTTTCCAGCCACAATCAGTGTATCGGATTTCGTTAAAGAAGTTAAAGGAACTTCCTCTCACCTGATTAATCATCAAATTAATCCAGGTGAATTCTTCAAATGGCAAGGAGCATATGGTGCCTTTACAGTAAGCAAAAACTTAGTGGAAGTGGTACAGAAATATATCAACCTGCAAAAACAACATCACGCCGATCAAAATCTCTACCATGAATGGGAGCAAACTTTCTTTAACGAATAATATAATATTTTGAGTTTTCGCTAATAAAGCCCAGCTTCTGACGGAACCCCACGCAAGTGGGGTTTCGTGTCCTTGTTGCCGCGGTTTCAACCGCCGAGATCAAGCTTTGGCTCCAACCTTTCCATTCAATCCGGCGAATAAATTCGCTGCTACAAATGCACGATACCCGGCGTAGGCCGGGTTCGACCCCGTTGAGATATTGTTTCATATAACATCGCCATAAACGAACAACTCATACGAACTCGGCCTTCCCCTGGCGGAACCCCACGAAGGTGGGGTTTCGTGTCCTTGTTGCCGCGGTTTCAACCGCCGAGATCAAGCAGTGGCTCCAACCTTTTCAATCAATCCGGCGAATAAATTCGCTGCTACGAATGCACGAAACTCGGCCTTCGCCGGGTTCAACCCCGTTGAGGTAATGTTTCATATAATATCGACATAAATGAACAATTCATACGAACTCGGCCTTCGCCTGGCGGAACCCCACGAAGGTGGGGTTTCGTGCCCCAGTTGCCGCGGTTTCAACCGCCGAGATCATGCTTTGGCTCCAACCTTTTCAATCAATCCGGCGAATAAATTCGCTGCTACAAATGCACGAAACCCGGCCTTCGCCGGGTTCAACCCCGTTGAGGTAATGATTCATATAATATCGACATAAATGAACAATTCATACGAACTCGGCCTTCGCCTGGCGGAACCCCACGAAGGTGGGGTTTCGTGTCCTTGTTGCCGCGGTTTCAACCGCCCCATACGGGAAATTTACGAAATCTCACCTTTTCGGTCGCGAAATTTCCTTGATTTACCAAACTGTAATCTTATCTACACAAAATCTGAATCATTTTCTTTTATCCTCTTAGTCAGGTCTTGATACTGCTTAAGAAAGACGGCCCAATTTTTACTCTTTAGAATCAAACAAGGAGAACACATGAACCGAAAGAAAATCTTGATCTCAGCCGGGGTAGTTGGGGCGCTGGCCCTGCTCCTGGTTTCAGGAATATTTGCTTACCATTCCGTATATGCCCAAACCGCGACCCCTACTGGTAATAACGACAATCCCCCCTCCGGCTGGAAGGGCGGCCCGATGAACGGGTTCATGGGCGGCCGCACCAGCTATTCCGACCAGGATCTGGCCGATGCCCTGGGCATCACCACCGACCAACTCCAGGCGGCCTACCAGACCGCGGATACCAAGGCCCTGGCCGACGCGGTCAGCCAGGGGCTGATCACCCAGGATCAGGCCGATCAAAGGTCCGCCAACGGCGATAAAGGCGGGCGTTTTGGCCGCTTCAACCTGCAAGGCATCGACTACAACACTTACCTGGCCGATGCTTTGGGCATCACCAGCGACCAACTACAAACGGCCATCCAGCAGGCCCAGACCACGTTCCAGGCCAACCAGGGCCAGAATGGCAGCCCCAGCCAGGACCAGCTCGACCTCATGCAAGCGCGCCAGGCCCTTTCCAACGACGCCACTTTCCAATCCAGCCTGAAATCGGCCTATGAAGCGGCCGTGAACCAGGCCGTGACCGACGGCACGATCACCCAGGACCAGGCCGACCAGCTTTTGAGCAACGATTCCAACATGAACTTCCTCGGGATGGGCCCCGGCGGCGATCATGGCGGTTTTGGCGGGCGGTTCCCGCAGGGAGCAGCACCGGACACAACTTCAACTCCCCCGGCAGACAGTGGGCTGTAAACCATAATCGTCCGCAGTAAATGATATTTCGAGATTAAAGAAGTTGCGGTGGCTTCGCCACCGCAACTTCTTTAATCTCGAAAGTTTTCTTGTCCCTCGCGGCGGAGCAGTTCTTCCTTGCGGTCCACGCCCCAGTGATAGCCGCCCAAGGCCCCATCCGAGCGCACGACCCGGTGACAGGGGATGGCGACCGCGATTTTATTGGAAGCGCAGGCCTGGGCGACCGCCCGGACGGCCTTGGGACTGCCGATCCGGTTGGCGATATCGGCGTAACTGGCCGTAGCTCCGCTGGGGATTTCCCGCAAAGCCGACCACACCTGGCGCTGAAAAGCCGTCCCGCGGATATCCAGGGGCAGGTCCAGGCTGCCCTGGGGTACATCCAGGTAAGCCAGCACCCGCTCAACCCAGGCCTCGAACTCTGCCGGGGCCGCGACGATTTCGGCCCGCGGAAAACGCTCGGCCAGGCGCTGCTCGAGCGCCTCGCGGCTGTCGTCCAGCTCGATAGCGCACACGCCTAAATCGGTGGCCGCCACCAGCACCCAGCCCAGGCTGCTCGAGCGGACGGCAAAGCTGATCTTCACCCCGCGGGCTCCCTGGCGGTACTGGCCGGGGGTCATACCCAGGTGGCCAGCCGCCTGGCTGTAAAACCGGCTGTTGGATTGGTAGCCGGCCTCGTAGACGGCATCGGTGATGCGCGGACTATTCTGCAGAGCCGTTTTTACCCGCTCGGTCCGTTTTTGAGCGTAATACTCCTTGGGGCTGATGCCCACTACCTGCTTGAACACGCGCTGGAAATGGTACTTGCTCAACCCGGCCCCCGCGGCCAGCTCGTCCAGGCTGGGCCGGCTCTCGGCTTCTTCGATTTGCTTGCAGGCCAACAGTACGGCCTGGCGGTGCGGATCGCTGCTGTCCACATTGCGGGGATTGCAGCGTTTGCACGGCCGGAAACCGGCCTGCTCGGCCGCTTCCCAGCTATCGAAAAACCGGGTATTTTCCCGCAGCGGCGTGCGCGACTTGCAGCCCGGCCGGCAATAGATGCCCGTGCTGCTGACCCCATAAACAAAGGGTGCTAATCCATCAGCGCTGCGCTGGGCCACCGCCTGCCAGCGCTGTTCCTCGATTTCAAGTTTCGTCTCATATATCATTTTGTACCTGCCGTTTCATCTTACCATTTCTTGACCGATCATAAACATTAAGGGATCGGCTCAATTTGAGTCCAGAAGGCTGTGATTGGATTGGTTCCATAATAACGAACCTTGAGAATGCTGACCATCTTATTCTTGCGCTGTAATTCTGGAATTTCTGCAATCCTCCAAGCTCAGGCCAGAAAGTCCCCGAATTTCAGGTGTTTGCGCGGGTTTCACCCGCGCAAACACCTGAAATTCCGTTTTCTTACCCTATAGGTTAAGCAGTTGCAATTTATTGGGTATGTTCCACCATTTCCGATCAATTTCTGTCATTTTAATCCCATCTCATCCGACGTTAAGATAAAATAGATAAAGAAAGTCGGCTATTTCGTTTTTAGCGGGTGGTATTCCCAGATTTTGGATGTGTGGGCGGGTAAAACCCGCCCACACATCCAAAATCTGGAGTATTTTCTCGTTCAAAACGGGAGAACCTGAAAATCCTAACGAGATCAAAAAGGAGGTTTTCATGGCCCAAAAGAGCACTTCCAGTAAGACAACCGAAGGATTCACCGCCGAGGAAAAAGCCGCGATGAAAGCTCGCATCAAAGAGCTCAAAGCCACCCAGGAGAAAGAAGAAGGAGAAAAAGCCGTGCTCGAGGCGATCGCCGAGATGGTGCAACCGGATCGCGGCATGGCAGAACGCATCCATGCCATCATCAAAGCCAATGCGCCTTCCCTCTCTTCGAGAACCTGGTATGGGATGCCTGCCTACGCCAATAGCGAAGGGAGGATCATTTGTTTCTTTCAAACTTCGCAAAAGTTTAAAGCAAGATATTCGACTTTGGGCTTCAATGACGGTGCCAACCTCGATGAAGGTGTCATGTGGCCCACATCCTTTGCGCTAAAGGATTTGAGCCCTGCTGAAGAGGAAAAGATCGCCGCGCTGGTAAAGAAAGCAGTCAGTTGAAACCTGTGCCTGCCCCTGAGCCAGGCTACATTTACTTTTCCCCTGAAAGGACGTAAACTTGGAGCCATGCCGAGTGAAGTTTACGATGTAATCGTAGCTGGTTCCGGACCGGCCGGGGCCAGCGCCGCTTACTTCCTGGGAGAAGGCGGCCTGCGGGTGCTGGTGCTGGAAAAAGAGAGCCTGCCGCGCTACAAGACTTGCGGTGGCGGCCTGTCGATCGAGTTCCTGCAACACCAGTTTCCCTTCTCGTTCGAGCCGGTCCTGAACAGCACCGTAAACGCCTTTTGCTATGCGCGCGGCAGCAAGATCATCACCATCCCGGCCCGGCCGGGTGTAGTCGGCATGGTCATGCGCGACAAGTTCGACCAATTCCTCCTGGAGCACTGCCGCGCTGAAATCATCGACAACCTGGCTATACGCAGTATTGCCGAAACGAGTGACTCCGTAAACGTGACCACCGCCGACGGACGCCAGTTCAGCGGGCGCTACCTGATCGGGGCGGACGGAGCTAATTCGACAGTAGCGCATGCCCTGGGCCTGCGGCCGAAGCGGACCCTGGCAGCGGCCATCGAAGCCGAAGCCCCGGCGCCCGCACAGGTGATGAAGCGCTTCTGCGACCGGCCGGTCTTCATCTTCGGCGAAATCTGCCAGGGCTACCTGTGGATCTTCCCCAAAGCCGGCCACCTCTCGGTCGGCATCGCTGCCCTGCACCCCCGCCGGGGCGAGCTGCAGGCCACGCTAAAAAAGGTTATGCAGCGCTACCAGATCTCGCTGGAAGACGTGCCTCTGCACGGCCACCCCATCCCGATTTACACCCACCGCCAGCCGATCAGCACTGCGCGCACCCTGCTGGTTGGCGACGCTGCCGGCCTGGCCGACCCGCTTTCCGGTGAGGGCATCCGCCTGGCGATCAAAAGCGGCCGCCTGGCCGCCGAAGCCATCTTGAACGGACACCCGGAGAGCTATTCGCAGGCCGTTTTCCGCCGTATCGGTCTGGATCATTTAAGCGGGCTGCTGGCCGCCCATTTCTTCTACCACGCCGAGGGATTATGCCTTTTCCTGGGCGCGCCTAACCCGTTCGTCACCCGCGCCATCGAAGACTTACTCTCTGACCGGGCCAACTCCATCGACGTCGTTCTGCGCGGGGTAGGTACCCTGCCCGTCTTCTGGCTCACCGAAATCGTGGCCGGACTGGCCGGCGCCCTTGGCGCAAAACAACTCAGCCGGCGCATTCGCGAATGGGTCTATTTGGGTCCGGGAGCACGCCACGGCCGGCCGGCAACGGCTGAATAAAAAACGTTTCGCCGGATGGGTAAGAATCCCGAAATTAAAATGTTCGCTTGGTTTAAAGCCCACGCGAACATATAATTTCGGGAAAGCATTGCCATTAAACTAATCAGATCCCGCAAAATATAGAGGAGTTTTTATTGTTTTTCTCGTGCGCTGCACGCGAAAAACAATAAAAACTCCTCTACTTTCGGAAATAGCCCGAGCAGTAATTAAAAAGTTTCAACCCGCTTGCGGCCCATCCCATTCGCCGGCGGGATTACTCAAGTACTGGTGGATCGAATCAGCGGCCTTGCGGCCAGCGCCCATGGCCAGGATGACGGTCGCTGCCCCGGTAGCAATATCGCCGCCGGCCCACACCTTTGCGCGCGATGTTTTCCCGCTTTCCTCAGCGACCACCACGTTGCCCTTGCGTCCGATCAGCAGGCCGCTGGTGGTAGCTGGGATCAAGGGGTTGGGGCTGTTACCTACCGCATGGATCACACAGTCGAACGACTGGAAAAAGTTGGAGCCTTCTACTGCTACCGGCCGGCGCCGGCCAGATTCATCCGGTTGGCCCAGTTCCATGCGAATGCACTCCAGGCCAGAGACCCAGTTGTTTTCGTTCGCCAATGTTTTTACCGGTAGGGTCAGGAACTCGAACTTGACCCCTTCCTCTTCCGCGTTCTCGACCTCTTCTAATCGGGCCGGTAACTCGGCGCGTGACCGCCGGTACAGAATGGTGGCCTGAGCCCCCAGGCGCAAAGCCGTGCGAGCGCAGTCCATGGCCACGTTCCCGCCGCCCAGCACCGCCACCCGCTGGTGCTCTTTGATCGGCGTAGCGGAATTGGGATAGCGATAGCCCTTCATCAGGTTGATGCGGGTCAGGTACTCGTTGGCCGAATAAACCCCATTCAGGTTATTGCCCGGCATTTCCAGGAACCAGGGCAGCCCGGCCCCACTGCCGACAAAGACCGCGTCATATTCCTCGAGCAGGCTCTCCATCGAGCGGGTCTTGCCGATTACCGTATCGGTGACCATCTCGACGCCCAGCCCCCGCAGCGAATCGATCTCGGCATCCACAATGCGCTTGGGCAGGCGAAACTCCGGGATGCCGTAGGACAGCACCCCGCCCATCTTGTGCAGGGCTTCGAAAATCACAACCCGGTGACCGTAGCGTACCAGGTCAGCCGCGACGGTCAAGCCGGCCGGCCCCCCGCCGACGATGGCCACTTTTTTGCCGGTCGGAACGGTTACCGCAGAGGGACTCGCTGCTTCCTGGGTCCTTGACCAATCTCCCAGGAAGCGTTCCAGCCGCCCGATGGCGATCTGTCCACCCCGCCGCACCAGGGCGCAGTTCTTTTCGCATTGCTCTTCCTGCGGGCAAACCCGTCCGCAGACCGAAGGCAGGGTGTTCTTGGTCTTGAGGATTTGCACACCGCGGGCGAAATCGCCTTCCGCGATAGCCTGGATAAATTCGGGGATCGGAACCTGGACCGGGCAGTTTGGAATGCAGAAAGGTTTCTTGCACTGGATACAGCGCCGGGCCTCTTCCATGGCCAGCTCAGCGGTGTAGCCCAGGGCCACCTCTTCGAAGTTCTGGTTGCGCACTTCGGGCGCCTGCTTGGGCATTTCCCGGCGGTTCAAGTCCAATTTTTTGGGTCCGTTTTCACTCATAAGGGGTTTTCCTGAAAACGCGATGTGCGCGTCATTGCGGCCGGCTGGAGCGGTAAGGCTGGCTCTCTTCGGCCAGGTAGGCTTTGCGGCGCTGGACCAGTTCGTCCCAGTTGACCATGTGCCCGTCGAAATGGGGGCCGTCCACACAGGCAAATTTGGTTGAGTCGCCGATCATCACCCGGCAGACGCCGCACATGCCCGTGCCGTCGATCATCAAGGTGTTCAGGCTGACCAGGGTCTTGATCTTCAGCGGGCGGGTTTCTTCCGATCCGCGCTGCATCAGGTAATTGCAGCCGTTGAGGATCACCCGGTCGGCCGGCCAGGGCAAGTGTTCCAGGATGGCGGGCAGCGTGTTGATGTGCCCGCGCAGGCCCTTGGAGCCATCCCGGGTGATTTCCACCAGTTGGTCGGCGACCTTTTTTAGCTTGTCCTGCCAGTAGAGCAGGTAGCGGCTGCGCCCTTCGATCACAACACTGACCCGGTTACCCTGGGTTTTCAACGCCCGGGCCACGGGATAAATGCTGGCGATGCCGTAGCAGCCTCCCACCAGCACCACGTGGCCAAAATTACCGATTTCCATCGGGTTGCCCAACGGACCCACCAGGGTGGGGATCGAACTGCCGGGCGCCAGGGAGGCCAGCTTTTGAGTGGTGTACCCGATGGCCAAAAAGACCAGGGTGACCGTGCCGGCCGCGGCGTCCCAATCGGAGATCGTCAAGGGGATACGTTCGCCTTCTTCCTCAACCCGCAGGATGGCAAACTGGCCCGGCTGGACCGAGTTGGCCACTTCCGGGGCGTGGATTTCGACCTGGTGCAGGTTAGGGGCAATCATTTGCGTACGGATAATCTCGAACATGGTCAATCCTGCCAATCCGGGTATAGCCAGCGTAAACCTTCCACCCAGGCAGCCAGGGGAAAGCCGTTATATTCATGGACGTTTGCGGCTGTCGACCCAGCGTCGCCAAAACCGGCACCGGGCAATCCATGTGAGCGGTCGATTGGCCGGCCGATCGCGAAGCCCGGCAGGAGACGCTCAATTTCAGCCTGGATCTCTGCCACGCCTGGATAGTCGAAGCCTTCGAAACCCATTTCCTGGGCAATGCGGCACAGGATCTGCCAGGAAGGCAGCGCCTCACCGCGCGGCATGACAGCTCGGTTCATTGCCCGGACGATACCGCCCTGGTCGATGGTCGTTCCGTCCGTTTCGGTAAACGCCGCCGCCGGAAGGACCAGGTCGGCAACCTCGCCGGGCTGAGCCGGGTAACTGTTCTGGTAAATCACGTAATCCGGACGGTCGATACCCTCCGGTAAACTCGCGCCGATCAGGTACATCACCTGCGGGTCAGCCTCCGCCAACGCAGCGGCCCGTTCCGGCTGGCCAGAAAGTCCTAACCATAATGCCCCCGGCAGGTTGGCATGCGCTGTCAGGCAGACGACTTGCGCCTCCAGCCGTTCGGCCAGGCGCACCACAACCTCCAGCAGCCCGGGCGTGCCGGGATGGATCAGCCATTCCGCTCCGACCAGGATCACCGCCTGAGGCGCCGCCATCAACAGGCCGGCCGCCTGGCTGATTTCGTCCGCAGGGTCACCTTTACCCGGCCGCTCGAGCGCAGCCAGCAGGGTCTCCAGTTCAACCTGTTCCTCACCCGGTCCCGCCGTCAGGCAAATCTCTGCCCCCCGGTTCACGCCCTCCGGACGAGAATCCATGGCGATGATCCGGGCGCCATCACGGGCAGCCCGTTTCACAGCCGTTTCAACGACCGAATAAGCGTAAGGGTCATTCAAGCCCAGGCATAAAACTGCCTGCGCATCTTGCAAGGCCGCCAGCGGCGCGGAAACGCTGATCAGCCGGGCCGCGCTGGCGGATATTTCCAGCTCAGGCACGCGGATATTGCCCGAGCCCATCACCTGGCGGGTAAATTTCTGGGCGATAAATAAATCTTCGCTGCTGGTGTCGGCCGAGATGAGTAGTTGGAACTTATCGGGCGGGCAGGCCGCCAGCTTTGCGGCGGCTTCCTGTACGGCGTCCTCCCAGCCTAACTTGATCTGGATGCCACTGCTGTATCTGAGCGG
Source organism: uncultured Chloroflexia bacterium (assembly GCA_963704755.1). GTDB lineage: Bacteria > Chloroflexota > Anaerolineae > Anaerolineales > Anaerolineaceae > Bellilinea. The sequence continues at coordinate 1,019,330 of OY969938.1, forward strand.
CTGTTTCAATCGCTCCGGCCGGTTAACCAGTTCGGGAACGCCAAAGCGGCCCATGACACACAGGGTATCGCTTCCGGCATCCGCATCGGGCCGGCAGCCTAATACCCGGCCGTTGCGGCTTTCCACGGTCAACGAACAGCCCAGGCCGCACAGGGGACAGGTACTGGTCGTTTGGGCGTCGGCGCGGCCTTCCCATTTGCGCGTCTTTTCGCTCAACGTGCCGGTCGGGCAAACCTCCAGGCAGGCGCCGCAGAAACTACAATTCGATTGCAGGTGTGAGCGTCCAAAGGCCGTGCCGACTACCGCCTCGGCTCCACGTTGAGTAAAGGTCAGCGTGGGCGTGAAATGCAATTCTTCGCACATGCGCACGCAGCGCCCGCACAATACACACAGGTTGTAATCCCGGTCGAAGAAAGGATCATTTTTCTCGACCGGCAGCATGCGGTAGCGCATGGGATAGTCCGCCTGGGTCACACCTACCTGGCGCACCAGCGCCTGAAATTCACACTGGCCGTCCTCGGGGCACGAGCGGCAGCCGACGGTCATCTCGGCTTTGCGTAAGGTCAGCATACATTCTTCACAGTTGCTGTTCTCAGGGCACTGCAAACAGGCCGAAGGGTGCTCGGCGAGCAGCATTTGCAGTAATTCGCAGCGCAGCTCCTGGACCTTGGGCGTATGAGTCTGCACCACCATCCCTTCCTCGACCGGGGTGGTACAGGCGGTCGGGGTATTGGCGCGTCCCTGGATCTCGACGATACACAACCGGCAACTGCCATGCGAGGGCAAGCCGGGATAATGGCACAGGGTAGGGATTTCGATCCCATTCAGCCGGGCTGCATCCAGTATCGTGAGCCCCGCTTCAACTTCCATTGGCCGGTCGTTGATGGTTATTCGTAAGCTCATTCGCCCACCTCGACCAGGCATTCGGCCGGCCCATGGGTCGAAACCGGGAAGCTCAAGATCGCGCCGCGGTTGCAGGCGTTCACACACGACTGGCAGTGCGTGCACAGGCTGGCGTCCAGGCTGAACGGCTGGCGCGGCTCCCCTTGGATCGCCCCGCTCGGGCAGACCGGCAGGCACAGGCCGCAGCCGGTACAGCGCTCAGCGATAATATGGTATTCGTACAGGTCGCCGCACACCCCAGACGGGCAATACTGATCCTGGATGTGAGCCTGGTATTCGGGCAAGAAATTGCGCAGGGTGCTGGTGACCGGGTTCGAGGCCGCCTGGCCCAACCCGCACAGCGCGGTCTTCACCATCGTGGCGGAGGTGCGCTGTAAAATCTCCAGGTCGCCCGGCTCGCCATCCCCACGGGAGATCTTTTCGAGGGTGTCCTGCAGCACGCGGGTGCCTACCCGGCAAGGTGTGCAATTGCCGCACGATTCACGGGCGGAAAACGAAAGGAAGTAGCGGGCCACATCGACCATGCAGGTGGTCTCGTCCATCACGATCAGCCCGCCCGAGCCCATAATCGAGCCGTTAGCCTTAAGAAACTCGTAATCGACCGGTGTATCCAGGTGCTCCTCCGCCAGGCAGCCCCCTAGCGGGCCGCCCGTCTGTACAGCCTTGAAAGTCTTGCGCGTGCCGCCGCCGATGTCATAGACGATCTGGCGCAGGCTCATTCCCAGCGGTACCTCGATCAGCCCGGTGCGGCGCACCTTGCCGACCAGCGAAAAGGTCTTGGTGCCGCTGTTGCCGGCCACGCCGAACTGGTGGAACCACTCGCCGCCGTTACGCAGAATATTAGGCACTGTGCCGAAGGTCTCGGTATTGTTGATCAGGGTGGGCTTGCCGCGGAAGCCTTTCACCGCCGGATAGGGCGGGCGTGGACGGGGCATCCCGCGCTGGCCTTCCAACGAGGCGATCAAAGCGGTCTCCTCGCCGCACACGAAAGCTCCGGCGCCTTCCTTGATCTCGATCTCGAAGTCGAAACCGGAGCCGAGGATATTTTTGCCCAGCAGTCCGTAGGCGCGCATCTGGGCCACAGCGTTTTTCAGGCGGGTCACCGCCAACGGATACTCGGCCCGCACGTAAATATAACCGTTGGTCGCGCCGATGGCGTAACCGCCGATCAAGATCCCTTCCAGCACCGCATGCGGGTCGCTCTCGATCAAAGCCCGGTTCATGAACGCGCCCGGGTCGCCTTCGTCGGCGTTGCAAATCACGTATTTCGGCGATCCGCCGGACTTGCGACAGGCTTCCCACTTGCGATACGTCGGAAAGCCTGCTCCGCCGCGCCCACGCAGCTCGGATCCTTTCAAAACATCGATCACCGCTTCGGGTGTCATCTCCAACGCTTTGGCAAAGCCCAGGTAACCGTCTTGAGCCAGATAATGGTCGATTTCTTCCGGGTCGATCAGGCCGCAGTTGCGCAGGATCACCCGCACCTGGGGTTTGAGCATGGGCTGGTCGAAAAAGCGCTGGATGCCGCTTTCGGCAGTGAAAGCCTCATCGCCGAAATGGCCGGCCGCTTGTTTGGGCAGCAAATCGCCCTCCACCAGGTTGGCCAGCACGATCTTGCGCGCTTTTTCAGGGGTCACTCTGGCATAACTGACCCTGGGTTTGCCCGGCCGGGCAACGTCCAGGAGCGGCTCGAGGTAACACGGACCAATACAGCCCACCGTGACGACGCGGGCCTGTAAATTATTTTCCGCCAGGGTCTCCTGGACCGCCTGCAGCACTTCCTGCGCGCCGGCAGCCAGTCCACACGAGGCCGCCCCCAGGTAGATCACCGGCAGGTCACCTTCAACAAGGTCCGCCCAGCGAGATTTGGCTTGTGAGCGCAGCGTCTCAAACGTCGCGTTCATTATTCAATACCTCATCCAGCCTGGCCGGGGTCATTTTGGCGTAAATTTTGCCGTTATATTCCACCACCGCCGCCTGAGCGCAGCAGCCCAGGCAAGCGACCTCTTCGTATTCATACTCGTTATCCGGGGTAGTCTCGCCGGGACGAACACCGAGCTTCTTGCGGACTTCTCGCGAAATCTGCGCGCCTCCCTGAACATGGCAGGCCGTTCCCTGGCAAACCCGGATGGTGTTCCGGCCGGGTTTGGTCAGGCGGAACTGCGAATAAAACGATACGACTCCAAATACCTGGCTCTCGGATAAATTAAGAAAATTTGCGACCTGCTGAACACATTCTTCTGAGATATACCCAAATTTGTGCTGGTAATATTGGAGCAGCCGGATCAATTCTTCAGGATGACCACTAAACCCGGCCTGGTGCAGCTCTGCTTGAACATCTTCTCTAAGCTCGATTTCAACCATTCGTCACCCTTTAATGTAGCATCCTCAACGTTGGTTTCGCGTGGATTTTTTCTGGTCTTGAAAAGGGAAACTTTATTTTTCGCTGATGTATTTGGCAAGAAAAGGACGCTTCCTTCTGCTCAATAAACGGTCGTATCTTCAAGGGAACTCAGGAGATCGGCCAGGCCTGAAAACAAATATCCATTTCAAGGCAGCTTATCGAAATCGTTCACCCTTACGTATGAACTCCGCGGGTTTACAGCCCATCCGGCGGGGCTTTCGCGATGCATATAAAAATTATGGGCAGACGGGAAGAACCAAGAAAAATGACGCAATCTGATTGGTATGGGACAGCTTCGTAAAGAGGAATCACGACAATACTTATCCCAATTTCAACTTTTTACGAAATTTATTATATACATAAAACTAGCTTTTTGATCGAATTCAAGGAACGAACGTGATTAATGTCACCCAAGGATCAGTCGATCTACTTTCCCCACTGCAAGGCAGAAAATTGTTAACCGGTCTGTTTTCGCAGCCTAAGCGTTCCCGGCAAACCACCGGAATTATGGTTTTTCCACTTTTATCTTTTCGGTAATTTCTGGCCCAAAAACCGTCTCTTGATTGGTCTCGGTCAGGCGCACCTGCATGGTACGGTCGAAAGATACCCGGTTCAGCACTTCGAGCCTGGCGCCCGGGTGGATACTCAGGTTTTTCAGGTAGGTCAGCAGGCTGGAGTCGCTCAATTCGATCTGGCGGATGATCACCAGGTTGCCAATGGGGATGGCGGCCAGGGAAACCGTGTTTGGAACCGGCATGTTCAATTCATGATCCGGAATCGGGTCGCCATGCGGATCGTAGGATGGGTTTCCCAGTAATTCGGCCAGGCGGTCGATGAACTTTTCTGATGCGCCGTGCTCTAACTGCTCTGCTTCAGCGTGGACCTCATCCCAGGCATACCCCAACTTCTCCACCAAAAATAATTCAATCAAGCGATGCCGCCGGATCACCCGCAGCGCTTCCGTATTTCCGGCCGGCGTCAAAAATACCCCCTGGTATTTATGATAGACCACCAGAGGCGGCTCCAACCTGGCCAGGCGCTGCACCATCACCGTGACCGAGGCAGCGCTGATCCCAATCTGGTCGGCGATCAGATTGGTCGTGGCTGCCTCGTGATTGGCGGTGAGGCGGTAAATGGCTTTCAAATAGTCCTGAATCGAATTGCTCAGGTCGGCTTTCGTTCGGGGCATCGCTATTCCTATACCGCTACTTATAATGGAACAGGTCTACTCTTCTTTAAGGCTGGCACAGGTGGGTACCAACAGTAAGGGCAGATCGGTCAGGCCGGGCACCCGCGGGGCAACGCTGCCGGCCCAAAAAGCATCCATGCCGCGTTTGCCATGGGTCGTCATCACGATCATATTGACGTCCTCTTCCTCACCCGTTTTACCGATCAACTCGGCCGGGTCGCCGCGCCGGACAAGTTTGGCCACCTTAACGCCCTTGTCCTGCCATTCCCTGGCCCGCTCGTCCAACATGCGAATGACCTCTTCTTCTTCGATATCCAACAAAGCCACCGTGGTGGCCGGTTGGAACTTGCTCACGGCAGCCTCCTGGCCCTTCAGGCTGCCCAACTTGGGGACTACGTTTAGCAGCACCAGGCTGGCCCCCGACCGTTCCGCGATATCGCCGGCCAAGATGGACCCGCAAGTGTGTTCGGGGTCACCGTCCAGGGCCACCAGCAGTTTATCGACGTTGGCAAAGAGGGCATTTTGGTCACGCTGCGGATGCACCAGCAGCACCGGCGTCTTTCCCAGACCGATCACCTGCTGGGCAATCGTGCCCACCATCCACTGGCGCAGGCCGCTGCGCCCATGCGAACACATCACGATCAGGTCCTGGTCCAATTCTCCGGCATGCGAAGCCAGACTGCGGGCCACATCGCTCACCTCTTCGCGGTGGACGTGATACTCGACCCGGGTGCCTTCCGGGAAGCGCCGGGCAATCGCCTGTAGATAAGCCATGGCATCGGCTTCGTTGGTCAGGTGGCGCTCGCCATGAACAGTCGCCGGCGCATTATGTTCGATCACGTGCAGCAAGGTCACCCCGGCCGAATAGAGCCGGCTGAACCAGATCGCGCCGGGCAGTGCCGCTTCTGCCAGGGATGATCCATCCAATGGGACGAGAATGTTATTGATCATGATTACCCTCCGATGAAAACCAATTGATACAACAAGAAGAGATTCAACGCGACGATCAGCGCAGATACTACGCTGGCGGCAATGGTGGTCAGCTTGTGGTTCACCAAAGAACCCATAATTTCTTTTCGAGAAGTATATACTACCAGCGGAATGATTGCGAACGGCAGTCCAAAACTGAGGATCACCTGGCTGAGGACCAGCGTGCGGGTCGGGTCAAGCCTCATGGCAATGACGATAAAGGAAGGCAGCATGGTCATCAGCCGGCGGATCCACATCGGGATGTGGCGATGCAGGAAACCCTGCATGATAATCTGGCCGGCCATCGTGCCCACGGTCGAAGAGGAATGGCCCGAAGCGACCAGTGAGATGCCAAATACCAGGCTGGCTGCGCCGCCCAATAAAGGCGTCAGCGTGCGGTAAGCCTCTTCGATCGTTCCCACGTTAGTCAGGTTGTTCGTATGAAAAGTCGAGGCCGCCATGACCAGCATGGCTGCATTGACCAGGCCGGCAATGCTCATGGCGATAATCACATCGACCAATTCGAAGTGAAACAGCCGGCGTAATTTCTTGGGGTCGTGGGTGACGATGCGCCGCTGAGTAAGACCCGAATGCAAGAAAATCGCGTGAGGCATTACCGTCGCCCCTAGAATGCCGGCTGCCAGCAGTATGCTCTCGGTGCCGCTAAAAGACGGTACCACGGCATGATAAGCCAGCGAACCCCAATCCGGTTTGTCCAGAATAGTTTCGATGATGTACGAGACCGCGATCACCCCAATCAGGGCAGTGATCAGTGCTTCCAGCGGGCGGAAACCGCCATGCTCCAGCAGCAGAACGACCAGGGTCAAGAACCCCATCAAAACCGCCGGGATCAACAATTCCGGAATCCCAATCGTTGCTCCCAGATTATTAAACAAGTTGGGGAACAGCAGGTAGATGCCCAGTGCAGCTCCCAAAAATTCGGCCAGATCGGTAGCCATGGCCACCAGCTCCATGACGATCCACATAGTAAATCCGGCCCAATACGGATAGTGGTCGCGCATGGTCTCGGCCAGGTTCTTGCCGGTCGCAATCCCCAATTTAGCCGCCAGCGACTGGATCAGCATGGCCATGATATTGCTGGCGAACACCACCCACAAAAGCATATAGCCATATTGAGCGCCGGCCTGGATATTGGTGGCATAATTACCCGGGTCCACGTAAGCAACCGAGGCAATAAAAGCCGGTCCCATAAAGGGCAGCAGGCGCAAGAAAATGTTTTTCTTACTGGTGCCTTCCAAAACTTCCTGGGCCGCATTGACGGTGCCCACATCCGCCGAGCCAATTTCAGCTTCGACCGGTTCCTCTTCGCCCATTGCGGCTTCGGGCTTGATTGATCCTTCCATAAATCACCTCTTATGAATGCCTCGCGAGGGTGTCCCTCGCAATAAATCGGTTTGCGATTGACAATTTTCGATAAACGAAATAGCCTCAGCTAATATTTATTTTAGATTTGTCTAAATTTATGCTTAACTATAACAAACAGCGCATTAAATGTCAATATTTTTTGAGAGTGACTTTTCCTTCGCACTTTAAAAATCAAGGCAGTATGTTCTTTTTGGTGCGGGAAATCCTACACCAAAAAGAACATACTGCCGATTAAGACTAAATTTACCCACATAAAGTGGTGCTTGACTTATCGGGTACAATATAGTATTATTTTCATGCAGGATACCAGTAGTTTACGTTGGAAGTGACGAGCAACTCATGGTTATATCCATGGGTTTTTTTGTTCTACCCGTTCCGATGAAACAAACCGAGTTCCTGACAAATCCTTTTTCTTTTTTTACTTGCCACAAGGAGGCAAATCACAATGTCTGAACGTATCATCGGTACGGTCAAATGGTTCAATGGCAGCAAGGGTTATGGTTTCATTGCTCGCGATGGTGGAGACGACGTCTTCGTTCATTTTTCCGCCATTCAGAGCGATGGGTATCGCACTCTTGAAGAAGGCCAAAAAGTTGAGTTCACGGTAGAAAAAGGCGCCAAGGGCCCCCAGGCCAGCAACGTCACCGTGGTCAGCTAATTTAGCCGCTGAACCAAAAATCACCCCCCGGTCAAGACCGGGGGGTGATTTTTTTTTCGGCCGCTTCCACCCTGGTGAAACTTCCATTCTGAGTACCTACTCAGGCTGGTACGGAAATTTTGCGGTAACAGAGTAGTTGCCTTTTAGATTATTCGATTGCAACGTAATGATCAGGTTCCACCGCGACCAATCCACTGTAACTTTCGTCCTGACTCTGCGTTCCGGCCGGAACGACCGTTTCGGTCTTGTATTCCTTGCCGGGTTCTTCCCACTTCTTATCCAGCCGGGGAATTGAAGCCATCAGCATACGCGTGTAGCTATGCTGCGGGTTGTTGTAGATCTTTTCGGTCAAACCCATTTCCACTACCTGCCCCCGGTAGAGGATAACGGCCCGTTCACTGATGTAATAGCCCAGCGACAGGTCATGGGTGATGAATAAAATGGATAACCCCTGCGATTTTAGGTCGGCCAGCAGGTTGAGTACGTCGATCCGCGTGGAAGCGTCCAACATGCTGATAATCTCATCCGCTACCAGGAAGCGAGTGTTCAACAAAAGCGCCCGGGCGATCAGGAAACGCTGGAGCTGGCCGCCGCTCAACTGGTGCGGGAATTTGTCGAGCACTTGCTCGGGGTTCAAGCCCACTCCCTTGAGCGAAGCCTCCACCCGGCCGGTCCATTCCGACCCGGCAATGTGTGGGAAGAACTCATCGTGAATGATCTTAAACACCCGGTCCGCTTTGAAGATTGGATTATACGAGCTGAACGGGTCTTGAAACACGCCCTGGACGGTACGGTAATATTCTTTTAATTTCGGGCCTTTTAAAGTGGTGATGTCCACGTCATCATGCAGGATTTTGCCCGAGCTGATCGAGATCAAGCGCAGGATCATCTTGCCGATCGTACTCTTACCGCTGCCGCTTTCGCCGATCAGCGAAACCACTTCGCCGTCTCGCAGGTCGAAACTGACGTTATTGACCGCGCGCAGTTCTTTGCCGCCAAAGGCTCCAATCCGATAAATCTTTGAAATATTATCAAGCTTAAGCATTCGTACCGGTCTCCCTCCAGCAGGCCACCGAATGGCCCGGCTCGACTTCGATGAACGGCGGTTTTTCGATACACTTTTCGAACGCAACCGGGCAACGGTCCCTGAAACGACAACCGACCGGTGGGTCGAGCAGCATTGGCGGTCGACCGGGAATTCCCATCAAGCGCTTTTCGGAGAATTTCACGCCTACCTTGGGCAGTGATGAAATCAGCAGTTTGGTGTAAGGGTGACGCGGGTTTTGGATGATCGCCTTGGTCGAGGCTTTTTCGGCTAATTCCCCGGCATACATGACCATAATACTGTCTGCGATCTGATACAGGATGGAAATATCGTGAGTGATGACGATCACACTTTTGACGAATTTGCGGTCACGGAACTCGACCAGCATCTCGGCCACTGCCTTCTGGCTGGAAACGTCCAGCGCCGAGGTGATTTCATCCGCAATCAGCAGTGAAGGGTTCAACAGGGTCGAGAGCACCATCACCATGCGCTGTTTCATCCCACCCGAGAGTTCGATCGGGAACATGTTCAGCACACTGGTAGGTAGATTTACCAGCTCCAGGCGCCGTTCCAGCTCGGGCAGCATTTCATGGTAACTTACCTTCCGGGATGCCAGCAAATCCGCGGTCATTCGGCCAATTTTGCGGGTCGGGTTCATCGCGTTCATCGCGTATTGTGGAATGATCGAAACCCGCTCGAACCTGAAACTATCCATCATCTCGGAATCGTGGATCGGTAAATTGTCGCCATCCAGAGTAACCTGGCCACCCACATATTTCATCGGTGGGTTGAGCCGGATCAGGCTGTGACCCAGGGTGGTCTTTCCGCAGCCAGATTCTCCCGCCAGGCCCATGATCTCACCATCGGCTATTTTAAAGGTAGCGCTTTCCAGGGCATGGACATCTCCATGGAGAGTTCTGGTAATAGACTGTGAGTTTATCTACTTGTAAGCTCATCCGTTACATCTCCCTGAGTTTGGGATTGAAAACTTCGTCCAGGCCGACGTTCATGATATAAAGCCCGCCGACGATTGCCGTGATGGCCAATCCTGGTGGTACAAACCACCACCACACACCCAGGAGAAGTGCTCCCCAAAGGACCGCATTATTCATCATCAAACCCAGCGAAATGGCGTTCGTCGGGCCTAACCCGATGAAATCCAGGGTCGCAGCCGTGAGAACCGCGCCGCCGAATTGCAAGATGAAGGTCATGAATAGATAAGACATCATGTTCGGGGCAATTTCGGTGAAGATAATATTCCCCGAACGCATCCCGCTCATCCGTGAAAGATCCACAAAATCGCGGTTGCGCAGCGAGAAGGTCTGCGCACGGATGGCCCTGGCCGCCCAGGGCCAGGAGGTAAAGCCGATAAAGAGACTCTCAACCATCACACCGCGAACCTTCAGGTAAGCAGCAATGATAAGCAAAATAGCCAGGGTGGGGATGACCAGGACGATATTGGTCAAAACATTGAGCACTTCGTCCACAAAACCACCGCGATAGCCCGCCGTAAAGCCAATTACCACGCCTAAGAGTGTACCCAGGCCGCCACCCACAATACCGACCAGGAAGGTTGCCTTAAGGCCTAGCAGGAATTGGGTCAATACATCCTGCCCCAGGGTGGTCGTCCCCAACAGGAACTTGGATGAAGGCGGTAAGGCGCCCTGAGAAACGAATTCATCTGGCTTGTGTGTAACGAACATTGGGCCGACGATTGCTAAAATGACGAAGAACAGCACCACAAACAGGCCAATCCGCAGTTTGGTGTTTCGCCATGCAAAATAGAGGAACTCGTTCTTCTTTTTCGTCGCCTTCATGCTGATTTACCTAGCATTCCCATCCGGGTGCGCGGATCCACCAGGACATAAACGATATCGATGGCGAAATTAGCCAGCAACACCCCGATAATAATGAACAAGAAACATCCTTGCAGCAGGAAGTAATCCTGGTTTTGGATGGCTTCCAGAATCAGGTAACCGATGCCCGGGTAAGAAAACACGATCTCGGTGGCCAGCGCTCCGGCAATAATGACACCCAGTTGCAGTGCCAGGCCAGTTAATTGGGGCAGGACGGCATTCCTAAATGCATACCGCCGGACCAGTTTTTTTGGCGCCCCCAGCGCTTCGAGATAGTGTGAATAGTCGGCTTCGAGTTCGTAGATAATCATGTTACGCATGCCGATCGCCCAACCGCCGAATTGCACCATGAAGAGCGAGGCAAATGGTAAAAACCAGTGTTGCAATAAGCTGCCGATAAAAGCCCAGGACAAAGTGGGCCTCATCGAAAAGCTATACGCTCCTGAAATTGGAAAGATATGAAGGACGATTCCAAACACCCATCCCAGCAAAATTCCCAGCCACATATACGGCGTAGCGGTGAGGATATAGCCAATAGGTGAAATCGTGTTGTCCAGCCGTTTGGTGCGAGCTGCGATCGCTCCGAAATTATTACCGGCAAACCAGCTTAACAGGATAGCCGGGAGCAGCAGAAAGAGGTCGTAGGGTACGGCTCTTTTAATGACCGTGATCACGGGTGTCGGATAAACAAATACGCTCGTTCCCAGGTCACCATGGAAAAGAGCCACCCAAAAGTTTAGATATTGTTTCCAAATCGGTAAATCCAGGCCAAAAGCTTTGGTGAAATAACCGGTCATGGCCTGGGCGGCATTTGCCCGTAAACTATAGCGTGACAAAAGAATTTGGACGGGATCACCGGGCATGAAGCGCGGGATCATCCAATCGATGGTCACCGCCAGGAAGAATGTTAAGAGGTAGATGAGGATCTTTCTCCTGATGTATCGGTTCACGCGAGCTCCTTCTTCCTTAAAAACAATTTACTACTCAGCACCAATTACAAAATCGCGGAGAAATAAGCCTACCATCCGGCGCAGTCCCCTTCTGCGTCCTTGTTTCTCCAAAAGTAAATAAAAAAAATAGGCGGTAGTGAAGGGAGGATGTTCAATCCCGCCCCTCCCATTGCAAGCAACGAGAGGGGCGGTTCGGAGAAAGATGCTACTGAGCGGCCGCGGCAGGCTGTAAATCACACAGCATGAGGATAGCGGTCATATTCCAGTAACCACGCCAGGTTACCGGCAGGTAATGGTTGGCATCGGTTGCCTCAGACGGCCAGTTGGTCCAGTAGGTGTTGTTGTACTGAGCCCAGGCGCCGTTGTACCACATCGGGATCAACGGTACGTTTTGCATCTGGATCGTCTGCAATTGCGAAATGATGGATTTCATCGTAGCAACATCATCAGTCTTGGTCTGGTCGAGCTGATCAACCAGGTCGAAGGCTTTTTGATTGTCGTAGCGGCCATAGTTACCATTCTGGATGGTCGCGACGTTCGCCAGATCGCTCATGAATATCCAATGGTAGTACGTCCAGGGGCTGTTGCTCATCTGCGCGTCATTGGCGATCATCATATCGAAGGTGGCGTTGTTGCGCTGATCGATGTAGCCGCCATAGTCCGGGAAGTTGGATTGGGCATCAATGCCGATCGCCTGCAGGCTGCTGACGATGATCTTGTTGGCTTCCATCCAGTCTGTCCAGCCATCCGGGTTATTGACGTTCAATTGAATCTTCGAGCCATCCGGAGCTTCAACGAAACCATCGCCATCGATATCTTTGTAGCCGGCGGCTGCCAGGATTTGCTTGGCCTTGTCCGGATCGTATGAGATACCGTCTTTGCTGACGACAGCCTGATCCACATACTGGTCCCAAATGGGCAGTAAGCCGGTCGGGTTGGAGGCAGCTACGATGTTGCCATAGTCCTGGTCAACGATCTGCTGAACGTTGATGCCGTAGGCAACTGCCTTGCGGAAGTTGACGTCATCCATAGGCTTCTTGGTCAGGTTCAGGAGCAGCCAGGCCGTGTTGGCAGAAAGCATATATGGAGGCTGAGAGTAGTAAGTCTGAACGCCATAACCACCGTTGACCAGCGTGGCGATGCCGGGCAGGAAGTTGTTACTCAGGTCAAGTCCGCCTTGCAGGACCATACCCAGGGCAACGTTGTTGCTGCCGTTGACCACATCGACGATGTACTTTGGCTTGGGATCCAGATTGAGAGCCGAAATCGCCCACCAGTTGGGGTTCTTCACCCACACCATGCGGTCCTGGCCGTAGGAGTTGAACAGGTACGGGCCGGTGCCGACAGGTTTCTCATTGGCGCCAGAGGTGATCTCATCCTGGCTCATGCTAGACCACAGGTGCTGCGGCACAACGGGGGTTGAGTAGAGGACGTTCGCCCACTGTTGGTACAGAGCCTTGGTGAAATTGAAGTCGAGGGTGTAATCATCCACCTGGTCGATGCTGGAGAGGAAGTCCCAGATTGTGCTGATGTTGATCGGGTTCGTTTTGCCAAGTTCGAATGTGAATTTCACATCCGCAGCGGTGAGGGGCTGGCCATCCGACCAGTTGATGCCCTGGCGAATTTTTACTTCATAGACGGTATCGCTCGTCCAGTCGCCGCTTTCGGCCAACCAGGGTTTGTACTCGTTGGTCATCGGGTCATACAGGAACAGGGTTTCATAGACCAGGCCCAGGGTGCCCATGGCATAACCACCGGTGTTGAAGGGGTTCCAACTGGAAGGTGGGCCATACTGTGTACCGCTGGTGTAAAGGGTTTCATCCCTTGGGAAGGTTTCTGCTGAGGCTTCCGGGGTGGCGGTCACGATTTGTGTTTCTGGCGTGCCCGGGACGATCACGGTCTGCTGAATCACTTCCGGGGGCTGAGTCGCAGCCGGCGTTGCTGCCGGGCTACAGCTTGTTAGTGCCAAGCTCGCTAAAATAACGATACTTGCGACAGTCAATACTACCTTACGCATTTTCGTCCTCCTAAAGAGTCACTCGGTTTAGAAAAGAGACATTGTGAGTCACAAATTGGTTGCTCTTGTTATCTTCACCTCCTGAGATTGGCCGGCGATTTTGCTTCCCTTCCCTCAAACCGCCTTTATACGAAAAACACGTGCACCGAATTTGCTAAGCTTACTTCCTGCGGGATGCTCCGCAAGAATTGCGAATTATTAATTCTGTATCCATGATGATGCGCCGGACCGGCTTGAGACCGTTGACAATCTGGTCGATCAGCACTTCGACTGCCTGGAAACCAAACTGGTAGATCGGCTGGCGCACGGTCGTCAGGGGCGGATCTGGCAGCTTTGCCATAGGCAAATCATCAAATCCCACGATCGCCACATCGTCGGGGATGCGCAGCCCGGCGTCATGGATTGCCCGTACCGCTCCAATTGCCATCAAATCCGAGGCCACAAAAACCGCGTCGGGCTTGGCAGAAAGAAGCTGCTGCATGGAATAATAGCCACTCGTTTCGGTAAAATCGCCACAAATAATTAATTTCTCGTCCACGTCGCGGCCGCGCTCGGTCAGCGCTTTGATATAGCCGGCCTTCCGGTCGATACTCACCGTACTTTCCGGGGTACCTGTGATCGTACCGATGCGCTTGTAGCCCAGGCGGATCAGGTGACTGACGGCGTTATAAGCTGCATTGACGTTGTCCACGTCGATGTAGCTGACGTCTTCGTCGTGGAATGGGCGGCCAGCGATGACCAGCGGCACGTTGGATTGGACCAGGCGGTCGATCAATTGATCACCGAACTGGCCGGATTGGACGATAATGCCATCCAAAAAACTCTTACGGCTTATTCGCGGATAAATTTTCTCCTCGTCCTCTTTGGTGCCAATCAGGAAGAGGTTGAGGGTGTAATCGTATTGATTGCAGGCCTGGGCAATGCCCTGGGTAAGCCGGGGAAAATAAGGATCCAGAAAAAAGCTGTTTACGCTACGTGGAACGACCAGGCCAATCATCCAGGTGCGCTGCGATGCCAGAGTGCGTGCAGCCGCATTGGGATGGTAGCCGGTTTTTTCAATCACCCCCAGAACACGTTTGCGGACGTCATCTCTGACGTTAGGATGATCATTAATTACCCGAGAAACTGTTGATCTTGAGACCCCCGCCTGTTTTGCCACGTCTTCCAGAGTTAAAATCTGACATATCCCCATCCCAAGACAGCTATAGTATTGAATGTGACAACCCAATATGGGATTGAAAGCGCTCCCAACGTCTCAATCATTATATAAAATTTTAATTCAAGAGTCAATATTATTTATTAAATTATTTCAAATTGGCCGCCGAATTCCACTGCATTCATCAAATTTTCATTATCTAGTAAAAAATAGTCTTACAATCCGCTAAAATTTTAGTGCAATATGCCGCAATCCGGCATTATAGCCCCCATTTTTGCAGGGCTTTGCAACAAAATGCTTAAAATTTGCGGATCGACCGCCCAACCAGAGAAGGGTCGGTTGGAACCGTTCCCAAGGCCAAAAACGGATAAAACGAGGCCGGAAAACCACTCTACCGGCGCATTTTTGTTGTAATTCGGAAAATTGCTCCCTCAAAAAGACCCCCAAACTGCACTAAAAACGGTCCAAAACTCACCCTTGAGTCGCAATTTAAGGCACAGAAAGAATTGCTTGACAACTAAAAAGAGAATGCTAAAATATAGTTTGATTTTATTTAAAATTTGACTAAATTGTTTAGTAAATATCGAGGAATTGAATGAAAGACAAGACCAAGATCAGCGATATCGCCCGTGAAAGTAATGTTTCCATTTCGACCGTGTCGCTTGTCTTGAATAATAAACCGGGTGTGTCGATTGAAACCCGCTCACGGGTGCTTGAAATCGCTCAAAAATACGAATACCCGGTCAAGTCTGGCAGCGTAATCAGCAAATCCACCCGCCTGGGGACCATCGGTATGGTGGTGAAGACCGACCCGGAAATGCCCCCCACCGCAAACCCATTCTATTCCAAAGTGATGATGGGTATCGAAGATAGTTGCCGCAAGAACGGCATCGACTTGCTTTTTGCAACGCTGCCAGTGGACGAGAACAATTACCCCCAGGAAATTCCTCAACTGATTTACAACGATCTGGTGGATGGTTTGCTGTTGGTGGGCACTTGCATGGACGGGCCGATCCAATCTCTGCCGGGCAAGCGAAAATTTCCCGTGGTACTGGTGGACGGCTATTCCACCAGCGAAAGCTACGACACCGTCATTTCGGACAACTTTCGGGCATCCTACCAGGCGATCGAATATTTGCTGGAAAAGGGCCACCGCCACATCGGCTTAATCGGCAGCGAGGCAGTTTGTTATCCCAGCCTGCGCGACCGGCGGAACGGCTATCTGCGCGCATTGAAAGAAAACGGCATCAACGATACCTATTTGGCCGATTTCAATTTGAACCACACGAAGGGCTTTCAGGAAACGATCGACCTGCTCAATGCCAACCCGCAGGTAACGGCATTATTCTGCATCAACGATGATGTCGGCTGCATGGCCATCCGCGCGGTACAAAGCATGGGCAAACGTGTGCCCGAAGATATCTCCATCATCGGCTACGACGATACCTACCTGGCATCGAACTCACTGCCCGGACTGACGACCATGCACGTGGATACCGTGGCCATGGGGCGCGCGGCCGTCGATTTATTATCTCTTCGGCTCAATAACCCTGAGTCAGCTCGAATGACCTTGACCATTCACCCCAAATTGACCCTCCGTGAATCGGTCGGTGTATCCCAATCCATCTCTTGAACAGGTTGATTTAGCCCTATGACCGATCGTGCTCTGCCTAATATCCCCTGGGAAGAACGACCTGCGGGTTGTTCCGATGTTGTCTGGCGCTACAGCGCCAATCCGATTATCCCGCGAAATTTGATTCCCGCTTCCAACAGTATTTTCAACAGTGCGGTGGTGCCCTACCAGAGCAAGTATGCCGGTGTATTCCGCTGCGACAACAAGAAGCGTGAAATGAACATCCATCGGGGTTTCAGCCAGAACGGCATCGATTGGCAGATCGATAACGACCCGATCGCTTTCCATTTCGACGACCCCGAGCTCAGTCCCTTCCAATACCGCTACGACCCGCGGGTGGTCTGGCTGGAGGACCGCTATTACGTGACCTGGTGCAACGGTTACCACGGTCCGACCATCGGTATTGGCTACACGTACGATTTCAACGATTTCTACTTCATGGAAAATGCCCTCCTGCCCTTCAACCGCAACGGCGTGCTTTTCCCGCGTAGAATCAATGGGAAATACATGCTGCTCAACCGGCCCAGCGACAATGGCCATACCCCCTTCGGCGATATTTACCTCAGCCAGAGTCTCGATCTAATCCATTGGGGCGAGCACCGCTTTGTGATGGGTACCCGCGGCGGCTGGCAAAGCACCAAGATTGGCGCCGGCCCGGTACCGATCGAGACCCCGCAAGGCTGGCTGCTGTTCTATCACGGGGTCATCACATCCTGCAACGGGTTTGTGTACAGCTTTGGCGCCGCCTTGCTCGATTTGGACCAGCCCTGGAAGGTCATTGCCCGCAACGATTCGTACCTGCTCTCCCCGCAAACCTTCTATGAGTGCGTCGGCGACGTGCCCAATGTGGTCTTTCCCTGCGCCACCCTGTATGACCAGCCCACCGGGCGGATCGCCATCTATTACGGCGGGGCCGATACCGTCACCGCCCTGGCCTTCGCAAAAATCGGCGAAGTCCTGGATTTTTTGAACGAGAAATAATCTACCCGACAGTTGTAGCCGGGCCTCGTATCCCGGCTTTGTAGCCCGGCTTTCAAAGCCGGGAATCCTCTTGGATCGAAAAAACCCCTCTCCCGTTTCTAGGAGAGGGGTTGGGGTGAGGGCGAAACACCGGCGAATATTACGCCTTGCGCAGCGCCATTAAAATCTTTTCCTGGTCCACCGGTAGACTGTCCAGGCGGACACCGACTGCATTGTAGATGGCATTGGTGATGGCCGGGCTGGTGGGAATGAGGACGATCTCGCCCACGCCTTTGGCGCCAAAGGGCCCGTCCGGGCTGGGGTGTTCGACCACGATCGTGGTAATCTCCGGCGTCATGGTGATCGAGGGGATGCGGTAACGCGCCAGCCGGTCGGTGATCACCATGCCCTTATCGACGATAAATTGCTCGGTCAGGGCATGGCCAACCCCCATCATCGCTCCGCCTTCGAGCTGGCCTTGCAGCCCGAGCGGATTGACGGCGATGCCTACATCGTTCGCGGTGATCAGGCGCAGCACCTTCACCTCGCCGGTCAGCAAGTTCACTTCGACTTCGATCGCCTGGGCAGCGAACGAAAAAGCGAAGTGCATATCTCCGCCTTCACCTAACGGGCGTGTAGCCGGGGCCCAATAGGTATACATCGCCTGGGGCGAGCGCCCATCTTCGATAATCTGCTGGGCTAACTCGGAAAGCTCCACGGTAAAACCGTTGGCGTGCGCCAGGCCCTCTTCGTAACGGATCTTCTCCGGCGGCACATCGTACCGCTCGGCCAGTTCGCTGGTCATCAACTCGCGTAGGGCCCGTGAAGCGTAGCGCACCGCGTTCCCGGTGACGAACGTTTGCCGTGAAGCGGTGGTCGGTCCGCCGTCCGGGGTCAGGTCGGTATCCGAGAGCAGCACGTCCACCTGGTGGGCGGGTTGGTCCAGCTCTTCGGCCGCGATCAATTGCAACACTGTGGGCAGCCCCTGGCCCAATTCGGCCGACGAGGTCCGTACCTGGAAAGTCCCATCCCGGCGCAGCTCGACTTCGGCACCGGCTTTGTCCGGCGCACCGCCGCCCAGGCCGGTGTTCTTGTAAGCCACAGCGAAACCCCACGAGCGCACCAGGTGTGGTGCGCCGGCCACTTTTTTCGCCTGGAAGGGCTGATCACCGCCCAATTCGTGCAATTTAGCTTCGACCTGCGCAATGCAATCCAGCAAGCCCACACTGTTGCGCAGCACCTGGCCGGTGTTGGTAACGCTGCCTTCGTGCAGGGCGTTCATCCGGCGCAGCTCCAGCGGATCGATGGCCAGTTTCTCGGCCAGCGTGTCCATCATGCTTTCCACCGCAAAAGCCGACTGCATGACCCCAAACCCGCGGAAAGCGCCCGCAGGCGGGTTGTTGGTGTACATCGCGAAACAATCCGCCTTGACGTGCGGAACCTCGTACGGCCCGGAAGAATGGGTGGTGGCGCGGGTCATGACCTTATCGCCCAGCGAGGCGTATGCGCCGGTATCGCCGTACAATTCGGTCTCGACCGCGGTTAGCCGGCCGTCTTTCCTGGCACCAACCTTGACCCGGATCTGGGTCGCATGGCGCTTGGGATGGGCGATCAGGCTCTCCTGGCGGTCGTACAGCAGCTTGACCGGCCGGCCGGTGGCCTGCGTCAGCAAAGCCGCAAAAATTTGCCCGGCAATGTCCTCTTTCCCGCCGAAACCGCCGCCGATCAACTGGCCCACAATCCGCACCCGCGATTCCTCCCAACCTAACACCCGCGCAACCTGGCTGCGGTCCTCATAAGGGATCTGTGAGCCGACGAAAATCTCCATGCGTCCCTCCGGAGTCAGGCGCGAGATGCTGCATTCGGGCTCCAAAAAGGCGTGGTCGTGCACCGGAGTATGGTAAGTATGTTCCAGGATAACGTCCGCTTCCGCAAAGCCTTCCGTAACGTCACCCTTGCGGACCTTGATATGTTTGAGCAGGTTGCCCTGGGGGTGGATAGACTCCGCGTCCGGCTGATTTGCCAGAACCGGGTCATCCACGACAGGCAATAAATCGAACTCGGCTTCGATCAAATCGACCGCCTGGCCGGCAATCTCGCGGGTGTCGGCGGCCACAATCGCCAGAGCATCCCCTACCGTGCGGATACGCTCGCCCAGGCCGACCATCACCGGCCAATCGAAGACCACCACGCCGTGATTGTGCTCACCGGGGATGTCCGCGGCGGTCAAAACCGCCACTACACCGGGCAGCGCGCGGGCTTTACTGACGTCCAGTTTGCGCAAGGTTGCCGACGGCACCATGGCCCGTTTGACCCGTGCATGCAGCATATTCTCAAATACCAGGTCGTCGGTGAAAATAGCTTTCCCGGTCACTTTCGCCACCGCATCCGGCCGCGGGCGGATCTGGCCCACTTCTTTTCGCCCGGCCGGCGAAGGCGCCAGCCTGGGCAGCGCCACCGGCTCGCCGGTGCGCAGGCTGTCCGCAGCCGCATGGATCGCCCGCAAAATGCTCGGGTACCCTCCACAGCGGCAAAGGGTATCTTTCAAAGCGTCCTTAATCTCGTCGTCGCTCGGGTCCGGGTTATGCTGCAGCAGTGCATAGGACGTCAATAACTGCCCAGGGATGCAGAAACCGCACTGGACCGAGCCGTATTTGATAAATGCTTCCTGAAGGGGATGGAGCGCCACTTCCTCCGGGGTTTGTTGGGCTTGCGGGGCGGCCTTCCCCAACCCTTCGATTGTCATGACCGAAGCGCCATCCGCCTTGGCGGCCGGGTAGGAACAGGACAGCACCGGCTCGCCATCCAGGATGACGGTGCATGAGCCGCACTCGGCTTCGTTACAGCCGATCTTGGTCCCGGTCAATCGCAAGCGGTCGCGCAGCAGGTCCGCCAGCATTTCACCGGGGACTTCTTCCAATTCATACGGTTGCCCGTTTACAGTCAAGTGGATCATTCGCTCGCCGGTCATAATACACCTCCATCCGCGGCCCGTGACCAGGCCTTCTCCAATACCTCTTCTAATAATCCGTCACTTAATTCGTACCGATAAGCAGACGAGGCCCGCATCGCGCTGGAGCGGAAGCGGATGGTCTCGCGTAATTTTGCTTTTGCATTGGCAACAGCCTGTGGGGTAAACTTCTGGCCCGCCAGAACTTCTTCGACCGCCGTGGCTCGTGTGGGTACCGCGCCTCCCGGCCCAATGGAAATCCGCACCGAGTGGATAAAGTCAGCTTCCCGTTCAAGCCAGACGGCCATATTCAGGATGGGTAAGGCCACTCCTTGCGGCCGCATAATCCGGCTGAAGGCCGAGCTTTGCCCCGCCCTTCTTTTTTGGATGGAAAAACCGACCAGAATTTCCCGGCAGGGATCCAGCGCTGATTTACCCGGCCCGAGGAACAATTTTGCCAGCGGCGCTTCGCGTATCCCTTCCGGGCTGGCAATTTGGACCAGTGGGTCGAATGCTAACAAAGCGATCGTGCCATCCGCGGCCGGCAACGCGTGAGCGACGTTACCGCCCAGGGTGGCCGCGTTGCGCACCTGCGGCCCGCCGATCAAGTTACAGGCCTCCGCCAGGGCTTTGGCATGCTCGCGGATAAGTTCCGAAGTCGTGATTTTGCGCAATGGCAGGCCGGCCCCGATAAAAATACTGTCCCCACTCATTTCCAACCGGTTGAGTTCGGCAATGCGGGTGACATCGACCAGCGTTTGAGGAGGTGGCTGCCTGTTTTGTTGAATATCCAGCAGTAGATCGGTTCCTCCCCCTATCGGGCGAGCCGGGCCGCTTGCGGTCGCCAGGGCTCGCAGGGCATCCTCTAACGAATGCGCCAAAATGTAATTTTGCCATGTGCTCATAATCGGTGGATTCCTCCGGAAGGCGGTACTTTTCGACGGGCTCTGAGGCCCGACGCCGACTTGTAATGGGTTTGGCCAAGCCGACCACCGATTGGTTTCTGCTATAAATCTGCCAGACAGCAGTTTTTTGTTAATTCACGAAAATCATCTTCCCCATAAATGCATGGGGAGTTCTTTTATTATAAGACGTTTTAGGTCTAAATTGAACTTTCATTTTTGGCAACTGCCCAGCCAAACAGGGAAGAAACCCGAATTCAAGGTGTTTGCTTGGGCTTTGCCCAAGCAAACACCTTGAATTCGGGAACTTCTTAGCAAGTGTCTGGGTAACTTTCATTTTTGAAGGTCGCCGGTTTCGTGGACTCCGGCCATCATCAACCCAAGCTGTTCGGTTGTGGCCGTGCGGCCATCGACAATGCCTACGATCTGGCCTTCGTAAATCACCGCGATCCGGTCCGAGATGGCACGGACTTCATCCAGGTCCTCCGAGATCAACAAAGTGGCGGTACCGGTTTCGCGCTGTTCGAGCAGCTTCTTCTGAATGTATTCGGAAGCCCCAATATCCACCCCACGGGTGGGCTGGGCAGCGATCAAGACCTTTGGCTTTCGTGAAAGCTCGCGCGCCAGGATCAATTTCTGAATATTCCCGCCGGAGAGATTCTTGATGGGCGTATCCAACCCCGGTGTCTTGACCGAATAATCCTGGACCAGGCGGGATGCCTCCCGCTGAATAGCCCGGGTATTGAGGAAAGTACGGCTCGAATAAGGCTTTTTGTTATGGTCCTCCAGGATGACGTTATCGGCCACACTGAAATCTTTGATGGCCCCTTCGCGCATGCGCTCTTCCGGGATGTAGGATTGGCCGGCCTCGATCCGCCTGGCCGGGGAAGCGTTGGTCACATCCTTGCCGACCAGGGTAATTTGCCCAGTCCGCACCGGACGCAGTCCCGCCAAGGCTTCCGCCAGCTCGCGCTGACCATTGCCCGAAACGCCTGCCAACCCGAGGATTTCTCCGGCGTGTAAATCGAAGGAAATTCCGCGCAGCGCATCCTCGCCGCGGTCGCCGCGCACGAACAGGCTCTCGACTTTCAACAAGACATCCCCAAAATGAGCCGGGGAGCGGTCGTACTGCAAGATTACCGGGCGCCCGACCATCATCTGGGCCAGCTCGGTCTTGGTCGCACCCTGGGTGGCGCAGGTCCCCACCACCCGGCCATCACGCAGCACGGTGATACGCTGGCTGATCGCCAGCACCTCATGCAGCTTGTGCGAGATGAATATCATCGCGTGGCCATCCTTGGCCATCTGCTCGAAGGTCTTGAAGAGCTCATCGACTTCCTGCGGGGTCAACACAGCAGTGGGTTCGTCCAAAATCAAAAGCGCCGCACCGCGGTAGAGCGCCTTGACGATCTCGACACGCTGCTGTTCACCGACCGCCAACTGCCAGACGTATGCCCGCGGTTCTACTTTGAGGCCGTATTGCTCCCCCAGGATGCGGATCCTTTTTTCGACCGTATCCAGGTCGAGGACCGGTCCACGGCCAGACTTCAGCCCCAGGGCCACGTTTTCCAGAACGGTCAATGAAGGCACCAACATAAAATGCTGGTGGATCATGCCGATTCCAGCATTGATCGCGTCGGTGGGCGAATTGAAATGTTTTTCCTCGCCGTTGATTATAATTTTGCCTTCGTCCGGCTTGTATAACCCATATAACTGGCGCATCAGGGTACTTTTCCCGGCGCCATTTTCGCCCAGGAGCGCGTGAATCTCACCGGCTTTCAGGTCAAAATTGACATGGTCATTCGCCAGAACGCCGGGAAAGCGTTTGACGATATCCACCATGCGCATTTCTTCGATTTGTCCTTTTCCTGCAGGAAGAAGGTCTGCCATTCGCTCAGAAATCCTCATTAATTCGGATAGCCGGGCTTTTCAACCCGGCTATCCGTAGATTTACCCGGTTGACTACTGGCTCACAACCTGGTCGGGCAGCGTAACGGTTCCATCTTCGATGCCCTTGATAGCTGCATCTGCGGCAGCTTTGACATCAGCGGGTACCGGTACCTGATCGTTGTATTTGATCACCAGGCCATTATTCTTGAAGGTCAGGGTGTAGGCTTTGTTGCCCAACACACCGGCTTTGATACTGGCAATCATATCTTTGACCACGCCGGTCCAGTCGTAGACCATGCTGGCCACAACGGTATCCGGAGCCAGGGCGGTCTGGTCCCACTGGGCGCCGAACCACTTGGCGCCTTTGTCTTTGGCCACGCCGATAGCGCCCACCACCGACTGGGAAGATCCGGTCAGCATGTCGGCGCCGGCGGCGATGTGCGTCTCAGCGGCGGCAGCCATCAAAGACACATCCGAAAACGAGCCGGTATATGAAACGTTAACCTTGATATCGGGTTTGGCAGCTTCCGCACCAGCCTTGAAGCCATCCACGTACAGTTTTGCGTCACCGGCCTCAACTGGGCCGGTCTCGCCTAACACACCCGACTTCGACATCATCGCAGCGATCGTACCCAGTACGTAACCGCCCTGCTCAGCCTGGGCCTGGTAGGCAAAAATATTGTTGATGCCATCTTCCTGGAAGGTATCCAGCGAAGTACCCCAGGCAAAACTGGTGTTCGGGAAGTCCGGCGCAATTTGCTGCAGAGACGAGCCGTACTGTGAACCGTGGGCGATGACCAGGTTGTAACCCTGGGAAGCATAATCACGGACGGCAGCGGCCGCATCCGGCACATTGTACAGGTTTTCGGAATAGGCAATCTCGAACTGGCTGGGGCCGCCCATTTCGGTCTGTACGGAAAGCAGCGCTTCGTACATCGACTGGCTGAAGGCCTGGTCGGTAATGGCGCTGGGCATCACAATGGCCACCCGGAAAGGCTTTGCGGCTTCGGCGGTGGGTGTAGCGGTGGCAGCCGGCGCGCAGGCGCTCACGGCCATAACCAATACGGTCACCAACAATATCAACTTGAACATTCTCGATTTCATTATATCTACTCCTCCATTTATTCATGTATTGATCGCAATTAGTCGGGCGTTGGCAAGAATTTCCCGGGAGGCAAGGGCGAACCTCCTGCAAATACCATAATCCCGGGGTTCCTACTCATCCGACCGAGTAATTACCATGGATCAACCCTGCCTGGGGATACGTACAAGTGGATTAATGGATTCCGCGGCCTCCTTTCTGGACAAAATCGAATTCCTCGGATCAGGTTAGTTTTCGCCCCGTTCGAAGGGTTTGGTCAGCGCATCGGGTTGGTTGGTGCGGCGGACTGCGAAAACGAGCGCCAGGATGGTCAGGATATATGGCATCATGACCGCAATGTCAGAGGGCAGGTTGATACCTTTCACCTGGATCCAGAGCTGCAAGGCGTTGACAAAACTGAACAACAAAGCGCCCGCCATCACACCGTTGGGGCGCCAACCACCAAAATAAACCAGGGCCACAGCTATGAAGCCCATCCCATTGGTCATGTTCTCCTGGAACAGGTTAATCAGCGCGATTGAAAGGGAAGCCCCGGCGATACCGGCCAGAATCCCGCCAATACAGACCGTAATGTAGCGGATACGGTTGACGTTGACACCTAACGTATCGGCGGCCTGGGGGTTTTGCCCGACCGCGCGGACTTTCAGCCCAAAGGTCGTCTTGTTGAGCACCCAGGTAGCCAGGGGAACCAGCAGGAAAGCCCCATAAACCAAAATATTATGGTCGAAAAGCACACTGCCAACGTAGGGGATATCTCCCAATAGGGGGATTTTGATCGGCTGAAAACCATTGATCAACTCGGCTCCGCCCAGGGTGGTCTTGAACAACAATGTGGAGAGTCCCAGGCCGAATAATTGCAAGCCAATTCCGCTGATACCCTGTTCGGCTTGCAGGGTAACGCTGATGACCGCCATCAGCAAACCCATCAGCAGACCTACCAGGCCGGCCGCCAGCAGACCCAGCCACAGGTTGCCGGTCTTCATCCCGGCAAAAAAGCCGGCGTAGGCGCCCATCAGCATAATGCCATCTACACCCAGGTTGAGCACACCGGAGGTTTGGGCAAAGGTCTCACCAATCGCGGCGTAAAGATACGGGGTCGCCAGGCGAATGCCCGAATAAATAATTCCCAGTAGTACCGGTAGCGTGAATAGATCAGACATCCATTTCTCTCCTGCGAGCCCGCCGTGTCCCCCAAATTTTGCTGCCCACCACGAATAGGACCACTAAACCCAATAGAGTTCTGGATTAATGCAGACGGTACCTGCACAGCGCGCTGCATTTTGTCTCCTCCCACCAGCAAACCGCCAAACAAAATCGAGGCCGGGATGGCCCCCAGCGGGTGTAAATTCCCAAAGAGCGCGGCTACGATGCCCGAAAAGCCATATCCGCCGGACAAACCTTCCAGCATACGGTGCTGGACACCCAGCACCTCTACCGTCCCGGCCAGGCCGGCAAAGGCCCCACCCAGGGTCAACGCCAGCATCTGGTAGAAAGGTACCGGGATACCGGCATAGCGGGAAGCCTTGGGATTGAGCCCTACCGCGCGGATGCGGTAACCGATCGTCGTCCGCCAGAGGAAAATGTACACTAATCCGGCCAGGACCACCGCCAGGATGGCGCCTGAGTGCAGCAGCGTTTGCGGCACCAGCCGCGCCAGGTAAACCTGTTTGGGCAGCAGGGCCGATTGGGCAATCCGCGTGCCGGCGGCGATTTCTGCCGGATCGATCAGCGGTCCGCGCAGCAGAAAATTTGCAAGCTGGGTCGCAATGGCGTTCATCATGACCGTGCTCAGGATCTCGTTCACCCCCAGTCGAGCCTTGAGGAAACCCGGGATACCCCCCCAGACTGCACCACCCAAAGCCCCTGCAAGCAGGCAGAGCGGCAGCAAGATCACACCCGGCCAGGTTGGGAAACTTACCGCCAGGGCGGTGGTGGCCAGAGCGCCGACCAGGATCTGTCCCTCCCCGCCGATGTTGATCACCCCGCCGCGAAAGGCGATCGTGACACCCAGGCCAACCAGCAGCAGCGGCGTGGCTTTGACCAGTGTCTGGGTGATACCCGAGACACTCCCAAAAGCACCTTGAAAGAGCGAGCCGTACGCCTCGATCGGGTTCGCCTTGAGGGCTAATAACATTATGGCACCGAATATAAAAGCAACCGGGACTGCCAGGAGTGGAAGTAATGCTTCCATGATACGGTTGAGTATGGTTCTCAATCCTTGATGATCCGGCATTCTTTGATAGAACTCTCTTTCGGTTTTATGGTAAGGGGATAAGACAGGGCTGCGATGTCATCCCTGTTTGGTGAGGGCAATTCCCAAAGAAACAGGCTATTGGGGCAAATTCACGATCTTGCGATTACCCTGGAGGTAAGGTGCGGCTGATCCACCGAAAACCATTTGAATCCACAAACAACTGTATATGCGGGAGCAGCGGCCGAATTTTGGCCCCACATATAGAGGATCACTCCCCTATGGTGAATTATTATTATCGGGAAATCAGTAAGGTTATCAATCAGTATAGAAGAATTTAAACCTTTTGCCAACTGATTTTAATAATGATCTTACGATTTTTCGGGAAATGTATGACATTTCGATGATTAAATTGCCATCCTTTCACCCGGGTAACCATAAGTAACAAAGGTTATCCAATTTCGCCTGATTTACCTAGCCCCGTTTGGGTAGTTTTCATAAATCGGTTCTCCGGGATTTCCCGTGGTAAGGGGAATATCTGGGGGTTGCTGGCGGGCGAAGCCCGCCAGCAACCCCCAGATATCTTAACCATCACGGCGATTCCCAATGAGCCTTTAAATCAACCTTGGGAGAGAATCGATTTTGGAGGCTGCCCCAAAGCGGTTTTGGAACAGCCTTTCGACCCGATCCGCTGTTTTTGGGGGTGGCTCCTCAAGAAAAATTCGTTCGTGGAGAGAAAAGCTGTGAAAACCAATAACATAACCTTAACAAGACCCAGGGCAATCCCTGCTATAATTTCTCCATTGATTTTGGAGGTAACCATTGTCCTTAAACCCTGAAATGTCCCTGGGTGAACCCGTTTTTATTGTTTCCGGGTTACCCCGGTCGGGCACGTCCCTGATGATGAAAATGCTCCAGGCGGCCGGATTCGATATCCTGACCGATCACCTGCGCCAGGGGGATGAGTTCAATCCGAACGGCTATTTCGAGTTCGAGCCGGTCAAGGAACTCAAGACGGGCCATAACGACTGGCTGAAAGCCGCTTCGGGACAGGTGGTAAAAATTGTTTCCCCGTTACTGCAATACCTGCCTGAAGATTGCACCTACAAAATCATTTTCATGCAGCGCGACCTGGCTGAAGTGATGGCTTCCCAGGCCAGGATGCTGGCCGGGTTTCAAAAATCGACCAGCGCTGAAAAGGAAAGCTCGCTGGAACTGGTTTATCGCGAACATCTGCTGCGGATCAACCGCTGGATGAGCCAGCAGTCGAACCTTTCCTTTCACGTCGTGGACTATAATTTGCTCTTTTCCGATCCACACGGCATAATCACCGAGTTAACCGAATTCCTGGAAAGGCCCTTGCCGGTCGAGCGCATGATCGAAATCATCGACCCGAATCTTTATCGCAACCGGCATACCGGCTTGCCCTCGCCAGTTCATCTCCCCATTTAAAGGTATTGGCTTTATGGAAAACCTGACCATTTCGCCATCCGCCGGCGCGAAAACCAACTTTGTCCTGATCATTCTCGACACCCATCGCGCTGACCGGATGGGCCTGAATGGTTATGCCCGCAGCACCACCCCTAACCTGGATGCTTTCGCCCGCTCGGCCACCGTGTTTGAGAACGCGGTTGCCCCGGCCCAGTGGACGATTCCCTCGCACGCCTCCATGTTCACCGGCCTGCCCCCCACCAGTCACCTGGTCACCCAGGCCAACAGCGTACTGGACGATCACTTTACCACCTTCGCCGAGTTCCTTTCCGCCGCCGGGTACGAGACGGTGGGTTTTTGCAACAACCCCCTGCTGGGGCTGATCCACAATAATTTACGGCGCGGGTTCGAGACGTTTTACAATTACAGCGGCACCACGCCGGACATTCCCCAGGATTTCCCCCAGAATTCGGTCTATCCCTTTGTCCGTACCTGGGATAAGCTGGCCAGTGTGGTACGCCGTACCCTCGACCCGATCCAAAACAAGTTTGCCACCTCGAACAAATTGCTAGTCGCGGCCACCAACCCTTTGTTCGTGCCGCTCTGGACCCGGTTTGTCCATTTCAAGGGCAATACCCGCATTTCCATCCGCCATTCTGCCCGTTTCCTGGCCCAAAATACGGGCCGCCGCAATGCCACTCCCTACCTCTTTTTCTTGAATTTGATGGAGACGCACCTGCCGTTTTTCCCTCCGCGCGAATACATCCAGCGCTTTGCACCTTATGTCAAAGATGAGCCGGCCGCGGAAAAATTCATGCGCTCTTTCAACAAGCAGGCCATGCAATGGCTGATCCCACTTAAAACACCCTTCACCGAGTTGGAAGCCAGCACACTCAGCGATATGTACGACGCCGAGGTAGCCTACCAGGACCATCTTTTGGGCGAATTGCTGGAAACATTGGAGCGGCCGGCCATTCGCGACAACACCATGGTGATTATCGCTGCCGACCACGGCGAAATGCTCGGCGAGCACAATTTCATGGGCCACGGTTTTGGCGCCTACAAAGAGCTGGTCCAGGTGCCCTTGATGATCCGCCTGCCCGGACAAACATCCGGCCGCAGGATTGCCCGCCCGGTATCCACCACCCGCCTGTTCCACACCATTTTGGATACAGCCGGCATGCCCGAGGTCAAAAACCAGACCGGCGAAACCACGAACAACCACATCAACAGCCTGCTCTACGACCTCGATCTCCCGGCCGCCCCCTTTACACCGCAAGGATACGAGGTGGTCACCGAAGCTTATGCGCCGCAAGACGCGATCCAGATGATGGAAAAGTTCGAGCCGGAGTTGATCCCTCAGTACCAAACCCGCAAAACTCACCGGGCGGTCTATTCCCAAGAATATAAGCTATACGCAATCGAGGATGTCCGCCAGCAGCTATTGACCTTGCTCGACCAGGAACTGAACCCCGAAAGCGAAGATTTTTCCGCCGAGGCCAGCGAACAGGCTCGCGAGCGTCTGGCACACCAATTGGAACGCTTTGTCAGCGTCAGCCGTGAAGGCCACCCGATCGGCTGGGCCCCGGCTACGGCCGACCTTTCCGATCCGCTGATCGAACAGCAACTGCGCGACCTGGGCTATATGGCCTGAGCCGCTTCCCCCCGCCGGTTCATTAACTTTAAAGGGAGCAGAGCTATGATCAATCCAATCATTTTCACCATTCGCATCGGCAGCTTTTCATTAGCCATCCACTGGTATGGGGTCATCGTCATGTCGGCGATCCTGATTGCCACCTGGCTGGCCACCCGTGAACTGGAGCGCAAACACGGCGACCCGAACTGGATCTGGGATTCGCTGCCCCTGATCGTCCTGTTCGGCGTGATCGGCGCCCGGCTGTGGTATGTGGTCAACGACATCCTGGGCGGAGATCCGCATTACCTGGCCCAGCCGCTCGATATCCTCAACATACCAGCCGGCGGGCTGCATATTTTTGGCGGTTTCCTGTTCGGCGGGATTACTTTTTTGATTTATGCGCGCAAGAACAAGGTAGACGTCTGGAAAGTAATCGATTCGCTCGCGCCCTTCCTGCTCATTGGCCAGGCGCTCGCCCGGCCGGCCAATTTCATCAACCAGGAGCTTTACGGTCCGCCCACAACCTTGCCCTGGGGTATCCCTATTTCAGCCGACCACCGCATCTTTCCCTGGACAGACCTGGTCCAATATCCGGTCGCCACGACCCGCTTCCACCCCACCTTTGCCTACGAAATGATCTGGAATTTTGCCGCCGGCGGGCTGCTGGTCTGGCTCTCGCATAAATACGAGGACCGCCTGCGCCCGGGCGCGGTCTTCTTCGCCTGGTTGATCCTGGCCGGGGTTGGGCGGGTGATTATCGAAGCCTTCCGCCCGGACCAGCCGGTTATTCCCGGCACCGGCTTGAGCTATTCACGGCTCATCTCAGGACTGATGGCCCTGGCCGGGATAATCCTGCTTCTCGGGCGATACGACGTCTTCCACTTCAAGTTTTTACCCCCTGCCGCCGAAAGCGACGCGCCTGTAGAAGAGAAATAACCCTCATCCTATCCCCAACTGGCGCGCCTTCAGTGCTGCCTGGGTGCGGTCCTGGACGTTCAGCTTCTGGTAAATCACCGATATGTAATTCTTGACGGTCCCTTCGGTCAGGTTCAGCCGCCGGGCAATTTCTTTATTGGTCAGCCCGCGACTTAGCCAGCCTAAAATCTCATTTTCTCGCGCCGAAAGCGGCTCAGGCAGGACAGCGCCAACCGCGGAGTGGGTGGGTGCCAGCCGTGAAAACTCCGCCAACACTTTGCGGGCCACCGAAGGTTGGATCAAGGCGCCCCCACGGGCTACCTGACGAATGGCATCGGCCAGTTCCTGGCCGGAAACGTCCTTGAGCAGGTATCCCAGGGCGCCGGCCCGCAAGCCATCAAAAATATAGGTCTCATCGTCGAAGGTGGTCAAAATGATCACCTTGGCGTCCGGCCAGCGATTTAACATCTGGCGGGTGGCCTCCACCCCATCCATGCCGGGCATACGCACATCCATCAGCACTACGTCCGGGTGGACAGCCTCGTATAGGTGCAGGGCAGCCTGGCCTTCCTCGGCCTCGCCGACCACGTCCAGGCCATCTTCCAGTTCCAGCAGCGTGCGCAACCCATCACGCATCAGGCGTTGATCGTCTACCAGGCAAACGCGAATGGGAGCATCATCCGCAGGCGCGGTCTTCATACGGAACCTCCCTGGGCAGCGGGATGCGGAAAATCAACTGCGTACCTCCGCCCGGACGCGGAACAACCAGAAATTCACCCTCCAACAGCGCCGCCCTTTCTTTGAGCCCGGTCAGACCGAAACCTTTATGGTCCGTTTCGGCGGTTAGACCGACGCCGTTATCGCTGACGAGCAAAGTCAGGTTTCCATCACGCTGATCCATTTGCAGCCAGGCCTCGCTGGCGTGCGAGTGGCGCTGGATATTGGTCAGCCCCTCCTGGGCGGCCCGGTAAATCGCCTGCCGGTGGGCGGCCGGCACCGGTTCGGGACATTCCCCCAGGCTGAGATTGATTTGAATGCCGGTCGCTTCCTGCACCTGGCGAGCTAGCAACGGCAGGGCCTGTTCTAACGGTAGATCCTCTTCCACAGCCGCGCGCAGGATCGCTACCGTCCGGCGCAATTCTCCCAATCCTTCGCGAATTTGTTCGCGCACCGTCCCCAGGATTTGTTCGGCCCGCTCCGGGTTGGAACGGACCAGGCGCTGGGCACCTTCCAACTGCACCGAAACCACCGTCAGCCGGTGACCCAGCGTATCGTGCATCTCGCGGGCAATGCGGTTACGCTCCTGGGTGATGGTCAATTCTTCGAGCCGGCTGGTGTATTCCTGCAACTGGTTGTGGGCCGCCTGGAGCTCGGCCAGGAGCTGTTCGCTGCGCTTGCGGTCCTTCATCGCCTGGCTGGTCGTCCAGCCAAAAATGGCAAAGAAAAGGTACCCGGCCGCATACGGCAGCAATAAGAGCAGTCCCATCCAGCCGATGAAAACGGCAAAAATCACCCCGGTTACTAAAGTGAAGATGCCTACCCAAACCACACCGATCGTGATGGGGAAACGGATAAGCGCTTCAGGCCCCAGCAGGAAAAACAGGATCGGAAACACGCCCCAATTGGGCTGCATGTAGATCAAACCGGCCACCACACAGGTCTCGGCGGCCAACTTCGATTGCATCAGCCAGTTAGAAGCATGGTGATAATCCGGCACAAAAAAGAGAACCGCAAAAACGACCAACAGGCCAATGGCCAAAGCGCGTTTGCGGGGCTCTTCCAGGTCCATTACCCCTGTAACTGCCACGGCCAGGTAAGCCAATACGGCTGGCAGGAGCAAATAATTGGGCTTTGGAGAACGGCGTTCCATATCATGATTGTACATCAAAGCACCTCTCGCTTAGGAAAAGACCATCTATAAGGGATAAGGTAGAACCGCTGAAACCCCAATCATTCAAACCTCGATCCCGCTTGACCGCACTCGCTTTGCCGGACAAAACGCCGGCACCTTCCCCTTGATTTTTCCTCAAGGAAAAGGCACCGGCATGCAATAATGTGTATCTGGATTTCAAAGATAAACCTGCTTGAGCATGTGGAAATGCTGCCCGGCCTAGTCGAAGCGGAAGCGCCAGATGGCGATGCCCCAGAAGATGACGGCGAAACCTAGCAGCACACCAACACTGGGCAGGATAGCGCTTACGCCCAGCCCGCGGACAATCACGTCCTGGAACCCGTTCAGCGCCCAGGAATGGGGGGTGAACTTGGCCAGCGTCTGCATGAAGTGCGGCATCACATACAACGGGATCATGCTGCCGCCGATAGCGGAGAGCATCACCGCCAGCAGCGTGCCCAGGCTGCCGGCCTGTTCCTGGGTCTTGGTCAGGCTGGCCAGCAGTAAGCCCATCCCGGTCGCGGCGGCAGCCGAGGCCAGGGATAGCAGGATCAATGCCAGGTAGTTATTGCCCAGGGTCATGTGGAAGACCAGGATGCCGACCGTGAACATCAACGCGATCTGGACCAGGTTGACCAGAAAGTAAGGCAGCATCTTGCCGGTCAGCAAAGCGGCCTGAGATAACGGGGCGGCCTGCAGGCGGCGGAAGGTGCCCTCATTCTTTTCGCGGAACAAGCTGGTAGCGATGGTTTGCATGATGAAGAACACACCGTAAATCGTGTAGCCGGGTACGTTCTGCTGAGCCGCGGTCGGCGTGGGAACCGCCTTGTATTTGGCCGGAGAAACCACCCGGTAGTCCACACCTAACTCGCCGGCATATTTGCTCTGGTCGCTCAAGAGCTGCGAGGAGAAGCTCGAGCCGATCGAGCGGATCAGCGGGGCCTGGGCCGGTGAGGCCTGGTCGGCCAGCAAGTCGAAACCCAACTGGGTCCTTCCCGGGGTCTGGGCAACCGAAGCTTCCCGTTCGACATAGCCCTCGACCATGCCCTGGGCCGGCGAAAGCAGTTGGCTGCCCACGGTCGGGTCGGTGATGAACGTCACCGTCGTCTTAGGAGCGTCCCCTTGTGTAGCCGTGGCCAGGATGCGGTCCGAAAAATCGACCGGGAAAACAAGCGCAATCTGGTACTGCCCGGAGGTGATCAGGTCCTCGGCGGATGAGCGGGTCAGCGCCTGGCCGCCCTGGTCTTCGATCAGGTCCAGCCCCTGGACGCCTTTCAGATCGCTGATGACGTTGGCGGCAATTTGGCCCTGGTCCTGGTTAACGATCAACAATTGCACCGGGTTATTGTTGCTGCCCGTATCGAACACACCTTGCAGAGCCGTGGTCATGACCAGGATGAACGCGATTGGCAGCAGGAACAGCCCGACCAATGCACCCCGGTCACGGGCAATAACTTTTAATTCTTTTTTTGCGATAGCAAAAATCTGGTTTAACATGATTTAATTCCTCTTTTTCAGAACCTCGGGAAAAAGCAGGGGCATTATCGCCAGGCCTCACCTGCTCAACCTTTCGGAAAACCGTTTTATCCAATCCCTATTCGCGCAAGCTCTTCCCGGTCAGGCTGAGAAAGACCGTTTCCAGGTCAGCCTCCATAATTTGCAGCGAAGTCACCTGGGCATCCAGGTGGTTGGAGATTTCGAGCACATCCACCAGTGTCTTTTGGGTATCCGTAGACTGAATATCGAGCGTATGGTCGCGCTGAGAGACCGCCCGCACGGTAGCTAAAGACATGGCCTGGTGGCGGACTTCCTGGATCACGCCATCGACGATGCCAATGCGGACCATCCCCGCCCCCATACTACGGATCAGGTTGGCCGGCGTATCCAGGGCGATCACCTGGCCGTGGTCCACGATGGCTACCCGCCGGCATAAGCGCTGGGCTTCTTCCATGTAATGGGTGGTGTATATGACGGTCAGCCCGGCCTGGTTCAAGGCCTGCACGCTTTCGAAGATCGCATTGCGGCTTTGCGGATCGACTCCCACCGTCGGCTCGTCCAGGAACAGGATTTCCGGGCGGTGCAGCAATCCGGCCGCCAGATTCACCCGGCGTTTCATCCCGCCCGAATAATTCTTGACCGGCTCTTTAGCCCGGTCGGCCAGTTGGACCAGATTCAGCACTTCACTGACCCGGTCGCGCAGCGCTTTTCCTTTCAGCCCGTAGATCTGCCCGAAAAAGGCCAGGTTGTCCCAGGCGGACAGAGTTGGGTAAAGCGCCAGCTCCTGCGGTACCAGCCCGATGCGAGCTTTGACCGCTTTCATATGGCCGCGGATATCCACGCCATCCAGCAGAATCTGGCCGCTGGTCGGCTCGAGCAGGCCGGCCATCATCGAGATGGTGGTGCTTTTTCCGGCCCCGTTCGGTCCCAACAGGCCAAAAATTTCGCCTTTAGCAATCGAAAATGAAATTCCACGAACGGCCTGGTTCTCGCCGTAAGATTTATGTAAATCGCGAATACTTAGAAATTCTCCGTTCATTGCAATCCCTTTCACGAACAAGTTATCGACGTTCACAGGATAGCCCCGAACGGGTCACCTCCGTTAGTCCGCATCGTCACCTGCCGGTCATATGACTTTTTAGGATAGATTTTCGGGTTGTAAATGGCCGGGTGCGATACATCCGGCCATTCACAACCCGAATCGCTTCACCAAGTCGTTACCCAGGGTTTACAATTGGGTTCTACTCACAAGAACCAAATGTTCTTTTTTTACATCCAATATCGGTGTTTATCTGTGAGTCCACTGAAAAAACTCTATTTTTTAAAAACGACCGCTATATGTGGGGGGAGCGGCTTCGCCGCTCCCCCCACATATCGACCTTCTCTCGTGAAAAGAACACTTTTTTTTTGGAGAGTCATCTGTGCCAACCTGCGGTTAAACTCATTATCAGGAGTACATTCCATGCCAGAAAACCATTCCCTGCAACCCAACTCCCGCCATTGTTTCGTCTGCGGGCTCGAAAACCCGGTGGGGTTGCAGTTACGCATCTACCAAACCGGTCCCGGTGAAATCGAAACCACCTTCGTCGCCCCTGAGCACTTTCAGGGCTACCCGGGGGTGCTGCATGGGGGCATCATCGCCACCATTCTGGACGAGATTAGCGGGCGAGCGCACATGGGTGACCCTTCGGCGCCGCGCTTTATGTTTACCGGCAAATTGGAAGTCAAATACCGCCGGAACGCCCCGACCGGCAAGCCTTTGCGAATCGTCGGCAAAGCCGGTAAAGATAAGGGAAGAGTTGCCGAAGCCTGGGCCGGGATGTATGATGAAGAAGGCAACCTCTTGGCCGAAGCCAACAGTGTCCTTTTCAACGTCCCGCCCGAAATGCTCGGCGGCACCGATCTCGATACCCTGGGTTGGAAGGTCTATCCGGAATAATTGTCTCATGACCGCCTGGCGAAAAGACGCAGAAAATAAAAACGCCCCACAGCACTGGCCGCTCCATGGCTGGCTGGGATTGGCGCTGGTGGCCATTTTTTGGCCGCTCAACTGGCTGGCACCCGGCCAACGAACGGTTTGGGCCTTCTTTCCGCTCTGGCTGGGGTTTATTTTGATTGTGGATGGGGCAGTGTCCTATCGGAAACAAACATCGCTGCTCCGGCGCTCCTGGCGCAAATTTATCGGCCTATTCCTGGTTTCGACCCTATGTTGGTGGTTATTCGAGGCCTTGAACAACCGCACTCAAAACTGGCAGTACCTGGGCGTAGAAGGCATTGGCCCGCTAGCCTATTTTGTCCTCGCCAGCATCAATTTTTCCATTGTCATCCCGGCCATCTTCGAGGCCGCCGAGCTGGCCGCGACCTTTCCCTTCATCCGCGCTGCCCGTCCGGGATGGGTCGTCCGCGGTGATCGCCGTACCACCCGCATCTTTTTCGTGGCCGGCTGGGGGATGCTGGCTTTGATGCTGGCCTGGCCCAAATACTTTTTTCCCTTCCAATGGCTATCGATATTTTTTATTCTCGAACCGGTCAATATCTGGATGGGCAACCGCAGCCTGGCTCACTGGACCGAAAAAGGGGACTGGCGCCCGATTTTCAGCTTGTGGGTGGGGGTCATAATGACCGGCTTTTTCTGGGAGATGTGGAACTTCTTCGCCTGGCCTAAATGGATTTATTCCGTCCCAGGGGTGAATTTCCTGCACATCTTCGAGATGCCGCTGTTGGGCTACGGCGGTTATATGCCCTTCGCCCTGGAGTTGTTCAGCCTGTACCATCTAATCGTCGGTATGTTGGGTGAAAAGAAGTCCGTATATATGCAGATCGATCCGCTCGAAAAAACTGCTGGGCCGGATTACGAAGTTGTTCGCAGCCCAGTTGAAAATATTGGAGAATAAAATCGCGACTTCAACCCCCTATTTTTGCCAGACAAGAACAAAGATTATAAAAAATATATAAAAAATAGACAATTAACTCGAGATTCCCTTCGTGGTACACTTTTTGAAGGTTGGTAACATCGTTTCGGGGGCGTAAAAAAGGGTACTCTCCCTTTTTCATTATTGAGGAATTCAATAAAAATACATGCGCCATCAATAACGCTTCCTCAAGTTGGGGAATACAGGTATTGGTTTTGTTTACAGTTAAAAAATGCGGGGACATTATTGTTATTCAAAGTTATTTGTAGTTCGACTGAGTGATTAGAAATTAAGTCAATTTACTATTGGAGTTTTCTGGGGCAATGGAGAGTTCGTATATTCCTCTTGCAACCAACCAAACCAGCATGCTTCTAGGGGTCCTCTATGTCGAACAAAGAAGAACGGGAATTGCATTGGATTTTTGATGTTGTCCGCCGTTGGTGGTTATTAATTGTTGCCTGCGCGTTAGTGCCGGCTATCCTTGCTTTTGGAATCGCATCCCTTCTGCCGCCGGTCTATGAAGCGACAGTCGTCATGATGATCGAGCCCGCCCAGGACAAGATCACCAACGAGTATAGCGCCTTGATCGCCGGTGAACAGTTGGCTGTTACCTATAGCCAGATGGTAAAAACCGATACGATCCTGCAAAAAGTGATCGATCAAATACAGTTGAACGAACAACCGGACAAACTGGCGCAAAAGATCGATGTCATTCCAATTAACAACACCCAGCTTATCCAGATCACTGTGAAAGATTCCACGGCAGAAGGATCCGCGTTATTGGCCAACACAGTAGCTGAGGTGCTCATCGACCATATCCAATCGATGCAAGAGAAGAAATATTCCGACTCGCTCGATGGCGTCCAGGCGAAAATCAATTCCCTCACTACCGAGATCCAGGACGGCGAGAGCCGGCGGGACGCGCTAAACGCCCAAATCATCACTCAATCTTCAGAAATAGACCGCCTGAACAATCTGCTGGAACAGGACAAAGCCAACCTGAGTAATTTGCAGCAAAATTACCACACGCTGCAGATCAATGTGACCCAGCTCACCGATAAAGTCCATGTCGTAGCGTCTGCAGCGACCACCAAACTCTATGCTCAGCCGCTCTACCAGGCCACCACGACCTTGCTCTTTGACCAGGAAATGATTTCCGGATCGAGTGGCTATGTCCCCGCCACCGGCACTGCCCAATTGGCGCTGACCTACGGCCCAATGCTTTCCGGGCAGCCCGTTATTCAGGAAGCGGCCGACCAGCTCGGGCTCACCGAAGATTATGCAACCCTGGCGGATAAGGTTTCCTTCGAAGCGGTTCCCGGTACCCAACTTATCCACCTGTACGTGACCGACACCAGCGAAAAAAATGCCGCTGCCTTAGCGGATGCCATTGCCAAAACCTTCGTCAAGCAAATCCAGGCCCAGTTGGCCGAACCCTATGCCGGCCGGCTGGCGGATATCCAGTCTCAACTCGACACTTTGGAGAAAAATGTCGAGGTTGACCAGGAAAATCTCCAGGAGCCATCCCTCGCGAAGGTGAACGCCGAGACCGAACTGACCAACATCGAGGCGCAGTTGACGGACTATCGCTCCGATTTACGGTCCTACCAGCAGCAGTACGATGACTTATTCACTGCAACGACCGCCGCATCTGACGACGCGGTCATCTCGGGTCCGGCCACCTTGCCGGACGAGCCGGTTCGGAATCGCTCATTGTTTATGGTTATCGCCGGTTCGGTCGGCCTGCTGGCAGGCATCGGCCTGGCTTTCATAATGGACAATATGAATGACCGGGTCCACACGCCTCATGACATCAGCGAAGCCGTAGGGATCCATTCAATTGCCTCGATTGGCAAAATGGAAAAAAGCCTGAACGAATTGATTATGGGCCTGCCTGAAGAAAGTCATGTCCAGGAAGACTTTCATATGCTGGGTGCAAAATTGCGGACCATGAGCAAAGATCAGCCCCTGCACACCATCCTGGTAACCAGCCCGGCTTCTGAGGCAGGCAAATCTTTTGTCACGGCCAATCTGGCAGCCGAAATGGCCAAATCCGGGCTAAATGTGATCGCTGTGGACGCAGACCTGCGCTACCCACGGCTCCACCAGATATTTGGTCTCAGCCAGGATGGCAGCCTGGAAACAGCCCTGGCGAAAGATGGCCCTGAACCGGATTTGCAGTCCACCCCGATCTCAGGCTTACGCGTCCTGACGAGCCAGATTTCCGGAATTAATCCCGCCGAGGTATTTTGCTCGCCCAGACTCCCCGATTTTTTTGCCAGCCTGAAGAAGAAAGCCGACCTGGTTTTGATCGATTGCCCGCCCATGCTTTCGGTCCCCGACACCATGCTGCTTTCTTCAATCGCCGACGGTATCTTATTGGTGCTCAGAGCAGACCACACCTCTACTGTTTCGATTAAAGATGCGATTTCCAATTTGAATCAGTACACGTCCAGACTGGTTGGAGTGGTCTTAAACGATATACAAAACAACAGGGATGGATATTACAGATACGAAAGACACGTCTCAACCGGTTCAAAAGTTACTGCAATCTGGGGCCAAATAAAGTCGGCCCTAAAAACACACTGATCCAAAGCTCTTTGGTGGTTTCGGTTCACTAAATCTAAGGCCGAGGGTTCACGCCGTATGATAAGTATTCGCCGGCTCAAGCGGAACATAATCAGCAATGCCTTCGGGACCATCGTCCCGGCGCTGGCCTGGTTCTTCGTGGTTCCTGTTCTGATTCTCAAACTGGGGGATGCAGGATATGGCGTTTATACAATCGCCATCTCTTTTGCCGGTGTACTTGGATTCTTGGAGTTAGGGCTCACCTCGGCAGCCACAAAATTCGTCGCCGAAGTCGAAATCCGCAACGACCAGGACAAGCTGGAAAAAATCATTGCCAATAACCTGTCGATTTATATCGCTATAGGAATTGTCATCAGCCTGGTTTGCCTGGAATTCGGCGGGAAAATTGCGCCCCTACTATTTCACGATACCGGCTTGAGCCAGCCCGAACTGGCTACCATGGTCTTGTTAATGGGCCTGGTTCTTTCTTTGACCCTGATTAAAAACGCCTTCGCCTCCATTTTGATGGGGCTCCACCGCTACGATTATTACAATTTCATTCAAATCGGTTACGCGGTTTTATTGGCCCTGGTCCAGGTATTGATTGTTACGCTGAATGGACAGGTCAATTCCCTGCTAATGGGGAACATCGGCGTGATCCTGGCCAGCCTGGTGGGCTTCGCGGTCATGATCCGGAAATTACTTCCCGGTGTGCACTTCGTTCGCCTGCCGGACGGTTATTTTCTGCGAGTCCTGTTCACATTCGGCATGTATATGATGGTCATCAACCTGGCGGGGACCTTGCTTTTCAACCTCGATAAAGTCATCATCGGGCAGATCTTGGGCCCGACCAGTGTTTCATATTATGCCATTCCCAGCCAGATTACCCTGAAGATCCATAATGGGCTGGCCGTTTTTGTTTCGTTTCTATTTCCCATGGCCTCCGAAGTCCAGTCGAGCGGTGACAAGGCCACGATGAGGAATATATTCTTACAAGGGATGCGCTTCATCGCATTGTTGGATGGCGCCGTCATGGTTTTCCTGGCCGTTTTTGCCCAAAAAATATTGCAGGTCTGGATCAGCCCGGATTTTGCCGCCCAATCCTCATTATTGCTGGTCATTACGGCCATCGGGTACATTATCTATTCCCTCAGCATCACGCCTTATCACATATTGCTGGGAATGGGCCGCCCGCGCGCGTTGGCCATTATGAACACCACTATCACCTTGGGCGTCATCGCCGGCCTCTATTTTGGGTTAATCTGGTTTGGCCTGGTCGGCGGCTGTGTGGGTGTGGCGATCGGTTTTTGTACTGCCGCGATCTTGCCGGCCTTCGTACAACGCAAGCTGGAAATTTCCTGGGCCACCATTTTCAAAGAGAGCTACGGCCGCACGCTAATTTGCACGCTGGGAGCAGCCTTGCTCAGCGCGTTTCTGCCCGCCGCCCTGGTCATCCGGCTGATGTATTTTGCCGTTTTTGTAGTGGTGTTAATTTTCTTCGGAAATACACGCCTTGAGGATTGGCGTTTCTTTCAAAACCAGTGGCAACGCCTGGTCACCCAAATCGTGATTATGAGGAAACAGATTGCTCACCGAAACTAAGGCATCCCCCGGCCAAAATCTACCGCACCTGTTCGCGGGACAGGCCGTTTCTTCGAGCGAAGGCTCCTCGAGGCTTTCCGCCACCCCGAAACTTGTGCTGTGGGGATTTTATGCGTGCCTCATGACCGCCCCATTCTTCGGCTTCTCCTTGCTGAACGCGACCGGTCGGGGCATTTTACGCATCGATTGGATCGCGGCCGTATTCTTTGTTGGGGTCGCTTTCGCCAGTTTTCTGCTAGGCCGGCTGGCTATCCGGCGCAGCCCGGTCAACCTGCCGGTGTGGTTATTTGCTTATTCGGCCGTCTTCAGTATATTCGGCCTGCTTACCCAAACAGTCGGGATCGACCAATTGATCGATTTCTCTACGAAAGCAGCCCAGCTTTTCCTGGCTTTGCCATTTTTCTTCGCGATCTCGAGTTTGAAATTATCCGAAATGGGGCTGAAACGGACCTTGCGGCTATGGGTGACCATGGCCGTGGTCGTCTCGATATTTGCCCTCTACCAGGTCTTTGCCATCCCGTTTCACTTACCTTTTGCTCAATTAACTTATAACAACCTGTCTGTGACTTATCAAGGCGGCCAGGCGCGCACGATCGAGGGCTTCGGGCAGGTCTCGAGCTTTTTCCGCGAACCCAGCTACCTGGGCGCTTATTTGCTCCCGACCGTCATCTTGATGATTGTGTTTTCCCTGAAAAGCCAGGGGAACCTGGCCTTTTTCCGTTCCCGCATCCTGAACTGGGGAATCCTGGCCATCATCGGGGCGGCCTTATTGTTGACCAATTCCCAGGCCGCTTACCTATCGCTGGCGGCCGCCATCCTGGCAATGCTTCTGGTGCCCCAGGTCGGCCGGTTTCGGCTGATCCGCTTCCTGTTCATCATGGCCGGGCTGGCCCTGCTGGGTGGTTTTGCGCTTTCTCTGTTCGGGATCGATTTCTTTAGCGCTATTCTCTTGCGCTTCAAATACCTGATCATCAACATGCTCCATCCATCCCAAACCCTCGAAGTAACCTCTTTCCGGGTGCGGACCGAGTGCATGATAGCTGCCTTCCAGGTCTGGACCCGCAGCCCGCTGATCGGGGTTGGGCTGAATAACATGTCTCACCTGACCAACGTTTGCGAATTTTCCCTCGGTTGGAGCCAGCTCCTGGTCGATCAGGGGCTCCTGGGGTTTACGCTGATGCTGGTCATTTTTGCAGTATTAATCCGCAACCTGTACAAATTAGCCGTCCATCCAGGCTTGCAGCCGTTCTGGTCCACCCTTTGCCTGGCAATGATATTCATTCTGGTCGGTGAGATGGTCGATGGGTTTTTTACCTACAACTGGGTGGACTTGCAGCGCTGGATTAATCTGGGTATAGCCAATCTCGTCTTGATCCTGGCCAAATCCCATTTGGCCGATGAGCAAACCGAATCCCTGCAAACCGGACCGGACTTTACCGAACGGCCCGGCTTAGAAAAGAGGCTACCATAGACATCCTGATGCTCTCCGGCGCTTACCCTATCCCCGCAAATAATGGGGCTAAGAGAAGGATTCTGGCTACAGCCCAGCAACTTTCTCGCAATAATCATATAAACCTCGTCTCATTTGCCGAACCTGATGCCAGTCCAGTTGAAAAACAAGAACCGGTTAACAATGAGCAATGGAACAATTTTTTGGTGGAATTTCCCTGTGTTCCTCGTTGGAGGACTGCCATAAGATCCTGCCTTTCCAATGACTCTTATGGCATGACCAAATACATGGATCCAAATTTTGCCAGGGCCGTAACACGCCAGTTGCAGGAGAAACAATTTGACGCAATCTGGCTGCATACTTTCAATATGGTGCCTTACCTGGAACAATGCATCCGGTTTTATCGCGGTCGACACGACCACCCGCTGTACGTTCTCGACCAGCACAATGTGGACGAACTCTATTTTGGCAGTTTCATCAAGTGCAAGAATCCGATAATCTCCACTTTTGCGTTCCTCGAGGTTCGCAAGAACCGGATTTTGCAAAAGCGCTGGTTCCCCCGCTTTGACGTCATTTACAGCGTCGCGGCGGAAGACCAGCAAATGACCAAAAGCTACGTAAGTAATGATGTCAATGTCTGGCTGGCGCCCAATGGAGTGGACATCGAATATTTCAAGCCCGTGGAGATCCGTTCGGATACCCGGCCGATGCCAATTGTCGTTTTTGGCGCGTCCCTGGATGTGACCATGAACCAGGATGCGGTCCAGTGGTTTGTCAACTCAACCTGGCCAATGGTTCGTGAAAAAGTACGCAACGCCCAATTCTGGATCGTCGGCAGAAATCCGCCGGCGTTTATCCAGAGCATGCACGGAAAGGAGGGAATAACCGTCACCGGCACGGTACCCGATGTACGTGATTTTTACCGTCACGCAGATGTATTCGTGGTTCCAGTACGGTACGGCGGTGGAACAAAACTAAAGACTTTGGAAGGCATGGCCATGGGATTACCCGTGGTAAGTTCATCGGTCGGCGCGCAAGGATTGGACATCGAGGCTGGAAAACACATCCTGGTTTGTGATGACCCAGCTGGATTTGCCGCCGACATTATTGATCTTCTTGCAGATCGTAAGAAAGCCCTGCAGATGGGCCGTGAAGCCCGTCGCCTGGTTGAAAACCGTTATAGCTGGGAAAGCATCGTAGGAAAAATGGATTTGCAATTAAAAGATCTTTGTTCACGAAAGAAGGTCTTGAATGTCAAATCTATCCAGGTCGAACGACCCAGGCAGCCGGGGTTCTGAAACCACCACAAAATATCCACTCATCGCGAGCCTTGGGATTATTCATTTCCGCTGGTTGTTGATTTTAGGGCTGGCATTAATCGTTACTTTTGCCCTGGCCCTGATCTATCGAGCCAATGTCCCCGCCAGTATTGCCAACGCCCTCAAATTAGCCCCGGAAAGCCAGGTTGCGCCTGCCTCGATGAGCGATGACAGCGCCATGATTAAGTTACATGGACAGAATTTCATCCCCATCGGGCTTTATGACGTGCCCTCCACCGCATTTCAGGAGGTCAAAGAGCGCGGGTTCAACACCGTTCAACTCTATTATGATACGCAGACGCTGGCCGAAGCAGAAGATTACCTGCAGAAGGCCGGGGATGCCGGGCTCAGGGTCATCCAAAATATGCCGCGTGCCTCCCTTTCTGCCGGTGATGACTTCTGGATTCAATGGGTGAGCGAACTTTCGAAATACGATTCATTGTTGTGGTGGTATTTGCCGGAAGAGCCAACCCTGCATGGCGACAGCCATGCCGATTTGGAGCGTCTTTATACCATCGTGCACCAGTACGACCCGCAGCATCGCCCGGTTGCGACTTACTTTGGCATATTCGGCCCATTGGATGAGTGGTGTGACACAGTCGATATCATCTTCGTCGGCTGCTACCCGGAATACTCCAATGAACCGCGTGCCTGTATGAAAGCCTACATCGATGAAGCGCGCCGGTCCTGCCCAAACAAGTCCTTCGTCGGCGTACCTGCCTTTTTTGACAGCGCCGAATTT
Source organism: uncultured Chloroflexia bacterium (assembly GCA_963704755.1). GTDB lineage: Bacteria > Chloroflexota > Anaerolineae > Anaerolineales > Anaerolineaceae > Bellilinea. The sequence continues at coordinate 1,063,454 of OY969938.1, forward strand.
GGTCAACCGGCAGGCTATCCTTCCCCTCAAGAAGCTCGTTTTGATGCCTATACCGCCTTGATCGATGGAACTTATGGAGTCAACTGGTTCTCCTATCAAGCCGGGGTAGGCCTGCCCGATCTTTATCAAGGCATCACCCAAATCGCTGCAGAGTTGAATCAACTAAAACCGGCGCTCATTTCACCCTATGCTTACCAAACCATTGGGGTATCGATCATTGCCGGGCCGCTAAAAAGCCCGATTACCCAATCGGGAGACATCTACGATTCGATCCAAATCTTGCAGAAACAAACTTCATCGAATTCGTATCTGTTTGCGAGCAACATGGCGACCGATATGGTCACCGCAAAATTCACCGGCCTGCCCTGGAGTATCACATCCATTGAAGTAATGTTCGAAAACCGCACCATTCCGGTTAAATATGGGGTTTTCCGGGACAGTTTCGATGCCTACGGCGTCCATGTTTACCGCTTGCTCTCCGATACGGCTTATCCCCCTCCCTGCCCTACCGATATTAAACCCTACCCGTAAAAGGACTTGAATTGTTTTATGGGAAAAAACCCCAATAATCACCATACTCGCCCAGTCCGTGTTCTGGTTCTCACACCCTTTTATGCGCCCGATTTCGGGCCATCTGCACCGATTTTTACCGCCCTGTGTGAAGACCTGCAACACAATGGCTGCCAGGTAACCGTCGTGGCCGGTATTCCTCATTACGGCAATGCCCGTAAGTTATACCCTTACCCCCGGCGGCTGTTCGCTCGCGAAGTAATAAACGGGGTACGTATACTCAGAATATTTGTCTTTGACGTTCCGAAAAGCTCACTTTCCCGCAGGCTGCTCTATCATGCTTTCTTCAACCTTTTCTCGACCATCGCGGCGCTGTTCGCTGGCCGCTCTGACGTGATATTGGCCGACGCGCCTTCCTTATGGAGCGGCTTGCCCTTGCTCACCCAAGCGATCATCCCCGGAAAACCGTATATCTACATCATTCACGATATCTATCCGGAAGTACTGGTCAAATTGCAGGTGCTTCACAACCAACGCATGATTAAGTTCATCGACCAAATCGAAGGATTTTTCTATCGTCATGCGTCGCAAATATCTGTACTTTCGGATGGATTTAAGAAAAATTTACTTGAGAAGGGAGTACCCGAAAGGAAAATAGCCGTTATCCCGGTTTGCGTCGATGCTGATTTCGTCCAGCCGATGGATTGTGATCCGGGCCTATGCCAGGAATGGGACCTGGAAAGTAAATACGTCGTTTTGTATGCCGGCAACATGGGCCTTTCCCAGGGACTGGAAAATGTGGTCGAGGCGGCTCGCCAATTGACCCGGTTCCCGGATATTGCGCTTGTCCTGGTCGGTGAAGGCGCCAGCAAACCAGGATTACAAAAACTGGTGAGCCAGTATGGCCTGGCGAACATCCATTTTTACCCCTTCCAACCGCGCGAGAAAGTTCCCCAGATCTATTCTCTCGCGCACGTCTGCCTGGTTTCACTCAATCCGAGTATTGTGACCGAATCGGTTCCGTCCAAGACCTTCACCATCATGGCTGCCTGCCGGCCCATCATTGCCACGGTCGACCCTAACACCGAGGTTGGCCGGCTCTTGGATGTGGCGGGCTGCGGACTGCGTGTGGATCCCGAAAAACCCAACTCGCTCGCCGAAGCCGTGATCCGCTTATACCATGACCGCGACCTGGGCGAAAAAATGGGAAAATTGGGCCGCAATTTCGTCGTTTCCCATTTTTCCAGAGGGGTAGCCTCGGAATATTATCATCACCTCATCCTCCAATGTACGGACGGAAGATAATATGATTCCCAGATACGGCCCCACCTACACCTATTCCGATTTGGTGAAGAGTTATCGCCTGGCCGGCCAGGCGGATGTCGCAGCCCAACTTTGTGACCGCCTGTCTGAGCTATACCAGGTCAAACACGTGTTTTTGCTGGAGAGCGCCCGGGTGGGTCTATACACCATTTTAAAAGCCTATGACCGCCCCGGTGAAGTCATCATGCCGGCCTATAACTGCATCGTCGTCCCAGAGGCAGTCGATTTTGCCGGGTATACGCCAGTTTTTGCGGACATTGATTACCCATCGCTCAGCATGAACCTGGATACGCTGCGTGCCGTCGTTTCTCCACGAACGACCGCGCTGCTGGCCACCCATTTGTTCGGAATTCCATGCCAATTGGATGAATTGGTCGACTACGGCCACCGGCAGAACATGCTGGTCATTGAAGACGCCGCGCCTGCTTTAGGCGCTCGATTCGACGGTCACATAACCGGCAATTTTGGCGACGCAGCCATCCTGAGCTTCCAGTCAGCCAAGGTGATTGCTGCCGAAAGCGGGGGCGCCTTGCTCACCAATCGAGACGACCTGGCCGCAAAGGTCAAGAATGTCCTGGAGCATGCGGCCATGCCGGGTGGAAATTTGCGTCTGATGGCTCAGGCCTTTGCTCGAAAATTTATCACCGCCCCGCAAATCTATCCATCCACCAAAATGGCTTACCGGCTGTTGAAATCGGAGCCTATGTATGAAATTGTCTCACCTCTGCGAAAAGAACCGGCAGAGTTCTTAAGATATTGCTCGAATTTTTCCTGCGCGCTGGTTCTGACCCAGATCGAAAAACTGGGATCGAACCTGAGCCGCAGAAGGCACCTGGCCGAAATATACATTCACCGCTTGGCAAACAATAACGGCATAAAAAAGGTGCAATATCCGGCCGGAAGCGCTCCGGCCTGGATTCAATATCCGATACTCACCAATGAAAAAAGTAATCTGTATCAATATATGCAACACAGCCAGGTGGACCTGAGTTGGACCTATCGCTATTCATGCGCTGAAAGTTATAAATCCCAAAAATGTCCCATTGCTTACAAGGCGGCCAATACGGTCCTCGGGCTGCCGACCTACCCGTCATTGAAAGATGAACAGGCCGAATACATTTGTCAGCTTGTCAACTCATATGGTGGGGAGTTCGAGAGTGACGAGAGGGTATGACCATGGTAAATTATTCGGAAGATCCCAAAGCATGCCAGATCGCTTCTTTGCCCCGTGTTTCAAGGGGGTTTGCAAAAGTGCCGCCCGAATCGATTCTAAGGCGGCTGCGCTTGTTCGTCCGGCGGAGCCTGAACGTTCGCCAGGTCAAAATTATTCGCAAAAAAATAACCCCGCTGATTACATGGTTCCAAACCGCACTCCATTTGAACCAAAAGGCCCTCGACATGGCCACAAGGGCGAAGGTGATACCCAAGTTTGCCGAAAGTGATTGGGTACGGGTCCGCTCCAAAGAGGAGATAGAAGCGACCTTGAACGTTTGGAGACAGCTAAAGGGTTGTATGTTCATGCCGGAAATGCTGCCCTACTGCGGTACAACCCAACGTGTCTTTCGCCGGCTGGAACGATTCGTCGATGAACGCGATTATCATGTCAAAGAGTTGCACGGCATTGTTTTGCTGGAAGGGCTACACTGTCAGGGCACTTCAGACTACGGCCGCTGTGACCGTTCTTGTTTCTATTTCTGGCGAGAAGAATGGCTGGAAAAAATCGACGAGAAACCAATTGAACAGCAATGATAAGAGGATTAAAAGCAACCACATACTTTAACTGAAGGGGATTGTGATGAATATCGAAATTTTCTCAGAATGGTTGAGGAGACAAGGACATGATGTAATCCAAACCGAAAGCTCCTATTGGTTCAACGCTGGACCAAGAGTTTACCAGGCTTTCCCCTACGGCTGGATCATTCAGCCGTCGGAAACAGAACTCCACCAATTGATGCTGAAGCACAATATCATGGCGTTGAGATATTCCACACCATTGGATAGTGGAGAGGGCATCGCCAGTTATCATGTCGTATTGCAAAAACCCTATGACCTGGATTGCATTGGGCGTAAGTCTCGAAACAATATCAAGCAGGGTTTGTGCGCCTGCCAGATTGAAAGAATTTCTTTTCGACGCCTGGCGGAAGAAGGCTGGAAACTTCAAGACTCCACCATCGAAAGACAGAATCGAATTGACTGTATGGCCCAATCCGAGTGGGAGAAAATCTGTCTCTCCGCCGAAGATCTACCCGGCTTTACTGCCTGGGGGGCGAGTGTGGACGGGAAGCTGGTGGCCTCGATCCTCACGGCTCGCATCGGTGACACCTGGTATGTACCTTATGCCCAATGTTTGAAGGAATTCATGTGCAAGCGGGTCAACCACGCCTTGTTTTTCACGGCCTCCTGCAGCATGTTAGCAGAAGAGGGCATCAAGGAAATCTTTTTCTCGCTGCACTCTCTGGATGCGCCTGCCACCGTAAACGAATTCAAGTTTCGAATGGGCCATACTGCCCGGCCAGTTCGCCAGCGCGTTGTCCTCCATCCCATGCTAAAACCTTTTGTCAATCCTACAAGCTATAAACTGGTCGATTACTTAAGCCAGCGTAATCCATGCAACAACCTGTACTCGAAAACAGAAGGCATGCTGCGGTTTTACCTCCAAGGGAAGGAGTCGCTTCGCGACCAGGAATGGCCCGATTGCCTGAAAGAATATAAACAGACCTATTTGAATTCACAAGAGCCCATTACCCTTGAACCAAACGAAAATGCCAGGGTTCTTTCTAACGCGGATTGACAGGTAAATCCTATGATCATAAATTCGATTTTGGATGTAATTGGGAACGCACCTATGGTCCGGCTGAAACATATGTCCTCTGGAAATGTTTTTGCCAAAGCGGAGTTCCTCAACCCGGGTGGAAGTATCAAAGACCGGGTGGCAAAATACATAATCCAGACGGCGATGCAAACCGGAACGCTGAAATCTGGCATGACCATCATCGAAGCGACTTCCGGAAATACGGGTATCGGCCTGTGCCTGGTGGGGGTTCAATGTGGTTTTAAGGTCATTTGTGTGATGCCCGACAATGTCAGCGGCGAACGGAAGCGGATCATTCAGGCCCTGGGCGGTGAAGCGGTATTGATCCCCGCGAAAGAAAACCTGGCCGGCTGTTTGAAATATATCCGTGACCAGGCCGCCACAGATCCGGATAAATATTTCCTGGTCAATCAATTCGACAATTTCGATAATCCGGAGACCCATTACCTCCAAACCGGCCCGGAAATCTGGAAGGACGTCGATGGCGAAGTGGATATGTTTATCGCCGGCATCGGCAGCGGAGGAACCTTGCAAGGGGTAGGAAAGTACCTGAAAGAGAAGAATCCCCAAGTCAAAATTGTCGCGGTCGAACCCCGCCGGGCCACCTCGCTGCTGGGTCGAGAGCCAGGATTGCATCAAATCCAGGGCATCGGAGACGGGTTTATTCCCGGTGTATTGGATGTCGAGTTGATCGATATGGTTTTCTCGATTTCCGACGAAGAAGCCATTGCAACCACGCGGCGATTGGCCTGCGAGGAAGGTCTGCTGGTCGGCACGTCCTCTGGCGCAAACGTTTTTACCGCGCTGCAAATGGACAATAGCCGCAACCGGATTGTGACCGTCTTGCCGGACCGGGCCGAAAGATATTTCAGCACAGCCTTGTTGTGATATTGCGGATGTCCTAAACACAAAGAGAGCGGATAATCCGCTCTCTTTGTGTTTAGGACATCCGCCAGCGATGTACCTCAACGATGGACGAATCCTGAGAGTGTCGAAAAACGCCTTCATATAAAAATTTTGTAACTACTCAGCCACCGCAGAAGAAATAGGGCGTTTTTATTGTTTTTTGCGTGCTTCGCATGCAAAAAACAATAAAAACGCTTTCCCCTTCTGAACCCGCCTGAGTAGTTACAAAATTTTTTGGATATATGTGGCGGGGCGGCTTCGCCGCCCCGCCACATATATCCAAATCTTGAGGATGAAAAGTGACTTTTTCAACGCCCTCAATCCTACCACTTGACTCCTGCCGGGCGGATCCGGTATAATTGTTGTACACTATAAATATACATACGTAAATTATAGGCATACAGATTCTGTCCAATCCCCAACAAATGCGTTCAACCTAATAAGTGATCCCCCTGGCAATTGTCCGGAACGCTGCCAGGTTTTTTCTCGCCGATTTTTTTTACCCAGTAGACACCCCTAATCTCCACTTTTAAAAGGTAAAAATGACCAAACACCCAACCCTCTTTATTACCCAACGCGGGCAATACCACCAACAGGCTGCCCTGGATGCAGCCCCGGCCGACCTGGACGTGACCATGATGCGGGCGCCTTCCAAGGAGGAAATAATTTCCCTCCTGCCCGGTAAAGAATTTTTGATCACCGAACGGGCCGGCGTCATCGACGCAGACATCATTCGCGCCGGCAAGGATCTGCGCCTGATCCAACGCTTAGGCTCGCAAACCCACGACATCGACCTGGACGCGGCCCAGGCAGCGGGCATTCCGGTCTGCTATCTGCCAATCCAGACCTGCATCATGGTTGCCGAGCACCTGCTCATGCAAATGCTGGGCCTGGCCAAACGATCCCCAGAGATGATGCGCATCGTGATGAGCGCCGAAAATTTCGGTCACGAGCCCACCCGCTGTAATGAAGATACATTTGCCTATAACTGGTCCGGCCGGGAAGATATCCGTGGTTTGTGGAAGTCAACGGTGGGAATCCTGGGGATGGGTGAAATTGGTTTTGAATTGGCCCGCCGCCTGCGCAACTTTGGCTGCAAGGTTATTTACAACAAACGCAACCGCCTGCCTGCTCACGCCGAACGCGAGCTGAATGTAAGCTATGCCACCCGCGAAGAACTGCTGGCCGCCAGCGATTTCGTCTGCATCCTCTTGCCTCTGCTCAAAGAGACCGAGCAAAGCCTGGACGAAAAATTCTTTGCCAGCCTGAAACCCGGCGCAATTTTTGTCAGTTCCGGTGGCAGCGGCGTCATCGACGAAAACGCCCTGGCCGGAGCTATTTCTTCCGGCAAGTTGTATGGCGTCGCGGTGGACAATTTCACCTATGAACCGATCCGCCCGGATTGCCCTCTGCTTGCTCCAGCCGCTCGCCCGGACACGAACGTGATCTTGACCCCCCACACCGCCGCGGGCACCGTGCCGGTGGTGGACAAAGACCTGCGTATCGATGATTACCAGAACCTGACCAGGCTCCTCAACAACGAAGAGCTTGAATTTCGTTTGGTATAAGACCCTTAAAAAGGATCCGGCCGGAGCGAATGATCCGGCCGGATCCTTTTTAAAATCCCGCATTCGAGCCCAAGTAGTTAAAAGTAATTGTAACCGCTCAGGTTTGTTCATAAAGTCGGGGTGTTTTTATTGTTTTTCGCGTGCTTCGCACGCGAAAAACAATAAAAACACCCCATTTATTTCTGATAGATGAGTAGATATATGCAATTTATAGTTTTCAAAGCCGGCCTATAGGCCGGCTTTGAAAACTATAAAACCAAATATATATGGATTGAGGCTGTCCCAAAGTTGTTTTAAGACAGCCTCATGTGGAGGCGCAAGCCTCTGTTTAAGGAGGAGTGAGATATTCTAATTCAACCAGGGTTTCTGCTCTCGCAGTAAATCCCAGGCACACAAGTTCTCAGGTCAGGAAAGTGATTTCCTCAGCCGGGCCAACCGGTGCATTTTCCGGTTTACCGCCGGCCATCAAGAAGCCGATCCGGTTCAGGTTCGTCTCGGCAGCCGGCCGCGTCTCGCTGATCTGGCCTTCGTAGATGACGCTGATCACATCGCTTAGGGCCATAATCTCGTCCAGTTCGGAAGAGATGATTAGCACCGCGCAGCCGCGGTCGCGCGCTTCGACGATCTGCTTGTGGATAAACGAGGCCGCCCCAACATCCAACCCACGGGTCGGCTGCATAGCCACCAGCACGGTTGGGTCGCACCACAGCGAGCGGGCCAGAATGACTTTCTGCTGGTTTCCGCCGGAAAGCTTTTTCGTTTCCATCGTGGGGTCCGGCGCGCGGATGTCGAATTTTTCCATCAGCGCTTCGGCATGTTCGTTCATCACCTTGAACTGGCGCATCCCTTTTTTGGCATACGGCGGGCGCTCATAATTCTCCAGCAGCAGGTTATCGGTGATGCTCATTCCCAGCACCAGGCCTTCAGTCTGCCGGTTTTCCGGGATCAGCTCGATCCCGGCCATGATCCGTTTAGCCGTTTCCAACTTGGATATGTCTTCATCGCGGTAGATGATTTTTCCCGATTCCAGCCCGTGCAGGCCCATCATCGTCTGGACAAGCATTTGCTGGCCGTTGCCATCCACGCCTGCCAGGCCATGAATTTCACCGGCCTTGAGGCCCAGGTTGAGCCCGTTTAATTTCAAAGTGCCCAGTTCATCTCTGGCAGATGCGTCGCGCAATTCCAGGGTAATTGCCCCACTCTTGCACGGGTTTTTAGCGACGGTCAAGTCAACGGCCTGGCCAACCATCAATTCGGCCAGTTCGAAAGTGGTGGTATTACAGGTGTTCACCGTCTGGATGACCTTACCGCGGCGCATAACCGTAACCCGGTCGCTGATATGCAGCACTTCCTTCAGCTTGTGGCTGATGAAGATAATGGTCACCCCATCTTCGCGCAGCTTTTGAATCAGCTTGAACAGCTCTTCGGTTTCCTGGGGGATCAGCACTGCGGTGGGCTCGTCCAGGATGAGGATACGCGCACCGCGATACAGGGCCTTGATGATCTCCACTTTCTGCTGTTGGCCAACGGTCAGCTCCCCGACCAGCCTCGTCAGGGGAACATTAAGGCCAAAATCATCCGCCAGAACCTTGGCTTTACTCAAGGCCTGGTCCAGGTCCAACAGGGGATATTGTTTAGACTTCAACCCCAGGATGATGTTTTCGATCACCGAGAAGGTTGGGATGAGCATGAAATGCTGGTGCACCATTCCGATTCCCAGGGCGGTTGCATCCTGGGGAATATGAATTTGGGCCTTTTTACCGCGTACAAAAACTTCGCCTTCGTCCTTCTGGTACAGGCCATAGACGACTTTCATCAAGGTGGATTTACCCGCCCCGTTTTCGCCTAACAGCGCGTGGACTTCGCCAGAATAGATCTCCAAATCGACGTGGTCGTTAGCGACGACACCCGGGAATTTCTTGGTGATCCCTTCCATCTTCAAAACGACATCCCGGCCTTCGGTCGAAAAAACCTGGTCACCGTTGATGGGTTCGGGGTTGATTTCAGTAGTCATTTCGCTCATGATTTTTACCCTTCTTCCTGGAAAGGCGCCCCACTGGCTGACGGTGCGCGGGCGTTGCGCATCAAAGCTACCAGAGCGATCAGGGTAACCACGTAGGGCAGCATCAACAAAAGTTGGTACGGCACGTGGATTCCATAAGCCTGTAAGCGGATCTGGAGGGCATCCCCCAAACCGAACAGCAGCGTTCCCAGAAAAGCACCAACCGGGTTATAGCGGCCGAACACCACCGCGGCAAAGGCGATAAACCCACGGCCGGCCGAGAGGTTTTCCTGGAAAGCATTGATCCCCGAAGCACTGACCAGCGCGGAACCGCTTATGCCGGCGATCGCACCGCTGATCAACACCGCGATGTAGCGCACCCGGTTGACATTGATTCCAACCGTGCTGGCGGCCATGGGGTGCTCGCCGACGGAACGCAGGGTCAGCCCCCAGGATGTTTTGTAGAAGATAAACGACATGACCGGGATCAACAACAAAGCCAGGTAAACGATGATGTTGTGCGAGAAGAACGCTTTGCCCACGTAAGGCAGGTCACTTAAGATTGGGATATGGATAGCCTGAAAACCAGGGGCCGAAACGAAGGCCTGGTTGACGTAAAGCAGCCGGTAGCCCAGGGCAGTTGCGGCCATGGCAAACAGGTTAAGCGCCACAGCACTGACGATCTGGTTGCTGCGCAGGGAGATCGAGAAAACGGCGTGAATCAGGCCGACCAGCATACCGGCGATGGCTGCGGCTATCAGTCCCACCCAGGGACTGCCGCCGCGGTCCGAAGCCGCGTAAGCCACGAACGCACCGATGAGCATCATCGATTCGAGCGCCATATTCAGCACACCCGAAAGCTCACTGACCAGGCCACCCAGGGCGGCCAGCAAAAGGGGAGTCATGGCGATCAAGGCCGCCCGAACGAATTCGGGGGCTACCAGGATATCGAGAATACTATCCAGTGTATCACGGGTTTTTCCGCCTACCATTTGCAAGGCAAGCCCAATGATCACCAGCGCACCGATAAAGATCAGGAGTTTACGAACACTACTGCGGGCAAAGAACTGTTTTAGTTTTACCATTTTCGATCTTCTCCCTGTAGTTTGCGGGCGATTTCCACAATCTTCGGAGAGGATGCAGCCAAAACGGCCAGAATCGCCAGTACACGCACCAGGTCAACTAACTGAGCAGGCAGCTTGGCGATTGCTTCCATAGCAACTGCCCCTGTCTGAAGACCGGAGAAAAACAACGCGGACAGGCCAACGATGAAGGGCTCAAAACCACCCAACAACGCCACCGCAATAGCGTCATAACCCGTATTGGGTGCGAAACCAGAAATCAACCGGGTCTGGTAACCCAGGATTTCAGAGGCTCCGGCCAGGCCAGCCAGCGAACCGCTTATAAAGAAAGCTAATAGGAATACCTGATCTGAACGAATACCCGCATGGAAAGCAGCAACCGGGTTTTGCCCGACGATGCGCACTTTTTGTCCCAGGGTGGTATAGCGCATTACAAAGAACATGATCAGCATGGCCACAACCGCGATCACCAACCCCAGGTGCAATTGCGTATGTGGGATCAGTTTAGGATACATCGTGTTGCTCACCACCGGCCATGAGGTTGGCGCATCCGTGTGCCCGCCGGACTTGATCGGCCCGGAGACCATGTAATCAACCAGGTAAATCCCGATGTAGTTCAAGAGAATAGTGGAAATAATTTCGTTAGACCCGTAGCGTATCTTTAGAAACGCGGGGAACAATGCCCACAACCCGCCGGCAACAAAAGCCGCCAGGGTGGCTAAAAGCATATGTAAAGGACCAGGCAGATTTGGAAACTTGCCAGCCACGATAATCGCGGCTAATGCGCCTGCATACATTTGCCCAACTGCACCGATATTGAACGCTCCCGCTTGAAAAGCAAATGCGATTCCCAAACCGCATAATAAAAGCGGGACGGCTGTTTTCAATGTCTCAGATGTTTGAACGAGATTCCCAAACGAACCTTGCCAAAGTGCTTGATAGGCCGTAATCGGGTCGAAACCCATGAGGATCATGATAACGGCACCGATAAGAATTGCTATGAGAATCGACAATAAAGGCAATCCAATACTTGCAAAGGGCAGACTAAACCTGGCTTTCTGCTTCAATGGTCTTAGAGTCTCGCTAAATTCTTCCGACATAAAAGTTCTCCAGGCTTCCGTGAGACGAAGGGTGCGGGGCAGGCCCGCACCCTTTTCAATCAAAACAATTAATTATTGAGATATAGTGAAGCTTAGTTTGCCAGCCAGGTAATCGTTGATGGCGGACTGAACTTTGTCCTGAACATCCTGGGGAACGAAGTCGCCCCATTGGCCCATCTTCTGGGTGCCTTCAGCGAAACCGCTGATGAAGGTGGTGTTCCCTTCCAGTTTACCGGCCAGGAACTGCTGAGCAACTTCCATGTACACACCGGGGATATCCTGGACGCCGCTGGTGATGACGGTATCGGGAGCCAGCGCGTAGTTATCGCCACTCCAACCGCCGATGACCATTACGCCACTGTCCTGGGCCAGTTTGATGGCCGGAGGAGTGAAGGCATCGCCCATGATGACGAGAACATCGACACCGCGGTCGATCTGGGCCTGAGCAACCTGCTGGCCCTTGACCACATCGTCCCAGGAACCCACGAAGGAAACGTTCACATCAGCGTCGGGATTGACAGCCAGGGCGCCAACCGAAATGTTGTCGGAATCGGCAGTAACCTGGGGAGCATCTTCAGCAGCCACGACACCGATTTTATTGTTTTTGGTCATCAAACCGGCAGCCATACCAGCGAAGTAACCCAGCTCACCGAATTTGAAGTTGGTACCAACAATATTGTTGCCGGCCGTGGTGGCGTTGATCTGGACGAACATGATGTTCGGGAAATCCGGAGCAACAGCAGTCAGAGCATCACCCCATTCATAACCATGAACGAAGATGAGGTCATAACCTTGTTGCGCATACTGGCGCAGCACGTTCTGCTGCTGGGCAGCGGCTACATTTTCGGAATAAGCCATTTCCCAACCGAGTTTGTCGTGGATTTCCTGGACGCCTTCCAGAGCTAACTGGTTCCAACCATGATCGTTGGTCGGGCCCGAGGTAACCATGGCCACTTTGTAGGTTTTACCCTCAGCGGTCGGCACAGCCGTGGAATTCGACAATGCCAGGGTCGGTTGTGCAAGGCTTGCGACTGTGGGAGCAACAGCTTCTTGCGTCGGGGTAGCTGCCTGCGAGCAACCAAACATAGCGATCGCAGCAATTACGAAAATCAGCGAAAGTTGAACCAACTTGTTGAATTTCATTCTCTCTCCTATTTTCAGGTTTTGTAAAATTGGGAATTCATTGTCGTGGAATAATATGCAACCACTATCCAGCTAACCAGTTTCCAGCTAAAACGAGTTAAACCCTCTCTCTTAATTTATCCGTGTAGCCTCCTTGAATTAAGATATGATTTCACCCGTGCGAATATCGCGGTTTGACAAGAGCTGCCTCTATACAAACCTGCTGCTGAATTCGATCCGTTGTTCCTCGGTTGTTGTTCTTAACCATGGGCAGTAAAATTTACACAAAGCTCTTACTGATAAACAAGCGGTTACCAGGGAAAACCACCCCATTTTCCGGAAGGTTAGGAATTTTGAATTTTTATTCTTCGTTTCAGTGGAATAACCTGATTTTAGCAAAAACAAATACATCTGTCAACCACAAGTTTACACTTGTAATCTATATGTTAATTGATAAATTATTTACTGAACAGTAATTTACCGTTTTTGCCGAAGATTTCCAAAACCCCATCCAATTCTCGCAGTAGAGGGTCCACCAGGAATAGTCCTCAACCCAGGCCCGGCCCATCATAGCGGGGCAATCCGGTCGATTTCCCCATATATTTTGGACAATGGCCTGGAAAAAGTCTTTTCGGAGTGAACAGGTTGTAAATATGCACATTGGGCGATTCGATGGTGCCCATATTATCAGGAATATTCCAATTCAGGTAGTTATTTATAGGAAAATACGCCCGTTCTTTGCACTTTTGTAAAATTTCCAAGAATCGAGGGGCAAGGTTACTTTTCAGCGCCGGGTAAAAGCCTATTCGTGCCATCACCCGATTGTCCAAATCAATTTGTTCCATTTTGAAACACGCTGCCGGCGCGCACCCTCATCCCAACCTTCTCCCTCGCTGGAGAAGGCGGAAAACAATTTCCGGCTTTCGAAGCCGGAAATACGCCGGACTATCAATCGTTCGTCAATTCACCAGGCTGACAATGGTGTTCCTCGCCCAAATTGGCATTAATTCCGCCCACCTACCCGCTTCAAGTACCATTGCTCGATCATAAATATGCCAAATGTCATAATTGAAGCAGGATTAAGAGTTGTTTAGAATGAATAATGCGTTTTAATGTGGCTTAACTATTTTCAGGCCGGCACGCATAAGAACGCTTCCCTTTGGTTCCACTCCATCGATATAAGAAAACCTGGATAGATCAATTTCTTTTTAGCTCAGGTTGCATGCAGCATGCAGGAAAGCTCAGGCGAACTTCATGATCCCTCAAATTCCTTTCCCCATCGAGAAATTACGCCTCAATCTGCTTTACCAGGATCCCATCGAACTGGAAAAAGCTAAGGCCAGCTCGGCTGCGTCCAAGTCGCTTTCCAAAGTCAGTGAAGCCTACCATGACTTATACTTCCCCGCCCCCGCCGAGGACCGGCCATATATTTTCGCCTCGATGGTCCTCTCGCTGGACGGGAAAATGGCCTTCCCCGACAATCCCCAGGGACCGGTGGTCGCTTCGGCCAATGCCATCGACCGCGAAGGCGGGCTGACCGATTTTTGGGTCCTGAATGTGCTGCGTGCCTACGCCGACGCGATCGTGGTCGGGGCGCGCACCCTCCAATCCGAGCCGGATGCCGTCTTCTCCTGCCTGGACCACGATTTGCTGGCCGAGCGCAAAGACCTCCTGGGCAAACAACGTGAATGCCCGCTGACTATCGTGGTTTCGCTGGATGGGCAGGACATTCCCCTTAATCATTCTATTTTCTCCGTCCCTGAAGTCCAAACAATACTGGCCACCTGCCATCGCGGTGGCCAGTATTTGCAATCTCAATGTGGATCGGATGCCATGTTGATCGGCCCCTTCAACGCTATCACTGATATCGATACCGTCGAGCTGCTCCGCCAGGTCAAACAAGGTTTCCGGGCCCACAAGAAAATCGTCCTGATGACCGGCGAAAACGAACCGGACGCCCGGGTGCTGATGTACTGTCTGCGTAAAATCGGCGTTGGGCACCTGTTGATCGAATCACCGACCTACATGTGGCTCTTGATGGGCCAGGCCATGCTGGACGAATTCTTCGTCGATTACTCGACCCTTTTCATCGGCGGGTTGTTCACCCCCGGTTACAACAACGGCTTTACTTCCCTGAGCCACCCGCACAGCCGCTTCCTGGTCATCGCCATGCACCAGCACAGCTTCCTGTTCACCCGCCAGAAACTTATCTACGGCCTATCCACTCAGTCCTGATCCCGGCACAGCCAAAGGAGTTGCCATGGAAAATGTTGATCTGATTATCAAAAACACAACCATCGTCACGATGGATACCGCTACCTCCATCCTGCCAGACCACGCAATCGCGGTCAAAGGCAGCAACATCATCGCCATCGAGCCCAGCGCGAGCCTGCTCGAAAAATACACCGGCGCCAAAGTCATTGACGGGATCGACCGCTTTGTCTTTCCGGGTTTTGTCAACACCCACACCCACCTGTTCCAGAATGGGCTCAAGGGCCTGGGGCGAGACAAGCTTTTGTTCGACTGGCTGGACAGTTCCGTCCGCCGCGCGCTGCGTGAAATTCGCTATGAGGATGTGTACAACGCGGCCGTCGCCGGCTGCCTGGAAAATATCCGCAGCGGCGCGACCACTGTGCTGGATTACATGTACGCTCATGGCAGCCAGTTAAGCCTGGACGATGCCGTCATTCAGGCCTTCGAAGATACCGGTATCCGCGGCATTTTGGGGCGGGCCCACACCAAGACCGAATTCTTGCCCAAAGGCAGCGAATGTGAGATCAACGAGACCGAAGATATGTTCTTCGCAGATGTTGACCGCCTGATGGCAAAATTAGCCGGCAACGGCAGGATCTCGCTAGCCATGGCTCCCGGCATCATTTGGGATATGAGCGAAGAGGGTTACCGCCAACTCCGCCGCTATGCGGATAAATACGGCATCCGCATAACCATGCACCTGGATGAAACCGGCGAGGACGACGAATTTGCCCTGAACAAGTTTGGCGTCAACGCTGCCGAATTACTGGACCGCAACGGTGTGCTCGGCGAAGATTTTATCGGGGTTCACCTGGTCCACCTCGACCCGAAAACCATCGAGCTCTTGCAGAAACGCCAGGTCAAGGTCTCGCACAACCCGGTTTCCAATATGATCCTGGCTTCTGGGGTCGCCCCCATCCCGCACCTGTCCGAACTCGGGCTGGTGATCGGCCTGGCGACCGACGGCGCCGCCAGTAACGATACCCAAAACATGCTGGAAGTGGTCAAAACCACTGCCATCTTGCATAAATGCATCCAGCGGGATGCAACTCTCTTCCCCGCCATCGAGGTGTTGAAAATGGCCACCATCGGCGGCGCCCGTGTGGCCGGCCTGGACCACGAGATCGGCTCGATCGAGGTCGGCAAGAAGGCCGACTTCTTCCTGTTCAATCCGCGCAACGTGGCCTGCGTCCCGGTAGCCGATCCGATTGCTTCCCTGGTGTACTCGGCCAATCCCACATCCATCGATACGGTCGTTATCCACGGCCAGGTCGTCCTGGAAGACGGCCAGTTCCGCACCGTGAATGAAGAAAACGCCGTCTACGCCTTGCAAGATTCGGCTTTTCGCCTGCGGCAGCGGGTTGGCCTGGGCTGCCAGATCAACGGCCAGGAAATAACCGTCGGGCCATTCCACAAACAGGCTTAGTGCTTTCCCGGAATTCTCTTTTCGATCCAGGCGCTATCTTTCACCAGCCGTGATTCTACAAAGATGCGCTTACCTGACCGGGGGAGGCCCCCACAGAAAATCGAGGCTTCTATGACCCAATTGAACCCATTCGAACAATCGCTCGAAATCGAAGCTCGCCGCCCATTTTTGAGCAAAGGCGAGTATGTCTATCGCTTGTTGAAAGAAAAAATTGTTAACGGATACCTGGAACGGAACAAAATCTACACCGTGGTAGAAATCGCCGAAAGCCTGGGCGTCAGCCGGACACCCGTCGGCAAGTTGGTCAAGATTTTGGCTTCCCAGAACTACGTCATCCAGTTCCCAGGGGTTGGCTTCAAAGTCAAGGAACTGACCATCGACGATATCCGCGAGACCTTGATCATTTCTGGTGCGTTGGAAGAAGCTATTCTGCACAAGATCGTCAAAGATGGCAAATCGCTGTCTGCCAACCTGAAGGAAGCCATGCGCAACACCTGGTCGGCTTTCGAGGAGCAGGCGCCCGAGCTGTACACGCAGGCTTCCGCAGACTACCACAAAGCCCTGTATGCGCTCTCGGGCCTGCACCGCGTGACCGAAATCTTGAGTGAAAACATCCTGGCGCACGAGATCTGGTACCGCGAAGGTGCCATCCGCTACCCCGAACTGATTAAAAAAATGATCCTCGATCACGAGGCGATCCTGGATCTGATCCGTCACCGCGAGGACCAAAAAATTAACGGCGTAATTGCAGCCCATGTCGAAAACTGCGAGCAAGTTTTAATCAAAGTCATCAAGGATTGAACCGTGGTATTTAAACCTTGTTACAGTTCAGCAGGACTTGATCGGTAATTCAAATTTACTTTCCAAGGAGTCCGAAATGAAACGCTTTCAAGATAAGGTCGCGATCGTAACAGGCGCCGGTAGAGGACTGGGGGCTCAATATGCCAAGGACCTCGCGCGAGAAGGGGCTGTCGTTGCTATCTGGGATATCAACGCTACCAACCTGCAAAAAGTCAAGGAAGAGATCGAATCTGAGGGGGGACGGGTGGTCACCTCGACCACCGATATCACCGATTTCAGCCAGGTTGAAGCCGCCGTTGCCGAGATCGTCCGCCAGTTCGGCAAAGTGGATATCCTTATCAACAACGCGGCATATCACAAGGCCCAATCGGTCTTCGAAACCTCGGTCGAGGATTGGAAGAAACAGATCGACACCAATTTGAATGGCTCTTTTTATTGCACCAAAGCCGTCCTGCCTTATATGTTAGAGAAACAATACGGAAAAATCTTGAACATCGCCTCGGCGGCGGCCAAAGTTTATTTCCCCGGTTTTGGCGCCTATTCGGCCTCCAAAGCAGGCATTATTGGGTTTTCGAACGTCCTCTCCGAAGAAGTCAAATACAAAAATATCAACGTCAATTCCGTGTACCTGGGGATGACCAACACCGAGTACACCCGCGAGCGGATCGGCAGCGATCCTTCCGTCACCATTTCGCTCAACGAAATGATGCAGCCGCCGGAAGTAGCGAAAGTGGTCCTCTTCCTGGTTTCGGACGAAGCCGCCCCCATCAAAGGCGCAGCCGTTGACGTATTCGGAAACCGCTATTAGGAGCGCAAAGCGTGAAAACATCTATCAACAAACTAGCCGTCAAAGTCGTCAAAGAGATCATCGCCCGCGAAGATGAGATTGGTGTCAAAGTCATCCACATGAACTGCGGCGCAACCCTGATCGACATGGGCCTGAACGTCAAGGGAAGCAACGAAGCCGGGCTCCTCTTTACGCGGGTCACCCTGGGCGACATGGCCACCGTCAACCTGGGCACCTGGAAGCTGGACGACGACTACATCTTCGGCTCGGTCGAGCTGTTCGTCACCGAGCCGCTGGTCGCCTGCCTGGCCTCGCAAATCGCCGGCTGGCAACTGGGCAGCGGTGAATTCGCCACCATTGGCTCCGGCCCGGCCCGGGCCCAGGCCGTCATTCCCAGCGATTATTACCTGGACATGACCCCCTACCGCGACCGCAACGACGAAGTAGTGCTGTGTATCCAGGATATCCGCTATCCGGACGATGCGATCGCCCTGGAAGTGGCCCAGGCCTGCAAAGTGGCGCCCGAAAACGTGTACCTGTTGATTGCACCCAGCGCCTCGATTGTAGGCTCGATCCAGGTCTCGGCCCGCATGATCGAGGAAGTCTGCCACAAGATGCACGAAAAGGGCTTCGACGTCTCCAAGGTGATCAATGCCCGCGGCCGCACGCCGGTCGCCCCGCTGGTAATGGACGAGGTCAAGGCCATCGGCCGCATCAATGACGCCATTCTGTACGGCGGCGACACCGAGTTCTGGGTGGACGCCAGCGACGAAGAAATCGCCGCGGTGGTCGAAAAACTGGTTTCCAAAACGTCATCCCCCTATTACCCCGAGTTGTTCGGGGTGGTGTTCGAGCGGGCCGGGCGTGACTTTTACAAAATCGATCACGACTTTCACTCCATCGCCAAGATCCAAATCCACAACGTGCGCAGCGGTAAAAGCTTCGTCGCCGGTGAGATCAATTACGACGTAATCCGCGAAAGCTTCTTGAACTAAGGCTATCTGCCGCATTTTCGCGGCAATTTTAATCATGATATGGATTCCATCAGGAGAAGACAGATCAACCACTGATCTACACAGATACACACAGATAAAGAACAAAAGAAAAATATAAAGGTTCTAAAATCTGTGCCCATCCGTGTTCATCTGTGACCAATTTGATTGTCCGCAAAAGTAAGCCAGGATTGCAATGGATTCCACATCCGATTGAATTTAGGAGAAGACAGATCAACCACTGATCTACACAGGCAAACACAGATAAAAAACAATAGAAAAAAAATAATAGGTTTTAAAATCTGTGCCCATCCGTGTTCATCTGTGACCAATTTGATTTTCCGTAAAAGTAAGCCAGGATTGCAATGGATTCCACATCCGATTGAATTTGGGAGAAGACAGATCAACCACTGATCTACACAGGCAAACACAGATAAAAAACAATAGAAAAAAATTAATAGGTTTTAAAATCTGTGTCCATCCGTGTTCATCTGTGACCAATTTGATTTTCCGCAAAAGTAAGCCAGTATTGCAATGGATTCCACATCCGATTGAATTTGGGAGAAGACAGATCAAACACTGATCGACACAGGCAAACACAGATAAAAAACAATAGAAAAAAATTAATGGGTTTTAAAATCTGTGTCCATCCGTGTACATCTGTGGTTAATAAATAAGCCATTACTGCATAGGAGATTGAGATGGCGCTTTCAAAAGAACGATTACTAAAGGTTTATGAGGACATGGTGCTCATCCGCCGCTTCGAAGAAGAGGTGGAGAAATACTCCAAGAACGGCACCATCCCCGGCTTCATCCATCTGAGCATCGGCCAGGAAGCGACCCAGGCCGGCATCATCGAAGCCTTGCGCGAGACCGATTACAAGTTTCCCGATCACCGCAGCCACGGCGCGATTGTGCTCGCCAGCCACCCGGAAAAGCGCAAGAATATTATGGCGGAACTGTTCGCCAAGAAGACCGGCATCAACGGCGGCCGGGGCGGGTCCATGCACGTCAACGACTTGAGCGTGCGCAATATGGGCTTCAACGCCATCGAAGGCTCGACCGTGGTGACCTGCCTGGGTACTGCTTTCGCCTCGGTTTATAACCACACCGACGACGTCACCGCCGTGTTTATGGGCGACGGCACCCTGGGCGAAGGCACCTGCCACGAGAGTATGAACATGTCGGCTACCTGGAAGCTGCCGGTGCTTTACTGCCTGGTCAACAACCAGTACGCCATTTCGACCCACTACACCAAATCGCACCCGCAAAAGCAGTTGGCCACCTGGGCAGACGGCTACGAAGTGTCCAATGAGATCGTGGACGGCAACGACATCGAAGCCGTGATCGATGCGGTCGAGCGCCACGTCACCCACCTGCGCGCCGGTGAAGGCCCGGCCCTGATCGAGTTCATGACCTACCGCTGGCAAGGCCACTTCTCCGGCGACCCGGCTGCCTACCGGCCGGAAGGTGAACTGGAAAAATGGAAAGAAAAAGACCCGATTAAAGTTACCCGCGAACGCCTGGCCGGCCAACATGGCGTCAGCGATGCGGAATTCGAACAGATCCACGCCCGGGTTGAAACCGAGATAGCCGAATACATTCAATTTGCGCTGGAAAGCCCCAGCCCAGACCCGGAAGATGCACTCAAGCACGTTTATATGGATATTGAGGTGGAGGGAAGATAATGTCCAGGACACTTACTTTTTCGAAAGCCATCAACGAAGCGCTCCATCAAGAGATGGAACGGGATGAGAAAGTTTTTATCCTGGGGGAAGACGTGGCCAAAATGGGCGGCGACTTTGGCATCACCAGCGGCATCTGGAACCGCTGGCCCAAACGCGCCTACGATACTGCCTTATCCGAATCCGCCATCATCGGGCTCTCCTGCGGTGCAGCCGTGTGCGGCCTGCGCCCGGTAGCCGAGCTGATGTTCGCCGACTTCATCGGGGTGTGCTATGACCAGATCATCAACAACGCCGCCAAGTTGTGCTACATGTACAACGGCCAGGCCAGCGCCCAGATCGTTGTGCGGGCCGTCACCGGCGGCGGCATCCGCTGCGCCTACCAGCACTCGCAGTGCATCGAGCCCTGGCTGATGAATATCCCCGGCCTGGTGGTCGTTGCCCCAGCCACGCCCTACGAAGCCAAAGGCCTGCTGGTATCCGCCATCCGCAGCAACAACCCGGTCATCTTCCTGGAACACAAGGGCCTGTACAACACCAAAGGGGATGTGCCCGAAGAGCTGTACAGCCTGCCGCTTTATAAAGCCAACGTCGAGCGTGAGGGTACGGACATTACTTTAGTAGCCAGCATGTCCATGCTCAGCTTTGCCAAAAAAGCCGCCCAGGAATTGGAGAAAGACGGTTTCTCCTGCGAGATTATCAACCCGCGGAACTCTCTTCCCCCTGGATAAAGAAACCATTATCAATTCCGTCGCCAAAACCGGCCGCCTGGTTATCGTCCAGGAAGGGCCTAAATTTATGGGCTACGGCGCCGAAATCGGCAGCATGATCTCTGAAGACGTGTTCGAATACCTGAAAGCCCCCATCCGCCGGGTAACCTCGCTGGATACCCCCGTGCCATTCGCCCCGGTGATGGAAGATTATGTACTGCCCCATTATGATGATGTACTCAAAGCATGCCGCGAAGTAATGGCTTTTTGAACCAAGGAAGGAGCTCGTTATGGCCCACACGATAGTAATGCCAAGATTCGGAGCGACCATGGAGGAAGGCACCATCAACTCCTGGTCGGTCAAGGAAGGGGCCGTCATTAAAAAAGGCGACCTGCTGGGAGAAATCGCCATCGAAAAATTGACCAATGACCTGTTGGCCGAAGAAGACGGGATCGTTTTAAAACTCATCGCCGATGAGGGTGACACGCTGCCCTGCGGCGCTCCCATTTTGGTCGTAGGTGAGCCGGGCGAAAGCCTGGATGACCTAGCGCCCGAACCCGCCGCAGAACAAACGCCTGCGCCAACCCGGGTTGAGGTGGTGGCAGCCCCGGCGGCAATCGCTGCCGAAAGCGCTCAAGCCCCTGCAGGCGACTATGACAAATCAGCCCGCATCACCCCCAAAGCGCTCGAACTGGCCGAAGAATTAGGCATCGATTATCACTACGTCAAAGGAACCGGCCGTTTAGGCGCAATTACCCGCGAGGATATCCGCGGCGCGCTCGAAACCGGCACAGCCCGCAAAGTCGCCGCGCCCGTCGCCAGCGCTCCGCTGGCCAGTGAAACGCGCGTCATGACCCAAATGCAGACCACCATCGCCAGCGCAATGGAAGCCAGCCTCAAAAACACGGCCCAGACGACCATCTCGACCGACCTGGACGCCACCGCTATGGTCCAGGCCTACCAGGCTCACAAGGAAGAATATCGCCGCAGCGGGATCAAACTGACCTACACGGCCATCCTGGTCAAGCTGGTCGCCGCGGCTTTGATCGAACACAAAGACCTGCGCACGGTCATCCAGGGTAATAGCCTGGTCACCCATGCCGAGATCAACATCGGCATCGCCGTGGACGTGCCGGATGGGTTGATGGTTCCCAACATCAAAAACGTGGACCGCAAAGACCTGCGCCAGATCGCGCAAGAGCTGGAAGACCTGGGGAACCGGGCCAGGAGCAATGCGCTCGGCCTGGACGACATCACCGGCGGCACCCTCACCATCACCAACCTGGGCATGTACGGCATCAAGTACTTTACCCCGGTGCTCAACCCCGGCGAAAGTGGTATTCTGGGAGTTGGCGCCGTACAAGACGTCGTCAGCGTGCGGGATGGCGGTATCTTCGTCAAACCGGTCGTCAATATCAGCCTGACCCACGATCACCGCGTGGTCAACGGCGCGCCGGCAGCTCGTTTCTTGCAAACCATCCAGCAAAAAATGATGGAATGCGCCACTTTATTCAACGACCAGGAATAGCGAATTCATGATTAGCCTCAACAAGAACGTAATGCCTAAAGTCCACTACCTGATCGAGCATGCCGAACAGCTCGGCTGCCGCCACTTTTGCCTGGAGAATGGTACACATGTGATCGATATGGGCATCGAGCAAAAAGGCAGCTTCGAAGCCGGCAAACTCTTTGCCGAAATCAGCATGGCCGACCTGGGAAGCTGCCAGTTTACTACTTACGTC
Organism: uncultured Chloroflexia bacterium; assembly: GCA_963704755.1. GTDB lineage: Bacteria > Chloroflexota > Anaerolineae > Anaerolineales > Anaerolineaceae > Bellilinea. The sequence goes on from OY969938.1 coordinate 1,086,276, forward strand.
TTGCCCGGAGACATTTCGGTTATGGCCGTGGAAGTGTTCACGTCCGAGCCGGTGTTGGCCTGCCTGTGCAGCCAGATCGCCGGCTACCCGCTCTCCAGTGGGTCGTTTTCCACCATCGGTTCCGGCCCGGCCCGGGCCAAAGCTGCCCTGGCCCGCGATCACTGCTTCGAATATACCGATTACCGCGACGATTCTGACGAAGTGGTCATTGGCATCCAATCCACCAAACTGCCGGACGAAGTCATGGCCAACCAGGTAGCGCGTGAGTGCCAGGTCAAGCCGGAAGATGTTTATTTCCTGGCTCACCGCACCAACAGCATCGTTGCCTCGGTGCAGGTTTCGGCCCGCATCCTGGAACAGACCATCAACAAGATGATCAAAAAAGGCTTCGACCTGAACACGCTGCAATACGCACGCGGATTTTGCATGGTCGCCCCGGTTGACCTGGATCCCGAAGCCGCTATGGGTAAGATCAACGACTGCCTGCTGTACGGCGGCCGTTCGGAATTCTGGGTGAAGTGGGAAGACCAGAAAATCGATGAGATTTTACCCAAGCTGGTGACCGAATCGTCCAAAGACTACGGGCGCCTGTTCAAAGAGCTGTTCATCGAGGCCGAGCACGATTTCTACAAGATGGACCTGGATATCCACTCCCCCGCCACCGTGCAGATTGTGAATATGAATACCGGTAAACTGCACAAGGCCGGCCGCTTGCGCGAAGACCTGATCGCCAAAAGCTTTTTCGGCATCGAGTAAGGAAAGAGATTCACCGCAGAGGCGCGGAGAGCACAGAGAAGAGAAAGAAACTAAGAAAAACTGTTGGGCGAAAGGGCAATAGCCTAAAGCAGTTCGGCCCGGTCTCCTGACCGAGGCCGCTCTTCAACCCAGTCAATTAATTCGCCGCAGAGGCGCGGAGTTCACAGAGAAGAGAAAGAAACTAAGAAAAACTGTTGGGCGAAAGGGCAATAGCCTAAAGCAGATCGGCCCGGTCTCCTGACCGAGGCCGCTCTTCAACCAGTCAATTAATTCACCGCAGAGGCGCGGAGCGCACAGAGAAGAGAAAGAAACCAAGAAAAACTGTTGGGCGAAAGGGCAATAGCCTAAAGCAGTTCGGCCCGGTCTCCTGACCGAGGCCGCTCTTCAACCCAGTCAATTAATTCACCGCAGAGGCGCGGAGTTCACAGAGAAGAAATTCCTGTGATCTTCGCGCCTTGTATGGTAAAAAGAATATACGTCAGGCCGATTCGTGTTCTCCGTGGTTATTCTCCCTGTCCAGCCGATAAGAGCGGCCTCGGCCTACTGTAAAGAGATGAGACCGGGCCGATCCGCTATGGCTTTCTCATGTTCACTTGACAAAAACCAGAAATATTGTCATTGCGAGCCCTGGCAAAAAGCGGCCAGGGCTCGCAATGACAGACCCCCTTCTTGAGAAAGCCACAGACGACACTGCGAATTCCTCGATTTAATCCTCCAGCGGTAGTAAAATCTTAAACAAGTGTGGGAAATAAGATGCGATGATTTACATAGAGACGGGCTCAAGCTCTCCGCAGGTCAACCTGGCCTTTGAGGAGTATTTTCTCAAAACCAGGGCGCTGGGAGAGGACATCCTCATGCTCTGGCAGGATGAACCGGCCGTCGTCGTTGGCCGGTTCCAGAACACGCTGGAAGAAATCGACCCGGATTATGTGCAAACCCATACCATCCCGGTGATTCGCCGCATCAGCGGCGGTGGAGCTGTGTATCACGACCCGGGCAACCTGTGTTTCAGTTTCATTTTCCAGGGCCTGCCTCCCCTGGCCATCGACCGGCCCAAGTTTGCCCGCCCCCTGGTCGAAGCCCTGGCACACATCGGCCTGAAGCCCGAACTAACCCCGCGCAGCGATATGTTGATCGACGGGAAGAAATTTTCGGGCAATGCCATGGCGCTGCACAAAGACCGCCTGCTTTATCACGGCACCTTGTTGTTCGATTCGGATCTGGATATCCTCCGGCGCGTGTTGCATGCACCGGCCGGGCAAGTCGAATCGAAAGGGGTCAAATCAGTCCACGCCGGGGTAACCAACTTGCGGCCTTACCTGCCGGTAGAAATGGACCTGGAACATTTCAAAGCCGCTATGAAGAACCAGCTCTTGAGCGGCGGTCCCTGGAGCCCATACAGCCCGACCGCGGACGACCTGGCCGCCATCCGTGACCTGGTGGAAAGCAAGTACCTCTCTTGGGATTGGAATTTCGGCAATAATCCACACTGTATCGTCTCGCGCAGCGGCCATTACTCCGACGGGACCATCGAAATTCAATTCGAACTGGAAAAGGGACGGTTCAAAGACTGTCATTTCAGCGCTGACCTGGCCGGAGCCAGCCAGATCGACGTGGTGGCCCGGAAGCTGAACGGCTTACGGTTCGAAGCCGGCGACATTCGCCTCGCCCTGGCCGGCCTGGAAGGCCCGGCGTACTTTGGGCCATTTCACAAAGAAGAGGTTATCCGCTGTTTATTGGGGGTTATCAATAATTCCGGAATTTCCTCCCTTTAGTCATTTGACTATACATCCCCACTTTGCTAAAATACATCTGTAAAGCATGACTAAACCTTCGGGAAATATTGCTTTACAAGGCAATTATCTCGCCACCCGGTTTGAGAGGTTCGCCAGTTTCACATTTTATTCAGCTCAAACCAGGTCTCTCTCACAACCCCCGAAATACACTAGACAACAATGGATTGGGCGGAAAGGAAATGAATTGGCCGTTTGATATGTCCGATATCTTCTTGTTTGGAGAATGTGATGCAACCAGATAATTATGCAATGGGTCAAAGAATACGCAAACGGCGTGGGGATTTTTCGCTGAGTTTGCGTGATCTCGCCAAAAGAACCAGCTTGACCGCCTCGTTTCTGAGCCAAATCGAACGAGGTGTTATTTCGCCCTCACTGAATTCGCTTCGCAAGATCTCCGAGGCGCTAGAAGTACCCTTGCTGTATTTCCTCTCCAACACGTCCGATCGCCCACCGGTGGTGCGGTCCAATTCACGGGGGCATATCGATCTCGAAGATTCGGCGGTGTTTTACCAGCTCCTCACCCCCGACATTTCGCACAAAATGGAGGCGGTTTTGGGTTCGCTGGAATTTTGTTCCGGCAATGTGGTCCGTTCGCTGTCCGTTCCGACCGAAGAGTTCGTCATGGTCCTCTCGGGTTCGTTAAAAGTGGTTTTGGAGAACGAGATCTACATCCTGGAGCCCGGCGACACCATCTATTTCGAAGGCGAACAATTGAGAGACCTTTCGTGCGCTTCGGAAGAAAAAGTAACCTGGGTTTCGGTTATTACGCCACCGGTGTTCTAAATGAGCTACGATCTGGTCATCAAAGAAGGCACCCTGGTCACGAGCGACGGGGTTTACCAGGCCGACCTGGCCGTTCAGGGTGAGAAAATTGCCGCCGTCGGCAGCGGGCTGGCCGGCCGACAAGAGATTTCGGCCGCGGGTAAGCTGGTTCTGCCCGGCGGAGTGGACCCGCACGTCCACCTGGAAATGCCCACCGCGGTCACCGTCACCAGCGACGATTGGCAAACCGGCTCGAAGGCGGCCGCCTTTGGCGGCACCACCACCGTGATCGATTTTATCGAACCGGGCTATGAACACCAGCCCCTGCTGGAAGCCTTCCAGGATTATTTGAACAAAGCCCAGGGCCGCTCGAGCATCGATTTCAGCTTCCACATGACGCTTTGCGATGCCAGGGCAGACACGCTCGAGCAGGTCCCAGGTGTGGTCGCGGCCGGCTTGCCCTCGTTCAAAGTGTATACCACCTATCCCGGCTTTCACCTGAGCGACGAAGAACTGCTGGCAGCTTTGCATGCCGCCGCCCAGGCCCACGCTCTGGTCCTGGTCCATTCCGAATCGGACGCCATCCTTCAATCCGAGGTGGATAAACTGCGCCAGGCCGGGCGCCTGGCCGTCAGCGATTTTCCCGGCAGCCGCCCCGCCCTGGCCGAAAAAGAAGCCATCCAGCGCGTCCTCACTTTAGCTGACTATGCGAAGTCCGCTGTTTATATTGTCCACGTTTCCACCGCCGCCGGCGCAGCAGCGATCCGGCAGGCTCGCCGGCAAGGCCAGGCCGCCTGGGGTGAAACCTGCCCCCAGTACCTGCTGCTGGACGAAAGCAAGTTGAAGACCGGCGGTTTCGAAGGCGCTAAATTCGTTTGCAGCCCGCCCCTGCGCCTGCCGCAGTACCAGCAGGCCCTGTGGACTGCCCTGCAAGAGAACGGTTTGCAAACGGTCGGCACCGATCACTGCGCCTTCAATTTCGTCGGCCAGAAAGACCTGGGAAAAGATTCTTTCCTGGACATTCCCTCGGGTTTACCGGGGATCGAGCTGCGGCTGGCCCTTTTGTACACCTACGGGGTCAAACCCGGCCGTATCGGCCTCGAACAGTGGGTCGAGCGCTGCTGTACGGCCCCTGCACGCCTTTTTGGCCTCTATCCGCGCAAAGGTGCCCTGGTTCCTGGGGCAGATGCGGATGTGGTCCTGTTCGATCCGCAGCGCTCCCAGCCGGTCAGCCGGGCGATCCTGCACGAAAACGTAGATTACACCCCTTACGAAGGGCTGCAACTAGCCGGCAAAGTGACCGATACATTTTTACGCGGCCAGCCGCTGGTGCGCGACGAGCGCTGGGTCGCCGGGCCGGCCGGCGGCGTTTTTCTGCCCGGCACACCCTTTCAAGCTGGATAAATTGATTTTTTCCCTAAAGAGTTCCGAATATGGGTACTTGCGCGAGCTTCGCTCGCGCAAGTACCCATATTCGGAACTCTTATCCTTCAGGCCAGACAGTCACAATAAAAGAAACACAAAGGGTTTTACGTCAACCCACGGTTTACAACAAGAAGTTGCAGTGATAAAATGAATTGTCCATACACTTCATCGCAATTTGACTAAACCGGCGTGGCAGCCCTTTCAGGATAATTTCCCCATCCGCAGCAGACAACCCAGCCCATACAGATGCAGTTTTCGCTTGAGAACTGTCCGCTTTCAAAACCTGTGAGGGAATTCGAATCCGTTTAAGGAGTTTTATTGATGAGCGATACTACATTGCCTGACGATGAGGTCTTGAGATTAGGCGCACATATTAAAGGCAAGCGCAACGATCTTGGCATGAGCCTGCGCGACCTGGCGGCCGCGACCGGCCTCAGCGCCACATTTCTGAGCAATCTCGAACGTGGAATTGCTAATCCTACCCTCGATTCGCTGCGGAAAGTATCCAACGCACTCAACACGCCCATTCTGTACATGGCCAATACCATCCGCGAAACCAGCCCGGTAGTGCACAAAGCCCAGCGCCGCCAGCTCAACCTGTCCGCCGGGCACCTGCGCTACGAAATTCTCACCCCTACCCTCAATAAAAAAATGGTACTGTTCGAGGCCAAGGTCTGTTCGGAGGACGGGAATATCGTGGTTGGCCCGTTGGCCGAGCCCACCGAAGAATGCCTGGTCATGCTCTCCGGGCGGATCAGCGTGTGCCTGTCCGGCCAATCCTACGAACTGGAAGCCGGCGACAGCATTTATTTCGAAGGCCGCAGCCTGGAAAGTATTACCGTCGTCGGGGACGGAGAAGCCACCTATATTTCTGCCATCACGCCGCCAGTGTTCTAGCCGGGTAATACACCTGTTCGTCTGCACTTTTCCCGATTTTTATCATCTATGCGTCCGCTGAAAAAATCAATCCTCGTAAGCGAGGAATGCTATGGGTGTGTATAGCGGTTTCGTCGCTTCATCCACTTATAGCCTCCTTCTTCCGGTATTGGAATTTTTCAGCAGACTCAGCTATACGAAGGAAAGCCGCCGGTTTGCAAATCTCGGGGCGACCACGCCCTGAACGGTTTGCGCGTTCAACTTTCTGATTCAACATCGTTTACGGAGGGTTTTTGTGCAAACATACGACGTCATCGTAATTGGAGGGGGATTCCTGGGCGTTGCTACAGCTTACGAGCTCGCCAAAACCGGCACGCGCACCCTTCTGCTGGAGGCTGGCGACCTGGGCAGCGGCACATCCGGTTCCTGTTCCGGCCGGGCCCAGGTATGCGAAGGGCATCTGGACCCCCTGAACATCGCCCTGATCCGCGGCGGGCTTGAAAAACACGAAACCCTGCCAGAAGAATTAGGCTGCGATTACGAATGGCACCGCGCCAGCCTGCTCCTGTTATTACGCAGCGAGCGGCTGCGCCAACAGTGGCTGGAACGCTCGGTTTTTCTGACCGAAGCCGGCATCCCTACCGAGGTGATCGACCGCGACAGTTTGCAGAAAGCCGAACCGCACCTGGACACAAGTACCTTACTGGGTGCTGCACACGCCATTGAAGGCAAGCTGAACCCCCTCAAGTTCGTCCAGGCTTATGGCGGGGCTGCCACCCGCCTGGGGGCAGACCTGCGGCGTAACGCCGCCGTCACCGGCATGGAAGTCTCCAACGGCCGCATCACCAGCGTAAAGACGGCCACCGAGACGTTTTCGGCCGGCACGGTGGCCGTGATGGCCGGCGCCTGGGAACCGGTCATCACCCGCATGGCCGGTGTGGAAGTGCCCATCCGCCACACCCACGCCGAATCGTTCATCACCGAGCCGATCCCGCCCATGATTTTCAACAACATCGACCTGGCCGACAGCTACGAGATTATTCACGGCAAGCTGAAGGCGGTCACCATCGGCATTCACCCCGAGCCGAACGGCAGCCTGTCCATCGCCGAATCGGTCACCCGCACCACCGAGCTGCACCACCGGGTCAGCTCGTGGAGCATCGCGGCCATGGCCAAAGAAATGGTCAAACTGTACCCCTTCCTGGAAAAAGTGCGCGTCATCCGCAGTTGGGGCCGGCCAACCTCCTTCACCCCGGACGAAGAGCCCCTGGTCGGCTGGGTGCCGCAACTGGAGAACCTGTACGTGGCTACCAGCCTGATGGAAACCATCACCGTCGTCCCGCTGCTGTGCGAATGGATGGCCATGATGATCCGCGGCCAGAAGCCGCCCATGGATCTGGATCTATTTGCCCCGGCTCGTTTCCCCGAAAATTATCCATTCCCCGAAGATTCCGCTCCGCAGGCCAGGACCATCGATCATGCGAATTAATCCCTCCAACTCACTCTTACCAGAAATTCAAAGGGGCAAAACCGTACAAATTACGGTAGACGGCCGGCCGGTAGAGGCTTTCGAAGGCGAGACTATCGCCGCCGTTCTGCTGGCCCTGGGCATCTGGGCCTTCCGCCACAGCCCAAAGAACAAAGAAGAGCGTGGCATTTACTGCGGTATGGGTATTTGCTACGAATGCCTGGTGACCGTGGATGGCATCCACGCCGTGCGGGCTTGCGTCACTCCCGTGGCGGACGGCATGCAGGTGGATACCTGCCAGGAGATGGCATTATGAGCGAAACCTGCCAACTCGCCGTCATTGGAGCCGGCCCGGCCGGCCTGGAAGCCGCCATTGCTGCCGCCGAAGCGGGCGTAGATACGATCCTCATCGACAGCGCTCTGCGGGCAGGCGGCCAATATTACAAACCCCTGCCGGCCGCTTTCCGGCCCCTGCGCCAAACCGGGACGGAAAAGGAAGGCGAAAGCCTGGTCGCCCGGCTGGAACGTAGCGGCGCCAAACGGATCTACGACGCCCTCACCTGGGGGCTGTTCACCGAAGAAGATGGGAACGGCTACCGGCTGTGCCTGTCGGTGGCCGGCTCGCCCCGCCAGATCCACGCGGACCGGCTGGTCCTGGCCGGCGGCGCCTACGATACCCCCCTGGCTTTCCCGGGCTGGACCCTGCCGGGCGTATTAACCTGCGGCGCCGCCCTGAACCTGCTCAAGAACCAGCGCGTCGCGCCTTTCAAGCGGGTGCTGGTCAGCGGGACCGGGCCGCTCTCGCTCTCGGTCGCGGCCCACCTGGTCGCCGCCGGCGTCGAGGTTGCCTGCCTGTGCGAAGCCAACCACATTCCGTTGAGCGCAGCCGGCTATGGCCCGCAAATGTTAGGGCATGGACACCGCATCACCGAGGGCATTCAATATGTCTCTACGCTCATCGGCGGGGGCACGCGCGTCCGCATGGGCTGGTCGGTCGTCGAAGCGCGCGGAAAAGAGCGCGTCGATCAGGCCGTCATCGCAAAGCTGGATAATTCCGGCGCTCCCATTCCCGGCAGCGAGCAGGTCCTTGCAGTAGATGCCGTCATCTGCGGCTTTGGGCTCACCCCCAACAACGGCATGGCCCGCATGCTTGGCTGTCAATTCGCAGTGGACCCCGCCAATGGAGAATGGGTTCCCCGGCGCGACGGCCGCATGCAGACCAGTTTACCGGGAGTGTACATGGCCGGCGATTGCGTCCAGATCAACGGCGCCGAGAACGCGCGCCTGGAAGGGCGCCTGGCCGGCACCGCGGCCGCCCTGGACTGCCAGCGCATCTCCCCCGCCCAGGCGGACCACACTTTCGCCCAGATCCAGCCGGCCTTGAGCCGCCAGCAGCGCTACGGGCGCATGCTGGCCAAACTGTTCCCGCTTAAAGCGGGCCTGCGCACCCTGGCTCACGACGAGACCTACGTCTGCCGCTGCGAAGAAGTGACCCAGGGCATGGTCAAAGCCGCCATCGCCGCCGGGGCAACCACGATCGGTGAGGTCAAGATGGTCACCCGGGTGGGAATGGGCAACTGCCAGGGCCGCATTTGCGAACAGACCATCGCCCGCATCATCGCTCAGGAACTTTCCAGCGATCCAGCTTCTGCCGGCATGTACACCATCCGCCCACCCCTGCACCCCCTGCCGATCGGCTTCTTCGCCAAAGATGAGCAGGAAATTTAACTACTCAGCCACCGCAAAAGAGTGGGGTGTTTTTATTGTTTCCGCGTCCTTCGCACGCGGAAACAATAAAAACACCCCTAATTTCTGAACCAGCCTGAGTAGTTCCCAGGAAACAGCGTACCGCCTGTCTGTACACCTATAGAATACTAAACACATTTGTGTAAATTGACAATTGACAAAACAGTCATATTAGGGTAATATACACATGTATTCACATCCTGATGTCCGCCAGGACGTCGGTAAAACCCCACAACGAACACCCTCTGGTCCCCTCATACCCAGAGCTGGGTCGTGGCCAGGCAATCGCCTGGCTGCGCCGAAATTATCCATAGTGTTTCCGCGAATTACACACAACGGGCACAGGATCTTTATTCGTATTTTACCGGTACGGGGTTTTACCGACAAACAGTACTTCTCATCCAACAATCCCAATGCAGGAGAATAGATTCCATGGAATACACCGGGTACCTTGATTTCTGGTTCACCGACCGGCCCATGGTCGAACGGATAGAGCCGATGGTAAAACTCGGCTTTCGCCATTTAGACGTGTGGTCCTGGCGCCAGCAGCCCATGGCCGAACTGGCCGCCGAATGCCGCCGCCTGGGCGCAGTGCTTAACTCCGTCTTCGATGACCACATGGGCAACCTGGCCGACCCGAACGATAACGAGCTGACTTTACGCACCTGGTCCGAGAGCCTGGAAATGGCTACCCGCTTTGGCGTCGAGCACCTCTTCCTGTTTTCCAACCAGGTGGACCTGATCGACGGGCATACCTGGACCCGGCGCCTTTCCTCCAATTTCACTGAAGCCGAGCAATACGCCAATACGCTCAAGCAGACCGAAAAGATCCTCAAGCTGGCCGAGCGAACCTCCGTCAAAGTTTGGATCGAAGCGCTGAATGAGTTTCACATCAAGGGCGGCGTGCTGGTTCACAACCACGAGATGGCCGCGGATTGGGTGCGCCGCATCGACCACCCGCAGTTGCGCATGGTCTTCGACTGCTATCACCAACAGCGCGGTTCCGGTGACCTGATCTGGGGCCTGGAACAATATGCCGGCCTGTACGAGGCCGTCCACATTGCCGACGTACCCACCCGCCAGGAGCCCGGCACGGGTGAAATCAACTTCACCAATATCCACAAAAAGCTGGTGGAATTGAACTACGACGGCTTTATCGGACTCGAATTCTACCCATCCACCAACGAAGCCGAAGCGCTGGAAACTGTAAAAAAGATCATGCCGCTCGGCTGAGCCGGCCAGAAAAGGAAGAGCAGCCATGCCGATTCGCAGGCTCAACCATATTTTCAAAGCGGATGGACGCGCGCTAATCGTCGCCTTTGACCACGGCCTGACCGAAGGCCCGACCAAGGGCATGGAGAACGCCGGCGAGACCCTCGAAAAAATCGCAAACGGCGGCGCAGACGCCATTCTGACCAGTTACGGTGTGGCCAGCCGCTTCGCCCGGCAAATTTCCGGCCTGGGGTTGATCCTGCGCCTGGATGTCGGCGGCACCAAAATCGGCAAGATGGGCCCCGGCAAACCGTTTTTCAGCGTGGAAGATGCCTTGCGCCTGGGCGCCGACGCCGTCGCCGTTTCCGCTTTCCCGGGTACGCCCCAGGAATCCGAGACGATGCAGACCTTGGCCCACACCATTGGCGCAGCCCATCCCTGGGGCATGCCGGTCATGGCCGAGATGCAGCCGGGTGGCTTCGATGCCGGCCCGGAATACAATACGGCCGAGAACATCGCCATTTCCGCCCGGGTTGCCGCCGAACTGGGCGCCGACTGGGTTAAAGTGCCGTTCGTTAAGGCCTTCGACCAGGTCGTACGGTCATGTTACGTCCCGGCGGTCATGTTGGGCGGGGTGAAAGTCAACGACGAAAGCCTCTTGCTCGAAATGGTCTGGGGCGCAGTAGCTTCAGGCGCGGCCGGGGTAGCCATCGGGCGCAATATTTTCCAGGCCGAAGACCCCCAGGCGATCGTCACCGCCATTAGCGCGATCCTGCACCAGGGCGCCAGTGTGGACCAGGCCGTCGAGATCTACCGCCAGCACCACGCCGGCCAGAAACACTGAGAGCCTATCTAAAAAATATTTTTCAGGTATTTATTTTGGGAGGCAAAACCGCCCAAAATAAATACCTGAAGCGATTTACGGATAGAACCTGAACCACACCAATGCGGAGCCTGACTGAATGAAAGACGCCATTCTCGGAATTGATATCGGTACCTCGTCCACCAAAGCTATCCTTTTTGACCTGTCTGGGAATGAAATCACCACCGCGGGGCAGCCTTATCCCCTCTCGACCCCCCAACCCGGCTGGGTCGAACAGGATTCCGAGGCCGTCTGGCAGGCCCTCATCCGCGTTTTACAGGATATCGTGGCCCAGTCCGAGGGCTACCGGATTTCTGCCCTGGCCATCGCGGCCCAGGCCGGGTCGATCATCCCGGCCGACCTGGCGGGTGACCCGGTCTATCCGATGATTACCTGGCTGGATACGCGCACCCAGGACCAGGCCCAACGCTGGCAGGCGGATGGCACCGCTGCGACGATCCGCCGCCTGAGCGGCTGGCAGCCCTTCCCGGGCCTGCCGCTGCCCTCCATCCGTTGGCTTAAAGACAACAACCCCGAAGCCCATCGCGCCGCCAAACGCTTCCTCGGGCCGGCCGATTTTCTAATTCACCGCCTGACCGGCAAGTTCGCCACCGACCTGTCCGCCGCCTCCGAAATGCTGCTGGTGGACATCAAAACCGGCCTGTGGAGCGACGAACTGTGCGAGATCGGCGGGGTTGACCCGGCCCTGCAATCCGAAATCGGTTGGGCCGGGCGTAAATTAGGCGAAATCACCCCCGAAGCGGCCCGCCTGACCGGCCTGATGGCCGGCACGCCTGTGATTGCCGGCGGCAACGACCAGCCCTGCGCCGGATTAGGCATGGGCATGACCGCGCCGGGCAAAGTAATGCTTTCCACCGGCACCGCCTGGGTATTGATGAGCGTGATCGAAGCCGACACGGTCGAGGCCGTTCCGGAATGGGTTAACCTGTATTTCCACGCCGTTCCCGGCAAGCGCCTGGCCGGGCAGTTGGTGGGCGGGTTTGGCGCCACCATCGATTGGTGGCTGAGCCAGGCCCAGCCCGGTACCGACCCGGCCGCACCTCGTGATCCGGCTAAACTGTACGCCGTTTTGAACGAAGCGGTCGCCTCCAGCCCTGCCGGCAGCCGCGGCTTGCTATTTCTATCCCTGAACGGACCCTCGCAGGTGACGAACGCCGTCGCCGGGGGCGGTTTCGTCGGTATGGAGCTGGCCCACACCTGGGCCGACATGAGCCGCGCCATCCTGGAAGGCTGTGCTTTCGAACTGCGCTGGGCCGTCAATGAGCTGCGCGCGGCCGGCATCCCGGTCGAAGAATTGTGGCTGGCCGGTGGGGCCAACCGCAGCCCGGTCTGGCCGCAGATCTTGTCCGATGTGAGCGGGCTGCCCCTGCAGGTGGCCGGTTACGCCGATTGGGCCGCCCTGGGCGCGGCCGCCCTGGCCGGTTGGGGAATTGGCGCTTTTGCCACCCTGGAAGAAGGCGTCGCCTGCTTGCAGCCCCATTTACAACGCTTGCAGCCCAACCGCGACCTGGCTCCGCTTTACGCCGAGCGCCTGGATGCCTACCAACGCATTTCATGGGCCGTCAACCGCGAGCGCCAGACGCGCTAAACCCCCTTTCGTAACCCGCTGGTGTACATGCAATTTTCGTGTTTATTGTCAGTTGACGTTAATCCCTCGGTTCGCTATAATGACTGAAGAGCCGTTGTAGCGGAGCCCCATCATTGGTTTCACAATTACGTTCCAGGCTTAAACCCCCAATCACATTCCATAAGGAGAAAACATGCAAGGCTATAGTCTCAATCATACTGCGGTTGGGATCATCAAAGATGCGATTACCAGGGCTGACGAATTTCAGATCCGCTCATGGCGCGCCGAGTGTGGTAGTACCCTGGTCGATATGGGTTTGACCTGTCCGGGAAGTTGGAAAGCCGGCCAGGCTTTCGTCGAAGCAGGTTTTGGCGGGATGGGCAAGGCCACCTACGGCAAGTTCGATATCGGCCCCTTCACCGTACCCTCCATCGACGTATGGGTGGATCACCCGGTTTTAGCCGTGGTGGCCTCTCAGGCTGGCTGCTGGGAGTTAGGTTCAGGCGAACTGGCCGAGATCGGTTCCGGCCCTGCCCGGGCCGTGGCCCTGGCCGATCGCTGGGCCGGGCACGGTTACCGCGACCCCGATCCGAGTGAAGTCGTCGTCCAACTCCAGACCCACCGGGTGCCTTCCGATGATCTCTGCCGGGCCGTGGCGGATGCCTGCCACCTGCCGCCGGAGAAAGTGTACGTCGTGTTTGCGCCCACTGCTTGCCTGGTAGGCGCTATCCAGGTGGCCTCCCGCACGGTAGAACAGGTCATGATCAAGCTGTTCATGCGCGGTTTCGACATTCACAGCGTGAAATATGGCTTTGGCACTGCCCCGGTCGCCCCGCTGGTCAACGACGAAGCCGAGGTTATGGGCCGCGCCAACGACGCCCTCTTCTACGGCGCCACCACCGTGTTGTACGCCGATGTACCCGATGAAACTATTAGTGCCATCATCAACAACTTCTGCTTCGACGTCAACTCGGGTGAATTCTGGGGCACGCCGTTCGCCTCCATCTTCGACCATTTCCATCACAACTGGTTCGAAGTGCCCGACCTGGTCAACTCACCCGCCAAGGTGATCATCAACAGCCTACAAACCGGGCATTCTTTCGTCGGTGGACAGATCAACCGGGAAGTTCTGGCACGCTCCTACTTCGGTTACGATCTGACCGCCAAATAATTCCTTCTCAACTTCGAAAACAACCAAACCATCCTGTAAACCTGTAAAAACGATCGCCTGATCCTCTACTTGGAGATTGGACACGATGCTTATCCTCCCATCCTGGTTAATCGCAAGCGCAAAAGAAAAGCCCCTGGCCTGCTGGGGTGTTCGGGTCGAGGGCAGCGAAATCACTACCGTGGCTGCCAACGCCGAACTTAAACAGCGCTTCCCTAACGAAGAAGTCTGGGAGGCGCCCGGGCAGGTATTAGCCCCCGGCTTCGTCGATGCCCACACTCACCTGTACGGAATCCTGGCACACGGTATCCCGTTATCCAAAGCGCCTTCCGGGTTCATGCCCTTCCTGGATGAATTCTGGTGGCCGCTGGTCGAAAACCGGCTGGATTGCAAAATGATCTGCGCCGCCACGGCCGCCAACTGTGCCGCCATGATCCGCTCCGGCATCACGTCGTTCTATGACTGTGAAGAAGCGCCCAACGCCCTGCCTGGGATTCTGAACGCCCAGGCCGAGGTGGTTCGTGCGGCCGGGCTGCGCGGGATCCTATCCTTCGAAGCCACCCAACGGCTGGGCAAAGCGATTGGCCAGTCGGGCCTGGAAGAAAACGCCGCCTTCACCAAAGCCGCCCGCGAGCGGAACGACCTGGTCAGCGGGATGATGTGTTTTCACACCACCTTTACCTGTGACTCCGACTTTATCCGCCAGGCCTACGATCTGGCGGAACAATGCGATTCCCTGGTGCATGCGCACTGCTCCGAAGGCACCTACGAGCCGGATTACACGTCCGAAAAATTTGGCCAACGCCCTATCCAGTTCTACGACCGGCTGGGCGTACTGGGCGAGCGCAGCCTGCTCTCGCAATGTGTCCAGGTGGACCGCGAGGAAATCGAGCTGCTGGCCGCCCGCAAAGCCCGTGTGACCCACATGCCGCTTTCGAATTGCGAGGTCGGCGGCGGAATTGCCCCGGTGCCGCAAATGGTCGCGGCCGGCATCACCCTGGGGCTGGGCTCGGACGGGTACATCACCGACTTCTTCGAGGTAATGCGCGGCGCTTTCCTGATCCATAAAGCCGACCAGCTTGACCCGCAGGTCATGCCCGCCGGGCTGGTCTGGTACCTGGCAACCGAGGGCGGCGCGGCCGCCCTCGGCCTGAACAAGGTTGGCCGCCTGGCCCCCGGCTGGCAAGCCGACCTGCAATTATTCAAGGCGAACCTGCCCACCCCGCTGGCCGAACACAACCTGTACGACCAGACTCTACTGTACTGTCACCAAACCGATGTAACCGCTACCATTGTGGCCGGAAAGACCCTGATGCGGGATGGTGTCATCGCGGGTAGCGACCAGGCTGCACTGCTGGCCAATACCCATGAAGCCGCCCTGCGCCTGTGGAACGCGGCTTAGCAACCCAATCCGAACTCATTTATATGGCCTGAAACGTATGGATATTGAATTTATTCTGAACGAAAAACCTGTAAAGATCGAAGCCCCGGCCGACCGCACGCTGTTGAATGTGCTGCGGGACGACCTGGGACTGACCGGCACCAAGTGTGGCTGTGACACCGGCGACTGCGGGGCTTGCTCCGTTTTGCTGGACGACAAACTGGCCAAATCCTGCCTGCTCAAGATCGCCGACATCCAGGGCCGCAAAGTCACCACCATCGAAGGTATCCACGGCGAAGACGGCGGCATCAGCGACCTGCAGGAATTATTCTTGCAGAACGGCGCCGTCCAATGCGGCTACTGCATCCCGGCCATGGTTCTGGCCGGCGAAGCCCTGCTGCGCCATAACCCCACTCCCGACCGCGATGAAATTCGTAACGGGATCTCGCATGTGCTGTGCCGCTGCATCGGCTACCAGCAAATCATCGACGCCGTCGAACAGACCGCCCACCAGCGCCAGAAAACCAGGAAGCAATCGCAATCCAGCCTGGAGAGTGCCTTATGAGCGAATATCGATACATTGGCAAACGCTCTTACCCCGAAGACGGCCTGGCCAAAGTGACCGGGCAGGCCCGCTATGTAGGCGATTATTCCATTCCCGGCATGCTGTACGCCAAAGTATTGCGCAGCCCTGTACCCCACGCGACTATCCGTCACCTGGACGTCTCGCCTGCTCTCAAGGTCCCCGGCGTGCTGGCCGTCGTCACCGCCGAAGATTTTGTCAACCACGGCAATTGGGGCTGGCCTATCAAGGATGCTTACGCAATCGCCTGGAAGAAAGTGCGCTACGTTGGTGACCCGATCGCGGCCGTCGCGGCCGAGACCGAGGAAGCCGCGCTGGCAGGTATCCGCGCCATCCGGGTCGAACTCGAAGAACTGCCCGTGGTCAGCGATATCCACCACGCCCTCGATCCGGACGCTCCTATTATTCCGGATACCGAAGAACCGGGCAAAGGCAACATCACCAATACCCACCTGGTGCGCAACGGCAACCCCGACCCGATCCTGGCCAAAAGCGACATCGTATTGGACGAAAGCTACTTCTTCAAGCACCAGGAGCACGCTTACATGGAAACCGAGGCAGCCCTGGCCATCCCCGAACCGGGCGGCGGGCTGACTTTTTACGCCAACGACCAATCGCCCTTCATCAACCGGGATAACCTGGTCATGCTGCTGGGACTGCCCATGCCCAAAATACGGGTGATCCAGGCTCATGTGGGCGGATCCTTCGGCGGTAAAGACGATATCGGCTACCAGAACTGCGCCCAGGCCGGCGCGCTGGCCTTGAAGACCATGCGGCCCGTCCGCCTGGTGCTGACCCGCACCGAATCTTTCCTGGCTTCGTACAAGCGCGAGGCCATGGACGTCCACATCAAGCTCGGCGCGACCGCGGATGGCGAATTGCAAGCGGCCCGGGTAGAAATGCTGGCCGACAGCGGGGCCTATTCTTCCATGACCCCTCTGGCCTCCTGGCGCGCTTCAGTCCACGCTGCCGGACCTTACCGCTACCGGGCCGTCCACGTGGATACGACCTCGGTCTATACCAACAACAACTATTCCGGCGCTTTCCGCGGCTTTGGTAACCCCCAGGCCATCGGCGCCATCGAACAGGCCATCGACGAGCTGGCCTACCGGCTACACCGCGACCCGATCGACCTGCGCTTGCAGAACTGCCTGAAGAGCTACGACATCACCATGACCGGCAACCGGATCAACCACACCGTTCACCTGACCGAATGCCTGAACCTGGTGCGCGAACACTCCGAATGGGACCGCAAACGGGCCAAATACGCTTCCGGCCAGGCCGGTGACGTGCGGCGCGGTATTGGGGTGGCCTGTTACTTCCACGGCAGCAGCCTGGGTGGAGAGGGCGCAGACTACGCCACCACCACCATGAACATCGAATTGGATGGCTCGGTCACGATTACTTCCGGCCTGACCGATTTCGGCCAGGGCAGCCGCACCGTATTCACCCTGATCGCGGCCGAAGAGTTGGGTGTGGATAAGAAACGCATCCACCTGCTGCGGCCCGATACCCAGACCGCCATCGAATCAGGCGCGACGGTGGCTTCACGCGCGTCCATCATGGGCGGCAACGCCACCCGCATCGCGGCCAATCGCTTGAACCAGATCCTGCTCTGGGCCGCTGCGCGGGCCTTCCAATGCCAGCCCGACCAGGTCCACCGTCACGAAGAGTACTTCATCGGCCCAGGCGAAGAGCAGATGACCTTCGACGAGGTAAGCCGTTCAGCCCGCGATATGGGCTTTTCGCTGTACACCCAGGGTAAATGGGAAATGCCACCCTTCAAATGGGATTTCGACAACGGCACCGGCGTCCCTTACCATTGCTACACCTTCGGCGCCCAGGTAGCCGAGGTCGAAGTCAACCTGGCCACCGGCGTTACCAAAGTGCTCGGGGTTTGGGCGGCTCACGATGGCGGCCGGATCATCTTCCCCCAGGGAGCCATGGGCCAGATGTATGGCGGCGTGGCCATGGGGCTGGGATACGGCCTCACTGAAAATGTCAGCTTCCATAACGGCTATCCGCAGGCGCTGAACCTGCACAGCTATCACATCCCCACCGCCCACGACGTGCCCCCCATCGATGGCAATTTCATCCAGGTCGACAAACCGGATGGGCCTTTTGGCGCGCTCAACCTGGCCGAGCCCATGATGATTTCCACTGCGCCGGCTATTGCGAACGCTATTTTCCAGGCAACCGGCAAGCGCTGGCGCAAATTCCCGCTGACCCCCAAAGTGATCCTGACCGGCAGCGACGACCCCGACC
This sequence comes from uncultured Chloroflexia bacterium, assembly GCA_963704755.1. Taxonomy (GTDB): domain Bacteria; phylum Chloroflexota; class Anaerolineae; order Anaerolineales; family Anaerolineaceae; genus Bellilinea. The sequence goes on from OY969938.1 coordinate 1,104,164, forward strand.
GGGACACCTCGGAAGACTGCCGCAGAGGCCTGGGGCTGATCCCCTGACCCGCCGAAGAGTTATTTGTACCTATTTACCGGTTGTTTTGAACTGTTTACAGAAACAATGAAACCACAGATTTATACAGATCAACATAGATAGCGGACAAGGTTAGAAGTCTTTAAAATCTGTGTCCATCCGTGTTCATCTGTGGTTTATTTATCCCCTATGGAGGAAGTATGACCCAAAGAATGGCGTTGTATATGCAAGACAAGCACCCCATCCAATACGAGTTGGAGATGGCAAAGTATGCCGAGGATCGCGGTTTCAGCGAAATCTGGCAAGCAGATACGCGCCTGGCGCGTGACTGCATTGCCATGATGAGCGCGTTCCTGGCCCGTACCAGCCGGATGCGCTTCGGTTCGGCTGTTTTACCCATCTGGACTCGCAATCCGGCAGTAATCGCCTCCACCTGGAGCACCATGTGGGAACTGGGCGGAAAATATGATGGTCGCGGCCGGGTAATGCTGGGCCTTGGCGCCTGGTGGGAACCGATCGCCGGGCGGGTTGGCGTTCACCGCGTTAAACCGCTGAAAGCCATGCGCGAGCATATCGAAGCCATTCGCCAGTTGTTCACCATGGAAGAAGTCAGCTACGAGGGTGAGTTCGTCCACCTGGACCGCATCCGCCTGGACGTAGCCTTTGGCGACACCAGCCCACGCGATATTCCCCTGTACATCGGCGCAACCGGCGACCAGATGCTCGAAATGTCCGGCGAGATTTGTGATGGCGTGGTCCTGAATTACGTCGTTTCGGTCGATTACATCCGCAAGGCGGTCGCCCTGGTCGAAAAAGGCGCCAAAAAAGCCGGCAAGACCCTGGCCGACGTGGACCGACCCGAACTGCTGGTGTGCTGCCTGTCCGATATGGATCCCAAAGCCGCGATGGCCGAGGGCAAGAAACTGGTGGCTTATTACCTGGCCACCGAACCGCATATTATGAAAGCCTCCGGCGTGGACGAGAGCCTGCTGGAAAAAGTCCAATCGATGATGAGCTGGCCCGCGACCGAAGAAGATTACATCCGCACCAGCCAGGTCATCCCGGATGAGGTGGTCCGCAATGTGATGGCCGTCGGCACCACCGAAGAATGCCGCGCCAAGGTCAAGGAATACATCGACGCCGGCGTGACCTGCCCCATCCTCTACCCGATGATGGACGACATCAAACCGGTCGTCGACGCTTTTGCCGATTGGGGCTAGATACCTTCGGCCAATCGCCAGATTCACGGCTGAATCCCTGGCGCCTGTTTACCGTTTGTACTTTACAAGCATTCCACAATCAACCACTACCCTGGCCGGCGAAAGAACATCCTGATTCGAGGTGTCCGCAGAGGCGAAACTCTGCAAACGCCTCAAATCAGGAAACCTTTTTACTGTAAGCCAGGTAGTTAAGTAGCCATTGTAACCACCCAGGCAAGTTCAAGGGTGAGGGTACTTTTGTTGATTTTCGCGTGCGTAGCACGCGAAAATCAACAAAAGTACCCGACCCTTTCCGAATAGCCGGGCAGCTACAAACCATTTATAAAAATACAGGAGAAACTAAAATGCAATCAACCTTGTTTGGCAAGAGTTTCATCTCCACTGAAGACTGGTCCAACGACGAAATCGAATTGCTGTTGGATGTAGCCGGTGACCTGAAACGCCGCTTCTCAATGGGCGAGCTTCACGACCAGATTCTGCGCAGCAAGACTTTATTCATGCTCTTCTTTGAAGAATCCACCCGCACGCGCAACTCATTCGAAGCCGGCATCACCCAACTGGGCGGTCACGCTCACTATTTGACCCCCTCGGCCACCCAGATCGGCCACGGTGAGAACGCCAAAGACACCGGCACCGTCCTTGGCCGCTACGGCCATGCTATCGCCGTGCGTGACTGCCGCACCGATATCGGCCAGGCCTACCAGTACGATCTGGCCAAATACGCCGGTATCCCCGTCATTTCGATGCAGGACGATGTGGACCATCCCTGCCAGGCGATGGCCGACCTGTTGACCATCCGCGAGAAATTCGGGCAGGACCTGCGCGGCAAGAAATTCGTCATTTCCTGGACCTACGCCCCCAAGTACGTCCGCCCACTTTCGATGCCCCAGGCCCTGATCATGCTGATGACCCGCTTCGGCATGGACGTCACTCTGGCGCACCCCAAAGGCTTCGAAATGATGCCCAAGTGCCTGGATATCGCCCGCAAGCACGCCGAAGAAAATGACACCAAGTTCGAAGTCGTCAACGACATGGACGCGGCCTTCGAAGGCGCAGATATCTGCTACGCCAAGTCCTGGGGCCCCATCACGGTCTCCGAAGAGCCCAAAGAGGTCCAGGCCATGTGCGACGAGCACAAGGATTGGATCTGCGACGAACGCCGCATGGCCCTCTCCAACAAAAAATCGATCTACATGCACTGCATGCCCATCGACCGGGGTTACGAAGCTACCGACGCGGTGGTAGATGGCCCTCACTCCGTAATCTATGACGAAGCCGAGAACCGCTTACACGTGCAAAAAGCGATCATGGCGCTCACCATGGGTGGCAGGATTTAATGGATAAAAAACGCTTAATCGCCTTCACCCAGGATATCATCCGGGTGCGGAGCATGAGCGGCGAGGAACAGGCAGTCGTAGCCCGCATCAAAGCTGAAATGGAAACTCTCGGCTTCGATCGCCTCTGGGTGGACGATTTTGGCAGTGTAATTGGCCTGATCGAAGGGGCCAAACCCGGCCCGACTCTGCTGATGGATGGCCATTGCGACATCGTGGACGCGCGCGCCTCCGATTGGAAACACGATCCCTTCGGCGCGGTCATCGAAGATGGCTGGCTTTACGGCCGCGGTGTGGCCGACATGAAAGGCGGACTGGCGGGCATGATCTACGCCGCCGCCTCGGTTGACCGCAGCAAGCTGGCCGGCAAAGTCGCCGTCAGCGCCACGGTTCTGGAAGAGGTCATGGAAGGCGTGGCCCTGAAACAGGTCATGGACGTGCTCAAACCGGCCGGCGTAATCATCGGCAAATCGACCAATTTTGCCCTCAACCGCGCCCAGCGCGGGCGAGCCGAAATCGTCATCGAGACCGTCGGGAAATCGGCCCACTCCTCCTCCCCCCAGGCCGGCGTCTGCGCCGTCCATAAGATGATCGAATTGATGAACGCGGTCGAGGCCATTCCCATGTCCTCCAACCCGATCATGGGGAAAGGCCAGTTCTGCCTGACCGACATCATCTCCGAACCCTTCCCCGGGCACTCGGTGGTTCCCAATCGCTGCCGGGTTTCTTACGACCGCCGCACAATCCCCGGTGAGACACCTGAAAGCCTGCTCGAATCCATCCACGCCCTGCCGGAACTCAAAGATATCGAGTACACCGTCACCATCCTGGATGGTGAAGAGAAGACCTATACCGGCAAAACCCTCAAAGGTTTGAAGTTCTTCCCGGCCTGGGCCTTCGAAGAAGACAATTTCCTGGTGGATGCGGCCTTACGCGGGCTGCGCGCCAGCGGATTTGATCCCAAACTGGGCTCCTTCGGCTTCTGCACCAACGGCTCCTACAGCGCCGGCGTTGCAAACGTACCGACGATCGGTTTTGGCCCCGGCACCGAGCCGGATGCCCACACTGTCAACGAGCACGTGAAAGTCAGCGACCTCGAACGAGCCGCCGATGGCTTCCTGGGCATGATCCAGTCTATCTTAAGCTAGTTATCCAGACGGACTCCCAACCACAATTGCTCAGGCCAGGGCAAGAGGCTCCCAAATGCGGGGGGCTTACCCAATGGACTGAGCAGTTGCTTAAAGAAACCCCGAATTTGAACTGTTTGCGGTTGCAAAGCAACCGCAAACAGTTCAAATTCAATAGACCTTAACATGAGCTTGAGTAGTTGCATAAAACTCTGGTTCTTACTCAGGCTTGTTCGGAAATTGGGGGTGTTTTATAGTTTTCGCATGCGAAGCACGCGCAAACTATAAAACACCTCCCCTTATTCTTGCGGTAGCTGAATAGTCGAAAATTCTGATCAGTACAGAGAGGTAACCATGCAGTTTCGCGCTTTTGGACGGACGGGTTGGCAGGTTTCGACCATTGGGTTTGGCGCCTGGGAGATCGGTGGAGAATATGGAGCGGTGGACGATGCCGAGTTGCTGGCTGCCCTCCATCGCGCTGTGGACCTGGGGGTCAATTTCTTCGATACGTCCGATGTATACGGGGCTGCCGGCAACGGTCACAGTGAAAAGCTGTTGGGCCGCCTGCGCAAGGAATGTGGTGATTCGATCTATATCGCCACCAAGGCCGGGCGCCGCCTGAATCCGCATACGGCCGGTGGCTATAACTACGCGAACCTTTCAGCCTTCGTCGAGCAGAGCCTCAAGAACCTGGGCCTCGAGCGGATCGACCTGCTGCAACTGCACTGCCCGCCTTTCGAGGTGTACTACCAGCCCGAAACCTTCGCGGCCCTGGACCGGCTGGTCCAGGAAGGTAAGCTGCACTATTATGGCGTCAGTGTACAGAAGGTCGAAGAAGGCCTGAAGGCCATCGAATACCCCAATCTGCAATCGGTGCAGATCGTCTTCAACCCCTTCCGCCAGCGCCCGGCTGACCTGTTCTTCCAGGAAGCCCAACGCCGCCAGGTAGCCGTCATCGCCCGTGTCCCGTTGGCCTCGGGGATGCTGACCGGCAAGATGAAGCCGGATACCCACTTCGAGCAAGAAGACCACCGCGTGTTCAACCGCAACGGTGAGGTCTTCGACCGGGGAGAGACCTTTGCCGGCGTGGATTATACGGCCGGCCTGCAGGCGGTCGAAGAGCTGCGCCCGCTCGTCCCGGCCGGGATGACCATGGCCCAGTTCACCCTGCGCTGGATTCTGATGTTCGACGCCGTCACCTGCACCATTCCCGGTGCAAAACGGACCACCCAGGTGGAAGACAACGTCAATTCCGCCGATCTTGCCCCCCTTTCGCCGGTCACCATGGCCAAAGTGAAGGAAATCTACGACCGTCGCATCCGCGAGTTGGTGCAGTATTACTGGTAAAGTTAAATGTTTCCGAAATTGAGGTGTATGCGAGGTTTTACCCTCGCATACACCTCAATTTCGGGATTTTCAAAAAAGCCCCCCTTGAAAAAGGGGGGTTGGGGGGATTCTTCTATTCTGCCGAGGCAAACGCTTTGGCCAGCTTGCGCACCGCTTCACTGGACTCGGCCTGGAGTGCCTTTTCCGCTAGCGCTTCCGCCGCGCTCATTTGCAGCTTGCGAATAATCGCTTTGGCGCGCGGCACGGCCGGCGGGTTCATCGACAGCTCATCCACGTGCAGCCCAACCAGGATTGGGATGGCCTGCGGGTCGCCGCCCAACTCGCCGCAAATGCCAATGTATTTCCCGGCGGCGTGCGCCGACTCGGCTACCCGCTGGATCAATTGCAGCACCGCCGGGTTGAGCCCATCCGCCAGGTAAGCCAGGGCCGGGTTTCCGCGCTCGGCCGCCAGGGTATATTGGGTCAAATCGTTGGTGCCAATGCTGAAAAAGTCCACCTCATTCGCCAGGGTGCGGCTGAGCAGGGCAGCCGATGGAATTTCCACCATAATGCCCACCTCGACCGGCCAGGCATGTGGGATGTTTTCGGCGGTCAACTCGGCGTGGGCCTTTTCCAGCCAGCCCCGCGCCGCCCGTACTTCGTCGACATCCGCCACCATCGGGAACATGATCCGGCAGGGGAAACCCTCACCCGCCCGCAAAATCGCCCGCAACTGGGGCAGGAACAATTCAGGCTTTTCCAGCGAAAGGCGCAAGGCGCGCATACCCAAAAATGGGTTGGCTTCCTTGGGCAGATCGATGTACGGCAGGTTTTTATCCCCGCCTACGTCCATGGTCCGCACGATCACGGGATGGTCTTGGCCCATGGTGGAAAAGATCTTGTGCAAGAGCTCGTACTGCTCCTGCTCGCTGGGCGCCGTCTCGCGGGTTAGGAACAGAAATTCGGTGCGCAGCAAGCCCACCCCTTCAGCGCCGTTTTCCAAGGCCACCGCGGCGTCGTTGGGTCCGCCGATGTTAGCGAAGACTTCTACCCGGCTGCCATCGGCTGTTTTGGCCAGGTCTTTGCTCAGGTGAAGCAGACGCTCACGCTCAGCTTGCCAGCTTGTCCTCAAATCGCCGAGCGAAGATTGCACCTTCCCGGATGGATCGACCCAGACTTCACCGGTGAAACCGTTCAAGCCGACCATTCCACCGGCCGGTTGGTGTGCTAAAAACATGCCGCTCCCTGCCACGGCCGGGATCCCCAGTCCTCGGGCCAGGATCGCGCTGTGCGAAGTCGGCCCGCCGCCGGCGGTGACGATGCCCAACACCTGGCGCATATCGAGCTGTGAGGTCTCGGTGGGGGTCAAATCTTCCGCGTACAAAATGACCGGCTGGGGGAAAGTCAGCGGGGCCGCTGCGGGAGCGCCGCTCAGGGCCAACAGCACCTGCCGGCCGACATCCTCCACATCCAGCGCGCGCTGTTTTTGATAAGGATCATCCAGCGAACGATAAGTATCGGCGACCGTATTTACGGCCGCGTCCCAGGCCGCGGCGGCATTCAACTGGTTCTTGAAGATACCGTCGTTGGTCCGGTCGAGCATGTCCGGGTCCTGCAGAATGAGCTCGTGGGCTTCAAAGATCGCAGCTTCATCCGCGTTCAGTGTCCGTTTGACCTGCTCGTAGCGCTGTGAAATATCCTGGCGGGTTGCTGCGACCGCTGCCTGGAACTTCTTCCATTCAACATTGGGATCTTTGGCCGGCTCTTTCGAGATCGTTGGCCGGGGCGGCTCGTAACGATACAGCGGACCCAGCGCGTACCCCTCCGAGATCGGCACAGCACGCAGGTAGTTCGTGCTTTCAGACGATTTTTGCACCGGCTCAACCGGTATGGCCGGTAAGGGTGTTTTGGCCGGCTCTGCCGGTCCGGGGACAGCCGTTGGTTCGCCAAAGCCCGATTCGACCAGTTCCTTGAGCGCTTTCAGCGCCTGCGCTGCTTCATCGCCGCTGGCATCGATGCGGATCTGATGATTCTGCACCGCTCCCAGAGTCGCAATCGCATTCAGGCTGCGGGCCGAGGCCGGGCCTTTTCCGTTGGTCTCGTTCTTTACCTGGATATCGGCCTTGAAACGGGTGGCCATCTGGACAAACCGCGCTGCCGGCCGGGCGTGCAAGCCGTGTTGGTTGATCAGAGTCACCGTCACCAATTCTTCCGCCGGTAAAGGTGCAGGGGCGGCCGAAACCGTTTCGCCAACTTCCGCTGCGTCGCCTAGTTGATCCTGCTTGGGGAATAGCGACTGGCGCGCTTCCTGGTAAACCATTTCCAGCGGGCTGCCCAGGCTGATTTGAACCCCGGCAGCAACCGCGCCTTCCACAAGCGGCGCGGAACAAAAACGAACCTTCTCTCCTATTTCGGGCGGCAGCAGGTCCAGCGCCATTTGAGCGCTAAGCACTGCGCTGCCCAGGTCCATCAATACCAGTACGCCATCCTGCGAAGATACCAATTCGATGGCTTCCATGATCTCGATGGCATCCGTACCAAATGTCTGGCGATCATCCCCCACTCCAGCCGCCAGGGCAATAGGCGCTGTAGGTGAAGCTACCTGCTTGACCAGGTCAACCAGGGCTTGGGCCAATGGACGGCTGTGTGAAACAATAACCAAACCAACCATTTCGTTCTCCAGCGGGTTTTATTGCGCTGCAATCGTCAAAGCAAGCCAAATACCGTAAATAACAGCGCCAACTCCGACCAACCCGAATAACCAATTGATAAATATGAGTAGTCCCCTGGAAGGGTTCATGTCCAGAATAATGCCGCGTAATCCCAGTAAGGAATGGGTGACAACCGCGGCCAAAAAGGTGATTTCCATGGCGACGATCCAGGGATTGCTGAAATAGTTAACTACGTCCTGGTAATCGAGCAAACCGTTCTCGGCCACCAGGTGGTTGACGATCATGTGCACGAAAAGCAGAATCACCAAAAGCGGTCCGGTGACCATCTTGATAAACCACAGCCAGGCCGTTTCTCCTTTGCGCGGAGCAGATACATTTGAAAGTTGAGTCACAACAGCCTCCTCAAGCAGTGATCATTTTGACTGCAAAGACCAGGATGATAACCACTGCCAGTGCCATCAGGCCAACGAACAACTGTTTCTGGCGGGTCACGCTCACACCAAAACTGGTGAGGACGATACGGATACCGTTCAGCCCGTGGATAAACACCCCGGCAACGACCAGCAATTCACCGGCCAGGAAAATTGGGCTTTTGGCCATTTTGATAAAAGAATCGTACGCGGCAGGCCCCTGGGCCAGTTTACTCAGCACACTGAGGTGGAGAAACAGGTACAAGGTTAAACCAATGGCTGTGAGACGGTTAAGGATGAACCCCACACCACCAGTCTGGCGTCCGACGGGATTGAACCAGCTCCAGAAGCGGGAAGCAGAAGGCCGATTGATTTTGTTTTCCATAATCTTTTCCCTGGTGTTGGAATTATCCGCGACCGAATAACCCCTTGAATTTTTTGACTACGACCTGCGTCCGCAGAGACATTATCCGCCGGCCGGGATCGACAAATGAAGGGCAGACCGCGGTACATTCGAACGCGCTATGGCAGCGCCACAAGCCGTCCTCCGAATCGATCACGTCCAGCAGTGTGTGGCTGCCGTTCAACCCGTGGGCGTGGGCCCCGGCCAGAACGGCCGGCCCCAGGTATGAGGGAGTTGTCGAGGAGACCGGGCAGGCGCTGATGCACAGCCCGCACTCGATGCAATCGCTCAAGCGGATATACTGCTCTTCTTCTTTGTCCCATTTCGAAGGCGGCTTCTCGACCTCGGATTGAGTGACCGGCGCTACGGTCGGTGCGGTGACTTCGTCCATCTTCAAATAGAGCGAGCCCATATCTACGGTCAGGTCGCTGACGATGGGGAAGTTGCGCAGCGGTTCCACCACAACCGTGCCGCCGTTCTCGGTTACACTGCGGATGGGGGTGATGCAGGTCAACTTTTCGACATGGTTGACGCGCATTCCACAGGCGCCGCAGGTGGAGTGGTGGCAGGCGTGCCGGAAACACAAGGTGCGGTCATGGAAAGCCCAGATCCGCTCCACAGCATCTAAAACGTACTCGTCCGGGTCAACTTCCAGGGGAAATTCATCGTAATGAGGAGTCTCATCTTCTTTCAAGCGAAAGACGCGAAAAGTTACGTTCCATTGTTCAGTCATGATTCAACTCCTAATTCGGGCTAGCGTAATATTGTCGGAAGGAAAGCAGTTTGATCTCTTTCGTGCTGCAAGCCGCCTGAATTCCGAGTTTCTCACAGACCACGTCCGCCGTCTTTTCAGCCATCGCCCGCAATGTCGTTGCCTTTCCTCCGGTAATGGTCACCAGGCCTTCGATATTATGGAGTTCCTTGTGGTCGTAACATTTGAACGTACGCGCGATACTCCGGCCCAGGCCACCCCCAATCAACGGACGGCTGGCCATGTAAATACCGCGAGGTTTCGCGTTTTTGATCGCCGGGATCAATTCACTGCCGCGCTCCAGCATGAGCTGGGCTTGTTCTTCAACAACCGGGACATAGTCCAGGTCTTCCACCTCGAATGAAGTCGTCCCCACCACCACCATCCGTCGCTGCGGCAAGACGATGTCGCCGTCACCGGGTTTGTTCAAGCGGTTGATTGCCCGCTGGACAAAGCGCTGGTCGTAGGCCACCATAATGCCAGGCGTGGGTTTGATCGGCACACTGGCCCCGGCCATCTCGGCAATTTCCCCGCTCCAGGCGCCGGTGGCATTGATCACGATATCCGCGTGCAAATCCCTGGTTTTATTATTGGTGCGGTCCAGGACCTGGATGCCCACCACATTGCCCTTGCCATCCAAAATCATACCGGTGACATTGGTATAGGTTTGGAACTTTGCTCCGTTCGACTTGGCCGTGGCAGCGAACGCCAGAGCCAGGCGTAATGGGTCAAATGTGCCGTCTGGGATTATAAATGCCGAAAGGACCTGGGGGTTGATGTTAGGCTCCAATTCCAGAGCCTTTTTCCCGTCGATTTGTTCAAGTGGGATGTGGCAGGCCTCACAACCTTCGATGAAGGTTTCTGCATAGGCCAAATCATTGTCATTCAAGGCTATAAATAATCCACCGTTAGGCTCGATTACATCTGGTACGATCTTGCGCAAGATCATATTTTCGTCGATACATTCGATCGCCAATTCCTGGTCTTTGACTGCGTACCGGCCCCCGCTATGCAAAAGTCCATGAGTCCGACCGGAAGTGCCATTGCAAATATCTCCACGTTCAACAACGGTCACGTCAAAACCGCGTAGTTGCAAATCATGTGCGGTGGCGACCCCGGTGAACCCTGCCCCAATGATGATCGCTTTTGGTTTTGTCATCAATTACTACTCCAATTTCCTGCAATTAGATTTTTTTTGCGGAAACATACCGCGCTTCCTCCAATCCAATTCGATAATGCTCCTTTAATGATGGTTTACCGCTGGAGGCGGCCGTCCGGCTAAATTGAAAAAATGGGCGTATACAGGGATTGTTCTTTCGCCCCATGTACTCCCATCTTTCAACTCAGGCGTCTTACGATTTTTAATTAATTTTACCAAACTTAATCTATTTGCGAATACTTGCGGATTTACCAGGGTCAAGGCCACAAATCGGGGTCGAAGTTCTCTCTGGCCGTACTTCGACTTGCACAATATTTTCCCGCCCTGGCGATTTCGGGAAACCCTGCCTGCGTTCTCCACTGAACATATTCTCATCGTTACCGCACGTTATGAACCGTGATGGAAGTGTTTTTGCTGGGTATACGGAGGATTTTCAGTGCGTTCATGTGCATTAATTCACAAAAATGATATAAAAAAACGAACATCACTTTCGAACGGCCGTCTTGGTTTCACGAAATTAGCGGCGAACAACCCGATTGAAGAGTAATAAGCCAAAGAAAATGGCCCAAATAAATACACCAAATGCCAGCCCCCATAAAATACCTTCCAGCCAACCCAGCGCAGGGACAGTCTGGAGAGAAGTAACCACTGCCATGAGCACACTGACCACTGCAATCACTTTGACGCCTATCGACATTTTAATCCAGGGTTTCGGTTGTGAAAGATCGGCTACCTTTTCCTTTACTTTCTTTTTGGAACTCTTGGACATGCTAAAACCTCCAGGAGGACAATTCAGTCCGGGCCAAACCATAACCTTTATAAACGTTCAAGATGTACTGCAGGAAAGAACTCGACATCATCTGGAAAGAGAGGCGGATGAGCCGCACCATTTGGGCCGCTCACCCGCCCCCGGACTAACTTAGTTCAAAACAGATTAGTCGATCCAATCGAAGGTGCGCGTAACGGCTTTCTTCCAGCCTTTGTACAGTTTTGCGCGTTCTTCGGCGCCCATCTTGGGCTCCCATTCTTTATCCTTACCCCAGTTCACGCGCAGGTCGTCGATTTTGTTCCAGAAGCCGACGGCCAGGCCGGCTGCGTATGCGGAGCCGAGGGCGGTGGTTTCCGCCACGGTCGGGCGAATAACCGGCACACCCAGGATATCGGATTGGAATTGCATGAGCATTTCGTTGAAGACCATACCACCGTCTACCTTGAGGGCAGTCAGCGGCACACCCGAATCGGCGTTCATGGCATCCAACACCTCGCGGGTCTGGTAAGCGGTGGCTTCCAGGGCAGCGCGGGCGATGTGATTCTTGTTGATGAAGCGGGTCAGGCCAACGATAGCGCCACGGGCGTCACTCTTCCAGTACGGTGCAAATAGACCGGAGAAGGCCGGGACGAAATAGATACCGCCGCTATCCGGGACAGCGCCCGCATATTCCTCGATGTGCTTGGAGAAATCGAAGAATTTCAGGTTGTCACGCAGCCACTGGACCAACGCACCGGTGATGGCGATGGAGCCTTCCAGGCAGTACACGGCCGGCTGATCGCCGATCTTGTAACCCAGGGTGGTCAGCAAACCGTTCTTGGATTGGACCGGTTTTGTGCCCGTGTTCAGCAGCATGAAGCAGCCGGTGCCATAGGTATTTTTGGCTTCGCCAGGATCGAAGCAGGTCTGCCCAAACAGGGCCGCCTGCTGATCGCCCAAAATACCGGCAACGGGGATGCCGCTCAGTGAACCGATGGCTTTGCCGTATACTTCGGCTGATGGGCGGATGCGCGGGAGCATCGCTTTGGGAACACCCATGATCTTCAGGATTTCTTCGTCCCAATCCAGGGTTTCCAGGTTCATCAGCATGGTGCGGGAAGCGTTCGAAACGTCAGTAACATGCACGCCGCCGTTCGGTCCGCCGGTCAAATTCCAGACCACCCAGGAGTCGATATTTCCGAAGAGAACCTCTCCCTTTTCAGCTTTTTCACGTACGCCAGGTACATTATCCAGAACCCACTTGATCTTGGGGCCGGAGAAATAGGTGGCCAGAGGCAGACCTACTTTTGCGCGGAAGCGATCCTGTCCCCCGTCTTTGGCAAATTCATTGCAAATCGCGTCGGTGCGGGTATCCTGCCAAACGATGGCATTGTATACCGGTTTGCCGGTCGCACGATCCCAAAAAACCGATGTTTCGCGCTGGTTGGTGATACCAATCGCAGCGATGTCTTTCGGATCAATGCCGGTCTTCTTTAAGGCCCCATCAATGACTTCTTGAGTTCGCTGCCAGATCTCCAACGGATCGTGCTCAACCCAACCTGGTTTCGGGAAGATCTGCTCGTGTTCCTTTTGGTCAACGCCTACCACTTTCCCAGAGTGATCAAAAATCATGAAGCGGGTGCTGGTGGTACCCTGATCTACTGCGGCAACATATTTAGCCATTTAAACACTCTCCTAAGGGGTACTTGACGAATTTTTTTTGCGGTGAATAGCATGGAAGACGATTTTTCCAGATACGATTGGCGTGCAAAAGAAGCTGGGGAAAATGCCAGCTTCCTTTTATTGATTTAAGCCTCTTTCCAGGTCTCTGCAGCGGTCTTTAGGAGTAAATACGAGGACGTCGCACCCGGGTCCTGGTGACCGGCACTGCGTTCACCCAGGTAACTGGCCCTTCCTTTTCGCGCAACCCAGGGAATGGTCGCCAGCATTCCTAGCCTGGCTGCTTCAGCGGATTGTTCGAGGGCGGTATTGAGGGGTGCGTTCGCAGCCAATGATTCTTTGAGGGAATCAACTGCCGGGAGCAGGGCATCGACCATGGTCTTATCCCCGGGCTCCGCTTTTCCGCGCATCACCACGCCGCTCAGCGCGGCTTCAAGTGCCTCGGCCCAATCCTGCAGATTCAGTTCCATTTTGCCCGCCGACTTCATGCCGGCCTGTAAGAAGAACGTTCCGTATAACGGCCCGCCTGCACCACCTACGGTAGAGAGTAAAGTCATCCCTACGGTTTTGAAGATAGTGCCGATATCCTTATCACTGTTCTCGGCCAGTTTGATCACCACGGCTTTAAAACCGCGATCCATGTTCGCTCCATGATCGGCATCGCCGATGGCTGCGTCCAGTTCGGTGAGATAGGTTTTGTTCTCAGCAATGACTCCGGCGCTAGCGCGGACCCATGCCAGGATATCGTCTCGATGAATACTCATATTGGGCTCCGTAAGACCAGGCCAGGGTGACCCAAAAGATCACCCTGGCTTCGTACGCTAAAACTATATTCCCCAGCGCAATCCCGGGGTTTTGACGGGGGCATCCCACAACTTGATCATTTCGTCGTCCATCTTGAGCATGGTAATGGACACGCCGGCCATTTCCAAACTGGTGATGTACGGCCCAATCAGGTTACGCACTACTTTGAGGCCATGCTTTGCAGCAATTTCGGCCGCTTTGCGGTACACAATGTAGAGCTCGATCAATGGCGTCCCACCCATGCCATTGACGAACAGGAGCACATTGTCGCCTGATTTGTAGGGGATATCGCTGATGACAGGTTCCATCAACATTTCGGTGATCTCGTCAGCCGTCTTCATGGCCATCCGAGTCCGACCCGGCTCGCCATGAATGCCGATGCCGATTTCGATTTCGTTCTCCGGCAGATCGAAGGTTGGTTTACCCACATGCGGAACCGTGCAGGAGGTCAACGCCATACCCATGCTGCGGCCCAATTCCTTGACCTTCGTGCAGACCGCTGCGACTTCTTTCAAGGAGCGCCTTTCTTCAGCGGCCGCGCCGACTAACTTTTCTGCCAATACCGTGCTGCCTACACCACGGCGACCGGCTGTATAGAGGCTATCTTTTACGGCCACATCGTCGTCGATGACAACACTTTCGATTTCGATACCCTCAGACCGGGCCAGGTCGGCTGCCATTTCGAAGTTCATGATATCGCCAGTATAGTTCTTGACGATATGCAGCACGCCCTTGCCGCCGTTGACGGCTTTGGTCGCTTCGAGCATTTGATCCGGAGTAGGGGAAGTAAACACCGCGCCAGGGCAAGCCGCATCCAACATACCCATCCCGACGTATCCGCCGTGCATGGGCTCGTGGCCAGAACCACCGCCGCTAACAATCCCCACCTTTCCCATTACGGGAGCATCGGCGCGCACGATGTAATTGGGATCGTAATGCACTTTAACCAAGTTCGGGTGTGCAATTTCGATACCCTGGAGCTCTTCCAGGACCACATCCTCGGGTTTGTTGATCAGTTTTTTCATGAATTTATTACCTCCTGCCAACGGAAAGCTTGACTCGTACGGAATTATTGGTTATTTGTTGGGCAGAAAAGCGGTAACGAACCAGTCATACGTAAAGACACCAACTACACCACCCACGATAGGCCCAACAATCGGAATCCACCAATAGCCGCTCGAGAACAGGCCAGTCGTACCGGCTAAAGCACCAAAAATACGAGGTCCTAAATCACGGGCAGGATTGATGGCGTATCCGGAGGGGCCGCCCAGGCTCAGGCCAACCGCCAGAACAGTGAAGCCCACCAGGAATGGGCCAAGGTTGTGCATCAAACCAGTGTTGCGAGAATCGCCGCTGGCTAAAACGCCCCACAAAAGTACAGCCGTGCCGATAAGCTCGGTCAAGAAGGCGGTCAAGAAACTGTAGCTGCCGGTAGAATTTGCCGATGCAGCACCCCAAAACGAAGCACCAAAAACAGAACCTGGACCAGTTGCCCAGACATTTGGCATGCCAGCCGCAACCAAACCATCACGGTAGACAATGTAAACTGCTGCCGCGCCCAAGAAAGCGCCGATCAATTGGGCTAAGATGTAGGGCAGTACTTTGCCCCAAGGGAAATTGCGTTTTACTGCCAGGCCAACGGTAACAGCCGGGTTAAGGTGAGCACCAGAGACGCCCGCCGAGACATAAACGGCCACAATAACCGCGAACGCCCATCCGATAGTAATGGTGTTCCAGTTATAAGCTGTTCCGGCCAAGCGCGGAGCTAAGCCAACGTTTGCG
This sequence comes from uncultured Chloroflexia bacterium, assembly GCA_963704755.1. Taxonomy (GTDB): domain Bacteria; phylum Chloroflexota; class Anaerolineae; order Anaerolineales; family Anaerolineaceae; genus Bellilinea. The sequence continues at coordinate 1,119,598 of OY969938.1, forward strand.
ACAACACCGTCACCTAACAGGATCAAGATAAAAGTCCCAAAGACTTCGCCGACAAACTGTCCGAACATGTTTTTTCTCCTTGTTTATTCTGGGGTAATACAGATCGTACAAAAAACATTGGACCAACTGGTAACCAAGCTCTTTACGATAAGCCCTCCTTTTTCCAGAAAAATAGGTGAAAATAGAACCAATTACTCAGGATAATGGCTAAGGAATAATTAAATTTTTCAAGAAGACTGCTATTTTCCGATGTTTTTTGTCAGAATTCACCATTTATCAGGCAGCAGAACTTCAAAATATGAAATCGACTGAAGAATATAACCCGCTTTAACCCCCTCAGGTATGCTGGTTAATCATTAGGTAACTATCCCACATTTCTCTCCCGTTGAGTTTGTAGATTGAATAATTACACTACATTTTATATTCTACGTAAAGGTCCCCGGAATTGCAACTTACTTGCCTAATTGTGTATCATTTTGAAACAGTTTGAATAGAGCACTGTCGCATTTTGAAACACTTGTTTCGCGTCACCTTTCATCTTCATAAAACTATCTGGGCTTCCACCGGATGGCGATAGTCAGCCGGGTCGATGGCAAGCGACTTCATCCGGCGCCATAAGGTCGTCCGGCTCACACCTAAAATATCTGCCATGCGCGACACGTTGCCGCGGCACAATTTGACCGTGCGCAAGATGGTCTCTTTCTCCACTTCGTCCAGCGAGGATAATTGAAAATCCGGATCCTCCGGCAGATTGCTGCTGGTCGTCAGACGTAGATATGCCGGCAGGTCTTCGACGTTGATTACGCCATCCTGCCCAACCTGCATGACCGTCCGCCCGATGACCGCTTCGATCTCGCGCACGTTTCCCGGCCAATAGTATTTTTTCAGCACATCGATCACGCCCGGCTCCAGGCTGACTTTGTAGCCCGTCTGGGTGGAGAAGCGCTTCAAAATTCTGTCCACCACCTCGGGAATATCCTGCGGACGGTCGCGCAAGGGCGGCAGCGTGATCGAGAATACGCTCAGGCGGTAGAGCAGGTCGGATCGAAAACTTTTTTGCTTGATCAGCTTCTTCATTTCGACAGCCGTCGATGCGATGATACGGCTGTCCACCTTGATCGGCCGGCTGCTGCCCAAACGCTGTACCACGCCCAGTTCCAGCACGTTTAGCAGAATGGTCTGCGCTTCCAGTGGCAAAGCGTCCACGTCCTGCAGGAAGAGCGTCCCACCTTCGGCCAGCTCGAATTTACTCGGCCGGCTGCTGGTCCGTTTTTCAAGGAAATTCTCGTCGTACCCTAAAAGTTCAGGCAAGACCAGTTCGTTGGGGATGGAGGCGCAGGCGAAGATCACGAAAGGGCCATCCCGGTTGGCGCTAAAGTTGTGAATGGCGCTGGCCAGAGCATTCTTACCCGTCCCGGGCTCGCCGTGAATCAAAATACTGGCCTTGGCCGGCGCGGCCACCCGCACCAAACGCCGCACGTGCAGCATGGCCGGCGAATTACCCGGAATATCTTCCAGCGTCAGGGCCGCGCTGGCGCCGATCTGGTGATGGACGAGCTGGCGCACTTCCTTCACCGGGCGCAGGGTGGCGATAATCCATTGCAGCTCGTCCCCGTTGTACACATAGCGGATGCTCATGATGGTGTTGACGACGTGGCCCTCGACCGTCAGGCGTACCTCCCGGTCGGTGACGGCGGTACGGTTGCGGATCAGGTAATCCAGCGAGGGCTGCAGGTTCATGAAAGCGTCGATCGGTTTGCCTAACAGCGACTTGGCCGGGGCGCCCAGGAGTTGGCTGGCCGAAAGGTTCGCATGCATGAGAACGTTGCTTGAATTCCAAACCAAGATGCCCTCGGATATGGCCGACAGTACTGCATTCAACTCGGCCAGGTTCGAGTTCTGTTCCCGCATCAATACGTCCGCCTGCTGTTGGCCTTCGATGGCTTTGGCGGTCACTGTCGCCAGCCCCAAAGCATAGGGATGATATTTTTCCCACAGGGTAAAGATGCCTACCACCCCCAGCGGATGCCCGGTCAGGTCGAACATGGGGGCGGCTGCGGTACCGAACTGGTGAAAGGCCTGCACGTAATGCTCGTAACCAACCACCTGAACCGGCATGCGCTCGGCCAACGCCAACCCGACTGCGTTGGTGCCGACCAGTTCCTCGGTCAGGATGGCCCCTTTCACCACCCCGCAAGCCTCGAGCGATTCGACCATGTCGCTGTCGCCGTAAATATTCAAGACACAGCCGGCCGTATTGGCGAACAGGATCGCCGTGGAAGTGTTTTCCCCATTCTGCTGAACATCTTCCAAAATTGGCAGGGCCACCGAAAGCAGGTCAAAACTGACCAACTGCGATGAAAACAGGTAATCCTCGTTGAGGTGGACCGAGCGGGCCGGTTGAAATGGATTTACTTTTGCCCAGCAGCGTTTCCACGACCTGGCGATAATAGGCTGCACGCCGGGCAGGAGCTGCTGTTTATATACAAATGCTTTCCATTCCCCTAAGAACTCTTCCTCACTTTTTCCAGAACTTCCATTTTCTATGGCTAACTGGGGTAGGAGAGTGATAGAAGGTTTCATTTTTATGGGTTCGCGTTTAACCTATGCGTGTGGGTTGGCAAATGCAGCGACTAATTCACGACAGAAATCGGGGATATCGGCCACAACCCGTCCCCACACGAGGTTGCCCTCGCGGAAGGCCGGCTGGTCCACCCAGGTAGCTCCGGCGTTGACCAGGTCATCCTTGATTCCCTTCGATCCGGTCGCCTTATGTCCGTCAACGATGTGAGACGAAATCGCGACCAATCCGGCATGGCAGATGATCCCGATGATCTTGCCCTGCGCGTTCATTTCATGGACAAAATCAGTGACGACGGGATAGCGGCGCATCTTATCCGGCGCCCAACCACCCGGGATGACCAACCCGTCCATTTCGTGCGGGTCCAGGTCTTTCAACTCAACGGTCGGTGTAATAACCAGACCGTTCTTACCGCGAACCGGTTTCAAATCTACGCCGGCCGCAAAGACCTGGGCGCCTTCTTCTTGCAATCTCATCATCGGAACGTAAAACTCAAGATCTTCTACGCCCTCAGCGAGTAAAATGACAATTTTTAATCCAGATAGTTTCATTGTTGTTTAACCTCACTAAGATTATAAACAAAGATGATAAAAATTGCCATGCGATTTTAGCGGGAATATGTCCAACCGGCCTCTCCCCAGCCCAAAATTAATCTCCGTGGCCGTGTTCGCGCTCGACGATGCCGATGTGCTTATCGTGGTCCTGCATCACCAATACAATCCCAAAGGTCTCCAGTAAGGCTTCCGGGGTAAGGATATCCTGACCGGGACCGAAAGCGATCACCTTTTTCGCCAACAGCATGGCGTAGGTACATTCGGAAGCCTGATGAATGTCGTGGGTAGCGATGACCACCATGGCGCCCCGGCTGAGCTCTTCTGACAGTGCCTGGTCGAGCGTTTCCTGCCCGGCAGCGTCCAGCCCGGCCGCCGGTTCGTCCAGGATGATCAGGTCGGCCTGGCGGGCCAACACCTGGGCCAGATATGTGCGCTGCTGTTGACCGCCCGAGAGCGAGCGCAGCGGGGCATCTTTTAAGGCTTCGATTCCCATGCGCTGCATCGAACGGTGGATGATCTCCTCATCCGTATGGTCCATGCGTCCAAACAGTCCCTTCTTCGAAAAACGTCCCATGCGAACCACATCGATGACCCGCAGCGGCAGGATAAAACCGGAGGAATGGAACTGGCTCAGGTAAGCCAACTGGTCGGCATTCTTACCCGGCAGCCGCCCGAACGCCCCAATCTCGCCGTGGACCGGGGGCAGCAAGCCAACGATCGTTTTCAATAGCGTCGTTTTTCCAGACCCGTTGACCCCGACCAGGGCTAACGATTGGCCGCATTCCAGCTCGAAATTGATATCCGGGACGATGATCTCATTGTTGTAGCCAATATCCAGGTGGCTGACACGCAGACAGGCATCCTGGCCAGAAAATGATGAAGGGCTGTGATCGCTCATTGGGTTGGCACCCCACCCCGCGCAGCAGCCGGTGACTTCAAGTTCTGGAAGGTGAATACCACAAAGAACAGCAGCGTCGCTACTAAAACGATCGCCGATCCGGCTGCCAGGTTGAAATGATAGCTGATCAACAGGCCGGCATAGACCGAAAAGGAGCCGAAAACCGCCGCCCAGGTAATCATGGTTTCGATCCGCCGGGCGATCAACGCACCCGCACCGGCCGGCGCCAGCAGCATGCCAAACACCAGCAGTGTGCCCACCGTCTGGAAGGAGACGATAACCGTCAGCGAGATCAACGCCAGCATGATGTTATGGTACAGGTTGGCCGAGAAACCGGCCACCTGGGCCTGCTCCGGGTTGAAGCACAACAGCAGAAACGGCCGCATACACACCACAGCCGTGATCAAGATCAGGATGGTAGCCACCAGTTCGATCAGGATAGAGGATTGACTCACCCCCAGGATTTCACCGAACAGCACCTGGACGATATCGCCGGTAAAGGTATTCGAGCGCGAAACGATCACCACGCCTAACGCCAGCATGCCCACGAAAAGCAGGCCAATGGCGATGTCGAAGGAAAGCCGTGAACGCCGCGTGATCAGGCTGATGCCGCCGATCATCACCACGGCCCCTACGGCCGCCCCAATGATACCGGGAATGCCCAGCAGGATGGCCGCGGCGATGCCGGGCAGCACTCCATGAGCCAGTGCGTCGCCGATAAAGGCCAGTCCGCGCAGCACAATAAAAGTACCCACAATGCCGCACGAGATCGAAACCAATATGCCGGCAATCAAAGCATGCTGCATGAACGTGTTGGTTGTAAACGGAGTAATAAACCAGTCCATAATTTCCTTTGCGATATCACACTGGAGAGACGCAGAGAACGCCGAGGCGAGAATAAAAAAGCAGGCTTCTATTTCTTTTCACTCGGTGCCCTCCGCGTCTCTGCGGTGAGTTTCTTTGAGCTTTTTTTTACAAGTCGTAATTCAGAACGGATGTGATCCGTTCTGAATTACTGTCTTTATATGATCCGAAACGAACGTCCTTATTTTTAACCCATTCACAATTGTGCTCGCCAGGCCGCGTTCGAAATCGAAATAATCGCCGTTGGCGGGCAGGCTGTGGGTAGTCAACTGGATGACTTTTACGCCGGTCTCGCTGCCGATGGCATCCGAAACAGCCGAGGGAGTGCCCAGCTCGGTGAAGATCGCCTTGACCTGGTTTTGCTCGATCAGCGTCTTGAGGTCAGCCATATCAGAAGCCGAAACCTGGGCCTGCGAAGTCAGGCTGGGGATGATCGCCCCGACCAGCTTGAAGCCGTAGCGTTGGGCAAAATAGCCCAGCGACTCGTGCCCGGTGACCAGCTTGCGGTCCGCTTCCGGCAGGCTGCTGACCATATCCGTGATCTCGCCGTTCAGGTTCTCCAGGCGGGTGGTCAAATCCTTGGCGCTGGCCGAAACGTCCAGGCCAAATTGGCTGTTGAGCTGGCCGGCCAACGCAGAAATTACCGCTTCCATGGTGAGCGGGTCGGTCCAGATGTGCGGATCCGCAGCCCCAACCGCCTGGTCCGGGTCGCCGCTGGGTATACCTTCACCGGCGCCCACGTGACGTACGGTGATGGCGTCAGAGGCGGTAAAAAATTTAACCCCGTCGGCTTGCGCTTGGGCCAGGGCCTTCTCCATCCCGCCCTCCAGACCCAGTCCATTCTGGACGATCAGATCGGCATGGGTCAGGGTTTCGATATCCTTGGCCGAAGGCTCCCATTCGTGCGGGTCCTGCCCGTTGGGCATCGAGATGATCACTTTGGCCTGGTCACCCACCAGGTCCTGGACCAACGATCCTAAAATCGAATACGTGACCACAATGGTCTTTTTCCCGTTTGCGCCAGGCGTGCCGGCGTTCGCTGCGGAGGCAGCCAAACCGGATTGGCAGGCCGAAAGAACCATGGATGCAACCACCAGGATACTTGCTAACCCAAAAATGTGCTTACGCATTGTTATGCTCCCAGTAAAGTAAAAATCTGGTGGCCTACCAGGCCGGTGAAATAATGGCCGGGGTTCTTATCCATCCAGATAAGCCGTCCCAAATTCGGTATTAAACAGACCGGATTGAGCCAGCGGTCTGCCAACAATGCTGCAACTATACTGCACCCGCCAAAACCGTGTCGTGCTGCCCCGCACTTAGCGAACGTGGCAATTCGGACCATTTGAGTGTGCTTTTGAGCACATTCTTCGCGACGGGTTATTCCAGGCCATCCAGGGCAAAGCCGTGGTCGCCGTGTTCCCATTCCATCAGGCAGTAGCGCTCGCCATCTTGGGTCGCTACCAGCGAGAGAATCCCCTGGCGGCGCAGGTCACCCAGGGTGCGTGTGATCGTCGTGCGCGTGGCCCCCACCGCTGAAGCTAACTGTAAATGGGTAATGCGCACGTCCACCAGTTCGCCGTTTTCGGTGGCGACCCCGAACTGTTCCGCCAACAATGACAGGATACCCAATACGCGCTGGTCCAGCCGTGGACGGGCCTGGATCGCCGCCCAGGCTTCAAGCTGCTGCAAGCGCGAACGCAGTTTCTCGGCAAAGTCGCGGTCATGCGTCACCTGGTCCCAGGGTTTGATGGTGACCAACGAACCGGTGTGCGAGATCAACTGGATGTAACAATTGTCGGCTGGGTGCGGGATGACCAGTTGGCCCGGCCCGCACAGTCCTAACAAGACCTCCGACCCATCCTGATAGACCATGGTTTGGGCGATGATGCCCTGGTACACCTCTAAAACAGTATCGGGTTCCAACAAGATCACGTCGCCACGCTGGTAGCGTCGTTGAATGTTCGTCGTTCCGGTGTGCTCGTTCTGGCGTTCCAGGTTATCCAGTGTCCGCTGGACGATCTGTAATATCACCCGCGCCGGTGTATCCGAAAGGAAGACGGCCGTCGCGCCGGCCTCGTAGGCCATGGTGGAAAACTCGTTGGCGCTGCAGCAGGCCAGCCAGGGCCAGGTCGAGCCGCGAAAAGGCACCAGCCCGTCCGAATTGTCGATCAGCGAGATCATCAAATCGAACGAGCCGGGAAAGCTGCCCTTTTCCGGCAATACGCTGACCATGTACCCCGCTCCGGTCAACAAAGCGACCATATCCATGGGCTCTTTCCATTGGCCCGCCAGGACAATGTGTTTCACGTATTTAGCACCCCAACCAGATTTTTATATTTATTACAGACAAATGAGAACCGGCAAATACTACGCTTACCATTTTACTATATGCATGGCTATGCCTCCACAACTCATTATGGGGCATTCACAAGAAAGAGGCTGTCATTGCACACCCTGATAAAAGCAGCCGGGGAGCGGCCATTTCAAAGCCGGTTATAACATTATTCCAGGGAATAATTTTTGTGATGAATACCGGTGAAGCTGCACCTCACCGGTATTCACAAACAACCCTTCAGGGCAATGAACTAAGGATAAACTGTGTCCAGCCAATCCAGCGGATCAACCTGGACGCCGTCCACCCACAGGTCCCAGTGCAAATGCGGACCGGTCACCCGGCCGGTATCGCCGTACAGGCCGATCACCTGGCCGGCATCCACATGATCGCCGACCTTGACGTCGATCTCGGATTGGTGGAAGAGGGCGCTGTACACGCCCCATCCATGGTCGATAATGGTGGCATTGCCGCGCACGGTCAGCAGGCCGGTGAACACCACCACGCCCGGGGCGGGAGCCTTGATCGGCAGGCCCACACCGCCGCCGTAATCTACCCCGGTATGGAAATAGACGGTTGTATCTGTGTTGTAGGTACGCCGGTCGCCGTAACCGGCCGTGATCCAGGTCGGGTCATTACCCGGCGCCTGGAAAACGCCCGACCAATAACGGGTAGAAGTAGCCGGAGTGGTGATATCCACCATCTTTTGGTCTTCCGGCCCGGTAATCGCGGGATCAATGGTCGAGGGATCGACTTCCAGGGGCGGGTCGGTCGCGAATATACCGGCCACGATGTTAACCGCCTGCTCCAGGCTGCTGGTCTTCCCGTCCGGCGTGGTCCATTGGAGCTGGATGGGATACAGTCCCGGATCGGCCAGTGCATTCACCCCGCTCAAAGCGATCTGGTCGCCGTTATCACCGGGGAAGAAGTGCAAGTCATGGCCCATGAACGAGCCAGACAAGGTCAACTGCTGGGCCGAGCCGACCTTGATCACCACCGTATCGCCCTGGACCAGCGGAGCCGGATCGATTTCGAAGGTCGGCAGGTTGGAAGGCACGGCCGGGGTGCCGGTGGCGCTCTGGTCCTGGCCGGTGCCCGGCGTCGCCAGCGGGTCACCCGGCAGGGCTTCCCAGCCGTTATCGAAGCCGTTCAGCAGCACCAGCGACCAGGGGTTGACCCCTTCCTGGGCCGCCAACCCCAACACACCCTGGCCTGCATCCAGGGTCTGGTTTTCGGAATAAGTGGCCTGGTTGTCCTGCTCGGGGATAATCAGGCTGGAGCCGACATACAGCTCTTCCGGGCTGGTGATGTGGTTCAGGTGAATGAGCATATCCACCGGGATCTGATAGCGCCGGCTCAGGCCTTGCAGTGAATCCCCCAATTGGACCGTCTCGGTGATCAGCGTCCCGCTGATGCCTTGCAGGCCCGGGATGACCAGCGAATCGCCGGCCTTCAATTGATTCGGGTCGGCAATGTCATTGGCGTTGATCAGGTCATCTTCACTGACCCCAAACTGGAGCGCAATGGAATAGAGGGTATCGCCGGATTGAACAATATAGACGGGTTGGTCCGGCGTATCTGCCTGGACTGCTCTCGGAGAAAATATGCTCAGCACAGCCAAAATGGCCAGCAATCGGATAAAACGATTAATTTTCATGATGTCGTCGCAATCGTCACGATAAGCCTTTTGTCGGATTTTTTTAAACCCACTCGAGTGGGCTCCCCTGAACGGTTATTTTTCTGGCATTATAACCCAAAGCCCCAGACAACGTTTAACGACTGCAAAGGCATCTCTGGGATCTACCGTGGAAGAAGTTATATATGGGGTTTATTCGTGCGCGAAGCGCACGAATAAACCCCATATATACAACCCATTCCGGTAATTCCCAAAGAACCCTGCAAAGCCAGAGAATGTATAGTTGGCCAGTCATACATAATTGGCAAGGTACTTCGTTTCGTCCCCCAGAAAATGCATCAGGAAACCCTTTAAAAGCCGCTGTACAATTGATTCAACAGTACATCGCGACAGAGTGAAGCGAACGAACGAGTCTTAAAGTCAGCCAATTTCCCAATTGGTACGACGTAATTTTAAGGAGCAAGTCGTGTAACTATCCAAAAATAACCAACAAAAAATACACTTCCTTGCGACAATCTTGCACAACCGCGATTTGACAAGAGATTGTGCTTGGCGCACAATCTATCTTGGATCATCCGATAGCGACCTGTACTATCTTAGCGGATGCAACGGCATTGAAAGCAAATGTAATCTGGTCTCTGCTGACAGTCTTCCCGGAGGTACAAATGGATAAATACTTTGGTGAGTGGGTTCCATATTCAGGAACTAGCGCCATCATTCTTGGGGTTGTTTTGCTGGTGATTGCAGGTGTTTTCACTTTATTGGGCTTTAAGCTAAAAAAACCCTTAAGGGTAAAACAACCTGGCAAGGCAGCAGGAGGAATGACGATCTTCGTTTGGATTCTTTCCATCCTGACATTTCTTGTAAATGCAGGCATCTATGCGCTGCTGATGCAGCAGGCAAAATTAACGGGTACTGTACCAGCTAATCCAATTACGAAATTTACACTATCGTTTGCATTCTTAACTTTCTTAATAATCTTTCAAATCAATGTAAAGAAAGATGCAAAGGCAGGTTTCTGGGCTGCGGCGCTTGCAGCTATGGCTGGACCTATGGTTTTTGAATTACCTTTTGACCTGATTGTTATGGGCAGGACTTTTCCCCCTATTCCCCCGGATCCTACGGCTTTACGTGTCTTATTTTTCTTTCCTCTTTTCCTGACAGAGCTAACCACGATATCTCTATTGTTCTTTTCTCCACTTTTTAAAATTACTAAATATTCTCTATACAGCTTGGCCGGCATGTTTTTCGTATTTGCAATTTGGGGGTTCTTAAGCTTTTCGTTTGCCTACACGACAGAATTTCTCGTTTTCAATGTAGTTGCCAAAGCCCTGGCCTTCCTTGTGGTTGTCACGCTCTTTCTTCCACAGAAATTTATGGACTCAAAGCTGCCGGCCGGATTGTCGTGAAATCTATCGGTGGACAAAAAACATGGCCCAAATAAGGGGTATTTGCGCGGGCATCCACCGCGCAAATACCTCTCATTTGTAAAACTCAGGTACGAGACCGGATAATTCCTTATGTATAATAATTATCGAGTATTACGATCTACTTATAGATTATTTGACGGTCCAAGGGATCGGATTGCTCTTACCAACCACAATCGATAAAGGTAAAAATGAGTCCCAACCTGACCAACTATATTTGTATGACCTGCGGAACGCAGTTCGCCGCCACGGCCACGCCCCCGGCGCATTGCCCGATCTGCGAGGACGAGCGCCAGTACGTCGGCTGGAACGGCCAGCAGTGGACCACGTTGCAAGCCCTGGCTGAAACGCACACCAACCTGATCAAACCGCTCGAGCCCGACCTGACCGGCATCGGCATGGTACCGAATTTTTCAATCGGCCAGCGCGCCTTGCTCGTGCAGACCCCGGCCGGGAACGTCCTTTGGGATTGCATCCCCCTGATCGACGACGCGACTATCGCCGCAGTGGAAGCCCTGGGTGGTATCGCATTCATTGCCGTTTCGCACCCCCATTATTATTCTGCCATGATCGAATGGAGCCACGCCTTCAACGCCCCGGTTTACCTGCATGCCGCCGACAAGGAGTGGGTGATGCGCCCCGATCCGGCCATCATCTTTTGGGAAGGAGAAACCCGGTCGCTCCTGGAGGATTTGACTTTGATCCGCTGCGGCGGTCATTTCGCCGGCGGGACGGTTTTGCACTGGCCTGGCGGTACCGGGGGCCAGGGTGCCTTGCTGAGCGGGGACATCCTCAACGTGGTCCAGGACCGCCGTTTCGTCAGCTTTATGTACAGCTATCCTAATTTAATCCCCTTGCCGCCTTACGCCGTGCGGAATATCGTTGCAGCGGTCGAGCCATTCCAATTTGAGCGCATATACGGCGCCTGGTGGGATCGGGTCGTTGCGCAGGACGCCAAACAAGCCGTGGCCCGTTCTGCCAACCGCTACATCGCCGCGATCGAGGGTACCGGGAGTGGAGAGGCTGTTAAAGAGGAAAAATCCCTCCCCTAAAATCCGCACTTTGAATTTAGGGGGAGGTTAGGAGGAGGCAAAAAGCGCCGGGCTATCAGACCATTGGCGTGTAAAACCGGCTCTCTGCCCCCTTCCCTGCTTCCCCCCAAATCAAAAACCGATTTGGAGGGAAGAGCAAGATTACTACCCTGGAATCCATAATCAATGATGCAGGGCAATCGCATCATGCCAATTTAGTCCCAACAGAGAGATAATTTTGAGTGTTATTGTGGGGCTACGCCCCACAATAACACTCAAAACTCATTCTTTGGGGAATTGCCCTCGAAAAGCCGGCAGGCTGCAATTGCCCTGACCAATGATGAAAATCCTCTTGACAAGATCTCATTTTTGCATAGAATCAATCCGATATGTATAAACGACCATTCAACGACTACTTGCACTTCACGCCCAAAAAACGGGCGGCTGGTCGTTCCCCTTTTTCTATTTGACACCCCGAGATTCCTCGGGGTGTTTTTTTATGTTTTTGGAGGATTTGGATGCTCAAGTTACCGGGCCTGATCGACCCGCATGTACATCTGCGGGAACCTGGCGGGACGCATAAAGAAGACTGGGACAGCGGTACCGCGGCTGCCCTGGCCGGCGGGTTCACCTTGATTCTGGCCATGCCCAATACCCAGCCCCCGGTGACGGATGCCGCCAGCCTCAAATTGGTCCTGGATACGGCTGCGCGCAAAGCCCGCTGCGACTACGCCCAATTCCTGGGCGCCTGCGCGGATAACGCCCTTAGCGGAGCGGCCCTGGCCGGCCAGACCGCCGGGCTGAAGATGTACCTCGACCAGACTTACGGCCCGCTCAAGCTGGACGAAATGAGCCAGTGGATTGAATTCTTCCGCAACTGGCCGGCCGAGCAGGCCATCGCGGCCCACGCCGGCGGGCACATCACCGCCGCGGTCATTCTCCTTTCAGCTTTGTATGACCGCCCGGTCCATATCTGCCACGTCTCCACCCGTGAAGAGATCTTGCTCATCCGCGCAGCCAAAGAACGCGGCTTGAAAGTGACCTGCGAGGTCACCCCGCACCATCTCTTCCTCTCCCAGGCCGACCAGGCCGCCATCGGCGCCGGCCGGGCGGAAGTCCGCCCGGTGCTGGCCACCACCGCCGACCAGCAGGCCCTGTGGGACAACCTGGACGTGATCGACTGCTTCGCCACCGACCACGCCCCCCATACCCTGGCCGAAAAAGACGGGCCGAAACCCCCGCCCGGTTTCCCCGGCCTGGAAACAGCCCTGCCGCTGCTGCTCAATGCCGTACACGCCGGCCGCCTGACCATCGATGACCTGGTGGCCCGCTGCTACACCAATCCCCAGCGGATCTATCACCTGCCAGCCCAGGAAGAAACCTGGATCGAAATCGATCCGGAGTATCGCCACGAAATCCACGCCGCCGGCAGCTATACCCGTTGCGGCTGGACGCCTTACGAAGGCATGCAAGTCAACGGCTGCGTCACCCGTGTGGTGCTGCGCGGCCGGGAAGTATTCAAAAATGGCATTGTGACCGCACAACCCGGAAGCGGCCGCAATATTCGCCAGACACCCTAATTCACTATTTACAGGAGCAAAGAATAATGGCTATTCACACCCCACCCAATCGTGCCAAGAACCCCTATCTGCCTTTCGGCGACAAGCAAGATAGCCCCTTTTACGGTCGCGACATCCTTTCGGTTAATCAATTCGATCGCGAAAAACTTTCCTATATCTTCGCCGTAGCCACAGAAATGGAAGAAATGGTGCGTCGGGTTGGCTCTTTTGACCTGCTCAAGGGTAAGATTTTAGCAAGCCTGTTCTACGAACCGTCCACCCGGACCTCTTCGTCCTTTACTTCAGCCATGGAGCGCCTGGGTGGCAGTGTAATCCCGATCAACGAAGTGCGCTATTCCTCGGTCTCCAAAGGCGAGAGCCTGCCGGACACCATCCGCACCCTGGAAGCCTACGCGGACGTGATCGTCCTGCGCCACCCAGAGACCGGCTCGGCTGCCCTGGCGGCCAAATACGCCCGCAAACCGGTCATCAACGCCGGCGACGGGATCGGCGAGCACCCCACCCAGGCTCTGCTCGACCTGTTCACCATCCAGGCTGAATTGGGCCACATCGACGGACTGACCATCACCATGCTGGGCGATTTGAAATATGGCCGCACCGTTCATTCCCTTTCGCGCCTGCTGACTCTCTACAACGTCAAAATCAATTACGTTTCACCTGAAATCCTGCGCATGCCGGCTGAAATTATCGATGAAATCAACGCGAAAGGCATCGCCCAGGCTCAATATACTGCGCTCGAACCGGCTCTGTCCGAAAGCGATGTGCTCTACGTTACCCGTGTGCAAAAAGAACGTTTCGAAAGCCCGGAAGTTTACGAACAGGTCAAGGGCAGCTACGTGATCACTCCGGAAGTGCTGCAAAGCGCCAAAGAAGAAATGATCGTGATGCATCCCCTGCCCCGTGTCGGCGAGATCAGCATGGACGTTGATGACGATCCTCGCGCAGCCTATTTCCGCCAGATGGAATACGGCCTGTACGTGCGTATGGCCCTGCTGGCAATGGTATTAGGAAAAGCCTGATCGATCCCTTTCGTCTGAGAGGCTGGCAGTAACCTGCCTGCCTGCACGTCTCACTGCTTTGCTACCCGAGGAAATGAGTATTCTGATGACCCAGCCTGCCTCTTTTTTTGAAATGCTCGCAGCCCGCGCACGCAAGATCGATTCCCTGCTGTGCGTCGGTCTCGACCCGCACCCGGCCGACCTGCCCGAACCCAGCGCAGCCGCCGCGGAAGCTTTTTGCCGGCGCCTGATCGATGCCACGCATGATCTGGCCCTGGCTTATAAACCCAACGCAGCCTTCTTCGAAGTGTACGGCGCCGCCGGATGGCAGGCTTTAAAAGAAGTGATCGACGTTATTCCAGAAGGTATACCGGTCGTCCTGGACGCCAAACGCGGCGATATCGCCTCGACTGCCGACGCTTACGCGGAGGCCATCTTTGGTACGCTCGCGGCCGACGCGGTCACCATCAATCCTTACCTGGGCTATGATTCACTGCGGCCCTTCCTGCGCCAGCCTCAGCACGGGGTGTTCCTGCTGTGCAAGACCTCCAACCCGGGTTCGATGGATTTACAGGACCTCTCATTGGTCTGCCAGGGCCAGCCCATGCGCCTGTACGAAAAGGTAGCCGCCCTGGCCCAGGAATGGAACGAACAGGACAACCTGGGCCTGGTGGTCGGCGCCACCCACCCGGATGCCTTGCGCCGGGTACGCAAAGCCGCCCCGGATCTGTGGTTCCTGACCCCTGGAGTAGGCGCCCAGGGCGGTGATCTGCAAGAAGCGCTCCAGGCCGGTTTGCGCAGCGATGGTCTCGGTATGCTGATCCCCGTCTCGCGGGCCATTTCGCGTGCCGCCGACCCGCGCCAGGCCACCCTGGAGCTGGTCGAGAAGATCCGCCAGGTGCGGGCATTCCTGGCCCCGGTCGAGGTGGTTGCACCTCAGGAATTGCCGGTACCCGCCGCCCTGGCCGAGGGTTTGCTGCAAGCGGGCTGCGTCCGCTTTGGCCAGTTCACCCTCAAATCCGGGCTGATCTCACCCATCTACATCGACCTGCGCCGGCTGGCGTCCTTCCCGGCCATCCTGGCCGATGCCGCCGCAGCCTACATACCCTTGCTGCAACGGCTGACCTTTGACCGGCTGGCCGCGCTGCCTTACGCCGGTTTGCCCATCGCTACCGCGATCAGCTTGCAGACCGGGCGGCCGCTGATTTACCCGCGCAAAGAGGTCAAGAGCTATGGCACCCGCGCCGAAGTGGAAGGCAGCTTCGAGGCCGGCGAGACCGCCGTGGTCATCGACGACCTGGCCACCACCGGCGAGAGCAAATTCGAAGCTATTGACCGGCTGGCCCAGGCGGGGCTGCAGGTCGAGGACGTGGTCGTGCTGATCGACCGCCAGTCTGGCGCAACCGAGGCCCTGGCCAAAGCCGGTTACCGTCTGCACGCAGCCCTCACCCTGACCGGCTTACTCGATTACTGGCAAAAAACCGGCCGCATCCCCTTGGAACAGATCCAGGAGGTGCGCGACTTTTTGGAGAAAACTAAAGCGTGAGCGCTGCCTACCGCGCTATCCGCCCGTTGCTTTTCCGGCTCCAACCCGAACAAATCCACCACCTGACCATTGATTTGCTGCGTCTGGGTGGCGGCGTTTTCCTGGGAAGATGGCTCTTACGAGCCTGGTTCCGCCCCCAAACCACAGGACCATCCGTCCAGGTTTGCGGGTTGACCTTCAAAAATCCGCTCGGCCTGGCCGCCGGCTACGATAAAGACGGGTTGGGCTGGCGCGGACTGGACTGCCTGGGTTTCGGCCACCTGGAAGTCGGCACGGTGACCCTCCGGCCCCAACCCGGTAACCCCCAGCCGCGGATCTTCCGCCTACCCGCAGAGCACGCGGTCATCAACCGCATGGGCTTTCCCAGCCGGGGAGCCGCGTTTCTGGCCAATCGATTGAATGGCCCCCGCCCAAAGGGCCTGGTACTGGGCATCAATATCGGCAAAAACAAGCTCACTCCGCTCGACCGGGCGGTCGAGGACTACCTGGCCTTGTTCGATATCTTCGCCCCCCTGGGTGACTATCTGGCGGTCAACGTCAGCTCGCCCAACACTCCCGACCTGCGCAAACTTCAGGCTCGCCAGGCCCTGGAAGACCTGCTGCAGCCGTTGAGTGCCCGCCGGAGCGAATATCTCCAGGCCAGCGGCAAACGCGTGCCTGTGCTGGTCAAGCTGGCCCCCGACCTGAGCGATGCCGAGCTCGACCAGGCCCTGGAATCCGTCCTCGCCACCGGTATGGACGGGATTATCATCCACAACACCACCGTGACCCGCCCGGGAATCGTCTCGCCGGCAGCCGGCGAAACCGGCGGTCTTTCCGGCCGGCCGGTCGCTGCGATGAATATCGAAATGGTAGAGAAAGTGGCTATGCGCATTCAAGGTCGCCTGCCGGTCATCGCCAGCGGCGGCGTGATGGACGCCGACGGGGTCCAGGCCCGCCTGGATGCCGGCGCCTCCCTGGTGCAGCTCTACACCGGCCTGATCTACGAAGGCCCTGGCCTGGTCCGCGATATCCTCAACCAGGGGTTGGCGCTTCCAACTACCCGCTAATCTAGCCCAGTTCTTCTATTTATGTGGTTGTGGAATATGGGTATTCATCGGTCGGCCAGGAACTCTCCCACCCGGCGCTTTCCCGGCTTCGAAAGCCGGGCTACGCTACCCGGTTCGATCTGGGGATCGGATCGAACATCTTTCACCGCCAAACTCAGCCATTGACCAAATTTAACGGGATAAAAAAAGAGGCGCACAGATGTGCGCCTCTCCTGATTTCCATCTGCCCTACGGGCAGCTCTGCAAGAAACCTTCCGTTTTTAGGAAGTCGCAGGCGACCTGATCGGGTTCCTGGCCATCGATATCCACACTCTTGTTGAGGTTGGTCATCACATCGGTGGTCAGCTTGGCCGAGATCGGGTTGAGCACATCGGCGATACCCGGGTATTTATCCAGGACGTCTTTGCGCACAACCGGAGCCGGGTTATACACCGGGAAGAAGCTCTTGTCGTCCTGCAAATTAAAGAAGCCAAAAGCCGCGATACGGCCGTCGGTAGCAAAACCCATCGCCACAGTACATTGGCCATCCCGAAGGGCCTTGTAAGTCAAGCCCGAGTCCATCAGGTTGACGTTGCTATCTGTGAATTGGAAGCCATACAGCGTTTCCACGCCTTTGAAACCGTCCGGGCGGGCGTAGAACTCCTGGTCGGTGCACAGGCTGGCGTCGCCGCCGTTATTGATGTAATCCGCCAGGTCCGAGATGGACTTGATTCCCAGAGAATCCCCATTTTCCTGGGTCATCATCAGGGTGTAGGTGTTGTTGAAGGGGGCCATATCCAGCCAGATCAGGTTGTTCTGGGCGTCTTCGGCCTTGACCTTATCGTAGGCTTCCTGCGAATCGGTGATCGCGTCTTCGTGTCCCAGGTGGGTCAGCCAGGCGGTACCGGTATATTCCCAATACAGGTCGATGTCGCCGTTAACCAGCGCTTCGCGGTTCACATTCGTGCCGCCCAGGTTGGTCTGGTCATCCACCTCGTACCCGGCATTCTTCAACGCCAGGACGGTCATTTTTCCAAGCAGGATATTCTCGGTAAAATCTTTCGAACCGACCACAATGACACCACCGGAGGTATTATCGCTGGGTGCCGTTGGGGCAACCACTTCCGTAGCAGATGGCGCGGCAGCCGGAGGCTGCGTCGCTGGAGCTGTGGTGGGTTGGGGGGTTGCCGGGCTGGCACAAGCCGCCAGCAAGACAGTCAACAAAATGGCCAATGAAATAAGCACTCGCTTTTTCTTAATCAATTTCTTTCTCCTTCTTTCGGGTCAATCTGATCAGTTTGAGTCCGGGACAGGGATGGAACAAACGCTCTTGCAGCGTCCCGAACGAACTTTCCTTACAAACACAATTCACGACAGTACATGGATCAGGCAGGCTTTTCCGGCAACCACCTCCTTTCAGGTTAATCTTTCGGTATTGACCACCAGGTAATCCTGGATTTTCCCCAATATCCAATCGCCTAAAATCGCCAGGACGGCCGTCAGCACGGCGCCGACCAGCACCATGCTATCCCGCCGCAGGGAAATTCCGGTAATGATGAAATTTCCCAGGCCGCCGGCCCCAATGAAAGCCCCCAGGGCAGCCGTGCCCACATTGATGACCACCGCGGTGCGCATCCCGGCAAACATGACCGGAAACGCCAGGGGCAGCTCGATGTCCCACAAGATTTGCAGCTTAGTCATCCCCATCCCGGTGGCCGCCTCGATGATATCGGGCCGGACGCCGGCGATACCGATCGCCGTATTCCGGATGATCGGCAGCAGGGCATACAGCCATAAGGCAAAGATTGCCGTGGTGGCGCCTAACCCCAAGATGCCCATGAACAGCGCCAGAATGGCAATGCTTGGCACCGATTGGCCGAAGTTAGCGATCGAGAGGATAATCCCGGAAAAATCACGGAATCCCTCGCGGGTGATCAAAATCCCGGCCGGTACGGCAGTCACGATCGCCAGTACCGTAGAAAACAAGATCAATCGCAGGTGGGCCAGGACCGTCCTGACGATATCGTTGAAACCGACCGCGCTGCTTCCAAGGATATTTTCTTCCATGCTGCCCGGCGCGATAGGCAGCAAAATATAGTAATACAGGAGTATCACCGTCAGGATGACAAGTATCGGGATAGCCGTCCAGCTAATCAGGTTCGAAATGGTTGCTTTTTTTAAATTGCCGGCTCGTGCTTTCATGCACTTTGCTCCTGGTGATTGTCATCATCATCTCCATTAAACTTGCTTTCCGAAATCGTCTTCTGGATCATCTCGATGCTGACCACCCCATGGACCCGGTTTTTGCTATCGACGATACACACGCTGGAATAATCCATCATCAGCATCTCTGAAAGTGCATCCCGCAAAGTGGTAGAGAGTTCGACGCCCGTCTCCTGCTGGTCGATGTACTGCCCCACGGTGCCGTTCTTGCCGCGCAAATCTCGCCGAATCACACTGCCTTTCAGGCGCTTGTCGCTATCGGTGACAAAAAGAGAGGTTACTTCGCGTTCACGCATAAATGCCAAAGCTATCTCGGCCGGCTGTGTGTTCAATAACAAAGTGGGATCCGAATCCATGATGTCTTCGACCCGGATCAGGTTAAGCTGTTTCAACGCCCGATCGGCCCCGACGAAGTTTTCGACGAATTCGTTGCTGGGATTGGAAAGGATATTGGCCGGTGAATCGAATTGCTCCAGGTGGCCACCGACGTTCAAGATGCAGATCTTGTCACTCATCTTGATGGCTTCATCGATATCGTGAGTGACGAACAGGATGGTTTTCTTTATCTCTTTCTGCAAACGTAAGAACTCATTTTGCAGCAGGTTGCGGTTGATCGGGTCGATGGCCCCGAATGGCTCGTCCATCAGCATGATCGGCGGATCGACCGCCATACCCCGCGCCACCCCAATCCGCTGGCGCTGGCCGCCGGATAATTCGTGCGGGTAACGGTCCAAATATTCCAGGGGCATATTCATCATGTTCAGCAGGTCTTCGGCCCGCTGGCGGATCCGCGCCGGAGACCAGCCCAAAAGCTTGGGCACCGTGCCGATATTCTCCAAAATCGTGCGGTGTGGGAACAACCCGATCTGTTGAATGACATAGCCGATCTTGCGCCGTAACTGGATCGGATTGGTGTCCATGACATTGACTACACTTCCCGCTTCGTCCCGCAGGTAGATGGCCCCACCGGACGGTTCGATCAAACGGTTCACCATTTTGAGGGTGGTGGTCTTACCACAACCGCTCGGTCCAACCAGGGTACAGATTTCACCGGTCGGCACCGTGAACGACAGATCATTGACCGCCTCAGCGGTGGACCCCGAGTATATTTTCTTTAAATGTTCTATTTTAATCATCCATTATTCCTTCGTTCTTTGAGCCCCGTTGGCGTCAAACGGTCTTGAATTATGCCCAAAATAAAATCGACTATAACTGCCAGGACCGCGACGACAAACGCGCCGGTAATGTAGCGTACGTCCTGCGCGCGCTGGATACCGGTAAAGATGTAGTCACCCAGCGTATCGTTGCCGATAAAGGCTGCGATGGCGGCGATACCCACCAGCATGACCAGGGAAACGCGCAGCCCGGTCATGATGACCGGCACGGCCAGGGGCAGTTTCACCCCTATGAGCAATTGGAACTCGGTCATGCCCATGCCGCGCCCGGCTTCGACGATCTCCGGCTGCACTTCCTTTATGCCGGTATAAGTGTTGCGCAGGATCGGCAGTTGCGCGTAAAGGATCAGCGCAAAGGCGGCGTTGAATGCCCCGATCCCCAGCGGCTTGATCAGCACGCCGAACAAGGCAATGCTGGGGATGGTCAGGATAATTCCGGCGACGTACAAAGTCAGATCGCTGGCCTTTTCACCGGCCAACAAAAGTACGTAAAGGATGGCCGTGAAGCCCATACCCAGCAGCCCGACCGCATCCGGCTTACGAAGAATGGACCCCAGGATGACGAACACCTCGCCAAAAAATCCGTGGATGCTCTCCAGCGAACGGTCCCAGGCGCGCATGGTGGTTGCTATCTGAGAGGCGCTTTCGGCCCCAAAAAGGCCCGAGGAAGCGGCCCAAATTACAAAAAAGATCAACACCGGGATCACAAAGACCAGATGAGAAATTTTTGGCCGGCGAGAAGGCATGGTAATCAATACGCCAATGACCACACCCACGATCACTGCAACCAGGATGGAGAAAAGAACCAGCCAGATGTGGTTCATCATCAATTCTTGCAGATAGCCCCCACGCCATTGCGCGGAAAGGAAGGTCCACATACGGGTAATCAGGGTCTCCTGATGGGTTGTGAACATGATCGTCACCCGGACCGCTGCGTATATTCCGGCCAGGACACCCAATGCATACAGTCCGCGGGTCGCTTTGACATTATAAATCACACTCAAGGCAAACAGCAGCAGACCGGCCCCATAAACCGCCAGCAGCAACAAGATTACCCCCAGGATACCGGTCAGGCTAAGTGGATTAAAAATGGCGCTCGCATCAAATCCAAAGGCTGAGCGGAGCGCCAACAGCAGCAACAGTACCGTTCCCAACGGTGTAAGCAATGCAGCGAGCAAAGCACATTGGTCCGGGTAGGTTCCTGCACCTCCAAATAATTTCATTACTCCTAATAGCAGCAAATTGAACGTATAAAAACTGCCAACGATTAAAACGTAGCTGAACAGGATACCGATTACAACGTTTTGATGGCCAACTATTAGGGGGGTGTTTCCGACTGTATTTGCATACAAACCAACGAGTAATCCAAATATGCTTACCCCCAGGAATGTTTTAAGAAAATTAGCTTTTGAAATTTGATCGAGATATTCTTCCCGGTTGGGCCTGGTCAAGACCTGTATCCAACCGTCGAACATTCCACTCAAAAGCGTTGGCGGGCTTTGCTCAAGTTGTACTTCTCTAGGCATCTATTCTCCTTTCGAATAATAATTAAGTCAAAATATTGGCACGCAGATATACCATAGAGTACGATCGGGAAAAATTTGTCCGTGGCCTGGCCAAATTAAAATAGCAGCCACTTCCCATTCGTTTCGAAATGGAATCTTCGCTCTAAAAAACAGCAATCCAACTGAGCGATTGCTCCAAACTATGTCCCTCTACCGAAGAGGCTGGAGCATTGAAACGAGTAAGGTCACTTTATGGGTTCACCGAATTGCCAAACAAACCACAATGGCCTTATACGTCAGCAGGACACAAATACACCCCGGTACCAATAACCGTATGTGCCCTAAAATGTGTCCATCCGTAAAAGTTTTTAGAACAATTACAAAAATAATTATACACTGTTTTTTAGGGGTGCCAGGGGATAGAAAAGAGAGAGTAGAGAGTAGAGAGTAGATGATTAGTCTAAAAAGAAGGCAATAAGTCGACAAGGCAACGAGGGGCACAGGGAAGGTTCGAAAATGCCTCCCCCATTGTTCTGCCCGGTCTCCAGACCGAGGCCGCTCTTCAACTTGACAAGGAAATTCTAACCAGGCAGGAAAATGCCTCCCCCATTGTTCGGCCCGGTCTCCAGACCGAGGCCGCTCTTCAACTTGACAAGGAAATCCTAACCAGGCAGGAAAATGCCTCCCCCATTGTTCGGCCCGGTCTCCAGACTTTGGAAAGGCGTTAGGAAGACGCCCCTCCCATTGTTCGGCCCGGTCTCCAGACCGAGGCCGCTCTTCAACTTGGCAAGGAAATCCTAACCAGGCAGGAAAATGCCTCCCCCATTGTTCGGCCTGGTCTGCAGACTTTGGAAAGGCGTTAGGAAGATGCCTCCCCCATTGTTCGGCCCGGTCTCCAGACCGAGGCCGCTCTTCAACTTGGCAAGGAAATCCTAACCAGGCAGGAAAATGCCTCCCCCATTGTTCGGCCTGGTCTGCAGACTTTGGAAAGGCGTTAGGAAGATGCCTCCCCCATTGTTCGGCCCGGTCTCCAGACCGAGGCCGCTCTTCAACACCCATCGGGAATGTAATCCAGCAATTTGTAGATGCGTTTTTTCAACCAAGCCCCACTTTCCTTCGACTCTGGGTGTAGGAGAGTGGCCCACGCAAATGGGTCTTTGCGTATCTGCCGGTCCGGCCAGGCTCTTGGGGTTTTATCCGGCATGAATGCCGGCCAGGCCCAGACAGCGACTAAAGTCGCGGCTACAAGAACACAAAGCCCGGCCTTCGCCGGGCTGCCATTTGGCTCGGGTAGCTCGGGTTTCCAACCCGAGAAAGCGCGAGCCGGGGAACATTCCGTCTATGGGACCAGCGGCCGCCGGAAGAGAGACCCACGCAGGTGGGTCTTTGTGTGTTTGCAGGTGCAGCTTTAGCTGCTTTCGAACCCCGGCCCGCGAGCGAACAGACAACCAATTTTCGAGCATCCTCGAAGCGCATATAATAATTCTGGAACGCCTCGGATTCAGAAACACAGCCTGCGTCAAGGCTTATCCAGAAGTAAATCGAGGGTTTTTCATGCGTTGTAACAGGAGGCGGACGGGGTATTGGCTGCAAAATCGTCGAACGGCTGCTCGCAATCGTCTACGTTCTTTCTAACCAAGCCAGCCGGGCAGTAGCAGGCGCGCGGCCTGGATTAAGTTGAAGCGGGGATTTTATAGTTTTTTGGTGTGCGAATCACACCAAAAACTATAAAATCCCCGCTTTAACCCGAATTTTTTCTTCACGGCACCACCACGCTCTCCACGATATCCTGGATCTCTTGAGGGGCCGAATCCACCTTCTCGACCAGGGTCACCGTGGTGGTCCGGCTGTTTTGCGCGCCCCCATCGGCCAACAGCCAGTAGGTCTGGTCCTCGACCTGCTGGCCGCTCGCCAGGTTGATCCACACCCGCTCGCCGGTGCCGGAAAAAGCGTGCTCCTCGCCGGGGTTTTGGATCGGCGATGGGAAGAAATTCTGGATCGTCACCAGCAGGCAGGCGCTGCCGTCGTCACAGGTTGTCTGCTCCTGCTGCACCTGCGTGGCCCCATCCTGCAGCGCCGCAGCCAGGGTGCGCGTGAGCAAATCCAGCGAAAGGCGGTAGGCAGGCGCATCGCTGAACCCCGAATTGCCATACGTAATGTTGACGGAATAATTCCCGATCGTTGCCGCTTCCTGGAGGATCTGCCCGGTATCATCCCGGTCCTGGGTCACCCTGCGGGTGACATAACCGACCGCATCGATCTCCGTCCAATATTCGCTGGTCATGTGCGCCGGCGGGAAATCCATGTCGGATCGCGGATTGCCCGTGACCTCCACCACCTCGTGGACCCAGCCTGGCCCTTTAAGAAGCGACTCGTCGAACTGCTGGGCCAGCCGCTGTACTTCCAGGTAAAGCGGGTCACTGATCTGGGCCGTGGGTGTCACGACCACCGTCCAGGTTGGCCGCGGGGTGGCGCTGGGCAAGGCTTCCACCGGCTGAGGCGCTGCCGGCGGCTGCCAGGTGATCTGCCAGGGACCCTCGGCGGTGTAATTGATCCGCGAAAGCTGCACGACGAAGGGATGGTCGGGGATTTGCGAAAAGGTCAGACCAGCGACCAGGTTCCCGCTTTCACGGGAGGTGGTTCCACCCGAGCCGGTCAGGAGCGGGTCGGTCGTGTAAAACATCATGCCGGTGGCGGGTCCAGCGCTCTCAGCCGCGAAATCGAACTCGGTTGCGCTGGCCAGGGTAGCCTGCACGATCTTGAGCGTATACCCGCCCGCGCTCAAGGTCTGGTCCAAAGGCCAGGTCTGCCCCACCTGTGGATTGGGCCCGGGGTCGAAGGTAAAGCTGGGACTATTGGGCGAGAAATCCATAAACATAGGCAGCTTATCACCAATCGGGAAGGAAACGACCTGTAAAATCAGGCGCTCGTCTCCACGAAAGGGAATGGTTTGATAGATGCGCGTATCCTGGTCGGTGGCTGTCGCGGGCGTGATGTCCGTCAGCGGGTAAACCTTGCCATTCTCTCCGCGCAAGGTCATATTCCAGGGGCCATTTATCCAGATACCGGCTTGGTCTTTTTGTAAAGACGCCTGAAAAACCGTTTTTTGCGGGTCCTGGGCGATGTGATCCAGCACCAGCGAAACGCCACCGTGGCTTTCGCTGTGCAATTGCTGGCCCTCCTGTGGAGGTGAAGGGATGATCTCCCCGGCCTCGATCGGGCGCAGGGACAATGCCAGGCTAAAATCTTGTCCGCCTAACCCCTCAATCAAGAGCAGCGGGTTTTGCGGCTGCCCCTCGAGCGTGGGGAAAGAGAAACTGAACAACGTAGCGCCATTTCCGCCATCGGAATTTTGGCCCTGCAGGAAACCAACCTTTTGCCCATCCGGCAATTCGATGGTGGCTTGTGGAAAGTCGTGCAGGTCCGGGCTGGCCGAGGAGCTAAACTCGACCCAAAAGCGCTGGTCGTCACTGACCGCGTGCACCACCTGTACCGTGACCTCGCCAACCGTTGCTTCACCCGGCTCGGCCAGCACCAGGACCGTTCCATTCCCGGAGGTAAACCCAAAACCGGGAACGAATCCGGCCGCCCGGCCGATCGCATAAACCACGCCGGTCAAAGCTAACAGAGCCAGGATTGCGGCAATTACAGCCAAAAGTGGACGGGCGCGTAAAGACTGCATGAGTGACCTTCCTTTTAAAGGGTTCTGCCCCAACGAATGACGTCCGGGGTTGGCTGCCTCATGATGGCGCTGGTATAGCTGCGTTTCCAGGCGGCCGGCGAAATCCGGATCCGGTATCGGCCCGCCGTAATACCCTTCCAGCGCAGATTCTAAGCGGGGTGGAAGAGACAAATTTATTTCATCCATTTTCTTCCTCCCAGTTTGCGCGCAAATAGTCGAGTGTGCGATAGAGCGCCATCTTGACTGCCGCCTCGCTGCGTCCCTCGACCATGGCAATTTCGGCAAAACTCAACCCGGCCGAAAAGCGTAAGCGCAGCAGTTCCTGGCGGTCTTCGGCCAGCCCGGAGAGCAGGACTTGCAGCCGGCGGGCATCCTCACCCCGCTCGACGGCGGCCAGCAAGCCGGGCTCGGCTGCCGGTGGATCACCCAACGGATTCAACGGGCGCCGGCGGTAATAATCAACCAGCCGCCGGCGGGCAATAGTAAACAACCAGGCCGCAAAACATCCGCCCGCCCGGTAATGGTAGCTCTTCAACCCTTCGAGCGCCTCGATGAAGACCTGGGCTGTCAGGTCTTCTGCGTCGTGGACGTTGCCCGAGCGCCGGTAAAGGTAGCGGTAAAGTGGTGTCAGGTAGCGCCGGTATAGGTCCGCAAAGGCCTGGGGGTCTTCACGGGCTTTTTCCACCAGGGCAGTCTCCTCCGCGGTGCTCGTCTCGTCTATAGATCTTTCTCGGCCGGGTTTATCCATGGAGTGCCAGTTGAAAATGATGTAAGGTGTTGGCTTGCTTTACATAATGGAACGGTACTACTCAACCAAGCGAGGTTGAACCCTGAAATTGAGGGGATCACCGGGGCGAAGCCCCGGTAATCCCCTCAATTTCAGGAATTTTTTTTACCGGTTTCAACGGAGCTTCTCACCAGATTCATCGGCGAAACGTGGAAAAAGTAACAAAAATTTATCGCCGGCTTTCGCCGGCCGAGACCAGCTCAAATGGGCGATCCGTGCTAATATTTGGGTTTTTCGGGCGGCATGGGGGTCGCGTTACAGCCGATCACCTTGATGTTATTGAGCATGGCCGCAAAATCATCCAGCACGCCATCTTCTTTTAGTTTTGACCCGTCCGTGAAAGCGCCGCTGCCGGTCAAGCTGATCCCCAGGGGGTCATCGTTTTGAATGGTATAGGCCGCGAGCTGGGCTTCCCCTCCATCCGGCCCGCTGATCAGGTATATTTTGGCTTCGGGCAGGGTATCCAGCAGTTCGAACGTGATTCCATTGTTTTCCCATATTTTTTCAATGGCTTTCGTCCAGCTCTTCAAAGTCGGGTTCTGGACAAAGGCCTGGTATTGGGCCACGCTACTGCCGGTATGCGCCTGCTGCTGGAAACGATAGTTCAGCACCTGCAAGGTGATCTGGTCATTTTCATCCTGCGAATCGGGCAGGGTAAACGTACAGCACTGCGATTCAGTTGGTTTCCAGGTCCGCGGACGGGGGATCTGGTAGCTGCACAAACCGTCATCTTGCAAGATCCCATGGACGCTATCCAGGCTTTCAGACGTCGGAGTAGGGGGAACGATCCGGGAGCTCACCGCCGAACATCCGGCCAGCAGCAAAGCCAGCAGAGCCAGGATGGACACAAGGGTTACCGAAAGCCAATCCCCTTTGAAACCCCCTGTTCTTTTCATCGCATCCTCCTCTCCGATAACATCCTGCTCTTACGAGGATCATCCCCTGCGGGCCGGCACAAGTCTGGCCTGCAGGGGAATTTATTTTTTACTAGAAATTCACCGGAAGGAAATTACTTGCTGGTGCTTACCACCGTGCTGCGATAAAACAGCGGCACGATTTCCTTGCTCCCGGTTGGAATGTGCAGAAGCTCGCCGCGGAAAAGGATGCTGGCATCTTTGACCTGCGGATTGGCGCCTTGCAGTTTTTCGACCGTCAGGCCGTAGGCCTTTGCGATGCTGTCCCAGGTATCGCCGTTGGAAACCAGGTAAAGCCGGTCAGCGCGGGTGATGGTGATCCCATCCCGCTCGAGCTGCCAGACGTACAGGCGGGTAGTTTTGTCGTTCAGCCGGTCGCTCTTCGAAGTCGAGTCCGCCAGGGCCGGGCCGGTCAGCATCAGTGTAGTGGCCAGGACGCCCAACAGTACGAGCATCGAAACCAGCGGATTTAAGAATTTGTTGCGTTTCATATTTTTGTCTCCTAACAAAGTGTGGATTTCTTCCACAGGTAAAGGTCGAAATCAAGTGAAATTGTTTAGCGTGCTGAACTTATTTAATGGCTTTTTGCCTCCTTTTGAACGGTGCGTATGAATTTCCCCCTCCAAGCCGTAGGTGAACAAACCCTACCTTCATCGAAAAAGGCTTTCGGGAAGTTTTCTTCTCCAATTGAGTTGGTAACTTTTAGTAGGCTGGCAAATATTCCGTCTGCCGCGAGCGGGAAAAATCCATACGAACAATAATAAGACGCCGGATGCTATCGCTTAGTTCCATAATCGAGCCTCTTTTTACCAAATGATTCGCGAACCCGATGATTAAACAGGTTTACCGATACGTTTTACTGCGGGTACACTTCAGGCTTTTTAAATAGTGACCAGATTTACGCGCACGCCCCAGTTAGCGGAGCAAATCCTTGTATTGTATATATCGTAGAATTCCTGAAAAGGTGACATTAAACCGCCAAAAGACCTGCGGAAGCTCGACCAAAGTGAGCCTTCGAAGGTCTTTAAGCGGATTTATCTTCCGTCGTTTACAGGGGTGGTGCCGTTAACCCCGCTCGCAAGGCTGCGACAAATTTACCCGCGGCCTGTACAGCCCCCTCCGGGTTCGCGGCCTTTCTTACCGCATCGATCAATGCCGAACCGACGATGACCCCATCGGCCAGAGCGCCGACCCGGCCGGCTTGCTCAGGGGTCGAAATGCCAAAGCCTACCGCGGTTGGCGTGTGGGCGGCCGCTCTGGCTCGCTGGGCGAATTCAGGCAGATGCGGCGGCAGCTCGCGGCGGGCGCCGGTCACCCCGGCCAGCGCGACCAGATAGAGGAACCCGCTGGTCCTCTCGGCGACCATCTGCACACGCTCCGCCGGCGAAGACGGGGAGAGCAGGTAGATCAGGGCCAGGTCGTGCTCCCGGCAGGCCGCTTCGACGGAGCCGGCTTCCTCAGGTGGCAGGTCCGGCACGATCAGCCCATCGGCCCCGGCCGCGGCAGCCTCGCGAACGTAGCGCTCGACCCCATAGGCCAGCAGCGGGTTGACGTAGCCCATCAGGACCAGCGCCTGCCGGACCCCGCGCTCGCGCAAGGCCGCCGTCATTTGCAGGCAGCGCGCCACCGTCATACCCTGGTCCAGGGCCGCCTGGGTCGAACCCTGGATGGTCGGGCCGTCCGCCAGCGGGTCAGAAAAAGGCACCCCCAGCTCGATCAGGTCGGCCCCGCCCGCCGCGATTGCAACCAATACTTCCAGAGATGTGGCCGGGTCCGGGTAGCCCAGGGTGTAGTAGGGCATCAGTGCAGCGCGCTTTTCGTCTCGGGCCTGCTGGAAAGCAGCGGCGATACGTGCCAGGCCGGTTTGAGTGCTGATTGGGTTTGAAATCATGCGACCCCTCCCTGCGATTTGAGAATAATATCCAGGTCTTTGTCCCCGCGCCCGGATAAATTGACCAGCAGCAGGCTCTCTTTAGGCAGCCCGGGCGCCATGCGGATGGCCTCGGCCAGGGCGTGCGACAATTCGAGCGCCGGCAAGATGCCTTCGCTGTGCGCCAGGCGGTGAAAAGCCGCCAGCGCCGAGCGGTCATCTGCGCTGGTGTATTCGGCCCGGCCAATATCGTGCAGGTAAGCGTGTTCCGGGCCAACCGCGGCGTAGTCCAGACCGGCCGAAATGGAATGAGTTTGGGCCACCTGGCCGTCCTCGTTTTGCAGCAGGTAGGTGTAAGTGCCCTGCAGCACCCCCGGCCGTCCCAGGCGCGGGTCGCCGAAGCGGGCGGCATGCTTACCGCTGGCCAGGCCTTCCCCGCCAGCCTCCACCCCGACCAGGCGCACCGCGGCGTCCTCGCGAAAGGCCTGGAACAGGCCGATCGCGTTCGACCCGCCGCCCACGCAGGCGATACACACGTCCGGCAAGCGGCCGGTCTGCGCCAGGATCTGGACGCGGGCCTCGTTGCCGATCACCGACTGGAATTCGCGCACGATGGTCGGATAAGGGTGCGGGCCGAGTGCCGACCCGAGCAGGTAATGGGTGCCGTCCACGTGCGCCACCCAATCGCGGATAGCCTCGTTGACCGCATCTTTCAGGGTCCGGCTGCCGCTCTCCACCGGGTGCACCTCGGCGCCCAGCAGGCGCATACGCTGGACATTGGGCTGCTGGCGGGCGATATCGACCGTGCCCATGTAGATGACACATTCCATGCCCAGCAGGGCCGCCACGGTGGCGGTGGCCACCCCATGCTGCCCGGCGCCGGTCTCGGCCACCAGCCGGCGTTTACCCATGCGTTGGGCCAGCAGGCCCTGCCCCAGGGCGTTGTTGATCTTGTGGGCGCCGGTGTGAGCCAGGTCTTCGCGCTTGAGGTAGACCTGGGCCCCGCCCAGTTCCGCGCTCAGGCGGGCGGCGTGGGTCAGCGGGGTCGGCCGGCCGACGTAATCGTGCAGCAGCCGGGCGTACTCCGCCTGGAAGGCTTCGTCCGCCTGCGCGGCCAGGAAAGCCTGCTCCAGCTCCTCAACCGCCGGCATAAGCACTTCCGGGATGTACTGGCCCCCATACGGGCCAAACTTGGGATTCAATCGTGTTTTGGTTTGTTCTTGAATCATATTTCGTTCCTAAGATTTGTCACAGATGAACACAGATGGACACAGATAAACTTTTTTTAGGTTGCTGCGGCTTTGCCGCAGCAACCTAAAGTATTTCTTCTATCTGTGTCTATCCGTGGCCTTTTTTGCGTTCTGGATAAAAGCAGCCATTTTTTGCGTATCTTTCTTGCCGGGGCGGAGTTCCACCCCGGAAGCGACATCCACGCCCCAGGGATGCACCTGGGCGATGGCGGCGGCCACGTTTTCCGGCCGCAGGCC
Organism: uncultured Chloroflexia bacterium; assembly: GCA_963704755.1. Lineage (GTDB taxonomy): Bacteria > Chloroflexota > Anaerolineae > Anaerolineales > Anaerolineaceae > Bellilinea. Next base: position 1,149,716 of record OY969938.1, read on the forward strand.
TCCGGCCAGCAGGACCGGCGCTTGGGCGGCCAGCCCGGCCGCCAGGCCCCAGTCCGCGACCTGGCCGGTGCCGCCGAAAGCGCCCGGGCGGTAGGCATCCACCAACCAGGCCGGCGCCAGGGTGCGTTGGGGATAGCGGCCCAGGCCGGCCTTCAAACCGGCTTCATCCGCCGGGCGCAGCGCCTTGTAAGCCCGCTCGCCCAGGCGGTTCAATACCTCCGGCGGTTCGTCACCGGAGAGCTGGGCCAGGTCCAGGCCGTAGGTTTGCAGGGTCGTCTCGATCTCCTCGGCTGCTGCATTCACAAACACACCCACCGTGACAACGTTGTACCCGGCCAGTGCCCGCATGATTTCCGCGCAGGTTTCCGGTGAAATACAGCGCGGGCTGCCGGGGTAAAAGTTGAACCCGAGCATATCCGCACCCGCCGACACGGCGGCCAGGGCGTCTTCGCGATTGGTGATGCCACAAATCTTGACCTGCATGCTGCCCTCAGCCTGCCAGCTCGCGGACCTTGGCGGCCACGTCCCCGGCCGTGACCAGGGCTTCGCCCACCAGCACGGCGTCCACCCCGGCGGCCGCCAGGCAGTCCACGTCGGCCCGCTTGTGAATGCCGCTCTCGGCCACTACCATCACCCCGGCCGGGATGAGCGGCCGCAGGCACAGGCTGGTCTCCAGCTTGACCTGGAAGGTACCCAGGTCGCGGTTATTGATCCCGACCAGGCGCGCCCCGCTCGCCAGGGCCGCTTCGACCTCGTCCTCAGCGTGGACCTCGACCAGCGCGGCCAGTCCCAGCCGGTCACAGGCCGCCTGCAAGACCCGCAGGCGGGCCGGGGCCAGCGCTGCCACGATCAGCAGCACCGCGCTGGCTCCGGCCGCACGCGCCTCGTACAACTGGTACTCTTCCAGAATGAAATCCTTGCGCAGCACCGGCAGACGCGGCAGGAGCGCGGCCACCTGGCGTAAATGCTCCAGGCTGCCGCGGAAGAAGCGCTCGTCGGTAAGCACACTGATCGCTGCGGCTCCGTTGGCGCAGTAGGTCGCCGCCAGGCCCAGCGGATCGAAATCGGCCACCAGCAGGCCCCGCGATGGCGATGCGCATTTGACCTCGGCGATCAGGCGCGGCCGGGCGCCGGCCGGGCGGCGCAGCGCCGCGCAGAAATCCAACGGGGTCAGGCCGGCTTCAGCGGCAGCGCGCACCTGTTCCAGCGGTACGGCTGCCATGCGTTCCGCCAGTTCGACGCGCTTGTGGATCAGAATTTCGTCCAGGCGGCTCATAGGGCAAACTGGGCTGAGTAAGCGGTCAACGTATTCAGTTTCGCCAGGGCGGCGCCGCTGGAAAGCGAATCTTCGGCCTCCTCCAGGGCGGTGGGGAAATCACCGTTGCCGGTGGCCAGCGCCGCAGCACTGTTGAGCAGCAGCACGTCCCGGCGCGGGCTGGTGTCCTTCCCTTCCAGCAGTGCCCGCAGGATCACTGCATTTTCGGCCGGGTCGCCGCCGCGCAGTTCTTCTGACTGAGCCCGGCGCAGCCCCAGAACAGCCGGATCCAGCTCGAAGGTTTCTACCCGCCCGTCCTGCAAATGGCTGACCCGGTTCTTCCCACCGGTGGTCAGCTCATCCAGCCCGCCGTAGCCGTGCACGACGTAGGCCGCCTGCCCGCCCAACTCACCCAGCACCTCGGCCAGGGGTTGGGTCAGGGCCGGGTCGTACACGCCGATCAACTGGTGGGTCGCGCCGGCTGGATTGGTTAGCGGGCCGAGCAGGTTGAAAATCGTGCGCTGGCCCAGTTCGCGCCGCGGGCCGATGGCGTACTTCATGGCCGGGTGGAAGCGCGGGGCAAACATAAAGCCGATCCCGACCTGGTCGATGCAGGCGGCCACCTGCTCCGGGGTCAGGTCGATGTTGACCCCCAGGGCGCTCAATACGTCCGCGCTGCCGCAGCGCGAGGAAGCCGCCCGGTTGCCGTGCTTGGCCACCTTTTTGCCCGCCCCGGCGATCACAAACGCCGCCGCGGTGGAAATGTTGAACGTCTGGGCGCCGTCCCCGCCCGTGCCGGCCGTATCCAGCAGCATGCCGTTCTTGACGTGGTAAGGCACCAGGCTGGCCTGGGCACGCATGGCCCGCGCCGAGCCGACGATCTCTTCTACCGTCTCGCCTTTCATGCGCAGGCCCACCAGGTAACCGCCGATCTGGGCCGGGGTGGCCTGGCCGGTCATGATAATCGTCATCGCATCTTCCGCTTCGGCGCTGGATAAATCCTGCCGGTTAACTACTTTTTGAATAAATGGCTTAAGCATGGTTTCTCACATCCCTTTCGACAATTGCAGAGGTTTCCAATTCGGAAATATGTAAAAAGTTTTCCAACAGTTGCTTTCCGCAACTGGTCAGGATCGATTCGGGGTGAAACTGCACCCCAAAAATAGGATATTCCTTGTGACGCAGGCCCATCAGCTCGCCGCCGGGGGTGGAGGCGGTCGCCTCGAGCGCCGCGGGCAGCGGTTCAGCCACCACGAGTGAATGGTAGCGGGTGGCTTCGAAGGGATTGGGCAGCCCGGCAAAAAGCCCGCTGCCATCGTGGAAGATCGGCGATGTTTTGCCGTGCATCAGGTGACCGGCCCGCACGACCCGCCCGCCGAAGACCGCCCCGATGCACTGCTGGCCCAGGCACACCCCCAGCAGCGGGATACGCGGCCCCAAACAGCGGATCACCTCGGCGGAAATGCCGGCCTGGTCGGGGTCGCCCGGCCCGGGAGAGATCACAATCTGGTCCGGGTGGAGCGCCTCCAGCTCGGCCACACCGATGGCGTCGTTGCGAAAAACGTGTACCGCCTGGCCCAGCTCACCGAAAAGCTGCGCCAGGTTGTAAGTAAATGAGTTGTAATTATCGATAATCGCCAGCATAGACACCTCTCTCTTTAACCAAACGTCCCTTTCACCCGGCCTGCTCGGCCATCTCGACCGCCACGGCCAGGGCGCGGGCCTTGTTCAACGTCTCTTGATATTCGCTCTCCGGGTCCGAATCGGCCACGATGCCGGCCCCGGCCTGGATCGAGATCTGTTGGCCCTGCATGACCAGCGTGCGGATGGCGATACAGGTATCCAGCGAGCCGTCCGCGGCAAAATAGCCGACCGCCCCGGCGTAGGGGCCGCGGGGCTGGCCTTCTAACCGGTCGATGATCTGCATGGCGCGGATCTTGGGCGCGCCGCTGACCGTCCCGGCCGGGAAGGTCGCCCGCATCAAGGCAAAGGCGTCCAGATCCGGCCGCAGCCGGCCCTGCACCTGCGACACGATGTGCATCACGTGCGAGTAGCGCTCGACCTGCATCAATTCCGGCACGTGCACCGAGCCGTACTCGCACACCCGGCCCAGGTCGTTGCGGGCCAGGTCCACCAGCATGACGTGCTCGGCCCGTTCCTTGGGGTCGGCCAGCAGTTCGCCCTCCAGGCAGGCATCCTCCTCGGCGGTCTTCCCGCGCGGGCGGGTGCCGGCGATGGGGCGGATGGCGGCCGTGCCCTGTTCGAGCCGCACGTGCATCTCGGGCGAAGCACCGATCAGACGCAGCGGCTCGCCGCCCGCCAGGGTACCAAAATCGAAATAAAACATGTACGGCGAAGGGTTGAGCCGGCGCAGCGCCCGGTAGATCTCAAAGGGCTCGGCCTGGGTTGCGCGGCTGAGCCGCTGCGAAAGCACCACCTGGAAGATATCGCCGGCCGCGATGTGCTGCTTGGCCCGCAAAACGGCCTGGACGAATTGCTCGCGGGTCAGGTTGGCCTGCATCTCAGTAGATACCCCACCGGCCGGGTGGGCCGCAATTTCCGGCAGCGGACCGGCCAGGCGTTGTTGGATCGCGTCCAGGCGCGCTCCGGCTTCGGCCTGGGCCGCGATGGGGTCTTGACCCGCGTCCGGGTTGGCGATCAACACCAGGCGCCCGAAGGCGTGGTCAAAGGCAACCACGGTATCGGCCAGTAGAAAGATCGCATCAGGCAGGACAGCGTGTGGGTTAAGGGCGACGCTGGGCTCGAAAAAGCGCATCATTTCGTAGCCCAGGTAGCCCGCCAACCCGCCGCTGAAGCGCGGTAGTCCGGGCAGGGCCTCCACGCGCATCTGGGCCAGTTCATCCGCCAGGGCCGCCAGTGGATCGGTCACCTCATGGTAGTCCACCGTTTCCCCCTGATGGACTGCCAGCGTCTGTCCGCGCAGGACAAAGGCTTTGCGCGGCTGGATGCCAATGAACGAATAGCGGGCCAACTGTTCTCCCCCGCTGACCGACTCGAGCAAGAAAGATGGCCCGGCCCCGGCCAGTTTCAGGTAAATCGAAGTCGGCGTTTCCAGGTCGGCCGGTTGGGTCCGTACCAGCGGGCGGACAACCGGATTATTTTTCGTTTCGTTTTCGCGGATTGTTTGTACGAGCATGAGCGGCACTCCTTGGTTAATGCAAAATCTCTCCCGTCCAATGGGGCGAGAGAGATTTCCCGTGGTGCCACCCAATTTAGGCTGCTCGCTTAACCAAAAACCCCGTCGCGACGACGACGGGGATAAAAAGCCAGCCTCACTTTTGGGGTACGTCGGCCTTGTGACCGGTTATACCCTTTGCCTTGATAACGGTGGCAGCTCCGGCACAGGCTACTCGACAACCCTTTCGCCTTGCAGCTCCGAGAACCATTCAGCGCCAGTGTACGGGTGGCATTCTCACCGTTCAGCCGCTCTCTGGACCGCCGGTCCAGCGCCTACTATTTCTCTTCACAGCTTTTCACGTTCAATTGTTAGGAAGTTTATAGCAGGTTTTGGGGGCACTGTCAAGGAGGTTGTTGAAGATTGTTGAAAAACTCGCTTTTCAACAAAAATATTGGAAATATCCTAAAAGTCAGGGTGTTTCTCAACACCCTCGCGCGTAAACAAGTGTCTAGTGTCAGGAAAACCAATATTCCAAATAGCCTTCAGCAACCACCTTGGATGCAGTGTGACCAAACAACAAACGCGCCGATTTCTTGGCCACCTTTTTCAAGTGGGGACGGGAGCTTCGCCCTCAACTTGCCATACGCCTTTTTCCGGTCACTAACCGATACGTCATTCCCTCAATCTGCACGAAATAATAATGGGCATGGTCGTCGGATAAATGCATTATGGTCACGTTCTGGCGTTCTGCCAGCCTGGCCAGATCATTGATGGTGGCTACATTAATCACCGGCGAAAGAGCCTTCAATCCCGAATCATATACATCTATCAGGAGCGAACTATATTTTATGCGCACAACCGCTTGCGGGTCTTCTCTGGACGCTTTATAGAAAATATATCCTAGGGTAAGCAACCCACCCAATGAGATAACCAGGCCAAGGATGGCAAAAATCCGGGTAGCCCGGATGGGAAGGGATAACCCCAACAATTGGAAAGTATTACTTACCAGGTCAGGATTGCTGATCGACCCGGATTGGACGGTTTGCAGCGGATTGGCCTGAGACGAATCCCCTGCGACGGAAAGGTGCAGGCTGTCCACCTTAAAATTCAGGTGGGGTTCGAAGGAATCAGAAAAAACCTGCCCAAGGGCACTGCCCGTAATCGCATCGTGAGCGACAACAGAAAGCGTATAGGAACCGATGTGGAGTCCGGTCTCCGTTTCGACCGAGGCTACCAGGGTCTGAACCTGGCACAGGTCCAGGGTAGCCAGGCTGGTATGCGTATTTCCGCTAAAGCTTTCCTCGACAGACAGCGGAATGGTACGTTTCCAACCGCTTTGAGGATCCTGTATCGAGGCATAAACTTCTTGTTGGCCCGAAATGTTTTCCAGTTGATCCCCTCCCTGCAAGGTATAGATAAAACCCAGGTTGAAGGAACAGGTCAGGTTGGTAAATATCGGATCGCCGGATTGGAGAGAATCGGTATCATATACTCCCGGCGTAGTGGCAGCCGAGTAGAAGAAAGCCCCGGACTGCTGATATTGAATATCATCCGCGGCCCGTTCGAGCGGGCGGCTAAAGGCGAAAATAGCCAGCCCCAGGAATATCACCGCCAGCATACCGGACAGGTAAAGACCGATTTCAAACATTCCGGCCGGGTTCCCGCTTGGCTTTTTCTTCTGGTTAACCTTATTCGGCTTTTCCATAGTAATACTCACCATAAAAAGAATTCCGAGCAAACCGGCGACAATTGCCATGTTAAGGGGTAATTGCAGCCATTTTACAGCCGCCCCTGCTTTGGGCAGGTGAATCCAGAGTTTGCCGACAACCTCCGCCTGGGTAGGTTCGTATTCGTCCACCCAGGTATTGTTGTCACCCTGGAGGATAAAACGGTCCTGCGCCGTACTGATGATACGATGGACGACGTTATCGTTCATCAGCGCATCGCGGTATATTACAATTTCGCCAACCTGGTAGGAGGGAGAACGGCGGGCAATCACCAGGTCACCGGTGTGAAAGTTCGGCTCCATGCTGATGCCGTTTACCATGGCATAAGATACCTGGCCTCCTAGATTGGTGGGGGCAAAAGCGATCCATATTGCAGCCAGGCCAATTAGCGCCAGGATGTTAGTGACAATGGCCGGCAAACGCCAGAATCTAGCCATGCTGCGTTTTTTCCCTTGCTGTTTACGACCCCGATATGCAAGCCTTGAATGATTATTGGGCGGTAACCACTCCGTTCTTCCCGAATAGAAAGGGAATTTTGTGGCTATGAACATGCTTCTCAAGTAAAAACAGCAATGCTACTATTAATAATAATAGCGGAGTAGTTACACCGGGTCAATACAAATCAGGCCTGGCAGAGCCAGGCCTGATTTCAACACTACCAACTAATCTTGTTGTCTGATGCAAAATTTTACGGGGCAGGATCGAGGGTACTGCTGGCAACAACATTCAACGCAGTCACAGCAGTAAGTTCCAGAGTAGGATTAGTGTAAGTACAAGTCACATTTATCACAGGCGCTGTACCGTCTGCCAAACCACAAATCATCCAATCTCCAGCGGTAGCCGTCTGAACCTCAACGAGTTTCGCAACTGCTGACCCGGTCGTGGGAGCAACGTCGAACGTGATGTTGTCAACGAGAGTGGGGTCAGTAGCATTCAGATCATAAACGACATTCGTGACAGCATAGCCAGAGACTACACTATCTTTATATCCGGCAGCACTGTCTGCAACAGTATTCGCGGCCGCGAAGGCATAGCTGCCGCCGGCCACAACGATTGCGACCAAAGCAATAAATAGAACTTTGAATTTGCGTAACATGGCATCTTCCTTTTTTTTTGCGTTCCTAACTTTCGCCGGATCTGCAATTTTAATAAAATGCATGAAGGTCGATTAGCCATCCGATCAAATTAAAAATTGGCTTTGTGATAAAAGCCAACGAACCACACACAACCATATGTGACCCACGGCAACCTGGCAATCATGGTCATTTTCATGACGTTAGACCCATGGCTTTGCGTCACCGGCTTTCGCCGATTTTGCCTTTATCGGATAGGGAATAATACTAATTACTATAATACCACAAACAAACCAAAAAAGCAAGGGGAGCGAATTGCCTCACAATTAATCTTACTTTGCGAAATAACGTTGGCTCAAAATAAATGTTACCCTAACGCGGAATAAAGCACCGCAGAGGGAGCTCATGATGAGTTAACGCAGTCGGCGGGAGATGCTAGAAAGCATTCGTCCGCGCTATTTGAAAGCCAGGAAAGCCGAGAAGAAACAGATTCTGGATGAATTTATCGCCACAAGCGGATATCATCGTAAATACGCTATTCGGCTGTTGAAGCATGGTTCCAAGCCAAAGGGGTTGAAGAAAGCCGGGCGACGGAAGAAATACAACGGGGAAGTCGTCGTGGCTCTGGAAAAGATTTGGGAAGTTAGTGGGTGCATCTGCTCAAAACGACTACAGCCTTTTATTCCTGAAATGGTGGATGTTTTAGAGCGCTGGCAGGAAATAGAGTTGAGCGAGGAAACCAAAGCGCTTTTGTTGAGCTTGAGCCGGGCCACCATAGATCGCTGTTTGAAAAAGGCACGCCTCGCCCCCACCCCACGTGGGCTTGGGACTACCAAACCGGGCAGTTTGCTCAAACAAGCCATTCCCATCCGCACCTTTACCCCTTGGGAGGACGAGAAGCCAGGCTTTCTGGAAATCGACCTGGTGGCCCATTGTGGTACAACCACCGAGGGTACCTACCTCAATACCCTCACTGCAACCGATTTAGCCACCGGCTGGACCGAGTGCCTGGGCCTGGCCAACAAAACCCAGACAGCTGTCTCTCAAGCCATTGAGGAATTGCGCCATAACCTGCCTTTTCCTCTTTTGGGATTGGATTCAGACAATGGCAGTGAATTCATCAACGATACACTTTTGCGATACTGCCAGAGCGAACTCATTACCTTTACGCGTTCGCGGCCTTACCACAAGAATGATCAGGCTCATGTGGAACAGAAGAATTGGTCGGTTGTTCGACATACCATTGGCTATGACCGCTTCGAAACCCCACAAGAACTTGCCTTGCTCAAATCCATTTACTCCGATTTGCGTCTTTACATCAATTTTTTCCAGCCAGTTCTCAAACTGATTGCTAAAGAAACCGTTGACGGCAAGACGATCCGTAAGTATGATCTGGCCAAGACCCCCTATCGCCGGGTCTTAGCCCAGGACTCTCTTCCCCTGAAAGTCAAGGCCAGTCTTACTGCCCAATATGTTCATCTGAACCCTGTGTCCTTACAGGCCAGTATCAATAAAAAGGTCAATCAATTGTTAAGAATTCTCCGGTAACATTTCTATTTGAGGCAACGATTATCCCAAAGTAACATTTTATTTTGAGGCACCACGGGAGTGATAAAGGAAGCCACTATTCAACGATAAGACTGGGTATATGTGGCGGGGCGGAGAAGCCGCCCCGCCACATATACCCAGTCTTATAAAATAGCAAAGTGTTTTTCAACACCTTTGGTTATTTTTCCACCACATCCCACCACTTGGACAGATGCTTCTCGGGGGTCAGGGGCTGATCCATGTAATGCGAGACATCGTTGAACAGCATCAGCCGGGCACGGACGGGATCCTTGAAATCGAGCACATTCAGGCAGGCCGGGGACTGGTCCAGCCGGTCGCGGTACCCGCGCGCATCGAAGCCGAGCAGGCTGCTGATCAACAGGCGGATGGTCGCTTTATGCGAGACCACCAGTACATTTTGCCCACGGTGATTCAATACGATTTCGCGGATGACCGGCAAGGCTCGCGCGATCACGTTGACCCCGGCTTCGCCGCCCTGGGGGGCAAAGGTAAAGGGGTCCTCTTCCCAGGAGGCATATTCATCCGGATACATGGCCTCCACATCCGATCGGCGCATCCCCTCCCAATGGCCGTGGTGGATTTCGCGCAGCCCTTCTCGCTGGATCAGCGGCAGGTTATGCGGCCTGGCCAGGATGGTGGCGGTATGGACCGTGCGGGCCAGCGGGCTGCAATAGACAGCCGAAATCTCATCGTCCGACAGCCGCTCAGCCAGCCGCTCGGCCTGGTAAATGCCTTCCGGGGAAAGCTCCACGTCCACTGCCCCGGCAAAACTGTCTTCCCCACTCAGTTCGGTTGCGCCGTGGCGGACCATATAAATTCGGGTAGTCGTTTGAGGTGTAGTCATAGTTTTAAGGCAATCGCTTTATTTGGATATTCTTAGTATAGTGTTTTTCCTGGCTCAGTCAATTTGGGAAGAGAAAGAGGAGAGAGTGGAGATTGGAGATTGAAGATTAGAGATTAGGAAGAAGGCGACGAGGAGATGAGGCGATGAGGGAGCGGTTAGCAATTGGCCGTAGGTGGGTGGAGGGCTCGGAAATAACGCCGGCAAAACACCGGGCTGCTCGCCATACCCAAACTTGCCCGAAACCCACCGTAAGCAAAGCGATTAGCGGTTGGCAATTAGCTGTAGGGTGGGTGGAGGGCTCATCGACGTCATCGGTTAATCACATGGCAGCTTTGCACTCCCAAACTTGCCCGGAACCCACCGTAAGCAAAGCGATTAGCCATAGGGCGAAGCAGCCGGCGAGTTGGCTTGGATTGGAAATGGATATTGGCTCCGGCTGCTTCACCAGCTACGCCGAATGAAAAACGATAAAAAAGCACATCCGCCTTATCTCTATCTGTCGGCAAGCGCAATTTAACGCCTTCCCCCTTTTAGGGGGAAGGGTGGGATGAGGGTAGATGCCGGCCAAAACTCATGCCGTTGGGTTACGGGCATTGCTTTGGTACGCCAAACCCATCATCCAATCGCAAAAACAGGACGCCCGCCCGCAACCCAACCTACGTTTACTTGTGGCTGTTAGAAGTTAGCGATTAGCGGTTGGCTAAAAGCTAACAGCCAACCGCTAACCGCTTCCCACCGATTTACATCCGGGCCAAACCTCCTTATAATCACTCTCCGGTATGGGCACAATCTTTTAATGGCAATAACAGGACAGCGAGGGTTTTATGGCGATAAATTCGGCGGGCAATAATTCCATCTGGTCCCGGCTGCGGACATTGGTCGGGCCGGAACAACTGACCTGGCGCACGGCTCGGGAATATTTCTACATCATTCTCGGCGCGCTGATCCAGGCCCTGGCCATGCGGCTCTTTTTGATCCCGGCCCAACTGGTCAGCGGCGGCATTTCGGGCATCTCTCAAATCGTGAATGCCTTCACCGGCTGGCCGATCGGCTTGATGGTGCTGATCGGCAACGCCCCGCTGTTCATCATCGGCTGGCGTTATTTGGGCGGCATCCGTTTTGCCCTGCGCACCGCCGTCGCTATCATCCTGTTCTCATTCCTGACCGATTTTCTGGTGCTGTTCATCCCGGCTGAAGGCGTGGCCGCCAATGACCTGGTACTGGAGTGCCTGTACGGCGGCGTCCTCTTAGGCGTCGGGCTTGGCCTGGTCTATCGCGGACAGGGTACCAGCGGCGGCTCGGATATCCTCGGGCGCATCCTCAACCACCGCATGGGCATCTCCATATCCCAATCCTACCTGATCACTGACACGGTGGTGGTGCTGGCCGGGGGTTTTGCCTTCTCCTGGACGCGCGCTTTGTATGGCCTGCTGGTCATTTATATCAGCGGGCTGGCCGCCGAGGCCGTCTCAGAAGGTTCGAGCGTCTTCCGCACCGCCATGATCATCTCCGCCTGCCCGGACCAGGTCGCGGCCAATATCATGAGCGTGCTCGAACGCGGCGTGACCATATTGCCCGGCACAGGCGCTTACACCGGCGCCGACCGGCCGGTGCTGTACTGTGTGATCACCCGCTCGGAGGTCAACCAGCTCAAAGAACTGGTCAAAGAAGTGGACCCGAAGGCCTTTATGGTCATCGGATCCGCCCACGACGCCCTGGGAGAGGGCTTTCATCCGCTGGTCAAATGAGTCCGCAACGCTACCGCAGCAAAACGGCTGCAACGATCAACGCCTGGGCCAGGTGATAGGTCACGATCACGATCAGGCGCCCGTGTTTGATCGGGCCGACAAAACGATCATTGGCCAGGGTGAAGTCCGAGCTAAAAAATAGCAGCGCCCCCAGGCCGGCCAGTCCCGACGACGGCCAGGGCCAATCGGCGCGGAACAGCGTGGACAGGGCCGACAGCACCATCACCGTGATGACCAGGACGTAGAGCAGCACCGGATAGCGCATCCGGCGTCCGGTGGGACGCAGTAAAATTGCCCGGCGCAAGCGCCAGTACCCCCAACCATCGAAGCCGATGAAAGCCAGAATGATCAAGATCTTCTGCCAGTTAATTACCGGCAGGCCCTGGTTGAACCCGATGATGTAAAACAGGTGCGCCAGCAAGAACCCGGCCAGTCCAAAGATAAAATACCCGGGCGGGAACAAAAGAAAAATATCTCCGACCAGAGAAAATACCAGCCCCATCCCGAACCAGTAGCCCTGGCCCACCCAACCCCCGGCCAGGCTGAAACCCAGGATCAACAACAGCATCACGGCCGGCTTGGTCGCGATGCGCAGCCGCTGCTTGCGGCTGGCTACCGCGTACCAGTCGGCTGCAGCCAACAGGAAATACCCGACATACCACCCCCACCCCATAGTGACCTACTCCTTATCGCGTGAATAGCCCAGCCAGCGCAGTACGTCCGGTTTGTTGCGCCAGTTGGGGTTTACCTTCACCCGCAGCTCCAGGAATACCTTGTGCTCACCCATTTTCTCGATTTCCGCCCGGGCGCCGCTGCCGATGCGCTTGAGCATTTCCCCGCCTTTACCAATCACGATACCCTTATGCGAATCACGTTCGACGAAAATCGTGGCGTAAATATAGGCGCTGCCATCCGGCCGTTCGGTGAATTCGTCGATGCGCACGGCGATCCCATGCGGGATCTCGTCGCGCAAATGCAACAGCGCCGCCTCGCGGATCAACTCGCCGGCGATATCGCGCTCGTAAAAATCCGTGACCTGGTCGGGATCGAAAAAAGGCGTCCCCTGGGGCAGCTTCTCACGGATGGCCTCCTGTAAAGCAGGCAGCCCCTTTTTACTGGCAGCCGAGAACAAAAGCACCTGGGCCTGGGGAATAAGCTGCCGGTACAGTTCCTGTCGTTCGATCAGTTTTTGCGCGTCCACCAGGTCGGTCTTGTTGATCGCCAGGATCAGCGGCGGCAAAGATTTTATGCCGTTGAGTAAACTGGCTATACGCAGGTCCTCGGGGATCGGATCGGTGTTGGCTTCCACCAGCCAGACGATCAGGTCGGCGTCTTGCAGGGAATCCTCGGCGACCTGGTTCATAAACTCGCCTAGCTTGTGGGCCGGTTTATGCAAACCGGGCGTATCCACGAACACCATTTGGGTCGAGTCGCTGGTAAAGATACCCAACTGGCGTTGGCGGGTCGTCTGCGGGCGCGGAGAAACGGCGGCTACCTTCTGGCCGATCAGGGCATTCATCAGCGTGGACTTGCCCACGTTTGGCCGGCCGATCAGCGCCACGTAACCGGAGCGAAAATCTTCAGTAAAATTCATCATTAATTTGTTCTCTTTTCAACTTTTTATCTGGCCATCTGCCAGCTTTTGGTCAATCACCCGGTGGCCTTCCAGGTCCAGTAAATAAGCCTTGGATTCCAGCCCGCCCGGCGCCCCATAGCCGTGTAAGCGCCGGTCGCTGCCCACCACCCGGTGACAGGGGATCACCAGCGGGATGGGGTTGCCGGCCATGAAACCGCCCACCGCCCGCGGCGCCCGCGGATTGCCCGTTCGCGCCGCCAGCTCGCCATAGGTGCAGATTTCGCCGAAAGGAATGGCGTAGCAGGCTCGCAGGACCTTCTCCTGGTAGGGGGCCAGCCCTTCCCAATCGATGGGCAGGTCGAAATCTTGCCGTTTCCCGGCGAAATATTCTTCCAGTTGAGCGACGGCCGCCTCCAGCAGCGCTGATATTTGCGGATCATCCGCTTTTATTTCGGGCAGCGCGGCAAAGGCGATTTCCTCCAGGCCATTCCGGCTGGCAAAAATCGTCAACGGCCCCACAGGCGTGGTGGGCATCACCCGTGCGTATACCGGTAATTCCTGGCCTGGGTTCATGGACACTCCTTGATTTGCAAATAGCCAAATTTCTAAGGAATTCTATTCAACGCGGGTTAAATCTACCACAGATTAGAACACTGCGTTCTTTTTTGGCCCTTCGCTCCAGGGCAATCACATCATGCCAATTTAGTCTCAACAGAGAGATAATTTTGAGTGTTATTGTGGGGCTACGCCCCACAATAACACTCAAAAAACAATTCTTTGTGGAATTGCCCTCGAAATGCAGGCAGGCTGCAATCGCCCTGCCCTTCGCTCGCCCATGCGGCTCAAAATGAATGTGAACATTCCACCCTACCGGGAATGCACCTCAAATTTACCCGCCAGGTCCAGCGCTTCTGCACAGGCCGCATCGTAGCGCATGCGCTGGCCGGCCTGCCAGGCCTCGTCGAATTCCGTATCCAACCCCTCTCGTGCCCACCGGATGGTTTGATCGAGGCGCTTCTGTTCGACATTGTAGCGCACATACCCGGCCCCAATCGAATCGATCAAAGCCAGGGATGCAGCCAGGAGCCGCACGGACCGGGTTGAAAGGCATTGGTGGACTGAAATTTCTGCAATCCCGCGGATAAAATAACCGGTATTGGCCTTATCGTCGATATCCATGGCAATTTGAAGCCCATCCGCGAAAGCCCGAATCGCGCCCTTTTCATCACCCGCAGAGACACCCGCTACACCGAAATTATATAAGGCCTGGTGAAGCACAATCCGGTCGCCGGACTGCCTGGCTATGGCTAATCCTTCCCCTAAAATCTTGAGACCCGCCTCGACTTTCCCTTGCAGATACAGCGTGAAACCCAAATAACTGGTCGAAAAAGCCAGGCACCAGGGTTCATCGAAATCGGGTGAAATTATAGCGTTGATTTTCGAGAAGGATTCCTGGGCCCTCGCATAGTCTCCCTGGCTGAGCAGGCTGACGCCCAGCATCAACAAGCCAATCACCCAGGTGCGCAGATCGTTTTGGCTGCTGCTAAGGTCGATGGCGGCCTGGCAGTGCTGGATCGCCTGCGGATATTCGCCCGAGGCCCAGGCCATGCTGCCAATGGTCAATTCAGCCTGGGACAAATGTATGGCGGTCAATTCTCCGGGTTGGGCAGATCTCAACACCGTTTCCATCCATTGGCGCGCCTCGTTGTGCATCCCACGCACCCACCAGAACCGCCATAATGCCCAGGTGAAACGAACCGCGGGTTCCCATTGGCCATGATCCAGCCAAAAATCCACCGCGGACCGCAGGTTGTTTCGGTCGCGGCTTAAAAGCGGGAACCAGTATTTCTGGCCGGCTTTTTGTAGATCAGGCTGGGCTGTTTCGGCTAACGACAGGAAATAGGCGGCATGCGCGGACTGGAGGATCTCTTTTTCACCGGAATTATCCAACCGCTCGATTCCAAAGGCACGGATCGTTTCCAGCATCTGCAGACGCGGTTGGTCGCCATCCAGGGTCATTTGCACCAGGTTCTTTTGCACCAGCGATTCGATTCGGGCAAAAACAGTTCCACCCAAACCCTGGCTGCACGCGGATTCGACCGCCTCCAAGGCGGCTCCGCCCGAAAAAACGGCCAGGCGGCGGAACAGAGTTTGTTCTTCGGGCGCGAGCAGGTCGTAACTCCAGGCAATCGTATCCCGCATGGTTTGCTGGCGGTTCGGCAGGTCGCGGGCGCCGCCCACCAGAATTTGCAATTGATGGCTCAAGCGGTCGAGCAGCGCCTGGGGTGGCAGCAGCGCGATCCGGGCCGCGGCCAGTTCAATCGCCAGGGGCAGTCCATCCAGGCGCATACAAATCTGTGCAATTGCCGCAGTATTGCTCTCGGTTAAAGCAAAATCCGGGCGGGCAGCCTGGGCGCGCAGCACGAAAAGCCGGATCGCGTCGAATTGGGATGCATCTTGAAGCGCCAGGGGCTCATCCGAATTGGGCACCATGAGCGACGGAACCTGATAGGCTTGCTCTCCGCGTACGTGCAAGGCTTCCCGGCTGGTGACCAAAATTTTCACCTGCGGGCAATTTTGCAGAATCGCAACGATAGAAACTGCCGCCGGAACAACGTGTTCGAAGTTATCCAGCACCAGTAAAAATGACTTATTGCGCAGCCAGGTCACCAGGCTCTGCAGCGGAGGAATATTCCGCATTTCATCCAGGCCCAAAGATTGGGCGATCGTCGGCAGTACCAGGGCTGCCTCCCGAACAGGCGCCAGAGAAATAAAAACGGCCCCATCTTGAAAGGCGTCCTGGCAAATGGACACGACCTCAATGGATAATCGTGTTTTGCCGACCCCGCCCGGGCCGGTCAGGGTCAGCAGGCGGATATCGGGCCGCAGCAATAATTGTTGGATCACAGCCGCTTCTGTGGCGCGGCCCACCAGCCCGGTCAGCGGCCGGGGAATCGCACCGTTGAATTGGACTGAGGTCAGTTTTGCTGCAGCCGGCTCATCCTCTGGGCCAGAATTCGCATTGGTCTCAACCAGGAGATCCTGCTCTTCCGGCCGGAGCGCCAGGGCTTCGGCCAGCATGCGGATTGTGGACGGGTATGGATGCCGGCGTTCGCCGCGCTCCAGGGCGCTGATTGCATTAGCGGATAACCCGGCCTTCTCCGCCAGTGATTCCTGGCTCAAACCGGCCCGTTTGCGGTACTGGCGTAACAATGCGGCGAAAGTGTTTGGACGGTCTTGGTTCATAGTTCGATCCGGTGCGCGGCACAACAAACAATCGTTAATCGATCTGTTTAATCAATAATTTCTCACAAAAATTGTATCAGCGCTTGATGGTTGGGTCAACTGTGTGGGGGATGTAGGGGGAGTGTGCAGGTAGTGTGCGTGGTTTCTGAGGCGCAGAAACTCTAAAATGTTTTCATATCCGGCAAGCAATTGCCATCCAATTTCAAAAAGCCAAAGGAGATTATCCAATGTTCAAAGAATCATTACCCGGACGTGTCGTCGAAGCCAGCCAGGGAACAACTTATCGGGTCGTTACCGATCTGGTCACCTTCAAAGCTGTCGCTGAAAACACCGCAGGCGCCTACTCGCTGTTTGTCACGCAGACCCTGCCCGGTCAGGGCACTCCGCCCCACCTGCAGCACTACGAAGACGAAGCTTTCTTTATCCTCGCAGGGACCTACCTGTTCCGCATGGGCGACCAACAAATTCAGGCAAAGGCCGGCGATTATCTCTTCGTGCCGCGCGAGACCATCCATGCCTATACCAACATCGGTTCCGAAGTGGCGAAAATGGTCATTCTGGTATCGCCGGGTGGGCTCCATGAAAAATTCTTTGCCGAAGCTGGCGACCCAATCGCGGACCTGGCCAATCCCCCTGAAATCAGCGGCCCACCCGACCTGCCCCGTTTGCTGTCCGTGGCCGCCAAATATGGTGTGGACATTCTGCCGCCAGAGTAAATCAAGCGGAGTTGGCGGGGGCGTTGCCCTCCGCCAACTCCGCAAATTCGAAATTCTTTTGTAAAAACTCAGCTACCATACAGGAACTGCGTGTTTTTTATTGCATTTATGCGAGAAGCGCATAAATACAATAAAAAAACACGCATACCTTCTGAACCTGGCTGAGTAATTACATTCTTTTAATAATTAGTGGTGATATCGATCAGGCCTTTTTCGCGCGCTTGAAAATCACAGCGGCGGAAGACAAAGATCGATGCGACCGCAAACACCAGCGACGAGCCGAGCAGGATCAACAACATCATGCCGTTGCCGATATTGGTAAAGGTGGGAAAGGCGTCCGCCACGTTACCGACCAGCGAGCGACGGATCAGTTCCAACCAGTAAGTGACCGGCAGAACGTACCCTACCGGCCGCAAAAAGGACGGCAGTATTTCCAGCGGGAAGATGGCCCCGCTGAACAGGAAAAATCCGCTGGCAATCGCGTCACCGATGTAATACGAATGTTGGGCCGTCATCAGGGTCACGCCGGCCAGCAGCAGCCCCAAGGTGGCCAGCATCAAGATGCCCAGGATCAAGGTCAGCAGGAACAGAGGCCAGTTGACCTGCGCCCAGTGGATGGTCACGTGCATGAACCAGACGCCGGCCAACACGGTGATGATCACCCCAAACGAGCCGGTGATAAACTTGGCCACCCCGCGCCCAAATAGATAGAAGGGCACGCTCACCGGGGCCACGTACACGTATTTGAGTGTGCGGTAATGCTCGCGGTCCTCGATGATCGTCCAGGAAATGCCCGAAAGGACGGCCGGGACGTATTGGTAAAAGGCGTTGCCCAGGTACAGGTAAGCAAAAGCGGGTGAATCGAACTTGCCGTTGGTGATAATAGCGTACATCACCACCAGGATGGCCGCCCCGGCCAGGGGTTTGACGATCGAGTAGGTTGCAAACAGAAACGGATCGGTCCAGTTGGATTCGATCTGCCAGCCCAGCCAGGTAGCCGTCAAAAACGAGCGTGAAATAATAGATTTACGCAGCATAAATCACCGCCGGTTCTCGGTCAATCGGCCTTCGCGCACGGCCAATCGTTCGATATGGGCTAATAATACTCGCGCCCCAAACAGGAAGATTACCGAAAGCGCCACCAGCGCCAGCAGCTCGATGCGCACATCCAGAAAACCCAGAGTCGGGCCGCTGGCGAACACCAACTGGCGCATGGCGTCCAGTCCCAGCGAGAGCGGGATGAGAGAAGAGGCGGCCGCCGCCCAGAAGCCCAGGTTCTTGATCGGAAAATACATCCCCGAGATCAGGTAGATCGGTTCCTGGGCCAGGTTGGCCAGGTGCCAGGCTTCGCGCGAGAGCAGCAAGAAGATCGACGAGCTCATCATCCCCAGCCCGTACAGCGCCACCATGCTGATAGTGAACACAGCCAGCAGTTCGCCCAGGCTGGCGACAACGTAACTGACATGGAAAAACAGGCTGCCCAACAGGATGATGACGACCGCCCGGATCAGCGTAGCCACCAACCCGCCCAGGGCCATGCCGAGCAGGATGGCCATCATCTGTCCCGGCGAGATGATGTACAGGGCCAGGTTACCCTGCTCCTTCTCCCAATATAATTGGGTAGACATGCTCCAGAGGATATTCATCCAGAAGGCCGTCATGGCGCCGCCCACGACGACAAAGCCGACGTAATCTTCCGGCGCGCCAATGGCCCGGTAGACAAACACATAGGCCGCAACCGACATGACCGGCATGAGGATATCGAAAAACAGCCAGGACCGTTCGCGCTGCAAGCCAACCATACGCGGATAAGCTCGCCCGATCACTGTACGCATGAACAGGCGCCAGCCGGTGGCTTTATTCTCAAGCGGCGGGAGCATCTGCATTTTCGATCTCCTCCATGCGCTGGCCAACCAATTGCACAAAGACGTCTTCCAGGGTGGGCTCACGTTTTTGCAGGCTGAGGATCCGGGCTCCCTGGTGGTTCAACTCGTTGAGCACTTCGGCCAGCACGGCTTCTTTTTCCAGTTTGACATCCAGGCGAATCGCATCGACCTCAGCGTGCTGGTGGCTGTCGTTCAGGCCATCGATCCAGGCCAGCGCTTCCTCATCGATAGGCTTCTCAGCCTCGACCCGGATCTGGAACAACGCGTCCGATTGGAGCACTTGCTTCAGGTGGGCCGGCGAATCGCAAGCCAGGACCACTCCCTGGTTGATAATCGCTACCCGGTCGCACAGGTCGTCTGCTTCGGCCATATAATGGGTGGTCAGCAGCAGGGTGCGGCGGGTGTTCTCCTCCATCCAGCGGCGGATAAACGCGCGCACGTCCCGCGAGGCGCCCACGTCCAGCCCCAGGGTGGGCTCGTCCAAAAAGATTACCTGCGGATCGGTCATGAACCCGCGGATGATGTTCATCTTCTGGCGCAAGCCGGTGGACAGGTCCGAACATTTGGTGTTCTTGCGGTCGGCGATGCCCACAATTTCCATCAGGGTCTGGATGCGCCGGTTGGCCTCTTTGCTCTCGATCCCGTAGAATTGTGAGAACATCCACAGGTTCTCGCGCACGGTCAGCAAGCCGTAACCGGAAGTCTCGCCGCCCGAGACCATGTTGATCCGCTTGCGCACTTCCTCCGGCTTGGTCGCCACGTCGATGCCGGCCACGCTGGCCTTGCCGCTGCTTGGCGCCAGCAAGGTGGTCAGGATCTTGATCAAGGTCGTTTTGCCGGCCCCGTTCGGTCCCAGCAGGCCAAAAAGTTCGCCTTCGTAGACCTCCAGGTTCACATCACTCAAAGCTTTTAACTCCTTGTAGGCCTCTTTGCGGTTGTTGCGGATCTTATAAATCCTTCCCAGGTGCTCTGTTTTGATGGAAAGGCCGTTCTTGGATAGATTGATGTCCATATAACCTCAGATGTTAAGTGGTTGTAAGGCAACCGTAGGGTAAGCGTAGGGAACGCGTCAAGCAATGGAACAAGATTTCTTATATTATTGTAATCGAAAAGGGCGACTTCTCTTCTTCTCCTCCTTAAATAGCATGCCTGGGTCGGCGTCCCAGGCATGCTCCAGTTTACTAAAAGGTGGCCTGTATGGCCACCTTTTTTTGTTTATCTGTAGCTACACAGCCACTGAAAAGGAACTCTGGGGGTGTTATGTTGTTTTTTTGGTGTGTAAAGCACACGAAAAAAACAACATAACACCCCCAAATCTTTTAATCTGGAAATTGAGGTAGGTGTGGGTGCTATGCACCCACACCTACCTCAATTTCCATGTTTAACCTTTTATAAATACGTGGAGCACGTGATAAAAATATGGGCCGCCGCAAAGATCACGCACGGGATCAGGGCTACGTAGTTCTTCATCCACAGCCCGGCGAAGAAGAAATACAACGGCGGTATGGCCGCAATGCCGCCGATCAGCAGCCAGGGCGCGACCACTCCGCGATAGTAGAAGAACCAGGCCACGTAATAGCCCAGCAAGAACAGCCCCGCCAAACCAAGGAAAAGGCCATTTCCGCGTTGGCCGCCCTTGCGCAGGATCAAGATCAAGACCGCCACGGTCAGGATCCCAAAGGTCCCTTCGACGATGTTCATCAGCGGGTAGGGCGAACTGTTTTTCGTCAAAACATTATTGGCCGGCGGCGCGACCATCCAGATGATATTGGGCAGTAACTGCAAGGCGTACAACCCAAGCCCAACCAGAGAAAACCCCAACACGTAGTTTTTCACTCTTCCCACCCTCATATATTAAAGTTACATTCGTTCAGGAAAATGCCTATTCGACCGGACCTGAAATTACCCTAAATATACGGGAATAAATGGATTCTGTTGCACCCTTTTAGCCGAAAGTTAGGTAACACAAAACCACAAAGAAAAGATTCTAATAATTTCCGTACCTTATCAATTCTGGTTAGCTTTTAGCCAATTCTGCATGTAAGCAATATATTCGGGTGCTGGCATATCGTTTAGATCTTCGTCTGTAAAGCCATGTGCTTTTCTACCATCATAAAAGTCAGATGTAAAATCTGTGAAACGGTACCAGATTTGGGTCGGACTATCAATAGCTTTTGAATGATCGATTTCTACCATCCAATTGCGTATGCACCTGACTACATCTTCCGGTTCGTCATTGTGGCATTTAACATCTACACCAGATAAATCGGAAATCGCTTTTTGAAAGTCATAGCGCTGACGCTCTAATATCAGCATTTTCTTCTCAATTTTATTGAACCGGGAGTATCCGTAATCGATCCCCAATTCAAAGGGCATATTCATACGAAAGAATTCACCCACCGTTGAAGAGCTACATCGCGAAAGGTCATGGATGGAATAATCAGTCACCTGTATTAATTTGCATATTTTATCGATACGGTTATCTGCTGAATTCAAATACTCAGAGGCTATTCGTGGAGAAAACCCTAAATAACAGAGCGTAAAAAGTAAAGGACGTAATAGCCCTTTATATTCCTCATCGAAAGGGCAATTAATAAATACCTGGTTTTCTTGCTTTTCCCCCTTATTTAGCAACTAAATCACCGTTGATCTTGAGGAGGGAATGGATCGTTCCCGTAAGAATTTTTACTTTGGATGGTTCCGTCCCGTTTGTGAATAACCAGTTCCGATTTTTGATTGATACTCACCTGCCGTGCCCAAGCCTCGGCTTCGGTTTTGGTCTCAAAATGTTTCGAAGCCCGGTCAGAGCCGCCCTTGCGAACATTCCAACCGCCGTTTGGCGCAGGTACTACGTGTTGCGTGGTTTTCTTCATAAGTTAATTATACTTTAACTTTGTTAACGATATCAAGTCCTTAAACAGGTCAATCACATCAGAATTTATGTCCAATCGTAAGGGATAGAAGAATGCAATTTTTCAAGAAGTGCCTTTTTTGTCGTTGTGTTTTTTGGACCCATCGCTTGTGGTCCTCTAAACACAGGCCACCAGGATTGCATGAGCAGGTGAGCGATCTCCCGACTGGCCAGAAATACTGCATTGGTAGCCATATGCACCTTTTTGTCATTGCGAGGGAGGTCGTAGGCCGACCGTGGCAATCTCAGGGCTGGCCATTACGGGAGTCTGGGTGTGTTGAGATTGCTTCGTCGACAAAATACGCCTCCTCGCAATGACATTATTGTGGAGGCCTTCTAAAAAAAATTAAAGTAACTGCTCAACTTTCCCGGAGAAACAGGGAATTATTGTTGTTTTTCGCGTGCTGCGCACGTGAAAAACAACAATAATTCCCTTCCCCGTAAACTGGCTTGAACAGTACCAAAAAATTTCTTATATCCCTGCTGATTGGACACAATTTATGATGCGATTACCCCGATTAAGGAGTTCCTGAATTTGCGGACGTATAATAGGATCATTCGGGTGTCCATCTCAAACGAGAATCAAGCTTTCTCACATACAAAATCTCGATTAACTTTAAATCTACCCCATGAAGCCATCCCGCCTCACGCTCTTCCTGATCGCCCTGCTCTGGCCGGTGATCGTCCTGGTCCTGTACTATTCCACCAACAAGCCGGTGACGCCGGACCTGGCGCTGCACCTGGCCCAAATGATCGGACACATCCTGGCCGCTGCCCTGCTGGTGATCCTGGCCGGCGGGCTTGGATACAGCCTGGCCCGCCTGGAGGGGCTGCACCCGCTGGCCCGCCTGGCACTGCAGGCCGCCCTGGGGTTGGGTTTGCTGGCCATCGGCGTCTTGATCGTCGGCTCTACCCTTGGGCTGGCCGCCTGGATCCTGTGGGGCGTACTGCTCCTGGCCGGTATCTTGCTGCGCAAGGCCTGCCTGGGCTGGCTGCGCCAGTTCGCCGGCCTGAATGAGGTTTGGGCCGCCGGCAGCCGCTTCGAGCGGACGGTCGCGGTTCTGCTGGCACTGATGTTCGCCGCCACTCTGGCCGTCGCGTTGGCGCCGCCGGTCAAGTACGACGCGCTGATGTATCACCTGACCCTGCCCCAGGCTTACCTGGCCCAGGGCAAGATCAGCTACCTGCCCTGGATCGTCATGAGCGGCCATCCGCAGACGGCCGAGATGTTGTACACCTGGGCCATAGGCCTGGGCGGGCTCGAAACGGCGCCCGTATTAGGCTGGTTTTTCTGCCTGCTGGCCAGCCTGGGGTTGCTGGGCTATTTATTTCAGCGCATCTCCATCCGGGCCGCCTGGGTGGGATTGGGGGCCTTGCTGGCCGGCTATACCCTGGCCGTATCCACTGCCTGGGGCTACGTGGACTGGCTGGGGCTGTACTTTGGCCTGGGCTGCCTGGTCAGCCTGGACCGCTGGCGGGCCGAAAACCGCCAGTCCGACCTGCTGCTGGCCGGCGCCTTCGCCGGCATGGCCATGGGCACCAAATACACCTCGGCCGTGCTTATCCTGGTAGCCGGGGTAGCCCTCACCTGGCACGTCTGGAAAAAGAAAGCCGCCTGGTGGCCGGCCATGCTCCAGTTTGGCGCGGCCGCGCTGGTCCTGGTCCTGCCCTGGCTGGTCAAGAACGCCCTCACTACCGGCAACCCGTTTTACCCATTCTTCTTTCCGGCCGGCGCCATGGATGCGCTGCGCATCTCGATCTATCAAGGCGCTCCGCCGGCCGGCAACTGGTGGGATTTTTTCTTACTGCCTTTGCGGGCCACCATGCTCGGGGTGGACGGCGGCGCAACCTACAGCGTCTCGATCGGGCCGTTGCTGCTCGGCCTGGGCGCGCTGGCCTGGATGGGCGCCCGCGAGCGCGACGAGCGCCAGAAAACCGCCCTGCAAAACGCGGCCCTGATCGGCCTGAGCGGGCTGGCGATCTGGGCGGTCGGCAACCGCTTTTCGGGTTACCTGATCCAGACCCGTATGTATTTTTCGCTGTTCCCGGCCTTCGTCACCCTGGCCGCCTTTGGCTACGCGGCCGCCTCGCGGATCACCTTTTCCGGGGTGCGGCTTGGCCGGATCTTGAACGCCGTTGTAATTCTGGTTCTGGGCTTGAACAGTTTGGCAGTGGTGCTGAATACCGTTAAAATGGGATCAGCCCCGGCCGCGTTGGGCTTCACCAGCCAGGAGGATTACCTGGCCGACAACCTGGGCTGGTACCAGCCGGCGGTCCAGGCCATTAACAACCTGTCCGAGCCGGACCGGGTGCTGCTGATCTACGAGCCGCGCAGCCTGTACTGCCTGCCGCGCTGCGCGCCGGACGAAATCCTGGACCGCTGGGTACGCGATTACACCCAATATCAGGATTTTGCGTCCATCCGGGAGGCCTGGATCCAGCAGGGATTCACCCACATCCTGGTAAATCGCAGCGGGATCGAGTTTTTAAAGACGGCCGGCGATCCGCATCACCCGCTGGCCGCGTTGCAGGCCCTGGACCAGTTCCTGGCTCAACTGCCCGCACCGCAGAAGTTCGGAGATGCGTACGAACTGTATCCTCTGGCAAAGGGAATAACTTCCTGAGAAAAATCGAAACCATTCAGCTATTTCAAAAGAAAGAGGTGTTTTTTTATTTTTCGCGTGCTTCGCACGCGAAAAATAAAAAAACACCTCCAACCTCCGAATAAACCTGAGTAATAGCAAAAATCTTATTGTGGAGAGGAAAACCATGGCGCTATCCAAAGACGGCTCATTTTACCTGGGCAAACTATTCGATACCTCATCGAAGAAATTGCTTGACCAACCCGTACTTTACGATCCGGCCGACTTGACCACTCACGCGGTCGTTACCGGCATGACCGGCTCGGGCAAGACCGGGCTGTGCATCGGGCTGCTGGAAGAGACCGCCCTGGAAGGCATTCCGGCTATCGCCATCGATCCCAAGGGCGACCTGACCAACCTGCTGCTGCACTTCCCCGCCCTGCTGCCGGCGGACTTCCAGCCCTGGATCGACCCCGAATCCGCCCGGCGCGAGGGCAAAAGGCTGGAGGTGCTGGCCGGTGAGACTGCTGAAACATGGAAGAATGGCCTGGCGGATTGGGGGCTGGGCAGCCAGCAGCTCCAGGAACTGAAAGATTTGGTCGAGTTCGGCCTGTACACCCCCGGCTCGACCAGCGGCACGGCCGTCAATATCCTCTCCTCCTTCAGCTCACCGGAGCTGTCCTGGGAGGACAACAGCGAGATCCTGCGCGAGAAAATTACGACCATCGTCAGTGCGCTGCTGGGGCTGGTCGGCCTGACCGATGTCGATCCGCTGCGCTCGCGCGAGCACATCCTGCTGTCCAATATCATCGAAAACGCCTGGAGCAAAAGCCAATCGCTGGACCTGACCGAACTGATCCTGCAAACCCAAAACCCGCCTTTCGAGCGTCTGGGCGCCTTCCCGGTAGACAATTTCTTTCCGGAAAAGGACCGTTTTTCGCTGGCCATCCTGCTCAACAATTTCCTGGCCGCGCCTTCCTTCCAGATCTGGCGCGAAGGCCAGCCGCTCGACGTGGGCGCCTTGCTGTACACGCCCGAGGGCAAGCCCCGCCACAGCATTTTCTACCTGGCCCACCTGAGCGAGAGCGAGCGTATGTTCTTCGTCACCCTGCTGTTCGCCTCGATCGAATCCTGGATGCGCACCCAGCGCGGCACCGGCGGACTGCGCGCCCTGGTCTACATGGATGAGATCCTGGGTTACCTGCCCCCCACCGCCAACCCACCTTCCCGCCCGATCCTGCTTCGTTTGCTCAAACAGGCCCGTGCTTTCGGGGTTGGATTCCTGTTGGCCACCCAAAACCCGGTGGATGTGGATTACAAGGGCCTCTCCAACGCCGGCACCTGGATCATAGGCCGTTTGCAGACCGACCAGGACAAGCAGCGCCTGCTGGACGGGCTCGAATCGGCCGGCGGGGACCTGGACCGCAAGTCGGCCGACCAGTTGATCTCCGGCCTGGGCAAGCGCACTTTCCTGCTGCACAACGTCCATGCCAAAGCGCCCCAGGTCTTTCAGACCCGCTGGGCGCTCAACTATCTGGCCGGCCCGTTGACCCGCTCGCAGATTCCCCAGCTCATGGCCCTGGCCGGCGTACAGGCCGCACAAACCGCGCAGGCTGCATCTTCGACACCTCAAAGCAAGCCTGCTTCCGCCCAGGCTGCCGCACCGGCTGGGCCGGCCGCAGCGGTGGCCAGCCCTTCCGCCGGCGCAGAAACGCTCTCCCAGACCCGCCCGGGCTTGCCGGCCGGGATCAATGAATATTTTCTGCCCAACGACCTGCCCTTTGGGCAGGCCCTGCAGGAAGCCAAAATTTCGTCCAGTGCGACCGTTGCTCAGCAGGGCATAATCTACCGC
The DNA here is from genome assembly GCA_963704755.1 of uncultured Chloroflexia bacterium. Classification (GTDB taxonomy): domain Bacteria; phylum Chloroflexota; class Anaerolineae; order Anaerolineales; family Anaerolineaceae; genus Bellilinea. The sequence continues at coordinate 1,175,840 of OY969938.1, forward strand.
CCGGCCTTGCTGGCCCAGGCGGACGTGCATTACCTGGCGCGCAAGTACAACCTGGATTTCGACCGTCATTTCGCCAGCCTGCCCATAGAAGCCCGCGGCAGGCAGGTTGCCTGGGAAGATTTCCCTGCCTCAGCTTACGCCCCCGACCAATTGAGCGCCGCACCTGTCCCCGGCTCGAGCTATGCGCCTCTACCCGGCTGGCTCAGCGACGGCCGCCAGGTCAACGCCTGGCAGCAGGATTTCACCGATTGGGTCTATCGCTCCAGCGCAATCCACCTCAAGGTCAACGAAAAGCTCAATTTGGCGGCCGGGCCAGAAACGAACAGCGGTGAATTCCATGAAATGTGCTCTACGGCTGCCAAAAAGGCCATGAAAGAAGAAACGGACAAAGTCGATGCTGCCTACAAGAAGAAACTGGCTGCCCTGGAACAAAAGGTCAAACGCCAGGAGCGCGAAGTGGACAGCCAGAAAGATGAGGTGTCTCAACGCCGCCTGGAAGAAGCCGGCGCGGGCGGCGAACTGATCTTAGGTCTTCTCGGTGGCCGGAAACGCACTGTATCTAAAACCTTGAGCAAGCATCGTATGGCTTCGCAAGCCAAGGAAGATCTGGCAGAGGAGAAGGTCGAGTTGGAAGGCTTGCAAAAGCAGCAAAAGGATCTGCAAGCCGAATACCAGCAGGCTTTGCAGGAGGTTCAGCAGCGCTGGGCCGACGTGGCCAGTGAGGTCAGCGAAGTGCCGCTGACCCCATACAAGAAGGATATCTATGTCAACGCCTTCGGCGTCGCCTGGCTGCCCTATTACCGCCTGACGGTCGATTCGCAGGAGCGTGAGATCCCGGCCCACAAGGCCGCCGGCGAATCAGGCAAGTAACCCGGTATTCTATGCCGGGTGCCTCGTGAGCTTGTGCCTTCCGTAGATAAATCTGCACCTACATATACACGAAGTCCCACGAAGGTGGGGCTTCGTGCTTTTGTTGCGGTGATTTCAATCGCCAACGCCATAAGCCATAAATAGAATCGCAGGAATCGCAGGATTGGCAAACTCCCCGCGCTCAAGGTATAATCGCCCTTAAGAGGTTCCCATGACTGTTAACATTACCCGTGATAGAGTGAATCCTGAACTTATCGATACCAGGCCGTTACGCCGTCCGGAATACATTAAGGTCCGCGCACCCAGCGGCGAGACCTACGAGAAGCTGCACCAATTGATGCGCAGCAAATCGCTGCATACCGTGTGTGAAGAGGCCGGCTGCCCCAATATGGGCGAATGCTGGGGTGCCGGGACCGCCACTTTCCTGATGATGGGCGACATTTGCACCCGCACCTGCGGGTTCTGCGATATCAAACATGGCCGCCCGGAAGTATTGGACTGGCTGGAGCCGGAACGAGTTGCCCAGGCGGTCAAGGCGATGAACCTGAAGCACGCCGTGATCACCTCGGTCAACCGCGACGACCGCAAAGATGGCGGCGCGCCGATCATCGCAATGGTCATCCGCCGCATCCGCGAGCTGCTGCCCGGCTGCTCGGTCGAGGTGCTCATCCCCGATTTCAAAGGCAGCCCCGAAGCCTTACGTATCGTCATGGATGCCAGGCCGGAGATCCTCAACCACAATGTCGAGACGGTTCCGCGGCTCTTCAAGACGGTCCAACCACAGGACCATTACGATTGGGCCAAAGCTACCCTCAGCAACGCCCACCGCATGGACCCCGAAGTGCTGACCAAATCCGGGATTATGGTCGGGCTAGGCGAAGAGATCGACGAGGTCAAACAGGTGATGGACGACCTGCGCGAGTGGGGCGTTCAAATTTTGACCATCGGCCAGTATTTGCAGCCCAGCCGTAAACACCTGCCCATCGCGCGCTATTACACGCCAGAAGAATTTGCCGAGCTAAAAGAGTACGGGCAGAACATCGGCTTCCAATGGGTCGAAAGCGGCCCCCTGGTTCGCTCCTCTTACCACGCAGCTGAACAGGTCCGCGTGCTAAGTGCGGTCCATCACAAACTCTACGGCAATTAACCGTAAACTGATCAAGCTCATACAAAAGAGTCCCCGAAATTGAAGTGTTTGCGCGGGTGATACTTGAGCAAAGTCTTTAATTTCGGATTTCGTTCCAGATAAGCCTCAGTTACGTCATAATAATAAAAATTTAGCCTCCCTCTAATCCAGGGAGGCTTTCATTTGTTACATTTCGAACTAAAAGATATCGGTAACCTTTCAGGCTCCTGTTAAGAAGTTCCCGAATTTGAGGTGCGTGCGGGGGCTCCGCCCCCGCACGCACCTCAAATTCGGGTTTCTTCCCCCTTAGGCTGAGCAGTTATCAATATAGAAAATTTTTCACGAGCAAAGCCCGCGAAAAATTTTCTATATTGATCAATTTAAATCTTCGAACCGATGTGGAACGGCACTTCGATGATCACGATATCGTGGTAATTCTTCAGCATGCTGCGCAGGTGATACGCCGTCTGATTGTGTAAAACCTGGGCAACCGGGTTCTCCGCCACGAACTCTGGGATCACCACGGTGGTGAGCTGTTGGGGAAATTCCTCGCTATTGACCTTGATCACATAATCGACAATGGGGGTGACCACATCGCGGTAGTCATAATCGACGCATACCAGTGAGACTCCGCAGGTTACGTTGCTGAAACGCTCCCAGCGCTCGTGGACGCGTTGTTTCATCTCATCCGAGGTGACAATCACCAGGGCGCGTACGTCGTTCGAGAGGCGTTTGGCATACTGCAAGGCTAACAAAGAACCACGGTGCACGTCACCGATCGGCACGATAACCACATTGGCCACCCCGGCCAGCGTCTCGGGTTTGAGGCCCTGGGTGCTCAACGCATTCGCAACCCGGTCGTAGTGGCCGTGGATCGAGCGGAACAAGATCACCTGCAAAGGGATAATCACTGCCACGATCCAGGCGCCTTCGACAAATTTGGTGGTCAACAAAATGATAAACACCAGCAGCGTCGCAGCCGCTCCTACAAAATTGATGACCCGCTTGACCCGAGCGCCCTTCTCGTAATGGACAGTCGTGACCGAAGTGCGGATCGACTCGCCCGGTTTGAGGTGGATGATGCGCCCCATCAACCGGACCATGCCGGATTGCGATAGGAAGAAGCACAACATGACCCCCAACGCATACAGCGGGAGCATGGCGATTTCATCTGCCCCGAACAGGATGATCAAAGAAGACGCCAGCACGGTCAGCAAAGCGATACCACCGCTGTACACCAGCCGGTCACCGCGTACATCCAGCCAGCGTGGCAGGAAATTATCTTCAGCCAACAAGGAGGCCAGCCTGGGGAAGCCCTGGTAACCGGTATTGGCAGCCAGGAACAGGATGGTAGCGGTAAAGAACTGTACCCAGTAATACAGGAAGCCCCTGCCCGCAATGCTGCGGGTCATTTGCGAAAGGATGCTCTCTTCCTCGGCCGGGATGAGGTGCATATGAGTCGAGAGGAAGGTGATGCCGGTAAACAATGTCATCGCAATGACGCCCATGGCGATCATGGTCTTGATCGCATTGACCGATTCGGGCGGTTTGAAGGCTTTTACCCCGTTCGAGATCGCTTCGATCCCGGTCAACGCCGTACAGCCGCCGGCAAAGGCCCGCAATAGCAGCCAGATGTAAGCAAAACCGGTCACAGAAAATTTCGGCGCGACCACCTCTGTAACCACCGGCAAATGCGCCACACCAAACAGGCCCACTGCCCGGGCCAGGCCAAAGACCACGATGGCGAACACCCCAATAACAAACGCGTAGGTCGGTATGGCGAAAATCGTCCCACTTTCCCGGATCCCACGCAGGTTAATCCAGGTGACCAGTAAAACTACCAGAAGGGCAATTTCGACCCGGTAGGTATACAGTTCGGGGAATGCAGAAGTCACAGCCCGGACACCGGCCGCGATCGATACGGATACGGTTAATACGTAATCTACCAGCAAAGCCGCGGCCGCCATCAAAGAAGGCACTTCACCCAGATTGTCCTTAGCAACGGTATAAGCCCCACCCCCATCCGGGTAATGCAAGATCGTCTGGATGTAGCTGGAGATAACCATCAGAACCAACGCGGCCACGCACAACCCGAGAGGAAGCGTCATTCCCAGGGCCCCGCTCCCCAACAACACCAGCACCGTCATAATCGCTTCGGTAGCGTATGCGTTGCTGGAGATTGGATCGGACGCGAAAATGGCTAGCGCACGAAGGTTATCGAGACGTTCTTGAATATCACTACTGTTAGGAAAAGGTTCACCAATAAGGACACGTTTTAGGTCGTTTGTATTCATCTATTATCCATTTATGCGTTGAATGCCTTCACGAAGAAAACTCCCCGCGTCAAAGGGGATCGCTATTTACAGGAAAAGATGGACTGGCTTCACCCATAATCAGCGTTCGTACCCGATCTACGGGGTCTTTTCAAGCGTATCATGTATTCATTGGCGGATAAATGATTGTGACGACCGGAAATTGAGAAGTTCACGAATAGAAACCGCCAGCCTTTCTTAAAAATGCATGAGAAAATGTACCCGTAAAGAAGTTTCTCGTCAAGTAATTTTCGGTGATTTTAATCCGGATTTAAACTTTACAAATTTACAAATCGCCTGCACCGGTTCCATAAACAGGATTTGCCGATCCACCCTGACCCTCCAACCGCTTTCAAGCCGGTTGCACTTCTACTGTTTGTTTCCCCTTACCGGGTACTTGCATCTGAAAGTTTGCGGCGAGTTGTACAAACCATTACAATTTCGTTACAATTTTTTATTTTCGCTAGATACCTCTTGCATAATAGCGGCGATTATGTATAATAGTCACTGTCAATCGCCCGGGTGCCCCCCTCACCCTGGCGATTGACTTTTATCGGTAGTTTTACAGTGGGGATAGTTCGCGAACACGAACCAACGCCGCGGAGATCGTTTCACCCAGAAATTCACCCCCTGTGCGAGCGCGCAATGCCGGCTGATCGTCGAATGCCTGGCCGCCAAAGCCAAAAACGGGGACATTGCTCAACCGGCTCAACAAGCCCTGCATTCGGGCTAATTTTTCGGCCGGTTCCGGCAGAGTGGCCGTGAGCACGATCATATCCGGGTTTTCCAACCGTGCATATTCGATCAAATCTTCCAGGGGAATGTCCGGGCCCAGGTATTCCACCTGATAACCCTGGCTGCGTAAAAGAACGGCGAACATCAGCGCGCCGATCTCGTGATGATCTTCGGGGCCTGTCCCAACCAGGATCCGGGGGGCTCCCCGTTCTCCCGGATAAGTCTGCAGCAGCCCGGCTAATTTTCCGCGCAGGTAGGTGCTGGCAAAATGTTCGGTCGCCACGCCTACTTCACCATGGTACCAGGCATCCCCGATTTGATGCAAACAAGGGGTAAAAATTTCCACAAGGGCTGTCTCCAAATCAAAGGCCGCCAGAATCCCCTGAAAGAGCGCATCGGCACCGCGTTCGTCCCGGCTGACGAGCGCTTTATACATTCTTTGAACAAATGGGGCCACTGTAAGGCTGCCCTTCACCGCCTGTCCGCCGGGAGCACTGCGGACCAAATCTGGCCAGTCCCCCGACCCGGTCTTCTTTCGCAGCTCAGCCACGGCTGAACTGATCGATACGCCTTCCTCGGTGCGCTTTTTCAGCCAGCGCAGGATGGCGATATCTTTTTCAGAATATAGGCGGTAGCGATTACTGGATCGGTGCGGTTGGACCACCTGATAACGCGCCTCCCAGGCGCGCACCGTAACCGGTAATAGACCGGTTTGAGCGGCTACCGTTTTGATGGTGTAGATTGGCTCATCCGAAAATACCGAACTCGAAGCCATACCTACAGTCCTTTTACAACCTCACCAATGACCGCCAGGGCCTGCCCAACCAGATCCAGATTTGCCTGGGTTCCCATATGGCCCAGGCGGAAAATCTTTCCGGCCAGGGGCCCATACGAGCCGCCCACGACCAATCCCTTGGCCCGGAAGCGGGCATCCAGCTCTGGCCAACCGATCCCATCCGGAACGTAAACTGCGCTGACGGTTGGAGAGGAGATTGCCCCGGCCGCCGGAAACAGCTTCAACCCCAGTTTTTCCAGGCCATTACGGCAGTATTGGGCTGCTTCCCGGTGGCGTTGGAATACCTTAGGCAGGCCCTCATCCAATAATAGTTGCGAGCCGCGGTTCAAGGCCGCCAATCCATGCCAGTCAGGCGTGTAGGGGAAATAAAAGTCACGTTGAGCGGTCCGGAAAGGCTTGAGCGCATCGTAACCCTGATAATTGACCTGCGCGATAATCTCCCAGGCTGCCTCGCTGACGGTCAGGAAAGCCGCCAGGGGCGGCGCCGACAAAGCCTTCTGCGATCCACCCAAACATAAATCGATATTCCATTCGTCGGTCAGGACCGGAGTTCCGCCGGCGCTGGCGACCGCATCCACATACAACAAAGGCACCCCGTATTGGGTCTTCAACCGGCCGAGCTGTTCCAGCGGGTTGAGCGTCCCCGAAGGGGTTTCACAGTGGACCACGGTGATCATCTTGGGTTTAAATTCGGCAATCTTCTGTTCGATCGCCGCCCAATCTGCCAGGGTCTGGTCGTACGGTAAACCGTAAGTTTCCACCTGCGCCCCAATCGCGGCCGCCATATCGCCCATCCCGAAGCCAAAAACGCCGGTCGCAAGGGCAAGCACCCGGTCACCGGGTTGGATGGTGCTTTTCAAGGCGGACCACAAGGCAACCATGCCCTCCCCGGTCTGGATTACCATCGTATGGCGGGTTGCGTAGATTTTCTTGAGATTCTCTTCTGTACGGTTATAAAGATCGAGGTAATCCTTTTCCAGGTCTCCCGAACCATAGTCCACCTGCATGGCCTCCAGCACTTGCTGGGGCACATGCACCGGGCCCGGTACCATTGGGATTGGATATGTTTGCATGGCCAGACCTTTCCGGTAATTGCTCTGTTATTTGCTAAAATTCTGCCCTTCCGGTATGGTTGAGCAATTACGATCGATATTTTATAGCGGTATTATCCCACGATTTTCAGGCATAAACAGCGCTCATAACTCAAATACCGCCCGCCCAAGGGGGTTATAATAACCCTGGAAACAGCATAACCCAATCGGTAAGGCTCCGCATTTGAGGTGTTTGCGCTGACTAAGTCAGCGCAAACACCTCAAATGCGGTAATCCCTTGCCAGGGTCAGCAGGCTGACCGCACTTGCTTTTCTGATCGCCAACACCCATCCAAGAGCGCCTAACTTGTTTTACCTAACCCAATCAGGAGAATCAAATGAATACCAGCGTTGTCGAACGATTCATTCGTTACATCAAAATCGATACTCAATCTGACCACTACGCCGAAAGCTTTCCCACCACGGCCAGGCAGTTCGACCTGGCTCATTTACTGGTCGAGGAATTAAAAAAGATCGGCTTGAGCGACGCCGCTGTCGATGAAAATTGCTACGTCATGGCCACCCTACCGGCTAACGTGGAAGGGGTTTCCCCGATTGGCTTTATCGCCCACATGGATACCAGCCCGGACCTGAGCGGAACCGGTGTGAATCCGCAATTCGTCGATTATGGCGGAGGGGATATTGTCCTCAATAAGGAAAAAGGCATCGTTCTCTCGCCCAAAGAATTTCCTGACCTTAACCTTTATGCCGGCCAGCGCCTGATTACCACCGACGGGAACACCTTGCTGGGGGCAGATGACAAGGCCGGGATAGCCGAGATCATGGCCGCGATGGAATACCTGGTCAGCCACCCCGAGCTCAAACATGGCACCATCCGGGTTGGCTTTACCCCGGACGAAGAGGTCGGCCACGGGGCGGATCGCTTCGACGTGAGCAAGTTCAACGCTAAATTTGCCTATACCCTGGATGGCGGCGAGATTGGCGAGCTGCAATACGAGAACTTCAACGCCGCCTCGGCTAAATTGACCATCCACGGCCGCAACGTCCACCCCGGCTCTTCGAAAGACAAGATGATCAACGCCATCCAGATCGGGATCGACCTGCACAACCTGCTGCCGGCGCACCAGCGCCCCGAGCACACCGACCAATACGATGGCTTCTATCACATCACTGTCTTCGAAGGCACGGTCGAAGAAGTGGTCATGCGCTACATTATCCGCGAGCACGATCGCGACAAGTTCGAAATCCTGAAGACCGCCCTGGAAAAAGCGGTTGCTTTTATCAACGAGCGTTACGGCGCCGGTGCGGTCCAGCTCGAGCTGGAAGACAGCTATTACAACATGAAGGAACAGATCCTGCCGGTTTTCGAGGTGATCGACCTGGCCAAAAAAGCCATGCAGTCCCTGGACATCACCCCCCTGATCCGCCCCATCCGCGGCGGCACTGACGGCAGCCGGCTTTCGTATATGGGGCTGCCCTGTCCCAACATCTTCACCGGCGGGCACTACGCCCACGGCCGTTTCGAATTCGTCCCGGTCAATTCGTTGGAAAAGGCCGTCGAGGTGATCGTCAAGATTGCGGAGTTAGCGGGCGAAGCCGGAAAATAATGTCGTCGCCGGTGTTGGGTTGTGGGCAAGGCCTGAAAGGCGAAGGCCCGAATTTTGGCCAGTTCTATGCAGGAGCCCGCAACCCAACCTACATTTTTCTGCTTTCCGTGTCCGTACTTAAATTGATCTTTTCTTTCTTCTCTGCGCCCTCAGCGTCTCTGCGGTGATTTTCTTTCTTTTCTGCGTTCTCAGCATCTCTGCAGTGTTATTCTTTCTTCTCCGTGTCCTCCGTGACTCCGGGGTTAATAAAACCCAGCGGCCTGGGATTTTCCTCCAGGCCGCTGGCTATTAAAGCGATATGGCAAGTAGAGGTGAGGTTTAGCCTTTGACCGAGCCGGCCAGCAGCCCACGAACGAAATACCGCTGCAAGGCAAAGAACACGATCATTGGCAGCGCCATCGAGATGAACGCCGCGGCGGTCAACAACTGCCAGCCGCTTCCCAGGGACGTGACCATGTTGGCAATCTGGTAGGTCAGCACCGGGTTCTGCCCGCCCAGGAAGACCAGGGCAACCAGGAAGTCATTCCAAATCCACAGGAACTGGAAGATACCCAGGGATGCCAGGGCCGGCACCGACAAGGGGATGGCCAGCCGGTAGAAGGCCGTCCAATGCGAAGCCCCATCCAGGTAGGCCGACTCGAACACTTCCCGCGGCAGCCCGCCCAGGAAGTTACGCATCAGGAAGATCGCGTACGGCAAGCCAAAGCCGGTATGGAATAGCCAGATGCCGACAAAAGTACCGTTCAAGCCGAGTTGGGCATACAGCTTCGAGATCGGGACCAGGGTCATCTGCAACGGGACGATCTGCAAGCCGACCAGCAGGGCAAACATCGCCTGCCGCCCGCGAAATTCCATCCAGGAAAAGGCGTAAGCAGCAAAGGCGGCAAAAATGATCGGGATGAAGGTCGCCGGAATCGAGACGATCAAGCTGTTGATGAACGCCCGGCCCATACCGCGTGGGTTGAGCAGGTCGCTGGAGTTACAGTTCAGATCGACGCTTTGTGTTCCGGCGGCGCAATCGGTCACATAGTTGTTTGTCCCCCGGTAGCCCATGATCGCGTCGATATAGTTATTCAGCGTGAACAAAGGCGTCTTGTTGATGCCGGAAATGCGCTTGATGTAGGTTAAAACGTCGGCCGCCTCCTGGGCGCTGGGGACTGAAATGGTGCCCATGTGTGGTTGGCCATTGAAATCCTTGTTGAGCACGGCCAGCAAGCTGGAAGAACGCGAGAATTGGGAGACGATGTTCGCATCCGTCAAATCCGCCGTGGGGATGGCCTTCCCGTCGCTGCCGTGGCAGGATGCACAGGAAGCCTTATATTCCTTCGCGCCCGGATAAGTAAACGCGGTCCACCAGCCGGTTAAGTTGATCGACTGTAATGGGCGGAAGGAGGTCACCAACAGGCCGATGGTGGGGACCAGCCAGATCACACAGATCCCAATCAGGATGATGTGGGTCGGCAGTGAGCGAAAGAAACTCTTGATACGATCGCCGTTCATCGGGTCGCCTCCTGCTGCTGGAAGCGGCGAATGTTCACAAACATCACCGGGATAATCAGGACTACCAACACCATAGCGATGGCTGTGCCTCGCCCGGTTTGGAAGTTCTTGTACATTTCAAAATACATCCGGTTGGCGATCACGTCGGTACCGTAGTTCCCGCCGGTCATCACATAGACGATATCGAACACTTTCAGCACATTGATGATCATAGTGGTGATCACTACGGTGATGGTTGGGGCAATCATCGGGACCATAATCTGCCAGAAGACCGTCCACTCGTTCGCACCATCCACCCGGGCTGCTTCCAGAATTTCGTCCGGGACCCCCTTCAGGGCCGCGGCCAGGATGGTCATACAAAAGCCGGTCCACATCCACACGCCCACGACGATCAAACAAATCGTATTCACTTGTGGAACTGTCAGCCAGGCAACCGCCTTCCCGCCCAGCCCGGTTATGATTGCGTTCAGCAAACCAACCTGAACCTGGGTAGTACCGTAGTCGTAGACAAATTTCCAGATCACGCCTGCCCCAACGAAAGAAATGGCCATGGGCAGGAAGATGATCGATTTGGCGATAGCCTCGTACTTGACCCGATCAGCGAGGGTAGCGATCAGCAGGCCAATCAAAACTGTCGCGCTAACCATCAGGACAATCCAGATCAAGTTGTTCAGCAAAGACGTCCGCATGACATCCGACGTCAAGGCGTAACGATAATTCTCGAATATTCCCCAACAGGGTTGGCCGGCCTGGCAAGCCTGGTTGGCCCAACCCGTGTTATCGACATTGCGAAAACTCAAATAAAGCGTATTCAGCCCCGGATAGACAATGAATACGAACATGACGATCAATGCGGGGGACAGATAAAGCCAGGGGGTGAGTGGCTTTTGACGCATAACCCCCGGGACAACTTTCGCACTTGCAGCCATATCGCTCCTCCTTCTAATGAAACACGCCGGGTGTCAGTTGACACCCGGCGTTGAATTACCAGGAACGTTTTACTTGCCTAGACCTGCCATTTGCGCAGCTTCTACATTAGCCAGGTTGGTATCCAGGTCCTGCCCATTGACGGTGTTGACAATGGCAGTCCATTCGGCCGAGCTAAAGCCGCCCGGGATGGTGTCGCCCAGATCAGGGGTGAAGCCGGTGGCGTTGGCTAACATCTCGCCACGTTTTTCCGCACCTGCATCAGGATACGTTCCAACACCGGCCTTGTTGGGGGTCAGGTCAAAGCCTGCCGCTGCCCAGTTCTGGCCGCCCAGGTCCGAAGACAGGTAAGTAACCAGCGCCTGTACGGCCGGGGTATTGTTGAAAGCCATCATCCAGTCCCAACCACCCTGCAAACCCTGGGCACCCGGAACAGGGAAGAAGTCGTAGTCGGTGCCGTATTTCAGATCAGGATAGGTGCCGATGATCGTGCCGCTGGCAAAACCAGACTGCTTGACCATCATGGATTGCGGCGGATCCGAGAAGACCTGCAGGATCGCGTCGTTGAAGTTAGTGGACAGGGTACCCTGAGCGCCGCCAACAGTGTACTTGGCGTCGGTAGCCCACTTCAGGTAGGTTTGGTAAGCCTGTTTCACACCGGCATCGTTGTAGGGAGTATCCCCGGTGATGATGCTGTTGACATAATCCGGGCCCTGCTGGACCAGGAGGATATCCTGGATGAAGTCGGAACCGGTCCAACCAGTCGCATCGCCAGATTCGAAGCCCATGCTCCAGGGCACGTCACCGTTGGAAACCATTTTTTCAACCAGGGTGTTCAGTTCATCCCAGGTGGTCGGCACGGTGTAACCCTTTTCAGCGAAGACCGCCGGATCGTACCAGATAATGGTCTTGACATCCGCTTTGACGGGCAGGCCCAGCCATTTGCCATCGATCGTACCATTCTTGACGAATACATCGGGGTAATTGGCAGCAACTGCGCCCAGGGTGTCCATGGGGACCAGTTTATCTTTGTACTGGATCAGTTGAGCAATATTCCAGAAAGCAACGTCTGGGGGTGTACCGGCCTGAACCTTGGTGTCCAGAACAGCCTGGTCACGGGTTGATTCAGGATTGATGGTGATACCGCAGGCATCGACGAGCGGTTTGAGGATGGTGTTCAGCTTGGTTTCCTCTTCACCTGACCATTGGTACAGCATGGAGATGGTGTCGCCAGCTTTTGCACCTTTGCAGTCGATCGCGGCAGTTGACCCGCCGGTTGTGGCTGTGGCTTCCGTCATCGCGGTGGTGGCAGTGGACGCCATCATTTCGGTGGGGGCCATTGTCGGGGCCATGGTGGGTTCCATTGTGGGAGCCGTTGAGGGTACTTCCGTCGGGGCGGTGGTGGCGGTTGCCGGGCTGCTGCAGGCAGCCAGCGCCATCGCGGCGATCATTACGATACTAAATGCGAACCAGAAACGATTTTTCATATTCTCCTCCATCCTTACGGATTGATTGACTTTCGATACTGGACTTTGTTTTCTAACGACCACACCAGAGGCAATTTTGCCGGGTGCAACCAAGAAATCAAATCGATGTTTCACTCACCTCCTTCCAGATGAAATTTCGGCTATGACTTCATCTATGCAGTTTCGCGTTCGATCAAGGTTAACGGCAGCCGGATGTGTTGGACGGAGCGATTTGGGTTCGCAATCCGCGAAAAGAGCAGTTCCGCGGCTACTTTTCCCGATTCGTCCAAAGGCTGCCGGATGGTTGACAATCCCATGTACTCAGCAATATCCAGGTCATCAAAGCCCAAAATCGCCAGGTCTTCCGGCACACGCAGATTTAACTGGCGAGCCGCCTTCAGCACACCGATGGCTTGCAAATCGGTTGCGCAGAATACGGCGGTGGGCCGATTCGGCTCCTTGAGCTTATCCACAGCCAGGTAACGGGTAGCGTCCACGTGATAAGGCGTTTCCCAAACCAGGTCATTGCAAATTTCTATCTTATTTTCTCTTAGCACTTCACAAAAACCGGAAAGGCGTGAACTGATGGGGTTAATCCCATATTTTGGGAAATTTGTTTCACCCACAAAAGCAAATTTCCGGTGGCCCTTCCCCGCCAGGTACCGTCCGGCAATCCGTCCGCCTTCTTCATCGTCGATCTCGACGCAATTGAACCCGCTGATCGGATATTCGATCAAAACCATCTCCATCTGGTGCTGTCTCATCCGGTCGGCTATGGCCTGATCGATCCTGACCGAAATGAGAACCAGTCCATCCAGGTTGTGTGTGAGCGGGACCGTTTCGAGATAACGGTTCAACCGCTCGATCGTATCAACGGTGAAAATAACCAGCTCGTAATTTGATTCAGATAAGACCGATGAGACCCCGCGCAGGCGCTGCACGAATGAAGGCCCGGTGAACCAGGGAGTAATCACACCGACACGCCCGGAGGAGAGCAACGCCCGTGCCCGCGCTTCGGCCTTGGGGATAAACCCCAGTTGGTCGATCGCTTGGAGGACGAGCGTTCGGGTAGCTTCGTTAACCAATTCCGGTGAATTCAAAACCCGAGAAACTGTCGAAATGCTGACCCCAGCGGTGCGAGCAACGTCATAGATGGTCGGTAGACTTTTTCTCATCAACTGATCTGGTTGGTTAAAGGACTTTAATAAGTAGCGAATTTTCTTGTGAATGCTTTATGAAAATTGTTTCAGAAAGCACTTTCATAATAACAATAAATAGAGCGTTTGTCAATTATTAATTTATATTCTTAAGGTTAACAGTCAACGATTCGCAGTCCTGATCCTTGCCATTCTAGTTTCTTCAACCCCCCTTGCCGAAAATTCAAAAGCCTGGGCCACGAGTCCCGGTCCAAAGATCACCTCTTTCTCGAGAAGGCCCGAATACCTTCTCGACTCGCGACTGCCTTCCTCAAAAAGAGCAACCCAGTTAGAATACTTCCGTATAATTAAGCAGGTGATTAACGCAAATTCGGGGGGTGCGTTTTGATGTTTCGCTTTTCGCCTAAAAACCGCAGGAGCGAACGGTAAAATAACCCGGTTCCATCCAGGACATTTGCCAGGCCGGGCTTACAGCTTAAATCCAGCATCCGATACAAACCGGTCAGGAAGTCAGCATGAACTTTAAATTCAAATTCGATTATTTCTGCACAAAACCTCACCAAGAAATTCGGTGACAAAAACGCTGTCGATGAGGTCAGTTTCCAGGTCTATCCCGGTGAAATCTTTGGATTTCTCGGGCCGAATGGGGCCGGAAAAACAACCACCATCAAAATGGTAGTCGGTTTACTCAAGCCCACCTCCGGAACAGCCACTATCGCCGGCTACGATATCCAGGCCCAATCCATGTTGGCCAAACACTCCAGCGGGTACGTCCCGGACGAGCCCAACCTGTACGCCAAACTAACCGCCCGCGAACTGCTGCGCTTTGTCGGCGACCTGTACAACCTGCCCGCCGACCAGGCTCAACGCCGCGGCGAGGAACTGCTGCGCCTGTTCGAGTTGACCGAAGCTGCCGACCAGACTATTGATTCGTACAGCCACGGGATGCAGCAAAAAACTTCCCTGGCGGCCGCGCTTTTGCACGATCCTAAAGCCCTGGTCCTGGACGAACCGACCGTCGGCCTGGACCCGCGTTCCGCCCGCCTTATCAAGGACATTCTGCGCCAGATCGCTGACCGGGGTGCGGCCGTGATGCTTTCGACCCACATTTTGGAAATCGCGGAAAGAATGTGCGACCGTATTGGGATCATCAACAAGGGCAAGCTGATCGCTGTCGGCACGCTGGATGAACTGCGGAAAAGTGGCAATGGTGAGACCAGTTTGGAGGATATCTTCCTCGAGCTGACGGGTGGTGCCGAATACGCCGAGATTGCCGAGGTCATGAAATGACCGCTCAACCGGCGATTTTTCCATCCGGTCAATCGGGTATGTGGAGTTCGGTCTTCCTCTTGCTGCGCCTGCGCGTAAGATTGTGGTTCAATTCGTTCAAAAAGGCCAAACTGCTGCGCAAAATCATGACGATCCTGTTTGCGCTGGTCATCCTGGCGTTTGGGATTGGCATGATGGTCGGCAGTTTCTTCTTGCTGAGACTGCTGCAATCGCCCCAAGTAGCCGGTTATATCGATATCGACCCGATCCTGGCTGCCTTGCCCAGCATCATCCTCACTGCCGGGTTCATCGTTATCCTGGCCACCAACTTCAGTGTATTGCTGCAGGCGCTCTACCTGAGCCGCGATATGGACTTCTTGATCGCCGCGCCGATCCCCATGCGGGCGGTTTTCCTTTCGAAAATGATCCAGGCCATTCTGCCGAATTTTGGGTTGTTTTGCCTGGCCGGTCTCCCAATCCTGTTTGGGCTGGCCGGTTCAAAGGGATACAATGTGCTGTTTTATGTGGTCACGGTCCTCCAAGCCGCCATGCTGGCCCTGGCCGCCGGCGGATTGGCCAGCATCCTGGTCATGCTGGTCGTCAGAGTCGTCCCGGCCCGCCGGGTAGCTGAAGTGCTCGGGTTTGTTGGCGCGCTGGTGACCATCACTCTCAGCCAATCCGGAAATTTGATGAACCAGGTCGATTTTAACAAGGCCCAGGTAGCGAATGTCTTTTCGCGTATTACCTTCCTCAACCAGCCCTGGTCGCCTCTGGCCTGGATCGGACATGGGCTGGTCGACCTGGGCACAGGCGTGTGGGCCAGCGGACTGGCTTTGACCGTCGCCACCCTGGTTTTGTCGACCGGGATCTTCGTGATTTCACTGGTTTCGTCCGAAAAACTGTATTACAGCGGTTGGGCCAGGATGCAGGGTAACTCGCAGAAGCGCAAGGTCTCGAACGGCGCCAAACGCCACGTAACCGCCTCCGGGCCCGGCGTTCTGGTCATCTTCCCGCGCGCATCGCGGGCCATCATCCGTAAAGATTTCCTGCTGCTGCGCCGTGATTTACGCAACCTGTCGCATTTTATTTCCCCGTTGATCATCGGGTTTGTGATGCTGCTCTCGACCGGCCGTGGAATTGGCGCCGCGCAAGACTCGGCCGGTTTTATGCAGCGCCTTCCCCAGGTGGCACAGTATGCCAACATCGGATTGACCTTCTTTGTGAGCTGGATGCTGATGGTCAACCTGGCCACCAATTCGATTTCACGGGAAGGCAAGAATTACTGGCTGCTGAACGCTGCCCCGCTCAAACCGTCTCATTTAATCGTCGGCAAATTCGTGGTTTCTTTCCTGCCCGGCCTGGTATTGGCCTGGGCCTTTATCCTCGTTTCTTCCCTCTTAAATCCGCTCCGGGCCAGCGGGCTGGTCTACAGCCTGGCGGTGGTTACTTTGCTGATTTTTGGCTTGAACGGATTACTGCTCACCTTTGGTGTTTTTGCCGCCAAACTGGATTGGGAAGATGTGCGTAAGCAGGGCATGCGCGGCGCCTCCGGCTGCCTGGGTGTGTTGGCCAGTTTTGCCTACGGCATTATCGCCATGGCTTTGTTTTTAGGCCCGCCTGCGCTGTGGTCGCTGTTTCTCCCCAATAGTGAGGTCTGGATCGGCCAGGCAATCGGCCTGCTGGTTGGCGCCGTCGCCGTGGCCCTGGTGACCTTCATTCCGTTAGGACAGGCAACCAGGCACGTCCCCCGCATCGGCGAGCCGGCCAATTGATTCGCGGAGAGGCCAGGTGAGAGGCGCAGCGGGCAGGCCAATGCCCCGGCAGAAAAAAGCCTTCTAAACCTTTTCGAGCGAGAAGGGCAGCCGTTCGTCCGACTCGACAATTCGCTCCACCTCGGCGCTGTCCCCGGCTTCCGCTGCGGCGGCCAGGCGGTCGATCAAATCCATGTCCGCGGCCGGCATTTCGCTGCTGGTGACACCTTCCAGGATACCCCATCCATCCCAGGGCAGCACTTCGACTCGCAGCAGGGATAGGGCATCTCGTAGTACGTTACCGCGCACGAAGTCCCAGCCCTTATAATCCATAATTCCGAACGTATCCGGAGCGGCCTGGCCTTCACGGCACATTCGCCAGGCCGCTCCCCCGGTCACAAAAGCGCCGGCGGGCATATCCAGCGGGTCGAACTGGATTTTCAAGGCATTCAGCATCAGCTCGTCCAACTGCGCATCCACCTGCCGCCAGCTCTGCTGTTCGGCATCCCAGACCTCGACCATCCAGTGATCTTCGTAGTGCCCGGAAATGAAATAGGTGCCAAACCCACAGCGCGCCCGGCAAGGCACACCCCTGGCCCGCAGAAAAGACGCCATCAGAACCGAAAAATCGCGGCAATTGCACACCAGCCGCTGCTCGGGCGGCCTTGCTTCACTTAGCGGGCGGTCCGAAAGCTCCAGCAGGCGAGCCAGCTTGCGCTCGGCGGTGTGGATTTGTACTTCAGCCTGCCGGCTCCCATCCAGGTGCAGGCCGTACCGCTCGGCCCAGAAAATGTGCACCGCCAGCCCTTGCAAAGCCTTGACCAACAGTCCAATCTGCGCTGGCAGTTGATCCACCAGCCCGGCATACTGGCCCAACGAGGTCATTGGGCCGGGTTGTTTGTAATATTCCAGCCAATCCGAAGTCATCCTGAATCCTCCCCGGTTTTATTAACGTAGCTTCGTCTATGGTAATCGAATTTAAGGGTTTTGCGGTATAAAGCAACGCAAAGCCCTCAATTTTGGGAACTTTTTAACAGGAGCCTGATTAGCTTCTGCCCAAAAATTATTTGTAACTGCCCGGGCCAGTTCAAGGGTCAGGGTGTGTTGTTGTTTTTCGCGTGCAAATCACGCGAAAAACAACAACACACCCTGATTTTCCGGGAAAGCTGAGTAGTTACAATTATTTGTTACTGCTCAGGCAAGTGCGAAAGGCGAGGGTGTTTTTATTATTTTTCGAATAGATACCAATCTCAGGGTGTGGGATTATCCCAATAGCGGACCTGGTCCACCCGCACGGTCAGGTTTTCAGTCTCTCGGGCGCCGATGAACACGCCGAAATAGCCTTGAGAGAACATATTATCGTCCGCTTCTTTGAGCATCTTCCCGTTAGCGTAAACGATCAGGCGATCACCCACGGCCATCAAACCCATCCGGTTGGTCTGGTTCTGCCCGCTGTTGATCGCGTCGCTCTTCGTCCAGTCGATCAGGTTAATCATCTCTCCCTTCGCGCCGATCTCTGCGTTCCAGCGCCGGAGAGAATACTGGCCATCACAGGAAAAGCCAAGCAAATAGCCCCGATCCGCATTCGTGGCGTCAGGCACGCGCACGAACACGCCGTAACGATCATCGCCGCCGCAGGTAGTGGTCTGGAAGGTAACTTCCAGGTAGAAATTCGTCAGCAAAGGGGTCGTCAAACGCCAGCCATCGGTGGTCGTTAGCCCGGTCAGGCTCATCACCCCGTTGCTGAAATCGAGCGAGGTATATTTATCGGTTCCGAGCGGCCAGTTCTTGCCGTCGTTCATGTCATCAACCCAGGTGGGGTTTCCTAATTGGTTAATCGGATCCCCGGGCGGAGGGGTAAAGGCAATGGTCGCTGTAGGTTGGCCGGTCGCAGTTGGCGCCGCGGTAGCCGTCTCGGTCGGGGCCACCGTTTCGGTCGGCGTGGGCGGTTGTGCGGTAGCCGCATCTTGGGCAGGTGGCTGAGTAGCCGTATTGGCCGGGACCACCGTCACCGGGATTGTCGGCAGTTGTTGGGTCGGGTTACTACCCTGAACGGCGATCGTACTGGTCGGCATGGTGGTTAAAATCTGTGCCACCTGGGTGGATATCGTCGAATCATCCGGCGTCGGGACCTCGGTATTATTGAAGGCACTACATCCAGCCAGCAACGCTGCGATTAAAAGAAAAGGAAGAAAACGCTTCATTCTACAACTCCTTTGACGTCCAAATCAAACCGTTTAAGGCGCATAAGGGCTCTAAGGATAGACGAAGTCTTTCCGTTGAAAGTTCCCCCACGGCACTCCCCCGAGAAAGCTTCCTCACCCCCAGATATGGTATACGGTCAGGCTTTATAGCCAATCATCCGCAGGAAACCCTTGCGCCAGGCAATATCTTCGTCCGCTTCGATGCCGGCCGGGCTGGACCCGTCCACCACGCCTAAAATCCCGGCACCCTGTTCCGTGCGGGTGACGATCACCTGGGTGGGGTTAGCCGTCGCGCAGAAAATGCGGCAGACCTCAGGGACATCCCGTACCGTTTTGAGCACATTGATCGGGAAGAATCCCGCCCCCAGAAAGAGGATAAAGCTGTGGCCGGCCCCAATCGCCAGCGCGTTCTTGCGGGCCAGCTCGGTCATCTCGTCATCCGTGCCGCTCCAGCGCACCAGGCACTTGCCGGAGGCCTCGCAAAACGCCAGCCCAAAACGAATCCCCGGCACGGCGCCGACCAGCGCCTCGTGGATATCTTCCACGGTTTTGATAAAGTGGGATTGCCCCAGGATGAAGTTAATTTCTTCCGGTTTTTCAATCTGGACGAGTTCAAGCTCCATAGTCATTTCTCCTTGGGCTTAATTGTACACGGAATAAGGAAGGAAGGGGATGAGGCAACGAGGCAATGAGGGAATGAGGAAAGGCGCGGTTGGGTTGCGGACTCGATTGCGGGATAGGTTCATTTAGCGGAGGTTTGATCACGACGGGCCTTGCCCGCAACCCGATCTCTTCGGAAATGCCAATATTGAAGATCGAACTCGATGGATGCCCAATGGATGGAATGGCCGGCGCTGGCCCTCACTCCAACCCCACTCCCAGAAACGGGAGACGGGCTAAGAATGGTGGGCTTCGGGCAAAATCCGGAATACCAACCACATGAATTATTTCCCCGGCGATCTCAATGAGCCCTCCACCCACCCTACATGCTCCGTTGCCTCATTGCCTTATCCTTTCTTTCCTCTCTTCTCCCCCTTTTAGAGTATACTTTCCCCATCAATTTACCCGTAAAGGACTATGCACGAATTGGAAAAGAAATACGACCACCGCGCGTATCGCTATTTTGACTGGGTGATGGCCCTGTTCGTTACCGTTTTGATTACCAGTAATATTGCCTCGTCTGCCAAGATTATCGATTGGGGTGTTTCGATTTTCGGAATCCGCCTGGCGTTTGACGGCGGAACGATCCTCTTCCCGATCAGCTACATTTTTGGCGACGTGTTGACCGAAGTATACGGCTTTCGCAAGGCCCGCCGGGTGATTTGGACCGGTTTCGCCATGCTGACCCTGTCAGCGGTGGTGCTCTGGCTCGTGCGCATCATGCCGGCCGATGCGAGCTGGCAAAGTTATGCCGGCCAGGGGGCTTACGACGCCATCCTGGGCGGCATGAGCTCGGGCGGGATCGTGCTGGCCTCGCTGACCGCTTACCTGGTCGGTGAATTCAGCAATTCGGTCGTGCTGGCCCGCATGAAGGTGGCCACTCGCGGGCGCTTCCTGTGGATGCGCACTATCGGCAGCACCCTGGTCGGTGAAGGTGTGGACAGCATCATCTTCGTGTTCATCGCTACACTGGCCGGTGTTTTCCCCTGGGAAATCTTCACCTCGCTGGTCCTGACCAACTACATCTTCAAATGCAGCATCGAAGCGATCATGACCCCGGTCACCTACCGGATCGTCAACGTGCTGAAACGGGTCGAAAACGAAGACTACTACGACACAGACACGAAATTTACGCCGTTTGCGGTGGAATGAAGAGAGAATAGAGATTGGAGAAAAGAGATTGGAGAAAAGAGAATAGTTCTTTTCTCGTTTGGGCCAGTCTCCTGACCGGGCCTGTTTATTAAGCCCAAAAAATAGAGAGTAGTTCGTGGTGTGATAATGCAACGAAGGAATGCGAATTTCCCTCGTTGCCTTGTCGACTTAGTGCCTGGACCTGAATACAGGTTACTAATTTCTACTCTCCAGTCACTTCTCACTTTTTTCTATTCTCTATTCTCTTCCTTTTATCACCACCACATACTCCCCCCGAATAGGCTCAGTTTTGAAGGTCTCGATCAGCTCACTCAGGCTGGCGCGATAGACCGTCTCGAATTTTTTGGTCAGGTCGTTGGCCACGGCGGCCGGGCGGTCGCCGTAGACGGCCAGGGCATCGGCCAAAAAGGCCTGCAAACGGTGCGGGCTTTCGTAGAAGATCAGGGTATGGGGCGATTCCTGGTCCACGGCAAAGAAGCGTTGGCGGGTGCCTGATTTGCGCGGCGGGAATCCGCGGAAAGTGAAGCTATGCACCGGCAGGCCGGAGAGGATCAGCGCCATGATCAAGGCGGTTGGGCCGGGCACGGCCGACATAGGCAGTCCGGCTTGCAGTACGCTGCGCACCAACACGTAGCCGGGGTCCGAGACCGAGGGAGTACCGGCGTCGGTCACCAGCGCGACGGATTTGCCCTCTTGCAACAAATCCATCACCTTGGGCAGCGCGCGTTCCTCGTTGTCTTCGCGAAACGAGATTTGCGGTTTATGGATATCGAAATTCTTCAGCAAGAAGCCCGTTTTACGGGTATCCTCGCTGACCACGACGTCTGCGGCTTTCAGCGTCTCCAGGGCGCGTTGTGAAATATCGCCCAGGTTACCAATGGGGGTAGAGACCAGATTAAGCATCGGCTTGGTTGGCTAATCGATCTTGATGTCGGCCAGGCCTTCGGCCGGGGCCGGATACTTCATATCCAGTTTCTTCAGCGCATCGACCAGCACATTGGCCACCACCAGGTTGCGGTACCACTTTTTATTCGAGGGGACGACATACCAGGGAGCAACCTCTGTGCTGGTTTTATTCAAAACGTCCTCGTAGGCAGCCAGGTAATCATCCCACAGCTCGCGTTCTTTCAAATCAGCCGGGTTGAATTTCCACTGCTTGCTGGAATCGTCCAGGCGAGCCTGCAAGCGTTCCTTTTGCTCTTTTTTATCGATATGCAGGAAAAACTTCAGGATCAGGGTGCCTTCCTCGCTCAACATGCGCTCGAAATGGTTGATCTCCTCGTAGCGCTTCTTCCAGATCTTCTCCGGCACCAGTCCGTGTACCCGCACGACCAGAACGTCCTCGTAATGGCTGCGGTTGAAAATGACAATTTCCCCTTTTTGGGGGGTCTGCTTGTGGATCCGCCAGAGAAAGTCGTGGGCTGCCTCTTCCGGCGTAGGCACCTTAAAACTGGCTACACGCACACCCTGTGGGTTGACCCCCTCGAAAACATGGCGGATCGTCCCATCCTTCCCGCTGGTATCCATCCCCTGCAAAACGACCAGAATTTTATGCTTGCCTTCGGCATAAAGCAACTCTTGCAATGTGTCAAGCTGGCTATCCAGCTCTAACAAAGCCTGCTTTCCCTTATCCTTGTCTTTCGTATACTCGCCGGTATCCTCCGGATCGAAATCCTGCAAGTGTATCTTCTGGTCGGGCTTTACCAGATAACGATTCATATTTGTTCCTCCTTCCAGACCATCAGGGCTACACAGTTTTCAACAATTATAGCCGCTTCTGGAAGGATCTCCTGGCATCCTACAAGATTTGAAGTGAATGCGTGGGCTTCGCCCCCGCATTCACTTCAATTTCGGGAATTTTTTAACAGGAGTCCGGGGCGCTACAAAAATTCTTTACACCTTTCACGACCTGGCCACAAAGTTCATCGTCAAAACAGCCTTATCTTCGGTATTCAACATCCCCAGGATAGAAATTGGTCCTACCCCAAAATCGCTCAAAGAGATTGTCGTGGTCGCCGTGCCGGTGAGGGTATTCCCTTGCAGGCTGGCTGTTACATCGAAAGTGACCTCGCGCGTGGTCTGGTGAACGGTTAAATTACCGGTCACTGTGAAGTCATAGGATTGGCCATCGACGTAGCTGTCCGGCAGTCCCGTGATCTTGGTCGGATCGAAGACCGCCATGGGGTATTTCGCCGATTCCAAATAATCATTGCGGATACGCTGGTCGCGCATCCCGCTATCCGACTTGAACTGGCTGATATCTACCTGGATTTCGCCAATGGTGCTGGCGGGCGGGTTGGCCATGTTGGCCTGAATTTCGCCGCTGACCTTGCCGGTCGTCCCGACCGCCAGGTTGAAGGCGTTATTCTTGTTGATGAACGTCTCCCCCACCTGATACGACACGGTCAACTCATCCGGTACGATTGTAAACACGACCACCCCACCCGCGGTGGTCGCGGCCGGCGTGGCGGCCGAACTGCCGGCCACCTCCGGGGTCGTGTTGGTTACGCTGGTATGTTCTGGCGCCACAGTGGGCGTCGATCCGGCCGGCGAAGGCGTGTCCACCGCAGGTGTGGCCCCCGTTGCGGCCGGCGTTGAACAAGCCGCCAGTGCGAAACTGAATATCAATAATGTCGGCAGCAGAAATTTCATTCTCTGGATCTCCAAATCTTGTTGTAGGTCGAGACCGGCGAGCCCTGTCTCGAATGGTCGTAAATAATTGATATAGTTTATCCAATAACATTAAATGTTACATTAAATGTGACAGCTCAGCTACCGCAAAAAAAGAGAGGTGTTTTTATTGTTTTTCGCGTTCGAAATCGCGCGAAAAACAATAAAAACACCCCTAATTTCCGAACTAACCAGGGTAGTAACTATTAAATATAGCCATCCTGTCCAAATCGTAAACGATCAGCCTGACAGGCAAGAATTCCGAATTTGATATTTCTGCGGGAGCTTCGCTCCCGCAGAAATATCAAATTCGGAGAAAATTACCCTTAAGGACGAAAAACTACAAATCCTGGCGACCGGCCAGCGCCCGCAGCAGCGTATTTTGATCTGCATATTCCAGGTCTCCCCCCACAGGCAGACCCCGCGCCAGGCGGGTAATGCGCACCCCAAATGGAGTCAACTGCTGCTGCAAATATAAAGCGGTCGCGTCCCCTTCCATGCTGGGATTGGTAGCCAGAATCACTTCCTTAACGTTACCAGTTCGTACCCGCTCCACCAGCGGCTTGATTTTCAGGTCGTCTGGCCCAATCCCTTCGATCGGTGAAAGCACCCCGTTCAATACGTGGTAGCGCCCAAAAAAGCCGGCCGTGCGCTCCAGGGCCAGCACATCCAGCGGCTCTTCGACAACACATAATACGGCTTCGTCTCGCTGTGGGTTCGCACAAATCTCGCACAAATTCTGCCCGGCCTGGGTGATATTAAAACACTGCTGGCAGATCCCGGTCGCCGTTTTCAAAGCGTGCAGCGCATCGGCCAGCAGTTGCGAGACCTCATCCGGCGCCCGCAGTAAATAGAAAGTCAGCCGGGAGGCCGTTTTGGGGCCAATCCCAGGCAGGCGCTCGAACGCCAGGGTTAAATTTTGTACGGCTTCAGGCAATACTGCCATATATGCTCACGCTTCCGGCTAAAGGCCCATTCCGGAAAGACCACCGGCTAACGGGCCCATTTTTTCTTCGGCTAATTTTCGCGATTGATCCAAAGCCATATTGACCCCGCTCAGGATCAGGTCCTGGAGCATTTCGGCGTCCGCATCTTTGAGCATATCCGGATCGATCTCGATCCCTTTGCACACTTGCGCGCCGGTCATGGTCACTTTGACTGCCCCGCCACCCACCGATGCTGTGACGGTCGCTACTTCCAACTCAGCCTGGGCTACTTCCATCTGCTCCTGCAGCTTGCAAATCTGCGACATCATCCCGCTGCCACCGCCCATTCCGCCCGGCATCATGCCACGGTTCATACCTTTACCTTTTGCCATACTATAAACCTCCTTTAATCTTTCTGGACGATCTTGCCGCCCAGGTTCAAAGCCGCGTTCACCATACCATCCGCATCCACGCCCAGGTCGGCCGGGTTTGAACTGTTCTTAGCCCCAACGACCACGCACTTGACTGCCACTTCTTTTCCCAAAACCTGGGAAATCGCGGATCGAGCTATCTTCAAATTATCTTCCTTTTCCATCTTGGCGCTCAATACCTGGCTGGCAAACCCCAGGTGCAGCACTTCTTCGCGCATTGTAATCGATTTGCATGAATTGAGCAGACCTTCGGTGGTTTTATTTTGCAGTTTAACTGCCGCACGAATCCGATCCCAGTTATCCAGGATGTTTTGCAGGCTCACGCCCCCACCTGGCCTGGGCTCTGCCTGGGCAGCCGAGTCCGAGTCGGCGTGAGTAACCGGAACCTGGCTTTGTGCTGCGGAAAGGCCGGCTTGTTCTGCCGGCGGGTTGGCCTGCCCGGCTGGCGGACTGGCTTGTTCTGTCGCGGCAGCTTTTTCCTGATGGGATTTTTGGACCTGGGGCTCGGGTGGCTGAGTCACCGCTGCTGGCCTGGGCCGGTTTTGAACTATCGGCTGCCCGGTGGGAACAACCTCTTGCACCGGGCTGGTCACCGCAACAGCCTGCGGGCCGCGATAATCGACCGCCTGGGCAAAAGCCAGTTCCAGAGGCAATCCGGGCTGCCAGCCGCTGCGCACCTCACTGGCCGCGCCGTTGAACAACCGCAGGGTCTCCAAAAGATGCGGCATGTCGAACTCCTGGGCGTGTTTAGCGAGGCGGACTTTCTGTTCGGCAGTCGCCTCGACCAGGTCGGCATTGCCCATGCGGACCAGCAGCAGGTTACGCAGGTAATCCACCACCTGGCGGGCAAATTGGCGCGGATCGGATCCGCTGTCGAGTGCAGTATGGATGCATTCCAATCCTGCTGCCGGCTCGCGCCGGATCACCGCCTCGATCAGGTCAACCACCATCTGACTGGTCGCAGTGCCCAACACCTGCTGAGCCACGGCCAGGTCAACCGCCTTGCCAGTCGAAGTCAACTGGTCGAGGAGAGAAATCGCATCACGCATGCTGCCGGTGGCCTGGCGGGCGATCAGGGTCAGCGCATCGGGTTCGACCTGCAAGCCTTCCTGCTCGCACAACTTGCCCAGGTAATTGACGATCGTCTGGACAGGGATTTTACGGAATTCATGCCGCTGGCAGCGCGAGAGCACCGTCGCAGGTATTTTGTGGATCTCGGTGGTGGCCAGGATAAAAATGGCGTGAGAGGGCGGCTCTTCCAGGGTCTTCAATAAGGCATTGAAAGCCGCTGTGGAGAGCATGTGGACTTCGTCGATTATATAGACTTTAAATTGGCCCTGGCTGGGGGCAAAATTGATTTTTTCGCGCAGGTCGCGTACGTCGTCCACGCTGGTGTTGGAGGCCGCATCGATCTCGATCAGGTCCATGAAGCGGTTGTCATTGACGGCCAGGCAGTGCTCGCACTGATCACATGGGCGATTGGCCGGGTCCGGGTCCAGGCAGTTAACCGCCTTGGCCAACAGCCGGGCAGTTGTGGTCTTACCGGTGCCGCGAGGACCGGCAAATAAATAGGCGTGGCCTACCCGCCCGGAACGAATCGCGTTTTGCAGAGTAGTTACAATGTGTTCCTGGCCTACGACCTGTTCCCAGAGGTGCGGGCGCCATTTTCGATACAGGGCTTGCGACATAAAGTTAATCTCTTTCGCTGTTTACATTTTCATTCGCGGAACCGGGCAGCACCGTAGCCAATTCACTGTGAGCAATCAAAGGAACCAGGCAAAAATGCCAGGATGGGGCCTGTTGGTTGTGGGCAAAGATTTTGTGGTTCGCCAGGTTTACCTGCTCGCGCTCATCGAAAGTAGCGCTATCACAAAAATCACGCAAGTATTTCTGGCGTATATCCTTGATCTCCGTCTCCATCCTTTTCATTCGCTCCGGCCAACCACCGGTTTCTGGCATCACTGGCAATTGCGCTTGAGAATCGGCCGGAAAATAATGGATAGGTTCCTCGTTATTGGCGGGCTCATGGATGGAAGCGGTGTTGTTCGACAATGTGTGGGCCTGTGTAAGCAGCAATATTATGGTATGGTATAAGAAGCGCGGACATTGCCCTGCGGATCGGTAAGCGAAGCGGTGTCGCCGCTGCGCCAAACGGCGCCATTGAGCCCCCAGTAAAGCTCGATCACCGTATTGGAGCCGCTGCGGGTATACAGCCTGACCGAGCCATTTTTACTCAAAGTAAGATCCGGGAACGTATAATCGTCGCTACGCCCGTTGCTGACCTTCCAACCGCTCAGGTTCAAATCGCTATCACCCACCCGGCTGAAGACAATCACTTCGTTGGCCATATCGCCGGCGCCGATGACGGTGTCGATACGGATGACGGTCTGGTCCACGGGAGGAAGAGTAGCCGGTACCGGACTGGCGTCACCTGTGGGACTGATCCCGGTCAACCCGGATGTCTGGCCGGTCGCGGGTAAGTTTCCCGATGAGGAAAGCAAGGCAGGGTGTTGGGTCCGGTCCCACAGCACCAGCACCACCAGGGTGGTGGCTGCGGATACGATTATATTCAGAATTAAAAACGGTAGAACTCGCTTCCAGGATCTCATCGACAATTCACCGTGGGCAAAAAATTTGCTGGCTGAATCATAGCATATTTTTGGGTAAAATCATCTTAAATGCCCAACCGTACCGGAAAGTACCCTGAATTTGAGGTGTTGGTGGAGGCTTCACCCCCACCAACACCTCAAATTCGAGAGGCCCTTTAATATAAGCCTGGGCAATCACAAATCGTCTTAATTGCTCAGCCTCCTGTAAAATGTTTCCCTCCTCTGAGCCACCCAAAATGGTAGTGATAGATCAGCGGGAACCAGGAATCTGAAGGAGTTTGAATGCCTTACCTGGTTGACGGACACAATCTGATCCCCTACGTTCCCGGGATAAACCTGACCGACCCGGACGACGAAGATAAATTGATCGACCTGCTGATCGATTTTTGCCGGGTACGGCGCCAAAAAGTCGAGGTATTTTTCGACCAGGCTGCACCCGGCCGGGCCGGCCGTTCCAGCCGCGGAGCCTTGACCATTTTTTTCGTCGCCGCCAACCTGACTGCCGACGAAGCCATTTACCGGCGCCTGCAAAAACTGGGAAAAGATGCGCGCAACTGGAAGGTGGTCAGCTTCTGACCGGCAAGTCCAGGCCAATGCAAAATCCAGCCTGGCCACCGTAATCCCCTCGGCAGATTTCGCCCAAAGTATTCTGGAGACGAAAGGCGCCGGGAAAGAGAAATCCGGCTCGCAGGCCACCGAGATGAACCCCGCCGAGCTGCAGGAATGGCTGCGCCTGTTCAAGGACCGAAAAGACTGAAACCGCAAGCTTGGCCGCGCTGCCGGCCGTCAGAATTATAAGGAATTTCTTATACATTTTTAATACAAATTAGACCGTATTGGTGTATATTTGTTTTCAGACACCGGAAAATAAAATTTATTGGTAGTAGGTGTCTGTCCACCTGAAAGCGCCGCAAGCATGTCCCCCCCATGTTCTGTGGATATCGCTCAAGGTGGCATTCCCTCCCTGAGGATCGCCAGGCGTGTCCCCCCCACGCCTGGCGGTTCGTTTAAAAGCCTGTCCGTGGTGCCTCAAAATAAAATGTTACTTTGGGATAATCGTTGCCTCAAATAGAAATGTTACCGGAGAATTCTTAACAATTGATTGACCTTTTTATTGATACTGGCCTGTAAGGACACAGGGTTCAGATGAACATATTGGGCAGTAAGACTGGCCTTGACTTTCAGGGGAAGAAGTCCTGGGCTAAGACCCGGCGATAGGGGGTCTTGGCCAGATCATACTTACGGATCGTCTTGCCGTCAACGGTTTCTTTAGCAATCAGTTTGAGAACTGGCTGGAAAAAATTGATGTAAAGACGCAAATCGGAGTAAATGGATTTGAGCAAGGCAAGTTCTTGTGGGGTTTCGAAGCGGTCATAGCCAATGGTATGTCGAACAACCGACCAATTCTTCTGTTCCACATGAGCCTGATCATTCTTGTGGTAAGGCCGCGAACGCGTAAAGGTAATGAGTTCGCTCTGGCAGTATCGCAAAAGTGTATCGTTGATGAATTCACTGCCATTGTCTGAATCCAATCCCAAAAGAGGAAAAGGCAGGTTATGGCGCAATTCCTCAATGGCTTGAGAGACAGCTGTCTGGGTTTTGTTGGCCAGGCCCAGGCACTCGGTCCAGCCGGTGGCTAAATCGGTTGCAGTGAGGGTATTGAGGTAGGTACCCTCGGTGGTTGTACCACAATGGGCCACCAGGTCGATTTCCAGAAAGCCTGGCTTCTCGTCCTCCCAAGGGGTAAAGGTGCGGATGGGAATGGCTTGTTTGAGCAAACTGCCCGGTTTGGTAGTCCCAAGCCCACGTGGGGTGGGGGCGAGGCGTGCCTTTTTCAAACAGCGATCTATGGTGGCCCGGCTCAAGCTCAACAAAAGCGCTTTGGTTTCCTCGCTCAACTCTATTTCCTGCCAGCGCTCTAAAACATCCACCATTTCAGGAATAAAAGGCTGTAGTCGTTTTGAGCAGATGCACCCACTAACTTCCCAAATCTTTTCCAGAGCCACGACGACTTCCCCGTTGTATTTCTTCCGTCGCCCGGCTTTCTTCAACCCCTTTGGCTTGGAACCATGCTTCAACAGCCGAATAGCGTATTTACGATGATATCCGCTTGTGGCGATAAATTCATCCAGAATCTGTTTCTTCTCGGCTTTCCTGGCTTTCAAATAGCGCGGACGAATGCTTTCTAGCATCTCCCGCCGACTGCGTTAACTCATCATGAGCTCCCTCTGCGGTGCTTTATTCCGCGTTAGGGTAACATTTATTTTGAGCCAACGTTATTTCGCAAAGTAAGATTAATTGTGAGGCAATTCGCTGTCTTGCGAGCCACGAATTCAAATGCTATAATCCAGACGCAATCAGCCCCCGTAGCTCAATGGACTGAGCAAGGCACTCCTAACGCCGAGACTGTGGGTTCAACTCCCACCGGGGGCACAAGTAGCGGGTAGCTTTTAGCTTTTAGCGGTTAGCTTTTGGCTGGTAGTATGAAAAAGTTTGGAATGGATGTTCGGGCCGGTCTCCAGACTGAGCCCGCTCTTCGACGCACGTCGGAGAACCCGACCTGGAAAGCCATATAACGCCAGGCAGAAAAGCATACAAAAATAGTAAGTTCGTTTGCCCAAAAGGAGCCCGGCGCAGGCCGGGCTTCGTGTTTTTGTTGCAGCGATTTCAATCGCCAACGTAGAAATGGACGCAGCGGTTGAAATCGCATCTACAAGTACACAAAGCCCCACCTTCGTGGGGCTCGATCCGCACCCAGGCGATAGCCTAAATCCCGACTTTGAAAG
Source organism: uncultured Chloroflexia bacterium (assembly GCA_963704755.1). Classification (GTDB taxonomy): domain Bacteria; phylum Chloroflexota; class Anaerolineae; order Anaerolineales; family Anaerolineaceae; genus Bellilinea. The sequence continues at coordinate 1,205,845 of OY969938.1, forward strand.
CTGGACTACGACCTCAATAATCCCATAGTTTGGGTCTGCAACATGTTTCACACCCCAAGCGATCGGGCCGGTCTCCAGACCGAGCCCGCTCTTCAGCGCGTATAGAAGAACCCGGCTTCGAAAGCCGGGCTACGTAGATGCAGAAAAGCGCCCAATTAGGATGATTTCGTTCGACAAAAAGGAGCCCGGCGCAGGCCGTGCTTCGTGTTTTTGTTGCCGCGACTTCAATCGCCAACGTAGAAATGGACGCAGCGGTTGAAACCGCATCTACAAGTACACGAAGACCCACCTGCGTGGGTCTCATTTCGACCGAAGCTAATTTGCACCCCCAGTGTTCGGGCCAGCCCCTCCTCACTTCAGGCTCCGGCCGAGCCCGCTCTTCAACCCGTATAGAAGAACCCGGCTTCGAAAGCCGGGCTACGTAGATGCAGAAAAGCGCCCAAATGGGATGTTTTCGTTCGACAAAAAGGAGCCCGGCGTAGGCCGGGCTTTGTGTTTTTGTTGTCGCGACTTCAGTCGCCCAGTAAAGCTTTATCCATGCCTGAAGGGTGGCAAATTATCTTCTTCACCAGGATACGGCGGTTGAAACCGCATCCACAAGTACACGAAGACCCACCTTCGTGGGTCTCAATCCGACCGAAGCTAATTTGCACCCCCAGTGTTCGGGCCGGTCCCTCCGCACTTCAGGCTCCGCCCGAGCCCGCTTTTCATCATTGGCAAGGCCCCCGGCTTCGAAAGCTGGGCTGCGACCTCAAAATCTTCACAGTTTGGATATATGACATGCCTCACGGTCCAAGCGATCGGGCCGGTCTCCAGACCGAGCCCGCTCTTCAGCGCGTGTAGAAGAACCCGGCTTCGAAAGCCGGGCTACGCCAAAGCGGTGAAGCGAACAATTATCTCAATGATATTAGTCTACAAGGAGCCCGGCGCAGGCCGGGCTTTGTGTTTTTGTTGCAGCGACTTCAGTCGCCAACGCGCGCTTACCAAAAATCTATTTATGCTATCATTATTTCCAACTACCACCTTACGGAGTAAACACACTCATGGATAACACCGTCGTCTTATTCACCCGCAATGGATTGGGGGACGCCCCCGCCGAACTACAGCAAAAACTGGTCGTCAAGTTCCTCTCACTGATGATCGCATCAGGCGATTTGCCGGCAGTGATTTTGTTCTACACCGAGGGGGTCAAGCTGGCTTGCCAGGGTTCCCCCGTCCTGGAGCAGCTCAATCAGTTGGAAGCCAGGGGCGTACGGCTGGTCTTGTGCAGCACCTGCCTGGAATTCTTCGGCCTGGTCGACCAGGTTGCGGTCGGGATCGTGGGCGGTATGGGCGATATCCTCACCACCTTGCAGAACGCCGGAAAAGTGCTCAGCGTCTAAGAATGCTCGCGCAAATGCCCGACCAGTTCGATTTCGATCTGTGAACACAGGTTGGGGTTCTGCCAGGCTGATTCCGGCAACTGCCAAAGCAGCTCGATCCATTCCCGGCGGCGCTGCTCGAACAGCGCCATCACCGCGGCTTCATCCCAGGCGGCAAAGCGATCCACGGCGGCCGCGTTGAACGCATCCACGTCGTAATCCGGTGATTTCCAATCCGGGTCGTCCAACAGGCACTTCACCGCCGGGATCCCTTCTTCCCACCAGGCAATCACGTGCCCCAGCAGGTCGGCCAGGCGCAGGTAGCCTTGCTGTTCGACAAACTGCTGCCGTTCAGCGGGCGCCAACCGCCGGATCATTTCGGCATAGGCCTTCCAACCCTCCAGCGCCGCCAAACATTCTGTTTTCAACGAATCCATGCCTTTTATCCCCTCCCTGGGCCAGTTACAGGCCCGGGCACGAAAATTCTTGCGCGACCTCGGCCTGGACGGTTTCCCAATCCCCGTTCTCTGGCGGGTTGGTCAGAATTGTCTGCCAAATTGAGCACAAATAGCCTTGCTGGCTTTTATCCAATTGAATGACCCGTTGACTGATTTTCATTGCTGTTTCGGCGTCGCCAGCATCGACCGCCCCTTTAATAAAATGAGTTAACTCGACGGGTACATTTGGAGCGTACCCCAACAAATCGGCCTCAGCCAGCAAGCTCTTAGCCTGATTCCAGTCACCTGTCTGCATAGCCAGGTCGGCTTTCTCAAAATAATAGCACCAATCCCGCACCGGCTCGGGCGTAAAAACCTCGGCCAGGTAAGGGTTGTTGTTGGACTCCAGGGTTATTCGACTCAAGTCACTCAGCGGCAGGGCGGACGCAACCATATCGTTCAGGCCAGGCATCCCCTGAAAGCTCTGATCGGCAACCCACAAACATTGACCTTCTACAGATTTGAATTGAATGACCAGGCTATCGGAAGCATTTCCATCGAAGGTCAAATGCTCCATGCGGTTTTCATGCAAATTCGTATCGGGTTGGGGCAAAGACCGCGAAGTGAACTTGCCCAGATCGTAATACCAGTAATCTTCCGTCTCTTTCCCGTCCGGCTGGCCATACACAAAATTGATCCACGAATCATCTACCCAAGAGCCGGTAACTAAAACGCCATCCCCAAAAACGGCCGTACCCGGCTGCAAGCCCGGGGCGCGCCATTTCAACTGCCAGAACAGGCGCACCTCTTTTTCCCAGGTCCAGCGAAAGGTGTTTTCCAGGCGGAACTGGTAACCGGCTCCCAATCCGATCAAAACGCACAGCAGCAGCACCTGCGCCCGGCGGGTGAGCAGCAAATCGAACAGGCTCACCAGCGCCAGGCTGGCCCCAAACAAGGCCGCCAGGCCAAAACGGTCGGCGTAATTGCCGGTGGACACGATGTGCTGGTTGATCAACCAGGCCGGCAAGAACCCGGCCAGCATGACCAGCAGGCTGATTCCTAACCAGCTCAGCGATTTTTTGCTTCCGTTTGCCTCTTCCTTTGGCTTGAGCAGCGCGCGTGCAAAAAAATAGGCCAGGGCGGCCACGCCAACGGCCAACAGCCAGGAAATCAGCGTCGATCCGGGGGTGATATCGATAGTAGTTGGCTGGTAGGTTTTGTACCAGGCCCCGGCAAGCGCTTCGACTACATCCCGCAGTCCTTTGACTGCAAAATCGATCAGCGTTTTGACCGGCGTTGATAACAGGCCGGTCAAAACGACCGGCGCATTGCGATCCACACCGGCGGTGGGCATAAAAAACAACCGCCAGACCACAAATATCCCCAATGCCAGCAGGTAAGGCGCCTCGTTGACCAGTGTTTTTAGCCAGCGTTGCTTCTTATCGCCTACATCCCGCAGCAAGGCCCAGATCAATACCGGGCGGATCAATTCCAGCCCGACAAAATATTCCAGGGTAAACAATTGCAGCCCGGTGGACAGCACCGCCAGCACTGTGGCCGGGATACGCCAGCGTGGATGGCGCATGGCCAGGATCATCAAGGCCAGCGAAGCCCCATACAGGCTGAAGCACAGCCAGTGGTCGCTAAACGTGACCCCCGCGGTCTGCTGCAGGAAAATAGGATACACCAGCGACAACGCCGCCGCCAGGCTGATCAGACCCTTCTTCTCCGGCCAGGTTTCCTTGAAGCTCCACCATAGCAGCACCGTCGCCAGCCAGCGCAGCCCTAAAGACCAAAGCTGCCAGCCTACCCGCGAGTAGCCGTTCAGCAGAAAGCCGATCCACCAGGGCCAGGCCCCAAAAGGACGGTCGACCGCGAAAGAATACTCTTGCAAGCGCATAAACCCGCCCTTGAACAACTGGTACAGGTCCACCCAATCGTCCAGGTAATATCCTAACCAATGGGATTGCAATGCATAAGCGATTAGCGCCAGCAAAAGCAGCGCCAGCGGGATGGGGAAGATGAATTGGATCTTGCCGCGGAAGAGGCGTATGGGCATGTGGGTTTCTCTCAGATAGTAACACCCGGAGTATAACGCAAATTATCCTCCGGCGGATTCTAAATTGTGGTTTTTATATTTTGCCCCGGTTGGTTTAAAGGTGAAGGTGTTCTTGTTGCTTTTCGCGCGCTTTGCGCGAAAAGCAACAAAACCACCCCGATTCCCCCCAAAAACCGGGAAGCTGCCAGAAAACTTGCCTCCTGAGTAGGGGCGCTTATAATCAGGCCATAGCTATTTATGCATTCAGCGCAGCTCAAACCATACCCCGGGAATTAAATCTGCCATGGTTAGCGACAATATGCCGGCTCAAACAAAAAACACTTACGGCTTGCTGCACACCAAGCTCATGCCGCCGCGCCTGCATACGGGATTGCTGCCGCGGCCGGCCCTGTTCGACCGCCTGGACCAGGCCCTCAAAAAGAAACTGACCCTGGTCATTGCCCCCACCGGCTTTGGCAAATCGACCCTGGTCGGTAGCTGGATCGCCGCCCGGACTGCCCAGGCTGCCTGGGTGACCCTGGACGAGAACGACAACGACCCGGTCCGCTTCTGGACCTACCTGATCACTGCTTTGCACAACTTCGCTCCGGCGTTGGGGAAAACTTCGTTAGCCGCCCTGGCTGCCCCCCAGCCCTCTACCGACCAATCCGTGCTGGTGCCACTGATCAATGACCTGGCCCAACTCACTGAGCCGTGCGTTTTGGTCCTGGAGGACTACCAGGTTATCCAATCCGGCGAGATCAACGAAGCCGTCACTTACCTGCTCCAAAATCTGATCGATCCGCTCCACCTGGTGATCCTTTCGCGCAGCGAGCCGGACTTGCCTTTGGCCATTTTGCGCGCCCGGAACGAGCTGACTGAAATCGACGCCGCCGACCTGCGCTTTTCGGATGAAGAGACCCAGGCTTTCCTGCACTCAGCCATTCAAAGCGACCTCCCCTCCGAGGCGGTCAGCCAGCTCCAGGAAAGGACAGAAGGTTGGCCGGCCGGTCTGCGACTGGCCGCCCTGGCGCTGAACAATCAGAAAGGTCAGGCCGGTCTCGAAAGCGTACTGCAATCCTTTTCTGGCAGCCATCCGTATGTGGCCGATTACCTGATCCAGGAAGTGTTCAAGAACCAGTCCCCCAACGTGCAGACGTTTTTATTGCGAACCGGCTTCCTGGACCGCTTGAACGCGTCCTTGTGCGAAGCGGTCAGCGGCATAGCCAAATCGGCCGGGCTGCTGGAAAAGCTCGCCCGGGAAAGCCTGTTCATCGTTCCCCTGGAGAAAAGCGGCCACCAGGCCTGGTACCGCTACAATCCCCTATTCGCCGAAACTATCCAGTATTTAGCCCGCCAGCGCCTGGATGCGGTCGAGATTACGACCCTCTTCGAAAAGGCCAGCGCCTGGTATGAATACCACCAAGATTATGAAAATGCGGTTGAAGCAGCGTTGTCAGCCAGGCTTTACCCGCGTGTGCTCACCTTGATCGAGAAATACATCGAAATTCAATCCATAACCGCGGTCCAAACCCTAAAGCGCTGGTTGAGCAGCGTCCCGGATCAATATATTTTCGAACAACCGGAAGCCAGTTTTACCTATGCGCAAGTTATATTATTCACCGAAGACCGTTATGCCCCGGATATGGCGTCTAAGCTCGAACCTTACCTGAACGCGGCCGAAAAAAGTTGGGGGAAAGAAAATAACCGTGCCCGGTTAGGGGCCGTAAAGTCGCTCAGGGGAATCACTGCCTGGTGGCAAGGTGATATTGCGAAAGCCTGCCGGCTTGCGCAACAATCTCTGGACGAAATTCCCGAAACGGATATTTTTTGGAGGGGCAACAGCCTGCTCATCAGTGCGTTTGGCGACCTGAACTCAGACGATATCTTCGCGGCGCAAGACACGATTTTGGAAGCGCGTGCCCTGTTAGGCGCAGCCAATAACATTTACGGCGTTTTAGCCGCCACCCAGATCCTGAGCGCCGCCGATTACTGGCTGGGCGAACTGGAACAGGCCCGCCAGTTGAACGAACAGATCATCGCAGAAGCAGTCGGCAGTGAGGATATGCTCGACGACCAGGGCATTGCCCGCCTGTCCCTGGCAAATATCAGCTACGAAGAAAACGATTTGCCTACCGCCGAAAACTACCTGCAAGAGGCATTGGACCTGGCGACCCGGCGCAGAAACGAGCTGCTACTGGCCCTGGTGACCGGCCGCCAGGCCCGCCTGCAGCTTGTCCGCGGAAAACCCGCCCAGGCCGTGGACCTGCTTGAAAGCCCAGGCCACCCGGCTGCAAAACCCCAATGCCCTGCGCGAGATCGATATCGCCCTGGCAGAAATATCTGCCCACGTCCCTGCACCTGCGGCAGCCGGCAAATCTGCGCTGGAAGCCCGCCAGGGATCCGGCAGCCTGTTATTCCTGGAACAAGAACGACTGATGTTCGCCCAGGCCGGCAAATTGATCCGCGCCGGGATGAATTCAGAGGCGTCGAAACTCCTCGCCGGCCATGCGGCGGACGCGGCCAAACACGGCCGCATCCGCAACCAGGTCGAAGCCCTCTGCCTGGAAGCGCTAGCATATCAGGCTGCCGGCCAGCCGGAGAACGCCAGAGCTGCTTTGATCCAGGCATTGGCCGTTGGGCAGGCCAAAGGTTTCGTGCGCCTGTTCATCGACGAAGGCGTCGAAATGGCCGGCTTGCTCAAGCAAGTCATTCCCACTTTATCCAAACGCGCCCTGGCCATGTACGCCACCACTTTACTGCAAGCTTTTCCCAGCGAAATCGGCGCCGTGCCCCCCGGGGCTGCCGGACTGATCGAGCCGCTCAGCCAGCAAGAGCTGCGCGTCTTGCGCTACCTGGTGGCCGGCCTGTCCAACACCGAAATCGGCCAGGAGCTGATCGTCTCGACCAACACGGTCAAAACCCACGTCAAGAATATCTATCGCAAGCTCGACGTAAGCACCCGGGGTGAAGCCCGCCAGGTCGCCCACGAGCTCAACCTGATTTAACTCACCTGCCCCGGCGATCACAATCACCCGCTCGATCACCCCAATCGGGTGAAGTTAAACGTTTGCCCCGGCCATAAAATAAGATCATCGATAACCAATCAAGTGGGTGCAGAAAGTGACCCAATTTGAGGTGTTTGTAGAGCGAAGCTCTACAAACACCTCAAATTCAGGATTTTCAACAATTTTAGAACGAGGAAGGCAGGCAATGACACAACGGACGATGTACGCCGGGACAAGTCCCAGCATAATTATTAAATCAGGCCTGGACGTGACGGTAAAAGGGATCGACGGAGATCAGATTTCGGTGGTGACCGGAAAGCTGATGGGCTTAAAAATCGAGCGAAAAAAGGATGAGATCGAGGTCAAAATCGGCGGCAGCGGCGAGGTTTCGGTACCCCGGGGAGCGGATGTAAAAATTTACGCCGGAAAAAATATCACCCTGGAAGGCTTGGATGGAACTGCCGATGGGTACGCCGGCCTGCACCTGACCTTTCGCGACGTAGCCAAACTGGGGCGCGTGTCGGCCGGCGGCCGCATGGATATCGACTGCCGCTCGATGACCGGTATGGACAACACTTATAAGTCTGGCATGGACCTGCGCTTTCATGTCCAGGACCTGACCAGCGCCCGTGTGCGCATCAAGGATATTGGCGGGTACTGGGAAGCCCAAATCGGCAGCGCCGAAAAGTCGATCTATCTGAAGTGTGGCGGCGATGCCATTCTGGTCACCGACCAGGAAGTACATGCCCTGCCCCCCGACTACATCCTGGGCAAAATCGAGAAACCGGCCTGATTTTTGGCCATAGTTATTAACGGTATCGGGTCTCCCGTTTTAAACGGGGAAATACCCAGATTTGATGTGTGTGGGCAGGCGAAACCCGTCCACACACATCAAATCTGGGAGTACCACCCGTCAGAAACAGAAGAGGTAGGGTATATTTTTATGGTTACGAAAAACTCATCCAATAAACGAGCGCTGGGGTTGATCTTTTTCATCATGCTGATGGATATTATCGGTTTGAGCATTCTCAGCCCGGTTGCTCCTTATATCGTGGCCCAATTCAGCAGTGACGCCTTGATGGTCACCCTGCTGACCGTCATCTATGCCGCGGCCCAATTTCTGGCCGCACCTATCCTGGGCAAAATCAGCGACCGGGTCGGCCGGCGGCGGGTGCTGCTGGTGTGCGTCTTCGGCTCGGCGATCGGCTATTTCATCTTCGGTATCGGCGGCGCTTTGTGGATATTGTTCCTCTCGCGCCTGATCGATGGGATCACCGGCGGAAACCTGTCCACGGCGGCGGCCTATATTGCCGACATCTCCAAACCCGAAGAGCGGGCCAGAAACTTTACCCTGATCGGCATGGCCTATGGCATTGGTTTCATCCTCGGGCCGGCCCTGGGCGGCGCCCTGGGCCAGATCAGCCTGAACGCGCCTTTATTCGCCGCCGGGGTGATCTCACTGATCAGCGTCGTATTGGTGTACTTCTGGCTGCCCGAATCGCTGCCGCGCGAACGCCGCGAAAAAGCCCCCCTGCGCCTCAAAGACTTCAATCCGCTCGTCTCGATCGGCTACATGATGCGCAAACCCGGCCTGGGGGCCCTGCTGCTGGTTTATTTGCTCTTCAATTTCGCCTTTGACGGCGGCAATAGCACCCTGGGCGTGTTCGTAGTGCAGAAGTTCACCACTCAACCCTGGGTGATCGGTTCTCTGTTCGTCACCACCGGTATCTCCCTTGCCATCGGACAGGCGCTGCTGGTCAAAAAGGTGGTGCCGGTCTTCGGTGAAAAACGCATTGCCCTGGTCAGCCTGATCGGCACCGGGATTGGCTATATTTTCTTCGTCAGTATGCCGGCCTTGTGGCTGCTTTACCCGGTCGGCTTCCTCCAAATGGGTGTGACCGGCTTCATCTGGTCCTGCCTGGGCACGTTGTGCGCCAACGCTGTGCCAGACAATGAACAGGGCCTGCTGGCCGGGGTCAACGCGGCCCTGGGCGGCCTGGCTTCCATGCTCGGCCCGCTGTGGGCCGGGGCTGTCTACGACCAAATCTCACCGGCCTCGCCGTACTGGATGGGCGCAATCGTTCTGGTCATCGCCAGTTTGATCCTGATTCAGGTCAAAGTGAAGGCGCCGGCCGCTTCTCAAACCGCGCCCTCCTCCGCAGCAGATTAAATCACGCACCTGGTAACGAATCAGCCACCGCAAATGATTGGGGTGTTTTTATTGTTTTTCGCGTGCTTCGCACGCGAAAAACAATAAAAACACCCCAAATTTCCGCACTGGCCTGAGTATTAACAACCCTTTTTATACGGTTACTTCAACATCATAAAACCTTTTTGCATATCGCCCGGCTGGATCAGCGCCAGGCGCGGGTTGTAATCGTCTTTGGGCGTGCAGGGCAGCGGGAAATTCCAGCAGTCCGGCCCGTTGACCGGGTAATACACCACCAGGCCCGCATCGGTCGTCTGGCTGGTGAGCGTGTCCGGCGGGCGGGCAGACGCATCGATCTGCGCCGGGCTGGGTGGACTGATCAGGTACTGCCGGCTGAGGTTCTTGGAAAACTGGTCCGGTGACATCCAAAAAGTCAGCGCCAACAGCAAGAGTATTGCTCCCCAGGCGCTGACCCGGGTCCAACCGGCGCCGGCCAGCAGGTGATATCCCAGCAGCAGCAGGCCGACCAGCAAAGACCAGAACACGGCGCCCGAAAAGCGGTAATCCGGCGCCAGGATGAACCAGTAAATCACCCCCACCAGGCTGATCCCGGCCAGCACCAGCGGACCGGCCGCGGCGCGTTTCGCCTCGGAAGCGATCTTTTTTCTGAAAACGAAGAACAGAGCTGCTTCGGCCAGGATCAACACCAGGCTGAGCAGAAAATCTTGTTTGACTTCATATACGAAGTTACGCGACCAGTTCAGGAACCAGCTCCAGTCGCCAGTGTACACAATCGTAGCCGAACGGGTGCGCGCCCAACTGGAAATCACACCGGCAACCGGTGCGGAGAGGTAATCCGGCATCGTCCAGGGGAAAGGGAAGGAAATAAAAGTAGAGGGGAAAAGCAGATAACCGCTCAAGATCAGGTTGCGAACCAGCCAGGGAATGCCCCAGACCGCCAGCAGCCCGACCCAGCCCAACATGTAACGGCCGTCCCGGCAGGGCGAGAATTTGAAGCGCACAATCCATAAAATTAGCACCGCCAGCAGAACCAGCGCACCAAAACCGGCAAAACTGAGCTTGACCGTCAGCCCGACCGCCACCAGCAGCACGATCGCCAGACACTGCCGCTGGAAGGCCTCGAATTCCGGCTCCAACTCGAAAAGGCGCAGCAGCTCGCCGCCCAACACGAATTGCAGGGTGAAAATCGGGAAATCCGGCGAATACCCTACCAGGTAAGCGGTGCTGGTCTGCCAGATCACAAAGGGCAGCATCAACGTGTAGTAGAGGTTGTGGTTGAGTAAGCCCTCGCGCGAGCGAACCACCTGGTACAGCCCGGATCCACCCAGCAGGATGGCTACATAGGCCAGCACCGTGTTGACCAGGTAATAGGCCTGGCCGCTCAAAAAGCCGGTATTGAAGGCTGCCGCCAACAGGAAATTGGAATTGTTGAACGCCAGGCGGTGGTGCAGGTTGCCCAGGCCGGGGACGATGGCGTAGGTGTTGATCCAGGTGACTGTTTGCAGGTGATACAGCCCGAAATCGGTGTGGGGGGTGCTGAACATAACGTGGTTGGCGATCATCACGGCCGGCGCCAGCCCAATCAGCCCCAGGACGACTGCCGCCTTCTTGTCCAGGCTGGCGAAATAAGCGCTCACCCGTTGGCGGGCCAACACCCAGCCCAGGACGGCCGCCAGAACCAGCACGCCCAAGGAGAGTAGATCGATTTTACGGAAGAAATGCCAGATCTGCAGGAAGCCAATCGCCATGCCCCAACCGGTAAAGAAGGTCAGCAGCAGGCGTTGGAAGCCCAGCCGCCCGCGCTCCGGCGGCCAGGGGAACAACAGCCCGATTCCAATAAACACAGGGACTTGCAGTAAGATGCCGAGGGTATTCGTTAACATAAGGGGGGTACCGGCTGAAATTATAACGTACCAAGGATAAAAAGAGAGATTTATGCCCAAAAAGTCTCATTAATTGAGTCGAAGCACACAAAACATTTATCCGATTTGAAGAAATGAAACCCGCAAAACCCAAAATACTTTGCCTTCCTATTGAGCATTACTGTATAAAAAATATTTATAAACGAAAGCGATTCTGTATTTTGGGTTCAAACAATCTTGATCAACCACAATTAAATTCTACTGCGCAAAATTGGGCCAGCGTGAATGAATTTGGCCGCGCGGTCCGTGGAGAATGTCCCGGCCTGCCTGTCAGTGAGCTGCAGAGGGAACATCCCTGGATCTGACTGACCGTTATCGAAAACCGGACTGGAACGCATCACCCGCCCCCAGGATATATTCGGACAAATATAGTACAATTTTTACAGCGCGGTTCCTGGTGGATAGGTTTGGCAAAATGATATTTGGCTTTGATACTCGAAGTTCAGATTCGCCCCTGGTTCAATCTGTTTGGCGCTCTCACAGTGAGGGCGGCGGTTCTTTTATCTCAACCGCTGCGAGCCAATGGGAAATGGTCGTGACCAAACAGCGAGACCAATTGACCTTGAGTGTACGCGGACCGGAGACGCAGGCATCCCCCGCACCGGTGCCGGAAGACGCGGAGTTTTTGGGCGTTGTCTTCAACCATGGCGTGTTTATGCCCCAGTTGCCGAAAAGGAAACTGGTCGATAATGAAATCCACTTGAACGAGACCGCCAAAAACACATTTCAATTTCTTGGTTCTTCCTGGGAATTCCCCACATTCGAAAATATGGATACTTTCGTCGAGCGTCTCATGCATGCGAATGTTCTGGTTTTCGATACCATCGTGACGGCTATTTTACGCGGGCAGACGATTTCCTTGTCTCGGCGTTCGATCCAGCGGCGCTTCTTGTACGTGACCGGGTTGACTTTTAAAACCATCCAACAGATCAAGCGCGCGCAGCACGCTTCGTCGCTCCTGAAAGGGGGCATGCCGATCGCAGATGCTGCCAACGAGTCAGGATATTTCGACCAATCCCATTTAACCAACTCCCTGAGACGTTTCTATGGGCAAACCCCGGTTGAGATCGCCAATCAAGCCAATCTTCACAGTGGCGTTTTTTTCCAAGACGAGAACTCCCCGTAAAAATATAATAGGACAAACAATATCCAAGAGGAATTTCCGATGAGAAAATTGATTGTTCACCAATTTATTACGTTGGATGGCGTGATTCAAGCGCCAGGCGATGCTGTGGAGGATGTCGACGCGGGCTTTCCCTACGGCGGCTGGTCGATGCCTTACTGGCATGATGACATTGGCGCCCATTTTGGCCAGGCGTTTGCGCAAGCCAACTCGCTGCTGCTGGGGAGGAAAACCTGGCAGGGCCACGGGAAAGCATTCGGGCCTCATCCCGACCAGGACCCCTTTGTGGGGATGAAAAAGTATGTGGTTTCCAATACCTTGCAGTCGGTCGAAACCTGGTCGGATTCATTCATCATCCGCGGCGATGCGGTCGAAGAAGTACGCAAGTTGAAAAACCAACCTGGAAAGAACATCATTTTGGATGGGAGCAGCGTTCTACTGCGCAGCCTGATCGAAAACGACCTGATAGATGAGTATATGCTGCATGTATACCCGCTGGTGCTTGGTATGGGAAAGCGCCTGTTTCCGGATGGGAAGCGAATTCCATTGAAGCTGATTGAAGCAATCCCACTGCCAACCGGTGTCATCTATCAAAGATACCAACCCGAGTAAGTTCCATCGCTTAGTACGGATGTTTCCCCGAGATATGCCTGCTACAGGCGTATCTCGGGGAAACCATAAGGCCCTTTTTTCAGCAGACCATGTGGTTTAATGGCGCCATATCACGATTCCGAATAATTAATAGTTGGGCAGGCTATCCTATTGAGGAATCGCTAAAAACTTGTGCAATTTAAATTTGTAAAAGAAAAACTGGACTACTCAGATCTTGCTAGCGGGCGAGTTTTTTATAGTATGTCAGGACATCCTGCTTTTCCTATCCGGCTGGCGAGTGAAATATTCCAACGTTGTCTGGCAAATCGAAAAATTGTCTACAATAATTCAACGCCATGTACCCTATACGACCCCTGTTGCGGCGCAGCCTATCACCTCAGTGTACTGGCTTATTTACACAGAGAGCATGTTCGAGAAGTCATTGGCTCGGACATAGATGAAAAAGCAATCACTTTGGCAAGCCAGAATCTCGGGTTGCTTGGTGTCGCTGGTTTGGATAAACGCATCAGCGAAATCTCTAAAATGTTCGAGATGTACCATAAAGATTCTCACAAAGACGCTTTAGCCAGTGGGTATATTTTAAAAGACAGAATTTCTGCTTTAGAGCAAGAACATCCGCTAACTACAAAGGTGTTTCAGGCAAGTGCCACAGACAGCAAAACGATTATCAAAAATGTAAAAACCAAATCAGTGGATATTGTTTTTACTGACGTTCCGTATGGGCAACACTCCCATTGGCTCGGTTTGAATTCCAACGAGGAATTGGACCCGCTCGGGTTAATGCTGAATGCGCTTGTTGAAATCCTTTCCACATCAAGCATTGTGGCAATCGTTGCCGACAAACAGCAAAAGGTATCCCATAAAGGTTTTCAAAGCGTTGAGCAATTTCAAATAGGAAAACGGCGAGCAGTTATCTTGAAACCTAACTAATCAATAGACGCTTTTATGTTGTCACTGCCCGCTCGTAAAATAGGACCTCCACTCTTTGAATATGCTCGACCACATTCGGGTCCCGGATTTCGTGATAAATAGACAGACCAAGCGTATACGGCAAGAATAAATCATCGATATCATCGAGAATTCTACACAATTCATTAAGGTTAACCCTGAACCGCCACGTAAGGTAAGCTCAATATCCGAGCCATTCCGATAGTTGTCTTTGGCGCGTGATCCATATTGAATAGCTTGATCCACATACGGGTGCTCTTTAAGGACCGTACGAATTTTCCGAATGGTGCTTTCAGACAGGCCATAATTCATTCCTGTTCCTCCCGCCTCAATTCATCCAATTTGTTACGAACCACAATGAATTCACCGATATATGCATTTAGTACGGCAGTGACAATTTCGGCTGCCGTGGCTTCGTCGTAGGTATATACTAGACCGCTTTTGCCGAGGTTGGTAATCGACCATAGGTTAATTATATAAAATAATGCTATTGATGAAAATTACCCTTTATAGGAAAAAGCTGTTAGCAATTAGCCCTTAGCCATTAGTAAAAAAGCTAATCGCTAAAAGCTACACACTAACAGCTATCTTGTGCCCCCAAGCGGATTCGAACCGCTGTTTTGGCCTTCATGACACCTCGACGGTGTGAGAGGGCCATTGCTAATCGCTATCTGCTATCTTGTGCCCCCAAGCGGATTCGAACCGCTGTTTTGGCCTTCATGACACCTCGACGGTGTGAGAGGGCCATTGCTAATCGCTATCTGCTATCTTTGTGCCCCCAAGCGGATTCGAACCGCTGTTTTGGCCTTGAGAGGGCCACGTCCTGGGCCGCTAGACAATGGGGGCGCTAAACCGGATGGATTTTATCACGGCTGTTTACCGGCGTCAACCTCCCATTGATTGACTTTGATTAACTCTGATGCTATGATTAACTTTGTTCATTTTATTTTCAAAACTGCTCAAGACAGGCTAAATAAAGCCTGGTTTGAGGTGTCGGTAGGTGCTCTCCACCCGCCGACACCTCAAACCAGGAGTTGTGAGTCGGCGGGTTGGGTAGTTATCTTTTTTTTATTTTCATCATCCCGCACCTTAACAAATTCTTTTTATTTCTTTGAGAAATCCGTGTGGTAAGGGAAGGACGCGTATGGGGTAAAAAATAACACCTGCGCCTCTGCCCAATCACGGCAATTTCCAAAGACCTCATTCATTTTCATTATTTTTTCAAGGAGCTATTATGAGCATTGATACCATCGTCCGCCTTATCGGAATGGTCGTATTTTGTGTGGTCGGTGTCGTGTGGGGGGCTGATCTGGGCCATCTGGCCAACATCACTCCAGACGCAAATACATTCAGTGTCGAGCAATATGCCTTTACGATCGGCCTGGTCGGCGCCCTGACCGGTCTGATCCTTACTCCGTTCTTAACCACCCGCCCTATTCGCGCGATCCGCTCAACGTTGACGCGCATCTCTGCCCAAACATTATTTGCGGCCCTGATCGGACTGATCGCCGGTTTGATTATCGCCGTTCTGTTAGCCTTTCCGCTTTCACGCCTGCCCTCGCCTTTTGGTGAAATTTTTCCCTTCATGGGCGTGATACTATTTGGCTACCTGGGCGTGTCGGTTTTCGTGATGCGTCAAAACGATATGTTCTCCATCTTCGGCGTTTTCTCCAAAAACCAGTCTGCCAACCAGGCGGACGGTCAGAGTGAAAGCGGGGCAGGTTGGGCCGAATCACGCACCATTCTGCTCGACACCAGCGTGATCATCGATGGACGCATCGCCGACATCGCCCGCACAGGTTTCCTGCCGGGCTCCTTACTGATCCCGCATTTCGTCCTTAATGAATTACAATACATCGCCGATTCACCGGACAGCCTGCGGCGCCAGCGTGGCCGCCGTGGAATGGAAGTGCTGTCTCAATTGCAAAAAGAGCCAACTATTCCGGTGCGGATTAACGATATCGACGTAGAAGGCGTCCGCGACGTGGATGACAAACTGGTCATCCTGGCCCGCCAACTGCGCTGCCCGATCCTGACCAACGATTACAATTTGAACCGTATCGCCGAGCTGCAGGGGGTCACTATTCTCAATGTCAACGAGCTGGCCAACGCCGTCAAATCGGTGCTGCTGCCGGGTGAAAACCTGTTCATTCGGGTCATCCAGGAAGGCAAAGAGTTGGGCCAGGGTGTGGGTTATATGGACGACGGCACTATGGTGGTCGTCGAGAGTGGTAAAGAATTTATGGGAGATGAATTAATGGTCACCGTCACCAAAGTTTTACAAACCGCCGCCGGACGGATGATCTTCGCCAGACCGGAAAACGAACACTAATGCGCGAATGGATTATCGGACGCAACCCGGTTTACGAAGTATTGCAAGCTCGCCGCCGGCAAGTTTTTCGTTTGATTATTGCCAGCGGAGTCGAAGAGAAAGGTCGTTTGAGCGACATCCTGACCCAGGTCAGCAAACGCCACATCCCGCTCGAACGTGTCCCTCGCCAGAAGTTGGACGAGTTAGGTGAAGGTCACCAGGGAGTTGCCGTCGAAGTTAACGGATATTCCTACAGCGATATAAGCAAAATCCTGGAAAAGACCACCCATTCAGACCATGCTCCCCTGGTGCTGCTCCTGGATATGTTGCAAAATCCGCAGAATTTGGGCACTTTATTACGAACAGCCGAAGCTGCCGGCGTGGATGGCGTGATCATCCCGCTGCGAAGGTCGGCGGAAGTGACCCCGGCAGTCGTACACGCCTCGGCCGGCGCGACCGAGCACCTGCGCCTGGCTCAGATGAATCTCGCCCAGGCCATGGAAACGCTTAAAAAAGAAGGCTTCTGGATCGTTGGGCTGGACGGCGGGCCTGGGTCAAAGCCGATCGAATACGCCCCCCTGGATGTACCCCTGGCGCTGGTCGTCGGAAACGAGGGTGAGGGCATGCGCCAATTGATCCGCCAGAAATGTGATCTGTTAGTCCGCCTGCCTATGAACGGGCAAATTGAATCGCTCAACGCTGCCGTCGCCGGCTCGATCGCGCTCTACCTGACCCTGCAAGCCCGCAACAAAAAATAATCGCAGGGATCCTCCCTTTGGCCTTTACTGGTAACCCGATGAACGATGATTTTCAAATCACTGAGATCAGTCCCTCCGAACTGAAAACCTGGCTGAAAGACGGCCAGCCCATCCTGGTTCTGGATGTTCGCGAACCGATGGAATTTTCCTGGGCAGCTTTACGCCTTCCACAGGTTCATTTTGTCCCGCTTTCCGAACTGGAGCACAAAGGATTGGAAGCCTTACCTGCCGAAGCCCGGGAACCATCTGCCCGGGTGGTGGTGATGTGTCACATGGGCGAACGCAGCGCAATGGTGACCGATTGGCTGCGCAGCCAGGGATGGCAGAACACTTTCAACCTGTCCGGGGGGATCGATGCCTATGCTCACGAAATCGATCCTTCGATAGGGTTTTACTAAGAATTTATTTTTTTGACATGCTTTGACGGATCGGCATAACGGATAAGACCCCGAAATCGAGATGTTTGCGGGGACGAAGCCCTCGCAAACATCTCGATTTCGGGGGTTACCAGTACAAACCCAAATTTATACAAATTCTTTTCTTTTAGAGACACGTATTTCATGAAAAAAGGCATTATCGCTACCATCCTGGCATATTTTATTTGGGGATTTTTCCCGGTCTATTTCAAATGGCTAAATGTCGTCCCGGCTTTTCAAATTATGACCAACCGGGTGGTGTGGTCTTTCTTCTTCGTAGCCGGGGTATTACTTTTCCGGGGTGAAACCAGGAAATTGTTGAAAGCCATGACTCTGCGGACCGGCCTGATCTACCTGGCCGCCGGGCTATTGTTAGGAGTCAACTGGCTCACTTACGTCTGGTCGGTCAATGCCGGCCATATCGTCGAAGCCAGCCTGGGATATTTCATCAACCCGTTGGTCAGCGTGATGCTGGGATTGTTGTTTCTGCACGAGCGACTTCGTCCGCTGCAATGGATCCCGGTCGGCCTGGCCACGGCCGGAGTGGTCTACCTGACGGTCGTATACGGCTCGCTGCCCTGGATCGCCCTGGTGTTGGCCTTTTCGTTTGGCTTGTATGGACTGATGAAGAAAATCGCCCCGTTCAGTTCTCTTCAAGGCGTCACGGTAGAGACGGCCATGATCTTCCTCCCGGCCGCGATTTACCTGATCGTCGTTGGCGCCCAGGGACAGGGTGCATTAGGCCATGCCGGCGCCCTGGTGACCTTCCTGCTCATCCTGAGCGGGGTAGTCACTGCCATTCCATTGCTACTATTTGCGGTCGGCGCCCACGATGTACCCCTGGTGGTGCTGGGATTGCTGCAGTACATTGCGCCGACCTTGCAATTCGCCATCGGTGTATTTCTTTACGGCGAGGCCTTTACCGCCACCAATGCGGTTGGGTTCAGTGTAATCTGGCTGGCCCTGATCCTGTTCTCGTTGGAAAGCGTGTACGCCAGCCGCCGCTCCACCCTGTTAGCCGCTTCCCAGGTCAACTAACCTGACAAATCAGGTTGAGAATGTGTATGCGGGAGCAATGCTCCCGCATACAAACGTAAACCGTCCCAGCGATTAACCCCCAGGTGTTTCTGCGCTGCTCAGGCCGGCTTTGGTGAGCTGGTGGACCAACTCTTCGGTACGGGTGACGCCGTGGTTGACGTGCACCGGGCTGCCGTTTTCATCCAGAATGAACGTCGTCGGCACGCTCAAAACACGCCAATCGCGCACCATATCAGGTTGCTGGTAAGCGTCGATTTCGATCACCTCCAGCCGGTCGCCATAAAGATGTTTAATGCTCTCGATGGCAGGCCGCTGCATGGTCCGGCAAGGGACGCAGTCCGGAGTGGTGAAATAGAGAATGGCCGGCTTGTGGTGTTTCTGCAGGGGTAAGCTGCGCGCCGATTCCTTTACCTTGTGCAAAATAATCCGGTTGGCGAAAAGATATAGCCCAATACCGCCGGAAAATAGCACCAGAAAGGCCAAAAACCGATAAAGATAAACCGGGTTCATGCTGGTTTCCTCACCGGGGTCGTAAACCTGGGAAGGTGTTGGGCGGCGGTGCCTTGTGGAATCCGGGCACATTCAAGCGATGGAGCCAGTAATAAACCGCGCAGCCGGCGCAAAACCCCACAAACAGGTTCAATGCCGCCAGGAAAATGACCAGCCAGGTAAAGGCCCATCCGGCGATGACCGCACCTGATAAAAGAAACAGCGTCGAAATTGCCAGCACTACCCCGCCAAAGCCCTGGGCAAAGCGATGCGGCTCAGGATTATCCTGAATCACATCCGCGCGGACGAGATGCAGCGGGCGCAAAACATATTTATAGATCCATACGAAACCGGGCTTTCCCAGCGCAGTCCCGGCCAGCATGAATAAACCTACTCCTGCCACCAGCCAGTGCAGGTTAAAGATGAAAGCCAGGGCCAGCCCCAAGATAATCACCGCCTGGTTTGTACGGATCGCAGAATGATCAACAGATTGCAATTCAGACATCAGTTCAACTCCTGTAGGAGATAAGCCTGGTTCACCAGGGATTATGGGCGATCTAAGCATTCTCACGATTTTCGCCAGCGGGAACCATGCAAGAAATCTTATTTCGAAAGGCTGGGCAACTCCAAATCGTTCTTCTTGGGTTTGCCCCATCCCCAATGCCAGGGAGAATTTAAATAAAACGAGCGGGGGGCACTCTTAACAAAAGAGACCGCTACCGCTCGATCAAACCATCCATCCAACCGGATGGGTTATAAACCGAATTAGCGTAGGGCGGTCATTGAGTCCGCCGGGTACAGATGCAGGTAAAAGTTTTCATCATTAAGTCCTGTTGAATTATTATGATAATTATAATACTAATTATCGTGTATGCAAGGTTTTTTGATCTGTGAGTGATGAAAAAGTCGTTTTTCAACGATTAGATTGGGTATATACGGTGGGGTCGCGAAGTCGCCCCACCGTATTTACCCGAATTTCGTAACCACTCAGCTACCACAAAAGTGAGGGGTGTTTTTATTGTTTTTCGCGAGCAAAGCTCGCGAAAAACAATAAAAACACCCCTAATTTCCGGACCGGCTTGAGCAGAAACCAAATTTTAAAAATGGCAAGTAATTTTGTGACTGCCCATTCAGGTTGAGGAACGCCTCCCATCAACTGTGGACATTCCCTTTTGTTAGGCCACTGAAGTTAGGGTAAAATTAGGCACACTATCCGAAAGGATTCCCATCCACATTGTTTGAAATCGTTTTCCTCGGAACATCGGCATCTGCGCCGTCTATCCGGCGGAGTTTGCCGGCTTTGGTAGTTAAACACGACGAATATCGTTTTTTGGTGGACTGCGGCGAAGGTACGCAGCGCCAGATTTTACAATCCGGGATCGGTTTCAAACACATGAACCGCATCCTGATCACCCACGGCCATTTGGACCACATCCTTGGCCTGGCCGGCTTGCTTTCCACGTTTATGCGTTGGGAAACGATCGAGGGACTCGAAATTTACGGCGGGCGAGGGGCGCTGGAGCGGATCCGAGATCTGCTCTTTCAAGTGGTGCTGCGAGGCGCCGAAGCGCCGATGGACATGAAGCTGATCGAAGTGCAGCCCGGCCAAATTATCAACGAGAACGACTTTACCGTCACGGCCATCCCGGTTCTCCACCGCGGGCCGGATAATTACGGCTACGTGTTCGAAGAAAAAGGACGCCGTCCATTCCTGCCCGAAAAAGCCGAGGCCCTGGGAATACCCAATGGGCCTTTACGCAAGGCTCTGGTAGATGGTCACCCGGTAAATTTGGCGGATGGACGTGAAATTTCACCGGAAATGGTTCTGGGAGAATATCGACCGGGCACCCGCCTGGTGGTTGTGGGCGATACCGGCGATACGGCCAGCTTGATGGAAGCCTGCCGTGGCGCCGACGGCCTGGTGATCGAGGCGACTTATCTGGAGGAGGAAAGCGACATGGCCCGTGCTTTCGGCCATATGACCGCCAAACGGTCGGCCACACTGGCCAAAGAAGCCGGCGTGCAACAACTGATCCTCACCCATCTCTCCCGGCGCTACCGTGAAAAAGATATCCTGGCCGAAGCACAATCGGTCTTTGAAACTGCTGTCGTTGCCCGTGATTTCGACGTCGTCCAGATACGGCGCAGCGAAGCCTGATCCAACTTTAGTGGAATTTTTCGATGAACCCCACACCCGATCCGGCTCTTCGCACGCCCAAAAACAGCGCTAAAACCGCTTGGGCTATCCTGTTGATCCTGTGCCTGGCCGCCGGGGCTTTCCTGGTTTGGCTGGCCGCGCTGGATTATCCTCACGCCCACAATCTGGCCAATCTCTTCTCGCCAGATAGGAACATGCAGGCTTTTACAACCTCCTGGTATCAACGCCTGCATCTGGTCGCCATCCTCGCCGGAGCGCTGGCGCTGGGGATTGGTGCGCTCCTTGCCACCTTCCCCCGCCAGGCCCGGGAATGGCTTACCGGGCTGCCGGGGTTCGTCCGGACCTATTTTCACCGGCTTCCCGTCGACGTCAAAAGCGCCTTGGTTGGGTTCCGGCAGTTAATCAGCCGGCGAACAGTCCTTCTTTCGCTCGTTGGAGTGACCCTATTGGCCTTTCTGGCTCATTTGTGGTTCCTGCATATGCCCATCGGCCATGATGAAGCCTATTCCTTTACGATATTTGGTATCAAGCCTCTATCGATCGGCCTGCGCGACTACCATTACCCCAATAACCACATTCTCAATACTCTGCTGGTGCATTTTTCTTACCTCATCTTTGGCATCCGCGATTGGTCGATCCGCCTGCCATCCTTCCTGGCCGGGGTTTTGATGGCTCCGGCTGGTTATTTGCTTGCCCGGCGCTGGTATGGACAATGGGCCGCTTTGTTAGCCGGCGCAGCTATCGCTGCTTCCCCGGTCGTGACTGCCTATGCGAGTGCATCCCGTGGTTACACCCTGGTGGCGCTGTTTACCTTAACCGCGTTTCTCCTGGCTGCTGAACTAACCCGTAAGAACAACCGCTTTCTGTGGATTATCCTGGCAGTGGTCTGCTCGCTGGGTTTCTACAGCGTGCCGGTTTTCTTCTACGCGTTCGGGCTGGTATACACCTGGCTGGGGCTGGTCTGGCTTTTCGGCAAACAGCCAGACGGGTATACCCGCAGCGGATTCTTTTTCGCGATTTTGTTATCCGGATTAGCATCCCTGGCGCTGACCGGCCTGCTCTACCTGCCGGTGATCACCTATTCGGGATTCAATGCGCTATTTGACAACCCCTGGGTAGCCGCGTTGAGCTGGCACGATTTTATCCCCACCTTGTTGACCCGCCTGGTCGAAATCCGCGCCGATTGGAGCCAGGCAACCTCCGCTCTGGTCATCGCATTAGGCCTGACCGGCCTGCTTGCCAGCTTTTTTCCTTTGGGGAAGACAGCCGGCAGACCACGGCTTTTTTCTCAATCATGCCTGGTGTTTATCCCCCTTATCCTGGTCGTTCAACGTCCCAATCCCTGGGCCAGGACCTGGTTTTCGCTCTATCCGCTGCTGATCACCTGGTCGGCTGCCGGCCTGGTCGGATTGGCCACCTGGTTCGGAGGGTATTTCCACCTTCCGCCCCGGTTCGGCCGGGTAGCCCTGGCGGTTGCAATCGCCGGGATGGCGTTCGGAGCCGTCCAGTACACGCTGGCCACCTATCCCGGGCTAAAAACGAGCTACGATCCTATCGAACAATCCGCCCTATACATCCGCGACCACCTCCAAGAAGGCCAGGTCGTTGTCATCACCGCCCCCGATGATGCCCCCATGTGGTATTACTTTTACAAATACAACCTGCCGCAAGAGTCGCTCCGGCGGGATATCCCCTTTGATTCGGCCTACGTGGTCGTCGACGAAGCCAATAAGGAAACCCTCCAGGAAGTGGTTGCTGACCGCGGGCCAGATTCGGTCTTTTTCGAATGGGACACCGCCCGGGTGGTAGCCAGCTTCGACCCCATAAAAATCTACCAGGTCGATGCCGACCAACAAATCATTCAGCATGCCTATTCTCAGGTAAAGCCGTGAGCGACCGTCCCACCATTGACCACCTGGTACGCTCAAAACGCAAAACGATCGCCCTGGTCATCCGCCCGGATGGGGCTTTGGAAGTGCGCGCGCCATTACGTATGGCCAAAGCCGACATCGATGAATTTATCCGCCGCAAGACCCGCTGGATCCGCAAACACCAGGAAATTGCCCGCCAAAAGACCCCCTCTCGCCTTGCCCGTCATTACCGCGAAGGCGAACCCTTCCTCTACCTGGGCCACAGCTATCCGCTCGAGTTCAGTCCCTCTCCGCGTAAACGCCTGACGTTGACCGATAAATTCATCCTGCCCGTGATCTCCAGCGAGGAAGCCGCCGCGCTCTTCGAAGCCTGGTACCGGGCCCAGGCCCGCGAAGTATTCGAAAAGCGCCTTCAATATTACAGCCAACTGACCGGCTTGACCTGCAAAAAAGTGCGCATCAGCTCGGCGAGAACCCGCTGGGGCTCGTGCAGTACGTCCGGCACCATCAGCTTCACCTGGCGGCTGGTGATGGCGCCGCAGGCCATCATCGACTACGTCGTCGTCCACGAACTGGCCCATACCCACGTTCACAACCATGGCCCGGACTTCTGGGCCCAGGTGCGCGCCATCCTGCCTGATTACGCCGCCCGGCGGGCCTGGCTCAAAGTCAATGGCGCCCTGCTAGATTTGGGCGTGGCTGCGGACGAAAAAATGTACCGTGAAGTTTGAATCACATTAAAGTTGGGCAACACATCTACGCACTGTTGGCAGAATTGAAGAGCGAGCACCAGGCAGAAACGGCCTACCAGGTGTTGGCGCATTTCTTTCGCGATAATTTCCAGGTTGAAGAGCAAGCCGTGCAGCCCAAGGCCCATGAGGAACTGAGTGTCGGGTCGCTGCAATCCGTCGATGACCTGGAAGCCACCTTTCGACGCAAGCGCGGGGAAGAATACAAAGGCTATATTGCTGCAGTGAGTGAAACCTGTGATCCGAACAACCCGTTGCAGTTAATCACCTATACGGAGGTGGCGCCTAACAATGTGGACGATGCCGATCTGTTCGTCAATGCTCTTCCACAAATTCAGGAACGTATGCCTTTGACAAAGATGTACACCGATGGTGGCTTTGGCAGTCCGGCCGCCGATACGGCATGCCAACAAGCCCAAGTTGAACAGATCCAGAGTGCCATTCGCGGCGCAACGTCTGCCGCAGATAAGTTCAACCTGGATGATTTCGAAATTTGCCAAGATGAGCATTGGAAACCGACCCACATGACCTGCCCCAATGGGCAAACGATTGAAGTTGAAGCTGGTCGAACGACTGGCTATATAGCTGATTTCGATCCGCAATGCTGTCAGACCTGTTCTTTTGCAACTGCCGGTCGCTGCCGGGCCAAGCCCTCCAAACACAAACCGTGTTTCACCCTCAGCTTTACCCAGCAGGATGTGAACTGGGCACGCAGGCAGCACCGACACCAGGCCGAGAAAGCTGCCAAGCGCAATCTGCGTTCAGCCGTGGAGGCCACAGTGCGTTCGCTCAAACATCCCTTCCCGGGGAGCAAACTGCCTGTGCGCGGTCGGTTTCGCACGGCTTGCCTGATTATAGCCTCGGCTGCTATGACCAATCTCCGCCGGATCCATCGTTACCGCCTGGAATTGATGCAAGAGGAAGCCAAAAAAACGCAAGAAAACCTGATTAAAACCGCTCAACCAACCTGTCAGGATTCTTTTTTGCTTCCCCATTGGCTTCTTGCCTTATTCCGTTGGCTCCCTGTCCAGCCTGCTTTTTCAGGCTTGGGCTATTAGTACTCCATTTTTTCAGTGGACTCATTTATAACAATCGATTTAAACCTGAAGCGACCGTAGAATCGAATAAAGTCATAGGTTTGAAAAACGGGTTCAATATTGATTCAACAAGTTTTGCGTGATTCAAAGGAATTAATTTTGCTCACAGGAATAGCGAAAGACTAAATCGCCTGATTGGAGTTGATTGTTAATCTGCATTATTCCATCTGGATATTTATCATCTTTACTATAATACAACACAAAGGCATTATTTTGAGTGCCCTGAGGAGCAGAAATAACTATTTTTAGAGATTGATCAATCGATACCTCTAACGGTGGTATCTTAAAATAATGTAGCTGATTATCTGCCATATTCAAAGTAGATAATTGAGTAGTATCTAGTGTTTTTCCAAATTGATCCAGGATTTGAATTGTAATCGGAGGTGTATCCTTACGGCCAAAAGTACCGAAGAAGAGACCTATCTGATCAATGTCTCCTTGGCACTCTGAGAGAAAGCTTTGGCTAACCTTGTCACCAGCGACAATATTCGCAGTCACTGTCTGGGGGGGAATACCGGACAAGGGATATCCACAAGCATATGGCCAATTGGCTTGATTGTCAGCCTGAATAAATTCAATACGTTTGAATTGCAAAGAATAAGTTTCTGGTCCATCGTTGGATATCCGAATTTCGATACCAGTAACATGAATACCTGGGGACAAGTTTAGGAGTCGCAGTGGGTAAGTATAAGTATGTTCTTCACCATCTGCCAACAGTGGAAGATTAAATCCGGTTACCTGTCCATTGTCGAGTGTAAAAATAATAAACAGAGATCTGGGGCTCAACTCAGGTTCAACTGCAAGAGAAATAAGAAAATCCGAATATGCGGGTAAGCATGCGCTGTTGGATAAATTTAACTTAAAAGCAGGGTTAGAACCAATAGTCCATTCCGACGGATCAGCTTTTGACTGAGTGGCATTCGTGCCGGAAAGAACATAAGGATTTGTGAAAAGATTTACTGATTCCGAATCCTGGACAGCAGAAGCACTTTCTGCCAGATCTGTGTTATCAGGAGCAATTACCAACGATTCTGATTGAATGGGCGTTGGATTAACATGCAAATCAATGTGTGGAAATTGGAACATCGCCCAAGCACCCGCACCATTTTCATCACCTTTGGTCTCGAAATCAATTATGATTTGTTGGCCAGCATAGGCAGATAATGGGATATTTACCGGGGTCCATGTATGCGAGTCGGGTTGCAGCGTTTTTTCGAATACAACCTGCTGATTGTCACTTGAGGTCAGTCGGATGGTAAAAGTAACTTTATTTTCTGTGGCTGAGGAAACACCCGCTTGATAATTAATCCCGACAGCAGTTTTTAGATCCGCTGAAATTAGCTGCTCTGGAATCTCAACCGTCCAACTGACCGTATGTGGTGCCGGGATCAAAACATCCAAGTGTTTATAATCCGACCATTGGGACATTGCTCCATCCAAACCAGTCCACCAGGTAATATCAGTAGGCAGAGCATCTGTTTTTACCCGATCTTCAAAAACATACTCGCCCTGAAGAGTTTTTTCCTGGTAAGGACCAAATACAGAAAGGTCGTACTGCTCTAGAGGAGATGCCAGACTTGTGAGAAAACCGTTGTTACCGACCCCCCATTGGAAAACACTGCCTTCGCAATAGGTTGGCGCTGTCTGGTAATATTGCAGACAAGCAGCCGAGGCTGGACTACGCGAAAGAAGGTGAAAAATCTTATCCTCGTAAGAGAGATTAGTATTTATCCAAAAAACCGTTATTGACAAGAAATATATAATTACGGTTCCATATTTTAGAATCAGAAAAATCTTTTTATCGGCAGTTTGGAGAAATGCGATTGAAAAAACCAGTCCGGATAATCCTATCCAGAACGGTGCTCCATCAACTATATACCAGGATGCAATAGAAGTTCGAACAATACTTATCTGCCAAATAGAGCCTAGTCCAAAAAGAGCCAAGCAAAGTTGAGGAAAGTAGTCGATGATAAATCGAAACCGGAACAATTTAAATAAAAGAATAATACATACGATAAACAGAGTTAAGCCAGCTAAACCAGTTAAAGTTTGATGAGATTTAAACAGTTGGACAACCTCGTTTGGAGTTAGTCCAATTCCATTGGAAAAAAACATCCCTAATAGATGAATAACAAATTTATAGTTAAAGAAATTAAAAGGAAGCGCTTCTGCCTTTCCACCTGTCTGAATATATTGGAAATATTCTAAATAGGGAACACAAACGGCGCAAAAACCTATGAACCAAATTCCCACAAATAGTTTCTTTCGAAAATGAAGCAACAAAGCAAGAAAAGCCAAAGGAATCACGATCAATCCAGCGCCATAAGACCAAGCAGCGATGATCATACCAATTATTAAAAGAGCTAACCCTTTGTATGAACCCGGAAAAAATTTATAACCTACCAGGCAGATTGTCAGGCCAAATAAGGTTGTCGCTGGATAGATTGATGCCTGACCAAAAGTGAATGAAGCTATTTGTGTAAAAGAAAACCCTATCCCGGAAAGAATAACCAACAACCAAATTTTATTTTTAGAAAAAGAAATTCCCGCAAATAAAAAATAAATTATCAAGACCGAGATTGACGTAATGATGATAGAAAACATCATCTCGGCATATACATTCCACGAAAAGAACTTGGCAATGAAGGTCATCACCATAAATGTTAGGGGTTCGCATTGATCTCTGAAACAGGCATTGCCCAAATTGCTTAGATGAAATCCATTATTGAGATAATTAATAACTACCGGTGTAAATGCCCGATAGTCATTGGATAGATTATTCATTCCAGTGGTTAAAATAATTTTTATCAATCTGATTACAGGGATCAGACTAATCAAAACTAACAAAATTGGTAAGATAATGTTAATGGACTTTCTTGTGATTCCACGATGCATTAGGAAACCTTATCCCAAAACAATCGAATCTGCACGACCATAATCAAATACTTCCATCCCCGCTTCAGATACTGAGAGAGCGTTGTCCCCGTTTTTGATTCGCCACTTCGTCGTGGCTGTGCTGTGTATGGAAGTTCACATACTCGAAAGCCCAACCGGATCGCTCGATAAATAAAACCGATGAAGTATTCTCCATAATCACCGTTCAAGGTTATTCTGTCGAAGACCTGGCGACGGACAGCCACAAAACCGCTGGTATAGTCCGAAAATGAAGGCTTTAAAAGGAATCGGATTCCCCAGTTCAACATCCGACTGAGAATTAGTTGAATTGGTCCGCCCTTACCAATTCTGTCCTCACCACCGCCAACCACATATCGGGAATTAACAACGATATCGAAGCCCTGATCGATCATGTAAAGTAGCTGAGGAATTTTTTCCGGTGGATGTGAGAAATCACAGTCCATCCAGACCACTGTATCGAACCTGGCCACGGAAATACCCTCACAGATTGAAGCCGTTAAACCATGATCCTTTTCCCGCCTAATCACACGCAATATGTCAGAATTTGCATTCGGGGTCTGAGCGGCAATTTTCCAGGTGCCATCGGGAGAATCATCATCCACCACAATAATTTCGAAATCATATTTTCCATTATTGTTGAGAGCATTTATCACGGATTGGATAAGCGCTTGGATGTTCCCGGCTTCGTTGAGGGTGGGCATAATGACTGAAACACCTGGTTGCCATGTATTCTTCATAAAGTGATCCTTTTTGTTAAAATGACGCTGTCAACCCTAGATTCCATTTCTCTGAAGCCTAGCGCTTTATAAAACTGGCGTGCCTGATCGTTTTCGATCAAAGTGTCCAATCGATAATAATTAACCTTATTTTGAATAAAGTAATTCTCCAGCGCAAATACAAGATGCTTTCCGACACCTTGCCTCTGGCACAATTTCGAGACGGCAATTGTGGTCAAAATTGCATTGACTGGTTCATCCTCAACGGCTATTGGCCGGGCAATTATATCGCCATTTTTTAATACACTTAATAAGTAAGGCCGTTTACAAATTCCGAAGGCGATCCTTAAGGCCGCTTTCGCGGTCAGAGATTGCCGGAGTAGCGCCTTAGTCTGGTCGAGATGGACGGTGCCGCTTACAACACCAACGGGATGGTTCTCGAAATATGCAACCCCGACGTAACAACCCTCCCCTCGAGCCATCAAGGAATAAATAAACCGCAAATGCTCTTTGCCAATTAAGCTGTTGAATGTATATTCCAAGACATCTTGATGAATACGAATCACCTCATCTGCATTTGTTTCATCAAATGGTCGGATACTAATTAACTGGTCTAGAGGGTTGATCTCCATTAACTGCGGTCTCGGGCAATCAGAGAGCTTTTAACCGCTTCGACCACAGTTAATTGTTGATCTTCGGTGAGTGCTAGTCCGCTAGGGATATAGAAACCCCTGCGAGAAAGTTTTTCTGTTACAGGATAGCTATCATGCTGAAACATGCCAGCCTTGCGGAAAACAGGCTGCTCATGCATGCCCCAGAAAAACGGTCGTGCACCAACCCCACGTTCTGACAAGCGCGAAATCATTTCATCAGCGTCAAAGGGGATTGAATCATCTAAGACGATGCCGTATACCCAGTATATATTCTGGGCATAATCAGTTTCAGTGATTGGGATTTGTAAACCTTCCACCGAAGATAATTGCCGGGTATAAAATTTACCTATCTTGCGCTTACGAATGATAAAATCGTCCATCCGTTCCAACTGGGCTACCCCTAACGCTGCTTGCATATTAGTCATGCGAAAATTAAAGCCCAATTCTTCATGTATGTAACGACGCTTTTGGAAGCAAAGATTACGCAATGAGCGGCAGTATTGCGCTAACTCAGGATCATCCGTTACAACCATCCCCCCTTCGCCAGTCGTAACATGTTTATTCGGATAAAAACTAAAGCCACTTACGCTGCCAAAACTGCCACAAGGCTTACCGCGATAGGTTTGACCGTGCATCTCAGCAGCGTCTTCAATAATAAGTAGGTTATAACGATCAGCAATTTCGTTTATGGCATCCATATCTGTCGGCAATCCATAGATGTGAACAACCATAATCGCTTTTGTCTTATTGGTAATTTTCTCTTCGACCAAAGCCGGGGCCATATTCCACGTATTTGGATCAGCGTCCACCAAAACAGGGATCAGACCGGCACGAATGATTGCCGCTGCACAAGAAATAATTGTAAACGAAGGGAGTATTACTTCACTGCCCGGCTCGATTCGAAGAGACTTAACAGCGATTTCCAAAGCTACGGTGCCGTTTGAGACAGCAATGCCAAACCGTCGGCCAACCTTTTGACAAAAGTTATCTTCAAATTTCTTGATAAACGGCCCTTCAGAAGAAATCCAACCTGTATCAATACATTCCATTAAATATTTTTTTTCATTGCCAGATAAATCGGGTTCATTAACCGGTATGAATTTTTGCATATAACCCTCCAATGTTAATCGTATACAATTTTGTCCTTTGAAATTGGATCAAATTTAACCTTATCATTCTCTTCACCGCCATAAGGTCCTTGCTTGATCTCGATCATCTCTACTTCTTCTAAAACCTCGAATCCATGTCCCCCAAAAGCAAGCAGAATGATATCACCGGCTTCAAGTATTCGGCTCTTAATATAACCCTTCTCGTTATCATAAAAATCCACCCGGAGGCTCCCTCGTTTGATCACTAATACCTCTTGCGTATATTCTACACTCCGGAGCGAAAGCAAGTGGGTATGGGGTTTAATAATTTTGCCTGTATGGTGATGCATATACGCTAACTGTTGCGAATAATCTGGGGGGGTCAGAAACTTCAGGCCTTCTTCGTTATGATCTTTTGAAATAATGATAGCCAAAGTGTCGTGGTCAGAGGTAACGTACTCGATTGTCATTTTAGATCTCCTCGTTTATTCTGTACCTGAGAAACCCAAAGGTAAATGCGTAAATAATACGTTAGTATTATTAATATACAACAATGAATGGTGAAATTCTTTTGTTATTGACCAAATTAATATGCCAATATAAATTGTCGCAATGCCAGGCAACTTAATTTTAATCTTAAAGTAACTATGGAAAATCTCTGTCATAAATACGCCTAGGTTAATTTAATAATTTCCGGAATATATTGATGTTTGATAATTGCATATCCAGTTTGTCTTTGCC
This sequence comes from uncultured Chloroflexia bacterium, assembly GCA_963704755.1. Taxonomy (GTDB): domain Bacteria; phylum Chloroflexota; class Anaerolineae; order Anaerolineales; family Anaerolineaceae; genus Bellilinea. The sequence continues at coordinate 1,236,465 of OY969938.1, forward strand.
TTGAATATTTTCTGGTATCTTTTCCAAAGAAGCAAAAAATTCTATCGTGTTATATTTAGTATCGTAAAAATCGACAACTTCAAAGTCCAACAGATCTAAACGAGAGAATAACTCTATGAGGTTTAGGAAGGAAATGGGAGTAAATACATTTACATGTGCATCATGATAGGTCGCTTCATCAAAAGACTGTTTAGATATATTGAAAGCATGTATTAACAGCATTTCGTTAATCTTCATTTCGGAAGCAACTTTTTTTTGCCATGCAGATGTTACATCAATTTTTTGGGAAAGGGCAATGTAATCAAAAACTGCTTGAGGAGAAGGTTCTCTATTATGTCGGAAATATGCCTCGATAATCGCACCAGGAGAACTAAGTTCTCGATAATAGTCAAAAGTAAACCGTTTATCCGGGATAGCAAGCGAAAGGACTCCGCCCGCTATCAATATTTCGGAAATTTCTTTTAACCACCCTAACATATCGGGAACATGTTCGATGACGTGCGAGGCAATTACGTAATCAAAAAGTTTTCCATCAGTTAATTCAATTAATTCTTTATTTCCCCAAATATAATCAACGTCTACGATATTTTTAATTTTTACATAAGTATCATTTTTGTAAATTTCTCTCAACACATCCGCCGGCGCATAGTCGACATATTTTATAAGGCCACCGCTTTCATCTTTTGTCACGACAGGATCTGCGAGAGGACCTATTTCTATTCCCGCATCGGTCAGGGGGGAAATCTTGCTAAGCAGTTTTTGTTTTCGGTTTTTTTTCTCTGTGGATAGTGAATACCTAAAAGATAATTCTGGAGTAATTTCCGAGACCCAATCTGAGCGGAGATGAACATTCTCATTGGGATATATATTTGAATCATTTTCATGGATAGAAAATAGGGAATTGTTTAATTTCTCGGCAAAATTTTCATAAGAATATTCAACAAGGCTTCGGTCATATGCTACTTGAGCAATTTCCGAATATGTTGGTAAAGAATAAATACAGTTTTGGATTGCTGCAAACCACTCATGTGATTTTGCTAAATATCCATTAGCTGGAGGATCAATAGCATTAATAAACGTATACGTGGGTGTGGCGATAGATAATGTGCCAACGATGCCAGCTTCAAAATATTTTAGTTCCGATTTACAATTGGTAAACTCATTATCTTGTAAGGGGACGAGGTTGATTTCAACTTCCCCTATATATCTTTGTAAATTAATAAAGTCTTGCAGTGGAATCATTTCTATCCTGGATTGATAGTTTTGCAACGGTCCCTTTATATCAATATAACCGACGATCCGTACAACTAACCTGGGATCAGATTCCAGCAAATTAACCAGTGAATCAGAAATGATTTCCAAATCTTTATTATGAGATGGCGTGCCGCTAAAATATCCAAGGTGAATTTGGTCATTTCGGGCAAAATTTTTCGCTTTTTTCTCCTCAAATATCTTCTCTGAATAATTCAACTGCTCACGGTTCAAAAAATTGGGAATAATAGAGACATTTTTCTTTGTAAAGGCTTGGATCTGTGCTGCAAGATACTGATTCGTCGTTATTGCTTCATCACATAACTTTAATGTCATTCCCAACCGCGCGGTATAAGCAGCCCAAAAATCCCAGACGTTGGGATGGTTGAGATCCTGATCCAGTGTATCCAACAGCAAATGGATGTAATCTGTATTAAATACGAGATCGTCAACGTCGAAAAAGACTTTTTTCCCTTTGTTCCGTGCTTTGGTAATTGCGTGGTTTAGCTTATCGTTATACCGCGATCGACAAATAACCAGTACGTCAGAAATATCGATAACTTTATCCAAATCATCGATTTCCCTTTGGGTAAAATATGCCGCAGACACACCATTTTTTGCAGATTGAAGTGTCTGGATCATGTTATAAACACGGTATCGAAAAGTGCTGTTATCCGGAGTTTCGTAAAAATAAGCTACCCTTTGCTCACCACGAGACAATGTCTTAATTCTTTCTTCGAATGAAGACACCCAGGGATCGTGATACGGGAAAGGCGGGGTATCAATGAGAAACATTATCTACTCCGGGTTCAAGCTGATTAATTACATGCTCGAATGAGGCTCTCCAATCCCGCAATATCCTATTCTCTTGATAGTTTTTTATCCGCTTCGTTGTGTCATTAGAGAGTTCAATCCCTCTAGCCACCCCCTGAACCAACTGATCACGGTTCAGATCACAACAAATGATATTCTTCGAATATTGATCTAAGTTTTGTTTCATCCCAAAGCGATTGGTCACCACAACTGCTCCAGACGCCGCCAAGTCAAGGGGAGGATAACTTGGATGCGGGGTATACATCAAGCTTAGGCCTAGATCTACTTTGCGAACCAGAGCAGCGTACTCTGTCCAGGGTAAGTTCTGATAAACATGCGGTACGAATAAGTTGTTGATGCTAAAGGAGGGGATGTCCTTTCCGACGAAGTATAACTCCCACTCCTCCGGTTTTAATATGCCTAGTAATACCGCCTGGTTTATCACCTCAATTCCTAAATAAAATAAATTCCTCAAATTATTCGGGCGGGCATAAAAGAAAAAGTTCTTTTTGTAATTCGGTTCACTTTTTTCATAAAAAAATGTGTCATTATTCCAGGATGGTTCAAACCATAGGCCATTTTCCTGGATATTTTTAAAACCATCGCTTACAAAATGGTCATACAAGAGCTTGGTGTTGATCACAAATTGTATTCCTGGACTTTTCAAAAGGTCAGAACATTTTAAACGATCATCTCCATAGGGGTAAAAAGCACGTTCATCTTCCTGCAAGAGATAGATGATACGTTTCTCACCAAATGTGGCTTTTACACTCTGGGTTGTCCACCAGGATGTGGTTAGGAATACATCCTGATCGCCGACAGGAATTTCTGACATAGGATTAAAGCAACTGGCAAAGATAAACTCAACATTTTTCGAAAATTGAATGCCATTTGCTGACAAGATATGGCCAAAATTTTTTTTATTCGCCTCCTCAATTCGCGTGATAATTCTTAAGTCACAATTCCATCGCTCAGTAAGGAGCGTTGCAAGAATCATTGATGTAGCTACCCCACCAAATAAGCTTCCGCTATTAATACTATCAGTTACCAAATTCAAACGTAAACTAGTATGTGGCGTATGGAATCCTTGCAAAGGAACAGCCAAAGGGAAGCGCTTGGCTACCATCGATTCCAGATTCTCTCCTTTTTGTAGAGTTTGTATCAGGGAGGGATCCGCCGATGGATCAATAGAGATAGTTAAACCATCCCCATTAGATTGAAGTAAAGGTTGTGTCTGTTGAGCTTCGATCGTAGAATTCTCTTGGGAAGAGAATTCTTTGTGAATCCGACTAACAGTTGAATGTAGACCATATGTGCGTAAATGGTGGATTGTTGAACGACTTTTGCGTAAAACATATTTGAAAGCTTTTTCTCGCCGCGATCCACGTGGTATGAAAAACAACCGGATTCTTTGCATCTGGGTTGCAAACGCCCACACATTACTATGAATGATTTCATTCAATTGAGAATTAACGATCTGGAAATCATGGTCCCTTGCAACTTGTAAAGTTTCAATTTCGTGTCTTTTTTTCATCTCGCTCTCGCTCAAAATAGCCGAAATTTCTTTGTCTTTATCTGCCACTAATTGCTGAAAATTTCGGATCTGATTGTCTCGTTGAGCGATTTCTTCCGATAATTGTTGACTAAATTCTTGCTCCCGTGATTTTACTTTATCTAGTTGAGCCAGAAGAGAGCTTTCCTTGGTGCTTATTTCATGCAAAAAATATTCTTTTTGGTGGTCCTTTTCAACGAGTAAAGATAACCGAGAACCAGCTGAATAAAACAATGTACGCATTTGTTGAAGGACTTCATCTGAAAGGGAGAAAAGATCAAAAATCGGTTGGGGTAATTCCTTCCCGATTCCTAACACACCTAAGCCATGCCCATGATAAAACTCGATAGAAGGGTACTTAATCTTCACTTCATCCCAGAATCGCCACACACCATAATCATGCTCCCGTACATTAATATCATGAAACAACACTATTGCATGCGAACTCAATTTGGGCAGCCAGTTTTCGAAATCATGTTTCACAGCATCGTAAGTATGCAACCCATCAATATGTAGTAAATCAATGGAACCAGGTGAAAAATATTGTGTGGCCTCGTCAAAAGTCATTTGTAAAAGTGTCGAAAAGCTGCCGTATTTCGGGTCATGATATTTTCGAAGGTTTTGATAAACTTCCTGACCATAATAACCAGCCTGCACATCTCCTTCCCAGGTATCAACCGCATAACAACGTGTGGCTAATCCGAGCTCGCCTACTGCCTGACAGAAACAACAATATGAGACGCCCGAGTGAGTGCCCAACTCGACCAACAAATTTGGCTTTAGAAGGTTAACGATAAACATACCAAATGGGATGTGCTCTATCCAGGCTGATGTGATGTCCAACCGATCAGGTTGGGTGAAAAGGATCGAGTGTTCAAGTGGGTTGAAAATGGTTCTAGCTGAATCCATGGAATTTAACCTATGCACGAAAGATCAATCTAAACCTGTAGTCTGCTTAATGACATTTTTACGATTTAAGTGGACACAACATATCGAAACTCATGTTCTACTTGCCAACATATCCGATTGTAAGATCAAGAGGATGGTACCACACATATAATGTAGCTTAAGAAATCCAGAAAGATTAAATTATTCAAAATATTCCCAAAACAGAAATTATAACGCCATCAAAAGAGGTGGTAAAGATTATTGGGGTAAGTGGATATGGCTTTCTCAAGAAAGGGAATTATCAGCCAGAAGGAGGGCAAAAGCCTGAGAGAGGTGGCACTCGAACCAGCGGCGGCCCTTGGCAGCATTGGAAAAGCCAGCCCGCTTGAGCAACCCAAGAACCAAATTGTGAATAATCGCTAAAATTCTACCAGCCGAACCAATCGTCATGCGGGTAGCATCCTCATGAAAAGTGACATCGCGGCGATAATGCAACTCCGTTTCAATTTGCCAGTGTTGGCGACGAACGCGGAGAACCTTATCAGGGGCAGCTTGCTTGCGAGATAGGCTGGTAATGCCATACTCAACTTCACAGCTACTTCTGTAGATTAGGCTTTGGCGCATCCAAAAGAACTTGCGTTCCAGGCGATAAACCTGGCCCAACCCCGGCCAATCCAGGTATTCGTTCAGCATTTCGCTGGTTTGGATGGCACGGATTTCCAGGCGACCGTGGCCACAACTAACCTGCTTTGCAGTCTGGAAATCGGTTGCAATCTTGCCAAATCCAGGTTTAGGGTGATCGGGAGCAAACAAATCTTGGATGGCTTGATACACATGGGGCTGGTTCTCCTTGACCGGCCACAAATAATCCCCTTGGCCTTTGAGAATTTGTTCAGAAACGGTCCGTTGGGTGTGCATGGCGTCTCCGGTGACGATTTTCCCGGACAAATTGACCCGTTCCAAGGCTTTGGGAGCCGCTACAATCTCGTTTTCCTTGCTCCCGACCACTTCTTGAACCTTGAATTGCTGTGTTTGGCCAGCATAAATACTCAATACATATTCACCACAAAGTTCTCCACTGGCTTGTGCCTCGCAAGGCTTTGCCGTCCATGGCCAATGTTTCTCCACTTTCATCTGTATCCGACCGATTGTATTCTTCCATCAGTCGTTCAAACTCCTCTTCGCTGATAACATTCCGGAATACGCGTCGGTAGGTATTGTGGTGTGGCATCCAAATTCGCTGCAACCCCAACAACTGTGTCAACTCTTCTGCCTGGTTCTTCGCCCAATCGGCTATTTCCACCGGTCGCTCTTTCTCACACAATTTCGCTAGAAAGATCAATACCAACAAGGTGACCAGGTTGTACAGTTTGCCCTTCGCTTTGCGTGGATCCCCCAGTCGCTGAAAATGGTCGTACAAGCTCCCTAACGAATACACGACCCCAGTTGCACTTTCCTCTTGCCACGGTTCCAGCGTGCTATACTCCATCTTGATCCTCCTCGGTTATTTTGGCTGTTTGGCGACACCAATTGTACCAAAGAGGGTCTTTTTGTCTACCTGTCAACCTTTCTTGAGAACACCATAGGTAAGTGTATTGTTTAAGGTCAAATTTCAAAGAAGGGTATTTTTCATTCGTGTTGACCCGCCTGGTCGAAATCCGCGCCGATTGGACCCAGGCAACCTCCGCTCTGGTCATCGCATTAGGCCTGACCGGCCTGCTTGCCAGCTTTTTTCCTTTGGGGAAGACAGCCTGCAGACCACGGCTTTTTTCTCAATCATGCCTGGTGTTTATCCCCCTTATCCTGGTCGTTCAACGTCCCAATCCCTGGGCCAGGACCTGGTTTTCGCTCTATCCGCTGCTGATCACCTGGTCGGCTGCCGGCCTGGTCGGATTGGCCACCTGGTTCGGAGGGTATTTCCACCTTCCGCCCCGGTTCGGACGGGTAGCCCTGGCGGTTGCAATCGCCGGGATGGCGTTCGGAGCCGTCCAGTACACGCTGGCCACCTATCCCGGGCTAAAAACGAGCTACGATCCTATCGAACAATCCGCCCTGTACATCCGCGACCACCTCCAAGAAGGCCAGGTCGTTGTCATCACCGCCCCCGATGATGCCCCCATGTGGTATTACTTTTACAAATACAACCTGCCGCAAGAGTTGCTCCGGCGGGATATCCCCTTTGATTCGGCCTACGTGGTCGTCGACGAAGCCAATAAGGAAACCCTCCAGGAAGTGGTTGCAGACCGCGGGCCAGATTCGGTCTTTTTCGAATGGGACACCGCCCGGGTGGTAGCCAGCTTCGACCCCATAAAAATCTACCAGGTCGATGCCGACCAACAAATCATTCAGCATGCCTATTCTCAGGTAAAGCCGTGAGCGACCGTCCCACCATTGACCACCTGGTACGCTCAAAACGCAAAACGATCGCCCTGGTCATCCGCCCGGATGGGGCTTTGGAAGTGCGCGCGCCATTACGTATGGCCAAAGCCGACATTGATGAATTTATCCGCCGCAAGACCCGCTGGATCCGCAAACACCAGGAAATTGCCCGCCAAAAGACCCCCTCTCGCCTTGCCCGTCATTACCGCGAAGGCGAACCCTTCCTCTACCTGGGCCACAGCTATCCGCTCGAGTTCAGTCCCTCTCCGCGTAAACGCCTGACGTTGACCGATAAATTCATCCTGCCCGTGATCTCCAGCGAGGAAGCCGCCGCGCTCTTCGAAGCCTGGTACCGGGCCCAGGCCCGCGAGGTATTCGAAAAGCGTCTTCAGTATTACAGCCAACTGACCGGCCTGACCTGCAAGAAAGTGCGCATCAGCTCGGCGCGAACCCGCTGGGGCTCGTGCAGTACGTCCGGCACCATCAGCTTCACCTGGCGGCTGGTGATGGCGCCGCAGGCCATCATTGACTACGTCGTCGTCCACGAACTGGCCCATACCCGCGTCCACAATCACGGTCCGGCCTTTTGGGCTCAGGTGCGCGCCATCCTGCCCGATTACGTCGCCCGGCGGGCCTGGCTCAAAGTCAATGGCGCCCTACTGGATCTGGCTGTGGCCGCAGACGAAAATTCTTTTAAAGTGGAGTAATATGTGTGTAATTTTTTGGCAGCGTTGCTGCCAAAAAATTACACACATATTACTTTAATCCAAACTAAATATCCAGATTCCTCACGCTCTTGGCGTGGGTGGTGATAAAGCGGGTGCGCGGCGGGACGGCTTCGCCCATGAGCATATCGAAGGTGCGGTCGGCGGCTGCGGCGTCCTCGATGCTGACCGAAAGCAGTGTACGGTTGGCCGGGTCCATAGTGGTCTCCCACAATTGGGTCGGGTTCATCTCACCCAGACCTTTGTAACGTGAGATGCTGGCTTTTTCTGCGCCCGTACCCAATTCTTTAATCAACTGGTCTTTTTCGGGGTCCGTATAGGCGTACTGGATGTTACTGCGATAGGCGATGCGATAAAGCGGCGGCTGGGCGATATACATATGCCCACCCTCGATCAACGCCTGCATGTAGCGGAAGAAAAAGGTCAGCAGCAGCGTGCGAATGTGGCTGCCATCGACATCTGCATCGGTCATGATAATCACCCGCCCATAGCGCAGGCCAGCGAGGTCAAAGTTATCGCCAATACCGGTACCCAGGGCTGAAATCAGGGCCTTGACCTCGTTATTAGAAAGGATCTTGTCCAGGCGGGCGCGCTCGGTATTCAGGATCTTACCGCGCAGCGGCAGAATGGCCTGAAAATGGCGGTCACGGCCTTGTTTGGCCGAGCCGCCTGCCGAATCACCTTCGACGATGTACAACTCCGTCTTGGTTGGGTCACGATCGGAGCAGTCCGCCAGCTTGCCCGGCAGGGTCAAGCTTTCCAATGCGGACTTGCGAATGACCAGGTCGCGTGCTTTACGAGCGGCATCCCGCGCACGGGCGGAAGTAAGGCACTTGGATACGATCGCCTTGGCTGCCGAAGGATTCTCTTCCAGGAAGGCAAAGAAAGCCTCCCCGACGACCTGCTGGACGTAGGTCGCAACTTCCGGGTTCATCAGCTTGACTTTAGTCTGGCTTTCGAACTGCGGGTCAGGGTGCTTGATGCTGACAATGGCGGTCATACCCTCGCGGGTATCGTCGCCCGAGAAGTTCGGATCGGCGTCTTTGAGCAGGTTATTCCGGCGGGCATAATCGTTGACTACCCGGGTTATGGCTGTTCGCAAGCCGGTCATATGCGTACCGCCGTCGATAGTGTTGATCGTGTTGGCAAACGAATAAACCGATTCGGCGTAAGCGTCGGTGTATTGCACGGCGACTTCGATGCCGATGTTTTCGATCTCTTTTTCGACGTAAAAGACCGGGTGTAAATTTACCCGATTGCGGTTGAGGAAACGGACGAAGGAGCGAATGCCCCCTTCAAACAGAAAGGTCATTTCCTTACCGGCGCGTTCATCCACCAGGCGGATTTGTACGTTGCGGGTGACGAAAGCCATCTCGCGAAAACGTTGGGTCAGTGTTTCGAATTTAAAATCCAGGTCGCCTTTGAATATTTCGCGGTCGAATTTAAAAATAGTGGTCGTGCCGGTCTTGCCGGGCTCACATTTACCGACCTCGCCGACCGGCCCCTGGGGAATACCCCGCGCGTAGCGCTGCGAGTATTCTATGCCATCCCGACACACATGCACTTCACACCATTCCGAAAGTGCATTGACCGCCGAGACGCCTACCCCATGCAGACCACCCGAAACTTTGTAGCTGTTATGTCCAAATTTACCCCCGGCGTGCAGGGTAGTCATCACCACTTCCAGGGCAGATTTTTTCTTTTCGGGGTGCAAATCGACCGGGATGCCGCGGCCGTTATCTTCCACCGAGACGGAACTATCCTCGCGGATAATTACAGTAATCCGGTCGCAAACTCCTGCCAGGGCTTCGTCGATGGAGTTATCGACCACTTCGTAAACCAGATGATGTAAGGCCTTCAGGTCGGTACCGCCCACGTACATACCTGGGCGGAGACGGACGGCTTCTAGTCCTTCCAAAACCTGGATGTCTTTTGCAGCATAGGATGAAACAACTGGTTGTGCCAAAGGTACCTCCAAAGAATTAACAACTCAGCTAACCCTGGGTTACATTTAAAAAACTATGCCGTTTCAGGCTTGAACAGAGCGGGTTTCGTGTTGTTGAATAACCTGCACCATCCATCGTACACCGTTGCGGAAATAAATAAAGCTGGCCGACAGCACGCTGGTGTAAATAAAGGAGTGACCCAATATTCCCACCAGGGTTAGCCAGGAATTGGGCTGCGGAACGAGCCAGAGAATATCCAGCCCCTGGGTGATGAGCACCACCGCCAGGATGAACAGGCTGGTCCCTGGCAGAAAAGACCTCACCAGGCGAATACTGGTTAGCAGCGAGAGGATCAAGTTGCGTTGGCCAGAAAAGATCCCATGGGGTGTGAATACCAGCGGTATGGCCATCCAGAGCACAAAGAAACCGATCATGATCAGGACGATATCCGCCAGGTTGGCATTGATTACCGCAAAGATGGACAACAGCATAATCACGGGAAAAAGCAGGAACAGCACTACCAGCACCAGACCAATCACCAGCGCCAGGGATTGGATAGTTTCCCGGGAAAATTCGCGAATATTGAATGGTGCGGGGGTCTCCATGGTAGCGCGCGCGACCTGGTTGAAGTAAATACACCCCCCCAGGAAGCCGACCACCAAAAATAACACAAAGAAACCTAAGGCCAACATGCCGGAACTAAATTCGATCACCTGTACGTTGCCCAGCGGATTTTGGGTAGCGATCTCTCCGGCCATCAGGCTGGGAATGCCAATCGGCAATGTCCGCAGCAAACTGGCCAGATTGAAACTGGAAAGCAGTTGCTGCCACAAGTCGCTGAATTGCTGGATTCTGCTGGTCAGCTCCGGTGAATTCATTTCCGTCAGATATCGGATCGAATTCTGCATGACCGGGCCAAGCAGTTTTTGCAAATGAAACTGCGGTCCAAGCCACAGGAACAGATCCAAAACCACCGGCAAGAGGATCAGCAAAAGGTGGTTCGTTACGGTATTGAAACCTGCGACAATTGAAGTAATTAATCGGGGTGGATTCCCGAGAATTTTTTGGGGGTTCGCTTCCATACGGATAGAATTTTACCACATTGGGGGTAAAATCGAAGGATGGAAGAACGCCGCCACATGCCCGATCCTGACCGCCTCTCGGTGGTCACTGCGACTGTTTTACTTGCTTACGCCCTTACCCCATTCATAAATTTTCCACCCCAAGCGGTTTCCTTACAGCTTCCGGGTTTCTTCTTTCAAATCCAGCTCAACTTTACCTCGTTGATTTCCTTTTTGGTGGCCGCACTGGCCGCGGCCGGCAGTGATTGGGTAATCCAAACTCATCCTAAGCTGGGCAGTCAAAACCGCCTGCCCCACTGGATTTTACCGGCCCTGACTGCCTGGGCCATCGGTGTACCGCTGACCACTCTCGAGGTCGGCGCCGAGTGGTGGGCCGTCTTTGCCCTGGGCGGCGTTTTGTTTGTCTTGGTGCTGCTGGCCGAATATATCGTGGTTGACCCGGCCGACGTACGCCATGGTCCTGCCAGCGTTGGCTTGACGGCAGTTTCATTTGCGCTCTACCTGGTATTGGCCGTCACGGTCCGCGCTGCCGGATTACGCCTGTACTCGCTGTTATTCACATTGGTTCCAACTATTTTCCTGGTCAGCCTGCGCTCGTTGTACTTGCGCAGCGGCGGCAAATGGTTTGCCGCCTGGTCCACCGGTATCGCCATGGTGGTCGGTGAAGCCGCTGCGGGGCTGCACTACTGGCCGGTTTCACCCTTACGCTTTGGACTGCTCATCCTCGGCCTGAGTTATGCCGTCACCAGCCTGGCCGGCAACCTGGAAGAAGGCCGCGGTTGGCGCCTGATGTGGTTGGAGCCGGCAACCATGCTGGTCATCTTCTGGGGATTGGCTTTTACTGTGCATTCCTAGGAAGAAGACCACGGAGGCACAGACCCTGGCACCGCCCGCCAGTGTCTGTGCCTCCGTGGTTAATTCCCTCTTAGGCAATCGATTTGGAACAACTTTTTCTCTCACCTGAACAAATACGTCAGATCGAAGCCCACCTGCAAGCCAACCTGCCGGAGGAAGCCTGCGGATTGTTGGCCGGGAGGGATGGCCACGTTAGCGCTGTAATCCCAATTACCAACCATGTCCACAGCCCGGTGCGCTTCTACATGGACCCGCTCGAACTGGTTTCCGCCCTGACCCGCATCGAAGAGCAAAAGAGTGAACTGCTGGCGATCTTTCACTCCCATCCTACCGGACCCGCCCATCCCTCGGCAACCGATATTCGCGAATTCAATTATCCCGGTACGGCGGTGATGATCTGGTCGCCTGACCTGGCCGGGCACTGGTTGGGAAAAGCTTACAAAATTGAACAGTCAAAATCCTACCCAATAACGATTACAATAGCTGTCTAACCTAAAGTTCTCACCTGGCGACCGGGCGAGCGGATTCTGGTGCAATACCACCGATAACCCTTTGGAAATACCTTGATCGAGGCAGAAATGTATGGCCAAGCAGTGATTTTCACGTCATAACCGCCTGTTGGCCATACCAAAACGCTTTCTTCGAAGGAATCCAAAGAACCACAACCATTCCAGGCACGCTTTTGCTCTGTTGAGGAACGAAATTCTCTGTCGTAACCTTAAATTTAATGTGGTGTTGGTAATATTGTCTGGAGGTAACGATGCAAAATGTTTTGAATATTGGGATTGCGCTTTTCCTGGCGTATCTGGTCGGTGCGATACCCTTCGGTTTATTGATCGTTTGGATCGCCAAAGGGAAAGATATCCGTGAGGTTGCCAGCGGGCGTACGGGTGGGACCAACGCCATGCGCGCCGCCGGCTTATTCGCCGGGGTTCTTACAGCGGTACTGGATGTATCGAAAGGCGCATTTGCCGTATTCACGGCAAGCATCATCGTGCCTGAATCGGTCTGGATCAAGATCGTGGCCGGGTTGTTAGCAATTATGGGGCACAATTACTCGGTTTTCTTGATCGAAAAGACAGCCAAAGGCAAGATCAAGCTGCGCGGCGGAGCCGGCGGATCGACGGCCTTCGGAGGCGCAATCGGCTTCTGGCCCCCGGCCGGTTTTGTTATCCTGCCGCTGGCCATCCTGGTCTTTATTTTTGGCGGCTATGCCTCGGTTACCACCATCAGTATCGCGGTCATCGCCACGATTTTATTTGGAGTTCGGGCCGCTCTGGGCCTGTCTTCCTGGACCCTGGTTATCTACGGTATCGGCGCACTGGGACTGGTGTTATGGTCGCTGCGGCCCAACCTGGAAGCGCTGCGCAACGGCACCGAACGGATGGTTGGCTTACGCGCTCTATACCAGAAGCGCCGTGAAGCCATGATCAATGGGGCTCAGGCAGCCGTAGAGCAGGTCAAGACCCAACACCGCCGGAAACAGGAAAACCAGGCCTAGCACCTTTTCCTTTTGAATTAAAAGAGGGTGTCTGATTATCATACCGGCAAAGCCGGTACGAAATTCAGACACCCTCTTTATTTTTTAAATTATTCGTTACTACTCAGGCTGGTTTGGATATTAGGGGTAGCTGAGTAGTAACAATTATTCGGCAGTCGGAGATGCGGAAATAGCCTCTTCGGCGGCAACCTGTTTATAAAGGAAGCGCACATTGCGTTTATGCAGATCATCAGCCAGGCCGCCCAGAAATACGCGGCTTTTCCCGCATGATTCAATGTCGATGTTAGCCAGGTTCTCCATTGGGTTGCGTTTCCGCGAAGCAGTTTTGACCGCTTTGCGCACGCTGGCGATGTACGCCAGGTTATCGCGGACGGCCTCGTCGATTTCTCCGCGCAAAATAATGTCGCCATGTCCCTGGATGATATTCTCCAGGCCCATTTTGCCAATATTGCGGATGGTGTCGCTCAACTCGTCCGGGTCGCCATCCACCATCGAAGGCAGCGGCAGGAAGGCATCCCCGGCAAACAAGACCCGGTCTTCCTCGACCAGGACAGAAATACCATCCCGGCTGTGGCCAGGGGTCGACATCATGATCAGGTTCTTTTTGCCCACCCGCAAGGATAAGGTGCCCTGTTCGAAGGTCAACTGGGGATAAACCAGCTTGACCTGCTTGAATACCTGATTTTGCCGTCGGGCAGTTTCGAGTGAAACCGAACTGCGCTGTTCCATTAATTCGCGGCATAAGGCGTGTGCGACCACCGTGGCGCCAGGAAAGAAGCAGTTTCCCCAGCAATGATCGGCGTGATGATGGGTGTTGATAACATAACGCACCGGCACACCAAGCTGCTCCTCGATAAAGGCGCGCATCTCGAGGGTTTCCTCGGGAATAGCCAATGTATCAATGACAATAGCCCACTGCGGCCCGGTAATTGCTCCGGCAGTCACCTGAGCATAAATTTCACTTTGAAACCAATATACGTTCTCAGAAACACGTTCACGCTGCATAAAAGACCCTGAGAGGAGAATTGTGGATGAGGTTCTTGGAAATTCGTACCCAATTCACCCATCTATCGCACTGAATAATTATTGGGAAAGATAAGCCATCGGCTCCGATCCAATCAAGGGACTAGAATAGCACAAATGCAGTGAAAAGTCAAAAATTGGACTATGGGGGTCTTGAAAAAGTCACTTTTCATCATCCGGATTGGGATATATGTGGCGGGGCGGCGAAGCCGCCCCGCCACATATATCCCAAAAATTTTTATATGAAGGCGTTTTCCAACACTCTCGGGCGATTATCCCCCTGGCCAGATGATCCTTTTCTATGTTAGAGTATTAACAAGCATTCTGGCTCAGGTGAAGGAGTTCCCCGAAATTATGGCTGTTTATCCAGGATCGAACCTCTTCTTGGCTGGTGAAAAAATCTATCTGCGCCCAATCGAACGAACAGATTTAGATTTAATCCAGCAATGGTATAACAATCCCACTACCCGCGGCTTGATTGGGGAGTGTTTGCCAATGACCCAACCCAGCCTGGACCCTTATTACGAAAAGCTGACTACCGACCCCAGCCGGGTCTGGTTTGCAATCATCGAACAAACTTCCGGTAGGCTAATAGGCGAAACCGGCTTACTGCGGATGTTTCCTACCTGGCGCACCACCGATCTCACGATCATCATTGGCGAACAAGATGCCCGTGGAAAAGGCTACGGCAGCGAAGCCATTGGCCTGATATTGGATTACGCCTTCGGGAACCTAAATTTCCACCGCGTAGCGATCGGCATTGTGGGTTTCAATGAAAAAGCAGTGGCATTTTACGAAAAAGTGGGGTTTAAACGCGAAGGGATCCAACGGGACGGATACTTCTTCAACCATCGTTACCATGACTTCATCATGATGAGCATTTTGGAAGAAGAATTCCGCGCGCTGCGCCTCCCGGCGTAAAACCAATTCCCTAAAAGCCGGATCAGCAGCTGCTCGTGCGGCGGTCAACAGGTGCAGTACTACAAATGTCCGTCATTCGAAACAGCAACGATCTCCCAATTGTGCTGGTCGGCGTAACCCCGTAAGGTTTCGTCCGGCGTAACCGCAACCGGGTGATCGACCAATGACAGCAGTGGAATGTCATTATGCGAATCGCTGTAGCCCCAGGAGCCTTGTAAAGACTTCTGCTGATTGCCCAACCAGGTCTGCAGCAGCAGCACCTTGCCCTGCTGAAAAGCCGGTTGGCCCTGGATTCCCCAGGCCAGCGAAGGGATTTTTTGTGTAACCCGTGTGCAAATAACCCCCTCGAAGCCCAAATAGCGGGCCACCGGTTCGGCCAGGAGGTGGTTGCTGGCCGTCAGGAGCAGTAATTCATCTCCTGCTCCACGGTGGCGGTTGACCCGCGCGATCATCTCCGGCCGATAGCGTCGACTGAGCTGGTTGACAAAGTCCTCACGCAGTCGAAGCAGCCGCGCAGTCGGCATCGACCGCAGCGGGGACAGCAGGAAGGCCTCATAGGCTTCGATATCCAGATTACCCTGCTCGTAATCCAGGTAATATGCATCGATGCGAGCCAGAAAGCGATCATCAACGATGCGGCGTTCGCGTAAAAAATGGCTCCATAACATCTCGCAATCGCCGTCCAGCAAAGTATTGTCCAGGTCGAAAATCGCCAGGTTGGATTGCGCCATTGATTCCTCCGAAAAACAATAAAAACACCCCTTCTTTGGTGGTAGCTGTATGGTGACGAGTTTTCTAAATTTATGCTGACCCAAAAGCTTTTTTAAGCCCCTCTCTCAGAATTGGGAAAGGGGTTGGGGTGAGCACAGGGCAATCGCATCATGCCAATTTAGTCCCAACAGAGAGATAATTTTGAGTGTTATTGTGGGGCGTAGCCCCACAATAACACTCAAAAACCCATTCTTTGGAGAATTGCCCTCGAAAAGCAGGCAGGCTGCAATCACCCTGGGGGTGAGCATGAGTTTCGCTTGGCCCTCAGAAACCCTGGCCCAAATATTTCTTGAGAGTTTTTCCCGATTAGATCAGCCAGCAAGCGTCCACCGGGAAATGAACATCCAATGGTGCGCCGATCTCGGGCAAGCGCATGCGTTTCTCATTGAACAGGTCCATCGAGACCGGCGTGCCGTCCAGGTCCACCAACACCCGCACGATCGAGCCCAGGTATTGGATCGAACTCACCGTGCCGGAGACGTTATTGTATCCTTCTTGCTGGCCGGGATTGAGTTCTTCCGGCCGGATCGCCAGGCGCAGCGGATTGCCATTCTGTTGGGCCAGGGTACGGCCCACGCGTACCGGCCGGCCAGCGACCTTGACCATACCCGCCAGTAAATCTTCGGGGGTGACCGGTATCAGGTTGATCTGCCCGACGAAGGAGGCGACAAATTCACTGGCCGGGTTATTGTAGATTTCAACCGGTGTTCCGATCTGCTCCACTTTACCGCGGCTCATAACCACCACCCGGTCGGAAAGCGAGAGCGCTTCTTCCTGGTCGTGGGTAACGTAAATAGTGGTAATACCCAGCATCTGCTGGATGCGGCGGATTTCCTGGCGCAGTTCGACCCGAATTTTGGCGTCCAGGGCCGAAAGAGGCTCATCCAGCAGCAGTACACTCGGCCGGATGGCCAGGGCTCGCGCCAGCGCTACCCGCTGCTGCTGTCCGCCCGAAAGCTGGTAGGGATAGCGGCGGCCAAATTCGTCCAGGTGGATCAGCCCCAGTAGTTCCTCTACCCGTTTGCGGATTTCTTCTTTCGGCTCTTTGCGCACCTGCAAACCAAAACCGATATTCTGCTCGACGGTCAGGTTGGGGAACAACGCGTAGGACTGGAAGACCATGCCCACGTTACGCTGGTTGGGAGAGTGCTGGGTTATATCCTGGTCGTCCAACAGGATCTGGCCGGCACTGGGCATTTCGAACCCGGCGATCATCCGCAAGGTAGTTGTCTTGCCACAGCCCGATGGGCCCAGAAAGGAGATGAACTCACCTTTCTGTACGGTCAGGTTAAAATCATCCACCACGGTGGTTTCATTGAATATTTTCGAAATTTGAGTTAATTGTAAATGTGCCATGTCAATTCTCATTTAATGGGTTCCTGCCGATTGGCCTTGCTCACCGGTGAGCAGTTGGATGACCCCCATGGCTGCCCAGGTCAACAGGAAGCTGGCAAAGGACAGCGCCGCGGGTTCGTATGCCTTGTGCTGGCCTAACAGCCACAGGTATGGCCCAAAGGCCGGCCGGCTCAAGAAGGATGCCAGGGTTACTTCGCCTACTACGATGGCAAAGGTCAGCAAAGCGCCGCTCAATAAAGCCGCCCGCAGGTTGGGCAAAATAATCTTGATCATCACGGTGATCCAGTTTGCGCCCAGGCTTTGGGCAGCCTCGGTCAGCGAGCGCACGTCCATAGCCCGCAAGCCGGTATCCACCGAACGGTACAGGTACGGCATGGCCAGGATCACATAGCCGGCTACCAGCAGCAGGTTGGTGCCCACGCTCGAGTTGGTCAGAGGCTGGATCAGGATGATATCAGTAAAAGGAATTTTCAGCGGGGTACCGTAGATGCGGATCAAACCGAAGACCAGGATAATGGCCGGGACCACGAATGGCATCAGGGTCAAGAACTCGACGATGCGGCGGGCGTTGGGCAGTCGCAAGCGAATCCAGTAGGCAGTTGGGATAATAATAAAAAAGCCGGCAAATATGGTCACAACGGCAATGCCGCTGGAAAACAAGAACGATTGCACAAATTCCGGGTCACCCAGGGCACGCACATACGCTAACAAGCTGATCGAATCGCGCTGCATCCGCAGCGAAAAATCCAGGGTAGCGTAGAGCGGCAGGATAAAATAAACGGCGCCTAATACGAACCACAGCCAGGTCCAGGCCGATGCCCTGGTTTGTTTAACCTGTACATTCATCGCAGCCACCGTTCGGTATAAGACTGTAACCAGGAATACCCGGCCAGCGAGACCGCCATGATGACCACCATCCCCAGGGCCATGGCATAACCCAGGCCGGGGTTGTGGAGCACATCTCCGCGGATTTGGGCGCCGATCTGGATGGTGACAATCGGCAGAGAGCCGCCGGTCAGGGCGTAGGCCGTGGCGTAAGCCCCAAAGGCATTTCCAAACAAGAGGATCATCGACCCCAACAGCGAGGGCAATAAGATGGGCAAGGCCACCTTCAGCCAGTATTGGGTGGCCGAGGCGCCCAGGTTTTCGGCCGCCTCACGCCAATCGCGTTTCAGGCCATCCAGCGCCGGGGTCAAAATCAATACCATCAATGGGAATTGAAAATATAAGTAAGTCAGGCTCAAACCGGCGAAACTATATAAATTAAAACCGGTATCGTAAAGGCTGACCCCAAAGAGGCTCTTCAACAGAGCCGTGATAAAACCGGTTCGACCGAGCGTGGCCACAAACGCAAAAGCCAGAGGCACACCCGCAAAGTTGGAAGCCACACCGGAAAAGGTGATTAATACCGGGCGCAAAGCCTTGGGAAGTCCGCCAATGGTAATTCCATAAGCCAGCAAAAAACCCAGGATCCCGCCACCAAGGGCGGTGACTGCGCTGATCCGGATGCTCAGCCAGTAGGCGTTCAATATGGTCGACTGGTTAAACAATTGCACGATGTTTTCCAGGGTAAACTTGCCGGCTTCGTTCGTAAAACTGCCAATGAACAACCTGGCCGAGGGCAAGATCAGGAATAACAGTGCAAAAATGAAAAATGGCACCACACCTAACCAGTTCTTCAGGTTAGATCTTGTCGTATTGGTCTGGGGAATACTTATTGTCAAACTTCTCATTTTTCTCGGCTACATTCATTGCTGAAAGGCGGGTCGTAGAGACCCGCCTTTCAGGTCAAACTTATATATTTGATTGAAGATTACTGCGCAGCATTCTGGATATCGGCACCGACCACGGAGTCCCAATTCTTGGTGATGAGATCGTTGGCAGCCGAGAGCTGATCTACGGTGGGGAAGACTGCACCGCTCACATCGGGGAGCTTGGTGAGCAAGTCCTGGGGAACAACATTGCGAGCGCGCAGGTCGGTCTCGCGGATCGGGTGGCAGTAGCCCTGCATCCACAACAGTTGGCCCTGGTCGGAATAGAGGAACTCCATCCACAACTTGGCCGCATTGGGGTGCGGAGCGTAAGCGCTGATCGCCTGGACGTACACACCGGCGAAGCGGCCGGACTGGGGAATAACTACCTGAGCCTGGGGGTTGCCGGCGAAGGAGTCGATCGCGGCCAATCCGTTGTAGTCCCAGGTGATGCGCACAGGGGTCTCGCCTTTGGCGACCAGGCCGTTATTGGCAATCAAGGGGATAAGGTTGCCCGCCTTGTTCATCTGGGCGAAGTAATCCAGGCCGGGCTGGGCATTGTCGAGCGAACCGCCGTTGGCCAGGGCCGCGGCATAGACCGACTGGATCGCCTGGTTGGAAACACGCGGGTCGCCGGAGAGCGCAACCTGGCCATTGTATTCCGGTTTGAGCAGGTCAGACCAGTCCGATGGGATGTTGGATTGAATATCGGTATTGACCAGGAAGGAAAGAACGCCGTAATAGTCGCCGTACCAGTAGCCATCGGCATCTTTGGCATCCGCCGGGATCGAATCCCAGGTGGACACTTTGTAGGGCTGCAGCAAGCCATCGGCTTTAGCCGAGGGTCCGAAGGCAAAACCGACGTCGATCACGTCCGGAGCCTGCGGGCCGCTGTTGTTTTCGTTGGCCTTGATGGCTTCGACTTCATCACCGGAACCGGCATCGGGGGTCAATTCATTGACCTGGATACCATAGGTGGATTTGAAGGCATCGATTACAGCACCATAATTGCACCAGTCGTGCGGGAGAGCGATTGTCGTAAGCGTTCCCTCTTGCTTGGCTGCCGCGATCAGGGCTTCCATACCAGTGTCACTGGCGGACTGTTGCGAAGTCGGGGCCGGGGCGCTGGTATCGGTCGCAGCCAGCTGTGCCTGGCCGCAGGCCGAGAGAACGGTCGCCACGAGAATCGCCAATGTGACGAGCTGAAGGGTTAGTTTCTTGCCACGCATGTATTCTTCTCCTAAAAATAGACTTATTGAACTCAACTGATGTTAAGGGCTGTCGATTAATGCCGTTTTTCAGGTGAATTAATGATTTGTTAATGCCTTGTGAATAAATGAATATTTGACAAATTTACAAAAGACTATTCACCACGGAGGCACAGAGGGCACGGAGAAGAAGGAAGAGTTCAAGAAGAGGAAAGAAGTTTTTAAAGCTGAGCGGCCTCGGTCTGGAGACCGAGGCCGATCTACTTTAGACTGTCTGTCTTTTAATCGCAGTTTCTTTCTTCTCTTCCTTTTCTCTTTTCTTCTCCGTGCGCTCTGTGCCTCCGTGGTTAACTTCTTCTTCCTGCCATGGTTTTCTTTCTCCCTGCGGTGATAGAATTGACATCATCCAGGCCTCATCCATCCCTCGACCTGAGCGAACCGGTATGACCCTCCCCCTGTTGCAAACGAAAATGACCATTCCCGCCGTCCGCCGGCAGGCGATTGCCCGCCCGCGCCTGCTCGCCCGCCTGGACGAAGTTGTTCAGAACGGCTACAAGCTGGCCTTGCTGTCCGCCCCGGCCGGCTACGGCAAAACTTCGCTCCTGGCGGCCTGGGCGGCCGCTCTGCCCGGCCGCTTCTCCATCCGGCCGGCCTGGCTCAAGCTCGAGCCGACCGAAAATGACCCCCGCCGCTTCTGGAACTACAGCCTGGCGGCTTTACAGCAGGGATATCCGCAAGTCGGCCAGTCCGCAGCCAGCCTGCTGCATGCCGACCCGGGCGTGCCGATCGAAAACGTGCTGACCCTCTGGCTGGCCGACCTGGAGCAGCTTGACGAAAAGGTCGTCTGGGTACTGGATGATTTTCACCAGATCCAGTCGCTCGACATCTTGAAGGGGCTGGCCTTCTTTCTAGAACACCTGCCCGCCATGGTTCACCTGGTGATTGCCGGGCGCAGCGATCCCTTCCTGCCTCTGCCTCGTTTGCGCGCCCGCAATGAAGTCCTCGAACTGCGCCTGGCCGACCTGGCTTTCGACCCGGTCGAAGCAGCCGCCTTTTTTACCCAGACCATGCACCTGGATCTGCCCGAAGGGCTGGTTGGCGACATCACCGGCCAGACCCGCGGGTGGATCGCCGGTTTACAGCTTGCCGGCCTGTCCCTGCAGCGCAATCCGGCCACCAACGCCCGCCCGAGCGGGGCAACCTACGCCGCCGCAGACCTGTTCCAGTTCTTCAAACAAGAGGTGCTGGCCAGTTTGCCGGAAGACCGGCAGCGTTTCCTGTTTGAAATATCCATATTGGATTTATTTTCGGCTGACCTTTGCCAGCAGGTTACCCGCCGCAGCGACAGTGCGGCCCTGTTGGAGCAGTTCGAGCGGGAAAATCTGTTCCTTTCTGCGCTGGACTTGCAGGGAACTGTTTTTCAGTTTCACCCGCTCTTCCGCGAGCTGCTCAACCAGGAGCTCCGCCTTTCAGTTTCAACCGGCGAAATTTTGGAACTGCACCAACGGGCTGCCGACTGGCTGGAACAACACGGCCAGGCCGAAGCAGCTTTCAGCCAGGCCCTGGCCGGCGCAGCTTATCCCCAGGCCGAACGCCTGCTCGTGACCCTCGGCCTGGAACGCATTCTGGCCGGAGAAGGTCTATCGATCTATAATTTTTGCCTGGCGTTCCCGGAAGCCTATCGTCGTGAAAGCGCACAGGTCAACCTGTTGGCCGGCTGGGCTCTGCTGGCCGCGGCCCGCTTCGAGCAGGTCGAGCCCTACCTGGCTGCTGCCGAGGCGGCACAGACCGGCTCAGGGGCGATGAGCGACGACGTACGCGGCCAGCTCGCGGCCATACGCGCCACGGTGGCATTCAATTTGAAGGACATATCCCGGTCCATGGACCAGGCCAACCTGGCCTTGACTTTGCTTCCGGAAGAGGCCTACCTGGTGCGCAGTGTGGTCATGCTGGACCTGGCCGATTCGCTGCTGATCCAGGGTGACATCGATGCGGCGCGGCTGCGCTACCTGGAAACCGCCGAATACGCCGGACGGGCCGGCAACCGTTTTGTGCAGATCAATTGCCTGGCGATGGCCGGACGCGCCTTATTCTGGCAGGGCCGCCTGCATGAAGCTGAAACGATGGCCAGGCAGGCGATTCATTTAGCCGAAAGCACCGGCCAGGCCAACTTGCCGATCCTGGGGCTGGTCGAGGCGGTGCTGGCCGAGATCCGCCTGGCCCGCCAGCAGCCCGAACAAGCCTGGGAATGGATCACCAAGAGCCTGGATCACTTTCGGATGTGGGGTCATCCCAACCACATCGTCCAGGCCACCCTGGCCGAGATTGAAATCCTGGCGGCCCTGGGAAAACTGGATGAAGCCCTGGATCAAGTCATCCAGGTTCGTTTGCTGATCCAGCAGCAGCGGCTGATGCTATCCCAAAGTCGGGCCGAATCTGCGGCAGCCGGGATCTATTTGCAAAAGGGCCAGGCCGGCCTGGCGCGGGAAACCCTGCTGGCCGCCGGGCTGGTCACGAAAACCGGCGCAGAAGACCCGGCTTACCAGCCGGTTCCCTTTAGCGACCCGATCCAAATTTTTAGCTACCCGATCGGCATCCGTTTGCTGTACGAGCTGGGCCAGGCAAACCCGGCCCTGGCCTGGCTGGAAGCCTGGCTGGCACCGGTCAAGGCCAAAGACTTTCGCGGGCAGGCCATTCGCCTGCTCACCTTACGCGCCCTGATCGAACGGCAGCAAGGCCGGCTGGCAGCAGCCCTGGTCACTCTCGAACAGGCCTTGAGCCAGGCCGAGCCGGAAGGATTTATCCATGCCTTCGTGAAAGAAGGCCAACCCGTCCAGGAGCTGATCCAGGCCTGGCTGGGGCTGCCCGACCGCCCAGATGTTCTGGTTGTGTTTGCCCGGCGCCTGCTGCTTTGTTTCAACGGCACAACGCTTGGCCAGGCTGAACCGCTCACTCCAGCCCTGAACAGCGAGACTTTGAGCCCGCGCGAAGGGGAGGTACTGCGGCTGGTCGCTGCAGGGATGACCAACGAGGACATCGCCCGCGAACTGTACGTGTCCACCAACACGATCAAGACCCATCTCAAGCGTATTTACGACAAGTTGGGGGTCAATGACCGCTGGGAAGCCGTCCGGGTGGCCCGACTGACGGGATTGAAATCCCGAAATTGAGGCATTTACGACGAAAAAACTTACGAATTCCCCCGCGCCGGGTGACAGACTGTCACCCGGCGTTTTGCTATTGTCAATATAGATTTCCACAGGAGATAAAATCATGTCCCAATCCAATAAAAATAATCCATCCAGCGATCCCACCATCTTCGAGAGTGGATCGTACTTATTCGCCAGCAACGTATGTGACACGCTCGAAAAAGCCGGTATCCCGGCCATCCTCCGCCAGGCCGGCCGCTACCAGGTGGCCGTCCCGGAAGAATTTTCTCGCCAGTCGCAGCAATTGCTTTCCGTTGAGCCGCATAGCGCGGAAATATTCTGCTATTGCCGCTAACCGGTCGCCCCAATGCCGTCTCATCAGCCTGCTTATACCTACCGCATCCGCGTAGAAGGACACATTCCTCCCGCCTGGCTGGACTGGTTTGGGGATCTGAGCATCCTCTCACAGGCCGGGGAAACGACTCTGATCGCCACTTTACCCGATAACCCGGCTCTGATGGGCCTGCTTAATCACCTGGCCAGCCTGAACCTGTCCCTGATTTCGGTTGAACGCCTGGCGCTCGAAACTAGGCCAAAGGAGTAGCCACAGATGGACACAGATAAGACAAAAAGTTAAGCTATATAAGGTCAGCGGCGAAGCCGCTGACCTTATATAGCAGATTTCTTATCTTTCATCTGTGTCCATCCGTGTATATCTCTGGCAAAAATGGAGATTTTCGATGGAATCGAAACAAATGCACTACCGCAATTCCTCTCAAGACTTGATGAATTACATTACCCGCGCCAACGCGGACCAGCAACTGCACGGGATCATCTCTGTCCGCGGTCGCCTGGACGAACACACGCTTCAATCGGCTATGCGCATTGCGATGGACCGCGAACCGGTGTTGGGCTGCCGCTTCGTCCAGCAGGACAACCATACCGGCTGGGAACGGCGCAGTGACCTGGACCGGCTCGACCTGTGCCCGCTCATTCACCCGGCCGACCTCCGCGGCGAACTTAAGGCTTTCGTCACCACCCCGGCCGATCCCTGCCGGGACCCGCTGATCCAGGCCCGCCTCTTCCGCACCACCGCAGGCGACACCTTCTGTCTCAAGGTCAACCACGTGGCCGCCGACGGGGCCGGGACCAAGGAGATTGTTTACCTGGTCGCGGACACCTACACCCGCCTGGTCGCCGACCCCTCTTACCGGCCCGGCCTGAGCAGGCCCGGCAAGCGCTCGCAATTGGGCCTGTTTCGCCAGGCCGGGTTGAAGAATCTGTTCAAGTACCGCCCGCGCAAATTGGGGCTGCCCTCCGGCGGGCGCTTCAGCCTGCCCTTCCACGGCAGCGAACCTGACGGCCGCGCGTTTGCCCTGCGCCAGGTTGATCCCGATACCTTCCGCATGCTCAAGGCCTATGGCAAGCGCCAGGGTGCGACGATCAACGATTTGATCCTGGCAGCTCTGTACAAAGCCCTGTTCAGCGTGGCCGAAACGCCCCAGTCCACAGCGCTGCCGGTGCAGGTCTCGATCGATCTGCGCCGCGCCTTGCCGTTCCATCAGCCCCAGCCGATCTGCAACCTGTCCGGTGCGCTCTTCCCGGCCATCCCATACCGGCCGGGTGCGTCCTACGAAAAAATCTTGAGCGATGTCCAGGCCCAGATGAAGCGCTGGAAATCCGGCCGGCCCGGCCTGACCGGCGCCATGCTGATCGAGCTGGCCATGCTGCAGGGCTTTCACAAAGCCAACGCGATGCTTGGCCAGATGACCGCCGTGCGCAGCAACCAGGTCAACCCGCTGCTGCTGAGCAATTTCGGCCTAATGGACGAATCCCGGCTGGTCTTTGGCAGTGCGGAGATCGTCGATGCATACCTTCTCGGCCCGGTTATGTTCAAGCGGGGGCTGATGCTGACCGCAAGCACCTATGCGGACCGGCTCACCCTGGCCATCGGCTACTGCCAGGGCTGCATTTCAGCCAGCGTCATCGAAGCGATCCTGGAGCAGGTGTGGGTGGAGTTGCGGCAGGCTGGTGAATACGTGGGCGACGAAGCGCCGGCTTGCCAACTTATTGGCTGGTAAAACCAGCGCTTTGCCCCCCTTCCCTGCTTCCCTCCAAATCAAAAACTGATTTGGAGGGAAGAGCCAGATTCTTCCTCCCAAAAACTTTCTGCGACTGTGGCGTATTTTTTGGCCGGTGTTGAAGATCGGCCTCGGTCTGGAGACCGGGCCGATCCACTTTAGGCTATCTTTCTTACACACAGTAATATCTCTTCTTTTTCTCTTTCTTTTTCTTTTTCTTTTTCTTTTTCTCTTCTCTTCTTTTCTTTTCTTTTCTTTCTTCTCTCTGTGCTCTCCGTGCCTCCGTGGTTCTTCTCTTCTCCGCGTCTCTGCGGTTATTCTTCTTCTACAACAAAGCCTGCGGATCGACCTCGACGCGCCAGTCCCCCAGGTCGCGGCCTTTCAAAATCTTAACCGGGTCGGGACCGGCCAGGACGACCTGCCAGCGGTAATTGCCGGCCTGGCGGGCAAAAAAGCACGGCGCCGGGCCAATGATCCGCGTGGCGCGTGAGCCGGACTCTGCGATCCAATGTTCCACCAGCGCGGCCATTTTACGCGCCCCGGCCTCGATCTCCTCCGGCCTGGGGCCGCGCAGCTCCAGGCGTACCAGGTGCACGAAAGGCGGGTACTCGGTCCGCCGGCGTTCCTCGATCTCGCGCCGATAAAAGCCGGCGTAATCATGCCCGGCCGCCGCTTGAATCGCATAATTTTCGGGCTGAAAGGTCTGCAAGACCACCTTTCCTCCCAGTGGGCTGCGACCGGCCCGCCCGGCCACCTGGGTCAGCAGTTGGAAGGTGCGCTCGGGTGCGCGGAAATCCTCCAGGTACAGACCCACGTCGGCCAGGACCACCCCCACCAACGTCACCAGGGGCAGGTCCAATCCCTTGGCCAGCATCTGTGTGCCGATCAGCACATCCGCCTGGTGGGCCGCGAACTGAGTAAGGATCAGGTCGTGGGCGCCTTTGCGCCGGGTGACCTGCGAATCCCAGCGCATGGCGCGTACCTGCGGCATCACTTTGAGCAGCTCCTGCTCCACCCGCTCTGTGCCGGTGCCGTACTGGCGGATGGCATCGCTGCCACACTGCGGGCATTTGGCCGGCATCCTGCGGCGGTAATTGCAACTGTGGCAGACCAACTCGCCGCTGTTGCTGTGGTAAGTCAAGGTGCGGTCGCAGCGCGGGCACTTCAGCACGTATCCGCAGGAACGGCAGAATACATAGGTGGCCGTGCCCAGGCGGTTCAGATAGAGGATGGCCTGCTGGTCGCGTGCTACAACTTGTTTGAGCGCAGTCAAGAGCGACCGCGAGAAAATCGAATGGTTGCCGGCCTTGAGTTCCTGGCGCATATCGACCAGTTCGACCGGCGGCAAGGGCAGCGAAGCTGATAAATCGAGCGGCAGACCAGGCTCGCCGGCCTCGGCGGCGGCCTGCCGATGGGCGGCGACTTGCTTCTCCAGCTTGAGGACCGGCCAGCCGTTCTGACCGGCGTGGTACATCCAGGTCACGTCCGGGGTGGCCGAGCCCATGACCAGCACACTATGGGTCAAGCGGGCGTAGGCCAGAGCCGCCTGGCCGCTGTTATAAGCCGGAGCCGGCTCGGATTGGTAAAAAGACGGATCGTGAAACTCGTCCATGACGATCAGGCCCGGGTTGGGCAAGGGTGCAAACAAGGCGCTGCGCGGACCGACGATCACGTCCAGCAGCCCGGCCCGCGCCCGCCGCCAGGTATCGAAACGCTCGCCGGGGGAAAGCCGGGAATGGATCAGCCCCACCTTGCCGGGGAAGCGGGCCATAAAACGCCGCACGGTCTGTGGGGTCAGGGCGATTTCCGGCACCAGCACAATCGCCTGGCGCCCTTGCGCCAGCGTTTTGGCCACCGCGCGCAAATAAATCTCGGTCTTGCCGGAACCGGTCACGCCGTGCAGCAGATACGGCCGAGTGCTTGTTGTCTGCCCGGCGGACAACCCCTTTTCCAATTCAGCCCACACGGCAGCCTGGTCCTCGGTCAATTCCGGCGGAATATCCGGCTGGATCAGCACCCCTTCCAGCGGATCGCGCAGGGTCTCGGTCTCATGAAATTCGATCAGCCCGTGCTCGGCCAGGTAATGTAAATCGGCCGGGGTGCCGCCGCTGCTGGCAAATATCCAACTGCTTTCCACCGGCTGGCCTTCGCCGGCCAGGAAGTCCAGGATCGCCTTGCGCCTGCGGGCCGCCTCCCCGCCGGCCCGGCCCAGTGCGCTTTCGTAACGGTCGATCGCGCCGGGCTCGATGCCCAACCCGACCAGGCGGGTGGTCTTGATGCGCACCTCCGGCTCGGGTAAAACCGGTTGGCTGCTGACCCAGCCGTGCCGCAGCACGGATTGAATTGAATCGCGCCAGTTCCGCCGTGGCAAGGCTGCCTCGATCTGGCGGCCGCGCAGCGACCCGCGCTCTTGCAACAGCTCCAACAAGCGCTTCTGGGCTGGCGTCAATTCCAAATCGGCTATGCGCACCCCAGAGGCCAGTGCGTAGAGCGTATCGGCTTGCTGGCTCAAACCGGGCGGCAGCATCAGTTCAATCCAGGCACCCAGCGACGATAAGGTTTCCCCGGCCATGCTGATGGCCAACTGCACCTGGGCTTTGGTCAGCACCGGGCGCGGGTCCAGCACCTGCTCGACCGGGCGTGTTTCCGCTACCGATGGGCTGGAAACTTCTCCCAGTACCACCGCCTGCAAACGCCTCCGGCCAAAGGGCACTACCACCAGGCTGCCGGGTTGTACTTTGCCCACCAATTCTTCCGGCAGGTGGTAATCGAACCGCCCCATCTTACCGGGAATGTTCAGGGCAACTTCAACGTAAGTGGTCAAGCATCAATTCCGTCGGTAAATCGCCGCGGCGCCGTAACCGACCACCGAACTAAAATCGCCAGTCTGTTCGGCGGAAGTGGAGTAGTGCAGCACCCGCACGTCACTGGCGCCCAACTGCCCGGCAGCATAAAGCACCGCGGCAATCGCCGTGGCTCCACAGGCATAGCCGGTGCCATCCTCCTCGGCTCTCATTACCCCCTCGGGTGAGAAAGATTTGATCTGATGCAGCATTTCGGCATCCAAGCGGTTTGCGATCTGGCCCGGGTAGAAATGAGACAGGTCGCTGCTGGCGACCAGTAAAGCTTTTCGCCCGGAAAGGACTTTAGCCAGGGCTTTGCCAAGTACCTGGGCCATGCGCAGGTCGCGCCGGCGGACCATTACCGGCATCAGTTGGAACGGCCCTTCCAAAGCGCGCTGCAGAAACGGTAATTGGATTTCGATTGCGTGTTCATCATCGTTGGCAATCGGGGTCAATTTGAGCGGCTCCTCTTCGCCCAGGCAGGCGCTCAATTGCTCGAGCCCGTCCTGGTCGAGCGGGACGCTTCCCAACGGGGTGTGATAATAGCGGTGCGCGCTGGTCAGAACCGGGGCAGGAAAATATTTATGCAAAGGTGAGATCACCGCGACCACATCGAAGGACAGTTCCTGGACAGTCCGGTAGGCAAAAGCCGCGGTCGGACCCGAATAAAGGTGCCCGGCATGCGGAACTACCAGGCCGACCATGTCCCCGGCAATTTCGGGCACTTCCGCAGCCGCGAGATAGTCTTCGATTTGCAAGGTCAACTGTTTAGGATTCCCCTCGTACCATAATCCGGCGATAGGGGAAGGTCGTTCTTCAGAAATTACTGCCATTCCAAGCTCCGTGAAACAAATTTCACCCCAGGCCCAGCGGGCCGTCACAATTATTATACCCATTCACCAGGCAATTGACCTGTCGCGGAAAATCACCCGGCGTGCAGGATTACCCTGTCATGATTGTCCTGGCAGTACCAGGCATCTTTTTATTCGAACTTGATGGTTACGTCCTTCGGTAGGGCCAGTTTAGCCGCAACTTCGACCGCCTTGATGATGCCTACCGGCACCGGGCAAGCCGTATGGGTACAATACTGGCTCCCTTTTTCCAAGATAGTAGGCATGGAGCGGCGGAAGGAGATTTCCTTATAGGGATTCACCTGTGTCAGCTCGCTGGCCAGTCGTTGAATGGCCGCGCATTGGCTTTCGATATGCAGGTTACACAAGTCGCCATTCATCTCTGCTTCGACTGTGGCGGTGAAGCCGCAGTTACCGGGTTCGATCTCCACTTTGGTCATAACATTAATCTCCTTGGGGCAATTTTATCGGGACTTCTCAGGCTTATACCGGGTACTTCAGAATTTGGGTCTCCAATCCATCAGGATGGACAGTACCATTTTATCAAACGAGATTGGATTTACTCCAGCATTGGTTATGGTTCTTTGGGAATTACCGGGATGGTTTGTTTATAGGGGGGTTATTCGCCAGCCTGAACAAGTTACACGAGTTGATTTATTTTCCACAAGGCAATATCGATCTGAACGGCCGCGGCTCCCCTGGCCAGCAGCGCCTCGACCTGCGCCGGCTGAAAGATGCCCCCACCGGCAATAATGGGCAGCCCGCAGGGTTTCAAGCGCTCGAAAGCCGCCAGACAGACCGGGAACAGCCCCGGGCCATACAAGCGGCCATATTGTAGTTTCGCCAGGCCGGCCGGTAAACATCCGCGCGGCGCGGCGATGGCCAGGGCGCTGATCCCGCTTTCCAGGGCCATGGGGATCCATTCTTCTCTCAGCCGCTCCGGCGCGAGGGACACGACCAGCGGCAGTTCTCCCTGGCCAGCCCCAATCAGGCGTAAAGCTTCCACCGTCGAGCAGTCAGGCGGCAGGTTGAGCACAACCGCCTGCACATTCTCGCAATCCTCCAGCCGGCGGATCATCTGGTCCAGCCCCTGGGGCGTCTCGGCCAGCAGACTGGCCCAAACGGGCACATCGCAGCGCGCCCAACGGCCGGCGTAATTTTTGATGGTCGTGCGAATGCCTGGGTTCGGCCAACCCGTATGGAGCAAGATACCGCCCGGGAAACGCCGGGCAGACCGGTCTTGCGCCGGTCCGCGATGATGTTCGCTGATCGGGTTGGTCACAAAGGCCAGCGGCGCCTGTGGCCAGGGCCAGGCCGGCGGCGGGGCGAAGCCTAACATGCCGGGCGCATTCAGCCAGCCCGGGCGGATCAGCAAATCTTGTGGCTGGGGCAGATCCACCTAAACCTCCAGCTCGCGAAAATCAAAGACCGGCCCATCTTTACAGGCCAGCTTCCAGCCTCGCCGCAGGGTAACCGCACAGGCGCCGCAATCACCCGTGCCGGCGCAAGGCATATCCGTATGCACCAGCACCTCGATTTTGGCAGGCAGCGCATCCAAATTCGCCAGGTCGATCTTCAGCCGGGCCGGCAGTGCATCCATCCTGGCGAAAGGGGCCTCGACGGCCAGGTAATCCGCCCAGGCCAACAGCTCACCGGCCGACTCCGGCGGCAGGAATTCCACTTCGGCCGGCAAATCGGTGGGCAGGGATGCGCCGCAGCAGACCACACCCGCCCCACGGCCCAGCGCCAGGCCGATCAAGGGGACCAGGCCGGCCAGATCCCCAAAAGGTGCTACCAGGCCTACCCGCCGGGCAGCGGCCGGCAGATGAAAGCCATTCCCCAACGGACCGCGCAGAGAAAGTGTCTCGCCGGGGGCCCAATTCAGGGGAATATTTCCGCCCAACTCAAGCCTGGCGGCTGAAGCGTGGTAGAAAAACAGCGCATGGGTTAAAAAATCGTCCGGCTGCTGCCCGTTGGCCGAGAAATATTGGCCCGGTACCGGCGCCAGAGCGCGATTTACCGCCAGGCGGAGCACATTCGTCTCACCTGCCGCGCGGATCTCGTCAATGCGTGCCTCGAATTCAGCCACGTCCCTTTACCCAGCCGTTTCTATGCCAATGAAATACTTTTTTGGGGTTTCGTCGGGTCAATTTTATCCTAAAAACAAGCCTTGCAGAGCCGGGGATCAACCTACCGGCGTAGGTTGGATTCGGGCTCATCCAAAATATCGGCCAAAAACATAGGCCTTTGCCGGTCATGGCCTTGCCTGGACCCAACATCCTGTCCAAAAACCGTTGGGTTTCGCTTTTACCGATTACGGCCAACGCAGTTTGAAATCCCGCTCAACCCAACCTGCAATCTGCTCAGGCAGGTTCAAAAGGAAAGGGTGTTTTTATTATTTTTTATGTGCTTCGCACACAAAAAATAATAAAAACACCCTTTTCCTCCGCCGTGGATGAGTAGTAACAAAATGTCTTTATCCGTATGCATCCGTGACTCTCCTGAAAAAAGTGCTCCTTTCAGGAGAGATGCGCTATATGTGGGGGAAGCGGCTTCGCCGTTTCCCTCACATATAGCGTTCTTTTTTTTAAAACAGATTTTTTTCAGTGGACTCATCCGTATTTTATCTGTGGCTATGAATCCACTTGCCAGACGGGGGTAAAATTAATCCAGCCCTGATTAAATCCAAGGAAGGACGCGATGAAACCCGATTCTGATAGCCCTACCCTCACCTCAAAAGTCCGCCTGACCAGCCTGGCAACTTGCGCCGGATGCGCGGCCAAACTCAGCGCTGATATGCTGGCCCAAATGCTCCAGCCGGTCAAGGATATCTTCAACCCCAAAGATTATCCCGACCTGATGATCGGCCTGGACGCCCCGGATGACGCCGCCGTCTGGCGCATCGACGCGGACCGTGCCATCGTAATGACCACCGATTTCTTCACCCCGGTGGTGGATGACCCTTACGATTTCGGTGCAATCGCCGCCACCAACGCGATTTCGGATATTTATGCGATGGGCGGCAAACCTTTCCTGGCGCTCAACATCGCGGCCCTGCCGGTCGATCTGCCGGTCGAATTTACCTCCGAGATTATCCGCGGCGGCGCCGAAAAGGCCCGCGAAGCCGGCGTGGTGATCGCCGGCGGCCATACCATCCAGGATAAAGAGCCCAAGTACGGCCTGGTCGTGTTGGGTTTCGTCGATCCCAAAAATGTGCTGACCAAGGGCGGCGCCCTGCCCGGTGACCGGCTGGTTTTGAGCAAACCACTCGGTTTTGGTGTGACCAACACTGCCATCAAACAAGACCTGGCCAAACCGGAAGATGTGGCCGAAGTGGTCGGGTGGATGACCACCCTCAACGCCAAGGCAGCCGGACTGGCAACCGAATTTGGCCTGAAAGCCATGACCGATGTGACCGGCTTCAGCCTGATCGGGCACAGCTCCGAGATGGCCAATGCCTCCGGCGTGGCTTTCCGGCTTAAATACAGCCAGATTCCCTTCGTCAGTTGTGCGCGCGGTTTTGCCGAGCAGTGGACTTTTCCCGGAGGCGCTTCCACCAACAAGATCCATTTTGGCGGACAGGCTCGTTTTGCTGATAACCTGGACGAAGTCTCTCAAATGCTCCTGTTCGATCCGCAAACTTCGGGCGGCCTGCTGATGGCGGTGCCGGCCGATCGTATCGACGCGTTTTTACGCCGTGGCCAGGAAATTGGCCAGCCCCTGTGGGAGATCGGCGAAGTCATTCCCGGTTCCGGGATCGAAGTAATCTGATATGCAGCCGGAGTTTGTTTTTAATTCACGCCGCTCACCGGTGCTTGGGCAGGGCGGTATGTGTGCATCCTCGCAGCCGCTGGCGACCGCCGCCGGCCTGCGCATCCTCGCCAAAGGCGGTAACGCCGCCGACGCAGCCATCGCCATCGCCGCTGCGCTGAACGTGACCGAGCCCACCTCGACCGGCCTGGGCGGCGATTGTTTTGCCTTGTATTACCAGGCTTCCACCCGCCAGGTTTTCGCCCTAAACGGCTCCGGCCGTTCTCCGGCTGCCCTGACCCTGGAAAAAGTCAACCGGGACGGCTTTACCGAGACATTGTCCCCCTACCACCCCTACACCATCACCGTTCCTGGCGCCTGCGCCGGTTGGTGTGACCTGATCGAGCGCTTTGGGCGGCTCTCTATGGCCGAGATCCTGGCCCCGGCCGTCGAGCTGGCCGAAAACGGCTTCCCGGTAGCGCCTCTGACCGCCTATTTCTGGCAGCGGGGCGCCGAACGCCAGCTTGCCAGCGCCCCGAACGGCCGTGAAATGACCATCGACGGCCGTGGTCCGAACCCCGGTGAAGTCTTCCGTAACCCCAACCTGGCCAGGACAATGAAGGCCATCGCGGCCGGCGGCAAAGCCGCCTATTACCAGGGTGAGATCGCGAAAGCGGTCGCCGCCGTGGTGCAGCAGGCCGGCGGCTGCATGAGCGAAGCCGACCTGGCCGCTCATACCAGCACCTGGGAAGAGCCGCTCTCCGTCCAGTACGGCGGCCTGTGCTTCTGGGAATGCCCGCCCAACGGCCAGGGTCTGGCCGCGCTGCTGGCGCTCAACTTGATGCAGCATTTTGATCTTTCCGGTGAGGAGCCGCTCTCGGCTCGCCGCCTGCACCTGGAAATCGAGGCCATGCGCCTGGCCTTCGCCGACGCTTTTCACTACATCGCCGACCCGGCCTACTTCCGCGCCCCACTGGAAGACCTGCTCAGCCCGGCTTACAGCGCCGAACGCAGCCAATTGATCGATCCGCAGGAAGCGCATCCGCGCATGCGCCATGGCACACCCCTGGCCACCAGTGACACGGTCTACATGTGCGCCGTGGATAGCGAGGGCAACGCTTGCTCGTTCATCAACAGCAATTACATGGGCTTTGGGACCGGCATCGTCCCGGCCGGCTGGGGCTTTACCCTGCAAAACCGCGGGCACAACTTCAGCCTGGACCCGGCCCATCCCAACGTGTTGGCGCCCAACAAGCGCCCCTATCACACCATCATTCCGGCCATGATCACCCATGCCGCGGACGGCAGCCTGTACGGACCTTTCGGCGTGATGGGCGGCTTCATGCAGCCCCAGGGCCATTTGCAGGTCGGCCTGGCCCTGGCCGTCGACCAGCTCGATCCCCAGGCTGCGCTGGACCTGCCCCGCTTCTGCATCCAGCCGGAAGACCCGGCCGGGACCGTCCTGCTCGAGGAAGGCATTTCCTCTTCGGTTGTCTCCACCCTGGAATATTTTGGCCACCCACTCAAGCTGGTGGAGGGCATGAACCGGGCCAATTTCGGCCGCGGCCAGGTCATCCGCCGCGAACCCAACGGTGTGCTGTGGGGCGGCAGCGATCCCCGTGCCGATGGCTGCGCCATGGTTTTATAATTTCTTCGCGATAAATTAAGCGGGTAGTTTTATTTTTTGCATGCTTCGCATGCAAAAAATAAAACTACCCGCTGTTTGTTTAGCGTGCGTAATCGACTGCGCGGGTCTCGCGGATAACCGTCACCTTGATCTGGCCGGGGTACTGCATGGTCTCTTCGATCTTCTTGGCGATGTCACGGGCCAGGCGAGTTGAAGCCAGGTCATCGATATCCTCCGGGCGGACGATGATGCGAACTTCGCGGCCGGCCTGGATGGCGTAGCTCTGGCTGACGCCCTTGAACGAATTGGCGATCTCTTCCAAGGCCCGCAGCCGTTTGATGTACTGCTCCAGGTCTTCGCGGCGCGCACCCGGCCGGGCACCTGAGATGGCGTCGGCTGCTTCGACGATGACCGCTTCGACCGTCTCCTGCTCGACCTCATGGTGATGCGAGGCGATGATGTTGACCACTTTGGCCGGAACGTTGTAGCGTTTGGCAAACTCAGCCCCAATCATGGCGTGGGTGCCTTCGGTGTTATGGTCCATGGCCTTGCCCAGGTCATGCAGCAGGCCGCCCATCCGCGAAAGCTCTGTGTCGGCGCCTAACTCCGCGGCCAACACGGCTGAAAGCCGGGCAACCTCGACAGCGTGGCCCAACTGGTTTTGTCCGTAGGAGGTGCGGTATTTCAACCGCCCCAACACCTTGACCACTTCTGGATGCAAGCCGGCTACACCTGAATCGTAGGCGGCCTGCTCGCCGGCCTCTACGATGGACTTGTCCACTTCCTTCTGTTCCTCATTGAGGATCTTTTCGATGTGGGCCGGGTGGATACGCCCATCCACGATCAAACGCTCAAGCGAGCGGCGAGCGACCTCACGGCGGATCGGGTCGAAACATGAGATCGTGACGGCCTCGGGCGTGTCGTCGACGATCACGTCCACCCCGGCAGCCTGTTCGAAGGCGCGGATGTTGCGGCCGTTGCGGCCGACGATACGGCCTTTCATTTCTTCGTTGGGCAGCGAGATGACCGAGGTCGTTACACTGACCACGTGGTCCGAAGCCACTCGCTGGATCGATTCGGCGATCAGCTCACGCGCGCGTTTCTCTCCTTCGGCACGGGCCTCGGCCTCGATCTGCCGGATGATGCGGGCCATGTCGTTGCGAGCTTCCTTTTCGGCTTCCACCAGCAGGAGTTGGCGGGCATCATCGACCGACATCTCGGCGATCTTTTGCAGCTCTTCCATTTGCTGGTCGTACATCTTTTCGACTTCGTTGGTGCGCTTGTCGAGGGAAGATTGGCGTTTATTCAAAACAGCTTCGCGCTGTTCCAGTCGCTCCACCCGGTGATCCAGTTCGGCGCGCCGCTTTTGCAGCCGGTCCTCTTCACGAGAAACTTCGGCCCGCCGGCGGTTATTTTCGTTTTCTGCTTCCTGAAGTACCTTTAATGCTTTATCTTTGGCTTCCAGTTCAACTTCCCTGGATTTTTCATTGGCTGCCAGCAGAACGCTGTCGGCCTTATCCTTTTGCTCCTTACGATTTCGTTCCGTAAGATATCGGCTTATCAAGAACAGGACGACCCCTATCAGGATCAAGTCGCCCACGATTAAACCCACGTAAAATATTATATTTTCTGGCATGTTCCAATTCCTCTTTCCAGAGTCAGGTTTCAGGCTCCTCCGGATGTAATTCGGACCAGACCCGACTGACCACGGGAGCAATCGTTCCGTAAGAGAAACCACGCCGCCCCAAAAATGCGACCAGCCGCTTGCGAAACAACTCCCAATCCAGGTCTTTCAACCTGCCGGCATATCGTGTTGCTGCCTGATAAGCCAGGTCTGTCTCGTCAATTACACCATCCAGAGCCATCGAAATATGGTCCTCCGAAACTCCTTTTTGACGAAGCTCATATCGCAGAAGCCGCCGACTGCGCGGGCGAAAAACCGAACGGTTTTCTACCCATACTTGTGCGAACTGCTCGTCCCCTAAAAGGCGGTTCCGTTGCAACCGCTCGGTGACTGTGGCGATGACTGCTTCATCGAAGCCTTTGCTTAATAACCTTGTCTTCACTTCTTGTTCTGACCGCGAACGGTAACTCAAAAAGTGCAAGGCTTTTTGATAAGCAACTTCTCGGACTTCTTCAGTTTGGAGCGATTTAATCTTTTCATCACTCAGAGTCTGCCCAACCCACAACCAAGCTGCAACTATTTTTGAAAGACCAAAAGCAAATTCATCATCAAGATAAATACTGACCCGGTTTGGATTGTGTTGCTGAGCTTTCAGTGCGGTGATTTTTCGCTCCATAATTTAATAAACAGCCACCAATATACCGTTTCACCCGACGGCGGGGTGGATTGAATCAGCGCTTCGAATTGAGAAAAGGCCATACCACAAATTTATCTCGAATAACGAAAGATCAAGGTGAGAGGAATCGGACAGTTATATCGGATCGCACTATGGTGCGATCATCACTGGCCATCTACCGGACGTTCACGCCAGCCCGTAATTCCTCCCTCCAAATTTTCCCAATTCATGTGCTTTATCCTCTCTTTTGAGAGGGTTCAAGTACCCGGCTTTTCCAGAAAAATTCCCGGCAATTTCAAACCGGTAAACCTAAACAGACCTGAAACGGCTTTAGGAGTTTAGAGTTCTTTAACATATTATACATGATTTTTTAAAAATCATTGTAATACAATTAACAAACGATCAATTTATTCAGATAAAAATAATTTAAGCCTGGTAAGATTAAGTCTTTATGCCCCCTCAGGCTTGGAAGAATAATTCCCAGATTTAAGGGGCTGTTTCGAGCGGAAAAACCACCCCAAACAGGCCCTCAAATTTTTCAGGTAAACCCTTAATTGAAATTGAGCAAGTCCAAAATATCTTCCAGAGCCGTCACGAACATCTCATCCATCACTTCTGGACCGGCCTGGTAAGCCCCGCCGAAACTGCCGTCTCCATATAACCAGCGGGTTTCTTCGGCGTTGAGCAAGCCCTTATATGAGGGCGGATTTTTGGCTTTCTCGGGCAATTCGGCCACAGTTGTAAAGGGAAAAGCCTCCAACCAGTTGGCGTGACAGGGCTTCAAATCATGCTTGCGGGCCACTTCCAAAACCGTGTTAGCCAGCCACCAGTCGTACCAGGCCGTGCGCAGTTCGGGTAACTGGTTGGCCATCTCGACCAGCACATTGCGGGCTCCGATATTCCCGCCATGCCCGTTGAGAATCAGCAGTTTTCTGAAGCCATAGCCATAAACCGAGCGGACCATATCGCTTACTACCTTAAGAAAGGTGTCTGTGCTGAGGCTGATCGTTCCAGGGTAAGTCAAGAAATACGGGGATACGCCAAAATTAAGCGCCGGCGCGATCAGTACTTTGGCTTTTTCACTGGCTGCATCCGCCAGTGCCTGCGGAATCTTTACATCCGTCAACAAACTGAGATACCCATGCTGCTCGCACGCCCCCAGGACCAGGATCAACCGGTCATCGTTTTTCAGGTACTCTTCCACTTCCATCCAATTTAAATCTTCGATACGCATATTTTTCTCCTTTTTTAAATTAGGATAATTGATTTTACCGCGATAACCGGCAACTGCATGAATCGGAGCCGAATTCTCTGAAATCATTCCTGGATTTGGCATTCGTGGACCTGTAGCCCGGCTTTGAAAGCCGGTTCCTAACGTTGGCGATTGAAATCACCGCAACAAAAACGCGAAGCCCGGTCTCACCTCCGGCCCGCCGTC
Source organism: uncultured Chloroflexia bacterium (assembly GCA_963704755.1). Taxonomy (GTDB): domain Bacteria; phylum Chloroflexota; class Anaerolineae; order Anaerolineales; family Anaerolineaceae; genus Bellilinea. The sequence goes on from OY969938.1 coordinate 1,274,526, forward strand.
AGAGGCCGCTCTTCAACGCTGGAGAACCATTAAGCCTGCATTAGAAAGAGGCCCACGGAGGTGGGTCTTCGTGTCCTTGTAAGTGCAGTTTCAACTGCGGTTTCCGCATTGCCAATCGTAACTTCCCCTTTTGAAGGTAAAATATGCTTCTATTCCTCATTCTGCATATCATCCGATCCGGCCGGGTACCTGCCCGGCCTATCCATGGGGCCTTGCCTGATGTTCGCAAATAAAAAAACCAAAACTGTCTGGACCTGGGTAGGCGTTGTGACCGTTTTTGTGGCTCTGGCGCTGTATGTAGCCTATCGCTTCTACACCTACACTCCTGACATGCAAAGCTACGCCTCATTTTCCGATCTGCCCCTCAACTCCTGGGTTCAGGTGGACCTGGGCGGCCAGACCATGTGCAGCGATGGTTCGCCCTACCATATCTATGTCCGCCGCGGCTCCAGCCCAGACCTCATCATCCATTTTTCGGGCGGCGGCGCCTGCTGGGACGCGGACACCTGCGCTCAGCCGATCCGCCTGACGAACGTAGAGGGCTATTACTTTCCCAACCTGTGGGCGATCCAACGAGCGGTGCTGAACGGTATTTTCGCCGCGAAAAACGACGAGAACCCCTTCAAAGACTGGTCGGTGGTGTATATCCCCTATTGCACGGCCGATTTTCATATTGGGGCAGTCACGCGCACCTACTCGGTGTCGGCCGGCAAAAGCATGACCATCCACTTCAATGGCCGCCAGAATGCCACCTCCGCCCTGGATTGGGCTTACCAAAACCTGTCTCAGCCCGAGCGGCTGCTGATTTCCGGCGACAGCGCCGGGGCTTTTGCTGCCACCCTCTGGGCGCCGGTCATCGCCCAACACTTCCCCAACAGCCACATCTTTCAGCTCTCGGACGGCTCCACGATTGTCTCGTCGCGTTGGAACGAAATTGCCAACTATACCTGGCAGGCCGATCTGCAAAACAACTTCGGCTTCGATCCCGGCGATGACCTCACAGGCAGCGCCTACCTGGCGTATGCCCAACAGGCCGGCAGCCCGATCACCTATTTACAAATAAATACGCTTTACGACGGCACCATCACCCGCTTCCAGGCCAAAATGAACAACTCCGATGACCCGGACTACCGCGAGACCTGGTCGCAGGACATGACCAAATCCATGCAGACCACCGCCGCCAGCGGCCTGGCTTACGATTATTACATCACCAATTACGGGTTGGACCAGAACAGCGGCACCACCCCGCACACCAGTATCCCCTACGCTTCATTTTATAAAGTCTCGCAAGATGGGGTTACCTTACGGGATTGGCTCCAGCGCATTGTTATCGGCGACGAGAATTTCTCGGTCGGCTCCGAATTTCTGCCATCCAACTAAAGGGTTCGATGTGTGTTTTTTGGTGCGAAGCACCAAAAAACACACATTTTAAATTAAACAGCGGCGGTTAACCGCCGCTGCTTCCAAAGAACCGCCTTCTTTGGTTCCAGATGTCAAATAACGATGTTGACCAGCCGCCCGCGCACGTAGATGACCTTGCGCGGCTGCTTGCCGTCCAGTGCTTTTTGGATGATCTCCAGCCCCAGGGCCGTGGCTTTGGCCGTTTCCTCGTCCACCTCCAGTGGAGCGTTGAAGCGATCGCGCACTTTACCGTTGATCTGCACCACCAGGGTGATCTCGTCCTCGCGCGCAGCGTCCTCGTCCACTTCCGGCCAGCGCTGGGTATGGATGGAGTACGGCTTGCCTAGCGCTTCCCATAACTCTTCCGAAATGTGCGGCGCCACCGGCGCCAGCATGCGCAGATAGATATCCACAGCTTCATCCCAGGCCGGAGTGCCCCAGGCGCCGGCTTGTTTGGCTTTGGTCATCTCATTGAGCAGTTCCATCAGACTGGAGATGATGGTGTTGAATTCGAATTCGCGGAAGTCACGTGTCACCACCTTCAAGGTCTGGTGGACCTTGCGGCGCAAATTGCGGACGACTTCTTCATCCACCGGCCTGGTTTCGGCCGGTTCCAGGGCAGCCGACCAAACCCGCCGCAGCCAGCGATTGGTGCCTTCCACGCCGCTGTTGTTCCAGGGGCCACCCTGGTCCCAGCGGGTGAAGAACATCAGGTAAGTACGCACCACATCTGCCCCGAATTCGGCGACCAACTCGTCCGGCGAGACCACGTTGCCGCGGCTCTTGGACATTTTTTCTAAATCCTCACCCAGCACCGAGCCCTGGTTGCGCAGTTGCACCATCGGCTCGTCGCCTTTGGTGATGCCCATATCCCGGCAGGCCTTATGGAAAAAGCGGGTGTAGATCAGGTGCATGTTGGCATGTTCGATACCGCCGGTATAGGTATCTACCGGCATCCAGTAATCGTACTCATTCTGTTCGAATGGGCCATCGTTGTACCATGGGCTCAAATAACGCAGGTGATACCAGGAGGAGCACATAAACGTGTCCATGGTATCCGTTTCGCGCTCGGCCGGGCCGCCGCAGGTTGGGCAGGTGGTATTTTTCCAGGTCGGGTGCAGTTTCAAGGGCGACTGGCCGGTGGGCATCCATTCCACATCATCCGGCAGCAGTACCGGCAACTCATCCTCGGATACCGGCACGATACCGCAGGTCGGGCAATAGACCATCGGGATCGGCGCACCCCAATAGCGCTGGCGGGAGATTAGCCAGTCGCGCAGGCGGTAATTGACCGAATACTTGCCCTTGCCGGTCTCTTCCAGCCATTCGGTCACTTTCTTCTTGGCCGTTTCGCCTGGGGTACCACTGAACTCGGCCGAATTGATCAACTCGGCGTAATCGGTGTGGAAGAGTGCATCCCGGTAGAATTCGCAGCTCCACAGCATCTCCATCAATGTCCGCATCTCACGCACATTGGGTTCTAATTCTTTGCAGCGGGCCAGGATTTTGGCTTCCGTTTCAGGAGACTCCCACTGGTAAATGCTGTTATCGAAAATGAACACCCAGCGCGAACCCACTACCTCGTTCCAGTAGCCCGGGTTGAGGTTCTCTTTGGCCAGTTGGATGTATGCGTCCGCCTTATCGGCCGGGATGGTGACGAACACCCCTTGCTCGTCCTGCTCGTAGGGCATGCCGGCGGCTTGCAGGTCAGCGGTAAAACCATCCCGCATCGAACCGGCAATGGCGAAGGATTTGGTCAGCCCATCGGTCCGCTTCAGGACCGGCAGAATCGGCAGCCCAAACTTGATTGCAAAGGCAAAATCGCGCTCGTCATGGGCCGGCACAGCCATGATGGCCCCGGTCCCATACGTCATCAACACATAATCGGCAATCCAGATCGGGATGCGCCGCCCGTTGACCGGGTTGATGGCATACCCGCCGGTAAAGACGCCCGTCTTTTCCTTGTCGGATGCCTCTCGTTGGATATCCGATTGGCGCAAAGTCTGCTGGATGTATTCGTCCACTGCCGCATGCTGCTCCGCACTGGTCAGCTTTTCTACCAGCGGGTGCTCAGGCGCCAGCACCATAAAGGTCGCGCCCCAGAGCGTATCCGGCCGGGTGGTGAAAATTTCCAGGGTGTCGCCGTCCTCGGTCTTGAAATAGACGGCCGCCCCTTCCGAACGTCCGATCCAGTTCGTTTGCAGGGTGCGTACGCGTTCGGGCCAGTCGATATCGTCATAACGCAGCAGCTCGTCGGCGTAATCGGTGGTCTTGAAAAACCACTGCTCCAAATCTTTCTTGATGACCGGCGTGCCGCAGCGTTCGCAATGGCGATCTTCACCCCAGACCTGTTCGCGGGCCAGGGTTGTATTGCAATGCGGGCACCAGTCCACCGGCGACATCTTTCGATACGCCAGGTTGTGATTGAACAACTGGATAAAGAACCACTGGGTCCAGCGGTAATATTCAGGATCTGCGCTGACTGCCTCGCGGCGCCAATCGAACATGGCGCCCATGGAACGAAGCTGCCGGCGCATGTTGTCGATATTCTTGTATGTCCACTCTTTCGGATGGATATTCCGTTTGATGGCCGCGTTCTCGGCCGGCAGGCCGAAGGCATCGAAACCGATCGGGAAGAGTACATTATATCCTTGCATGCGCATAAACCGGGCGCGCGCATCCGATGGGGTCATCGCATACCAGTGTCCGATGTGCAAATCACCCGAAGGATAAGGCAGCATGGTCAATGCATAAAATTTCTTTTTGTGGGGGTCGATATCGGAATGATAAATCCCGTCCGCTTCCCAACGTTGCTGCCATTTCTTCTCGATCTCAGCCGGAATATAACTTCGAACTGGCGTTTGAGCCATTTGTTCTCCTCAATGCATGGATTAAAACAAAAACTCCCTCGCCCAAACAGGGACGAAGGGTTCCTCCGTGGTACCACCCTGATTGCCCGCGAAAAACCTCGGGCCACTCAAGTCGCAGTAACGGGCGAACCCGGCGCCGGCTACTCACTTTCACCGGAACGGCTTGCCTGCGTGGATGTGCAGGCGGTCAGGCGAGTTCGATCTCAAGCGCACCGCTGACGCTTTGCCGGGCTCACACCTCGCTCTCCCGGCTCGCTGGCGGATGATCTACTACTCCTGCCTTGGCCTTTCAAAAAACGAGCCTGGATTGGACTCGCAGCTCGTTTTTAGTGGACCCAGGGGGATTCGAACCCCCGGCCTTCTCAATGCCATTGAGACGCGCTCCCAGCTGCGCTATGGGCCCAGGTTGTACTACTTGACTTGTTAATTCCCCGGGGGCATCCCCGGGTGGGGTTGCAGCCCCCAGTGGACCTGAGGGGATTCGAACCCCTGACCTCTTCAGTGCGATTGAAGCGCGCTCCCAACTGCGCTACAGGCCCTTTTTTTAGGGTAGCCAGATTTTACACGGAAGGCTGAATAAAGTCAAGTGGATAAAGCGAGGGTGTTATGGCTTTCTCAAGAAAGGGATTTACCAGCCAGAAGGAGGGCAAAAGCCTGGGAGAGGTGGCCCTCGAACCAGCGGCGGCCTTTGGCAGCATTGGAAAAGCCTGCCCGCTTGAGCAAGCCAAGAATCAAATTATGAATAATTGCCAGGATTCTTCCGGCCGGACCAATCGTCATTCGAGTGGCATCCTCATGAAACGTCACATCGCGACGATAATGCAGCCCAGTCTCAATTTGCCAGTGTTGGCGACGAATGCGGAGCACCTTACCCGGAGCAGCTTGCTTACGAGATAGGCTGGTAATGCCATACTCAACTTCACAGCTATTTCTGTAGAATTGACCCTGGCGCAACCAAAAAAACTTACGTTCCAGACGATAAACCTGGCTCAACCCCGGCCAATCCAGATATTCATTCAGCATTTCACTGGTCTGGATGGCACGGATTTCCAGGCGACCGTGACCATAACTCACCTGCTTTGCAGTCTGGAAATCGGTCGCAATCTTGCCAAATCCAGGCTTAGGATGATCAGGAGCAAACAAGTCTTGGATGGCTTGATACATTTGGGGTTGATTTTCCTTGACCGGCCACAAATAATCCCCTTGGCCTTTGAGAATTTGTTCGGAAACGGCCCGTTGGGTGTGCATGGCGTCTCCGGTGACGATTTTCCCGGACAAATTGACCCGTTCCAAGGCTTTAGGAGCTGCTACAATCTCGTTTTCCTTGTTTCCAACCACTTCTTGAACCTTGACTTGCTGGGTTTGGCCAGCATAAATACTCAAAACATACTCACCGCAAAGTTCTCCACCAGCCCGTGTGCCTCGCAAGGCTTTGCCGTCCATGGCCAATGTTTCTCCACTTTCATCTGTATCCGACCGATGGTACGCTTCCATCAGTCGTTCAAACTCCTCTTCGCTGACAATATTCTGGAATACGCGTCGGTAAGTATTGTGATGGGGCATCCAACTTCGCTGCAACCCCAATAACTGTGTCAACTCTTCTGCCTGGTTCTTCGCCCAATCGGCTATTTCCACCGGTCGATCTTTTCCGCACAGTTTCGCCAGAAAGATTAATACTAACAAGGTGACTAGGCTATACCGTTTCCCCTTCGCTTTGCGTGGATCATCTAGCCGTTGAAAATAGTCATACAAGCTCCCCAGCGAATACACAACCCCATTTGCACTTTCTTCTTGCCACGGTTCCAGCGTGCTATACTCCATCTTGATCCTCCTCGGTTATTTTGGCTGTTTGGCGACACCAATTGTACCGAAGAGGGTCTTTTTGTCTATCTGTCAACCTTTCTTGAGAACGCCATAGCGAGGGTGTTGAAAAACGCCCTAACTTTTTAGGATATTGGGTAACTGTGCAGTTCCTGCAAAAGTTAGGAGTGTTTTATTATTTTTCCCGGGGAGAGCCCGGGAAAAATAATAAAACACTCCTAATTTCCGATTCAAGCCCCGCGCTGATTTACTTCATCCAGTCGCACCAACAATTCTTCTTCCATGTCGGTGAAGATCCCTTTCTTGCCGGGGAAGCGGTCTTCCAGCTCGTCCGGGTCATTTTTCAGGTTATAGAATTCGTAATCATCCTGCTTCTGTTCATAGCCAAAATAATGGATGATTTTCTTGTGGTCCTTGATCAAAGCCACGGTAGCGGTCTTGAGTGGGCCGGTCCGCGCGTTATCCTTCGCCTCGACGATATAAATCGGCCGCGATGTGTTACTGGTATCCGGGTTGAATGGCGGCAAAATCTGGCCCTCGCACCAATCCGGTACCGGCTTGCCTGCCAGGTGCAGCAAAGTAGGTAATACGTCGATGGCCGTGGTGGGACTGTAAATATCTTCACGAACCTGCTGGCCGGGCTTCACAATCAGCAGGGGGATGTGGACGATCGGGTCGTACAGTGTCGGGGTCAGGTGGCCGTGGATCTCGCGTTCGAATAACTGGCCATGGTCCGAGGTGATGATGAGATATGTGTTCTTCAGGGCATCGTCTTTTTCCAGCGACTGCACCAGCCGGCCGATTTCCTCGTCCACAAAGGCGATATATTCATCATAATAGCGCCGGTATTGATCCAGGTACTGCACCGAGCGGTTTTGCGGAAAAGCCAGCACCGGTTTCGGCTGGGGGGACCAGCCGTCCTGGAATATGTCGACGAATTCTTTGCGGGTCATATACGGCTCGTGCGGCGGAAAGAGGTGGTAATAGGCCAGGTAAGGCTGCTGCATACCGGGAATCTGTTTGCGTATCCAGTCGATGGCATTCTCCAGGAAGAAGAACAACCCCAGGGTATTGTTGGGTACCCCGCGCGGGAAAAGGGCGGCGTACTTCTTCTTTAATTCATCGGGGGTGAATGCGTTGAAATCCTTGATCAGAAAAGACAAAAAAAGCGAGCCGGGAATATCGGTACCCGACGAGCGGATGATCCGCTCGCTCCACAGCGAGGCGGTGAAGTCATCGTCCAGGTGAAGATCGGCAAACGACTCGGACAATACCGCCAGTTCGTTGGGCGGGATGATTTGATCGAGGTGCTGCTGGAACTGGTTGAGCAGCCCCATGACAAAATAATTGTGGGTGAAAGCCGTGATAAAGTAATCCTGGTTGAGCGCGCTGAAAATATTGTGGTCGTAATAATATTTCAGCACCGAACCAAACGACTGGATCGCGCGATGCGACCAGGGGGCCGTGCCGGTGAGCAATGAAGCCGTCCCCGGCATAGTGAAATTTCCGCCTGAATAATGGTGGTGGTAAACTGTGGCGTGTTCCGCGATCCGGGTCAGGTTAGGAGTCGTTTTGCGAGGGTACCCGAAAAACGACAGATGTTCGGCCGAAAACGTGTCGAACACCAGCACCAGAAAATTGGGCTGGTCGCTGTCAACCGGTTGTTTCCGCGGCGCAGATGGGGCGATATCGAAGGTGCGGATCCCCATCGCCGAAACCGCGAAAAGGCTGAGTAATTTTAGAAATTCGCGTCTGGAAAGTGGGTTGGTATCGATAATAATTGCTCCTGTACTCGATCGAGACCCTCACGAAACGACATTCCGGATCAGTACGATTAATACGCCAATCAGGTCGATCGAAACGTACAGGGTGGAAAGTACCGCTAATTTATCCGCCAGGTATTCCATGGCGGATGGGAACTTTTCCCCCTGGTTGATCCAGTAAATCGACACGATCAAAGCGGTTGCCCCCAAGACGCCCCACAAGATGGCCCATTCGTTGTAATTAAATTGGTTAATTTTCAAAACACCAAACAGGTGGATCATAGCTGCGGTCAGCGATGCCACGAATACGAAAAGAGTGCCCAGCGGGATCATCCGCGAGCCCAAGAGCCTGGCCGGAAAGGCCAGGCTCAACAAGAACAGGATCAAAAACACGAACAGGCTTTCCAACAGGGTATACGAAAGGATGTAAGCAGTTGCGGCTACAGCCTGCGAACTGCTGAGCGCCTGGATGTAGCTGGAAGCGCGGGTCAGCATGATGAGGATGGCCCAAACGTGGACCGGGAATGCCGCCACCAGAAACAGCTTGATATACTCGTTTCTCGGCGCGAGCCGCTGCTTAAAAGTAGCCAAGACTCTTCAACCTTTCCTGGATGACCAATTCCTCCTCTTTGGACAGCGGAGGCGGTTTCGCCTTGCCTGAAGGCTTGAGTTCCCTGGCCAATAGCCAGGTAGGGAATATCCTGGTAGGAGGGTACACTGCACTCTTCCAGGCCTCGTTTCGAAAAGATCACCCCAGGGACGGCCTGGGGATGGACGCTATGGTCCGCGTTCCAATGGTCCCGGTTACGTTCGATTGATTCCGGTTCCCAGCCGCCCAACCCTGTCTGCGGAGACGCGCGGTACCCCGCGGCGTACCCGACCACCAGGTCCGGGCCGGTCTCAGCCAGAAGGGCCGTCGAATGCTTCGCCCCTGGGCCAGGCATTCCGCACAACCGGTTTTCCGTCCGCTCCCTTCCAGTCCAACAGGCCCAGGCGGATCTTTTCCAGCAGGCCTTCCTGTTGGCCGGAGGCTACCAATCCTTGCCCTTCCCGGCCGGCCAGGTTCAGGTAGATACTGTTCAACCCAATTGCGTATGCCTGGGTCCTGGTCCAATCGATGTCGGCCCACTCGCCGGATTGGGTGGAATTCTTTTCGATCAACAAACCCTGTTCCAGCAGCCAGCGATTAAGATGCACTTTGGCATCATAGTGGGTAAAACCATGGTCCGAAACGACCAGCAGGCGGTCTTCCGGTGTGGAATGGGCCGAAAAAGCCCATTCCACCTGCCCGACAAGCTCGTCCAGCTTCAAGTACCAGCGCTCGACGACCTCTGGGCGCGTATTCCAAAACATATGCTGCACCCGGTCGAGAGTATCGATCACCGCGCCGATGATGCCTTCCTCGAAACGGTCGAGCTGGTAGAACAACAACTGCACCTGCTTGGCCACGATCTGGTCGCATAGGTCGAGGAATTGATCATCCGTCAAGATACCGTCTTCCAATGCCTGGGTGTCCTGCGGCCAGCCGATCGTCAAGAACGGGCCAAAGTTCGTCCAACATTCCTTGACGAAGGAGCGCGGGGTTCCATACCGCCAGGGTGACTTCAGCGGGTGCAGTTGCAAGGGCAAAAAATATAGCTGAACGTTGGGCGTCGTCTGGGTCAGGATGGCCCGCGTGACCGCGCCTATATTTACGAACAGCCCCATTTTGACATTCAATTCCAGGTAAGGGCCTAAAATACCCAACCGAAGGTCGATACATTGCCCATCGATCTTCAGTTGAGCGTATTCGTCATCGATCACCTCCAAGGTGAATGGGATTTTAGCAGGCTGGTAACCCTGGCGGGTCTGCATCCGTGGCCCGTCCAACGACTGGGTATACACCGCGCGACTGGACCGCTCAAAAACAGACAGGGGTGTCTTGCGACTGGCCGAGGCGTCGTCGGGGTTGGTGCTGAAGAACTGGCCAATTCCAAGCCGCCCCTGGATATCGGGTGTCCCCAGGCCGGGGAGGGTATGCACCGGCGACTCAGGCTGGGCCGGAAAAGTCGCTGGCCACCACAGCGTAGTGGCCGGATAGCCTTGCTCCGCTGCCCAGTCGAAGATCGTGCGGGTGGTGTACGGCCGCACAAACTGGCTGCCACCGACCCCTGCTGCCGATGGCAGCAGGGAAACGTTCAGGGAGTAGTCTTGTGGGTTGCGATGGACAAAATCAAACAGCCCGTGGTGACCGGGGTTTAACCCGGTCGCGATACTCGTCCACGAAACTTCACTTTGGGGCGGGTTCGCCACCTGAAAGCGGCTGTATTGTTTGTTCCTGACATATTTTGCCAGGTTATTCATATGACCCTGGTTGTAGAGTTTCTCGAACAAACCAGGGTCAAACGCGTCCAATCCTAGGATCAAGGTTCTCATCACAATTTACGCTGCTCCCGGAGGTGACGTTTGATTCGGGAGAAGGTACTTTTCAACTGGCGCGAGAAGAATAGCACCAGTGCCGAAAAGATGGTGAGGACAAAACCCAACACATAAACCAGCATTCCACCAGCGGTCGGATCAACATACATGATGGTTATTCACTCTCTTTTAAGTTATCGATGTCTGATCATTCGCCGTGATTCATCGGATAACCAGTCTTTTTAATCACTGCCACGACGAAATAATTATCTGGACAATGCTTACCATTGCCTACTTTTTGATGATAGTGAGCCGCCACTCGAAAACAATGGGGAACTTCCCTTCCCCGGCCTTCCAGGTTTCCCCCATTGCATTATTCTGGAATCCCCTAGAAAAAGGAATCAGTTGATGAGGAGATGAGGCAATCAGGAAAGAGCCCGATCTCTCCCCTAAAATCCCGGTTTTGGATTTTGAAAAAATGTAGAGTGGGTGCAGGGCTCATACGCAATACCGGTAAATCACCGGGCGGTCAAACATGCCAGGCCTTGCCCGTAATCCCCCAGCCCATGGGCCCATAAAACCGGCACAACGCGCCCCCTTCCCCGCATCCCACCAAACCGAAAACTGGTTTGGAGGGAAAAGGTTAATGCCGATGCCGGTACAGATTCTTGTCAATCACCGCCAGCATCCGCTGCGGATCCACATCCCCCAGAAAACCGGACACTTTCTGCAGCTCGGGCTGAGGGCTCTGCAAAAGCTCGTTGTAATTCAGATACAAAACCCGCATATTGCCTTGATCCGCCAGCCAGGCCCGAACCTGGGCCAGGTGTTTTTGATACAGGTTTGTCATTTCCTCGTCGCTGACCGGACCGCCCTCCGCCCCGCGCCGGGCGAGCATATCCTGCTGTGAAGCCAGGATCTCCTTCATCTCGCGCAGCATGAAGATAATCCGGTAACGATACGCAGCCGGCAAATATTCCAGGTGCGCCGAGACGATTTTGACCGCCTTCCCGCGGACATCCGCCAACCAGGCTGTGTCCCCTTCGCGCAGCTTCTTCACCCGTTCGAACTCATAATACCCCTTGGGGTTGTCCTCGTCCGCGGTCCGGATTTGATCAGTCAGGACCTGCATCCCGGCGGATTCCAACATCTTCATCATCAAGGAAGTCCCTGAACGGGGCAGCCCTGAGACGATCGTGATCACATCCTCTTGGGAAGAACTCGTTTGGTTATGTTCAGCCATATTCCCATTGTAGCGAGGAATGGGGTTTGCTGATAGTAGTATTTTTACGGCCTAATCCTGCGACGAAGCTTCAGCCTCCACCGCCCCTGCCGGAGTGCTTTTGCCCTGCAGCGCAGTCGAACCGGCGATGCCCAGCAGCAGGATCCCGGTGGCGATGACGGCCAACATGGGTTTCACCCCAATCAACACAGCTAGCGTTCCGCTCAGCCAGGGCCCCAGGAACATGCCCAACGAATAAACTGATTGGTGCAGCCCCATGGCGGTGGTCCGCTGGCTCTCGTCCACTTCGCGGATGCTCAGCCCCAGCAGCAGCGGATAACCGATACCGAAGCCCAGTCCAATGCAGAACTGGATGGCAAACACCATAACAATTGAGCTGGCTATCGCCACACCCCCGGCGCCGACCGCCAGCAGCAGGATACTCGCCAGGGCCATAACACGCGAGCCAAACCGGTTGGCCAACGCAGCCGAGATCGAATTGCCGATCAACCCGACCACCAGGTCGAAACTGAGCAGCGAACTGATCAGCACATCCGAGGCGCCAATCTGGCGGGCCAGGATGGGAATAAAAGTGTACGTGGTGGCAAAGTCCGCGGTATGGAGTAAGGCTTGCAGCAGCGACGGCAGCATCACATCTCGCCGGCTGGCCAGGGTTTTCAATCCGGAAAAAGATGGCTTGCGCGGTGCAGTAGGGGTATCGGGCAAAAAAAACAGCACTACTGCGGCCAGCAGCGCGGCCAGCGCCGCCAATCTGAATGCCAGAATATACCCGCCCAGGCCGTTCAGCCAGCCATTGACCGCTGATGCCACAATCCGGCCCGAAAACCCAACGATGGATAAGGTGGCGGTCGCCTTTACGACCTGGCCGGGTTCGAACAGGCTGCTGAACAGGACGATCAACGGCACCCAGGTGGCTGCCGACACGCCCACCATGGCCCGCCCAAAGATGGCCGTTTGAATATTATTCGCCGAACCCAGGATCAGGTCGCCGGCAGCGACCAGCACCAGCCAGGCCAGGATGATCGGCTTACGCCGGCCAAGCCAGTCCGCGGCGATGCCCAGCGGCAGGCGCACGATCAACTGCCACAAGCCGTACATGGAAAGCGCGGTTCCGACCAGGGCCAGGTCCGAAGTTTTGGACTGGAGATAAATAGGCAAGGTGGGCACGTACAGGTAAAGCGCGAGCCAATACAGGAAAACAACGACCAGAAAAACCGGTATGAGAACCTTGCGATTCGGCTGGCGAGGACGTTCTGGAGTGGAGACCGAATTCATAGCAAAAATACCTTATAAAAAGATTAGTGATTCAGACGATTGCGCTGGCAATAAAGCTCCGCCTGGGGGCTTGCAGCCCATCCTGGCGGCCGCGGATGTATTGTTCGTCGATTTCCGATGGGGTCAGCAGCTTGACCGTGGAAAATCCAATCCCGTAAAGCTGTTTCACCAGCTCGCCCGGCCTAACGCGGGTCAGCCAGGGCTCACCGTGAGACGCGGCCCGACCGGCCAGGCTGATTTCCGGCCGGAGCAATTCACCGGCGGTGGGCGGCCCGGCAAAAGTGAATACCAGCTCACTGGAAGGCGGCAGCGAGGCGGCGAAGCGAAAGACCTGGTCCACTGCCTCGGCGGACAGGTAGACCATCACGCCCAGCCAGGAGAGAAACACCGCTTGGTTTGGGTCGAATGGGCTGGCCCCCAGGCCGGTACGCAGATCGGTGGATTCAAAATCGACCGACACAAAATGAACGTTGGCCGGGATAGCAACCCTGCCTGCGGCCAGCCGTTCCCGTTTGGTTTGCTGGCTGGCCGGCTGGTCCACCTCGAATATCTGTAAGGCATGCGCCCAATCCGGCTGGCGATAGGCAAACGAATCCAGCCCGGCGCCTAAAATGACGTACTGCCGGATACCTCGTTCGACGGCCGCTTTCAGCCGGTCTTCAGCGTAACGGCTGCGCACCACCACCCGCGCACGCAGCGCATTCTGGCGTGGAGTGCGAAAACTGTCCGGGGCCGAACGTATCCGCTCGATGGCCGCCGGGGCGATCAGCCGCAGGACGGGCGGGTCATCCAATATTTTGGGTTCATCGTCCAGGAGTTGATGCACCGCACGCGAGACGGCCACCAGAAGGCCGGTTTTACTCGATTCAAGTTCACTCATGGGAAATCCTATAGGCATGAATTCTATCGCAAAAGGACGCGGTTTTCGTGTCAATGCCGGTAAAGAAAGCCGCACCGGAAGGCAGGCTCCCATTGTCATTGCAAGCCGCCGGCGCCTTTTTGGCGGCATGGTCATCTCAACATCGGCCGTAAACACTTTGTTTTGTATAAAGGTAACAACAAAATTCCTTGCGTTTCCGTAAATTTAATTCTATAATTATCGAAATAAATCAAAGGAAATAAAAATGGACAATCAAGATGCGATCGAGGAACTGGTTGAATTTTTTAAAGCGCTGGCCGACGCCAACCGCCTCAAAATTGTTGGGCTGTTGGCCAACCAGCCCCAAACAGTCGAACAACTGGCCGCCATCCTGGGCCTGAGCGCCTCCACCATCTCGCACCACCTGGCCAAACTGGCCGAAAGCGGCCTGGTTTCGGCCAACGCCGAGGGATACTACAGCGTGTATCACCTCAACCAAAAGATATTGGAAGAAAAATCCCGCCGCCTGCTGGCCCGCGACGCGCTCCCCGGCCTGGTCGCTGACGTGGACGCCGGTGCTTTCGACCGTAAGGTCATCCATGATTACCGCCTGCCGGACGGCAGCTTCAAGACCCTGCCCGCCCAGCGCAAGAAATTGGAAGCCATTTTGCGTTTCATCGTCCAATCTTTTACCCCAGACCAACGCTACCCCGAAAAACAGGTCAACGAGATCCTGACCCCCTTCTATGCCGACACCGCCACCCTGCGGCGTGAGCTGATCGGCAACCGGCTCATGCAGCGCGAACATGGGGAGTACTGGCGGGGGAAAGAGGAGAGAATAGAGAATAGAGAGTAGAGAGTAGTTGGCAAAGGCAATCAGTGAATCAGGCAACCAGTGAATGAGGGAAGAAAAAATGGGGCTAAAAAGAAATGGTTCAAAGGACCTTTTCGGCAGCAAGGCACCCCTTCTCCCGTTTCAGGGAGAAGGGGCCGGAGGATGAGGGTGAGCGCCGAACAACACACACAAAAAACAGCAAATACCCACCTTTTCACTCTTGCCGGCCGGCATACAGCCCCCCTTCCCCGCTTCCCCCCAAATCAAAAACCGATTTGGAGGGAAGGGTCAGAAGCTTAATCCCTCGTTGCCTTGTTGCCTTATCGACTATTCTCCATTTTCTACTCTCTATTCTCTCCTCGCCTCCCTTTCCGGTATATAATTCTCTCAGGACTTTATTGGAGGATTTCATGCGGATTCAACGCCTCGAACGATTGTATTCATTGATGCAAACTGCCGGCCTGGATTTCCTGGCCTTGAACCCAGGCCCCAGCCTGGTTTATCTGACCGGGTTACACTTTCACTTGATGGAACGCCCCACGGTTCTGCTCATTGCTCCGGAGCAGACACCGCTCTTCATTCTGCCTGAACTGGAAATGCTCAAAGTTCCCCAGGCCGTCATCCCGCTGGATACCCTGACTTTTGGTGACAACCCCGCCTCTTGGGCCGGGGTTTTTTCAACCGCCGCCCAGAAAATGGGCCTGGCCAACCAGCGTATTGGGGTCGAATCGACC
Source organism: uncultured Chloroflexia bacterium (assembly GCA_963704755.1). Classification (GTDB taxonomy): domain Bacteria; phylum Chloroflexota; class Anaerolineae; order Anaerolineales; family Anaerolineaceae; genus Bellilinea. Next base: position 1,289,724 of record OY969938.1, read on the forward strand.
CAACTCCGTTTTCTGGAATTAAATTTGCTCCAGCAAGCCGCGCCGCAAGCCCATTTCGTTTCCGGTGACGCCGCTCTGGATTCGCTGCGCCTATGCAAGGACGCGACTGAACTGGCCAGCATGCGTAAAGCCGCCCAGATCGCCCAGGACGCCCTGCGGGCAACTTTGCCCCTGGCCAAACCCGGCATCAGCGAAGCTGACCTGGCCGCCGAGCTGTGTGTGCAGTTGCTGCGGCATGGCTCCGAGCCGGAATTTCCCTTTTTCCCGATCGTTTCTTCCGGCCCCAACTCGGCCAATCCACACGCCGTTCCAGGCGAGCGCCGCCTGCAAACCGGCGACCTGCTCCTGTTCGATTGGGGGGCCGCCTACCAGGGATATTTCTCTGACATCACCCGTACATTTGCCATCGGCGCGCCTTCGGCGGAGATGCGCGAAATCTACCAGGTAGTCCTGGAGGCCAACCAGGCCGGTCGCGCTGCCGGCAAGCCGGGCCTGCGCGCCGGCGTCATCGATGACGCCGCCCGTGGGGTCATCAACCAGGCCGATTATGGCCCTTATTTCACCCACCGGACCGGTCACGGCCTGGGCATGCAAGCGCACGAGACCCCCTACATGTTCGCCGAAAATGACCTGCTGCTGGCCGAGGGAATGGTTTACACCGTCGAGCCGGGAATTTATCTGCCTGATAAAGGTGGCGTCCGCATTGAAGACGATGTCGTTGTCACTGCCGAAGGCTGCCAGTCCTTGACCGATTACCCCCGTGAGTTGACCGTCCTTTAATTTCCATTTTCCGGCAAGTCTATACGTACCCATCAAAACGGAGCATCCAGGATGGCATTAGAAATTGTCTCATATGCCCTCGGGCCCCTGTCCAACAACACCTATTTGTTGATCGACACCGCCACATCTCAGGCGGTTATCGTTGATCCATCCTTCGAGAGTCATGTCGTTGCCGAAAAGATCATCGCAGACAAGCTGCGCCTGACTCAGATCTGGCTTACTCACGCCCATTTTGATCATATCGTCGGGGTCAAACTGTTTTCGGAATTTGGCCAACCCCCGCTGCCGATCGGGCTCCACCCCGACGACCTGGACCTATATCACCAGGGTGGCGGAGCCAACCAGTTTGGTATCAAGATACCGGTCATGCCCGAGCCGACCCTTTTCTTCCACGATAAAGAGACCCTCATGGTCGGCGAAGAGCCTATCGAAGTACGCCACACCCCCGGCCACAGCCCGGGCCATGTGATTTTTTATGCCGCCCAAAACGCGACTGCCCTGGTCGGTGATTTGATTTTTCTCGAAGGCGTCGGCCGCACCGATTTACCCGGCGGCAGCAGTACGCGGCTGCTCAGATCCATTTACACCCAAATATTGAACCTGCCGCCCGAAACTCGCTTACTGACCGGCCACGGTGAAGAAACCACCGTTAGGTATGAGAAAGAAAACAATCCCTATATCCGTTGATCCCATTATGACAGACCAACCCGATTGGGCCCCTAAAAATCTTTACTGGTTGCTGCCGTTTGTTTATTTCTTCAGCCGGATCATTATTTTTCTGGCTACAGTGCCATACAGCTTTTACGGTTTTGGCGACTTTACCGTCTATTACCGCTGGACGGTTCTGCCCGGCTGGCCTTTCCTCAATTACTGGATGGAATATCCGCCGCTGTTCCCCTTCCTTTCCGAAACCATTTATCGATTGACCGGCAGCAGCGAATTCCTGTATGATTTTGTGCTCAACATCCTGCTGGCAATCGCCGGGGCAATGACCATCCTGCTTTTTTACCGGATTGCCGCGAAGTTATACGGAGAAAAAGCCGGCCTGTTCAACATGGTTATCTTCTTTGCCTTTTTCTCATTCTTGCCTTATACCTGGTGGTATTACGACCTGATCCCTGTTTGCCTCATGATGGCCGGGATCTGGATGGTCATCAATCAACGCGATACGGCAGCAGGCATATGGATCGGGCTCGGCATCCTGGCCAAGTGGTTCCCACTCTTCCTGCTGCCCGGCCTGCTCGGCCATCGCCCGTTGAAGTCCTTCCTGAAAACAGCGCTCATCGCGGTTGGCATGACCGGGATCGTTTTTGCCGCGCTCTACCTGGCTGCCCCAACCATGACCAAAGCCTCGCTGCTCTCCCAACCATCGCGCTCCTCCTGGGAGACGATTTGGGCGATGATCGATGGCAACCAGACTACCGGTGCGTTCGTGCTGCCGCAAGACCGCTTCCATCCAGAGGAAGCCAACATTCCCCGCGGAAACCCGGCTGTGATTTCCACCAATATCACCCTGGCCGTCTTTTGTGTCATCGGTCTCTGGCTGCTGTGGCGGCGTAAGAATTTCAGCCCCCGCGGGTATATCGCCTTTACCGGCATCACCTGGGCACTATTTCTGCTCTGGTCCCCGGGCTGGAGCCCCCAATGGATCCTCTACCTCATCCCGATCATGCTGCTGACCCTGCCCATGCAAAAGGGCGTGCTGATCACCATGGGCTTGATTGCCCTGACGATCTTCGAATGGCCATTCCTGTTGATGCGCAGTTTCTTCGAAAGCCTGTGGATCATTGCGCCGCTGCGCATGTTGATCCTGATCATCTTGATCATTCAATGGGCCCGAATTTGCCGCCAGTCACCCCCAACCACTGAACCCATTTACGAAGCCCAGGTAACGGCCTGATCCGGCTTTACCCTCAAAACTGCGCAGTCTGCCAGGAAGAAACCCGGAAATTAGGGTGTATTTATGGTTTTTCGCGTGCTTCGCACGCGAAAAACCATAAATACACCCTTCTCTTTTGTGGTATCTGAGCAGTTAAAATTTTTTATTATCTTTGCCGAAATTTTCGCTTAATCTAACCAGAGTATAATGACCTCAATATTCAACGCAATTACCCTCCGGAGCCCCTAATGGAATCTTCCAAAGTATGGATTATTGTTGTTGTCGTCCTGTTGGCTGCCTGTCTGTGTCTGTGCGGAATTTGCCTGTTAGGCGGGTTCGCATTTTACAAATTTGGCAGCGCCACACCGATCATTTCCATTCCAACCCTTAGCGAACAAAATACCGGCATCCCCACCAACCCATTTACCCAGGCAACTCACCTGCCGCAGCCCTCGGCTACGGTCGCCCCGGAAGCCTCGGCCACCCCAGAACCCCAGGCCACCCCAGACAGCGCCGCTTTCCAGACGCTTTCTGATCTCGACGCCGCCAATGTGCCCATCGGCGACCCGGTGGACCTGATCGGCCGGCTGGAGGGTGTCCACAACATTCCGCAAACCCTGCCTTTCCCAGGGATTTTCAAGGTTGGCGACCAACAGAAATTCTGGGTCTCCGATAACGACACCAGCGTCAACCGGCAGGCCACGGCGACCTTGCAGTATGTCACCGACCATGCTTATTTCTGGGTCGAAAACGGGATTACTTTCAACCAGCAGGATTTAGCCGACCTGGCCAATACCTTCAACGATAAGATCTACCCGACCGACCGGGAGTTCTTTGGATCCGAATGGAACCCCGGCATCGACAATGACCCGCGCATCTACATCTTGTACACCCACGGGTTGGGCAATAATATCGCCGCCTATTTCTCGTCCATTGATTCTGTCCCGCCCCAGGCCAACCCCTATTCCAATGGACACGAAATGTTTCTGATCAATGCCAATTCGACCAGCCTGGATAGCGATTACACCAAAGGTGTATTGGCTCACGAATTCCAACATATGATCCACTGGAACCTGGATCGCAACGAAGAAGGCTGGATGAACGAGGGCTTTTCCGAGCTGGCCGCCTTCCTGAACGGTTACGATACCGGCGGCTTCGATTCGCTTTTCAGCGCCGACCCGGACATTCAGTTGAACGATTGGCCCAACAATTCGTCGGCCACCTCCCCTCATTACGGCTCTTCGTTCCTCTTCCTGACCTATTTTCTGGATCGCTTCGGTGAAAATGCCACCAAGGCAGTGGTCGCTTCCCCCGAAAACGGCCTGGAGAGCATCGATACGGTGCTTTCCAGCCTGAACGAAACCAATTCGGTCACCTCCAAACCCATCACAGCCGATGACGTCTTTGCCGATTGGGCCGTGGCCAACTACCTCGATGACCCATCCCTTCTGGATGGCCGCTATGCGTACCACAACTATCCCGCCCTGCCCGCCTTCGGGGATACCGAGCAGGTGGTCAACTGCCAGGGTGAGACCGAATCTCATACGGTCCACCAGTATGGCACCGATTACATCCATTTCCTCTGCCCCGGTGACTTCACCATCAATTTCCAGGGCAGCGGCGTGGTTAAGGTCATTCCCGAAGGGGCTCATTCCGGGAATTTCGCCTTCTGGTCCAATAAAGGGGATGAATCGGATATGACTTTTACCCATACCTTCGATCTCACCAAAGCAACCGGTGACATCAGTATGGATTACTACACCTGGTACGACCTGGAAAAGGACTACGATTACCTCTACCTGGACGCCTCCACGGATAATGGCCAGAGCTGGCAAATCCTCACCACACCAAATTGCACCACGGATAATCCTTCGGGCAATAGCTACGGCTGCGGCTACAACGGCCAGAGCGGCGGTTACATCGAGCAGAATGTGGACCTCTCCCAATTTGCCGGCAAAACCGTGGAGCTGCGTTTCGAGTACGTTACCGACGCGGCGGTCAACGGCGAGGGTTTGCTGCTGGACGACGTTTCGATCCCGGCTATCGGCTATTCGACCGATTTCGAGACGGATGACGGCGGCTGGCAGGCCGATGGGTTCGTCCGCATCGACAACGAACTGCCCCAGACCTACCGGGTCTCCCTTATCCACCTGGCCGACCCGATCAGCGTCGATACTTACACGGTTGACCCGGCCCAGAGCCTGAGCCTGGACGTCCACCTGTCCAGTTCTCAGGATTCGGCCATATTGGTGGTCAGCGGAACGACCCGGTTTACCCGCCAGCCAGCCCCCTATACCTTCTCGGCCACGGTAGACTACCAGGGCTCATCTTCTTCCTGAACGATCCGTCAGCAGCCGTGTTCTTGGATTGGAAGTTTCATCTACAAATTAGAATTAAAAGGATTGCGGGCGGCTGAGCCGCCCGCAATCCTTTTAATTCTTTTCAACCTGGCCGGCGTTTAGGCTCACCCCAAGAGCCCGGCCTGGTCCGATTTGCCGGTTTCCAGGCTGATTCAAGAAATCCCCACCCCTTTTTGAAAGGGAGCTGGAAACGGCAGCCAAAAAAGAAGCCCGGCTTATTAGCCGGGCCTCTTTTTATTTCAATACTCAGGCCTGTCAGGCAGTGACTTTAGCTTCCAGCGCATCGACGCTTGCGACAAAATGATCCCAGGCCCGGTTGACCTGGTCGAGGGCCTTCTCGAAGTCTTCTTTATCTTCCTGTTGGGAGCAGTCCACCGCCCGGCTGACCGTTTCGTGAAGCTCGTTGTGCGCCTCTTCCATGGCTACAAATTCGGGCAGGTCGCTGTATTTTTCTTTGCCGGCCGAATCGGACCATTTACCCAGGGAGCACTCGTGGACACCCGTTATCCCCGCACTTTCCATCTCCTGGCCGCTCTTGCGGTCGTCATCCAGGCGAGTGACCCAGGCGTGATGCGCCTGTTTGACAATTTCGAAGAACATGGCTGGATCTTCTTCCTGATTGATGAGGAATTGGGCCACCACCTGGTTGAGGGTTTGGGCGATACCGGAGAAAGCCTGCACCGAGCCGGACACTTCCTCGACCTGGGCAGCCATTTCTTCGGTGGATGCGCTGATCTCTTCGACCGCTGCGCTGTTTTCTTCGCTGATACTGGCGATCGAACTCGACTGCCAGGGTGACGTCGTTCGAGCTGGCCGCCATTTGCTCGGTCGCGGCCGAGTTCTGCTCCACCACCGCCGAGACGCGCTCCATCGCACCGACCAGGTTATCCGAGAGCGACTGGATCTGACCGGCGCTTCTAGCAATTTCCTCACCGAACTTTTGCCCATCCAGGCCGGCCTGGATGATGACACTCAGGGCCTGGCGGGATTGAGCGGCCAGGGTCGTACCCCGTTCGACCTCGCTGGCGCTCTCGTCCATCGAATTGATCGCCTCGGAGACGGCCACCTGGATTTGTTTGATCAAACCGCTGATCTCACGGGTTGCGCTGGCGGATTTTTCGGCCAGTTTTCGCACCTCATCCGCCACCACAGCGAAACCCTTACCATGTTCGCCGGCCCTGGCCGCTTCGATGGCGGCATTTAAGGCCAGCAGGTTGGTCTGGGAAGCAATCTCATCGATCGTCGCCAGAATGGTACCGATTTCCCTGGAGCGCGCCCCCATGTCCTTGACCTTCATCGCGGACTGAGACACCTTCTCACGGATATTTTCCATGCCTTTGACGGTATCTTCGACCGTCTTGGCGCTGCGCTCACTGTTGGCCACCAATTCGGCCGAGCCTTTTACCTGCAGGTCAGCGCTCTCTGAAATAGCCTTGATCGCAACGAAAATCTGGTCGGTTAATTCGGCCGCCTCGTTGACTGCACCGGCCTGCTCGTGAGCGCCGTTAGCCACCCCATTGATCGCCTTATTCATCTGGTCCACCGACGAGGCCGTCTGGTTGACCGAATTCGATTCCTGGTTAATTCCTTGGGATACCTGCTGGATGGTCATCGAAATCTGCGAACTGGCCAACCCGGCCTGGGAGGCTGCTTCGACAAGCTCGCCCGAGGATTTGCCCAGGACGAAAGCATTGCGCATGATCTCGCGGATCACGCTGTTCAAGTTCTCCACCATGGCGGCGAAGGCATTCCCGAGGATATCTTTTTCGGATTTGGCGGTTACTTTCACGGTCAGGTCACCGGCGGCGATCTTCTTGGAAACGTCCGCCATATCCGTCAAATAAACCGACGTTTCTTCCAGGTCGCGGAAGAAATCGCCCATTTCATCCCTGCGCCGGATGAAGTTGTGGTAAGCCTTGCCTTCCATGGCCAGATCCAGGTCGCCCACGCTGATTTTTTTAATTGTTTGCGAAAGCATCTTGATCGGCGCGGTAATATTTTGTGAAATAACCAGCCCCAGGGTCACGGCTACAATCACACCGAACAGGCTGGCGATCAGCAGGATTAAGCGCGTACTTTTGAAGGAACTATCCGCCTGGTTATTCACCGCCTCGGCCAACTGGTTGTTCAACGTCACCAGTTGTGTAATTTCTGATTCGGCGGCCCGGTAATACGTTTTAAAATTACCCGACGAAATGGTAGCGGTCCATTTTTCTTCATCTCCGGCTTGAACGGCCTGGAGGACATCGTTGATCGCTTTACGGTAATTACTGTAAACCATGTTGAACTGCAACATGATTTTTGCCTGGTCGGCCGTCAGTTTGTTCTGCTCGAATTCTTGAACCAGGGCATCGGTCGCATCCAGGTCTTGTTGCAGGGTCTGGCCGATGTTATCGCGGTCGGCGGAGATGAAGATATATTCATAAACATCCCCCTTGGTATTGGCCAGGCTGGCGCTGAGCTCGCCCAATTGCTGGATCGGGATCGTATTATCGCGATACATGGTCTTGGTACCCTGGTCCAGAGTGCTGAGGTTTTGATAGCTGACCAGTGCAACGGCTGCCACAATTACAACCAACAGCATAAAACTGATTATTAACTTCGGTCCAGTTTTAATATGACTAATGAAATTCATCCGATTAATAACCCTCCCGCTCCACTAAATATGATTTCGTAACGACCCCACCTGACGGACAGGAGACCCAATACGAGGTGTTTGTGCGTGTAAACCACGCGCAAACACCTCATTATGGTGAAACCTTACCATTAAGGTCGAGTAGCTACTCAATTTTTACGAATCCCAGGCCTCAAACAAATAGGGGAATAGAGATGATGCTGTAGCACAATCTATCTCTGAATAGAATTTACGCCATTAACCGAAAACAAACCATAAAATTACCGTACAGCCAGAGTAAAAAACGTATTAAAAAACAAAGAACCTTTTCCTCATTTCTCCTCGAGGAAAGGCTCTTTGTAACCTGCTAGTTTACAACGACACTTTTGCTTTTAGGTTCACTCTAATTTATAGCGGTTTTGGCGGAGGGCGTTTAGCTCCGTTTCCATCTCCTTACGCCGGTCCGTGGCTGCCTGGCGGACTTCACCAGACAGCCGGTTGAGCGAGTCATTCAACTGACCCTGGAGCGTCACACCGGAGGATGGGGCTAACAACAAAGCTACCGCACTTCCTACCACCGCTCCTAATACGGCCCCCAAAACAAATGAAGCAAATTTCCTCATAGCACCTCCTTCGAGCGGACTTTCTTTTTTCGCAATTGTCCAGCGGACGGATCGAACTCGATTGAATTCATTGGCCACCGGTAAGGCATGTTTCCGATATTCATCCTTAGCCGATGCCGGTGAAAAACAAGAAGAGCTTCCTCTTCAAAGGAACCAGCATATGTACCGTATATCCATTATACCGGATTGCTCCGGTGCGGAGGGGCCAATCAACAGTTTACTTGATTTTTATCCTATTTCTATGTATGATCCTTATTGCTTTTATCCAAATTGGATATCGCGACAAACGTCAAAAATATTGTGCGCCACAAATCCATGAATTGCAAGTGTCTGGCAGCCCAATCGCGTCTGGCAATCACAGTGGTACGTGATTTGCCCGACCACCACCCCGGAATATTTTCTAAAAGCTGAGTCATTGCTTGGCTTTTTTTGCAGAACTGAGCAGGTCCAATGAATGATACCCAAAAGCGCTGGTGGGACGTAACCGCAATTCTTTTGCTCCTGGTAGCGTTTGTAGTTGTCGCATTTCGATTGAACGATACCAAATGGGCCGATGGCCTCCATATCGTCATTCCGCTGACCCTCCTGGGCTGCCTGCTCGGCTTTGCCCTGGGATACAGCGGTTTTAACAGGCGCCTGGTCTGGTGGCTCGGCCTGGCGTACACCCTCTTCTTCGTATCCTGGCAACTGACCACGCTGGTTCCGCCGGGCAGCGGTTGGTCGGTTCGCTATACTTCGCTGCTCGGGGGCTTGTGGAAAGACCTGAACATCTTCCTGAACAACAAGCCCTTATCCGATTCTGTTCCTGTTCATCAGCTTGATGTCGATGCTATTGTGGCTCAATAGCCTGATTACGGCCTATTCGCTGGTACGCTACGGGCGGCCCTGGCAGGGATTGATCGTTTCTGCGGCCGCGATGGCTATCATCGATATTTATCACCCGCCCCTGGCGACCAGCGGGATCGCCACCGCGATTTACGCCGTCCTGGCCCTCGTGCTGGTCACGCGAGTGTTTTACCTTAAGCAGGCTTTTCAATGGCGGGAAGAACGTGTTGCGGAAGATTCCGACACCGGCGGGAACCTGGTCCGGGTCACCTTCCTGGTCGCGGCCATGCTGGTATTCGTTTCCTGGAAGGCGCCTTCGGTGGTCAAAGCCTTCGTTCCCGATTCGCCGGCCAGCAATGCCGTGACCGAGGCCTGGAAAAACCTGCGGCACAATTTCGAAAACCTGACTGCCCCGCTGCACGGCTCGGCCCAGACCGCAGTGGAATACTTTGGCGATACCTTCAGCCTGGGGACGGGCAGCGTGCTCACCGACCAGACCATTTTCACCGTCACACCGGGCATCAAACCGTATTCCGGGTTGAGCTATTACTGGCGCATGCGCAGTTACGATACGTATCAGGATGGCGAATGGTCCAGCACGGTAGGCGAAAATTACGACTACACCCCCGGCTCCAAGCTGGTGTTCAACCAGTACACCGGCCGCACAGAGGTCCAGTTCCAAATTGCACCGGCCAAGGACCTGAGTATGCTCTTTTCACCAGGGCTGCTCCTTTCCTCCAACCAAAAAGCAAGCCTGTTGGTCAGCCGCGGCGCCGGATTGATTCAGGATATCACGACCGTGCAGGTCAACCCGGTTCTCAAAGCCGGAAAGACCTACACGATCAATTCCTCCATCTCGACCGCGACCGTCACAGAAATGGAAGCCGCGGGTACCGACTATCCGGATTGGGTGACTCAAACCTATCTGCAGCTTCCCGATAATTTTCCCGCCAGCATTGCCAACCTGGCCAAACAAATTACCACCGGGGCACAGACTCCTTACGAGCAGGCCGCGGCGATCACGGACTGGCTGCGCAATAACATCACTTATTCTGCGACCATCCCCGACCCGCCCCCCGGAAGAGACCCCATCGAGTGGATGCTCTTCGATGAAAAACAAGCCTTTTGCAATTACTATGCGTCCGCTGAAGTGCTCATGCTGCGTTCGTTGGGTGTCCCGGCGCGCTGGGTGGTGGGGTACGCCCAGGGTGAGCTCATGACCGGGACCGAGCAAACCACCTATCGCGTCCGGGATAAAGACCGCCACGCCTGGCCGGAAGTGTTTTTCCCCGGTTTAGGTTGGGTGGAATTCGAACCGACCACTTTACAGCCCAACCTGGCCAGGCCGGCCGGCGATACGGGTACAGACAACTCGGGCAGCATCAACACTGCCCCGCTGGCCCAACCGAACGACCCACGTGAACTGCCCACCAAACCGGCCTTGACCGATTCCTCTCCTTTGCCTTTTTACGACCCAAAATCCAGGTTGTTATATGCCACAATTCTCATCTTTGGGGCACTGGTCGTTTTTATGATCGGCTTCTTGACCCTGAGCGGGCGCACGAAAAAACGAGTTGTCCCGGAGAAATCCCTGCCGGTCCTTCTCGAACAACGGCTGCGCAGAAATGGCTATAAGGTGCCTTATCTGATCAGCCAGTGGTCCGATTACATCCAGTTGACCTCCATCGAGCAGGTGTATTACTGGGTGGCTCACCTGGAGCATTTCCTGGGGATCCGGACGTCGGCGACCTATACGCCTTCAGAACAAATCCGTGCGATCGAACAACTCTTGCCCGAAACGGCCAAACCCGCCAACCAGTTGCTGCGCGAATACCAGAAGGGCATTTACAGTCCCCACCCGGCCAATGTTCTGCTGGCCCAGGCGGCCATGCGCCAGATGTGGCGTCTGGCGTTCAACTACCGCCTGCAAAAAGTCTTTAGCTGGTTTAAACGGTTGGGCTCACCCCAAAAGGCTGCCCCCGGATAGATTAAACTTCAGGTGTTAGTTTTGGGCGGATTTGCCGCTCAAAACTAACACCTGAAAACATTGTTCTTATTTACTCGTCCAGGCACGATCGATCAGTCGTAGAACCTGTTCGATTCCCTGGGCGATTGGGCCGGTCTCGATGAACTCGCGCCGGGTATGCGGGCCGCCGCCGTAGGTAATCCCGAGGCAGACTGCCGTCAAGCCCCGGCTGAGGGGTACGTTAGCATCGGTCGAGCCGATTTCCAGCATGACCGGCAGGTTCATTTCCTCCAGGCAGCCGGCCGCCAGGCGGACAAAGGGATGGTTGCTTGCAACTTCCCCGGCCGGCCGGTTGCCGATCGTCTCGACTTTAAAGGTCACCTGCGGGCGCTGCACAGACTGAACCACTTTACGCACTCGCGCAGCCAACTTGGAAAGATTAATCTGGTCCTCGGAGCGCAAATCGATCTCACACCAGGCATTGGATGCGATGGTGTTGATCGACACTCCGCCTTCGATCCGCCCAACGTTTAAGCTCGTGCGAGGCTTGGGCGGGATGGGAATGTCCGCCAGGGCAGTCACCAGCCGCGACAGTTCGTGGATGGCCGAAGGCGAGCCATAATTGACCCAGGCATGCCCGCCGCCGGTCTCCACCGTGATGCGGTAGCGGATTACCCCCAACCCGCGGTGACAAATCTGCCCCAGGCCAAGCCCTTCCAGAACGACATAAGCCAGGGCGTCTTCGCCAAAATGGTCGACGACTGCTTTCATCCCGGTCAGGTTGCCCAACCCTTCTTCGCCCACGTTCGCCGCCAGCCAGACCGGCCCGTCCGGCGTTTGTCGCGTCTGGCTCAACCAGGAGCCGGCGCCCAGGAGGGTCGCCAAACCGAGCGAATTGTCAGCAATACCCGGCCCTTCGATCCGTTCCGCTTCCTTGGTAAGGGGTAAATCGGCCATATCCGTGTGGACCGTATCCAGGTGGGCCGAGATGATCAGCGGCCGGCCGGGCCCACCCGGCCAACAGCCCAAAACATTTCCGGCCAGGTCGCGGTGGACATCCTGCAGCCCCAGGCGCTGCATTTCGTTTTGCACAAATTCGGCCCGTCCAGCCTCGTGGAATGTCGGCGCCGGCACCTGCTGGATGCGGCAAGCCATATCGATCACGTAATCTTTCAAAGTGTTGGATGTCAAGGTCTTCATGCCTTGTGTACCATATCGCGCAGCATGTCCAGGCGCATGTAGGCCAGGGTAGGCAGCGATTCCAGGGCATAGAATGGTCCGATCCCCTCGACGACCAGGCTGGCCGAGATATTGCCCCGTAAGGCCGCCTCCAGCGGATCGTAGGTCGAACGCAGCCCGGCCAGGAAACCACCACAGAAAGCGTCCCCCGCCCCGGTCGGGTCGACTACGTGAGCCGGATAGGCCGGGATCACCCAACGGTTTTTGTGGCTGTGATCGTACAGGTACTGGCCGCGAGGTCCGCGCTTGATGACGACTTGCTCACAGCCTAACGCGGCCAGGGCTTCGGCCATTTCCCACAAATCCGAGCTGCGCCCAAAAAATAAAGACCGCAATTTATCTTCGGAAGTATGGAAGATATTGATCCCGCGCAGGATGGTGGGGATATCCTCCCAAAAAACGGGCGTCATATAACCGGCGGATGCATCCAGAGAGATGGTGATCACCTGGCCCTGGCGCAAAGCATTCGGCAGCAGCGTATGGCTGAGGAAATCCAGGGGGCCGATGTGCGCCGCGGTCGCGTCCAGATAATAATCCGGGTAATCGCTGGTGCGGATGGTGATGTCGCTGGGTTGGGTCCGGCTGTCGATCTGGTTGCCCGGCTCGACGTAGCCCAGCAAGGTTTTCGGAAAAGCCAGGCCCATGCGCGAAAAGTGCGAGACCGGGTTGGTCACCGCACGTGACTCCAGGTCGGGGTAGGCGGCGAAATAACGCAGGTCGATGGCTTTGGGTAAAATACGGATGCCCCGGCAGTCGAAACCGCGGGCGGCGAATTTTTCGATCCAATCCTGGGGATAATCCTCCCCCACCCGGCCGATCAGCCCAATGCTATCGTCCCAAACCCGCAACCCACAGGCCGCGTAAATCAAACTTCCGCCAGCAATATCTAGCCCAGGTTTCCCACTCAAAGGCAGAATCGTATCTCGCTGCAGTTTTCCGGCAATGACAAATCGAAGAAATGGCGCGCTATCCAAAACACACCCCCCGCTAAATTTTTAGAATCCGGATTGGGTGTTCAAAAGAATATTTAGATTCCCCTACCGGTATTAAAAACGATAAGAAAAATGGCCCGTTATTCTTCAGACAAGCTCATTTCCTGCTCGAACCAAGGTCACTGATCAGCTTTAACAGGCTGACAACTCCCACCCCTACCTTGACCCCGTCACCGGCTGATAACCGGGGAGCTTGCTGTGTTTCCTGGGCCCGCTGGACGAACAACAATCCGGCCACGATGCCGGCTACAGCCCCAATGATTGCCCCGATGAGTAAAATTTTGGTCTTCCAGCTTTCCATAATAGTGAATTCCTTCTATTATTGTTTTTGGGTTACTCAGGCTCTGATTAAAAAGTTCCCGAATTTGAGGTTTTTACGGTGCGCGTGCCCGTCAGGCAGAAAAGTCGTCTTTACCGGTGAACCCGCCGGCTTTGTTTCGAGCCAAAGCCTTGTGGACTCTGGCCTAGCGCCTGAACCGCCGCCAGAAAGCCTTCCAACCGGCATTCCACTGCCCTACCTTGATCACCGGCGCCGCAATTCCATCCAGGATCGCCGTGGTCTTCTGGTTGACCAGCACGAAAAAGCCATAGATCGTGCGGAAGACATGCGGCGTTCCATGGATCATCCTGGCCAGCAAGTAGATCATTCCGGCTACCCCGGCGGTGAACAGCAGCAGTGTGCCGATCAAAGGCATCACCAGCCAGATAGTAGAAATTTCTGCCCATTGAGCGGTCGCACTGTTGCCCGGGCCGGCAGCCACAGCGGCGAAGACGGCCAGGCCAACCACAATCAAACCGGCGACGGTGAGAGGGAAATAGATCCGCCAAAACGATTGGCGTCGATGTGGAATCGAAGGATCGACTTTTCCCGCCGCGGAAGTATTTTGCATACCTTTATTGTAGCATGATTGTATTCGCTTCGCGTAGAATTAAGTGCTCTTCAGGCCGGGGGAGTACATTCCCCTTGCTTTTGCCAAAAAGATGTCCATTTCGGTGTTTTTGTGAGGCTACGCCTTATAAAAACACCGGAATGAGCTATTGTTGACAGCCGCTAGATCCCTGGCAGGCAGTCCAGTTGTTCGCGGTAGGCGTCCAGGTCGATGGTCCGCCTGGCCACACCCGATTGTATAGCCGCCTGCGCCACTGCCCAGGACTCCCACCGGCAGACCCGCCGGTCCAGTGGCTTGGGCACGATGTAGTCTTTGCCAAACTCGAGCGTATCGACGCCATATGCAGCCAGTACTTCGGCCGGTACCGGCTGGCGGGCCAGCTCGGCCAGGGCCAGTGAAGCCGCCCGCTTCATCTCATCATTGATCGCCCGCGCCCGCACGTCCAGGGCCCCGCGAAAGATAAATGGGAAACCCAACACATTGTTGATCTGGTTAGGGTAGTCCGAACGACCGGTCGCGACGATTGCATCCGGGCGAACGGATTGGGCCAGTTCGTAGCAGACCTCCGGGTCAGGGTTGGCCATGGCGAAAATGATCGGCCGGGCGGCCATACTGCGCAGCATAGGTTCGTCCAGCAAATTGGCCACCGAGACGCCGATGAACACGTCCGCGCCGGCCAGTACCCCGGCCAATTTAGCCGGGCGGTCCCCCTGGGCAAAGGCTTCTTTCTCAGGGAACATAGCCTCTTTACGGCCCTGAAAGACCAGGCCGGCCACGTCCGTCACCCAGATGTGTTCGCGCGGCACCCCCAGTTTGAGCAGTTGGTTGGCACAGGCGATCCCGGCTGCACCGGCCCCGGAGAATACGACCTTGATTTCAGCAACCTTTTTATCGACCAGTTCGAGTGCGTTCAACAGCGCCGCACCCAGGATAATGGCGGTACCGTGCTGGTCATCGTGGAAGACCGGGATGTCCAGCATTTCCTGCAGTTTCTGCTCCACGTAAAAACATTCCGGCGAGCGGATATCCTCCAGGTTGATCCCGCCGAAGCTGGGGGCGATCGCCGCTACGACCCGGACCAGTTCATCCGGGTCGAGGGTATCCACTTCGATGTCATACACGTCGATTCCGGAGAACTTCTTGAACAGCACAGCCTTGCCTTCCATAACCGGCTTGCTGGCCAGGGCGCCCCGGTTGCCCAGGCCAAGGATGGCCGTGCCATTCGAGACAACCGCGACCAGGTTGCCCTTATTGGTGTATTCATACGCCGTCAGCGGATCGCGCTCGATTTCCAGCACCGGGAATGCCACCCCGGGCGTGTAGGCCAGGCTGAGGTCGCTCTGCGTGCTGAGCGGCTTGGTCGGGGATACTTCCATCTTGCCCGGCCGGCCGACCAGGTGATGATAAGCGAGTGCGTCTTCACGGGTTACAGGTTTCATGAATGGTTTCCTTTCCCCCTTATTGTATACGGTAGCCACCGGCGCGCTCAGTGAATAAACTCCCGAAACGGCCTGACTCGTTACAGGTTGTTCCGGATTTGAGGTATATGCGGGGGCATGGCCTCCGCATATACCTCAAATCCGTTTATTTTTTAGTTTTTTGTTTGAGCTCGCAATAGGTGGCCTTGAGAGGCACATCCGGCATGCCCTGCCGGTCGCGATGCATGGCATCGTAGTTGATCGCCCGCGCGCCAATTTTGCCCGTCTCGAACACTTTCCAATCGCCTTTGGGTAACTGGTCGTTGCTCGAGGTAAGCACATATCCGATCATGACATCTACGTCATCTTCGCGGGTTCCGTAAACATACGGCTCGACCACAAACCAGGTCGATTCATAGGCAAAAGAAACAACCCGTATCGTGCTCATCGCAGTGCAGATCCATTGTTGCATCGGTTTTCACTCACAGTTGAACAGGATTTGGTGATTATTCGACACTCCTCACGCGGAGGAATGCTTTTGCTAAGCGACAATCTTGAAAATTTCCTCAGCCGGTATGGCTCCCTGGCGCAAAATGCGTACATCGGCGCCGGTGCAGTCCACAACCGTGGAGGGCACCCCACCCGGGCAGGTTCCGCCGTCCAGGATCAGGTCCAGGCGCCCATCGAGCTGCGCTGACACCTCTTCCGCCGTCTTCGCATCGCTCGCACCTGACAGGTTAGCCGAGGTGGTAGCCAGCGGGCCGGCGGCTGTGAGGAGTTGGATGGCGAAAAGATGGTCGGGCATGCGCACCCCAATAGTCGGGTAAGCGGAAAGGTTCGCCGGCAGGTCCGCCCGCCGCGGCAGGATGAGGGTCAGCGCGCCTGGCCAAAAGCGGGCGGCTAGTTTTTCGGCCGAGGGAGTCAGGCTGGCAGCGATATCCAGGAGATGTCCCGGATCGCCGATCAACACGGCCACGGCTTTACTCATATCGCGATCCTTGGCCGCATAGATCTTGTCGATGGCCGCTGCGCTATGCGGGTTGGCTGCCAGCCCATAAACCGTATCGGTGGGAAAGGCCACCAGGCCACCCAGGCGAATGACTTCCAGGGCGCGTTGAATGGATTGTGGATCCTGGATTGAAATAATCTCGGTGTGGGCCATAATTTGGATTGTACCTCAAGAATTGCGCTGAATCCGAACGACGCGATCTTTTCCGCTCAAATCCCGCAAGGTCGTCACGTCCGAATCTGGCAGCCAGCGACAGACTTCGAGCTGGACCTGCCTGGCTTGCCCGGCTTCGATCTCCAGAAGTAGCAAGCCGCCTTCGGCCAGCCAACGCGGTGAATCGGCCAGCAGCCGGCGAATCAACCCCAGGCCATCCGAGCCGCCATCCAGGGAGATGCCGGGCTCGCTGCGGGCGACCTCCAGGTCGCTCAAATCCAGGGTCGGGATATAAGGCAGGTTCGCCGTAATCAGCGAAAAAGGCGCCTTAAATGCCGTCAACAGGTCACAACAGGCTAACCTGACCTGGCCGCCAATATTGTATTTTTGGATATTCCTCTCGGCTACGCGCAGTGCTTCCCAGGAGCGGTCCACTGCCAGGGCATGCAGACCGGGCTGGTTGACGACCAGACTGATCGCGATACAGCCGGAGCCGGTACCCACGTCCACCATTTCACGGTTTTTGGGGTGGCTGCGCTGCCATTCCAGAGCTTGTTCGACCAACAGTTCGGTCTCGGGGCGCGGGATGAGCACGTCCGGGCTCACTTCGAATTCCAGGCCATAAAACTGCCAGCGGCCAACCAGATAGGGCAGCGGTTCACCCCGGGCCAGCCGCTCCAGCAGATTATTCAATCGATCCAACAGGCCCGGATCGATCACTTTTTCTGGGTGAGCCAGCAGCCCTGCCCGCGACATCCCGCTGACGTGGCCCAACAGTACCTGGGCTTCCAGGCCGGGTTGCTCGTGCCCGATCAGCCGGCGTTTAGCGCCGGCCAACCACTCCCCAATTTCAATCTTCGAACTCCTCATGCGCCGCCAGCCGTTCTGTCTCATTTTGCAGCGACAGCTCATCGATGAATTCGTCCAAATCGCCGTTCATCACCCCCGGCAGATTGAACGAGGAATAATTGATCCGGTGGTCGGTTACCCGATTCTGCGGGTAATTGTACGTGCGGATCTTTTCGGCCCGCTCGCCGCTGCCGATCTGGCCCCGGCGGGCGGCATCACGTTCCTCCATGCGGCGGCTTTCTTCCAATTCAAATAGCCGCGCCCGCAGGATGCTCATCGCGCGCAGCTTATTCTGGAGCTGCGAGCGCTCGTCCTGGCAGGCCACCACGATACCTGTGGGAAGGTGCGTAATCCGTACGGCAGTCGAGTTCTTCTGCACGTTCTGTCCGCCGGCTCCGGCTGAGCGATAGACATCGATCTTGATTTCGGTATCCGGGATGTGGATATCTACCTCTTCCACTTCGGCCAGCACCGCCACCGTCACCGTGGAAGTATGGATCCGGCCGGAGGCCTCGGTCGCCGGCACGCGTTGCACGCGGTGTACCCCCGATTCGTACTTAAGCCGTGAATAAGCCCCTCGCCCCTTGACGGCAAAAATGATTTCCTTGAACCCGCCAATTCCGGTCTCGTTCTGCGAAAGGATTTCTGCGCCCCAGTTGCGCCGCTCACCATAGAGTGTGTACATGCGGAACAGGTCGGCGGCAAACAGGGCCGCCTCTTCGCCGCCGGTACCGGCCCGGATCTCGACGATGACGTTGCGTTCGTCGCGCTTATCCTTGGGCACCAGCAGCGCCTTCAGTACGGTTTCCAGTTCGTCCCGGCGTGGAGCGAGCTCTTCCAGGTCCATCTGGGCCAGTTCGCTCAGCTCCGGGTCGTTTTTATTCACCAGGTCTTCAGCCTCTTCGATCCGCTTCAAAACGGTCCGGTACTCTCCGGCCTTGGTGACGATCTCTTCCAGATCCGAGCGCTCCTTGGCCAGCTCGACCGTACGCTGGTAATCGTCGATCAATTCCTCCAACATGCGGTTGATTTCTTTGAACCGTTCTTCAATTGCAGCAAGCTTCTCTAACATAGATTGTTTATCTCTTTTTATAAAATCGGATCGAACAGCAGGTTTTGATCCGCGATTATTTGCGGGAATATCTCTTTTAATTAACGGGCCAATTATACCAGCGCCCGCTCAACCTGTGAAATTCAGGAAAGCGCGGACCAGGTACCAGGGACGGCGCGGCCTGGCGGCCTTGTCTCGGATACCCGGATAGAAAACGACGGATTGATCCGGAAAGCGATGCCTTCCGGATCAATCCGTCAAAAAGATTTCCGTCGCTAATATTTGCTGGTCAGCTCGATGTTGAGCGCCTGTACGCCGCCGCCGCGCTCCGACTTGGCCAGTTCCATCTCGAAGACGTAGTTCCGGCTGGGCAGAACATTCGGGCGAACCGGGTCAGGCAGGTTCGAGTCGTGGAAAAAGGCCGTCGCGTAAGGCGAATCGGGATGGCGGGTATCGGTCAGCCACATGCCGGGCGAGACCGATTTCAAGTAGCGCATAAAACCGTAGCCCTGGTCACTGTGCCAGTAGCACCAGCCGCGCACGCGCGAGCCCATCTCGCCCCACACCGGCTGGTCGGACTTGTAGTTGCTGGAAGGAATCAGGTTGGGGATCAGGTAACCCGAAATGTAGAAGTCGGCCTCGTGGCGCAGCTTGTTGGAGACGTTATCCAGGGCCATCACTTCGACCCGGCAGCCCTTATCCTGCAAAGCGCGCACCACCTGGACGAAATCGCCATCCCCGGAGGCCAAGAGCACCCGGTCCAGGTTGGCCGATTGTAACAGCGCATCGACTGCCAGGTCCAAATCTGCGTTGGCTTTGCCATATCGGTTGCCGTTTTCGTCCTCGAACCACTGGATTTCTTTAACAATTACCTTGTAGCCCATATCCCGCAGTGCACTGTGAAAATTCTGGGTACCTTTGCGATAAATTTCATCCCACTCGGCCCGGTCCTTATCATAACTAACATAAGCGTTCATACGGACCGGTTCGGCAAAATCCCGGCAGGCAAACTCTCGTAACACATCATATTGCATTTTCGAGCCGCCATTATTGTATACATAGGCAACGTCAACGTAAATCCCCACTTTGGAGCTGGAATTTCGAAACGGCATAATCACTCCTAAAAAAAGAAATATGAAATTGGAAAATTTTTTGCCCGGTCATCCGGGTTTCTCGTATGACCTTATATTTTCGATCAAGAAAGGAACAAAGGCGTTATGGTATATGATTTCAGCCTTATTGTAATCTGCCCATAAATTTTAATCAATGGTTGAAAAGGAAGATTTGCTTCGCTCGATGGGAAAGAAGCTCGCATTTAAGGTGTTTTTGGGTGTGAGTCACACGCAAACAGCTTAAATACCGGATCTTTTTAAGAAATTTCGGGGTCCTGGCGCGGCCCGGAAATCTCCGCGACCAGGTTATGCAGCCATTTTCCCGAAAGCATCCGCCGGATACCGATGCCGAACTTGACGAATTCCTCGGCCGCCGCCATCGGGTAAACAAAATAAACCGGCAGCTTGAGGACCAGCGCGCCCAGAAAAGCCATCGGCACGCCTACCAGCCAGACCGAGCCGACATCCAGAAAGACACAGAAATGGGTGTCTCCGCCGGCGCGCAAGATGCCGACAATGACCATCAAATTCGATACGCGCACCCACAATACCAGGGCCGAGGCGATCAGCACGTTGTGCGAGTATTCATACGCTACCGCCGAGACCCCATAAATGCTAAGGATGTGATCGAGGTTAAACAGGATAAGCGCCCCGATCAGCCAGGAGCCCATTACGGCCAGGGTCAGCGAACGGTGGGCATATTCTTTCGCCTTGTCTTCTTTGCCCATGCCGATGTAATTACCGATCATGATCCCGGTCGAATCGGACAGGGCCATAAAAGTGACGAAGGCCAGGTTTTCGACCGACGAAACGATGTTGACCGCCGCAATCGCCTGGGTGCTGATGTGCCCATAGGCTACGTTGTACATCGAAACGCCCATCGACCAGGCCAGCTCGTTGATCACCACCGGCAAGGCAGTTTTGGCGTACTTGCCTAAAAAGCCGGAATGAAAACCGTCCATCTCGCGCAGGCGGGCCGCCGCCGGCGTTTTGCGATAATAGGCCAGGAACAGGATCGCTCCACATTCCAGAAAGCGGGCAGCCACAGTACTGAGCGCGGCTCCGGTCACACCCATGGCCGGGAACCCCAGCCGGCCGAAAATCAGCACGTAGCCAAGGCCGGTTTTAAACAGGATCGCTACACCGCTGACCAGTGTGGGCAGTTTAACCTCTTCGGTGCTGCGCAGCACGGCATAAAAGCTGTTCGAGATGGCCATCACGATGTAGCTCAGGCCGACGACCCGCAGATACTGGCTGCCTAACTGGATCACTGCCGGGTCAGGGGTGAACAGGCCCAGGAAGAAAGCGGGGAAGAAAACGGCAACAATGGTAAAGATGGCTGCCCCGAACAGGGCAATGCTCAAACACAGGCCTAACACCTTCCGAATATTCGGGATATCTCGCTGGCCCCAGAATTGGGCGGTAAAGATGGCCGAGCCGGTGTTGACCCCGAACAAAAACACCGTCAGGATGAAAAAAGCCTGGTTGCTGAGGCCCACCGCCGCCACGGAAGTCTCCCCCAAATGCCCCATCATTGCCACATCGATAATATTCATGGCCGCTGAAACAAAATACTGGACCATGATGGGGATGACCAGGCGTATTAGCGTGCGATAATAAATTTTATCGTTGAATAAGCCGCGAACCATGTCGATATTCCTGGAGGGATCCAGCAAGGATTCAATCGGGACCGGTTGTCGTTTTCCCTCAGTGCCGGCTCCGCCGGGTCACAACCAGATCGTGCAGGAAAGAAGTATATCAATATTCTTTACCTTGTGATAGTGAGTCCAGATCGGCAGCATGCTTGGAATAAGAAAGAGTCCCGAATTCTAGCTGTTCGAGGGTGCTCCGCACCCTCGAACAGCTAGAATTCGGAACTCTTGGGCACCACCTGCATGGCCCGGTCCACCTGGTCGGCCAAAATCATTTCCCCCATCTGGCGGCCGTAGGCGACCAGGGTGTCCATGTGGTAGACGTTGTCGAAATCGATGTTTTCGGCCATATCCACTTGAAAGCGGCGGAAATCGAGTTGGCCGAAAAGGGTCTCCACCAGGTGGACCTGCTGGTCGTCGGCCGAGGCAAGGAAGGCGCCGAACATCTTGAAAATCCACTGCCAGGAGTAAATGTGCCGGCTTTTATGAGCATCGTAGGAATAAGGCTCGCGCCCGGTGCCCAGGCTGAGCAGGGTCGTCTCCAGCGGATCCCAATGCAGGATGTTGACTGCCTCATAAGCCGCCAGGTAAGCCGGGTTGGCATACGCGCCAACCCCGCCATCGATATAACGACCCTCCACCGGGGGAAAGTAGGTAGGCACGGTACAGGAGGACTGCACGACCAGGTCCACCGGCCAGGCAGCATATTCCTTCTTCCAGGGCTTGATAAAGCGGTCGCGGTTCTCGACCAGGTCGAAGGAAGTAATGACAATATCCGTGGGCGGATTGGCAATCCAGAAATCCCCCATTTTCTTCTCGCCAAAAGTGACTTTCAGGAACGAGGCCAGCGGCGCCGGGTCGTAGCGGTAGCTGGTCAAGGGGAACAGCAATTTGCGCAGCGACCCCGGGAAAACCTGCGGTCCCAGGGTCAGGTAAAGCTCGTGCATTTCGTGGGCCGTCATCCCGGTCCCCAGGCCGGCCGCGATGATCGCACCGGTTGAGGTGCCGGCCGCCAACCGGCACAGGCCGTGCAGCGGCCGGCCGAGCGCCTGTTCCAGCATGCTCAGCGCCTGAGTCACGATCACACCATGGATCCCACCCCCGTCAATCGCGATCGCAAGATTTTTTCGAAATGGTTTCAAAACAGCCTCCATGGGTACCTGTAATGATGCAGCCTGTCGTGTTGGCTGATGCAAACTTGATGCCATTACGACTAAGCCACCCATATTTGGCGTGATTGTGGATCACAGCCCGGCCCAAAATCACTTTATCTTCTCGAGCAGGTCCGCAGCAGCCTGGAAAGCCCCCTTTGGTATAATGAAAGTGCAGGACTGCTCCGTATTGGTTTACGGGCAATCCAACAAAGGAGACCGAAAATGCCTGTACATAACACGCCCGAAGAACGCCAGATCATCAAACTAATCGAGAAATTACCCGGAAAACCTGAAGATCACCAACACTGGGTTGATACCATCCAGGAAGGCAGTCTGACCGAAGACGTCGCCGAAGAGATCCGCCAGTTCCTGGTGACCCCACCGGAAGGCGAGACGGAAGCGGAAGCCGTAACCCGCACCAGGCTGGCGATGGAATACGTCCAAGTAGTAAAACGGTGGCGATTGGCGTTTCAATCCCGCCATTTCAGCCGGCGCTGAACCGGTAAAAAGTAACCCGAATTTGCGCTGTTTGGCGAAGGTTCGGCAAACAGCGCAAATTCGGGAACTTCTTTATATAGGCCCGGGTAATTACAAAGTCTTTATGGGACCCACTTGCCGATATCCGTCCAGGCATAAGCCAGGTGGGCGGCCATATTTTCACCCAGTTTTTTGCGAACTCGTTTTTGCACGTGCTCCATCAAGGCTACACCGCCGATTTCATCCAGACGGACCCCAATCTCTCGGGCACGGATGTGACGATACTGCGAGTTAAACGAACCACCCGACCTTTCGGACAAATAGTCTTCGTGTTCGCCAATCCTGAGAAGATCGTTCGTCAGGTGTTCGACCTCTGACTTGTATCCGGAAGGATAAAGGGGTTTCCCGAACAAAGAATCAAAAATGCTCATCCTATGCCTCCGAAAATCTAATCGCCCCCGCTCTTTCATAAATTGTATCACGAAGACCAGGCGGTGATAAAATTTTCCGGATGTTGATGAATGCCTTACCTTTTTAATCAGGGGATGTGGGATATGCAACCATGGATCTTTCTTTCCCCCCACCTGGATGACGTCGTGCTCTCCTGCGGGGGTCTTATCGCCAGTTGGACAGGCACCGGGGTGGCGGTCCAGGCCTGGACAGTCTGTGCGGGCGATCCGCCGGATGAACACTTTTCGGAATTCGCCCAAAGCCTGCACGAGCGTTGGCTGACCGGCCGGCATTCCAGCGCTGCCCGCCGCGAAGAAGATCGGCTGGCCTGTGCCCGGATCGGCGCTCAGCCGGTCCATTTTTCGCTCCCCGATTGCATCTACCGCCGCAATCCCCAGGATGGTTCAGCGATCATCCAGTCCCGCGACGACTTGTTTAATCCCATCCAGCCGGCCGAAATGCCGCTGGTGGACGAACTGGCCAATGACCTATCGGCGGCCTTGCACGAACGCCACCTGGAAGACGCATTCTTGGTGGCGCCGCTTACCTTAGGGGGCCACGTCGATCACCGTATTACCCGTGCGGCAGCCGAACGCCTGGGCAAACCGCTGGCCTACTATCCCGACTTTCCCTACGCGGTCGAGGTCGATGCATCCCGTCCCGGCCTGATCGACCCAGGCTGGGCGAAACAGGCTTACCCGGCCACGCAGCAGGATATTGCCGCCTGGCAAGACGCGGTCGGCCAATACGCCTCGCAGATCAGCACGTTTTGGAGCAGCCAGGCTGAAATGCGCGCGGCCATCCGGGCTTACCAGGACCAGGGAGGCGGTTATTATCTATGGCATACCCTGGAGCAAGCAGATCTTGCCGGCCAGGCTCATTAGCAGGTCGCCGGCTTTGAGATTATCCCAGTCAGCAAAGAAGCGCCAGTTTGTCCGGCCTTCCCTTTTCTTGACAAGCCCGGTCCCTGGAACCCCCGCCCTTTCATTGCTGGATATAATTTATGCTATACTGGTGGTATGCAAGAGGATCGCTCCTTCTGGCCATCCTGGGCTAACTTCTTGAATGAAAAAGGGGCAAAAAGCCTCGTAATCACCATCCTGGAAGGCGCCGGCCCGCTGCGTATTTTGGCGGCTCAAATCCTCTATGCCGGGATCCCATTATTGCGGGGTTCCACACCATTAAGCCAATGGCAAGCCCTGGCTGACATGTTAAATGACGGCGGGGAATCCAAATCCTTCATCTCCTTTTTGCGAGAGGAGGTTTGAAGTAAATCATGCTATTGAACATCATTGCTTTGATATTGGTTTTAATTTCAGCGGGATTAATTTTCCTGTTTTCTTTGCCGCGCTTTAGGAATTACCGTGTTTTCCGCAGTTTTTCGGCTTTCGAAGGCCTGCGGCGGGCTATCGGGCTGGCAGTAGAAAACGGTTCGCGTATTCACGTGTCGTTGGGCAAGGGCAGCCTGACCCAAAACACCGGGGCTTCCGGGCTTTCCGGGCTGGTCACCCTGGGCCGTATCGCCCAGATCAGCAGCATCTCCGACCGTCCGCCGATTGCCACCAGCGGCGACGGGACCCTGGCTATCCTCAGCCAGGACACGCTTAAGGCTGCCTACCGGGCAACCAACAACCTCGAGCTGTACGATCCGGATAGAGGGCTGTTAGCTGGCCCCACGCCCCTTTCCTACGTCGCCGGAACCCTGCCGATTGCGGCCGCGGAAAACATATCTACCCATATCTTGACCGGCAACTTCGGGCCTGAAATTGCTTTGCTGGTCGAAGGCGCCGAAAAGAATTCGGCGTTTACCTTAGGCGCGTCCAATTCGCTCAGCGCCCAGGCGGCCTTGTACGCCAGCGCGCAGGAGCCTTTGATCGGCGAAGAGCTGTTCGCCATACCGGCGTATCTCAATGCCGGGCCGGCCCATTCGGCCAGCCTCATGGTTCAAGACGTCTTACGCTGGGGCGTGATTGCCGTCCTGGTGATTGGATCAATTCTTAAATTCTTGGGGATTCTATGAGAGGGGTCCTTTCTACTGCTGTCGCCATCGCGGTGGGGATGGTGGTTCTGCTGGGGTACTTCTTTCCAAACACCAGCCTGGCCCTCCTGCGGGATACATTGATCAATTGGGCGATTATCATCGCCGCGGTGGCCGGTTTGGTTGCCATCCTCAACCTCTTGGGGGTCCACTGGCGCCGGCTCAACTCCGAACGCAGCCGTGATTACTACAGCATCCTTCTCCTGGCGGCATTTGCGACCACCCTGGTCGCCGGCATCAGCCTGGGACCCGCCGACGCCAGATTCCAACGGGTCGTGACGGATATCCAGATGCCGATCGAAGCCAGCCTGATGGCGGTATTGCTGGTCACCCTGGTCTTTGCCAGCATTCGCTTATTCCAACGCCGCACGGGTTGGATGCCCATCGTTTTTGCCATCAGCGCGGTCGTTTTTTTGGTGCTCGGCAGCGGGTATCTCTCCATCGGCAACAACATTCCCCTGGTCAAGACCCTGCTGTTCGCCCTGAATTCCCTGCCGGTAGCCGGCGCACGCGGGATTTTGCTGGGCATCGCCTTGGGCAGCCTGACCACCGGGCTGCGCGTTCTGATTGGCAGCGATCGTCCCTACAATGGCTAACCTATGAGCGAAGTTATTTGCCCTTACTGCGGTGCAACCAACAACTCGGACGATTTTTATTGCCGCTCCTGTTTCCGTACCTTGCCGACAGAGGGCGAACCCCTCCAGACGCCTGACGGGGGCGAGGAAAACTGGCTTAACGGCCTGCGCGGATCGGCGAACGACCCGGAAGGCTCCGGTGATTCCGCCAAAAATAACACCCCCGGCGAAAACGAGAGAGGCGAGGGCGAGGAAATCCCGGACTGGTTAAAACGTATCCGTCAGCGCAACCAGGAAGAAAATGGTTCGCAAGAAGAACAAAAGACGGACGCAGGGTTGTTCGGGTCTTCTGAAGAAGATATTCCAGACTGGCTGAAGGAATTTCAGGCTACCAACGAAACGCCTGAAGAGAATGAGCCGGAAAACAACCCGGAAAATCCGAATGATTGGATCAACCCCTTCGAAGAAGCGGAACCCGCCCAGGAAGAGACTCAACCCGAAGACCAGACCGACTGGCTAAAAGACCTGGGTGGCCGCGAAACGGGCGAGAGCGAGGCAGAGGAAACCGGCGGCGCTGACTTGCCGGACTGGTTGGGAACGACCGGCGCAGAATCTGAGCCGAAAAACCAGCCGGATTCACCCGACCAGGGTGCAGAACAGCCGTCCGAGCAAGAGGATGATGACGATTGGCGAAAGATATTCCAGGACCAATCCACCCAGGCAGAGGAAAACCCGACGCCGGTAGAGGAAGAACAACCCGCTGGCGACGAGGAAGAGCCCGACTGGTTGAAGACTTTCCAGGCCACCCAGGAAGAATTTGAATCACAGGCAGAAGAAACAAGCGCTGCTGGTGAAGAGCAAAGCCCGGCCGGCGAAGAAGAACCGGACTGGCTGAAGCAGTTCCAGGACACTCAAGACCAACCGGATAAAGGCGAGGTAGATCGCACTCCTGCCGCAGGCGAGCAAACTTTGCCCGCAGCGGAAGATTCTGACCTGGACAAAATCTTTCCGGTCACCCAGGATGAGACAGCCGCGGATACAGAAGACGCTACATCTTCTGTGGAAGAGCCTGTTTCACCTGCAGAAGAGTCCGACTGGCGGGGATCCTTCCAGCCCCTGCCGGAAGAGCCCGCCCAGGCAGAGCCGGCCGGTGAAAACGCCTCACCTGAGGAAGAAACCCCGGATTGGCTGGCATCCCTTTCCGAATTACAGGGCCAGGATAGCCCGGCCCAGGAAAGCGAGCCGGCCCCGGATGACAGCCTGCTGCCGGATTGGCTTCAATCCGCAGACACGGTAGAACCGGAAGGAACTTCGCCGGATACAGAGCCGGATAAAAGTAACATTCCTGACTGGCTGCAAACCCAACCAGGAGGCGAGACCACCCCGGATCAACCGGCCGCCGAAGAACCTGACCTTGATTGGCTTAGTTCGCTGCAAGACCTGGAACCCCTGGAAACCGAAGAACCCGGACAGAGCGACGAAAATATCCAACCGGCCGAAGAACTGCCGGACTGGTTGGCCAGGCTGCGCACCCAAAAAGAAGAACCGGCTGCCCGGGACGAACCCGCCGTACCGCCCTTCGAGCGGCACACGGATACGGCCGGGACCGGGTTCGAAGATTCAACGCCCAAAACGGTAAAGGATACCAGCATTCCGGGTGATCAAGAGCCTCATACCGGCAGCGAAACCGGGCCTGCAGCGGATACTGAAATGCCACAAGGCAGTTCAGAAGAAATGGATTTGCCGCCGCTCAACCTGAGCGACATGCAAGACTGGTTCGAAGAAACCCCTGCGGACGAGACCACGCCTAAAGGAACCTCTGCGGATAAGACGGATTCCAGCCTGGAACCGGCCCAGTTGCCCGGCTGGTTGCAAGCCATGCGCCCGGTGGAATCGGCGATGCCCGAGCAAACCCAGGCCCCGGCCGATGCTCCCGAGGCTATCGAGGACAGCGGTCCGCTGGCAGGTTACCAGGGGATTCTTCCCGGGAACTCGATGGTCACCCGCTACACCAGGCCGCCGGTCTATTCCTCCAGGCTGATGGTGACCGATAAACAGCAGTCCTACGCATCTATGCTGGAAAACATGATCCGGGATGAAACCGAAGCCAAAGCCCCGGTCGGCGAACGGCGGATTGCCCCCCAGACGATCCTGCGAACCCTGATCGGCTTTGGGTTGGCGGTGATCCTGCTGGTGATCTTGTTCAGCGGATCTCACCTGGCGCCTCTGCCCACGCTCTACCCGCCCGAGACGGCGGCATTCTTCAATTCGGTCAAAACCATGCGCCTTTCCGGCAACCCGGCTCACGTGATGGTCGCGTTCGATTATGAAGCCGCCCTTTCAGGTGAGATGAATGCACTGGCTTCCGGCGTGCTGGATGACCTGGCCGGAAGCGCTGCCCGGATCGTCACGATTGCGGATGTTCCCGCCGGAACGGTTTTTGCCGATAACCTGTTGAACGCCACGGCCGCCGATACGCCTAATTATTCACTGGACAGCCTGACGGTCAATTTGGGATACCTGCCTGGTGGAACCACCGGCCTGGCTTCTTTGGCCGCCAACCCGGCCCTGGCCGCGCCATATAATTTGCAAGGGACCGGCGTCTGGACCCAGCCGGTCTTGTCTGGCCTGACCCGTCTCAGCGATTTCGACGGGATCCTGCTTCTGACAGATAACCCCGAGAACGCCCGCGCCTGGATCGAGCAGATCAGCCCGGCCCTGGGGAAGACGCCTTTGCTGGTCATCGCCAGTGCCCAGGCTGCACCGATGATCCAGCCATATTACCAAAGCGGCCAGGTCGCCGGCTTGCTGGCCGGGATGCAGGGCAGCGCTGCTTACGCTTCCCTTTCCGGCCGGAGCAGCGGAACGGTCAACAATTATTGGGACGCTTACCAAACCGGCCTGTTATTGGTCGTATTGATCATCCTGGTCGGTGGTTTAATCCAGGGAATACGCAGGTTTTCAACCAATCCAAAAACGGCCATCAAAGAGTAACTTCATGACTGACTTGCTCTGGACAATCGTTGCTTTTTTCCTGACCATCCTGGTTTTTAGTTATATCCTGGGTGACAACCCCTTATTCCGAAATCGTCACCTACCTTTTCGTGGGTGTATCGGCCGGGTATGTGGCCGTTTTAATTTTCTACCAGGTCCTTCTGCCCCGCATATTCGTCCCGCTGTTGACGGCCTCCCTGGATGAAAAATTGTTGGTCCTGGTGCCGGTCTTTTTGAGCCTGCTGCTGGCGTTCAAACTGATGCCGCGCCTGAGCTTTATCGGCAACCCCTCCATGGCGTATCTGGTAGGGGTCGGCGCAGCAGTGGCCATTGGCGGAGCGGTCACCGGGACGATTTTTGGCCAGGTTCAAGGCGCGGTCAACACCTTTGCGGTTGCACCTGGGACCAATCTTTCGGACATGGCCGGCCAGGTGTTGGGTGGAGGTGTTTTACTGGTCGGTACAATTTCCAGCCTGGCGTATTTCCATTTCACCGGTTCTCGCAAGGCCAACCTGCAAGTTGTCCGCCCGTTCTGGATCGAAATCCTGGCCAAAGTCGGGCAGGTTTTCATTGCTATTACCCTGGGCGCCTTGTTTGCCGGCGTTTTGGCCGCGGCCCTGGCTGCGATGATCGAGCGCCTGGATTTTATCCGCTCCTTTATCCAATTGTTCGTTCATTGAAAAAGTTATGAGTTCATCTCTCGTCGACGCACAATCTGTACTGGCAATCGATATTGGCTCCGTCCAAACCCGCGCTTTGCTATTTGATGTGGTGGACGGAGAATACCGCTTTATCGGCGCCAACCGGGCAGCCAGCACGGCCAGCGCGCCATTTTACGATATTAGCGAAGGTATTCACCAGGCCATCTTGCACTTGCAGGACGTTACTGGCCGGTTATTTATCGAAGAAGAAAAACTGGTTTTGCCTTCCCGCTCGGATGGGGTTGGAGTAGACCAACTGGTCATCACTTTTTCCGCCGGTCCCCAGTTAAAAATGGTCGTACTGGGCTTGCTCGAAGACGTCTCCCTTAAATCGGCCCGCAGATTAGCCTCTTCCGCTCAGGTGATGGTGACCGAAGCGATCGGGCTAAATGACCGCCGCAAAGCCGAGGCCCAGATCGATGCAATTATCCAGGCCGAGCCCGACATCATCCTGATTGCCGGGGGCACCGACCAGGGTGCAACCCGTTCGGTCGCCAAGATCGTTGACCTGGTCAGCGTGGCCCTCCAGCTCTTGCCCGAAGACCGGCGGCCCGAGATCATTTACGCCGGTAATCACAACCTGGCCCATAACGTCACCGACCTGTTGAGCAAGTATACCGAAATACAGGAAGCGCCCAACATCCGTCCAAGCATCGAAGTCGAGCATCTCGACCCGGCCCGGGCCGTGCTGGCCGACATCACCCGCCAGATCCGTACCCACCAGTTGGGTGGATTGCAATCCTACGCCTCGATTTGCGCCGTAGAGCCACAGCCGGTCGCGGTGGCCTTGGGCCGTTTGATCCGCTTCCTCTCGGGGATCAACAACTCGAAAAGAGGCGTTTTAGGCGTCAACCTGGGCGGCGGGGATACCATTATCGCCAGCGCCCGGAATGGCCAGATGAACTTGAGCACCTTACCGGTCGGCCTGGGCGGTGGCCTGAGCAAGGCTTTGAACACCATTACCCTGGAAAACGTCGTCCGCTGGCTGCCCATGCACATTGCCGACGAGGTCGTGCGCGATTACCTCTACCAAAAGGCACTGGTCCCGTCGATTTTGCCGGCCACCCCGGAGACGCTGGCCATCGAACAAGCCGTCTCGCGTGAAATCATTGCGGCAGCTTTACGCAACCACCTCGGCAATTATCCCCAGAGCCCCATCGTATTCGAGCCGATCCTGGCAGCCGGATCGATCCTTTCTCAGGCTACCCCCGGGCAAAGCCTGCTCATCCTTCTGGATGGAATCCAGCCTTACGGGGTAACCACATTCATCCTCGACCCCTACGGTCTCGCCCCGGCCCTGGGCGCAATAGCACCGGCGAACGCGCTCCTGCCGGTACAGGTGGTTGAATCGAATGCCTTTCTTAACCTGGGCACGGTCTTTAGCCCGATCAGCAACGCCAAATATGGCACGCCTATCCTCAAAGTGCGGGTCGAATACGAGGTCGGCGAAGATGTCAGCCTGGAAGTCCGGCAAGGGGGTATTACCGTATTACCCATCCAGCCAGGCCAGGCAGCGCGCGTGCACATGCAACCCTTGCGATCGCTGGAGATCGACCCCACTCGCCGGGAGATCCCCCGCAGCTATAAAATCATCGGCGGAGCCTGTGGGGCGATTATCGATACCCGTGGACGCCCGGTAGTGCTGCCGGCCGATACCCCCCGGCGACGTGATTTGCTCAAAAAGTGGCTGGCAGCCATGGGAGGCTAGCCTTGCGAGACGATGGTATGAATATTGCACCTACGAGCGAAAGGTAATGCGATGATTGCTCCAGTAACCCATATCCTGCCACTGACCCAGATCCGCCGTTCGCGGATGCTGCCTGTTAAAGGCCGCGTCCTGGTGCGAGTCGGCCAAAAGGTGAATGCTTCGGACGTGGTTGCCGAAGCGGATATGCCTGGGGCACACGTCATTATCGACGTACGGCGAATTTTTGGCATCCGCCGTCCGGAGCAATTGGTCCAGGTGATCGAACGCAAAGCCGGCGACCACGTGGAAATGGGAGATATCCTGGCTCAAACAGGCGGGATCCTTTCCAGAGTAATCCGGGCCCCAGCCAGTGGTAAAGTCATCGCCATCCATCGCGGCCAGGTCATCCTGGAAAAAACCGGCAATCGCCTGGAACTCAAAGCCGGCTTGAATGGCGTCATTAGCGAAGTACTGCCGGAACGTGGGGTGATCGTCGAGGCTAACGGTGCGCTCATCCAGGGTGCCTGGGGCAACGGCAAAATCAATCTTGGCATGTTGAATTTCATGCTGAAATCACCGGATGAGGAATTAACCCGCTCCAACCTGGACGTGACCGCGCGAGGATCGGTCGTCATTGCCGGCTATGTCTCCCAGGCAGATACACTCCAGGCGGCCGATGAGTTAATTTTGCGTGGGTTGGTTTTGAGCAGTATGTCCTCGAGCCTGGTCGATATGGCGCTCAAAGTCAGCTATCCGATCGTCTTGATCGAGGGGTTTGGGCGGTCTCCACTCAATTCGGCTGCCTACCGCCTCCTTTCTGCGCACGACAAGCGGGACGTTTCTATTGACGCTTCCTGGAACCCCAACCGCAGTGAGCGGCCGGAGATCTTTGTGCCGCTGCCGTCCAACGGTGTTGCGCCTAAAGAAGCCATTGAGTTTGCCATCGGCCAGACCATTCGAGTCATCGCCCCGCCATATACCGGCCAGATTGGTTCCATCAGCACATTTCACCCCGGTCAAACCCGTTTACCGAATGGATTACGCACATCCGCGGCAGAGGTCGAACTTGAAACCGGCCAATTCGTGACCGTTCCACTGGCCAACCTGGATGTGCTAGAATAAACTTAAGTGAGGAGAGGCACCCATGAGCGTGGATAATAATTTCGACGATAATCAATTCGAGGAATACCGCGATGCCTTCGAGCCGGAGCCCGGCGAAGAAGGCGGAGGAGAGGGCGGTCCTGGCGGCGGACGTAACAACCGGCCTTTTATCGCAGCCGTAGCCGTCATCGGCGGAATTTTCCTGGTAGCAATTATCGCTCTAGTGGCATACATTTTGTTGAATGGCGGCAACCGCGCCGCTCAGGTGCAAAACGACACCGCTCAAATCGATGCTGAAAATACTGCCATTGCCCAACAAGCCACGCAGCTATTCCAGGGCGAGATTTTGCAGCTTACCGAAAAAGCCATTCCCTCGACTACCCCAACCCCGACGGCAGTGATTGCCGTACCGACCACCACGCCTGCCCCGACCGAAACCCTGGTCGTGAATGCGATCGGCGATGCGGAACGAACCGCAACGGTCGCAGCGTTTCTGACTTCGGTCGCGGTGGTCACTTCAACCGCACAGGGAACCCCAGCCTCGGCTGCCGCTACCGCTACTGCGCTGCCAACCACCGGCATTATGGATAATGTCGGTCTGCCCGGTATGCTGGCCGCAGCCGTGCTGCTGATCGTGGTGTTGTTTGTCGCCCGCCGCATCCGGCTTTCGACTAACCAGTAGAATTAGTTCATCTGCCAAAAAAAAATCCGGTTATTATCCATGACCGGCCTCTTTCCATCCCCTTTACCAAAATCTCCCCGGTGAATACGCCGGGGAGATTTTGGTAACCCTGTCTCAAAATTTGTCCATTCGGTCATGTTTTCAATGCATATGGGTGCTCTTTAAGCATTGCAGAAACACCCTCTCATTTTTAAACAACCTGAGCAGTTTTGGCATTTGATAATTGCTTCTACCCGGATAGGAATATAAGTGTTGAAAAAATAATTGAAGTAATGTAAAATATATTCGCCAACATACTCCACTGAAGTACAGCATCATCTCCGGAGGCATCGTGGAATTCATTGAAACCCCTCTGTTTTCGAAGCTGCTTTATGATTATTTGTCTGAGGATGAATTTCGTGACCTTCAAGGAGCACTGATCATCCAACCTGATTTAGGCAATATTATCCCTGGTTCAGGTGGGATTCGGAAACTACGCTGGGCAGTTAAAAATAGAGGTAAAAGAGGTGGATTACGAATAATATATTACTGGTTTGTCAGTGATGAAGAAATCTATTTCTTATACCTCTATCCCAAGAACAAAGAATCGGATCTTTCTTCTGATCAATTAAGAAAGCTGAAGGCCTTAGTGGAATTAGCATTGGTTCAAAAGGATTAGCCATGGAAGAAAAAATGTTTGCTGAACTTGCCGAAAGTGTGAAGCAAATGGGCGCGATCCGGCGCGGAGAATTGGCCCCTGCTCGGGTTACACATATTGAAAGTATCGATGTCAAGCGGATCCGGAAAAAACTCAACTTATCCCAAAGCGGATTTGCAAATTTAATGGGCATCAGTATCCGCACCTTGCAAAATTGGGAACAAGGCAGCCGTATCCCGGTAGGCCCGAGCCGTAGATTATTGGAGTTAGCGGACAAGGAACCGGAAGCATTGTTGAGAGCTTTTCAACAACAAAGATAGCCGAAATCTCCTCCAAAGGTAAAATAAGGCCCCACAAGTACGATGGTAATCATACATGTGGGGCCTTTTATACTTTAAGTGTTACTTCGCAGGCTGCTTTAAAAAAGGAGGGTTATTTGCTTCGCACGCAAAAAATAATCAAAACACTCCTCTCATTTGCGGTAGCTGAGCATTGGCCTTAAATATTTGATTTAGGAAACGTTAGGCGATCGAGGCGGCGATCTTTTCGCCGTAGCCCAACAAACTCTTCACCATTTCGGACGAACGTCCTTCGGCATATACCCGCAGGACCGGTTCCGTCCCCGATGGGCGGATCAACAGCCAGGAATCATCGGAGGTGATGTACTTGACGCCGTCACTGGAACAGACTTCGACAATCTGTTGCCCGCCAATGGCTGACGGCGCTTCTTTACACAACCGGTCGGTCATCTTGTCCTTGGCAACCGGGTATTTAAGGCGCATATCCTTGCGTTCATAGAACGCCGGGCCAACCTCTTCCAAAAGATCGGCGACCAACTCGTTCAGGGTGCCGCCATATTTAGCCACCATCTCCACAATCAGCAGGCCCATGATCACTCCATCCCCTTCGGGGATATGGCCCTTGAAAG
Source organism: uncultured Chloroflexia bacterium (assembly GCA_963704755.1). Taxonomy (GTDB): domain Bacteria; phylum Chloroflexota; class Anaerolineae; order Anaerolineales; family Anaerolineaceae; genus Bellilinea. Next base: position 1,324,560 of record OY969938.1, read on the forward strand.
AAATCCCACCGGATTCCTCGCCGCCGATTAATACGTCTTCCTTGAGCATGCGGTCGGCAATGTGATTGAAGCCTACCGGGGTCTCATAAACTTTCATGCCGTATTTCTTTGCCAGCCGGTCGATCATCCGGGTGGTCGAAACCGTCCGTACCACCGAACCACTCCAACCACGCTCCTTGACCAGGTAACGCAGCGCCAGCGACATAATTTTATGCGGGTCCACAAATACCCCCCGCTCATCCATCGCACCGATCCGGTCGGCATCGCCATCGGTAGCCAGCCCAAAGTGGCCCGAGCCCATCGAAATAGCCCCGGCTAAAGCGCCCAGGTAGCGCGCAATCGGCTCGGGGTGGACGCCCCCGAAACCTGGGTTCATCTCACCGCGGACTTCGAAGACTTCGCAGCCGGTGCCCTGCAAAATCGAGCGGATAACCCCGCGGCCAGAGCCGTACATCGAATCGACCACAATATACTGCGGGTTTTCGGCGATGGCATCGAAATCGATTAGCTTGCGGATGTGCTCGCTGTAAGCCGGAATGGGATTAAAGCGGCGGATCAGGCCAGCCTCGCGGGCCTGATCGAAGTCCATCAGGTTTGGCCCGCGGGCCTGCGCTTCGTTGTCGTTGAGGTAAACCTCAACCTGCCGGCACTGTTCCGGCGAAGCTGACCCGCCGAACGCGGCCTTGAGTTTGACCCCATTGTAGCGGGGCGCGTTGTGCGAAGCAGTGATCATGATTCCACCGATCGCATTTAAATTACGCACGGCAAACGAAATCGCGGGCGTCGGTGCGTCGGCCTGGGCCAGGTAAACCGTGTACCCATTCGCCGCCAAAACCCGGGCTGCCTCAGCAGCATAGCGATCGGAAAGGAAGCGGGTATCGAAACCAACCACCATAGTCTTCGGATCCGGGCAACAATCCTTCTCATTACCATTTAGCCAGGATTCTGACGCAACTGCATCAGCGATAGCCTGGGTCACCAGGCGCAGATTATTGAACGTGAAGGTATCAGAGATAACAGCACGCCAGCCATCGGTGCCAAAATGGATCGTCATATAGTGCTCCTGTGTAAAGGAATTTCAAAACAAACTAAAGATTTTCGACCTTGTGAAGAAGTTCCCGAATTTGAGGTGTTTTCCGGGGCTTCGCCCCGGAAAACACCTCAAATTCGGGGTTCTTACCCATTCAGTCGAGCAATTTCAACGTATTTTATCACTACGGCGACGGAGTCGCCGTAGCTAAAAGGGATTGAACGATCCAACCTTCCAACCCGGTTTCAGTGTGAATTTGCACCCAGGTGACTCCACCTACCCCACGGGTCGGCTCGGAAATCACCTGGACGATATTTCCATTCAGCAGTGAGGTCAGAATTTTACCATCCGGTTCATCGCGGACAACTGCTCCATTTCCCGTAGGAGCCGCGATTAGAGCCCATACCGGTGTGGGCTCCGGCGTTACGGTCAACGTAGGCGTCGTGGTAGGGATGATGCTGGGTGTCGCGGATGCCGTTGGTTCCAATGGAATGATTTGTTCGGGTGTCAGCACGGGCGGTGCGGTGGGTTCAATGGTGTTGGTCGCCAGCGGTGTGGCGGTTTCTTCAATAACGGCGACCTGGACCGGGCCAGAGAGGTTCAGGCTCAATACCACTCCGGTTGCGACCAGGCCTAACAAGATCACCGAAACGGCCAGGGTATGCCCAAACAGGTTGGCCGGACGCAGCCCCATGAAATATTGGACCGCCACGCCCACCAGGGCTGCCCAGGCCAGGTGAACCAGGAATACCAGCAGCCCATCGATCCACAGGCCGGGTACGTGGCTGGTCAGGCCAAAGCCGGCCACGCCCAGCGGCAGGACCAGCTCGTAAGCCAGGGCCACGTTGGCAACCAGCGGCTTCTGGCGCGGCGAACGGATAAGCATGTAGCTGGCCAGTCCGGCCCCAACGGCCAGGACCACAAAATCGGGCCAGGCGAACAGCGCGTGCAGTGTGGCCTGATCGTAAACCAGACCGGCCGGCAAGAGCCGGTTGATCAGCCCGGCCGCTGCGCACAACCCAAACAACACCAGCCCGGACAAGGCGAAGCTGCCCAACTCGCGTAAAAAGAATTTTCCGGATCCGATCAAGGCTCCCAAAGAAAAGGCAAACAGCGGCCCGAGAAAAGGCGAGAGCAAGACCGCCAGCAAATACAGCGCAGGCGAGTCCAGCAAAATGCCGGCACAAAGGATCAGGCCGCCAATGAGCGTGAACAGGAAGAAATCAAAGCCCGGGGAAATCTGGCGGCGGAGCTGTTCCAGAAAGGCATCCCGCTCTTCACCGGCATGGTGCTGCCACGACCGCTGTGGTCGTGACCGGCGGGCGGATTTATTGGGATGATCTTCTTCCGAGAAAATAGGTTCGCTGGTAGGAATGCTCATTGTCGCAACGAAGCAATCAGACGGGTTGGCCTTTCCAGTAGATCCAGAGCTGCCAGGATATCCGGAACAAACAGATCAGCCGCCTGCAACGTAGAAACTGCGCTGCCCTCTTGGGAAAGGACACAAATACCGATGGCTGCTTCCCGCAGCATGCCGGCGTCATTGGCCCCCTGCCCGATGGCGATAACCTGGTCAGAACCCAGGCTGCGTACAAAAGCGGACTTTTGAGCGGGCTCTTGTCCGGGGGTGAGCCGGTGGGCCTGCAAACCGAGTTGCTGGTCGATAACCGCCTGGCGCCCATGCGTATCCGCGGTAATGAGGTGGATCGCCAGGTGTTCGCGCAATTTGGCCAGGCGTTCCGTTACCCCGTCCAACAGCTCACCATCGACGGCCAGGGTACCATTGACATCGCTCACCAGGTACGCTAATTTAATTTTTCCCCGCCCAGGGACGTCGATTTCGATCATAGCGTAATTATAACATTGCCGGGCCGGCTGTGCCCACGCGGCTGCCCTGGATCAGGATGATTGCGTCCGCCTGTATCGATCTCGAGCAAACCCACCAAAATCCTCCCGCCTTAAAACCGGGTTAGCGGTTAAAATAAATACCATGTCTGTAACCAAAAAAACGGCCTTAATCGCTTTCATCCTGATCGCAGCTTTCGCAGCAAATGTTCTGGCAGGCTGCAATGGCGCTGCTTCAACTCCCACGCCCACACCAGTCCCGGTGCAGGCTTCCCCAACGGCCCTCCCGACCGCAACCACTGATCCAGGCGCTGTATGGTTCATCGCCCCTGCCCAGGCCGATCCCAGCCTGAGCCAGGCCATAGCGGCCTATTTGCAGCAAGCGGCCAGCCAGGCCGGGTTGAGCTATGCCACTTACCCCGAATTCCGCCAGAGCGAATTGCCCAAAAACCTGAAAGTTGCCGTCCTGCTGGACCCGGCCAGCGAGCCGGATCCGGCCTCACTCGCGACCAGTTTGCCGGACACCCAGTTCATCCTGATTGGCGATGGGCTGCCCCAGGCCAGTGGCAATTTGAGCGTGGTCGATACCCAATTGGACCAGCGGGTGTTCGTGGCCGGTTATATCGCCACCCTGGTAGCCGACGATTTCCGCTCGGGCGGTCTTTTTTCTGAGGGCGATCCGCTGCTGGCCAGTAAACAAGACAGTTTCATGAACGGCGGACAGTACCTGTGCGGCCGCTGTGTCCCCGTTTATCCGCCCCTGGTTACTTTTCCTCAAATCGTCACCATCCCCGCCCAGGCAGATGCCGGTGGGATGCAAACAGCTTTTGACCAGCTCAACCAGGACACGATTCAAACCCTGTACCTGCCCGCAGAGGCCTACAACACTGACTTTTTAACCTACCTGGCCGGCCAGAACGTGGCCATGTTAGGCCTTCAAACTCCGCCGGACGGATTTAGCAACAACTGGATCACCACCGTCCAGGTGGACGCAGTCACGGCTCTCGACCAGGTCTGGTCCGCGGTGCTCGCCGGCCAGGGCGGCCAGCAAGCTGCAGCGGTGGTCAGCCTGGCGGATACCAACGCGAATTTGCTCTCCCCCGGCCGCCAGGAAATGGTCAAAGACCTCATCAGCGAACTTGCCGGCGGTTGGGTCGTCCCCGGCAGCGTCGAATAATTTTTTGCCTAAACGGTTCAGGTTTGATTTTTGGCGGTTTCACCACCAAAAATCAAACCTGAATTATTCTTTTTAGCTATGGCTGCCACGAAACTCATCCATGATGACCTGTTTCGAGGCATTGATTCCTTCCCGGCGGGCTACTTTCCAAACCGTTAGAAAAAGGATCTTCGCGTCCAGCCAAAACGACCAGTGATCTACATACCACACATCCAGGGCAAACTTTTCTTCCCAGGTGAGTGCGTTGCGGCCATTGATCTGGGCCCAACCGGTGATACCGGGCAAAACATCGTGCCGGCGGGCCTGTTCCGGCGAATAGCGCTCCAGGTATTCCACCAACAGCGGCCGCGGGCCAACCAGGCTCATTTCGCCGCGTAAGACATTGACCAATTCGGGCAGCTCATCCAGGCTGGTTGCCCGCAAAAAACGGCCTAACCCTGTCAGGCGCTGCGCATCCGGCAGTGGCCGGCCTTTGCGATCGACAGTCAGGCGCATCGTTCGAAATTTAAACAGAGTAAATATGGTTCCCCCCAGGCCGGGACGCTTTTGGGCAAAAATAATCGGGCGGCCTTCAGTTAAATATACCATCCCGGCCACAACCAACATGGCCGGGATGGCCACGACAAGGCTGGGGATACAAACGGCCAGGTCCAACGCGCGCTTGATGATGGGCACTTTCCGGTGGAAATCCTGTTTATTCACACAGGCATTTTACCAAATTAAGTCTGAGCCTGGTTTATAATCTTACAGGGTCCCTAAAAAATTCAGATGCCCCTATGGTTCATGCAAAGTAACTACTCATGCTCCTGTTTAAAAATCCCCGAATTTGAGGTGTTCTTCCCAGTTAGGCTGAGCAGTTACCATGCAAAAATATTTGCACCGCTCCGGGTACATTACCGGATGGATCAATTTCAAGCGAGGAAGGTTACCCTTTTATGACTGTAAAAAAAGGACGTGTTTTTTCGGGCGCTCGCCCTACCGGACGCCAACACCTGGGCAATTACCTGGGCGCCATGCGCAATTACGTCGCACTTCAGGAAGAATATGACTGCGTGTACTGCATCGTCGACGTACATGCCTTGACCACCATGGATACCACCCTGGACCTGCGCCAGAACACATACGATATGGCTCTGGATTGGCTGGCAGCCGGGATACGTCCCGAAGAAGCGATCGTTTTCGTTCAATCGCATGTGCCGGAGGTAATGGAGCTGCATACCTACCTCTCCATGGTTACCCCGCTTGGCAAACTAACCGACCTGCCAACATTCAAAGAAAAAGCGCGCGAACAGCCCCATAACGTCAATTACGGGCTGGTGGGCTACCCGGTGTTGATGACCGCTGACATCGTCCTGTACAAGGCCGACCTGGTACCGGTAGGCGTCGACCAGGCTCCGCACATAGAATTTGCCCGCGAAACGGTTCGCTCCTTCAACTTCCGCTACAATACCCAGGTGCTGGTCGAGCCGCAGATGAAGGCCACCGAAACGCCCAAGGTGATCGGTATCGATGGGGTCCAAAAGATGGGCAAGAGCCTCAACAACCACATCGAGCTGGCTTCCACCCCCCAAGAAACTCAGCAGCGGGTAATGCAAATGGTCACCGACCCGCAGCGTATCCGCCGCAGCGACCCGGGCAACCCGGACGTGTGCAACGTATTCAGCATGCACAAGGTCTTTTCGCCGCAGAGCGACGTGGATATGGTCAACATCGAGTGCCGCCGGGCCGGGATCGGCTGCGTGGACTGCAAGAAACTGTATGCCAAAAACCTCAACGCTCACCTGGAACCTTTCCGCACGCGCCGGGCGGAGATCGACCAGAACCCTAACCAGGTCTGGGAGATCCTCCACGACGGCGACAGGCGGGCCCGCCAGATCGCCCAGGCAACTATGGCGGAGGTCCACCAGGCGATTGGACTGTCGGAATGAAAGCGGTCGTCCAACGCGTCCGGCGCGGAGCCGTCAGCGTGGACGGCCAAACCCTGGGTGCAGTCGATAAGGGCTACGTGATCCTGTTGGGCATTGGTCCTGAAGACAACGAAGAGAAAGCCGCTGCCCTGGCCCGCAAGATCGCCTTGCTGCGCGTGTTCGAGGACGAGCAGGGCAAGATGAACCTATCGATCCAGGATGTACATGGCGCGGCCCTGGTGATTTCTCAGTTCACCCTGTATGCCGATACACGCAAAGGCAACCGGCCTTCCTTCGTCTTTGCCGCCGCACCCGACCTGGCCCGTCCGCTGGTTGATCGATTTGCCGAGCTGCTGCGCGAGCAGGGTGTGCCGGTAGAGACCGGCGAATTTGGCGCCCACATGCTGGTCGAGATCGAGAACGACGGCCCGGTCACGATTTTGTTCGAAATATAGAACATCTTAAGTTTAGCTGCACCTGCCGGGGTTTGTAGGGTGCTGTTGCGGGCTGGTGATTTACCAACTGGTCAAATCACCAGGCGTGACTCGCCTCCCGGCATGCCCGCAACGCACCATGAGTTTGTTCGGTAAATATTTCAGGTTACATGCAGGGCCTGGAATGTGCTGTGTTTTTAGATGCCAGCATAATAATCGAACCCTAACCCAACCTATTTGCTAACCGAAATATGCAAATAGCCGGCGCTTTTGGTGCGTTACCAACGCACCCTACATCTGGCTTACAAAGCTCCCCTGGCCGGGAGAGCAGCTAAAGCTGCACCTACAGATACACAAAGACCCACCTGCGTGGGTCTCTCTTTTGGCAGAGCCTGATCCCCTCGCCGGATTTTTGCCTGGCAAGCTGGAGAAGTGTCCTCACCCCCTTCTTGCTAAAGCGGTAGCGCATCCCGCATTTTGTAGAAAGAGACTCACGCAGGTGGGTCTTCGTGTTTTTGTTGCGGTGATTTCAATCTCCAACGCATAAACCGGCAGCTAAAGCTGCACCTACAGATACACAAAGACCCACCTGCGTGGGTCTCTCTTTTGGCTGGGCCTGATCCCCTCGCCGGATTTTTGCCTGGCAAGCTGGAGAAGTGCCCTCACCCTACCTGTAAAATAGGTAGCACATCCCACATTTTGTTAAAGGAGACCCACGCAGGTGGGTCTTCGTGTTTTTGTTGCGGTGATTTCAATCGCCAACGTATAAACCGGCAGCTAAAGCTGCACCTACTGATACACAAAGACCCACCTGCGTGGGTCTCTCTTTTGGCAAAGCCTAATCCCATAGCCGGGTTTTTGCCTGGCAAGCTGGAGAAGTGCCCTCACCCCCTTCTTGCTAAAGCGGTAGCGCATCCCGCATTTTGTAGAAAGAGACCCACGCAGGTGGGTCTTTGTGTTTTTGTTGCGGTGATTTCAATCGCCAACGCGCCAGCTTTTTAAGCCACCCCTAAAAAACCATGATTAAAATACGCTGAATAGTTGACGTTACAAATGAAGATGTGGTAATATCAATTATGTCACCGGTCCGTTGAAATCGAACGGACTGGTTTATATATGGACCTCGCTGAAAGATAAAAGGAAGGAGAAAGCCCATTAGTACAACAAATTATCGGGTAAATGAGGCAATCCGTGTTCCCGAAGTCCGCGTGATTGGACCTGAGGGTGAAAACATGGGGGTAATTCCTACTGAAAAAGCCTTACGCGTCGCACGCGAAGCTGAACTGGATCTGGTAGAGGTGGCTCCCGGAGCCGACCCGCCTGTGTGCCGGATTATGGACTTTGGCAAGTTCCTGTACGAGCGTACCAAAAAGGAACGCGAAGCGCGCAAGGCTCAAACCAAAGTCGAAATCAAAGAGATTCAGTTACGCCCCAAAACCAATGAACACCACCGTGGTTTCAAAACCCGGGATGCACGCCGCTGGCTGTTGGATGGGATGAAAGTCCGGGTGACTATTCGCTTCCGTGGACGGGAAATTACCTACCCCGAAATCGCGCTCGAAGACCTGAAAGAAATCGCCGAAGAACTCGCTGATGTATCAACCATCGAGCAAACCGCGGGGCTGGAAGGCCGCACCATGACCATGATGTTGGCCCCCGTAAAGGCTCCGCATAAGAAAGCCGCCAAAGGCGACGACAAGTCTGCCATGGTTAAATCCGATGTCATCGAGGAAGAAGTCGAAGAATAGCCTGCGAACGAATCCGTTCACAGAAAAAGCCTTTCTTCGCCCGGCACAAAATTTTCGTCACGTATAACAGCGAAAAAGCCTGGGTATAGATCCAGAATCGATGTTGTTTAAAACAAAGAGAAGGTCTCCCTGAGAAAAGAATTCGGGGAAAACCTTCTCTTTATTGTTTCAATTGTACTTTTTTGCAATTACCCAGTTTTATACAGAAACTCCTGGGGGCTTTCCATAACTGAGTAATTCGTGTTTTTTACGGAACGGTAACGGCGAAAGCCTTATTTCTTGAACGGATCATATTGCGGATTGGTGCCGGCCCATACACAGGTCATATGGTCCCACATATTACATTCCAACCCACGCGAGCAGCGTTGTGATACGAGACGCGGAGGTTGGTCCGGTAAGAACTCTGCCGGATAGACGGCTTCTACTTCCAAAACGACGTCGCAGCCGGCATGGTCACAGTATTGAACTTGCAATGGTTCCCATTTTTTTTCAGCCATCAAAAACCTCCAATTTCACCTTCAATATCCTTTATTATACAACTTTCCTGTTTGAGGGTGTTGAAAAAACGCCCTCCCGTTTTAGAAATTTGGGTAAGTGTGGCGGAGCGGCTATTTCAACATTCTCCTATCCCTTACGTGAAAGTTTCAGCACGGCGCCTTTGTTTAAATCCAGCATATAAATCTCACCGGAGGCGTCCTGGCCAAACGAGCTGATATTACCCTGGCTGGGGAACAACAGCGCGGACTGCCAGTCGCCGCTGCCTGATTTGAGCAATCCCCAAACATTCCCAGTGCAGTAATCGCTGAACAGGTAAACTCCGTAGAATTCTGGCAGCGTCCCACCACGGTAAACGTATCCGCCGGTCACCGCACAGCCCTGTGAATGGTCGTATTCGAAGATCGGGTCGGTGAAATTTGCGCTGCTGCTGCCGTCTTTGTACGGATGCAACCCTTCGCGCACACTCCAGCCAAAATTCGTTCCCGCGCCGGTGCCGGCCGGCAGATAATCGATTTCCTCATACTTATCCTGGCCTACATCGCCGATGTACAGGTCGCCGGTCAGTCGATCGAATGAGAATCGCCAGGGATTGCGCAATCCCAGCGCCCATACTTCCGGAGCCCCGCTGGCATTCTGAGCGTAGGGGTTATCCGCCGGAATGGTGTAGGTATCCTGCCCGCGCACATCGATGCGCAAGATCTTGCCCAATTTATTGGCCGGATCCTGGGCAGTATTGTTAGGGTCGCCTTCCGAGCCGCCGTCGCCCGTCCCGATGTACAGGTAACCATCCGGGCCAAATGCCAGTTGGCCGCCGTTGTGATTGGGGAACGGCTGCACGATCTTCATCAAGACCTGTTCCGAGGCCGGGTCGGCTGAAAGGCCGTCGTCAGCGGCTTTAAAGCGCGAGACGGTCGTGTTGCCCTGCGCGTCGGTATAGTCCAGGTAAAAGGTATGGTTATTCGGGTAGTCCGGGTCAAGGGCAATTCCAAGCAGACCCTGCTCGTTGCCGCTGCTGTCCACCCGGTCGCTGATATCCATAAATGGGTCGGTGAGCAAGCGCCCGCCCTGGATGCCGCGAATGCGCCCGGGCTGTTCCAGCACCAACAGCAGGCCATTATCATCGTTAGAATCAACCAGCGCGGTTGGCCGTTTCAGGCCGTCCACCACCTGGACCCATTGGAAACCGGATGGATCCGGCAGGCTGGCCACCACCCCGATTGTCGGTGCCGGGGTATGGGTAGCCGTTGCGGTAGAAACTGTAGTCGCCGTAAGTGCCAGTGGGCTGGGGGATGGTACGATCGTGGGGGTATCCGTGCCGGCCGGCTCGAAGGCCGTTGGGACGGCCGGCGACGTGCTATAAGGCGTTTCCAGAGGCGGCGAGCAGGACACCAATACCAAGACACAGGCTGCCAGTATTACCGGTAACCGCATGCGCGCGTGAAATGGGTTCATTTTTTAATTCTCCCGATCGGCCCTGGCCCCATCCTTTTCGGGACTTACTTCGTAGAACTCTCCGTCGATCACGTTCTCGTCAATTCTTCGCAATGGAGCGCGTCCGCTAACATCTTGATTCTTCAGTTGCTTCATGTGCTCTGCAACCACTTTTGGCGGGCACATTTCTACGAAAAGGACCATTCCGATCACTAAGACTGTCAAATCGTCCACCGGTCCGAAGAATTCTTCCGGTATGAATAAATAGCCGACCGCCAAAACGGGGATCAATTTCAAATAAAAACTCACCCGGCGGTCGAGCATCAAACGCCCAATCAACTTGATCCTTATTGCCAGGCTTGTGAATAAATCGCCCGAGGCCGGGCGAGAACCATCGTTTGCCAACCAGCACCTCCGTAAAAGCTTACCCGACCATTATAGACGGAATAAGCGCCGCCGTTTCCAGTTGATGTAGGGAGCGGCCAGTTTTCTAATCCAATACTTAAATACGATGGGGGCAAAAGGTGTGCCGCCGTCGCGGTAATGTACCTGCAGCATCTCCGGCCAGCAGCGATCGTCGGCCGAGATGGTTTTGGCGTCCGAATGCAATCGGAAATTCGCCCACAACGCCGGGTGGTAGTCCAGAGGGGCCAGCCTGGCCAGGCGTACCCACAAATCGTAGTCCATGGCGAAGTAAAAGCTGGGGTCCAGGGGTCCCACCTGGCGCCACAAACCTGCCCGAAAGAAAGAGGACTGCTGGGGGATATGCACATAGCCGGTGCGCAGGCGCCGGTAATCGGTCTGGGCGGCCGGGAAACGCCCGATCACCCGCCCGCGCTCGTCGATGTAGCTGGCGTCGCCATAGACCATGCCGGCTTGCGGGTGGGCCTGCAAATATTCCACTGCCTGGCGGACCGCGCCGGGGTTGAAGGTGTCGTCCGAATTAATCCAGGCCAGAATATCGCCGTGGGCATGGCTGAAGCCTTTATTGAGGGCATCCGTCTGCCCGCGGTCTTTCTCCGAAACCCACCAGGCCAACCGGCCAGCGTATTTTTGAATGATCTCCTGGCTGCCATCGTTCGAGCCGCCGTCCACCAGGATATATTCGATTTGCGGGTAATCCTGGTCGAGCACCGAGCGAATGGTTTCCTCGAGGAAGCGCGCCTGGTTATAAGAAGGGGTCACAATCGAAACCAGCATGTATCTCTCCTAAGGCAGAGCCGTGATCGAAGCGACCCCATAATAACCCGCCGCGCAGGTATTGACCCAATTGGTAGCAATTGGGCCCATGTCTTCCAGCCCGGAAACCACGTCCACCTCCGGGACAACCAGGTCGCGCTGGCCGTTGGCACGATCGGCCAGGATTTCAGCGTTGCGGCTGTCCCAACGGGCAGCTTTGGTCTGCAAAACCTGGATCTCCGGCCGCATCAGGCTGACGGCCCGCAACGGATAGAGCGCCAGTACCACCAGGGCCAGCAAGGCCGCCGCCCGCACCAATCCGCTGATCGCCCGGTCAGCCAGCCAGGCGGAAACGGCCATGCCCAGGCAAACAGCCGCGGCGCCCAGGCCGGACAACAGGGCAAAGCGGGCCACCATTAAAGCCCGCCCGGCCGGGTAGAGCAGGCCGCCGTACACACTGGGGGCAATGGCGCAAATCACCAGGGCAAAACCAGCTGCCAGGGCGCCGGCTGCACCCCACAACAGCCCCTTGATTTTCGGCTTCATCTTAATCGAACCCGCCAGCAGGCCACAGCCGCCGGCTAAAAGCAGGTAAACCGCCAGGGGTAAGGGCACCGTGCGGAATAAATCGACCACAAAATCGACCGAATAGCGCAGGCTGTAGGGAATCAGGTCGATCAAGTGGGCCGGTGGGGGCATGACGGCCTGCCGCCAGGCGTTGGCCGGTGAAAGGGCCATGAGCAGCATGGCCAGCAGGGTGACCGCCAGCGGCGGCCACACCAGGGCAATCCCGCGGCTTATCTGCCGCCGCCAGCGCAGCACGATTACCAGGATCAGCGCCAGGATAAACGCGCCGGCCTGGAAGGCGGCGTAGGTCTCGGAAAGTCCGGCAGCCAGGAAAGCCAGGGGGGTAGTCAGCCATAGCACGCCCAGGCCCCGATGCGCCTCGAAGCCGCGGAACCAGGCCCGCAAACTCAACCAGACGATCAACAGGAACAGAACCAGGGGCAGGCTGTAATGGAGAGTGCCCATGCGCCAATAAATCGACTGGAGCCGGTCTGGAGCGGCGTAGGCGGCCGTGAAAACCAGCCCGGTGGAAAGAACCAGCCAGAGCCCGGCTGGATGCCGGGTGTTCAAGCGGTTCGCAGCCGCCCGCAGAGCCAACCAGGCGGCGGCCAGCCAGCCAAACAGTACGACCGCCGGCTGCCAGCGCACGGCATTGGGCCCGAACAAATCGCCCAGGGCCACCATCCACACGGCCGAAAAACGATTTCCGCCGGTCTGGTACCAGTCCAGCGTGCCATTGAACAGCCCGCGATCCTGGACCTCATTGGAATAGCAATAATCGTCCGCCCACAGGCGCGAACTATTGCCCGCGTAGGCAATCGCCGCCACCCCGGCCAGAAAGCCCAGCAGGGCCAGGCCAATCAATAACGGTGTAATCCAACGGAATTTCGTCAGGGACATTTTATGATTTCGGGCTCCTCAGGTCATAGACCAGGTAACCATCCCCCTGGCGATAGACCGGGTAATTATCGGCCAACAATTGCTTGACCTGCGGCTGTTTGTTCAATTCGTCAAAATCGGTGATCAAGAAAAAGTCTTTCCCGCCGGTCTCCTGCTTGAAATAGGAGCCCAGGTCAAAACTCTGGCCGGCCATCTCGCGCAGGTTGATATCCGCCGTGCTGAACCAGTTGGTTACGTCCAGCCAGCCCCAATAGGTAAACGCCGTGCTGTATTCTGGAGCAATCGCCACAATTTTATCATCCGGGGTGAATATCGCGCTGATCTGCTCCACCTGGGCCACCGCCTGGTTCTCGTTCACCGATTTGAGCGTATCGCGGGCAGCATAGATCTGCGACAGGCCAAACACGGCCAGGGCGGCGGCGACGGCCAGGGTTGCCAGCCAGCGCGGGCCCTGCAAGGACGAGAGCACCCTTTGCAAACCTGCCCCCGCACCCAGCGCGACCAGGGGCAGCAGCGGCAACTGGTAGTAATCGTGAGTAGAAATGTAATACGAAAACAGGACGCCGTACAGCAGGTACGCCGCCCCGGCCCCCAGCAGCAGCCCGCGCTTGGATCTGCCGGGCAGGCTGAAGATCCCCAGTGCTGCCAGCAGCACCCAGGGCAGCGGTGTGACCGTATCGACCTTCAACATCCACTGTAAGTAGAAGACTGGGTCCGACCACATCTGCGGGAAGAAGCGTAAACTAAACTGGCCCTGCATCAGGCCCAACCCCAGGGTAGTATAGGCCAGGTAAGCCCCGTAAGGCAGCACCGCCAGCACATTGACCAGCCACCACTGCTTGCTGCGCAAGGCGTTTTTCAGGCCCAGGCCCCCCAGCGTCAGGCCGACCCAGGCGCCGGCCACAAAAAAAGCGGCTGTCGATTTGACATACACTGCCAGGCCGGTCAGCAGCCCGGCGGAAACCGCCCTGCCCCAACCAGGCTGCTGCTGCCAGCGCAGCATGCCCCACCACGACCAGACAATCATGGCGACCATCAACGGATCCGGCTGGAAGGAGCGTGAAGCCAGGATGCCGTACTGCAGCAGCATATACAACAACAGGGCCACCAGCGCCCCCCAGCGGCCGATCAGCCTGCGCCCCAGCAAGTACAGACCAACACCGCCCAACGTCCAGAAAAAAATGGTGTACAGGCGTGGGATCCGCAGGTCGGCCGCGCCGGCCAGGCGATAGCCCCAGGCAGCCAACGTTTCCATAATCTGCGGCTCGATCAGCCCTTCGGCCTGCTGCTGGTGGATGGCGCGCTGCTGCTGCCATTGCGAAACGTCATCCAGGGTGCTGTAATACATCCCACGCGCGATCAGCGCCGAATGCAACTGGCGGGTAGCGTGAAAATCCAGCGGGGCGTCGCCCAAATCGTACAGCCGGATGGCCAGCCCGGCCACCAGGATCAGTAAAACGGCCGCCCAGTTGGCCAGGTTGGACCAGCGCAGCGGTTTAGCAGCCAAGTCGGTATCCCTCTAGGACCGCTTCGGAAACGAAAAAGGCAATGGCCATGGACAAATTGATCAAAGTCTCATTTCTCGGAAGTTGCCCGTCCGGCCAGGCGCTGCTTGCGCCGTTCCAGGTAAGCCGTACGCAGGCCTTCCAGGCCCAGCGGGCTGAACAAGGCATATAAAATCCGGCGCCAGTCCGCCAGCGCCACGCCAGGCGACTGCCAGGCCGCTTTCCAGTAGTCCTGCAAGGCTTTGCCGGGTAACCCCGCATCCAGGGCATAGAACGCATTGAGCCGGTGCGCCCCTGCCCACATTTTACGCCGGTTCGAGCGGGCAACGGCCGCAAAATCCGGATCCGATTCGAGCCAGCACGCAATGCGGTAGGCCTCTTCGCCAAAACGAGCCCCCAGGGCCATATTCTTGGCTTGCGGGTGAAAACGGGCGGCCGCCCAACGGACCCCGCGGGCGTGCTCCATAGGCGCAAGATTGGCTATACGCAGCCATAACTGGTGGTCGAGCAGGTACTGGTAGGAAAGGTCCAGCAGTCCGGCCTGTTCCAGTACCTCCCGGCGCATGAAGACCCCCGGTTGGCCGATGATCTTGAAATGCAGCAGGTCTTCCAGGCCCCAATCGCCGTAACGCATAATGTTGATCCGTTCGCCAGCCGCGTCGATTGATTCGACGTCCGAATAGGCCAGCCCGATCGACGGGTTGACCCGGAAGAACTCGACCGCCTGGGCAATCGCGCCCGGCCGGTACAGGTCGTCCGAATTTAACCAGGCCACGATCTCGCCCTGGGCACGCTGCAGGCCCTTGTTGATCCCGTCCGCCTGGCCGCGGTCGGGCTCCGAGACCCACCAGGCCAGCCGGTCCGCGTACCTGCGAATGATCTCCAGACTGCCATCGTTCGAGCCGCCGTCCGCCACCAGGTACTCGATGCGCGGGTAGGACTGCTCCAGCACCGAGCGCAGGGTCTGCTCCAGGTACGCTGCCTGGTTATAGGACGGGGTGATGATCGAGACGAGGGGGAAAATCATATGTTTTTTGGAACCATGAGGTGCGGATTTTCAAGTGTCATGTGTCAAGTGTCGGGTGTCACGGACGTGCTTCAGTTTTACGGTGTTTCCGTGTCTCAGTGCTGGCAGGGATACCCACCTGGCGTCCCAAGTGAAATTGTCAACCCAGAACTGAATCACTGAAACACTGAAGCACTCCCCTTACACATTTTTAAAACAAACTATCGTAGATTACCTTCGGGAACACGGTCAGTTTTCCATCCAGGGTCGCGTCCAGCACCTGGCGGCCGGCCTGGTGATAGGCCAGGCGGGCCGTGCGATAGGCCTGCTCGGAGGTTTCCAGGTCGGGCAATTGCCAGCGGAAACCCTTGCCAAAATAACCGGGATTGAAGTGGTTGGGATCATCCCCGGCGGACACGACCGTGGTATTGGGCTTGCCCTTGGTGGCAAAATTATGGTCCACCCCGATCAGGATGACCGTCTCGAAGCCCAGGTAAAAGGCCACCTGCAGGGCCATATAGGTCACCGTGGCGCCTTCCCACATCCGCCCGGCGATATTGTGGGCAAAGGTCGGGCCGGTATAGGTGGAATAGAGGAAATACAGGTTATCCTGCGGCTGGAGCCAGTTGTGCGCTCGCCAGGAGACGAAGCGCGGCATCTTTAGCCCGAGGATATCCTCGGCGCACTGCTCGATCACCAGGTCGTTGACCGAAAGGTAGTAGCTGGTCTGAAAGCCCATGTCGGCAAAGGCCAGGTAGATCCGGTTCAAGCCGATGGTGTACTCATCCCGCAGGCGGGTCAAATCGGTGCGCGCCAGGCTGGGGCCGTTGCCCAGGATAAAGCAGCGCTCGCCGCGATGAATGTCTTTCAGCGCCGGCAGCTTGCGGATCGTGTCCTGCCGCCAGGGGTGAAAAGTCGCCTGAGGCCAATCTTTGGCTCGCACCAGGCCGTCCCGGGTTTCGCGCAGCGAATTTCAACCACGGGTCGGGCAGAGCTCCTTTAAGTGTCTCGCGTAATGAACTCATTCGGTGCTCAACCTGGCCGTCGCGCCGCCGTCCACCACCAACGCCTGGCCGGTCATGAAGGAAGATTGGTCGTGGTCCGCCAGGAAATAGATGACCTTGGCGATCTCTTCCGAAGTACCCACCCGCCCGTTGACCGTTTTCCGGGCCAGGTTTTCCAGCCGTTCGGGAATGGTGCCGGTACCGCCCAGGTGGGCCCGCAGCATGGGCGTATCGACCGCACCCGGCAGCACGGCATTCACACGGATATTATCCGGCGCAAACTCGATCGCCATGGCGCGGGTCAAAGCCAGGATGCCGCCTTTGCTGGCCGCATAAGCGGCGATATTGGCCGATGTGGCAATGGCGTGCACGGACGACGTGTTGACTATCGCACCCCCACCCCCGGCGGCCAACAGCGGATGAGCCAGTTTGGCGCCCAGGAAGACCGAGCGCAGGTTGGAGGCCATGACTGCGTCCCACTCCTCGACGCTGGTCTCCAGGATCGGTTTGACGATCTGGTAGGCGGCGTTGTTGATCAACGCGTCGAGGGTATCGGTATAGTCGCGCGCTTTTTGGTAAATCGCATCGAAATTCTTTACATCCGCCAGGTCAGCCTGAATGAACAGGCCTGGCTGCGGGAAGGGTTCACCGAAATCGTTGCGGTCCACGCCGATAACCCGCCAGCCTTTTTCAACGAAATAGACCACGGTGGCGCGGCCAATCCCCCCCGCCGCCCCGGTAATCAACATCACACGGTTTTCTGGATTCATTGTAAGTAACCAACCTGTTCTTCGAAGGATGCCCGGCTTGCCAACCATTTGCTCTAGCAACTACTCAAGCCAATGAATGAAGTTCCTAAATTTGAGGTGTTTGCGGGGGCGATGCACCCGCAAACACCTCAAATTTAGGGCTTTTCCCATTGGATTGGGCAGTTACTTATTTTAAACCATCTCAGGGGATTTTCGGGCGAGGAATTTTTATTTCACCGCAGAGGCGCAGAGAGCGCGGAGAAGAAAAAAGATAACCACGGAGCACGGAGAGCACGGAGAAAAGAAAGAAAAGGGGAGAAGAGAAATTACTATTTACAAGAATGATAGCCTAAAGTGGATCGGCCCGGTCTCCAGACCGAGGCCGCTCTTCGGCGTCGGACTACCAGCCCATAGACTGATAGTCCGGTGCTATTTACCCACCACTGCACCGGCCGAACCATGCGTGGGCAGCCAGAACTCCCCTTCCCCCCGCGAAGCGTGGGGGAAGGGGCCGGGGGATGAGGGCGAAGCGCCGGACCCTCTCCTCGTTGCCTCATTCCTTCTTACTATTTACTTCCCACAAACGCCGCGCACAAGGTGGTCTTGAAGAATGCGATCTCTGCGGATGTCAACGTCGGGTCACTGGCGGCATCCGGCGCCAGGAAGCGTTGGCAGACCAGGTAGCGCTGGCGATCATCCTTGTTGAGCTGGTCCAGGATCGGCTGGGCATCCTGCTCGCGATTGGCCCGCACCAGGCCTTCCAAAAACGGCATCCATTCGGATAGGTCCTGCGGGGCCAGGCCCAATGACTGCACCTGGTCGGCCAGGGAAGTGACCGTGTTCCAATCGCCGGCCTGGCGGGCCAGGCTGGCCTTTTGATAGTAATAGCACCAGGTATGGGCCGGTTCAGCCCCAAAAATCGAAGCGGGCACCACCGGCGGCTGGGCGGTCACGTCGATGCGATCCGCTTTCGAATACGGCGCTACTTCATCGACGACCGGGTCTTCCAATTCTGAAAGCTCCAGCCGGCTGCCGTCCTGGACATGGACGCACGAGCCGTTCCCCGGCCAGGTGATGATCAGCGACTGGTCAAAGTGACGGGTGAAGTCAAACGTGCGCACCGAGCGGTCCGAAGTCGAACCCATGCGCACTTCGTCGGCCGTGTCCGAGTTGAGCACTTCTGCCACCAGGGTGGTGTTGGCTACCCCGGGATAATAGATCAGGTTGGCCGGTGAGAAGGCCTCATAGTCCTCGGCCAGGCGGTAGCCGCTCGGCAGGTAGGCCATCAGCACCGTGTCTGGCTCGATCTGCGGGATGCGCCAGGAGACCTGCCACCAGAATTCCTGCTGATAGCTCCAGGCATGCTTCCAGAAATCGATATTGTGGTACTGGGTCATGATCGAGATCACGATCAGGCCGGCCAGCAGCGGCGTGCGCCAGCGGGAGCGCACCGCCAGGAAGATCAACCCGCCCAGCAGCATGACCACGCCCACCGTGGCCTGCAAGGTGTAGCGGTCGAACTGGTCCTTGAAATAAACGGTCCGGTCCGAGAGCAGCACCGGGATGAGCGTCACCAGGACGCCCAGGCCGCCGATGATGATGGCTGCCAGTTTCCAGCGGGCTGCCTGTGGATCCGCCTCTTCGGCGTCTTCTTCTTTCGCTACCCGGCGCCGTACCCAGCGGCGGTAACCCAAAAAGATCGCCGCGCCGGCCAGTCCCAGCGCCAGCGAGGCAAACCACAATCCGTAAGCCGAGAAGGTCGTGAGCTGGTAAAAGGGCACAAACCAGGCCAGCACGGTGGTTTCGAAAAAGTCCTTGATGGTTTCGGCTGCCAGTTGGACCGTCATGGCGAAAGGCGCAGCCAGATATTTGTGCGCCAATACCCCGGTGCTGGTGGCATAACGGGTGCTCTTGTAAATAAACACCCGCCAGAAGACGAACCCACCCACCACGGCCAGGTAAGGCAGCCAGATGAGGACCACTTTCTTGACCTGTTTCCAGAAGGGCAGCGGCTCTTCGCGCCAGGTCAGGTACCAGATCAGAAACAGGCGGATTCCTTCCAGGCCGATCATGTATTCGTAGATCAACGCGCACAGCAGCATCAAGGCCATCGACAGGCCGGTCAAGGCTGCTCGCAGTCCCTTGCGGGAGGTCTGCAAGGCCAGCACGGTCAGCAGCAGCGATAGAATCCCGGCGCTGTAGCCGACGAAATGGTTCTGGAAGGTGGCCGCATTGGGCTGCTGCATAAACCCCGGATAGACGGCGAACAAAGCCGACATGGCCGTGGTCGCATAGACCTGCTTCGGCCACAGCTTGCGCAGCAGCCAGAACAGCCCGACCACGCCGGCCAGGCGGGCAAAGAAGGCAAACCAGGCCCAGGCGTGCGGGCTGTCGCCCAAGATATCGAAGGTGAACGCGTTGACGACCCCCATGAACGGTCGGTCGATCGAGAATTCCTCGACGATCTTCTGCGGGCCGTAGGAATCACCGGCAAAGATCATATGCCAGTCGTCTTTGTAGAACCCCAGGCTTTGAATGTGCGGCAGGTTGCTGATCGAATAGAGCACCACAACCAGCAGGAGCGAAATAATCCATTCCCGGCGGGGAAGGCTGAGTTTTTGAGAAGTCATTGATTTGATCCCAAGGGTGTGAGTAGGTACAGCACGCCTTATTGTAACGTGAGTTTGGAAAATTTCGTAGGCGCAGGAAAATCACCAAAGTGTGGGGAGAAGAGATTAACCACGGAGGCACGGAGGACACGGAGAGGAAAAAAGATTTTAACCACAGAGGACACTGAGTTCACTGAGAAAAAAAAGAAGAGAAATTACTGTTTAAAATGACGATGGCATCAGGTGGATCGGCCCGGTCTCCAGACCGAGGCCGTTCTTATGCACCGATCAAGAGATTGCACCGCAGAGGCGC
This sequence comes from uncultured Chloroflexia bacterium, assembly GCA_963704755.1. Classification (GTDB taxonomy): domain Bacteria; phylum Chloroflexota; class Anaerolineae; order Anaerolineales; family Anaerolineaceae; genus Bellilinea. Next base: position 1,344,462 of record OY969938.1, read on the forward strand.
TGAGAGCGCGGAGAAGATTTTTTAGAAAGAACGCCGGCGTAGGGTGCGTTTTAGGGCTGAATTCTCTGACATCGGCGGACCACCAGGCCATTCGCCCACATCGGCGTGCCCGGAACGCACCATTACGGCGCAGATCTTATAAATAAAACCACGGAGGCACGGAGGACACGGAGAGGAAAAAAGATTTTAACCACAGAGGACACTGAGTTCACTGAAAAAAGAAAGAAGAGAAATTACTGTTTAAAATGACGATGGCATCAGGTGGATCGGCCCGGTCTCCAGACCGAGGCCGCTCTTATACGCCGGCCAAGAGATTACACCGCAGAGGCGCTGAGAGCGCGGAGAAGATTTTTTAGAAAGAACGCCGGCGTAGGGTGCGTTTTAGGGCTGAATTCTCTGACATCGGCGGACCACCAGGCCATTCGCCCACATCGGCGTGCCCGGAACGCACCATTACGGCGCAGATCTTATAAATAAAACCACGGAGGCACGGAGGACACGGAGAGGAAAAAAGATTTTAACCACAGAGGACACTGAGTTCACTGAGAAAAGAAAGAAGAGAAATTACTGTTTAAAATGACGATGGCATCAGGTGGATCGGCCCGGTCTCCAGACCGAGGCCGTTCTTATGCACCGATCAAGAGATTGCACCGCAGAGGCGCTGAGAGCGCGGAGAAGATTTTTTAGAAAGAACGCCGGCGTAGGGTGCGTTTGAGGGCTGAATTCTCTGACATCGGCGGACCACCAGGCCATTCGCCCACATCGGCGTGCCCGGAACGCACCATTGCGGCGCAGATCTTATAAATAAAACCACGGAGGCACGGATGTCACGGAGAAAAACGAAGAAAGAAATTAGGAAAGAGAATTTGTTAAACGCAGATCCGCCCGGCCCCTCGCAACCCTCGGCCGAGGCCGCTCTTCTGCACCAAGCCAAGAACCCGGCTTAGAAAGCCGGGCTACCCTCGCGCTCTTCTGCGCCAAACGAAAAGCCCGGCTTAGAAAGCCGGGCTACAACTAATCGCTAACAGCTAATTGCTAATCGCTAACAGCTAATCGCTAAAAGCCAACCGCTAATCGCTACCCGCTATCCGCTCCAAATCTCTCGCATCGATGCCCAGACCCTCCAGCATGTTGCGGATGGTGCTCCAGTGCACCCGCTCCCAGGCGGACGGGCTGGAATTGGTGTTGTGCGGGGCCAGCATGACGTTATCCATCTTCAGCAGGGGCGAATTGGCCGACAGGGGTTCCACCTCGAACACGTCCAGGGCCGCTCCGGCGATCTGGCCCTGCTGCAGGGCCGCGACCAGGGCGGGCTCGTCCACCAGCGGACCGCGGGCCGTGTTGATCAAAATGGCTTCTTTCTTCATCCGGGCCAGGGTTTCGGCCCGCATAATGTGCAAGCTGCTCGGGTTCAAGTCGCAGTTCAGGCTGACAAAGTCGGCCCGGGCCAACAACTCGTCCAGCGGCAGCATGGTGACGCCGTTCTCGATCACAAAATCCGGTGCAATGCGGATAATATCGTTGCCCAGCAGGTCCATACCAAAGGCCCGCGCCCGGCGGATGACGGCCTTGCCGATATTGCCCAGCCCGATCACCCCCAGGGTGCACTCGGAAAGCGAACGTCCGGGCAATTTGGTCCAGGCGCCGGTCCGCATGGCCCGGTCCATCCAGGGCTGGCGGCGGGCGAAGGCCAGCATGTAGGCCATTACACTGTCCGCAACCGGTAAGGTGAAGGCGTTCGGCGTGTTGCGCACCTGGATCCCCAGCCGGGCAGCCGCCTGCTGGTCGATTGAATCGATCCCGGTGCCCCACTTGGAGATCACCTTCAGGCGCGGCAGGCAGGCCTGCTGGACCCGCTCGCTGAAACGGTCATCGCCGCACAGGGCCGCGTCGAACTGGCCGGCGAAACGTAAAATTTCTTCTTCCGAAAGGCGTTCGTTGACCTCCGGGACGATCAAATCCAGGTTGTAATGGGCAAAGACCGGGCGAAATCGGTCCAGAAAAGGCAGTAAATAGGGTGCAGATACCAAAACGGTTGGCATGGATGGATGGGCTCCTATGATTTTGTTTCCTCGCCTGATTCCAGGCGCCTGCTCATCAGCGTGTCCGCGACCAGGAAATCCAGTTCCTCGTCGATGTCCCAGGCTTCGGCTGCGTCGATTTGGTACAGGTACGGCCGTTCGCCGATGCGGTTACGGCGCTGTTCCAGCGTCCGCCTGCTGAACATATATATACACGAGTTTTCTTCATACACCGGAGGCAGGTCCTGGGTGCGCAGCAAAATAGCCGGGTTATGGTTGATCGGCCGGGCCAGGCCGTCCCACAAGCGGGATTGCAGGCGGGTGACCGAAAAGAGCGAATCGTAAGCGGGGTAATTTTGAGAGAATACATCGATTGTGCGAGAAATCGTCTCTGCTTTCAAAAGCGGGTTAGTCGAATGGGTTTGCAGGTAGAAATCGGCCTGAAACTGGGAGGTATCGTACATCAAAATCTCGTTCATCGGCACGGTATCCGCGGTCAGCTCGACCGGCCGGCGCAGCACCTGCACCTGGGGGAACGCCTGGGCAATCCCTTCGATTAGCACGTCCGAATCGGTATCCACCACCACCCGGCTGATCTGGGGCACTTGCAGCAAAGTCGCCAGGATGTGCTGGTAGAGCGGCTTGCCTGCCAGGGGCCGGTAATTTTTCCCCTGCACCCGGACCGAATTGTGCCGCATGGGCACCAGAGCGCAAATACTGAACGAATTATTCATAGATATCCCAAAATCTCAAAAGATTATTGGCCACGGATGGACACAGATGGACACAGATTTATTTAATAAAATCGTCTCAAACTCATCATCGTTTAATCATTTGAGCCGGTTTTAAATTCGGTTCTACAGGCCCTTCTCCTCGCTCAATCTGACAACATTTTATTGCAATGGATATTTCCACAAAAAAACTCTTGAGCATTTTACAAAAAAATCTGTGTGTATCTGTGTCCATCTGTGGTTCAATCCACATTTATTATAAGCAAATAAACTCTTAACCCTCGTATTTGATCGGCGCGACCTCACGCCGGTCGGGTTCGCCGGCCAGGCCGGCATCGGCCCGCGGATAATAAAAGGTCTGCTTCAGCTTCCAGGTCAGCGGGCCGGACTGCTGGTAGCCCTTGTAGGTACCCCAGAACTGCATCAGGCGGAAGCGGGCGATATTGAGCCACTCGCGGCCGAGCGCTTTCTCTTGCCCGGCGGCGCGCCAGTCCGTACGCACGTTGGTCCACCACAGGCGCAGGAAATCGTTCAGGCCAAACCGTTCCTGCGGGTAAATCTGCTTGAAGGCCATGCCCTCACGACGGTAGCGGTTAAGAATACCTTGCCAGGTCTCGTTGTGCACGTGGATAATCTCGGCCTCGGCCACATAAGCAATGGCCTGGCCCTGTTCCTGGGCCCAGCGAGCCCAACCCAGGTCTTCCAGGCCGGGCAGCAGCTCATCGTAGGGATGCTTCTGCCACAGCCCCCGGCGGATGGCGGCGTTGGCGTTGTTGCAGAAGGGCGTCGGCTGGTGGGCCAGCGACTGATCGGGGAACCAGGTACAAAAGATCTGGTGCTCGGAATATTTCGAACTCTGCGCCCCGCGCTGCTTGCCGTAGCTGACCGCCACCTGCGGGTCGTCGAACGGCTCCAGCAGGCGCTCGAGCCAATCGGGATAGACCGGGTACACGTGGGCCGAGGCCATCACCACCAGGTCACTGCGCGCCTGGGCCACGCCCAGGTTGAGCGAACGTCCAAAGGTGAACTCCTGCGGATGAATGTGCACCACTTCGACCGGGAAGCGCGAAGCGATGCTCACGGTGGCGTCCTGCGAACCCGAATCGACCAGGATGATTTGCACGTCCTTGACCGTCTGCTCGAGAATGCCGGTCAGCAGGCGGCCGATATGTTTCTCCTCGTTGTAGGCCCGGATCACAATCGAGCAGCGCGGTTTGGCCGTGTTGGCGTCCTCAGTCACCGGAGCCCTCCTCCCCGTCCGGGAGCAGGAACGGCCCGTTCTGTAAGATCCCTTCGACAATGGCCCGCATGCTGGCCGAGTTCTCAGGCAGCAGGTCGGACCAGCTCAACTTACCCTTAAGGAGCACGAAACCGGGGGTCATGTCCGGCTCAAGGAATGCCTGCAAAGGCAGCGAGGTCTTGAACAACTGGTAATATAAGAAGCGCCGGGCATTTTGGGCAAATTCAGCCGGCAGGGGTACTTTGTCCAGGGCCAGAAAATCCTCAGCCATCTGCAAGTAAGCCGCCGGTGAGGCCGGGAAATAAACCGTGGGGAGCTGGGTAAAACGGGCCCGCCCGGCGCACAGCACCGCCGCGCCCAGGATGGCCGCTTCCAGCCCGATGGTCGAGTTATAGATCATCACAAACTTGGAACGCTGGATCAGCTCGTAGGAGCTGAGGTATTCGCGCGGGGGCACGAACCACACGTTGGGCAGTTCAGTCACCCGGTTGTGCGCGACCCAGGCCGCCACACTTGCGCGGGCCTGCTTGCCCGGCCGGTCTTCATCCGGGTGGGCGCGGATCACGAACAAGGTCTCCGGGTGGGCCTTGATCAGGCCCAAAACTGCATCCAGCCAGGCGAACATATCCGTAAACACGGTGTTGGCGTGGACCTGGCTGGTATCGAAGATCACGTTGGTGAACACCGGCACGATTTGCCTGAACCCGGCTGCCTTCCGGTCGAAATCCTCTCCCAGGCCGCGCATCTCCGGCCAAAACTGCACCCCGGCCATGCTGAACTTGCCCTGGATGCGTTTTTCCAGGTAAGCGTTCAGGCGCTCCTGCTGGCTATCGGAAAGCTGAAAATCGTCCGGGATATCGATCGGGTAAGCCGTGGCCTGGCCGTGGGTGAAATAGGCGGTCATGGGCTGCAAACCCACCTCGTGGGTGACCACCCACAGCCCATTTTCGAGCGCAATCCGCCGCGCGACGGCTTCCGGGAAGGCAATGCCGTTGAACACCACCAATCCACGCGGGTGCTGCTCGCTCAGAAAGCGGCGGAACTCGCCCGCTACCCGCCAGGCCGATAGGATGTACTGGCGTAACAGAAAACGGGTGCCTTCATCGTCCGGCAGGTCGTGGCAGCGCAGGGCCCACCGCAGCGAGGGCAGCACCAGCTCGCCCAAAGGCAGTTCCTGCCAGGTGAAGTCCTGCAACTTCGCCAGCGGCAATCCATGCAAGGCCCGCTCCAGGTCGGGATCGGCCTGATAGCTGAACCCGTGCACCTGCCCGCCCGTGTAAAGGTGATCCGATTGGGCCACACAGGCATCACAGGGCGGGGCCTGGTTCGGGTCGTCCTTGTTGGTGCCGAGCTGGCAGCGGCTCATCCCGGCCCGGCAAACGAAATGAATCACCGGTGTCCCGGCCAGGCGCACCCCCCAGGAAGCCAACAGGGTAAAGGCGGCGTTCTGGCTCATCCAGGCCAGGCGGCTGGAAGCATTGAAAAAAGCTACCGGCCGTTCATCCGGCTTTAGGCCGGCCCGGCGCTCTACTTCGGCGGCCAGGGCCGCGATCCGGCGGTTATTGCGCGCTTGCAGTCCCCGGCGTTGGATGCCCTGGGACAGGTAAAAGTAAGACCACTTCATGCGCTAGGGTCAGTCGGTCACCCGGCGTAACTTTTTCAGCGAAGATAACTCGCTGTCATAGACCTTTTTGACGCCGTCGCCCAGGGCCTGTTCGGTCACGCGGATGTATTTGACCAGGCGTTCGAAGCCGCCCGGTTCGACTGAGGCAGCCTGGTCTGAGCCCCACATGGCCCGGTCGAGGGTAATATGGCGTTCTACCAGGCAGGCGCCTAACCCGACCGCCACCACACTGGGGATCAGGCCCACTTCGTGGCCTGAATAGCCGATCGGGCAGTCGTATTCGCCCTTGAGCGTCTGTACCATGCGCAGGTTCAGGTCTTCCGGCGGGCAGGGATAGGCGCTGGTGGTGTGGCAAATCACCAGCCGGCCAGTGTCCAGGTATTGGATCGCCTGCTTGATCTGGTCCTGGGTGGACATGCCGGTGGAACAAATGACCGTCCGGCCGGTGCTGGTGAGCTTTTTCAGCAGGTCGTGATCGGTCAAGGCCGCCGAGGGCACCTTATAGGCTACCGGGTCGAAAGCCTCCATGAAATCCACCGAGGGTTCATCCCAGACCGAAGCGAACCAGGTGACGCCGATCTTTTTGGCGTAAGCATCGATCTCGCGGTACTGCTTCTCATCAAATTCCACTTTATAGCGGTAATCCAGATAGGTGATGTATCCCCAGGGGGTTTCACGCATCACGTTGCGCTGGTCAACCGGCGTACACAGCTCCGGCGTGCGTTTCTGGAATTTGACCGCATCGATACCGGTTTGTTTGGCCACGTCCATCAACCTTTTGGCAATTTCCACATCGCCGTTGTGGTTGATTCCGATCTCCGCCACAATGTAGGTCGGTTGACCTTCGCCGATCAACCGGTCCCCAATTTTTACTGTCTTCGCCATAGGTTCTCCATTTGGTTTATGCAGGAATAATGTAACCGTTCAGCCTTACCAACTAAAACCCCGAATTTGAGATGTTTACACGGACGAAGCCCGCACAAACATCTCAAATTCGAAAATTCTTTACCAGCCTGTCCGGTTACGAAATAATTTGCTCAAAAGCATACTTCCTCTATCCAGCCTGGCGCTCTACCAGCAAGTCGCACAGTTCGCGCACCGCACCGTGGCCGCCCGGCCGCGAAAGGACCACGTCGGCCGCCCGGCGAGCTTCCGGCTGGGCATCCGCTACCACTACCCCACACCCGACCAGCGGGAAGCAGGGCACATCGTTGATATCGTTCCCCAGGTAAATCGCTTCCTGCGGATCGATTTGTTGTTCCCTTAAGTAATTCTTTAACACTCCGGTCTTGTCGGCCACACCCTGGATATAGGGCAAGCCGATTTTCTCACAGCGGGCCTGGACGACTTTGTTCGTCTCGGCCGAGATCACCACCACTTTGACGCCGGTATGCATCAGCCTGGCCAGCCCGAGGCTATCGGAGCGATATACAGCCACGTATTCGTGCGCCTGGTCATCCACCCAGGCGCGATTATCGGTCATGACCCCGTCGAAATCGAAGACCACCAGCTTGACCTGCTCTGGCAGCGGGCGGCGCGCTTGCCCGGGCGTGACCATTTCCAGACCCGATTCGCGCACCAACCGCTCGGCATTGATCCAATCACCCGGGTTGTCGATATCCACCGTGTAGCGCGGGTCCACCATCACCGGAAAAATTACCCTGCCGCTCATCGAACCCTGCTCCAGGATGGTGGTGGAGCGGATGGCATCGATATGGCCGGTCTGCCAGTAAACCGGTGGCAGGACCTGGCGCGGGGCGTTGTAAGGCTCGGCAATGCCGGCTACGTCGATCAGGTTCTTCATGTAACCGGTCTGGGGATCCACTCGCCACATTTTGTGCGGGTTTTGCCCGGATGGCACGATCCCGCGGACCGAATCGACCTCCGGGTGATCGATCAGGGTTTGCACGGCCTGATCGACCAGGCCTACCGGCCGGACCGGGGAAGTCGGGCGCAACTGCACCACGATATCAGGCCCGTAGGCCTCGTTAGAGGTCAACCAGGCCAGGGCATGCTGAAAGACCGGCAAATCCAGCGTGTTGTCTTGTGCCAGCGCCGGCGGGCGCAAAAAAGGCACATCCGCCCCAAAGTTCCGGCCAACCTCCGCTATCTCGGGGTCGTCGGTCGAAAGGATTACCCGTGTGACCAACCTGGACTGCAAGCCGGCTGCAATGCTATACGCAATCAACGGATAACCGGAGAAATCGCGGATGTTCTTGTGCGGGATACCTTTTGACCCACCACGGGCCGGGATGATGGCCAGGACTTCGAGGCGTTTTACCATGCCGTCCAACCTCCATCCACGACCAGGTTTGCACCGGTCATGTAGCTGGATGCATCTGAGGAAAGGAACAGGATCGCCCCGTTCATCTCGTCCTGATGGGCCATACGGCCCATCACCGCCCGGTAGGAATAATTCTGAACGAAGGTCTCATTGTGGTTGACGAAGACCCCACCGGGCGTCAGCGCATTGGCGCGGATATTCCGCCCGGCATAATACGTAGCCAGGTAGTGGGTCAAGCCCAATACCCCGGCCTTGGTCACCGAATAAAATACCGGCTTGAACTGCTGGGGCTGGCCAGGGCGCTCGTAGATCCGCTGGTCCGGGCCGACCAACCCGTAGGTAGAGCAAATGTTGATGATCACCCCGTGATTCTGGTCGATCATAGGCCGGACGGCTGCCTGGGCACACAAAAACATGCCGGTCAGGTTGACATCCAGGGCTTGCCGCCAGGCGTCCAGGGGATAAGTTTCGAATGCGTTGTTCTGTTGGCCGCTCTGATGTTCCTCGTCGAACTTGGGGTCCATCGCTGCGCTGCAAATCAGCACGTCCAGCCGGCCGTACTGGTTGATCGCCGCGGCGACCATGTCTTCCACCGAAACCGGATCGGTCACATCCACGCCGGTGCCAACGGCCGAATAGCCATCCTTTTGCAGGTTTTCAGCCACGGTCACGGCCGCGCTGCGGTTGAGATCGGCCACTACCACCCCCGCCCCGGCCTCAGCCAGCGTGCGGCAAAATTGCTTACCTAACAATCCGGCCCCACCGGTAACAGCGACGGCCTGGCCTTCCATTGAAAATTTATCAAAGATATGAGTCATACTTCCTCGGATCGATCCATTTTAGGGTAAAGAATAGCGGTTCTTCATCTCTTCCCACTGGCTAGGGGAACAAGACTGGAAATGCATGTCCATGTTCGGGCAGGTTTGAATGGAATAATAGGCCCCACACGCATCTGTACAACTGGCGACGATGCAAGGATTGCCATCCGGGGCGATCCGGCATTCGGTCTCACAAGACACGTTTTGCCCGCGCTGCGGGCAGGAGTTGTAGGTGTTGTAAGCCGGGACCGCCGTAGCGAACAACAGGCTTGGAATTTCAACTGTCGATTGATAAATTACTTCACCCGTATCAAAATCCCAAATCTTCAGGCTGATCGACTGGTCCAACGCCGGTTTGCCAATCCCCTGGCAGAACAATTTATCCGGGTATTGGGCGTCAAACGTACACGAGTACGAAACACCCCCTAACTCGAGTTTATAGTTTTTATTTACCCCGGGCAAATCTACCGTGGTCATGACGCCATAAACATTGGTGACCAGGCCGGTAATCTTTAAATTAGCGAAATCTGGGCCTTAAATCGCGGTAGCGCTAGGGATGGGCGTATCACTAACCGCAGGCACCTGAGTCGGAGTCGGTACAGGTGTATCGGAAGGCAAAATTGTCGCCGATGGCGACTGGCTGGGCGACTGGGTCGGCACAGCCGTAGCCGGTGCAGATGTATCCGTCGCGGCCGGTGTTGCGGTCGCCGATGTACAGGCAGAAACAATCAACACGATCAGGCAAAGAACAGGTCCTATCCATAATTTCGATTTCTGGCTGGATGGTTTCATAATTTACCCACTTAGAAAGTTTACTCCGCGGAAATACAGGAAATATTGTAACTGATCTGGCCCCGGTGGGTACGCTTCACTCATCCCGTGACCCAACCTGCCCGATCAGGGGATATTGTATTTGGCCTTCATTTGGGCGATGACTGCATCGCTGCAATAGGTGAAGGGCTGGTGCAGGTCGGCCGGGCAGGAATCGATGGAGAAATAATACCCGCAGGCGTCGTAGCAGGATGCCACCAGGCAGGCCGAGCCGTCCGGCGCAATGCGGCACTCGTATTCGCAGTACTCATTTTTGCCGCGGTCCGGGCACCAGTTGCCGGTATCCCCTGCCGGGATGTCGGTTGGAATATAGGCCGATGGGATCGACACCTCGGTCGAATAAAGCACTGCGCCGCTGTTCACGTCGGTAAAATCCAGGCTCAACGACTGGTCGCCCTTGGGTTTGACCAACCCGTTGCAGAACAACCGGTCGGGCACACTGGCTACCACCGAGCAATAATAGTTCACTTTATTGAGCACCACGTTATAGGCCTGTTGAATGCCCGGAAAAGCGATGACGAGCTGGACGTTGACGCTGCCGGTGGACACCCCGTTCAACTGTTGGGTCACGCCGATGATCTTGGCTTGATCGAAAGCGATGGATGGCGTGGCAGTGGCCGGGATGGCTGTGGGGGTGGGTGTTTCGGAAGGAATTTCCGTAGCGGTCACTGTGGCGGATGGCGCCGGAGTGAAGGTATCTGTCGGTTGGACAGGCGTCGTTGGGACGGCTTCAGTGGCGGTTGGTTGGGGTGTGCTCGCCTGGCAGCCGGCAATGACCAAAGCCAGCAGTCCAACTAAAACAAGAAGAAGAACATGGGTAAAGAGTGGTTTTTTCATTAGTTATAGGGAAATGGGTGTGTTTATTCGACTGGATTCCAGGATGGCCAGGGCAATCGCAAGGGCCTGTTTTCCATCCTGTAAGGTACATACCGGCTTTTCGTTCCCTTCCACAACACGCAAGAAATGGCGGGTTTGTTCCAGGAACAAATCGTTTCGCTCGAAGCCATCCGGCAGAGAAAAGAGTGTGGGAGAATCGCCCTGCTCCCGCGAGAGGGTTAAATTCCCGTTGGAATTATCCCACCGTATGGTCCCCTGGGTACCTACAATTTCCAGGCTGTGTTCTGCCGGTCTTTGCAGGTAGTCCAGGTGGACGGCAGCCACCAGGCCTTGATCGAATTTCAACAGGGCATCGGCGCTTAAATCGACCTCGAGCTCTAACTCGGGGGAGGGATGGGTCGCGCCAAACACTTCGTGTGCCCGGCCAAAAAGCCAGCCCAGGTAATCCAATGGATGGCAAAGGGTGCGGACCACCCCGCCGCCCAGGTCGGCCCGGGCCGCGTAAGACTGGCGATAATCTTCCCAGGGATGCCAGCCCGGCAGATACTCGCCCCAATGGGCACGCGCATGCACCGGCCGGCCGATGGTGCCCTCAGACAATAACCGGGCCGCGATGCGCAGGGTGGGATGGTAGCGGAACTGATAACCCACCAGGAGTTGGCCGCCCCCACTGCGCACAGCCGCCTCCAGGGCGTCGATCCTGGCCAGGCTGTCGGAAACCGGCTTTTCGATGAAAATATGACAGCCTGCCCGTGCAGCCGGGATGGCCACGTCCAGGTGCAGGGCGGTCGGGGTGGCGATCAGCACCGCGTCCGGGCGATGGGCCAGGGCAGCCGCCAGGTCAGTCTCGACCGGGATGTCGCGGATCTCATCCGTAGGCAGCGTCGACTTCTGGCTGCGCAGCAAGACAATGTCATGCTGGCCCAATTCGCTCAGGTTGCGCAGGTGCCGCCGGCCAATCGATCCAAAACCCACAATCAAAAATTTCATAGGGTCCTTGTTTTCACAGCCTTTTCAGGAAAATTGGCAAATTTCACGCACATACCGGATTATTTAACCAGGGAAGCCAGGTATTCGCCGGTATGTTTGCCGGCCGAGCCGTCCGTGTAGGTCACCTCGTCGGCGACAAAGCGCAGGCGTTGTTCGGCGTCCAGCCCAGGATTGCGCAGGTAGGCATCGATGGCCTCGCGCGCCTGATCGGCATTGAAGGCCACTCTGCCCGCGCCGGCATTGCGGAAGCGCTGGTGGGTCGGCCATTCGGCGATTTCGGACAGCGCCAGTGAAAACTTGCCGGGGGTATTCCAGCCGCCGGGCGTGTCGATGCAGACGCTCACGATCGGCCGGTTGTGAATGGCCGTCTCGACCACCATGGTCGAATAGACGGTTAAGAATACATCCGCGTGGGCCATCATCGAGGACTTCTCCGGCATATCTTCGCCTGAATAATACCCCAATTCTCCCCCCAATGGCACCGGTTCCACCAGGTGAATATGAGGGTGTTCGCTGGCCAGTTGGCGCACCCGGTTGGCCTCCTGCTCGTACAGCGACCCTGGAATGAAATGGTTGGGGTGCAGGCGGATCAAAAGCTGGCAGGGTTCGCTCAAGCTGTCCGACTTGACCAGCTCCGCCAGAGCCTCGATATTGGGCAGGTTGGGCGAAAAAGTGACAAAACTGGAGGCATACGCCAGCAGTTTGCGGTTGGGGTCCAGCCCGTGCAGCTTGAAATACTCCGCGCGGCTCATCTGCCACTGCTTGCGGAAGTAACCATCGTAGGTAGGGATGCCGCCCACGTTGACCTGTTCCGGCGCCCAATCGCCGCCGTAAACCAACTCGTCCCGTTGGGTCTGCGACCAACAGGTGGCGTAGTCCATATGCGCACCTGGCAGGCGGTAGCTGCTGGGGTTGTCCCAGCCGATGATGGCCGTGGCCGTTTTGGTCCCACGGGCCGCTGCTTCGCGCAGCAGGTAGCGGTCCAGGCGCCAGCCCGGGGTGCTGGCCACCACCAGGTCCGGTTGGTATTTCTCGAACAGGTCGGTATAAATCGCGGGAGTAAAGCGCTGTTGATAATTTACCAGGGCCTTGCGCGCGGCTTGTGAACGGCGCAGCAGGGCTATCGCCAGGCGGACCGCCGGCAGGGTCAGCTTGCCGCCGCGGGAGGTCTCGTAGGCCATCTGGCGCATATGTGAAATCTGCGGGTTGAGGTTGACCTTGTTCGAGCCGCCCATCCAGCGCAAAAAGTGGACCCAATACTGGGTATGGTAGGCGGTGTGCTCGAAGTAATCGCGCGCCTTGTCGAGCCGCAGCCCCTCTACGATCAGGCCGGGTTGGCCAAAACGTTGGTTGATTTGCTCGATCAGGGCATCATCGCTGAGCAGGACCACTTCGATGCCGGCCGAAAGCAAGGTCTGCAAAACATCGCTCTGCAAGAAATAAACGATGGCCAGTCCATGATCGGCGCTGATGAATATTCGTCGTGAAGGCATATGGATAATGATTTACTCCAGGATTTTTTCTGAATTTGAGGCACTTGCGGCTGCAAACACCTCAAATTCCGTCTTTTTATACGCAGATTTACATCTGCCGGTCATAATACCAACGAAATATTTTGTCGTATAAACCCAGCAGTGCCCTCTTGACCGGTGGGAAATCCAGAATCGGGTGTTTGCCGGCATCGGCCTGGCGGGCGGGGGCTTGCCCGGCCTGGGCCGCCTGCACCCCGCGCAGGGTATTGGACATGTTCATGGCGTAGGGCTGGACGGGCATCAGCCGCAGCAGGCCGGCCCCGTTCATGCGCTGGTCGAGCTGCTTGACCTGGCCCATCGGGCGGTCCATGGCGAAGGGCAGAAATTGGGCCAGCACCTTCTTGTAAGCCAGAAACTGCCAGTGCGAACCGCCCGCCAGGGCCTGCAGGCCGCGGTAGGTCAGGCGCACATCCTGGCTGGTCTCATAATGCTGGCGAATTTCCTCGTCGGATTGGCCCAGGCTGAGGTCGAACTCCTCGAAGGTCTCCCAGGGGATGAACTGGCCCTGCTCGACCGCCACGTCGGGAGTCGTTTGGCCCCAGGCGAGGGTCTTGCTATAAAAATCCGGGTTGGTGCGGAAGGGCCGGGAGGTGACCATGCCCACGTTGGGGTAGGTTTCCAGCAAGACCAGGCTCTCTTTCAGCCAGCCGGGGTAGAACAGCACGTCGCTATCGGCGTAGGCGATGATCTCGCCCGGCGCGCCGCTCAGAATCATGTTCCAGGCGCCACCCTTACCCAGGTTCTTCTCCGAAAGCAGCAGGTATTGAATGCGCCCCTCGCGCTGTTCATTGAGCAGCCAGTCCTGCACTTCCGGGCAGCTGCCGTTGTCGAAGACCATCAGGTCGAACGGCTCGCCGGCCTCGGTGCGGGCGGATTGCAGGCAGGCCTTGAGCACGTCCAGCGTCTCGCTGTAGAACCCGCTCAAAAAGGGAATGTAATTCAAAACCGCCGCGGTGATCCGCTCGGGTCGGGCAACGTTTTTCACATACTTGGCCGGGTTTTGGCCTACGCGCATACGAAACTCCTCAAGTTCATAATCGGAAAGATATCACCGCAGAGACGCAGAGGACGCTGAGAAGAAATTATATTAATTCTTCGAGGAATGGCGCCTTGTTCGGCACGGTTCCCTGGCCAAGGGCACTCTTCAGCGTTTGCCAAGAAGGTTTCACCGCAGAGACGCGGAGGGCGCTGAGAAGAATTTATATTAATTCTTCGAGGAAAGTCTTTTTCGGCAAAGTCTCTCGATCGAGGCCGATTTCCAATGCCTGAATGGAGAATTCTCAATGTAAATAGCAAGGGAACACGCAAAAGGAGCAGTGAACGAGGCGAAGATGGCAAAACCTTTGTCATGACGCTTGCTCCTCGTAATTCAGGACAATTCGGCGCAACCCACGTTTCAGGACGGGCACATTGAAATTGATTAATAAAGCTGTTTTCCAACCGCCCAACTTTAAATAGGTGATCACCTGAGCCTCATGGATTGGCAACACAGTTTCAACACATTTCAATTCGACTACAACCAGATCTTCTACCAAAAAATCCAACCGATAACCACAATTGAGGAGCCTGTCCTTGTAGTGAACAGGAAGCTCCATCTGTCTTCTAAAACTTAATCCTCTCAGGCCAAATTCACAATCCAGGCATTCTTCATAGGCCGATTCCAATAAACCGGGGCCCAATACTTTATGAACCTCGATCGCAGCGCCTATAATTTTTTCAGTAACCTGGTTAATTTCCATAATAGTGGCTCGTTGTATTCTCTGAACTTCTCTAACGGTCCTTCTCTAAATCTTTATTTACAATCTTTCTCTCTTCCTCTCTCCTAAAACTCTTCTCTGCGCCCTCAGCGTCTCTGCGGTATTTTTCATTCCTAAATCCGCTTTTCTTCTCCGTGACCTCTGTGGCTTTTTATTCCAAAACCCATTCTTCTTCTCCGTGAACTCCGTGCCTCCGTGGTTTTCTATTCCAAAATCCTCTCTTCTTCTTTGTGCACTCTGTGGTTTTCTTTCTTTCTCTCTCTTTTCTTTTTTCTTAAATCCGTTTTTCTTCTCCGTGCACTCCGTGCCTCCGTGGTTATTTATTCCTAAATCCTTTGCGCCCTCTGCGTCTCTGCGGTGATTATTTCTTCTTCAGCGCTTTGCGCAGTTCGGGCAGGCCTTTCCTGGGATGGAATACGGCATAAAAAAGCCACGCCAATCGAGAAGAGTGCAGGCGCACCAGCGGGAAGATCTCCACCTCGCGCCAGAAACGCCGCCAGGTCAGCGGCAGCCGGCGGATTTGGCCGCCCGCCAGACGGCAGGACACATCCGCCAGTTTGAAGATGGTCAATTTGCCGCCGCCCAGGCGCACGTTTTCGTCCGTCTCGGGCAGGCGATAATGGGGTTGGCCGTTCGGCAGGTGCGCATAATCGTGGTTCTGGTGGACCACCTGCATGTCGGCGGTAGCGTCCACCACGGCCCAGCCGTTCCGGCGGGCAAAATAAATCATCCAGTTGTCCCAGCCGGCCCGCCCAACCGCCATGGGTGGCAGCGTAGCAAAGCAGGCGCGCGGGAAGATGAAGTAATCGCTGCCCCCGGCCGGGTGCAGCCGGCCGGCGTGAGCCAGGAAATCGCAAAGATGGGCATCCCAACCCTGCGAAAAATCGAGGTCCTCCTGCACGTCCAGGTCCCAGCGCTGGCCAACAACCAGGAATTTATCGAACCGCTCTGCCACACAGGCAGCCCCGCTGACAAAATCCGGCCGTAAAAGAATATCCGCGTTGACGTAGGCCAGCAGATCCCCGCTGCCTTGCCGGCGGGAGATATCGAAGATCGAGCTGATCAGCGGCGTGCCGTAACTGTTGCGGTCCACCTCTGCCACGTGTAAAACACCCAGGTCCCGCGCGGCTTGCTCGATACCGTCTTCGTTGCCGATCAGGATCACTTCAACCTGTGGTCCCAGGGCCTTCCACGAGCGGATGGCATTGCGCTGGATACGGGCAATATGCGCGTTGGTAAAGGGTTTCGGTGCAGTGAAAAGCGTCAGCAGCATCGAGGCACCTTAATTCCCGCAGGAAAGGTTGATTTTCAGCCAACCGTAGCGGTCGGCTTGGGCCGAATCGAGCGAACTCTCATCCAGCGAATCCTTCCAGATCGAGCACAGGTACGGCTCTGCCCCGCGAACAGTCTTGCGGACTGTATCGGTCAAATCGTAGGCCTGGTCCCAATTCTGGGTATGGATATCCGCCTCGATGAACGGGATCAGCTCGGTGCTGACATTGGTGCTGACCTGCGCCTTTTGGGCCTGGCTCCACAACTGGTTGACCGTATCCCACTGGCCAAACTGACGTGCCAGGTCCGCCTTCTGGTAATAGTAACACCAGCTATTCTGGTCCTGAACCGGGAAGAAAATTTTCTGGGCATAACCCGGATCGGGTGTATCTTTGATCAGCGACATATCGGCCGCATCCAACGCAGTGCGCGTATCCTCATCGATCAGCGGGTTGAGCTTATCCTCCGGCGAAAGCACCCACAAGCAGGCGCCGGGTACCTCGCCATAGGAAATTACCAGGCTGCGGTTGCTGACACCCTGGAAAGAGTCTTGCCAGCGCACCTGAGTCACATCGACTCCGTTGGCCAGATCGTACATGTTGTTGGGAAAATACTTGCTCAAGGTCAGGAACCAGTAATCGAACTGGTTGGATTGTTTGGCCTGGTCGGATTGGGGGTAGAGCACATTTAAAGCAAATGAGGTGGGGTAAACCCCCATCTTGGAGAACAGTTCATTATCCGAAAGGATGAGCGTATCCGGCTCCAACTGGGGCACGCGCCAGCCCAATTGGGAATAGAAACGGGATTGGTTGATCCACGACCAGCGATAATCGCTCAAGTTGCGGGATTGGACCCCCACTGCCAGACCGATCAATACACTGATCACGATCAGCCGGGCTTTCTCGCTGCGCACCAGCCAATAGATCAGGGCCACAATCGCCAGGGCAGCCCCCGGCATGGATGCGATGCCAAAGCGGTCATTCCACAAGCCGCTGGTATCGCTGATGTGGCGGTCGACCAACCAGCCCGGCAGGAAACCCAGGACCATCCAGGCAACGCCAACCCAAAACGCCTGTATATACCAGGTGGAGGAAGAATTCTCTTCCCGTTCTACCGGCTGGGTAATGAACCGGCTAAAAAAGAACACCCCAATTGCCACCAGGATGAATAAGCCCAGGGCCAGAATCAGCGCCGGGGAAGTGAAATCGATCATCGAGGGATCGAAAGCACCCGACCAGGTATAAAAGACCATGTGAACCAGGTCGCGCAGGCTGGACTGGACCAGGCTTAAAATTCTTAACCGGCGATTGGGCCAGCAATTGGAATAACTTGACGTAATTCCGGTCCCGGCTGATGGGGAGTTGGATAAAGAACTCGCGCCAGACCACAAACGCCACCCAAACGGCCAGGTAGGGCGCCCACATTTTGATCACATACAGGCGGCGCTTTTTGGGATCGGAGGAGACATTTTTGGAATACAACCACAGCAGGATGGGCCGGAACAGCTCCAGGCCGACAAAGAACTCCTCCAGCACAAAACCAACCCCATTCAGAATCAATCCCAGCAGAGTCAGGGGGATGGCCCAGCGCGGTTTTTGAGTGGCCAGGATCATCAGGTAGAAAGTGGCCACGATGCACAGGAACGAGAACCAATGCGCACTGAAGGTGAGGGAAATGGGCTGCTGCATAAACTGGGGATAGACCAGGAAGAGCAGGGCCGCCAGTGTGACCAGCACCCGCTGTTTGGGCCAGATCTGGTTGAACACCAGCCAGAAGAAAATAACGGTCAACACCCGGGCAGTGAAGGTGAAGATCTGCCAGGCCAGGGCGTTATAACCCAGGGTTGCGAAAAGCGGCAAATAAAACCAGCCGGAGAGCGGACGGGTATCGACTGCGTGGAAAAGGATCGTACCGGCGTTGCCATTGGCAGTCTGGAAGAAAAGATTGGGCCAATCATCCAGGTAAAAACCGATCTGGGGCAGGTATATCCCAAAAGTGACCAGGGCAACGGCCAGAATGGCCAGGACCGGCAGGAGTTTGCCTTTTCGCAATTTATTGATCATGGTTCTCAGCTCTTAAATCTACGTCAAACATGCTTTTATGTCGCACGTCAGCATTGATTTCCTGTAACTCGGGGTGGGCCTGCCAGGCGGTCAATACATCCTGCCAGGAAAAATTGTGGCGCTCGGCCAATAAATCGAACAATTTGCGCACAACCTGTAAATCCTGCTCGGTATCCACCGTCCAACGCAGGTCACCGTAATCCTGCTCGGCATCCACCACCACTACCTTTAAAGCGGCCCGGTTGATCGTACAGATAGGGCATCACGTGCTCGCGTTCGTGGGGCAGTTTAGCCTCGTTCCAGGCCCGCTCCAGGGCCGTAAAGCTGCACACTTCCACATCCAGGCCAATGGGATAGGTGCGCTTATAAGGCGGCGGGAGGCGGTTCGCGGCGAAGTCCGCGCCCTGTTCGAAGAAGGCCCGCACCGTCCGGTCGATCACGCCCGGGTCGATCAAGGGGCAGTCGGCGGTAATCCGCACGATCACGCTCGCATCGGCCAGGCTGGCCGCCTGGTAGAAGCGGTCGAGTACATCGAACTGGCTGCCGCGGTAGCACAGGTAGCCTTCCCGGCTGCAAGTCAACTCAATCGGGTCATCGGAAGGATCATCGCTGGTCGCCACGATCACCTCATTGATCGTCTCCGCGCTGGCCGTCCGGTCCATAACGTGGCACAACATCGGCCTCCCGGCGATCGGCTTAAGCACTTTACCGGGCAAACGGCTGGAATTCATCCTCCCCTGTATAATGGCAATCGCCTGTTGGTTACTTGCGTCCATTTCAATGCTTTCGTTGTTTCAATTTCAGGTTTACGAGCAGCTTTCTCTTTCAAAAGGAAGCTCGGGTTCCGTGCAATGTTGGCGGGAACGAATAGTGTTCTAACAATGCTGCCCAAAGGCAGGTGAAGTATACTCCCGCAAATCGCGAGAGCGGTTTTGCATATCCGGGAGAAAAGTGGGAACTGCCATAGCTATTCCGGCCTGCCCTGCCGGGCAAGCTGGTAGGCTCGCAGCAGCTCCTGGAAATTCTTGTTCCAATCGGCCCGCTGTTCGGCTAACCGGCGTGATTGGCTGCCCAGGCCGGCCAACTGATTTCGCTGCTCATAGGCTCGCAAGATACCCTCGGTAACGGCCTGGTCGTCCCCATCCGGGAACATCCAGCCTTGTTCGGGTGTGACCCATTCGCGGTTTCCGGGGATATCTGTAACCAGCACCGGCAGGCCGCTGGCCAATGATTCCAGCAAGGAAACCGAGGTACCATCACTGTGAGAGGCGCTGGCGTACAGATCGGCCACGCGATACCAATCGGGCAATTCGGTCTGGGTGACCCTCCCGCCAAAATAGACCTGTTCCATCACCCCGGCCTGCAGCAAGATGCTGCGCAGTTCGGCGGTCTGCGAGCCGGCTCCCAGCAGCGCCAGGCGTAGCTGGGGCACCTGTTGAGCAGCGCGCACAAAGCCGCGCACCAGCACGTCCACCCCATAAATCGGTTCCCAGGAGCGCAGCGAGAGCACCACAAAGGCATCTTCCCAGCCGAGCCGTTCACGCAGGGTTTGGTTTTTTCCAGGCTTGAAGCGCTGCAGGTCCACGCCCCATGGGAAAAGTACCACTCTTTCGGATGGAAAGCCGAACTCGGCGGCCTTTTCCTGTTCGGCCCGGCAATCACCGACCAGGACCGCCGTCCGGTCGAGGGTGTAGCGGGTCGCCCGCTGCATCCAGGGCGATTGATCGGCCTCCTTGAGCAGGTCCGAGCCCCAGGTCATGGTCACCAGCGGCTGAAAGCCGCTGCGCGCGGCCAGGTAAGCGGCCGATTGGACCGGCCCGGCATGGATCAGGTCGGGCTGGATTTCACGGATCACCCGGCGCAGTTCTGCCAGCAAGTGCGGGTAATCGCGCGGTTCGGCCGGCTGCCGTCCGCCGGCCCAGGGCACCTGGGTAATCTCCGGCGGCAAAGGCCGGTCCTCCAACTGCACGCCGCGGCGTTCCAGGCGCAAAGCGTACACCTGGTGCGCAGTCCCGGCCAGCGCGCTCAGAAAGCGGTGGTCGTGGGGAGAGTAGTCGCGGGTGAAATACAAAAGTTTCATGATTCTTACTGCGTGATAGAGTGATTCGGTGATTTAGTGTCTCGGTTGTTCAGTGATTCTCAGATGGCATTTTACATAAATTGGATCGGAATTCCAATTTGGCTCTTTGTAAACATACGCTGCGCCCCATGGCTATTTTGTACGTTGGTATTGTGAGCTTCTCAGTGAACCGATCATTGACTTGATAAGTTCAATCTTTTTATAAAGCGTATCAAATTTATTCTGATCGATATATCCGGCATCCAAAGCGACATAAAGTAAGGATTGAACTTCAGCGCCTGAGCGGTGGGCAATTCCAAGAAATTTCGCAAATTCAATCGGCGATTTACAATCAAAACCTTCTGCGATGTTGGCCATGATTGACACTGAAGCTCTGCGAAGCTGGTCAGAAAGTCCATAGTCTTTACCAAGCGGCGGAACGGATGCCATTCGGTAAATTTCCTGTGTCAACAACCGTGCTTCTTGCCAACCCTTGATGTCTTCGAAACTGCGAATGAGCGGCATGCAGGTCTTCCCCTTTGAACTCATCAAACTTCTGATGGATGAGAAGAACACTTACACTGAAAAACCGAAAAACTGTATCACTGGAAAACGATTTTTAAACCAAATCCGTCCAATACATTTCCTTTCCGGCCGGGATATCATGCGCGGCGGTAGTGCCGACCACACGGGAGATATCCGGAGGGAGGATGGCGCCGCGGACGGCCGGACGCAGCACGTTCAGCATCTCACGGGTGATCACGTCGCCGGCATGGATGTCCTGCCCGGCACGCAGGCAGCGCCGCTGCAAAACGACCGTTTCCTGCTCGTTGCCGGCCACGTCCTTGTCGGCTGAACCCAGGGCCAGCTCCAACTCGCGGCTGCGGGTGACCATCTCCGCCCAGGCGATTGGGTCCAGCGCGAAAGCGTGATCCGGGCCATCCCGCAGGTTGTCGTCGGTGAAGTGCTTTTCGATCACCCGCGCGCCCAGGCTGATTGCACCCAGCACGGCCGCATGGCCGGGGGTATGGTCCGAAAGACCTAACACCGTCTCCGGGAACATCATCTGATATGTCTTCAACACGTTCAGGTTGACATACTTGAAGTTCTCCAGGCTGCCGGTGTAATTGGTATTGCACTGCATCAGCACCAGTTGCGGATTCCTGGCCAGGATGGTATGCGCGGCCTGCTGGACCTCGCCGATTGTGGCGGCGCCGGTGGCCAGCAGCACCGGTTTACCTTTAGCCGCAATCCGGTCGATGGCCTCCAGCCAATCGATTTCACCCGAGCCAATCTTATAGACCGGCATATACTCGTCCAGGAAATCGATAGCCTCGAAGTCATATGGGGCCGAAAAATAATCGATGCCGACCTTGTCACAGGTCTCCTTCAGTTCATTGGTCCACTCGAAGGGAATCGAAGCGGCCTGGTAAACCTCATAGACCGATTTTTTCCACTGAGCCTGGTGGGACTGCTGCCCGCCCAGCGATTTGAACCCGTAATCGGAAACAATCTTGGGAGCGCTGAAGTTCTGGAATTTGGCAGCATCCGCACCGGCCTGTTTGGCCAGCTTGATCAAATATTTGGCCCGCTCCAGGCTACCATCATGGTTTGCGGCGATATCCGCCACAAAATACACTGGGTGGTCTTCACCGACCAACCGATTGCCGATTTTGATTTCCATCTTACCCTCCATGCTCTCTCTAGGGTGGTCTATTAATCGATTTCCTGGCTTACCCTGGCCAACGAGCGGATCGTCTCGGCCGTACCGTCGCCCATCTGCCGGTAAAAACGCTGCAAACCTTCCGCCACGCCCGGTGCGGGTTCGCCCAAGGTCCGGGCAAGCTTATCGGTGCGCATACGCAGGTTGGGCGAACGCCTGGCAACCAGCCCGCTCTCCAAGACCCTGACCGGCTGTACGCGGGCCGGGTCAAACCCGAAAATTTCAGCGATCCGGCAGCCGAAGTCGTATTTGCTCAAACAATCCCGGCTGAGGACGTGATAAATCCCTTGCACGTCCAGCTCAACCAGGCGCAGCAAGGTCTCGCCTAACTGGGTCACTTCCAGCGGGCAAAAGAACACATCGGTAAAGCCCCTAACCGGCAAATTTTCGGAAAAAGAGCGGTAAAAATATTCGCTCAGACTGCGCCGGCCGGTCAAACTCCAGCCATAAAAATTGACCCGGGCGACCAACGCCCGCGGGCAGGCCGCCAGGACCTTTTCTTCAGCCGCCAGTTTGCTGTTTGCATACACGCCCAATGGATTGGGCCGGTCCTCTTCGCTATAATTTCCCCGGGCGCCGTCAAAGACGGCATCGGTGGAGATGTGCACCAGCTTGAATCCATCCCGGGCAGCCCGTTCGGCCAGCCGCTGCGGCGCCAGGGTATTGATCTGCCAGGCCAGCTCCGGCTGGCTTTCGCAGGCATCGATGTTGGCCAGGGCCGCGCAGTGTAAAACGACCTCGGGCTCGGCCTGGTCGATCAGCTTATCCAGCGCTTCTGGTTGGGCCAGGTCGGCCTGGACAAACGCAAAAGGTGCTTTCTGCAAGGAATTGTGGTTGACCACACCGGTCACCGTATGCCGGCGGTAATACATCATAGCAAAATTCAAGCCCAGCAGTCCGCTGGCGCCGGTGACCAGAATGCGGGTCATTCCAAAGTACCCTGTTTGTAGTCCTCTTCGATGGGATGGACGATCTCGCGGATTTTTTCCAAAGTCAACCATTCCTGGTTGGTATTGCTAGCATAGCGGAAGCCATCTTCCAGCGGTACGCCCTCATAGCGCAGGTCGCGCTGCCAGAGTGCCTGGGTAGGCGTAACGATATAACGATCAGGCAGTTCCACGGTGCTGCGTGCCTCATCTTCGGAGATCAGTACCTCGTGTAATTTTTCGCCTGGGCGGATGCCGATGGTTTCGATGTGGGCTTTAGGCGCAACCGCCTTGGCCAGGTCGACCACCTTCATGCTGGGAATTTTCGGCACGAATACCTCGCCGCCCAACATTTGCTCGGTGCAGCCGATCACGAACCGCACACCCTGTTCCAACGAAATCCAAAAGCGGGTCATGCGGTCATCGGTGACGGTGATCGAACCCGATTCGCGTTGTTTAAGGAAGACCGGTACCACACTCCCTCGGCTGCCAACCACGTTGCCATAACGGACGCAGCTAAAGCGGGTGGCCGTTCCACCGGCGTAGCTGTTCGATTGGACAAATAACTTTTCGGCCGCCAGCTTGGTCGCCCCGTACAGGTTGATCGGGTTGACCGCTTTATCCGTGCTCAAGGCGATCACTTTGGTCACCCCGGCATCCAGAGCCGCTTCGATGACGTTGCTGGAGCCCAGGATATTGGTCTTGATCGCTTCCATCGGATTGTATTCGCAGGCCGGCACCTGTTTGAGCGCCGCCGCGTGGACCACAATGTCCACCCCGTGAAAAGCCCGGCGCAGGCGCTGCTGGTCGCGTACATCACCGATAAAATAACGCAGGCTCTTGTCGTCGTAGCCGGCCTGGCGCATCTCGTGCTGCTTGAGTTCGTCCCGGGACAAAACGATGATCTTCGCCGGTCGGTATTCTTCCAGCATTACCTTGATGAATTTCTTTCCGAAGGAACCCGTTCCTCCGGTAACAAGGACAACTTTATCGCTCCAATCCATCCTGTTCTCCATTACCCCATCCTAGCGGGGAAAAATTTTTCTTCCGTAAAAGTTTACTAACCGGCCAGTCTATGAAGCCAAACCACCTGCGATGCAGGCATTCCCACTGGATAGAATCACCGATTAAGGCTTTCGTACCACGATCAGAGGGTACTGGCCCTTTTCACCATAATAATGTGGGAAGCGCTCTTCCAGTCTGTACAGCAGGCGCAGCCAGTACCTGCCGCCCAGGGCCGTATGAAATACCGCCCGCGAAAACCGTACGCTGATGCTGCGCCAGACCAGGATGTCCACATCCAGGTCGGCCAGCTCTTGCCTCAACCGGCCGGCGTTGAGTTTTTCGACAAAGGTGCCGGTCGGGTCCTTGGCGGCCGGGCCGCCATAGGAGTCCGCTTTTTCTGTCACAGGTTTGGCTTTGGCCGGGTGGCGCAGGCTGTTTACCAGCTTTCCAAGCCAGGCCATCGCATTCTCCAGCCACTTCCAGCGGTTCATCAGGGCCGATTCGGTCCAGCCGTTAACGACCACCGCTTGCGAGCCGGGGGCCAACGAGCGATAGATTCCACGGTAAGCCGGCCATTGGTCCTCCAGCGGCAGGTGGTGCAGTGTGTGCAGCGAAACTACTCCGTCGAAGGCGTTCGACTTGAACGGCAGGTTGGCCACGTCGGCCACCACGTACAGGCCATGCTGACCCAGGCGCTTGCGCGCCTCCTGCAGGGCCACAATCGAAATATCTGCACAGACCCGGTAGTCATACCCTTCCGAAAAGGTCAAATACTCTGCATACTGGACCGGCCCAGAACCGGCGTCCAGCAAAAAGCGACCCGTGGGTTTAAGATGTCTCTTTACCCGCAGATGGCATTTATGGATGTATTCCCGCGCCACCGGGCGCAAATCTTCGTAACGGGCATTCTGGTACTGGCCCTGGCCGACTAACTGCCAGCCAACCTGGTCATAGAACCTGCGTACCCGTTCCTTAACGTCAACCTCTCCCATCCGCACCTCTACCTCTATTGAGTATTTACCCGCGTCCTGGTCCCATTCTCCTGCGAATAGGCCCAATCGAAGGGCTCGCCCACAAGATAGCGGAAAGTGCGCTCGTACATGCCCTTATGCTCGCTGGTCAGCACCGCGGCCAGGGGGTGGGTTTTGTAATCTTCCCAGGCCCTTACCAGGTGCCAGGGGAAATTCTGGGGGTAATCGAAGAAAAAGCGGTAGGCGTAATTCCAGGCGCTCTCCACTTCGTTCTTTTTCAGGCGAAAATCCGCCGGGTTTTCCAGAATCGATCCGAGCAATTTAAAATAGGATACCCACGAATCGGGATCAAAGGTGAAGCCGCGGTCGCGGTAGTGGGTCTGCCCGGAAACGACCACCGGAACGCCGTTCATGGCCATTTCCATGCCTACCGTGGTGGTGTACACCAACCCCAGGTCGGCCACATCGATCAAATCGTAGGTATTAATTTCGTCCTGGGCGCGGATGAGGCGGATGTTATCCGGCAGACGCGGCAGGGCTTCCAACACCACATCGGCCATCGACTGGCCGTGGGTCAGCACTTCCCCCGGGTGGATACGGATCACCAACTGGATGTCCGGGCGGCCTATGAAATACTGCACGGTCCGGCTGATCCATTCCGCCATACTCTTCGAAAAGACCTGCCGGCCCAGGGTCAGGCTGTCGCCCAACACGTTGGTTGCCAATAATACCATCGGGCGTTTATCCAGCCCGAGTTTTGCCCGGGCCTGTTCGCCGCCTTCGGCCGGGATACCCTGCCATAGGCGGGCAAAGTTTTCCCACATCGAGCCGCGCTGGCGGGCCACCATCAGGCTGTGCATCCGCTCCAATTGCTCATCATTCAAGGGCTGTTCACGGAAGGCTTTCCACAAGCCATCGGTATCCTGGCGCATAACCTCGCTGTTCTGGGCAATCCAGATGCGTTGGCGCTGGTCGCTGAATTCATAAGTGACGGTAGGGATCTTCAAATAACGTGCTACCCGGTAAACCACACCCAGTTCCTGGATGGTCCCATTCGGAACAATGACCACATCCGGCTGGCTCTGGCGCAAATAAGCCAGGGTAGATTGGGCGATATCCCGGTTGCGGTTGAGCCGCAATTTATAGACCGCATCCTCCGGATCGAAATCTTCCTTCTGCAAGGTGTATTGGGTATCGTAAGTGGATACTTCCTGGACAGCCTGGACGAGTTCTTTGGGTAATGGAATATAAGGGGCGCGGACACTCAAAAAAGAAATCGAATCGAAAGCCGGCCGGCCAAGTTCGAGCACACGGCGGGCGTAGGCGTTTTGCCGGCGCAGATCGAAGCGGTTGATCTCGCTCTGCCAGTCAGCGTATGGCAAATAGCCCAGGATCACCTTATGTCCCTGGGCACCTAATGCGGCTGAAAGAAGAGCGGCGTGCTCGATCCAATAATGCAGCGTGGCAAAAACAAATACTTTCTTGCCCTCAGGCGCGTCCTTGGCAATCTCGACGGCCTGCCGGGAAATTTCCGGCAGCTCTTCCTGTAAGTTACGCAAAGAAAACCGGCTGCGCAGTGGCTTATTCCGCTGGCGGGCCAGATAATATAATTCTGCTGTAAATGGGATCCCTCCCAACATTCGCTTTATTGCTTCTTTTCCCGAGGGTGCCATGTTAAATTGCCTCTATTTTCCAATCCAATCGCGGCCTTACCGCTCCCAGGCGCGGTTCGGGCCATTGCATCCCCGGCGCACCGGCCGGGTCCACGGTAAAGACCAATGCCTGCTCATCCTGGAAATAGCGTTTTATGCGATATGAGCTGGCATTAATACCAATGACGAACCGGCCTTCATTGAGCAGGTTTGCCGGTAGGCTGCAGCGGCTAATGTAATGGCCGGGTTGGCGCACGGCCATTTTCTCATAAATACACGGCTCGTCGGTATCGAAAGACGTAAAAACGTATTCGCCACGGGTACTCATCAAATAAACTCCGACGCGCAGCCCGGCGATGGGTGCATTGACCCGGTATTCGATTTCCATGTAGTTATCTTCGATCGACCGGATCGTATCCATTACCTTGCCCTGCCCGTTCAAAACACGCACAGCCAGGGGTTGGAAAGGATAAGCGCTGGCGGGCACTTCGTCTGCATCCCAGGTCCGTTGACCCTCTTGGGCAAAACCTTGCGAAAGGTAAAAATCGACTGCCTGGGGCGTCGGCGCGCGCAGGACCATGGTACCTTTATCGATCACCAGGGCCTCGTTGGTCAGGCGTAAAACCGCCGACATATTATGGCTGACGAACATTACCGTGCGGCCTTCGCGAGCCACATCGCCCATTTTGCCCAGGCATTTGCGCTGGAATTCCGCATCGCCGACCGCTAGCACCTCGTCCACCACCAGAATTTCCGGTTCCAGGTGGGCAGCCACTGAAAAAGCCAGACGCAGGTACATGCCGCTGGAATAGCGTTTGACCGGGGTATCGATGAACTGTTCCACCTCAGAAAAAGCGACAATTTCGTCGAACTTTCGCTCGATCTCGGTGCGCTTCATCCCCAAAATGGCTCCATTGAGGTAAATATTCTCACGGCCGGTCAATTCCGGGTGAAACCCGGTGCCAACTTCCAGCAGCGATCCAACCCTGCCATGGATTTCCGCCTCCCCTTCGGTCGGTTCGGTAATGCGGGAAAGCAACTTCAACAAAGTACTTTTACCGGCACCGTTCCGGCCAATCACGCCAAGGACCTGGCCTTGCTGGACATCGAAGGAAACATTGCGCAGCGCCCAAATATGGTCAGCTTTCGAGTGATGGTCGCCGCCGTGGAATATCCCGGCAATGTTATCCCGCAAGGTATGGTAACGCTGCTCGTAGAGCGCACCGATTCGATATTGTTTTCCTATATTCGAGACCCGTAGGGCAATATCGCTCATATCATATCCGCAAAGATGCGCTCCATCCGGCGGAAATAGAACAAACCGGATACAAACAGGACCAGGACCACGCCAACCGAAACCAGGGTTGTAGCGCCGGGCGGATTAGTGCCCAAAATAGCCCAGCGGAAGCCCTGGATCACACCAACCATCGGGTTGAGCGCGTAGATCCACTGCCAGATCTTGCCGGTATTGATCACACTGGCCGAATAAACCACCGGGGAAATGTACATCCAGGCCGTCAGCACGAACGGCACCATTTGCTGCACGTCGCGGTACTGGACGTTTAACGCCGAAAGCCACAAACCAATCGCCAGGGCGGTCAACAATGCCAGGAGCAAAAAGACCGGCAGCCATATCAAATGGATGCTGATCGGCATCTTGTAAAAGATGATCAGTGCCACCATGACGAAAAAGGAGAACACGAAGTCCACCAAACCGGCCGCGACCGCCGCGATAGGGATAATCAGCCGGGGGAAATACACCTTGGTGAGCAAGTTGGCGTTGGTCACCAGGCTGATGCTGGCCCGCTGCGCAGCAGACTGAAAAAACTGCCAGGGCAGCAAACCGGCAAAACTAAAAATTGGATACAGATCAGCCGGGATACCTGGATCAGGTTGGACATTCAACAGTTTATTGAAGATCACTGTAAAAATGACCATGCTGAAAACCGGCTGTAAAATGGCCCAACCAATACCCAGAACGGCCTGCTTATAACGAACTTTGATGTCTCGCCAGGTAAGGAAATAAATCAGTTCGCGATATTTCCACAGGTCGCGCAGGTTAACAGATAACCACCCACGAGATGGGCGGATAAGGGTGATGTTTGATTCTGCGCGAACAGCCATTAATTGCTCCTACAGTTTGGTCAGGCGTGGGCGCGGGCCACACGGTACCAATCAATGGTCTTGCGCAGGCCCTCTTCGAAGTCAGTTTGGGCACGGAAGCCGAACAACGCTTCCGCCCGAGAGGTATCCAATGCCCGACGCGGCTGCCCGTTGGGCTTGGACGTGTCGAACACCATCTCCCCTTCAAAACCGGTCAGCCGCTGGATCAACCCGGCCAGTCTCTTGATGCTGATCTCTTTGCCCGAGCCCAGGTTGACCGGTTGAGAGTCGTTATACCGTTCAGCCGCCAGGACAATGCCTTCGGCCGCATCCTCGACGTACAGGAATTCGCGTGTGGGCGAGCCATCTCCCCATACCTCGATCGAGCTGGCCTGGTCCTCTTGGGCCTCCAGGCATTTCCGGATCAGGGCCGGGATGACGTGCGACAATTCCGGATTGAAGTTATCCCCGGGACCGTACAAATTGACCGGCAGCAAGAAAATGGAATTATAGCCATACTGCTGGCGATAAGCCTGTGACTGCACCAGGAGCATTTTCTTGGCCAGCCCGTACGGGGCATTGGTCTCTTCGGGGTAGCCATTCCACAACTCTTCTTCGCGAAACGGTACCGGAGTGAACTTGGGATAGGCGCACACCGTGCCGATGGCAACGAATTTTTCAATTTTGCGCTTCCAGGCCTGGTGCATCAATTGAACGCCCATCATCAGGTTATCGTAGAAAAATTCGGCCGGATGGGTGCGATTTGCCCCAATGCCTCCAACATGAGCCGCCAGGTGGATAATTACATCTGGCTGCGAATCTTCCAGCATCCTATCCACATCTTCAGGCAAGATCAGGTTGTATTCCTCAAATTTCGGGATAAAGATTTCCTTAGCGCCGCGTTCCTTCAGCTTGGCAGTAACAAAAGAGCCCAGGAAGCCTGCCCCCCCGGTAACACAAACCTTTCGGTTTTTCCAGAAATCAATTGTGTCCATCATCATTCCTGTTCCTCCGGTGCGATGAAAACTTTTAACCCATGGATAACCACCAGCGGCGCCGCATCGTTTTCGACGATCGCTACGCCGTTTTCCAGACAAGTCAGCTTGCAGACCTCCGCCACATCCCCACCGTCGCCATCCAGGCGAATTTCCTCGATGCCCGATTTTTCCAGGTCATCAAGGACCGTCTGCATCCGCGTGCGAATCAACCGATACAGGTGAAACTGGTTTTGGATATACTCAACCGTTAGATGAGCGCGCAGGGTCAGCCCATCGGGAGTGATAATATAACGCAATTTGCGGCGTTCGACACGCCGCACTTTGATATACCCTTTGGCAATCAACCGCTTCAGATGCCAGTTTACCGTGCCAACCGCAACCCCAAGTTGGGCCGCCAGCGATGCCTGGGTAGCATCCGGGTTCTGTTCAATTCTTTCCAGGATAATTAGATCGCGATTATAGTCAGGTGTATCGCTCATAAGGATCCATAATTCAATTGTTGAATTATAAACTTGCCCGGCGAATCGGTCAAGGGCGATAACCCGGCAGGAGGAGCGCAGAGCAGCGCAGTAGAGTTAACACTTCATTAAATCAGTTTTAATGCAGGAGAGATCAGCGGCGGATCACCCCGGACGAACCGGTTATTAACAATTTCCACCCAAAACGACAATGGGGATTTGCCCTGGCTGGAGGGCAAATCCCCATTTGAAACCAATTAATAATGCGTCCCAAAAAACGATCAGGCGCTGATATCGATCATGTTACCCGATTGCATCAACCCTGCGTTCGTCAACTGCGAGATCAGGTTTGTTTCCTGATCGGACGACAGGCTGGACAGGTCATACTGGTCGAGAATAGATTGCAACGATTGTAAGGCCGAGACGTTTACACCTGACGAAGATGAAGAGGAAGACGAAGATGGCGGTGGACCACCGGCGCCCTGTGGAGGCTGATCGGGCATGCCCAGGGAGCGTAATTCGTCCGCATCGAAACCTGCGTCGGTAATCGCTTCCTTCATCCCCTTGGAGGGGCGAATGCCCGCATCGCGGAACTGCTCGAAGATCGATTTAGCGTCATCAGCCGTGATGTTATCCGGATCGTACTGCGACAAAATGTCACTGATCGTCGATTTCTGATCGTCGGTCAGCGTCGCAGACTGCATGCTGGACATCATCCCACTCATAGAACCCAAACCGGAAATGCTATCAACCATAATTTTCAACTCCTTTTTAATTTATTTTTGTGGAAATTTGAGGGGGGGGTTATCGTCCTGAATGATCAAAATTATAGGAAGCACTTATTCAGATTTGATTTACCAGCCGTAAAATACGCGTGAATTTATTTAAAGATTTGAAATTGTTCAGCCCAATAAGTTAGATCTCCGAAATTCAGGTATATGCAAAGGCTTGGCCCTCGCATATACCTGAATTTCGGAAACTTTTTAACGTGAGCCTGGGTAAATACGTTTTTTATTATTTTGTTTGCCGGGTGTGTGGCTTGCAAAAAGCCTCGAGGCAATCCCGAGGCTTCGTATAAATTCTTGCGTCCGTCCGTCGATCTGCCTAAACGGTGCTTGCTGTCCGAGCGCGACTCACTTCTGCGGAATCAATGATTTACCACGGCCGGCAAATCGATGGTGAACATACCGGAGGTTTGGCGAAAATTGACCAAAGCCAGGTTATCTTCACAATCCGGTGTAATTTGAAAATTGAAAATATCTGTAATAGGGTTCCCTTGCTGATCGTAGGCTTGCAGCCAAAAAATACCTGGGCCTACCGTGCTGGTCAGCTTGATCTCGTATCCACCCGGGCCGTAGCCATCGACCAGGCCGGTATACCCCAGCCCCTGCACCGACTGGCCGGCCACATTGCCCACCACGGCTACCAGCACGTTTTGGACCGGATCACCGCCGGCGTTGAAGAACTGGCCGGCAATACCCAGCCAGTTACAGCCTTCATCGGTGTGCAGAAAGGCCCTGGCCAACATCGGTGCGCCGGTTTGGACATCGTAATGCAAAGCCGGCGTGGCTGTGGGGGTTGGGACGACTGCGTTGACCGACTTATCTTCGGTCGGCTGCGCCGCGGCCGGATTGGGCACCAAAGAAGCAAACATGGTCGGCACATAAGCCGGCTCGGTCGTATTCAGGATCGTGATTCCCACGGATGCCGTTTGGCCGGGAACCGGCGTGGCAGAAGGTGCGGGTTGGCTCGCGGCAGCGGTTGGCAAAGGCGTTTCAGCCAACGGAACTCTTTTGCAGCGGTGCCGCCTCGACGACAACCGGCGTCGCCGACGGCAAAACCACCACCCGGATCCACGGCCCACTGCCGCTATCCGGGACAACCCGGCAGCCGGCCAGGAGAATCCCCACCAAAATGAGCCCGATCAAACCCTTCTTCATACCTTGCTCCTAAGAGAAAACGGATATGAAAAGGGATGCAAGGTTTGTGCCGGGAAAGGAAAGAGCAGAAAAATTGATATGCGGTTAAAATATCAGGATATGAAAATTGTACTCATCGGACCAGTGTATCCTTATCGTGGGGGAATTGCGCATTTTACAACCCAGTTGGGGAAAGAACTGAAAAAAAAGGGCCATGAGACAACCATAATCTCATATAAAAAAATGTATCCCAAGTTTCTTTATCCGGGAAAATCAGATAAAGACCAAAGTCGGGTTACCTTCGAAATTCAAGCTAGTTTTATCTTGAACCCGTTAAATCCATTTTCCTGGATAACCACATGCAAATTAATTAAAAAATCATTGCCAGACCTGGTAATAAATCAGTGGTGGACAACATTTTTCGCACCGATGAATTGGGCTTTAGGATATTGTCTATCCAAATGGAAAATTCCCTTAGCTTACGTTGTTCATAATGTAACACCTCATGAAGCAAGCCCGTTTGACAGATTTCTAACAAAGTTAGCATTAAGACCCGCCAAAAGCTATATTGCCCAATCACCTTCGCAAGTCAGCTCCTTGAATGATTTAATAAGCTCAAAAAATATTTATTACAGCCCCCATCCAATTTATGATCAATTCAATATCGAGAAAATTGATCGGCCAACAGCCAGAAAGCACTTTCGCCTGAACGAAAACGATTTTGTTTTATTGTTTTTTGGAATAGTCAGGCCATACAAAGGTCTCAAATATTTGCTGGACGTAGTCGCTAAATTAACTCACCAAGGCTTACCAATTAAATTGCTGATTGCTGGCGAATTCTGGGAAAACGAAGCCGAATATCGTGAACTCATCAAAGAACTTAAAATAAACCAAGAAGTTTTGATAGATAATCGATACATACCAAACGAAGAAATATCAATATATTTTACGGCGGCAGATCTATTTATCGCTCCATATATTAACGGTACACAAAGCGGAGCGATCAAGATCGCTTTAGCTTTTAATTTACCCATTATGGTCAGCGAAATTATTGCGACCGATCCATGGATGAAATCAAGCCCGGAAAATTGCGTCATAATCGATCCATTAAATACATCCGCCTTCTCGGGTGCAATTGAAGAGAAGTACCAGGATTTGCTTAAGAAAGAAAATTTAGGAAGCTCTAACGAAAAAGTCCCGCTATCCACCTGGGATGATTTCGTTTCTGTGGTAGAAAAAGCAATTTCGCCAGACGAAGAATAGGTTATATATATTATCAAGTCGAAAATGCGATAATTGTCACAAATTAAAATCAAATGTATCTGTGAATATTCGATAAAAAGGAGATAAATTTTTCAATGAAATCAGGGTTCATCAATTTTTCCCAAATTCAATTGGCTCCCCTCTATTACCTCAATTAGCAGAAATGTGTTCTTGTTTGAAGTAGATGGAACTACCTTGATACCATCTACACTCCAAAATACCAAAGCGTATTCGCCAGGGGGGACATCCGAAAACACAAATTCTCCGTTTTCGTTTTGTAACGCCCGAGGATCGTGATTATATGAAAACGCCAAAGCGGCAGGAATATCCGTTTGGCCTTCTGATAAATTTTTTGTGAGAAATAATATCGATTCAAGAGGAGGATTTTTTATATTCACTTCACCATAAACCACCCCTGTTCCAGTTACAGGAGTAGGTATGGATGAAAGGATAGATTTTTCATTTTCACTTGATTGCACAGATTTATTACAACCGCTGCCAAGAATAATCAAAAAAATAAACAAAATGAATACAAGGATTTTTTTCATCTATTCCTCCACTTACATAAAATAGTAGGACCGAGAGGTCCTACTATTTTAGCGTATTGGTTCCAGAAAATGTTATGGGGTTACGTTGAAACCTTCATACACCAATAGAGAATCTATCGATGAGTTCTGAAGTTCATTCACCGTTCCTACCATTTGAGAACCACTTGGTCCTGTACAAATTGCGCCACCAACAAACCGATTAGCAATTACGCCTTGATGGTTTAATGTCCACCCTGCTCCCGGAGCAATGGACGAAGGGTTTTTCAAAATTTTATCGACACTGGTTCCATTAATGTCTTTACCCTTCACTTCACAGGAGATTGCATTGGCAGGAATAGCCGCTGTGCCCAGGTTAGCGATACTCCAACTAGTGAAAAAGTCGTAGTTCCGATCCATAATTAGCGGAAATACAACTTTTTCGGTACCTGCATTGGAACCAAATGCATCGTATGCTTCCCCTTTCTTCGCTGCTGAATTAAGTTGATTAACAACTGCAGCTAAGGGAACGCTTGCACTATTTGCCGTTATCACGCCGGTACCAACGAAGGTTGCACCTTGCGTGCAAGTTGTACTGACAAAAGTTGATGCATCTTTCGATGGAGTAAATACGTGCTGTGCAAAGATAGTTGACTTGCCAGCCGGAATGGTTCTCACTTCTTTACAACCTGTCCCTGCTAGCGAAGCTGTGTAGGTTACCTCTACCTGAGTAGATACAGATCCCAAATTTTGGATTGTTGCGCTCGTAAAATAGCCATAATTATTTTCGTTAATCAATGGCATTACAACATCCGTGGCGCCTTCAGAAAAGCTACTGTAGGTAAATAGTGTATCTGGCCCAACCTCTGCAATCACCGCACCAATCGGAACACTGCCAGACGAACTCACTACACCCGAGAATACAGTTGCAGAATGCGTTTCGGTAGATTGGTCAAATTTGTGAGATGCACCTGGCTGCAACCCGTTAAAGGTTACCGTATGGCCATCGCTATATGTAGCCGTTAAGTTAGTCGCAGAAGTGCCAAGGTTTTGCACAGTCACAAAGGTGTTGTACTGATAGTTATTTTTCATTAGCAACGGCAAATATGCCGAAGAACTTCCTGTCGAAAAAGCTACATAACTCGCATATGCCATAGCAGAGCCAGATGAACCAACGCCTTCCAGATTAGAACTAGAAGCAATTCTGCCATTCGCCGAAACAACTACTGAACCGTCAAAACTTCCTGAAATCGATTCGTTTGCAACAGTTACAGTAATACTATCATTTGCTGCAATTGAAGTATCAATTGAATGAACCTCGGTTCCGGTTGAATCAAGGAATGCAACATGGATAGTGGTCGCTGATGACTTAAGGTTTATGATTTGAAATGTCGATGTATAGGACACCGGCGCGGCTTTAGCAGGAGAAACCCATATTCCTGCCAAAATAATTAATACCATGACTACAAAGAGATTAATTCCCCTTTTCATTGTGCATTCTCCTTTGATTTTTAGCGGCTTTTAATAACTAATGTAAGGATAAGGAATTAGTTCGCTTTCATCAATAATTCTTTTGGGTTAATATACCTAAATAAGACTATTACACTTAATGACATCAACAAATCATAAACTGTGAATAACAACCTGGATAGCAGCGCTAACAAACTAGCAGTTGCAAGAGGAATCGATTGCGCTAAAACAACACTCAAAGAAGCGTCGCTTACTCCTAAACCAGAAGGCAATATTCCTATTACTACCCCCGACACACCGCTCACCGCCCAGGCGTTCATCATTCGGAAGAAAAAACTTATATCGATATTCAAGATGCTTTTTAAAATAACTAATTGAAAGCCCGTTCCTAAAATCCATTGAATAATATAACCAGCCCACAAAAGTATAATTTGTGCTGGAGTAACATTTAAAAGCTGATCTGTTTTACAAATTTTCCCGTATAGAAATTGAATTATTTTAGGGTGGAATAACACACTTAGCAATAACAACCCGATAATCAAGAGTATATACTGGGTGTTCTTTGTGAAAAAAATCAGTATTCCGCTAATAAGAATTACCTGAACCCCAGTCCAAACAACCATCAATATTTCTATTCCACTTGCGAAACCTGAGGTTTTTACATCTACTCCGCTTCTCTTATATAATGCCATTCTCCCTACCACGTTCATATATGGCCCTGGAAGTCTTCTCCCTGCCAATGTACTCAAGTAAATAATGAGATGCGAGTGGAATTCTCCAGGGATATTAAAAATCTTCGCAATAATTGCCCACAAAATGCCAGAATTGATAGTTACGATAATATATATAGGGATAGTTAGTAACAGATAAACCCAGTTGATTTCTTCTTTCGAAGATAATACATCCTTAAATCCATTCCATGCTTGAAAACAAATGTAAGCCATTATAAGAACGCTAATAGAAATTCCTAGAATCTTTACGAATAGCGAATTCTTTATATTCTTAAGCATGAGATGCTCACTTTTTTTGAAAAAACAAAGTCATGTATGAGCTTTTATTTAATTTTCCCAATACATAATTTATCGGAAAAAGTACTATTCTGAAAAACATGGAATTTGTAAATCTTTCAAGAATTTTATAAAGAAAATTGTTGCTTTCCATATCAGAATAAATAAATTTAAGCGAAATAACTACTCCCCCAAAATTTCCGGTAAAGCTTTTAATGCCCTTATATTCAAAATCCTCTTTACGAATTAGTTTTCTGATAGTAGAACGCGAGAAAAGAAAAAAGTGCCGGGGAACATCCCATCCTGCCCAATACTTGCCAAAAATTCTGGAGTCCAAAGAATCCGGATTAGGAATATTTAATATTAACCACCCGCCTGGTTTAAAGAATCCTTTTAGTTTCCGTTATAGAGGAGAGCGGATCTTTTAAATGCTCTAATACATCCCAATAAGTTACAACATCAAAAAAATTATCTTCAAAATTTGATTCCAATAAATCAACATTTCTTACACTTAATCCTAATGTCTCATTCGCGTACTTCGAAGCAATTTCGGAAGTTTCAACTCCAAAAGCTTCCCATCCCTTTTCTTTAAATCTCCTGAGCAATAAACCAGTAGCACACCCAACATCAAGAATTCTTCCAGGAAAGCGCACCTTATCCATGACCGCAAAATACTTTTTCGTTATAGCAAAGCTTTTATCAATCTTTTGAAATTTACTTTCGTCCGAGTTTATTTTTTGAAAAGCCAAATAGTTGTCTGGATAATACAATTCCAGTTCTTTTCCATTTGGGCGCGTTTCAAGAAAATAAAGGCCACATTGTTGACACTGAACTAGCCGAAATTCTCCCCCTAGTTTATGCAACATATCTTGACCGCTAAATACTAAGGCGAAAGTAGCGCTTCCGCACAATATGCATTGGTTTACTTTCTCCAAAGAATTACCTTTTAATCCTTAATAAGATGATCATAAAATACTTCTAACTCATTGGCTCTTTTTTCCCAATTATACTGGGTCTCTGCTATATACCTGGCATTTCCACCCATAATTTTGCGTAATCCCTCATTGCTTAAGAGAGCAAGGATATTCCTTGCATGCTCGCGAAAATCCGGTTCACATAATATGCCAATATTCTCGTGAGAAAAAACTAATGATATATCTCCCACATCTGAACTTATGATTGGCTTTCCAATAGCCAAATAATCTGTCAATTTTAAAGGAAGCCTTCCTTGGTTTGCTATAGAGTTTGTTAATGGCAACCATAAAATATCACACGCATTAAGGAGATAATTTACTCGACCAATTGGAAGAGCGCCTGTCATTATTACAAATTCCGAATTTGCAATTAATTTTTTTATATCAAACGGGAAATATCCAATTATAAGAAACAGGATTTTAGGGTTTGTTTTATGCACCTCGTTAATTGTATCGATCATTAGGAGAGCATCTTTGTAAAAGATTGTTCCTAAATAACCCACAATATGATTAAATGAATTAAGATGCTCGTTTTTTCTGGCTTGATCTATCGGAACCGGATAAAAATTTTCTAAATCTGAGCCATTAACAATTCTTTTTATTCGCATCTGATCCACACCTAAAGCAATAGCTCTTTCGTATAAACAATTGCAAATTACTGTAGTCCCTTCAGGAATAAGACGAAATTTATTTTCAAAGAATGTTTCAATAGGCCTTAATAATAATTTCACTAACGGATTAACTCGTTCTTCGATTGACCCACCTTTACCAAGCCAATCTGCCCAATCCAGAAAAATGTGTTTTATCCGTTTTCTAGCCCAAAGTATCGGAATAATGACTGTAGGTCGGGTGTCAAATCCATGAATTAAGTCAAACTTTTTCCCACGCATCCATAGTATTCTGCGAACAACATTATATAAATCCCAGCCTGATCTCAACGAACCAAAAAGTAAATCGGGCATAAGGACTATCTGAACATTATCAATTCTTTTCTCTTCTAGAGATATTTTGTTTTTCTCTGAAGTAGCAATTAAATAAACCTCGTGCCCTTTTCGGGCTAAAGATTTTGAAAAATTAAACGCACGCCAATAAGACCCTTTATAGACCTTGTTATAACAGACCATCAAAATTTTCATAATCACTCTTTAAAAAATATTCCATCCTTCAATCCACGCCAATAAGCTTTAAAGGATAATATCCGGTTTCTAAATAAAAGACGATAACTCGTTTTTAATGCACTGCAAAATCTCCAGAAAAAGATTATTGGAATTTGAAATTTCTTTGCATATCGCTTAAAAAAAACAACGCTGGACCGCGCCATCCAATAACGTTCGTTTTCAGAATCCGATCCATCGCTAGAAACACTTACTTTATGCCAAATTATTGCCTTAGGAACTAAATATTGGGGTATTTCAGCTTTATTAAGCCTCATACCAAAGTCACGGTCTTCATAATATAAAAAAAAATGCTCATCAAATAGGCCAATACTACCAAAGACTTCTTTAGGAATTAGGAGGGCACAGGCGGTAAGAAAATCTCGTTTAATTATAGTTTCATTCATAAATACCTTTTTTGAGCTCTTTTTTACTTCAAGTGTGATTTTATTTAAATCCCCGCCCATTGACCAGATTTTCTCTTTTTTATCGAAGTAACAAATTTCTGGTCCAGTTATGCAGCGGCAATTTTTTAAAGGCAGGAATAAATTAATTAGCATATCAGGATCACAAACAGTATCATTATTTATAATAAATATAAATTCTGCCCCACAATTTATACAATACTTTATTCCAATATTAAATCCTCCAGCGAAACCCAAATTTTTCTCAAGCGCAATAATTTCTATATCAGGATGTTTGGCAACTATTTTTTTAATTGAAGTATCCATTGAACCATTGTCGACTACTACAATTTTGGAAAATGAAATTTCATTTTGACACTTTTAATGAAGAAATACAATCAATGGTATCATCTGGCTTTTTCCAATTTACAGTTACTGCAAAAATATTGGGATTACTGGCTAAAACATTCATAAATGTGGGACTATTCCTTTCTTTTATATTAAAATAATAGAAAGCTATAATTACAAAGAAGCTACGGATCTATATTTCACCAAAATATTTTCCAAAATATAAAATCAATGATGTTGCCTAATCGTATTCAACTTTGAGGTAGAAAAAGTTAAAGCCGTTTTTAAATTACTTTCCCCCCTTACCCCTTCCTCATCCGATACAAAATCTCCTCCAGCAGTTTCCTGTTAAACCCGATCAAATCGGCTACCAGGCCGATGAGCCAGGTCTGGAATCCCACGATCAGCACCACGGCGGAGATGATCAGCGATTGGATGTGCCCGTTGCCGGCTCCTACGGCGAAGTAGATCAGGAAACGCAGCACGCCAAGGACTCCCAAAAGCACCAGCCCGGCGCCGATCATGACGAACAAGCGCAGCGGCCGGTATAGGGTATAGGCGCGGATAATCGTAACGGTGGAATGGGTCAGGTAGTCCCACATGCCGCGCATCAGGCGGGAAGGCCGTGAGGGCGGATTGGTGCTCACCGGCACGAATTTGACCTGGGTACGTTGGTCGCCGGCCTGGATCAGTGTCTCCAGGGTATAAGAATAATGGCTCAGCACCACCGTCCGCAAGGCCACTTCCCGGGTCAGGGCGCGGAAGCCGCTGGTTGCGTCCGGGATTTCGAAGCCGGCTGCCTGTGTGACTACCCGGCTGCCCAGGGTTTGCAGACGCCGTTTGAACGGCGAAAATTCCTTGAGAGTCGCCACACCCCGGTCGCCAATGACCAGCTCGGCCTCGCCGTGCAGGATCGGCCCGACCAATTTATAGATATCCTCGGCAGAATACTGATTATCCGCGTCGGTATTGACGATGATGTCCGCACCCAGGCGGGTGCAGGCGTCCAGGCCGGCGGCATAAGCGCTCGCCAAGCCGGAATGGTGCGGCAGGTTGACCACGTGGTCGACCCCACATTCCCAGGCAACATCCACCGTTTTATCCTGGCTGCCATCATTAATTACCAAAATTTCCACCCGGTCCAACCCGGGCAGGCGCCGTGGGATCTGTTTGACGGTTCCCGATAAGGTTTCGGCCTCGTTATAACAAGGAATCTGAACGATGAGCTTCATAGAGGTTAATTCCCACCTGGTGGGGTTAAGAAAAAATGAAAAACCCGCTTGGAGTGAAGTCGGTACGGTTCATGCAATCGAATAATGTAAGTATACCATCTCCGTAAAAAGAATAGCCAGGCGAGTAGGAAAAGCCTGATCAGGATTGGGCTGCACAGTTGCCTTATTTTCAACCTGAAGAGTCGCTTTCCGTAGAAAGTGGAGCTTTTTTGTGGTCTCACAAACCCTCTCGCCCAGAAATCACGGTATACTAATACCAATTGTGATCGTTGGATGAGGATATGATGAAAAAGATACCCCAGCTTCTGATCGGATTGTGCCTTATTGTTGCACTCGCTGCCTGCGCTCAACCAACGCCAACGGCTCAACCGACCGCATTACCCAGCCCCAAGGTTGAATTCACGAACACCTCTGTACCCACCGTAATGCCGCCTACGACAGTCCCCACCCATGCCCCCACCCTGGCGCCGACCGCTCCACAACCCACCCAAGAAGTCCAGGCGGGCGGAACGCCGGCCATCACCGACCAAAAGGGACTGTACCAGGTAACCCGCCAGATTTCGCTGCCCGGTTCTCGCCGGATTGTGTGGGCCAGCGACGGTAAATCCCTGGCCGTCCTTTCGGATAACCAGGTGACCCTTCTGGATGCGCAAACCTTGACGGTTTTGGCCACCAGTACCGTGCCCAACATTATTCTGGACTTTTCTTCAGACGGTAAAACTTTGCTGACCACTACCGATCAGCAGAACGTGACCCTGCTGGATGTGACCACCGGTCAGCAACATTCTTACAACACCGGTTCGGTATTTAACGGGGCGTCTTTCTCCCCCAACGGCAGCTTATTCGTCACAGCGGCAATGGATAACTGGAAAGGCAGCATTTTCGATTCGTCTACCGGCGTGCTCGACAAAGAGCTGACCGGCTTCGAGACCGCCGCACCCGTGTACAGCGTCCAGTTTGCCGCCAACGCCGTGGACCTGGTCTGGCTGGCCCGTGGGACGGTCCAATTGCAGGATATTGCCAGCGGACAATTGGCGGCCTCCATCGGCCATGAAGATTTTGTCAATACCCTGGCAACCGCCCATAATCAGCGCTTACTGGTTACCTCAGCCGCCGGTACCATTGGCGAAGATTTCGTCCCGGCCCTTTTCGTCTGGGACCCCGATACTGGCGAAAAGCTGCTGGCCATGCAAGTCAGCGCCCCGGTCTATTCGCTGGATTTCTCGACCGACGACAGCCTGCTGGCTGCCGGTAACAGCGATGGAGTGACCATCTACACCACCAGCGATATGAATCAGGAAACCATTTTGCCCGTCCAGGCCAGCGGCGTAGCCGACGCACGCTTTTCTCCGGTAGACCACAGCCTGGCCAGCCTGGATGGCAATGGCACACTCTCTATTTGGGAACCGGTAACCCCCTGATGACTACACCAACCTTCACTGACACACAGATTATGCACTTCGACCCGGCTGAGCTCGGTCTGGATGTGGATTGGGTCCTGCAAGGCCAGGGCATCGACCCTCAAACCGCGCGTTCACACCATCCGCGCCTGGTAGATCTGGCCGAG
Source organism: uncultured Chloroflexia bacterium (assembly GCA_963704755.1). Lineage (GTDB taxonomy): Bacteria > Chloroflexota > Anaerolineae > Anaerolineales > Anaerolineaceae > Bellilinea. The sequence continues at coordinate 1,386,219 of OY969938.1, forward strand.
CGCGCCTTCGCCGACGGCTTACCCATGCTGCAACCGGTGGCGGCCGTACGTACTTTCGAAGTGTCCGGTTGGACACATAACAAGGTCAACTTGCAGCCGCAGGGCAGCCTATCCGGTGACGCCATCCGCCAGCACCTGATCAAAGCCAACCAGATCGCCGTCCTGGTCTATTCCATAGGTGGAGAAGTGGAGCAGCGCGTCTCTGCCGAGATGAGCCGAAATGGCGCTTATGCCATCGCCCTGGACGGGCTGGCCAACGCAGCCGTGGACGCCCTGGGCGGGGTAATCTACCACCGGCTCGAATCGATCGCCAGACAGTCGGACTGGAACCTTTCTATCTTCCTTAGCCCTGGAATGGCGGGCTGGAGCGTGGAAGAGGGCCAGCCACAGGTCGTCCGCTTGCTCGATCCGGCCCTGATTGGGCTCAAAATTACACCCGCCTGGATGATTGCGCCCCAAAAATCCTCTTCGGCCGTGCTGGGCATGGGCAAAATGCTGGAAACGGGCAGCACCTTACCCTGTGACTATTGCACCCTGCAAGGCACCTGCCATTACCATGGACGCATGCACGACGGATAATTTGTAATTACTCAGCCACTTAGAGGATGAGGGTGTTTTTATTATTTTTTGATGGGGTAAAGCCCAGAGCAATCGCATCATGCCAAATTGGCCCTAGCAGGCATACTGCAATCGCTCCGAGGTAAAGCCCATATTTGAGGTGTTGCCGCCCGGGATATAATTAGATGGGTAGCGGGGAGGATCCATCCCGAGACACTCCCCGGTAAGAATTCATACCCATAGCGAGGTTCTCATGCGACCTTCCTGGGATTCATATTTTATGAAAATAGCCCAAGATGTGGCCCTGCGCAGTACCTGTGACCGGGCCATGGTGGGTTCAGTCCTGGTCCGCGAAAAACATATCATCTCAACCGGCTATAACGGCTCACCGGCCGGGCTGGATCACTGTGAGGATGTGGGCCATCTGATGGTGGACGGGCATTGCGTGCGTACCGTCCATGCCGAGGTCAATGCGATCGTTCAAGCGGCTGTGTTTGGGCTGACTACCCGCGACGCCACATTTTACGTCACGCATTTCCCCTGCTTGAACTGCACCAAGACCTTGATCAACGCCCGGATTGCCCGCCTGGTTTATCAAGAGGCTTACCACGTCGATCTGATCGCCATGGAGTTCTTGCAGAAAGCCGGCATCGATATTGTCCAATTGCAAAAGTAAAGGTGACTGCCCAGGCAGGGCCAGAAGAGAAGGGTGAGTAGTTGCAAGTAAATTCGAATAAGGGAGCGGAGCTGCATCAATGAACATCGAAGGCACTTCTCTGTACCAAGAGATCCACGAACAACCGCAAGTGGTGAGCAACCTGATTGCCAATGGCCTGCGGCCGATCCAGGAATTGGCTGATCGCATTCGCAAAGACGATATTCACCAGGTGGTCATTGCCGCGCGCGGCACCAGCGACAACGCCGGGCGGTATGCCCAATACCTGCTCGGGCTGGAAAACCAGATCCTGGTCAGCCTGACCACTCCCAGCCTGTTTTCGATCTATCACCAGCCGCCCAACCTCAAGGGGACCCTGGTCCTGGGCATCAGCCAGAGCGGGAAAAGCCCCGACCTGGTCAGCGTCCTGGAGGAAGCCCGCCGCCAGGGGGTCGCGACCGCCGCCATCACCAACTTCCCCGATTCCGACCTGGCCGAGACAGCCGATCACATCATCCCGTTGATGGCCGGCCAGGAATTTTCCCTGGCTGCCACCAAAACCTATACCGCCGAATTGACCGTGCTGGCTGCCTTGAGCGCCATACTCAGCCGGGATAAAGGCCGCCTGGACGAACTTGCGCAGGTCCCCGAGGCCATTTCAGCCGTCCTGCAACGCGAGGGTGAAATCGAGCGCATTGCCGAACGCTACCGGTATATGCAGCGCTGCGTAACCATCGGACGTGGCTTGAACTATGCCACCGCCTTCGAACTCTCGCTCAAATTGAAAGAGCTGACCTATACTACCGCCGAGCCGTACTCCAGCGCGGACTTCTTACACGGCCCTATGGCCGTCATCGAGCGCGGTTTCCCCGTGATCGTCGTCGCCCCCACCAGTGTATTGTTGCCTGAATTGGAAGAATTTATCCAGCAGCTCAATGAACGCAGCGCCGAGGTTGTGGTCATCAGCGATAATCCAGAGATCATCGCCCAAAGCACCATAGCCTTGCCATTGCCCAAACGCCTGCCGGAACACATCTCTCCTATCGCCGCCATCGTACCGGCTCAGATCTTTGCCATGCACCTGGCCTTCACCCGCGGTATCGACGTGGATCACCCGCGTGGCCTGCACAAGGTAACCGAAACGCTCTAGCCGGTGTGCCAATTTCATTGGCAAGTGTGCTGGAGCATCATATTGAATGTGAGGAAAAATGCCCGTCCCATTGGTCAACCAATTGATGTTTGCCCGCAGTGAATTTGCCCGCAGCCTGGACGGAGTTTCTGCCACGGACGCTGTGTCTCGGCTGGAACCGTTCAACTGCCTGAGCTGGATCCTTGGCCACCTGGCCTCTCAGGAACAGACTTACTGGGTACTGATCGCCCAGGGAAAATCGCTTTACCCCGACCTGCACCGCATCGTCGGCACCGGATCGCCCGCCAGCACACCCCCGTTCGAGGAAATGTGGACCACCTGGCGCGAAGTCACTGCCGCGGCCAACACGTTCCTGCAGGCCCTGACCCTGGCCGACCTGACCCGCCACATGGAGTGGAAAGGCCAGCCCCGCCCTGAAAGCATCGGCACCATGCTGGAACGTAACCTCTATCACTATTGGATCCACCTGGGTGAGATTTTAACCATCCGTTCGGCAATGGGACATCAAAATATTCCCAACTTTATCGGCGACATGACCGCGGCCGCCTACACGCCTGAAAATTAATCCGCCGGCGGTAACCGTTCAGTCTACCGAGTAAGAACCCCCGATTTGAGGCATTTGCGGTCGGAGTCTTTGACCGCAAATGCCTCAAATCAGGGAGCTTTTTAAGTAAACCCGTAATCCGATTGACTGGTCTCCAGGCCAAATCATAAATCCCCCCAACCCACTTAGCAAGGGGGCAAGGACCAGCGAGCTATTCCCCCCTTGGAGGTCGTGAAGCATTCAGAATACGCGCATGAATTCTTGAAAACCTGCTATCGTATGGCGCCGAATATAGGCCGGGAGGTTCTTCACAGCCTCAACAAGGGGGGCAAAGGGGGGATTCTTTCTGCTTGCGAAGTAAAATATATTTTCCATATTGACAAATCCCGTCAGATTACCTACAATAGGCCCATGTTTAGCAATCAAGTTGAATTAAACGTTTCCAAGAAGTTCGGTAAGAAGGCCTCCCAACCACTCACGTGGTCTGGAAAATAGCGCTTACCCGAACGTTGGAATTTGAGCCACCTCACCAGACCCGGTGAGGTGTTTTTTTTCCCAAAAGGCAATAATGAACAGAAACAGCAGTTCCGCAAACATTACCACCCATCTCGATAAGAAGGCCAAGAAGCACATGCCGGATGCAGATCTGGATAAGCGCACTTGCCTGGAATAAGAGAAATCAGTTGGTACCAGCGGGCTTGCCAGATCAAACGGCAAGCCCGTTTTTTATTTATATCGGCGGAAACGCCAGGAAAGAGGTCTCATGAGTCTGGAACATTTTTCGATCATCGAATCTACACTGCGCGAGGGTGAACAGTTCGTCAATGCATTTTTCACCACCGAGCAGAAAATTCAAATAGCCCACCTGCTGGACGATTTTGGGGTGGAATACCTCGAGCTGACCACCCCGGCCGCCTCCACCCAAAGTGCGCGTGACTGCGAAACCATCGCCGGCCTGGGCCTGCGCGCCAAAACCCTCACCCATACCCGCTGCAATATCAATGACGTGCGCCAGGCCGTCGAGACCGGTGTGGATGGGGTGGATATTGTGATCGGTACCTCATCCTATCTGCGTGAGTTCAGCCATGGCAAGAGCATCGACACCATCATCGAAATGGCCCAGGAAGTGTTGGAATATCTGAGCCATTTCAACGTAGAAATGCGCTTCAGCACCGAAGATTCCCTGCGCAGTGACCCGGCCGACCTCTTCCGGGTGTACGCAGCCGTCGACAAGCTGGGCGTCAACCGGGTCGGCATCGCCGACACGGTGGGAATCGGTAACCCCCGCCAGATTTACGAACTGGTCAGTGAACTGCGCTCGCGCGTCCACGCCGATATCGAATTCCACGGCCACAATGACACCGGCTGCGCCATCGCGAATGCCTTCGCCGCCCTGGAAGCCGGCGCCACCCACATCGATACCAGCATTCTGGGCATCGGCGAACGCAACGGCATCACCCCCCTGGGCGGCCTGGTCGCCCGCCTGTACGCCATAGATCCCGGGCTGGTATCCAAATACAACCTGCCCATGATGCTGGAGCTCGACCAGACCATCGCCAAAATGGTGGGGGTGGACATCCCTTTCAACAATTACATCACCGGTTTCTCGGCCTTCACCCATAAAGCCGGCATCCACGCCAAAGCCGTGCTCAACAACCCCTCAACCTACGAAGTGCTGCGGCCCGAAGATTTCGGCCTGACCCGCTACATCCACATCGCCCACCGCCTGACCGGCTGGAACGCCATCCGCTACCGCGCCGACCAGTTGAACATCCCCCTGACCGACGACGAAATCAAAAGTATCACCGAACGGATCAAACAGCTCTCCGACCAGTACAACATTACCCTCGATGAAGTTGACCGGCTGCTCTACGCGGCCAGCTCGAACGCTGACATTACCGCTGAAACTGTAGTCGAAACCGCTACCCCCTTACTCAATCCGGAAAGGACTTCCCAAAATGGGACAAACGCTCTCTGAACAAATTCTTTCGCATGCCTCCGGCCGCTCGATCCGCCCGGGCGACCTGGTTATCGTTGAACCGGAAGTGGTGATGAGCCACAATTCGTTGACTCCCAGTATTATTAAAATCGCCCAACAGGAATTAGGGATGACCGAGATCCGCCACCCGGAGCGGCTGGTCTTCGTCCTCGACCACGTTTCGCCGCCTTCCACGGTCGGCACGGCCAATGCGCAGAAAGTGGTCCGTACCTTCGCCCAGGAGAACAATGTGCGCCTGTTCGACGTAGGCCGCGGCATCTGTCACCAGGTGCTGGTAGAAGAACGTATCGCTGCGCCCGGCAAAATTGTGGTGGGCTCCGATTCGCACTCCACCGGCTATGGTTCGGTATGCGCCTTCGGCACTGGCATGGGCTCCACCGACGTGGCCCTGGTGTGGGCCACCGGGCGCACCTGGCTGCGCGTGCCCGAAACGATCCGCATCCGGGTGCATGGCCGCTTTAGCCAATGGGTGGGGGCCAAAGACCTGGCCCTGAAAATTTGCCAGACCCTGACCATTGCCGGCGGAAACTACGCCGCGCTAGAATATCACGGCCTGGATTGGCTGGACCTGCCCGGCCGCCAGACCCTGGCCAGCATGGCCGTCGAGGTTGGCGCGAAAGTCGGCCTGGTACCGCCCAGCGGGGAAGCTGCCCGCGATTGGGATGTACCGGATTGGCTGTTCGTCGATCCTGAAGCGAGCTATGCCCGAACGGTGGACATCGATTTGGACGAATTACACCCACAGGTTTCCATCCCGCACGCGGTCGACCACGTCGCGGACCTGCCCGAAGTGGCCGGCACCCATGTGGATATGATCTTCCTGGGTACCTGTACCAACGGGCGCTACGAAGATATGCGCGCCGCCGCCAATATCCTGCGCGGCCGGCACGTCGCCAGCAGTGTGCGCATGCTGGTTACCCCCGCCTCCAGCCGCGAGATGGCCCGCGCGGCCGCCGATGGCACCCTGACCGAGCTGATCGAAGCCGGCGCCGTGCTGACCTCGCCCGGCTGCGGCGCCTGTATGGGCCGCCACCAGGGTACCCTGGGTGAAAACGACGTCTGCCTGTCCACCGGCAACCGCAATTTCCGTGGCCGTATGGGCGCGCCCACCTCGCAAATCTACCTGGCCTCCGCTGAAGTGGCCGCCGCCACCGCCCTGACCGGGGTCATCACCCACCCGGCTGAGGTTGCCGTGGAAAACGCCCGCGCATAAAACTGATATTGCACATTAATAAATTAATGAGGGCAAAAAGCGCCGGCCAAACAGCCCATGGGTTTGTTAAACCAGCGCTGTGCCCCCCTTCCCCGCTTCCCCCCAAATCAAAAACCGATTTGGAGGGAAGGGCCAGATTCCTCCCCTAAAATCCGCACTTTGGATTTTGGGGGAGGCCAGGAGGGGGCAAAAAGCGCCGGCCAACCAACCCATTGGCTTGTTAAACTAGCGCTGTGCCCCCTTTCCCGAACCTGTTACCTAAATCTTCATTATCATTTAGCTGATAAAAAGGAGTTATCGATGCCTAGAGTATGGAAATTTGGATCCGATGTGGATACCGACCAGATCGTGCCCGGGCGCTACGCGCCTTACATGCGCCCGGACGCGGATGTCGGCGATGCGGCCTTCATCGAAGCCCGCCCGGAGTTTGCCCAAAACGCCCGCCCAGGCGACGTGATCGTCGCCCTGGACAATTTCGGCTGCGGCTCCTCGCGGGAATACGCGGTCGAGGCGCTCAAACGGCGCCAGGTCGGCGCGATCATTGCCCGCGGATACGCGCGCATCTTCTTCCGCAACGCGCTTAACCTGGGTATTCCCCTCATCACCGCCCCCGACGTGGTCGAGGCCCTCCAGGACGGCGACGAGATCAGCCTGGACCTGGTCAAAAGCGAACTCTCCCGCGGGAACGAAATGTTTATTCTGCCCGAATTTCCCGAATTCGCCCGCGAGATCCTGGCAGCCGGCGGGATCGTGCCCTACGTACGCGAACATCATCGCTTCCCGGGGGAACAATGAGTTCTGCCCAATTGTGCGTCATCGAGGGAGATGGGATCGGCCACGAGGTCATCCCGGCGGCCGTGCAGGTGCTGCGTATGGCCGTCCCCCAGTTGGAAACAATCCAGGCCGAAGCCGGCTGGGATTGTTTCCAACGCAGAGGGGTCTCAGTCCCACCCGAAACCCTGGAGGCTTTACGCGCCTGTGGCGCCGGGTTGTTCGGGGCGGTCTCTTCCCCTTCCCATAAAGTCGAGGGTTACCGCAGCGCCATCCTGACCATGCGCCAGGAGCTGGACCTGTACGCCAACCTGCGCCCGGTCCGCAGTCTGCCGGGGGTCTCTCCCCGGACAGGCATCGACTTCGTCATCGTGCGCGAGAATACCGAGGGATTGTACGCCGGGCGTGAGCGCCTGGAAGGCGACACGGCCATCGGTAAGCGCATCATCACCCGCCAGGCTTCCCGGCGGATCGGCCTGCGCGCGCTGGAGTTGGCCCGTTCGCGACCGCGCAAACGCCTGACCATCGTCCACAAAGCCAACATCCTGCCGGTGACGGATGGGCTTTTCCGCGATACCGTCCGTGAGGCGGCCGCCGAGACCGGCGCAGAGTCGGCCGGTGTGGTCATCGAGGAGGTGCTGGTGGATAACGCCGCTTATCAAATCGCCGCCAACCCGGAGCGCTTCGACGTCATTGTAACTACCAACCTGTTCGGCGACATCCTTTCGGACGAAAGCGCGGTCTGGTGTGGCGGGATGGGCCTGGCCCCTTCGCTGAACTGGGGCGACGGCCTGGCCCTGGCCGAGCCGGTCCACGGCTCTGCACCCGATATCGCCGGTAAAGGCATCGCTAACCCGATCGCGGCCATCCTCAGCGCGGCCCTGCTGGCGCGTTATGCCTGGAACATGAACGCCGCCGCCGAACGGATCGAAAGCGCGGTTTCCATCTGCCTGGCCGCCGGTCAAGCCGGCGCCGGGGCCACCACGGCCGAAATCACCCAGGCCATCCTCCGGCACCTGGATGAATAAGAAATAAACCACGAAGAATTTAACCACGGAGGCACGGACCCTGGCACCGCCCGCCAGGGCAGGTGGGGCACGGAGAAGAAAAGAGTTTATCCCTGAGCACACAGAGGCCACAGAGAAGAAAGAGGAGAAATGAGTAAAATTGATGGCCGAAAGGACAAAGACCTGCAGCGGATCGGCCCGGTCTCCAGACCGAGGCCGCTCTTCATTGCAAATTAGTGGTTCGCTGCGATTCGGGTCGTGCGTTTGGTTGTCGTTGCGAGCGGTTTGTGCGACCCTGCACCTGCGGTTCTGGGCAGGTGAGCAATATCAACAATACCCGAATAGCTCAATGGCCAGCGTTGAGATTGCCACTGGCAGCAAAAAACGCTGCCTTCACAACGACAACCAAACGCAAAACCTGAATCGCAGGCAATTCCTTATTTGCGTAGAAGAGCGGCCTCGGTCTGGAGACCGGGCCGATCCACCTTAGGCCATCGCTCTTTTAAACAGGACCTTCTCATCCTCTCTTTCTTTTCTCTGTGAACTCTGTGTACTCTGTGGTTAAATTCCTTTTTTCTCCGTGCTCTGAGATTAATCCCTTTCTTCTCCGTGTTCCACCTGCCCTGGCGGGCGGTGCCAGGGTCCGTGCCTCCGTGGTTTATCTTTCTTCGTGGTTATTTTTTCTCTGTGGTTATTCTTTCTTTACCTAACCCATATTTATTCCCGGCAAGACGCCGGACAAGGAATTCTCAATGAAAATCGGTGTTTTATTTTCTCGACTACGTGTGGAAGAGAAATGGATCTTTGAAGCCCTGGAAAAACGCGGGGTGGACTATGACCGTATCGACGACCGCCGGGTCACTTTCAACGTGACCAACCCGGGCGAATGGCTGCAATACGACGTGGTGCTGGTCCGCAGCCTGTCGTATCACAATGGACTATACGCAGCCCAGGTGCTCAACTCCTGGGACATCCCCACGGTCAACTCGGCCCGCGTCGCGGCCACCTGCGGGGACAAACTGGTGACCACGACGGCCCTGGCCCAGGCCGGCATCCCCCAGCCGCAGGTCTGGACGGCCTTTTCGACGGACGCTGCCCTGGAAATCATGGACCAGATCGGCTACCCGGTGGTGCTGAAGCCGCTGGTGGGGTCGTGGGGGCGTTTGTTATCCAAAGTCAACGACCGGGACGCGGCCGAGACCATTCTGGAGCACAAAGAAGTGATGGGCGGCCCGCAGCATAGTGTGATTTACATCCAGGAATACATCCACAAACCCAGCCGGGACATCCGCAGTTTTGTGATCGGCGACCACACCGTGTGCGCCATCTACCGTGAGGCCGAACACTGGATCACCAATACCGCCCGCGGCGGCAAAGCCGAAGTCTGCCCGGTGACGCCCGAACTGGACCAGTTGAGCGTCGCCACGGCCCAGGCGGTCGGCGGCGGGGTCATCGCCGTGGATATTCTCGAAGATCCCGAACGCGGTTACCTGGTCAACGAGGCCAACCACACCATGGAATTCCATTCCACCGTGCCCCTCACCGGTGTGGATATCCCCGGCATGCTGGTGGATTACGCCCTTTCGATTGCGAGGAAGTGAGGGGAAGGGGAGCAGGCAACGAGGCAATAAGGGATAAGGCAACAAGGTAATCAGTGAAGCCCTAAAGTGGATCGGCCCGGTCTCCAGACCGAGGCCGCTCTTATTGGCCGGCCAATAAGAGCGGCCTCGGTCTGGAGACCGGGCCGATCGCTTTGGCCAATTGAGCTTCCTGCCAGATTACTGTGGTGACTGATCGCCTCCTTGCCTTCTTACCTCATCCCCTCATCGCCTCATCGCCTCCTTGCCCTCTTACCTTATTGCCTTTTTGCCTCATCGCCTCGTTGCCTCATCGCCTCGTTGCCTCATCCCCTCGTTGCCTCATCGCCTCGTTGCCTCATCCCCTCGTTGCCTCATCCCCTCGTTGCCTCATCCCCTCGTTGCCTCATCCCCTCGTTGCCTCATCCCCTCGTTGCCTCATCCCCTCGTTGCCTCATCCCTTATTGCCTCATCCCCTCGTTGCCTTCTCCCTCCCCTCTTTCCGCCGTATAATAGTTCCCAACAAGTTAACTAAATCGGGGTTATCCGCAAGCGCCGGTTAGAACTATAAGAATTTTCTCTTCAAAAAAATATCTCTCCTGCCTGCACGCCCCTTAAAATTATCTGCATCGAGGAAAATATGGAATTCAAACCCATCTGGCGCGAAGAATTACACGTGCGCGCCTACGAAACGGATTTTAATAACCGTTGGAAACCGACCAGTTATTTCCAGGCGATGGAAGAAGCCGCCACCAACCATGCCCGTCACCTGGGCTATGATTATCCTGACATGCTGGCGCAAGGCATGGTCTGGGTGCTGACCCGCCTGAAAATCTATTTCTACGACTATCCCAGCATTCCCGACCCGGTTATTATCGAGACCTGGCCGCGGGGCATCCAGCAAAAGATCTTTTTCACCCGCGATTTCCGCCTGTCTTCTCCCGAAGGCCGGCTTTATGCGGCCGCCACCTCTGCCTGGCTGCTGATCGACCCGGTCCAGCGCCGCATGCTGCGCCCCGACCGCCTGTCCAACCATTTACCTCAGAACGAAGGCCATTTCGCGGTGAACGAACTGCTGGAAAAGATTCCCCAGCCGGATAATTTGCAGGAATGCGCCCGCGTCAAAGCCGAATACAGCGACATCGACATGATCGGGCACGTCAACAACGCCCGTTACATCGACTGGGTCAGCAACTGCTTCCCGATGGAACAATACCAAAATTCCCGCCTGGACTGGCTGCAAATCAATTACAACAACGAGGTCAAGGCAGGTGAAACGGTCGTCCTTTCGGCTGCCCAGAACAGCGCCGAACCCAACCGCTGGTTCATCCTGGGCAGCAACCCGTCCAGCGGAATGCCTAATTTCGAAGTCGATCTGGGGTGGCGGGAGTAGCTGTTAGCGGTTAGCGGTTGGCTTTTAGCGATTGGCCGTTAGCGGTTGGCCGTTAGCGGTCAGCTGCAATGGAGGGTGTCGTTGAGCGCGGATGAAGGTAATGCCATCGATTTACCTAAAGAAAGATATTTCCAGGCGTGCCTTCAACAAACTAGCAACGCTTGTCTATAATCACCTTGGGCACTAAGAAATGCTCCAGCTAAACCAAAAAGCAGGCCGGTCAAAAGACCGGCCTGCTTCCTAAAAGCTAATGGCTAACAGCTAACCGCTAACGGCTAACCGCTAATCGCCAACAGCTAATCGCCAACAGCTAATCGCCAACAGCTAATCGCCAACAGCTAACAGCTACCCGCTAATTGCTCGTTCCCGGATTCTCCATCCGGCCCATGAACAAAACCGACCCGCTGGTGTTATCCAGGATCATGAAGATGAACGGGTGATCCAGCGTGACGGTCACCTCATTCGCCATCATCGAGGTCAGACCGGCCACCACGCCGGTCGCAGCAGCCGCTTCGGTGCCGTCTTCGTCCACATTGACATAGGCCTTGTGAACGACATTGTTGATGTACAGGTCCTGGCGGCCATCCATCTTCGAAAAATCGGCCGCGGATGGGTCGAAAGCATCCGTCATTCCCAGCGCTTTGAGCGTGTCGCTCAAGCCGAAGGATGATTCGATCTTGAAGCTGGGCATGCTCAAGGTGACTTCCGCCGGTTGCAGGCCATCCCGGATCTTCTGGATCTGGTCGGCCGTGAGCGACTGCTCGAACGAACCCAGACTGCCTGCATCCGGCATAACTGCGATCATGGCGTAATTCCCGCCGGCATAGGGCATTTCGACCGCCTGGTAGCCATCGCTCTTCAGGTAAGTGAGCGAATCGCGGACGTGCATGGTCGGCGTTTGGATGGTCGAGCCGCCGGCTAGGGTGAAATCGGCCGGGGCTGTCTGGCTCTTATCGAACGGGTACTGCCAGGCTGCCTTGAAATAGATCGCGTTGGCCAGCACCAGGCGGGTCATCGGGTCGATTGCCCCTTGCGGAATAAGGTCCTGGATTTTGTTGGCGGTCTGGTCGGCCACCCACTGGTTGATCTGCTGGCGGACTGTCTCAGAATCCTGGAAGTCCACCGGGTAGATCCCGCTGCCATAATATTGCGCCAGGGTATCCAGAAAGGCCGGCAGGAAATCGAAATCATGCTGAGCCCAGATCGAATTGGCGATATCCAGCTTGAAGCCACCCTTTGTCGAGCTATTCTGGCCGCCCTCCAGGGACTGGTCCAGGGCATTGAAGGCCGGGTTCAGCCGGCCGGCAGGCCGGCTGAAGTGCAGCGTGTCCGCCATCTGGGTGGCGGTATCGTTATTGGCGCCGCTGGCGGTCATCGCCAGGGCCAGTGAAATACTGTAAGGTGAAAAGAACAGGTTGCCATCCTGGCCGCGCAACTGCTGGTAAAGCGCCGTCGCAAAGGCGGTGTTATCGCTGACCAGTTGCTGAATGTCGTCCTGCGAGACGGTTGCATCAGTTATGCGGGGCTGGTTCGAGACCAGTTCGACCCCGGGTTGGGCAGGTGTTTTCACGGTATCCTCCCCGGTCTGGGTGGGAGCTGGCGTTATGGGGACGGCCGGGCCGACGGGAGTCACCGTTTGCGCCGGTGAAGCGGTTGCAGCCGGGCTGCAGGCGGTCAGCCCCAGAAGGAACACCAGGCCAAAAAGAAATATATTACGGATATTGGCTTTCAAATCGCACTCCTTTCACTGAGCAGTCCTCTCTGATTATAGCAAGCCGGTCAATTTCTACCCCATAGACGCCAAAAATCCCCGGCAGGTTCCTCTATTGATTTACCTTTGGTTACAACTCAGGCTAGTTCTGAAATTAGGGGTGTTTTATTATTTTTCGCATGCTTCGCATGCGAAAAATAATAAAACACCCCTCTCTTTTCCGGTAGCTGGCCGTTCCGGCCAAAGCATTCTCGGGTTGGAAACCCGAGCTGCGCTGCTTAAACGGCAGCTAAAGCTGCACCTACAAAAACACAAAGCCCCACCTTCGTAGGGCTCCTTCTTGGCAAGGTGCGATCCTATAGCCAGAGTTATGCCCGTCCGGTGTTTTCTCAGGTTGGGAACCCGAGTTACCCATCAAGAGAACCTGGCGAAGGCCAGGTTTTGTGTTTTTGTTGCCGCGACCTCGGTCGCCACCGGGCGCCGGGCTCACCAAAACCTCGATTTACCCCCGGCGATCTACCCGTGCAGCCAGCGATGCCAACACCTTATCGCCTGCCAGCCCATCACCCAACCGCAGCGTTTTCATCCCCGAATAACCCAGAAATTCCGCCAGGCTAACCCACAAAGCTGCCAGCATAGCCTCATCGGGGCTAACGCCGGCCTCCCACCACCAGTTTTGCAGCACCAGGGTCGCGGTCTTGCGCTCCAGGACGAACTCACAGCGGGCGATTATCCGGTCACCGTACAACACCGGCAGGACGTAAAAACCATACTGGCGCAGCGCGACCGGCTTATAGACCTCCCAGGTGTACTCAAAGCCGAACACCCACTTCAGCACGTCGCGCTGCCAGATCAGGTTATCCAGCGGCGCGAGGAAGGCGGCCTGCGGTTCGCCCCGATCGGTCGCAATTTCGTCGAACCGGCTGTAGAAATCCGCCGGGACAAAAAAGCTCTTCCCCGGCGCGCTTTCTACAGCTACCGGCTTTATGCGGCCCTGTTCGCACAATCGCAGCAAGGATTGGCGCTTCTGGACACCCTTCAAGCCCAAAATACCCAGCCAGGTATCGGTAATGTTTGGGAAAGCCAGCCCAATACTGCTGACCCGCCGCTGTACGTGCCAATCCAGGTAATCCTCGTCAGTCTTGAAGGGGTCCGCCGTGTTGACCACCTCAGCCGGGAGCAGTCGCTCGGTCAGGTCAAAATAACGCCGCGTGCCGGTACGGTGGTGGATGCCGATTTCGCCCATATTGTACAGGTTTTCCAGCGCCGCCCGGCTGATCCGCATGGGCATGCCCCAGAAACCCTTCACGACCTTATCGTGTTCCAGGTCGATCGAGGAAAGCGGGCCATGCTGGCGGATCTCGTTCAGCACGACCGTGTGCGCCTCGACCGCTTCGGGATGCTTATGCCAGTAATTTTCGTGCAGGGTAGCTCGCCGGCGGGCGAAAAAAGGAAAATCCGCGGAACAATAAATGGATTGGAGCTTATCCCAGCCGTCCCACAAGGCCCGGTCCTGGTACAGCAGCTCGTCCAGGACCTGCGGCCGGTAACCGGCTACGCGCGATTGCAGCACCAGGTGCGGGTTGACCCCCACCACGTTGATCGGGTCATATTGGATGCAGCCGAGCCGCCGGATGTAATCCAGAATGTCCTGTTTACTCTTCAGGCTGCGCGGCGGCCATAGAGCATGGTGCGCCAGGAACAATCGCCGCGCTTCGATGGCGGATAAGGTGATTTCGGGGGATGGGAAAGCAGAGGCCATGAATAATCCTGAATTCGCAATCTACAACAACCCCATTATTATAGCACACAATTTCTATTAGGAAGGGACCAGGCAACGAGGCGACAAGGCAACGAGGTGCAGGTGTAGGGTGGGTGCAGGGCTCGAATATTACCCGAGCGGATTATCCATCTGCATGACATACCAAACCTTGCCCGTAACCCACCGTTTTACATTCTACAGGTAAAGGGACCAGGCAACTAGGCGACAAGGCAAAGAGGTGTAGAGTGGGTGCAGGGCTCAAAAATTACCCGAGCGGATTACCGATCGGCATAACATACCAAGCTTGCCCGTAACCCACCGTCTGGTTGTAAAATGGTGGGTTACGGGCAAGCTTGATACGTCAGAAAACTTAATATTTGCCAATTTTCTCAATGAGCCCTGCACCCACCCTTGCTAAAAGCTAATGGCTAACAGCTAACAGCCAATGTCCTCGTCTTCTTCCCCCTACACAGGCGCCCTGTTCCCCCGCTTGCCAATCAGCACCAGGCCTACTACCAGGCGCAAGGCCGCCGCGGCCAGCAAGGTCGCCACCATGCCGATCCAGCCCGCGATCAAGGGCGCCACCAGCCCGCAAAAGAGCAGCGCCGCGTTGATCGCCAGGTTATACCAGGCCAGGTGTGAGGCGCGGTCGTCCACCGGCACACTTTCGAGCACATAATTGATCAGCCCGGTATTGACCAGCGCCCATCCGGCCCCGCCGATAAGTTGCTGTAACAGGTAGATCCAATTATGGAAGGAAAAGGTGAACATCACCAGGGTCCCGGTCACCACGATCATCCCGTAACCGGTCATGCGCTTGAAACCCCAGCGGCTCGAATACTGCCGGGTTTGCAGTGAGGCAAAAAAATAGGTCAGCCAGTATAAAGCTGCGCCCTGGCTGATCGTCAGATCGGCCAGTTTCAACTGCTGCACCTGGTAAACCGGGGCGAGCGGGTTGATCAGCCCCACGCCTACCTGGTAAAAGAAGACCATCAACAGCACTGTGCTGAACGGGCCTAAACAAACATCCAGGCGCAGGGATTGCAGGAAAGCCGCTTTCAACGAGTTCCTGGCTGCGGTGTTAATGTCCTTACGGACCTGCGAGGTGATCGGGTCGGGACCCTGGATCGGCAGGGGTGACTCGGGCAAATGCACCCGCCACAGGTGAAATGCGCTCATGGCTGCGCCGACGAAACCGATGGCAAACACCACCTGGTAGCCGCTATAAAAAGGCATCTTTTCCAGAATCAGCCCTACCGCCAGCGAGGTGATCATGGTCGTAACGGCCAGCAAGGCGTTGCGCGTGCCGACCACCTGCCCGCGCCAGCCGATCGGCACCGCCTCGGCGAAGAAGGCGTTGAAAACGATCGCGTTCATCGTGCCGGGGATATTCATGACCAGGGCAATGACCAGGATGATCCAGACCTGGGTCGGATTTGGAAAAAGCACCGGCAAGGGGATCAACAGCAGATAAAAGAAGCGGTTGGCGATTGCCGAGATCAGGTTCGCCCTGGCCGTTGGCACCCGCCTGAGCATGGAGCCAAACGGGAAAGTAAACACCAGGTTGATCATGGCCGGGGAGGCAGTCAATAAGCCGATCTGAAAGGTCGAAGCGCCGATCCGCGAAGCGTAAATGGATAAAAAGACCAGAACGCTCCCGTTGATTAACCCCCACCAGATCACGTCGAAATATAAGTGTGTAAAGTTTCGGCGATATTCCAGGGGAACAGCCGGGCTTGTTCGGAAAATACGTGGTAATCGAATCATGTAAGTGTCTATTATACAAGCCAGTCGTTCTCAGGGTAAGGCATAGCACATTTCACAACCCGCCAAAAATTCTTTCGTAAATTTTCTTGACAGCCCCCTTATTTCCGCTATGATGGTACCAGTCAGGGAAAAATCATCCTTTTGTATTTATCAAAAGTAACTGCTCAGGCAAGTGCGCAAGGCGAAGACCTCTGCTGTAGCCAAGTAGTTACGATCAAAATACTAAGGGATTCCTGGCCGTTAAACTAAGCCGTTTGGATTTTATATTTTGGCGGCGTTGCCGCCAAAATATAAAATCCAAAACACGTTTTCCATTTCTTGCAAATTCTTACCTGGGAGGAAAAGGCATCATGGATGTTGGACGCCAATTCAATTCTGTGGACACCTATATCGATCAACTGCTCGACCAGCTCAACCTGCTGGAAAAATGCGCCCTGCTATCCGGCCTGGACTCGTGGCGGACCGTGCCAATTCCGCACCTGGGGATCGAATCGCTGGTCATGACCGACGGGCCGCATGGGGTACGGGCCACCCGCGATAACGGGCGCATCTTCGAGCCGGCCACCTCCTTCCCTACCGGTATTTCCATGGCGGCCAGTTGGGACCCTGACCTGATCTACCAGGTGGCCCAGGCGCTGGGCGAAGAAACCCGTGCACTGGGCTGCGACATCCTGCTTGGGCCGTGCGTCAACATCGTCCGGCACCCCCTGGCCGGCCGTAATTTCGAATCCTACTCCGAGGACCCCTACCTGGCCGGGCGGATCGGGGTGGCCTACGTTAACGGAGTGCAAAGTACCGGCGTCAGTACCTCGTTAAAACATTTTGCCCTCAACAGCCAGGAAACCGAACGCATGCGCGGATCCTCCGAAATCGACGAGCGCAGCATGCGCGAGATTTACCTGGCCCAGTTCGAGACCATCGTCAAAGAGGCCCAGCCCTGGACGGTGATGTGCTCCTACAACCGGGTCAATGGCACGTACGCCAGCCAGAACCATGACCTGTTGACCAAAATCCTGCGCGAAGAATGGGGCTTCCAGGGTGCAGTGATGTCCGATTGGGGCGCCGTCCACACCACGGTCGCGGCAGTCCAGGCCGGCCTGGACCTGGAAATGCCCGGCCCGGCCAAATGGTTTGGCCAGCTTCTGGTCGAAGCTGTGCTCACTTACCAGCTCGAGCCGGCCGTCATCGACCGGGCGGTGACTCGCGCCTTGCACCTGCTGCAGCAGGTGGGCAAACTGAACGGCAATTCGGCCCCGGCCGGCAAGGTCAACACGGCTGAGCACCAGCTTTTGGCCCGCAAACTGGCCGGTAAGTCGATCACCTTGCTGAAGAACGAGAACAACACCTTGCCGCTCGATCCAGGCAAGATCAAAAAACTGGCCGTGATTGGCCCCATGGCCACCGTCGGCTCGATCGGCGGGGGCGGCAGTTCCTTCGTGCGCCCGCCCTACACCATCAGTCCTCTGCAAGGGCTGCAAGAAAAACTGGCCGGCAAAGTCGAGATCGTTTATGAGCCCGGCTGTGACAATGCCCTGGTTCTGCCGGTACTGCCATCCGCAATGCTGCGGCCCTCGCAGGGCAGCGGCAGCGGCCTTTATGGCCAATATTTCGCCAGCCAGGATCTGAGCGGTGCGCCGGCGCTCGAACGGGTCGATCCGCGGGTCGATTTCGAATTCCTATCCTTCGCCCCGCTCAAGACCACCCCACGGCCGTTTTCGGCTTGCTGGACCGGTACCTTGACACCCGAGTGGAGCGGGAAGCACTCCTTTGCCCTGGAAAATACCGGTTCCGCCCGCCTTTTACTCAACGGCAAGCAGATTCTCGAAAACTCCAACACCAGCTTTACCCATCTCGACCCGGTGCCTTCCGAAATCGTCACCGTAGAGATGGAAGCCGGGCAAAGCTATGACCTGCGGGTCGAGTATGTGGCCTTCGAATGGCTGCCCTTTGCCCATCTGCGGGTACGTTTTGCCTACACCCCTTCCCCTGCGGAAGACCCGCGCCTGGACCGGGCTGTGGCGCTGGCGGCTAACGCCGATGCCGTGCTGGTCTTCGCCGGCTGGCCGGAAGGCCACGAAAGCGAAGGCCACGACCGGGCCGACATCAACCTGACCGGCCGCCAGGATGAGCTGATCCGCCTGGTAGCTGCGGCCAACCCCAACTGCGTTGTGGTGCTCAACTGCGGCTCGCCGGTGGCCATGCCCTGGGTTGACCAGGTCGCTGCCATCGTAGAAGCCTTTTATCCCGGGCAGGAAGGCGGCCGGGCCGTCGCCGAAATTCTGCTGGGCGAGACTAACCCCTCCGGCAAGCTGCCGGTCACCTTCCCGCGCAAGCTGCAAGATACCCCGGCTTACAACAATTTCCCCGGCGATCGCAAAGTGATTTACGGCGAAGGACTGTTCGTCGGCTATCGCCATTACGACCTGCGCGAAATCGAGCCGCTTTTCCCCTTCGGCCACGGACTTTCCTATACGCAGTTCGAATACAGGGGGTTATCGCTGCCGCAGTCTGCCTGCATGGGTGAGATCGTGACTGTCCAGATCGAGATCGAGAATACGGGCAGCCAGGCCGGTAAAGAAACCGTCCAGCTCTACGTCGGTGACCTCGAATCGAGCCTGATTCGCCCGCCGGCCGAATTAAAAGCCTTCAAGAAAGTCGAACTCCAGCCCGGCGAAAGCCAGACAATCCGTTTCGACCTGAACGAGCGCTCCTTTGCCTATTATCACCCCGAGCAGCACGATTGGGTGGTGGAACCCGGCTTGTTCGAGATCTGCCTGGGCAGCTCATCGCGGGATATCCGCCTGAGTGGGGTTATCGAGATTACAGAATAAATTGTAACCACCCAGGTTTATCTACAAATCCCCGAATTTGATATGTTTGCGGTGGCAAAGCCACCGCAAACATATCAAATTCGGGTTTCTCACCGGATGTAGTTAAATTACGGGGAGGTCGTTTTTATTATTTTTTGCATGCGAAGCGTGCAAAAAATAATAAAAACGACCTGTTCTTCTGCGATGGCTGAGTAGTTACATTTAATTATTGAATCGGGACCGGGTGAGCGTCGAGCGGGGACTGCACCACCACTTGCGACAGATCCACACTACCCAGGATCTGCATGGCTTTATCCAGGTTGAAATCGGCCCGCTTTTTGAAAATCCACACCGGGGGATGGTCGTACACGCTGAAAGCCTCTTCGGAGGCGAAAAAGTTGAAGTTAAACAGCGGAATGGCGGGCTTGCTGTTCCAGGCCACTGTTCCGCCCACATCTGAAATCCACAGCGGGCCAATCTGCCAGGGCGAATCAAATTCGGCCACCAGGTCGAACCCCAGGCTGCCGTCGAAAAGGGCCCGGTAATAATCGATCGTCATCGGGTAGGTCTTTTGTAAACGATCGGTGCTCCAGATGGCGCGCTGGCTGGGCATAATGATGTAATCCACCCGGTTGAGCTCGTCGCGGAACATTTCCAGCTTGTTTGGAGCATCGTACCAGCGCACTTCCATCGTATCGCCCTGGTACAGGCTGCCAAACGGGTCGTAATTGGCTCGCGGTACCGGCAGGCCCTCGTCCCAGCTCTCGTTGGTGATCACTTCTTTGTGGAACATGACCGGGACTTCCGAATCCGATTGGATCGTGAGGGTATAAGTTTGGCCGGCAAAAATTTCACCGCCGGGAAATACTCCATCGACCTCTTCGCTGGCGCCTTCCGGGTCACCGGCCGGCACCGGCAGGGATACTTGCGAGAGCACATTCTGTCCGGTGGCGTCCGAAATGGTAAGCTGGAGTGTACTCAACTGCGGGCTCAGGTTGGCGATCTTGGGCAGTTCTACGCTTTGCAGCTCGCCTGTCACCGCCGCGGTAAACGTCATTTGGTAAGGCACCTGGTTGGTGACCGCCATGCCTTCTGGCACGCCGACCGGCTGGTAAACCGGCCCGTCTGCCCCTTGCAACTTAAGGTGGATTGGCCCGGGGATGTTGGCATAGATCCAGTCGGTGGCCTGCAGGCGGGTATGTTCCTGGCGGTAGACTGCCCCGACGAAGGCATTGGCCCATACCAACGTTCCGCCCAGCACGACCACGCCCAAAACAGCCGCAGCGCCTGTCCACAGCCTGCGCAGGTGGCCGGTCTGGCGCGCTCTCCGCCACAGGTCCACCAGCAGCCAGGCCGCCAGCAGGTTCAGGAAGGGATAAATGGGCAGAAAATAGCGGATCGATTTGACCCAGCGGGTGCCCATAAACAGAAAATAGCCACCTGTCCACAGCCAGGGTAATAAATGGGCCTGCCAGTTTTTTCCAAAGCGAAACGCCTGCCAGCCGGCCAGCAGGAAACCTGCCCAGACGGCCAGCCCAAGCGGCAGGCCCAGGCCCCAGACCACCATATTCATCAGCGGGAAGACCAGGGCCGGGCGGGCTGCCCACTGCTCACCGGGAGGACCGCTGTTGATCCCATTCAATTCCTGCTGGGCCACCTGCATGCTGTCCATCCAGTCCTGGTTGAGGTGCAGGGTCAAGATGGTCGTATCGCCGGTGGTCGCACGAAAGCTCATCGGCTGGGTCACGCGGAAGACCAGCACCGAGACCAGCCCGGCCAGGAAGATTTGTCCGGCCGCGATCAGCAGGATGCGGGTCAGGTCGGGACGATAATGCAGCTTGAGGTCGGCTGCCGCGATGAAAACCGCCACGGCCACCATCCCGGCCAGGGGCAGCAGGTTGACCTTGCTCGCCATGGCCATCCCAAACGCCACGCCGAACAACGACCAGCCAGCCTATATTTTGGGTATTCCAACGATAACGTCTCACCAGCCGGCCCCCTGGGGAGGTCTCGCTGGTCCAGGTGGCCGCCGGGAGCTGCGCCACCCGCACGGCCGCGTACATGGCTACGGCGCAGAAGCCGGTGGCAAAATTATCCACGGTCATGAAATGCGACTGCTGGATTTCCATCACCGCCAGCGAGGACAGCGCTGCAGCGATCAGCCCGACCCGGTAGTTGTACAGGCGCTTGCCGATCAGGAAGATCATCAAGATGGCCAGCAGGTCGAAGCCGGCCGAAAGTTTACGGCCCAACAGGCGGATGGCGTTGTAATCGGTGTTGCCGGTTGCCTCGCCCACTGCGCGGATGATCGTGATCGGCCACTGGCCCCAACGCAGGCGGTTATCCGGACCATTGGCCAGGGTCGAGCCGTCCAGGTTGTACTTGTTGTACGGGCTGATGGTGGAGATGCGGGTGTTGAAATAATCGGCCAGGTTATCCGGTATGCTCAGGTAAGTCAGGGTGTTGGTCAGCCCATACTCGTCCGGGTGGAGCTGGGCGTCCTGGTTCCAGTTGCCCCAGGAATAGCGAAAGATCACCCCAACCAGGATCAGAGCTACCAGAATCAGGTCAAACAGCCGGCCGGCCCATGAGGTCTTCTTTTGAATGTTTATTGGATTTAATGCCATTCTGAACGCTTCGGCGGTGCAGGGATAATAAGTGATTATATCTCATGCACCAGGCAAGTTAAATCAGGCTCAATGGCCATCACCACGGCAAATTCCAAAGACCCTTAAATCGTAACTGCTCAGCCTATCAGGTAAGAAAACCGAATTTGAGGTGTTTGCGGGGGCTTCGCCCCCGCAAACACCTCAAATTCGGGAACTTTCTAACATAAGTCTGAGTCCTCCGTGGTCATCTTTCTCCCCAGCCGGCAAAACCCCTGGCCGCATGTGGGGTAAAATTACCTTAACGCAACGCATCAAGATTTGCGTTCTATCCAACGAAAAACCTGTATAAAAACCTAAACCTTTTAGAAAGGCTGCAATATGTTTAAATCGTTAGGCAAATCACCGCAAGAACTGCTCAAATGGAATTGGGCGGAGTATGAGCCGTTCGCCAATGACCTGGTCGCCCGGGAATTGAATGCCGAATCGATTGATCCCTGGCTGCACGACTGGTCGCGGTTTGAAGAAGCCCTGATAGAAGTGTACAGCCGGTTGAACCTGGCTGCCGGCCAGAACACTGCCGACACGGAAGCCGAACAGCACTATAAAAACTTCATCAACAACATCTATCCCCACATGCTCCAGGTGGAACAGCAGTTGAAAGTCAAGCTGCTCGAGTCTGGCCTGGAACCGCGCGGGTTCGAGATTCCCCTGCGGGACTATAAAGTCGATGCGGCCATTTTCCGCAGCGAAAACCTGCCCTTGATCGCCAAAGAGGCAGAATTGGCCCTGGAATACGACCAGATTATCGCTAAACAAACCGTCGAATGGGAAGGCAAGAAAGTCACTCCCACCCAACTGCGCCCGGTTTACCAGGATCGGGACCGCGACCTGCGCGAAACGGCCTGGCGTAAAACAGCCTCCAGTTTTCTGGCCGACCGGCAGACGCTGAACGACCTGTGGGAGCGCGTGTATAAATTGCGCACCCAAATCGGCGCGAACGCCGGCGAGCCGGACTTTCGCAGCTACGCCTGGAAACTGCGCCACCGCCACGATTACACCCCCGAGGACTGCACCACCTTCCATAAGGCCATCGAAGAAGTGGTCGTGCCGGTCGCCGAGCGGATCTATGCCCGCCGCAAGGAGCGCCTGGGACTGGATAAGCTGCGCCCGTGGGACCTGGAAGTCGATTCGTTTAATCAACCGGCCCTGCATCCCTACCAGACCATCGACGAGCTGAAATCCAGGACGGCCGAGATCTTTACCCGGCTGGACCTTGACCTGGGCAACCATTTCAAAACCATGATGCGCGAGCAGTTGCTCGACCTGGACAACCGCATGAACAAAGCCCCGGGAGCCTACACCACTTTCTTCCCGATCGTGCGGCGCCCGTTCATTTTCGAAAATGCGGTCGGCATCCACGACGACGTCCAGACTCTGCTGCACGAAAGCGGCCATGCCTTCAACGCCTTCGAATCTTCGCACATCCCGCTCATCCAATTGATCGAACCGCCCATGGAATTCGCCGAGGTGGCTTCGATGAGCATGGAGTTCCTGGGCGGGCCTTACCTGGCCGCCGACCAGGGCGGGTTCTACAGCCCGGCCGACGCCGCCCGCGCCTTTCGCGATCACCTCGAATCCAGCATCCTCTTCTGGCCCTATATGTCGGTGGTGGACAGCTTCCAGCAGTGGGCCTACACCCACCCGCAGGACGCCGTCGATCCGGCTGCCTGCGACGCCGCCTGGGATGCCCTCTGGCAGCGTTTCATGAAGGGGGTAGATTGGAGCGGTTTGGAACAGGAGCGCATGACCGGCTGGCACCGTAAGCTGCACATATTCCAGATCCCATTCTATTACGTGGAATACGGCCTGGCTCAGCTTGGCGCCGGGCAGGTTTGGCGCAACTCCCTGCGGGACCAGAAGCAAGCCGTGGCGGATTATCGCGTTGCCCTCTCGCTGGGCGGTACGGTTAGCCTGCCGGCTTTGTACCAGGCTGCCGGGGCGCGCTTCAGTTTCGAGGCCGGCACCCTGCGCGAGGTGGTCTCTTTGATGGAAGAAAAGCTGATCGACCTGGAGTCGCGCATCGGCGGATAAACCCAGAAAATCGATGAGGTCGAAGAAACAAAAATTCTCTTCGACCTCATCGATTTGAGCTGCTAATGATAAAATTATTTTAACTACTCTGCTACCGCAAAAGAGAGGGGTGTTTTTATTGTTTTTCGCGTGCGAAGCACGCGAAAAACAATAAAAACACCCCTGATTTCCGAACTAGCCTGAGTAGTAACAAATTATTCGGCTCGTGCAAACGGGCCAAGCGGGAAACTGATCCTGATACCCATTAATGTTCGCATTGGGGAGGAATAATTGAAACAAACACTGAAAATTGCCGTTCCAATGGCTGGCCTGGGCACACGTATGCGCCCTCATACCTGGAGCAAACCCAAACCATTGATCGCCCTGGCCGGCAAGACCGTACTCGACTTTGTGTTGGAACAATTTAACAACCTGCCGGAAAGCCTGGATGTAGAGTACGTCTTTATCATTGGTCCCAACCAGCGCGAGCAGGTCGAAGATCATATGCGTAAATATCATCCCGAAAAAACGGTCCATTACGTACAACAGGAAGTCATGCGGGGCCAGTCGGACGCACTCTACCTGGCCCGCGAGTACCTGCATGGCCCTATGCTGATGGCATTCTCGGACACGCTGATCGAGACCGACCTTTCCAAGCTGGATCAGGTCGAGGAAGACGGCGTGGCCTGGGTCCGCCCGGTGGAAGATCCGCGCCGTTTTGGTGTCGCTATCGTCGATGAGAATGGCATGATCACCAAACTGGTCGAAAAACCCGAAGATGTGACCCACAACCTGGCTGTAGTCGGCTTTTATTATTTCAAAGAGGCTGAAAAACTGATCGGCGCCATCGAAGAACAGATGCAGCAGAACATCACCTTAAAAAACGAGTTCTTCCTGGCCGATGCGGTCAATATTATGCTCCAAAAGGGAGCCCAAAATGCGCACCCGGCAGGTCAAAATGTGGCTGGATGCCGGCATCCCCGAGGCCGTCCTGGAAACCAACCGTTACCTGCTTGAAAACGGATACGATAACTCGGCCGAATTAACCTCGAACAAGAGGGTGTGGCCATCATCCCGCCCGTCTATGTCCATCCCACGGCAAAAATCGTCAGTTCGGTGGTCGGCCCTTACGTGTCGATTGACCGGGACTGCTGCCTGGAGTGCGTGGTCATCCGCAACTCGGTGCTCGACGAAGGCACTATGGTCGAGCAAATGGTCCTTTCGGACACTCTGCTGGGAAAACATGTTCAGGTAGAAGGCGACGCCGAGCACCTGAACCTGGGAGACCATTCCTGGCTGAAAAAATGACCGCTCCGGTGGAATGCCATTCCGGTTACGCCTATGCCGGGCGGCCGCTTGCCGTGCACTGGCAGGGCAGCCGGCTGGAGATCGAAGCGATCGAAAAAGAATGGCGCGGCCCCGAAGGAAAATTTTTTCAAGTGCGGTCCGCCGACGGGCGCCGTTTCGAATTGATCTACAACGAATCACAAGACGACTGGCAAATAAAAGAATTTTGACGGTGATAAACCCGAAAATAATGGAATTGCAATGGCAAAGCCATTGCAATTCCATTATTTTCGAGAACTTCCTCAACCCAAGAAACTGGTAAAATTCTTCAATTCAAATTCCTAAATAAATTTCCTTATGGCCCCAGGCCGATCCATGGAGTGAAAATGCGTGAATCCTACATCTCCCAGAAGGTGGCGTCACTAAAACCATCCGGAATCCGCCGCTTTTTCGATATTGCCGCAACGATGAAAGACGTTATTTCGCTGGGCATCGGCGAACCAGATTTCGATACGCCGCCCCTGGTCATCCAGGCCGGCAAAGATTCTTTGGACAAAGGCCATACGCATTACACCTCTAACGCCGGCGTGATTGAGCTGCGCCGCACCCTGGCGGCCCACCTCGACCGGCAGTACAGGTCAGCTACGACCCGGAAAGCGAAGTGATCATCACCGTGGGCGGCTCCGAGGCGCTTTACCTGGCCGCCACGGCCCTGCTCGATCCCGGCGACGAAGTGATTATCCCGACCCCCTGCTTCGTTTCCTACCAGGCCGAGGTTTTCCTGGCCGGCGGTGTACCGGTGGAAATCCCCTGCCGCATGGAGGATAACTTCGATGTGGATCCCCAGCGGATCGAAGCGGCCGTGACTCCCGCGGACCAAAGCTATCCTGCTCGGCTTTCCCAATAACCCCACCGGCGCAGTCGCCAGCCGCGAGCGCCTGCTCGAAATTGCCCGCATCGCCGAGAAATATGACTTACTCGTTCTATCCGATGAGATTTACGACCGCCTGGTTTACGGTGGGCACCAGCACGTCTGCTTCCCCACCCTGCCGGGGATGAAAGAGCGCACTATTTTGTTGGGCGGTTTTTCCAAGGATTATGCCATGACCGGCTGGCGCATCGGCTACGCCTGTGCACCGGCCTCCATCCTGAAGGGTCTCACGCGGGTACACCAGTACACGGTCATGTCCGCTCCTACCACCGCCCAGGAAGCGGCCATCACCGCCCTCGAGGACCGCGACGAGGCTGTGATGAGCATGGTCGAAGAATATGATCACCGCCGCCGGTTGATCGTGGATGGCCTGAACCAGATCGGCTTGCCCACCTTCGAGCCCAAGGGGGCTTTTTATGCCTTCCCGCGCGTGGACGTGACCGGCCTGGACGACGACGCTTTTGCCACCCGCCTGCTCAAGGAAGAAAATGTGGCCATCGTCCCGGGTAATTCGTTCGGCCTGGGCGGCGAAGGCTTTTGCCGCTGCTCGTACGCCACCGCCTATGGCAAAATCGAAGAAGCCCTGCGCCGCATCGAGCGCTTCGTCAACCGGCAGTAAGAGAAATTTCACCGCAGAGAAACGGTGGACTTTGTCAAGAAAGAAAACCACAGAGCACACAGAGTTCACAGAGAAAAAAGAAATCGAGAAAATTCGCGGGTCGAAGGAATGATGGCCTGAAGCGGATCGGCCCGGTCTCCAGACCGAGGCCGCTCTTCAAAGCCGGCCAAAAGGAATAACCACGGAGACACGGAAGACACGGAGAAGATTTTTTTGGAAATGGATCAGCCCAGTTCCTCGCAAGCTTTAGCCTATTCCATCCCCGCAGCCCCAGCTACCCCCCGGCTTTGAAAGCCGGGCTACATTATGTTCCAAATCTCTTTTCCGTGCGCGTTTTTTTTTGTAATGCCAACGTCGCAATGGTGCGTTCCGGGCACGCTGATGTGGCCGAATGAGCTGGCGGTCCACCGGTACCAGGGAAGTCAGCCCTCAAACGCACCCTACGACGGCGCGCTTTCTAAATATTTTCTCTTCTTCTCTTTTTTCTCCGTGCCCCGTGTCTCCGTGGTTTTAATTCTCTCTGCTGTGATTATTCCTCCTGGCCGGCCGATAAGAGCGGCCTCGGTCTGGAGACCGGGCCGATCCACTTTGGGCTTTCATTTTTCTAAAAATATTGTAACTGCTCAGGCAAGTGCGCAAGGCGAGGGTGTTTTTATTATTTTTTGTGCGCTTCGCGCACAAAAAATAATAAAAACACCCTAAACCTCTGCGGTAGCTAAGTAGTTACAAAATATTTTTTTCTTCTTCTCTCTGCGTCTCTGCGGTGAAATATCTTTTCTTCACTCCCTTTTTGCTCATTCACGCTACAATTAAGCTAATTCCAAAGCCATAGGAGAACAAGCCATGACTCAAACCATCCGCTGGGGTTTGTTGAGTACAGCCGATATCAACTCGAAATTAATTCCGGCCATCCGCCAGAGCGAAGGCCACGAGCTGACCGCCGTGGCCAGCCGCGACCGGGCCCGCGTGGACGCCTACGCTGCCAAATGGGGCATCCCGCGCGCCTTCGAAACCTACCAGTCCATGCTGGACGACCCGGACATCGACGCCGTGTACATCTCGTTGCCCAACCATATGCACCTCGAGTGGGTCAGCAAGGCGGCCGAACGGGGGAAACACGTGTTGTGCGAAAAACCTCTGGCGCTCACCCCTCAGGAAATCGAAGCCATCATAGCCGTTGGTGAAAAGTACCAGGTGGTCATCATGGAAGCCTTCATGTACCGCCACCACCCACGCACGCTCAAGGTGCAGGAAATCCTGGCGGCCGGCGAGTTGGGCAAGGTGCAGCACGTTTCGGCCCACTTTACCGCCGACCTGGGCCGGCCGGGCAATTACCGCTGGGACCCCAAAGCTGGCGGCGGCAGCCTGTGGGACGTGGGCTGCTACCCGGTCAGCTATTCGCGTATGGTGATGGGCGAAAATCCGCTGGAGGTCTATGGCGTCTGGCAGTTGACCGACCAGGGCGTGGACCTGCACTTCACCGGCCAGATGATCTTTTCAGGCGGCCGCACGGCCCAGATTTTTTCCAGTTTTGGCCTGCCCTACGGCGTTTACGTCGAGATTTTCGGTGATAAAGCCAAACTGCAGAACTTCAGCCCCTACAGCCCGGACGAAGAACACCCGTTGGTTCAGGTCGAGAACGACGTGCCCCGCACCATTGAAACCGCGCACCCCTACCTGTACCAGGGCGAAGTCGAGAATATGGGTGACGCCATTCACGGCAAGGCCAAAACCCGCCTTTCGCTGCAAGAAAGCCTGGACATCAACCGCATCCTAGTCGCGTTATACGAGTTCGGCTGCCAAAGGTCATCCCATCCGTCTGGCATAACCGAAGCTTCAGAAGAAATGGGTGGTTTTCATTGTTTTTGGTGGGCGAAGCCCACCAAAAACAATGAAAACCACCCATTTCCTCCATTGTAGCTGAGTAGTTATAAATTTTCTTCAAATGCCGTTCTTCTCTGCGCCTGACGAATACGCTATGGTAAAATCTAAACCAATCTCCTGATTGGATGGTGCATTATGAAGTACGAAACTGTGATCGGTCTCGAAGTCCACGCCGAACTGATGACCCGATCTAAAATGTTTTGCGCCTGCCCGGTTGTGGACCCCATCCACGCCGAACCGAACACCGCAGTCTGCCCGGTCTGCGCCGGAATGCCCGGCGTTTTACCGGTTGTTAATCGCCAGGCGGTCGAACACGCCATCCGGGTCGGGCTGGCCCTCAATTGCCAGATCACCCATACCAGCCTGTTCGCCCGCAAGAACTATTTCTATCCCGATCTGCCCAAGGGCTACCAGATCTCGCAATACGAGTACCCGCTGGCCGTTAACGGTTATTTGGAAATCGAGACCAGCCAGGGTCCAAAGGTCATCCGGGTCCACCGCGCTCATCTGGAAGAGGACGCCGGCAAACTCACCCACGTCCACAAGCCTGACGGTGAATCCTATTCCCTGGTCGATTTGAACCGGGCCGGTGTGCCCCTGCTCGAGATCGTCTCGGAACCCGACATGCACACCATCGAAGAAGCCCGAGCCTACGCCAGCCAACTGCGGGCCATTCTGCGCGCGGTCGGCGCCAACTCCGGCGACATGGAAAAGGGCCAGATCCGTTTCGAAGCCAACATTTCCATCCGCCCGGTGGGCAGCCAGGAATTGGGCACCCGGGTGGAGATCAAAAATCTAAACAGCTTCCGCGCCATGGAGCGTGGAATTGCCTACCAGGTCGAGCGCCAGGCCGAAATCTTGGACAGCGGCGGCAAAGTAGAACAGGAAACCCTCGGCTGGGACGAAGCCAGGGGTGTGACCTACTCCCAGCGCAGCAAAGAAGAAGCCCACGATTATCGCTATTTTCCCGAGCCGGACCTGCCGCCCCTGGTAGTGGACGATGAATGGGTTGAACGGGTGCGCGCCAGCCTGCCGGAACTACCCCAGGCCCGCAAGATGCGCTTTATCCATGATTTTGGATTGGCCCCGGCCGACGCGGCCCTGCTAACCAACGAATTTGCCTCCGCGGATTATTTCGAAGCCGCCGTCGACGCGGCGGGCGAGAAAGCCAGCCCGCAGGTCGTCGCCAACTGGGTCACCGGCGAGATCTTTGCCTGGATCAACCAGAGCGCTGAGACCATCGAGACGATCAAAGTGCGCCCCGTGGGGCTGGCCGAACTGCTCGGCTTC
The DNA here is from genome assembly GCA_963704755.1 of uncultured Chloroflexia bacterium. Taxonomy (GTDB): domain Bacteria; phylum Chloroflexota; class Anaerolineae; order Anaerolineales; family Anaerolineaceae; genus Bellilinea. Next base: position 1,415,826 of record OY969938.1, read on the forward strand.
ACCAGCCGTGAAGAAATCAACCTGAATACGGCCAAAACCGTCCTGGCCGAAATGCTCAAGACCGGCCGGTCGGCCGGCGAGATCATCTCCACCCAGGGATTGCAGCAGGTCTCGGACGCCGGTACCATCACCGCCTTAATCAGCAAGACCATCCAGGACAATCCGCGCGAGCTCGAGTCCTATCTCAAAGGCAAAGAGACCCTGTCCAACTGGTTCTTTGGCCAGGTCATGCGCGCGGCCGGCGGCAAAGCCAACCCGCAGGTGGTGCGCAGCGAACTGGAACGCCAGCTTCAGGCCAAAAAAGAATAATTTGGAAATCAAGTGTGTTTTTATTGTTTTTCACGTGCGAAGCACTAGAAAAACAATAAAAACACACTTTTCTAATGCGGTAGCGGTGTAAGTGATAATTATTCGTTGTAACTGCCCAGGGCCAAGTTGCCCGAAATTGAGGTGTATACAGGAGCTTCGCTCCTGTATACACCTCAATTTCGGGGTTCTTACTTATTAGGCTGGGTTATTGTGGCTCAAGCAACGTCAAGTATCATCAACAAGCATGGATAATTATCATCTTGACGAAATAGCAGAAAGTCCCTAAACTTATAGTTAGTCTGGCAAACGGAAGGAAACCATGCGAAACCTATGCCGACAGCCAAATAAAAAATCAAACGGGCACCTGACCGGGGTGCCCGTTTATTTTTTAATGGCACCTTCCGTGGTTGCCTGAACATCCTCATCTTATTTACTTCTATAGGAGCTAAAAATCGATGGCAGAAACTACCAATGCGTTTGAAATGGCACAACGCCAGTTCGACCAGGTGGCAGAACTGCTCAAGCTCGACCCGCAGGTCCGTGAGATCCTGCGCTGGCCGCTGCGCGAGTATCATTTCCGCATCCCGGTACGCATGGATGATGGCTCAATCCGCCTTTTCCAGGGGTATCGTGTACAACATAACGATTCCCGCGGACCCAACAAAGGTGGCATCCGCTTTCACCCGGCCGAGACAATCGACACCGTCCGCGCACTGGCAACCTGGATGACCTGGAAATGCGCAGTGGTGGATCTTCCCCTTGGGGGTGGCAAAGGCGGCGTCATTGTCGACCCGGCTACCCTCTCAACCGCTGAAAAAGAACGCCTGGTGCGGGGATGGGTGCAACAGATGTGGAAGAACATCGGCCCACGCCAGGACGTACCCGCCCCCGATGTTGGAACAACCCCGCAGATGATGGGTTGGATGATGGACGAATACTCACGTCTGGCCGGCGCGTATACCCCAGGTGTGATCACCGGCAAGCCCCTGGGCGGCGGCGGATCACAAGGCCGTACCGAAGCGACCGGCTATGGGGTGATCTTTACCGTTCGCGAAGCCATGAAGCAGTTGAAAATGGAACCGGGCAAGTGCGTGGCGGCCATTCAAGGGTTTGGCAACGTGGCCCAATACGCCGCGATCGGGTTCAACGAAATCCTGGGTGGTAAAGTCGTGTGTGTGTCCTTCTGGGATCGCGACGACCGCACCTCCTACACTGTCAGCAAGGCCGATGGGATCGATCCGCACTTCTTGATGAACATCACCGACCAGTACGGCAGCATCGATAAGGCCAAAGCTCGCAGCGCCGGTTACAGCATCGAGCCCGGCGACGCCTGGATCAGCAAAGAAGTTGACGTGCTCATCCCGGCCGCGCTGGAAGGCCAGATCAACGGCGAAACGGTCAAGAAGATCAACAAACGCGTCAAGATGATCGCCGAAGGCGCCAATGGACCGACCACGCCCGATGCGGACACCGTGATAAAAGAGCGCGGCATCTTTTTGATCCCGGACTTCTTATGCAACGCCGGTGGTGTGACCGTCTCGTATTTCGAGAGCGTGCAGAACGACCAGAACTTCTACTGGCCCAAAGAGGAAGTCCTCTCGCGGCTGGATACCAAGATGACCCACGCCTTTGCGGATGTATTGGATATGTCCGAGAAGGAAAACGTGTACATGCGTGATGCGGCCTACATGGTCGCTATCGCGCGGGTCGTCAAGGCTATGGAACTGCGCGGGTGGATATAGAGTAGCGATTAGCCATTAGCTATTGGCTGTTAGCCATTAGCGATTAGCGGTAAGAAAGTAAACCTGAACAGGCAACCGGATAAAATGACCGGTTGCCTGTTTTTGCAACGTGAATTTGGGTTAATGCGCTAAGGATTCACGCAGAATTTTTGAGGACCTGCTAATAACGTGCCAGGGTGGTGATCGCCGGGACCCGGTCGAACATCCAGAAAGCCAGCGGGAGGCCCAGGCCGAGGCTCAACCCGGTCAGCAGCCAGGCCAGGATCAGCCAGATCAGGCTCAGCCACCAGCCGATCAGCAGAAAATAGATGGCGCGCAGCAAGAAAGGCGGCTGCGGCAGGGAGGCTTCCCGGTAAACCGTGCGCCCATTGACCACGCTGACCTGCGCCGCGCGCTTTACCGGCTTGAGGGTCATAATTTGCGGCAGGCGGTTGAGCAGCCATAGTCCCAGCGGCAGGCCGATAATCGTTACATTAAAAATCCAGGCCGCGATAGTGACGATCCCACCCAGCCACAGGCCCACGAACAGGAAATACAGGATCCGGATCAGGCAGCCCGGTCCCTGCTCTTGCGGATAAACCGAATAAGATTGATTGGTCTGAGAAGACATGGTAATTAATCCTTTGTGTAATTCAATTACGTAATTCGCGCTTATTTTTAATTACGCAAACCGGCAAGAAAAGTTGCGTCGTTTGCGAAGATTTAATATGGAAACGAAAACTCAGTTTGTTTCAATAAATTGGCGCCGGGCTACAGGCGGGCTGAGCCCGTTGGCGACCGAGGTCGCAGCAACAAAAACACGAAGACCCACCTGCGTGGGTCTCCCTTTCGGCAGGGGTTGATCCCATAGAGAATATTCTGCCTGGCTCGCACTTGCTCGGGTTTCCAACCCGAGAAAACGCAAGCCAGCCAGAATCTCAGCTATAGGATCGTGCCCTTCCAAAAGAGAGCCCCACGAAGGTGGGGCTTTGTGTGGTTGTAGGTGCAGCTTTAGCTGCTTATGAGTAGGTCAACGCTCCAATATTCAACCGCAAGGGCCTATAAACCAAGCACTTTCCCGGCTTTGAAAGCCGGGCTACAGGCGGGCTATGCCTATGGCAACAAAAACACAAGCCAGGCGAAGAAAAGGCTCTCCTGGTTTGGTAGCTCGGGTTTCCAACCCGAGAAAACACCGGACGGGCATAATTCCGGCTGTAGGATCGTGCCCTTCCAAAAGAGAGCCCCACGAAGGTGGGGCTTTGTGTGGTCGTAGGTGCAGCTTTAGCTGCTTATGAGTAGGTCAACGCTCCTATACTCAACCGCAAGCGCACATACCAAGCACAATCCCGGCTTTGAAAGCCGGGCTACAGGCGGGCTACGCCCATGGCAACTAAAACACAAGCCAGACAGAATCTCAGCTATGGGATCGTGCCCCACCAAAAGGGAGCCCCACGAAGGTGGGGCTTTGTGTGGTTGTAGGTGCAGCTTTAGCTGCTTATGAGTAGGTCAACGCTCCCATACTCAACCTCGAGGGCCTATAAACCAAGCACAATCCCGGCTTTGAAAGCCGGGCTACAGGCGGGCTACACCCATGGCAACAAAAACACAAGCCCGGCGAAGACAAGGCTCTCCTGGTTGGGTAGCTCGGGTTTCCAACCCGAGAAAACGCAAGCCAGCCAGAATCTCAGCTATGGGATCGGGCCTTACTAAAAGAGAGCCCCACGAAGGTGGGGCTTTGTGTGGTCGTAGGTGCAGCTTTAGCTGCTGTTTGGGTGTGTCGATGGCTTTCGAAGCCGGCAGTCTCTATACAGCGGTTCTAAACGGGTAGCGCACGTCCGCGATGGATGGGCCAAACAACTGGATCTCCTCCAGGTTATTCGTTCCCAGGCCGGCCTTGGCCGCCAGGGCAATGTGATTGGGGCTGTGGACAAAAGGTGATACCGGCCAGTCCGCCTGCGGATCAAAGCCCATGATGGCGGTGGCTGCGGCGTCCGCGGCTACCCGGTCGCGACTCAGCACCAGCACGCCTGGTTTGACCTGGGAGATATTGTCCCAGGGACCGGCCCCGCCTTCAGCCGTCATAATCCCGTCGATCAGCGCCAGGTCGATCGGTCGGGCGAAATTCAGGTCCAGGATAATATCGGTCAGGCGATCGTCGAAATCGCTCGACCCGTGAAACAGCGATCGGTTGTTATCGGCCGCATTGCGGCGGTATTCGCTGATCGGCGCCAGGCCAAATAAATTTTTCATCGAGAGGGTCACCCCGGTGGTGGAGTGGCATTTCAACTTGGCCACCGAGATGAATACATCCAACTCGTTGAGGATTCCATTCAGCGCAAACGTATGGAACACCCGCGCGGTATCGCCCACCGGGAAAGCCGCGTAACCAGCGTAAGGCGCCGGTTTACACAAATCGATTAATTTAGCGTCCAGGGGTTTGGCCATGTCCTCATACCCCCAGAATTTATAGCTGTTCTCATCCCCCAACCCATCCATGACGAACAGTTTGGATGCACCCGCATCTTTGAGCAGCTCACCCAACGCGCCGACCAGCGCCGGATGGGTGACGAAGTATTCGGTCGCTGGCGGCTTATCGGGCGTATCCCACCAGGTGCCGCCGGTCAAATTGACCTTGATCCCCACCCGCGCGCCGGGTTGGACAAGCTTCTCCAGCCCGCTGGTTGCCTCCAACATGGATTGGAGCGCCGTGCGCAAGGCGACCGGGTCGTAACCTGTCACCTGTCCAATGGCCGCCTGGGCTTTATAGACGGGCGTGGCCGTCGGCACCGGGGTCGGGGTTAGAGTAGGCGATGGCGTGGCTGTGGACGTCGCCGTAGGCGGCAGGTCAGTTGGGCTTGGAATCGGGGTACCCGTCGCTGTTGGCAGGGCCTGCGGCTTACAGCCAGCCAACAGCAAGGCGGCACTGGTCAGCCCAAGTTCCTTGAGGAACTGGCGGCGGTTCAGGGGGGACAAATTCTTATCAGTCATTGGGGTTCGAGTTAATTATAGCCACTCCCCGCGGATCAGCAAACCGGAAACCGCCCGGCATTCAATTCTCCGGGTATAGAATTCGTCAGCCCTAATTTAATTTTTCTGGGGCCGGGCCATATTTCTTTGGAATTTTTCTTGCCGGTTCGGCGGGCGGGAAACAGGCGCTAGCGGACCAGTTCCGGTTCGCGCAGGTGCCAATCGGTGACCTGCTGGTAAGCGTGCGCCACGCGGAAGAGAATGTCTTCGCGGAAATGGGGTCCCATCAACTGCATGCCTACCGGCATCCCGTCCTGGTCGAATTCGACCGGGAAGGATAATCCCGGTACCCCGGCCAGGTTGGTCGGCAGGGTGAAAACATCTTCCAAATACATGGCCAGCGGATCGTCGCTGTGTTCGCCCATGCGGAAGGCAGTCGTTGGCGCTACCGGGGTGGCGATCACATCGACTGATTTAAAAGCTTCATCGAAATCGCGCTTGATCAGCGTGCGCACCTTCTGGGCCTGGCCGTAATAGGCATCGTAATAGCCAGCCGAGAGCGCATAAGTGCCCAACATGATCCGGCGCTTGACTTCCTGCCCAAAGCCTTGCCCGCGGGTCTTGAAGAAAATATCCGCGACCGAGGCAGCGTTTTCGCGTAAGCCAAAGCGGACTCCATCGTAGCGGGCCAGGTTGGCCGAGGCTTCGGCCGGGGCGATCAGGTAATAGACCGGCAGGGCGTATTCGGTGTGCGGCAGGCTGACATGCTGCACACTGGCACCCAGGCTCTCCAGTTTAGCCACTGCCTGGCGGACACCCTGTTCCACCTCTGGCTGAATTCCGGCGATGAAATATTCCTTGGGTACCCCTACTCGTAATCCGTGCAGGTCAGTGTTCCCGTCCAGGTTGATCTGGGGCACAGCCATGTCCATAGAAGTTGCATCCAGAGGGTCTTGCCCGGCCATCAGGCCAAAGAATACAGCCGCATCTTCGGCATTGCGCGTCAAAATACCCGGGCAGTCCAGGGACGAGCCGTAAGCCACCAGCCCGTAACGTGAAACTCGCCCGTAGGTCGGTTTAAGGCCGGTCACACCGCAGTAAGCAGCCGGCTGGCGAACGCTGCCGCCGGTATCGGTGCCCATGGCAGCCGGTATCATGCGTGCGGCCACGGCCGCGGCGCTGCCGCCGCTAGACCCGCCCGGGACGCGGTTCAGGTCCCAGGGGTTGAAGGTTTGCCCGTAAGCCGAATTCTCGGTGGACGACCCCATCGCAAATTCATCAGTATTGGTCTTGCCGACCACCACGACCCCGGCCTCCAGCAGCCGCCGTACACTGGTAGCCGTAAAGGGGGGAACGAAATTTTCCAGGATGCGGGAACCGCAGGTGCAACGCACGTCGGCCAGGGCCAGCACGTCCTTGACTGCGATGGGCAGGCCCAACAAGGGCGGAATCTCGTCCTGGTTACGTTTGGCTGCCGCACGGCGCTGGTCGGCCGCCCGCGCCTGGTCGAGGGCCAGTTCGCTGGTGCGGGTAATAAATGCGTGTACGCTCGGTTCGAGCCGGTCGATCTGGTCGAGGCAGGCCTGGGTCAATTCCAGGCTGCTGACCTCTCCCTGCTGGAGTGCAGCAATGGCCTGTTTTACGGTGAGTTTGTTCAAATCAACCATGTTCGTCACTCCAAAACCGGCGGTACGCGGAACTGGTCCTCTTCGGACTGTGGCGCATTTCGCAAGACATCCGCCAGGGAAAGCCCTGGCCGTGCTTCGTCTGCCCGTAAAACGCTGCGTTCCGGCAGCACGCTGGCCGTCGGCGCGATACCTTCCGTATCCAGCGCCTGCAGGCTGGTGGCATAATCCAGAATCGCGGACAACTGCTGTTGGTAGCGTTCCTTCTCTTCCGCCGTTAATTCCAGGCGGGCCAATTTAGCAATGTGTTCGACTTCAGCAAGGGAAAGTTTCATAATTTTTTCTTTGGCGGTGGAAATTTTGTCCTTGATTATACCCTGTTTGGGAGTAAGCGAGAAAATGGAGAGTAGAGAGTAGTAATTGGTCAAAAAGTCGACAAGGAAATAAGGCAACGAGGCATACAGCCATATTGCCTCGTTACCTCTTCCCTTATCGACTTATCGCCTTTTTGCCTCATCACTAATCCCCCCTCCCCCGCTATAATAGAACCTATCATGAATACTTCCCCTTCTTCCTTTCAATCCCGATATGGGCCATGGGCGCTGGTGGCCGGCGCATCCAAGGGATTAGGCGCTGAATTCGCCCGCCAGCTCGCTGAAAAGGGGCTGAACCTGGTCCTGGTGGCCAGGCGGCAGGAACGCCTGCAAGCCCTGGCGGCTGATTTGCAATCCCATTACCCGGTCCAGGTCCAAACTATCGTGTGCGACCTGTCCCAAACCGATGCAGCTACCCAAATTATCGAACAGACCGCCGGATTGGAGATCGGTTTGCTGGTGTATAACGCAGCCCTCGCCCCGGTCGCCTCGTTTTACTCCCTCAGCCTGGAGGAGCACCTGCGGGCGCTCAACACAAACATGCGCACCCCGCTCGAGCTGGTCTATCAGCTCGGCTCGGCGATGCGCAGTCGCAAGTGCGGCGGCATTTTGCTGATGTCCTCGCTCAGCGCCTTACAGGGATCAGCTTTAATCACCCACTACGCTGCTACCAAAGCCTATAACCTTAACCTTGCGGAAGGGTTATGGGATGAGCTAGGCCAGGACGGTGTCTCCGTGTTAGCCTGTATGCCCGCCTCCGTCGATACCGCCGAACGCCCGGCCGGGGAGTCCGGTTCGAACCAACCTGCCGGTGGGATGAACCCGCAGCAAGTGGCCCGCGAAGCCCTGGCCGCCCTGGGCCGGCAGTCGGTCATCATCCCCGGTGCGGCCAATCGCCTGGCGGCCTTCTTCATCCGTCATCTGATGCCGCGCCAATCCGCGGTAAAAATGATGGGGGGAGTGCTGAAGAGAATGAAAAATTGAGAATAGAGATTAGAGAATGGTGATTAGTACTCAGGCAACTAGTTTTCCAATTTGCACGGTTTTAGGGTTTAGGCGTAGCAATTTCAAAGTTTAGACTAATTATAAAAACTAACGGCATTAAAAGCCTGGCTACACCTATCTGCAAAAAGACCTATCCATGTGGCATCCTATCCACTGGATGATATATTCATCGAATTCTTTCCTCTTATTGATCGCTTTTTTCTAATACCAAATTGCCCATTTCGAGTTACTTTTTACTAATTTCTATTCTCTAATTTCTATTTTCTATTCTCTATTCTCTTGCTTTCCAGCTCGAAAATCCGGCGCAGGATGGCAACGGTAGTGGCGTAGGTAGAATCCATACCAAAATAGGATAAGGTACCCGCCCCAAGGTTCTTGCCTTTGCTGAGGGGTGTATCCGATACATAGTGCAGCATACCCAGGTCGAAGGGCAGGTTGTACAGGTTGACGATCTCGTTGGAGGGATGGCGCTTGGGGCGGAACATTTCGTACACCGCGGATAAGTATGGTCCACCCTCCATTTCTATATCGGTATAACCCTCGCGATAAAAAACATCCATAATGCGGGCGTTTTGCAAGAAGGTGCCATATACGCTGACGGCCTTCTGGTTATCCAGCACGGTGCCGTATAGGAGGTAAGGCGCCACGTGAGCGGCCGTGAAACAATTCTGGAACAGGTAGGTATTTTCAGAATGCTCGTCCTGGACCACATCCGGGATCATCACATCCCCCATGCGCCCGTTGAGGGTAGCCGCCTTGCCCAGGATGTACACTCCCAGGATGGGATAGGCATGCTCGGCGATCTTGACCAGCAGGTTGTAGGCGGATAGTCCCAACGGGTAATCGATATTGAGCAGCAGGGCGTCGCTGTTTGCCATCCAGGACCAGTCACCTTGTCCCAGGCGCGGATCGATGCGTTCCGGCCGCAATTTGGCCAGATCGATGATCTGGGCTTCGACATCGAAATAATGCTCGCTGGGAATCCGCACAATGCCGGCTTCGGCCTCGCCCACCCGTTGAGCGTGAACCAGGGCCCGCCCTTCCGGCGATTGTTGGTATTTCTTCATGACATAATATAGAAAATTTTCCCGGCTGGAGGCAATCTGGCCGTTGCAGATATTCTCCCACTCGGATTTCAGACTCTGGTTTTCCTTACGATTCAGGTAGCGGTCCAGTTCTTCCTGGTGCTGGTAAGCAAAGCCGGATAGCATATTGACCAGGCTGTGCGTGTTGCTGGAAATAAAATACACCGGCCGTTCCCCCACGGCCGGGCAGCACTTTTCGATATTATCCCACCAAGCGCGCGTCGCCCGGCGGTAATCAGAAATCGAGCCGCTCAACAAGCGGATGCCAATTTGCGCCCGCCGGTGGGCGATGTGCTGCAAATTAGCCCCAAACTCACGCCCCCAGATCGTACGCAGGCGCTCCAGGTCGTCGACCGACATTTCCAGCAAGTTGGCCAGCTCTTTGAAAGAATCCGGCTCTTTTTCGACGGCTTTCCAGGTCAGTGTTTTGGGCCAGCGCTGGAGCAGGTCATGCATTTTGTTCCACTCGATCTCGTAAGCCGTCAGCACCGGGATCACGTCATCGATGTCCGAGCGACTGGCGATATAGCAGGCCAGGGTATCTTTTCCGTTAAAAAAGCACCGCCGCCGGCGTGCTCGCGCCGAGACCTGCTGCCAGTGCTCCACGTCCACATAACCGTGCTGGAAAAACACCGATGCGCTTTGCCCAAGCAATACCGAACTGACGTCCGGCATACAATCCGGCAAGCGCAGCAGCGAATAAATAAAAGCCGAGGTATCCGGTGAGGACTTACGCACGTCGGGGTGCAGCGAGGAATTGGTCGCCGCGTGCACTTCCTCCAGGGCCCAAATCTTGACTTCATCGGTGGTGCGCAGCAAAGAATATATGGTCCGCAAATAGAGGGCGATTTCTTCTGAAGCAGTGCTTGGGACAGTCCGTTCCATATGATCCTGTTTGGTTAGTTTTTATTGAAAATTTGCCCACCGGGCATGCCATCAATTTGATTGTATCATGCAGCGCAACCGGACAATATATCCGCAGCGGGTTTGGGGATTCTCAAATCGGCCGGGAGGCCGGAAAATTGGGGGGTTCCATAACTACGATTTTTCTCTCCGCTCACAGCCAAAGCCCAAGAAGCGCATTATAATTCTTGGGCGTTATTCCCAAATTGCCCCAATTTAATTGAACGGAGGCGTCTCCATAAGCCAAAAAATCTCCCTCGGGAAGGGCTTTCGATTATTGTGCTGCTTATTTTTTCATTCGATTGCATTGCGTCCCATATACCGTTTTGGGGGCACAAATAGCAGGCCAGATTGTGACGAATAGTACTATCTGAAAACATCAATTTTGGTAAACTTATTAACAGAAGAATTGCCAGACAGGCTGCCAAAATTCGCTTCGTAAGAGATCACCAAAGTATTTTTGCCTCCATTATTACCCGCTCTTACATGGATTGGCTTGGAATACTAAATCGAGTGCAAATATACTGCCCTCATACTCAGTCAGCATACCATCCCCAGGTTGGGATGATTATGTACAATACGGTTCATTAACCGGAGGTCGAGATTGATTCACATACTCGTAGGGATTAAACAAGTCCCAGATACAACCAATATCCGCATCAATCCTGAAACTGGAAACCTCATCCGGCAAGGGATCCCCACCATCTTAAACCCGTATGACGCTCATGCAGTTGCCGCCGCTGTGGAATGGAAGCACAAATTAGGTGGAAAGGTCACCATTATCACCATGGGACCGCCCAGTTCGGTCACGTCTTTACGGGAGTGCATTGAAATGGGTGCCGATCGGGCTATTTTGCTTTCCGCCCGGCAGTTCGCTGGCGCCGATACGCTGGCTACGTCTTTTGTACTGGCCGAGGCCATCAAAGCGATCAATGAACAGGATCCCATTCATTTAGTGTTATTTGGCAAGCAGGCCATCGATGGGGATACGGCTCAGGTTGGGCCCGGTGTAAGTGTCCGCATGGGTTGCCCGTTGATCACTTACGCGGTCAAAATCCACGAAATTAACGTTGCAGAAAATTACATGCTGACGGAAAGAAAAACCGAACATTGGAACGAGGTCGTTAAAACACCTTTACCATCCTTGCTGACCTGCGAAAAAGACGTCGCCGAAATTCCGTTTGCTTCTTTGCCCGAATTGGTTTACTCGCTTAAATACGAGCCCGAAATCTGGACTGCGGAAGAGCCAATTGCCTTTGCGCCTGACCAAATCGGCCTGAAAGGCTCACCGACCACGGTCTTCAAGACCCAAAATCCGGAAAAACACCCCCAGGGCGAAATGATCAAAGTTGCCGAAGTGGGTATCGATGCAGCCGTCAAATCTGCCTTCGATAAAGTGTTCGCAGCCAACGTTCTGGACGGCTTTAATGGAGCGGCAAAATGAGCAGAAAATTCTGGGTGTATATCGAACAAGAAGAAGGCAATGTCCACCCCGTTTCATGGGAACTGCTCGGTGTAGCCCGCCGGCTGGCCGATCAGGTCAAAGATGAAGCCGAGGCTGCCCACGAACAAATCATCGTCGAAGGCATCCTGGTGGGCCATGACGTAAAAAATATCGCCGAAGAGGCCATTCAACACGGCGCCGAACACATATACCTGGTGGATGATCCTGTTTTCGATCATTATCGCAACAAACCTTACTGCAAAGCCCTGGCTTCGCTGGCCAACGAGTACAAGCCCGAGGTCTTCCTGATTGGCGCCACAACCCTGGGCCGCGACCTGGCCGGTTCGGTGGCTACCAGCCTGGGCACCGGCCTGACCGCCGACTGCACCCAACTGGAAATGGGCGAGGCCAAAGGCGCGACCGGCAAATTATTGCTGGCCACTCGCCCGGCTTTCGGCGGCAACGTGATCGCCACCATCGTCTGCCGCAACCATCGCCCGCAAATGGCCTCGGTGCGGCCACGGGTCTTCCCCATGCCGGAAGTCAACCCGGACGCCAAAGGTGAAATTACCAGCGAGAAGGTCTCGATTAGCGAAGAAGAGGCCGCTGCACAGATCATTAAAGTCATCCGCAACGAGGCTGAAAATGCGAAGATCGAATACGCCGACATCCTCGTCTCGGGTGGGCGCGCCATGGGCGGCCCGGAAGGCTTCACCTTGCTGAAAGAGCTGGCCGACGAACTGGGCGGCGTAGTTTCCTCCTCCCGCCCGTGTGTCGATGCCGGCTGGATCCCATACGATCACCAGGTTGGCCAGACCGGAAAAACCGTGCGCCCCAAGCTGTACATTGCTGCCGGTATTTCAGGCGCAATCCAGCACAAAGTAGGCATGCAAGATTCGGATTTCATCCTGGCCATCAACCGCGATCCGCACGCCCCAATTTTCGAAATTGCTACCTATGGCATTGTCGGCGATCTGTTCGAAGTGATCCCTGCGATGATTAAAGAAATTCGCGCACAAAAAGAGGCACAGCATGTCTGAAGCACAAAAACGCGACGAAGAGAAGATCAGTTTTGACGTTATTGTTGTTGGAGCCGGCCTGTCTGGGGCTGCCGCTGCCGCCATCGCCGCGCGAGGAGGTTTAAAAGTAGCCCTGATCGAGCGCGGACACGCTGCCGGTGGAAAGAATTTCTTCGGCGGCGCGGTTTACACGCACGCTTTGCAAGAGATTTACCCGGACATCTGGGATCGCCGTCCGCCCCTAGAGCGCCCGGTCACCGAGGCCGGTTTCTGGCTGCTGTCCAAAGACGGCATGGTCCGCATGACTGCCCAGGGCGGCCAGCTCAAAAGCAACCCGGCCGACGCGCATGTGGCCCTGATGGCCAAGTTCAGCTCCTGGTGGGCCGAACAGGCTCAAAAAGAAGGTGCTTTCCTGATTCCCAAGACCACCGTGGTCGATTTCATCCGCGACGGTAACGGTAAGGTTATCGGCGTAAAGACCGACCGGACCGATGGCGATATCTACGCCCCGGTGACCATCCTGTGCGAAGGCGTGAACAACCTGCTGACCCAGAAACTGGGGCTTATCGACCACGACCTGAAGCCGGACAAAGTAGCTTTGGGCGTCAAGCAGTTGATCTCGCTGCCGGCCGAAACGATCAACGCCCGCTTTGGCCTTGTGGACAAGGATCACGGCCTGGCGGTTTCGGTCATGGGCGACGTCTCTATGGGCCTGACCGGCATGGGCTTTCTCTACACCGGCGTCGATTGCATCTCGGTCGGCCTGGGCGTGAACCTCGACCTGCTGGAAAAATATCACTTGCGCCCATACGAGATCTTGCAGCGCTATCTCAACCACCCCCAGATCGCCCCGTTGATCGCCGGCGGCCAATTGATGGAATACGGCGCGCACCTCATCCCGGAAGGCGGCTGGAAAGAAATGCCCAGGCTGTACACCGATGGCGTCATGGTTGCCGGTGACGCGGCCACCATGGTCAACGCGCTGCACTGGGAAGGCACCAACATGGCCATCGTCGCCGGCAAAGTCGCCGCCGAAACGGCTATCGAGGCCCACAAACGCCAGGATTTCTCGGCCCAAACGCTCAGCTTGTATCGCAAGAGCCTGGAAAACCGCTTCATTTTGAAAGACCTGTACCAGTATCGCAAGCTGTCCGGTTTCTTGAATTCACATCCCGAATTCATGGACGTGTACCCCAACTTCGTCAACGACGCGCTCGGGATGTTCGTCAACGGGTTTGGTAAACCCAAGAAACAACTCTATCGCGATATCCTCCATTCGCTCACATCCAGGCGCCCCCTGATGCGTGCCGTGGGAGATATTCTCTCCTTAGGTAGAACGGTAATGGGATGGTAAAACAAATGACTACGAATACCCTTAACGCCAATGGCCACGAACCCGTCGCAGTGGACGAAAGCCTGCCGACCGTATTCATCGACGACGTGCTCATGTCGCTCAAATACTACGTGGACGAAAACAAAGGCCACGTCCACATCGTCGAACAGGAAGTCTGCCAGAAATGCACCACCCGGGGATGCCTGTACTTTTGCCCGGCCGGCGCCTACCGCGCCCAGGCAGATGGGCAGATCCAAATTTCTTATCAGAGCTGCATCGAATGCGGAAGCTGCCGGGTGATGTGCCCCAACAATAACATCGAATGGAACCTGCCCCGCGGCGGTTTTGGAGTATCTTATAAGTTCGGTTAGCTCTATGAAATCGATCTAAAATAAAAAACACCCGCGCTGCGGGTGTTTTTTATTTTAGATCGATCCTACTCAGGCCCAAGTTGGAAAGTCCCCGAATTTGAGGTGTTTGCGGGGGCTTCGCTCCCGCAAACACCTCAAATTCGGCTTTCTTTCCCGATAGGTTGAGCCGTTACTTGAGATCAGTACCTTATGGTTTTGCCGCTAGCAGCTGCTGCTGAGTGATGCAGTGGATGTTCCCGCCGCCCAGGAAAATTTCGCGGGGCTTGACCGGCACGATCTTGAATGGTTTTCTCATGTTCGCTTGACAAAACCAGAAATTTTGTCATCGCGAGCCCTGGCTGCTTCTTGCCCAAGGGGCATGCTGCGCACCAGGGCGTGGCGATCTCATCACTGGCGTTGAGATTGCCACAGGCAGCAAAAAACGCTGCCAGTGCAATGACAAACCCTTTCTTGAGAAAGCCATGCGGCTCCGCAGCACCCTGCTTGAAACTTATGACGCAGCGCGTTATAATTCATTTATCCACTGCCGCCCAATCCCGGGCGGCTACAAAAAGACCCGGATCGGAGGTTTTATACTATGGCCGGAAAAATGGATCCATCTGAAGAAAACGAACGGGAACGCTCTCCCTTCTACGATATTTCACGCAAATTGCTCCTGGCCGGTATCGGCGCGGCCGTGATCGCCCAGGAAGAAATCAACTCTTTCGTCGGCCGCATGGCCGAAAAAGGTGAACTGGCCGAAAAAGAAGCCCGCCAATTGGCCAAAGAAATGCGCGAACGGCGCGAGAACCTGTTACATGAACGGCGCGACGATTTCCAAAAATCACGCCCGGCAGCCGCCAGCAAAGCCGATATCGACGCTCTCAGCCAGAAGATCGCCGAGCTGAACAAGAAAATCGAAGAACTCAAAAAAGCTCAAGGCAATTAGCGCTTTACGGCGTGGCGAATGGTCACCATCAAGCGCTACACCAACCGTAAGTTATACGACGTTGCCGCTCGCCGCTATGTAACGCTCAAAGAGATCGCTGAGGCCGTCCGGCACGGCGACGATGTGCGCGTGGTGGACTATCAAAACGGCGAGGATCTGACCACGCTTACCCTGCTGCAAGTGCTCCTGGAAGAGGAAAAGATTCTGGGTGGGTTCTTGCCCGGCCGGCTGCTGGCCCGCTTTATCCAGGCCGGGCAGAGCAGCCTGGATGGCTTTCGCGACGCGGTAAACGCTTTCCTCGATCCCACCCTGTTCGTCGATGAAAGCATCCGTACGCGCATCCAGGCTTTACAGCAAATTGGCCAGATCGATGAAGGCCAGGCCAGCGAGCTTTCCAGGCTGCTGATCGACCCAAAGCTGCGCCCATCCTCGCCGGAGTCCGGCGAACATGCGGATGTCCAGGCGCTCCTGGACGAATTGGACCGGATCAGCCTATCCCTGGACGAGCTGAATTCAAGGTAACTTCTCACTCAGGCCTTGTCACAATTCAGGATATTAATCACTACCCAACGTGCCTTCTTCATCCAGATTAATTTCCTGGCAAGGATTATAATAATGGGCATACGTCCGTCGAGGACGTACGTGTTCCTGTCGCATTTGGCCGCTTGCGTCTCCCCGAACAAACCAGCAAGAAGCAGCCCGGCAGATACTCTGCACAGATCGAGTTAGCCAATATGAACTCGCGGTGCTTATCAAAGGACAGAGATTACCCGGTATGGAAATATTCGGTGTTGGTTTAGGCGAATTCGTATTTATCCTGGTCATAGCCGTGATCATTTTGGGGCCCGATGGAATGGTTAAAGCAGCCCACACCCTGGGCGTGACCGCTCGTAAAGTGATTCACTCCCCTGTTTGGTCGATGCTGATGAGCACACAAAAGGAGATTCGCGAAATCCCCACCCGTCTGGTACGCGAAGCAGGACTCGAAGAAGACCTGAAAGAACTTCAAAAGGCTAACAAAGAAGTAAAAAGCTTCAGCTTGAATCAGTATACAAAAGATGTGCTAAAAGAAACCCCTGAAACAACGGCCCCCTCAGAAACAATCAAACCCCCTGAACCGGCCTCGCTACCTCAACCACAATCCTCCCATGATACCGGTGATAATGGTAAGGAGGCCGGTACCGAACAAGTAAAAGACGAGAATAACTAACAGCTATTTCGAGCTGTTAGGATCGATCACATCTTCGCTTTTCGCCGCGTCCTTTTCTTCATCAACTACACCTTCATCGCCTTTCAAGCCCTTCTGAAAGGAACGAAGTCCGCTGCCTAATTCACCAAAGATCTTGGAGATACGTCCTACGCCGAAAACGAGGATAACAATCACCAGGATGATAAGTAGTTCGGGACCACCAATGTCTTTAAGCATTTTTGTACTCCTGTAAAAGAAATTTTAACACGTTTCTAGGTTGTTTCATTAAGCGAAGATTTGTCTTCGCGGACCGCCAATTTAGCCAATAAAACGCTGAGCAAGTAGAGGAAGGTCAGCGGGATCATCAGTAAGCCCATATTGATCGGGTCCGGCGTGGGGGTAACGACTGCCGCGACAATGGCAATCACGACAATAGCGATACGCCATTGTTTGATCAGGACTTCCGCTGAAACGATATGGAACTTGGCCAGCACATACACCAGCAGCGGGGTCTCAAAACTGATCCCAATCCAGAACAACAGACTGGTCACAAACGAGAAATAGTTCGAGAGGCGCGGTTGGGTGGGTATTCCCAGGAAGTCAACCAGGAAAGGAATGGCGACTGGGAGCATAACCAGAAATGCGAATGTAACACCGGCGATGAACAATACCAGGGCAGATGGAAGGGCAATGTAGAGTGAGCGCCGCTCCTTCGGCGTTAAGCCTGGGACAATGAAAGCGATAATTTGGTACACAATTATCGGCAATGCCAAAATGAAGCCACTCAGCAATGAGACTTTCATGAAAACGGTTACGTTTTCAGTCACATCGATGGATGATAGCTTATCGATACCCCCAATTGGATAAGCCAAAAGCACAATAATCCGGTTGCCCAACATCGTACTGATGATCGTAGTTACGATAAGCGCAATCAGACTTTTAAATAATCGCCCGCGTAGTTCCCGAACATGTTGCCACAAGCTCATTTCATCTTCCAAAGCTTGCGATGCAGCGGCTTCCGTTTCTACGGACTTTGGCGGTGTTTCAAGCGGCTTTTTTCTTGTTTTGAACATCGGGAATTAATCATAATCCATACCTGTCAAACTCTCAAGGGAAATTCATCCATCTTGGACAGGACAAATAACAGTAAAAAGATGACAAAATACCAAAAATCGAACCCGAATTGTCCTTATTAGCAAAACCCCTGAATACAGGTTTGTATGTGGTTTTTTAGCGACCAGGCTGCCCAAAAACCTCATATAAATCCACTGGTTATTTAAGCACCAGCCGCAATGTTTTAATTTCGAAGGCACGGAAGTCCAGCTCAACGCTGCGGCCGCGCAAGGAAAGATCGGCCTCTTTATGCTCCTGCATATCGGTTTGCACGATCTTACGCACCGGCAGAGACGTTTCCAGGCGGCAGCGGGTGGCGGCATGTTTGCTCTCATACAGGCGCAGCACTAAATCGGGCGAGCCATCCTCGGCCGGCTTGACCGTCTCCAGGATGATATTGGCCGCATTGACCCGGAACAACCAGCCTTCTCCCACCCGGTCCTGAATACAAGTTTGAGGCGCATTGAGCTCGTAGGCTTCGCGGATGACCGGGCTTTCGAAGAAATTCCCCTGCCAGGGATAAATGGCATACACAAAGCGCTGGATACCCTGGTCGGCGTTCATGTCCGGCGCCAGGGCGGATTTCAACAGCGTCAAAGCCATGGTCGAACCCTCCACACTGATCCCATATTTGCTGTCGTTCAGTAAGCCCACCCCGCGGTTCCCCTCGACCAGCGCCGACCATTTGTGCTGCGATACTTCGAAGCGGTCGGCATCGTAAGGCCGTGAAGCGTGGGTCGGCCGGGCCAGATGCCCAAACTGGATCTCGTGCAGGGCCTGGTTGGCGTGAATATTGAAAGGAAAGGCCACTTTCAATAACTTGTGGCGTTCGTGCCAGTCGATTTCGCTGATGAACTCGATCCGGCGGCTGCTGCGCAGTAAACGGACCTCCTGGGTCAACCTGGACTGGTTGATCGTCCGGGTAATCCGCAGTGAAGCCCACAGCGGACCCTGGGCCAGAATCTCGATATTGGCCGGGTTAGCGAGAGCCAGCGGTTCCAGTTTGTAGAGCGAATCGATGTCCCAGGCGTCAAATTTGGAGGGGACGTCGTGGAACAGGCGGAAATCA
The DNA here is from genome assembly GCA_963704755.1 of uncultured Chloroflexia bacterium. Lineage (GTDB taxonomy): Bacteria > Chloroflexota > Anaerolineae > Anaerolineales > Anaerolineaceae > Bellilinea. The sequence continues at coordinate 1,434,281 of OY969938.1, forward strand.
TTTCCGGGCCCCTGCAGCCACTCACTGTCGCTGTCTTTATCGAAAAGCGAGATCATCCGCCCAAATTCATCGAAGCGGATGCGCAGGTATTTATTCTCCAGGCTGTACGGGCTGATCGACAGGCCGGTGTGGGTGATAATCGCCTTGCCCCCCGGGTAGATTGTGGTCCAACCACAGGCAGGTATAAACATTTCGACGTGGGTTATGCCCTTGTCTAACTGCGTATCCAGGGGCACCCCGGCGGAATCCACCGCGCCTTGCTGGCCGGTTGGCAGCGCCACCATCACTTTGCGCGGCCAGGGCAAAGAATTGAACAGCACCAACCCGCTGCCTGGCCGGGTCAGGTCTCTGGCCGCCTGTTGGGCGACTTCGGCCGCACCGGTCCGGATCTCCTCGTGATCATTTTCGGATTCCTGGGACACACGCTGGATGGATGAACCGGGCAATATATCGTGAAACTGGTTGAGCAGCAGTTTCTTCCAGATCGCGTCCAGTTTTTGCGCGGGCACCGGCTTGCGAGCATACGCCGAGGCAGCCGTAGACCACATCTCTGCCTCGCGTAATGCCCACTCGCTGCGCCGGTTGGCTTGCTTGATGCGTGCCTGAGAGGTATACGTGCCCCGGTGACAGGCGAAATACAGCTCGCCCACGTAACGCGGCAGGGGCAAATTGGATTGCTCGAGCGACTTGAAGAAAGCCACCGGTGAATCGATGCGCATGCGCGGAGCGCCTTCCAGGTCGCTCTGGCGGCGCAGATATTCCAGGTGATCGCGCTGCGCTCCCCCGCCCCCGTCGCCCCAGCCGAAGGAATAAATCCCGCTGGTCAGGCCAGGCTGTTGGATGCGCTCGCGCCAGTTTTCGATGGTGTGGGCCGGGGAGGCCTCATTGTTATACCCGCGGAAGACCTGGGCCAACACGGTCGAGCCGTCGATCCCCTCCCATTCAAAGGTGCTGTATGGGAATGGGTCGGCATCGTTGTAGACCCACAACAGTTTTTGGGTGGCGAAATACTTTACCCCGCAGCCGCGCATAATCTGCGGCAGCGCGCCGGAATAGCCGAACACGTCCGGCTCCCAGAACAATTCTGATTCGATCCCGAATTCCTCGCGAAAGAAACGCCGGCCATACAAAAGTTGGCGGATGAGCGCTTCTCCACCGGGCAGGTTGGTATCCGGTTCCAGCCAGGCCGCGCCTTCGGCAATCACCTGGCCGGCGCGGACCTTTTCTGCCAGGCGCTGATACAACTGGGGATAGGAATTCTTTCAGCATCTGGTACAACTGCGGCTGGGACTGTAAATAACGATATTCGGGATATTCATCCATCAACGCCAACTGGTTGGATACCGTCCGGGCGATCTTGCGCGTGGTCTCCTGCAGCGGCCACATCCAGGCCACGTCCAGGTGAGCATGGCCAAAGGCGTAATAGGTCGGCGCAGTGCTGCCGTTGCGGCATTCGAGCAGCGGCCGGAGATGTTCCCGTCCTCGTCCGGCCCTATCCAGCAGCTCTGCAAACGGCACCTCCAGGTCAACCAGCAGGATCGTTTGGGTCAACCCTTGATCGATCTGGTCCACGCGCAGTGATGCTGGATCCAGGTTCTCGCGCAATTCAAAAAGGGTGTTGAAGTCCAGGTATAACTGGTACAGGTCCTCGTGCCAGACACCGCAGGTGGACTCCCCCACAACCCGTTGAGCAGACCCCGGCTCCGGAACGGTCTCGACCCCTTCGGGCACCGGTCCCTGGCCTTCATTCATTCTTCCGTGGCCGGCATAGCTTTCCAACAATATATCGAACGGCTGGCCCGTCGCGGCGGATTTGGCCAGGCAAATTTCGGTATGGGCCGTATCGATTGCGCCGGCAGCCTGGCCGTTGACCCATACCAGGCTTTCACCCCCGGGTTGTAAGTGTGCCACAATCCACTTTCCCTGGGCAGTTTCCGGTAAGGTCAGCCGGGCAGCCATCCAGGCGTATTGCCATTTAGCGCCCCAGGCAGTACCCACCGGCATGGGAACCTTTGCTTTTTCGTTGGCTTGTTGAACATCAAGCCGGTCGAAAGTTACAAAGCCTGATAATGGAATAGTTTCGATCGGCTGGTAGATCAGGGACTTTAATACTCTGAGCCATTCTTCAATTCGATGGCGCCACTCCAGGCTAAGAGCCATAATACCGCACTCCTCAAGATTTAAATAATTGATACAACTCAATTTGCGGGAAAAAAGTTACGGGAAACGCGATGATTTCAATTTTCACGCGCAATAAAACAAAGACTCTATTTTCCGAAGCAACAATCTCTTGGATTTATCTGGAAAAGTTATCCCCCTTCAGCCAGTTTTTTCATTGTATTGTCGTAGATATGGGGTCGTACTTTTTAGGCAAAATACCGGGCGGTCTCACCGTCCCGTCCACCGGGCCTGTCTTTCTTTCAAAAACCACGGCCGATAGTATTATAGCCGAAATTAACCTTTTCGATAGATAGATCGAAAAACAACCGCCGAACGAAAAGAAGCTGCTCAGACCGGATGAGAAGGCCTCGAATCCAAAATAATTACGCGAGCCGCACCCGCACAAGCACCGCATATTCGATGTTCCACTGGAGCCGGCCTGTTTTGGACATCTCCTTGAGTGAAGAGAACAGGCGCCAATCCCAACGCAGAACTTACCCTTTACCGGCTTCCCGGCTGGCCCGTTCGGAAGAGGCCAGGTGGAACTCGAAAGGCTGCTCACTCTCATCATAACCGCAGATAACGGCCATCAAGGTGGCATTTTTCCGTGCTGTTGTTCCGCCACAAGTGATGCAGCTTTCCGGAGAGGAACAGGCTGTCTCCCGGCTGCATTTCGTATACCTGGCCATCCACCACATACTCGACCACACCTTCGGTGCACAGCACAAACTCGGACCCGGTGTGCATCATCCCGTTCGTCCCACTGGACGCTCCCGGTTCAAGGGTGACCCGAATCGCCTCCATCCGCCCCGAAAACTCATCTCCACCCAGGTCTTCGAAACGGCCGCCTTGATAGTAATAATCCGCCCGCTCCGCGGCCTTCTTAAAGACCACCGGTTTTCGTTCGGGCTGTTTACGAAAGAACGCCGTAACAGGCACTTCAAGGGCAACGGCGATCTTCGTCAAAGTGCTGACAGAAGGCGAGGTCAAGCCACGCTCGATCATGCTCAATGCATTGGCCGATAAAGCACTGGCCCTGGCCAGGCTGCGCATGGATATTCCTCGTTCTTCCCGTAACTCTTTTAACCTGTGTCCAACATCAACCGACATAGCTACTTTTCCGGGTACTTCCATCGTTAACTCCAATCCTCATTAACAATAATACTGACAATTCAACGGTGAAGACGAGGTAAATTCAAATTACAGTGCAGCCGCTCAGCAAGGATTGAAATCAGGGTGTTTGTAATTCGCAAGAGCTCTCGCGAATTACAAACACCCCTTATTTCGAGCGCGTACTAAGCCGCTACATTTCTTACTATATTTATATACTTTTTGTCACATTTTCTCAAGTAGTCTGGGGCTTTTAATCAAAAAAGTCCTACTACCTTGCCGGTTTCAAGGTCCAAATCTACGTCAAAGAAGGCTGGACGGGAGGGTAAACCGGGCATGGTGCTCATTGTGCCCAGAATAGGATACAGGAAACCGGCCCCAACCGAAGCGCGGATATCCCGTACCGGGATCCTGAATCCCTTGGGAACACCTTTCAGATTCGCATCATGGCTCAAGCTGAGGTGAGTCTTGGCCATGCAGATCGGCAGTTTATCGAATCCCAGGCGGGTATATTCTGTAATGCGTTCTTCGGCGAGCGGCTCGTAATCGACCCCATCGGCGCCGTATACTTCGCGGGCGATGGTCTCGATTTTTTCCTTGATCGAGCGTTCCAATGGATAAAGGAAACGAAATTCCGAGGGCTTCTCGGCTGCTTTCACCACGGCCCGGGCCAGCTCTTCAGCGCCTTCGCCGCCTAATTCCCAATGGCGCGCCACGATTGCTGCTTCGGCTCCGCCCTGCTCAACGGCGGCTTTGCGGATCATTTCCAGTTCGGCCGGGGTATCGGCTGCCATCGAGTTGACCGCCACGACTACCGGGATGCCATACTTGCGGGCAATGCCGATGTGCGCCAACAGGTTATCCAGCCCTTTACGCAGCAGGTCCAGATTTTCGCTGGTGTAAGCTGAATCCAGCGGTTTGCCGGCGGTCACTTTGGGCCCGCCGCCGTGCATTTTCAGCGCCCGGACGGTGGCCACCATGACCACCACGTTGGGGATCAGGCCGGAATAGCGGCACTTGATATCGAAGAATTTTTCCATGCCCATGTCGGAACCGAATCCGGATTCCGTGACGACGTAATCGGCCAGTTTCAAGCCGATCCGGTCGGCCAGGATCGAGGAGTTGCCATGGGCAATATTGGCAAACGGCCCGGCATGCACGAATACCGGCGTGCCTTCCAGGGTCTGCATCAGGGTCGGTTTGATCGCATCGCGCATCAGCACTGCCATGGCGCCGGCCACACCCAGGTCATCGGCCGTGACGGCTTCGCCTTTGCGGTTGGTGCCGATCACAATTTCACCGAAGCGCCGGCGCATATCCGCCAGGTCGGTCGTCAAAGCCAGGATCGCCATGATTTCACTGGCAACGGTGATATCGAAACCCGTCTTGCGGCTGACGCAGTCCTCACCCGCCCCCTGGCCGGTGGTAATATTGCGCAGCATCCGGTCGGATGTGTCGATTACACGCCGCCAGGTGATAGTGGCCGGGTCGATGTCCAGGCGCACGAACCGGCTGCGTTCTTCGGGGGTCATATCATCCGGATCAGTCTTATCAATCCCCAGTTTCTTCAAGCGGCCCATCATATTGACCGCAAAATGGCGCTTGCCATCTTTGCCACGGGGCATAAGCCGGTCGAAGAGCTGCTCGTCGGTGACGCCGTTCTCGTGGAACATGCGTGCATCGATCGCGGCAGCCATCAGGTTATTGGCCGCGGTGATCGCGTGGATATCGCCGGTCAGGTGCAGGTTAAAGTCTTCCATCGGAATGACCTGGCTGTAACCACCGCCGGCAGCGCCGCCTTTAATACCAAACGTGGGACCCTGGCTGGGTTGGCGGATGCAGGTCATCACCGATTTGCCCAGGTGAGCGCCCAAGGCCTGGCTGAGGCCGACCGTGGTGGTCGTCTTGCCCTCCCCCAAAGGGGTGGGGGTTATCGCAGTCACATCGATGTATTTGCCGTCAGGAACATCGCGCAACCGTTCCAATACTTCCAACTTCACTTTCGCCTTGTAAGGCCCGAAAAGTTCAATCTCGTCGGGCAGGAGACCTAATTCCTCGGCTATCTGGGTTATGGGTTTTAACCTGGCAGCTTGAGCAATTTCGATATCCGAGGGCACCGGAGAGAGCCGATTCAGTGGTGTTGCCTGGAAATCACGTTTCTTTATACCATTAGAAATCATAGACACATTGACCTCCCGGAAGTAATAAGGAATTTGGTTAAGCCTCACCTTGACCCCCAAGTTTGGCCTATTTAATCATATCAGTTTTTTGGCCAGATTGAGTCACCAATTTGTCTGACAAACCTGTTTTCTGCAAAAATATTACATTTACACCACCCTTTCCCCCGCGTGCTGGAATTTTTCACTGAAAAATGGGAATGACTCGAGTTTCTCAGGCAATTTCGAAAATCGGTTTAATTTCCGCAAACGCAAATCTTCGCAATTGCAATTTAATGACTTATAATGGGCGTACCCCCATAGCAGACGCCCTGGCTTATCCGTAAGACGCGCTTCGCGGCCTGTAAGGATCCACAGCGCCACGAAGACCAATCCAGCCTTTTTCCGTAAAGCCGGGCAGCATTCCCACGAATTATTTTACAACGGAGTTCCCATGCCTGCTTTCCTTAATCGGAATAATTTCTTGCGAAAAACAGCGATTTATTATTTGCTGGTAGGAGCCTGGTTGGCGACCAGCGCCATGCATATACCGGATGGGTATCTCAGCCCCGTTACTTCCGCAATTATGTTTTTGCTGGTCCTGCCCTTCTGGGTCCGGGGAGTGCAAACATTGCGCAAGAAAATGAGCGCCAAGAACGTTCCCCTGATCGCCCTGTTTGCCGCTTTTTCCTTCGTCATTATGATGTTCAACGTCCCCCTGCCGGGTGGTACCACCGGGCATGCCGTTGGCGGCGCCCTGGCGGCCATTGTCCTGGGGCCGGAGATTGCTACCATCGCCGTCTCGACCGCTTTGCTCATCCAGGCACTCTTCTTTGGCGACGGCGGCATCCTGGCCTTTGGGGCCAACTGCTTCAACATGGCAGTCGTGCTGCCCTACATCAGCTACGCCATTTACCAATGGATTTCCGCCAACACGCCGCTCACCTCTCGCCGGCGGGTGGTCGGCGCGGCAGCCGGTGCCTGGGCCGGGTTGACCCTGGCCGCGTTCGTCGCCTCGATCGAGTTCGGCATCCAGCCGGCCCTGTTCCATACCCTCGATGGTACCCCGCTGTATGCCTTCTATCCGCTCAGCGTGGCCATTCCGGCCATGGTCATTCCCCACGCGCTGGTGGCGTCTGTCGTTGAAGGCTTGATGACTGCCCTGGTGGTGGCCTACTTGCAGCGCGCGAACCAGCCCGCCCTGGAAATTGCCCATAAACAAGACCTGGCGCCTGAAATCAGCGCTTTTCGCCGCTGGCGGGCGCTCTGGATCGGATTGGCCGTGCTGGTAGTCGCCACGCCATTGGGATTGTTAGCCCCAGGTACGGCCTGGGGCGAGTGGAGCGCTCAAGAGCTGGCCGGGTTAGGGCTCTCGTTTATACCCCAGGGCTTGGCCCATCTCTCGGACTTATGGACCGCACCGTTACCGGATTACGACCTGGCTGCCCTCTCCAACCCCGTTTTGGGCTACGTTCTATCGGCGCTAATTGGGGTAGGCCTGGTCGCTTTACTGGTCTGGCTGTTCACAATATTATTGGCGCAGCGAAAGGTCCAACACAGCCAGGCTGTCAAATAAACCCTTGAGCTCAGCAAATCGCCGCCCATCCCGTTCGCCCGGCAACGGTTTTATCGAACGAACGCTAAGCAATATCGACCGCACCCTGGAGCAGTCCCTGTATGCCGAAGAAGTCGCCCGGCGAAACGGACTGCTCCAGTCTTTGGACGCACGATTTAAAATCATCCTGACCCTGCTCTTCCTGGTTGCGGCCAGCCTGGCGCACAATTTATGGGCCTTAGGCGCGCTCAATCTGCTGGCCCTCGTTTTGGCAGGCTTATCCAGGATCTCGATTGGCTATACCCTCAAACGCGTGTGGCTGCCAGTGTTGATCTTTTCCGGGCTGGTCTCCCTGCCGGCCCTATTTATTACCCCAGGTCCGGCGTTATTGACCTTGCCGGCCGGCATTACCTTGACCCGCAGCGGTGCGACCACGGCCCTGTTTTTGATTTTGCGCGCCGGCGCCTCGGTGTCCTTCGCCGCGCTGCTGGTGCTCACCACCCCCTGGAACCGGGTGCTCAAAGCCCTGGGCGTGCTGCACCTGCCAGACGTGATCCTGGTCATTTTGGGAATGACCTACCGCTATCTGTACCTCTTCCTGCACCTGGCCGGAGAAATGTTCCTTTCGCGGCGCAGCCGCCTGTTAAGGAAAACCAGCGGGGCCGAAGCGCGCCAATTGTTAGCCTCCAGCAGCGGGGTGCTATTGGCCCGTTCGCTGCAGATGAGCGAAGGCGTTTACCTGGCGATGCAGGCCCGCGGATACCGCGGCGCGCCGCGTACATTGGATCCATTCCAAACAAAGGCCAGGGATTGGTGGATTGGGGGACTTTTAGCCGTGATCGGTATAATCACTTTATGGATAGGGAGATAGGTCCTTTGCCCGCACAAAATGAGTTAGACCCGGCCGGCTCGAACGGAGCCGTTTTCCACCTGGATAACGTTTCTTACGCCTATGAAGACGGCACACCCGGCTTACACGATATCAGTCTGTCTTTGCAGCCCGGCGAAAGCCTGGCCATCCTGGGATCCAATGGTTCCGGCAAGAGCACCTTGCTCAAAATTTTGGATGGGCTCTATTTCCCGGCGGCAGGGGTGGTCACAGCCTTTGGCCAGCCCTTGACCGAAGAAGCTTTGCGCGATGACGCCGTAAATTTCGCCTTCCGCAAACGGGTCGGGCTGGTTTTCCAGGACAGTGACGTGCAGCTCTTCTCGCCCTCGGTTTGGGATGAAGTCGCATTCGCCCCTTTACAGTTAGGCCTGGACCGTGCAGCGGTGATCGAACGGACTCGACAGGCCATGCAAGCCCTGGACATCGTCGCCTTGAGCGAAAGGGCGCCGCACCGTCTTTCCGGGGGCGAAAAAAAACGGGTTGCCCTGGCCTCAGTCTTGAGCCAGTCCCCGGAAGTCTGGCTGCTGGACGAGCCTACCGCCGGCCTGGACCCACGCACGGCCGCCTGGCTGACCCGCTTTATCAACACCCAGGTTCAGGAAGGCCACAGCCTGGTCATCGCCACCCACGACCTGGAACTGGTCCGCCGGACCGCCGGCCGGGTGCTGCTGCTGGGCGAGGACCACTGCATCGCGGCCGAAGGGCGGGCCGCCGATCTGCTCGGCGACCTGGAGTTACTCGACCGGCACAATTTGATCAATATGCAAGTTGAATAAAAGTAATCGTAATTGTTCAGCCCAATGGGTATGAACTCCGAATTTGAGAGGTTTGCGGAGGCTTTGCCCCCGCAAACCTCTCAAATTCGGTTAATTCTTGCACGGGCCTGAGTAATTACAAGTATTCAATTATTTCCGAAAACGCAGCCGCGCAAGCCGTTCAGGAGAGCTGGGTGTTTTTATTGTTTTTGTGTGCTTCGCACACAAAAACAATAAAAACACCCAGTTTCTTTTTTGTAGTTAAGCCTGGCAAATAAGAAGCCTGAGAAGTAACTAAAAGTGTAAGGCAATTGAAATTAATTTCGGGGCCGGGTTCTGCTAAAGTAATATAATCACAGGAAGAGTGTTCGTGAGTCCACTGAAAAATTACTCGCTAAGGGCAAGGTTGACCGATCCTTACCCGTTTGGTTGGGCAGTTATGATTCTTCTCTTTATCAGAAAAACATATTTCAGCGGGGTCATCTGTACTTCCCAAAATCCAGCAAAGGAAAAGATATGAAAATTTATATCACGGGGATCAGTGGGTTCCTGAGTATTAACCTTGTGCGCTATCTGCTCCAGCGCGGCTATACCGATATTTCTGGGATCGACCTGGTCGATTTTACCTACCCGGAACGCGACCAGATCGAATTCTTCCAGGGCGATATTCGCGACAAGGAAGCAGTGAAAAAGAGCATGGCCGGCGCGGACGTGATCGTCCACACCGCAGCGGCCTTACCTTTGTACTCCCCAGAAGATATTTACACCACCGATGTCATCGGTGTCCGCAATTTACTCGAGCAAGCCCGTGAATACGGCGTCAAGCGCTTCGTCCACATTTCTTCGACCGCCGTGTATGGTGTACCGGATCACCACCCCCTGTTCGAAACGGATGCCATCAACGGCGTAGGGCCTTATGGCAAAGCAAAAGTGGAGGCCGAAGGCATTTGCGAAAAATTCCGTGAGGAAGGTATGTGCGTGTCCATTTTGCGCCCCAAGTCCTTTGTTGGGCCGGAACGCCTGGGCGTGTTTGCCATCTTCTACGACTGGGCCTGCCAGGGCAAGAACTTTCCCATGATCGGCTCGGGCAACAACCGCTACCAGCTCATGGATGTAGATGATTTTTGCCAGTCGATTCTGGCGTGCCTGACCGGCGACGAAGCCGCCGTCAACGACAACTTCAACGTGGGCGGGGCCGAATACACCACCATGAAAGAGGATTACCAGGCCGTTTTGGACGAGGCTGGCTTTGGCAAGCGCATTATCCCCTTCCCGGCCGGGCCGGTCATCCTGGTGCTGAAAGTACTCGAGGCGCTCAACCTCTCCCCGCTCTATCCGTGGATCTACGAAACCGCCGCCAAAGATTCCTTCGTCTCGATCGAAAAAGCTCAAAAAGTATTGGGGTATAAACCAGAATATTCGAACAAACAGGCGCTGGTGCGCAACTACCGCTGGTACCTGGCCAACAAAGACACTTTTACCGGCGAGGAAGGCGTCACGCACCGCGTTCCCTGGAAACAAAAGGCCCTGAAAGTCGCCAAGATTTTCTTCTAGAAACAATCGTATACCCGATAAAGATGACCTAAAAAAGAGGTGTTCGCGGTGACGTTGTCACCGCGAACACCTCTTTTTTAGGTCATCTTTCTCCATAGCCCGAAACATCAGGAAATTCTATAATATGTCATAAATTGACATATACCCGTCTATGATTGAAATTGCCGGGCAGAAAGGGCCCATCCATGGCCAATACCGCTACTCGTTTGATCACATTGATCCTGCTGCTCCAGCGCCAGCCCAACCAGAAAGCCGCCGGCCTGGCCCGCGAACTGGGCGTCTCGGTCCGTACCATTCATCGTTACTTTGCCATGCTGGAGGAGATGGGCATCCCGCTCTACTCCGAACGCGGCATCTACGGCGGGTTCTCGCTGGTGCGCGGCTACAAGATGCCCCCGCTCATCCTGACACCGGAAGAGGCCGTGGCGATCGCCCTGGGCACCGGGTTGGTCGATGAGCTGTGGGGGAGGCTGTATCACGAGGCCGCCGGCAGCGCCCTGGCCAAGCTGGATAACCTCCTGCCCGATGAACAGCGCCAGGAAATCACCTGGGCCAGGCGTTCGCTGATTGCGACCGGCCTGCAACGCCCCGGGCTGGAGCAGGTTCACGGGCACCTGGATAAGCTGCGCCAGGCCATTCGCGAGCTCAAAACCGTGAACTTGCATTACCAGGGCAGCGCAGGGCCGAGTTCAACGGCTGGTGGACCCGTATGCACTGGTATTCCGGGCGGGGCGCTGGTACGTGATTGGCTATTGCCATGCAAGAAAGGCTATGCGCAGCTTCAGACTGGACCGTATCACGCAATTAGACCTGACAGGCGAGAGATTCGAGATCCCAACCGGTTTCGATGCCCAGGCCTACCTGGCCGAAGCTGCGTACAATCAACCGCAGGTCCAGGTGCGTATGCGCTTTATCCCCCAGGCAGCGCCCGTGGCCCTCAGCAACCCTGGTGAATGGGAAAGCCTGGAGCAGCAGCCAGATGGGGCCGTCGAGGTGACCTTCTCCGCACCCGATCTCGATTGGGCCGCCTCGATGGTGCTGGCCTACGGTCCAATCGTCCAGGCGATGGAACCGGCCGGCCTGCGTGAGCGGGTGTGCGGTTGGGCCCAGGCCATCCTGGATACGTATTCACTAAAGGAATAAAAAATGGAAAAGCTGGATTTACGCAAACAATATAAATCGCTGTATGCCCCCTCGGCCAAGAAAGTCGAGCTGGTGAACGTGCCGGCCTTCAATTTCCTCTGCGTCGATGGCGCTATCGAACCCAGCGTGATGCCGGGAGATTCGCAAAGTTTCAAAGAGGCCATGCAGGCCCTGTACGGAGCCGCCTACACCCTCAAGTTTATGTCTAAACTTCGGCCGGAAAACCCGATTGATTTCACGGTCATGGCCAGCGAAGGGCTGTGGTGGGTCGAGGATGGCGTTTTCGACATTACCAGGGCGGACAACTGGAAATATACCCTGATGATCCTGCAACCGGAGCACATCACGGCCGAGATGTTTGCAGAAGCGCTGGCGCAACTGCGCAAGAAGAAGCCTGTCCCTGGGCTCGACCGGCTCTGCTTCCGCAACTTCTGTGAAGGGCCTTCGATCCAGATCCTGCACGTCGGCCCCTACGCCGGCGAGCCGGCCACCGTCGCCAAAATGGAGGCCTTCGCCCGCGAACAGGGCCTGGCCATGCAGGGCATGCACCACGAGATTTACCTCGGCGATCCCTTGCGGGCCGACCCGAGCAAACTCAAGACCATCCTGCGCCACCCGGTGTGTGAAGGTAAGGCGTAGGGCAAATCCAGCAGAAAGATGCGTTTGCAACGCATCTTTCTGCTGGATTTGCCCCCTTATCGGGTTTGCTGGAAAAAATTACTTTGGCCACACCAATCCATTGTAAAACTCCAGAATATCAAAAGGAGTAAAGGGAGACCTGGATAATCCTTCGCGAACCCTTTGCAACAAGCTTGCCGAACAAGGCTCTTTAGGGATTGCAAAACCATTTTGTACGAGCTGAATGAGTGCATCAACCGGCACAATCCGCGCTCCCTTATAGCGAACCGATGTGTCTTTTTTAATAAAAGGGTGGTCACCCTCTCGCAAGATCAAGGTGGTATCGCTGCTTTTACGCCTTGTTTCAAGCCCTACGATGATGGCGTTATTCGTGTTCGGTTCGAAACCGGCCACGATTATAAAAAGATGTTTGTGTTCTGAATTAGGTGTTGGGAGGAGGAGTGTATCTCCGATGGCTGCAATGAAGGGCATGACTCACCCCAAAAGCAAATCAAGATAGGCCTGGTCTTTCAAGTCGTCATCAATTTCTTGTATTTCTGCTTCTGATTTACCTAACGCTCGAAGAATATCCGTATAGGCAATTGGCAACGATGAACCGTGTGGATTTTTCCATTCCGGTAACTGATGGCAGACAGAATTGATCAATTTCCATTTGTCCATCTGACCATATTGTGCATCAATTTGGTCGGTAAGCTCAATTTCTGCCTGGGATAGTTTCCCCCTCTCACCTGGCTGAATGAGATTAACGTGATAACCGCCTGTAGATATATATTGATCCCAATACGTCTCCGGCTCAATCGAAGCAGGCGACTTCATCCGATCATACGTCTGGCTCAAAACAGGCCCGTTGTCCATTGAATAGTAATGATCAAAAGTTTAACGGCTCTCCCCATTTATCTAATGCGGCTCGATCAATCATGTAAAGCAGCTTGATGAGCTTAATGTATTCCATTCTTCCGTTGTGCTTACTTAAAAGGTATGCGGCGAGCTGAGTTGTCTTTTCTTCGCGGTACTCAGGATATTTCGTGCTCATAGATGCTCTTTCAAATTCCGACTTGTGGAATATTGATCTTTGTATATATCTACTTCATTATATCAAAGGAGAATATTCCACCGCCAAAGCAAACGTAGCTTAAAAAGCCCATTCAACAGCAACTACATTCTCATATAAGGCAAAACCTAATTGGTTAAAAACCCCCAAAACAATCGAGCGATCGGGAAAAAATCTATACCCTTTTGTAGGGCGGGTGGGACTTGAACCCACAAGGTATCTCTACCGGCGGATTTTAAGTCCGCTGCGTCTGCCAGTTCCGCCACCGCCCCGTTGGGTATAATTTTATCCCAATGCGTGCTACCGTCAAGGAAAGAGGTCGTTGAAAAAATCACTTGTTGACAAAAGAATGGGGGATACGTGGTGGCGCGGCTTCGCCGCGCCACCACGTATCCCCCCTATTTCTTTAAGCGAAGGTGTTTTTCGACACCGTCAAGAAAAGAACAGGCAGTTACAGATCATTTTCCAAATTCATTTCCCGTCTTCGCAATTCATGGTATAATCTGCCTTCGCGTTGAAATGTGGAAGAGCCCCGGCTCTTTTTAATGACACTTTTGGAAGGATTTGTACCCATGGAAGATCTTCTTAAGTCCGTTGAGGCAGCGGTAAACGCTAATATCCCTGAACTGAGTACCGGGGACACCGTTTCTGTTCATGTGAAAATCAAAGAAGGTAACCGCGAACGTATTCAGGAGTTCAAAGGCACCGTCTTGTACATGCACAATAACGGAAACAATTCTACTTTTACGGTCCGCCGCATTGCCAGCAACGGCGTGGGTGTGGAACGTACCTTCATGCTCCGTTCTCCGCGCATCGACAAGGTTGTCGTCGAACGCAGCAACCGTGTACGCCGCTCGCGCCTGTTCTTCTTGCGAACCCGCACCGGTAAAAGCGCCCGCCTCAAACAAAAGTTCAACTAAGCAGCGCGTCCATTTACGCACATCTCGAGTGCAACCAGCAAAAAGGTTGCACTCTTTTTTGGTTTAACTTATACCTCCCTGCAACCCGCCCCAACACGTAGAAAACCCCCAATCGCTTCGCAGAAATGGACTAATACCCCCAGAACTGCCGGGCCGCGATGGTCCATTCCTCGGCCCCTTGGGGCGTTTCCGGATAAGCACGGTAATGGTTTTTTATCCACAAGGAGGACTGGCGCGCCGTCATCATCACTCTCAAGCTGTTCTCTGAAAAACTGTTGATGGCCACGCTCTGTTGAAGTTTAGCGATGATGTCTTCCCACTGGTCATCGCCCAGGTCAAACTCATAGGTCTGGTTCAAGGTGCGCAGATCGTTGGCCGAAAAAATAATACCCGAGCGATACAGGTAATTCAGGTCACCAAAAGGCAAACTGGTGATCACCGGCAAGAAAGCCATCGTCCCGGCAAATTTTGCCCCATCGCTGCGGAAATAACGGGTGTTGTAGTCCCACAACAACTCACGGGAAAAATCCTCGCGTTGGATGGCATCCTGGATGACCTTTGCCGCAATTATGCTGCCGATGAATCCACCGGTCACCCCGGCCGTGGAAAAGGCTTTGTTCTGGAAAACCGCGTTGCCTACGCCTAAAAACCCGTTGCCGACCAGAGAATATGGCGGCCGGCGAAATGGGGTGCGCCCGCTGCGGCGTTCGATCAGATGACCCGGTTCGCCGTAGGCACCCTGCCGCCATTCCTCGAATTTCTTCCAGGCCTGCTCCAGATTGCCCGCAGTGATCAGCCCCAGAACGGCCCCGTCTGCATAACCGCTGTTCCAATACGAGCGAATGTGGGAAAAGTTATTTATACCGGTTGGAAGCCCTTCCGGAATCTGGTCGCGCAGTTCCTGGCAGCAGTACACTGTCTGCTGTGGCGGGACCGGTGTATTTTCTACCCCGAAAGATTCGGGCAGCCGGGTACGGACCGCGCCGCTGATTCCTGAGGCGTCCACCACCAGGCTGGCCTTTACCTCAAACCCTTCACCGCAAACCCCTTTTACCCAGCCATCCTGCCACAAAACCCCGCTGACCTGCATATTCTCGCGGATTTCCCCGCCAGCCTCCCGCACGGAGCGATGCAGCCTGCGGATGAACGTGGGCATATAGAGAACGTAAAAAGGATAATCGACCTCGATGTATCGGGATTGGTCAGGGAACCATTGCCGGTAAACGGGCTCCAGGTGCAGCAATTCGTCCCCCTCAGGCCGGTCGATCCCAAATTCATCGAACTTGGTGGCGTCGATATTGAAGATCTCAATGTCCCGGCCAATGTCATCCAGGCGGCGCGAATCGAGCAATAACGTTCGACAGCCTGCCTCAGATAACTTCCAGGCAAGATAAGAACCGACAGGTCCCGCACCGACTATCACTACGTCTGTGTTTAACTGGTTTGCCATAATCCCATCCTTGGAGTCAATACCAGCCGGTCGATCATGCTACGAATTGGCCAATATTCATTCGCCATCGATAAAAGTTCGATAGACTTTTTCATTACAGCCAGTGAAATGTCTTGCGAGTGCGAGGAAGCCAGGCAGACAACTCACGACGCCAGGTGAAAAATAAACCCATCCAGGCTCACAGGCACCTTTTAATAACCCCACTTTACCTTGCCAGGCCCCAATCCGCCTTTAGAAACGAACGAAATAAAAATTGCAGAAAAAAAATTCGAGGAATGGCCTTTGATGTGGAAACCACCTGGCAGAGGTAAATTTCGGGTTACAATAAATTATCGGAAGATAATCGAAAAACTTCAGTCTTTACGTTGCCCACCTTACAAAATTGTAGGGTACAAAGCCGGCATGTAAGCGCTTTTCCGACAGAGAATGGTTTCAATTTTTGGTATTTCTGGCAAAAGTTTTTGCGAGAGGATGACGAATGTCTGGTCCCGTTATTGGATTAACCACTGACCGAAACCTGAATTCGCGCCAAATGGTGCTGGTCGATGCGGCCGAAGCGTACATCCAGGCGGTTTTACGTGCTGGGGGTATCCCGGTCATGCTCCCGGTTGGGCTGCAAACCGGCGACCTGCCCGCTTTGGCCGGACGCCTGGATGGAGTCGTTTTTATCGGCGGTGGAGACGTGAACCCGGAGCGCTTCGACGGCGCCCCCAATCCGCGCATCAGCGCCATCGACGACCAGCGCGATGAAATGGAATTCGAGCTGCTGCGCCTGATGATCGCCAGCGGAAAGCCTTTTCTCGGTATCTGCCGTGGGATCCAGGTGATCAACGTGGCCCTGGGCGGTTCGCTATATACCGATATTGGCAGCCAGATGAGAAAGGCCCGCCGGCATGACTGGTACCCCAACATCCCGCGCGACCATATTGCCCATATGGTAGAGGTGGAAAAGGACAGCCTGTTGGGCAGCGTCACCGGAGCCGGTAAACTGGAAGTCAACAGCCTGCACCACCAGGGTATCGACCGGCTCGCCCCCGGCTTGAAAGCCATCGGGCACTCGTCGGATGGGCTGATCGAATCGGTTGAATTGAGCGGCCATCCCTTTGGCCTGGGAGTACAGTGGCACCCGGAATGGCTGGGCGGCTATACTGCCCACCGGGCCATTTTCCAGGCCCTGGTCCAGGCCGCAACGGAGCATTGATTTGGCCTCAGTCCCATCCATAGGTATATTCGATTCCGGAGTGGGCGGCCTTTCAGTCCTGCGGGCGGTACGCCAGTTGATGCCCGCGCAACCTGTCTTCTACTTTGGCGACCAGGTCCACGTGCCTTACGGACCGCGGTCTTTACAGGAAGTGCGCGACTTTTCCCAGGCAGCCACTCAATTTCTCCTGGACAAAGGCGCTCAACTGATCGTGGTGGCCTGCAATACGGCTTCCGCGGCGGCTTTGTATCCTTTGCGGTCGATGTACCCCGAGGTGCCTTTCGTGGGCATGGAGCCGGCCGTTAAACCCGCCGCCGAGATTACTCAAAGCGGCCACGTGGGTGTACTGGCCACACCGGCTACATTTCAGGGGAAATTATATGCTTCGGTGGTGGAGCGCTTTGCCAGTGGCGTACACCTGTACCAGGACACCTGCACCGGGCTGGTCGCCGAGATCGAAGCCGGGCGCCTGGATGGTCCGGAGACCCGCCGAATCCTGGAGGACGCCCTGCGCCCCATGTTAGCCGCCGGCATCGACACCGTGGTATTGGGCTGCACACATTACCCCTTCGTCATTCCGCTCATCCACCAGATCACCGGACCCCAGGTGCGGGTGATCGACCCGGCTCCGGCCGTTGCCAGGCACATCCGCAATCTACTCGCGGAACGCGGTATGCTGGCCGAAGATGCCCCCACCCGCGCTGCGGTTGACTTTTACACCAGCGGTGACCCGGCTGCCTTTTCGGCCTTACTGCCGCTGCTCCTGGGAGAAGAGGGCACAGTCCACGGGGTGAGCTGGCGGGGGATGGGGATAGCGGTTAGCGGTTTTTGCTAGTGGTTCGTTGTTAACCTTGTCTCGTATGGCGAGAAAGTGATCATCCAGCGAACATCAACCAAAAAGGAGTCCCCGCAGGGGGACTTTGCGTTTTTGTGACAGGGATTTAAAAAAACAATTGTGCAATCTGCTTTCGAAGCCTCACCCCGGCAGGTGCAAAGAATCCCCCCTTCGCCCCTTTGGAGGAATAAATCACTGGTTCTGGCCCCCTTCCTAAGGGGGTTGAGGGATTCATGAATTGGCCTGAAGACAAGCAAAATGGATTACTTGCCCTGTTTTTTACATTTATCAACCATCCAATCTTCGCCGCCAACGGTATTAAGCTAACAGCTATCCGCTGTCCTTCCTTGACAAATCCTACCCGCTCCGGCTATATTATGTTATTACAACACTTATTTTATGTATAAAATTAATTACGAAAGGGCCGTCCAACCATGATCCAAAAATCGCTAACCGGCGCTGCGTCCCTCCCCGACACTGACACCGAGAGCTTTGTCGAGCAGCTCCTGCAAAAAATGACCCTGCAAGAGAAAGTCGGCCAGATGGTTCAAGTTGATTTGCACTGGAAAGAACCCCTCGAACCCATGCTACGCGCAGGCCGCGTTGGCTCGCTGCTGACCGTCCGCGACCCGGCGGTCATCAATTCGCTCCAGCACATCGCCGTCAGCGAATCACGCCTGGGCATTCCGCTCCTGGTTGGCAACGACGTCATCCATGGCCACCGTACCATCTTCCCTATACCGCTGGCCCTGGCAAGCTCCTGGGACCTCGCCCTGATCGAGGAAGTAGCCCAGGCAGCTATTCGTGAGGCCGTCGCCTGTGGGGCCAATTGGGACTTTGCGCCCATGGTAGATATCTGCCGCGACCCGCGCTGGGGGCGCGTCTCCGAGGGCGCCGGCGAAGACGCCTATCTGGGCAGCCAGGTGGCCCGAGCCTATGTACGGGGCTTCCAGGCTCCTATCCCGGCCCTGGGGAACCGCCGGGCAGCCGCTTGCGTCAAACACTTTGCGGCCTACGGTGGCTCCGAATCCGGCAAGGATTACAACTCGGTCGATATGTCCGAGCGGCGTTTGCGCGAAGAATATCTGCCGCCCTACAAAGCGGCCATTCAGGCAGGCGCCCTGACCGTCATGACTGCCTTCAACGACTTGAACGGCGTCCCGGCCAGCGCGAATGCTTTCCTGCTGCAGCAGATTTTGCGCCAGGAATGGGGCTTCGACGGGCTGATCCTCAGCGATTACGATGCGATCGGCGAGCTGGTGCTGCACGGCTTTGCCAGCGACCTGAAAGAAGCCACATTGCGCAGCATCCTGGCCGGGGTGGATATGGACATGATGAGCAATGCCTATCATTTCCACCTGGCCGACCTGGTTCGCGCGGGAAAAGTGCCCGAAGCGCTCATCGACGCTGCCGTCCGCCGGATATTGAAGCTAAAGGTTACCCTGGGCCTTTTCGAACGCCCCTATATTGATGAGGCCGCGATCGCCGGACAGTTAAAGACACCTGAGGCCCTCAAATTGGGGGTCAAGGCTGCCGAGCAATCCATGGTGCTGTTAAAGAACGAAGATGGCCTCCTGCCCCTCGAATTGGCCGGCAAGACCATCGCCTTGATCGGCCCGCTGGCTTTCGAACGCGAAAGCCTGATGGGCTGCTGGAACTTCGATGGGCAAGCGGAAGATGTGCAAACCATCGCCGAGAATTTCCAGGCCAATCTGCCGGCCGGCGCTCGCCTGATTTGCGAGCGGGGCTGTTCGGTCGCTGGTCCCGACCATGACTTCAGCGCGGCCATCCAGGCTGCCAACCAGGCCGACCTGGTCATCCTGGCCCTGGGTGAGCTGGATACTATGGATGGGGAAGCGCACTGCCGGGCGCACCTGGGACTGCCCGGCCAGCAGCAGGCCTTGACCGAGGCCGTAGCCGCCTGTGGCAAGCCGCTGATCGCCCTGCTGGTAGCCGGCCGGCCGCTGACCATCCCCTGGATGGCAGGCCACATCCCTGCCATCCTCATGGCCTGGAACGGCGGTACCCGGGCCGCCCAGGCGATTTTCAACGTACTGACGGGCAAAACCAACCCGGCCGGCAAGCTGACCGCCAGTTGGCCGCGCAGCGAAGGCCAAATCCCGGTCTATTACGCTCACAAATCGACCGGCCGTCCGTACGACACCAGCGGCACAACCCAATTCAACCGCCAGCACAAATCTTCCTACCTGGACGAGCCCAACGAGCCCTTGTTCCCCTTCGGTTACGGCCTGGCGTACACCCACTTTACCTACGAAGAGCTAACCGTGAGCACCCCCATCGTCCACCCGGGTGAAAAGCTGGTCGTCTCAGCAATTGTGACCAACAAAGGCGCCCGTTCGGGGCAGGAAGTAGTGCAGTGTTACCTGCGCGACCTGACCGGGGTGGTCACCCGGCCGGTCAAGGAATTGAAAGGCTTCCAGAAGATCAACCTCGCACCCGGTGAATGTAAGACGGTTACCTTCGAAATCCCGGTCGGCGATTTGAGCTTTTATAACCTGGAAATGCAGCCGGTGATCGAAGCCGGCGATTACCTGGTGTGGATCGGTCCGAACAGCGCTGAAGGCCTGCTGGGTTCCTTCAGCCTGGTGGACAATGAAATATAAGAAACCTTCCCCCAAGGACCTGCGCCGGGCCAACCAGGCCGAGATCCTGCGGACGATTTATATCGAGCAGCCCATCTCGCGCCTGGAGATCAGCCGGCAGACCGGCGTCAGCCCGGCCACGGTTACCAACGTGGTCGGCGGCCTGCTGGCCAGGCGGATTTTGGTCGAGACGGGCCTCAAGCCCTCCGAGGGTGGCCGGCCAAGCACACTACTGACGATCAACCCAGACCTGGGCTATTTTATCGGCGCCGAGGTTGGCGAAACCTTCATCCGCATCGAGCTTTACGATGTGATGTTTACCCGGCTCGCAAAAATGGTCGATCCTTTGCCCGCCAGCCCGATCAGCCCGGCGCAGCTCGTCACTGCCATCGTCACAGATATCCAGGCAGTGCTCAGCGGAGCCCGGGTGAGCGCCTCCGCAATCCTTGGGGCCGGTTTCGGCTTTCCGGGACTGGTTGACCCGCTTCAGGGTGTGTCCATCTTTTCACCGAATTGGGGCTGGCACAACATCCCCATCGCTAGCATGCTGCGCGAGCAGTTACCCATTCCGCTTTACGTCGATAACGGCGCCAAAGCCATGGCCCTGGCCGAAATGCACTTCGGCGCCGGCAAAAGTGCAGATAACCTGACCGCACTGCTGGTGGGGACCGGAGTCGGCAGCGGGATCATCACCGGCCGGACTCTCTTCCGCGGCACGGCCAATAACGCCGGCGAGTTTGGCCATACCACCCTCAACCTGGATGGTCCGCTCTGCCGCTGTGGCAGTCACGGCTGCCTGGAAGTGTACGTGGGGGCCCCTGGTATCATCGAACGCTACTACCGTGGCCGGCAGCCGGCCCAGGCAGACCAGATCGCCCTCCTGCATCAGATTATGGAGGATTATGACCAGCGCCGGCCAGAAGCCGTCCAGGCTGTGCAGGAGGTCATCCGCTACCTGGGGGCCGGCATCGCCAACCTGATCAACATCACCAACCCCCAACTGCTTTTGCTGGGCGGTTGGCTGGGCTCCCTCCTGGGTGAGAAGTTCCTGCCGCAAATCCGCGAGAGCGCCGCCCAATATGCCATGGAACAATCGTTGGCCGGCACGGCCATCCAGTTGAGCCAGCTCGGCCAGGAGGCCGTCGCCATGGGGGCCGCCAGCCTGGCCCTCGAGCACTTTTTCGAAACCGGCGGTGAAAGCGGGTTGGTCTAAATAAATACTCGTTTCAACCCCAATTCGCTCGGAAATCAGGAGGGTTTTTATTGTTTTTTGCGTGCTTCGCACGCAAAAAACAATAAAAACCCTCCTCTCTTTTTCGATGGCCAAGTAGTTATAAAAATGGTATTGTCCGCCCGGCTTTACAAAACCACAATTTGTTGCGGGAATTTCTTCCAGGCTGCCGGCACACGCCAACCACCTTTCAGCAATCGAATACCGACCAGCAGATGTCGTTTCGCAGCCGCTGATCGTCCAGGACGAGACCGCGAATCGCATCCGGCAATTGGTCGCGCTGCCAGCGGCATTCAATTCTGCCGGCACTCTCGCCCTCACCTTCTGCTGCGGCCGCCCGCGCGGCCTTGATCGCATAGGCTGCGGCGCCCAGTTCGTGCGCGGCGACGTGCGCGACCGCCGCTGCCTGACCGGTGGCAAAGGCAGCCTGCCGCGCCGCACCCCTCAGATCCCTGGCCGCCGCCATCGCGTGACCCGCCGCAGCCCGCGACTGCGTCATCGGGATTTCACCGCGTACCCATGCCCGCACCTGTTCAATTGCGTTACGCGGCCGTGAGTCCGAAGGATTCGCCGCCTCGAAAAGGTACAGGACGTGCTCCGCACACGCAGCCGCCCATAATGCCAGCAGGTGATGGTCTGAATCCGTGAGCGTCCCACCGCGGCGGATGGTGATGAAGCGCGGGTCGCGTTCTTGGGGGAGGATCATGCTGCACCTTTCACAGACATAGATTTCTCATTCCTTCTTCAGCCTGTTTGAGGAGAATCCGGAATTTGAGGTGCGTGCGCGGGCTTCGCCCGCGCAAACACCTCAAATTCGGGTTTCTTCTCCGCCAGGCTGAGCAGTCACAATTCTTTTTAATAAGAACCAGAGCAGTTACCTGAATTGTAACCTTTTCAAGTAGGAAAGCGTAACCTTGCCTCTGCCCTCTTTCTGGTATACTCGCCAAAGAAGAGGAGCATATATCGTATGCCACGCAGTGAAATTGAACTCAATCCCGTTACCCACATCACCACCAATTCGATCGGTAAACCTGGCCAGCGCGTGTTTTATATCCAGGGTTGGCAGGATAACCGTGTGGTGACAATTCTGGTAGAAAAAGTACAGGTACAGACCCTGGCCATCGGTGTCGAGCAGTTTCTAAAAGAGATCGACGAACGCTATACCGACCTTGCGCCGGCTGCTGGAGATTACGACGAGAGCCTGATGCACATCCAGCCCCCGGTGGACCCGATGTTCCGCACCGGCGAGATCGGCCTGGCCTACGACCCGGAGCGTGACCTGGCCTGCCTGATCGCGCACGAAATTCTCAGCGACCAGGTGGACGAGGAGAACGCCGGCGAGGTGCGCATGTGGTGTACCCGTTCACAATTACTGGCCATGTCCAACTGGGGCCTGGAGGTAACCAAGCACGGCCGACCCATTTGCCCGCAGTGCGGCGAGCCGATGGATCCCGAAGGTCACTTCTGTCCGAAGAAAAACGGCCACAAGCACTAACGATTAGGAGCAGATGGAACGCCTGGAGAACAAGAAATTTATCATCCAGGCCCTGCTCCATGGTGATTTAACCATGCAGGGCCAGTTCCTGCACGGCTCCAACTATACTTACCTCGGCCAGGTGGAATGTGACAACCAAATCCTGCCGGCCGTTTATAAGCCAACCCAGGGAGAGCAGCCGCTGTGGGACTTTCCTTCCGGCACGCTTTCGCGGCGCGAGGTAGCGGCTTTCCTGGTCAGTGAAGCCCTGGCCTGGGAGCTGGTTCCGCCGACGGTATACCGCCGGGAAGGGCCGATAGGCCCTGGCTCGGTCCAATTCTATATTCCTCACGACCCGGAATACCATTATTTTAATTTCCGCCCGGAAGACTTGCAGCGCCTGCGGCCGGTGGTGCTTTTCGACCTGATCGTCAACAACGCGGATCGCAAGGGCGGCCACATTTTGATCGACCAAACCGATCACCTCTGGCTCATCGATCATGGGGTATGTTTTAACGTCGAGGAAAAGCTGCGTACCGTGGTGTGGGATTTTGCCGGAGAGCCCATTCCGGAGGATCTTCGCCGGGGTATGGCCGGCTTTACCAGTAAGCTCAACAACCCGGCCAGTCGCCTATCGCGTTTATTGCGCAATTTGATCAGCCGGGACGAGATTCGCGCAACCAACCGGCGGGTACGCCGGCTGTTGACCAGCGGCATTTTTCCCGAGCCGGCTCCGAACCGGCGCCCATACCCCTGGCCTCCGGTATAATAGAAATCAGTCACCTTTGTAATTCCAATCGAACCATCGAGGACAAGCGAACATGAAACAGGTATCTCTTGAGCTGGTTGGCTTTGGCAACGTTGGCCAGGCCTTTGTCCGGCTGCTTCTAAGAAGGAAAAGGAATTAGCCGAGCATTATGGCCTGTCTTTTATCGTCACCGGCATTGCAACCGGGCGCCACGGAAACGCTTTATGCTCAGGGGGAATCAATTTGCCGCGCGCTTTGGAAACTATTCAACGCGGCCAATCGCTGGATATGCTCTCCGAAATACCTGCGCCTCATAACACGGTGGACTTGATCTACGCCTCGTTTGCCAACGTAATGATCGAAACCTCACCGGTCAACCAGTATACCGGCCAGCCGGCCATCGACCACATCAAGGCGGCCTTGCAAAAAGGCATGCACGTGGTCACAGCCAACAAAGGCCCGGTTGTGCACGCTTACAATGAGTTGACCACACTGGCCCGGATGAACAGCAAACGCTTCCTGTTCGAATCGACCGTGATGGATGGCGCGCCTATCTTTTCGCTTTTCCGTCACAGCTTGCCGGCAGCCCACCTGGAAGGTTTTCGAGGCATCCTCAATTCCTGCACCAACTATATCCTCGGCCTGGTGGCCGAAGGCAAGACCCTCGCTGAGGCCATTGCCCAGGCCCAATCCATCGGCATTACCGAGACTGACCCCTCCACCGATCTGGACGGCTGGGATGCAGCCATCAAAGTGGCCGGGCTGGTCACCGTCCTGATGGGTATCCCGCTCAAACCCCAGCAGGTGGACCGTACCGGTATCCGCGAGATCACCCCCGAGATGATCGCCGAAGCCGCCCGGAACGGCCAGCGCTGGAAGCTGGTCTGTACCGCCCGGCGGCAGGGCCAGCAGCTTCTAGAGGCCTCGGTCAAGCCGCAGCTCGTGTCACCCGATTCACCCCTTTATTCGGTGAACGGTACCAGCTCTTACGCCGAATTCAAACTGGACGTACTCCCCGGCCTGGGGATCGTTGAAATCGACCCCAGCCCGGAAACCACCGCCTTTGGCCTGCTGGCCGACTTACTCGACCTGCTGGGAAATTGTTGACATTTATCAGGTAGCCATGGTTAGCGCCAATCACATCGTATTTATCGCCCTGGGAACCAACCTGGGAAACCGTTTGAAAAACCTCCGTACCGCCTTGCGCGAACTGGCCCCCACGGTCGTGCCGGTCCGCCTTTCCCCGATTTACGAAACCCCGCCCTGGGGTTACGCCGACCAGCCGGCCTTTCTCAACGCAGTGGTCCAGGCCGAGACCAGCCTGGCGCCGATCGAACTGCTGGATTTCCTCAAAGCCGTCGAAAAGAAAATGGGACGCGAATCCACCATGGTCAACGGCCCACGGGTGATTGACCTGGATATCATTTTTTACGACGAATTGGCCATGCGCGTGGATCGCCTGGAGATCCCCCACCCACGCCTGGAAGGGCGAGCTTTTGTCCTGGTTCCTCTGGCCGACCTGGATCCCGATTGGATCAACCCGGCTATTGGCGAGACGATTACGCAAATGTTGAAACGCAGTGACCGCAGCGGAATCGAACCTTACCCTGTCCCGGACGGAATGGAAATGTTACCTAAAAACGAAATGTAATTTCTCGGGCTCAGGTAAGAAAGTCCCTGAATCCAAGTTGTTCGCAGGGGCTTTGTCCCTGCGAACAACTTGAAATTCAGGGACCATTTAGGCCAACCAGTGACAACGAAACAAACCAATAAGGATCGATCCACAATGGGCAAAAAGCAGCTTGCGTTTGGCGAACGCACCTATATCATGGGGATAATCAATGTCACGCCGGATAGTTTCTCCGGCGACGGGCTGCTCGGCAGCGGCGAAGTGACCAGCCTGGCCCTGGCGCAGGCCCACCGCTTTATAGCCGCCGGCGCCGATATTCTCGATATCGGTGGAGAGAGCACCCGGCCGGGTGCAGGCAGTGTGTCTGCCGGCGATGAGCTGGAACGCGTGCTGCCGGTCATACGGGCGTTGGCCCAGGCCGACCTGGACGTGCTTCTGTCGGTGGACACCTACAAAGCCGAGGTCGCCGAGGCATCCCTGGCGGCCGGTGCGGATTGGATCAACGACATCTGGGGTTTGCGCGCCGATCCCAACCTGGGTGAAGTCGCCGCCCGCCGGCAAGCAGCGATTGTCTTGATGCACAATCGCAGCAAACCAACCGATGCTGCCCTGGTGGAACGCCTGGGAGGCCGCTACGTGGGGGTAAAATACGCCGACCTGATCGCCGATGTGCGCCGTGAGCTGATGGAATTGGTCGATCTGGCCCGCCAGGCCGGGATCGATAAGCGGAACATCATCCTCGACCCCGGCATTGGTTTTGGTAAAACCACCGAACAGAACCTGGCTCTGCTCAACCACCTGGACCAGATCAAAACCCTGGGCTTTCCGTTGCTGCTAGGCCCTTCGCGGAAATCCTTCATCGGCTACACGCTCGACTTGCCGCCCGACCAGCGCGTTGAAGGAACCATCGCCGCCTGTGTGCTCGGGGTCCAGCGCGGCGCCGACATCCTGCGCGTCCACGACGTGCAAGCCGTCGCCCGCGCCGTGTGGATGGCCGATGCAATCCTCAAAAATTAGGATCCGGGTGTTTTTATTGTTTTTAGCGTGCTTCGCACGCTAAAAACAATAAAAACACCCCTACTTTTTGCTGTTGCTTAGTGGCTGCTGAAATTGAATAAACCGGGCGGTGTAACCGCCCGGTTTATCTGTTTATTCAATTGTCCCGGTCTAGGGGTACGTGCTGTTCCAGAACCAGTTGTAGGCGAAATAGGGGCTGCTGGTAGAGTCCATGCGGATGGCAATTTGGGCATTGCCGCGCAGGGCTGAGGGGATATTATAGGTGGCCTGGAGGCTGCCGCCCGTTCCCGTATCCGTGGAGCCCACTGAAATTCCGCCCAAGCCATACGAACCGTAATAATTCATCGATACGTTGAAGGTCTGGTTCGGCGGGAAGTTGTAGCCCTTAATGGTTACCGTGCTATCCTGGACGACCGCGGAGATACTAAAGCTGGGGTAGCCGGCGTAGTACGCCACTGGCGCCGGGGTGGGCGAAGTGTAAGGCCCGCCGGTGCCATATTGGCTGGTTGTGTTGTTATTGAACCAGTCATAGGCGAAGAAGCCTTGCGGGCTGTCAAAACGGATGGCAATTTGGGCCATACCTTTCAGCGCAGACGGGATGCTGTAGGTAACCTGGAAACTGCCACCGGAGCCCGAGTTCGACGTACCAACCACGATCCCGTTGAGGCCATAGGTTCCATAGGCCCCCATCCGCACCGTAAAGTCCTCGTTTGCCGGGAAGTTATAGGTCTGGATGGTCACGGTACTATCCGGTACGACCGAGACGATACTGGTGGTGGGCGTTGTCGAGTAGGTCGGAACCGGGGCATAGGTGTATGGGCCGCCTACGCCGTATGGAGAGGGATTGTAATAATAGTAAGGATTATAGGGGTAGTACGAGGAGGGTGCATAATCCGTGGAGTTCACAAAGGAGGTGGAGGCTGAGTACTTACCATCGTCGCTGACGACCAGCAAATCGATGATGTACTCGCCATACAATGGGGAAGGCGTTTCAAACGTCATCAACCGCGCGCTTCCGTCGCCCGATTCGAACGTCGCTGTGGTCCAACCACCCACGCCACCAGTACCTTGGGTGTTCATCCACACTCTGAACGTTTCGTTCCTGGGCAAATTATAAGCCAACACTTTTACCAGAGAATCCTTGACAACGGTATTCACGGCCAGAATGGGATTCCCGGTAGAAGCCTTGGCAGTGGTGACCGGCAGTGCCATGGCCAGGACCCCGATAATTACAAAGGTCAAGGCCAGGCGAAGGTACTGCCTGGTCCGGTTCTTGCCAGTTTTGGTAAACATCTTTGAAACCCTCCTAAAAAAAGTGAAGAAACAATGGGTGATCATAGTATAGCAATTCCACCCAATAGTCACAATATGTTTGACATAATTGGGGGTTCATTTTGGATCAATTTAGGCCATAATCACCGCGATATAGGGTTAAGACGTCCCATGAAACGGCTTTGTTCCCCCGGTTTATTGCAAAATTATAGAAAGATCCGAATTTGAGATATTTGTGGGAGCATAGCTCCCACAAATATCTCAAATTCAGGATTCTTACTTATCCTCAATTACTTTTCGGCCACCGGAATCAGGACGTGGAAGGTCGTCCCCTGGCGGAATTCGCTTTCGAACCAGATACGCCCGCCCTGCATTTCCACCAGGCTGCGGGTAATATTCAACCCCAGGCCCGTCCCCGGCGCTTCGCGTGTCTTGGGGTCGTCCGAACGATAAAACTTTTGGAAAATTTTAGTCTGGTCTTCGGGTGAGATGCCAATCCCGTTATCTTTGACCCACAGGTGCACCTGGCGGATGGAGTTTTCATTTTCCCGGGCTTCAGTCCTCCACCTGGGCCGCCAGAACAATCTCGCCGCCGGAGCCGGTATATTTGTTGGCGTTGGTCACCAGGTTGATTAACACCTGCACCAGCCGGATCCGGTCGGCCCAAACCGCCGGAAGGTCATCCGGCAGATCCACCTTGAGGTTCTGGCTTTTATCCTCGATCTGGCGTTGGGTCGAATGGCCAACTTCGGCCACGATATCTTTCAAATCGATAGCGGCAAATTCCAGCTTCATCCGCCCGGCTTCGATCTTGGACAGGTCGTTCAGGTCCGAGACCAGGGTATTCATCCGGTCCACATTCGAGCGGATGACGGCCAGGAAGTTGGCCTGGGCTTCGTTGACCGGCCCGACCGCGTTGGCCGCCAGCAGTTCGGTATAGCCCTTGATCGAAGTCATCGGGTTCTTCAACTCGTGCGCCAGCAACGACACGAACTCGCTCTTGGCCACGTTGGCGGCCTGGATCGCGTCGTACAGTTGGGCATTGGCGATGGCAATGGCAGCGTGGTCGCTCAGGCGCTCGAGGAATTCGACCACCTCTTCCGGGCAAAACTCCTCGCGGCGGCTCTCCAGCAGAATCAGCCCGACCAGGTTTTGCTCGCGCCGGATTGGCAAATATACCTGGCTGCGGCAGCCTTCCAGTAAACCGGGATAATCCGAATCGGGCCTGGAGCGCAGCAGCCGGCCGGATTGAAGAATTTCCTCCAGGCAGATCCGCCCGGCTGGGATAGGCCCATCCGTAAAAGCGTCCAGCTCGTGTCCATACCCTTGCTGGGCCACCTGCTGCAGGCCATCGCTTTCGATCATACCTATCAGCCCGGCATCCGCAGCCGATTGGCGCATGGCCCAGTCCAGCGAGATGTGCATGGCCCGGCTGACTTCCAGGCTGGTGTTCAATTCGCGGTCGATGCGCTGCATTACCGAAAGCTCTTCCACCCGCGCGGCCAGGGCCTGATCGGTCAGGGTATACAGGCGGGCATTCTCGACCGCTACTCCGGCCTGGGCGGCGAAGGCGCTGAGCAAATCCTGATCGTTGGGGGTGAACGCCGGCCCACCACCTGTATTAAACACCTCGATAACCCCAATCGCCTGGCCCTTGACCAGCAAGGGTACGGCCAGGCAAGGATAAACTGGCATAACAACATCCGTCCCCGAGGCTAAAAGGGCCGCTTCAGCCAGGGTCTGGTTGGCGATCACCGGTTGGCCATTTTGCAGCACCCGCCCGACCAAACCTTCCCCGGCCGGGAACCGCATACCGCTCGCGACGGCCTGGTCCATTCCGCTGGCAACTTTTAGAATCACATCCTCGGCCGGCTCGTCCAGCATGTAAACTGCCCCGGCTTTACACTTGAGAATATCCAAAGCATCCTGCAAGATCGTGGTCAACAAAAGATCCGGGTCGAGGGTCGAGGTGAGCCGCCGGGTAACCTCATTGAGCAGTTTCAACTGGCTCGCGCGCTGGCGGGTCTCGTGCAGCAGGCGGGTCTTGACGATGGCCCCGCCGGCCTGGTCTGCAATGGCCTGCAAAATACGGTACTGCCCTTGCGAATAGCGCACCAGGGGCTGCGTGCGTCCCAGGGTCAATAGCCCGACCGAATCGGCCCCGGCGTTTAGCGGAGCGGCCAGCCAGGCCGAGACCCCGGTCGTCAAGGGCGCCAGGTTGCGCTGGCGGCAATCGCTCAAATAATCATCGCTGAGCATGCCGTGCCCCTGCTCCAAAACGTCGATCTCGAGGGTGCGGCCTTGCTCCAGGCTGGTATTCTCCAGCTCGAATTTGCGTTCGCTCCCCCGGCAGTAGAAGGCCTGGACGAGGTCGCTGTTGGAGCTATTCTTGAGCAGGATGCGGAACTCGTCCGCCGGGATAATCTGGGTCACCTGGGCATAGATCAATTCGAAAATATCATCCAGGGTAACGGTAATATTCACCCCCTGCGCAACGCGTGCCAGCACTTCCATTTCCAACTCCCGTTGAGCCATCTCGGCCGCCATCTGGCCGCGTTCGATGGCCAGCACCCCCTGGTCGCAGAGCGCATGCAAGTACTGCATATCCTCGTGTGAGTAAGCCAACCCATTCCGCCTTTTCCCCAGCGCCAGCCAACCTAACAGGTGGCTACGCCCGTGCAGCGGTACCAGGAGGCTGGCCTGGAGCATTTTGACTCGGGAACGATCCGCGAGCAGGCCGGCCGGGAATGGATGCAGGATATTCAATTGGACTGCTGTAGGAGATTGAGCCAGAAAATCAGCCAGGGCGCTGTCACCGGCAAAGCGCAGGTCGCTGGAAGGCCGGCGGTTCTCATCGAGCGCAGCCAAGAATTCTTCCTCGCCGGGGTTGTAGATATAAATATGCTGGATTTTGGGGAAAAAGTCTTCTCGATATTCTGGCGCAGGACCGCGGCAATACTGGCCAGCTCCACAACGCCGGTCAATTCGGCCGAATTTTGCGCCAGCAATTCCTGATAAACGACCCGCCCGCGGAAAAAAGTACGGTTCACCCGAGCCTCGAGTAAATTGCGCAGCGGGTAGAACAGCAGCGCCACCAGGAAGAACACCGAGCCCGCCAGGACCGGGTTCTTGACCAGGAAAGCCCGGTTGGTGACCAGCGAAATGCCCGTCACCAGCAGTGCGTAACCGCCGGCGACCAGAATTGCCAGTACCGCTAAAGAAAGTGAACGCTGGCTAAGCCACAAAGGCGTCCCCTTCTGGGTGTCTTTTACCTCATCCGGCATATCCGTACCTGGCTCCTGAGGAGAAGGCATCTGGCGAACGCTGTTCCCCTGTCCACCTCAATGCTTTTGGGGAGGTCGTTTCTTGCGGATGCTGCCCACATTAATTTCCACGGGCACCTGGCGCGAACTGAGCATTTTCAACAGGATCCTCACCCGCTCGTTCCCCGATAAGCGCTCGTCGAAAATAGCTTCATACCCGGAAAATGGGCCGTCTTCAATGACGACGGTATCACCGGGATTTAGCCCGGCAAATCGGTCACCGCCCGCAGCCGCAATCTCCACCACTTTCTGCCGTATGGCATTGATCAACGCATCCGGAACCGAAGATGGCTCACCTCCGAACGAGACGATCCCTTTCGAATGGGGCATCCAGTTGAAGAAGGAAATCCCGGATACCTCCAAATCTGCGTGAACAAACATATAGCCTGGAAAATAAGGACGTAATTTTCGCGAGCGTGGGTTGACCGGATTCACTCTTAACCGCGGATAAAACACCTCAAGATCCAGGTTCTCCATGTGATCATAAAGCGCGTCTTCTTTGTTGGGGTGGCTGTTTATTGCATACCAGTGATTCGTCATAATTTATCGTAGAGGTCAACAGAATAAAAATATTATACCCGTTTTATAGGCCGAGAAAAACCTCGAGCGTTAAATCCGAATTTAGCCCTGCACGAGCGCTGCGCGCCCGCCTGGGGCTAAATTCAGGCTATGAATTACTTCTTCTGAACAGTCCGTCCAGCCCGCTGCCACCGGATTGGCTGCCCCCGCCCGTGGCGGCCGCGGAGGTTGCCAGGACCGCAGCCAGCACCAGCCCATCCGCCGGCCCGCCGGCGCCATCACCGGCCCAATGGAACGAAGTTTCCTGGCCCTGTTCCTTGAAACAACGCACCCATTGATCTCCGATACCAAAGGCCACCGCATAGGCAAAATAGGTTTCCATCCATTCCGGCTGGAGGCTCTGCCGGCTGTGGGTCAAGCGGATCAGGTAGGACCGGAAAGCCGACCAATCCGCTTTCTTGACCAGCCCGACCGGAGAAAAGATATTCCACGAACGCGCCAGCGACCAGCTCACCCCACCGGCCAGGGTCAATCCCAGGCCGACGCCCGTCAGGGAGATACCGGCCGGCACTTCACCCAGCCTGCCGGTACCGGCCAACACGCTGCCCGCGATGGCCAAAACCACCCCCAGGGCAATCAGGATGAACCCCATCATGGATACGGAATCGCGCTGGCGGACCAGTTCTGTGTCCATCAGGCCCTGTTCGATCAAGTCACCCTGCAAACGGCTGCCGAATTCGGTCGAGCCGGACTGGATCAGCCTGGCGCTATCCTGGACGTGGACTTCTTTTCGCCCGCGTTTGCCAGGGTTGAAGAGTGAATCGAACAAAATCGATTCCAGCGAGTCCTCTCCTGCCGGCCGTTTCACCGGTTTGATCCGAAAATCCCGTCCGCCCAGAAAACCACGGCCCTGGTGCTCTTCTAAAAAGACGTACCCCTTCTGGGCAAGCTCGATCAGCAGAGCCATGCCCTGCTCATTAAAAAGTGCGCCGAGGAAGTCAGGTAGCCGGCTTGTAACGGAGAGAGATCATCCGGCGGTGAAAGGACCTCACCGGAAGCCTGCGCCGCTTTCCCAGTCCCGCCGGATTTGCGCCGCAGCCAGAGGACGCCCAACAAGGCAATCAGGAACAGCACTGCCCCAGCCGCAATTGCGCCTGGTAAAGTCGACCAGACGGCCTGGTCACGGGCCTGATCGGCCTGCTGCCAGTCGGGCGGCCCGGCGATCAGGCTGCCGCCCGCGAAGCCGGCCTTCAGGTGCAGGCTTTGATTGGCCGGTAGATCACTAAAAGTGAACACCTCCGCCCCGTTGTCCTGCAACTCGACGCTCTCCACACCTGTCAGGCTGGGCTGGCCGGAAAACGCAATACCCTCCGGTGGCGCCAGGCGGATACTGCCTTTCTGGATGGTGTAATCGTGGTCGGCCGGGATAACCGGCCAATCCAATACATCCTGGCCGGCATCCTGGCGGATTCCGCCGGTCACCTGGTAATCCAGGCTGAATGTGTGGCCGGCGTCGCTGGCCGGGTTAAAGTGCCAGGTAACCTGCACCGAGCCGGCCGTTCGGGCAATTTCGACCTGCCCGGGCTGGTTGCCCGCCGGTAAAGCCTGGCCATCCATGCCGGCGGACACTATTTTTACGCCATCCACCTGGTCGAGCAAAATCTCACGGCTGACCGAATCGTATGGCCCGCCGGTAAAATCGTACGTCACGGTCTCGTTCACCGCCAGCGTGCTATCCGGCTGAACCTGGATCTGCACGTCGTATTGTCTAGCGTCGTAAACCGTCCCAGCCGCTTTCGCCGGTTGAGCAATACCGGCTGCGGCGACCAGGACCAGCACGGCCACCGCGCCCTGGAAAAGCCACTTGCGCCGTAGAGCCAGCAAAATCAGAAGGTAGGCCACGGCCATAACCGCAAATACGATCAAAGCCGGTAGTGCCTCGTACACCTTCACGGTGAACAAGGCCGGCGATGCCAGGGAAGAACTCGGAAACGTAACCATCATCGAAGCATAAAGATTATTTGCCATGTGCAGACCCATTGCCAGTTCGAGACTTTCGCTGCGGATTGTGATCCAGCCCAGGATCAGGCCAATACCCAGGTAAAAGGGTAAAGTCAGCGCGGTACCGTAAGTAACCACTTCGGGATTCAAGCTGTGCAGCGACATGAAGACGATCGCCGGAAGAATCAAAGGCAGCCAGATCGTTTTGCTGTATCGGCCAAGCCACTGGGTGAAAAACCCGCGGAAGACCAGCTCTTCGGTGGTGGTCTGGAGCGGGACCAGCACGATGGACAGCAGCGCGTAGGGAATAAATTGCCTGGCGTTGAAGGTCCAGGCGTAATTTCCCGGCTGGGTAATGGAGAAAATGAGGTCAGACAGACCGCTTAGCGCGAACCAGACCAGCCCGGAAAAGGCCAGTTTTCCCCAATCGAATTTCCTGCCCGGGTTGATCAGCCCCATCATTGGGCGCTTCAGGATCAAGCGGTTGCTCACCAATACAAACGCCCCCACAAAGGGAAATGGCGCCATCGTGATCAGCAAGAGCGTGATCGGATGGTAAAGGTTCAGGTCCGTGGTGCCCTCGAAGAACACCGCCGGGAGAAGGAAAATCAATTGGGCGACAAACGCAACCACGACAATTCCAGCCGTAATCAGCCCATACCGCCACAACTCATTCCTGCCCTGCTGTGACTGGTTCAAGAATCGGTTTTGCATGGAAATATTTCTGGTCTCGCCAGTGAGTTCAGACATTTTTCAATTCTACCTTAAATAACCCGGCGGCTAATAATCTCTTGTAACTCAGCGGCTGCTTCTGTATACTAAATTTGTGCAGACCACTGAACGCCAATTTTTACCGGGTTCAGGGGATCCGGGACCCATCCCCCTGGCGCGCTTTCTGCCTCACCTGCCGCCGGGTGTTTTCAGTCGCTGGCTGGCAGAAAACGTCGCAGCGGGCGAATGGCTGCTGGACCCAATCGGTGGGCATCCCGGCCTGGCGCTCGAAGCTGCCCGGTCCGGCCAACGGGTACTGGTGGCCAGCAATAACCCCATCCTGACCTTTATGCTGGAGGTCTTGGCCTCCGGTCCCAAAAAAGAAGATTTCGAAGCCGCCCTGGCGGCCCTGGGAGCCAGCCGGCGGGGTGAAGAGCGCCTGGAGCGCTATCTCAAGTCGATTTACCTTACACCCTGCGCTGTCTGCGGCAGGGACGTTCCGGCCGAGGCCTTTCTGTGGCAAAAAGACCAGCCCCAGCCCTTTGCGCGCATCTATCACTGCCCCGCCTGTGGCGACGAAGGCGAGCGGCCGGTCGTCCAGGCTGACCTGGACAGGTTGAATGCCCTGGGCAGCGATGCCCTGCACCGCTCCCGCGCGCTGGCGCGCGTCGTGCAGGCCGGCAGCCCGACCGAACAGGTCGAGACCGCCATCAAAACTTACCTGCCGCGCCCGTTGATCGTCCTGACCACCCTGATCAACAAATCCGAGGGCTTATCGCTCTCGCCCGAACGTAAAGCCCTGCTGACCGCCCTGCTGATCAGCGCCTGCGATGAGGCCAATACGCTCTGGCCGCACGGCTCTTCCCGTCCACGCCCGCGCCAGTTGACCATCCCCAGCCAGTTTCGTGAGAATAACCTGTGGAAGGCGCTGGAAGACGCCATTTCGCTCTGGCTGGCCAGTTCTACGAAGGTGCGATTAACCCATTGGCCCGAGCTTCCCCCACCGGGAGGCGGCATCTGCCTGTACACCGGGCGGGTTAAGTCCCTTCTGCCGCTGCCAGAAAATATCCCAATCAAAGCCCTGGCGACGATCCTGCCGCGCCCCAACCAGGCCTTCTGGACCCTGTGCGCCTTGTGGTCAGGCTGGCTGTGGGGCCGCGAGGCGGTCCAGCCGTTGCGCGGTTCGCTGGAGCGGCGCCGCTACGATTGGCACTGGATGACCCACGCCATATCCGGCGCGCTGAGTGGGGTCAACGCCCGGCTCCCGGCCGGCACGCCTCTGTTTGCCCTGGCATCCGAATTGATCCCCGGTTTCCTGCTCTCGCTCTTCTGCGGCCCGCTGACGGCCGGCTACCGGCTGGAGAGCCTGGCTTACGACGAAAGCCACGACCAGGCCCAGTTCTACTGGCGCTCCGCCCCCACAGCGGCACCGGCCGGCACGTCTAACCCCAAGACGGTCCTTGCACAGGCCTTCCGCGAGCATCTTTATCGGCGGGGTGAGCCGGCCCCTTACCTGGCCTTGTTCGCCGCCGGGCTGCAAGGCATGGCCGGAGCAAATTTGCTGCCTCAGCATGAATCGGGCGTCAACCCGGACCTGCTTGGCCGGCTCCAGGGCACCATGAGTGAGGTCCTGCTGGATAGCAAAGTCTTCGAACGCTTTTCGCCTCACGGCCAATCCGAAGAGGGCAGCCTGTGGGGGCTAAAGGACTACGGCGAGGCAGTTCAGCCGCTCTCCGACCGGGTCGAAAGGGCCATTGTAAAACTGCTCCTCGACCACGATCCACTGACGCTGGAAGAAGTCCACCGCCAGATCGACCAGGATTTTCCCGGCCTGCTGAACTCCTCCCGCGGAACTGGTCGACGCCTGCCTCGATTCATACGGCGAGATAGTCCCGGACCTGCCCGGCACCTGGCGCCTGCGCGCGCAAGACACCGTCATCGCCCGCAAACGCGACCTGCGCACGGTGCGCCTTTTACTCGACCGCCTGGCCGGCACACTCGGTTTTACCTGCCTGGGCGAAGAGGTTTTACACTGGCAAATCGCCGGCCAGCAGCCGGCTTACCTGTTTTTCCCGGTGGCCTCGGCCATCGTCAGCCGGCATGTCTTTCAACCCCAGCCGCTGCCGCGCTCCCGCTGCGTGCTGGTCATCCCTGGCGGTCGCGCCTCGCTGTTGAGTTATAAACTGGACCACAACCCGCAGCTCAGCCGGGCGGTCAACCAGGGCTGGCGCATCCTCAAATTCCGCCATCTACGCCAGCTTGCCGAACGCACCGTGATGGATTTGTCGCTGTGGGACGAGCTGCTGGATGCCGACCCGCCCAGTTGGGACAGCGCCACCCAGATGGCCATGTTGTAGTAGCGCTTCGCAAATCCAATGGACTATCGTAAAAAGCGATCGGCCCGGTCCCTCCGTACCGTCGGCCGAGGCTGCTCTTCAACCCACGCCTGTACGGCTCCAAACACCGCGCAAACCTGTTGGGTTCCGCTTGCGCCGTAAATGGCCAATGCTATTTAAAGGCCCGCTCAACCCAACCTACACACGACTCCAATAATCAAAAGGAAATTCGCCAAAGCGATCGGCCCGGCCCCTCCGTACCGTCGGCCGAGGCCACTCTTCAACCCACGCCTGCGACCCGGCTTCGAAAGCCGGGCTACATTCTTAAAGACAGAGAGGAGTTTGTGGTGCTTCGCACCACAAACTCCTCTTCGTGTTTAAGGTGTCCCCGACGGCGTCTGCGATGGCGCTGGGGGCGGCGTGTTGGTCTGGGTCGGCGGAGGTGAAGTCGGCGGGGGCGACGTGGGTGTATTGGAAGGCGTGGCGCTGGGCAAGGGCGTGTTGGTCGGCGTAAAGGTTTGGGTTGGCGTCGACGTGGGGGTCGGCGTGGGGGTCGGCACCTGAATATTGAGGTGGATCGTCCGGGTGGCGTAATGGTCCGAGTCACCCTTGAGGTACAGCCGCAAAGTCACCTCACCCGACGGCAGCTTGCTGACGTCCCAATCGGTCAGGAACTGCGGCTGATCGGATTGCGGCCCGCCCTTGTAAATATCTTCCCATTCGGCCGGGTCGTGACCGGTCCCATAGGACAAAGTGTAACTGTCGTACGAACCGGGCACCTTGACCAGCGCATACACCTCCAGCGGAGATTGGGTGATGGTCTGGCCTTCGCTCAGCCCGGCGAACAACAGCATCGGCCGCGGATCGTCCGCGGTACACTCGCGCGAGGGTGTGAAGAAGATCGGTTGGCTGAACCCCATCTGCTTGGCCCAGTTCTGGCCATCCGAATCCTGCAGGATCCACTTGACCGCCGATGCATCGGTCACATTGAGGGCAAATTTATCCTCGGAAAAATCCGAACAGGCCGAGGAGGCCAGCAAGCCGGTCCAGGTATCGATGTTCACCTTCGTCCACAGGTCATCCTCTTTGGGCAGGGGCAACTGGTCGTAGGCAAAGACTTCGCTGCGCTGCTGCGGGCACCATTCGGAGGGTTCCGTCCCCGAAACTGTACAAATCACCCGGTCCACGATCCCCGCGGGCCGGGAAAACGGGGTGGGATTTCCCCCCGTGAGCTGCTGGATAGCCGTCTTCATGAAATTCGACCAGATTGGCGCCGCGCCGGATAACCCGGTGGTGTTGACCATAGGCGTGTAATCGGCGTTACCCACCCAAACCCCAACCGCCAGGTCGGGCGTATATCCCAGGGTCCAGTTATCGCGAAAGTCATTGGTCGTGCCGGTCTTGGCCGCTACCGGGAAGTCCAGGTTGAGGACCGAATTGGTGCCGAACTCCATCGCCCGGGCCTGGTTATCCGAGAGGATCGAAGTCATCAGGTAGGCATGTTCGGGCCGGATAACCTGGTCGCCGGCCGGCGGATCGTACTGATAGACCACGTTGCCCTGGTAATCGGTGATCTTGGTGATCGATACCGGCGGTACACGCCGGCCGCCGTTGGCGAAGATCGCGTAGGCCCCGGTCAACTCCAGCAAGGTCACGTCGCCGCCGCCCAGGGTCAGCGACAGGCCGTACTGGTCGCCGGTCAGGGTTGTGATGCCCATCTTTTTGGCAAAGTTGATAAACCCGTCCGGTTCCGGCGTGTTCGGGTCGTCATAGATTCCCACAAACTGGAGCGTCTTGACCGCGGGAATATTCAAGGAATTGGCCAAAGCCGTCCGAACCGTAACCGGCCCGTGGAATTTGCCATCGTAGTTCACCGGCACATAGGGTGGATTGGTGTCGTTCGGGTCACCCGAAGGCGGGAACTCGGTCGGCACGTCCCAGATCAGCGTAGCCGGCGTCCAGCCCTTCTCGAAAGCCGCCGTATAGGTCAGCGGTTTGATCGAAGACCCCGGCTGGCGCGGACTGACCGCCATATTGACCTGCCCGGAGATGGCATCGTTGTAGAAATCGGCCGATCCGACCATAGCCAGGATCTCGCCCGTGCTGGGCTTGATCGCCACCAGGGCGCCATCGTGGGCGTTATTGTCGGCCATCTGGTTGATCTGGTCGGTGACGATCTGTTGGGCCTGCTCCTGCAGGGACGGATCCAGGGTCGTGTAAACGGTGAAGCCCGAGCGGTAGATCGTGTTGGGGTCGTACATATTTTCGAGCTCGGCCCGGATGTAATCGATCCAATGCGGAAAACGATATGCATCCTGTGTGGGCGCGAAATCATAATTTTCGATCTCTTTAACCGCGTCCACGGCTGCCTGCTGGTCCACGCAAACCGGGTGTGTGGAAGTGCTTACGTCGATGCAGTTACGATCCTGGCTGAGCTGGTACGACAGCACCACCACGGTGCGAAAGCGATTCAGGGTGGCATCCCGATTGGTCTCGATATCGTAAAAGGCCGGCGACTGGGGAATGCCCGTCAGGAACGCAGCTTCTCCCAAGGTGAGCTTATCGGCGGTCGTTTGGAAATAAGTCTCTGCCGCTGCTTCGACCCCGTACGCCAGCCTGCCGTAATAATTCTCGTTCAAATACAGCTCCAGGATATCTTCTTTGCTGTATTTGCGGGTGATTTCAGCCGCCAAAACGATCTCGCGGGCTTTGCGCTCCACAGTCCGCTGGCTGCTCTCCTCGGGGCCTAATAACAGCGCCCGGGCAAGCTGTTGGGTAATGGTCGAGGCGCCCGAGACAACCTCGCCGGTGGTGTAGTTCTGCCACAGCGCGCGGGCGATAGCCAACGGATCGAAACCGGGGTGGGTGTAAAAATCCTTATCCTCGGTCGCGATCGTGGTCGCGATAATGTAAGGCGATATCTTGTCCAGGGTGACGAAGGTGCGTTTGCCGGCATTTGGGTCGATGATCTCGTAGATCAGGTTACCGTTGCGGTCCAGGATGCGGGTCGTCTCGAATTGTGAGGCCTTGGAGCGCAGGTCGTCCACGCTGGGCAGGCTGGAAGCGATCGAGAAATACTTGATCACCAGGAACGAACCCACTCCGATAACCGCAAAGACCACCACGAACAACAAGCCAATCAAAATGCGCAGGAAACAGCCCATCGTGCGCTTTTGACCGTTTTTCTTGGCTTTGGCAGGCGGCTTTATGCGCGTATCGACCTGGTGTTGTTGAGGCGGACGGGATACGGGTGCGCGGTTAACCGGCGTTGGGCGGGTGCTGCCGGCCGGGCGGGTTGGCCGCCCTACCCGCGAATATTGCTGCGAACGTCCCAATGCCGAGGGCGTG
The DNA here is from genome assembly GCA_963704755.1 of uncultured Chloroflexia bacterium. Lineage (GTDB taxonomy): Bacteria > Chloroflexota > Anaerolineae > Anaerolineales > Anaerolineaceae > Bellilinea. Next base: position 1,473,912 of record OY969938.1, read on the forward strand.
ACCTGGGTGGCATCCAGGTCCACTTCCTCCACCCGGTGGGGGAGGATATTCGGGTCCTTGCCATAGGGCGGCGGGGTCGAGGTTTGCTCTTCCGGTTTGAGAACGCGGGTCTTGTTCGGGTCCGGGATAAATGGCGGGGTGTGTGCTCCGGACTCACCGGGCGCTGAAGGTTGGGTCTGGTCGGCGTTCAGAAAAGGCGGCTGCGTTTTTTCCATATCCTGGCCATACCACCCGCCGGTGGACTCCGGGCTGCCGGTGGGATGGCGGTTCGCCGGGCCGGTGCCGACCGGCTGGGTATCCCCCAGGTCGCGGTTGTACACCTCTTTGAACCAGCTATTGGTCACCTCAGGTTCGCCGGCCGGCTTTTGATCCGGGGCTTCAGGGTGGGCCGTTTCTGGCTGCGCCTGCGATGCGGAGGGCCCTTCAGACGGAGCGCCCTCCTGAGATTCGCCGGCAGCCTCCTGCGCCTGTTCCGTTGGGGCCGGGCCGGGCTGTCCGGCTTGCTCTTCCGCCCCGGCCGGTTTCTCCCCTTCCGCCGGCTTTTCACCGGCCGGTTTGAGCTTGTGCGAGCCGGTGCCGCCGGTCAGAAGCGAATCATCTCCTTCTTGCGAGGAGGCAGCCAGCCGGCGCAAGCGATCGCCCGGCTGTGTAGGTTGTGTATCTTCGGCAGGCTTTTTTTTGGCCTGATCGTTTTCATCCATGTAAGTTTCCTGAATACTTGCGGGGAGATATCAAAAGATAGCGGGTAAATTCAAGCAATGGATTGCAAGGTCCATTCCAAAATCAAGCAAATTTCAAAATAAGGGATACCGAATTTGCAGTACCCGGCAGGTAAACCACCCGTTCACACAGAAATTTCGGGGGCCTTACCCTATCGGTTGAGCAATTGTAACTGCTAAGCCAGACCGGGAAGAACCCCTAATTTGAGCTGATTATAGGGGATACCCTCCCGCGATCACCTCAAATTAGGTAACCACTTACCAGGAGCCTGAGTAGTTCCGTACAATTCCATCATAATTACTTATGGTTAAAACGTTCCTAAGAAAAATTAGTTCCCCGTATGGGGGTATCCCAAATTCTAGCATAAATTCAATTCGCTGGACCGGAAGGCGTTCAAAAGTGACTTTTTCAATCCACCCGATATCGGGCAGATTCTGGCACCGCTTCGGGTAGAATCAGGGCATGCGAACCTGGAACCTTGGCCGCGGCGACCCGCTTCAATTGACCCTGGCAGCCGATTCTCGCTTGAGTCGCCTGAGCTTCACCAATGACACCATCTGGAAACTTGAACTGGCTGGGGGCGAACCGCCGGCGCTGGCCCTCTATACCACCTTTGGCATGCGCGCCCGCGCCATGCACCTGTTCCCGGCATTCATCACCCACAACCGCACATTGACCAACCCGTCTGCTTTCAGCCGGCCGCCAGTGCTGACCCGCCTGTACCCCAATTTCCTGGAAATACACTTTTCACCCTACGATAACAGCGATGTCAGCGCTGAATATTGGGCTGCCGGCTCGGATGTCATTGCCGGGCGGATCACTTTCACGAATTCGAGTGTACTCCGCGAGAAATTTCGCTTCGAATGGTGCGGCTTGCTGAACGCAGGCGGCGGTGGAATGGGCCTGGGCATCCGTTCTATGGGGGCCCAAAACGTGCTGGCCGGTACCTGCGAAGACCTGGCCATCGTGTGCGTCATCAGCGGTGGGCCGGAGACCAGCAGTGGGTCTTTTGCCGGGCTTTCTTCGGAGGTCGACCTGGAACCGGGAGCAACCCGCCAGTTCAAATGGGCCTGCGCCTGGAAACCCGACCTGGAAGGTGCCTATGAGTTGGCCCAACATACGACGACCCGCTCGTGGGATGCGGAAATCGCCCGCATCGAGCTGACCAACGAGAGCCAGGCGGTCGAAATCCAAACCGGCGACCCGGACTGGGATGCCGCGTTGATGCTCTCGCAGCGCCTGGCTGCCAATCTCTTCTACCCGGCCGGCGAGAAACTGCCTTTCCCTTCCTTCGTTCAAAACCGCCAGCCCACCCAGGGCTTCTCGTCTCGCGGCGACGGCAGCGATTACAACCACTTGTGGAACGGCCAGTCGCTGCTGGACGCCTGGTACCTGGCCGGTCTGGTTCTGCCTGGCCAGGCAGAACGTATAGCCGGTTTGATCGATAACTTCCTGGCCGTGCAGAAAGAAGACGGCTTCATCGATTGGAAACCCGGCCCATTAGGCCAGCGTTCCTACCGACTGGCGCAGCCGCTGCTGGCCGGCCTGGCCTGGCAGGTCTTTCGCCTGCAAGAGGACCCGGCCTGGATCAGGAAGGTTTATCCCGGGCTGATGGCATTTCTGCGCTGCTGGCTTTCCGCGGCCCACGACCGCGACCAGGACGATTACCCCGAATGGGGCCATCCTTACCAACCCGGCCTGGACCAGGCACCATTATTCAACCCGGATGCACAAACAGCCCAGGGAGTGGACCCAGCCTGCGTCGAAAGCCCGGCCCTGGCAGCGATGCTGTACAACGAGGCCGGTGCGCTCTATCAGATCGCCGAAGAAGTGAAAGACCCTGCTGGGATGGATTTCCTGGCGAAAACGCGAGTACGCCTTAAAGCCAACCTGGATAGCTGTTTTGCGGAAGAAAACAAAACCTACACCTACCGGGATGCCCTGACCCATGCCTGCCCCTCCGGAACCGCTCTGCTGGAAATCAACGAAGCCGGGACTTTTCCGCTCGCAGCTCATTTCGATCTCCCCCAGCGAGTGCTCTTGCGGTTGAACTCATCCGCGGACCAGACCCTTTACAGTCATTTTATCCTGCGCGGGCAGACAATCGACGGACCGGCCAGTGAAGAAATTTCACCGCGCTCGGTCCACTGGCTGCACGGCAACGGCCGTTACACCAGTGCGCACCATTTTTTGCACGTCGACGAAATCGTTGCCAGTGGGCTTCTGCCCGGCGATCACTGCCGGCTGGATACCATCGACTTGACCGGCCAGGACCTATCCTTGCTGCTGCCCTTATGGGCCGGCGTCCCGGATCCGTTCCAGGCCAGCGGAATCATTTGCGATACTGTCATGCGCCGCTACCTGCAGCCTTACGGCCTGGCGGTTTGTCCCCCGCAGGACTCCCACCTGGCCAAGAACGAAAACGCCGTGGTACTGCCCTGGAATGCGCTCATTATCGAAGGCTTGCTACGCTACGGATTCCGCGCGGAGGCGGCCCAGATTTTGCAGGCTGTAATGAGCGCGATCATTCTGGCGCTAAAAAAGGACCAGGCATTCTTCGCCACTTACGATGCAATCAGCGGGCGGGGAGTTGGCGAAAAAGACTTGCTCAGCGGCGTCGCCCCGGTGAATTTATTCTTGAAAATACTGGGCATCCAGGAGTTCACCCGCGAGAAGCTCGTCATTGTCGGGCTCAATCCCTTCCCCTGGCCGGTTCGGGTGTGCTACCGCGGCAGTCAGATCGATTTTGGCAAAGGCAAGACCACCGTGCAAATGCGGGATGGCCGCGAGTTTGTCTTCCAGGATGGCCATTCACATGAGATTTTTATATCGCCTCAGCCAAATAGGTAAGAACCCGCAATTTGAGCCTGAGTAGATACCAATTTTTCTACTATAATGATGTATCCTTAATGTAGCAGCACACCCGGTGATCTAAACAAGCGGTTTTGACGCCTCAATGATTGCCCGGAGAAAGGGAGGCCAAGAAATGAGCGAAGAATTGAGTACACCTGACCGATGTATGTGGGTCATTGTCCAGGCCCAGGATGCAGAAAACGCCGAGAACGCGTTGTGCGAATTAGGCGTTTCGGCCACGAAACTACAGAGCTTTGGCGCATTCCTGGGCAGGCGTAACGCCACCCTGTTGGTTGCCTTTCAAACCGGGCAGCGTGAAGCCGTCCTGGAAGTTTTGCAAAAAACATGCCGCCAGCGTATCGAATACATCGCCGTACCTTTGGAAAGTGCTCCCCTGCCTTTACCCACCCCTACCCCCATCACCATCGGTGGAGCGATCATCTTCACCATGGACGTCGAACATTTCGAGGAGTTATAAGCCATGAAACTGATCATTGCCATCGTACGTGACACTGACAGTGACCCCGTCTCTCAAGCGCTGACATCCCATAACCTCCGGGTCACCGGAATTGCCTCAACGGGCGGCTTTCTGCGCCGCGGGAACACAACCCTGCTGATCGGGCTGGACGACGAGCGCGTGGACGAGGCCCTGGCGATCATCCGCCAAACCGTTTCGGCGCCCGCATCTCAGGACGAACAGCGCGGAGTGCTTTTCGTCCTCAACGTGGACCATTACGACCATTTCTAAACAGGGATATCAGGCCTGAAAAATTTCAATTCATCCAGGTTATTCTCGAAGAGGAACAAAAAAATGGTAACCGCTCAGGCAAGTGCGCAAGGTGAGGGTGTTTTTATTATTTTTTACGCGCTTCGCGCGTAAAAAATAATAAAAACACCCTAATCCTCTGCAGTAGCGGAGTAGTTACAAAAAAACGATGTAATTGCGGTACAACACACCGCAATTACATCGTTTTTTTGTTCCGCCAGTCAAGCAACCCATCAGTGGTTTCTAGACAAAAAGGGAAACCGAAACTCCCTTTTCCCGTATATCATTTCAAGGTAATTCGGTAGTCTTTCACTGCCATAATAATTCAAAGGAGTAACGATCATGGCTGAATATCAATCCATGCCTGTTATGACAGGCACAAAACCCGGAATGGTGCAAGCAATCGGCGTCATGACGCTGGTCAACGGGATCCTGAACATCCTCGCCGGACTGGGGCTTACTTTTGGTTTCGCGGTGACCGTCGTCGGTTTGTTGTGCGTACCGTTCACGATCTTACCAACCGTCCTGGGCATTTTCGAAGTCATCTATGCCTCTAAAGTCATTGCCAACCCGCCCGTACCGGTCAAATTTTCCCAGGCCATCGCCATCCTGGAAATCTGCTGCATCCTGGTCGGCAATTTCGTCTCGATGATCGTCGGTATCCTGGCCCTGGTGTTCTACAACGACCCGCAGGTCAAGGCATACTTTAGTACACTTAACCCGGAACCGCTCGAGGCATAGCATCCGCCGGCCAAAAATTCTGGAATTGGTGTGCGTGCAGGGGAAAAGACTACACCCACCCCAATTCCAGAAACCCTACACTTTTTTATTGTAAAAAGGCTGGAAAACGGCTATATTTATTTCATCAGGGAGCGCAAACAGGGAATTAAACCATGTTTGTAATGACTTAACAATCCTCCCTGATCCCCAGGTAACATCTTTGACTCATCGTTCTTATTCAATCAAGCAAGGAGGAAATTAATGGATTTCGGAAAGGCATTTTCATTCGTTTTTGAAGATCCGGATTGGGCCCGAAAGGTACTCATTGCCGCGCTGGTTCTGATCATCCCCATCATCGGCGAACTGGTCGTCTTGGGTTGGGCATTGAAAATATCCCAGAACGTCATGGAAGGCAGTCCGCGGCCTTTGCCGGATATCGATTTCGGCGCCGACCTGGCCCGTGGCTTCATGGGATTTGTGATCGGTTTTGTGTACGCCCTGCCGATTACTATCGTCTCCGGTTTCTTTGGGATTGTGGATGCCGTCTTGGCCAATAGCGTCGGCAACTCCAACGGATTGGTGACCGCCTTCTCGTTGGTGTATGGCTGTTTTGGCCTGCTCGCCCTGCTCTACGGCATCGCGATGGCGTTAGTCCTGCCGGCCGCCTACACGAATTACCTGGCCAAAGGCAACCTGGGCGCAGGTTTCCACCTTGGCGAGGTCTTCGCCATGGTCCGCCGCAATATTGGCGCTTATTTCATTGTCCTGCTGGGCTCGATCGTCGCCAGCATCATCGCTTCGGTCGGCGTGATCGCCTGTGTTATTGGCGTCCTGGCCACCGGGGCTTATTCTTACGCCATCCTGGGCCACCTTTATGGGCAGTCCTACCTGGAATCGAACAAAGCACCTCAGGTTGTAAGCTGACCGATTATAGATCGAATGTAAAGATTACCGGAAAAAAATATTCGCAGTGCGTTGCACTGCGAATATTTTTTTCCGGTAATCTTGTTCGTCAGGTTTCTTCTTCCGAAAACTCTTCCACATGATAGATCAGCACAAACAGTTTCTTCTTGCGCCACAAGTTGCGGGGAGCGCCCATCTTCAGGCACAGGTTATCCAAAAAATCATGCGGGTCCGGCAGTTTTTCCCACACTTGTGGCAGAAAAGTCGCCCGTCGGTAACCATCCCGCAGCACCACCCCATCGACGCCAGGGTGCAGCAGGCCGGGTAATTCCTCCGGCTGATTATATTCCAGCGGCTGCGGTGTGGTCAGGCAGGATATCTCGATAGAAAGCTGGCCCATTTCCTCCGGGCGCACGGGTGCGAAGCGGTAATCCTCCAGGGCGGCAGCGGCGGCGTGTTCGCGTACATCTTCGAGCAGCGGCTGGTAAGGTTCCAGCGCCCCGATACAGCCGCGCAGGTTACCCTGGCGGGTAAGCGTGACGAAAGCAGCCCCGAGTTCACTCAAGACCGGCGGGTACTCTTTCAAATCCAGCGGTTCAAGGATTCCCCCATTTACGGTCAGCTCAATGGCTTCCCGCGCAAATTTCAGCAGAAGCGTTTTTTCCTTTTGAGATAACCCACCCTTTTCCATAGTAAAGACCTGTCATTCTGCCAGCCGGTGATAGATCCGGTTGTGGTAAACCAGCGGTTTGCCTTCATGGGTGTGCTTGACTGCCACAACTTCGCCGACGTACAGCACCGAATTGGGTGACTCGAATTTATGAACGACCCGGCAGTCCAGGCCAACCAGTCCCTCGCTCAATAAAGGCACACCACTAACAAGTGAATAAACCTCCAGGCCATAAAACCGGTCTTCGTCTTCAGGAATCCTCCCCGCAAACCGGTCAGAAATATCGGCCTGATATTCTGATAATATTGTAATGCCAAACACCTCGGATTGATCAACCATTCGCTGGGTCTTTGCATTTCTGGCAAGTGAAACGCTGACCAGGGCCGGCTCAAGTGAAATCGAAGTAAATGAGTTAACGGTCATGCCGTGGGTAACCCCTTCATCGATCGTCGAAAGGACCGCTACTCCACTGGCCCAGTGCCGCATGGCGTGGCGTAGAATTTCGGGACGAATCTCAGCCATTGCATCTCCAATCACACCTGCCGGGCGGCTGTCCGCCCTGGCAAGTATATTGCACCATAAAAGATATCTTTTGTAACTTCGCAACTACTCCGGGAAACAAGGTGCCGTATTTATTTTCTGCCCAAAAAGCCCGCAGTGAATAAAGACCACCTGGCTCCAGACTTTAAATAGTTATATCCCTTCTTTATACTTTTCGGCATAGGCCGAGTCAAGGGTGGTGTAAAATAACCGTACTTGCATAAATTCCTCGAAAGGGACCTGATTTGAGGTGCTGGGGGCGCCAGCTCGCATGTGCAAACACATCAAATTGGGCGCAATGCTCATAAAAAAGTAACTGCTCAGGCAAGTGCGCAAGGCGAGGGTGTTTTTATTATTTTTTGTGCGCTTCGCGCAAAAAAAATAATAAAAACACCCTAAACCTCTGCGGTAGCTAAGTAGTTACATAAAAAAGAGAGTTTTTCCTGAACCGGTCAAACACTTGATTTATTCGCTTTTCTTGAGGTACTATTCCTTATAATCGATCCAGAAAAAGTACTCTCGCAGGAGCGAGAAGCAGCTTATTACGATTTACCAGGAGAACCCTGGAGAACCCTTCATGACCAACTTGCCTGACGAGCACTTTTCAACCGAATCAGAACCCGAGCCCCCCAAGAGCAATCACGCTTTCAGTGCATTGTGGACCATCCTGACCGTTGCGTTGGTGATGGCGACGCTCTTTACCCTGTGGACGCCCGCCAACCTGTTCTCCAATCAAATGCTGGATAACATGTTTCAGGCCTGGCAGGCCAACCCGACCCTCACCTACCCGACCCCCACTTCGTTACCCAAGCAAAAAATCGGGATTGTGGCCGGGCACTGGGGCAACGATTCGGGAGCAGTTTGCCCGGATGGGCTGACCGAGCAGCAGGTCAATTTGGATATTGCCAGCCGGGTCCAACAGCAGTTGATCGCCGCCGGTTACGACGTGGATTTGCTGCAAGAGTTCGATCCCAAGCTGACGGAATATCAGGCCCTGGCGCTGGTTTCGATCCACAACGATTCGTGCGACTACATCAACGACGAGGCCACCGGTTTCAAGGTGGCGGCTGCCGCTTCCAGCGCTTACCCGGAAAAAGCCGATCGCTTGAGCGCCTGCCTGATCGATCGCTACGCCAAAACAACCGGCCTGAAGTTCCACCCCAACTCAATCACTCCGGATATGACCCAGTACCACACCTTCCGCGAGATCAACAGCAACACCACCGCGGCTATCATCGAGACCGGCTTTCTTAATCTCGATCGGACGATCCTGACTCAACACCCGGACCTGGTCGCCCAGGGGGTGACGAACGGGATCCTGTGTTTCGTGCGTAACGAATCCATTAGCACAACGGCCACACCAGACAGTACAGTTCCCGCTACAACGACGGCACCATGAGCTCATCCACCAGCGACCAGGCACGTTCACTGATTCTCCAGGCCCATACTGCGCTTCGCCAAAAGCAGTTGGCGGAAGCCCGCCGCCTGGCCCAACTGGCTTCTCAGCTCGATCCTGACCTGGAAGAACCCTGGTTGATCCTGGCCGGTCTTTCGGCCCCCCAGGACAGTGTGGACTATCTCAACCGGGCCCTGGCCATCAACCCGGCCAGTGAACGGGCCCGCCAGGGCATGCACTGGGCTGTGGCGCGCCTGCGCCAGTCGATCCTCGCCCAGGCCACCATACAAATTCCGCCGGAAGAGACCCAGGCCGTTAAATCCCGCCCGGAACCCGCTACTACCCAGCCGGTGACGCCCAGGCCGGTCGTCCCTGCGCCGCTCGAAGATACCCGTCCGGTGCAGATCAAGTCGGAGCCACGGCCTACCCCTGAACCTGAAAACAAGGGCAAAAAGAAGAACCGTCATTGGCTGCCCTGGATGATCGCCGGGGACTTGATCCTGCTGGGAGTGCTGACCATTTTGATCCTATCCCTGGTGTTTCCCGCCACCCAGGTCGCCCAGGCCGGCGACCCGGCTTCGGCCCGCCCGGTTGGGGCCTTGCAAAAGCCCTCTCTGACGGCGACCTATACCAATACCTTTACCCCCACTCCAACATATACCTTCACCCCGACACCGACCAATACCCCCATACCGACCGCGACCGAAACACCGCTGCCGACGAATACCCCTACCGATACCCTGGTACCCACCGGCGCTCCACCGGTCGTTGGAGATGTGCCGGCCGATATTTCGTCCGGGGAACACTGGATCGATGTCAACCTGAGCGAGCAGATGGTATACGCCTACGAAGGCGATGCGCTGGTCAACAGTTTCCTGGTCTCTACCGGTACGGCTCAATACCCCACCGTCACCGGCCAATACCGGATTTACGTGAAATACCGTTATACCGATATGTCCGGCCCGGGCTATTACCTGCCCGATGTGCCCTACACCATGTACTTCTACCAGGGTTACGGGCTGCACGGCACCTACTGGCACAATAATTTCGGCCACCCAATGAGCCATGGATGCGTCAACCTGCGCACTGAAGACGCGGCCTGGCTGTACAGCTTCGCGGACGTCGGCACATTGGTCAACGTCCATTACTGATTCTGGCCTGACCTGCTCCTCATTTTCGAGGCGCAGCGTTGGATGAGATCTGCCGGGGCGAACTTATCCCCCGGTGATTTCCACAATTTCAATCATTCAATGACCTCGATTCATTCGAGTTATGGGATAATTAGATCATGCATAAACCGCTTTTTGAAGGACTGGTTATAGACGAAAACGATAACCCCGTCAGCACCACCTACGTGGGCGAAGAGCCCATGTACATTATCGATGACGCCGGCTTCAAACGCCACATTCCAGCCGAGCAGGTCGATCAGCAGGTACTGAATATCATCAAAGAGCAGATTTCTGGCAACGAGGGCCTGATTAGCGAGCAAACTGCCAAAATGTTAGGGCAGGAAGATATTTTTACCAAGGCAGCCATCGAGAACCAGATCAGCAACATCGACAAACAATTCGACCAGCTCATGCAGATGGGTATCCCCGAAGAAGGTCGCGCTTACATGGGGATGATGGGGTTTAAAGTGGTTATCGATTTCCACGGTGATGTGATCCGGCTCGACCAGCCCGCTGCTACGGATGAAGGGGACGAATAAGCCCTCATTCCTGCCTTATCCTGTATTCCAATACAAATCTAATAGACGACAGGTAAAATAACCTGGATACTCAGTTACGGATTAAGGAATTCCCGAATTGGGGTTCTTCCCCGCCAGGCTGAGTGGTTACCAAATTACAACTAGACATGGCCTGTAAATGGATCGCCGTGCCGGAGCAAAGAATGCAATCTGAAAGAATAATCGAAGAAATGAAGCTGGTTTTTCGAGATATGCCTTTTGGGATTACGCATTCGCTTAAAGTCTTGCACAATGCCGAACAGATCATGGCAGCCGAAGGTTATCCAGAGGAAAAGCGCGAGCTGGTCCGGGCGGTAGCTATCTTGCACGACACCGGCGCGGTAGAAGCCAAACGCAAATACGGGTCCATCGACTCATGCTACCAGGAATTGGAAGGCCCGGGCGAAGCCAGGAAGATTCTCAGCAAAATTGGCTACCCGCCTGCGGATATCGAGAGGATTGCTTATATCATCGGCGCCCACCACAGCCCGGAAAAAATCGACGGGCTCGATTTTCAAATTCAATGGGATGCCGACCTGCTGGAAAATTTGCAGTCGCAAAAATTCGAGAACGATGGCCAGGCTAAAGAGTACATCGAAGCCAACTTCACCACTGTTAGCGGTAAAGCTCTGGCCTACCGGCGAATATTTCCAGGCGCAACACCCTCCCCTGCACAGGACTTAAATTAAAATTATAGTGGACGCGATATTCCCGGTCGCAGCGCACAGCGGAGAAACAAGATGATGTCACCCGAATTTATTATTAATGTAACCGAAGCTGATTTTGAATACGAAGTACTGGCATATTCGCAAAATGTGCCGGTTGTGGTTGATTTTTGGGCCGAATGGTGCCGCCCGTGCAAAGCACTGGGTGCCCAATTGGAAGCGCTGGCCCGTGAGGCCCACGGCAGTTTCCGCCTGGCGCGGGTCAACGTGGACGAAAACCCTAACCTGGCTGCTCACTATTCGGTCCGCTCCATCCCCACCGTGAAGGCTTTTTCGAGCGGCGAAGTGGTCAGCGAGTTCGTGGGGGCACTGCCGGAAGAACGCATCCGTGAGTTTGTCGAAAATATCATGCCGCCTTCACCGGCCACGCTGGGCATCGAAAAAGGCATGAGCCTGCTGGCTGATGAAGAGTGGGTCGAGGCAGAGGACATATTCAATGAGGTTCTGGAACAAAGCCCGGATAACCCGGCCGCACTGCTCGGTCTGGCGCGGGCCTTGCTGGCCCAGGGCAAAACCCGTGACAGCCTGGGGATCCTCAATACATTCCCGGCCAGCAAATATTACCCCCACGCCGAAGCCCTGCTGCCCCTGGCCGGAGCGCTAAAAGATTTGCCCCACCATCCGGCCGGTGAAGAAGACGACGAGAACGCTGCCGCCTACTGGAATGCAGTCCGCCTGGCTTCGCGCGGGATGGTACCGGCTGCGATCGATGGGCTGCTGGACCTGTTACGCCAGGACCGCCGTTACCAGGCCGCCCGGGTACTGGCGCTTAGCCTGTTCGAGCTGCTCGGTGAAGAAAACCCCCTCACCCGCCCCTATCGCAATGAATTAGGGAGTATCTTGTTTTAGGAAGAGAATAGAGATTAGAGAATAGTAACAAGGCAACAAGGCAACGAGGATCGCAAACTTTTTCCTCGTTGCCTTGTTACTTATTGCCTCGTTGCTCTCTTACTATTTTCTCTTCTCTATTCTCTATTCCCTTTCCTACCTCGTCAACGTCATCTGCGCCCAGGTGGTTGGGTCGGCCAGGCTGCGGTCGGGCAGGTTGGAGACCATCGACTGCTGCACGTTTTGAGACGGATTGTCGTTATCCGAGGCGGACACGCCAAAACCGTATTGCTGCCCGGCAGCAGGGGTAATACCGTACAGGCTCCAGGGGATGGCGGCTTCTACGCGGTAAACCCCATTGCCGCCGGTCGAGGCGATTTTCACCTGCGTACGCGAGCCCTGCACATTCGAGGGGAAATACAGGTAAGCTTCTTTGGTACCGCTGGTATTGGGGTTACCCGGTGAAATCACCAACTGGTAATCGTCGCTGGACAACTGGTGCGAACCGAAATCACCGTAAAGATTGGTGTCCAGCAGCAATTCGATGGAATCCCCTTTAAAAATATCCGCTCCGCTGGCGTTTTGGACATATTTGTCGTCGATCACCTTGACTGCCAGGTAGAGATAGGTTTCATCCCACCCGATGCGATAGGACGCTTGCAGATCATCGGAGTTGGCGACGTTTTGCTTGCCATAAACGATATACTTGGCCGGATAAGCGGTCGTCTTCCACTCATCCCAAACTCCATCCAGCACCGGCGGAGTGCTGAGGTAAGGCACATTGATCTGCCCGGCCGCCCGGGACTGCTCGGTCGGCGTGGCCGGCGGTGCGACCGGTACGGCGGTGGCCGTCGGTGCCGTGGTCACGACGATAATTGGCTGGGTGGGCACTGGGGTAGGCGCACTCACGGTCGTTCCGCCTGGGGCTGCGACTGTGGGGGTCGATACATCAAATGGCAGGGTAGCCTGTGGGGTAATAATGTTAAATAATGCCGTCATGGTCATATTGGGGGTGGGTTCTGATGAAGTCGGTTCGATGCTGTTGGCGGGAAGGTTACACGCCAGCACTGCCAGGACCAACGCCAAAATAGCCGCACCAACCCGAATTCGCTTTTTGCTCATGGTCTTCTCCTTCTAATGCAATCTATTAATTCGCTTGCGACCATACTAAAGACGAAAAACCGGTTGTAATGTTCCCTCATTTTACGCCAGCCTATTTCTCGTCGTACGAGCCCACTTGATACTCAGTTATAATCAATAATGATCGTAACGAAAAGACTATGGAAGCCTCAAATTTGACCCCTGTCCCTGTCAAGCTGCGCACCAACCTGGAAATCCGGGTGGTTTTGTTCACCTTAATGGATAACCGTTTGCAACTATTGCTCCAGCCCAGCAGCGACGAGCAATACGGCGGCTTTTGGGTCTTGCCCGCCTCGGGAATCTCTCCGGCCAAATCGTTGGAGGAATCGGCTACCCAGTGCATCGAATCACTGACCGGGTTGAAGGAAGTCTACCTGGAGCAGTTGTACACTTTCGGCGAACCCGAACGCCACGCGGGCAAACGACTGATCTCGGTGGTCTATTTTGCCCTCATCCCGGCCAATTCGCTGGAAGAACGCAGTCCATCCGGCCTGGAGAGTCATTGGTACGCCCTGGATAACCTGCCTCAACTGGCCATGGATCACAACGAAATCCTGGGATATGCCTTGCGCCGCCTGCGCTACAAGCTGGAATACACCGCGGTCGGCTTCGAACTGCTCCCACCCACCTTTACCTTGAGCGAATTACAGCACACCTACGAGCTGATCCTGGGGGAAAAGCTCGACAAGCGCAATTTCCGCCGGCGCATCCTGGAAGCCAATATCATCGAAGCCACGCCTTACCGCCGCATGGGCGAAGGACGCCCGGCCCAGCTTTACCGCTACCGCCCGGATGCCGTCGCCGAGGTCAAGGCCCGGCGCCTCTTCCCATAATAAGCCACGGATGAACACTGATGGACCCAGATTTTTTGTTTGTTATATTGGTGGGCAAAGCCCACCAATATAACAAACAAAAAAATACCCGATGGAAATTCGAACCTTGTTGTTTTTTGGGCGCTTCGCGCCCAAAAAACAACAAGGAATTATCTGTGTCTATCTGTGTTCATCCGTGGCTATTCAGCAAGCTGATGCTCTCGATGTGGTAGGTCTGCGGGAATAAGTCGAACGGGGTGACTTTATCCAATGAATAGCCGCCGGCCATCAGGCGCTTGAGATCGCGCGCCAGGGTGGATGGGTCGCAGGACACGTAGGCGATTGTTTTGGGCTGGATGGCCAGCAGCGCATCGATCACCCGCCGGTCCAGGCCGGCCCGGGGCGGATCCAGCAGCACCACGTCCGCCGGCACGTCCAACTGCGGCAGCACTTCCTCGACCGGGCCGAGGTAAAACTCCACGTTATCGAACTCGTCCAGGTTGGCGGTGTAGTCCTCACAGGCCGACTCAGAAACCTCCACCCCCACACAGCGGCCCACCAGCGGCGCCAGGAAGGCCGAGAACAGGCCCACGCCACAATACAGGTCCAGCAGGGTCGTGTGTGGATTAAGCGGCAGGCTGGCCAGCAGGGCCTGCACCATCGCCTCCGCCTGGAGCGTATTGACCTGGAAGAACGACCCGGCGGACACTTTAAAGGGCCGCCCGGCGACCTCCATCACCAGGTAATCGTCCCCGGCCAGGATGATCTGGCCGGCCGGGCTGCTGTGCACCGCCGAGAGCGGAATGTCCACGCTGAACTCGGGCGCGACCGGGTCTTCGCTTTCGAGCACCATCAACAGCTCGTCGCCGCTGCCTGCTCGCAGCTCTACCCGCTGGCTAAATTCGGCCGGATCGAAATCCAGTTGCGGCCACAGTTCTCCCAGGGGCGCTTCTGGTAAGAAACACTCCTGGATGGGCACGACCCGGTGCGATCCCCGGCCTGGTAGCCGATCTTCCCCTGCGGATCGAGATGAAACTGGACCGTGTTGCGGTAATTCCAGGGCTGAGGCGAAGGCACTACCGGCTCGACCTCGGGTTCCGCCACCCCGGCGATCCGCCGGAGCTGGTCGATCACAATCTCGCGCTTGGCCGCCAGTTGAGCCGGGTAGTCCATATGCTGGTAATGGCAGCCGCCGCAGACACCGAAATGCCGGCAGCGCGGCAGGACCCGCTCAGGAGCCGCTACAACGGTCTCCAGCAGCCTTCCACGGGCATAGTTGCGCTTATCCTCTATAATTTCCACCCGGACAGTCTCTCCGGGCAGGCTGAAGGGCACAAAAATCGCCCGGCCATCCGCCAGGCGTCCCATGCACTCACCCCCATACGTTAGTGTCGTTAGTTTGACCGTTTCGGTCTTAATCTGATTTTCCATAGGGCAATATGCCTGGATTATATCAGCTTCTCTGCCAGGTAGAGTTTATGCCGGACCAGGACCGTCAGGCTTTCTCTAGATATTTTGGTCACTGCTCGGGCCGGTTCGTAAATTAGGAGGGTTTTATTGTTTTTCGCGGGCGAAAAACAATAAAACCCTCCTCTCTTTTGCAGTAGCTGCATCGTTGCGTATTTTGTTAAGGGAAGCGAAGATAACCATTCCCCTGGGACGGCATAATTGAGACCAATCTACACCGGCACTCCCGGTGTCTCAAATCATATGCACCCAGATGTAATCTTCCAGGCTTTGAATGGTCGAATCCTTTTCCAGAATGAGCTGCCGGACCACGTCGCCAATGGAAATGACGCCCAGCATCCGGTTGCTGGTATCCAACACCGGCAGGTGGCGGATGCGGCGGGAGGTCATCAGGGACATACACGCCTCGACTGACTGGTCTGGAGTGACGTAGTACACCCCGGTCACCATCAGCTCGCCAACCTGGGAGTCCAGGTTGACCGAGGCCAGCAGCGCTTTGCGGGCGAAATCCCGCTCACTAAAGATGCCCACAATCTTGCCTGCTTCCACCACCAGCACGGCCCCAATTTTTTGTTCGGCCATCAACTTGAGCGCGTCGCGCACGCTGGAAGTAGGGGTGACGTACCATACCTGGGTGATTTTATCCCGCAGCAGATCTTTAACGGTGGCCATTTAATCGTTCCCTTCCTTCTCCGCGGCGTGAAATTTATCCGCTGTACTCACGACCTTGAATGTAGTTTTCCAGGTGCTGGATGGTCGTCTCTTTCTCGACCATCAATTGCTTGACCACATCGCCGATGCTGACCAGGCCTACCAGGCGGGTTTCGTCTTCCAGGACCGGCAGGTGGCGGATATGTTTTGCCGTCATCAATGCCATGCACTCTTCTACCGTTTGCTGGGGACTGACGAAATAAACCGAATGGGTCATGTATTTGCCCACCGGCTCGTCCAGCAGCAAAGCATTGGCCGTTACTGCGTGGCGGGCGTAGTCCCGCTCCGAATAGATGCCGACAATCCGGTTATCTTCCATAACCAATACTGCACCAATATTCTTGTCGGCCATCAACTGCAACACCTGTCTGACCGTGACCGTTGCAGCGACCGTCCAAACTGCATTTCCTTTCGCATCGAGCAAGTTCTTAACGTTAGCCATCCTCAACTCCTTTCCAAGATCCAGGTTTTAAACGACAAATCCTGATTCCTCCGGAGAGGTTCAGAAGGGCAAATCCGAAACGGATTAATTGTAACGTCCCAGCCTGGCGGGAAAGAACCCCGAATTCCCATACAAGCCCGAGCAGTTACATTAATTTAATGATTATCCTCGAACAAGGCCGGTTGTCAAGTTGAAGTCAGCGAACGAAGGGGTGAAATTGGAGTCACCCGGGGAAAAAGAGAATAGTAATTAGTTGATTAGTGATTAGTAAAGTGGAAGTAACCACTCAGCTACTACAAAGGATTCGGGTGTTTTTATTATTTTTTGCGCGCTTCGCGCGCAAAAAATAATAAAAACACCCTCACCTTGCGCACTTACCTGAGCAGTTACAAGAGGAAAACAAAAACCCGGTAGGAATTGCCGGGTTTCCTGGCGGAGAGGGTGGGACAGGGTACTTCAATGGTATTCAAACCCACCTTGAATATCTTTTCCACCAGTTTTTGTTCGTTTCTGGCGGAGAGGGTGGGACAGGGTACCTCGATGGTATTCAAACCCACCTTCTTGATAATATTTTTCTGGCGGAGAGGGTGGGATTCGAACCCACGGTACCTTGCGGTACACGCGCTCTCCAGGCGCGCGCGTTAGGCCAGACTACGCTACCTCTCCAATCACTCCAGGGGCCACTCTTTACCCGGAGCGCAAGGATTATACCATAAAAGGATCTGGATGAGCCCTTTTTAGCGGGGCCTGGATGGAGAGGAAAACCACAAAATGTAGGGTGTCATTGAAGGCTGTTATTCATTAAATTGGCAAATCCTAAACCGGCCTTCCTCTTCCAAACGTGTCCTCAACGCGCCAAAATACGCCCATCCGGCCTTCGGGCCGAATCTACTTTCAATATTGGTATAAAAACCCGGCTTTGAAAGCCGCTCAACAACATTATGTCCCAGACGTTTCATTTCCTTGCCAATTTGGCACCCTTCAAGTATAATTTCGATCACTTCGGGCGGTTAGCTCAGTTGGTTAGAGCGTTGCGTTGACATCGCAGAGGCCGTAGGTTCGAAGTCCTATACCGCCCACAAGCCGCAGATGATTCTGCGGCTCTTTTTTTGTCAGAGGGCGTTGAAAAACACCCTGAATTTTAGGATATTGGGTATATGGGGTGGGGCGGCTTCGTCGCCCCACCCCATATACCCAATATTTTTTATCTTCCTCTTGAAAACAGCGCCAGAAAATACTATAATCCGTTCATCAAACGCATTGACCAGGACGAGTAACTGGAAAGAAACTGCCAGCGAATGGGGATCACCGGGTGCAAGTCCCCTCCAGTAGAATTCCAGCCAAAACCCCCTGCGAGCGGTGTCCGGAACGGGGTGAGAGCCCTCAGTATGGCCAACGGGTGGTCCCGTTAGCGACCGCCACAAGATAGCCACTATTCAGCGGCTAACCTGGGTGGAACCGCGAGCTTAACGCTTGCCCCAGCATGGGCAGGCGTTTTTTTATTTAATTTTGCAAAGTACAAAGGCTTGCAGGTCCTGGGTACATCTTTTGCCAGAAATAGAACGAGGTCAAAATGTCCGCAAATAACCCATCCCAACCCTACCAAGAGACCCAACTGTATCGCATCCGCCACTCCAGCGCCCACATCATGGCTCAGGCGGTGCTCGAACTCTTCCCCGAGGCCAGGCTGGCCATCGGTCCGGCGATCGAGGACGGCTTCTACTACGATTTCGACCTGCCCCGCCCCCTGACTCCCGAAGACCTGGAAGAGATCGAAGCGCGCATGCGCCGGATCATCCAGGGCGATTATCCTTTCTACAAAGAAGTGGTCTCGGCCCAGGAAGCCCGCCAGATCTTTGCCGGCCAACCCTATAAACTGGAGCTGATCGACGATCTCGCCGCCGGCCCCAAAGAAGGCGAAGACCCGGCCCGGCCGCTGCCGGAAATCTCTATCTACACGCAAGATAAATTTGCCGACCTGTGCCGCGGGCCGCACGTCGAGCGGACCGGCCAGATCGATCCGCTCGCGATCAAGCTGATCAACGTGGCCGGGGCATACTGGCGCGGCGACGAAAACCGGCCCATGCTCCAGCGTATCTACGGCACCGCCTGGGAGAATCCGGAAGAACTGAAGAACTACCTCTGGAGGCTGGAGGAGGCAAAAAAACGCGATCATCGCAAATTGGGCCGCGACCTGGACCTGTTTTCCATCAACCCCGACGTCGGCCCCGGGCTGGTGCTCTGGCACCCTAACGGCGCCATGGTACGCCACCTGGTCGAGACCTACTGCAAGGAAGAGCACATTCGCAACGGCTACAGCCTGGTCTATTCCCCGCACATCGGCCGGGCCCATCTCTGGGAGACCTCCGGCCACCTGCACTGGTACCAGGAAAACATGTACGCAGCCATGCAGATCGACGACGAGGCCTACTACGCCAAGCCGATGAACTGCCCCTTCCACATCGAAATCTACAAGAGCAAAACCCGCTCTTACCGCGACCTGCCCATCCGCATGGCCGAATGGGGCACGGTTTACCGCTACGAGCGTTCGGGGGTGCTGCACGGGTTGATGCGCGTGCGCGGTTTTACCCAGGACGACGCCCACATCTTTTGCCGGCCCGACCAGATGCCGGGCGAGATCGACCGGGCGCTGAACTTCTGCCTGCATATCCTGCGCCACTTCGGCATCAACGAATTTCACGCCTTCCTGTCCACTCGTAACCCTCAGAAATTCACCGGCGACCTCGAAGATTGGCAGCAGTCCACCGAGGCGCTGCGCCAGGCGCTCGAACGCGCCGGCCTGCCCTTCGACCTGGACGAAGGCGGGGCGGCCTTCTATGGGCCCAAAATCGACCTGAAGATGGTGGATGCCATCGGCCGGGAATGGCAGCTCAGTACCATCCAGTTCGACTTCACCCTCTCGGAGCGTTTCGCGCTCGAATATATCGGCGAGGACGGCCAGCCGCACCGGCCGTATATGGTCCACCGCGCCTTGTTGGGATCGATGGAACGCTTCATGGGTGTGTTGATCGAGCATTACGGCGGAGCCTTTCCCGTCTGGCTGGCGCCGGTCCAGGCCGTGGTCATCCCCATCGCCGACCGGCACGCCCCCGAAGCCCAACGGGTAGCTCATATCCTGGAGGAAAACCGCCTGCGGGTCGAACTGGACGAACGCGGAGACCGTATGCAGGCCAAAATCCGCGACGCTCAGAACCGCAAGATTCCATACATGCTGGTGATCGGCGACAAAGAGGTGCAGAGCGGCCAGGTGTCTTTACGCTTACGCTCCGGTGAAAACCCCGGCGCCGTTTCGCTGGACGATTTCCTCCAGCGCGCCCAGGCCGACATCAAGGACGCGGCCTAATGGAGCACTTCTCAAGCAAATAGCAAAGAATAAAAAAGAGGTAATTTAAGTGTGGTTTCATTCGTGGCGGAGTAGCTGCCACGAATGAAACCACACTCAAAAATTCTTGTCCTGAACTGGCGTTATTTGCTTTTATGCCGGCGGCAGGTACAACAGCGGATCAACCTTGCCGTAGGTATCGCTGCGCATTTCGAAGTGCAGGTGCGGGCCGGTGGTATTGCCGGTGAGCCCCATCAAGGCAACCTGGTCGCCTTGATAGACGCTTTGGCCGCATTGGGCATAGATCGTTTCCAGGTGGGCATAATAGGTTTGCCAGCCGTTGCCGTGGTCGATCACCAGCAGGTTGCCGTAGCCATAGTCATTCCATCCGGAATAGACCACCACACCGCTGTCAGAGGCATAGATCGCCATACCCACCGCACCGCCAATATCGATGCCAAAGTGGTTGATCTCCGGCTGGTAATGGTACCCGGAAATATAATGGCTGGGGGTTGGCCAAACAAACGATCCGGTGCCATACGCGCCATCGTAAATTTCGCCGCAATAGCCCGGTCCCAGGGTCTTGGCCGAAGCCGGGTCCTGGCGGGTGATCTGCGGCATCGTCCAACTGGTAAAGTTGCCCGTCCCACCCGGCACGAACAACTGCGTGCCCGGCTCGATGTTGGGGTGGCTGTAATCGCCCACCGTATTCTTGTCCAGGTGATTCCCCGGCCAATCGACGATGTCGTCTGGGCTGACGTTGTAATACTCGGCTACCGCGTTCAGGCCATCGCCTTCATGCCAGGTGTATAAGACGCCATCGGTTGGAAGGATGTTCAACACCTGGCCGGGTTTCAGCCAGTGCGGATCCGGCAAAGTGTCCGGGTTGCCCCATAACAGCGTTTGCGGCAATAAGTCGAACCGGTCTGCAATTGTGAACAGCGTATCGCCATCCTGGACGGTGTATTGGGTGATATCGAAACGCGGCCGCGAAGGCAGCGTGGTATGCAGCAGGGCCTGGCGGGTGATACCCGATACCATTTTGACCGGGTCGGGCGTCAGCAAAGGCGGGTTCGCGATTTCTGCCGTCGCCGTCGGTTGGCCGGCTTCTGCAATGGCAGATTGCGGCTGGACAACCTTCCCTTTGAGGTAGAAATTGCTCAGCACCCAAATGACCATCAATACCAGTGCAATCGAGGCGAGCGCTGTTCCCGCCCGTACGGCTGCTTCTCCCAGCCCAATGCGGACCAGGCCTTCCCATAAATCAGCCAGGCTGCGGCTGTTCTTCTTCTTTGATATTGTCAATGGTTCGTCTAGTTTTTGATCATCGGAAAAATCAGGAATATCCAATTCAGGGTCATCAACCATGTTTTTCTATTCCTTTTGTTGGGTCAATATAACATAACCATTTTGGATGGTCAAGCTACGTTAAACCTACGCAATTCACTTTAAACAGCAATTTTTTGATGGCCAACCCAAAAAACCGGGCTGACCCCCGGCGGCTGTGATGAAACTGGAATGAATTTTAAAATCGAATGGGGAAACTGTACAACCTATGGGTATGAAACCCGAACTTGAAGGGCTCCGCTGTGCGTACGAAGGTCAGGAAGAATGTTGCGCCTGAGAAGCGGATTCGCTGCTCTTGGGACGGAGAAAGGGGATCAACATCAAGAACCCGATGGCAATAATACCCTGGCCGATTTCGACCCCACGGGCCTGCCAGGGCCCAAAATAGGGCACACCCGGTAAGGGGTGGCTGCCCGCACCAAAAACGTCGGCCATTCCGGCAAATACGACGATCACATAGCCGGTCGCGACCATCCGCAGGCCGATATCAGCGGCAATACTGCGTTGGCGGTCCTGCCATAAGGTCGTCAGGCCAATGTATCCGCCGATGCAGATGATGCCCAGGCCGACCAGGAAGACCGCAATTTGCACAAACCCGATCACCGGGCTGCGGTCCAACCCAAACATACTTGGGCGAGCGCCGACCAGAAAGACCAGGAATCCAAAAAGCGTCAGCGCCAATCCAAAACGGGTTCGCCAGTTGAAAAGTCGCGTACGGACCGGCTGGCTGCCTGTCGGCGGGTTGATCACAGAAGATGGGGTTGGGTTTGAATCACTCATGCCGGGAGCGTATTTTCCAGAATATTCTGCCAGTTTTGATGGAAGATCGCCTGGATATCGGCGGGCTCGAAGCCGCGCGCTAACAGTGCGGGCTCTATTTTCTGTAAATCGGCAATGCTGTCAAATTCTAGAGGGACGGTTGGCCAGCCAAATCCACCATCGAAATCTGAGCCAATGGCCACGTGCCGGCTGGAGCCGGCCACCTGGCAAATATGGTCCACGTGATCCACTAATAAGCGTAAAGGCACTTGCTCGCGCGAGTCGCCCGGTTCCCATCCGGGGACCAAAAACCGGTTGCAGGGTAACACACCCATTACACCGCCGCGCTCGCTCAAACTGCGGATAACGCGATCAGAAAGGTGACGGCGGATTAACCGCTCATCGCCGTCCAACAACGCGCTGGCATTCGCATGGCTTGCAATAATCCTGCCAGGGAAGCGATCCAGCGCTTCCAATGCCGAGCGCTCATTCATATGAGCGATATCCAGAGTATATCCCAACTCTGCCATCCAATCCAAAAAAATCAACCCTTCGCGGGTAAAACCATCCCCTTCCAGGGTACCACCACATAGGCGCGTGCCGGCCCAGACCGGACCAATATATCTTACTCCGGCTTGCCACAATTCTTCCAATTGGTGCTGGCTCGAAATACCCTCAGCGCCTTCGACGCTCAACACCAGGCCCACCGGATTGGCCGGGGTGGCCGAACTAACGGAGGCTTCGTTCCAGGGTTGCAGTACCTGGGCAAGGTCGGCCCGGTCGAGCAACTGGCGGAACTTGTCCGGCGCGCTGTCGCACAGCCGGCGATAATAGTCCACCTGGCCCATGGTCAGGCGATAAGCCTCGTCAAAGCTGGCGTAATCCTGGTTTTCCCAGGTGCCTTCCCGATATTTCCTTGGGGAAATAAAAAGAGAGCAGACGATAACTGCCACCTGCCCCTTTTGGTATTCCGGCCAGCCCAACATGCAATCCCCATTCACATCGACTGTGTGCGATCCCGCTTCGATTTTGCGGGTCTCATAAGCTGATTGCCGGTAATCCCTCTTAAATGTCAGGGCGCTGTAGGCCAGGTCCTCGTGTGCATCGATCAAGAAGGTCATGAGTTAGGTTTTTTGGGAAAGAGAGCGCACCAATAGGGTGCGCTCTCTGTTACTCTTTCGAGAATGATCGGGCTTATTCCTGTGGATTTTCGTCCGATTCTGATTTTTCTTCCAATTCCGGTTCTTCGTTCACTTCTAGCTTTTCTTCGGAAGCCGGTTTTTCTTCTTCGACGCTTTCACTGCTCTCGCCGTCGGCTTCTTCCATGACCTCATCCAGGGCCATCCAGTCCATATCCGCGTAGGCCATCGATTCGACCCGGCGCAGGCTCAAGCCGATGCGGTGGTTTTCCGGATCAACTTTGATCACGCGCAGGGTAACCACATCGCCTTCTTTCAAGACCTCTTTGGGGTGCTCGATGCGCTTCTCGCTGATCTCAGAAATGTGGATCAATCCTTCGATGTCATCTTCGATGCGGGCAAAAGCGCCAAACTTGGTCAGGCGGGTGATGGTTCCTTCGAGCAACTGTCCTACCTGGAATTTGGAAACTTTTTCAACCCACGGGTCGGATTGCAGTTGGCGGATGGACAGGCCGATGCGTTTCTTGTCGCGATCGATGGAAATGACCTTGACTTTTACTTCCTGTCCGACTTTCAAGACCTCGCTGGGATGCTGAATGCGGTCCCATGAAATTTCCGAGAGATGTACCAGGCCATCGGCGCCGGCAATATTGACGAATGCGCCGAAATCGGCCAGACTGGTTACCCGCCCGGTGCGGACTTCGCCTTCATTCAACTCTTCGATCACCCGTTCTTTAATCGATTCACGGGTTTCGGAGCTGGCAGCGCGCTCGGAGAGGATCAAACGGCGGCGTTCGCGGTCTACTTCGATCACGCAAACGTCCACTTCTTCGTTGATCATCTTGCTCCAGCGCTGTTCCGGGGTTTCACCGGTCATGGCTGCACGGCGGGAAAGGCTGACCTGGGACGCGGGGATAAATCCACGCAGTCCACCAACGGGAACGATCAACCCACCCTTGTTATAACCAACGATCTTGCTGTGGTAGGACTCTTTATCATCTTTGAGCTGTTCTGCATCTTTCCAGCTCATTTCTTCCCGGGCGCGAACGTATGAGAGAACGAGATTACCACCCGAATCCTCGGGGTTAATCACATAAACGGGTATCTCCTGGCCGACTTTTAGTTCGGCCATCTCTTCTTGCGGAATAGCTTCGAATTCTTTTCCGCTAATAATACCCTCGGATTTGGTTCCAACGCTGACGAGAATTTGTCCAGGGGTGATACTGGCAATCATTCCATTGCGAATTTCGCCTTGTTGCGGAAAATCAATACCTAAACCCTCTTGTTCTAACAAAGAAGCCATATTATTGTTTTCCGCCTGGTTGTTCTCGGGCACGGCGTTTTGCTCGAGAGGGGCGTTGTTCTGATCCATACGATCTTGCTCTCCGGTGAATAAAAGATATCACCCATTATAAAGGTGATTTAAGAACTTGGCAACCCCGCTAGAAAATAAGGGTGCACTCAATGCTCATTTGGAATGTATTTGGGAGCGCGCTTTGCACAAATCTAAACACAAACCAAAATTGCCATCCTGCCAACCCCCGAAAATTAACCCGACCCTCTGAACTCTTGCAAAGCGTCGATGGGGGCGAACTCCTATTATATCCTTACTGGCACATATTGGGGGAAAAGTCAATGTCTGCGCCGCTTTTTCTTTCTATCGGTCCGCGATTTCGGGCTCTTCGGCTGCAACGATCGGCGCTTCTATGGCCGCCGGCTCGCCTTCGCTGCGCTCACTCCGTTCCCGGTTGGCGCTGACGGTGGCCCCCCGGCTGGGACGGTAGGTAAACATGCGCGAAACGACGGCTGCACGGATGTCCTTCAATAGTTCGGCGAACATTTCAGTGGCCCGTGCCTTATATTGTACCAGCGGATCACGCTGGGCGAAGGCTTCCAATCCAATCGAAACGCGCAGCGCATCCACACGGGTCAAATAGTCCACCCAGAGCTGCGAAATGGCGTTCAACAGCACTTCGCGGTAGATTTCGTTTTGCAGGCGCAGCCCCAGGGCGACGATGACCCGGTAGGCATCTTCGCCGGGGAGTTCTTTGAGCGGCGTATTAGCCAATTCTTCGAAGCGCTCCACTCCCAGGCCATTCCGCAGCCGTTCCTGGACGCGCGCTTCCAGCCTGTCCATGGTGATTTCGTTCTGCACCAGCCGGCCAAATTCATAGCGGCCCCAGACCACTTGCAAGGCATTGCGGGCGCCGTCCAGGTGCTCCAGAATCTCGCCAACCAGGTCCTCGCTCGGGTGGCTTTGCAGCAAATCAGCCGCATAGTAGACGTAGGTTAAACGGATAACCTGCTGGCGGCCGCGCCGGTGGGTACGCCGGTCGAAAGTGACCTTGCTGCCTTGCATCATCATCATCAGCAAGCCCATCAGAGCCGGCAGGTTTTGCTCCAGGTCGATTTTCGTGCTTTCGACTTTTTCGAACGACGCGGCGATATCATGACCGATCTGGCCATCCGGCCCGGTCAGTTTCTCGATCCGGTCCGCCAGGCATTGTTCCGCGGCGGTGTAGATCGCTTTGGAGGCGGTCTCCCATTCCTGTCCGGCCAGTTGGGCCGGGCGCAAATCGAAATCCCATACCCTGCGCTGCAAGGCGCCGATCACCCGCGCCAGGGCAATATTCAGCAAGGTGGTTTCCACCTGTTCATGGACGGCATCTTCAGCGTCCGTGCCACCTTCCATCAGGTCGCGCATTTCATCCGGCGAAAGGCGCAGGGGAATGCGCGCCAGGCCGCTCAATTCGTCCAGCAAATCCTGGGCTTTCAGCGTCCCGCCGGCCTCTTCCAAACGGTCAGGCAAGCCCTGGAAGAAATTATCCAGGCCCTCGAAACGCTCTTCCTGTTGTTGAGTCAAGGTCTCTTCGGTCCGGTCGAGCAGTGCTTCGGTCGAGCGCAGGATGTGATCTCTTTCTGCTTCCAACGCTTTGCGGGCAATGCCAACCAGGGCCGTATGCAATACGCCCGGTTCCACCTGGCGCTCCCCCAGGGTCTGCTTCAAATCGTCCAATAGCAGGCGGAAAGAGTAGGATGGATAGGCAATCCCTTCCAGGTTGACCGGTGGCTGGACCTCATCCAGGTAAGCCACCAGCTTCCAGGGGCCCTCTTCGTCGGCCATGGCCTCGGGCACCCGGCGCTGCAGCTCGTTCTGCAGCATTTCATCTACGTCCTCGCTCAGGTCCTCCTTGACGAAGACCTTGTCGCGCTGGTCGTAGATGCGCTTGCGCTGCATATTCAAAACGTCGTCGTATTCCAGCAAATGTTTGCGGACGTCAAAGTTCGAACCTTCCACCCGCGTCTGGGATTGTTCCACCAGGCGGGCAACCAGGTTGTTCTCGATCGGCAGGCTTTCATCGATGTTCAACCGCTTGAGCAGGTTCTCCACCTGCTCGCCGCCGAACAGGCGCATCAGGTCATCTTCGAGCGACAGGTAGAACTTGGAAGAGCCAGGATCGCCCTGGCGGGAAGAACGACCACGCAACTGGTTGTCGATCCGGCGCGCCTCGTGGCGTTCGGAGCCGATTACGTGCAGGCCGCCCAGCTCGCGCACCTTGTCCATTTCTTCCATCGATTGCAGGAACGACTGGACCAATTCGGCATAGATCCCATACTGGTCCAGGTTCATTTTGGCAAGCTGCTGGCGCCGTTCCTCGTTGGTCAGGTCGTAGGGATCTTCGACGCCGTTGCGCTTGAGCACGCGGATAACGTCGTTGATCGTTTCTTCGTCCAGTTCGCCGCCTAGCTTGATATCGACACCACGGCCGGCCATATTGGTTGCAATGGTCACTGCCCCGTAAGCGCCTGCCCGCGCGATAATCATCGATTCTTCGTCGTGTTTACGCGCGTTCAACACCTGGTGCGGCACGCCGCCCTGGAGTACTTTCAACAAGCGCGGCTGGTTTTCGGCCGGCAGCGCGAGGATCTTCATCAGGTTGGCCAGGTTTTCGGGGTCTTCCGGGTTGATCGATGTCATCCCCACCGAACGGGCAAACTGGCGTATCTCGCCGGTATTCAATTCTGGCAGCGGTTTATAAAGGAATTGCAGCTCAGGGATAACGACTTCGTTATCATCTCGCTTGTTCTGCTTGAGCCAGGCCTGGCGGACCAGGACCACCTGCATCATGCGCCGCAGCAGTTCAGGCTGCAGCCGCTGCGAGAGGCGTTCGGAATGCTCGACCGAGGTTGTGCCCAGCAACTGCGGGCGGCCCAGGACGTGATAGCGAATGGCTTCCATCGCGATTGCCCGCACCTTGGCTTCTTCGGTGCGATAGATGACGTCCGGGTAGTCTTTACGCTTCCAGAAAAGCGGATCCTCGTCCGGCCTGTCTTTGTTCGCGTAATAGGTATATTTATAGCCCTGTTCGTCCTTGTCGGTCACTTCGATCAAGGCCGGGTTGGGCGTAATGACCCTGTATTCCAGGTTGGTCGGGATGGCAAGAACTTCCAATTTGTAGATCTTGGAAAATTCTTCAGCCTCGGTCAGGGCTGTACCGGTCATGCCGGCTAATTTATCGTACATGCGGAAGTAATTCTGGATGGTGATTGTCGCGTAGGTGACGTTTTCGGCTTCGACCTTGACCCCTTCTTTGGCCTCGACCGCCTGGTGCAAGCCCTCGGACCAGCGCCGGCCGGGCATCAACCGCCCGGTGAACTCGTCCACAATGACGACCTTGCCGCCCTGGACGATGTAATCTTTGTTTCGTTTGAACAGGTATTGCCCTTTCAGGGCCTGTTCCAGGTAGCCCAATACCCGCGCCTGTTCGGGAGTGATATCTTCCGGGCGCTCTGGATCACCCAGGGCCATATCCAGGATCTCTTCGACGTGCGCCGAACCAATTTCGGTCAGGGTAACGGTGCGGTCGCGTTCGTTGATCTCGTAATCTTCTTCCTTGAGCACCCGCACGACCTGGGCCATCTTGATATACCAGTCGGCATCGTCGGCGGCAGGGCCAGAAATAATCAACGGTGTTCGCGCTTCATCGATCAGGATGTTATCGACCTCATCGACAATCGCGAAATAATGCCCGCGCTGCGAACGGTCTTCCAGGTGATTGGTCAGGTTATCACGCAGGTAATCGAAGCCGAATTCACTGTTGGTGCCGTAAGTAATATCTGCCTGGTAAGCCTCGTAACGATCGACCATTCGAAGCTGGTCCTGGTCCTCGAATGGTGAGGATTTATCCAGGTCCACGACAAAGGCTTTGCGGCCGTTTTCGGTGCGGGTGGCCATTTGCAGCACCCCTACCGAAAGTCCCAACATATTGTAGATTGGCGCCATCCAGCGCGCATCCCGGCGGGCCAGGTAGTCGTTGACCGTCACCAGGTGCGTACCCCGGCCGGCCAGCGCATTGAGGTACAGTGGTAAGGTCGCTACCAGGGTTTTGCCTTCACCGGTGCGCATCTCGGCAATTTTGCCCTCGTGCATCACAATTCCGCCGATCATCTGCACTTCATAATGGCGCAGGCCGATGGTGCGTTTACTGGCCTCGCGCACGACAGCGAAGGCTTCGTTGAGCAGGTCGTCCAGCGTCTCGTCTTCTGCCAGGCGCTGGCGGAACTCCGCGGTCTTTGCCCGCAGCGCTTCATCCGAAAGCTGCTCGAACTCGGGCTCTAATTCATTAATCGCCTCGACCCTTTCGGCCAGGCGTAAAATTTCTTTGCGGCTGGGGTCTCCACCCAAGAAATTGACGATTTTCTTGAACATGCAAGGTCCCTTTCTGGGAGGAAATTATAGCATATGTAGCCTGCCAGAAAGGCTGCAAGGTATTTTGCGCCTGGGCGAACGCAATATAAAACAGCAATTTGGGTGTTTTTGTGGAGGTTTGTTCCACAAAAACACCCATTAATTCTTTACATCTGGACGGTCTGGCCGACCACGTTGTGCGCCGCTTCCATAATCACCTCGCTCAGGGTGGGGTGCGCGTGCACGTTGCGGGCAATCTGTTCGGCGGTCAATTCCATGCTCTGCGCCAGGGTCAACTCAGGCAGCAGTTCCGACACATCCGGCCCGATCATATGAGCCCCCAGGATCTCGCCGTATTTCGCGTCGGTGACAATTTTGACCCAGCCCACGTAGTCGCCCAACCCCAGGGCCTTGCCGTTGGGCTGGAAGGGGAATTTGCCGACTTTGACCTCATAGCCTTGTTCTTTGGCCTGGGCTTCCGTCAGCCCAAAGGAAGCCACCTGCGGCTGGCAGTAGGTAGCCCGCGGCATCATACGATAATCCAGCGTGACCGTCTCTGCCCCGGCGATATTCTCGGCGCAAATGATACCCATGGCCGAGGCCACGTGGGCCAGCAGCAGCCGGCCGGTCACGTCGCCAATCGCCCAGATACCGGGGACGTTGGTCGCCATGCGGTCGTCCACCTGGATAAAGCCGCGCTCATTGATTTGCACGCCCACTGCTTCCAGGCCCATATCCTTCGAATTCGGCCGGAAACCGATCGCTACCAGGGTCTGGTCGGCATCCAGGGTCTTTTCGTTGCTGCCATCCGACACTTTTACCTGCACGCCTTTGTCCGTGGGGGTGATACCCAGGACTTTGGTATCGGTCATAATGTCGATGCCGCGTTTCTTGAGCGCCTTGGCCAGCTCGGCGCTGACTTCCTCATCTTCGAGCGGCAGCACCCGCGGCAGCATTTCCACAATGGTCACCTTGCTGCCATATGAACTCCACACAGTGGCGAACTCGACGCCGATCGCGCCGGCGCCGATAATGACCACCGATTTGGGCATGCGGGTTTGCAAGATCGCTTCCCGGAAAGTGAGTACTTTTTCGCCGTCGGCCTGTACACCCGGGATCATAAACGGTTTTGTGCCGGTTGCGATGATAATGTCTTTTGCCTGCAAATCCTGGGTTTTACCATCTTTATCGGTCACCCGGACCTGGTCTTTCGCCGTTAAGGTCGCCGTGCCCATATAGACGTCGATATTATTCTTTTTCATCAAGAAGCCGACGCCCTGGGTCAACCGCTTGGACACCTTGCGGCTGCGATCCACTGCGACACTGTAATCCAGCTTGAGATTGTCATAAGAAATCCCGAACTCGGCCGCCCTTTCTCGCAAGGTATGGGCCAGTTCGGCATTTTTCAGCAGCGATTTCGATGGAATACAGCCAATGTTCAGGCAAATCCCGCCCAGGAACTCTTTATCCACAATGGCGGCTTTTTTACCCAACTGCGTAGCGCGAATAGCCGCAACGTATCCACCCGGACCTGCTCCAATAACGACGACGTCATATTCACTCATAGTTTTTCCTCAATATTGAATTAACCGATCACCGTTTGGTGAAAAAAATAAGCTGAATTCGGGGCATGAAAATTTTCCGTAAAGAACCCCACAGAATTCTTAAGGTATCGTAACTACCCAGGCCTATGTTAAGGAGTTCCCTGAATTTGAGGTGTTTGCAGGGGCGAAGCCCCTGCAAACACCTCAAATTCAGGGTTCTTACCTGACAGGCCAAGCAGTTACATGTAACCAATAATTGTGCCTATCGTCCCTGCAATGATACACCATCTGGGATGCGCAGGAAAGCGTAAAAGATGCATTTGCGGAGGGATAAGTCGATGAGGAAACGAGGCAACCTCAGAGAAGAGAGATTAGAGAGGAGAGAATAGTGAATAAGGCAACGAGGTAGGCGGAGGCGAAATGTGCCGGCCTACCAGCCCATTGACTCGAAATAACAGCACAGAAGAAGAGCGTCTCAGCCGAGGGTTGCGAGGGACCGGGCCGATCTGCTTCAGACGATCATTCTTCTTAAAAAGTAATTCCTCTTTTCCTCTTTCTCTTCTCCGTGTCCTCCGTGCCTCCGTGGTTAATCCCTCTTATTTCGGCCAACCCTCCAGGGTCTCGCGAACCCTGGCCAGGAACCCGTCGGCCGAGACGCCGTCCAGGATGCGGTGATCGAAGGTCAGCGACAGGTAAACCATCGGGCGTACGGCGATGGCGTCATCCGCCAGGACGACCGCCCGTTTCTGGATGACGCCCACCCCCAGGATGGCGCTCTGCGGCTGGTTGATGATCGGCGTGGCAAATAGGGAGCCATACACGCCGTGGTTGGTGATCGTAAACGTCCCGCCGTGGACCTCATCCGGCTGCAAGCGCTTGCGGCGGGCCCGCTCGGCCAGGTCGTTGAGCTCGCGCGCCAGACCCAGCAGCGACAGGCTGTCGGCGTTGTGGATGACCGGGACGATCAGCCCGTCCGGCCCCAGCGAAACGGCCATGCCCAGGTGGATGGCCGGGTGGACGATCACGGCCTCATCCGACCAGGAAGCGTTGACCAATGGGAACGCCTTGAGCGCCGTGATGACGGCCATGGCGAAATAAGCCGAATAGGTCAGCTTGACCCCCTCGCGGGCAAAGGCTTCTTTGTTGGCCTCACGGTGCAAGGTCACCTGTTTCATGTCTGCCTCCATCACGGTGGTCACATGCGGAGCGGTATGTTTGCTGTTGACCATATGCTCGGCAATCGATTTGCGCATGACCGTGTGTGGGATGACCCGGTCGGCCCCCGGCCTGGGGGACTCGCCGGCCGGTGGCGCAGGACGGATGAGCTCGCTGGGACGGAACAGGTCACCATCCCCGGGCGCTTCCCAGGCAGCCGGTTCGGCCGGCGGGCCGGCGCTTTCCAGATAATCCAATATGTCCTTCTTGGTGATACGCCCGCCCTGGCCGGTGCCCTGGACCCGGTATAGATCCACTTCATTTTCCTGGGCCAGGCGCGCCACCACCGGCGAGATGAAGCCCAGCTCACGGTGGTTCCCTGATTCCGGCGCAGCGGCCGGCCTGACCGGCTGCTCACCTACCGCGGCTTTGCCGGCGTGACGTTCTCCGTTGCCGTTGCTCCCGCCGGGCACTTCTTCACCCGGCGCGCCGATCCAGGCCAGCACCGTGCCGGCCGTGACCGTCTGCCCCTCCGGGACCACCACCGCCAGCAAAGTACCCGCCGCCGGGCTGGGAATTTCCGTATCGACTTTATCCGTATTGACTTCCAACAAAGCGTCGTATTCGTCGACGGTATCCCCGGGCTTTTTCAGCCACTTGGTCACCGTGCCCTCGATTACCGATTCGCCCAACTGGGGCATAATCACTTTAGTTGGCATGATACCTCCTTGGGAAGCGGATAGCTGGTAGCTGTTAGCGATTAGCTTTTAGCGGTTAGCTATCCACTCGAATTTTCGTTCGTAATGATGTTGCCGGGAACACACCACTTGAAATTTCGCCGCCTGAACCCTGACACCTGACACGTGACCCTTGACACTTTTTAATAAGCCGCCAACTCCCGGATGGCGTTTTCGATCTTGTTCACGTCGATCATGAACCATTCCTGCATGGGGCGGCTGAAGGGCATAGCGGGCACATCCGGCCCGGCCAGCCGGCGGACGGGCGCGTCCAGGGAAGTAAAGGCCTCCTCGGCCACAATCGCGGCGATCTCGGCGCCGAAACCGCCGGTCAGGTTATCCTCATATACAATCAGGGCTTTGCCGGTCTTTTCCACCGAAGCCAGGATAGTTTCCTTATCCAGCGGATTGAGCGTGCGCAGGTCCACTACCTCCACGTCGATCCCGTCGCGGGCGACGTTCTCGGCAGCTTGCAAAGCATAATAATGCATCATCCCGTAGGCAAAAACGCTCAAATCGCGGCCCTGCCGGCTGACCTGGGCCGGCCCAATCGGGACGGTAAAGTCGTCGCCGGGTACTTCACCCTTAATCAGGCGGTAGCCTTTCTTCGGCTCCAGGTACAGCACCGGGTCGGGGTCGCGCACGGCCGCCTTGAGCAGCCCCTTGGCATCGCGCGGGTTGGAAGGCACCACCACTTTCAACCCGGGCACGTGGGCGAAATAGGCCTCGATGCTCTGCGAATGGTACAGCCCGCCGCCGATCCCGCCGCCATAAGGCGCGCGAATGACCATCGGCACAGTCCACTCGCCGTTGGAACGGTAGCACATCTTGGCCGCCTCGTTCACAATCTGGTTAAAGGCCGGGAAGATGAAGTCGGCAAACTGGATTTCGCAGATCGGGCGCATGCCGTACAGCGCCGCCCCAACGCCAATGCCGACAATGGACAGCTCTGCCAGGGGTGAATCCACTACCCGGTCCTGGCCGTATTTTTCGTACAATCCTACCGTGGCGCGGAACACACCGCCGCGTTTGCCCACGTCTTCTCCCACCAAAAATACCTGGTCATCCTGGGCCATTTCTTCGTCCATGGCCTGGCGGATGGCCTCAACCAGGGTAATTTCAGCCATGGACCACCACCTGTTCGGAAAACACCGGGTAAGCCGCTTCTTCGGCTTCTGGTGAAGGCGCCCCCTCCGCGTAACGTACCGCCGCATCGATCATTTCTTTGGCTCGTGTTTCCCAATCATCGAGCATTTTGCGGGTTAGCAGGCCTGCCTTCTCGAGCGTTTTTTGATAAACCACCAGCGGATCGTTCTTTTTATGTTCTTCGACCTCCTCGCGCGAGCGGTAAGTACGGTCGTCGTCATCGGAGGTGTGCGGAGTGAGCCGGTACACTTGCGCCTCGATCAGCGCTGGCCCTTCGCCATTACGCGCCTGTTCGACCACCTCGGCCATGGCTTGATACACCGCTACCGGGTCGTTGCCGTCCACGGTGATTCCCCTCAGCCCCAGGCCGCAGGCCTTTTCGGCCGAGCTGGACACGGCCATTTGTTTATCCTGCGGCACGGAAATGGCGTAGGCGTTGTTTTCGACCAAAAAGATCACCGGCAGCCGGTGCACCGCCGACCAGTTGACCGCCTCGTACCATTCACCCTGTGAGGTTGAACCCTCACCCAGGGTGACCAGCACCACTTTGTCCTCGTGGCGCATCTTGATGGCCATACCAACCCCGGCGGCGTGCGGGCACTGGGTCGCCACCGGCGAGGACTGGCTGATCACGTTAGCCCGGCGCAGTCCCCAGTGGCTGGGCATTTGCCGCCCGCCGGAACTGGGCTCTTCCCGTTTGCCCATCAGCCCCAACACGAATTCCTGGGGGGTGTAACCCAGGCACAACAATAAAGCCAGGTCTCGGTAGTAGGGGGCAACCCAATCGTATCCGCGGCGCAGCGCATAGGCGGCCCCAACCTGGGCGGCCTCCTGGCCGATGCCCGAAACATGAAAAGCAATCTTGCCCTGGCGGTGCAAAACCCAGGCGCGTTCGTCCAGGCGCCTGGCGAGCAGCATCATCCAGTACATTTCCAAGCGGGTATCATCACTCAACTCCATGTTAATGATCCTCCTGTTTAGCAGCCGGAGTCACAGCAAGCAGGCATCGATAAGCCCATCGCATCCGGAAATAGGTTTTTGACTAACTGTACCAGCCCAGCCCTGACATTACGAGGGCGTATTTTTTAATTCAGACAAAACCACACTTATTAGAACCCTCTGCGTAAATTTTGTTACGCTCGAACAAGGAAATTCCCCCGATTTGAGGGTGGAAGGAGATGAGGCAACCAGTGAATCAGG
Organism: uncultured Chloroflexia bacterium; assembly: GCA_963704755.1. Taxonomy (GTDB): domain Bacteria; phylum Chloroflexota; class Anaerolineae; order Anaerolineales; family Anaerolineaceae; genus Bellilinea. The sequence goes on from OY969938.1 coordinate 1,508,390, forward strand.
CAACGTGGGGAGGGAAGAGCATAATACCTCCCCCAAAATCCGCATTTGTTGCCAGGCTTTGCCCGTAACTCACCATCCCCGTTGGCCGGCGCTTCGCCCTCATCCTTCTCCCAGAAGCGGGAGAAGGGTTGCCTTGCTGCCAGAAGGCCGCTTTTAACCAGCGGTTCCCCTAATATTCGCACTTTGGATTTAAAAAAGGGTGGGTGCAGGGCTCATACGCAATACCGGTGGATCACCGGGCGGAAAAACATGCCAGGCCTTGCCCGTAACCCACCATCCCCGTTGGCCGGCGCTTCGCCCTCATCCTCCGGCCCCTTCTCCCTGAAGCGGGAGAAGGGGTGCCTTGCTGCCAGAAGGCCGTTTTTAACCAGCGGTTCCCCTAATATTCGCACTTTGGATTTGAAAAAATGTAGGGTGGGTGCAGGGCTCATACGCAATACCGGTGAATCACCGGGCGGTAAAACATGCCAGGCCTTGCCCGTAACCCACCATCCCCGTTGGCCGGCGCTTCGCCCTCATCCTCCGGCACCTTCTCCCTGAAGCGGGAGAAGGGGTGCCTTGCTGCCAGAAGGCCACTTTTAACCGGCGGTTCCCCTGAAATCCGCACTTTAGATTTTGGGGGAGGAATGGAAAGAGAAAAAAGTTGACCGGGCGACAAGGGAAAGAAGGACCCGCTGTCGTCTGCCCGTCAGCCGACCAGTTCTTTTGCTCGCAAAACCTGGGCGACATCTTGCAGGCCCATCACATCCAGCATGTCGCGATTGCTCGAGAATTTGAAATCATCCACGCCGGTATCCTTGCCGCGCTGCTGCTCCACCATTTCCAGTGTCTTCAAGGCATCTTTGGTCACCACCGGATGATCCAGGTTGGCCAGTGCTCGTTGAAACCGGCTGAGCGCATCCGGGTCCGGCCCATCCTGGGGCAGGTCCTGTAAATATTGCCATACGGCCCTGGCGCCGTTTATGCCGTCTTTGCGGGCAATGCCCACCAGGCCGGTGCTGGCCAGCCGTGACCAGCCGGCCACGAAATAGCCGGTCCAGGGCTGTTTCGTCTCGGGATCGTATACTTCGTATGAGATCCCTTCGACCGGGTAAGCCGGGTCGGGATTCTTGTCAAAACGGCTGTTGTGCATCGGCAGCCCCAGGCGGTCGTCCACCCGGTCGCCGACCGCAAAGATGACCGTATCCACATCATATATCTTGTGCGTGGGCAGCGCGACCGCGCGGGTTTCTTCGCCATCCAGCACAAGGCTGTTGTCTTCGATTTCCAGGCCGCCCACGTGGCCGGTACCATCATCCAGAATGGCTACCGGCGAGGAGAGGAAGCGGATCCAAAAACAGGTTCGCGACTTCAATTCCTCGGCTTTATCCAGGGCCGAATGGACGTATGTCCGGGCAACTTCCGGATCCTGGCCTACCTGGCGCATAATCGGTGTGACCCGCTCGATTTCGCTGTCGAAAGATCCCACGTCCAGGTTGGCGGCAACGATCTCAAGTTGCTTGCGGTCGAACTTGATTTCCGCCGGCCCCCTGCGAGCCAGGGTCAAGACTTCTTCCACCTTCATATCATTGATCAGGTAATGGGCGATATCTACCATCACGTTGCCAGCGCCAACGATGATAGCATTTTTCCCCAGGGAAAATTCTTCCTCGCTAAAGGGCGGCAGGTGATTGTAGTGATAAACCAGGTCTTTGGCGTGGTATACCCCCACCAGGTTTTCACCCGGTAGTCCCAGCCATTTCGTCCCCTGGGCACCGGCCGTCACCAGCACGGCCTGGAAGCCCATTTCTTTAAGCTGCTCCAGGGTCAGATCGCCTTGCTCGCCAACCAGCAGGTTGCCGTAATAATCGATATTCGGCATGGCTAAAGCCTGGCGAAACTGGGCCCTGAGCCCAAATTTCATCTTCAGCTTATCCGGGTAAATTCCATATTCCGCTAAACCGCCGGGTTTGATATCCCGGTTGATCAGAACAACATGCGCACCCTGGCCAGCTAATTCTCGCGCCGCAAAAATTCCGGCCGGCCCGGCTCCAATGATCGCTACTAAGAATTTGGGTGTTTCTTCCATGATGGTCAACTCGATTCTGGTATATATTTAACCCCAGCACAGGACAACATTTTTGAGCCTGAGCGACCGGTCCGTTTGTAGCCCGATCTTTCGGTTACCCGCAAACAATTGCTTTCGATCCCCATCGCTCCGGTCCATTTTGTCCTTTGCCAGTTTTCCATATCGACCGGCATTTATTTTGGTTGAGGCTGCACACACCTTATAACCAAATAAATTCGCCAATATAGATCAATTATACCTTTATTGTTAGTCGTTTTTTTGCACCTATGCTATAGTCATATAGAAAGGTGATTCCAAAAAACAAGTGAGTACTGTCTCCATATTTCTGTGCAGGGCAGCCGTCAGGCCGGCCGGGTAAGCATCCGCTTTTCGGCGAATTTCTTCCACAAGCCTGAAGCGCCACAACATCGTTATACAGGAAGTATGTTTGAAAATGATTAACAATGTATGAATTATTACTTAAATGATCCTATTTAGTGTGTTAACAATTCCGGATTAGCCGGCTCGAACGCATCTCTTACCTGAAGCACCTTATCCACTAACCCCGAGATGAAATCATGACTTCACCTGTCCTCAAAAAAACACTGGCAAACGGCCTTGTCGTTATGCTCAAAGAAATCCACACCGCACCCATTATCAGCCACTGGGTCTGGTACCGGGTTGGGTCGCGTAATGAGGTGCAAGGCAGTACCGGCATCTCTCATTGGGTGGAGCATATGCAGTTCAAGGGCACGCCACGCTTTCCGGCCGGCTACCTGGATAAAGCCATTGCCCGCACCGGTGGCGCCTGGAACGCCTTCACCCACCTGGATTGGACGACCTATTACGAAACCCTGCCGGCCGACCAGATCGACCTGGCCTTGCAGTTGGAAGTGGACCGCATGAGCCAATTCCACCTTCGACCCGGAAGAGGTCGAATCGGAGCGTACCGTCATCCTTTCCGAATTGGCCGGCGACCTGAACGAGCCCTTATTTCGCCTGGGCGAGGCCGTCCAGAAAGCCGCCTTCGACACCCACCCCTACCGCAATGAGGTGATCGGCTCATCGAAGACCTGGGAAAAATCCACCGTGACGACCTTTACCGCACTACCGCCGCAATTACAATCCGAGCAATGCGCTTGCTGGCCGTCGCCGGCGATTTCGACAGCCAGGAGGTCCTTCACCACCTGGAGGAGATGTACGATCCATCTCCGCCGGGCAGGAGGCAAGATCACCCAGGCGGTGCAGCCCGAAGCCCGCCCGGCCGCCGAACGGAAAGTCGTGACCTGGAAGGTCCCAGTAACGCTACCTATATCCACATTGCCTACCGGGCCCCGGCCGCCGTCCGATCCCGATTTTTTGCCTTCACCATCCTCGATTCGCTGCTGTGCGGCCCAACCAGGCTAAATATGTTCGGCGGAGGTGGTATCTCCAATAAGACCAGCCGCCTGTACCGCGCGCTGGTAGAGGCTGAACTGGCCGTCACTGTCCGCGGCGGGATGCAGGCTACCATCGACCCATTTCTATACGAGATCGTCATGACTGTGCGGCCGGAACGCACGCCGAGACTATTTTATCCGCCGTGGATGCCAGATCAAACGGCTGCAGGACGGCCTGGTAGACGAAGCCGAAATTGCCCGCGCCACCAAACAAGCCCGGGCCATGTTCCTTACGGCAGTGAAAATATCACCAACCAGGCTTTCTGGCTGGGTTATGCCGAAATGTTTGCCAGCTACGATTGGTTCAGCCAGTATGTGGAACGCCTGGCAAAGAATACTCCCGGCAGACATGCAGCGCATCGCTCAGGTTTATTTGAGCCCGGCGCGCCGGGTGGTCGGCGTTTATAATGCGGTCGCCGGCGAAGCGGAGAGCGAACGGAAGTGAGCATCTCTTGCCAGTAACGAACCTATTCCAGTCAGGATCACTCCAATGAACCTACTCAAGACTGAACATTTACGCAATCTTCCCGGGGCAGACAATACCTCATGCGCCAGCTTGCCCAATGGGATTACAGTGCTGGTTTACCCGAACACCGACAGCGCTTCGGTGGTCATCAGCGGCTATTTTCAGGCCGGCAGCATGTACGATCCGCCTGAAAAACTAGGGTTGGCGTATTTACCGCCTCGGCATTATGCGCGGCACCCAGACCCGCACCTTCCAGCAGATCTTCAATGACCTGGAGACAGCCGGGGCCAGCCGGGTTTTGGCGCGAGCGTGCACACCGTCAGTTTCGGTGGTCATGGGCTGGCCGAGGACCTGCCGTTACTGGTGGATACGCTGGCTACTGCCTGACCAGCCGGTATTCCCGGCCGAACACGTCGAACGCATGCGCGCACAATACCTGACCGGCCTGGCCATTCGCGCCCAGGACACCGCCGAAATGTCCTCACTGGCCTTCGACGAGATCCTCTTCGCCAACCACCCCTACAGCCTGCCGGAAGACGGCTACCCTGAGACCATTCAGCGTATTACCCGCGCGGACCTGGTTGAATTTCACCGGGGCTATTATAGCCCCAAGGGGCTGGTCCTGGTGGTGGTCGGCGCCGTATCGCCCGAGGCAGTGGTCGAAGCTGGTCAGCCAAAAATTGGGCCCTGGAGAAGGTGGCCGCCCGCAGAAAAACTACCCGAATTTCACCTGCCGCCCCGCCTGCGACCAATGTACGCCGCCACATTTTCTTGCCGGATAAAAGCCAGGTAGACCTGGTGATGGGCAGTTTCGGCCCGCGCCGCATCGACCCGGAGTACCCGGCGGCCGTGTTGGGCAACAATATCCTTGGCCAGTTTGGCATGATGGGACGTATTGGCGAATCGGTGCGCGAGAACGCCGGCCTGGCTTATTATGCCTCGACCGGATTGAATGCCTGGATCGAAGGCGGCTCGTGGGAAATTGCCGCTGGCGTGGACCCGGATAATTTGAAGAGGCGATCGACCTCATCCAGGACGAAATCAAGCGGTTCGTGGACGAACCGGTCAGCGCGGAAGAGCTGGAAGACAGCCAGTCCTCCCTGATCGGACGGCTGCCGCTGAGCATGGAATCCAACCAGGGCATCGCCGGCAGCTTGCTAAATATCGAGCGCTTTAGCCTGGGCATGGATTATTACCGCCATTACCCCCAAAAGATCCGCGAAATCAGCCCAACCCAAATATTGGAAGTGGCCCGCCGCTATCTCAACCCCGAGCGCTTTGTCATCGTCAGTGCCGGCCACTAACAGGTTAGCTCGGAGCGCGAGCATAAATGCAATCTGTCCGCACCGGAAGAAATAATGATCATTTTACGAGATCAACCGTCGGATCAATCCGGATACCGGCCGGCCATCCGCGAGCGGTTTATTAAAGCGTGTGTTCACCCCGGCCGAGCTGGCTGAATCCAAGAATTAAAACGATTACCTGGCCGGCCGCTTTGCGGTCAAAGAATCGGTTTCCAAAGCCCTGGGAACCGGCATCGGTTGGGTGCACTGGCAGCGACATCGAATGCCTGGATGGCCCCTGGGGAGAACCGATCCTGCATCTTTATGGAAATGCGGTTAAAATTGCTCAATACCTGGGACTTGAACAATGGTCTGTGAGCATCAGCCATTCGAATGAGAATGCGGTTGCCGTTGCCGTAGGGATCGGACCTTCCGATCCACCCACTGCGCCTTATCCGCTCGTCAAGCCCACCTAGAGCAGGCATGAAGATACTGGCGATCAGTGATATCGAGCTGGGTTTTATCTATAACACCCAGATCCGGCAGCGATTTAAGGATGTCGATCTGGTCATCAGTTGCGGCGATTTGCCGTACTACTACCTTGAATTTATCGTTAGTATGCTCGACAAGCCCTTGTATTATGTCAGGGGTAATCACGCCAGCCAGGTCGAAAGCACCACCGGCGGAGAGCGCTCGTCACCCTGGGGCGCCATCGACATCCATCGCCGGACGAAGCGCTCCTCCTCGGGAATTTTAATGGCCGGCATTGAAGGCAGCCTGCGCTATAACCTTGGCCTGCACCAGTACTCCCAGGCAGAAATGTGGTATTTCGCACTTGATTTGGTGCCGCATCTGCTGTACAATCGCCTGCGATATGGTCGGTACGTTGACATTTTAGTGACTCATGCCCCGCCGTGGCACATCCACGACATGGACGACCTGCCCCACCGGGGCATAAAGGCGTTTCGCTGGCTGGACCAGGTGTTCAAACCCAGCTACCATCTGCATGGTCACATTCACGTTTATCGAAATGACATTGACACGGTCACTGGCTTTGGCCAGACTTCCGTGATGAACTGTTACGGCTATAGAGAATTTAACTTCGATCCCCCGGTTAAGCCGCGGTCGTTTCCGTTTGGAAAACGCGGCCTGGCAGGTTGAGGAGGATCCTATGAATGCTGATTCAATAACGAAAATAACCCTGTATTCTTTCAGCGCATAGCGAAAGATGACTTCGACCAGGCCCTGCGCAAAGGGTTCTGGCGTTCTGTGTTTAGTTGGTTCAATAAATCCAACAATCAATTGATGCCTTTCGACGAAATCCGCAAGGTGCTGCCCATGCAGTCCCAGTTCGATGCGGGGGTTCGCCAGATTCCGATCAACAAGGTGGTCGGCAGCGTTGGCCGGTACAACGATTTCGATCGGGCCTTCTTGCCGCTCCACACCCACACCCGCAGCCGCTGGATCAACGTGGATATCGCCAACCGGCGCGAAATCAATTTGCCGCCAATCGAGGTCTACAAGATCGGCGAGGTGTACTTTGTCAAAGACGGCAATCACCGGGTCTCGGTGGCTCGCGAGCGCGGCCAGAAGTATATCGATGCCAGCGTGATCGAGATCGTCAGCGAAATTGTGATCGACGAAAACACCAATATCGACGAGATCATCCTGCGCCAGGATAAAGCCTACTTCTACAAAACCACCCAAATCCTGGAATTCCGCCCGGACGCCGATATCGACCTGACCTTGCCCGGCCAGTACGAGAAACTGCTGGAGCACATCAACGTTAACCGCTGGTACATGGGCGAAAAATCCGGTCACGATATCCCCTACCCCGATGCCGTACGCAATTGGTATGACCACGTTTATTGCCCATTGGCCGTGGTGATCCAAGAACAGGATATCCTCAAAGAGTTCCCCGGCCGGACCACCGCGGACATGTACCTGTGGATTATCGAGCACCTGTATTACCTGCGGGAAGAGTTCAAGTCCGAGATAAGCCTGGAAGATGCCGCACGCAACTTTACCGAAGAGTTTTCACGCAAGCCGCTGCGCCGGATGCTGACCCTGTTTCGCAAGTTTGCCCGCGCCGCAGGAGAGGGGTTGGAAGACGCCTCTGAACTGGAACTGGGTATCCTTTCTGAAGAGATGTTGATCAATTCTGAGCCGCCCGAAGATGATGAGGGTGAAGAAGAACGCTAAATTAAAGAAACTGGCCGGCCCCCTGGCGTAAGGGCCGGCCCGTCTCAGGTGATTCGATTTCCCCCTGTTTGAATTATCGGGAATTACCCGCACCTTCCTTATTATTTCCTTCGCTGATCCCAATCCAGAAATGGTTGGGGAGGATCCGCCGGTTGGCTTTTATTTCAACACCGTTGCGGTGCGACAGCTCTTCGTGCAGCATACTGGGATGAACAAAACACAAGTCTGGATGTATGCCATACTTGTGCTGGTAAAAATCGACCGCACGGCTGATTTTAGTCTGCAAATCAGCCTTTGGGTCGTTATCGAACCATAACATGCCGGTGTTCATGCTCACTTTGTAAGTGCCTCCTTCCATCCATTCTGTGCGAGCGCTGGCAGGTACCCGGTTTCCCTGATCATTGGCCGACCACAGGAAGTTAGAGCGCCCGCCCGGTCGCTCAAATTTCGGGCGTCCAAAATTGCAGGTTGGCACGCCCAATCCGCACGGCAAACTGGCGGCCGCGCTCGAAGGCGGAAAAGTCAACCGTGGGCAGCAACGAAAGCTCGCGGGCCGTGGTTGGGTCTTCGATATAACCGGTCAGGCGCGACCGAAACAGGCTGATCCACTGGGGGTGTTGGCGGGCCGTTTGTACATCGCAGGCCACCACCGGCCAGACCTGGTAAAAGGGTCCTTCTTGCAGCAGCCATTCGAAATTCAGGCGCACATCGAAGTCCATATATGGCAGGGTATCCATGCCATCCAGGATGACCAGGTGGGCGCCACCGCTCATCCGCCCGTGCTGGCGGCTTTCGATCAAGTCGCAGGCCGCAAGGATCGCATCGGCCGCGTCGCGCTCGTAATTGGAGGTGATCACCTTGAAGTAGTCGCCGTAACGGTTTTCCTCGAGCGACCACTGCCCGGGCTTGGCGCTGATCACGCTGAATTGGACTTCATACGGTCGGTTGGTCCGCAGTAAAGAATGCACCATCGTTTTAATCAGGCCGGTCTTGCCGGCATAACGCTCGCCCACGATCAGCAAAGACCCCGGGCGGGGATCGTTCAGATCGAACAAAACCGGGGTATGCTCACTGCTCTCGCCTAAAATCGCGGTCTGCAGCGGTAAAGCCGGCATTTGCCGGATCAGGTCATTCAGGCTGGCCGGCTTTGATCCGGGCGTCTGCTGCCCGCCGCGGAGTGGAGTGCCAACCCGGGTGTTCCAGGCCGGAAACGCATGCGCGTCCATTTTTGTATTTACAATCGGTAGAGCTACCATCACGATGAACCTTTCGTATCGAAAACGATTTGCATCGGTAAATAGGTATTATGTTCTAAAACAGTATAGAACATAATTACTAGAGAGTCAAGTACTTAATGTAAGAGTGTTGAAAAACACCTTCATATAAAAATTTTTGGGATAAATGTGGCGGGGCGGCTTCGCCGCCCCGCCACATTTATCCCAATTCGGATGATGAAAAGCGACTTTTTCATCACCCTCTAATGTTCGTTGTGGGGAAACCCAAGATACCGTTTTGGCTTTCTCGTATTCACTTTACAAAAATCAGGATTTTTGCCATCGCGAGCCCTGGTCGCAATGACAACCCTTCCTTGAGAAAGCCATGTAGACACAGTCAGGGCGATTGCAACCGGCCTGCTTTTCGAGGGCAGTTCCCCAAAGAATGGGTTTTTGGGACTAAATTGGGATGATGCGATTGCCCTGTAGACACAGTTTCCCTCCACGTGGTGCCTCAAAATAAAATGTTACTTTGGGATAATCGTTGCCTCAAATAGAAATGTTACCGGAGAATTCTTAACAATTGATTGACCTTTTTATTGATACTGGCCTGTAAGGACACAGGGTTCAGATGAACATATTGGGCAGTAAGACTGGCCTTGACTTTCAGGGGAAGAGAGTCCTGGGCTAAGACCCGGCGATAGGGGGTCTTGGCCAGATCATACTTACGGATCGTCTTGCCGTCAACGGTTTCTTTAGCAATCAGTTTGAGAACTGGCTGGAAAAAATTGATGTAAAGACGCAAATCGGAGTAAATGGATTTGAGCAAGGCAAGTTCTTGTGGGGTTTCGAAGCGGTCATAGCCAATGGTATGTCGAACAACCGACCAATTCTTCTGTTCCACATGAGCCTGATCATTCTTGTGGTAAGGCCGCGAACGCGTAAAGGTAATGAGTTCGCTCTGGCAGTATCGCAAAAGTGTATCGTTGATGAATTCACTGCCATTGTCTGAATCCAATCCCAAAAGAGGAAAAGGCAGGTTATGGCGCAATTCCTCAATGGCTTGAGAGACAGCTGTCTGGGTTTTGTTGGCCAGGCCCAGGCACTCGGTCCAGCCGGTGGCTAAATCGGTTGCAGTGAGGGTATTGAGGTAGGTACCCTCGGTGGTTGTACCACAATGGGCCACCAGGTCGATTTCCAGAAAGCCTGGCTTCTCGTCCTCCCAAGGGGTAAAGGTGCGGATGGGAATGGCTTGTTTGAGCAAACTGCCCGGTTTGGTAGTCCCAAGCCCACGTGGGGTGGGGGCGAGGCGTGCCTTTTTCAAACAGCGATCTATGGTGGCCCGGCTCAAGCTCAACAAAAGCGCTTTGGTTTCCTCGCTCAACTCTATTTCCTGCCAGCGCTCTAAAACATCCACCATTTCAGGAATAAAAGGCTGTAGTCGTTTTGAGCAGATGCACCCACTAACTTCCCAAATCTTTTCCAGAGCCACGACGACTTCCCCGTTGTATTTCTTCCGTCGCCCGGCTTTCTTCAACCCCTTTGGCTTGGAACCATGCTTCAACAGCCGAATAGCGTATTTACGATGATATCCGCTTGTGGCGATAAATTCATCCAGAATCTGTTTCTTCTCGGCTTTCCTGGCTTTCAAATAGCGCGGACGAATGCTTTCTAGCATCTCCCGCCGACTGCGTTGACTCATCATGAGCTCCCTCTGCGGTGCTTTATTCCGCGTTAGGGTAACATTTATTTTGAGCCAACGTTATTTCGCAAAGTAAGATTAATTGTGAGGCAATTCGCTCCATAGCTTTTTTAATAATTTTGCGGTATCCTTAATCTTGCCGCATAGCCCATTACGCTCCATCAGGCGGATTTTCATTTCACCCTGGCAAAAAAACCATCGTACCGAGGAGATCTCCATGATTAAAGAAACCGTCAAGGATGCCGAAACTCGCATGAAAGGGGCCATTCAAAACCTGGAAGATGACCTCGCCGGGATTCGCACCGGCCGGGCAACTCCCTCGCTGGTCGAAAAGCTGCCGGTTGACTATTACGGTGCTCCTACCCCTTTGATGCAATTGGCCACCATCAGCGTTCCGGATGCCCGCACGTTGATGATTAAGCCTTTCGATCCATCGACCATCAAGGCCATCGAGCGCGGTATCATCACGTCCAACCTGGGGCTGACCCCCAACAACGATGGCAAAACCATCCGCTTGAACCTTCCGCCCCTGACCGAGGAACGCCGCCGTGACCTGGTGAAATTGGTCAACAACCGCCTGGAGGAGGCCAAGATCGCCGTCCGCAACATCCGCCGGGATATTATCAAAGACCTGCGTGACTTCGAAAAAGAGAAAATGATTTCCGAAGACGACCTGAAAAAGGGCGAGGAAGAATTACAAAAGTTGACCGACCGGATTGTTATCGATATTGACCAGGTCGGCGAGAAAAAAGATAAAGAAATCATGGAGTTTTAACTCGAGCCAATGAGTTCCGAAGCTGGAATCATTTCAACCGAGACTTTACAAAACATACCCACGCACGTTGCCATCATTATGGATGGCAATGGCCGTTGGGCGGCTTCGCGGGGGATGCCTCGCCAGGCCGGTCATCGCGCCGGCACAGAAAACCTGCGCCCGATCATTCGTGCCTGTGCTGAGTTCAAGGTTAAATACCTGACCGTTTACGCCTTTTCAACTGAGAACTGGGCCCGCCCATCCGAGGAAGTCCAGGGCTTGATGATGATCCTGGAAGAGGTCATCGATCAGGAGCTGGAGGAATTGAATGGAGAAGGCGTCCGCTTGCAACACATTGGGCGGATCGAACAGCTCAGCCCGCGTTTGCAGGAAAAAGTCCGTCACGCCGCCGAAGTCACCAAAGACAACGACCGGCTGGTGCTGTGCATCGCCTGGAACTATGGCGGGCGGGATGAAATTGTCTGCGCCGTGCGCAAAATGATGACCGAGGGGATCAAGCCCGAGGAAGTCACCGACGAATTGATCAGCAGTTACCTGTTCACTGCCGGCATCCCCGACCCGGACCTGCTGATCCGCACCTCCGGGGAAATGCGCTTGAGCAATTTCCTTATCTGGCAGAGCGCATACGCAGAATGGTACGTAACCCCCAAGTTTTGGCCGGATTTCGGCCCCGAAGACCTGTATGAGGCGCTGGTTTCTTACAACCAAAGGGACCGGCGTTTCGGGAAACTATCGAACATGTGCTCCGAAGGGTAAATCATTCATGCTCGCCAACCGCCTCAAGGTTGTCATCGTCATCATCCCGGTTGGCGTGTTCTTTGCCGTTCTGGGGGGTTGGCCTTTAGCCATTTTCGGCGCCGCCCTGATGGGCGTGTGTGCCTGGGAATATTGGCACATGTTCACCCAGGGTGGTTTCAAGCCCGCATTATGGATATTAATTCCTGGGGTAGCGCTGCTGGTCGCCAGCCGCTACTTCTGGCGCTTTGCCTACAGCGATGCGCTGCTGGCCCTGCTGGTAATTATTTCGATGGGCTACCATACCTTGCGTATGCCCAAAGATATCGGCACCCCGGCGGTCGATTTCAGCATCACCGTGGCCGGCCTGATGTATCTGGGCTGGTTAGGCGGTTACCTGATCTCACTGCGCGAACTGCCCGGCGGGCTGTGGTGGCTGCTGCTGGCCTTACCCACCATCGGCCTGGGCGATGCCGGTGCATACCTGGTCGGCAGCCGCATTGGAAAACATCCCCTGGCGCCAAACGTTTCGCCTCACAAGACGGTGGAAGGCTACCTGGGCGGGGTCTTTTTCGCCACGATTGGCGGGGTTTTGCTGGCTTTACTCTGGAGCCTGCGCTATCCCACCCTGACCGCCGTCCACGGCCTGGTGCTGGGACTGGTCCTGGGCATTCTTACCCCCCTGGGTGACCTGGGGGAAAGCATGCTCAAACGCCAGTTCAATCTGAAAGATGCCGGCACCATTTTCCCCGGGCATGGTGGCATGCTCGATCGCATGGATTCGTGGTTGTGGGGAGCCATGATCAGCTATTATTTGATCCTTTGGTTGTGGTAATACAACTTATCCGCGTTAATTTTTCAACAGCCATTCCAAGGAGGTCAAGATGATCGAAAGCAAGCCTACCCGCAACCTGGCGCTCGAACTGGTGCGGGTCACTGAGGCTGCAGCGCTGGCAGCCGGCCGCTTTGTCGGACGGGGTGACAAAATTGCGGCCGATAAAGCTGCTGTGGACGCGATGCGGCTGGTCATGAACTCGATCCAGATGGACGGAGTCATCGTGATTGGCGAGGGGGAGAAAGACGAAGCGCCGATGCTGTTCAACGGCGAACACCTGGGCTCCGGTGAATTACCGGAAGTCGATATCGCCGTCGATCCGATCGATGGCACCCGCCCGACTGCTTACGGCTTGCCTAACGCGATTGCGACCGTGGCGCTTGCGCCACGTGGGGCCATGTTCAACCCGGGACCGTTGGTGTATATGGATAAAATCGCCGTTGGCCCTGAGGCCAGGGACGTGATCGACATCAACGCGCCGATCAGGGACAACCTGGAAAAAATTGCCAAAGCCAAGCACGAGCAGGTCGCCGACTTGAGCGTGGTCATTCTCGACCGGCCGCGCCACACCAGCCTGATCGAAGAAGTCCGCCGGGTAGGTGCGCGCATATTCCTCATCCCGGACGGAGACGTGGCTGGGGCATTGATGACCGCATTGCCCGATACCGGCGTGGACGTATTGATGGGCATCGGCGGCACACCCGAGGGCGTGCTGGCGGCCTGTGCCCTGCGCTGCACCGGCGGGACGATTCAGGGTAAGCTCTTCGCCCGCAACGAACAGGAAAGGCGCAAGGGCGAGGACGCCGGTTACGATTTCGACCAGGTCCTGACCATCGACGACCTGGTTTCTTCCGACGACGTGTTCTTTGCCGCCACCGGCGTGACCAATGGTGAACTGCTTAAGGGCGTGGATTATTTTGGCGGTGGCGCCACCACCGACAGCGTGGTTCTGCGAGGATTAACCGGCACCAGCCGGCGTATCATTGCCACCCACCGCCTGACCAAGCTCTCCCAGATCAGCACGATCGCGTATTAAAAAAATAACCACGGAGCACGGAGAAGAAAAAACAAAAGAGGAAGAAATTAACCACACAGGACACAGAGAGAAAAGAGTTTAAGAAAAGTAAAGAGGGTTTGTTAAAAGTGATCGGCCCGGTCTCCAGACCGAGGCCGATCTGCTTTTTATAATCCTTCTTTCCTACCCTTAAGCTCTTTCCTTATCGGTAGCGCTGTAGGGTAGGTGAAGGGCTCATTAACACTACTGGTGACTTACACACCGGCAAGACCTACGAAACCTTGCCCGTAACTCACCATTATGTACGGATGGTGGGTTACGGGCAATTCCTGGGTTGAGGTAGTTGCTCTTTGTTCGCAAGTGTTATGAATGAGCCCTGCACCCACCCTACGGCTAATTGCTATTGGCTTCTCGCCTTTCCCATCCCCAGCACGATGGGGATCGAGAGCAGGAAGAGCGCGCCGTAGATGCCCATGATCAGGGCATAGCCGAACTGGTCGGCGATGGGGCCGGCGATGTAGGCCCCCACAGCGCCGGCGCCCGCCCCGGCCAGGTTGGCCAGGCTGAGAAAGCGCCCGATCTGCTCGTGGGGGATGATTTCGCTCCCCAGGGACCAATCCGCCGGGTAGAACAGGCCGGTGCCGGCGCCGATGAAGCCCCCGGCCAGGTACACCGCCGCCAGGCTTTTGGATACCAGCAAAACCATCACCCCGGTCGCAGCCAGCAGGCCGGCGAATGCGATCAGTGGCCTTTTGCCCAGCTTGCCGGCCAACCAGTTGCCCGGCAGGGCGGTCAGCAAGATGAGGATGCCCACAATCATGGCCATGATCGCAGCCGGGCCGGCGGCTTTCATCCCGGCGTAATCGGCGAACCGCTCCTGCAAAAAGAAGACCAGGAAAGTCGCCACGTTGGTCGAGCCGATCAGGAAAGCCAGGCGGTTGGCCACCCACCACTTGAAGGCGGGTGGGTAGTGAAATTTGCGGTGGATGCCGATCCGTAATGTGGCGCTGACCCCCAGCGCCGTGGCGGCAGCCATGGCCAGCAGACCGACGATGGCTGTCACGATCATCTCGGTATGGTCGGGCAAGCCCATTTCGATCCGCAGGAACCGGCGCACCAATCCGCCCACGACCAGGATCACCAGCGCGAAACCGCCCGCCATAGTGGCCAGGCGTACAAACGGCTGCCAGTCTGGCCGGGTGGCCGGACCCTCCAGTCGTTTTTCGCGAATGGTCATGGCAAAAATCATGCAGGCAGCGATCACCAGCATGAGCAGGATCAGCCCACCCCACAAGTTGCCCCGGCTGAGGAGCTGGCCGATCACAAAGGCGACGAAAATCAAGGGCAGGGGCAGCTCCAGGAGAGCCTTGACCCGGGCATACAATCCCTGTTTTTCAGCCGGCACCAGGTCGGGCAGCAGGCGCTGGTAAGCGGCGTGGACCGTGTTGGAAGAGACCATCGAGAGGAGATAGAGCCCAAACAGGAAGGGGTAACCGCTGGAACCGTCCATACCGGCGGTCAGGCCAATCAAGGCGAAGAGGATGATTTCGGCCAGCGAGCCGGCCAGGATAAACGGCCGCCGGCGGCCCCAGGGCAGGGTGCTGCGGTCGGAGACCATTCCCATAAAGCTCTGGGCTAAAACAGTGACCATTAACGCCCACAGGCGTACCGTACCCAGCGCCGCACCCTGGGCCGATACCCCCACGAATTGCTGGACCAGTAACGGTAAGATTAAAGGCGAGATCGTCTGGGAACGGGCGGTCAGGGCGAACCAGTAAATGTTGATCGAAAAAACGTCGTACCAGCGCACGGGCTGTTTCATGCAAACCTCAAGGGGCACCTGATAATGGCTGAATCTTGCTCAAGGCCTATCCAAAAAGCAATTCGAGTGTTTATCTCTAGTGGCTGGCCGATCAGGATGAGCACCTGGCTGTCTTTTTGATCCATCGTATTAACTACTCAGTCCAGTTCAAAGCGGGAGATTGTTTTGTAGTTTTTCGCGTGCTTTGCACGCGAAAAACTACAAAACAACCGACCTCTCCTGGATAGTTGAGCAGTTACGAGTTCAGGTTAATTATAGTGGTTTCCGACGGAATTCCATCCCCGGGACTGGTGATACGTTACAATATTCGTAGTTGCTCGACTTCCATAAACCAGATCCTTTTTCTGCAAGCCTGAGCAGCAATCTTTTTCTCCTCAGCCAAAGGAGCCGTTCATGGCACAAGATCGAACTCGTAAAATTGTCGTTACCGGCGTTCTGGGGGCAATATCCATTTTGTTGGGCCTCACCCGCATTGGATTTATCCCCTGGTTCAGCGGGGCATCCTTGACGATCATGCATGTGCCGGTCATCATTGGGGCGATCCTGGAGGGGCCGGTAGTGGGGGCCGGGATTGGCCTGATTTTTGGGGTGTTCAGCATGATCCAGGCCGCCGTGGCACCGAACGGGCCGACGGATGTCTGGTTTACCAATCCGCTTTTGGCGGTATTGCCACGCCTGTTCATCGGGCCGGTGGCCTGGCTGGTCTGGCGGGCACTACAAAAATGGCCGGTGCCGGGATTGATCATTTCCGGGATCGCCGGCAGCCTGACCAACACCGTGTTGGTGCTGGGCGTGATCGGCTTGCTGGGCTATTTACCCTGGGCGGCCCTGCCGGCGATTGTGGTTGCCAACGGCCTGCCTGAGATCGCCCTCTCGGCGATTATCACCTTGATCGTGGTGGCCGCCTGGCGCCAGATCACGATTGGCAGGCGTAAAGGAGCGAATATATAGAGGCGTGGTCGCTCTACGCCGGAAACCGAAAAAACAGGGTGTTGCCACCCGCCCGGCACGCCGGCGGGTGAATCGAAGTCCGAATTCTTTTGTAGGGGCGAGGCTGCCGGCGGGTAGGCTTGGAGAGGGAAAGTATATTGGCTCCGGCGGCTTCGCCCGCTACACCGGCAAATATGCGAATTGGGGATTACAACAGGTGCTCTTTTTTGCAAACAAATCCTGGAAGAGCCTTCTGCTATAACTGGATTAGCGCCTGACAGAAAAAGAAGCTTGTTTTTTGGTTGGGCGTCTACCTTCATCCCAACCTTCTCCCTGGGAGGAGGCCTGGTGAGAGGCGCGGCCGGCAGGTTAAGGCCCTATCATAAATCAGAAAGTATTGATAGATTGGCGTTGAAGAGCGGCCTCGGTCTGGAGACCGGGCCGATCCGCTCTTAAAAAACTCTTCTCCGTGACCTCTGTGTCCTCTGTGGTTTTATTTGTAAAATCGGAGCTATAACGGTGCGTTCCGGGCATGCCAGGGTAGGCTGGTGGTCTGGCGGTCCGCCGGCACTGGGGAGGTCAGCCCTCAAACGCACCCTACGATAATGTATTTTTAGAAATCTTCTCTGCGCTCTCAGCGCCTCTGCGGTGAATTTTCCTGGCCAGCGTTGCAGAGCGGCCTCGGCCAAGGGTAGCGAGGGACTGGGCCAATCTGCCACAGGCTTTCGTCTTTTCGACCAGCGAATTTTCTTATTTTCTTTTCTTTCTCCGTGTGCTCTGTGCCTCCGTGGTTATCTTTCTTTTCCTCTGCGGTGATTAACTCTTATCTCCCCAGCCAAAGGATCGCGACGGCGGCAGCGAGGGACGCCAGGGTAAACCAGGCGTCTTTCCAGGTGAAGTGCATCACGAACATGGAGGTGCGGTTTTTGCTGCTGCCGTAGCCGCGCGCATCCATGGCCAGGGCCATGGTCTCGGCCCGGCGCAGGCTGGTGAGAAAAAGCGGCAGGATCAACGGGATGACCTGGCGCACCCGTTGGAACAGGTTGCCCTTACGCGTACCCCATTCGGCGCCGCGGGAGGCCTGCGCCTTGGCGATTCGTTCGGCGGCCTGGGCCAGGAAGGGGATGAACCTCAAGGTGACCTGCACGACCATAATCAGGTCTTGGGTGGGGATACCCAGGCGGGCCAGGGGCGAAAACAGTGATTCCAGCCCGTGAATCATCTCGGAAGAGGACAGGGTAAAGGAAAACAGGCTCAACAACAGGATCAGGGCGGCGAAACGCAACAGCAGCACCCCGGCCGCGGTCAGCCCGGCGGCATAAATGTAGATAAACCCGGCCGCGAAGACCGGCACGGCGCCGGCGGGGTGGCCGGTCAAAAAGACCTGCAACACGGCCAGGATCAGCAAAAAAGGCAGGGGCGGCAGCAGCCCGCGTAAGGCGAACCGCAGGGGGATCCGCCCTAAAATCAGTCCGAGCAGGACGACCAGCAGCGCCAGCAGGAGACCCGGCACGTGCAAGGTGAACGTGACGGCCAGCAGGACGGCCGTGAATGACAGGATGCGGGCGCGCGGGTCCAGCCGGTGCAGGAAGGAATCGAGCGGCAGGTACTGGCCAATATTGACCATACGCAGAAACTCGAAATTATTCACGGGCCGCCTCCTGAATGCGTCCCAGGTAAAGGACCAGGTCTTCCGGGCGGACCAGGTTGGGTGGCAGCGGCCAGCCACGGCTGCGCAGCGTCTCGGCCACATAGGCGACCAAGGGAGCATCCAGGCCGACCGCTTCGAGCTGGCGGATCTGGCCAAAGACCTCCGGACCAGGCCCGGCCATCAACGTGCGGCCTGCGTGGATCACGGTGACGGCGTCGCACATCTCGGCCACATCCTCCATGTAGTGCGAGGAAAGCACCTGGGTGATACCTTGGGCCTTCAACTGCTTCAGCGAATTCAAAGTCTCGCGACGCGAAAGCGGGTCCAGCCCGGCAGTGGGCTCGTCCAGCAGCAGCACCTGGGGGTGCATGGCCAGCAGGGAGGCCAGGGCAACCTTGCGGCGCTCGCCGCCGCTGAGGGTGAAAGTCAGGCGGTCCTTGAAGCCCGTGAAATCCAGGCCGACCATTTCCATGGCTGTTCGGACGGTCTCGCGCAGGGCGGGGCCTTGTTCACCGTTCAGGCGCGGCGCGTAGGCAATTTCATCCCCGACGTACTGCTCGAAGAGCTGGTATTCCGGGTTCTGAAAAACCAACCCGGCGTAGCGCCGCACGGCCTTCAAGTCGGTGCGGCTGTCGTTGAGGTCAAACGGCCCGACAGTAACCCGGCCGGCCTGGGGCAGGAGCAGCCCGTTGAGGTGTTGCAGCAGGGTGGATTTTCCCGAGCCGGTAATCCCGATCAGGCCATGAACACCCGCTTCGACGGCTTGCAGCGAGGCGCCTTGTAGGGCCAGGTGTGCCAGGGGGGTACCGCGCAGATAAACATGCTCCAGGTCAGTGACCTGGATGAGGGGATGTATTTCTGCCGCGGGCAAGGCGGGTTCGAGCCAACCCGGCGGACCGGGCAGGTTGCGGCTGAAAGCCGGCAGCGCGTCGATCAATTCGCTGCTGCGCAAGATGCCTTCCGGCAGGCCGGGCAGCACACTGCGCATCTGTTCAACCAGGCGGGCAGTGTAGGGCACGTCCAGCCCCAGGGATTGCAAGTCGGCCGGGTGGCGGAAGACCTGCTCGGGTGAGCTGTCCAGGGCTACCTGGCCGTGGTTCAGCACAATCACCCGCCCGGCCTCGACCGCCTCGCGCATGAAGTGCGAAATGACGATCACGGTCAGACCTTCATCGTTCAGCCGGCGGATCAGCTTGCGCACCATTTGCCGGCCGCCCGGGTCGAGCATGGCGGTGGTCTCGTCGAAGATCACGCAGCGCGGGCGCATGGCCAACACGCCCGCCAGGGCGGCGCGCTGCATCTGGCCGGCGCTCAGCAGGTGCGGAGGCCGGCTGCGCTGATCGACCAGGCCGGTCGTCTCCAGGGCCTCATCCACCCGCTGGCGGATCTCGTCCTGGGGCAGGCCCAGGTTCTCCGGGCCGAAGGCAACGTCTTCTTCCAGCACGGCCGCCACGATCTGGTCTTCGGGGGTCTGAAAAACCATGCCGACGCTGCTGCGGATCGAGGTAAGATTCTGGGCATCGCGGGTATCCATGCCCTGGACCAGCACCCGGCCGTGGTCGGGTAACAGCAGCGCGTTCAGGTGACGGGCCAATGTGGTTTTACCGGAGCCGTTCGCACCAACGATGGCTACGTATTCGCCTTCTTCGATCTTCAGGTTGATCCCTCGCAGGGCCGGGATGGCTTCGCCGCCGCGCACCGGATGGCTGAAGGACAGGTTTTCGATTTCAATGAATAATTGGGTCATTGGTCAAGCAATTTTAACATAGCCGGGTAGTGAAATCTGTCCACAATTTCGCATATAATACTATTGTCCAAATGTCACTACTCAGCTACCCTGGAGGAACTGGGTGTTTTTATTATTTTTGTGTGCTTCGCACACAAAAATAATAAAAACACCCATATCTTCTGAACCCGGTTGAGCAGTTGCAAAAAATATTAACAAACCCTGGCCACTCAAGCTTGTGATCAACGAAACTGATACCAATCCAACATCGACCGATACAGGACTGCACCGCAATCGCTGGCATCATTTCAGACAGCAATTCAAACCCTGGACTTCAGGGGCGTCTGCGCTGCAAAGGATGGCCCTGGTCAGCGCCGTGCTGGCTTTGCTGATCCTGCTGGTGATCGCCCTGGCCCAAATGGTATTGGCCTTCAACCCTTACCAGGGCGTATACGGACAGGTTGAACAGATGGTGGATAACCAGCCCGACCTGGAATCGCACCTGGATTACAACGGCCTGGCTTCTGAAAACCTGGATCCCAGCCTGGATGTCCCGACAGCCCAGGCTTTAGCCGAATGGTACGCCGGCTCGACCGAATTGAAAATCTCCAGTGTAGCCGCCGAATACGGCGAGCAGAGTGCGGAAGTCCGCAACGCGATCCGCTCGATGGGCGACCTGGCTTATGCTATCCGGCGGGTGAATGATGCCCTGCAAACGGTCACCAATGACAACCGCATTTCGCAGGAAATCAGCCAGGTGCGGCTGTACCCGGACCGGGTCAACCCGGACCTGCTGATTTCGATTTACAATGATAGCCTGGCCGAAGTGGAATTGATCAACGAGCTGCGCGGCCAGTTGCAAGACCTGGCTACCCAGGCACGCCAGATTAGCGGGAACGCCCAGGTAAACGCGACGATCGCCATGCTCCAGGCCGATCCGCAGGACGCCTCCACGCCCGTACCGATTGCATTGATGGTCAAAGGATATACCTCCTGGCAAAATATTCCCGACCGCTGCCAATCCTTGGAGATACAGTTCGCCGATACCGTCGCGACGCTCAACCAGATTTACCTGACCATCGACGTGGCCTGGCGTTCGGATCGGAATTGGGGTTACTCATTTTGGGAACCGGCAGCGAGCTGGGTCAACCGCAATATGGCCTGGTTGACGGTGCTGGTGATGGCCCTGATCGCCTTTATGCTGGTAGGATTTTTTCGGAAACGAACTGCCTCAGTCAGCGTTCCACCCAAGGAACCCGGGTTCAATTTCCAGCGCTGGAGCCAGACCCACATTACCCGCCTGGTGGAAACCCAACCACGTGAGAAAGACGGCAGCCCGGATTTTTGGCGAGAGGCCAATTCATTGGTGCGCCACCTGATCGATGTGCCCGCTCCGGCGGATGCGTCCGCCAGGCGTTCGGCCCCGGCGGTAGCCCGCCTGGTGATTATCCAGCCGAACGGCCAAAAAGAAGAAAGACCCTTGCCCGATGAGGGGATTTACCGCATTGGCAGCGACCCGAGTTTCCAGGTGCCGATCAATTACCAGCGGGCCGCTTATGTGGAGCTTTGGATCCGGAAGGCCCGCTCGGGTTATTTTCTGGAGGTCATGTTCAGCGACGACCCGGTGATGGTCAACAACAAGCCGATCCGCGCCGCCCGGGCGTTGAAACATGGCGACTTGATCGAGATGAAAGAAATTACCATCATCTATCTGGAGCAATAAGGAACAAAAGATATGGAGAGGGGTGCGGTTTCACCGCACCCCTCTCCATATCTTTTGTTCTTTAGCCCGCTTGTACAAGAATTTGTGCTTTCCGGTTTGGGTTGTTTACCCGTTAAATGTTAAGATCACTTACCCAGGAGATGCGAATGGAAGCGAGTTTGAACGCCTTTTTTAATCCACGCGGCGTGGCGGTGATTGGCGCCTCGTCCAGCCCGAGCAAACTGAGTTACGGCATCCTGCGTAACCTGACCCTGTATGGCTACCAGGGCCAGGTTGCCCCGGTCAACCCCAAGGTGAGTGAAATCCTCGGGTTGAAATGCTATAGGGACGTGGCCTCCGTCCCGGATCCACTCGACCTGGCGGTCATCGTCCTGCCGGCACCGGCGATCCCGCCGGTGCTGGAAGCCTGCGGGCGGCGGGGGGTGCAGGCGGTGACGATCATCTCGGGTGGGTTCAAGGAGATTGGGACCGAGGGCGCCGGTTTGGAGAAAACCATCCTGGAAATTGCCGCCCGTTACGCTATCCGCCTGGTTGGGCCGAATTGTGTGGGTACATTGGACATGTATTCCGGCCTGAATACCACCTTTATCCAGGGCGAGCCGGAAAAAGGCGGGATCGGTTTCGTTTCCCAATCCGGGGCGGTCGGCGGAGGTGTGGTGGACCTGCTGCGCAACAAAAAAATCGGCTTTGCCAATTTTTCCAGCCTGGGTAACGAGGCGGACGTGACCGAGACGGATATGATCGAGTACCAGGCGGCCAACCAGCGTACAAAAGTCATTGCCGCTTACGTGGAACAAATCCGCGATGGGCAGCGCTTCATCGCCACCGCCCGCCGGGTGACCCGCCACAAGCCGATCGTGCTGCTCAAGGCCGGGCGGACACAAGCCGGAGCGCGAGCGGTTTCGTCGCATACCGGCTCGCTGGCCGGCTCGCACGCAGCCTACCAGGCGGCCTTTGCCCAATCCGGGGTGATCGAGGTGAGCAACGTGACCAACCTGTTCGACGTAGCCCAGGCGCTGGATACCCAGCCCTTGCCGGGCGGTAAACGGGTAGCCATCCTGACCAATGCCGGCGGCCCGGCCGCCCTGGCTTCCGACAGCCTGGCCGATCACGGGCTGCAAATGGCCGATCTTTCCGAAGCAACCCGCCAGTTGCTGCGGGATAACCTCAACCCGGCGGCTCAGGTAGGCAACCCGGTGGATATGTTGGGCGGCGCTGAACCGGGTGAGTTTTACCTGGCGTTGCAGGCCGTGCTGAGCGATCCCAATGTGGATGCGGCCGTCCCGATCCTGGTACCGCAGGCGCTGGTGGACCCAGCCGCGGTGGCCAGAAGCATCTGTGAGGCCTCTCAGGGCAGCGCCAAGCCGGTGCTGGCCTGTTTTATGGGGGATTGGTCGGTAGGCCCGGCGCGCGAGCTGCTGCACGCGCACGGCGTGCCGATGTACGTGTCACCCGAAACGCCCGGGCTGGTGTTAGGCGCCATGCTGGATTATGCCGCCTGGCTAGCCCGGCCGGCCGAGGAAAGCCAGGTCCTCGAGGGTGTCGACCACGACCAGGCCGCGGCCTTAATCCGGGCGGAAAGCGGGCACGGCTCGCTGGGCGAGGCGCTGACTCGCCCGCTGCTGGCGGCCTACGGCATGCCGGTCGTGGCCGGCGAAACGGCTCACGGTGCCGCGGAGGCTGCTGAAATTGCCGGACGGATCGGTTTCCCGGTAGTGATGAAGATCGTCTCGCCTGATATTCTGCACAAGTCAGATGTAAGCGGTATCCGGCTCGACCTGGCAGACAAAGATGCTGTGGCCCTTGCTTACGATGATTTGATGCGGAGCGTGGCTTTGCGTGCGCCTCAGGCGCGGCTGGACGGGGCTTTGATCGAGGCCATGGCGCCCAAGGGACAGGAAGTGATCGTGGGCATGCGCCGGGATGCAAATTTCGGTCCGCTGATGATGTTCGGGCTGGGTGGGGTGTACGTCGAGCTGTTTGGGGATGTCGCTTTCCGGGTGGCGCCATTAAGCCGCCAGGATGCGCTCGAGATGATCCGCCAGACCCATGCCGGCCGGCTGCTGACCGGTTTTCGCGGCATGCCCAAGGCCGACCTGGACGGGGTAGTGGATACGCTGTTGCGCCTGGCTCAGTTGGCCCTGGACTTCCCCGAGATCGAGGAAATCGAGATCAACCCGCTGCTGGTACAGCCCAAAGGCCAGGGCGTGCTGGCCCTGGACGGGCGGGTGATATTGGCTTAACCAAAGAAATTCACCGCAGAGGGCGCGGAGAGGATTAAAACCACGGAGGCACGGAGTTCACGGAGAAGAAAAGAGTTTAAGAAAAAGGGGTGAAGTTTTTAAGTGATCGGCCCGGTCTCCAGACCGAGGCCGCTCTTATCGGCCGGCCGGGAAGAGCGGCCTCGGCTGAGGGTTGCGAGATAAGAAATGTAGGGTGGTGCGGTGCTCCTAAAGAGCATCGGGGGTTGATGACATCGTTTGGTAAACCAATCCCTTGCCCGTAACCCACCGGGCGTATTGCCGGCTTGCTTGCCACATAAAAAAAGCTCTTTGACCGTTTCTGGGCGAGGGGTGCCTGGCTAACAAAGCGTGATTTTTAACCGGCGCTTGCCCCCATCCTCCGGCTCCTTCCCCCAGAGCAGGGGAAGGAGTGACTGGCTGCCAAAACGCAACTTTCGACCGGCGCTTGCCCTCATCCTCCGGCTCCTTCCCCAGAGCAGGGGAAGGAGTGACTGGCTGCCAAAACGCAACTTTCGACCGGCGCTTGCCCTCATCCTCCGGCTCCTTCCCCCAGAGCAGGGGAAGGAGTGACTGGCTACCCAAATGTGATCGTCAGCCATTTCACTTTAGCCCCCATTCTTTCTTCCCTTGTTGCCTTCTCGCCTCGTTGCCTTGTTGCCTTGTTGACTTATCGCCCCGTTGCCTCATCCATTATTCCCTGTTCTCTACTCTCCCCATCCCCTCGTTGCCTTGTTGACTTATCGCCTTCTCGCCTCATCAACCATTCTCTAATCTCTAATCTCTTTTCTTCCTCTTTTTTGTAACTTTTTCTTCCCATTTACGTCAAAAGGATAGAAACAAAAAAACGGGTAACCACTCAGATTATTGGGAAAAAGGCCGAATTTGATGTGTTTGCTGGGACGAAGCTCCCAGCAAACACATCAAATTCGGAAATCTAAGCACAAGAGCCTGAGCAGTTACTAAAAGCAAAGCTCTTCTTTCAAAATTGGAGGATTATAAAATGTCATTCCGTAACGAATCAAGCATCGATCGTATCATCCGGGTTGTCGTGGGTGCGGCTTTATTGGCCTTAGGTTGGGGTGGGTTGGTCTCAGGTATCCCTGGGACAATTTTGAGCATCGTTGGCGTGCTCGCGCTGGTCACCGGCGTGGTTGGCTTTTGCCCGGCTTACGCCCTGCTGAAAGTACGCACCAACAAATAGCACTTCCAGGGGAGGCCATCATCAACCACGTACAATATCGCCAAATGTTAACCCGCAAAAAGCTACCGGTCCTGGTGGAATTCTGGGCACCCTGGTGTATGCCCTGTAAAAGCATGGCCCCTTTGATCCAGGCAGCCGGGGAAAAGCACAAGGACCGCGTCGAAGTCTGGAAGATCAACGCCGACCAGAACCCCGAGCTGCTGCGCGCGTTGGGTATCCGCGGCATACCAACCATGCTGGGCTACCGCCAGGGCGAGGAAGTTCTGCGTAAAACCGGGGCTGTGACGGCCGGTACCCTGGACAAGCTCTTCTCGGCGCTGGCCGAGGGCAAAGAAGTGCCCAGCGGGCCGGAGCCCATCGCCCGCGCCCTGCGGATCGTTGTTGCGTTGTCGCTGGGTGTACTTGGCTTCACCCAGGGTCCCAGTTATTGGCTGCTGGCACTGGGTGCCCTGGTCCTGATCTGGGCGTTTTACGACCGCCTGGCAGCAATCAAAGCGCTCAAACCGCTGCTGGCCAGGTCGCGTTCACAGAATAAAGATTGAATCCATAAAAAAAGTAACTACTCAGGCTAGGTCGGAAGTTAGGGGCGTTTTTATGTTTTTTCGCGTGCTTTGCACGCGATAAAACATAAAACACCCCTCTCTTTTGCGGTAGCTGAGCAGTTACAAAAAAATACAGGCCGTAATTGGGAGAAATTTACTGTCCCAATTACGGCCTGTATCGATTTGGGGGGGCTTTGTTTGATTCGATTTAACTTATCTAAACAATTTCCCACGCTTGCAACGAAATTGCCCGCTTTCAGGCTATAATCTATAAAACACTGAAAAATTCTCAACAAAATACTTTACAGAAAAACAAAACAGCCTATTCTACCGGTGGCTTCGCGAAAGAATTTGTCTCTGCGGTCTGGCTTGAAAAATGCGGGGAATAAATTAGTCTCGTATTCAGGAGAGCCATAAACATGCCGATCAAAAATCCAGGCCTATGCTAACCATTGATAGTTTCCAAACCACGACCCTGCGTTCCCTCCCCGAAGGGGAAAATATCCGCAAGATCTTATTGGCTGCCCTGCAAGCCGTTGAGCCAGGCGCAGCGGTCGCACGCAACCTGGTCCGCGAAGGTAACTTGCTCCACTCGGGCGATTTCAATTACGACCTGAGCCTGTTCAAGCGCATTTTTATCATCGGCGCGGGTAAAGCCGGGGCACCGATGTTGCGGGCAGGTGTCCGTATTTTAGGCGACTGCTTCGACGACAGCCTGGTGATTGTCAAGGATGGTTCCCTGGGTTGGCCGCGCGGTGAAACCATACCCCTCAAGGTCCGCCTGGTGGAAGCCGGGCACCCGCTGCCCGATCCGCGCGGTTTACAGGCCACCCGCCAAATGCTCGACCTGCTCGCGCAGACTACCAGCGAAGACCTGGTTATTTGCCTGATCTCCGGCGGCGGATCGGCGCTGTTGACCGCCCCGGCCGAAGGAGTTAGCCTGGGGGATATGCAGGACCTGACCACCCGCTTGCTGCGCTGCGGGGCATCGATCAACGAGATCAATACCCTACGCAAGCATCTCGACACGGTCAAAGGCGGCGGGCTGGCCCGTGCGGCCGCCCCGGCCCAACTGCTGACCCTGGTGCTTTCCGACGTGGTCGGCAGCCCATTGGACGTGATCGCCTCCGGCCCGACCGTGGCCGACCGCTCGACCTATGCCGACTGCCAGGCGATCCTCAAACGCTATGGCCTGGAAGAAGACCTGCCGGACGGCATCCTGAAACACTTGCGCGATGGCGCCGCCGGCCGAATTGCGGACACACCTAAGCCCGGTGACCCCATTTTCGAACGTACCCACACCCTGGTGATCGCCTCGAATCAGCAGGCCGCCCAGGCGGCGGTCCACGAAGCCGAGAGCCTGGGGTTCAACAGCCTGCTGCTGACCACTTTCCTGCAAGGTGAAGCGCGCCAGGCCGGGCGGACGCTGGCCGCCATTGCCCGCCAGATGAACACCAGCGGGCAGCCCGTATCGCGCCCGGCCTGCCTGGTGACCGGCGGCGAGACCACCGTCAGCCTGCGCGGGGATGGCCTGGGCGGGCGCAACACTGAGTTAGCCCTGGCCGCGGTGCCCGGATTGGCCGGCCTGGAGAAGTGCCTGCTGGTCAGCCTGGCCACCGACGGCGGCGATGGGCCAACCGACTCGGCCGGGGCGGTCGTCAGCGGAGAGACCCTCGAGCGCGCAGCGCGCCTCAAGCTGTCCCCGGAAGACTTCCTGGCCCGCAACGATTCGTACCATTATTTCGAAAAACTCGGCGACTTAATAAAAACCGGTCCCACCCAGACGAACGTCAATGATTTGGTGTTTGTGTTTGCGTTGTGAAGGAAAGAGAATAGAGAAGAGAGAGTAGAGAGTAGAGAGCAGTCAACAAGGTGATCAGTCAACAAGTTGACGAGGGAAGAGGTTGTTATAAGCAGCCTCCCGGTAGCAAAGCTCCCCTTCTCCCGCAACTGGGAGAAGGGGCCGGGGGTTGAGGGCATGGCGCTGGCTGTCTTGTCGTCCAGGGAACGAGTCGCCTTTTTCCCTATCTTCTCCCCTGCCAATTCAGGCATTAGCCCCCGGCTTCGAAAGCCGGGCTACGTGTTCCGCCCTCATTGACTTATTGCCTTGTTCCCTATCTTCTCTTCTGCATATTCAGGCATTAGACCCGGCTTCGAAAGCCGGACTACGCTTTCCGCCCTCATCGATTTATTGCCTTATTCCCTATCTTCTCTTCTGCATATTCAGGCATTAGACCCGGCTTCGAAAGCCGGGCTACACGTACCACCCTCATCGCCTCGTTGCCTCGTCGACTTATTGCCTAATCTCTATTCTCTATTCTCTACTCTCTACTCTCTACTCTCTATTCTCTACTCTCTTTCTTCTCCCCAAGCACAAACGTAAAACACGTCCCCTTGGCCAGCTCGCTTTCGGCCCAGATGCGCCCACCGTGGGCGTTGATGATCCCGCGGGCGATGGCCAGGCCCAGGCCGGCCCCGCCGGTCGAGCGATTGCGCGATTTATCCCCCCGGTAGAAACGCTCGAACACCCGCGGCAAATCTTCCGGGCTGATACCTTCCCCGCTGTCGCATACCCGCACCGCCACCATGTCGCCCTCCCGCTGGGCGCAGATCGTCACCGACCCGCCCGTCGGGGTATGCCGTAAGGCATTGCTGACCAGGTTCGACAGCACCTGGCCGATGCGCTGGCCATCGATCCAGACCGGGTCCACGTCCGGGTCGGCCGAACCGCTCAACGCTACCTGCTGGCGCCGGGCCAGCTCCGAAAAGCTCTCGATCGTGTCCGAGATCAGGTCACCCAGTGAATTGTCCTGGCAGTCCAGCTTCAGCCCGCCCGCGTCCATTTGCGAGATCTCGAACAGGTCATCGATCAGGTGCGAAAGCGAGCGTACGTCCCGCTGGGCGGTTTGCAGATAGCGCTGGACCGTCTCGGGTTCGTCCACTACCCCATCTCCCAGCGCTTCCAGGATGGCGCGGATCGAAGTGAGCGGTGTGCGCAGGTCGTGGCTGACCCAGGCGATCAGGTCGCGTTGCAGGCTGTCCAGCTCGCGCTTTTTCTGTTCAACCGCCTCCAATTGGGCGGTCATGGCGTTGAAGTCCAGCCCCAGGCGGGCCATTTCATCCTGCCCGCGCACCGGCACCCGCACCGAAAGGTCTCCGCGGGCAATTTCGCGGGCCGCCTGGCCCAGCACCAGGATCCGGTCGGTGATCGCCTCGGTGACAAAATAGCCCACCGACAGGGCAATGCCGGTCGCAAATACCAGCAGCACCGTGGCTAACAGTAAATCGTGCCGGCTGGCGAACATCATCCGCGCCGTGACCCACACGTTGAGGAAAACCACCAGCCCGGCCAGTAAATAGCCCAGCATCAAGGTCCAGCGGATGCCCGGCGAACGGTAGATCCACCCCAGGCGATAAGCCAGATAAGCCGCCGCGACCGAGATGAACGCAGTCACCCCCATCAAGGCCAGCATCAAAGCAAAATCCTGGATCGGTGGGTGCATCAACAGGACGAACAGGGCCAGCCCGACGGCCAGCGGGAACAAAAAACTGCTCAGAAAGCGCAACAGCAGGGCCGGGCGTTGATTAATTTGAATGGTTTGCATGGTCCCCTCACGGTTCGAAGCGATAGCCCACCCCCCATATGGTCACCAGGTGGCGTGGATTGGCCGAATCCTGCTCGATTTTCTCGCGCAGCCGGCGGATGTGCACTGTGACCGTGCTCGGATCGATGTATTCAGCCAGCCCCCAAATCGATTCGAGCAGTTGGTCGCGGGTAAACACCTGGCGGGGGTGGCGGGCCAGGTGCAAGAGCAGGTCGAATTCTCGCGCGGTCAGGTTGATTTCTTTGCTGTTGACGCATACCACCCGCGTCTGCGGATCGATGCTCAGGTCGTTGTGCGTCAGCGGTGTGGAAGGCTTTTCCACCGGCGGCGTCGTCCGGCGCAGCACAGCCCGCACCCGGCTGACCAGCTCCTGGGGGCTGAATGGCTTGGTCACGTAATCGTCCGCGCCGATCTCCAGCCCGGCGATACGATCCATCTCGGAAGAGCGCGCGGTCAGCATGATGATCGGCACGTCGCTGCGCGCCCGCAGCCAGTCGGTGATCTCCAACCCGCTCGCGCCTGGCAGCATCAGGTCCAGGATGAGCAGGTCCGGCAGCTTTGTTTCCAGTTCGGCTAATGCCAGGTGGCCGTCGGCAATGACGGTCACCTGGAAGCCGGCCCGCCGCAAATACAGACTG
This sequence comes from uncultured Chloroflexia bacterium, assembly GCA_963704755.1. Lineage (GTDB taxonomy): Bacteria > Chloroflexota > Anaerolineae > Anaerolineales > Anaerolineaceae > Bellilinea. The sequence continues at coordinate 1,538,184 of OY969938.1, forward strand.
ACCACCTCACCCACGCTGGGTTCGTCCTCGACTACCAGAATATTTGTCTCGTTCATGCCAGTTTTTCCCGTACCGGAGTTGCTTTGCGAAAGGGTCCGCGGAACCGCCGCACGAAGCGCTGCCCGACACCCGAAAGGGTCTTCCGCACTGCCGGGATACGCATGACCATGAAGATCGTCAGCGCGATCACCGCCAGCAGGGGCTTCCAGATATTCCCGCGCAGGGCCAGCAGGTTGCCTTTGACCACCCAGGCCAGGTGCAGCACAGCCGCTCCGGCGGCAAAATAGACCAGGGTGTGCAATTTCTTCCAGCCTTTGCGTAATTTTTTCTGCCACCAGACGTGCGAGGTGATGGTTAGCGGCACCATCAGCAGAATGGCAGATATCCCGGCGATCATGTAAGGCTTGTCAGCGATCGAGGCATAGATCTGGGGAAAGTCAAAACTGTAATCCCAGCCCGTGTAGGCCAACAGGTGTAAAGTGGCGTAGAAGAAAGCGTAGAGACCCAGCGGCCGGCGCAGCTTGAGCAGTTCCGGGATCTTGAAGATCGTATTGAGTGGCGTACAGGCCAGCGAGAGCAGCAGAATGACGATGGCAATGTCGCCGGTGCGTTGTTGGGCCATCTGGATCGGGTTGATGCCCAGGTAACCGTTATAGTAGGCGATCACCAGGACGATCAGCGGCAGGATGGCCAGGATGTGGGTAGCAATGTGCAGTTTTGACCAGTGTTTCATGACTTAGAAATTCGCTTTCAGGTCCATATTCGAATACATTTGGGCGACCTGGTCGCTGTAACCGTTGAACATCAAGGTGTCGATCCGGTGTGTCTCGCCGATACGCCGTTCGGTAGCCTGTGACCAGCGCGGGTGCGGCACATTCGGGTTGACGTTGGCAAAAAAGCCGTATTCGTTGAAGGCGATCGCCGGCCAGAAGGTCTGCGGCATGTCTGCCACAAACTCGATCTTGACCAGGGATTTGCCGCTCTTGAATCCGTACTTCCAGGGTACCACCTCTCGTACCGGCGCGCCATCCTGGGCCGGCAGGTCTTTGCCATACAGGCCGGTGACCAGCAGGGTCAGGTCATTCATGGCCTCGTCCATACGCAGCCCTTCGACGTAGGGGAAGGGATAAAACGGGCTGCTCAGGCCGGGCATATTTTTGGGATCATCCACAGTGGTGAACTTGACGTACTTGGCGCTGGCCATGGGGTCCACCTCTTTGATCAGCAGGTTGAGCGGAAAACCGTTCCAGGGGATGACCATCGACCAGGCCTCCACGCAGCGCAGGCGGTATACCCGTTCTTCGATAGGGAACTTGCGCAGGTCGTCGATGCTGTAGGTCTTGGGGTTCTGCACCAGGCCGGAGACTTCCACCTGCCAGGGTGAGGTCGGAAAATTGGCTGCCAGGTCGGCTACCGCGCTTTTGCTCTCACTGAACTCGTAATAGTTGTTGTAATGGGTGATGTCGTAGTAGGTGTTAGCCGGCGAGCCCAGTTCATCGGTCAGGCCCTGCTGGTCGGTGGGCAGATCGGTTTCTTGCGAATTATCCCCTGCCGCTGGCGGCACGCCACAAGCGGCCAGGGCCACGCTGATCCCGGCTGTGGCGGCCAGTTTCATGAATTTACGCCGGTTGAGATACAGGAACTCCGGAGTGATCTCCGAAGAAGGGATTTTAGGAAAACTCATTTTTGCCATTTTCTCGCCTCGTTCCATTAATAAACTGATCCAATATATCCTGATTGTACATTAATCAGACCGTCCTGGTCGCGATAAGCTCACTTATAAGCCCTTGGAGGATTGTGGTTGTAAACGCGCTTCGCACGTTTCCAACCGCAATATTGAGAAGTATTAAGTGCTCCTTCACGATATCGGGCCGGGTTCGGCCAGCAGCTTTTGGATGGCCGCTTCGGTAGTTGCATAGCTGCCTTCGCCGACGTGGGTGTAGCGGATGTGCCCGTCTTTGTCGATCAGGTACAGGCTGGGCCAGAAGTGATTGTCGTAGGCCCGCCAGGTAGCCCCGTCATTATCCTGGGTGACCGCGTAGCGGATATCCTCATCGGCGACGGCCTGCTTCAGGTTATCCAGGTCCTTCTCGAAAGAGAATTCCGGATAATGATTGGCGATGATCACCAGGCCCTGGTCGTGATAAGTGCTGTACCAGTCCTTTAAGGAAGGGATCACGTGCTGGCAGTTGATACAGCCAAACGTCCACATTTCCAGCAGCACCACCTTCCCGCGCAAATCCGCCAGGCGCAGGGGCTGATCGGTGTTGATCCATACATCGTTGGTCAGCTCGGGAGCCGCACCCAGGTCCGGCAGATCGGCTGCGGCGGTCGCTGCGGTGGCCACCGCCTGGGCCGACGTCAGATTAGGGCTGGTATCCGCTGCCGGCTGGCCGGCGGCACAACCCGCCAGGAGGAAAGTTCCGACCAACAACCAGATGGTTTTTTTCATGCTCACCTCCATCGATAGACTTCCAATCCGATAAATCCAAGGACCTCTGGGATCTACCGTGGAAGAAGTTATAGATGGGGGTTATGCGAGCGCATCGCGCACGCATAACCCCCATCTATACAACCCATCTCCGAAAATCATCTTGTGTATTGGGTGTTTCTAAATAGATGCCAAATCGGATTGAATTTATCTTATCGTCTAAACCTTAAAGCAAGGCAAAGAGAATATTACGAAATCATTACAGAAAACCCGTCTCGTTCAGGTTTCTGTAAGAGAAAATTAAAGTCCGCGTAATAGTATTTTGTCATGATGAAGGAGCACTTCAATAATTTAATCCAAGCACCTGCTCGGCCGGATGGGAAGGACTACGAATTTGAGTGGTCGGTGTGGGTTTTGCTCACGCAAACCACTCAAATTCGTAAATTCCAGGCATGAGCCCGATTAATTGGGAATACAATTGAATAAGGAGTAAAGAGATGCGAAAAGGATTATTTGTAATTGTTTTGTTGTCATTGGCCCTGGCTGCCTGCCAGGCCACTCCCCAGCCGGCCAGCAGCACCGAGGCCATGATGAGCGCAGGCGCGACCAGCACCACAGCGATGATGGGAACCACGCCAGAAACCGCCATGGGGACCGAGGCTATGGGTAATGAAAGCATGGGCACGGAAACCATGGGAACCGAGGCCATGGGGACCGAGGCCATGGGAACCGAGGCCATGGGCACGGAAGCTATGGGCACGCAAGCCATGGGCACGCAAGCGATGGGAACGCAAGCGATGGGAACCGACACTATGGGCGCCACTGCCGATATGTCGATGGGTGAGACGATGGTCACCGGGACGCCGGATTTCTTCAGCACCGACCTGACCGACGTGACCAGCGGGGATACCTTCAGCCTGGCGTCCATGCAGGGTAAGGTCATTGTGGTGGAAGATATGGCACAGTGGTGCCCCACCTGCCTGGACCAGCAGAAGCAGATCAAGGCCTTCCTCGAGCAAATGGGTATGCCGGCCGACCTGGTTGTGGTCAGCCTGGATATTGACCCCAACGAGAACGCCGCCACTCTCAAGAATTACGTGGCCACCAACGGCTTTGGCTGGCATTATGCCGTCGCCCCTGCGGCCGTGACCCGCGAGATCAGTGACAAGTTTGGCGCAGAATTCCTCAACCCGCCTTCGACCCCCATGTTCGTCATCGACCGTCACGGCGCAGTACAACTGCTGCCCTTCGGCGTCAAATCCGCCGACGACCTGGCCAAAACCGTCCAGCCTCTGCTCGACGCGGGAATGTAAAAAACTTGTGTCAAGTGTCGGGGGTCACGAAGTGCTTCCGTGTTACAGTGTTACAGTGATCCAGTGCCTTGGGGTTGCAAGCGAGCACACGATAAACCAACTCACTGAAAAACGGAAACACTGAAACACCGAGACACGCCGTGACACCCGATACCTGACCCTTGATACTCTTTCCCAACACCCGGCACTTAATCTTCGAAACGAGATGGCCCTATGTTTACCAACGCCCTCACTTCTATCACCATCGGCCTGCTGGCTACCACCAGCCCGTGCGTTTTTCCGCTCTACCCGGGCTACCTGGCCTACCTGAGCGGCGGGCAGGAGTCGTTACAGCACAGCAAAGGCCGTTACCTGCTCGGCTTCCTGGTCCTGGCCGGGGTGTTGACTATGATGGTCGCCCTGGGCGGGCTGATTGCCGCCCTGGCCATCCCCATCGGCAGCGCCTTGGCTGTGGTGGTTCCCCTGGCCGACGCCCTGATCTTCGCCCTAGGCATCCTGCTGCTGCTCGACAAGAACCCCTTCAAGGCCCTGCCGACCCTGCAGGCACCGGTCGTGTCCAACCCCTATTTCAACGCCTATATCTACGGGCTACTCTACGGACCGATCGCCTTACCCTGCTCAGGCCCCCTGGTTGTCAGTATCTTCGCCATCTCGCTTTCGGCCGCGGATGCCATCGGGCGATTGACCGTTTTCCTGTGGTTCGGCCTCGGGTTTGGCCTGCCGCTGCTGGCCCTATCCTTCCTGGCCGGCGCCACCCAGCGCTGGATCACCCGCCAGTTTGCCCTGCACAGCCTCTGGATCAACCGGGTCGCCGGCCTGCTCCTGGTCGGCATCGGGATCATCGATTTTGTGACCAATTGGCCTTTTTTGAAGGCCGCCTGGTTTTAAAAAGCGGGTGTTTTGTGTGTGTGCTCCGCACACACACAAAACACCCTTTCCACGTAGAATTGCTTGGCAATCAAGAAATAAAGGGCTATTTTGCCGGTGATACCGGCAAAATAGCCCTTCTTCATTTGTACCTGTTCAGCCTAACGAGAAAGAACCCCGAATTTGAGGGGTTACGCACTTTTAATTACCTGCGCCGGAAAACGCCCAGCAAAATGGTTGCACCGACCAGGATAAGCAGGGTCGGTCCCAGCAGGTTCCAGTTGAGGCCCAGAAAGGCCACTGCCCCGGTCGCCCCGGTCAGCAGGCCAAAGAACACCAGCGAGATGACCGAACCATTGACGCGCTGTTGGCGTACGGCCACGATCAGTGCATTGATGATTGCGCCGACGGCCGGGATGAAAATGCCAACCGCCCACCATTGGTAAGGACCAAAGTAGGTTTGCAGGGTGAACCAATTTAAGTTTTTGCCCAGGAAACCCGCGCCAACGTACATCACGCCCAATCCCAGCCAGAAAGCCATGTTGATCAGCCCGGTGCCTTTGTGTTTCTGGCCGGTCTCGATCCCGTCCAGCAGCAGGGCAAAACCGGGCACAATGACCATCAGCGGCCACCAGTAAAACCAGTCCAGCCCGAACAGGAACATAAACGCCACCGTGAAGATGACCAGCGCCGAACCAAAGGCGCCCAGCGTACCGGCCGTCACCCGGCCGTGTTTTTGTACATCATAAACGGCCCCGCTGAGGGTGCCAAATGCCGGAACCAGGATAAACAGGGCCCACCAGTTATAGCTCGGGCCAAGCCAACCGGCCTGTTGGGCAAAAATGATCAGCCCGCCCAGGATCAAAACCAGGCCCCACCAGGCGCCGCCCAGGGGTCGTTTGGTGACCTTGCGGTCCTCGTCTGAATAAGAAGTTGGTTGTTCCATTAGATACGCTCACTTTACCTGAATCCCGGGCCAGCCCGGGGATTAAATAGATCATTGGATGCCTATGATTTGTATACGCAAGAATCCCGGCCGGGTTTCAAGGTAGCTCGGGTTTCAAACCCGAGTTTCTTCGGTTGCCACGATAAATAGCGCATCAGAGAGGCTCCTGCCATTGTTCGGGCCGGTCTCCAGACCGAGCCCGCTCTTATCGTCCGGTGGTTGATAACCTATGAACGCACGGCAAAGCGCCTTAACGGTCCCGGATGTTGGATTGGGTCATGCCCAGGTTGATTTTGCGCCTGGTGGCCAAATGAGTTTTGCCTATGTTCGTCCCGGACCCTCCGCAGCGCCGGCCGAGGCCGCTTTTATCGTTCGGCAGGCAATAAATTTTGAACGCGTAGAATTTGTACCCTCAATGTTGGGTTAGGGGCACGCCCAGGCCGATTGAGCGCCTGGTGGTCAAACGTTGTGTGTTCGTCCGCCCCCAACCCAACCTACGCCTGCGTTTCAACTGGCTATACGCATTACATTTCCCCGTTTAAATGTCAAACGCCTGGGTGAGGGGGGCACCCAAACGTTTGACAACCTAATCTTAGCATGAAAGCCCCAGGATTGCAATGATATTGGTTTGCTTTTTGTATAAGGTTTTTTCTTAATCCCCTTTTCGACTTGGTTACAATCCTGCTTTTATCTATAATTAAAGAGCCTGGATGATGCCCGATGCAAGCGATTTGCGCAGCCCAATCGCCCGCGAAGCCCCCAACAAAAATTACCCTTTCGGTAAATTGACTCACTTTCCAGAACATGCTATGATTTGCCATCCATTAATTCCATCGGGCATTAATTTTAATTCATTCCCGGTAAGACAATCCCTTCTTACTCATTAATCAGATCCGTGACGGCATCTGGGTGCACGGGTTTTATATCCTTAACGAATTTATTTAGCTATCAAGAGGTGCTTTTTGGCAGTTGACCTCCCTTTGCTCATCGAGGACCTCTCTTTCCGCTATCGCAGCCGGGAAGAATTCGCCATCCAACACATTAACCTGTCGGTCGAACCCGGCCAGGTGGTGCTGATCGCCGGCGCCAGCGGCTGCGGCAAAACCACCCTGGCCCGCTGCATCAACGGGCTGATCCCGCGCAGTTACAAAGGCGAGTTCCAGGGCCGCATCCTGCTGCAAGGCCAGGACATCAAGGCCTTGACCCTGGCCCGTATTTCACAGATCGTCGGCACCGTGCTGCAAGACCCCGAACGCCAGATTTTGGGCTCGATGGTCTTGAATGAGGTCGCTTTCGGCCTGGAGAACCTGCACCTGGAGCGCGACGAGATCCGCCAGCGGGTGGACGAATCGCTGGCACGGCTCAAAATCAGCGATCTCATCTACCGCCAGACCCATTACCTTTCCGGCGGCGAAAAGCAAAAGGTGGCCCTGGCAGGCGTACTGGCCATGCACCCGCGCCTGCTGCTGATGGATGAACCCCTGGCGTCTCTCGACCCGGCGTCCGCCGGTGAAGCCCTGGATGCATTTCGCGGGCTGGCCGACGAAGGTATGACCGTCCTGCTGGTGGAACACCGCGTCGAGGATGTGTTGCGCATCCACCCCGAGCGAGTGCTGTTCATGAAAGACGGGATTATCCGCTACGACGGCACCGCCGAACACCTGGCTGAAAAAGTGGACTACCACGAAGTGAAGCTGCCCGCCCCCATGATTCTCAAGCTGGCAGCCAAAGACCCGCCCCCACCCGAGATCAAACCCCTGCCCTCGGCTGCCTCGGCAGCCGGTGGGAAGCCATTGGTGCAGTTTAACGACGTCGCCTTCGGCTACGAGGACGGCCCGGAAGTGCTGCACGACATCAACCTGGAGATCCGCCGCGGTGACGTGATCGCAGTGTTGGGGCCGAACGGCGCCGGCAAAACCACCCTGGTCAAACACGCCATTGGCCTGCTCAAACCCCGCAGCGGCCAGGTTCTGATCAACGGTAAAGATACCCACAGCGCCAGCGTCGCCGAAATCGCCTCGACGCTGGGATACGTCTTCCAAAGCCCCAGCCATATGCTGTTTGCTCCTACCGTACGGGAGGAGCTGGCCTTTGGCCCCACCAACCTCAAACACACCCCCGCAGAAATTGGAAAGGAGGTACAGGAAGCGATAGAGATCGTCAACCTGCAAAGCTACGAAGAAACCCCGCCCCTGTCTATGTCCTTCGGCCAGCAAAAGCGGGTCAGCATCGCCTCCATTCTGGCCATGCGTTCACGCATCCTGATCATGGACGAGCCGACCGCCGGACAGGACTACAAGAATTACATTGACTTCATGACCTCTATCTTGCAATTGCCGGGGTTCGAAGCCGTCCTTTTCATCACCCACGATGTCGATTTGGCCGTCATTTTCGCCAACCGGGTGCTGCTGGTCAACCAGGGCACCCTGGTGGCCGACGGCGCCCCCCAGGACGTGTTGGCCGACCTGGATCGCATCCGCCAAAACCGGCTGGTGCCAACTTCTCTATTGCAGACCAATTTGAAATATTTTGCCCAAACACATCATTTTTTCAGCGCTGAAACGCTGGCCCACCGTGTGCCGGCCCAATAATTCAAACCGGGTGACCACTCGCTCTCCCGCGGATTGTTACAGGCCTTTTCACCGCGACCCCGAGTAGTTACCCAATCGCATTCATCGCCCAAAGGATTTGGAGGTTTCATACCATGCGTAAACTTACGTCTGTCATTCTCTCCATTGTCGCTGTTTTCGTATTTTTCCTCGGAATCGTCTGGATCGGCGGCCTGATCAACCCGGACCTGAAGCTGGACGAGACCGGCGTGCTGCGCTTTGCCTTCGTCGCCATTGGCCTGGTGATCGTCTTCCTGGTCTATCTCATCACCCGCCAGAGCAATATCTGGGAAGTCGGCACGCGTGAAGTGGTCTATATGGCCATTGGTGCGGCCTTGTATGCCATTTTGTCCTTCCTCTTCAACGGCACGGTCTTCGTGGTGCCATCGGTCAGCCAGGTGTCCCTGCGCCCGGCCATCGCCATTCCCATGTTCTTCGGCTACGCCTTCGGACCGGCCGTGGGCCTGTTTACCGGCGCAGTCGGTAACATGTTCGGCGATGCGCTCACCGGCTTCGGACTTTCGCCGCAATGGTCGGTGGCCAACGGCCTGGTCGGGATGATCGCCGGCCTGGCCCTGCTCTTCCCCGATCGCAAGAAGGGTCTCAACACCGTCCTGATCGTCAGCTTTGTGGTGGCCGCTCTGGCGACCGTGTTCTACCTGCTCAATACCAACGTTGCCAACCTGAACTTCTACGACCCGGCCAATAACATCTTCGGCGACGCGACCATCAGCGCCTTCGCCGGCTTCTCGGTCGTAATTGGCTTCGCGCTGGTGCTGCTGGTAAGATTTATATTCGGCAAGAACATCGACGTGGCCGCGGCGGTCACCTGGAGTTTGCTGGGCAACTTCCTGGGTATCGCCTTTGCGGCCATTTCGGATATCTGGATCAACGGCTACCCGCCGGCCGTAGCCATCGTCGGCGAGTACCTGCCGGCTGCCGGCCCGAACGCGATCTTTGCCGCCATCCTGGTCCCGCTGCTGGTGGCCGCATACGCCGCCGTCCAGCGCCAGACCGGGCGCTAAACGGACTCGCTTTGCGTGAATTGCGTCTCCGCCGCAATTCACACAAAGCATATCAAGAGGTGTAACGCGTAAGCAAATGTGGAAGGACCCCGAATTTGAGGTATTTGCTGAGGCATTGCCTCAAATTCGGGAACTTACATATCTGTGCAGAGTAGTTACAAAGAGGTCCCTTCATGCTGGTTACCTGGCGCTACCAGAAGCGTAATTCACTCATCCAATCCTTCGACCCGCGGGCCTGGATCATTTTCTTCGCCTGCTACCTGGCCTGTACGGTCTTATTCTGGGACCTGCGCTTTCTGCTAATTTTGTTAGCCCTGGCGCTGGTGGTGGTTTTCACCTCGAAAATCCCCTTCCGTGAAATGCGCCATGCCTGGATCTTCATCGGCGGTTTCGTGGTCTTTTTCTCGGTGCTGACTTTTCTGACCGGGCGCGGGGGCATCGAGCTCTACACGACCGAGCATCTCATCGCCCGCTACCAGGCCTCTTTCACCATCCTGGGTTGGCGGCCCACTTTGACGATCACGTCCGAGAAGATCATGTATTCCATTTCGATGCTGGTACGCGTGTTCAGCCTGGCCAGCATGACCATCCTGATCCCCTATTCGCTCAACCCGGCCCATTACGGCATCACTTTCAAGGGCCTGGGCCTGCCGGATAAAGTGGCCTACGGTATGGACCTGACCATGCGCTTCATCCCCTCCTTTGGCCGCGACTTCATGCTCACCCGCGACGCCCAGCGCGCCCGCGGTTACGAGCTGGAAAAATTGAGCGGCGGGTTGATCGCCCAGGTGCGCAAACTGGCTCCCCTGATCGTCCCGGTGACCATCCACGCCATCGTCAGCAGCGAGGATATAATCGACGCCATGGATCTGCGCGCTTTCGGCATCGGGCCGCGCACCTGGCTGGAGCAGCTCCACTTCCGCACCCGCGACCGGGTCCTGCTCGTCGTCGGGATCGTTATGCTGGTGATTTGCATATCCCTCTCGCTGTTCGGCATCGGCAAATTCTGGGTTCCGCAGTTCCTGATCCGCCTTGCCGGTGGATAAATCTTGAGAGAGGGGTGTTTTTAATGATTCTCGCGTGCTTCGCACGCGAGAATCATTAAAAACACCCCTCTCTTTTGCGGTAGCCGAATTGTTGCTTAAAAGTTATCTGTTTTTAATAATTAAGAGTTAGTATTAAGTGAATAGTGTTGTGGGGTCATCACTAAATCATTAATAAAATAAGAAGGGTTACTCATACAGGCTAAATCACCAGTCCCGTCATTATTTTTATACACCTGCGTCTGCTAGCCCAATATCTTTCAACCGCGAAAGGGGAGAATTGATGGAAGATATCGATCAGCTAAGTTCTGAGGTCGGCGCCCTCGAAAACGAAATAGAAGAGATCGAACTCCAAATGAAAGAGGTACACAATAAAGCCCAGGCGACCGTGGGAAGGAGCGCGTTTGGCGGGATCAATATTCTCTTTGGTGTATTTGGACTGATTTTTTTCTCGAAATTATGGTATCTTTGGGCAATTCTCCTGGCCATCGGTTCGCTGGCTTACTTGAGCGCAAAAGCTGCCGACCGCAGGTATAAACGCGAAATAACCGGGCTTCAGGAACAAATCTCGGTTATTCGCGAACAACTGAGCACCAAACAGGCTCACCTGGCTACGTTCCTACATTTACGGTAGGCAGGCAGCCTTTATTTTTATAGAATTTTCTCGACCTGCATGTCCTGTTTCGCTGCGCTGGCCTGGATCGATTCGGCCGTGCCCAACACGACCACGTCGCCTTTTTGGCGAACTATGTCGAGCACATCCGCGAAGGCATGAAAATCGGCGCTGGAAGTGGCCAATACCTGGTCGCGGATGCGCTGGCGTTCCTCGTCACTGTACCCGGTCATGTAACGCAGCAAAGCCGAATAGCCTTTGGCATCCGGGAGCTGGTACCCATCGATATCCCCGATCGCACCGATGATGGACCGGGTCAGCTCGTCTTCGCTCAGGTCCAGGTTGCGCAGAAAGTCCGCCGCGCCGTCGTAGGCGGCCAGGGTCTGGTCTACGTTCGGGTCGCGGTAGGAAACATAATTCAACACCCCACTATAATGGTCGAAAGTGGTGAATCCGCCGTAAGCCCCACCCATAACCCGGACCTTTTCCCACAGGTAGGTATTGCGCAGGTACGGCAGAATCACGAAAGCCGAACCTTGCAGCTTATACCCCTGCTCGAAGATATTGGCCCCCTTGCCGACGAAGTTGACCTGTGAGGGCAGGGTCCAGCCTTCCGACCGGGGATAAGCGGCCGGTTTCCAGATTTCAGCCTTCAAGGACCGCTCGGGCAGCCCGGCGATGAAGCGCTCGATCGACGGGCGGCATTGGGCAAAGTTAGCCTCGTCCAGGGTCAGGTTCACCAGGCTGGCGCCGCGGGTGAACAGGCGCTCGCGGATATCTTCCAGAATGGCCTGAACACTCGCCCAATCGCTATCGATTTCCTGCTGCAAGCGCCGTAAAAAGAGCAATTGGGTCAATCCGCCGGTCTGTTCATTGGCCCAATTGGCTTCGTTGAAGTGCGCCTTCAGGCGGGTATTGATCATGATATGGCCGGCATCGGTCAGGCCGGATTTGTAGGATGCCTTATCCTCCAGCACCATCTGGCGGATACGTTCGCGGTTGTCCAGGCGGGCATTGAATATCGTTTCTCGCAAGATATCCAGCAAATCGTCCGTCTGCCCGGCCATGACTTTCCCGCGCAATATCAGCCAGGCTGCGCTTCCGGCCGATCCACGTTTGCCCGAGATGAAGGTAGTGGGATGGATACCGCCCGTTCGCTGGCCGATCTTCTGGATGAGCTGGACAAAGTTCAGGCTGGTCGTGCCGGTTTCCAACAAAGCCCGGCTGAAGAGCGGCAAATACGGCAGCCAGGCCGGTGGCAAGCTGTGCAGGTCGAAACCCAGGTCGAGGTAAGCAATTCCATTGGTGAACAAATCGTGGAACAGAATCTTTCCACCTCCGGCAGCAATTTCCTGGCCGGGAACCTTCTTGATCAAGGGCTCCAGGTCGCTGCGCTGTAACATCGGGATGGTCGCCAATGCTTCCGGGCTGTCCGGGGTCTGCTGGCGCTGTTTGAGATCCTGGGTCGCCGCCACGATTTCATCGATCTGGGCAGGATTCATCCCGGCCCGCACTTTGGCGATGCGTTCCCTCTCGCGAGCCGCGCGCTGTTTACCCAATTCCGGGTCCGGCTTGAGCAGTACCACCGCCCGGTGGGTGTTTTGCAAGAAATACGTGCGGATCAGGTTCTCGAAATAGGGTTCGCCCTTTTCCAGGTGTGATTTGACGCCTGCCAAGGGCGCTTCGAACGCCAGGGTATGGATAGGATCCTGGTCATACAGCCAGGTGTGCAGCGAGCGCAGCATCAGCGATAAGCCGCGCGGGAAGGAGCCGGTGTTATTCTCACGCAGGTGGAACTCCACCGTGTTTAACGAAGCCGAGACGGTATCCGGATCGATGCCTTTGTCCGCCAGGTCTTGCAGCGTGTCCAGGATCAGCTTTTCGGTCGCGGCCGCCTTGTCTTCCTGGATGCCCTTCAAGCCGGTCGAAAACATCGGCTGGCGGAAATCTGTGTCCAGGCCATTACCGGTCAGGTCCTCGCCCCAGCCCGAGTCGATCAGCACCTTGCGCAGCGGCGCAGCCGGCGTCCCGATCAAAATATATTCCAAAATTGCCAGACCCAACGAGGTTTCCGCGTCGCTTTGCTCAGGCAGCATCCAGTTGACGCATACCTGTGCGCGCGGGTTTTCATCCTCCCCACAGTCGTAGAATACCTCTTTGCGAACCGGCTGGGTAAACGGCTTTTGCAGGCGGATGGACGAATCGATCGGGCGTTTCTCATACCCGGCCAGGGCCTTGTCGATCAAAGCCAGGCGCTGGTCGGGGTCGTCGTCGCCATAGAACCAGATACGGGCATTGGTGGGATGGTAGTAATCCTGATGGAAGGATTTGAACTCCTCAAAAGTCAGGTCTGGGATGATCTCAGGATCTCCGCCGGAATCCAGGCTGTATAACGTATCCGGGTAGAGCGCCTTGCGGCTCTGGTCAGACAGCACCGAATCGGCCGAAGAATAATCGCCCTTCATTTCATTGAACACCACTCCCTTATAGGTCATCTCGCCATCTACCGCATCCAGCTCGTAATGCCAGCCTTCCTGCGCCAGGGTATAGGGCGTGATAAAGGGATGAAAAACCGCGTCGAGGTACACATCGATCAGGTTATAGAAATCCTGCAAATTGGCGCTGGCCACGGGATAGCAGGTCTTGTCCGGAAAGGTAAACGCGTTCAAAAAGGTATTCAAAGAGCCCTTGATCAGCTCCACGAACGGCTCTTTGACCGGGTATTTCTCGGACCCACACAGCACGGAATGCTCCATGATGTGGGCCACGCCGGTCGAATCCGGCGGCGGCGTGCGGAAAGTGATTCCGAAGGTCTTGTTTTCGTCCTCATTTTCCAGGCTTAATAACTCAGCCCCGGTACGGATATGCCGCCACCGGCGGACACGCGTTTTTAATTCAGCAATCTGCCGGTCTTGCAGCAGTTCGAAACCATGTACTTCAATCATTGGAAAATACCTCCTAAAACCGAACCATGTGCGCCGGAATGGCGCTATAAGGAATGGGCTCTCGTTGCATGCCCGAAATTATTTTGAAACCTCGTAACTACTCAGGCTTATGTTAGAAATTTCCCGAATTTGAGGTGTTTGCGGGGGCGAAGCCCCCGCAAACACCTCAAATTCGGTTTTCTTACCTGATAGGCTGAGCAGTTACGAAACCTCAATTGCAACCCAGGTCCCGCGACTCAGGACAGGCGCACGGAAACGCCGGCGCCGGAAAAAACCTGTGCGTTTTTACGCGACAGCTTTTCTTTTTTCCGGTAAGCGAATTATAAAGAATAAACCGGCTAAAATGACAATACTGCTGACCAAATAGGCGTAGTGCATACTGAACAGGTCGGCAACGCGCCCGACCGAAACGGCCGAGATGGTCTGGCTGAGGAAACTGATGGCCATGAAAATGCCGTTCGCCAGGGCCCGGTTTTCAGGGTAGCTCTCCTGAACGATTGCCATCAATGCCGGTGGGGAGCACAACAGGGCAAAACCCAACCCCAGTAAAATAGGGTATTGCACCCAACCATTCGAGATCAGCAGCAGGAAAATGAACAGCGCCGTAAAAGCGACCGAAAAGGCCAGCACCGGCCGGCGACCCAGGCGATCCGAAAGGCTGCCGCCCAGGAAAGCCCCCACCACCCCGGCCGCCTCCATGACCGACAGGGAAACTCCGGCCAACACCAGGCTGGCGCCTTTCTCGGTCAGGTAAGTAGGCAAAAATGTGCCGACGCAGGCGTTGGCAAACGAACGGGCAAATAAATAGCCGGCCACCGGGAGGATTACCGGCCACATTTTCCGGAGTGCTTCACCCCAGGGCATATCCAGGCCGTTCTGCGGTTTTACCTCGCGCACCTTGCCCAACTGGATATACAACATTATCGAAATGATAACGCCCAGGATCGAGATCAGCGGGGTACGATCGGGTCCCAGGTAAGTAATGGCGTTCACGATGATGATCGGGCCAATGGTCCGGCCGATCTCACCGCCCACCATCCAGAAGCTCATTCCCAGCCCCAGGCGATCGCCAGACAGGCGCCCGGCCAGCACCGGCCCGGTGGAGTGCAGCACGGCCGAACTGAAGCCGGCTACCAACAAGAACAAGGCCACCAGGATATACGACGGCGCCACGCCGATAAAACTCATGGCGATAGCCGAAATCGCCGGGGTGGCAGCCACGAAAACCCGCAGGGCCTTGCGGTCGGCTGCGTAGCCGATGAACGGCTGTAACAGGGAAGGCGCCTGGATAAAGACGGACAAAAGCCCGGCTTGCATTTTTGCCAGGCCAAACTTTTCGATCAACACCGGCAGCAACGGCGGCAAGAACGCGGTGAAAGTATCGTGCAGGCCGTGGCCCGCAGCGATTGTGGCTACCAGGCCGGTATTGAATGAATTGGCCGGTTGAGGTGCTTCTATCAATATTTCAGGTGAGTTCTGCGCAGTCGTATTTTCCAAAGATACTCCAACGGCTTCCGCCCTATGCTCTACTGATCATGGCAAAAAGCAGGTCTATGATTCCGCGGCTGGCTCGGCTTCGAGTTGTTTCGAATGGCTCTTGCGGCGTTGGTCGATCAGGATCGCTGCGACCGCAATCAAAGTGGAAGCCAAAATGACCAGCGCTGCAATCTGAAAAGTATTGTGAATCCCGGCGACCAGCGCTTCCGGGCTGGCCGTGGTAATGTCGGTGCTACTCGGCAGTCCGGCAAATACCAGCACGTTGGCCGCAAAGATGGCCCCAATCAACGGCAGGCCGGTGGATTGGCCTAACGTACGCGACAACGCCAGGAGCCCGGAGGTGATCGACAGGCGGTCCCTGGGCACGGCTCCCATAATTGCGCTGTTGTTCGGCGACTGGAACATACCCATGCCCAGGCCAATGGGTACCATGCGGATCACAAAACCCAGGGCCGTCTCGCCCACATTGTAGGTAGAAATCAAATAAGCACCCAGGCTAACCGAGATCAACCCGATCAACGCGATGACCCTGGTTCCGAAGCGGTCGGAAAGTGCCCCGGCGAAGGGAGCGATCAGGCCCATACAAACCGGGTCGGCCATCATCAGCAGGCCGGACATGGTCGTCGAATAACCTAACACCAGCTCCAGATAATAAGGGATGATAAACATGCCGCCGAGCACCAGGAACACCAGGAAAGACATGACCAGGTTCATATTAAAAAGAACGTTATTGAACAAGGACAGGTCGATCATCGGCTGCCTGGCCCGGCGTTGAACCGCCAGGAAAATTACAATTCCTATCACTGAGGCGGCCAGCAAGAGTTTGATGCTGAACGAGCCAAACCCTTCCAATTGTCCAATTGTCATAGCCAGGGCATAAAGGCCCAGGGTGACGAACATAATGGAGGCGCCCAACCCATCGAAGACCTGGTTGGGCTGGCTGGGTTGCAGGGTGGGGATAAAACGCAGAATGATGAAGGTAGAAATAATCCCGATCGGCACGTTGACCAGGAAAATCCAATGCCACGAGGCCAGGCCGATAATCAGGCCGCCCAACGGGGGGCCAACGGCAATACCCACCGATACGATGCTGCCCATCAACCCCAGGGCCCGGCCGCGTTCCGAAGGCGGAAAGACTTCGGTGATGATCGCCATACCCAGCGCCTGGGTAAACACGGCCCCCAGGCCTTGCAAAGCGCGAAAGGCAATCAGCATATAAATGTCGGTGGAAACCGAGCACAAAAACGAGCCGATCGTGAACAGGATCAGTCCGCCCAGGTAGAGGACTTTCTTGTTATGCATATCCCCCAGGCGGGCAGCGCCCAGCATTAGCGATGTGACCACCAGGACATAGCTCAACAT
The DNA here is from genome assembly GCA_963704755.1 of uncultured Chloroflexia bacterium. GTDB lineage: Bacteria > Chloroflexota > Anaerolineae > Anaerolineales > Anaerolineaceae > Bellilinea. Next base: position 1,554,835 of record OY969938.1, read on the forward strand.
GACCCATTGCACGGTGGCGAAGTTGGTGTGAAATACCAATTCCAGCGTTGGCAGCGAAATATTAACGATGCTGGCGTCGATGGTCGCCATCAAAACACCCATACCTACGCCAATAAGAGCCAACCACCGTCTGGATGGTGGAGAAAGAACCAAGGAATTATTTTCCATTAATGAGACCTCAATGTAAACGTTCGAAATTGTATCACTTTTTGTATACAAAACTCAGAAAAATAAGCAGGCTTAATGGGGATCGCCGTGGCGACGGCCTGTATTTGGGGGTGTGCATGCAGAGGAGCCGCAGCAATTCGCCTGGTGATACTTCGTGACTACTCAGGCCAGATCGAAAATTAGGGGTGTTTTTATTATTTTTCGCGTGCTTCGCACGCGAAAAATAATAAAAACACCCTTTTTGCAAAAAGCTATCCCCTCAAGAGCCAGCAGAGGGGTAAGCACCAAAAGCAATTCAATCCGGCTTGAACAGGTACCCGACTTCTGTATGCAGCAGGATCTGCGGCTGGTCCGGGTTGGCCTCGATTTTGCCTTGCATGTTGCGGATGGTGTTATCCACCAGGGCCTGCATCGTCCGCGCGGGCAGCATCTCTCTGCCCCAGCCGGCCGAGTACAATTCCCCGGTCGTCACCTCGATGTACGCATCCTGCATCAGGCGCTTGAACAGGCGCGTTTCGGTGGGGGTCAACTCGATGGCCAGGCCAGCATGTTCCAATATTTCGTTGGTCTCGTCGAGTTTGTAATTCTTGGACCAGGCCGGCTCCTCCGGCTCGCTCGAGGGCGGCAATTGGCGCGCAAGCCGCTCGATGCGCTCGATCAGTTTATTCATGGTAAACGGCTTAACCATATAATCGTCCGCACCCAGGAGATAGCTTTGCTGCATAATGCCTGTATCCGAAAGCGCTGTCAACATCAACACCGGCGCTTTGGAGGTTTTGCGGATTGAGGTAAGCACATTCAGGCCGTCCACATCCGGCATCATAATATCCAGCAGGACGATATCGATCTTTTCGTGCTCCAGTAACAGCAAACCTGCCTGCCCGTGAGCCGTTGCCTGGATTCTATGGCCGGCTTTTTCGACCATCATGGTCACCAGTTCGCGGGTATCCGGATCATCATCGATTAACAGGATCTTCAGCTTCCGTTTCGACGGGACATCGCTCATCTCATTCCTCATGGCCAGTACCTGGGTAGGCCAACCCTTGCATCCTGTGCGGTTATTCGCCCCTACGTTTCTCCTAATTGTAACGTGAAACGAGAGAGATGTCATCCGAAAAGACCGTGCCGGGGAGAAGAGGACCGGTGTGTCAGTGATTCGGTGGTTCGGTGTGTCAGTGTGTCAGTGATTCGGTGGTTCGGTGTGTCAGTGTGTCAGTGTTTCGGTGTTTCGGTGTTTCGGTGTTTCGGTGTTTCGGTGTGTCGGTGTGTCGGTGTTTCGGTGTTTCGGTGTGTCGGTGTGTCGGTGGTTCGGTGTTTCAGGTGTCAAGTGTCGGGTGTCAGGGGTCGGGTGTCAGGGGTCAGGTGCCAGGGGTCGCTGGTCGGGGGTCGGGTGCCGTGTGAACTGTTGAATTGCCAGAATGAAGGTTTTGATAGCAACACTCCATTTATTGTCCTTGCGAATAATGAGGCTTCCAAAGCCGCTATTCTAACCAGGGTTGAGATTGCTCCGTCTGCAAAAGAAGTCTTCTCGCAACGACATTAAGCGAGAGGAGCGGGCTTGCCAAAAAGTGGGTTCATTCCTGAGATTTGGCCCGGTCACAGAAACACAAAGCCCCACCTGCGTGGGGCTTATTTCTGAATTGGCCATTATTCCCGGCCGGGGAAAGGGAGCAAGCCCTTTCCCCGGCCACAAAGCTCAACTCCTCCCGAGGATCACGTCCAACAGGCCGGCCGGCTTCTCAGCGACAGCCCGATCCTCATCGAACGCAGGCTCCGGCCCGCGCACCGGCGAACGAAACGCGTCCAGCTCCTCCTCGGGGTTGCGGAACTGCATGGTGTACAGGCGGGCATACAGCCCATTCAGCGCCATCAACTCTTCGTGGGTGCCCAGCTCGCTGATGCGCCCGTTTTCCAGCACAGCGATGCGATGGGCGACCTTGATGGTGCTCAAGCGGTGGGCGATGATGACGGTCGTGCGTTGCTTGTCGTGCATCAACCGGTCGAGTGCTTCCTGCACCAGGCCTTCCAATTCGTTATCCAGTGAGCTGGTGGCTTCATCCAGCAGCAGAATGCGCGGGTCTTTGAGAATAGCCCGTGCGATGGCGATGCGCTGGCGCTGCCCGCCACTCAGGTTGGCGCCCCGCTCCCCGACCAGAGTCTCGTACTGTTGAGGCAGGGCCAAAATGAATTCGTGAGCGTTGGCCGCCTGAGCAGCCGCGATCATTTCATCTTCGGTTGCATCCAGCTTGCCGTACAGGATATTTTCGCGGATCGTGCCGCCAAACAGGATCGTCTCTTGCGGGACGATCGCCATCTGGTCGCGCAGGCTCTGCTGGGTAATCGAACGCAGGTCGTGACCGTCGATCTGAACGCTGCCTGCTTTGGGGTCGTAGAAGCGCGGGATCAGGTTGAACATGGTGCTCTTGCCGGCGCCGCTCGGGCCGACCAGGGCCAGGATTTCCCCTTCCTGGATATCCAGGTTTATGTTCTGCAGCACGGGTGTTTCGCCATCGTAACTGAAGGAGACATTCTCGAAGGAGATCCGTCCGTCCGCCTCGGGTAAAGCCACGGCATCCGGCGCATCCTGCACACCGGGTTCGGTATCCATGATCTCGAATACCCGCCGGACACCGCCCAGTGCCGAGCGCACCTGGCCAAACACTGATCCCAGGCCACCCAGGCTGCTGGCGATTGAGATACCGTACATCAAAAAGCCGGTGATCATGGCCAGGGTCAACCGGCCGGCGATCACCTCGCGGCCGCCATACCACATGATAGCCGCGATGGAACCAAAACCGAGGAACATCATCACTCCCTGGAAGAGTGAGCTGTCCACTGCCAGTTTCAGCGAGGCCTGGAATGTTTTGCGCATAGCGGTGTTATAGCGCTGGGTTTCATATTTTTCCCGCCCGAAACTCTTGACGATGCGTACACCCTGTAAGCCTTCCTCGGCCACCACGGTCGAGTCCGCCAACTGGTCTTGAATACGGGTGCTGGAGCGCTGGATGCGGCCGCCAAAGAACACCGCAACCAGAATCAACACCGGGATCAAAGCCAAAATAAAGAGGGTGAACCGGGCGTTCATCGACAACACAATAGCCACCGAACCGACCAGGGTTACCACCATGCTAAGCAGCATGGTGATGTTGCTGGTCAGCATAGTGCGCATCTGGGTCACATCATTCGATAACCGCGAGACCAGGTCACCCACCCGCCGGGTGGCGTAAAAATCCAGCGAAAGCTCTTGCAGATGAGCGTAAAGCGATGTGCGCAGGTCCATCACGATCCGCTCGCCAATATACGCCAGCAAGTAGGATTGCAAGAAAGTAAACCCGGCTTGTATTAAAAAGACCAGGATCAATGCCCCCGCCAGCATGTTAAGCGGGCCATAGCTTTGCGATTTCGTCACCGAATCGAGTAACTTGACGATAATGGCCGGAAATGCCAGCCCGGCGCCCGTCGAAAACAGCAAGGCCAAAACAGCCAGCCCCATCCGCCCCCAATAGGGCTTCAAATAACCGAACAGTCGTTTCCAGTTGACCGATTTCAGCGATACCGCTGGTTCATTTTGATTGGATAAAGCCGGGCGCCCCCGCCCCCGGCTGTTTGCGCGATTTTCCATGAATAATTTTTCTCCTTATAAGTTCACCCTGCATCCACTGACGCAAGGATTGATTTCGGCAATCAGATTAGCAGGTGTATGTAAATTCAATATAAACAGCCAGAAAATGTTTTTTGCATTAATGGGCCGGCATCTACCCGCATCCCAGCCTTCTCCCTGGGAGGGAGAAGGTGTTAAGCCCAGCTCGCCGGCAGGAAACGGTTGAAAAGTGTCATGGCCAATCTGATTTGATATGACTCTTGAGAATATCTCTCAATCAGGCCATTGCCTGACTCCTCTCCCCTTCGGGGAGAGGCCAGGTGAGGAGTACGGCCGGCAGGCCAGAACCTTGTGCCGAAACAGAACATTCGCCAACAGACGATTTCCCGTCACTGAATGCCGGATTATGTCGGACTTCCTCGAAGAGTTAGAGACCCACGAAGGTGGGTTTTCATGTTTTTGCAGCGGTGATTTCAATCGCCAACGCCGGCCAACCGGTAATCACATCTACTTCAACAAGAAATTCTTCACCAGGGCCGCCACCACCTCGGGCGCCTCATCATCCGGCGCGGTGTGGTTCAGGCCCGGCAGAATATGAGCCTGCGCCGAAGGGATCGTCCTGGCCAGCACCTGCAGCGAATTCAACAGGTAGCCCGGGCTCTTCTCGCCTCCCAGGAGCAGGGTTTCAGCGGAAATATCCCGGTAACCCTCGTACATCTGGCCTGTGTTGAGCCTGCGTTCATAGGCCTTTACCTCTCCCAGCAAGGTCGGTAGGAGCGCAACCATTTCCTGGCCTTCATCCATATTGGCCATCATGCGCGAAAACACAGCCAGGGCCCACACCGGCAAACTGCTCATCCAATTTAGCTGCATGGCCCTGAAAAAGATGGCGATCGATTTGGCCCAATCCCCCTTCGCCATGGCGCGTTCGAAACTGGGCAGCCAGCCCATGGGGATACCCACGGCCGGCTCGTATAACACCATCTTCGCGATGTCGAGCTTCTGGGCCGCTTCCAGGGCGATCGCGCCGCCGGCGCTGTGCCCGAACACATAGCGGGCGCCGGTCTTCTGCTGGATCGCGCTCAAGTCCTCGATCTCCTTTGTGTAGCAATAATCGGCTCCCTGCGGCCCACTGGCACCACGCCCGCGCCGGTCCGGGATGTACACCGTGAAATCATTTGCCAGGAACTCGCCTATGCGCATATAGTGATGCGCCATACGCAAGCCGCCGTGCAGGATTACCAACCCCGGCCCGCTTCCAATTTTCTGGTAGCCAATAACCGTACCGTCCGCCGAAGTGACCTGCCCGGCAGTATAAGCAGCCAGCGAAACGCGCTCTGCCTCTGAAACCATTTCAAAATCTTCTCTGACCATCATGATTTAATTCCCTTCAAAATCAATTTGTTCTACGCAACGGCTCAGCCTATCCGGTAATAGCCGGCTACCGCCTCGAAGGCCTTTTTGGGGTCCCAGGGCAGGCCGGAGTAAGTCGTTCCCATGCGATCAACGTAATTCTTCACCAGCCCATAGTTAGCCATATCCAGGTCATAACGGGGATCAGGGTTGTATGGCTGCGCCGGTGTTGTAAAGGTGAACACGAAGGCCCCTTCGGCCCCGGCTGAAATCGACAATCCGCAGCATGTCAGCGATTTCGCTGGCCTGCACCGTTTCGTCGCGGACCAGGTCAACATTGAGCCGGGGTGGATTAGCATTCGCGTCCACCACCATCCAGCCGCGGCCGCCCTGGTCTTCGGCGCCTTGGTAGGCACAGCAGCCCAACTCGGTGATCACCAGCGGTTTGCCGAATTCACAGTAACGCTGCGCGGTCTCGCCATACCGGTCTTTGTTGCGGGCCTCGCGGTAATGATCCAACCCAACATAATCGAAGGGGTTCCAATCCACTTTCTCCAGCGGGATAGAGGCATAAGTCAGCGGCCCGTGGAAATAGCGCCGGATTTCGGCCGTCGCCTGTGCCAGGAAATCGTTCAACGGTTGGTTATGCTCGCCCCGGCGCATCCGCTCCCAGTTCGACTGGTTCCCCAGCCGCTCGAGAATGTTGGTGCCTTCCAGAATACCGTTTAAAAACAAGGTGTACTCGCAGCCGGCCACAAAGACCACTTCCGCCGATTTCTGGCGCAGGTTTTCGGCTGCCTGGGCACACTCCGCCAGGTAAGGCAGGGTTTCCTGCGCCGTGGCATCCACATATTTCGGTAAAAGCCAGACCTGCAAGCCCTGCTCCAGGGCGCATTCGGCCGCAAACATCATCCGCTCCGGATCATGGCCATTCAAGCGGATCGCGTTACAGTTCAAGTCGTTTTTGATGATCTCGATTTCGCGCCTGACCTCTGCCTGCACAAACACCGGCCGGGAATCGATCCCTTGCAGGTAAGAAACGCCGAAATCGTAGTCCACGCCTTTAATCTTCATGTAATAAGCTCCTTTGAAAACGCGCTAGATTTTCAACTGACTCGGTTGCCGGCAGGGAAAACACCTGCCGGCAAGAGCAGCCAAAAATTCTTCGTCGCAGAAGATCATACGGCGGACATATAAACTGAATTTAAACAAATTGTTGGAAAGAAACCCGAATTTGAGGTGTCATGACACCTCAAATTCGGGTTTCTTTACTTATTGGCGGGTTCCAGCGGCAGCGAGACGATGAACATGGCCCCCGCACCCGGCCGGCTTTCGACCGCGATGGTGCCCTGGTGCATCTCGATTATCTTTTGGGCAATCGAAAGGCCCAGGCCGCTGCCCTCTTTCGAGCGGGTGCGCGATTTGTCGGCTTTATAGAAACGTTCGAAGATGCGCGCCTGGTCCTCTTCGGCAATGCCGACCCCGCTGTCTTCGATCCTGAATTCCACCCGGCTGCCGTCGCGCTCCAGGCTCACGCTGATCTTTCCCCCTTCGGGCGTGAACTTGATGCTGTTATGGATCAGGTTATTCCATACCTGGCTGAGCAAATCTTCATCGGCGGTAATGCTGACCTCGTCCAGAGCAGCATCCATCTCGATTTGTTTGCCTTCCCACTGGGGCTCGCTGGCCAGAATCAGGCTGCGGATTTGCTTATCCAGACGGTAGGGTTTGGGTTCGAATTTCACGTGATCTGATTCCAGCGAGGCCAGTTTGAGCAGGTTCTCGGTGATCCGCGACAGGCGCGTGCTCTCTTCTTCGATCACCCGCAGGTAATGCTCCCGTTCCTCGGGATTAACCCGCTCGTTTTGCAGCGCCTGGGCGAACCCGCGGATCGAGGTCAGCGGGGACTGGATCTCGTGGGACACGTTCGAGATGAATTCCTGGCGCATTTTCTCCATCTCGCTCAATTCCATGGCCATATTGTTGACGGTGGAAACCAACTGGCCAAACGGCTCGTTCTCCCGAAAGTTATCCTCTACATGGACAGAAAAGTCGCCTTTGGCGATGCGTTCCAACGCATCCATGATCGGCCCCAACGGCCCACGCTGCTGGCCCCAGCCCCTCTTTTGCGCTCGAATTGAAAATCCCGCCGCGATCAGGAAGAAAAAAATAAAGGTCAGGGCCGTGTTGATCAACTGGACGAACAAAACCCCTGGAACCATGTTGAACCATCGATAGATCAAACTTGTCAGGGTATAGGCCGCCACAGCCAAGGCCAACAGAAAAACAAAAACCCCGAATATCCCGGCAGCGATCCGCCACTTCGAGACAGGTCTCACGCGATCACCTCCAGGCGATAGCCCAGCCCGCGGATGGTGCGAATGTGAAAGGTGTGCTGCCCTTCGGGAAAGCGCTCGCGCAGGCGGTTGATATGCACGTCCAGGGTGCGCTCGTTGCCCTCGAAATCGTAGCCCCAGATATCCTCGATCAGAGATTCGCGCGAAAAGGTTTTGCCCGGGTAGCTGGCCAGCTTGAAGAGCAGCTCGAATTCCTTCAAGGGCAGGGTCAGGCTCTCGCCCTGGACGGTGACCTCGAATGTTTTGCGATCCATGCTCAAATCACCTACCTGCACCTGCTGGGTAGTGGCAATTCGATAGCGCTTCAACAAAGCCTTCACCCGCGCGACCAGTTCCAGCGGCTCGAAGGGCTTTACCAGGTAATCATCGGTGCCCAACTCGAAGCCCTTGATCTTTTGGCTGGTTTCGCCTTTGGCCGTTAGCATCAATAGGGGAAAATCGTAGAACTCGCGCAACTGGCGGCACAACTCCCAGCCGTCCATGTTGGGCATCATGATATCCAGGATGACCAGGTCCACCCGGATCAATTCCAGCCTGGCCAGAGCTTCTACCCCATCTGCAGCCTCGATTATTTCAAATCCTTCATCCTTCAAGAAAATCCCGGCCAACTCCCGAATGTGCGGGTCATCGTCCACGATCATAATTCTGCTCATCGAATAAATCTATCCTCTTTTACTCTGCTGGATCTCTTTCTTCGCCCCTCTCCCGTTTCTGGGAGAGGGGTTGGGGTGAAGGCTTACGCGGCAATCGCTTTTTTGTAGCTGTTCAAGGAATCCCCGTAAGGCTGATCAGTTATTTTTATATTTATAACACGCCCCAATCGCCCACGGTTTACCCTATTTCTCCCGCTCCAACTGCACTCTGTATAACCAACGCAACCTTTTCAAGCAACTCATTTTTCCAGCATACAGCAATTCCATAAACTGAATGTAAACAATTGGCTCAATGGGAATCGCCGTGGTGAGGACCCTTATTTGCGAAAGGCTCTTTCTGAAACCCTTTCAACAGGCTTAACGTTCACCATGACAAACCTTTTCTTGAGAAATCCATGCCTGCGTTGGCAGGGCGATTGCAACCTGCCTGCTTTTCGAGGGCAATTCCCCAAAGAATGGGGGTTTGAGTGTTATTGGGGGGCTACGTCCCACAATAACACTCAAAATTATCTCTCTGTTGGGACTAAATTGGCCTGATGCGATTGCCCTGCCTGCGTAGGGCTCAACCCGATGCAGGCCGGAACATATACTGGTAAAATTCAACCAGCGCTGGCGGTCCGTTCTCGGCCCGGCAGCGTTTTAGGAGGCAATACAGTTGAACAATAGAACCCTGCCACTATTACACGTTTCCGGGAGCCACCGAGAAATCGGCCGCGCTATCGGAGAATCATTACGCGTAAACGTCAGTCACTCCATCGAGAACGCGCGGAAATTGTTATCGGATGCCTACGATACACTCCAGCTCGACTGGGATGGCGCCTTGATCCAGGCGCGTAAATACGTCCCCTTTGCCGAAGAGCGTTACCCGCAGTATGTCGAGGAAATGCGCGGAATTGCCGAGGGAGCCAACGTCAGCATCGACGATGTCGCCATGGTGAATGCCATGGAGGCCGTGACTTCCGATGCCATCCACCTGACCAAATGTACCAGCCTGGCCGTCAATCAGGAGCGCACCGCCAACGGGCACGTCCTGGTGGCGCACAACGAGGACTGGGTGCCCGAAGACGAACCGGATGTGTACATTCTGGATGCTCGCCCGGACGACGAACCGCCCTTTCTAGCCATGAGCTATGGCGCCTTGCTGCCCAATATCGGCATCAATTCCTTCGGAATTGCCCAATGCTGCGACTCGGTTTACCCAACCGACAGCCGTATCGGTATCCCGCGCGTGATTGTTTCGCGGGCCGTCCTGGCTGCCCACACCATCAGCGATGCCATCCGCTGTATGCTGGTGCCCCAGCGGGCAGCCGGCTATAACCACCTGCTGGCCCACGAAAGCGGCGAAATTTATTCGGTAGAAGTCTCGGCCCGCCAGTTCGCCATCCAATATGCCGAAACCGGCAGCATGGTCCACACCAATCACTTCCTGGACGCGACCATGCGCAAGATCGAGAGCGAGCCGGACGAGCTGGTCAGCACGCGGGTGCGCTATTACCGGGCCGTGCGCCTGCTCAATCTGACCGAAAAACACAGCATCAAAACCTTACAGGCCATCCAGAAGGACCACATCAACGAGCCCAATTCGATCTGCAACCATGCCATTGACGGCAACCCCCTCGACCGGGAAAAGACGGTCGTGGCCCTGACCATCGACCTGACTACCCGCCAGATGCATGCCTGCTGGGGCAACCCCTGCCAGAATATTTTTAGCACCTATCAGCTCGACGCTTAGTCGGCTTACCTTCGTTTTCCAACAACTATCAGCCTATCGGATAAGAAAACCGAATTTGAGGTTTAAGCTGGGGCTTCACCCCAGCTTAAACCTCAAATTCGGAAACTTTTTTAAAGAAATCTTGAGTTGTTGCGTTTTCTACTCAAATAAAGAGTGCGGGCCAGGCCCGCACTCTTTATTTGAGTTATTGCTATTGCCCATCCGCTGCTTAACCTCGAACATCGCGCCTGCACTGCGGCCTTCGACGTCGGGGAAATAGTACTGGTAGGCCCGGGCAGGTAGTACGTGGAATTGTCCGGCCTGATCGGGGGTCAGGCGATAGGTTAACACATAAGTTCCGGCCGGCACGTAGCTGGCCACCCAGCGGATGTGGTCACTGTAGATACCAGGATCGTTGAAATACCACCAGCCCCAACCGTCACCCAGGGGCTGCTCGGGATCGTATTGCGGGGTAGCGGTATCGCCGGTCCCAACCTGGGCGGTATTCAACTGGGTGTTGACGATCTCCGTCCCGGCCGGGATGTTATCTTCCACCACCAGGTAATACATATCTTCAGGAACCGTCACCGTCAGGCGCACGTTGACGACCGGGTTTTTGTCGCTGAGACTGACGCTGCTCACCGCCGGGCAATCTTCGCCAGAGCAATCCGGACTGGCCAGGGCATATTCCCGGCTGATCGTCAGGCCGCGGTCGAGCGGCTGGATCGATTCGACCGGCTGGCCAACTTGCAGGTAAGCCTGGTAATACAGGCGCCCATTTCCGGCCGCCCGTTGGAAGTCGAGGGTGTTGCCGCTCTGGGCCAACTGCGCCAGGGGTACGCTGGCCTGCACCGGGTTAAGTGAATTCACACCCTGGGCCTGCCCGTTGGCCAGAACTTGCCCATTCAGGCTGGCCGAATAATCGAAGTCAGCCTGGAGTTCACCAGTCGCCAATACGGCTTTGGTTAATGCGCCCAGGATCCAGCCGGTATCCAGGCTGGAATCCCAACCGCCGTTTTCCTGGCGGCTGGCCATCACGTAGCGGACCGCGTCAGCCATCTCCGGTGCGGCCGGGTCGATTTCAGCCATGGCATAGACCACCATCGCCGTATTCGAAAGCGGGGTAGAGAAATTCTGCTGATCGCTTTCCTGGTTCTGCCAGTGAGCGCCGGTAGCACTGCGGATGGCACTGGAAGAAAGGTCGGAAAGGATGGTCTTAGAAACGTCCGGCTGCGAATCGTGCAGCGTCAGGGCCAATAACGCCTGCCCCCAGGGGTCCAGCTTGCTGCGCAGGTCGACCAGGGCCTGGGGCAGGTCTTGACCGGCGTTGACCTGGTCGAGCGCGTAGTAGGCGAAAGCCAATTGGTCCAACTGGGCAGCGTCGCTGCTCGTATCGGGAGTGACCAGGTCCGCCTGTACCGCGGAAATGGCGTTGGACATCATAGTCGAATCGATGAAGAACCCGTCCGCCGAAGCGCGGGCAACCACAACCAGCGCGTATGAGGTGAGATACAGGTCGCTCTTTGCGGAAGTGGACCAACCCCAACCGCCATCCATACCTTGCAGTTCGGTCATCCGGTCGAGATCGTTACGAATGGCCGCTTGCAGGCGAGTTTCCAGGTCAGGCGACTGCAGAGGTACCTGGTTGACCAGGTCGTAAGCCGAAAGGTTGGCCTGCAGCCGTGAGAAAACCGGTTCAGTGAACTCGGTTGGAGCCGAATCGAGTGTATCCAGCCCGGAAAGAATCGCGCCGGCCAGGCTGGGGGACATTTCGATGTCCAGTTTGCCGCCGGTCGGTGTGTACGAACGCGGCAGGCTGACAATCTCGGTGTAATCCCCGGCGTCGGTCAAAACGCCAGAGGTACCGAAGGACTGCGGCGAGGCATAACTCAAGATGGGAATGTCGCCCTGGGTGGGTGTGGAGGAATCGGACAGGCTCCCGGCCGTTGCCGAAAAGACCAGCGAGGCCGAGTCTGCGCCGCTCACGTCCACCCACCAGTTGACCCGCTGTCGCCCGCTGGCAGCCACCTGGACCACCTGGGTAGCCTGGGAGGAATCTTCCAACTGGACCCCGGCAGCCTGGATGCCCACCGTGACACTCAACGGGTTGGCCGAATTGTTGTTGACCACCGCACCTAACTGGACCCGGTCGCCGGCCACCAGGAACTGGGGCGCCACCGGACGGACGATCAGGCTCTTGGTAACGGTCAGCTCAGTTTTGGCCTGGCCGACCAGCGCATCGCGGGTCAGCCCGCGAACAGTGACCACCCAGGTGGTCAGGTTATCCGGCAAGGGAAACTGGATGGTCGCCTTGCCGCTCGCGTCGGTCTCGAACGAGCCGTTCCAGTAAGCGGTATCCTCGAAATTCTGGCGCAGGCCGGGTGAAGTTACGATTGGCGCACCGCCTCCACCGCCCCCGCCTAATCCTGGTGGTTGGGCCACCAACCGGCCAATAGACGCCGCTAAGGACGTGCTGGTGGACACACTCAAGGACTGTTCCCCATAGAATGCATCGCGGATGTCCTTGGCGTTGTCATCCGCCAGGGCATAGATGGCTTTATCCACGGCGGCGAAACTGAACTCGCCCTGCACCGGGTTACCCAGCGGGTCTTTCACTTGAATATCGAAGCTGGCATTCTGGCCGGGCTGCATTGGGTCGGAGGCGGGGGTAACACTGACTTGCAGTTCCAGGAAAGATGGATCCACATTCAATTCCACATAACCCTGGCGGAAATCCGGTGTACCCGCGTCGGACATCCCTAAAAGGGTAACCGAAACAAACACGTTGGGGGCATCTTCATTCTGGATCGGGACTGCCAACGGGTAGTTGCTTCCGCTGATGGTGATGACCTGACTGCGCAGAACTTCCCCCCGCTCGATGGTAACCAGAGCCAGCGCCGAACCGCTGAACGGGTTCGGCAGGAAAATCTGAGCGGTCTGGCCGACCTGGTATTGCTGTTGGTCAGCCTCCAGTTCAAGGTGCTGGTCCGGCAAGGCCGGCCAGGGTGCACTGCCGGGTCCGCTAACCCACAGCAGGTCCTGAGTTAAGGCCCCATTGCCACTGATTTGCAAGCGATAGATGCCCGGATCGGGAGGTGTGAACTCCAGGTTGGCGCGGCCATCTGCGCCTGTGGTAAAGTTGGCGCTGCTCACCGGGGTAACGATCTGCTGGTAGTCCACGCCGCCCAGGCTGGAATTGGTCCAATCCTGCTGCCACTCGATCTTGTCGAAGGAAGCGCTGAGCGAAAGATTGCCGATGGATTTACCGTCCCAATCCACGGTCTGAACAGCGTAATCGATCGGGCTGCCGGCAATGGTGGACCAACTGCTCGGGCGAACGCCGGCATAAAAATTCGCCGGGTGCAGCGTAGCCTGTCCGTGCTGGCTGACCGGCTGGTTGCTTTCATCGGAGATGGTCGCTTCCAGGGTGAGAGTCGTCGCGCCGGAGGTATCCAGCAAGGTTTTCAATTCGGCGGCCGAAAAAGATAGTTGCAGTTTACCGTCCGCGCCGGTCTTGGCGCTGGCGCCCTGCAGGTACTTGCCCAAGGGGCTCAGGCCAATGTTGTACCAGTTCGGCTCGAGCCAGGAAGTATCCACCGGCCCGGTGATGTAGCCGCCGGGAATATCGAAGTAATAATTCTGGCCATAGAGGGCCCAGTTGATCGGCACATCGCTGGCCGCGCCACCGAAGAAATAATTCGCATCCACTTCCACGGACACATCTTGTCCGGCCTGATAGTCGGATTGGCCGAAATTAACCTGCAAGTCGATCTCCGGTTTGCGATAGTCAGCCACGATGAACGTAAACTCGTTCTCATAATCGTTTTCCGGAGCAATACTATACGTACCTGGCCGCGCATCGGCCGGCAGGGTAAATTCTCCCTGGATCGTGCCGTACGGAGAGACCGGCAAAGTCTTGGTATCCAGCAGCGGCGTCAGGCCTGTTTCTTCTTCGTAACCGCCGTGGATTTGCAGGGTAAAGTCCTGATCGGTGAAAGGCTGGTAACGCGTATCGTCGTTTTTGCGCAGCACGCCGCGATAGTACACCGTCTGGCCGGGTTGGTAGATCGGCCGGTCAGTATACAGGTAGATCTTGGTATCCTGCGGGGTGGGGTTGTACGGCAAACTGAAGTTCCAGGGCGAAATGCCGCTGTTCCACTGGCCGTTCACCACCGTATAGTCCGCATCGCCCGGGGTGCCCAGTACGGCGACCAGGGTCTGGTAAGGGTCGAGCGCAGCCGGCAAATCGATCGTCGCCAGGCCATCCGAGTCGGTGGTCGCCTGGCCCAGCAAGGTATCCTTGGTATCGTATAGGGCGACCGGCCGGCCGGCTACAACGCTCTTATTGGCGACATTGGTCGCCCACACCAGGACCTTATCCTGGCTTTGCTTGAGGGTCAACTGCACCGGGCTGACCAGGATGCGGGTGTTGGTTGCGTTGCTGTCGCCGCCCAGTTGCGGAGAAGTGAACGTGTAGGCGTAAATGCCCGGCTCGAGTCCGCTGCCGTTCGGGTTGAGGTCGATCGTGACCGGTGTGGTCTGGTTGGCCGGCAGGCTCAGCGATTGGGTCCAACTGCGGTCGGGGGAGAAAGTTTGCTGGTAAGAGTTTGGATCGAGGGTTTGCAGATATTGTTCGAGGGTCAAGCGGGTTTGCCGGATGGTCAGCGTGTCCAGGTTGGTCACGTAGCTTTGGATCGAACTGCTGCCCGGTACGGCGTACAGATCGGCGCTGCCCGATAGGGAAGGGGTGGTCAGGGCCGGCTGATCGTTGGATGCTCGAAAGGTCTGTTGGTAGTCCTGGCCGAGACTGTCGCCAAACGTATCTTTCAGGCCTGCATCGAGGGTGAGCGTGTAATCAGTAGCCGCCAGGAACAGGCCGGAGATGAAGATATTGCCGTGAGGGAAGTCACCGGAAATATTGAGGTTGGCCGGCTTGGGATCGAAGCGGACCAGTTTACCCAGGTCCTGGGCGTCTGCCAGCGGCGCGGTCAACTGAATGGTAATGAAGCCGTAATCGCTATAGGTTTGAAAGACCGACCCTGCGGACGGGTTAGTGCTTTGCACCGAAAGCCCGGCGATGGTGTGGTACACCTGGCTGAGGTTTTCGGTCAACAAGCTGCCGGCCGGGGTGTGGGCCGATCCCATAGACAGTGTGTAATCTGTATCACGGTTCAGGAGCTGTTTGGGCGTCAGCGTGACCTGCGAGTTGTTGGCGTCCCAGGTATAGGCGCTACTGACCGGGCTGCCATTCCCATCTAGCAGGGCCAGGTTGCTCTCCACATCGGCCGTATCCATGGGCTGGTTAAAGGTCAGGCTGAAGGCAGCGTCCAGGTAAATATCCGCATCTGCGGTGGGATCGATGCCGGTCACGGCCGGCAGGGCCGTGCTAAAGCTCCAGTCGAGCGTTTGGCCATCGGCCAGGGCGGCCCCATCCACGGATAACAGATCCGGGTTGACCGAAACGGTGTACGTCTGGCCACCCGCCAGGGAAGGCTGTGCGCTGAATTCATAGGTACTCGTGTTGACCCATTTGCCCTGGCCCTTTACTGCCGGGTCGATACTGATAGGCGCCGCCTGGTTGGCGGTGTCATCTCCCAACGCCACCACGGCGCGGTTGAAGGTCACCACAATCTTGGAGGCCGGGTCGACATCGGCTGCATTTGGCTCCGGCAGTTGCTGGGTTACCTTCAGGCTGCCGGCAGTTTGAAAAGTATAGGTCAGCGGGTGCAGCAGGGCCAGGCCCTGGCTGGAGTGCGCGCTGGTTTCCAGAGAGACGGCCACACTCGAACCGGTTGGGAAGGGCTGTTCGGGGATAAACTCTATCGTATCGTCACCCTTCCAATCAAACTGGCCCGGGTAGGCCGGATCGAGTTTGATGGCGCCCTCCACGGATGCGTGATCCATAGGCTGATCGAAGGTCAGGCTGATCCCCCCATCCGGGGTCAGGACGCCTTGCGGCAGCGGGTCCGTTTCGACCACCGTTGGGGCGACCGGCCCGGTTGGCGTGGGCGAACTTGCCGCCGTTGGAACAACAACCGCTGTGGCAGTTGGTAAAGTTTTGGGGGTGGAAAAAGGTAAGTTGCAGGCAGTACTTACCAGCACGAAAACCACCAGCAGGCTGATCGACGGATGGAACAAGCGACGAGGATGCAGGCGGACGGGACTTGTTGGGGTCGAGTTCATACCAAAATGCTCCTGTAACCGTTTTTAAAATGGACGCTCTGCCGGGTAGAATGGTTCCCCTCGGCTACCATTCCATCCGTATGCAGAGCGTCATCCTGCCGGAAATGCAGGATATTATCATTGACAATTTGAAAATAACTCAGGCTCACATGCAAGCAGCCTCAAACAAGAACCAATTCTTCAGATAATTCGAGGAACTGACCCGGCTCTACAGACCGGCCAGTTTTAGAACCGGGCCAAAACTGGCGTTCGATGGAATGGAAAAAACTAAAGAACTCAATTGGCCAGGTTATAATATCTACAGGACAATTTAATTATAGCGATTTTTACCTGGGGCAGGACAGGGAGTTTGGTAAGGATTAAGCCATCATCCACTCATCGATTTATTGAGAACAATTTGAATCCACTTTACTTTAGTTATATGAACAATTGTTTTGACGAACTGCGTTCACCTGCTTATGGTTTTGGCGAGCCGACGAACCTACGAAGCGTTAATCTAGCAGAAAGTAATGCAAATATCAGTTTAACCCCCATGACCCCATAAAAAAGCCAATTAAAGAAAAACGGATAATCCCTTGCTAAATTTTTACGATAATACAGAAAATACGATTTGTGCCAAGTAATGATGGATTTTGATAGCTGCACTTGTGATCCGCCTTGCCCGCCAAAATGGATAATTTGAGCGGTCGGCACATAATAAATCTCCCATTCCGCACGCCGTGCTCGAAAACAGAAATCCGAATCCTCTTGATAGGCATAGAACATTTCGTCTAAAAATCCAATTTGTTCAATCACTTCACGACGAATTACCATGCAAGAGCCAGAAACTGCTTCCACAGGGTGAATTTCATTCTCTTCAAAGTAACCTTTAAGATAGCCGTTAAAAAATTTGCTGCTTGGGTTTAATCGCCTGAGTGCAAGAAAATAGGCTATGGTATCCCAAGGACGCGCCTCACTCCTTCGACATTGTTTTTGCAGAGTACCATCTCTATTCAATACTTTGGGTGTAACTATCCCAACTTTTGGATGACTACCCAAAAATGTAACCAATGTATCAAAAGTTCCTGGCAAAACCAGCGTATCCGGGTTGAGCTGTACAAGATATTCGCCGCTTGCTTCTTTTAATGCCTGGTTCATTGGAGCGGTATATCCGAGGTTCTTTATGTTAAGGATCAATTTAACCCAAGGAAAGTCTCGTGTGATCATTTCAGATGTTCCATCTTCTGAATGATTATCTACCACAATAATTTCATAAGGTTGACCAGGAGCGTTTTCGCGCAACGATAGAAGACAATCACGCAATATTTCACAAGTGTTATACGATACAATGCAAAATGAAATCATCGGCGGCGCCTTAATCGTTCTCTATAAACTGGCTACACCAGGATTTTGGGTTATGCACTTAATGATTCTCGACGGGGAGTTTTACGATATGGTATAAGAGGGGATAACCACCTACGAATAAAAACCCAGACCTGTTGAAGAAGAATTTTTATACCGCGATGGCGCAACGAGTAAAACGCCATTTCACGTAGCGTAGGATGAATTTCCCAAGCCGAATAATCTACATTCAGGTCGGCATCCGGCAGCTGAAACGCATCCTTTATTTCAAGAGGATCTTCAAAAAGATTCCCATTTCCCACAAGACAACCAATTTTATTAAATGTATTGACTAACTGCCTGGCACGAACAAAAGGATGGTATTGTTCGATCACATCCATGTATACTTTTTGCCCTATACTATTTCGTAATTCTGGAACCTGGATTAATTGCTCTAAAGTTTCCTCCCATTCATCTACATTCTCCGCCAACATCCCATTAACACCAGGTTGAATAGCTTGCATAAAAGCCTGCGTTGGACTGGCTACAGTTGGAACTCGAACCAGGCCAGCCTCCATCCATTTGATCTCGCTTTTCGATTGGGAAAACGGATTATTAGTGACCAAAGGAGCCAGGTTGATATCGAAATTTGTTAATAGTCCCGGAAGTTCACGCCACGGAACTAATGGAAATCTATGGATTCGTGTTTCCAATTCCTCCCATCCAGTTCCGGGATTTAATGATCCTAACAAATGTAATTCCACATTAGGATAATGCTTCATGATTTTCAAAATGGCTGGCTTTACAACCTCAAAATCTTTGTCATGAGTTGGTGTGCCACTCGCATAACCTAAAACAACCCTTTCCGACGAGGATGGCGTAACTTTCCAGACACATTCAGCTTGCTGCAGCATCTCTAGGGAAAAAGCATTTCTATGCACAAAGGCCGGTTTCCCTGTTTTTTGCACCCGATCAGCAAGAAACTCTGTAGAGGCGATCACCGCCTGGCTATAAACCAACATCTGGCGATACCGTTGCATTTCATCTTGATACAATCGCACTCGAATTGGATCCTGAAAGTCTGGGCTGTTAATCCACTGAAACGCAGACGGTTCGAAAACCAGATCATCCACATCGACCAGAATCAAGCCATCCTGGGCAATGATTTGATCGACTAATCTTCTGACAAATCGGTCCAGGGGCGTCCGGTGAAAAATAACCAGGTCAGATTGGGCTATTTGATTAAGTAGTAATGGATTAGCAAGAAAAGTATTATCTACACGAATTCTAATTAACTTGAGTTGTTCAAATGGATGAATTGTCCTGTAACGACGCGTATCACCACGAACCCCACTTATGTATAGAACCCTGTAATCACTTTGCGTTTGTCTAATATTTTCCATTTACTCACCGAAATAATTATAATTCCCTAAGGGCAAACTCTTAATAATCCACACCATTAATTGTTCAGGCTATTGCGTAAAAGCCCCGTAACCCTCTCAACCAGAAGAACTACATAATAAGGGCCCGAGTAATTACCAGGGGCTTTTCCAAAGCCCAAACGAGTAATTTCTACGACCAGCGCATGATCTTTTCTAATCGTGCAAGAGGATTTTCTTCACCTGACCGGCGTAAAGTGGGCGTTCGAACTGCAAGAGACAGGTTAGCATTGAAATAAGGATCGCCATTTTGCACAACTTTCCGAAATCGACGACCGGCAACCTGAATGTCTTCTTTCGGAATAAAATTCGCCCGGGATTTCCCTTCATAATGAATCAAACGGGCGAAGGGATTGTACAACACCCGATAACCATGTTCAACCGCGCGCATACATAGTTCTACATCGCCGAAAGCTAATTTATAGTCAACATCAAAACCACCTAAAGTATAAAAAAGTTCACGACGCATGGCCATACAGGCTCCAGTGACCGCATAATAATTTCGATACCATTCAGTCGATCCAAAAATGCCACTCGCACATTCAGGGTCTCCCCCAAAAACATGGCTTGCGTGCCCTTCCATCCCCATAACAATGCCTGCATGCTGAATTTTTCTATCTGGGTAAAGTAATTTGGCTCCAACGATGCCAATCTCAGGTTTACTGGCCCATTGAGCCAATTCGAAAAGCCAGTTTTCATCGATGATTTTGACATCATTATTAAGAAAAACCAAGACCGCGCCTTGGCTCAATTCAGCACCCCAATTATTAATGTACGAATAATTAAATGGCCTTGCGTCCTCATACAGGCGAATATTGGTGTATTTCTTCAGACCTTCATAATAAAGGAATGTCTCTTTTCTAATGCTGCCCGTGTCTAGAAGGACGATCTCGAAATTCGAATATCGCGTTCGTTCCAGTATTGAAGAAATACACTGGTCTAAGCATTCTAAATTGTCACGGGTTGGGATAATTATGGAAGCAGGCAGTGAATCCGTCGAAAAGGTAATATGAACTTCACCATTTTCGGCAAGTCCAACTTCAGCACCAGTCTCACCAATTCTTAATAAATGATCACGGATGCTTATCAGTCTTTGGTTATTCTCAACCTCACGCTCATTCTTTTCTGCCATTTGGGAATGGTATAGGATTTGCGAAATATGAACGATTACACTCGCATTTTCAATTCCGGTAAAGACCAAATCGTCCACGCCCGGATATTCCTCAGAAATATCCTTTTGGCTTAAGTTGTGAAGGAGTTTTCGTTTAAAAAAAGCGTTCTTCAGATAATTCACAGACAATAACAACTCGGGAGAAAAATCCGGTTTCAGCCACGGCGAAACCGAGTTGTTGGATAAATCAAGAATGTCTTCATCACAATAAACAACATCTGCATTCTGCTCATTCGCAACGATACGAAACAGGTCAGGGGAAAACGAATCTCCGGCGCGAGAAAAAAGCACCCAATCTTCACCTCCCCCATGTTGCGCTAAAGCAGAAGGTAATTCGGAAAAAAAACGGATACGTTTATCTTGTGCTATGTCCACCGGTAATGAATTTTCTTGCTCGCTGATAATTAACGCTTCCCAATTAGAATAATTCTGGCCATTTATAGACCGCAGAGTTGAAATAATCGGCTTGACCTGATCACTAATGATCACAATATTTATTACTGCAGATTGTGAGGCCTCAACTAATTCAATTTTCCGCGACTTATTTGCCCAATTACACTGGGACCGACGCAGCCAACGAGAATAAGAATAAAGGCCATGTTGATCTTGATACTGGATCCACCGTTTATAGAAACTGTTGTAGATTTTCCAGGGGATTGCCTGGAACTTAAATTCCCTGCTGCGTTTAATCAATCGTCGGATTGAAGATTCTCTTTGGTAAAAATGGGCTTTTTTTGAACTCATGGTTTTCTTTTGCTGATATTTCCCTTTTCGAGAAAAGACTATACCCAATCAATGGAATTATTTTAAGGATGACCTCAATCTATGCAATTATAAAGGCATTACATAAACGGATTGCGGGGCTTTGGTCAGCCACTACAATGTGGCTTGTAAAATATTCGAGGACTTTTTAACAGGAGCCCAAGTAGTTGCCTCAATTTTTATTCCTGCATAACAATGCAAGCAAACTATTTTCCACCTGTTAGCGACAAGATCTGGAAATCATCAAATTGAACATGCGAATAATCTCCCACCTGTATGTTGAAAAAGCCGCTCGTATACCGCGTGTCGTCTGTGTTGATCACGACGTAGTCATCGACTGTAACTTTAATTTCCGATCCGCGGGCATCGATTTGAACCTGGTGCCAGTCGTCAGTGGATAATGGATACGCACGGGTTGTGATGCTTGTCCAGTTATAGCCAGTATCCGTATAGTACAGGCTGACGTTGTCCATCTGAATCGAAACCACATATTTTTGACTTCCGTCCTCAGTTCGCCTGAACTCCACCACTGTCCAACCTGTACCTGAATCCAGCATTCTCATCCGAAATCTGAAACTGAAATCACTGGATCGCGGAGTTGAAAAATCTATACTAGGAAAGCCCTTTTGTTGGGAGTTGTCCATGTCATAGATGGAATTACCGGTCTCGTCGGGCACAATTTGCCAATCGCCGTAGATATAGCCGGCTTTCTGAAATTTACCATCTTCGAAATCCTCGGACAGCAAGACCGGAAGCTCACTGGCCGTAGCAGTGGCCGGCATCGTTTCCATTGGCGTAGCCGGTAATGCGGTCGGCGAAGCCACAGGTGTGCCGGTTTCGGTTGACTGAAGTCCTGTTGCCATCTTTCCGGATGAATTGCCCGTTCCTGGGCGATAAATGTCCAGGAAGAACACAAATATCAAAATGGCCAGCGCTTCCAGGGCAATTACCCCCACCAACTTCCAGTTTATTGGGCGATTCTTATTTGATCGAGATTCGGGCGAAAAACGGCCTGTGGTTTCCGGGTCACGTATGCCTCCTTGCGCTTCACCGGTAGACAGGCCACCCTGGCCGGATTTCAGGCGGCAAGATCCGATCGAGAATATCTTGCCAATCTGGTCTCCCGGTCGAGCATATAAATGCCTCCACCCAGCCCGCATCCAATTTCCCGCGAGTGTAAAGCTCGGAGGCCAACCCAGAAAGCTCAGCCTCCGTCTGGGGAATATGGCCTTTGCGGAACCACGTAATTGTCGAAGCCTGGCGGCCGATGGTTCGGCCCAGCTCGTCCTCGATATCAGCTATTTTTTTCTTCCCTTGCTTCAATTCGACCTGTTGAATGGCCAGGATTCCCTCGGTTAACAGGTCCTCAAACCGGTTCGATCGTGCCATGTGTCCACCCTTAGCTCAATGTAGAAATATTCACAAATTGGCCGGCGATATTTTTTACCTACACCAGCGGAAATATAGCTTTTATAGCGGCTGCAATTACTCAAACTATTGAGTAAGAAACCCGCATTTAACGCGTTCTCGGGGGCTTCTAAACAAAAGTTTGATTAGTTATTCCAGGTTTTCATTTTTTGTAGTTAATTCGGCGCAAATTTGTAGTTCGCTTCGGTTGATCCAATTTTATCATAGCCTTAAGCTAACCTAAGCCCAGGACAAGAGGAATTCCATACCTTACGGACCACAGGATAAAAGCTTTAGAAAATAAAGACCAGTTCGAACTGTGATAAGGCGGATAACAAATCTCCCACTGTCAACAAACCCAAAACAATTCTTCGATCTCCAGGCATAGCACAGGGGAAACCTGGATTTGTGATTTCCAAACTTCTATTTTCCAGGCACGAAGCCAAGACAAGGAGCAACTCTATCATCATGAAAAAGTGGATCAATTTGTATTTGTCTTTTGCCTTGATCGGTGCGCTGTTTGTTGCAAGCCGACCTACTTTGGCCCTGGCGGGCCCAACCGTGAATACTAACGAAGTGTCTGCATATACCGACCAGGCATCGACACAGTCCCTTGCCCTGGGAGAAAGCGGCGTAAGTTATCGCTACGTCGCTACCTATGGAATCACCGGTGAACCATATCCCGTCGATGGAGACCATCTGAATACCCCGGCCGGGTTATTCGTGGATGGCAGCGACAATTTATATGTAGCCGAGATCAACGCCGACCGGGTTCTGCGTTATGACTCGGAGGGAAATCAAAACCTGGCCATTGGCCAGGTGGGTGCAGGCTATCATCATGACAATTTTCTTTATGCCCCCCGAAATATGGCGGTAGATGCGGACGGGAATATTTGGGTGGTAATCGAGCCGGCGATCAAAGAATTCGACCCGGATGGCAACCTGATTCAAATCTTTCCTGAAACCGATCCCTGGAATGGCGGGAGTGATAATGACCGTTTCAATTCGCCACGCGACGTTGCTTTCGATAGCGCCGGCCTGATGTACGTGGCCGATTCGGGCAACCAGCGCATCCAGATCTACGACGTCTCGGGGGAGACACCCGCCTATGTGGACACGATCGGCGAAACGGGAGTGACCCATACCGACAACCTGGGCTTCAACTGGCCGCGCAACCTGGCCTTCGATAGTTCCGGCCGCCTGTATGTTTCGGATCAAGGAAATTTTCGGATCCAACGCTGTACGTATAGCACCGAATGGACCTGCGAGACTTTCTTTGGCGTCACCGGAGAAAGTGGCCTGGACCCGAATCATTTGAGTGCCCCATCGGGTATGGCTATTTCCGGAAATATTATGTACCTGGCGGATGGGGGTGGTCACCGGGTTTTGAGTTGCGATTTGGATACCGCCACTTGCGCAAATTTCGCCGGTGTAGCGGGAGAACCGGGCGACGACAACGACCATCTGGATTATCCGATGGACGTGGCCGTCGATTCGTCCGGCCAGGTTTACGTGGCCGAATGGGACAACTTCCGCGTCCAGGTGTTTGATATCGAAGGCGTGTACCAGAAAACCTATGGCACGACCGGCGAACCCTACGCTGTGGACGATAGCCACTTGAACTGGCCGGCCGGTGTACAAAAAACCAATGATGGTGGACTTTTAGTCGTTGAAAACAGCGGCAGCCGGCTGATCAAATATGATTCCAACATGAATCAACAATGGACAAAAGGCACTGCGGGGATTTCCTGGCTGGACGATTCGCTCAATTATCCCGAGGGTAATGCCGTTCAGGACAGTCTGGGGCGGATTTTCCTGGCGGATACATCCAATAATGATGTGCGGATTTATTCGGCTAACGGAACGCTTATCGATTATCTCGGTGAAAGATACGTGGGGGGAGACGATAACGGTCATTTCAATTATCCAACAGACGTGGCTATTTCACCGCTCAACCAGGATATTCTCGTGGTGGACAAGTTCAACCAGCGGATTCAGGTTTTCTCCTCCAACCTGGCTTACAAGGCCACCCTGGGCGTCACCGGTATGAGCGATACAGACAACGCTCACTTCACCAACCCATCCGGCGTGGCAGTCAATTCAGCCGGGAATGTTTTCGTCGCTGATACCGACAATAAACGGGTGCAAAAATGCGTCCCGGCCGGTACGGCTTACAATTGCGCCACCTTCGCCGGGGAAACCGGGATCGTGGATGACGCATTCAATCATATGAACCCTCTTTCGGTCGCCATTGGCCCGCATGATTGGGTCTATGTAAGCGATCGCGATAACAACCGGGTCCAGGTTTTCGACACGAGCGGGGCTTACCTCACCACAGTCGGGGGAAACTGGGGAATCTTATCTGGCCAACTCACCTCCAACTGGGGCATCGACGTGGACGCTGACGGCACACTGTACATAGCCGACACCAACAACGACCGCATTCAGGTATACGCCCTGGGTGTGGATAATTGGACGCAGGCTAACATCAACGGCTTTGGCGACCGCCGCGCCACCCAGGTTAACTCATTCGTGGTTTATGGGAACTATCTTTACGCCGGTGTGAAGGTTGAAGGTGACCCGGATTCTGGCCAGGTCTGGCGTACCTCGGACGGGCAAAACTGGCAAAAAGTTGGGGAAAACATGGGCAATGGCGTTAGTTATATGATCAACTTCAAAGACTTGCTTTATCTGGGAAGTCAGAACGGGGATGTGTGGGTCACTTCAAACGGCACAACTTGGACCAACCTGGTTTCCGGTGGATTCAATGGATCTGCAGGTGAAATTAACCGATTCGAAGTTTTTGGTGACCAGTTATACGCCAGTGTCTGGGATACGGATAGCGAAGGCGTCCACATCTGGCGCACTCCTGACGGCACGCATTGGACTGAGTTTGGTGAACCAGGTTTTGGAAACTCCAATAATGTCGGGGTGATCTCCAGCGAGGTATTCGACGACTGGCTTTATTATGGTACCGCGAATTGGTCCGGTTCAGGAGCGCAAATCTGGCGGACGGACGGGAGCACGTGGGAAGCGATCAATACCGACGGGCTTGGAAATAGCGAAAATATGGCCGTTACAGCACTGGAAGCGTTCAATGGATACCTCTACGCCGGATTAGGGATCAACAACGACGGTATCGAGGTACAACGCACACCCGACGGCACCCATTGGGAAACGGTGGTCACAGATGGATTTGATGAGGTTGATTCCAACCACGCCTGTGCTTTAAAAGTGGTTGGTAATCGTCTCTACTTGCTAATTGAGAATGACATTGCTGGTTTACAAATTTACCAGACCAAAGACGGATCCCAATTCGAAAAAATTGCCCCGGGTGGGTTTGGCGACAGCAATAACAGCCAAATGGATTGGGGCAATAGCACCGGTGTCTTCAAAGGTGCCCTTTATGTGGGAACTCACAATTTTGCCAATGGTGGCGAGATCTGGCGATATGGCAACTCGGTGGGAAATATCTTTCTGCCGTTGGTCCTGCGGTAGAAATCGCATATCCCATTAAGCTTCATGGCCGCCGGAGTTAGGGGAGACCGGCGGCCATTTTAGAGTTGGATAAATGTAGTGGGGTGGCTTTGCCACCCCACTACATTTATCCAACTCTAATCCACCCTGCTCAGTTGACCCAAACCCTGCAATTAAGGTATACTGCCCTGCTGTGGAAGAGATGCAATCTCGAGAAAAGCTCGAACAGCCCGCCGTCCGGGGAAATCAACGCGGGGACTTGTTCCAAAACCTGTTGAATCTGGACATGCGCCTGTCGGAGGCTGTGCAGCGCTCCCCGGAAGTTTCGCCGGGCTGGAAGGCGGTTGCTTTTCTGGCGCACAGCGGCGATTTATGGTTCTGGGTGACCGGCCTGGCCGGCCTGTGGCTGCTGGCTCCGCTCAGCCGGGCCTGGGCGGCTTTCTTGATCCTGGCCATCGTGGCCCTGGCTGCCCTGGTGATGGGCATCAAAATCCTGGTCCGTCGCCGGCGTCCCGAAGGCGATTGGGAGTTTATCCACCGCATCACCGATCCGCATTCTTTCCCCTCCGGACACGCCGCGCGTGCGTGGATGCTGGCGGTATTTGCCATTCATGCCGGATCTCCTATTTTGGCTAGCGCGGCGGTTCTGTGGGCCATCCTGGTGAGCCTTTCACGGGTGGCCACCCGCATGCATTATTTTTCCGATGTGCTGGCCGGGACGCTGCTCGGCATTCCGGCCGGGCTGCTCTTCCTGGCTGTTCGACCGGTTCTAAGCGCCTGGCTGCCGGGAATTTTTTAGCTGGCCCGGGCCAATTTCTTGTGATTCGTATACACCTGTGAGTAGTGTTGAAAAATTTTTGGGTATATATGGTGGAGCGGCTTCGCCGCCCCACCATATATACCCAAAATTTTAAAGGACAGGCTGTTTTTCAACGCCCTCCCATCAAGAAAATTTGACGAATGCCATCCGGTAGAGTATGCTTAATCGATTGAGCGGGCTTATCGGGCGGGCTCTTTTGCCCAATGTCGTCCGGACGGCGTTCGCAATATCGAGCAGGATGTTAATCATGGATGAAACCGGTTTAAAGTTAGACCGCCTGGATACAATCGTCCGGCGCGTTTTTTCTATCGAAGATACGACGAATGGCAGTAACAAGGACGGCTACCTGGTGCGCTACCACGGCCGCCTGCTGATCGACTCGGTCGAAGCCTACGACCGCATTGCCGAACAACTTCGTCCCCAGGGCATTACCCCCTTATTCCGCGTTGAAAATGGCCGCCAGACAGTCATCCTGATGGATGGGGTGCAAAACCCCAAGCCGGCTAACCCGCGGGTTAACCTGATCTTCTTCATCTTGACCGTCCTCAGCGTGCTCTTCACCGGCGGGATCATGAGTATGACCAGTATGCCTTCCGGCTTCCTGGCGATCGTCTGGGCCATTATCAGCCTGGGCTGGCCGTTTACGGTCAGCATGCTGGGCATCCTGTTAGCCCACGAGTTTGGCCATTACCTGGCCGGGCGCTACCACAAGACCATGGTCAGCTTGCCTTACCTGCTGCCTTTGCCTTACCCCATCAGCCCCTTTGGCACGTTAGGCGCGTTTATCAATATGAAAGAAGTGCCGCGTAACCGGCGCATTCTGATGGATATCGCCATTGCCGGACCGCTGGCCGGATTGGTTGTGGCCATCCCGGTGTTGTTGTACGGGCTATCGATCTCCACGGTCAGCGTTTTGCCGGCCGGGGCTGCGGCAAGCGGATTGGGTCCGCTTCAAATGGAAGGTAATTCGATTCTTTACCTGGCCGCTAAGTGGCTGGTTTTTGGCAAATTATTGCCGGCCCCGCTGAGTTACGGCGGCCTTGCGCCGGCCTTGTACTGGATCCGCTACTTCTTCACCGGCTTACCGCTGCCTTACGGCGGGCTAGACGTCAACATCAGTCCGGTTGCCTGGGCCGGCTGGGGTGGACTGCTGATCACTTCGCTGAATTTGATCCCGGCCGGGCAATTGGACGGCGGCCATTTGTTTTATACCCTCTTTGGAGTCAAGAATGCCCGCCGGGCACTGCTGGTCATCCTGGTCGCGCTGGTCGCCCTGGGCTTCCTCTGGCCAGGCTGGTGGTTATGGGCGGTCTTGGTCCTCCTCTTCGGCCGTGTTTACGCCGAACCGCTCGACCAGATCACCCAACTGGACGGTAAGCGTAAAGTGCTGGCCGCTGTGGCCCTGGTGTTATTCCTGCTCTTGTTTACCCCCATCCCGTTGAGCTTGATGTAAGGAATAAAAAAAAGGTAACTACTTAGCTACTGCAGAGGTTTAGGGTGTTTTTATTATTTTTTGTGCGCGAAGCGCACAAAAAATAATAAAAACACCCTCGCCTTGCGCACTTGCCTGTGCAGTTACAAAAAAAGAAAAAAAAACCACAGCGTTCACGCTGTGGTTTTTTTCTTCAACCTCCGTTCTTCTGTAGTTTTCCTTCTGCATAGCGCTGTAGAGTGGGTGCAGGGCTCATAAACTACGCTAGCGAACAAAGGTTATATATCCCAAACCAAACCTTGCCCGTAACCCACCATCCCGCGACAGGCAATCTTGCATTGGCCAGCGCTGTACCTTTACGGCGTTTCGCCCTCACCCCAACCCCTCTCCCAGAAACGGGAGAGGGGCTAAGTGCGGCGATTGAGATCGCAGCGACCTCGGCCGAGGTTTGCGAGGGACCGGGCCGATCAACATTGGGCCATCTTTCTTTCAATAGTAGTTCCTCTTCTTCTCTTTCTTTTCTCTGTGAACTCTGTGTGCTCCGTGGTTAATTTCTTCCTCCAGCTTTTTAGCTTTTTTAGCTTTTTTTCTTCTCCGCGTCCTCTGCGCCTCCGCGGTTAATTTCTTCCTCTAGCTTTTTAGCTTTTTTAGCTTTTTTTCTTCTCCGCGTCCTCTGCGCCTCCGCGGTTAATTTCTTCCTCTAGCTTTTTAGCTTTTTTAGCTTTTTTTCTTCTCCGCGTCCTCTGCGCCTCCGCGGTTAATTTCTTCCTCTAGCTTTTTAGCTTTTTTAGCCATTTTTCTTCTCTGCGTCCTCTGCGCCTCCGCGGTTAATTTCTTCCTCTAGCTTTTTAGCTTTTTTAGCCATTTTTCTTCTCTGCGTCCTCTGCGCCTCCGCGGTGAATATTCTTCTTCTCCGTGCCTCCCAGGGTATAATATTCCTGTATGGACAACGCTGCCTTAGCCGCTACGTTCGATAAGATTGCCGACCTGCTCGAGATCAACGGAGAGGTCGTTTATAAGACGATTGCCTATCGCCGGGCTGCGGAAAACCTGCGCACCCTGGGGCGCGAGGCAGCGCTTTACCAGGCTGAAGGGACATTGACCGAAATCCCCGGCGTAGGGAAAGCCATCGCCGAGAAGATCGACGAGCTGCTGAACACCGGCAAACTGGGTTTCCTGGAACGCCTGGAACAGGAAGTGCCGCCCACCCTGCTGGAACTGCTCAAAATTCCCGATGTGGGCCCCAAAAAAGCCGCTCTGTTTTGGAAAAAGGTCGGGGTGACCAGCCTGGACGAACTGGAAAAGGCCCTCGATGAGGGCAAGCTGCGCGATTTACCCGGTATGGGCGAAAAGTCCGAGCAGCGCGTACGCGAAGGCATTGCCGCCATCAAACGACGCACCACCCGCCTGCCGCTGGGCACGGCCCGGCCGGTCGGGTTGCAGTGGGTGGACTGGCTGCGCGGACAGCCGGGCGTCACCCGCGCCGAAATCGCCGGCAGCCTGCGCCGCTGGCGTTCGACCATCGGCGACATCGACTTGATCGCCTCTGCCGACGATCCCAAAAGTGTGATGAAAGCCTTCACTACCCATCCCCAGGTACTGCGAGTGCTGGGCCAGGGCGAAGCCAAATCCAGCGTCGAGCTGGCAGGGGGCGTCAATATCCAGCTATGGATCCAGCCGGCCGAGAATTTTGGCAGCCTGTGGCAGTTTGTCAGCGGCTCGAAGGACCACAATGTGCACCTGCGCGAGCTGGCCCAACGGAAGGGACTGTCCCTTTCCGAGCATGGGCTGGCCGACGAAAACAATCAAGAAATGCACTTCAGCGATGAGCCTGAGCTGTATAAAGCCCTCGGGTTGGACTGGATCCCGCCCGAACTGCGCGAAGACAATGGCGAAATCCAGGCCGCTCAGGCGGGTAAACTGCCCCGGCTGGTGCAGGTCAGCGACCTGCAAGCCGAATTGCACAGCCACTCCATTTGGAGCGATGGAAACCAATCGATCCGTGAAATGGCCGCCGCGGCCCGCCAGCGCGGACTGAGCCTGCTGGCAGTGACCGACCACAGCCAATCGCTAGGCATTGCCAATGGCCTGACCCCCGCGAGATTGCGCTCCCAGCGGGCAGAGATCGATAAACTCCAGGCTGAACTGGGGGATGAGATTCTACTGCTGCAAGGCGCCGAAATTGAGATCAAGGCCGACGGCAGCCTGGACTACCCGGATGACGTGCTTGCCGAGCTGGATATCGTCATCGCCTCGCTGCACGTGGCCCTGCGCCAACCGCGCAAAGAGGTCACCGAACGGCTTATCAAAGCTATGCGCAACCCCAATGTGGATATCATCGGCCATCCCAGCGGGCGCCTGCTGCCCGAGCGGGAAGGGGCCGACCTGGATTGGGAAGCCGTTCTCAAGACCGCCAAAGAGACCGGGGTAGCCCTGGAGATCAATGCCCATCCTTCACGCCTGGACCTGGACGACGTCCATGCCCGCGTGGCGGGTCAAATGGGCATCTTGCTAACCATCGACACCGACGCCCACAGCCCGGCCGATCTGGATAACCGTGAGTACGGCGTTTCGGTCGCCCGGCGGGCCTGGATCGAGCCGTCCCAGGTGATCAATACCTGGTCGTCCCCAAAAATTCGCGACTGGTTAAAAAATCCCCGAAATTGAAACGTCAGGCGAGTGCTTCGCACTCGCCTGACGTTTCAATTTCGGGGGGAATTTGACTAAATTCTATGGGGCGGGCAGCTCACTGGTGTAAATGCGGTTGCCCAAGGCCATAACCAGCACACGTGAGCCGGTCACGGTAAATGCACTCGCAGGCGCATCCGGTACCTGGCCCGCGCTGGTTTCGCGTAAGGTCATTTTGCGGACAAAATTCAACCCCAGGCTGAACTGGTACACCGTGCGACCGGTCGAATTGAGGAAATAAATGGCCGGTTCCGGTGGTTGGGTGGTGATCTCCTGGGTGAACTCGACGTTCATGGTGGTTTCTGCCTGGGCAGTCTGCCCGGACAGGCTGACATTGTAGGGAGATGGGTCGGTACAACGCGTGGCGGCTGGGGTCACGCTGTTATAGGTGCACACGGCCAGGTGACTATCCTGGTTGAGGATGAATACATCATCCTGGTAGAGGTTGATATCGATGGCACTGCCCAGGGCCGGTACTTCATTCCCAAAGAAAGAGTGGGGCGCATCCGGAAACTGGAAATTTCCGCCGTCAAAACGCCAGATTGAGCTATGGTCCAGAACGTTCAGGACGCCATTATCGTAATAAATCGATTGGATACTGTTCCAACCGGCATCCGGTGGGACCAGGGTGGCTGCGGTATTCTCGGTGGCATCCAGTGAACAGTACAGGATATTACCGTAAGCATCGATCCCCATAACGACCGCATTGAATGGATTTGAGTCCGGGGCGAGCATAATGTCGATCAGGGGGCTGACGATCACGCCGCCATACTGGTTGGGACCGCAGGTAAAACTGTCGTCCACTTTATAGCCCGGGTGGGTATACACCAGGCGGGCTACCGAGCCCGAATCACCATCCAACAAATACAGGTCTTCCGATGGCGTGGGGAGAATCCGTTTGAAATTGACCTGATCCGATCCGATGGTAGCCACCAGCGACATATCCAGCCGTTGGACACCGTCCAGTTTATCCAGGCTGCTGTTCACCTGGTCGAGTAACGTTTGCATTTCGTCCGAGTGGCCATACTTGGCCGCCTCGTTAAGGGTATCCAGGGCAGATTGATAGTTGACTCGCGTAATCGTCGGATCGGTTGCCTGTTGTGCCAGGAGGATCAACCGTTGCGCTTCAACCAGTTTGCTGTGGTGTTCTTCGCCATTCCCTACCTGCACATAAACGGTTGTCGCAATGGCCACAATGACCAGCGGAATCGCAATCGCTATAAAGACCATCGACCCGGTCGAAAGAGCCGGCATCCGGTCGGCCTGGCCCGGTAGTACACCGGCCAGCAGATGGCCAAAAAAGTTTTGGATCCTGGACTGGATCGAACGCCAGGTATTGAGCCCTGTGCTCACTGCTCCTCGGGCGCGCGTTTCGGCTTTCACCGCTCGCAGAGCTTTTTCTCGCTCGACCTGGGCCTCATGCTGAACACGAGCCGGTGCTGGTTTCACTCCTGCCGGCGGCGAGGCAGGGCGAGGTGAAGCACTTTTATGGGGTGGCCGGTTGACCATCCCCGAGAGCCGCCCAAATCCGCTGGCCTCCGCCGGCTGGGCCGGCGCAGCCTGCACTTGCTGCCCGCCAAGCGAAATACCCGTCTTGCGCGGTGAGCCAGAGGGGGTCTCTGGATGGGCATCCGCGGGCGGAATAACGCCGGTCGTATCTTCCGCACCCGTTTGCGGAGGCGCAGCGAGCCCCGAGGTTGAAAGTGAACTCGCCGAGCCGGACGGGGCAGCAGTCTCGGTGGCAGCCGGTGTGGTTGTCGCCGGAGAGGTTGTCGCCGGTGAAGGGTTTGCCGGCGCGGCCGTCGCCATGTTCTCAGCCTGGGCCAGGTTGACCGTTTTGATTTCACCGCTGCCGGGTTTGATCCGCAGCATGGCGAAACAGACGTCGTCACCGGCCTGGGTCAAAAGTCGCCGGCGGATATTGGCCAAAGGGAGTTGAGCGCTGCCCACCAGTGTGCGCGTGGACCAATATTCGGGCGGGCGGGCGCTCATGATGAGCAGATCGCCGGCCTGTACCTGAGTACGGTAGAAACGCACGGTGGCGGTCCGGCTGACGCCCAGGCCCCGGCCGGCGCCTTGGGGATCATAGAAATATTGAATACCATCTTGCCCAATGGCGTAAGTATGCACTGGGCCGGAATGGGCGATGTACAGCAAGTCGCCGTGCAAGACGGCTGCCATGAAAAAGCCCAGGATTGGCGAACCATCCTTAGCCACCCGCAAGTTGCGGGCCATCAAGCGGTCATTGAGCTGGATGGCAACGGCCTTTAGCGCTGCGGTAACCGTCCCGCGGGTGTTGTAATAGACGCTGGACAGTTTTTCCAGCACATCCGCCTGAGCACCTGTTACCACTGACCCGTGTTCGTCGAACTGGACCAGCAGCGCCAGCAGGTCCTCCTCGCGGCCGCGTGCAGGTTTGCGCGGAGGGGAAGCAGTATACAGGCCGGGTAAATCGGGGATTTCTTTTCCGGCAATCCGGTTGAAGGAATACACATTCAGGTCAAACAACAGCCGCCGCCTTTGATGTCTTTTTTAACGCTGAGAACGAGCGCAGGTAAAGGAATTATGCTAACAACTGTAGTACGGAAGACAAATCCTGCCGGTACGCGGTCTCCAGTGCAAAAAACTTGCCCGATGAATTCACGTGAGGTTATTATACCCGTGAGTAGATCAATGCAATCCTTATGCCAGCTTGAATTCTTTTCTTTTAACCAAATAAATAGTGGATATAAAAAGAGCCCCCTCACTTCGTGAGGGGGCTCTTTTTATATCCACTATTTATTTGATCGCGTAGCTCATCGTGGCGTCGATCTCGATGACGAGCTGCCCGGCAGCTACCGGTACAGAGGACTGAGCCGCGTTCACCATAGATCGGGCGTCGTACACCGGGCTGGGGGTGCTGGGGGTGGAAGTGCTGACGGTAATCAAGTCACCCAACTGTACACCGGCCAGGTTAGCCAGGTCCTGCGCCTTGGCTTTGGCATCGTCGATGGCCATCTTGCGGGCTTGTTCTTCCGCAGTGGTGCGGTCGGCCACGTCAAAGCTGATTCCGTTGATGCTGTTTGCACCGTTCTGGACCACAGCGTTGAGGATATCGCCCAGTTTCTGCAAATCTGTAATCTTGACATATACCGTGTTATCGACCGAGTAGGTCGTATCGCTCTTGGTGCCATCCGCGTTGTAGTTCGTCTGCGGGCTGACATTGAAAGCCGAAGTCTGGATGTCTTCCTTGGCAACGCCCAATCCCGTCAGTGTATCGGCGATTTGCTGCGCCTGCTGGTTGTTGGCAGTCAGTGCGGCAGATACGTCTTTATTCTCAGTATGGACCCCAATATAAATGTAAGCCATATCCGGTACGATGTAAACCTTACCTACACCGGAGACACTGATCTGGCGGGTGGTATCGGTGCTGGTGGTGGTCGCGGTTGGCGCTACGCCCTGGCAGGCAGCCAACAAAGCCACTAAAACTACCCCAACAATAATTGTAATAAAGCTTTTTTTCATGACTCCTCCTTATAGAGTCTTTTTCGTTTTATAAAGAGCATTTCGCCATTTTTCGGTCTCTGCCGGGTAAGCCGCTTATCTTTTGCTCGCGTGTAGGCTTGGGTGGTCGGACCACTTCAACCCATCCCGTGAAACCATTTTCGAACAGGTCCTTTTTCAAGACTGAACCGGGTCTTTGGTTGCTCTTTCCGAGTAATGACGTCTATATTCGAAGGAAAGTTCCCGTCGCAGTGGAAATAAATGCAAGCGAGGTTCGTTTTTGGCAGTTTCACTGCCAAAAACGAACCTCGCGCGATTTTTTGTAACTATTCAGGCCCAGGCTGAGGAGTTCCCGAACCCGAGGCATTTGTCCGGCTTTGCCGCCACAAATATCTCGATCTCGGGGTTTTAACCTACCGGTCCAGGCAGTGCCTTAAATTTCATTTTTTATGGCGCAGTCTTCACGATGAACGCGCCAATCGGCTGATCGACCACCAGGTGAATGCTTGCATTTTGCGCGTCGGCGCCCGGTGAGTAAATCACATCCCCGCTCACCTGAAAACCATCGGGAATACTCCGAATGGAAATTCCGCTATCGATGGTCATTTCCACCAGGGCTCCTTGCGGGACCCATACGGTCAGAGTTCCAACCGGTACACTGACCCGACCATCGAACGAGTTGTTTGCCGGTAAGGTGATCGCCAGGCTGCCCACCGCCACCTCTGCATCCAGGCCATTGAGGTCCAGTGCAGAAAGGTCGAGGGTCTGTTTACCGACCCCGGTAGAAGTTTGCAGGTTGATCGGGATCCGGTCGTTCAGCGACAGGTCCCAGGAAGGTGAATCGGTCCAGGCGTAAGCCGGGAACACCGCCGGTTGCGTATCGGAGAGCGAATAACTTCCCAGCCCGTCCGCCACTTCGTAGCGCTGGCTCGGCCCATAACTACCCGTCTTGTAAAGGTTCCCTGATAGAAGCTGGCTGCTTTCTGCTCCCGCTTTGACATCGATCCAGCCGACCGGATCGGACAAATACAGGTTCGCCCGGCTGGCATCGTTCAGCGGCTGGCTGATGGGCTCGGCGGTAGCACGTACAATCAAGCGAGCCGTGTATGCGTACCAGCCGATACCCGCCACAATACCTATCGCAATCAAAACGCCTATGGCACTCACCCAGGCCGAGCGGCCCGAGAAAATCAAATCCAGCCCCACGCCCACCAGCAGCAGCGGCCACAGGCGCAGCAGCAGGCTGAAAGCGCTGATCTGCAGGTAGCCAAAATTTGCCAGCAGGAATGCCGTGCCAAAGCCCAGCGAAATGATGCCCCAGACCCAGCTATCACCGCGGAACAGGCTGTCCAGCCCACCCAGGATGAAAATTAAGGGCCAAAGGTTTATAAATAC
The DNA here is from genome assembly GCA_963704755.1 of uncultured Chloroflexia bacterium. Classification (GTDB taxonomy): domain Bacteria; phylum Chloroflexota; class Anaerolineae; order Anaerolineales; family Anaerolineaceae; genus Bellilinea. The sequence goes on from OY969938.1 coordinate 1,590,255, forward strand.
GTCCCACAAGTTCCCTGTGATGTACCCCAGGGTGTTCAACAGCAGAATCACACCCACTGTTATCAGCAGGAGGGGCCAAAAAATACTGTGTCGCCTGATCCGATTGTTTTGGATTGACATATCCAGTCCTTCTCTATTCACAGGCTGCCCGAAAGTTCCTTTCCGGCAGCCTAATGATTCTCATCCTTAGCGCCGGTTCACTCAGCGTTGGACCGCCCGAACAATCAGGTAGCCGCCAACCACGATCAACGCCAGCGGCCAGATATAGACGGCCCAATTCAACGATCCCATCATCACGATCAAAGCGACCGCCGCCAGGGCCAGTGCCGGGTAAATCGGCCAGCGCATCGGAATACCGCCGTCTTTGAACAGCATCAGAGACGCAAAAGTCGCCGAAAGCCCCAGCAAAAAGACCCAGGCCGAGTCCGTGATGAACGGGTCGAGCAAGATCAGCAGCACCAGGCTGAACATGGTGCCCATGGGGATCAAAGCCCACCAGTAGTTCCTGCGCATCAGGAACACCGCCAGGAATGCACAACCGATCCCGCCCAGGACAATCGCGCCGCCCAGATAGTCGGCAAGGCGCGGGAAGACATCATCGAGGCCAATCAAGATCCCGATACCCAGCAAGGTAAACCCGGGAATGACGGCCCACCAGGCCGAGCGGTCACTGGCCGTGACCAGCAAAAAAGCACCCCCACCTGCGACGAATAACACCGCCCAGAACAACCCGGCCAGGCTAAGCGACAAAAACGTATCCAGAAAGGCCACCAGGCCGAGCAAAATCAACGTACCACCTACAATGTAACGCCACCGATGCGAATTCAAACTGGAATTCATCAGAAAACTCCTTCTACTTGATCATACTTACTCACGCGCTAACGACTTCGATCGACCCAACGCCGGCCTCGATCGAAATTTCTACTTTATTTTCCGCATTTACAAAATCCGGGAACTCGTAAGCATAGCCATTATGCGGGAAACGGTTCTGATCGATCTTCAGGCCGATCAAACCACTCTGCACGCGAATGCGCCCGGCGACACCTTGAGGCACCATCAGGACAACCGAGGCTGCCCCCGCGTGGACCTCGACGCTGGTCTGGCCGGCCCGAGCCGGCAAGGTAAGCCGGGTTGAGCTGGCGCCCGTTTCCAACACCAGTTTACGCACCTGCACGTCACGCAAATCGATCACGCCTTCGCCCGCCCCGGTATGGAAGGCCAGGTCCATGGGCATACTGTTAGACAGGTGCACGTTCCAGCGAAAACCATCGCCGGGACCCCAATTCCACCACAGCCGCTGGGCTTCGGCGCGCAGCTTGACCCGCGCCGTCGTGCCATAGCGGTCCAGCGAATGGACCACCCCACCTCCAAAAGTCCCATCCAGGATATTCCCAACCGCCGCCAGCGAACCAACCGCCAGTGTACCGGCGCCGTGGTGGAACTCAATATAAGCATCGACTGCATTTTCCTGCGGGATCGCCAGAGAGGTCGATTCCATTTGCCCGCCCATTTGCCCGCGGGTCACGGCCGGCCGCAAGAAAATCCACAACCCCGCCAGGATCAAGAAGAACGGCCAAAAATAAGCCCAGGCGTTCCAGGCCAGAAAGCCCATGGTTTGCAGCAAAAGCAGTACTCCCAATACGACGATGATCAATCCCCAGAAAAAACGATTCGTACGCATAATCCATCTCCATTTATCTTTGAAGAATGACACTTTGGAACTACTCAAGCCCATGGTAAAGGGTTCTTATCCACCGGGCCGCGCAGTCACGATTTTTTTATTAATGCACCAGAATCCCCAGGCCGGCCAGCATTAAGATGAAAGGCCAGCCCAGCAACCAAACCTGCCCGGCGCCACCGATCACCTGGAGCGCAAGCAAAATACTCACGGCAAATAATCCGCCCGCCAAAATAACCGGCCCGGGGATCGACCGGGCCAGGCTATAAATCAGTAATGCTATCGATACCATTGCCAACAAAACCGGAATAACCAGGGCTGTTGCATGCCAGGGGATACCGGCCAGGATGGCTATCGAAAACCACCATGCTCCCATCATCAATAGCAGGGCGATCAAGTTCATCCGGGCGGTTTTTTTTCTCATCATCTCCAGGCCAAAAACAGTCTTTTCATGGAATTGCTCAGACTTGTGCATGAAGTTCTCGAATTTGAGGCCCTCAGCAAATCGACCGGGCAGTTACCTTTTCTTTCCGTTAAGACTATATAACGAAACCCGGCCGGATTAGTTGCAAATTAAAGAGATTCCCAAAAGATGGGTTTGCGAGCGTGAGACGCTCGCAAACCCATCTTTTGGGAATCGGGCCGCAGCACTGCATCTTCAAAAACGCCTCTTGACTTAAACCAATTATTTACTATAATCAAGACGATTATTATGATGTTTGTGATAAAAAACCGGAGATTCGAAATGCTCTTTTGCGTGTGTCTAAGGCGGGGCTGCTTTTAGCCGCTGCCTGAGACTGTTCAAATAACGATAACAGCTAGCAGACCAAGGCAGTGGTCAACAGCCCCGCAGAAACCGTTCGCGTGGTAGATGACTACTGCTTTTTATATCTGCTGGCTTTATTTTATTAATCGTAACTATTCAGATCTATGCGCGAAGTCCCCGAATTTCAAGTGGTGAGGGGCTTTCGGCAGCGCGGCCCCCTGAATTCGGGTTCTCAACCGTTCGTCTGAGCAGTTACACCTCATCGATCATAAGAAAACCGGTACTCAGCAACTGAGTCGGAGGAATTATATGAAAATCGCTAATGACGTTACCGAACTGGTCGGCAACACACCCCTTGTCCGCTTGAATCGCATCACGAACGGCGCAGTAGCCGAAATTGCTGCCAAGCTCGAATTCTATAACCCGGCCCACAGCGTCAAAGACCGGATTGGCGTTGCCATGATCAATGCGGCCGAAAAAGATGGCCTGATCAAGAAGGATACCATTATCGTCGAGCCCACCAGCGGTAACACCGGCATCGCCCTGGCCTTCGTTTGCGCTGCCCGCGGGTATGCCTGCACCCTGGTCATGCCGGACACGATGAGCCGCGAACGCAAAATGCTGCTGCGTGCCTATGGCGCGAACCTCATTTTGACCCCCGGCAGTGAAGGAATGGGCGGAGCAATCCGCAAAGCCGAAGAGCTGGTGGCGAGTGACTCGCGCTATTTTATGCCGCAGCAGTTCAAGAACCCGGCCAACCCGGAGATCCACCGTAAGACCACTGCCGAAGAAATCTGGCGCGATACCGACGGCAAAGTTGATTTCCTCGTCGCCGGCGTCGGCACAGGCGGGACCATCACCGGCATCGGCGAAGTGCTCAAGGCGCACAAGCCTTCCTTTAAAGCCATCGCTGTGGAGCCGGATGCCTCGCCGGTCCTTTCGGGCGGGCAAAAAGGCCCTCATCCTATCCAGGGCATCGGCGCCGGTTTCATTCCCGACGTTTTGAACACCCATGCCTATGAGGAAGTCATTCGGGTCAAGGCTGACGATGCTTTCCGTACAGCCCGTGAAATGGCCACCAAAGAAGGGCTGTTGGTGGGTATTTCCTCGGGCGCGGCTACCTGGGCAGCTTTGCAGGTCGCTCACCGGCCAGAAAATGCCGGGAAACTGATCGTGGTGATTATCCCCTCCTTCGGCGAACGCTACCTGAGTACCCCCCTGTACTCAGACCTGGCCGAGTAACCGGCCGGCCAACATCCTGGAAGGCTGAATACAGGCTGACGGCGCAGCTTTCCCGGAGGTGTGGCGCGTTTTGGTTCTATAGCAGGAAGGATTTGACATGATTAAAGCAATCCGGATCATACGAGAAGACATCCGCGCTGCCCTGGAGCGAGACCCGGCGGCCCAGGGCGGATTGGAAATATTTCTGGCCTATGCCGGTCTGCACGCTTTATGGGGCCATCGCCTGGCCCACTGGTTGTGGAACCATAAAATGAAGCTGGTCGCGCGCAGCCTGGCCCAGGTCACCCGCTTTCTGACCGGCATCGAAATCCACCCGGCTGCTCGAATCGGGCACGGGCTGTTCATCGACCATGGCATGGGCGTAGTTATCGGCGAAACCGCCGAAATCGGCGACAACGTGACCCTCTACCACGGCGTCACCCTGGGTGGGGTCAGCCTGGAAAAAGGCAAACGCCACCCCACCCTGGAAGATAACGTGGTGGTTGGAGCCGGGGCCAAAGTACTGGGGAACATCGTCATCGGCGCCGGCAGCCGCGTGGGTGCGAACGCTGTGGTGGTCAAATCGGTGCCGCCCAATTCGGTGGTGGTCGGCGTGCCGGGCCAGGTATTGGCGCGCAGCAAACCTGCCCACGAGACGCCCGACCTGGACCACAACCTCATGCCGGATGCCATTGGCCAATCGCTGCTTTCGGTGATGGCCCGCATGGACGCCCTTGAAAATCAATTGCACAGCCAATCCCTGGAGAGCGGCGGAAAGAACGGGAACGGGAACGGGAATGGGCATAAAGAAGGCAACATTCTGCAACATCCCACCCTGGTCCACTCTCCCGATCACGGGGTGTGGCACGGAGAAGATTTTTCTATCTAAGGATCAGTAATAATGGCGGGATTCTGGTATCCGGGCAGGGCTTTGCACTACCCGGATACCAGAATCCCGCTTTTTAATATAAAAACCTTTGGCTACCCCGGGGGTTAAGACAGTTAATAAACGGCTTAATCCTTCATGGTAAAATAACTCCGTTATAGCGAGTAAGTTTGCCCCTGGCGAACCATTCCTTGCATTTATAAAATAAAAAGTAACTGCTCAGCCTACCTGGGAAGAACCCCAAATTCGAGGCGTTTGCGCGGACGAAGCCCCTACAAACACCTCGAATTTGGGACCCTTTAACTGGAGCTTGAGTAATTACAATGAAAATTCTATTCCCCTGGAGGAATCATGGTAAATCCGGATTTGCTTGAAATTTTGCGCTGCCCGGCGTGTGTACGTGAAAAAGAAGGCCTGCTGGATATGCACGAAGGAAGCTGGCTGATTTGCCAGGACTGCGGGCGCAAATACCCCATTGTGGACGATATCCCGGTGATGTTGATTGATGAAGGCGACAAATGGACCGCTACCGCGGTCGATGACCTGCCGCTGCCTCCGCCCCCCATGCATTAAGGATTATAATAAGCGCATTCTGTGATTGGTATTGATCTTGCACCCTGAAGTTGCATGCTCATATCCGAACTACGCGCTCAGAAGAAGAAGATGGCAAATCGAACCCCTCGCATGGCTGTAAAACGCGCCCAACTTGACCGCTTGACGTTAATCGTCCTGGCTGTTTTTTTAGTCCTGGCGGTCGTTACGGGTATCGTCCTTTTCAATGTCTCCCGTGACATATTCAAAAGTTGGACCAGCACTCCCCTCAAAGGGATTGCCGTTTCCAACCCCACCGCCGAAGCAACAGTAGAAGGAACGCCATTCCCGGCCACCATCCCGTTGCAGCAGGTCGGCGGACCGACCCCCGATCCCTGGGACGGAAAGAACCGGGTTACGATCCTGATCATGGGCCTGGATTATCGCGATTGGGAACAAGGCGGGCCTTCCCGCACCGACACGATGATCTTGTTCACCATCGATCCGGTCACGAACACGGCCGGCATGCTGTCGATCCCGCGGGATATGTGGGTCAACATTCCTGGTTATGGCTATTACAAGATTAACCAGGCATACTACTTTGGAGAGCTATATAAGCTCCCCGGTGGTGGTCCGGCCCTGGCTGTAGAGACCGTCAAGCAGTTCCTGGGCGTGGATATCAATTATTACGCCGAGATCGACTTCAGCGCCTTCGTCAAGTTCATCGACGAGATCGATGGGGTCAAGATCAATATTCCCGACGAAATCACCGTGTACACCATCGGTGGCGATAGAGCCGTCAAGCTCGAGCCAGGCGTTATTACCTTGCCGGGCGACATTGCCCTGGCCTATGCCCGTAACCGCGAGACAGCCGGATCCGATTTCGACCGGGCCAAACGCCAACAGCAGGTCATCATGGCCGTTCGGGATCGTGTGCTCAGCTTCAACATGCTGCCCAAGCTAATCACGCGTGCGCCGGCTTTGTATAACGAGCTTTCTTCCGGGATTAGTACCAATATGACCCTGGATGAAGCCACCAAACTAGGGTGGTTGGCCATTCAGATTCCACAGGCCAACATTACCCAGGCTCAGCTTGGGCCTGACCAGGTGGAGTTTGGCAAGTCGCCGGATGGGCTGGATATCCTTATCCCCATTCCCGACAAGGTCCGCCAGGTCCGCGACCAGATTTTTTCCTCGGGAACACCGGTAGGCCCGGTTGCGGTCACTCAGGACCTCAACACCCTGGTGCAAGATGAGCAGGCGCGTATTTCGGTCCAAAACGGCTCCGGGCAGGACGGGATCGCCGGCACGACCAGTACCTGGCTCAGCGGCAAGGGCTTGAACGTGGTGGACCAGTCCAACGCCGACTACACCGATACCACCACTTTCTACGTGTACAATGGGAAACCCTATACCCTGAAGTACCTGGCTCAAATCATGGGGATCGACAACCCGCGAGTATACAATCGCTACGATCCCACCGCCGCCTATGATATCGCCGTCGTCCTGGGGAGCGATTGGTTCAATAGCAATCCCATGCAGTAGGTCAGTTAATAGAAAATAGAGAGTAGAGATTAGTTACGGGTGCCCCAATAGGGCACCCGTTTTGATTAGATACGCAATAGATACCAAGGCCAATTAATGGTTGCCCATCAGCATGGCAACAAGTGAATCCATATACATGTCCTGCCGGCCGCGCCTCTCACCTAACCTCTCCCCGAAGGGGCGAGGGATTTAGCACGACCCAGACCAAAGTGACCCGATCCCGAAAACGCCAAAACAGATCAATCCGATTCCCATTCATCCGTTTCCCTCCAGCGAGCAGGCCTTAACGCCTTCCCCCTCCCAGGGAGAAGGTTGGGATGAGGGTAGATGCCCCAAACCTCAGCAGCGATAATACAAATCCAATACTTCGTTAACACTCTTCTTGTATTGCCGCGCTATGGTTAATACCGAATGAAACTCAGAACCCCTGAGGAAAGGAGCAGCAGCAATGTCTAAAATAATTGGAATCGACCTGGGAACCACAAACAGCGTAGTCGCAGTGATGGAAGGTGGCGACCCGGCCGTTATTACAACAGCAGAAGGTTCACGCCTGTGCCCATCGGTGGTTGCCATTACGAAGAATGGAGAGCGCCTGGTTGGCCAGACGGCAAAACGGCAGGCGGTCATTAACTCAGAAAACACGGTATATTCAATTAAACGTTTTATGGGCCGCCGGTACGATGAAGTAGAAGCTGAACGCAAAATGGTGCCCTACAATGTGGTCCGCGGACAGGCCGGGGACGCGCGGGTAAAACTCCCGCAAAATAACCGCGAATACACCCCGCAGGAAATCTCGGCCATGATTCTGTCCAAGCTCAAAGCGGACGCCGAAGCCTACCTGGGCGAGCCAGTCACCCAGGCCGTCATCACTGTGCCGGCTTACTTCAACGACAGCCAGCGCCAGGCCACCAAAGACGCCGGCAAAATTGCCGGCCTGGATGTACTGCGAATCATCAACGAGCCGACCGCATCGGCATTAGCCTACGGGCTCGACAAACGCAAGAACGAGAAAATCCTGGTCTTCGACCTGGGCGGTGGTACGTTCGATGTGTCCGTCCTGGAAGTCGGCGAAGGCGTTTTCGAAGTCAAGTCCACCAGTGGGGATACCCACCTGGGTGGTGATGATTGGGATCAGCGCGTCGTCAATTGGGCGGCTGATGAATTCAAGAAAGAGCAAGGCATCGACCTGAAGAACGACCGCCAGGCGCTCCAGCGCCTGCGCGAAGCCGCCGAAAAGGCCAAGATCGAGCTTTCCACCATGATGGAAACCGAGATCAACCTGCCTTACATTACCGCGGACGCCAACGGCCCCAAGCACCTGCAAGTGCGCCTGAACTCGCTCGCGCTTCGAGCAAATGACCCAAGACCTGGTCGAGCGCTGCCGGGTACCTTTCGAATCGGCGTTGAAAGACGCCGGGCTGAGCGCCGGGCAAATTGACGAGGTCGTCCTGGTCGGTGGTTCTTCGCGTATGCCCATGGTGCAAAACCTGGTCCGCCAGTTGACCAACAATAAAGAGCCGAACAAAAGCGTTAACCCGGATGAAGTTGTGGCGGTCGGCGCCGCGATCCAGGCCGGTGTATTGGGCGGCCAGGTCAAAGATGTCCTGCTCCTGGACGTGACCCCGCTCTCCCTGGGCGTGGAAACGATGGGCGGTGTGATGACCCCGGTCATCGAACGCAACACGACCGTACCTGTGCGCCGCTCGCAAATCTTTTCGACCGCAGAAGATAACCAGTCGGCTGTAGATATTCACGTCCTGCAAGGCGAACGACCGATGGCCAGCGACAACAACAGCCTGGGCCGCTTCCGCTTGGACGGTATCCCGGCGTCTCCGCGGGGTATGCCCCAGGTCGAAGTTACCTTCGATATCGACGCCAACGGCATCCTCAACGTGACCGCCAAAGACAAAGCCTCCGGCAAAGAACAGCACGTGACCATCACGGCTTCAACCAACCTCAACAAATCCGACATCGAGCGCATGGTGGCCGAAGCCAAGCAAAACGAAGCCGACGATCAGCGCAAACGTGAGCTGGTCGAAGCCCGTAACCTGGCCGACAATACCATCTATCAGGCAGAAAAATCGCTGGCCGAGCTGAACGGCAATGTCCCCGCGGACCTGCGTGGGCAGATCGAGGCTCGCATCAACGACCTGCGCCAGACGGTGAACGGCAATTCGAGCGATAGCATCCGCCGCCAGACCGAAGACCTGCAGCAGCTCGCCGGCCGGCTGGCTCAAAGCAGCCAGGCCGCGGGTCAGCAGACATCTCAGGACCACGGCCCGCGCGGCAACGGTGGTGAGACCCCGGAAGGCGAAGTGGTTGAAGGCGACTTCACTGACGCCTGAACAACAGCGTAACACCAAGCCTGGAGTAATTGTTCCAGGTGGCAAAAAAGCCCCGGCCAGCCAGCCGGGGCTTTTATTTTTCGTTCTTGCCTGTAAAGAAAACCAACAAAACTGTCGATTCGCCATACGTGGTGCCTCAAAATAAAATGTTACTTTGGGATAATCGTTGCCTCAAATAGAAATGTTACCGGAGAATTCTTAACAATTGATTGACCTTTTTATTGATACTGGCCTGTAAGGACACAGGGTTCAGATGAACATATTGGGCAGTAAGACTGGCCTTGACTTTCAGGGGAAGAGAGTCCTGGGCTAAGACCCGGCGATAGGGGGTCTTGGCCAGATCATACTTACGGATCGTCTTGCCGTCAACGGTTTCTTTAGCAATCAGTTTGAGAACTGGCTGGAAAAAATTGATGTAAAGACGCAAATCGGAGTAAATGGATTTGAGCAAGGCAAGTTCTTGTGGGGTTTCGAAGCGGTCATAGCCAATGGTATGTCGAACAACCGACCAATTCTTCTGTTCCACATGAGCCTGATCATTCTTGTGGTAAGGCCGCGAACGCGTAAAGGTAATGAGTTCGCTCTGGCAGTATCGCAAAAGTGTATCGTTGATGAATTCACTGCCATTGTCTGAATCCAATCCCAAAAGAGGAAAAGGCAGGTTATGGCGCAATTCCTCAATGGCTTGAGAGACAGCTGTCTGGGTTTTGTTGGCCAGGCCCAGGCACTCGGTCCAGCCGGTGGCTAAATCGGTTGCAGTGAGGGTATTGAGGTAGGTACCCTCGGTGGTTGTACCACAATGGGCCACCAGGTCGATTTCCAGAAAGCCTGGCTTCTCGTCCTCCCAAGGGGTAAAGGTGCGGATGGGAATGGCTTGTTTGAGCAAACTGCCCGGTTTGGTAGTCCCAAGCCCACGTGGGGTGGGGGCGAGGCGTGCCTTTTTCAAACAGCGATCTATGGTGGCCCGGCTCAAGCTCAACAAAAGCGCTTTGGTTTCCTCGCTCAACTCTATTTCCTGCCAGCGCTCTAAAACATCCACCATTTCAGGAATAAAAGGCTGTAGTCGTTTTGAGCAGATGCACCCACTAACTTCCCAAATCTTTTCCAGAGCCACGACGACTTCCCCGTTGTATTTCTTCCGTCGCCCGGCTTTCTTCAACCCCTTTGGCTTGGAACCATGCTTCAACAGCCGAATAGCGTATTTACGATGATATCCGCTTGTGGCGATAAATTCATCCAGAATCTGTTTCTTCTCGGCTTTCCTGGCTTTCAAATAGCGCGGACGAATGCTTTCTAGCATCTCCCGCCGACTGCGTTGACTCATCATGAGCTCCCTCTGCGGTGCTTTATTCCGCGTTAGGGTAACATTTATTTTGAGCCAACGTTATTTCGCAAAGTAAGATTAATTGTGAGGCAATTCGCCATATTGACATAGCCTGGGATGCCATCTATACTCATTAAAGTTAGACCTTCTGACAACAAAGATTAAGTTTTAAGCGGGGGCAATCATCAAAATTTCTTATCCATATCCAATCAAATAATAAATCACTCAGACTAACGAGGAAAGATTCCCGGGTATCGATGCCGCGGGTTTGAACTATGCGTACATCGAACAAGGAATAGAAGCATCTACTTACCAATAAGTACCCAAAAATCATCCAGGGGCAGGTTTCAATGAACACAGATTTTTGGACGTCACCCATGGCATGGGGGGTCATCGTACCGCTGGCTATACTGGCAGATATCTTTCTCATGCGCAAAATTGCAGCCAGGCGCAGGCAAAATATAAATTCCACCGAGGTGAGCGGGACCGTTTACGTCCTGCACCGGCCTTCAGTACTGCTATCCTGGCTGCGCAAAGCCGGACTGGGGATCGTTCATTCTTTGCCCGTCCGATGGATCATGATGCTGGTCCGGGTAACAGGCAAAGCCATTTCCTGGATAATCACAAAATTTTCCATTTTGACCAGGAAAAGGATTGTTTTACCGGGCCTGATTACCCACAATGAACCTGTTCCGCTGCGGAAGTCACCAGAGACCAGGATAAATCTCACTATGAAAATTCAAACGCTTACTTCCTTTCACAGCGCTATTCCATTAAAACTCACCCGACTTATTTCAAAAGACAGTTCGTTGTATATCGAAATTGGGATGATCCTTGCCTGGGCTTTATGGATCGGGAAAAATTACATTAAACTTCAACCCGAGCATGATCATGACCGGAGGAGATTATCCCCTTCAGGTTTATAACAGTGTCATTTGGGAATGGTTTAGGAATTGTGGGTCCTGCATTTTTTGGAACGGAGCGCTCAACGGCGGCTTTCCGACTTTTGCCGATATCCAGGGATCACAATTACACCCGCTGGTCATCCTAACCACACTCATCTGGGGCGTAATAAACGGATCAAAAATGATCATGCTGGTCGTGCTAATGCTTGCCGGCTTTAGCCAGTGGTGGCTTGCCAAAGAGCTGGGGTTTGGGCGGCTGACGCGGGGCTTAACCGGGATTCTGGCTGTGGTTGGACCACAAATTGGGCCAAAGGCCCAGGGTGGGCTGTTGAACATCGTTCTTGCCACAGTTATGGCCAGCTTGATGCTACCGTTGATTGTCAGAATGTTCAAGCGCGGGTCTAATCCAAAAATTGTGGTTTCCCTGGGCGTTTTGTTAGCACTTTTAATCTTCTCGGGCCAGGGGTATATCCAACTTTCTTTCCTTTTGGGTATTTGTCCGGTTATTTTCTTCTTATTAAACGAGTTGTTCGAACCCTTCAAATTAAAGCCTTTGTGGAAAGATTTCGCAAAGGCTGCCCTGCTGGGCGCTCTATTGGTTGGAATTCTAATCTTGCCTTATCTTCATCTCACGTCAGCCGTAGATAAAGAAGGAAACCTTGGGCTGGATTATGGATTATCCATCAGTCAAACATTGCACGCCCTGGTCGGTCACGTTGAATTTGACACGGCCTGGCAACTGTATATCGGCTGGATTCCCCTTATTTTGTTCGGAGTGGGACTTTTGTTTTCCCGAAAAGAAGATCGCAAGACGGTTTGGGCACTGGCCATCTCGGCGATATTGATTTTATTTTGCTCCACCAATGATTTCCTGAAAATTGCATACCAGGTTGTTCCATCCATCGATCGGGTTCGCTTTCCCGACCTTTTGGCCGGCTTGAGCATTCCCTTAATCCTGGCCGTGGTGGGATTTGGAATAGAAAATTTGACTCAATTACACCTTGAAATGCGTAATGTGCTTTCTGCCCGCTGGGTCAACCTGTTTCCAATCCTGGCAATAATTTTCCTGGGAATTTATGGCTTCAGTGCGATCCGATTAAAACAAGAAAACGCTATGGGAATGTATCTGGTTCGCATCGATGACAGTGCAGACATCGATTTCCTGTTCGATACACCAGACGTTCAATGGATTTCGGGCCTGGAAGACGACCATAGTTTCGATCTGCGCTTTTTATTGGCTGGTTATAATCAAGTCGGGGTTTATCGGCCCTTCTACTGGATGGACCGTACCCAACCCGGTCCTTTCCTAAACCTGTTTTTCGAGGTTCCTCCCGAAACCGAACCTGTATACAAAACTTACCAAAACCTATGGCTGGTCAAAGACACGCAAAACATTTTCGCCGGAGTTGACGCCAACGCTCAGCAAACCCCCTGCACCGCCGACAACACCGGCGGGTGGATCAGCGTCGTTTGCGACACAAACGACCCGGGTGTATTGACGGTCAAAGAGTTCTTCTGGCCGGGCTGGAAATTACGCATCGACGGCCAACCGGCTACACTCTACCACAACGGCGATTGGCTGGCCGCCATGGCCCAGCCCGGAACCCACACCTACGAATTCCTCTACGACCCCCTGGACGTGAAGCTCGGTGCGTTGATGACCTTGATCGGCATCATCACCGCGGTGATCTGGCTGCGCAAAAAACCAGAAGTCACTTATTAATGTAAGGCGAGCCTAAAAACACAGTCCCGGCAATAGCCGGGACTGTGTTTTTAGGCTCGCACTGGCTTGCTTAGCCCTCGACCAGGGTGCCTTTGAGCTGGCCCAGCAGAGACAGCCGCAGGGCTTCCTGGTCCCACAGGTTCAACACCATGATGGGCAGCTTGTTATCCATGCACAGCGAAATAGCGGTCGAATCCATCACCTGCAAGCGCCGGCTGATGGTTTCCATGTAAGTCAGCCGCTCGAACTTGACCGCGTCCGGGTTCTTGATCGGGTCGCTATCGTACACGCCATCCACTTTGGTGGCCTTGATCAGCACATCCGCATCGATCTCGCAGGCCCGCAGAGCAGCGGCCGTATCGGTGGAAAAATATGGGTTGCCGGTCCCACCTCCAAAGATGACCACGCGGCCTTTTTCCAGGTGGCGGATAGCGCGCCGGCGAATATACGGCTCTGCGACCGAGTGCATCTCGATCGCCGATTGGACCCGCGTGACCACGTCGCAAGATTCCAGCGCGTCCATTAAGGCCAGGGCGTTCATCACCGTCGCGAGCATACCCATATAATCGGCGGTAGCCCGGTCCATGCCCAGGTCCAGGCCGGTCCGGCCGCGCCAGAGGTTGCCGGCCCCAATCACGATGGCCACATCCACACCCATTTCACGAACTTCTCGCACACGCAGCGCGATGTCCCGAGCCACTTTCGGGTCAATTCCAAAGCCCTGCGGGTTCCCTAATGCCTCACCGCTGAGTTTGAGTAAAATGCGGTGGTATTTTAATCCTTCCATTTTCTCTCCTTATTTCCAAGAGCCGTTCTGATAACAGCTCCCCAGGGCTTGAGTAGTAACAAAGAGCCAACCGATTTTGGTTGGCTCTTTGAGGAATGACTTTATTCCCGAGTGGTTTCACCCAGCTCCCAGCGGGCAAACCGCCGGATGATGACGTTTTCTCCAGTGGAAACCACAATTTCGTTGAACAAATCCTGGACTGTTTTGGCTTCGTCGCGAATGTATTTCTGGCGCATCAGCACATTTTCGTCTTTGAATTTGTTGAGCGAACCCTCGATGATGCGGGGAAGAATCGCCTCCGGCTTACCTTCTTCTTTGGCCTTTGCAGCAGCAATAGCGGACTCGTGGTCCAGTGCTTCTTGGGGGATATCCTCTTCGCGGGTGTAGAGCGGAGCTGTGGCTGCAATTTGCAGGGCCAGCTCGTGGGCGAATTCGCGGAATTTGTCACTGCGGCCGACAAAATCGGTCTCGCAATTGACTTCGATCATTACGCAAACCCGGCCGCTGCCGTGAGAGTAAATATCAATTATGCCTTCTGATGCTGCACGATCGGCCCGTTTGGCTGCGGTTGCCAGGCCTTTTTCACGCAAGTAATCAACAGCTTTATCGTAATCGCCGTCGGCTGCTTCCAACGCTTTACGGCAATCGAGGATACCCGCGCTGGTTGCCTCGCGCAGTTTTTTGATCATGTCGGTGGTAATCGTCGCCATTTATCTTACCCTTTTCATTGTAGTGTAACTGTGACAGTCTTATTTCTCGTCACTTTTTTCTTCGCCAGCCTCATCAACGGTTTCAGCGTTTTCGGCATCACCGGCAATTTCAGTCACATCGGCGTCAGCGCCTTCGTCTTCGTCCTCATCCCGTTCGGGCCGGGCAATTTTGGCCAAAGTGGATTTGCCTAACAAATCTGCGTCGTCCAGATCGTCTTCTTCAAGCATCTGGCGGCGTGGTCCGCGTGCGGCAGGCGTATTGCCCGCTGCTGCGGCGGCGGCTTCAGCTTCAAGCTCTTCGTCTTTGCGCATGGCTTTGCCTTCCAAAACGGCGTCGGCGACCTTGCCGACCAGCAGTTTGATGGCCCGGATGGCGTCATCGTTGGAAGGGATCACATAGTCCACGCCGTGAGGATCGCAGTTCGTATCCACCAGGGCGATGACGGGAATTTCTTTTACATTGGCTTCATGCACACCGGTCAATTCACGGGAAACATCGATCACGAAGATCAATTCCGGCAGGTGTTTCATGTTGCGGATACCGCTCAAACGCACCTCGAGACGGGCAATCTCACGCCCAATCATCAAGGCTTCTTTTTTGGTTAGGCGGTTGATCTCGCCGCTGTCGCGCAGCCCTTCCAGGCGTTCCAATTCCTTGATCCGCTCCAGAATGGTGACCCAGTTGGTGAGCGTCCCCGGCAGCCAGCGCTCGGTTACGTAAGGCATACCGCAGCGGGTTGCCTCTTCTTTGATCGTCTCCTGGGCCTGGCGTTTGGTACCGACGAAAAGAACGGTGCCGCCTTCGGATACGGTCTTGCTGACCACCTGAAAGACCGTGTTGATCGACTTGACAGTCTGCTGTAAATCAATGATGTGAATCCCATTCCGTTCGGTGAAGATGTACGGCCGCATGGACGGGTTCCACTTGTTGGTGCGATGGCCAAAATGGACACCACTTTCCAACAGGGCTTTCATAGAAATGATGGAAGCCATAATTCTACTAATCTCCTTTGCGTTAGTCCTCCGCCCCCTTCTCTCCATATCTGCACCGGCCTCTTGGCCGGCACGCCAGGTATGGTCCAGGAGCGTGCGAGTTAATATTGCCTGTTCCCTCGGAACAGCCGGTCAAGTATATCATGAGTCTGGAAAAAGCGTCCAGTGCTCAAACAAGCAAATACAGGGCGATTGCAGCCTGCCTGCTTTTCGAGGGCAATTCCCCAAAGAATGGGTTTTTGAGTGTTATTGTAGGGCGTAGCCCCACAATGACACTCAAAATTATCTCTCTGTTGGGACTAAATTGGCATGATGCGCTTGCCCTGCAAGCAAATATCTGAGGATACTGGCGCGATTAAACCACACAATCACCCTCTCGTTCGCGGTATCTGAGCAGTTAACCCGGGCTAATTAAAAAGAAAAAGCTTTTTGATCTTGACAAATATGGTAATATTCATTAAATTTAGGTTATATCCAAAAGCCGTCTATGGAGCGTTCAGGTAGATTTGTCACCCGAACAAATCCCCAAAAATAATTTTTGGCCATCTTGCCTCATTCTTCAGCGGGTTTGCCAAAAATAATCCCTTATCGGTTAAAGGAGTCGTCATGAGCATTTACGAAGAGGAACAAAGCACTTGCGCTTGTGGAGGCACGTGCAGTTGTGGACAAGGCCACACTGACGAGGCCGAAGAAATCGAGCTGACCCGCGAAGAATACGTTCTCCGCCTGGAGCAATACCTGCGCGATCTGCATGCTGAAATCGTACTGGTAGAGCGTGAGCTGGAAATGCTAAAAGAACCGGCCTGAACCCGGGTCGATTTTTGCCAGAAAAGTAGCCTGTAAGGACCGCCTCAACGACGGTCCTTTTTGTTTTGGCCAGCGCCTCCGGTATTCCGTGGAAGAGTACGCTTTCATAAAGAATCTGGAACTGCCCAGCCTAACTGGGAAGAACCCCGCAAACACCTCAAATTCGCGGTCTTTATAATAGAGTACCGAGTAGCTACAAGAAACTCATTATTCCGCGCCGGCATGAAGTAGAATTAACCCGCAGGCGGATTCCCGTCCACAGAACGAACGCAATCTCCAATCGCCGCCTGAGCGCAGAATTCCAGTCTTCATAAGCTCTTCGTTTCGCGGTTCTGCACCAGAAGTGGGAAACAAAGCATATCATCACAGGCAAAGCCATTATTATTGAGGCAAAGAGGAAACCATGCATATTCTGGTAACAAACGACGACGGCGTCTATGCCCCCGGGCTGCTGGCGCTGGCCCGGGCCATGCGCCCATTTGGAAAAATATCGATCCTGGCGCCTGACCGCAACTGGTCCGCCTCGGGCCATGTAAAAACCCTCGACCGCCCGCTGCGGGTGAAAGAAGTTCACCTGACCGGCGGAGAAGATATCAAAGCCTACGCCAGTGACGGCGCCCCCTCGGATTGTGTCGCCCTGGCGGTGTTGGGTGTTCTATCCGAACCGATTGACCTGGTGGTGTCCGGCATCAATCCCAACAGCAATGTGGGCTACGACCTGACCTATTCCGGAACGGTAACCGCCGCCATGGAAGGGGCCATTTCAGGCCTGCCCTCGCTGGCATTCTCTTTAGATACCGGTGAAAACGGCGAAAAAGAGCCCCTGTTCGAGGAGGCTGCCCAGATTGCCGCCGAGGTCACCCGCGTCGTCCTGGGCCGCTACCTGCCCAAGAACGAGCTGCTCAACGTCAATATCCCTAACCTGCCGGCGGAGAAAATCCGCGGAATCATGGTCACCCGCCAGGGGTTACGCATCTACCGTGACGCGCTGATCCGCCGGGAAGACCCGCGCGGAAAACCTTATTACTGGATTGGCGGCGATGCCCCCACCGGCGTGGCCGAGGAAGGCACCGATATCGGCGCCCTGGTCAACGGTTACGTATCCATTTCTCCCATCCAACTCGACCTGACCGCTTACCAGACCCTGGACCAAATCAAAGATTGGCCCTGGCCGGTGTTGAAAGGGTAGCATCTGGCTCTCCATAGATTTTCATCCGGGTCCGGTAAGTTCGAATGGCCCCGACCAGATCCAGGGCTTTTCCCGGTTGAGCCGAGCAGATACGTCCTTCTTTTTCAGGATTGTTATACAATAATAAAGGAATTGCTCAAGTCCGTGCAAGCCATCCCCGAACGTGCAGTATTCGCGCGGGTTAGCGCGCACGGCAATGCAATTCATAACCATCTACCCGCGATCGTGCATATACCTTTCTGCGGATTGGTCCCGGGTTAACCCGCAGGCGGCGGGGATCGTGATTGCTTCTCTCTTTAAGATCGGGCCGTGCTACTATTGGATTCGCCTGATGAAGTAAAACTTGTAACGGCATGGCCTGAGTAGTTACCCAACCATTTTATAAGGAGAAGGAAACAGATGAACACCGTGCGTGACTGGATGAATGACCTTGTAATATACATTGACCCAAATAGCCCGGTAATCGATGCCTTGAGCATCATGCGCCGCCGCTACATCAACAGTGTCATCGTGAAAAAGACCCAGGAAAATCCGGAATATGGCATAGTCACTTCGATCGACATCTGTGACAAAATTGTGGCCCAGGGGCATGATCCGGCTAAAATCAGCGTCAGAGAGATCATGAGCTCACCGTTGATCACCGTGCTGCCGGAGATGACCATCGACGAATGCGCCCGGGTGATGAAAGAAAACCGCATCCACCACCTGCCCGTCGCCAACAAGAACGGGGTCGTGGTTGGGATGATCTCCTCGAATGATTTCCTGGTCATTGCCGAAACCCTGGGACGCGGACCAGGCGAACACGTCCTTTCGTAAATCAATTAAGTCGTGACAATTCTTACAGGTGTTGCAGTGGATCCAATCCCACCGCAACGCCTGTAATGCCGTTCCTTGGGCACAAGAGAAAATTAAAAGGTTTTACCGGCGCATCGGGTATAATTCAGGCACCATGCGTCGATTTCAATTCAAAATTTTGCTGGCCTGGCTTGCCCTGGCCGTGGTTTTCCTGGCCGGGTTTTCCGGCCTGTACCAACCCGTCAAAGCGGACGCCGGCTCCCCTTCGGATGTCATCGGCGCAGTCAACGGGCTGCGGACCGGCTATGGCCTACCGGCCCTGATCGTGGACCCCATATTAATGAGCACTGCCCAGGCCACGGCCGACACCATGGCCTCTTCGGGCAGTTGCAGCCACATCGGCAACGTCAGCGGGCGGGTGGCCGCCGCCGGCTATGGCGGTGGGGCCCAGGTGTGGGCCACTGAAAATATCGCCTGCGGGCACAACCTCTCGGTGGATACCGCCGTATATCAATATTGGTCGGATGCCGACCACATGCTGCCGATGACTGATAGCAATTATGTTCATGTCGGCGCCGGGGTGACTGTGGTCGATGGCTATGTCTATTATGTGCTGCACGCTGCCTTTACCTCGGGGGGATCGTATTCATCCGGGAGCAGTTCAGCCATTGTGGGTACATCCGCGCCTTTACCGACCTTCGCTATCATCAAGCCGGTCGAAACCGTCACACCTCTGGCGGATGGCTCGATTATCCACGAAGTAGAGGATGGCCAGACCCTGTGGAGCATCGCCATGGCCTACGGCGTCAAGGTAGCCGACCTGATCTCGCTGAACAATCTGGGCAGCAACCCGCTCCTGATCGTCGGGGATAAACTCATCGTGAAGGCTTCGTCCACACCAACCCTCACTCCTACCATTACCGACACCCCCCTGCCCCCCACGCGCACTCCGACCCGCACGCCGACACCAGTCACGCCCACTGCCACCCGCACCCCCACGTTAACCCCGACCGCCACACCCAAAAAGCTGATCGACATCAAACCACCTGCCTGGTGGGGTGATGATCGTTCGATTGGCATGGGTATCCTGGCCATCAGCGGTGTGGGTATTCTGGCCATCGCTTTCGTCTCATTCCGCAAAAAATAGCTAAACCGGCTATCCCTCCTTGAACCGGCAAGGCAATCGCATCATGCCAATTTAGTCCCAACAGAGAGATAATTTTGAGTGTTATTATGGGGTGTAGCCCCCCAATAACACTCAAAACCCCATTCTTTGGGGGATTGCCCTCGAAAAGCAGGCAGGTTGCAATCGCCCTGCTCGAACCGGCCGGATCCGTTCCGAGAGGATGCGAATTGAGGTACACTTATTATCAGATCAGCCCAAGGGGGACATCTTGTGCAAGCCCGAATTGTTGCGCAAGATGTACATTTAGGATGGGAATTGTTCATAGAAGGAGAATCGCTAATGAAAGTCCGTGAATTCATGAAGAAACGGGTCATCTCAATACACTCTGACGAGAGTATCGAGACAGCAGCCGAGCTATTCCGGAATCACCATATCGGCACCTTGCCCGTCGTCGACGCCGAAGGGCATTTGGTTGGCATTCTCCGCCTGCGTGACTTATTGACGCTGGTCATGCCCGACTTTATCAAACTGGTCAACCACTTTGAATTCGTCCATGATTTTGGGGCTATGGAATTTCGCAGTCCCTCTCTCGAGCAGTTACAACGCCCGGTTTCTGAAATCATGAACGAACCCATCTCCGCTGAAGCTGATAGCGGACTGCTGCGCGCAGCCGCTTTGAACCGCCAGAACAATTTAATCGACTTGCCGATCGTCGATACAAATAACATCCTGGTCGGACTGGCCTCCCACGTAGATATCGGTATCGCCTTGATGTCACATTGGGGTATCTCTCCTAACAAGCAAAAAGAATAACAAGTTAATTTATATGCTCATTCCCGGAATTATTTCCTCCATTATTTTTTTCGGCTGCCTGTACCTGATTTTTACCGAAAAAATTAACCGGTCTATTGTTGCCATGGTTGGGGCAGCATTAATGGTTATCGTCGGTCTGGCCTTTCACTTTTACACTGAGGACCAGGCTACTGCCACCATGGACGTCAATACCCTGGGATTATTGTTGGGGATGATGATCCTGGTGTCTCTGCTAGAGCCGACCGGTTTTTTTCAGTTCCTGGCCGTTTGGGTAGCCCGCTTTTCAAAAGGCAACCCGGTGCGTTTGTTAATTCTACCTGGGAGCGGTGACGACGGTTATTTCCATGTTCCTCAACAACGTCACTACCGTAGTTTTGATTGCTCCGGTCACCATCTTGATTTGTGAAATCCTGGGGATCAATCCCCAGGTGTTTTAATGTCCGAGGCGCTGCTTTCGAACACCGGCGGCCTGGCTACCCTGGTTGGCGATCCGCCCAACGTGTTAATCGCCTCGGCAGCCAACCTCTCCTTCCTGGACTTCCTGACCCACACCCTGCCGGTTGTAGTTGTGGTCTGGTTCGTCGCCCTGGCACTTTTGCGCTACCTCTTCCGCAACGACCTGAATAAGGTTCCCGACAATACCGAGGCAATCGAACAATTAAGCCCGGCGGAAGTGTTCGAAGACCGCAAATCGGCCATAAAAGTCCTGATCGTTATTGTCGCCACCGTCGTTTTTTTCCTGTTGGGTGAAGTGTTGAACCTGCGCCCGGCCACGGTCGCTCTGACCGGCGCCGCCGCGGCCATGATTTGGATCAGACCTAACATTCAAGAAACCCTCAAGCGGATCGATTGGGATGTGCTGCTCTTTTTCGCTTCCTTGTTCATTATGGTCGGGGGTATGCAGCAAGCCGGGGTGATGCACGCCCTGGCCAACCTGATCGGCGCAGCGAAAAACTTGCCGACCATGGTGATCGGTTTGGGTTTGATGTGGGTGGTGGCTTTCCTCTCGGCCATAATCGACAATGTGCCGATCACGATTGCCCTCATCCCGGTAGTGGCCGACCTGGCTACCACCGGCATCAATCCGCTGCCCTTGTGGTGGGCCCTGGCTATTGGAGCCGGCCTGGGCGGTAATGGCACCATTATCGGCTCGACTGCCAACGTGATCGTCGCCTCACTTTCCGAGCGCACCCGTAACCCAATCACCTCGGTGATCTGGAATAAGAATGGCTTTCCCATCATGCTGGCAACCTGTGCCGCTGCCAGTGTGATGTACATCATTTTGTTCCCACTCATGTCTCACTAGATTCTTATCAAAATTCCTGGGATCGTTCGTTCCAGGATAGAAGAATAGAATTCGTTTTCGCCTTTTTGTGTATTTTCTGGTATCCGGCGCTCTTATCGCCCCCGTGCTATAATGCGCGGTACAAATAAATCACATCAAAGAGATGCACCTATGCGATTTCTAATCACCGGCGCTGCCGGCTTTCTGGGAACAGCCCTTGCCAACCGCTTAATTAATGAAGGCCATACCGTCCGTGGGTTGGATGATCTTTCTACCGGCGATCCGGCCGGCCTATCGCCCGACGTCCACTTTACCCGCGGTGACGTCAACGACCGGCCCAAGCTCTGGACCCTGCTGCAGGAAGTGGACTGCGTATATCACCTGGCTGCCCGGGTACTGGTCCCCGAATCGATACTCTACCCACGCGAGTACAACCAGGTCAACGTCGGCGGCACGGTCAGCTTGATGGAAGCCATGCGCGACGTGGGTGTACGCCGGGTGGTTTTCATCTCATCCGGTGCAATCTATGGAAACCAGGAAGTGCAGCCGGTTCGGGAGGACGCCATCCCGCAGCCCGGCTCACCCTATGCCGTCTCGAAATTGGCGGCAGAATATTACGTCAAGACCATCGGATCGCTGTGGGGCATCGAAACCGTCTGCCTGCGAGTGTTCAACGCCTACGGGCCCGGACAGCACCTGCCGCCGGTACATGGACCGGTTTTACCCAGCTTCTTGCGCCAGTCGGTTCAAAATGCTACACTCATCGTCAACGGAGACGGCACCCAGACCCGCGATTACGTCTATATCGATGACGTGGTCAACGCGATGGTCGCCGCCGCCACCGCACCCGATGTAAACCGGTTGACGATCAACATTGGCAGCGGGCAGGAAACCAGCGTGCGTGCCCTGGTCAAACACGCCATCGAGGCCACCGGCGGGAATCCCGAGGTGGTTTACAACCCGCAAAGCGAAGGTGGCCCGGCCCGCCTGTGCGCTGACCTGACCTTGGCCGCCGAAAAATTGAATTATCACCCCTCCATTTCACTCGAAACTGGCATCCGCCTGACCCTGGATCGGGACCCACGCATGCAGCCACGCTAAAACCACCTATTCCATAAAAACAAAATGGATTTCCATAAGTCACCCAAAAATCTAATCGTCGCCAGTATTCTTGTGCTGGGATTTTTGCTGGCGGGGTGTAAGCCCCAGGTGAACTCAAGCCATCCCCGAAACCGGGACCTACCTGGTTGATGCACTCTTCCGCGAATTTTACGGCTCGTTGGGGGGCAGCGACGTCCTCGGCCCGGCTATCTCGGCCCTGTTCACCTTGCAGGATGAACAATGCCAGTACACGCAGAACGCCTTGATGTGCTTCGACGCCCAGGCTCAGGGAATCGACCGCTACCACCTCTACTCCCTGGGTGATGCGATGAACATTGCCAATCCTGAAAAGGACGGTGCAGCCATAGAGGGCGGCAGCGAGGGGATTCCCATTTTCGACGAGTTCGACGCGCTGTACAACAAGCTAAACGGCCCGCTTTACGTCGGCTTACCCCTGGCCCAGGCTCGCTTCAACCCCAACCGCAGCCGCATTGAACAGTATTTCGAGAACGTGGGCTTCTACCGCGATATTGATTCTCCACGGGGAGAAGTTCACTTGCTATCCTATGGTGTATACGCCTGTTCGAGCGATTGCCGCTTCCCCGTGCCGGAAAGCTCGGTCGTCGTCCCCAGCCCGGCTATTCTGCAGCAGCCCTTCCAGGCGCAGGTCGTACGCCTGGGCGGCCCGGATGTGTTCGGCATGCCCCTGACCGAACCCTTTACCGCCACTGACGGCAACCTGGAACAGGTTTACGAGAACGCCGTTTTCTACGCCTCAGCCGACGACCCGGCGAACGTCCATTTACGGAATGTCCCTCTGCTTCTGGGCATGCAGCCAGCAACCTTGATATCGCAACTATATGGTGAAGAACAAGGCATGGTGTTCTACCCCCTGGAGGGAGACAAGGGGCACCATGTGCCGGTCGCCCTGGACCGGTTTATCGCCAGCCATGGCGGTATGGAGATCTCCGGCAAACCGATCGGCGAAGTGGAGCAGGATAAGGATGGCCAATACAACCAGTGTTTCGAGAATTATTGCCTGACCTTTAGCAACAGCAGCGATGCAGATACCACGATTCACTTGCAGCCCCTCGGACGCGCCTATATGCTGGCCTTCAAAATTCAATCCACGCCCGGGCTGGCCAGCCAGATCGACCCCACCACGGTTTCCATGGTCGTCCACGCCGCCACGCCGCGCATCCCGGCCAACAAACCCCAGCAGTTCGAGTTGATCGTCGTCCGCTCCGCCGACCAGCAGCCCGTCCCCAACGTAACCCCCAATTTGATCCTGGCGCTGCCTTCGGGCCAGGAATTGAGTTACGCCTTCCCGCCCACCGACGGTCAAGGGCGCACTACCCTGACCATTGCCCCCCTACAGCCCGAACCGGCCAACGGCAAGGTCATTTCCTTCAAGGCCTGCCTGGACAACCCCAACGGCGACCCGGTCTGCGTGTCCGAAAGCTATTTGATCTGGAATTATCAGTAGGGAGAGAGAAGAGAGAATAGAGAGTAGAGAATGGTGATAAGGGATTAGTAACAAGTAATAAGTAAGAAGTAATAAGTAAGAAGTAATAAGTAAGAAGGAAGAAAAAGAAGAAGAAAGAAGCGGGAAATAAATATTTAGCTGTTCCAAAGAAAAAGGGTGTTTATAATGTTTTTGTGTGCGATGCACACAAAAACATTATAAACACCCTTTAAAAGTTCGTTTGGCTATGCGAGCGGCGCCTCTTACCTCAAGGCGTCGCTTCGGGGGAAGCTTGCTCCATCTGCGGGATCGCCTCGGAGAACACCTGCACACTGGCAATGGGACTGCCGGTGGAATAGACCACGAAGCTGTAATCCATACTACTGCCGGCAGAAAGCGGCTGGCCAGGCTCCCAGGTGCGTAAGCCGATAATGTGCCCGTCCTGATCGTAAGCCACCCCGGCCACCGTGACTACCCCGGCCGCGGGCTGGCCGTCGCCCAACTGGACCGTCCCGCTGACCTCAGCCGAAAGGCCATCGGCGGCAATTTTTACCTGGGGGGTATCTTCGCTCAGCGCCAGGTAACGGCCGGCGTCGGTCGGGATCGGCAGCGCGCTCAGCAGTTCGACGCTGGCGTCAAAATTTTGCGGCGCCGGCGCGGCGAAAAACGCCGCCAGGGGCAAAGACCCGCCGGCCGGGAGCCGGTTCAAGGGCGGATAAGCTTCCTGGGTGACCAATGCGCCGCTGTCCTTGTCCAGCAAGTGGATGGCAGCCGAGACCCCTTCCACGTCGAAAGCCTGCGAATTGCCGGCGCTGGTAAAGCACCACAGCCCGTCCGAAGCCGTACCGGTGCACACCGGCTGGTCCAGGTGCAGGCTGACCGGGGTCGGTTGGGGCGGATTCTTGGGATCGATCGTCGGCGTGTATTGCGGCGCAGGGATCAGCAGGGTGGTACCGACGGTCATGGCCCGCGGGTTGACGGTGGGGTTGGCGGTGAGCAGGTCGTCCAGAGTGACGCCGTAGCGAAAGGCAATACCCCACAAATCCTCATTTTTGGCCACCACATGGGTGCGCGGGGTAGGCGTCGCCGAGGGCAGCGGCGTGGGGGTATCCGGGTTGGTCGGAGTAGGCGTCAGCGTACGGGTGGGGCCGGCATAGGGCACCAGCGTCCCCGGCCGGGTAGCGCTGGCGGTCGGCTGGAGCGGCGTGGGCTCTGCCGGGCTGCAAGCGCCCAACAGCAGCGCAGTCAGGATAATCATTGATCCGAGAAGGGAACGTCCCGGCAACAGCCAGGTGCGCCCCGCCTTTTTTGGGAATTTACAGTTCACGATACGGGAATTTTTTCCTCTCCCGGCGCTCAATGCCGCATGACTTTCTCAAGAAAAAGGTTGCATCGCGACCCTGGTGCGCAGCATGCCCCTTGGACAAAAAGCAGCCAGGGTTCGCGATGACAAAATTCTTGGTTCCTGTCAAGAGAACTTGAGAACGCCATACTCAATGAAGCAGGTCGGTGCGATCCTGCAAATTTCCGGCCAGGTAAGCGGCCAAAGCTTCCGGGATAAATTCCAACTCGGTAACGATCGGCTGGATGTTGAAAGTCTTCATACTTTCGTAAGCACCCCGGCCCATACCACCGCAGATAAGCACCTGGCAGTCCGCGATGACCTCGGCCATGCTTTTGTGGACGTCCTGAGAGGCCTGGTCGAACCCATGAGGTTGGCCCATGACGTGCTCGTGGGCTCCGCCATGCGGGCCGTGCTCATGGCCTGGCTTGGCGCGAATCTCTTGCTGGGCAACTTTGCTATCCTCGACCGTCAGAACCAGGTAATTTTTTGCACGACCAAAATGCCGGCTGATCGATTCGCCGTCATCCGTAACGATTGCGATTTTCATATTTGTCTCCAGAAACCAGCACAACTTGTTGTTTTTCTGCCCGTGTTTGTGGGCAGTGATTTTTGAACGGATTAGAATTCCGGTTGCTTGAGGCACTTTTCCCGCGTGCCTGCTTTAAAGTCAGGGAAATTTCCCGATCTGCCCGGGTAAGGGTATTCGAACAGGTTTTCCCTGGCCAGAATGAAGGGTCTTCATCTGGCAATACTTGCATTTTATCACCGAAAATGGCGCTTTTCAGGCACGCGAATTCCCGCCTACAATCACCCTACTCCTTCGCAGGGCGATTGCAGCTTGCCCGCATTTCGAGGGCAATTCCCCCAAGAATAGGTTTTTTGAGTGTTATGGTGGGGCTACGCCCTACCATAACACTCAAAATTATCTCTCTATTGGGACTAAATTGGCATGATGCGATTGCCCTATACTCCTTCGTTTATGGACTTGACAAGAACAACAATTAGAACGACAATAGAATAAATTTTCTATACACAGAGTAGATATGCGCCATGACCCGTTTGATCATCTTCCCCAACGAAAGCGCCCAGGTAACCCTGGACAGCTCCATACCCGCCAGCGAACTGGTTCAGGCCATCAATAATGGAAAATGGCAGCCTCCTGGACAGGCCGGTGATATACCCTTAGGCATACGCCTGCAAGCCGTCCGCCTGGGACGCAGCACCGTGCTGGCTTACTTGCCCAACGAACCGGCTAACGCAGCCGGCAGCGCCGCCCGCTCGGTCACGCTTACCCCGCGCCAACTGGCCATCTTGCAGTGCCTGGCAGAAGGCCTGACCGTTCAACAGGTCAGCTTGCGGTTAGGGCTGTCGCGCCGCACCGTCTTCTTGCACCTGGCCGCTATCCGCCGCAACCTGAACGCCGTGACCACCCAGGAAGCCCTGTTACGGGCTGCCGCGCTGGGCCTTTGCCGCCTGCCGCCACGTCAATGACCCATCGCCTGGCCGGTCGCGGAAATTTGTATCCACCCTTCCCAAACTGGCAGTGCAGCGACAAACACCACGCCGGTTTCAGGTTGATGGCTTTCTCAAGAAAGCCATCATTTTAGGCCGCCGAATAGTTGACAGCATCTGGCAGGCAAGGTATCCTATCCATGCACATGGACCAGCTCACCTTTTTCGTACCGCCATCCATAACCGTCAGCGAACTAACCCATTATTTACGCCAGTTGTTGGAAAGCGACGACATCTTGCGAGACGTGTGGGTTCAAGGGGAAATATCCAACCTGTCTCGCCCGAGCTCCGGTCACCTTTACTTTACACTCAAAGACACCAGCGCGGCCTTGCACTGTGTTATCTGGCGCACGACCGCCCAGCATATCCGCGCGGAAATCCAGAATGGGTTGGCTGTAGAAGCCCACGGCCACCTCAGCCTGTACGAACGCGACGGCCAGTACCAGCTTTACGTGGATGCCTTACGCCCGGCCGGCGCCGGCACGCTTTACCAGGAATTCCTGCGCCTCAAAGCCCGCTTAGAGGCAGAGGGGCTTTTCGATACCGAGCGCAAGCGCCCTATCCCCGCCCTGCCGCAGCG
This sequence comes from uncultured Chloroflexia bacterium, assembly GCA_963704755.1. Taxonomy (GTDB): domain Bacteria; phylum Chloroflexota; class Anaerolineae; order Anaerolineales; family Anaerolineaceae; genus Bellilinea. The sequence continues at coordinate 1,617,687 of OY969938.1, forward strand.
GATTGGCATCGTCACTTCGGCCACCGGGGCAGCTTTACAAGATATGTTGAACACCCTGCGCCGGCGTTACCGCCTGGCCCGGGTGATCCTTGCGCCGGCAGCCGTCCAGGGCGACGAAGCGCCGGCCCAGATTGTAGCCGCCATCGAACGCCTGAACCGCGTCGCTGCGCCGGATGTGATCCTGGTCGCCCGCGGAGGCGGCTCATTGGAAGACCTGTGGGCTTTTAACGACGAAGGCGTGGTCCGGGCGATCGTTGCATCCCGCGCGCCGGTGATCAGCGGAGTGGGCCACGAGACCGATTTCACCCTGGCCGATTTTGCCGCCGATCTGCGCGCTCCTACCCCGACCGGCGCCGCCGAGCTGGCCACGCCTAACACAGCCGATTTACAGCTCACGCTGCACGACCGGCTGGAGCGGCTGGATGAATTAATGGACACTTCGCTCGAGCGTGCCAGGCGCGACTACCGCGAGTTGTCGAACAGCCTGCAAAGATATTCGCCCTTTTACCAGATCCAGACCGGACGCCAGCAACTGGATGGGCTGGTGAACCGGCAGTTGCTGGCCGCATCCAACGACATCCGCCTGCGCCGGGTCAACTTGAACGGGATTTACAGCCGTCTGCGAGCCCTGGATCCGCTGGCCGTTTTGGGCCGCGGCTACGCGGTAGTGCGCGGACCGGATGGCAAGATATTGGCCAGCGCCCAAAATGCCGCAGCCGGCGACGATATCTCCGTCCGCCTGGTCGACGGTGAACTCGAAGCCCGGGTCACCCAATCCCGCCCAATCCCAGACCGTGGAACATAACCTATGCCCAAAAAACCGCTACCTGTTGAAGAACTCACCTACGAACAAGCCCTGGCCGAACTGGAAAACGTCGTCGAAGCGCTGGAGACCGGCCAGCCCAGCCTGGAAGAATCGCTGGTTTTATTTGAACGGGGGCAGAGCCTGGCCCAACGCTGTGCCGGGCTGCTCGACCAGGCCGAATTGCGCATCCAAACCCTGACCGGACAAGAGCCAGACCTACCCGTAGAGGATGAGGACCAGGCCTAAACCGGAATGTTGGCTGAAATTTTTTCCAACCATGTGCTCATCGCTGCCCTGATCAGTTGGTTTTTGGGCCAGTTTCTTAAAGTTCCCATCGAATACCTGGTCAAACGGCGCTGGAATTGGGCATTATGGTTTAGCAGCGGCGGCATGCCCAGCTCGCACGCCTCGCTGATGGTAACCACCACCCTCTCGATTGGGCTATATTATGGCTTTGGCTCGCCGTTGTTCGCCCTGGCTTTTGCCATCTCGATGATCGTGATCTATGACGCCACCGGCGTGCGCCGCCAGGCCGGCTACCACGCCCAAAAAATCAACCTGCTCTTCGAAGAATTCTTCAGCGGCCGGCCCATTCCACAAGAGCGGCTCAAAGAAGTGCTCGGCCACAGCCCACGCCAGGTCGTTGGCGGCATCATCCTGGGTGTGCTGGTCGCCCTGATCGTCTTTGGCATCTGGCCGTAATATTGCCAAAAATCTTGACGTTTTAGCCAGTGCGCGGTATATTTAACCGGCCAATTCAAGACATGCCCTCGTAGCTCAATTGGACAGAGCGTTTGCTTGCGGAGCAAAAGGTTACAGATTCGAGTTCTGTCGGGGGCACTAGTAAGCTATCAATTGGCAGAGAATAGTTCGAGTTCAGCCTCCCTTGAGGGGGTTTTTGTTATCGGGGGCACTAGTAAATCATCAATTGGCAGGAAATAGTTCGAGTTCAGCCCCCCTTGAGGGGGTTTTTGCTATCGGGGGCACTGAGGAAAACGGCAAATCTAGCGGTTTGGTCGTTTTTTGTTGCCTATGTTTGGGGGTAAGGGATAGAAGAGACGGGTTATGCTGCCCCAAAAAGGGATTGCTGTTGCAGATTTCTATTAATTGCGTTTTCAGTATTGTGGTAAGAAGATTTTGTTAAATAATCTCTTTACCGAGAGCAAATGATGACCGAATGAGTATAATAAATATTGGGGGGAAAATAAGAAAACCCTCCGAAAATCCTATAAAAATATCGCTGTTTCGAAATTCTGTGCAATTTGATTAAAATGCATTCTCATCGCTCCCAACAGACTCATTCGTCCACGATTAGAAGAGAAGCAGAATGGAAATTAATATCCATCAATCTGTTTTGCATATTCACGCTTCTCCTCACAGACTGCACGATCAAGCCAGCCGCTCAACTTGCCGCAACAGAACTACCACCATCACCCAGCCCTTCTATTTCAATGCCCATACCGGTTGAGACAAACACTGTTTTCCAAAGACAGTCCCCCACCCTTACCCCCAATCCGTTGGCGACGAACGATTTTGAATATCACCCAACCGAATACTACCAAGGGCTGCCGGTGATACCTGATCAGCCACTTCTGGTATCTCCTACGGATGTTCAACCGCCTTTATTTCCGCAGTCCGATTATGCTTTACATGCTCCCTCCGAGCAAGAACTCAACCGACAAATCTACATGCAGCTTGCCGATGATCGGAACGATTATCGTTACTTCGAATTCACCTTATTCAAATTTTCGCCAATCGCTTCGACAGGAATTTCTGTTGCGTTTTCAAGATTCGAACAACCTGGACAAAATGCGCTGGAGCTACGTGCTGCAAGACCCTCTGGATCCGATCTCCAGCCCAGGATTGAGCACACAGGACGTTTTTGCTTCTTTGTTGGAAGAGGAACTGGAAACCGGTCAAACCACTATCGATACACTCGCTGCCTGGCTTTATGATCGTGGATTCAAAGCGGTAGTATTTGCACCCGTTCAGAATCTGCTTGGGAAGGAAAAAAACGGGTATGTCTTACAGGTTATGATTGATGCAAATTCGATAGATAATTTCTATCTGTCAAGATTTTATACAGCGGTTTATGCACTCTATCAGGATACAGATAAAAAATTTCATTTGGCCAAAGTTTCCCCGTGGGCATTGCAATATCACAATTGGATAGATATTATCTCGGTTGATGACGTCAATTCCGATGATAAAGCCGACATTGCCATCAAATCTGAGGGTTTCCCTGGCGGAGGTGACGCTGGCGCGTGTTTCTCGCACGTAGACATCTATAGCTGGAACGATCAGGCGGTTGGCTTCGTGAACCTTGGGGATGATATTCCTATATTTTATGGCTATCAAGATAACTGTACCAACAACTGGCAATTCGGAAAAGTTGACGAAAATGGCAGCCAACCGCTCATCGTCACTTCACAGTTTTATTTCGAAAAGAGTGGCTCGCAAGAAGTTGAATGCCCACCGTATCAATTGCAGACTACATATTTTTGGGCCGGTGAACGTTTTACGAAAGGCGAAGTTAATACATTAGCACTCAATGAGGATACCGACCCGTCCTGTAAAATCGCCTGGGCAGTTAACGGAAATTATCAAAACGACCAGGCGCTAGATATTTTGAAATCCGCATTGGAAGATCCCCAAAATGAGCAAGATATTATTGATGCGCTCGGCCCCAACGGGATCGATTATATTCGCTTCTTATTAGCGATTTGGCTAGATCAGCGCAATGAAGATGCGCAAGCTGACATCTTCCTTCAGGAAATTCCTGAACCGGATCCTACTACAACCGCCATGGACTTGCTTCAATTAGCCCAAATTTATCGAGAGGCAAGAAACCATAAAGGAAAGTTAACTGCCTGCCTAAACGTTGATCAAAAATTAGCCCAGGCAGCCTTGGATATAGAGGGAGATAAATACCTGGCATTATTGCATGCCTTACAGGGGATGCTGGCGCTAAAGGATATCCTGGGATTGGTTCCGGCAGTCTGGGCACAGAGCTGGTCTTTCAGTATTTGCGATCCGGTACCTACTCTAGAAGCCGAACTGGCAAAAGTAAATCCAATGACAACTGGCGAAATGTCCGCCTGGCTGGTTCGAAATGATATTCCACCTCAACGAATACAGCAAAGCGATTTGGACGGCGATGGCCGGCAGGATTGGTTGGTGGTCATTCCTGCCCTTCAAAACATCGATCCAGTATGGTCCATTTATGAAATTTGGGGCTTCCTTCAACAAGACTCAGGGTTGAAGCCTGTTTTCATTGGAAGGGATGATTTAACACCTTCCACATCGATGCAATGGGAATCGATCACAACGCCGGGGTTACTCCAACCCCAAAACATTCTCCTGGTGGACAACCGACTTTTTATACTCCAGATCAATAACCCTGTTAATCCGGCAACCGTCGAGAGTTTTCTTCCGAGATACCAGGGATTTCTGTATGATGTCAGTGCTTTTTCCATCTCATCAGATAATGTGAATCCGGAAATACAAGTAACTTATGATACCCAAAGTTGTGTTGGGGGTTGTCCAGATCGCGAAACCTATCGGTGGAATGCCATTTCACAACGATGGACTCTTTCCGACAGCGACCCCCACCCCCAGGTGGAACGGATACGCAAGATTGAAGACCAATTATTTACCCAGCAAAACTTTTTGTCAGCCATCGATCTGATCAATTCCTGGTTGGACGAAGGAGTATCAGATCCAAAGGATTTGGGAGATTCTTCCACTCCGCCAAACGAGTACACCCGATCCTACCTGAGGTACCTGCTCGGCCTGGCTTATGAACAATCTGGGCAACCGAAAAAGGCCGTTCAAGTTTATTACGAATTGTGGAAGGATAACCCGCCCAATGTTTTTGGATATATAGCGAGCACAAGACTGGAAAGAAAATGATTTTTGCTTGAATAATATTCAAGCAAAATCTATAACACTTTGAAGAATTTATGGTCGAAACCTTGCCTCGCTATCACTAAACGGATCTCATAAAGCCTGATTAATTCGATTAAGGAAAAATATGATCTGGTCCAGGACTAAAAAATTAATCGAAGACCTCATGGCAGACACGCTCAAAAAACGTGTGAAATTTCGCATTACCCGTTATGGTCGTGGAGAGAGTTATTTCCAGAACAGAGCATGGATTACCTTTGTCGGCGAAGAAATATTTACCTGAGTTATGGTTGAATTACAACTTAAACCTCTTTTTTCTTCCGTGGGGGGTCTCGGGGTAAGTTTTTCCTATATTTTCGGTCTCAACCTTGAAGTAAGCCTTTGTCTATCCCGCTGGAATATGTGCGTCGTCAGGCCAGAATGATTACTTCTCAGACAATAATTAAATTTCAACCCACCAGTTAAACGATACCGAAGACTTGCGTTGCCTGTGTAACCAGGATAATGGTTCCCCCCAAGGCAGTAACCCGGGTGTGGGCAGGGCAAAGGCGCCGCCCACACCCGGTTCACCGGGCGCCATGCCAACAGGCAAACTTATTGAATCTGTTCCCGTAATCCTTTTACGGTATCCATAAATGCTTTAACGCGATCGATTTCAACCTCATTCCAGGTTTCACCTGCTTTTTTGAAAGCCGTCCCGGTAATGGCCCCATCCGCGACCAGCAATTGATCGACCACATTATCGATACTAACCCCCGTGTTTGCGAATACAGGCGTTTCTGGCACGGTCTCTTTGACGATCTTCAGCGTTTGCGATGAGGTCGCTGCTCCGGCGATCAATCCAGAAATGCACAAGGCATCCGGCTGCGTGTTAAAAACGGTCGAGCGCGCAATTTGTTCAATGCGCCGCTCACCCAGGTAAGCCGCGGCTTCAGGAACGATATTAAAGAACAAATGCACGCCTTGTGCTCCAATTGCATATTGATGACGAATAACTTCCCCCGCGTTGGTATTCCAAAGACCAAAATCGCTTGCGTAGACCCCGGTAAAAATCTCGCGGACGAATTGAGCGCCGGTGGCCATGGCCAGGTCGATCGAGGCCTGGGCGTCCCACAAGACATTGACACCGTAAGGGATCTTAATATCCTTTTTAATTCGGCGATAATATCCGCCATGCACGCAACCGTAATAGTTTCGACCTTGGTCAAATAGGGCAGACTAAACTCATTAGAAAACAAGATCGCGTCCACCCCACCCTCCTGCAAAGCCAACAGGTCACGGCGAGCACATGAATAAATCCAGTCCAACCCCTTTTGAGCGTCATAACCCGGGTCACCAGGAAAGGCGTGCATATGGCACATAGCGATAATTGGCTTCCTTACCTTAAAAAGATCATTCAACCAAGATTTCATTTCATTTCTCCTAGAAATTAAGATCAATTAAACGTTTAAAGTAGTCACCGGCATGTCTATCTACCGGTTTGTTTTAAATAATCCGCCAACATTTGCATCGATGGTTTCGTGCTTTTGTACAATTCTTTGAAAATCTGGTAATTTACCTCGTAACGTTTGTGTTCCTCTTTATTAGGGTGAATTCTCTGTCCCACCTTGGTCCAACGCTTTACTTCAGAAAGGTCTTTATACAATCCAACGCCGACCGCGGCCAGGAATGCATCCCCATAACAGGCACCAATCTGCTGTTCGGGCACTTCCATCTCGATATCGCAAACATCGGCGATGATTTGGAGCCACAAAGGGTTTTTTGTGCCCCCGCCAATAGCTTTGATTTTCTTGGGAAAGATGCTTTCGGTATTCATGGCTTCGAGGTTGTTGCGGATGCCAAATGCCACGCCCTCCAGGATCGACCGGTAGAGATCGCTCTTGGTGTGCCGGAGGCCCAACCCAAACCAAAGCCCTTTCGCGTTCGGGTCGTTAAGAGGCGTGCGTTCCCCTTCGAAATAAGGCAGCAAAATCAGGCCATTCGAACCAGGGGGCGACTTTGCAGCGGCCTGGGCCAAAACTGCGTAAGCATCATTACCACCCTTTTCCTGGTTGACCAACTCATCTTGGGCAAATTGATTGCGGAACCAGGTGGTCAGGCTCCCTCCGGTGGACATGGCGCCCAGTACACCGTACGATCCCTTCTCAAGGAAATTTGAACTCCAGAAATGATCGGATTGAACCAGCTCGTCGTGGCGGAGGATAAAAAAGATGCTGCTCCCCATCATAAGCATCATGTCGCCCTTGTCCGAAACCCCGGCGCTCAACGCTTCGGCGCTTGCATCGGTGGTGCCGGCGACCACCGGAGTCCCTGCGGCGAGGCCGGTTTCTTGAGCAGCCTCAGGAGATACCCGCCCAACGACTTCGTAGCTCCAAAAGACCTCGGGCAAGCGATCCAAAGGCGTGATGAGATCGGCTACTTCCTTGATCCATCCCAAACTATTTCGGTCAAACAACGGCGCATAACCGGAAGCGGTATAAACGTCGATCGTCGCCCGGCCGGTCAGCTTATAGACGATGTAAGCCTCGCTGGTGAGAAAATAGCGCGTCTTTTCGTATACATCCGGCTCGTGGTTCTTGACCCACAGTACTTTAGGTCCTGAAGCTTGCGAACTTAAAGGAGAGCCAAAATGATCAAGGAGGTAATCCTCGCCCAGCTTTTCTTCCAGATAGGCAATCTCTTCCGTGGCGCGCGTATCGATGCCGTAAAGAATGCCAGGCCTGAGCGGCTTACCGTCTTTGTCGATGGGCAATACACAGGAGCCAATCGCGCTGGTGCCAACACTGATAACTTCGTGAGCAGAAACACCGCTGGTTTGCAGCAAATGTTTGACGATCTCTACAAAATCATGCCACCAGACCTTATCCGCATCATGCTCAAAGCACCCCTCGCCGGGCATATCCATGCTGTGCGGTACCGAACAGCTCGCTATCACAACGCCGTCCGTCTGTACCAACACGCCCTTAGAAGAATAGGTGCCGACATCTACACCGATCAGGTAATTCGAAGACATATTTCGATCCACCCCTCCCCGTATCAGATCAACATTTTTCCGTTGCGATAGATCGTCTTACCATCTAGAAGTATTTCGCCCTCTTCCTGCATATTCTTGATTATGTCCCAGTGGATTGCAGATTAATTCGTACCTCCCACCTTTGGATAAGCCCGTCCCAGGGCGGCATGGATTGTACCGGCAATCTTTTCGTCGATCAAAATATCTTTGCAAAAATGGGTAACCTCCGGGTTCGTCCCAATCGCAAACTCGCCTATCAAACTTGCCCCGGGGTCGGTGTTCAAAACAGAGGCAAAGAAATCCTGGTTGGTCGAAGAAGAAAACTCCACCAGCTTTCCCTTTTCCCAACGCAAACGGATATCGTGAACCAGGCGCCCTCCCAATACACCGGGGTTATCAAAGTAAATACAACCATCCAGGGTGCTTTCAACCGGGGCGGTAGCGATTTCACCATCCGGCATATTGGAGTGCCCATCTGCCACGTCCCAGGTACGCCCTTCGATCGAAAAACTCAGGTCGGTTCCTTTACCCAGAACACGCACATGCTTACCCTGGTCGAGCACATCGGCCCAACGACGCCATTCTTTGCTCACTTTCGGCCAATCCAAGAAACATGCGTTAAACATCATCTCGGTGATCGTATCTTCGTCCACATTGGCCTGCTGGGCCAAGGCCGCATTCGGGACACGCATCAAACACCAACGGGTCTTTTGCCAGCGCAAAGATGATACCTGGCCCATCGCTTTTCGCAGCAGAGATAGCTTTTCAGAGGGGATATCCCAAAAGACGTCCAGGTTATGCGCCCCTCGCAAGCCAAAGTAGACATCGGCCCAATCCATTCCAAAGGCCTCCACTTCCGGCACCCACCCGATCTGCTCGTTACTTCCATATAAAAGGGTGAGGCGGTTCAATTCTTCGGAGAGGAATTGAACCTGGGGATAAGCTCCCGCTTCGATACTGGCCCGGTAAATCGCATTGACCAGTGGATAAGATTCGACCTCGCCATATGCGATCATCACTTTTTCACCGGGCTTGACCGCCATCGAATAGTCGACCAATAATTTTCCTAATCTATACCAGGATTTGTCCATTTCTCCTCGTTTCTTATACTCGGTTTTGAACTTCTTTACGGTGCATAAAGAAATTTAGAATGAAAATGAAAATCATCAACACGCCCCAGAAGAAATCCTTGAAAAAGGATCCTCCTTGAACTCCAGCCAGTACCATATGAAACCCGGTGGAGAGAATTTGCAAAATGAGCACGGAGACAAAAATGTTGAACACACTACCGAAACCAGGGACAATATCGGCCAATACCGTGATCAAAATTGCCAGCAGGACATAAGTGGTCGTACCGTATTCATAGGCCGCAGACATCGTACGGCTCATTACCAGAATACCTGCCACCGAGGAAAGTACCCCGCTCATCATATAAAGTACTAATAAAATCGAACTGTTCTTCAGCCCCGAAAACCTGGCAGCGGTCGGGTTCGACCCGAGCATACGGACTTTGAACCCAAAAGTCGTGCGATACAAAACGACGTACACCGCGATGGTCAGCACAATAAAAACGATGAACGGCACGGGAACACCAAAGACGGTGCCGGCGCCGATGTGCCCGATCTGCTCCGGGAACCCCGTAACTGTCTTTCCCCCGGTCACACCGGTAGCGATACCGGTAAAAAGCGTGTAAGTCGCCAGGGTAGCAAGGATGGGAGGAACATCAATAAAGCCCACCAACAGACCGTTCAACAAACCGCCTAATGCCCCCAAAATCAACGCCAGGCCTAAAGCCAGGGCAACAAAAAGTACCGGGTTGGATGCCAATAAGTCGGCCGGAAGAAGCTTTACAAGAAAGATACCGCTCAACACTGCGCCCAAATTAGAAATGGAATTTACCGAAAGGTCGATCCCCCCTACAATGGTGGGCAGCAGCATAGCCAAAGAGAGGATGCCTATTTCTGCCAGTTGAAACCCCATCGATTTAAGGCTCGGCCCGGCCACAAAACGGGGCTCCTTCAATGCAAAAAAGGTAAAGAGCGCCACAAAAACAGCGATTAAGAGAATTGTCTGGCTGTCGAATTTGCGGCCTTTCAGCCTGCCAAACCAGGACGCCCTTTGTTTTGGTGAATCAGTGTTTGCAGCCATTTGCTTACTCCAGTTCCGTCATCGCGGTTGTATGCCCCACCTTGTTTGCACGGCGGGCACGCAAAGCAGGCAGAGAGATAAACACCACCAGAATCAGGCCGACAACGAGCTTTTGCCACTCTGCCGGTATACCGCACAGGATCAGCCCCCGGTTAATGACCTGGATAAGCGTCACGCCCAATACTGTGCCAATCACCGAACCCTTGCCGCCATTGATAGCAGCGCCGCCCAGGATGACGGCCGCAATCACGTCTAGCGGACTGCCCATCAATACCGTTGGCCCGAAGAAGCGGTTCAACAGCCCATAAATAACCCCCGCCACAGCCGATAGAACGCCCATAATCGTAAAGATGATGAGCAAGATAGATTTTACGTTGAAGCCGGACCGCACGGCTACTTCACGATTCCCGCCAATGGCGAACACCCCACGGCCGACAATTGTGTACTTGAGGAACCACCAGATGAATAAGCCGGCCAGGACAACAAATATGATCGAGCTGTGCAAACCTGTTTTGCCCACAACGGAATCCGTGGAAGTGAGCAAGTAATTTTCGTAATACCCCACTGCACCATTGGGCAGGTTGAAATTCATCGTAGAACCAATAAAAAACAGGGCAAAGCCATACCACATTGTAAATGTAGCCAGGGAAACGCTAAAAATCGGCAGCTTGAAGCCGGTTACCAATACCCCGTTCAGCAATCCCATTAAACCGCCCAGGACACAGGAGATGGCGAAATAAATCCAGATACCGCCTTCATACCCAATCGCAACCAGAAACATATGAGTCGCATAGGTAGAGACCGCGGCCATGGCCACAAATGACATATCCACCCCACCTGCGATAATAATGGGCAGAAGCGCGAACGCCAGAATGTAATAAACCGTCGCCCCGCGCAACGTATCGAAGACCGTAGCCAGGGTGAAAAACGCCGGATTGACCAGCCCAATAACAATCGACAACCCGACCAGAATCAAGAAAACGATGAACTCGTTGGTCTTCAGTAATTTCTGGATCATTTTCCTTCCCTCTCAAGAGGCACATCCTCGACGACGCTTGCCTTTACCAACTCAGTATTCAGTTGCTTTACCGAAACATTTTCCTGGGTAAACTCGTCGATAATCTTCCCATTTCGCATAAGAAGCACACGATGGCAGGTATGGATCAATTCCGGAATATCATCAGAGATCATCAATATGCCCAGCCCTTGCTTGGCCAGGTCTCGGATCAGCTCGTGGATCTCGGCTTTTGAGCCGACGTCAACCCCCACCGTGGGATTGTTGAGGATCAATATCTTCGGATTGCTGGCCAGCCATTTTGCCAGCACTACGCGTTGTTGGTTTCCGCCTGACAAGTTCTTGACCGGTAACTCACCCGAAGGTGTTTTGAGCTCAAGCGTCTTGATCCATTGCTCGCTGGTGTCGCTCACCTTTTTGTTATCGACAAAGTGAAACTTATCCTTCATGCGATCGATGATTCCAATAACGATATTATTGGCTATGGAGTGATCGAGGAACAGCCCTTCGCGGACACGGTCTTCCGGCACAAAACCAATTCCCTCGCGCACAGCATCGGCAACATTTTTGATAAAAACTTCTTTGCCGTCAATAAAAATCTTCCCAGAATCGACCGGCAGTTCCCCAAACAGAGCCAGGGCAAGATCAGTTCTGCCTGAACCGAGCAAACCGGTGATTCCTAAAACCTCTCCCGGTTTAAGCTCGAAGTTGATCCCGAAAAAGCCATGAGCCAGGTTCAGATCTTCCACCTTTAACAACGGTTTGGAATTTTTATCTACTTTGTTGAATTGGATGACATCTTCAGCGATTGCATGCCCCGTCATGTAAAATTCCATCTTTTTGACGTCCAATTCATTCGCGTTTTTATCCACCACTTTTTGTCCGTTGCGAAAAATGATCGTACGGTCCGAAATCGCAGAAACCTCGTCCAGTTTGTGGCTGACGAACAGCGTAGAAATACCTTGATCCTTTAAATCGCTAATCAATTTAATTAGAGAATTGACTTCTTTCTGCGTCAAAGCCGTGGTGGGCTCATCCATAACGATAATTTTTGCGTCTGCCAAAAGGGCTTTAACAATGGCGATCAACTGTCGCTCTGCTGTGGATAATGAAGAAACAATTGCGTCGAGCGGCAAAGACACATTGATCCGCGCCAATCCCTTGGCTGCCGTTTCGTTTATCTTTTTCCAATCGATGAACCGGGCCCCTTCCGCCAACTGCTCATTAATCGCAACGTTTTCAGCAATTGTCAAATTCGGGAATAATGAGAAATCCTGGTAAATAACCTGAATGCCTTCGTGAATCAATTCGATGGGGGTCAGTTTTTTGTAGGGATTGCCGTTAATAAAAATGTTACCCTTGTCCGGTGCATAAACTCCAGAGATCACCTTTATCAGAGTCGATTTTCCCGATCCATTCTCTCCGACAAGACAGCATATTTCTCCTTTATGGAGAGATAAACTGACGTTATCCAGCGCGACGACGCCCCCAAACCTTTTTTCGATATTTTCGACACGTAAGATTTCTTCATCCATAAATTTATGCCCTCTGCCAGGAACTTTCCTTTGGGCGGCCGTGTCGACGGCCGCCCAAAGAGTTGACTTTAACCTTGCCTAGAAATCGTACTGGTCCATATTATCTTTATCGATCTCGATCCACGCTGAACCGATAATAACCGGCACGCCGTTCGGGCCAGTTGTCAGCTTGATTTGGTTATAACCATTTACCCCCAGGTCCATACCATCTGTAATCGGTTCGCCTTGCAGCACTTTCAGCGCAACCACGTCCGCCGCATAGCCGGCATCCGCGGGGTCCCAGCCCATCGCCAGGTCAACAGCACCTGTCTGGAGCAGCTCACCGGCATAGGATACAATGCTGGTACCCACTACAGCGGTCGTGTCCTGAAGCCCGGCTTCCTGAATGGCCTGGCCGGCGCCCACAATATCGCCACCTGCCGAACCCATCACACCCTTAATATCAGGATAGGTCTTCAACACGTCTTTCATGATGTTTGTTGCGGTGGGGATGTCTTCTTTGGATTCGTAACGATCAACGAATTCCATATCGGGATAATTCTCTTCCGCGTAAGTCTTGGCGCAGTCCATCCAGGTTACGTGAGAGGCATTGGTCAGCGAACCAACGAACTGGATATATTTGCCTTCGCCATCCATCCGCGTTGCGAGCTGCTTCATCATTTCCTCGCCGTAAGCGCAATCGTCAAAGGCTTCCAGGTCATAGTTCATTGTGCCGGCATGAGCGGTTGAGGCTTCCTGGCCGACGACAACAATACCGGCATCCATAGCCTTTTTCATAGCCGGTTCGTTTTCGGGTACACCGTAAGGATCAACGCCAATCGCATCCACACCCTGGGCGATTGCATCTTCGATCATCCCTACCTGTGCTGCCAAATCGGCAGTAGAGGGACCATCGATGTACGCTTTCATACCGGTATCTTTAGAAAATTGGTCAATTCCCGTACCCATGCGCGTAAACCAATTGAAGGCAATCGATTTCACGATGGTAGGCATTACATATTGTTTCGCGGGCGGTTCAGTCGCAGCCGGCTCAACAGCGGCAGATGTATTTTCAACGGCAGGGGCCGCCGTTGAAGCAGCGGTAGGCGCTTCGGCCGTAGCTTGTGGCGCACAAGCCGTAACCATTGCACCGATTAAAATAATCGTCACGACAAGAAGCAAAAACTTTTTCATTTAGTTTCTCCTCAAAGGATATCGGGATCTCCACTTCCATCAAAAACATAGACTTTTATGCTGTGACCAGTCAACCTCCTTTCAAACTTCTAAATAAATATCTTCGGCTTTCCCATTTCGCAAAATACTTTCGGAGAATTGCCGGTAAAAGAAAAAAGAGGAACCACACCGTTCCGGTTTTTGGCCTTGATTTACAGGCAGCTACCGGTTGGTATTTTCTTCCCCTTTATCTGAAGAATCATTGTCGCCTTCATTTTTAATCATCAGAAGCACTCCGGCTTTTTCCAGGGCTTCATTTAAAAGGGCTGTCGGCTGTTGTGTGGTTATCAACATGTGAGCGGCGTTCAAAGGCGCCACACTGGCAAAGGCAACCTTTTCGAATTTGCTGGGGTCGGCAATCAGAACAACTTCTTTGGCGCTCTTCACCATCGCCTGTTTGACCAGGGCATCATCCCAGTTGTATTCCGTCAAGCCATTGCGCGAATGAATAGCCCCTACACCCAGAAAAAGGCGATCCACAAATAGGCCTTCGAACGCCCGTTGGGCCAGGTCGCCTGTGAGCGAAAGTTCACCATGACGGACGATTCCTCCAGGTAGTATCAGGCGAATATCGGGCTGGTTGGCCAGCACATTGGCGATTTTTAAACTGGGTGTGATCACGGTCAGATTATGGCGGCCGATGAGATTGATGGCTACCTGCAGCGCCGTCGAACCGATATCCAGGGCAATGCTATCTCCATCGCTCACAAGTTCGGCGGCCAGTTTACCGATCAATGCTTTTTCCTCACGATGTTGTGATTCACGTAAGAGCAGAGAGGGTTCGAAACTGCGACCGCGTGAACTAACGGCGCCGCCGTGGACGCGGCGGATCACGCCTTCTTTTTCGAGATCGGCCAGGTCACGCCGAATGGTCATTTCCGATACATTCAGCCGGTGAGTAAGGTCAATGACGCTCACCGATCCGCGATCTTCGACCTCTTTTAAGATAAATGCGATTCTGTCTTCAGATAGCATGGTCACTCTTATTCACTTGTCCATTTTTTTGGTGGGTTATGTTCGTATTATACATATAACATGTTCGTTAAGTCAATAAAATAGCGGAAATTCGCCCAGAATCAACCAACAAAAAACAATTTCACACAATTCAATAGCCCACCTGCGCTTTATTCGAACCAACCAGGCGGCCCAAACACAATCCAAATATAAAGTTTCCCCCTGAAAATCAACCGATGCCTCGAAAAGGGCTGATTTGTGTAACCCTTAGATTGGAGTTTGGCCGATCGGTCAATCGTAGTTGCAGAATAATGGCCTTGATTTATGGGCATGACGGACCGGTTTTAGATTCCGAATTATTATTTGAAAACCGGGTTCAATTATGAAGTTCGTTGGTTGGAAATCGCTTCGAAAGGGAATGACCGGCAAACAAGTTGCAAACCGGCTTGTGATGAACACACGTGCTGTCAATGCCCACCTTACATCAATATTTGCAGAGATAGAAGTAAATTCAAGGGCAGCAGCGATTGCTTTTGCCCATTTAAAAGGCCTTGTATAATTTTTGCAGCAGTTCATTTGAAACTGCTAAATATTCACACGAGCCAGGCAAGCCTGGCTCGTGTGAATGTACGTCCCGTAAAACCTACCCGGTTACCTGGGTATAAATCTCTATTTTCGGGGGATTTTCCAGGTGCTTTTTCACCGCACACAGTTGAGCAGAACGCACCAGGGAGTCGTAATATTTCTCCGGGAAATCGGGTGGGACCTGGATTTCCAGGTCGATCTTTTCGGTCATATGAGTTTCTGCGTTGACACGGACATGTTCGATGATTTGAATGCCTTCCGCGGGAATATCCCGGCTGCGGCAAAATTTGATGACATAATAACCGGCACAGGTACCAATGGCTGAAAGAAAATAATCGAACGGGGTCGGAGCGGTCCCCTCGCCACCCTTTGCCAGGGGCTGATCGGTGGATATATGCGTTGTTTCCAGGGCTGCATCTACCCGCACGCCCCCTGGGAAGGTGATTTTGATATCCATTGATGCAATTTCCTTATCGCAAATTTGTTTCCATAAGGGGTTATGACGCAGATCCGCCGCTTACAAGTGCATCCGCGCCAATTCATTTAGCCGCACTCACGCCGGTAAATAATCCAATGTAGAAAGTATTTCCTGCATCGCATTCCAGGATTCGAGCACGCCGCCGGCCTTGGTCCCATCCTGTCCCAGGAAGTGAGGTTCCACGCTCACCGCGCCTTCGTATTTTCGCTGGATCAATTCTCGGAAAATGATGTTCCAGGGAATAATCCCCTGGCCCAGGGCCAGGTATTGGCGCGAGCCATCCGGCTTTAGCAGAATATCCTTGGCGTGTACATGCGCCAACAGCGGCAGCATGGCCGGCATAGACTGAATGCAGTCCGGCTCGCCGGCCCGCACGCTCCCGGCCGGGTCCCACAACAGGCGGAAGGCCGGCGAATCAACGGTTGCTACCAACCTGGCCGCGTGACCGCCCCACCCAAACGAAGTATGCGGACAGGTCTCCATCGCCAGCACCACCCCGGCTTCTTTGGCCATTTCGGCCGGCTTCAGAAATCTTTTCGCGGCCCGCTCAAACAATTCGTCGGTGGGGCTGCCTTCATTATGGAAGCCAAAAACGCGGATCAACGGAGCGCCTAAAATTTTAGCCGACCGAATTGCCTGTTGGAGCGTTTTGAGATGGTAAGCATAGTCGCCGGCAACGGCGTCAAAACCCCTTACCTCGGGTGCAATATCGGAGCGATCTTCCAGGTAACAGCGCAAGAATAAGGTGGATGCAATACACGATACTTTAAGGCCCTGGCCTTTAATTAGTTGGTTCAACCGCATTAATTCACCGTCATCCAGGGTTTCAATATTCTTGCCCCAAACACCGTGGATTTCAACTTCATCGAACCCATTCGTTTTGGCAAATTCGAGAGCTTGTTCAATGTCGTTGGAGATTTCGATGTTGATTACACTCTTTTTGAACATAAATACTCCTTATCCATAAATTCCAACTGAGGTGTTTCGATTTTTCTTTTCGACAGCCATCGCCATCTACGGTCCTTCTCCTGGCATTTCCCCGTTTTCAGTGTCCTGACAGGCCAAACCGTATTTCTGGTGGAAGTCGAAGAATTTTTGTAAACCATCGTCGTTCGCCCGCAGGCCGGTATCGATGCGAGCGTAAAGCGGAACATCACGTCAGCCTGGTAAACTGGGCAGTTTTTAAACCCGTTTCATACTTACTCATATCCAGCCAGCCAGAAATCCGGTGGTGAGCATTGGCAGTACCGGCCGCCGCACCGGCGATCAAAATATTTTGCCAGGTTTCACCCTGGGCCCACTTAACGGCCATCGCGGCCAGAAATGAATCTCCACTTCCCACCGGCCAAAGGCCTTTGTCATCGATATTCACATAATAAAATTCGGAATCCCGCGCGCCAACAGCGCCCTGGTCTCCCATAGTGATCACACAGGCCTGGATCCCCTGGGTCAAGAGCTGTTTGCAAGCCTTGATCGCATCCTCGATCGTTTCAATACATTCACCCAGATAATTACTGGCCTCATTGTTATTGATTTTGACGACGGTAGGCCTGGCGGTTAATAAATACCCAAGCGAGTCGCCCGTAGAATCGACGAAGCTGGGAACGCCTGCATCCCGGAACATTTTTACCAGGACCACGATTTCTTCTTTTTCAATTCCGGGGGGCATTCCCCCGGCAATAATCGCAGCTCCAAACTTCGTGTCACTTCGAATTTGTTCCTGGATCAATTCCACATAAGCGGCCCACTCTTGGGGCGTTATTTTGCTCCATTGTTCGGATAAATGAGTCGAAACCTGGCTGGTTTCATCCCAGATTTCGGTATATTGGCGGGTCTCGCTTTCGGTGCGAATCGCCAACAAATCGATACCCTCTTTTTGGGCATACTCAAGAATCGCATTCCCGCGTTGCCCGCCCAGGGCACAAATGACCAATGGGTTGCCGCCGACATGCTGAATTGCCCTGGCGCCATTGATGCTTTTGCCCCCTGCCCGGTCTGCGTACTGAACGCAACGATTAATTTTTTCCAATTCAAAATTCGTAACCGTTAAATAATGATCGAGCGCAGGTGTAAGGGATATACACAAAATGTTTGGTTTGGTTGAATTCATCTATAGAAAATCCTCATAGCATAGATTTCAATTTCTTGAAACTATTTCCTCCTCGTCCCCAGCCTTGCAATAAGAAGACGTAGATCAACGAATAAGCCTAGATATTCGTATTCTCTCTCTTGAAAATCACGTTCATCAAAACCGCGGTCAGGATCAGGACACCCCGTACGATCCCTTGGGATTGCGAATTTACACCCATCAAGACCAATCCATTCCCAATGACGGATGTGAACAGCACACCAATCAACGACCCGAGCATCCCGCCCCGCCCACCGGTGAGCGAAGTGCCGCCAATGACCACCGCGGCGATTGCCGAAAATTCCAAACCATCGGCGACTGCCCCGGTAGAAACACCAAGCCGTGAACAGTACAACAAACCGGTTAGCGCAGCCAAAAAGCCGTTGATCCCAAATATCGAGGCGCGCACGATTTTTAGATTGACGCCAGATGCGAACGCGGCTTTGGCATTACCGCCAATGGTGTAGATGGACCGGCCGTAAATTGTGTTTTTGGCAATATAGGTAAAAACTAACAACAAGACAAAAGCAATGATCACCAGGTACGGTATACCCGCCACGCTTCCGGAAGCAATATCCGTAAAACCCGCCGGCGCCTTGTCGAGCGGAATGGGAATATTGTTAGAAAGCACTTGTT
This sequence comes from uncultured Chloroflexia bacterium, assembly GCA_963704755.1. Classification (GTDB taxonomy): domain Bacteria; phylum Chloroflexota; class Anaerolineae; order Anaerolineales; family Anaerolineaceae; genus Bellilinea. The sequence goes on from OY969938.1 coordinate 1,636,102, forward strand.
TTAAGCCATCGTAAATGCTGAACAACGCCAATGTGGTTACAAATGAAGGTACGTTGAAGCGCGCCCGGAGATAACCGCCCCCAAAAGACACCAGGGTTGTGGTTAGCAGAACCAGTAATACCGAAACCATGAAGGGAAAATTATGCCGTGTGGTGAGCCAGCCCAGCAGAACCGCGCTAAACCCTGTGGCCATACCCACACTGACATCAATTTCGCCCGCGATGATCACCAGGGTCATGCCCCAGGTCACGATCCCCAGAAAAGCGGCCGACCGCAGAACATTGATAAGGTTTGGGGAAGTCAGAAACGCCTTGTTTTGTGAAGCAAAAAAGGCCCCGAGAGCAAAAAGTGCGATCAGCAGGCTGATAATGTTGAGATTTTGCTGGACAAACCCCTTAAATCCCGAAAAATATTTACCGTTCGCAGAAGTACCTTGATTCACGCTATCGCTCATAATTTTTGAGTTCCTCCGTTTGCCAGTAAATTAATTTTTTCCAAATCAAGTTCGGATCTGAGATATTTCCGAGAGGCTTTTCCACCATACAAGAAAATGATCGATTGGCAGAAGTACAGCAGTTCTTCCAATTCTGTAGCGACAACGATGACGCCCACCCCGCGCCTTGCGGCAGAACGAATGATTTCGTATATCTGGTTTTTCGCCTCGATATCCACCCCGCGGGTTGGTTCATCCAGTAATAAAACGTGATCGGCAATATCGAGCCAGCGTCCAATCACAACTTTCTGCTGGTTGCCACCCGACAAATTCATAATCGGCGTATCACAGGTCGGCGATTTGATGGACAGGCGGTTAATCAAATCGATCGTGACCTCTCGTACTCCCCGCCAGGAAATTTTCCCGGCCTTGCACAAAGACTTCCAGCGCCCGATGGTGATATTTTCGTCTACGCCCAGGTAGGGAAAAATGCCCTCGACTTTACGGTTTTCCGGGCTTAGCGCCACCCCGTTCTTGATCATGTGCTGAATATTGGGGCGATATCTTCTTCCATCTTGCGAGACCAGGCGGATATGCCCCAACCCGGCCTGGTCGAAACCCGCAATCGCCCGCAGAACTTCACTGCGCCCCGAACCAAGTAACCCAGCCAGGCCAAGCACCTCACCCTGGTGCAAATCGAATGAAACGTTTTCCACTCGCCTGGGGATGGTTAACCCCTCTACTTCTAACAATACAGGCGCTGATTGGAAATCAATGGCCTCGACCCCTTTGAGTTCCACCGTTTCCCCGACCATGTAATTAACAATATCTTTGTCAGATACTTCTGAGATCGGTGCGGTGATCACGAGCTTGCCGTTGCGCAAAATCGTGACCAAATCGGCTACCTGGCCAATCTCTTCCAGCCGGTGCGACACATAAATTATTCCAACGCCTTGTTTTGATATTTGCTTGACTATCTTGAGCAGCGTGGCCACTTCCGGTGAGGCCAGGCTCGAGGTGGCTTCGTCGAGCAGCAGCACAGCCGGGTTGTGCGATAACGCTTTGGCAATCTCGATAAGCTGCTGTTGGGCCGGGCTTAGATTGCCAACCAATGTATCCGGGCTGAGCTTCACTTCGAGCAGTTCCAATGTTTCGGTCGCCAGCCGGCGCATTTCTGTCCGGTCTATTTGCCCATGTAGTTTTGGCCACTTCCCGAGAGCAATGTTTTCCGCCACATCGAGATACGGTAGAACATTGAGTTCCTGGCTGACTATTTCGATCCCCCTCTCCCGCGCCTCATGTGGATTTCGAAATACAACTTGTTGACCCTTGAGAGAAATTGTGCCTTCCTCGGGTTTTTCCAGGCCGCAAGCGATGCGAACCAATGTCGATTTCCCTGCGCCATTTTTACCCAACAAGGCCCGTACTTCACCCGGCTTGATGGAGAAATCGACCCGATCGAGTGCGATTACGCCAGGATATACTTTTCGAATTTTATCTAAGGAAAGTGCGGAGGTGACATCCATTGATAAGATACCTTTGTATCCACGGCTCCAATCGATATGTATTTTTAGGGGCGAACTGGGGAAGAAATAATTCCAGGTAGCCATCCCTACCTGCTGAATGGCTACCTGGATAAGCTAAATTCTATTGATGGCCGTCAAGCCAGGTTTGGGCTTTGGAAGGATCGCTGGAGAAGAACTCGACCGGATCCATGTTGTAGATCAGGGTTGAATTGGGTTCACCATTGATGGCATTCAGCGCCATGTCAAGGCTGGTCTTGCCAAAATCTTCCGCAATCATGGCGTTGATGTACTTGACGATGCTGCCGTTGATGACGAGTTTGGCCGTGGCCGGGGAAATGTCATGACCAAATACGACTACTTTACCATCCAGGCCGGCCTGCTGGATCGCAACTGCCGCACCCTGGATCATGTTGCCGGCTTCGCAATAGAAACCATTGATGTCCGGGTGAGCGGTCAGCATATTGGTGGCGGTTTCAGCGGCGGTATCCACTTCGATGGCCTGCTGATCGTCGACGATCACGGCACCCGGAACAATCGCCGTCAGCGCTTCGGTGAAGCCCTTGATCCGGTCCTGGCACACACCGTACTGCTCACAACCGACTACGCCAATTTTCGGATCGGTAATGCCGGCGGCCACAAAATAATCACCCATTGCCTTGCCGGTGTCGTATCCTTGCTGATGCTGATCGCCAGTCACATAGGCATAGACGTATTTTTCGGCATCATCGGTATTGATGCACGAGTTGTAGCAAATGACCGGAATACCCGCATCATGGGCCTGCTGGATGAGCGCTACCGAAGAAGTCGTGGATACTGCCGAGATGATGATCGCATCCGCTTTGACACCGATTAACGTCTGCATCTGATTGGCTTCCGTATCGGCATTGCCATTGCTGTTACTGTCCATCATATTGAGATCAAGGTTTTTATCGGCAGCCTCTGCCACGATACCTGCTTTTACGCCCGTATAAAATTCGCTTGCATCAAGCCAAAGCGCACCGATGGTCAGCTTTTCTGCAGTTGCAGCTTCAGTTGGCTGCACCGCGACCTCAGTTGGTTGGACTTCGGCTGGGGCTGTATCGATGGGTTGTACTTCAGTCGGCGCAACTTCGGTCGACTGAACCTCAGCCGGCGCGGTTGTCGCCGCCGGCCCTGCACATCCGACAAGAAAACTTGCAAGTAATATTAGTGCGACAAACAGAAAAAGCGACCTTTTCATTTTTTCTCCTTTTTTGTACGCTAATGTCGGTTTTGATGGTTGTATTATAGATCTTAATGTAACTATTTGTCAACATTATTTGCATAAATTCGCTTTATGCTATATAATACGAATCATCAACAAACTTTAATACATTAAACGACACGAAAGCAAAGGATATTGTGAACGAACCTAACTCAACAACTCCGCGATTCTTGCTCCCTGAAGAACGACGCAAAATCATTCTAAAGTTGCTCCGAGAACAAGGTAGTGTTCGCACCACAACGCTTGCCGAACAAATGGATGTAAATCCTGCCACAGTCCGCCGCGATTTACGCGACATGGCTGCCGAAAAGGAATTACGGCTGGTGCATGGGGGAGCGACGATTGCATCTTCAGTCCAACCCGTAACGGTTAATTACGATCTGGACGTCAAACGGTCTGCAAATATCGAAGCAAAAATGCAGATTGCCAAAAAAGCCCTGGACCTGATCCACGACGGGGATATTATCGCCCTGACATCCGGCTCTACTGTGGAGTTGATTGTCCAGAACCTTCCCCGCGATTACAAATCGCTGACGGTGGTGACCCTCAGCCTGAACGTGGCCTGTCTGGCTGCCAAGTTTCCATATATTAAGTTGATGATCCCCGGCGGTGAGCTATTCCGCCCGTCGCAGGCGATCGTCGGCCAGGATGCAGTCCATTTCATTTCAACCTTACGCATCGATAAGGGCTTCTTCGGGGCGCAAGCGGTGGACGTCAACGCCGGGTTTACCGAATCCAACCATTTGGAAGTGGCCACCAACCGGGAACTTTTCAATGTTTGCACCCACCAATACCTGGTCGCCGATTCTTCTAAATTTGGGCACGTGGCCCTGGGGCATATCTGTGATCTCGACGAGTTCGATGGCCTGATAGTGGACGATAACGTGCCCAACTCGATCCGTTCCTGGGCCGTGGCGACCGGCGTAGAGCTAATCTAGGGGTTGCTGCGGATCGATAATTCCGATCAACCCACATTATTGACGAACTACAATTTAGAAGAGGCGTTTATATGGATGCACGAGTTGGAAAACGGATCAGGCTTGGGCGAATATTCCGCCCGGCAGACAAACGCTGTGTAGCGATCGCGTATTCGCACGGCGTTCTGCTCGGCCCCGGAAAAGGGTTCCAAACCTTTGAGCAAATGGATCAGATGATGGAAATTTTTCAAGGCGCGGACGCCGTGATGCTCTCACCCGGGATGCTCGACCAATTGGACGGTCACTTCGTGGGACGCGATCACCCGGGCCTGATCGTCCAGGCTGACTGGCAAAATGTAGGCCGGGCCAGAGACGGGGCTTTTGCGGGCCAAGGCCTCTCAGTTCCTATGCTCACGGCCGAGCAGGCCGTGGCCGCCGGCGCCGATGCGATCATGACCTATCTATGGATGGGCGGGGATAACCCCGGGCTGGAAGCCGGCGAAGTGGCCAGAAATTCCGCCTACGCCCGCGCCTGTGAAGCGGCTGGCCTGCCATTGTTGATCGAATTGCGCGGGTTGGGCCAGGAAAACGGCAAGGACGGTAAACCCGATCTCGAATTGCTCAAATTCCATACCCGCGTGGCGGCTGAATTAGGCGCCGACTTCATTAAAACTAAATATTCCGGCTCGGTCGAAACTTTTCGCGAGGTCACTTCGCAGTGCCCGGTGCCCATCCTGGTCGCCGGCGGCTCGCGTCTCTCGACCGATGCGGATGCGCTCAAGCTGGTCGAAGATGTCATTGCCGGCGGCGGCGCGGGGGTTGTGTTTGGCCGCAACATCTTCCAATTTGACGATCCTTCCAGCATGTTGAAGCGGATCCTCGAAAGGGTACACTGCTGAGAATTAGGTGCCTTTTTACGGATGTAAAAGAGGTTTAATGGCTAACCAATATATCTTGAATGTGGACGTTGGTACATCCAGTACGAAAACAACCCTGTGGAGCGCGGAAGGCAAGACCGTCGCCGAAGCCTGCATCGCCAATGTGCTCCACCGCCCCGACCCGGTCATCGCCGAAATTGACGGCAATGCCTGGTGGCAGGTAGTGTGCCAGACCATTCATAGCGTGATCGCCCAATCAGGCGTCCAGCCAAACGAAATCGCCGGGATCGGCGTGGATGGGATCGGCCTGGCGCTCGTCCCAGTGGACCGAAATGTGAACCCCCTTGCACCGGTGATGATCTGGCTCGACCGCCGGGCCAGCCTTGAGGCTGCCTGGCTGAAAAGCCTGCCCGAGTCGCAACACCTGCTGGAATTGGTCGCCAATCCCCTGGATGAATCCTACGTCACCCCCAAGCTGGTTTGGTTGAAGAATAACCATCCCGATATATTCGAGGCCACCTATCAATTCCTTGGCTCAACCGGGTTTATCGTTGCCCGCCTTACCGGTGAATTTACCTGCGATTACACCCAGGCTTACGCCTTTCACTTCTTCGACATGAAAAATGAGTGCTGGGATCCTCAAGCCGCTGAGACGGTGGGGGTTCCGCTGGACAAGATGCCGCGTTTGTACTCTCCTCACGAGGTGGTCGGCCGGGTTACCAGCCGGGCCGCGGCAGAAACCGGGTTGCGTCCGGGCATTCCGGTCATCGCCGGCTGCCTGGATGCAATCGCAGGGGCCCTGGGCGCCGGGGTGACCCGCCCCGGCCAGACCAACGAACAAGGCGGGCAGGCCGGTGGTTTTGGCATCAGTGTGGAGCGCATGATCGTCGAGCCGCGCCTGGTTTTCTCGCACCACCTGGTTCCGGGCCAGTACCTGCTTTCCGCCAGCACGGTAGGCGGCGGTGTGTTGGGCTGGTTCCACGATCAGGTCGAAAACAAACACCCGGATCCGGTCAAACCGGGATGCTTTGAGGAATACAGCGCATCGGCCAGAACTTCTCCCGCCGGCGCAAATGGTCTGATCTTCTTGCCATACATGGCCGGAGAGCGCACCCCCCTTTGGAGTAACATCGCCCGCGGTGTATTTTTTGGGCTTTCCTACAGCTCAAGCCAGGCCGATATTTTACGGGCGATGATGGAAGGCTGCGCATTCGCGGTGTCCGACAACCTCGCTATCGCCGCGGAACATGGCGTTACGGTAACCGAGTTTCTCGGTTCGGGCGGGGCATCCAAAAGCGCCGAATGGTGCCAGATCAAAGCAGATGTCTATGGGCTGCCGTTTGTGGTGGCCCAAAGAGCCGGCGGCGGTGAAGGCGGCAACAGCCTGGGCCTGTTCGCCATCACCGCCCATGCCGTCGGCATTTTCGCCGATATCCAGGAATGTGTGAATACATTATTGCCCAACCGGCGGCTTTACGAACCCTCCGAAAAGAACCACGCCTTGTATCGTGAACTCTTCCAGGTTTATCGCAGTATTTCTCACAAATTAATGGCCGACTTCAGCACGCTCGATCAAATCCGAACCAGTTTTCAAGGCAAGACAAGGGAGTTTAGTACCGATCCGAAAATTGCATAGCGTGTTTGTTTTTAGCGGCTTTGCCGCCAAAAACAAACACTTTAAAATATTTTTCGGATCGAATTCCCGGTCGATCTTCGGAACGATAAATATCAGTGGAGGTTTTTTAATGAAAGCAGCAATCTTGGAAGCCCAAAGGGTGATGAGTTATCAGGAGGTTCCTACCCCTACACCCCTGCCTGGGAATGTACGGTTACAAATTAAAGCGACATCGATCTGCGGGTCAGATATTAAGCGCTACAAATCGGGCCACCGGCTGTACCCCATCATCCTGGGGCATGAATGTGGCGGCGTCGTCGATCAGGTTGGGGAAGGCGTCGACCAGAGCTTGCTTGGAAAACACGCCTCCGTGGCTCCCTTGATTCCCTGCTTCAACTGCGTCGAGTGCGACCGGGGATATTATTCCGCCTGCCCCAATTATTCCTTTATCGGCTCACGCCAATCCGGAAGTTTCGCCGATTACGTCGAACTGCCGGCCACGAACCTCTTCGTAGTTCCTGACCAGATTCCTTTCGAACACGTGGCCATGATCGAGCCCTCCACCGTGGCCAGGCACATGGTTGCCCGGGGTGACTTTGTCGCCGGTGAAACGGCCCTCGTTTTCGGAGTCGGTTCGATCGGATTATTGGTGGTGCAATGGCTGCGAATTTTAAAGGCCAAATTGATCATTGGCGTCGATATATCGGATGAAAACTTGCAAACCGCCCGCAAGCTGGGCGCACACGCCACGATCAATCTCTTGCGCGAGGACGTGGTCAGCGAAGTACGCAAACTGACCGGAGATGGCGTCGATGTATCTTTTGAAGCGGCCGGCGTGCCCCAAACCCTGGAAAAAACCATCCCGGTTACCCGGCCGCGTGGAAGAGTGGTTCTGGCCGGTAACCAGCCGGTCGATAAATCGATCCAGTTATCCTTTATCGAGAACCTGATCCGCCGCGAGTTGAGCGTCAGGGGCAGTCACATGTCCTTCTCCGCGCCTTTCCCGGGCCACGAATGGACCGATACCGTCACCGCCTTGATGGACAAAAGCCTGGATATGGACACCTTGATCACCCATCGTTTCTCCCTGGCCGAAGCGCCCGAGGTCTTCGCTAAAATCGGCGATGGCTCCTTGAAGTTCTGCAAAATCATGCTTCAACCCGAGCACGCCAATCAATAATCTCTCTTTCAGTACGCTATAGCCCATTTTTGGAACACCTTTTTTTACCCAAAACGGACCGCGGTCCCTTTGGTTAGTTAGCTGCACCTTCTTTCAGGAAAAAACACCCGAAAGAACGCCATCTGGCGGCAGATTACCGGTTTAGCCATTAGTTCACAATTCACCGGCAGGAAAATCGCCGGTTGCCCGGCTGGAAATCATTGACCACACCTTGGAGATTATGATGATCGATTTACCTTTTACCTACACGCTCTCGTTGCCAAAAGTTGTCCCCTCCCGGGTGGACAACTACATCACCAGAAAGTTATCCAATCTGAAAGGCATGTTCAACGATGAGGCCGCCTATGACCAGATGCTGGCCGGCGGCGATCAACTGGTCTATGAAGTTTACGAGATCCAACGCCCGGAGGTCGAAGGCGAAATGCTGATGGGCATTTCAGTCGTTCACCCGGGCAGGGTTGGCGATGAATTTTTCATGACCAAAGGACATTTCCATTCCGTCCTTGAGACTTCGGAAGTGTACTATTGCCTCCGCGGCGAAGGCTACATGGTCATGGAAACGCCTGAAGGGGAAACCTCTGTGGAAACGCTGACCCCAGGCACAGTTCTGTACGTACCTCCCCGTTGGGCGCATCGCTCCGTGTGCACTTCCAGGCAGGATGACCTGGTCACACTTTTTGTCTATCCGGCCAACGCCGGCCACGATTATGGCACGATCGAACGGACAGGTTTTCGCAAGCTGGTCGTCGATAGTGAAAACGGCCCAAAAATCATTGACAATCCCCGCGTCCGCTGACCGTCGGGATGGTCCGGCTCGAAAGAAATTGCGCGAATATCGAAATCGCAAGCGCATCCCGAACTGAAGCCCTGTAACCTGAGGAAGAAATCATCATGAACACTGAACCCTATCCAATTGTAAAGAAAACAGTGCCTACTTTCTATTTTATCGGCGTGACGACCGGGAAATCCTCCATCATGAAAGTCTTTCCGCAGTGGATGAAGGTTTTAGGGAAAGAAGATGTCGTCATCGAAGGCGTGGATTGCAAGATCCATGACGACCCCGAAAAATACCGGGCCGCCGTCGCCCAAATCAAGAACGACGCACTTTCCTTGGGGGCTCTCGTTACCACCCACAAAATTGACCTGCTCACTGCCGCCCGGGATATGTTCGACTATCTCGACCCATACGCGGCCATAACCGGTGAGGTTTCCAGCATCTCCCGGCTGGACGGGCGGCTGGAAGGGCACGCCAAGGATCCCATTTCCTCTGGAGCCAGCCTGGACGCCATCGTCGGCAAAGATTATTTTGCCCGCACCGGCGCTGAGGTGCTCTGCTTTGGCGCCGGCGGCTCGGCTATAGCGACTTTGCTGCACCTGATGAATAAAAAAGATAAAGCGGACCGCCCGCGCCGGTTTACTTTTGTGAATCGCTCCCAGTGCCGCCTGGATCACGCCCGGGAAATGGTGAACACCCTCGGCACGGATATCGAAATCGAATACGTCTGCAACGCCGACCCGAAAGTCAACGATCAAATCCTGGAGAAATTCCCTCCCAAGAGCGTCATCATCAACGCGACCGGCATGGGTAAAGATACCCCCGGTTCTCCCATCACCTGGGAAGGGCGATTCCCGGTCGAGAGCATCGCCTGGGAGTTCAATTACCGCGGCGAGCTGGATTTCCTCCATCAAGCCCTGGCGCAGGCGGAGAGCCGCTGCCTGAAAGTCGAAGACGGCTGGCTTTATTTTGTGCATGGCTGGACCCAGGTGGTTTCCCAGGTTTTTCATTTCGACCTCACCCCCGAGTTATTCGCAGCGCTCAACCGGGCGGCTTCCGCCGTCCGAGGATAATCAATAGATTTTCTGCATGGGACTGGCGGATAGGGATGAACTTCTCGCGAAAGCTCGATGAAAACAAAAATATTCTGTTACTGCTCAGGCAAGGTCAGAAGGTAAGCGTGGTTTATTATTTTTTGCGTACTCCGCACGCAAAAAATAATAAAAACACCTCGTTCTCCTGCTGTAGCTAAGTAGTTACAAAATCCCTGCATCTATATTAGGAACAATGAAAGGTTGGCTACGATGTTATTAACAGCTTCTGATGTCGCCAGGATGATCGACCTCTCCTGTGTTCGCACCATATCCGATAAAGCGGATATCGAGGAAATGGTTTCGGCCGCTCGCAGCTATGGATTTGGGCAGGTTTCTGTGCTGCAATGTTTTATTCCCTACACCCGCCAGCTTTTGGCAGGTTCCGCGGATATCCACGTCGTTGGGAACGTGAGCTTTCCTTCGGGCTCAGATACTACCTCGATTAAGGTGTGCCAGGCCAAAGAGATGGTCTCCGCCGGCTGCGATGAGATCGACACCGTGATGAACATTGGTAAATTAAGGTCTGGCGACCTGGCCGAAGTTGAGCAAGATGTTCGTGCAGTGGTCGAAACCGTTCGCCCCATACCTGTCAAAGTCATCATCGAATATTCGGTACTCACCCCCAGCGAAGCGGAACAGGCCTGCAATATTTGCTTGAAGTGCGGGGCATCCTTCGTTAAAACCGGTTCCGGGTGGATTGGCCGCGGCACGACTGCCGAGGATGTCCATTTTATAAAATCGATCGTCGGGGATCAAATCAAGATCAAAGCTTCGGGGGGTATTCGCGACCTGGCTACCCTGGTCGCGATGTATAAAGAAGGTGCCAGGCGGTTCGGCGTCAACCTGAGGAGTGGGATCAGCATCGTTGAAGAGTGCCGATCTTTGGGTACAGGCGTGACGATCTGAACCGTTTACTCCACCCGGCAGAGCCAAAATTGCTGAATAGAGAACATCGAATCAAAGACCTGTAAGTTTACTGTAATACCTTGCAATTAAAAGCTCTGCCGGTGGCACGAAGAAGAAAGGATTAGAGGGGTGTTTTTATTGTTTTTGGCAGGCTTCGCCTGCCAAAAACAATAAAAACACCCCTCTAATTTTTATCGATAGAATTTCACCAGCCACTCCTTCAGGTGCCGGGAACATAATAATGCATCTGGAGTAATTCGATGGCCAAAATTGTGTTTTTCAACGTTCCGGCCCATGGCCACATCAACCCCACCTTACCGTTGGTTGCTGAACTCGTGCAGCGGGGCAATGAGGTGATCTATTACGCCATGCCGGAGTTCCAGGACAAAATCCAGAAAACCGGTGCCCGGTTCAGGGCCTACGATTTACATCGTTACGAGCAGTTTCACCCCAGTGCGAACTCGCTGCGGCGGGTACCAGCTCGCCGCCGATATGATCGAAGAATTTGTGCAGCACCACTAACGAACCACTCCAGCACATATTAAAAAAATCCCTGAAAACAAGGTATTTGCCGGGACTTCGTCCCGGCAAATACCTTGTTTTCGGGATTTTATGTACAGTAACCCTCAATTTTTGCAGAACGTTTCGTCCACCAGCGCCTGAACAGATGCGTTCAAAGGAACACCATTTTCCTGCATGGCCGTCAGGGTCTGGCAGGTTTCTTCCCGCAGGTAGGGAAAGTCGTTCACCTTGGGCGCTGTCGAGCGCAGCCAGTCCTCATCGCCCAGCACCGCGTAGGCTTGAATGAACGGCAGCCACTCCACCCGGTCGATGGGATGATAGCCGTTAGCCTCAGCCTGTTGGTCCAAATCAGCCACTTGCTGGTAATCGCCGGTCTGTAAGGCCAGTTCGGCTTTTTCGTAATAGTAGCACCAGGTATGGGCCGGCTCGGCGCCAAATAACGCCGCCGGCGGGGTCTGCGCGGGTCCGCTAGTTTCGATCGTGCCGATGTGGGAATAATCTGCCAGGGCCAGCACCTGGTCGCCCTCTCCCACGGATATGCGCGGCCAGGCCGAATCCAGGGCGTGTACGCAGGAGCCGTCCGTGGGTTGGCTGAGGATCAACAGGCGGTCGAAGTCAGAACTCGCTGGTATGTGAGCGGTATTCCTGTGCGCGGTCCTTACCCAGCAAGATGGCTTCGCTGGTCTCGGCGTCATTAGACAATACCGATATCTTATAGTCCACCGGGGTCTGGGCAGATTTTTGCGGGTAATAGATCAGGTTGGCCGGCCCATTGCCCACATCCACGCCATCTTTCTCCACCAGGCCCGGATAATCCACCAGCATGGTGGTCTTCTCTTGCAGCTCTGGCGCACGCCAACTGACCTGCCACCAGAAGGTGGCAATCGTGTTCATTTCATCGACGGCCTGCATGGCCAGGCTGTTGTGCGTCAATATTGCCAGGCAGACCAGCAGCGCGATCGCAGTGCTGCGGGTGAGGCCTTTTTGCAGCCGGAAGAGCAGCCCGCCGATAAAGACCGCAGCGACCAGGGACGCCGGCAGCGCGTAATGCGAATAAGCGCTGAAAACCACCTCGCGGTTGGCCATCACCACCGGTAGGACCCCCATCACGCCGCCAATCAAGCCAAGCCATAAGGCTTCACCAGACCAGGAATTTTCGGGTGTTCCCGCGCTTTCCCTTCGATCCTTGCGGAAATAACGAAAGGCCGCAAACAGGGCAACCAGGCCAAGAGCCCCAAGCCCAAAGGCGACCAGGAATTCTTTTAGCCGCAGCTTGAAGAATTCATCGTAAAACGGCGTGACCCAGGCCATCAGCAGAGTATTCAGGGTACTTTGCCCCAGGCGCAGCAGCCACCACATCCCATTCTGGACCGGAGAGGAAAGCAAAGTGCCTAACTGAACGCCGATATCCGTCTCTTTGCGGGTGTTTTGAAAGATGAACACTCGCCAGACCAGAAAACCCAGCGGAATGGCCACCGCAATGACCCAGGCGCGCAGTGATCGCCAGACCCTGGACAGGAATGAATCCACTTGCCCGCGGTTGACCATCAGGTATACGCACAGGAAACGAAAAACCTCCATGCCAATGGCATAATCGACCAGGGCAATGTACGCCCAGCCGGTCAAAATCGATGCGACCCACAGGGCGGACTTGCTCCATCCAGACCGGGCCTTGATCGCCCGCACCGTTAAAGCGATCGAAAGCACCTCCAGCGCCAGGCTCATAATCATAGGCTGGTATTCGTAGCCGGCTACCCACCACCAGTAGCCGGGATACAAGACAAACAAGAGCGCCATGACCCAGGACGCAAAACGCTGCTGCGGCCAGATCAGGCGAAACAGCCACAGCGCAGCCAGGGCCGCCAGCATCCGCCAGGCAAATTCACCCACGTGATAAGGGAGTGGGGCATTGCCAAACAGGTTGAAATACGCCTCGAAGACATACCCGCGCGCGGGCCGGTCGATCTGGAACATCTGGTGATAAATCGAAGCGCCACCCAACTGACCGTCGGTCGCATAATACCAATCATCCTGATAGAGGGTTAAATGGGTCACTTGCGGCAGGTAAGTTACCCCAGCCAGAACCAGAATCAAAATACTTTCGATGATCCACGAACGAAAACGTATCGTTCTATCTAAAGCAGCCATATTAGATTTTTTCTCGAAACAAACAGGGTTTGGATGTTCGCGGCATTCAGGAACAATTCGGTCGGATACCCACTAAAGCCTGAATGCGAACGCCTCTCGATTATAACATTCCGACGATCTGCTCCGTTTGGTTAACGGATTAATGGCGCAAAAGGGTCGTTTATCCACCCAATTCATAATCATTGATTATTTTTATTGATTTTCTAAGAATCTTATAAAGAAGTTATAAAGGGATTTTAAAAGTATTCCGCCGCCCAGTATGCTATAGTAATTTCACGTTAGATTGGTGACAACAAAGCACCTTCACAACCAGGGAATGAACATTCCCCATCACAAGTAATCACATTGAAAATCATCATCTCGGACCAATCTGGTTATCCGTAGAATTAGCACTTGAACCCCGAAAATTGTGGCTGATTCACCCCCATTGGTCAGTTTTGATCCAGTAGGCCACGCGAAAGACAACTAAAACTGCAGAAAGAACGCCTCCCAACGAATTTGGAGGTGTGCTTAAACGCGTCTGTACTTCAGACCCCGGCAATAATGCTTCAGACGCCCTGTACAGGTTTACACAAATTTTCCGCAGGTAATTCGCATCCGGATGTCGAAATGGCGGAGCATGCCAAGAACCCTCACATCACTAGCCGAACCAAGGCAAGAAAACAAACCACAAATAATTCACAGTAACAGGAGAGCAACGTATTCAACATTATTGGCAATCGGTTTCAAATTCTCACATCCACCATTCTTCATAAGGAGCAATCTGTATGAAACAGAAATTTTCTTTTCGTATTTTGGCTTTAGCACTGATCCTAGTGCTGTTTGCCGGTGTGGCCTTCGTTGGTGATGTAGCCGCCGACCAGAATACACCCCAATCCGTTGGGACGGCGTTTTCCTACCAGGGGAAGCTTTACGAGAGCGCCACACCTGCTAACGGAACATACGACTTCCAATTCACGTTGTTCGGCCAACAGAATAGCGGCAGCGCAATCGCCGGCCCAATTTCGAAAAATGATGTCGAAGTAAATGATGGCCTCTTTACGGTCAGCCTGGATTTTGGCGCGAACAGTTTTAATGGCGGTGACCGCTGGCTGGAAATCGCTGTACGCCCTGGAAATGAAACCGGTTTTTACACCACCCTCGTTCCTCGCCAGCAAATTTCCCCCACCCCTTACGCCATTTATTCCGATACGGCCGGTAAAGTGGACTGGAGCGGCATCCAGAATGTGCCGGCCAGCCTGGCCGATGGCGACCAGGATACCACTTATACCGCTGGGAATGGGCTCAACCTGACAGACACTCAATTCTCTCTGGCTTCGCACCTGAATGTGACCGGCATGGCTGCGCCTTCCGACACGGTTCAGCTGGGCGACGTTTACAAAAACAACCAGATCATCGCCTGGGCAAAAGTTCAGGCCAATGGTTCGCTGGCTTCCGACGGCTTCAATTTTGGGATCCAATCGGTAACTCACCAGGGTACCGGGGATTATCTGATCAAATTGGACGTATCCGTGCCCGATGGCGGGTTCATCGCCCCGGTTGTTTCTCCAGAAGTGGACTATGCTGATCTCACTCAACCAACCCCTGCATTAACAGACATCCCCATCGCCGTGGTGGACCAGTTAGGCGATATCCACGTAACTTCGAACCAGTTTGGGGTGTATATGTTCGACGCAACGGGAGAGTTTGTTGATAATGACTTCATCGTCATCGTAACGGGCGGCGGAGTTCTCCCCTAGGAGGGCAGCCATGAAGACCTTCAATTTCGGGCGGGTTAGTCTAATCTTCGTGGTCGTCGCTCTGGCCTTGCTGCTGGTCACTACCGCTGCTTTTGCTGCCGGGAGCATGGAAATTCCCTGGTGGTCGGCGACGGGCAGCGGCGGAACGGCAATGACAGGGGGCAATTACTCCGTTTCGGGTATTGCCGGGCAGCCATACGCCGGCGTCGCCATGTCCGGCGGGGCGTTTTCACTGGAAAGTGGTTTCTTACACGGAGCCACGGCCACCATCGCAAACTTTTTCATTTACTTACCCCAAGTGGTCCGTTAGTATCGCATCTTTCCGAAGTGGGGATGCATTTCGTCCGATCCGAGTGCGTCCCCACTCCTTTAATTCCTTGGCGGAGGTAACTACTCAGCTACCGCAAAAGAGAACGTGTTTTTATCGATTTTCACGTGCTCCGCACGCGAAAATCGATAAAAACACCTCTGATTTCCGAACCAGCCTGAGCAGTAACCACCGGATAAAAAAACGAATTTGAGGTATGGATACGGTCGATGACCGTATCCATACCTCAAATTCAGGGAACTCCTGATTAAGAAGAAGGTGCATGATCCAAATCGCTAAAACCCCCTCCTCTCTCATCGAAGCATCCGCCCCACCGCATATCCACATCGAACCCATGCGCGGGTGGGTGTCTCTGCAGCTCCATGAACTATGGGCATACCGCGAACTGCTTTATTTCCTCACCTGGCGGGATGTCAAGGTGCGCTATAAGCAGACTGCCCTGGGCGCTTTGTGGGCTATCCTGGTCCCCGTCCTCAACATGGTGGTTTTCACGATCATTTTTGGCAACTTTGCCAAAATGCCCTCGGATGGCATCCCCTACCCGATCTTCAGCTACACGGCTTTATTGCCCTGGACTTATTTTTCCACCTCCCTATCCGGCGCCTCGAACAGCCTGCTAGGATCGGCCAGTATGATCACCAAGGTCTATTTCCCCAGGCTGATCGTACCGATATCGAGCGTTTTCTCCGGGTTGATCGACTTTGCCTTTGCTTTCCTCGTGATGATCGGCATGATGTTTTTCTATCACACCCAGCCGACCATTTACGTTTTGTTATTACCGCTTTTCTTACTTTTGGCGTTAATCACTGCGCTGGGTTTCGGGCTGTGGCTTTCGGCATTCAACGTCAAATATCGTGACGTACGCTACATTGTTCCATTCCTGATTCAATTCTGGAATTTCGCTACCCCGGTTATTTACCCCAGCAGCTTGTTGAGTGAGCCCTGGCGAACGCTTTCGGGTTTGAATCCCATGGTGGGCGTGATCGAAGGCTTCCGCTGGGCTCTTTTGGGCTCGAAACCGCCCGAGCTGATGATCCTGGTCTCCACAGTCATGGCGATCCTCGTCCTGGTGACCGGGGCCTTTTATTTCCGGCGCATGGAAAAGAACTTCGCGGACCTGGTGTAACATGGCAAATCCATACGCGATTCAGGTTCAAAAAATAGGTAAACAATACGATATCAACCAGGCCGGGGAAGCCAGTTATGACACATTGCGCGATCAAATTGCCCATGCACTGACAGCGCCTGTCCGGCGTGTTTTTGGCAGAAATAATCACACCGACGGCATAACGCAAAAACGCCACGGCAAGGGCAAAGAGATATTTTGGGCTTTGCGGGATGTCAATTTCAATGTCGAGCCCGGCGAGGTGGTAGGGGTCATCGGCCGCAATGGCGCCGGCAAGAGCACCTTGTTGAAAATCATCACGCGCATCACCGACCCCAGCGAAGGCTCCATTGACCTGTGGGGGCGGGTGGGCTCTTTGCTCGAAGTCGGCACCGGCTTTCACAAGGAACTCTCCGGTCGCGAGAACGTCTATCTCAACGGTGCGATTCTGGGCATGAAGCGCACCGAAATCGATCGCAAATTCGACGAGATTGTCGCCTTTGCCGAAATCGAAAAGTTCATCGATACCCAGGTGAAATTTTATTCCAGTGGCATGGGCGTCCGGCTGGCTTTTGCGGTCGCGGCGCACCTCGAGCCTGAAATTCTACTGGTAGATGAAGTTCTGGCGGTAGGCGACGCTGCATTTCAAAAGAAATGCCTGAATAAAATGGAAGACGTTGGCCGCCAGGGCCGTACCATTCTCTTCGTTTCGCATCACATGCCCTCCATTACCCGCCTGTGCCAGCGCGCCATCCTGTTAGATGGCGGCCATGTGCTTCAAGACGGGCCGGCCTATCAAGTCGTCAGCGATTACCTGACCAGCGGTTTAGGCACTTCTTCGGAGCGTATTTGGGAAGACAGGATCGATGCCCCCGGCAACGAGATCGTCCGCCTGAATTCGGTACGGGTGCGCAACAGCCGCGGACAGATCAGCGATACGATCGACATCCACGAACGGGTGGGCATTGAGATGGACTATGAGGTGCTGGTGGACGGGCAAATCCTCTACCCGCACTTCACCGTCCACAACGAGGAGGGCCAAT
Source organism: uncultured Chloroflexia bacterium (assembly GCA_963704755.1). Classification (GTDB taxonomy): domain Bacteria; phylum Chloroflexota; class Anaerolineae; order Anaerolineales; family Anaerolineaceae; genus Bellilinea. Next base: position 1,653,554 of record OY969938.1, read on the forward strand.
GGCTGTTCGTCTCCTTCGATACCGATAAAGAATGGCTGCGCAAACCGCGACCGCGCGGACATTACCAGAGCACCGGCTGGATCCCAGGTAATTTACTCACCGAAGGGACCATGATGATCGGACCGGCTATGCGCACCGAAGAACCTTATCGCCTGCACTTTCACGAACGCGACGCAGTCGCCTTTCAGGTGGTGGAAAACAACAATTCCTCGGGTGCCCGGGCCGACCATCCCGGCCATTTTCCCGGCATTATCCGCCCGCTGCTCGACTGGGAAACCCGTTATCACACCAATGGATCGGGCGGAAAATGAACCCGGCAACTCCGCGGTTAAGCATTGGCCTTCCGGTTTTCAATGGCGAGCGCTACCTCAGCCAGGCCCTGGATTCGATCCTCGCCCAAAGCTTCCCCGATTTCGAGGTCATCGTTTCAGACAACGCCTCCACCGATGCATCCGTCAGCATCGTCGAAACCTACATGGCTCGCGACGGGCGCATCAGCCTGTTCAAAAATTCACCTAACCGCGGGGCTGCCTGGAATTACAACTTCGTCTTCTCCCAGGCGCGCGGTGAATATTTCAAGTGGGCCGCCCACGACGATTTGTTACAGCCCACTTTTCTGGAGAAGTGCGTCGATATCCTCGACCAGGACCCGTCAGTGGTTTTGGTCCATCCCAAAACTAAAATAATCGATGAAAACAGCCAGGTCATCGGTTCCTACGAGACCAGAATGGATACGACCGGGCAGTTGCCCAGCCAACGTTTTCACGATTTGGTGCTGACCAGGCACCCCTGCACTGCCGCCTTTGGGGTATCGCGCCGCAATATTCTCCAAAAGACACCTCTGATTGCCTCCTACGTCGGTTCTGACCGGGTGTTACTGGCCGAAATGGGACTTTACGGCCGTCTCATCGAACTGCCGGATTACCTGTTCTATCGCCGGGACCATCCCGGCGCTTCCATCCGGCGCTTTAATCCGTACGAACGCCAGGCCTGGTTCGATCAAAAGGGTGGACAGCGCGTATCGTTCCCGACCTGGCGGATCGGATGGGAGTATTTTCGGGCAGTGAACCGCGTCCCGATCGGGCTGCACGAAAAAATCGCATGCTATCGTTTGTTGGCCTTCTGGCTGCGCTGGGACCGTAAACGATTAACGCACGACCTTGCCGTAGCCAGCGGACGTCTCATCAAAACCAAAAAGGAGCAGAGGGTACTATGAAAGTAGCAATCCTGGCCGGTGGATATGGATCCCGTCTGGCGGAAGAAACCGAGATCAAGCCTAAACCGATGGTAGAAATTGGCGGCCACCCGATGTTGTGGCACATCATGCGCTACTACTACTCGTATGGGTACAAAGATTTCGCGATTGCCCTCGGTTACAAAGGAGAAATCATCAAGCGATACTTTATGGATTACTACACCCTCAACGGCGACATGACCGTTGATTTCAGAACCGGTTCGGTCAAGTCACAAAACGGCAAGCATCTGGATTGGACCATCGAAATGATCGACACCGGCCAACAGACCCAGACCGGCGGGCGCATCAAACGCCTGGCGCAGGCCGTGGGCAACGAAACGTTTATGCTCACCTGGGGTGACGGCGTTTCGGACGTGGACCTGGATAAATTACTGGCTTTCCACCGCGCGCACGGCAAACTGGCCACCCTCACCGCGGTGCGCCCCCCGGCGCGCTACGGCTACATGAACTTCAATGGTGACCAGGTGGTGGAATTCATGGAAAAAGCCCAACTTATGGAAGGTTGGATCAACGGCGCCTTCTTCGTATTGGAACCCGGAATTTTTGATTACATCGATGGCGACGACACAGTCTGGGAGCACGAACCGCTCGAACGCCTGGCACATGATGGCCAGTTGATGGCCTACCGGCACGACTCGTTCTGGCAGTGCATGGACACGCTGCGCGAAAAGCACATCCTCGAATCGATCTGGCAAAGCGGCCATGCTCCCTGGAAAAAATGGGAGGATTAAAGATGCGCGTTCTTCTTACAGGACATCATGGATACATCGGAACGATTTTAGCGCCTATGTTATTGGAAGCCGGCCACGAAGTGGTCGGCCTGGACAGCGACCTTTTTGCGGCCTGCCAGTTCGGCCCCTGGCAAGATCCCGTTCCCTCGATCCACAAGGATATCCGCGACGTTACCGTGGAAGACCTGGACGGGTTCGATGCCGTCCTGCACCTGGCCGGCCTGTCCAACGACCCCCTGGGAGACTTGAACCCCGAGCTGACCTACGAAATCAATTACCGCGCCTCGGTCCGCCTGGCCAAGCTGGCCAAACAAGCCGGGGTCGACCGGTTCATCTTCTCCTCATCGTGCAGCAATTACGGCGCCGCCGGAGACGATTTACTGACCGAAGATGCAGCTTTCAACCCGGTCACGCCCTACGGTAAATCGAAAGTGCTGGTCGAGCAGGATGTGGCGGCCCTGGCCAACGAGCATTTCTCGCCTGTCTTCCTGCGCAACGCCACCGCTTACGGGGTTTCGCCCTTCCTGCGCTTCGACCTGGTGCTCAACAACCTGGTCGCCTGGGCTTTTACCACCGGCAAAGTTTACCTCAAGAGCGACGGCTCGCCCTGGCGCCCGGTAGTTCATATCGAAGATATCTCGCGCGCATTTGTGGCTGCCCTGCAGGCCCCGCGGCAGATCGTCCATAACCAGGCCTTCAACGTGGGCCGCACCACTGAAAACTACCGCGTTTCCGAGATCGCCCAAATCGTCTCCGAAACGGTACCGGGCTGCCGGGTTGAATACGCTCCCGATGCCGGGCCGGATAAACGCAATTACCGGGTGGACTGCACCAGGATCAGCCAGGTTTTGCCCGAATTCCAGCCGCAGTGGACCGTCCGCAAGGGCGCCCAGGAGCTTTACGAGGCCTATACTCGTATCGGCGTTACCCTGGAAGACTTCGAAGGGCCGCATTTCAAACGCCTCGCCCACATTCGCCAATTGCTGGCCAACGACCAACTGGATACTGCTCTGCGCTGGAATCAAAAAGAGCCGCAAAAGACTTAATCGATCAGGAGCATATATAAAGGAAGGCGCAGCTACTTGCGCTTATCGACGTTCACAGAGACCGGTAAGAGACCAACAAAGAAATGGGTGGAATGGTGGATTTGTCGTCAGGGACACAATCGCTCGCACAAATAAGCCGTGAATATTTACAAAAAAGCCTTTACTTCCTCCGGCGAATCCACAAACGTATCGAAAACCGGTTCAACGACTGGCAGTTTTCTTTGATCTGGAAAGCCTATGTTTCTCCCCGGCAATGGGTTCGGCATTGGCTCTTACCGGTCGCACAAACCATCCAACGGGTAGGCAAACTGTATTTCAAGCGCGGAGATAATTCGGTAATTATTTTGACCGGCGAAGCGGCCGTCACCAAAGAGCCTTTACAAATTGCCTACCTGGGCAGAAAAAAATCATTGAATTATTTCGCCTTCAGCCTGTTCGGCAACGAGCCATTCGAGCGCAAAGAAATCGGCAAAATTCCACTGAGGACGTTGAAAAAAACCGCTCAAAAGCTCGCCCGCCAGGCCGACATGGTCATCATCGAACGCAACGACCTGCTGAAGTGGAAACCCACCTGGGGCGATTGGATCGAGACCCCCTCGACAGTGCGGCACCTCTTCAAAATTGAGCCGGGCGAACCGTGGGCTTCCATCGAGGACCGTTTCCGCGAGCAGAAACGCTATATCCATAAGGCTCAAAAAGAAAATTTCACCCTGGCGACCAGCCACAAGAAAGAAGACCTGCTCTTCTTTTACGACCAGATGCTCGTTCCCCTGGCCAAAAACAAATACGATGATCGCGCCCAAATTGCCGGGGTTAAGTATTACCTCGAGCTGTTCTCCAAAGGATTCATCACCTTTGTGGTCGCCCCGGATGGGCAGCGGGTGGCCGGGTCCTTGAACATTGTCGATGGCGATATATACCTGGGCATGGTCCTGGGTGTGCTGAACGGCAACGATGCCTGGGTCCAAAAAGGGGTTACATCGCTTTTATACCTTTCGGACCTGCAGTATTGTCACCAACACGGCCTGCGCCGCATCGATGTCGGCCCAAGCCTACCTTTCGCCAACGCCGGACTGTTTCGCTACAAATCCATGTGGGGCTACCGGCCCGCCCCCGACCCATGGAACTATTTGAACTGGCTGATCTGGCTGCCAAAGCAGTCTCCGGCAACCACGAGCTGGTTAGGCCGGCACCAATTTCTGACAGAATTTTGCCGCTTCTCGAGCACCGAAGTCGCTAATATCAGCCGAGCGGTTTAGAAGGACCCATCGAAACGCGAATTTTATCTTGAAAAAATCCATCCTGAACGGTTTACAGCGTAAATACAATACTGTTCGTGAGCGTACTTTGAGGGAATTGGACAAAAATTTTAACCGCTTCACTCACGAATTACTGTGGCGGCTTTACGCCAATCCCCAGAGCTGGCGCTACCGCACCTTTTTAAGCCCCGCTCACCAGCTCCAGCTCCTGGGCAAACTGCTCTTCAAACCCCATTCAGCCGAGATCATCCTCACCGAGGGGATCCAAGCCGAGACCGGCCAGCCTTTGCGGGTGATCTACATCGGAACGAGCATTTCCTACAGCCAGTTTGTGTATTTATTGTTCGCCGATCAGCAAGTCACCCGGACCAACCTGGGAAGCTGCCACATTCTGCGCCAGCATCAAACCGCCGCCCGGCTGGCGAAAGATGCCGACCTGGTCATACTGGAGCGCAACAGCCTGCTGAAGTGGGCGCCTTCCTCCGGCGTCTGGGCCAGTACCCCTGTCGATATCCAGATGATCATCGATTTCGATGCGGAAATGACCTGGGAGAAATACGAAAAGTCGGTCAAACGTTCCATGGGCAACAACATCCGTAAGGTCCGCAAGGCGGGTCTCCAGCTTAAATTGGCCAACCTGGAAGAGAACCTGGACAATTTTTACGACAACATGCACGTGCCCTATATCGAACAGCGCCATAAAGGCCACATCATGGCCACTTCGTTGAGTTCCCTCCAGAATATCCAGGGTCAATCCGAGCTAAAAATGATCTACCTGCCGGATGGGAAAGCCATCGCCGGGTATTTTTGTTACCGTCGTGGGAAAGTCAGCCTGTGGATCGTCAACGGTATTTTAGACGGCGACGAAACCTGGCTGGAGCAAGGGGCTCTTTCGGCGCTGTATTACCTCGGCCTGCGCCAGGATTTCGAACGGGGCATCTACCGCATCGACTGCGGTGGGGTGGCCCCATTCGAAAACGATCCGATTTTCATCCACAAAAAGCGCTGGGGCTTCCACCCGGCCCAAAACCCCTGGGGTTATACGGATTGGTTCTTTTGGGCGCCGGACGAAAATTCGCCGGCGGCCGGCTGGATCCAGAGCCACCCGCCCATCGCTGAGTTTGCCCGGTTTTCACCCAATTTTCAGCGAGTGAAAGAAAAAGTAGAGGACCAGAAAATTCCTCAGGCGGCTGCCTGATCGCCGTATCCAATTTTATCGTTATTGACGTTCGTATCCCCCGAAAATGCCCCCTTAACCGGAATGAAATCGCCTGTATCGGCAGGAGCGTTTTTTGAAGGAAATTCCAAGTAATCTCAGGTGCATAATGGAAATAACGGGTTATATCGGTAAAGTTTATGAGCACATTGTCTCTACGAAAAAAAGAATATTTACCCGCTTCGACCACTGGTTCACCGGGTTTTTCATCAAATGGATTACTTCCCTTTCAGGGCACCCGGGCGCCTGGCAAGAACGGATCCTGCTTCCCAAGTTTCATTTTTTGTATACCACTGAAAAAGATTTCATAAAAATGTATGAATTCCGGGTTTTCCGGCTGATAAGCCAGGAGAACCAACCGGATATCCCTCATGAAGTGGTATATATCAGCGCCAAAGCCGACTATGCCAACCTGGGAAGACAGTTCTTCAATAATGCACCCTACCGGGCGCAAGAGATCGAAAGAATCCCTCGAAAAAACTTGAATGCCGAAATAGAAAAACTAGCCGAAAACGCTGACTTCCTGGCTGCAACCCGCAGCGAACACAGCCATTGGGTGCCATCCTACGGCAAGTGGCTGACCTTCCCCTCGGTTTTATACCTCATTCGAGATTTCCAACCGGGGGAAACCTGGGAACAGATCGAACGAGATCTAAAGAAGAAGAATTCGAGCAATATCCGTAAAGTCATTAAAGCCGGTTTCCGATTAGAAACCAGCCATTCCAAAGATGATCTCGAATTCTTTTTATACCGTATGCACAAACCCTACATGGCCTCACGCCATGGTGAACGGGCCGAAATCGCCTCGCTGGAGAATTTGAACGAAGTTTTTGAAAGCTCCGAACTGCGCTTTATTATCACCCCGGAGGGCGAGCGGGTAGCCGGGGGCCTGATTTAACGGTCTGCCGATTTGGTACTCTGGCTATTTATTGGCCTGCTGGATGGCGACAATACCTGGCTGGAAAAAGGAGCCGTTACGGCAATGTATTACCTGGGGATCAAAGATGATTTTGACCGAGGTATCCGCCGGATCAATGCCGGTTCAGCCGATGTATTCATAGACGACCCGTTATTTTTCCACAAGAAGCGCTACGGGTTTTACCCGACCACCGCGGCCTGGGTTTATACCGAAACCTTACTTTGGTCACCGCGACCTTACCCGGCTGTGGAACGTTTTTTCGATACCGGCAACTATTTCACCGAATTTATCCGGGCTTCCTCTGAAGGAGTACGATGACCGCCAGAAAGCGGCGGTTGACAAACGAAAATTTGCCGGATGTATTTGCCATGACAATGCTGCAAAACCCCGTTTGCGTGTAAAACCCACCATTCAACCTTTGCACTATTCGTCTTCTCGCTGAAACAAAAATTTTTCCAGGGCATCATCTCATCCACATGAAATGCCAGGATGGACGGATGAAGTACCGGTTTATTGATTTGTGTTTTAGCCATTGAAACAAGAAAGAGAGGGAAACTCAATGCCAGGGATCTGCGGGATCATCTCAAAAACAGACCGACAAGAAATAATAGATGAAACCATTCGGCAAATGGCCCACCCCATGTTGCGTACTCCAACGTCGCAAGGTGACAAAATTTCGGATAACGGCTACGCCATAGCCAGTGTCGCTATCGACGATAGCCGGCCCGTCTGGAGTGAACAAGATATTACCCTGGCGATCGCAGGCGACTTTACCGACCGGGATGCACTGGTCAACCGCTTACGCGCCGCCGGCAGCCCGGTTACGGCAAAGGCCCCGCTGAGCGAAATCCTCTTGAAGGCTTATCGTTGTTTTGGCCTGGATGCCCTGTGTGGCTTGAATGGGGTTTACACCATCGCGATCTGGGAAAATGTAAGTGAACAGCTCACCCTGGTTACGGATCGCATCGGCATCGGGAAAATGTACTTTTGGCAAAACGGGCGCAAGTTCTATTTTGCCAGCGAACAAAAATCGATCTGCCTGCTGCCGGAATTTAGCTCCCGCATCAATCAACTGGCCGTGATGGATTTCCTCATTGCCGAGAATGCCCTGGATGACCGCACCTACTTCGAAGATATCAAAATCATGGACGCGGCCCAGGTCGTCGTTTTCCGAGATGGGCAGCTTTCCAAGCGGCGTTATTGGGATTTTTCCTTCTACCAATCGGGCGATACGGTCCTGCAGCCCGAGGCGTACATCAATGGCCTGGCCTACCTGGTGAGACAGGCCGTCCTCCGGCGGGTCCATTCCAATGCAACCCTGCTTTTGACCGGCGGTTTGGACTCGCGCAGTGTCGCCGGCGCCTGGAAGGATGTGGCCCCCGATATTCCCATCCTGACCAATACGATCGGCCAACCTGGCTGCCGGGATGTGTGGCGTGCGCGTGAAATTTCAAAGAACATTGGCCTGAACCACACCACCATCCCTGCCAACAATTCTTACCTGGCCAATTACGCCGCCGAATGCGTCTGGCGTACCGAAGGTAACATCAATGTCCACGCATCCTGGATCTTTGCCGAAGATAATTACCTGACGAAAAACAAAATAAAATACGCCATGACGGGCATCTATGGCGATATGATCGGTGGTCGCTTCCGCCCGCCGGAATTGCTTTCGGCCCGGACGAACGAAGACCTGGAAAAATTCCTGGTCACGCATCCCTGGATCAACAACTCCTTCGCTCAGCAAATTTTACGCCCAGAAATTTTCCAGCGCTACCAGGGACAAACCTACCAGACCCTGTGGGACTTAACCCAAGAAGCCAATTCCAAGATCCCCTGGTTCCAATTCGATTACATGGTCTTTCGCGCGTTGGTCCGCCGTGAGGCCACCAGCGTGGACGTCCTCTCGGACAATACCTGGGTGCTGGACCCGTTCATCGATAAAGACCTGATCGATTACGTTTTCCACCAGCCGCCGGGATACCGCAACGGCCCGGCTCTGTACAAGAAAATGATTACCCAATATTTCCCCGATGTCGCCTCGGTGGGCTATGGAAACGACGATACTTCGCTGCGCTTTCAGGTGGCCTACCAGAACAACGAACCCCTCAAGTGGCTGGCGCGCACCGGCCGGCGCATCCGCAACCGGCTTACGCCGGATACCACCTCCCTGCTCAGCGGCGATCGCCCCTATTGGAATGTGCCGTTGAATGGCAGTATCCGCAACGGCTCGCGCGCTTTCGTCGAGGAGGTATTTGCACAAAGTGAGTATTACGACGACGTCTTTGATGTGAAACAAGTCAGGCAATTGCTCGACGATCAAATGACCGGCAAAATCAACGATTACCGCGCCATTGGCTACATCCTGACCTTTTCCTTATGGCGGAAAATGTTCTGCGACAGGCAGTACAGCCCGGAAGGTTATTCCGCTATCCCTGCGGCCGAATTGCAAATGTCGCGGGTTCACGACCCGATCAAACAATAAATCATCGACAAAGCCGGGTAACTAGAGCTTGGGCAAGAAGCTCCCGAAATACCGGGCAATTTCAAAGAAAAGCTGAAATCAAGACCACCAAGTAAAGGAACTATCTGGACCATGGATGAGCAAACTCTAGAATTAACCCAGGCCGCCCCCTACCGCATCGAGCCAGTCTGCCGATCTTGCGGATCTGGTCATCTAGTCAAGATTATGTCCTTTGGACAGACCCCCCTGGCCGACCGTCTGGTGACGCCGGAGCAACTGGATTCACCAGACCTTGTCGCTCCTCTGGATTTGTTTTTCTGCCCCGACTGCTCGCTGGTTCAAATCTCGGCCACCGTTGAACCAGACGTGCTCTTTGGACAGAATTATCCCTATTTTTCTTCAGTTTCCGCCACCTTGATGCAGCATTCGCGTGAAAACGCGCTCGAACTGATCGAAAAACGGAACCTGGGACCCAACAGCCTGGTGATCGAACCGGCCAGTAACGACGGCTACATGCTGCGCAATTTCGTCGAAGCCGGTATTCCCGTCCTCGGCATCGACCCGGCCAGCGGCCCGGCCAGCGTGGCCCAGGCCTCCGGTGTTCCTACCCTGAACACATTCTTCGGGTTGAAACTTGCCAAAGAACTGGCCCGCCAGAATACATTCGCCGATGTGATCATTGCCAACAACGTTTTGGCCCATGTCGCCGACCTGAACGGCTTCGTCGAGGGGGTCAAGACCGTCCTCAAGCCAGACGGGGTTGCCGTCATGGAAATGCCTTACGTGGCCGACCTGATCGGCAAGACCGAGTTCGACACGATTTATCACCAACATCTGTGCTACTTCTCGATCACCGCCCTCGATCGCTTATTCCGCTCGCACGGCCTGTTCCTCAATGACGTACGCCGTCTCTCAATTCACGGGGGTTCGTTACGGCTATATGTCGAAAAAACCGATAACCAGTCCGCGTTTGTGCGGGGCTTGCTGCGGGACGAGAGCCAGGGAGCGGCCTGCCTGGAGTATTACCAGGCATTCGCTGCCCGTGTCGCAAAGATCCGCGCGGACCTGAATGCCTTACTGAGCGACCTCAAAGGACAAGGCGCCCGGATCGCAGCGTATGGTGCTGCTGCCAAAGCCTGCACTCTTCTGGCCTACTGCCAGGTGGATGCGCGCTCCATCGATTATGTCGCGGACCTGAATACACATAAACATGGCCTGTTCATGGGCGGGAATCATCTCCCGATTGTTCCTGCAAATAAGCTGGCTGCCGACCAACCCGACTATGTTTTACTCCTGGCATGGAATTTTGCAGATGAAATCCTGAAACAACAAAAGGATTATCGCGACCAGGGAGGAAAATTCATCGTACCCATCCCGCAAGTACGGGTAATCTGATTTGCAAAAAACAATTTACAAAACTTATCGCTATATCCGCTCAAAGGCTGGCTACGTGAAACGACAATTAATCAAACCCAATGACAATGCTGAATGGACTGAAGGCCTTCCCCCAGGTTTTTCACCCCAATTTTTGGAACGGGGTAATCATAAAATAAATGAAAAACAACTTAAGCGCGCAAAATTCAAGCACCTCTCCGGATGGAAAGAGGCAGGTGCCTATCGCATAGAAATCCCCCTGAGCCGTGGAAATAAATGGCGTCTGGTTTTCAAAGACGCGAATTACCACACGGACCAGCTTCCGGCGCTTAAGGGATTGCCTTATATTCCCGGGCCACCCGAATATGCATTGTTCCATCACCCACCCCAAGCGCTTTCCGCATTTCTTCCCCAATGCCTCTGGGCAGAAGAGACCGAGCCCGGCAAACGCTACCGTTACCTTTTCGAAGACCTGACCGGTGAATTCGGCCGGATCCGGGGTGACGAGGGTTTGCTCAAAGCCGTCCACATGCTCCTGCCGCTGCAAAACGCCTTGCAGGACTGGCAGCCAGGATCCGACGATAACCTGCTGCACTACAGCGGGGCTTCGGTCCGGGCTCTTGAAGAGTATGTATTCCATTCGATCAGCCGCTATTGCGAACAATATCCGGGTGATACCGTAACCGACTTTCTCCATCGCTGGCCTGAGATTCTCAAGGTCCACGAGCTGTTCGAGCGAATTCCGGCCTTTGATAGCACTGTCGTCCACGGCGATCTGAATACCACCAACATCTACGTTCACAAGGAAGACCCCAGCATATTTCGCCTGGTGGACTGGGAATGGGCCGGTTGGGGGAACCCCCATCTGGACCTGGCCTGTTTACTCAAACGGGTCAGCCCTGAATTCGAAGAAAAGGCCTTACAGGTTTATGCCCAAGACCGCCCGGCGACAACCTTGTTCGAACATCAATTCGCCTACCACTGGCATCAATTGGACCGCGGTCTTCTGGACGCCAGCTATGTTGCCGCTCAAATTCTGGACAATCCATATCGGCCAGATTGGGACATCGTCGGCTTCATGGAAGATTCGCTTAGCGAAGTTATCCGCCGCACACAAATTCTCCTTTCCCTCTCAGGTTGATTTATATTGTTAGACACCAACGACTTCATCATTTGGAATCTCACCCACCAGCAGACCGTTACAATCGGCTCACAGTCTCTTTTCAACATTCTTGGCCGGCTCAAAAATCCACTAATCGTCCTGGAGTTTTATTTCCGGGTCAACCAGGGCGAAGAAAAGACCATACTGTTCAACATTAGCGACCGAAATTATGGCCGGCTGGAGCGGACAGGCGACTTTAACATCAATTCGATCGACATAAGTGAACTCAAAGAGACCAACCAGCTATACCTGCGGGTGGAGTATGAAGACCATTGCGAAGAAACATCCATCATTTTTCATACTCGCCGGGTCGAGATCGAACAGCCTCGGTTTACGCTCAATTTGGACGGCATTGGTGAACCGCAGGAAGTTGGCCAGGTGGTGGACGGTTACTGGCAGGTCGATCACAGCTCGAGCGCAACGCCCAATATCTATGTCCCCCCGGCCGAAGCCGGGTATGACCGGATTTTCCTCTTCGGCAGCCAGCAGTGGACCAGCGGCTACCAAATCACGGCCCGTCTGGAAGCAACCGCCTGGGCCCACCGGGTTCACCTGTTGGGGCTGCTGTTCAAATGGCAAGCTCACGACAAAGGCGACGGCAGCTATCTCCCGCTAAACTGGAATACCGGCCTGGGCATCTTTGATTCCCGCAGCGAGACGTTACGAATTCGCTACGGCGTGAACGTGCGCAAGGAAAATGGCCACAAAGTTGGCGATACCCTGGTCGGTGAAGCTCCCCTGGATCCCACCAGCGCTTCGTCTTTTTCCAAATCGCGTTTTAACATACTGCGCCGTGAACCCAGGCGGGATTACCTGGAACTAAAAAGACCATACTGGTTCCACCTGATCGTTCACCCCCAAATCCATTCTCTGGCCGTCTGGGCGGATGATTGCCAGCGCCCGGCTAAACCGCAGGTTGTGATCAAGAATCCCACCGAATTGTTATCTTTTGGCTCTGTTGGGGTTATTGCCTATAACTGTGGAATACGGATTTATAACTTCGAAGTCAGCCCATACAACCCACTTTTGCCGTAGACACCGGAACAAACCTTTTCTACAGCGTTTTATCACTGATCCCAAATTTTTTGCAAGAAACTAGCCTGACCACACTTATTTTTTCATCGATCCAGCCAGGCAGGATCCTAAACGAAGGGAAATAACCCATGAAATCGTTCCAACCCAATGCCACCACCGTGACCCGCTATGGAACCCATAACCTGATCGACCAGAGCTGCCCGAACTGTGGCGCGTTCAGTATGCGTGGTTTCTACGCCGCCCGTAATGTTCCCATTAACGACGTCCGGGTCGTCCACAGCCGCCAGGAAGCATTGGATTTTCCGCGGGGCGATATTCACCTGGCTTACTGCTGGAAATGCGGCTTCATTACCAACGTTTCTTTCGACCCGGCTACGGTCACTTACTCGCCAGAGTTCGAGGAAACCCAGGGCTATTCGGATACGTTCAACGCCTTCCACCAACGCCTGGCCACCTACCTGATCGACAATTACGACTTGCACGAAAAGAAAATTCTGGAGATCGGCTGCGGTAAAGGCGAATTTCTGGCGATGTTATGCGAAGCCGGTAACAACAGCGGGATCGGCTTCGACCCGGCCTTCGTCCCCGAACGCAAGCCGCAGATCAGCCGCGGCCAGGTTGAATATATTGCCGACCTGTACTCCGAAAAATACGCCGACATCGAAGCCGACTTCGTGGTCTGCAAGATGACCCTCGAACACATTCCCCAGACGCGCGAATTCGTCAGCACGCTCCGCCGGGCCTTGGGCGACCGCGGTGAGACCGGGGTCTTCTTCCAAATTCCGGAAGTGTTCCGCATCCTACGCGAGCTGGCTTTCTGGGACATCTATTACGAACATTGCTCATATTTCAGCGCCGGCTCGCTCGCCCGGCTTTTCCGCAAGTGCGGCTTCGATGTGCTGGACCTGTGGACCGACTACGACGACCAGTACCTGATGATCGAAGCCCGGCCCGGCGTAAGCGGCCCGCTGATCCCGCCCCTGCCCCAGGAGGACGACCTGCCCCAGCTTTTCCCCCTGGCCGGGTATTTCTCCCAATCGGTCAAGACTTGCTTGCAGACCTGGCAAACCCGCATCAGCGAATACCATCGCGACGGCCTGCACGTGGTCCTGTGGGGCGGCGGATCCAAAGCCGTGGCCTTCCTCTCCACCCTGGGCATCGCGGAAGAGATCGAATATGTGGTGGATATCAACCCGCACAAACACGGCTCTTTCATCGCCGGCTCCGGGCAAGAGGTGGTCGCTCCGGAATTTATGAAAGAATACCACCCCGATATCGTCATCGTCATGAATCCGGTATATGTGGAAGAGATCCGCGCCACTTTAGCCGAGATGGACCTCAGCCCCGTTCTGGTGCCGGTCAATGAGTGAGCCAGTTCCCTCCCACACCGCTGTGAATCAGTCGCTGCCCGGCAAGTGCCCGGTGTGCAACTCGGCGGACACGCGCATTTTCTTCGAGGTCGGCCAGATGCCGGTTCACTGCAACCGCTTATGGGAACGTTACGACGACGCGATCGATGCGCCTAAAGGTGACCTGCGCCTGGCTTTTTGCCAGCACTGCGGGCACGTATTCAACACCGCCTTCGATCCCGAACTGGTAATGTATTCCGCCGGCTACGAAAATTCCCTGCATTTTTCGCCTCACTTTCAAGCCTACGCCAACAGCATTGCGCACCAGTTGATCGAACGCTACGATTTGCACCACAAAGAGATCATCGAGATCGGCAGCGGCCAGGGCGATTTCCTCGCCCTGTTATGCGAGCAAGGCGACAACCACGGCATTGGTTTCGACCCCAGCTTTACCGGTTCCCCGGCCGGCGCGCCGGGCAGTACCCGGGTCGATACGATCCGCGATTATTACTCAGAAAATTATGCCCATTTCCAGGCCGATTTGATCTGCTGCCGCCAGACCTTGGAGCACATTTACAACCCGGCCGAATTTCTGGCGACCGTCCGCCGCTCGATCGGCGACCGGACCGGCACGGTGGTTTTCTTCGAAGTGCCCAACGTGCGCTATACCTTGCACGGGCTTTCGATCTGGGACGTCATTTACGAGCATTATTCTTTCTTCAGCGCGCCCTCCCTGCGCTACCTGTTCACTTCCAACGGCTTCCAGGTCCTGCACCTGGAGGAGACATTTGGCGGCCAATACCTGACCATCGAAGCCATACCGGTCCCCGACGGCTCTCCGCTTGCTGGAGACTCCGGCAATGAAGATGGCATCGCGGAACTATCCAGAGATGTGGACCGCTACCGCCAGAATTTCACCGAAAAAGTGGGTTACTGGCAATCGCAACTGGCCTCGATCCGCATGGCAGGCAAATGCGCTGTGGTCTGGAGCGCCGGCTCCAAGGGGGTTACGTTCCTGAATACCCTCAAAACGCCGGGAGCGATCCAAAATGTCATCGATATCAATCCGCGAAAACATAATCGTTACATCGCCGGCAGCGGGCATCTGATCATCTCCCCTGATAAATTATCCGCGCTGCAGCCCGATGTGGTGATCGTGATGAACCCGGTTTATTTGGACGAAATCCGCCAGGATTTGCATGAAAAAGGGCTTTCGCCAGAATTGATGGTCGTCAATGAATGATAAAACAGGGGTGTCCGTTTATCACAAAGTACGCATCAACACCAGCGGCAAGAAACAGTGCCCAATTTGCACCAATGGCAATATCCGCACTTTCCTGGAAACCGGACCGATACCAATTCATACCCAGTTGCTCTGGCAAAAAAGAGAGGATGCGGTCAGCGCGCCAATGGGCGATTTTTTGCTGGGCTACTGTGAGAGCTGCGGGCATATCTTCAACACATCCTTCAATTCAGACCTGCTGCATTACAGCCAATGGTTCGAAAATTCGCTCCACCCCGCTTCCCGTTTCCAGTCCTTTAGCCGTCTCGAGATCGATCACCTGGTCGAAAAATATGGACTGCACGCCAAGGCAGTCCTGCAAATCGGCAAAGGGACGGGTGATTATGCCCTGCTGCTCTCCGAACTGGCCGAGAACCAGGCCACCATCTTCGAGCCCTGCGACAGCGACGGCTATACGACCCCTTCCGGCCTGGAGTTCGAGACCCAAATCCGTGGCTGCGCCGGCGAGCCCTTCTCGCGCTACCAACCCGACTTCATCTGCTGCCAGGACGCCCTGGAAGAAGCCCAACGCCCGCGTGAGTTCATCACCAATCTGCGCCACGCGATCGGTGAGCGTTACACCACGGTCGGCTACTTCCAGGTAGCCGATGGACTGGCGATGCTGCAAGAGGATCCCTTCAAAGTCTTCAATTACGAGCATTTCTCGCTGTTCACCCCTTCCTCCCTGGGAACTTTATTCGCATCCAATAGTTTCCAAATCTTGCAGCAGCGCTCCCTACCTGAGGAGAGGATGTTGATTGTCGAGGTCAGCCCGGTTTTGGAAAGCAGCCGGACGGGGAACATAGATGCCCTCTACGATTTGAACAACGTCGCCAAAGAAGTCAAAGAGATCCAGAAACGGTTCCTGGAATGGATTGCTACCCTCAAAGAGCGCTTGAGCGACTTGAACAACGCCGGAAAGAAAGTGGCCTTTTGGGGCGCCGGCCCGCGTGGCACCACCATTCTGAACGTTTTACACGCTCACGAGACCGTCCAGGTCGTCATCGACCCGGATTTCAACAAGGAAGATCTGCATGTACCGGGCACCGGCCACCGCATCGTCACCCCCGGCCACCTGGTTTCACTCAAGCCAGACGTTTTGCTGATATCCGATCCGGTCCATGACCAGGAAATCCGCTTCCTCGTCTCGGCCATGCAATTATCCCCCGAGTTCATCACCATATAAACGAGTCCAACAAACCATCCTGGGCATCTATGCGCTTCTATTTTGCCAACGCCACTTTCAGGAAGGCCAATTCACGTGGGCGAAACGTCCACATCCATCAATTTATAGCCAGTTCGCTCGAGCTGGGCCACGAAATATGGATGGAACCGGACTGCGAACACCCCGGGATCAAGTTGCTGCCCAAAGGCAGACTGCCCCGCCTGGCCGCCTTACGGCGCATGGACAGTATTTACATCCGCCTGCAGGACAGCCCCCCGGACGTCTGCCGCTATGGGGTGGCCCCCTATCACCAACTGGCCGGATCGCCCCTGGTCGTCTGGGAATTCAACACGGTGCCGGAGTTTTCTCAGATCATGAACCACAGCCAGGAGCGCCTGCAAAACGACCTGGCCAGGTTCCGGAATTACGGCCGCGGCTGTGACCTGGCCGTGTGCGTCTCCCAAAAACTGGCCGAATATGTTCAGGAACGCCTGGGTATTCATACCACCCTGGTCGTTCCCAATGGCTCCGACCCCGGGCTGTTCCTGCCCAAGTCCAAATTCACCCCGGCCATCCTGGTGAACCCGCACAAACTCAATATCGTCTGGGTCGGCAGCGCCGATCTGGGCTGGCACAATTTCAAACAAATGCTCGCGGCCGGCAGAATTCTCACCGCACGCGGATTGAAAGAGCGGTTCACCTTCCACATCATCGGCAAAGACCTGCCCGAATCCGAACCCTGGGAAGATAACGTCATCTATCACGGGCCCATCCCCTACGAAGAACTGCCCGGCTGGCTGGCCGCCATGGACGTGGGGTTAGTGCTCTATCACAGCGGGGTCGCGGACTACAACTCGCCCCTCAAATTTTACGATTACCTGGCCAGTGAGCTGGCGGTCGTCTCCAGCGAACAGCCCCAGGTACGGGAAGTACTCGAGACGATCCAGGCCGCTGACCTGCTGGTACCCTGTGATGATGCCACCGCCCTGGCCGACGTCCTCGAGAAATTGGAGCAGGACCGCAGCCGGGTCCGCAACCTGGGCAGCGCCGGCCGCCAGAAAGTGATCGAGCAATACAACTGGCAGCGCGCCGCTCGCGATACGCACAACCGCATCGCCGAACTGCTCTCCTGATCGGTAAGCCGGTGCCCGGTTTTTGGCGGACTGAAACCGCCCAAAATCCCGCAGCGAATCTTTCCCGGTTTCCCCAAAATATGATGAAAAATATTCAACAGCAATTACCCGAACCACCGGCTGGAAAGTGCGGCTGGCCCTGGAACATCGAGCGTATCCCGCTTGCTGCGACCATGCCCGGCAAGCAAGAATGGCCGCGCATCAGCGTGACCGTCCCCAGTTATAACCAGGCTCAATACCTGGAAGAAACCCTGCGCTCGATCCTTTTGCAGGGCTACCCCAACCTGGAATTATTCGTCATGGACGGCGGATCCAGCGATGGGAGTAAGGCGATCCTGGAAAAATACGACGCCTGGATCGATGCCTGGGTCAGCGAAGCCGACCACGGCCAGAGCCAGGCCATCAACAAAGGCTGGCAGCGCTCCACGGGTACCCTGGTGGCCTACCTGAACAGCGATGATTTTTACCTGCCGGGCGCACTGGAAAAAGTCGCACTGGCCTGGAACAACGAACGCGGATCCGCCCTGATCGCCGGCGCAGTGGCCTTTGTGGATGCTACCTCGCGGCGCAACCGGGTGAATACGCCGCACCTCAACACGTCCAGCCCGTTGGACCTTTCCACTTTAGAAATATCCGAGTGGTACATTCCGCAGCAGTCCAGCTTTTTTGTCCGCCCGGCCCTGGACCGGGCCGGCTGTTGGCTGCGGGAAGACTTGCATTACGTCATGGACCGCGAATTGATGTATCGCCTGTGCCGCTTTGGGCAAGTCATCCTGCTGACCGACACGTTGGCTGCCGACCGCAAACATGCTGCCGCCAAACGCCAGAAAGACCGCCTGGTTATGTACCGCGAAGACGGCAAGGCAATGCAATACTGCGACTGGGGCGGCCATACCGCCAGGCTGCGCCGCCAACAGGTAGCCCGTGAACGCCTGGCGCAAGGTCACTGGCTGACCGCCCAGGGCGAAAACATCGGCATCCAAAAACTGGCCAGCATTTTTAAAGCCATCAGCTTGCGGCCGGCTTACCTCAAGCAGGTCGAGCCGCTGAACTCCGTCTTACGGGTAATCCGCAGCCTGCACAGCAATTCAATCGCATACAAAAAAGAGGTGCATTGATGAAATCAGTCGCCGTGATCCCAGCCCGGCTGGGCTCTACCCGCCTGCCCCGTAAAATTGTGGCCGAAATCCAGGGCCAACCCTTGCTCTGGCACGTCTGGTCGCGCGTCAAACGCGCCACCGGTTTGGACGAGGTTTACGTTGCTACCGATTCAGAAGAAATCCTGGCCGCAGTCGAATCGTGGGGCGGGCAGGCGCGCCTGACCAGCGCCAACTGCCGCTCAGGCACCGAGCGAATCGCCAGCCTGCTGCCCTCGCTAAACGCAGATTTTATCCTCAACGTCCAGGGTGACGAGCCTCTGATCGACCCGGCCTTGATCGACGCCATGGTAATGCGTTGGATGGAAGACCAGCCCGAGCTGGTCACGCCGGTATACCGCATCTCTACACCCGAAGAGCTGAACAGCCCCAACGTAGTCAAAGTAGCCCGGGCTGCCGATGGGCACGCGCTGTACTTCTCGCGCCAGCCCATTCCTTATGTGCGTGATCTGCCCGCCGATCAATGGATGGGAGCGGCCGAATATTGGGGCCACGTGGGCGTTTACGGCTACCGCTGGGACATCCTGGGGATGTACCCCCAACTGCCCGAATCGCGGTTAGAGACGGCCGAAAAATTGGAGCAACTGCGTTTTCTGGACGCCGGTTACACCTTCCAAACCATCGAGACCGATTACCGCCCGGCCGCTGTGGACACTCAGGCGGACCTGGACCTGGTCCGGTCGATATTCGCAGGCGTCAAGCCGGGATGATCGAGGAAAACATGGCATTAACTGCTATCCGAGAAGAATGGCTGCGGGTCGCGCTGGAGTCGATGCAGCAAGAAGCCGAGGCAATCCGCCTGGCCGCTACCCGGATGAACGGCAACCTGACCAGGGCGGTCGAAATCATTATGGACCATCCCGGTAAAGTGGTGGTCAGTGGCATCGGCAAATCGGGGATCATGGGCGAGAAAATCACCGCCACCCTGTGCAGCACCGGCACCCCGGCGGTTTTCCTGCATGCCACCGAAGCCTTTCACGGCAACCTGGGCATCTACACCCCCGGCGATCCCAGCATCCTGATCTCCAAAAGCGGCAGCACCGAAGAAGTCCTGCGCCTGGTGCCTTTGCTGCGCCAGTTCAAGTCACCGCTCATCGCCATCGTCGGCAACCTGGATTCGCCCCTGGCGGATCAATGTGATGTGGTGCTGGATGCGCGGGTCAACAGCGAAGCCGACCCGCTGGGGATCGTCCCGACCACCTCGACCGTGGTCACCCTGGCGATCGGCGACGCCCTGGCCTCGGCGCTGATGTCAGCCCGCGATTTCACCGAGCTGGATTTCGCCAGGTTTCATCCGGGCGGCCAACTGGGACGGAACTTGATCCTGCACGTTGCGGATGTGATGCACAGCGGCGAGCAGATCGCCTGGGCCACGACCGACACCCGCCTGCGCGATCTGGTGATTGCGATGACCAGCAAACCCCTCGGCGCGGCCTGCGTCATCGACGATAACGGCTGCCTGGTCGGCATCGTCACAGACGGCGATGTCCGCCGGGCGTTACAAAAGTACGATGACATCCGCCCGCTGACGGCCGGCGACGTGATGACCGCCAATCCCATTGCCGCCACTGCGGATATCACCTTGGGGCAGGCTGCTCAAATCATGGAAGACCGCCCCTCGCAGATTTCCGTATTACCCGTAATTCAAGCCGAGAGCCGGGTCTGCCTGGGCCTGGTCCGGCTGCACGATATTTACCGTGGAGGCCAATAATATGACACATCCCCTCGCCTTTGACATCCGGCCTGGGATCAGCATGGGTGGCGACCGCCCGATCTTTATTTGTGGCCCATGTGTGGTCGAATCGCTTGAGGTGGTTTCCTACACCGCGGCGACCTTAAAAGGCATTTTCGACCGCCTCGGCATCCCCTTTATCTTCAAATCTTCCTACGATAAAGCCAACCGCACTTCCGGGCGCTCGTTTCGCTCGATCGGTTTCGAAAAATCCTTACGCATCCTGGAGCAGGTGCGCGACGAAAACGACCTGGCCGTGCTGACCGATGTCCACGAGACCGGCCAGGTGGAGCGCGTTGCCCGCACAGTAGACGTGATGCAAGTGCCGGCATTCCTATGCCGCCAGACCGACCTGATCCAGGCCATCGCCCGCAGCGGCAAGACGGTCAATATCAAGAAAGGCCAGTTCATGGCCCCCGAGGATATGGATTACGCCGTCCAGAAGGCCGCCGACGCCGGCAACAGCCGTGTCTTTCTCACCGAACGCGGCAGCTCATTCGGTTACCACAATCTGGTCGTGGATATGCGCTCGCTGGTCATCATGCGCCGCAGCGCCCCGGTGATCTTCGACCTGACCCACAGTGTCCAGATGCCCGGGGGGATGGGTGGTAAGTCGGGCGGACAGCGCGAGTTCGCCCCCTACCTGGCCCGCGCCGCAGCCGCGGTCGGTGTAGATGGCTTCTTCATGGAAACCCATCCCGAACCGGCCAAAGCCCTCAGCGATGGGCCCAACATGGTCCCGTTGGAAGAGATGGAGACCCTGGTCCGCTCACTGGTGGACCTGTGGTCCGCCGCCCGGCCATACTGGGACGTTCAGGAAACCCTCGTCAAGGAATAACATGGCAGAAATCGTCGTACTGGGAACCCAAGGGTTCTTTCATCACGCCCAACCGCTCCAGGAACATTATGGCAGCCGCCTGCTGATCGAAGCCGACTACTCACCCGAGAAAGTGGCTGCCCATCACCCGGATATCCTGATTACCTTCGAAGCCAGCAACCCCCAACGGGGGTTGTGTACCGCCGAAATGATGCGCCGTGGGGTGGCCACCCTGCTCGTGATGGATGGCATCCAGGAATGGCGCAATACCTGGTCGCGCACCCATGGAACGTTAAAACGCCCGCTCAACCAACCGGCACTGGTCCACAAGATCGCCTGTTTGGGCCGAGTGGATGCCCACCTGTACGAATCCTGGGGAAATGTGGGCAAATGCGAACTGGTCGGTGCGCCTCGGCTGGATGACCTGGTCACCAGCCGGCGCCCCGGCCGTAGTGAACCAGTCAGCGGCCGGCCAATGCGCTTACTGGTGATGACCGCCCGTACACCGGGCTTCACACCCGAAGAGACCGAGGTCACCCTGCAATCCCTGCGGGATTTGCAAACCGAGCTCGCCGGCCGGGAAGATATTCAAGTAGTGTGGCGCATTTCGAAGGGCCTGCACCTGAAACTAGGGGTGCAAAACACCTATAACTCGGCCACCGGCGAAGAGCTGCACGAACTGCTTCCGCAGATGGATGCCGTGATCACCACGCCCTCCACTACCCAACTGGAAGCCATGCTGTCAGGCATCCCGGTCGCCTTGCTCAACTACCACCGCGTGCCGGTCTATACCCCGGCTGCCTGGGAAATCAAATACGAAGGCCAGATCCACCCCGTACTGGAGGAACTGATCGCTCCCCCGCTGGAACGGATCATCTACCAGGAGTACTGCCTGAATGAATCACTGGCCTGCACCAGCCCGGCCCTGCCCCGCCTGATCGCCCTGATCGACGAGATGATCCGCATCAAAAAATCCCACGACAATTCCGGGGACGTGGAATTAACCTTTCCGGACCGCATTCTCAACGCCGCTGAGCCGTTTGTGGCCTGGCCCAGCCAACCCTTCGACCTGGAAAGACTTTACCCCGATCACCCAGTTTTTGGCCATCGAGACCTGGTTCAGCTTCAATCCGAGCTAGACGCAGCCCTCATCACTGTCGAACAACTCAAGAGCCAGGTCAGCACGCTCACGGCTCGGTTACACCGCATCCCCGGTTACACCTTTTTTCGTGACATCGTCCTAAATTTCCAGAAAAAATTCTTCCTGGGAGGGCATTCACGGGTATGAAAAAGCCCATCATCCTCATCGCACATTACCGCCCCGACATCGTCAGCGGGGCCGAACGCGCTATCGCCGACATGGTTTCCTGCCTGGATGCTAATCTCGAGATCATCATGCTCACCCCCGGCCCGGGTCCCCTGGCCGATTTCTATCGCAGGGGCGGGTTCAAGGTCTGGGCCGAGGCGGTCTCAACCCCGCGGCGGCTTTTCCCCGGTCTGCACCATTACCAGTCACTGCGCATGGCCGAGCGACTGCGCAGCGCCGGCGTCGACGCAGTTGTTTGCAACACCTTCGCCGCTGCCAGCCGCATCGGTACGGCCAGCCGGATGGCCGGCCTTCCCTACGCCATTTACGCGCGCGAATACATCTCCAACAAACCGCTTTACCGCCAGATTCTGCAGAAAGCCGACCTGATTCTGGCCGTTTCGGCCGATGTCGCCGCCCATTACAAATCCCTGGCCGGGAACACCCCCATTCGGGTGGCCTACGACAACATCCTCATCCAGCCGATCCAGGAACGGATCGTCCAAAGCGACCGGGAAGGCGCCCGCCGGCTGCCTTTCGACAACAACGAGCCGGTGGCCGGGTGGGTGGGGCGGATTACCCCTTACAAACAGCCCGAACTTTTTATGCGAGCCATCCCCCACATCATCGACCGGGTCCCGCGGGCCCGTTTTATCCTGGTCGGCGAAGCCAAGCCGAAAGAAAAATTCCTGGAAGAGCGCCTGCGTGAACTGGCCCTGGAACTGGGTATCTCCGACCGGCTGTCTTTTCTCGGCCGGCGCAAGGATGTACCTGAATTGATGCACGAGATGAGCGTCCTCTGCCTGACCTCCACCCGCGAGCCTTTTGCGCGGGTCATCCTGGAAGCCCAGGTGGTTGGCTGCCCGGTTGTGGCATCCCTGAGCGGGGGCGTCCCCGAGGTCATCCAGGACGAAGTCAATGGCCTGATGTTCGACGCCCTGGTTCCCGACGCGCCTGAGCTGCTGGCCAACCGGGTGGTGCGTTTGATGGAAAATCACCAACTGGCCGAACGGTTAGCCACGCGGGCCAGCGAAACGGTGGCGTCCGGCTACGGCTCCGACCGGCCGGTGCGTGAATTCGAAGCCATCCTGACCAGCCTGGCCCAAAAGGAGACCTCTCTTGCCCTCTAAGCCCCCTACGGTTGCCGTCGTTTATCGCCTGGACCATCCTGGCGGCACTCAATCCGTCTGCCTGGCCTTGATCCGTGGGCTGAACCGCCAGGGCATTACCCCCGATATCTTGTGGGACCTGCCGCCCAGCCCGTCGCTGCTGCAAAAAGCCAACTGCCAGGCCGCTTACCAGCCTCTGAAATACCCCATCTCTACTCGCCTGACCGACAAAATGCCGGCTTCGCTGCGTTACCTGGCCTGGATCATCAACACTTACGATGGCAGCCGGCTGGCCAAACGCTACGATTTCTATTACATCTTCCACAACGGTTTCGTGCCGCCCGCCGGCGCTGCCCACCTGCGCTATTTGAACGGGCCTCCGCTGCTGCCGCAGTTGTGGATTATCCCGCCCGGGCCACGCGGCTGGCCGGTGCGCTTCTTTGGCTGGCTGTACCATACCTTGTTGTACCGCTGGCTGCCGGCCTATGAATACCACACCGAAAGCCCGTCAGTGGTCAACTCGCATAACATCGCCGGATTGTTCGAGGAAGCCCATGGGGTCCGTTTGCCGGTGGTGTACCCGCCCGTCAACCTGGATGGACGCAGTTTCGACCCGGCCGACTTCAGCCAGCGCGATACGCTGACCTTCTTCTCACGAATCGTCGATTACAAGCGGCCCGACCTGGTTATCGACCTGGCCGCCCGCAACCCGTCCCAGCGCTGTGTGATCATGGGCGGGGTGCCGCCCCACCGGATGCCCTTCTTCGAATCCTTACAAACCCTGGCGCGGGAATTAGGCCTGGAAAACACCATTTTTCTGGCCAACCCCAGCGACGAACGGGTGCGGGCCGAACTGGCCAGGACCCGCTTCTACGTATTCCCGGCTGCCAACGAGCACTTCGGCATCACCACCGTCGAGGCGGCCGCTTCCGGGGCTATTCCATTCGTGCACAATTCCGGTGGCCAGCGCGAGATCGTCCCGATCGAGTGCCTGCGCTTCGACTATGATAATTTCTACCAAAAATTCACCGACCTGGCCAAAAAGTCGGATTTCGAATTGAACGCCATGCGGCTGAAGCTGGCCCGGCACGTCCACCAGTTCTCCGAGGAGTACGCGGTGGCGCAAATGCTGGATTACCTGCCGGGCGATAACGGGCATATCCCAATGCAGGCCGAGGGAGCCCCCGCATGACCGGAAAACTGATCATCTTCTGGGATTTCGATGCCCAATGGGGCGCCGAACGTTCCCGTTCCGGCGGCGGGCCGAAAAATTGGGGCGCCTTGGAATTCCCCAATACCGAACGTCTGCTCGAGCTGCACGCCCAGGCCGGTATCCCGGCCTGCTTTGCCGTGGTCGGTGAAGTGGCCTTGCCCGGCGAACGGCCCTATCACGACCCGCGCCTGGTGCGCCGCATCGCCGAGGCCGGGCACGAAGTCGCCAGCCAGGCCATGAAACACGAATGGCTGCCGGCCCTCGACCGGCCGGCCCTGGTCCAGGTGCTGCGGGACAGCAAAGACGCATTGGAACAGTGCATCGCCGCCCCGGTCAAAACCTTCGTGCCGCCCTTCAACCAACCCTTCGATTTTCCGGCCCGCGGCTCCTTCAGCCTGTCCGAGCGGCGCGAAGTGCCCCAAAACCGCACCGACCTGCCCGGCCTGTGCCGCGGTTTGCGCGAGTGCGGCTACGATTTCGTCCGGGTAGCTTATACCCGCCCGGTAGACCGCATCAAAACCCTGCTGAAAAGCTCCCGCAACGGCCACCCGGCCCACCCGGAGACGATCCAGGGGATCACCGCCCTGCGCCTGAACAGCCACGCCGGTTTCAATCAGGATACCCTCACATTGATCGAAAACACCATGAACCAGGGCGGATACGCGATCGCTTATGGCCACCCGCATTCGCTGAGCCTATCCAGCGCCCAATCGGAACGTTTCTTTCTGCCCTTCCTGGAGCAGGTCAAAGCCTGGGTCGCTGAAGCTCGCCTCCAGGTAATTCTCCCTTCACAACTATGCATCTCGTAATCGTCTCCTTCAAGCAGTGTTGGCAGGGACAAGACGGAGCCTGGTTCTCATCCGGGGGGTTCCCCTACCAGATCGCGGCGATCAGCTCGCTCTTCGAGCGGGTCACCCTGGTGGTGGTCAAATGTGCCTTCCGGCCCGGTGGGATTCCCTTACCGCCTAACGCGGAAGTGGTGGGCATGCGGCCGCCGCTCGGCTCGGACTTGCAGCGCAAGAAAGACGTCCTGCGCCAGTTTCCCTATTACATCCGCACCATTGGTTCAGCCATCCGCCAGGCCGACGTAGTCCACACCCCCCTGCCCGGTGACCTGCCGCTGGTGGCCATGCTCATCACCATCTTGATGGGTAAACGGCTGATCGCCCGCTACGGCGGCTCCTGGGAGCGCAACGCGCAGAACACCCGCGCCAACGACCTGACCCGCCTGGTCATGCGTACCTTCGCCGGTGGGCGACGGGTCATGCTGGTCACAGGGGTGGGCACCACCCCACCGGGCAGGAACATGCACTGGATGTTTTCGACTGCCCTGTCGCGTAACGAGCTTTCCAGCACCAAACCCGTGCTGGATCGCGGCATCCATCGACCCGCCCGGTTGGCTTACCTGGGACGCTTTTCTCCGGAAAAAGGGGTATCGGTCCTGTTACAGGCCATGGCCCGCCTCTCGGCCGATCACTTCGAACCCATGCCCCACCTGGTGCTGGTTGGGGATGGTCCCCAACACCAGGAATTGAAATCCCTGGCGGATGGGTTGAAGCTGGATGGGACCGTGAGTTTTGCCGGCCAGCTCGACCGGGCGCACCTTTCCGCCGAACTGGACAGCGTCGATCTGTGTGTGCAGCCTTCGTTAACCGAAAGCTTCAGCAAAGCCTGGTTGGATGCCTTCGCCCACGGGCACCCGGTGATCACCAGCGATGTCGGGGCTTCGCAAGACGTGATCGGCCGGCCGGGTGAGCGCGGCTGGATCCTCCCACCCGGGAACGTGGACCGGTTGACCGACTGCCTGAAAACCGTCCTGTCGTCCGACATCGATTGGCCATCCATGCGCCGCCGCTGCCGTACTTATGCCGAACAATTCACCCTGGAAGATTGGGCCGACCGTATCGGTAAAATCTGTGCGGCCCAATGGAAGATTCCTTACCAACAAGGCAAATTAAGCCAATGAGGACTTTAACTCCTGCTGTTGTAGAACAAACCCGGTTGAATGCTCACACGCGCCGCATCAGCCGGCCAGAAACTCCCTTAGCCGAGGTCTGGGCCAAACGCCTGGTCGTGTTTATGCTGGTAGCCTGGCCGTTGACCTTCGTTTTCGGCTTTACTCCTATGCTCACCATCATGAATCTGGCCGGCTTGGCCCTGGCCATGATCGGCTTACGCTTGAAACCGGTCGGATTGATGGGCATCGCGGTCATGTGCACCCTCGATACATTGACCCGCAACCTGATGGCCACCGGCGGCTTGTGGCGTTGGAACACCCTGAATTACTGGCTCGTATTGGTGATCCTGGTCAACCTGCCCTTCTTGCTGCGTTTTACCGATATCCAGAGCCGCTTGCTGCAAGTCTTCCTGGTGCTGCTGACGGTCATGCTGTTGATCAGCTTTTACGTCCAATTGGGCATCCAGGATATCCTGAACATTGGGGCGACTTTTGGGATTCTGTATTATTTCATTCGCGCCATCGAGGATAAAAAGGTCTTGTACTGGGTCGGCGTCGTATGCGGGACAACGGCCGCCCTGGGCGGGCTGGCGTTCTATTTCCAAATGGGCGGCCTGCCCTATATCGACCCCAATTCGCTGACCCAGTTGCCCTTGACCGGCCTGTTCGCCATCTGTTTTGCCATGCCCCAGGCGGGCAACTTCAAACGCGGGCGTCTAGTCCTGCTGATGCTCACCAGCATTAACATCGTGTGGATATTCCTCAGCGGCAGCCGCGGCAGCCTGTTGACCTCATTCGTCTGCCTGGCCTTCCTGATCGTGCAAATGCGCAGCCTGACCTGGACCACCTTGTTGATCGGTGTGGGCCTGGTTTTGATCTTCTGGTTCTCGAATATCCTGCTCGACCAGCAGGCCTATGCCCTGCATCGCTTCTCGAAATTCCTGGATTCATCCTATACCCTGGCCCAACGCACCAGCGGCCGGTCGGTCATTTTTTGGACCGGCTGGCAAATCTTCCTGCAAAGGCCATTGGGCCTGGGCACCGGCAGCTTCCGCGGTGGTACGGGCTATCTTGACATCGTCGGCGGCAAGAGCCTGTCGGCCCATTCGGCCTGGATCAAGACCCTGGCCGAGAACGGTGCCGAAGGGTTCCTGCTGTTGGCATCCTGGGTGCTGTCTTTTGGCATCAGCGGGCTGCACCGTAAAGACCGCGATGTGACCTTGATCGGCTTGTTCACCACCGCGATCCTGATCGACGTATTCGTAACCCAGGAGTTCCAGGGCAAAAACCTGTGGTTCCTGGTCGCCGGTTCAACCGCCATTCTCAACGCTGAACAATACAAAGGTCTGACCGACAAAGTCGGGCGGATCGCCAACCGGTACCGGCGGCGGGTCAAGCCGGCGCCTAAACCGAAAATCGAATTGGAGGCTGCTCCAGATGAAGGCTAGGCTGCGCGTGGCAATGATCGCCGGTGAGCTGGGCCAGAGTGGCGCCGAAAAACAGCTCTATTACGTCGCCCAGGCGCTGATCAATGCCGGGGTGGACGTACGGGTATACTGCCTGACCCAGGGTGAGTATTTCGAGACGTACCTGCAAAAAGCTGGCGTCCCGGTGGAATGGGTGGGCCACGAGGGCCAGCCGTTCCTGCGCGTGGCGCGGATCTTGCAAAAGGTCCTGGCTTTCAGGCCTCATTTGATCTACTCAACTCACTTTTACACCAACCTGTATGCAGCCATCGCCGGCCGCCTGACCGGAACGCTCTCGATCGGCAGTATCCGCAGCGATGGCCACCACGAGGTGAACGGCAACGGCCGCTGGGGCATGGCCCTGCTGAAAATGACCCACGTGCTGGTAGCTAACTCGCATGGGGCGGCCCAGAATGCGGTTAAAAAAGGTGTCCGGGCAGACAACGTCTACACCCTGCCGAACGTGATCGACCTGGCCGCTTTCGACCGCAAGGCCGCGGCCGGCCCAAGTACCAAACCCCAACCGGGCAAGATTGCCATTGTGACCGTGGCCCGCCTGATCAAGGCCAAACGGCTGGATCGTTTTATTTCCGTGATCGCCGAGGCCCGGCGGACTTACCCGCAGATCTACGGCATTATTGCCGGCGACGGCCCGCTCAAGGATAACCTGGTGGCCCAGGCTCGCGGCCAGGGGCTGCTGCCAGACGGGATCCGCTTTTTAGGCTATTGCGACAACGTCCCGGCGCTGCTCAAAGGCAAAGATATTTTCGCGTTGACCTCGGATTACGAAGGCTTTCCGAACGCGATCCTGGAAGCCATGGCAGCCGGGCTGCCGGTGGTCACTACCCCGGCCGGCGAAGCCGGTCGCATTGTGGTCAACCGCAAAAGCGGTTTCGTCGTCCCCCCCGAAAGCCTGCCGGCCCTGGTCCACAGTATTGTCGAGTTGAGCGGTTCGGCCGCTATGCGACAGGAGATGGGCCGCTACGGACGCCAATTGATAGAAGAACGCCACACCAACGCCAGCCTGGGGAACGCCATCCTGGAGCTCTTCCGCGAAATCGCCTTAAGGCGCAAAAACCAGCACTTGTTGAGCCTGCTCGACGAGCTTCACACCGGCGAACCGGCCAATTCTGAACTTGAAGAGGCTATTCTTGGCTGATACGGTTATTCAACCCCGCCTGCTCCTGGCCGGGCCGATGTTGGGTCGCAACCAGGGCTGGGTCACCACCCAGGGCGAGATCCTGGCGGACCTGTTCGAGAACGCCGGGTATGCGGTGATGACCACCTCATCCATCCCCGGGCGAGTAGCACGCCTGGTCGATACGATCCGATCCCTGATCGCCTGGCGCAAGCAATACGACCTGGTCTTCCTCAACGTGTTCAGCGGGCCGGCTTTCGGCATGGCCGAGATCACTTCGGCCCTGGCCAAACTGCTGAACAAGCCGCTGGTGATGGTCCTGCGGGGTGGCAATTTGCCCGAATTCGCCCTCGCGCATGGCGACTGGATAAAACGGGTGCTCAGCCGGGCCGACCGGATCGTGGCGCCTTCGACCTTCCTGGCCGAGTTCGCCCACAACATGGGTCTGGATGTGACGGTTATTCCCAACGTTTTACGTTTAGAAGAATACCCCTTCCGCCTGCGCGAAGGCGTCCAACCCAAAATTCTGTGGATGCGCACCTTCCATGAAATTTACCACCCCGAAATGGCCATCGAAGTGCTCGACCGCATCCGCCAATCTTTGCCGGACGCGACCCTGACGATGGCCGGCCAGGAAAAAGGCCTGCTGAACGCCGTCCGCGACCTGGCCCACGAAAAAGGCCTGGACGCGTCGGTCCGTTTTGCCGGTTTCCTCGACCTGGAAGCCAAACGGCGCGAGTTTTCCGCCCACGATATCTTCATCAACACCAACCGGGTGGATAACAGCCCGGTCAGCGTCCTGGAAGCGGCCGCCTTCGGTTTGCCGGTGGTGGCCACCCGGGTCGGCGGGGTGCCTTATTTGCTCGAACATGAGCAGACCGGGCTGCTGGTCGAGGACAGCGACGTCCCGGCCATGAGCGCGGAAGTGTTAAGGCTGCTGCGCGAACCGGGCCTGGCCGAGAAACTATCTCGTAACGGTAGGGTTTTGGCCGAATCCTGTTCGTGGGAAAAAGTAAAGCCCGCCTGGGAAGAAATCTTCGTCCAGGCCACAGATCATCATTTTGCCAGGTAATCCACCCCGGAAGAATCGTCCCCTTTGACCATGCTGACCTCCATTTATCGCAATTCCCCTTACCCGCTGCGGGTGCTGGCAGCCAGTGCACGCGGATACATCTTGCGTGGCCAGCGCTACGGCCGCGATTGCGACGACCAGGTGGCTCAGGTTTTGGAACGCGACCGCTGGACGGCCGAACAATGGCAGTCCTGGACCGCTGAACGGCTGGCCTTTATCCTGGAGCGGGCCGTCACCCGGGTGCCATATTACCGCGAAATGTGGATCAACCGCAGGCTGCACGGCGAGGTAACCGATTGGACCCTCCTGGAAAACTGGCCGGTCCTGAGCAAAGAACGCCTGCGGGCCGACCCGCAAGCCTTCCTGGCCGACGATGTGGATGCCAGCAGCCTGATCGAGGAACATACCAGTGGCAGCAGCGGCAAACCACTCCGGTTATGGCGCAGCCGCGAGACCCAACGGACCTGGTACGGGTTGTTCGAAGCCCGTGTCCGCCAATGGAACAACGTCTCGCGCAGCGATCGCTGGGGCATCCTGGGCGGTCAGCTCATCACCCCGGTCGAACAGCGCCGGCCGCCCTTCTGGGTCTGGAACGCGGGGCTGAACCAGCTCTACCTGTCCACCTACCACATCTCTGCCGAAAACATCGCCGCTTACGCTCAGGCGCTGCGCCGCCACAAAATCGTCTACCTGTTGGGCTACCCCTCTTCCCTGGCGCTGCTGGCTCACATGGCCCTCGACCAGGACCAGGTACTCCCCGCAATGAAAGTAATCCTGACCAACGCTGAAATGCTGCTGCCCGGCCAGCGTAAAACCATCGAAAAAGCCTTCGGCTGCCGGGTGATCGATACTTACGGCATGTCCGAGCTAAGCGCGGCCGCCAGTGAATGTGAACACGGCGCGATGCATGTCTGGCCCGATGCCGGCCTGGTAGAGGTGTTCGCCGAAAATGGCGACCGGCCTCTCCCGGCCGGGCAAACCGGCCGGTTGATTTGCACCGGCCTGATCAACGCCGATATGCCGCTCATTCGTTATGAAGTGGGCGACCGGGGTGCATTGGCCGATGGAACGACCGATTGCGCCTGCGGCCGGGGTCTGCCCGTGCTGGACCACATCGATGGCCGCCTGGACGACGTGTTGATCGCCACCGATGGCCGCCGGATCGGCCGGATGGATTCGGTATTCAAAGCGGACCTTGACGTGCGCGAAGCTCAAATCATCCAGGAAAGGTTGGGGACCATCCTGGTCAGGCTTGTACCCGGTTCTCTTTACGGCCAGCAGACCGCAAATGCCATCATCCAGCGCATCCGCGAACGCCTGGGCCCGGTGGAAGTCAAACTGGAAACACTCGACGAAATCCCACGGGGGGCAAACGGAAAGTTCAAATCCGTAGTCAATCGGATGGACACCCACAGCTAATCACATTAAACAATCTCAAGGAAACCATGGCAGAAAAACATTCCTCTCCTCCGAATGCATCCTTGCCCTTTGTATCGGTAATTATGCCCGTGCGTAACGAAGGCGCTTATATCGAACGCAGCCTCGGCTCGGTCCTGGATCAGGATTACCCGGCCGGATTAATGGAAGTGATCGTTGCCGACGGTCGTTCTGACGATGACACCCGCGAAGTTTTCGCCCGCCTGGCTGCCGGCCATCCCAACATGATCATGATCGATAACCCGGGCAAGTTTGTGGCGACCGGCCTGAACCGCTCTGTGCGGATCTCACGCGGTGAAATCATCGTGCGCGTGGATGGCCATTGCGAAATCGCCCCCGATTATGTCAGCAACTGCGTCCGGCACCTCCTCGCCGGCGGCATCGCCGGGGTCGGCGGCCCGATGGAAACCATCGGCGAAACGGCAATCGCCCAGACCATCGCCGTGGCCATGAGCTCCAAGTTTGGGGTCGGCGGATCTTCTTTCCGCACGGTCAAGGACCGCAATATGTTCGTCAGTACTGTGCCCTTCCCGGCTTACTGGCGCAAAGATGTATTAGCCGCCGGGCCATTCGACGAAGAGCTGGTCCGCAACCAGGATGACGAGTACAACTATCGCCTGGTCGCTTCTGGCAAAAAAATCTTGCTGGCCGCTGACGTCCATTCGCGCTATTACAGCCGCTCTTCGCTGAAATCATTATGGCGCCAGTATTACCAGTATGGGTTCTACAAGGTGCGCGTCATGCAAAAACATCCGCACCAGATGAGCATCCACCATTTCATGCCGGCCCTGCTGGTGGCCGGGTTGGCCGTTTCGATCCCATTAGCTTTGTTCAGCTCGATTGGCCACCTGATGCTGGCGGTCATAATCGGGTTGTATTTGATCTCTCGATTTAAGCGGGTCCATCATCGCGGCGATCCAACAAGAGCATTCCTCCATCGCATTGCTTCCCGTGGTTTATCCAATCCTGCACCTCAGCTATGGCTCAGGTTTCTGTATTGGATTAATCCGTTTCGTTGGCTTGTGGCACCAGGGGAAGCCATCTCTTCAGACGGCTAAAAACCCAGACCAACGTTGAATGAAATTTGCTTCCTGGGAAATGAATTGAAAGGGGAAAGGAAGTATGAATAACGTGCTGGAAAAAAATATTACGCAAAAAGAGAGTTCCAAGGTCATGAACTGGAAAGCGATAGCGACATGGTTCAACAATGTCGTACGCCGGCTGCTTGACATTGCGATTGCGTTTTTCGGTATCCTGTTCCTGTCACCCTTCTTCCTCGTCGTGATCTTCCTGATCAAACGTGATTCGCCAGGGCCGATATTCTACAAGGGTCGCCGGGCGGGGAAAAACGGCAAAGATTTCAATATCCTGAAATTTCGTACTATGTACGAAAACAAGGCCAGTTATAGCGGCGCCAAGGTGACCGCCGGTGACGATCCGCGCATCACACCCATCGGCAAGTTCCTGCGTGAAACCAAGCTGAACGAGCTGCCGCAGCTATGGAACGTGCTGGTCGGCGAAATGAGCATGGTCGGCCCGCGGCCCGAGGACCCCGAAATCGCGCGGGCATGGCCGGAGGATGTCCGCAAGGAAATCCTCTCGGTCCAGCCGGGCGTAACCAGCCCGGCCTCGGTGCTGTACCGCCATGAAGAAACCATGCTCCAATCGCGCAACTTGATGGATCGCTACCTGATGGACATCCTGCCCAGCAAACTGCGCCTCGACCAGCTTTACATCCGCCAGCGTACCGTTCTCAGCGACCTGGACGTCATGTTCTGGACCTCGGTAGCGCTGTTCCCGCGGATGAAAAACTTCAACATCCCGGAACATTTGCTTTACCGCGGGCCGATGAGCCTGTTTGTGAACCGCTACATCAGTTGGTTCACCATGGACTTTCTGGTCTCGCTGGCCTCGATCACCCTGGCCGGGGTCCTGCGCCGGTTAAGCTCCCCGCTGGACGTTGGCGTCGAGGTCTCGGCCGCCCTGGCCCTGCTCATCGCCCTCATGTTCAGCCTGCTCAACACGGTTATGGGCATCAACCGCATCAATTGGAGCCGGGCTTCTGCCGGTGAAGCCATCGATATCGGCATCTCCACCGTCATCGTCACCCTGGTCCTGTTCCTGGTCAACCTGATCGTACCCGGCGGCGCTTTCCTGCCGCCCATCGTCCTGGTCACCTCGGGGATGTTCTCCTTTGCCGGGTTCATCATTATTCGCTACCGCGGCCGGCTGATCTCCGGCATCGCTTCCAGGTGGCTCGGCGTGCGGCACGCCAAAATGGATCTCCTGGGTGAACCGGTCCTGGTCATCGGCGGGGGCGAGACCGCCCGGTTTGCCAACTGGCTGCTGCGCAACGGCCCGCTGGCCCAGGCCTTCAACATCATCGGCATCGTGGACGACGACCCGACCAAAATTGGCAGCCAGATGGATGGGCTGCGCGTCATCGGCCGCACCGATGAGATTCCTCATATCATCCGCAAATTCGATATCGGGTTGATCCTGTTTGCCATCACCGAGATCCAGCCGTCCGAATCCGAGCGGATCCTGGACATGTGCAAATCGTCGAGCACCCGGGTGATCATGGTGCCGGATATCATGGACAGCCTGCGCGCCCACTTCCCCCGCACCGAAGCCGAGCGAGATGGCCTGGTCGATAAGATGGTCCAGAATTCCACCCAGGACCGCCTGACCGGGGTCATGAACCGCCAGACTTTTCTGCACTCCGTCGAACACGAACTGCCGCGGTCCATCCGTTACGGCCATGCCTGTTCACTCATTCTCTTCAACGTGGACTACAGTTGGCCGGATGGCGCCGTCCGCGCCAGTTCGGTGACTGCCCAGGTGCTGCAAGGGGTAGCAGAACGGGCCAGCAAGAACATCCGCGGCATCGACCAGCTTGGCCGCTACGACGAGAATGCTTTTGCCATCCTCTTACCCGAAACTGACCTGGAATCGGCCAACCTGGTCGCAGAACGCCTGCTGAAGAACCTGACTTTCACCCCCATCTGGACCGATCGCGGCCCGTTGAACATCACCGTCTCTTTGGGTGTGGTCAGCCAGGACGACGACAAGAAAGATGCCGCCAGTCTGCTGAACAATGCTGAAAAGGCAATGAAAGTTGCCAGCATGGTCGATTGAGCCGGTAAATAAATCGCGTTTGTAACTGCTCAGCCATCCCAGAAAGGATCGTCCCCTTCGGAACCTGCCTGAGCAGTCACTCAAGTTTCAAGAAACAGGGACCCATCATGGATGAATTAAAAGGAAAGAAAGTCCTCGTTACCGGCGCTGGCGGTTTCATCGGAAGCCACCTGACCGAGATGCTGGTCCGCAGCGGGGCCCAGGTGCGCGCCTTCGTTCGCTATAATTCCCGCGGCGACAGCGGCTTACTGCGGCTGATCGACCCGGACATTCGCCAGGAGCTGGAAATTATCGCCGGCGATCTGCGCGACGACCAGGCCATCGAGCAGGCCGTATCCGGGACGGCGATCGTGTTCCACCTGGGCGCGTTGATCTCCATCCCTTACTCCTATCTGCACCCGCGCGAGGTAGCCGAAACGAACTTGATGGGCACACTGAACGTCCTGGCTGCCTGCCGGACCTACGGGGTGGAACGGCTGGTCCACACTTCGACCAGCGAGGTTTATGGAACGGCCCGGTACGTGCCCATCGACGAGGCGCACCCCCTGCAGGGGCAGTCGCCTTATTCCGCCAGCAAGATCGGGGCCGATAAACTGGTCGAAAGCTTTTACTGCACCTATGAACTGCCGGCAGTAACCGTACGGCCCTTCAATACCTTTGGGCCACGCCAGTCGGCCCGGGCGGTCATTCCAACTATCATTACTCAGGCTCTCACCGGGCCTCAAATCAAACTCGGCAGCCTGGATACGCTGCGAGATTTCACCTATGTAGAAGACACTGCTGCCGGTTTTGTGCGCGCTGCCCTGGCAAAGGGGGTTGAGGGTGGCGTGTTCAACCTGGGCACCGGACGGGAAGTGACCATCGGCGAGGTATGCGACCTGATCGCCGGCTGCGTCGGCCACCCGGTGACCATCCTTCAGGATGAAAACCGCCTGCGCCCACAACGCTCGGAAGTCAGGCGGCTGCTCTCGAACAATAAGCTGGCCAGAGAAAAACTGGGCTGGCAGCCCCAGGTGGACCTGGAAGAGGGGATCGAACGCACCATTGACTGGATCGGCCAGCACCTGGAGCTCTTCAAAGTCGGCCAGTACGAATTCTGACCCTGGCCTATAAAAATTCGATTATGTGGCTGAACGCCGCCGCAGAAGAAGATCCTCCCCAGGACCCTTCTCTATGGATAACACAGCCACGAATTGGTTGATTTTATGTGAAAGAATCCTTCGGTTTTAGGGGGGATTCATACACACATTTCATTCAACTTCCTTAGGAATTGGAGGAAATCATGAAAGCCGTAATTCTGGCCGGAGGGAAAGGAACGCGCCTTTCGCCGTACACAAAAATCTTACCGAAACCGCTCATGCCCATCGGGGAAATGCCGGTCCTGGAAGTGCTTATTCACCAACTGCAAGCTCAGGGTGTGGACGAAATTATCCTCACCGTAGGTCACCTGGCCGAGATCATGCGCGCCTTCTTTGGCGATGGCAGCCAGTTTGGCCTGAAGATCAGGTACAGCTACGAAGATCATCCCCTGGGCACAGCCGGGCCGCTGGCCCTGGTCGATGGCCTGGACGACACCTTCCTGGTGCTCAACGGTGATGTGCTGACCGACCTGAACTTTACCGACCTGGTCGAATTTCATAAACGACAGGGCGCTATCGCCACCATCGCCATGCACCAACGGCAGGTCAAGATCGACCTGGGCGTCATCCTGTGCAATGGCGGGCCAAAGGTGGTCGGCTACATCGAAAAGCCTACCTACGATTACCAGGTCAGCATGGGCATTTACGTATTCGAGCCAAGCCTGCTCAAATTTATCGAGAAAGATCGCTATCTGGACTTTCCAAACCTGGTCCACAAGCTGCTCGGCGAGGCCGAGAAAGTGGTCGGGTACCTGTTCGACGGCTACTGGCAAGACCTGGGCCGTCCGGACGACTACGAACAGGCCACCCAGGATTTCAACACGATGCGGGAACGTTTCCTGCCGGAGCACAAATATGACGAACTGGCGAATCCCATTAGCTGACCTGGATTTGGGCAGTGAAGAAAAAGCTGCCGTGATGGACGTCTTGGACCGGCGTTGGTTGACCATGGGCGAAGTGACCCAGGCCTTCGAGCAAGAATTCGCCGATTTCATCGGCGCCAAACACGCCCTGGCCGTAGGTAATTGCACCGAAGCCCTGCACATGGCCTGCCTGGCAGCCGATATCGGCCCTGGAGATGAGGTCATCGTCCCATCGCTCACTTTTGTAGCCACGGCTAACGCCGTGGCCTATACCGGTGCGCTGCCGGTCTTCGCCGAGGTAAAATCGGGCCAGGATTTGACCATTTCAGTCGAATCGATCGAATCCAGGATCACCCCGCAGACCCGCGCGATCATTCCAATGCACTACGGGGGCTACCTCTGCCATATGGAAGAGATCAACGCCCTGGCTAAAGCGCATGGCCTGGTGGTCATCGAAGATGCCGCCCATGCCCCCGGCACCTCGCTGGACGGAAAAATGGCCGGCACCTGGGGTGATCTGGGCTGTTTCAGCTTCTTTTCCAACAAAAACATGACCACCGGCGAAGGCGGTATGGTCACCACCAACAATGATGCCTACGTGGACAAACTGCGCTGGCTGCGCTCGCACGGCATGACCTCCCTGACCTGGGACCGCCATAACGGGCACGCCTGGAGCTACGACGTGGTCTTTCCCGGCTACAACTACCGCATGGACGAGATGCACGCCGCCCTGGGGAGAGTACAACTGCAAAAACTGGCCCACAACAATGCCCGTCGGGCTGCCCTGGTAGCCGTCTATCGCCAGATCCTGTTACAAGTTGCGCCGAACCTGGAAATCCCATTCATGGACCACCCAGGCATTTCGGCTTACCACCTGATGCCCGTGCTGCTGCCAGCCGGCCGCGACCGGACGCAGGTGATGGAATGCATGAAAGAACACGGCATCCAGACCAGCATCCATTACCCGCCGATCCACACTTTCAGCCATTATCAAAAATGGCTGGGAGAGCGGATTGGACCTATGCCTGTCACCGAAGACATCGCTGCCCGCGAATTGACCCTGCCCCTGTACCCCGGCATGACCAATTCGGACGTCGAGGCCGTGGCCGATGCGCTGAACGATGCCCTGCACAGCCCCGCTGCGGGGAAAATCTAACCGGTTTCATCATCCCGGTTCCCGTACAGAATACGGGAACCGGGAACCATCTGCTTAATTTGTGATCCCACTGAATCGGATCGGTAACCCCGGAAAGAATCAAGCGCCTGGAATTTGAGTGGGGCTCTCCGCAAACGCCAGGCCGGTTATCGAAGGTATTTTTCAGCGGGAGTCGTTTGTATTTATCGTATTTTTGATCCTGAACAGAGGTTTCCATGCAACCAAAAGACTATCTCAATCTCATTAAACGTTGGGTCTGGCTGATCGCCATTGGCGTGGTTTTGGGGGCGCTCGGCGGTTTTATATTTAGCAAACTCCAAACCCCGCTCTATCAGGCCAGTACAAAAGTACTGGTGCAGCTCTCGCCAGAATCGCAGGTTTCGAACGTAACCAACCAGAACGATACCCAACTTGCCCAAACCTTCACCGAACTGATTGTGACCCGCCCGGTGCTGGATGCAACCTCCGAAAAGCTTGGCTACAACGTCAGCGCAGGCCAGATCCAGGTCCAATCGGGAACCTCCTCCCAGATGATCAAAGTGACCATTCAGGACCAGGATCCCCAGCACGCCGCTGACATCGCCAATACCCTGGTGACTACCTTCCTGGCTCAGAATTCACTGCTGCAAAACAGCCAGTATTCCAGTGCGGAAGAAAGCCTGCAGGCCCAAATTTCTCAGGTGGAGGGCCAAATCGCCGACCTGCAGAAACAACTGGCCGACGCCGCCACCCAATCTCAGGAACAGCGTATCCAGGCTGTGACCGACATCATGACCAACCTGCAAAATGAGATCGCCCAGGTCCAACAGGATATCATCACCCTCCAGTACAAGACCGACCTGGTGCCAAGCGTCACCAACGCCGGCCTGCCGATTATGGCCACCCCTACCCTGACCCTGGACGAGATGATCAAGATCAACCACGACCAGGAGCACCTGAGCGAACTAAAGGACCTGCTGGGTATTTATCAAAACATCTACGTCGATCTTTCCTACGCGGCCGAAACCGGCGGTGGGACCGGAGGAACCACCAACGAACAGATCCAATCCGCCCTGGATCTCTATCAGCAGATCTATTCCAATTTACTGACCAACCAGGAAAGCATCCGCCTGGCCGGTCTTCAATCCACACCCAACCTGGTCCAGGTTGAAGAGGCCCTCCCCAACGGCAACCCGATCAGCCCCAAGACGCTTTACAACATCTTGATCGGCCTGGTCGTTGGCCTGGTGTTGGCCGGTGCGGTTGTATTCATCCGCGAATACCTGGACGAATCGTTGCGCGACGCCAACATGGTCCAGGATGTGCTGGGCCTGCCGGTCCTCGGGTACATCAGCGAAATACCCAACCATAACGGCGATAATGATCTCCCCTATGTAAAGTCGGAGCCGCGATCGCCTATCACAGAAGCCTTCCGTTCCTTGCGAAACAACCTGGAGTTTTCCTCGATTGACGACCCGCTCAAGTCGATTTTGGTCACCAGCTCGACCATCGGTGAGGGTAAAACCACCCTGGCCGTCAACCTGGCCATGGTCATGGCCCAATCTGAAAGAAAAACCGTGCTGGTGGATACCGATCTGCGCCGGCCCCAGGTGCACGACAAACTGCATATCCACAACCAGTTAGGCCTGAGCAATCTTCTGGTTGGCACATCCACCCTGGAAGAGGCGGTCCAATACATCGAACCCGAACACCTGGCCGTCCTCACCAGCGGCAGGCTGCCCCCCAACCCGGCCGAGGTGTTGGGCTCTCAAGCCATGGCTAATGTTTTGCAGAAACTGGAAGAGGAATTCGATACCGTCATCCTGGACGGGGTGCCTTTCCTTCTGGCCGATGCTTCTCCGCTGGCAGCCCGCGTGGATGGCGTGCTGATCGTTGTCCGCCCACGCTTCACCTCCCGCACGGTGGCCCTCGAAATGGTCGAACAGCTCGACCGGGTCAAGGCCAGGGTCATCGGGGTTGCCCTTAACCGTATCCGCGAAAGTGGCGCATCTTACTATCGCGCCTTAACCGGCTACTCGAATTACGCTTATTTCAAGGAAGAGAATGCCCCAAAGGAGTAGGCTATGAGCGAAACCATATGCCCGTTCCTGGGAATGATAGAGGATCGGGAAACCGCCCTATCTTTTCCTTCCGACGGGAATTATTGCTATAAAGCCGAGCCCCTCTCGGTAGTCAATATCGACCACCAGCGAAATTTTTGCCTGTGCGCTGGGCATACCGAATGCCCCGTTTTCAAACGCAGCGAAATCGGCCCGCTGCCGGACGACCTGTCCACCGAAATTGCTCCACCGGCGCCCAAAGCGCCGGGTAACAAAAAATTCTTTATCCCGGCGATTATTTTAATTTTCGCGATTGTGGCCGTGCTGACTCTGCCAAGGGCCACCGCCTCGATCGTCGCGGCCAAACAAGCCGCCCAAAACGCACAGGCTACATCGGATTACAATTCGCAAATGGTTCTGTTAGGCACCGAAGAGATCCCGGTGACCGATGGCACCGCCTTCATTAACGCTTCCATCAGCGATATCACCCCGAACCCTACCTGGGCAGCCTGTACCCCACCGCCGTATTGGAAAACTTATGTGGTCAACGACACCGATTCATTGGTGCGCTTGAGCCTGCTCTTTCGGGTTTCGGTCGATGACCTGAAACAGGCTAACTGTATGGAAGGCCAGGCCCTGGTCCGCCCCGGTGAGGTCATCTACATCCCCGGCGTCACCCCCACAGTGACCCCCACCAGTACGCCGCTGTTCACCGCAACCCGCACCCGCCGGCCGACTAGCTTGCCCACCTGGACTAACCCTCCCCGTCAAAGCAACCCCGGCCAGCCCCATCCGGCCAATACGGCCGTAAAACCTACGAATACCAGCGTTCCGCCGACAGCCAAGCCCACAATCCAGCCCACATCCAAACCTCAACCCACATCCACACCTTTGCCGCCGCCGCCGACACCCCCGCCAACATCGATACCTCCTACGCCAGTACCACCGCCAACCGATGTACCGCCGCCAACCGATGTACCGGCTTCTACTCCATAAGGTGGTGGATAGCCACATTTCTTTATAGAACGCTCTACATTTCATCGAACATCAATTTTCAATGCATCAGCGCGGAACGAATTCCGCCCGGTCACTCCCAGGGGAGGCCGGGCGGAATCCTTCGAGACCTGGCCCAGATTAAACTGGGTAAAAAAAATATTGGGTAGCACCTGATCACCGTTCGAACATCCACACGAGTAGCCGCCTATTAAGGTAAAGAGCCGTGATACCAGGGGGTGTTTACCGTAAAACGAAGGTAATTGACCGACATGCCAGCCATCTATTGCAAGATTCCCGTATTAAAGCGGGAGAAAAACTGGGGAGGAAGAGAATGAACCTGAAAAAGAATTGGTCAAATATTTTGCTCTGTGTCTGCCTGATTGGAATGCTGCTCGGCGGATCACCACTGATCGTACAGGCCGATAGTAATCTGCATGCAATGATCCCAAAAAGTGCCGCTGTCAACGGCACCCAG
Organism: uncultured Chloroflexia bacterium; assembly: GCA_963704755.1. Classification (GTDB taxonomy): domain Bacteria; phylum Chloroflexota; class Anaerolineae; order Anaerolineales; family Anaerolineaceae; genus Bellilinea. Next base: position 1,695,154 of record OY969938.1, read on the forward strand.
GCTATCGGGGATATCCTCGTATCACCCGAAAGTGGAACGACCACCGAGACTGGCGGTACTTTCGTTTTTAATATCAGCCTGGGCTCACCTCCTACCGATACCGTCACCATCGATCTGTATAGCAGTAACACCGGTGAAGGAACAGTCTCGCCATCCTCGGTAGTATTGGATAATACCAATTATTCAGATGGCGTAGATGTGACCGTGACCGGCGTAAATGACGCCATCGCTGCCGATGTAGGATATACGATTGTCACTGATCCAGCGGTAAGCAACGATACCGATTACAACGGGAACCCGGCGGACGTCGCAATGACGAACCTGAACGTCGATGACACGGCCGGCTATGCCATAACCAATGCCACCGGGCTAACTACTACGGAGGGTAGCGGCACGGCCACCTTCGACGTTGCCCTGACCAGTGAGCCATCCAGCGCCACGACCGTCAGCGTGAGTAGTAATGACACTACTGAAGGGAAAGTTACTACCCCTGCCGGCGGTCAATTGAGCTTTGATTCCACCAATTGGAGCGATCCGCAGCCCGTTACGGTCACCGGACAGGATGACTTTATCATCGACGGGGACCAGCCCTATACGGTTAGCGTCGGGCCGGCCAGCGGTGCAGCGGAGTACCAATCTCTTTCCGACTCTTCGGTCTCGCTGACCAACACCGACAACGACACTGCCGGTATCATCGTCTCTCCCACCAGCGAGTTGACCACCGATGAAAATGGCGGGACCGCCACGTTCAATATCCACCTGACCAGTGCCCCCTCTTCGGACGTAACCATTGGGCTAATCAGTTCGAATACCTCGGAAGGAACCGTGCCTTCCTCGGTTACTTTAAATTCGTCCAACTGGCAGGCCGGCGTTACCGTGACCGTGACCGGTGTGGCCGATCACACCATTGACGGCAATATTGGCTATACCATCGTTACGGGCGCTGCCAGCAGCACGGATGGGAATTACGGTGGCCTCAACCCGGCCGACGTCTCGGTTACCAACGATAATACCGACTCGGCCAATATCATCGTTTCACCCACCAGCGGCCTGGTCACCACCGAGGCCGGGGGAACGGCCAGTTTCAACATCAAACTTGCCAGCATCCCTTCCGCCGATGTGACCGTTGGGCTTTCCAGTGACGACACAACCGAAGGGACCGTACCCAGCCAGGCGGTTTTGAATTCGACCAACTGGTCAACCGGGGTGGATGTCACGGTGACCGGGCAGGACGATTTCGTCGCGGATGGAGATGTGGTATACCACATCGTCACGGCGAATTCCACGAGCGGTGACACGAATTATGTCGGTATAAATCCCCCTGATGTGACGGTCACCAATCAGGACGACGACACGGCCGGGTATACGATTACACCAACGACAGGTCTGGTCACCAGTGAGAACGGCACTACGGCTACATTCACGATCCGGCTCAACAGCCAACCCACCAGCAATGTCACCGTCAGTTTCGCAAGCAGCAAAACCACTGAAGGGACTGTTTCACCTGCTTCGGTGACCTTTACTCCAGAAGCCGGCAGCGTCAGTTGGGATACTCCCCAGATCATTACGCTGACCGGCGTAGATGACACCCCGGCAGTGGCGGATGGCAACCAGCCTTACACCATCGTTACCACGGTATCCAGCACGGATACCACCTACAACAGTCTCGATCCGGCGGATGTCTCGGCCACCAATCAGGATAACGATGTGGCCGGCTACGTATTTACTAACGCCACCAGCCTGACCACTTCAAAATCTGGCACGTCGGTCACATTTCACGTCGCTTTGGCCACCCAGCCAACAGTAGATACAATTGTGGCCGTCACCAGCACCAATACGGCGGAAGGGACTATCACCGCCCCGGTAAGTGGTCTCCTTACCTTCACCGCTACCAATTGGGCTACTGCTCAAGATATCACAGTCAAAGGCGTGGACGATTTGATCGCGGATGGGGACATAACCTACCCGATTCACATTGGCCCGGCCACCGGCGCACCAGAATATGTCAGCGTCAGCACCGCCTCGGTCAACGTGACCAACCAGGACAACGACGCGGCCGGGTATGTCATCACGAATGCGACCGGCCTGACCACCAGCGAGGCTGGAGGAACGGCCACTTTTGACGTCGCTTTGAGCAGCCAACCCAGTGTGGACACGACTGTAAACGTAACCAGCCAGAACCTGGACGAAGGCACCATTAGCATCCCGGCCGATGGCAAGCTAACTTTTACCACCGCCAATTGGGCCACACCGCAGCCGGTAACCATCACGGGTGTGGACGATTTCTATGCCGATGGGACGGTGTCCTATTCCGTTAAAATTGGGCCGGCCAGCGGCGCCACGGAATACGCCAGCATTTTGAGTAACACGACCGTCGATGTAAACAACACCGATAACGACACCGCCGGTTACGTGATCACAGAAGCCAGTGGCCTGTCGACCACCGAAGGCGGCGGCACGGCTACTTTCAAGGTAGCCCTGTCCTCTCAACCCACCACAGCCCCGTTGACGGTCAATATCAGCAGCAGCGACACGACCGAGGGAACGGTCACCATCCCCACCAATGGTCACCTCACATTTACCGCCGATAATTGGAATACACCGCAAACCGTGACCATCAAAGGGGCCGATGATACCCTCAACGATGGCACCGTCGCCTATTCCATCAACGTGGGCACTGCCAGCGGAGCTTCAGAATACGCATCGGTGCCCGTCTCACATGTTTCGATCAACAACCTGGACAACGAGATTTTCTGGGTCAACCCGGTAGGAAACCGCGGATCGATGTTGGTTACCACCGGATCCATCACCTTGCAGGCCACCCCTTCGAACAGCGTCGACATGGCCGATTTCGACCATATCGTCTACGCGATTTATGACCCCACCCTGCCCGGCCCGGTCGAAAACCAGTTTGTGGAAATTGGCACGGCTTCCACAGCGCCTTATACCGTGAATCTGCCGGTCGACCGGCTGGTGATCGGCGGCTATACCCAGGTGTACGTCTTCACCGTGGACAAAGAAGGGCACCGTTCGCCGTATAATCCTCAGAATGGGATCAATCTTCTGCGTCCCAGCGCTTACGTTTTCATCCCAATCGTTCATAAATGACCCGGCATCGATAAAATTATTAAAAAATATCCGCGGAGGCAAAGCCTCCGCGGATATTTTTTTAAGTCACATACCTGCTCAGCTACCGCAAAAAGAAAGGGGTGTTTTTATTGTTTTTCGCGTGCAAAGCACGTGAAAAACAATAAAAACACCCTCAAATAAAGTATTGCTTGAAAGAGGCTGTCCCAAAGGAACTTTGGGACAGCCTCTTTTATTAAAATCACGGCGAGGTCAAGACGAATACGCCAAAGTTCGGAAAAGTGCTGGGTTTCAGCGGTTCGCTCCAGCCGATGGGAACGGCCACCGACCAGCCGGTCATGGGGATGTTGATGGAACTGCCGTTATAGGTGCCGCTGATGGTTTCTGCGTAATAGTTCTGCACGTTGTGCAGGGTATAATGGTCGCCGTTCTGCAAACCCAGTTTAGAGATATCCACAGTGATGTTACTCGCCTGAGTCCAGTTGAACACGATGATATTTCCGCGTTTGGCGTCGTACTGGTTCGGGCGCACAATCACCTGCGGGCTGGACGGGTAGCCATTCTGGAACTTGCTGCTCTGGTCGTAGCTGGTGCTGCTCAACCACTGCGCCCAACTCTTCGACGAATCGTTCAGCGAGAAGGGACGCGAAGCGCTGGAACCATACAGGTTGGCGTTCCAGGTGTAACTCCCCGGCGAAGAAGGATAGCGCAGGGAAACGTCGGTGCTGGTACTGTTGAAAATACAGTTATTCGACACCGATACCCCACTCCACCAGTACACTTCCAGGCTGGTTTCGCCTTGGCCCCACAACCAGTTATTCTCCAGGGTCAGGTTGCTATTGTTCTTGGCGTCATAGCCCAACTGCAGCGTGGTATTGTACACATAATTCTCGGTAATCGAAATGTTTTTGGCCGGGTTCAGTCCACCGACCAGGAAATCGTTATTCATGACCACATTGCCATGGAAGGTGTAGTTATTCAGGTAGCTCTGCTCGGTATAAGTGTGAAACGAATACCCGCCGAAGTTATTGAACACAATGTTTTCTTCGATGTCCTTGGTCCCGGTTTCGTTCTGGGTATACACCCCGTGGCCATGGCCGCGGTCCGGGGCGCTCCAGCCGTTGTTATAGCTCAGGTTACCGTAGATCACCGCGTTAGGCGCATCCGCGTCGGCGGTAATCCCATCCCGGCCATCGTGGATGACATTGTTGATCAGGGTCACGTTAGCCGCGTACACACCAACCCCGCCGCTGCGGGTCATATCGCTGGGATGCGACCCGGTTTGGTTCGAGGTGCGGTCGGTGCTGGAGGACATCACTTCGAAACCCCAGAAAACCACGTACGGGGTGTAAATTTCGATACGCGCATCGATCGTCACCCGTTCGCCCGGGTAAGCCCGGATGTAGACCGGGTTACCGGATACACCCCCTACCTTGATGTTGAATTTGGCCGGCTCGACCGTTGGGTGATACGTGCCGCCGCGCACCCAAATGGTGTCCCCGGGTGAAACCCAGTTTGATTTGAGTAAGGCATCGTCCAGGTCCCAGGGATGCGCCATCGTGCCGTCGCCGCTCGAGGTGCCGCTGGTGGTCACGTAGTGGCTGGTCCCGGTCAGGGCCGCCGAATCCTCCGGGCTTACCGTCGCTTCGAGCGGCGGAGCCGGGGTTGCTTCCGGCGTCACCGTATCAGCCGTGACGCCGTTCATGGTTGTAGCCGTCGTGCAGCTTGTCGGTGTGGTGACCAACGGTAAATAAATTTTGGGGTCATTGGTGGCGTTTTGAGTCTGGCCACTGACCTGGGGTGTAACTTCTGCAGCGCAACCTGCCAGTACAATAATTAACAGCAGGGCAATATTCTTGGAGGCGATCTTCCGTAACATGATGGGTCCCTCAATGGATGAAGCCGAAACGGCCTCGTTTGGGTTCGCTGTGATGAAAATGCTGTAGTGGTGGTTTGTGAATGTGCAATCACTTCCAGGCGAAAGGCCAGGCCTTTCAGTTTATTCAGGAATTCATTTGGTAAATAAGTTTATCTACAATAGCAATTTTTGGCAACTAAGAAATTTAGAGGGTGTTGAAAAAGTCACTTTTCATCATCCAAATTGGGATATATGTGGCGGGGCGGCTTCGCCGCCCCGCCACATATATCCCAAAAATTTTTATATGCGGGCGTTTTTCAACACGCTCAAATTTAGGACAACGAAGTGCAGCAGCGAAGACGCTCTACTCCGTTGTTCCAATATTTTTATCGAATAGTCGCTTTTTAACCCGCCTAAGATTACAATAAAGGTAACTACTCAGCCATCGCAGAAGAAACAGGGTGTTTTATTATTTTTTATATGCTTCGCATGTAAAAAATAATAAAACACCCTCCCCCTCTGAACCTGCCTGAGTAGTTACAAATAAAGAATAAATAAACTGCACGGCTCAGCCTAACTGGGAAGAAACCCGAATTTGAGGTGTTTGCGCGGGCGATGCCCGCGCAAACACCTCAAATTCGGGACCTTTTCAACAAGGTATTGAGCAGTTACAAATAAACCTCATCTATCTCAAAATCGCAACCGAGGGAACTATGGATTTGCTCGAATATCTTCACCAACTTTATGATTTTCATTATTGGGCCAACAACCGCCTGCTGGCCTCAGCGGTGGGCGTCTCGAACGAACAGCTCTACGAGCCTTTGGGGTTCGGCTGGGCCAGCATCCACGGGACGCTGCTGCATACGCTCAGCGCGGAATGGATGTGGCTGGAGCGCTGGCATGGCCATTCTCCCGAACACCCCCTGGCCGCAGAGGATTACCCCACCCTCTACGATATCCAGAAAAAATGGAATAGCCAACAGACTGCCCTATTAGCCTTCCTGGCCGAACAAACCTCGACAAGCATCCTGGTTGAAATCGACTATACGAACACCAGGGGCGAATCGTTCCAATTGCCGCTGTGGCAGATGATGGCCCACGTGGTCAACCATGCCACCCATCACCGCGCCGAAGTGGCCGAAATGCTGACCAGGCTCGAAGTGGTCCATCCCGAAGACGAGCTGGCCCATTATTTTCTAGAAAAAAGCGGCCAGAGGTAGATTGGTGCCTGTAGCCCGGCTTTCAAAGCCGGGAATGTGTTTGGCTTAGGAATTCTCGGGTTTGAAACCCGAGCTACCCTGCCGAAACATTATTTCGATTTAATTGAAACAAATAGCCTGAACCTGTACCGCGCATATCAATGCCGGGTCAGGCGCCGGTATTCCGCAGTCGCCGCGTAGCTGCGCAGGGCTTTGATCCGGTTGACGATCATCGGGTGGGTGGACAGGCTGGAGGCCAACACATTAAAGACCGAATCGTCCTGCGCGTCGATGGCCTGCATGGCCCGCTGGAGGTCGCCTTTTGTGCGTACATCTCCGGCAGCCAGCTTGACCAGCGCCGATATGGCCTTATTTAAATCCCCGCAAGCCAGCAGGCCGGCCCGGTCAGCCGAAAACTCGCAAGCCCGGTTCCACCACCGGAAAGCAAAGGTCAGGATCATCGCCAGGCCCAGCGAAACCGGCACACCGGCCATGCCCCCCAGCAGCGTATTCAGCCAGGTATGCTCCAACACCAGGTGGCCCAATTCGTGACCAACCACGAATCGCATCTCGTCCGGGTCCATAATACTGATCAACGAGGAATAGATCACTACCACGCGCGGATTCGACAAGCCGAAGGTATAGGCGTTCCGCTCGGTACTGGGCAGTACGAACATCTCGAACGGCGACGAATGCAGCTTAATCGCGCAGTCTTTGGCCAGGTCGTATAGTACGGGGGTCGTCGCCCGCTTCACCCGGTGCGCATGGCGAATAATATCGCGATGGTGCGACAGGTTGGCCTGGTAAGCCACCACCACGAAAACCAACACCAACACCGGCACCAGGAATATGGTCAAACCGGCGCCGATTACCACGGCAACCAACAACGCCCCTACTGTCAATGCCAGAATAGGTTGTTCACTGGGATATCGCGAAAACTTCACCGCAGCCCTCGCGATGCCATCGATTTACCTGTGTCCAGCTTAAAGTTCATCCAGTCTATTATTTTGCCAGCTCCCTGAAATTTATTGAAGGGTGAAGTTAGGATCACCCACGTACTGCCACCAGTTCCAGGCCACCCCATCCGATTGGCCATCGATATGCGGGAACAGGCTCATCCACCAAATGTGGTGTTGGCGGATATCGCCATTGCCCCATTCGTGGCAGTTCAATTTTACCGTCGCTGCGCTCAAATCAGGGAAATTGGTCCAATTTCGACAGCCGCACGTGACGGACCGGGGGTTGCCCCAATCGTAATCGCTGCGTGAATTGGGGGCGTAATGGACGGTCCCGCACTCGGCTCTCCCGGGCGAGGTTTTATCATAACGGGTAAAACGGTCCCACAGGTTACCCGGCCCATGAACATCCCGATACGCGTGGGCCAGGATAAATTCGGAGCGGTGGCCGAAATCTTCCAGCATCTCACCCACCCCGCGTTCGTAGCTGAATCCCATCAAGAAAAACCGCCGCCGCGCTCCGGGGGCATCCAGCGGCGGGGCATTGCAAAAGTAAGCCCCCGGCCCGGCCATACGCAATTCGTAAAATCCGGCATAAGGCATCCCGAATAACCAGGCTTCGTCGATGCTGCCGGAGTTGACCCGCTCGACCAGGCCGTAATCGTCCAGGATTTTGCGGTAATCGACCTCATCCGGCTGGTGAAAACCGGCATGGGCCTGGCGGGCATGCAAATAGGCTTCACCCGTGTAGGCAAAGCCATCCGCCTTGCGCGGGAATTCATTCACCCACAGCATATCGACTACCTCGTAAGCCAGGAGGCCATGCGAAGCAAAGAACAGGTCCTGGATATACCCCGCTACCAGCCTGTTCACGTCCTGCCAGCCCAAAACTTTGCTCAACCGCTGCCCGGCCTGTGCAGCCAGCGGCGGATCGAACACGATAACCAGCGCCTTCTTGCGCAGCGGCTGCGGCAAGCCCGCAGGTGACTGCGGGATAGGGTCCGGCGCGACAAAAGGAGCTTCCGTTTCCCGAAGTCTCAGGCTTTGAAGAAATCGCTGCCAGATATTCATGCCTTCAGTATACCGGATTTGTTTACCATCTCGCCAGGCCCCGAATTGCCTCACAATTAATCTTACTTTGCGAAATAACGTTGGCTCAAAATAAATGTTACCCTAACGCGGAATAAAGCACCGCAGAGGGAGCTCATGATGAGTCAACGCAGTCGGCGGGAGATGCTAGAAAGCATTCGTCCGCGCTATTTGAAAGCCAGGAAAGCCGAGAAGAAACAGATTCTGGATGAATTTATCGCCACAAGCGGATATCATCGTAAATACGCTATTCGGCTGTTGAAGCATGGTTCCAAGCCAAAGGGGTTGAAGAAAGCCGGGCGACGGAAGAAATACAACGGGGAAGTCGTCGTGGCTCTGGAAAAGATTTGGGAAGTTAGTGGGTGCATCTGCTCAAAACGACTACAGCCTTTTATTCCTGAAATGGTGGATGTTTTAGAGCGCTGGCAGGAAATAGAGTTGAGCGAGGAAACCAAAGCGCTTTTGTTGAGCTTGAGCCGGGCCACCATAGATCGCTGTTTGAAAAAGGCACGCCTCGCCCCCACCCCACGTGGGCTTGGGACTACCAAACCGGGCAGTTTGCTCAAACAAGCCATTCCCATCCGCACCTTTACCCCTTGGGAGGACGAGAAGCCAGGCTTTCTGGAAATCGACCTGGTGGCCCATTGTGGTACAACCACCGAGGGTACCTACCTCAATACCCTCACTGCAACCGATTTAGCCACCGGCTGGACCGAGTGCCTGGGCCTGGCCAACAAAACCCAGACAGCTGTCTCTCAAGCCATTGAGGAATTGCGCCATAACCTGCCTTTTCCTCTTTTGGGATTGGATTCAGACAATGGCAGTGAATTCATCAACGATACACTTTTGCGATACTGCCAGAGCGAACTCATTACCTTTACGCGTTCGCGGCCTTACCACAAGAATGATCAGGCTCATGTGGAACAGAAGAATTGGTCGGTTGTTCGACATACCATTGGCTATGACCGCTTCGAAACCCCACAAGAACTTGCCTTGCTCAAATCCATTTACTCCGATTTGCGTCTTTACATCAATTTTTTCCAGCCAGTTCTCAAACTGATTGCTAAAGAAACCGTTGACGGCAAGACGATCCGTAAGTATGATCTGGCCAAGACCCCCTATCGCCGGGTCTTAGCCCAGGACTCTCTTCCCCTGAAAGTCAAGGCCAGTCTTACTGCCCAATATGTTCATCTGAACCCTGTGTCCTTACAGGCCAGTATCAATAAAAAGGTCAATCAATTGTTAAGAATTCTCCGGTAACATTTCTATTTGAGGCAACGATTATCCCAAAGTAACATTTTATTTTGAGGCACCACGGGCCCAAAAATCCGCCGCAGCCCGGCTTTCTATGCCGGGAACGTGCTTGGTGCGGACATCTTCGCGGTTGAAAATCGTGCCTGTTACCTGACCGCTGGTAGCCCGGCTTTCAAAGCCGGGAACGTGCTTGGTGCGGACATCTCCGCGATTGAAATCTGTGCTTGTTATCTGCCCGCTTGTAGCCCGGCTTTCTAAGCCGGGAACGTGCTTGGTGCGGACATCTCCGCGGTTTAAATCTGTGCTTGGTACCTGACCGGCGGCAGCTAAAGCTGCACCTACAACAGCACAAAGACCCACCTGCGTGGGTCTCCCTTTCGGCAAAGGCCAGTTACTATAGCTGGAATGATGCCCGGCCGGCGTTTTCTCGGGTTGGAAACCCGAGCTACCCATTCCAAACGCCAGAAGCTACCTGAGTGTCCCCGGTGACCCTCGTAGCCCGGCTTTGAAAGCCGGGAATGTGCTTGGTGTAAGCATCTCCGCGGTTGAAATCTGTGCTTGGTACCTGCCCTCTCGTAGCCCGGCTTTCAAAGCCGGGAACGTGCTTGGTGTGGGCATCTCCGCGGTTGAAATTCTGCTTGTTACCTGACCGGCGGCGGCTAAAGCCGCACCAACAAAAGCACAAAGACCCACCTGCGTGGGTCTCCCTTTCGGCAAAGGGCAGTTATTATAGCCGGAATGATGCCCGGCCGGCGTTTTCTCGGGTTGGAAACCCGAGCTACCCATTCCAAACGTCAGAAGCTACCTGAGCGTCCCCGGTGACCCTCGTAGCCCGGCTTTCAAAGCCGGGGTTTTCCCACCCCTCTCCCGTGTCTGGGAGAGGGGTGGGGGTGAGGGCTCCTGCTTGTTCTTCAATCCAAAATTAACCTGGCTCGCTGGAAACGGGCCATGGCCAGCGAAATCACGAAGATGTTGGCCACGATCAAGACAGCCAGTCCTACCACGATTACGCTCTGCAGCGATATCCCCGATACGGCACTGATAATCGATTGGAGCATACCGGCCGGCAAGAACTGGACGCCCAGGAACGGCACGATCCAGAGGATAATCAAGACAATGCTCAAGCGCTGGTAGGCCTGGCGGGCGTTTTCGGCCCGCAGTGAGACCAGCACCCCTACCGAAGCCAGCAACAAAGACACCAGGAAGCTGAACACCGTGGCGCCCAGGAAAATGCCCCCGTTGTAGAACTGGATGGTCCCGTTGAAAAATGCCACGTTGATCGTCACGGCGCCCACCAGCATACTGCCGATGGCTAACAGCCAGGCGTACACAACGGTAGCGCCGATTTTGCCAAACAGGATAGCCCGGTCAGAAAGACGGCTGGCCAAAAGCGTTTCCAGGGTATGGCGCTCGCGCTCCCCGGCGATCGAAATCGGTCACAATCCCCATCGCGGAGAAAATGGGCATCCACGACCAGAGCAAAGCCCCCACCGGACTGCTCAGCCACTTTTGCCCTTGCATCATGGGCATCAACACCCCAATGATCGCCACCAGAATCAGCATATTACCGATCCCGCCGCGCAAACTGCCCCGCATCAAAAATATTTCCTTGAATTCCTTCCGGATGATCGTAAGAATGTCAGTTAACATGTTCTTCCTCCATATCCATTAAACTCAGGAAGGCATCTTCCAGACTGGCCTTGCCTTTATGGACCTCCTCGATCTCTACATCATTGGTCACCAAATACTTGACCAGGCCGGCGGTATCCATCGGGCCGGTCAATTCGATTTCCAGGTGAGAATTGTTCTGGCGCAAACCGGCCACGCCCGCTTGCTGGCGCAGCGCGTCCAGCACGGATGGGGTAAAGCCGCGGCCGATGACTTCCAGGCGCGGGCCGCCGGTCCGTGCGCGCAGCTCGTCTGGAGCGCCGGTCATCAACAGCCGGCCTTCGCGGATCACACCCACTTGCTGGCAGAGCTTTTCGGCTTCGGGCAGGTTGTGAGTGGTCAGGAATACGGTCACACCCTGCATGCGCACCAGGTTTTCCAGGTCCTCGCGCAGAGTCGCCGAGGCGACCGGGTCCAGCCCGGCGGTGGGCTCGTCCAGAAAAACCAGCTTGGGCCGGTGCATCAACACCCGCGCCACGGCCAGTTTCTGCTTCATCCCACGGCTCCAGGAGCCCACCGTTTCTTTGCGGCGGTCCCACAAGTCCAGGTTATCCAACAGCTCGTGGATGCGGGCGCTGCGCTCGGCAGATGACATGTGCCAGATGCGCCCATAAAAATCCAGGTTATCTTCGGCGCTCAGGCGCTCGTACAGCCCGGTGTGCTCCAGCAGTGCCCCGCTGTTCGTCCGAATCTGGTCGGCCCCGCTGCGCGTATCCTGGCCCATGACGATCGCCTGGCCGGCAGTCGGCTCGAGCAGCCCCAGCAGCAAGCGAATGGTGGTGGTCTTCCCGGAGCCATTCGGCCCGAGAAAGCCAAAAACGATCCCATTGGGCACTTCGAAATCGACCCCATCCACCGCGCGGATCGCGCCGAAGGAACGGCTCAACTGGTGTGTTTGAATCGCGTACATCGACATTCTAATCTCCTGAAGCAACTGCCTGGCTCATCGGGTAAAATCTCCGCAAACTGCTCAATTTCGGGAACTTCTTAATATGAGCCTGAACAATTACCTCCTAAAATATTCCTTGCCCGATCTACAGGAGCGGTCAAGGTTAAAAAGCATATATCGATCTGGCCAACCGGCGCAGTTAATCCGGCGCGGCCTGTACGGCCCGCCAGGTATCTGCTCTGGATTGATCTACCGGTAAAAACTACGAAATCTCATCTACGATCTTTTTCAATTGGCTGCGGTATTCCTCGAAGGCTTTCCGGCCGGCCGGGGTCAACTGCACCAGGGTTTGCGGAATCTTGCCCCGAAAGGTCTTTTCAATTTCGACATAATTTGCGTCCTCCAGTTTAGCCAGGTGGGCCGAAAGGTTGCCCTTGGTCAGCCCGGTTTCGCGCAGCAAAAAAAGGAAGTCTGCTTTTTCGGCGGTATAAAGGATCGAGGCAATAACCAGGCGCGAGGGCTCGTGGAGCAAGCGGTCTACTCCAGTAAAGCTGCTCACATCCGTGCTCATTGCTCTGCCCCATCCAGGTAGCCAACGCCGGTACGGCGCAGGTAACCTCTCAACGCCAACAGGCCCGAGAGCAGCCAGATAAACCCGGTCACGGCCAGGAGAACCCCGATGTCGCCGGGATAACCCAGGCCCAAAAGCAGGATCGCCGGGCCGAGCAGAAAGCTGAACGCCGACAAAAAGTAAAAACGCACCAGGCCGGTCTGCAAACCACGAAAGAGGCCGAACAAGGCACTCGCCAGGCCCATCATCAAAGGCGGCAGCTTGAACGCCAGGTTCCCGTCCAGAAATTTCAACAGGAAAATCGTCAGCATGCTGACCAGGCCGGCGAGAACGGCGACCACGATCCGGTGCTGCGCGGATATTTTGCGTAATTCAACATAGCCGGTGCGCGGGTAGGTCAGCTTCTCTTTGGCCCGCGATATCGCCTGCCGGGCCAGGAACATCAAGGCCAGGCTGAAAAAAGGCATGCCCAACCCATTGGCCCAGGAACGAATGTCCTTGGGCAGCAGGTCGAAGACCATGAAGGTCAGGCCCAGTACCAGAATGACCGCGCCTCCGGCCATTTCCGGGATGCCGTCCTCGAACCAGTAGGCATTAATCCGTTTTTGAGCATTTCGAACAGGATCGCGTTCCATCAAATCTCCGTAAACGAGTTTGCGTTACAAACCAGTTTACGAATATTACAATAATTCCTGGCGGATGTCAAGGGGAAAAATCCGTTAACGAACGTAAAAGGGCGGCCCCAGTCTGGAAACCGAGCCGCCCTACTCTTCTTCTCCTACCCGATTCTTCTTTGTGTGCTACGGGTATTCTGTGGTCGGAATGCTGCGCTTACGCCGGCAGGCCGAAAAGCTGCTCGCGCAGTTGCAGTACCTGGCGGCGCAGGTGATCGTCGCGTTCGATCAGGTCGGCGACTTTCTCGCAGGCGTACATTACCGTGGTGTGGTCACGGCCGCCAAGCGCCTCACCGATCTGCGGGAGCGAAATATTGCCTACCTCGCGCATCAGGTACATGGCCACCTGGCGAGGCAGCACAACCTCACGCGAGCGCCCTCGCCCCAGGATCCGGTCGCGGTTGATGCCAAAAGCGCTGGCTACCGCGGCCAGAACGCTGTTCGGCTCCACCGACGTGCGCTGTGGGATCAGGTCGGCCAGGGCCACATTGACCATATCGGTCGTCAACTGCTGTCCGGAAAGGTCCGCGTAAGCCATGACCCGGGTCAGGGCCCCTTCCAATTCACGAATATTGGACTGGATCTGGCGGGCAATGGCGTACAGGATATCGGGCGGGACCTGGCGGGAGGCGCGGTCGGCCTTGGAGCGTAAAATCGCAATACGCGTCTCCAGGTCGGCCGGCTGGATATCGACGGTCAGCCCCCACTCGAAGCGCGAGCGCAGCCGTTCTTCCAGGGTAACCATGGCCTTCGGCGGCCGGTCAGAGGAAAGCACGATCTGCTTTTCCTGGTTGTGCAGGGTATTGAAGGTATGGAAGAATTCTTCCTGGGTCGATTCTTTGCCGGCAATGAACTGGACGTCATCGATCAAGAGCACATCAATGGTGCGGTAATGATCCCGAAAAGCCTGGGTGTTGTGGGTGCGGATCGAATTGATCAGGTCGTTGGCGAAATCTTCCGACGAGACGTACAACACTTGCAAGCCGGCCCGCGCGGCGCTGTTGCCGATGGCATGCAGCAGGTGGGTTTTGCCCAACCCCACCCCGCCATACAGGAACAGCGGGTTGTAGGCATGGGCGGGGCTGTCAGCCACCGCCATGCAAGCCGCGTGAGCCATCCGGTTGCTGGCCCCAACCACGAAGTTATCGAAGCGGTACCGGTTGATCAGCGTCTGGTTCTGGGGCTTCTGCTGGGTGCGCACCGGAGGCAGATCTTCTTCAGCCACGACCGGCAGGTTTTCTATCTCATGATGCCAGACCACAAATTCAACACTCACCGGGCATTCCATATGGCCGGCCATCAAATGGGACACTGTGCTGGAAAGCCGGCTGGCCAACCAATCCCGGGCGTAAGCGTTGCGTACGCCGACGGTAACGGTATCACCCTCCTGTTTCACTAATTCTGCACTGCGGACCCAGGTATCAAAAGATGCCTTGGACATGTCCATTTGTAATTGACCGAGCGTAGCCTGCCAGGCTTGTTGAAGATTCATGGCCCGTCCTCCCAAGTTTGATTTGGACTAATGAGACTGGTTCAGGACAATACGAAAGTAAACCCACTGGCGAATCATTCAGTGGGACAGAATTAAAAATTATTGCTTTTTATCCAGGTCTCGGTAATGAAGATGGGAGCGCCAGGCTCTCATCCGGGATATCCCCGACTTTCATTGTGTTGCCTATTCTAACAGAAAGGATCAGGCTTAAACAAGCTGTTTTCCCTACGCAAGTTTAAAAATTAATGGATCTTTAAGGAATTTAATGTTAAAGAATACTTAATCTTTCAGCCGATTAATTCGTGATATTTTAGTTGGGTACCAACACCATAGTTGCGGCTTTTTCGGCTGCGCGTTCTCCACATATACCGTTAATGGGCTTATTTTTCGATCTACCCCCCACAGGTGGGATTAACTCAAAAATATTGCGGTTCGTTTACCGAGGTCTATTATGCAAGTGAGATTCATAAAACAACCTCTCCCCGAGAATCAATTCGTTAACATTTTTAATTGTCGGATCAGGCCTCGGACAAAATCCGCCGGGCAGCCTCGCGGCCAATCCGCACGGCGAAATTCGTACCGCGGTCCCAGGGATAAACCTGGCTCATGCTGGCAAAATAGATGCCTTTCAAAGGCGTGGCCAGGTCGGGGATGTTTTGCGAATGGTTGACCAATGGGATCGGCTGGGCATATTGGGTGCGGAACAACCAGGATTTACGCACCCAATCCGGCTTGAAATCCGGGTTGAAGCGCGGCAGGACCGGCATAAACTTTTCCAGAATCTCGTCTTTGCTCAAGCGGAAGTTCTCGTGATCGATATCCAGGTAATCGCCAATATAGACGATGTGATCGCCGCCAAAATGTTCGACCGGGACGAAGTTGGTGTGCTCCACCAGCGCCAGGAAGGGGAAACCCGCGCTCTTGGGAATGTTGTACCAGTAATAACCCTCTTTCGAAAGCTGCTGGCGCAGCGCAAGGACCATCACCACCGCGCCCATGCTCTTTAAATTGAGCAGCCCGCCCAGGTAGTCCTTCGGCAGCGAAGGCGCCAGGCGCGCAAACAACCCCGGCCCAAGGGTGACCAGGCAGCGGTCGAAGGTTTCGGCCTCGCTGCCCGCGAGAGAAATCTTCACCCGGCCGGCGCCATCCGGTTCGATTTGCTCAACCGGGGTCTTCAGGCGGATTTGAACGCCGCGCTTGCGCAGGATATCGGCAAACGCGTCCGAAAAGGCCTGGAACCCGCCCTGGAAGGTCCCCAGGCGAGTGGAACGCGCCTTAAGCCGGGCCCAGAACCAGGCCATATTTACGTCTTGAAAATACCTTCCGAATTTGCCCTGCAAAAGCGGCTCGAATTGCAAGCCATACAGCTTGTCGCCGTAAGCCTTGCGCATCCAGGCGTCGGCGGTGACCTTTTCTAAGGGCTTCCAGCCGGCCAGGTACCGCAGGTACACCGTCACGAAGCCGAAACGGGCAATATCCACCAGGTTGAAGCCGGGGAAAGTCAGTGCAGCCAGGGGCGAATCGAACGGGTAGAAGTGATCTTTGTAGAACACCACCGTCTTCGGTCGCGGGAAAAACACTTTATCCTGCAAGCCAAGTTCGTTGATCAGACCCAACATGTCATGATCGCTCTGGAACCAGTGGTGGTAAAAATGCTCCACCGACCAATCCCAATTCTCGTCCTTGAAGCCGGCGGCCAATCCGCCCGCCTGTTCAGACGCCTCGAAAATGACCACTTCGTGGCCGGCGTTGATGAAATCGTAAGCGGCTGCCATGCCGCCGTGGCCCGCGCCAATGATCGCGATACGCATGCTGGCTTTATCCTTTCAATGCGGTGGGTTCAACCTCGGCCACCGTTTGACCTTTGCGAACGTCCTTGCCCCAGCGCAGTGGCTGGCGGAAATAATAGAAGGCGCCCAATGCCGTGATCGGCAGCCACAAGGCCACGTGCAGCAGCCCTGTATAAGCCGTAGCATCCGCCTGCGCGACCCCATATGCCACCAGGACGGCAATGCCGGGTCCGTCGAATGTACCGATATAGCCCGGCGCGGATGGAATCGTCGTGGCAATGTTGACGATGCCGTTCATCAGCATCAGGGCAAAAAAGCTGACTTGAAAATCGAAGGCGTGCATTACGAACCAGTACTTGCCGGTTTCGAACAGCCAGATCAACACCGTGGTCAGGAAAACCATCAGCGCATCCTTGGGAGAGCGCAGCGATTCCAACCCGGTCAGAAAGCGCAAGGTCAGGTCGCGAGCCTTCTGGCGGATCGAACCGGGCAGCACCCGATCGATCAACGCGATGGCGATGCGCTCGGTCACCTTGGGGAACATGGCCGCCAGCAAAAAGACCACCAGCGCGCCGATGAAAATAATCGAGCTCCACAACGAAATTTGCTGAATGTTGCCCACAAAGCCCGAATCCTGGGTCAGCCCTTCCAGCGCGCCCAGGTTGAAGAGCACAAAGCCCAACATGACCACCGCATCGAAGATCCGCTCCACCACGATAGTGGCTAACGAAGCCGAGATCGGCACCTGTTCGCGATCCTTGAGGATGGCCGCACGCAGTACTTCGCCTGCCCGGG
The DNA here is from genome assembly GCA_963704755.1 of uncultured Chloroflexia bacterium. Classification (GTDB taxonomy): domain Bacteria; phylum Chloroflexota; class Anaerolineae; order Anaerolineales; family Anaerolineaceae; genus Bellilinea. The sequence continues at coordinate 1,712,476 of OY969938.1, forward strand.
CCGGGTAGATGTTATTGCCCATGTATCCGATCGTTACGATCGGGAACATGGTACGGGTGGGAATTTTTTTTAGCGGCCGCAGCAGATAATGCCAGCGCCAGGCTCGCACCCACACGCCCACAAAATAAACAGCGATTCCGGGGACCAGCCACCAAAAATGGGCCGTTTTAAGCGCAGTCCAGGCCGCACTGAATTCCAATCCCCGTAAAGAGAAATACAGGAATACCGCACTGATGAGTATTCCTGCCCAGAATTGCCAACGTTTAATCATGGCGCAATTTTACCATTTGGGACGAGTAAATATAAGGTAAGCCATTATGCCCCGGCTAACACCGGTTCATCCCCGTTGAAACGCCGCAACTGCGGCCAGCGCCAGGCAATCGCCGCCACCGCCACAATACAACCAATCCCGCCGGTGATGATGGCCGCCGGGGTACCGAAACCCTGCGCCACCAGGCCGGCTTCGATCTCACCCAACTGCGGCCCACCCATAAAGAAAATCTGGTTGATGCTGACCATCCGGCCGCGCATCGCGTCGGGCGTCTGCAACTGGCGGATCGTATTCCGCAAGATGGTCGAGACCGTATCCGATCCGCCGATCAAGGCCAGGGCAATAAAAGTGATGGTTATCGACTGGGATATGCCGAACACAACCGTGGCGATGCCGAAGACCACCACCGACCACAACAACAACCGGCCCTGGCGCCGGATGGCGCTGCGCTGCGAAATGGCCAGGCCGATCAAGATGCCGCCGGCCGATTGCGCGCCGGCCAGCCAGCCGTACTCCACCGGGCCAACGTGCAGGATATCCTGAGCCACAAAGGGCAGCAAGGTGTTTGCCGAAGAGAAAAAGGTGGCCATAAAGTCCAGCACCATCGAGGACAGGATGACCGGTGAATGGCCTATGAAATGAATCCCGTCTTTGATGGCCTGCAAACTCTCGGCCGGGTTACCAGGCGACTGGACCACGCCGCGCTGGCCGACCTTCCCCATCATCAGCAGGGCCACCAGCACTGCCAGAAAAGAAACCGCGTTGATCAGGTAAGTGAAGCCCTGGCCGTAATAGGCGATGATCAACCCGCTCAAAGCCGGCCCAATGATCGCACCGGTGGTCTGAGCGATCGAGTTCAGGCTGAAGGCACTGGCCAGCTCTTCGGTGGGCAGCAAATTCGGGATCAGTGCCTGGCGAGCCGGTGTATCGAATGAAATCGCCACCGCCTGGATCGCCGTCAGGGCATAGATGTGCCACAATTGAACAGTCCCGGCTAACGTCAGCCAGGCCAGGCCAAGCGCAGTCAGCATCATCACCGTTTGGGTGATAAACAGTACGTTGCGGCGGTTGAACTGGTCGGCCACCAGGCCGGCAAAAAGGGAGAAGGCCAGAATGGGCAAAAAGCGCGCCAGGCCAATCCCGCTGACGGCTACCGGCTGGTCGCTCAGTACCCGGATGTGCCAGTACAGGGCCCACACCTGCATTTGCGAACCCGCGACAGAAATAAGCATTCCCGCCCATAGAAGTGTGAAATTTCGGTACTTCAGGGCCGGCGGTAAGGTAATTAACTTTTTCACGAATAGATAAACTCAGATATTAAATTTTATTTCCCGGTATTACTTCTTAGAAATATTTCTTGTAACGATCCGGCGCATGCGCCAGATCGTTACGGTCGCCCAATCATAACATTAATGAAAAAGAAAAGAAACTACTCGGTACCTTGTTAAAAGGTCCCGAATTTGAGGTGTTTGCGGGGGCGATGCCCCCGCAAACACCTCAAATTCGGGGTTCTTCACTGTTAGGCTGAGAAGTTACTAAGAAAATGTTACTACTCAGTCCCGTTCGGAAAGGAGGGGTGTTTTAATTGTTTTTCGCGGGCTTCACCCGCGAAAAACAATTAAAACGCCCCTCTTTTTTATGGTAGTAACCCGGCTTTGAAAGCCGGGCTTTGTATTTTTATTACAACTCACATGGTCACCCACGCAGTATCTACCGGGTCAGGATGAAAACAACCACCAAACCGATCAAAACCAGGCCGGCGACGATCCAGAGCAGGTAAGGCACGCGTTCCTCCTGCATGACCGGCGTGCCCTGGTAATTTTGTCTGGCAAAGGCAGTCTGGACCGGCTCGTCCGCCTGAGCGACCTCCTCCTCGTCATCCTCTTCGACTTCTTCCTCGACACGCAGGCTGTCCAGATATGGATCCAGGTTTTCGCCGAATTTCGCTTCCAGAGCCTGGTGGGCGGCGGCCATGACCTCGGCGTCGTCCGACCACAAGGCCAGTCCGGCCAGCGCCTGATAGGCCTGTATATCATCCACTTCACCCATAGCACGGATGGCCTTTAGCCGCGTTTTACGGTTGGTGCTCGGGTGGTTCGCCAGGGTGACCAGGCCGTTCAAGGTCTGGCGGTCGGCCAGGCTCAGGCTTTCCCCGCTTTCATCCTGCAACTCACCCTCTTCCTCATTCGCCCTGGACGCCGGCTGTATCCAGAAGCTATCCTTTACCTGTACGAGGTCAAGCAGCCAGCCTTCTCCATCAGGAAATTCATCCGCAGAGGCCATTTGCAAAACATAGCGATCTTCATTACCTAAAATGATGTGCAGCGCTTCGCGAGCAGCCTTTTGAACTTGCAGGTCGGGATCGAGCAGGATGGCCAGGGTCAGCGGTTCAACCGCCTCATAATCATTCAGGTCGCCCATGGCGTGCGCAGCTTTTGCGCGTACTTCAGGCGCATCTCGCCGCCGTAAGCCTCTCACCAGGTCATTCAAATCTCGAGAAGTGTAATTCGAATTATCCGGTTCCATGGTGGGCCTTCCTTTTAAAAATCAACGTAACTACTCAGGCCAGGTCGGAAATCAGGCGTGTTTTTATGATTTTTCGCGTGCTTCGCACGCGAAAAATCATAAAAACACGCCGCTCTTTTGCGGTAGCTGAGCAGTCACGAATCAACAAGAACTACTGCTGCCAGGCGGACACGTTGTCGAAATAGATTTTCAGCCCATTTTCATCCATGTTTTCCCAGCTAAAGCCGTAGATGGCCATACTGCCATCACTGACCGGGCCGGTCAGGAAAACCTGGTCCTCGAATTTTCCGTTGATAAACAGGCTGATCTGGTTGGTGTCGCAGGTGACCGCGTAGTGGTTGCTGGCGGACGGATCGGCGGCGAAGTCGTCGCTGGTCTCCCATTCGTCATTGGTCAAATAGGTATATTGGTCGGCAGTGGATTGCCCAATCTGATAAGCGCTGTTTTCCACGTCGATATCGACGTAATAATAATTATCTTCATCCTGGACCAGGCACATCACGCCCACGGTGCCATTGCCGGTGTAAGGCTGGGGGATCTGAGCGTCGAACTCGATAGCCGTGGGATAAAAATCAACCGGGATGTAGCTCCACACGATCCATTGGCTGTCCATAATCTGGATAAAGTATTGTTCGTCTTCATAACCCAGGTTGGTGGTTTCATCCGAGTAAACATCCCAGCCCAAATCCTGGTTAGAAAAGTCGTCGAAGATCTGGTTATCGCCGGAATACTGGCCAGAATGAGCCGGTGCGACCGGCACATCCGGCACAGTTGACGAGCCCGAAAGCGGCTCATCCGTCGGAGAGACGGTCATGCCCGGCAGATCGGTCGCCAGCATGTCGGTGCCCGGCGCTTCAAAGGTCGGTTGGGCAGAGAAGTCGAAGGTCGGCTCAAAGGTCGGTGCGACCGTGTCATTGAAATTAAAATCCTGGTACGGTTCAATGGCCGTCTCCAGGTTGGTCGAGACAGTTCGCGTGCCTGCCTGTAAGGTGAAGAATGCAATCCCTGCGACCAGCACGCCGCAAATACACAGCACCACCAGGCCCAATACAACAATCAGCCAGACCGGAAATTTGCTTTTCCTGCCCGGCGCCGGTGGCGGAGTGAAGGAGGAACCCTGCGGCATTTCGGCCGGCGGAGGGGTGAAGGATTCAGGTGGCGGGGGCGGCGTATTTTCGAGGTAAGATGCCGGTGTTGTAACAATATCCACGGCCTGTCCGCATGCCTCACAATAACGCGCTCCCGGTTTGAGCGGGGCGCCGCAGTTGCGGCAGGTAGCACTTTCGTCTGTCATGATTGGGTCTCCTTAGGAATGTTCTCGATGAACCTGTGTGTTGCACTATCCTATTTACGGATTTAGCCGAAAAATCGTTTCACCGGGAAGCGCTGGTCCTTGTACTGGCCGGTTTGGTCCGCCACAAAGAAAATGGTTGGGGCATAAAGCGATAAGAGTGAATAGTCTTCATTATACGTAACCACCCAGCCATCGCAGAATAACTTTCTCCTCTTCCGAACCAGCCTGAACAGTTACCATTATACAAAGAATCGACCCCAGTCCAATAAAATAGGGCTAAAACAATTCCGCCCAATGTATACAAATTATTGGCGTTGTATAAATTTTCCTTCACATTTACCCCTGGGGGCCCTACTCGTTTATAATTGAACCATACGATTAGCGGACATTAAATCGCCGCACTGAACCTTTTTATTATCTACCTCGTTGAGCCATCCGGCTCACATACCGCAGTCGTAACAGACCGCCAGGATCAAGGAAGAAAAAACATGAGATTCGAAACCGAACCGAACCCCGAAGAAGAACCAGAAGAAGAGCCTCAAGAAGGCCAACCCCAGGGTCCCTCCTTCAACATCCAGGAAAAACTCCTCAAAACCCGCACCATTCTTATTTTTGGTGAGATTAATCAAAAGCTGGCCGAGCGGGTCACCCAGCAATTGCTGCTATTATCCTCGATGTCTGATGACGATATCAAAATCATCCTCAACTCACAGGGTGGCCACGTTGAATCGGGCGATACGATTTTCGACATGATCCGCTTCGTGGAACCCAAGGTGAAGATCGTCGGCACCGGGTGGGTCGCCAGCGCAGGCGCGTTGATCTATTCCGCCGCCCCGGTGGAAGATCGCTACTCTTTGCCGAACACCCGCTACCTGCTGCACCAGCCCCTGGGTGGCATCCGCGGCAGCGCCGTTGACTTGGCGATTGAAGCCCAGGAAATCCTGCGGATGCGCCGGCGCTTGAACGAAATTTTCGCCAGGCAAACCAACCAGCCGCTGGAGAAAATTGAACACGATACCGATCGCAACTTCTGGATGAGCGCCGAAGAGGCCAAAACCTATGGCCTGGTTGGACACATCATCGAAAACATCAAGGAAATCTAATTCGAATTCGACCTTTCCTGGGGCTGCCTGGCCGGGCAGCCCCAGGAATAATTAATGCACCTGTCTGAATGGGGAATTTTCACCGGGCAGGGGATGGATTGTTCCAGTGGATTAAAAAGGAGCCCCCCGTGCTGCTTTGTGTCGATATCGGCAATACGAACATAAAGTTGGGTTTGTTCGCCGGTGAGCACTTGCGCTACCACTGGCGGATCGCGACCGACCGCGACCGGCTGGCCGACGAATACGCCATGTTGTTGTTCGACCTGCTGCACTCGGAGCAGCTCGAAAAGACCGCGATTACCGGCTGTGCGATATCCTCCGTCGTCCCGGCCTTGAGAATGGAATTTGCCGAACTGGCGCACAGGCACCTGGGACTGGAGCCGCTGACCATCAGCGCCGCGACGCCGACCGGCATGCGCATTTTGACCGATTACCCGGCTGAAGTGGGCAGCGACCTGATCTGCGGCGCCTTTGCGGCTCGCAACCTGTACGGCGCCCCCGCCATCGTGATTGGGGTTGGCACCGCCACCACCTTTGTGGCCATCTCCGCCTCGGGAGACTTCGAAGGGGTCGCCATTGCGCCGGGGGTCATTACCGGGGCAGAATCACTGTTCCGGGCCGCCTCCGCCCTCCCGCGAGTCGCCCTGACCCGGCCCCAGACCACCATCGGCAGAAACACCATCCATTCGATGCAAGCCGGGCTGGTTATTGGCTTCAGCGGGCTGGTGGACAGGCTGGTGGAACGTATGAAAGCCGAACTGGGCGGGCAAGCCCACGTGATCGCCACCGGCGGCCTGGCCGGCCTGATCGCCGCCGAGGCCAAATCCATCGACATCGTCGAGCCCAACCTGCCGCTGATCGGGCTGCGCCTGATCTATGAAATCAGTCACCCGGCATAAATGGGTTACCGGCCCAATGGGTAAGAAACCCGTATTTTTGGGGGGGCGCAAGCCAATTTGCAGCTTTCCCGGAGAAACAGGGTGTTTTTGATGTTTTTCGCGTGCTTCGCACGCGAAAAACATCAAAAAAAACTGTCCCTTGAACTGGCCTGAGCAATTACGTTATTCCTTTACCCAGCGGATGATGCGATCGGCCAAAATCTCACCGATATCCTCCTGAATAAAGTGCCCGGCTTCGAACCGTTCGTGCGGCTGGCCGGCTGCACCGGGGATGTGCTCGGTTAACCGTTTCTGGTTGGCGCGGGAGCCCATATTGAAATCGTGCTCCCCGCCAAAGAACAGGAAGGGCCTCTCGAACCGGCCTAAAGCCTTCCAGGCCGGCACGTTTTGCCGTTCAACCGCCGCGATCATGGATGGAAATGCCCGCACCGCGGCTTTATAGACCAGGCTGGGATACGGGGCATCGTACGCGGCGAGTTCTTGCCGGGACGGCTGGCTGACGGTTTGCGAATTTACCACCTGGCTGGGCGTGAAATCAGGCGCGGTCAGGGCGTACAGAATCCATTTCTGGAAGCTTGCCGCCCAGGTGGCCGGGCTGTAATTTCCAGGGAGGGTAAAATCGCCCAGCCCGCAGTTGATCTCAACCGGGTTGGGGACCCGAAATGGGTTAAGACCCCTGGGGATTACCGGCAGTGTCGTGTTCGCGGCAATTATCCTGGCGAACCGCTCGGGCTGGTCGCCGGCTACACGCAGGCCCATCAGGCCGCCCCAATCCTGGCAAAACAGGGTGATATCGTTCAAACCCACGGCGGCGATAAAGGCATTCAACCGTTGAACGTGTTTCTCGAAGGTATGGAAACTCAACGCGACCGGTTTATCCGAACGCCCCATGCCAATGTGATCTACGGCGATGGCGCGGAAACCGGCCTGGGCCAGGGGCGGTATCATCTTGCGATAAAGATACGACCAGCTCGGCTGACCGTGCAGCATCAAGATCACCGGGCCGTCACGCGGGCCTTCATCAACGTAGTGCATGCGCAGCCCTTCGACCTGGGCGTAATGCGGTTCGAAGGGAAAGCCGGGCAGGTTGGCAAAGCGTTCGTCGGGCGTTCGCACAAAGCGAACACCCGATTCAGCGGTCAAGATGGGCGCATCGCGGTCATCTGCGACGCAGGCGGGGCGGTCCGTTGAATCGACCAGAGTCCAGTTTGGGTCGCGGGCCGGCGACTTGCCGGCCAGGCGATTGGCCCTGATCGCCCGCAGCAAGGTGGGCAGTTGATTGAGGTTCGCTGCGGTCGTATTCTGATGGTTATTTTGTGGGTTCATATCGGGGTATCCGGCCGATCAAAAAGTTCAGGCCACCGGCTGTGCGGCTAAAGATATTGAAATCGTCGTCCTGGCCTGGGAAAAAGGCCAATCATTGGACCGCCAATTCAAGGAAAGCAAGCCCTGCGCCGGGGAACGGTTCCAGGATCGCCAGGCGATCTTTCCCCTGCCGACCCGCTGCTTGGAGTATATTATACATCGTATAAATTATACAATGTATAATATAGAAGTCAAGTCATGGATTGACCGGCGGAGAATCTCGTAGCGACCTGGAGATTCCCTGGCTCAATCCACGCTCCCCGTGTGGGGAGCGACAATCATCTCCAAATAGTCCGGCAACAATAGGGGTGTTTCAATCCACGCTCCCCGTGTGGGGAGCGACGGGCCGAGATGGTAACTATCTCACTCGACTACCCAGTTTCAATCCACGCTCCCCGTGTGGGGAGCGACATGAGCAGGTCGGGCCTGTACTCATGCGTTACCTGTTTCAATCCACGCTCCCCGTGTGGGGAGCGACGTAGACCGGTTTCGGAAAACCTCCTGTTTCCGTGGTTTCAATCCACGCTCCCCGTGTGGGGAGCGACTCGAACGCAATGGCGCACGGGCTGGCGCTACCAGGTGTTTCAATCCACGCTCCCCGTGTGGGAAGCGACATCGACCGCACTACTAACCGCTCGTCCTTGTAGTTTCAATCCACGCTCCCCGTGTGGGGAGCGACGAGAGGTTTCCGCGAGTTCCCAACATCGGTGGCGTTTCAATCCACGCTCCCCGTGTGGGGAGCGACGCGATCATGGCATCATGGAGATGGTTGTATTTGTTTCAATCCACGCTCCCCGTGTGGGGAGCGACCATCCGTTTCCATTTGGCTGTTTCGGTTTCGGAGGTTTCAATCCACGCTCCCCGTGTGGGGAGCGACAACAAATTCTGGAGTTTTTACAGCAGGATCACGAGTTTCAATCCACGCTCCCCGTGTGGGGAGCGACGGTAAGCAGGTATTCTCAAGGCAATCTTATTGCCGTTTCAATCCACGCTCCCCGTGTGGGGAGCGACGACAAGGGAAGTCAACTTATCATCTTTGATCGCTTCGTTTCAATCCACGCTCCCCGTGTGGGGAGCGACCAGGTTATTTAATCCATTTGTAATTAGTTGCAATTGTTTCAATCCACGCTCCCCGTGTGGGGAGCGACTTTAATATTATTGCGTCTCTTGATACCTGTGTGAGCCTGTTTCAATCCACGCTCCCCGTGTGGGGAGCGACTTAATATTATTGCGTCTCTTGATACCTGTGTGAGCCTGTTTCAATCCACGCTCCCCGTGTGGGGAGCGACAATCCATCGGGCGCTGATAGGGATGATCCGGGCGCAGTTTCAATCCACGCTCCCCGTGTGGGGAGCGACTCATTTGTCTACCCTCAAACTATCGTGTTCGCAGTGTTTCAATCCACGCTCCCCGTGTGGGGAGCGACGTTTGGCCATGACACCTCAAATGTAATATCCCAGTTTCAATCCACGCTCCCCGTGTGGGGAGCGACTTCAAGGCTCGCAACGCAGGGCGTTGGGTTCTGTTTCAATCCACGCTCCCCGTGTGGGGAGCGACAAGTGCGGCCGGGGTCAACGTCTGGTTTTGATTCAGTTTCAATCCACGCTCCCCGTGTGGGGAGCGACATCCCGCGCGGTTTACGTACGCCGTCACCGATCAGGTTTCAATCCACGCTCCCCGTGTGGGGAGCGACTTCAACCGGCAGTGATAGTGATGCGTGCCATGCCGGTTTCAATCCACGCTCCCCGTGTGGGGAGCGACTTCTGATTTTGTGGCCTGGCGCGCGTGGTCATTGTTTCAATCCACGCTCCCCGTGTGGGGAGCGACATCTGCTAGAGAGCAAAAAACCGCGGACGGGTCGTTTCAATCCACGCTCCCCGTGTGGGGAGCGACGGTCTTATCCGTGTACAAGGTAGCCATAATCGGGGGTTTCAATCCACGCTCCCCGTGTGGGGAGCGACCTGGTCAACGCGGCCGGCCAGACAAACCCGCCGTTAGGTTTCAATCCACGCTCCCCGTGTGGGGAGCGACGCCGGCTTCGTAGCGACGGATGAGATCGCCGAGATTCGGTTTCAATCCACGCTCCCCGTGTGGGGAGCGACTGGACTGGCGTGTGATTTGGGATGTGTTTATCCCTGTTTCAATCCACGCTCCCCGTGTGGGGAGCGACCATACCAGGTCGTCGCATCCACCAACTCGTTGAGTGTTTCAATCCACGCTCCCCGTGTGGGGAGCGACATGCCGCTCTTCTTCAGGGCGTCTACCTTTTCTTTGTTTCAATCCACGCTCCCCGTGTGGGGAGCGACTTGGTCGTCGGCCGGGAATACGTCCCGCGTCTTGTTTCAATCCACGCTCCCCGTGTGGGGAGCGACTTATACGCCAAAACGGTAATAGCACACAATATAGTTTCAATCCACGCTCCCCGTGTGGGGAGCGACCCATAGGATCGACAACATGGATACTAATTTGCACGTTTCAATCCACGCTCCCCGTGTGGGGAGCGACCATCCGCAGGAGCCGTCACCAGGAAATAGACCAGGTTTCAATCCACGCTCCCCGTGTGGGGAGCGACGGGATGTGGGAAGGGTAGGGCATGCAGGACATGTTTCAATCCACGCTCCCCGTGTGGGGAGCGACGGGATGTGGGAAGGGTAGGGCATGCAGGACATGTTTCAATCCACGCTCCCCGTGTGGGGAGCGACTATGACTTCGATGATTATGATACCAAAGTAATTGTGTTTCAATCCACGCTCCCCGTGTGGGGAGCGACTATGACTTCGATGATTATGATACCAAAGTAATTGTGTTTCAATCCACGCTCCCCGTGTGGGGAGCGACTTGGACCTCCACTGCCACTTTCGATTTGTTCATAGGTTTCAATCCACGCTCCCCGTGTGGGGAGCGACCTTTGATCCCGGATGTCAGCGTATGGGAAGATGAGTTTCAATCCACGCTCCCCGTGTGGGGAGCGAACTCGAGCAACACAAAGATTTTAAGGCTTTCGAGGCATTGTTTCAATCCACGCTCCCCGTGTGGGGAGCGACGGTCCTGAGTTAAACCAAACGGGAGCAATAGGTTGTTTCAATCCACGCTCCCCGTGTGGGGAGCGACTTCCAACCTGGCCATGACGCAAACGCTTACCAGCGGGTTTCAATCCACGCTCCCCGTGTGGGGAGCGACTCGGATGATTGGAGTGTAAGCCCCGTTTCTACAGGTTTCAATCCACGCTCCCCGTGTGGGGAGCGACGCAAACGCGCGGTCCTTTTTGCATCTCACGGGAGTTTCAATCCACGCTCCCCGTGTGGGGAGCGACCATTAAAGACAAACGTGGCTATCGGAGATAATTGTTTCAATCCACGCTCCCCGTGTGGGGAGCGACCACCGACCTGGACCAATAGCAAAATTAGCGCCGTTTCAATCCACGCTCCCCGTGTGGGGAGCGACACGCGGTTTGCCTCCGCAACCTCGCGTACCGACGGGTTTCAATCCACGCTCCCCGTGTGGGGAGCGACTACAATCCGTGGGCGGTCGGTATTCGCAGAAGCGTTTCAATCCACGCTCCCCGTGTGGGGAGCGACGCGAGTATTCTGCGCGTCGATGGCGGATGTATTTGAGTTTCAATCCACGCTCCCCGTGTGGGGAGCGACGCCAGTAGGCACACCCTTCCTGGTTGGGGGCTGGTTTCAATCCACGCTCCCCGTGTGGGGAGCGACTCTGCGCTCAAAACGATTCGGATTACATCCTACTCGTTTCAATCCACGCTCCCCGTGTGGGGAGCGACCCGAGGATCAGGCCAACGCAGACAAGCGCATTCCAGTTTCAATCCACGCTCCCCGTGTGGGGAGCGACCTGGACGAGCTGGGTAGACCAACAAAATGGTGTTTCAATCCACGCTCCCCGTGTGGGGAGCGACTTGGGAATTTCAACACCTATTTCTGGACTGTTGGGTTTCAATCCACGCTCCCCGTGTGGGGAGCGACGCGATTTCTGTCAGGTTTATCGCGCCGGTCTCTGTGTTTCAATCCACGCTCCCCGTGTGGGGAGCGACGCGGCTATGGCGGCCCTGACATCTAACCATAGAGGTTTCAATCCACGCTCCCCGTGTGGGGAGCGACCAATACAACGATATCTTCCTCGCCCGGATACGTGTTTCAATCCACGCTCCCCGTGTGGGGAGCGACCCGTGGAAACGCTCGGGGACGGGTCGTCCCGAACTTCCAGGTTTCAATCCACGCTCCCCGTGTGGGGAGCGACACGGTATATACCGCGTGGTATAATTATCTGTATCGTTTCAATCCACGCTCCCCGTGTGGGGAGCGACCGCAACATCTGGGGTAAAAAAAGATCAATCCCCAAGATATTGGCCTCGCTTTATCCATTTTACCTTTACTGCCTGCTTTATCGCTCTTTTCTTAGGCAATATTCGGCTTTTAAGGTTCCAATTTTGCGCGAATCCACCTGGAAAGTCATGGGCGCTTATCGTTCGCAATTCAAGTAATCAAGGGACCCTCCAGGTCAGGTGTCTCTTTTGCGCCGATATGTTCGACTCGATTGCGCCAGTGGTCGTCCAGGTTATAAAACCGCAAGCTATCCTTCTCCTTGTCGATCAATTCTTCCAGGCGGGCCTGTACTTGTATTCTACCGGGGCAGGAAGGTAAAGCCCCTCTCGCCCCGGCAAGTTGACCCCACAGTCTGCACGGGTGAACTCGATCACATCACATATGCCGGCCAGGCCCAGGCGATATGAGGTAACAGGCGCCGCCCGTGCGATAACCACGCCGCTGCGCAGTTCGGCGAAAATGGGATCATCCGTACGTTTGTGCAACAGGCGACCCTCGGCCGTGCGGGCATTTTCCTGCCACTGCCGCTCGACGTGGATCAGCGCCCACTGCCGGCGGCAGAACAGGAAATGCTGGATGCCCGCAAGGGGCAGCAGTTCTTCTGCAGTGTATTCGGATTTCATAATGCTTCGATCAACTCAACCCCTGCGGGCATCCGGTCATCCACGATTAAGGTGTAATCTTCAAACTTGCGAGGAGCAATAACGCCTTCTTTTCTCTCGATTTTGATCAAATCGAAGAGTTTATGCGAAGGAGCGTTGCCCAAATCGCTTTCATGCTTGAAAATGAACAATTTTCGGGCAGCCATTTTCCCACGCGCAGCGGAATGATCGTGCTCGAACATATTAATCAACGCGTCCCATAATAGTTTCAGGTCGTCTTCGGAAAAGCCCGTACCTTTTGTGGGATCATTGGCCAACTTGGCCGAAACGTATCCTTCAGCCCGATACAAGCCATAGGGAATAACGTGCTTGCGCCCCATGGTCCGTTCTTTCTCGGCTTCTTCTTCGCGGGTTACTGTCTGGCGTGTGATCGTCACTTCCTGTTGGAAGATAGGGTCCATGCTGCGCGAGAAATTAATTTGTACTGGGCCGCGTACCTGACCACAATTATCACCGGTGGTCATCACAGCGCCGAAGGTACGCACGTCAAAGAAATTTTCGCACATCCAGGCGCGGGCCTCACTGACTTTGTCGAGAGCAGCTTTCTTTCCTGGCTCTAACCCTATGGTTAAGTAGGCCTCTTTGTGATGGGTATTCAATGGGGTGCCTTCTTTGACGTAAATCCGATAACCAGGTTTGTCACCTTCAACCATTTCAACATAATTACGAATTTTCCGTTTCAAGCATACGTCAGTGACGATTCCAAAGCCGGTTTCAGGGTCGATACGAGGCATATTACCTGCGTCGGGATCACCATTGGGGTTGCCATTTTCCACATCGTAAATCAAAACAAATTCATAGCGGTTGCTGATTGAGTTGGACATGATTTTTCTCCTCTTTGTTTATCGAACTACGGATTCTGTGCCAGACGATTTATCGGTGTTCTTTGTAAAGAAACTGGCGCGCTGGTGGTAGTATCCCAGAATGAAGATACCCTGTTCATCCAATGTCAAACGGGCAGGAAAAGGCTCGGCAGCCAGCAATTCCATTAAATCCTGGATCTTCCGGTCTGTTGCGCGACCATATTCGGCTTTAGACGTCCAGTGTTGAGACAGTCGCATCAAAGTTGGAAATACGCTCGCCGGAGTGGCGCAAGCTGAGGTGAAGTAACGGTCTTTGATGCCGGCATTTACATCCCCGATTGCCTCACGTTGTACTTTCTCGAGAACGGCAAACAAGCGGCCCAATACGTAGGCCGGGTGAGTATAGGATTTATTGAGTGACATTTGTAGTGCCTCCAAGTAAGGTTTTTGAGCCTGGCGACGAAACTTACGCAAAAGGTAGGCCTTGATAAACGCTGCTCTCACGTAGTTTATTTTTCGACTTCTATTTTCGTCGTCGTTATCGTGGCGAACGCGGTTAATGATGGCCGAATATAATCCTTCCGGATAAGGTGCTCCGGTGAGAATGGAACGCATGAGCGCACCCCCCATGAGCCCCCAGGTGGACTTCAGTTCATCATCCCGCCGGGTCACCTTGGGCGAAACACATTCTGCCAGGATGCGATACGGGGAAATGGTATCATGCTGGTTTTGGAACTCCTTTTGGATTTGTAAATCCTCATAATGGATCATGATCCGTTCGACAAACTTGCCAAAGGCATCCGTGAGGAAAAATCTCACTGAAAGCCGGGCGGCGTTGGGGGCCAGGCCTAACACAAAAAATCGGGTTTGGGGATCCAGTCCTTCTTGCAGAGAAAGAAAATCCAGTGCCTGGGCATGGGCAACTTTACCGGCTACGACTGCCAGTTTAGCTTCGGCTTCTTTTTGATCCCCCTGGCCATCGACAGAACGGTCATCCCAAAAAGCCGGATTGATCAGGGTGGCAAAGGTGCTTGCGTACTTTTTATTAATGCTCTCGGCCCAATACACTACAGTGGTATCACCAAGTTGTATTTTTCGATTGGGATTTTGCGCCGAAAGCAGATAATTAAGCGCTACACCGTAGCCGGAAGCAATTCGTTGGCCGGTAGGGGAATTCAGCCCCTGGCCTTTAACCCGGCCATAAGATTCGTAAGCGCGTTCATTGAATCCAACCAGAGAGGCGCCGGTTGGGTTGGCGTCACGCACGCCCTGGATGTTGGGATGCAACCGGGCGATGGGTTCCACCTCTCCGGAAACCAGGCACTGCATCTGCACCGTTTCCTCATTCGATCGGGATTCTTCCCAAATGCGGCGGATTTCTGCATCCAGAATGGTACTCCTGCCATCCACCAAGAAAATCAGGTTCCCGCCTGCAAGAAGAGCATTCATGTTTTGGGCTATTGCCGGATGCTGACGAATGGTGTCCGAATCGAGCTTTTCCAGGAATTCAACGACAGAACGAGCTTCTACGCTGTTAGCCTTCGAAAGTAGGCCGATATTGTATTTTCGAAAGGCCTCGAAGCGTTTGAAAATATAATCGCTGTCCTCTAGACCCTCTTTGGTTTTCTTTTCAGAAATACCTAATATGAAGGTGCTATTATCGCAAAGAAAATTCGGTTTCGGATCTATCCCCGCTCGTTTCACCTGCTCCGGGACGATCATCCGTCGATAGTTCACCTCGCGATCTTTCTTGCCATCGAAAAATTTTGTGGTGAAGGGAAAAAGATCGAGCAATTCTCCATCCTGTGACAAGTTCAAAGCAAAACTTACGTTGGCCGCGCTGTATCCGGGAGGGGCAATCTCCGCTTCGGGATCTTCGAGCAAGATTTCGTAATATCGGTAGAGGGATTGCAGAATCATTGGCGCACCTCAACTTTGGTCAAGTCGAGCACTCCATCCACCATACCGGCTTTAAAGAATTTAGGTTGAATATCTCTCGCATTGGAAAAATCCAGATCGTAGAGCATCCAACCGAAATCTCGTTCGCCAGTAAGTTGGCTTTTAGGGATTTGTTGTTTATCCTCAATGATTTCCACTTTTGCAGGGAATTCTCGCGTTCCGAGGCAAGGTGTATGATGGTATTGCCCCTGGCGCAGGCGGCGTAAGATGATGTTGTAATGCCCTTCTTTGGTATCGCGTTCGCCCCAGTGAGCAGGCACTTCATCAAAATGGGCCTCAATTACATAATCTACATTAGTGAGAATCATGGATGCCCGCTGCTGGCGGTTGTCTACAGCCGACAAAAATAGCGGCTTACTTCCTCCTTTCATTACCTGCAAGGCGTTATCCGTTGATAGCTTTTCGCTCACCTCATTGCGGCGAATGTTGGTGAACTGGATTTCGTTTAGAACATGGATCTTGTCTATATTCCAACGGATAGCCGGCTTCCAATAGACCGCCTCGATAATGCCTCTCGCAGCCGATGGGGTGATTACGTCGTAACTGACCCGTTCCACCTTCATTTCCGGACGGGTAAACAAGGCATATGGTCCGCTGACCCTGATTATGATGCCATATCCCATAAGTCGAACCTCCTATCTTCGCCAGCTCTCCCGAGCTTTGAAGAAACTCTCGGGGTAGATTAGGAAAACAACCCTTCCCCAGCACTGCTGGTAGGCAGGATTAACCCTGTATAAGGATCGTAAAACTTATTCGTGTCGCTCAACAAGGCATACTTCTCGGCGATGATCGTGATGCCACCCTGGTTGCTGAGTGCTTCTATGTCTTGCTGGTAAATCGAGACCGTATAGGGTTGCAATTTTCGCAAGGTGGCCAGTGGAAATAGCGTTGTTTTAAGTTCTTCAATAAGCCTTTTTGCCTCCTCACCGAATGGAATGATTACAGGTTGGGTTGCGTCTTCGATAACATGAAAATTCCGGGCCACGGTCGCAAATTTGAAATTGAGTTGGTTCTGCGGACCTGGTTGAAACGCATCAAGAATATTTTGATAATCGAGGTCGTGGATATCTTTGAGCTCATATAGCTGTTCGAAATAATCTTGAATCGCGGGAATTGAAATAAGCTCGTCGCCATATCTGCGCAGAATATTGCGCGTTATCGCCACACCCTGGGCAACATACCCCGGAGTCCGTTTGACGAACTCGGAATCGGGCTCGAAAACATACATTTCCGCCATAGATTGCTTCATGTTCCGGTTGATTCGGCCGGCCGCCTGATTGATGGAATCCAGGCCGGTCAATGCCCGGTAGCCGACCGGGAAATCTACATCGATGCCTGCCTCCATTACCGTCGTCGATACAACGCGGCAGGTCTCCCCACAATCCAGCCTCCGGTGAATTTCCTCTAATTTCTCCTTGCGGTGAGCAGGGCACATCAGCGTCGAAAGGTGAAACTTGCCTTCGCCTTCCAATAATTTGAACAACCCACTGGCATGTTTTCGTGTATTCAGGATACACAAAACTTGCTTATAGTCTTGTAGTCTTTTGGCCAGATCTTTATCGGTAACTTTTTCGCTTAACGGTTTTACATTAACGCGCTTATAAAAAGCGAACAGGTCCTGTGGTTCAGGCGCAAGCTCGGTGACCGGGGTTCCTTCAGGCAAGAATCTTTCCAAATTGGGTTGGGTAGCGGTACAAAAAACCGCACTGGCGCCATAATTGGTCACTAATTCCGAAACAGCGCCTATAGCCGGGAGCAAATATTCTTTTGGAAACATTTGCGCTTCATCAAAGATGATTACGCTTTTAGCCAGGTTATGCAGCTTACGACAATGAGACGATTTATTGGCGAACAACGACTCGAAAAACTGTACATTCGTCGTAACGACGATAGGAATATTCCAATTTTCTGCCGCCAACTTGAGCTTGGTATATACGCTCCTGGTCTGGTCTTCGGCTGCTTCGATAGAATCCCGCTTTTTCTGTTCCCAGTCGAAATTAGAATGGTGTTCCAGAACGTTCTCTTCACCCAATATCTTTTTAAATACACCTGCATTTTGTTCGATGATCGTAGTGAATGGAATTACATAAATAATGCGTTTTAAATCGTTTTCAACGGCGTGATTGAGCGCAAAAGCCATTGACGCTAATGTTTTCCCCCCGCCGGTGGGTACGGTGAGTTTGAAGAAACCCGGTTTACCCGCGGCTTTCCTGATGCAACTTTTAAGAGTGTCGGTGCGCTTGCGGTTGATGGCTGTTTCGGGATGGTCAAATCCTTGCAAGTGAAGGTTGAATTTATCGCACAACACCCGGATACTCTCATGCTCTCCACGTGGCTTTTTCCCCCGAATGAAATTCTCCGATTCCTGGAAATCGGCATCCACCAGGGCAGAAAAGAGCATACGTGTCAGAAAGGCTATCGAAAAACCGATCCGGGAGATTGGTGGCTTTTCGGGAGAGCGACGAAGTTGTAATGGATGGATATTCAACCAATTTGGAGGTTTGAATTTAGCCAGATCGATATCTGTTTTGTAAGCACTATAATCGCAAACCTTCGTCTTGAGTCGTGCTTGCAGGGTTCCATCACCGGGTAAATCGGTCGAATCGCCATAGTCTAACAAGCCAGTATGGTGACCACTGATGCAATATGCCAGGATCGTCGCCATAGGTTCTTGTGGTTTACCCTTGAAAAAATCGGTGATTTCTTTTGCTCCCGCGGTGGCATGGTCCACTTTAATGGAAGCCCCATTGAGTCGCGCTTGAAATTCTTCCGAATATTTCCCTAAATCATGGATGTAACCGGCCAATCTAGCCAGGTCCTCGATGTTTGCGTCACGGCCGAATTTGGCCGCTAATTCGGCTGTATTAGTGAGATGCTGCTTAATGGTTTGCCACTCTGATTGATTTGTGCCTTTGGAGTGCGCATAAAAGTTCATCTTTTCCCCCTCAAACATCGTTTTCCAAACCCAAGTTAATTTTGTAAATCGTTTTCACACCACACAACATTGCCAAGGAATGAGCTTCCATCCTCAACCTTTCCCGCAAATCCTCTGGCGTGAGCGCCTTACCATCGCTCCCCCATCCGCGGATCTATGGCAGCCTCTCCAGCGGTTCGGCGATCCAGGCGCGCCAGAACAGGCTGCCGTCATCCTGGAGGATCACCCGTTCCGAGTGGTGCCAGCGGGTTTCCTCGAACCGGTGGGCTGCACATGGGCTAAATTTCAAGATCACCTCCACCGGCTCAACTTCAGTATACCAGATGCCCCAGGCGTGCTTGAGCAGTTCGGTCGGGTCGAAGTCTTCCGAGATGGTGTAGGGCTCGCGCAGCAGCTCGATCCGCACGCTGCGCTCCCACTTGAGCGTACGCCATGTGTCCGGAGGTTCACGCCGGCCAATGGCGTGCACCGGCTGGCCCACGGCATAGGGCTCGATGTAGTACGGCGCGAAGAAGAACTCGTTCACCTGGCCGTTTTCTTTGCGGCGTCACAAATGATTATTGGCAAACCATCCTGAAATTTCAAATGTGCTCAGGAATTATCCCCAAAGTGAGCAATGCTAAAGATATGTCCGCGTGGATGGTTACCCTTTCATTTAGAATTAAAGCAGGATTTACGAGAAGTAGAGGGAGAAGTGATTTGGCTGGGTCTTGATTTGAAATTTCCGGATGAATTTTGGAAAGAGAATTTCGATCAAAATATCCTGATCATTACCACCGGAGCACAGTTGACAGGAAGTGAGATTGAGATATAATTTCATCCGCGAGTTGCTACCGATAGGGAAACTGATTCGATAGGAACAAATGATAAAGGCAGCCACTGATTGGATTTTTAGCCGGTCAGTGGACCTAAAATGGCTCACTAGCTCAATTGGCAGAGCAACTGACTCTTAATCAGTGGGTTCAGGGTTCAAGTCCCTGGTGAGTCACCTGGATTTACGGGAATATGAAAGGCGATGCCCCCATATATGCTGCTTTAGGCTGGGTCCGTTTTTCATCGTCTGCCTGCATGCGAATATCTGCGGCACGGCTTGACACTCAAATTTAACGTTACATGGCGTTCTGCAGCCGGCCCCCTACTCTACAGGGGCCAACCAGACCGCTGTGCCATACAAATATCCAAAATCAAAACCCTGGCGCTTTTCAACGTCAACCAGGTATGCAAACTTCCTGGCTTGAGCCAATAAATTGTTGGCCAGGAATTGTTTGCCGTCCGGTGACCAAACCACCCCACCGGGATTCCCATTGAATTCGTCATGGGTATACTCAACGATCGCGGGGTCCCATACTTCTTCCCGTTTAAAATCATAGACCAATAACCGGACATCCGCTTCCTCTTGGACGTAAAAGGAAAGATACTGTCCATCCGGAGACCAGGCAATCCCGCTGGCCCACAGGAACTTTTCTGAAATCGCCGGATCAAGTAAAGACTTTTCATTCCCTTCCCGATCGACCACGGTCAATTCCAGGGTTTTATGTTCACCGGCATCTGGGACGAAAATGGCAAAGCGGCTCCCGTCCGGCGACCATGCGGGTTCAGAACTCCACGGCCGGGCTGCCAACGAGATCAGGTTCCGCCGCCAAATTTCTGTATTCGTTTTTAGGTCCCAAAGTGAAATCGCCCAGTCCGGCTTTTCGAGATTATTTTCATAAAATATCACCATCGAAAGTGAAGGGTCGTATTTCGGGGCGACCGAAGCGCTATACCAGTTTGGAACTGGCCAAAATCTCCCATCGACCAGGTTAGGAAAAGTCGGCGTGATCAGTTGCGACTGCTGAGTAACCAGGTTATATAAAATGAGCCTGCCCAAAGGGTATGGGTTTCCAACCGGGTATAGAAAAACCTGGGTATTCGAAGGCCAGTAGGCTATGCCACTTGCTTGCAGCTTATCTAGATCCACCGACTGATAGGAATCTCCATCGGTAAGGATCATGGAGGTTTTTACCGCTGTTTTGCTGAGCTCTTCCCGGATAAATGCAGCATGACGTTGATCCGGCGCGATCATCTGATTGCTATTATTATCTGCGAAAATGCAACAATCTTGTATCGAAAGGAACACTTCTGGAGATGCCATTTCGTGTTGATATTTATCTACCACTGCATAGGAACGTTTCCCCTTCTGAAGCGGATTGAACAAAATCGTGCCATCTGACAGGCTTTCGGTATCCATAGCCGGGGGATTAACCTGAGGGTATTCGGATGCCGTCATCATTGAAGTAGGTGTTAAACTGGCAAACGGGGAAGGAGACGGCGTCGATCGCATGGGTATCGTTTCGGTTGCTGCCGGCCCTGGCGGTGTAACCGTCAGAGTCGAAATGCCAGTTGCCGTCATTTCTGGAGATGGATTGTTACAGCCGGCCAGGCAAAGAACAACCACGAGAACGCCAAATGTTTTTATTGTTTTTGATGAGAAGCGCATTTTTTTACCATTGGCTTGCAAAATCACGATAGCTCAGGCAATCGTTCGAAATGATTCGATCGGTTATTTCTTTAATCAAATAGCCCGGATCAGCTTGTGTTTTCCATACAATTTCTCCAAAGGTTTCTTCTTGATCATGAATATCGACAGGATGCTCAGGATCGAATAATTCGAGAACAACATCTTTCTCTGTAGAATCGCCCAGGCAAATATTGGCCTGGGTGGTCGTTAAACTATCAATAGCAAAAACAAACCCATACTGTTGATAATCCAAAATGAAGCCCATCCAATCCGCATAAGGGCCGTGAAGATAAATCGAATTTGGGTATCCTAGCTGTTTGACTTGTTTGTCAACATCGAGGAACGCAGGAAATTCATCGAGCCGAATGGTTATTAACTCGACAATCCCGTTTTTCCAATTTACATCAATTGAAATTGACTTTCCGGCATTATTCGAAGGACTATTTTGAAAATTTTCCGTGTCCTCGATGAGAAATATTGTCGAGCCCCCTTCCGCGAGGTATTGGTCTTCTTGGAAGTTTAATCCTAAATTCGCAGCGAAACTTTTAATATCATAAAATGTAGATGTTCCAGGAGTTAGCCCCAGCCAACAAGGCAAAATGCAGGCATGTGTTCCGGCTAAAACATCCGTTTTGTTTTGAATTTCCTCATAGGTTAAGGTAGCAATTGCTTCCGGCGTATAGCTTGTAGGCGTGGGCTGGATGTTTTTAGGTTGAAGGGATGGGAGAGACAAGTCCCATGTAGGCGATGTCGTCTCTAACTGTGTGGGAATTGATTTAGAAGGTAGCGGAGTGTTTTGAATAGATTCCAGCGTTGCAAAACCAACCTGTCTATCCTGGTGATTACACCCCGGCAATATGAACAACAAAACTAAAAAGAGGTAACGGATATTCGCCAATTTCTACATCTTTTCATATAAAGCTATTGATTATGAAGGCCGGTGCTTAGGCAACAACAACCGTAATATCATTTTTTACATATTGAAGACCTTTGTTTTAATTTTTTTCTACTTGCTGGATTCTCTGAAGGGCCATAATATCTGGCCCGCAAATAGACCAGCCCGGTCAGCGGGTCGTAGCTCGCGTCGGTGAAGGCGTAACCTGTCGATTCAACTCCTTCACTCTCCAGCACCTCTCCATAAGGTGAGTAGCTTTGGGTTAGGGTAATAGCTCTGCTTGCGTCGGCCAACTGACGCACACTGCCCAGAGCCCCCGGTATGAAGTTCTGAATTGGATTCTTGAAATTCCAAGTATAAATACCTTGAGTACTTTAGACGTAAAAAGCTTATGGAATCCAGAATATGGGCATAAGCCTTTTTCATTTTTGTAGAGACCACTTCTATACATATGGGCTAACTATTTTTGTCTTCATCCTCAGACTTGTTACGTCGCCACCACCATTTTCTCCATCTGTCGGAAAACCAAAGCTCTCGACTATAAATAACCGGAAAAAGAATGGTTATATAACAGGCGATGGCTAGTAATGTGGCCTTTGGAGCTGCGAGCCTTATCCAGGCTAACACGCAAATGCAAAGCAAGGCTATATAAAAAGGGGAGTACAAAGAAATATAGCCTTTCTTTCGTAACCAATATCCAACACCTAGAGATGGAAGCGAACATAATACCCCTATTGCTGTTGTCGAAAGTATGAATACAGGGATGTTCATAAAAACTCTCCCAAATTAAGGGGTTATGAGAATGGCATTTTCTAAATCATGATAAACACACCCTATTGAAAAGCCACCGCTAATAGCGGAACCAAATCCAGGTATGAGACCAGATAAGGCACTACCTAAACTTAACCAAGCTCCATTAGGATCACCATTGATAATTAGAATAGGTGTATTGCCCAAATTATAAGCGAAGTTAACTTCGTTTATTGTTTTAAGGGTTGCTTTCATATTTGAAGTGTACTTTACACCTTAAATCGCGGAACTCGCACCGGGGATAATGCTAGCAAGAGCACTTATGGTATCAAGAGAAAAACTCAACCAGTTTACCTTTGAAGGGTTAAAAATTAGATGGTAGTGTTTATCCCATGCCATTGTGTCGAATTTTATAGAACCATCGCTACGCCTAATTTGATACCAATAAGTATGGGCTAATTTGTAATCCAAATCCACCAGATCGCCATCGTTATATTCATCAGCGACAATGATTCCTTGCCCATACTTTCCATTTGGCCTAAGTGTTCCAAATTGACCGCCAGCAAATTTACCAACATAACTAGGACTAAATTTATATCTATCTATCTCTCCGTCAATACCAGCATAGAACAGATCGCCAGTCTCTGCTCGACGCATAACCTCCAGCCAACCCCATTTTCCGTTAAATCTACCTCCAAATTCAAATTGCTTTATAACATCAGACCAAGAATTTTTACCCATGAAAAGCATAATATCTTCTTCAGAAAATTCACCGTATGGGTCAACGAAATTGATCGGATTATTCCTTGCATAATTGTACCGATTCCAATCTCCTGGAGAAAAAGGCCCTGGCATAAAAGGGTCAGGCTGCGTGAACTCGTGAAGATAAGGAGAGTAATATCTGGCCCGCAAGTAGACTAACCCCGTTTGCGGATCATACATCTCGCCGGTGTAGGCGTAATCACTGACGGCATCGCCACTACTATATAATATCTCCCCATAGGGCGTGTAGCTTTGCGTCAGGGTGACTGCTCCGCTCGCGTCGGTCAACTGATGCACACTTCATTGGCTATGGGTGTGTCAAATGGTCGGCCTATATGGCAGGAAGCAACCAACTTCCTATAAACGTTTTCTCTTCAGTGATATTTTTCTTACGGTACTTACCGTGCCGAGAAATATTTACTTATAGACAACAAATTTTTCAATACGTATAGCATTAATGTTTTAGATTGTACATTGTTGTCGATCACACAGAAATTCGCTATAAATCGGCTGATTTTAATTGAGCGAGCGGACAACGATTACTCTGTTAGCTTCGGTGAAAATCGATACAATCCATTTTCCGTAGCAATCAGGATAGCATCCTGGCCCTCCTCTTTCATGTCAAGAACTTCTCTGAACGGCAATTTGGTTAAACTAACCCACTGCCCATTTTCCTCGTATGCCAGGCAAGCGTTTTTCTGATTCCTCAAACAGGCATTGATCCATAACCTCCCGCTTTGGTCCACCAGCAAGCGTAGCCTACCCGGATCGAGGGCTAAATCCGATGAATAAAAGGGGATTCTCTCCAGGTTACCATCTCTATCGATTATTACTAACCAATCCTGATGTTCATGTACCGCAAAAACGTTTCCATATTCGTCTGAGCCGATACGGATTGCCGTGTAGGAGCCAGAAGGCCATAACATTTCTCCAGAATAGATTTCCCAACCGGTACCGTTATAGTGACCAATTCCCACGGGCCAGCCAAACGAAGCCCAAAGTGTACCATCAGCGGTAAATAGAATTTGTTCCGCCTCTGCCATCACTTTTTTTGGATTTGGCAGCAAACTCCAGTCAGCGCCAGCGAAAATTTGAATGCCTTTATAGCAATTACAATTTGGCAACGCCACATACACCTCTCCTAGAGGAGAAATCGCCAATCTGGGCACGGCAGTTTCACTGGTATTATTCAAATTGAAGAAATCCCATTTTCTATTGTGGTAATGCGCTAAACCTTCACGCCCAACAGCCCAAAGCGTACCATCTGGTGAAACAGCCATATCACTTGGTGTTGAGAGACCGTAATCCTCTCCGGAAAAATGCGTCCAATTTCCCTGATAAAAGTAGCCAATTCCCTTTTGAGCAAAATACGCCCAAATTCCCTGCTCCGCACCAAGCTCAACCTGAGAAACCATATCTTCGTCATAAATCTGGTCCCATTCGGTGGGAATAAACTCTCTTTCCACGATGGGGACACCCCCTTGAGTAGAGGTGATTTGCGGCGTTACAAGGGTTGGTGTGGCATGGCCTATTGTTCCATTGGTTCCCGGTGAGGAAAAGATGCTCTTTTCATTTTGAGTTGAGCATGAAGCTAAAGATAAAGCCATGAAGAAGAATAAAGTCATCCTTTTTTTCATTTTCCCCTCAATTGTCATTAACATGGACGATACTAATTAAATTATTCCGACTTGTAGTGTTATCCAACGAACGGAAGGCTGTATATGCAATTCCGCCACTCCTTTCTACCACGAGCGGACGTTCGTTAGTAAATGAGTTGCACAATTGAAGACTTTCTATCCAGTTCAAATATTCAATTCCACCTTCCATACCAGAAGGGCCGCTTCCAGGATTAAGCTTAGGACCATATTCTGTTGGCAATCCCCAACCAACAACTATAGCCACATGATTCCATTTATTTTCGCTTTCCCCATAAAACACTAGATCTCCCTTTTGGATTTTTGATCGATTGGTCAGAAGAAGGTTTTCCCAATTTTGATCTACCGATGATGAATTGTACCGATGTTGATCAGTGTCCTGAGGCGGGTTGGAGTATTTTATTACCACCTCACCAATTACTTTGGTATCAAAACCATAAAAAGCATCTGTGTTATACCAACTACTCTTTCCTGCGTAACCTAAATACTGCCAAGCCCCTTCTTTCAAAATATTAATGTCCCAATATGGGGGGATCTAAATCAATTCCACCTACTTTTTTATCGGGGTTCGGATCTACGCGTGGATCTCGCACACCGTTTTCGTATAAGATACTTGAGGCAAACAATGTGCATTGGCTAGAATAATCAGATCCTGGATCAAGTGTAGTAAAGTCATAATTAGGGTCTAACCCTTGTTGATAATCCCATTGCATTGCGTATGAAACGGCCCCTAAGCGATTATATACATAATGGCCACTCGGATCCGTAAAATTGATAGGGTTATCATAGGTGTAAGCATAGAAATTCCAATCCATTGGATTTCTTGGATTTGGTTTAATAGTATCGGGTTGCATAAACTGATTGAGAGGAGGGCTATAATACCTCGCCCGCAGATACACCAGCCCCGTTTGCGGATCATACATCTCGCCGGTGTAGGCGTAATCGCTCACGGCAGCGCCATCACTATATAATATCTCTCCATAAGGTGAGTAGCTTTGGGTCAGGGTAACAGCTCCGCTCGCGTCGGTCAACTGACGCACACTTCATTGGCTATGGGTGTGTCAAATGGTCGGCCTATAGGAGAGGAAGCGGCCAACCTCCAATAAACATCTCTTCTTTCATGCATCTTCTCCTAAGGCGCCCAACTCGCCCATAAAAAACTATCCATCGAGAAATAGAAGCTCTTTTTCCAGAATGTATCGTACATATACAATTTGGGCCGTGTATAGTCATCCACTGTACAGGAATGCACTATGAAGCGCCCAGTAAATGATTGCGCAAGCGGATAACAATTATTCATGAGGACTTGGACGTTTTCACCGTGAATATCGCCGGAAAAATAACGATAATCGGAAGAAAAATTCCGGCTAAACGTAAATCGGCCCTCAGATGCCGGCCACCATTTTGGGTTTTCTCCATCGATAATGTAGGTCAATTTGGTGAAATCAGTATCGATCGAGTAAATTCTGCTTTCTCGTTTTCCATCTATTTGGGTATTTATTCCTATGAGCGGAAACGGGCCGGGATTCCAATCCGGTTCTATGCTCGCCGGTTTAACATCGGGGACCGAGATCCCCTCTGGTAAAATTTCCTTGGTTTGCATATCGAACAGGTGAAACTGTACCCCATTTCCAGAAACGTATTGGTCAAAGAGGATCCGGGTTCCATCCGGCGACCAGGCTATTTTATGATCTATGACTTCAAAATAGTCACTATCGTCCCCGCTTTCGAAGGAAAACAATTTCTCCATTTCTCCGCTTTGAACGTCCAATAGACCGATATTCACCATGACGCTGCCCATTCTTGCGTATGTCCCAAAGGGACCTTCCTCGAAGACAAATGCGATTTTCTTCCCATCCGGCGACCAGGCCAAATCATAGATGCGTATGTCCGGAGAATAATAAACGTTCCTAAACTTTCCCCAACGATAAACAACAATTTCATCATAATGCCTGGTGCTCATCGCCAGTGAATTGTTTGCCTGCAAGAACATCTGCAGGTATTCACTGCCCAACCAGGCCGGATAGGCCAGCAAAAGCACTGCCAGAATAATTAAGATCCGTTTCTTGCGAGTTTGTTTCACCACCCACAACCCTCCTGTTCTTCGTAGCTGAAGACATCTGGCATATGCACAATTACCATTCAATTCACTTCCGACCAGGTATCGTTGATGGAATGGATATTCGATGTTCCATATTGGGGTAATCCGGTTATGTTGTTATCCTCGAACCCGCCTGAATGTTCAGCCACCAATGGAGCCGTTTTTCCATACAAGGATCTAGCGCCAACGGTATCCGTTAATGACTGGTTGGGGTCAATGATAAATGCGGTATGATTGAACAAGCCATTCGGCTCTTCGACAAAATGGAGAGCGTGGTCCTGCCTGTAGAACACAACGTCCCCAGCCTGGATAGAGTATCCCGAGAAGCTAAAGTTCCCATAGCTAGATAATTGAATTGGACTTGGAATCACATTCCCATGCGCCTTTGGTGCACTTAGTTCTTTTCTTCTATCGCTATCAGCAAAATTACTCAAAGCAGGTATTGTCCCATCGATGGTATAAGCTACGCCTCCCATACTGATGAGATGATTATACAAGTTGTCGGTGATCGCCCAATCTTCACCGCAGAATGAGGCCCAAGTTAAGTAATACACAACAGATTTTGCCGCTTGGGGATCATATCTTAACAATTCTTCGAAGTGAATGGGAATACACCTGTTTGCTCCGCCAATTAGTATTCCGCCTGCAGCTGAGAAAAACCAATTTTCATTCTCTGGCATACCGCCGGCCTTAATGGATTGAGAAACGAAGTTGGTGCAATCCGAACCACCAAAGCTGCCATAATCGGGATTGATTTGAGAGGCGTAATCTTTGGCATATTTTGCAGCCGCTTGCCGATCATATGTGACATATTTCGTCTTATAACCCGTTGGATCGACAAAGATGATCGGGTTAGCACTCGCGTATAACCATTGATTGAAAGTGATTGGGGTAAAATCGTCACCCGCCCACGCATCCTTCCCGACAAACCTGCCCTCCACCGGGCTATAATACCTCGCCCGCAGATACACCAACCCTGTTTGCAGATCATACATCTCGCCGGTGAAGGCATAATCGCTCACGGCATCGCCATCACTATACAATATCTCACCAT
Organism: uncultured Chloroflexia bacterium; assembly: GCA_963704755.1. GTDB lineage: Bacteria > Chloroflexota > Anaerolineae > Anaerolineales > Anaerolineaceae > Bellilinea. Next base: position 1,740,350 of record OY969938.1, read on the forward strand.
AAGGGGTATAGCTTTGCGTCAGGGTAACTGCCCCGGCGTCATCTACTATCTTTCGTACAGATCCCAAGGCGTCTGGAAGGAAATAACCCGCCTGGGTGTCGGATATCTGGGCAATGCGGCTAACTCCATAAAGGTAGGTATTCGTACTGTTTTGCATCGAACCAGGATTGGCCCTACACACAAATTCAATAAGAAAGGGTGGTGCCATAGCTCGTTAAAGGCAGCCCCCTACTCTACAGGGGCCAACCAAACCGCAGTGCCATACAAATATCCAAAATCAAAAACCTGGCGCTTTTCAACGTCAACCAGGTATGCAAACTTCCTGGCCTGAGCCAATAAATTGTTGGCCAGGAATTGTTTCCCGTCCGGTGACCAAACCACTCCACCGGGATTCCCATTAAATTCGTCATGGGTATACTCAACGATCGCGGGGTCCCATACTTCTTCCCGTTTAAAATCATAGACCAATAACCGGACATCCGCTTCCTCTTGGACGTAAAAGGAAAGATACTGTCCATCCGGAGACCAGGCAATCCCGCTGGCCCACAGGAACTTTTCTGAAATCGCCGGATCAAGTAAAGACTTTTCATTCCCTTCCCGATCGACCACGGTCAATTCCAGGGTTTTATGTTCACCGGCATCTGGGACGAAAATGGCAAAGCGGCTCCCGTCCGGTGACCATGCGGGTTCAGAACTCCACGGCCGGGCTGTCAACGAAATCAGGTTTCGCCGCCAAATTTCTGCATTCGTTTTTAGGTCCCAAAGTGAGATTGCACAAGTCGGTTGGACTGGGTCGGCTTCATAATATATCACCATCGAAAGTGAAGGGTCGTATTTCGGGGCGACTGAAGCGCTATACCAGTTTGGAACAGGCCAAAGTCTCCCATCGATCAGGTTAGGAAAAGTCGGCGTGATCAGTTGCGACTGCTGAGTAACCAGGTTATATAAAATGAGCCTGCCCAAAGGGTATGGGTTTCCAACCGGGTATAGAAAAACCTGGGTATTCGAAGGCCAGTAGGCTATACCACTTGCTTGCAGCTTATCTAGATCCACCGACTGATAGGAATCTCCATCGGTAAGGATCATGGAGGTTTTTACCGCTGTTTTGCTGAGCTCTTCCCGGATAAATGCAGCATGACGTTGATCCGGCGCCATCATCTGATTGCTATTATTATCTGCGAAAATGCAACAATCTTGTATCGAAAGGAACACTTCTGGAGATGCCATATCGCGTTGATATTTATCTACCACTGCATGGAAACCAACCCCCTTCTGAACCGGATTGAACAAAATCGTGCCATCTGACAGGCTTTCTTTGTCCATAGCCGGGGGATTAACCTGAGGGTATTCGGATGCCGTCATCATTGAAGTAGGTGTTAAACTGGCAAACGGGGAAGGAGACGGCGTCGATCGCATGGGTATCGTTTCGGCCGTTGCCGGCCCTGGCGGTGTAACCGTCAGAGTCGAAATGCCAGTTGCCGTCATTTCTGGAGATGGATTGTTACAGCCGGCCAGGCAAAGAACAATCACGAGAACGCCAAATATTTTCATTGTTTTTGATGAGAAGTTCATTTTTCTACCATTGGCTTGCGAAATCCCGATAGCTCAGGCAATCGTTCGAAATGATTCGATCGGTTATTTCTTTAATCGAATATCCTGGATCAGCTTGTGTTTTCCATACAATTTCTCCAAAGGTTTCTTCTTGATCATGAATATCGACAGGATGCTCAGGATCGAATAATTCGAGAACAACATCTTTCTCTGTAGAATCGCCCAGGCAAATATTGGCCTGGGTGGTCGTTAAACTATCAATATTAGGGTAACCCAGGTAGGTTTTTCGATTCGAAACCCCCACGATGTCAGCCTCCAATGGGACCATTTTTCCATAGACCATTAGCGCCAATGGTGTCCGTTGATGCCTGGGCTCATTCAATTATAAATTCGGACACTGTTTTCAGCAAAATGAATTTTCTGCATTTTTGCTATATTACAGCAAAAACTTCATGTTTTTATAGAAAAGGTTTGTATTGGTCGATGTTTTTACCATACGCAAGAAATTTTCTCATGCCCACAAGCCTATTTCAACCAGCCCACAGGTTCGAATCCTTTTTTTACGATAGTTCCTTCCCCGGTTTGGATATCAAACACCAGTGTGGATGGATCATCATCTCCAGGTAGAATATAGGAAACAGCCAATTGATCGCTGGTTGGTGACCAGAAGGTCAAATAATCATAATTTTGGTTCCCGCTGTCGATGCAATAATCAGTAATGGATTGGGTTTGGGTATCCAATACGGCCAACTTCTGGTCGGTCCAGATGCGATGGGAGTCGTTGGTATACCAAAATGCCAGATAACGACCATCGGGAGACCAAACCAGTTTGGAGATCGAAACCGTCTCAAACGAGGAACTTAATTTGCTTGTGAGTAGGCTTTGACCATCTCGACCAATGACGAAGATTTCGTACGCATAAGAGAGGTCGCTCGCCGGCACGAGTGGTGCAGTGTTGATGGCGACAGCAAATTTTTGGCTATCTGGTGACCAAGCCGGCCAATTGCCGTAAATATAAGTGCTTCGCAAGCTTGCCAGATCGGTGCCTTTCTCCATGTCTCGTAAAACCAGAACATGACCATTATCCTCATTGGAGGGATACACCATACGAGTCATCGTCGGATCATAGACATTTTAAAATGAACCAAAATATCCCCATTCAAGCAATGGTTCAAATACGAAGTTGTAGTCGGGAAGGTAAGGTTCTAGTAATTCTTGTCTTTGTGGCGATTCGAAAGGAGATACCAGCAATACCGAATTATCGTCGCGGTTGGGAGCGTTCATGAGGAATTGTTCATCGTTCAACCAGAAGTATTCGGATGGCTGTTCTAACGGTACCTGGGTAACCAAATTGGCCAACCGATCATAGATTTTTATGAAACCACTCGGACCTAAAGTAGAATAGATTCTTGTTGAAAAATAGCTACCCCCAGAAGAGGTATTTTCCGATAGAAAACGGTCTCCGCCAGGTGGTGAGATATATTGACCCTGGTTGGTTTCCAGGTCGAGGAACAAGATGTTTTTTAGGTTTTCCCGAACCAGATTTTCCATCACCAATATGCCTGGCAATTGGCCAGCAGGTTTGGGATTTATGGTGATGCACTGAATTTCTATCGTACCAGATTGTGCGGTTGGGGTCAGAGTAGGAGAGGATACAGGCACTTGTACTTGTGTTGCTGATGTTATTGCATTTGTAGGTATAAGGCTTTCAGTGGTCGCGGTCCTTACAACTACGGAAGGTTTCACACTTTTGTACAAATTACACCCGGTAAGCACGACACACAAGGCTAACAGATTCACAAAACCGAAGTAAACGAGCACAGAACGATCATTCCGGTTCATTGGCTTGATTTATTCCCAGGTACGTCAAAACCAGTATCACTGTATCCCCCAACCAGGCTGCTGAAAAAACTTCACAGTAGCCGGTCACCAACAGAGCACCGGGGATACTGGTCCCTGGGTTTCTTTTATAAAAAGCATAATGAATATATTGGTTAAGATTATATCCATTGATTTATGCTATTTTTCGCAATAAGGTGGCAAAGCTGAAGAAATGGCTGCTTGACTTTGGGTTCTCCCTTAAATAGTCATTGGGATTTCTGACGTCGTTGTTTGCGTTGACGTAGGTTCCACCTGGTCTTTTACCGCCCCCGAAGTAGTCTCCGGGGAAAGAGTAAACGCCGTCAAACTCATCCCAACCGCCGCCGCCATCACCAGTGCGATAATCAAACCATCCCACTTACCGCGTTTTTTCTTGCGGCCGAAGATCGGCGTGATAACCGCATTTTGCGATCATTTCAGCCAGCCTACCGGCCTCGCCTGATCTGCAATTTTCGTAATGGTATGGTTTTGAAGGTCCACCCAAAGAGTGCTGCTTTGCCAGTCTTTCCAATCCTCGATTAGCAGAGATTTGCTATCCGGAGACCAGACGGGTCTGGTTGTATTTACTTGTCCCAATTGTGGGCCAAGATGGATATCATCTCCAAAACGAAATGGCCGCGAGTTTAGCTCCTGACAGAAGACATCCACTTTTTGGGTTTCCATATCTAATACTGCCAGTTTGCCTGTGTTCTTCGGAAGATTGGTCAAAAGCCAGAATGCAACGTAGCGGTTGTCAGGAGACCATACCGGTGAATCAATCAATAAATCCGGATAATCCTCCCGAAAGAAACTGACTTGCATCATCTCACCGGTTGAATTGATGAGATATAACTCATCGTGCCTTGTAAAAGGATCATTCTCCAAATCTGTAACCAGCAATAACTGGCTTCCGTCCGGTGACCATCTTACCCAATCAACACGATTTATGGTTGAAAGTACCTTATTCTTTTTCACATTCCATAAGATTGAGGTATGCTTGTTTGAATCAAAATAATACGCATCATACAAAACCAATGAAGTATCAGGGCTATAGATGAGTGGAGACCCCCATGTCCAATAGATATCTCTATAAAAAATATTCGGAAAATTCGAGGACAGAATGTGTTGTTCATGATCAGATAGGTTGATCGAAACCAGATCGTATACTGCTGTGCTTGTTGGATCCTGTAAATCTTCGCCATTTACGTACTGCCGGAAGAGAAGTTGTTCATTATTCAACCAACCGAAAAAAGTCCAGCTTTCTGGAAATGAAAAGCGGTCGTATTCATGGCCATTGGAATCCACAATGTTTAGGTCTGCAGAAAAGTGTAAAGTTTTCCCTTCTGTTAATGCCAGTTTTTCCTTGTCCGGGGATTCGGCATAGATATAATATTCTGGTCCATCGGGCAAATCATAAAAAGAAACCTGGTTTAACTGTGGGTTCCAAAAAGTCAGTTTTGAGCCTGTATCCGGTTCCGGTATCCATAGCTCATCCCTTGTCAATTGATCGTCAGCGGCAAAGACAAGCGTTCCATCCAAATTTGGTAATTCTTTAATCCCGACAATTTTCTCAGGGCAATAGGTATCGATCTCAAACTTATTGGCAGCAAAAGTAGGAGTCAAGTCTTTGATAGGTGTTGGTTGAAGTATCTCCGCTGTTTTTGTTGGTTCCACGGTTTGAGCACGGGTGCTTATTACAACCGGTACTTCCGTTCTCTGTGGTTGCTCTTTCGGAACTGCGGTACAACCCACCAGCAAAACCAGGAAAGATAACCCTAATGAGCTTCGAATACTTTTCATTGTTCGCCTTAATTTCAAGAACCGGTGTTTAGGACGATGGCCATTCACCACATAGTCTCCCATAATTTATGTTGGTTTTAGTATCATTATACAAGTAGCTGTGGGTGCTTCTGTCGGGGACTCTGTAGCTGCAGGTAACGTAGATTCGATCTTCGCCGTTGCATTGATTTCATCGTTTGGCGCTGGTGTTGCGGTTATTGTTGCTGTTGCTGTAGGAGTTTCCACGGTCGTTGTCGTTGTGCCAGGCGTACACGCCGTCAAACTCATCCCGACTGCCGCCACCATCACCAGGGCGATAATCAAACCATCCCACTTGCCGTGCTTCCTCTTGCGGCCGAAGATCAACACCAACAAAGTGGATAAATCTTTGAGGCATGAGAGTTGAACTAGCCAGTTTAGGCATCGTGGGTGAGGAAACGTCTAATAATCTTCCTCGGGTTCAAGATTTCTGGATTCGCTTAGGAGCCTTTAGTTTTATTTTATCTATCATCTAATAATTTGATATTTATAAATTTTATTGTATACGACCATCCAAAGATTGTGCTGGCTATCCTCTTTTACTGGACTATAGCCATTCGTTATCATACACCATTTACCTTTTTCATATCCCTCCCGAATATCTAGACTTATTACACCACCCGTGGTGCTAAACCAAACTAAGCCATTTGAGCTTTCAAATATTGCCATTGTTTCAACCCAACCGTATCCTGGTTCGGGCGACTCGGCGTATCGGATAAACTCGGGCGGTGGAATAAGTTTATAAAATACTAAGTGTTCAGTATCGGAAAAGTCTACCCATCCTTCATGATCCAACCAGAAACGTTGCGACCAATCGAAATATTTTGTTAATGGCTGGCGTAACAAATTCGAGAGGTCAATAGAGGGGATATCGGGTTCATTATTCGTTATACTATCAAATAATTTTGTCGTTTGATCATCTATAAAATATTGAATTATTTTTCCATTCACTTGATCCTCACTCCACAGGCTTGATCCATCAGGAGCAATATTCAGAAGAAGAAATTCGCCTTGAAGTTGTAGAGGTTGGCGTTCAACTTCTAATGTCTCTGGATCGAAGCTATAAAGCGTTGACACATTTAAATCAGCATCTTTTACGAACATCCAGAATAACCCTTTGTTATCTTCTACGACATCCGAACGAATCTCTCTGGGTGATTGTAAAACTCCCTGGTTATCCAAGATGAAATTAAATCTATCAATGGAAGCATTGTATTGACTAAGTAAAGGTATACCTTCTTGGTGCGATTGAAATACGTAATTTTCCGCCCACAATATTCCGTTTTTACTAAAGAATAATTTGTGTATCGGCAAAACGAAGTCATTTTTATCCAGTGTATAAATTTCCTTTTCGTTTTTATCCAAAGAATAAAGAACCAGTTGATTTTGCCCACCATCTCCATATGAAATCCAAATTTGATCGCTGTCATTTATTGCAAAATCCATCAGATAGGCATCATCTGGAATGGATCCAACTAAATTCCATTGAATAGGCGGAATTTCTTCAATTGTTCGCTGTTGTACATCTCCCCCCATCGGAATGACTCCAAGGGAATTAATTGGTTGAATGCACTCGTCTTTTGTTACAAAATGGGTAGTCGCGTCCATCTCTCTGGATCGATTTCTGGTTTCTGAAATTATCCCACTACATGCGAAAAGCAAGAAAACAAAAAATATGGGGATTCCATGTCTAATTAGTTTTCTGTCCATTAATGACATCCGGTTTATTCTGTACAAGACCAGTTCATTGATTCCAGCACGTCCTGAAATACGTTATCGTTATTAGCCAGATCTATATGCTTAATATCTTTATATATTGGATGATTTGCTTGCTCTAGATCCAAAATGGCCCTATCACCATATATAGCTCCTTTTATATTTATAAATATTGGATTTCTATTATTGTCTAGATCATTTGGGGTATCGGCTAGAAACAGCGGGGTTTTTGAAGCAATATTGTCTGCTAATGTATCCATATCATTAATATTCGGATAATCAGGATATGCTGATAATGTTGGATCCAATAATACAATTCAATTGATCAAAGTAGTACCTATGATTGCAGAGGCAGTCAAAACAGCGACATCTGCTCCTCCACTATGACCAATAAAAATGAAATTTGCCTCTGAATTCTCGTTTTTTATTTGCCCAATTTCTTGTTCAGCCTCAGATGCACAATTTGTTTTTGGTGAACATGAATCGTAATTAATGGATTGAATCTCATAATTATTGTCAGTGGCCCATTTATAATATGGCGAAAGCGATAGTCCCACACCGCAGGTTAACCCTTTTCCACAAAACAGAAAAACATAAGTGAAATCGAGAAGAAATTCACAAGGCTCTGGAGTTTCTACGGGAGATAATGTAAACGACATTGTCTGCTCACCTTCAATCGTAATGGCCGTTACATCAAGTTCATAATTTTTGGTTTGGGGAATTGCTATCCATGTTGCAGTTACTGTTCCTTCACTATTATTGGCAGTACCACTGCTGCTTCCACACGCCGTCAAACTCATCCCGACTGCCGCTACCATCACCAGGGCGATAATCAAACCATCCCACTTGCCGTGCTTTTTCTGACATTGTTATGATCAGATTTGCAACTATTGCTTGAAGCCAATACATTTAATTGATTGATTGCTCTCAAATTTAAACAAATCGTTAAATACATTGCAATTCTTAAGGGGCTAATGTCCAATCCGGTGAATCATTAAAACCTGGAAGATCAGTTAACTGGGTTATATTCGACCCATCTGGTTTCATTACATAGAGATTGTAATTCCCACTCAGGGTTGAAGAAAAAACAATATAATCGCCTCGCGGAGACCAAGAGGGATCAATATGGTTAATCAACGGAGTTGTTTCAGATCGAGGGGTAATTCTTAATATACAATCCTTGTTTGTGCCATCAGCGTTCATAACGCTAATTCCCAAACAAGACCCTTGCAAAGAATTAAACGCAATTTGATTACTATCAGGCGACCAGCGAGGCGTTTTATCCATAGTGAACTGACTATTATTTAGCCCGGTTAATTGCCTTAGGATCGTGCCACTAATATTCATTAAATAGATACTTTCTGGTGAATATCTACTATTAATATTCTTTCTCAGAATTGCTGATATTGCAATCACATCTCCATTTGGAGACCAGGATGGTTGACCTTTCCAATCGCTATTATTTGTTATTTGTTGTTGCTGTGAACCGTCATTGTTAATTATATAGTATTCGCTGGCAGAAGTATCTGGGTTTGAAATGTAAATGATTTTTTTTCCATCTGGTGACCAGGTGGGATATCCCGCACCAGTTGGAGTTGTATCTTGTGTTAGCTGGCGTTGATCACTGCCATCCGCATTCATAACAAAAATTTGAGGAAGCCCTCCAGTGCTTCCAGTAAAGGCAATTAGTTTTCCATCTGGTGACCAGACTGGGGCGTATCCAGAAACCAAATTGGGAGTTAGGTTTTTCAACCCAGTTCCATCTGCATTGATTACATACACATTAAAAGAAGCATCAAATACGATTTTCCCTTCTAGCGAAGATAAATCGAGTCCCCCTTGAGTTCCTTTCTGAACTGGCATAAAGGTTGGAAGTGAAGTTTGTACAAATGTAGATGTAGTAGTTAAGGTAGCGGTCAAAGTGGAGTTATTTGCTTCTGGGCCATTCTCAAGGCTTGCCACACACCCCATGAACAATAAACCCACAAAAAACAATAGCATGATATCGTATTTGTGTTTTAGGTTTCGCATGACACACCTATTGAATGATTTTGCTCACCCTGGAAATAAAGTGGGTATTTTCCCCATATGCGTTGTCAAAATCGGATTTTTTCATTGCACCTACAAAGTTGTCCAATTGTCCTAATCCATTTTGGTTGCCTACTTTTAGGTCAGAACCTGTATCCGCTACAGTAAAAACTTTTCCAGGATAAGCATCGATCATAACTTTATCGCCACACGCTAAGTCAGGGTTATTAGTGGCTACCGTTTTCCCTTCTTCGATTGGATATGAATATTTGCAAGAACCTCCTTTTTTATAAATAAACACGAATTTTCCATTCTCTTTATCACTCAAGCCATCATCAATTGAGATGTAATGGTTATCCGCAGTGAGACCTGTACCCTGGACAAGGACACTCCAATGTTGATCCGTGGCATCGTCGTCCTCATAAATAAAATCAACATTATGAGTTTGAGTTTCGATTTTGTTTCCAACTTTCACCTGAATATCTATCGAACGGTCAGCCCAAGATGAACGAACACTATCATATTTATAATAATCATCACTCTCCATTGGTATAGTATAGTGAGTTATTAGGAAATCGTAATTAAATGGAATGCTTACTTGGGTTGCCGTCGCGGTGCAATAAGTGGGAGACGATGTTACTGTTTCATCAGTTGAGGTAACCGTGGTAGAAATTGTTACTGCTTCAGTTGGAGTTCTGAGTCGGCATCGATGTAGGCTCTATAACAATTTCATCCGTTCCTGTAGAAGTCGTCACCGTTTTACTACACGCCGTCAAACTCATCCCGACTGCCGCCACCATGACCAGGGCAATAAGCAACCCGTCCCACTTGGCACGTTTCTTCTTGCGTCTAAAGAATCTATCTAAAATTTGCCCGAAAAAGCTTGGGAGAATAATTCGCCCATTACCATAACAGCCATGGGACGAAAATCAATAATTAATCCATTGAATTCCACCATACTGCATCGCCAATATTTATACTTTCTGATGTGCGGATTATTTGGGTCAATCCTGTTCCGTCAGAATTGATTGCATAAATTTTGTAGTCACCATCTAGGTTGGAATTAAGTAGGATATGTTTACCATCAGACGACCATGTGATTCCTGAAAAGTAGATAAGGGCATTGGATGATTGTTTCAGCAAACAATTTTGCTCAGTCAGATCGAAACTATCGATTTCGATCCCAACGCATTGAGAAGTTCTTCGATCAGGTGAATAGGCAACCCACTTCCCATCTGGAGACCAAGCTACTGGCCCAGTTGTTACAAGCTCAGGATATTCCTTTTGGACGATACCATTCTCATCTACCACATAATTAACGAATGAAAATCTAGTATTAAACTCCGAAATCGCAATCAGCCCATCAGCACGGTAATAGCCCGTCAAAGGAATATCGTCAGGTTTTTTCTCCACAACAAATCGGTGTCTATCTGTTCCATCTGATTTCATAATATAGATTTGAGGCACTGATTTGCCGTTAATATTTACAAACTCATCATCAAATGAACCGAACATAATAGTTTTTCCATCCGGAGACCAGGAAGGTTTAAAATCACTTTTATCCCCAGATGTTAATCGGGTAAAGCCAGAGCCATCGGGTTTAATAATGTATATCCGATATATATCACCTTCCCACGCTGAAAAGGCAATAGATTTTCCATCAGAGGCCCAGGAAAGATCGCCAATATACTTAAGACTCGGAGGAGTAACATCAACCTGATTACTGCCATCCGCATTCATAACTTGAATATGATAGTCAGGCATAACACCGGTTATAAAGGCAATTTTTCCGGTAAGAAATGCCAATGGCGAAGTAGCTGTTGCCAAACCAGATTCTGTTTCTGTTAATGAATGAGTGGGTTGTTGAGTAGGCATAGATTCAAAAACAGAGCACCTAGAAAGATTGGTTATGGCAAGGAAGATAATATAAAAGGCCTTTATTATTACGATAACAAAATTCTTTCTCATGGTTGCACTCGGGCTGCCTTGAAACGTTTCCCATCATATTGTGTAAATGAGGGATTATGATAATAATTATCGTAGGTCTGTGCACCCACATAAATATCGAAGTGATCTGGGCCACCATCGGGAACCGTAAAGGTTCCCGAATCACTTACCGTAAAAACTGTGTTCTCGAATCCCGGAATGTCTAGATAATATTTATCACCACATCTATGACCGTCCTCCAAATTCAATTTATCGCTGGCAACGGCAATACTTGCGTTTTCTGTCAATGAAATACCGCACGCGCCATGAATTTCGTTTGTAAAGTAATACACAGCGCTGGGCTGCCAGTTGTTAACTGGATCGGGGAGGTGATTCTTATCAACGTCTGCTTGAACATATTTCAAACCTCCACTCATTTGCAATGATTGAGATTCGGTTAACTCACCTGACCCTTGAAGGGATACACGCCAATTTCCACAGTTACCCTCACATGCATTTCCAACGTAGAAGGCATATTTAGGAACTTTATCGTAATAAATATCTGCTTTGCTTGAGAAGGGTGGTGAATAAAATGGCACATATTTTTGAAGATTTTTATCTTCGGAAGAAAAAAAAGGATCGTTTTCTGTCACTGTAGCATAATGAGTGATTAATACTGTATCTGCGAGCCAATCCCTCAGAGCTGCTGTCCCAGTGCATAGAGTAGGTGTAACCGAAGGAGTCGGCGTTGGAGTTTGAGTTTTCTGTGTGATTGTTGCCGAATAATTAAAAGTCTGTGTTGCCGTTGATGGAGGCATTACCTGTCCTTCTATTGTTGCCGTGGGCGTCTCCGCCGAGAAAGAACATGCTGTCAAGGTAACACCGAATGCCGCCACCATGACCAACGCAATGAGCAGCCCATCCCACTTGCCACGCTTTTTCTTGCGCCCGAAGACCAGCGCCAGCAGGGCCAACGGCGCCACCAATGAGGCAGACGGGTCCCAGGGAACATATGGGTTGGTCTGGTTGGTTTTGGCGTCGCGGGTGAGGAAGCGCCCGGTAGATGGGTCATAATACTGGCCGTTGCCAACTTAACAGAGGCAAGTTATTAGTCCCATAATGCCACTCAATTAACCAGAGCAAAATTGAGCCCTACAAAATACTAACATAATTGCAATTAAGAACAAATAGCGGAATGGGAAAAAGAAATTATTGTCATTAACTTTGGCTTCAATTAATTTGGTTTTACAATCCATCCAATGGCATTAGAATCAGTGGCAAGATTATATAACTTTCGGGTTTGAATATCGACCAGGAGTAACTCACCAAAACCATTAACATCTGTATTGGATATTGCCAAAAAATGGCTGTCGGGTGACCAAACTGGTGGTACATTCTCATTGTTTGCTGAAGGCAGGGCGTTGATACAAAAACCTTGGGGAACCTCTGAATGTAAATCCAGGATTATGTATTTTGAATCGGTTTCCCCGTTCCAATCATACTCGATTTGGAAGGCCAGGTATTTTCCATCCCAAGACCGGCTGGCTTTTGAAAAAACTGGGGGGCTTTTGAGAAAACTGTTGAAATTTGTAATTCGCTTGATATCCCCATTTCTGGTGATTTGATACCATTCTATCCCGTGATCTGGCCAAACATCCATGATCAAAAAGTCGCTTCCATCACTTGACCAAAGTGGATTGTTTGTCCAACTTTCATAAAAATAATCCAGTTTTGCCACAACGGAGTTATTTTCAATATTCCATAATGCCAAATAAATCATGTCATCCGATTCTTGGGGATAAACCAACCGGGTAAGCGTAGGATCGGGCAAAACATCCCCATGTCCAAAAAAATTTGGGGATGCTACGCCGCCCGATTTAAAGGTTTTATAATCCGGTAAATCCTCCAATCGGAATACATGTTCCTTTTCTGTGAATGGATTCCAGATAACTGTTGTAAAAAAACCTTCTCCATTTATTTGGTGGGTGATAAGTAATGAATCCTTGGAAAACCAGCCTTCTAAAAAGTGATAATCTTCTTTTCTTACTTTCTGACCTTCCGAACTACCCACTAAAAAACTAGAAACAGGTTCTACAGCAGAGAGAGTCTGGTCATTATTTTGATAGGCGACCCATTTCCCGTCCGGCGAAATAAAATAATTCCATGGAAAATTCTCAAGAGAAATGTTTAGATCAACCTTTTTATTGGTATCGAAACTATACAAAGCTGGGATCCCTTCATGCACGACAAACAGATTCCAAGGAAGATCGTCGCCGTCTAGAAACGAAGAAGATGTTTCCAAACAACCTGAGAATAACAAATCCTGCAAACTTTGTACTTTTGGTTGTGTCGTTATTTTTGTAGGAAGCAAAATAGGGGTAGTATTTTCTCCTCCGCTAGTCGCTGTGGGTTGATCGGAAATGCTAGAAGAATTTAAAACTGTGGTCACTGCAACCGATCAACAGTATAGTAACGAAAAAGTATCCGAGAAAAAATTTCCATTTTGGCATTTCTTGCCTTTCATTTCTCTTTATGGTTTTTATTCTGACCATCGAGCCGGGTTATCGCAAAGTGCGGAATGAGTTATACCTCCTAATGGATTCGAGTTATTGTAGAAATTAAGTTGACAGAATGTGAAGGCATAGTAATTCTCTATATTAGCCCCAATCTGATTGATTTTTCGGCCAAATTTTTCCACTGTAGAAGATTTAGATATTACATTACTATAAAAAGTCGGATTAAATCCAGACTTGCTGTTTCCCCATTCTATTAGGGGATCATCTATCGCTGATCCTTCTTTCCAATGATCCATCAAAACCAGTGTCACTGTATCCCCCAATCAGCCTGCTGAAAAAACTTCACAGTAGCCGGTTACCAACAAAGCACCGGGGATACTGGTCCCTGGGTTTCTTTTGTAAAAAGCATAATGAATATATTGGTTAAGATTATATCCATTGATTTATGCTATTTTTCGCAACAAGGTGGCAAAACTGAAGAAATGGCTGCTTGACTTTGGGTTCTCCCTTAAATAGTCATCGAGAATTCTGACGTCGTTGTTGGCGTTGACGTAGGTTCCACCTGTCCTTCTACCGATGCCGATGGAGTCTCCGTAGAAAAAGTACACGCCGTCAAACTCATCCCGACTGCCGCCACCATCACCAGGGCGATGATCAAACCATCCCACTTGCCGGTCTTCCCCTTGTGCATCAGCAGGGCTAATGGCGCCACCAGCGAGGCAGATGGGTCCTTGCGAAGCACCCTGTGGGCAGGGGACGTAGGGATTGGTCTGGTTCGCCTTGGCCTCGCGGGTCAGAAAGCGCCCGGTGAAAACAAATCTTTAATATTAAAGAATTAAAAGCACAGTCTTATCCTATTGCATCTATTCATAAGGCCACAAATCTTTAGGGACCTGAATGCAATCTGGATAGTCTGAACTGGTAAAAGTGTTATAAAACTGATCAATAGACATAATTTGATCGATGGATCGATAGAAGTCCTTGAGGCGGCTTTCGCTCATCCATTTCCAATATTCTTGAGGAATATCTGCAACAACATCAGCCAAACTTTTCGAACTCGTTCGGATTCCAGGAAATAATGGTAAGTTCATTAACCTGGCTCAAGCAACCAGTGAAATAATCACCTTCGATATTCTTAGGTAATAAATAATCAATCAAAAAACCTTGGCTCGGATAAAACAGCAGAACACTGAAAGGGATCCAGGACGATTGACGTGTAGGTACATCGTCTTCAGGGTCCGGGCCGAAATAAATATTTGTAGGTTTTCCATAGGCATTAAAAATTTGGGGTAACAAGTAATTGGCGTAATGAATTAGGAATGGCGATGTTTGATTCTTAAAAAATTCAGAAGATTTTTGGGTTTCAAAAACAGCAATATCTAAAAACAAATATTCTATTTCATTCCTTCCTCTATAGCGAAATGAAATATCCGTTTCCCAGTTGCCCTCCCAATCCATTAAATCTAGAGTTGAATCAAGCTCGGAAGATGCGCTATTTATATAATAATCACCCCAGGCATCAATATTCCCTGGTTTTCTGATAAATGCCAAAAAATCTTCCGGCGTTTGGGTTACAGGATTTATTCCCCAAATACAAGGCAAACTACAATCACCATTATTCTCGGAAATACCATAAAGAAAAGTCTTGAAATCAGAAGAGGTCATGGTCGGCGTAAATGTTTCGGTAAAGGAAGGCGTAATTGGGAAGGTGCCTTCTAGAGGTGGACTATTGATATCCGCTTGAGTCGGTTTAATAAGAATTCGTAGGCGTATAAGTCACGACCGGAGACCAGGTTGAAGTTTCATTATAGGTGCCCACGCATCCGACCAACAAGACCAGGAACCATAACCCGATCAATGGAAAATATATCTTTCTCAGTTGGATTTTATTCATAACGATTTTCCCAAGAAATCAATTATTTGAAGGAAAAGGCGGGTTACCCGTCAGCCAAAGAGGCGTATGCTCGTTCATATAATCCCTCCTTTTCGTCCCCCAACTGTTTGCATCAATATCAACAAATCCTGCTCCATCATAAACCCAACTCAGAAACATATCCGCAAATGCTTCACGATGCTTAATAATATCATCCTCAGGATTATTAGGTCTTACAGGATGCATTCTTCAAAGCATCGTTTGATATTCTGGACCTGGATAGTTAAACCCTGCAATTGTTAGAAATTCGCCATATGGATACGATAAAGTATATGGACTGCCAAGGACATATCCTTGTTTACCAGATTAGTCTTTATATGCCCAGAGATTCGCGAATGCATGACCTAACTCATGAATTACATTATGCACATTCATCTCATGGGCCATCTCAGGGGTTCTATTATATTCGCCAGTCGCAGATTTAGATGGATCATAGAATGGCTTTTGAACTGCAAACTCTATCCACCAGGCTGAATGAGTATAACCACCTGCCCCATTACATGCAGGCAGGTTCCGACCAGAAATTTCAACTTATGGGATGCACTTAGCCGAAATATACTGATAAAACTTGTTATCGGATCCTTCCCTAAAGTACGCCCAAATGCATTTGCCACCAGGATCACTGCGTCCTTGAAGTAGGATTTGTATTCGTCGATAACATCAACAAATTGTATAAGGTCCCATAATTCATCCCATCGATCGATGGTGGGTTCAGGGGTTTTGGTTATAGTAGCCGTACAAGTAAACGTCGGGGGCGCTGTTACAGGCGGTGGGGTTTCTGTTTGATTAGGAACAATCGTCTTACCAGTAGCTTCAACTGTATAATCTCCATTCGGTGTAGGCGTAGCCGTAATTTGGGCGGACAAGGTGGATGTATTAACCGCAGTTGGATCACACACCGTCAAACTCAAACCCACTGCCGCCACCATCACCAGGACGATAATCAAACTATCCCACTTACCACGCTTTTTCTTGCGGCCGAAGATCAGCACCAGCGCCACCAGAGAGGCGGATGGGTCCTTGCGAAGCACCCTGTGGGCAGGGGACGTAGGGATTGGTCTGGTTCGCCTTGGCCTCGCGGGTCAGAAAGCGCCCGGTAGATGGGTAGATCTTATTATCCGCAAAATCTTCATTTCACACCGTGTGATACACATTTTTATTCCAATCCGACCAATCTTCGGGGCCATGATACATATATGGAATGCCTTTGCTTATTTGCTCTAAGCTTGTTCTTTCAAAAACCCCACCTTTTTTAGGGTGAGTACCTGTCACCCAATTCCCTTGAGTATCTGTAATGGCAGCATTTTCGGGGTCGTAATAGGACCTTTTTTTCGGAGGTGGGGTGGGTTGTCGGACATTCACTCCATCGATTAAAAAGGGAAGAACCCCTCACATTCGGGGTTCTTCCCTTTTTAGGCAGAGCAGGTACAAGTCTTATTTGGTTTTGGCCAGTTGACCTAGCCGTTTCCAGCCCTCTTTTAACTGGAAAGATTTCATTTTAATCGTGCCAACGATGCCAAAGGGAATGAAAAGGACGAAAGCCACGTAGATTGCTCCGGTGATAAAACTGGCGCCCTCGCCAATGTAGCGGCGTAAGCCAAAATCGAGCAGGCGGTAGGTCACTGCGCCAATGAATGCACCATTCAGCGTACCCACTCCACCCAGCAGCACGATCAGCAAAGCGGTCACGGTAAAGCCCATGTCCGCGACGTTCGGGCTGACAATAGGCTGGTAAAGTGCATGTAAACAACCCGCAAACGCCGCGACCAGCGAGGAGAGCATCAGGGCGATCAGCTTGAAAGCGAAAGTATTGTACCCCAGCATCTTTGCCCGCCCCTCGTTTTCTCGCACGGCCACGCAGACACGCCCAACCGGGGAGTTTACAAAACGCTGGAAGAGCAGGTAAAACGCAACCAGAACAATCGCGGCCACGAAGTAAAATCGCAATCGCTCCGCGGCCGGGTTGATATAGGCCGGCACGATCACGCCCTGCAAACCCACATCCGACCCCGTGAATTTTCCCAGCTCACTCGAGGTGACGATGATATGGAAAACCGATGCCATACCCAGGGTAACCAGCGCAAACGTAATACCCTTGACCCTGGGCAATACCAGCCCAAACAGCAGGGCCTGAACGATTGAGGCAACAGCTACCAGGCCGATCACGATGGGTAAGGAAAGGCCAAAATTCTTTATGGCGATGCCGGTCAGGTATGCACCGACCGCGAAGAACATGGCATGGCCAAAAGAGAGCAGCCCCGTCACCCCAAAAATCAAGTCGTAACTCAAGCCGTAAATTGCTAGAATAAAAATTTCGATCCCAAGGCCTTCGATGAACTTGGAGATACTGCCCTGGTTCATCCAAACCGCGGCGGGCGAAACCCCTTCCAACAGACCCACCCCAAAGGGCAGCAAGGCCACGATCAGGAATGAAATTAAAATAAACCGGTTGTTGGCGAAAAAAGAAGATTTTGATTTTTGCATGATTATTCCTTTTTCCCCAACAGACCGCCGGGCAGGATAAGAAGAACGATAACCATAAGCAGCAGCGTCGAGGCGGGCACGATCGGCGGCGTAGGCTTGAACACAATATCCGTGAAGGGGATGGCAATCCCAATCTGGCCATATTTGATGATCATTTGCTGGATCAACCCGACCAATAAAGAGCCCAGGGCCGCCCCCGGGAAACTGGTCAGGCCACCGATTGCCAGGGCGATCAATGCGCCGAGCAAAAGACTTTCTCCCATCGAATTGGACAGGCCCATAGAAGGCGCCGCGATGGCGCCCCCAAATGTCGCCAGGCCAACGCCCAGGGCGAAAACCAGGGTGAACACTCGGCGAACATTGATCCCCAGTGCTTCCACCATCTCGCGATCCTGGACGCCGGCGCGAATAATCATGCCAAGGCGAGTCCGCTTGAGCAATATCCATATTCCGATGAGAACGATGATGCCCACCAGCGGAATGATGATTTCATCGTAAACCCGTACCCGTCCGTTGAGCAGGAAAATTGTGGAACAATGGTTTTGCCACCAATCCGCAAGGCTGGTCGCCGGGCAATTCGTTCCGGCATTATTGAAAAGCGAAGCCTTGGGCATGACGAATTCTGGCCGGCCCCAGACCGCCCGTACCATTTCGACGCCAATCGAGCTTAGTCCAACGGTCAGCATCAATTGATAAATTGGGCGGGAGTACAGCGGCCGGATGAGGGTCAACTCCATCAATGCGCCTAAACCCATGCCGCTGGCTGTAGCAACCACCAGCGCAATCAAAAACAACCAGGCCGAATCCATAGCAAGCAGAGCATTGGTCAGCCCATCGTTGAAGACAAAAATTACTACCCCAATAACCAGCAGGGCGCCAAAGAGGACGAAATTTCGCCAGGTCAATTTCGCCGGCCGCTGTACCGATTTTCCGAAGAGTGCCAGTGAAAAGGCCCCTAACATGCTGGCGGCCAGCAAACCCACAATCGCCAGGCCGGGTGAAATTGCCTGGAATATCGCTTTCACCGCGGGAAGGCGTGTGCCTTGATTGGCCATGAACGAGTAGGTCACCGGGCTCTGGGCATAATTGCCGAGATTCCAGATAGCAATCGGATATTTCGGAAGGACCAGCACAAAGAGACCTATCGAGATCGCGATCAATATCCACGGTAAGAACCGGCCAAACTTCGCATCGATCCGCAGGCGGCCGTGAATATAATTCCACAAATCCCGCAGGGCAAATCCACTCAAGATGAACAAGAGGAGGGGCAGCAAATCGACGAAGGTATCCGGGCGGACGAAAACCGTCCAGGCAATGTACGCCCCAATCATGAACAGGGTCCCATGGGCAAGGTTGAGCACATCCAGCAGCCCAAATACCAGCGAGAAGCCCGAAGCCACGAGAAACGTAACCGATCCAACCGAGAGACCGCGCAGCAGGGTAATCACAAAATCTTGAGGCGACAATCCCTGGGAAGCGGCAAAGAACAGGACCACAATAATGGCCAGTGTGAAAATCAGCAGGGTGTTTTTTCGGAAGAATTGGTTCACTTCTAATCCTATGCCGCCCCTAAATAGCGATGGATGTCTGCTTTGTTATTGACCAGGTCTTCCATCTTTCCAGATTGGACGGAACGACCTTCTTCGATAATGACGTAATACTCGGCCAGTTTACTGGCCACGAGGAAATTTTGTTCCACCAACACAACCGTGCTTTCTTTGGAAAGTTGTTGAATGACCGCAATCATGTGCTCGATGATCACCGGTGCAAGTCCTTCACTGGGCTCGTCGATCAACAAAAGATTATTGTCGGCCACCAGCGCCCGGGCAATAGCGAGCATTTGCTGCTGGCCGCCAGACAGGCTGGTACCCGGCAGAGCCATAAAACGCTTCAAATCGGGGAAAAGATCGAAAATAAAATCGTGCTTGCGGCTGTAATCGCCTTTCACCCGTTCTGCCAGCTTGAGGTTTTCTTCCACACTCAAATCCCTGAAGATCGACCGGTGCTCAGGCACATACCCAATGCCCATCGAGGCGATATCAAAGGAGCGCATTCCCTGAACTTCCTGGTTTTCGAAAATCACCTTGCCTTGGCGCACAGGCGTCAGTCCCAGAATGGATTTAAGCGTCGTCGTTTTACCGGCCCCGTTGCGTCCCAGCAATGCCGTGATCGAGCCGGTGGGAATGCGTACATCGATACCTTGCAAAATATGAAATTGGCCGATGAATGTATGGATGCCTTGAACTTCTAGAATATAGTCCATGTGTACCCCGTTGCATGAATGGGTGTTGACTGCTTGAAACGACGGATCAGGGGATTCATACATTCAGCTCGTAAAGGCCGCCGAGGTACGCGGTCTGCACTTCTTTATTGGCCGCAATTTCGGCAGGCGCCCCTTCAGCCAGGACTTTTCCTAAATGCATCACCGTGATCACGTCCGAGATGCTCATGACTACGTTCATGTTATGCTCTACCAGCATCACGGTTTTGTTGCCCCCCTTCTGGATCTCCTGGATCAAAGCGATCAACTCAGGCACCTGTTCCGCGGCCATTCCGGCGGTGGGCTCATCGAGCAGCAGAATCTCGGGGTCCGGAGCTAAGATCATACCGAGTTCGAGTTTCCTTTGATCGCCATGCGGCAGGGTACGGGCAAGAGTTTGGGCCCGGTTTTTCAGCCCCACCTTTTCGATCGCTTCCCAGGCGCTATCCTCGCAATCTTTCAGGCGGGAAACGTCCATCCAGAATTTGAAATTCCCATTTCCCATGGCCTGCGAAGCCAGGCGAATATTTTCGAAAACGGTGAGATTTGGAAAGATATTGGTGATCTGAAATGAGCGTCCAATACCGTTATGGATCATCCGGTGGATCGGTTGGTGGGTCAGGTCATGGCCCTTGAAAATCACTTTGCCGCTGGTCGGTTCGATATTTCTGCTCAATAAATTAAAAAGGGTGGTCTTTCCGGCACCGTTTGGACCGATAATGGCGTGCAGCGTGTTCTTGCGGACCTTAAGGTTGACACTGTCAACCGCGACCAGGGCGCCAAAGTGTTTGGATAAATTGATGGTTTCGATAATAATTTCGTTGTCCATCCGGCCTTCCAATGTCTGAAAGTTCCTGCAAAATCTATCTGGCTCTTGTGTTTCTGACGGGTTGTTCCCCCAGGTTTGGGGTGTGTGGGCCGGCTTCGCCGGCCCACACACCCCAAACCTGGGGACTTTCCCATTTAACGTTATTTTGGGGTCCCTAAAAGCCCAAAGGGCTTTTAGGGACCAGGAACCAGTATTAATTACCGCTCAGGTTGCCGTAAGGCAAGGAACCGCAGCGAGCTTTCATCGATTCGGGCAGCAGACAGGGTGGTTCAGGGCGCGTGGTATCGACGTAGGTGTAAAAATTCGCGTTGGGATCGGTCAGGTTATTCAGGGTCAAAATGTACATATCCTGAATAGCGTCGTGATCTTCGGGGCGAATATCGATTGTGCCTTTGGGCCCATCGAAGCTCAGGCCCTCCATTGCGCCAACCAAAGCATCCCCGCTCGCGTCGCCATTGGTTTTCTGCAGGGCAGCAGCGATCATTAGAGCGGCATTCATTCCATCGGCATCGAACAGGTCAGGCGAGACGCCGTAGCGAGCCTGTTCCTGTGCCACCAGAAAATCATTGGCCGCATTTTTGGGAGCGCTGAAGTGGTAGAGAATGCCCGCTGTTGTACCGATGGCATTGGTAAAGAAGGTGGGCATCAATACATTATCGATGAAGGTTGCGCCCAGGGCCATCTTGGAGGTCACGCCTTGATCCTGTGCGGCTTGCATCAAGGAGACGAAACCCGATCCAGCCCAGGTAACGATGTACGCTTCAGCGCCGGAATTTGCGATCTGTTCCATGTAAGGGGTGAAATCCGTTGTGTCGGTGGGGGCGAAAATATCGTCCGCCACAAAGGTCCCCCCATCCAGGGTGCAGGCATCCCGGAAGGCATCCGCGGAACCGTGGCCGAAAGCATAATCCGGGGCGATCTGAACGAAGGTCTTGTATTGCTTGGTCAGGGCAAGACATTCATTCATCGCGTCCTGGTAGTTATTGCGGCTGGTCCTGAAGGTGTACTCGTTGAAATTGACACCGGTAATATCGTTTGCAGCGGCGGGAGCCACGATCAAGGGGATCTTGTTTTGCAGGGCAATACCCTGCAGTGTGGCGGTCGCGGCTGAAGAAACTGTCCCAACCAGGATGTTCACTTTTTCGACATCGATAAGCTCGTTGGCAGCCGTAGTGGTTGTATCGGGGTTGCTGCCATCATCGCGGACAAAGACCTGGATATCGCAATTGCCGAGTTTGAAATCGTTTTCCTGGGTTTTCGAGAAATCGAACACATCCCCAGCCGATCCGGCCGCACCTGTGGCGTATTCCATGCCAAGCATGAAGGAACGTGGGATCATGACGCCATAGATGGCCAGGGCCCCGGTCAAATCCGTGATTAAACCGATCTTGACGGGTTGGCTGCAATCGAGACTGGCCGGCGCAACTGTCGGCGCTTCGGTTACTGCCGCTTCGCCGGCAGGAGCCGTGGTCGGTGGTAATTCAGTTGCAGGTACCTGGGTTGGGGCGGCAGGGGGTTCGGTCGCCACTGGGGCGGGCGTTGCTGTGGGAGCGCAGGCGGAGAGCATGAGGACCAGCACTACACCAATTATCGATATGAGACGAACAGTTTTCATGAGCTTATTCCTCCTTAGAATCGATAGAACTGTTGATCAACAGCACCAATGGGCAGATTTTTGGTCTTTTCCTCCTTTTCACAAATCAACAATTTGACAACAAAACGCCAAAAGTGCATGATCTGGTCAAATTTGGTGGATTGTCACGAAGCCAAGCAGAATGGCGTTGAAAAGATCCGGTTTTTCCAGACAAACCGCATGCCCGGCACCGGGTATCGTGACCAGTTGGGCACCGGGAATTTCGCCAACGATCCGTTCGCTATATTTTCGCGGTTTCAAATTATCGCTTTCACCAACCAGCACCAAAGTTGGCACCTGGATCAGGTGTAATTCACCGGTGATGTCCATGCGCTCGAAACAATCGAGCAGTTCCAACACTGCATCCATATCCAATTCAGCATACCGGCCGGCGGCAGTTTCCAGGCCCGCCCGGTTCGCCGCAATATAGGAATCCGAGAAATTCAGCATATAACTGGCTTCGAACAACTTCTGGGGATCGCGAGCTTTGGCCGCCTCCGACCAGGTATGGGTGAACCCCCTTAAAACCGGGCCAGATTCGCTGACCGCCGAGGAAAGGAACAAGGTTTTTACCCGCCAGGGATATTTTGCCGCGAACGCCATGCTCACTTCTGCACCATAAGAGATGCCGGCAATATGCGCTTTTTCGATTTGCAGGGCATCCATCAAAGCCGCCAGGTCGTCAGCGTGCATTTCCATGGAGTACGGGCCTTTTGGATGAGCTGATTTCCACATCCCGCGGCAGTCGTAAAGCAAGACCTGATAATGCTTCGATAATACGGGAACCTGAAGAGCCCAACTGGCGGTACTCATGAGCACGCCGTTGGAGAGCACAATCGTGTCAGCTCCCTTAGGGCCGTGCAATTCGGCGTAAATATCCGTACCGTTCACATGAATGACTGGCATAAAATTTACTGTTCCTAAATTTGAAAACCGAGGTACGTTTTTGTGCTTTCACCCTCGACCCGGTCCAGGAAGGTGATGGCCGCGGGTGCACCAATTCTTATCGTCTCGGGATGAAATACATCTGCGCCAACGATTTGAGCGCTGATGCAAGGTCCCTCATCGAGCTGGACGATGCCGGTGCAATACGGATTCTTACGGTTATAACCGGCCTGGATCATGGCGGTCGTGGCGATATAAATCACCGAAAACGCGGTCAGCCTGCCCTTGCCGGATAGCTCCACGGCTTCCATCTCACTTCCATGACATTCGGGGCACATCGGGCGCGCCGGCACATACAGCTTTCCGCAGGATTTACAGCGGCTGCCAACCAGTTTGTGTTCGCCGAGGGCTTTGTAATGGGTTGCGCTGGTGAATTCCGTGTCTCCCATGATTTACCTCCGTTCGAAAATGTGAACTGTGCAAGTCTGGCCGGTGCCGCCGACATTATGGGCCAGGCCAAGATTGGGACTGCCCGGCAACTGGCGTTCACCTGCCGTTCCACGCAGTTGTTCCCAGATCTCGACCACCTGCCCAACCCCAGAGGCGCCTACCGGGTGGCCCTTGGATTTCAATCCGCCGGAGGTGTTGATGGGGCGTGAACCGTTGCGGGCCGTCATTCCTTCTTCGACGGCTTTCCAGCCATCTCCGGGTTGGAAGAACCCTAGATCCTCGGTCGCAATGATTTCGGCGATGGTGAAACAATCATGAACCTCAACCGCCTTGATATCGGACGGTTTAACCCCGGCCATCTCATAAGCCGCCGCCGCGGCATAGGCTGCCGCCGGGATCGAGGTCATCGTCGGCCGGCTGTGGGTGGCCCCGTCGCTGCCCTGGCCCGATCCAATCACGTAGAGCGGGTCGTCCGTAAAGCGTTTGGCGATTTCCTCCCCTACCAGCAGCACCGCCGCGGCCCCATCCGAAACCGGGGAACAATCGTAGAGATGCATCGGCCAGGCAATGATAGGGTTAGCCCGATCGTCCTTAAGAAATTCCATTTCGTCGGCCCAGGTGGGCTCGGGCAGGCCTTTCTTGACCGCGCTGGCTTTGCGGGCTTTCATTATCGAGCTTATCTTTTGGCCAAATTGGGCCTTCTCATTGAGAGCACCGTTCTCGTGGTTCTTGTATCCGACCTTCAAGAAAACATCCGGGTCGGCCCCGTATTTCGCCATATAGGCCGTGGCCATCGAAGCATACAGCCCCGGGAAGGTGAAGCCAGCAGGGACCTCGTAAAGCGCGTCCGCAGCCGTGGCCAGTGAGTTGGTCACCTGCTCGATGGGCAGATCGGTCATTTTTTCGATGCCGCCCACCAGGACAATGTCGTACATACCGGATGCGATAGCCATCAAACCCTGGCGCAAGGCGACCCCGCCGCTGGCGCAGGCATCCTCGACCCGCGTCGCCGGTCGCGGGGTCAGGCCGACCCAATCAGCCATGATGGGTGCGGTGTGGCCCTGACCCTCGAAAAGGTCGCTGCTGTAATTACCAATGAAGAGCGCCTCGATATCGTTGGCCTCCATGCCCTTATCCACCGAGGCGAGCATCTCCTGAAAAGCTTCGACGAATAAATCGCGGCTGGCCTTACCCGGAAAGGAGCCAAATTTGGACATCCCTGCTCCGACCAATGCGACCCCGCGATTTAATTTGCTTGATGTCATTCTTCAATCTCCTTTGCCCAAGGACTCTACAATCTCGGATCAATCTCGTCTCTTGCGTTCAGGCCTTGCGAATGAAGGCGTGGAACAGGGCATTGAATTCATCCGGCTTTTCGATGAACGGGCCGTGAGCCGTGTTCTCGATGACTCTTTCCTCAAACCGGCCGCCCGTGGCGGCATATTTTTCAAAGACGGCGCGGGTCTGCGAAACCATCGGCTGGGGTGGATAGACCTCATCGCCAGGCCACCCGGGCACGTAGCCCAATTTTCCCAGGGCGCCCAAATCGAACATCGAATTATCCGAAACGATCATGTCCGCATTCCCGCGGACCCACAATATGGGCGGCTTAGGGGTGGCCGCGATCAGTTCTGCCACGTCGTTGCCCAGGTATTTCGGTGACCAGCAGTTGACCGTCCCTTTCGTGCCGGGGCCGACATTTGGCCAATTGGGAGATGCTACAAAATCGCCCGGGTATTTATCCGAGCCTGTTTTTTCCATCAAGGCTGACGTGAGGAAATCTTCTTCCCGGGCTGGGCGGAAAGGTGGTTTGTAATAAAAAGTATTGATCACGTTGCGGGGCGAGTTCGGGTCAGCCTCACCGCGGTCCCCGGCTTGAATAAGCTTGATAAAATCGGTGTTGACCACCCCGCCGCCGGATCCGGCGAAATCGTCATAACAGGGCACCCCATCGACGCCCTTCGAACCGCCAAACCCGTAGGGAGATACCGGCGAGATCAGGGTCACCGAGAAAGCTCTGCCCGGGTAATCGGTAATGAGCCGGTATATCACCCCGGCCCCCATGGACCAGCCCACAAAGTGCGCTTTTTCGATCTTCATGGTATCCATCAATGCCGCAATGTCGTCGCTCATATCGCGCATACCGCGGGTCGAATTTATGAGCTTATCCTCGCTCCAACCGTATCCGCGCAGGTCAGGAGCGATCCCGCGATAATTATCGGGAAGAGCCAGCATGGTCTCTTCCCAGTACAAAGCGGCCGAAAAGTTACCGTGCAGAAAAATCACCGGGATGCCGGCATCCGGACCGGTGAAGTAAGTGTTCAGGCTGATGCGGTCTGTCTCGACCATTTTATTGGTCACGCCATGCATCGGTAAAGGCTTGTTCAATCGAACCTCCTTTGAGTGGTTAAGGCTCACTAGATTTTCTGATAAACACGTCCATTCTTGCTATCCAATTTTCGGGCGGCCCGGTTTTCATAGGACAATGCCAAGTTTGCGAGCCTCTTCCCGTATTTGCCCGCGAAAGTCGGGGTGGGCGATCCGGATCAGGGTTTCCATCCGGTCTTTAAGGCACAGCCCTTTTAATTCGGCAATACCGTATTCGGTCACGATGGTATCCACATCCTGGCTGGGGATCGTCACTTCCGCGCCGGGAGAGAGGGTTGGCACGATGGTCGAAACCGTTCCATTTTTCGCCGTAGAACGGAGGGCAATGATTCCGCGCCCGCCCGGAGAGAGCTGGGCCCCGCGATGGGTATCCAGTTGGCCTCCCGTTCCGCTAAAATGTTTGTAACCGATGCTTTGCGAACAGACCTGGCCGAGAATATCCACCTGCAGGGCTGTGTTGATGCTGACCATCCTGTAATTTTGGCCGATGACGTAGGGGTCATTAGTCACTTTGCCCTGCTGGAACTCAACTCCCAGGTTGTTATCCAGGAAATCGTACAGTTTTTGGGTTCCCAGGGCGAAAGCGCCGACCATTTTTTCTTTCCACAAGGCCTTGCGTTTGTTGGTGATCACACCTGCGTTATACAGGTCCACCACCCCGTCGGTGAACATCTCGGTATGGACGCCAAGGTCGTGCCGGTTGAGCAGGAATGGGGTAATGGCGTTCGGAATACCGCCGATCCCCAACTGGAGCGTCGAGCCGTCTTCGATCAGGTCGGCAATAAAACCGCCGATGGCCTTTTCCGTTTCGGAAGGCGGGGTGGGGAGCAGCTCGAACAAGGGCACATGATTTTCGACCACGTAGTCCACGTCATCGATATGCAATTGGGTATCGCCCAACGTCCAGGGCAGATTTTCGTTCACTTCGATGATGACCAGGTCGGCCGCTTCGATCAGTTGTTTTTCGATGACCAGCCCCAGCGAAAGGGACATATAGCCGCGTTCGTCGGGCGGGGTCGCCGTGCCGAAGAAGACATTCAACCGGCCTTTCGAAGCCAGCAATTTGTCGGAAGCAGCCCGGTGGAGATTGTTGGGGATGTATGAGACGCGGCCTTCCGGGTGTACCATCCGGTCGGGGGCACCGTAAAACCAGTTTTCGACGAAGAAATGGCCCGTCATCTCCGGTTTCAAAATGAAATCATAGGTGCGCATGGGCAGGCAAACCCATACCGTTACGTCCTCCAGGCGATCTTTATGCCTGCCGAGTTCGGTCAGCAAACCGGGGGGTTCAGAGGCTGCCATACCAACGCCAATCGTCTGGTGGGAATGAACCAGGGATACAGCCTCAGGGATGCTGATGCGCTTCTGCTTATAGGTTTCCTTGGGGTTCATCTTTGTCTCTTCCCAATGCCGGCTTGATCTAGGGCATGATAAATGCGGAACCGGCCTGGTTGTACCCCACCCCTGATCCGACAAATGTAACCAGGTCACCCGATTTGATCTTTCCTGACTTCCAGGCATCGTCGAACACCATGGGGATACAGGCCGAACCGGTATAGCCCCATTTATCCATGATCCAATGCGTTTTTTCGATCGGAAGCCCCAGCGCTTCCTGAACGATCTTGATGCTGTTCAGGCGGACCTGGGTGTACAGGGCCAGGTCAACGTCCTTCAAATCAAAATCGCCGTTTTTGGCCAGCTCATGCATTCGATCCGGCCAGCCTTCATTATTCACCGAGGCCGGGAAGGGTGTAATCAGGCGGACCTGGGTGCGCCCGGCTTCAATGCTGTCTTTGGAGGCCGGCTCATAGGTGCCGCCCGCATAGATGCCCCAGTTCTTGTGGTACGAACCATCGGCAAAGAAAGTACTCGACACAAAACCGGGTTTGTCGCTGGCGGTCAGGATTGCGGCGCCGGCCCCATCGCCATAGAAGAAAGACATGACGTCATTTTCCCAGTCGGAGAGCCGGTGCATCATATACGCGCCGATGACCATGACGTACTTCATATGGGGATTGGCCTGGATGAGCCCCGCAGCCGTATTGAGACCGGTCGGGAAGGAGGCGCAGGCACAGCCAATATCGAACGTCCCGGCTTTGGTCGCCCCCAGCTTATATTGCACCACCGCCGAAGTGGCCGGCGTGATGTAATCCGGGCTGTCGGTGCCCAGCAGGATCATATCCAGATCACCCGGCTGAAGACCGGCCTGCTCGAGGGCATCTTTGGCTGCTTCGACGGCCAGGTCGGAAGTCGCCTGGTCATCCGTAGCGTACCAGCGGGTTTTGATCCCGCTCGAGGCTTCGAATTTGCCCACCACCTCGCCGAATTTCTCCCGCATCGAATCATTCGTCCGTTCGATGGGGGGCAGGTAATGGCCTGAAGAAATAATCTTAGCAGAACGAGACATTCAGCACCTCCTACGTACCAATAACAATTCCACCATCAACGCTGATGGTTGCACCATGCACGAAAGAAGCTTCATCGCTCGCCAGCCAAAGGTAAGCATTGGCAATATCGCGCGGATCGCCCAGCCGGCCAATAGGCGTATGCGATTTCATATCCGCCAGCACGTTTTCGGGCATCTTCTGGACCATTTCGGTCAGCACAAAACCAGGGGCGACCGCATTGACCCGAATATGGAACCGGCCCATCTCGCGCGCCCAAACTTTAGTCATGCCAATGACGCCCGCCTTGGTGGCCACGTAGTTCGTCTGGCCGAAATTGCCGTACAGCCCGACCACCGAAGAGGCATTTACGATCACGCCCCCACCCTGTTTGGCCATGTAAGGGGCAACTGCCTGGGTACAATTGAAAACGCCTTTCAGATTGACCTGAACCACCGCATCAAAAGCGCTTTCGTCCATCTGGCCGGTCAATTCGCCATTTTTCACTTTGACGAAAATCGCGTCCCGGGTAATGCCGGCATTGTTGATCAGCACATCCACATGGCCGTATTGCGAATAGACCGCATCCACCCAGGCTTGAACTTCCTGTCGATCGGTCACGTTCACCTGATCGAACCGGGCCGTGGGTCCAAGGCTGGCCAGGAGCGCGTTACCGGCCGCTTCATTCACGTCGCAAATGGCCACCTGGGCGCCTTCCTCGGCGAAGCGAAGGGCAGTCGCTTTTCCAATCCCTGAGGCGCCTCCAGTGATGAGCGTCACTTTACCTTGCAATCGCATAGCGAGACTCCTTTTCTGTAATGCATCGATGAGACTCCTGAAAAAACTCTAACTGCGGAAGAAGTCCGCTACATGTGAGAAAGCGGCTGCGCTGCTTTCCTGCATATAGCGTTCCTTTCCTACCAGGATTGCTTTTTTAGTGAACCTGTTGATTTTGGGGTTGCTATGAATAAATTGGGGAGAAGGTAAGCGGGTTGCTCACCTGAGGTTAGCGTCTATCCGCAAGTTTTTACGGGTAGGTTTTTATAATATCAGGTGGCTGTTACAGGGCAGTTACAAAAGAGTTACAAATAGGATCAATTTACCAGAGTGAGCATTTGGTGCAGCCGCTGGATGCTCACAGAAGGTTCGATACCCAATTCGTCCTCTAAAATCGTTTTGAAATGCTGGTACGTAGCTTCGGCCTGGGGAAGGTTCCCTTGCGCGGTATGGACCTGCATCATTATTCCATAGGCCGGCTCACAAAACCTGTCACGGCGGAGGGCGCCGGTGCATACGGCCAGAGCTTCATTCCATTGTTGGGCTTGAAGGTAGGCGCGGGCCAGGCGTTCGGCCAGGTTCAAATATTGCTGGCGATAATTGCCCCGTTCGATGGACGACCAGTCGCAATACAGGCAGTCCGGAAGGTAATCTTCCTCGTATAGATTGAGGGCTGCCTGCATTTTCTCCGGATTATCCAGAGCGGCCATCTGCGAAAAAACTTCGCCATCCGTCACGATACTTGCCTGTGGATTGATCCCATAAGCATTGCCCTGGCGAATGATAAAGTAAGGTTTTAAATTTCGCGGGCGGGTGGGTTCGATTGCGCGGTTTAGTGCATTCAAAGCCACTTTAAAATCGCTTAATGCACTTTCAGGGGTTGATTCAGGCCAGAGCATATCCATAATTTGCTCGCGCAGCAGCCATTGACCGCGCGATGTAATCAGTAGCTGGAATAGCTGCCTGGCCTTTTCCCTCTGCCATTCGCGCGACGTGACCAGATCATCCCCCCGCCAGAGATTGAAAGGCCCAAGGGTTCGCACCCATAACGTGTAGCCGGGATGGAACTCGAGGCCGGCTTTGCCTGCCCTGGAAAGCAGTTTGAGCACAAATTCACGCTGGATACCCTGGCGATAGGCTTCCATCAAAAGAGGAATCGCGGCCTGGTCATCTTTTAAACCCGCATGGGTAGGCTTGATCAGCAAGGAATCATAGCCATTTTCAGCGACCACCCCTAACAGGGCGGAGAGGTGCTGGAGGGCGCTCTCGACCTGCCCGCTCCACCAGGCATTCAAGCTCAACCACAGCTTGGCCGCTGACCAGGCGTACGTATCCTGCACCTTCACCAATCCTTCGGCCGCCTCGTTCAACCAGCGAGCCGCAACCTGCGGGCGCTGGCTCATGGCGTAAGAGGCCCCCATGATGATCCGGACGTAGTGGCCAAACCATTCGTCGCCGGCGGAGGTGGCCAGTTCAATGGCATTGACGGCGTGCCCTTCCGCAACTTCCAGGTCACCCGCATATCCATAGGCTCTGCATAACCCCCACAGCGGTTCCAATCCTACGCGGGCGACCTTGAATGGGCGGATTTTGCCCATAACGCTTTCGTAACAATCGATCGCTGCCTGGCGCTGGTCCCCGCCCCAGGGAGAAAAGCTGCCCAGTTGCAGGGCATGCCCCAGCCGCATAAAGCCAACCGCTTCGACATACGTGGATTGCATATTTTGCCCGATCGCGATCCCTTCGCGGGCATATCGTTCCGCATCCGCTTGATTGCCCTGCAATACACACACCAGGGATAAAAGCAGTTCCTTTTCGCGATGAAAATGAACCTCGCGGTTCTGGCCCAGGAGTTGTTCGTCCAGCTTGTAGCTCTCGAGCAGCCGTTGAGATTCGGCCAGTTTACCCGTACGCAAAAGAATGCGCGTTTCGAGGTAAATATCGGCCGATTTGGCCTCACCGTGCAGCCGCAGCGATTCGCGATGCAGCTCCTTGGCCTGGTCCGGCATGCCGGCATTGAGCTTATTCTCCGCCAGCATTTCCAGCAGGTCGGCAGTCTCTTGGGCATAAGCAGCCGGGTCAAGCAGGTCGAGCGCCTCGGCGAGTAATGGAACCGCCTGCAGCGGGCGGACGGTATCCAGGTATACCTGCGCCTGTCCGCTGATCGCCTGGCTCTGGCCCAGGTTATTGGCTTCATCCTGGTACAGGCCAAGCGCCAATTGATAGTGCTGGAGGGCGGTTTCGAAGCGGGCCTTCTGGCGGCACACATCCCCGTAAAGCAGTTCCAGAAAAGGGCGGCTCGCGCGTAATTCGGCCGGGGTATGTTCCAGCCAATAGTTCAGGCTGTCCAGACGGCCGGCCAGCAGCAAGTTGCCGCCGATCTTTTCGATCAAGTCCGCCGCCTGCACGTAATCGCCTGCCCCAAACAAATGATGAAGATTTTCTTCGGGTTGGTTAGCCCGGTCATAGTATTGGGCCGCCCGGCGATGCATGGCCTTTTTTTGCTGCGGGTCTTTACCGGCCAGGTTGAGCAAAAAATCATGGAACAAGCGCTGGTACCGGTAGGTTCGCTCCCCGACCAGGTCGACGAACAGGCCAATTTCGTGAAGGTACTTTAATGTCTTTTGTGAATCTTGCGTCTCGAGCAGCGCGTCGCAAGAGGGACCATCCATCTGGCGCAATATGGATGTGGTGATCAAAAAGCGCTGAATATCCGCGGTCTGCCGTGCCAGGACCTCGGGCGCCAGGTAGTCGAACAGGTGATCGAAAGTGGTTGGGGGCTTGAGGAGGGCCGTCTCCAGGCCTGGGATGATCCCGGATTGAAGGCTTTGCCAGATCATCTGTAAGGCAATGGTCCACCCTTCAGTCTCCGCCGCCAGCAGTTCCGCCTGTTGAGTGGTGATGGGGTAATGATACTTTTCGTTGAAAAGGACTTCGATCTCTTCCGCGGTGAAGGCCAGGTCGCTCACACCGATCGTATTCAACTTTCCTTTTACCCGCCAGCGGTTGATATCCGGGAATTCGGGCATGTAACGGGTAGAAAGGACGATGTGAAGATGGGGTGGGCAATAATCGACCAGCTTTTTGGTCAATTCGATGATGTCGTTATTCTTCGAGACGAGGTGGTAATCGTCCAGAACCAGAATGGTTTCCGCGGAAATCGCGCCGGTCAGCGCATTGAGCAAGGGGATCAGCACGGCCGGGGTAACCTGGCCGCCGTTCGAACTCGAGCGCGTCGAGGGCTTTTTCGCCGTATTGGCCAAAGACCGAGAGCAGGTGAACCAGGAAAACCAACGGATCCCGGTCGGGGTCGGTGATGGTGTACCAATAGATTTGCTGCCCCGTCAGCGCCAGCGATGCCAGCGTGGTGCTTTTGCCATACCCGGTGGCGGCGTTGACGATGGTCAGCGGGTAATCCAGGATCGTGGATAGGAGAGATTCGAGACGCGGCCGATGTAAAAGGTCACTTCGCAGGCGCGGCGGATACAATTGGCTTTGGATAACTAAATCCTGTAGACTCATCGGGGGGTCATTCGTAAAAGAACAGTGGACACAGCGTCGGGCTCATGCAATGCCAGCAGATGATTTTAATTTTACTGTGTTTCGAAAAATTAAGAGCCGGGCCGCCGCCCAATTTCAGCGGCCTGTGTGCTGAAAAGGACGCATTTCGTCGATTCCTTCCCGGCCAAGCCGGAGGGGGTTTCGGAAGATCAAGGGGAAGAGGGGCTGAAACGAAAAAAAGCTGCTCCATCCGGAGCAGCTTTTTTTCGTTTCAGAAGTGGCTGGCCAATCCAACCAAAAAACTTATCCAACCTGTTCTAGTGGGCGAACTTCCCGGCTCAAGCGAGGACCCAGGGCATCTTCGGCAACGTCCAGATCGTATTGGCCTTGCAGTCCCAACCAGAATTGGGGCGAATTGCCAAAGAAGCGGCCCAGGCGCAGAGCGGTATCCGCGCTGATGCTGCGTTTGCCCAACACGATTTCGTTGATACGGCGCGCATTCACGCCGATGTGGATCGCCAGGCGATTCTAGCTCAGCTTCAGCGGCTTGAGGAATTCTTCCAATAACACTTCCCCAGGGTGGATCGGGGCAAGTTTATCCGTCATGGTTTTGCAGCTTTCTAGTGGATCATTCTCAATTTCCGGGGCAGCTTGCACGATGGTTGGCATCGATAAATCTTCTCGGTCTCGGCATCATTGAAGGTCTTGATCACCATACTAGTATATAACGCATCACGCTAAACGTCAAACGATAAGATTTTTTAGCTCGAATGCATCTTCCTCTCCACCACCCGCTAAGAGAACGAAGTTGAGGCGACTATCAAAGCCGTCTTGCGGAGGTTTCGGTTGGTTAATGGGAAGATAAGGTAAAAAGTTGAAATATAAAGAGCTGCTCAGGATAACTATTTTGAGCAGCCCTTTTTATTTCAACTTTAATTTATGGATCCAATCACTAAACAGAGAGAGCATAGATTTGTCAAAAATTATTTGATAAGGAGACGTGGAACCTTGCAAATTGAAGTAAGTGACAATGTTCAAGCCAAGGCAAAAAAATCCTTTAAAGCAGTATCGCGTTTCATTTATCTCTAAAAAAATTTTTTTTCTTCGAAGGAAGGAAACGCTACGCCAAGCAATAATCTTTTTCAATACATTGGGTTGGGTCTTAGTATCAAAATCCGTTAAAGCAGTATATAATAATTAATAATATAACCAGTTATAGATTAGTGGGATATTTACTGGTAAGGCGATTCCAACCAATAAATTCTGTTTTAGTTAAATGCTTTTTTAATATAAGAGCATTCTAAAGGTCGGCTTTTTTCATATCAGCAAGGAAGGTAAAGTAAATGAAAAATGTAAAACAATCAATACATATGACACGTCTTGAATGCTTAACCTCAGAAATGGTGAAAGAGTTTTTTCAGCAGATATCAAACTTAAAATATTCTGAAGCAACAGGATTCGGATTTGATAAAGTTGTTTTCGATGGAGACTTTTTGTCAGCATCTCTTTAAAGAGAACGCCTACATTTATTACTCAATATGACGCTGAGAATGGGCAGCTTATTCAACAACAGTTTTATGTTTTTACTGAGATAAATTGGGAAATTGATGTTGAAAATGGAATTCTTCAAGTGTTTGGGCCAGTAAGGAATACTCGAAAGCTGCTATCTCTAATTACGGCATATCTAAATCCAAAAATCCAGATAAGTAATTTAGAACTTAATCCAAGTATTTTGATTCCAATTTTGGTTGATAAATCTCTATTGATCGAAATCCAAAAGCTTACAGTGAATCTATTCGAATATAAAAAGGGGATTATTGGCCGCTATGAAATGAAAGTTTTGCAACCCGAACTGGCTAGGGAAATCATTGATCAATATTCAGAGGAAATATCGAAAGCTAAAATTCTTGTGAATTTTCCTGAGATCGGGTTAATATCGATGGCGTTTACAGCAGAAGGGCACATTGAAATATCCTGTACCGAAGATGACATAAACGTAATACTTTCTATTATCAAAACAATAGTATTAAATCCTACAACAGGAGATCAAAATGCCTGAAGATCAAGGTGTAAACGGTGATCGTTGGACAAATGAAGCGTCAAGATTTTTAGTAAGATTAAATTGGGAAAAAGTTGCTGATAGTAACATAGATATCCCAGGAGTTGATGGACGTGAGCATGGGATCGATGCTATGTTTACATACAAGCTGTTGCCTAACGATGAGAGCGAAGGGGTTTTTCTAGAGGCAAAAAACTATAGCAAAGATTCTTTCAAAATAGGTATGCTTCAGGATTGGGTGAATGTTATAAACCAAAAAATTTTGGATATTAAAAGATCTGAAGAATTCTATAAAAAATATCCTGCATTTATTAATGGTGTTAAAGTTAGGAATGGTTTATTAGCAATATGGATAAACGACTTGGATAACGACAAAGCTTTCAGAGAAAAATTTACAAAAGCGCTCGTTTCAATTAGTGTACCGCGTGGCCGTCTGGGACGTATAAACCGGCTATTTATACTCACTAATGATAACATTTTGCGACTTTGTTCTTTAATCGATACAATAGGAAAGCTGAAATCTACTGATCAGTCACAAGATAACGAATATTATTTTTGGTACCCAGCCACCAATAGAACATCGGCTATCTATTCGAATGTGCTGAATCTTGAATATATGTACTCAAAGTTTGTCTTTGTGAAAGTAGGCTCAAAAGGGCTTCGGCCCAGTGATAGAAATGTTGTTTGCTATTTCGGCGCTAGAGATGTCCAAAGTTATTCGAAATTACGAGATGCAATGCTCTTATATCAGTTTGTTAGCAATAACAACCAATTAACAATATATAGTTATCAAGATGATAAAGATTTTAGAAAAATAAAACCCGATGTTGAAAAACTTTTCACAGACATCGGAAGCCAAAAAGTCGATTTTTGTGAAATGAATGCCTTTTCTCGATTACCTGGGTGGATTAAAGATGAGCATTGATAAAGAAACTACCGAACATATCAATTATCCCAACCGATATGAATTAAATCTGTCTTTGGCAGAATTTTGTTCCAGAGATTTTGTGGATCATTTTGCCCAAGGAAAAGGTATTTTCATTGCTAATGCTACAACGAAAGAAATTAGTGCCTTTTTATCGAATATATTTTATGAATATGGTGATATAGAAGACATACATTCGGCTGCCCTTCATATTTCCGAAAACAGAAGTCTTTCAGGTTTCTGGGCTGAAGAAATCGAAAAAGGCATAGGATTAGTAAACGAATTGGAGGCTTCTGTAGGGAATATCGTAGATGAAAGATCGCAAATGAGATTGGGAGCGATTATTGAAAAGAAGGGATTAGGAGAACAAATTTATTGTAGCCATGTAGGCTATACTCAAAAACAACCTGGACGAGTTGAGTTTTTAAGTGAAATTCCAAGGGAGTTTGAGTTTTATATTAAACAACTAGATGAGAATAAGTGGGAAATCCTTGTAGACGGAAACCGAGCACAAGATACTCAAACTTTGGCAGATTGGTTTGAAGGCAAAGCAAGAAAGAATTATCGATTAGTAACAATTGATCAAGCTCTATTTAGTAAAGAAATACAAACAATTCAATTTTTTGATGAGTTATCAAAGTCCGGAATGCAAGACGACTGGAGATTTTCACAAGTTAGACGAATTACTTTAAGGAAACCGCCAAAGAATGCAGATGACGAAGAGGAGATCGAAGAGGCAACTCAGACTTAGTTGTCCGGTATCAGCCAGGCTATATTAGAGGGCAGCGACTTACGCAGGAACCCTTTTGTAAAGTCTTGCGAAGAAGGCGGTTATCGCTTTACAGCCATGACCTATGAGTACGAGAATATAAAAGAGCCTTATTTGATTTTATTACGTGCAGAATTTAAAGGAAAACCAAAATTATTTGAGATAGCACTTGAGAAAACTTACAAAAAAGAAGGAATAAACGCGAAACCTGTAGATTATCATATGCCTAAAGAACAAGAAATAAAAATATTGTCATATTTCTACACTCAAGCAAGAAAGGTGTTCGACAAAATTGCAGTTGGCCTCCCATGACGTTACCTAAAATAGACTACATACCAGAAACATTATTAATGACCACCTGAATTTCAAACATATGAGGTTCGATATTCTCTTGGGTTTAACTGAGTTCTGCCTCTCAGCACATATTTTGTGCTATCGTTCGGGCCGGTCTCCAGACCGAGCCCGCTCTTCAACGCCGGCAAAGAACCCGGCTTTGAAAGCCGGGCTATCCAGTATCAACTCATGTAAGACTGACAAACGCCTCGAATTATGGAACTTTGTGTCAGGAACCCGAGTAGTTACGAATTCATCTCAAAAAGATACCCTACCTGACCCATGACACCTGACACCAGTTTTCCACCACTCCCCCACCCCACCGACCAGTCGGGCCGCACAAATTGTTTACCCGGCTGGTGTATAATTTAAATTAACGAGATCGTAATCGTTTGAATAATTTTAGCCGGGTTTGGATTCTTTCATGAGGTCCCAACAGCGATGGCACGGATAGAAACCTTTCCACCTGCCTCCAGCAACTGCCTTTCAATCGACATAAAGATGCATCGCTTCTCTATGACTTTGTACTTCTCCGGGCCGGGGCAATAAATTCCTCAATTTCAAGGACTTCTATCGCGCCCGAGCGCCGATTGGCCCGCCCTTTCAGGACTGATTACAGGATGTCAATATGCTCGGCAAGGAAAATTTTCGATTGGATATAGAAGCCATGCTCCAACGCTATCCTTCGATCCAACAGGCTTTGCAAAATATCGATCAGGTGATCTGGATTCAGGATACAAGTGGCAATCTCCTGTATGTCAGCCCGGCTTTTGAGACAGTATGGAACCGCAGCCGTGAAAGTCTGTACGCCGACCCGTTAACCCTGATTAAAAGCGTTCACCCGGAGGACCGGGTGAAAGTGATGTCCTCCAGCCCCGACCTCAACCGTAAATCCCTGGACCAGTCCTACCGGATACTACGGCCGGATGGCAGCCTGCGCTATATCTCGGCCCATCTATTTCTGATCTGCGAAGAACCCCCGGCCGGTTCATACCAGGTCTGCATTGCCCAGGATGTCACCGATCAAAGCCTGGTCGACCAGACTTTGCGCAAGGCGCTGGATCGATCCCGCGAGCAATTTACCCTCAGCCGGCGCATGAGCCTGGCGCGGAAACCGGAAGCCGTGCTCAAAACATTGATGTCGGCCTCGGAGCTGCGGACGGCAAAACGCGCCTTTGTGCTGTTTTTTGAATCGCCGCCGGGTGGGCTTTCCCGGGACGTCGAGGTGATTACTTCCTGGCCCGCGGTTTCCTACCCGGCCGGTCCCAATACGAGCGAATCGCTTAACGAAGCCGGCCTGTTCGAAGACCTTTCATCACTGGATCTTTTCCACCCCTTAAAACCGGTGATTGTTTCGGAAATCTCCAGGGATCAGCGCCTGACACCCGCGGTACGGGACCTGCTGTTACAGGCCCAATTCCAAACCATGGCCATCTTCCCGCTGGTCGCCCTGGGCAATTGGCTGGGGTGCCTTTTGGTGTTTTTCACCAAAGAGACCCATTTCGATCCGATTGAACTGCGCCATATCAAGGTGTTGGTCGATCAAGCCACCATTACCTTATATAACCTC
The DNA here is from genome assembly GCA_963704755.1 of uncultured Chloroflexia bacterium. GTDB lineage: Bacteria > Chloroflexota > Anaerolineae > Anaerolineales > Anaerolineaceae > Bellilinea. Next base: position 1,778,945 of record OY969938.1, read on the forward strand.
CAATTACTGGAAATCGAAGCGGAATCTCGCCACGAGGCCGAGCAGGCCAACGAGATTAAGACCCGTTTCCTGGCCATGATTTCGCACGAGCTGCGCACACCATTGACGTCGATCAAAGGATTTACCACCACTCTTCTGGCAGACGACGTCACCTGGGAGCCGGAGGAGCAGCGCGACTTTATCCAGACCATCGAACAAGAGGCCAACCGGCTCCAGGAACTCATCGATCACTTGCTGGATCTTTCCCGGTTGGAAGCGGGGATGCTGCCGATCGAGTTAGAACCTCACGCCCTGGAAGAGATCATCGAGGATGCGCTGCCTCAATTTAAGGTCATGACCCAATCGCACACATTTTCCATCCGCATCCCAGCCAATCTCCCGCCCGTTTTTGCGGATGCAAAGCGGATCGCCCAGGTTCTGGTGAACCTGGTTCATAACGCGGCCATTTACACCCCGGCCGGAACGGAAATCATTCTCACTGCCCGGGCACGAAGGGAGTTTGTACAGGTGAGTGTCGTCGATTTAGGCCCCGGCATACCCCCTGCCGAACGTAAACGCGTTTTTCAAGCCTTTCGCAGAGGCATTCACGAAGAGGATGGCGCCGGTAAAGGCGCGGGGTTGGGCCTGGCAATCTGTAAAGGGCTGGTAGAAGCCCATGGCGGCCACATCTGGATCAAAAGACAAACTACTCCAGGAACGACCATTTCTTTTACCCTGCCGCTCGTTCCTTTAAAATAAGCCGGACTTCTCCCCGGTAAGAGACTGATCGCGTTTCAGCGATTTTGCCTCACCTGGGAGGGAATATTTTGGGAATAGCCCTCGAAAAAAGATGGATCCATCCGAACTGACCAGAAAGAAGCATAACAATTTATGGGAAATATTTTAATCGTCGAAGACGACCCAAATATACGCAAGCTGGTGCGGGTCAACCTGGTCAAACGCGGCTATACCGTCAGTGAGGCAGAAGACAGCCATCAGGCAATGGCTCACTTCCAGGCCGAACCGTTCGACCTGGTGCTGCTCGACCTGGTGCTTCCGGGCTTATCCGGGGTGGATATCTGTGCCTGGATGCGGGCCCGGTCGGAAGTCCCTATTATCGTGTTGAGCGCCCGCTCGGAAGAGGATTTAAAAGTTGCTGCACTGGACGCAGGCGCCGACGACTACGTCACTAAACCATTCGGGCAGGAAGAACTACTGGCGCGAGTGCGTGCCTTTCTGCGCCGTTCCTATACAGCGCCCCAAACCCCCGATTCGATTATCCAAATAGGCGACCTGCGAATTGATTTAGAAGAGCGCCGTGTGTTCATTAATGAAGAGGATCTGCATCTCACCCGCACCGAATATGCTATCCTGGCCGAGCTGGCCCAACACCCAGACGCAATTGTCACCCACGACGAATTGATTACCCAGGTTTGGGGCCTTGAGTACCGTGGATCGAACCATTATTTGCACAATTACCTGGGCCGGCTGCGCAAAAAGTTGGGGGCCTACAGCGACCGGATCGAAACCGTGCCGGGCATGGGATATATTCTTCATACTTAACTCCCCAGGCTCAGGTAATCGAGTCTCTACACCCTTCAGGTTAAGCAACGGCCTTCCTGTAAAGATAGATCACCTCTCGAGCCGGCTCAAATTAATAGAAATTTAATAGGTTAATTCAAGGACTTAAGGAGACCTTTTCGGTTAAGCTAAGTCGTATTACAAGTATTCCCCTTTGATTGAAAGTATAGGAAAAAAATGGAAACAAAACTTTACGTAGGAAATATGTCTTTCGAGACAACCGAGCAAGAATTGCGCACGATGTTTACTGAAGCTGGTACCGTATCCTCAGTCGATATGATCACGGATCGCCAAACCGGCCAGTCGAAGGGTTTTGCCTTCGTTACCATGAGCAACCAGGCCGAGGCCGAGAAAGCCATCAGCATGTTCGACACAAAAGAATTGAACGCGCGGGCTCTTAAAGTCAACGTAGCGAAGCCAAGAGAAGAACGCGCCCCCATGGGCGGTCGCCGCGACAGGCATTAATCTCTTCAGACTGCACAGAATGTTCGTCTGAGTTGAATTTTTCGTATCGAGCCTGTAGTTAGAGGCTCGATACGTTTTTTAGGAATTTTATAGATTGTCGCAAGGACGTAGATAGACCCCGTCAGGTATGATGGAAATTACGAAGGTAGGATTGATTTCTGATGACAAAAAAGACCATTACAACCAAAAAATTTAACGAAATCGCAGCGCACCCATGTACGGAGATTGAAACAGGAAGCTCGCAAAGAAGACAAAGTTTATAAGCCTGGTCTCCTGTAAACATTTCTTCATCGAACGAAGGAGCTGAATTTTATGCCACGGACTACTTTCTATATCAATGAAAAAGTACAGGTTACTTTCCAGCCTAACATTGGCCTGGATGCTTCCGATCGCCAGTCCGTAGTGGAAATTCTCAATATTATTCTGGCCGATGAATCCGTGTTATTGTCCAAAACCCATCGCGCAGAAGAGCATCCGGCTGAAACCGTTCTGCCTGACTTATTAGCCCTTTTCAAGGCTCAATGTGATCCAATCCATCACATTATCCTCGAGGTTGTGGAACGAATAAACATATTAGGTGGTTCACCCATTCACAATCAAGATGAATTAATCGACACGGCTCGATTATACGGAAGCGCCGAAGTCATTCCCGGCGCCACGGCAATATTAGCCGACCACGAAGCCTTCATCCGCTATTTGCGTGAAGATGCCCAGAAATGTGCTGAACTGTATGAAGATCAGGGCAGCTTTGCACAGCTTGTCAGCGTCATGCGGCAGCACGAAAAAATGGCCTGGACGCTGCGTCCTTTTATCGAGCCGGGCCTGCCTGGCGACAGTTAACTGCTGGCTCAGGAAAAAGCTCAGCATTGGTTTTGAGGTTTGGCTATATGGGCAATAATTTGTGCAAAGGATATGATGAACGAATTACAGATGACCAAGATTTTGGAACAGTTTAGCCGCAAGAGCGAACCGGTGAATGGGCAAGTTAAAGTCACACGCGTTCCGGATTACAAGACGGTCTACATCGAACAAATGGGGGGAATTGGGCGTGCGGTTATGCTGAGCGAGTTCAAAGTGGATGGAAAAACGTATTGGGCAGGGTACAGCGAACGCAGCGATACCGTTTTCGTGAGCCAGGCCAGCCCGGACTAGCAGGTAAAACCATTAACCGCCCTGGAAAATTTAACAAAAATCCCCAGGGCCTCGTTTGCCCTGGGGATTTACCATAATTGTATGCTGATTTGTTTTAGATCGCGCCGGTAGCGATGGCGCGCCCGGTCAGGTAACCAAAGGTCAGGCAGCATGCGCCCAGGTTGTTACCCGCAACGTTGAAGTTGTAGCAGTTGGCGTAGTAGTCGCCGGTCATGGTGCCCACGTTGAACAGGCCAGGGATGGGCTAGTCGTTCTCGTCGCACACCTGCAGGTTGAGGTTGGTGCGCAGGCCGCCCATGACGGTCAGGAAATCGGGTGGGTTCGAGAAATCGCCGTAGAACGGCCCAGTCTTGATCGGGGCCAAAGGGTTTGTCATCGCGAAGGCAGCAAAAAACGCTGCCTTCGCGATGGCAATGTTCCTGTTTTTTTGTCAAGTGAACACAAGAAGGCCATTCTGGTCTGAGTCTTTCCCCTTCCGCTGCCTGGAGTATTTTCCCCAGGGTGTGGAAAAAGCGGGACGTGTTTCTCTTGGGGAGGACGTCGGCGGGGAACCGGCCGGAAAGCGGCCGGCCACGGAATATTCCCGCTGGAGCGCTCGATTATTCCATATTGCTATTCGGCCAGGTTAATTCTCCGCCAGGAGAAAATTTATAGATATTTAATAGGTCGTATCCGGGACATAGATAGGTCTTTTCGATTACCATGCTATTGTAGAAAAATTCTGCCCCCAGCAGATTTTACAGGATGCATCGTCATCAAACCCTCAGAAAGGCCTATTGGATGCCAAGAAAATATAATTTCGAGAATCAATCCGAGGGTAAGGCCAAACGCGAACGGTTACTTGCCATGCTTAAGGTCCGGTATGGTTACACCAACGAGAAGGCGGTGGACGAATTGCAAAGGCTTCTAAGGCAGTTCTACATCACCAACAAGTCACTGGGTACCCACCACGCGAAGCCCGCTCTCGGAAATCCTGGTCCCAAATAGTCGGGGCACAGGAATGGATTAAACTTTAAGGGGACTGCCCTATCCAGCCTGGACCTTTTTCAATAAGCTGAGTAGATCCAATTTTATTCGCCTGTTCGTGTAAGTTTTCAAGGAGTAAAATCATGAAAAGAGAAGTGGGTTTATGGATTGATCGCAACAAAACGGTGATGGTCACCATCCAAGAAGAAACGGAAGCGATTCTAGAAGTAAAATCGAACATCGAGAAGCGCCTTCAATCCTCAAGTGGCAAGAATGCTAAAACCCCCAACACATCCGAAGGCTCAACGGCAGAAGATATGATGGACCGGCGATTTGGGAACCACCTTGGCAAATACTATGAAGGAGTTATCTCCCTTATCCGTGAAGCCGATTCTATTTGGATATTTGGCCCTGGCGAGGCAAAAATCGAACTTGAAAATTGCCTGAAGCGCGATAACCTTGGAGACCGTATCGTAGGTGTGGATACTGTCGACCGGATGACCGATCATCAAATTGCTGCTAAGGTCAGAGATCGGTTTCAAAATAAGTTGCCATCTGCCCTGCCACAAACAATTGATCAAGGGAGAGGCTCCAAAAGATAGCCTCGAACAAGGAGATCAAATGGAACAGAAGAAAATACCCATCGAACGCAACAAGAAAATAGCCCTGGTCGCGCACGATAACAAAAAGCCCGACCTGGTCGAGTGGGCCAAATTCAATCGTGACCTGCTTGCCCACCATACTGTTTACGCCACCGGCACCACCGGAGCGTTATTAGAGCGCGAGCTCGGTTTCCCCATTCAAAAGCTCGAGAGCGGACCGCTCGGTGGAGATCAACAAATCGGGGCCAAAATCGTGGTAGGTGACATCGACTTTTTGATTTTCTTCTGGGATCCGCTCGAGTTCGATGTCCCATGACCCGGACGTAAAAGCACTTCTACGAATGGCCGTGGTGTGGAACATTCCGATCGCCTGTAACCGGGCAACCGCCGATTTCATGATCTCCTCGCCGCTGATGGATGAGGAATACGATCGCCTACTGCCCGAATATGATGATTTCAGGAATCGCAAAGCGATTCAAAAAATTTCGAATTCTCCCACGTAAAAATCCCGGCAGGCTCCCGGATTGCCCCGCCCTGGCCAAGAAATCCAACCGAGCGGATTTCTACTCTTTAGCCGAACAAATTTCCACCGCTGAAATTCTCGAAAAAATTTAGGGCGATGGATGTATTTTCATTTAATCGATCCCGGCCACTTTCTCTGCCGAAATAGGCAGATTCTTAATCCGCTTACCACTGGCGGCAAATACGGCGTTGGCAATGGCCGGCGCGGCAGCCGGTACGGCAATTTCCGCCACGCCTTTGACACCATATGGGCCGGTCTTTTCTGGAATTTCCAGCAAGGTGATTTTGATTTGTTCCGGCATGTCGCGGGTGGTGGGCAGCAGGTATTCGCTAAAACTATCCACCCATTTTTGGTTATCCTTTAACGGCATGTCTTCGTACAGGGCGTATCCGATCCCCATCGAAATGCCGCCCTCGATCTGGCCTTCCGTTGCCGCCCGGTTGATTACTCTCCCGACGTCATGGATGGCTTCGAATTGTTTGACCTGAATCGTCCCTAAAAGCGGATCCACCTCTACCCGCGCAACCTGGGCGGCAAAAGTGAATTTGACGTGGGGCATACCGATCGGTAAATGCTGCGGGGTGGTCTCTTCCGGGTAAGGGAAGGTCGCGGTTGCCTGGGCCTGAATGGGTTGATTATCTTCGGCTGCCCGGCTGGAGAATTCGCTGGCTGCATAGCGCCGGCCATTGAGGTCGATGATTTCACCGCGGCGATAGCCGAGATCGTCCGGGGAGACCTGCAATCGTTGGGCCGCCGCCGTGATTAAATTCTGGCGCAGTTGTTGGGCGGCGGCGTGCAGTGCATTGCCTGCCAGATAGGTCATGCGTGAGCCGCAGGTGGTGCCGCCGTTGGGGGTAACCAGGGTGTCGATCGGGACGGTCACAACCTGGTCGAAGGGCAAATCCAGGGCGGCCGCGACCATTTGTTCCGAAACGGTCGTCAGGCCCTGGCCAAGATCAGGGGCGCCCAGGTACACCGCCACCCGGCCATCCGGCAGCCATTCCAGGCGGTGAGCGGATTGGTCCAGTATTTTCGCACCCAGTCCCATGGATTGGATGGCCAGCGCAAACCCCACTCCGCTGGCTTTCCCCGGGCCGGCCGGGATTTGACCCAGCCTTTCGCGCGCTTCGGCGACGGCGTCCAGGCACAGCGGCAGGCTATTGGCCGTTTCGTCGACCACCACACGCGTTGCCAGCGAATCCCCCGGCCGCAGAATATTCTTGCGGCGCAATTCGATGGGATCCATGCCCAATCGTTCCGCCAGCATGTCCAGGCTGCTTTCGATGGCGAAGTGCGCCTGCGGGCTGCCGAATCCACGCATGGCGCCTGAATAAGGGCTGTTCGTGTATACCACGTAGGTTTGCACATCCACGTTGGGAATGCGGTAGGCGCCCTGGACCAGTTCGGTCAGCAAGCCGCCCACAGCCGGGCCAAATGACGAATATGCGCCGGTGTCCATATGGACGATTCCCTGCAAGGCGACCAGCGTCCCGTCATTTTTGGCGCCCAGTTTGATGTGGATCTGGGCCGGGTGCCTTTTTGGATGGGCCACGAAGGATTCATGACGGTCGTTGGCCACCAGCACTGTACTGTGGGTGATGTAAGCGGCCAGTGCGGCCAGTACCGCGATACTGGCGTCCTCCTTGCCGCCGAAAGCGCCGCCTACCATGGCGCCGATGACCTGAATTTTCTCAACCGGTAAGGCCAACACACCGGCGATGGTCTGCTGATCGTCGAATGGTTTTTGCGAACTGACCCACACGGTCAGGCTGCCATCCGGATTCCATTTTGCCAGCGAATTTTCTGGCTCCATATAACCGGGTGAAATCCGTTGAACCGAGAAGTCATCCTCCAGGATCACATCCGCCCCGGCGAAACCCGCTTCGATATTTCCAGCGGCGACCACGTAGCTGGCGTTGAGATTGCCGCTATCCTGCACCTGAGGCGCATCCGCTTGCAAGGCCGCGCGCGGATCGAATACGGCCGGCAGCGGATCGTAATCTACACGCACACAGCTGGCCGCGCGTTGGGCGATTTCTTTGCTTTCTGCAATCACCATAACAACCGGTTCACCGATATGGCGCACGCGATCGAAGGCCAGCACCGGTTGGTCGGGGATAATCGAGCCGATAGTTTTATCCCCGGGTACGTCCCGGGCGGTGATGACGGCCAGCACACCGGGGATCGCGCGGGCAGCCCCGGCGTCGATGTTCAGTATACGGGCGTGATGGTGGGGCGAACGAACCACGGCGGTGTACCGCAGCCCTTTGGCCGGGATGTCGGCCGTGTATTGAGCCGTACCGGTGACCTTGCTCCAGGCATCTTTGCGAATCGCAGATTTGCCGATGATTTCTTCCCGGCCGTCCGCTGCATAATTTTCTCGATTAAGCATGGCTCAAAACCTCCTCGGCCTGGTGGACGGCCTGGATTATTTTTGTATAACCGGTGCAGCGGCACAGGTTGCCCGCCAGCGCCTCGCGAATTTCGTCGTCGTTGGGGTGTGGGTTACGGTCGAGCAGGGCTTTGGAGGCCAAAATCATCCCGGGAGTGCAGTAACCGCATTGCACCGCCCCCGCCTCGACAAACGCCCGCTGCAAAGGGTGATACTCACCGTTTTGAGACAGGCCCTCGATGGTCTCGACCCGGCAGCCCTCGAGCTGGCCGGCCAGTACCATGCAGGAATTCACCGGCACAGCATCGACCAGCACCGTGCAGGCGCCGCACTCGCCTTCCCCCCCGCAGGCATCCTTGACCCCGGTCAGGCCCAGGTCATCCCGTAATATGTCCAAAAGAGTGCGGTTGACCGCAACGTTCAAGGAATAGGGCCGGTTATTGATGGTTAACTTAATCTCGATTCGTTTCATCTGGTTCTCTCTCCAGCAGCCCGCTGCCAGGCTTCATTTAATACACGCGCTATGAGAATACTGCACACATGCCGGCGGTAGGCTGAGCTGGCGCGCAGGTCGTCGATGGGGGCAATGTCTTCACCTGCCGCCTGGGCGGCTCGGGAAAATAATGGCGAACCGGCTTTTTCCCCGAGCAACGTTTCTTCAACCCGCGGGCTCCGGACCGCGGTCGGAGCCACCGACCCCAGCGCCAGGCGAGCCGCCTGGATGCACCCGTCTGGATCGATCTCCAGATAAGCCGCGGCGCTGGCCAAAGCAATCGCCATCCCATTGCGTTTGCCTGACTTGGCGAAGGTCATCCCCCACGATCCAGTAGGGTGTTTGAAACGGACGGAATGGAGGAATTCACCAGCGGCCAGGCCGGTTTTACCCGGGCCGAGCAAAAATTTTTCGAGGGCAAGATTCCGTTCTCCAAAGGCGCTTACCAGGCAGACCTCGGCACCCAGCACCAACAACGGTGGAACCGTGTCGGCTGCCGGCGAGCCATTGACCAGGTTTCCGCCCAATGTGCCGCGTTGGCGGGTCTGCGGGCAGCCAACCGTCGCGACCGCCTCGACCAGGGCCGGTGAAACGGATTGCAGCCGGGATGAGGATAAAATGTCGGCGTGGGTTGCCAGCGCACCGATTTCGATATACCCGGCGGATTCGCGGATAAAGCGCAGTTCATCCAACTGACTGATATCGACCAGGTGGTCCACGGTATAGGTCCCCCGGCGCAGCCTGGGAAGGATATCGGTGCCACCGGCCACGATGCGCAACCCTTTCAGTTCGAGCAGCGGAAATAATTCGGCGATGGAAGCCGGGCGGTAATATTCGAATTCTTGCATTGAAATTTATCCTCGTTGCATCAACAGTCTGAAATTAATCACGTCCCGATTGAAATAATTCATCGAAAATGCAATTGGCCTGGTCTGGGTGACATCCAAAAAGGTCTCCATCATCAGTAAGGCCGGCGTCCCGGAGGGGCAGCCAAATGTCTGGGCAACCTCTCCAATCGCTTCCACGGAAGAAATATCGACCAATACATACTCCACGTGCATGCCCGAAACGCGATCCAGAAAGCGCATGAAGCCTTCCCCCTCAATCGACAGGTCGTATTGGCCAACCATGTTGGACGGCAAATAATCTTTGGTGAACATGGCCGGCCGCTCATCGGCGTAAAAGATCATGGTATGGCAAATCGCGTTCGCATCCGCCGGGAGCTTGAGTGCATTACGAGCCGCTTCCGGTGCTGCCACCTCGGTGGCGGAAACATATTTTGCGCTGGGGCTGAACCCAGCCCACTTGAGCAAATCCCGATTTTCATAGAAGGTATCCAGCATATAGTTGAAGCGGTTGGACAGCTTGGATACGTAAGTCCCATGCCCGAGTTCCCGCACGATCAGGCCCTCTTTGGCCAATTGATCGAAAGCCTGCCGTACTGTGTTGCGGCTCAATTCATATTTCTGCATCAAGGCTCGTTCGGAAGGCAGGATTTCGCCCGCCTTTAATTCACCGATCCGAATCTGCTCCCGCAAGAGCTGGGCCAGTTGATAATACATTGGAATTAGCGAGCGCCGGTCAATAGCGGCCATTTTAATCACCTTCACAAAGTGGTTGGTACATCCCATCCACTTTCTATTTTAGCGATTCTTGGGGTGATTTCAAGTCTGATTTTTGGCGAATACGGGCCGGCCCTGGCGCTTCGCTATTCTTAACAATTGAATAAACGGAACTTCTCAGGCTCCTGTAAAAAAGTCCCCGGATTTGAGGTGTTCGCGGGGGTCTAACCGCTGCGAACACCTCAAATTCGAGTTTCATCCCGGTAGTCCGAGCAGTCACGCACAAAAACTGATTATTGAACTCTTAAAATTATATTTGCTATAATGTTATCGTTCCCGTTATCGATAACGGGAACGATAACGGGGAGGAAAATGTCTCAACGGGTGATGAGAGCGACAATTAAGGAAGTTGCATCTGTGGCGGGTGTGTCCACACAGACTGTATCAAGGGTTATTAATGAGAGACCCGACGTTTCCTCAGAAACTCGAAAACGGGTTCAAGAAGTTATCAATGATTTAGGCTACCAACCCAGCGCTCTGGCACGCAGTTTAATCCAGCAACGCAGCTATACGCTTGGCGTGGCTACGGCCGGATTGCGCTATATTGGACCTTCGAGAACATTAAGTGGTATTGCATCGGCGGCGGAAGAAGCGGGCTATTCTGTCCTGCTCAAAGAACTTCCGGGGTTTCATGCCAATAATATTGCGCCGATCATTCAAGCGTTTATCTCTCGTCATGTCGACGGCATTATCTGGGCAGTTCCTGAAATTGGGGATAATCACGACTGGATCGCCAGTCAATCACTGAACCTGGATATTCCGCTTGTCTATATCACCATGGAACCGCGCCAGGGCAGTTCGGTAGTTTGCATAGACAATTACTTAGGCGGGCGGATGGCCGTATCCCACCTTCTCGAACAGGGATACAAACACATCGCCCACCTTTCGGGACCAATGGACTGGTGGGAAGCGCGCCAGCGTAAAGCCGCGTGGGAAGATGCGCTGACCGATCACGGGCTGGAGGTAAGCGACGCCTATTGGGCAGAAGGGAACTGGTCATCCTCGAGCGGCGTTCCGGCCTTCGAGCAAATCCTTGAGCAATACCCGCAGATGGATTCGATTTTCGTCGGCAACGACCAAATGGCGCTCGGTGTGATCCAGGTAGCCCACCAGCGAGGACTGCGAATTCCGGAAGATATCGGGGTAGTCGGTTTTGACAACATTCCCAAATCCCCTTTTTTCTCCCCTCCGCTGACCACTATACAGCAGGATCAACACAACCAGGCAAAATTGACCGTAGAAGAAGTTATCAGAATAATTAAATCGGGCTGGAGGGGACAGGAACCTGACGAACCACGCACCATCGTACTTCCACCCAATCTTGTCGTTCGTCAAAGCACACTGCTAAAAAAGGGGTAGGGGAAAAGGAGGAGAATTCGACATAAGCAGAATGTAAAACCTGGATAATTAAAGATGAAGTGCTTGCGCAGAGATTGGCGTTTCCAGGCAAGCACTTCGGGCGAGTAGAATGTCATGCTTGTGATGGCACTCTCGTGTGCTCCATTATAACGCCTAAGATCCCCATAAAGAAAACAATTGAATTCTATTAGGAGAGAAGACCATGTTTCGTATCAAAACGATCGCTTTTCTCGTTGTAGCCATTGCGCTGGTTCTCGGCGGATGTGCACAACCCGCGGCCACGACCGCGCCCACAACCGCACCGGCTGCACCTGCTGATACGGCTGTATCTGCCCCGTTTGGTGAGGCTGCCTGCGGACCTAATTGCCAAAACTCCGATATGGTACTTTGCTTCCCCCAGCTTGGTGCCGAAAGTGACTGGCGCACGGCTGATACCGCTTCCTTCAAGCAGACAGCCGACGAATTGAAGATCAAGCAATTGGTTTTCTCCGATGCCCAGCAGAAACAGGAAAATCAGATCTCGGCTGTACGGGCCTGCATCCAGCAGGGCGTTAGCGTTATCGCGCTGCCCCCAGTGGTTGAGGATGGTTGGGACGCTGTTTTGACCGAAGCCCACAATGCCGGCATCCCGGTGATTATTGTGGACCGCACCGTGAGTGCCGATCCGTCCTTATACGCAGCTCACATCGGTTCCGATATGGAATTGGAAGGCAAACGCGCTGCTGCAGAGTTCAATAAACTCCTGCCCGATGGCGGCGCAATCCTCGAGGTCTCTGGAACCACCGGTTCCGGCGCTGCGGTTGGCCGTGCAAAAGGCTTCCGCGAAGCCCTCAATTCCAACATCAAGATCCTGGATTCCCAGACGGGTAACTTCACCCGCGCCGAAGCCCTCCCTGTTGTGCAGGCTTTCTTGCAGAAATACAAATACGGTACCGACTTCCAGGGTATCTTCTTCCACAATGACGATATGGGTATTGGTGGTATCGAAGCCTTGAAGGCCGCTGGCGTAAATCCTGGCGATCTCAAGATCGTATCTGTAGATGGCACGCGCGGTGGTTTCCAGGCGATGGTCGATGGCTGGTTCCAGGCTGATGTCGAATGCAATCCTTTACTCGGACCGCAGGTCTTCGACATGGCTCTGAAACTCATGAATGGCCAACCGATTGACAAAGAAGTACTCACCAACGAGACGGTCTATTATCCGGACAACGCTGCCGAATTGTTGCCGACACGTCAATATTAAAAATTGACTGTCTGAGCAAAGTCCATGCCTATGCGCGTGGATTAGTCTAGTCGATAGAGAAGCGGCAAGAAACACTATTGTCGCTTCTCTATCCTAAAAAGATAAATAGATTGTTCACAAACACAGGTTATACGATGGCAGACACTCAGAATGTTGTTGTAATGAAGGCAATTTCCAAATCCTTTCCGGGTGTAGTTGCCCTTGAGAATGTCGATTTTGATCTGAGAAAGGGGGAAATTCATGCTTTGATGGGGGAAAATGGGGCTGGAAAATCAACCCTCATCAAGGTTCTGACGGGTGTGGAACAACCTGATACCGGCACAATTGAACTGAATGGGAAAATTATCCAGGTACGATCACCACAACATTCTCAAGAACTTGGCATCAGTACAGTTTATCAAGAGGTCAATCTCTGTACCAATATTTCCGTCGCAGAAAATATCATGCTGGGGCATGAACCATACCGATTTGGGACCATCGATTGGCGCAAGACGCATGAAATGGCCTCCCAGGCAATTAAACGACTGGGCATTGAGGTGGATGTTACCCAGCCATTGGGAAATTATTCGGTCGCTATCCAACAGATGGTTGCCATTACCCGCGCTTTGGCCGTCCAGTCTGCCAAAGTGCTGATTTTAGACGAACCGACCTCCAGTCTGGATATTCACGAAACGAACCTGCTCTTTGAAGTTATGAATAGATTGAAGGGCGAAGGCATCGGAATTATTTTTATAACGCATTTTCTGGATCAGGTCTATCAAGTTGCCGATCGGATCACGGTTCTGCGCAACGGCAAGCTGGTTGGCACATTCGAGGCTGCCTCGCTGCCGCGCGTGGAACTGGTTGCCAAAATGTTGGGGCGCAGTTTGATCGAGTTGGATGCAATATCCAAGGAGAAATCTCTGGAGGGCGACAAGAAAGATAAAGAACACGTGGTGGAAGCCAGGGGGCTGGGACTGAAAGGGTCGCTGGAGCCGATGGACCTGGAATTAAATGCCCATGAGATTTTAGGAATTGCTGGCCTGTTAGGCTCGGGACGGACCGAGATGGCCGGTTTGATCTTCGGAATTGATTCTCCGGATAGTGGGTCGTTGGAGGTATCCGGTGAAAAGGTAACCAGTTTTTCTCCCCTCGAATCGCTGAAACGCGGAATTGCCCTGTGCCCTGAAGACCGTAAGGCACAAGGCATCGTAGGGGATTTGACTATTCGCGAAAATATCATCCTGGCTTTGCAGGCCCGCTATGGCTGGTTCAAATTCATGTCCAGGCCCAAGCAGGATGAAATTGCCGAGAAGTATATTAAATTATTGGGAATCGTCACCCCTTCACCTGATCAACTGGTAAAGAATTTAAGCGGTGGTAATCAACAGAAGGTCATCCTTGCTCGCTGGCTTGCAACGGATCCAAAAGTTTTGATTTTGGATGAACCCACCCGAGGTATCGACGTGGGCGCCAAAACAGAGATTCAAAAACTGGTATTGGAACTGGCAGAGGAGGGAAAATCGTGTGTGTTCATCTCCTCTGAGATGGAAGAAGTGCTTCGTATTAGCGACCGGATTGCGGTGATGCGTGACCGCAAAAAGGTCGCTGAATATCCCGGCGGTGTGGACGACCAGACCCTGATTCATACCATGGCAGGAGAATCATGAAACAGAATTTCTTTAAGCGCATCCGCGAAAACCGGTTATTCTGGCCGTTGACGGCTTGGATCCTGATCCTGGTATTTGACGCCATCGTTGAACCAAGTTTCTTCAAACTCGGCATCATTCAAGATCCTGTGTACGGAAATCATTTGTACGGCAACCTCATCGATATCTTCAACAATGGGGCGCCGCTCATGCTGGTGGCCATTGGTATGACTTTGGTGATTGCCACGGGCGGTATCGACCTCTCTGTCGGAGCCGTGATCGCGATCTCGGCAGCCATGGGGGCAGTCCTGATCAATCCCGCGCTGGGCAATCAATTGATCTCGAACCAGATTCTGACCCGCGACGCGACAAACACTCCGCTGGCGCTCATCGTCCTGGCCGATTTGGCAGCCGGTACACTCTGCGGGTTATGGAATGGCATACTCGTTTCCAGGGCAAAGATCCAGCCCATGGTTGCCACCTTGATTCTGATGGTTGCCGGTCGCGGAATCGCCCAGTTGATCACCAACGGGCAAATCATGACGATTTACTACTCGCCCTATTTCTGGTTTGGAAATGGCTTTATCCTCGGCCTGCCCGTCTCGATTTATATCGTCGCTTTAGTCCTGGTCCTGGGTTGGATTCTGGTGCGAAAGACAGCCATCGGCCTGTTCATCGAGTCGGTTGGACTGAATGCCAAATCGACCTATTTTAGCGGCATCAACGAAAAGAACGTCAAGTTGTTAGCCTATATGTTCTGCGGTTTTTGCGGCGCAATCGCCGGCTTGATCCTGAGTTCTTACGTCCACAGCGCAGATGGGAACAACAATGGCTTGAACTATGAGTTAGACGCCATCCTGGCAGTCGTCATGGGCGGGACCCTGATGACCGGCGGGCGGTTTTCCATGCTCGCCAGCGCAATAGGCGCGGTCGTTATCTGGACTTTCACGGTCACGGTTTATAGCCTGGGTGTACCGGCCAATGCCTTGTTAGCTGCAAAGGCAGTGTTGGTCTTGCTGGTTATCCTGCTCTACTCCGATTACTCCCGCCGTTTGATGAATCGAATATTCGAGCGAAGAGGATCTCAGCATGGCACAACGAACTAAAATATTCTTTTTGCGTTTTGGCCCACTCCTCCTGACCTTTGCGGTCTTCCTCCTGGCTTATTTTGTTGGCGGTCAACTGTACCCCACCATGCAGAAGCCACAGGTGTTTTTCAATCTGTTCATCAATGACAACAGCCTGTTGCTGGTTTCGATTGGGATGACGATGGTGATCCTGAGCGGTGGGGGTGGGATTGACCTTTCGGTGGGTGGAATGATTGCCCTGGTCAGCACAGCCTCAGCCGCACTGCTCCGGCTCGGCGTAAGCCCGTACATCGTCATTCCTTTGATGATCGTGATAGGGGTTGCGTTCGGGGGCCTGATGGGCTGGATCATTCAAACGCTCAAGGTACAGCCGTTCATCGCCACGCTGATGGGCCTTTTCTTCGCCCGCGGGATGGCCTACATCATCAGCCTGACCTCGGTAACGATTACGGATCCGGTTTACAAGAAACTGGCCTTGACCCCCATCTATATCCCCTTCTTCGAAAAAGCGTATGTCTATCCTACAGCTTTGGTGGGTCCCATCATGTTGGTGGTGGCGATTTACCTGAGCTTTTTCACCCGCTTTGGGCGCACGATCTACGCTATGGGCAATAATGAGCAATCCGCAATCCTGATGGGCCTGTCGGTCGCGCGCACAAAGATTATGGTTTATGCCTTCAGCGGCCTGTGTTCGGCTCTGGCAGGGATTGTCTTCAGCATGTCACTGCTGGCCGGTTATGGACAGTTTGCGACCGGCATGGAGCTGGACTCAATTGCCGCTATCGTAATTGGAGGAACCTCGCTATTTGGCGGTATCGGGAATGTGATTGGCACCTTGTTTGGTGTAATGATCCACGGCACCATTGTGTCCATTCTGCAGTTCAATGGCACATTGAGCTCGTGGTGGACCCGCATTGGTGTTGGCTTACTCACCTTACTCGCCATCGGGATTCAGAGCATATTCACAATCAGGAAGAAACACTCATAAGCAAGCCGGGAGTGCGGTCTGTACTTCTCTCTTGCCGGCCACGAAAGAATCTTCAAGGGTAGAGGCATGGGATCAAATCAAACCACGGTCAAGCTAGAAATCAATCTCAAAGAGGAGCGCATCCATGGGCTGCTCGCCCGTACCGGGCTGGATGCGCTCCTGCTCCAACGGTACAGTAATTTTGCCTGGGCAACCTGCGGCGCATCCTGCTACATCAATACCGCGGATACATTTGGCAACGCCAGTCTGCTGATCACGCCGGCCGGGCGATTTGTCCTGACCGATAATATCGAAGCCCCCCGCTTGATGCAGGAAGAGGGCCTGGCCGATCAAGGCTGGGAATTTGTGACCTCCCCCTGGTATGAACGCAAAGACAACGTCTCTGCACTGACCCGCGGGCTGAAATTAGGGGCGGATAGCTGCTTCCCAAATGCAAAAGAATTAGCCGCAGAAATTGCTGCCTTGCGCTTTGACTTGACCCAAGAAGAGGGGGACCGGTTCCGGGCCCTGGCTAAATTATGCGCCGAAGGCATGCGAGAGGCGATCGAGTTTTTGCGGCCCGGTTTGACCGAATACGAAATTGCGGGATTGCTTTCAAGGGCAGTCGAAAGCCGGGGCGTGCAAGCCATCGTTAACTTGATCTCGACCGATGAGCGCATCTTTGCCTATCGCCATCCTTTGCCCGGCTCGAAAAAGCTGCAACGGTACGCCATGCTCATTCTGTGCGGGCGTAAATGGGGATTGATCTGTTCGCTCAGCCGCCTGGTCCATTTCGGGCCCATGCCGGCCGAGGTACGCCGCAAAGCCGAAGCCGTCGCCAAAATTGACGCGGCTATGATTGCGGCGACTCGTCCCGGTGCGACCCTGGGCGACGTGTTCCATCAGGCCCAATCCGCTTACGCGTCATTCGGCTACCCTGATGAATGGAAGCTTCATCACCAGGGCGGAATGGCAGGGTATGAACCGCGCGAAATTACAGCGGCACCTTCATCTACCCAGCCGGTTGTCCCTGGCCAGGCCTATGCCTGGAATCCTTCGATCGCCGGTACAAAGTCGGAAGACACAATTCTGGTGCACGAGAATTCCAACGAAATTTTGACAGAGATGAAAGATTGGCCAACCACGGAAATACAAATTGGCAGGCAATGGATTAAACGGCCGGCCATCCTCGAGAAATAATGGCGTATTTTGACAAATCGACTTCGGATCAAGGAAGATGAAAATGAGTTCAAAACGATATTCAAAAGGCAATTGCGAGTGGATCGACCGTTCTTGGCATCGAGTTCGGCTCAACGCGGATCAAGGCCGTACTGATCAGCGAAGATCATACGCCCATTGCATCGGGTAGTTACGAATGGGAAAACCGGTACGAAGACGGTATTTGGACCTATAGCCTCGAAGATGTTTGGACAGGCTTACAGGCAAGCTACCGGATGCTCAAGAGCGAGGTTTTTGAGAAATACGCCACATCGCTCAAGACCCTTGGCGCCATCGGATTCAGCGCCATGATGCATGGGTATATGGCCTTCGACCAGAACGGGAACCAACTGGTACCATTTCGAACCTGGCGAAACACCACCACTGAACAGGCTTCAAAAGAGCTCACGGACCTGTTCCAATTCAATATTCCCCAGCGGTGGAGTATTGCCCACCTGTATCAGGCGATATTGAACAAGGAATCTCACATCCAGCAAATCAGCTTTCTGACCACCCTGGCGGGTTATGTCCACTGGAAACTGACCGGACAAAAGGTGCTGGGCGTCGGCGAAGCATCCGGTATGTTCCCCATCGACAGCCTGACCAACGACTACGATCAGCACATGCTGCGCCTGTTCAACGAACGGATCGCCGCAGAAAAGCTGCCCTGGAAACTCGCGGACATCCTGCCCGAGGTTCTTCTCGCCGGTGATTCCGCCGGTGTTCTGACCGAAGCAGGAGCAAAGCTGCTCGACCCCTCCGGCGAACTGCAAGCCGGGATACCACTCTGCCCGCCCGAAGGCGATGCAGGCACAGGCATGGTCGCGACCAACAGCGTTGCAGAACGAACCTGCAATGTATCGGCCGGGACATCCGTGTTTGCCATGATCGTTTTGGAGAAAGCCCTGTCGAAGCTGTATCCCGAGATCGACATGGTGACGACGCCCACCGGCAAGCCGGTCGCCATGGTCCATGCGAACAACTGCACCTCCGATCTCAACGCCTGGGTCGACCTGTTCCAAGAATTTACGACCGCACTGGGTGTAAAGATCGAGGAATCCAGGCTGTTCGAATTGCTCTATCAGAAGGGGCTCGAGGGCGATGAAGATTGCGGCAAGCTCCTGGCTTACAACTATTTCTCGGGCGAACCCATCACCCACCTGGAAGAAGGACGTCCTCTGTTCGTCCGTACCCCCGAAAGCCGTTTCACCCTTGCGAACTTCATGCGGATGCACCTGTTCTCGGCGCTCGGCACCTTGAAGATCGGCCTGGATATTCTGCTTAAACAGGAGCAAGTGAAGATCGACCAGGTCCTCGGCCACGGCGGGTTCTTTAAAACCAGGGAAGTTGGCCAGAGGATCATGGCGGCGGCTATGAACGTCCCCGTTTCGGTGATGGAAACGGCCGGCGAAGGCGGCGCCTGGGGCATCGCCCTGCTGGCTGCCTACATGCGCTTCAAATCGGAGAAAGAACCCCTGGAAGCCTACCTCTCCGATAGAGTCTTTGCCGGGGAAAATGGCACCACGATCGTCCCCAACCAGAAAGATATCGACAGCTTCACGGCATTCATGGAACGCTACCAAATAGGGCTCGTCCTCGAAAGAGCCGCTGTAGATGTGCTGAAAAGGTAGGAAATTAGAAAAGAGAGAGTAGAGAATAGTTATCCATTCACAACCAATCATCTACTCTCTCGTTATCTAATCTCTGGAGATAAATATGCTTGAAAAACTAAAAGAAGAACTTGTCCAGTTACATCTCGAACTACCCAAGAATAACCTGGTGGTATGGACCGGCGGGAATATCAGCGCACGCGATGCCGAGACCGGGCTGGTTGTCATCAAAGCCTCCGGGGTGCGCTATGACGATTTGCGCCCAGAGCACATGGTCGTCGTCGACCCGGAGGGTGCCGTGGTGGAAGGTGACTTTAAGCCCTCCTCCGATATGGCCAGCCACCTCTACATCTACAAACATCGCCCGGACGTAGCCGGGGTGGTACATACCCATTCGGCTTATGCCACAGCCTTTGCGGCGGTGAATCGCCCCATTCCGGTGGTATTGACGGCTATCGCCGACGAGTTCGGCGGGCCGATCCCCTGTGGTGGTTTCGCCCTGATCGGCGACGACGCGATAGGCAAGGTTGTGATCGAAGGAATTGGAAATTCGAGCGCAATTTTACTCAAGAACCACGGGGTGTTCACCATCGGCAAGGATGCGAAATCCGCCGTCAAAGCCGCGGTAATGACCGAAGATAATGCCAAAACAGTTTGGCTGGCCCTGCAAATTGGCATTCCGGAGGAAATTCCATTGGAAGATGTAGAAAAATTGCATTACCGCTACACCCATGTTTACGGACAATAATTTTGAAAAATCAAAATCCATTATCCCGATATCGAATCTAAACGTGACCACTCAGGCTGACCAGAAAGAACCGCAAATCAGGGAATTTCTACCACGTACTTGAGTAGTGACCACTAATCAAATTTATCAGTTTTACTCCTCAGGAGAGATCATTATGATCGATTTAACTCATTGTGAAGTCTGGTTTGTAACCGGCAGCCAGCATTTGTACGGACCCAAAACACTCGAATCCGTGGCCGACCATTCCCGCGAAATCGCAGCATTTTTGAGCGATTCTATTCATATCCCTGCCCAGGTCATTTATAAACCAGTGGTAACCACATCGGAAGAAATCTATAAATTATGCCTGGAAGCAAACGCAGCGGATTCCTGCGTGGGGATCATTACCTGGATGCACACGTTCTCTCCGGCAAAAATGTGGATCGCCGGCTTGAGCATCCTCAAGAAACCATTTTTACATTTGCACACCCAATACAATCGCGAAATCCCCTGGTCCGAGATCGATATGGATTTCATGAACCTGAACCAGTCCGCGCACGGGGACCGCGAATTCGGCTTTATTGGCAGCCGCATGCGGCTGAATCGCAAAGTGGTTGTTGGCTACTGGCACGACCAGGACGTTCAAAATAGCATCGGTACCTGGACCCGGGCTGCCTGCGCCTGGGCCAACTCACAAGGATCAAAAATTGCCCGCTTCGGCGATAATATGCGCGACGTGGCCGTCACGGAAGGGGATAAAGTAGAAGCCCAAATCAGGTTCGGTTACGATGTGTTGGGCTACGGGATTGGTGACCTTGTCGATGCGGTAGACCAGGTCTCGGATGCCGAAACCGACCGCATGGTCCAGGCCTACCTGGACGAATACGACGTTGTCCCCGCCTTACAGCCCACCGGTGAAAAATTCGACTCCCTGAAGTGGGGAGCCCGGATGGAAGTCGGCCTGCGGAATTTCCTTTCGGCCGGGGATTTCAACGCCTTTACCACCACGTTTGAAGATTTACACGGCCTGGTCCAGCTCCCTGGACTGGCCGTACAGCGATTGATGCGCGATGGCTACGGCTTTGGCGCCGAAGGCGATTGGAAGACCTCTGCGTTGGTGCGCGCCATGAAGGTCATGAGTGCCGGGTTGAAGGGCGGCGTCAGCTTCATGGAGGATTACACCTACCATTTTTCCGCCTCCGGCGACAAGGTGCTCGGAGCACACATGCTCGAAGTCTGCGAATCGATTGCCGCATCCCGGCCCCGCCTGGATATCCAACCACTTTCCATCGGCGGGAAAGACGATCCGTTGCGCTTGATCTTCGATGCCAACCTCGGGCCGGCGATCGCTGCCTCCATCATGGATATGGGCCTGCGCTTCCGGCTGGTGGCCAACCTGATCGATATCGTCCCTGCGGATGCACCGCTTTCCAAACTGCCGGTAGCCCATGCGCTTTGGCTGCCGCGCCCCAACCTGAAGACCGCGGCGACGGCCTGGATCTACGCCGGCGGGGCTCACCACACGAGCTTCAGCTACGCAGTTACGGCCGAGCATCTACGCGATTTTGCCGAGATTGCCGGGATGGAATACCTGCAAATCGACGAGAACACCTGCGTGGATGAATTCAAGAAAGAATTACGCTGGAATGATCTGTATTACCATATGGCCAACGGGCTCTAATCGCCGGGCCAAATCTGTGCTCATTCCGTCTTGCCATTCTTCTTAATTACCACAGCCGTAAAATCGTCCTGTTGAACGGCATCCCCGGTAAAGGCCTGTAACGACTGCCACAATTCCTGGCAGATTTCTCCCGCCGATCTCTCGCGCAGGCGCACCAGTTGTTCCACGATGCGCTCGCCGCCAAAGGAATGCCCGTCTCCATGGATCAACTCGGTCAGGCAGTCGCTGAAGAGCAGCATTACCCCGCCCTCCTCCAGTGTGATCCGGTTTTCGTCCAGCACCAGGTCATCGAACACCCCCAGGGCCGCCCCAGGGCCGGGTTTTACCGCCAGCGGCCGGCCGTCGCCGCCCAGCAAGACCGGCGCGGGGTGCCCGGCGCGGGCGTAGTCGAACGTCCCGCTGGGGCCATCCAGAATGCCGAAAAACAGGGTCACGAACATGTCCGCAGCATTCATATTCACCAGGTAGCGATTGACCCGTTCCAGCACCTCCCGCGGGCTGCAATCGGGGTCGGCCTCGGCATGGATCAGGCTGAAGGTCAGCGCCATGAACAAGGCCGCCGGCACGCCTTTATCGGACACGTCTCCCAAAATAATCGCCGTGCGGCCGCGGCCGAAATCGAGAAACTCGTAAAAATCTCCGCCCACGGCGCGGGCCGGCTCCATCAAAGCCCCCAGGTCGTAACCGGGCAGGCTTGGCGCCGATTCGGGCAGCATGCTACGCTGGATCTGCCGGGCAAAATCCAGCTCGATTTCCATTTTGCGCAGCAAATCGCGCTGCCGGTCACGCAGGCGCTTCTTTTCCAGGCTGGCATCGATGCGCGCTTTGAGCAGCACCTGGTCCACCGGCTTGGTCAGGTAATCCTCGGCCCCCATCTGGATGCACTTGACCACGCTGTCCATTTCTTCCAGCGCCGAGGTGATGATCACGGGCGTATCGCGCAGCCGCGGGTCGGCCAGCACCTGCTCGAGCACGCTGTAGCCGTTCATTTCGGGCATCTCGATATCCAGCAGCATCAATTCCACCGGGCAGGAGCGCAGCAGTTCCAGCGCCTGCCGGCCATTTTCGGCATACATCACCCGGTGGCCCTGCAATTCCAGGTAGCGGCCCAGCAAAAGCCGGTTGGTCTTGACGTCATCGACCACCAGCAGGCTGCCCCCGTTCAGATTCAGGCATGGCTCAGCTTCAGCAGCGCGTCCTGGATCAGGTCGTATTCAGAGGATAAGTCCGCGGCCTTCTGCGCAATACCGGCCAGGCGGCCTTCTTTTCCCAGGGTCTCGATCTCCTGGGCCAGGCTGCCCAGGTGCAGGGCGCCGAAATTGTTGCTGGAGGATTTGATCGCGTGGGCGGCCCGGCGGACGCCGTCGGCGTCATTGGCGGCCACGGCCTGCTGCAACTGCGCGATCAGCGCGGGCGTTTCCTCGCGGTAGGTATCCACCAATTCGATCACAAAATCAAGCCCGACCTCCTGTTTAAGTTCTTCGAACACCACCCGATCGATCAGGTTGTTTTCAAGCATGCGAACCCCGCTTTCCGGTCGCAGCCCTCAGCAAGGCCGCGATCAGTTCTTCCATCCGAATCGGTTTGCTGATGTAATCGTCCATGCCCGCCGCCAGGCACATTTCCCGGTCGCCTTGCATGGCGTTGGCCGTCATAGCCACAATGACCGGGCGGTTTTCCGGCGGCCATTGGGCGCAAATCCGCCGCGAGGCCTCCAGGCCGTCCATCTCCGGCATCTGCACATCCATCAAAATCAGGTCGTACGGCTGGCGTTCCAGCGCCTGGATCGCCTCCAGGCCGTTGGCGGCCACGTCCGCGCGGTAGCCCAGCTTGGAAAGGTAACGCAGGGCCAGTTTCTGGTTGACCACAATGTCTTCGGCCAGCAAAATGCGCAGCGGGTGCAGCAGGGCCATCTGCGGGTCGGCCTCGGTTTGCGGCTGGGTCGGCTGAACGCTGGCCTTTACCGGCCGGTTACCAAAGATGACCACCAGGGTATCCAGCAGCGCCGATGGGCGCAATGGTTTCATCAAAGTCGCCTCGAACAGCCCGGCCGGCACTCCGGCTTCGCGCCCGCCCATCGACGAGAACAGCACCAGCGGCAGCAGTTCCGGTCCGCGCAGCCGCCGGATTTCGCGCGCAAAAGCGATCCCATCCATTTCGGGCATCTGCAGATCGGTGATCACCAGGTCGAAGGGTTGGCCCTGGCGGATCCAGGTGAGCGCCTCGCCAGGCGAAGCCGTATCGCAGACCAGGATACCCCAGGCCTGGGCTTGCAGGGATAAAATGCGCCGGTTGGTATCGTTATCGTCCACCACCAGCAGCCGTTTTTGGTTGAAGTCCAGCGGTTCCGGCGGCCGGGAACGCCGCCCGCCCGGCTCGGCCGCGACTCGGATGGTAAAGTGGAAGGTCGAGCCCTGGCCAACTTCGCTCTCCACCCACATGCTGCCGCCCATGATCTCGCACAGGCGTTTGCTGATGGCCAGCCCCAGGCCGGTGCCGCCGTACTTGCGTGAGGTGGAGGCGTCCACCTGGCTGAAAGACTGGAACAGGCGCCCCAGCCGGTCAGCCGGGATGCCGATGCCGGTGTCGCGCACGGCAAAATGGATCTCCTGCCTGTGCACATCGCCCTCCGCCGCCGGGCCGTTCCGCACGGTCAGCTCGATCTCGCCTTTCTCGGTAAATTTGGCCGCGTTGCTGAGCAGGTTGAGCAGCACCTGGCGCAGGCGATTGACGTCGCCGCGGATGACGGCCGGCACTTCGGCGTCCATCTGGTAGGCCAGCTCCACCCCCTTTTCGGCCGTGCGCAGCTTGACTAAATCCAACGCGGCCTCGATGCAATCGCGCAGGTCAAAAGGCAGGTCCTCGATTTCCATCATACCGGCCTCGATCTTGGAAAAATCCAGGATGTCGTTGATGATGGTCAGCAGCGCGTCGCCGCTGTTGCGGATAATCTCGGCGAATTCGCGCTGGTCCGCGGTCAGTTGCGTGTCCAGCAGCAGCCCGCTCATGCCGATCACCGCGTTCATCGGGGTGCGGATTTCGTGGCTCATGGTGGCCAAAAAGGCGCTCTTGGAATTATTGGCCGCTTCGGCCTCCTCGCGGGCCTTGAGCGATTCGGCGAACAAATTGGCGTTCTGGATGGCGATAATGGCCTGGCGGGAAAGGATGCTCAAGAATTCCAGCTCGGTCTCACTGAACTCAGCGCCCTTGCCCCTGCGCCAGACGGTCATCAGGCCTTTCAACCGCTCATGATCCAGCAGCGGTGTGGCCAGCAAGTTCTCGTCATCATAGTCCTCTGTATCCGGGACACGCATCGCGCGCGGGTCTTGCAGGGTATTGTTGACAATTTCGCCGGCTTTTTTACTGGCCACATCACCCAAAATTCCCTGTCCAATGTAAATCGGATCTTTGAGGACCTGCTCGGCTTCGGACCCGATCGCGGTGACGGCTTTCAGAGCCGTGCCGCCCTCATCTACCAGGTAAAGGGCGCTCAAATCACCGTTGAGCAAATCGCGCGCGTAGGTGGCGATCCTTTCCAGGACGGTCGAGGCATCCAGGCTGGCCGATATTTCCCGGCCCACGTCCACCAGGGCCGACATTTCACGGGCGCGCCGCTGCGTTTCCAGGTACAGTCGGGCGCTTTCGATGGCGATGGCGGTCTGGCGAGCTACGCTGACGATGAAATCCAGGTCGGGTTGGGTGAAAGCCCCTTCCGACCAGCTCCGCCAGACGGTGATCAGGCCGATAATCTGCCCGCGCGAGATGAGTGGCGCCGACATCAAGCCTTCCTTTTCCTCGTCCTCTTCGGGGGTACCGGGAATGTGGACCGTGCGCGGGTCGTGGATGGGGTCATTGACGAATTCGGCGATCCCGCTCTGGGCTATACTGCCGGTAATTCCCTCCCCCATTTGGATGATAGAAGCTTTAATTTCTTCGATATACCTGCCTAGCACCACCGGTGCGTGAAAAATATCGCTGTTGGCCTCGCGCAGGTAGATGGCGATGTCATTGACGTTGAGAATGTTCTTGGCATGGGCCGCAATCCGCTCGAGCACCGGCTCCAGTTCGCGCGAAGCAGCGATGTCGTTGCCGATCTCGGCCAGGGTGGCCATTTCTTGGGCCCGGCGCTGGGTTTCGGAGTACAGCCGGGCGGTCTGGATGGCTGCCCCGGTATTGGCGGCGATGGTCGTCAGCAGGCGCAGGTCGTCGTCGTCGAACACGTCCTCGGTGGTGGTGCTCTGCACGCTCAAAACGCCGATGGCCTCCTTGCCGGCCATGATCGGAACACCCAGGTAAGATAAAGCCCCAATACCCATCAAAGTGGTGCCCAGTTGTTTGCGCCGTTCGTCGATATCCTTGTTGATCAGCAGCGGCTTGCCGGATTGGATGATCTTGCTGGTCAGCCCCTCGCCCATTTTGAGCGAAGCAAATTCCTCGCCGGTCTGGAAGGGGAAGTGGATCAGGTTGGTGCGCGGGTCGAGCAGGGCCACATAGACGATATCCGCGTGGAAGATCTCCACCATCTGGTCGCCGATGAGCCGGATCATCTTGTCCAGGTTGGGCTCGGCCACCAGCGCCTGGCTGACCATGCTGATGGCGGCCAGCTCCTGGGCGCGTTCCTCGGTCTCTTTGAGCAGGCGCTGGGTTTCGTTGAAGAGCCGGGCGTTCTCCAGGGCCACACTCATGGTATTGGAGAGAGTAGTTAACAGGCGCAGATCATTTTGGCTATAGGCGTGCTGGCGGTAGCTTTGCACGCTGGCTACCCCGGTCGCTACCCCGTTGCGGAAGATCGGCACGGCCAGGAAAGATTCGTTCAAATCTCTGGCAGAGCCGGGGGAGGCTACATTAAATGCGCCAATGCGATCGGCTTCCATGGCGGTGCCCAACAATAAAGGTTTCGCCGTTTCGATCACGAACTCGGTCATGCCGCGCCGGTATGGGCGGCTTTTAAAGGAAAGATGCACCCCTTTATCCACATAACAAGGCGCAACGATCAAATTATTTTCCACATCGTGAAAGGCGATATAAGCCGTATCCGCCCCGAAAATCTCGCTGATCTTGTCGCCGATCGCGTCGTAAATGCCCTGCATATCCAGCTTGGCCGCCAGCGAACTCTGCACGCTGTTGATAATCGCCAGCTCGGCGTTGCGCTGCTCGGTTTCCTTGAGCAGGCGCTGGGTCTCGTCGAACAGGCGGGCGTTGTCCAGGGCAATCCCCATCGCCGAGGACAGGGTCACCAACAGGTTCAACTGCGTTTCGGTAAACGCATGGATGCGGTTTTCATACAGGGCCACCACCCCAACCGCTTTATCTCCCTTCAGGATAGGCACACCCAGGTAGCTCTGTTGGTCCAGGTCGGTATTGCTGGTCAGATCGCCGATGGCCCGGGCGTCCAGCTTTTTGCTCCACTCGGCCTGATGCTCGTTGATCATCAGCGGTTCGCGCGTGTGGATGATGTGAGCCGTCAACCCCGAGGTAAGCGGCACCGTCTCGATGGGGTAACGCTTGCCCTCCTCATAGAAATACGGCATCGCCATCCGGTTGGTCTCGGCATCGTACAAAGAGATCGATATGTCGTTGGAGTGGAATATTTCGCGTAATTTATTCCCCACCAGCTCGATGATGGCGTGAAAGTCCAGCGCGGCGGCCAGCCCCTGCTGGATCGAGTTGATGATTTGCAGTTCGTTGGCCCGGTCCTGCAATTCCTGAGACCTTTCGGCCAGGCTTTGCTCCAGCTTGCGGATGCCCTGTGCAACCTCCAAGGCTCCGGCAGCCTGGCCGGCCAGCGTTTCCAGCGCCTCGCGGTCCAGGTCGTCGAAGGCGCCGAACAGGCCATCCAGGCCGGCGCACAGGTAACCCAGGCGCCGGTCCTGGGCCAGCAGCGGGGCAATCAGGATGCTGGTTTGGCCAGGCCCGTTTCCATTAGCGCCCTGGCCGGAAGACTGGCTCACCAGGACCGCCGCACGGGTGTCGTGGGCCTGCGCGAGCAAGACGCGCACGGAGCGGAACAGCTCCTGCGCGTCTTCGCCAGGCGGGACCAGCGCGTCCGCGACCTCCAGGCGCTCCGCCTCGCCCAGGATCAACAGCACCTGCTCTGCGCCAATCAATTCGGCCGTCTCTTCCACCACATAAGCCCGGATCTCATCGGCGGTGCGCAGCCGGTTCAGGCGCAGGCCGCTCTCCGCCAACCGCCTGAACGGATCAGGCTTATCCACCTCCCCGGCAGCCAGGTGGGCGTATGGGCGATCCGGCGGCAGTTTGTGCCTTAACCCGGCCTTGAGCCAGCCCTGCAGCAGTTCGCGGTTGGAGGGCACCTGGCCCAGGTAAGTCCGCCGGTAGGGGACTTCCAGGACTTTGGCCTGCTCCAGGAGCTCATCGTAGGCGCGCTCAAGGGCCGCCTGGGCGGCCGGGCCGTTTTTAGCGGCCTTCAACGCGCGGGCATGCTCCCACCAGATTCGCTGCACAGGAACCAGGACCGGATCAAAACCGTCCGCCTGGCACAAGTCGATCGCCCGCAAAGTGGCCGCCAGGGCCATTGCCGGGTCGCCGTTTTCCAGGTTGGCCCGGCCCAGCAGCGCCAGCGACAGGCACTGCGCCAACTCGCCGATTTGAGCCGCGGCGGAATAATAAGCGATTGCCTGCTCGAAATTGCCTTCTGCGTAGGCCAGGTCACCCAGCCCGCGCTGGAGGGCGGCCTTGGAAGCCGGCTCCCCTACCCCATCTGCGGATTCTTGCAATTCCTGGGCGTAACGTCCGGCCGCTTCCAGCCGGCCCAGGTTAATCTCTACCGAGAGCAGGCTCAGACAGGCCTTCGCCAGGTCGGTCTGCGCCTCCACCTGGCGGCGCATTAGCCCGGCGGCTTCCGTGAGCCAGCCGGCGGCCTGGCGGTAAAGGCCGAGTTCGGCATACAGGCTGCCCAACTCAAGGCAAGCCGCGGCCTGGCGTTCGGCATCGCCCGCTTCCGCGAAAATCTCCAATTCCCGTCGCAGGCTGCGGATGGTTGCGCTTATACCTGCCTCCGCCACTGCCGGCGAACGCAAAACACTTCCCGAACCGAAACGGTCACCAAACTGCCGGCCAATCTCGATCATATGAACCCCATTGACCCAATTCAACCATCAAAAAATAATACAAATACGATAAACGTAGTTTACTATGCGCCGCTTGAAACTGCAATGGGAATATTCGAAAACAGCAGGGTGTTCCTAAATGATCGGGGAGCGAGGGTTGATCGGTCCTGGCAAACTCCCCTCTTGACAGGACCGATCAATAACTGTATTATTCACTCGATTTCCGAGTAATCACTCGGAATACAAGCAATCATTCTATTATCAAGTAAATACTCTTGTTTTATTGCCTGCCTTGAAAGGAGGACTGATGTGCGCAAAATCGGATATTGCTGAGCGTGTCAACCGGCGTGAACGGCGTTTCCAGCGCCAGCGCAAGGAGATCATGGACGCAGCCGCGCGCCTTTTTGCTGAAAAAGGCTACGCCGCGACCTCCACCAAAGACATTGCCGAAGCCGCCGACCTGGGCGAGAGTACCCTGTATGGCTATTTTGCCAGCAAGCATGAAATTCTGCGCGCGATTTTATTGGACCTGATCGAGAAAGTGGATGCCTACCTTCAAAATGTCATGCCGGTGAAAAACCGTGCTGAGATCATGGAAATGACCGACGGCCTGGCCGAAATCCTCCTGGAAAACTCCGTTTATCTGCGCGCCTTCGTGAGTGAAGTCATGGTCAACGATCAGGCCCTGGACGAGTTCGTCATTCGCAGGTTCAAGGACTTTACTTTGCACATCCGCGAGTTAATCGAGCAGCGCAACCGCCGGGCCGATTTCGCTCAAATCGACCCGGTGGTCGGCAGCCGGGTGATGATCAGCAGCTTTGTCATGGCCTTCCTGCCCTACCTGCGCGGTATAGAACCCAGTCCAACCCCGGACAAACGCCGTGAGATCGCCGAGGCCGTGGTTAACATCCTCATGGACGGGGTTGCTGCCCGCCATAAACCCCAGAGTACACCTGGAGAAACGGAATGATTCAACGTATTCTCGCGATTGTTCAAAAGGAGCTGACCCAGGTCCTGCGTGACCGGATCACCCTTATCGTGATGCTGACGGTGCCGCTCGTGCAGTTAATCCTGTTCGGGTACGCCATCAGCACCAACGTGCAGCATATTCCCATGGTCGTAGCCGACGAAAGCATGGATTCGTCCAGCCGCGACTACATCAGCGCCATGGTCAACTCAAGCTATTTCGATATCGAAGAAACCGCTCTGGATGAAAATGGCGTGATGAACGCCATCGAAGCCGGCCGGGCGCAGGTCGGGCTGGTCATACCCCCCAACTTTCGCGCGGATGTCCGGCGCGGAGACGCCCAGACGATGGTGCTGATCGATGGCTCGGATTTCTTCACCGCCCAATCGGCCTATGGCGCCGCCAACGCCATCGGCCAGGCCTTTGCTCTGCAAGTGATCACCCAGGACGTTTCCCAAATGTCCGCGGGCGCCATGACCTTGCCCTCCATCGACGCGCACACCCGCATCCTGTTCAACCCGGATATCAAGGACCTCTGGTTCATCATCCCCGGTATGCTGGCCATGCTGATCCAGGTACAGACCATCACCCTGACCGCCATGGCGGTGGTGCGTGAACGGGAAGTCGGGACGATCGAACAGATCCTGGTCACGCCCATCCGGCCAATCGAGCTGATGATCGGCAAGACGGTGCCCTACATGTTCATTGCCCTCTTCAACATGGCTACCATCCTGGTGTTGGGCATGTTCTGGTTCGGTGTGCCCTTCCAGGGATCCCTGCTGCTGTTCATCGGGCTGATCTTCCTGTATATCATCTGCGGCCTGGGGCTTGGGCTGTTGATCTCGACCGTTTCGCAGAACCAGCGCCAGGCGCAGCAGTTGGTCGGCCTGGTGATGATGATGGCGATGATTTTGGGTGGTTTCTATTTCCCGCGCGACGCCATGCCGCTGGTCATCAAATGGATCGGTGACCTGTTCCCGCTGACGTACTTCGTCCCCATCTCACGGGGCATTATGACCCGTGGGGTGGGCCTGGCCCCCCTGGTTGGCAGCGTGGCAGCGTTGGTCATTTACCTGGTCGTGGTATTGGCACTCACATCGCGCAGTTTCCGGGAGAAGCTGGAATGAAGAATAGCAAAAGCTGGCAGCGCCTGCGAGCGCTGCTTTACAAGGAATTTGTACAACTGCTGCGCGACCGGCGCACGCTGCTCATGCTGATTTTTATGCCATTAGTCGAGCTGGTGCTGATGGCCTACGCGGTCAACCTCTCGGTGACCAACCTGCCCACGGCGGTATTGGATCAAAGCCTGGATTCCCGCAGCCAGGATTTCATCGGCGCCCTGGTCAACAGCGGCAATTTCCAGATCGTCGAGACCGTCTCCAGCCAGGACCAAATGATGCAGGATATCACCGCCGGTAAGGTCAAAGCCGGGGTGGTCATTCCCCCCAACTTTAGTGAAGATGTCGCTCGTGGAAACGGCAACGTGCTGATCCTGCTGGATGGCTCCGACCAGTTCAGCGTCGAATCCGGCTACAGCGCCGCCGTGGCCATTACCCAAAAATATTCGCTCGACCTGACCGCCGAAAAAATCAACCAGGCCGGCAGCGCCCTGGCAGGCACACCCATCACGGGCAACCTGCCGGTGGTCACCTCCACGCGCATCCTCTACAACCCGAACATGGACAGCATGGTCTTCATCCTGCCGGCTTTGATCGCCATGATCATGCAGATGCTCACCATGAACCATTCCGCCATGGTGGTGGTGCGCGAGCGCGAGACCGGCGTCTCCGAACAGTTGCTGGCCACTCCCGCCCGCCCGCTGGAGTTAATCATCGCCAAGTTGATGCCCGGGTTGGTTCTGGTGGCCCTGGATTTGTTCGCCGTCATGGGTATCGGCATCGCCTGGTTCAAAGTCTCCTTCCGGGGTAACTTCCTGCTGTTCGCCGGGCTCTCGGTGCTCTTCATCCTGTCCTGCATGGCCCTGGGCCTGTTGATCTCGGCCGTGGCGCGCACCCAGCGCCAGGCGCAGCAAATCAACGGGTTGATCAGTCTGCCCATGATGCTCCTGACCGGCTTTCTCTACCCGCGCGCAACCATGCCCATGTGGACCAAGGCCATCGGGGACCTGTTCCCTCTGACCTACTTCATCCGCATCATCCGCGGCATCTTTACCAAGGGTGTCGGGCTTTCCTTCGTCTGGACTGATGCAGTTTACCTGAGCTTTTACGCCGTACTGGTGCTGATCCTGGCGGCACTCCTGACCAAAAAGAGGTTGGATTGATATGGAACGAGATATCGTTATCACTGCCACCGACCTTGTAAAACAATTCAAAGTTCGCGGCAAGACCATTCAGGCCCTGGACCACATCAGCCTGAACGTGGGCCGGGGTGAGACCTTCGGCCTGATCGGCCCGGATGGCGCCGGCAAGACCACCGCCGTGCGCGTCATCCTGGGCCTGCTGCGCCGGACCGGGGGGGCCAGCAGCATCCTGGGCTACGACTCGATGCGGGACCTGTATTCGATCCGCGAGCGCACCGGCTACATCGCCCAGCAGTTCACCCTGCCGGGGGATCTGACGGTGCTGGAAAACATGCGTTTCTTTGCCAACCTGCACGGCATCCCGGCGGAAGAACAAGACCGTATCGTTCCGGAACTGCTAAGTTTTGCCGGGCTGAGTGAATTTACCGGCCGGGCGGCCGGGCAACTCTCCGGCGGGATGAAAAAGAAACTGGCCCTGGCGTGCAGCCTGGTCCACAGCCCCGAGGTGGTCATGCTGGATGAGCCCACCCTGGGAGTGGACCCGGTCTCGCGGCGTGAGTTCTGGAACCTGCTGGGGAACCTGCGCGCCGAGCGCGGCCTGACCATCTTTGTCTGCACACCCTATATGGACGAGGCCGAGCGCTGCAACCGGGTGGGCCTGATCTTCCAGGGTCACCTGATCAGCTCGGATACCCCGGCCCGCATCAAGCAGATGGTGCCGGGCAAACTGCTCGAGTTCATCCCTACCCGCTTCGTTCCCACCCGTGACCTGGTCACCGGGTTGGACGGGGTCCTGGAGGTGCAGACCTACGGCTCGACCCTGCACCTGTTCGTCGATGACATCCCCGCCCGCCAGCCGCAGATCGAAGCCGCCATGAGTGCGCAGGGCCTGGCCTGGACGGGGATGCGTACCATCGAGCCGCGCATGGAAGAGGCATTTATCAGCCTGATCCGTCGCGAGGAGGCCAAAAGCCATGCCTGATCGCAAGAAAAACAAAACCGCCGTACCGCCGGCGGTAATAAGTACGCCTTCCCCGGCGCCTGCAATCCAGGTAAATGAGGGTCCCAGCGCCATCACCGTGAGCAACCTGTCCAAGCAGTTTGGCAATTTCACCGCCGTGGACGACATCAGTTTCCGCGTCCGTGAAGGCGAGATCTTTGGCTGGCTGGGGCCGAACGGCGCCGGCAAGACCACCACCATCCGCATGCTGCTCGGGCTGCTCAAACCCAGCGCCGGCCAGATGAACGTCTCCGGTTTCGACCCGGTCAAGCAGACCAAGGCCATGCACGCCAAAGTGGGCTACATGTCGCAACTGTTCACCCTCTACAACGACCTGACCGCCATAGAAAACATCCGCTTCTACGGGCGGGTGTACGGGTTGAGCAGCAGTGAGTTGAAAATCCGCCAGCAGGAGATCTTGCACATGGCCGGGCTGGAAGGCCGCGAGAACGCGCTGACCGCCACTCTCTCGGGCGGCTGGAAACAGCGCCTGGCCCTGGGCTGCGCCATCGTGCACAATCCCAAGGTGGTCTTCCTGGACGAACCCACCGCCGGGGTGGACCCGATCAGCCGGCGGGACTTCTGGGGCCTGATCTATTCTATGGCTAAAAAAGGCACCACTATCCTGGTCACCACCCATTACATGGATGAGGCCGAGCTGTGCCAGCGGGTCGGATTCATCAGCCAGGGCAAGCTGGTCGCCCTGGACACGCCCGAAAATCTCAAACGTAACCAGATGCATGGCCAGGTGCTGGAAATCAACACCCCCGAACCGGAACGCGCCATGCGCTTGTTGAAGTCTTTGCAGACCGAAAATGCCATTCCCTTCGATGAGGTGGCCCTGTACGGCGCTCAGGTCCACGCGGTGGTGCCGGACGCCACCAAGTACAAACCGATCGTCAGCCAGGCGCTTGCCAGGGGCCGTATTGAGGTGCACAGCATCGACTGGATTGCCCCGACCCTGGAAGACGTTTTTATCTCTTCCGTAAGCGCTCGTTAACATCTCAGGCTTTGCCTGACCAAAAAATGTGACAACTCAGCCATCGCAGGAGAACTGGGTGTTTTTATAATTTTTCGCATGAACTCGCATGCAAAAAATTATAAAAACACCCTGCCTGTCTGAACCTGCCTGAGGCTGATAACAAATAATTGTGGAATAAAGGAGCACAACATGAAACGAAAGTTCTTTACCCCTGCCCTTGTTCTCATCCTGTCGATGAGTGTGGTACTGAGCGCCTGCTCCGGCTTAGGCCTTTCGCAGCAGAGCGATACAATGCAGGCTTCCGGGACCATTTCGGTCACGACCATCGAGGTTGCGCCCGAAGTGAGCGGCAAGATCGCGGAAATCAAAGCCGATAAAGGCGACTCGGTCAAAGCCGGCGATGTGTTGGTCGTATTAGACCAGCAAGTCCAGCAGGCTCAGCTCGACCAGGCCAATGCGGCCCTTCAGGTGGCCCAGGCCAACCTGGATGTTGCCCAGGAAAAGCAGAACAACGCCCAGGTCCAGTATGACCTGGCCAGCCAATCCGCCCGCCAGGCGGACAAATCGGCTCACTCTGCGCAGTGGAGCGCCAGCCAGTCCAGCCAGATCGAACTGCCGGCCTGGTACTTCGAGAAAGACGAGCAAATCAACGCCCTGCAATCGGTAGTCGCTGGCGCCCAGAGCGACCTGCAATCCGAACAGACCAACCTGGAAAATGAGCAGAAAGACGCCAGCAACAGCGACTTCATTTCGGCCGAAAAGCACCTGGCCGAAGCCCAGGCGGCCTACACCATCGCCCTGCAAACTCACGACGAAGCCCAATCCGCCAGCAGCACCGGCTACCTGCTCGATTCAGCCCAAAAGACACTCGACTCGGCCAAAGCCGACCTCGACTCGGCCCAGAAGTTATATGACCAGATGCTCTCCACCGACGCCGCCGACCGGATCCAGGAAGCCCGCGCCCGGGTAGCCGTGGCCCAGGAACGCCTGAACAATGCCCAGGATGCCCTCGATGCGTTGATGACCGGCGACAACTCACTTCAGCTCCAGTCCGCCCAGAGCAACCTGAACATGGCCAAAACTGGTGTGACCCAGGCCCAGGCCGCCCTGGCCCAGGCTCAGGACGCCGCCAAACTGGCCCAGATCCAGCTCAATAAGACCAACGTGGTCGCACCCACTTCCGGCATCGTGCTCTCCCGCCCGATGAACCCGGGTGAGATCGCCGCCGCCGGTGCGGACGTAATCGAAATCGGCTCGCTCGACACCGTCACGTTGACCGTCTATATCCCCGAAAACGAATACGGCCACATCCAGTTGGGCCAGAAGGCCAGCGTCAGCGTGGATTCCTTCCCCGGCCGGACCTTCGATGGCAGTGTGACCTACATCGCCAACGAAGCCGAATACACCCCGCGCAATGTGCAAACCGTCGCCAGCCGCAGCACAACCGTCTACCGGGTGGAAATCAGCCTGCCCAATTCGGATTTGAGCCTCAAACCGGGCATGCCTGCCGACGCAACGTTTAGCATCGGCCAGTAAAGCTGCGGTTAGCGGATAGCGGTTAGCTTTCGTAGGTTGGGTTGCGGGCTCATTCATGGCATGGGTTCATTCGCCGAAGTGTTTATCGCATAAGGCATTGCCCGCAACCCAACACCGGCAATACCCAAGCACAATGTTGGGTTACGGGCAGAGCCCGAAATGGCACACAATCCAACAAAATTGCCGGCGTTCCAAATGAGCCCGCAACCCAACCTACAGGCTGGCATGGGTTCTTTCGCCGAAGCGTTTATCGCATAAGGCATGGCCCGTAACCCAACACCCGCAATACCCAAGCACAAGGTTGGGTTACGGGCAGAGCCTGAAATGGCACACAATCCAACAAATTGCCGACGTTCTGAATGAGCCCGCAACCCAACCTACAGGCCGATATTCAACCGAATGCCGGCAGGGTTGAGCCCCACGCAGGTAGGGCTTCGTGTATTTGTTGCCGCGACCTCGGTCGCCGCCACAGACGGTTAGCTTTTAGCTTTCGTAGGTTGGGTTGCGGGCTCTATCGCAACATTGGTTTTTGGGCAAAACATATAACGCACCCAGGCGTGGCCCGCAACCCAACACCCGCAATCCTCAAGCACAATGTTGGGTTACGGGCAGAGCCTGAAATGGCACACAATCCAACAAATTGCCGGCGTTCCAAATGAGCCCGCAACCCAACCTACAGGCCGATATTCAACCGAATGCCGGCGGGGTTGAGCCCCACGCAGGTGGGGCTTCGTGTATTTGTTGCCGCGACCTCGGTCGCCGCCACAGGCGGTTAGCTTATAGCTTTTAGCTTTCGTAGGTTGGGTTGCGGGCTTTTTCCTGGCATGGGTTCTTTCGCCGAAGCGTTTATCGCATAAGGCATGGCCTGTAACCCAACACCGGCAATCCCCAAGCACAACGTTGGGTTACGGGCAGAGCCTGAAATGGCACACAATCCAACAAATTGCCGGCGTTCTGAACGAGCCCGCAACCCAACCTACAGGCTACATCGCCAACGAAGCCGAATACACCCCGCGCAATGTGCAAACCGTCGCCAGCCGCAGCACCACCGTCTACCGGGTGGAAATCAGCCTGCCCAATTCGGATTTGAGCCTCAAACCGGGTATGCCCGCCGACGCAACGTTTAGCATCGGCCAGTAAAGCTGCGGTTAGCGGATAGCGGTTAGCTTTCGTAGGTTGGGTTGCGGGCTCATTCATGGCATGGGTTCATTCGCCGAAGCGTTTATCGCATAAGGCATTGCCCGCAACCCAACACCGGCAATACCCAAGCACAATGTTGGGTTACGGGCAGAGCCCGAAATGGCACACAATCCAACAAAATTGCCGGCGTTCCAAATGAGCCCGCAACCCAACCTACAGGCCGATATTCAACCGAATGCCGGCAGGGTTGAGCCCCACGCAGGTGGGGCTTCGTGTATTTGTTGCCGCGACCTCGGTCGCCGCCACAGGCGGTTAGCTTATAGCTTTCGTAGGTTGGGTTGCGGGCTCATTCATAGCATGGGTTCATTCGCCGAAGCGTTTATCGCATAAGGCATTGCCCGCAACCCAACACCGGCAATACCCAAGCACAATGTTGGGTTACGGGCAGAGCCTGAAATGGCACACAATCCAACAAATTGCCGGCGTTCCAAATGAGCCCGCAACCCAACCTACAGGCTCCACTCACCCACCAATTACCCGTTAAGCTGGTATATCTGAATCAGGTTACCGCAGGTATCATCCAGGATGGCGGCTGTGGTGATGCCCATGTTGGTGGGCTCCATGCTGAATTCCACGCCCAGCTTTTTAAGCCGTTCGTATTCCGCCTGGACGTCATCCACCAGAAAAGCGGTGTAAGGAATCCCGTCCCGGACCAGGTCTTCCTTGAGGGCCTTCATAGCCGGGTAGCCGGCGTTAGGCTCCAGGAGCAGCTCGGTACCATCCGGGGCTTCGGGCGAGACGACCGTGATCCAACGGGCGCCCTGCCCCAGGGGAATATCCCGTTTCTTGATAAAACCCAATATTTCGGTATAAAAATTCAATGCTTTGTCGTAGTCATCGATGGGGATACTGGCAAGAGAAATCTTCATCGGTTTTTTCCTTTCAACAGCATTCGGTTAGCGCTACGGCAATCGAGTTGAGGCTATCTGCCAACATACGTTTATTATAGTGGCGCTTTACAAGTGGCACCAGCGTGCGTACAATCAAGAGTGAATCAATCCGGATTCGAATTCGCACAACGGATACGGGAACATGCCGTCGAGAGTGGCTGATCGTATCACGCAGGCGCGGCAGCGCCTCTTTGTAGGAAGAAACAGCGAGCAGGGCCTTTTTTTGTCTGCGCTGGGGGCTGATGAATTGCCCTTTCAGGTTTTACACATTTTTGGACCAGGGGGTATTGGCAAAACCACGCTCCTGCACGAGTATGCCCGCATCGCCAGAGAACACACATTACGGGTGGCCGCGGTAGACGGCAGAAACATCGAGCCGGTGCCCGAAAATTTTCTGAATGCCCTGCGAGCTGCCCTGGGGCTCGCC
This sequence comes from uncultured Chloroflexia bacterium, assembly GCA_963704755.1. Classification (GTDB taxonomy): domain Bacteria; phylum Chloroflexota; class Anaerolineae; order Anaerolineales; family Anaerolineaceae; genus Bellilinea. The sequence goes on from OY969938.1 coordinate 1,816,573, forward strand.
GCAGGTGCATCCGCGCTGCAATACCTCGCGGAAAACCTCCAACGCCAGGTCATCCTGATCGACACTTACGAATTGCTGGCGCCGCTCGACGCCTGGTTGTACGAGTCATTCTTCCTTGAACTGCCCGATAACACTTTGATTGTACTCGCCAGCCGCAACCCGCCTTCCAATACGGCCCGCGCGGATGCCGGCTGGCAGACCCTGATCCGTTCGGTCTCTTTGCGCAACCTCAACCCGCAGGAGAGCCGCAAGTTTCTATCCAACCGCCACGTGCCGGCCAACCAACACCAGGCCGTCCTGAATTTTACCCACGGGCAGCCCCTGGCCCTCTCGCTGGTGGCCGACATGTTCGCCCAGCGCCAGGACTGGAACTTTCAAGCGCAGGCGGCACCCGACGTGGTCAAGATACTGCTGGAAAGGTTCGTACAAAAGGTCCCCGGCCCGGCCCACCGCGCCGCGCTGGAAGCCTGCGCGCTTGTACGGGTGACCACCAAATCGCTGTTGGCCGAAATGCTCAAATTGCCCGACCCCGCTGGCGATACCGCCCAGGGTGCCCACGAGCTGTTCGAATGGCTGCGCGGGCTGTCCTTCATCGAGGCGGGTGAGCAGGGTATTTATCCTCACGACCTGGCGCGCGAAGCCCTGGTCGCCGACCTGCACTGGCGCAACCCGGATTGGTACAAAGAGCTGCACAACCGGGCGCGCATCTATTACGTTGCCCATCTGCAATCCAGCTCATTGCAAGATCAGCAGCGCATCCTTTTCGATTACATATTTCTCCATCGCGATAACCCGATCATGCGCGCGATGTTCGAATGGCAGGCCAGCGGGATCTGGGCGGATGGGCTGCGGGCCGGCGAACGGGACATCCTGCTCGAGATGATCGCCGCCCACGAAGGCGCCTCGTCGGCGCAACTGGCCGCCCACTGGCTCGACCGGCAGCCAGAGGGTGTCAGCGTCTATCGCGACGAACGCGGCAATGTGATCGGCATCTTCTTCATCGTCGAGCTGCAGCGCGCCACCCCGGCCGAGATCGAAGCCGACCCGGCTACCCGGGCGGCCTGGAATTACCTGAAACAACGCGCCCCATTGCGCCCGGGCGAGGTGGCGGCCCATTATCGTTTTTGGATGGCGCGCGATAGCTATCAAGCCGTATCGGCCGTGCAAACTCAAATCTTCTTGAGCACCGTGCGCTACCAGATCGCCACAGCCGGGCTGGCCTTTCATTTCCTGCCCTGCGCCGACCCGGATTTCTGGTCGGCCGCGTTGACCTACGGTGATTTAACCCGCCTGCCGGAAACAGATTACAGCATCGGCGAGAGGACATACGGCGTGTTCGCCCACGACTGGCGCTCCCGCCCACCCCTGGCCTGGCTGGCCCTGCTGGCCGAGCGAGAGGTCGGCGAAACACCCTCCACCGCAAACGCCGAACCGCTGATCGTTTTGAGTCGCAACGAATTTGACGCGGCGGTTCGCGATGCGTTGCTGCACTTTATGCAAAATGATCTGCTTGCCAATAACCCCCTGCTCCGCTCGCGCCTGGTGATGGACCGCGTGAGTGCGCCGGGGAGCCAAAGTGAACGGGTGGATGCGCTGAAGCAAGCCCTCCGGGAAGTGGTCGAATCGCTGAACAAAATCCCGCGGGACGCCAAACTATACCGCGCGCTGTATTATTTCTATTTGCATCCTGCCGGTTCGCAGGAACAGGCCTCCGAAGCGGCCGACGTGCCCTTCAGCACTTTCCGCCGGCATCTCAAGGCCGGGCTGACCCGGGTGGTCACTGGGCTCTGGCAAAAGGAGATCGGCGCGGGCGGGCAATAAAATGAGCAAAAAGTGAGCGCTTTTTGGTCTGGTGCTCACTTCCCCAATTTGCTAAACTGCGATTGTCGAATAGGACAACCGCAGTTTTTACTGTTCAGCCAAACAGGTAAGAACCCCGAATTTTATGTAAAGGCCTGAGCAATTACCCGCAGGTTTATTTTTGGAGAGGTTCATGGTCAATAGCCCCATTAAGACACTCACCGAATGGTCACGAGATTGGCTGGCTGCCTGGAATGCGCACAATGTCGAGCAGGTCGTTTCGTATTGTGCGCCGGTTTACGAGGGCAACGATGTCGCTCAGGCCAGTTCACATCACGGCCCGGATGGGATGCGGCAGTACACCCAGTCCTATTTTCAGGCTTTTCCCGACCTCGAGCTGGTTGAGGAAGATACGCTGGAACAGGGCAACCGCTTGGCGCTGTCCTGGCTGTCACGCGGGACACATCAAGGAATCCTGATGAATATTCCGCCAACCGGCTGCCCGACCAGCGTGCGGGGAGTTTCTATCTTGACCATCGAGGGTGGCTTGCTGCTGCGGGCCCTGTACCTGTGGGACGTCGCCGGACTGCTGCGCGAGATTGGGCTGCTGCCCGATTTATAGGCCGGGCGGGCTTTAAGGGAAAGGAGGCGGTTTTTCCGGAGATTTAAACAGACTATCCAACGATTTTCCAGGCCTTATTCAATTCGCCAAAGGATAAGGGAGTTTACAGGCAATCGATTTGAGAAACTGAAACTATTTCCAGGAGGTTTTGATTGATGAGTAACATTGATTTGGTTAAATCCACACTTGCAGCCTTTGAGGCCGGCGATTCGGCCAAAGCAGCCAGTTTTCTGGCAGACGAAATGGTCTTTTCCGGACCGGTTCCCCAGCCTATCGGCAAGAATGAATATGTTGGCTTACAAGGCGCGCTGATCGCCGCCATGCCGGATTGGAAATTCAACCTGAGCGACCTGCAGGAAGAAGGCGATCGGGTCACGGCTAAAATACGTATCAGCGGCACCCACACCCGGCCCCTTTCGCTCCCGGTCATGGGAATCCAGTCCTTGCCGCCCACGGGCAAGCACGTCCAGATGCCCTACGAGCCCATTACCGTCACCATCCAGAACGGCAAGGCGACCCTCATCGAGGCCGAATCCGTCCCCGGCGGGGGTGTGCCCGGGCTGCTGGCCCAATTGGGTGTGGCCGTACCTCATTCATAGCGCCCGGCCGCCAGATCCTGCGCCTGGGATAAAGGGAACGTCCGGGGGATCTCGGTCCCCCGGGCTTTCCTGGCAGTGGCTGAATATTAGCCTATGCGCAAACTTTGGAGGAAGATATGCAAGCAAAACCTTATGCTCGTTTTTCGGGGTACAGTGCCATCCTTGCCGGGATCCTCGTATTCATTTACTCCATCGCCTTCGTCCTGCTGCAAAATCAACTGCTTTATTCGCTGGCCCAACTATTCGGGGGAGTGCTGGCCTTGTTCGTGGCCATCGCCCTTTATGACCGGCTAAAGGAAACCGGTGAGGCCTTTGCCCTGGCTGCCCTGGTGTTGAGCGTCATTGGCGCGGCCGGTTCGGCCCTGCATGGCGGCTACGACCTGGCCAATGCCATTAATCCGCCGGCTGCCAGCGCCGCAGCCCTGGCGTCCCTGCCCAGTCCCATCGACCCGCGCGGGCTGCTCACCTTTGGCATGGCCGGGTTAGGGCTGTACCTTTTCGCCCGGCTGATGACCCAGGGAAATAAGTTTCCCAAATCGCTTGGCACGCTTGCTTACATTCTGGCGCTTTTACTGCTGCTCACCTACCTGGCCCAACTCATCATCCTGGCTGCGACCAGCCCGCTGGTGTTGGTCCCGGCCGCGCTGACCGGCTTTATCGCCAACCCGGTTTTCAACATCTGGCTTGGCAGCACCCTACTGAAATCGAAATAGTCGCCCTTGACAATGATGACCTTTAAATAGAGGAAATTTATCCATGAATAGCCATACCTTGCAATTATTCGCCGGCTTTGCATCCAGCGCCATTTTTATCGTCAGCAATTTCCCCATGATCATCAAAGCGATCAAAACCAAGGACCTCAGTTCCTACAGCCTCGGCCATCTAACCCTGGGCACCCTGGGGAACGCCGTGTACTGGCTTTACGTAATCAGCCTGCCGCTCGGGCCGGTCTGGTTCCTGCAGGCCTTCTTTTCAACCGCCAGCGCATTGATGCTGTTCTTCTATTTGCGCTACGAGAAGCGGACTACTAAGCGCAGGCCGGCCTCGTGATCCGGTCTGGTTCTCCGCTTGAAGTGAATTCAGACAGCATGGGTATCTCCCGTAGATAGATTTATATGTTAGACGAGGGTGTTATTTGCTTTTTTGTGGACGAAGCACAAAAAAAAACAAATAACACCTTCGTCTTCTAAACCTGCCTGAGCAATAACTTAACCAGTATAATGACCTGGAAATCCTTCTTTCGAGACCGCGATGCCAGACGCTTCAACCTTCCCCCAACCCGATCTTTCCACCTGGATCCGCGTGACCGGGCGTATCGTCCCCGGGCACAAGATTGCTTCGGGCCAGGCGCTCAATGGGCCTTACCCGGCCGGCTCACTGGCCATGCAGAAGCCGTTCTTCCACCGGTTGGGCCTGGACCTGGACGGCTTTTACGAAGGCACCTTGAATATTTCGATCGCGCCGCTGGTGTTTGCCCTGGCCCACCCGCGCTTTACTTTCCCGCTGGTGGCCTGGACAACCCTGCACCCGCCGGAGACGTTTTCTTTCTCGCCTTGCGCCGTCCGCTTTGGGGGACAAACCTATGCGGGTTGGGTATATTACCCTCACCCGGAAACCAAGAAGGCTCACTTTCAAGATCCTGCAATGATCGAGATCATCAGCGCATTTATCAGCGGCATTCAAGAGGGCGACACCATTGAGGTTTTTCTCGATCCGCGCGAAATCGATCTTAGCAAAAAATAATTTAACTCTTAAACTGCCGTAAAAAAGGGGTGTTTTTACAGTTGTTCGCGTGCTTCGCACGCGAACAACTGTAAAAACACCCTTAACCGTCCAGGTGGGTCTTTCCCCCCTTTTTTTGCGGGAAATACCCACCTGGAATGAAGGGATTCTACGGATAGTTAATCACTGGCCGGAAAAGTATGCTGGAAACAACTTTGGTCAAGGCTTCAGGCCTTCCAAAATATTTCGCCAGAAGAAGTAAGAAGTCAAAAGGAGATAGGATATGCAAATCAAAAAATTGCTACCGGCACTTATGGTAGTGTTCACCCTCGCACTGGCCGCTTGTAGTACACCGGCCGCCACCTCAACCTCCATCGGTGGGGGAACCTTACCAGCCTCGACAAGCGTGGGGACCATGGAAAGCACTCTGCCTGAAACGACCACGGTCGGCACCGAACCCTCCATGACAGGTACGGTAGGCACACCCTCTGGGACAGAAGTACTTCCTCCAACCGGTTCCACCGACCCGGGCAGAGTATCGAATATGCTTCAATTCGGAGTCTACAACCAGAACAACGAACAGATCGGCAACGTCGATGATCTGGTCGTGGACTTCAACCTGGCCAGCTTAAGCTACGTGATCGTCAAGAACACCAGTGGCGCTCTCATCCCGGTTCCTTGGGATGCGCTCACCCTGGTAACCGGCGGAGCTGAAACTCAAACCACGAATGGTTCGGCCAACACCTTTGTTCTGAACGTGGATCAAAGCGTATTCGATGGTGCGCCAACAATCGATTTGAGCATCTTCCCACAATTCGGCGCAGAAGCCGGCAATTGGGACTCGGATATCAGCGCTTATTGGCAAAGTAACATGAGCGGCACCGGAACGACCACCCCGGAGACAACTCCAATGTCCACGGAGATGTCGACGGAAGCTCCTACCGAGATGTCAACCGGAGCCTCGACTGAAATGCCGACCGAGATGCCAACTGAGATGGCTACGTTACCGGCAACTGAAGCGGCTACCATGCCTTCCTCGACCGAAGTAGCCACCATGCCCTCGTCCACTGAAGTGGGCACCATGCCCGCCAGTACCGGTACGGGCGCACCCGCCCAAACTGGCCTCGTCGGTGTGGCTCTAGCCTCGCAATTGATCGGGCAAAGCATCCAACTCCCGGGTGCAAACCTGACCCTTTCGGTTAGCGATATCATCGTAGATGTCCAGACGGGCGCGATCCAGTACCTGGTGATCTCCCTCACCGTCGGTGGTGGCACTGCCAGCCTGGTTCCGGTCCCGTTGAAAGACTTCAGTTGGGACACTTCTACCTCCAGCCTGTCGCTGTCGCTTAGCGCCTCCGACCTGCAATCAGCGCCCAGCTTTAGCCCAGACGCGTTCCCGAATACGCAACAACCCGGTTGGGATTCAAGTTTCGGTTCCTACTGGTCGAGCTTGCCCACCTCGTGAGCGAAATAACTTCGCGGGGCAGTCCATAAGCCCCTAATCGAAGCCCTCCTGGATGAAAAATTCCAGGAGGGCTTTTTTTCGCAAATAATGCAGAACATTTTTTGCCGCTTTGGCGCAAAAAATTATCACCCCCTGGATTAACTCTCTATCGGGGCGGCGGTGATGAAAAACAGCCCCCAGTCCAAACGGCCATCCCCTTCCAGGCAGGTTTGCAAGATCAGGTGCGGATCGCCGTGATAATACAATCCAAAAACTTCGGCGGCGGTCAGCTTTTCTTGTGTCTCAAGGTCGATAAAATCGCTGTTCAGGTCGCCGGGATCCAGCTTTTGGTATCGGTGGACACTGGAAATCTTGTAGTCGCGGGTAGAGTTATCGCCGTAAGTCACCTGGATGACCTGGCCCACGCTCAGGTCGTAAAATTTCTTCCCGGCCAGATAGTCATGCGCCAGCAAGCCGGTCACGCCATTTTGGCTGGCTAGCTGGAATTGGGTAACCAGATCGCGTTTATTGGAGACGTAAATCGCATCATCCTGCGGCTGCTGGACGACCGGCAAACTGAATGCACCCGGTACATCGATCCACATAGCGGTTTGTACCGCCACAACCTGGGGGCCGGGAGCAACCCATTGATGCACACTTGCGTCGATCTTGCGTGCCGCGTGGGTGCCCAACGCCCGGGTGGGACTCTTCCCAGAAGGCTGTATGCTTTCTTTATTAAGTTGATAACTGGCTGCAGCGGGTGCGACCAAAAACGAGAAAAATGCCAGGATAAGCAGCGATAGCGAGCTTTTATAGGATGGTGCAATCTGCATCGACGATTATTCTTTTCTTTCTAGTAATCATTCAAGCCCACAGTAAAGAACTTCTTAAATTGGGTATCCCTACTCATCGGGCGAGGCAGTTACTCTTTCTATTGAAAAACGAATCAAGAGCTATAGGACCAGAGATATTTTAGCAATTGAGCAGCGCGAGTCCCACAACGCAAACCATACGGTTTACCTCCGATTTACCATCGCAAAACCGATGACAGACCAAAAAAGTATTTATTTCTTCACAAGCCGCTGTTTGGATCTCCAGAATTAGGTTTATAACAAAGGTGATCACTCTGCAGGGCGGCTATTCAAATAAACTGGCCTATTTCTGGCCCAAAATATGGTAAATTATGATAACAACTTGGGGTCGTTTGCCAGTTACAATTTGATTTCCTGTTTTCGGCACACCGCAAGAGATGGAAAGGTTTTCCTATGGCGACCAGAGAACCGCTAAAAACGTATCAGCTCAAGATAACGTTAGATTCGATCAAGCCACTCATCTGGCGGCGCATTCTGGTCACTGAGAAAATTACTCTGTTTGACCTGCACGAATTGATCCAGGCCTCCTTTGGCTGGATGGACTATCACCTACACGAATACAAAATTCGCAACACATCCTATGGCGATCCGCAAGACGACGAAAGCGGACTGCATCCCATCCTCAACGAGACCCGCTACTCCCTTAAAAAGCTCCAACTGGCCGAAGGCGACCGGTTTACCTATGTTTATGACTTTGGGGACGATTGGTACCATACCATAGAAGTCGAAAAGATCGCTCCACGTGAAAAAAATCAGCGCTTACCCGTCTGCCTGGCCGGTAAGCGCGCCTGCCCGCCTGAGGATGTGGGCGGCTTTATAGGGTATGAAATGTTTCTCAAAGCAATCCAAGACCCTGAAAATCCGGAGCGTGAAGCCTACCTGGAATGGGTTGGCGGGGCATTTGATCCGGACGAATTTGACCTGCAAATTATCAACGATATGATCGAGCAAATTCACCAACACACCGGTTTTGACGCTCCCGACGATGACGATTTGCTGCGAGAAAAAACCCGCTCGGTAATTAACGACCCGGGTCGCCTGGGCATCCTCCAGACCAGTGAAAACCGGGCCGCGGCCGAAGCGCTGCCCCTGCGAAAAGATGTGATTGCGCTGATTACTTACATACGCGACCATAAAGTCACCGGCACCCAGTCCACCGGCAACTTCCCTCGTAAAGCCATTTACGCCATCGCCCCTTTGTTGAACAACCCGCCAGTTCTGGACAATGTTTTTAACGAGGTTGTGATCAGTTTCACCAACGAATATGAGGTCTGGCCGGTCTTTTTTTTGCACGTCCTGTGCGAAGTGAGCGGCCTGATCCGTGGCGGGCGCAGCCGTCTATGGCGTTTGACCGAAAACGGCCAGGAGTTCCTGGCCGCCTCGCCTGTGACCCAGGTCTGGACACTGCTGGTTTTCTGGTGGTTCCGGGTCAACTGGCTCATCGCTTCACCGTACAACCTCTTCGGTGAAAATATGCCCGAAAACTTTATTTCGGATCTGCTGGCATTGCTGCAGGAAATCAAACCGGGCATGCAGGTTAAAATCGACCCGTTTGTCAACCGGCTAAAAAACAACACCGGTTGGGAACAATCCCAGTCCAGGGCATATTACTCCGCTGAGCAATACAAAGATGTGATCGAAGACATTGTCATTAACCCCTTAGAAAGTTTCGGCATACTGGAAATCCAATGCCGGCAGCAAATAAAATTCGGCCACACATTCGATTTGATAAGCAGTTTCCAAATCACCCCCTTTGGCCAGGCGTTAATCCAGGCTTTGGTGCCCTAAATTTTTTCGTATTCCTCCCACAGGTGTAACGGCGCAACCGGATGAGTAAAAACCGAATTATCTTCGGGCGGTAAAAAGGACCGTCAAATTTACCAGTCCTTTTTCCGTGTATCTATTATCAGAAAGGCACGTAAAATTCATCCCACACAAAGGTTTCCCGATTAAAATTTACGAAAACGATCTCTCTTCCTTAGGTTGGTATCCAAATTGCACCGCAATACTTCATCCAATGAGGCCGAATTTGAAAAAGATTATCCAGATCTTCAGTCTGGTTTTACTTCTGGCTATTTCAACATCTCCTGTTTCTGCCGCGGTCACGCAACAGCAGATTTCTGGAAATGAAACCTTATATTTGCCGGTTATCTCGGTCGAGATCCCGCCGCCCGTCTCGATTGGGCCTTTCGGGGGCAGTATCGTCTGTATCAGTTACCAGCCCCTGGTCCAGGGCCTGGTCTTTGCCGGGACGTGGGGCAGCGGCGTGTACAAGAGCACGGACGGCGGGGTCCATTGGATGTCGATCAGCGCCGGGCTGGATAACCTGTACATCAATTCAATGGCGACGGACCCATCCAACGCCAACGTGGTGTACGCCGGCACATACACCAAGGGAATTTACAAGTCGGTGAATGGGGGCTTGTCATGGACGGCCATCAACAGCGGAATCTACGATACGGCCATCGTGTACACCATCGCCGTGGATCCGCATGACTCCAATAAGTTATATGTTGGCACCCGCCCTGATAAGGATGCCTCACCCTGGGGAAGCATCGCATACCGCAGCACGAACGGGGGCGCCAGTTGGTCGGCCATGCTGAGCAATGTCGGCGGCAGCAGCGCCCAGGACTGGATCTATTCCATCGCGGTCAACCAGGTCGATTCGAACCGGGTTTTAGCCGCCAGCCACGAACACGGCCCCTATCTCAGCACGGATTATGGCCAGACCTGGCAATCGGTAGCCGGCAGCATAGACGGCTCGGGCCGGGCCGTGGTCTTCGACCCGCGCTTTGGTTCACCGTTTACCGCTTTTTATGGCGTCTGGCACCTCAATGGGGTCTATAAGACCAGTAACAGTGCGGCCAACTGGTCTCAATATTCCAACGGGCTGGGCGACGCCAAAATTTACAGCATGGGGCTGTCTATCTCCAAAACCAACCCCAACGTGTTGTACGCCGCCTCATTCTACAGCACCTACGGGTTATATAAAACCAATAATGCGGCCTCTAACTGGTCACCGGCCGGCTTCAAAGGCATGGACATTTATAGCGTGGCGATCAGCCCCCAAACAACGGACGAGGTGCTGGTCGGCTCGGTCGGTAAAGGCCTGTATCGCTCCACCGACGGCGGCCAAAACTGGACCTCGGAAAACCAGAACGTCAGCAATACCGACGTGACGGCTGTCCTATCCCACGCTGGCTCCCCGGGCGAGCTGGTTGCATCCGTACCCGGGCAGGGTGTTTTGCACACCACCGACACAGGCGCTACCTGGGACACCGCCAACAGTGGGCTGGGCGATCTACAGGTCAACAATCTGACCTCCGATCCGTCTGACCCGGATATTCTCTACGCCCTGACGGCCAGCGATGGGCTCTACTCGGCCACCTGGTCTGGCGGGCTAAGCTGGACCCTGGTCTCGGCGGCCTATACCGCTTCGACCTCCTCCGTGCAGGTCAACGCCGTGCCGGATTTGTTCGCCCCGGTCCAGGACCCGGCCATGGAACCCAACCCGAATCCCGAAACCCAGGCCGTTCCACCTGTTTCAGCCGCGCTGTTGACGATGAACTTTGCCCCATCCGACAGTTCCGTCGTCTATCTGGACGGGGTCAGCACCGGCATCTATAAATCCACCGATGGCGGCCAGCAGTGGAGCCAGGCCGGGCTGGACGGGCAGACGGTCCAATCCCTGGTGGTCGATCCGGATGATCCAGACCGGGTTTATGCGGCTACCAACGCCTCCGGCGCCTCCGTTCAGGCCAGCAATGACGGTGGCGCGACCTGGTCTTCCAGCGGGCTGAGTGGAGTAACCGTCTCGGCCCTGGCCATGTCCCCTCTGAACACCCGAACCCTATACGCTGCCACAACCGATGGGATTTACCGGTTAGACCGCGATTCAGACACCTGGTCTCCTTCCGGCCTGAATGGCCAGATCGTCACCGCCCTGGGCCTTTCCCCGACGCGCCCGTCCTTCCTGTTGGCCGGCACCCAGAACGGCTTATACCAGAGCAATGACGGCGGCCAGACCTGGTCGGTTTACTCCACTGAACTTAGCAGCGTTACCGTCCGGTCCATTGTTTTCGACACGGCCCAACCCGGGACCGTTTACATCTGCACGACCACACAGGGTATCATCAAAATTGGGGTATATTCATAGATTCCTTTCGAACCATTGATGCCGGGCGTTTCCCAAAAGAAAAGTTTTGCTGTATTTTGATGGAGCTTCACTCCATCAAAATACAGCAATTAATATCTTCAAACAGGTTGAAATCCTTTCCGTCTGATACAATTTATTAAAACAGAAGCAAACTGGAGAGGAATACCATGTCCATTTCACTCTTTCAAGTCGATTCATTCACCGATCAGGCCTTTGGCGGCAACCCGGCCGGGGTATGCCTGCTGGATGAGGTGCATCCGGATGCCTGGATGGCCGGCGTGGCCCGTGAGATGAACCTGTCCGAGACTGCTTTTTTGCTGCCGGAAGGCGAAGGATACCGCCTGCGCTGGTTCACCCCCAAGGTTGAAGTGACCTTATGTGGCCACGCGACCCTGGCCAGCGCACACATTTTGTGGGAGCAAGGCATTCTGGCCCCGGACGCCGGAGCGACATTTGAGACGCTTTCCGGCCGCCTGCGTGCCCACCGCCTCGATGGCGGTTGGATCGCCCTGGATTTCCCCACCCGTCCGGTCGAGCCGGTGACCGCGCCGGAAGGGCTGCTGAAAATGCTGGGGATCAATTCCCCGGTTTTCGTTGGCCGTTACAAGGAAGATTACCTGATCGAGCTGGCCGAGGAAAACCAGGTGCGCGATGCCCAACCTGACTTCCAGGGATTATTGAAAGTAAAGACGCGCGGTGTGGTCCTTACAGCCGCTTCTTCCACCCCACAGTTTGATTTTGTCTCGCGCTTTTTCGCCCCGGCCGTGGGTGTCAATGAAGACCCGGTGACCGGGTCGGCCCATTGCGCGCTAACCCCCTACTGGTCGGCCAAACTCGGCAAGCCGGTCCTCGACGCCTACCAGGCCTCCGAACGCGGCGGCGTCCTGCGCGTCCGCGCACTGGGTGAGCGGGTTTCTATCGAAGGCCAGGCTACGACGATATTTGAGGCTAAATTACTTATTTGAGCCTAATTTTCCGCGCTGACGCGCCTCTTTACAAAAATAACGCCTCGTAGCCTCCCAGAAATTCGCTAACGTGCTCGCTAATTGCGCCGTCCGCAGACTGCCGCCGAGAAAATTATTTGGAGCGATTTGCGTAACCGGCAAATCGAGGGCAAGAAATTCCGCCGCCAGCACCCGATTGGGCCATATATCGTCGATTTTTACTTAACTCTTCTTCGTCCCGCGTTTACTCGGACTGGCCGGCGGGATGGCCATATAGGGCGGCGCCGTAATTGCATAGATATTGCAGATGCGCTTATCCAGCATCCGGCTGCGGATGCGCGGGTCGATTTCGCTCATTTCCTGCGGTGTCGTGATCACCGTAGGCAGCTTGGCGTTATAACGGTAATTAAGCAATTGGAATAGCTTTTCGCGCGCCCATGGGGTGGCGCTCTGCGTGCCCAGGTCGTCCAAAATCAACAAGGGCGCCGTGCGGACTTCCTCGAAACGCCGGTCGTAAGGCACGGTGCTGTTCGGCGAAAAGGTCGCGCGCAAATAATCCAGCAGCTCGGGCACCCCCACAAAGATCGGCAATTCCCCCATCGCTTTGCGGTAGTTGCCAATCGCGGCCGCCAGGTGCGTCTTGCCGGTAAAATAATCGCCGATGAAGACCAGCCAGCCTTGAGGCGTTTCGGCAAATTGAGCGGCTGCGTTGAAGGCCTTTTGCAGGCTCTGCTGCTCCTCCCGCGGGATGCGCTCATATTCGCGCATCGAGAAAGAAGCCAGCGTGCGATCACTCAACTGGGCCAGGGACGAGACCGCCGAGGCGTTATCGTCGTTGACCGGCGAGCGATAATCCGGGGCATTGATCTCCACCTGGTGGCATAGGTCGGGGTCCTGCAAACGTGAAGATATCCGCCCATCGATCTCCCCCATCGACAGGTTGGTGGTCACCACCAGCGGCAGATGATTGGTATAACGGTAGTTGATGATCTGGTACAGTTTTTCCCCCGCCCAGGCGGTGGCGTTTTGAGTGCCCAGGTCATCCAGTACCAGCAGGCGGATGTCACGGATCTCGTCCAGGCGCTCCTCGAAGGTCATATCGCTGCCGGAGAACGAACTGCGCAGCCAATCCAGTAAATCGGGCACGGTCAAAAACAGCGTCGGTACCCCCAGATCCACCGCAAAATTGGCGATTGCCGCCGCCAAATGGGTTTTACCGCTGCCGTACGGGCCGGTCATCATCAGCCAGCCTTCCAAATGTTGGGCAAACTGGTTGGCCTGGTTGTAGGCAAATTGCAGCGAATGGACCTGCTGATCTCCCAGCCCCAGCCTGCCCTGGACGTTAAACGTATCAAAAGTCATCTCGCGGAAAGCATTCAGGTTGCTCAAGCGGTACAGGCGCGTGCGCTCAGTACGCATTACTTCGCGTTGCCGGCAGGAACAGATTTCCACCTTGCCAAAATCCGGGTCGCCAATCGGCAGTTCGCGGCGGATAAAGCCGACGCCGTGACAGATCGGGCAGTTTGGGTCGCCGGGCAATCCCGCGACAGGGGTAGGCGGTTCAGTGTTCGATGAACTCGCCGTATTCTCCCTGGACATACCGGCGGCGATCTTTTTGAGACTTTCCTCGATTGGCTTCGTCATGCTCTTTCTCCAGGCGAGACTTTAATATTGCTTCTACATAGCGCCACCGGCGCACGTTGCTCTCCACGGCCGCGCGAATGGCCGCTTCGATCCAGTCCATGGGGTAAGTCAACTCGGCTTCCCGCAAGGATTCGGCGATCATGGGCGTCAACGGGCCGATGTTTTGTTCGTACAAACGGTAGATATTCGGCCGCTCAACCTCCAGGTTCAAGGTGGAACGGTCGATTTGTTCGGGAAACCATTGGCGGTCCTTCAAAGCAGCGACGGCCGCCCGGCCCCGCGGTGAATTGAGAAAATACAGGTCATCCTGCGGCCCGCCCTCGGCCAGGCTGACCTTGAGCAGCGTACCGCGTTGGACGGTGCGCTCCATCCCATCGCGCAGGCGATCCAGCGCCTGTTCGGGGTCGCGGCTAAGGCTTTCCATCAGAACCCGGTCACTCGAAAAATCGGCCAGGCGCAGGTAGCGGAACTCCCCTTCCAGGCGATCCAGCGCCCAGAAGGCGTACAGGGTAACCTTGAGCTCGCCCAGGTGATCGATTTCAGGCAGCAGCTCGCTAAAAAATTCGACCGGCAGCGGGGTCAGGTGCGTCTTGCCGGCCGGGAACCCGCTAAATCTACTCATATCTAATCCCCCTATCCATGCGATTCGACCTGGAAGGCCGGGGCAGCGTTTTCGAAGCGGGCTAGCCGGTCCAGGAAGACCAGCTCGATCCCCGGGTGGGTCGGACCATTCCGGTGCTTTGCCACGATAATTTCGGCAATATTCTTGCGCGGATTATCCTTCTCGAGCGCATCCGGCCGGTTGATGAACATGACGATGTCTGCGTCCTGCTCCAGCGAGCCTGATTCGCGCAGGTCCGAGAGGACCGGACGCTTGTCCGCGCGCTGCTCGACTGCACGTGAAAGCTGGGCAGCCGCGAGTACCGGCACGTTCAGCTCGCGGGCCAGGACCTTCAGGTTACGGGAAATATAAGATACCTCCTGGACGCGGTTATCGTTACGGGTATCCCCCGACATAAGCTGCAAATAGTCCACAATGACCAGGTCCAGGCTGTACTCCAGGTGCAGCCGGCGGCACTTGGTGCGCAACTGCAAAGGCGTGATGGCCGGGGTATCATCCAGCCAGATGTGGGTATCGCTCAATACTTCGATGGCGTGGGTGAACAGCGGCCACTCGTCGTCGCCCAGCTTGCCGGTCCGCAGATGCTGGGTATCGATGCCGGTCTCCTGAGCGATCAGGCGCTGGACGAGCTGTTCGGCCGACATTTCCAGCGAAAAGATCGCCACGTGTTTTTTGTGGCGCTGGGCGGCATTTTTGGCCACGGAGAGCAGAAAACCGGTTTTACCCATACCCGGCCGCCCGGCGATAATCAGCAGGTCTGATTTTTGCAAACCACCCAGCAGGGTATCCAGGTCCTTCAACCCGGTGGGCACCCCAAAAATATCCTCGTCGCGCTTGGAAAGTTCATCGATCCGGTCGAAGTAATCACTCAAAACCGTTTGGATCGATTGCAAATCGTGCTGTGCACGGCGCTCGCTGAGGCTGAAAACCGATTTTTCGGCTTCGTCGATGATGGTATCCACGCTGCGCTGCTGGTCGAAGGCCAGCTTGGCCATCTCGTTGGCCGCCGAAAGCATCCGCCGGCGCACGGCGGCTTCCTCGACCATATGCGCATACGCCTCGGCGTGCAGCGAGGTCGGGGTTTGGCTAATCAGCGCCGTGATGTAGGCCGGCCCGCCCACTTCCATGAGCTGGTTATCCTCTTCCAATTGTTGGACGACTGTCAGGTAATCGATCGGTTCGCGGGTCTCGTGCAGGCGGGTGAAAGCCTCCCATACCCAACGGTTACGGACGATGTAAAAATCGTCCGGCTGCAAGATCTGGGCAACCTCGTAATAGACTTCCGGGTTGATCAGGACCGCACCCAAAACGGCTTCTTCGGCTTCGCGGCTGTGCGGATGGGCCTGTTCCAGCGGGACGCTGCTTTCTTCGATCGGTGGAGGAAAATCACTCATAGTTATTCACAAAAGTCGATGTTTTATAGTCGTGCCGGGCCATGACCAAAGCTAGTTGGGTCATCATAAACGAGTAAATTTGTGCATCAAAATGCAATTTTAACCAGCCAGCGTTATATTAAATAAATACCGGCCCCATTTTGAAACCTTGTGAGTGCCCAGCCGGGTCACCTGGAACCCATGGAAACAAGCTCACGCAGTCACCTTTTAATTATAGTGAAGAACAGCCAAAAAAACCGGGGCATTTTGACTGCCCCGGAAGTTTTACACAGGTTCAGGATTTTCCTGGTTTGTCCTCTTCGTCAGGCTCATCGCCTTCATCGTCCTGGTCCTGGTCTTCTTCAGGAGAATCATCGATTCGCAAATTCTGCAAGAAGTCTTCAAAGACCGAAAGACGCTCTTCCGACTTGTAATCGTCTTCCAGCGAGGACAGTTGTGCCTTCCCGGGGACTTCAGACTGGTCCTGCAAGTCCTGGTCCGGAATGATACCGGCCGAATCCATCACTTCGCGCGAGACCAGAATGGGCACGTGACCGCGCACGGCCAGGGCCAGCGCATCCGAGGGGCGCGAATCGATGTCAACCATTTGATTGTTGGCCTCGATAACCAGGTTGCCAAAAAATACGTCATCATTCAAAGCGATCACCTCCACGCGCACCAGGCGGCCGTTGAGGCTGTTGATGATATTTTTCAACAGATCATGTGTCTGTGGTCGGGCCACTTCGATTTCTTGCAAAGCTATAGTGATCGCCTCTGCTTCATATGGGCCAATCCAGATCGGCAGATAACGGTCGGCATTAACTTCACGAAGCACAACAATTCGTTGCTGGTTGGTCAGGCTGACACGCACACTGTCGATGACCACTTCCACCATTCTCGGCATACTCATCCTCGTAATTGAATTACCGTAACATCTCATCCCTGTTGAAGGGGGTGTTGTTCACATCCAGATGGACTCGATTTATTCTAACACGGGCAGGTATGGTATGCAACTAAGCCAAAAGGCGGGATCGGGGTTTATTCATAAAGTCGAGGCGGCCGCTGTGAAGCGGTTTCATCCCAAAAGCAAGAATTCTCTGCCCCAAAATCCTGTTACGGCCTTATCAATGTTAACAATTCTGGATTCGATTAAATCGTTAAGTTTAAGGTATAATACCGCTGTATCTTCTGATAAAGGGCCTTAACCGGCACCCGAGGTCTTTAACAAGGCAGCCTATATAAACCTATCCGGTTTCCAAACGTATTCGACCAATTGCTGGCTCATTTCATCTTGCCCTGATGAGAAGATACTGAAGCAGCCAATTAGTTCCACTGCCACTAGACCACTGATTTACGGGGCCATGTGTAAAATTTAATAAATTTTTGACCCGCTTAATGACAACAGCTTAGATTGGGTCTGATGCCTGTGTGGCATCCCCATTTTGCCAATGCAGTATTGTAGTCTGTCGAAATAGTGAGGCGGTATGAGTTGCACTGGCGTAGTCTTTTTATCGGAGGGCAGGTCTTTAGCTGCTCAAGCTGTTGCCCATGCGGGCGGAAAAGTCGTAAAAATGTGGATGAGAAGCCGTTTCATCCATCCGCATAGTTATTTATTCGACTTTTTTCAGCCCGTTTCAGGCAGCCACACTGGTTTATTCTAATAATGTCTGGAAGACAAACAATGCAGAAGAACGTTTCCATTTTGCTGGTTGAAGGCAAAAGATCTGACCGGGCTTCCTTTTTAGCTGGCCTGACTAAAAAGAAATTCCAGGTCGAGAGCGCACCCAGCGGTGCAGCTGCCTTGGCACGAATTGAAGAAAACAATCCCGATATTATTATCATCGACGCTGCCTCCATGCGGACCAGCGGAAAACGGATTTGTTCCTCGTTAAGAGAGAAGGCCCCAGGAGTCCCTATCGTGCTCATCCTGGACGAGGCTACCCCCAATAATAACGACCAGGACGTAAACGTCGTTCTCAACCTGCCGTTTACCTTGCAAAAGTTACTCAACCGAATCAAACCCTACCTGCCCCAGGAACCCAAAAACGTGGTTCGAGCCGGCCCGATCTACCTGGACGTGCAGAACCGCTCGGTCCGCTGTATGGATCACCAGGCCCTGCTGACCCCGCGCCTGGTCCTGATTTTGCGCCTGTTGATGGAACACGCCGGCCAGGTGATCGAGCGCGAAGCGCTCTTCAGCCAGGTGTGGGATACCACCTACACCGGCGATACGCGCACCCTCGACGTTCACATCAGTTGGCTGCGCCAGGCCATCGAAGACGATCCCCGCCATCCGCGCTATATCAAAACCGTTCGCGGCCTGGGTTACCGCCTGGACGTTGACGATTTGCAAAATCTCAACGGCCGCTTCACCAAAAAAAGATACTGAGATCGGATTTAGGGCAGACTCAGGATGCGCCGCTGGATACGTAAACTTTCTCCTGAGAGACGGGCCGAGGTACTGGACGAGCTTAACCTGTCCTCCTCGCCCAACCTGGACTATTTCCTGCTAGTCTTCCTTTCCTGCAACATTGCCACTTTTGGCCTGATCACCAATTCGGCCGCGGTCATTATCGGCGCCATGTTGATTGCCCCCCTGATGTCACCCATCCTGGGGCTTTCGCTGGCGTCGGTCGTCGGTCGCCGGCGCATGTTCCAGCGCGGGGTGATTGCCCTGCTGGAAGGCGCGCTGCTGTCGGTGGCCTTATCCACCCTGTTGAGCTGGATCGGGCGCATTCTGCCGTTCGGCGTGTTGACCACCCTGCCGCACGAAGTCCTCATCCGCACCAACCCCAACCCGTTCGACCTGATGATTGCCCTGGCCGGCGGGGCTGCCGCGGCCTATGCGCTGGCCCAGCCGCAGCTCTCGGCTGCCCTGCCGGGAGTAGCTATCGCCACCGCGCTGATGCCACCCCTTTGTACGGCCGGGATCGGCTTTTCGCTGGGCGAGCCGCAGGTGGCCAGCGGCGCTTTGCTGCTTTTCCTGACCAACCTGACCGCCATCTCCTTTGGCGGCATTATCGTGTTCGTCTCGCTGGGTTTCCGCCCCTATGCCGCCCAGTTGAAAGTCTATGGTGTCCGGCGGAGTGTGCTGGTTTCGGCCGTGCTGGTCCTGCTCGTAATGATCCCGCTGATCATTTCGACGGTGCGCTTTGTCAATAAAGCCTCTTACGACCAATCCGTGCGCGATACCATCCAGGTCGAGACGACCGACCTGTTTCCCAGTGTCCAGGTCGTTTCCATCGACGTCACCGATGATAATGACATCATCAAAATCGACCTGACCATCCGCGCCTACGCCCAGCCCACCTACCAGCAGGTGGTGGCGCTGCAATCAGCCATCGCCGGCAAGATCCAGCGCACGGTCGCGCTGCAAATGATCGTGGTGCCCTCCGCGGTGCTCGACCCGCTCATCCCGCCCACCCAGACGCCCACCGCCACCCCGGGTCCCAGCTTGACGGCCTCGATCACGCCCACCCCCACGCCGACCCGTACCCCCCTCCCCTCGCAAACGTATACCCCCAGCGATACCGCCACGCCCACCGCCTCGGCAACCGCTACCCCGGTGCTGGCTTACATCACCAACACCGGCGGAGTCGGGGTCGTCCTGCGCGACCAGCCCAACGGGAAAATCACCAGCTTCCTGCCCGAAGGCGCCCCGGTGGAGATCCTCTACCAGCGCGAGCAGGTCGGCAGTATCCTCTGGATCCAGGTCGCCGACCTGGTCGGCCGCACCGGATGGGTCAATGCCATCTACCTGACCATCCGGCCGTAAGGTCGTTAGATTGGCCGCGTGTGGTTATTGAGCCGGTTCCCGACCGATATAGGTGCGTTGGCAACGAACCAAAACGCTTAGTAATCATGGATATTGGGTTGTGAAATGCGACCAAGCGGGTCTTTCTACCCGTTATTAGCCTTAAACCAAGCTAAACGGTGCGTTACCAAGCACCCTACCTGAGAAAATTAGCGTGTTTCCATTCTTCCGTTTTCCGGTATAGGGGCGACAACAGCCGGGTCAATGCCTATTCTACAAACTTGAGCGCTTTTACGGCCGCTTCGCCCCTACTCTCAGGGCGATTGCAACCTGCCTGCTTTTCGAGGGCAATTCCCCAAAGAATGGGTTTTTGAGTGTTATTGTGGGGCTAAGCCCCACAATAACACTCAAAATTATCTCCTTAACGCCTTCTCCCTCCCAGGGAGAAGGTGGGGATGAGGGTAGATGCCCGCCAGGGAAATGCCCTGTTGTTCAGCCAGGGCCTGGTCCGGCCGGCGTTGGCCCTCACCCCAACCCCTCCCCCAGAAACAGGAGAGGGGCTAAGAAAGCCCTCCCTTCCCCCCCAATTGCGGGGGAAGGGAGGGTCGGGAGGGATGAAGGAAGCCGTTGCTATACCTCCGGCAGCTCGACACCCTTATCGAACAACCCCAGCACGGTTTGCTGTTCTCGCGGGGTCAGGGTATTTTCGGCCGTAAAAACTTGCAAGCTGCCGGTCTCGCTCAACAAGAACATGGGCAGAAACCGTCCGCCCAGTGAATCGACCAGTTGCGCGAAGCCATGCCCGCCGTTTAATTTCACTTCGCGGATGTCTGCTCCGCCGTCGAAGCGTTGCGCCAGCTTGTCGAAATCGACCCAACTGGCAAACAAAGCCCGCCCGCACAGGTCTTGCGACACGTTCGAACTGATCTGCGAGCATAGTTGATAGACTTCCGAACGGCCGAAGATCTCGCTCATACGGATGGCGGCCAGCGAGTTCACCTCCGGGTTGGAAGTCAGGGCAATGAGCTTGCCAATGCCGGTCAGATCGTTGTCGTTGAAAAAGTCTTCCCCCAGAATACTGCCGTGATAAGCCTCCAGCCCTTTCTGGAGCGAAGATTGCACATTAGCCGGGTTGGTATCCACCATCAGCACCCGGAAACCGGCCTGTTTCAACGCTATGGCGATCGATTGGGCCCAGGCGTGGGCCCCAATGATCAAGGTCCCCTGCGGGCTGGGCTGGCTCACGCCCAGCATCCGTCCCACCGGCATCGATGTCAGCCCATAGATCAAGACCGTGCCGATAATCATCAGGAAGGTCAGCGGTACCAGCCGTTCCGCTTCAGTAAAACCCTCCTGGGCCAGCCGCAGGGCAAAGACCGAGGAAACCGAGGCAGCGATGATCCCGCGCGGGGCCATCCAGGCCAGGAAACCGCGCTCGCGCCAGCTCAACCCGGTGGTGGCCGTCGAAAGCAGCACCGATAACGGCCGGGCGATCAGGATCAACACCGCCAGGAAAAGGAGCGTCGGCCAGCGCAGTTCACCCAACAAAGTCATCGCGTCGATCCTGGCCGCCAGCAAGATGAACAGGCCGCTCAGCAGCAAGGTGCGCAGGTTCTCTTTGAATTCAACGATGTGACGAATGTTGACCCAGGGCTGGTTGGCCATGAAAATGCCCATGACGGTCACGGCCAGCAAGCCGGATTCGGGTTCGATGACGTTGGCGAGCGTGTACGCCGAAATCACCAGGACCAGCGCGGCCGGGTTCTGCAAGAATTCGGGCAGCAGGTAGCGGCGCATCAGCAGAATGATCAACCCGCCGAAGAGCAGCCCAACCAGCAGCCCGGTGATCAGGGTGATCAGCACCCCCACCACCAGCAAGCCGATCGCGGCCGTGCCCGAAATCTCCGAAACGGTCACCTGAAAGACCAGCACCGCAATGGTTGCCCCGACCGGGTCGATGACGATGCCCTCCCACTTGAGGATATTGAACACCCGGCGGGTGGGACGCACGTGCAGCAGCAGCGGTTGGACCACCGTGGGCCCGCTGACGATCATGATTGCCCCCAACAGAACCGACAACCGCGGGCTGAGGTCCAGCAGCAGGTAAGCAAACAGGGCGGTCACCGCCCATACTACCAGTGCGCCCAGGGTGACCAGGTTACGCACGGTGTGACCGGCTTCGCGCAGCTCGGCCAGGTGCAGCGAAAGCCCGCCCTCGAACAGAATCAAAGCCACCGACAGGGAAACGATCGGAAAGATCAGGTCGCCCATAATTTGGTCAGGATGCAGCAGCCCGGTCGCCGGGCCGGCCAGCAAGCCAAACAGCAGCAGCACCAGAATGGAAGGTAATCGCAGGCGCCAGCCTATCCATTGGGCCAATATGCCCAGGATGATAATCGCGGCCAGGGGGATTAAAGCAATTTCGGACACGGTAAATCCTGTTGAATGTGCTATAAAACAATCTGCATTCGGGTTTTCCTCAAGGAGGGTTACCTCCGCCTGTAAACTCGAAACAATATCTGCGGATTGGAATTAAATCTCGAAGGCCAGCAGCGGCACCAGCATCTCTTCCGGGCTTAAACCGCCGTGGCGGCCGCGCATTTCGTTTTCTTTTTCCGGCCACCAAAGGTAACCGTTCTCGCGGGCAATCAGGATCAGGTCGCCGATCCGCCGGGACGTGCCCTCGTACGGTTTACCTGGGCCAAATAGACCGGCCTGGAGGGCCTTGTCCGCTTCGACGATGGCAAATTCGCCCGGCCAGTAACGCTCTACCGAGTCCCGGAAGTGCGCTTCATGTCCCGGTCGCAGGTAGCAGTAGGCCAGCCGGTTTTCTCCCGAAGGGGACATGGTCAGGTCCGCCTGCAACAGGGGATAGCTATGCAGGTCGTAGCGCGGATCGGGTGGGGTATCCAACAGGCCATGATCGGCCGTTACCAGGAAGAGGGTATCGCCCTGCCCTTTCTGGCGCAGCGGCTCGAGGACCCGCTCCAACATCTGGCTGAAGGCGTAAAATTCGAGGTGGATCCGTTCATCGTCCGGCCCGAAGCGGTGCGAAAGGTCGTCGATGTTCGACCAGTAAGCATACAGGTAGCGATTGGCCGTTCCCGGCTGGCGGATTTTGCCGCCCAGCGAGATGACCAGATCCGCGGCGGTGCGGTAGGGGGTCTGTTTTTGGCCGGCGAACAGCATGGACGAAAGCCCGGAATGGGTAATATGAGCCGGTTGGAAGATGCCCGTATCGATGTGATTGGCGGACAGGTGCTTCCCCAGGGTCGGGACGGGCAGGAAGGTGGCCGGGTCGAAACCGGCCCGGGCCAGCCCGTTGGGATCGTTGCCGAAGGTGCTGGGAGCGTGCAGGATCATGTTGGCGATCAGGCCATATTCTTTCAGCCAGACTTCGTAACCCATGATGCCGTGCTGGGCGGGGTACACCCCGCTCCAGAAAGTGGTTAAAGCCGAGGCGGTGGTGCTGGGCGAAATGCTGGTCAAGGCGGCCAGGCTGCCCGCTTCGATCCAGGTTTTCCAGGGTTCTTCACCGGCGTGCTGGCGGAACAGGGTCAGTCCCAGGCCGTCCACCAGCAGCAAGACCACCTGGCGGTAGCGCTTTTGGAAGGGGGCCAGGTATGCGCCGTCCAGGCTCCCATTCGAGGGGGCCGGGATATCCAGCCGTTGACAGATGCTGGCCGGCAGGTTGGCGTTCGAAAAGCCATCGTAAGCCGGGAAAACACTGCGTTCGCCGGCCGGGATCCCGCTCATTTGGTGAGCGTAAATTTGTTGGAGAAAATGTTCACTCAGGTCTGGCATGATGGAGTCCTTTGTTGGATGAGTATATCTGACCTTCGGACCTTGTGCAATCTCTGGTTTCAACCTGATCGTGGAATTATTCAGCTTCGTGGTGCAGAATTGCCGAATTGGATGAGATTGCGCTGGCGTAGACAGCACAAACTCATCCAATTCGGCAATTACTTTATCTGAATTCCGCTTGTCTCACTTTTAACCCCGTGATAAACTTTTAACGTGCAAAAGAAGGTTCTGGTCGTCAGCTTCAACCCTGCTTTTCGAGATCTGTTGCGCCGCGGCCTGGAAGAAAGCGGGCGTTACAGCCCGGTTTTAGCGCCTGAGACAGACGCGTGGGATTCACACCTCTACCGTGACGACTTTGATCTGATCCTGGCCGACCTGGCCACCGGTGAGGAAAACGCCCGAACTATTTTATCCAACCTGGACCGGCTGGCCCCAGACCTGGCGCCGGTCGTGTTCCCGCCCGAAAACGACCCGCAGCATCCCTGGCTGGAAGACCGAAAGCTGGCCGCCTGCCTGATAAAGCCACTCCATTTATCGGCCCTGCTGGAGGCGCTCGATTCCATCTGTGGACAGCCGGCCGGAGTGAACGATTGGTACCCCGAGGTCATCCTAGATCCACCCACCCTGGCCAACCTGTTGGCGGACACCCAGGCGACGGCAGGTGTCTTATTGGAATCCGGCCAGGCTGCTACCATCGCCGGCCAACTGGACGCCGCCGGTGGGGCCGAGGTCACCACGCTGCTGCCCGTCCGGGGAAATGACCTGCCCGGTGACCTGGTGCGCTATGCCCACCTGGCAGCCACCGGCCAGGACCATTTGCTTTACGGTGTCTGTTTGAGTGGAGACCGCCTGCTGGTCCTGATTTTCCCGGCCGAAGTCTCCTACACCCGCGCCCGCGCCGACAGCCAATCTGTGATGGCCATCCTGCAGCCGCGCTCGTCCGTCCCGGCCCGCCAGCCCAACCTGGCCCCCCTGCCCGAGGTCCAGGATTTGCCCGAAGACGAACCCTCCGCCCCGGCCACGCTGGACCAGCTTTCTCAGCCGGAACCGGACGCAGCCGCATCATTTGCCGATTTGCTGGCCGGTAAAGCGGATCCGGCGGGTGAATGGGCTCACGAGCCGAATTTTGAGCAGACGGCTGCTCTCACCGAAGAGTCCTTACCGGCTCCGGCCGGCCCGGACCTCACGCTGGAAGACACCCGGCCCAATCACCCCGGCAATCCGCCGCCCCCGCTCGAGGCCGGCTTCGTTCCCGCCGCCCAGAAATACACCTGCGTACTGGTTCCGACCCTGCCCGAGACCAGCCTGGCCGGTGAACCGGGCCAGGCGTTAGCCGCCTGGCTGCAGGAATTCTGCCAGACCTTTGGCTGGCAGCTCGAGCGCGTCCAGGCCGAGCCGCATTACCTGCTCTGGACGGTCACTTTTACCCCACCCGGTACGCCCGGTCACCTGGCGCGCACCCTGCGCCAGCAGAGTTCGCGCCTGTTAAACGAGAAGTTCCCCCAAATCTCCGGCGTATTGAACGGGAAAGACTTCTGGGCCCCCGGCTTTTTGCTGGTCAGCGGTGGACAGGCTCCCCAGCCGGCCCAGATCGAGGACTACATTCAACAGACTCGCACACGCCAGGGCTATCCATCCTGATTTATCCATGAGCCCACTGAAACAACACCCTTTTCCAAAAAAGACCGCAATCATAAGGTGAAATCATGCCGCCAACTTTATACCTGATCGACGGCCATGCGCTGGCTTATCGCACTTACTTTGCCTTGAGCATGACCAGTCAGAAATTTTCTACCGCTGAGGGCGAGCCAACCGCCGGGACATTCGGCTTTGCCAGCGTCCTGCTGCGCCTTCTGGAACAAGACCAACCCGAATACCTGGCCGTCGCCTTCGATACCGGGCGGACCTTCCGCAACGACATGTACCCGGAATACAAAGCCACCCGCGCCAAAATGCCGGATGACCTGCGCCCGCAGATCGAGCGCATCCGCCTGATGGTCGATGCGCTCAACATCCCGCGGATCGAACACGAAGGCGTGGAAGCCGACGACGTTCTTGGCAGCATTGCCCGCCAGGCGGTCGCCAAGGGTTTTGGGGTGAAGATCATCACCGGCGACCGCGACCTGCTGCAGTTGGTAGATAACCGTATCCTGGTCAACCTGCCCGAGGGCAAGCTCTCCGACGCAAAAGATTTTGGTCCCAATGAGGTCATGGCAAAGCTGGGTGTTCGGCCCGACCAGGTTGTGGATTACAAAGCCCTGGTGGGGGATAAATCCGATAACATCCCCGGCGTGGCCGGCGTGGGGGAGAAGACCGCCATCAACCTGCTGGAAAAATACCAGACCCTGGATGAAATTTACGCTCACCTGGACGAAGTGGCCCCGCGGGTGCGCAACCTGCTGGAAAAGTCGCGCGAGAACGCCTATCTCAGCCAGGACCTGGCCACCATTCGCACCGACGTACCGGTCGTGCTCGACCTGGAAAAAGCCCGTACCAGCGGGATCAATTTGCCGGCGGCCGAGCAATTATTTATCCAACTTGAATTTCGTTCACTCATCCCGCGTTTGAAGAAACTCGAAGGCCAGGTTGTGCCGGTCAACGATGGGCAGCAGTTAGCCCTCTTTGGCCAGCCGGTGGTGCAGATCGGCGAACCCGCCCCGGTCGATATTACCGTCAAAGTGGTCGATTCCGAAGCGGCCCTGGCCGAATTGACGGCGGCCCTGGAAAAGGCCAAACTGATCTCCTTCGACACCGAAACCACCTCGACCGACCCAATGAGCGCCGGCCTGGTAGGCATCTCCCTGGCCGTCCAACCCGGGGAAGGCTATTACATCCCGGTGGGCCACACCACCGGAGAGCCGCAACTGCCCGTGGCGCAGGTAATCGAAGCCCTGCGACCGGCCATGAGCGACCCGCACAAGTCCAAGGTCGGGCACAACCTCAAATACGACTGGTTGATGCTGGCCCGCCAGGGCCTTGAATCCGCCCCCCTGGATTTTGATACCATGATAGCGGCTTTTTTGGTCCAGCCGGACAGCTACAACCTGGGGTTGAAAGATATGGCCCGGGCTTACCTGGGTTTGGCCATGACCCACATCGAGGAATTGATCGGTAAGGGCAAGAACCAGACCACCATGAATGTCGTACCCATCCAGCAGGCCGCCAGCTATGCGGCCGCCGATGCGGAGGTTTGCCTGCGGCTGATGCCTGTGATGCAAAAACGCATGGAGGAGGTCCAGGCGGCCAGGCTCTTCCATGAGATCGAAATGCCCCTGGTTCCGGTGCTGGCCCAGATGGAACGTAACGGCGTGGCGCTGGATGTAGACCTGCTCAAGAAAATGTCGGTTGACCTGACCAAACGCCTGGGTGAGATCGAGACCGAAATCTACGACGGGGTGGGCTATACCTTCAACCTCAATTCCACCCAGCAGCTTTCCAAGGCGCTCTTCGAAACCCTGCGCCTGGAGCCGCCCGATCGCCGCAAGAAGACCTCCTCCGGCCATTTCTCCACCTCGGCCGATGTGCTGGAAGAGATCCGCCAGCAGCACCCGGTAGTCGAATGGATCCTGGAATATCGCGAGCTGTCCAAGCTCAAGTCCACCTACGTGGACGCGCTGCCCCTGCAAGTCAACCGGGTTACCGGGCGCGTGCACACCTCCTACAACCAGACCGGCTCGGTCACCGGGCGGCTGGCCTCCTCCGACCCCAACCTGCAAAATATTCCCACGCGCACCGACACCGGCCGGCTGGTGCGCAATGCCTTTGTCGCCGGTCCGGGGCTGAAGCTGTTGGCCGTGGATTATTCGCAGATCGAGCTGCGCATCGTGGCCCACATGGCCAAAGACGAGGCCATGTTGGACGCCTTCCGCGAAGGGCAGGACATCCACGCCACCACCGCAGCCGCGGTATACGGCGTGCCCCTGAACGAGGTCACCAAGGACCAGCGCCGCCACGCCAAAGCGATCAACTTCGGCTTGATCTACGGGATGAGCTCGTTCGGCTTGAGCCGCGCCACCGACCTGACCCTGGGCGAGGCGGAGAATTTCGTCAAGGCCTATTTCAAGCGCTTCCCGGCCGTCAAGAGTTTCCTGGATGGCATCCGCCTCCTGGCCAAAGAACAGGGCTACGTGGAAACCCTGCTCGGCCGCCGGCGTTATTTCCCCAACCTGAAGAACCCGATCAACAAGGCCATGGTTGCCCGCGAAGAGCGCGAGGCCATCAACGCGCCTGTACAGGGCACTGCCGCCGATATCCTCAAGATCGCCATGGTCCGTATGCCGGCCGCGCTGGACGCAGCCGGGCTGCACGCCCGCATGCTCTTGCAAGTCCACGATGAGCTGGTGCTGGAGGTACCTGAGGAAGAACGCGATTTGGCCACCCGGACGGTCAAGCAAATTATGGAAAATGCCTATCCCCTTTCTATCCCACTGCTCACCGAGGCGCGCTGGGGCCATAACTGGGGCTCTTTACAGGTGTTGGATTAAGTGCCTGGAAAAAAGCATCAACTTTGCGGATTTGTTATCCTGCCAGCTTTGCTTTCCGGGCAGGTTTAGGGTAAATTTGTAGAAGTGATTCTTTTCTCAAGCTGGAGTGCCCAACATGCCCGCTGACCAGAGTAAATTCGAAAAAGCCTTGAACGACGGCCATTCAGCCGCCTGGGACCAGCATTGGGAAGAAGCTGCCAATTATTACCGCGCCGCCCTGGAAGAATTTCCCAACCACGCCGGCGCACTGGCCAGCCTGGGATTGGCGCTCTTCGAACTGCAAGACTTCGACCAAGCCCTGGAAGTGTACCAGCGCGCATCCATCCTCGCCCCCAAGGACCCGGTCGCCTTCGAGAAAATGGCCCGCATTTACGAGCGTATTGGCCAACTGGGCGATGCGGTCAGAAGCGGCATGCAGGCCGCCGAACTGTACCTGGAAGCCCACGACATCGACAAGTCGATCGAAGACTGGGTCCGCGTAACCAGCCTTCAGCCCGAAAACATGACCGCCCACACCCGCCTGGCGGTGATCTATGAGAAGATGGGCCGCAAGCCCGAGGCGGTGGCGGCTTACCTGAACGTCGCCAGCCTTTTCCAGCACCGAAAGGATATCGCCAAGGCTACCCAGGTCGTTCAATACGCCCTCAAGCTGCTGCCTGGCAGCCCCGATGCCAGCGAGTATATGCAGCTCCTCAAGAGCGGCAACAACCTGCCGCGCCCGGTCCGCCCGCGTGGGGGCACCGGCCCGGTGCGCATGGCCGAGATACGCCAGCTCCAGTCCAGTGAAGACACCCATGCGGCGGTCCAATCCGACCCGATCAGCGAAGCGCGCCAGAACGCCCTGGTGCAGTTGGCCGGGCTGCTGTTCGAGCAGTCCGAGGAGATCGAAGAGACCAACGACCAGGCCAACCGTCACAAGATCAATGCCCTGGCGCGCGGTACCGGCGGCCTGTCCCTGGACCATACCGAACAATCCCGTGTGCTGCTCCACCTGGGGCAGGCCATCGAATCCCAGACCCATAACGACGAAAACCAGGCCCTGGACGAGCTCAACCGGGTTTACGAAGTTGGCTTTTCACACCCGGCCCTGCATTTCAACCTGGGCTATTTGTATTCTTCCCGTGACTCGGCCAAGGCCATCCGTTCACTGAACAAATCGGTGAAAAACCCGGATTTCTCGCTGGCTTCGAACCTGCTCCTGGGAAAGATCTATTACGATGCCGGCAAATACAGCGAAGCCGCCATCAATTACCTGCAAGCCCTGCGCCTGGCGGATATTACCACGGTGCCGGAAGGGCAAAAAGAGCAGTTGCGCCAGCTCTACGAGCCGGTGATCGAGGCCCAGGCTAACCAGACCGACGATCCCCAGCTCAAGTCCATCTGTGAGACCATCGCCGGCCAACTGATCCAGCCGGATTGGCGCCTTCTGCTCCTGCAGGCCCGCCAGCAGCTTCCGATTCTCGCGGAAGGGGCCCCGCCGATGCCGGTATCCGAGATTCTGCTCGAAACTCGCAGCGCGCAGGTGATCGAATTGCTGGCCAATATCCGCACTTATGAATCCCAGGGCATGGACCGCACGGCCATGGAAGAGGCCTTTTACGCCCTGGATTACGCCCCAACGTACCTGCCGCTGCACATCGAAATCGGCGACCTGTTGGCCAAAGAGGGCAAAGTCGATGACGCCGTGCGCAAGTACATGCTCGTTACCCAACTATACAACTTGCGCGGCGATGCCACCCAGGCGATCAACCTGTTGACCCGTGTTACCCAGATCGCCCCAATGGACCAGTCGGTGCGCGACCGTTTGATCGAACTGCTCACCGAGCAGGGCCGCATCGATGACGCCATCCAGCAATACATGGAACTGGCCGACATGTTCTATCGCCTGGCCGAGATGGACCGCACCCGCCAGACTTATTTGACTGCCATGCGCCTGGCCAAGCAGTCCGCCCGCAACCGCCTGTGGGCCTATCAAATCCTCAGTCACCTGGCCGACATCGACGTGCAAAGGCTGGACTGGCGCCAGGCCCTGCGGTTTTACGAACAGATGCGCACCCTCCAGCCCGAGGACCAGGTCCCGCGCAACCGCATCGTGGACCTGAACTTCCGCCTGGGTCAAGACCCGGCGGCTTACTCCGAGCTGGACAATTACCTGGACCTGCTCGAAAACAGCCGCCAGCTCAACGAGGCGATCGCTTTCCTGGAATGTCTTTTGGAAGACTATCCTGACAAGTCCAACCTGCGCCGCCGCCTGGCGAACGTTTTCCTCAAGGCCAGCCGGACGGCCGAAGCGATCAGCCAACTGGATGCCCTGGCCGACGCCTACCACGAAGCCGGCGAGATTCGCAACGCCATTCAGGTGGTCGAAGAAATCATCCAGCTCAATCCCCCCGACCGCGACCAGTTCGAAGCCGTGTTAAAGGATTTGCGCAAGGAAGTGTGAGCGGGTGAAACCGTGACTAAGTGTTACGGTGTTACGGTGTTTCAGTGTTTCAGTGTTTCAGTGTTTCGGTGTCACGGTGTTACCGTGACATTGTTGTTTGGCCCCTCTCCCGCTTCTGGGAGAGGGGTTGGGGAGAGGGCCAGCCCCGGTCATCCCAGGCTCACGTTATTTTCCATCGAAAAAAACATTGTTCGGGCCGGTCTCTCCCTCCGCCTTTCAGGCTTCGGCCGAGCCCGCTCTTCAACGCGTGTTTGGAAGCCAGCCTGTAGGTTGGGTTGCGGGCTCGATCGCAACATTGGTTATTGGGAAAAACATATCCCAACCCGGGTTTTGCCCGTAACCCAACTGGGTATCGCAAACGTTGGGTTTCGGGCAGAGCCCGGCAAAACAAAATGCCCTTCCGTATGCCAATGCCATAAAAGAGCCCGCAACCCAACCTACACGAACGCCATGGATAAATAGTGAGGGCCAGCGCCGGTCATCCCAGGTTCACGTTATTTTCCATCGAAAAAAAACATTGTTCGGGCCGGTCTCTCCCTCCGCCTTTCAGGCTTCGGCCGAGCCCGCTCTTCAACGCGTGTTTGGAAGCCAACCCACGTAGGTTGGGTTGCGGGCTCGATCGCAACATTGGTTATTGGGAAAAACATATCCCAACCTGGGTTTTACCCGTAACCCAACTGGGTATCGCAAACGTTGGGTTACGGGCAGAGCCCGGCAAAACAAAATGCCCTTCCGTATGCCAACGCCATAAAAAGCCCGCAACCCAACCTACACGAACGCCATGGATAAATAGTGAGGACCAGCCCCGGTCATCCCAGGCTCACGTTATTTTCCATCGAAAAAGCCATTGTTCGGGCCGGTCTCTCCCTCCGCCTTTCAGGCTTCGGCCGAGCCCGCTGTTCAACGCGTGTTTGGAAGCCAACCCACGTAGGTTGGGTTGCGGGCTCGATCGCAACATTGGTTATTGGGAAAAACATATCCCAACCTGGGTTTTGACCGTAACCCAACTGGGTATCGCAAACGTTAGGTTACGGGCAGAGCCTGGAATGTTATGCGGCCCGGCAATTTTCCGGCGTTCATAATGAGCCCGCAACCCAACCTACACGAACTACACGAGCGCATGGATGAATAAAAACCCGGCTTTGAAAGCCGGGTTTTAAATCTGTGTCCATCCGTGTCTATCTGTGGCTTATTACTCCACCTTGCGCTTGCCCAACGAGGCCACGTAGACCACGAACTGGTTCTTCCCATCCAGGCCCAGGGCGGCATTGAGCAGGTCATCGTCGTAGGCCGCGATGGCGCAGGTCCCGCAGCCCAGCGCCTCGCCCACCAGGTACAGATTCTGGCAAACGTGACCCGCATCCAGCAGAATGTAGCGATAGCCGCGCTCGGAATAACGCCAGGTCGTGCGCTCGGCCACGGCTGCCCACATAAACGTCACCGCCGAATTCGGCCACCTGGCTCTGGTCATCGCAGCCATGGGTAACCCGCCCGTTGACGTCGCCGCCTCCATCCACCAGGATCAAAGTGTGCTCCAGCGCGGCATAACGGTACAGCCCGGGCTGCAGCCCATCCACCCGGTTGACCAGCAAATAAGTCTCGAAGGGATGCCGCGCACCCGCCGAAGGGACCGTTCGGAAAGTAGCCGGCCGGCTGGTGACCCGCTTGACCCCCTGGGTGTACCACAGCAGCGTGGACAGCTCGTCCAGGGTCAGGGCCTGGTCACTGTAATGGCGCAAGGTCCTGCGCTTCTCGATCATCTGCCACAGCCCGGCGCCCGGCAGCTTCAGCTCGCGCGGGTCGGCCAGCTTGATATTCGTAGCCGCAGCCGGATCGAAAGGCAGCTCCAACGCCGGCTGGGGCGAAACGCCTTTCTCCTGGTCGGATACGGGCAAATTAACCTGTTTGCTCTGGTCCCAGAATTTTTTCCCGATGGATTCGCTCATAATGCCTCCTGGATGATGGGCTATTCCCCCAAAAATATCTTCCTAAAAAATGGATGTTCGCATGGGCGAAGGCCCACGCGAACCTTTTTTGACCGTTTAATTACGTTTTAAAACCAGTTTCATCCGCCCACGCACTACCCGCAGCAGACTGCCGGTTTCCGGCACCCGCAGGACCAGCAAAATATAGCCATAGATCAGCCCGCCCACAGCGACGGCCAGGGGTACCCGCAGCCAGTTCGACAGGTTCTGGCTGGCCGCCAGCCAGCCCCACACTCCAATCCCCATGCCGAGTGCGCCCAGGGCAGCCTGTCCGACTGCCTGCCAGATCATTTGACCCTGCAAATTGTGCAAACGCCGGCGCAGGAACAGGATCAGCGTGACCGTTTCCAGGAAGGTCGCCAGGCTGTTGGCCAGAGCCAGGCCCCCCAGCGGCAGCCAGCCCAGGCTGGCGAACCAACCCGGAAAAGTCAGGCTGAACACCACGTTCAGGCCCATGGCGGTGGCCGTAATGGTTACCGGGGTGCGGGTATCGTGCATCGAGTAGAACGCCCGCACCAGCACCTCGCCCAGCGAATGCCAGACCAACCCGGCGCTGTACCACAGCAGCGCCCAGGCCACCAGGTCGCTCGATTCGGCCGTAAAGGCGTGGCTTTGATACAGTTCGCTCAACGGCTTGCTCAACAGCATCAGCCCCAGGCTGGCCGGGATGGCCAGCAGCAGTACGCTGCGCAGGCTGGAAGCCAGCGAGTGGCGCATTTCGTCCAGCTTACCCAGGGCCACCTGGGCCGAAAAGGTTGGCATGGCCGCGATGGCAATCGCCTGGGCGATGGCTGCCTCGGGCATCAGCATCCATGAAAAGGCCAGGGTCAGGGACGAAACGCTGCCTTCCGGCAGGCTCAAGCCGACAATGGTATTGACGATGAAATTAACCTGTACGACAGCCACGCCCAGGATGCGCGGGCCCATCAATCGCAGCACTTCGCGCACCTCGGCCAGCTTGTGACCCAGGATCGGCAGGTATTTGCCATGCAGGCGCAGCAGAACCGGGGTCTGGATCAGCAGATGCATAGCCGCGCCTACCAGCACACCGTAAGCCAGGCGGTAGATGCCCATGCTTTGCGGCAGCAGCCACACCCCCAGGATCTGGCCCAGGGAATACATGCCCGGGGCAATGGCTGGCAGCCAGAAATGCTGGTGACCGTTGAGGATGCCCATGATCAGCCCGCTCAGGCCGAAGATCGCCACGGTGGGCATCATGATCCGCAGCAAATGGATGGTCAGCGCCTCCTGCCCGACCGCCTGGTCGGGCGCCAGCAGGTACAGCCCGTGGCGGACGATCTGCGGCGCAAAGATCATGCCCAGCACGGCTACCAGGGTCAGGATCAGCAGGAGCAGGTTGGCAATCGCCGAGGCCAGCTTCCAGGCCGTCTCGCGTTTTTCGTGGGCCAGCAGCCCGGTAAAGGTCGGGATAAATGCTGAGGCCAGCGCACCGCCGGCCATCAGGTTGAAGAGCACGTCGGCGACTTTGTTAGCGGCCCAAAACGAATCCAGGTCGGCGCTGGTGCCGAATACACGGTAAATAATAAAGCCGCGCAGCAGCCCAAGCAGTTGGACCAGCAGCGTGGCGGCCATCACCGTGCCCGCTGCGCGGGCGATCTGGCGATTGGCAGTTTGTGGAATGGGGGGTATTGTCTCGACGGACATCGAGACTATTATAACTGGGGTGGGAAGAGAGTAGAGATTAGAAATGAGAGATTAGTCAATGAGGCGAGAAGGCAAAAAGGTGATGAGGTAATGGGGCAACAAGGTAACAAGGCAATGGGGCAACGAGGCGATGAGGCGATGAGGCGACAAGGATAGCAGCATTGTAGCCCGGCTTTCGAGGCCGGGTCTTCGCGCCAACCGAATATAGCGCTCGCGTAGAGCTGGGTTCGAGCCGGTCCCTCTTTGCCGCCGGCTAAGCCCACTCTTCGATGCAATTTTAAGGGGCCGGCTTTGAAAGCCAGACTACCCACTGCGATTCGTTTTTGATTGCCAGTAATTTTGGCGCGGTCAAAAAAAAAATGAACCCCACGAAGGTGGGGCTTTGTGTACTTGTAGGTGCAGCTTTAGCTGCTGTTTGCTAAGATGAAGGGTAAACGCCAGAAAAACGAAGCAAAGCGCCTGGCCGGTATTTCCTCGGGTTTCCAAACCAAGCTACCTTACCGTGCATGACTTCGTCGCCGTTACCGGCACAACCGGGGGCTCTCCATTTATCCAAAAGGATGCATCTTCCTTAAATCTTCGTAACCAAAGAGGAGCGCACCGCGGTGCACTCCTCTTTTATGCTTCATTCACAACTACTCAGCCCAATTGGTAAAAACGCCTCAATTACGTTTATTTCAAGCACGGGCTTGAGCAGTTTCCCTTTATTCCTCGCGATGGCCGTCCTCGGGCAGCTTGAAATTGATCACTGCCTCCAGCAATTCGCCGGCCATTTTATCCAGGCTCGACGCCGAGGCATCTACTTCCTGCACCTGGGCCGTCATTTCCTCTGCCGAGGCGGATACCTCTTCTACCGCCGCGCCGTTTTCCTCGCTGACGCTGGCAATCTTTTCCATGGATTGGCTGACCTCGCTCGAGCCCGCGGCCATTTCCTCGGTGGCGGCGGTGTTTTCTTCCACCACTGCGCTGACCGATTCGATCGTGGATACCAGCTCACCGGCCAGGGTTTTCATTGCCTGGGCGGCCTGCGAGGCCTGCTCGGTCTGCTTCGACACGGTCTGGATGGCGTTCAGAATATGCTCCAGGGCTTCCCCGGCCGATGCGGCCCGGTCCACCCCATTTTCGACTTCATCTGTGCCTTCCTGCATGGCGATCACGGCTTCATTGACCGTCGTCTGGATGCCGCTGACCAGGTTGTTGATCTCCTTGGTCGAAGCGCTGGATCGTTCGGCCAGTTTGCGCACCTCATCGGCCACCACGGCAAAACCCTTGCCGTGCTCACCGGCCCGGGCCGCCTCGATCGCCGCGTTCAGCGCCAGCAAATTGGTCTGCGAGGCAATTTCCTGGATCGTCTCGACGATCACGCCGATCTGGGCAGAGCGCTCGCCCATTTCCTGCACCTTTTTAGCCGAAAAGCCGACTTTTTCCTTGATCGCCCGCATCCCCTCCAGGGTCTGGTTGACCGTTTCGCTGCCGGCAGCCGCCGACTGGCTGGCCCCCTGGGAGCTCTGGCTGACCGACAGGGTGTTCTGGGCTACCGTCTCGATGGCTTCATTCAACTGAGCCGTGATGGTGGATGCATTACCGGTCGCCTGGGCCTGCTCCTGGGCACCCAGGGCCACGCCCTCGATGGCGCGCGACATTTGCTCGATCGAAGAGACGGTCTGGGTGACTGTTTCGCTTTGCTGCGATGCCCCCATGGCGATTTGCTGGATCGTGGCGGAAATCTGGATAGAAGCCTTCCCGGCCTGGTCCGATGCCTCTGCCAACATGCGGGCTGCCTCGCGCAAGGCCAGCGCATTTCGGTTGACCTTACCCACACTCTCACTCAAGGACCCTACCATCCGGGAAAAAGCATTCCCCAGGCGGTCCTGCTCGGAGCGCGGGCTGACCTGTGCGGTCAGGTCCCCTTCTGCGATGGAGTCGGCGGTCTGCGCCATTTCATCCAGGTACAAATCCATTTCGCGGAACGATTCGGCTAACTGGCCAATTTCATCCTGGCTCTTATAGTTCACTTTCTGAGAAAGGTCCCCTTCGGCCAGGGCATGGGCCACCCGGGTCATGTTCTTGATCGGCCGGGTCAGTGAATTCGACATCAACACGGCGATAGCGGCCACAATCAAGGCAGCCAGCAGGGCTGCCAGCGGTCCAGTTTGCAGGTTCGTGTAGAATTCCGAGAGCACCTCCGATTGGTCCATTTCGGTCACCAGCACCCAGTTCAGGCTCGGAACCAGGCTGTACGCCCCGACTACTTCTCTGCCGCGGTAGTTCTGGTAAACGCTCACCCCGCTGTTGCCTGCCAGAGCCTGCTGGCTGGCAAAGTCGTTCACTTGCAGCTCCAGTTCGGTCTGATTTTTGATCAGCCCGGCCAGCTTGAGGTCGTCGGTAAAGCGTGAAGGGGTAAAGAAATAGCCATCTTTATCCAACATATAGGCGTCGCCGGTATTCCCGATCTGGGCAATCGACAGGATGGAAGAAATATCGCTGACCGGGATGGCCCCTCCCACCACGCCGATGACTTTGTCATTGAGCATCACCGGTACGGCCACGACCAAAATTACTTTGCCGGTAGCTTTGGAAATCAACGGTTCAGAGGTCACCGTTTTGCCTGTCACGGCCTGTTGAAAATAATCCCGGTCGGCAACACTGACCCCCACCATGGACGTATCCGTATTAGCGGCTATGTCGCCGTTCGTCTTCAAAATAAACAGAAATTCGTAGCCGTCCCAAATATCCAGGTAATTTTTGAGCACCAACTGGGCATGTTGGATATCCATCTCTTGAACGGCCGGGGTTGTGGCCAGAATTTGGATGTCTTAACCCGGTCGTTCGCCCAGGTGACGACGTAATTGCTCAACATCGCGTTTTGCGTCTTCAAATTCGTTTGCACGTTATCCATCAAGGTGGACTGAAGCCGGTAAACGGTAACCGCTTCGGTAATTACCAGGGGGATGATGGCCAAAAGGATAAATGTTAAGATGAGCCGGCCGCGTAACGAGTGAAACTTTACGCCCTTCAATTTTCCCGATAAATGCTGCATTTGCTATTTCGCGCTCCCTTCGAAATATGTTCCAAATCAAGCCCTTCGTATTCTTTTTCGGAAATCGTTAACCAAACAACCCGATCTTAGACAGGCGAAACCTTCCCAGCTACCTGGAAAAAACGCAGCCTATCTAAAAACGGTTTTCTTATCCAAAATATGGAAGGCCCGAGTTGGAGTTGGTTTTAAGCCATTTAAAGTTCATGCCGAAGGTAGGGGCTTCTGGCCTGCCTGGCTTAAACCACTAATCCTTGCTATTAATTACGGTAGCAAATGCAGAACAACCTTCCCATAAAACGAAGATAAATTTTGGCCTAATTCCGTGTGAAGACAAAATACCCTGAGAAGGCACTCTCCGTATTTGTACCGGGTGGCAATGCCACCCGGTACAAATACGGAATAATCTCTATCCCAAAACCCCCATCGTAAGCGCTAAAAGCAGCCCGCCGGCGATGACCGAACCAAGCTGCCCGGCGGTGTTGGCGCCCATGGCGTGCATAAGAATAAAGTTGTCGAAATCCTCTTCTTTGGCCATCTGGGCGGCCAGCCGGCCGGCCATAGGGAAGGCGCTGATGCCGCAGGCCCCGATCAGCGGGTTGATCTTGCCGTGGGTCAGCGCCGACATCAACTTGCCGAATAGCAAACCGGCTACCGTATCGATCACAAAAGCCAGGAAACCCAGTCCCAGGATTTCCAGGGTTTGCAGGGTCAAAAAGCTGCTGGCGGTCATGGTTGCCCCGATGGTCAGCCCCAGGAACAGGGTGGCAATATTGATGATCTCATTCTGGGCCGCGTTGCTCAGCCGGTCCACCACCCCGCTTTCGCGCAGCAGGTTACCCAGCATCAAGGTAGCGATCAGCGGGGCCGCATCCGGCGCCAAAAGCGAGACGATGACTGTAACCACGATCGGGAAGGCGATTACCACGCCCTTCGAGACCGGCCGGGCGGCGTAATCCATGCGGATCAGGCGCTCTTTGCGGGTGGTGAGCAGCTTCATGACCGGGATCTGGATGATCGGGATCAGGCTCATGTAGGAATAAGCCGCCACCGTCACCGGGGCCAGGATTTCAGGCGCCAGCTTGGAGGTAACGAAAATCGCCGTAGGCCCATCGATTGCGCCGATCACCCCGATGGAGGACGCCTGGTTGATGGGGAACTTCAGCAAAATAGCCAGCAGCAGGGCCCCGTAAATGCCAAACTGGCCGGCCGCCCCTAACAAGGCCATGTTCGGCATGGCCAGCAGTGGGCGAAAATCGATCATCGCGCCCACCCCGATAAAGATCAAAAGGGGAAATAATTCAGATTTAATCCCGGCATTGTACAGGACCTGGAAGACCCCGTGATCGGCCGACATGCCCAGGTTGGCCAGGATGCAGCCAAAACCGATCGGCAGCAGCAGCACCGGCTCGTATTCCTTCACCACCGCCAGGACGATCAGGATCAAGCCGGCCGCTATCATGATGGCGTTGCCAACTGTGAAGGCAGTAAAGCCTTTGGATATTTCAGTGAGCAGAGCGGTAAAGTTCATTTCACTGGCCCCCTCAGTCGGTGTACTCTAGCAGCACCTGCGAATGGCGTACCTGGTCACCCACACCGACCCGCACCGCGGCGATCTTTGCGCTGCGCGTGGCGCGGATGGCGTTCTTCATCTTCATGGCCTCCAGCGTGACCATCTCCTGGCCATATTTCACTTGATCCCCCTCTTTGACCAGCACGGCCACGATCGTCCCCGGGATGGGCGCCAAAACGGCATTGGCGTTGCTGGGCTTCCCGGCCACGCCAGCAGCCTCAGCCTGGGGAGACGGCAGACTGACCGGCGCACTTGTTTCACCAGCCGCTTGCGAAGCCTCTTCCGGCCAGACTTCCAGCGTCTCGCCCTCTACAGTCGCCAGGATAGGGCGGCTTTGCAGGTCTTCGATCTCCACTTCAAAGCTTTTATCTTCGATTTTGACTCGCATTTTCATGGCGCTGATCCTCACACTCTTCGGGTTTTTAGCCGGGCACTTTGGTTGATCTGGCTGGAGCGGCGAGCCGCCTGCCAGGGTGAAAGGGATTGGCCGGCCCGCGGCACCAGGTTTAGCCGGCTGGCCTGCAAGGCCAGTGCAGTCGCCACGGCGACCGCCGCAGCGCGTCTTCGCAAGGCTTTGGCTTCCATTTCAAGCGCTTCGGCGTCAGCGGAATCGCTCTCGGCCGTCCCAGCGCCTTCCAGAATTTCCTCGTTTTCTTCCTGGTGAGGAACTCGGATGCGCGCCATCCAGGCCATCAATCCCCACAGCAAAATCAGAGCCAGGAAGACCAGCCCCATACCGATCAGGGTGATCAACAAACCTTGGGAAATTTCAGACATATCGGTTTGCTCCTTTGCTCGGCGCTACAGCGGGATATTGCCATGCTTGCGCGCGGGGGTGGAGATGGATTTATCACGTAAGGCAGCCAGTGCCGCGATCACCCGCATACGTGTTTCCCGCGGCTCGATGACGTCGTCCACAAAGCCGTCAGCGGCGGCCGCGTACGGATTGAGGAATTTCTTGCGGTATTCATCGATCACGCGGGCGCGCTCGGCTTCCGGGCTTTCCGCTGCCTCGATCTGCTTGCGGTAGAGGATGTTGGCGGCGCCCTCCGGGCCCATGACGGCAATCTCGGCGCTCGGCCAGGCAAAGCTGATATCCGCGCCCATCAGTTTGGAGCTCATCACGATCATCGCCCCCCCATAGGCTTTGCGGGTGATAATCTGCACCTTGGGCACACTCGCCTCGGAATAGGCGAACAGCACCTTGGCCCCGTGGCGAATGACCCCGCGGTGTTCCTGGTCCACGCCCGGCAGGAAGCCGGGTGAATCCAGGAAGGTGACCAGGGGAATGTTGAAGGCGTCGCAGAAACGGACGAAGCGGGCGATCTTATCGGACGAATCGATGTCCATCACCCCGGCCAGCATGGCCGGCTCCTGCGAGACGATGCCGACCGTCGAGCCGCCCATACGGGCCAGGCCGATGATGGCATTACGGGCAAAATCGGCCTGTAGTTCCAGGAATGAATCGCGGTCCACGATCATGCGGATGGCATCGTGCATCGAATAAGGCGAGGCCGGGCTAAGCGGCACCAGGCTGTTCAGGGCCGGGTCCATCCGGCCGGGGTCGTCGCCGTTATCCAGGTAGGGCGGGTTTTCGACGTTGTTCGACGGCAGGTAAGAGAGCACCTGGCGGCACAGTTGGACCGCCTCTTTGTCGCTGGGCGACTTCAAATGGGCCGTCCCGCTGATGCCGTTGTGAACATCCGCCCCGCCCAGGCTCTCCGAGTCGACCACTTCACCGGTGACGGACTTGATCACTTCCGGGCCGGTCAGGAACATGAAGGACTGTTTTTCCACCATGATGATCAGGTCGGTCACCGCCGGAGAATAGGCCGCCCCGCCGGCGCAAGGGCCCATCACCAGGCTGATCTGGGGAATGACCCCCGAGTAGAGCGTGTTACGCTGGAAAATCTGGGCGTATCCGTACAGGCTGCGTACCCCTTCCTGGATGCGCGCCCCGCCCGAGTTGATCAATCCAATCACCGGGCAGCCTGCCCCGGCGGCCATGTCCAGCAGCCGGGCGATCTTTTTCCCGTGCATTTCACCCAACGCCCCGCCTATGACGGTGAAATCTTGGGCATACACGTACACAGTCCGGCCGTTGACACTGCCAAACCCGGTCACAACCCCATCACCGGGATATTTGGGACCACCACCCAGGTCGTCACTGCGATGGGTGACGTATGGCTCCAATTCTGTGAAAGTACCGGGGTCCAACAGTGCATCAATGCGCTCGCGGGCCGTCAGTTTGCCCTTGGCGTGTTGTTTTGCAATCCTGTCCTCTCCGCCGGCCATTCGCGCCTTCGCGCGCATTTCGCGCAGCTCGATAATTCGGGGATCTTCTTCGGGCATACGGTTTCCTCTTTTTATGGGATGATTTAGGGGATTTTCAGAGGGGGGTACCTCGCGCAGGGTCGACGTTCAGTGGGCAGCCGCCTGGCGGTGAACATACCCACCATCCGCGCCGGAAACGGCCTGCCCGGGGAAACACGTGGAAATTGAGGTACCCAATAAAACCTGAGGGGAAAATTAATTTATTCTACTATAACACAGGCACCCTGGAGAAGTTGCCAGCCAATTTCTTCGCCTGCGGAGATAGTTGCCACAGATAGCACAGATGGACACAGATAAAGATTTTTTTTGGAAGAATTGGGTTGGATTAGGCGTGGTTGGGATTAGTTGGGCCCCTCTCCCGTTTCTGGGAGAGGGGTTGGGGTGAGGGCAGGCCCCGGTCTTACCGGGTGCATGCAGGTTGGGTGAGCGCTTTTTTACAAGCCTTAACCGCCTACAAACCCAATGGTTCTTAGCATGGGGTTTGTTGTTATATGTTGTTAAACGGTATAAAAGCCATTGTTCGGGCCGGTCTCTCCCTCCGCCTTTCAGGCTTCGGCCGAGCCCGCTCTTCAGCGTATGCCTAGAACTCGGCTTTGAAAGCCGGGCAACCATCCACCGGCTCGGAATTTTTTAGTCGAGGTGATATTGTTGGGTTCGGGCAAAACCTTTGCAGATAAACACCAGGTGTCTGGCCAGTGTTGTCAATCCGCCCGAACCCAACCTACGCGAGCGCTGTAAATCAACCGCACAAAAGTTTACATTGAGCCCCACGAAGGTGGGGCTTCGTGAATTTGTTGCCGCGACCTCGGTCGCCAACGCATGTCGAAGAACCCGTCTTCGAAAGTCAAGCTACCATACCGCTCCACCGAATTTTCAAGTCGGGGTGATATTGTTGGGTTCGGGCAAAACCTTTGCAGATAAACGTCTGGAATCTGGCCAGTGTTGTCAATCCGCCCGAACCCAACCTACGCGAACGCCGTTATCATCGGGTAAAAAATCTGAATTGAGCCCCACGAAGGTGGGGCTTCGCGAATTTGTTGCCGCGACCTCGGTCGCCAACGCATATCGAAGAACCCGTCTTCGAAAGTCAAGCTACCATACCGCTCCTCCGGATTTTCAAGTCGAGGTAATATTGTTGGGTTCGGGCAAAACCTTTGCAGATAAGCGCCAGGTGTCTGGCCAATGTTGTCAATCCGCCCGAACCCAACCTACGCGAGCGCCGTTATCATCGGGTAAAAAATCTGAATTGAGCCCCACGCAGGTGGGGCTTCGTGCATTTGTTGCCGCGACCTCGGTCGCCAACGCATATCGAAGAACCCGTCTTCGAAAGTCAAGCTACCATACCGCTCCTCCGGATTTTCAAGTCGAGGTAATATTGTTGGGTTCGGGCAAAACCTTTGCAGATAAGCGCCAGGTGTCTGGCCAATGTTGTCAATCCGCCCGAACCCAACCTACGCGAGCGCCGTTATCAGCGGGTAAAAAATCTGAATTGAGCCCCACGCAGGTGGGGCTTCGCGAATTTGTTGCCGCGACCTCGGTCGCCAACGCATATCGAAGAACCCGTCTTCGAAAGTCAAGCTACCATACCTCTCCTCCGGATTTTCAAGTCGAGGTAATATTGTTGGGTTCGGGCAAAACCTTTGCAGATAAGCGCCTGGAATCTGGCCAATGTTGTCGACGAGCCCGAACCCAACCTACGCGAGCGCTGTAAATCAACCGCACAAAAGTTTACATTGAGCCCCACGAAAGTGGGGCTTCGTGCATTTGTTGCTGCGACCTTGGTCGCCAACGCATATCGAAGAACCCGGGTTCCTAACCCGAGAATTACCCAACTCACAGGCGATACTGGCCGAGTGGCGGATCGGTATGCGGCCAGAAACCGGTATAATAATTTTATTGTCTCAACCGGAATGGGGATTTTCTGCAACCGAACCCAAAAAAGCAAGAGACCCCCAAAAGAAGTAAAAATGATCCTGACAGAACAACTTACCAAGACTTTTCAAGTCCATCGCAACCAACCGCCCATCCGGGCCGTGCAAGAACTGACCCTGGAAGTGAAAGAGGGCGAAGTTTTCGGCTTTTTAGGCCCCAACGGCGCCGGTAAAACCACCACCGTGCGCATGCTGACCACCCTGATCGGCCCGACCAGTGGGCGGGCTTCCATCGGAAAGCTCCAGGTTGGCAAAGATGACGAGAAAATCCGCCGGTCGGTCGGCATTTTGACCGAAACACCCGGCATGTACGAGCGCCTGAGCGCTGAAAAGAACCTGACCATTTTCGCCCGCCTGTATGACGTGCCGGACGTGCCCGGCCAGGTTGAAAAATATCTGCGCATGCTGGGTTTATGGACCCGGCGCATGGACGAAGTCGGCAGTTTCTCCAAAGGCATGCGCCAGAAGCTGGCCATCGCCCGCGCTTTGCTGCACGAGCCCCAGGTGCTCTTCCTGGACGAACCCACCAGCGGCCTGGACCCCGAAGCCGCCAAAATCGTGCGCGACTTCATC
Organism: uncultured Chloroflexia bacterium; assembly: GCA_963704755.1. GTDB lineage: Bacteria > Chloroflexota > Anaerolineae > Anaerolineales > Anaerolineaceae > Bellilinea. The sequence continues at coordinate 1,859,954 of OY969938.1, forward strand.
GAAGAACTGAAAACTGAAGGGCGCACTATCTTCCTTTGCACCCATAACCTGGATGAGGCTGACCGCCTGTGTGACCGCATCGGCATCTTCAAATCCCGCCTGATCGTGATCGATACGCCCGAAAAGCTGCGCCAGAAATTGTATGGCCGGCGGGTGGTGTTCCACCTGGCCAATCTCGACCCGGCCTGGAGCGACCTGTTGAAGCAAAACGAGTTCGTCCACGAGATCCAGGTGGTGGAAAACCGCCTGATCGTCAGCCTGGACGATCCCGAATCTCAAAACCCGGCCCTGGTACGCCGCCTGGTCGAAGCCGGCGCCGAGATCCAGTTCGTAGGTGAGCTGCGCCACTCCCTGGAGGACATCTACCTGCAAACCATCCAGAACGGGGAAGAGTAAGGAGGCAGCCATGAACCACATCCGTACAATCATCGATAAAGAATAGTCCGAAGTCTTCAAGAATAAGATGGTCCTGTTCACGATCATCTTTATCCCGCTCTTGTTTACGGCCATGCCGTTGATTATGCTTTCGGTGATGGGCTCGACCATGTCTGGGGCAACCAGCAGCAGCAGTAGCGACGTTCCAGAGGCCTTCCTGGCCGTCTGTGGCAGCATGAGCGGCAGCGACTGCATGCAGGTCTACCTCATCAACGAGTTCCTGATCCTGTTCATGCTTATGCCGGTGATCATCCCGATCACCATCGCCGCCTACAGCGTGGTCGGCGAGAAAACCACCCGCAGCCTGGAGCCGCTGCTGGCCACCCCGGTGACCACCGAGGAACTCCTGGCCGGCAAAAGCCTGGCCGCCGCCCTTCCGGCGATCGTGGCGACCTGGGCCAGCTTCTTTATCTTCGTGCTGCTCATCCCCGTGACCGGCGCCAGCCAGATGGTCCGCCAGTATGTGATCGGCCCGACCTGGCTGACCGGCGTTCTGCTGATCGGCCCGTTGATGGCCATCGCAGCGGTGAACTTCGCCATTATGGTCTCCTCGCGGGTGAACGATCCGCGGGTGGCCGAGCAGCTCTCGGCCGTGATTATCGTACCGATCCTGGGATTGATGTTTGCCCAGATCGCCGGTGTCATCGTGATCAATCAGCGCCTGATCCTGCTGGTGGCCGGCGGTTTCGTCCTGGCCGATTTCGCCCTGATCTTCCTGGGTGCGCGCCTGTTCCAACGTGAGACCATCCTGAACTCGCTGGAAGTGAACCATGAACACCAAGAAATCCATCTCATTACCCATTTCCATCTTCGCCGGCCTGGCCGCACTGCTCCTCAGCCTGGTTCTGTTTTCCCCTGCCCTGGCCCAGGCGGGCTATAAGGTAGTCGTCCACCGTGATTTTGGCTACGGCGGTTTCAACAACGACATCCGCGGGAATTTCACCATCTCAATTTCCGGCGACGCCACGGCAGTTGCCTCGGTCGAATTCACCATCGACGGGCAGGAAATGAGCACCGTCAGCCAGGCGCCCTTCAAATACAGCTTCGTGACCGGCGATTACCCGGATGGAATCCACGAAATGGGCGCCGTGGTCACCCTGAAGGACGGGACAACGCTTAACCCCACGCCTGAATCGTATAACTTTATCTCCGCTAACGCCGAACAGGTTAATATGGGCCAAATTCTCTGGCCCTTGTTGGGGATTATCGTGGCGGTGATCGCGATCGTGATCCTATCGCAAGTGCTGGCCAGCCGGCGCGGGCTGGCTCATGTGGAGCCGGGTACCCAGCGCAATTACGGCATCGCCGGTGGTGCGGTTTGCCCCAAATGCGGGCGGCCTACCCCGCTGCACATGATGAGCATCAACCTGTTGGCCGGTAAGTACGACCGCTGCGAGAACTGCGGCAAGTGGAGCGTCATGCGCCGGGCCAGTATCGCCGATCTGCGCGCTGCCGAAGAAGCCGAAGCCGCCGCGAGCAAGCCCACCGACCTGCCCGAGAAGAGCGAAGAAGAAAAACTGCGCGATATGCTGGATAAATCGAAATATATGGATTGAATGATCAAAGGAATGTCGCAAGAAATGCGACATTCCTTTGATCCGGCAGCTAAAGCTGCCCCTACAAGTACACAAAGCCCCACCTTCGTGGGGCTCCTTTCTTAACCAGGCCCACAGGCTATGTGTTTTTGGTGCCATGACCTTGGTTGCTTAACGAACTGGAGATCAATTTTCGGATCGATCGGCACTGCGGGCGAGCGCAACTTAACGCCTTCTCCCTCCGCGAAGCGTGGAGAAGGCTGGGATGAGGGTAAACGCCGGCCATACAACGCGCACGCCTATGGATGAGATCCAGCCCCTATCCAGATTTGTCCCGGTGAGCCAGGCATCTGGTCCGACTAAACCGGAAAATTTGATTTTTCCAAACCAAAACAGAATAGCCATTCCAATTCTTCCGTAGGGGCGAAGCAGCCGGCGGGCGGGCTTGGATTGGAAATGGCTATTGGCTCCGGCTGCTTCGCCCGCTGCGCTGGCCGGAATACGAACTGGGGATTACATCCGGCCTTTTGTTTTTCCAGCCAAATCTTGATAAAGCCTTTTGTAATAGCGGGAGAAGCGGCCGGTAGATAGGTTCAGGTTTGTAGCATGAACCATAGCCCGGCTGCTTCTCCCCTACACCGGATAACGTAAAATGGGGTATTGCTCCCAGGCGCATATTTCGTTTTGAAGAGATATTGGTTCTTGCATTGCCTGGAGCGCCGATATACTCGGCTGTTTGGACCAAAAAGTCTACACCCAATCAGTCGGCCGGTAAATTGAAATTCGCTCTTCGTCGGTGCGCTAAAGCCTACCCGACTATTCTCTATTTTCTATTCTCTATTTTCTATTCTCTATTCTCTATTTTCTCTTCATCCAACCGCCCCACTGGCCTTGAACCACTCATACGCATCGCGGATGGCCTGGTTGACGTCGTAACGGGGCTCGAACCCCAATTCTTCGCGTGCCCGGGTCGTATCGTAATAGAAAAAATACCCGGCCAGGTGCAACTGGCTGGCCGAGACCGGCAAAGGCAGCACCTTTTGAACCAGGCGTAACGGCCGGGCCAGGGATCGCGCCAGGCCGGCCGGCAGTACGACCGCAGGGACGGGCGCGCCCACGATCTCGGCGATGCGCTGGATCAGGCCGGTTGTAGTCAGGTTCTGGCCCCCCAGGATGTAGCGCGCTCCACACCGCCCGTGCTCCAATGCCGCCAATTGACCGGCCACCACGTCGGCCACGTGAATGACGTTCAATCCGCCATCCACGGTTACCGACACGCGCTTCCTGGCAACCTGCACCACCACTGAACTGGTCTGGCGGTAAATGTCCCCGGGGCCCATGACCGAGGTTGGGTTGACGATCACCACGTCCAACCCGGCTGCGACGGCCCGCTGAACTTCCAACTCGGCCAGGTATTTTGCGTAACCATACGGCCAGTAGTCGGCTCGATAATTCCAGGTCTGGTATTCGTCGATCAGGCTGGGGTTGGCCCATGGACCCGGCAAGGAATGGGGAACACCCAGGGCCGAAACCGAGCTGGTGTGCACCACCCGCGTGACGCCGGCGTCCAGGGCGGCCTGCATCACCGCGCGCGTCCCTTCCACCGTGATGGCATAAAACCGGCCGGGATCGTCCTCACTGTTCCCCTGCAAAGCGGCCGTGTGAAAAACCACGTCGATGCCCTGCATGGCCGGCGGCAAGGTCTCGGCATGGGTCAGGTCGCCGCTGACGTGTTCCACCGGCAGATCGGCTAATAAGCGCAAATTGCTGGCCGGGCGCAGAAAAGCGCGCACCTCGAAACCCTGGTCCAGGAGCGCCCGGCACAGGGCCGAACCGATGAATCCTTCAGGCCCAGTGACCAGGGCTTTCAATGGCTTGCCCTCCTGCCATTCTTGATCGGGTGTCCGGGCATTTCAGTCCCCCGCCCATTCCACCAGGGTCGCTTCCCCCTGGCCGACGCCCACGCATAGGGTCGCCAGGCCGTAATACGGCCGGGCTGCTTGCGGCGCGCGCCGGCGCATCTCGTGAATCAGTGTGGTCAGGATGCGCGCGCCGGAACAGCCCAGCGGATGCCCCAGGGCGATGGCCCCGCCGTTGACGTTGACAATCTCTTCCGGCAGGCCAAGCTCGCGAATCACCGCCAGGGATTGGACGGCAAAGGCTTCGTTCAGTTCGACCAGCCCGAGTTGGTCCAGCGCGATGCCGGTGCGGGCCAGCAGCTTGCGCGTGGCCGAGACCGGCCCCATGCCCATAATCCGCGGCGGCACGCCCGCCGCCGCCGAACCGATCACTCGCACCAGTGGCTTTAATCCCAATTGGGCGGCTTTTTCAGCGCTCATCACCAGCAAAGCCGCCGCCCCATCGTTTACACCCGACGAATTGCCGGCGGTGACGGAGCCGCCTTCGCGGAAAACCGGCTTCAGCCGCGCCAGGGCCTCCAGGGAAGTATCCCGGCGGGGACGTTCGTCCACGCTGACCCAGAGCGGGTCGCCTTTGCGCTGCGGGATAGGCACCGGCAGGATTTCTTCGGCGAATTTGCCCGAATCGATGGCCGCTACCGCGCGCTGGTTGGAACGCAAGGCAAAGGCGTCCTGGTCCTGGCGCGAGATGCCGGTCATATCGGCGATATTCTCGGCCGTTTCGCCCATCGATTCGATCCCATAGGTCTTTTCCATCAGCGGGTTAGGGAAGCGCCAGCCCAGGGCCGTGTCCCAGGCGGTCAGGTGCCCGCGTTGGTAGCCCTTATCGCCCTTGGGCAGGGCATAGGGTGCCCGCGACATACTTTCCACCCCACCGGTGACAAAAATATCCCCTTCGCCGGCGCGGATGGCCCGGTTGGCCATATTGACCGCCGTCAGCCCGGAGGCGCACAGGCGGTTGAAGGTCACCCCGGCCACCTCGACCGGCAAGCCGGCCAACAGACCGGCCATGCGGGCCACGTTGCGGCTGTCCTCACCGGACTGGTTGGTGCAGCCGAAATAAACCTCTTCGACTAAAGCGGGATCGAGGTGATTGCGCTCGATCAGCGCTTTGATCACATGCGCGGCCAGATCATCCGGGCGCACGGCCGCCAGTGACCCACCCAGCGCCCCCACCGGCGTACGAATTGCATCGATGATAACCACATCGGACATAAAATACCTCGGGAGAAAGCTGTTAGCGATTAGCTAGTAGCTGTTAGCTATTGGCTTTTAGCTATCAACATTTAATATGAAGCATTTAGTAATTATAGATCAGCAAGCATCTATCAGGGAACAGCTAACGGCTAACAGCTAACAGCTAACCGCTAGATAATATTCACATCGTGCGAGCCGGATTCTTTCTGGCCGGCTTCGGTTACGCGGATGAACTCGGCTTTCTCCCACAACTCTTCGATAGAGTGGGCTCCTACGTAGCTCATCCCGGAGCGCAGGCCACCGACCAGTTGATGCAAAATATCACGCACGTCGCCGCGGTAAGGCACCAGCGCCTCGACGCCCTCGGGCACCACCTCGCTCCACAGTTCCTCCGAATATTCTTCGTCACGAGATTGGACATCCATGCGCCGGCGCTCCACGTTGGCCGAAAGGGAAGCCATGCCGCGCACGACCTTATAGCGGCGCCCCTGCCGCACGATCTCGGCCCCGGGGGCTTCATCCGTGCCGGCCAATGACGAACCCAGCATGGCCGTGCTGGCCCCGGCGGCGATGGCCTTGGTCAAATCACCCGAGGTGCGGATACCCCCATCCGAAATAACCGGCACGTTGAGCTTGTGGGCCGTTTCGGCCGAATCGATCACGGCGGTTAACTGGGGTACCCCCGATCCGGAGACGATGCGGGTGATGCAGATCGAACCGCCCCCAACACCTACCTTGACCGCGTCCGCGCCGGCGCCGGCCAGCTCGCGCACGCCTTCACCGGTGGCCACATTCCCGGCGATTACCGGTACCTGCGGAAAGGCCTTCTTCAGCCGGCCGACCATGCGGATGGTGTGGTCCGAGTGCCCGTGGGCAATATCGACCACCAGCACGTCCGCGCCTGCCTCGACGCAGGCGGCCGCCCGCTCCATGTCCTCGCTGCGCACCCCGATAGCAACCCCTACCTGCAGGCTGCCCTGCTCGTCCTTGGTGGCGTAGGGATGTTCCTTGAGCTTGACGATATCCTGCACTGTAATCAGGCCGACCAGGTGATCTTCCCCATCGATCAAGGGCAGCTTTTCCACCCGGCCCTCGTGCAGCTTTTGCTCGGCCTGGTCAACGCCTTCGCCCGGCCCGGCCACGACCAGCCGTTCGCGCGGTGTCATGACCGTCTTTACCGCCGCTTTTCCATCTTTAGCCAGCAGCAAATCGCGGGTGGTCACCACCCCGATCAGGCGGTTTTCGTAATCGACCACCATCAGCCCGCCCACGTCCTGGCGGTGCATCACCAGGCGAGCTTCATCGATGCTGGCTTGCGGCCCGATCTTGAGCGGGTTGAGCACCACCAGGCTTTCGGCGCGCTTGACCCGCAGCACCTGTTCGGCCTGGTGTTCGATGCTCATGAAGCGGTGCAGGATGCCAATACCCCCCTGCTCGGCCATGGCGATAGCCATAGCGGCTTCGGTGACCGTATCCATGTTGGCCGAAATGATCGGCACGTGCAGGCGAATGCCCGGCACCAGCGTGCCGGAGGTATTGACATCGTTCCGTGAGCGAATATCCGAGTACTTGGGAACCAATAGAACGTCATCGAAGGTCAGGCCGATATCGGGGCGAATTTTCATAGGACACCTCATGAATAATTGTTGGACGATAAGACGATCCATACTGGGGCTCACCCCAGCCCGGCTCATTCCCCCACTACCCAGGCAAAATGAAGGGACCTGGATGCTGCCTGAGTCCCGAATTTGCCGGTTAATGTTGATTTATGATGGATGGGAGGAAATGGCCATAACCGGTGTGAGATTGCTAAGAACCGGCTGGTTGTGAGAAAAACCAGGCAAGCGCCATCCCCGGTCAAGGCCGGGTCTGCAACCTGCGTAAGCTATTGTACAATACAACCATGTCTCTGTCACGGCTTTTACCTGCCCAATGGTATGAACAAGATGTAGTTTCGGCCGCCCGCGCGCTGCTGGGGATGCGCCTGGTGCGCCAGGTGGACGGCCGGCGTATCAGCGGCTGGATCGTCGAAGCCGAGGCTTATCGCGGCGAGGAGGACCAGGCCTGCCACGCCCGGGTAGGCTGTACCCCGCGCACCCAGGTAATGTACGGTCCGCCCGGCCACGCTTACGTTTATTTCACCTACGGCATGCACTGGATGTTGAACGCGGTCTGCATGCCGGAAGGTTTCCCGGCCGCGGTGTTGATCCGCGCCATCCAGCCGCTGGAAGGCCTGGATTTTATCGCTGCCCGGCGCAAGGACCGCCCGCGGGCTCAGTGGACCGACGGCCCGGCCAAGCTGACCCTGGCCCTGGCCATCGACAAAGCCCTGAACGGGGTCGATTTGACCGGCCCGGCCGGCGGGCTGTGGATCGAGGAAGGCCAGGCCGTGCCCGACGCGCAGGTGGTCGCCGGTCCACGCATCGGCCTGGGCGCCACCCCCGAGCCCTGGTTGAGCATCCCCTGGCGCTTCCGCGTGGCGGCTGGATACGAGTTGGGTTGAAACTTGAGCTGCGCTATCCAAAAACGGCAGTCCATAAAAATAAAAAGTCGCTACTCAGCTACCATGGCGGGATCGGGTGTTTTTGATGTTTTTTGTGTGCGAAGCACACAAAAAACATCAAAAACACCCGATCCTTTTGAACCTGCCTGACCAATTACAATAAAACATAAAACACGTAATCCAATTAGCTGGTCTCCTGGCTAATTCAAGAATCCCCCACCCCCCTTTGGAAGGGGGCAAGAATTGGCGAGGGGCATTCCCCCCTTGGCAAGGGGGGCGAAGGGGGGATTCTTTCCGCCGGACAGGGTGGTTCCCTGGTAGCCCGGCATTCATAACCGGGTGCCTGAGTGGGCCGGTGGGTTGGCGATTGAAATCGCTGCTGCAAGTACACAAAGCCCCACCTTCGTAGGGCTCTCTTTCGACAAAAACCGGTTTCACAGCCGCCATTCCGCCTGGCCGGCGTTCGCTCGGGTTCAAAACTCGAGCTACTCGACCTGTAGCCCGGCTTTCGAAGCCGGGAGCCTGAGTGGGCCGGTGCGTTGGCGATTGAAATCGCTGCTGCAAGTACACAAAGCCCCACCTTCGTGGGGCTCTCTTTCGACAAAAACCGGTTTCACAGCCGCCATTCCGCCTGGCCGGCGTTCGCTCGGGTTCAAAACCCGAGCTACTTGACCTGTAGCCCGGCTTTCGAAGCCGGGAATGTGCCTGGCCAACATAACTCGTTTGACCAGGCCAGGTCCCCGCCCTGGAACACCACGCTACCGGTTCGATTGGCGCTGCGGGCGAAGCTGCCGGAGCCAATACTTGTTCCCTTTCCAAGCCTGCCCGCCGGCAGCTTCGCCCCTACGCCGGATGCAGAGCGATAAAAGCACATTCCACCTCATTGCCTTGTTGCCTGATCCCCTAATCTCTATTCTCTATTCTCCTTCTTCTTATGGTATAACCACAATATGACCGAACTATCTGGGGATTTAATTCTGTTTGGCGGTGGGGGCCATGGCAAGACCCTCATCGATCTGGTGCAGGCGCTAGGCGAATATACCTGGGCCGGGATCATCGATGATAATATCGCCCCGGGCACAGAGATTTTAGGGATCCCTGTGCTGGGCAACGCCGGCTTGCTGCCCGAGCTGGTCTCGCGCGGGATTAAACTGGCCGTCAATGGGGTGGGCGGTATCGGCATCCCGGAGGTCCGCCAGGATGTGTTCGACCTGCTGCTCCAGGCCGGCTTCACCTGCCCGAGCGTGGTCCATCCCGCGGCCCGGGTCGAGCCTTCGGCGCATTTGGACGAAGGCGTACAGGTGCTGGCCCAGGCCTACGTCAGCAGCGCGGCTTCGATTGGGTTTGGCACGGTGATCAACGCCGGGGTGGTCGTCTCGCACGACTGCCAGATCGGCCGGGTGGTGAACCTTTCGCCGGGGGCCATGCTGGCCGGCGGCGTCAGCCTGGACGATTACGTCCAGGTCGGGATGGCCGCCACAATTAATTTGAACGTCCGCGTCGGCCTGGAGGCGCGCATCGGCAATGGCGCCACCGTCAAAGCCGACGTCCCGCCCGGCACCATCATCCACGCCGGCGCCATCTGGCCGCCCCGCGATTGATAGATATCCTTCGCGTTGGGTTGGGTTTGGGTCAATGCAAAATATTGCCTTACCCGAACCTTATATCTTGGTAATAAATTTCTCTTCCCCCAGCAATTAAAAAATCTGTGTAAGTCTGTGCTTATCTGTGGTCAAAACCGTTGGGTTTCGCCAAAAATTTCTCTCTGTGAACTCGGTGTGCTCTGTGGTTTTTATCTCTTATCCTTACTTTGTTCTTTTTCTTTTCCTCCAGTGTATGAAATTCTTTTTATGATTAAATCCCGGTTTTATGGTTTAATACATAAAGAAAAGCCATATCGGGATGAATAACCCTTTGATCAATTTAAATCCATTTAGTTTAACCTCTGAAATCCTGGTGAAGCATGTTTCGTAAAACGCCACCCAGCAGTCCGACGAGTGTTGCGCCCATCGAGCGGGTCACTTCTGTGCTGGGACCCGGCATCAACTGGAAAGGCAGCCTGCAGGGCAGCGGCGGCGTGCGCATCGAAGGCACCTTCGATGGGGAAGTCAGCGTGCGCGGATTGGTGGTGGTCGGTGAGACCGGCCGGATCACCTGCCCGGAACTGCGCGCCAATACGGTGGTCGTCGCCGGGGCCGTACGCGGTAACATCACGGCCGAAAGGCTGGAAATCCGCTCGACCGGCCGGGTCTGGGGAGACGTCACCACCACCTCCTTTGCGACCGAAGAGGGGGCTTTTTTGCGCGGCCAGGTGCGCATGGAAGACCAGGTCGAGTTACAGTTTGAACAGCCTGCGGACGAGAGCACTCCCGCTGAACAGCTCCCGCCGGACGATAATACCCATACCGAAGCCTGAAGGATTTACCATTGACGATCTCACAATGGGGTGCCCTGGTCAGCGAAATGTTGGGCGCAATTGCCGTGACCATGCTGGTGGGCCTCAATCCCCGTATCAAGAACCAGCGCCCGCTGGCCTTCAAATATCCACTGCGGGAAGGCATTATCAGCCTGGTCCTGTTTGCGGTCCTGTTCGGGTTCAATGTACTGGTCGAAAAAGGGCAGGTCGTACCGCCGGCAGCGTTTTCGCCGTCTTCACTTGCTCCCATCTATCTACAATTGATCGCGGCCGCCGCAGGCGTGGCGCTTTTTGGACTGGCCCTGGCTTACCGGCACCAGCCCATCCGCAGCGCCGGCTGGAACCGGGCTCTGCTGAACCCGGCCCTGGAAGCCGGGATCGCGATCGTGCTGCTCTCGATATTCCTGCGTGGGATGATCTCGCGCCTGCTGGCCGGCCTGGCCGCCGACCAGGGCACAGCGATCATCCTCTTTTTGTTGTTAGCCATCGCCGAAGAGAGCATCTTCCGCGGGTACATCCAGCTCCGCTTGATGTCCTGGCTGGGCAATTACCCTGGCCTGATACTGACCGCCCTGCTGTCCACATTATGGCAAATCCCGCGCCTGGCCGGGTTGCCATCCCAAACCCTGGCAATTCAGTTGGGAATTACCCTGGTCCAGGGACTGGTCGCCGGCTGGATGATGCTCAAGTGCCGGCACGTACTTGCTCCGGCGTTCTACCGCGCCATTTCCGCCTGGCTTACCTTTTTAGGCTGACCTCAATATCGATGCCTTATTTAATAATGCTCACCCTGGACTTAATAAGGGGGTGTTTGTTGCTTTAACCGCATTTGGACAGGCGAAACAACCACCCCAATCCATTTCCAGGCCGGTTAAACTGTCCCTTTGGTTATTTTTCTCTGCTTAGGAGAGATCCATGCTCAAAAATCACCGCCTTATTATCTTCCTGGCCAGCGCCTTATTAATGGCCGGCCTGGCGGCTTGTTCTGCGACACCCGCCCCAACAGCGCCGCAAAATACGGCCGGTATGCCTGTTTCCACGGCCATACAGACCGTTTCCCCTGCGGACCAAGGCAGCCAGGCGACCGCCCTCGCGACCGAAAACCCGGTCGGTTCGACCCTAGCCGGCTCGAGCAGCAGCGGTGCGAGCGAAACCACCCTGGCCGAGGGTCTTGCGAACCTGGATAGCTACACTTCTGTCTTGAAATTGACCATAAATGGGACCAAAGAGGATGGCAGCACCACGCACCAGGAGGTGACCATCACCCAAAAATCTAACCGCAGCCAGAACGCCTCCGATTTTTCCATGAATACGGTCGAAGACCAAAACCCGGCCAAACTATACGAAGTGATCCAGATCAACGGCGACAGCTACATGTTGGGCACCGATAATACCGGCAATTGCCTGTACTTCGGCAGCGAGGACCAGACCAACCCCATGGGTGCGCTGGGTTTCACCGCTGAAGATATTTTGGGTGCCTTCGAGAAAACCGACCTGATTGCCAAGGGGGAGCAGGTCAACGGCGTCTCGGCCGACCATTATAAAGTCGATAGCGGCTTTATCTTTGGCAGCGCCGACCTGACCAGTGGTGAGACCTGGATCAACCCGGACGGGAATTACATCGTCCGCTACACCGGCGCGGCTGACGTGAAAGACACCGTTGCTCTTACCTCTGCGGATGTCATCTCGGGGCATGTGACCTGGGAGTATAACCTGACCGGCGCCAATGCCCTGGGCGAAATCCAGGTCCCGGACGCCTGCCAGCAGGCCGCCAGTACCCTCGCAGGCGTGCCTATCCCGGATAACGCCAGCCAGCGATCTTCGTTTGGCAGCAATATTTCCTTCCTCAGCCCGGATTCGCTCAGCGCCGTAGCCGACTTCTACCACCAGCAGTTGGCTGCCCAGGGCTGGCAAACCATCGACGACACAAAATCTCCGCAGTTGATTTCCATCACGGGCAGCAAGGATACCCGCACGATTAACGTGATGATCACCCCCGGCTCGGACAACAACACCTCGGTGTCGATCAGCATCACCCAATAAGCGTCAGGTGTCACGTGTCGAGTGCCATGGACGTTGGTTCCGGACACGACGACAATTCTAAAAAAGGGGTGTTTGCGGATGCAAAGCATCCGCAAACACCCCTTTTTCTTTTTTTTTATCTGTGTTTATCCGCGTTCATCCGTGGTTAATCTCCCAAATAGGATGGGATTCGAACGAACCGCGGTAGAATCTACACCATGAGCAAAACCATCCCACCCCTTGTCCCTATGTCATCCCCGGACCTGACCGACGCTGAACGGCAGGCGGTTCTGTCGGTCTTGAATACCCCCAATCTGAGCATGGGCAGCCGCATCGACGCTTTCGAAGAGACCTTTACCAAATTAACCGGCTGCCGCTATGCCATCGGGGTTAATTCCGGTACTGCCGGGCTGCACCTGTGTGTACGGGCGGCCGGCATCCAACCCGGCGACGTGGTCCTCACCACGCCATTTTCGTTCGTCTCCTCCACCAATGTGCTCCTGTTCGAAGGCGCCATCCCCGTCTTCGTGGACGTGGACCCCGCCTCCGGCAACATCGACCCGGACAAGGCAGAATCTGCCGCCCGCGACCTGGCCGCCGGTGGGGAGAGGGCTCAAAAGTGGCTGCCGCGCCGGGGTGCGCCGGCCAATCCCAGGCTCAAGGCCATCCTGGCCGTGGATGTATTTGGACAGCCGGCCGACTTCGACCCGCTCAATGCCATCGCCGGCCGTTACGACCTGAAAGTGATCGAGGATTCGTGCGAAGCGCTAGGCGCAACGTATAAAGACCGCCCGGCCGGCACCCTGGGCGATTTTGGCGTGTTTGCTTTCTACCCGAATAAGCAAATCACCACCGGCGAAGGCGGTGTGATCGTCACCAGCGACGAGACGGCCGCCAATTACATGCGCGCCCTGCGCAACCAGGGCCGCGCCCCCGGGGATACCTGGCTGCAGCACACCCACCTGGGCTACAACTACCGGTTGGACGAAATGAGCGCCGCCCTGGGCGTGACTCAAATGGGCCGGCTGGAAGAGCTGCTGCAAAAGCGCGAACAGGTTGCCGCCTGGTACGGCCAGCGCCTCCCCCGCATTGCCGGCGTCCAGGCGCCTATGCTCGATGCCAACACCACCCGGGTGAGCTGGTTCGTGTACGTCATCCGCCTCAATCCCGGCCTGGATCGGTCCCGGCTGGCCGCCCGGCTGGCCGAACGTGGCATTCCGGTGCGCCCCTATTTCCTGCCCATTCATTTACAGCCCTATATCGTGGAAAAATTTGGCTTTCGCCCCGGCGACTTCCCCATTACCGAAGACCTGGGCGAGCGTGGACTGGCCCTGCCGTTTTCCGGCATGATGAGCGAAGAACAGGTGGACCTGGTCTGCCGGACGCTGGAGGAAGCGCTCTGAAGCATGGTTAGCACGATCCCGGCCGTTTTTATGCCGCCCCGCCAACGCGGATTGGTCTACCATGGGGTCGCCCTGCTGGTGTTGGCCGGCGCCAGCGTGCTGACCCTGATCCTGGCGATCCAGCGCGGGGTCAGCGGGTCGTTTACCCTGCTCTTGCTGCTTTCGGTATTGTTCTTTGCCCCCCTGCCGCTGGTGATTTACCGCGGCTACGCCCTGCTGAATGCTACCTATACCATCGAACGGGATGGGCTGCGCATCCGCTGGGGGCTGCGCGCCGAAGACATCCCCCTGCCGGAGATCGAGTGGGTCCGGCCGGCCTCCGACCTGGGCTTCCACCTGCCCTTACCACCGCTGGTCTGGTCGGGCGCCATCCTGGGAAGCCGGGATGTGTCCGAGTTAGGCCTGGTCGAATTCATGGGCTCCGATACCAGCCGCCTGCTGCTGATCGCCACCCCCAGAAAGGTGTACGCCATCTCTCCCGAAGACCAACGCGCTTTCCTGCGTTCCTTCCAATATGCCATCGAGATGGGCAGCCTTATGCCGCTGCCGGCCTATTCGGTCCGCCCGGCTGCCTTTGCCCGGCGGGTGTGGGATGACCGCCCGGCCCGCTACGCCCTTCTGGCCGGCCTGCTCTTGACCATGGCCCTGTTGGTGCAGGTCTCGCTGGCTATCCCCGGCCAGCAGACCGTTTCGCTGGGTTTCGATCCGCAAGGTTTACCCCTGGCCCCGGTGCCGGCCGAACAACTGCTGCTCCTACCGGTATTGGGCCTTTTTGCCTATATTGCTAACCTGGTCGTGGGGGTATTTTTTTATCGCCGCGAGAATAACCGCCCGATCGCCTTCATGTTGTGGGCCGCTGCCACTTTCACCCCACTGCTATTGATCATCGCCGTCATATTCATCCTCTGACCGTCCCATGAACGCTTTAACCTGCAATTTTCCTGGACACAGCTTCTCATCGGCCTGGCCTTGGCTATCCTGGTAGCTGCCCTGGCCTACGCCGCTCGCAGCCTGTCTCGCAGCGGGGCGATGGCCGCGGCCATCCTCGGCGCGGCTATTTTTGGCCTGGGCGGCTGGCCCTGGGCCGCTTTGCTGTTGGGCTTTTTCATCGCCTCCAGCCTGCTCTCGCACCTGTTCAAAACCCGCAAAGCGGGCACATCCGAGAAATTCTCCAAAGGCAGCCGCCGGGATGCCGCCCAGGTGTTGGCCAATGGCGGGATCGCCGGCCTGATGGTGATTTTACAGGCCGTTTTTCCCGGCTCGGCCTGGCCCTGGTTGGCCGGGGCAGCCTCACTGGCCGCAGCCAACGCCGATACCTGGGCCACCGAATTAGGTGTGCTCAGTGCCACCCGCCCGCGGCTGATCACCAGCGGCAAAACGGTCGAGATGGGCACCTCCGGTGGGATGACCCCCCTGGGCACCGCCTCCGCGCTGGCCGGGGCCGCCTGGGTAGCAGTCATCGCCGCGCTCGCCTGGCCGGCTTATGCCGGCGGCTTTAGCTGGCCGGCCTTTCTGCCCCGCCTGGCCGTCCTGACCCTGGCCGGTTTCGCCGGCAGCCTGGTCGATTCGCTCTTGGGCGCCACCGTCCAGGCAATTTACACCTGCCCGGCCTGCCAGAAAGAAACCGAGCGGCACCCCTTGCATACCTGCGGCACTGCCACAATGCTCAAGCGCGGCTGGCCCTGGCTGGATAACGATTGGGTCAACAGCGCCTGCACGGCCAGCGCGGCCTTCCTGGGTGGGTTGGCCGTGCTCTTTCTTTCATCCTTTTTGGGAGTCAACCAGTTTGCGACACAGGAGATTAATATGAACCTGTCTTCTTCCGCTTTCGCCAACGGCAGCCCCATCCCGGTCGAATACACCTGCAGCGGCCAAAACCTCTCGCCCAGCCTGCACTGGCAGCAAGTGCCGGCCGGGACGCAAAGCTTCGCCCTGGTCCTGGATGACCCGGACGCCCCCTCCGGTACCTTTACCCATTGGGTGCTCTACAACCTGCCGGCCGTGCTGGATGGCCTGCCCCGTAACGTGCCCCAGGGTGCCCAGGTGCCCGGCATAGGCAGCCAGGGACGCAACGGCTTTGGCCAAAACGGCTACGGCGGCCCCTGTCCGCCGGCCGGAAAACCGCACCGCTACTTCTTCCACCTGTACGCCCTCGACCTGCCCCCTAATCTTCCCGCCGGCCTGAGTAAAGCCAGTCTGCTTTCCGCTATCCAGGGTCACCAGTTGGGACTGGGTGAATGGATGGGGACCTTCGCCCGTTAAATCGTCCGCGCAATCCCAGCCGACAACCTGGTTACGGCCTGAATTCTTGGCCCGGTACAGCGCCTGGTCGGCGAGCTGGATGACTTCCTTGACGTCGGTGCTGCCCGAGGGGTAAACCGCAACACCAAAGGAAGCGGTGATTTTTGCGTCTGTTGCGCCGATATGGAAATGAGCCGCCGCAATCTTTTCGCGCAGGATGTTCGCCCGGCCCAGGCTTTCTTCCAGCGAAGTGTCACTCATCACAATCAGGAATTCGTCACCCCCATAGCGGACGACCATATCCTCTTTGCGGGTGTGATCGTTCAAGAACCGGCTGATCTCTTTCAACAGCAGGTCGCCAAAATTATGGCCGAAAGTGTCATTGCGTTCCTTGAAACCGTCCAGGTCCACCATGATAAAACTGACCAGATATTTCTTGCGGTCGGCGCGGGCGATTTCTTTGACGAGATAATCCTCGAGAAAGCGACGGTTAAACATCCCGGTTAACGAGTCGTGAATGGCCTGTTCCTGAAGCACCTGCTGCAGCGATTGAATCTGCGCCAATTGGTCGCGCAGTTTTAGATTGGCCGCTTCCAGGTCCTTTTCCGCTTTTAAAACCTGGGTAATTTCACGCCAGGTGATCAACTGGCCGGTCTCGCGTCCTTTTTTGTCCAGTAAAGGCGTCAGGTTGACGTCCATGGTATGGCGGCCGTATTCCACTTTACAATGGCCGTCTTCGGCGCACTGGTGCGATAAAGACTGTTCCAGGTTCGGCCAGGCGTGCAAAATCCACTCGATCGGCTGGCCAATAGCGGTGAGCTTGTTGAGTCCCATCAAGTTGAGCGCCGAATGGTTGATTTCTACCAGGCGGTTGCGTGCGTCGAATACCAGCATGCCTTCCGGCATGGTTTCGATCAGGGTTTCCTGGGCGATCGGCACCAGTTCGAAGATCGAAAACTTGAACAGGCCCACGATCAGGAAAACACCCTGGATGGTAAACAACACCGGGGTCAGGTCCATCCCAGGGAAAAAATCGATCCCGGCCAGGCCCATCAGGTTGGTCGCCGGTAAAACAAGCGACCCGGCCAGGATAACGGTCAATTGTTTGCGGAATACACCCTGGGATCGCATCAGTCCCCGCACAATCAAGACAATACTGGCCAGGACCAGTGTGTAAGAATAGACCACGTTGATCCAAAACCATGGCCCACCACTGTAAATTGCGCTCGCATTCACAAAACGCTGGTCACCGAAAAACAAGTGGTGATACCGGTCGGTCCACAAGAAAATCAGAGTCAGTATAGGCTCGACCGACAAAAATATCAAAGTTCTGCGGTTGATCCAGTGGTTCAGGTCGTTGATTTGCAGTGCGTAGATGAAAAATACAACCGGCAGGCCGACCACACCAAAATAGGTCATGTTCAGCCAGAAAAACGGCGCCGGAAAAGTGGGGAAGAGCCAGTGCATGGCATAGGTCCAGGCCCAAAACTGGGCAAAGCCCATGAAGATAATGAGTGTAAGCGCCCCCTTCGCTCGCCGCCGGGGCCAGGCCACAAGGATAAAGGCCAGGGCGACCATACCTGAAAGGATCAGGAGCCCTGCGAAATCAAGGTGTTCTTTGTTCATTTGGGTTTGTGGGCTTTTCTCGCGGAGTTCGCTTAATTTATTCTAAACCGGGGAACTCTGGTGGGATGGAAAGCAAGTCAGCGCTGAGGCTTCTTCAACAGGTATTCCCATCACAAAAGTCCGGTTCATAGGGCTCATAGTATATTATGAGATCAACAGAATGGCTAGTGAATTCTGAGGCGCCTTACCGAACTTTATGAAACCTTTATAAAACGACTAAAAACCGGCACTATCGAGTTCCTTCATTTGAAGTATCCGCGGAGACAATTTCCACAAATACTTCAAATGAAGGATTTGCCGGGCAGGCAGCTATTTTGAACCTTTTGGGCGCGTCCAGCGACATATCTACAGAAACGCCTCAAATTTTGGGCCCTCACCCAACCTGTGGCTAGCCAGAAATAAAGGCCTGTTCGAACGCCTAACCGGGCAGAAGTCGGTACAATAATCTTGGACGCAATATCTCTCTCTTTGAAATCACACATGACCGGCCAGGACGAGGAAGTACAACTAATCCGGCGGATCGTCGCCGGAGACACGACCGCGCTGCAAGCGCTTTATGCAGCCTGCGGCCAGCGTCTGTACGCCTATGCGCTCCGGTTGACCGCCGACCCTGCCACGGCCGAAGAAATCGTCCAGGATAGCCTGGTGGCGGCCTGGCAAAGCGCCGGGCGCTTTCGCGGCGAAGGCCGCGCGATTGCCTGGCTGCTGGGCATCGTCCATCACAAGTCCATGGACCTGCTGCGTCGACGTACCCCGGCCTCACTGGACGACGAGACCCATGATCCGCCGGCGGATACGCCCCTGCTGGACGACCAGGCCGCTGCCGCCGAACGGCGTAAGCTGATCCGCCAGGGTCTGGACGAACTCAGCCCGGAACACCGGGCCGTGCTGGAACTGGTCTTTTACCAGGGCCTGAGCCTGCAAGAAACGGCCCGGGTGTGCGGCTGCCCGGTCGGCACGGTCAAGAGCCGCCTGAGCTATGCCAAGAATGCGCTGCGAGGGCAGCTCAACCGCCAGGGTTTGACTGCGGAGGATGTGTTATGAACGAACACCAGGAAATCGAATCACTCCTGCTCTTGTACGTGTCCGGCCGGCTCGAACCCGAACAGCGTGCGCGGGTAGAGAAACACCTGGCCGCCTGCGCATCCTGCCGGGCCGACCTGGCCCTCTGGCGCGGCGTGGCCGACGAGATCCAGGCAGCCAACCGGCGGGTCAGTGCGCCGGCCGGGTTGGCCGGCAAAGCCCTGGCGCGCATCGAAACCCAGAGCCCAAAGGCATCTTTACCGCTGCCGGGTTATCTCAACCGCGCCTGGCAGCTCCTACGCAGCCAGGTTCCGCTGCTGCGCCACGAAATCTGGATGGTTTCGGCGCTGGTTTTCTGCCTGGGCTATCTGGCTTCAGTCTTTCTACGAACCGCCATCGGGTTTCAAGCCCTGGTACCTCTGATCGCTACGTCCGGCATCGCCGTCTTATACGGGCCCGAGTACGACCCAAACATCGAAATGGCCCTGGCAACCACCACTTCGCCCCGCCAGATCTTGCTGGTCCGCCTGGTGCTGGTGTTCGGCTACAACTTGCTGCTCTCGCTGGCGGTCAGCCTGGCCTTGCTGCCGGTGGTGCCGCAACTGGCCCTGGGGCAGCTTATCCTGGCCTGGCTCGCGCCGATGACCTTCCTGTCGGGCTGTGCCTTGTTTCTCTCGCTGTGGATCGGGCCGGACGTAGCCATTTCGGTGACCTACCTGGCCTGGCTAACACGGATCATCCTGGGCGGCTCAAAGGTCAATCCGCCGGTAATCCTGCCGAACTTCGTACAGTCTCTGGCAGACATGTTCCGCCAGTTCTGGAATAACCCGCAGGCGTTGTTGGCCCTGGGTGTTTTGATCGCCGCAATCGCAATTTTTTCGGCCGGTTTCACCAACCAACGCATCCTCCGCCGCGGATGATCCTAATCAGGTGAAAATGCCCAAAGTTCAGCAACTTCTGCCGCAAGCCTGAATAATTTCACAAAACCCATAAATCTCTGGAGTTTTCACTATGAATCGATTTTTAGGAATCGTATCCTATGAATATCGCATGTCTATTCGCCGCTGGGGGGTCTGGCTGGCGTTTGGCATCTGCACCTTACCGGTTGTGGTCTCGCTATTGAGCCCGTCGTCCGAAGTGGCCAACGAGATTGCTCCCGGTGCCCTTTGGTCGATGGCCGGTTCTTTCGTCTGGGTGCTCAACTTGTTCGTCCCGGTCGTAGCCGGCATTTCCATCTCCGACCGGCTGGTCCGCGATCGCAATTTAGGGGTGCGCGAACTGCTGGTCAGCACCCCGCTCAAACCGGCGGGCTACATCCTGGGTAAGTACACCGGTGCGATCCTGGCCGCCCTCACCCCGATTTTCGGCTTCCTCCTGGCGCTTTCAGTGATCCTGGGGATCGTCGTCGGGCGCCTGGAATTCATCCCAATTATGATCGTCGGTTTTCTGGCGATCAATGTGCCGGCCATCCTTTTTGTCGGCGCGTTCTCGCTGGCGCTCCCGCTAGTCTTGCCGCTGCGGGTTTACCAGGTGTTGTTCACCGGTTACTGGTATTGGGGCAATTATCTCAACCCGGCCGCCTTTCCTTCCATTAGCGATACCTTATTGAACGCCTGCGGTAAATATATGATGGCGGCTTTCTTCGACACCGGCTTCGGTTTTTCTCTCAAGGCAACCCATACGGATGCACTCCTGAATGTGGCTATCCTGATGGCCTGTGCCGCTGCGGTACTGGCGGCCCTTTATTATTACCTGCAAGCGGACCGGCAAAGAGCTTGAGGCTGCCCATGTATAAAAACACACTCCCGCTTCGCTACATCTGGCTGACTTTCCGGCGCGATCAGTTGTGGTTCCCCTGGTCGATCTGGGCCCTGTTCGTCATCGTTGCCTGGATGATGCGCGCCACCAATGGGGCAAGCGTGGCCGCCGGATTTTTGGGCATCGCTCTTCCACTGATCAGCGGCATCCTGGCCGCCTACGCTTTCCTGGACGATCCCTCGCTGGAGGTGACCTTCGCCACCCGCTTCCCGGTCACTCGACTGTTGTTGATCCGCCTGGGCGTCCTGTTGGTCATAGACTTGCTGGTAGCGGCCAGTTATCAGATCTTTGTCGGCTTACTGGGCATCGACCTGAGCCCATACGGTTCGCTGCTGCAAGTGCAGTTGGTCTGGCTGGCGCCTTGCCTGGCCACCAGCGCCTTTGCCTGCCTGGTCGCGCTGATCGCTGCCCAGTCCACGGCCGGAGCTATGCTGACCGGCCTGGTCTGGATCGGTGAACTGGTCCTGCATGGCTGGTTCGAATTGAAACCGGCGGCCCATTTCTTCTTTCTGCTTTCCGGCTACTTTGGAGCAGGCCAACCCTGGCAAGCCGGCAGCCAGGCGGCCTTACTGGCCCTGGCTCTCCTGTTCCTGGCAGGTTCTTTGCTGCTGGTCAAAGACCGCGAACGTTTTATTTCAGCTCATTGACATCGCCGCTTGCGCGATATTTCTAAAAGGTGAACCTTATGGACACAGTCATCAATATTCAAAAACTAACCAAAATTTATGGAAAGGGCTCGAAATCCGTACGGGCTCTCAACGGCATCTACTTACAAATCGAGCCGGGTATGTTCGGCCTGCTGGGTCCCAATGGCGCCGGCAAGACCAGCCTGATGCGCATCCTGGCCGGCATCCTCCAGCCCAGCGGCGGTAAAGTGACCATCGCAGGGCAGGACATCTCGACCGAAGCCGGCAAACAGGCGGTCAAGGCCCAGTTGGGTTACCTGCCCCAGGAGTTAGGCATGTACCCCGACTTGAGCGCCTTCCAGTTCGTCGATTACATGGCCGTGCTCAAGGGCATGAACGACAGCCGCCAGCGCCAGAGCGCCGTCCAGAACGTACTGGAGACGGTCGGCCTGGCCGATGTGGCCGGGCGCAAGATCAAGAGCTTTTCCGGCGGGATGAAACGCCGGGTGGGCATTGCCCAGGCGCTGGTCAACGACCCGCATATCCTGATCGTGGATGAGCCCACCGCCGGCCTGGACCCCGAGGAGCGCATTCGCTTCCGCAACCTGCTGGTAGGCCTGGCCACCGACCGGGTGGTGATCCTTTCCACCCACATCGTCGAGGATATCGGCCAGACCTGCCGCAAGATGGCCGTGCTGGCGCGTGGCGAGATGCTCTTCAACGGCAGCCCGGCCGAGCTGGTCCAGGCTGCCCGCGGTAAGGTCTGGTCGGTGACTACCAACCAGATCGAAAAGCCGGACGGCGGCCTGACGGTCGTCTCGATGCTGCACCTCTCGGAAGGCGTGCAGTACCGCCTGGTCGGGGCCCAAACACCGCAGTACCCCGGCGCCCAGCCGGTCGAACCTGGCCTGGAAGATGGCTACGTCTGGCTGATGAAATCAGCAGAGCTGGCGGTATAAAATACTGCTCAGCCTCCGGTTAAGAAGTTCCCGAATTCGAGGTGGGTGCGGGGGGCTCTGCCTCCGCACGCACCTCAAATTCGGGCTTCTTCCCTGCCAGGCTGACCAGTTACATTTTTTTACATCAGCCTGGGTAGCCAGGAACAAGAAAGGAAAAGACGTTATATTGGTCAAAGTTGAAGAATCATTGCCCGAGAAAAAAGCAGTAACGATAGGAAAAGAAGATAAAAGCAAGGTAGAGGATAAACTACCCTGGTACAGAACCTGGTGGGGGGGTCTCATCGCAATTTTGTTGATCGTGGTCTTCTTCTTGGTCAACAAAATTAGCGTTTCGAATTGTTACGTCGCCCTTCTCGCAGTAGGATGGACTTTTCTATTTTTACGGGTCAGGTCAAACTTTGCTCTGGCTGGATAGATGCACCTCGATTCCCCAGATCGCCAGCCAGATCAACCTACCCCCCCTTTATCCTTTTCTCGCCGGCGAGCAGACCTTAACGCCTTCTCCCTCCGCGAAGCGTGGAGAAGGTTGGGATGAGAGTAGATGCCGGATAGACATGCACAATATTTGTATCCCCCGGGCTTGAATTACATCTAAAAATAGGACGTACCCCAAAAACCTTGTTCATTACGCCCGCCAAAGGATAGAATACATGCAAAACCAGTTAGGAATATTTATTAAACTAAACACCACCTTCGAGGATGCGCTGGCCAAGACGACCGCGGCCTTGAAGACGGAAGGGTTCGGCGTCTTGACCGAGATCGATGTCAAAGAGACCATGAAGAAAAAGCTGGACGTGGAAATGCCGGCCTACAAAATCCTGGGCGCCTGCAACCCACCCCTGGCCCACCGTGCGCTCGGTGCCGCCCCCGAAGTTGGGCTGCTATTGCCCTGCAACGTCACCGTACGCGAGGTAGAAGGCGGCAGCGTGGAGGTTGGCTTACTGAACCCCACCGTGATGGGCACCCTGATCGACAACCCCGGCGTGAGCACAGTGGCCGCTGAAGCCCTGGCCCGCCTGGCCCGTGTCGGAAGCGTACTGGAAAGTTGAGGCAATCCTTGCACGAAAAACGATTTCATCGCGATTTATCCGTTTTGCGGGACCCCCAGCGGGTGTCCCGGCTGGAAGTACCCCGCGTGGTTGACCTGAGCCTGGCCGGCCTGGCCGAACCCGCCGGCGTGCTGGATATCGGCACCGGCACCGGCCTGTTTTCACAAGAATTCTCCGGGCGCGGATTGGCCATCACCGGGTTGGACGCCAACCCGGCCGCGCTGGAGTTGGCCCGCGGGTACGTGCCCAGCGGGATGTTCCGCGAAGGCATCGCCGAGAGCCTGCCCTTCGAGGATTGCCAGTTCGACCTGGTCTTCATGGGCCTGGTGCTGCACGAGGCCGACGATACCCTGGCGGCCCTGCGCGAAGCCCGCCGGGTCACCCGCCAGCGTTTGGCGGTGCTGGAGTGGCCTTACCTGGTCAACGAATTCGGCCCACCCCTGGAGCACCGCCTCTCACCTGAATTATTAACGGACTTGAGCCTGCAAGCCGGCTTCAAATCCATCGAGCAAGTTCCGCTCGAGCACCTGGTCTTATACCGTTTCGCCTGTTGAGTCTATTGGCTTGTCGATAACCCCAGGGTCGCCAACAAACCCTGCAAAAGCTGCTGGCGCTGGTCGGCGGTCAGGTTGGCGGCCGGGTGCATTTTGAGGTAATTCGCCGGGGGCATCTGGTTGTTCTGAATGACCTCGGTCAGGCGGTTGGCCAAACCACCGCCTAACCCACCCCGGGCCGACTGGCCGCTGGGCGGCTGCTGACCGGGCTCACGGGTCGGGAACTGGCCCGGCTCAAACGTGGGGAATTGACCGCCGTTACCCTGGCCCTCCCCGCGGTTGGGGAACTGGCCGTTTACGAACCCATCCGGGCCGCCGCGTTGGTTCCCGCCGGCCAAAAACTGGCCCAACCGGTAGGCCAGGCTGGTGGACTGGGCGAACTCTCCGCCGCCAAAACCCTGCTCCTGGCCGCCGCTCTTGCTGTAGGTGGACAGGTTGAATTCGCTGCGGCCGCGGGTGACGTCGTAATAGACCAGCCACGAGACCGGGGCCACGTAGGAATACCAGGGCCAGACGGTTTCGTCGCTGTGGCAGTCCATGCAGGCCTGTTTGGCCAGGGTTTCGGTTTGAAACGAGTCCCAATTAATTTGCGTAGTCGCCGCCGGGTTGGTCCGTTGGACCGGGATGAACTGGATACCCCAATTTCTTCAAACTTTCAAACGTTCCACAAACTTTTTGCGGAACTTGGCCACCTTGGGAGCAATCACCACCTGGCAATAGCCTTGTTCGGGATGATGGGCGAAATATTCCTGGTGATAGTCCTCGGCCGGGTAGAAAATTGAAAAAGGCACCACCTGGGTCACTATGGGATGGTCCCACAAGCCCTCTGCGGTCAACGCCTGGATGACCGCCTCCGCGACCGCTTTTTGCTCCGGATTGTGATAAA
Source organism: uncultured Chloroflexia bacterium (assembly GCA_963704755.1). Classification (GTDB taxonomy): domain Bacteria; phylum Chloroflexota; class Anaerolineae; order Anaerolineales; family Anaerolineaceae; genus Bellilinea. Next base: position 1,884,166 of record OY969938.1, read on the forward strand.
AAATCGCCGAGCGGTACTGCGTGCCCACGTCCGCGCCCTGGCGGTTCAGCGTGGTCGGGTCGTGGATGGTGAAAAACACCTCCAGCAGCTCGCGGAAACTGACCCGCTCGGGGTCAAAGGTAATCTGGATTGTTTCGGCATGCCCGGTCCGGCCGGTGCAGACCGCTTGATAGGACGGCTCCGGAACATCCCCGCCGGCATAGCCGGAAACAACGTCGGTCACCCCTTTGAGATTGTCGTAAACCGCCTCCAGGCACCAGAAACACCCTCCGGCCAGGGTAGCGACCTCTAGATTATGGGAGACTTGCTTGGAATCGTCATTCATAATCACCTCCGTAATCAATGAACCAACCTTACGCAATTTATGCGTACAGTTAAGCCAAATTTTCGATCCATTTCAGAATAACACCCGAAAATTACAGGATGAGGAATAAAAAATTACGGATTGCTTACGGCAAATTATCCTGGGCGTTGTCCTCGGCTCTATATGGGCCAAACTTGCGAAAAGCCTCCGGTGCAACCCGCCGTATGCGCTCGCTGATCGGGCTGACCAGGTAATATCCGCCATTCCGGTGCAGGATAGGGATGCGCCGGCGCTGGTCGGCAAAGGCTTCGCGCATGTCCTCGCTGGTCTGGGCGTAATTCTCGTAGTCGTCCGGCCAGCGGGAGAACAGGTCGTCGTACAGATGGACGAATTCGTCGCGGTACTCGGGCGTGACCGTCGCCAGGTTGTTGATCACCCAGCAGGTGGGCTCGAAGTCCCAGTAATACGCCAACCCGATAAAGCGGTCGTCGGAGGTGATGTAGGGGAAGAAGGGGAACTGGCGGCAGCTAATCGCCCGAAAATCGCGTTGGCAGTGGGCCGGGCCCTGGCAGGCCAAAAGCAGCATGCTTTCCGGGGTGTCTTTGAGCAGTTCGGCCGGGTCGCAGGGCTCCTGGCTGCACTCGTCCCCGCGCCAGACATGCCACAGGTCGGTCGATTGTTTCAGATAATCCCACTCGGGCTTGTACGCCACCGGCACTGCGGTGCAAATATCACAGCAAAACGGAATGCCGTGCGGATTGTGCGGCGCGCACTTCTTCCCGCAGTCGAAAGGCGTCATCGGCGCGTTGAAATGGTTGTACAGGGAACGGAAATCGATTTGAGGCATAATCTACCGGGTCTGGCAAAAACAATACCGATTGTATCGCATTAATAGTTGTCTTCAAGGTTTTTGAACGTAGAAAAATAATATTTCAACTTTTTTACAATTTTCCAGGCTGTTTTTGGCCGGGTCGCTTTTCTCAAGACCTATAATAATTCTTATGCGACGAACACGTATTTCGAAAAAGTTTTTCACTGCACTTTCGATTTTTACATTGTTCTTTTGTGGTCTGAGCTATTTTTCTGGATTCTTTTATTATACGGGCATTACCCCCTGCATACTCCCACCGGGAATGTTGGCCGATGGGTATGCCAGTTCGAATGTTTACACCTGGCTGGATACCAACGAAAACGGCTTGGCTGACCCCGGCGAGCTGCCTCTTCCTGACGTAGAAATCAGCTACCCCAATCTCAATAAGACAAATAAAAATGGCCAGGCGCGCACGGGGGTATTCAAGCCTGGCTGCGCCTGTCGTTGTTGGAAAGATGAATACGTCGAAGTTGTCGTTCCGGACGGCTACCGGGCCACTACACCCACAAAAATTATCTTGACCAGCAGAGATGCAAATCTTCAGTTCGGTTTCAAACCGACAGCGCCTTGATATCATTTACTTGTTTGATCGAGATGTACGCCACAGGGCGTCGAATTGGCTTCATTATGGCCTTGACGTTATAAGGATTTACTTCACTCTTCTCCTTGGCATATTATGGTTCTTGGATTAGCGTAACACTCTCCTAAACAGCTACCGTTTTATTGTTACCGTTTTGGTAACTTTGGTGATATAATTTCATTATGCGGATCATCAGCCGGCGAACGCTGCGTGAGTTTTGGGAAAAACATCCCGATTCTGCTATTGCACTCCAAACCTGGTTCCATGATGTGGAACGTGCCAATTGGACGACCCCGACTGATATTAAAGCGACGTACACGAATGCCAGTTTTATAGCCAACAACCGCATCGTGTTTAATATCAAAGGGAACCATTACCGCCTGGTGGTTTTGGTTGTTTATCAAAACAACACGGTATACATCCGCTTTGTTGGGACTCATGAAGAGTATGACCAGATCGATGTCGCCAAAGTGTGAGGAGCGAGAGATGCAGATTAAACCCATTCGCAGTGAGGCCGATTATCAGGCCGCTTTAAAAGAAATTGACAGCCTGGTCGAATCGCAACCCGGAACCCCGGAAGGCGACCGGATGGATGTGTTGGTGACCCTGGTTGAAGCTTATGAGGCTAAACACTTTCCAATCCCAGAGCCGGATGATCCGGTGCAGGTGCTGGAATATTACATGGAAAGCCGTGGGCTGACCCGTACTGATTTGATTCCCTACCTGGGCAGCAAAGAACGGGTTTCCGAAATCCTTAACCGTAAGCGTGGGCTGTCCTTAGAAATGATTCGCCGCTTGCACACAGGTCTCGGAATCCCCGCAGAACTTTTGATTGGCCAACAGGCTCGCAATATCAATGTAAACAATACGCCTAAACCGAAACCGTATCTGCACGTATAAATCCAACGTAGCCACTTAGGCCCTTGTTAAAAAGATTCCGAATTTGAGGTGTTTGCGGGGGTTTGCCCCCGCAAACACCTCAAATTCAGAATCCCTTTTCTATCTATGCCCATCCGTGCCTATCCGTGGTTGACCATTCCCTTCGGGCAGCGCCACTTTGACCGGCAGGCCGCTGCGGAATGACTCCACGCAGGCGTCACTGATGAGCAAGGCCATATAGCCATCCCAGGCGCTGGCTCCGGCAAAGGGCCGGCCGCTGCGCACCGATGCGACCCAATCGATCAGCTCGGCCACGTAAGCCTCCTGAAACCGTTCCAGCCAGTCGGCCGGTACAGGCGTCGAATGGTTTCCGCTCAGGCGCAGCAGCGCCCGCTCCGGCGGCAGCGTGGCCGCGGAGCCATGCTCCCCCACCACCTCGGCATAGACCTCGTAGCCGTATTCAGCCGCCACATAGACCTCGATCGCAGCCAGGCAGCCGCCGCTCAGGCCAAGCTGGAACAGCAGCAGGTCGGTGGTCTCCGGGCTGAAGCGGTCGTGTGAACGCACCCCGCGCACGTAGACCTCCTCCACTTCCTGGCCCAGCAGCCAGCGGGCCGCATCCATATCGTGGCCGGCCGAGTTGGTGATGACCATCTCACCGCTCACGCTGTAGGGGATGGACACGTTGCGATGAAAGCCCTTGTACAGGATCGCCCGGCCCAAATTGCCCGACTCGATCGTTTGCTTGACCGCCCGGTGCTGGGGGTCGAAACGGCGCATAAAGCCGACCGAAACCAGCCGCTGCCCCTGGGCCGCTTCGGCCGCGATCACCCGCGCAGCTTCGGCCGAGCCGGTCGCCAGGGGTTTTTCACACAACACCGGCTTGTTGGCCCGCAGACATTCCAGCACAAATTCCACGTGGGTGTCATCCGGGGACGCCACAATGACGGCCTCCACCCGCTCGTCGCGGATCAGGGCCAGCGGATCGCTGAACACCTGCGCCGGGCCGGCTGCCCGGCCTGCCCGCTGCGGGTCCAGGTCATAGACGGCAACGACATCGGCTGCCGGGACAAAGCGCTGCAAATTGGCCACGTGGCGGCTGCCCATCCCGCCTGTGCCGATCACACCCACCGAAACGGGCTTGGGTTCTGGCATTGGTTGCTCCACAGAAATGATTTAAGAACTGTCTTTCCCAAGACTTTTGCTATGCTGCTTAAACCATTCAGCCATATTGTCCAACTTGAGCTTTGATTCGGCGCACGCAAAAGTGAATTTCACTACCTCATCATTTTTTGCATTTAATTGAAAGCCATTTGCTTTTAAAAACAGCGCTGCAGAAGCGATTGCTGTTCTTTTATTTCCGTCCAAAAAAGGATGGTTACGGACAAGCGAGTCCATTAATGCCGCAGTTTTTGCATAAATATTTGCGTAAAGCTCGCTTCCGCCAAAGGTAGCTTGTGGACGGCCTAATGCAGATAAGAGCATTGATATGTCCCTGACTCCATGTTCACCGCCAGTTTCTTCTATAACGCGATCATGAATAAATAGAACTTGCTCTGGCGTAAGGTAAACAATCACCGCGATAATTCTTCCAAGGCAGGGCGGTATTTCTCAATGAATTCCTTCACTTGTAGCGCAAATTCTGCATCTACTCCAGCATCTACCAATGGTTCGCTTACAGGTGTAATGATAATTCTTTGATTTTCACGCTCGAAGTCAAGCGAAACGGTACCACCATCCGCAAGATGTAATTCTTCCAGAATTTCTTTGGGGAGAGAAACTACAACACTGTTTCCCGTCTTAAATAGATGCCTTAACATAAAAGCCTCCTGTGCTTACAACGTAAGTATAGCACAAGGTTAATATAACCAAATAGTAACTACTCAGCCTATCAGGTAAGAAAACCGAAATTGAGGTGTTTGCGGGGGCGAAGCCCCCGCAAACACCTCAATTTCGGGGACTTTCTAACCTAAGCCTGAGTAGTTACACCAAATAGATATATTCGTTTTTTATGCCGGTTTAGCCGGCATAAAAAACGAATATATCTCATTCTTCCAAATATACCGAATCGATAATCCCCACAATGATCGAAATCACGCAGCCGTCCGGGTTCTGGAGCACCTGGCGGGCGCCGTTGCCCTCGCGGTTGACCAGCACCGTGTCCCCCACGCCGGCCTGGCTGGTATCCAGGGCGATAAAATCGCCGTCGGGGGCATCGCCCGCCAAACCCAGCGGTTGGACGACCAGCAAACGCCGGTTCTTGTAATCCCGGTGGCTGATGGTGGTCACGACCGTACCGACAACTTTGCCAATAACCATTGCGCCTCTCAGGTAAACTGGTTCTGGCCGGCTTTGAGGGTGAAATCGAACTCCCCATCCGGGTGGACCACCAGCTCGTCCACGATGCCGACCAGGGCCAGGTCCACCGGCACGAACTTGACCAGCGGCATCGCCAGGGCCGCTTCACGCGAGCGCACCATCACGCACAGGTCGCCCGGCCCGGCCTGGACCACGTCGGCGGCTACTTGCAGCGGGCCGGTCGGCTCCAGGCGCTTGTTCAGCGGCTGGACTACCAGCAGCTTCAGCCCCTCGGTGCCGGGATATTTGAGCGTGCAGACCGCGCTGCCCTTGACCCTGCCAAACAACATGGGCTTATTTGACTCCCGTGCTGTTGAGCACGCGTGTGATGATCACGTCCAGCAGGTTGGCATCCACCTGGCTGCCCAGGCGCGCGATGACCGCGTCCCGGATGCGCTGGTGCAGCCCAGCGCCGTCCGCCTGGGCGGGCGGGACCGGGCTGGGATTCGCCGAAAGGTACGGTCTGGCCGGACCCGCTGCCGGTGCGGTGGCCGGCTTTTGGGCGATATACGGCCGGACCGGCGCCCCGGGCGGGTTATCCGGCTTGTCGCGCATCAGGTGCATGCCCAGGCGGTTGGCCTTCTCGTAGGCCAGGTCGGTCAGCACCACGTTGTCGTTGACCTCCAGCGAGAGGATCCCGCGCTTGACCATGTCCTCGACGTCTTTTTCGGTAATAAACTCCTTGGGCATCCCTGCTCCTTTCCGCCGGCTAGCCTTCGCGGCCTTCCAGGCCTTCCAGGGCGCGCACGGCCGCGTCGCGGGCGGTGAAAATCTCGGCCTCCGAGCCGGAGAGCCACATGCGCCCGAAGCGTCCCACCGAGGAGACGTGGATCAGCTTGATGCTGGCTTTCTTCTCGGCCTCGTTGCAGGCATAATTAATGTAGGCCGCCGGAGCGCATTCCAGCACCAGCATGGTCTCGCCCGGAACCAGCATCGAGCCGCGCCGGAAGCGGTTCAGCAATTGGGCCTGGTAGGGGTCCACGCGGGTGATCACCTGGATAGAGACCACCTGCGGGCGGATACGGTCCTCGATGTTCAACCCCAGTCGGGCCAGCACCACCCGCCCGGATTCCTGTACGGCGGCCTGGTTATGAGAATGCACCTCGAACATACCAAATTCGCGCTCGACCACCTGCGCGCCCGGCCGGGATTCGGTCGCCTTGACGGCGATATCCACCATGCGGAACACCTCGTTGCCGGGCGCCATTTCCACGTACAAAGCCGCCATACCCTCGGTCGGCAGGTCACCCTGGGTGATCGTGCCGACGAAGGCGGCGTACTGCGGCTGCATACGGTCCAGGTAGCAGTAACACCTCAGCGAAAAATCTTCAGCCATAAGCCATCCTTAGTCCATCGGGCATGTCATCCCGCTGCAAAAGCAGCCGGCAGACCCGGAATTCAGGCAGCCGAACAGACCAGCGGGGACAGGCGGCCCGTCCGGCCGGTCGGTAAACGACCAGGCCCGCGTTTATTTGGTTGCCTTGGCTGTTTCCGCGCTGCGTCCGCCGATGCTGCCCTTGGTCTCTTTGGGCAGGATCATTTCTACGTCCGAATGTGGCCGCGGGATGACGTGGACCGAAACAACCTCGCCGACCCGTTTGGCCGCGGCTGCGCCGGCGTCGGTGGCCGCCTTGACGGCCCCTACGTCGCCGCGCACCATCACGGTCACGTAGCCGCCGCCCACGTATTCGGAGCCGATCAGGATCACGTTGGCCGCCTTGACCATAGCATCGGCTGCCTCGATAGCCGCTACCAGTCCGTGCGTCTCTACCATTCCAAGTGCAATCAGAGAAGTGTCTAGTGCCATAGCATTCCTTTCTTGGGTGTGAACTCGATGTTAATAGGTCTTTTGACTGTCCAAAATCTCGTTGACTACCTGCCGGACCACCCGCTCGATTTCGGCGGGCGCCGGACCGGCCGCCGGTTCACCGGGCTGTAAAGCCTCCAGCGGCGGGGACATCGTTTCGTAAGCCAGGCGCTTGATGTTGATCAAGTGATAGGCAGTGATATTGTCGCCGGTAATCGAACCGCCTACCCCGCCCGAACCGAGGGTCATGGAGGGCATCACCCCGCTGGTCAGGCCAATGGCCCCCAGCGTGCCCATGGTGTTGACCAGGATGCGGAAGACCGGCTTTTCCAGCCCAAAAGCCATAATGACGCGCTCATCGTTGGCGTAGATAATCTGGGTATGGCCGCGCCCGCCGGTCTGGATCAGCGCAATCGAAGTCTCGCAGCCCTGTTCCCAACCGTCCGCCTCGTACCAGCCCAACACGGTGGTCAGCTTCTCGTGCGAGAGCGGCTCCTCGCGGCCCACTTTCTCCAGCGGGGTCACCAGGATGCGCGTCCCGGTCGGGATGTCGAAGCCGGCGTAAGCGGCCACGTAAGCGGCTGACTTGCCTACCACAGCCGTGTTGAGGCTGCCATCCGGGTGGAATAGGGCCCGCCGTAACAACTCCGTCTGGCGCGGGTCGGTAAAATAAGCGCCTTCCTCGCGCATCCGCCGGGCCAGCGGGGCCGCCACCGGCCGGTCGGCGATGACCGACTGCTCGGTGGCGCAGATGGTCGAATAATCGAAGGCCTTGGAAGCGACGATGTAACGGGCGGCCTTATCGATATCGGCGCTGCGATCGACGTACACCGGCACGTTGCCCGGCCCGACCCCATAAGCCGGCTTGCCGGTGGAATGGGCCGCCCGCACCATGGCCGAGCCGCCTGTCGCCAGGATCAAGGCGGTGTGGCGGTGCGACATCAACTCCTGGGTGCCTTGCAAGGTCACAATCTGCAAGCAGTTGATCAATCCCTTGGGCGCGCCGGCGTTCTCGGCCGCCTGAGCCATCACCTGGACGGTCTCGTTAATACAGCGCACCGCCGCCGGGTGGGGCGAGAAAATGATCGCGTTGCGCGCCTTGACCGCGATCAGCGACTTGAACATGGCCGTCGAAGTCGGGTTGGTGGAAGGCACCAGGGCCGCTACCACGCCCATCGGCCAGGCGATCTCGTACAGGCGCCGTTCGGGATCGTGGCGGATGACACCCACCGTCTTCAGGTCGCGGATGCTTTCCCAGACCATCTTCGAGCTGAATTCATTCTTCAATCGTTTGTGCGCCGCCACGCCGTAACCGGTTTCTTCCTGCGCCAGGCGGCCCAGGCGATCCGCGGCCTGGTAGGCCGCGTCCGCCATCACGGCGCAGACCCGGTCCACCTCGGCCTGGGTGGCATGGCTCCAGATTTTCCAGGCCTCGTAGGCGCGGGCGACGGTATCGCGGGCTTCCTGAATTGAAGAAAGGTCTTTATCCAAACGAATACTCCTCTGGATTCACCCCAGCGCTCAGGCGGATTTGCGGAACACGAGTTCGCCGCCCACTTCCAGCGAATCGATGATCGACATAATGACCGCATCCACCGGGCAGTCTTTGGTCAGGGTGGTCTGGCGGGCCGAGGACCCGGCCGCGGTCAGCACCAGGTCGCCCACCCCGGCATCGACCGTATCGACGGCCACGTAGGGCTTGCCGAAGGGCTCACCGTGCTCGTCGGTCTGGCGCACAATCAGCAGTTTGCGCCCAACCAGCTTTTCGTCTTTGATGGTCGCGACCGTTGTCCCAATGACCCTGGCAATCAGCATAGATGCTCTCCCAATTAATAGCTTTTCCCGGCCGCAGCCGGCGCAGGAGCGCCTGCCTTCTGGCCGGCCGGGCCCTGCACAATTTTTACCCCGGCGCTGGCGCCAATGCGTGTGGCCCCGGCCTTGACCAGGTTTTCGGCTTCCTCATAGGTGTGGATGCCGCCGGCCGCTTTGACGCCCATCTGCGGGCCGACCACCCGGCGCATCAAGGCCACGTCGTGGACCGTGGCTCCGCCGCCGGCAAAACCGGTCGAGGTCTTGACGAAATCTGCCCCGGCCTCCTTGGAAATCAGGCAGGCCAGGGTCTTTTCCTCGTCGTCCAGCAGGACGGCCTCGATAATTACTTTTACAATCGCCCCGCGATCGTGCGAGGCGCTAACCACCCCGCGGATATCGCGGGCCACCAACTCCAGGTCGCGAGCCTTCAACCCGCCGATATTGATGACCATATCGATCTCGCTGGCGCCTTGCTCGATGGCCTTTTGGGCCTCGAAGACCTTTACCTCCGGGGCCGAAGCGCCCAGCGGAAAGCCGATGACCGTGCAGACCCTGGCCGCCGATCCATTCAAGAGCTGCGCCGCCAGGCTCACCCAGGCCGGGTTGATGCACACCGTGGCGAAACCGTATTTGCGCGCCTCGAAACACAGTTGGGCGATCTGGTCGGGGGTGGCGTCCGGCTTGAGCAGGGTATGGTCGATCATCGGCGCCAGGTTCAAATCCTGCGGGATCACACCCAGCGAAGACGAAATTCGCTCGGCGCCGGCGCTGACCACCCGCCCGGTCCGGTCGAAGCAGGTGCGCACACACAACCCTTCGGCGCAGTCGAGCTGGCACTGCTGGCCGTCCGGCCCGGCCGCTCCCCCACGCTGCTCGGCCACGGCCACCAGTACCTCGTGGGTGATAATCTCGATCAACTGCTCGATGGTCTTCCGGTCAGGTTCCATGGCTTATTTCATCTTTAACTCTAACCAAAACATTGGCTGGGTCGTTTAAGGCAGCATTGCACCCGGCAACAGTGCGGTTCATGCTTTTAAATATTCCTTTTCGACCGCCATGATCTTGTTCACCCGGCGCTCGTGGCGCCCGCCCCCAAAAGGCGTGGCCAGCCAGACCTGGACGATCTGTTTGGCCAGGTTTGGGCCGATCAGCCCGGCCCCCAGGGTGAGCACGTTGGTGTCGTTGTGTTCGCGGCTGTTGACCGCCGAAGAATAGTCATAGGCCATGCCGGCCCGCACGCCCGGCACCTTATTGGCCACAATACAACTGCCGATGCCGGCCCCGTCGATGACAATCCCCCGCCAGGCCCGCCCGTTACTGACCAGGCGCGCCACCTGGTGAGCGAAATCAGGGTAGTCCACGGCTTCTTTGCTGTTGGTCCCGGCGTCGATAAAATCGTAGCCCAGGGCGGTTAATTCCGGCTTGAGGGCTTCTTTCAAATCGTACCCGCCGTGATCGGCCCCGATCGCCACCACTTTGCGCAAGGCAGGCTGGCCGCTCACCGGTGGATCGGCAGCGGGCTGGGCGGGCGGATTAGCAGAAGGCTCCGGCGCTAAGGCCGGGGCAACGCCTGCATATTGATCGAGCACACGGTGGACCATCTGGTGGATTTCATCGTCGGACACATTCGCCACGATCTGCTCCTTGAAAAAGAAAAAGATGGCTCTTCCGATTCTGACGGGTGGTACTCCTGGATTTGAGGTGTTGGGGTGGGCTTCGCCCACCCCAACACCTCAAATCCAGATATTTCCGACTTGTCAAACAATTATCTATTCTATTAATATTATCCGCTTTAAGACCGGTAAGGTCAAGTACATTTTATGAGAGTGTTGAAAAACGCCTTCATGTGAAAATTTTTTGGGTATATGTGGCGGGGCGGCTTCGCCGCCCCGCCACATATACCCAAATCTGGATGATGAAAAGCTACTTTTTCAACACCCTATTTTATAAATCGCCGATTTGGAAAGACCCTAAACATACATTTGTGGTTCTGCCAGTGCCCTGTCCCACCGGCGCAAACCCTCATCCCGGCCTTCCCCACGCTTCGCGGAGAGGGAAGGAGCAAGAAAATTCCTCTCCCGGTCGAGGAGAGGAATTTGGCGCCGGCCTGCCGGGTATGCATCCCCAGCAAGATCAAGCCTAACTCTATTCATCCACTTCCCGCCGGCGAGCAGAACTTAACGCCTTCTCCCTCCCAGGGAGAAGGCGGGGATGAGGGTAGATGCCGGCCAAACCACAGCGTCCAACCTGCTTATCCCCCCAACCGGACCGCCTCCGCTCCGCTGAAGGTGACCGGTATGGCTGCGCGGACGGTGTTCTGGATTTCGGCCAGCCGGTCGGTGGCTTGAATCAGGTCCAAAATATCCTCTTCGCTGGCAGCGGCAAACACCCGGGCCCGGTAATTCACCTTGCTGGCCGGCTCACCCGGGCTGCCGAACTCTCCTTCAACCTGCACCTCCACCCGCTCGACCTTGATTTCCCTTTTTGCAGCTTCGCGATAGACATCGTTGCAGTAACAGGTGGCCAACGCCAGAAAAAGCAGTTCGCCCCCGTTAATGCTGGAACCGGACCCACCGGCTTTAGGCTGGATGACAATCGAATGGACGTCATCCCCACTGGTCATGAAAACCTGATGATCCCCGTTCCCGTTATTCACGCTGGCGCTGATTCTCAATTCGCTCCTCCTTTGACCGTCAAAAACCGGTCGTCTTCGGTTCATAAAAACCTTCGGAACTGCTCAGCCGGACAGATAAAACGCTAAACGCTTTAGCATGAGCCTGAACAGCTACAAACCGGCAATAAATTCTTTGGATGCCACTTTGCCCACCGAATGGGTCAGGTTTTAATGGAAGGACCAGGTCGTCAAGGACTTTTTCAGGAGGCACATCTAATATCATTTTATATCTTTTTTGGCAACATCTCGGCCTGCCAAGGGGCACTAAAATCGAGATTTTCACCGAAGTGGGTAAAAATACAATTCTAACCATAATTTAATTTGACTATCAGGCTGTCGAGTTCTATAATATATTACAGAGTAAATTGATAAAAATAATACACATATATAGTTTGGATCGCTAAATCCTCATCCAAAGATAAAAGAGGCGCTTCGGTTCACCTCTTAAGGATGAGTTACATTTTATCGTTAGCCATACATCATAAAGGCCAGCCTTCCACTTCCAAATCCTATAACTGCTCAAACAAGGCTTCACATTGCAGGGATTGGGACTATCAGGGTCCCCGCTGAAAGTGAGGTATGGATGATTCCCCCAGCGTTTGAGTACGCCGCTCCATCATCACTTGGTGAAGCGATCGGCCTTCTTGGCAAGAATGAAGGCTCCAAAGTCCTGGCAGGCGGGCAGAGCCTGCTTCCAATGATGCGGTTCAGACTGGCGTCGCCAGACCTGTTGGTGGACATCAACCACATCCAGGGACTGGAATACATCCGCGAGGATGACGGCTGGCTCAAAATCGGCGCCCTGACGCGCGAAACGGCCCTGGACCATTCGGAACTGGTGCGCGAAAAGTATCCGCTGCTGGCTTCCACCACCCGTATGGTAGCCGACCCGATCGTGCGCAACCTGGCCACCCTGGGGGGTAACCTGGCCCACGCCGACCCGGCCAACGATCACCCGGCCACCATGCTGGCGTACGGCGCCCAGGTGGTCGCTCAAGGGCCAAAGGGCCAGCGGGTGATCCCGATCCAGGATTTCTTCCTGGGCCCGTTCGAGTCCAGCCTGGAGCACGACGAAATCCTGACCGAGATCCGCATCCCGCGTTTCGGACCCGGCGATACCGGCGCTTACGTGAAAATGGAACGCAAGGTCGGCGATTTCGCTACTGCCGGAGTAGCCGTCCAGTTTTGCCTGGATGGCTCCGGCGTGTGCAAATCCGTCGGGATCGGCCTGACCAACGTCGGCCTGACCCCGATCAAAGCCGTAGAGGCAGAAAAATTGTTGCTCAACCAAAAACTGGATGACGACGCCATCCATAAAGCTGCCCAGGCCGCTGCCGCCGCTGCCGAACCCGAGGAAGACACACGCGGATCGGTCGAATATAAGCACGCCCTGGTCAAGACTTTGACAGTCCGCGCGTTGCGGGCAGCCCAAGCCAATCTAATGGAGGTATGAGGTGAACACCCATCATATTTCTCTGACCGTAAACGGTGAGAAGGTGGAAGCAGACGTTGAGCCGCGTATGCTGTTGGTTTATTTCCTGCGCGAGGTGCTCAACCTGACCGGCACTCACATTGGCTGCGATACCACTTCTTGTGGCGCCTGTACCATCCACCTGAACGGCCAACCGGTCAAATCCTGCACGGTATTAGCCGTCCAGGCCAATGGCGGCGAGGTTCGCACAGTCGAAGGCCTGGCAGTCAACGGCCAACTGCACCCCATTCAAGAAGGCTTTCACCAGGAACATGGCCTGCAATGCGGTTACTGCACGCCCGGTATGATGATGACCAGCGTGGCCCTGCTCGCAGAGAACCCTAACCCGAGCGAAGAGGAAATCCGTTGGGCAATTTCGGGCAACCTGTGTCGCTGCACCGGTTACGTCAACATCGTCAAATCCATCCAATATGCTGCCCAAAAGATGCAGGCCGGAGAAGGCGTTTCCGAACCTGTTAGCAGTTAATTACGGAGGTAGAAATGACTGATATGACATCGGACGACGTCGTTCAAGGGCTTGGGCACAGCCGCAAGCGCGTGGAAGACGCCCGTTTTTTGCAAGGCAGGGGCAATTATATCGACGACCTCAAGCTGCCAGGCATGCTCTTTCTCGACATTGTCCGCAGCCCGTATGCCCATGCCAAAATAAAAAGTATCAACACCGAGAAGGCCATGGCCATCCCGGGTGTGTTGGCGGTCATCACCGGTGAGACGCTCAAACAGTTCAACGTCCACAACATGCCTACCTTGATGAGCGATACCCAGATGGTGCTGCCGCTCGATACGGTTAAATACCAGTACCAGGAAGTTGCCGGCGTGCTGGCGACCGACCGGTTTATCGCTGCCGATGGCGTGGCGGCCGTCGAAGTGGATTACGACCCCCTCCCGGCCGTGACGGACCCCAGGAAAGCCCTCGAACCGGGCTCGATCAAGGTACGCGATGACAAGGAAAGCAATCACATCTGGCACTGGGAATGGGGTGATAGAGCCAAGACCAACCAGGTCTTCGATCAGAGCAGCGTTAAGGTGGCCGAAGATATTTACATCCCGCGTATTCACGTTTCGTCCATCGAGACCTGCGGGTGCGTGGCCCAATGGGACTCGATCGAAAAGCACCTGAACCTGTACATGACCACCCAGGCGCCGCACGCCATCCGCACCGTGGTCGCCTTGGTGACCGGCCACCTGGGCCTGTCCGAAGAGCGCATCCGGGTGATTTCACCCGATATCGGCGGCGGTTTCGGCGGCAAAGTGCCGGTTTACCCCGGCTACGTGATCGCGGTGGCTGCCTCGATCGTGACCGGCAAACCGGTCAAGTGGATCGAAGTGCGCACCGAGAACCTGGCCGCCGACTCGTTCGCCCGGGATTACCGCATCCACGCCGAACTGGCCGGCGATAAGACCGGCAAGATCAACGCTTTGCGCATCAACACCATCGCCGACCACGGCTATACCGATGCGGCCGCCAACCCGTCCAAATTCCCGGCCGGGCTGTTCCACATTTGCACCGGCTCATACGATATGAAGGATGCTTTCGTCGAGGTGGACGGCGCCTACACCAATAAACCGCCCGGAGGCATCGCTTACCGCTGCTCCTTCCGCGTGACCGAGGCCGTGTTCACCATCGAGCGCATGGTCGATATTATGGCCCACACCCTGGGCATCGACCCGGCCGAGTACCGCATGAAGAACTTTATCAAGCCGGAGCAGTTCCCCTATAAATCGGCCCTGGGCTGGGAATACGACAGTGGCAACTACGCCCGAGCCTTACGTTTGGCCATGGATATGATCGGCTATGAAGATCTGCGCAAGGAGCAGGCCGAAAAGCGCGCTCGCGGTGAGTTTATGGGCATCGGCATCTCCTCCTTTACCGAGATCGTCGGCGCCGGCCCCTCCAAGACCTTCGACATCCTGGGCATCAAGATGTTCGATTCCTGCGAGATCCGTATCCATCCCACCGGCAAGGCCATCGCCCGCTTTGGCACCAAATCCCAGGGCCAGGGTCACGAGACCACCTACGCCCAGATCATCGCCGAAGAGCTGGGCATCCCGGCCGATAACATCAAGGTCGAGGAAGGCGACACCGATACGGCCCCTTACGGGCTGGGTACCTACGCCAGCCGCAGCACGCCGACCGCCGGTGCGGCCGCGTCGATTGCCTCACGCAAGATCCGCGCCAAGGCCAAAAAGATCGCGGCCTACCTGTTGGAGGCCTCGGAAGACGACCTGGTCTGGGAGCGCGGCAAATTCTACGTCAAAGGCTCGCCGGACCGTTCCAAGACCATTCAGGAAATCGCTTTCGCTGCCTATACGAACCACCCCCAGGGCATGGAAGCCGGGCTGGAGTTCGGTCGATTACTATGACCCGCCGAACCTGACCTATCCCTTTGGCTCGTATATTTGTGTGGCGGATATCGACCGCGGCACCGGGGAAGTGAAGGTACGCCGGTTTGTGGCGGTGGACGACTGCGGCGTGCGCATCAACCCGATGATCGTCGAAGGCCAGATCCACGGCGGGCTGACGATGGGCTTTGCTCCTGCTCTGATGGAAGAGATCCGTTACGACGAGAACGGCAACCTGATGACCCCCAACTTTATGGATTACCTGCTGCCCACCGCGGTGGAGACGCCCCGCTGGGAGACCGGCGAGACGGTCACCCCCTCGCCGCACCACCCCATCGGCGCCAAAGGCGTGGGCGAATTGGCCACAGTCGGTGCACCGGCCGCCATCGCCAACGCCGTGGTGGACGCGCTCTGGCACCTGGGCATCCATAACATCGATATTCCCATCACACCGCCCAAAGTGTGGGCCGCGCTGAACGAGCACGGCGCCGCATTGGAAGAGTGAACCTTACAAAACGAAACCTGGCCGGCGGGCAAATGCTTTTGCCTGCCGGCGTTTACCCTCATCCCGGCCTTCCCCCTGGTAGGGGGAAGGAGCAAGATTTAGGAGGGGCGCGGCCGGCGGGCAGGTGCCTCGCCCGGTTGGCGTAGACCCTCATCCCGGCCTTCCCCACGCTTCGCGGAGGGGGAAGGAGCAAGAGATTGGGAGGGGCGCGGCCGGCAAGCCAGTGTCTTGGCCAGCCGGCGTAGACCCTCATCCCGGCCTTCCCCACGCTTCGCGAAGGGGGAAGGAGCAAGAAAATCCCGCTCCCCTGCGGGGCGAGGCCAGGTGAGAGGCGCGGCCAGCCGGCGTAGACCCTCATCCCGGCCTTCCCCCTAAGAGGGGGAAGGAGAAAGAAAATCCCGCTCCCCTGCGGGGAGAGGCTGGGTGAAGGGCGCGGCCGGCGGGCAAGTGCCTTGGCCGGTTGGCGTAGACCCTCATCCCGGCCTTCCCCACGCTTCGCGAAGGGGGAAGGAGAAAGAGATTGGGAGGGGCGCGGCCGGCAAGCCAGTGTCTTGGCCAGCCGGTGCTGACCCTCATCTCGGCCTTCCCCACGTGACCTTTCCCCGGTTTAGTAGACATAGTTAAAGGGTGAGGTTTTCGAAATCAACGGGGCTGAGGTAGCCCAAAGTAGAGTGTAGTCGTTGGCGATTGTACCAAACCTCCAGGTATTCAAAAATGGTCGTGCGAGCCAAGGTACGGGTAAGAAATGGACCCGTAACGCATTCGGTTTTCAGAGTGCCAAAGAAACTCTCCATGACCGCATTGTCGTAACAGTTGCCAGCCCCGCTCATACTCAGTTGGGCCAGAGCTTCGGTCAAGCAGGAGCGGTAGGCAGCGCTGGTGTACTGGCTGCCCTGATCGGAGTGGTGCAGCAGGCCAGCCGGTGGATGACGTCCCAGGAGGGCCATACGCAAAGCTGTTTCTACCAAGGCGGTGTCCATCTTCTGGCTCATCGACCACCCAATCACTTTGCGGGAGAACAAGTCCAAGACCACGGCCAGATACAACCAGCCTTCTCCGGTCTCGATGTAGGTAAAATCACTGACCCATTTCTGGTTGGGGGCAGAGGCGGAGAAGTCCTGGTTCAGCCGGTTGGGGGCAGGAATCGCCCCTGGCTGGCGGTGGGTGGTCACTGGACGGTACTTGCGCCTTGCAAGGGCTGCGATCCCATGCAAACGCATCAGGCGTGCCACCCGATTATGCCCACACACTACCCCTTTTCGCCGCAGAACCACGTACACACGCGGGCTGCCATATGTTTTCCGGCTGCGCTCATGCTCTGCTGTAATCAGCTCCAGCAGAGCCTGGTTGGCTTGTTCCCGCGTGCTGGGCGTTCGTTTCCGCCAGGCGTAATACCCACTGCGCTTCACACTCAGCATCCGGCACATCCGCTTGATCTGAAATTGCTCTTCGTGGGCAGCCATAAACGTGTACTTCATCCGCCTTTCCGGGAGAAAATGTTGACTACTTTTTTTAGGATCTCTCGCTCTTCGGCTATCTCCTTCAGCTCCCGTTGCAAACGCACAATCTCCCTTTTGGCCGCTTCTAAATCACTCGGTACCAGCTTCGGCTCCTGGTTCTCTGGCAACACCACCTCGTATCGATCCCGCCACTTTAGCAACATCCCTGGCGTTATCCCCAGTTCCCGCTCAAGCTGTCCTGCACTCTTCCCGCTGCTTTTCAGCAGCTCTAACGCTTCCCGCTTGAACTCATCGGTGTATTCTCGATATTTCTTGTCACTCATGACCTTCCTCCGTTCCCTTTTACTGTACATCTCTCACCCTTCATTCGTGTCTACTGATTTGGGGAAAGGTCAACGCTTCGCGGAGGGGGAAGGAGCAAGGACACACAACTTTATGGATTATCTGCAACAGATCACGGTTTTGCGTGAAAATAAACAACCCTTCGTTCTGGCCACGGTGGTCAGGATCGAAAAACCCACCTCGGCCAAGCCGGGCGCCAAGGCTATTATCACCGAAGATGGCGAGCTGATCGGTTGGATCGGCGGTAGCTGCGCCGAACCGACCGTCAAACGTGAGTCCGCTCGCTCGCTGCGGGATGGCAAACCGCGCCTGCTGCGCCTGTGCCCGCCCGAGAAAATGGGCGCTGCCCCCCAGGAAGGAATTACCGAGCTGCAGCTCACCTGCATGAGCGGAGGTACCATGGAGATTTACATCGAACCGTATTTGCCCCCGCCCCACCTGCTGCTGATCGGATACCAATCGGTTATCTCCACCCTGGCCGTGCTGGCCAAAGCGTTGGAGTACAGCGTCACCGTACTGGGCCAGGACCTGGCCAGCGAGCGTTTCCCGACCGCCGACCGGGTGATCAATTCTCTGGATTTTTCCCAGGTCGAGATCACTTCCAACACCTACGTAATCGTGGCCAGCCACGGCAATTACGACGAGCCGTCTTTGGAAGCGGTCCTGTCCTCGCGGGCAGCCTATATCGGCCTGGTTTCCAGCCGCAAGCGGGCCGAATCGGTTAAAGAATACCTGCGCGAAGATGGCTTTTCCGAAGAACAGATCGCCCGGATCAAAAACCCGGCCGGCCTGGACATCGGCGCAGCCAACCCGCAGGAAATTGCGGTTAGTATCCTGGCCGAGATCGTTTCCTATCGCCGCCAGGGAATCCAATTGGAGGTAGAAGCGCATATGGAAGAACACATGGAACTCTATACAGAACCCGAAACCGCCATCGATCCGATCTGCAACATGACCGTCGAGATCGATTCGGCCCAATTCAAATCGGATTACCAGGGGCAAACCTACTACTTTTGTTCCGCTCACTGCCTGCATACCTTTGAAAAAGAACCGCAAAAGTACGCTTCCCCGGCCGGCCCGGTGGAGCAGCCGTCCGTTGACTTAATGAAACACAAAAAATAGGAGGGCACGTGAAACTAAACGGGGTCACTACCATCAATGCGCCACGCGATAAGGTCTTTGCTTCGCTGACCGACCCGCAACTGGTCAGCCAATGTGCACCTGGCCTGCAATCGATGGAAATTCTCGAACCGGATAAGCGGTTCAAGGTGGTCGTGGCGGTTGGCTTCGGGGCCGTCAAAGTCACATTTGACGCCGAAGTCGAGTTCGTCCAGTTGAACCCGCCTGATTTTGCCCAAATGAAAGCCCACGGCAAGGCGCCCGGGAGCGGGGTGGACGTCACCGCCGACATGCGCCTTAGCGACGATCATGGCGCCGGCACGGCCCTGGACTGGTCCGCCGATGTGAATATCGTCGGCACGATTGCCAGTATGGCCAGCCGATTGATGGGCGGGATCACCCAGAAAATGACCGGCCAGTTTTTTGATTGCATCAAAGGAAAGATCGAAGCATGAAATTTGGCCCTGTTCCGGTGGCCCAGGCAGAAGGCAAGATCCTGGCCCACAACATGGTCGCTGACGCCGGTCGGAGCGGTTTTCGTAAAGGGAAGATCATCACCGCCGACGATGTGGCCGCATTGGGCGACCGCGGTTACACCACCGTCTATGTGGCCGAGCCCGAACCCGGCGACGTGGGTGAGACCAGCGCTGCCCAGCGGATTGCCCAGGCAGCCCTGGGGGCCGGGCTGCAGATTAAAGGCGCCTCGGGCGGCAAAGCCAATCTGGTCGCCACGGTCAAAGGCGTGCTCAAGGTCGATCCGCACCGCCTGGAAAGGATCAATCGCCACAGCGGCATTGCCTTTGCCACCCTGCCCACCTTTCGCCTGGTCAACCCCGGCCAGGTGATAGCTACCGTCAAGATCATCCCCTATGCCCTGCCGGAAACAACTCTACGTCAGGTCGAGGAAGAGGCCGCGGGCGGTTCGGCCGTGATTTAGGTGCACGAGCTGCCGCCGCGCAAGGTCGGCCTGCTGATGAGCGGGCTTTCCACCGCCCGGGTGCGGGTGACCCGGACCTTCGAGCCGCCTCTGCGCCAGCGCATCGAACGCCTGGGTTCCGCGCTGGACGAGGTAGAATACTTCCCGCTTACCGGCACCGGCGACTGGCCCGCTCTGGCCAACGAGCTGCGCCACCAGGTGGATAAAGGCTGCCAGGTAATCCTGATGGCCAGCGAGACCTCCATTATGGACAGCAGCGACAACGCCCCGCGGGCAGTCGAGATCGCCGGCGGCGACGTGATCAGCATCGGCGCACCGGTTGACCCGGGCAACCTGCTCATGCTGGCCCGCTTCCACGACGTGCCCATCCTGGGTGTGCCCGGCTGCGCCCGCAGTCCCAAGCCAAACGTGGTCGATCGCCTGCTGCCGGTGCTGCTGGCCGGCATCCATCTCAAGGCCGGCGACATTGCTCGTCTGGGTCACGGTGGTTTGATCGAGGATGGCGAAGACGATGAATAGCAACGGCTTCACGGTGGAATTGATCGACTCGCTGCAGGAGGCGCTGCGCGCGCACAGCTACATCGCCGACCGCGGCCTGGCCACCTCGATCTACCTGGCCGTCAAAATGGGCCGCCCGCTTTTCCTGGAAGGCGAAGCCGGCGTGGGCAAAACCGAGGTCGCCAAGGTGCTCCAGGACGTATTGGGCACCGAGCTGATCCGCCTGCAGTGCTACGAGGGCCTGGACGCCAACCAGGCCGTGTACGAGTGGAATTATTCGCGCCAGTTGCTGCACATCCGCCGCATGGAGGCCTACGGCGAGAAGGTCGCCGAGACCGACCTGTTTGGCCCGCAGTTCCTGCTGCGCCGTCCGCTCCTGCAGGCCATCGAGGATTTGCGCGAAAAGCCGCCCGTGCTGCTGGTAGACGAGATCGACCGCAGCGACGAGGAATTCGAGGCTTATTTGCTCGAGCTGCTGTCCGATTTCCAGATTACCATTCCCGAGATCGGCACGATCAAAGCCGAGCGCCCGCCGGTGGTGGTGGTCACCTCCAACCGCACCCGCGAGGTGCACGACGCGCTCAAGCGGCGCTGCCTGTATTACTGGATCGATTACCCCTCCTTTGAGAAAGAGCTCGAGATCGTCACAGCCCGGCTGCCCCAGGCCCCGGCGCAGCTCTCGCGCCAGGTGATCGCTTTCGTCCAGGAGCTGCGCCAGGCGGATCTCTACAAGATTCCCGGCGTGGCCGAGACCCTGGATTGGGCCGCGGCCCTGCTGGCGCTGGAGCGCAAAAAACTGGACCACGAAGTAGTGGCCAACACGCTCGGGGCGGTATTAAAATATAAGGATGACCTCGATAAGGTATCAACGGAAATGATCGACCCGATCCTGGTACGGATCGGGGACGGCAGCAAACCGCTGGAGTGAATCCCTTGGATCCGTGTTCCGGCAACCTTTTTCACAACCTGCTGCTCTTTGGGCGTATGCTGCGCGGGCTGGGCATGGACGTGGATCCCGGCCGGATGATCGAGTTGGTCCAGGCCCTGGAACTCATCGATATTCGCAAGCGCAGTGACTTTTACCATACCCTGCGCTGCCTGCTGGTCCACCGCCGGGATGAAATTCCTATTTTCGACCTGGCTTTCGAACTCTTCTGGCGCAAGCCGGAAGGCCAACCCGCGGGAATGGCGGTGACTGCCCAGGGCAGCCTGCAGCGCTCGCGCAAGCCGGTGATCTTGCCGCCGCCCCTGCACCCGCCCGAAGGAAAACCGCCCGCGCCTGGGCAAAGCCCACCGCCGCGCCCGGACGAGCCGCCGCTCGTGCAGGCCACCCAGACCTACAGCGATCGCGAAGCCCTGCGGAGTAAGAATTTCGCCGACCTGAGCCCCGAAGAGGTCGATTCCATCCGCCAGCTGATCGCCAACCTGGATTGGGACCTCGACCAACACCGCTCACACCGTTTCCAGCCCGGCCAAAGCGCCCGCGCCGACCTGCGCCGTACCTGGCGCAGCAGCCTGCGCTACGGCGGCGAGATACTGGAATGGTCGTACAAGCAGGCCAAGTGCAGGCCGCGCCCGCTGGTCATCCTGGCCGATATTTCCGGCTCGATGGAGCGCTATTCGCGCCTGCTGCTCCATTTTGCTTACGGCATGCGCCAGGGCATGCGCCGCGACCGCGAGGTGTTCGTCTTCAGCACCCGCCTGACCCGCATCACCCGTCCCCTCAGCCAGAAAAACGTGGAACAGGCCCTGCGCCAGGTTTCCAACACCGTGCCGGACTGGTCCGGCGGCACCCGCATCGGCGAGGCGATCAAGGACTTCAATTTTGGCTGGGGCAAACGCGTGCTGGGTCACGGGGCCGTGGTGCTGCTGATCAGCGACGGCTGGGATTGCGGCGACCCCAACCTGCTGCGCCAGGAGATCGCCCGCTTGCAGCGTTCTTGCTCGCGCCTGATCTGGCTGAACCCCCTGCTGGGCACCCCTGGCTACGAGCCGCTCACCCGCGGCATGCTGACTGCCCTGCCTTACGTGGACGATTTTCTGCCGGTCCACAACCTGGCCAGCCTGGAAGACCTGGCCGGCCACCTGCGCCATCTGGACGAGAGGCATTCAAGAAAACAGAGAGTAACGGCCCAACCCAATAGATAAAAAAAAAGTCTACTCGGCTAACGCAGAAGAACAGGATGTTTTTATTATTTTTGCATGCTTCGCATGCAAAAATAATAAAAACACTCTCCCCTTCTGAACCTGCTTGAGCAGTTACAAAAAAAACAACTTTGAGGTGTTTGCGGTTGAAAACACCGTAAACACCTCAAATTCAGGAACTCCTGGGATATGATTGAATAGTCACAACAAAGAATTGAGATTGGATAAATGAGAGACATTCTTCCTGAACTCGAAAATTGGGTATCATCCGGCCAGAGTGTTGCCCTGGCCACCGTGGTCCGCACCTGGGGATCCTCTCCCCGGCGGGTAGGCGCCAAAATGGCCCTGACTGCCGATGGCAAAATCACCGGTTCGGTCAGCGGAGGCTGTGTGGAGGGCGCCGTCTTCGAATCCGGGGTCGAAGTGCTGGATAAGCGCCAGCCCAAATTCCTCCATTTCGGTGTGGCCGACGAGACCGCCTGGGAAATCGGGCTGGCTTGCGGCGGGAAGATCGATGTGTTCGTCCAGCCCCTCGAACCGAAATGGTTCAACCAACTGAACCAACAGCTCGATACCGGCGATGCCTTCGCCGTGGCGACCGTCGTGCGCGGGCCGGAAAGCCTGTTGGGCTGCCAGATGATCGTCTCCGGTGACCAGGTGCTGGCCGGAGGCGTGCGCGCCGACCTGGACAAGGCCATCACCGCCCGGGCCGGCCAGGCCCTCGCGGATGCCCAATCGCAGGTGATCAGCCTGCCGGCCGGGCCGGAGGAATTGCTCGAGGTTTTCGTCGAGGTGGTCCAGCCGCAGCCAACGCTGATTGTGGTCGGCGGAGTACACACCGCCATTGTCCTGACTGAGATCGCCCATAGTATGGGCTTCCGCACCATCCTGATCGACCCCCGCCGGGCTTTCGGCAACCCCGAACGCTTCCCCCACATCGACCGGCTGATCCAGGCCTGGCCGCAAGATGCCTTCGCTCAACTGCGTATCAACTCGCGCACGGCGATTGCCATGCTCACTCATGACCCCAAGATCGACGACCCGGCCTTGCAGGTCGCCCTGGCCAGTCCCGCCTTTTACATTGGCGCCCTGGGCAGCCAGTCCACCCAGGAAAAACGGCGCCAGCGCCTGATAGAAGCCGGCTTTACAGAAGCACAACTAGACCGCCTGCACGGCCCGATCGGCCTGGAGTTAGGCGCCGATACGCCAGAAGAAATTGCCTTGAGCATCATGGCCGAAATCGTGGCCGTGCAGCGAGGTGTAGTCAAATAAGACTTCCCGGATTTAAAACATTTGCGCGGGCTTCGCCCGCGCAAATGTTTTAAATCCGGGTCTTTTACCCGACCGGCCGGGCCTCAGGCCCGGCGGATGAGGGTGTGGATCTGTTCGTGCATATACAGTTGCAGGTAATACAGGCCGCCGGCGTTTTTACCGCTCGAGCCCGAGCCTTTCCAGCCGCCGAACGGTTGGAAACCAGGCCAGGCGCCCGTGGTAGCGCCCTGCGGACGGTTGGCGTAGGTCACGCCGGCCTGGATATGGTCGAAGAACCAATCGGTCTCTTCCGGGGCGCCGTAAAAGCCGGCCGTCAGCCCATAACTGACCTCGTTTGCGCGCTGCATGGCCTCGTCCAGCGATGCGACCTGGGCGATGGTGGTGATCGGCACGAACATTTCGTGCTTCCACAGCGGGTTATCCGCCGGAAGGTCGGTCACCACAGTCGGTGAGCAGAAATAGCCCTTGGCGAATTCACCTTCGCTGAGGATCTTGCCGCCGGTGCGGATCGTGCCGGCCTGGTCCAGCTCTTCGCAGAACTGCTGGTAATCGCGGAAAGAATTCTTGTTGATGACCGGGCCCAGCCAGTTCTTGCGCTCGGTTGGGTCGCCAATGGCCAGGTCATTGGTCATAGCCACCACCTGGTCCACCAGTTTTTCATAAACCGGCGCTTCGACGAAAACGCGCGAGCAGGCCGAGCATTTCTGGCCTTGCAAGCCAAAGGCCGAGCGGACGATGCCGGTGGCGGCGTCTTCCAGGTTGGCGTTGCGGCTGACGATGGCCGGGTTCTTGCCGCCCAATTCCAGGATGGTGGGGCGCACCCACTGCCGGTTGGCAAAATCGCGGTAGATGCCCATGCCGACATCATATGAGCCGGTGAAGGTCAGGCCATCCACCTCGGGGCTGTCGATCAGCGCCTGGCCGATGCTGCTGCCGGGACCGGAGACGAAGTTGCAGACCCCGTCCGGTAGGCCGGCATCGCGCAGGCACTCGGCGATCAGCCGGGCCGTCCAGGTGGTATCGCTGGCGGGTTTGATCACTACGGTATTGCCGGCCACCAAGGCGGCGCCGGCCGGGCCGCCGGTCAGCGCGGCCGGGAAATTGAAGGGACTGATGACCACCCACACCCCGTAGGGGCGCATCACCGAAACATTGCGGGCATCGAAACCCACCAGGGGATCCTTGCCCAATTCGGCCACAAACCCGCCGGCGGCTTCCATGCGGTCACAAGCGTAGCGGAACAGGTCGGCCGTCTCGGCCACGTCGCCCAGCGCCTCGGTGCGGTTCTTACCCACTTCCAGGGCCATCACGGCGCCCATGCTGAAGATCCGCTCGGTCATCAGGTCGGCCGCCTTGCGGATCAGGGCGATCCGCTCCTGCCAGGGTGTGTGACTCCAGGCCGGGAAGGCCTTGCGGGCGGCTGTTAACGCTTTTTCTGCATAACTGGCATCACCTTTTTGAAAGACGGCCAAAACTTCATCCAGGTTGGCCGGGTTACGGTCCTCAAATTTTTCTCCGGCGAAAACCTCTTTTCCGTCGATGATCATGCCGTATTCTTTGCCTAAATTCGCCCGTATTTTCGCGAGCGCGCTCTCGAAGCCGGTATGGAATTCTTCTGGTGGGTTAAACATCGTCGCATAAGTAAGCTTAAACGAGCTATCGGCAGCCATACAGAATGTTCCCTCCTTAGGAAAACATGAGAAGAAGTCAGGCAAGCGGCCGGTTACGCCGGCCGTGATAGGTTAAGTATAGCCCGGAAAAAATGGGGAGTCAAAAAGACTCACACCTTGATCCAACAAGAATCAAGGTTATTACTACTCAGACCCAGGTCAAGGAGTTCCCGAATTCGATGTGTTTGCGGGGGCGAAGCCCGCGCAAACACATCAATTTTGGGTTTCTTACCTTTCGGGCCGAAAAGTTAAAGGTCAGGTCTATTTGACGACCGTGTATTGGATCTGGAAAGTGCATACCGGGATGCTGCCCCGCACCAGCTCCCAGGTGGCCTTGTAGGTACCGGCATTGTTGAAGGCCAGCATATCCACGGTAAAAGTGTAGGATTTCACCGGCGCTGACGTCGTTCCCCATATCGATAGCATCGGCGTACTTCTGGAACTTATCCCCGCTGACGTACTTCAAGTCGAAGCTGTCGGAGGTCCACTTATCGGTGCCGGTATTCTTCAGCCGCAGCTTGAGGTCGAAATCATCTCCATGAGTTAATTGCGAGCCGAAAGCCGGGTCCATACTGTCCACCGCGCAGTCGTACTTGGTTGGGGTGGGCGTCAACGTCTCGGTCGCCACCACAACCGGGGTGAAAGAGGGAATGGGGGTGAAGCTGGGCAGCGGCGTCCGCGAAGGCAAGGTAAAGGAGTTCGTGGACGTCGGCGTGGTCGTTGCTGTAACCGAGACTTCCTGCACGGGCAGCGACGTGGCCGAAGCTACCGGGACGAACGGCTCGGTCGGGATCGCTTTTTGGGTCTGGGTAAACTGGGCGTGAATGGTCGCCAGGGCCTGGGTGGCTGCCGCGTTCAACGTTGCCTGAAAAGAAGCAGGGTCCAGGGTGGCCTGCGGCGTATTGGCCGTGGTCAGGCTGCAAGCCATCGAGACCAGCAGAACGACCGCCAAACCAATCAGCAGGGGAGTTTTCGGGGTGCGCATATTCTTTCCTCCTCACCGTGAATTATATAAGATTATTGCTCAAAAGACCCGCATGCGACAGGGGCAAAGGTCGCGCAGTTATGATTATTTATTATCATACCGAATCCACGGGGTGCGGACAAGTGAGCAATTTTGTAAGTTCTCTGGGGTGTTAGCTCGGATTGCAAACCCGAGGGCCGCCTCTAGCAATCATTATTACGGGCTGATTTTGCAGCGCCTGCTTTACCGTCGTTGCGAGTGGCTTGTGCGACCCCGCACCTGTGGCCCTGGCAGGTGAGCAATCTCCCTGCCGGCTTAGTTTCCTATTGGTAAATTTTGAGATTACCTTGTCAATGGATCGGCCCGGTCTCCAGAGCGAGGCCGCTCTTCTACATTTGCCAGAGATTGCTTCGCCGGTAAAAACGCGTCTCGCAACGACATTAAGGTAATCCGCTATCCCGCGAATACCTTTCGACCGATTCCCTTAAATCGGTTATGATCGAATTGAACAAAAAATAAGAGGAACCGCTCAACCCAACTGCTAAGAATCCCGAAGCTGAGGCGTTTGCCAGGGCAAACACCTCAGCTTCGGGGACTTCTTGCATACATTAAATTATAAAGGGGAATCACCTATGCCTGCCAAAACCAGCCTGCATATCGAAAAACTGGCCCAACTACCCGATTGGGTGGACGATTTAAAGGAAAACTCCGGGCTGCCCGGTCCGCGGGGCAACCTGGAACTGGCCGACGCGGTTTTTCAACTGGGCGACCAGGCCCGCTTCGAATCCTTGCTGGCGCTGGACGGCCCAGACGTGGCCGAAAACACCCCCGAGAATTACCTGGTCTTTTGCGGGCTGGTCGGGCTGGGCAAACTGCTCGCCCAGGGTGACCGGGCCCGGCTGGAGACCCTGCGCCATTACGCCAACGACCTACGCTGGCGCATCCGCGAGGGCTGTGCGATTGCCCTGCAGAAATACGGCGCGGTCGATATGCCCGGGCTATTGTCGGCCATCCGTAGTTGGGCAGATGGAACCCGCCTGGAGCAGCGCGCGGTGACCGCAGCGTTATGCGAGCCGGCCCTGCTGCGCGACCCGGCCAATACCCGCGTGGTCCTCGAGCTGCTGGACCGGATCACATCCAGTTGTGTGGCGGCCGGCGACGCCAAAACCGACGAGTTCCGCAGCCTGCGCCAGACCCTGGGCTACAGCTGGTCGGTGGCCGCCGCGGCCGGCTTTGGCGATGCCCGCCCGCTGCTGGAGCGCTGGTTCTCCAGCCCCGACCCGGACGTGCGCTGGATCATGCGCGAAAATCTGAAGAAAAACCGCCTGGTCAAGAAGGATCCGGAGTGGGTGGAGGGATGGGCCAGGAAACTGGCAGGGAAATGAGAGTTTTGTGCCTGGTAAGGGGGGTGTCAGGTGTCAGAAATGTAGGGTGGGTGCAGGGCTCATAAACGGCACTGGCCACCAACACAACGGCAAGACCTACAAAACCTTGCCCGTAACCCACCATCCCCGTTGGCTGGCGCCTCGCCCTCATCCCCCGGCCCCTTCCCCCAGGGCGGGGGAAGGGGAGCTTTGCTGCCGGAAGGCTGCTTTTAGCCAGATTTCTCCCCTAAAATCCATACAGGAGAAATGTGGGGGGGGGCGCAGGGCTCATTTATAACGCCGGCGAAGTGCAAGCCGGCACTACCTACAAAACCTTGCCCGTTACCCACCATCCCCGTTGGCCGACGCCTCGCCCTCATCCCCCGGCCCCTTCCCCCAGAGCGGGGGAAGGGGAGCTTTGCTGCCGGAAGGCCGCTTTTAGCCAGATTTCTCCCCTAAAATCCATACAGGAGAAATGTGGGGGGCGCAGGGCTCATTTATAACGCCGGCGAAGTGCAAGCCGGCACTACCTACGAAACCCTGCCCGTAACCCACCATCCCGTTGGCCGGCGCCTCGCCCTCATCCCCCGGCCCCTTCCCCCAGAGCGGGGGAAGGGGAGCTTTGCTGTCCAGCGGGCTTTTCAGCCTCCGCTGGCCTGGCGTTGGTAAAAACCAACTTTCCCCCATTCCCTCGTTGCCTTGTTGCCTTGTTGCCTCGTCGCCTTCTTGACTACTCACTATTCTCTTCTTCTCCTCCTCCCCCCGAATGTTATAATTTCCTCATGCGTAAAAGAGATTATGTCCTTAGCGGACTTTTAGGTAGCTTTATTCTGGTCGTTGCGTTAACCTTCACCATTACCCCGCTGCGCGAGCGGGTGATCAACAAATTGGGCGAGTGGCGCGTGCAGGTGTTCTACGCGCTCAAACCGCCTCAAAAATCGGTGTTCGTCCCGCAGGACCAGCAGGGCCAGGTGGCCGAGATCGTCCAGAAGACCATGTCGGCTTACGCCACGGCCCGGGTGACCCCCACCGATCCGCTCGAGACGTCCACTCCCGTTCCCCAAATTACCCCAACCCCGACCAATACACCCGTGCCCCTGCCGGCTGCGGTCAACCTGGAGGGGATTACTTACCAGAGCCAGCACGGCCTGTGGAACTATTGCGCCCCCACCACCCTGGCCATGGATCTTTCCTATTGGGGCGTGAAGGTGGACCGCACCGCCGTCGGCAAAGTGGTCAAACCCTTCGACCAGGACAAGAACGTGATGGCCTACGAGCTGGCCGATTACGTGACCAGCACGACCGACCTCAAGGCCATCGTGCGCTACGGCGGCACCCTCGATGTGCTCAAAGCGTTGATCGCCAACAAGTATGTCGTCATGGTCGAAAAGGGCATCATCATCAAGGACGACGTGACTCACAAGCTGGGCTGGGTCGGCCATTACGACGTGGTCTCCGGCTACGACGACTCCCGCCAGGTATTCATCACCCAGGATGCCTATTACTCGGCCAATTACGACGTCAGCTACACCGATATGGCTCAGCAGTGGCTTTCCTTCAACTACCTGTTTCTGGTGATCTACCCGCCCGACCAGGAAACTGAACTGATGAATATCCTGGGCAGTTACGCCGACGAGACCAGCGCCGACCAGATCGCCCTGCAAACCGCCAGCAGCGATACCGGCACAATGAGCGGCGTTGACCTGTTCTTCGCCTATTTCAACCGGGGCACCAGCCTGGTGGAACTGCAAGATTACGCCGGGGCAGCGTCCGCCTACGACGAGGCTTATTCGATTATGGCCTCGCTGCCCGAGGACCAGCGCCCCTGGCGGGTGACCTGGTACGAGACCGGCCCCTATTACGCCTATTACTACACCGGCCGCTACCAGGATGTTGAAAACCTGGCCACCACCACCCTCGATTCGGCCGCCGAACCTTACCTGGAAGAAAGCTACGTCTGGCGGGCGCGCGCCCGCATCATGCTGGGGGACGTCCAGGGGGCCATCGACGATGTACGCCAGAGCCTGGTCTATCACCCCGGTTTCGCCCCCTCGCTCGACCTGGCCCAATCTCTCGGTATCCAACCCTGAACGGAATTTATGATCCACCTGCTGCACTTTGCCGACGCTCACATCGATATTGCCAATTACGGCCGGCGTGACCCCGCCAGCGGCCTGCCGCTGCGCGTGCTGGACTTTCTCAAAGCCCTGGATACGATCATCGACCACGCCATCGATCATAAGATGGACCTGGTCATTTTTGCCGGGGACGCCTATAAAGACCGTTCCCCGGCGCCCACCTTTCAGCGCGAATGGGGCCGGCGCATCATCCGCCTGTCGCAGGCCGGCATCGAGACCATTCTGCTGGTGGGCAACCACGACCTTTCGCCTTCGATCGGGCGGGCCAACGCCTTGCAGGAATACGATACCCTGCAGGTGCCCCACGTCCACGTGGCCGGCACCCCGCACCTGTACCTGCCCGAAGAACTGAACGGCCTGCCGGTGCAGGTCATGGCCCTGCCCTGGATCAATCGCTCCAACATCATGGCGACCCTGCAA
The DNA here is from genome assembly GCA_963704755.1 of uncultured Chloroflexia bacterium. Taxonomy (GTDB): domain Bacteria; phylum Chloroflexota; class Anaerolineae; order Anaerolineales; family Anaerolineaceae; genus Bellilinea. The sequence continues at coordinate 1,914,120 of OY969938.1, forward strand.
TTAAGCGGCAGTGACCTGCCCCACATCCACGAAGAGATCGAAGAACGGCTGCGCGACATGACTGCCGACTGGTTCGACCACCTGGATCCCAATTTGCCGGCGATCCTGACCGCTCACGGCAGCGTACAGGGAGCCGTTTATGGCGGCGAACGCAGTATTATGCTCGGCAACGATATGATCATCCCACGGTCGCTGGTGGTCGATCCACGCCTGGATTATGTCGCTCTGGGGCACATCCACAAACCCCAGGATTTGAACGAGGACGGCCACCCGCATGTCATCTACCCCGGCTCGATCGAAAGGGTAAATTTCGGCGAGGTGAAAGACGAGAAATTCTTCATCACTGCCCGGGTGGAACCAGGAAATACGCAGATCGAATGGCACCGCTTGAAGGGCCGCCCGTTTGTGGACCGGCAGGTAAGCCTGTCCAGCCAGGTCGATGGCGATAACCCCGAACCGGCCGCGCTGACCGAACGAATCCTGTCGGCGCTGCCCGCCCGGGAAGACCTGGCCGAAGTCATCCTGCGTCTCACTATCGAATACCCGCGTGAATGGGAAGCGCTGATCGATGAAAACGCCATCCGGGACTATGCCGAACCGGCCTTCGATTTTCACCTGGGCCGCAAGCCCCTGCTGGACGCCAGGATCCGCTTGCCGGATAACGATACGCTCAGCAGCGCTGCTCCAATGGAACTGCTGGGTCTGTACTGGGATACCCTGCACCTTAACGAAACTGGCGAATTGGACCGCCTGGCCCAGGAGATCATTGCCTCGGTCAGCCAACCCGCCGGAGAGATTGTAACTGAACCTGATGCATAATTATTTCGAAGAAATTTTGTTGATCTTTGTCTTGTTGCTGGCCAACGGGGTCTTTGCCATGTCCGAAATTGCCCTGATCTCCTTCCGCAAGGTACGCTTGCAGCAAAGAGCGGAAGATGGCGATAAAGCGGCCCAGGCCGCCCTGGAAATGGCCGAGGAGCCGAACCGCTTCCTCTCCACCACCCAAATTGGAATTACCCTGATCAGCATCCTGGCCGGCGCCCTGGGCGGCGCCACCCTGTCCGACCCGCTGGCCGCGGTCATCGCCCGCGCGCCGTTCTTGCAGCCCTACAGCCACGGCCTGGCCCTGGCCATCGTGGTCATCCTGACCACCTATTTCTCGCTGGTCATCGGCGAATTGATCCCCAAGCGGCTGGGCATGAACAATCCTGAGGGCGTAGCCACCTCGATCGCCCGCCCGATGCGCTTTCTTGCGCGCATTTCCTCGCCCATCGTGCAGCTTTTGAGCGCCTCGACCAACCTCGGCCTGCGCCTGTTGGGCTTCAAGCCCTCCGAAGAGCCGCCCGTGACCGAGGAAGAGATCAAGGTGTTCCTTGAGCAAGGCACCCAATCGGGGGTCTTCGAGGCCGCCGAACAGGATATGATCGAAAGCGTCTTCCGCCTCAACGACCGCTACATCGACGCCATCATGACCCCGCGCACCGAAATCGAATGGCTGGACCTGGACGAAACCAATGAAGAGATCCTGGCCGACCTGCGCGCCAGCAACCACAACCGCTTCCCGGCCGCGCACGACAACCTGGATAACGTGCTGGGCATCCTGCAGGCCAGGGATTTTTTGAATAAAATGGTGGCCGGCGAGCCCTTCGACCCGACCGAACTGCTGCAAACGCCCTTGTTCATTCCCGAAAGTATGCCGGCCCTGAAAGTGCTGGAAATGATCCGCCTGGCCGGGGTCCACGAAGCCCTGGTCATCGACGAGTACGGCGGGCTGCTGGGGATGGTCACCCTGTACGACGTATTGGCCGCGATCGTGGGCGAACTGCCCGGCCCCGGCGACGAGATCGAGCCCCAGATCGTCCAACGCGATGACGGCTCTTACCTGCTGGACGGCCTGCTGTCGATCGACGAATTCAAGGAACTGTTCGAGATCGAAGATTTGCCCGACGAAGACCGGGTGGGCTACCAGACCCTGGCCGGGTTCATCCTCAGCCAGTTGGGCAATATTCCCATGGTTGGCCAAACCTACGATTGGGACGGCCTGCATTTCGAGGTGCTGGATATGGATGGGCGCCGCATCGACAAGCTCATGGTCATGCGCGTCCCCAGCCAATCCGAGGAACCCACGTTATGATCCCGGTGCGGCTGGCCCTGCAAGGCTTCCTCTCTTACCTGGAGCCGGTCGAAATTGATTTCACCTCCATCGACCTGGCCTGCATATCGGGCCACAATGGGGCCGGCAAGTCCAGCCTGCTGGATGCCATGACCTGGGTCTTGTTCGGCCAGGCCCGCCGGCGCGACGACGCGGTGATCAACAGCAAGACCTCCCCCAACCAGAAGGATCACAAGGGCGCCGAGGTGTGCCTGGATTTCGATTACGAAGGCAATCGCTACCGGGTACAGCGCTCCAAGGTACGCAACCAGCCGGCTGTGCTGGAATTCTACATCCAGGACGAGCAAAGCGGCTGGCGGCCGCTGACCGAGCACTCGCTGCGCGAAACCGAGGAACGCATCCAGCAGATCCTGCGCATGGACTACGAGACCTTCACCAACGCCTCCTTCTTTTTGCAGGGCAAGGCCGACCAGTTCGCCCAACAGCGCCCCAGCGACCGCAAGCGTATTCTCAGCAACGTGCTCGGGCTGGAAAGCTGGGAATTATATCGCGAAAAAACTCTCGAACGGCGGCGCAAGGCCGAAAAAGACCTGGCCTCGCTGGAGGGGCAGTTGCGCGAGGTGGAAGCCGAACTGGCCCAGGAGGGCGAACGCCGCGAGAAGCTGAAGCAGTTCGAGCAGGAACTGGAGCGGCTTTCTACCCTGCGCAAGAGCGAAGAGCAGGCCCTGGGATTGGCCCGTGACCTGGAATCCCGAATTAGCCAGAATCGCAGCCTGATCGATAGCCAAAAGACCCAGTTAGCGGCAGCCGAAACACGGCTGCGCAACAATAGCAAACACCTGGACGAATTGCAGGCCGAAGCTGCCACCTATGAAGATTTGATCGCTTCGGCCGGCGAGATCGAGGCCGGCTTCAGCGCCTGGCAGCAGGCCGCGGCCGAGCTGGAGCAGTGGGCCCAACTGGCAGGGCAGTTCCAGACCCGCCGGCAAGAGCGCAACGCCCCCCTGATGCAGATCGAGACCGGCCGCACCCGCCTGGAAGAAGAACAGCGCCACCTGTGCCAGCAGCAGCAGCGCCTGGAAGAGCAGCAGAAACTGCTCCCCGAACTGCAAGCCCGGCTCGACCAGGCCGAACAGGCCACATTGGGGCTGCAAGAACAGCTCGAAGAACGCGAAGCCCTGGGTCTACAGCGCCAGGCCGTCACCGATGAGATCAACGAACGCAGCGCTGAAAATAAGCATCTCAAAGAGGAGATGAACGACCTCAAAGAGCGCCTGGAGCAGTTGCAAGCCGCCGAAACCGAGGAATGCCCGCTGTGCGGCCAACCTTTGGGGTTGGATGAACGGCTCAACCTGATTACATCCCTGCAGGCCGAGGGCGAATCCCAGGGAAAGCGTTTCCGCGAGAACAAAAAGGCAATCGAAGACTTACAGGAGCAGAAAGCCGCCCTGGAAAAAAGCCTGGCAGCCCTGGCCGGGCTGGAAAAGTCGATTTTGCAGAACCAACAATCCGCGCTCAAACTGCAATCCCAGCGGGATGGCATTCAACAGGCTCTAACCGCCTGGGAAAAAGACGGCGCCCAACGGCTGGCCGAAGTGGAGCACCAGTTAGCGCAGGGGGCTTTTGCCGAACAGGCCCGGGCCGAACTGGAGCGGATCGATGCGGCCATCGCTGCAATCGGCTACGACCCGGCCGCTCACCAGGCCGCCCAACAGGCTGAAATCGCCACTCGCGCCAACCAGGAACGCCGTAACCAGCTCGAAAAGGCCCGCGCTGCGCTGGACCCCATCCAGCGCGAGGTCCGTGCGCTCCAGGCCGGGATGGAAAAAGACCAGGCAGACCTGCAAAACCAGCAAAAGGCTTATCGAGAGATGCTGGCCCAATTCGACACGCTGGCCGGCAATTTGCCCGACGTCAAGTCGCTGGATAAGCAGGTTTTGCAGCGCAAAGCCGAAGAGAACCGCCTGCGCATGCAGGTAGGGGCCGCCCGCCAGAACGTGGAAGTGCTGGCCGCCCGCAAAGAACAGCGCAAGCAGTACACCGAGCAGATCGAAACCTGCCGCCAGTTGATCGCCCGCTACCAGCAGTTGGAACGCGCCTTCGGCAAGGACGGGGTACCGGCCCTGCTGATCGAACAGGCTTTGCCGGAAATCGAGCGCCAGGCCAACGACCTGCTCGACCGCCTGACCGATGGGAGTATGTCGGTGCGTTTCGACACCCAACGGGATTACAAAGACAAGAAACGCGAGGACAAGAAAGAAACCCTGGATATCATCATCACCGATTCGGCCGGCTCGCGCGAATACGAGATGTTTTCCGGCGGCGAGGCTTTCCGGGTCAATTTCGCCATCCGCCTGGCCCTCTCGCGGGTGCTGGCCCACCGCGCCGGAGCGCGTTTGCAGACCCTGGTCATCGACGAGGGCTTTGGCAGCCAGGACGCCGAAGGCCGCCAGCGCCTGGTCGAGGCCATCAACCGGGTGCGCGGTGATTTTGCCAAGATCCTGGTGATTACCCACCTGGAAGAGCTGCAAGACCAGTTCCCGGCCCACATCGAGGTCGAAAAAACCCGCAACGGCTCGAGCGTCCAGGTGATTGTCGCATGAGTGAGATCCCCTGGCGGGTGGGGCTGCAACAGCGGGTACTGCCGGCTTACCGGGCACCCTTTTTCGATGCGCTCGGACAAGCCTGCCCGCAGGGGCTGAGCCTGATTGCCGGCCAGCCGCGGCCGGTCGAAGCGATCGAGACGGCCAAAGAACTGGCCCAGGTCCGCCTGGTAAGCGCCCGTAACCTGCACCTCTTCAGCGGTGGGTTGTATTTTTGCTGGCAGCGCGGGCTGGCGGATTGGCTGCAAGCCTGGCAGCCGCAGGTATTGATTTTGGAGTCCAACCCGCGTTATTTGAGCAGCCCGCGAGCCATCCGTTGGGCGCGCAGCCACAACTGCGCCTTGATCGGCTGGGGCCTGGGTGCACAGCCCTCGGCGGGTCAGGCCGGCCGCCTGCTGCGCAGCGCCTGGAAGAATTTCGTCAGCCAGTTCGACGCGCTAATCGCTTATTCGCTGCGCGGGGCCGAACAATACGCTCAGTTGGGCTTTCCGGCCGAGCGGATCGTGGTGGCGCCCAACGCCGTCGCGCCACGGCCAACGCAGCCGCCGGTTGAACGCCCGCCGGCTGCCGCAGATACCCCCCTGACCGTCCTGTACGTCGGCCGCTTGCAGGCCCGCAAACGGGTGGACCTGCTGCTGCGCGCCTGCGCCGCCTTGCCCGCTGCCGCGCAACCCGATCTTGAAATTGTCGGCGATGGGCCGGTGCGCGCGGAATTGCAAGCTCTGGCCGGACAGATCTATCCGCGGGCGCATTTCCGCGGGGGTTTGTATGGCAGCGAGTTGGACCCGTTTTTCACCCGGGCCGACCTGTTCGTGCTGCCCGGCACCGGCGGGCTGGCCGTCCAGCAGGCCATGTCGTTTGGCCTGCCGGTCATCGTGGCCGAGGCAGACGGCACCCAGTCCAACCTGGTCAGGCCGGAGAATGGCTGGCTGCTGCCGGCCAACGACCTGCCCGCCTTGCAAGCTGCCCTGCAGCAAGCCCTGGCCGACCCGGCCCGCCTGCGCGCGATGGGCCAGGCCGCCTACAAAGTGGTGGCCGATGAGGTCAACCTGGAAACCATGGTCGCAGCCTTCAGCCAGGCCATCCATTTGGCCGCCGGCCGGGCAGGATTGGAGAGCCGCTGATGCACGTCTTGATGGTCGCCGATGGGCGCAGCCCAATCTTCCGCCGCATGCTCGAAACGATCCGGGCTTCAGGCCACCAGGTCACTTTGCTGAGCACTTTCCCCTGCTCGCCCCCAGCCGATGTGGAGAAAATGTTCGTCCTGCCGGTGGCGTTCAGCCGGTTTGCCTCCGGCCGGTCTTCGTCCGCCACCCGCACCACGGCCACCCCGGGGCGCAGCCGTATGTCGGCCCTGCGTAGATTATTGTTAACCGTGCGCTACCGCCTGGGCCCGTTCAGCGTGCGCAACTCAGTGCGCAGCTACCGCTCTATATTGCGCCAGGTCGAACCCGACCTGGTCCACGCCCTGCGCATCCCGTTCGAGGGGATGCTGGCCGGTTTTACCCCGGCCGAGATTCCGCTGGTGGTCTCGATTTGGGGCAATGACCTGACCCTGCACGCGGGCAAGTCGGCCGGTATGGCCCGCCTGACTCGCCTGGCGCTGGCCCGCGCAGATGGGCTGCACAGCGATACCCTGCGGGACGTGCGCCTGGCCGCGCAGTGGGGCTTCTTACCCGAAAAGCCTCACCTGGTGGTGCCCGGCAACGGCGGCATCGACCTGGACCGGCTGCAAGCCGGGTTGGCCGACCTGCCGGAAGAACTGGCCGCGCGCATCCCAACCGGCCGGCCGCTGGTGATCAACCCGCGCGGCATCCGCGCCTACACCTGCACCGGCACCTTCTTCCAGGCCATTCCCCTGGTGCTGGAGCGCTGCCCCGAGGCTGTTTTCCTCTGCCCGGGCATGCAGGGTGAAAGCGAAGCCATGGATTGGGTCGCGAGCCTGCACCTGGATGAGCATGTCGTGCTGCTGCCGCTTTTGCCTCAGGCCCAATTGTGGAGCCTGTTTGCGCGCAGCCTGGTCTCAGTATCGGTCACCCACCACGACGGCACCCCTAACACCCTGCTGGAAGCCATGGCCTGCGGGAGCTTCCCGGTCGCAGGCGACCTGGACAGCCTGCGCGAGTGGATCACCCCCGGCAGCAACGGCCTGCTGGTCGAGTCAAGCAAGCCCCAGTCTCTGGCCGAAGCCATTTTGCAGGGCCTGGATTCGGAAGACCTGCGTCGCAAGGCAGCCGAGGCCAACCGCCAATTGATTGCGGAAAAAGCCGCCGTCGAACAGGTTCGCCCGCAAATGGAAGCGTTTTACCAGGCCGTCGCACCCGTAAGAAATTAGTGTGCCTGCTCAAGCCCTGATTAAGAAGTTACCGGAATTAAGCTGTTTGCACTGGTTTCACCGATGCAAACAGCTTAGTTCCGGGGTTATTACTCGTTGGGCTGAGCATTTACGAATAAAACACTTAATTCGATCTGCTGGCCTCCCAGCCAATTCAAGAATCCCCCCAACCCCCTTGAAAAGGGGGCAAGAAACGGCGGGGTCTAGTAAAACAAGAGGTGCAGCAACCCGGCCAGGACAATCGCATCCTGCCAATTTAGTCCCAACAGAGAGATAATTTTGAGTGTTATTGTAGCGCTACGCCCCACAATAACACTCAAAAACCCATTCTTTGGGGAATTGCCCTCGAAAAGCAGGCAGGTTGCATTCGCCCTGCAACCTGGCCGAGGCATCTTGACAATCACGATACGGAATGGGGTAAAATTAGCCCCACATAGAAGGAGCTTACCGTTATGAATCCAGAAATTGCCGATCGCCTGCGCGGGATCGCAGTGGGCGCCGCCGTTGGGGATGCGCTCGGCATGCCGCTCGAATTCAGGATTGCCTCCCCGCCCGATAATTTTATTCGGACGATGCAAACGGGCCGCCTGCCCGCGGGTAGTTTTACCGATGATACCGAAATGGCTTTGGCCCTGGCGGAAAGCCTGCTGGTCGATCCAGCCCTGGACCCGCACGACCTGTCCCAGCGCTTCCTGGACTGGTACCGCCGCAATCCGCCGGACGTGGGCATCCATACCAATGCCGTGATGCGCCGCCTCGCGGCCGGCATGTCCTGGCAGGAAGCGGCCAGGGACGTGCAGAGCAAGAACCCAACCAGTTCGGGCAACGGCTCGGTCATGCGCTGCTGGCCGGTGGCGGTATTCAACTGGGACGACCTGGACACGGTGGTGGCCCAGAGTCAGTTGCAAAGCCGGGTCACCCATCCGCATGAGGAATGCCTGGCCGGCTGCACCTTTGTGAACAGCATGATCTTTCACCTGCTGCACGGGTTGAGCGTGGGGGACGCTTACCAACGCTGCCTGAATACGGTCGATTTGCCGCCCGAGCTGCGCCAGACGATTTTGCTGGCTCCCCGGCGCAAGCGTGAGGAGCTGCGCAACACCGGCTGGGTGCGCCACACCATCGAAAGCGCCTTGTGGGGGGTCATGAACACGCACAGCTTCGAAGAGGCCCTGGTGCAAGTGATCAACCTGGGCGAGGATGCCGACACGGCCGGTACGGTGGCCGGGGCAATCGCCGGGGCCATGTATGGGCTGGAGTCGATTCCACCCGCCTGGAAGAATATGCTGCGGGGCGAATGGCCAATCGCATCCGGAAAAATGCTTTACCTGCCGGATTTCATCCGGTTGGCAGATGATCTCGCGGGCGGTTCCAATCAGGCCGCCCGCAGTTTGTTTCTAGAGGATAATGTAATTTAGAACTATCCGAAAATCGGTAACTATTCAGGCTCCTGAAAAATAAACCCTGAATTTGATGTGTTTGCGCGGGCTTCGCCCGCGCAAACACATCAAATTCAGGGTTTTCCCAGTCGGCTGAGTAGTTACAAAACTTCTATTATTGATACTTGGGGTAGTCCTCGGGGTTGAAAACCGAGCGACCGCTCTAACAATACTCTACCTGCACATCCTTATTAAACCCGGTCAGCACGGCTGCGATCTGGTCGATCAGGTATCGCCGGATGGAGATGTTTTTGGGCAGGAGCGGGTTCTGATAGAACGGGTTGATCGACTGGCCGACCACGAACTGGACGGTATCGGCGACCAGCATCTCGCGCGCCAGCAGATAAGCCCCGTTGTTAGCCGCTTCCAGCCGGTCCAGGCTGCCGCCGGACTTTTCCAGCAGGTCCAGCACGGCCGCCAGGGTCAGGATGCCCTCGGTGACCAGGTCGATGCCCGGCAGTTTGCCGATCGGCGGGACGGCGTCGTCCAGCGAGCTCATCACCGTCTCGACCTTGGTCTTCAGAAAACCGGCCACGATGTTGGCCGTGGTGCCGCCGCAAACTACCTTGCGGCCCTTAAAATCGAGCAAACGATCCACGTAGACGTAATCAAAGCCGTTATCCAGAGGCGGGCCGCTAAACACCATCAAGGCGTTGCGTTTGCGCAGCAGCAGGCCCACAAAGGTCGCATCGTCGCCGGCCTTCCAGCCGTACAACTGGTTGGTCATGTTCATCACCCCGTTCACGATGGTGTGGGCGGCAAAGATACGGTTTTCGAAGCCGGCTTCGATGAACCTGGCCACGTTGTCCCAGCCCCAGCCGAAATTCATGGTCGTCCCCAGGCCGGCGTACAGCACGCCGTCACTGATCAGCCCGAGGAAATCGCCCATTTCCAGTTTACCTTCGGTCACCGAGATAGTCTTCTTGAGGATCTTTTCTTTAACACTCTCCAGCTTGACAATCTTGCCATTCTTCAGGTAAAAAGGCTCGGGGTTATCGAAGTTGATCACCCGGAAGGTGTCATCGAGATGGTTGACGATCAGGATGGTGAAGGTGGCGTAGGCGATATGGCGCTCTTTGCAGACCGGCAGCGTGCGAATGACCGTGTCGATCACCTCGCGCAGCTCGATCTTTTCACGCAGCATGGTGGTGATAATCTCGGTCGTCATGGTGGCCAGGATGTTGGCCTTGACCCCGCTGCCCAGGCCGTCGGAAAGCACCACCGTGGTAATGCCGGCCGACTTGATCACCCGGACCTGGTCGCCGCACAGCTCCTCGCCGGACTTGTTCAAGTTGTGCTGGAAGATGTCCAGAAAGGCATCCACCTAATACTGCTCCTTTTCGACCAGTTCCAGCAGCTTGAGCAGGCTGACCTTGGTTTCTGCGGTCGTTTCGCCCAGCAGGCTGGCGATCTTCTGGGCCACGCTCATCTGCTTATCCACCACCGCGTGAACCTTCAGGATCGTCTCGCGCTTGAGCACGTTCATTTCTTCGCGCTGCTTCCATTCGTGGGTCATATCCACCAGGATGCAGGCTACCACGCCTTCTTCGCGCACCGGGAAGATCACCCGCCGCAGGTAGAGCCCATACTGGGGATATTCCTTTTCCAGGCCGGCCATGGCTTCGCCGGTCTGCCAGACTTTCACGAAGTCGTTCATATCCCCCAGCCAATTCTCGGCCGGCTGGCCGAGAATTTCATCGATGCTGCACTGGAACATCTTGCACAAGGCCGGGTTGACCACCTGGACCGTCATTTGCGGGTTGACCACCACCAGGCCGTTCGGGTCATAGTCCCACAGCAGTTCCCAGAGACTCTTCATGCGCGTATCTCCTCTCCTGAAGCACTTTCTGCGCCGGCGCTAGCGGCCCCAGCTTGATTCTACAGGCGAAGCATTTTCCTTCAAAGTGATTTCCGCCCGCGGCTGAAGGCCCTCCAGGCGGGTGAGCACCTCATTGACCAATTTCTGGCGGACATTGCCCTTGTGAACGCCCAGGATCAGGTCGTCACCCAGTTTCAGCGCCACACCTTTGGCACACACGCCCAGGCAAAAGGCGCCTTTCAATTGCAGCCGGTTTTCCAGGTGATATTCGGCAAACAACGCCTGCAGTTCCGGCAGCACTTCATAGACACCTAACTGGTGGCAGGCGGACCCCATACAAATGTAAAGCGTTGGAAGATCATCCATCGCAGCAACCTTTTTAGCAAATTGCTTTGGGTGCTTGTTTTGGGCGGCGAAACGCCGCCCAAAACAAGCACCCTGAAATATCTTTTGGAATGGTTCTTATCTTACTTGGAAACTACTCAGGCAGGTTCAGTAGGGTGTTCCTTCTGCGCTGGCTGTGTAATTACCTTACTTTCGAATAGACCGGGATCTCGACCGGAACCGGCTCGGTGTTGGCTCGAATTTTCTCCAGGTACTCCTCGCGGAAATAGCGCAGCGAGCTGAGGATCGGGTTGGGAGCCGCTTTCCCCAGGCCGCACAGGCTGGTCGAGGCCACCATTTCGCACAGGTATTCCAGCATCTCCAGGTCGGATTCGACCGCCTTGCCTTCGATAAATTTGTTCAACAAGTTGTAAATCTTCACATTTCCGATCCGGCAGGGGGTGCATTTCCCGCAGGATTCGTCCATGCTGAACTCCATGAAATACTTGGCCACGTTGAGGATGCTGGAAGTATCGTCGATGACGATGATACCACCTGAACCCATGATCGAGCCCAAACGGTTCAAAGTTTCGTAATCCACCGGCGTATCCAGCAGCAATTCGGGGATGCAGCCGCCGGAAGGCCCGCCGGTCTGCACCGCTTTGAAGTCGTGCCCGTCCGGGACACCCCCGCCGATATCGTACACAATTTCACGCAGGGTGATGCCCATGGGTACCTCGATCAAGCCGGTGTTCTGGATCTTGCCGGTCAGGGCGAACACTTTTGTGCCCTTGCTCTTTTCGGTGCCGACCGAGGCAAACCAGGCTCCGCCATTGCGGATGATGTGCGGCACATTGGCATAGGTCTCGACGTTGTTGATCAGGGTCGGCCGGCCTTCCAACCCGCTGATCGAGGGGTAAGGCGGCCGCGAGCGCGGCGTGCCCCGGTCGCCCTCGATCGAATTGATCAGAGCCGTCTCTTCGCCGCAGACGAAGGCCCCCGCCCCCAGGCGGATGTCGATGTTGAACGAAAAGTCCGAGCCGGCGATGTTCTCACCCAGCAGCCCGTTGCGTTCGGCCTGGCGGATGGCCACCTTGAGGCGTTTGACCGCCAGCGGGTACTCGGCGCGCACGTACACGTAGCCCTGCCGGGCCCCTACCGCATAGGCCGCGATGATCATGCCTTCCAGCACGGCGTGCGGGTCGCTTTCCAGGATCGAGCGGTCCATGAAAGCGCCCGGGTCGCCCTCGTCCGCGTTGCAGATCAGGTATTTCAAATCATTGGCCTGGTCGTGGACCAACTGCCATTTGGTGCCGGTGGGGAAACCGCTGCCACCGCGCCCGCGCAGCCCGCTGGACTTGATTTCATCTACAACCCCCTGCGGCGACATGGCCGTAATGGCTTTGACCTCACCCAGGTAGCCGCCCTGAGCGATGTAATCTTCGATCTTTTCCGGGTTGACTATGCCGGAATGTTTGAGGGTCACCTTGTGCTGGCGGGTGAAAAACGGTGTGGTGGTGTCGATGACCAGGCGTTTTACCGGCTGGGCATTGAGCGAATCGAGGATCTCCGGCACATCCTCGGGGGAGACGGTTTTGTAGAGGATGCCGTCTGGTTGAATCGAGACGATCGGCCCGGCCGCGCACAGCCCCATACAGCCCACCGGCTTGATGCCCACCACGTTCTCCAGGCCGCGCTGCTTGATCTCTTTTTCCAGGCTGGCGATAATCAGCGAACTGTTCGATGAAACACAGCCTGTACCGGTGCACACGTGGATTACGTGCTGGTAGCGCGCCTGCATTTCGTGTTCCTTTTCAGCAATTTGGTTCAGCGTTGACTCATCCATGGTTAAGCCACTCCTCGATTTTGCCTTTCATCTCGTCCACTGACATTTTTCCGGTAATCTTGCCGTCCAGGATCATCACCGGGGCCAGGCCGCAGGCGCCCAGGCAGCGCGCAGTCAGGAAAGAAAGCTTGTTGTCGCTGGTGGTCTGGTTGGGATCCAGGCCGTATTTTTCTTTCATGTATTCGACGATTTTGTCGTTGCCTTTGACGTAACAGGCCGTGCCGGTGCACAGGATCAGCGAATGTTCGCCGGCCGGCTTGCTGGTAAAACTGTTATAGAAGGTCGCGACGCCGTAAACTTTGGCCAGGGGCACTTTTAATTCCTGGGCCACGTAAGCCATGGCGTCCGGGTCGATGTAGCCGAATAAATCCTGGATCACGTGCAGGGTCTGGATCAAGGACCTGGGCGAGAATTTGTTATTCTTCATGGTGACGTACACCAGTTTCCAGCGGCGGTCACTCAGGTCCACTTCAATGCGAGTATGGGTAGGGGTAGCGATGGTCATAACTTAAATTTCCTTTTGTTGGAAATAGAGATTTAAGAAGAAGAACCACAGAGCACACAGAGTTCACAGAGTAAAGAAAGAAAAGAAAAAATTTGCTGTTTGAAAGAACAATGGCTTAAAGTGGATCGGCCCGGTCTCCAGACCGAGGCCGCTCTTCTGCTCTGGTCAGAAAGACTAACCACGGAGGCACGGAGAACACGGAGAAGAATTTTTTGGGGAAGGAAATTGCACATGACAGCAAAATTTCCTACCATTTAATCTTTTCCATAAAAATCTTTCCTCCGTGTTCTCCGTGCCTCCGTGGTTGATTTCTCTTTGTTAATTTCCTACATAAATTTGTTGACGATTAACCGGAAAATATCGGTTTCGGTGATGATTCCGCACAGGCTGCGGGCGGCATCGAGCACCGGCAGGCTGTGGATCTTGTTCTCCTGCATCAGTGCGGCCGCCTTGGTGATCGGGTCGGTTTCGCTGACGGTGATTGGGGCGCTGGTCATGATGAAGCGAGCCGGTGTGGTCAGGATCTGCTTGGTGATCTCGTACTGTCCCTCGGCCGCCGCGCCCGGCGCGGCGCTCAGCAAATCGGTGCGGGTGATGATGCCCACCAGCAGCCCTTCCTGGACGACCGGCAGCGCACGGATGTTCTTGACCGCCATCAGGCGTTGAGCGTCCAGCAGGGTGGTGGCCGGGTGGATCGTCTGCACATCACGGCTCATGTAGTCGCTCACCAGGATCATCTCGCGCAGCGAGGGGAATTCTTCGATCAGCAGGCGGAACATGTCGGTCGAGGTGACGATCCCGACCAGGTTTTTATCGTCCGCCACCACCGGCAAGGCGGCGATCTTGTTTTCCTCCATCATGCGGGCCGCTTTGGCCGCGCGGGCGTTGCCGTTGATGGTGATCACCGGGCGCGACATCAACTTTTCCAGTGGGGTGTTGCCCACCCGGCGGTATTGGTCCCAGGCGTCTTTCATCACGGTGGTCACATCGGCCCGCAGCAAATCGCGTTTGGTGACAATGCCCACCAACTGGCCCTCGTCCACCACCGGCAAAGCGCGGATGCTCTCCCGGTTCATGACGCGCAGCGCATCGTGCAAGCGCATGTGCGGGTCGGCTTTGATAATCTGGGTGGTCATCCATTGACGGACCAGGTCTTTTTTCATGATTGCCTCCGGTAAATAGGTACGGTCTTAATATACTCAGCCCCAGGCGATAGCGCATCGCCTGGGGCTTTAATTATCGCTAACCAAATGGTTGAAAAAAAGAGGGCCGCTCTCAATAAAATGGTTGAGAATAAATGTTTTAAATTCGAGATGGGGTAGTTTTTGGGCTTCGCCCAAAAACTACCCCATCTCGAAATTTTTAAGAAACAGCCTTGCGATAAACTCGGGTGGCCCACCACAGCACCAGCGCGGTCAACGGCACCATCACCAGGTAGGCTTCCAGCACTTTGCCGTCCAACAGTGTCCCGGCGGCGAGGACGCGGGAGGCCTCTACGACGTAGTACATCGGGTTGAAGTGGGCGATGGCCTGCAGCCATTTCGGGCCAAGCGAGAGCGGCAGCAGCACGCCGGCCAGCAGGGTCAGCGGCAGTTGCAGGCCGGTGACCACGGCGGCCAGGCTGCCGATCTGTTTCAGGATCAGCCCCAGGCTGCCCGAGGCCGCCGAAATGACCGCGGTCAGCAGGGCCAGGAGCAGGAACAGCACCGCCAGGCCGGCCCAATGCAGGTGAAAGCCGAACGGCGCGGCGATCAGGACCACCAGCAAGGCCGGCACGATGAACATGACCACGTCCTTGAGCACCGACCCCATCAGCAGCGAGAACCGGCTGGCGGGCGTGACCCGCAAGCGCTCGATGACGCCGCTCTGCAATTCCCAAATTACGATCCAGCCGGACCCCATCCCGGCGCCAAACGCCATCAGGACCAGGATACCCGGGACGAACAGGTCCAGCACATTGCCCGAGCCCAACATCTGTTTCATGCCGTCCAGCAGAGGCGCGAACAGGGCCAGGTACAGCAGAGGTGTGGTCAACCCAGAGATCAGCCAGACCGGCTGGCGCAGGGTTTCCAGCATCTTTCTCCAAAACAATAAGCGAATCTCGCGGAGCATTTTCATTACAGACCTTCCTTAGCACCGGCGTCGCGCATGGAGCGCCCGGTTTTCTTGAGAAACACGTCATCCAGGGATGGCTGGGAGAGGGAAACCGTATCGAGAACGGTACCGTTGGCTTTGAGCCTATCGAAGACCAGCGGCAGGCTCTTCGCACCGTCTTCGACGTATAAATGGATCTGCTCACCCTGCAGGTGCGATTCGCGCACGTAGGCCTGGCCCCCCAGGTACTGCTGGATCTTGTCCAGCTCGGCCCCATCCGATTTGGGCTTGATGACGATCACGTCGCCGGAAATTTGCTGCTTCAACGCGTGCGGGGTGCCCTCGGCCACAATCTGGCCGTGATCGATGATCGCCAGGCGGTCGGCCAGCTCGTCGGCCTCTTCCAGGTAGTGGGTGGTCAGGAATACGGTCGTGCCGCCGGCGCGCAGCTCGCGGATCTGGTCCCACAGGTTGGCCCGGTTTTGCGGGTCCAGGCCGGTGGTGGGCTCGTCCAGAAAGAGCACTTCCGGCCGGTGGAGGATGCCCAGGGCGATCTCCAGGCGGCGCTTCTGCCCGCCCGAAAAAGTGCGCACGATGCGGTCGATCAGCTCGCTCAACTCGAACGAAGCGATCAATTCGGCCGCGCGCTTTTCGGTCTCCTCGCGGCTCATCCCGTAAAGCTGGCCGGCCAGCAGCAGATTCTCGCGCCCGGTCGCCGACAGGTCGGCCCCACCCAACTGGCTCACAAAACCAATCCGCCGGCGGACTCCCTGGGGCTGTTTTTGTACGTCCACCCCGGCCACAAATGCTTTGCCCTGGTCGATGGGCAAAAGGGTAGTCAACATACGCAGGGTGGTGGTTTTGCCGGCCCCGTTTGGGCCTAAAAATCCAAAAATTTCACCCCGCTTTACGGCTAAATCGACCCCTTTAACGGCCTCGATCGATTTCTTCTTCCCTTTTTCCGCATGGTAGAAGCTTTTTTTAAGATCGATCGTTTCGATTGTGCTTTCCATTAATTCGCCTCCATAAGTCAGTCATTCCATCCGTCTTGCTAACCGGATGCTGCTTATAGTAGCGGTTCAATGGGTGAAGCGCTTTCACCCCGGCCGGGTGATTCCGGGGGTGAGAAGTATATAGTTGCTTTGCAGTATTATTCGGCTTTGTGCAAAACCTCGCGCAGGGCGGCTGCCCATTCGAACGGCATATCCATAAACGAGCCATGATGGCCGGGGAAGATCACCAGTTCGCAGTCAAGTTGCTGCGCCAGGAGCTGATTGGCCCGCACATACCAGGTATTGCGCTTTACTCCCCACTCCCCTACCGCAATCACCATACGGACCCCGTTTTGCTTGATCTTCTCCACGCCCGGCAGGTAATTGGTCACCGGTAGCAGCTCCAGTTTTACCAATACCTCGGAAGCAGCCCGATCGCTCAGATACGGCTCGCGGCTGTGCTTGCGGTGGCCATTGACCGGACCGGTAGCTTTGATCAACGCTCGGAACGGAAGCTGGGTGCCGAGCATAAACCGTAACGCGGCCCAGGAAGGGCCCATGCGAAAAGCCATTGCGTACACACCGGCAAAAAAGCGCTGCCATTTTCTGGCTTCCGGCAGCAGCCGCGGGAGCGGGGCTTCGTGGATGATGGCCGCCTTCAGCGCCCCCGGCTGGGTCTTGGCCATATCCAGGGCAATCACTGCCCCGCTGCTGTTGCCCAAAACGAAAGCCGACCTCTCGCCGGCTGCATGCAGCACAGCGACCGCGTCCCGGCTTTGCTGGCTGATCTCGAAGTTTTGCGGGGCATTCATGCTGCTCCGGCCGTTGGCGCGCCGGTCGTAGGTAATCACCCGGTATTCATCGGACAGGATGTCGGCGACGAAAGAATACTGCCAGCCATCTCCCCCGGCCGGCGGAATCAGCAACAACGGCTTGCCTGCACCACGCACTTCATAGTACAGTTCATCCCCCTCGGTCGCTACCAGGCCAGATTGGATCACACCTTGTAGATTTGGCATTTTCAATGCCGTCCTTTCGCTCGATTAGATCATTACCGACACTTCCGTTTCAGGCGAGCGGTATTCTCAAATTTGGATATTTTCTCGTTTGCATCGAGAAACCTTGATATCTTTAAAAGACTGTAACTTCTCTGGCCCATATTGAGTAGTCCCTGAATTTTAACGGTTCTCGATTGACCCTGACTGCCAGGGTTTACCCAGCAGACCATAGAAGAACAAAGCACCCAGGTCGAATTGAACCTTCTTCGGCAGATCGGTCCGGGTGATGCTGGAATTGAACATACCGATGTACATCAGGATGGCCTCATCGGACAGTTCCGCAGCGATGCTGCCTTCCTGTTTGCCCTGGGCGATAAGATCGCGAAAGATTGGCAGGATGCGAGTCTGGTAGTATTCCGCCAGAAATTGTTGCAGAGATGGATCCTGGTACGCTTCGGCCTGGAAAAAATCCTCGCTATACTGCTGAGTCGTATCCATCCGGACCGTAATCATCTGCTCGAATTTTTCTCGAAATGGAATGGGGCTATCGACCAGCGCCTTGAATTCCCCTGCCTTGATGTTCATAAAAGTAAAGACAGCCTGTCGGGCCAGATTTTCCTTGTTTCCAAAGAAATTATAGATGCTCACCTGCGAAACGTCCGCTCTTTGGGCGATTTCTGCGATACCGACCGCCTTGACACCCTGGGCAGCAAACAATTCAAATGCCGCTTGCAAAATTTTGTCCTTGATCTTTTCTCTGCGCCGTTCAAATCCGTTCATTTATTCCGCCTAATGCGATTTTGGAGAGTATTTAAGGAATGCCAAGAATTTGAACGTATCGGCATTTGAGCTGGGGAGCGAAACTCCTCGAAAACCGCAACAGCTTTGTGCTTTGCTATTGATTAATCACGTTCTGTCAGGGCTAGGATACCTTAAGTTGTGAAATATATCAATGATCAGTTTCACAAGTATTGACAATCCGGCCAGAAAGGCTACAATTATGAAATATATTTTGTTTATTTTTCATAATTTAAGAGGATTGCTACATGACCTTAATGACCAGAGCTATTGCCAGGGCTTACCATCTGCCTAGAGCCGAAACATACCATATCCTCGTCGAGAAGAACTTACCCGTCCTTCTGCCCGATGGGGTCACCCTTTATGCCGACCATTTTTACTCACCGGACCTGCCCGATCGGCCGACGCTTTTGATCCGTACAGCGTATGGCAAGGATCCGGCCGGGTTTGTGGGGCGGTTGTTCGCCGAACGCGGCTTTCAAGTGGTCATTCAAAGCGCACGCGGCACCGACGAATCGGGAGGCGTGTTCGATCCCTTCCGGCAGGAAGGCGAGGATGGTGCGGCAACCATCGCCTGGCTGAAAACGCAGCCCTGGTTCACCGGCGAGCTGGTCTTGAGCGGAGCAAGCTACCTGGGCTATACCCAATGGGCACTCGCCGCTAAAGCCGGTGCTACAATCAAAGCCTATTCCACCCAGACCATCAGCGCCGATCTGCACAGTATGCTTTATTTTGGAGGCCCACTGGCCCTGGAAATGTGGATCGGATGGCTGTCTTCTATTCATACCGCCAAAACACCGCTGCAATTGGTCGGCCTCAATCGCAAGATCAAGAAGACCGTCGAGCAGCTTCCATTGATCGAAATCGACCAGCTCTCGTTCGATAAAAAGTACTCCTTCTGGCAGCAATGGTTGGAACACAAAGACCCTACCGACCCATATTGGGCCAAAGGCGATTTTCGCCAGGAGATTGGCGAAATCGATGCGCCTAACCTGATGATCGATGGCTGGTACGACTTCTTCCTGCCTCACGAACTGCGCGATTACCGGGCACTGGTCGAATCCGGGCATTCGCCCTATCTGCTGATCGGCCCCTGGACGCATTTCGACACCTCCCTGCAATTCACGGCCATCCGTGAGGGCATCGCCTGGCTACGCGGGCATCTGTTGGGCGAGCGCAACAGACTGCCGGAATCACCCGTTCGCGTATATTTGATGGGGGCAAATAAATGGATGAATTTTTCCACCTGGCCGCCGGAAGGCTCCAGTAGCCAGAACTGGTATTTACAATGCACAGGTAACCTGGCAAACACGCCTCCCCCCGCCTGCCCTCCGGACCGGTACCGCTACGATCCGGCCGATCCTACGCCCAGCGTGGGCGGCGCCGGGCGGACCATCGGTCGAGGCGCCGGCTCGCAGGATAACCGGGCCTTGGAAGCCCGCCCAGATGTCCTCACTTACACGACAGAGGCTTTACAAAAGGACTTGGAGATCATCGGCCCGGTTTCAGCGGAACTATTCGTCCGTTCCAGCCTGGAATACACTGACTTCTTTGTACGCGTGTGCGATGTCTTTCCGGACGGCAAATCGATGAACGTTTGCGATGGCATCCTGCGCCTGGCACCCGGGCAGCCGGCCGCACTGGCGGATGGCTGCAAGAAGATCCGCGTCGAGCTATGGCCCACCGCCTACCAGTTCAAACAAGGGCATCGCCTGAGGGTACAGGTCTCCAGCGGATCCTTTCCCCGTTTTGCCCGCAACCTGGGCGCCGGCGAGCCGATCGCTACCGCCACGGCGATGATACCGGCCGACCAGTCGATTTATCATGATCCCGAACACCCCTCCGTGATTTTCCTGCCGGTGTTTACGGATCGGTGAATTTTTCCAGTATTCAGACAGGATCTTAATCCAGGCAATTCCCTTACCGCAATTTACGATGTTTCCTTGTGGATCTTTTCCTATGTTAAAATCAGACCCATGGAGCACCCAAACCCTACCCGTTCCCCCAATCATGATAAGACCCGGCCGCCAATCGCGATCTCCAAGGACCGCCTGGTATCTTTCAGCGATGCGGTTATCGCGATTATTATCACCATCATGGTTTTAAACATCCCGCTGCCGGACACCTTCGACAGCGCCGCGATCTTATACCTGTTAAAGTCTATTCTGGTGTTCTTCGTCAGCTTTATTGTGGTGGGCTCGCAATGGAACAAGCATCATTTCTTGATGGAACGCGTCCAGACCATCTCCAACATGATCATCTGGCGCAATTTGTTGTTCCTGTTTTTTCTGTCTCTCATTCCCATCTTCACCAAATGGGTCATGCAGAACCCCGATGAGCCCGTCCCTGCCATCGGCTATGCCATCGTCTTTTTGCTGGTCAACGGAAGCTACCTTTTCATCTGGACTAGCGTGATGCGCCGCGGCGATAACAAAGACGTCCACCGGGATTTCGATCAAATGAGCCCACGGGGTAAATTCTTCTGGTGGCTGCGATTTGCCTTGATGCTGGCCCTCTTTTCAGGCATTGCCCTGTTCACGCTATCCAACCCGCGTATTGCAACGATCCTTTTCATCGCCTTTCCGGTAGCCTCTTCGCTGATCAACCTTTTTATCGAGAACAACCGCAGTTTCGGGATCGCAAGTGACCACTCGGCTTGAGGGGGATTTCAGTGATCCGGTATTTCAGTGATTCAGTGTTTCAGTGATTCGGTATTTCAGTGATTCAGTTTTTCAGTGATTCAGTTTTTCAGTGATTCAGTGTCTCGGTGAAGAAAAGTGTCAGGGAAGTGATACTGTGTTTCAGTGATTCAGTATCTCGGTGAAGAAAAGTGTCAGGGAAGTGAGACAGTGATTAAGTGAAATAGTGAGGCAGTGAAACACCGCAACACTGGAACACCGAAGCACTGAAACACCGCAACACTGAAACACCGAAGCACTGGAACACCGAAGCACTGAAACACCGCAACACTGAAACACCGAAGCACTGGAACACCGAAGCACTGGAACACCGCAACACCGCAACACTGAAACACCGCAACACTGGAACACCGAAACACTAAATCACCGAAGCACTGGAACACCGAAACACTGAATCACCGAAGTACTGAAACACCGCAACACCGAATCACTTCCCCTGACACTTAGTTCTTCCCGATCGTCACATAGCCTTCCTGGATGGCATACAGCGCGGCCTGGGTGCGGCTGTCGAGCTGTAATTTGGCCAGAATACGGCTGACGTGCGAGTGGACGGTCGCCCGGCTGACGACCATCTTTTCGGCGATCTCCTGGTTGTTCAGCCCCTGGGCGATGCAGGTCAAGACCTCTTTTTCCCGTTCGGTCAACGTCTCCGGAGCGGCTTTGGGCGCCGGTGGTTGAGACAGCTCGGCCAGCAGCTTGCGCGCGATGGCCGGGTGCAGGGACGATTCGCCGCGCTGGACCTGGTGGATGGCCCGGATCAGGTCATCCGGGTCCGAATCTTTCAATAAATAGCCGGCCGCGCCGGCCTTGATGGCCGCAAACACTTTATCGTCCGTGGTGAAGCTGGTCAACACCAGTACGTGGGCGTCCGGGTCCAGGCTGCGCATCTTTTGAATGGCTTCGATGCCATCCATGACCGGCATGACCAGGTCCATCAGCACCACGTCCGGCCGCAGGGACGCGTATTTCTCCAACGCCTCGGCGCCGTTGGCGCATTCACCGGCCACTTCCAGGTCCGGCTCGGTTTCCAGCATAGCAACCATGCCCTTGCGCACCACCGGGTGATCGTCAACGACCAGGATCTTGATCTTCGCCATACGGCACCTCCACCTGAATGAGCGTACCCGAGCCGGGTGCGCTTTGGATCGACAATTTCCCGCCCATAGCCTGCACTCTTTCCTGCATGTTCTTCAACCCCAGGCCGTCCGGCGGGACCCGGCCCACATCGAACCCGCGACCGTCATCACGAACGCGCAGGCGTACCTGCCCGGCCGCCTGGTCCAGGTCCACCCACAGGCGGCCCGCCCCGGCGTGCTTGATCACGTTATTGAAGGCCTCCTGGGCGATGCGATACAGGTTATCTTCCACGTCGCGTGGCAGAGGTTCCGCCAACGCCAACTGTTGGAATACCTCGATGCTGCTGCGGCCTTCTACCGCGTTCAGGCGGTGCTGCAAGGCGCCCACCAACCCGTTTTTCTCCAGCGAGGCCGGGCGCAGCTCGAAGATCAGCAGGCGCATCTCCCCCAGCACATTGCGGGCAGCGTTATCCAGCTCGGCCAGGTACTTGTCCACCGCTTCGAAACGGCCTTTCGCCTGCTGGCGGCGGGCCGCGCGGGTAAATAAGGTCATGGCGTACAGCGATTGGCTGATCGAATCGTGCAGATCACGCGCCAGGCGGGCGCGCTCCTCGGCTACCGCGGTCAATTGAATACGCCGGTACAGGCGGGCATGATCGATGGCCACTGCCACCTGCCCGGCAAAGGAACTCGCCGTAGTAATATCGTGGGGCAGAAAATACCCGGGGTGCTGGTAAATCTCCAGGAAGCCGGAGGGCGTCTCCTGGCCGCTCCACAGCGGGACCAACAGGATCGAGACCGGCTCTCCTCCCTCGCCGGCAGCCCCTTTGACGTTGAACAAGACCGGTTCGCGCCGCTGCGCGTTCTCGCTCCAGGCCGAAAGGCTGCCTTCGTCCAGCGGTGAGGGCGCCACCCGCCCGGTCTGGTAGGCGATTTGCATATGGCCGTTATCGTCCGCCAGGCGGATGACGCAGCCCAGCGCAGCCGTCAGCCGGACGGCTTCCTGGGCGATCAAATCGAGCACCTCTTCCAGGTCCACTTTGTTGAGGATCGCCCGGGTGATCTCTTGCAGGCTGAGCGCCTGGTGAAGCTGCTGGCTGGTCACCTCGTACAGGCGGGCGTTGTCCAGCGCCAGGGCCATCGAGCGGGTGACCGCGTCGGCCAGGCGCACCTGCTCGGCCGGCAGGCGGAAGCCGGGCTGCTGCCAGGCGAACAGCACCAACCCCAGCAGGGTGCCGTGATTGGCCAGCGGGTAGATCAGGAAAGACTTGGTTTTAAGGCCGGCCAGGAGAGAAGGCCCGAACTGCCGGCGCTCAGCCTCCGTCACCACCGAAAAGGGCCGCGGGCTCTCGATCAGATGCGCCAGCAGCACGTCCACGGCCGGGTCGAGCGGGCCGGACCAGAAAGCCTGTTTTTCGGAAAGCGAAAGCATGCCCAGGGCAATGACCGGGTCGAGCGGCCCGGCCGGGTCGTTGCGCCGATAGACAAAGACCTGATCGGCGGTGGTCAGTTCGATCAGCGTCCAGGTCAGTTCTTCCAGCGCCACCCGGGTCGATTCGACCGCAGGCAGTTCGGGTAATGTGGAAAACGAGATTTCAACCATACAGTGGGATTAATTGTACTGGATTTTCACCCCACAGCCGGGACTGGAAGTTGCTTGGGTTGCGCGGGGCTGTGGATAAAACGCGCCCTTCGCCCTCATCCCCCGGCCCCTTCCCCCAGAGCGGGGGAAGGGGAGCTTTGCTGTCCAATCGGCGTTTTAAGTAGGAAGGAGGCAAAATGCGCCGGCCTGCCGGGGCAGACCCTCCTCCCTCGTTGCCTTGTTGCCTAATCTCTATTCTCTTTTCTCTCATCTCTCCTCTCCGATTACTTTTCCCTCCACCGCAAAAGTCTGTATAATTCTTAGTATGGTATAATTCGACGCTGTTTCTTTCGGGAGCAGCAGAAGTGGTCGTTTTTATCGACCACAATTTCTTTCTTATCGAAATTATCTTATTTCCTGGCAAGGTGATGGAATGATGATGGACGCAAAAATAAAACGCGAAATTCCAAACCACTTCAGCCTGCCCCGGCGAATCAGCCGGTTGGGCGGGTTAGCCTATAACCTCTGGTGGGTCTGGAACCCCGAAGCACAGCAGCTCTTCCGCCAGATCGATATGCGTTTGTGGGATGATGTCGGCCACAACCCGGTTGCTTTTCTCAAGATGGTTGAGCGCAGCCGCCTGAACGCCGTCACCAATGAGCATTACTACCTGGAGATGTACGACCGGGTAATGAAAAAGTTCGATGCCTATATGAGCGGCGAAGGCTCCTGGTTCGCCACCCAACACCCCGAACTGAGCGACATGCAGATCGCCTATTTCTCCTTCGAGTTCGGGCTGCACGAGTCACTGCCGGTGTATGCCGGCGGCCTGGGCATCCTGGCCGGCGATCACTTGAAAGAGGCCAGCGACATGGGCCTGCCCCTGGTGGGGTTGGGTTTCATCTACAACCAGGGCTACTTCACTCAACGCATCACCGAAGACGGCTGGCAGGAAACCCAGACGCACTACCTGGTACTGGAAGACTCGCCCGTCATCCCGCTGTTCGACCAGGACGGCAACCCGGCCACCATCTCGGTCGAGCTGACCGGCCGAAACGTACTGGCGCGCATCTGGGAGGTCAAGGTTGGGCGCATTTCCCTGTTCTTGCTGGATACCAACCTGGAATTCAACTCGGAAGTGGACCAGCAACTGACTGCCCGGCTGTACAGCAACGACCTGGATGTGCGCGTCTCGCAGGAGATCCTGCTCGGCATCGGCGGAGTGCGTGCGCTGCGCCGGCTGGGCTACGACCCGCAGGTCTGGCACATGAACGAAGGCCACTCGGCCTTCCTGGTAGTGGAGCGCGCCCTGGAACTGGTGCGCACCGGCAAGACTTTCGCGGAAGCCTCCGAGACGATCCGCAAGAGCAACGTGTTCACCACCCACACCCCCGTACCGGCCGGCAACGACCAGTTCCCGCTTTGGCTGGTGGACAAGTATTTCGCCAATGTCTGGCCCCAACTCGGCCTGACCCGCGATCAGTTCGTTGACCTGGGCCGCCAGGCTACTCCCTGGGGCGAAAGCTTCTGTATGCCGGTGTTGGCCCTGCACCTTTCGGAACATGCCAACGCGGTCTCCGAGCTGCACGGGCGGGTATCCCGGCGGATGTGGAACTTCCTCTGGCCCGAACGCCCATCCGAAGACGTGCCGATCAGCCATATTACCAACGGCGTCCACACCGGCACCTGGATCGCGCGCCGGCTGCGCCTGTTGTTCGATCGCTACCTAGGCGCCGACTGGATGAACCACCTGGACGACCCGAATACCTGGGCCCTGGTCGAAAACATCCCCGACGGTGAATTATGGGCCGTCCGCCAGCACCTCAAACGCAAACTGACTTTATACATCAACACCCGGGCACGCATCGCCTGGCAGTCGGGCAGCATCAGCCCGGCCCAGGCATTAGCCTCGGGTGTTTTCCTCGAGCCGTATTCGCTGACCATTGGCTTCGCCCGCCGTTTCGCTACCTACAAACGCGGCAACCTGATCATGCGCGATTACGAACGCCTGATGCGCCTGATCACCAACGCCGACATGCCGGTGCAGATCATCTTCGCCGGCAAGGCCCATCCCGCCGACGAGCCGGGCAAACTGCTCATCCAGCAGGTCTATCGGGCCGTCAAGGATTCCAACGCCGGTGGGCGCCTGGCCTTCCTGGAAGACTACGATTTGAACATGGCTCGCTATCTGGTGCAGGGTGTGGACGTCTGGATGAATAATCCACGCCGGCCCAACGAAGCCTCGGGAACTTCCGGTATGAAAGCCGCCCTGAACGGCGTGCTCAACCTGTCGGTTATGGACGGCTGGTGGCGCGAAGGCTTCAACGGCCAGAACGGCTGGGCCATTGGTGAAGACACCGACCCGGTGGACCCCAACCAGCAGGACGAAATGGATGCGCGCAGCCTGTACGAGCACCTGGAAAATGAGATCGTGCCACTGTATTACAACAATCGCAGCGCCGACAAGCTGCCGACCGCCTGGATCGCGCGGGTCAAGGAAGCCATTCGCACCCTTGGGCCTCAGTTCAGCACCCGGCGTATGGTCGGCGAGTACTTTACCGAAATGTACCTGCCCTGCGTCCAAACCGAGAGCGAAAAACAATAACGAGGCCCCAACATGGTTCTTGATTTTAGCCCCCACGCCTTTCTGATCGCGCTGGGGATCTTTTTCCTGCGCATTGGCGACATGTCCTTGGATACCATCCGCGTGCTGTTCGTGGTGCGCGGCAAGAAACGCCTGGCCTGGATCCTGGGTTTCGTCCAATCGCTCATCTTTGTGGTTGCCATCAGCCAGGTGCTGACCAACCTGACCAACCCGCTGAGCATCATCGGCTACGCGGGCGGTTTTGCGACCGGTAACGTGGTGGGCATGTTCATCGAAGAACGGCTGGCCATCGGCCATATCCACGTCAGCGTGGTATCCCCCTCCTGCGGTTCGGCCATCGCCGAAGCGCTGCGTAAGGAAGGCTACGCCGTAACCGAGATCTCCGGGCGCGGCCTGCAAGGCACGGTGGCCCTGCTGCACGTAGACGTCATGCGCCGCCGCCTGGACCAGGTCGAGAGGATCGTACTCGAAGCCGATCCCGAAGCGTTTATCACCGCCGAAGAGGTCCGTCCCGTCCGCCGCGGATTCTGGCGGGCATAGCTTTATTTTTCTCGCATCTATGGTGATCTCCGCGGGCAACTCCCGCGGAGATCACCATTTTTTATACCTTTCTCACTTTCAACCGCAGTCCCTCTACCGCCACCACCTCGACCCGCGCACCTTCGGGGATCGAATCGAGCGGGTCGATGGTTTCGGCTGTCCACAGCTCGCCGGCAAGCTGGACGCTGCCCTGCGGTGCCAGGGAACTGCTGACGGTTCCCTGCTGGCCGATCAGGGTAGCCCGGCCCATGACGGCCGGTGCATGCAGGGCTCGCCAGGCGAAGGAGATGATCACCATGAAGCTGGCGGCCAGAAAAGCCGCCATGCCCAGCACCAGCGGCACCGAAACGGCCGGGAAGCCGGGTGTGCGGGCGGAATTAAACAGGGTCAGCGCTCCGAAAACGAACGAAACGATACCGGTGATGGTCAAGGCGCCGCTGGTATGCGTCTTAACCTCCAGGATAAAGAGTACAAATGCCAGCACGATGAAAATCAAGCCGAACAGGTTGATCGGCAGGATTCCGAAGCTGTACACCACCAGGGCCAGGCAGACCACCCCAATGAACCCGGCCACCCAGCCGCCGGGACTGGAGAGCTCGATCAACAGCGCCTGGATGCCGATCGAGAGCAGGATGAAGACGATATTGGGGTCGGTCAGGAGTTGTAAGGCATTCTCGACCAGGGTATGGGGCACTTCCTGGACCACGGCGTACTGGGTGTGCAGGACCACCGGCTGGCCCTGGAGCTGCAAAGTGTAGCCGTCCAGTTGGCGCAGCAGGTCATTAACGTCGCTGGCGATAAAATCGGTCAGCCCAATTTTCAAGGCTTCATCCGAAGAAACCGCGGTCGCGTTCTGGATGGTATCCTCGGCCAGGGAGATCGCGGCCGGGGGGCGGTTCGCCGCCAGTGTGCGCACCGTGGCGCGCATGGCCTCTTTGGTTTTGGCTTCCTCAGTGGTATCGATGTTTTCCCCTTGCGAGCCGACCGGGCTGGCCGCCCCAATGATCGTCTCGGGCGCCATGGCGTTGGCCTGGCCTGCCAGGGTGATGACCGTGCCGGCCGATGCCGCCATGGCTCCGCGCGGGGTGACGTAAACCACCACCGGCACCGTGCTGGCGCGCAGGTCCTGGATGATGGTGCTCATCAAGGTAATCGATCCGCCTGGGGTATTCAATTCCAGAATGACCAGCTCGGCCCCATCCTGCTGGGCCACGGTCAGGCCGCGTTCGATATAGCTGACCATAGCCGGCGTCAGCGGCCCGCTGGCGTCCATCAGCTTGACCAGCGGTGAGCCGCCCGTGGATTGGGCCGCGGCCGGCCGCAAGAGCAAACTGCCGGCCAGCAGGTTGAGAAAAACCAGGATGGCCACCCGGTAAAGGCGTTTCATCGGTGTACCTCCGTAAATGCATCCATATTTAGGTACTGCTCCGGCCAGTTCAAAAGGTGCAGGTGTTTTTATTATTTTTTGTGTGCTTCGCACACAAAAAATAATAAAAACACCTGCTTTCTCCATGACAGTTGAGTAGTTACCATATTTATATTTATTATAGCGGGTTCGCCAGGGGTTTAGCTCTTCCCGCCCAATCGGTTTCCGATCGGGGCAAGCGGAGAAGGGTCGAAGCACCGGCTATCCGGAATCTTTTGGGTTGGCAAACCCGCAAATACCAAACAGGATTAGATTAAAATAGAATCTATCCCGCCACAAAAACGTCAACCCAAGGAGCAGCAGCATGGCCTACCCACAATTTCCGCCCGGTTTTCTCTTCGGCACGGCTTCTTCGGCTTTCCAGATCGAGGGCAGCCCGGCCGCCGATGGAAAAGGCCCATCCATCTGGGATACTTTCAGCCATAAGCCCGGCAAGATCAGCACAGGCGAAGACGCCGACCTGGCCTGCGATGCCTACCGCCACCCCGAGCGCGACCTGGACCAGATGGCCGCCTTGGGGCTGAACGCCTGCCGCTTTTCGGTCAGTTGGACGCGGGTGCTGCCCCAGGGCCGCGGTCAGGTCAACCGGAAAGGCCTGGATTATTACGACCGCCTGGTCGATCTGCTTCTGGAACGCAACCTGGCGCCTTTCCTGACCCTGTTCCACTGGGATACGCCCCAGGCCCTGCAAGACCTGTGCGGCGGGTTTGCCGGGCGCGACTGCGCGGCTTACTTTGCCGATTACGCCGAAGTCGTCGCCAAAACGTTAGGCGACCGGGTCAAGAACTGGATCACCCTCAACGAGCCCTGGGAGCATTCCGTCCTGGGCCATCTGCTCGGCAACCACGCTCCCGGCCGGCACAACCCCTGGATTTACCTGCGGGTGGCCCACCACCTGCTGCTCGGCCACGGCCTGGCCCTGGAGCGGATCCATGCGGCCGCGCCTGGCGCACAGGCCGGCATTACCTTGAGCATCACCCCCATCCACCCGGCCACGTCCAATCCGCGGGATGTGCGCGCCGCTGTAGTTGGCAACCAGTTCTTCAACGATTTCTTCCTGGACGGGGTTCTCAAGGGCAGGTATCCCCAACCGCTGTGGAACCGCATGGCCCTGATCCATCCCCACATCGGGCCCGAGGACATGCAGATCATCTCTCGCCCGGTCGATTTCCTGGGGATCAACTATTACAGCCGCGAGTTCGCTCGAGCGGTCTGGTATATGCCCTTCTTTGGTTTCTGGGTGGACCAGGTCGAGACCGGCGGCGCAGAGACCGTGGTCGACGGGCGCGCCTACACGGCCAGCAGCCGCGAGATATACCCGCCCGAGTTCTACAACACGCTCATGCGCATCAAGAACGAGTACGGCAACCCCTACACTTACATCACCGAAAACGGCGCTGCCTTTCGGGATGTGCTCGTCGATGGGCAGGTGCACGACTCGCCACGGGTCGCCTTTCTGGAAGGGTACATGAATGAAGCCGCCCGCGCCATCCGCGATGGGGCCAACATCCACGGCTATTTCATCTGGTCGCTGACCGACAACTTCGAGTGGGACCTGGGCTATTCCATGCGCTTCGGGCTGGTGTATGTCGATTTTGCTACCCAGCAGCGCACGGTCAAAGACAGCGGGTATTGGTTGCGGGATGTCATTCGCAGCCAGCCACCGGCGCCGAATGTCTAGAGAAAGAATAACCACGGAGGCACGGAGCGCACGGAGAAGAAGGAAGAGTTTAAGAAGAGGAAAGAAGTTTTAAGGCAGATCGGCCCGGTCTCCAGACCGAGGCCGCTCTTATTGGCTGATCAGATATTGCACCGCAGAGACGCAGAGGGCGCTGAGAAGATTTTTAAAAAGAGCGCCGTCGTAGGGTGCGTTTGAGGGCTGACTTCCCAAGCAGGGTTGGACGACCAGAACACTGGCCAACCCTGACGTGCCCGGAACGCACCATTATGGCGCCGCCTTGTAAGAGAAACTGTTATTAAAAGAAAGATAGCCCAAAGCAGATCGGCCCGGTCTCTCCCTCCTTTCCGTTGGCCGAGGCCGCTGAGAAATGTAGAGTACGGTGGGTGTAGGGCTCATTTATAACGCTGGCGACCTATACAACGGCGAGATCTACGAAACCTTGCCCGTAACCCACCGTTCTGTCCGGATGGTGGGTTACGGGCAATATCCCGGGATGGGACAACTAATCTTTATTCGCCAGCATTGTTTATGAGCCCTGCACCCACCCTACAGCTGCCTTTTAAAGCCCGTAGGTTGGGTTGCGGGCGTATTCGTGGGACTTGGCTATAAACAGGATGTTTGGTCATTTAAACCTTGCCCACAGCCTATAGGCCTTTTCAAAAAACTGCTAAAATAATGACGTGGGGGTTTATGCAACAGGGGGTGATTCTCACCCAATGTTCTGCCTTCGCTCCCACCAAATGGCATCGCCATACGGCGAATCAGGTTCGAGTCCTGACTCATACCCCAAAGGACTTCTTATACAGGGAAAGCGCCAAGCAGGCTAAAACCTCCGCAGGATTCCTGGAAGTCCTTTGGCGGTATGAACAAATCAAAGGGGCGAAAATGAATCCTTACGTCATCATCTTGCTCATTGTCGTAGTCGTTGGAATAATCCTCTACCTTGGACGCCAGCGGGTGGTTATTTTCGATTATGAAACCGGGGTGCTGTTTGTGAACGGTAAATTCAAGCAACTGCTCGAGCCCGGTTTGCACACTACCTTTTTTCAAAGAAATCGAAAAGTTATAAAAGTGGATATGCGCTCACAGGCGCTGTCCATTCAGGGCCAGGAAATTATTTCTGCAGACAATGTTGGGATTCGCATCAGCCTGGGAATAATCTTTAGAGTCTCAGACGCTTACAAAGCGACGACGGCCTCGGTCAAGTACCTGGATGAACTATATTTACTCGTTCAAACAGAGCTTCGAGACATTGTAGGGGGTACTCCGATTGATTTGCTTTTGCAAAAGCGCAAAGAAATCAACGAGGAATTGTTCGAAGCGGTCCGCACCCCGGTAGCTGAATTAGGCCTGAAAGTTAAATCAATTGCGATAAAGGACATCACCTTTCCCGGGGAATTGCGGGGTATGTTTGCCCAGGTAGTGAACGCAAAAAACGAAGGATTGGCCGCCTTAGAACGAGCCCGTGGCGAAAGCGCAGCCTTACGCAATTTGGCCAATACCGCGAAATTGATGGAAAATAACCCGTCCTTGTACCAGCTCCGCTTGCTGCAGGCGCTGGAAAAAGGGCGTGGGAACACGGTCATTCTCTCCCCTAACCCGGATCTGGCCGGGATGATCACAGCAGACAAAAAATCAGGCCAGGGATAAGAATTTTTTATTGAGACGATATGGTCTCGGTTTTCTGGAAGATGCCGGTGGCGCCGTTGGGGTGGGCGGGCGCCTCATCGGTGATCTGTAAATCACCATTGCCATCGTAGGCCCGTACCGAAAAGGTATGTTCGCCTTGCGAGGCGGGCCAGTCGAAGCGCCACTGGACCCAGGTCAGCGGGCTGTAAGGTGGGTCGCGTAGTTCGGCCGGCTGCCAGGGCCCGTCATCGACCTGGACCTCCACCCGGCTGATGCCGCGCGCTCCGGCGTAGGCGATTCCGCCGACCGGAATTGCGCCGGTAGCAGGATCCGGGCTGTCTTTATCCACCACGTCGATCACCGAAGTGGTGGGCGGAATGGCCGTATCGCTCCACCCGCGATCCACCCAGTACCCGCGGATTTTTTGATCGACGGCCTGCATGTGGGTGATCCATTTGGGTTGTTTCATCCCAAAATGGTTGGGGATATAAATGCGCAGGGGAAAGCCGTGCGGCTGCGGAAGCGGCTCACCGTTCATGGCATAGACCAATAAAGTGCGCTCGTCCATGGCCTCATCCAGCGGCACACTCTCGTAAAAGCCGTCCTGGGCCTCGATGTGGATTTCCACAACGCCATCCTGCAGGCCGGCCTGGGCCAGCACATCCTTGAACATAGCCCCGGTCCACAAACTGGTGCTGGTTAAATCACCGCCTAATGGGTTCGAAATGCATTCCAGGGTAATCGCCTGGGTATAAGCCGGAAATTGGCGGATGTCATCCAGGGTAAGTTCCAGGGGATGATCGACCAACCCGTCGATCTTCAACCGCCAGGAATTCTCGTCGATGACGGGGGGCATCGCATCGATGTCGATACGGTAGAACTGGCTGTTCGAGGTGATTTCAGCGCGGGTACCCGGCGCCGGTTGGATACGCGCTTCCAGCGTCGCCTGCGGTGGGGTATCAGCCTTCCCGGATGTAGGGTTACCCTGGCCAGCACTGCCCGGATTGCCCGCGGCCGTTTGGCTGTTTTGCTCGGTGAGCAAACGTACACCGGCAGCCGCGACCAGCACGGTAAATGAACCTACCCCGACCAGCGAGAGGAACCTGCGCCGTTCGCTTGAAGTCGTTTCCGGCACCGATTCGACCGATGTGAATTCGATCAGTTTCCCCAATACCCAGCCCCAGCCGGCGAAGACCAGCAGCTCGAAAATGAGGCTGATGACCGGACCGGCTTCGGGGAAACCCAGCCAGAACATAATTGCCACGACCGGGACCAGGACGATCAGGCCGCCAATGACTCCCATGCGGGGTAAACGGGCCGGGCGCTTGCGCCCGAGCAGGGTCAAGATGATCCCCAATACGATCCCGGCGGCAATGAAAGACAGGATCGCCATGCTTTGTTCGATCAGTTTGGCCACCTGCGAGGTCGGCCCCAGGTTGAGCCCGCGGATGGTCTTGACCATGGAATCGATGACGAGGGTTATGACGTTCCCGGGCAGCAAGCGTACCATTGCGTCGAAGACGACAAAGGCCGGGCGCGGGAGACCCGCCAGAGTGCCGGCGAGGTAATGGAAAAGTACCAACAGGGCCGTAGTCAATCCGCCCCACAGCCCACCCAATAACCATCGCGCTCGCCTTCCTACTTTTGTAGCCATCCTATACCTCTTTATTTGTAACTGCTCAATCCCACGGCCTGGAACTCAAATGCGGAGGCTAATTAGCACGCGCTTGAGGTGTTAGCTTTATTTATCATAGCGCTTTTCTATAAAAAATCTAAAAACCGTAATAATTATGTAATTAGTTGACATTGGCCGGGTATTTTAACGTTTAAAAGGGGGGTGTTTTTATTGTTTTTCGCGTGCTTCGCACGCGAAAAACAATAAAAACACCCCCCTTTTCCGAACTGGCCTATTGAAACCACTGCATCTGCGGCCACATCTCGGCCCAGGCCCTGCGTGCCTGCCGGCAGACGTAGATCACATTGTGCCAGGTACTTTCCTCATTCTTGACTCCGTACTGGTTCGAAACAACGCCCTTTGCCTGACATTCGTTGAAGTATTGGCCGAGATAGATAGATTCCATGCCCACCACGATAACCGTTCCCGGTTCGCTGCCGCCATATCCGCGCGTCCACATACTGTTGCCGCCGCTGATGACCGGGGGCAAATCGTAACTGCTGCCATACAATTCCAATGCGCCGCACAAAAACTCCCCCTAAAACCCGAAAAACCTATAAAATTAACCTAGTTTTTACTTAAATCGGTAAACATTTATGTTTGCCATCCGAAGCTAATATTAACCTTTTCGTTGTTTATTGGATCCAGGATAAGGGCCTGGCTTGCCTGATTGGAAAGCTCCTCAACAGGTTTTCTGCGGATCCACTTTAAGGGGCAGCGATTATCCTTACAGGAGCGTTTTATCATGCGGAATAATATTTTTTCTCCTACCCCTTACCGGTATCTCCTTATTGGTTTCTTGATCGGCCTGCTTTTTCCCCTGGCTGTAACCCTGGTAGAAATTCCAACTACCGGGCAGCCCTTTTCTTGGGCTGCCCTGGCGGCAGTACAGAGCCGGCCGTCTTTATGGCTGGTGGATACGGCTCCCATTTTCCTGGGGGTTTTATTCAGCCGGCTGGGTTTGCAGCAAGCGCGCATCACCCTGGCGAAAAAAGACTGGGAATTGACCTTCGATGCCATTTCCGACATGATCATTTTGCTCTCTATGGACGGTCGGGTGCTGCGCTGCAACCGGGCGGTGATCCAGTTCTTCAACACCTCCTTTCAGAAGGTGATCGGCAAGCCGGTGGAAAGCCTGAT
This sequence comes from uncultured Chloroflexia bacterium, assembly GCA_963704755.1. Classification (GTDB taxonomy): domain Bacteria; phylum Chloroflexota; class Anaerolineae; order Anaerolineales; family Anaerolineaceae; genus Bellilinea. The sequence goes on from OY969938.1 coordinate 1,948,039, forward strand.
CCCGGGCGAACAGCCTGACCCGGCCTGGTACCAGCAAGGCGGTGAAGTCCACTTCCCGGCCCTGGAAGGCTATTTCGACGCCTCGGTTTATCCCGTCCAGGTGCAGGGGTTGCCCGACCGGCGCCTGTGCATCCTGTACAACATCACCGACCGCAAGAATGCTGAAAAAGAAATCATCCGCCAGAAACAATATTTCGAGGCCCTGGTGGATAACAGCCCGGCGGCCATTGTGGTGATGGATGTCCATCAACAGATCGTCTCCTGTAACCCGGCCTTCGAGCGTTTGTACGGCTACAAGTGCGACGAAATCATCGGGTCCGACATCGATTCGCTGATTACCACGCCCGAAACCTCGCGCGAAGCCACGGAAATCACCCGCCAGGTGATGAACAGCGCCGTCCACCGCATCGGCCAACGGCGCCGCAAGGATGGCTCGCCGGTGGACGTGGAAATTTTCGGTGTGCCGGTCTCGGTGGCCGGCGAGAAGATCGGCGTGCTGGCCATCTACCACGACATTTCCGAGCTGGTGCGCGCCCGCCAGGAAGCCGAAGAGGCCAACCGGGCCAAGAGCGAGTTCCTGGCTAACATGAGCCACGAGATCCGCACCCCCATGAACGGGGTGATCGGCATGCTCGAGCTGGCCCTGGATACCCAGTTGACCAACGAGCAGCGCGAATACCTGGGGATCTCCCTGCAAAGCGCCGAGATCCTGCTGACCCTGATCAATGACATCCTGGACTTCTCCAAGATCGAAGCCAAGCGGCTGGTGCTGGAAAATATCGACTTCGACCTGCGCAATGCCGTCGAGGACGTCGCCTATTCGCTGGCCAAACGCTGCCAGGACAAAGGCCTGGAAATGGCTTGCCTGATCCACCCCGATTTGCGCCCGGACGTACGCGGTGACCCGGCCCGGCTGCGCCAGATCCTGGTGAACCTGATCGGCAACGCGATCAAGTTCACCCCCCAGGGTGAGATCGTCGTGCGCGTCGAGCCGGTTTCCAACACCGACAAGGACATGACCGTTAAATTCTCGGTCCAGGATACTGGCGTGGGCATCCCGCCTGATCGAAAGACCATGATTTTCGACCGCTTCACCCAGGCGGACAGTTCAACCACTCGCCGCTTCGGCGGCACCGGGCTGGGCCTGGCAATTTGCAAGCAATTGGTAGACGCCATGAATGGAACGATCGGCGTGGAAAGTTCCGTCGGGGTTGGCAGTACCTTCTGGTTCACGGCCACCCTGCAAAAGCAGGCGGCAGTCAAAGAAAAACAGCCCCAACCTGAGTTCGAGCCGGTTGAGCTGAAAGACCTGCACATCCTGGGTGTAGATGATAACGCCACCAACCGCATGATCCTTGCCAAGATCGTCACCGGGTTCGGCTGCCGCATCGAGACGGCTGCATCCGGAGCCAAAGGCCTGGAAATGCTGCAAACCGCGGTCCGCACCGGCGATCCCTACCGGGTCGTCCTCCTGGATATGCAAATGCCGGGCATGGACGGTGAGCAAACTGCCCAGGCGATCAAAGATGACCCCACCATCCAGGATGTCAAGGTCGTCATTTTGACCTCAATCGGCCAGCAGGGCGATGCGGTCCGGCTGGAAGCGCTGGGCTGCTCGGGTTACCTGAACAAGCCGGTCAAACAACAAATGCTTTACGAGACTTTACTGGCGGTGATGGGCCACAAGGGCGACCTGGGCAGCAATATGATTACCCGGCACGTGCTCTCGGAACAGAAACGCCAGGAACTGCGCCTTCTGCTGGCCGAGGACAACCCAATCAATCAGAAACTGGCCGTGGTCATCTTGCAAAAAGCCGGCTATTCGGTCGATACGGTCGAGAACGGCCGCCAGGCGGTGGAGCAGTGGCAAAAACGAGCTTACAATGCCGTGCTCATGGACGTGCAGATGCCGGAAATGGACGGCTTCGAAGCCACCCAGCAAATCCGCGCCCTGGAAGGCGACCAGCGCCACACCCCCATCATTGCGATGACTGCCCATGCTCTGAAAGGTGACCAGGAGCGCTGTCTGCAAGCCGGTATGGACGATTACGTCTCCAAACCGCTCGACCGCCCGGGGTTGATGAGAACCCTGGAGCGCTGGACCCAGCCAAAAGCTGAAAACGCCGCCCTGAGCGAAGAAACCGGGCCGGCCGAGGTTGAAGATTACTCCAGTGCAACCGAATCATTTGACTTCATCGAAAACGCCTTCGAAAGCGAAGGTGGCTTTTTCGGCGAAGAGGCCCCCGAGCAAACGAACGAACCGGCAGAGATACCGAGTGAAGATCTCGACCTCACGGCTGAAGACCTGCCCATCGACCTGACCTCCGCTCTGGCTCGCTTCGACAATGACCGGACCTTCTTCCTTGAAATGTGCCAGAGCTTTATCGACAATATCCCTGAGCGGATCAGCGACATCAAGAAAGCACTGGAAGCCGGGGACGCGAACACCTTCAGCCGACATGCCCACAACCTCAAGGGCATGTCGGCCAACTTCAGTGCCGATGCCGTTACCCACCTGGCCCGCCGGTTGGAAGAATTGGGCCGCGAGGATAACCTGGCGAAGGCTCCCCTGCTGATCGAACACCTGGAAAGCGAGGTCGTGCGATTGCGCGAGGCTTTCGTAGAAATCAAAACCCTTACCGATTAATCTCACTATAAAGGAGTTTCAATGGCCCCTAGAATTCTCACAATCGATGACGAGCCCATGTACCACACCATGATCGCACGGGCGCTGGAACCCCTGAACTGTCAGATCAGCACTGCCGAAGATGGCACCCAGGGTCTGGCCATGGCAAGGAACCTCAAGCCGGACGTGATCATCACCGATGTCGTCATGCCGGATATCACCGGTTACGAGGTGACCCGCCTGCTGCGCCGCGACCCCGAGTTCGCTCACGTGCCCATCCTGGTGCTCACCGCCCAAACCGGCTTGCAGGACAAGCTCAAGGCTTTCGAAGTCGGCGCGGACGATCACCTGACCAAACCTTTCGAGCCGGCCGAACTGGCCGCGCGGGTCACTGCCCTTATCCGCCGGGCCGAGGTCAATAAAGCCGCCGAGCCCTCCGCCGTGACAAAAGAAAAAGCCCGCCTGATCGCCCTGCACAGCTTGCGCGGAGGCACCGGCTGCTCCAGCATGGCGGTCAACCTGTCGGTGGCGCTGGCCAGTTTGTGGAAGAGCCCCACCATCCTGCTGGACCTGACCATGGTCGCCGGCCAGGTAGCCCTGATGCTCAACGCCACCCTGAAGCGCACCTGGGCGGACCTGGCCCGCTTCAAGCAAAGCGATCTGGACATGCAGGTACTTTCCTCAATCGTTTTCCAGCACGAAAGCGGGTTGTCATTCATCGCCGCGCCGACCTTCCCAAGCGAAGCCGAGACTATCGATACCGAGACCCTGGCGACGGCGGTGCGTATTTTGCAGCAGCGCTACGATTACATCGTGGCCGATCTGCCGCACGACTTCAGCGAGATCAGCCTGCAGACTCTCGATCTGGCCGACATTGTCCTGCTGGTCGCCTCGCCCGACCTGGCCTCGCTGCGCGCCGTGGTTGCAGCCATGGATACCTATAAAAAATTAGGCTATCCCACCCAGCAGATCAAACTGATGCTGAACGCGACCTTCCCTAAATCCGGGCTGTCGAAGGACAAGATCGAATCCGCGGTCAAGATGCCCATCACCGTCACTGTGCCCTACACCCAGGAACTGTTCGTGGAAGCAATCAACCTGGGCATGCCGCTGGTTTTCGATAAACCGGAGGAGGCCGTCTCGGGTCTGCTGGAAGATTTTGCGTTTTATTTGAGCAAGGAAAGCCACAAAAAATCCAGGCCGCAAAACCCCAGTGACGCCTGGACGCGGGTCTATAAACGCTATAACAGCCGCAAAAAATAAAAAAACGAATTTGATGTGGTTGCCGGGGCAAAGCCCCGGCAACCACATCAAATTCGTGAACTCCGCGAAGTTACAAGAGGTATAGATTTTTGGGCGTTGCCCAAAAATCTATACCTCAAACTGTAAAGGCAAACCAGCTATTTGGCCGGAATATAGTCCATCGACATGCGCTCGATTTTTTCGACCGGCAGCACATCCACCAGCTCGTAATCCCGCGAGCCCAATCCCAGGCCCTCGGCGTACTCGACCACTTTATAGGGGTCCTTCATCTGGCCATGCAGCCAGCTCAGCGGATGGCCTTCGCGCGAGTTGATTTCCATGCCGGTTGGCACGTTTTCCTCGATGATCGCGTGCTCGGCCAGCTTGTCCAGCACGGCCTGGTCGATGGCCACGATATCATCCGAGCCGAAGATACCGACATCCGGCAGGATGGACATGCCGGTGAAACCGAAGCAGTCGCACAGCGGGGTGACCATGGTGGCCAGCACCAGGTTGGTGACTTTGCCGGGCTCGAAGGTGGAAAGGCTCACGCTGGTGCTGATTGCGCAGGCTTCCTGGAACGAGTGGAAGTTGACCGGGTCGATCTTCAGGCTGCCGGCCGGGGCGACCTGCAGGCAGCGGCCGCACTGGTTGCACTGCTCGAAATGCAGGTGCAGGTTGCCCGGGTTTTCCTTGTCCTCGACGATAGCCTCGAACGGGCAGACTTCCATGATCCGTTTCAAGGTCTCTTTATCGGTGCACTTTTCCGGGAACCAGTAGGGATCGTAGTGCATGGTGTCGTGCATCTGGCCGCGCGTGCGGCCCGACATGCAGCCCAAGGCCAGGTTCTTGAAAGCGCCGCCGTAAGAGCAGGAGGGGTGGCCCTTGGCGTGGGCGAAATTGATCAGGAAGGTCGCGTCCTCGACAAACCCGCCGACTTCCCAATCCTGGATACCCTTGTAAGGTTTGTGGTGCTTGTACACGTAGCGGTTGGTCGGACCGGCCATGGGATAAACCGGGCAGCCCAGGGTTTCCTGGCTGTACCCGCGCGCTTCTGAGGCGGCCACATCCCATTCCACATCGATAATATAAGGTTTGCCGCCGCCATCCTTGACCGCCTGGATCACTTTACGCAGGAAAACCGGATGGATGGTGGAATAGCTCAAATTATTGCCCAGGTGCATTTTCAGCGCCACGATCTCGTCCTTGACCCGCTCGCGAATGTGGAGTTGGTCGATAATCAGATCAAGCTTCGCCGGCAGCGTCTCTTTCGCGTCCCAGCGTGCCTGACGGGGTGAACCATAGAAAACTTTACTTGCCATAGGTAGATCCTTTCAAATATTCAGATAATTGTTGTTACTACTCAAGCCGGTTCGGAAATTAGGGGTGTTTTATTATTTTTCGTGTGCTTCACACACGAAAAATAATAAAACACCCCGCTTTTTTGCGATAGCTGAGTAATTTCTAATTGTTCGTGATTCTCTCTAAAAAGTAATCCGGCTTGTGGTATAGGCCTCCAACACTTCGAATTTGGGCCATTTTTTGGATTTAATCCAGGCAGAAAGGATTCCGGCCGGCCCAAACAGGCGGCATTGGGCCACAGAATGGGGAAAAACTATTTTATTGATCAGCACAAATAAGGAAGACAGCCGACCCTGTCCGGCTATAGGACGATTCTATCCCATCCGGCGTAGGTGTCAATCGGCCGGGCAGCTAAAAGGCGGCCTGGCGGATTTATTTAACCTGTTGATAATAGAATTAAATCCGAGCCGCAATATCCAGCCAGGTCTCTTTGGTCAAAAAGCTCTCTTCAACCTGCTCTTCCAATTCCAGAAATCGTTTGTAGGGAAGGCTGAATGAAAGAATATCTTTATCGATATATTTTCGAGCCGAAGGATCGGTTAATCCGATAATACATTTGGGATTTTCGGCTTCCACCTGTTCAAGTGCATATAAGACAGATTGCTGGCAACCGGAGGCAAAGTCAACTTTAACGTTGTCCTGGGTGGACCGGTCGTAATTGGCAAACCACATGAGCGCGGAAAGTTGATCGGCATTGGCCAAAAATATAATGATTTCCGGTACCTCATCTTCGCCTAATTCGGATATGGGCATAAAAACAATAAATTCTTTGCTGGAAACTTGCGGTAAGCTATTTACAAATTGCGCAGCCAGCTCGGGACTCTTTTTGTAGAACTCACCTTGCCTTCCTCCTATACCCCCGGTCGACAAAAAATACTCGATAAAACCCAATTCGAAACGTTTAAAACCCAATCCAACTTTACCGCCGGAACAAGTCGTCGTCTTTTCGTCAAAAACAGCAATTCGCCCTTTGGCCGCGGCATTCAGTAATGAGATAACGCAGCCCCGTTTTCCTTCTTGAAACTGCAAAGCTCCCTCGGGTTTGGCCTCCGAACGGAAAACAGCTACAGGTTGATTTTTCAGTTTGATAGCATTCGCAAGCTTACTCTTCATACTTATATCTCCCATTCCAGAATATCACGGTACGTCACATCTTACCGGTCAACATTAGCCTCAGGGCGATTGCAGCCTGCCTGCATTTCGAGGGCAATTCCCCAAAGAGTGGGTTTTTGAGGGTTATTGTGGGGCGTAGCCCCACAATAACCCTCAAAAATATCTCTTTGTTGGGACTAAATTGGCATGATGCGATTGCCCTGACATTAGCCTCATCCATATCGATGAAGCAACTCCTGCCCTAATTATAATGAGATTTGCAGGACCGCTTTGACTGGAAACCGGCGGCCTCATTCCAAGGCAGTGGATTTACATCCCGGTGCTCACCAGATGAATCAGGCGCTTGACGCCACGGCCGTCAATGAATTAGAACCTCCTGGCTTAGCGTCCCTCTGACGAAGGTATGCCTTTAGTCAATAATGTTTGCCTGGTTTGATCCGCACTCGCCCTCACCCCAACCCCTCTCCCAGAAGCGGGAGAGGGGCAGGAAAAGCCTGCTGCGCCGGGTTGGGGGCTATTTTGGGCCCGGATTCGGTATACCCGGACGGCGGTTACCCCTATCCCCACGCTTCGCGGAGGGAGAAGGCGCTTAATTCTGCTCGCCGGCGAGGCATGCATGAAAGAGATTCAGGTTGATCTGGTTGTTTTGGGAATGTCCAGTGCGGATTTTAGGAGAGGAATCTGGCCCTTCGCTCCAAATCTGTTTTTGATTTCATTCCCCTCTCCCGTTCTGGGAGAGGGGCCAGGGGTGAGGGCCGGCGCTGGCCGAGAAGTTCCTTAGCCTGCCGGAGACTGCGCCTCCTCCTAACCTCCCCCAAAATCCAAAGTGCGGATTTTAGGGGAGGAATCTGGTCTGCTCGCAAGTAGTGTGGGATGAGACCTCGAAAGATAGACAGTCCAAATCCAGCATCCATAGTAAAATTTCCTCTATGAAATTACTACTTACCGGCTTCGAGCCCTTTGGCGAAGATACTGTCAACCCCTCAGAACAAATTGTCCGGCGGTTGGCCAGCGCTTCAATCGATGGCGTCAGCCTGGCTACCGCTATCCTGCCGGTTGAAAATTCCCGCGGACCGGCGGAACTGATCCGGGCCTTGCGGCAAACCCAGCCGGACGCGGTGCTGTGCCTGGGTGTCGCGGTCGGGCGGGCAGCGATTACCGTGGAAAAGGTGGCTATCAACCTGCTGGACTACCGCATCGCCGACAACGGCGGCAACCAGATCGCTGACCAGCCGGTCGTCCCCGGTGGGCCGGCGGCCTATTTCACCAGCCTGCCGCTGCGTGAAATTATTGCTGCCATGCAGGCGGTTGGCGTACCGGCCGAACTGTCCTTGAGCGCAGGCAGCTACCTTTGCAACCAGGTCATCTACAGCCTGCTGCACTACCTGGCCGAGAACCGCCTGGCCATCCCGGCCGGGTTCGTTCACCTGCCGGCTTTGCCCGAACAGGTACTGCAATCCGGCGGGAAGGTACCCTCGATGAGCCTGGAAACGATGACCGGCGGCATATCCGCAGCGATACAGGCGATCAGGCAAGCTGCATTTGCGCCAGCACTTCCCGCAAAATAACAATTTCTTCGTCGGTGGGGACGACCCAGATTTGGGTGCGCGATTCCGGCCGGCTTATCCGTGAGGCCCGGTCGACGGCCGCGCTGCGATTGGCTGCGCTATCCAAAACGACGCCCAGGGCTTCGACCCCGCTGCAGACGGCCTCGCGCAGTTGCCAGGATTTCAAGCCGATGTCATCGGTGAACACGATCGCATCTGCGCCGCCCAGCAGCCAGGTATACGCGCCCAGGTAGCTTTTCAGCCGGCGCGCATATACCTTGAAGGCAGTTTCGCAGTCGGCGTTCCCCTTTTCCGCCTCGGCGATGATTTCGGCCAGATTCGAAGAGAAATCGGAGAGGCCCACCAGCCCGGATTGGTTGTTCAGGATCGTGTCGATCTCCTCGACCGAGCGTCCCTGGCGGACCAGCTCGAGCACAATCTCGGGGTCCAGATCACCGCAGCGGGTGGACATGACCAGCCCCGCCAGGGGGGAATAGCCCATCGAGGTATCGACGCTGTGGCCATCCTGCAGGGCGGCCACGCTGGAGCCGCCGGTGCCCAGGTGACAGAGGATCAATTTTAGGCTCTCCAACGGCCGCTCCAACAGTTGCGCCGCGCGGGCCGAAACATACTGGTAAGAAAGCCCGTGGAAACCATATTTGCGGAAGCCGTATTCGTCGGCCAGGTCACGTGGGATGGCATAGCGGGTGGCGTCCACAGGCATCTGGCAGTGGAAAGCCGTGTCGAAGACCGCGTATTGGGGCACGCCCGGCAGTTCTTCCCGGCAGACTTCGATCACGCTGTAGGAATTGGGGTTATGGATTGGCGCCAGGTGGAAACACTTTTGCAGCTCGGCCAGGGCCGGGGTGTCGATTTTGGCTGTCTGCCGGAAGATTTCCCCGCCATGGACAAAGCGGTGCCCGACTGCATCGACCGGCACCCGGTTTTCGCGCAGCAGGGCCAGGTTGGCCTGGGCGGCCAGGCGATGGCTGGAGAGCGGCGTTTTTTTCGTTCCGGCTCTGCCGTTGATCTTCCAGTCGATCAGCGGTTCCGCCTGAGTCTGGGTGGCCACGTTGCGGGCCTTCCCGGAGGCAATCACCTTTGGCTCACCATTTGCTTCTACCTGGTAAACTTTGAACCCTTGTGAGGAACTGCCACAGTTAAAGATGAGAATGTTCACAAGATGCTCCTGTTGAATCAGAATTCGGTAATGCTCAGCCTCACGGCTTAGAGCCTAGAATTAGAGGACTCATTAAAATGTGTCTGAGCAGTTACCCAGATTTTGAACCATACAAATATCGTAACTACTCATCCTCTACAGTGGCTGAGTAGTTACCAAATATCTTAGATTTTAACCCTGATTGTGACGGTCTGGCCTTCTCAGGAAAAATATTGTCTAGTTGCCAGGAGAAAGCCATGTAACAAGAACTGGCGCAGCTAAAAGAACCTAAAACTTTCAATGTTAAATATTTCATTTATAATATTTCAGATAGAGATTATAGTTAATAGAAACCGTTCCATCAAAGGGGTAAGAAACCGAATTTGAGGTGTGTGGTGGGCACAGCCTACGCATCCACCTCAAATTTGGGCCCCCTTTAGCCAATGAAACTGCAACGAGGTGAAAAATGCAAAACATGACCCCTGAGGAAATCAAAGACTTCCTGACCCGGCAGTTGCACACCGGGAAACTGGCCTCTGTCCGCAAAGATGGCCGGCCGCACGTTGCGCCGGTCTGGTTCGTCTTGGACGGCGACGACCTGCTCTTCACCACCTGGCACACCACAGTTAAATCCGCCGACCTGCACCGCGACCCGCGTGTGGCCATCTGCGTAGACGACGAAAAGCCGCCCTACACCTATGTTCTGATCGAGGGTACGGCCACCATCACCGAAAAAGCCCCGGATTTGCTTTATTGGGCTACCCGTATCGCCCAAAAATATATGGGTGAAGAGCTGGGCCAGTCCTATGGCAAACGCAACGCCGTCGATGGAGAGCTGCTCGTGCGCGTCACCCCCACCAGAATCATCGCTCAGAAAGAGATCGCTGCATAAGGCACGTCGTCCAGGATTTTTTCGCGCCGGCCATGCATGTAGGACGTACACCAGGCGTCCAGGTTGTCGATATCCATGCTGCGGTGGATGGCGATATACATATCGATCTCGCGCAGCTTGAGGAAGCGCGGAATTTCCTGCAGCCAGGCCGGGTCGAGCGAATTTTCCAGGGAATAGCCTTCCATCAGCTCATGGTAAGTGCGCTGGGCAAAGGCCAGGTTTTCAGCGCCCACGCAGTCCAGCGGCAAGACGTACATCAGGGCCATGGCCAGGTCGTAGGCGAACCAGCCATACAGGCAGTCGTCGAAATCGAAAAGGGTAATCCGCCCGTCCAGCACGTGAAAATTGCCCCCGTGCACGTCCTGGTGGATCATGCCATACAAATCGCAGTCCGTAGGCAGCGTGAACAGCCCGGCCAAGATCTGGCGGAACTTTTCGGCCACCACCTGCTCGCCTACCGGTAAAAAGCGCTCGAAATCCTGCAAGTCCTCGATGACCTGCGGCCGCCGTGCCAGCGGATCAACCGGCTGGTACGTTTTAGCCAGGCAGTGCATGCGACCCAGTAAACGCCCCACGCGGACCATCAATCCATTCTGCCAGTCTTCACGCCGGGGCGGGCTGCCGGGTGCATAGATAAACGAGGTCGCCTCAAAATATTCGGGCCCATCGCCCAGTACTTCGACCAGCTCGCCGGCCAGTGACGGCAATGGATAGGCCACCGAGACGCCATTCTCGGCCAGGTAGCGTAACCAATCTATCTCACCGCGGATCGCGTAAACGTCGCGGTGCAGGCTGTGGCCAATACGTAAAATCCGCCGGGCCCCATCATGGCGGTATTCATACATGAAGCTTTCGAACCCATCCAGCAGGCTGATTTCTCCCGGCTGGATGCCATATCGGCGCATGGCCTCGTTCAATATGGCGTCAGTATAACTTTCGCGGATTCGCTTTTCCATAAGAAATTTGCTGCCCCACCTGGATTAAAGATTTATTGGTAAAAGTATTGTAACCCGAGTTTGATTTTGCAACACCCGCCGGCCGGCCAGTAGTGCATATCGGGGCGCAGCCTCTCCTTTCCCGATTCCCGTCCAAAGCAAAAACCACTTTGGCGGGAAGAGCCAATCGCCCCACCTAAAACCCGTATTTTGGATTTTAGCGGAATCAAAATTCTAATCTTTTGTGATAAACAATACGAAATTAGTTATAATACCTTGGATCGATCCAATTCGATGATCCAATCCCATATTATTTGCCCAGGAGGAAAGTGATGGCAGCAAAATTCGAGTTAAAACCAGCCAGCGGCGGAAAGTTCATGTTCAACCTCAAGGCCGGCAACGGCCAGGTGATCCTCACCAGCGAAACCTACCAGGCCAAAGCCGGCGCGGAAAATGGGATCGAGTCGGTCAAGAAAAACGCGCCCAACGATAGCAACTACGAACGTAAGTCGTCCAGTAAAGGCTCCCCATATTTCGTGCTCAAAGCCGGCAACGGGCAGATCATCGGCATGAGCGAAATGTATTCTTCCAATTCGGCAATGGAAGGCGGAATCGCCTCGGTCAAGCAAAACGCACCCACAGCCGAAGTCGTCGACCTGACGGAATAATCCATTCAATCCAGTCCTCTCTTTATAACCGGGCTATAAATCAATTTAAGGACGCGAATGCGCGCTCCGCGCCATTTATAATATAGGGACGTCACGACCCAGCCTTCGCCAGGCGAGTAGCCAGCCCTTGCACCTGCTGGCCACTCACCTGGGAGGCGGTCGGGACTAACCTCAAGAGGAATGGAAATATAGACATCCAATGAATTCCAATCACCACCAACACCCGGCCGTCGTGTTCGATTTTGGCGGCGTCTTGCTCGATTGGAGCGCGTATTACCTTTACGGAAAGCATTTTGGCGGCGACCTGGCAGCCGTGGACAGGTTCCTGGACGAGATAGGGTTTGCCGAGTGGAACCACCGGCAGGACGCGGGCCGGCCCTTTGCCGAGGCGGTCGCCGAGATGAGCGCACGCTTTCCACAGTACATCGACCTGATCCGTATGTACGACGAAAATTGGGAGGATTCGATGGGTGGGGCCATTCAACCAACGGTGGACGTGCTGGCAGCGTTAAAACAGGCCGGCTTTCCACTGTATGGCCTGAGCAACTGGTCGGCCGAAAAATTCCGTCTGGTACGCCCCCAATATGAATTCTTAAACTGGCTCGATGACATTGTCATCTCGGGCGAGGTCAAACTGGCCAAACCCGACCCGCAGTTCTACGCTGCCTTCCTCAAGCGCACCGGCCGGCCGGCCGGTGATTGCCTGTACATCGACGATACACTGCGCAACATCGAAGTCGCCAACGAACTGGGCTTCCAGACCATCTTGTTCGTATCCGGCGGCCAACTGGCTAAAGAGTTGCAACAGCGCGGATTGTTATCCGCGCAGGTCGTGGACCGGCTGATTGAAAAGGAATAGGTATGAACATCCCTGAGGAAAACAAACCCAACATATCTCGAGACTTGATTCGCATCCATATGATTATCTCCCGCGGCCTGGCGGTCGCGTTGGACTGCGGGCAGGACTTTTTGAACGGCGGCTTTCCGGACAGCCGCACCCGCCAGGGTTACCACGATTTTGTGGGCTGCCTGGTCTCCGTCATCGATGCGCACCACCTGGCCGAGGATGAGGTGGCTTTCCCGCGCCTGGGGGTCAAGATACCGGCCGCGCCTTACCAAATGCTGGCAGCCGAGCACCATAAGATGATTACCATTCTGGAGGAAATCAAAGCCGCGGTGGAGGATTTGCTGGGGGAAAACAGCGCACAGGCTTTGATAGTCTGCACAAATGCGCTAAAACGGCTGCGCTATATGTGGTTCCCGCACATCAAAATCGAGGAAACCCATTTTTCAGAGGACAAAGTCGCCGCAGCCATGGCCGGCGACGAGCAGAGTGCCCTCTCGGCCCAGATGGGCAAGTTCAGCCAGGAGCACACCAGCCCGGACTACCTGATTATTCCGTTTATCCTCTTCAACCTGCCCCCCGACGAGCGGGCCAAATTCTCGCAGGCCATTCCCCCGGTGGTGACCGAGCAGCTCGTACCCCACGTGTGGAAGGAACAGTGGCAGCCCATGGAACCGTTTCTGCTGGAATGAGGGAAGACGCCGGCCGAAAAGATGCATTGGCTATTTGGCCATTGCTATAAACGGCTGGCCGCGCCCCTCACCTGGCCTGTCCCCGTCGTTTTGTATTGACCGGGTAAGAACACGTTCGTGGCAGCATATACAAGGTCTGAGTAGCTTCTCGCATATCCTATCAGTACTATTAGGTGGGATAAGCGCTCATCGATCATGAAAAACCTATCAGCAGACAAACTGGCGGAATTTGCGCGAATCAGATTTAGGATACGTTGGCAACGCACCAAAAGCATCGGCTTTTCATATAATTTAGTTACGAATGAATCGGGTTGGGGTACGATGGGAACACGAAAGTAAGCCAAACCAATAACAATTCCATGACCAGCCCGTGCCCAGGGTTGTTTGCTGTCCAAGCTCTATGGAACTTATTATCCCCTGCAATTGTGTTTTGTCGGAGTTAAAAGAAATGGAAGATCAACGTTATTCAATAACCATAAACAATATTCGATCGCCTGAAATTAAAGATTTCTTGGAAAATGCTTCTAATATCATGGCAGAAAATGAAAACTTCTTGTACTTCAAGGCACAAAATACTTACGATGAAATTGTTGGGTTAGCTAATGACTATATTCAATACATCAGAAATCTTTTTAAAAGCGGGGCTACAACAAATGATTTTACACGTTTAGCTCTGCTCTATTATCTTAATCATATTTTGCAACCTGGTTATGGATCAATTTATGTCAATTTCTTGCTGGGGAATGTTCCCTCTTGTTTCATGAATCTTAGGTTACAGACAGAATCTCTTTGTACGTGTTATCTCGCAGATAAAGATAATAAATCCATGGACTTCTTTCAAGACAGAATAAACACTTTTAAAGAGAAGTCAAACAACTACAATATTACTCAATTAGTTAAAAGATTTGATAAGGAAATAGGTTCAACTGATGCAGCAACAACTCTTTGGAAAGAATTATCAGAATGGCTGCATACAAAAGGGGTTATGAATGAAATGGTCGAAGGTTTAATAGAGAGTTCAAATATTTCTGCCTGGAATTTGATTATCCCTATAAATTATTGTGAAAGCGATTTGTTTTCATTGCAGGAATTGGGAGAAAAAATCCACAAATTTAGAGAATTACTCAATATGGCAATGAAACAATCCTCTCCGGAGTAAAATTTTTAAGAGAAATTATCAACAAGATAATTTGCTTAACAAAATTTCTTTTTCGTTTTATATAAAATCGTTTATAAAAACGTCTCATCTCTACCAGAAGAAATAAATACGAATACTCCTGATGCGTTACCAACGCACTCTACTTATCAGTAATCAGCGCATAATCCTTCTGCAGAAAATAACAGTAATTTTCAGTGGGTGTAGAGAAAGTGGAGGTGGTGATTAACACTCGCCCAGGATTGAACTAGCGGAATTTGTATAAATTCCGCTAGTTCAATTGGATGAATTTATACAAATTCCGCCAATACACTATAATTGACTTGAATCCAAAGCGAGGGGAACCTCATGGAGCTCAATCGAAAATTCTGGAATGAACGGCAGCAGGCCCTGCGTCTGGCGCTGCGCGACCCGGCGGACCACCCGCAGGCGGTCGCGTTGTTCCTCGACCAGCACGCCATGGTCCACACGGCCGGTATGGCACAGTCCGGGTTGTGGTCCTTCGAGGACGAAGTCTGGCAGGGGCTGGACGAAGCCGCCGCACGCCAGGTACCGCCTAAACTGGAGCATTCCGTCGCCTGGACTACCTTCCACCTGGCCCGCATCGAGGATGTAACCATGAACCTGCTGCTGGTCGGCAGCCCACAGGTTTTCCGGCAGAGCGGCTGGATGGATCGATTGGGGATCCGCCTGGCGCATACCGGCAACGGCATGGACGAGCCGGCGGTCAGCGACTTTAGCGAGCAGGTGCATCTGGCTGCCCTGCGCGCCTACCGCCTGGCGGTAGGGCAGCGCACCCGCGAGATTGTCGGCCAAATCGACGCGCAAGCGCTGCGCCAAAAAGTTCAGCCGGCCCGCCTGCAACGGGTCCTGGACGAAGGGGCACTGGTCGAGGAAGCCCGCGGCCTGCTGGATTACTGGGGCGGGCTGACCGGCGCCGGCTTGCTGCTGATGCCGCCCACACGCCACAATTTCGTCCACCTCAACGAGGCATTGCGGATCTTAAAAAAGATGAAATAAACGTTTTGGTGCGACATAGGCGCACCAAAACGTTTATTTCATCCGGTTGGTGCTTGACTCCAATAAATAAACAGTGTATATTTATATATAAATATACACTGTTTATTTAAAAACCGCATAACCCAACGGAATAGAATCTCGAAATTGAGGTGTTTGCAGGGACTTCGTCCCTGCAAACACCTCAATTTCGAGAACTTCTTAAAATACGCCTGAGTTGGCGCGTTTATTGATTGGAGTAACCATGTCCCGACCGAAACGCTCACAGCAAATCCCAAACCTGCCGGAGGTCATCAAAGAGACCGCCTGGAAGCAGATCGCCGAATACGGCGCGCCGTCGCTGTCTTTACGCGCCATCGCCCGCGAGCTGGGCCTTACGGCCCCCTCCATCTACCGCTACTATCCCAGCCGGGATGACCTCGTCACGGCCATGATCGTGGACGCTTACCACGCATTGGGCGAAACGCAGCGCGCGGCCGCGGCCAGCCTGCCTGCCGATGCGCTGGCCGAACGGTTCCGGAGGCTCGGCCTGGCCTACCGTGAATGGGCCATCGGTCACCCGCAGTGGTACCAGCTCATTTTCGGTACGCCCATTCCGGGCTACCAGGCCCCCGAAGACATAACTGTCCCGGCCGCGGCCTGGTCCCTGCAGCCGCTCATTGAAAACATCTCAGAACTGTCCGCTTCCGGCAAGCTGCGTTTGGAAGATCTGGCCCCGCTCACCCCCCGGCTCGAAGGGATGCTGGCCGATTGGCTGGCCTTTACTGGCGATGCCGAGGTCGAGGTCCTTTACCTGGCCCTGGTCGTGTGGAGCCGGGTCCACGGGCTGGTCTCGCTCGAAATTGGCCAGCAAATGCCTTCTTTTATTAACGATCCCGCCGAGGTTTATCTGCGGGAAATTAACCACATGTCCCGCCATTACCTGGCGGGGGAGAACGAATAAATGAACGAATTCCACCTGATTTTTGGAACCGGCCCGTTGGGCAAATCTACTGCCCGTGAATTGGTCCGCCTGGGCAAGCAGGTACGCATGGTCAACCGCTCCGGCCAGGCCAGCGGACTGCCCGAAAGCGTACAGATCCTGGCCGCGGATGCCTACAACACGGCCAACAACATTATCCTGACCCAGGGTGCGGCGGCGGTCTATCAATGCGCCCAACCGGCTTACTACGATTGGGCCGAGAAATTCCCCTCTTTGCAAAGCGCCATCCTGGAAGCGGCCGCGGCCAACGGCGCCAAGCTGATCGTCGGCGACAACCTGTACATGTACGGCGCCTTCCGCGGCGCGCTGCGCGAGGACTCTCCGCTGAACCCCAACACGCGTAAAGGCAAGGTCCGCGCGGAAATGGCCGGCCAGGTCATGGACGCTCACCAACAAGGCCGGCTGCGCGCGGCCGTCGGGCGGGCGTCGGACTTCTTCGGCCCGGACGATCATGGCCTGACCGGTTACCTGATCCGCCCGGCCGTGTCCGGCAAGCCGGCCAGCCTGCTCGGGCGGCTCGACCAGCCCCATACCTACACCTACGTCAACGACTTTGGCCGGCTGTTAGCCACCCTGGGCACTCACGACGAAGCCCTGGGCCAGATCTGGTTTACGCCCAGCAGCCCGGCCGTGACCCAGGCTGAATTCATCCGCCTGCTGGAGGCAGAGCTGGGCCACCCGGTCAAGACCATGGTCGCCGGCCCGCTGATGGTGGGCCTGCTGGGCCTGTTCAACAAGGAGATCCGCGAGACCGCCGAAATGCTGTTCGAGTGGCAAATGCCCTACGTGGTGGATACCGGTAAGGCCGAGCAAGCCTTTGGGCTGCGGCCCACCCTGCTCGAAGAGGCCATCCACGAGACGGTGGCCTGGCTGAAGGCTTAGGAATTTGGCCACAGATGGACACCTTCCCTCATCCCTCCCAACCCTCCCTTCCCCCAGAAAGGGGGAAGGGAGGGCTTTCTAAGCCCTCGTTTATCTGTACCCTCTTTATTGGTAAAGGAGTTGATCATGGCTAAAGTATTCAACGGCCGCTACACGGCTAAGACAGACCAACCGTTCGCCCTGTTTCTGATCGGTATGCGCATCAACAAGTGGTGGCGCTTCGGTAAATGGATCCCGGTGGCTACGGCGATGGCGCCCATGCTCAAGGCGCTCTACACTTACCCGCAAAAGGGCTTTTTACACGCCGAGTATTACTTCAACTTCAGCGGACCGGTGCTGATCCAGTACTGGCGCTCCTTCGAGGACCTGGAAAACTTCGCCCGCAACCCGTCCGACCCGCACCTGGGCGCCTGGAAGCGCTTCAATAAGGCCATCGGCTCGAACGGCGTTGCCGGCATATGGCACGAGACTTACCTGATCCAGCCCAACCAGTTCGAGAGCGTGTACGGCAATATGCCCAAATTCGGCCTGGGGGCAGCCTTCGAGCACGTCGAAGCGACCGGCAACCGTGAGACCGCCCGCCTGCGCCTGGGGCGCGTGTAAAACGCCTATTTCAACCACATTACCTGGTAAGCCTCCAGGCGGACTTTGCCCCCAACCGGCACATTGTCTCCGCCAAGCAGGTCCTGGCAAGGACAGCTCGCCCCATCGCCCGGCAAAGCAACCTCCTGCTCGAACGGGGTCACATTGACCAGGCAGGTGATCTGCTCGCGGCCATCCAGCGACGTTCGCCGCAGGCCAAACACGGCCGGGCCCAGGGCCAAAACCGCCTGGCCTGCCCGCGGGTGAAAAGCCGGGTGCTGGCGGCGGATTTGCAGCAGCCGGCGATAGGCCTGAAAGACCCGCGTGTAATGGTGCTGGTCGTCCCGGATGCGGATTTCCAATCGGCTCCGGTTGAATTTCTCGCGGTTGATCGAACGTTTCAGCCCGATCTCGTGGACACATTTCTGGCAGTTATGCGAGCCGATCAGGCTGTGAATATAAATGCCGGGGATGCCGGCCAGTGAGAGCATGATCGCCTGGGTGGCGATAAACCGCTCCACGTCCAGGGCTTTGTCGGGGAAGAGCGGGTCGTTGAGGAAGTCGTACAGGGTGATATTCAGCTCGTACACGCTCTGGCTGCGGTCCGGGTTCTCGCGGTACGAGACCTCGCCGCCGTGAGCCAGGGTCTGGTCGATCAACGCCTGGATCTCGTTGGCTTGCAGCAGCCCGCGCGCCGGCAGAATGCCAATCCCGTCGTGCGAGGCGATGAAATTCACAAAGATGCCGGGAGCGTCCAGCTCGGCCGCCCAATGGCTGAGTTTTTCGGCGTCCCCGGTGCGGAAGGTATGCAGCACCAGCGGCGCTAAGGGAAACTGGTACACGATCTGGGCCTCATCGGTCTTGCCGCGACCATCCAGGGGCGCACCGAAATAGCTGATATTCTCGCGGTGGGGCACATTTGTCTCGGTGATCAGCAGCACCTGCGGGGCGACCTCGTCCAGCACGGCGCGGATCAGGCGGATCACGGCGTGGGTCTGCGGCAGGTGGATACAGCCGCTGCCGATCTGCTTCCACAGGTAAGCGATCGCGTCCAGGCGCAGGATGCGCACGCCCTTTTCCACATAGAAAAGCAGCACAGCCAGGATCTCCAGCAACACCTGGGGATTGGCGTAATTCAGGTCGATCTGGTCTTCACTGAAGGTGGTCCAGACCTTGCGTTCACCCTGGCGGGTGGCCACCGGGGTCAGCAGCGGCTGCGTCCGCGGTCGGACGACCTGCGACAGGTCTTCGCTCCCGTCCAGGGTCAGGAAATAATCCCGGTATGGGGCCTGAGCGCTTAAATAGCCCTTGAACCAGCCCGATTCACGCGAGACGTGGTTGATCACCGCATCGACCATCAAAGAAAACCGGCCTTCCAGCCGGTGGATATCCTCCCAGGAACCCAAATCTGGGTTCACCCGCAGATAATCGATGATCGCGAAGCCGTCGTCGGAAGAATAAGGAAAAAATGGCAGCACATGGATGATGGAAACCTGGCCAGAGAGATAATTTTCCAAAAATTCGGACAGGGATTGCAGCGGCGGCTTTTCCGGCTCGCTGATCTGGTCGCCGTAGGTGATCAAAATGGCGTCTTTTTCGCTGAGCGGTTCAAAACCAGGCTTGCCACCAGAGGGATGAGCCAAATGGATTTGATAACGGTTAATGATTTTCTCGACATCTGGCATGATATTCCGGGCGGCCCGATCCCCATACAGGAACACCAGTTCCTCCCGGATACGGTCATGACTTGTCATTATTCTGGGTTCCTCCTGAAGAAGGCCTGGGCCCGGGATTTTTTTTCACGTTTAGGGCATGCATTCATGCCGCCGCCAGAATCATCTGGCGCAGCAGGGGGGTGACGGCTTCGTAGGAGAAATGCTCGCGGGCAATTTGGTAATTTTTCTCCACCATCCGGCTCCGGCGAACCAGGTCGCCCAATAGCGCCAGCACCGCTTCCGCCGTCTGTTGGGACACCGCGCCATCGATCTCGACCGTATCGAAGCCCAAGGGGGCAATATCGGCCTGGTAGACCGGGTAGCGGTTGACCATCACCGGCAGGCGGAAATAGACCGTTTCCAAAAACGCATTGCCAAAGCCCTCGTAAATGCTGGGATAGGTACACAGGTCGGCGTGCACATAGGCGTCCCACAAAGCATAAATTTTACCATCCCCGTCCTGGCGAGCCGCTGGCGCGAATTTCTCCGCCGCGTAGCGCAGATCGATATGATCCCGGTGAGCCAGAGCGTGTAACTCGGCCAGGTACTCGAAGCCCTCGTCGCCGGCTGCGTGGGTGATCACCAGCACCGGTTTGCGCCGGCCCAGCGCCTTCTGGGATTCGGCCGTAGCCAGCCGCCGCACCAGTTCGATCGAGCGCTCGATGCCCTTACGGCGGATCACCCGGGTGGGCTGCAGCACGAACAGATCCCGATCGCTCAGGCCGAGCGAGGCGCGCAAGTCGGTGTTGAAGGTGGTCACGCCCGGTGCAGGCCGGGCAAAGTCGAAGATATTGGGCACGATCACGCCGGACAGGCCCTTGCGCTTCAGCAGAGAGGCCTGCGCCAGCGAATTAATCACCACGTGCTGGACTGCGGGCAGGTCGGGCGGAAAGCAGCGCTCCAACAGGTCGGGGATGCAGGTGCCGCGGAAGCGCTCGCGTTCCCAGTAAAAGTCGTGGTGGTGGGCGATGGTCGCGATGCCGCTGTCGGCGATGAGGTTGGTCAGGGCCAACCCCAGGGGGATCTGCATGGGGATGGCCAGGGCGTTCTCCACAATCAGGCGGTCGATGCGGAAGTCCGCAATGAAGGCTTTGATCTCACGATAGAGTTCTTCCGCCGAGCGCCGGATGGATTCCACGAAACCGGGTGGGGGAGCCGCAGAACCAAACGCCGCCCGGCTGATTTCGAGCGCTTGCGGGTGGCTGAAGTGCATGGCCGGGATCACCCGGCCTTGCAGGCCGGGGTCCAGCTCGCCGGCGCAGTAGAACACCTGCTGCCCCAGGCGCTGTAAAATGGCTGCCCACTTGGCGATTTCCAGCGAAACCCCATCCGTTCCGGCCACCCGGGTTGCGATCACACCGATGCGCATGGGCCTTATCCCTTGACCCCGCCGGCCACCAGGCCCTGCTCGAGGAATTTTTCCAGGCCCAGGAACAGCAGCACCACCGGCAGGGTCATGATGGTGGATGCTGCCATGACCACGTGCGGCCGCGGGCTGGGGTCGTTGAAGATGGTGTTGACCTTGATCGGCATAGTGAACAGGCTGCGGCTGTTGAGGAACACGAAGGCGTATAAGAATTCGTTCCAGGCGATCATGAAGGTGTAAATGGCCACCGAGACCATGGCCGGGATGGACAGCGGCAGGGTGATCCGCCAGATGACCCCCATGCGAGAACAGCCGTCGATCAGTCCGGCCTGCTCGATCTCGGTGGGAATGGTGCGAAAGTAGTTGGCCAGCATATACAGCGCCACCGGCAGCGTCTGTGCCAGGTAGGTGATAATCAGGACCACCAGGTTATCCTGGACCTCGAAGCCCAATTTGCTGCCAAGCTGCGAAAGCATGGCGAACAGGGGGATGATCAACAATACCCCCGGGATCAAATAGACAATCAAAATGCTGTTGAGCATCAAATTCTTGCCGCGGAATTGCAGGCGGGCGATCGAATAAGCCCCCAGGGTCGAAAGGATAATGCCGATCAAGGTGGTGGGCAGCGAAACGATCAGGCTGTTGAAAATATTGCGTCCGAAATTCTGGAAACTGGCGTTGGACGGGTCGAATAATTCTTTGTACGCATCCAGGCGTAAAGCCGAGGGGATGTACACCGGTGCGCGCCCGCCGATTTCAGCGTAGGTTTTGAAAGACGAGCTGACCATCCAGTAGAAGGGGAAAAGGATGCTGACCAGGAAAAAGGTTAACGTTACGGCAAAGATGAAGCGCGGCCAGGTGATCCAATCGGCCAGGTGGTCGATGAAATTCTTTTGGCGCGCGTGGTTGAAAGAGATCGAATTTTGCATGGTAGCCTCCGTTTAATCACTTTCCTCATTGCGCATGACCACCCCAACGTAAAATAACATGAACAAAATCAGGATCACTAAAAGGATCATCGACGCTGCCGACCCGCGCCCAAAATCGAACAGGCGGAAGCTGAACTGGTAGCTGAGCACCGGCAGCACGTTCGTCCCAAATCCTCCGCCGGTGAGCAGGAAAATATCGTCAAATTTATTGAAGGTCCACATCAAACGTAAAAGAAAAATTGCGCCTAAGACGTAACGCAGTTCAGGCAAGGTAATATAAAAGAATTTTTTGATCGTGTTGGCGCCGTCCACTTCGGCCGCCTCGTAAAGGGTGGTATCGATGGCCTGCAAGCGGGCCAGGATCATCAGCATGGCAAATGGAAAGTAACGCCAGGCCTCGAAGATAATCACCAGCAGCAGCGCCAGGCCGCGGGTGGCCAGGTAAGCCTTGGGCAGATCGATCAGGTTCAGGCGCATCAGGATGTCGTTGAGCACGCCGGACGGGCGCGGGTCCAAAATCCAGCGCCAGACGAACGCCACCGAGACGATTGGGGCCACGTATGGGATCAAGAAAATCGCCCGGGCCAGGCCGCGCCCCTTGAAAGGCCTATTCAAAAGCAGCGCTGCGATCAAGCCGATGACCACCGTCAAAATCGTGGCCGTGAAGGAATAGACCAGCGAAGTGACGGCGGCGCCCATGTTTTGCAGGCCCTGGTATTTGAAGGCGAAATCCTGGAATACCCGCGTGTAGTTTTCCCAGCCCACGAAAGCGGAATGGAAAACGTCGTTCAGGTTGGCCAGGCTGACGTCGTGAAAGCTGATCCAGACGTTGTAAAAGGCCGGGAAAATAACCAGGCCAAACACAATCAACGCGGTTGGGAGAATCAAGAGCCACGCCAGGCGGGCTTCCCGCGAGCGTAAGGATCTCCCCGGCCTGGTCGCCGTCATTTGGCTTAGCGTACGATCCATACCTTTATTCCTCCAGACCAATTTGTGAAGCAGGTACTCACTGGGCTTTCCTTTATGGTTGAATTTGACCTGTAAGGGGTGCCGTGACACCCCTTACAGGTTTTCCGGTGAAGTTGCTGTGACCTGTTTCTTTCCTCGATCTTAGCAGAATTCACTCGAGATGGCAGATATTATTGTTTCTGGCGGTCGGCTAACAATTGTTCGACCTGGTCTTGCAGCCAGGCAGCGCCGGTCTCGGGCGTCATGGTCCCTTCCAGGGCAATGTTGCTGATGACCTGCGGGATCAACAGGCGGCCTTCGATATCGCCGATCACGGCCTGCTCGGTGGCATCATAACCCGGGCGGAACAGCCAACGGCTCATGGTGTCGTAACCATTCGCAATCTGGTCCAGGGTGTCGCTGCTGTAGTTGGCGAAGTACGGGCTGAGGGTCTTCCAGGTGTCCACAGCATCTTTGGTCACCGGGACTTTACCGAACGGGTCCAGGCCCAGGATGTCGCTGTAGCCTTGCTGCAGGAAGTACTCGACCACTTGCTGGGCTTCCGGGTCGGCGCCTTTCATGATGGCCAGGGTTACCAACTGGCCATAAGTAGCCGAACCGTTCGGGCCTTTCATTTCAGGTGCAAAGCCGGATTTGCTGGCCAGGTCGGATACCGCGAGTTGAACCTTGCCGCCATCCGAGGTGCCGGAGCCTACCACCAGGTCGTCCATGATATAAGTGGAATAGAACATCATCCCGGACTGATCCAGCTCGTAGGCCTCACGTGAGCCCTGCCAGTATTGCGGGCCGGGAATGGCGCAGCGCTGCAAGTCGGTGTAGAACTTAAGGGCGGCGATCATCTCGGGGGTGTTCATGGTCACGTTGCCCTGATCGTCAAACGGCCAAGCATTGTTGGAAATGGCGACCTGCTCGAAGACCTGGTGGCCGTAGTTCTGGCCGGGATCAGTGCCCAACCCAAGGGCATACAGCAAATTCTCGCTGCCGGGCAGGGCGTCACAGGCGGCGTTGATGTCATCCCAGGTAATGGGCGGGTTCAGGCCGTCCTGCTCGAAGATGTCGCTGCGATACCAGAGCGCCTGGATCCAGCCGTCGTAGGGTACGGCATCGTACTTGCCGCTGGAAACGTCGGTGACCATTTTGAGCGGGGCTTCACGAAATGAATTTACGCCGATGTTGTTGATGACGGCGGTGGAGGCATCTTCGTCTAATAAACCATCCGCAGCGAAGGCCGCCACCCGTTCGACGCCCATGCGGACGATATCGGGTAAGCGGTTGGCCGCCTGGGCGGTGGCGATCCGCTGCGAGACGCCGGCTTCTTCGATCGGGACGATGCGGACGTCCACGTCAGGATGGTCGGCCATAAAGCGGGCAGCGACGGCTTCGTAGGCGGTCACCCGGTCCTCTTCGTTGTCCGTCGTCCAGAACTCGACGACCTTCTTGTCCACCGGCGGCGCGGTCACCTGGACGACTTCGGTGACGGGTACATCGCGGGTAACGACCTCGGTAATCACCTCCGGAGCCTGCGTATTTTGAGGGGCGGCGGCTGAGGAGCATTGTGCCAGTACGAGAGAAGCTAGAATCAACACAGTGGTGAGAATCAAAGAGCGTTTCATCTTTCTCCTTCCTGATCCGAAAGTATGGTTTTGATTAAGGAACATAAATACCACGGTGAGGCCGGTCGGCCTGCCGTAAAGGCCCGGTATATAGGGGGTGGACACCTCCTTTCGAAAAAAATCGGGTTCGAAGTTACTTTGGAGCTTGCCCGCTGGAATGGCGGACGATTAACTCCGGTTTAAGAATGACTTGCTGCTCTTCCAGTTTTTCTGCGCGCAGAGTTCGAATGAGCATTTCACAAACACGACTGCCGATCTGGTAAACCGGCTGCTTCAAGGTCGTCAGGGGCGGGTGGGAATGTTCGGCCATGGGGATATCGTCGAAACCGGTAATGGATATCTCCTTCCCAACCGTCAGGCCCTGATCTTGGGCAGCGCTCATCGCCCCGAAAGCCATCAGGTCATTACAGCAAAGGATGGCGCTGGGAGGGTCAGACAAATTGAGCAGGTGGTTGGCCACTTCGTAGCCGCCCGCCTGGGTCAAATCGCCCTGGATGAACCATTCACCCCGGATGGGCAGGTTCAATTCCTCCATCCGCATACGTACCCCGGATAAGCGGTGGGGGAAAAATTCAAGTCCGTCGGTGGATAGATGCAGGCAATGGCGCGGTGCCCCAGCTCGTGGAGGTGGTCCACTGCCAGGCGCATCCCGAACTCGGAATCCTCATCCACAAAGGGGAAATCGAGCGGCCCTTCCGTGCGGCCGAAGGCCGCAAAAGGGAACCTGGCCGCGCGTAAATAGCTGATACGCGGGTCTTGCTTGCGCGTGCGCACGATGATAAACCCATCCACGCGTTGGCTTTGCACATTGTGCCGGTAAGCCTGTAATTCCCGCTCTCCTGGCGGATGGGTCGAAACGAGCATGTCGTAGCCAAACTGAGCGGCCTTGTTGCCCACACCGGCGATGAACTCGCTGAAAAACGGGTCCGAAAAACGCGGCCCAAAGGTGGGCAGGATCAGACCGAGCGTATCGGTGTGCTGTTTTTGCAGGCGCTGGGCCATCGAGTTGGGGCTGTAGCCCATCTCCGCCGCCACTTTGCGGACCAATTCCTTCGTCTCCGGGCTGACGTCGTCGTAATCGGCCAGTGCCCTGGACACGGTAGTGATGGATTTTCCAACCTGGCGAGCAATATCCTTGATCGTCGGCGACACGGCAGCTCCTGTAGTTTAGCGAAGAAGGGTGTACAGCCAAAACGTTTTGGCTGTACACCTATAATATACCAAAACGTTTTGGGAGTCAACTATTTTTGGGAGAAACCAGAAAATGCAATTATTTTGTAACCGCTCAGACCGTTCTACAGGAACAGCATGTCAACTGCCGTCGCCTGACCCAAACTACACTGTAATGTCGTAGGCCTGGCGGTGGTCCGCCAGCAGGGCCTGGGCCCGTTCCAGGACGGCCGGCATCAGTCTTCTGCCGCCGCTTTCCTCGGCCAGTTCGTCCACCGTGACCGGCGGCGCAAAGCTCAGGTCCGCCATGATTTGGACCGTCTGCGGCCAGAGCAACTGCTGGATAATTTGGGTAATTTCGGCGATCCGGCGCCGGTCGATCGGGCGGCGCCGCAAGAAAGTCAAGGGATTTCCGGCAAACTTTTTGAGCAGCACGCCGCTGGCTACCGCCAGCACCAGGCGTGTCTCCTCAGCCTTACGCAGCATAATTTCCAGGCTGGAAGACCATTCCTTCAGCGTCGATTCAGTGTGCGGGACGATGCTCGGGTCCGGCTCGATCGTGCCCGAGCCGAATTGCAGCAGGGCGCCGCCGTTCTGCAAATGCTGGACTGCTTCGCGCAAGGCCACCATGCGGTCCCCAATTTCGCTATTGGCATACACGAACCATTTATTGGCGTTTTCCATGGCGTGGTAAAAAGGCGTTTCCCACACCAGGATTTTCAAGTCCTTGCGCGGGATAAATGAGCCCAGGCAGACCAAATCATACGCCCCAGGATGATTGGAGACGATCAACAGCGGCCCTTCGGCCGGGATGTTCTCGATCCCGCGCGCGTTGACCTGGATGCCGAAATCCTGGACCACACTCTTACAGCCCGAAGGCATACCGCCCACCCCGATCGCCTCGTCCGCTCGGGCAAAGATGCCGGCAAACCGGTTGGTCGGCGGATAAACCAGCCAGCCGAAGGTACGCCGGATAAAGCTGTCTCGCTTCAGCCCCAGGCCTAGAAAAATTTCATCGGTAATACGCTCACGTAACTGGTCAATTTGTAATTTTGCTGTCATATCGAATCCACCCTTAATCAATAACATCCAAACAACTGAAAAGATACGTATTTCGCTGTTAACGCCAGGGCGATTGCAGCCTGCCTGCTTTTCGAGGGCAATTCCCCAAAGAATGGGTTTTTGAGTGTTATTGTGGGGCGTAGCCCCACAATAACACTCAAAATTATCTCTCTGTTGGGGCTAAATTGGCATGATGCGATTGCCCTGCTGTTAACGCCAACGGGTTATGCGGTATTTTTGGCCGGCGCGCCGGCCAAAAATACCGCATAACCCGAATTACCCGTTCACTTCTTGAATAAGAAAAAGGCCTGGTTATTGGGCGTCAAATTATCGGTCGAATAATCTTTGTTGGTGGTAATGACGTATTCAGACAGGTCCAGCGGAGCCAGGTACTGGTTGCTCAAGTAAAAATACTGGGCATATGGCCCATAAGGAATATTATCGGCCAGGTAGATATCGTTGCCTGTGCCGGGCAGCTCTTCCAGAATATGGACAAAATCGTAAGTGTACTTGCTGTCATCCCCCGCTATCAACTCGTGCAGGGACCTGGTTTGGGAAATAGCACCCACGTATAGGACCAGACCCATTATGGCCAGGTAGACGGCCGTCTCTTTAGAGGGCTTCAGCAAAATAATCACCGAAACGAAGAAAACCAGCGTGAGGCCGATGAAATACATGGTGGTATAGTCGTGGAAGGCGGTCAGGCTGCGCAAGGGGAAGAGCCAGACGAAACCGGACAAAATAAGGATTAAGTAGATGATCCTTTTTTCCAGCGTTTGCTTGCGTATTGCAAACCACATCACCCCGAACATGACCACCAGCAGGGCCAGGTTACCGATGAAACCCAGGTTCACCCGGTTGACCGGGAAAGCCCATTGGATAATCCGGTTGACCTCTGTCTTGGTAAATTCACCCCAGTTGGTGATATTTTGGTATTCCTGGTTGAAATCTGCGTTCAGCGACAGCCTGCGATCGGCGCTGTCGATAATGCCGGTCTGCAGGATGGGCACGTTTGTTTTTTGCGCCTCGATCACAATATTATAGGAAAGAAGGCCGGCCCCCCACACGACGCCAAGGATAGACACGATAAAGGCGGGATGCCTCAGGATACTGCGGACCTTTTGGCCAAAGACCAGCCCTTTCGACTTGAGGATCAAAATCCCTTCGATTGCCAGCCACACAATTAAAACCGCAAAGGACGAATACCCCCGTCCCAGGGCCACGGCGATAACAGTGGCAATATAGACCGGCAGTTTATACCCATCGATCTTATAGAGGGCTATGGCGTAAATGAGCAGCAAGAATCCAAACAAAGCCGGCTGGTCGAAATGCACCATGTCCTTAAAGAAAAGCAGGAACGGGTTCGAGAAAGCGATCAAGACCGCTGTCAATGCCAGCGGCTTGTTCTTCAGCAATTTATCGACGATCAAAAAGGCCACAATGAGCGTGGCCAGAAAGATCAGGTTCATCACCTGCTTGGCCAGGTAGATCTGGCCGGACAGGGTCGAGCGCAATTCCAGCACCCGGTTGAACAGGGCTGCAAAAAAGACCGGGTAACGGTCGAAATAGTCATAGACGATTTTGCCGGTCTCGTCCTTGTATTGCTCCGCGTAGCCAACGAAATGGTTTTCCGGCGTCGAGGTCGCGATGATAGCCAGTCCCTGAGAGGACACCCAACCATGGTGGCTGGGCTGGAGAATGTCATAGCCTGGCTGCCAGCCCACAATCGTGTCCTGGAGCTTGAAAGTTGTGACGACCACCACCACTAGGATGCCGTAGCACAGGATTGTGGAAAAATTATTCTTTAAAAAATTGAAAATTGGCTCAAAAAAGGGGATTGTCTTGTCTTTGATGCTTCTGAAAAAAAGAGGCAGTTCTGTTCTTGACCATTGGAATACTCAAGTTTCTCGGACTGGAAATTTATTTTGGAAAGGCTCGGCTTCTGGTAACAAGGGAATAAGAAGCAATTTGATGGCAGGTTCCCGCAAATAATGCCCATCTATCCCCAAAAGCCCTTGGAAAACATTCTATCACATCCTCGAAAGTGGGTTGTAATGAAAGAAAGGGGCTCAGTGGACCCTCACCACGGCAAATCCCCAAAACCCAAAAAAGGCGACTGCTCAGCCGTCGCAGCATCAGAACTTGCTTGAGCAGCTACAAAAGGAGGTCGAAGCGCCACGTTGCAGCGCTTCGACCTCCAAAGGCCAGGGGAGTGGGTTTGTACAGGCCTTATTAACCCCTGGCAAGCTTTACAAAATAGCGGTGAAAACGGTCATCGCCGGTCAGTTCCGGATGGAAAGAGGTCGCCAGCAGGCGGCCTTGCCGGGCCGCCACAATGCGCCCGTCCGGCAGGCTGGCCACCACGCTGGCCGCTCCGTATACCTTGCGAATAATCGGAGCGCGGATGAACACGGCCGGGAAAGGCTCATTTGCGTCACCGTTATTCGCCAGCCCGGGCACCTGCAGCGAGGCGATGAAACTATCCACCTGCCGGCCGAACGCGTTACGCTCCACCTCGATATCCATCAAACCCAACAGAGGCTGGGGCCGGTGGATTTCACGGGCCAGGAAGATCGCCCCGGCGCAGGTACCCCAGATGGCGTGCTCACGCCCAAAGGCGCGCAGCGGCTCCATCAGGCCATAAGCTTCGGCCAGCTTGCCGATCGTGGTCGATTCGCCGCCCGGGATGATCAACCCATCCAGGCCATCCAACTGGCCGGGCAGGCGCACTTCCAGGCTCTCCACGCCAATCCGCCGCAAGGTAGCCAGGTGCTCGCTAAAATCCCCTTGCAGGGCTAAAATTCCAATTTTCATCAACCCGCCTTACCAGCCGCGCCCGGCGATGAGCTCCCCTTCCGGTATCGCCGAAATCTGGCGGCCGACCATCGGCTCGCCCAGGTTGCGGCTGACTTCGGCCAGAATGGCCGGGTCGTTGTAGTGCGTGGTCGCCTTGACGATCGCCGCCGCGCGCTTGGCCGGATCGCCGGACTTGAAGATACCCGAGCCTACAAAAACGCCATCGACACCGAGCTGCATCATCAAAGCTGCATCAGCCGGGGTGGCAATCCCACCGGCGGCGAAATTCACCACCGGCATCCGGCCTAACTGGCGGGTCTCGAGAATCACCTCATACGGTGCGCCGATTTCTTTGGCAAAAGACATCAGCTCTTCCTCGGGCAGCACCGTCAGCCGGCGGATTTCGTCCAGCACGGTGCGGGCGTGGCGGACTGCTTCGACCACGTCGCCGGTGCCGGCCTCCCCCTTGGTGCGAATCATGGCCGCGCCTTCACCGATGCGGCGCAGGGCTTCGCCCAGGTTACGGCAGCCGCACACGAACGGCACTTTGAAGGTGTGTTTGAGGATGTGATGTGATTCATCTGCGGGGGTGAGCACTTCCGATTCGTCGATGTAATCGATGCCGATCGCCTCGAGGATCTGCGCCTCGACGAAGTGACCGATGCGGCATTTGGCCATCACCGGGATGGACACCGCGTCCATGATCTTGAGGATCAGCTCCGGATCGCTCATGCGGGCCACGCCGCCGTTAGCGCGGATATCGGCCGGGACGCGCTCCAGGGCCATCACTGCTGCTGCGCCGGCATCTTCCGCGATGCGGGCATGTTCGGGGGTAACCACATCCATAATCACCCCGCCTTTCAACATCTGGGCCAAACCCTTTTTCAGGGTAAAAGAATCGTTTTCTGTTGTTTGTTGGGTCATTTTCCTCTCCGGTTAGCTGTAATAAGAGTTTCGGGATACCTGCTCATGCTTGCGAATAATAGCATCGTTTGAGATATCCACGGGAACTTAACACCGCTAAACACCTCAAACGATGGTTTGTGATTAAGTCACTAAAATTCCATCCATACGACACTTCTAATTTTACCCTTTAACCTCTAAATTTGAATTGGATTCTTTTGAAAACCGCTCAATTTGACGCAGCATCCCCGCTATGTTAAAATAAGTTAAGAAATAACTACTCAGGCTCCTATCAAAGATTCCCCGAATTTGAGATGTTTGCGAGGGCTTCGCCCTCGCAAACATCTCAAATTCGGGGTTCTTACCCGTTTGGCTGAGCAGTTACGTTAAGAGAAAATCAAACCGGGTTCCGCCATCGCAATGAGTGTTTTCACCAAGGTTGAAATCGATCTGCCTGCCTTCTTGGACCAGCAGCTTAAAAATATCGTTTCATGCTGGGCTGAAAAGATTCGTATCCTTATTACGGCCAACCCGATGGAAAAAACTTCTCGAAATATACTGCGGCCAGAGGGACTCCTCGAAGAAGAGCGGTTCGTTCAATGGCTTAACTGCATCGTCCGCTCCATTGGGGAAAGTGCTTACGAAGACCTGGACGCTTGCTTCAAAGAAATCAGCCAGGCATTTATGCGGTCAGGGGTGGATATCGGCCAGACGACTGAATCGCTGCTGTTATGCAAAGAAGCGATCATAGAAGTCCTGCTCACTTCGTATTCCTCGAAACCAGCTTCGATCTGGCCGGTTAGCAGCGCTCTGGATGCCTGGATGCGCGGGATGATCGGCCATTTTAACACGATTTATGCGGACGAGATGAACCGCAGTTTGCAGAATCAGCAAATACGCACTGCCATGATGCTGCAAGTTACCCAACAAGCGACCAGTTCCTTGAAGATGGAAGTGGTGCTGCAACAAATCGCCAAAGGCATCACCACCGCCCTGGGGGTACCTCACTGCAATTTTTACATCGTCAACGAAAGCCAGACCCAATTGATCCCCATGCAGGGTCACGACGAAGTCCCGCTGCCTTCCGAAATAATGCACATATTCCTGAACCAACCCATCCCCTTAGACGACGATTTTGTTCTAGGGATCCTAAAAAAACGCGAGCCATTCGTCACGTATGATGCCCAGAATGATACGCGTGTGGATAAAGGGATCGTTGGCCCGGTCCACGTTAAATCCGTTCTGTCGATTCCAATGATCGTTCACGACCATTTTCTGGCCCTGGCCATGATCGGCACCTTCACCGATTACCACGTGTATACCAATGAGGAAATCGAACTGGCCACCGGTATCGCCAATGCAGCCGGCCTGGCCATAGAAAATGCCCGGCTGCACCGGCAAGTCCAATACCTGGCCGTGATGCAGGAGCGAGAGCGCCTGTCCCGCGAGATGCACGACAACCTGGCCCAGTCCTTGAGCGCTTTGAAGCTACACGCTTCCTATATAAGTGAGCTGCTATCCTCCGGCGAAGTGGGAAGAGCCCAGGAGACTCTGACGGACCTGACCACCATCCTTAGCGAAACCAATGCGGATGTACGTGACGTCATCTTTAGTTTGCGCAGCAGCGCCACTTCCGATTTGGAGTTCTTGCCCACCTTGCGGGCCTACCTGGACCGCTGCTGCAAGATTTTTGGTATGAATGTCCGCCTGACGATTCCCAAGGATGCGGTTGTACTGCTGCCGCCGGATATCGGCTTGCAGACGATCCGCATCGTCCAGGAAGCCATGACGAATGTGCGCAAGCACGCCAACGCCAGTATCGTCCACGTCAACCTGGATATCCAGCCTGAAATGCTATCCATTACCCTGGAAGACGATGGGCGGGGTTTCGACCCCACCGAAATTCCCGAGAAAGCCTGCGGTGGAGTTGGGCTGCAGATCATGCGCGAGCGGGCCGAGAGTGTGGCCGGCGCATTCCAGGTCCATTCCCAGCCTGGACAGGGCACGCGGGTTTCTTTACAAGTTCCGCTCATCTCCCCGAGGTAAACAAACAATGGAACCATTACGGGTTTTACTGGCCGACGATCATACCCTCTTCCGGCAGGGCGTCCAGGCATTATTGTCCAACCGGCCCGGCATCACCGTGGTCGGGAGCGCCGCCAATGGCTGCGAAGCGATCCAGTTAGCGCACGAAACGATGCCCGACGTCATTTTAATGGATATCGAAATGCCGGGCTGCGACGGCCTGGAAGCCACCCGCCAGATCAAGCGCGACCTGCCCCACATCAAAATTGTGGTTCTGACGGTGGTCGATAATGAAGACACCATTTTCGAAGCGATCAAGTCCGGCGCGCAGGGCTACCTGCTCAAAGATCTGGAAGCTTACCAGCTCTACGATATGTTGGACGGCTTGCGCCGGGGAGAAGCCCCGCTTTCAGGCGGTGTGGCGGCCAAGATCCTGGACGAGTTCAATCACCCGCTGCGCAGTCCGAGCGAGCAGCACCAGATCAACGAAGAGCTCTCGCCCCGTGAACGCGACGTCCTGGAACTGCTGGTGACCGGTATGACCAACAAAGAGATCGCGGACGCGCTCGTCCTGACCGAAAATACGGTCAAAACTCACCTGGCCAATATTCTTGCCAAGCTGCACCAGCAAAACCGCATCCAGGCCGCGGTCTATGCGGTCCGTAAAGGCCTGGTGGACGAGAAAAAAGGCCGGTCTGGAAGCGGTCCGGTGTAGAAAGCCAGGTTTCATAATTTGCAGCGCCGGTCTGGAATATCCTTTAATCCATAACGGATTTTAGGGGGAAGAATCGATCCCCCGAGTGGTTCCTGCCTTAACCCCAGGCTCCCCCAGGTGGGGGATGTCTTTGCCGGTATTCCTCCCCCGTTCTTTCTTGGGGGGAACCAAAAAGATCGCTCTCTTTTTCACAAATATCCGCTGACCAGGTGTTTTCTTCAGGGAACAGTTTGCCTATACTGTTAACGATCAGGCAAACTCGGAAAAGCAAAGCTTATCAAAATCAATCAAAAGGGTTTTTCTACGCGGGGCGATCAACAGAACCCCGATAGATTCGTGCATCAAATTTCCGGTCCCTGGGCCCATACCCGGTCAGGTAAACAGCGGCTGTTCAATTCCGGCTGCTGCCTCGCCGGGGCAATTTTCCCAGAACCAAAATTTCTCAGGAGAAGATTAATGAGTACACCAGAAGAACCTAAAGGTATCAGCAGGCGAGATTTTCTTAAGGGTGCAGCAGTGGGCGCCGTTGCGGTCGCGGGCACCGGGATTATGGGCGCTTGCGCTCCCAAAGTCGCCGCCCCCACCCCAGAAGCAAGCACCCAGGCCCAGGCTTCTTTCGAAATCACCCCCGATCCCATTCCGGCCAGTGAGATCAAAACCACCGTCGATGCCGATGTCGTGATCGTCGGCGCTGGCGACAGCGGTTTGACGGCCGCATTGGCGGCCAGCGAAGCCGGGGCCAAGGTCGTGGTCATTGAAAAAAGCGAGACTTTTAACGGCCGTGGGTTTGGTAACGGGGCCATTGGCACCAAGTTTCACACCCAACAGGGCATCCAATTAGACAAGAAGAAAATTGTCAACGAATTGATGCGCTGGGCCGGAAATAAGGCCGAGCAGCCGCGCATCGAGATGTGGGCCAATCACAGCGGCGAGGTTTACGATCACATCATCGATCTGGCCACCGCCGCCGGCCTGGCAGTGACGCTATTCCCGGCCGCGGATGATCCCGCCCTGGCTTATCCTGAATACCCCACCTGCCTGGTGTTCGGCAGCAAAATGGACCAGCTCGAGCTGCTGGGCGTCATCGAAGCCGAGGACAAAAAGAACGGCGTTGACTTCCATTATTCCATGAGCGCGGAACAGCTCGTTCGCGATTCCAGTGGGCGGGTAACGGCAGTGATCGCCTCCGACAGCACCGGCGCCTACACTCAATTCAACGCCAAGAACGGTGTCATCCTGAGCACCGGTGACTACGGTCACAACCAGGAAATGTTGGATAAATGGTGCCCCTGGGTCAAAAACGTGGACGCCGTGATTTATACCCCCGCAGTCAACACCGGCGACGGGCACAAAATGGGTTTATGGGCCGGCGCCGCGCTGCAAGATTATCCGCATGCGGCTATGATCCACACCCTGGGTGGCGGGCCTTTGTCGATGAACCCGGGCCTGCGGGTAAATATGCTCGGTGAACGTTACGAGAACGAGGACGTCCCCAACCCCTACATCTGCAACTCGCGCATGCGCCAGCCCGGTAACGTCGTCTGGGCCGTGTACGACTCGCAATGGGCCGATACCGTGGTCAAACAGGACCCCGGCTTTGGACGCACCACTGCAGCCGATGGCGTAGCCGACAGCATCGACACCGCCGTGAAAAACGGCACCGTCTTGAAATCCGACACGGTCGAAGGACTGGCTACTGCGATGGGTGTCCCGGCGGATGCCTTGAAAGCCACCCTGGAGCGCTACACCGAACTGGCCAAGAACCAGGACGATGAAGATTTTGGTAAACGGGCAAACAACCTGGGGCCGATCGATACCGCGCCGTTCTATGCCACCAAAGTCGCCGCCGTCCTGCTGGTCACGCTGGGTGGGCTCAAAGTCAATACCAACCTGGAAGTGCTCGACCCCGACAGCAAAGTCATCCCCGGTCTGTACGCAGCCGGTAACGTGGCCGGTGGTTTCTATGCCAACGATTACCCCGTCCTGGCAGCCGGCTTGAGCCATGGCCGCTGCATCACCGAAGGGTACCTGGCCGGCCAATCGGCTTCCAAAGCTGCCTGAGCTTTTGTTCGACCGGTGCAAGGAAAGGCCACGCCTGCCTCGCGTGAACTTGCGAGAAAGGTATAAGAGCCAAACGTAAGATTTACAAATCTGGGCCATGGCCGAAAGCGGCCATGGCCCACACCATAAAATTCGGTTTATATTCCGGTTATCCCTAAAGAATTCCCATCTATGTTTAAACGAAAACCTAAAACCTCCAAAGAAATAAAGCCTGCTGAAGGCAAACCGCAGAGGAAAAAGCCCAGCCTGCTGCGCATCAGCGTGATCGCCAACATCGCCGTGGTGGTGATCGCCGTGCTGGTGGGCGTGGGCGGGATCGTCATACACGAATCCAACACCAACCCCAACTTCTGCGCCACCTGCCACATCATGCAGCGTAACGTCAGCTCCTACCAGACCTCGAGCAACCTCGATCACGTCCACGAGGAAGCCGGGGTTCAGTGCAAGGACTGCCACAACTATCCCCTCTCGGCGGAAATTACCAGCGGGGTCGATTTCCTGATCGGCAATTACACCGTCGGGGACGACGGCGAGCTGGTCCAGCGTAAGTACGATAACGATATGTGCCTCAAGTGCCACATCAGTTACGACAAAATCGCTCAACAGACCGATTATCTCGAAAAGAACCCCCACGAGAGCCATTTCAAGGACCTGCCCTGCAACACCTGCCACATCTCGCATGGCACCCAGATCGACTACTGCGCCAGTTGCCACGACAACGGCGGCCAGCGCATGGTTGGCGGTCCGATCATCCCGCGGGCGGACAATCCCTGGGCCACCGACACCGGCGACGCCAGCGCCGATCCGAATGCGCCCAGCGTTGAGCCCACCACCCCGGCCTCCGCAAGCGCGCCGCAAGGTTGAAATTCTTCCCGAAAAAAATAAAATTGCCGGAGCATAGCTCCGGCAATTTTATTTTTTTCGGGATCCTTTAAAGCGGCCGGCATGGCAGAACCCTGGCTATTAAGCCAGCTTCTGCCAATAAGGAGACCCACGCAGGTGGGTCTTTGTGTCCTTGTAGGTGCAGTTTCAACTGCTGCGGCCGGGTCAATACCCCGTTTTCTACCTCAGCGATTCGCATGCCAAACGCTCTCCCGGCTTTGAAAGCCGGGCTACGAGGACCGTCACGGCGTTTTGGATGAGTAGCTCGGGTTTCCAACCCGAGAAAACGCCGGCCCGGCAGAATTTCGTCTATAAAGCCAGCTTCTGCCCAAAAGGAGACCCACGCAGGTGGGTCTTTGTGTCCTTGTAGGTGCAGTTTCAACTGCTACGGCCGGGTCAATGCCTTGTTTTCTACCTCGGCGATACGCAAGCCAAACACTCTCCCGGCTTTGAAAGCCGGGCTACGAAAACCTTTTCGGCGCACCGGGTGGGTAGCTCGGGTTTCTAACCCGAGAAAGCGCCGGCCAAACGTTCTCCCGGCTTTGAAAGCCGGGCTACAAAGGAGGGCATAGGGTTTCGGATGAGTAGCTCGGGTTTCCAACCCGAGAAAGCGCCGGCCCGGCAGAATTTCGTCTATAAGGCCAGCTTTTGCCAAAAAGGAGACCCACGCAGGTGGGTCTTTGTGTCCTTGTAGGTGCAGTTTCAACTGCTACGTCTGGGTCAATGCCCCGTTTTCTACCTCAGCGATTCGCATACTAAACGCTCTCCCGGCTTCGAAAGCCGGGCTACGAGGACCGTCACGGCGTTTTGGATGAGTAGCTCGGGTTTCTAACCCGAGAAAGCGCCGGCCCGGCAGAATTTCGTCTATTAGGCCAGGTTCTGCCAAAAAGGAGACCCACGCAGGTGGGTCTTTGTGTCCTTTCCCCATTCGATGAATTATAATGAGTACCGATCCGAAAACTGTTTTGGTTGTTTGGATTGGGCGGCCTGGCCGCCCAATTCAAACAACCAAAAATTATTGTCCTGCTCATAGATCCCGTGCAAAATTCCAGCGACCCCATAGAAGAAGAAACCGCCCAGCCAATCGAGAATGATTTGGGGGATTACGCGCGCCAGTTGGAGGCCTCGGCCAGGTTCAATTCGGCCATGCGCCAGGCCAAATCGCGCCGGCACGCCCTCGAGATCTTGCTCAACCTGACCCTGGAGGCTTTTTCCGCGGATATCGCCGGTGTGTATGACCTGAAGGGCTCAAAACTGATTTACAACTCCGGGCTGGGGCTGACCATCGACCCGCCGGATGAGCTCAGCGCGGATTCGAGCAACGTGCTCGGCCGGAGCATCAATTCCGACTGCGTCCTCTTTTTCGACACAGACGAATCCTCGGAGGAGGACTGCGATTTCTGCGGCTTCCTGCTGCGCCAAAAAATGAAATCGCTGCTGGTCATTCCCCTGCGGACGACTGATGACGCGATCGGCGTATGGTTCATCGCCCTGCGCCACCCGATTAGCCTGACGGCCAACGTCGAGCAGTTGTTGAGCACATTTTCCGAAGCGGCCGGCAACACCCTCCAGCGCTTCATGGTCATGGAGGAACTCGAGCATAACGTCGCCATCCGCGAAAAAGAGCTGGGCATCCTCTACAAAATCATGACCATTGCCGGCGAGACCGGCGAGACCCAAACTCTGCTCGACCAATCGCTGGATACGACCCTGCAAGGCGTGGGCTGTTCGACCGGCGTGATCCACCTGTACGACCCGTACGAGAAACGCTTGAAGATTATCATCCGCAAAGAATTTCCGGATGAATTATTAACTTTTTTGGAACTCTCTTCCCAGACAGATCGGCTATGGATGCAGGTATTCAACAGCCAGAAGCGAGTCCAGTACGCCAACATTCCCATCCGTTCATTCCCGGAGAACCCATCTTCCACCCCCCTGGCAACCGGCTACCTGGGCTTTCCGATCCGGGCCAAGAATATCAGCATCGGCGTGCTCAGCCTGTTCGGCGACCCGGAGCACCTGCTGGACCCGACCATCGTCCAGATTGTCAGCTCGGTCACCGACCAGCTCGGGCTGGCTTACGAAAATGTGCAGTTGCGCAAACAGGCCGAAAACGCAGTCGTCCTTCAGGAACGGCAGCGGTTGGCCCGCAATCTTCACGACTCGGTTTCGCAATCGCTGTACGCGCTGGTCATCTCAGCCGACGTCAGCAAAAAGCTGCTGCGCCTCAAAGACTACCCGCACCTGCGCGAACAATTGAGCGACATCGGCAAAGTCGCCATCATGGCGCTCAAAGAAATGCGCCTGATGCTTTTCGAGCTGCGTCCCTCCTTCCTCGGCGACGAAGGACTGATCGGGGCCCTGGAACTGCGCCTGAACACGGTCGAGCGACGGGCCGGGATCGACGCTAACCTGATTTTTGACGAACCTTTCAAGCTGCCCCCCTTCATCGAGCAGGAAGTCTACCACATCGCCATCGAAGGGTTGAACAATTCCTTGAAACACGCTGAAGCGACCAACGTGGTGATCACCATGAAAGTAAAGCCCCGTTCCTTCTGGATGGAAATCCAGGACAACGGAATCGGTTTCGATTATTCCAATGTCAGCGCCACCGGCGGGATCGGGTTGAGCAGCATGAAAGAACGCACCCTGGGCTTGAGCGGAAAGGTCGATTTCATCTCGAACCCGGGCAGCGGAACCATCGTCCATCTGGAAATACCGATCGATCCCGAACGCCAATAGAGAAGGACAAAGCATGGGCCGAAATATCATTCGAGTACTGGTCGTTGACGACCATCCCATCGTACGGCGGGGGTTATGCGCCGAAATCAACCTGGATCCGGAAATGCAGGTGGTCGCCGAAGCCAAAGACGGTAAAGAGGCGGTCGAAATGGCCAGGATCCTCCAGCCGGATGTGATCTTGATGGACGCTGTGATGCCGCGTAAAAACGGCATTGAAGCCACCACCGAGATCATCCAGGAAAACCCCCTCGCGCGGGTATTGATCCTGACCAGCTTTACCGAGGACGAAAAAATCTACGCCGCCATCAAAGCCGGGGCGCTGGGTTACATTCTTAAGGATAAAGATCCCGAGGAAGTTCTCCAGGCCATCCGCGATACCTACAACGGCAAGCCCTACCTCAATCCCAACATCGCCCGGCGCTTGTTTCGCCAGCTGCACGACCAGTATTCCCTGTCTCCCGAAACAATATTGACGCCGCGCGAATTGGACGTCCTGCGCCTGGTCGCCATGGGCACCCCCAACAAAGAAATCGCCCAAAAGATCAACGTGCAGGAAGCTACCGTGCGGGCGCATGTCAGCAATATTCTCAGCAAATTAAACCTGGCCAACCGCTCGCAACTGGTGCTGTACGCCGTCAAAAAGGGCTTGATTGAACCCAACTCGGATGAAAATATCGATCCCACTATGCTTTAGCGCGCTTCCGAGCCAGACCAGCCCTCTTTCGCGACCGTCTCTTTCCCCCTCTAAACGTTTGTTTAATTTATTTTAATCATCCGCTTATTCTGGATTAATCTTTTACCCAGATAAAGACTCGCTTTTCCCCCATAGGATTGTGTGCATTATTTCACTAATATAGTAAGCGTGCCTCATTTTTAATGTTCCTCAGGCAGAGCAAGAAAATTTGCACCTATTTTAGCAAATATTTCGCAGCACATCCGTTTGGAGAGGAAAAAGCATGAGTTTTGAAGAGAAAGAACCCAATATTGTCTCACGTAGAACTTTCCTGAAGAAGACCGCTATGATCGGCGCCGGCCTGGCAGCGGCCACCACGTTGAATGCGTGCGCCCCGAAACAGGCCGGGGTTGCTTCGTCAAAGCAGCCCAAGTGGGATAAAGAAGTGGATGTTCTGGTCCTGGGATCAGGCACGGCTTCGATGGCCGCTATCGCCGCAAAAGACGCCGGGGCCGAAAAAGTCACCATCATCGAAAAAGGCCCGGCCTTTGGGGGTACTTCGGCGCTATCGGGTGGCGGAATGTGGATCCCCAACAATTATTTGATGCAGGCCCAGGGGATCGAGGACAACAAGGCCGATGCCCTTAAATACTTGCAGAACGTCACCGGCGGCCAATCGAATGACGAGCTCATGAATGCTTACCTGGACAACGCTCCCAAGCTGTTGGAGTGGCTGCGCGACAAATTCGGCTTCGAGTTTGCCCTGGGCGGTTCAGCTTACAATGATTATTACCAGGTACCGGGATACCGGCCGTTTGGCCGCTCGATTTATTTCGCTAAAGACGGCGCTTCCGTCGGCGGCGCCGGTGGCTGGCAGGTCGTCCGCGCGACCTGTGACAAATTGGGGATCGAGATCCTGCTCAACACGACCGGCAAGCAACTGTATACCAATGATGACGGAGAAGTCATTGGTGTGCTGGCCACCGGCCAGGACGGGACTGACATCGCCATCCACGCGACCAAGGGTGTCATCATCGGTACCGGCGGTTTTGACTACAACAAAGACATGACCATGGCGTTCCTGCGCGGGCCGGTTATGGCCAGCGTGGCCGTGCAGACCAACACCGGCGACGGCCACCTGATGGGTATGGCCATCGGCGCCGATCTGCGTAACATGAACGAGAGCTGGGGCCTGCCCTTCTTCCCCCTCGACCTGGACAAGATGCAGGGTGAGGCCGACTGGCAGGTGTATCGTGGAAAACCGGGCGCGGTTGTGGTCAACAAATACGGCGAGCGCATCGGTAACGAAGCCTGCGCTTACGACCTCTTCCAGCGCTCCTTCTACTACTGGGATTCGGGTAAATTCGAATGGCGCAACATCCCGGCTTACTTCATCTGTGATTCGACCTTCCCGGCCAATTACCCCATGCCGGGCGCCAATTACAAGATGGGCGTGATCGCGGATTGGATGAAACCCTACGATACCCTGGAAGACCTGGCCAAGGATATGGGCATCGATGTCGACGGGCTGAACGCTACCCTGGCCGTCTTCAACGAGAACGCCAAGAATGGCGTGGATCCCATCTGGCACCGCGGCGAATACGACTTCGACAAGGGTACCGCCGGCGACCAGAGCGGCAACCGCACCGACCTGAAGAACAACTGCCTGGCCCCGATCGAAACCGGGCCTTTCTATGCTGCCCAGTACGTACCGGGCACCTGCGGCACCAACGGCGGGCTGCGCATCAACGGCAGCGCCCAGGTATTGGATGTTTGGGGCAAACCGATCCCGCGCTTATACGCCGTCGGCAACACCTCCTCCTCTGTGATGGGCGCGGCCTATCCGGGTGGCGGCTCGACCGTAGGGGCAGGAAGCGTCATGGGCATGCTCGCCGGCCAGCATGCAGCCAGCCTGGAAGCGCTCGACTAAGAAGATGATGCATGGAGGGGAAAGTGTTAACGCACTTTCCCCTCATAAAGAACGGTCTTCTGGGGCTTTCCGACTGAAGTCATACCGTAACCGCTCAGGCATATCGTAAGAAGTTCCCGGATTTGCGAGGTTTGTAGTTGCCGGCCTCGCCAATCCCTCAAATCCGGAAGGCTTACCCATCCGTTCGAGCGGGTACATTTTACAGTTCTTGGGCGTCAAAAATTCTTCATCGAGGAAAAGCTGAGTGAAACTCTTTAGAATACAACTATTTAAAAGAAAAGAAAAATCACCTGACTCAGATTCAGGTGAACAAAAGAGGAAAAAGCCCAGCCTGCTGCGCATCAGCGTGATCGCCAACATCGCCGTGGTGGTGATCGCCGTGCTGGTGGGCGTGGGCGGGATCGTCATACACGAATCCAACACCAACCCCAACTTCTGCGCCACCTGCCACATCATGCAGCGCAACGTCAGCTCCTACCAGACCTCGAGCAACCTCGATCACGTTCACGAGGAAGCCGGGGTTCAGTGCAAGGACTGCCACAACTATCCCCTCTCGGCCGAAATTACCAGCGGGGTCGATTTCCTGATCGGCAATTACACCGTTGGCGATGACGGCGAGCTGGTCCAGCGCAAGTACGATAACGATATGTGCCTCAAGTGCCACATCAGTTACGATCACGTCGCCCAGCAGACCGATTACCTGGAAAAGAACCCCCACGAGAGCCATTTTAAGGACCTGCCCTGCAATACCTGCCATATCTCGCATGGCACCCAGATCGACTACTGCGCCAGTTGCCACGACAACGGCGGCCAGCGCATGGTCGGCGGAGCGATCATCCCGCGGGCGGACAATCCCTGGGCCACCGACACCGGCGACACCAGCGCCGATCCGAATGCGCCCAGCGTCGAACCCACCACCCCAGCGTCCGCAAGCGCGCCGCAAGGTTGAAATTCTTCCCGAAAAAAATAAAATTGCCGGAGCATAGCTCCGGCAATTTTATTTTTTTCGGGATCCTTTAAAGCGGCCGGCCTGGCAGAACCCTGGCGATTAAGCCAGCTTCTGCCAATAAGGAGACCCACGCAGGTGGGTCTTTGTGTCCTTGTAGGTGCATTTTCAACTGCTACGGCCGGGTCAATGCCTTGTTTTCTACCTCGGCGATACGCAAGCCAAACGCTACAAAGGAGGAACAGGGGTTTTTTATTGTTTTGTGTGCTTCGCACACAAAACAATAAAAAACCCCCTATCTTAGCGGCCAGCATGGCAGAACCCTGGCTATAAAGCCAGCTTCTGCCAAAAAGGAGACCCACGCAGGT
Organism: uncultured Chloroflexia bacterium; assembly: GCA_963704755.1. GTDB lineage: Bacteria > Chloroflexota > Anaerolineae > Anaerolineales > Anaerolineaceae > Bellilinea. The sequence continues at coordinate 1,990,603 of OY969938.1, forward strand.
GGGTCTTTGTGTCCTTGTAGGTGCAGCTTTAGCTGCTACGGCCGGGTCAATGCCCCGTTTTCTACCTCGGCGATACGCAAGCCAAACGCTCTCCCGGCTTCGAAAGCCGGGCTACGAGGGCCGCTGCGGCGTTTTGGATGGGTAGCTCGGGTTTCTAACCCGAGAAAGCGGCCGACCTGGCAGAATCCTGGCTATAAGGCCAGCTTCTGCCAAAAAGGAGACCCACGCAGGTGGGTCTTTGTGTCCTTGTAGGTGCAGTTTCAACTGCTACGGCCGGGTCAATGCCCCGTTTTCTACCTCGGCGATACGCAAGCCAAACGCTCTCCCGGCTTCGAAAGCCGGGCTACGAGGGCCGCTGCGGCGTTTTGGATGGGTAGCTCGGGTTTCTAACCCGAGAAAGCGGCCGACCTGGCAGAATCCTGGCTACAAGGCCAGCTTCTGCCAAAAAGGAGACCCTCGCAGGCGGGTCTTTGTGCCCTTGTAGGTGCAGCTTTAGCTGCTACGGCCGGGTCAATGCCCCGTTTTCTACCTCGACGATACGCAAGCCAAACGCTACAAAGGAGGAACAGGGGTTTTTTATTGTTTTGTGTGCTTCGCACACAAAACAATAAAAAACCCCCTATCTTAGGTACAATAAACCATTGCCGGAATTCTTTAAAGCAGGCTTAATTCCCTGGCGCGCTCGATCACCATCCGGCGGGAATGGCCGCCCATTTTGCGGTAGATGCTCTTCAAATGGGCCTTGGTGGTATTGACCGAGATCATCAGCACCGCGGCAATCTCCTTGGTCGGTTTTCCGGCAGCTAACAGACCCAACACCTCGATTTCCCGTTCACTTAAGGGCTCGGCTACCGGCGCGACAAAGGAAGTCTTGATCCGGCATTTTGTGGAAGAGGGGCTAACTTTTACGGAAAATGGATCGAAAGCCGCGATCAATTTACGCAGATAATCCGCCTGCCCGGCCTTATCTTTACCGGCGCCGCCATCCAGGTATATCGACAAATACGCTTCCAGTAGATCCCTGACCGGCTCACCTTCCAGGGTGAAGATGCGGATATACCCCTCCGGTGCGGCGAGCTGCACCGCCCGCGCGATCGTTTCAATGGCCAGGTCCAGATCACCTTTGGCTTGCTGCGCCTGTGCCAGCAAGATCAACCCTTCCAGCCGGCGTTCGTTCGAATCGGTGTCGCCAATTTCGACCAACATTTCCAGCAGCGCCTGCTCCGCTTGTGAGAACTTGTGCTGGGCCAGGTAAATCCGGCCCAGGGCTGCCTGCCGGGTTGCCTTGGCGATCCGCGTTAAGGTGAACGACGCCAGTTCTTCCGTCAGCAGCACGTCCGCCTCGGCCGCCCTGCCATCCGCCAGCCAGTAACCCACCAGCACGTCGGTCACCTCGGAGGTATAGATCCATTCGAAGGAGTGCAGGATTTTCTTGCGGGCCTGCTGCAAGAAAAGGTTACCCCGCTCACGGTCGCCCACGTACAAATGGAATTTCGCCAGGCGCAGGTTCAGGATCACCCCATAATGCCAGGGTAAAGTACTGATGTCGATTGGATCGATTTTCTGGAGCCATTCTTTCAAAGGAGCCAGGTCGGCCGGAAGCTCGTTCCGCTCCAGGGCGATGCCCATCAAGCCGCATTGGGCAAATAAACAGGCGCTTTCATCCAGAGTCTGGCTGACCGTCAAATCCAACGCGTGGCGGTATTCTTCCGCGGCATCCTTTAGCCGGCCCTGGTACTTGCGGATCCTGGCCAGGCCGCAGGAAGTATGGACCGATTGGAGCACGTGCTTATTCCGCCAGGCGAAATTGCGGCCCTCTTCCAACGCCCCGGCGGCGGCTTGGAGATCGATAAACAATTCGTACGCCTCGGCCAGGTTGAAGTTCATAAACCCGTAGAAATACTTGTCCGCTTTGGGCGTGTCCCGCTGCAAATCGATGATTTCGCAAATACAGCGCTCGTAATCCTGGCAAAGGCAATTCATTACCGCCCGCAAGGCAGACACTTCCCATTTCAGGTAGGGCTCATCCGGGACAAACCGGTTTTCCTGTTTGGCTTTTTGGAGGGCCTGTTCGACGATTTGCAGCTTGGGCTCGATTTGTTCGAACCGGCCCAGCTCGAAGCTGGCCAGTACGTAATGGATGCCCAGGTTGGGATGTTTGGCGATCAAATCGTCCGAGAAATAGGCCACCCAATCCACCAGGCTGGTCAGGTCAGCCTCGACAATCGCCTGAAAGGCACAGGCATCCGCGATTTCGGCGGCCCTTTCCAGGTCGTTGGCGGCCACCGCATGGATCACAGCTTTGTCGGGGTAACCATTTTCGCTTAGCCAGATGCAGGCTTTGCGGTGCAGCTCCCGGGTAATGCCCGGGGAGGTCCGTTCCAGTTGCACCCGCAGGACATCGGCGAACAGAGAGTGGTAGCGATACCAGTTCAGGCGGTTATCGATCGGCTGGATGAACAGGTTGGCCCGCACGATCCGGTCCAACAGCTCGCTGCTGTCCGTGCGGCCGAGCAGGTCATTGCATAGGGGCGCGGATAGCTCGTTCAAAATCGAAGTCTTGAGCAGGAATTCCTTGATTTCGCTGCTCTGCTGGTTCAAAACTTCTTCGGCCAGGTAATCGAAAGCCTTGGCAAAGCCGGCCGATTGGTTTTCACGGTCGTAGCGGAACCCGCCCTGGCTTTGGCTCGATAGGGCCGCCAGTTGCAACCCGGCGATCCAACCCTCGGTCGCTTCGACCAGCCTGGCGACCTGGTCATGCTGCATATCCAGGGCCATGACGTCCTTGATAAAGGCTTCGGCCTCGTCCATCGTAAAAGACAGGTCGGCGGAGGTTACTTCCAGCAGTTGGTGCTTGGTACGCAGCCGGGAGAGTGGAATGGGCGGCACCACCCGGCTGGCAATGATCAGGTGCAGGTTGTTGGGCTGGTGACTGATCAGGTAATCCAGGCTCTGGTGGATTTTCACATCGGTGACAGAGTGATAATCATCCAGAATGAGGCAAAGCGGTTCCGGCATTTGGGCGATTTCGTTGAACAAAGGGTTCAGCCCAATCAGGTCCAACTCGCCGCCATTTTGAAACAGGTCCAGGGGATTGAAGCGCAGCCGCGGATAGACCCTTTTAATGGCCGCAGCGACGTACGACCAGAACCGCAGCGGGGTATTGTCAAAGAGATCCAGGGTTACCCAGGCAGCCCGCCAGAAGGATGGCAGAGCTTCCGAAAGCCATTCGACCAGCAGGGTGGTCTTGCCATAACCGGCCGGGGCGATGACCAGCGTCACCCCATTTTCGATCTCTCCTTGCAAGCGGGAAGTCAGGCGTCCCCTTTGGACGATTTGATAATTTAACAGCGGAATATCCAGCTTGGTGGCCAGCAGGTCGCCGAGTTGGTGAGAAACAGCCAATTTATTTTGTTTTTCAATCGTTGTAGGAAAATTGCTCAAGTTACAGATCTCAAAGAAATAATGGCTTCATTGGTCGGATACAGTTTTAAAGAAAAAGGAGGCCTTTTTCGGAAAGCAAGTGAATGCTCCCCCTCAAAAGCGTCTCCTCTGATAAGCGCAAAACCTTTGTAACCACGCGATCCCGTTGGGGTATCCCAACTTAAATTTGATGAGCGGTTCCAAAAGTCCACAATATCTAACGGGTTAATTGTACAACACATCGATAACCCTCGTAACCACCCATAAATAACCCTATCAGGGTGATTACTGTCCCTATTTAGCTGGCTATACTTTAGCCTAGATTAAAAACAGGTTAGTAATTGCCAAAAGAATAACGAGATCAGTACCCAGTCTGGGTTGAAAACGCCGGCAAACGCGTGACCCTTTGATAAATCCTGGGGGATGGGTATTGGGGAGGTGGGGTTGCGCAAAACGCAACCGCACCTCCCTTTACGCCTTTCCCATCGAAAGCGGCAGCCAAGCTGGCCTTTTACTGGTTACGTGTTGAAACACCGTTTATCACTCCCTTGAAAGTAGTTCCACCCCGGCCGAAAGCGCCGGCATCCTGAGCGCCGCCATGGCAGCCAAGAAATAGAAAAGGCAAAATGTTCAAACGAAAACCCAAAACCCCCGAAGAAGTAAAGCCTGCTGAAGACGAGCCCAAGAAGAAAAAGCCCAGCCTGCTGCGCATCAGCGTGATCGCCAACATCGCCGTGGTGGTGATCGCCGTGCTGGTGGGCGTGGGCGGGATCGTCATACACGAATCCAACACCAACCCCAACTTCTGCGCCACCTGCCACATCATGCAGCGTAACGTCAGCTCCTACCAGACCTCGAGCAACCTCGATCACGTCCACGAGGAAGCCGGGGTTCAGTGCAAGGACTGCCACAACTATCCCCTCTCGGCCGAAATTACCAGCGGGGTCGATTTCCTGATCGGCAATTACACCGTTGGCGATGACGGCGAGCTGGTCCAGCGTAAGTACGATAACGATATGTGCCTCAAGTGCCACATCAGTTACGATAAAATCGCTCAACAGACCGATTATCTCGAAAAGAACCCCCACGAGAGCCATTTCAAGGACCTGCCCTGCAATACCTGCCACATCTCGCATGGCACCCAGATCGACTACTGCGCCAGTTGCCACGACAACGGCGGCCAGCGCATGGTTGGCGGACCGATCATTCCGCGGGCGGACAATCCCTGGGCCACCGATACCGGCGCCGATTCGAATGCGCCCAGCGTTGAGCCCACCACCCCAGCCTCCGCAAGCGCGCCGCAAGGGTAAAGTTAGACCATCCCGAAAATAAAAAATTGCCGGAGTTGCACTCCGGCAATTTTTTATTTTCGGGGTTACTGCTCAACCAGGTTCAAAAGATATGGGGGTGTTTTATAGTTTTTGGTGTGCGAAGCACACCAAAAACTATAAAACACCCCTGTTTCCCTATGGTAGCGCCGACCTGGCAGAATTTCGTCTATAAGGCCAGCTTCTGACAATAAGGAGACCCACGCAGGTGGGTCTTTGTGTCCTTGTAGGTGCAGTTTCAACTGCTACGGCCGGGTCAATGCCCCGTTTTCTACCTCAGCGATTCGCATACCAAACGCTCTCCCGGCTTTGAAAGCCGGGCTACGAAAACCTTTTTGGCTATCTTTTCCCCACGCGCATATAAATCTGCCAGGTCACCTGGCGAGGGCGGGCCGGATCGCCCCATAACCCGGCCAGGGGTTCCCAAATTTCTTCCAGGGGATGCCAGCCGGTCTGCTCCAGATAACGCTGCGAAGCTGACCAACTGGATAGAAACCCGCAGAATTGGTCCAGGGTCCAATCGGCCTGCATCCCCAGCGCAGGCGGTGCCACTTCTGCAAACGGGAAGGGCAGAGTGCGATAACTTTCGGCTACATAATGGTAGCGCTCGGGCCAGTAATCGGCCAACACCCGGTTGTGATAATCCAGGGTCACCTGGTCGATTTCGGGGCCGATGCGCGGGAAACTGTAGCCCCACACCGCCAGGGCTCCGCCTGGCTTCAACACTCGCTTGACTTCTGGGTAGAAGCGGTCGTGGTCGAACCAGTGCACGGCGATGGCTACCGTGACCAGGTCGCAGCACGCGTCCGGCAGGGCAGCCTTTTCGGCCGGGCCGACCTGGTATTCCACCCCTGGGTGAGGCTGCGCCCGGCGGATCTGTTCCCGGCTGGCGTCGGTAGCAAAGACGCGCTCGAAGTGCGGCGCCAGCCCGATGGCGGCCTGGCCATTGCCGGTGCCGCAGTCCCAGGCCAGCTCGTGGGCCGGGGTAAGCGAGGCCAGGTAAGCAAACAAGGCCGGCGGATAATGCGGGCGATAGCGGGAATAATTCCCGGCCAATTGCGAAAAATGGTCTTGAAAGCTCATTTTATTTGCGGGGCTACCTGTCCGGCCAGCAGCCGGATGGTCTCTTCATCGGCCGCGTCGGAGGTCTGGACGACGAAATATTGGATACCGGCATCCGCCAGGCCCTGGTAACAACGCACAGCTTGCTCGGGGGTGGCCGCTACGGCAAATCCGCGCCAGGCTCCCGAAAAGCGCTGCTCGATCCCTTCGGGGAAATAGCGATGGACTTTCTCTGCCAGGCTGGCCTCGTCCGGGGCCAGGATCAACCAACCGGTCATATGGGTACGCAGGATGGTCTCATACGGCCGGCCGATACGGTCGCAGTGCTGGCGTAGGATGGCCAGCTTCCGGCGCACATCATCCGGTGTGTGTACCCCGCTGGCGAAATCAAGAGCGGTAAAGTTGCAGGCATCGCCAAACTGAGCCACCTGGCGCAGGGTCGTCTTTTCACCGCCGCCGGCGATCAGGATCGGCGGGTGTGGTCGCTGCAGCGGAGCCGGCCGGACCTGGGCGTTAACCGCCTGAAAAGTCTGCCCCTTCAGGGTAAACGGCTCGTCTCCCCAGGCGCCCTGGATGATCGCCAGGGCTTCCTCCAGGCCGGCCTGGCGCTGCCGGGCGGGCTGGAAGGGCACCGACAGGCTGGCGAACTCCTTCTCATCCCAGCCGATGCCCAATCCCAGCAAGGCCCGCCCCTGGCTGAGGTTATCCAGATCGGCGGCCAGGCGGGCCAGCATGAGTGGGTGCCGGTAAAAGACGCAGTTGACGATCGAGCCGAGGTAAATGCGTTTGGTCAGCACCGCCAGGGCGGCCAGGTGCATCCAGGCGTCCAGTGAGCGGCTGGGGTGGTCGCCGGTGAAGAAGGCGTCCAGGCCGACCGCTTCGGCAAGCTGTCCGGCGGCCAGTAAATCTTCTTGGGGGGTCTGGCTGTTCCGCCGGGCAAAGGCTTGCAGCCCAAAGCTGATCCGGTCGCGGTGCGCCTCTACCCAGGGCGATACTTCCCATGAATTCGCCATCGATGCTCCTTGGTGTGGTATTTTCCCCAATGTTACCACTGTGGCTGTTAGCTGTTAGCGATTAGCTCTTAGCTGTTGGCGGATTGCGGTAGGTTGGGTTGCGGGCTCATTTATTCCGCCGGCATGCGAAGAGGCTTTCGCTTTTACCGGGCTTTGCCCGTAACCCAACAACAGGCGCCCGGCCGGCACGGGCCCGCCCTCACCCCAACCCCTCTCCCAAAAACGGGAGAGGGGCTAAGCTAATAGCCAAATGCTAACCGCTAACAGCTAACAGCTAATCACTCCCTCCCCCGGGCGGCTTCGAACGCGGCCAGGCCGGCGGGGGTCATCCGGCCGGCCTGGATCAATTCCTCCGCCCGCCTCCGGTTATCCGTTGACCATTTGCTGGCCGCCTTGCGCGGAGTGAATTTGCGGGCGTAGCGCTGCTCATCCACCCTCCGGATCTGGCTGTCGATCCAGCCGAAACACAGGGCCTCGTCCACGGTCTCCAGGTAGTCCAGGCCCGGCCTGCCGCAGCCCTTCTTATAATAGACCAGCCAGACCTCACCGGCGGTGCCATGGTTTTGCTCCAGCCAGTCGCGCCAGGCGGCGATTGATTCAAAATCCAAAAGGGTCATGTTAGCGGTTAGCTTTTAGCAGTTAGCTTTTGGCAATTAGCTTTTAGCAGTTAGCCGTTAGCGGTTAGCCTGGAGGTTGCGTTCAGCGGCGTTGGCACGAGCAATGCTATGGTTATACATAGGTTATAAACCTTCCCAGGGCTCTACGCCACAGCGGTTTTCCCTCACCCCAACCCCTCTCCCAGAAACGGGAGAGGGGCTAAGAGCTAAAAGCTAACCGCTACCCCCGCCCAAATTGCACCAACTCGATCAGGTTACCGGCCGGGTCATAAAACATGACCCAGCGCGAAGCCTGATCCTGCTCGATGCCCCAGGGCAGGTCGATATGGTTGGCGGTCAATTTTTCAACTGACTTATCCAGGTTATCCACCTGGAATGCCACCACCGGGAAACGGGCCGGGGTCGCATCCTGGACCACGGCCGGCTTGCCCGAAAGGATCGTCAGGTAGCTGCCGCCCAGGTCGAAATGCGGGCGGTCGCCATGTTGAGGCAGCAGATACAACCCAATCACGTCCCGGTAAAAATGGGCCGTTTTCGGCACATCCTCGGCCCACAAACTGATTACGGCAAGGCGAGTACTCATTCGATCATCTCCAGTGCCTGCAAGATCTGGCAGCCCAACACCACGTTGTTCTGGATCAACTGAATATTGGCCGTCACCGTCTTACCGGCGGATAAATCGGCCATGCGGGACAACAGGAAGGGCGTTACCCCCTTGCCACTGATCCCGGCCGTTTGCAGATCGGCCAGAGCGCGGTCGCGCCAGACGTTGATTTCCTCTTCAGCGATTTCATATTCGGGCGGGATGGGGTTTAAGACCAGCAGCGCTCCAGGCAGGTTGTGCTGGCGGGCCGCGCTGTAAATCGCCGCGATTTCAGCGGCGTTTTCTACGCGCGGGATGGGCAGCCCACAGCTACGGGTATAAAAAGCCGGCATCGTGTCGGTCTGGTAGCCCACAACCGTGACCCCGAAGGTCTCCAGCATCTCGGCCGTGCCGGGCAGGTCGAGGATGGCCTTCGGCCCGGCACTGATCACCACAACCGGCGTGCGCGAGAGCTCCAGGATATCCTGTGAGACGTCCCAGCGGCCCGGGTGTACCCCGCCGATCCCGCCGGTGGCGAAGACCGGGATGCCTCGTTCGGCCGCGATGCGCATGGTAGCGCTGACCGTGGTGGAGGCCCACCTGCGCTGGGCGATTACGATCGGCAGCTCACGTACGCCGGCCTTGAGGACGTCCGCGTGGTCGGCCAGGGCGGTGATTTCGTCAGGCGTCAGTCCCACCCGCACCTCGCCGGCGATGATGGCGATGGTCTGCGGCTGGCAGTCCATTTTGCGCGCGGTTTCCTCCAGGCGCATGGCCACTTCCAGGTTGGTCGGCTTGGGAAAGCCGTGGGTGATCAGGGTTGATTCGAGTGCAATTTTCTTCATGGATTCAGGCCAGCTTGCGGATGCGCACTTCGATGCCCGGCTCGTTGGCCAGCAGTGCGGTCAGCCGGGAGGTATCGGTATCGCCGTAATGATACGGGTAGAGGATGGCCGGATGGAAATAGCGGGCCGCCTCGGCCGTCATTTCAGGCGTCATGGTATAGGGCAGGTTCATCGGCAGAAAGGCCACGTCGATATCCTGCAGGTCCTTCATCTCGGGGATATTCTCGGTGTCGCCGGCCAGGTAAACCTGACAATCGGCAAAGCTGAGCACATAGCCATTGCCGGACCCTTTGGGATGGTAAGGCAGACCGGGTTCGCGCATGTGAACCAGGTTGTAGGCCGGCACCGCCCGTATTTTTACTCCCTTGACCGTGCCCTCGTCCCCGTTGTGCATCACCATCCCGCCGCTGATCTGTCTGGCGCAGGTTTCGGTCAGCACAAACTGGGTCTGCGGGGTACGGATAGGCGCCAGGGCATTCGGGTCGAGGTGATCGCCGTGCTCGTGGGTCAAAAAGACCACGTCCGCCGGCGGGAACCCCTTGAAATCAGCCACCCGGCTGAACGGATCGGCGTAGAAGTTCAGGCCATTGAATACAAATAACAAACTGGCGTGGCCGAAGAAATATATTCGTAAATCTCCGCCCGCCGTTGGAAATACATCGGTTTCGTAAGCATCAAGAGCAGCCATGGACAAGCCTCCTGGACCCAATTATAGCCAAAACGGAGCAGCATTGCCGGTGTCATTGCCGGGTCACAATATTGATCTATAATGGTATCGTAACGCTCGACCATCCCACTCATGGTGATTTCAATTTATGTCCAAGTTGTGTTCTTTGAGCGAGGCCATCCAACAATATGTCCACGATGGCGATAGTGTTTACGCCGCCGGGTTTACCCACCTGATCCCCTTCGCGGCCGGGCACGAGATCATCCGCCAGGGCCGCAAGGACCTTACCCTGGCGCGGGCCACTCCCGACCTGCTCTACGACCAGATGGTCGCGGCCGGCTGCGCCCGTAAGATCATTTTCTCCTACATCGGCAACCCCGGCGTGGGCTCGCTGCGCACCGTCCGGGCCGAAATCGAGGCCGGCCGGCTGGAATGGGAGGAATATTCGCATTTCAGCATGATCTCGCGCCTGCAGGCCGGCGCCAGCGGCCTGCCCTTTATTCCCATGATGCCCACCGCCGCCGGCGACCTGGAAAAAGCCAACCCCAACTTCCGCCGCATCCGCGACCCATACACCGGCCAGGAAGTGGTCACCGTACCCCCGCTCCACCCGGACGTAGCCATTGTGCACGTCCAGCGGGCCGACCGCAGCGGCAATGCCCATATCTGGGGCATTATCGGCGAGCAAAAAGAGGCCGCTTTCGCCGCCAAACACGTCATCCTGACCGCCGAAGAGATTGTGGACGAAGAGGTCATCCGCTCGGACCCCAACCGCACCTTGATCCCCGAGTTCATCGTCTCGGCCGTATGTGCCGTGCCTTACGCCGCCCACCCCTCCTACACCCAGGGCTATTACGACCGCGATAACGATTTTTACCTGGAATGGGACAAGATCAGCGAGACACGCGAGTTCGACTCAGAAATGGCTGGACGAATGGGTGTACGGGGTCCGCGACCGGTACGAATACTGGCAAAAATTGGGCAGCGAGACCCACGAACGCTTGAAAGTCAAACCCTATCTCAGCACCCCGGTCAACTATGGAGCCTATTGAGATGGAATACAAATCCTCCGAATTGATGACGGTCAATGCCGCGCGCCTGCTGCGCGATGGCGACAAGGTTTTCGTCGGTGTGGGCGTGCCCAACCTGGCCTGCAACCTGGCCCGCCGCACCCACGCCCCCAACCTGGTCATGATTTACGAAGCCGGGGTGATCGGCGCCCGGCCGGCCCGCCTGCCGCTTTCGATTGGCGACCCCACCCTGGTCTCGGGGGCGGCCTCGGTGTGCAGCATGTACGACATCTTCAGTTTTTACCTGCAGCGCGGCAACGTGGACGTGGGCTTCCTGGGCGGCGCTCAAATCGACCGCTACGGCAACATCAACGCGACCGTGATCGGCGACTACGACCATCCCAAGGTGCGCCTGCCCGGCTCGGGCGGCTCGATGGAGATCGCGGCCTGGGCCAACCGCTGTTACATCATCACGCCGCATCAGAAGCGACGTTTCCCCGAGCGAGTCGATTTTCGCACCTCGGCCGGCTACCTGGACGGCGGCGATCAGCGCGAGCAGGCCCAGGTGCGCGGTAAGGGCCCCCAGGCGGTGGTGACCGACCTGGGCATCCTCGAGCCGGATCCGCAGGGAGAGCTGGTCCTGACGGCCCTCCACCCGGGCGTGACCGCCGAACAGGCCCGCCAGAATACCGGCTGGCCGTTGAAAGTCGCCGGCAGCCTGCGCACTACCGAACCCCCTACCGCCGAAGAGCTGCGCATCCTGCGCGAAGAGCTGGATCCGCAAGGGATTTATTTGTAGGGGAAGGAGATTAGTGAAAAGAGATTAGAGATTAGGGAATAGGAATATGAGGTGGGGCAAGGGAATCGCGACCCTGCGAGATCACCGGTCAGAATTCGATACGGATGATGTAAAGCAAATCGTTATTTTGGGGTCCATTGCTCGAACCGATGTTACCGGGTAGCGGGACCGCCATTTGCTTTCACTCCGAACAAGAAAGCAGCTAAAGCTGCACCTAAAAATGCACAAAGCCCCACCTTCGTGGGGCTCCCTTTTCAGCCTGGACGACACCAAACCTAATCTCACTCGGTGGTTCAATCTGGTGTTTGGCCGAAGCAGCTCGGGTTTCCAACCCGAGAAAACGCAGCCCGCCCAGAACCTTAGCAGTGAGAACGGCTCCCACCCAAAGAGAGACCCACGCAGGTGGGTCTTTGTGTTCTCGTAGGTGCAGCTTTTGCTGCCACTAGCCCAATCAGAGGCACCAGCCAAGCCACAATCCATTCCCCTCCCCCTGCCCCTCCCCGCTCAATAGCGCCTGGGTCGGGCATTTCCTGGTTCGCGGGGAGGGGAGTGGATTTCAGAGGATAGGGGCCTCCGGCCCCTATCCTTCTGAATTTCTTCTCCCTCTCCCGGCGGATTACGCCGATCCGTAACCGGCGCTGGCCGCTGGGAGAGGGCCGGGGTGAGGGCATTTCTCCAGCCTGCCAGGCAATATTCCGGCTACGGGATCAGGCCCTTGCCAAAAGAGAGACCCACGCAGGTGGGTCTTTGTGTTCTCGTAGGTGCAGCTTTAGCTGCCACCGGCCAGGTCAGAGGCCCAAGCCAAGCCACAATCTATTCCTCTCCCCCAGCCCCTCCCCGCTCAATAGCGCCTGGGTCGGGCTTTTCCTGGTTCGCGGGGAGGGGAGTGGATTACGCCGATCTGTAACAAGCCCTGGCCGCTGGGAGAGGGCCGGGGTGAGGGCAATTCTCCAGCCTGCCAGGCAATATTCCGGCTACGGGATCAGGCCCTTGCCAAAAGAGAGACCCACGCAGGTGGGTCTTCGTGTTCTGGTAGGTGCAGCTTTTGCTGCCGCCGGCCAGGTCAATGCCCCATGGTTCAACCGCAGGGACTCCTAAGCCAAACGCTTTCCCGGCTTAGAAAGCCGGGCTCCATAATCAAACATGAATATTCGCGCTCAGACGGCTTGCGGGCGCCGCTTGACCTGGGTGTTTTGCTGCGGCTTGGCCTGGGAGTGGGTATGCTGCGGCGAATTGGCCTGGATACGCTGTTGCGGTTTGGGCTGGCTATGCTGCGGTAGTTCAACAAACCCGTCCAACTGGCGCCGTTCCAAGGGATGCTCCAACAGGCGCTCGATGGTACGCACCATGGGCAGATCCTCGCGGGTGACCAGCGAAAAAGCGGTCCCGACCTGCATCATCCGCCCGGTGCGGCCGATCCGATGGGTATAAGCCTCTGCGGTATCCGGCATATCGAAATTGATGACGTGCGAAATACGCGAAACATCGATCCCACGGGCGGCAATGTCGGTCGCCACCAGCACGCGCACCCGCCCGCTGCGGAAGCGGTCCATAGCTTCCTGCCGGCGGTTTTGCGACAGGTTCCCTTGCAGAGAGGTAGCCGAAAGCCCGGCTTTGCTCAACTGGTCGGCCAATTTCTTGGCACGGTACTTGGTGCGGGTGAATACCAACACCTGCCCAACGCCCGGTTGGCCCAACAGGTTCAATAGCATCTCGGTCTTGCGGGTCTGATCGACGTTGAAAATGGCGTGACTGACCGTCTCGATCGGATGATCGATGTCCATTTCGACCGTCTCGGGTTCATGCAAGAAATCAGTTGCCAGGGCGCGGATCGATTTGGGCATGGTAGCCGAGAACAGCAGTGTCTGGCGTGATTTGGGCAGCGTGGCTACGATCCGGCGGATGTCGGGTAAAAAGCCCATATCGAACATCTGGTCCGCCTCATCGATGACCAGCACTTCTACGCGCGAAAGGTCAACGATACGCTGGCCCATCAGGTCCAGCAGTCTTCCCGGGCAGGCCACAGCGATTTCCACGCCGCGCTTCAACCCCGCAATCTGCGGCCGGGGGCTGACCCCACCGTACAGGGTAATGCTATGCAGGCCGGTTTTACGCCCTAACTCGCCAATAGCCACATGAGTTTGTTCAGCCAGCTCGCGGGTAGGCGAGAGAACGAGCACACGCAGTTTACCGCGTGGCCTATCCATCAGGCGTTGCAAGATGGGTAATACAAAAGCCGCGGTCTTTCCGGTCCCGGTTTGGGCCAGACCAATCACATCGCGTCCCTGCATAATAGCCGGGATGGTTTTACTTTGGATTGGAGTAGGGGTGGAATAATTTGCAGCAGAAATACCCGCATTAATTTGCGGGTGAAAATTAAACGTTTCGAAATTCACACAAGGTTCCTTTAGGCACAAATTTGGGCCAAGGCGAACCTCAGCCCAGTGGTGTGCACGATGAATATAGTTTCGTGACACACACGAAGATGGAGTGTACCACAATCGGCCCGATAAGTAAAATTTTGCCTTTGGAGGCGGTATAAAAATGCCTTCCAGCGGGAAGAATTGTGAATAATATAACGAGTTTTTGGTAATTTAATGCTTAAGTATTTTTATATAAAAAAATTATAATTGTAAATAGAGATGTTCCGGGGGACAGCGAAAAGTGACATCCGAAGGATATCCTCGAATATGCTTGAAAAAATACATACAATTCTTTTTGGAATTCTGGCCGCGCTTTCGTTAATGCTTTGCGTGGGAAATTTTCTGCCTCAGCCAGCCGCTAAAACCGATCCATCATTATCTCAAATTGTTTGCGACTTCTCGAATATAGCTCAAGCTTCAACCGTTCAAGATTCGATTTCTCCACTAACACTCCTGGTCTCGATGCCATCTACAGAGCCGAATGGAACCGCCTCAATTTTGACAAATTTATTGGCCCCGGATAAAGACGCGATCAATTCCTCCAATCCGTTGCTCGATTGGCTCAACACCAAATTCTATAATTTACTCAACCCATCCCAAATGCCTGCCCGGAATTGCAGTAGATAAATCCGTTCAGGCTTCAATCCACCAGGGGCGGCTCGATGATGTGACCGCCCAGGTCGCCTAACTCGTACATTTCAACCCCCTGCATGCCCAGCATGAGCGCTAACTCGCCGCCGTGATGGATGTCGTGCGACATGACCCGCCAGGTGGTCCATTGGCGCGAGAGTAAATAAGTTTTTCCTCGCCAGGTATGCCGGTATGTTTCGGCCAGGTCGGCCACCGCCCAGGTATGCAAGGTAAGATCGATCATCTTCCAGGTTGTCTCCAGCCACTGGACCAGCCCGTCCGTCTGGTCGGTAACCGGCACGGAATCTTCGACCACGTAACGATTACCGTGTTTATCTTCGTCCCAGGCCGGGATGCGCGCGGCGACGTCTTTGCTGCCCGGCGCATCCATGCGCACAAACCAATTGATGCGCCCCAAAGCGATATGACGGACAAGCTCACCTACCGAGCGCAAGTTTGGAGCTGGCCGCCAGGCCAACTGCTCCTTGCTCAAAGGGGTAATCGCGAGGACGATGCTGGTCTGGTAACCATCCCAACCCTCGAATACCGAAAACAAGCCATCCGGCGTTGGTTCCATTGTTGATCCTTTTCACCCTTTACACCAAACCAAAGGCAGCATTTTCGCGATGAGGGCAGTTATGGCTCGACCTTTTTGTGGCGGCCCCTTATCGGACCATATATAAAATTGTACGCCATTTTCCAAAACTCGCTTTAAATTCTTTAAGGATTCATAAAAATTAACGTTCGTCCGGGATACACGTTTTCCGATGGAATTAATCGCTGGCTTTACCGCCAAAACCCACACACTACGGGATGCCCACTCCATTGACGGTATAATATACCCAATCAAAACCTTGAAAGCCTGCAAAAATGAGTACAAATTTTATTAATGTAATGATTACCTTGCCATTTCCGGAGGACTTGCTCGAAAAGATCAAGCAAGTTTCCCCGCGTCTTCACATCCAGGTCATCCCGGCGCGCAACACCGACGATATCCCGCCGGAAACCTGGAAACAGGTGGAAGTCCTGTATACCGACCGGGTACTGCCCGCACCGGAAGATGCCACCAACCTGCGTTGGGTGCAGTTCCATTACGCCGGAATCGACCACATTACCGGCAACACATTACTCCAGCACCACGAAATCGACTTCACCACCCTCAGCGGTGCCGCCGCTCCCCAGGTAGCCGAATACGCCATGATGATGATGATGGCCCTGGGCCACAAGATCCCCGAGATGCACACCAACCAGACCAAAGCCGGCTGGCCGGCCGACAAGTGGGACCGCCTGAAGCCCACCGAGCTGCGCGACAGTACGGTTGGCATCGTTGGCTACGGCAGCATCGGCCGCGAGCTGGCCCGCATGCTGCAGCCGTTCAACGTACGCATCCTGGCAGCCAAGCACGACGCCATGCACCCGCAGGACAGCGGCTACATGCCCGAAGGCATGGGCGACCCGGAAGGCGCCTTCTTCCACCGGCTGTACCCCTTCCAGGCCATACAATCCATGTTCAAGGAATGCGATTTCGTCCTGGTCTGTGTGCCGCTGACAGCGGCGACCCGCGGCTTGATCGGCGAAGAAGAACTGGCCGTGCTTAAACCTTCCGCCTTCCTGGTGGATGTCAGCCGGGGCGGCATCGTCGAATCGCAGGCTTTGCTGGCGGCTTTGCAGGACAAAAAAATCGCCGGCGCCGCCCTGGATGTATTCGCCGAAGAGCCGCTGCCGCCCAACAGCCCGTTCTGGAAGCTCCCCAACGTCATCCTGACCCCCCATATCTCGGGGATCAGCCCAAAATACAACCAGCGCGCCATCGAGCTGTTCGCCGGAAATTTAAAGCGCTACATCACCGGCACGCCGCTGTACAACAAATTCGAACCCGAATTGGGGTACTAAAACCGCCGGCCTGGTTCGACTTTGCAACCGCACACGTGGAACTTCGTCCCTGCCGGTTGTAGCCTGTGATTGCGAATCGCCCCGGCCCATATTTTCCAGAAATAAACCTTCACTGCAATGATCAAGACCGTACTGTTCGACCTCGGCAGCACCCTCATATACTTCGACGCGCCTATGCCCCAGGCTCTCGACCAGGCCTATCAGGCCATGTTCGTCAGCCTGGCCGCCAACGGCTACACCCTGGATAAAGACCAGTTCATGGCCGATTTCCGTCGCCGCATCGAAGACTATTACAGTCAACGCGAGACTGAGTTCATTGAATATACGACCGGCTACATCCTGCGGATCATCCTCAACGATTACGGCTACCCCAAAATGCCGCCCCAACACTTGCGGGATGCTCTCGACGCGATGTACGCCGTCACCCAATCGCACTGGAACCTGGAAGCGGATGCGGTCGAAACCCTGGAAGAGCTGCTCCGCCGGGGGTACCGCCTGGGCATGATTTCAAACGCCGGCGATTCTGGGGATGTAGACGCCCTGCTGGATAAATGCGACCTGCGCAAGTATTTCGAGAAGATCTGGATCTCGGCCGCGGTGGGCTATCGCAAACCCCATCCCAAAATATTCAACCTGGCAGTGGATTATTTCCAGGCCAGCCCACAGGAAATGGCCATGGTCGGCGATACCCTGGGTGCCGACATTCTGGGCGCCAACCAGGCCGGCATCCACAGCGTGTGGATCACCTGCCGGGCCAATACGCCCGCCAACCGCGACCATCTTGATACCATCCGCCCCGAAGCGACCATCGCTACCCTGGCAGAACTCCCCGCTCTCCTGGCTCGCTGGTAACCTATGCCGTCCAAAGAGCGCATC
The DNA here is from genome assembly GCA_963704755.1 of uncultured Chloroflexia bacterium. Lineage (GTDB taxonomy): Bacteria > Chloroflexota > Anaerolineae > Anaerolineales > Anaerolineaceae > Bellilinea. The sequence goes on from OY969938.1 coordinate 2,007,772, forward strand.
CTGCCTTACCTTGCCCTGGCGGCTGCCGTTCTGGCGCTGACCTTTTCCTCGCTCTTCATCCGCTGGGCCGACGCACCCGGCACGGTGACCACTTTCTACCGCATGACCATCGGTGCGATAGCCTTTCTGCCGTTCTACCTGCGCCAGCCGGTCGAACAGCGCCACATTGACCAGCGCTGGCTGTTCCTGCCCCTGATCGGCGGCCTGCTCACCTCGATGGACCATGCCACCTGGGCCACCGCCATCGAATCCACCCGGGTTGCCAACGCCACCCTGCTGAACAACCTGGCTCCGCTGTGGGTCGCGTTGATCGCCATGCTGGTCTGGCGTGAGCACCTGCCGGGCGGCTTCTGGCTGGGCCTGGCCATGGCGCTTGGCGGGGCAGCCGTGGTGCTGGGCAGCGACTTTATCGCCCGCCCGCAGTTAAACGGCGGCAACCTGCTTGCGCTCACCTCCAGCCTGTTCTACGGCGGCTATTTCCTCGTCACCCAACGCGGGCGCGAGCATTTCTCCACCATCACCTACGTCTTTATTATTACGGCGGTGTGCAGCCTGGTACTGCTGGGCATCAACCTGGCCCAGGGCAAGGCCCTGGTGGGCTACTCCGGCCGAACCTACCTGGTATTCCTGGCCGCCGGTCTGATCTCGCAGGTGATCGGCTATTTTTCCACCGCCTACGCCTTAGGCCACCTGCCGGCCTCGATTGTCTCGCCCACCATGATCTCCCAGCCGGTGCTGACCGCCCTGTTAGCCATTCCCTTCGCCAGCGAAAACCTGACCCTCTCCCAAATCCTGGGCGGGCTGGTCGTACTGGGCGGCATCTACCTGGTCAACCGCAGCCGCGAAAAACCGCTCCCGCTCACTTCTCTTCCGGCCAGAACCGCCCGCGGTTGATCATATCGCAAAACGCCTCCACCACATGCGGATCGAACTGCACGCCGCTCAAGGAGCGGATTTCTTTGAGCGCATCCACCGCCGTCCAACCTTTATGGTAATGGCGGTCGTGGATCAGCGCATCCCACACGTCCACCACCGAAAAAATCCGCGCGGGCAGCGGGATCGTTTCGCCGGTTAACTTGCGCGGGTAACCGCTGCCGTTCCACCATTCGTGGTGTCCGTAAGGAATGTCGATGGCCGGCCGCAAGAACTCGATCGTCGAAAGCAATTCATAGGCATAAACCGGGTGTTTGCGCATCACTTCCCACTCTTCCTCGTCCAGGTTGTCGCGCTTCTTCAAGACCCGATCCGGTATGGCCATCTTGCCGATATCGTGCAGCAGTGCGCCTCGCCGGATTTGAACCAATACCTCTCCATGCAGCCCCATCGAGCTGGCCAACTCAACGGCCATCTCGGCCACCCGCTGCGAATGGCCCTCGGTCTCGCCATCCCGCAATTCCAGTGCCCGCGCCCAGCCGGTAATCGTCGCATCGTAAGCCAGGGTCAATTCCAGGTTGGCCGAGTGCAGGTCTTTCAATAAGCTGGCATTATCGATGGCGATGGCCGCCTGGTTACCCAGTGCTTCCAGAAAATTCATCCAGGCCGGCTCGCTGCCCAGGAGCGACCGGTTGAACAGTTCCAGCACGCCCAATACCGAGCCCTTGGAAATCAAAGGCAGGCCGATGTACGAGTTGATGCCTTCTTTTTGGATACGGTCCTGGGTCCAGAAGGGATCCTTGACCAGCGCCATATCGGCGATCCGGATCAATCGATGCTGCAGAACAGCCTGCCCGGGCAGGCTCAACCCGACCGACAGGCGGGTATCGCGCGGGTAGCCGCTGCGAAATCCCTGGCCGGCCTCGTACACCAGGAATTGCGCTTCGTTATCGAGCAGCAAGATGCTGGCGGCATCCACCGCCAGTTGCCCGGTGATCTGCTCGAGCAGCACCCGCAGGGTCAGAGGCAAATCCATACTGGCGGCGATGGCCATATCGACCGCCCGCAGAGCCGCCATGTGGCGAATTTGTTGTTGGGCCTGCTCTTCGGCCTTGCGCCGCTCGGTCACATCGATCAGCATGTCCATCGCAGCCGGTTGGCCGTCCCACTCCATAATTGCCGAACGCATTTGCACCCAGCGGATATCTTTCGACCGGGTCAGCATGCGCATCAAGGTAAACTCCGGCAGGTTTTCGCCGCGCAGCAGTCGCTGATAGCGGGTCAGTACCAGGGCGGTATCATCCGGGTGGACCAGTTCGGCAAACCTCCGCCCGATCAATTCCTCTACGCTGTAACCGGTAATCACCGCAGCCGCCCGGTTGGCAAACACCAACAGGTCGCCGCATGAAATCGCAATTCCTTCGGTTGCATTTTCGATCAACTGGCGGTACTTATCTTCACTATGCAGCAAAGCCGCCGTGCGCCGGTTGACCTGCCGTCGCAGGATCCAGACCCAGGCCAGGGTGATACCCAGCGCCAGGATGATCCCAATCGCCCCAAAAATCACCCATCGCAGGGTGGCTAACGAACCGAACAACGCATCCAGGTCATGCAAACTTCCTCGTGTTGCCGGTAAGCTGCCAACCACAACTTGCGGCGCCGGATCGGTCGGCGAAATATCCGCCGCGGAAGCCTGGATCAGGCCCATGGAGATGGATGGGCCGGGCCGGCCGGCATAGGCAAACGTGAAGGGAACCGGTCGTCCGAAGGCAGACAAGGCCAGCCCAAAAAAAGCTAGAGCGAAGCTAACAATAATGATGATATAGGACTTTTTCATTAATTCCAAACCCTGGAAAACTGTTTCCCGTCCCAGGTTCTATTGTACCGAAAAGTCACACAATTTAATGTTGCATTAACGTTGAAATTCTTCACCGGAAACACATCGATTTATTAACGGACCACATAACTTGCCACGGCGATATACTGGCACAGGCTGCCCAAAATCACGAAAATATGCCAGATTTCGTGGAAGCCAAACACACCAGGGAACGGATCCGGTTTTTTGATCACATAGACCAGCGCCCCCAGGGTATAGATCAAACCGCCGGCTGCCAGCCAGGCCAGGGCCGGCGCGGGCATATCTGTAATCATCTGGGGAACAGCCAGAACACACAGCCAGCCCATCACCAGGTAGGCACCGGCGGTGATCCAACGCGGCGCATTGATGACAAACAGCTTGATGGCGATACCGATGACTGCCAGTGCCCAAACGATGGCCGGCAGGCCCCAGCGATAAAACCCGTGGAAATAAAACAGGCAAATAGGTGTGTACGATCCGGCAATCAACAGGTATATAGCCGAATGATCGAATTTGCGCAGGCGTAACAGCACAGGCGGGGAGACATTGGCCAGGTGATACACCGCGCTGGCCGTGTAGAGCAGCACCAGGCTGGCCCCATAGACGGCCAGGGAAACGACCTTCAACAGGGTGTCATGGCCGGCGGCGATCAAATAGACCGTCCCGATCACAGCCAGGATGGCTGCCGCCAGGTGGGTGTAGCCGCTGACCGGGTCGCGAACTTGCCGGTAGGACAGGAAGTGCACAATCCTGCCCAGCAAAGATACCTTGTTTTGCCGCCGGGAATTATCCTGGCCGTCTTGGATCTGGGTGCCTGGGTTTTGTTGAGCCGATTTCGTTGTCAATATTCTCAAAATTCCTTGCCGCTAAAGTATCGCGCTGCCAGAGGGCAAATCCTTCCCTGGGTCCGCTACGCGCGAGACATCCTTGCCCAGGCCAGGGGCTGCCCTGAATGGATCATACCCATTATAGCGGCGAACCTCTTCCCTGGCCCGGTTTGGATCTATTGGAAAAAGTTCGCCAGGGCTATTCGCGCTCAAACCGGATCCGCATGGCCCACAAGCGGGCACGACCCATTTTTGGTATACTGCAAAGAAGACATAAATAGTTTAATTTGGCCCGGTTGAGCGAATATGAAACCTGAAACCCTGACCGAACAAAGACTTATCCAATTACGCCTCTCCAGCCAACGGATTACAAATCCGTCCTGCGAAAATCCTGTGGATGTTGTATCTTGGATGGGCGCCATCCAGGCGCAAGATTATCCTGGGGCCAAATGGGCCCTGGCCCAGCGAGCTACCCACCTGACCGATGCCGCTATCGACCAGGCTTTGGCAGATGGAAAAATCTTGCGATTGCACACTCTACGGCCGACCTGGCACTTCGTTACCCCCAGTGATGTGCGCTGGATCCTCAAACTAACCGCTCCCCGGGTCAATGCGGCCAACGCCTATTATTACCGCCGGCTCGAGCTGGATGATACGGTGTTTTCCCACAGCGATTCTGTGCTGGAAAAGGCTCTGCGAGGCGGGAAATTGCTCACCCGCGCAGAGCTGATTTGTGCATTGCAAGAGGCCGGTATCACCGCCACGGACCCGCTGCGCTATACCTTGATCGTCCTGCGAGCCGAACTCGATGCGGTCATTTGCAGCGGCGGGCTGCGCGGTAAAGAGCACACCTACGCCCTACTAGATGAACGTGCTCCTCAATCTCGTGAATTAGCGCCGGATCAAGCCCTGGCCGAACTCACCCGGCGATATTTTCACAGCCGTGGGCCCGCCACGCAGAAGGACTACAGTTGGTGGTCGGGCCTGGCCGTGGCAGACGCTCGCGCCGGGCTCGAGCTGGTCCGCTCCGAGCTGACCCGGGATGTTTTTGGCGGACAGGAATACTGGCTGGCCGGGGATGTTGATCCGGTCCGCCCACCCTTACCGGCGTTGTTTTTATTGCCCAATTACGACGAATATGTGGTCGGTTACACCGACCGCAGCGCCATCTACGATCCATCGGATGACGGCAAACTGGATGCGCGCAGCAATCCGCTTTTTAACCATACCATCGTTATCGATGGGCACCTGCGCGGGACCTGGAAGCGTACTATAAAGAAAAACCGGGTGTCTCTCACCGCCCTGCCCTTTCACCCTTTCAGTCCGGCGGAACACCAGGCCTTTATCGAAGCCGCCCAGCGCTACGGCCAGTTCCTGGGTCTGCCGGTGGAGGTCAAAATCTCTGACGAAACGTGAGGCTTTTGCGTATTTGTAGATGCAGCGCTGTAGGGTGGGTGCAGGGCTAATTGATAACGCCGGCGACCTACACAACGGAAAGACCTACGAAACCTTGCCCGTAACCCACCGCTATACCCGGAGGAAGGGTTACGGCAATTCCCGGGTCGGGACATCTACTCTTTGCTCGCCAGCGTTGTTTAGCCCTGCACCCACCCACATTTCTCAGCGGCCTCTGCGCTTCAGCGGTTTAATCTATGAAGAGCAGCTTTGGCCGCGGGTTGCGAGGGACCGGGTTGATCCGCTTTTGGGAATTGTTCTTCTAAACAGTAATTTCGCTTCTTTTCTGCCTTCTCTCTGTGAACTCTGTGTCCTCTGTGGTTTTCTTCTTCCTTATTTTCTCTCCGTGAACTCCGTGCATCCGTGGTTCGCTTCCTTCTACCTCTGCGCTGAATTCTTCTTTACGCCATGATAGAATTAGTTATCCCTTTATGCCGGTATCTACAAGGAAATATTATGAAAACGTTTGGCCTGATCGGCGGGATGAGCTGGGAATCCTCCAGCGAATACTACCGCATCATCAACGAAGAAATCCATACTCGCCTGGGCGGGCTGCACTCGGCCCAGTGCCTGATGTACTCGGTGGACTTTGCCGAAATCGAGACCATGCAGCACAGCGGCCGCTGGCAAGAGGCCACCCAGGCCATGATCGACGCTGCCCGGCGCCTGGAAAAAGGTGGGGCCGACTTCGTGGTCATCTGCACCAACACCATGCACAAAATGGCCGACCAGGTCAGTGAAAGCGTCTCGATCCCGCTCCTGCACATCGCCGATGCGGCCGCCGAAGCGGTCAAAGCGCAAGGGCTGCACAAAGTCGGCCTGCTGGGCACGCGCTTCACCATGGAGGAGGACTTCTACAAAGGCCGCCTGGAAACAAATCATGGCCTGGAGGTGCTCGTCCCGGACGCCGAAGGCCGCACCCTGGTGGACGATGTGATCTACGGTGAGCTGGTGGTCGGGGTGATCAACCCGGCCTCCAAAGAAAGCTACCAACAAGTTATTGCCAACCTGGTCGCACAAGGCGCCCAGGGGATCATCCTGGGCTGTACTGAGATCGGCCTGCTGGTCAAGCCGGAAGACAGCCCGGTGCCATTGTTCGATACTACTCGCATTCATGCCGAAGCAGCCGTTGATTTTGCTTTGAAATGAGAGGGGAAAATGTTCGAAATACCCGAGCTCGTTACCCTGGCCCGGCAAATCAACCAGACCCTGAGCGGAAAGATTATCGCCCGGGGCCAGTTGGGTAATTCGCCCCATAAGTTTGTCTGGTATAACCACAGCCACGAGGAATTCGAGGCGCTTACCCACGGGAAAACGATTGGCCGGGCCTACTCCAGGGGAAAATGGCTGTTCGTCCCGCTGGACAGCGACTACCTGCTGGTGCTGGGCGAATTTGGCGGCAAGCTGATCTTCCACCAACCCGGCGAAAGCACGCCCGAAAAATATCACCTGTTCCTCACCTTCGCAGACGGGTCGATGCTGACCGGTAAGACGCAAATGTGGGGCGCCTACGAATTGTACGAGACCGGCCGGGAACAGGAGCGCCAGTACATCCACGATATGCGCACCCCACCCAACGAGGCCGCCTTCACCCGCGAATACTTCAATGGACTGATCGACTCGCTGCTCGAAGGGGAGAAACGCAGCGTCAAGGGCCTGCTGGTCCAGGACCAGCTCATTCCCGGGTTGGGCAACGCCATCGCCCAGGACATCCTCTTCCGGGCGGGCATGAACCCGCGCCGGCCGATCGGCGAGCTGGATGGCGCTGGGCGCAACCGGCTTTACGATGCCACCGCTGAAACATTGACGAAATGCATCGACGCGGGCGGCCGCAACGACGAAGTGGACCTGTACGACCACCCCGGCGGGTATGTCCGCTTGATGGACGCCAAAGCCGTCGGTCGGCCCTGCCCTCTGTGCGATAGCCCAATTCAAAAAATGGCCTACCTGGGCGGTTCGAATTACTTTTGTCCCACCTGCCAGGCTAATTAAATTGCAGCCTGGGTACGGATTGGCTGCCTTCGTAACTTCTCAGTCACCACAAAAAACAACCTTAATTTCCGAACCAGGCTGAGTAGTAACCCGTGTTAATCCATTTTTCATCTAAGGCGTTTACACTGTTACTGGCTTACTCTACTGGGAGAAGGCTTTTTTGAGCGAAGTAAGAGAATGGATTATTCAACAGGACAGCAACTGTTATAAGTCGCGATGAAAGAAGAACTGATAAACACATTAGGAGGATTCCTGATCATCCTGGTCGCCGCCGCGTTGATCTCTGCGGGCATTTTCATGATCGTCAGAGAAAAGCAGGCCACGAGCGCTTTTCCCGATCCACCGGCTGCCTACCAGAGTAACCGGCGACCCGTGGGACTGGACAATGGCCGGCCAAGACCCGCTCCGCCGCCTGGCGCCCCTAATTCGGATGACGGCTTCCCCAATTCACGTGATTTCAGCCATTTTACCTGGCAGGATCTGCTCAAGGAATTCGCCGGTGTTATTGGCATCATTTTGATCTATAGCCTGGCCCAGGCCGCTTTCACCCGCCTGAACCAGCGTCGCTCGGCCCGCATCAGCGCCGATTGAATACAGCTTTATCGCGGAAGATATATTTCTCCGATCCCCATAACTGACGCAGGCAGCGGTTTTTATTCGCTGCCTGCGTCGTTTTGTAGTATCTATCCGGGCTTCAGTTAAAAAGTTTGTGAATTAGAGGTGTGTGCCTGGACTACGCCCAGGCACACACCTCTAATTCGAGTTGCTTACCCGTTATGTTTTGGGGTAATCTCACTGCGTTGATCATGGGTACACCCCTTATAATTATTCTGGCTGCTCAAACTTATGTTAAAGAATCCCTGATTTGAACCGTTTGGGATGATTAAGACACCCCTAACGCCAATTCGGGTTAATTAATAGGCTGAGCAGTTTCCCATAATTTCAGCAATCATCCCCCATCAAGCGAGGCACACCATGGAACGGCAGAAGCACTCTTTCGTATCTATACTGTTTTATAGCCTGGTTTTCCTGGTCTTCTTCCAACTGATTTCGGACTTTATCGAAGCGATCTATACCTTCGGCCTGCTCAGTGTGGACATCCCGCCCGAGGTGGTCAGTGTCGTGCTCTTCTTCTCTCCCTTCTTGCTGCTGCTTTTCCGGCGCAATTTTTCGCGAGGAGCTTTGCTGGCCCTGGCCGGCGGCGCGGCCTTGATGCGCTTCGCAGAGGTCATGTTGACCGCCGGGCCGAAACTGGTCGCCTGCGGGCTCGGGGTTGGGCTGATTCTGCTCTATTTGCCGGCCGCCCTGGCCGGTTATGGGCAGGACGGCCAGCGCATCGAGGCAGGCACAACCGCCCTGGAGATAGGCGCCGGCCTGGCGATTGCCCTGGCATTATCGATCTTTCTGCGCAGCCTGGGCGCCGGCAGCGACCCGACCCTGGTCTTCCCATTGTTTTCCTGGATCCTGGCGGCTGTATTCCTGCTGGCCTTGCTGCTCGTTGACCGCCGGCCTCAGGCGAGCCCCGCTCCGCTGGAACCGCAAAAAAACACCTTTGGCGGCGTCCTGGCGCTCAGCCTGGGCACGTTCAGCTCGCTGGCGCTGATCTATTTTGCTTTCCTCAGCCCAACCGTTTTGTCGCGCTGGTCAGGGGCCAGCTACCCTGGGCTGCTGATCACGCTGAGCATCGGCCTGCTGGCCTACTTTGTCGCCCTGGCTTTCGCAAAAATAGGCCGGCTGTCTCACGGCCTGGTCCTGGCCTGGAACGCGGTCTTCATCCTGGCCGGAGTGGGCGCTATCCTGGGGCTGCAGGTGGCCTTTCCCGCCAACAGCGCGGCCTTTCCGCTTTACCAGAACCCGGCGAGCGCCGGTGCGCTGGTTTTGTTGTTCCTCATGGTTCTGCTCAGCCCGATCGTGCTGCTGGATTTCACTTTCTTTGCCCTGGCGCTGGCCCGCCGCCGGCCCTCCCCGCGCCAGGTCGGCGGGGCCTTCGGCCTGGCAGCCTTATTTTTCCTGATCTTCGTGTTGGCCCAGGTGTTCACCACCGTCTATGACTACATTCCGGTAGTCGGGCCCTGGTTCCGCGACCGCTTCTGGCTGGCCTTTTTACTGCCTTGCCTGGGCATGGCCCTGCCGCTCCTGGCCGGCCGGTTAAGCCTGCCCTTCGCCGGCCTGCCAGTGCTGAAGGCAATCTACTTGCCGGCGCTGGCCGCCTTGCTGGTATTCTCGGTGGCCTGGGTAACCCTGTCCGCGCCCCGGTCGGTCACTCCCGGCGACGCCGCCACACTGCGGGTGATGACCTACAACATCCAGCAGGGCTATTCGGCCGACGGCCGGCGGAATTATGCCGGCCAACTGGACGTGATCCGCACACAGGACCCGGATATCCTCGGCCTGGAAGAATCCGACGTAGCCCGCTTTTCCGGCGGCAACGCGGATATCGTGCGCACCTTTGCCGACGGGCTGAACATGTACGCATATTACGGCCCGCGCACGGTGACCGGCACATTCGGCATCGCTTTGCTCTCCAAATACCCGATTGAAAACCCGCGCACCTTCTACATGTACAGCAGCGGCGAGCAGACCGCGGCGATTCTGGCCCAGGTCACCGTTGGGACGAAAAAATATCATATCCTGGTCACCCACCTGGGCAACGACGGGCCGATGATCCAGCAGCAGCAGGTGCTGCAAGAGAGCCAGGGCCTGGATAACCTGATCGCGATGGGTGATTTCAATTTCAGCCTGGATACCGACCAGTACCGGCTTACGCGCCAGTCGCTGGACGATGCCTGGGCCCTGGCCGGTTCACCGGACGCGCCCGGCCTGGACTTGAACGACCTGATCGATCACATCTTCGTCAGCCCGGGCACCACCGTGCAGTCAGCCGGCTACCTGGTCTCGCCCAATTCCGATCACCCCGCCCTGGTGGCCGTACTGGCGCCATAAGGATACTGCCGGGGTTTAGAAATTAACCACGGAGGCACGGAGGACACGGAGAAGAGGAAGAAAAGAGAAAGAATTAACCACGGAGTACACAGAGTTCACGGAGAAAAGAAAGAGAAGAAGAGAAAATATTTTGAAAGAGCGCCGTCGTAGGGTGCGTTTGAGGGCTGACTTCCCCGGCACCGGCGAACCACCAGGCTGCTCGTCTATCCTGGCGTGCCCGGAACGCACCATCGCGGCGCTGCCATTACGAATCAAACCACGGAGGCACAGAGCTCACGGAGAAGAGGAAGAAGAGGGAAAAAAATTGCGGGTTGATTGAACAACAGCCAAAACCAGATCGGCCCGGCCCCTCGCAACCCTCGGCCGAGGCCGTTTTTCCCGACTGACTTCATAAGCCAATAGGCCGATTAAACCAGCGCCCATGCCTCCTCCTAACCTCCCCCAAAATCCAAAACCGGGATTTTAGGGGAGGAATTTGGCTTTTCATCCCTGGTTGCCTTATCAACTCATTCCCTAATCTGTAGCATAGCTGGCACACTGCTCCATCACCCCATTAATCGTGACCATGTCGATGCCGTTCTGGCGGGTGACCGCAAATTGAGCCAGGGTCGCCTGGTTGGCCGTCAGCCATTGGCGAGCCTGCTGCCGGCCGAAATTGAATCCCTGCCAGGGAACGCTAGCGGCGATCTGGTCCAAATTGGCTTGCTGGCAGGCCAGGTTGGCGCCTAACTCCTGCCGGACCGCATCGGGCAGCCCGGCGCGTTGGAACCAGGCGACTTCCTCCGGGATCGAGTTCAGGCGAAAGCTGGTAAAGGTAACCCCGGTCAAAGTCTTCGCCCTGGATGGCGCGCTGCACGTTCAGGCGGACGATCAGCGCGTCCACGTTCAAGATCGGAAAGGTCAGGCAAAAGCCAACCGTGACCGCCAGGGCCGCCAGGGCAAAGCGTCCGCTGTGCCGGGCAGCCTCCAATATTGCGGTCACGATCAGCAGAACCGCCAGCCAGGGGATGAAGAATAAAGTATAGACCCGCAAGCGGGTGAACCCGTAAGCCTGTTCATACAGAACCAGGCGCTGCATGGCCGAGGCCAGGATGACCAGCACCAGCAGGATCAAGGCCAGCGCCAACCCGCGGAACCCCCACTGCCGGAAAGCGTTTTCGCGCCGGGTAATTGCACCCAGGGCCAGGTATAGTCCCAGGCTGATCATCGCCACCGCCACCAGTTCCCCGAACCCGCGCCGGGCGTAATCGGCATAGGTATAGCCGGCTGCGCTGATATTGGCCTGCCCGCCAAACAGATAGCGAAATTGGATCACCACGAAGATGATGAAGAGCAGGTCCACGCAGGCCAGCACGATTCCGGCCTCGGTAAATCCCAGGAAAGGCTTGAATGGCGCTTGATCCGGGTCGGGTCGCTGCGCCACGTTCTTGGGCAGCAGCGCGTGCAGCAGCACACCGGTAAACAGAAACGCCAACACCAGGATGTAGATCCCCCGGAAAAGGTACTCCGGTAAGCGCTCCAGGCTGATCTGCCCGAAGAATCCGGATAAATCATCACTGAAGATCGGGTCCGCCGAGGCCAGCAGGCCCGCCAGGACGGCCACTACCGGCAGTGCCAGCAGCAGCCCTACCAGCACAGGTCGGATCGTCTTCCAGGCGGAGCCGGCCTGGGAGCTGACCCTTCCGGAGGCGCCTTCGCTGCTCTCGCCGGTTGGGTTGGTCAACCGGGATTGGAACGGCCGTGAAACGGCCGCAAACAACACACCCAATATCGCAGAAATGTAATTCCATAACCGGAAACGGGTCCAATAGCCGCTGCGGAATGTGCCGGCCAGCAGTAAAGTCAGCCCCAAGGCAGCCAGGACAGAGATCGTCACGGTGAAGGGCTCGCTTCGCAGCGCAGGTACGGCTCCAAACACCAGTACCGCCCCGGCCAAAAGGTAGCTCGGCCAGGCGGCCCGGATTCCCTCCAGGCGTGCGACCAGAAAGCCACCACCCAGCAGAACCAGCAGCCATACCCCCAGCGAAATGCCAATTGATTTTTTAAAGAACAAAAAATCAACGGCCCAGGCAGCCACGAGCGCTGCCAGCCAATAACGGCTATACTTATGCGGCATAAAAGAAATCTCTTCGATAATTGGATGGGACCGGCGATCAGCCGCAGTTGTGAATGATATCTATTTTTGGAAAGCTGCCGAAAGCCGGTTACAAAGATGAAACGACGGCTGCAACCATCGCCAGGATGATGATGAGCGACAGGATGATAAAAACGATGCGTTGAACCTGTTTCTGGCGTTGTTCAAAAGTAGGGTGTGAGCGGGACTTCTTTTTTTCCTTGGATGCCATTCTTACCTCCGATATCCGCCCCGATTGTACCCTCAATCGATCCAGCCTGCAACGGGTTTCAACCCGCGCTCCGCCGTCATCCCGTAATCATAGGTGCGGGATGCTCTCAAAAGCTACGCGTTTGCTATCAAAAGCTATCGCTAATGGTTCGGGAAGGGATGAGCGGATGAGGTAATGAGGCAAGGAGGGAGAAGGGCTTAATTCCTCCTCTAAAATCCGCATTTTGGCTGCTGAGAAAGGGCCGGGGTGAGGGCAATCTTTAGGCTTGCCGGGCAGAATCCTCGCTTAGGAATCGGCTCTTGCCAAAAAGGAGACCCACGCAGGTGGGTCTTTGCGTGATCATAGGTGCAGCTTCAGCCGCCGTAGGCGAGGTCGAAACCCGGTTTCCTACCACGGAGATTCTTGGGCCAAGCGTTTTCCCGGCTTGGAAAGCCGGGCTACGGTAAAGCCGGGTTTTCAACCCGTATATGGCGGGAGGGCAGGAACTAGGTGACTGCCCAAACGTTGGACGACGCCTTAGGGAAGAGCACATCCAGCAGGGCGTGCAGCTCCCAGGCGGCGGTGAGGTCGGTGTATTGACTGCGCAATTCTTCCAGGCTGCGGTACTGGAAGAGCAATTGTAAGAACGTCAGGTCAGGAAAATGGGCCTGGTACTGGTCCCAATACAGGCGTACCGGCTCGATCTGGCTGATTTTTCCCTTATCCAGCACCAGGCGCAAACCGTGACGGTAAAAGCCGATCTTATACTCCCCACTGTGACCCGCGCAGGCCGATGCGGCCAGGCGCTGTTCGAGCACCGGGCGGATCAGTTTCAAAAAGCCGCACACATCTGCTACGCGCATGTAATACGCATAGGGCCGTAAAGCCGTTGCCAGGTTGGGATTGATCGCGCAGTAGGCCGGGTGCTGGCTGCCCAGGCGGATGTTGAGCATCTGGCAGCGGTTCTTTTCGCCGCTGCGCGCCTGACCCAGGGCCCACAGCCAGCGCAAGACGGCCGGCGTGACCTGAAGGTAAGAAACCCCCGCCTTTAATTCGTAAAAGGTCAGCGCCTGGGTATTCTTCCACAAGAAAGCCGGCACTCCCAGGAACCCCAGCGTTGCCCCACCGGAATCCAGAATAGCGTAGAACTGTACCCGGTCGAAGTTTTCGGCCGATTTGCCGCGCAGCTCATAGTTCCAGCCTGCGGCGTCGCGCAGACAGGCCAACGGATCCCGCCGGGTAATCTGGTCCGCGCAGGCCATCAGTTCCGGCAGGTCACCCGGCCCAAGCGGGCGGAAGGAATAGAGCTCCTTCTGTTCGGCCTTAAGCGGAAGGATCATATTTTCGCCTACGCTGCGACTGGCCCCCAACTCTAAAGCCATTTCGTAACCAAACTGGCGATAGTAATAGGGAATCCCGGTTATGACCTGCACCACCTGGCCGCGCCGGAGACTCCATTCGTGGACCACCTCAAACTGGCGGCGGATCAGCCCGCGGCCGCGATATTCCGGGTCGGTGCCGACCAGTTCCGGGCGGCCTACTCCAAACGGAACCCCGCCGTACGACCAGGTTTGCGAGATCAAGCATAGCGTGGAAAGGATTTTGCCTGTATGGCGCTCGACGACAACGGTAAAATCGGCCGGGCCGGTCGTCGGGTGCCGGCCATTCATCAGGTCACGCGTCAAGGCGGCCACACCGGCCGCGTCCTGCGGGTCCACCCCGTGGATGCGGCCATTGAACTCGGCCAGGGCGTCGGCATCTTCAGGCAGGCCGGCGCGCAGAACCAGGTCGCCTTGCAGGTCAACAGGCAGGTGGAGCGAAGTCAATTCCTGAGCAGCCATAAAAAACCTTTCCGAAAGGTCTGCGGATCCGAGGGGAAAATTCTTGCAACAATCTAACAGAGCCTGATGATCTTGCTATAAAGCCTTGTGTTGCAATCCAGGCCATAATTTAAAAAAAGCCCGGTTTGACCCGGGCCCTAAGAACTACCCTGAACCAGGGCGTCCAGCCAACCACTCCGGCCAGGCCGGCAGCGGATTAATCCTGCTTTGTTTCGGCGGGCTTAGCAGCCCCTTCTGTTTTACTGGTGCTGCTTTCCGAGGTTTCACTAGAGGATTTTGATTCGCTATGACTGGAATGACCTTGGGGCGCACCGGATGGAGAACGGTTGTCAGTGGCGTAAAAACCCGAACCTTTAAAGACGATCCCCACCGGGGTATACACCTTCCGTAAAGATTTTTTCCCGCACTCCGGACAAACGGTCAACGGAGAATCACTAAATTTTTGAGTCCGCTCGAACTGGACTCCGCAATTTTCGCACCGATAGGTATAAACCGGCATTCTTACTTCCTTCTCTGTGTATTTACAATACTCACAGTCTTTTATTTTACGCCGGTTTAAGTGGAAGTGCAAGAGATATTTTTTGGCTCAACGGGAAGGATTTAGCGGGAAGCCTCCACCTCACTGCCTAACAGTTGGCTGACCCGATCGTAGGCAAGATCCTTAGCAGATCCACCGGGATAGACCCTGAAACGCTCCCATTGGCTGTTCAGGAAAGGTGCCACGTCGGGGCTCATCGCGTTTGCCTGTTTAGTCGTCTCCAGGGCCTCCTGCCAGTGCCCGGTGGCTGCATTGGCTTCCATCAAAGGCAGCCATTCGACCGGGTTTGCGGGCTTGACATGCTCCAGCTTGGCCTGGTCCATGATGTTAATGACGCCGGCCCAATCCCGATTCTGGCGAGCCAGGTCCGCTTTTTCGAAGAAATAACACCAGGTGGGGGCCGGCTCGGACCCAAAGACCTGGGGATCGGGCGTTTGGCCCGAAGTTGGCAGAATCTGGCTGGTATTCGATACATCCAACAGGTCCTGTTCACTCGGGGTAAGCAGGGGTGCCTGCTCGTAAGGGGCATCCAGGAGCAGCAAACAGCCCGAAGAGGGATGGTACGAAAAAGCAATCGCGTCCGAGGTGCTCCCGGAGAATTGGACATTGCGGAACTGAGTGTCGACCGAATGGCCAGGCTCCATCGCATAAATCGAATAACCCACATCGCGCGGAGTGAAGAACCAGGTATCGGCCTGGAGTGAATTCCCCGAACCGGCGTAAAGTGTGTTCAGCGCAAAAGCGGTCTGGTAATCACTCAACATACCGCTGGGGATTTGGGCCGAAATTACCGCCGTGTCCTTTTCCAGGGCCGGCGCACGCCAGTAGAGCTGCCAGTAGAACGAGCGCTGGTTATCCCAATCCAGGCGGAATTTATTGGACGCGCGAATTTGGGCCGATACCGAAAGGCCCAACAATAAAGCCAGAAAAACCGCTTTTTGGCGCTGGGTCCGCAAGAGGGTATCCACCGCCCACACCGTCAGGATGACCGCCCCCAGCATGGGCGCCAGCGCAAAGCGATCCGACCATTTACCATCGATGATCTGGCGTGAGATGAGCCAGACCGGCAAACCGCCGGAGAAAAGCGCCACCAGGCCTAATATAAATGCCTGTTTTCTGAAGGGTGTGGGTTGTTCGTCGTTCGCTTTTCTCGACCTCAGGTAAAGTGCAAACAAAACACCCACTGCCAGACCGACCGCCCACGAAAACAAGGTGGCCAGGGCATTGAGCTCGATCGAATCAGGCTGGACCAGGTTCGCCCAGTTGAAGACCAGCAGGTAGATCGCATCCTGGAGCGCATGGGTGACGATGGTTCGCAGACCTTCCAGGGGCGATTTCAGGATCTCATTCAACAGGATGAGAGTGTTCGGGCCGCCGCCTTTTTCGGTAAAATTAGCAGCATAAATACCAAAACGCCAGACGGCAAAGGCCGCCAATGCGGCCAGGTAAGGCAGCCAGCATTTGAAGACCCGCTCGGCCGTTTTGCGGAGCGGTTCACCTGGCTTTCTGAGCAGCAGCCAGAGGATGACCGGCCGCAGGGCTTCCAGGCCGACGAAATATTCCATGGTGAAAATATGGACCAGACAGGTGAAGACCGACAGGCCGATAAATAGCCCGCGCCATCGCTGTACTTTGACCGCCAGGACCATCAAGTAAAGCGAGAGGGCAAAAAACGCAAAAGTTATAAAATGCTGGTCAAAAGCGACGGCCACATTTTGCAGCGTAAAGGTCGGAAAAACCAGCAAGAGCGCGCTGATCCAGCGCAACTGAACGACCTGGTTCGGCCAGATCGCCTTCATCACCTGGTACAGGCACATCACCCCGGCCCAACGCATGGCCAGGCTGAGGAGCTGCCAGAGCACCGGGTTCATCCCCAGAACAGGGAAAGTCAGGGCATAGGTCCAGGCGGAGAAGGGACGGTCGTAAGCAAAATAGGACCAGATCGCCTGGGGCTGGGGAATGGTGTGCAAGAATACTGCCTGCCAGTCATCCCAATAGAAACCCAGGTGGGTAATTTGAATTTCGTAGGCAATAAATCCGAGCAGGAAGAGAGCAACTGGAAAAATCCAAGGTAAAGACAACAAACGTCTAATACGTTCTTTCATTACTTCTCCGTTTACAATTCCTTGGGATTGGGGGGGACGATGCTGCCAAAGAGGGAAACGTTTGATGCACGCTTCGAGTCCCAGGAAAAGTGTGATGGTACTACTTGGGCAGTGTCCCTATTTTACTATGCTTAACCGAAGTGGTACACCTGCCCTACCTCCGGCCCTGCCGCTCAAAGGGATGGAGAGAAATAGGTTCCGGCTTTTACCGTTTCGATCCCCCTGACCAAGTTCAAAGCCAGATAATCCAACTGCTTGCGCGAGGTGCGCTGGTCGATCACCAGGGTCAGCATGCGGCCGGCCATGGCCACTGCCCGGTGGTTGGCCTGCATGCGCGCATCGGCGCTAATTGCATCCCAATGGATGGTCAACCCGATGCCGGCTTCGCCCAGCTCATCGTTTACCGCATCGCGGGAGACGCTGTTGAAATAGACCGGCAGCCCCAGGGGCAGATTGTCCTCTTGCAGGGCCGGGTAAATGACGCTGACCCCGGGGATGGCCGTAACCTGCGCCAGTAAGTATCGATAGTTTTCCCGGCGCGCCCGCTGAATACCTGGCCAGTCCAATCCCTCGATGGACGTTCGCTCCTGTGAATCGCCCAAGACGGCCCAATCTTCCTCGTAATAGCGCTCGGCCCGGTCGAACAGGCCGGCCAGGCTGCGATGACTGCCTACCTCTTCGACCAGGTAGCGGTACAACCCGGTTCGATAAGCCCGGATGACCTTCAGGCGCCGGTTCGGCCGGCTGCTGTATTTAGCCAGATATGGCGCCAGGTCGTAGGGCGTTCTCAGGTAGCCGCCGTCGTAGGGGACCAGCTTACGCAGGCTGTTGAAGACAAAATCGCCAATCGTATGGACGGGAAAACCGGCCTGGGCGTTATCTTCGATCACATAGCGGCCGCTTTCGCGCAGTTCCGCCAGCAGTTCACAGGTTTGGGGTGCCTGCCTAAAGCCGAAATAATTGATGAAATAGACCGCCCGATAGTCCTCGGCCTTCTTCGCCAGGTCGTCCAGGTCGATGGAAAGGTCTTCGTTGACCTGGTAAAAGTTGTAGTCCAGGCCGCAATGATCGAAAGCGTCCAGGATCGAGGGGCATAGGTAGGCCGGCAGCAGAATTTTGCCCACACCGTGATCGCGCAGGTAGTCGGCGATCACCAGCAGGCAGGCCTTGCCCCCGTTGAGGAAAACCATGCCCCCGGTCGAGAGGGTGGAGGTTTGCGCCGTCCATTCGCCGTCATAATAGAACTCACCGCCCACGAACATAGAACTGCTTCCTCTTTACTGCCGGCTAAAGCAGAAAAAACACCGGGGGCAAATCACCCCCGGTGCGATTAACAAGATTGGATTGCGCTTCCCCGTCCCATGGCCGTTGAAACAATCCAGGCCCGCTGCCCAGGCTTATAACTCTGGCTCGTACCCGCCTTTTTGGCCCATGATGTCGCGGTAGGGCTGGTCGAACTCATTGGGAAGCAGCTCCGGTTCAGCGGAGAGTTTATTCTTTTTGCCGGCCCGGTTCTTGAGCAGCTTCAGGCGGAATGTTTCTTCACGTTCGCGCTCTTCCAATGTACTTTGGATAAAAGAAACTGTAGCTTTATAGTCCGGGATAAAGATATATTGCAGAGCGTTCACCCGGCGCTAAGTCTTGCGCAGCTCGCCGGCCAGGCGCCATACCGAGGTTTGCAGCATACACAGTTCCGGCATCAATTCAAGCACTTCCCGGAAGGCAATACTGGCTTCGTCCAGGGTAGCCGACGTGTCACCCAGGCTGTAGGACATTTCCGGAGGGCTGCCGTCCGGCTCGATCACAGGCAACCCCACCCCCATGACCCCCCGGAATTTTAGCTGCACCTCCACAGTCTTAAACGCCGCCAGCGCTGCCCATTCCACCCGTTCGCGGCCCATGGTCAACTGGGCCCTCCCCAGGGCTTTATAAGCTTCCAGGATCTTTGATTCGAGCTTTTTTTGCAGCTCTTCCGCGTCGTGAGCCATGCGAATCAACTCGGTGGTCAGCACTTCGCGTTTGCGATCCAGGATCTCGTAACCTTCTTGCGCAAAAGCAAGGTCTTGCTTGATGCGAATCAGGTTACTGCGCGTCGGGGGGATACTAATGTTAGGCATTTTCTTCCTGGTAATACTTGTTGATCTCGTCCATCGAGACGCGAGTCAGCTCTTCTTTGGGCAGCATGGTCAACAAGCGCCAGCCGATATCCAAAGTCTGTTGGATGGTGCGGTTCTCATTGACACCCTGGTTGATGTACTCGCTCTCGAAAGCCTTGCCGAACTTCAGGTACTGCTGGTCGATGGCCGCCAATTCTTCTTCGCCAATGACCGATGCCAGCGAACGCACATCCTGGACGTGGGCATAAGCCGCGTACAACTGTGCAGAAACGTGACTGTGATCGTCGCGGGTCCGTCCGGCACCGATACCGTCTTTCATCAAACGGGAAAGGCTGGGCAGCACCGAGATGGGCGGATAAATGCCCTGGTAGTTGAGGTTACGGCCCAACACGATCTGGCCTTCGGTGATATACCCGGTCAGATCTGGCACCGGGTGAGTGATGTCGTCGTTCGGCATGGTCAGGATCGGGATCTGCGTGATGGACCCTTCACTGGTCTTGATCCGGCCGGTGCGTTCGTACAATGAAGCCAGGTCGGAGTACAGGTAACCCGGGTACCCCTTGCGGCTGGGCACCTCACCGCGGATGTTCGAGATCTGGCGCAGGGCTTCACAGTAGTTGGTCATATCGGTGAAAACCACCAGGACGTGCATCTGGCGTTCGAATGCCAGGTATTCTGCCAGGGTCAAAGCCGCGCGCGGGGTGACGATACGCTCCACCGGCGGGTCATCGGCCAGGTTCAAGAACATGGCCACCCGGTTGAGGGCGCCGCTTTCTTCGAACGATTGGCGAAAGTATGACGCAACGTCATGCTTGACACCCATAGCCGCGAACACAATCACGAACTGCTCGGCATCCGAGCGGGTCTTCCCGGCCGGGGCTCCCAGGGTGGCCTGGCGGACAATCTGGGCAGCTAACTGGTCGTGAGGCAGGCCGGCGCCAGAAAAAATAGGCAGCTTCTGGCCCATAACCAGGGTGTTCATCCCATCGATGGCCGAAATACCGGTTTGGATGTAATCGCGTGGGTAAACCCGCGCCGTGGGGTTGATCGGCTGCCCGTTGATGTCGGCATAACGGTCGGTCAATGGCTGTGGCCCGCCGTCGATCGGCGTGCCCAGGCCATCGAATACACGGCCGAGCATTTCTTCAGTCACCGGCATGTGCAGGGGTGTGCCGGTAAATCTTACGCGTGTCCCGTCGATGGATAGGCCGGTCGTCCCGGCGAAAACCTCCACGACAGCCATATCCTCGCCGGTTTCCAATACACGGCCGCGGCGTACACGGCCCTGTACATCGACCACTTCAACCACGTCATCGTAGCCAATGCTGCCGGCGTTTTTTACCACCACAATCGGGCCTTCGATTTCGCTTACGCCTTTGACTTCTTGTCCACCAAGACCGGCTAATTCGCTCATTTGTAATCTATCTCCAATTGTCCGATCTGCTCGTCGATCTCTTTTTCGATCGCATCCAGCTTTTCCAACTCTTCGTTCTTGACCAATCCCTTCATACGGATGATGTCATTCACTACCGGAAGGTTGTGGATGACCGAGATGGTCGCGCCGGATTTGATGATCTTGGTAGCCCGTTTGTAGAAATAAAGGATCAGGCCGAGCATACGCACCTGTTTGTGAATGGTGGAATACTCATCCACACTGTCCAGGGCGCTTTGCTGCAAGAAACCCTCCCGCAGCAGGCGGGCAATTTCCAGTATCAGGCGCTGCTCGTCCGGCAAAGCGTCTGGGCCGACCAGCTTGACGATCTGCGAAAGCCGGTTCTCCTCACTGAGGATCTCCATGGCCTGGTTGCGCATCTTGAACCAATCCTGGCCGCTGTTTTCCTTCCACCAGTCCCCTACATCCTCCAGGTACTCGCTGTAGCTATCCAGCCAGTTGACCGAGGGGAAGTGACGGGCCGAAGCCAGGGATTTATCCAGCGCCCAGAAGCAGCGGATAAAGCGTTTGGTATGCTGGGTAACCGGCTCGGAAAAATCGCCGCCCGGAGGGGATACGGCCCCAATGATGCTGACCGAACCTTTATGCCCACTCAGTGTTTCAACGTACCCGGCCCGTTCGTAGAACTCGGCCAGGCGAGCTGCCAGGTAAGCCGGGTAACCTTCCTCAGCCGGCATCTCTTCCAACCGGCCGGAAACTTCACGGAGCGCCTCGGCCCAACGCGAGGTCGAAATCGGCCATCAGGGCCACGTGATAGCCCATATCGCGGTAGTATTCGGCGATGGTAATACCGGTGTAGATGCTGGCCTCGCGGGCCGCCACCGGCATGTTGGACGTATTGGCAATCAGTACGGTGCGCTCCATCAGCGGGTGACCGTTGCGTGGGTCCACCAGGTGAGGGAACTCTTGCAGCACTTCGGTCATCTCGTTGCCGCGCTCACCGCAGCCGATGTAAACCACCACCTGCGCATCCGACCATTTGGCAATACTGTGCTGGGTAACCGTCTTACCGGCCCCAAACCCACCCGGAATGGCCGCTGCGCCGCCTTTGGACAACGGGAAGAACGTATCCAATACACGCTGCCCGGTGATCAATGGCTCCGAAGGCGAAAGGCGAGCCTTGGACGGCCGCACCCGTCGGATTGGCCAGCGCTGCAGCATGGTGACTTCGTGTTCGCCACTGGCATTTTTCACCCGGGCGATGGGCTCTTCGATGGTGTACTGTTTCTCCGGGGCAATCCAGGTGATTGTTCCGTGCATATCCGGCGATAACATAACCCGGTGCAGCAGAGACGGGGTTTCAGGGACAGTTCCCAGAATCGCGCCGCCGTGGACTTCATCGCCAACCTGCACCTGCGGGGTAAAGTTCCAATGTTCCTTGCGATATAACGGGGTAAGGTGTACCCCACGGCCAATAAAAGAGCCACTGCGCATCTCGATGACCGGCAGAGGCCGCTGGATACCATCAAAAATACTGCGCAGCAGCCCCGGGCCCAGCTCTACCGAGAGCGGCATGCCCGTACCATAAATCGGGGCACCCGGGCGCATACCCGATGTCTCTTCATATACCTGGATGGTAATATTGTCGTCTTCCAGCCCGATTACTTCGCCAACCAGATGATCCTCACCGACCTCGACCAGCTCGAGCATGCTGACATCGCGGGATCCCTTGGCACGAATAACCGGTCCGTTGATCCAGGTTACAGTTCCAATTGCTTCACTCATACTTGCTCTCCCATCAAAAGATGGTATACCGGCGCCCGTAAGATGGTCTGCAAACGGTTCAGGCGGTTTTCCAGGGTATTGTCGAATTGCAAGCGCCCCTGGTTGGTCTCGATCAAAACGCCGGTGCCTTCTGATAAAGGATCACCAACTTTCAACTTGACCTTGTATTCCTTGGCCAAATTATGAACGATTTCCTCGCTAAGGAACTTCAAGGTCTCGTCGTCCGCCCGGATGGTCGCCTGGGGCACTGCCAGTTGTGTTAACGCGTCCTTGATCAACTTGAGCACAATCTGATCGTAGTTGTTCCATTGCTGAAGTGTGGAAAGCTGGTTGCGCGCGGTTTCAAAGACCTTTTCCAACAATTTCTCGCGCTGGTCCAACATAGCCGTGCGCACCGATAATTGTGCAGAGGAAATTTCCTGGCTGCGTAACCGCTCGGCCTCTTGTTTGGCCCGGGCAAGGATCTCTTCCCGCACGGCTTTGGCTTCGGCTTCAGCTCGTTTACGCACCGCCTCTGCTTTTTCCCGGGCATCAGCCAGGATCTGATCCGCCTCGGACTGAGCCTCGCTGAGCAGTGCATGAGAAAGCAATTCGATGTTTTCTTCTTCCGAACTCATAATTCCTACCTAATCCATCCCCATAACACCAGCTTGCTGGTTATGGCCGGTCTATAGTTTGACACCAATGGCCCTGAAAACCACCTCCGAGAGCGAAGGCCGCTCCGGTCGGAGCCCTTCTGGTGCCGGGATCTCCACGACCAGCGGTACGGTGCTGTGCAGCATAAGCTGGTCCATCCTTGCCCGAACCAGCTCGGCCGCATCTTCAGTGACCAGGATAATCCCCAGGTCTTTTTAACGTCAAAGACTCATCCAGGGCCTGATTCACTGTTTCTGCGGTATCTGCCGGTTTGCCATTGACCCCGACCAGAGAGAACCCGCGTACCGCCTCAGGGTTCCCAATAACCATCATTTTCATGGTTGTATTACCGGTTCAAAACCAGGAAGGAGATGATCAACCCGTAAATAGCAATACCTTCGGCCAGACCGACGAAGATCAGCACACGGCCAAAAGTCTCGGGTTTTTCTGCAATGGCTCCCACGGCTGCTGCACCGGTGCCGCTGACGGCAATACCGGCGCCAACGGTGGCCAGGCCGGTGGAGATAGCAGCCGCCAGGCTGGCATACGGATCAGCAACGGTCGCGGTCTGTTGCAAACCGGCGGCCATAACCGTCGAGGGGGAGGCCAGCCAGAGGATGCCCACGCCCATCGCCATCAACCCAAGGATAGCGTTGAAACCATTTAATCCCAGTAACAAACCTTTGGTAGCTTTGACGGAATTGTCCTTGCGCTGGCGCAAGAAATAGATGACGGCCGGGATGATCGGGATTAGGCTAGCGAGAAAAGCGACTACGAACTTTGTCATTGAGAAACTCCTGGTAGTAATATCTTAACAATGTGTGAGATTTAAATTACTTTCCCCATTATTGGGAAGTGAATGGTTCAATCCTCAACAGGCTGTCCAAGGGTCAAGGGTTCGTAATGCATCCCTCCACCCGAGAAGAACTTGCTGAAAAATTCGTAATATTCGAGACGCATGGTCTGGATACCCACGATCAGGCCTTCAAAACCGACAATGAATATATTGCCGATCAGCAGAACAATCCAGTAACCAATGCTGCCAGTGCCGCCGGCCAGCCCGCCCAGGATGAAAAAGACCGAGCTTAAGCCACCGTGGGCGACCGCAAACGCACCCACACGGATGTAGGACAGGCTGTTGCTGAACATACTGAGCAATGTCTCGATCAGCTCGAAGACCGCCTGGAAGAGATAGCCTCCGAAGCCACCCTCGTACAGCGGCCGGTGGCCGCTGACCAGATGTACGAGCATTTCAGAGAACACAATGCACAAGCCGCCCAGCGCAGCGAACACGATGAACACCGGGGTCGGGATCGGGAAGTTCTTCAGCGCCAGGCTGCCGGCCAGTCCCAACAAGGACCAGTACAATACCAGGCCGCTGACCCCGTTCTTGTTGAACAGCATGTAGCCCCAATCTCTGGCCAGGAAGGCATTGTAGATGCTCAACAGGAAACTCAAGCTGAGCAGTACCAGGCCGGCTCCCACCGCCACGATCAGGATCTGCAAAATATTGTCGATCGGGTGCATCCACAAGGCCGGCAGTACATCTTCAAAACCAAAGATACTGCCATAAAGGAAGCCGAACAATGTTGCCGAAAGGCCGCAGGCCAGCACCACCCCACTCAGGCTGCCCAGGAAGCGGAAGGCCCGCTTGGTTAATGCCAGGTAACCGATCAGCGCTAAAACCAGCCCATGGCCCACATCACCAAACATGGCGCCGAAGAGCAACGGGAAGGTAATGGCCATCAAAATGGTCGGGTCGATTTCATTGTAGCGCGGGTGCGCATAAGTCGTCACCAGCATCTGGAACGGCTGCAGGAAACGGGCGTTCTTCAAGGAGACCGGCACGTTCTGCTTGTGCCCCTGGCGCTCTACCGGGAAAGTCTCGATCAGGATCTCGCGCGAAACCTTCTTGATCCGCTGGGTGAAATCTTCCATGTCGGCTGTGGGCACCCACCCGACGATCAGGTAGGTGTAGCGCAGGCGGCCGTAATGGACGATCGCATTGGTCATCATGCGGCCGGCGCGGATATCCCAGTAAAAGGACTGGACCTGAGATTTGTATTTCTTGCTTAACTCGGCCAATTCCTTTTTGCAGGCGAGGATGGTTGTTTCGGATTGTTGGATATTGGCCAGCAAAGACTGGATAATCTCATCCGGTTTGCCCTGGTAACCGTCCGGCAGGACCAGGCGGTTGATGTACGCGCTGCGGGCGGCCCGTTCCAGGATGTCGGCGTTGTTTTGAGCGCCGGCCAGCCAGACGACCGAACGCTGGGCGTCCTGGCGGAGGGGCAAAAAGATAAACGGGATGCGCGCCAGGCTGGTTTCCAGGCGCTCGATATTCGCAGTGGGCACGACACCGATCATGGAGTACAGGTAGCGCGAGCCGCGCAGGGAGCTGATGTCCAGGTCAATATTGGCGACCGGCTCTAACTGGCTGATTGCGCTGCGGAGCTGCTCGGATTTCTTGTTTTCAGCGCTCAACTGGTCGGTAACCAGCTTGACTTCCTTTTCGATTGCTTCCACAGCGGGCTCGAGCGTTTTGAGGTCGGCCAGCGGCTGAATTTCTTTAAATGGAATCGCGCTTTCCCCAATGGCCAGGGTCTGCATCAATACCTGGATGCGCCTTTCCAAAGAGGTAAACGCGGTCGCCTGGTCAACCCAGGGATTGGCCGTATGCTGTTCGAATTCCGAGCTAAGATAGCTGCTGTCGGCCTGGTGAAAAATCCCCCGGCCGCTGATGACCCTGGTCACCTCCAGCAAGTCCCGGGCAGGGACGATCAGCTCGATTTCAGACATTGCTTGCGGATAAATCATAGGTTCTCCAGTAAAACCGTCAGATCATTTTGATAATGTACGGCTGATAGATAAGGTGATTTTTCAGCCCTGAGAATTTCTAATCAAGTACGGGCGATAATCCTTGGGCTCCAATCCGGCCGATTTGGCTTCGATCAACACGGTCAGGTCCTGGATTTCCCATTCATTTAAGAGCAGGTATGCCAACGGAATACCAATATGAAAAGGATCGCCGAGAAATGCGGCTTTACATTGGCGTGTAATGTGGCGTTGAATTTCGAGCTCCAGCGTCGGCAGGGTCTTGCCCGGCTCCTGCATCAGCTCGGCCGCGTTTTCGATATCCGGGTATAAGCGCGTGACAATATGGGCGATGTCGCCGCCGGCAGCAATGCTGCGAATATCCTCGTCACGAACCCGGTACCCAAAGGGCAAAGTATAGTTAATCAACTCCTCTTCCGAAAGTTTGTGGTATACCCGGTAGCGGATTGCCCACATCAGGTTATTCATGTCGATCAGCGAACCGAGCACGCGCATGGCCTGGTTACGGTCCTGGTTGGAGAGCTGTTTGACGCTGTTCCACAGCTCGCGCCAGTAGAATAAATCCAATACCACTTCCAATGGGAACAGGGTTTGTTCCACGGTATAGCGCTTCATGGCGTGCGAAAGTGTTTCGTAATAAGGTGTACCGCGCAGCAGTTCGATGGCCGAGGCAACGCTGCCGGTCTCCACCATAGCTTCAGCCGGGATAGCCGAGAACGACCCGATCGGGAAAAGGACGTAGCGCACCCGTTCCCACGAGGCGCCGATTACAATACCGCGTAAAACGGCCTTGAGGTTATCTACCTCGAAATGGCGGTAGAGTTGGGCCAGCAGCGGGCGGACGTGCCCGGGTGCGGTATCGATGATAGTGGTATAAGAAGCCGCCAGGCGGCCTTTCAATTGAAAAACCACCCGCCGGGGGGTTAAATCTTTTTCTTTGACCGATTCAAGATAAGGCCCATAACCGGTGCGTTTTAAGGCACTGATCAGAGTATTGAAATCTGGGGCGTCCAACAGACTACCCCAGGCAATCGAATCGAGCAGCTCGGCATATAAAATGCGTACTCGGGCATTAATGGCCGCATAGCCTGCGACACCGCTTTGAAGCATGATTATTCCCCAACAACCCTGGCCAAGACGTATGAGACAGCCCGCGTTAAATTACCTGCAGCCAATTTTTCGGTACGCTGAAACTTTTCTTCAGCATCACTTTTAATTTCGGCAATCTCACTCTCTGCCTGGATGCCGGCAGTGATCTTACGAGCCTCTTCGAGCGCCTCGGCTCGTGCTTTTTCAACCAATTCCTGGGCTTCTTGTTCAGCCTGTACAGGGATTTTTTCAGCTTCGCGTACCGCTGAATCATAAATCGCCTGGGCTTTTTTCTCGATTTCGAGCACCTGCTGGATCGGCTTCTCGTTCAAAATGGATACTCCATGCTTGATTGGTGGTAACCGCTCAGCCTACAGAGTAAGACCCCCAAATTCGGGAATTTCTTGCACAAGCCTGAGCAGTTACAATTTGTGAATAAATTATCAAGGATGCCAGGCGAAAAACACCTGGAAAGTTGGGGTTACTCTTTGAAAATTAATCTGCTGTGTAGTCGCACGCCTCAAGGAAAATACGCTAAATGGCTTTTCTATTTTAACTAAAACAAAACCACATTTCCAGGGCCAACCCTTATCGGGATCTTTTTCATTGCCAATCGATTGGCGGTACCGGTAAAATTCCATCGACTCTCCAAAGAAAAGCCACCGATAAGAATTCTGCCTTGCCTGTCAAGCGGGGCGACATAAGCTCAAGGCCAGACACATATACCTGGTTGAGAGCGCATACCGATAAAGGATCGGATATAGTTGCGAAATTGGGAGGTCTCGTTGGCAGACGAAACATAAAGCGGCGCTCTGGTTGGCTTCACAGCCAGGGTACTGTTATGGTTACCAAACGGGTGTTAAACCGGTCGACCAGGAAACCTTTCCCATATCCCATTCATATTGATAAGGTAAACCGGTAATCCAGGAAAGGCCTCCATACCGACAGTAAGTCGCAATTTTACGGTAATGAAAAACCCACCAAGACGGTATAGGTATACCTTAAACGACCTGCGATGTCAAGAAAATGCCTTTTAGAGTGTTGAAAAACACCTCCGCTTAAAGAGATATGGGGGATATGTGGTGGCGCGGCGAAGCCGCGCCACCACATATCCCCCAATCTTTCGTCAACAAGTGACTTTTTCAACGACCTCAGCCTTTTAGAGCATGCAAATCGTTTCTTTCCGGCAAAAAGATGGGGACCATGTGTTTTTTTCGGAGCATTAACCGAGAGCCAATTTGCGGCGCAGCCTGGTTTACAAATTATGCAGGGTGACGTTGCGGGCTGTTGACTCGCCTTTCTGTTGAATCACCTGGTGCTACGTTTTTCTCCGCGTGCCCCGCAACGCACCCCACATCCGGCCTCAAAGATAACCATCCTGACCAAAACGGCAGCTAAAGCTGCACCTACAACCACACAAAGACCCACCTGCGTGGGTCTCCCTTTCGGCAGGGCCTAATCCTATGGCTTGGATTTAGAATAGCCAGCGCTTGTTCGGGTTGGAAACCCGAGCTACCCAATCAATGCAGTCGTTTGCCAATTTCATCTGGCGACAGTATACTTTCCCTGTCCGGCCGGTCTCCGGCCGATCCCAAACGCCCCCACGCCCGAAAGACGAGGTCCTACCCCATGGAAGAAAACGCAAAACAAGACGACAAAGATGCGACCCCCAAGCCGGCCGCGGCTCAAAAACCTCAGCCCGAGAAAACCAATCCACCCCAGGCAGCGCCTGCGCCGATACCCGTCCCAGCGCAAGAGGAACCCGCCAAACCGCCCCGCTCACAACTGCTCACCTGGTCTCCTTGGATTTTAGCAGCTCCTTTGGTAGGATTTTTGTTGGCCTTTATCCTGCTGTATCTGCCGGCCCAATCGGCGCTGTCACAAACCCGCAGTGACTTAAAGAACACCCAGAGCCAGTTGACCCAGGCCAACAGCAACCTGGATACGGCCCAGAAAGACTTGCAATCCACCCAGGACGACCTGGACACGGCCCAATTCGATCTGGCCCTGGCCGACCTGGAAAATAACGTGACCTATGCGCGCCTGGCCCTGGCCACCCGCGACTTGCTGACCGCCCGCCAGGAGATGAGCGTGGCCCCCGATAACCTGGCGAAATTCAATGCCCTGCTGAATGACCCGGATATGGAATCGGCCCTCACCGAACGGGTTACCTCTATCCGCGGTCTGCTCACCACCAATTCAACCCAGGCCCTGGATGAGCTGCGTGCGTTGAGTGAAAATTTGCAGCGCATCGAGCGAAAGTAAATATATCGGGTCGATTGTGGGAGCCAGGCTCCCACAATCGACCCGAATTTAAGAGCAGATCAATATCTCAGAAAAGCGCCGACTTTCCCAGAAAGCTCGAGCTGTGGATTGGCGTGAACGACTTCCACGTCGCCACCCTGGCGCATGGTGCGGCCGACGGCCACATCGATCGCATCCGGGATGGCGCGCACTTCACCGCCGCAGTTCGGGCAGGGCTGGTGCTCCTCTTCGAACAGGTAACGACATTGGTTGCAACGATAGGCCGGCTGGCCATACCCTTGCAGCGCGACCAGCGTGCTGACCCGCCCTTCGTTGACCGCCGTCAGGGTGTCTTCCAGCCCGATGACGGCTCCGCTGCCTTTGGCCGACTGGGTAATCAACTGGTCAATCACCTGCTCTTCGCGCTTCAGTTCGGCTGCCAGGCCAACCTGCATGGCCTTTTCCAATACGTCCACGTGCCCCACACCCATAGCAATCGGGAAGGTGCCTACCACCAGGCTTTGCCAGGCTTTGGGCAAGAAAGTGCGGTACTGGGCCACGTTATCATCCGTTCCGCAGATCAAGATCCGGCGGACATGGTTCGCTTCGAAAAAATCAACCGCGAACTCTACCGCCTCTTTCATATTGCGGTCCACCACTTCTTCTTGGTGGCGCGCCTGGCCGGCAACTCCGCCGCGGCCACCGGGCACCGCGGATGCGCCGCCATGCTTGGTCCGTTTTACCGGGTCCCCCAGCATCCCTTCTTGTTCGCGTAATTCGCCTAAATGGAATGAAAAGACCCGAGCGCCTTGCTTATCGATAATCACAACCCCATACCCGCCGAAACTATCCAATAAATCGGCCAGCACGCGCACACTGGGGCGATCACTGACGTGTACCAGGTCGGGGACCGGCACAGCCAGTGGGTAAGATCGGAAAAATCCCTGCGGCTTGCACGAAAAAAGCGCTACTCCCTTACCGGCCCAATCGTATTCGCGTTGGAAATACCGCTCGATGGTTTCAACGTCTTCAGGCAGGCTTACCCCCTTCAATAAGTTGCGCAGGCGGAGCCGGTAAGCGTCGGAATTGCCCTGGGTAGGGTCGGTATTCAGATAGACGCTAAGGACGGGGTCGGGAGATATGAATTGCAATAATTCCCGTAGCTCACTGTCAGCCAACATGGTAACCTCCTTATTTCATAACGATCCGGCTTCCTGTACGTGTTTCCCACTGGCCGGAGCTGTTACTTATCTTATGGATATGGTTGAAACGATCCAGGCCCTTTTCAGGGGCGTCTGCCGAGAGTGATTGTCACCTCCTTCTGCTGGTTATTGCGAATCACAGTCATGGTAACCTGGTCGCCAGGTGATTTGTTGTAAATAAGGTAGCTGAGCATGTCCCCAAAACTTTGGACAGGCTGCCCATCCACCGCGATGATCAAATCTCCGCCAGCGTAAAGGCTGGCGTAGCTTGTTTCTACGGTACCGCCCCGGATGCCCGCCTTATCGGCCGGCCCACCGGGGGCGACATCGTTCACATATGCGCCGGTCTGCTGGGGCAGTTTCAATTCCTGGATCATATCCAGCGTCAGGTCAGACTGGCTGGTGATGCCCAGGTATGGGTAATCATAAGCGCCGTTGGCAATCAGGGATGGTACCACCCGGCGGACGATGTTACTGGGTACGGCAAAGCCGATGCCGCTGCTGGTCGGCTCACCGCCGGCCGTGGTACTCACGGTCTGGATGGCGCGGTTGACGCCGATCACTTCACCTTTGAGATCGAGTAGCGGCCCGCCTGAATTGCCCGGGTTAATAGCGGCATCCGTCTGGATCAGGTCTCCGGCCGTAAAGGATTGGCCGCTGTCCGCCGGCCGCATGGATTCGAGCGTGCGGCCCTTGGCCGAGACGATCCCGATAGTCATCGTGCCGGTATAGCCAAACGGGTTGCCGATCGCAACTACCGTCTCGCCGACCCGCACCTGGTCCGAGTCGCCAATCGCTACCGGTGTGATCGGATCACTCGGCAGGTTGTCCACCTTCACCACTGCCAGGTCCGAATCCAGGTCGGTGCCGATCACTTTGGCCCAGCTCTTGAAACCGCTGGGGAAATCGACTTCCAGGGTATCGGCACCTTCCACCACGTGGTAATTGGTCACGATGTCACCATTGGTGTCGTACACAAAACCGGAGCCGGAAGCGCCGCCATCGGCAGTAGTGATGATGATATACACGACCGCCGGCGAAACCTGGTTGTAGAGTTCGGTCAACAGTTGGTCGCGCTCATCCAGATTGATGTCCTGGAACTGGGGTAAGACGCCCGTGGTAGCCGTTGGAGCGGGCGGCCCGGCCGTCACTTTGTTAACCTGGGGGACGAGCGAGGGACTCAGGTTAAGCGAAATGGCCGGAGTAGGCTGATTGCTGTTGAACAGATTGGGAACGGTTAACCCCGTACTGAAGGAACAGGCTGTTCCCACCAATATTAAAATCAACGCTGCAACGAGGATCTTCTTATTCTTCATGGCGCCCTTCCGCTTTTCCCGGAGTTCTGGATTGCTAACGCTAATGAATAGGAGTACCGGTAAACTCTCCTGCATTGATTCTACAGCAGGTCAAATCATTTCGCACCAGGGTATTTGAAAATTACCCTTTTTTATTGTCACGCAATTTTTCGAATGCTTTGCGCTGCTCAGCAGTTAACTGTTTTGGCACCTGTACTTTCATGACGGCATACAGGTCGCCGTGAGATTTTGGGTCCCGCAAGTGCGGCATGCCGCGGCCCGAAAGCCGGATTTTTTGTCCGGGTTGAGTTCCGGCCGGAATTTTAAGCATCACCTGTCCGTTCATAGTGGTCACGCGTACTTCGCCGCCCAGCACGGCCGTGTAAAGATCGACCGGGACGTCGGTATACAGGTCGTTTCCCTGGCGCTCGAACTGATTATCAGGCAGAACCTCCACTACCAGGTATAGATCGCCCTTTTGCCCATTCGGTCCCGGACGGCCTAATCCGGCCAGGCGGACCTTGGTACCGGTTTTCGCCCCGGCCGGGATCTTTCCCTCCAGCCGGTGGCCGTCGATTTGCAAGGTCCGTTGGGCGCCTTGATAGGCTTCCTGGAGGGTAATCTGCACCGGCTGTTCCATGCTGGGGGGTTGCTGCTGCGCCGCCGTGCGGCGCGTCGTCCTGCGAATGGGGTCGCCCCCCATGCCGCCAAAAATAGACGAGAAGAAATCCGAGAATCCGCCCATACCACCAAACAAGTCGTCCATATTGACCTGGGTCGTGCGGGCGCCGTAGGGGTTCCCGGTCACCCAATCGTTCCAGTTGAAATTACCCGGCTGGCCACCAGTCTGCTGCCACTGGAAATACGAATCGCCCAACTGATCGTAACGCGAGCGCTTCTGCGGATCGCGCAGCACTTCGTAGGCTTCGTTGATCTCTTTGAATTTATCCTCGGCGGTTTTATCTCCGGGGTTCCGGTCTGGGTGATATTTCATCGCCAGCTTACGGTAGGCTTTCTTGACGTCGTCTTCGCTGGCGTTTTTAGCAACACCCAGAATTTTGTAATAATCCTTATAATCCATACCCTCATTTTATTCTTTCAATCTTAAGAGAGTTCAAGTGGCTGAGGGGCGTATTAATACATTTCTTATAGATATTGGCAAATGCCGCCAGAATCGCGCTTATTAAATGTAGAGAGAGCGGGAAAGAAGTGAATGGCTGGCGCCATTAGCTGTTAGCTGTTAGCTTTTAGCGGTTAGCGGTTAGCTACAACTTGTAGGGTGGGTGCAGGGCTCATTCGAATTGCCGGTGAATTACCGATTTGCTAAACTTTCCAAGCCCTGCCCGTAACCCACCATCTGGCTGTTAGCTGTTGGCTTTTAGCGCTTAGCTCGAGCCCGTAGGGTGGGTGCAGGGCTCATTCCAATTATTGGTGAATTACCGGTTAGCAAACCTTTCCAAACTCTGCCCGTAACCCACCATCTGGCTGTTGGCTTTTAGCGGTTAGCCCCACCATTAATATCCCGGTTTTGGTGACCAAACCGATATATGCTTTTGGTGGGCTTGACAAATGGCGACTAATTGGATATTATTTCGATATTATTTATTTCAATATCAAACAATATCTTGCTCGCTACCCTAAACCAAAATGGGATGAGCGGGATTTATGAAGGAGATACCCCATGTCTGCCATCTCTGAAGCCAAAATGATTTCGTTTTCCCCGGCGGATCTGCCCTCTCGCGAGGGTTACCGCTTATTTGCCAGCCTGATTATCCCCCGTCCAATCGCCTGGGTTTCCAGCATCGGTACGGATGGCACGCTCAACCTGGCGCCCTTTTCTTTTTTAATGCAGTGGCCGGCTCACCCCCCACCGTAATGGTCTCGATCGGCCAGCGGAAAGGCCAACAAAAAGATACGCTGCGCAACATCACCGAGACCGGCGAGTTCGTCTTGAACATTGCCGGCCAGGACCTGATTGAATTGCTTAACGCTACCTCGATCGAAGCTGCCTACGAATTAAACGAGTTCGCCTACGCCGGCCTGGAAACGATGCCCTCTCTGCTGGTCAAGCCGCCGCGCGTCGCGGCTGCCCCGGCCGCCCTGGAAGTCCGCCTGAGCCAGATCGTCCCGATCACAAACAGCACCTACACCATGGTGCTTGGGCAAGTCGTGCAGTATCACCTGCGGGAAGATTTGCTGCTCGAGAACGGCCTGGTCGATGCCAGAGCCTTGCAGCCGGTCATCCGCCTGGGCGGCAATGAGTATGCCCGCCTGGGCCAGATTTATGAATTGGAGAGGCCGTAAGGCCACATTGGTAGCCCGGCTTTTGTAGCCCGGCTTTTGTAGCCCGGCTTTCAAAGCCGGGAAAACGCTTGGCTTAAGAATTTCTGCGGTAGGAAACCGCGTTTCGGCCTCACCTGCGGCGGCTGAAGCCGCATCTACAAGGACACAAAGGCCCACCTGCGTGGGTCTCCCTTTGGGCAAGGGCCAATTCCACAGCCGGGATTTTTCCCGGCAAGCTGGCGTAGTGCCCTCACCCCGGCCCTCTCCCAGCGGACAGGGTTAGTTTAGATCGGCGTAATGCGCTGGGAGAGGGAGAATAACTTCAGAGGAGAGGGACCTCCGGTCCCTCTCCTCTGAAGTCCACTTCCTTCTCAGGCATGTGTGCTCTCGGATTAGAAACCCGGCTTTACCGTAGCCCGGCTTTCAAAGCCGGGAAAACGCTTGGCAGAAGAATCTCTGCGGTAGGAAACCGCGTTTTTGACCTCACTTGCGGCGGCTAAAGCCGCATCTACAAGGACACAAAGACCCACCTGCGTGGGTCTCCCTTTGGGCAAGGGCCAATTCCACAGCCGGGATTTTTCCCGGCAAGCTGGCGCAGTGCCCTCACCCCGGCCCTCTCCCAGCGGGCAGGGTTAGTTCACAGATTAGCATAATCCGCCGGGAGAGGGAGAATAACTTCAGAGGAGAGGGACCTCCGGTCTCTCTCCTCTGAATTCCACTTCCTTCTCCGGCGTGTGCTCTCGGATTAGAAACCCGGCTTTTGTAGCCCGGCTTTCAAAGCCGGGAAAACGCTTGGCTTAAGAATTTCTGCGGTAGGAAACCGCGTTTCGGCCTCACCTGCGGCGGCTGAAGCCGCATCTACAAGGACACAAAGACCCACGCAGGTGGGTCTCATTTTCGGCTAGAGTTGATTCCAATGTCGAAAATCCGCCCGGCAAGCTTTCGAAAGCCCTCACACCGGCCCTCTCCCAGCGGGCAGGGTTAGTTCACAGATTAGCATAATCCGCCGGGAAAGGGAGAGAAATCTCAGAGGAGAGGGACCTCCGGTCCCTCTCCTCTGTATTCTTTCCCCCTCCCGGCCAGCCAGAGGAAACCCAACCCAGGCGCCATTTGGCTGGGAGGGGCCGGGGGAGGGGCTGGATCGTACCGGCGGCGGCTAAAGCTGCCGCCGGTACGATTTGACCATCCCCAGACGAATGTCCTGAGTTCCATCCTCATTAAACCTTTATTAATTAAGCCAAAACCGGTACACTATAAGGGGGATTGGTTACGGCTTAATCATGGCCGAAAAAGTATTATTTCCGCATCGGTTGAGCAGTAACAGGAATTTCAAAAACGGGGTTGGACAATGGAAATTATCACTTTTAACGGCTGGAAGAATTGTATCCGACTGGAAAACCTTTTGGTGGATCTGGTCATCGCAACCGATGTCGGTCCGCGGATCTTGCGCTACGGTTTTCTCGACGAAGAGAACGAATTTGTCGAAATTGCCGAAGACATGGGCAAGACCGGGGGAGACGTATGGCGTTCCTACGGCGGCCATCGTTTTCAGCACGCTCCCGAAGTAGCCGGACGAACGGATTACCCCGACAACGAACCGGTACAATCCGAACAGAAAGGCGATCTGATCCGCCTGATCCAGCCAGTGGAACGCACCACCCTGATCCAAAAAGAGCTGGATGTCCGCCTATCACCGGTGGATACCCACGTCCGGCTGGTCCACCGGCTGCGCAATACCAGCATGTGGGATATCCGCCTGGCTCCCTGGGCCTTGACCGTTATGGCCCCCGGCGGAACGGCCATCCTGCCTATGCCCCCGCGCGGCCCACACCCCGAATTCCTCAACCCGGTCAATACGATTTCGCTCTGGCCGTACACCGATATGAGCGACCCGCGCTGGATCTGGGGCCGCCAATACGTCATGCTGCGCCAGGACCCCCTGGTCCAGATCCCGCAGAAGATCGGCGCCTGCCTTCCGGGTGGTTGGATGGGCTATGCCCGCCGTGGTCACCTCTTCATCAAAAAATTTGCCTGCGAGACCGGACTGGAATACCCCGATTTTGGTTCCAACGCCGAAGTTTTTACCAACGACCAGATTTTGGAAATGGAAACCCTTGGGCCTATGCAGATCATTCCGCCTGGCGGGGCGATCGAACACGTCGAAGACTGGTACCTGTTCCGTGACGTGCCCACTCCGCACAACGACTCGCAGGTGGAGCGGCACGTGCTGACCCGCATGGTCGAGACCGGCGTCTAAAAGGCGTAAATTTTTATGCAACCCATTCAGCGATTCCCGGATCCAGGAATCGCTGGTCTTAACTCAGCTTTAACCTGTTGCGCTTGACCCGCCCCGACCTTCCAGCTACAATGGGCCCAACCGGCGCCCGATTCTCCACGCTGCGGGTAAAATAACTTCAATTCGGGATAAGCGAAAAACGGATTATTTGAGTGTGTTTTTTTCGTGCCGGCTTCGCCGGCACGAAAAAAACACACTCAAAAACCCTTATCCTATTGAGAAAAGACGGATCAGGATTTATTTTGGACACAGAACAGAAAACTACTCAAGAAGCTACGCTCAGCTTCATAAAATTTATTCGTTTGTTGCGCGTCAGGCTGGTCACCCAGGGGCTCAAGGCCACTTTATGGTGGAGCTTCAACCTCTTCAACCGCCTGATCCTGGACC
Organism: uncultured Chloroflexia bacterium; assembly: GCA_963704755.1. GTDB lineage: Bacteria > Chloroflexota > Anaerolineae > Anaerolineales > Anaerolineaceae > Bellilinea. The sequence continues at coordinate 2,044,090 of OY969938.1, forward strand.
GGCCGCTCCGCGGCCAGTGCCAGGTGACCCCTCAGTTGTTCGTCGGTGCCCAGTTTCGCCAGCGCGGCTGGCAGGTGCTGCACCGTTGGGGCATCACCGGCGTGGTCAACATGCGCAGCGAGTTCGACGACCTGAGTCTGGGGGTTGATATACCGGCTTACCTGGCCCTGCCCACCCGCGACGACGACGCCCCCAGCCTGGAAAACCTGGAGCGCGGCGTGGCCTTCATCCGCCAGGAGTTCGAAAAAGGCGGCAAGGTGTATATCCACTGCGGGGCCGGTGTGGGTCGCGCGCCGACCATGGCCGCCGCCTACCTGGTCACCACCGGGCTGACGCCCGAACAGGCTTACGAGACCATCCGCAAACAGCGCATTTTCATCCGCCCCACCCGCGTCCAGCGCGAACAATTGCAGCGCTTCGCCGATTTGGCCGTTCAAGGGAACCCCACTGAAGCCATGCTGGCTGCGGAGAATCCCCCCTTATCCCCCCTTGCTGAGGCTGTGAAGAAATTCCAGGCACACTATTGTTGCCATGGAATAATCGATTCTCAAGAATTCCTCATGTATCTGGAATTCTTCACAGCCTCCAAGGGGGGAAAGGCTCGCCATTTCTTGCCCACTTTTAAAAGGGGGATGGGGGATTCTTGAAATGGCCTGAAGTCCGGCAAATTGGTTTACACGTTTTGTTGTTTTAAGGTTTCCTGCCATCCGAACAATTGGGTCCGGACGGCATAAGCATCCTCGCGGTCCAGCAGGTGGATGCCCTGGCGGGCTAATCGCTCCGCCAGGGTGGATTCAAGCGAGACCTGGTACAGGGCCAGCAGCGCTTCGGCGTCATCGTCGGCGGCGATGCGGTTGATAGATATCTCCCCGCATTCGCTGCAGTGATGCACCAGCATCAGCTCACCCTGTCCGGCGCAGACATAGCGTTTGAACGTCAATTTGCGCGTCAGGCCGACCGGCTGCATGGCACCCTTGCAGGCCGAGAGGCGGTCACCGGCCTGGTACAGGTCCAGGTGACGCGACCACAGGCAGTAAGGGCAGTGATTGCGGTTGCGCACACCTGCCAGCAGCACCTCGGCTGTGACGTAAGCCCGGCAATGCTTGCAGATAAAATCCGCGTTGGGGGATGGCTGCTGCCGGCTCATTGTTCGGCCTGTAAGCTGATGAAATTCTTGTAACGCCGCGGGCTGATCTGGCCGGCCATGACCGCCTTGCGCACGGCGCAGCCGGGCTCTTCGTCATGGCAGCAGTCCAGGCCAAAGCGGCACTGCCCCAAATAGGGACGCATTTCGGGGAAGAAGTAAGCCAGGTCTTGCCCTTCCAGGCCCCACAAGCCAAACTCGCGCACCCCAGGCGTATCCAGGATAGCGCCGCCGAAGCCCAGATCGAACAGCTCCGCCTGGGTAGTGGTGTGCTTGCCTTTACCCGTCACCTGGCTGACCTGATTGACCCGCAGCCCCAGGCCGGGCTGGAGCGCGTTCAGCAGGGATGTTTTGCCCACGCCGGACTTGCCCAGCAGGGCCGAAACCTTGCCGGCCAGGGCTGCGCGGACTTCCGCTAGGCCCGCACCGGTGTGGGCGCTGACTATTTGCACCGGGTAACCGATGCGCCGGTACTCTGTGGCGACCGATTTAAGCTCATCTTTTTGGCCATCGTCAGCGCCGACCAGGTCGAACTTGGTGATGATAATCAGCGTCGGGATGCTGGACGACTCGGCCGATACCAGGTAACGGTCGAGCATGTTCCAGTGCGGCGCGGGATTGGCGGCCGCAAAGACCGGCACGACCTGGTCGAGGTTGGCGGCGATCACCTGCTCGTGGGCGTACGCGCCCGGCATAGGTACGGGCGAGCGGCGGGAGAGTTGGTTCTGGCGCGGCAGGATCTCCTGGATCACGCCACGATGATCCGCCTGGTATGTATAGGCCACCCGGTCACCTACGACCGGCAGTTCCGCGGGATCCATTTTTCGTCCCGATTTCGAGCTGCTGCCGCGGCTCACCAGGCTGCACAAAGTGCTCTGGCTATCGCTGTGAACCTCATAGACCCCATTGGTTTTCTTGTAAACGGTCCCAGAGGTAGGACCATGTTCGTCGTTCATCTTCATTGGTACAAACCCTATCCAAATATAAAAAAGCCAGCCCGGGTTAATTCCCGTGGCTGGCGGTCGTGCAGAAAGCGTTGAGCGCTTTATCGGAGGGTGCCTGACAGGCACCGGGACGCAGAGCAGTCCCTTTCCCGGCAGTACTGCCGGGGAATTAAAAAGCCACGGGCTATGAACACACCCGTGGCAATTAGAATTCAGATAGGGTTAAACTTTCGCTTACCCTTCCACCAGCAGGCGCGTCCATAGGTCTTGAATTCGAACAAGCACCGAAGCCTTATAAGACATACAACGCGTCTCCTTTCTAAAGGATAAACAAAGATAGAATTAATTTATCACGAGAATTAGGGGCTGTCAAGTAAAAAGTAGCAGGGTGTCAGGGCGATTGCAGCCTGCCTGTTTTTCGAGGGCAATTCCCCAAAGAACGGCATGATGCGATTGCCCTGAACAGGGTGTTGAAAAACGCCTGCGCTCAAAGAAATATGGGGGGTATGTGGTGGCGCGGCTTCGCCGCGCCACCACATATCCCCCAATCTTTTGGCAACAAGTGACTTTTTCAACGACCTCGCGTAGCAGGGGAAATCCTGTAAATTTCTTAGGGAATTCCCCGATTCTGTGTAATAATGGCTTGACTATACAATATACATAACACCTCATATCCGGGGTCCTGACCAATAAACTCTAAAAAGGAGGACACAATGCCTTACAAAACAGTCCAAGAATTACCCGATTTAGTCAAAGACCATCTCCCCGAGCACGCCCAGGAGATATACAAAGAGGCTTTTAACAGCGCCTGGGAAGAATACAAGGATCCCGGTGAGCGCCGGGATAACGCCTCACGTGAAGAAACCGCCCACCGGGTTGCCTGGAGTGCGGTCAAAAAGGATTACGAAAAGGGGGATAACGGGAGATGGGTGAAAAAATGAAAACGCGGAATACCTGGTTTACTCATTTTGCCCAGGCCGGCTCGCGCGCCACCGGCCATCCGTTGACATTCTTCCTGGCGCTGAGCCTGATCATTTTATGGGTCATTACCGGCCCCATTTTTCACTTCAGTGACACCTGGCAACTGGTCATTAACACCACCACGACCATTGTGACTTTCCTGATGGTTTTTCTGATCCAAAACACCCAGAACCGCGATACCGCCGCCATGCAGGTCAAGCTGGACGAGCTAATCCGCGTGACCGAAGGCGCCCACAAAGTACTGCTCGACCTGGAAGAGCTGGATGATGAGGAACTGGAGCATATCCGCAACAATTACGAAAAACTGGCCCGCAATGCCCGCGAAGAGTTGCGGGCCGGCAGTGTCGACACGGTTACCGAAGAAGTCGAACCAACGCCCTAAATACTTTGTTTGTAACCGCGCAGCCTAATAGGCGAGAACCCCGAGTTTGAAGTATCTGCCTGGGCTTCGCCCAGGCAGATACTTCAAACTCGGGGTGTTTTTAAATCGGAGCCGGCTAGTTTTCTGTACAATTTATTCGGAGCGCTTCGGTCTTGTTATAATCAAGGGGAGTGCAAATCATTATTCGCCGGCCTTGCACTCGGGCACACGCAGACCGCCAGGCCGGTTAAACCCTTCTGAGGTAGCCACTTTTTATGCCCAAACTGTTGCGCTTAGCCCGTATGCAGTTCCTTCTGGCCAGCCTGGGATTATTCACCCTGGGCGCAGTTTGGGCGGTCCTGTCCGGCGCACCGTTGACTCCGCTGCGTCTGCTGCTGGGTTATTTGGTTATTTTCCTGGCCCACCTGTCGGTCTCCTTTAGCAACGACTACTTCGATGTCGCCATCGATGCCCTGGGCGTACCCACCTTCATCAGCGGCGGCAGTGGGATCTTGGTCCAGCATCCGCAGCTACGCCCCACCGCTTTGCGCATCGCCATTGGCCTGACCCTGGGCTCGCTGGCTTTAGGCATCCTGGTGGTGCTGCTCTTCCCCATCCCGGCCTGGTTTCTGGCCTTTGTGGCCGCCGGCAATCTGGCCGGTTGGGCTTATTCCGCGCCCCCTCTGCGACTTTCCTACCGCGGGCTGGGCGAGATTTCGACTGCCTTTACCTCCGGTTTCCTGGTGCCGGTGATGGGTTACGTGGTCGCCCGGGGTACCCTCGACCTGAACGGCCTGTTGTTCGTGCCGCCGGCCTTGCTATTTGGGCTGGTCTTTATCCTGGCCGTAGAAATCCCCGACGAAGAGGTGGACCGGCGCGGCGGCAAGCGCACCTGGGTGGCCCGCCGCGGGCGAGTCTTCGGCTTCGCGTTGATCGGCATTCTGCTCCTGGGAATCAGCGCATATTTTTTCAGCCTGGCACGCCCCACCCTGGCGTCCAACGGACCAAATTTCAGCCTGTTGGGGTTGGCCACACTGCCGGCTCTGCTCACAGCGGCGATCAGCCTGGTCGCCAAACCCACCGGCCTGAAACAGGCCACTTGCCTGGCTAACTATGTCGTCGCCACAACGGCCGCCTTTTTCATTATGACGGATGGCTATTTGATCTACCTGGCAACAAAATTAACCGGCTAGTAATTCATTTGGATATCAGTTCAGGAGCAAAAAATGTCTCAACCTGAAGAGATCATCGCGGTTTATCTCGAAAATGGGAAAAAGCGGACCTTCGCGGCCGCTATCGACTGGCCGGGCTGGTGCCGTTCCGGCAAGGATGACGAATTCGCCCTACAGGCTCTATTCGATTATGGAGCGCGCTATAAACAAGCCATCCTGCCGGCCGGGTTGAAATTTCAGACGCCTCGCGACCCGTCCAACCTGGTAGTGATCGCCCGCATAATGGGCACCGCGACCACCGACTTCGGCGCGCCGGATGCGGTTCCCGATGCCGATAGCGCTCCGCTGAACGTCGCGGACCAACAGCGGCTGCTGGCCGTGCTGGACGCGAACTGGCAAAAACTTGCCCAGGCACTGAACGCCGGCGCCGGCCACGAGTTGAGCAAGGGCCCGCGTGGGGGTGGTCGCGGACTGGAAAGCATTGGCTGGCACGTGCTGTCCAGTTGCGATGGCTATCTCTCGAAGTTGGGCTGGAAGCACCGCACCGATACCGGCGCGCAGATCTTCTCCGAATTGAACCGTTCGCAGCAGGCCGTTGAGGCCGCGCTCAATGCCTCGTTGGCCGGTGAGCTGCCCACCCGCGGGCCGCGGGGCGGGGAGTATTGGCCGCCGCGTTATTTCGTCCGTCGGCTGGCCTGGCACATCCTCGACCACGCCTGGGAAATCGAGGATAGAATCCTTTAAGAATTTATCTGAAAATTGCCCTAGGGGTTTGTTTTGTGAGGCGAAGCCTCACAAAACAAACCCCTAGAATTATTTTTCGAACAGAAATTTATCTGAAAACACCTTTTTTGAAACCCAGACCATTCAATTCCGTATACTTTTTTACTAGTTAACTTCTCATTTTCTTCAATAAATCCATAAAAGTAGGCCCGTCGTGACCGGCTCTTAAAACGCCCCAGGCACATGAGCCTGCTTTACGGTTATCCCTGTCGATCCATCAAACCCCTTTATTCGTTTTGCCCGATATCGTACAGCGGGTGAGGCAAACAGGCGGTTTGTGTTTTTGTGTTTCATATCTTCTGGAGATCTCGAATGACGATTGAAAATACTCAAAACCCTCATATGATCATTATTGGCGCCGGTATTGCCGGCCTATCCACCGGCATTTACGCCCAAATGAATGGCTACAAGAGCCGGATCTATGAAATGCACACCCAGCCCGGCGGTTTAATGACCGCCTGGAAGCGCAAGGGCTACACCATCGACGGCTGTATCCACTGGCTGACCGGCTCGAGCAAGGATCGTTACCCGCAATATTACCGCTGGTGGGAAGAGATCGGCCTGATCCAGGGACGCGATATTTTCGACCCCGATGTGTTTGTGCGCATCGAGGGAGCAGATGGCAAAGTTTTGAACCTGTACGCCAACATCGACCGCCTGGAACAGCACCTGCTCGAACTGGCCCCGGAAGACGCCAGCCTGATCAAACAAATGTGCCAATCGATCCGGGTCTTTACCAATACTCACATGGCGCCGCCCAAAAATATTTTCGAGCGGATCTGGAATCCGATCCGCATGGTGCCGGTCATGCCGCACATGATGAAGTGGGGCAAGCTGAACATGAAGGATTTTGCCGGCAAGTTCACCAACCCCTTCCTGCACCGCTGTTTTTCCAATCTGTGGTTCCCGGAGATGACGGCCATGGGCCTGTTCTTCACCCTGGCCATGCTGCACAACCGAGGCGCCGGCTATACCCTGGGCGGGTCCTTGCCCATGGCTTACGCCGTGGAAAAACGCTATACCGACCTGGGCGGTGAGATCCACTACAACACCCGCGTCAAAAGAATCCTGGTCGAAAACGACCGGGCCGTGGGTGTCGAGCTGGAAGATGGCTCCGTCGAGCGGGCCGATGTGGTCGTTTCGGCCGCCGATGGCTACACCACGCTGTTCCACATGCTGGAAGAGCGCTACATCACGGACGACTTCCGCAAGCAGTACGACGGCAGCCAGTTGATCTTCCCACCCGTGCTGTACATCGGCCTGGGCATCAATCGCACCTTCGACGACCTGCCGGCCTGCACCGGCGGTATTGCCATGGAGCTCGATGAACCGGTTATAGCCGCCGGAGAGGCGGTCAAGCGCCTGGATGCGATGATCTATAACTTCGACCCGGCCCTGGCGCCGGCCGGCAAGACCGCCATGAACGTGATGCTGCCCACCAGCTACACCTATTGGAAAGAGCTCTACGGCGACGGCTCCAACCGCGAGGAATACGACGCCGAGAAACAGAAAGTGGCCCTGCAAGTTATCCAGCGCCTGGGGCAGCGCTTCCCGGGTTTGGAAGACCAGGTGGAAATGGCCGACGTGGCCACCCCGGTCACCTTCGAGCGTTACACCGGCAACTGGCAGGGCAGCTTCGAGGGTTGGATCCCCACCCCGCAGAACGTAATGAAGCCCCTGCCCAAAACCCTGCCCGGCCTGAACGAATTCTATATGGTCGGCCAGTGGGTCCAGCCCGGCGGCGGCCTGCCCTCGGGTGTCATGACCGGCCAGGAAGTGATCAAGCAAATGTGCAAGAAGGACGGTAAGAAGTTCGTGACAACCATTGAATAGCTTTTAGGGCAATTTCTGCATTTGCAGTGGCAAAGCCACCGAAACAGGCGTTCTTTGAAAACAGAGAAACAATAGCCGGTGGCTTCGCCATTACGCCAATCCATTAAGATCGCAACTTTCAAAAGGGAGAAATAGTGGGAAAATTTGCAATCCTGACAGGTCCAGCATTGGCCCTGTAAATAGGTAAGAAAAGTTTATCCAAGTGGAGCTGGATGATTTAACATGAGAAGATTTATTCTTCTTTTGTCATAAGAGGTTTTATGCTATAGTATTCTTATTGGTGAAACAATAGATCCAGGATTTGGGGGAAAGAAAATGACAATTTTCCAATTAAACTGTCATCCAGAAGAATTGTTTCAATTACAAGAAATCAATCCGGAATTATACACTGCGCTCATCAGCAAAGATCAACTCATTGAAATCCTATACGGTAAGCCACCCTACAATGTGGTGATCGGTGTTCCTCACCAAGCGGCAATAGGTGTCAAGTCCATTGCAGAAAACGGTCGTGAGCGTGCTTCCGATGAAGGGGCTGCGTTTTATGCCCTTGTTGCGTTTTTGAGGCTTAAAGAGCAACAAATTCCATGCAAAATCGTTATTTCCGCTCATGATACTCAATTAGACCCTAATAAAGACTCGAATAGTTCTTATTGGAAATCCATTTTTGCTAATGAGATGAAATTATTATTGGAGTGTCATGGCGCAAAAAAGGACGTGGATAAGATCGATCTTGAAATTTCATCAGGGAAGAACACGTATAGTCATCCTCTTATTTTCGGTCGAGAGCTTGCTAAAGAAACCGGATATAAATATGGCTTAGTAGCCCAAAAAGACGTTTGTAGCAAAGACGGAATCCAGGTTGCCAAAGATGGCGAGACACCAAAATGTTTACGAAATGCAGCGATAAGAACCGCTTCATTGGTTGAAGCAAATTGTCAAAAGATTCCAGCTTTACATATTGAGGCAACTCCGAAATTCCGTATCCCGGAAGATAACACTAATACGGTTACACACTATGGGCTTGTTCTAGGTGAGGCAATAGGCAGGGTATTAATTGCGCTATTTATATCTGAAAAGCCAAATATAAAAATATTAAACCATTACACGAAATTGTTCTATATGCTACAAATGATCATTGAAAAGAAGATTTTCCTAACCAAACCTTGTACGTGGGAGGACAAAAACGACGTTGAAGCAATGAAACAATATCAATGTGCAGTAGGTAGAGGAAATATATATGCAATTTGCTTTGAGGGACGACGCGAAACTATCCATCACTGGAAAGCATACGCAGGTGGTGTTACAGGGTGTTGCATTGAATTTAATAAAGAAAATTTGATTAACCACTTAAAAGATCAAGATGATTCAATAAAATATGGCAATGTTAATTATTTGGAAATCAAAAAGCTAAAAGTGTCAAATTTTCACATTGATTGTCTTCCATTTATTAAACGAATTCCATATCAATTTGAACATGAATATCGGGTAATATGGGTAAATAATGGGTCAGAAGACTTATTGGTTAAAGAATTTGAACTCGATACAAACACAATTAATAAAATTACTATCAGTTATTTTATGCCATATGATGATTATCGCATCATAAAAAATTTCGTTGACAACAAATTGGGAAGAGATGTTGTTAATCAATCAACAATTTATGAAAACGACGAATGGATTACAGAAATTAAAAGAATCGGAAATGGATACTAAAAGAATTATCTACATAAATCTTGAAACCAATAACCTCCAGTCCAGCTAAAGATCCCTTCATCTCTTTTTGCATGCGTTGAAGAGCGGGATTACGCCCTGGCTATTCGCAAGAAATTAGAGGAAATCGCCATTGACCCTTTCGCCACCCATAAGAATTGCAAAAAACTACAAGGGCGACCGGGCTATCGTTTGCGGGTTGGTGATTGGCGAGTTATATATGAGATTAATCAAAATGAAGTGCTCATTATCGTTTTGAAAGTAGCACCAAGAGGCGAGGTGTATCGATGAACGTTCAAATTATTAAAAATAGCGGCAAACCAGAATGGGCAGTGCTGCCTTACCAGACTTATCTTAAACTCGTCGAAAAAGCCGAAATGCTGGAAGATATTCGTGATTACGACCAGGCCAAAGCCGATCTCGAGAATGGGCGAGAGGAACTGATCCCGGCGGAGCTGATTTTCGCTATCCAGGACGGCAAGAACCCGATTAAGGCCTGGCGCGAATATCGCAGCTTATCCCAACAAGAATTGGCCGATATGGCCGACATCAGTGTTCCTTATTTGTCTCAACTGGAAACCGGTCGCAGAAAAGGCTCGCTGGAAGTTTTGACAGAAATTGCCAAAGCGCTTAAAGTCTCGTTGGATAACCTGACACCGGCCGATTGATTATTTTTACGGATCCACTTTTTGCTTCTTCTTCGTAACGCTGTAGGGTGGGTGCAGGGCTCATAAACAACGCTCGCGAACAAAGAAGTAGCCGTCCCCACCAGGGAATAGCCCGTAACCCACTATGATGTCGTGATGGTGGGTTACGGGCAAGGATTCGTAGATTTTGCCTGAGCGCCGGACCCCGGCGCTATAAACGAGCCCTGCACCCACCTTACACCATTTTTTTAAAAAAACTTCTCCGTGCCTCAGTATTTTATTTGTAAAGTAAGTGCCGTAATGGTGCGTTCCGGGCACGCCGGTGTAGGCGAATGACCTGATGATCCGCCGGTGCCAGAGAAGTCAGCCCTCAAACGCACCCTACGACGAGGCGTTTTTAAAATAGTCTCTCTTCTTCTCTTTCCTTTCTCCGTGAACTCCGTGCCTCCGTGGTTTTATTTGCAAAGTCAGTACCACAATGGTGAGGATTCGCTCTTGTAATTCCTTTGCTTTTAGCTAAAATAGGTATGACGACTATCGTATGAATACATCAACCGTAATTCGAGCCAAACCCGTCGCGCTGCAGGTAGAAGAAATCCTGCGCGAGCGCATCCGCCAGGGCGTATACCCTCCGGACCAGCGCATACCGTCTGAAGAACACCTGGCCGCAGAGCTACAGGTCAGCCGCGCCTCGCTGCGCACGGCCCTGGCCAGCCTGGAGGCGAAGGGGTACATCCTGCGCCGGCATGGCGATGGCACCTACGTTCACTCGCACGCGCTGGAGATCAACCTTAACCCGGTGCGGGCCTGGGACATCGAGCGCCAGATCCGTGAAAGCGGCCGCACGCCTTCCCTGCGGGTCCTGGAACTGGCCCGGCGGCCGGCCACGCCAGATGAAGCCGCCCGGCTTGGGATGGCCGGCGGGGAAGAAATCCTGGCCGTGCGGCGCCTGTTCTGCGCAGACAACCAGCCGGTGGTGGTGATCTCCAATTATCTGCGCACCAGTGACCTGGCCGCCCCGGTTACCCCGCAAGCGGCCAGTCTTACTCCAATCGAGTTCCTGGAGCAATACCTGCTGCCCAAACCACGCGACGGCCAGATCCACTTCACCGCTACCCTGCCCGACCCCCAACTGGTTGAACTGCTCCAGGTCCAACCCGGCCAACCGCTGCTGAAAATGGACAGCCTCGTGTTCGATGCCGACGGCCGCCCTATCCTCCTCGAAGATGAAATCTACCTTGGCCAGGAAGGTTTCCAGATGCATCTCGGCCTCGCCTGATGCTCTTTTTAATAATTTACAAGCCATGTAATGGCTCAACTTATAAGGAGTGAAATTTTTATTATTTTGCGTGCTTCGCCCGCAAAATAATAAAAATTTCGTAACTGCTCAGGCAAGTGCGCAAGGCGAGGGTGTTTTTATTATTTTTTGTGCGCTTCGCGCACAAAAAATAATAAAAACACCCTAAACCTCTGTAGTAGCTAAGTAGTTACAAAATTTCTACCTCCTGACCCTGCTCGAGCAGCCACCAGGCAATTTTTCCAATCCGCGTATAGGGAGATCGGAAACCCAACTCTCGCTATGTTCAGCCATTTTCTGATCGGATCGAGGTGAAAAATGAACCTGCTTCAAATGCGAATGAACTCTTTTGACGAACTCGTCCTGGCCGCCCGTGGAGAAATCCCGGTCGACTTGCTTATCGAGGGGGGAAAGATACTCAACGTCCAGACCGGGGATATCCTGGAGGGCAACATTGCCGTCCACAAGGGCTTTATCGTCTCCCTATTTTTAAAAAATATCCAAGCGCACAAACGCATCGACGCCAGGGGCAAAATTGCCCTGCCGGCCTTCATCGACCCGCACGTGCACGTCGAAAGCTCGATGGTTCTGCCGCCCGCTTACGCCCAGGTAGTGGCTGCCAACGGTACCGGTACGGTGCTGGCCGACCCGCACGAAATCGTCAACGTGATGGGGGTGGATGGCTTCTCGCTGATGGAGGAGAACACCGCCGATTTGCCCCTGCGGCTCTTCTTCGATATCCCAACCTGTGTGCCCTCCAAACGAGCCGCCGAGTCGTCCGGGGCCGATATCCAGGCCGGGGAAGTGCGCGAGATGGCCCGGCGTGGCGGCCGCAAACTGGGCGAGTTGATGAGCTACGAGGAAATCATCGGCGGCGAACCGGTTATGACCGGCATCGTCAAAACCGGCTGGGAGTTGGGCCTGCCGCGTGACGCCCATTTCCCCATGTTCTCTGTGCTGGGCGGCGCGTTCAATGCGCTCAACGTGCCTCAAAAGCTGGGTGTAGGCCTGGGGCTGCTCGGCTCACAACTGCTCAAATGGCCGGCCCTAAATGCGCTGCCCTATTCGATCTTCAGCAAACAACTACGCAAACAGGAATACGCCGATTTGAATGCCTACCTGGTAGCCCTGGGCCTGACCGCCGATCACGAGACCTACGGGCCGGAAATCCAGATCAAGCTGGATCACGGAATGCACCTGATGATCAGCTCGCACGTCTTCCTGACTTTTCCCCAGATGATGCCAATCCTGTTACAAGGGGTACGCCGGCTGAAATACAAAGATGCAATCGGCTTATGCACCGACGATTTGTGGCCGGACGACCTGCTCGCCATGGGGGGCATCGTAGGCGTGCTGCGCCACCTGGTCAAGAACGGCATCGACCCGGTCGACGCGGTGCGCTTTGCCACGATCAATAACGCCCAGCGCCTGGCCCAGGCCGGCCTGGCCGAAGGGTCTTTGATTGGCGCACTCGTGCCGGGCATGGCCGCCGATATCGTCCTGGTAGAGGAACCGCTGCGGCAATTCAAGATCGCCACGGTCATCCACGAGGGCAAGGTAGTGGCCGAAAACGGCAGCCTCACCCAGGCTTTGCCTGCTCCCAAAATCCCCGCGGCCGCGCTGGATTCGGTGCGGCTCACACCGGTTAGCGCCGATACCTTCCGCATTCCCGCGCCGGCCGGCGTGCGCAATGGGACGACCCGCGCGCGGGTGCTGGTGCTGCCCAAACCACCCGACCTGCCCTTCCCCAACCTGTCTGAGGTGGAAGTCCCGGTAGTAGATCGCTACCTCGACCCGGGCAGCTACATTCTCATCGCCGCCTTCAATCGCTACGGCAAAGCGGGCAAATCGCCCACGATTGGGCTGATCCAGGGCTATACATTAAAAGAAGGCGCAGCCGCCAGCACCCTTTGCCACGATTCTTCACAACCTGATCGTTTTGGGCACAAACCCGGCCGATATGGCCGTGGCGGCCAACACGGTTATTGCGATGAAGGGCGGCATGGCGGCCGTGCGCAATAACCAGGTGCTGGCCAAAATACCCTTCCCGATCGGCGGCCTGATGACCGAAGACACAGTCGAGGCTATGGCCGTCCAGGCGCGCGCGTTCCGCCAGGCCATCGACACGCTGGGGTTAGACCCCAAGAGCCCCATCTTGCCCTTTGCGATCTTCTCGCTGCCGGCCGGCCCTGGCGACAAGGTCACCGATCGCGGCATCTGGGATGGGAGTAAACACGAGCTGGTGGAGCTGCTGGTGTAACCGAACGGCTGTGGGGCTTGCAGTCCCATGTCCACAGGTTCGAATTTTGGCCCAACTTATCTGCCTTTTTAATCGCACCTGTGTGGCTATGTAGGTTGGGTTCGGGCTCATCAACTAAATTAGCCAGGAACTGGCATTGGCCCACTTTGCCCTTGCCCGAACCCAACAATATTGCCTCACCTTAAAAAGTCGTGGGGAACGCTTTGTCCCAGGCGATTTAAAAAGTTGATCAATCCGCTCTACCCAACCTCTACAGCTACCGTTTCTCCTGAACGGTCGCGTCACACAGCGTCGAAACAATAACTCTTTTTATCATTGCCCTGGCCGCTTTTGCCAGGGTGCGGCAATCTCAACAAGGACTCGTTAGAGACTCTCGCAAGAATCGCGAAGACTCTCATGCTCATATTCGATGATTTGATACCGATAGACTGGTTCTTCACACCACCACCGGGTGTTTATGCTATAGTATTCTTACCAAAGAATGTTTATTTTCGCATTCAAGGAAAAATGGAATGACATTATTCCGACTTAACCGTCATCCAGAAGAATTATTACATTTGCATGAAAATGAGCCGGAACTTTATAAAGCGCTTCTCAGTAAAGATTGCCTCATTGAAATTTCAAGCAGCATACAACCCTATGATGTGGTTATCGGTGTTCCCCACCAGACTGCCATAGGTATTGGGTATATTGCAGAAAATAACCACAAACGTGTGTCCGATGAGGGAGCTGCTTTTTATGCATTAGTCATTTTTACGACATTAGCCAATCTCGGAATTCCCAATAAGATTGTTATCGCAGCCCACGATACACAATATGACCCTAACAAGGAACCTAATAGCTCCTATTGGAAAGCAATTTTTTTCGACAAGATGCGATTATTGTTGGAATGTCATGGCTCCAAAGATAGAGAAATAGACCTTGAGGTTTCTTCTGGAACGAATTCATTAGGAAAACCCTCAGTTTTTGGGCATATCTTAGCCAAAGAACTAAATTATCAATACTCCTTGATTGCACAAGAAAATGCAAAATCTAATGAAGGGATGCAAATAGAAATAAGCGAAGACAAACCCACTAAATTAAAGTATGCGGCACTTAGCACAAAATCGCTGACCGAAGCAGGAGACCGTTGTATACCAGCATTTCACATCGAGGCTACCCCAAAATTCCGTATTCCTGAGAATAAGAGTAACAACCTTACAACTGATGGGCTCATTCTTGGCCAGGCAATAGGTAATGCCCTGTCTAAGTATTTTACCGAAACAGACAAAGGATAACTCACATACAAATGTCAGCTTCTAAGAACTACGATTGGATAAACATAGCAAACAGCAAAAATATAGCCTAATTTAATTAGGCAAAGAAATATCCCGAAAAACAATAAATTGGCGTAGAAGAGCGGCCCCGGCCGAGGGTTGCGAGGGACCGGGCCGATCCGCCTTCGGCTATGGCCTTTTTTTACAGCAAATTCTCTTCTCTCTTTCTTTTCTCCGTGAACTCCGTGCCTCCGTGGTTTTCTTACCTTCTGTGGTTTACTTACTTTCCTGTCCAAGCGTATAATGGTCTCAGAGGGTTTGGATGGTTGGGTCTCTTTTTGCACAAAACCAATAAGAGGACAAATCATGGCCGACACACAGTGGGTACCCACCCCTTACAGCTATTCGGCCGCCGTCAAGGCCGGCGAGTACGTTTTTCTGGGGCTGCACCACGGGTTTGGTAAAAGCTTTACCGGGCAGATCGATGGAGCCTTGGCCGAGATGAAAGAGACCCTGGCCGGCCTGGGGTTGAAAACCCTGGTCAAGCTGCAGGTATGGCTGAAGAATGTCGAAGACCTGCCCCAGATGGAAAAGATCGTCGCAGGTTATTTTGAGCCGGGACGCATGACCGCCACCACCCAATTCATCGACGCCGACTGCCTGGTAATGATCGAGGGAATCGCCTACACGGGTAGAGGTGGCTTCGATGAAGCTTAATTCCCGAATTCCTCTATTCAGCTTTTTGTTGATCTTAATATTTACTTCCGGCTGCCATAGGGTTCCATCCGAAGAAAGCTCGCCAACACCAGGCGACTTTTTAAAAACTCCCATCTCGACCACATCTCCAACCGAAGCAATCATAGCGCACACGGCCTTGCCTCCGGCCAATGGAGCCACCGTCCATTCGCTCACTCCAAGCATTCAATTTACAGAAACATCGGAAGCCCCAGATGTCGATGAACTCGGCTTATTTTCGGACTGTCCAATGGTTGATTATAGAGAATATTCACCCAAAGGAGATTGGGTAGTAATTTATTGTGTAGGGGGGGTTGAAGGCATTTACCAAAAAGATGACCCCTCCCGACACTGGCAGCTTTCTTATCACGACGATTACGAAGCCAAATTTAGTCATTACGAGGGATTTTCCGGTTGGCTAAATCCGAAGTACTGGTCAATTGACGGCGAATACGTTTATTTCGTCGCCAGGCCGGCCAATATCGATGGGGGGTGCCCAATCTATGACCCAGAACAAGCTATAATCCGGTTAAACCTGGAAAGTGGAGAAGTATCATATCCATTTGCGCCCGGATTTAATCAGTTTTACTACTTTTCATTTTCGCCAAATGGTAAATATTTAATTATTTTTACTAACCATGCACAGGCGACCGCTTTGACACAGCTTGACCTGATCAGTGGAGCAGAAAGGCAAATTCCTTTACCGAACTCGATCTCGGCAGCCGGCAATTTTATATGGTCGCAGGATATGAACCAAGGTATTTTTTCGGCCCGCACTTCCACAGATTGCGCCAATTTAACATTCGCACTCGTCCTGATTGACCTGGATACGTTTGAAAGCCAGATACTGATCAATGGTTTAGATACGGTACAAATACCCACAGAATGGAAACCCGGCACAAACCAGATAACCGTAAAAGGTTATGACCCTTCCACATATACCGACATCAATTCATCGTTCGACATTTCAACGAAATCATTTAGTCCTTAACCCCGAGAATTTATTGGGGACGGTCAGAAATGGATCACACTTTCTGCGTCATCTGTTCGAACTATGAGACTGGAAAACTTCCACCGTGTATGGTGGGTTACGGGCAAGGTTTTGTAGGTCTTGCCGTTTTGTTGTTCGCCAGCGTTGCTTATAAGCCCTGCGCCCACACTACATTTCTCAACGACCGCTGTGCCTCAGCGGTTTAATCTATGGCCAACAAGGAATCAAAAAGAAGGTTATGGCAATCCGGCGCGTACGCGCCGGATTGCCATAACCTTCTTTCTAAAAAAAGCCCTGCCGGCAAGTTGACAGGCCGCCGGTACCCTTGCTATACTCCCTTTAAAGCAAAGCAAGGATGTCCACTATGAAAACCCTTATTCTCTCATAATCTGTAAACCGGACAAAAAAACTGTCCAACTCAGCGCATTTGCCACGCTCGCAAATGCCTGTTTTGCGTTTTCCCAACGCGACACAATCCATCAGATGATGAAGAGAACGAGGAAACGTGGATCATCCTGCGAGTAAACTATACATCCGCGTGGCCAGCGTCACGGGCTTTATATGGCCCTTGATCTCAGCCGCGTATATTCTTTATCAAATCCAAATCGGGAAATTAGAACCCTGGCAACTGGTGATCATCGGCTCCGCCTTGGAGATCAGTTGCTTCGTACTGGAAATCCCCACCGGCATCATCGCCGACCTGTACTCGCGGCGGCTTTCGGTGCAGATCGGTATGGCATTCCTGGCAGCCGGTTACTTGATGGAACTGGCCTGGCCGATGTTTAGTGCGTTTCTGGTGGCCCAGGTGGTCAAAGGCTTTGGTTACACCTGTATCTCCGGGGCTTTTGGCGCCTGGCTGGCCGACGAATCCCAGGCCGACCTGGAACCCATCTACCTGAAGGCCGCCCGGCAGCAACAAGTCTACGGGATAGCCGGCACACTGGTATGCATGGCCCTGGGGGTCATCAACCTGCGGCTGGTGATGGGCCTGGTAGCACTGCTGCACGCAGGCCTGGCCGTTTATTTGCTGATCGCCATGAAAGAAAGCCATTTCGTACCGGCACGCAGCGCCACCAAAAGCGTATGGCAAGACATGGGGGCGACCTTCACCCACGGCATCCGGGCGGTTCAGGGCCAATCCGTGCTCACCATCTTGATCCTGGTCAACCTGTTCTTCGGCCTTTCCAGCGAGGGTTACGATCGTCTGAGCCCGTCTTTCCTCACCCAGGTCGTGAAGCTGCCCGGCCCGGCTCCGGTGGTCTGGCTGGGGGCAATCGACTTGCTGGCCATGGGCATTTCGGCGGTGGCGCTGCACAGCATAGAAAAGAAAGGCAGCGGCAAAAAAGCCCTGTCGCTTATCTCGATTGGGCAGTGTTTATCCCTGCTGGTCTTCGCCGTCACGCGTAATTTCCTGTTGGCGGTGATGTTCAAGCTGTTCTTCGACGTGCTGCGCTCACTGATCGAGCCGATCTGTAATAGCTGGATGAACCAGGCCGCGCCTGGAGCCGAAAGGGCAACGGTGCTTTCATTTCACAGCCAGGTCAACTCCCTGGGGCAGATCTTTGGGGGCTTGATGATCGCCGCTGTGGCGGCGAAATCGCTGCCGGTTGCCATCCTGGTCAGTGCGGTCATTTTGGCCCCGGTGCCTTTCTTGCTCCTGGGGCTGAGCCGAAAAAGGCCAGTTCAACAAGCGGCATAAAATCTATAAAGGTATCCGGTGCGTAGGTGCCGGATACCTTATCCTTAATAAGCCCTACACCCATCCTACATTTAATTATTCTTCCTCATTGCCTTGTTGCCTCGTTGCCTTATCCCCCAATCTCTATGCTCTACTCACTCTTCACTTTCCCCCGGTTAAATAGAAAAAGCCTCTTGGCAATGACCTACTCTCCCAGGGGGTCGCCCCCCAAGTACCATCGGCGCTGACGGCCTTAACTTCCGGGTTCGAGATGTAACCGGGTGTACCACCGTCGCTCAGATCACCAAGAGACTTTATTCACAAAGTCTAAGTTGAATATTGTATGTAGGTTATTAGTCGAAACAAAGAGTGCTGAGTTCTCCGCATCACGTCAGAAGCCCTCGGTCATTAGTACAGCTTAGCTCAACGTATTGCTACGCTTACACATGCTGCCTATCAAACAGGTAGTCTACCTGTGACCTTACTCCCTTACGGGAACACAGGGATCTAATCTCGAGGCGAGCTTCCCGCTTAGATGCTTTCAGCGGTTATCCCTGCCAGACATAGCTACCCAGCAATGCCGTTGGCACGACAACTGGCACACCAGAGGTCTGTCCACCCCGGTCCTCTCGTACTAGGGGCAGCTCCTCTCAAATCCCTTACGCCCACAGCGGATAGAGACCGACCTGTCTCACGACGGTCTGAACCCAGCTCGCGTACCGCTTTAACGGGCGAACAGCCCGACCCTTGGGACCTTATACAGCCCCAGGATGCGATGAGCCGACATCGAGGTGCCGAGCGAAGTCGTCGATGTGAACTCTTGGACTTCACCAGCCTGTTATCCCCGGGGTAGCTTTTATCCGGTAAGCCACGGCCCTTCCACTCAGTACCGTGGGATCACTAAGCCCGACTTTCGTCTCTGCTCGACGCGTTGGTCTTGCAGTCAAGCTCCCTTATGCCTTTACACTCTTTGGGTGGTTTCCATTCACCCTGAGGGAACCTTTGGGCGCCTCCGTTACCTTTTAGGAGGCGACCGCCCCAGTCAAACTGCCCACCTGGCACGGTCCCCCACCCGGATTACGGTGTGGGGTTAGGGTCTAAACATCATCAGGGTGGTATTTCACCGATGTCTCCACCGAGGCTAGCGCCCCAGCTTCATAGACTCCCACCTATCCTACA
The DNA here is from genome assembly GCA_963704755.1 of uncultured Chloroflexia bacterium. Lineage (GTDB taxonomy): Bacteria > Chloroflexota > Anaerolineae > Anaerolineales > Anaerolineaceae > Bellilinea. The sequence goes on from OY969938.1 coordinate 2,063,061, forward strand.
CAGACAATGCCCAAACTCAATGCCAGGATGCAGTAAAGCTCCACGGGGTCTTTTTGTCCTGCTGCGGGTAGGCCGCATCTTCACAGCCATTTCAATTTCGCCGGGTCCCTCGTTGAGACAGTGTTCTAGTTGTTACGCCGTTCGTGCGGGTCGGAACTTGCCCGACAAGGAATTTCGCTACCTTAGGACCGTTATAGTTACGGCCGCCGTTCACCGGGGCTTCAGTTCAAAGCTTCGCTTGCGCTAACCTCTCCCTTTAACCTTCCGGCACTGGGCAGGCGTCAGCCCCTATACATCGCCTTTCGGCTTAGCAGAGACCTGTGGTTTTGGTAACCAGTCACTAGAACCATTTCACTGCGACCTCTCAACGCTCATTATTCATTCACGTCAAAAGGCACCCCTTATCCCGAAGTTACGGGGCTAATTTGCCTAATTCCTTAACGAAGGTTCTCCCGTTCGCCTTGGTATATTCTACCCGTCTACCAGTGTCGGTTTGCGGTACGGGCACTCAAGTTTCAACGTTTAGAAGCTTTTCTCGGCAGCAAGGCTCAACTCACTTATGCCTTAGAGGCTCGTCACGGTGCCTCAGCTCAGTCTGCGGATTTTCCAACAGACCTCAACGCCTGACGTACAATGCACCTGCACAACCAATCGCAGGCTGGCCTACCTCGCTGCGTCCCTCCATCACTCCACTTAAGTGGTTCCGGAATGTTGACCGGATATCCATCGCCTACGCCTTTCGGCCTCGGCTAAGGACCCGACTAACCCGACGCGGATTGACCTGGCGTCGGAAACCTTAGACATACGGCGAACACGGTTCTCACGTGTTTTACGCTACTCATGCCTGCATTCTCACTTCTGTTCGCTCCAGCCGTCCTTACGGTCGACCTTCACTGCAAACAGAACGCTCCCCTACCGCTCCAGCAAAGCTGAAGCCCATGGCTTCGGTATCAAGCTTAGCCCCGTTAAGTTTTCCGCGCAGGATCACTTGACCAGTGAGCTATTACGCACTCTTTAAAGGGTGGCTGCTTCTAAGCCAACCTCCTGGTTGTTTAAGTAACCCCACATCGTTTCCCACTCAGCTTGAATTTTGGGACCTTAGCCGATGATCTGGGCTGTTTCCCTTTCGACCACGAATCTCATCACCCGTAGTCCGACTACCACGCTCTAAAGCACCGGCATTCGGAGTTTGATTGGGGTTGGTAAGCTCTAAGCCCCCTTGCCCATTCAGTGCTCTACCTCCAGTGCTGAACGCATGGCGCTAGCCCTAAAGCTATTTCGGGGAGAACCAGCTATCTCCGAGTTCGTTTGGCATATCACCCCTACCCACAGCTCATCCCCTAATTTTGTAACATTAGTAGGTTCGGGCCTCCACGAGCGGTTAGACTCGCTTCACCCTGGCCATGGGTAGCTCACCCGGTTTCGGGTCTAATCCTTGCGACTGAACGCCCTATTCAGACTCGCTTTCGCTACGGCTCCGGGTGTCACTCCCTTAACCTCGCCACAAAGATTAACTCGCAGGCTCATTCTCCAAGAGGCACGCCGTCAGGCATAGTAGCGCGCACCCGGCTTTCACCGGGGCACAGACCTACCATTAGCCCTTCGACTGCTTGTAGGCTTACGGTTTCAGGTTCTATTTCACTCCCCTAGCCGGGGTACTTTTCACCTTTCCCTCACGGTACTTGTTCACTATCGGTCGCTAAGTGTATTTAGCCTTGGAGAGTGGACTCCCCAGTTTCCTGCCGGATTAGCGTGCCCGGCAGTACTCAGGTACCAGGCGGGAGACGATCGATTTTCGCGTACAGGGCTGTTACCTTCTATGGCAGGCTGTCCCACACCTTTCCACTAGCCCATCGTTTTATAACTCCCATATGCCTGGCCCTACAACCCCACTCTGGCAAGCCAGAATGGTTTGGGCTGCTCCCTTTTCGCTCGCCACTACTCAGGGAATGATCTCTTTTCCTCTGGGTACTTAGATGTTTCAGTTCCCCAGGTTCCCTTCAATACACCTATATATTCAGTGCATGATACTGTTGGTTCGCAACAGTGGGTTTCCCCATTCGGACATCCTCGGATATATCGCCTGTTCACGGCTCCCCGAGGCTTTTCGCAGTGACCCACGTCCTTCATCGGCACTTAGCGCCAAGGCATCCACCGTAAGCCCTTAGTAGCTTCCGCACGTGATGCGGAGAATTCAGAACTCTTTAGTTCCGAAAAATGATTTGACTACTCTAAATTTAGCCTACATACAATATTCGATTATTAATGTGCAACTTTCTTCTTACGCTGGTTGACCAGCGCGGAGCGACCCTCACTAACGTCAGGGGCACTCAGCGCCCTTCAACTTTCTGCACTCATTTGTTAATAAACACGGCAACCCGGCTCACCGCCGGGCAATTTATTCCCTCGCGGATCTGCTTATTCTTTCTTATTTGATCTGCCGTTTGTTTCTTTCCACACACACTCCGTTATTATTTTCATAGCTAGTGGAGATGAGGGGATTCGAACCCCTGACCTCCGCCGTGCAAAGGCGGCGCTCTCCCAACTAAGCTACATCCCCATCGTACAGGGCAGCACCCATTCGGGCACGATGTACCCCTTGGGTACAGGTGGGCCTTTCAGGGCTCGAACCTGAGACCTCGCCCTTATCAGAGGCGCGCTCTAACCAACTGAGCTAAAGGCCCTTTCATTTGTTAATGAAGCGCCTTAGCAACTGAAGAGTGACAGGAAGATTGATTTTCGTGCTCCGCCCTCGTCACCGCGACGAGGCATTACGTATCAAGGAGTGGAGTTCGCGCCCTCAGGCGGTCACTCGAGGCTCCATAGAAAGGAGGTGATCCAGGCGCACCTTCCGGTACACCTACCTTGTTACGACTTCGTCCCAGTCACCAGTCCCACCCTCGACAGCGCCCTCCCTTGCGGGTTAGGCTACCGGCTTCAGGTGTTACCAGCTCCCATGACGTGACGGGCGGTGTGTACAAGCCCCGGGAACGTATTCACCGCAGTATAGCTGACCTGCGGTTACTAGCAACTCCAACTTCATGCAGGCGGGTTGCAGCCTGCAATCTGAACTGAGGCCAGCTTTGAGGATTGGCTCCACCTCGCGGTTTCGCGACCTATTGTACTGACCATTGTAGCGTGTGTGTAGCCCAGGATATAAAGGCCATGCTGACTTGACGTCATCCCCACCTTCCTCCGGTTTAGGACCGGCAGTCCCGTGTGACACATGTAACACACAGCGAGGGTTGCGCTCGTTAGCGGACTTAACCGAACATCTCACGACACGAGCTGACGACAGCCATGCAGCACCTGCACTGGCTCCCCGAAGGGTCGGTCATTTTTCAAATCCCTACCACCAGCATGTCAAACCCTGGTAAGGTTCTTCGTGTATCATCGAATTAAACCACACGCTCCGCTGCTTGTGCGGGGCCCCGTCAATTCCTTTGAGGTTTAACCTTGCGGCCGTAGTCCCCAGGCGGTAGACTTATCGCGTTAGCTACGGCACTGATGGATTTAACCCCACCAACGCCAAGTCTACATCGTTTACAGCTAGGACTACCGGGGTCTCTAATCCCGTTCGCTACCCTAGCTTTCGCGTCTGAGCGTCAGAAATGGTCCAGGAAGCCGCTTTCGCCACTGGTGTTCCTCCGGATATCTACGCATTTCACCACTACACCCGGAATTCCACTTCCCTCTACCACTCTCAAGTCCGGTAGTTTTGAACGACCTCTCCTCGTTAAGCCAGGAGCTTTCACATCCAACTTGCCGGACCGCCTGCACGCGCTTTACGCCCAGTAAATCCGAATAACGCTTGTCTCCTACGTGTTACCGCGGCTGCTGGCACGTAGTTAGCCGAGACTTATTCTGAAGGTACCGTCCTTCCTCTTCCCTTCAAAAAGCACTTTACAACCCGAAGGCCGTCATCGTGCACGCGGCGTTGCTGGTTCAGACTTTCGTCCATTAACCAATATTCCCTACTGCTGCCACCCGTAGGTGTATGGACCGTGTTTCAGTTCCATTGTGGGGGGCCACCCTCTCAGGTCCCCTACCCGTCATAGCCTTGGTAGGCCGTTACCCTACCAACTAGCTGATGGGACGCAGGCCCCTCCCGAAGCGAATTACGCCTTTAATCATTCAGCATCTAAACCGAATGACCACATGTGGTATTAGCAGTCCTTTCGAACTGGTATCCCACACTTCGGGGCAGGTCACCAACGCGTTACTCACCCGTTCGCCACTAAGGACATATTGCTACATCCTCCGTTCGACTTGCATGTATTAGGCACGCCGCCAGCGTTCATCCTGAGCCAGGATCAAACTCTCCGCAAAAAATTTCACCTTTTCAGGTGTTTATTACGGGTTTATTTGACGGAGCTTACTCGTCTTTCTTCCTATCACTCTTCAGTTGTTAAGGTACCGCTTACTTCCGAGGGCCAGATTTTAACCGTCTCATCTTACTCTGTCAAGGGCAGGCGATAAAATTGCCGATGTTTTCCTCGTCTTCATCGTGGTCAACACCGGCACATCATCTCGACGTCCTCGCCAGGCCTGGTCCTCAAGACCCAACCCGCTTTTCTGTTTTTATCGATCCGCTCTCAAGAGCAAGATCATTTCTCAGTTCGGGAGTTCTATTTTACTCGCCTCCCGCGGGGTTGTCAAGGGTTTGAGCGCATTTTGTTTTTCCGAATTTTTTTCGTTCTTTTCTTACTTTCGGAAAGCCTTTCTGCGCATTCCAATTCCCTTGTAGAAGCAGCGCTATTTATTTTTTATTGATCTGCCGGTCTTTGGGGCGAGATCTTTGTTGCTTCTGTTTGAGCAACGGGCGTGATTATACTCTTATCCCTAAGCTTGTCAAGGGAATTCAAGGAAATTCGCAAAACTGGTTTCCAGCTCTTTTTTTATCCTGTCCAATGCCATCCGGCATACTCCATGCACCCCTACCTTCTGAGCCCGTAAACGGAACTTCTTAGCCTCGTATTCCGTCTCATCTTTACCGCTCCGGGCTGTTATGGGCCGCAGCGCGGCTGCCCAAAGCAGCGCACAAAGGTGCACCTCATGGGTTATCGTTCTTTTCCCCCCTTGCGATATCCACTTCCCTTCCTTATAAATGGGATTCGTTAAATAGGACTTTTAAAGTGGCATTAATCACCCAATGTTATAATCGGAAAACTTATGAAAGTATCTTCGCTCACCTACCCGCAAGACCGGCCCGTCCTCCAGCAGCTCTTAGCCACCCTGGGGTTGGCGCTGGTGACCGTGGCCGGCCTTTGCATTATTTTCCTGATCGGCTTCGAAATCTGGTTTGCCGGTCGAATCTATCCCGGGGTCCACATGGCTGGCGTGGATTTATCCGGGCTTTCCCCGGCGCAAGCCGGCGACATCATCAATAACGCCATTTCCTTCCCCTCTACCGGCAAAATCCTCATGCAGGATGGCCAATCGGGTTGGGTCGCTTCACCGCAACAATTGGGGCTGTTCCTCGACCCCGGCGCCAGCGCTAAAGCTGCTTTTAACGTCGGCCGCCAGGGCGGGCTGTTTACCCGCCTGGGCCAACAGTTCGGCGCCTGGTACTCGGGCAGCGAAGCCTCCCCTACCCTGGTCTTCGACCAGCGCATCGCCTACCAATACCTGGCCGGCCTGGCAAGCCAGATCAACCGGCCGGTGATCGAGGCTAACCTGGGCCTGCAGGGCACGGATGTGGTCGTCCGCTCCGGCGAAATTGGCCGCACCCTGGATATCGACGCCTCATTGCAAAAAGTTTCGGCCCAGGTACAGACGCTCAAGGATGGATTGGTGACCCTGGTGGTCACCGAGACCCCGCCGGTGATCCTGGATACCAGCGCCCAGGCCCAGGTTGCCCAACATATTCTCAGCCAGCCGCTGACCCTGACCATGCCGGACGGCACCAGCGCGGACGGCAGCCCGTGGGTCATCGACCAGGCCACCCTGGCCGCCATGCTCTCCATTAACCGGGTCGATGAAGGCCAGAAGGCCACCTACCAGGTGCAACTGAACAACGACCTGCTGGCCACTTTCCTGAACAACCTTTCGCCAAAACTGCACGCCGACCCGCAGAATGCACGTTTTACCTTCAACGACGGCACTCACCAGCTCGACCTGATCGAGCATGCCGTCATCGGGCGCGATCTCAACATCGAAAAGACCATCCAGGCCATTCAGGATGGCGTAAAGAACGACCAGCACACCATACCGCTGGTCTTCGACACCACTGACCCGGCCGTGACCGATTCGGCCACCGCGGAAAGCCTGGGGATCACCCAACTGGTCAGCCAGCAGACTTCGTATTTCTATGGTTCTCCCAGTGACCGGGTGCAGAATATCCAGGCCGCCGCGAGCAGTTTTCACGGCCTGCTGGTCGCCCCGGGTGAGACCTTTTCGATGGCCAGCGCCCTGGGTGATATCAGTTTGGACAACGGTTACGCCGAGGCGCTGATCATCGTCGGCAACCAGACCATCGAGGGTGTGGGCGGCGGCGTCTGCCAGGTCAGCACGACCCTGTTCCGCACGGCCTTCTTTGGCGGGTTTCCCGTCGTCGAGCGTTACGCTCACGCCTATCGGGTCAGTTACTACGAGAAAGTCGCCGGCAACAAGATCGATCCCTCCCTGGCCGGCCTGGATGCTACCGTGTACGTCCCCCTGGTCGATTTCAAATTCAAGAACGACACACCCTACTGGCTGCTGATGGAGACCTATGTCGATCCCAGCGCCAGCAGCCTGACCTGGAAGTTCTACTCCACCTCGGACGGCCGCTCGGTCGATTGGACGACTACCGGGCCGACCAACATCGTCGCTCCGCCCGACCCGCTCTACAAAGAAAACAGCGACCTGGCCAAAGGTGACATCGAGCAGGTCGATTGGGCCGCTGCCGGCGCCGACGTGACCGTCAACCGTACCGTCAGCCGTGATGGGCAGGTCTATTTCACCAACTCGTTCTACACCCACTACCAACCCTGGCAGGCCGTGTACGATTACGGTCCCGGCACCGATCTGCCCAAAGGGGCCAAAACGGATAACGGGAATTAAAGAAAAACCAGAGAATAGAGAAAAGAAAACAGAGATTGGTAAAGTATTTACCAATCTCTGTTTTCTTTTCTCTATTCTCATCCTAAACAGAAACAACTCCAGCCTTATCCCGAAGTGCTGGAGTTGTTTCTACTGTAGGGTCCCCTCAAATGTGACCACAGCGTGAAATATCAGTCGACAATGAATTTTCTTCGAGGGAAAAATACCTCACATGAAAATATCTTTTATAATATACTTAAAATATACTCCGAGTGGTATGTAGCATCACTCCGAATTCGCTCTGGACAAGCGCATGCCGATGAGAACCTCCGCCGAATCTAAACTTAGTGAGATTTTACTCAAAGCAGTCAACCGGATTGCTTTTCTGGAAAACAAAAACAAACAAATCGTATACGACGAACTCGGCTACGCAATCGGTCGCCAGGGCGGCAGCGCAGTGCAATATTGGGTATACCACAAGAAAATCCCTGCCCGCCTGGACGATATCGAAAACCTGGCCCGCGCGATTGCCCGCCAAAACGGCTGGGAAAACGAAAACGACCTGATCACTTTCCTGGACCAGGCCAATTACCCATCCCCCGAATTCCTGGTGCAAGAAATCCTGCCGGTAAGTTCAGCTCAAACGGCCAACCAGGCCGCCCAGGGGACAAACGGCCGCCCTCCGGCCGCCTTTATCGTGGGCTCCCCCATTCTCGAACCGCGCCTGTTTTTCGGGCGCAACCATGAACTGCGCCATATCTTCGACGCCATCCGCTCCCAAAACATGCAGAGCGTGGCCCTTTATGGACTCAACCACAGCGGCAAAACCTCGCTGTTGAATTACCTGCACAAAATCACCCGGGTTTCCCCACGGATCTTGCGCACAGGGCAATACGCCGACTGGCTCCAGCAGCCCCTGGCCTACCGCTGGGCCTATCTCGATTTCCAGGACCCGCGTATCCAGACCATACCCGGGCTCTTGAATGCCCTGCTGCGCCAGCTCAACTTTCCGCTGACCGGCTCAACCGAGCTGGATGCATACATCGATGTCATTTGCCGCTACCTGACCAACCCGACCGTCGTTTTGTTGGACGAATTTCAACTGGCTTTGCAAAATCCGGCCCTGAACCGGTCCTTCTGGCAGGCCCTGCAATCCCTGGCCAGCCACCTCTCCGATGGGAAGCTCTCGTTCATCATCGCCACATCCAGCCCGTTGAACGGTTGGCTGGCCGACGACCTGGCGGCAGCCTCGTTCCTGTCGATTTTCGGCCGCCAGTTGACCCTGGGCCCGCTCACCGAAAACGAAGCACTTGAACTGATTCATTCGAGCCCCCGGCCTTTTAGCGCAGAAGATAGCCAATGGATCTTCACCCATAGCGGCGGCTGGCCAGCTAAATTGCAAGTATTGTGCAACGCCTGCCTGATGGCCCAGGAAGAAAACCAGGCCAGGAAAGTCTGGCAGGAAGAAGCCCTGCAAGGCCTGTCATTCTATCGCTCTCTGCTGGACAGTTAAAAAATCCGGCTCCTTACAACCAGTTCTCGCCATCGTTTTCTCGCGGCCAATCCTCTGCCGACCAGCCATATTGCCCGCGTAAGGGCACAAAACTGACCGGCGAGATGCTCTCGAAATCCAGCCGCTCCCCCTCCCGGCTCCAGACTTGCAGCTCCTGGCCTTTTTTACCGCCGGCCGGCAGCACCAGGCGCCCGCCTTGCCCGAGCTGCGCCAACAACGGCGCCGGCGGCTGGGATGCCGCCGCGGTGATCAGAATAGCGGGATATGGTGCGTATTGTGGCCACCCCAACGAACCGTCCCCATAGTACACGCTGACGTTGCCATAGCCCAGCCGGCGCAGATTCTCGTCCGCATAGCGCACCAGCGCCGCTTGCAGCTCGATCGAAATCACCCGGGCCGCCAGTTGTCCTAGAATCGCCGCCTGGTAGCCCGAGCCGGCCCCCACCTCCAGCACTGTCTCGTCACCCTTGAGCTGCAGCAGCGAAGTCATCAGCGCCACGATAAACGGCTGCGAAATCGTCTGGCCCATACCAATCGGCAGTGGGCGGTCTTCGTAAGCCATGTCGCGGTATTCGGGCGGCACAAACTCGTGACGCGGCACCCTCCGGAAAGCTCCTAACAGGCGCGGCTGCCGTAGTCCGCGCCGCTCGATCTGATCGCGGACCATTTCCTCTCGTTGCGAGCGATTTGGATCCGTATTCATCGCCGTTCTCCTACTCGCTGACCAGGCGTAACGAAATCTGCCGGTCGATCTTCCCCATCGGGTAATCTCGCAGCTCGCCCAGGCTTACCCAGCGCCAGTCGGCCACCTGGATGGCGCGCGGCTCCCCGCTGACCAGGCTGCATTCGAACGCGTGCAGGGTGACCTTGAAATGGGTGTACGCATGCCGATATATCCCCAAACCCGGCCCAACCTGGATCTGTACCCCCAGTTCCTCGTCGATCTCCCGCGCCAGGCAGTCCGGCAGTTCTTCACCCGGCTCTTGTTTCCCGCCGGGGAATTCCCACAACCCGCCTAACAGCCCGTTTTCCGGCCGGCGCGAGATTAACACTTTGCCGTCCTGGCGGATCACCGCCGCGGTGACGATGTAGTGCGGCACCGGCGGCCGCCGCTCCAGCACCGGCCGCTGCTCCTGGATGCCCAGGGCAAATGCCTTGCAGATTTCTGCCAGCGGGCAGGCCGCACAGTTCGGGTCCCGCGGGGTACATATGGTCGCTCCCAGGTCCATCAGGGCCTGGTTGTAATCTCCCGCCCGGCCGGGTGGCAGGTGGATCGCCAGCAGCTCTTCCAGGCGCTGTTCCCCCTGGGGCGAGCGGGCCGGCAGGCCCATATCGAACACCCGCGCAATCACCCGGCGCAGGTTGCCATCCAGGGCCAGGGTATCTCGCCCAAACGCCATGGATGCAATCGCCCCGGCCGTATAACGCCCGATCCCCGGCAGCTTTTGCAGTGCGCTCAACTCATCCGGCAAAGCCCCGCCGTGACGCGCCATCACCAGTTGGGCGGCCTTGTGCAGGTTACGGGCCCGGCTGTAATAGCCCAGGCCCTCCCAGGTTTGCAAAACATCTTGCTCGCTGGCCTCTGCCAGCGCTTTGATGCTGGGGAAGCGCACCATCCAGCGCTGAAAATAAGGCATCACCGTATCCACCCGGGTTTGCTGGAGCATAATTTCAGAAACCCAAACTGCGTAGGGGTCGGGGTGATCGCGCCAGGGCAATTTGCGCGCGTTTTGAGCGTACCAATCTAACATCCGGCGGGTAAAGTCAGAAATCATGGTCAGCTTTCCAAAGGTTCAACCACAACAACCGGTCAAAGAAATAAAAAAGAGGTGCCCAGGCGGGACAGAAGACCCCGGCGCACCTCGCATGTCGATCCTCACCTGCCGGGATCGGGCCAATCATCACTTTAAAACTGGAAACCCTTGCGTTCCTCGACAATCTTGAAGGTGTAATTCCTTACGAAATCCAAAAGTTGGTTGTTCAGGCTTTGCCACTCCGAGGATTCGAGGATCTGCTGGGCACGATTCGCCGAAGGCACCGTGGCCCCAACCAGGATTTGAGGTTGGTCACCAAAGACGGTCGCCCAGGCGTCGCTTAACTCAAAACCTAACCGCTGTACGCCTGGAATAAACTCACGGACCACGAATTCGAAATATTCCTGCTCGCGGTCAGGGGTAATATCCCAGGACATCAGTATTTTAACGGACACAATAAACTCCCCTAATCTCTTTCGTAATCGAGGACAACGACCTGTGACTCTTCCGGAAGGGCATTAACCGAGGTTATTTTGAGCGAAGGCTGGTTAACCACTCCGGTCAGTCCCATTTCTTTGAGGAATTTACTCAACGGGTCGAGCTCGATCGATGAATCGGGAGTCGCGTAGTGCATCGGCACCACCAGGTTTGGCTCCAGCAGGCTGATCACCTCAGCCGCCTTGGCAGCGTTGAGCCCCTCTCCGCCACCAATTGGGACCAAAACCACGTTGACCGGTCCGAGCGATTCGACTTCGGTTTGGGTAGGTACCCGGTCGATTGCGCCCAGGTGCAGGACGTTCACCCCGTTATATTCAATCAAATAGATGGTATTGCGCGGCTTTTCCGGGTCATTGCGAGCATGCCCATTCGTTTGTACACCGGTAATAAAAACGCCGCCTATCTCGTATTCACCCGGCCCGCCAATCCGGTAAGGATCGCCTTTTACTGCAGACACAAAATCGTGTCCGGGAGCCGTATGGCTGACGGTGACAATATCGGCTTTTAATTTGAGCGCCGAATAACCTACGGCACGGGGATCATAAGGATCGGTGACGACAGTAGCCAGGTTTCGTTCTGTGATGCGAAAGCAAGAATGCCCATACCATGTAATTTCCATGCAGCCTCCATAAACTGGTATTGATTATACATTGAAAGTTCGAGAAATGCTTGACTCCCCCGCCAACTTCTGATAAACTCGGCGTTCGCAGCCTGAATTGTAATTTATTCGTATACCTTGTCGCGAAAATAAGGCTCTGGTATAATCTAGGCCGCTATTCTTGTGCCTTAACAATTCAGGCCGACGTAGCTCAATCGGCAGAGCAACCGCCTTGTAAGTGGTAGGTTACGGGTTCGATTCCCGTCGTCGGCTCAAGTTGCCGGTTGGCAAGTGAGATTGGTCGTAAAATTATAGCGAGCGACCTCACCTGCGAGCCAGTAACGGCTCGGGGCATGGGCAGTTACCCAAGTGGCCAAAGGGGGCTGACTGTAAATCAGCTGTCGAACGACTTCGGAGGTTCGAATCCTTCACTGCCCACCTGGTCGTATGACCGAGAATCCCCCGATTTCGGTGGGGGGAATTTCTGGAGAACGGCAAGCCCTCATAGCTCAGTTGGTAGAGCGCGCCCTTGGTAAGGGCGAGGTCATGGGTCCAAATCCCATTGAGGGCTCTTTTTGCCGGTTGTCCCAGGACCCTTCAGTTTTATAGAGGAGCCAAGGAGTAAAAACATGGCGAAGCAAAAGTATGAGCGCACGAAGCCGCATCTGAACGTAGGCACGATGGGTCACATCGACCATGGTAAAACGACCCTGACGGCCGCCATCACCAAATATTGCAGTTTCCTGGGCGGAGCGGAATACCGGGCATATGACCAGATCGACAATGCGCCGGAAGAAAAAGCACGCGGGATCACGATCAACATTGCCCACGTGGAATACGAAACCGCGAACCGGCACTATGCCCACGTGGACATGCCGGGTCACCGTGACTACATCAAGAACATGATCACCGGCGCGGCCCAGGTGGATGGAGCTATCCTGGTGGTAGCTGCTCCCGACGGCCCCATGCCGCAGACCCGCGAGCACGTTCTGCTGGCCTACCAGGTGGAAGTGCCGAGCATCGTGGTCTTCTTGAACAAGATCGACCAGATGGACGATCCGGAACTGCTGGAACTGGTCGAGATGGAACTGCGCGAGATGCTCACCGAGTACAAATTCCCCGGTGATGAAATTCCGATCGTGCGCGGCAGTGCGTTGAAGGCCCTGGAGAGCACCTCCACCGACCCGAACGCTCCCGAATACGCCTGCATCAAAGAGCTGATGGAAGTAGTCGATACCTACATTCCCCAGCCGGTCCGCGAGACCGACAAGCCCTTCATGATGCCGATCGAAGACGTGTTCTCGATCAAAGGCCGCGGCACCGTGGTGACCGGCCGTGTCGATCGTGGCAAGGTCAAAGTTGGCGAACCGGTCGAGATCATCGGCTTGAAAGAAAAGACCATGAACTCGGTAGTCACCGGTGTGGAAATGTTCCACAAGCTGCTGGATGAAGGTATGGCCGGTGATAACCTGGGCTTGCTGCTGCGCGGTATTGAACGCACCGACGTGGAGCGCGGCCAGGTAGTAGCCAAGCCCGGCAGCATCACCCCCCACCGTAACTTCATGGCCCGGGTGTACGTGTTGAAACGCGAAGAGGGTGGCCGTCACAAGCCCTTCTTCACGGGCTATCGCCCACAGTTCTACATCCGCACCATGGATGTAACCGGCAACATCAAACTGCCCGAAGGCGTTGAAATGGTTATGCCCGGCGATAATGTCGATATGGAAGTGGATCTGATCGTACCGGTTGCGCTCGAGCAGGGCTCCAAATTCGCCATTCGCGAAGGCGGCCTGACCGTTGGCGCCGGTGTCATCACCAAGATTCTGGACTAAAGGAGCGTTGGCCCTGAGGGGCCACAAATGCAGGTATGGCATCTAAAAAGAAAGATATTCGTCCCGTAATCACTCTGGCCTGCTCCGAATGCAAGGAACGTAATTACACGACTGAAAAGAACCGCCGGAACGACCCAGGAAGAATGGAATTAAACAAGTACTGCCCGCGCTGCCGCAAACATACGGCTCACCGCGAGACCAAGTAAGGTATAATAACAATGAGGGTCGGGGTAAACCAGCCCGGCCCTCATGTTGCAAAGGCCAGTAGCTCAATTGGCAGAGCGCCTGTCTCCAAAACAGGAGGTTGTGGGTTCGATTCCTGCCTGGCCTGCCTCAAGCAAGGCAACGCCGTCTTCACCCGTTTATAAACTCCCGCGTGAGGCGGCGTTTTAGCCTGAAATCAAGGAGAAATGAGTGGCAGAGAGAACCGCGAAATCAAAGCAAGGCGAAAGACCCAAACAACCCGGTCGCATTGCCCGCTGGTGGCGTGAGACAATCGGTGAGTTGCACAAGGTCTCTTGGCCTACCGTTGAAGAAGCAAGACGATTGACCGGCATTGTCTTGATCGTCATGGCTGCGATGGCAATCGTCCTGGGCGCATTGGACCTCGGCTTCTCGTTTCTGGTTGGTCTGATACTAGGATAATTGCTGCGAGTTGGCAGTTAATTAAGGAGCTATTACAAATATGGATGCGTTTGACGATTCAAAGGACAAAGAGGAAGAGATCCTCCGGCCCAAGCCCGAATCCACTCGGAGTTCTGGGTTTAGCAACGCATCCCGTGATAGCGGCCAGATTGAGGCTGAAGAAGCTCCTCATTTCGATCCCAGTCTGGGGGATATGCGGGCCTGGTACGTGGTGCACTGCTATTCGGGTTACGAGAATAAAGTCCGCCACAACCTGGAACAGCGTATCGACAGCATGGGCATGAAAGAAAAAATCTTCGACGTGGTCATCCCTACCCAGGAAGAGATCGAGGTCAAGGATGGCAAACGCCGGACGGTTGAACGCCATGTATTCCCCGGTTACGTCCTGGTCAACATGATCATGACCGAAGAATCCTGGTACGTGGTGCGCAATACCCCCGGTGTAACCGGGTTCGTTGGCATGGGCAACCAGCCAACCCCCCTGCGCCCGGAAGAAGTATCCCAAATCCTCCGGCGGATGGAAGCCGAAGCCCCCCATGTCAAGGTCTCTTACAAAGAGGGCGAGCGTGTACGAATTGTGGATGGGCCATTCAACGACTTCCGCGGTACCGTCGCCGAAATCGACCAGGAGCGCAACAAAGTGCGCGTCATGGTCAATTTCTTCGGTCGCGAAACCCCCGTGGAGCTGGACTTCTTGCAGGTAGAGAAGGCGTAAGAGAGCTGATAGCTGTTAGCGCTTAGCTTATAGCTAAACCGGAGCGTCAGCTTGATAATATTAATAATAAAAGGTAAGTAGTGGCAGAAAAAGCTAAAAGCTAAGCGCTAACAGCTAAGCGCCACATAAGCTGGGAGGGTGTCCCCCAAACCACCCGTTATCACCACGAAGGAGTACAAAAGTGGCAAAAAAACTTAAAGCAGTCGTTCGTTTGCAACTCGTGGCCGGAAAGGCCAACCCGGCTCCCCCGGTAGGCCCTGCCCTGGCAGGTCACGGCATCAATATTATGGCCTTCTGCAAGGAATACAACGCCCGCACCCAGAACCGGGCCGGTGAAGTATTGCCTGCGGAAATTAGCGTTTTTTCTGATGGATCTTTCACCTTCATCCTCAAGTCGCCTCCGGCTTCCGTACTGCTCAAAAAAGCAGCCGGTGTGGAAAAAGGCTCGGCTATCCCCAACCGCACCAAGGTGGGCAAAGTCACCCGCTCCCAGGTTCGCGAGATCGCCGAGATCAAGATGAAAGATATGAACGCGGTGGATATCGAAGATGCCATGCGGCAGATCGAAGGAACGGCCCTCAACATGGGCATCCAGGTAGTTGAGTAAACCCCGTGGGAGGGCAACTCGCTTGCCCGTCTGAACCACAAAGGAGAAACAATGGCAAAGCACGGTAAGAAATATATTGCAGCCAGCGCCAAAGTGGTCCTCGACCAGAACTATTCGCCAGAAGAAGCAATGACACTGGTGAAAGAAACTTCGACCACCAAGTTCGATGCGACTGTAGAAGTACACATGCGCACTGGGCTCGACCCGCGCCAGGCTGACCAGCAGGTCCGTGACGTGGTCGTGCTCCCCCATGGCCTGGGTAAAACGGTCAAAGTTTTGGTATTCGCCCAGGGCGAAGCTGCCGAAAAAGCAAAAGACGGTGGCGCCGATTACATCGCCGATAGCGACGAGTGGATTACCCGCATCCAGGGCGGTTTCACCGACTTCGATGTGGCCATCGCCACCCCGGATATGATGAGCAAAGCCGGTCGCCTGGGCCGTGTCCTCGGCCCGCGTGGCTTGATGCCAAACCCCAAGGCCGGTACCGTTGTACCCGCCGAAGATTTGCCCCGGGTCATTCGCGAGGCGAAAGCCGGTCGGGTCGAGTTCCGCCTGGATAAAACCGCCAACATTCACGTGCCCATCGGTAAAGTTTCCTTCACCAGCGAGCAGCTCTACAACAACCTGGCCGCTTTGATGGAAGCCATCAAGAAAGCCAAACCGACCGGCGCCAAAGGGACCTACCTCCGCAAAATCACCGTGGCCTCTACCATGGGCCCCGGCATCAAAGTGGACGCGCTGCAAGCACAGGGCATGGCCATCAAGGAGTAACGAACTAGAAATTAGTCCGTATTCCATAAGAAAGACGCCTTCACCGGTGAAAGCTGGTGCCAGACAGGCTTAATTTCCAGCCTAGGTGAAGACTTTTCCCCAACAAGTTCGCTGCAAAAGCCGGATATACCGGCCGGAAGTAGCCGAGGAAAGTCTTTGCCTGGCAAATACAAGGCAAAGACTTTTTTTATTCTAATCAGAAAGGAGGTAAATTCTCATTGGCATATACAAAAGAGCACAAGAATGAACTGGTTGACCAATACGCTAATTGGCTGAAAGAAAGCAAAGGTGTATTCGTCCTGAGCTACAACAAAATGGCCATGAAAGACATCGATACCCTGCGGGCCAAAATCCGCGAAGCCGGTGGCGAGCTGCATGTGGTGAAAAACACCCTGATGAGCCTGGCACTGGATCAGATGAACGTCAGCAATAAAGAGGTATTCGATGGCGCCTCATTGGCCGGGTTTGCATTCAACGATATCGCTGCGATGGCAAAAGTCGTCAGCGAAGCGTCTGCCAAATCCGAGATCTTTGCGGTCAAGGGTGGTTACCTGGGCACCGAAGCCATCACCGATAAACAGGTCAAAGCATTAGCCGACCTGCCCCCGCTGCCAGTTATGCGCGCAATCCTCTTGGGCACGATTTCAGCCCCGGCAAGCAAACTGGTCCGTACACTGGCCGAACCCGCTCGTGGCATGGCTGCCGTCATCAAAGCCTATTCCGAAAAGGATGGCTCCGCATCCGCAGAGCCGGTGGCAGCCTAGCCTTGTATTTTGTTTAAACCGAATGGATCCCCATTCGGAATGAGAACAGGATTTTTATTTATTCATCCCTGGATCAGGGCAAATCGCCTGCCTTTTCTAAAAGAAAACTCGGCGCGCTGCGCTAAAGGTGAACGCCTTATCCACATGAAAATTTCTACTGAGTAATTCCTATTAGGAGAATTTGAAATGGCAGATCTGGAAAAAATCGTTGATGAACTCGGCCAGCTTTCCGTATTGGAAGCCGCTGAATTGGTAAAATTGCTGGAAGAGAAGTGGGGCGTTTCCGCCGCCGCTCCTGTAGCCGCCATGGCTGCTGCGCCCGCCGCCGCCGCCGCTGAACCCGTCGAAGAGAAGACCGAGTTCGACGTCGTCCTCAAGGACGCTGGCCCCAAGAAAATCGAGACCATCAAGGTCATCCGCCAGCTCACCAGCCTGGGCCTGGTAGAAGCCAAGACCATGGCCGAGACCGCCGGTGCCAAAGTCCTGACCGGTGTTGGCAAAGAAGCCGCCAACGACGCCAAAGGCAAATTGGAAGCCGCTGGCGCAGCCGTCGAGATTGCCTAGTCATCAGCAACCAAAAAAGACGCGCGTGCAAAACACGCGCGTCTTTTTTTATCCTACAAAGTAACGCCCCTAATTCGGTTTTCTTACATGGCCGCCTGGGGCATCTGGCGGATCACCATAACCACCTTGCCCATGATGCGCAGGCTCTGCGGATTATCCACATAGATCGGGCCCATGGTCGGGTTGGCCGGCTGTAAGCGGATACGGTTGTTCTCTTTATAGAAATACTTCAGGGTGGTTTCATCCTTATCGTCCAGCCAGACCGCCACCATTTCGCCGTTGTTGGCCTCCTGGGCCGGCCGCATGATGATAATGTCGCCATCGTTGATCATGGCATCGATCATCGAATCGCCTTGTACTTCCAGGGCAAACAATTCGCTGGGCTTTTCCTTGACCGGCAGCAGACTGCGCGCAATTTCCACCCCGGATTCCGGGTCGAAATAGGCCAGGTCCGAAGCCGGCACCGGGATCGGCGCACTGGCGACGATCCGGCCGAGCATAGGAATTTGGATCAGCTCATCCAACCGCTGGGTCACCTGCCGGACCGCTCCGCCTACCTTGGCGCTTGCGGTTTGCAGGGGTTTCACTACCCGAATTGAACGCGAAATGCGATTATCGCGCGAAATAAATCCCATCTTTTCGAGCTGGTTGAGATAGTAATCCACCAGCGAGGTGGATTTAACGTCGATACTGTCGCCAATTTCACGGATCGATGGAGAATAGCCATTATTGTCCTGGAACTCTGAAAGGAATGCCAGGATTTTCTTATGTCTATCGCTCAAACCTTCGTTTCGTCTCGCCATCATCTAACTCCTTGCAGCTCAGCCATGCAGCAGCCTTGTTACCTGATATCGTTCATTTGTACTATAATAATACACGAACAATTGTTCTGTGTCAAGCTGTTATTTATGAAGTCGTGTAACTACTCAGCCTAACGGGTAGGA
This sequence comes from uncultured Chloroflexia bacterium, assembly GCA_963704755.1. Classification (GTDB taxonomy): domain Bacteria; phylum Chloroflexota; class Anaerolineae; order Anaerolineales; family Anaerolineaceae; genus Bellilinea. The sequence continues at coordinate 2,081,289 of OY969938.1, forward strand.
GCCAGCCTACAGCCCCCACCCTTCTTGCCTACCTGAGCACAGTGGGTAAATAAATCCATTTACTATTGATCAGCTCCGTCACGGCTGCATTGGCGTCCAACAGACCGGCGCCCGTCGAATACTGGTCGCCCCCACTCATGACATGCGCCGAGGATTGCAGAATCGCTTTTATCCACGGCTGGGTGAGCGGAACGCCCATCTGATTGGCCTTTTGCTCGACCAGCGCTGCGATTGCGGCTGCATGCGGCGCCGCCGCCGACGTACCAAAAAAGCGCTCACAGCCATCGTAGTTTTCATAGAAAAAAGTTGTGCAAACCCCATCTGTGGCCGTAAAATCGGGCTGCTGTAGAACCAGCGGTGTAGTCAGTGCCGCTGCCGCGCTGGTACCAACTACCGGGCCAAAATAGTGGGTGGCCGGCCCACGGCTGGAATAATACTCGGGAACGGTCGTACTCGTGTAGGGGGCAGCGGCTACGCTAAGGCTTCTGAGCGAGGCGGCATGGCCAAAAACCGCCGGCCCAACAATATCTCCCCCACTTGAAATGTTATATTCGGTACTGAGAACGGCCAGGTTAGACTGGATGAAGATATATTTCAGCCGTGGTTTTCCGCTCCCGGACAGGCGGTTGACGACAATGTTCACCGAAATACTCGAAGCGGTGTGGTTGGTATAGCTAAAATACTCGAACGGCTCCTGGATTCCGGAAATTCCATTGTTAATGTATTTGCTGGACGCCAGAATATTGTGACTGGAATTATTGTCCACCAAATAGATGTCGAAGTTATCGGTCACGCCATACCATGGTTCCGCCCATTGAAAGGTCACACTCAGTGTACCACCCGAGGCCAACTGGACCCCGCTCAATGGATCTGTGCCCGTGCCGGTATTGAAATTGTGACAGGTGCCGCCGATTGTACTTCCACCCAGGGTCGGGCAAGTTATAGGACGATACGCCGGCGCTTCGTAGGAACTGACGTAATTCCCGCCGGCAGAGGCATTATCATTTCCGGTCGCGGTGAAATATAAGGCCCCTGAGTTAACCACATCGGAAATGGCCACACTCACGGGCCCATCCTGGTAAAACGGCTCATCCGGATAATACAAATCGTCGACAATAATGTCGGCACCGGCGTTACGTAGTGCACGGATGTTGTTCGCAAAGCCATTCTCGCCGGTCCCGCCGGTGGCAAAACTTAATCCGGCGCCAGGCGCCAGGTCGTGAATAATCTGGAGCATGGCCCTGCCTTCGTCGGTTACATTGCTGCCGGGGTAATCATAAACAGGAGAAATTGTGCTGGTATACCCGCAGGGATTGGTGGAACCCGGCAGGTCGCCAGAGGCAATATCCGTGGACGCACTGGTCCCAGCCGATGTGTCTTTATTATAAGAATCAGAGATAACGCCTATTTTTACCCCGCTCCCGCTAAGGCTGTAGTTCGATCGGGCCTGATCGGCATGCAGCAGGCTGTCACCCACCGATTTGGCATTTCCCCAGGGACAGGTATAGTCGATAGAATCTTGCCGGGATGAATTTGCGCTCCCGTTTACCACCGGTGCCAGCACTTCGAATACATTTTCTACGGATGGCAGGGCGGCCAGGTTGTTCAAATCGGCCGGATTGACATATGCGGTCACAGTACGATAATTCTGCGCCACATCCAATATCTCCGCGCCGGCCTGGCGCAGCGACTCCTGCAGCGAGTCCGATAAATCGCTGGCCCGAATATCGACCATAATCTGACCGCTATCGCTCCAGCTCAGGCTGCCGAAACCTTCGGCCGGCAAACTCAACGATTGCGCCAGCTCATCCGGGTTGGCCGATTGAATATTTTGTGTGTTTGCCAGCATATCCAGGCGGTAGGACAGCTTGCTTTCATTGCCCTGTTCTGGCAAGGATGTCTCTGCTGGCGAAGATGTTTGTTCATATCCACTGTTTGCCGGCGATGCTCCTATCTGGGACCAAGCGAATAAAAGTACCACCGCCAGGAGAACAATACGGTTTACCGGTTTGAATCGAACCAGCGCTTGCATTTTTTCTACTCCCTGAATAGCCCGGAACGCGTTTTTTGGAATATTTATTTATCATCAGTGAAATTTTCCTTCGGTTATCCCCTTTAGGCCAATTCAATTACTAATTTTATCGCTTAACACCTGTTTCGCTATATAAAAAAGAGGCGCCAGGCCTTGCCTGGCGCCTCTTTTTTATATAGCGAAGAAAAACGTAACTGCTCTGCCTATCAGGTAAGAAAACCGAATTTGAGGTGTTTGCGGGGGCTTCGCCCCCGCAAACACCTCAAATTCGGGAACTTTCTAACATAAGCCTGAGTAGTTACAGAAAAACTTTATTCCACTTCGCGCTCGCGAAGATGGGGGAACAGGATCACCTCGCGGATCGAGCGATGGTCGGTCAACAGCATTACCAGCCGGTCGACTCCCATACCAAACCCACCCATCGGGGGCATACCGTAAGCCATGGCCCGCAGATAATCCTCGTCCATGGGGTGGCGCTCCTCATCTTCGCTCTCGTAAGCGCGGCCCATTTCCAAAAAGCGCGTTTCCTGCTCCAGGGTGTCGTTTAGCTCGGTAAAAGCGTTGCACAGCTCCATCCCGCCCACGAACCCTTCGAAGCGTTCCACGGTGGTGGGATCGCCGGGAATATTCTTGGCCAGCGGAGAGATATCGCGTGGATAATCGTACAGGAAAGTCGGCTGGATCAGGGTCGGCTCGAGGAAATCGCCCAACAACCCGTCGATCAGCTTACCGCGGGCAGCGCCCTCCTTGAAGGGGTATCCTTTGGCCCGCATCGCATCTTGCAGGCTTTCGGCCGTCGGGCAAGCGCAAATGTCGATGCCCGATTTTTCCAACAGCCCTTTGCGCAAGTCCAGCCGCTGCCAGGGTGGATTGAAATCGATCGTCTTGCCGTCGAACTGCACCACACGCGTGCCAAGTACCTCGTCGCAGGCTGCGGCGATCATCTGCTCGGTCAGTTCCATCACCTTCAGGTAATCGGCGTACGCCCAATAGAACTCGATCTGGGTAAATTCAGGGTTGTGTTTGAAACTGACGCCCTCGTTGCGAAAGTCGCGGCCGATTTCGTAAACGCGGTCGATACCGCCCACGATCAGCCGTTTCAAATACAATTCAAAGGAAATCCGCAGATACAAGTCCTGCTTGAGTTGATTGTGGTGAGTGATAAACGGCTTTGCCGCCGCACCACCATAAATAGGCTGGAGGACCGGGGTTTCTACTTCCAAGAATCCGCGTCCATCGAGGAAGTTGCGTAAAGAGCGCACCGTCGCAGCCCGGGCTCTGAAAATATCACGCACCTCGGGGTTAACGGCCAGGTCAGCGTAGCGCTGGCGAAAACGCACTTCCGGGTCGGCCAGGGTAGCGTGTCGGACGATCTCGCCGTCCACCATCTCGTCCTTGGCTGCCGGTAAAGGAGAAATCGCCTTGGCTAACATATGAAAATCGGTCACATGCAGGGTAATTTCCCCGGTGCGCGTGCGGAACAAAAAGCCCTGGGCTTCGACGAAATCACCCAGGTCGAAATTATCGGTGAAAAAGTCCAGCCTGTCCTTGCCCAGTTCGTTGACCCGCAAGAAAAGCTGTACGCGTCCCCAGCCATCTTCAATGTGGGCAAAGGTGATCTTGCCCATCGGGCGCATCGAGCGGATCCGGCCGCCCAGGGTGACTTCCACCGGATCGGGGGTTTTCCCTTCACCAGCCTCCCCTTCCGCCTTAATGAAAAGGTCGGTCGCCTCACGGATGGTGTGGGTGACATTTGAGCGCGTAGGGTATGGCTCGACGCCGTTCTCGCGCAGCTTCAACATCTTTCCCAGCCTGATTTTTTCTAGATCCGATAATTCCATTTACTCGAGTACCTTTCGTTATATGTGCTTTCAAAGAAAAGCCCCGCCCCCAAACACACGGCGGGCGGGGCGGAATTCCTACCCCAGTGCTATTCTACCTTAATTATCGAAACTGTGAACGAGCCCGCCGGAGCGTCAACCAAAACTTTTTCTCCGACCTTCTTGTTGAGCAAGGCCCTTCCCAGCGGTGATTCGTTCGATATTTTGCCAACGCTCGGGTTTGCTTCGGCCGCACCGACAATCGAATAGCTTTCCTCCCCCTCAGCGCCTTCTTCCTGTATGACTACTTTCGACCCCACCTGGATGACATCCGGCGAACGTGAGTCATCCGCGATTTTGGCAGTGGCCAGCAGAATCTCGAGCTCTTTGATGCGTCCTTCGACGAAAGCCTGCTCGTTTTTGGCTGCTTCGTATTCGGCATTGTCGATCAACTCTCCGCCTTCCATTGCCTCGTGTAAACGGTCGGCAATCTCCAGACGACGTTGAGTGCGTAACTGGTCCAATTCCTCTTGTAGCTTATCGAAACCCTCGCGGGTCAGGAACGAGGTTGGCATGGTTTAACAATCCCTTTTCTGCAGTTGATGAAATTAACGGGGGGGCCCCCTGCTAGGAAAAACCTTCGTTAAATGAAAGAAAACCTCTCCGTATGGAGGGATTCTCTACTTTGAGTTTAGCTATCATATCATAAAAAAAAAGCCAATGCAAGCGCGGGTCTGGCCGTAAATCGATTACTCGGGCGGAGTTAAATCGGCCGCAGGTGTGCTGTATAATATAGCAAAATTGGTCGTGTGATCAATTATTATTCCAACCCTATCTTACAACCCAATAGCCCCAACCTCAAACCCATTCAGACCACCGAAAGGTTCCTGTCCTTTTCACGCCTCATGCGGAGGATCCTATGAAGAAATCATCGACGCAATGTCCAAATTGTGGAGCCCAAAACGACCCGTCGGCTTTATTCTGTTCCAAATGCGGCAATAAACTGCCGCCTGCAAACGCCTCGTCCGCAAAGGCCCCCAAACCGCCGGCGAAAAACCCGGCCTGGGTCGTCCCCGTGACCATTGTCGGCCTGGTGGTCATCGCCGGCTTGATTTATACGATTATCTCGTTGTTGATGTCGGGCGGCCTTTTCGATCCAGCCAGCACACCTACCCCAACTGCCACAGCCACTCCGGCTGAGACGCCCATGCCCGTCGCCACCGCCACACCTCTACCTACGCCAACCATCGCCGGCATCGCCCCGGGCCAGGACCTGGCCGCGATCATCGCGAACGCCGCCGATGGGGACACGATCACACTTGCGCCGGGCACTTTCACGCTCGCCCAGGGCCTGGATCTCACCAAAAGCCTGACGATCGTCGGCGCCGGCTCTGGCGCGACTACCCTCACCACCGGCCACCCGGCTGCCAGCCTGCCGGCCGTGATCGCTTTTTCAGGCTCGGGGAAACTGTCACTGCAGGGGCTGGCCCTGGCGTACCGCGGCACGGATCCCGCCGCGATTCTGGCGTTGACCTCCGGTATGTTGGACCTGGCGGACTGTACCCTCAGCGGTTCGACGTTAAGCAGCAGCAAGAAGCAACTAGGCGCAATCCAGCTCAGTAACGATGCCAGCGGTACTATTCGCGACAGCCGTATCGAGGGAAATAAAAACGCCGATACCGGCGATAAGCCGTCTAACGTCCCGGGTGGGATCATCCTCAACGGCAATGCCCAGTTGACCATTGACGGCAGCGAAATAACCGACTCTGTATTTTGGGTTTTACATCTACGGAACGTCGAAACTCACCATCCAAAACAGCACCATCAAGAATACCTCTTACGGCGGCGATGTTTTGGAAAGTGCCAGCGCCACCGTGCAGGGCAACACTTTTCAGGGTAATGTCAAAACTCACCTGGTCTTTTTTAACGATTCGAGCGGGACCGCCAGCGGCAATACCTTTAGCGGCGGCGCCGACAGTCTGGCTATCAATTTGAACGGCAACGCCCAGGTATCTCTCGAACAGAATACCATTTCAGGGGTTATGGGTGGGATTGTTTATTCCGATACATCCTCCGGTAAGGCCGAATCGAATGAAATTAGCTCTTTCTCGAACGTAGGGATTACAGTCAACAGTAATGCTTCACCGGTCTTGGAAGGAAATACTATTACCAACACCGCGAATTCCGCCGGAATCGGCATTTCTTATTCCGGAAACGGCGCCGGTGAAGCCCATAACAACACGCTCACCGATTTATACCTGGGCATCAGCGTCGCCGACCAGGCTGCCCCGCTTCTGGATAGCAACCAGATCTCGTCCTGTCGAAACGGCATCAGCTATAGCGACGAATCCGCCGGCACGGCCAATGCGAACACGATCCAGGCCGAGCAGACCGGTATCCTGATAAACCAACCGGCCAACCCCATCCTGACCAACAACAACATCGATGTCTTTTTTATGGCTATCCTGACCGATCCTGAAGATTGGATCAACCATCTCAGCATGACCGGCAATACCGTTCACGATGGCCCGCCCGAAATCACGATTTCCACCTTCACCCCCAGCCCGTAAAGCGCTGGATCGAAGAATTAACCACCGAAGCACAGAGATCACAGAGAAAAGAAAGAGAAGAAATTTGTTGACTACTCAGCTACCGAAAAAAAAACACCCCTCATTTCTGAACTAGCCTGAGTAGTAACGAAATTTGTGGTTAAAAAAACGATAACCCAAAGCAAATCGGCCCGGTCCCTCGCAGCCCTCGGCCGAGGCCGCTCTTCAACGCTCATCAAACTGTATGTCGCGGGGCAAAAATGACCTGGCCTTGTTTATTGCTCCGCCAATGCTCCAGCCTGCCGGCGCTTTCTGCCTCCTCTTAACCTCCCCAAAAATCCAAAGTGCAGATTTCAGGGGAGGAATTAAGCCTTGTTGCCTCATTGCCTTGTTGCCTCATTGCCTTGTTGCCTCATTGCCTTGTTGCCTCATTGCCTTGTCGCCTTGTTGCCTCGTCGCCTTGTTGCCTCGTCCCTTCCCCCTCTAATTCGGTACGGCCTTCTGGTCGCCAATCACGATCGTATCGAGAATCGTATCTTCTCCCCGGCAAAAGACCCCGGCGGTGTAGCCAAAAGTGTACATTTTTCCGCGGAAGAAGGCAAAAGTGACCGTTCCATAATCTTTGGAATTACCCAGGCCCAGTTTGGCAGTTAACTCATTCACGCCATATTTCATCTCGGTATTCTTGGATAAAATCGACAAACCCTCGGTGTTCTGCGCCTGAACATAATTATCCGCGGCTTCATCCAGGGTTTGCGCGGACTGGTCACCGATAATGATGAACGTCTGGTGGCCAACGGTGATCAAATCGCTGCCGTCCGCCTGGTTCTGCGCTTTAATAGAGCACACGCTGTCGGCCTGGTCATATTCCACTGGGTAGCTAAACCTTAAAGGGTAAGTCGGGTCGGTATACGTTTTAACTGCCTCTGGCGGGGTCGCAGTTGCTGCCTCGGTGGCGGTCGCGCAGCTACTGCCGGCCGGGCAGGCCGTATCCTTCTGCGGGTTGTTGCCGCCGGTTGCGGTACACGCGCTCAGCACAAACATGCCCAGCATGATCCACACAAACTTTTTCATTAAGGCTCCTTCTTTTTCATTCGGGATCGAACGGGAAATCGGCGTTTTCCTCATCGTTGTCCACAGGGTTTTCACAGTTATCCACAGAATTTTCGTGGTTATCCACAGGGTTATCGATGGACTATCCACAGAATTGTCCACATCCATAACGAACAGAATCTTACCCTTACTGCTCCAAATTGCAAAGATAATCACGCGATGTATACAGGGCAATCGCATCATGCCAATTTAGTCCCAACAGAGAAATAATTTTGAGTGTTATTGTGGGGCGTAGCCCCACAATAACACTCAAAAAACCATTCTTTGGGGAATTGCCCTCAAAAAGCTGGCAGGCTGCAATCGCCCTGGCTATGTATAAAAAGAGGCGGTGAAACCGCCTCTTTTTATACATAGCGAATAAAGAGCACAACCCCGGCTGGGCCGGGGTTGTGACCATCTGCTGCTCCCTGAGTAAAACAGCAGGCATTAATCGATTTTTCAAACCTTTTCGGCTAAAAAGCGGGCCCCTTCGTGCAGCGCCTGGTAGTTCTTGGGCAGCAAGCGATGGTGCCGCTCGGGCAGGTGTTCTTTGAGCGCCTTCTCGACTACCTCGATCGGCAGGATCGGCAGGTTGGCCAGGAAAGCTCCCAGCATCACCATATTCGTCAGGCGCTTATCGCCGATCGTCTCAGCCAGCTCGTTGCCCGGCACCAGGGCCGTGTGGATGTCCTTACGCTCGACCGCCCGGTCGATGATCGACGAATTGACGATCAAATAGCCGCCTTCGCGCACCAGCGGCTCGTATTTGTCCAGCGAAGGCCGGTTGAACGCCAGCACCGCACGCGGATTACGCACCAGTGGCGCCCCAATCTCCTCATCCGAAATGATGACCGTGCAGTTGGCCGTGCCGCCGCGCATTTCCGGGCCATACGAAGGGATCCAGGTCACTTCCAGGCCAAAGTCCATGGCCGCATAGGCCAGCACCTGGCCGGCAAACAGTACGCCCTGGCCGCCAAAACCGGCAATGACAATTTCAGTCTGCATCCTCGCCTCCGTCTAAGCCTTGATCTCCGCAACCAGCGGGTGGACGCGATAATCGCCAATCGGATAGTATGGAATCATGTGCTCTTCCAGCCACTTCAGCGAATCCATCGGGCTCAAACCCCAGTTGGTCGGGCAGGCCGAAAGCAGCTCGACCATCGAGAAGCCCAGGCCGCGCTTTTGCACTTCGAAGGCCATCCGGATGGCTTTCTTGGCCATGCGGATATTCTTGGGATCGTGCAAACTGCGCCGGACCACATAGCTGGCCCCTTCCAGGGTGGAAAGCAGCTCTGCCGAGCGGATCGGGTAACCCTGTGTTTCGACGTCGCGGCCCTTGGGAGAAGAGGTCGTTTTTTGGCCGGGTAAAGTGGTCGGGGCCATCTGGCCGCCGGTCATACCATAGTTGGCGTTGTTGATGAAAATCACGGTGATGTTCTCGCCGCGCGCAGCCGCGGCTACGATTTCGCCCATGCCGATCGAGGCCAGGTCGCCATCGCCCTGGTAGGTGAGCACGGTTTTATCCGGCAGCACCCGCTTGATCCCGGTCGCCATGGCCGGGGCGCGCCCGTGCGGAGCCTGGATAAAATCGAAATTGAAATAGTTATAGGCAAAAACCGAGCAGCCCACCGAAGCCACACCAATGGTCTCTTCGCGCAGCCCCATTTCGTCGATCACTTCGGCTACCAGGCGGTGGGCCACCCCGTGGGTACAGCCCGGGCAGTAATGGGTGTTGATATCCACCAGGGTCTCTGGCCGTTGATAAACCACAACTTCTTCAGGAGTCACCATTTGATAATTTGCTCCTCTTGTTAGTTCAGGTTGACCATGCGCGCCAACCAACGGTCGCGCGGATCGCCGCCCGTGGGTAGCGGGCCTTTGGCCATTCGCCGGATCTCATCCAGGATTTCTTCCGCCACGGGCATCATACCGCCCATGCGACCGTAGAATTCCGTGGCTGCCCCACCCCTGGCGACTTTACGGATATCGTCCAGCATCTGGCCGCCGTTCATCTCGACCACCAGCATGCCATCCACTTTTTCGGAAAGATCCGCCACTGCCTGCTCGGGGAATGGATTGAGCGTGATCGGCCGCAGCAGCCCCACCGGAATACCCTCTGCCCGCGCAGCCCGTACCGCAGAAAGGGCCACCCGGCCGGCCGAGCCAAAACCGACTACCGCCAGGCGGGCATCTTCCAGGTAATATTCCTTGAAGCGGATCTCGTTGGCCTTGACCTCTTGCCAGCGCCGCAGCATGCGCAGGTTGGCCTCTTCTTCTTGGGGCGGGTCCAGGTAAATAGAACTAAGCACCCGCCGTTCGCGATCCTTCGCCCCGCGCGTGGCCCAATCCGGAAAGACCGTCTTCATCGGCTGCATGGGGGGCATTTCGGCCGGCTCCATCATCTGGCCAATGCTGCCGTCCAGCAGCACCGACACGATCGCCCGGTATTTTTCGGCCAAATCGAAAGACAATACGGTCAAATCGACCGCTTCCTGCACCGAAGCCGGCGCGAGCACGATCAAGTTGTAGTCACCGTGCCCGCCGCCGTGCACAATCTGGTTGTAATCTCCTTGCGATGGGGCGATGTTGCCCAGTCCGGGTCCGCCGCGCATCACATCCACCAGCACCATGGGTATCTCGGTGCCGGCCACATACGAAATGCCTTCCATCATCAAGCTGACGCCCGGGCTGGAGGATGAGGACATCACCCTCGCCCCGCTGCAGGCAGCCCCATAAACCATGTTGATCGCGCCTAATTCGCTCTCAGCCTGGACGAAAACCCGGCCCAACTCGGGCATACGCGCTGCCAGATATTCCAACAGCTCGGTCTGCGGCGTAATGGGGTAGCCAAAATACGCCTGTACGCCGGCCCTTACGGCCGCTTCCGCAATTGCATTATTGCCTTTCCAAAGTTCTCTGGTCATGCCACCCTCCTAAACCGCCGCCTGGCGAGCGTGGAGCGCTTCACGGTAAACCGTGATCGCCGCTTCCGGGCAGACGATGGCGCAAATTCCGCAGCCGGTACAGCCTTCTTGCGCCAAAATGGCCGGGTGGTAACCCTTGCTGGTGATCCGAACCGGATCAAGGGTCATTACATGCTGTGGACAGGCATTGATGCACATCTCACAGCCTTTACAAAAGACCTCGTTTACAACGATTCGACCCTTTGGGGGCATTCGTTATCCTCCTTTTTTAAGGTAACGAGATTAGGATGGGAAATGAAGGTCTTGTTTTTGTTTTTCGTCAGGGACAACTCTCGAAAAACAAAAAACGCCTTGATCTCCAGGCGAGGTGGGAATTTGCCTCATTAAATTATCTGTTCGAACTTCGGAGAGAAACAGTGTCAATGGTCACGCGGAAAGCTATACAAATATCCTCAAAATGGGCCGAATTACGATAAAAGTGATTCGGTGATTCAGTGATTCGGTTTTTCGGTGTCGGGTGTGGATATGTAGCCGTTTTGCAGTGATGCTGTGATTCGGTTCTTCAGTGTGGAGAGGTCAAGCGGCGCAATTCAATTTTTTTGAGCCATCATTTGGCCGGGCTTCTCTGGGCGACTAAAGTCACCGCTACGAAAACACGAAACCTCACCTTCGTGAGGTTTATTGGTGGGTGAGGCGTGGAAAGATTTCCGGTTCGCACCCACCGTTCTACAACCCAACCGACACCGAAAAACTGAAAAACTGCAACACCGAATCACCACCACACTCCCACACCTGACACCCGACACATGGCACCTGACACCGAAAAACCGAAACACCGAATCACCAAATCACCACCACACTCCCACACCTGACACCCGACACATGACACCTGACACCGAAAAACCGAAACACCGAATCACTGAATCACCACCACACTCCCACACCTGACACCCGACACATGACCCCTGACACCGAAAAACCGAAACACCAAATCACCAAATCACTACATCACTTCTAACATACTTATTAAATAAATATGGTACAATTTATCTAATTTACTATGGCTATCGATCAATTCGGACGAAACATACACTATTTACGGGTCAGCCTCACCGACCATTGCAATTTGCGCTGCGTATACTGCATGCCGGAGGATATGACCTTCCGGCCCAACGCAGAAATGATGCAGGACGATGAGCTGCTTTTGCTTATCCGCCTGTTCGCCAGCCTGGGTTTCGACAAGATCCGCCTGACCGGCGGCGAACCCACCGTGCGAGCCCGTATCGTCGACCTGGTGGACGCCATTGCGCACACTCCCGGCATCCAGTCGACCTCCATGACCACCAACGGCGTGCTGTTGGGCCGCCTGGCCCAACCCCTCAAAGAAGCCGGCTTGCAGCGCGTCAACGTCAGCCTGGACACGCTCGACCCGCAGCGCTTCAAGGCCATCACTCGCTGGGGCTCGTTCGATAGCGTCTGGAACGGCATCCTGGCCGCCGAACAAGCCGGGCTGACCCCCATCAAGCTCAACGCGGTGGTCGTGCGCGGCTTCAACGAACAGGACGTCATCGACCTGGCCCAATTGACCTGTACGCACCCCTGGCAGGTGCGTTTTATCGAAATGATGCCCTTTGGCGGCGCCACCGACCTGCAGCGCCAGCAGGTCGTCACCTCACAAGAGATGATGGTTCGTATCCAGGCCCAATGCGGCCCACTCGAACCCGCTCACGGCGGCCAACTGGATGGCGAAGCGCGTATTTTCCGCCTGCCGGACGCGGTCGGTGAGTTGGGCTTCATTTCCTCGGTCTCGCAGCCTTTCTGCGCGGCCTGTACGCGTGCCCGCCTGACGGCCGACGGCAAGCTGCGCCTGTGCCTGCTGCGCGACAAAGAGGTCGACCTGCTCACCCCGCTGCGCCAGGGTGCCTCGCTGTTCGAGCTGCGTAACCTGGTCCTGAACGGCATCTGGCAAAAACCCTGGGGCCACGACCTCGCCAAGGGCGACTTTGCCACCAACCGGGTGATGAGCGAAATCGGCGGTTGAAAATCCAGGGGATCTGATCGCGCTATAATAAAAAGGGAAACTCTTCAGCCCAACCGATAGAAACCCGAATTTGATAGGTTTGCCTGGGGTTTGCTCACGCAACCCTATCAAATTCGGAAACTTCTTGCGTAAGCCCGGGCAGTAACGAAAACGGTATCCCTTTGCGATAAAGAAGGTGGATTATGGTCACCCTGGCCGATACAATCGATACATTAACCCGGCCTGGTAAATTATTGGAAAACCAGCCGGATGGCGCCGTGCGCTGCACCGCCTGCGGGCACCGCTGCCTGATCAAACCAGGCCGGCGTGGAATTTGTAAGGTGCGCTTCAATCAGGATGGCAAGCTGCGCGTGCCCTGGGGCTACGTGGCCGCGCTCCAGCTTGACCCGATCGAAAAGAAGCCCTTCACCCACGTCTTTCCAGGCGTCGAGGCGCTCACTTTTGGCATGCTGGGCTGTGATTTCCACTGCGGCTACTGCCAGAACTGGGTCACCTCCCAGGCCCTGCGCGACCCGGTCGCCGGGGTGAGCAGCAGCAACATCCTGCGTGTCAGCCCGCGCGACCTGGTCGATTATGGCCTGCGCAACGGCGCGCGCGCCGTCGTTTCCTCCTACAACGAGCCGCTGATCACCACCGAGTGGGCGGCGGACGTGTTCGCCGAGGCCAAAGCGGCCGGCATGCTGTGTGCCTTCGTTTCCAACGGCAACGCCACCCCCGAAGCGCTGGACTACCTGGCCCCCTACCTGAGCGCCTACAAGGTGGACCTGAAAACGATGCAGGACCGCCGCTACCGCCAGTTGGGTGGGGTATTGCAGCACGTTTTGGATACCATTCAAATGGCCCACGACCGAGGTCTGTGGGTGGAAGTGGTCACCCTGGTAATCCCCGGCTTCAATGACAGCCCGGACGAACTTTGGCAGGCAGCCCATTTCCTGGCCTCCGTCTCGCCGGATATCCCCTGGCACGTGACCGCCTTTCACCCGGATTACAAAATGATTGACCCGCCGCCCACCTCTGCCCGCGCGCTGCAGACCGCAGCCGAGATCGGTGAGGAGGCCGGCCTGCATTTCGTCTATGCCGGCAACCTGCCCGGGCGGGTCGGCTCGCTCGAAGATACTCACTGCCCCAACTGCCAGGCTGTGCTGGTCAAGCGCCGCGGCTACACCATCCTGGATTACCGCATCACCGCCCAGGGCACCTGCTCCAATTGCGGCGCCGCTGTCCCTGGCATCTGGCCGGACAACCCGGCCGAGGTCCATCTGCTGGGCGCCGGCTACCCGCGCCCGGTACGCTGGTAATCCAACGGGGCAAAACCCGATTTTAAAGCCGTTAGCGCGGGCAAAGCCCGCGCTAACGGCTTTAATTCTGGCATCCTACGGCATATACAGCCCTTCCAGGTCGCCGTTCAGGCCCGGCAGCCGGTATACCTGGCAGGTATCCGGGTTCACCAGGACGACGACCCGTCCATTGTCGTTCCCCTGGTCCAGGCTAACGCCCAGCCAGCTTGAGCCGCCCCAGGCGATTCCAAAGGCATTCGCGCTATCCAGAACCAGGTGACCATCGCTGCCGTCCGGGTGCATCAGGTACACGCTGCTGTTGTCGCGGCCTCGATAGGCCATCCAATTCCCGTCCGGCGAAAGGCTGGGGTTGAGCGCCTTGGGTGTACCGTCTTCGATAGTGAATAATTCCTGGGTCGTGCCGCCGGCCAGGTCGAACGCATAGACGTTCCAGGCCGCGCCACCGGAATAGGGGACGGTGAAGTAAAGCTGAGCAGAATTGGCCGACCAGCCGGCGATCCTTTCATAGCTCAGGTCGGAGATCTGGCGTTTCCCGCTGCCATCGCTGTGGATGACGAACACGCTGTCGATGAGGTCGCCTTCCATCGCCAGGTAGGCAATCTGGCTGCCGTCCGGCGACCAGTGCAGGTCAAAACCGCTGATACCCGCCAGGACATTCTCCGCCCGGCTGGCCAGGTCCAAGATATGGATGCCGTCTGCAGCCGGATAGGCCACCTAGCTGCCGTCCGGGGATAAAGCACCACCGCTCATGTTTGGCACCAGCACCGTGCTTTGGCCGTCTGTCAGATTATAGAGAACGATGTCTGACTGGCTGCCATCTGGTGAAGACACCGAGAGCAGCGCCTTCCCTTGCATCAAATCCGCCGGGGCCGGGTCGAGCTGATCCGGCGAAGAACCGGCCGCCAGGCACAGGCCAGGCAGGGCAGTGGGGTTGGCCGGCAGGTCGCTGCGGGGTGCGGACGGTGACCACTGGACCTGGTAGGTGCGCGAGTTGCCCACCAGAGTCAGGCCGGACACGGTCACGGTAAGCTTACCGGTCGGAAGTTGGGCATAGCTCAAACTGCGACCGAAAGTGCCGTTGGTCAGTCCACCGCCCCCACCGCCCCCGCCGCCGTTGGGGGTATATCCCTCGATTTGCACAGCCGCACCGAACACATCCGGGTCCGACCGGAACAGGAACGAATAGTCGCTTTGCGAACCGGCCGTAATCGACACCAGGGTGAGGGTATGCCCGGCCAGCGATAAGTCCTGGTTGAGGGTCCAGACCTGGCCCGGCTGTGGGTCAGGGCCGGCATCGAAGCTGAATTGGGTAGTAGCGTTCGGGTCGGCCGGAACAATGCTGAAACCCGAGAACGAAATCGTCAAGGGATAACTCAGCCCGGCAGCCTGGAACTGGGCTGCCCAGCCGCTCATGGCCGGTTCCTGGTTGATAGCCGCGTTGACGTCTTGCGGATAGGTGTAGGTTACCTTCTTACCGCTGGCATCCTGAATAACTTCCGCGCCGGTCTGCTGGAATTGCACGCCCGGTTCGTCGGGCGGCTGGAAACGGCCAATCAGAATGTACCCATCGCTTGTTTCGATCACCTGGTCCACTGAGATGGCGTTATCCGCTTGAGGGGTAGCCGTTTGGTCCGTACCAGCAGCTTTGGCAGTGTTTTCAGTGGTCAGGCTGGCCTGAGGCGAGGGAGAAAGTTCGATCACCGGCATGACCGTCAGGTCGGGTGGGGCAGGCACAAAGTTGAGGGCTAAATCCCAATTTTCGGGTGCTTTGCCCGGCAGAGTACCGCTGATACAGGGAATGATCAGGTCAGCCTGGTTCACACCGGCCGGGACGGGTTGGAAATTCTGCGAGCCATCGTTCAGGCGGTTCAGTTGGGTACCATCCGGCAGGCGCAGATAATCTTGCGTCATGCAGCCCGGCACGTTTTCCTGGTGCGGGTAAGCCGAACCCGGCACGCCGAAAATACGATACGACACATTGGCGCCATTAGCCGTCAGGGTGGCCGAAGTGACCGTAACCGAAATGCCATCGCGCGTGACGCTGACCGGTTCGGCCAGCACCCGGATAGGTGCGCTCTGGTCCACGATACCCACCCCGGGGATGTACCCCAACAACTGGCGGAAAGCCGCCAACACCCGCTGCGGCCCGATCAGACCCAGGGCACCGGCCAGGAGGGCCAGGAGAATAATCGCCACCAGCCAGGCTGGACGGCGCAGGAGTGGCGTGGATCGGCTCTTCACTGGCCGGCCGCCCCCCTTGACGGAGCCCGTTCCGGGGCGGGTGAGAAGCTGGGCTTCCAGGCGTTCTACGAATGCCGGGCTGGGTTCCGGCGTAGAAAGCACCAGCCGGACTTTTTCCTCGATGGTGAAGGAGGGCTTGTTATTCATCGCGGTCTCTCTCCAACTGGCTTTCCAACCGGGCCAGCAGCCGGTAAATATTGCGCTTGACGGCATCTTCGCTGCGCCCGAACAGTTCGCCGATCTCGGCATAGGTCAGTTCGGCTACGAAACGCAAACGCAGCAGGTCTTGCTCTTTTTCGGCCAGCTCCTGGATGAGCTTCAGCAAGCGCTGTTTTTCTTCGTCATGCATTACCTGTGCAAGCAGATCTTTGCCAGGGGCGGCTTGCTGTTCAACCACATCGATGCCAGCTTCGGCCGGGCGCCGGTATTGGAAATTCAACAGGCGGTGATGTGCAATCGAGAACAGCCAGGCCAGGAAGTGCCCCTGGTGGCGGTAGCGGGGCAGGCTTTCCAGCGCTTCCAAAAATACCTGCGAGGTCAGGTCCTCCGCGTCGCCGGCCTGGCCAAGACGGCTGTACAGGTAGCGATAAATCGGTCGTACGTATGCCCGGTACAGTTGTGCAAACGCGGCCGGGTTTTGCCGGGATGCCTCGATCAAGCGGGCTTCCTGGTCGGGCGTCAATGCAACAGGGGGTGGATCGGTTATTTTGAGCTCTGCCATTGTGTTCCTGCCAAATCAGCGGTACGCAGTTTCCATTGCTGGGGATAAACTCATGATCCGGATCGAGTTCTATAGGTATATCACCCCAAAGGATCAAAAGGGACGCCTTTGGCAGCTAACTGGTTCTATATACGCATCTGCTGTGGCTCAGGGTGTTTTCCCTGCAAAACAGGCAAAAAGCAATGAAAACACCCGATCTTCTCATCATCCGGGGAACGTTTTGGCGCGGGAAGCGTTTAAAATATATGCATATGCAGCAGGCATTTCCCCAGGCTCGTGGATTGGCTACCCCAAGATCCGCCCCCAAACGCCGGTTCGACGGACCGTTGATCCTTTTGGCAGCGGTGCTGTTCCTGGCTCTGGCCGGCTGGACCCTGGCCGCGGCCTACCTGGTCTTCCGCTTCGAAGGCCCTATCCTGCCTGGGGTCAAGATTGGCGAGACCAATGTGGGCGGCATGACTCTCTCCGCGGCTGCTGCAAAAATCGATAACGACTGGAACCGCGACCGGGTTCTTCTGGTCACGGATGGCACCCATACCTGGCAGGCCACGCCGCTCGATTTCGGCTTGTGGGTCGATCCCAACGCCACCGCTCGAGCCGCCTTCGATTACGGCCGCGGTAAGAGCCACTGGGGCCAGATTCTAGGCGCGTTTTTGGGGGTCAAATCAGCCCAAGTCACGCCGGTAGTCGTGTTCAGCGCGCAGATGGCCAACGCTCAACTGGCCAATTGGGGTGCACTGGTGCAGCGCGATCCCGGCCCGGCCACCCTGGCTTACCAGAACGGTCAATGGCAGGCCGTACCCGGCGCTGCCGGTGTCCAGTTCGACCCGGCCGCCACCCTGCAGCAGCTTTCGCAAAACTACAGCACAATTATGCAGAGCGGACAACTGGCGCTGGTTACCCATCCGGTTCCCTCCCCCACCGGCCAGGTGGAAGCCCAACTGGCCACCCTGCAAAGCCAGCTCGACCGGCCGCTGCTGGTGCACGGCTACGACCCGATCACCAACGACACCCTCGAATGGAGCGTCCCGGCCGACCTGCTGGCAAGCTGGATCCAGGTCAAGAACAATAATGGCCAGATTGCGCTTTCGATCGACGAGAGCGGCTTTCCGGCCTATCTGAACGACCTGGAGAAGAACCTTTCCGGCGGCCGCACCTTCTGGATTTCCGGCCAGACTTATGACCTGACCGGCCACTGGCAGCGCGGAGATGCCTACACAGTCGTCATCCAACACCCCTCAACTACCTATACCGTCCAGAACGGGGATACCTTATTGAAAATCGCCTATCGCAGCGAGATCCCCTACTGGATGATCTTGCAGGCCAACCCGGATATCGACCCGGACGTGCTGCCGGTCGGCACCACCCTGACCATCCCCTCGCAGAGCGACCTGCTGCCTCTGCCGGTGGTATTGGGCAAGCGCATCGTCCTGTCGATCAGCCAGCAGCACATGTACATCTACGAAAACGGCCAGCAGATCCGCGATTTCGTCATCAGCACCGGCATCGACCGCTCCCCCACCCAGCCGGGCATCTACCAGGTGCAGACCCACGTGGATAACGCCTATGCCTCAGTCTGGGACCTGTACATGCCGGACTTCCTGGGCATTTACCAATCCTGGCCGGGTTTCTGGAACGGCATCCACGGTCTGCCGACCCTTTCCAACGGCCAGCGCCTGTGGGCCGGCCTGCTGGGCAAACCCGTCTCCTACGGCTGCATCATCCTCGACCTGGACGCCTCCCAATGGCTCTACACCTGGGCCGAAGACGGTGTGGTGGTGGAAATCCAACCTTAGAGGATTAAACCACGGAGGCACGGAGTGCACGGAGGAAAGAAATTACTTTAAAAAAGATGGCCTAAAGCAGATCGGCACGGTCTCTCCCTCCATTCCGTCGGCCGAGGCCGCTCTTCAACGCCGGTCAGGAATATTCACCGCTGAGACGCAGACCATGGCACCGCCCGAAAGGGTGTGTGGATCGCAGAGAAGATTTCTTAAAAGGGCCTCGTCGTAGGGTGCGTTTGAGGGCTGACTTTCCTGATGGCGGCGGATCACCAGCCCATTTGCCCACATCGGCGTGCCCGAAACGCACCGATATGACGCTGTTCTTAACAAGCACTAAGGATAGGAAAGGGGGCTTGGAAAAAGCGTTCGGCCCGGTCTCCAGACCGAGGCCGCTCTTATTGGCTGGTCAGGCATTGTCCCGCAGGCGCAGTGCTCAGAAATGTAGGGTGGGTGCAGGGCTCATTTAGAACGCTGGCGACCTACCCGCCGGCAAGACCTACGAAACCTTGCCCGTAACCCACTGTTATGTCCGGATGGTGGGTTACGGGCAATTCCCGGGTTGGGACATCGGCTCTTTATTCGCCAGTCTAGCTTTTGAGCCCTGCACCCACCCTACAGCGCTGATACACCCCCACATATCCCCCGGCTTCGAAAGCCGGGCTACCCTACCCGGCACGCCCCCCTCATTCCCCCCGCCCAACGATCTCCATAAACGCCGCCACCACTTGCGGATCGAACAGCACCCCGGCATTGGCCTGGATGTATTGCAAAGCCTTCTCGCGCGGCCAGGCCGGCCGGAACGGCCGGTCGGATTGGAGCGCGTCCCAAACATCCACCACCGCAAAGACCCGCGCGGCC
Organism: uncultured Chloroflexia bacterium; assembly: GCA_963704755.1. Classification (GTDB taxonomy): domain Bacteria; phylum Chloroflexota; class Anaerolineae; order Anaerolineales; family Anaerolineaceae; genus Bellilinea. Next base: position 2,100,649 of record OY969938.1, read on the forward strand.
AGCGGGATGCTCTCGCTCTGCAAGCCCAGCGGATAGCCCGACCCATCCCAGCGCTCGTGGTGAAAATAGGGCACATCGAGCGCCCGGCGCAAAAACTGGATCGGCGCCAACATCTGCCGGGCAAAAATGGGGTGTTGTTTTACCAGCTCCCAATCCTTCTCATCCAACGGCTCAGGCTTGAACAGAATTTCATCCGGGATGGCCATCATACCGATATCGTGCAGCAGAGCCCCGCGGCGTAAATGGATCAGCTCGGTATCGTTCATGCGCATCAGCCGGCCCAATTCCAGCGCCAGCTCGGTTGTCCGCTGGGTTTGCCCCTCGTTATCCTTGTTGTGCAGCTCGAGCGCTCGCGCCCAACCTTCCAGGGTCGCGTCATACGAGCGGATCAAATCGAAATTTGTGCGCTGTAAACTCTGGAACAGCCCGGCGCTGTCGATCGCGATCGCGGCCTGGCCGCCAAGTGTCTCCAGAAAGTCGGTCCAATCCGCCGTAGCCTCGAACTTTTCGCGTTTGAATACCTCCAATACGCCCTTTACTATTCCCTTTGAGATCAACGGGACGGCATATCCCGTCCGAAAGCCCAGGGCCACCAGGAGGGCCAGCCGCGGGTTGTCTCGTCCAGCCGTCTGCAGATCGTCGATGGCGATCAATTTTCGTTCCAAAACCGCCCGGCCGGCCAGCTTTTCATCCAGGCGAATGGCCTCACGATAAGCAGGCCCCAAATTGATTCCCCGGCTGGCAGAATAATCCAGGTGGAAGAAATTCGGGTCGATCAGCAGCACATCGGCAGCCGCTGGCCCAAGAAGAGAAATGACATAATTCAAAAATGCATCCAGGGTCACCTGCAAATCGGTGCTGGACGAAATCATCTGGTCGATCTCACGCAGCGCTTTCAGGCGCTCCAAATGCTGCTGAACCTGCTGCTCGGTGCGTCTCCGGTCGGTAATATCCCGCACGATCCCCTGGATGTACAACGGATCGCCTTTGAGGTCGCGGATCAAGGTGGCATTGATTTCCACCGGGACGTTGCTGCCATCTTTTTTGAGCAATAACCGCTCGTACAACGGCACAGGTTCCGTAGCCAACAGACTCTCCCGTACCCGGATCGAATCGGGGTAATCGAAGGGCAGCACCACATCTTGCAAACTTCTTCCGATCAATTCCTCAACGGTGTAGCCCAGCAGATCAGCAGCTTTTTGATTTCCGGCAATAAAGACGTTCTCGAGGTCCATCAGGAAGATGGCATCGTTGGCGTTTTCGAACAGGCTGCGGTACAGGTGTTCGCGTTGATCGAGTTCCTGCTCGGCCAGGGTACGATCGGTCACATCTCGCACGGCAATGACCGTGGCCGGCCGGCCGCGGTAGGTCTGATTCCGGGAAATTGTCTCGATATAGAGCGAAGAGCCATCTTTACGCCGCACCGGCCGATCGCTGGGATGGCTGCCGTTGCCCAAAGTGATAACGTCCATATCGGACCGGGCGGCCGGCGGGAACAGGCTCATGACCGACTTTCCCAGTAATTCCGCCAGCTCGTAACCGAATAGCCTGGCAAAACCAGGATTAGCGTCCCGGATAATATCGCCGGAAAGAATGCAAACCCCTTCGTAACTGGTTTCCAGCAATGTGCGGTAACGTTCCTCGTTTTCGATCAGCACTTGCCGGCGATGATCCTCTTGCTGGTTGCGATTGCGGACTACTACGACCGTCAGCACACCCGAGAGCAGCACAAAAAAGACCGGCCCAATGACCACGTCAACGACGGGAAAATGAAAAAAGAAAACCGATGGGACAAATACGCCCAGAATAAACAAAACGGTCAGGAAAAGGATCGTCCGATCAGAAAAGAACAAGCTGGCAAACAGCAAAGGCAGGAACAGGTAATACAAAAAGCCCAGATCGACCGGCAGCCCGTAGGTGTAAAAGGTCATCACCAGAATGGAGAGGGCCAGGACCAGGATCGTTATCCAGGTCGATGAGATAAGGTACCCCCTGCGGTTGAGCAAGAAAGCCAACCCGAACAGCAAGACGGCCGTAACCACCATCCAATGGCCGCCATAGTCCGCGTAATAGTTTGTCAGGACAACATAGACTTCGAGAACCCCGCTGAGCGTGACCATCAAAATCTGCATGGTTGCCAGCAACCGTGATTGAAGCAATCTGTCGGGTCGATCGATCGGTACCGCTGGGGAAACCAACCAATCCCAGGCTTTATGCAGATTTCTATTTATCATCGCTAAGAACCAGTAGAAACCGCCCCCTTTATAGGGTCAATTTTATCCATTTTCAGACCCCTATTTTACCCCTGTTCTCCTGGCCTACCGGGCAGTTAATGGAAATGCAAACCTTTTGAATCGAAATTTAACGCTGCCTTACCTTGCAGAACTTTCCAGGGCATAAATATAAACCCCATCCCGCTGAAAAATATTCGTGACCCCCTGGCATGCTGAAAAACCTTCGGGCTGCATGCTGCCCGTCCCCTGGCGAAGATACAGATAACTGGCTCCACTTTCGTCCACCAGATTCCAGAAACCCGTATCACAGGTGGTCAACGCGGTGGAGGTTTTCGCCCAATCGTTGATCTGCTCCACGGTAGCGCCCGGCCCCAGGGTGTACAATGCCGGCGGCAAGGTTGTTTTCCGGCCGGTCAGCGCCGGAATCCAGTAACCTCCATCCACGCCGCGGTAGGTTGTGCCCATCCAGACCGTGGTGTTGATCAAAAACACCGCGTCTGGCGGGGTATTTTCCTGCAGCCAATTCATGGCCTCCAGATCGGCTGCCTGCACCAGAACGGTGTCCCGGTTGATCACGTCGCGGGTGCTCCAGGCGCCCCAGAGCACGCTCCCCAGGGCCGCTAACAGGAGGACAGCCTGGCCGCCAACTTTCAGCCATGGACGCGCCAGCCGGGCGCACAGGTCCACTACCTCGAAGATCCCCGCTGAAAGCAGCAGCGCCGCCGGCAGGAACAGGATTATAGCCATATGATCCGGCCGGTAAGGCCCAATCCGCGGCCCCCAGGGCAAGGTCAGCAAGGCGATCAGTAAGCCCCAAACGGCCAGCGCCCGTGACTTTCCTCGCCAGAGGGCCACCACCAGCCCAGCCGCCGCCAATCCCAGCAAAATAGCGTTGAAGCGCGGCCCTAACAGGTACAAAATGTACTGCCAGTAGGCCGACTGGTCGCCGGCTGCCGGGCTGACAAAGCCAACGTCGAAGCTGCCGCCTTGGGCCTGGAAAACCCGCACCAGCCAGGGCGTGGTCAAGGCTACTCCGGCCAACGCGACCAGCCCGGCCTGCCAGAGGCCATCCAAAGGCCGGATGCCCGGCTCGTTCCGCCGCCCAAACCAGGCCGTGATCGCCCGCTCGGCCAGGAAAATAGCCGTGAACAGTCCCAGCAGGTACAGGGCGGTCAGGTGAGTCAACGCCACCCCGGCGGTTAGCAGACCCAGGTTGAGCATATGGTTAACTTTGCCGGGCTCGCGTACCGCCCGGATCAACGCGGCCATGGCCAGGGGCATCACCACCAGCCCGGCCGCCAGGGTGTAGCGCCCCCAGGAGACGTAATAGGCCGGCATCTGGCTGGCAAAGGCTACCAGCAGCGCCGCCAGGGCCGCCCGGCGCCAGTCCGGCCAGATTTCATGCGCCAGCCGGTACACCGCAAGGGCTACCAGGCCGTTCAGAGCCTGGCCAAACCACAAAACGCTCTGCGCGGCCGGCAGCCCGGAAATCGCGGCAAACAGGGCCGTCACCAGGTGAAAGCCGTAGTGGTAGCCCAGCGGGGCCTGGATGACCGGCTCCAAAGTGGCGGGCACGCCGCCGTGGGCCAGGATCAACTGCACAATCAGGGTATGGTGGAGCGAATCCACCCAGGCGGGCAGCAGCAAGGTGTGAGCCTGGTACAAACGCCAGGCCACCACCGCGGCGATGCCTGCTAGGCCGGCCAAACCGGCCAGCCAGCCCCAGGGCCGGAAGCTCGGCCGGCGTCGCCACAGGCCAGCCAGCAAAGCCAGCAGGCAAAGCCCGTAGCCGATCTCCAGATGGATGGCCCGGAACTGCCAGCCTGCTAGAAAACCCAGCAAACCGATCAGAGTATATAGACTGATCGACAGCCCAACCGCATCCGCCAGGTTTTCCAGCCAGCTCTGGCGGTCGCCGAACCAGGCCAGCCAGGCCGCGCCCGGCAGGGCCAGGACCAGGATGCCGGCCAGGACCGCCCAGGCCAATGTATGTGCAGGGAATGTCATCGATGCGGACAAAGCACCATCGATTATATCAAAGTGGGCTACTGGCGCGGCGAGGTCCGTTTCAATTCGCGGATGCGCAGCCAAACCCGCAGCATGATGAACAGAAACAAGGCCAGGAACGCACTGTACACCACCTTGACCACCAACGACATGTGATCCGATGACAGGATGGCCGTATCGACCAGCAGGAACAACGGCAGAAGCAAGTAGAACAGCAGGCGCTGGTATTTGGCCACCTTGGATGAATTATCGCTGAAAATCTCCTCGCTCTGGCCCTGTCCGGCCGGCTTACGGAAGTAGTGCCAGCCGCCCAGTTCGCCCACATAATCCCAGCCGCTGTCCTGAAAGAGCTGGAAATAATCTTTCAATTCGCTGCGGGCCTTGTTCTGAAAATCCAGGCGATAAACGTACTCACCCGGCTCGCCCTTCACGAACGAGTAGAACCCCAAAGCATACGCATGGGCCAGGTACCAGCCCTGGCGGGCCCGTTCATGCAGCCAGACTTCCTCGTCTTCATCCTGCCAGGGCAGAAAAATTCGGTGAAATGTTTTCGTAGTAGGTTTCATTTTCCCCTCCCAACGGCCTGCCTTTCCGGCAAGCTCGATTTTCCTTGTTTAAGAATTTCATAAGGAACCACAGATGCACACAGATAAAGAATAAGAAAAAAGAAGACTTTTTGAAGGCATTCTTTATAAAACAGACAAAAGCTTTTCCTTCATTTTTTATATTCTTTTTCTTTATCTATGTTTATCCGTGTCCATCCATGGCTAATCCTTCCTGCCGTCCAGCAAGGAAGCGCCGTTCTCCACCATCACTTGCAGCCGCTCGACCTGGCTGCGCAGCACCTGCACGCCGCGGGGAGTCAACTGGTAGTACTTGCGCCGCTCTTCCTCGCCGGTCTTGACGATCAGCTTTTCGCCCTCCAGGGTGGAGAACACCCCGTACAGCGTGCCGGGCCCCAGCTTGACCACCCCCCGGCTCATTTCCTCTACCTTTTGCATCACGCCGTAGCCGTGCAGCGGCTCCACCAGCGCCAGCATGATGTAGTAAGTGGCTTCGGTCAGGGGTAAGAATTTGTTGTTTTCGTCTTTTGCCATAAGGTTTCCCATCTATACTCGGTGCCCGCTATACCGGGACGCGTTGTATCAGTTTCCGTTGTATCAACTACCGATATATCGAACAACGATATAATAGCATGACTAAACCGGGCTGTCAAGAGGGGATTTTCCCAATTTTGCGCAGCAATTCCTGAATTAAGCCTTCCTCCCATCGATTTGCGTCCTTTTCGGGCCCTGCCCGTCTTAACCATTTAAATAAACCCGATGCTTAAAAACAGGCTGGCTCGGTACTGTTGCCAGCCAGATCAACCAAGGAGAATATCAATGGACGACCAAAAAATCAAAAGTGAAGTACGCCAGCATTACGCCAGTATCGCTACCAGCCGCAGTGCAGGCTGCTGCTCCGGTGACAGCAGTTGCTGCGCAACACCAACCATAGACTTAAGCGACAGTCCGGCCATCGCCGAGGCCGACCTGGGCTTGAGCTGCGGGCTGCCCACCCAGTTCGCCGGCATCCGGCCCGGCGACACCGTCCTCGACCTGGGCAGCGGTGCCGGGGTGGACGCGCTGCGGGCTGCCCGGCTGGTTACCGCCAGCGGGCGGGTCATCGGCGTGGACATGACCCCCGAGATGATCGAGCGGGCCAGCGAGAACGCCCGCAAGTCCGGCGACACCAACCTGGAATTCCGCCTGGGCGAGATCGAAGCCCTGCCGGTCGAAGACAACTCGGTGGACGTGGTGCTCTCCAACTGTGTCATCAATCTCGTGCCGGACAAACACCTTGCCTTCCGGGAGATCCACCGTGTGCTCAAGCCCGGCGGCCATTTCAGCATAGCAGATATCGTCACCTACGGCGAGGTACCCCCCGAGGTCCGCCAGGACCTTGCCGCCTGGGCCGGCTGCCTGGCCGGCGCCCTGGACCAAGAGGCCTACCTGGCGCTCATCCGCGAAAGCGGCTTCCCGGATGTATCCATCGACCAGTTGCTGGAGTATGATAAAGATAATGACCAGAATTATGGCACTGCCAGTATCACCATCCGTGCGACCAAAGTATGAGCCGATCGACCGCCGAGATCTGGGAAGATTTTAACCGCGAGATCCACGCCTTCGTCAGCCGGCGGGTCGCCGACCCCGACGACGCCGAAGATCTTGTTCAGGATATCTTTGTCAAAATCCACACCCACATCGATACCCTGGCCGATGAAGAGCGCCTGGTGCCCTGGCTGTACCGCATCGCGCGCAACGCGGTCAACGACTACTACCGCGGCCCCCGCCCGGCCCTCGACCTGCCGGACACGCTGCCGGTCGATTCGCCAGACCCGGATCCCGGCCCGGATGCCTTTCAAAGCCTGGCTTCCGGCATGCAAGAAATGATCGCCGGCCTGCCGGAAAAATACCGGCAGGCCGTATACCTTTCCGAGATTCAGGGCCTGAGCCAGCAAGGGCTGGCCGAACGCAGCGGCCTCTCACTCAGCGGGGCAAAATCACGAGTCCAGCGCGGCCGGGCATTGTTACGCCAGTCCCTGTACGACTGCTGCCATTTCGAATTCGACCGCCGCAACCACGTCATCGCCTACACCCCCCGTCCCGACTGCTGCCCGCAGTGCAGCGGCCAAACGGAATAAGGGGCTAAATATATTTACCGCAGAGGCGCAGAGCACGCAGAGAAGAAAAAATATTGATCACCCTGGTCGCCGGGTCTTAGCCCCTCTCCCGTTTCTGGGAGAGGGGTTGGGGTGAGGGCCTCGCGCCGATGTTACCAGCCCATAGGCTGATTGGCCGGCGCTCCGTGCCTCCTCCTAACCTCCCCCAAAATCCAAAAACCGGATTTTAGGGGAGGAATTGAGATTTTAAGGGGATCAGGCAACGAGGAAATGAGGAAAAATGCTCACATCCTCATTGACTTATTGTCTCGTTGCCTCATTGCCTCATTGCCTCGTTGCCTCGTTGCCTCATTTCCTCATTTCCTCATTGCCTCATTGCCTCATTTCCTCGTTTCCTCGTTGCCTTGTTGCCTTGTTGCCTTGTTGCCTCATTTCCTCCTTCCCTTCTCCCCCATTCCGTGCTACAATCTCTATTGTTCTATAACGACTATAACTATTAGGACGAAATATGATCCATCAGGCTCAACATGCAAGACAACCCTAATGCCGGTAAAGACAACAGCTCCTCCACATTTTTGCTGTTGGAAATGAATAGCGAAATCCCGCTCTACCAACAAATCCGCGACCAGGTCGTGATTGCCATGGCCGAGGGCCATTTAGCCCAGGGCGATCCCCTGCCCACGACCCGCCAGCTGGCCATTGATTTTGGCATCAACTTCCACACCGTCAACAAGGCCTACGACGTCCTGCGCCGTGAGGGTTTCGTCAGCCTGACGCGCAAACAAGGCACTTTCGTCCGCCAGGCGCCCGAGGAAAATGTCGCCGCCATCGCCGATTGGCAAAACCGGCTGCGCACGCTCCTCGCCGAAGCGCTTGCCCGCGGGCTGCCGCCGGACGAGATCCTGGGTCGCTGCCAGGTGGCACTCGACAGCTTCACCCCGGCCCGAACCGGCGCTAATAACGAACCTCAGCCGGCTTCCTGAAAGCCCCTGAACCTTAACTGGAGATTCTCAAACCTGCTTACTAATTCCGATATCGAATGATATGAATACCGAATTCCTTTCCCTGATTACTACCTTCCTTCTGGCAATATTATTGCTGCTCATGCCATACCTGGTTTTTCCAACCGTACCGTTTGGTGTGCGTATTCCGTTGGCATATGTACAAGACCCGGCCGTCACCAGTGAGCGCCGCCGCTACACCCTGCGCTTGAGCATCCTGGGGATCCTCCTGATCCTGGTGGACATCGCTGCCTGGTCCTTGTACAAGTGGCAAGCGATACGCCCGTTCAGCATCATCTTAATGATTCTGGGCGGCTGGGTGATCTACTACCTCAGCCATCACCGCCTGGCCCAGGTAAAGGCCGACCAGAACTGGTTCGACAACGCCCATCAGGCCATCATGGTCGATTCCAAACCCCGCTCCAAAACACCTTCGCGCTTGTTTTGGATCCTGTTGGCTTTGCCCGCCGCAGTAACCCTGGCGACGGTGCTGGCCGCCGCCTGGCGTTACCCGGCTTTGCCGGGCACGCTGTACTATTCCTTGCCGCAAAGCTTTGGCGAATGGACCCTGGCCAAGACGCCGCTCAGCGCGGTCTTGCCGGTCATGTTCCAGTTGCTCGTCACCGCCCTGGCCGCCGCTATGGCCTGGCTGTTCACTTTCGGCGCGCAGCCCATCGATGTGGAAGACCCCCAGGGCAGCCGGCGTTACCATCAGGCCATTGTCCAGGTCATCCAGGCCTTGCTCTTGCTCCTGGCATTGGGATTGGACTGCGCTCTTCTGCTTTCCGGGTTGGCGAGCTGGGGACTATTGCAGGTCAGCACTACCCTCATCAGTGTCGTCACCTTCGTGCCCATGGCCGCCTGGCTGATCATCGCACCGCTCTTGCTGATCGGTGTCCGGGCAGGTTCGAAAACCCCGGCTAAAACCAGCGGCTACGTCAACCGCGATGATGATCGCTTCTGGAAGCTGGGCGTGATCTACGTCAACCGCGACGACCCCTCTCTCCTTGTTTCCAAGCGCTTCGGTGTCGGCCGCACCCTCAACTTCGGCAATCCGCTGGCCTGGATCCTCAGCGTAGCAATTATCCTGTTTATCCTTTACCGGGTTTTGACGAGGTCCTAATGTTCAGTTATAAATAACTGTGAGAAAAACGGCATCCACCACCGGTTCGGTGCATAAAATTGCGAATAGAACGGAATAAAAATGAACACAAAAGTTGATACACGCAGAATCTTTATCTTCCTCGGTTTTGCTTTTGGCATTGCCTGGCTGACCGGCCTGATCATCTACCTGACCGGCGGATTGGTCAACAGCCCGTCCCTGGGACAGGGTGTCACACTGGCGCTGGTGCTGATGGCAGTTCCGTACATGTGGGCCCCGGCTATCGCCCACATCCTCACCCGCCTGATCACCCACGAAGGCTGGAAAAATGTGTGGTTACGCCCCAATTTCCGCAAAGGCTACCCCTACTGGCTGATGGGCTGGGTCATGCCCGCCGTGATGACCATCGTAGGCGCCGCCATATTCTTCCTGGTCTTCCCGGGCTATTTCGATGCCAACCTGACCAAGTTGCAGCAAAGCATGGCCGGAACCACTTTACCTGCCAACTTTTCACCCTGGGGTATCGTCGCCGGTGAAATTCTGGTGGCCATATTGGTCTCCCCCATCCTCAACAGCCTGGCGACTTTTGGCGAAGAGTTCGGCTGGCGGGCTTATCTGCTGCACAAACTCCTGCCCCTCGGCTGGCGCAAAGCCGTGCTCATCCTGGGCGCCATCTGGGGCGTTTGGCACTGGCCGGTGATCTTTATGGGCTATGAATACGGGTTCAGCTACCCTGGCTACCCCTGGCTTGGCCCATTGCTGTTCATGTGGATCACTTTCTGCTTTGGCGTATTCCTGGCCTGGATTACCTTACGCGCCGGCAGCGTCTGGCCGGCGGTGATTGGTCACGCGGCCATCAACGGCATCGCCGCCCTGGCTGCCCTGGCCACCACCGGCCAGCCCAATCCGCTGCTGGGACCTCTCCCGGTTGGCATAATCGGTTCCCTGGGGTACGCAATCGTCGCCCTGATCCTGTTCTTCGCCCCTGGGCCTAAACTGATCCCGCTGCCAGAAGAAGTCATCGAGACCCCGCCGGTGCTCTCACCCGCCGAATCCGAGCAAGTGCAGGCATAACCTGCTTACAAAATCACATAACTCAAATCTATGGTTAATCGAATGAAATCAACCCGCAAAATCTCAAGTCCCGTCCTTATTTTCAGCCTGGTGCTGGCCTTGTTCGCTGCTGCCGGCCTGGCCGGCTGCTCCAACGGCAAAACCCTGACCGGCAGCGACCGCGATGCGGTCATGGCCTACTCCGAGCCGATTGCCGATAACCTGCTCCAGGGCATGAATACCGCCGATTACGCTACTTTCTCGCGCGACTTCAACGACCAGATGCTCAAGGGTCTCCCGCAAGACAGCTTCACCAGCAACCTGCTGCCCAATGTGGTGGACAAATTGGGTAAATATCTCTCCCGCCAGGTGGATAGCGTCACCGAGATCGGCAGCAACGTGCTGGTGATTTACACTGCCAAGTTCGAAAACGACGACAATGTCACCATCCGCCTGTCGCTCGAAACGGCCGATCCGCACCACGTCTCCGGCCTGTATTTCACCTCCCCGACCCTGTCCCAGAAATAGAAGAATCCCCCCGATCTCACCCACATCCGAATCACAAACGGGACGCACGTCCGTGCGTCCCGTTTTTTTTACCCCCTTTTCAAAGGGGGCCAGGGGGATTCGTTATTCTCGCCCAAACCCCGGCAAAATCGACATGCCCCGCCTGCGGCTGGACGGTTGGGCCGACTCTGCCTCGGTTTCGCTCGTTTCTTCTTCCGCCGGCGCAACCTCCTCGGTCTTGAATTGCAAGCGGTGCAGGCGCGCGTACAGGCCGTCCAGGGCCATCAACTCGGCGTGGGTGCCCAGCTCGACCATGCGGCCTTCCTCCAGCACTGCGATCCGGCTGGCATTGTGGATGGTGGACAGGCGGTGGGCAATGACCACACTGGTCCGCCCGGCCATCAGCCGGTCCAGGGCTTCCTGCACCAGGCCTTCGCTTTCGCTGTCCAGCGACGAGGTGGCCTCGTCCAGCAGCAGGATGCGCGGATCCTTCAGGATCGCCCGCGCGATGGCAATCCGCTGGCGCTGGCCGCCGCTCAACTTGACCCCGCGCTCGCCCACCAGCGTATCGTAGCCCTTGGGCAACTGGCTGATGAACTCGTGAGCATTGGCCGCCTGGGCCGCTGCGATCATTTCATCCTCGCCGGCATTCAGCCGGCCGTACAGGATGTTCTCGCGCACGGTGCTGCTGAACAGGAGCGTCTCCTGCGGCACGATGCCGATCTGCTTACGCAGGCTTTCCACCTGTAAGTCGCGCAGGTCGCGCCCGTCGATTTGAATGGCTCCACAGCTCGGGTCGAAAAAGCGTGGAATTAGATTCACCAGGGTGGTCTTGCCCGCCCCGCTCGGCCCGACCAGGGCCAGCACCTCGCCCGGTCGGATCTCCAGGTTGATATCTTCCAGGATATTGCTATCCGGGTCATCCAGGTAGGCGAAACAGACCCCTGCGAACTGGATTTGCCCCTGCGTTTGTTCCAGGGGATAGGCATCCGCGCGCTCGACGATATCGGATTGGGTATCCAGGATCTCGAAAATGCGCAAGGTCGCGCCCAGGGTCTCTTGCAGCCCGGTCCACAGGCTGCTGAACTGGCCGATCGAGCCCGCCACAGTCAGGGCCAGCACCAGGAACATGAACAACTGGCCGGCCGTCAGCCGCCCGGCCAGCACCTCGTGGCCGCCGAACCAGAAAATCGAGACCACCGCCGCGAAGCCCAAAAAAGAGATCACCGGCCCAAACGAAGCCGAGACCCGCACCCGTTTCATCGCCAGGTTAAAAGCCTCCTCGATCGAGCGGCGGAAGCGCCCGATCTCGAACTTCTCGCGGGTGAAGGACTGTACCACCCGCACCCCGCCGATGGCCTCATCCATGATCGAAGTCGCATCGGCCAGTTGGTCCTGTACTTTAGCGGAAACCACCCGCAGCCGGCGGCCGAACAGCATGGCCACCACCGCTACCAACGGGATGAGGGCGAACATGAACAGGGTCAGGCGCCAGTCGGTGATCAGGATTAGCACCAGCCCGCCGAAAAAGGTCAGCACCTGCGAGATGGCGGTCGAAACGTCGCTGGTGACCAGCGAGCGCACGGTCGAGACGTCGTTGGTCAGCCGGCTGACCAGTTCGCCGGTGCGGTGCTCGTTGAAGAAGCTCAACGAGAGCGCCTGCAACTGCCCGAACAGGCGGGTGCGCAGGTCCACCATCACCCGCTCGCCGATAAAGGCCAGTAAATAGGCGCGGAAGAAATAGAACACGCTCTGAGTCAAAAAGATCGCGATCAAGACCAGGGTGATCTGGTTAAGCAGGCGTGCGTTGTTGTTCTTGAACACCGCGCCGATCAGAAACTGCAACGTGTACGGGCCGGCCAGTCCCAGGATGCTGCCGATCACGATGACGACCAGGGCCAGGTACAGCCGCTTGCGGTAAGGCGCAACGAAAGCAAACAGCCTCCGGAATTGGCTGATATTCTTAAGCGGGTTTTGAGGTTTGGGTTTTGGGGATGCAGGCTCGTTCATGGTTCCTCAATTCTATATAGGTCACATTATCGACCGCATCGATGACGATTGCGGTCGAAATTATTATAATCCTCGCAGATAGTTAGGAGGGGAGAAGGCAATAAGGCAACCAGGGAAGAAGCCCAATCCCTGGTTGCCTCGTTGCCTTTAGAAAAAATGTAGAGTGGGTGCAGGGCTCATACGCAATACCGGTGCATCACCGGGCGGTAAAACAATCCGGGCCGTGCCCGTAACCCACCATCCTCGTTGGCCGGCGCTTCGCCCGCTAAGCTGGCTGGAAAACGATAAAAAAGCACATCCACCTTATGTCCACCTGCCGGTATCTGCCCTCATCCCCCGGCCCCTTCCCCCAGAGCGGGGGAAGGGGAGCCTCTCTGCCGGAAGCCTAATCCCTCGTTGCCTCGTTGCCTCATTGCCTCATTGCCTCATTGCCTCATTGCCTCGTTGCCTCGTTTCCTCATTGCCACATTGCCTCGTTGCCTCGTTGCCTCATTGCCTCGTTGCCTCATTGCCTTATCCCTTCTATTCCCTCTTCAACCAATACCAGGTGGAGGGCTGATTATGCATCTTGCTGGGCGCGATCCTGGTCAGGCAAAACGCCGGCTGAAAAGCCTCCTGCACCTGCTGCGGGGTGACGCCGAAACTGGGGAACTGGTAATCGACAGCCCACATCAAATACTGGCTGCCGGGATGAGTCAGGCGCTGCAACTCCGCCAGGTAAGCCTGCCGGGCCGGCTTGCCCATGCCGTGAAAACAGCCAATGTCCAGCACCAGGTCAAAGGGATCCTGCAGTACATTCAGGCGGGTGACGTCCTGGATAAAAAATTCCAGGCTTACCCCCGCCATGGCGGCCTTCATCTGCGCCCGTTGAATGGCGGTCGGCGAACCGTCCACGCCGACCACAACAAAGCCCTGCTGCGCCAGGTAAATCGCCTGGGTGCCGGTGCCGCAGCCCAGATCCAGCACCCGCCCGCGGGGCTGGCCGGCCAGCTCGATCACCGGGTCCGGTATTTCGCCGGTATCCCAGTTGGGTTCGGTATAGCGATACATCAAGTCATACATCTTGGGTGTGTACATAAGGTTTTAAATTCACTCCCAAACAACAAAAGAAGTAACTACTCAGGCTTTCCTGAATTTGAAGTTCTTACTGATTAGGCCGAGCAGTTACAAAACAAGAATGATTAATCAAATTACCTGCCCATACTCCTAAGATACCCACTCTTTTTGGAGAAAATATGAAAAGATTGCGGAGGAAATGTGAATAATAAAAAATGTCAGGTGTCATGTGTCAGGGTGTAACAGTGTTACGGTGTTTCAGTGTTTCGGTGTTGCAGTGTTTTGGTTTTATAGTGGTTCAGTGGTTCGGCGGTTTTGTGGTTCGGTTTATCAGTGCTTCTGGTGGCCCAATAGAAACGTTTTCTAAAGTCACTACCATTGCACAGCACCGTCCCGGCAGAAACACGGCCGCCCTGGCACTGAATCACTGAAACACCGTAACACTGAAAAACCCTGTCCCCGACACCTGACACCTCTTCCACCCTTGACACTTGCCCTCCTCCGTCGTATATTACTTAAGTATCTAAACAATTTAGGAGATTAAACACAATGAGCCCTGCCCCACCTGCTGAAACCACCCTCCAGAAGGTGATTGAACAATTTCTGGATACGATCCCGCCGACCTGGAACCTGGTGCGCGGGCACCTGCACGCCACGGCCATGGAAAAATTCGAGGTAACCGAAGAACAGTGGCACATCCTGCGCCACATCCATAAAGGTGTCGATTCCGTCAGCGGACTGGCCCAGGTCAAGCGGATTACCCCTTCGGCGATCAGCCAATCCATCGACCTGCTGGTCGATAAAGGCCTGGTCGAGCGCAAACACAGCAACCAGGACCGCCGCTTCATCCAATTGAGCCTGACCCAGAACGGCAACGACCTGGTCAGCACCATTTACCAGGCCAATCGCGAATGGATGGAAGGAAAAATGGCCGCCCTGTCCCCCGAAGATATCGCTACATTGACCCGGGGTATGCAGCTCCTCAAACAGGTCTTTTTTTCTCCCGAAGGATAACCACCTGGCCGGCTTCCCCGGTTGTCTTTTTGCCGGTCGCAGAACGGATACGAACCCTAATGAACTTATAACCCATGAAAGATTTACGTAAATTATTTCACTTCATCAAGCCTTACTGGTTGTTTTCTGTCCTCTCCCTGCTGCTCCTGGTGGGTGTGGCGGTATTGGACCTATCCATACCCCGGCTGATCGAGCGTATCATCGACCAGGGCATCAACCAGCAGAATCAAGCCCTGGTTATACATACCTCGTTGATCATGCTGGGCATTTCAGTTCTGGACACGATTTTCGCGGTAGGCAATAACATTTATTCGGTGCGCGTCGGCGAAAGCGTCGCCCGCGACCTGCGCGAGGCCATTTTCCTCAAAATCCAATCCTTTTCCTATGGCGACCTGGACCGCTTTACCACCGGCAAGTTGATGGTGCGCCTGAGCAGCGATGCCGCCGCCTTCCAACGGCTGGTGCAGATTACACTGCGCATCGGTACCCGCGGTCCTTTGATGATGATCGGCAGCCTCATCCTGATGGTCAACACCGATAGTCACCTGGCGCTCATCCTCACCCCCCTGCTGGTCGTTACCGCGGCCGTGATTATCGTCTTCAGCACCAAAATGGAGCCGATGTTCCGCATCGTCCAACAAAAATTGGACCGTCTGAACACCGTCCTGCAAGAAAACGTTTCCGGCGTGCGTGTCATCAAAGCTTTCGTCCGCGGAGATCACGAAAGCCAGCGCTTCGAGGTCGCCAACGAGGAACTTACCCGCAATACCACCCAGGTCATGAAATTTATGTCCAGCATGTCCCCGGCGCTGACGATCTTCGTCAACATTGGTGTCGTCATCGTCATCTGGGTAGGCGGCTTACAATCCATCCAGGGCAATGTTTCCATCGGTCAAATCGTCGCCTTCAGCAATTACCTGCTCACCACCATGTCACCCCTGATCATGCTGACCAACCTGGCCAACGTCTGGGCCAACGGGATTGCCTCGGCCGCCCGCATCAACGAGGTCATGGATACCGAACCGGAAGTGGCCGCATCCGGGCACGAGCAGGTGCTGCCCCTGCCGGTACAGGGCAAAATCGAATTCAAAGACGTCATTTTCCATTACAACGGCAGCAGTGACCAGACCGTGCTGGATGGGGTCAGCCTCAGCGCAGAGCCCGGCCAGACGATCGCTATTTTGGGCGCGACCGGCGCCGGCAAGACCAGCCTGGTCAACCTGATCCCGCGCTTCTACGATGTCTCCGCCGGCCAGGTGAGCCTGGATGGCTACGACGTCCGCGACCTGCAAGAAGATTCGCTGCTCTCCCAGATCGCCATTGTGCCGCAGGAGACCATTCTTTTCACCGGCACCGTCCGCGAAAACATCCGCTATGGCCGGCCGAACGCCACGGACGAAGAAGTGGTTGCCGCGGCCAAAGCCGCCCAGGCTCACGACTTCATCATGGACCTGCCCATGCAATATGATTCTCACGTCGAGGAGCGCGGCGTCAACCTGTCCGGCGGTCAAAAACAGCGTATCGCCATTGCCCGTGCCCTCATCACCCATCCACGCATCCTCATCCTGGACGACAGCACCAGCGCGGTGGATGTCGAAACCGAGACCTACATCCAGGACGCCTTGAATAACATGCTGCACGAGCACACCCGCTTCGTGGTGGCTCAGCGCATCAGTACCGTGCTGAACGCCGACAAGATCCTGGTGATCGACAAGGGCCGTATCGTGGCCCAGGGAACGCACAGCGAGCTGCTTCAGTCCAGCCCAATCTACCAGGAGATCTACGATTCGCAGCTCGGCGCCGGCATCCACGTGGACCAACTGGCCGGTGCGGATTAAAGGAGATACGATACCATGAATAATTCATCTCCTACCCATACCACCAGCGACCTGCGCGCCCGCATGCAAAGCCGCGGCCCACGCAGCCTGGGCCGGATCGAAAAAGCCCAGGATCCCCGCAAAGCCTTAAGCCGCCTGCTGCCTTATCTTAAGCCCTATAAGGTTTCGCTCCTGATCGTAATGGGCTGCGTCATTATCTATACTTTGCTGGACTTGACCGGCCCTTACCTGATGGGCGTAGCTATAGACCGTTTCATCACCGGAAAAGACCCCGCCGGCCTGGCCCGCATCGCGCTGCTGATGCTGGTGGTGTATCTCTTCGATAACGGCTTCCAGGCGGTTGCCAACTGGATCATGGCCGAGGTTTCACAGCGGGCCTTGAAACAGGTACGCGCTGACCTTTTCGGCCACCTGCAATCGCTTTCGATCGGCTTCTTCGACAAAAATCCGCCCGGTGAGTTGATGAGCCGCCTGACCAACGACATCGACGCCATCAACCAGGCCGTTTCGCAGAACGTAACCTCGCTTCTGGCCGGTGTCCTCTCGTTGATCGGCATCCTGGCCGCCATGTTCCTGTTGAACCCCTGGCTGGCCTTGACCACCCTGGTGGTAGTCCCCATCACCGTCTGGTTCACCGAGTTCGTAGCCAAATATACCCGTAAGGGCTTTCGCACTTTGCAGAAGAACCTGGGCGACATGAACGCCGTGATGGAAGAGGCTATTGCCGGCGAAAAAGTGGTCAAGGCCTTCCGCCGCAACGATTCGGTCATCGCGGCCTTCCGCGAAAAGAACCAGGCCGTGTTCAAGGCCGGAGTGTACGCCAATTCCTACGCGCTGCTGTTGATGCCGCTGACCAACGTGATCGGTAATTTCTTCGTAATCGTGCTGGCCGGCCTGGGCGGCTGGCTGGCCCTGCAAGGCCTGGCCAGTGTCGGCACCATCGCTACTTTCATCAACTATGGCCGCAATTTCATGCAGCCTGTGCGCCAGTTAGCCAACCTGTATAACGCCATCCAGGCCGCCCTGGCCGGAGCCGAGCGGGTGTTCGAGATCATCGATACGCCTGTCGAGGTTCTTGACGTGGACCAACCCTTGTCCTTCGCGACGGTCAAGGGGGACGTGCAGTTCGACCACGTTAAATTCGGGTACTCACCCGACGTGCCGATCATCAAAGAAATGACCCTGGAAGCCAAAGCCGGGCAAACCATCGCCCTGGTCGGCCCAACCGGGGCCGGCAAGACCACCATCATCAACCTGCTCGACCGCTTCTACGAAATCCAATCCGGGGCAATCCGTATCGACGGCAAAGATATCCGCCAGGTGCCCAAGGCCGACCTGCGCCGCAAGCTGGGCCTGGTGCTGCAAGACACCTTCCTGTTCTCCGACACCGTCATGGAAAACATCCGTTTCGGCCGCCTGAACGCCAGCGACGAGGAGTGTATCCACGCGGCCGAGCTGGCCGATGCGGACCATTTCATCCGCCTGCTTCCCCAGGGTTACCAGACCCTGCTCTCCGAACGGGCCAGTAACCTCAGCCAGGGCCAGCGCCAGTTGCTGGCCATCACCCGCGCCATACTGGCCGACCCGGCCATCCTGATCCTGGACGAGGCCACCAGCAGCGTCGATACGCGCACCGAAGCGCGCATCCAGAAGTCCCTGCTGCGCCTGATGGAAGGCCGCACCAGCTTCGTCATTGCCCACCGCCTGAGCACCATCCGCGACGCCGATAACGTGGTGGTCATCGACCATGGCCAGATCGTCGAACAGGGCACCCACCAGGAGCTGCTCGACAAAAAGGGGTTCTATCACCACCTGTACCTCAGCCAGTTCAAAGGCCAGGCAATTTAAAAAAACAGGAGTTTTGTGTTTGCGCGCTTTGCATGCAAACACAAAACTCCCCTCTTCGCCGGGAAACTGAGCCATGGCCATTCTAATTTTTTAATCGAGAAACGCTATACTTATACCGGCCTTGCAAATTCTGGCCGGCAAAGCCCGCAGACTCAGCCCAGGTGAAACGATCATGACCGAAACCCAACCCACCCCGAAACGCGCTTCCCGTGCCTGGTTATGGATCCTGCCGGTGTTGCTCTTCCTGTCCGTCTGGCTGCGCGTCATCTCTCTGCCGGCCACCAACGCGGACCTGCGCGCCTTTTTGCTGCCCTGGTATCACTACATCGTCCGCGGCGGCGGGTTCCGTGCCCTGGGGGATTCCTTCTCCAACTACAACGCGCCTTACCTGTACCTGCTGTGGGTGGCCACGTTATTCAAATCTATCCCGGCAGAGACCGCCATCAAGCTGATCTCGATCCTTTCCGACCTGGTCTCTGCTTACCTGGTCTTACAAATCCTGCGGCGGGTGACTCACTCGCCCAAAATCTACTGGCTGGGCTTTTTTTTGCTGCTAGTCGCACCGGTTGTGTGGATCGATTCGGCCTGCTGGGGCCAGTGCGACGGCATCTACACCGCCGCTTTGCTGGCCTGCCTGTTGGCTCTGCTGGACCAACGCCCTAACCTGGCCATGGTCTGGTTTGGCGTTGCGTTCAGTTTCAAGTTCCAGGCCATCTTTTTCGCCCCGCTGCTGCTGGTGCTGATCCTCCGGCGCAAGATCCCCTGGCGCGCAATCGGGCTGGTATTGCTGGTCTATTTGCTCATGGACCTGCCCGCCTTCATCGCCGGACAGCCCTGGAGCAGCCTGCTGACCATCTATCTCAACCAGGCCGACCAGTACCACTTCCTGTCCATGAATGCGCCTAACTTTTACGCTTTCCTTTCCAATAACCTGTACGGCCTGTTGCAATGGCCAGCCATCTTGTTTGCCGGGCTAGTCCTGCTTGGGTTCGTCATCCTGGCCGCGCGCAGCAAAGCCGCCATCACCCCGCACTGGCTGATGGTAGGCGCCGCCTTCTACCTTTTTATGGCGCCTTTCCTGCTGCCCAAAATGCACGAGCGTTATTTTTACCCGGCGGCGGTCTTCCTCATCCCGCTCATGCTGGCCGATTTCAATTACATCCCGGCAGCCATCCTGCTGGAAATCAGTTCGGTCCTTTCCTATACCATCTTCCTTTTTCACACGTCCTACACCAATCTCTTCATCGCCACCCTGGTCAACTTTATCCCCCTGATCTTCCTGACCTGGGCCTATGTCCGCGAGCTGTACCCGCCTAAAAGAAGAGAATTCCAGGTTCAAGCGCCATAACATCCTCGCTAAAGGGGATGTCATTGAGAAAGCAGTATCGTAGCCCGGTATCGTAGCCCGGCTTTCAAAGCCGGGGGGGGCGAGCGCCGGCGTAGGTCGGGTTTCGGGCTAATAACCCGTTTCCGCGGTCGAGGATATCGTTTTGTTCACCTACCCGTTGCCCGCAACCCGACGTCGCAACGCGTATTTTCCAAACTGCCGGTTAGATAGGCGCACGGGCGATGCGGCCGGAACCATTACCCATTGACAAATCCAAACATACCGACCGGCTGCATCGCCCCTACAACCGACCAGATCAAAACGCGGGTCCCGACCGAAAAAATACACCCCGCGCCTTTCCCCACTTCCCCCGGCGAGCATAACTTAACGCCTTCCCCCTCCGCGAAGCGTGGTGAAGGCCGGGATGAGGGTAGATACCGGCCAAACCGAAGGACTCTTATGTAGGGTGCGTTGGCAACGCACCACTGAGCCTGGCGAAAGCAAACAATGGGTAGCCATACCCGTTTGGCTGCAATTCCTCTCCAACCCGCAATCCAATATCACCAAGCGTTTTGGTGCGTTAGCAACGCACCCTACATGCTGTACCCGCCTAAAGCCAGAGAAAACCTGCTGGCGGAGTGAAGTAGCCCGGTATCGTAGCCCGGCTTTCAAAGTAGCCCGGCTTTCAAAGCCGGGGGGGGCCGAGCGCCGGCGTAGGTCGGGTTTCGGGTAAATAACCCGTCTCCGCGGTCGAGGTTATCGTTTTGTCCACCTACCCGTTGCCCGAAACCCGACGTCGCAACGGGTATTTTCCAAACCGCCGGTTAGATAAGCGCCCGGGCGATGCGGCCGGAACTATTACCCATTGACAAATCCAAACATACCGACCGGCTGCATCACCCCTACAACCGACCAGATCAAAACGCGGATCCCGACCAAAAAAAAACACCCCGCGCCTTTCCCCACTTCCCCGGCGAGCAGAACTTAACGCCTTCCCCCTCCGCGAAGCGTGGTGCAGGCCGGGATGAGGGTCAACGCCGGCCAAACCGAAGGACTTTATGTAGGGTGCGTTGGCAACGCACCACTGAGCCTGGCGAAAGCAAACAATGGGTAGCCATACCCGTTGGCCGCAATTCCTCTCCAACCCGCAATCCAATATCACCAAGCGTTTTGGTGCGTTGCCAACGCACCCTACATGCTGTACCCGCCTAAAGCCAGAGAAAACCTGCTGGCGGAGTGAAGTAGCCCGGTATCGTAGCCCGGCTTTCAAAGCCGGGGGGGCCGAGCGCCGGCGTAGGTCGGGTTTCGGGCAAATAACCCGTCTCCGCGGTCGAAGTTATCGTTTTGTCCACCTACCCGTTGCCCGCAACCCGACGTCGCAACGCGTATTTTCCAAACTGCCGGTTAGATAAGCGCACGGGCGATGCGGCCGGAACTATTACCCATTGACAAATCCAAACATACCGACCGGCTGCATCGCCCCTACAACCGACCAGATCAAAACGCGGGTCCCGACCAAAAAAAACACCCCGCGCCTTTCCCCACTTCCCCGGCGAGCAGAACTTAACGCCTTCCCCCTCCGCGAAGCGTAGTGCAGGCCGGGATGAGGGTCAACGCCGGCCAAACCGAAGGACTCTTATGTAGGGTGCGTTGGCAACGCACCACTGAGCCTGGCGAAAGCAAACAATGGGTAGCCATACCCGTTTGGCCGCAATTCCTCTCCAACCCGCAATCCAATATCACCAAGCGTTTTGGTGCGTTAGCAACGCACCCTACATGAAAACATATTCCGGGCTTCGGAACCAGGGTGTAAAATAAAGAGCCTTTATTACCCAAACGAATTTCTTACCCCGAGTAATAACGCGCATTGACGAATCTTTCCTAGGAAAAATTATTGCGATGAAGCCAATCAACAACTCAGGCAGGTTGCGCTGGTTCAACACCGCAGCTTTTTCTGGTGATCGCCCTGGGAGCCGCGGCTGCCCTGGTGGGGCTGCTGCGACTGCCTTCTGAAAATGTCCGCGCCGCCTGGCTGGGGTATTCCAGCTCGCGCCTGGCGGTGGCAGCGCTCACCGGCCTGCTCGTGCTCGTGTTTGCATTTTGCACCCTGGCCGAAGGAGCCCAGCTTCCCTTCTGGATAAAGCTCTCTGCCAAAGCCCGCGCGGTCTTCTCCCGCCAGGGCAATATCTACTGGCTGGCCGTTCCCGGCCTGACCATCCTGCTGGTAGACACCCTGCTGCTGGTCGCCGCCCTCTCGCCCCTGGCCCAGGCTGAGCCGCTGCTGGCTTCCTTGCTACAGCGGATGGGTCTGCTATGGGCCTGGATCGACCTGGCCGTTCTACTGCTGGGCTGGATGGCCTTGCGCAATTTCAAACCCTCCGGCCCCGAGCCGGTCTTTACCCCCCTGCGTTGGGCGCTGCTGGCCCTGGTCATTTCACTGACCTTCGGCGTGCTGATCCACGCTTTCAACCTGCTGGCCGGCTCCAACCGTTTCCGCCAGCTGGAATATTACCTGCAAGCCCCGGCCCTGATCGGCCTGGCCCTGGCTTTGCTGCAGCGCTATTTCAGCGGGCGGGCCTGGTATGGGTGGGTTAGCAAAACCCTCAGCCTGGCCCTGGTCGCGGCCGCTGCGGTGGTTCTGTTCGTCGCCACCGCCAAATTGGTGGGCTGGTACGGCACGCCGGCCAAGGTGTACTGGAACCTGCTGGCGGACGCCTTTTTGAAAGGCCGCCTGTACCTGGTCGACCCGCCCACCACCCACGACCTGACCCTCTACAACGGCAACTGGTACGTGCCTAACCCGCCTCTGCCGGCCCTGGCCGTGCTGCCCCTGGTCGCCGTGCTCGGCGTGCAGGGGGTCAACATGGTCTGGTTCTCCATCCTTATTGCCGCGGCCATTGTGGCCCTGGTATTCTGGATCCTGCAGGATGCTTCCGCACAAGGTCTGATCCCCACCGGCCTGCGCTCCAACCTGTGGCTGACGGTGATGTTCGCCCTGGGCACCGACTACTGGTGGCTGTCTTTCCTGGGGCAGATGTGGTTCCTCAGCCAGCTTTTGACCTTGCTTTGTGCGGCCCTGGCCGTGCTGTTTGTGATCAAAAAAGCCTCGCCCTGGTGGGCCGGCCTGTGGCTGGGACTGGCGCTGCTTTCCCGCCCGAACATCTTCACCCTCTGGCCGCTGCTGGCCGGGTTATACCTCTACCTCGATCATCGGGGACATCCCACCTTCGATTGGAAGCGGGCTCTCGGCTGGGCAATTCAGTCCGCCGTCCCGGTTGTGTTAGCTGCCGCCATCCTGCTGGTGTATAACTACGTCCGTTTTGGCAATTTCATGGATTTCGGCTACACCACCATCAACGGCGCGGCCGAAATTGTGACCAACGTGCAGACCTACGGCATCTTCAACATCCACTTTGTGCCCATCAACCTGAAAGTGATGTTCCTCGACTTTCCTCGATTCGCGCTCGAAAACGGCTGCCACGTCTTGAATACCGACGGGTTCAGCATGCTGGTGATGACGCCGGCCCTGCTGTACGTCTTCCGCCGCTTCCGCTGGAACGCCTGGACGATCGGAGCCTGGATTTCGATCATCCTCTCCATCGGCCTGCTGGCCTTCTACCACAACACCGGCTCGGCCCAGGTTGGTTTTCGCTACCTAATGGATTTCATCCTGCCCGTGCTGCTGCTGATGGGCATTGGGCTGGGCAAAAAGCCGGAGTGGCCCTTCAAAGCCCTGGTCCTGCTCGGCATCGCCGGCAACTTCGTGGGGATCCTGCTCTGGTTCCGGCTGCTTTGTTATTGATTCAGGCTAATGACGTAGGCAATCACGTCGGCAATTTCTTGCGGTGTCAGCAGCTTTTGATCTCCAAACGGTTTCATGCTCAGCGCCGGGCTTTCCCCTTCGGGGGTTGAGCCGTGCTCGATGAACAGGTCCAGGTTGGTGGCGAAGGTCTTGTAGTCTGAATTGACCAGGGTCGGGTCGATCGGGTTCAGGGATGGCACGGTCTTATCGTCCGAGCCCGGGTTGGCGACCCCACCCTTGCCCTGGTCACCGTGGCAGGCCACGCAGTTATTGGCAAAAATATCCGACCCGCGAGTTGCATCGCCGGTCAGGTTGATCGCATCGCCCGGTCCCCCACTGTTAGACGGCTTGGCGACCTCCTGGCTCTCTGTATCTTTGGAGGAGCAGGCGGTCAATGCCAGCGCCAGGATGCAAACCAAAACCATCCCCCATCCCATCCAGGATCGTTTTCGCTCGTTCATCGGGTCCCTCTCTTTACACAACTGCTGCCACAGTTGCCCTAACAGGTAAATGATTTCCCGTATTGGTCAGGGATTGGCTATTTTTTCAGGGTACGGACAAAGTTGATCACGTCCCAGCGCTCGTTCTTATCCAGGTTCTCTGCCATGGAAGGCATAACGTCGAAACCGTTGGTGATCACCAGGTAAATATCCTGGTCGCTCATGCTTTGCACATCGCTGCCGGTCAAGTCCGCCGGAGGGGTTTTGCCAAAGAAACCGCCGACAGCGCTCTTGCCGTTCCCGCTGGCCCCGTGGCATACCGCGCAGGTCAGGCTGAACAGGTGTGAACCGCGGGCGATCGAATCGGCCGTGGCCGGCACAGGGTTAGAAGCCGGCTGGCCATCCACCAGCACCGGTCCATCGACCGGCACCGCATCCGGCGGTGCGGCCAGGCGCGGGCCCTCCAAATAGGCCACCGATTCCTGGCTGACCATTTGGGATGGGAACGGGATCTGGATGACGTTATAGGCCAACAAACCGGTCAGCAGGGTCAACACCCCGCCAAGCACGAAAAAGCCGGCCCAAAACAGGCGGTGGCCCGGGTCCTTGCGCTCATCCGTCTCCCCGCTGACCACGTCCTCGGCGCCCAGGTCATTGAAGATCCCGCGCACCTGGTCAACGATATCGGTCCCGATCTCAACGGCCACACCGATGTAGCCCTCGGAGATGCGCGGATCGTAAATCTGGCGCTTGAACACCGGAAAACGATTTTCACCGACCATGCCGAAAAACGATGCCCACATGGTACCCAGCATGGTCGCTTCGAACAGCACGATCAGCGTGGGCGGGATCGGCACGATCGGCTGGCCGCCCGTGTGGATCGGGTAGAGTAAGAACACGGCCACGGACAGGAACAGCCCCAGCGAAACGCCCAGCAGAGAGCCCAGCAGGGCAATCCTGCCCACGCGCCGGCGCGGCTTAGGCCTGCCCAGCATATCCGCTTTGAACGGCATGCCCGAAATGACGGTGATATGCTCGTCCGAGATATTTAGATCGTGGAGTTTACGGATACTATCGGTTGCCGGCTCCAGGTCAGTAAAAAGGCCAAGAAGTTGTGTATCGGCCACTTTGCCCTTCCTCCTATTCTGGTTCCGACTTGGTGGATACCAGCATACGCCCGAATTTCTTTACACCGGTTGTAATCTGGCCTTCGTACACTTCCCACAACGGAATCACCGGGAAGATACGGGTGAACAACACGTACATAAAGCACACAAAGCTGAACGCGCCAATGGTGATCAGGCTCTCAGGGATGTGCGGGATGTAAATACCCCAGCTATAGGGTAATTCATTCCGGCTGAGCGTAACCGGGATGATCAGGTAACGCTCGATATACATCCCGATCTGGACAAACACCGAGATGAAGAACAGCGCACCCGGGCTGCTGCGCACTTTCTTGGACCACAGCGTGCCCCAGGGCAAGACAATATTGGAGAAGAGCATCAGGTACCACAGCGGTGATGCGTACCCGCTCTGGAAGAGCTGCTGGATAAGTTTCTCCACCGGGTCTTTGCCGTACCAGGGTACGATGTAATCGTTGAAGTAGAAGTAGGCCCAGGCCATCGAGAGGATCAGCAGCAGCGTGGCCATACCGTTGAAATGCTCGGCCCGTAAGAAATACTTGAGCTTGAAGTTGCTGCGCAGTAACGCCAGCACCATAATTACTGCCCCGGTACCAGAGAACAGCGCGCCGATGACGAAATATGGCCCGAATACCGTGCTGTGCCAGCCGGGCTGGATGGCCATGGCGAAGTCCCAGGACACGATGGTATGGACCGAGAACATGACCGGGATAATGGCGTAAGTAAACACGTTCAGCGCCGTATCCTGGTTGGCCCATTCGCGCTCACTGCCGCGCCAGCCCAAAGCCAGGGCCTTGTACAGGCTGTGGCGCCAGCCGGTGGTATGGTCACGGGCCATGGCCAGGTCTGGCATCAGCCCGATATAGGCGAACAAAATACTACAGGAAAGGTAGGTCAGAATGGCGGTCAGGTCCCACAGCAAAGGCGAGTGGTAGCTGGGCCAGAGCTGGCGTTCGTTAGGATATGGCAGCAGCCAGTAAAATTTCCACGAACGGCCCAGGTGGATCAGCGGGAAAAGGGCCGCTGTCATCAGGGCAAAGATCGTCAGCGTTTCGGCCGCGCGGCTGACCGGCCGGCGCCACTCGACTTTGAGCGCGCGCAGGGCCGCCGAGATGAATGTGCCGGCGTGGCCGATACCGATGAAGTACACAAAATTGACGATGTACAGCGCCCACATGACCGGCCGGCCCAGGCCGGTGATCCCCAGGCCATCTTTCATCTGGAAATACCAGGTCACGAAAAGCATCAGCACCAGGCCGCCCAGGATCACTGTGACGAATTGGAAACGGCGTTTGGTCAGGCTCATCGGCTCTAACAGAGCCTGGATGTTCTCCTGAGGAGGGCGCGGATCCAGCATCAGCCTCTCGTTTTGCAGGTGCTCTACCTGGGAGGACATCTCCGGATCATCGTCCAGGCGACGCTGCCAGAAAGCACCACCGCTTTTGTTTTCTGCCATACCCTTTTCCTCCTCCGGTTACACCGCCGGGGTAAACTCGCCGACTTTCAGATAAACCACCTGGGGCAGCGTACCTAATTCTTCCAACAGCTTGAACTGGCGCTGGTCTTCACCAATCACCTGAGCGACCTTGCTGTTGGCGTCGTTCATGTCGCCGAAGATCAGCGCGCTGGTCGGGCAGGACTGCACGCAAGCCGGTACGACGTCGCCGTCTTGCAAGTCGCGCCCCTCTACCAGGGCCTCTTCTTCGGAGCGGCGGATGCGCTGGACGCAGAAGGTGCATTTTTCCATCACGCCGGCCGTGCGGACGGTTACATCCGGGTTCAATTGCTCGGTCAGCAGGCCCTCGAACTGCGGGTCGCGGAAATTGAAGAAACGTACTTTATAAGGATCATTATTCTGGCAGTAGCGCGTGCCCACACAGCG
The DNA here is from genome assembly GCA_963704755.1 of uncultured Chloroflexia bacterium. Classification (GTDB taxonomy): domain Bacteria; phylum Chloroflexota; class Anaerolineae; order Anaerolineales; family Anaerolineaceae; genus Bellilinea. The sequence continues at coordinate 2,127,574 of OY969938.1, forward strand.
GTTGTAGACCTGTACATTCAAATTCTCGCGTTCGCTGTGCATGGTCGCGTACACCGGGCAGACCGGCTCGCAGGGCGCATTTTCGCACTGCTGGCACATCACCGGCATGTAGCGTTCCTTGATGTTGGGGTACTCCCCTTCCCAATAGCGCTCTATGCGGATCCAGTGCATGGCCCGGCCACGCACGACTTCGGCCTCATCTACAATCGGGACATTATTCTCGGCATGGCAGGCTACCACACAGGCGTTACAGCCGGTGCAAGCGTCCAGGTTGACTACCATAGACCATTTATGTTCAGGAAGGTCGGCCATATCTACTGATAATCCTTTCAGGCTATTCGCCCGGGAAGCCCTTGTTGAGGAAACCCGTCTCTACGCCCTCGGTATATTCAAAGGTCGCCATGTGCATCTTGCGCCCGGTAGGCGTTACCTGCACGCGGATATTTCCCAAAGGCAGCTCAACGCTGCCCGAACCGCTTTGCGGGGCCGCCAGTTGCACGGCATTGACGCCCCGCCGGCTGGCATAACGGCCAAAGTCCGTGTGGCCCTGGCCCAACGGCATCGCCACGGTATCCGGCCGGATCGCCGGGTACAGGTAGGCCGCCGCTTCGATCTCGCCCGCGGGCGAGGTAATCTTCAAAATATCGCCTTGCTGGACGCCCATTTTCCCGGCCGTGGTGGGGTTGATCTCCACCCAGGTCTGCCATGAAATAGAAGTGTTGACGTCCGGAGAACCTTGCAGCCAGGGTTGGTTTGCTCCCCGGCCATCGCTCAATAACTCTGAAAGATAGAGGTGTAAATAATAGGGATAAGTCTGGGCATCGCCCTGGTAATTGTACTGGCTGCCGCCGGTGGGGAAGGTCACCGTGGCCGGTGGATGATTGCTGGCCGCTGCCCCGGCGGATTGAGGCCACCAGCCGCCCTTCTGCAAGAAGCTGGCCCAAACGGCGCCGGGCGTCGTTCCATAGGTCGAATCGATCGGCAGCCCGCCGATCTGCTCCTTGAGGAACTCCACCTCGTCCTTCCAGGTCAGCACACTGGCCGCCGCGGGGATTTCCTTGGCGGCGTCCAGGATCACGTCCCCGGCCGAGCGAATATCATAGACCGGCATGACCACCGGCTGCTGGCTGCTCAAAGAGGGCGTGCCGAAATCCGGTGAAGTCACGTCGTAGCCCCACGATTCCAGGTAAGTGCGGTCCGGCAGGATCAGGTCGGCCTGGACGGCCGTTTCGTCGATGACCGGCGCGAACGAAACCACAAACGGCACGTTCTTGAGCGCATCCAGGAAGCCGGCTTGCTGGGGCAGGTCGTAGGCCGGGTTGGCTCCGTAGATCACCAACACCTTTACCTGGCCGCTGGACATGCGCTGGATCAGCTTTTGGGCGTCTGCGTAAGTGGATACGGCCGGTTTTTGCAAGGCCGGCTGCTGCAAGCCGGCCGAACCAACCAGGGCAGACGAGCGCGTATCCGCGCCTGAAACCACGTTGAGCGCCTGCACGGCCGTGATCACCTCGGCCGCATTCGGCTGGTTGGCCAACAACTCGCCGGGAATGGCCAGGGCCTTTTGGGCGCTGCCGAAAATGCGCGCCAGGTCCTGGATCTCAGCGGCCTGCAAGTCGCATTCCTGAGCCGCCTGCTGCAAATCTACCGAAAGGTCCATCGCGCGAGCGCGGGTGACCACGTCATTCGAGCCCACCCCCAACCCGGCGATCTGCGAAATGATGGCCTTGGCCAGGGTCAGCTCGCTGCCCGGTTTGGCCGGTACCCAGCGGTCGGCTTTGGATCCGATCGAGGACATGCGTGGCTCGATCTGCACCAGAAAACCGCGTTTGCCTAACGGCTGGCTGCGGAATTTGCCAAACTCGATCCCGTAACGCACCCCGGAATGCCAGGCGCCGGTAAAATTGGCCCCGAAAGAAAAAATTACGTCCTCGTCGCCCAACTGGTACGCCGGAAGCTGAGGCGTACTATACAGGGCCTGGTCAGCCAATCCGTAATTGGCATACCCGTTGAACAGGGTATACAGGTCGTAGACCAGTGGCGCAGGCGCGCCGATCGCCGTCGTCAGCCGCGAAAACAGGTCATAGACGTGGCCGGAAACGGTAGAGCCCGCCCAAACGGCCACATCCGGGCCGGCCGCCTGGAGTTTATCGGCCAGCATCTTGACCCCGTCGTCCCAACTGACGTCGGTATAGGTCTTCGAGCCGCGGGAAGTCTGCTGCTGGGGTCCTTGCAGGCGGTCCGGGTTATATAACAGTTGCAGCCCAGACTGGCCACGCGCGCACAATTTGCCCTGGTTGAGCGGATGCTGCGGGTTGCCTTCGATCTTAACCGCCCGCCCGTTCATGATCCGCACAATAATGCCGCATCCGGCCGGGCATTGGCGGCAGGTGCTGGCGTACCAGGTTGCTTTACCGGCTACCTGCTCTTCTGGCGGCACGACATAGGGCTCCAATACCTCCCACCGCCGTGGCCATTTACAGCCGGTCAGGACGGCCGAGCCGGTCCCAATCATTGCGATGCGCAAGAATTTGCGTCGGGAAATTTTTATAGTCACGTTACCCGCCTATCGATAGGTTTCTGGGGTTGTTCTCGATTACCAATCTTCTCATCATCGCGTCTCCTCCAAAAACCCTATTGGTGACATGTGATGCATTCCATTAATTGAGGTGCATTGGCCTGTTTTTCATGACAACTCAGGCACCAGCCCATATCCATCTTGACGACCGGCTGGGCAATGGCCATGTGTCCCACGTCCCCGTGGCAGTTCGAGCAGTCGAGACCGGCCGCCGTCACATGCACCTCATGGCTGAAATAGACGAACCGCGGGAGTTGATTCACACGCACCCACGGGATCGGCTCGTCATTTTTCCAATACTGGGCTACTTTTTGGATTTCTGCGTTTGTGGGATCGATAACCTGGTGACAACCCATGCACTTTTGTACGCTGGGCATTCCGGCCGCCATCGACCGGCGGGCGTCCGTATGGCAGAACTGGCAATCGATGCCCATCTGCACCATCACCTCGTGGTTAAACGCGATCGGCTGAACACTGGCCGCCTTGGCCTTGTTGGTCTGCACCACCAGCAAAACCACCACTGCCGCGACGATCACGACCAATCCAGCCGGAATCCACCAACGCTTCCGCAAGAACTCAAAAATTTTTCCGGGGCTGATTTTCAATATTCCCACCCTTTCGGTAAATTTTTTTTTATCGTTGGAACTCGTCCCGGTCAAACCTTACCGGCCGGGCGAAAATACAAAATCGCCGTACATAAAATGAATTATGCGGACTACTTGATCATCATAAATGGATGCAGTCCATTTTTACTTTACCCTCACCTTAGTCCGACTTAATCTCGACTTAAATGGGGGTGAGCGTTCTCTTCCAACCGTCGGCCTTGCCTGTATTTGCCTGTAAAAACCCTGAATTTCCCGGTAGCTGGTTTAGCTTCAGGCTCCGGCGGCGGCTCGCTTAACTCGCCATTAAGCCGCCGATATGATGGTTTAAGGCAGTGGGTTTTGGTTACTATTAAGATAATTATAATATAATATCGTGAGTTTTGAGCACACTATATTGGTGAATTCGGGGTTTTTGGTAATCTCCGTAGTGGGGTGGTGAGGTGGATGGTGCAAGAACGCTTCTGCACCTTCTCCATACGACCTACGAAACCGGGATTTCTACAAGCCGCAAATTTACCGCCAGGGAAGCAGCTACCTGATGGAAAAAGACCGCCAGACTTTACCACTACGAAAGCCTTATCGTTTCTTATCCGGCTTCAAAAAGCCCAAAAGGTTTCCTCTTTATTTATTCCTTTTGGTTTTCTTGTTAGCGGGATGTGCAACCAGCCCAACCTTCCTCCAACCCAACTCGCTCGTTTCCTCCAAGGAAGCCGACCTCTTTCGCATCATCCTCTACATGTCGATCGGGGTCTTCGTGTTGGTCTGGGTACTGCTGTTGGTGAACATCATTGCCTTCCGCCAACGCGACCCGGAGGATAAAGTAGAGCCTCGCCAGAAATACGGCAACTTTCGCCTGGAGATCATCTGGACGGCGATCCCGATCGTGCTGGTGCTGATCTTATTCGTCCTCACCATGCGTACCATGCAGGCCGTCGCCGCCCCGGCGCCCGCGCAGAGCGATGTAAATATTACGGTCATCGGACACCAGTGGTGGTGGGAGTTTGATTATCCCGACCTGGGCATCGTCACCGCCAACGAAATGCACGTTCCGGTCGGCGCCAACGTCAAGATGGTGGTCACCTCGGCGGATGTGATCCACAGTTTCTGGGTGCCTCAATTGGCCAACAAAGTCGATGCCATCCCCGGCCAGAACAACAACCTCTGGTTCCAGGCCCAAAACCTGGGCACCTTCGATGGCCAGTGCGCCGAGTTCTGCGGCCTCAATCACGCCAACATGCGCGTCAAGGTGGTCGTCGAATCGGATACCGATTTCCAGGCCTGGGTAGCCAACCAGCAGGCCCCGCTGGTGCAGCCGGCCAATGACCAGCAGCAGCAAGCCTACAACCTGATCACCAAGGGCATCTGCTCCACCTGCCACACCCTGGGTGATAACAAAGGCGCCACCAACATCGGCCCGAACCTGACCCACTTGATGTCGCGCAGCGTATTCGCCGGCGCCATGTACGATATGAATATCACCAACCTGCACGACTGGTTGTCCGATCCGCAGGCCCTGAAGCCTGGCAACAAAATGATCGTAAACCTGACCCCGGACCAGGTCAACACATTGATGTCCTACCTGACCGAATTGAAATGAGGCAATAGCGTGTCAACCCACCAGCAAGTTTACAATCCGGTGCGCCGCCGCACCATGGAAGTCCCCCGGGATAGTTTCCTGGGCTGGCTGACCACGGTGGATCACAAACGTATCGGTATCCTTTATATTGTTTCCGCGTCCGTCTATTTCCTCATCGCGGGAATCTTCGCTTTGCTGATGCGCATCCAGTTGGCCCAGCCTAACGCACAGTTCCTCAGCAGCAACGCTTACGATGAGTTGTTCACCATGCACGGCACCACCATGATTTTCCTGGTGGTTATGCCGCTCTCGATTGGGGTCGGAAACTTCATCATCCCCTTGATGATCGGTGCCCGCGACATGGCCTTCCCCAAGCTGAACGCGCTCAGCTTTTGGGTTTTCCTGTTCGGCGGCCTGTTTATGTACAGCAGCTTTGCCCTGGGCGGGGCACCCGATAACGGCTGGTTCAGCTACGCCCCCCTGACCGAGATGAGCTTTTCGCCCGGCCACGGAATGGACTTTTGGGCGCTGGGTATTCTGCTGCTGACCGTCTCCACTACCCTGGGATCGCTCAACTTCATCGTTACAGTGCTGCAAATGCGCGCACCGGGCATGTCCCTGGGGCGCCTGCCGGTCTTCGCCTGGATGATGACCGTCACTTCCTTCCTGGCCATCTTTGCCCTGCCGGCCCTGACCTCGGCTTCGGTGCTGCTGTTATTGGACCGCAATGTGGGGACTCATTTTTATAACGTGGCCGACCGGAGGCAACGCCATTCTGTGGCAAAACCTGTTCTGGTTCTTCGGCCACCCGGAGGTTTATATCCTCATCCTGCCGGCCTTTGGCATTTTCTCCGAGATTATCCCGGTCTTCTCGCGCCAGCCTTTATTCGGCTACAAAGCGGTCGTCTTTTCCGGGGTGGCCATCGGCTTCCTCGGTTTTACCGTTTGGGCGCACCATATGTTTGCCGTCGGCCTGCCCGACGTGGCCCAATTGTTCTTCTCGGCCAACAGCTTTTTGATCGGCGTGCCGACCGGGATCAAGATCTTCGCCTGGATCGCTACCATGTGGGGCGGCAAGCTGCGCTTCAAGACCCCCATGTTGTTTGCCGTCGGCGGGATTGCCCTGTTTACCATCGGCGGCCTGGACGGGATCCACCTGGCCGTCATCCCGGTGGATTGGCAGGTCACCGACACCTATTACGTAGTCTCTCACCTGCACTACGTCCTCTTTGGCGGGGCTATCTTCGGCCTGACCGCAGCGGCCTTTTACTGGTTTCCCAAAATGTCCGGCCGCCGGCTGGGCGAGACCCTGGGCAAGTGGCAGTTCTGGCTGATGTTTGTCGGCATGAACCTGGTGTTCATGCCCATGCACATTCTCGGCTTGTTGGGCATGCCGCGGCGGGTGTATACCTACGCTTCCGGCAGCGGCTGGGATATCTGGAACCTGATTTCCACGATCGGTTCGTTTGTACTCGCGGCCGGTTTTATCCTCTTCCTGGTCAACCTGGTGCGCACGTTCTCCCGGCCGGCCGAACATGAAGCCGATCCCTGGGATGGTTTTACCCTGGAATGGAGCACCAGCTCCCCGCCCCCGGTAGAGAATTTCGACCAGCCGCTGCCGGAAGTGCGCAGCGCCCGCCCGTTGTGGGATAAAAAATATCCCGACCTGGCCGACTGGAAGCAAACGAGAGGGTTGATCATGCAAACAACTCAAACCCAAGTTAATCCGCGCGGCAAAGCCCTGATCCTGCTCGGTCTGGTGCTGGGCAGCGAGACCTTATTATTCGGCTTGCTGGCCGTCTCCTATTTGTTCATGCGCGCCCAACAGGGCATCTGGCAGCCAAACACGCTTGCCCAATACCGCTACTGGCTGCCGGTTTGGAACACGCTGGTTCTTTTGGTCAGTGCGTTGACCGCCTGGCGCAGCCTGGTCGCCATCCGGGCCGGCCGCCGCGACAGTTTATTGAACGCCTCACAGATCACCCTGCTGCTGGGCCTGTTGTTCGTGGCCGGCCAGGCGCTCGAATTCAGCCAGGCCGGCATGCCTCTGGATGCGCCCGGCTTCGGCGGGATCCTGTTTGCCTTGATGAGCTTCCACGCCCTGCATGTACTGGCCGGGGTGGTCGTCGAAGGGCTGGTCGTGGTCCGCGCCCGCCTGGGTGATTTTAGTCCCGCCAACCACGTGGCTGTAGAGGCCGGGGTCTATTTCTGGTTTTTTGTGACCCTGGTATGGGTCGTATTATTCGTGCTGCTTTACCTGGTATAAGCCGGCCACAGCGGTATTCCGCGCAAGAACCCTAAGGAGGTTCACCTTATGGACGAAACCGAAAAAGATCTGGAGACTCCTTCCAGTCTATGGCCCATCTTATTGGCGTTCAGCCTGCTGTTGATGGCGGTAGGGGTCATCTACTCGTTGATTATCACCCTGGTGGGCTTACTCGGCCTGTTGGCCTGTATCGCCGGGTGGACCCTGGAAAATCGCCTGCCCGTGGAGGAGGAAGAACCCCATGAGTGATGCTCATCCCAAATCCGGCTCGAGCAGCTTCCTCCGCCAGCGCGATAACCCCAAGCTGGCCCTCTGGTTCTTTATCGGCGGCGAAGTCGTTTTCTTCTCTACCCTGATCCTCACTTTTGCCCTGGCCCGCATCGAATACGCCTCACAGTATGCCGATTTTCGCAGCCACCTGAGCATCCCGCTGATCGCCGGAAACACCTTTGTGCTCATCGCCAGCAGCTTCCTGGTGGTGCGCGGCCTGGAGGCTATCCGTGAGGGCAACCAGAAGGGCTTGCAAGGCAACCTGCTGGGTGTGCTGATCCTCGGGCTGATATTCCTCGGCGGGCAGGCCTTCGAATGGTCCACCCTTTTTTCGGCCGGAATTAGCCCTTCCAACCCGTTCGGGACACCCTTTTTCACGGTTACCGGCATCCACGGCACCCACGTGTTTGTGGGCGTTCTTTGGGGAGCCTTTTTACTGATTTACGCCAGGCGCCACAAGTTTTCCGTACAAGACCACCGCGGGATCGAGAACTTCGGCCTGTACTGGCACTTTGTGGACATCGTCTGGATTGTTCTATTCACCCTGATCTATCTGATTTAAGGAGCGGCCATGGAACTCGAACCAAGCCAACCCCACCAGCCCTACGGCTGATAATTTGACCGAACGGCATGCCAAACCGCCCTACCTGGCGGTGTTCATTGCCCTGGCCGTACTCACCGCCCTGGAAGTAGCCACCAGCTACCTGCCGGCCGGTACACGCATCCCCATTCTGGCCGTGTTAGCCACCGCCAAGGTTCTGCTGGTGCTGTTGTTCTTCATGCACCTCAAGTTCGACACCCGCATCTTCACCTTCCCCTTCGTGATCGGCCTGATCATCGCTCTGCCGATCATCCTGGCGGTCACCCTGGCCATGCCGGCCCTGGTGCCGCTGTTCAAATAAACCATTTCCAAACACAATATCCTTAGGGGGATCGTGTTTATTTCTAATTCCTCCCCTAAAATCCCATGAGATTTTAGGGGAGGTTTGGTTTGAGGGATCAGTCAAAGAGGGGACAAGGCCACAAGGGGAATCTCCCCTTCCCCCGCTCTGGGGGAAGGGCCCAGGGGATGAGGGCAAAATCCCCCGTTTGGTCGATCCCCTTCATTTGGCAGCCCGAAATTCTCATGATATACTAATCTTTAATTATGGGTCTATTTACCATATTTATTACACATTACGCCTGCGTTAGCCGTTATGATCCTCATTAAAGGACACTCCCGTGAACATACTCGTCGTCGATGATGACCCCTTGATCTGCAAGGGGTTGAAATTTAATTTAGAACGCACCGGGTATGAAGTAACTACCGCTACCACCAGTTCGGCTGCCCTCGATCACATTCACCGGATGAAATTTCAGGCTGTCATCCTGGACGTCGGGCTGCCGGGAGAAGACGGCCTCAGCCTGTGCCGCCACCTGAAGGAACTGTACAACCTGCCGGTCATTTTCCTGACGGCCCGCCGACGCGAACTGGACGAGATTGTCGGCCTGGAAATCGGCGCCGATGACTACATCACCAAGCCTTTCAACGTGGATGTGCTGCTGGCCCACCTCAAAGCGGTCTTGCGCCGGGCCGGGACAGCCTCGTCCCCCCAGACGACGCCTGCCAGTGTCCCGCTTACCTGCGGACCCTTTTCCGTCGATCCCCAATCGCACCGCGCCAGCCAGGATGGACATCCTCTCAGCCTGGCCCCGCGCGAATTCGACCTGCTCTTCTTCCTGATCGCCCACCCGGACCAGGTGTTTACCACCGAAGAGATCATCGACAGCGTTTGGGGAGCCGAGTTCATCGGCGAGCCACAGGCACTCTATGTGCAGGTCCGCAGCTTACGCGAGAAAATCGAGGCTAACCCCTCCAAGCCCAAGCACATCTTGACCATTCGTGGAATCGGTTACAAATTCATGCCATGAAGGACCGTCTCAGCCTGCGCTTCTACATGATCGCCGGCCAGATGATTCTGGTCGTATTGATGCTGTCGATTACATTGCTGATCTGGTACAACCGGGAAGAACGCCGGGACGAGTCCCTGTTCAAGGGATACCTGGAAAGCCAGGCCCAGCTATTGGCCGCCAGCATCCAGGTTGGAGAAGGCGGGCCAACTTTGCCGGCCCGCTGGAGCGCCAGAGATTTTGACATCCTTTACATTCCAGCCGCTGGCACGCAGATCGAACTGACCCCCGGTTTTCTTTCCGGTTATACGGCCGGCGCCGTCGAAGAGACCAGCAGTCAGGCCCTCCGCGGGCTGACCACCTCAACCATAGCAGCCGGAACGGATGGTAAAAGCAAGTACCTGTACGCCGCCGCCCCGGCCTGGAATGCCAGCGGGTCCATCGCCGGCGCCATTTGCCTGGTTTCACCTATGGAAACTTTCCAGAGCACCCTGGATGAATCGCGGGACGACTTGCTGGCGCTCTTTGTGGTGATCGGCCTGGCCAGCCTGGCCCTGGGACTGGTTGTGTCGTCCTTTGTGCTCTCACCGCTGCAATCGGCCGGCGAAGCCGCCGCCTGTGTCGCTGAGGGCGATTACGATCTGGACATCCCTCAAAGCGGCCCGCGCGAAACCCGCCAACTGGCCAAAAGCCTCAACCGTATGGCCAGTGAGCTGCAGAAACAGCAAAAAAGCCGCCAGATGATCCTGTCGAACGTGACCCACGAGCTGGCCCGCCCGATCGGGGCCTTGCGCCTGGGGGTGGACAGTTTGCAAGCCGGCGGGCTGAAAGATGCCACCCTGGCCGAAGACCTGCTCTCGGAAATGAATTACACCCTCAACCACATGGAAGCCCTGGTGGATGACCTGTCGCTGGCGGCCCGGCCGCTGGCCCAGCCGCTCAGCGTCGAGCGGCGCTGCTTTCCCCTGGAACCGCTGCTCTACGGGCTGCGCTCGCGGTTCTGGCCGCGGGCCGAATCGCGCCACATCGACCTGCACATTTCTGTCCCGGCTTCGCTGCCGCCCATCCTGGCTGACGAAGTCCGCATGAACCAGATGATATCCAACCTGATCGACAACGCGCTCAAGTACACACCGGTCGGCACTCAGGTCCTGATCACGGCCGAGGCGGTGGATGGAATGATCAAGGTTTCAGTTCTGGATTCGGGTCCCGGGGTTGCCCAGGAAGAATTGGAGCGCATCTCCGAGCCCTTTTTCCAGGGCCGTAACGTCAAAGGCATCAACCAGGGTATGGGCCTGGGCCTTTCAATCGTCCGCCAGTTAGTCGAGGCTCACAAAGGCCACATGGTGATCTACAATCGCCCCGAAGGGGGCTTTGGTGTCGAACTTTTCTTCGAAACCTGCCCCTTAACTCAAGGATAACTCATCCTTCACTTCAATTAAAGACATTTTTCCCCTTCGTTGATTTAATGAGACTATAACGATTGGGTTACAGGTTGTTAAACCGAGGCGGAAGCGAACCGCACAAAACCGTATGCCTCACCAACCACGGTATTCACCCAATTTATCTTACTGTCCGGGATATCTTTAGAGTTTTCCCACAAAGGATTGCCTTTGCAGGCAGGAGAATTGTTTTCACTCAAGTCTGGTAATCACAATTGGGATGAATTGGGTAATTTATTGATGGGGCAAATTGCAGTAATACTGGATACACAGGCAAAGGTTCAGCATGCCGTTTATATGTCTTATGACATCGCTGCCCGCAGCAACGCCAAATTGATCGGGGTTGGTATCCTGGAACGCCAGTCGTTGGAAGAAGCTGAAAAGGCCATGAATGAGTTCACCATTGGGGTGCGGGCTGCCAGGACGCGCGCCAGGACGGTGCTGGTCCAGTTCCTGACGATCGAAGCCATCCGGGAGGAGATCCCCGAGGTGGACATGCTCATTTTGGCCAGCGAAACCCTGGCTCAAAACCCCGCCGGCACCGACTTCCTCGAGAAGAGCCCCTGGCCGGTCTGGCTTATTTCCGGCCAACGCAGCATCCACCGGGCCCTGGCAGTACTGCAGGGCGACCCGGCCCATTCTGCTGCATTGGCAGCCGCTCTCGATCTCTCCCGCCGCTGGCGCATCGACCTGTACGCTCAGGCCATCCGCCTGCCCGCCGGAGACGCCGCCACCCTGGCCAGAACCAGTTGGCTGCAATCTCCTGTCTTTCAAGCCGACCAGTTCGATCAGGTTGCGCTCAATCAGCTCATGGAGGAAAACGATATCGACCTGGTTATGATTGACCGTCCCATCCTGGCCTCAGCCGGGTGGCAAATCTCTTGCTGCGCCCCACGCGTGATGGCAATTTACCCACCTTCGACCAATCCACCGGTCGGGGCCTGAATTTTGTAGCCTGATCGTGGTTACGCTCATCTAATCAATAATTTCATGGAAACGCCGGCCAAGACCGGCTAGAAGGAAGAAAAAGAGAATGAAGAAAAATCGCTGGATTTACTTGCTCGTAGTCGCCTTATTGGTCCTACCCGTATTAGCCGCTTGCAGCGGCGGCGGCAGCGGTGGCAGCAGTGGTGGTCAGAGCATCAACGTCACGATGACCACCTACAAATTCACTTTGTCGAAAGACAGCGCATCCGCCGGGACGGTGGTGTTCCACCTCAAGAATGCCGCCACCGACGTGCCGCACCAGTTCACCATTGTCAAAACCGACCTGGATGCGTCCAAACTGCCCACCGACGCCAATGGCAACGTGGACATAAGCCAGTTGGATTCCGTCGGCGCTTCCCAGCAAATCCAACCTGGGGACAGTGCAGACCTGTCGGTAGATCTCACCGCCGGCCACTACGACATCTTCTGCGACGTTGCCGGCCATTATATGGCGGGTATGTACGCCGACTTTACTGTAAATTAGTGGTATAAGGTTACGGTCCTCTTTCAGGGCCGGTATGGCCCTGAAAGAGGAATTGGAAAAGACAGCCCCTGAAGGAAATTTTTACGGAACCTTTATCCTCTCGCCAAACCATCCGTAGTAGAATGTGGTTATCACAATAGTAACTGCCCATCACCAACCGAACTTCTTGCATAAGCGCGCATAGTTACTCGTGAAGATGAAAGTTACAAGCCAGCCGGGAAACGTGACATCCCCGGCTGGCGTTTAATCTACCGCAAGCGCATTGTCGAAATGCCGGTTATTCATAGAGAAGTCTAAAGAATCCTGGCAACGCAAACATGATAAACTGATCCCAGGCGTGCGAACCAGGCGACCTACTTTTCAATGCCCTATATCTGGAGGAAAACCCTGAAAAGGCCGGTTGTTCTGCTCATTTTCTGGCTATTTTTTTGTGGGCTGGTGGCAGCCGCAATTCCGGCCGCCTCGCCTGCCCTGGCCCAGGATGAGCAGCCTCCGGAAGGTTACAAACGCCTGACGACTTTGAACGTTTCCTACACTGCCTACCAGTGGTGGTTGGTCCGCTGGAAGGGCAATGACATAACCTGCCAGTTTACCGTCGACCATGACGGGCTGCCGATCGCGGATGAGATCAAAACCTGGTGCGGACCCAGCCTGTACAACGAATGGAAAGCCACCCAACCTTGCAGCCTGGACAGCCAGAATTGTCCGGGCCTGTATCTGTACCTCTATTCCAGCAGCCCGGCTGAAAAAGAAGTCCAGGTGGAGCTGCCGCTGCCCAGCGTATGGGTATCCATCAGCGGCTGTTCGCCCCAGCCGCCTGATAACCGCTGCGATAGCCCCCCCGAGCTGCAATTGACCGGCGAGGAGCCCTTGCCGAACGAAGTTATTATCAGCATCCAGGGCACTGCCAACGGCGAACCCTTCGTCTGTAACGGGGATAGCTGCGCGATTCCCCTGGCTCCTACCGGCCAGCAGGGCATCACGGTCGAATTCTGGGCCGAATCCAGCTTTGGCGACGAAAGCCCGCACTTTACCGCCCAGGTACGCGTAACCGCCCAGGGTGACTTCATGTCTCCCGAAGGTTCGTCTTCCGACTCACCGGTCTATTATGTGGATGTACTCAGCGACCAGTGGCGCGGTGCGCCGCTGGCAAGCTGTTCCGATACCTGGCAGGCCTTTCCAGACGTGGGCGGCCCGCCAGCCTGGCTCACCACGCCGCCTACGGCGGACAATTTATATTCGGCCAACACCCTTTATTACCTGGCCGGTATGCTGATCAGCAATGGCGATGTGGATGCCAGCGCCTGTGCCGATGGCGGCCTGGACAGCAGCCGGGTTGCCAGCACCTGCGGCCTGCAAGTCGCTCAAGACCAGGTAACCGCATGGCAAAACAAGTTCGACAACGATATCTTTCAGGCTGCACAGGATACCGGTGTGCCGGCCCAACTTCTCAAGAATATTTTCAACCGCGAGAGCCAGTTCTGGCCGGGTATCTACCAGAGCTACAAGGAAGCCGGCCTGGGTCAATTGACTGAAAATGGCGCCGATACCATCCTGCTCTGGAACCCGGATTTCTTCAACCAGTTCTGCCCGCTGCTGCTCCAGCAGGACCGCTGCGACCTGGGCTTTGGCAACCTCAGCGTTAATGAACAGGCCTTATTGCGCGGCGGGCTGGTCAGCAAGGTCAACGCCACCTGCGAAGATTGCGCCACCGGCATTGACCTGACCCAGGCCAGTTTCAGCGTTAAAGTCTTCGCCGAAGGGCTGAAAGGCAACTGCGAACAGGTTGGCCGGATCATCACCAATGTGACCAGCGAATATCCCGGCCAGCTTTCCACCTATTCCGACCTGTGGAAATTTACCCTGGTTAACTACAATGCCGGGCCAGGCTGTCTGGCCAATGCCATCCAGACCACTTACAGCCAGGGCAAGCCCCTGGATTGGGACAGCGTGACAGGCAACCTGGAAGAAGCCTGCCAGGGAGCCATCCAGTACGTGGACGATATCAGCTCGATGGTGCCTGAGGTACAGCCCACGCCTACCTCGTGGGTCTTCCCGGGGCAAACCCCGGCCTCGCCGGGGGTCAGCCCTACCTCGCCGCCTGGCGTCACGTCTACACCCGGCCCCACGGCCACCCCATCCCCCACCAGCCAGGGCTATCCCGCCGTGACCCAGCCGGCCACGCCCACACCGGAAGGCTACCCGGCCGTTCCCACCCTCAGCGAGCCGACCTATTCCTACCCATAGCGCCAATCCATGCCGCAGCCTGGCTTTCCAAGCCGGGAAAACGCTTGGCTTGAGTATCTCCGCGGTTGGCCCAACCGGCAGCTAAAGCTGCACCTACGAATACACAAAGACCCATCTGCGTGGGTCCCCCTTTTGGCGAGGCCTGATTCCGAAGGCCGAATTCTCGCATTGTCGGCATTTTCTCAGGTTGGAATCCGGCGCTTTGACGTCCGACCTGTTGGGTGCGTTTCCAACGCACCAAAACGCTTGGCAATCATGCCTTCCGGATTGGATGGAAATGCTGCCAAACGGGTTTTGTTACCCAGAGTTTGCCCTTAATCAAACAAAATGGTGCGTTATCAACGCACCCTACATAAACGCCCATCCGGCCTCGTAGCCCGGCTTTCCAAGCCGGGAAAACGCTTGGCTTGAGTATCTCCGTGGTTGGCCCAACCGGCAGCTAAAGCTTCACCTACGAATACACAAAGACCCATCTGCGTGGGTCTCACTCTTGGCGAGGCTTGATTCCGAAGGCCGAATTCTCGCATAGCCGGCATTTTCTAAGGTTGGAATCCGGCGCTTCGACGTCCGACCTGTAGGGTGCGTTTCCAACGCACCAAAACGCTTGGCAATCATGCCTTCCGGGTTGGATGGAAATGCTGCCAAACGGGTTTTGCTACCCGGAGTTTGCCCTTAATCAAACAAAATGGTGCGTTATCAACGCACCCTACATAAACGCCCATCCGGCCTCGTAGCCCGGCTTTCCAAGCCGGGAAAACGCCTGGCATGAGCATCTCCGCGGTTGGCCCAACCGGCAGCTAAAGCTGCACCTACGAATACACAAAGACCCACCTGCGTGGGTCTCACTTTTGGCGAGGCCTGATTCCGAAGGCCGAATTCTCGCATAGCCGGAATTTTCTTAGGTTGGAAACCGGCGCTTCGACGTCCGACCTGTAGGGTGCGTTTCCAACGCACCAAAACGCTTGGCAATCATGCCTTCTGGATTGGATGGAAATGCTGCCAAACGGGTTTTGCTACCCGGAGTTTGCCCTTAATCAAACAAAATGGTGCGTTATCAACGCACCCTACATAAACGCTCATCCGGCCTCGTAGCCTGGCTTTCACAGCCGGGAAAACGTTTGGCTTGGGCATCTCCGTGGCCAGCCCAACCGGCAGCTAAAGCTGCACCTACGAATACACAAAGACCCACCTGCGTGGGTATCCCTTTTGGCGAGGCTTGATTCCGAAGGCCGAATTCTCGCATAGCCGGCATTTTCTAAGGTTGGAATCCGGCGCTTCGACGTCCGACCTGTAGGGTGCGTTTCCAACGCACCAAAACGCTTGGCAATCATGCCTTCTGGATTGGATGGAAATGCTGCCAAACGGGTTTTGCTACCCGGAGTTTGCCCTTAATCAAACAAAATGGTGCGTTATCAACGCACCCTACATAAACGCTCATCCGGCCTCGTAGCCTGGCTTTCACAGCCGGGAAAACGCTTGGCTTGAGTATCTCCGCGGTTGGCCCAACCGGCAGCTAAAGCTGCACCTACGAATACACAAAGACCCACCTGCGTGGGTCTCACTCTTAAGCCAGGCCTGATTCCGCAGCCAGAACCTGGCCTGCAAACAACTCCCTCTCCCGGCGGCCAAGGCCGGTTTGGATCAGCGTATCACGCTGGGAGAGGGAGAAGAAATTCAGATGAGAGGGGCCAGAGGCCCCGTTAAAGCCCGGTTACCAGGTTCGAATCACACCCGGTTCTGCGAAAATTTCATCCAGGCGCTTCAAGAATGGAATAAGAACGTTGAAATCGACGGCCCGGTGATCAAAAGCCAGACACATCGGAATGACTTTACGGATGCCGATCTCTTTTTGACCCCGGTCGTTTACGAATACCCCCGGTTTTTCCTGGATCGCGCCTAATCCAATCGCGAATATTTGCGGCGGGATAATTTCAAGTATGCCGAAGGCCCCTTTTTGTTCTTTGTACAGCGACCCGATGTTCGATACGGTCACCGTGCCCTGGGTGAGGTTCTCGGCGGGTAATCGATCTTCCGAGGGTATTCGATAATAGTCCCGTCTGTCCTGGCCCGTCAGCTTTTTTATTCGATGAATACCTAATTCGACGGCAAAAACTCTGCGAAGTACATCCAGATGGAATTTCTTGAGTTCATCGAGCGTATCTTTCCGGGCGGCTTGATACAGCATTTCATCGATGTTGGTATTTTTTATTTTTCCGCCTAACGCTGCGATTGCATTGGAAAGTTCATCGACGGTCATCGCTTCTGTATTGGAAAGCACGGGGGTAATCAATCTTCCATCCGGTAACAGCCAGGGGATAGAAATGTTGATCTGGGTGCTTATGGTTAGGGTCCCTTCCCCTTTGACGTGGTTATATTGGATCCGCGAGTTCAATTTCGGGGACGTTTTGAGTCCTTCGATGATCACCCGCAGCATGATGGTGTTGATAGAGATTCTATGGTCTTGCTCGGTTTTAGTCTCGGCCAGGCCATTGAATTCTTCGATAAATTTGGTCACGTCCGGTTCGTACAAATAAGTCACATGAGGAATGTTCTTCCATGACTCTGAGGTCATATGGGAAACGACTCTGCGTTGCAAATCAAAAAAACCGACCGGTTCCGATCGCGTATTTGGCTCGGCCATAATTTTATCCTCGGGTAGTGACATATTTTCCTTAGCAGCCCCTGCAAGAACGCAAAAACCCACCTTCCGGGTCTCTTTTTTCGGCCCGGTACAGGCCAGGTTTCGTGTTTTCGTTGCCTTGCCCCTGGTCGGCCCTTTTCTAGCAGGCCGAATTAGCCGTATACAACTCCGGGTTTTTGAAGGGGATCAGCGCCAGCAGCACGGCCTGCTCGTACAGCCCGGCCCGGTCGAGCGCGTCGCCGGTCAGCAGGCCGACCGCGCCGTTGGCCTGTTTGGAATTGGAGCGCCCAAAGACGATATCATCCGCTTCGCCCAGCTCGCGGCCATCGCGCACCAGTTGCGCCACCGGGTGGGGCAGGTAAAAGGCACCGCTGCGCGCCTTGCCGCAGCGCGAGCCATCCAGCACGACTACCCAGGCGAAGGCGCACATTTCGCCATCCAGGTCGTCGATGCCGCCTTCGATGCCCAGCCAATATTCCGCCTCTGGCATGCGCTCTCGGGCGCCGCAGGCCCGGTTATAGGCCCCCTGCAAGGTCTCATTATCGCCGACCGGCTGGTCGGATACCCCAGAAGGTACGGTAGCGGGCTGAACGGTCACGGCTTGCCCGGGAAACATTTTTTCGAAACCGCTGCGCGCGGACTGAATTTTAACAGGATTGGTAGATGACACGACAATATTAATCATAGGGGTCAATTGTACCGCCTCAGGCCGCAAAAATAAACACGCCGGCGCAAAAAGAGACCCGTACAAATTCTGCCGGCAGGCCGGCCTTGGCCAGCCCGGCCAGAGACTGGTCCACGATCCAGTACTCTTCCTGTTCCCATTCGTCGCCCAGGCTGCCGGCGAGGGCCTTCTCGCCGGCCTGGTCCGGGAAAGCGATGTCGCCGATCAGCAGGCGCCCACCCGGGTTCAAGTGCTGCCTTATCAATGGTGTGATCAGGCCAATTTTTTCCGCCAACGAGAAGTGATGGAACACGTAAGCTGAGACGATACAGTCGAAGCGCCGGTCCAGTTCGGGCGGCCAGGCGCCTTGCAGGTCAGCCTGGACCAGCCGCGCGGACGGTAATTTGGTCCGTGCCCGTGCCAGCATTTCGCCCGAAAAATCCAGTCCCCACAGATCGCAGCCCTGGGCTGCAAAAAGAAGGGCCAGGTTGCCAGTCCCCACGCCCACATCCAGTACCGCCGACCCCGGCCCGGCGCCGGAGCGGGTGAAAATCTCGCTCAAGACGCGCGCATAGCCCTCGAACGGGAAACCCGTTCCCGAGCCGACAGTTTTATCATATGTGGCGGCCCACTCATCGAATTCTGCCGCAGGAAAGCGCTTGGACGCCAATCTTTAATTTCCTTTCGTAACTACTCAGGTTAAGGTTAAATAGTCGTCCAATTCGAGGCGTTGTGCGGGTGCGAAGGAACTCGAACTGAAAGTTTTTTCTCACCCGGCGGAGCAGCTACCTCTCTTTAACGTTTAACCTCAGGTAAAAACAGCCAGTCACTGGCCAATACGCAATATGCCCCTGGCGTTACCGTGACGTTATCAACTCGCCACCAATAGTCATACGTAGCGTGGTAATAGTGGAACCGCAGGCGGACCGAGCTTTTACCTGCTGCCAGGCTGCTCAAGTTCAACGAAACGGTCCCCTCATAAGGATTGGTCCCCTTGAACTTTTCCCAGACATTGGTCCAGGTCTTACCGTTATCCAGGCTGATATCCACGTCGGCCTTGGCGATCTGGTTATCCGGGTTGTTGAAATAGTAACGGTATTCGGTATCAAAACTCAAATGAACGCTGGTCGCATCGTATAAATCCATAGTTGGGGTGATTAAGGCAGTATCCTGGCTGTTTTCGTATTGATACGCGTCACTGTCGACCTGGGCAAAACCACCCGAACTGTTCGCGAAGGAGATTCCGGAATTTGGCGATGTAAAGGTCCACACCTGCTGGTTTCCCAGGTAATCTACGTTCGACCATAAAGCCGGCAGGCTGGACTGCTCGAACGTCTGGCTTACACCGCCCATGCGGATGTACCCCAACGCCCCGCAGGTCTCTGGGTTGACCTGCAGGGCATAATCGTGTGTGCTGGCCGTACCGCCGGTCGTCAGGCTTTCCTCATTCAGCAAATAGTCGGAATATTTCGCCGCCACTTTGACCTGGTAGGTCGTCTCGACGTACAGGCCGGTGCTGTACGCCCCCTGGAAGTCCGTCGTATCCTGAACGACCACTCCGCCGGATTGGTATGTAATTGTCGCTGGCAGCGGGACGCCCCTGCCGGACCCATCCAGAACGTGCCCACTGATTTGCACGGTCGCTTTCGGACCCACGGCGACATTCACGGTGGTGGATTCGTTGGTCAATACCTCTACGTTATCCACCAACTCGTCGTAATAGCCGTATTTGCTTACCACCACACTAAATGTGCCATTTGCCACCACCAGGCTGTAGCTGCCGTCGCTGGCGGTCTTGGTGCTGACAAAAGTGCTGCCACCTTGCTGAGCACTGACGCTGGCGCCTGCCAGGGGGTGATGGCTGCCCGAATCGGTGACCACCCCGGTGATCTCCCCCGTATTGCACATCAACTGGCCGGCAGCCAGCACATTCAGGTAGCCGTTGCCAAAGGTGTAATTGCCACTCGTCCCCGCAGCCGGCGCACCGCAACTGCCCCCATCCGGCGCAGGGTCGGCGCTTTGCTGCAGGATCTGAAAGGTCTCGTCGATATTGCCCTTCAAGTAAGGCGCACACGACCATAACAACGCAACCGCCCCCGCCACATGCGGAGACGCCATGGATGTGCCGCTCTCATACCCCCAGGTATTGGTGGGCAAAGATGAATTAATGAACGAACCAGGCGCGACCAGGTTCGGTTTTACATAGGGGTCGTCACCAAAGCCACCTGGGCCTTTGCTGGAAAAGGCGGAAATCGCTCCGTCAGAAGAATACGACCCGGCCGAGAAGGATTCCTGGTAGTCGGAAGGCGAACCCACGCTGCTGCACGTGCCTTCGTTGCCGGCCGAAAAAGCCGGAAAAATACCCGCTGCCCGCCAGGCCTTTACCGTCGCAAGGAACCAGTCTTCACCCCCGGCTCCCCCCCAGGAGTTATTGACGATTTGGGGCCGGTTATCCGGGTCGCCGCCGGGCGCCAGGATCCATTCGGCACAGGCCTGCAAGGTATCATTCGCACAGTTTGTATCAGCACAGCCTTTACAGGCAATCCAGGTCGCCCCTGGCGCCATGCCGACATTGTAGGCCAGTGACGAGGAGTTGCTGCCCACCATGGTTCCCATCGTGTGGGTGCCATGCCCGTTATTGTCGCAGGGCGTTCCGGCAGGGCAGACGTTGGTAGGGTCGTACCAGCAGGAAGGGTCACCTGGGTTAGCGCCTGCACACTGGTAGGCGTTTGCCAGCGCCGGATGGTTGTACTGCACCCCTGTATCAATATTGGCCACCCGGATGTTCTCGCCGGTGTCGGAAAAGGTGGACCAAAAGTCCGTGGCGTGGGTGGCGGTCAGGCCCCAATCGGTGACCGCCTGGGTGGTCTCCTGCGGATCGATTGCTGAATAATTGTTCCAGGTTTCCAGCCCACCGGTATCGATGTGCGCCTCGACGGGGGCGTGTACGCTTTCCACCCCGGGTAAATCGGTGATCAATTCTAGCGTGTTCCGGGTACCCTGGTACACATATATTTCATTACTGGCGATAAACGATCTGAAACGCAAACCGGATCGCTTTAAAGTAGCGAGCACGTCTGCCTGGCTTTCCGCCGCGGTTGCTTTCAAGGTATTGTAAACAAAACGGCCGCGCTCGTTCCAATCGGTCATGGCGTAGGCCGGGCTCAAATCAGCCTGGTCCGCCATGACGATCACAAAATCGGCCTGGCCCTGGGTATCGATCGCTTGAGTGACGGCCTGATCCACCGTGACGCCGGGGGGAGGCTCCTGCGCCGCCACTCCTGGCGGGCTCGACAGGGCCAGAAAGATCGCGAAACTGACGGCCAGTAGGGCCAAAATAATAAACCATCGCCGGTGATTCATTTCCCTCTCTCCTTAACCATCACGGCGGAGCGGATGCCGTTCTG
The DNA here is from genome assembly GCA_963704755.1 of uncultured Chloroflexia bacterium. Lineage (GTDB taxonomy): Bacteria > Chloroflexota > Anaerolineae > Anaerolineales > Anaerolineaceae > Bellilinea. The sequence goes on from OY969938.1 coordinate 2,148,631, forward strand.
TTTCGTCATCGGTCGTGCCGGCCCGGATAGCCTCCGGATTTCCGCCCCCTCAGGTTAAATTCAGGCTGCTTTCCGGTTATTCGTTGCCCGGTGTCAGCCCAAGCTGGTGGGCCTGGTCATAGCTTAGCCCATCCGCTTCGTCAGTTGATTGGGTTTCGCCTTCCAGAGCCTGCTTCCAAAATTCCTCAACACGTTCCGGTACCAATCTTCTGGATGATTTCGTCAGGGTGGCGGCCAGCTCGTCTAACTTTGGCTCGGCCTCGCCTAACGCCGCCATTTCCTCGATCTCCTCTGCCTCAGCAGCGGCCGGGTGAACCGGCAGCTTTTCCATGAGGGTCTCCACCGGCGCATAAAAACGCACGTCCATTCCTTCCAAAACACCGGCCAGGTCTTTCTGGGCCTCGAAAACAACCTCCTGGGCAATTGCCGTTCGCAGCCCGCTATGGTCATTGGAGTGGAAAATCGCCAGGGCAAATTCCCCCACCGGCGCCAGGGTCAGGTTATAGGGCTCACCGCGAAAGGACAGGCTCGCCTGGGGCAGGCCGGGGTGTACCACCCGCGCCACCTTGGAAGCGGCGCTTAAAGCTGCCATGACCGGCGGCGACCAGCGATTTTCGAAATCGAGATTCGTCAGTTCGCCCGCCTGGGCCACCACCCGGCCACGGTCATCGGCCATCAACACCAATTGAGCGCCTAATTCTACGCGCAAACGTCCCAAAATACCGGACAGCCGCTCTCCCGGCAGGCCGGGCGCATCGCTGTCCGTGGACTGCGCATCCGCCGGGACCTTCACCGGCTCGAGCGGCTGGTTCAATAATTCTTGGGCAGTTTGTAAGAATTCGCCCACATGGATCGGCTTGCGCATAAACCGATCCGCCCCGGCTGCTTCCGCATCATGCACCAGCTTGGTATCGGTCATCCCGGTGATCATGATGAAACGGGTTTCCGGGCTGCGCCGGCGCACTTTCTTGAGCAGTTCGAAGCCCGACATCCCCGGTAAACGAATGTCTGCTACCATCAAGACGGCCGGCTGGCGGGATACTTCCAATAATGCTTCTTCGGCCGAGGGCATCACCCGCACATCCAGGCCGGCATTCAAGGTCTCCAATGCCGTTTTCAACATCCGGCCAAGATCCAGGGCATCGTCGACGATCAAGACCCGTTTCATTCTCACCTCACCATCCATCTTTTACCCCATTCTTCAATTAAGGGATTGCCCGGTAAGAAAAGATCCAGGAATAACACAAGAATACTACCCGAAGGCTGTTACGCCATGTGAAGAACACGTTTAAACATCAACCCCACATGGCGTAACAGCTTTCTTATTGCTCAGGCAGGTGAAAGAAGTTCCCCAACATAAGGAACCTGCCCTTTCAGGCTGAACAGTCACCGTCTTCACATTTACGGAATTCTTCTACGAAATCGGCATCCTTGCCGGGCGGACTAATGACGACGTCTAAAACCAGTGTACATGACCAGCCCGATTATCGCAAGGATCAAACCAACCATTGATGCCGTAAAAGAAAAAAAGTTCAGGAAATAGGTGCTGGTCAAGACCTGCATCACCATCAACAGTGGCAGGACAACCCCGAGCAGCATCAAGAATACTCCGAGGGCTATAAAACCCTTGGGACCCATCCGGCTCATTTCAGCAGCCAACAAGAAGCGTAATGTTCAGGTGAAGGGTTGAATTCAGGTGGATCTTCGACGTCACACAGACCCTTCATCATATGGGGACAGCGCGGATTGAAGCGGCAGCCAACCGGCGGATTGACCAGGCTGGGCGGTTCACCTGGCGGAATCTCGCGCATGACTTCCGCGTTGTGAGCATCTGGGTCGGAGGTGGCAGCCAGCAAAGCATGGGTGTAGGGGTGCGCGGCTCTGAAGAGCAAGTCCTCTACCTTGGCTTTTTCGATGATCTGGCCGGCATACATCACGAAGATATACTCGGAAAAATAGCGGACCGTGGAAAGGTCATGCGTGATGTAGATGACCGCCAGATCGTGTTTTTCTTGCAGGCCGCGCAGCAGTTTGAGGATCTCGACCCGGACGGAAGCATCCAGCATGGATACGGGCTCATCCGCCACCAACAGCTTGGGGTTCAAAATCATCGCCCGCGCGATGACCACCCGCTGCTGCTGCCCGCCCGAGATCATATGGGGAAACTTGGGCAGATATTCATCGACCGGGGTGAGCTTAACCTCTTCCATGGCAGCACGCACCCGGTCCAGGCGCTCATTCTTATCGCGTACGCCATGGACGATCAATGGCTCTTCCAGGATACGCTGCACATTCATAAAAGGCGGCAGAGCCCCGTATGGATCCTGCTGCACATAACCGACCTGAGACCGGTACCAGTGCAGCTGCGGGCCGCTAAAATTGCTGATATCCTGGCCATCGTAGGTGATCTTGCCTTTGATCGGCTTATTGATGCCCAGGATGGTTTTCATCAGGCTGGATTTTCCGCAGCCGCTTTCGCCTACCACGGCGATCGCCTCACGACGGTTGAGGTCAAACGTGACACCATCCACCGCACGGACGTAGCCGGCGTGCCCAAACCCGAACCTGCGTAACTCGAACCAAACGTGCAGGTTTTCGATTTTTAGCAGCGGCTCCTCGACGTTCTGGTTGGCCGGGTTGGCCTGGACGGCGGTATTCTCTTTCGTTAGTTCATTTTCCATGCTTTTCGCCTCCAGCCACTAATTGTATAACCAGCAGCGTACCTGCCGGCCGTCCTGGTTGATAACCGGGGGTTCTTCGACGCATTTTTCAAACCGAGACGGGCAGCGAGCTGCAAACCGGCAGCCCGTCGGAGGGTTGATCAGACTGGGGGGCTGGCCTGTAATGAACTCAGGCTCAACAACAGCACGCATCTTCGGTACACTGGCCATTAATTTTTTCGAATAAGGATGGAGCGGCTCCGAAAAGAATTGGTATGCTTCGCTGACTTCGACGATCTGACCGGCGTACATCACGGCCACCCGGTCCGCCAGCTCACTGGAGGTGGCGATATCGTGCGTAATCAAGATGAAGCTGGTCGCGATTTCTTTCTTGATCCGCTTCAACAAATTCATGATGTTGGCCTGGGTCAGCACATCCAGGGCCGAGGTCGGCTCGTCCAAAATGACCAGGTCAGGCGCGGTCACCAGAGACATGGCGATGGCAACCCGCTGGCGCATACCGCCGCTCAGCTCGAAAGCGTAACGGTTGACAAAATCGGTCGGTACGCCCACTCGCTGGAACATATTCCGGGCCTGGTTGATAGCCTCATCTTTGGGAACGCCGTTGTGGACCATCATCGGCTCGGCCACCTGGTCGCCCACCCGCAGAACCGGGTTGAGCGAGTTCATGGCTGCCTGCGGTACCATCGACATTTTTACCCAGCGAACCTCCTGGCGGTAGGTTTCATCGTTCATCGCCATCAGGTCCACCCCGTTGAGGTAAACATGGCCATCGTACCGATCCACGTTTCGGGGCAGCAGCCGTAAAAGAGCCTTCGCCATAGAGCTTTTTCCACAGCCCGACTCGCCAATAATTACGGTGGCCTGGTTATAATCCAACGTAAAATTGACTCCATCGACTGCCTGGACGATACCCCGGCTGGCTTTGAAGTAGAGTTTTAAATCTTCTACGCGTAGCAGTGTTTTTTCTGGCATAGTGGTTACACCGTCCGTAGTCTTGGGTTGAAAACGCGGTCCAGGGCATATCCTACGACAGAGAACGCCAACCCGGTGATCATCAATAACGCAGAGGGCTCAAGTACCCAATAATACCAACCCTGGTAAAGGGCGCCTTGCGATTCGGCATCCTGAATGATTTTTCCCCAGGTTGGCAGGGTCGGATCGCCCAACCCCAAGATTGCCAGAGAGGCTTCCAGGAACACATACGACGGGATCAAAACAATGAATTGCGGGATTAGAAGTGGGATCAACCGCGGGATCATGTATTGAAAAATAATGCGAGAATCACTGGCACCGTAAGAGCGTGCCGCCTCGATATACGGCGATTCCTTGATCTGCATCAGCACTGCCCGGAAGGTTTTGATGCCCTGTCCAAAAATACTCAACAAAATGACCGCGCCTAAGATCACGAATATACTTCGTGAATAGAACGTACCGATCATAATCAGGATGGGTAAGAAAGGTAACACCAGGTTGATCTCGGTGATCCGCTGCAGGATCATGTCCACCCAGCCGCCGAACCAGGCGCTGATGGCCGCGATGATCAGTTGCAGCAGCGAAGTACCTACTGCGGCTAACAGGCCAAACAGCAGGGCGATCGGCGTTCCCCAAAGCAAAGCCACACCCAGGTCGCGGCGCAGGTGATCGGTGCCGGCCCAACCGGCCAACTGGCCGTACACCACCAACTCGGCCGAAACGTCTGCATTCTTGTCGAACGTGACTGCTTCGATCTTCAGCGTGTACGTGCCTTTGACCATGGTGGTCGAGCCTTTTTCTTAAGGTTGGTGAACAGCGCTTTGGAGGCCACCACCCCACCCAACTTGCGGGTTACCTTCTGATCCTGGTCCATCCGGTAAGTGTACTTACGATCGATGGAGAAATTGCCTAAGCGCGTTTCGGTGCCATCCGGGCTGATCCAGGTCAACCCAACAAATGGCGCCTTCGAATCAAAATTGGAGGTGAAATAAAGGGACATGTCATCCGGGAAACCGTCGAAGTCGTAATTGAACGGGATCTCATAGGTGATGGCGTTCCCATCTCCGGCGTCTTTGACTGTCTTGGTGATGGCCGTATCGGTGTCGGTTTTCAGATCGAGGGTTTCCGGCAGTTTCTCTGAACGGAACCAGTTGTACCAAACCGGGGCAGCATTCTTTGGATTTTGATACCAATCCGCCTCATTACCCCGCCACAATTCAACGGCTCTGCCGTAAGGGATACTGACCACAGCATAAACGGCAACGGCTGCCAGGGCTAAAATAATCACAACGCCGGCGATAACCGAGGGGTAACGAAATATCTCTTTAAGGGTCTTCAGATTCATGCGCTTACCCCTTGACCACCAATCTTCACCCGTGGATCAACCAAAGCATAGACCAGGTCGAGAATAAAGACCGTGATCGTCAGCAGGTATGAAAAGACAACCGTCTCGCCAATAATGACCGGCGTGTCAAATACATTAACCGCCTGGAATAGCGCTCGTCCCAACCCGGGCCAGTTAAAAATCGTCTCGAAAATAGGCGCACCTAACCAGGCATTGATTACCAGCAGCGCAAAAGTGGTAATAATGGTCGGCAGTGTAGGCCGGAGAATGTACCTGTTTTGAATAGCATTACCCGGAAGGCCTTTTGCTTTGGCCATATCCACATAATCTTCACTGGAATAGATCAGGAAGAAGGTACGCCAGGAAAAGATGCTCAAGAAAATCTGGCTAATCGTGTAAGCCAAAATTGGCAGCACCAGGTGTTTCCCCAAACTCAGTAAATAACCAATTGCAGTCGGTGGCGGTGGAGAATCCACCATGCCGCCAAACGGCAAAACTTTCCAGACCGATGCGAAAAGCAAGATCAGGAAAATTCCGTAGAACCAGCCTGGGGCGGATGAGAGGGGAGTCAGGGCAACACTCAATTTATCCAGGAAGCTGCCATAACTCCGCGAAAGGCCCAAGGCGACAAACAATGCCAGGAAAAAGAGCACAATATCGGCTATACCAAACAATACCAGAGTCGCGGGTAGCCTTTCCAGGATGATCATCCGGACCTCGTTTGAGCCAGAGTTACTGGCCATATAGAAGGCCCGCCCAAGGTTGAGTGTGATGGCGTCTTTCAAGAAATTGAAGCTGCGCACCATAAAAGGTTGGTCCAGGCCAATGGCATGTTCCCGGCTCCCGATCATATTGTTAGCCATAGTGGTACGCTCATCCGCAGTCAAGTTTCGGTAAGCCGGATTACCTGCCAGAAGCGAATTTACATCCTCCCGGATTTGGGATTTGCGGATGGTATCGACATAACCGCCCATGTTGGCGATCAGGATAGTCAGGTAAAGACCGATCACGACTGTGATGGCAAGAGTCAGCAGGCGCACGGCGGTGTACCTGGCCACCCGTGTTAGAGTATCAACCGCCGCGCTCCTTGTTTTGACCTTCCTGCCGGTTGGGGCAGATAGAGGTGAGCTTAACTCAGCCAAAGTTTTTTTCTCGCTTTCATTAAAAAATTGTTCGATGGGGGCGGGTTGCCCCGCCCCTATCGATTTATTCATTGACTTTCTAGGTTATCTCTCGTCTTGCTTACTTCGTGACCACAAATTCAGAAGTCTCGAAGGCGGGGATACTGACAGCTTTAGAAGAAGCAGCTACGGTCAGTTTGGCCGTGCCGGCATCCAGTTTAGCCGTGTCATCACCAGTCAGATTGACCTGGTATTGGCCTTCGCTAACGAAGTCAGCGGTACCCGACGAAACAATAGAGCCATCCACATTGAAGAGCGTGTAGGACACGGTATCAATGTCTTTGGAAGGATAGGGTTGATCATTGTAGTCGATCGTGACATCGAAGGAAGTGGCGTCACCAGCATTCACGGTCGTCGGGCCATCAACCGACATCGTCATCAGCTCAGGCTGGCTGAAGCTGGAGAACTGGTCGGCCGGGAACATGTACTGATCGTAATGCTTTACAGTGATGGTGCCTTCCACCGGGTAGACCTGATCCACATAATATGGGCCAGTTCCCAGTACGATGTGCTTGTGGGCAGCATAGAACGTCTTCAGGTTGTTGTAAGCCGTCACTGCGTCGTCAGCGGTGAGGTACTGGCTCATCGTCGGGGCGTAGGGGATGTAGCTGTCCGCAATATCCTGATCAACGTAAGCCATCTGGACATCCAGGGTCGGGCCAGATACCTGGCTCAAGTAGTCGATGTTCGCAGCAGTAGCTTTGTCTTTAGAGAAAGCCATCTTGCCATCCGCAACAGCCTGTACGGCTGGGGCCAGGTTATGCCAGGCCAACATACCGCCGGCGAACTGAGTAGGCCCATAAATGTTGGGGTACCAGTCCTTGATGTTGTTTTCGGCATCCAGAGCGAAGGTATCGTCGTAGGTCTCGATGGTCAGCGGGTCGGTCGAAACGATCTTGACGCCCTTGAAGTGGGTCAGGTAAGTGTCGATACCATTGGCCAGGGTTTCGTCGTAGATCGGGCTGTCTTTCTTGCCAGGATCGAAGGTCATGATCATGTTGAAGACGATGTCGGCAACCGAGAACGGAGTTCCGTCATGCCAGGTTGTCTTGAACAGATCGGGGCTGTATACGACGGTGGCCTTGGTCTTGGCAGTCGGCTTCCAGGTTGGGTCAGCAGCCTCTTTTTCGGCCGCGGTGACGAACTTCTGGTTGGTTGCATCCCAGTCAACCCAGGCATCATCTGGCACCTGGATGTTATCCTGGAATTCGAGGGTCACCCAACTACTCTGTGGTTGTGCAATCGGCAGGCCGGTTTGAGCTACCAGGTCGGCGCTTTGGACCAGCTTGGGCATTTCGAGTCCGGTATAGGGGTTGAACACGGTACCGTAATCTACGCCCGTGTTACGTACGATCGTGTCGTCAATCCAGTTCGAACCAGCAACTGGGTTCCAGGCATCAACCAAAATACCCGAGCTCGCGATTTTGAGGGTTCCGCCTGTCTGATCGGTGAAGTGAGCAGTATAGGGGAACAGCGAAGCGCCGGCAAAACCACCCGCCAGGTCGGAAGCAGCCTGAACCTTGCTGCTGTAAGCTTCGAAAGCGATCGGGTCATTGACCCAAACGCCCCACCAGGATTCGGTCATTGAATCATTCAACGCAGTCTGGAACAATTGCTTGCGTTCGTCCATGGTGGAGAAGCTGTTGGTGTACAAACTCTGGGAAGCATCCAACAGTTCCTTCGAGGGTTTGTAGTCATTCATGACGGAAATGTTCTGAAGCTGGCCGGTGTCATATTCGAGGAAGTCCAGGCCCTCATCGCGATAGATCTGGGGAGAAATCCAGCCAGCGGTATAAACATGGAACGCGCAGGTGGTTGGGTCACCCTGCCAAATCGGGCTGGCATCGCTGCGGGTTTTTTCCTGGCGATCAACGGTGAAACCGAGGTCTTCGAGCTGATTGGAGAAGTATTCACCAATTTGCTTGCGCAGATCTTCAGTCCGGATCAGGACAACCAGGGTAACGGGTTTACCGTCGTATTGCCATTTGCCATCCGAGCCCATCGTTGCGCCCAGGGTAGGCATTTCTTCATTGACGACTGCTTTCGCCTTGTCCATATCATAGGCGTACTTGGTCGAGATCGCGCTGAACAGATCGGCATAGCGAGCGTAATCCGGGAAAGCCGTCATGAAGGGGGTGTATTTGGCAGTAGCCAAACCGCTGAAGATCTCCTGTACGACGTAATTGCGGTCGACAGCCCAGTTCATCGCCTCGCGGATTTTCTGATCCGTGAAAGGATTGAGTTGGGTGGTGTCGGAGCATTGCGATGTATTGAAGAGCAACTGGTTTTCGGAACCATAGGTATTGGCATAGCTCAAGGTCGGGTCATTTTTGACCGTGTTGAACACATCAGCTTTATCAATGGTTGCGGAGTACAGATCAATCGTGCCCGCCTGGATCTGAGCAACCGCCGGCTCAGGATCAGCAACGGCCGAGAAAACCATTCCATCCAGCCAACTGGCTGTAGTACTGGGGGTGGTGGCTGCTTCAGTCGGAGCGGTTGTAGCTTCGGCTGTCGTAGGGGCCTCGGTAGGTTGTTCAACGGTGGTAGCTTGTGCTTCCGTTGGCGCAGTTGTCGGCGCCGTGGTGGCTGTGGCTGCAGGCTGGCAAGCCGTCAGGACTGTAGCTACGACCAAAATCACACCTACAATCAAACTTAACTTTTTATTCATCTTTCTCCTCCGAAAAGTACGTGGATAGTGAACTATTCAGACACTTAAGGTCGCTCATTTTCGATAGATGAAGTTGCAACGACAGGTATCGTAAGCTGTCAGGACCACGCAGCCTAGACCAGCATGCTGATAACCAGAAGTGCAGTTCGCTTCATTACTTCTCCTCCTTTTATTGGACTTTATGGTGGGACTGAAATGGGATTGGCGAACGATGCCACCTGTTACCGACGTATATCTATTCGGTTAACAAGTGGCAGTATATACAAGTATACTAAACGACTTGCCGCCAAGTTGCAAGCAATATAGCATACTATTTTTTGTAAGTCAAGAGATCGTAATTACGACCAAATTAGTCACAATTAATTATTATAATCCTGATTAATGGGCTTTCGCGACTACTCAACCGAACGGGAAAGAATGGCCTAACTCCCGCTGCAAGCCTCCCCGGTATCGAAAGACTCCAGGTTCCATAATTCGCTGGTCGCACTCACATCCTGGCTGAACCCGCACAGATCCGGGCGGGCCACATCGATTTTAAGCGGGTAATACAGCGGTACTACCGGCATATCCTCGGCAAACAGCTCCTGGACGGACTGGTTGGCCTGCTGGTAAGCGTCCGCCTGGCCCGGGTTCGTTTTCATCGCGGCTGCACAGGCGGCATCGTAAGTCGAATCGCTGAACCCGGTCACATTGACGCCCAGCCAGTTGTTCTCTGCACTCGGGATCTGGCTGCTGGTGTACAAGAAGCATGGCGACCCACTGCCCGACTGCCAGGAGAACTCGGCCAGGTCGAAATTACGGCCAAACAAAGGCCCGTCCGGGCCGGGTGCGTACAAATCGCCGGTATCCATGAACTTAACGTTCACCTGGATGCCGCAGGCGCTCATCGATTCGGTCAGGATATTTGCTGCCATCTCGTGCAGGCGCGAATCGGCCAGGATCAGGTTGACCGATAAGGGCGTGCCGCTCAATACAGTGGCTACGTTGACGGCCTGCCGCGGTGTCGAAGGATCGTTATCCTGGTCCACCCAGCCGGCTTCATCCAGCAACTGCCCTCCTTTCTGCGGATCGTACGGCAGAGGCGTCAGATCCTTGTCGTAAAGCGGGTTGGTCGGCGAGAAAAAGCTGGCCGGCACCTGCGACAACCCGTACAGCAGCTTATCGATAATCGACTGGCGGTCCATGCAGTAGGCAAAGGCCTGGCGTACGCGCACGTCGCTGAAGATATCGCTGCGGTAATTGCCATAAGGGGTATAGCCATTGTCATAAGCAGCCAGTTTAATTCCGAAATCGACGTGTTCCCATTCGGGGCCCATTCCGCTGTAGATTTTAAGGTCACCTTTTTGCTGCAGGTCGGTCAGGGTAGAAAGCTGCCCATCCCAATCGATGGTCTGATCGAGCAGGTCGCATTGGCCGCTGGTTAGCGCAGCCAGGTTGTTATCGGGCGGCTCGCCCAGGAAGCGGAAGGTCAACTGATCGAATTTCGGCAGGCCCTCGGAGGCACGGAAATAATTGGGGTTCTTGACCAGGTCGATATGATCGCCCTGGACCCAATCTTTTATAATGTAGGGACCCCACCCCATAGGCGTACGGTTGACCTCGTCGGCGGTCAGCAGTTGGGCGGTTGTGTACTTACTCCAGGCATGCTGAGGAAATGGCAGCCAGAAATAAGCCGCCATATCGGTGGGGATAAAACCGGGCACGCCGGTCCAGACGACGGTCTGGTCATCGGTAGCCTGGTAGCTGGCGGTCTGGTCGATCTGTTGCTTGGAGGTCGGCGTCTGCGGATCGGCCGCTACCTGGTAGGCATAGACCGAATCCCCCGCGGTCAGCGGCTGGCCATCCGACCACAACAGGCCCGGCAGCAGCCGGTAGGTCAGGCTGAGCTGGTCCATCTGCAGCGGTGAAGTTCCATCCCAGGGCACCGCGCAGCTCGCATCCGTACAGCCCGCGGGCAGCACGCTCACACCGGTATCCAGGTAAGCCAGGTTCCCATTCGCATCCATAATCTCCTGGCCGCGTTGAACCGCCACACTGGAAACTACCGCGTCGCCATTGGCCTGGCTGGGTAAATCTTTTAGGATGACCGGCTGATTCTGGAAATCGCGGATATCGATCGGTCCATCATAGATGGCCTGCAGGACACTCCAGGTAGCGTGGGTGCTGCTGACGTTTACGTACAGAGATTGGGGTTCTTGCCCCTGGCAAATCGTCAACTCTCGCGGGGGAACAGGCGTAGCGGTTGGGGTGGCGGGCAACGATGTTGGAGCGGACGTGGTGCTGGTTGGGGTAACGGCGGGTGGGTTTGCAGTGGTACAGGCCGAGAGGGCCAGACTTATCAAGATGATCACCGCTGCGCAAACTTGCGATCGGCGAGAGTGCATTTTATCGGTTCTCCGTGTCAAAATGTTTTCATCAGCGGCGCGGTGAATTGCTCGGCTCGCGCCACCTACGAAAGCGGTTCACAAATCAGTCGAATTTTCCGGGTCTGGAAAAGGGCAAACTTTTGTGTGCCGGCAATGAGCCGGCTGTTCTTGATTATATCCAATAAGTGCTTTCTCGCAGAAATATGGATGTTTTTCGACACCCTTCCTGAATCGAAAGGTAGGGATATGGGATGGCGCGGCGAAGCCGCGCCATCCCATATCCCCCATATTTCTTCAAGTGAAGGCGTTTTTCAACACCCTGTTCTTTTTTACTTGATTAGTTCAATCGAACCGGGGTAGAATCGATTCACTTGCCAATCAGGGCAACGTTTTGCGTGAAGGACAGGAACCATGAGGGCCTCATCGGTCACCAGCGCAATCAAAGAATTGCTGGATCAAAACGGACCTACCCACTACTCGGCGGGTGAAATATACGAACGCATCCGCGACCGGCTTCCGGCTGTGAATCAGTCTACGGTATACCGTGCCCTGGAGCGAATGGCAAAGGCAGGAGAAATTTCGGTATCCGATATGGGGACCGGATCAGCCGTGTATGAAGGGTTGGCCAACGGCATCCACCATCACCTGGTTTGCCAGGTGTGTGGGCGGGTGATGACCATTGGCCACGAAGAAGTCGATACGTTTTTTTCTGCGGTGGAGCAGCGTCATAGCTTTCACGTCCTCACCAACCACCTGGTTCTTTTTGGGGTCTGTTCGAGCTGTCTGGCAGAAAACGGCCAAACCATCGACGAGGATGAATCCGAATAAAGGTTTTGTTGCAATGCAGTTGCAACAAAAAATGCAGATCGCAAGCCCTTTCTATTCGGCCTATAACCAGCGGATCTCTTCTGATTTCCCGGGTCTTCGACCACGGCGGTCATAATATTGGGAGGATAGCAACATATAATGGAGAGGCTCACGTTGATCCAACTCTCACCCGATTGGCGGCTGGCCTTGCTGGACATGGCCAGAGATTACCAGGCAGCCGGTGAAGAGCGCTGCCAGTCTATCCTGGCCATGAACGACGAAGTTTTTTTCGCCTACCTGCGCGGCCTGGAAGACGAATTTAAAGAAGAAAATTTACCAGTCGACATCGCTCCTCAAACCACTTACTGGCTGACCAGGGATGACCTGCTGGTTGGCTACGTGAACATCCGCCACCGGCTGACTCCGGCGCTGGAACAAGAAGGCGGCAACATCAACTACACTATACGCCCGTCCGAACGCGGCAAGGGTTATGGCAAGCAGCTATTAGCCCTGGCCATCCAACAGGCCGCCAGCCTGGGCCTGGAAACGGCCCTGGTCACCTGCGAAGAAGATAATCCTTCGGCAATCAGCGTGATCGAAGGCAACGGCGGTGAATTAATCGATACGGCCCCATCCAGGAAAAGCGGGAAAAACATCCGCCGTTATCGAATTTCCATCAATCCCTCAGCCAAGGGCGAGTAAGCCGGCAGGTTTTCCCAGCCGGCCGCGTACCAGCGCAGGTAGGTTTGAACGTTGCTGCTCCAATATTCCGCGTCGTGCTCCCCGGGCAGGAGATGAAATTCGTGCGCAACGTTTAGTTTGGTCAACAGCGCATCGTATTCACCGGCATTCTTCTTGGTCGGGTCCCGGTCGCCCACGTCGATCCAGATGCGCGGGCGCTCGTCCAGGGGTATATCCGCCAACCAGCGCGATGTGCTGGTATCGGTGCCATAAAAGGTCGGCAGCGAGTGGGCGCCGATCTCCCCGAAAAGCTGCCAGTGGGTAAGCCCCAGGTAAACCGCCCACGAGGCTCCGCGCGAAAGCCCACCCACTGCCCGGCATTGGCGCAACGAGCAGGTTGGAAAGGTCCTATCCACCAAAGGGATCACGCTATCGATCAAAGCTTCTTCATAGCCCGAGGTAAACGGGTTGCCGGCTGAATTATTTTCCAGCGGCATCACGACCATAAACGGCTTGACCTCGCCGTGGGAGATCAGGTAGTCGGCCCAATCGGGAACGCCTAAATCGACCCACTGGTCCTGGGTGAATAATTGCCCGTGCAGCAGGTACAATACCGGGTATCGCACTGCGCCATCCGCCTGAAAACAGGGCGGCAGGTATACGTTGAACTCGAGCGGCTTCTTCAGGTATTGTGTGTCGATCTTGTAAGCAACCACGTGGCCGTGTTTTTCCGTACAGGTCGTGCCAGGTGTGCTGCCGGAAGGCGCCGTCGCGGTTGCCGCCGGCAGCGGTGTGTTCGTACTCGTTGGCAGCCAGGTAGCGCTGGCCGCCGGGCCGGGTGTAGGGGCGGATGGCGGGGTCGCAGCGGTCGCCGGTTGAGACTCGGCTGTGACGTTTTTTGCCAGGCAGCCGCTTTGAATTGTCAATAAAATTGCGATACTTAAGAGGAAAAAGGTATGATGCGCTTGTACACGCCTGGGGTGTGCACAAGGGATTCCTTGACGGGTGTGCATGGTCGGATTATACTCGATCCCGCCGGGGTGTAGCGCAGTTGGCAGCGCACCGCGTTTGGGACGCGGGGGTCGGCGGTTCAAGTCCGCCCACCCCGACCACACGGGAACTGACCGCCGAGTACCCTCGGCGGTCATCCTTTTTATATAGCGCACTACGGTAAGGGGCAGTATTCATGAAACAGTTATCCCAAACCAGTGACACAAATTCACTGCCGAAAAATTACGATGTCGTCATCGAGGCAGTTCGGCGTTCGGAAGATGGGCATATCCTGGTCGCTCGGATTTACGCCCGGCGCGGGCCCACCTGGTCCGACCGGCTTTTAGTCTCTCGCGACGAACTGATCCGCCGGATCCGTTCTGGCAAAAAGGTCGTCATTGGCGAACGCAAAGAGTTTATGGCCAGCACCTTTGCCATCAAATCGGCTGTTCGACTGGATGGGCCCAATCTGGTTTCCAGCGGCCAGGGGGGCGACATCAGCCAGGAACTCAACCCGGCACCGCTATTTTGATCTGCTTTTCCAGCCGGTATTTGCCCCGGCACCGATAGGATTTTCGTGGACCGACCCCTGCTTTCCATCCTCATCCCTGCCTACAACGAAGAACAGCGCCTTCCGGGGACGCTGGAAAAGATTGTACAATTCCTTTCCGGACAGTCTTATACCTATGAAGTCCTCATTATTGAAAATGGCAGCAGTGACGGTACCCTGGCTTTAGCCCAGGCGCAGGCCCAGCGTTATTCCTTTATAAAGGCGTTTCATATCGAGGGACGCGGCAAGGGTCTGGCCGTTCAACAGGGGATGCTGGCAGCCAGCGGGCAGTACCGCTTCATTTGCGACGCCGACCTTTCGATGCCGATCGAGGAAGTCAACCGCTTCCTCCCGCCGCTGCTGCCCCAATCCGACGTGGTGATCGCCTCGCGTGAAGCCCGCGGTGCACAGCGCATCAATGAACCGGCTTACCGCCATTTCACCGGCCGGCTGTTCAACTGGGTGGTCCAGTTGATCGCCCTGCCGGGCTTAAGCGATACCCAATGCGGCTTCAAATGTTTCCGGGCTGAAGTCGCCGAAGAAATTTTCCCGCTCCAAACCATCACCGGCTGGTCCTTTGATGTGGAAGTGCTCTACATTGCCCGCCGGAAGGGCTATAAAATTCTGGAACTGCCGATTCACTGGTATTACAGTGCCGACACCAAAGTAAATATCTTAAAAGACCTGCGTAAAGTGCTGAATGACCTGTGGCAGATCCGCCAAAACGCGCGCAAGGGAGTTTACGATGCCGCGCCGCCTGCCCATTGAGGTTCCCCGTTACCCGGACCTGAGCCAGGAGCTGCCCCTCTGGCAGGCCGGCGAAGTGCTGGTCGCCGGCCTGGACGAAGCCGGCCGGGGCGCCTGGGCCGGGCCCGTATCCGCCGCCGCCGTGATTTTACCGGTAGACGCGCAGCTTTGCGGCCGCCTGCCGGGTGTCCGCGATTCCAAGCGAATGACCGCCCGCCAGCGCAGCCGCTGGGCCGAAGAAGTCCGCCAGGTCAGCCTGCATTGGGGGGTCGGGTTCGCCTCGGCCGAAGAGATCGACCGGATCGGCATCTTGCCATCTACCCGGCTGGCCATGCAGCGCGCGCTCGAACAATGCCACACCCAACCCCAGCATCTGCTGATCGACGCGCTGCGCCTGCCCGCGCTGGACTTGCCCCAAACCGCGCTCATTAAAGGTGACGCCCGCTCGCTCAGCATCGCGGCCGCCTCGGTACTGGCCAAAACCGCCCGGGACTCCCTCATGGTCGAAATGGACGGGCAGTTCCCCGGCTACGGCTTCGCCGCCCACAAAGGCTACGGCACCCGCCGCCACCAGGATGCGCTCGAGCACCTGGGCCCCTGTCCGCAGCACCGCTTCAGTTATGCCCCGGTGGCGAGGGTGAGTAGCAGGTAGCTGTTAGCTTTTAGCGGTTAGCCCCCCTTCCCCGCTTCCCCCCAAATCAAAAACCGATTCGGAGGGAAGGGCCTGATTTTCAGCTTAAAATCCGAACTTTAGATTTACTCGTGTGCGAGCCCGAAAATTGTTGGGTTTCGCTATGCCGAAGGTGGTTGATGCAATGGGTAAATCCGCTCAACCCAACCTACGGGTAGCGGGCGATCTGACCCTTCTCTTCCCTTATATCCTCGTTGACTGATCGACTTGTTGCCCGTTATGCCCGTCACCGGACACGCTCCTTCCCCCATCATCTTTTCCGCCAGACCTGGTACAGCCCCAGGTCGCCGCTCTCACCATCCGAGGAAAACGTGTGTACGACCTGGAAGCCGGTTTCAGCGGCCAGTTCGGCCAGCTCGGCTTCGTCGAACAAGTGCACGTAGCGCAGGCCGGTTTGCTCGGGCTGGCCGGGTAAATTGTAGCGCCAGTCCAGCAGGGTATCCCCCGGTTCCAGGTCATTCTCATCCAACCCGATCCGGCTCCAGGGCTGGCGGCGCTCCATCAGGCGAGCCGAGTTCTGGAACTGCCACTCGGAATGGACGAACATGCCGCTCTCCCGCAGTAATCCGTTGACCTGGTGTAGCACCTGCGTGCGCAGCGCGCGTCCCGGCAGATGGTGCAGCACCGCGAACGCCAGAACTGCGTCCACCGGCTGGGCGGCCGCCAGGTCAGTCCAGTCCGGGTCGGCCAGGTCAGCATGGGCAAAACGGAGGTCCACGCCGCCGGGCGTGGCCGCGTGCATGGCCCGGCGTGCTTCTGCCAGCAGCTCCTGGGAGGCGTCCAACCCCAGGTACGAGCCGGTGATCCACAGGCGGTCCAGCTCCAGCGCCAGGGCTCCCGAGCCGCAGCCCAGATCGAGGATCCGCCCGCCGGCCGGCAGCATAGCGATGATCCGCCGCACCCCCGGCTGGATCCGTTTGCGCGTCGCTGCAAACGCCTCCCCGAAAGTCTGGTAAAATTGACGATTAAGATCAAGTAGCGTTTTAATGGTGTGTGGGTGCATGGTATAAGGCAACAAGTTGAGAAGGCAAAAAGTCAATAAGTTGATGAGGCACGAAGGTATTTTATACCCTGCCATCCCTTGAGCCTAGACTTCGCAGATTTTCCCCGTCGATGGCCCCCCCTAACACCTCATCACCTTACCGACCAATTGCCTCCTTGCCTCATCGTCTTATCACCTCGTCGCCTTTGACTTATTGACTTATCCCCTTATCGCCTCGTCGCCTCATTGACTTATTGACTTATTGACTTATTGACTTCTTACTAATTTCTAATCTCTCTTCTCTATCTGGACTTCACATGGATAAACTCACCTGGCAGCAAGCGCGCCAGCTAACCCCCGAAAAAATTGAGCCCGCCCGCGCGGTATTGGAAGCCATCCGCGACGGGGCGGACGTATTTAAAACGATCCGCCATTATCCCCTGCCGGGAGGGGGCTACCTGGCCAAGTCAGTGCTGGTGGCGGTGTACGACCAGCTCGTCGCCAGCGGTGAATGGTCCCCTAACGAAGATCTGCTCGGCCGCATCCGCATGAAACCGGTGCGCACCCTATCGGGCGTCACCACTGTGACCGTGCTGACCAAGCCCTACCCGTGCCCGGGCAAGTGCATCTTCTGCCCCACCGACGTGCGCATGCCCAAGAGCTACCTGCCGGACGAGCCCGGCGCGGCCCGCGCCTTTCAAAATGACTTCGACCCGTATGCCCAGGTCGCTTCCCGCCTGGAGTCGTACAGGGCCAACGGCCACCCGATCGATAAGATCGAGCTGCTCATCCTGGGCGGCACCTGGAGTTCCTACCGCCGGGATTACCAGTCCTGGTTCATCCAGCGCTGCTTCGATGCCATGAACGGGGTCAACTCGCAAACCCTGGCCGAAGCCCAGGAACGCAACGAGACCGCCGAGCACCGCAACGTCGGCCTGGTGATCGAGACCCGCCCGGACGAGATCGACCGGCGCGAGATCATCTGGCTGCGCACCCTGGGGGTGACCAAGGTGCAAATGGGGGCCCAATCGCTGGACGACCGTATTTTAGCTTTGAACGAGCGCGGCCACACCGCCGCTCGGACTTTACAGGCTACCGCCATGCTGCGCGCAGCCGGTTTCAAGGTGGTGCTGCACTGGATGCCCAACCTGTTAGGCGCCACGCCTGAGTCGGATCGCGAAGATTTCCTGCGCCTGTGGGAGGGCTACTGCCCGGACGAGATCAAGATTTACCCTTGCCAGTTGCTGGAGGATACCGGCTTGTACGAACACTGGCAGCGCGGGGAGTACCGCCCCTACACCACCCAGGAGCTGGTGGACCTGATCGCCGACGTCAACCCGGGCATCCCGCCGTATTGCCGGGTCAACCGCATCATCCGCGACATCCCCTCCACGCATGTGGTCGAGGGCAACAAGCGCACCAGCCTGCGCCAGGACGTGATGGCCGAACTGGCCCGCCGCGGACAGGAATGCGGCTGCATCCGCTGCCATGAGGTCCGCGGCCAGCAAGTGGACCCGAGCGACCTGCGCCTGGAAGATTACATCTACCCGGCCGCCAGCGCCGAGGAACATTTTCTGCATTACCGCACCCCGGATGGCAAGATTGCCGGCTTTTTACGCCTGTCACTGCCCCAACCCGGCGCTCCCGAACTGGGACTGGCCGATCTGGAAGGCGCTGCTTTGATCCGCGAAGTGCATGTGTACGGCCAATCCCTGCACGTCGGGGCCGACCAGGCCGGGGCCGCCCAACACAGCGGCCTGGGCACACACCTGCTGGAGCGGGCCGAACAGATCGCCCAACAGGCGGGCTTCCGGCACATGGCCGTCATCGCCGCCATTGGCACCCGGCGTTATTATCAAGACCGGGGGTTCCGTAAGGGGGAACTGTACCTAATTAAGTGATACAGTGATTCGGTGATACAGTGTTTCAGTGTTGCAACAAATAGTCTCAGGGGGCGGTTTCAAGTGTCAGGTGTCAAGTGTCTGGATTTGTGATATTTCAGGCCAGCCTAAATTGGCTTCGGCTTTATTTTATGTAATCGCCGTAAACTACCCAATTTTACCAGCCCATCGTTTGTCAAGTTCCTGACAACCATGGCTTTCTTAAGAAAAGGTTTGTTACTGCGAAGGCAGCGTTTTTTGCTGCCTGTGGCAATCTCAATGCCAGTGTTGCCGAAGGCACCATGCCCTGGTGCGTAGCATGCCCCTTGATCAAGAAGCGGCCAGGGCTCGCAATGACAAAGTTCCTGGTTTTGTCAAGTGAACATGAGAAAACCATAACCTGACATCAGGCACTTGACTTGACACTCGACACCTGACACTTGAAACCTGACACAATTCACTGAAACACCCAAACACAGTAAAACCGTATCACTGGTTTATACACAATTCTGATACAAAATTGACGAATTTTCGCTATGATTTAATAGGTCGTTAATTATCGAAACCTATAATAGGGTTTAGCTGGTTGAGTTGAAGACGTGACCGCACGCACACGAACGGCGGTCTGAGAGGCTCACCACTTTGGAGAAAGGATAGAGGACATGAGTTGGTCCTGGAAGATTACCCGTGTCGCGGGGATTGACCTCAAAATCCACGTGACCTTTTTACTGATTCTGGCCTGGTTTGGGATTAGCTATTACGTCACCGGGGGCACGATCGCCGCCGCAATGGTGGGGATCGCATTTATCCTGGCGGTTTTCCTGTTTGTCATCCTGCACGAACTGGGTCACGCGCTGACCGCGCGCAAGTTCGGCATCAAAACCATCGACATCACCTTGCTGCCCATCGGTGGGCTGGCCCACATCGAAAAGATGCCGGATAAACCCATCGAGGAATTCTGGGTAGCAATCGCCGGCCCGGCCGTCAATTTTTTCTTTGCCGTAGCCTTCGGGGCTGCCATCGCGCTGAGCGGCAGTCTGAGCAGTCTTACTCTGGCCAATATCTTCTCGCTCAACAGCACTTCCTTCCTGGGACAGTTGGCCGCGGTCAACCTGTTCCTGGGACTATTCAATTTGATCCCGGCCTTTCCCATGGACGGCGGGCGCATCTTGCGCGCCCTGCTGGCCACGCGCATGCCGTATGCCCGTGCTACCCGCACGGCCGCCCGCGTCGGCCAGGGCATCGCCTTCCTGTTTGGCCTGATCGGCCTGTTCACCGACCCGATGCTGCTCTTCATCGCCTTCTTCGTGTACATCGGCGCGGCAGCCGAGGCCAGTACCGTCGAGACCAAGTCGGCCTTGAGCGGCGCGACCGTTTCCAACGCCATGTTGACCGAGTTCCATTCCCTCAGTGAAGGCGACCCGCTTTCGCACGCCATCAACCTGATCATGAGCGGCTCGCAGGCCGAGTTCCCGGTGCTTTCGGGTGAACGCGTGGTGGGCATACTCACCCGCAAGGGCCTGATCGAGGCCATCCGCCGCCTGGGTGAACGGGCACCCGTTTCGGCCGCCATGGAGCGCAACTTCGAAGCGGTGAATACCGCCGATCCGCTCGAAACGGTTTCGGGCAAGCTGCAATCGCATGAGTACCACACCCTGCCGGTCATTGCCGACGGGCAGTTGGTTGGGCTGATCACTATGGAGAACATCGGCGAGTATATGATGATTCATTCGGCCCTGGAGAGCTCCAAGCAGACCCCGCCCAGCGCCTGGCCGATGCCAAGATAAACCGCTCTACGCGCAGCGTAGTGTCAAGAGGGGCTCTATGGTCCGGCTTGCGTGCAGGCCGAACGTAGGGCCCCTCCCAATTTAATAAATAAAATTAACTTCTCATCTGTTGCAGGAAAACAGGGTGTTCTTCTAAACCTGCCTGAGTTGTTACAAATAAAATATTTCTCACCTTTTATGCAAATTGCGGGCTTCGTCCTGCAGCGCCACGTCCTCAGGCGTCTCGGCCGTAATGGTCAGCCCGTGCGGCTGTGATTGGCCCTCGGCATCGACGTTAATAAACGTGATAAAGCCACGGACGATTTCCGCGTCCTGTACTTTCATCACGATGAAACA
Source organism: uncultured Chloroflexia bacterium (assembly GCA_963704755.1). Lineage (GTDB taxonomy): Bacteria > Chloroflexota > Anaerolineae > Anaerolineales > Anaerolineaceae > Bellilinea. The sequence continues at coordinate 2,169,301 of OY969938.1, forward strand.
CACCAGGCTGGTGCGTCCGGCCAGGACGGCTTTGCTGGTAAAGGAAGCGATTTCCCCCAGGTGCACCGGGTGTTGAAAGGTCATGCCATGCACGTTGCGACAATAGACCATCTCCGGGCGCAAATGCTGCGCCGCGGCGATGAACCCGGCTTCGACGAACCATTCCGAGGCGCGGCCCGCGTAAAGCGTGCCGTGGTGATTCAAATCTTCTGTCTTAACCAAATGCTGCATTGTGCAGGTGATATAGGCCAAGGGATTATCTCCAGGAAAAGGATCGTTCCATTTGATTGTACCAGGAACTGATCCGGCGGATAAAAACCGAATTTGAGATGTTTACGAGGGCTTCGCCTTCGCAAACATCTCAAATTCGGAAATTTTCAGCACGATTTGCATTCTGCCCCGCATGACTTTATGATAGGGCCATGGGTACCATCTTTGCACATCCTCTCACGGACACATTCGCCCGCCTGGCCGGGCTCAACAAACGATACCCGCCCCTGGTGCTGACTTCACCCACCGAGCAGGAGGGCTGGTTTCCTGTCGCCGGCCTGCCGGCCCAGGGCAATGCCCGCATGGTCACAGCCCTGGACAACTATCGCATGGCCCACCCGGCCAGCGACAACCTGGCGCCGGCTTCGCGCTGGTTTGCCGGCTACCTCAACGATTTGATGATCGTCGTTTTCGGCTGCTACCTCAGTGACCAACGCCTGCCGGACCTGCGCCCCGAGCAAGTCTGGGTGCGCTTCGATCCGCATGGTGAAGTGGCCGGCCTGGCCTGGCCCGGTGCGCAAGTGAGTGGGTTGGCCGAAAACAATAACGTTACGTTATCCTATGGTGTCGTCCTGGATACAATCGACGCTTTACGCGAGCACTTGCAAGATGAATTGATCCGCCACCTGGAGCCGGTCAGTGAAGCGCTGGCCGCCAGCTCGGTCTTTAAAAAGCCGGCCATCTGGGCCCTGGCGGCTGACTATGTGGCCAAGACCATGCAGTGGACCGCTCGCCTGTTGGGAGATGAATTACTGGGTATCCAGGAGGCGCGCCTGGTCAATGCATCGGTCTCTAAACTGCACCGCAACCGGGGTTTCATCGAAGTCGAAGGCCCTTCCGGGCCGATCTATTTCGTCGAACGGGCGGCCTGCTGCCAGAAACGCTATATCCTGGGGAAGACCAACTGCGCCACCTGCCCTAACCGGCCCCTGGAGGAGCGTATCGAGATGGCCAGGGGGAAGGCGGAGAAGGAATAAGGTGACGAGGCAACAAGTAAAGAGGCAATGAGGTGACAAGGCAACCAGGTAGGAGGGCAATAAGGCGGCGAGGCAACCAGTGAAGAGGGGGCACTATTCCTGGATTGCTTTTAATATCTCGTCCGACTGGTAAATGCGGTTGCGGGCTTTACCGGTGATTTCGCGCAGCACGCCGGCATGCTCGAGTTTTTCTATGTAGTCAACGGCGGTTTTGAATGGGATACCCAATCCATCGGCAACTTGACGCGCCGACAATATTGGCCGGGAGAAGGTAAAATCGATCAACTTCCCCATGCGGTCCGGGTTCCGGTCGGCTTTTACGATGGCTTGCTGCTGCTCATGCATTTCACGCAGGTGTTCCATCCGGCCGACGCTGCCCCGGGCCTGCTCGCTGATGCCGCGTAAAAAGAAGCGCAGCCAGGGTTCCCAATTCCCTTTTTGGGAAACCGCCATCAATAGGTCATAATATTCCTGCCGGTAGTGTTCGATATAAACGCTCAAATTGAGCAGCGGCCGAGAGAGCAGCCCCCATTCGTGCAGCAAAACCGTGACCAGCAGACGTCCGACCCGGCCATTACCATCCAAAAAGGGGTGGATGGCCTCGAATTGGTAATGGATCATCCCAATCCGCACCAGCGGTGGAACCTGCGTCTCAGCATGGATAAACGTTTCAAGTGCAGCCAGGGCCTGGTGCATCTCATCCATGGGCGGCGGTACATAGGGTGCGTCAGAGGGGGTGCTTCCGGCCGGGCCGATCCAGTTCTGGCTGCGCCGGAATTCGCCGGGAATCAACGCGCCGCCGCGTACGTTTTTCATCAAAATCTCGTGCAGCTCGCGGATCAGGCGCAAACTGAGTGGCAGTGTTTTGAGCCGCTCCAGGCCATAATCCGTGGCCTGGACGTAGTTGTAAACTTCACCCACTTCGTTGGCCGTTTCGAAAAAAGAAAGTTGGGTCGTTTCGTATGCATAAAGATCCGCCAATGAAGAACGTATGCCTTCGATGCGCGAGGATAGCACCGCCTCATTGCGGACAAACGGCTGGATCAGCAGACGCGGGAAGGGAAAGGTATTGGCCAATGTAGAAAGCCGGCTCAAATCCCGCACGGCCTCCGCCAGGGCGGAAACCAGGGGCAGCGACCAGCCCAGGTCCGGCGGCAACGGTTCCGGAATGAATGTCCAGAAGCCACCCCGGGCTAAGGCGGGCCTGCCCGCAGCCCGGTTTTGAAAACTTTTAGGATCCATAGCGTAATTTTAAAATCAGCGCCAAAGTGTAAATAAGGTCCTTTTATATTAACACTTTTGGCTCTAAATGTAAATAACGGAGCGTGTAATTTACACCTTGACCATCAAATGTAAATTACCTGGCCCGCATATAGAGCCAGGCTACAGGTCACAGGCGATCTTTTCTTGCCCTACCCTGCCAATTCCGCTATAATCCAAACAAATGTTCGAGTAAGGTAACTGAGCCCCCAATTTGAGGTGTTTGCGGGTGAAGATTCGCCCGCAAACACCTCAAATTCGAGAACGCTTCAGGATAATCAGGTTTTTTTCATGCCGGTCAATTACGCCCAGGTCCAACAGAAGATTCGCGAAAAGAGCGGGCAAGCCCGCACCCGCCAGGTAGAGGCGCGCCAGAAGCTCGAACGCGCCTGCAACTTGCTGCGCGAACAGGCCGGCAACCTGGACGAGCTGCGCGCACGGGTCAATGCCCTGGCGGCCCGCGAGCGCAACCTGCGCTGCGCCGTTCCGCTGGACGAGAACCTGGACACGGCCCATCTGGCCCCTGTGCCGGAGGAATACCCCCACCTGCTGGCCGCCGATGGCTCACAAATCAACCCGGACCGGCACAACCCGGTCGAGTTTGCCCTGGTCAACCTGGGCATCATCCACATGACGCCGGGCAAGGCCCAGGTTCCGGACGAAACGGTCCACACCCAGCTTTTCCTCTACGACGATGTGGAAAGCAGCCACGGGCCATTAACCGAAGAACAGGTCGCCTTACAGCGCGACCTCGAAGAGCGCCAGGTGCTGGCCGACATGGCCGCCCGCCTGCCCGGCCTGCTGCCGGTATTGACCCTGACCGATGGCCCCCTGGAGCTGTACCGCGAGCCCAAAGAAAACCGCGCCTTCGAGGAGGCCTTCAAGCAATACCTGGACGTTTTGGAGCGCATGGCCGGCACCAATGTGATCGCGGCCGGCTACGTGGATAAGCCCGCCAGCGATCTGGTGGTGCGCCTGCTGGAGCTGGCGCTGTATAAACCCGAGCAGCTTGAGCAGGCCAGCCAGGAGCGGCAGCTCTTTGGTGTACCCGACCGGACCTTGTTCGCCGGCCTGCTGCCGCCGGGGGCGCGCAGCGCCTTGTTCGCCATCCAGTCCAGCGGCGCCGAGCGCTTCCGCACGCGCAGCCAGGGATTGAGCCCCTGCTTTTTCTACCTCAACGTGGGCCGCGAAAATTATCCCTGGCCGGTACGGGTCGAAATTCCCCTATGGGTTGCGCGCCACCCCCCAATGGTGGATTTGCTGCACGCTACCTTGCTGCAGCAGTGCCGCCAGATGGGCGCCGGGAGCTTTCCATATGCCCTGCACCGCGCTCACGAGATCGCGGTGGTTTCGTATCAGGATGCCCAACAGGTGCAAACCCTGATCGAACTGGAATTGCGCCGGCTGGGCCTGGACGTGGGCGACAAATCGTACAAACAATCCGCAAAAGACCTGGAGGGCCGCACGGTTTATAAAGCATGAACGCGATCGAAATTGGACGCCTGTTAAGGGCCGGTACGACCGGCTGTGTGATCGGCTGCCGGGTGACGCAATTGAGCGTCCCGGCCTTCGGCGGGATGGTGCGTATCCCCCTGGAAGACGGCAGCCAGGTCTATGGCCTGATCCACGACATTCACATCGACGACGACGGGCTGGTGCGCCAGTTGGTCACCGCCGGCGAGGTCAGCGAGGACGTCCTGCTCGACAACCGCGTCAACCGCAACGTCCCGGTCGAAATCGAAGTTATTTTTATCGGCTACGAGAGCGATGGCCGGCTCAGTCACCTGCTGCCGCCCCGCCCGCCGCTGACCCTGGACAAGATCTTTACTTGCGACGATGCGGAAATCGTGCGTTTTACCGCTGCCGGCCGCTTTGGCTACTTCCGCCACGTGCTGCGCAACACCGACCTGCCCCAGGGCGAACTGCTGGCGGCTCACTTGCAGCAGGCCCAAGAGGCCCAGGCCAGCCTGGGCGATTCGGACTGGGGCCGCCGGGCCACCCAGGAACTAATCACCCTGCTGCGCGATGATTACCCCACCTTAATGAGCGTGCTCAGCGCCGTAGCGGATGGCGGGTTGTTTGTGGAGTAGCAAAAGTCCAACGCGACTTACACAAGACATAAATTTTCATATTCATTCAATACTAAAAGCTAAGAGCTAAAAGCTAAACGCTATTCGCTCTTCCTGCTTTATAATGTTTCCCTTATGAACTCCAAGCGGACCCTCATCATCCTCACCACCCTCTTCGCGGTTATTTCCTGGGGAGCATCTTTTATCGCCACCAAGATTGCGCTACGCTATGTGCAGCCCTTCACGGTGGTGTGGGTTCGTTTTGGTATTGGGGTGGTGATATTGGGGATCGCGGCCATTGCCCGCGGGCAGATCCGCCAACGGCCGGCGGCGAACGACCTGCTCTATTTTGCCCTGTTAGGCGCTCAGGGGATCACCTTCCACCAGTGGCTCCAGTCCAGCGGACTGGTCACCAGCCAGGCCACCAGCACGGCCTGGATCGTCGCCACCACGCCGGTATTCATTGCCCTGCTGGGTTGGATTTTTCTCAAAGAGCGCTTTGCGGTCCTGCGTTGGGCCGGCATCCTTTTGGCTGCCCTGGGGGTACTGCTGGTGGTTGCCCACGGCGACCTGAGCAGCATCTTCCGCGGCGGGTTTGGCGAGCCCGGTGACCTGCTCATTCTAATCAGTGCGCCCAACTGGGCCATTTTCACCATCCTATCCCGCCGGGGCCTGAGTTGTTATCCGGCTGCGTTGATGATGCTGTACGTCATGGTCTTTGGCTGGCTGTTCACGTCGATCTTCTTCTTCAGCGGTCCCGGCCTGGCCGACCTGGCCCGCCTGCGCCTGGACGGAATCCTGGCGCTGCTCTTCCTGGGGATCTTTTGCTCGGGCCTGGCCTATATCTTCTGGTACGACGCGCTGCAGGCTCTGCCGGCCGCCCAGGTCGGCGCTTTCCTCTACCTGGAACCGTTGATCACGGTCCTGGTAGCCGGCACCATATTGCTGGAGCCGCTCTATTGGAGCACCTTGATCGGTGGCGTGATTATCCTGGCCGGGGTATGGCTGGTCAATCGCCCGGCTCAGCGAGCCGGCGCGTAAATATCGATTTCATCACCGGCATCGATCGAGAGGCACTCGGCCGGCGAGCGCAACAAGAGCACCGCCGCCCAGATATCCCCCACCGCACCGGAGGCGTTCATCACCGCCGCCAGGATGACCCCGGCCAGCATCTGCGCCGGCACGATGGCGATGAGCCAGATACACACCAGGCTGATCACCACCAGGGGCGCCAGGGCGATGGGAAAATAGCGCGGGCGGGGGATATACCAGCCGGGTGCGGCCGCATAAGCATAGGTTCCGCGGAAGGCGAACACCGGCCGGACACGGGCCAACAGCAGGAATCCCAGGCCATGGATGGCCTCGTGGACGACCAGCACCACCAGCACGATCACGACCATCTCCAGGATGAAAATCAACGGGCTCCAGCCGCTCCAGGTGATACTGGAAAACTGGCCGATGTCCTGCGGACGCAGCCAGGCTGTAATGAGCAAAAACAGCCAGCCGAATGCGACCAGCAGCACCAGCCCGACGATGTTCATGGCGAGCATGACGCGGGTATTGGCGATCGACAGGTGATGGATTTGGCGGTAATTATCGGGTAGGATGCGAGTGGATTGCATAGGGATTTGGTTTGGAAAAGATATTCCTGGCGTAATTGCTCAGCTTTCCAAAAAGGATTGGGTAGTTACATCCTAGCATACCGGCAGAGCCGCGCGGTGTCAATGGAAGGGAACAAGCTCAAAGTTCAACCCCAGGGATTTTGAAACCAAGCCCATGCAGGTAGCCCATAGCGCTTTGGTTGGGCAGCTCGGGTTTCGAACCCGAGAAAGCGCCGGCGCGGCAGAATTCCGGCCAGGGGACGGATCTGCCTCGAAAGGGAGACACACGGTGGAATCATCCACTTTGCCCAGGTCATGGTAGGGCCATAGGGGGAGGCGATTCAGTGTCTCGGTGTTTCGGTTTTTCAGTGATTAAGTGAAAAAGTGTCAGGTGTCAGGTGCCAGGTGTCAGGGCTTGTGATTATTTAGGTTAATCTCGACAACATTCGACTTTAGTTGTGGTAACGCCGAAGGATATACGCTTTCATCCATGCCCGCTGTGGTCAAGCACTTGACACACGACACTTGATACCTGACACTTCCTCACCGAGACACCGCAACACCGAGTCACTGCATCACTGTAACACTTTCACCATCTTTTCCGTATCCTCACGCTCGCGCCAGAGCGCCCGGCGCAGAAATTTGCGCGGGCTCCAGAATTCACCCCGCACACCAACCACCCGCATATCGCCTTCCAGTTCGGTCAGCACGGCCAGGGTGCGCCGCCGCACCACGTCCAGGCGCTCGAAGGCGTCTTCGGGCAGCTCCCGGCGGGCCATACCGGCCAACCCCAGGTTATTCAGGTAGCCCCACTCCGTCCCGCCGGCCTGTTCCAATATCCCGCGGATGCTCCAACGTTCACCCGGGTAAACCCGATCCAGTGCCTCAGTGCTCAAGTTTTGCGCGACGTCCAGCAGGTCGGCCCGGCTGAAATCCAAAAGTTGCAGCCCGCGTTTGACCTCCAGGCGAGTGAGCGGCTTCCAATCGTGGCGGAACCAGGCCTGGATCGTATTCACGCTGGACGGTACGGTTTCATAATCGTCATCGATATCGTAGTCCTCCCAGGTCTCAATCAGGCGCACATCCACGTCGCGTGCATCCTCCAGCCACGAGTTAGCCGTATGCCCTCTTACCCAGTTTTTATAGCCGATAAACCCCCGGGCCGCCTCGATCAGGGCGGTCGGCCCGTCTTCGCCGTAGGCAAAACAGCCCGGGTAATCCAGCGCCCAGGCCAGCGAGCGGCCCTTCGTGTTGTTTTCCAGCCCAATCCTGATTTGCATAAAGAATCCTTAATGTGCTTCTTATTCTAAATACAATCCGAAGAATCCCCCCTGCCCCCCTTTCCCAAGGGGGGAAAAACCCAGTAGATCCTTGGATAAGGAGATCAGGACCAAAAATTTACCCCTTTTTCAAGGGGAAAAGCCAAACCCAGTATAAGTCTTGAATCAATGGAAGTACGGTGAGCCTGGAAGCACCCCCCTTTCTCAAGGGGAAAAGCCAAACCCAGTATAAGTCTTGAATCAATGGAAGTACGGTGAGCCTGGAAGCACCCCCCTTTCTCAAGGGGAAAAGCCAAACCCAGTATAAGTCTTGAATCAATGAAAGTACGGTGAGCCTGGAAGCCTTTCCTTTCTCAAGGGGAAAAGTCAAACCCAGTTAAAGCCTTGAATAATGAAAGTACGGTGAGCCCGGGAGCACCCCCCCTTCTCAAGGGGGGCCAGGGGGGATTCTTTTATCAACCCCGGTAATTGCGACAATCTGTTGGTATACGCCATCCAGGTTTTCCAAGACTTCCTGATTGGTAAAACGGATAATGGATAAACCGTAACCTTGCAGAATTTTACTCCGAGCTTCATCATATTCCTGAGCGTCTTTGCCTGCATGCGTATCTCCATCAATTTCTATCACAAGCCTCAAGGCAGGAATATAAAAATCGACAATAAAATTATCGATCGGCCGCTGGCGTAAAACACGCAGGGGAAAATTTCGGAGCACAGAGAACCACAGCTTTTTCTCAGCCGGAGTTTGATTCGCACGCAAATATTTTGCCCGCTCGACCAGGTTTGGGTTATACGGCAAGAAAAAATTTGAACGGATTAGGTTGCCGGAAGGCATTTCCCACCTTTTTTCCCAAAGGAATTAGTAATTACCTCAATTTATTATAGGCGAGCAAAAAATCCGCATAATGCTGACTTTTGCCAAGAATCCCCCCTGCCCCCCTTTCTCAAGGGGGGAAAGATAACACGGTTCCGCACCTAAAAGATAGTCTGTTCAAAACTATTCATCTCCTACTTTTGACGGATTAATGGTAAATTTAATTTTCATCTGCTTTTAAGTTTAGCGTATTTTCTTCCAGCAGTACCGGTATACGAAATAAACAAATACCTCAAGCATGACAGGACCACCCAAACTTTTTCTGGAACTTTTCAACGACCGCCTACGTCCTATTGCAGTAGCACCCAGGTGCCGCGGATTAATCACGCCTGCCTGCGTGCCACCGTCGTCCTTATCGGGAATGTAATCTGCATAAAGCACAAATTCAAAGGGGCAGCTCATAATACCATTGCCGCTTCTGTCAGGCTGAACAGCCTGGGGTGCCCTTGCATCTACGTCTCTTACCGAAGATCCATCCTGGAGAAAAATGGAGTACACAAAAGACAAATATGATTGAGACTGACTTCGCTTCAATTGAAGATACCCGGCCCCGTAGCTGGCATTTTGAATGGGCACTCCCCATCCTTTTCCGCCCCGCCCGGACGTTGAAATCCATTGCCGAGAAAGAACACGGCGTGTGGCTGGCCCCGCTGACGATCCTGAGTATCCTGGCGATTGTTTTCGTCTTGATCGGCGGCCCGGTCCGCACTGCGACCACTTCTCAAACCACCCCTGAGCTGCCCCAGGATTATCAATATTGGTCGCCAGACCAACAGCAGCAATATTTGAGCGGGCAAGCCAACAAAGTCAGCCCATTGTTTATTTATGTCTTCCCGGGGCTGCTCGAACTGGCCGGCATCTGGATCCCATGGCTGCTGCTCGGGCTGATCCTGAACCTGTCCTTCACGCTCAGCGGCAGTCGTAGCAACGGTACCGGTGTGCTCAACCTGGCCAGTTGGTCCTTTATGCCTTTTGCGATCCGTTACATTGTGCGCGGCATCAGCCTGCTGGCTACCCACGCGGCCATCCAGGCGCCGGGCCTCTCCGGCTTCTTTGACTCGACCGCGGGCGGATTGACCGCCTTCATGCGCGCGGCCATGGTCAACGTCGATTTCTACCTGGTTTGGGTTACCGTCCTGTTAATGGTCGGCGCCTTGCCCCTGACCGGCCTCAAGCGCGGAAAAGCCTGGCTGGCGGTCATTATTACCATTTTGATCGTGTTGGCCTTGCAGGCCCTGCCGGGCTATATTGGTACCCGCCTGACCGGGATCGGTATGGCCGCCACCCCGATGTTCCTCTAGCGGCAAAAATGTCTGACCAACCTTTGATAACGATCCGCGATTTGCGCAAGACCTACGTGATGGGTAAAAGCACCGTTCACGCTCTGGCCGGCATTTCGTTGGATATCCCCGCCGGGTCGCTGACCCTGATCATGGGCCCCTCCGGCTCGGGTAAGAGTACCCTGCTGTACCTGCTGGGCGGCCTGGACCGCCAGACCTCCGGGGGCATCGCCATCGACGGCGCCAGCCTGGAAAAAATGGATGAGAACCAGCTCGCCGTGTACCGGCGGAAGATGATGGGCTTTATTTTCCAATCCTTCAACCTGGTCGCTTCGATGACGGCGATCGAAAACGTGGCTTTTCCCATGCGTTTTGCCGGCGTCTCAGGCCGGCAGCGCCGCAAACGCGCACTGGCCCTTTTGCAGCAAGTCGGGCTGGAAAAGCGCGCCTATCACAAGCCCACCGAGCTTTCCGGCGGGCAGCAGCAACGCGTGGCCGTGGCCCGCTCGCTGGTCAACCAGCCTAAGATCATCCTGGCCGACGAGCCGACCGGCAACCTGGATACGCACAGCGGCCATGGCATCATGCAACTGCTCTCCGACCTGCACAAGTCCGGCAAGACTGTGGTCGTGGTTTCGCACGATTCGCGCATGAAGCATTTTGCCACCCATACGATCTATCTCTTGGATGGCAAAATCGTGACCGAAGAAGAGTTCGAAGCTGCCTCGTCTTATGAATTTGAAGCCATTTCTAGAGGGAATGAATAATATGCGTGTAAAACTGATAACGATTTTTGTGCTGGCGGCCCTGGCGTTCAGTGCGCTGCCGGCGCATACCGGCCAGGCTGAGGATGCCACTGCCACCCCTGGGCAAACCGCCATCGTCCAGGCGGATACCCCCACCCCTACCGAGACCGTACTTGCAACGACCGAACCGGCCCCAACTGCAGCACCCACCAACACACCAACGGCTACTGCGGTCAGCCGGCCTGTGCGCCCGCTGGTCAGCCTGGATTTATACGGTGTTTCCGGCGATAGTGCAATCAAACCCGGCCAAAATTTTGAACTGCGTTTTACCATCTCCAACAAAGGCAACGATTACGCTGAAAATGTTACCTTTGCCTTCAGCGGCACAGATTTCCTGCCCACCGGAAGTGGCGGAGTAATCGTGCAGGGTGAGATCGACCCAAACGAGTCAATCAATTTCACTCAACACCTGACGGCCAGCCCTGCCCTGGAAGGACAAAGTGTAGCCACGACCACCATTACTGCCACGTATGCGGCCCTTACGGATGGCGCCAGCTACTCGGAAACGTTCACGGTCACGATTAACCTGAATAATGCGCAGCCTACCTACGGACCTGCCGTTCCCACCGCCACACCGACCGCCATCAGCCGGCCGCAACTGGTAGTCAGCTCCTACAACAGTGACGTGGATCCCCTTCAGCCAGGCAGCATGTTCAACCTGGAAATGGACGTGCAGAACCTGGGCAGCGCCGATGCCCGCTCGGTGACCATGGTGTTGGGCGGCGGCGTGACCACCGATAGCAGCGGTACGGCCGTCCCGGGCGACATTTCCGGCGGCAACGGCGACCTGGCCACGTTCGCTCCGCTGGGTTCCTCCAACCTGGTTTACCTGGGAAATATTCCCCTGGGAACCAAAGTCTCGACCAGCCAGAAACTGATCGTCAACGTGACCGCCAATCCCGGTGCCTATGCCTTCAAAGTTTCCTTTGTTTATGACGACACCCAGGGTAACCGCCTGATCAACGACCAGGTCATCACCCTGCTGGTCTATCAGCTTCCGCAGTTGGACATTAATTTTTACAGCGACCCGGGCGTTTTCTTTACCGGGCAGCCCGGCACGCTCCCGCTGCAGGTCAACAACCTGGGCCATAACTCCTGTGTGCTAGGCAACATGAAGGTCAGCTCACCGGCCGGCCAGATTACCAACGATGTATCGCTGGTCGGCGCGTTGGATCCCGGTGGTTACTTCCCCCTGGACGCCAGTTTCATCCCCGCCCAGCCCGGCCCGGCCGAAATCGATGTGACCATTAATTACACCGACGACTTCAACCAGGCCAGAGAGTTTACCCAAACTTTGAACGTAGACGTCCAGGAGATGCCCACTCCCGAGCCGATGCCGGAAGGAAGTACCGGTATGTACCCCGGAGACGGCGGTATGGTCCAACCCGTTCAGGAAACCACCTGGGACAAGGTCGTGCGGGCCTTCAAGGGCCTGATCGGCCTGGATAGCGCACAGTCCACGCCCAGCCTGTTGAACGGCATGCCCTCCGAGAGCGCCCCGTTGGAAGGCGGCTCCGAGTTCGACCGAACCTCCCGTCAAAGTTGTCCCCATCCCCAAGGGTTGATGGCAGAACTGCGAATTTGAGAGCGATAAGACATGAGATTTATTGATTTAGTTGCCCTGATTCTGGACAACCTGGGCAGGCGCAAAGGCCGGGTGGTCTTGACCGCTGTCGGCGTGGTCATTGGCACGGCTTCGGTCGTGCTGCTGATCTCGCTGGCCATCGGCTTGCAGCAAAGCGCCACCAGCCAGTTGTGGGGCATCAGTGATTTGAGACGTATCGATGTGTACCCCGGCTACAACGATGTGGGCGCGAGCAGCGGTGGAGGCATGGTTATCAGCAAAGCGGTGGGCGGTGGAGGGGGTTCGACGCCCGGTGTCAAACTGCTCACCCCCGCGACCATCGATGAAATCAAGGCCATCCCCGGGGTGGACATGGTTATCCCCCGCCAGGGCTTGAGCGGCGGCGCCACTCTGGAGGTGGGACGTTTGCAGAGCTCACCTTACGTCCAGGGCGTTGGCGCGGACGATCTGTCCGTATTCGATTATCCGCTCGATTCCGGCACAACTAAAATCGGCCACGGCACGGCCGTATTGGGCTATTGGGCCGCCACCCAGTTCTATGACCCCAAGCAGCGCCCCGGCCAGGATCCTCCTGACCAGCCCGATCTGCTCGACCAGACCGTCAAACTCGTCCTGACCCGCTGGACGCAGGATGGGCAGACCTCCACGAAGACGGTCAACCTGAAAATCGTCGGTATCCTGGCCGAATCACGGGCCGAGCAGGACAGTATGATGCTGGTTAACATGGACGACCTGGTCTCGTGGGAAGGCTGGCTGCGCGGGCAGCGGGTGAACTTCAACCGCGACGGTTACAACCAACTGGTCGTGCGTGCCACCAGCCCGGATAATGTGGTGGACATCTCCGACCAGATCAATACCATGGGCTACCAGGCCTCGGCGGCCCAAAGCTACGTGCAAAGCATCAACAGCTTCTTCGTGGTTCTGCAGATTGTGTTCGGCGGGATCGGTGCGATTTCACTGCTGGTAGCCGCCATCGGCATCGCCAACACCATGACCATGGCCATTCTGGAGCGCACCCGTGAGATCGGGTTGATGAAGGCCATCGGCGCCACCAATCGCAATGTGCTCAGCATTTTCCTGGGTGAATCGGCCGGGATTGGCTTCGTGGGCGGCCTGGGGGGTGTCGCCCTGGGCTGGATCGGCGGCTATGTGATCAACATTGTGGCCAGTACGTACCTTTCCGGGCAGAGTAGTTATATCGGCGTAGGCGGCACGCTGACCGCCTCAACCCCGGTCTGGCTGCCGCCTTTTGCCTTGCTCTTCGCCACCCTGGTGGGGCTGCTTTCCGGGCTGTACCCGTCATTGCGCGCCGCCAGCCTGGTGCCGGTCACCGCACTGAAGTACGAATAGAAATCCGAAAATAAGATAATCGCGGGGGCTTCGCCCCCGCGATTATCTTATTTTCGGAAGTTGTGTTCATCTGTGGCAACTATCCAAAACGTGGACAAATCTGGTATATTTACCAAAAGTTTGTCGATCGGTCTCACCTGATGGATCGACCGGTTCATGAACCGGTCTTTCTTTTTAGTTGGCCTTCAGCAAACCAACCCTGTAGAAAGGACCCATACTCTATGCCTGCCACAATTCCAGATAACTTCCTGGATCTATTCAAGAAAAAGTCGTTCGCCCACCTGGCCACACTCATGCCGGATGGGTCACCGCAAGTCTCGCCGGTCTGGATCGATTACGACGGCACCTATATCCTGGTCAACTCGGCCAAGGGTCGCCAGAAAGACCACAACATGATCTCGCGGCCCAAGGTGGCCTTGAGCATCATCGACCCGGAAAATCCCTACCGGACCCTGCTGATACGCGGCACGGTAGTTGACCAGACCACAGATGGCGCCCGCGACCACATCGACAGCCTGGCCCAACGCTACCGCGGCGCGGCCAAATACCAGAGTGTCCGGCCCGACGAAATCCGCGTCATCTACAAAATCCGTCCGGAGCACGTTAGCGCACACGGCTAAACGTATTTTGGCGGATAGCATAAAGGTTCCGCTTTCAGACTAAAAATAAAACCGGCTTCCCTTGGGAAGGCCGGTTTTATTTTTATAGCTTCAGCGCCCGGGTGGCGATGTAGCCAGGACAATATTCCGAGAGGGCTTCGTATGGATTTGAATCCTCGTAGAAGCCGCTCAGCATAAACCCGGCCGCAATCTGCCCGCCAATTTGCTCGTCTAGCGTGTGGCTCCACTCCAGCGGGTAGCCCTCTGCCTGGTATACTTCCAAATCGGCCGGCGACAGGTGATCCAGGTCAGAATAGGGCAGGCGGTAACGTGCAACCGGCCGTCCATGGACCATTTCTTTGAGATCGAAGAGGTAAGTGACCGGGTTGTTGAAACCGGCCAGCAGCACACCGCCCGGGCGCAGCACCCGGTAGGCCTCACGCCAGACCGGCATCACCTCCGGAACAAAAACGTTAGCGACCGGATGAAAAACCAGGTCGAAGGCCTCATCGGGCAGTACGGACAGATCGCGCATGTCGCCCTCGACCGTAGCAATTTCCAGGCCTTCACGGTCGGCCACTTCGCGGTCGCGGGCGAGTTGCGCGGTGGAGTTATCGTAAACGGTCACGTGCGCCCCGGCCGCCGCCAGGATGGGGCCCTGCTGACCACCCCCCGAAGCCAGGCAAAGCACATCGGCGCCGGCTAAAGGCGGGTACCACTCCCGCGGAACCGGGATAGAGGGGGTCAGCAGCAGGCTCCAATCATCCTGGCGCGCCGCCAATACCTGCTCATGGCTGACCGGTACAGTCCAGGGATTACCTTTCGCTACCTGGGCATCCCAGGCACGGCGGTTGAAGGCGCGAACATCCACGTTACCTGCGCCGGCTCCGCCGGCGTGGGCGGAAGAGCAGCAGCCAGGCAAACGCCACCGGCCACAGCCAGGCCAGGTCCACGTCCAGCCCAGCCGGGCAGGGCTCATCGGTCGGTTCGAAGCCGAGGATGTAAATCTTGTCTTTGTTGGCCAGCACACTCGCCACGTCCACCGGTACGTCCAGTGACTTGAGGTACCAGTTCGTCAGCGGCGCGTCCTTACGTAGGAACAGCTTGAATACCTCGGCCAGTTCAGCGTCGTCCGTCACGCGGTAAGCCTTGCAAGATTGGGTGCCATCCGCCGACTGGACCGTCACGTGCGGGTTGGCTGCCAGGTTCTTGTACCAGTCCGCCTTGGCGCCCAGGGCCACCACAGAATATTTCTTGCCATTCAGGCCGTAAAATTCCGCCGCCGTCCGGCGGCGCTGGCCGCTGGTCCGGCCGGTCATCGTCATCACCAGAACGATCTTGCCGAAAAGCGGTCCCAGCCCCAGCCGCCAGAGCAGGATCGGCGCTTTGAAAGCCTGTTTCATCAACGGGCTGTTCGCGTTCATGACGTCCTGCATTTTCCACTGTTTGGGTTGCATTTTTGCCATCACCAGCAATCCTCCCTTCTGTTTGCACCAATCCACATGCCTCACCGGCATGATCCACTCAACCTAGCCCGGCTGCACCTGCACCACCGGCCTCTTCTATTGTAGCCCATTCCGGAGCCGGTTTTGGAATTTTTGCTTGATTCTGATCGCAATTTAATAACCGGCGCTATGCTCCCATCTGGCCTCCCCCAAAATCCAAAATGCGGATTTTAGGGGAGGAATCTGGCCAAAAGCGGCCTTCCGGTAGCAAGGCTCCCCTTCCCCTGCTCTGGGGGAAGGGGCCGGGGGATGAGGGCTCTTGGCGATGGTGGGTTACGGGTAGCCAGCGACGAGCTGCTGTAGGTTGGGTTGCGGGCTCTACTGCAACATTAATTATTGAACAAAACATATACACACCCAGGCTTTGCCCGTAACCCAACAACGGCAATACCCAAGCTCAATGTTGGGTTACGGGCAGAGCCTGGAACTTTACACAATCCAACAAATTACCGGCGTTTTGAATGAGCCCGAAACCCAACCTCTACAGGCTTAGCGTTCCGGCGAGCGCAACTTAACGCCTTACCTCCAAATCGGTTTTTGATTTGGGGGGAAGCAGGGAAGGGGGGCGTAGCGCTTGCCGGCAGGAACACGCGAGGATGGTGGGTTACGGGCATAACCCGGTTTACCACGCCGGCCTTTGATTCACCGGCGCAATCGATGAGCCCTCCACCCACCCTACAAGCTAAGCGCTAAAAGCTAATCGCTAAACGTTACCAGCTAATGGCTTGCCGGCTTCCGGGGCGCATCGGGCACATAAATAAACAGATCACCCTGGCGGTAGATCGGTGTGTAATTATCCACAATGGGGATGCTGACGTAATGCACCCAGGCGTTCTCTTCCGGGGCCAGGATGTCGGTTTTTACGTCGCGGGTGTCGTAATACTGGCCGGTCGCGATGATCAAGGCATAATCATGGTTATAGATATGGTCGTTGAAAGTGTTCAGGTAGGCGGTCTGGTTAGCCATGATCATTTCCATCAGGATCACCTTGTCGTACGGCAGGTACAGGTTGGCTTGGGCCTCCTTGAATGCCAAAAGGTCGCGATAATCCAGGAAAAGGACCGGCTTGCCCGACAGGCCGTAGTTCCGGATGATCGTCTGGACTACCCGGTCGTCGATATGGACCGGCGCGGCAGTGGCCGGCTTGTTCATGAACCCCACGTAGAACAAGGGGATCAGCACCACAGCCGTTTGCCAGGCCAGCCTGGCCGGGCCGGCAAATATCGGCCCGGCCGGAAGGTCATGATCGGGACGAAAGCGCTCCAGGTAAACATAAAAAGTGATCACCAGCAGCAAGAGGAAAAAGCCATCCAGGTTGTGCAGGTTGAAGGTGCCCCCGATGCGCATGCTGACCAGCAGCCCGCCCGCGCCAAAGGCTGCCAGCGCCAACGCCAAACCCACCAGGCGCAGCCAGACATAGCCGCGCCACTTACGGATTACAAAACCGGCCAGGAAAACCAGAAAAGGGGCAGAAAGGAGCAGCAACCCGCCCAGCACCCCCAGTGGATAGAAGTTATTGGGCAGCAGGCGCAGCGGCCAGAAGGAATAGTTATAGCGCGGGTCCAGGGCCAGCATTGGGTCAGCACTGGCCCGGGAGTATACCAGGTAGCTCCCCAGGGCGGCGATGCTTCCGCCGGCAGCCAGCCCCAGCGGATGCCGGACGTAACGCATCCTGCTTTGCTCGCCCTGCTCCTGCTCCAGCAAAAACAGGCAAGCCGCCAGGACCCCCGGCAGAGGGAACCAGTTGATCCGGCAAATTCCCTCCCACAGCGAGGCCAAAATCACCACCAGGTACGTGCGGGACATCTTTTTGCGGTCGAATAAAGCCAGCACCAGGATAGGCCCCAGGAGCAAATGGTAATAAATCGGGCCGGCTTCGAAGATCAGCACGCTAAAAAGCACCAGCGCCAGCCCTTTTTTCCAGGAAATCGGGCGCAGCCGGCGGACCAGCGCCACGGCCGTGGCCAATGGCAGCAGCAGGCTGAGAACCTGCACCCAGGCGCGGAACAGGATCAAGGAAGCGTTGGGCAGCAAGAAGACCAGGCCATCCAGGAGCGCCCGGCCAGGGTCCAGCACCGGCCAGGCCGGTCTGGCGCCATATACTACCGGTGCAAAGATCATCGACGCGTCGAAGATGTGGCTGAATTCAGACCAGGCCTCGGGGCTGTCGCTCGAGTTGATCGCCGCCAGGTGGTAGCTGAGAATAAAGACATACCCGGCTGCCAGCGCAAGGGCCAGTAAATATTTAAAAAGGGTTTCTTTGGTTATTCGCTTCATGCAAAAAAGGAAGCCTAATCGAAAATGGCCTGCCCGGCTGACATCCGCCAGGCGGCCGGTGTTTCAGGCCTGGTAAACTTCCTTGAACTCAGTCTGGGCCTGCGGTGCGACCAGGCGCACGTAGGTCTCGATGTCTCCCAGGTGCTGCACCACCGCCTCAGCCGCGATACCCGGTGGGGCATACACCGTAAAAAGCACCCGCTGGGTCCCCCCCAGGATGCAGGTGCGCTGGTCCGGCCCGTAGATGATGCTCGAAAGCACCCCAGCCTGGTCGCTGATATACATGTCGCCCGGCTTCAGGCTCTGCTCCTGCCCGTTGATGAGTATATAGCGCTGGCTGCCGTCCGACACATCCAGGCTGACCCGCCCATGGAGCTTGTCCAGGTCGTGACCGGCGGTCAGGAGCATATTTTTTAGCTCGGCCATGAACATGGCTTCTACCAGGGCGGCCACATTGGGGATCGATTTGCCTTTGAACAGGATCGACTCGAGCTGGAGTTGGACGTGATATGTTTTTTTGAACTGCTTGTAGTAGTCCCGATAAGCCCCCAGCGCTGCCAGGGCAGATAGCCGCGGGCGATCCCAGTCGCCGTAGCGGGCGCGCAAATCGACCTCCAGGGCAGTTTTTTGGTCATCCAGGGCCGGGTTGGCAGGCGGATTCACCACCCCCTGCATGGCCAGGAAACCGGCCGCTGCTCCTGGGTAGCCGGCTTTCCAATTGGACGATACGAGCACAGATTCCACAGTATCCTCCTCACGATTTTATGTCATTTTGAAACTGCCCAGCCGGATGTGTTCGGATCCCGGAATTGAGGTGTTTGCAATGAGAACGCCACCTTAACCCCTCAGTTCGGGAATTCTTTAACTTGAGCCTGAGTAGTAAAAGTCTTTGGAAAGAATCGATTGAACAGTTGTAACTACTCAGCTACTGCAGAGGATTAGGGTGTTTTTATTATTTTTTGCGCGCTTCGCGCGCAAAAAATAATAAAAACACCCTCACCTTGCGCACTTGCCTGAGCACTTACGAACAGTTAATCATTATCCATGTTTTTGGATCGGCGACAAGGGTAAAATAAACATTCTGTTTGTTCGGTATGTACAGAACATACAGAAACAGCTATACTATATTTGCGGTATGGGAACCCGCAAATATCTCAAATTCGAAGGGCTTCCTGCCGGGAGAGGAAAAGATGATCCTGGATGAAGAAAGCGCTTTTGTCGAAAAAGTCGGCCTGTATTTTGAAAAGCTAACCCTGCCGCGCATGGCCGGGCGCATTTTCGGCTGGCTGCTGATCTCCGAGCAGCCTTTGGTCAGCCTGGGTGAACTGGTTGAGGCCTTGCAGGCCAGCAAAAGCTCGATCAGCAGCACGGTGCGCCTGTTGATCCAGATCGACCTGGTCGAACTGGTCAGCCTGCCGGGCGACCGGCGCGACTATTACCGCATCCACCCGGATGCCTGGGCCAATTCGCTCCAGGAGCGCCTCGACCAGGCCCGTGCCTTCCGCCTGCTGGCCGAGCAAGGCCTGGATTTGCTCGCTTCCGCGCCGCCCCAGCGCCGCGAGCGCCTGGAGGAGATGCGCAGCCTGTATGGGATGCTCGAACGCGAGATCCCCCGGCTGATGGAATACTGGCAAAAAGAGCGAGGCAAATAATGCTATACACTTACGAAAATGGACCTGAAGATGGCCCGGCCATCGTTTTTCTGCATGCCGGCGGTTTGAGCAGCAAATCCTGGCTGCCGGTGATCGAACGCCTGCCCGAATTCCACTGCCTGGCCCCGGACCTGCCCGAGCAGGGCCAGAGCAAAGCCATACCATACAGCATCAACGGCAGCGCGCAGGAAGTAGCCGAGATCATTCGCCAGCGCCTGCCGGGCCAGAAGGCTCACCTGGTGGCCCTCTCGCTGGGCGGGCCGGTGGCGCTGACCCTGCTGCGCATCACCCCCGAGCTGATCGATCATGTCCTCCTTTCCGGCAGTTCCGGGCATTTCTCGCGCTGGTTGTCCGAGGTGGGCAAAGCCTCGATCTGGATGTACCGGCTCTACAAGCCGGACTACCTCATTCGCCAGACGATCCACCAGCACGGCATACCGGAAGAATATGCCGATCTGGTGCGCGATGACATCGCCCAATCGCTCTCGCCCGATTTCATGCGCCGCTACATGACCGACCTGTCCACCTGGGAACTGCCAGAGCAGATAGAAAGCCCGCTGTTGATTGTAGTCGGCGAGCAGGAAATGAAAGCCGCCCGCTCGATCGCCCGAGGATATCTCAAGCGCTATCCTACCGCCCAGGGCGTGCTCGCCCCCAACGCCAGACATGCCTGGTCCCTGCAATACCCGGACCTCTTCGCCAGCCTGGTCCGTGCCTGGGTCAGCGATCAGCCTATCCCCGGGGAGTTTATAGCTTTTAGCTGTTAGCTGTTAGCTGTTAGCCCGTAGGTTGGGTTGCGGGCTCTATCGCAACCATGGCGATTGGAAAGAATGTATAAAAGCCCAGGCTCCGCCCGTAACCCAACAGCCCGTAGGTTGGGTTGCGGGCTCTATTGCAACCATGGCGATTGGAAAGAATGTATGAATGCCCAGGCTCTGCCCGTAACCCAACAGCCCATAGGTTGGGTTGCGGGCTCTATTGCAACCAAGGCGATTGGAAAGAATGTATGAATGCCCAGGCTCCGCCCGTAACCCAACAGGGGTAATACTGAGCGCAATATTGGGTTACGGGCAGAGCCTGGAATGTTACACAATCCAGCAATTTATCGGCGTTCTGAATGAGCCCGCAACCCAACCTACAGACTGTTAGCGATTAGCTTTAGGCGGTTAGCTCCTGTTCGTAGCCCGGCTTTCTAAGCCGGGGGGTAGCTGAACCTACCGGCCGGGAAAACCGCGACGCAGCCCGTAGCCCGTAGGTTGGGTTGCGGGCTCTATCGCAACAATGGCGATTGGAAAGAATGTATAAAAGCCCAGGCTCCGCCCGTAACCCAACAGAGGTAATACTGAGCGCAATATTGGGTTACGGGCAGAGCCTGGAATGTTACGCAATCCAGCAATTTATCGGCGTTCTGAATGAGCCCGCAACCCAACCTACAGACTGTTAGCGATTAGCTCCTGTTCGTAGCCCGGCTTTCTAAGCCGGGGGGTAGCTGAACCTACCGGCCGGGAAAACCGCGGCGTAGATTTTAGGGGAGGAATTTGTCTCTTCCCTCCAAATCGGTTTTTGATTTGAGCCCCTCTCCCAGAAGCGGGAGAGGGGCTGGGGTGAGGGCGAAGCGCCGGCCAATACGCGAGTTCTTGACAGCCAACCGCTAATCGCCAATAGCTAACAGCTACCCGCTAACCGCTATCAGCTATTTGACTTCCGCCCCGCTTTTTCTATAATAAACGAAAACAAGCAACGATCCATAACCAGTACTTTTCGCTTATAGGGAGGCAGCCATGCTCATCCATCCTGACGTCATCGCAGCAGCAGAAAGGCGCATGCCGGCCGGGATGGCCGCGCCCGCCCCGCGCCGGGTCACCCCGGCCGCTGATTTATCCTTCGCTATCGCGCCTACCCCGGCGCCACCCCCGCCGGTCGATACGGCTTCCTTCGCCGGGCGGGCGGCCAACCTGTCCTTCGGCGGCGCCCATCCCAGCACGATCGAGCTCGAGCGCCTGATCGGCAACAACGACCTGGTGGACGAGTTCTATCTCCAGCGCGCGCTGGTCGCCGCCGGGCCGGTGATGCGCATCACCTTGCGCGACCCGGCCGGCCGCGAGCGTGGCTGGGCGACCGGGTTCATGGTCTCGCCCCACCTGCTGCTGACCAACTGGCACGTCTTCCCCAACCTGGATGAAGCCCAAAACGCCATCGCCGAGGCCAATTACGTCCTGGATATCGCCGGCAACCCGGCACCCTCTTATCGCTTCGACGTCCACGCCGAACAGTATTACCTGGCCAATCAGCAGCTCGATTTTGCCCTGGTCGGCGTAACGCCGCTCGCCCAGGATGGCAGCACCCCGCTCAGCCGCTTTGGCTACCACCGCCTGGTAGCAGAGCCTAACAAGATCCGCGAAGGCGAATGTATCACCATTATCGAGCACCCTGGCGGGGAGCGCCGCCAGTGCGCCATCCGCGAGAACAACCTGGTCAAAATTTTGGATCAGTTCCTCTGGTACCAGAGTGACACCGCCCCTGGCTCATCCGGTGCGCCGGCCTTCAACGATTCGTTCCAGGTTGTCGCCCTGCACCACTCCGGGGCCGCCAAGCGGGATGAGGACGGCAAATACGTGCTCAAAGACGGCAGCCTGCGCGATTCGTTGGACGGGGTGGACGAAAGCCAGGTAATCTGGGTGGCCAACGAAGGGCTGCGCATCAGCGTGCTGTGCACCTACCTCCAGTCTACCCTCGACCCGGGCAAACCGGTCGAGCAGGAGCTGCTGCAAGCCATGCGCGGCGGGGACGTGCTGGCGGCTGCACTCAAAAATGCCGCTGTCACCCCCACCCCGGTCGAGGCCGGGCCGGCCCCTTCCGCCCCGGCGCATACCGACCTGCCGGCTGCTCCAGGTACTACCCTGACCATCCCCCTGCAACTGCAAATTTCGCTGGGCTGGGGCGGGCCGGTCGGGTTGACGGTCACGCCGCAGGCAGGCCAAACCCCGTCCAGCCTGAATCTCGCGCCGTCCGGCCTTATCGGCGAGGAAGCCCTGCGCTACCCGGTGGTGGACCGCGACTATTCCTCACGCACCGGCTACGACACCGGCTTCCTGGGGATCGATGCCCCGCTGCCCCAGGTCAGCGACACTTCCCTGGTGGCGGTCATGGCCGACGGGAAGTATGCCATCCCCTACGAACATTTCACCGTAGTGCTCAACAAAAAGCGCCGCCTGGCCTTGTTTACCGCCTCCAACGTGGATTACGCCCCGGCCAAACGCGAACCCGAGCCGGGCGATTACAGCCGCGACGGCCTGACCGGCCTTGGCCCGCACGACCAGGAGAAATGGCTGACCGATCCGCGCATTCCCCAGTTGGACCAGTTGCCGGACGTTTTTTACACCAAAGACGGCGGCAGTTTCGACAAGGGCCACATCGTCCGCCGCAACGACGTGTGCTGGGGCAGCACCCGCGCCCAGGTGGTGCGCGCCAACGGCGACACTTTTCACGTGACCAACTGCTCTCCCCAGGTGGCCGGGTTCAACCGCCCGACCAGCGGGGTGGACAACTGGGGCGACCTGGAGGTGGAAATTCAAAAGCAGAGCCAGGCCGAAAAGCACTGCATCCTGGCTGGCCCGATCCTGGCCGAGAGCGACCGCATCTTTGACGGCAAAGACGATTTTGGCCCGGTGCGCATTCAGATCCCGGTCCGCTTCTGGAAGGTCATCCTGGCCAACGAGGAGGGTAAGCTGGCCGCTTACGGCTTTATCCTCCAGCAGGATCTGAGCAGTGTACCGGAAGAATTCAGCGTGAATGCTACCTGGAAGCCCTACCTGATTGCGCTGGATACCCTGGAAGCCCAACTCAGCGGGTTCGTTTTTCCCCCGGAGATCCACAAAGCCGACCGCTCGGCAGTCAGTGCCGCGCGTAAGCTGGCCCGTTCCGCCGGTGCCGAAATACACCCCAGTTTGGAAAGGGACAAGCGCCCGCACCAGCCCAATTAATCCCCGGCCGGACTTAAGCCACCCGTAGCCCGGCTTTCAAAGCCGGGAATGAGCTTGGCCGGCGCTGCCGACCGAACCGGTAGCAGCTAAAGCTGCACCTACAGGTACACAAAGACCCACCTGCGTGGGTCTCTATTCCGGCCCTGGCCGGCTCCATAACCAGAAATTTGTTTGGCCAGCGGTTCCTCGGGTTGGAAACCCGGGCTTTCTAAAGCAAGTTTCAATCAGGCGTTGAAGAGCGGGCTCGGTTCGGTCTGGAGACCGGCCCGATCGGCTGCCCGTAGCCCGGCTTTCAAAGCCGGGAATGAGCTTGGCCGTCCCTCCCTCGGGTTGGAAACCCGAGCTACCCTAGCGAAACGCTCCGGCTGGGCAGGCGTTTGCTTACCAAAGTGGATTCCTGTCAGGCATTGAAGAGCGGGCTCGGTCTGGAGACTGGCCCGATCGGCTGCCCGTAGCCCGGCTTTCAAAGCCTGGAATGAGCTTGGCCGTCCCTCCCCTCGGGTTGGGAACCCGAGCTGCCTTACCGAAACGCTCCGGCTGGGCAGGCGTTTGCTTACCAAAGTAGATTCTCGTCAGGCGTTGAAGAGCGGGCTCGGTTTGGAGACTGGCCCGATCGGCTGCCCGTAGCCCGGCTTTCAAAGCCTGGAATGAGCTTGGCCGTCCCTCCCCTCGGGTTAGAAACCCGAGCTACCCTAGCGAAACGCTCCGGCTGGGCAGACGTTTGCTTACCAAAGTAGATTCCCGTCGGGCGTTGAAGAGCGGGCTCGGTCTGGAGACCGGCCCGATCGGCTGCCCGTAGCCCGGCTTTCAAAGCCGGGAATGAGCTTGGCCGGCCCTCCCCTCGGGTTGGAAACCCGAGCTACCCTAGCGAAACGCTCCGGCTGGGCAGGCGTTTGCTTACCAAAGTAGATTCCCGTCGGGCGTTGAAGAGCGGGCTCGGTCTGGAGACCGGCCCGATCGTCTGCCCGTAGCCCGGCTTTCAAAGCCGGGAATGAGCTTGGCCGGCCCTCCCCTCGGGTTGGAAACCCGAGCTACCCTAGCGAAACGCTCCGGCTGGGTAGGCGTTTGCTTACCAAAGTGGATTCCTGTCAGGCGTTGAAGAGCGGGCTCGGTCTGGAGACCGGCCCGATCGGCTGCCTGTAGCCCGGCTTTCAAAGCCGGGAATAAGCTTGGCCGGTGCTGCCGACCGAACCGGTAGCAGCTAAAGCTGCACCTACAGGTACACAAAGACCCACCTGCGTGGGTCTCCATTCCGGCCCTGGCCGGCTCCATAATCAGGAATTTGTTTGGCCAGCGGTTCCTCGGGTTGGAAACCCGGGCTTTCTAAAGCAAGTTTCAATCAGGCGTTGAAGAGCGGGCTCGGTCTGGAGACTGGCCCGATCGGCTGCCCGTAGCCCGGCTTTCAAAGCCGGGAATGAGCTTGGCCGGCCCTCCCCTCGGGTTGGAAACCCGAGCTACCACCCCTAAACCTCACGCCGGATAAGTTGTTTGCGGCTCAACGCGAAGACTGAAACACCGAAAAACGGGAACACTGAAACACTTTTGACACCCGACACTTGACACGAATAGCTCTGCCTTGACAAACCCCTCCCAGCCCATATAATCAGAAATTGGGCAGCAACACGTTCGCTGATTTGCGCGGTTTGCGAGCCCGGTCTTTCACCAAGGAGGAATTCGATGTCCACTTTGAATCTGGTCCTGGATACACTGCATAATCTCAACCGTTGGGTTATTCTGGTCGTTGGGCTGATCGTCATCGTCCGCGGATTCACCGGCTGGTTTGGCAAACGGCGCTTCAACGCGGCCGATAATCGCTACGGAACGATCTTCACCGCCGTCCTGGGAATACAATTCCTGCTCGGGGCTATTCTCTACTTTACCAAAGGCTGGTCAACGGTGATCGCCTCCGGCTTTGCCACCGCCATGAAAAATGAGACTCTGCGTTTCTTCACCGTCGAGCATGTGGTCATGATGATCGTCGCCATCGGCGTGGCCAACATGGCGCGTTCGCTTTCGCGCAAGGCCAGCACGGACAAGGCCAAACACCAGCGGGCAGCCATTGGCTACTTGCTTTCGATAATCATCATCCTGGCCGCCATCCCCTGGCCCGGGGCTCCCTATGGCCGGCCGCTGCTGCGCCTGTTCGGCCTTTCGATTTGAGACCTTCGGATATATAGTATATGGGGCCGGCATAAGCCGGCCCCATATACTATATATCTCTTATAAGTAACTGCTCAGGCCTGAGCAGTTACTCTTACAACTCGATTTCGGCCACCGAGGTGAACACGCGCTGCGGCTGGTAGGGGAAACTTTCGATCATATCCCGGCTGGTGACGCCGCTCAAAACCAGGTTCGTGCCCAGCCCGGACTGGATCCCGGCGACCATATCGGTATCCATGCGGTCGCCGATCATGACTGTGTTCTCCGAATGGACTCCCAGGTAATTCAGCGCGGCCCGCATCATAAACGGGTTGGGTTTGCCGATGAAGAACGGCGCCCGCCCGGTAGCCCGTTCCACCAGGGCGGCCATGGCGCCGCAGGCCGGCACGATGCCCTGGTCACTTGGGCCGTTGGGGTCCGGGTTGGTAGCGATGAAACGCGCACCGGCAGCCACCAGGCGGACCGCCTTGGTGATCATCTCGATGCTGTAGTTGAAAGTTTCGCCCAGGACGACGTAGTCCGGGTCAAAATCGGTCTGGATATAGCCGGTTTCGTGCAGGGCCACCTGCAAGCCGGTCTCGCCGACCACAAAGGCTTTGCCGTTCGGTTTTTGGATTTGCATAAACCGAGCGGTAGCCATGGCCGAGGTAAAAATTTCTTCTTTATCGATGGTCAGCCCGGCGCGCTGCAAGCGGTGCGCCAGGTCAACCGGGGTATACAAAGAGTTGTTGGTCAGGACCAGAAATTTAATGCCTTTTTTGTGCAGGCGTTCGATGAAACTATCCGCGCCCGGCACCATAACCTGCCCGCTAACCAGCACTCCGTCCATGTCAATTAAGTAATTATTTTTTTCCAAGGTGCTGCTCCTCCAGGCAATGATTGCGCTTTTCCAATGTGAAGGTTTTAAAGAAAGGTCTTTCGAAAGAGGTATACACTTCTGCAAACAACACTTTCCCCATCGTCCTCCAAAGTTTATGCGATTGCCTGAGTCAGTATGATGGTCCGCTGCTCCTCGATTTGCCCGGCAGCGAAATTTTCTCCCGCCCCGGACTGAGCAGTCACGACGGTCAAATTATAGCCTGTTCGAAACTAAAAACGGACTATTGAAATGTGTTTTTTAAATTATAGTGCAATCATTCTGGAGAATATGCTCTCCGCGTATTTTCTTTGTGACTATTCGGGCTCATGGTAAGGAAGGGGCTGTCTAGAAAGGAATGGGCAGCCCCACACCTCAATTTAGGATCTCTTCCATAAGGTTGAACAAGTCAAAAATCTGTGGGCTCCCTGCCTAATCAACTAAACCACGAACGGCATTTCCAGCATCACCACATCCATCAGCAGGCGCGTATTGAGGTTGGCATCCAGCCCTTCCAGGGCCTGTTCCAGGGCAGCCACGCGGGCGTAGGCTGCGCCAAACCCAACCTGCCCGCCAATGTGGGCGATCTCGGCCCGGCGTTCCAGGTAGGTCAGCGGCGAAGCCGCTCCGCAGGCACTCAACATCACGTCACGCCAGTACACCAGCCAGGCCAACAGCACCTCGCGCAGTTGTTCTTTATCCTTCGATAACTTCTCCGAAAGGGCAAAACGCTCCACGCGGGAACTCCCCAGGGTCTTGACCAGGTCGTCCAGCCAGCCCTGCTGCACCGCCAGCGTCTCTGGCTCGTGGATCAGGCGTAAGGCCGTGCCCGGGCGCCCGCCGGACAGGTGCGCCAGGGTCTGCGCCTGCCCGCTCTCCACCTGGGTGCGCGCCTGCAAGGTTTCTGCCAGGGCGTCCACGGGGACGGGGCGGATGCGCAGCACCTCACAGCGGGAGGTGATCGTCGGCAGCAAGTTCTCCGGGCTGTCGGCGGTCAGCAGCAAGATAACCCGCCCGGGCGGCTCCTCGAGCGTTTTGAGCAGGGCGTTCTGGGCGCTGTCGGTGGCCTGCTCGAAGTTGAGCAGCAGGGCAATCCGGTAGTGCGATTCGTAAGGCGAAAGCGACAGGCTGTGCTGCAGCTCGCGGATCTGTTCGACTTTGATCGTCCGGCTGCTGTCGGCCTGCACCAGGCTCAGGTCGGCCTGCTGCATGGCGGCGGTCTGCCGGCAAATACGGCACTCGCCGCATGGCTCGCCCGGGCTGGGCGGCTGGGTGCAGTTGAGCGCCTGGGCAAACCGCAGCGCCAGCGAACGCCGGCCTACCCCGGCCGGCCCGCTGAACAGGTAAGCCTGGCGGGTTTCCTGGCGCATAATATGCTGCTTGAGCAGGTCAACGGCCCACTCCTGGCCAATCATATCCCAATCCATGCCAGGGATTGTACTTGAAGGGGCAGGAATTGGCAACCAGATTGCAACCATAGATGGGCACGGATGGACACAGATAATAAATTTGGGCTTATCTGGCCAGCAGCACCCCTTACCTGGCCTCTCCCCGAAAGGGCGAGGGATTTTGCCGTAGCCTGATGATTATATTCTGAACCCCTCTCCTGTTTCTGGGAGAGGAGTTGGGGTGAGGGCACGGCGCAAGCCTGTGCTGAAGCCGGATTTGCGCCGAAGAGCGGGCTCGGTCTGGAGACCGGCCCGATCACCGTTAATGGTCTCGTTTGTGATCCGCATATTCATCTCCATACCCCCCGGCTTTGAAAGCCGGGCTACTGGAACACTGAATCACTGTACCAGCTCCCCTGACACCCGACACTTGACACTTTCCTCCCCCATCTTCTTGTAGCTTCCGGTTCCCTATGTTAAACTGGACGTATGTCGGTTGAAAACCCGATGCTCCAGGAAGCAATCAGTGCCATAGGACAGGGAGACCGGGCCCACGCCCGTGACCTGCTCACGCGCATGCTGCGCAACGACAAGGACAACCCGGACTGCTGGCTGTGGATGAGCGCTGTGGTGGAAACGCCTAAAGAGCGCATCTACTGCCTGAAGGAAGTACTGCGCATCGACCCGGAAAACCAGGTTGCCCGGCGCGGGCTGACTCTGTTCGGGGCCGCCCCGCTGGATAAAAGCCTGATCGTTCCGGCCAACCTTCAGCACCGCAGTTGGCAGGTCAAGATCGAAAAGTCGACTGAACCCCGTCCGCCAGTCTCCTGGCGGCGAGTGAGCATGTACGGGCTGGCCGGGGTGATGGTCATTGTCCTGTTTGCGGTCGGTATTTTCGGGACCCGGCTGGTCCGCCAACACCAGAGCGATAATTTGCCCACCATCTCCTACCGGCCGCTCGACAGCGCCACACCGGTATCGGCCCTGGCCGAAAGGGTCAGCGATACCCCCACTTTGCTGGCACCTACCGCACCCTGGGATGCACTTCAAGCCACCTACACACCCACGCCTGCCTACGGGCGTACCCCACACCCGGTGATCGAGGCCTATTCGATCGGCCTGCGTGCGTACGACCGAGGCGATTGGGCCACTGCCATTCCTTACTTCCAACAAGTGATCAACTCAGATCCCAACGCGGCAGACATGTATTACCTGATGGGCGAGGCCTACCGCGTCGAGGGCAACGACAGCCAGGCCGTCTCGGCTTATAACTCCGCCCTGCACGTCAACAGTGATTACGCGCCGGCCTACCTGGGGTTGGTCCGCGCCGGCATGGACGATGGCAGCCTGGCTCCCTCCGACGCTTACAAGGATTTACAAACCGCCATCCAGCTCGACCCCGACCTGGCCGAGGCTTACCTGGAAATGGCTTCCCTGGACCTGAATGCGGCCCGGTACGACGATGCCGCCAACGACCTGTCCAAAGCCGCCGACCTGCTGCCGAATTCACCACTGGTGTATCTGTACCGTGCCCAATTGGAACTGGCCCAGCAGGAATACAACCAGGCCGTGACCGACGCCACCCGGGCCAACCAGTTGGATGTCACCCTGCTGCCGGCCTACCTGGACCTGGGGCAGGCGCTCCAGGGTGCCGGCCAGATGGCCGCATCCATTGTGCCTCTGGAGATCTACACCCGCTACATCGACCCGCCCAGCCTGACCGCGCTCATCAGCCTGGGCCAGGCCTACGCCGCTGCCGGCAACAACGATTCCGCACTGGCTGCCTTTAGCCAGGCCTTGGAGATCAACCCGCAAAATTTCGACGCCCTGATGCAGCGCGGCGCGCTGTATTTGCGGACCGGCCAGGCGCAGGAAGCCCTGGCGGATTTTGAAGATGCCCTGGCCCTGCAAAAAGATTCCTTCGATGCCGCCATGGCCCGCGCGCAGGCCTTGTTGGACCTGGACGAATATGGGGATGCCTACGTCCAGTTGAACAAAGCCGAAGGCGGCGCTAAAACAAACGAGCAAAAAGCCGAACTGTATTATTACCGCGCCCAATCGCTGGAAACACTCAACGCCTCGGCGTCGATCAACGACTGGGAACGCCTGCTGAGCCTGCCACCCGGAACAGCCTCGCAAAGCTGGCTGGCCCAGGCCGAAGCCCATATCCAGGCTTTATATACCCCCACGGTAACCAGCTCGCCCAGTCGAACCCCCACGATCACCCCCACGCCGGTGCCCTCCCGCACGCCCACGGTAACCCGTACCGTGGCAGCCTCCCGTACGGCTACTGCCACGCGCACGCTCGTGCCCAGCGCAACCAATACCCTGCCTTCGGCCACGCGCACCCCGCTCGCCAGCCCCACCCGGACCCCTTGAGCCGTGCGCCCCATCCAGGCTTTTACGCTGGTAAGGGAGCGCGCCTACAGGCGTGAACACAGCAGCCGAAAGGCAAAAAGACTGCTGCGGAATTCGCTCGTAACCCTGCTGGCGCTGGCCAGCACGGCCGTGGCCCTGGCCGTCATAGTGCTGGCTTTCTATTACACCGGCCTGACGGCCAACCTGCCGCCGGTCGATGAACTGCCGGTGCTGCTCAACGCGCAAAACGGCAGCCTGTTGCAGCCCACCCAGTTGTACGACCGCACCGGCCAGCACCTGATCTACAGTCTGGAAAACCCCGGCATACCGCGGCGCTTCCTGGGCCTGGAATCCAGCCAGGGAGAAGCCTTCAGCCCGGTGCTGGTTCAGACCATCCTGGCCATCGAGGATCCCAATTACAACAACCAGCGCGGCCTGCGCTGGAGCCATCTGGCCGATTCCACCCCGTGTACCATCGCCGAAAAGCTGGTCAGCGACCTGCTGATGGGCGCTGACGCTTCGGCCGGGCTGCGCCGCTCGCTGCGGATGCGCCTGCTGGCCGACCAGGCCGTCTCGCGCTACGGCAGCGACCAGATCCTGGACTGGTATTTGAACAGCGCCTATTTTGGACACCTGGCGTATGGGGTCGACAGCGCCGCCTGGCTGTACCTGGGCAAGCCTGCCAGCCAGCTCAATCTGGCCGAGTCGGCCTTGCTGGCAGCCGTGCTGGATGCCCCGGCCCTCAACCCGCTGGACGCGCCTGCGGCCGCCCGGGAAAACCAGCAAAAAATTCTGCAATACCTGCTGGTCAGCGGCGCTATCAATACCGAAGAATACCAGGCTGCTCTAAATACGGCCCTGGTGCTGCGCACTTCCCTGGATGCCTCGCAAAGCATCGCCCCGGCCTTCTCCAACCTGGTGCTGGACCAGTTGAACACACAGATCGAACGCGAGCGTCTGGAGCGGGGCGGGCTACGCATCATCACCAGCCTGGACTACGACCTGCAGGAACAGGCCACCTGCACCCTGCAGACCCAACTGGACCACCTGGCCGGCTCCTCGGCCGTTTCCAGCCTGTGCCCGGCCGCCAACCTGCTGCCCTCTTTGCCCCTCTCCACACCTCAGAACCTGGCCGATAAGCCCCTGGCGGCCAGTGCGGTGATCCTGGACCCACAGAACGGCCAGGTATTGGCCCTGGTGGGCGATACCAGCCTGCAGACCGCCGGGGCCAGCCTGCACGATCACCCGGCCGGCTCGCTGCAAACACCTTTCCTGGCCCTGGCCGGCTTTGCCCGCAGCCTCAGCCCGGCCACCCTGGTCTGGGATATCCCCTCGTCCCTGCCAGGCTACACCGAGCCGGACGGCACTTTTCACGGCCCGCTGCGCCTGCGTACCGCCCTGGCCAACGATTACCTCGTCCCGCTGACCCAGACTTTGCTGCAGGTCGGCGCCGACACCCTCTCGGTCACAGCCCAAACCGTGGGACTGAACGATTTCAGCCTGCCCAAGAACGCCGAAGACACCTTTTTCAGCGGCCAGCCGCTCAGCCCACTGGAGATTGCCCATGCTTATGGTGTTTTTGCCACCCTGGGGCAGCTCAACGGGCAGGCATCCTCTTCCCCCAGCGGGGTCGCACCGGTCTTGTTCCAGCGGGTGGAAGAGGATGCCTCCGGTACGGTGCTGCTCTCCAATCAAACAGTAGTCTCCCGGCCGGTGGTCAGTTCCCAACTGGCCTACCTGGTACACGACGTGCTGGCCGACGAATCCGCCCGCTGGCCCAGCCTGGGCTACCCTAACCCACTCGAAATCGGCCGGCCGGCCGGCGCCAAGACCGGTTGGGCCGACGCGGGCCAATCCACCTGGGCGGCCGGGTACACCCGCCAGTCGCTGGCGGTGGTCTGGCTGGGCTACGAAACCGAAGACCCGGCCTACCCCGATCTGGGCACTCTGCCGGCCGCCGGCATCTGGCACGCCCTGATCCAATACACCAGCCGCAGCCAGCCGGCCCTGGTCTGGGAACAGCCGGCCGGCATCTCGCAGGTGCAGGTCTGCGATCCCTCCGGTCTGCTGCCCACCAGCGACTGCCCGAACGTGGTCAACGAATTATTCTTGAACGGCAACGAGCCCACCGGCCTGGATAACCTCTACCAGAGCTTCCAGATCAACCGCGAGACCGGCCGCCTGGCGACGGTGTTCACCCCGCCCGAACTGGTCGAGGAAAAGACTTACCTGGTGGTGCCGCCGGAGGACCAGGAATGGAGCAGCCTGGCCGACCTGCCGGCCCCGCCCAGCGATTATGATGCCATCCAGGCGCCGGCGGTCAATCCACAGGTCAATTTCAGCCAGCCCCAGCAGTTTTCTTTCGTGCATGGCAAGGTCAGCCTGAGCGGCACGGCCACCGCCAGCGATTTTTCATCTTACAGTTTGCAAACCGGCCAGGGCATTAACCCCACCGCCTGGGTGACCATTGCGCAGAGCAGCACCCCGGTCCAGGATGGGGTTTTGGGGGAATGGGACACCAGCGGCCTGAATGGACTCTACGTGCTGCGCCTGCAGCTCGTCCATACCGGCCAGCGGGTGGAATATGCGCTCCTGCAGGTCACCGTGGACAATACGCCCCCGCAGGTGAAAATCAGCTACCCGCAGGACGGGCAGGTGTTCAGCGACCCGACCCAACGCAGTTTGACCCTGCCGGCCGATGTCAGCGACAATATCGGCATCCAGCGGGTGGAGTGGTGGCTGGATGGCCAGAAATTAGGTGAGCGCAGCGCCGCCCCCTACGCCCTGGTGTACCAGGCCAGCCCCGGTCCGCACAGCCTGGTAGTGCGCGCCTACGACCAGGCCGGCAACGAGGCCGAATCGCAGAAAGTTACGTTTAGCGTGAAATGAGGGGAAGTGATTCGGTGATTCGGTGTTACTGTGTCTCGGTCGTTGGGTACCGAATGGGTAGCGCAGCCCTGACACCTGACACCCGGCACTTGACACAAATCCTTGAACAGCGTAGCTCGGGTTTCCAACCCGAGAAAGCGCCGATCAAGCAATATCCTGGCCAAGAAACATGCCTTTGCCAAAAAGGAGCCCCACGCAGGTGGGGCTTTGTGTATTTGTAGGTGCAGCTTGAGCTACCACCGGTCCTGGTAAACGACGCCGGTCTCGCTACACCCCCCCCGGCTTTGAAAGCCGGGCTACAAAAGCCGGGCTACGGCTCGTAGGTTGGGTTGCGGGCTCCCTTATAAAATTTGCCATTTTCCAGGCCTTGCCCGAACCCAACATCCTGGTGAAAGATGTTGGGGTGAGCTTGGCCGTAGGCGATGGAGCTATTGGTGATATCCGCTCAACCCAACCTACGTGGATTGCCCAACCGGGTAAGAGTATTTCTCCAGCTTGCCGGGCAAAATTTCGGCTATGGAATCAGGCAATGCCAAAAAGGAGCCCCACGCAGGTGGGGCTTTGTGTATTCGTAGGTGCAGCTTTAGCTGCCACCGGTCCTGGTAAACGACGCCGGTCTCGCTACCCCCCCCCCGGCTTCGAAAGCCGGGCTACAAAAGCCGGGCTACAGCTCGTAGGTTGGGTTGCGGGCTCCCTTATAAAATTTGCCATTATCCAGGCCCTGCCCTTCCAGGCCTTGCCCGCAAACCCAACATCCTGGTGAAAGATGTTGGGTTGAGCTTGGCCGTAGGCGATGGAGCCATTGGTGATATCCGCTCAACCCAACCTACGTGGATTGCCCAACCGGGTAAGGGTATTTCTCCAGCTTACCGGGCAAAATTTCGGCTATGGAATCAGGCAATGCCAAAAAGGAGCCCCACGCAGGTGGGGCTTTGTGTATTCGTAGGTGCAGCTTTAGCTGCCACCGGTCCTGGTAAACGACGCCGGTCTCGCTACCCCCCGGCTTCGAAAGCCGGGCTACAAAAGCCGGGCTACGGCTCGTAGGTTGGGTTGCGGGCTCCCTTATAAAATTTGCCATTTTCCAGGCCCTGCCCTTCCAGGCCTTGCCCGCAAACCCAACATCCTGGTAAAAGATGTTGGGTTGAGCTTGGCCGTAGGCGATTGAGGCATTGGTGATATCCGCTCAACCCAACCTACGTGGATTGCCCTACCGGGTAAGAGTATTTCTCCAGCTTGCCGGGCAAAATTTCGGCTATGGAATCAGGCAATGCCAAAAAAGGAGCCCCACGCAGGTGGGGCTTCGTGTATTCGTAGGTGCAGCTTGAGCTGCCACAGGTCCTGGTAAACGACGCCGGTCTCGCTACCCCCCCCCGGCTTCGAAAGCCGGGCTGCGGGCGGCCCCAAACCACGTCCCCGTATCCGTGGTAATTTTTGGCCAAACTCATGGGGCGTCGAGGGCCAGACTCGGGTTGGCCAATTCCCTTTTTCCCCACCAGGCCACAATTCCGGCCCTCGACGGCACCCCACACCGGTGTCACAGAAACACTGCAACACCGTAACACTGATTTACTGTAACAACTCTTCCAGAATCTTTTTCGCCAGCGCCGGATCGGCTTTGCCGCGCATCTTGCGCATCACCTGGCCGACGAACCAGCCCGCCAGGGTCACCTTGCCGGCCTTGTACGACTCGACTTCCTTGGGATTCTCGGCCAGCACCTCTTCCACCACTTTGCGGATGGCCGAATCGTCGCTGACCAGGCCCAGCCCTTCCGCCTCGACGATCGCTTCCGGCGCTTTGCCGCTGCTTTCCACTTTCTGCAGCAGGCTCTTGCCGGTGGAAGTATTGATCGTGCCGGCGTCCACCAGCTTGAGGATCCCGGCCAGGTAAGCCGGGGTCAGCTTCAACTGGTCGGCGGTCATACCGGCGTCGTTGAGCATGCGCAGCACGTCGTTCATCAGGTAATTCGACACGCGCTTGACCTCGCCGCCGTAAGCCTTCACCGCCGTTTCGAAGTAATCGGACAGGTTGCGCTCGTTGGTGAGGATATCGGCGTCGTACTCGGGCAGGCCGTACTCGCGCACAAAACGCGCCCGCCGGACCAGGGGCAGCTCGGGCAGCTCGCTCAGAATTTGGGCCTTCCATTCATCGTCCAGGCGGATCGGCAGCAGGTCCGGTTCGCGGAAGTAGCGATAATCGGCCTCGGTCTCCTTGGAGCGCATCTTGCGCAGCACACCGGCTTCCTCGTCCCACTCCAGCGTCCAGGCCTGGATGCGATGGCCGGCCTCGACCTCGCGGATCTGGCGCTCGATTTCCTTTTCGATGGCATCGCGCACGTTCTCGATCGAATTGACGTTTTTGATCTCAGTCTTGGGGTTGAGGTAATCCACTCCCCGCGGGCGAATCGAGACGTTGGCGTCACAGCGCAGTTGGCCCCGCTCCATATCGGCCTCGGAAATGCCCAACCAGCGCAGCAGTTGGCGCAGGCGCATCAGGTATTGGGCTGCCTCGTCGGCCGAGCGCAGGTCTGGCGCAGTGACCATCTCGACCAGCGGCACACCGCAGCGGTTGAAGTCGATGAAGCGCTTGCTGCCGGCGTTCTTGGTCTTTCCGGCGTCCTCTTCCAGGTGCAGTTTTTCGATGCCGATGTGGCGGACGTAAGCCGCCCGTTCAGCGGAGGCGGGGACGGGTAGGTCGATGTAGCCGCCAAAGGCCAGCGACTGGTCATATTGAGAGATCTGGTAACCTTTGGGCAGGTCGGGGTAGAAGTAGTTCTTGCGGTCGAAGAACGACAGCGGGCGCAGCTCGGCGTGCATAGCGGCCGCCAGGATGACACCTTTTTCTACGGCCGCCTTGTTGAGCACCGGCAGCACACCCGGCATGCCCGTACAGACCGGGCAGATGTTGGTATTGGGCGGGTCGAACCAAGAATCGGCCTTACACGAACAGAAAATCTTGGTGACGGTGTTGAGCTGGATGTGGGTTTCCAGGCCAATAACAGCTTCGTAATCAGTCATGATCGATACTCTCTCATAAATGGATACGCCTCTTTACACGCAAAGGTTCTTCTTGATGATTGTATTTTAACCACGGATGGACACAGATGTACACAGACAAATTTCTCTAAAATCTCCAAAATGTGAAGAAGATCTCCGCAGAGAGCAGACATAGGAACTATCCTTCAAATTTGTGTTCATCTGTGGCAACTGCTCAGCCTATCGGGAAAGAAAGCCGAATTTGAGGTGATTGCGGTCGAAGACTTCGCCCCCGCAAACACCTCAAATTCGGGGACTTTCTAAATTGCGCCTGAGTAGTGTAATTAAAGCTCATTCATCCATTTTTAGCCAGGAATGAACCCAGCCGCCCAGCAACGGGTAACGGAATTCGCCCTTTTTGATGGTCTGCCAGCCGCCCACCAGGGCCAGGATGTAGTAGGCCGGCACCACGATCAAGCCAACGAACAAATTGAGCAGAAAAATGAGCACGGCCGGGATGTAGAACATTCCGCTCAAGCCCATGTTATTGGTGATCCCCGAGAACATGACGCCGAAAAAGACGGCCCCAAACCAGCCGGCCAGCAAAAAGAAGATGTAAACCAGGCCCAGGACCACGCCAATCCCCTGGTAGATCAGAGCCTGCAGCGCCTGAAAGCGCAGCCGCGGCGAGCGGTCTTTTTGGGTGAGGTACACGATCAGGGGAACGATCAGGCCAAAAAAACGCAGCAGCACGCTGAAGTGGCATAAAGCCGCCATCCAGTTATCTTCACGGGTTTCATCGATCTCAGACATCGGCCACCTCCACCGCTGCAGCGGGTGTCCGCAGCAGGTATTTTTCCAGGCGCGGCCCCCAAATGGGGTAATGAAAATTTTTGCCGGTCAGGCAGAGGATGCCCCCAACCAACCCACCCAGGACGTACAAAGCGCTCATCCCAAAAATGAAGAGGAATCCCAGGGCTTCACCGCCAACGATGACCCAGGGCATGGCGTTCTGCGAGAGGGTTGCCGTCAGCGCAGCACCCAGGGCAACCATCGCCGCAATGAACCCGACCCCAAGGATGGTCACCAGCCAGTAGAACAGCATAAACAAGAGCTGGTAGGCCAACGCCTGTAGAGATTGAAAGGTGGTGTAGGTCGTTTTCTTGCGCTGAGTGACCCAAATCAACAGCGGCACCAGGAACCCAAACGGGAGAATGATCGCAGCATGCGCGGCAGCCGCCAGCAGCTTTTCATCGGATGATTCCGGCTGGAACCGAGATGGTTCGTTCATAACAAATGTCCCCTCCTTTATATTTACCGTCGGATGTAAAAAAGGTGGCTGCGCTTGCTCAACCACTTTCCCAGAAACGGATACAAATAATCGCGCCCACACAGAAAACGAGCCGTGGCGACGATGGGCAGCGTTTGAAAGACCGGCACGGCCAGGATGATCACAAAAGCACACAGCAGCGCCAGCAGGCCGAAGATCGCCGTGGCCAACCCGGCCGCCCCGCCAAATTCGCCCCGGTTGAGCGCCAGGGTGACCCCACCCATGGCCAGCAGCCAGGCCACGCTGATGGTGGCCAACAGTTCCACCACCAACCCGGCGGCCTGATAAAGGGCCGCCTGCTGGGCCTGGAAGCGCAGAAAAGCGTCCTCGTCCTTGCGCGAAACGTTCCACACCAGGATGCAGCCGGCTAATCCGGACAGCCCGTTGAAGAGCCCCAGGTGACACAAGGAAGCCAGGCAGTTCTGCTCGTGTTCGTCCGGCTGTGCGTCCAGGTAGGCGGCCAGCCGGTTACCCAGCCAGGGGTAGCGGTAGCTGCGCCCCTGCCGGCAGGCAACGCCCGCAGCGATGCCCAGTCCGACGAAAGCCAGGCTGACCAGCAGGTACAGCCCGGCGATGTAGAGCAGGTACGGCCCCAGCAGCCCGGTCAATGACCGGGGCTCTCCGCCCGGAAACGCCCTGAGTTGTCCATCGACCAGCAGCCAGACCAGTTCGACAATTGCCAGGATCAGCCCGGCCAGCAGCGCCGCTACCGGCTGGATCACTTGCAGGGCCGCGGCCTGCAACAACTGGAAGCGCAGCCCACCCGAGCGCCGGTGGCCAATCGTCCACAGGATCAGCGGAGCCAGCAAGCCCAACCCCGGCAGCAGGATCGAAAGATGCCCCAGGAAAGCCAGGCTGCGGTCAGTGGAGGGAAGTGAGTCAGAATTCATAGCAATTAAGAATTAAACCACGGAGGCACGGAGTTCACGGAGAAGAATTTTTGGAATGAGGCCCAGGTTAACAAGCAATCCTTTTAATTTCACTTGATTTGTGCATGCAAAGAATCAAGAGTTTTAACCACGGAGACACAGAGTAACGGAGGCACGGAGTTCACGGAGAAGAATTTTTGGAATGAGGCCCAGGTTAACAAGCAATCCTTTTAATTTCACTTGATTTGTGCATGCAAAGAATCAAGAGTTTTAACCACGGAGACACAGAGTACACGGAGAAGTATTTTAATATAGGGCTCAAGTAAACAAGCAATCCTATTGATTCTCCTGGTTTATGCAGGCAAAGGATGCGGAGATTTTAACCACGGAGGCACGAAGGGCACGGAGAAGAACATGAGTTTTTCGAGTTAACAAACGATCCTTTTGATTCCTTTAGTCAGCACAGGCACGTTGAAATTTATGATCAGGCCAACTTTGCAGCCGGTGAGTTTCAGGTAGGTTAACAATTGTGCCTCATGGATTGGCTGGATCGTCTCGACTGTTTTCAGTTCAACGACAACCTGTTGGTCGACTACGAAGTCCATCCGATAGCCAAAATCAAGCCGGGCGCCTTTGTATACCACAGGTAAGGTCTTTTCGCGTTCAAAGGGAATTTCCAATAATGAAAGTTCTCTTGCCAGGCAGATTTGATAAGCCGATTCCAATAACCCTGGCCCTAGTACCTTATGCACTTCAATAGCGGCGCCAATGATTTGCCCTGTCAATTCTTCAGCGTATAGCATCGTTGATCCTCGATGGATTTTTCAAGTGCAATTTCAGCGACGAATTATTTCCTTTTCCTCAAAGGCGATTCTTTGCGTTTTCTATACCTCTATGATTCTTTCTTAAAAAGGTCTTCTCTGTGAACTCTCTGATCTTTTTTCTCTTTTCCTAAATTAAAGGTTTTCTCAGTGAACTCCGTGCCTCCGTGGTTTATTTCCTCTTCACCGTAAAACCATTGGCCTGACCTTACGCCAGGGGTCGTTTTCGGTGGCCTGTTCGTAGGCCCGGCCGATGCGCAGCAGCACATCCTCACGGAAGTCCGGCCCGAGCAACTGGATGCCGATCGGCAGCTTGTCCTTATCCAGGCCGCCCGGCAGCGAAAGCCCGGGGATGCCGGCGTGGTTGGCCGGCACGGTGAGCTGGTCGGCGTACTGCATCAGCACCGAATCGCCGTACACCGCGCCCATCTCGAAGGCTGTGGTCGGCGTGGTGGGGGTCAGCAGCGCGTCCAGGCGATACTCGCCCTGTTTATCGAAGGCCTG
Organism: uncultured Chloroflexia bacterium; assembly: GCA_963704755.1. GTDB lineage: Bacteria > Chloroflexota > Anaerolineae > Anaerolineales > Anaerolineaceae > Bellilinea. The sequence continues at coordinate 2,208,817 of OY969938.1, forward strand.
CTCGAAATCCCGGCGGATGAGCGTGCGCACGCGCAGCGCCCGGCGGTAATATTGAGCCGAGTATTGGGCTGCGCTGACGTACATACCCATCAGAATGCGCAGCTTGGGCTGGGGGCCAAAACCTTCGTTACGGGTCTTGCGGTACAGCTCGGTCAAGTCGTTGGTGCGGGTTGGCGTGCGATACCCGTACTTGACCCCATCGTAGCGGTGCAGGTTGGAGGCGGCCTCAACCCGGCTGATCACAAAATAAGCCGGGACGCCGTACCGTGTATTCGGCATGGGCACGTCCTCGACGATCTCGGCGCCCAGGTCGGCCAGCACACGCGCGGCGCGCTGCACGGCGGCCTCGATCTCGGCCGGCAGCGGCTGCTGGATGTACTCGCCCGTGTCCGGGTCGGGGATGGCAATGCGGAAGTAGTCCGGCGAAAGGCCGATACGCAGCCCTTTGACGCCCTGTTCCAGCGCGCTCAGATAATTGTGGACCGGCACGTTAGCGGTGGTGGCGTCGTGACGATCCGGGCCGGCCATGCCCCGCAGCATCAGGGCCGCATCGGTCACCGAGCGGGCCAGCGGGCCGGGGCAGTCCAACGAGGAGCCGAAGGCGATCAGCCCATAGCGCGAGACCCGCCCATAGGTGGGCTTGAGCCCCACCACACCGCAAAACGCGGCCGGCTGGCGGATCGAACCGGCCGTATCGGTACCCAGCGAGAGCACCCCTTCTCCGGCGGCTACCGCCGCGGCGCTGCCGCCCGACGAACCGCCCGGAACGCGCCCGGGGTTCCACGGGTTGCGCGGGCTGGGTTGAAATGCCGAGGACTCATTCGACGAGCCGTAGGTAAACTCGTCCAGGTTGGTCTTGCCCAGCACAATCGCCCCGGCCGACTCGAGCCGTTCGACCGGTGTGGCCGTGTAGGGAGCGGTGTAATTGGCCAGGATGCGCGAAGCAGCCGTCGAGGGCGTGCCGCGCACGCAGAAAATATCTTTTACCGTGAAGGGGATCCCAGCCAGCAGGCCGGGATCGTCCCCGTCGGCCAGCTTGTGATCCACCTCGCGGGCGCGGGCCAGGGCCCGTTCGGCCGTGAGCGTGATGAAGGCGTGAACTCGCTCGGGGTCCTCACCGCTACCATCTCCCGGCTCGAGCGAACCGGGGCGGCCATCTACCGCGGCGATGCGCTCCAGGCAGGATTCGACGATTTCAACGGCCGAGACGCGCTTCTGGCGCAGCAACTGGCCAAGTTCGAATGCAGACAGGTCACAGAGTGTCATGGGCGCTTATTCCAGGGTGGTATGGGGAATATCCGGGACGACGATATAGCCATCCTGCGTGTCGGGCGCCTGGGCGAGGATCTCCTCCGGATTGGCGTTCGGCAGCCAGACGTCTTCGCGCAAACTGGGGCTGGTCTCCGCCGTGTAGGGCACCCCATGAGAGGTGGTCTGGACCGCATCGTCCAGGGGGATCGCTTCCAGTTCGTGAATCGACTTGAGCTGGTTGTTCAGCTCACGACGTAAATATTCGGCCTGCCCGGCGTCCAACTCCAGGGCGGCCAACCCGACCAGATGGTTGAAAGTTTCGACAGAAATTGGTTCGCTCATGAATATTCCAGGGAAAAGGATAGGTTTCCGGGTAACCGCGCCGCCGTGCTCGTCATTCAATCCTGGCTGTGCGGTTCCGTTTCCGCGATTAATCGTACCATAAATCCCGTCCGCGGGATCGAAATATTGTTCGAGGCAGTCTCGGCGGGCCAAACCAGCATATTTAAAGGGTGTTATGGATGTTTTCGCGTGCTTCGCACGTGAAAACATCCATAACACCCTAATTTGAAAAGGCACAAGAACGGCCTGAGCCTTCTTGTGCCTTGATAACGCATGGGTAGGCTTAGTGGGCTAACTCACCCGCCGTTCAAAGCCGCATTGATCGCCTTGGAAATGTCATCGAAGGAGGGGATGTAGTTGGGGCCGGCGCTGCTGACAACCATCTTGCCATCCACAAAAATACCGGGAGTGGGCGGCACACCCAGGGCATCACCCGCCGTGACGTCTTTTTGAATCTCAGCGGCATAGGTGTCGGCCGCGAAGCACTTATTGAAATCGGTCATGTTCAGGCCAATATCCTGGGCAAAGGCGGTCAAACGGTCTTTGGTGTACGAACCGGCATTCTCGCCCAGCCAGTTGGCGAAAGCGATCGCGTGGAAGTCCCAGAACTTACCCTGCGCTGCCGCGCACATGGCCGCGTTGGCCGCATCGTGCGATTCGCCCTGGCCGCCATCGATGAAGGGATAGAAATGGAAGGTGTAATAAACCTTACCGGTATCTACAAAGGTCTGGATGACCTGTGGCTCGAGGCTACGCGAATAGGATAAACAGCCTGAGCATTGAAAATCTTCCCAAACGTCCATTTTGACCGTCGCATTCGGATCCCCGACACTGGTCTGGTTGACCGGTACAGCGAAAGAAGGCGGTGTGATCTGGACGATCGAACTGGTATCCGGACTGGCCGGCTTTTAACTCGTCACAATCAGCACCACTGCGAGCGCTATGGCGACGACCGCCACAGAAAAGATAACGATGAGCCGGTTGCGGCTCTTTTGTTTTTGAACACGTTTGCGATATTCCTGACGTTTGCTCATTTATTCCCTACCGTTGTAGATTTGACAAAACAGGTTGGCCGATCCATATTATACAAATAATATTCCCGCTCAGCCACTAATTATGGCAAGGATATCCCCACCTGTGGTAAGCTGCAGCAGCGACCGAGAACTCAGCCTGTAAAATACGGAATGTCGTATCATTGTAATCCAGATTTTATAGACCGAAATTAAAGGCTCTCTGAGAATCCAGGACCTATCTTTTGAATAAAGAAACGGGTGGCGATGCCACCCGTTTCTTTTATTCAAAAGATAGGACCCGCCGAGCGGCCGTATCCGCGCCTTTCTATGATGAGGGGGTCTCCGACTGGGCCGGCTCGGGGGTGTTGCTGGCCAAATCGGGGGAAGTGGGGGTCGGCTGCGGACTGGTCGGCGTGGGCGGCGGGCTGGTTGGGGCCACGGTCTCGGTTGGTGCCGCGGTCCAGGCCGGCGGCGTGGGAGTCGCTACGCTAAAGGTGGCCGTCGCTGCGCCTTCCTGGGTAGCGGTGGGCGTGCGCGTGCCGGTGGGAGGTGCTGTGGGCGTGGCGGGATGATCCCCCGGCAGAGTCAACATCACCCGGATATCCGGCCCGTACGGACAGGGGCTGCTGCCCGGGCAGGATGGGCTGCCGGGCTGCCAGCCGGTGTAGTTATCGATCCGCACCTGTACCTGCACCAGGTAGTGCTGGTCGCTTTGGGGAGTGAAAGTCAGGTCGAAGTAGTTGGTCATAACGTCTCCGGCCGGCATGGGCGAAGCGCTCGACCAATTCCAGGCGCTCGAGACGGCTTGCAGCGGCTGTCCGTTGCTGTCGGCGCTGAAGACCTGGCCTGTCAGGGTCAGTCCTTCGGCCGGCAGAACGCCGGAATTGAGCAGTTGCAAGTGGCTGGACACGTCCATATCCTGCCCGTTCGGGCCGACCGTGGCGTCTAGCAGTGCCTTGATTTCGGCCCCAGGGATGAGCGGCGCCGTTGGCGTGGCCAATGACAGGGTCGGCAGCAGGCTCGGGCTGTTGGCATCCAAAACGAATTCCGCTTGCGCGGCGGCGTCGGAATCGCAGGAGCCCTCGCTGCTGCAATCCGCCGACAAAACCCCAACGGCGGGTACCGCATTGCTGATGCTCACCTGGGCAATGTTGCGATAGCGGGTCACGCCGGCCCGCGGATTAAAGTCGAATTCGTAAGGGTAGCAGCGCATTCCGCCCGGATCGACCTGCTGATCGGGATTAATGATCTTGCTGGCCCCATCCAATGGTGTGTACAGGCCGCTCTCGTCCAGGTATTCCACCTGGTCGAGAATATTCAGGCTGCGGGTGCCAAATTCGCCGGTGTTGTGGACGCAAATTTCACCGCGGACCACGGCCGGCAAATTTTCCGACGCCATCCCGTTGCCTGTTTTCCAATAAGCCATGACCGATTTTTGGGCCTCGATGGTGGTATTGCCCCCGGCATTGGAGCTGTCAAGCTGGCCGGTGCTCACCTGGCCAGAAGTACCCAACATATGGGCCCACCAGGTATTCGCCACCGGGATCGAGATCAAAGCCACGCCAATCACCACAGCCGCCACGGCCACGTGCAGATAATGCGTTTGCAAGAAATTCTTCAGGTTCACCGCGCTCCTCGCAACCAATCCAGGAACCAGCGGAAGAGAATACTCACCCAGCCAATCTTGGGAATCTTCAGGATAACCTTGCCCTCGTATGCAGATGCCGGCACAGGCTCGTCTTCAACGTTGTTGTTATCACCACGGGTGATGAAAGTAAGCTGCCCGTTGTCATTATAGATCTGCTCGACCCGGTGGACGATTAAATCGCCATCCCGCTGGTAACGGATGATATCGCCGACCTTGACACTGGTCACCGCCACGTTGCTGGTGACCACCACATCGCCGGCATAGAGAGTTGGATTCATGCTGACCCCGCTCATCAAGAAGGGCCGCACACCGAACAGGCCGGTGTTGAACCAGAGCAAAATAATCGCAAATACCGCGACGATGATCCAACCCAGCCAGCTCCCCTGACCGGCCGCCGGTTTTTGATTCGCTGCCGCTGGTTTCGTTTTCGGGTCGGCAGCCGGCGCGATCCAGATATTCAGGAGCGGGATGGCCAGGGCGGGGATAACCGTCTTGACGAATGCCGTCACCACCCAGGGCAGTTGCGGCAGGACGGGCGGCAGCCACTCACTTGCCGCCAGGGTAACCCGGTAAATAATAGCCGGCCAGGGCCCTACGGTAAGCACCATAAAAGTGGCCAGCATTTGTTCGGCCAGGGTGGGCAGGCCGTATTTTCCAACGAATTGGAAAAGACCTGCGACACTACTCACTGACCCAAATTGATTAGCCGGTAAAGCCAGTAAGGTAAAAGAGAATGAAAACAGGATGAGGGCTAAAAAAGCGTGGCCCTTCCCAAAACATTGTACCAGGAAGGCACGCGTGAATTCAAATGCCAGAATTGGGGTAACCGCATAAATCAAATTGCCCAACAAGACCCAGCCGCTGTGGCTGTAGGGCGAGTGGCCGAAGCCATAGATGGCCCCGGCGCCCATCACCGCCAGGCTTTGGACCAACCCGATCAAAAAGGCGATCAGCAAAAAGCCGGCCTGGACGGTCTGCTTTCCGGCCAGGTAGGTCCAGATGAAGTAAGAAAGCCCGGCCAGCAGCAGCCATAAGGCCGGCTGAATGAGATACAGGTCCCAATCAGATGGAAAAACGCCGGGCAGGGCGAAATTAACCAGCACATACACCACCACCAGCTCTAAAACGGCCAGGATCCACAGCCAGTTGAGCTTCTGGGATCCTGGATGAGGCACAACTCGATTCTCATTCCCAAGCATTAATATCCTCCCGTTGTGGAGGGGGGCCGGGCTCCCCTCCACAGGCTGTTACAGGATCAAGGTGAGGTCAGGGTAGTCAGACAACTTGCATAGTCCATCGGATGGTTCCATTGACTCAGGCAGGAATGCACCGAAAACTGGTAATCCGTCAATTCTAGCGCGCCATCGTTGACCTGGACAACCATCTGGCTGCTGGATCCGTCTTGGGGGACGAATTCGCCATGGACGTTGTCCTTGAAGGTGACGGTGAGCTCGTTGCAGGCAATCGATTTGGTCCCAGTTGTGGGTGAACCTGTTACGGTGCAGCCGGTCAGGTTCCCGGCCGAAATCCCGTTTCCATTGACGACCCAGGGCAGCGTCCCGGTATTCAGGAAGTCAAAAGTACACTTCACCGAATAGCCGGGGTAGCCGTTGACGATGTTGAAGTGGATGGTCGAATGATCCGCCGAGTCAATCGTTACAACCGTTGAACCGATGTCTTGCCCTTCCGGCTCCGTTTCGGTACAGGAATAGCCCGTCCAACTGGCGTCGAGATTGCCGGTCTGGACGACGCCGCTGACCTGCAACTGGTCGGTCCAGAAGCCATAGGCCAGGCCCATGCCGCCCAGGGTGGCCAGGAGGATCAGCGCTGCGGTGCCCATTAACCAGTGTGTGGATCGGTTCAACATGATGTTCCTCAATTCTTCTTCAAGGTTTTTATGATTCCCTGAAACAAGATCGAATCTGAAGGAATTACGGGTTAACCTGTACGAAGGTCAGGGTGATGGTTCCAGAATACGATGCCCCTTCGGCTGCAGTGGCCGTTGGAGTAAGGGTGATCTCGCCGGTGACCGATGCACCATCTTCAATGACGTCCACATTAGGAGCAGTGAAACCGGGCGCTTCAAAATCAAGGGCGGCCTTGCTTGCCAGGTCCGTCGGGTCAAATACAACACTTGACAATTTAACAGGGATGGTGCCATTATTTGCGATGGTGCCGGTCAAGGTGCACGTGTAGCCGGGATAGGCATTCTCGATCAAAACCTCGACGCGGTCGGAATCATTCGCCTCCGGATCACTGGACTGATCTACAATATTTGCCGAGCAAGTACCGACCTCCTCCATGCCGGCAGTCTCGTTGTCAGTAGCTGTGACCTCGGTGAAATGGACATTCAACGTCCCGGTTGATGCAGTTCCATGGATCTCAAGGGAATCCGTCCAGGCCCCGTAGGCGATGGCCATGGTGGCCAGCACAAACAGCGCCAGCACCGTGATCAACAGAGTTTGCTTTTTTGAAAACATGATTTAATCCTCCAAAAAAATCTTGTAAAACAGATTGGAGGGTGGCATAATCACAGTAGTGTAGGGTGAGTGATTACGCCACCCATGCTAGGGGCCCTGGCAACCTCAATTTGCCGGGGCCTGTTTTTTAATGGTCGGCCCTATCGAAACGGATGGATCCCTCCTTTCACCCGCTGCTCTTCCAACTCAGATCCCTCCGAGGAAGAAACACGGATCGAAAACCTCCACTCCCCGGCGGGCCTGATCTGTTGTGCGCCGTTATGTTGGCCACGCGTTGTATTTTTCTGTGTTATCAGCCGGGATTTCGATTCTGGCCGGTTCTGTTTTTTCGCAAGGCGTTAAAACAAAAAACCAGCCACTTTCGTGGCCGGTTTCGCCATTTGCTCTGCGCGAGGTAATTCCCTTATGGAAAGGCGATCCCCCGTTTCCCCCGCGCTTCATCGCATCCACGTATAAATTTATTATAGGTATAGATCGCGATTTGTCAATAAATTTTGGGGGATTCTAATGTTTTCTGTACCGTCTGGTAACTAAATTTAAACTAATCCGAACGGAACCGGACCGGCGTCCGCCGCCAGCAGGCAAAAGTATTTTTTTTGGTATAAATTCCGATAGATTTCTGCAACCGGCCAGGGATCGACTAGCCGGCCGGTGTGGCCGTCGGCGGGGGCGTCGCTGGGGTAGCGCTTGCCGGCGCCGGTGCAGTCGGCGTGGGCAGCGGATCGGTCGGCGCGGGTGTATCCGTCGGGGCAGGCGTAGGGTCAGCCGCAGTTGGGCTGGGTGTGACTGGGATATCCGTGGCCGCCTCAGCGGTCGCTGTGGGGCAGACAGTGGTCGCATCCGCGGTCGCGGTGGGGCTGTCCGCCGGTTGCGGAGGGGTCGGGGTTTCGGCCGGTCCGGCCGGCGTAGGAGCGAGCGTATCCGTCTGGCCGGGCTCCGACGTGGCCGTGGGAGTTGGGGTCGCCTCTCCCGGCAGGACCAACGCAATGCGCACGTCCGGTCCATTGGGGCAGGGGTCACTGCCCGGGCAGGCCGGGTCGCCCGGCAGCCAGCCGGTGTAATTGTCGATGCGCACCTGGGCCTGCAACAGGTAATGCTGGCCGGGTTGAGGGCTAAAGTGGATGAGGAAGTAATTATCCAGGGTATCGCCCGCGTTCAAAGGCGAATCGCTCGACCATTCCCAGGGTTCCGAGACGGCCTGGTCCGGCTTGCCATCCGCACCCGCGCTGAACAGTTGGGCCTTCACCGCCAAGCCTTCGGCCGGCAGTACGCCGGTATTGTGCAGTTGCAAGTGCCCGGACACATCCAGCCCATCCGCAACCGGGTCGATGTCGGCTTCCAGTTGAGCTTCGATCTCGGCCGCCGGTACGGAGGTACCCGTAAGGGCTGGGGCGGTGGGAGTCGGCAGCGGGCTCGGGGCAGCCAGCTCGAAATCTGCCTGGGCCATGGCTCCGTAGGCGCATTCGCCCGCGCTGCCGCAGTCGGCCGACTCGATGCCGGCGGTGGCGTGGTTGCGGATGCTCACCTGGGCGATATTGCGGTACTGTCTTATGCTCTCCGGGGGGCGAAATTCGAACTCATACGGGAAGCAGGTTTGCTGGCCGGCCTTGACTTGCTGATCCGGTTGGATATTTTTGCTGGCGCCATCCAGGGGGACGTATTGGCCGCTCCCGTCCAGGTATTCGAGCTGGTCGAGAATGTTTAATCCCTGGGTGGCATACTTGCCGGTATTGCTGACACAAATTTCTCCGCTGACCACCGCTGTTCCGGTTTCAGCCGTCCCGTCGGCGCCGGCTTTCCAATGCGCCTTGGCGGATTTTTGCGCCTGAATGGAGGTATTGCCCTGTTGCGACCAATCGCCGGAAGCCGCACTACCGGTGACCCCCAGTATCTCGGTCCAAAACGCATTCCCGATCGGCAGGGTCACTAACGCGCCTGCGGCCAAAACTATCATGGCCAGGATATTCAGCATCCTCTGGCGAATGAACTTTTTCACAGCAGGCTCCCTACCCACCCCAGCGCCTGGCGCAGGTAAATACTCACCCAGCCAATTTTCGGAAGGATCAAAATCACTTTCCCTTCGTACCGGCTGGCCGGGAAGGGATCATCATCGACGTTGTTGTTATCCCCGCGGGTAGTAAAGACGATCTGCCCGCCCTCGTTTTGAATGGCGACCACCCGGTGGACCACATCGATCGTATCCCGCCGAAAGCGGATGATATCCCCTACCTGGATGGTTGCGGGCGCCACCTGGTCGGTGACCACCACGTCGCCGGTGTAAAGGGTGGGGTTCATGCTCGGCCCGCTCATCAGCGAGGGACGAACCCCTAGAAAGCCGGTATTCAACCAGATCAAGAGAACCGCGAAAATGCCGGTCAAAATCCAGGCCAGCGGTGAGGCCGGTTCGTTCGCCTTTTTCTTTTTGGCGGCCAGCTTTTCAGCCGGCTTTTCAACCGGTTTTTCGGCCGGCGTTTCAGCCGCCGGGTCCGGGCGGTTCAAGACCAGCATGCCCAGGACCGGCACCACCACCCCGACCAAGGCCGCGGCCATCCAGGGCAAATCCGGCAAGATGGGCGAGAGCCATTCGAAGGCCTGCAACACTCCCCGGTAGGCGATGCTGGCCAATGGGCCGCCCTCGATCACCAGGGAGGCCGCCAGCATCAATTCGGCCATCGCCGGGAGCAGGGTTTGCCCGGTGACGCTAAAAGCCGTACTTACCTGGCTTAACTGGGCGTACTGGCCCACCGGGATCATCAGCGCCAGGGGCAGCAGCCAGGCCAGCAGGAAACCCCAGGGTTGGCTGCTCTTCCCCACCGATTTGCCCAGGTACCAGCGTCCCATCTCGATGCCGATCAAGCGGGTGCTGAAGAACCACAGGTTGAGCGCCACCATGGTCGCCTGGCGCGCATAGGGCGAATGTCCAAAACCGAGCAGCAGCCCCAGGATCACGCCAACCGCTAGTTGAATACCGCCCAGCATAAAACCGGTCAGGACTACGTTCCCCTGGATCAGTTTTAGCCCGGAACGGCCATCGACCTTCGTCAGGCCGAGCGCCAGCAGGGCCAGGGATATCCACACGATCGGCTGGAGGATGTATAAACTGAGGTCCGCCTGAACCACCGCCGGGAAAGCAAAATTAACCAGGACGAATACCAGCCCCATCCAGGCCACCAGGATGAGCCAACCAAAACGCTGCAGCGCCGGTTGAATTTCTTCCAGGAAATGATTTGCCTGCCCCGACTTGATTTTGTCCATTAAATCCACCTCGTATTTTGAATCAACGTTCGCTTGGAATAAAAAAGAAAAAGGCGAAGTCTTTCCGCCGGATTTACTTTGTTAATGTCTCTTGCTATTTTTTTGTTCCAGTTTCACCTGGATCGAGAAGGGCAAGTCGATTTTCTCTTTGACCTGGGCTCCCAGGGTCAGGGTCACATGGATTTTCGACCAGCACGAAGACGGCAATCGGGAAGGATTCTTGCCCCAGGCGGGGGTAGAACCACAGGGCTGGATGACCTTACCCTGCATCCCTGGACCCTCGACCGCCGTAAGGATCAGATCGTGCGGACTACGGTTGATCAGGTTAATTTGATCCACGCCAATCGGAAATTGGCCGGTATTGGCAAAATAAAGGTCGCACTGCAACTGGTAGCCCGGGTAGGCATTTTCGACCTGGATTCCCAGCGATTTGGCCCCCTGCCTGGAAGAAACCAGCCCCACATCCCAACTGGCCAGCGTGCCGGGCTGGGAAATCGAACAAGTCCGGTAAAACCAGACCGCATCGCCCCGGCCCGGATCCAAATTTATACAGGCGTCGGCGGGCTGTGTTTTGAACAGGGTGAGCCCCACGGCGAGCAGAATAACGATCACAGACAGAAGCGGCAAGAATTTTATGTGCATTTTCGGTAAATGGAATAAGCTCGAAAAAGGGGGTAATTCCTTACCCCCTTTTCAAATTACCGGCAACTGCTCGCATTCGCTTGCTCGAAGGTGTAATGAATGGCAAAGGTGTAAGAAGCGTTTGTTTCAGCCTGGTCCAATACGGTGACCCGCATGTTAGAGCCTTCACTGCCGCCCGGGTTGAATTTGGTGCACAACCCATCTGTCCAAACGACCTTAAGCTGGTCGCAGGTGGCGGTGAAAGTGCCGGTGGACATGTCCTCCGGATCGACGACACAACCGGTCAGGTTGCCCTGGTTGAAATCGATATCGTCCAGGTAGACAGGGATCGTCCCGCCAACCTTGAAGTCGGCTAAGCAGTAGCCCAGGTAGCCGGGATAGGCATTATCTACCGTGACCTGAATGGTGTGCGGATCGGTCTGGCTGCTGCTGATCGTCGCGTATGGCTCGTTATCCCCGCAGAAATGATCGATCCAGGCCGCATCGACTTCGCCGGTGGTGACTGTGCCCTGAACAGACAGCGAATTCGGCCCATACGCCATAGGCGACCCCCAATGTCAGCAGAACCACAACTAACACCAGAGCGGATATCGTTGCCATGCTTTTTGAAATTCTCATATCCGGCTCCTTGGTGAAAAGATCGGGGAGGCAGGTATCCACCTCCCCGGTCTTTCCTTTATCGTGTCAAACTACTACGGAACAGCCTGCTCGGCCAGCAAAGTGTAGGTGAAGCTGTAACTTTCGTCCATGTGGCCGGTTTCGGTCGCCGGGATGGTGAAGTTCCAATAAATCCCGCCGCCATAAGTTGCAGCAGCTAAAACGTAATTGCCGCTGGTGCTGATCTGGTTGCCCTTGGCGTCGGTCAAATACATGGAGAAGAATGGAATTGTGTCCGAAGATGTTTTGACCAATCCGTGGACCTTGGCCGGGATGGAGCTCAAATTATCGATCGCCGATCCGCCTTCGCAGAAATATCCAGGGTAGCCATTGGAAATGGTGACGGTAATGTCATGGCCGTCTTCCGATAATTGGGCCGCACAGGTCGCCACGCCCTGGGCATCATCATCGTACCAAAGCGGCATGAATTTGACATCGAAACTGCCGGTGTGGACCGTACCGCCGACGGTGAGGGTCTGTGACCAGGCACCGTAGGTCAGTCCGAGGGAGGCCAGGCCGATCAGCAGCACAAAGGCCAGGGTGATATGTAAAGTTTTCTTGGAAAACATGATTAAATCCTCCAGAATAAATGTATTGTAAAAAGATTTGGAGGGTGGCATAATCACTACAGTGATGCGGTGATGCGATTGCGCCACCCATGTTACCGGCCCTGGCAACCTCAACTTGCCAGGGTCCCTTTTTTGTCGGCCAGCTTTCCAGTCGAGTAGATCTCCTCTCCTTCCCCGTGGTTCTTCCAGCGCGAACTACTCCGTGGGAGGTACCCGGATTGAACTCCGCGCTACCAGGCGTGGAAAATGACCCGATCCACACCGGTAGTTTGGCTGTTTGTGCAATTTTGCTTATTTCCGTGCTGAGAGTTTCTGCTCTGGCCGGTTTTTTCGCTTCGATGCGATTAAAATAAAAAACCAGCCACTTTCGTGGCCGGTTTCGCCATTTGCTCTGTGCGAGGTAATTCCTCTTCGGAAAGGCGATCCCCCATGTCCCCCGCACTTCATCGCATCCACGTTATGAAATCATTATATAAGATTTATTGAAATTGTCAATAAAAAAAACCTTGGAATCTTATGGTAAATTTACCAAATAGTTATTATTTTCCACAAATCAATGGATCGGAAGACTAATTCAAGCCAATAAATCAGTTTTTAGTTTTTTAAAGTAATATAAGAATTTGTTTATCCTATTTTATAACAATTTTTTCGAACAGAGCTGTGGGACAGCTAAACCCTACCTGGGCCGGGTATATCCGCCTGCTCCTGCTATAATCCACCTATGGAGTTGCACTGATGGCCGGTCCCCACCCTCCTGCGGATGCGCTGCCGCTGCCCGATTGGGCCGTGGCGGCCCAGGCTGACGCTGCCGGCCGGCGCCCGGTTGGGGGAACCCTGCGGCGATCGCTCGGCCGCATCCGCTCCAACGCTGCCGCCTGGCTGCTGGGGCTCGCCCTGGCCCTTTACCTGGCCGTGCGCCTGATCGGCCTGGCGGACTTCCCCATTTACTTCTTCACCGACGAGGCGGTCCAATCGGTGCTGGCCGGCGACCTGGTTCAGGATGGTTTCCACGGTTATTCCGGCGAGCTGCTGCCTACTTATTTTCCCAACGCCTCGCAATATAACTTGAGCTTTTCGGTCTATCTACAGGTCATCCCTTTCCTGCTGTTCGGCCATTCGGTGTACGCCACCCGCGCGGCCTCGGTACTGGTGACCCTGCTAGCCGCCCTGGCCGCCAGCCTGGCCCTGCGGGATATCTTCAAGAGCCGCTACGCCTGGCTGGGAGCGCTGCTGTTGAGTGTGACCCCGGTCTGGTTCCTGCACTCGCGCACTGCCTTCGAAACCGCCCTGGGCAGCACTTTCTTTATCGTCTTTTTGTATTGCTACGGCCGCTACCGGCTGGGTACGCTCAATTACCTGTACGGGGCGGCGGTTTTCGGGGCGCTCACCTTTTACACCTACAGCCCCGGTGAAATGGTCATCGCAGTCGCGGCCGGGCTGTTGTTCTTCTCCGACTTGCGCTACCACTGGCGGCACCGCAAGGTGGTGCTCCAAACCATCGCCCTGCTGGCTCTCTTTCTGATCCCCTACCTGCGCTTCCAGATCCAGCACCCCGGCGAGACCCTGCACCACCTGGTCCAGCTCGACTCATATTGGATCCAGGACCTCAGCCTGCCGCAGAAGCTGGGCCGCTACCTGAGCGAATACCTGAAAGGGCTGAACCCGATCTACTGGTACCAGCGCGACAGCCAGGGCCTGGTGCGCCACATCATGCGCAATTACGGCTACCTGTGGCGGCCGGCCCTGCCCTTTACTGTCGCCGGCCTGCTGATCTGCCTGACGCGCATCCGCCGGCCGGAGTACCGCCTGGTGCTGGCCGCCCTGTTGGCGGCCCCCAGCGGCGCGGCCCTGGTGGAAATCGGCCCACCGCGCTTGCTGTTCATGGTGGCGCCGGCCGTGCTGCTGGCCGGCATCGGCCTGTCCTGGGCCCTGGATGGGCTGGAGCGGCTGATCCGGCGCTGGCGGCGTTGGCGGATGCCGGTCCACGGGCTGGTTTCACTGGCCGTGTTCGGCCTGCTGGCCTGGGCCAACGGGGCCATGCTGGTCGATGCCCTGGCCAACGGCCCGACCTGGTTCGACGATTATTCCTTGGGCGGCATGCAGTGGGGCGCCCGCCAGCTCTTCAGCCTGGTCGGCGACTACGCTCACCTGCACCCGGACGAAGACCTGCTCGTCAGCCCCACCTGGACCAACGGCGCCGACGTGGTGACCCGCTTTTTCTTCCCCGATTTCCAGCCCTTCGCCTTAGGCAGCATCGAGGGCTACATCAGCCAGTACCAGCCGATCGACGCGAATGACGTTTTCGTCATGACCCCGCAAGAGATGAAGGACGTCCAGGACAGCGGCAAATTCACCGGCATCGACGTGGATATCACCCTGGATTACCCCAACGGCCAGCCCGGCTTCTATTTCGTCCACCTGCGCTACGTGGCCAACATCCAACAGATCTTCGCGGGCGAAGAGCAGGCTCGCAAGGCGCTAAAAAGCAATTCGATCACGCTGCCGGATGGCAGCCAGGCCCAGGCGCAGTATTCCACCCTGGACCTGGGTAAAATCCAGGACCTGTTCGACGGCAGCCCGGCTACCCTGGCGCGCACCTGGGAATCCAACCCCATGCGGGTGCTGCTGACGTTTCCCCAGCCGCGTACGATCAGCGAGGTGAACGTGGTCGTCGGTGGGGTGCCCAGCAAAGTGACCGTGCTGCTCACACCCCCCGGTGCGAGCGGTCCGCTCGAATTTTCCCGCTCGGTAGGAGAACAGCCCAATCCGCAGGACGTGGAAGTGGACTTCGACCGGGCGTATAATGTGGATCACATCGAAATTCAGGTATTGAGCGTCGCGGAAAGCGAGCCGGCCCACGTCCACGCCTGGGAAATCACACTAAAATGAATAGAAAACGTGCAAAACGATCTCTTTGGACCGTTGCTGAAGTAATCGTATTCTTGTTGCTATCCCTGAACGGCTGGCTGCGTTTGCAGCAGGCCGTTTCTTACTGGAGTATCCTGGAACAGCTCAAACTTTACCCCAGTGGGCTGTATCTGGCCATCACCGGCGGTTTGATGGGATTGAGCGGCCTGGCAGCCGGGCTGGTGTTATGGTTCCGCCGGCCGGGCGCCGACTGGGTCGCCCTGGCGGTGGCTGTTACCTGGCTGGCCATGACCTGGGTGGAGCGTCTGGCGCTGGCTGCCACGCCCGCCGCCTCGTCCAACTGGCCTTTCATGCTGGGCGTAACTATCCTGGCGCTTATCGCGGTTGGCCTGCCCGTAATCCGCAGGCCGAGGAATTCTGCCCATGACCCAAAATGAAGTTGAAATCGAATCCAAGTTCTACCTGCGCGACCTGCCCGCATTCGAGCAGCGCCTGAAAGCCGCCGGGGGGGAGTTGGTCAAACCACGCGTGCAGGAAGTCAACCTGCGCTTCGATCTGCCGGATGGCAGCCTGGCCCAAGCTCACCAGGTGCTGCGCCTGCGCCGGGACACCAACGCAGTGCTGACTTTCAAGGGCCCAACCCGCCGGGATTCCGAGGTAGCCGAGCGCCAGGAGATCGAGATCCTGGTCAGCGACCTGGGCGCCGCCCGCCGCTTGCTGGAGGCCCTGGGCTACCAGGTGGTGGTGATGTACGAAAAATTCCGCACCACGTACCGGCTGGAGGATATGGAAGTAGTTTTGGACGAGATGCCGTACGGGAATTTCTGCGAGATCGAGGCCCTGGACGCCGAGCAAATCCACGCGGCCGCCCAACGCCTGGGCCTGAATTGGGATGCCCGTATCGGCACCAGCTACCTGGGACTGTTCGAGCAGCTCAAGATGAACCTGGCGCTGGAAATCCAGAATTTGAGCTTTATCGCTTTCCAGAATCTGACTGTTTTTCCGCGCGACCTGGGGGCCGTTTACGCCGATTTAGCCTGAAATTGCACAGGTGATTGATTTGGGCGGCTGTGCCGCCCAAATCAATCACCTGTAAATATTTTTCGGACAGGTTCTTATTCCCACTCGATGGTCGCCGGGGGTTTGCTGGTCACGTCGTACACCACCCGGTTGACTCCTTGCACTTCGTTGACGATGCGGTTGGCGGCACGCCCCAGCAGATCGTAGGGCAGCGGCGCCCAGGTAGCCGTCATGAAGTCCTGGGTCATGACCGCCCGCAAGGCGATCACTTCCTGGTAGGTGCGCACGTCGCCCATCACGCCGACCGAGCGCACCGGCAGCAGCACGGCAAAGGCCTGCGAGATGCTTTCGGGTGCGTCCAGGGTATTCTTACCCAGCAGGCCGGCCTGGGTCAGCTCGTCCGTAAAAATGGCGTCGGCCGCCCGTAGGGTAGCCAGGCGCCCGGCGGTGATATCGCCCAGGCAGCGCACGGCCAGTCCCGGCCCGGGGAAAGGCTGCCGCCAGACCAGTTCGGCCGGCAGGCCCAGCGCCTCGCCCACCCGGCGTACTTCGTCCTTAAACAGGTAGCGCAGCGGCTCGACCAGCTCGAAAGACAGGTCTTCCGGCAGGCCGCCCACGTTGTGGTGCGACTTGATCCGCTGGGCCTGGCCCCGTTCGGGCGCCGCCGATTCGATCACGTCCGGGTAAATGGTGCCCTGGACGAGGAAATGAGGCGAACCGGCCCGCCGGGCTTCCTGCTCGAAGACGCGGATGAAGGTCGCGCCGATGATTTTACGCTTTTGCTCGGGCTCACTCACCCCTTCGAGCGCCGAGAGGAAGGTCTGGGTAGCGTCCGCCACGGCCAGTTGGTCGCCCAGGCTGTGCCGGAAAGCGATTTCCACCTGGTCGCGTTCGCCCTGGCGTAATAAGCCGGTATCCACGAACACGGCCCGCAGTTGGCTGCCGATCGCCTTTTGCACCAGCGCGGTGGCCACGCTCGAATCGACCCCGCCTGAGACGGCCGAGAGCACCTGCCGGTCACCGACCTGGGCGCGAACGCGCTCCACCGCCTGGGCAATGATCGATTCTGGCGTCCAATCCGGGCGGCAGCCGCACACCTCCACCGCGAAGCGGCGCAGGATTTCGGGGCCGCCGGGGGTGTGCTGTACCTCGGGATGGAACTGGACCCCGTACAGCCCGCGCTGCGGGTCGCCCATGGCGGCCACCGGGCTGTTGGCACTGCGGGCCAGCACCTTGAACCCGGCCGGCGGCTGCTCGATGCGGTCGCCGTGCGACATCCATACCGGTTGCTGGCCCTGGGCCAGGAGCGGGTTAGCGCAAACCGTCTCCACCTCGGCCGGGCCGTACTCGCGCTCGCCGGCCGCCGCGACCCGCCCGCCCAGCGAATGGGTCAGCGCCTGCATGCCGTAGCAAATCCCCAGCACCGGCACCTGGGCTTCCAGGACGTAGTCCGGCAGGAAAGGCGCGTTTTCTTCATATACAGAAGCCGGCCCGCCGGAAAGGATGAAACCTCGCGGGTGCATGGCCAGGATGCGCTCTGCGGGTGCATTCCAGGGGAATAATTCGCAGTAAACCTGGGCCTCGCGGACCCGCCGGGCGATGAGCTGCGAATATTGCGAGCCAAAATCGAGGATGGCGATCGAATCGGTCATGGAGCGATGACGATTTTGCCCTCGATCATCGAGACGATCGAAACCAGCGCGTCCACCTGCACGCCCAGGTAAGCCAGTGCATCCCGGCCGCCCTCGAAGGTCTTCTCGATCAACGCACCGATGCCCACCAGGTCAGCGCCGGCAGCCTGGGTCAGGCGCACCAACCCCAGGATGGTGGCGCCGGAGGCCAGAAAGTCATCGATGATAAGGATTTTCTCGCCCTGCCCCAGGAATTCGGGCGAAACGATCAGCTCGGTCGGCCGGCCGCGGGTATGCGAGGGGGCGATGGTCAGGTACACCTGGTCCGGCATGGTGATCGGCTTGGACTTGCGCGCGTAAACCACCGGCAGGCCCATGTGCAGGCCGGTCATCAAGGCCGGCGCAATGCCGGAAATTTCGGCTGTTAAAATACGGGTCGCGCCGCAGTTGGCGAACTTGCGCGCCAGTTCGGCTCCGCAGGCGTCCATTAATTGTGGGTCCACCTGGTGGTTGATAAAATGATCCACCTTGAGGATTCCTCCCCCCAGGTTTTTGCCCTCTTTCAAGATGCGGTCTTTCAGTGCTTGCATGGCCCTCTTTCCATTCTGGGTAAACGTAGGATTAATTTAACTGCCCGGAAGGTCGGGTAGAACACCCAAATTCAAGATATTTGCGGGGACGAAACAAGGGTCCGAGCAGTTACGGTTAATTTATGATTCCACTATTTTACGCTAAAACGAGGAATGTTTTAACATGGGTATTGAGGCAAACTATGTTTGCCCCAATACCCATGGCATGGCCTTCTCAAGAAAGGGTTTGTCCAGTGAACATGAGAAAGTCCCAATACCCATGGGCACCCATCAACTCAAACTTGACTTTGCCCGGCCCGTCAGGGATAATGAAACTGGTTATAACCACATGATAGGATAACGAGAAACCACGTGCCGAATATTGTCGATCCGAACGATTTTGCCCCCAAATATTTCCAGCTTGCCAATATCCTGCGTGAGCGCATTGCTGCCGGCGAGCTGGCGGCGCACCAGCCCATCCCATCCGAGCGCCAGTTGGAAGAAATTTATTCGGTCAGCCGCACTACCATCCGCCAGGCCATCGACCTGCTGGTCAAGCACGGCTTTTTATATCGCGAGCACGGCAAGGGCACCTTTGTCTCGCCGCAAAAACTGCAAAAAGGCATCTCCGAGCTGACCTCCTTCAGCGAAGATATGCAGCGGCGCGGGCTGGAACCCGGCCAGCGCATCCTGGAGATCGGCATGGTCCAGCCCACCGCCAAAATTTTGCAGCGCCTGGAGCTGCCGGCCGATACGCCGGCCGTGCTGCGCATCGAGCGCCTGCGCCTGGGCGACGACCTGCCCATGGGTATCCAGACCTCCTATTATTCTCTACCGGAAGGCCAGACCATCACCCGCGCAGACCTGGAGCCGAACGGCTCGATCTACCAGATCTTGCAGGAAAAGTTTCACCTCATCCCCACCGAGGCGGACGAGACTCTGGAGGTCACCCTGGCTACCCCGCGCGAGGCCATGCTCTTGCAGATCGAAGAAGGCAGCCCGCTGCTCCTCAGCAAACGGGTGACCTATTCCCAGTACCGGCGGGTGATCGAATTCGTCAAAATCCTCTACCGCGGCGACCGTTATCGGTATTACGCCAAGCTGACCCGGTAGCCAATGTAGGTTGGGTTGTGCGAATTTATCCAATGCTCCCATAAACCAAGGCAAAGCTCAACCTGACTTTTTTACCAGGATGTTGGGTTCGGGCAACGCTTATTCCGGTACACGTTATACCCCTCGACCGGTGCCATTTTGAGGCCCGAACCCAACCTACGCATGAGATTGCTTCGTCGGCAAAAACCGCCTTCTCGCAATGACAAAAACAGATGCCCCACGTAGGTTGGGTTGAGCGGATTTAACCAATGTTCTCATCAACCACAGCCAAGCTCAACCCAACGTCTTCGCCGGGACGTTGGGTTCGGGCAACGCCTGTGCCGGTCCACGTCATATCCCTCGACCGACACCGTTTTTTGGCCCGAACCCAACCTACGCCTGAGTTTGCTCCGCCGGCAAAAACAAGCCTACACAAAACCGCAAAACAATTCCTACCAATCTAGTATAATTTTGGCATCCCTAAAAATAAAATTACGGGGCTAACAATCTGGCTCCTGGAGGTGCCCATTATGTTCAATCCATTCCGTCGCAAAGAAGATGAAGAAAACGCCCGCAGCCAGGGCCGCCTGCCGCCGGGCCAATACCTGACCAACAAATTCCCGGTGCTGCAATATGGGCCGGTGCCCCGCACCAACCTGGACACCTGGACGCTGCGCATCTGGGGCCAGGTGGAAAAGGAAGTGACCCTCACCTGGGCGGACTTCAACCGCCTGCCCAAGAGTAAGATCCACATGGACCTGCATTGCGTGACGGCCTGGTCCAAGCTGGATACCGATTGGGAAGGCGTCTCGCTGAAATCCATGCTGGATGAAGGCGTCTTCAAGCTTCTGCCGGACGCCCATTTTCTCCTGCAGCACGCCGAGTACGGCTTTACGGTCAATTTGCCCGTGGACGTGGCCCTGTCCGAAAATTTCCTGCTGGCGACCCACTTCGAAGGTGAGCCGATCACCCCGGATCACGGTTATCCCCTGCGCGGCGTGATCGGCGCGATCCCCGGCCGGGACGATCTGCGCACGCCTTATTTATGGAAAGGCGCGAAGTGGCTGCGCGGGCTGGAGTTCCTGGCCGCGGACAAGCTCGGTTTCTGGGAAGAAGCCGGCTATCACAATGAAGCCGACGTGTGGAAGGAACAGCGCTACGCCCGTTAAAGCACACAAAGTTCCCGAATTCGAGGTGACGGCGAGGGCAAAGCCCTCGCCGTCACCTCGAATTCGGGTTTCTTGACCACCGGTCCGAACCATTAAAAGCATTCGAAAGGACGATCTCAGGTGACTGCCGCAGCCTGCCAGGCTGGATAATAATGAAACTCTAAGAAACAAATCCGGCAACCGGCGAAAAATTCCTGTAGAATTATTTCAAGTAAGTGCTCAGGCAAGTGCGCAAGGTGAGGGTGTTTTTATTATTTTTTGCGCGCTTCGCGCGCAAAAAATAATAAAAACACCCTAATCCTCTGCAGTAGCTGAGTAATTACAATTTTAATTTGTGATTGCTTTACAAAACAATTGGACCAAACCGGGGAGCAGAAATGGAAATCACGATTCGTACAGCTACCATCGATGATACTGCCGCACTGGGGGAAATTCTGCGCAGTGTGGATTGGTTCACTTACCTGATGGAGATGCCCGCCGAAACGTTGCAGGCCAGCGTCCGCCAGGCGCTGGAACAATGCCTGGCCGACGCGAGTCACCTGATGCTGGTCGCTGAAACCGGAACCGGTACGATCGTCGGTTATCTGTCGATCCACTGGCTGCCTTACCTGTTTCTGGAGGGGACGGAAGGATATATTTCTGAGCTATTTGTGCACAAGGCTATGCGCAGCGCTGGCATCGGCAGCATGCTGCTCTCCCGCGCCTGCGACGAGGCCCGGGCGCACGGCTGCTCGCGCCTGATGCTGGTCAACGGGCGCACGCGCGAATCGTACCAGCGCGAATTCTACAAGAAAAAAGGCTGGCACGAACGCGAAACCATGGCCAATTTTATCTATGATTTGAAAGAGGAGAGATAAGGGAAGAGAGATTAGGGATTAGTGAATTAGGGAATGAAATGGGAAGGGGTACAATAGTCAACGAGGCAATAAGGCAACAAGGCAACGAGGTAATAAGGCTACTCTTCCCTGAGAATGTCAAACGAATTGTGTAAATGGATTGCACACTAAAAACCCATCCGATTGGTCAAAGCGATCGGCCCGGTCTCCAGACCGATCCACTCCCCTTAACCTTATCGCCTCATTACTTGTTGCCTTTTCCCCTCATCAATTACTCTCTATTCTTTCTTCTCTTCCCCGGAGGTTTTTTATGGCAAATACAACTGTTCGCTGGATCGGATCGAAACAATTCGTCGGCATCGACTCGACCCAACACTCCGTCGTACTCTCCACCCCCGATGATGGGGTTGGCATGAAGCCCTCTGAGCTGCTGCTGGTGGCGCTGGCCTCCTGCACGGCCGTGGATGTGGTCGATATTCTTGCCAAGAAACGCATCGAACTGACCTCGCTCGAGATCAGCGCAACCGGCGAACAGGATACAGAACCGCCCTGGCCTTTCCGCAAGATCCATCTGCTGTACAAGCTGCGCGGCGACAAGTTGACCCCCGAAGCCGTGACCCAGGCGATCAAGCTCTCGGAAGAAAAATACTGCTCCGTCTCGGCCACCATCCGCGGCGTCGCCGAAATCACCACCAGCTTCGAAATCAATTCCTGACCTGCATAAGACGGACCACAGATAGACCCGGATGGACACAGATTTAAAAAGACCGGTCAAACTTTAATCTTAGGTTGGGTTGAGCTTTTTTTGACGACTAAGCTGCCGTATCGTCCGCTCAACCCAACATCTGGCCAACCCGAAAAGCACCAGCCCAATTAACAAATGTACCTGCTTGCCTAAAAGCCAACGGCTAACTGCTATTAGCTAACAGCCAAAAGCTAACAGCCAAAAGCTAACAGCCAAAAGCTAACAGCCAAAAGCTAACAGCCAACAGCTTCCCCGCTAAACCCAAAAATCTGCTATGGAACTGAAAGTCTTCATCATTTCCAATGAGGCAGTCTGCAGCGAATGTGGCGAAAAGCTCGCCCGCCACTCCTGGATCACCCTGGTGGAAGGAAAAGGCCCCGTCTGCCTCGACTGTGCCGACCTGGCGCACCTGATCTTCCTCCCCTCCGGTAACGCCGCCCTGACCCGCCGGGCCAAAAAATATTCCACCCTTTCGGCCGTGGTGCTGGAATGGAGCCGCAACCGCAAACACTATGAACGCCAGGGTTTGCTTATAGAAGAGGCAGGCCTGCAACAGGCCGAAGAGGAATGCCTGGCCGACGCGGACGCTCGCGAGCGTCGCCGGGAACGCGAAGCCGTACGCCGCCAGGAACTCGACCAGGAATACATTAAAAGCTTTGCCGGCCGAGTACGCGAACTCTATCCTTCGTGTCCCGCCGGGCGCGAACAGGCCATCGCCGAATTCGCCTGCCAGAAGTACAGCGGGCGGGTTGGCCGCTCGGCCGGCGCCAAGAATCTGGACGAAGAAGCCGTCTCGCTGGCCGTGATCGCCCACATCCGCCACACCGAAACCGATTACGATAAGCTGCTGGACGCCGGCGTAGAACGCTGGGAAGCGCGCAGCGAGGTGAAATACCAGATCCAAGAAGTCCTGAATCGCTGGCGCGGGGCTGCAACCTAGTGTCAGGCGCCATGTGTCAGGTACCAGGTGTCAAATGTCAGGTGTCGAGTGTCAGGTTTCAGGTGTCAAGTCTGTGGTATCCAGTGAACCCTGGTGCTGAGATTTTCGTGGCGAATTTTTATCTCGTTACCTAACGGCACCCATTCTCAAAAACCTGACACGTGACACCTGACACTCAACACCTATCATTTGACACCTGTCACCCGGTACTTATCCCTCACCCGACCTAACGACCGATATTAAAAGGATGATATGATGACGCAATACGAATACAAGGTGGTCAAAGCCAGAGTCGTCGATCAGAACTATTACACCAGTTGGCTGGCTGCCTATGGCTGGCAGGTGCAAAACATGCAGGAAGTGGTCGATAAGGTGGTTAACGAATCGATGGGATTCTCGAGCAACATGGGCAGCGGCAGCATGTTCGGCAACGCGTACTATCATCCCCATACAAACACCACCGCCTTTTCAGGCTACCAGACCAACCATAGCTGGGGATCCAATATGAACACCACGGTCACCAGGGTGCAAACCAAATTGACCATCACCTTCTTCAGGGATATCAATTTTCCTGATCGGGATGAGCTGAATAGAATTGAAGCCCAATGGTGGAAATGTTCAGAGCGTTACCTCGCCAAAGTGATTGAGCGCGGGAACACGAAGGATGGGGATAAGTGGCCTGAATTGATCGAATTGAGACGAATCCAATCCATGGCCTGGGAAATCCGTAATCGAAAAAAATCCATATCGGCCCCGGTACAGCCCAAGAAAACCGAATCGCCGCAAAAGCCGGCGCAGCAAGTAGAAAACAAACCGGTTCAGGTGCCGAATATTCCGGCCAGCGCAACCATTAAAAGCATGGAAGTGACTCATAACGTTTTTCAATCCGGCCAGCCCGGTATCCAGATCAGGTTATGCTTCACCATCCAACACCGCAAGGGATTTTCTTGCGGTGTACTGGCCTATTTCCGGGATGAACAGGGCAATGGTTTGGTCGATTTGAACAACAAATTCAATACATCTACAGGCCATGTCTGCGTGGGGAGCAGTTGTACGCCGGACTTCGAAGACGCCCTGTTCAACGATTACATCCTCTTTCTACCCTACGCCGAACTGGACCAGTCCGATGGAAACCGAAATTTACAGTTCAACGTCCAGATTTTCGACGACAGCGGGAAAGAATTCATTGCGAAAAGCGAGCCAATCTATTTCGCCTTCTCCCAACAGGGGACCCAAATGCGCGGAGAAGTTCTAAAGGTCGATAACGCAAAAAACAAGGCCGCTCCTGCGAAAACCCGGCCGCAACCGGCTCCCAAACCCGCAAAAATGTCCCCGCCTGCCCCTGCCCCGGCAGTAAAAACTCCTCCATTGAGCAAGAAAGAGCGTATGCAGAAATTCGCCCAGACGGCCGGCTGGACGGAGGTCACCGAAGACCGCCGGTTTTATATGGAAGGAGTCTTTCTCTCTACAGACGGCAAACAGGACGCTGCCCTGAAGAATTTCGAAAAAGCCCTCGCGTTGAACCCCAGGGAAGACCGTTACTGGTCGGCGGTCTCCATGAGCCTGGCCGGTAAGGGGAAACTCGATGAAAGCATCGCCACGCTCGAAAAAGGGCTGGAGGAATTGCCCGGCAACGTAAGTCTTAAAGCCAGTCTCGGCCAGCGTTACCTCAGCCTGAAGAATTTTGCCAAAGCGGAAGCCATCGCCGGCGAACTGGAAAAATCCTCCCAGCCCTACGCAGCCTATAACGCATTCATGCTTAGGGCTTGTTCAGCGGAACAACAGGGTAAATACAAAGAGGCCATTAAGCTCTTCAACCAGGCAGACGCCAAGGCGGACGGGCCTAATGCCCTGACCGGGCTGGGTCAGCAGCGCTGCCGCGAGATGATGAAGATTAAAAAGTGATTATTGCCTCATCGACTGATTGCCTCTTTGCTTCATGACGCTTCACCGGCCGGCGCTTGCCCTCATCCTCCGGCCCCTTCCCCCAGAAACAGGGGAAGGGGTGCCTTGCTGCCGGAGGGCCGTTTTTGGCCGGCATTCTGCCCCCTTTCCCCGCTTCCCCCCAAATCAAAAACCGATTTGGAGGGAAGAGCCAAATTCCTCCCCTAAAATCCTGGTTTTGGATTTTGGGGGAGGTTAGGAGGAGGCAGAGGGAAGCCTCGGCATAACCAGCCCGCTGGTTTATTCGTCCGGCCCTTGCCCTCATCCTCCGGCCTCTTCCCCCAGAAACAGGGGAAGGGGTGCCTTGCTGCCGAAATATGATTGTTGCCTCATTTTCTCTTTGCCCGATCCACTCGTTGCCTGATCAACTACTCTCTATTCTCTCTATTCTCTCTATCCTCTGTCTCTATTCTCTTTTCTCTCCCCTTCTTTCTATGATATACTCACTTCAAGGTACTTAGAAAAGGAAGTGGAAATGACGGATCGCAATCTGTAAATTAACGTGTCTTTCAGGTAGTACTCATCGGTTTTAAATTTCCATCCGGAGGCGACTGCCTTCGGATTTTTGTTTTAATCTACAGGTTGCCATGCTTACCATCAATCAAATTTCCAAAAAATTCGGGATCGAAACGATCCTTTCGCAAGTATCCTTTACGGTCAACGCCGGGGAACGGGTTGGCCTGGTAGGGCCCAACGGCTGCGGCAAAACCACCCTGCTGCGCATCATCACCGGCGACGAAAAAGCTGATTCGGGCGCCATCCACTTTACCCCCTCTACCCTGGCGGTGGGTTACCTGCCCCAGGGCGCCGGCTTCGAGCCGGAGGATACCCTGCAAACCTTCCTGCAGCGTTGCGAAGGCGATCTACCAGCCCTTTCGGCCCGGCTGCAAACCCTGGCCATCGCCCTGGTCGAGCAGCCCGAACGCGCCGATCTGCAAACCGAATACGACGCCACCCTGGCGGGCATCGAGCGGGCCTCCCAATCCGCCGGGCGCGGGCCGGCCGTGCTGGCCAACCTGGGGCTGGACAGTCTATCCGGCGACCTGCCGGTAGCCGTCTTGAGCGGCGGCCAGAAGACGCGCCTGTCGCTGGCCGGCGTGCTGTTGAGCAACCCGCAGCTCCTGCTGCTGGATGAGCCCACCAACCACCTCGACCTGGAGATGCTGCTCTGGCTCGCGGATTGGCTGCTCGACTTCCGCGGCGGGGTGTTATTGGTCTCGCACGACCGGGCCTTTTTGGACCAGGTCGCCACCAGCATCGTCGAGATCGACCCGTTCACCCACACGGCGCGCAGCTTTATCGGCAATTACAGCGACTACCTGGAAGCCAAAATCGCCGACCGGGAACACCAATGGCAGGCCTACACCGATCAGCAGGACGAAATCGGCCGTCTCCGGTCCGCTTCTGCACACATGCGCTCGCTGACCCGCGCCCACAAGGGCGGCAAGGCCGACCCTGCCCAGGGCGACAAGTTCGCCGCCGGGTTTTTCGCCAACCGCGGCAAAGAATCGGTCCAAAAAGCGAAAAATATCGAGAAACGCATCGAAAAAATGCTGACCGAAGACCGGGTGGATAAACCGCCCCAGACCTGGGAAATGAAGCTGGATTTCCACGAAAGCGGCGTCACCGGGCGGGACGCGATCGTCCTGGAAGGGCTTTCGGTGGGCTACGGCGAAAACGTGCTGCTGGAAGACATTAACCTGGTGCTGCGGGCCGGCAGCCGCACCGCCCTGGTGGGGCCAAACGGCTGCGGAAAAACGACCCTGATGCGCACCATCACCGGGCAAATCGAGCCGCTGGCCGGGCGGGTGCGCCTGGGCAGCAACGCTCACCTGGGCTACATGGCCCAGGAACAGGAAAACCTGGACCCCGGCCTCAACGCCTTCGAGACCCTGCAAAAAATCAGCGGGATGGCCGAGACCGAGACGCGCGCCTTCCTCTCGCTGTTCCTCTTCAAGGGCGACGACGTGTTCATCCCGGCCGGCAAGCTCTCCTACGGTGAGCGCTCGCGGCTGACCCTGGCCTGCCTGGTCTCGCAGGGCTGTAACCTGCTGCTGCTGGACGAGCCGGTCAACCACCTGGACATCCCCTCGCGCACGCGCTTCGAGCAGGCCCTGAGCTCCTTCAAAGGCGCTATCCTGGCCGTGGTCCACGACCGCTATTTCCTGCAAAGTTTTGCCAACGAACTATGGGAGGTGGATGGCAAAACCCTGCGCAGCGTAGATTTGAAGATCCAGGCATCATGACCGGATCGGGGTGTTGAAAAAGTCGCTTTTCAACACCAGGTTGGGGTATATACGGTGGGGCGGCTTTGCCGCCCCACCGTATATACCCAAAATTTTTAAGGGGCAGGGTGTTTTTCAACACCCTCTTCTGTCTTTGTTTGACAGCCCTTTATGGATGGGGTAGACTACTTTAGTATTTATACGAAAAAATGATCCATTGAGTGTTTGTTTCGGGGGACATTCTCACTCGAAACAAACACTCAATCCGTACCTGTAGAAGAGCATTTTCGCTCGGAAGGAAACGATTTATCTATGCCCATCTCCGGCTATCTGGAGCTGTTACGTAACCATATCGATATTTCCCGCGTGCCCTTCAGTGACCGCGGTTCACGTTTACTCGTTTTTCGCTATCCTTACCAAAACGGGCTGTATGTCAAACTGGCCGAGCGGCTGATCCAGCTCGAATCGGATATCGAGGCCTATTTACACCGCCCGCCGTTCATCCAGGGCTTGCAGTTCCTGGACGAAGAAGGCCAGGAGCTTGAGTTCGAGGTCACCAGCTACCCGCACCTCTTGCAGTTGCACACCCGCCTGGGTGATATCCAGATCGTTTTCCAGGACATCCGCACCCTCAGTTTTGGCTTACCGCAGGCCAACCGCCTGGGCATGCGCTTCCGCGTTTTCCCCCAGTTTTGGAAGGCCACCCCCTCCGGCGGAAAGTTCATGTCGGTGCGTAACGTGTCCTATTCGGCCTCCTGCGATATGCAGGATAATCGCATCACCCCGGTGGAAGGCGGTTACGAGGTGGAATTCTACGTCTGTTCGGAGGGGGACGCTTCTATCGATATCAGCATTCACCCCTACGATCACTCCGCCAGCCTCCTCAAGCCTTTCCCAGAGGCTTTTGCCTCCGCCGAGCAGCGCTGGCAAAGCTGGTTCGACCGGGTTCCGCCGGTGCTGCCCCAGTTCCAACGCACCTATGCCTATGCCTGGTGGGTCATGGGCAATAACCTGATCAGCCCGCTGGGCAGCGTGACCTATGAGGCCATGGCCCCCTCCAAGCTCAATTACGTGGGCCTGTGGCTGTGGGATAACGCCATGCACACCCTGGCCTTCCGGCACGTGGACGCCGAGCTGGCCCGCAACCAGATCCGGGCCATGATTGCCCACCAGTTACCGAACGGCATGCTGCCGGACGCCGTTTTCGACGAGGGCGTCGTCTCTTCGATCAATCATCCCATCCAGGGCGAGGTGACCAAGCCCCCCATCCTGGCCTGGGCCGCGGTCAAGCTGCACGAGATCGACCCGGATATCAATTTTTAC
Source organism: uncultured Chloroflexia bacterium (assembly GCA_963704755.1). GTDB lineage: Bacteria > Chloroflexota > Anaerolineae > Anaerolineales > Anaerolineaceae > Bellilinea. The sequence goes on from OY969938.1 coordinate 2,237,036, forward strand.
GCGAGATCTACATGCCCTTGGTGCGGTTGAACGCCTGGTGGTTCTCGATGAACGACGACGACGGCGATGGGTTGGCCCAGTACAACCACCCCTATTCCTCGGGCCTGGATAACAGCCCCCTGTGGGACGAGGGCATGCCGGTCGAATCGCCGGACTTGAACACCTACCTGTGCGTGCAGATGGGCTCATTGGCCATCATCGCCGAAACGCTCAACATGCCGTCCGAAGGAGCCATGTGGCGGCGCCGGGCGACATCTATCGTCCAGCGCATGATCAAAGATTTCTGGGACCCCGAGGCCGGCCTGTTCTGGGCGCTCAAGGACGACCAACCCGTCAAAGTAGTGACGCCCTTCAACCTTTACCCGCTGTGGACCGGGCAGCTTCCCGTGGATATCCGCACCAAACTCTTGCAGCACCTGCGCAACCCGGAAGAATTCTGGGGAAATTACGTCATTCCCACGGTCGCCCGCAATGATCCGCACTATGACCCCGAAGTGATGTGGCGCGGGCCGGTTTGGGCCAATATTAACTATTTCTTTATCGAAGCGCTGCGCCAGGTGCAGGAGTTCGACCTGGCTAATGAGTTACGCCAGCGCACCCTGGAGATGATTATGGCCCAGAAAGATATCTACGAATATTACAACGCCGAAGACGGCACACCCCCGACGAAGGCAGCCAACACGTTTGGCTGGTCCTCGGCCGTGTTTATCGACCTGGCCATTCAGGCCAGCCGAGAGGGTGGTGTGAAATGATTCTCGACCCGGCCGCCGCGGAATCCAGAGCGGCGTCCTTACAGGCGCTGCTGGATAACCGTGCGCTCATCATCGTTTCCAACCGTGGCCCGGTCAGTTTTTCCAGTGGTGAAGATGGCGGCCTGGAGATGCAGCGCAGCGGAGGCGGCCTGGTGACGGCCTTGCTGGGGTTGGCCCACAACGTCGACGTCAGTTGGGTGGCCGCCGCCAACAACGACCTGGAGAAAAACTGGTCCTCCGGGCAGGTCCAGTTAGCCGAAGAAGGCCGCTCGATCAACCTTCACCTGGTTTCGGTCGATCAGGAAGCCTACGAAGGCTACTATAACGTCATCGCCAACCCGCTGCTGTGGTTTTTGCAGCATTCTATGTGGGATTTCATCTCCTCTCCCAATATCACCCGCAGCACCTGGGACGCCTGGGAAAAGGGCTACGTGGAAGTCAACCGCCAGTTTGCCCAGACGCTGGCCCGCCTGATCCGCGCCCTGGACAAGCCGGCCCTGGTAATGCTGCAAGACTATCAACTGTACCTGGTCGCGCGCCAACTGCGCTCTTTGCTCGGCCGGCGTTATCCCTATACCATCAGCCACTTTGTCCACATTCCCTGGCCCGGCCCGGAAGATTGGGGCTTCCTGCCCGCCGGCATGCGCCAGATGATCCTGGAAGGGCTGACCGCGGTGGATTTATTGGGCTTTCAGACCCGCGACGATGGCCTGAATTTTATCCGCACCGCCGAAACCTACCTGCCTCGCTCGTTTACCAGTTATCGCAAAGGGCGTATCTGGTACCGCAATCACAGCACCTTCGTGCGCGATTTCCCGATCTCGCTGGACGTGAACGCGCTCAAAAAACTGGCCACCTCGGATGAAGTAGCCCAATATCGCACCCAGTTCGAAGAAGAAACCGGCGACATGCAGATTATCGTGCGGGTGGACCGGGCCGAGCCGAGCAAGAACATCGTGCGCGGTTTCCAGGCATTTGGCGAAATGCTGGAGTTACACCCGGAACACTGCGGCAAAGTCCGCTTTTTGGCCTTGCTGGTACCTTCGCGGATGGAAGTCGAAGAATATCAGAATTACCACGATCATTTCAACGCGGCCGCCGGTTGGATCAACGCCACCTACGGCTCCAGTGAATGGGAGCCGGTGCGATTGTTATTGGGGGATAATTATCAACGCGCGATAGCCGCCCTGCAAATTTACGACGTCCTGCTGGTTAACTCGATCGCCGATGGGATGAACCTGGTGGCCAAGGAAGGCCCGATCGTCAACCAACGCGACGGGGTCGAGGTGCTTTCCGAACGGACCGGCGCCCGCCAGCAATTGGAATCGGGCGCGCTGGTGATCTCGCCCTGCGATGTATACGCCACCGCCGAAGCCTTGCACCAGGCGTTGACCATGGATAAAGAAGAACGCAAGTTGCGCGCCAACCGCCTGCGCAGCATCATCGAAGAAAACGACATCAACACCTGGTTCCTGAATCAGATTGGACAGATTCAAGAGCTTGATCTGTAACCCTAAAGGAAATCACCCAACATGAAGACTGGCATCCTGCATTATTCTGTCCCCCCGGTGGTAGGAGGTGTAGAGGCAGTCCTTCAGGCCCACGCCGCCCAATTTGTCCACAACAATCTGCCCCTGACCATCATCACCGGGCGCGGCCAGCCGGACCAGGTCGTCGACGGCGCCGAGGGGGTGCTCATCCCCGAAATCGATTCACAGCACCCGCAGATCCTGGCCCTGGCTCAATCCCTCGACCGGGGTGTTCTGCCCGGCGAGTTCGAGGCCGTAAAAACACAACTCGCCCAGACCCTGGAACCGGTCGTATCCGGGTTGGACCATTTAATCGTCCATAACATTTTCAGCAAGCATTTCAACCTGCCCCTGACGGCCGCCTTGTTCCAACTCCTGGACAGCGGGGCCCTGCGCCACGCGGTGGCCTGGTGCCACGACCTGACCTGGACCAGCCCGCATTCGCGCAGCAAGGTTTACGACCGCTATCCCTGGAACCTGCTTAAAACCCCGCACCAGAACGTCACCTACGTGGCCATTTCGATGGCCCGCCAGAAGGAAGTGTGCGACTCGTTTGGCCTGCCGGCCCATCGGGTGCATATTGCCTATAACGGCGTGGATGCGCCCGGCCTGCTTGGGCTTTCCAGCCAGGGCCGCCGGCTGGCCGACCACCTGGGTTTATGGGAAGCCGACCTGAACCTGCTCATGCCGGTGCGGGTGACCCGCGCCAAGAACGTCGAATATGCGCTGGATTTTCTGGCCGCATTGAAAGCCCTCGGCTGCCAGGTCAGGCTGGTGCTGACCGGCCCGCCCGATCCGCACGACCCGGACAGCCTGGCTTATTATGAAGAGCTGCGCCAGAAGCGCCAGCAAATGGGCCTGGAAAACGAAATGTGCTTTGTTTACGAATGCGGCCCCCAGGCCGGTGTGCCTTACACCATCGACCAGGACGTGGTGGCCGAGCTCTACCGCGTCTGCGACGTGATGTTTATGCCCAGCCACCGCGAGGGCTTTGGCATGCCGGTGCTGGAAGCCGGTTTGAGCGGCATGCCGGTGGTCTGCACCGGGGTACCGGCGGCGGTCGAGTTGGCCCTGGAAGACGTTTTTGTGTTTGGCGAATATACCGGCGCCGAACGCCTGGCCATGGACGTGCTCACCTGGGTAGAGGATAACCCGGCCCTGCGCCTGCGCAAGCGTGTGCGCCAGAACTATACCTGGCCGGCAATTTTCCGGCGCGACTTGCTGCCTTTGCTGGAGGGCTGGAACGAATGAGCGCGGATGGACTGGAGCAGCTCGCCAAAGACATTCGCAAAGCGCCGGTCGCGCGCCTGTTCCTGGATTACGACGGCACCCTGACCGGTTTTGCCCCCAACCCGGACGTGGTTACGCCGGACGCGCAGGTCATCGCTTTGCTGGAGCGGATCTCGTTAACGAAGAACCTTTTTCCGGCCATTATCTCCGGCCGCCGGCTGAGCCACATTCAAAAGCTGGTGCCGGTCGAAGGTTTTTTTCTGGCCGGCACGTACGGCATCGAGATGGCTCTGCCGGGAGAAGAAACCATTTACCGGGCCGAATACGAACAGGTTCGTCCGGTACTGGATCAGCTTAAAACGGCCTGGCAAAACCTGATCGCCGGGCACACTGGCTTTTATATCGAGGACAAGGACTGGGCCCTGGCCCTGCACGCGCGATACCCCGACCTGGACGAAGCCCGGGATGTGCTGGATGCCGCCCGGGAGGCGATCAAAGCAGTACACCCCTCCGGCGAGATCTTCCGCGTCCTGGACGGCGAACGGCTGCTCGAGCTGGCGCCGGTCACGGCCAACAAGGGCCTGGCGGTCGGCTGGATCCTGGCCAACCAATCCCCCGAGGCGATCCAGGCAGTGTACATCGGCGACGACGATAAAGATGAAGAGGCCTTCGCGGTGATCCAATCCCTGGGCGGTGTGGCCATCAAAGTCGGCCCCGATTCCGCCTCCACCCGCGCCGATTACCGCCTGCCCGGCCCGGCCGAAGTCCAGGCCTGGTTGGGTACGCTTACCTCTCCACCACCGGTAAATAAATTTTCCCTTCCGCGACCAGCACCGTAAACGTCAGGGATTGCCCGGCTTCGTCTGCGCCGTGGGGAAAAACGCGCAAGGTGACGTCGTCGCGGCGGCCCCCGGGCGTATTTGTCGGGACGGTGATCGTCAGCACGACCTCGCGCTCCTCCCCGGGCTGTAAATCCAGCGACCCGGCCAGGTCCACCGGCCAGCCGGATTGGGAAACGGCGCTCAAGTCGAAGGTTTCGGGCGCATTTCCGCTGTTTTGCACGCGCAGCGCGAATTCGACCGTTTCCGCCGGTTTGGCGCGGGCCGAGAACCTATCCGCCGCCAGGCCGATTCCATAGCGATGCACTTCCACGACCAAAGCGGCCGTATCCCAGGCGATTGGGTCGTCCAGGCTTTGGACTACCAACCGGATGGTGGTAATCTGGCCGGGCAGGGCGTCGGCCGGCAGGTGCACGCTGACCGCTACCGCTGCGCTCTCTCCGGGTCCAAGCACAACCTGCCCGGGCGTCACGGCCACTTCCCAAACGGCGGGTTCCACAGCAAGCTGTGAAGTGGTCGCTTCCTGGCCGGTATTGGTCACCGCCAGGTTAAAAACTGCTTGCTCGCCCGGCTTCGCCACCCGGGACGTTTCCGGCGCGGCCAGGTCCACCCGGTAGCGGTCGCCGGCCGGGCTGCAATAGGCTACCTGAAGGTCATCCACGGCCCAGCCCCAGTCGTTGGCCGCACTGATGAGGCCCTGACGGAAGCGCAGCCGCATCGCCTGCCCGGCGTAGGCGCCCAGGTCGACGACCACGCGTGTCCAATCGCTGCTGCGACACCAGGCCTGCTCGCCGCCCAGGGGGTTATCGAAGGCGCTGCTCAAGGTGCCATCGTAAGGAGAGACCAGCAGCTCGTCCTGAGAGATTTTTTGCCAGGTCTGGCCGTTATCGTCGCTGGCCTCCAGATAACCGCCGTTGACACAGGTACCGCTGGCAGCGTCAAATTCGTATCGGGTCCAAAAGGCGAGGAAAGGCGCGACCACGCCCTGCGGCAGTTGAATTTGCGGGCCGGCCAGGTCCGCCAGGCCCGGGCCGTGGAGCGCCGGCGTGTAAAAGGCCTGGCCCGACTTATGCCCAACTTCGTCGCTCAGCCCCCAGGGATCCGGGCTGCCGCCGGCCGTCCATCCCGCCGCCGCACCCTCGAAATCCTGTCCATAGACCTGGACCAGGGTGGTCCCCGGCTGGCACTCGCCGGCCCGTGGGCGGGTAATGAAGCGAGCCGGCAGCGAGACAGGCCCTTGCCCGCAGGCATTCTGCGCCTGCACCCGCCAGAAATATTCCCGGCCCGGCTCCAGGTCTGCGCTCAGGCTGAAATCCGTGCCATCAATATCTTTTTCCTCCACGACCAGGTCACTAAAGCCGGCATCGGTGGCCACCTGCAGGCTGTAGGTCACTGCCTGTGTGGCCGGTCCCCAGGCAAAGGCCGGCTGCAATTCGACCGCACTGCTGCCGTTAGCCGGCTGTAATGGGACTGCCTGGGCGGGGAGCTCATCATTAACGACCAGGTCGAGACCGGCCTGGTGGCTGGAGGCGTGATTACTGGCGTTGATCTGCAGCAGGTAGCTGCCTGCCGGGGTCGACTGACCGGCCGATAAACTCAGTCCACTGGTCCCCGGCAGGCTGACCGGGTTAAGGGTAAACCCGGCCGTAAGCCCGGCCGGCAGTCCCTGGACCGCCAGCGTCACCTCCTCCGGGCTGCCGGAAAAGATCGAAAGCTGGACGTCTGTACTGGCGCTCGATCCGGTGCACACCGCCAGCCTGCCCGGCTGGACTGCCAGGCGGAAATCGCTTGGCTTGGGGCCGGTCAGCACTTCCAGGCTGGGATCACCAAAGAGCTGGTAGATCTCGTGATAGTAACGGCGCATGGCCGGGCTGGCGGACCAGGCGTCCAGCACACTCAACCCGGATTGATAGACCACACCGGTCACTTGGGATGAGCCAAAGAAGGCCTCTCCCATGGCTTTTTCGAGCACGGCGTCTTCATTCCAGTACGAATTGGACGAAGCCCCCAGGTAATCCAAAGCCCCTGTCCCGGCCTGGATAACCCAGGTATCGGCCAGCGACTCGGCCACGCCGAAACTGGCCGTCTGGCAGGCAAAGCTCGCCACCAGCGCCACCGGCGTCCCGCTCAACCCGCGCACGTCGGCCTGGGTCAGGCTCGGGCCGGTCCAGGCGCTGCTCGACCCGTGCCCCATGTAGATCACCAGGCTGCGCCCATCGTTGAGCGCGTCCAGCACTTGAGCGCTGCCGGCCCGGTAGGTTTGGGCGTACAGCCGGTCGCCACCCGGCTGGGGATCATCGGGAAAGGTTCCGCTGTATCCGGCGGCCTGGAAGTAGGTATCGATCAGGTAATCGTGCGCCGATTCCGCCACAGAATAATAAGCCTGGTCGTCGCTGGCCAGGAAGGCGGCTTTATTGACCCAGGCTTCGCTGCCGCTGGCGTCCTGGTAGGCCAGCAATTTTTCGATCACAGCCTGGAGCTGGTCAGCGCTGCGCACCGGCAACCGGCCGGTGAGGATGTCAGCATGGTAATCGCTGGCCCCATCCATGGTAGCGTAATACAGGTCGGTGGTGAAACCGTCGCCGCTCTGGCTGGGCCAGGCCGGAAGGGTGTCGCTATCGCCGACCAGCAGCAGGTAATCAGGCGGATCGGCGCCCTGGTACTGGGCCGCGATAGCCGCCTTGATCTGCGCGGCGCTCGTCCCGGTTTCGGACAGCTTTTTCAGGGTAACCTGAAAGCCCTGCGACTGCTTGAGGGCCACCAGGCCGTCCAGGCCACCGGCGAAAGCATCCGCGCTTACGATCAGGTAACGGGGCGCAGCACTGTCGAGCGATGTGTCGGCGATCCTGGGGGTGGCGTTCAAGAAAGTCCGCTCAAGCAGCGGCGAAAACACGGCCAATTCACCCAGGGTGGTATTGGCGCTCGTTTGGGCATTGACCGGTGCGTTAAAACTCACCCGTACGTCCAGCGAAGTGTAGATGCGCAGGATTCCCCGGACCGGGTTGTAGGCCAGCGGCCGCAAGACCACCGTCAGGCCGTGCCGGCCGCGGACGGTGAATTGCTCCTCCACCCCCACCGGTGAAGCCGGGTAGAACGCATCCGCGGAATAGAGCGAAGTATCCCCAGGGAGCGGGTCAGCACCCGGGCCGCACCTGGATTGAGACGCCTGCTCCGGTTGGATCAAACCGGCCAGCCCGGCCGAAGCCAGGTCCACATCCACAAAGTCGCCGTCCAACACCTGCAAGGTGGGCTGTGCGCCGGCCGGGATTTCCAGGCTGCGGCGCAGCACCGGCAGGTCCGGAGCGCCGGGTTGGCCAGCCTGATCGAACCCGTCGCCCTCCAATTGGATCAGCGCGCCCACCCCGTCCGGGACGCCGCGGGCCAAGATGCCCGGGACGGACACATGCAAATCGACGGCCCGGTTGGTCGATGCCTGCACCGTCACCGACGGATCGCTGTCCTGGGGTTGGTTTGATCCCAGCGGCAGCCAGGTCCACTCCGCTGCACCGGCCGGGTCCTGTGCCGCGACCGGGAGAAGCACAACCCCCAGCAAGACCAATCCCGCGGCCAGGGCAACCACCAGGCTCAAGATCCACAGATGGCGGCAAAAATGGGCCACCCGCGTTGAAATAAACTCATATTGAGTACGATGCTCGTTTGTAAACCAGGTTCTGGCGCTCATATCCCCGACCTCAAGCTGCGATGGTTTCTTGGATGGAAGGCCCGGTGCGGGCAACGACGCATCTACCGGTAAGGCCAGAATGTAACAATATTTTCTCAATGGCCTGGCGGCCATTGCGCGGCTTATTTCCTCCCTGCGGCTATATCAATGAACGCGCTGCTTTCGCCAGGGCAGCTACAGTGACCAATTGCGAAACTTCTCAAATTCGGTTTTCTTTCCCGTTGAGCTGAGAAGTTACCGGATTGCTTCTATTATTGTATCCAAAATTACTCAAACCGGGTCGCATAAATGAGGGCATGTTTGCGCTTCACACAAACATACCCTCATTTATGCGGCGATCCGCAGGACAGCCTCCCCGTTCAAGCGGCTGTTTTTCAAATCCAGCAAGGCCTGGTTGGCCCCCTCCAGCGGGTACTCGCTCACGCTGGAGTGGAGCGGGATTTCGACCGCCAGTTTTACAAACTCCACCCCATCCTGATAAGTGGCGTTGGCCACGCTGCGCAGGGTGCGCTCACCGTAGATCAGGCCGTAATCCATCTGCGGAATGGGCGAGAGGTGCACCGCGTTGATCGCCAGGGTGCCGCCCGGGCGCAGTTTTTCCAACGCCAGCGGGATCAAGCCGCCGGCCGGCGCAAAGGTGATCGCCCGGTCGAGCGGTTTGGGCGGCTGCTGGTCGGCCGTGCCGGTCCAGGCCGCGCCCAGCAACTCGGCATGCCGGCGGTGCTCGGCCGAGCGGGTAAACGCGTACACTTCGCAGCCCCAGTAGCGAGCGACCTGGATGGCCAGGTGTGCGCTGGCGCCAAAGCCGAACAGGCCCAGGCGTTCACCGGGCTTCACGTCGGCTTTGTGCAAGGAGCGGTAGCCGATGATACCGGCGCACAGCAGCGGTGCGGCCTGCATGTCGGTCAGCGCGTCCGGCAATGGCAGGACGTAATCCGCCCGGGCAACCATCCATTCGGCGAAACCGCCATCCACGTGAAAACCGGTGAATTGCGCGTACGGGCACAGGTTCTCCTCACCGCGCAGGCAGAACTCACATTTTCCGCAGGCTCCGTACAGCCAGGGCACGCCCACGCGCTGGCCGGGTCGCAACCCTTGCACGCCCTCACCCAACCGGCTGACCTCGGCGACCACCTGGTGCCCGGGTGTGAGCGGCAGCCTGGGCGGGTGGATATCACCCTCCACGATGTGCAGGTCGGTGTGGCAGACCCCACAGGCCAGCACCCGCAGCAGCACCTGACCGGCGCCCGGCTGCGGTGCGGGCAGGTCCATCTTTTGCAATGAATTCAGCCCGGCCGGGGCGGGCTGATGAAACCGCATGGCTATCATAAGACGCCTCCGCTAAGATTATACGCGAACCGGCTCCATAAGGTTGGGAGAAGTTGCATTCATGCGATTGCCGGGCCTCCATGATAGAATCTTAAGATGAGGATGCATGCCTGACCAGGAACGTACGCTGCGAGTGGATGCGGTCGTCTTACGCCACAGTGATTGGGGTGAAGCCGACCGGATGCTGGGCCTGTATACCCGTGAGCAGGGCAAGCTGCGCGCGGTGGCCAAAGGCGTGCGCCGCTTACGCTCGCGCAAAGCCGGTCACCTGGAGCCCTTCACCCGGGTCAAGTTGATGCTGGCCCGCGGCCGCGACCTGTGGATCGTGACCCAGGCCGAGACGATCAATGCCTACCTGCCCATCCGCGACGACCTGGAGCGCATCGGCCTGGCCAGCTACGTGATCGAGCTGCTGGACCGCTTCAGCTACGAAGAAGGGCCCAACCGGCTGATCTACCAGTTGCTGACCGAAACCCTGGCACGCCTGGCCCTACCGAACGATCCCTATATCTGCGTGCGCTATTACGAGATCCGTCTGCTGGACCTGCTCGGCTTCCGGCCCCAGTTGAGCACCTGCCTGCACTGCGGGGCCGAGATCAAGCCCGAGGACCAGTTTTTCTCGGCCGCACTGGGTGGAATCATCTGCCCGCGCTGCAGTTCGTTCGAACCTGCGGCCAAACCGATCTCGGTTTCGGCGCTGAAATACCTGCGCCATCTGCAGCGCAGTACTTTTATCGAAGCCTCGCGCGCGCAAATCGAGCCGGGCATCCGCCAGGAGTTGGAGCAAATTTTACAGTACTACCTGACCTATCTGTTGGAACGCAAGTTGAATTCACCAGATTTTCTGCGCGAGGTGCGGCGCAAGAAAAATGTTCCCGAGCCCAAAAGCTCGCTTTCCGCTAAACCTGAGGAATGAGCGGCCCGGGTGCGCCCATAAAAATCACGTACAGGCTTTAGTTACTCATTTCCTATTTTAGTCACAATTAACTGTACATGCCGGCCAGATACCTTTGCAAAGACTTGCATCTCGGGTTATATTAAGGACTGGTATGGTTTAAGCTGCCGTCTCCACAAGCGGGAATTATTGGGAATGGGATTCGACCGGCGCCTGTTCGCGAGTTTCCATTTTCAGTTAAGTTTGGGGGCAGAGGCGTGAAATTGTAGTACGGCTGCAAGCCAATTTCAGGAGTACGAGGAGAAGTCGTTGGCCCCAATCAAAATCATCACGGATAGCACCGCTTACCTGCCGCTTTCCCTGGTAAAACAATATGCTATTGAAGTTATTCCCCTTACACTGCTCTGGGAAGGCAATTCATACCGGGATGGGGTAGATATTCAGGCGTCCGAATTCTACCGGCGCCTGGAAAATGCCAACAGCCTGCCCACCACCAGCCAGATTTCGGTGCAGGAATTCTCGGACAAATATAGAGAGTTGCTCGATCAGGGCTACGAGCTGCTGGTTATGCCGATTTCCAAAGGCATTTCCGGAACACTGTATTCGGCCTTGCAGGCCAAAAGCGAATTTCCCGGCCGGCCGATCGAAGTGATCGATACCCGCCTGGTTTCGATGGCGCTCAGCTTCCAGGTACTGGCCGCCGCCCGGGCCGCCGAGCAAGGCGCCAGCCTGGCCGAATGTAAAGCGGTTGCCGAAAGCGCTTATTCGAAAATTGGCGTCTATTTTACGGTGGATACGCTCAAATATCTGGCCGCCGGCGGGCGGATCAACAGCGCCCGGCGCATTCTGGGCACCGCCTTGAGCATCAAACCGCTGCTGGAGATCCGCGATGGCAAGATCGAGCTGGTCGAGAGTGTGATCACCAAGCGCAAGGCCATCGAGCGCATGATCCAGCGCTGCGAGCAGGATATCGACGGGCATACCCCGGTACGGGTATCGGTCTTCCACGCCAACGTACCCGAGCTGGCCCAATCCCTGCTGGAGCGGGTGGTCAAACAGTTCAATGCCGTCGAAGGCATTCTCAGTGAGGTCAGCCCGGTGGTGGGGGCCCACACCGGTCCCGGCACGATCTCGATCGCCTTTATGGCGGGATGAGGGAAGTGTCAGGTGCGGGGTGTCAAGGATGACACCCGTCCCCGTAGCCCGGCTTTCGCAGCCGGGTATGTGCCAGCCGGCAGACCCCTGGGTTAGAAAGCCAAGCGATTTGTCCGGGCCGGTGGCAGCTAAAGCTGCACCTACAGACACACGAAGACCCACCTGCGTGGGTCTCCTTTTCAGTGAAAGCCGGTTCCATGGACGGGGTTATATCGGGCCCGCGCTTTCTCGGGTTTGGAAACCCGAGCTACCCTACCCCCAGCCCGGCAAAGGCCGGGCTTTGTGTTTTTGTTGCCGCGACCCTGGTCGCCGGCAGGCGCAGCTCGCCTGTAGCCCGGCTTTCAAAGCCGGGAATACGCCTGGCCGGCAGACCCCCGGCGTAGAAAACCAAGCGTTATGCCCGAAGCGGTGGCAGCTAAAGCTGCACCTACGCGTAGACGAAGACCCACCTGCGTGGGTCTCCTTTTCGGCGAAAACCAGTTCCATTAACCGGGGTTTTGGTTGATTGGCGCTTTCTCGGGTTTGGAAACCCGAGCTACCCTACCCAAACTCTTAGCCCAGCGAAGGCCGGGAGGCGGGACGGGGGTTGGCTATGTGGCTTGGGGTTCAAATCCGAAACATTTGCCAGGCATAATCCTGTTCACGGAATCGGTCTGTATCGAAATGGAGACCCACGAAGGTGGGTCTTTGTGTTTTTGTTGCCGCGACCTCGGTCGCCGGCAGGCGCAGCCAGTCTGTAGCCCGGCTTTCAAAGCCGGGAATACGCCTGGCCAGCAGACCCCCGGCGTAGAAACCCAAGCGATTTGACCGGGCCGGTGGCAGCTAAAGCTGCACCTACAGACGCACAAAGACCCACCTGCGTGGGTCTCCTTTTCGGCAAAAGCCGGTTCCATGGACAGGGTTATATCGGGCCGGCGCTTTCTCGGGTTTGGAAACCCGAGCTACTCAACCCCCAGCCCGGCGAAGGCCGGGCTTTGTGTTTTTATTGCCGCGACCTTGGTCACCGGCGGGCGCAGCGCTCTCTCGGGTTTGGAAACCCGAGCTACCTCACCTACCGACGACAGGTAAATAGAGGTATTTGGGCACGAAGGCGATCAGGGTATACGTCACGCCTGAGCCGTACAGCCCGCTCAGGGGGGTGACCTTGAGGGTGTAGCTGGTGGCGGCGCTGGGGGTCAGCGAAATGGTCACGGCATTGCCCACGCCGGTGGCGGTCTTGTCGGCGACCAGAGTATTGGTACTGTCGTAGATCTGCACCCGCCCGGCGGCCCCGCCGCCGATGGAGTAGAGCGCAACCGTGTAGGTCTTTCCGCCTTCCAGGGTGACCCTGGCCCAATCCACGTCCGCCGCCGGGCAAAAAACGCCGCTCAATGGTTTGCCGGCGGTCATCGCGACCGCGCCGCCCTGGTCGTTGTTGGCCGGCTCATTAGCCCCGGCCGAACAGGAACTGGCCAGGGTAGTGCTCGCCTCGGCCGAGGCGGGGTAATCTTCGGCATTGCCGGCCTTATCGACGGCGCGGATACGGAAGCCATACTTATGGCCGGCCTGGCCCAGGAACCAGGCTCCGTTGGCCCCACCCGATTGGGAACTCCAGGTTTGCCAGGAGCCGTTATCCAACTGGTACTGGATATCGATGTGGTCCAGGCCCGATTGGGCGTCCGATGCGCTCCAGGTCAGGTGGACCGCCGTGCTGGCGGTGGTGGACGGCAGCGTGTTGAGCTGCGAGGCCGGCTTGATCCCATCCACGGCCAGGTTCAGGCGCATGTCGCCCCAGGTGTTACCGGCAAAGTCTGAAGCCTGCACATACAGGCCCCCGCCGGTCAGCCCGGATAGGCCGCTTGGGTCCACCGTAATGCCCCAGCCATCGCTGGGATCGCTGTCTTCGGCCAGGTACTGCCAGGTGCCGCTGACCCAATCCGACGAATGCCAGTAGAAATCGACCCGGGCCACGCCCTGGTCGTCCGAGGCAGTTACGTCCACCTTGAACGGCTGGTTGGCGACCCAACCCTGGTTGGCCCCGCTGATGCTGACGCTGGGATGGGTGTTATCGTCCATCAAACGCAGGGTGTAAAAATAGTCCGGTCCACCCGAACCGGGGTAATCCCAGGCCTTGACCTTGAGGTAATACGTGCCGGTATAGGGCAGCACTGCTCCCAAGAGCGGGTCCTGTTCGGTGTAGCGCACCCGGTCGTCGTTCTCGACGATCAACGAGCCGTTTTTATCCAGCAGGGTCAACACCGGGTCCATCTGCGAGCCAATGTCTTTGGCCGAAACGGCCGCGGTGATGTGCTCGCCGGCCAGGCCGGTAAATTTGTAGTAATCGATATCGCCGGCCGGGCAAATGGTCTTGCCGCTGAGAGTATTGCCCACCCCGATCGAGGTTGCCGTGGTCATGCTGTTGTCAGGCGTGGTCTCGGCGCAGGACTGGGCGCTATAGTCGCTGGTCACGTTGAAGGAATTGATCAGCCAGCCGCTGCCGGTGTTCCACGAGCTGTCCAGGGTGTTGAAATAAAAGCGGATGCGCACCGTCTTGCCCTGGTAAGCCGAAAGATCGATCGGCGGGGAGGTGAGGTCGTAATCCTGGGGATCGTCGTAAAGCTGCCCCAGCACCGGCAGGTCCTGGAATACACCCCCACCGACCGAAATCTGCACGTGGCGCTGGTCCCACAGAGCGCCGGTCGTTTCGGTATGGTAGTTATAGCCAAAGCGCAAATATGCACTACCGCTGCCGGGGATGGCAATGGGCGGGGAGGTCAGCGAGCCGGAATTGGCCCCACTGCCGGCGTAACTGGAGCCGTCCTGGTTGCCGTAGCGCCAGCCGTTGCCCACAAAAGTCCACAAGCCGTCGTGGACCCAGTCACCCGTGTCGCTGCTAAAGTCGGCCTGGTAAGGCGCGGATTTGGCCGGTTGGGAGGATAGAGAATTGTCCTGGGCGACCGTAAAGTACACCGGCCCGGTGCCGTTGGCCCGGCCGGCGTTATTCTTGGCCCAAATGCGGATGCGGTAGCGCTGGTCGTTCAGGCTGGCCGGCAGCGAGCCGATCGAGGCCCAGGGGACCTTGAGGTTATCCAGGCTGATAATGGGGGAGATGATGGCGCCGTTGCTATCGACGGTGGAAATCTCGATCTGATAGGTCGCCCCGCCGGGTACGGCATAGCTATGGCTGGACGAATCCTGGATGCGCGGCAGCAGGGATTGGGTAGAAAGCACGCTAGAGTTGGCCAGCGGCTCGACCAGTTGCGGGCTGCCCAGGTCGCCCGAATTCATGCTGGTCGGCTGCACTTTGATCGACGAGACCGTGTCGACCCCGATCAGGTTGTCGGCCAGGTTGGGATCGCTGGTTTCCAGGGTCTCGTTACGGCCGGAATAGTTGTTGCCCTCGAACAGCACCACCCGTGTGGACGAGCCCACCTGGACCGAGGCCACCTGGTTGCTGCCCACCGACGAGCCGGCCAAATCCAGGTTGGGGATGGTCACCTCGAACCCGCTCTGGGCGAACTCACTGCACGTGCCCTGGTAATTAGCTTCAGTATACAGAATGATTTTAGTGGACGTCAGGGTACAGGCAGGCGGCGGCGAACAGGTATAGTTGTTCAAAATTGTACGCAGACCCTGGGGCAGGACGGTCACGTTGCCGTGGTTATCCCACACCTGTAAGGCGATGTCCACCGGGCCGCTGGGCACGCTGGCCCCGCACAGGTTGATCAATTCACTGAAGGGGTTAGCCGTCTGGGCCGGGCCGACATCGCGCCAGATGCCGTCGGTACCGCGGGCGATCACCTGCATGTTGGTCACCTGCTGGTCATCCGCGCCGCTGCCGGCAACCGTGAGGGTGGAACTGGTCACCACGGTGCCCGCGGCCGGCTGGCTGAGTGTGCCGGTGGGCGGGTTGGTGCCGATGTTGCCCGAGACGTAGGTGCTGCTGCACGAGGAGGGGTTTTCGGCGCAGGTGCGCGGCCGGCCGCCATCGACGCTGACGTCATCGAAGGTAATGTCCACCGAGCTGGTCAGGTACGAGCTGCCGCTGGATTGCACCTGGAAGTGCAGGTGGCTGCCGCAGCTCGGCCCGGTGTTATCGACCGTACCCAGGAAGTCGCCCTGGTTGACCACCGCGCCGATGGTCTGCAAGCGGGTTGGAATGCTGTTGGCGGCCATGTGCAGATAGAGCTGGTACGTGGTGGGAGTGGTACTTTTATCTTCCAGGACGATGTAATTACCGGTCGTGCCATCCGGCGGGCAAAGGCTTAAATCGCGGGTAGGGACGTCCATCTTGAACATCTTGACCGTGCCGCCCTTGGCGGCCAGGATCGACCAGTTGGGTACCCCGCCCACCCGGGCAAAGTCGAAGGCGTAATGACACAAACCCGACGTACAGGAGGTTGAATCGTGGCTGATCGATTGGGTCAGCGTACCGGTTAGGGAGGCAGCCCAGGGCAGCTTATAGCCGCTAAAGGTCTGCTGGGTGCCATTTTCGTTGACCTTTTCGCCGGATGTAATGTAAGGCACGCGGACTTCCTGAGGCAGCAGGTCATCCGGCACCTGATCGAGCACGTTTTGCCAATCCGAATCGGCCTGCAAGGTCACCATCCAGGCCTGGGCGCCGACCTCGGTCTCGGTCAGGCGGGCGATCGCCAGGCCGGGTTCGCCGGGCACGGCCTCGCCGGTCTGCGGGTCGAACATGCCCAACCACAGCAGCGCCAGAGTGCCATCGGCGCTGTATTGCACATCCACAATGTGCACATCGTTGATCAGAAAGCCGAGTACTTTTGCGCCGGTATCATTGACCCGTGCCTGGAAAGCCTGCTGCAGGGTTGGGTCGATCGTTTCATTTTCGGGTGGGGGTTGGCTGGCCGCCAGGGCAACGGATGGATTCAAGAGGCCAGCCAGGAGCACGAACGCCAGCAAAACTGCCAGCGCGGATTGATTAAATCAATTCATCGGTCCTCCAAATCGCCGGTGACGTCCCAATTGGCAGAGAAAGAGCGATTCGTTTGAACACCAGGTAACAATTATCGTGCCAGTTTCCCCCCTGACAAGGGTGATTCTGCGTTAAAGGATATAGGGATAAATTCGTTTGCGGGGTTTCGCCCCGCAAACAAATCTATCCCTATATCTCCATTAAGCCAAAGTTGCGATGAAGGTCTGCAAGGCGATGACCGGGTCGATCTGTCCGGTCTTGATCATGCGGTCCATCTCCAGCAGGCGATGATAGATCTGCTCCAGTTTTACCAGGGTATAACGCGGCGCCTGGGCCAGCAGTTTATCCGCGACAAACTCATGCACGGAAAGCTGGCTCGCCAGGGTCTTCTTATCCACCCGGCCCGAGCGATCGATAGCTTCGCGCGCCAGCAGCAGCAGGCGGAACTGGCGGGCGATCATCCCGAACAGGCTGAAGGGGTCCTGCTCTTGCAGCAGCACGTCCAGGTTGCGCAAGGCCTGGCCGGCATTGCCCACCGCAATCGCATCGACCATGGCAAAGATATCCGCCTGCCCGCCGGGAGTGGTCAGCTCCTGCACGTCTTCCAGCTCGACCGGGCGGCGATAATCGACATAAGTAAGCAGTTTTACGATTTCCTGATAGGCCAGGCCGGTATCCGGGCCGGTCGCCGCGGCCAGAGCCGCTGCTGCCTGGGGCTGAAACTGTCCGCCCGCCTGGCGTGCGCGGCCGACAATCCAGCCGGCCATTTCGTAAGCGGCCGGCGAGCGGCATTCCTTGGTATACACGCGCCCGGACTGTTTGGCAGCCCATTTCAAGATGAAGGCGCCGTCCTTGTTCATCAATTTCCAGCCGGCCCGCTTGCCCTGGAAGGTATCGGTTACGGCCAGCACCAGCGCGGTCGTCTCCGGCAAACCGTCCAGAAAGGCCTCGAAGCGCCCGCGGGCCTCGCTGGAGCCCAGGCCACTGGGAAGTCCGTGCACGATCACCAGGCGGCGTTCGGCCAGGAAGGGCAAAGCATAGGCGGCGTCCTGCAGGACGTTGAGAGACGCCTCTTTGCCTTGCAGGTGCGTGGTGTTCATCTCGGCCATGGAAGGGTCTCCTCCCATCTTGGCCTGGAGACTGCTCAAATTGTCCTCTATCTCCAGGGCATTATCCCCGTAAAACAGGTAGAGAACCGGTTTTTCGCTGGCAGGTTCGCTCAAGGCAGGCTCCACCGATCGGGCGCTGGTCAGCGGGTCAGCACCCGCTGGACGACCCAGTTGCCACGCACATAGCGGTCGATTTGCACCACCCGCAGGCCGGCCAGGTTGGCGTCGGTGGTAAAGCGCCTCTGCAGCGCCGGGCCTAGCGGTTGGGTCAGGATAATCACCAGGGTCACCAGGGCGGCCACCAGCGGCAGCCGGTCCAGGCGGCTGCGCAGCGAAGAACCGCTGCCCAGCATGCCCAACCAGGCGGCCACCCCGGCGATTACGCCGGTGGCGGCAAAGTTGGTGCCGCAGTTGGGGTGGATCGCCAGGTAGCTCTCACCGTTGTTCAAGCGCTGCTGGGCTTCATTGACCGCCTGCTGCAAATCATCGATGCCGACGTTGCCCACCACCCAAAACCCGCGCGGGGTAGAGTAGCCGGCCATGCGGCCAACCAGCCGGTTGCGCGCCAATACCTGTAATGTGGCGTGCTCCAGGGCATGGTTGCGCCGTACCAGAGAAATCGGGTTAGGAAAAGCCAGGTCCGGATTGTTATTGGTCATCCGTGCTCCATAATTTTCTATTTTTGCAACCACTGCCTGAAAGGGCAGCATATTTATTGTACCCGCCAAATGGGCAGAATTTTAAGGAAAGGCTCGAAATTAAGAAAATAGGCCACAGATGGGCACGGATGGACACAGATAAAGATTTTTTAATTTTTCTGTGCGGGATGCATTTCTCAATAGTTATCAAGGCCATTTCTGGAAGAAGCGAATAGATTTACAAAAAATCTGTGTCCATCCGTGTCCATCTGTGGCCTTAAATTCTTCAACGAACGATCCGTTTAATTTCCACCCTGGGCTTTCCGAAATTGATCAGCAAACACAAAGGCAGTTCGGTAGCTTTCAGGTAATTGATCCCCTGGGCCATGTGGATTTCATTCAAAGCCTTCACGGCTTTTATCTCCAGGATGACGAGATCTTCGACCAAGATGTCGGTGAAGAATTCGCCCACCACGATGCCGTCATAAAACACCTGCAATGGGCGCTGTTGGTTTGCCTTCAAACCCGCCTTTTGCAATTCGTAAGCCAGGGCGTTCTCATATACTTTTTCCAGAAAACCGTTCCCCAGGCAATTGGAGACCTTATAGGCACATCCGATAGCTTTTTCGCTGATCGAATTGATCCGTTGGACAAACTGTGGCTCGAGCATTGAAAACCGGGTTGAATTCATCACAGTCCCCTTAGAAGAAATTTTGACACAGATGTACACGGATGCACATAGATAAAGATTTTTAATTTTTTATCTGTGTCCATCCGTGTATATCTGTGGTTAATTCTTCATCTGTATTCATCCATGCAATTCGTAACTACCCAGGCTTCTGTTAAAAAGTTCCCTAATTTTAGGTGTATGCGGGAACTTCGTTCCCGCATACACCTAAAATTAGGGATTCTTCCCCATTAGGCTGAGCAGCTACGTTAATTCTTTATCTGTGTCCATCTGTGTGTATCCGTGGTCAATTCTTTATTTGTGTCCATCCGTGGTTGCAAGCAGGGCCATTTTCAGCGCTTCGCGCAGGGACCGCGCCTGGAGAACCTCGATGCCTTCGGGGAAGGGTTCGCCGGCGCGCGCGCCACGCGGGATAATGGCGGTTTTGAAGCCCAATTTGGCCGCTTCGCGCAAACGCGCCGTCATATGGCCCACCCAACGCAGTTCGCCCGAAAGGCCAATTTCCCCGATCAGCACCACGTCGGCGCGCACCGAGGCATCTTGCATGGACGAGGCTATGGCCGCGGCAATAGCCAGGTCGGCAGCCGGCTCGTTGATGCGCAGCCCGCCGACTACGTTAACGAACACATCCTGGTCGGCCAGGCGCAGGCCGAGCCGGCGCGTCAGCACGGCCGTGATCAGCAGCAGCCGGTTCAGGTCCACGCCGTTGGGTGTACGGCGCGGGTTGCCCAGATTGGAAAAGCTGGTCAGCCCTTGCAGCTCCACCAGCAGCGGGCGGGTGCCTTCCATCGTCACCGTGATGGCCGAGCCGGGCGCATTGACCATCCGCTCGGCCAGGAACACCTCGGACGGATTGGGCACTTCGATCATGCCTGACTCGCGCATTTCGAACACCCCCACCTCCGAGGTAGCCCCAAACCGGTTTTTGACCGAGCGCAGTAAACGAAAAGTCTGGAAGCGATCGCCTTCCAGGTACAGCACCGTATCGACGATGTGCTCCAGCACCCGCGGGCCGGCGATGATGCCTTCTTTGGTCACATGACCGATGACGAAGACAGCCAACCCGCTGCTCTTGGCCAGCTCCCGCAGGCGTGAAGAGCATTCGCGTACCTGGGTGACCGTCCCGGCGCTGGATTGCAGCTCAGGGATGTACACCGTCTGGATCGAATCGATCACCACCAGGCCGGGATTGACGTCCTGAACGTGTTCTAATATCACGTCCAGATTGGTCTCGGTCACCAGCAAGAGATTATCCGGGATCGGCCGCTCGGGCTGGTCCTCGTTGGGGCGCAGCAGGCGCAGCGCGCGCATCTTGATCTGCCTTTCGGATTCCTCGCCGGAGACATACAGCACGTTTTGGGTATCGTAATTTCCCCGGCTGAATACATAAGCCAGTTCGATTGTCATTTGCAAGACCAGGGTCGATTTGCCAATGCCGGGGTCGCCGCCCACCAGCACGATCGAGCCGGGCACCACTCCACCACCCAGCACACGGGCGAACTCGCCGATCGGCAGCGGCAGGCGTTCCTCGACGTCGCCGGAGATCTCGCCCAGGCGGCGCGGCTGCGAGCGCCCGACCATCCCGCGTAATGCGGATTTGGCCTGGGGGGCCGGTTCATTGATGATCTCCTCGACCATGGTTCCATAGCTGCCGCAAGAAGGGCAGCGTCCTAACTGGCGCGGTGCGGTCCGGCCACAATTTTGGCATACGAATCGGGTTTGAATTTTAGCCATGCGGTAATTATAGCGTAGGCGTTAGCGGGAATGGTTCGGATTGCTATGCCGTGAGGGGATATAAAAATGAGCCCGGATATATTGGCCCGGCACCTGTTGGTGCTATCCGTCCTTCTATCCAGGCCGCCTGCAACCCAACCCCGCTCTGCTTATTGGGTGTGCAGCCATTCGGATTGGACCAGGGCAAAGACCATATCGTCTTCGAACTTACCCCCAATGAAGTCGTGCTCGTGCAGAACGCCTTCCAGCTTGAAACCCAGGCCAAACAGCAGGTTTTGCGAGCGGGTATCTTCCGGGTCCACCAACGCCTCGATACGGTGCAATTTCAGCCCGGTGAAGCCGTAATGCGCTACCGCCTGCAGCGCTTCACGCATAAATCCGTTTCCCCACTGGCGCGGCGCCAGGTCATAGCTGATTTCCGCCCGGTATTTTTCCCGCACCCAGTCGTGGAACCCACAGGTACCAATCAGCAAGCCGGTCTCCAGGTCGAACACCCCCCAGCGTAAGCCCTTCCCATTCACGCGCATCTCTTCCATCTCGGCGATGATCGCCGCAGCCTGGGCCGGCTCGGCCAGGGTTGGAATACCGGTAAAGCGCGTGACCGTCGGGTCGGCATACAGCTCAAAGAGCCCCTGCGCATCCGCAGCGGTCAACTGGCGCAAAAGCAAACGCTCGGTTTCGAGGGTGGGAAAGTTCGACAGGATGTCCATGTGTAAATTGTACATTGCTAAAGTCAAATTTGCCAGTGGGTGGGGGAGGAGAGAATAG
The DNA here is from genome assembly GCA_963704755.1 of uncultured Chloroflexia bacterium. GTDB lineage: Bacteria > Chloroflexota > Anaerolineae > Anaerolineales > Anaerolineaceae > Bellilinea. The sequence goes on from OY969938.1 coordinate 2,258,302, forward strand.
TGAGTGGGTGTCAAGGCAACGAGTTGATGCGGCAACGAGGAAATAGGCGGCCGGCGCTGGCCCTCATCCCCCGGCCCCTTCCCCCAGAACTGGGGAAGGGAAGCCTTGCCAGCCTAATCCACTGCCGGCCTCATCCTCCTCTTTCCTCATTGCCTCATTCACTCGTTGCCTTATTTCCTATTCTCTATTCTCTGCTCTCTAATCTCTCTTCCCTCTTCTCCCCCTTCGGCATCCAGAAGGCCATCAACAGGGCTGCGACCAGGGCCAGGCTGCCGCCAAAAATGAACGGCGCGGACGGGCCAAAGCCCGCCCAGGAGCCCACACCCTGCCAGAGAATACCGGCGATCAGCGAAGCTGGAAAAGCCAGCAGCCCAATGACCGCATTATAGGTCCCGTAGGCCGTGCCGCGCAGGTTATCCGGTACCAGGTCGGCCACCAACGCGTTGGCGGTGCCGTAAGCCATGCCGTAATACACGCCATAGACCACATACAACGCCCAGACCTGCCAGGCCGTTGCAGCCAGGGCGAAGCCCAGGTAAATGGCCGCGTACACCAGCCAGCCGCCGATAATCAGCCGGCGTCGCCCGACCCGGTCCGAAAGTGAGCCGGCCGGGGTGGAGATGAGGGCATAAATCAGGTTGAAGGTGGCCAGCATGATCAAGACACCGGTCACGGTAATGCCCAGGTTTTGGGCACGTAAAACCAGAAAAGCGTCGGAGGAGTTGCCCAGGGTAAAGACGCTGACGATCACCAAAAAGATCGTGAAGGGACGCCCCATATTTTTCAACGAGAATTTAGGCGCGGCCCGTTTCCCGCTGACCGGCACGTCCCGAGCGCCTACGGTCAGCGAGAGCACTGCCAGAAAGGCCGGCAGCAGGCTGATCAGCACCACGGTTTGGAAGGTGGACTTGCTCAGGTCGAGGGTATTCTTCTGGCTCAACCAGACCACCAGCACCGCGATAACTACGCCGACCATCGCCCCGGCCGTGTCCATGGCCCGGTGGAAACCAAATGCCAGCCCGCGCATCTCGGGTTTGACCGAATCGGCCACCAGTGCATCCCGTGGGGCCGTGCGAATCCCTTTGCCGACCCGGTCGGACCAGCGCACCCCGGCGATTAGTTCCCAACTGCTGGCGATATAAAAGAAGGGCTTGGAGAGGGCCGAAAGGCCATAGCCGGCCACGGCCAGCCACTTGCGCCCACCCATCTTGTCTGAAAACCAGCCGGAAAATAGCTTCAGGATGCTGGCTGTCGCCTCGGCGATCCCCTCGATCAGGCCAATGACGCTGGTCTGCACCCCCAACACGTTGGCCAGGAACAACGGCAGGATATTGATCACCATCTCGGAAGAGACGTCCATAAAAAAGCTGGTAAAGCCAACTGCCCAAACATTACGCGGCAGGTCACGGATCCTGGAACGGGAACCATCCTGATCAACGGGTTGTGCCATGCTCACCTCACACAAAAACGGGATAATCGCTCGGTCCCGGGCGAAAGACTGTCTATAGAAGCCACCGGGGCAGCATTACCCCGGTGGTTCTGATCGTCCTGGACTTGAGCTTATTGTAGGACAGATTGGGTGGATTGTTAAGGTGTGTGAGCGCCGGCCAAACGCACCCCCGGTTAAACACTGTGTCTTGTACCATGTGTCATGTGTCAGGTGTATAGGTAGCGTAGCTCGGGTTTCCAAACCCGAGGGAGCGCCGGCTGGGTAAATTCCCGGCGAACGAACCAGCCTTTGTCGAAAGGGAGACCCACGCAGGTGGGTCTTTGTGTACCTGTAGGTGCAGCTTTAGCTGCTCACCGATCTGGCCAAGTGGCCGGGTTTTCCTACCTGAAGATATTCCAGCCAGGCTCAACTGGCGACCAAGGTCGCGGCTACAAAAACACAAAGCCCGGCCTTCGCCGGGCTGGGGTTTGGGTAGGCAACTCGGGTTTCCAAACCCGAGGGAGCGCTGGCCAGTCAAAACCCCGGTTATGGAACTGGCCTTCACTGAAATGGAGACCCACGCAGGTGGGTCTTTGTGTATCTGTAGGTGCAGCTTTAGCTGCTCACCGGTCCCGGCAAAGTAGTGAAAACTAATCGCAGCACCTCCCCTTTTTTGCTATACTGATGGTGCAGAAAAAAAAAGAAACAACCCAACAGCTTTCTTATCCTACGACGCCAAAACAGGAGCGCGCGATGAGTGAGAATATCCTTGCAAAATTTTTTGAGCACAACCTTTGGGCAAATTTGCAAATCATCCAGGCCTGCGCGGCCTTGAGCGATGAACAACTCGATGCCGAGCCCCAGTCGGCGACCAAAGGGAGTATCCGCCAGACGCTGGCGCACCTGGTCGATGGGGAGCAGGATTACCTTGCCACCCTGGCCCGGCGCGAGCCGCGCTACAACTGGCCCACACCCCCGTCCTTCGCGGAGATGGAAGAGGCCGTGCGGGTCACTGCCGGTGACTTCCAGGCTTTGCTGAAGGACGAGACCGGCGAACTCCTGGGGAAGCAGATCCATACCGACGACGGTTACACCATCGATCCCTGGGTGGTCGTCGTCCAGGCGATCAACCATGCCACCGAGCACCGCGAGCAGATCAAGAGCATGCTCAGCGCCCTGGGAATCAAGCCGCCGCGGGTGGATGGCTGGGGCTACGGCCGGGTCACCCAGGCAATGATCTCACCAAAGTAGATGGGGAGCTGGTAACTTACCGTCCGCTTTTTTATATAATTATTCCATGCCGGATTAGAAACCGTAGGGTGGGTGCAGGGATCATCCATAGCGCCGGCGGATCACCGGCCGGCAGGATTTCCCTAACCTTGCCCGTAACCCACCCTCTTTACGTTTGCGCCTGTGAATAACCGGCTCGCAGCCCTGGCCATACCCGTTTTACTTTAGAAAGCTGTCGTCAGGGCCAGATGGCTTTACTCTGTTTTGATCAGGACGGCGCGCAGGACGGTGCGCGATTTGTAGGTATTTTGAGCCGGGTTGTAGTCTTCGCAGGTGATCAGCGTCAGCCAGGGCAGGGTTTCGTGGTGGAGAATCTTTAGATCGTTCGGGCGGACATCGGAATAAGATTCGCGAATTTCGTAGATGTAGCGCTCACCGTTGACGATGATGATCACCTGGTCGCCCCATTGCAGTTGAGACAGCTTCGCGAATGGCCCGGGCAAGCCATCTGCCCCTGTCACGTGGGCCGCAAGCGCGCTGTTGCCCGCCCAACCCGGGAAACTGGACCCTTGCAACCAGCCGGCTTTGTTGCCCAACCAGGTGACGTCCCAGGTGCCATCCACCAGGGGGACGCCGGTGATCGGGATATCCACTCCCAAGCGGGGGATCTGGAGACGGATCTCGGAGCCGGGAAGAGCACCGTAGCGCTTCTCGTCCGGCTGCTGCGCGAGGTGGGTGACGACGTCCGGAGCAAAACCCGTAGCCGGCAGCGCTTTCGCATCCAGGGGGTTGCTGTCGCCGGCGGATGATTTCGGGTCCGGGCTGACGACAAAGGTCACCTCGCCATAGATGCAGAACCCCAGATTGTCGCAGGCCCGGTAGGTGGCGCTGTCCGTGCCTGAAAAACCGGGTTCCGGGGTATAGATGATGCTGCCCAGTTGAGCGCTGCCGTGGGCCGGGTAGCGCACGATTTCCAGAGTAACCCAGGATGTTGCGCCGGTGCTCATCTGGTCGTTATCCGTCGGTTCCATCTCGATCGTGCTGCCGTCCTGCACGCTGCTGTTATCGTTTGTCGCTGACGCTCCGGCTGCGGTGCCTTTTTTCATCACTTTGATGACGACGTCCAGGTCTTTTACGTCGCTGTTGGGCGCCGTAGCCCGGATTCGGATGGGTAAATATTCTCCGCTATCCAGCGAGAGCGTACCGGTAAGGATCAACTCATGCTTCGAATTGATCACAAAATAGGACTCGTATGGGAATGCGGTCGCATCGACCAACGCGTAGGTCGTTCCGCTGATGGTGGAGTGCAGGCTGCCTACGACCGTCCCGATCGTATCGCCGTCGATAGCCTTGTCCGCGGATAGTTCCACGGTCCAATCGGCGGAGGGCACGCCGGTGTCATTCGAGACCGTAATCGCGAATTCTTTCTGGTAGGTTTCCCCGTTGCCGTCCTGGACCTGGAGGCAGATGGTGTAGCTGCCAGGCACGGCGGAAGAAGAGCGCAGCAGTCCGTTGCCCATGATGGAGAATAGAGCGTTATCGCCAGCATCGCCGGCAGTGCACACGCTCCCGCTGGTTTCGAGGCTGAAGGTCAGCGGGGACAGCCCGCCGGTGGCGCTCACTGTGCCCACCAGATCCTGGAGGTTAGAAACGGTCGGGTTGCTCAACAGCAGGGCACTGGGCGGGTCGGTCACCTGGATGGTGAAGGCCTTTTGCTGGGTCAAGTCATCGCCTTCGCTCACCTGGGCGCAAATCTTGTAGGAACCGCTCGATGTACCCGGTGCACGATTTAACTCCGAGCCGCTGACCGAGAACTTGGCGTTATCCGCGCTGTTATCATCGCTGCCACATACGCTGCCGGTGGTCTCAAGCGTGTAGGTGAGTGGGGACAGACTGCCGCTGGCGCTGAAGGTACCCACCACGGTTTGTGCAGAAGAAACGGTTGTGCGGCTCAAGGCCAGCCCGCTGGGGCCTTCGATCACCTGGATCGTGTAGGCGTATTGGGCTTTGTCGTGCCCGGCATCTTCCACTTCGATGCAGATTTTGTAATCCCCGACCGCCGTGTCCGCCTTGCGGTCCAACATGTTGTCGGTAAACGAAAAGCTTGAGTTGCCGGTCGAATTATCCGGGGTACAGGTCGCGCCGTTGGATGCCAGGCGATAGCTGAACGGCGAACGCCCGTCCGTGACGGTGACCGCACCCACATTCGTGCCGGCCGCGCCAACGGTCAGGCGGCTGAGGGAACTGCCGTCCAGTGTGGGCGGATTGTTGATCGTGATGGAAAATGCGGTCTGCACCGTACCGCCATCTTTGTCCGCACTCTGTACGCAGATGCTGTACGTCCCGCTGCCGGTCCCGGAAAGCCGTTCCAGGTTGCTTCCATCGACAGTGAAGGAGGCGTTATCGGCGCTGTTGGAAGCCGTGCAGACTGGACCGCTGGTTTCCAGACTGTAGATATATGGTGAACTGCTTACACTGGTAGAGAAACTTCCGACAACCGTGTGAGCGGTGGAGGTCGCGTTGTCGCTCAGGGATATTCCTCCCACCGATTGGGTGAACGAGGCGCCGGTAGACCCGGCGAATTCGGTGCTGCCGTTGTAACGAGCCGAGAGGGTGTGCACCCCTGCGGTGAGGTCGTCGGAGGTGCAGGTCGCTTGCCCGGCGGACAGCGTGCCGCTGCACACGATATCGCTGCCTTCGAGGATTTCCACCGTTCCACCTGGTGTGCCTGTCGCCGGCGATTTGGCCGCGACCGAGACTGTGAAGATCACCGTTTCAGACAGGCTGGCCGGATCGGGAGTGTGGCTCGCCAAAGTTACTTGAGTCTGGGCCTGGTTCACGGAGTGGGAGGTCGTGCCGCTCGAGGAATTAAAATTACTATCCCCGGCATACGAAGCCGTCAGCGTTTTGCTTCCTTGGGTGGTGGAGGTGAGGTCACAGGAGCCGCTGCCGCTGCTGAGCGCAGCAATCGTACAGGAAGCCCCGCTCCCATCGCTCACCGTCACACTGCCGGTCAGGGTACCGGTGCCCGGAGAAATGGCCGCCACGGTCACATTCACTGAATACGCCTCGCCGACTTTGCTGGGATCATTTTCATCCGAGATGATGGTCGTGGAAGTGTCCGACATATCGACGGCGTGGGCGGTCGTGCCGGTGGAGGTGTTGTAGTTGCTGTCGCCTTTGTAGGAGGCGATGATGGTCTTGGCGCCCGCGGTGGTGGAGGTGAGGTCGCAGGAACCGCTGCCGCCGGAGAGGGTCGTGATGGTGCAGGTAGCCCCATCTCCGTCGTCCACATCAACGCTGCCGGTGGGGGTGCCGCTGCCGGGGGAGACAGCGGATACGGTCACGCTCACGGTGTAGGATTCGCCAACCTTGCTTGGATCGTTTGCATCGGAATTGATGCTGGTCGTAGTACTCGCCTTGTCCACGGAATGAACGGCGGTGCCGGTGGCGGATGCGAAGACCGAATCCCCGTCGTAGGAAGCCGTCAGAGTTTTCGATCCCGCGCTGGAGGAAGTCAGGCTGCACGATCCGCTGCTGGGGCTGCCCACCGTCAAAGATGCGGTGCAGGCGCCGGTTTCGCCATCATCGACCGTCACCGAACCGGTCGCCTTGCCGATGTAATCGCCGGCGACGGTGTAATTGGCGGTGTAGCTCTGCTTGCTAACCGAGGTCGAGGGCGATATGGAGGTCAGGCTGACCTTAACAAGGTGCTCGAACAGAGATGGATAAGTGTTGCCATCGTTGATTTTCCAGGTCCCCGGTATGCTCCAGCCGACGCTGGTAAAAGTACCGGAGGTCTGCATCCCGGTGGTGGACAAAGGAACGCCTTTGCCGGTATCACTCAGGCCCGAAACGTCGCTGTCGTAAAAGCTGGTGCTGACCGTACCGGTATTGACGGCTACCAGGCCGCCGTTGACGCTAAGAGTTGTCACGCGGGTAGCGCCGTGGATCGTGCCGTTGTTGTGATACGACGAACTGTCGTACACCGTGTCCCCGCTGGCCTCGGTCAGTTTCCAGTAGCCGATCAGCCCGGGTTCGTTGCCGGTCAACTGTTTATCTTTATCAGCCGCAATTTCAGCCGGGGTGAGTACTTTGTTCCAGAAGCGCACGTCGGCGATGTTGCCCTGGAAGAAGAGGGTAGGCGTGCCGACCGGGTCATTGCGGGCGCCAATAAAAAATTCATTCGTATTCGACGCAAGCGGATTGACCTCAGGATTAACCAGGGGAAGTGGGGCGACCGTGCCTACGTCGACGCCGTTCTGGAAAATGTGCTGTGGAATGCCGTTGAGCAGGATCTGGACCTGCTGTTTGGAATAATCCCAGATGGTGGCCACGTGGTTCCACCCCGGCTGGAGGACGTTCTGCGCATCCTGGTAGGCCCTGGGATCATCATATGTGGTAGCTCCGCGAAGCACCGGAATAAAACGGATGCCGTCCGTGCCCGAACCGCCCCCGGTGTGGATGTCGTAATTTTCGAGGCCTTTACTGGTAATGAACTGGGTAGCCGACCTGACGGATGACGTCCAATTGAACCAGGCCTCGAGCGTGAAGCTGCTGGTCACGTAAGCTGAATTATGGGGAATGGAGATGTAATCGCTAATGCCGTCGAACTGGACGTAGGTATTGGTCACGGCGCCGGAGACGGTCGCCGCGGCGTAGGTATTGGTTAGCGTGCCGCTGTTGCTCCCTACCAGGCCACCGTTATTGTTGGCGCCGCTGACGGAGCCAATGGCGGATGCATCGGTGATCTTCCCGGAATTAATCCCGACCAGCCCGCCGACATCGGTGGCACCGCTGACGATCCCCTGGACGGATACCCGGGCTACCGTACCTCGGTTCTCACCTGCAAGGATACCGGTCGCGTTGGCAGCCGTGATGGTGGCAGCTTCGATGTTCAGGTCAGTGACCGATCCCCCAACCCCGATCACACCGAAGAGTCCCTGATCGACGGTGGTCGATAGGGTGTTGGAAACGGCCAGGTGGCGGATCGTATGGCCGCCGCCATCCAGGCTCCCGGTGAAGGCGGTCGTTCCATCGCCCAGCGGCGTCCAGTTGAGAACGGAACCCAGGTCAATATCTGCGGTCAGGATGTAATTCCCGGCCAGGTTATCGCGAATACCGATTAGATCCGAGACTGATCCGATATCCGTAGGTGATTGGGCCATTACTAGCGACGTTGCTGGAGTAAAAACGGTGTTTAGGAGACACACAAAAATCAGGGTACTAACCAGAATGGTGCGATTCGGTCTCTTCATCAGAGGTCACCTTTAATAATCGGTGTTGCCCAATACCCTACCACTGAAATGGCTATTCAATTGGTTGTAAGTGCGTAGAACTTGCTATTGAGCCCTACTAATCATAAATAAAAAAAATTTAACGACCATAAAAAAAGGATAAATTTTGAAAACAAGATTGTTCTTTCTATTGCTATTCGACTACGGCCGCATTATCCCGATGTGGGTTGGGTGCAGGGCTCGTCTACGGAACCGGCGAATCACCGGCCGGCTTGACAATCCAGGCTTTGCCCGTAACCCACCATCTTTATATGTGCCTATTTTAGCAAGCGGTTTGCAGCCCAGTAGTGGTTTACGGGGCGGCGTAATTGCAAAACGGAGAATCCAGGCGTACCCGCCCCTGCACCCACCGTACATCGGTATAGTAATACCGTAGGGTGGGTGCAGGGCTCGTCAACAGAACCGGCGAATCACCGGCCGGCTTGGCAATCCAGGCTTTGCCCGTAACCCACCATCTTTACCTTGGCCCATGTGAATAACCGGGTTTCAGCCAACCGGTGGGTTACGGGGCGGCGTAATTGCAAAACGGAGAATCCAGGCGTACCGCCCCATCACCCACCCTACAGCGGCATTGCAAGGCCGTAGGGTGGGTGATGGGCTCATCAACAGAACCGGCAAATCACCGGTTGGCTTGGCATTCCAGGCTTTGCCCGTAACCCACCGGTAGCAATTAGCTGTTAGCGGTTAGCTGTTGGCTGTGGCTTTCTAAACCGGCCAATTAATCAATGCTGGAGAGCGGCTACGGCCGCGAATAAAGGGGTGAGATAGGGCCAGGCACTCCTCCCCAAAAAACTCTCTGCGCCCTCTGCGCCTCAGCGGTGATTTCTTTCCCTGTAGTTTCAGGTAACCCCTTCGAAAGCCGGGCTACCTTGACAAAAAATCTCTTCTCCGTGTACTCTGTGCCTCCGTGGTTAATTCTTTCTTCCCGGTTTAACTACGAGCAAGCCCAACAGCACTGCATCGCCGGCCAGGCGGATCCACAGGGCCGGTTGCAGGTAAGTCAGCCCAAATAGCCAGACGATGGACAGCACAACGGTTACAAACGGCAGCAGCCAGCTCCGCCGGCGCAGATAGGCCACCGCCGCCGCGATTCCGCAGCCCAGGGCGGCCAGCCATAAGACGATCTCGGCCGGCTGGACCCAGGCGGCCTCATGGCCCCCCTCTGCGCGTAGTTTGATACCTTCCATCATCTTGCGCTCCATTACAAAACCGGTCAGCGAAATGAGCGGACTGGCCCCGGCAGGCATACCTGAGCCATTAATATTGACATCCCCGGCGCGAATGCGGGTAAACAGTCGTGTTTGGCCATTTTCAAGGGGTGAGAGCGCCCAGATCCAGGTCAGGTTCATTTTCATCAAGTCCGAATCACCCTGGGCCAGCAAATATGCGTCTTTTTCAGCCTCGGCCACCTGCATGTAATCAAAGATCATGCCATCCCCTGGCTGGGGATCCTGGAATTGGGGCAAGATTTGATCCGCATTGACGTACAGGCGTTTCCCCGCGATCAGGTTCTCGATGAAGGTGTAGCTGTAAAATCCACCCCGGTCATCCCCGATCTGCGCGACCCATGGCCAGACCTGATCGACCGGCGCGTCGATGGTAATGGCCTGGTCCCAGGAAAATCCCACGTCCTGGACGACCTTATCGCCCGGCAGGGATTGGGCCACCTCGGCCGGTGTAGCTCCCCAGGTTGGAATCCAACTCACTACATCATAGAAACCGGCCACTAAAAGCACAAGGACTACCCCCAGCCCGGCCAACAGGCGCGTCGTTCGTGTTTGTTTATCCATTTTCATATCTCCCCGAAGGTTATATTGGGATGTGATAGCAATGTTTTGCAGGTCAAATCAATATACGCAAGATTTTGTCGATTGTTTCTTGGGAGCAATAATTGTTTTGTGGTCGCGGGTAGCGGGTAGCTTTTAGCGGTTAGCGGTTGGCTTTTGGCGGTTAGCCGGGTGATCAGCTATTTACACCGTCCTAAAAATCATCGATTTAGAACGGCTTCGGCCGAGGATTGCGCGGGACCGGGCCGCTCTGCTATAGGTTATCATCCTTCCGACCCAAATTTTCTTTTCTTTCTTTTCTCCGTGTCCTCTGTGGATCCGTGGTTAGTTTTCACTTTTATTCGTAAAGGCCGCCTTCTAAGGTGCGTTCCGGGCACACCAGGGTGGGCCAGTGGTCCAGTGATTCAACGATGCTCTGGATGTCAGCCCTCAAACGCACCCTACGACGGCGCTCTTTCTAAAATTCTTCTCCGTGTCCTCTGTGCCTCCGTGGTTAATTCTTTTCTATTGCCCATGCTTCGCAGGCCGGGCTGCGCAAATGCCTTTGCTCTTTTCGTGTTAAAATGAACCAAATTCTCAGCCCTTCCAGAAGGTAACCCATGTTTGCCAACCCCTTTGAAGATTTAACCTGGCGTGGCATGCTCTACAACTCCATCGAAGGAGTCAAAGACCTGTTTGCGCGTGAAAAAGTGACGGTTTACAACGGATTCGACGCCACCGCCGACAGCTTACACGTCGGGCATATGGTGCCTTTGCTGGCCCTGGCGCGTTTGCAGCGCTACGGCCACCATCCGATTGCCCTGGCCGGGGGCGGCACCAGCATGATCGGCGACCCGAGCGGCAAGAGCGCCGAACGCCAACTGCTCACCCGCGAACAGGTCAACGCCAATGTCGAACTCGATTAAGGTCCAGTTAGCTCAATTTTTAGATTTTGACAGCCGCACTAACCCGGCGCGGGTGCTCAACAACGCCGACTGGCTGATGAACCTCAACCTGGTGGACTTTTTACGCGATATCGGCAAACATTTTACCGTCAATGCCATGGTCACCAAGGACTCGGTGCGCACCCGCCTGGAACGCGAAGACGGCATTTCCTTCACCGAATTCAGCTACATGCTGCTGCAATCCTACGACTTTTTGCACCTGCACCAGGCCGAAGGCTGTTTACTGCAGACCGGCGGCTCGGACCAGTGGGGTAACATCACCGCCGGCGTGGACCTGATCCGCCGGGTCAGTGGGCACAGCGCTTATGGCATGGTTTACCCGCTAATCACCAAATCCGACGGCACCAAGTTCGGCAAGACCGAGAGCGGCACTGTCTGGCTTTCGGCGGAGCGCACCTCGCCCTATCGTTTTTACCAGTTCTGGCTGAACACCGACGACCGGGATGTGGTCAATTACCTCAAATATTTCACCTTCCTTGAACGTGAAGAAGTAGAAGCACTGCAGGCTGCGGTAGAACAGCAACCCGAACAGCGCGAAGCCCAACGCCGCCTGGCCAAAGAAATGACCGGCATCGTCCATGGCACGACCGGCCTGGCGAATGCCGAACAGGCCTCCCAGGTCTTGTTCGGGGGCGAGGTCAGCGGCCTGACCAGGGCAGAAATCGAGGATATTTTCGCTGACGTACCTTCCAGCACCCTGGTTAAAGACCGGCTGGACAGCGGCATCAGCCTGGTGGATCTGCTGGCAGAAAGCGAAGTGTGCAAATCCAAAGGCGAAGCTCGCCGGGCCATCAGCGAGGGCGGGGTGTACCTCAACAGCCACCGGATGAACGACGGCAACGCGCTGGTCTCTGCTAACGATCTGTTGGAAGGCAGCTTCATCATCCTCCGGCGCGGCAAGAAGAATTACCACCTGGTCAAGGTGCTGGGCTAGGTAGCCGGCGACCAAGGTCGCGGCTGCAAAAACACAAAGCCCGGCGAAGGCCGGGCTCAGGGTAGGCAGCTCGGGTTTCCAACCCGAGGAATGCGCCAGCCAAACAGAGTAACACTCATGGAAGCGCCCCATGCCGAAAAGGAGACCCACGCAGGTGGGTCTTCGTGTATTCGTAGGTGCAGCTTAAGCTGCTACGGCCCTGGGCAGAGAAGACGGTCTTGCTACCCCCCGGCTTTGAAAGCCGGGCTACGGGGGCGATTGGCTCCCGGCGACCGGGACCGCGCCGGGCTCAGGGTAGGGCAGCTCGGGTTTCCAACCCGAGGGAATACGCCGGCCAAACAGATTAATGGTTATGGGAACGCCCCATGCCGAAAAGGAGACCCACGCAGGTGGGTCTTTGCGTATTCGTAGGTGCAGCTTGAGCTGCCACGGGCCTGGTCAGGGGTATCGACCGTGCTACCCCCCGGCTTTGAAAGCCGGGCTACGGGGAAGAATGGTTCTCGGCGACCGGGACCGCGCCGGGCTCAGGGTAGGGTAGCTCGGGTTTCCAACCCGAGGGAATGCGCCAGCCAAACAGAGTAACACTCATGGGAGCGCCCCATGCCGAAAAGGAGACCCACGCAGGTGGGTCTTCGTGTATTCGTAGGTGCAGCTTGAGCTGCCACGGGCCTGGTCAGGGGCGTCGCCCGTGCTACCCCCCGGCTTTGAAAGCCGGGCTACAGGGAAGAATGGTTCTCGGCGACCGGGACCGCGCCGGGCTCAGGGTAGGGTAGCTCGGGTTTCCAACCCGAGGAATGCGCCAGCCAAACAGAGTAACACTCATGGAAGCGCCCCATGCCGAAAAGGAGACCCACGCAGGTGGGTCTTCGTGTATTCGTAGGTGCAGCTTGAGCTGCTACGGCCTTGGGCAGAGAAGACGGTCTTGCTACTGCCTCAGCCTGCCCCTCTTATTGCCCGCAGGCGGAAATATCGTACAGCCGGCGAAAATCGTCCTTATATTTGGCATCCACTTCGTCCAGTAGCTTAACACAGGGTCGCTCGAACTGCGAGCGCACAGCCGAGTCGAGCCGGTCCCAGGTGTTCCGGTCCAGGTAAACATAGGCATAGCCCGCCCCGAGTAAATCAGTAAAGCCCGGCGTTTCGGTCAGCGCCTTCCATTCCGGCTTGAGCGTGTACCAGGTGGAGGAAGAATTCACCGCCCGGCCGAAGACCACCACGCTGCGGTTGGGGTTCCAATCGAAGACCATCGCATCCTTGGGCAGCCTGTTCCAGTATTTTTGCATCACCTGGGCATCCAGGGTGGTTAGGTAATCCAACTCGACCGGTTTTTGAATGGCCATAAGGTCCACCCCCAGGATGATAAATCCGGCAAACATAGCCACAAATGCCAGGCTGAGTTTCAGACCGCTGAGCTTTTTCAGGATAACCCAACCCAGCGGAATGGCATACAGCCGGGCCAGGCCCATGAAGTCGAACAGGCGGGAGGTATTAGCCACGCCGGTCACCCCGCTAAAGCGGACGAACAGCATCCCAAAAGAGAGAAACCCGGCCAGCACGTAGGCGGCTTCGAACCAGCGGCCGCTGCGGTAGGCCTTGATTCCCCAAACCGCCAGGAAAGGCAGCACCAGGACCAGCGGCCCGACTTCCGCCAGGGCCACGATCAACTGGCGTACATTAATGAGCGACAACACCCCTAATTGCTGGGAAACGATGGCCGGTATCCAGGAAACCGTAAACTGGATGGTCTGGTACGAGGTTGGCGTGTTGTGGTAAATAATCCTTTGAAAAATGCCGGTGAGTGTGTCTGTCCAGGCCCCGCCCTGGATCAACGCCAGGAGCGTGCCCAGGCCGGTCACCCACAGCCAGTTGCGCAGGGTCCTGGGCAAATGCAGGCTCTTGTGGCGGACGACGTAGAGCAAGGTAATCAGCGCCCAGGCCGCCAGAAATAACGCCACCGCCAATTCATAGATCAAACCGGTGGCCGCGATCAAAAGGACCGAGATGGCGCCGCCCAGCCAGCCGCGCCAGCGGTTGAAGGTCAACAGCAGCACAATAGGGATGCAGGTGGCCATTAACCCGGTGATATTGAACATATCCATCACCCCAGGCTGAATCACACCGTTGATAAACGCGAACGGGAAGGCCATTGGGCCGCCCAGGGAAGCCCAGGAATGCAGCAGGGCGTCGGCCAGGTTGGCGCCCGAAGCCTGGCCGGAGCCCAGCATTTGCACCGGTCCGGAGAGCCAGTTGAGCGCCTGGGGCGGCAAGAGTAATAACAGCCAGCGGGCGCCGCTGCCGAAAGCGGCCATGGCGCCGCCCAACAGCCCGGCCAGGCGGTTGCCGGTCACCCGCCGGGCGAACAACGCCGCCAGCAAGATCGCCAGGGAAAAAGACAGCGCTCGAGCCAGGTCCAATGCCGTCCATATATACAAATTACCCAGGCGGACGATTTGGGCCGCGAACAGCGTTAAAGAATCGTGATACCCGTAAGCCACACTGGGATCCAGGCTGAAGACCGGCGGGATACTCCCGGCCGCCATCATCGAGGTGGTCGGCAGGTGGGCGTAATCGTCGTTGATGGGCATCCCCCGGCCGATCTGGAAGGAAATCCATAGGATGGCCAGGAAAACCAGGAGCTGGAGCGGCTGGATGGGGATGTCCAGGGCGGAGCGCCAGCCGGAACGCATCACCAAAACGAAGCCCAGCGCCAGAACCAGCAGCGCCGCTGCCCAGGCGGCCTGGTTGACCGGCAGGATGCGTGCCAGCCAGTTGGCCAGCACGTTTTCCATCACCATGCCGACCAGCAACCCAACCATCACTTGCTCGTGTTTGGCTAAGCGCAAAGCTGCTTTCACCAGCCAGATCCCGCCCAGGCCCCAGGCCAAGGCCCAGATGAGCAGGAATAGAATGCCGGCAGGATTTTGGGAAATATCTTGCATGATTACCCCATGGTTACTACGCTTGCTTGCGCAAGAAGACCCCGAACTTGAGATATTTGCGGAGGTGAGGCCTGCGCAATTATCTCGAATTCGGGGTTCTTAATCCTCAGATTGAACGATTATATATTTTATCCCTAAGGCGTGTTGGTTGGCCAGGGGGTGAGGGTAACTCCGCTTGGGCCGGTCGGTAGAGCCGTAAACACAGACGTGATTATCTGGACCGGCGGTGGGGTCGCGCTGAGGAACCCTGGCGCCGCGGTTTGGCTCTCACCGGGCCTGGCTGCCGGCCGGGTGGAGATATTTTTCGGGCCCAGGCTGGGTGTGGCCACGACCGAGACGTCTGGCTGCCAGTTGGTCACGCCCCAAATAACCAGTCCGGTCAGGGCGACCACGATCAACAAGGCCAGGCAGCCGGTGACCACCGTCCGGGAGCGGTTTGGGCGCGGGGTAATCGTAACCGGCTCACCTGCCGCTTGCAGGGCAATGACGGTGATATTATCGTGGCCGCCGCGCTGGTTGGCCAGGTCGATCATGCTGCGGGCGGCCGTATCACAGTCGCTATCGATAAACGCACGGGCGATCTCCTCGTCGGTGACCAGGTCGGTCAGCCCGTCGGTCGTCAACAGAAGAATATCCCCCTTTTCCAATTCGACGCCCTGGTTGGCTATGGCCTGCTCGTCATTTTCACTCGCGTCCAGCCGCAACCGAATATCGGCCAGGGGCGGGTAAGGCGAGCCGAGGAACTGGCGAATGACGTGCGCATTGGGGTGCCCGCGGACTTCATCGGCATGGATAATCCCCCTGGCCAAGGCTTCCTGGATCCAGGTATGGTCGGTGGTGAGCTGGTGCAGGTACCCGTCCCGCAGCAGGTAGATGCGCAAATCGCCCACGCTGGCGGTATACAAGTGATTGCCCACGACGTAAACACAGGCGCAGGTAGCTCCCATACCCTCCTGGGCGCGGTTATTACGGGCCTGTTCGCTTATCGTCTGGCTGGCCACCCGGATCGCGGCCTGCAATAAATGGGTTGGCTCGACCCGATCTCCGTTTTCGGCCACGTATGCGCTGATTTTGTTGACGGCCAACTCCGCCGCCACTTCTCCGGCGCGGTGTCCGCCGATCCCATCCGAAATGACTGCCAGCAACACCGGGGTCTGGCGACCGTCTTCCTTCAAAAAAGCGGTCACTCCCAGGCGGTCTTCGTTGTTCTTTCCGCGCATGCCGGGATGGGTAAACGCATGCACCGGCAGGTGCGATTGTTGGATACGCTTCATACCTGTCTCTTGGATGAACCGGCCGACGAATGATAATCCTCAGGCGGATTGGCCAACTCGAAGCGGAAAGCGGCCCGACCTAAATGGATCAGGTCGCCATGGCGCAGCACCAGGCCGGTAGCCGGCACCGGCGCATAATTAACCCAGGTCCCCGCCACCGACCCGGCGTCGAAGATCTGGAAGTTGCCCTCGGGCGTTTGTACGATGCGGGCGTGCAGCCCGCTCATCGAGGTGGAATTGACGCTGAAATTGGCCCGCTTGGGGTCACTCCCCAGGGTGACTTCCCGGCGGATAAGGGGGATCGCGCTGGCCGAGCGGGCGTTGGCGCCGTTCCCGTTATTCCCGGGCTCATTTTCCGGCAGCCGGACCAGCCAGGCAGGTGCGGCAGCCAACCCGGCGGTAGCGCTGCGCGGCCAGGTTGGGCGTTCAACGTGCGGCACCGTCTGGGCAGAAACACGCGAGCGGTCTTTACGCACCACGACCGTCTGGGTCAGGGGATCGTTCTTCTTTGTTCCCCGCTCCTGGATCGCTTTACGCAAGCCGTTTCCACCAATGCCCAACACCAGCAATATCGCCAGCCCGGCCACCAGGATGGCCGCCAGAGCCAGCGGATTATCGCCGGAAAGGGCGGTATCCCACCAATGCGTCGGGCGCGCTTCTACATTAATCATTATCGGAATCGTGATGCTGGATTGGGTCAGCCCCAACAAATCTTCGATCTCGGTGCGCAGCATGTGCTGTCCACTGGCAGTAATTTTACTCAAATCCCAACTGAAAGTGTCGAATGGCTCCTGGGTATTTTCGGCCACCAACGCATCGTCAACATATAACTTGCTGGCACGCAACGGGCGGGTAAACCCGTCCGGGAATTCGATCATGATATGGATATCGGTGCTCTGGGGCGCCAACACGGCATCCTTTGAATGGGTATCGGGCTGCCAGGTGCGATCGATTTGTGCCTGGGGAGCCAGGAAAATCGGGTTAGGAGGCAGCACGTTGACCTGGATGTTTTGAGGCACAGAATTGGCCTGGATCTGCGCACTGTTGACCTGCACCTGGACGGTATTAGCGTCCGCCGAGGCGATTTTCGAAGGATAACTGGCCTGGTAAAGGTAGCGGTAGGGTTTCAGGTAACCGTCGATGTCCGGCAGGGTCTCGGCCCCCGAGAACAAGAAGGTTTGCCCGCCGGTTGAACCGGCCAGGTCTTGCAACGCCGATACCAGGTCTGGGCTGGCATTGGCGGCGACCTGAGTACCTACCAGCCAGACGTCGATGGTCACGTTCTGCTGGCTGGCGCGGGAGGCCAGGTCGCTAATCCCCTGCAAATTATCCGGGGTAAACAGGGGGGTCACGTACAGGATAACCGATTTCATCACGTTTTGCACGCCGGAATCGGTGGCCAGGTCCACTGCGCTGGTCAATGTGCTGAGGTCAGGGGTCTCATTGTTGTAATCGACCTGGTCCAACTCGCCAATGATCTCGGCCCAGTCCTGCGGCTTGGCCGAACGGACCAGGGAAAGGTCGGCGTTGGTCTCTACGCTGAACTGGTCCTGGCTATCTGCCGGGCGGTTTTGGGTCCAGGCCAGCAACTGCTGGTCGATGTATTGTGATCGGGGAATCCCGCCGTAGCTGCGGCCCAGGTCTGGCCCGGCATTGACCGCCAGGATAAACTGCACTCCGGGTTGGAGCTTCGACAACTGATCGACCGGGAGAGTGGTGCCGCCTTCATTGATTTGCACATCGCCCGCGGATAGGTCACTGACAAAGTTGTTACCGGCATCCAGGGCAGTGAACTGCACTTTTACTTCCGGGAAGGAAGTCGTATCGACGGCTGCAATGGCCACACGGCCGCCATCCTGCGCACTGGCCGGTGCATTAAATGCAAATAACACTCCCCCAAAAAGGATTAGCCATAGTGTGATGGCGAGCAGCTTAATTCGCCTGTGCTCGATCATAGCGTCGTGATCCTGATTTTACCTTAAACTTCCCGCAGGAAAACCTACGCTTAAACTACTATTTCCCACCGGCGAGGAAGGTTTGGCCGGGGCTGGTCCCAAAATACCTTTGGGATCGCCTCAATCTCTGTAAATTCGCTCCGGTCGTTTTCAAAACTGGCATAATGAAAATTAAAAAGAAAAAAACCGTAATCCAATTGGCTGGCCTCCAGGCCAATTCAAGAATCCCACCCCCCTTACGAAGGGGGGCAAGAAAGGGCACATCCCCCCTTGGAGGCTGTGAAGAAATGTGGTTATGCAACGAATTCTCGGAAATTTGTTATTCCATGGCAACGAATATGGGTCTGGTAGTTCTTCACCGCATCAGCAAGGGGGGACGAAGGGGGGATTCAATGCGCTTGCCTGGATGGGGCTTCGAAAGTAAATTAACGTGAATTCGGGATAAAAGAAAAGAGAAGTAATTTGGATGGGGGTAGATGCCGGCCTAATACAACAAGAAATGACATTTTCCAGGCTTGACAGCCGCAAGAGGGCTTGCTATCATAAAGCGGTAGTCTCGTCATGTGGTCATTACCAGTTATAAATGATCTCACTATGAAACTAACACTGCTAAGGCGAGGATTAAGTCATGCTTGCGGAAGATATTTCAGTAGAAAAACTGGTCGAGATCATCACCCGAGAGGTTATGGCGGCCATTCAGGAACAAAAAAGATTTGCCGGCGCGACGCCCGCCGCCCCGGTCAGCAGCGCGCCGGCGGGCAGCCTGGCCGGAATGATCGATCATACCCTGCTCAAGCCAGATGCCACCCCCGATCAGATCGCTCAATTGTGCTACGAAGCCCGCCAGTACGGCTTCGCTTCGGTCTGCATCAACCCGGCCTGGGTCGAGCTGTGCGCCCGCCTGTTGGCAGGCTCAGCGGTCAAAGTTTGCACGGTGATCGGTTTTCCCCTGGGGTCCAACGCCCCCGAAGTCAAAGCTTTCGAGGCCCGCAACGCCATCGATCATGGCGCCAGCGAGGTCGATATGGTGATCAATATCGGCGCGCTCAAAGCCTGCGACCTGGACCTGGTCGCCAGGGACATTCGTGGAGTTGTGGCTGAAGCCCATCCACGCGGCGCACTGGTCAAAGTGATCCTCGAGACCGCCTTGTTGAGCGACGATGAAAAGGTCACCGCCTGCCAGCAGGCCAGGTTGGCCGGCGCCGATTTCGTCAAGACGTCCACCGGCTTTTCCGGCGGCGGGGCTACCGTCCACGACGTGGCCTTGATGCGCCGCACCGTCGGGCCGGAAATGGGAGTCAAGGCCTCCGGCGGGGTACACACCTATGCAGAAGCGGTAAGCCTGATCCAGGCCGGAGCGACCCGCATCGGGGCCAGCGCCGGGATCAAAATCATCCAGGGGGCCAACTCAGCCGAACCAGAAAAAGGAACGGAAAAGTCAGGCTATTAAACCTGTATCCTGGCCTAGTTTTTGGCTGCATAAGCGCAGCCAAAAACCAGGCCAGGTAGATTTTTCCACTTGAATCCAACCCGGTAGCGGTTAACTCGAACGGCCGGGCGAAAAAGAAATCTCGCGCTTATCGATTTTGAAAGCTTTTTTCACCTGCGAATTCATTATACTTAATCGGATTGTCATGGCTCATTATGGGCTGGTAAACCAGAAAGAGAGGTGTCCGCGGAAGGGAGCGTCCACAAGCCACCTCTCTTTCTATGTTCCCCGGCCGGGGCCGCGAGCTATGGCAATTAAATCTTAATGGGGATCGATTTAATACCGGGAGATGGGAATGAGACTTACCAACATCATAGCCAGCCTTAAACGTTTTGTCTATTGGGGGGATTCAGTTGTAAAAAAGCTAGAACGTGTAAAACCAAATATAATGCTCCAACAACTGGGAAGTTTTTTAATTGTGGTCGCCATCATGGTCGGCCTGGGTGCGTATTCGTTGGGGCAAATGCGATTGCTTAACCAGGAAACGGTCTACATCGGCGAAAAGACCGTTTCTAGCCTCAAGACGGTCAACAAAATATTCCTGACCATCGACAATTATCGCAGAATGCAGCTCCAGCATGTTCTCACCTCTGCGACTAAGGATCAAGACACCTACGAGTCGATGATGACCGAGGATGCCAGCCAGTTGGACGACCTGTTCAAATCCTACCAGGCGCTGGTTTCCGACCAACAGGACCAGAACTACCTGGATAATATCCGCCAGGTCTGGCAGCTCTATACCGAGCAGAGCAGCGGTTTTCTGGAACCAAGCCGCGCGCAGGACGATGCGACCGCCCTTACCTTCCTGATGAGCGACGCGAAGTCCACCTTTGACGGGATGACCGTCAAACTTCAGGAATGGGTAACCTACAATACCCAACTTTCCGACGATAAGATCACCGAAGCCGAGAAAACATTTACCGTCGTCCGGCTGATTACTATCGGGATCATTGTCCTGGCCGCCCTGATTGCCTTGGGGCTGGGCTTCTTCCTGTCCCGCTCCCTGTCGAACGCGGCCAAAATGATGGTGGCCGCGGCCAACCAGATCGCCGAGGTGGACCTGGCCGAGCTGCAGGTGGCCAGCAAAGCCCTGGCGGAAGGTGACCTGACCCAATCGATCACGATCCATACCCAACTATTGAACTACAACTCGCGGGATGAGATGGGCGACCTGGCCCGCTCGTTCAACGCGATGATCAAACGCCTGCGCGAGACCGGGGTGGCGTTCGCAGAAATGTGCGATAACTTGCGTGAGACGATCTCACAGTTAGCCGAAAATGCCGCCAACTTGAGCGCCGCCTCCGGCCAGTTGGCCAACGCCGCGGACCAGTCCGGGCAGGCCGCCAACCAGATTGCTGCGACCATCCAGCAGGTAGCCAAAGGTACCGCCCAACAATCGGCCTCGGTCAACCAGACGGCCATGTCGGTCGAACAGATGGCGCGCGCTATCGATGGGGTCGCTAAAGGCGCTCAGGATCAAAACCAGGCTGTCAGCCGGACCGCCGAACTCACCGGCCAGATTTCTGCGGCTGTCCAACAGGTAGCCGCTAACGCTCAGGCCGGTACCCAGGGTACCCAAAAAGCAGCCGAAGTCGCCCAGTCCGGCGCACGGACGGTCTCGACCGCCATCCAGGGCATGGGTATGATCCAGGCCAAGGTCAATCTCTCGGCTCAAAAAGTGAAGGAAATGGGCGCGCGCTCCGAACAGATCGAGGTGATCGTCGAGACGATCGATGACATCGCCAGCCAGACCAACCTGCTGGCGCTCAATGCGGCCATCGAAGCGGCCCGGGCCGGGGAACACGGCAAGGGCTTCGCCGTGGTCGCCGATGAGGTCCGCAAACTGGCCGAGCGCTCCAGCCAGGCCACCAAAGAGATCGGCGGGCTGGTCAAGGATATCCAGCGCACGGTCAATGAAGCGGTCAAGTCGATGAAAGAAGGCTCACTGCAGGTGGAGCAAGGGGTGAACCAGGCCAACGAGGCCGGCGACGCCCTCGAGCAGATTCTGGCCGCCTCTGAAGAAGTCAGCCGGCAGGTGAATGAGATTGCCACGGCAGCCGCTCAGATGAACACCCTATCCAGCGACCTGACGGCAGCCACGGACGCAGTCAGCGCCGTGGTCGAAGAGAACACCGCCGCCACCGAACAAATGGCCGCCGGATCGACCGAAATCACCCAATCCATCGAGAACATCGCCAGCGTGAGCGAAGAGAATGGGGCCGCGGTGGAAGAGGTCAGCGCCAGTGCCGAGGAAATGAGTTCGCAGGCCGAGGAAGTCAGCGCATCGGCCCAGTCGATGGCAGAGATGGCGGAAGCCTTGCAGGGCCTGGTGGCCCAGTTCAAACTTTCGAACGATGATGGCGCAGCCGCAAAAAATTAAGACGCCAAGCGCATACCGGTAAATGCTACAGGTGTTGGCGGGGGCTTCGCCCCCGCCAACACCTGTATTTTTTAATCAAGCCCGTTGAGGCTGCCGACTTTTTCCAGCGCCTCGCGGAAGTTCGCCCGCCCCAGGCCGATGCGGAAATGCCCGCCGGGGAAGTCGAACATGCTGCCGGGCACGATCATGACGCCCTGCTCATCCAGGGCCTGCCGGCAAAAATCATCCACCGTGCCAGGGCCAAGGTAGCGCGGGAAAGCAGTCGAGCCGGCCAGCGGCTGGAGCCATTCGAAGTGCTGCGGGCGAGCCATAAAAAACTGGCGGGCGGCCGCCAGGTTGGCCTGGACGATACCCAGGCTGCGCTCCGCCACCGTTTGCCAGGCGCCCAGGGCGATGCGCGCCAGTACTTCACTGGGGGCGCTGTTGCAAATGGTGGTGTAGTCCTTGAACGACTGGCAGCGCCGGATCAGGTCCTGGTCGCGGCTGGCCAGCCAGCCGATGCGCAGGCCGGGCATGGCAAAGGTCTTGGACAGGCCGCTAAGGGTGACGGCCCGCTCGTAGCGATCGCACAGGGCCGGCAAGCGCCGGGCCGGGTCGTGCTCGAGCAGGCGGTACATCTCGTCGGAAAAGACGTAAATGCCGCGTTTGCGCGCCATTGCGATGATCGCGGTCTGCTGGTCCAGGTCGAGCAGGTGACCGGTTGGATTGTGAGGAAAGTTGATCACGATCATCCGGGTATGCTCATCCAGGCTGGCCTCCAGCCGGTCCAGGTCCACCTGCCAGGCGCCGCCCTGGGCCTGCAGCGGCCAGGGTGTGACCCGGCAGCCGATCGCACCGGCCAGCTCGTACAGCGATTGGTAGGCCGGCGAGATCGCCACCACCCCATCGCCGGGCTCCAGTAGGGCGTACATCGCCAGAAAGATCAACTCCTCCGGCGCGGCGATCAGCACGTCGTCAATATTGATGGAGGTGTACAGGGCGGTGACCGCCTGGCGCAGCAGCGGGTCGCCGGACGATTCGGTGTAGCCCAGGCTGAGCTGCTCCCAGGCGCGTAGGTCATCCGCGGATGCCAGTGCCAGCAGGTCCTTGACCGGGAAAGCCTCGCAATCCGAGGGGCTGAGCAGGTAGCGGACCTTGAATTCATATTGCGCGAAATAGCGCTCGAGTTTGAAGGGGGGTAGGTTCATGGGGGGAAGAGAAGAGATTAGGGAATAGAGAATAGTTAGCGGTTAGCGGTTAGCGGTTAGCTGTTAGGTGTTAGCTGTTAGCTGTTCGCCAGAAGATTAAGAGTATCGAAGGTAATTATAACGAAAAGACGACAATCTGCCAGCATGTAGGTTGGGTTGCGGGTTCTTTTATGGCGCCGGCATGCGGAAGGGCTTCTGTTTTGCCGGGCTTTTCCCGTAACCCAACGGGAGATGATGGCCGGGGCTTCGCCCTCAGTAGCGTAGCTCGGGTTTCTAACCCGAGAAAGCGCCGGCCTGCCAGAACCCTGGCTAGGGAATCGGCTTTCGCCAAAAGAGAGACCCACGCAGGTGGGTCTTCGTGTACCTGTAGGTGCAGCTTTAGCTGTCGTAGACCCGGACAGAGATGCATGCCGAGCTACCCCCCGGCTTTGAAAGCCGGGCTACGCAGACGTAAGGCCCCGGCGACCGAGGTCGCGGCTGCAAAAAACACGAAGCCCGGCGCAGGCCGGGCTCAAGGTAGCGTAGCTCGGGTTTCAAACCCGAGAAAGCGCCGGCCTGCCACAACCCTGGCCAGGGAATCGGCTTCTGCCGAAAAGGAGACCCACGCAGGTGGGTCTTCGTGTACCTGTAGGTGCAGCTTTAGCTGTCGTAGACCCGGCCAGAGATGCCGAGCTACCCCCCGGCTTAGAAAGCCGGGCTACGCAAACTCATCCCAACCTTCTTCCTGCGGAGGGCTCAAGGTAGCGTAGCTCGGGTTTCTAACCCGAGAAAGCGCCGGCCCGCCAGAACCCTGGCTAAGAGACCGGCTTTCGTCGAAAAGGAGACTCACGCAGGTGGGTCTTCGTGTACCTGTAGGTGCAGCTTTAGCTGTCGTAGACCTGGACAGAGATACATGCCTTGCTACCCTCCCGGCTTTGAAAGCCGGGCTACGTAAACTCATCCCAACCTTCTTCCTGCGGAGGGCTCAAGGTAGCGTAGCTCGGGTTTCAAACCCGAGAGAGCGCCGGCCCATCAGAATCCCGGCCATCAAACCGGCTTTCGTCGAAAAGGAGACCCACGTAGGTGGGTCTTCGTGTACCTGTAGGTGCAGCTTTAGCTGCCACGGTCTTGGCCAGAGATACTTCCCTTGCTACTATTTTTCATTTCCCCTTCCAGGCAAAGGGAAAGATACGGAAATTTGAGGTTAGTTGGGCCAAATAGCCCAACTAACCTCAAATTTCCGTTTAACTCCTCGCCCCGGCAAATAAATCCAGGCTCCAGTCGTTGCAGCGCATGAAACTGCCTTTGGGATACTCGAATTCGTACTCCCCCTGCAAAGTAAAACCTGCTTTCCGGCAGATCGCGTTGGAGGCGCCGTTATCCACAGCCGGGTAGGCGTGAAGGAAGCGGTATTTCTTTTCGGATCGGGCACGGTCCACGATGAGGCGCGCAGCGGCGGTAGCAATGCCGCGCCCCTGAAATTCGGGAAGGACCGACCAGCCGGTTTCCCATACCTGCTGGCCCTGCCACTCTTTTTGCCAATACCCCACCGACCCGACCTGTGTCTGCTCGGGTCCCAGGATAATCGCAAATATGGGGTCTTGACCGGTTGCGCTGTCCTGGCAGTAGCGGGCGTGGCGGTTACGAATCTTTTCGGCCAACTCTGGCCCGCCGAGGTGCTCGGTCATAGCCGGATCGCCCAGCAGCCGTTCCAACAAGGGTAAATCGTCTTCTGCCCAAAGGCGGATGTCCACTTTAAGTTGTTCCATTTTTTTGTTCCTTTTCTACCGCTAAAAAACACCGATATTCCTTGGATAGCTGAACAGGCGCCGGCCATCGATTATCCCATCAGTTCGACCAGATGTTTGCGATTTTCCGGCGCAGGATAGTCCTCGGGCCAGTATTCGACCTGTTTGCTGATCTTGCCATCCTGCACGGTCGTGAATGTAATTGCCCTGGCCTTGATCACGCCATCCGTAACGGAAACATCGCTCACGGCTTCCGTTTCGTTTCCCACGATGCGGTTGATGACGAAACGCCAGCGCCCGTGGGCCGGGTATTCTTCATTCATACGGCTGAAATTTTCTCGTCCGCGGATGCGTTCTTTGGATTGAGGCCATTCGAGAACGTAATCGTCGCTGAACAGTTCGCTGGCCAAACGGAAGTCGTTTGTGTTCATCCGCCGGAAGAATTCTCTAACGATTTCACTCGCTGCAGCAGCCATCCTACTCCCTTCAGGTTTTTCCGTTCACCAATCCACTGGGTTAATTCTGCACACTGTGAAACTGAAACACCAAATCACTGCATCACTGTCTCACCGCATCCCCCAGATACTTCAACCCGCTGCCGGTGTTGAGCAGCACAATTTTATCGGCCGGCGAGAGCCAGCCGGTGGCCCGCAAATGCAGCAGCCCGGCCAGGTTGGCGGCGCCTTCCGGGGCGGCAAAGATCCCTTCCCGTTGGCCCAGGCGGCGCTGGGCCGCATCGATTTGCGCTTCGCTGACCGCCACGGCCGTACCGCCGCTCTGGTACAGGGCCGAAAGCACCAACCGGTCGCCAAAGCTCTTGGGTACGCGCAGGCCCGAAGCGCGGGTCTGGGCCCCTTGCCAGAAGGTACAGGTCTCGGCCTGCGCTTCGAAGGCGCGCACAAAGGGTGCGCAGCCGTCCGGCTGGACGGCGACCAGGCGCGTCCGCGGGCCGGGTTCCAGCCAGCCCAGGCTTTCCAGCTCCTCAAAAGCCTTCCAGATGCCCGCCAGTCCCATGCCGCCCCCGGCTGGGTAGATGATCACGTCCGGCAAGCGCCAGCCAAAATGCTCGGCGATCTCGTAACCCATGGTCTTTTTGCCTTCCAGGCGGTAAGGCTCCTTGAAGGTCGAGACGTCGAACCAGCCTTCGCGGGCAGCGATCTCCCCGGCCAAACGGCCGGCGTCGCTGATCAGGCCGTCCACCAGGGTCACCTGGGCGCCGGCCATGCGGCATTCTTCCGCGTTGGCAAAAGGTGTATCCGCCGGCATGAGCACCGAGGCCGGCAGCCCGGCCCGCGCGGCGTAGGCCGCCAGGGCGCCGCCGGCGTTGCCGGCCGTGGGGATGATGACTTTTTCCACACCCAGTTCGAGCGCCCGCGAGACGGCCGCCGACAACCCGCGGGCTTTGAAGGTGGCAGTCGGGTTCAGGCTCTCGTCTTTGAGGTACAGCTCGGGCAGGCCCAATTCACTGCCCAGGTTGGCCAGGTGCAGCACGGGGGTATCCCCTTCGCCCAGGCTGACGATATGCTCGCTGTGCTGTACCGGCAGCAGTTCCTGCCAGCGCCACATCCCACGCGGGCGGGCGCGGAAGCGGTCCCGGTCCAGGCCGGCGCGGGCGGCTGCCAGGTCGTAGCGGGCCAACAGGGGGCTGTTACAATCCGGGCAAGCCCGGTTGAGCCCGGCGGCATCCAATCGCCGTCCACAATGCGAACATTCCAGATAGCTCAGGTAAGAATAAGTAGAAGATGCAGCCAAAAACGCCTCGTTTATGCGACTACTTCGACCACGGTTCCGCCGGGCATGCTGACGGTCTGCTCACCCATGTCGTAGGTTACTTGCGGCATGGACCAGCGAAAGATCCATTTGGCGTCGTCCGGGGCAGCGTTGACGCAGCCGCGCGAACGGGGCACGCCGAAGTCGTTGTGCCAGTAGGTGGAGTGGATGGCCTCGCCGTGCCCGGAAAAGAGCACCGTCCAGGCGATGCCGGGCAAATCCCAGCCGCCCCCACTGACCCCACCGCTCATGTGCAGCGAAATCAGCTTGCGGAAGGTGATGTGTGCCCCCAGCGGTGTGGAGGAATGGTCGAGCGGGTTGCCGTCCGGGTCGAATTTGACCCCCGAAGAAATCCGGCAGGCGTATACCTCCCGGCCGTTTTCCAGGCAGGTCAGCATCTGGTTGTTCAAATAAACTTTAATCCGTTTGTCCTCGACTTCGGGGTGAATGGGATCCAGCTCAGCGCGCGTCAAGGGCCGGAAACCCTCGGCCGGCGCCCAAAACATATCGCCGTAGCCGTATTTTTCCACCGCGCGGTAATAAACCTGCCCGTCCGCGCCGGTCTTGAGACTGTCGATCCAATAGACCTGGCTGTAATACAGCCGCGGGTGAGCGGTGTTTTTCAGCCAGGGCGCGTGCGGGCTGGGGCCATCCAGGGTCAGGTCCAGGTACGGCACGCTGACCTCGGCCCACATGCCGGTACCCAGCGGGCCGTCCGGCAGGCTGGCCAGCGGCTGGTTAGGCAGGTCACGGACCGGCTGCAGGAGCGGCGCATAAATGTAGCCCTCCGGAGTTTCCACCCAGCGCCGGCTGGTGGAGAGGTCGGTCTTGCCGCCAACCACCTCGCGCAGCCAGGCAAACACTTCATCCAGGGCCGGCTTACGGATGGGTTCTCCGTCCACAGCGGGCTTGGGGTAAATGGCGGCCGTACTGGCGCATATCCGTCCCAAACGTTCGGACTGCGGCCAGGCAGCCTGAACCCCATGCGGCCTGGGCAGCAACAATGCCGCGGCAGAAAGCGCGCTTAATCGCAGAAAATCCCGGCGGGAGAAAAGTCGACCGAACATGATGACTACTATACCAAAAATTCAGGAATCTGATCAGCCCGACGGGCAAGAACCCCGGAATCGAGATGAGCCCGAGGCGTTACAAATTCAGGAAAGCGGAGCCGGATCTTTCTCGATCAGCGGCTTGAGCAGTTCGACATCGGCGCGGGCCAATTCGCCGAATTCGTTATCCCCGCGGATCTTGGTGATGTTGCCGAAACCGCAGCCGGTCCAGAAGCGCAGCGCGTGCCAGTTCTTCAGCCCTACACCCACCCGGGCCTCGCGGAAACCGGCCTGGCGGGCCCGTCTTTCCAGGTCCTCGACCAGCTCGCGGCCCATACCGCTGCCCTGGCAAAAGGGACGCAGGAACAGGCTGCCGATATAAATCGTGTCTGGCGAAGGATAGCCAAAATAAAGCGACAGGACTCCCAGGGTGTCGCGGCTCTCGGTCTCGCGGATCAGGTATAGCTTTTCACGCCAGGCCACCCCGCCCGGCGGCAGGACCTCGTGGCGCAGCGCCTGGGCGGCCAGTTCGGCCGGGCTGGCACTAAAACCGTTCAGGGCGATGATGCTGCTGTTCTCGTTGAACACCAGGGTAACCGCGTCCTGCATGCCGGCGTTGGCCTCGATCAGGAAACAGCGTTGGGTCCCCCAGGTAGCCGGCAGGTAGTCGATCGGGCGGCCTTCTTTGCGCATCCAGTAATGCGTGTCGGTTTCGCTGACTACCGTAAACCCCAGGCGCAGGTAAAGCTGGCGGGCGGGGTTGACTTTGAGCACGCGCAGGCTGACCGGTAATCCCTGCGCCTCGGCCCGCGAGAGCAGGCCCTGGATCAATTGGGTGCCGATTCCCAGCCCTTGAAACTGGGGCAGCAGTTCGATGGTGGAAAGGATAATCCCGTGGGGCGTCTCTTCCACGGCGATCACGCCGGCATCCTTTTCCTGAAAACGGATGATCTGGTTCCCCCATGGTGAAAAATGTTCGGTGAAATAGCGATACTGAAAATCTTCGTCCCAGCCCCAGGTGTTGGCAATATAGGGCTTTATAGTTGCACAATGGAGCTGCCAGAGAAAACTGGCATCCTGCATATTGGCCGGGCGAAGCGCTATTTCCAGGTTCACATCTTTCCCCGTAAGTGCATTACCCTCCAGGTTCGCCAGGAAACCTGCATAAATTTTAGCCCATGTTTGAGTGGGCTGATATGGCTTTTTTCGTCAGCGTAGATGGTGCGGATGGGCACCCAATCCAGCTTGTACTCGTTCAGGATGCACTGCACGATCATTTCGACCTCGAACTCGAAACCGCGCTCGTTCTCGCGCATGGCCAGCATGGTGTGCATCAGCCGCTCGCTGAGCAAGCGGTAACCGGACTGGTTATCCGGCACCGGCCGGCCCAGGGCCCAGGAAAAGATCTGTGTGCCAATGGTGTTGCTCATCCGGCGTACGATCGGCATCAGGCTAAAGTTGCGCCGCCCGATGATCAGGTCGGCGTTGTGCTGCGAATAGGCGTCCAGAAAGGCGGGGATCTCGGCCGGGTCGTGCTGGCCGTCCGCGTCCAGGGTGATCACCGCGCGGAAGCCATCCTGCAGCACCTGCTTGAAACCCGCCAGCAGAGCGGCGCCCTTGCCCTGGTTGGGCTGCTGGATTAGAACCTGCGCGCCGGCCGAACGGGCCGCGGCGGCGGTCTGGTCGGATGAGCCATCGTCCACCACCAGCACCGGCAAGTACGCGCCGACGCTTTGCACAACCGTGCGAATATGCTCAACTTCGTTGAAGGCCGGGATTAGAGCAGCAACCCCTTGTGTTGAGTTAGTCATAAAAGCAACCTGGTTTGTCGAAAATATGCTCCGGCATGTGGGATGGGGTCTGGCATCACTCAATGTTAGCCGGAGTAATTACAGAACAGTAACTGCTTGACCTAATGGGTAAGAACCCCGAATTTGAGGTGTTTTCGGGGGCGAAGCTCCCGAAAACACCTCAAATTCGGGAACTTTTTACCAGGAGCTGGAGTAGTTACACAGAACAAATGATTTATGGAGAGGATTGAAGCAAGTCTTTGTGGCTTAAAATAGCGAGCTTATTCAGCGGCCAGTAGATCAAAACGGCCCGCCCGACCACGGTGCTTTCGGGTACGAATCCCCAGACATGGGAATTGGAGGAGCGGTTGCGGTTGTCGCCCAGCACGAAGAGCTGTCCGGCAGGGACATCCCAGGTACCGACGTAGTCCGGCTCGGCAGCGATGTAGGGCTCGTTCAGGGTCACGCCATTGACCATCACTTTTTCGCCATCGATCTCGACGTGGTCCCCGGGCAGCCCGATCACCCGTTTGATGTAATCTTCGGGCGGCTGTTGGGTGTGATGAAAAACGATAATATCGCCGCGGTGGGGTTCACCAAACACGTACGAGAGCTTGGAAATAACCAGTAACTGGCCCTCGTAAAGGGTTGGCTGCATGCTGATATTTTCAACCCGTACCCGGTCGGTTACGGCACTGATGATGAAGTAAAGGATCAGGGCCAGCGCGACCGTTTTCACCATTTCCGTCACGAATTCAAGTGCCGGGGATTTGCCCTGTTCAGCCGGCGGCTGCTCTACACCAGGGATTGCAGGTTTAGACGATTCCATTTTTTCATCCATACAGGGGGCATCTTATCACAAATCGGGCCAGATTGCGAGGTCGAGAGGCGCAGGATAAGGCAAGGGACGCTTTAATCCGTCCAGGCTGTGATCGGTGCCCCTCTCCTGTCCGATGTAGGGGCGAAGCCGGTCGCCGGGTTGGATGACTTGGATGGCCACTTATGTGAAACCGCTATGTTCTGGCCGGGTCTACGACAGCTAAAGCTGCACCTACAACTACACGAAGACCCACCTGCGTGGGTCTCCCTTTCGAAAAAAGCCGGTTCCATGGACAGGGTTTTGAGGGGCCGGCGTTCTCTCGGGTTGGAAACCCGAGCTGACTTAATCCTTCAGCGGCGGACCTGGGGCAAATAAATGGTGCTCAGGTTGGTGTACAGGGCCAGGTGTACCGGAATATATATCGTGTCCACCGCGGGATTATCGGCTTGCAGGGCCAGGCGGGTATCGTATTCCCCTGGGGTGAGCCCATCCCGGTCGATGGCCAGGGACACCCGGCTGCCCTGGGTGGTGGCCTGCAGCCAGCCCGCCTCGGAAGTGGCGGTCCAGTTGAATTCTGTCCCGCAGGTCGTCCCCACGGTCAGCGTCCCGGTTGGCAGCAGGTGATCCGGCTGCAAGTCGGCCATAAAATTAAAGGAAGACGGTGCCGCAGATAGCGCCGGAACTGCCGTGACCCCCTCGCTGAAAGGCGTAAAATTGCTGCCGTCCGCGTTGGAATAGCGCACCCAGATGCCCTCACCGCGGTAATGGCCGCCCGGAACGCTCCAGGTCATCGACGAGCCGGTCAGCGGCTGGGGCGCGCTGAATACCGTGATTGCGTCCAGGCTGACCGCCGCGGACCCACTGCGCTGGACCACAAACTCCATGAAGGGATTTTCCGTGGTGGGACTGTAGGTGAACGGCACCGGGATCTCGACGTATTGATTGGAAGCCGGAAAATCGGCCCCGGTCAGGTGCACCGGCCCGTAGGAATTGGCCCCGGCGCTAATTAAAATGGAAGCCAGTTCGCCGCTCTGCTGCTTATCGCTGACTTTGAGGCGCACGTACGCCACCAGGGGTGTGTTTTCGACGAAACTGGTCGTCCAGACCCAGGAAAAATTCTGGCCGTTTTGGGTCGAAAGCACCACCGCTTTACCGTCCCAGGCGTCGCTGTCGGCCGACTGGGGCAGCAAATTATTATTGCCATCCATGAAGCCGTCGCCCAGCCAGCCGGGGGAGAACTGAACGTAGCCCCGCCCGTCCCCGTTGAGCTGGTACAGCTTGACCGACGAGGCGATGGTAGACATCTGCGCTTCGCCGATTTCGTCCAAAGGCGGCGTGTCGCCCAGGTAGATCGTGTCGCTGGCGATGCTGGTGTGGCCGTAGGCATCCCGCGAGCGCACGTAGACCGTTTTCCAGCCCTCTCCGCTCGAAAGGCTGTAGGACGGATCGGCGGAAAAGGCCTGGTAATCGCTGCCCAGGGCGCATTCATCCTCGCCCACCTGCATTTGCACCGCCGGGCGCAAACTTTGGACATGATTGCCGATCTGGACGTTATAAATATACAGGTCCACGTCCGGAGAGGTGGTCTGCAGAGCCTCGTTGTCGATCACCACCGGCGCATAGTTCGAGTCCGCACCGAAATCCTCGGCGATCCAACCGCCGTTGGTCTGGCTGTAGCCCACGCCGACTTCACGGCTGTTCGGGTCCAATATGTTGGCCCGGTGTCCGCTGCTGTTCATCCAGCCTTCCAGGGCCGCCGGGGGCTCGAGGAAAGTACACCAGACGTCTTCCGCTCCGGCCAGGCCCTGGTAGCCGAAAGCAACCGCGCGGGTATTGGGATAATTCCCGAATGAATCCTGGTGGCCGTTTGTGTCGCTGCAGTCCGGCGAATGTGCCACGCTGGACTTGTCCTGCGAAAACCAGCGCGCCGATTGGGTGAGCTGCCAGTTCATCTTCAGCGGGGGCAGGCCATTGTCCGCGCGGTTCTGGTTGGTTAAAATAGACAGTTTCGACCTCATCTGAGGCCAGTTGAGGCGTTTGAGTCACCGGCTGGTAGCCGCTTTGGGCGGCAACAAGGCCGGCAGAAACGGCTAACAGGATAACTCCGGCGAAGATGGCTCCGATGCGCATGCTTTGAACTTCTCCTGAAACGGTGTGGCTCACTGGCTTTTCCCGCCGAGCCAAAACTATTGTACTCTTTATCGGTGAATAAAGCGGTAAAAGATGTCGTTTATCGCAAATTCAGGGATATCCGTCTCCAGCCGCTGCCATTCCTGGTACAATGATGCCCGTATGGAAACAATGGACTATCTCAACCGCCTCAACCCGCAGCAGCGCCAGGCCGTCACCGCCGGGCTGGGACAAACCCTGGTATTGGCCGGCCCAGGTTCGGGCAAGACCCGCGTGCTCACCCAGCGGATCGTTTACCTGATCCAGGCCATGGGCGTGTATCCGCAAAATATCCTGGCCGTTACATTTACCAACAAAGCTGCCCGCGAAATGGGCAACCGCCTGGAAAACCTGTTGGAAGGACAGGCGCAGGGCGTCTGGCTGGGCACTTTCCATGCCAACTGCGCCCGTATCCTGCGGCGCGAAACCCAGTACCTGCCCTTCGATAACAATTTCGTCATCATGGACGCGGATGACCAGTTGGCCATCATCAAGCGAGCCATTAAAGAGCTCAACGTGGACGACAAGACCTTTCGTCCCATCAGCATCCACAACGCCATTTCGAACGCCAAGAACAACCTGCAAACGGTCGAGGATTTTCCCACCAACGGCTACCGCGAAGAGGTCACCCAACGCATCTACGAGCGTTACCAATCCCTGCTGCGCGCCTCCAACGCGGTCGATTTCGACGACCTGCTGCTGGAAACGGTGCGCTTGCTGGCCAATAACCCCCAGGTGCACGAGCGCTATGCCCAACGCTTTCAGCACGTGCTGGTCGATGAGTTCCAGGACACCAACCTGGTGCAGTATGAGCTGCTCAAGCTGCTGGCCTCGCTGAACCGCAACCTGTTCGTGGTGGGTGACGAGGACCAGTCGATTTATCGCTGGCGCGGGGCCGATTACCGCAACGTGCTGCGCTTCGAAGACGATTACCCGGATTGCACCAAGATCCTGCTGGAGCAGAACTACCGCTCCACCCAGACCGTGCTGGATACGGCTCGGGCCGTCATCGACCGCAACGAATACCGCACCCCCAAGCACCTCTTCTCTGACCGGGGCCGGGGCGACCGCATTGTGCTCTACGAGGCGGTGGACGACCACGCCGAGGCCGCCTTTGTGGTGGATACCGTCCACCAGTGGACCAGCACCGGCAAGGCCCAGGGCGGCGATTTCGCGGTTATGTACCGCACCAACGCTCAGTCCCGCCTGCTCGAAGAGGCCTTCCTGCGGGCCGGCATGCCCTACCGCCTGGTCGGCGCCACCCGGTTCTATGGCCGCCGGGAAGTCAAGGATGTGATTGCCTTTTTACGCCTGGTGCACAACCCGGACGATGAAATATCGCTGGCGCGGGTGATCAACGTCCCGCCGCGCGGTGTGGGCGACAAGACCGTGGTCGCGCTCGACCTGGCCGCCCGCCAGGTACATCTCTCTTCCGGGCGAATGCTGCTCGAGTTGGGCAATAAAGGCAGCGATTCACCCAGTTGGGGGCTGTTCAACGGTCGCAGCGGGCCGGTTCTGGGTGATTTTGGCGCCATGCTGGCCGGTTGGCGCACTGCCAACGCGGGCGGGCTGTCATTGCCCGGTTTATTCGACCGCATCCTGGCGGATACTTCCTACCAGGAATACATCGACGACGGCAGCGATGAAGGCAGCGAGCGCTGGGGCAACGTGGAAGAGCTGCGCCGGCTGGCCTTCGAATACAGCGAGCGCGGCCTGTCCGCCTTCCTGGAAAACCTGGCGCTGGTCTCCGACCAGGACACCTTGCCGGACGAAGCCGCCCACGCGCCCACCTTGCTGACCCTGCATGCCGCCAAGGGCCTGGAATTTTCGCAGGTTTTCATCATCGGCCTGGATGAGGGGCTGCTGCCGCATTCACGCTCCAAGGAAGACCCCGAGGAAATGGCCGAGGAACGGCGCCTGTTTTACGTGGGCCTGACCCGCGCCAAGGACCGCGTCTACCTGGTGCATGCCAGCCAGCGCAGCACTTACGGCTCGCTCGAAATGCAAGAACCCTCGCAGTTTCTGGATGATTTGCCGGAAGATCTGGTCCAGCGCCAGGGACAACGGCGCTACGACGGGGGAAACAGCGATTACGGCTCACGCCCCAAGACCTGGAACATCCATACCACCACCTGGCAATCCAGCCGGCCGCCGCAGGCTTCCGCGCCGATCATCGAGCAGCATTTTCACCCGGCCGACCGTGTGCGCCATCCCGCCTGGGGCGAAGGTATGGTCATGGAAAGCCGCATCCAGGACGGCGACGAGACCGTGGATGTCTATTTCGAGACCGTCGGCTTCAAGCGCCTGGTCGCTTCGATGGCCAAGCTGGAAGTGTTGCCGAAGGGGTGATGAAGAGAGATAAGAGAAGAGAGAGTAGAGAATAGTCGATAAGGCGACGAGTTGACGAGGCAACCAGGCAACAAGGGAGGATAAAGTCAAAGGTGATCGGGCCGGTCTCCTGACCGAGCCCGCTCTTCAACGCCGTCATTTGTAGCGCGTAGGGTGGGCTAACGGGTAACAAGTCAATGAGGCAAAAAGGGAATAAGGCAACGAGGGGGATG
Organism: uncultured Chloroflexia bacterium; assembly: GCA_963704755.1. Lineage (GTDB taxonomy): Bacteria > Chloroflexota > Anaerolineae > Anaerolineales > Anaerolineaceae > Bellilinea. Next base: position 2,293,033 of record OY969938.1, read on the forward strand.
AAGTCAGAGGGCAAAGGTGATCGGCCCGGTCTCCAGACCGAGGCCGCTCTTATTGGCCGGCCAGGAAGAGCGGCCTCGGTCTGGAGACCGGGCCGATCGCTTTGACCAATCGGATGGGTCTTTAGTGTGCAATCCATTTACACAATTCGTTTGACATTCTCGGGAGGAATAAATCAAAAGACGCAGTCCTTTTCCCTGGTTGCCTGATCGGCCAGCTACAAGCCGTTGGCCGGCGCTTCGCCCTCATCCCCCGGCCCCTTCTCCCAGAAACGGGAGAAGGGGTGTCTTGCTACCAGAATGCTACGTTTGGCGGTGAAAATTGATCGACCTTTCACCTTATTGCCTTATCAACTTGTTGCCTTGTTGCCTCGTTGCCTCATCAACTTTTCGACTATTCTCTACTCTCTATTCTCTATTCTCTTCTTCTCTTCCCTCACCGATCCGTACACGAATAACACGGGTCGATCGAGGCCTGGATGAGCGGCATGTCGGCTAACTGCTGGCCGGCGCTCATGGCCTGCACCGAGGGCATGTTCACGTAGGTTGGGGTGCGGATTTTGACCCGGTGGGGGATATCGCTGCCGTCGGAGGCCAGGTAATAGAACACCTCACCCCGCGGGGCTTCTGCCCGCGCAGTCCCTTCGCCCATCGGGACGGTGGGGTAGCGGTTCAACGACTGGATCGGGCCAGACGGCAGGTCTTGCAGCGCTTTTTCGATCAGGCGGACGCTCTCCAGCATTTCCAGCGCACGCACGACCAGGCGGGCCTGCACGTCCCCGGCGGTCTCAACGATTTTCTTGACCTCCAGCTCGCCGTAAGCGGCATAGGGCAAGTCACTGCGCACGTCGAAAGCGACCCCCGAGGCGCGGGCGGTCGGGCCGACCGTGCCGTAAGCCAGGGCATCCGCGCGGGTGAGCACCCCTACACCGGCCGTGCGCGCCTTAACCGTGCGATCGCTGGTGAAGATCGGGATGACCACTTTCTCGATGCTCTGACGTATTTTGCGGATCGCCGTCAGGATCGACTCGGGATCGCTGACATCGCGGTTGACCCCGCCGATACAGTTCATGGCGTAATTGACCCGGTTACCCGAGATGGCCTCGAGCACATCCATGACCAGCTCGCGCACCGCAAAAACTTGCATGAACATGGTCTGGAAACCGATCAATTCGGCGGCCACGCCGGCCCACAGCAGGTGCGAGTGCAGCCGTTCCAACTCGGCCATAATGACGCGAATGTAGGCCGCCCGCGGCGGCAGGTCGAGCCCGGCCACCGTTTCGGCGGCCATACAGAAGGTCATGGTGTGGACGTTGGAACAGATGCCGCACACGCGCTCGACCAGGGCCAGGTCCTGGATGTAGTTGCGGCGCTGGGCCAGCAGCTCGATCCCACGGAAGTTGAAGCCGATTTCGATATCCACATTCTGCACGGATTCGCCCTGGCAGAACACGTTAATTTTGTACGGCTCTTCCAACGCGGGGTGGTAAGGGCCAATAGGAATGATATATGGCATGATACCCTCTATTGTTTCCCTTCTGCCCCGCCTGGTTCTCGGAAAATACCGGGCTCCATTCGAGCGGGAAGGATCAGCCGCTCCGTGGTGGGGCGGCCGCTGAACTCGACCCGGTATAAATCCCAGATTTCGCGCTCGATCCAATCCGCCGCCGGCAGGACGGCGCTGATCGAGGGCAGGGCGTTCTTTTGGGTGGTCACTTTAAAGTTGAAGCACTGCCGGTCGAGACAATAATGGTAAATGACCTCGGTTTCGTCGCCGGGCAAGGGAGCAGCCGTGATGGTGCTCAAGCGGGCTTCCCAATCCAGCATACAGCGGGCCGCCGCCACCACGTCCAGGGCCGGGGCGGACATCCACCAGCCATCGCGGTGTTGAATCAGTTCCGTCGCGCCGGGTAAGCTGCGGATCTGGCTCTTGAGTTCAGTGGCCATGCTTGCCTCCGTTCCATTCCATCGCGTCCAGGAAATGCTGGCCGGTCAGTTTCTGGCGGCAGCGCTCGCACAACCCGCGCGTCTCAGCGATGGCCTCGGGCAGCGGATCGCCGTAAAGGTGCGTCAGGGTCTCCTCGGGCAGCGCATGGACCGGCTGGCCGCACTCCCGGCACAACGGATAATCCTTTTCCAGAACCTGGACCAGTTCTTTGCGCTCCAGGTATACCGGCGGGCGTTCAGCCTCCATGCTCAGGGCGCCCATCGGGCAATATTCAGCGCAGCGCCCGCAAAAAGTGCACCGGCCGGGGTCGTAGCTCCATTCGTAACCCTTGCCATGATCGCTAACGGTGATCGCGGACGGGGAGCACACGTAGGCGCAGGTGCCGCAGCCGATACAGCGCTCCAGGTCGTTCTGCACCAGCCCGCGCAGGCCTTCGGCGGGAATTACCCGCTCGGGGAAAGGCAGTGTCACCGGCCCCTCCCGCATATTTTCCAGGATCATTTGCAGAATATTCATATTACAAACCTCTCCCTGCCAGGAATCCCGCTGCCAGCAAAGCCAGCGCCGCGACGATGAACCCCCAGCGGCTGTAGAAGCGCACCGCCTGGGTAATTTTCAGGCGGGCCGTCCCGGCCGCCAGGGCTGCCAGCAGCCATACCAGCAGCAGGGAAACGCCCACAAACAGGAGCAGGTCGAGCGGCCACAAACCGGTGCGTGGCAGGAGCAGGCAGGTGAAAAAGCCGGTCAGGGTCACCCATTCCAGGCCGTGGGCCAGCTCCCAAAGAGCCAACTGCGGGCCGCCGTATTCGGTCAGCGGGCCGGCGTAGATTTCCTGTTCGGCGTTGGGCTGAGAGAAGGGGTTGAGGCGCAGCTTGGCCGGCAGGCACAGCAGAATGGCCAGCAAAGCCAGGCCCCGTCCCAGGCTGAGCGGCGCAGCGGCCAGCCCGGAAAGCTGCAAGGTGTGCGCATCCACCGCCAGGGCCACAATCGCCATCAGGAAGGCCAGGTTATAGGTAATGCTCAAGACGGCCTCACGCACCGAGCCGATCTCGGCGAACAGCGAGCGCGAGGAGAACCCGGACAGCACGCTGCAAATCGAGGGCAGTTCCAGCAGAGCCACCAACAGCACCAGGTCGCCGGCGAAGCCGCCGCCGGAGAGGGTGAACACCGGCAGCAGGGCCAGGGCTCCGGTCAGCGAGGCCAGCGCCAGCACCGGCCAGAAGGCCATCAGCTTGCCGTCCAGGCCGGGACGGGTCGGGCCGGTTTTGGCCATCAGCTTGACGAAATCGAAGAAGGGCTGCATGAAGGGCGGGCCGATGCGCCGTTGAAAACGGGCCTCGGTTTTGCGTTCCAGCCACAGCATCAGCCAGCCGGCCGGCAGGGCATACAGCAGGCCGGGAAAGACCAGGGTTGCAAAAAGCGCCGTTCCCAGGTTCATGATAGGGCCTCCTTCAGCACCGGCCGGGATGACTTGCTCGCCAGGATGTCTACCGCCTTCGCGATACCCTCGATGATCGCGTCCGGGCGGGGCGGACAGCCGGGCACGTACACGTCCACCGGGATGTAGCGGTCCAGCGGGCCGGCCACCACCGGGCTGCCGGCAAACACGTTGCAGGAAGCCGGGCAGGAGCCCAGCGCCACCACCACCTTGGGCTCGGGTACCTGGGCATAGACCGTCAGCAGGGCGTCCAGGGAATTGCAGGTGACCGGCCCGGTGATGACCAGGATATCGGCGTGCCGCGGGCTGCCCTGCAGGCGGATGCCCAACTGCTCCACGTCGTAGCGCGGGGTCAAGCAGGCCACCAGCTCGATGTCGCAGCCGTTGCAGGCGCCGGTATTGAGGTGGTAAAGCCAGGGGCTGCGTCGCCGGGATTGTTCGACCAGATTATCGATAAAACTCATTCTGCTATCCTCCCAGCAGCCTGGAAAAGGCGTTCACCATTTCCGGCCAGATGCCGGCGGCCAATAAGGCCAGGATCAGGACCAGCATGACGGCATTCAGCGCAGCCAGCCGGGCCGGGGATGAGCCGCCCTCCGCCGAAGGCTCGCCCCACCAGAAGATCACCAGCGCCCGCGCGTAAGCCAACAAGGCCATGCCCGAGGCCAGCAAGAAAGCGAACAGCAGCCAGGGGCTTCCGTAGGCGGCGGCAGCGGCGTACAACTGCCAGCGGGCGGCGAAACCCCAGGTAGGCGGCACACCCAGCATGGCCAGCATCCCAACCAGGAAGGCCGCCCCGGCCAGGGGATAACGGGAGGCCATGCCGTGTTTGTCCAGGGTAGGCGCGCCTTCCGTTTCCGGGCCGGACAGGCTGGCAAACAGCAGGGCCTTGGCCAGGGCGTGCACCATGATGCCCGTCAGAGCGCCGGAAAGCCCCCACTGGCCGGCGGCAAAGACACCCAGCACCAGGTAGCCCATATCTTCGATGGTAGAGAAAGCCAGCAGACGCTTGAGATCGCGCTGGGCCAGCATCAGCAGCGCGCCACCCAGCGAGGAGAGCAGCGCCAGCGCCAGCCACAGCCCGGAGACCGCGGCGAACACGCCGCTGCTGCTGAGCAGCCACAACTCGCCAAAGGCGGACACATCCACCACCGAGATGACCAGGCCGATCACCAGGGCCGGGGTGGCAGCCGCAGCCTGAGGCAGCCAAAGGTACAGCGGCACCAGGGCCAGCTTGATAGCGAAACCGGCCAGCAGCAGGGCCGCCGCCCAGGTGACCTGGCCGGCGCTCAAGAGCAGGTTGCCCGCGACAACGGACACAATCGAAATCAGCATGGCGGCCAGGTAGGCCCGGCTGGCGATGCGGTCCTGGCTGCTGCGCCAGACCAGCAGCAGGGCAGCCAACGACGAACATTCCAAAAGCGCCAGGCGCAAGACCGGGTTGGCCGAAGCCAGCCCGCCCACGGCCAGGACGCCGCTCAAAGCCATCAGCGGCAGCCGGGAGCGGACACCGGGCAGCGCTGCGGCGGAGACCAACAAAGCCAGGCAGGCCAGCCCGGCTGCAATAGTAAGAATAAGCGGGATGGAGCCGCTTTCAGTGCTCACAGCCCCAGCCGCGGGGGCGAAGGGCAGGACCGCGACGACCGCCGCCAGGCTGAAGGCCAGCAAAAACGCCACGGCGCGCCGTTCCAGCCAGGCGCCGGCCCGGCCAACCGAACTGCTCAAGCGCAATAAAGCATGCCAGACGGCCAGGTAATAGCGGTCCATGTCGAACCAGGTGTAGAAGGGCGCCAGGTTGTGCTTGATGATGGCCGAAAAGTCGCTGGCCGGCAGATGAGCCGACCCGCGCAGCGGTTCGCCGCCGGTGAACACACCGCCCCAGGCGGCTTCAGCCGCGCCGGCGCCCGAAGCGACGGCCACAACCTGGTGGCCGCGTTGGGTCAGATAATAGACCAGCCCGCCGCCGCCCAGGGCCACCACGGCCAAAACCAGCCCGCCGGTGCTCCACCAGCTCCCGGTGGCGGTAGTCAGGCCAAACCAGGTCACCTGCGTCACCGGGGTCATACCCAGGCCGGCCAGCACCGGGTTGATCAGGTATTGGATGGGCAGTTGCGGAGCAACACCCAGCACCAGGCTGACCGCCGCCATGGCGCCCATGCCCCAGCGCATCACCAGCGGCACTTCGTGGATTTCTTTGGAATCAGGGGTGGTTTCGACACCCAGGAATACTGAGCTGGTGGCCTTCATGAAGTAGAAGACCGTCAGCACACTGACGAACCAGGACACCAGTGCCGGGATGATTTGTCCGGATTCGAGCGCGGCATTGTAGAGCAGCCATTTGCTAACAAAACCGCTCAGCAAGGGGATGCCGGAGATGGCCCCGGCATTGATCAGCCAGAAGACGGTCGTGTGCGGCATACGCCGCGCCAACCCGCCCAATTGGTTCATATCTCTGGTGCCGGTTTCATGTTGTACCGAACCGGCCCCCAGGAACAGGCCGCCCTTGAAGAAGCCGTGGTTGAGGCAGTGCAGCAGCCCGGCGGCGATGCCCAGGGGTGTACCCAGGCCCAAGCCGAGCATCATGTAGCCGATCTGGCTAATGGTGCTGAAGGCCAGCATCCGTTTCAAATCGGTCTGGACCATGGCATACAACACCCCTACCAGCATGGTGACGGTTCCGATCCAGATGACGATATTGCTCCAGGCGGTTGGCCAGGCCCCCAGGCTGTGCAGGCGGGCCACCAGGTACACCCCGGCTTTAACGTAACAGGCCGCATGCAGCAGCGCACTGACCGGAGTCGGCGCGGCCATCGCATCCGGGATCCAGGTGTGCAGCGGGAACTGCACCGACTTGGCCACGGCGGCCACCAGGATAAGCAGGAACAGCCCGGTCGTCACGGCGCCGCCCAGGTTGGGGTCGGTCCACAGGATTGTGCCGGTACGGGTGTAAATCAGCAAGATGGCGGCCAGCAGGCCGTAACCGGCCAGGTGAGTCATCACCAGCACCTTGCGGGCCCCGCGGACGGCGTCCTTTTGCTGGTACCAGAAACTCACCAGCAGGAACGAGCACAATCCGATCACTTCCCAGCTCAGGTAGAAGACCAGCAGGTTGGCCGAATAGACCAGGTGAACCAGCCCACCGATAAAGACCAGCATCAGGATATAAAATCGGGTCGAGCCGGGATCATCGGCCATGTAGCCGATCGAGTACAGCAGGATGGCAGCGCCGATAGCGGTGCCCATGAACGCGAACAGCAGGCTCAACCCATCCACGTGGTATGCCAGCGCCAGGGGGCCATCCCAGGTCAGCGCCGTCCAATCCAACGATCCGCCGCCCTGGATGGGAAAGGCTGCCGCGACCACACTGCCCAGGGCAGCCAGGCAGGCTACAAAGGCCAGCCAGCCTTTACTCTTGGCGGAGAGCCAACGTCCCAGGACGAATTGCAGCAGGATGCCGACGCCGAGCATGCCAAATGGCAAAATAACATATTTTTCCACGAGCGCCTCCGGATATGGCTGGGCCAGCCAGGCCCTCTCCTGGCACCTGGCTGGCCCAAAGCTAAGAGCTACCGACTAAGGATCTTTCCGAAAATTGCTGCGAGTGTTTGTTTTGGGCGGCTTAGCGGCCCAAAACAAACACTTAGAAAATAGTCTCTTCCATTTCTAGTGGGGGGTATTTTCCCGTTCAAAACGGGAGAGCCAGAAAATATTATTTCGGATAGATACTAAGCAGGATTGCCCAGAATGGCATCTTTCATTTTCGAGGCAAAATCTCTCTGGCGCGCTTTGTTTGAAACCGTATCGTCCACATATTCCAACGCATCCGAAGGGCACATCTGGACACAGGCCGGATCGCCATTGCAGGTATCGCATTTGAAAATGCTGTCAGTCAGGGCATCGTACACGGCATTGCCGAACGGGCAGGCCATGGTGCACATACGGCAGCGGATGCAACGATTGTCGTCCCACTCGACCAGGGCAGTATCCGCGTTACGGTGCATGGCGCCGGTGGGGCAGACGGTCACGCAGGCGGCATCGCTGCAATGTTGGCAGAGCATCGGCACCGAAACTCCTTCGAACGCCCAGGAATAAACATGAACGCGCGAGGCGTCCAGCCGTTGGCTGCCTTCATGTTCAAATGCACAGGCCATCTCGCAAGCCTGGCAGCCCACGCATCGTTCAGGGTGGATCATTAAAATTTTAGCCATTCGTACCTCCTTTACAGAGCGATGATCACAAAATCCTAATAGATGGCTGGGACTGCAACAGCCTGTTCTTCAGCCTCAAGGGCGGCCAGTACTTTCGCCGGGCGGGCCGGCAATTCTTTGACGCGGGCGCCAGTGGCGTTCTTGATGGCGTTGATGATGGCAGCGTGCGGCGAGGTCAGCGGAAGCTCACCCACGCCGGCGGCGCCGAAGGGGCCATTCTCGCGGGGTGTCTCGACGTAGATGATGTCGATCTTATCCGGCACATCGCGGGCGAAGGGCACGCCGGCGCCCATCAGGGTGGAGTGCAGCTCGATGTCCTCGAAATCCTCGCTCAGCGCCAGGCCAACGCCCTGGGCCAGGCCGCCGTAAATCTGGCCGTCCACCACCAGTTTGTTGTTGATCTTGCCGACATCGGCCGCCAGGGTCAAGCCGGTCACCTTGGTCTTGCCGCTCTTGACGTCCACCGTGACTTCGGCCATGAAGATGCCGTACATGTACACGGCAAAGGGGCTGCCCTGGGCAGTTTCCGAGTCGCAGTTGGTGTTCATCGAAGAAGCCCAACTGCCCTTATAGCGCAGCGGTAAGCCCTCTTCCACCATCTGGTCGTAGGTGCGGAATTTGCCATCTTTGATGCGCATGGCGGCGATCAGGTTTTCGCAGCCGTTCTTGATAGCATTGCCAACCATCACCTGGCTGCGGCTGCCGCCGGCCGGGCCACCGTTGAGGGTCTTGGCGGTATCGTTCATCACCAGCTTGATGACTTTCGGGTCCAGGCCGAGCGGGCGCAGGGCCTCGTGAGCCGTGCCGAGCACGCCCATATCGGCGCCCTGGCCGTGGTCGTGCCAGTTGGCATACACGGTCACGCCTTGTTTGGTCAGTTCGACTTCGATTTCGGCCCCATCCACGCCATCCAGGCCGCAGCCATAGATGCCGATGGAGATCCCCACGCCTTTCTTCTTCTCGGGGGTCGATTCGCGTTCCGCCCGTTCCAGGGCTTCCTGGTAGCGCGGGCGCAGCTTGTCGATCATCTCCGGCAGGGAGTAAACCTCGGGCGGCTGGCCGGTAGGGGTGGTATCGCCGGGGCGATAGACGTTCTGGTAGCGCAATTCGAGCGGGTCCATATCCATGGCTTCGGCCAGCTCATCGATCAGGCACTCGGAGGCGAACATACTTTCCGGTGCGCCGTAGCCGCGGAATGCGGCTCCCCAGGCATGATTGGTGCAGACCGTGCGGCCAATACCGCGGATGCTGGGAATGTTGTAACCGGCGCCGATAAACTGAGCCCCCCGCAGAGTCAACAGGTCGCCAAACTCGGAGTAGGGGCCGTGGTCCACGGTCCAGTCGCTCTCCATCGCCAGCAACTTGCCTTTCGAATCGGCCGCCAGCTTGAGGTTGACAAAGAAAGGCGAGCGCTTGCCGGTGTAGGTCATGTACTGGTGGTAATCGTAAGTCAGCGAGACCGGGTGATTGGTGGCCATGCAGGCCACGCCCAGCAGGGCCTCCATGGTCGGGGAGAATTTATAGCCAAATGTACCGCCGGCCGGGTTTTGCACCATGCGGATCTTCTCGGGCTCGAGGCCGATGCCGGGGGCGATCATCAGCAGATGCAGATACAGGCCGATGCTCTTGGAGTGGATGGTCAGCCGGCCTTCGCTGTCGAAATAGGCAAAGCCGGTATCCGATTCGATGCTCATGTGCGGCTGGCGCTGGGTGTAGAAATTGTCCTCCACCACGTAAGCGGCTTTGTCCATGATCGGGGCCGTTTCTTCGCCCTTGACGATCTTCTGTTCGAAGTAGATGTTCGGCGTGCCGGGATGGATTTCGATGGCGTCGTCTGACATGGCATCCGGCGCATTCATATAAGCCGGCAGCTCTTCCAGCTCCACTTTGACCTTATCGGCGGCGGCCCGGGCATGCGCTTCGGTGTCGGCGCAGACGATGGCAATGGCGTCGCCGAACTGGAACACCTTGGTATCGCACAGGATCGGCCGGTCCCAACCATCGCCCTTATTGGTCGAAAAAGTGATCAGGCCGGTAATGCGGTTCTTGCCTTTGACGTCTTTGTGGGTGACCACTTTGAAGACGCCCGGCATCTTCTCGGCTGCCGAGGTATCGATTGAAAGGATGTTGGCGTGCGAGACCTTGGCCTGCACCAGCGCCAACCGCAGGGTGTTAGCCGGCATCTTGAGCGCCAAATCCTGGCCGAAATCTAACGTGCCGGTCACTTTGGCTTTCGCGGTGGGGCGGGGATATTTGCTGCCCCAGACGTGGCCGTCCTTGGGCATCTTGTATTCCAGCTCGGTCTCGCTCATTTCGCCCCGCAGAACCTTGGCCGCGTCCATGATCGAATCGACGATCGGTTTGTAGCCGGTGCAGCGGCAGACGTTATGATGCTTGGTGAGCCAGGTGCGTACTTCTTCGCGGGTGGGGTCGGGGTTCTGGTCCAGCAGTGCTTTGGAGGAAACCACCATACCCGGCGTGCAGAAACCGCATTGGGCCGCGCCATGCACGATCATGGCTTTCTGGATGGGATGCATGTGATCCGGGGTGCCGATGCCTTCCACCGTCGTGATTTTGGCCCCATCCGGCACGCGTTTGGCCCGGGTTACGCAGGACAGGGTTAACCTGCCATCCACGATAACCGAACAGGCCCCGCAGTGACCATCATTGCAGGAGACTTTCGTACCGGTCAACAAAAGCTGCTGGCGCAGTACATCCGCCAATGACGCATCCTCGGCAACCTCAATTGACCGGGACACGCCATTAATATTAAACATTTTCTTTTGCATCCTTACCTCCTTATAAAACATTGGGAATATGGGGCACGGGCGGAAATTTCATCAAAATGCACATTGCATGCAGGGGAAAGGCCCTGAATTCGGATACTTCTTGCATATACCTGAAAAGCTACTTTAGATGTAACTGCTCAGGCAGGTTCAGAAGGGATGGGTGTTTTTTTTATTGTTTTTGTGTACTTCGCACACAAAAACAATAAAAAACACCCGGTCCCTCCATAGCAGCTGAGTAGTTACCTTTACATCATAGGTTAAAAACTAGCGGGTTTCATCGGGCAGGTGGGTACTCTATATTGGGCCAGGTGACCCATTCCGGATAGCCCACTTGACCGATGAAATGGCCAGGGGGGCACTATATACTGAAAGCAACTGTCCAGCTCAATAGCTAAAAAACCCGAATTTGCGATGTCCGCGGGGGTTTAGACCCCGCTGACATCGCAAATTCGGGAAATTCTTACACTTGCTTGCGTCGTTACATTCAGGTTTCGGTCAGTTTAAGGTCAAAAGTTGGGAACTTTAATGGATCAAAAAGAAATGCACGACCTGGAAGCCGAATGCGTCCAGGAATGTGCCCCACCTTGCACGGCAGCCTGCCCATTGCACGTAGATGTGCGTGCGTTGAACGCGGCCCTCAGCCAGGGCGACTTTTCCGCCGGTTTGCAGATCCTCAAAAAAAGCCTGCCTTTCCCCGGGATCATTGGCCGCATCTGCGAGCAGCCCTGCCGGGACGTCTGCCGGCGCAATGAAGCCATCGCGATTGCCAGCCTGGAGCGTGCCTGTGCGGACTGGGGCGAAACGGCCCCGGCCAAAAGCGGCACTCCAACGCTGCGTAAGCAGCGCGTTGCCATTGTCGGCGGGGGCCTGAGCGGCCTGACCGCTGCTTTCGATTTAGCCCGGAAGCGCTACAGTGTGGTGCTCTTCGAGGCCAGCGGCTACCTGGGCGGCAGCCTGTGGTCGCTGCCGGAAAGCCGCCTGCCGCGCCCGGTCATCGAGGCCGAAACGGCCCTGGTCGCCAAAATGGGTGTAGAAGTGCACCTGAACAGCCCGGTCAGTACCGAAGCCGGTTCGGGCAGCGTCTCTCTCTGGCAGCTCCAGCGTGATTTCGAAGCCGTTTACCTGGCGGTGGGGAGCCACCCGGCCGGGCGTTTTTCGTTTTCTTCCGATCCGGTCGACCCACTGACGTACGCCACCGGCCAGGAGGGCATCTTCGCCGGCGGTGAAATGCTGAAAAAGGATGGCCCGGTTTCGCCGGTCGCGGCCATGTCGGACGGGCGCCGGGCGGCCACCTCGATCGAGCGCTTCGTCCAGCGGGTTTCGCTGACCGCCTCGCGCGCCAACGAAGGCGCCTACGAAAGCTGCCTGTACACCAACACCGCGGGCCAGCCCGTTCTGCCGGTCACACCGGCCGGCCACACTGCCGCCGGCTACAGCCGGGAAGAAGCCCAAAGCGAAGCCGGCCGCTGCCTTCAATGCGAGTGCCTGGAATGCACCAAAGTGTGCGAATACCTGGCCCGTTTTGGCAGCTACCCGAAGAAATATATCCGCCAGATCTACAACAACCTGACCATCGTGATGGGCACCCGCTCGGCCAACAAGCTGATCAACTCGTGCAGTCTGTGCGGGCTGTGCGCCGAGGTTTGCCCGACCGACCTGGACATGGGAGCCCTGTGCAAGCAGGCCCGCCAGGTGATGGTGGCCCAGGGGCACATGCCCCCTTCGGCCCACGATTTCGCCTTACGCGATATGCAGTTCAGTAACAGCGCTAAATTTGCCCTGGCCCGCCACCAGCCGGGTAGCGAGACCAGCACGTATGTTTTCTTCCCCGGCTGCCAGCTCAGCGCCTCGGCCCCCGAGCAGGTGGAGCAGGTCTATGCCTACCTGCGCGAAAAGCTGTCCGGCGTGGGCCTGCTGCTGCGCTGCTGCGGCGCGCCGGCCGATTGGGCCGGGCGCAGCGACCTGGTCCAGGATAACCTGGCGGAACTCTCGGCCCAAATTGCCGCAATGGGCCACCCGCGCGTCATCCTGGCCTGTTCGAGCTGTTACCAGATCTTCAAGACCCGCCTGCCGGACGTCGAAATCGTCTCGCTGTGGGAGCTGTTCGAACAGCTCGGCCTGCCCCAGGGCGCTCCGCAGGGCAAGGACCGGGTGGTGGCCATCCACGACCCGTGTACCACCCGCTACGAATCGCATATTCAAGACAGCGTGCGCAGCCTGGTCGGCCGGCTGGGATACCGGGTCGAAGAGCTGCCCCTTAGCCGCGAGAAAACCACCTGCTGCAGCTACGGGGGCGTGATGTGGCTGGCCAACCCGGAATTGGCCCAGGAAGTGGTCGAGCGGCGCATCAGCGCCAGCCCGGCCGATTACCTGACCTACTGCGCCATGTGCCGCGATTTCTTCGCCAACCACGGCAAGCGCACGCTGCACCTGCTCGACCTGGTCTTTGGCGGCGATTGGGATGCGCGGGCAACCCTTCCCGGGCCCGGCTACTCTCAACGGCACGAAAACCGGGCCAGGCTCAAACAAAAATTACTCAAAGAAGTCTGGGGTGAAACGATGACCGGACAAGAAGATTACGAATCGGTCCGCTTGGTGATCCCCGAGGACGTCGGGCAGCGCCTGGAAGACCGCCTGATCCTGGTCGAAGACATCCAGCGCGTGATTGCGTACGCCGAAAGGACCGGCCGCAAGTTCCGCCAGGCCCAGACCGGCCGCTTTCTGGCGCATTATTGCCCCACGCGGGTGACCTACTGGGTCGAGTATTCCCCCCAGGGAGATGCCTTCGAGGTCCACAACGCCTACAGCCACCGCATGGAAGTCGGGGAGGGCCAGAAATCATGAGCGAAGTACCGCAAGGGACGCCCGGCGAATGGCTATGCGCGAACTGTAACTTGCCTTTGCAGCCCGGACAGATCACCGTGGCTTACCTGGGGAATTCCTACCCGGTCAGCCTGCTGCGCTGCCCCAACTGCGGCCTGGTCCTGGTGCCGGAAGACCTGGCGCTGGGCAAAATGGCCGAGGTGGAGAAAGCCCTGGAAGATAAATAACAGGCGCCCCGTTGAACTGGATCGAAGACCGCACGCGCATCTACGAAAGGGCCGAGGTCCAACAGGCCCTGGGCGAAACGCTGCGGCCCGGCGGCCTGGCTTTGACCAAACGAGCGTTGGAGTATTGCGACCTGCTGCCCGGCGCGCGTGTGCTGGACGCGGGCTGCGGCGCCGGACTGACGGTGCAGTACCTGCGCAAAGCCGGCTACCTGGCCTGCGGGATCGACCTTTCGCTCGCGCTGCTGGGAAAAGGACGCCAGCAGTACCTGGATGTAGCCCTGGCGGACGCGGTTCATCTGCCCCTGCCAGCCGGCCGGATGGAGGCCATATTTTGCGAGTGCAGCCTTTCGGTATTCGCCCAGGCGGACGATGCCTTGAGAGAATTTTACCGGCTGCTCAACCGCTCCGGCTACCTGGTCATCAGCGACCTGTACGCGCGTAACCCGGCCCACCTGGCGGCGCTCCGCGCTCTGCCGGCCGGCAGTTGCATCCGCGGGATGATGTCCCAGGCCGATCTGCTGGCGCGGCTGGCCGCCTATGGGCTCGAACTGCTGATCTGGGAGGACCATTCCGAGGCGCTGCGCCACATTTCCTGCCAGACGCTGGCCATGCCCAACCTCTCCGCCCTGGACCAGGGCGAGACCGGTGGGTGCGGCCTGGACGCCCTGGACTTGCAGCTCGCCATCGCCAAAGCCCGGCCGGGCTACTTCTTATTGATCGCTCAAAAGCATTGATGGCCCTGGCGGACAAAACCGCAGGGCGTTTGCACAGGAGGTTTAGCCATGGATGATATGGATCGCATGCGCGAGATGAAAGCCGAAGGTTTTCTTTGCAGCCAGATCCTGCTGAAACTGGGCCTGGAGTTGCAGGGCAAAGAAAACCCCGACCTGGTCCGGGCGGCAAACGGCCTGGCCAGGGGATTGGGTTTCTCCGGCGAACTGTGCGGCGCGCTGACCGGCGGAGCCTGTTTGCTGGGGTTGTACGCCGGCAAGGGCCTGCCCGAGGACGAAGAAAATCCTCAACTGGATTTTATGGTGACCGACCTGGTGAAATGGTTCAAACAGGAATACGGGCAGATGTACGGCGGCGTCCGCTGCCTGGATATCGCCGGCAACGACAGCAAAAATATGGCCACGCGCTGCCCGCTGATCGTGTTGGGCACGTTCCAACGGGTCAAGGAAATGCTGGTCGAGAACGGCTTCAACCTGGCAGGAGCGGACGAATGAGCTGCTGTGGCGAAAAGCCAGCCAAAACCACGGAAACAACCTGCGGCTGCACTTCGGCACCTGCGTCCGGCGGCGGCGATAACTCAGCCGAGACTGCGGAAACAGCCTGCGACTGTGCTCCGGCTCCCACATCCTGCTGCTGCCCATCGGAGGAAAGCGAGCAGGTGCTTTCTCTCACCGAGAGTGTTTGCCCCGAATGCCTGACGCGCCTGCCGGCCCGCCGGGTAGCCCGCGGCGAGAACGTTTACCTGGAAAAGTTCTGCCCCCAGCACGGCTTCTTCCAGACCGTCATCTGGCGCGGGCAGCCCGCCTTTTTGAGCTGGGTGCGGCCCAAAATTCCCACCGCACCGCGCTACCCCTTTACCCGGGTAGAGCAGGGCTGCCCGTTCGACTGCGGCCTGTGCCCCGACCATCGCCAGCAGCCCTGCTGCGTCCTGCTGGACGTGACCCAGCGCTGCGACCTGGCCTGCGCTTTCTGTTTTGCCAGCGCGGGCGGCGCGAAGCCGGCCGTAGACCCGTCGCTGGACGAGATCGAGGGCTGGTACCGGCGTCTGCTGGAGGCCGGCGGGCCGTTCAACATCCAGCTTTCCGGAGGCGAGCCCAGCCTGCGAGACGACTTGCCTGAGATCATCGCCCTGGGAAAGTCACTGGGGTTCACCTTTTTCCAGATCAACACCAATGGGCTGCGTCTGGCCAGGGACCCGGAATATTTGCACCGGCTCAAAGCCGCCGGGCTCTGCACCGTTTTCTTGCAGTTCGACGGCACCTGCGATGAAATCTACCGGCAAATGCGTGGCCGGAAGCTGCTGGCCCAGAAGAAGCAGGTCATCGAACGCTGCGCCGCGGAAGGCCTGGGCGTGGTGCTGGTGCCCACCCTGGTGCCCGGGGTCAACACCGCCAACATCGGCGAGATCATCCGCCTGGCGCTGGACTATGTGCCAACCGTACGCGGGGTGCACTTCCAACCGGTCAGCTATTTTGGCCGCTATCCCCAGGCGCCGCGCGATGCGGACCGGATCACCATCCCCGAGGTCATCTGCGCCGTCGAAGAACAAACCGGCAAGCTGATCGGGCGTGAGAGTTTTCTGCCCCCCGGCGGCGAGAATGCGCTGTGCTCCTTCCACGCCAATTTTGTGGTCATGCCCGACGGGACCCTGGCCCCCTTGACCCACCTCGAAGTCAATTCCTGCGGCTGCGGCAAGCCGGAACGGGCCGACGAAGGCGCGCTCAAGTCGCGCCTGGTCACGGCCAAACAATGGGCCGCCCCGCTGGCCGTCGAGGCCAAAAGCGAGTGCTGCGGCAGCAGCCTGGGCGGCTGGGACGTGTTCCTGGAGCGGGCCAAAACCCACACCTTCAGCGTCTCCGGCATGGCCTTTCAGGACGCCTGGAACCTGGACCTGGAGCGCCTGCGCGACTGCTACATCATGCAGGTGAGCCAGTCCAACAACCTGGTGCCCTTCTGCGCCTATAACCTGACCGACCGGCAGGGCCGGTCGTTGTACCGGGGAAAGTAAACACCTCCCTCATCCCTCCCAACCCTCCCTTCCCCCAAATTGGGGGAAGGGAGGGCTTTTTAAGCCCCTCTCACGTTTCTGGGAGAGGGGTTGGGGTGAGGGCTCTGCGCCGGACTTTACCGGGCTGCTGGCGCTAGAGCGTTAGCTATTCAAATGATGCTGTACGGCCAGCGCGACGGCCTCGGCGCGGTTGGCTGCGTCCAGTTTGGAGAGGATGTGGCTGACGTGGTGCTTGACCGTGGATGGGCTGACGACCAGTTGTTTGGCGATTTCAGTGTTGTTCAGGCCCTTGACCAACAGCGCCAACACCTCGCGCTCGCGGTCGCTCAAATCGTGGCCAAGCTGGGGGGGCTGGGAGGCGGCGCGCAGCAGAGCCTGGGCGGCCTCCGGTGACAGGGTCGATTGGCCGGCGTTGGCCAGGCGGATGGCCTCGGCCAGCTCGTCTGCCTGGACATCTTTGATTAAATAGCCAATCGCCCCAGCCCGCAGGGCTTTTTGAACCAACGCCTCATCTTTAAAACTGGTCAAAACCAATACCCGGGTCTGGGGGCAGCACTCACGGATCGCCTGGGTGGCCTCGGCTCCGTCCATACCGGGCAAAGCCAGGTCCATCAGCACCACATCCGGCTGAACCTGGGGGCAGAGCTGGACGGCCTCTTCGCCTGTCCGCACGTCTCCTACCAGTTCCAAATCGTCATACGCCGCAAGAAAAGCCGACAAACCGCTGCGAAACACGGCATGGTCATCGACGATCATCACTCGAATGGTTTTAGCTGCGATCATGACTGCTCCTTAGGGGATGATTCCAACCAGGTCACTTCGATTTGAGTGCCACAGCCCGGCTTGGTTTTCAGCTTCATTGTCGCATGAATGGCGGCCGCCCGCTCATGCATAATCTTCAAGCCCAGATGCTCCGGCGAGACACAATCCGGCTCGAACCCGCAGCCATCGTCGCAAATCGTTATTTCTACCCGCTCAGGCAGGAAACGCAGGTTCACCGCCGTCTGGCTGGGGTTGGCGTATTTCGCCACGTTATTCAAAGCTTCCTGGGTGATGCGGTACAAGGCGACCTGTACGTCCGGCGGGAGCATGCGGTCCCCCTCTACCGTCAGCGTGATGGGAATGCGTGTCCGGCTGGCAATGGCCTGGGTCAAGTGCTTGAAAAGGTCGCCCAGTTTGGCTTCTTTCAATGCGGAGGGGCGCAGCTCGAACAACAGCGTGCGCATTTCGGCCAAGGCCCCGCGGGTCAACTGGCGCAATTCCTCCAGGCGCCGGCGGCCTTCGGCCTGGTCCCGGTCCCACAGTCGCGGGATGACCTCGGCCATCAAGCTGGTTGAAAAGAGAGTCTGGCTGACGGCGTCGTGCAGCTCGCGGGCCAGGCGGTTGCGTTCGGCCATCACCGCCGCTTGCTCGGCTTGCATACGCAGGCGGGCGTTTTCAATCGCCAGGGCGACCTGATCGCTGAAGGCCAGGGCCATGCCGATCTCTTCCTCAGAAAAAGCCTGCGGCTGCTGATAATACATCGAAATACCGCCGTAAACCTGGCCCTTAATGATCAGGGGCACGGCCAGCCAGGCCTGGTAAAGCGCGGTCATCTGGTTGACCAGGCTCCATTCGGTGGGGGTCATGGTCAGGTCTGACTCGTCATCCAAAGTGTCGGCCGCATTGGCCACCGCCACCGGCTGGCGGGTCAAGATGGCCTGGCGTACAGCTTCGCGCCCGGCCGACATCGCTTCGGTGTTCATAAATTCAGCCGGCAGCCCGTGAGCCGCTTGAACGGCAAGGTTGATGCCATTAGGCTGTAAGGAATAAATGGCCATCGCCTGGCAGTCCAGCAAGCGGCTGCTGACATGTTCGACGATATACCCCAAAATGTCATCCAGCGAGCGATTCGAGTTCAAAATGGCCATCATCACCCGCAGACCCTCGGCCATCTGGTGGCGTCCTTCGGCCTCGAGCCGCCGTTCTTGCTGCTCCTGGTAAAGGCGCGCGTTTTGCAGGCCAATCACCGCGCTGGGGGCCAACATACTCACCACCCGCAGGCTGTCGGCGCCTAATACCGCCTTGTCGTGGTCCGCCATCGCGATGACCCCGATCGGCCGGATCCCCGAAATGAGCGGCACCGTCATATAACTGTGGATATTGCCAAAGCGCTTGATGGCTTCGCGGTAAAGCCGGGTGTCGTCGCTTTGTACATCTGCGATCATGATCGGCTGGCTGGTTTGAATGGATAAACCGGCCACCGATTGCGCCACCGGGATACGATAGCCGATCAATTCTTCGGGGTGCTTGTGCCCAGACACCGCAGCGATCTGCAAGTCATTTCCTTCCAGCACGTACAACAAACTCAATTGGGCTGAAGTGAGGCGTTGGGCCGCATCGGCAATCAACTGCAATACATCGCTCAAATCAAGCTGGCTGGTAATAGCCTGCTGGATGGTCAGCAGGGTCACTAACTCGTCGGCATGTTGTTTGGTCGAACAAGGGGTATTCGTATAATGGCAAGAAGGCCAATCCACCGAGGGGGTGATCGTTTCCAGGTTTGGTTTTTTAGAGATGCTATTTTCTTTGACCATTCTCGCGTTTTTGGGGGAGTGAGCCAGGGATTTACTTTCAGGCATCTTCGATGGTCAGGTAAGCCATCGTCTGGTTCAACAACTGGTAGGCGATCTCGCCAAAGGTGATCGGGCCGGTAAAATCGGTCGCTTTTCTTCCTTCCAGGCCGGCATAAAGATAGTTCAAAATACAATTACAGGCAAAGAAAAGTTTATCACCAATGCCGGCGGGCACTTGAGCCAGGAATAAGTCCTCATAATCGCCGACCGGTTTGGCAATTTTATAGCGGAAACCTGCAAAAACAGGGGCATAAAAATTTACCCGCTGGTTGACAAAATCCAGGCCCTTGAAACTGGTATTGATCATGGCACCGTGCAGGTCGGCCACCAGGGGCAGCTTGGTATCGATGGAATTTTCGCACAGATAATCGGCAAAGTTCTTTTCCTGGCCATTGACCAAGGCTTTGGTAGCGCTAAACCCGTCCTCGAAAAAGGTGATCGTATCGCCTTTTCCCTGCTCGAAGATGTTGACGATATCGATCTCTACCAGCTTGCTGGCCGGAAGTTCCACGTGTAAAACCACTGCCCCATTTTCCAGGGTCTGGCCTAGAGACCCATAGAATACTTTAGCCGTAGTTCCGCGTTGATCCAGGACCGACCCGGCGATCCAGCCGATCAATGGGCTGGTGGCAAAACCCGGAAAGTTGGGAGCATTCAGCGCAAAGGCAAAATGGGTTGGGCAGGTGGCCGGGATGATTATGACGCTAAAACCATGGCGGGGCGCATCCTTATAAACCAGGTGAATGTTATTTTCGTCGTAAATTTTAACTTCAGTATGGAGGACATACTCTGGTAGTTCGGTCACATAAATCTGGTCTTGGGGAAACAGTTCCCCCTGTTCATTTGTAACATAGGGCATGGTACCCGCGATCCAATTTCCCGGCGGAAGGTCGCGAAGGGATGTTTCGTTGCCAGCCAGGAGCAATTTCTTCCCGGCTGTAATCATGGCTATGACAGCGTCTTTCTCGAATAGAACTGGTTTCAATTCTTCACCACCTTGCTAAAAATTTTCTGCAAATCAGCCTGGGCTTTAGGCAAGTCTTTATTCCTGACGAAATATTCCCGTAATTCCTGGATACTTTTTTGGATGGTTTCAGGGCTGGGATTCATCTCATAAATTATTGTAAGTCGCCCCAGAAGGATCTTGGTCGCCAGTAATTCGTAATGTGGGGATTCCTGGCCGGTAATCGCCTTGACCCAGCCGGGGTCGGACTCATCAGGAATTATCATCAGCAGCAGTCCTTGTATTGAGTGATCCGATATGCATCGATCCAGTGAAAGATCCAATAAGCCTTGTTTACTTTACTCCACTTGTGACAAGATTTACTAATGGAAAAAATCCGGGCTTATTGACAAAAAGTCACAAAAATCATACAAAAGCAGTCTTTTTCTGGAGTTTTTGGGGCCTGCCCGTAGCCCGGCTTTCAAAGCCGGGGGGGGGTAGCAAGACTGGCGTCTCTGACCGAGCCCGTGGCAGCTAAAGCTGCACCTACAAGTACACAAAGACCCACCTGCGTGGGTCTCTCTTTTGGCAGGGCCTGACCCCATGGCCGGGATTCTGCCGGGCCGGCGCTCTCTCGGGTTTGAAACCCGAGCTACCTACTTAAAACCCGAGCTACCTGCTGGAGTTTTAGGAAGTGAGAGTCGTAGCCCGGCTTTCAAAGCCGAGAGGTAGCAAGACCGGCGTCTCTGACCGAGCCGGTGGCAGCTAAAGCTGCACCTACAAGTACACAAAGACCCACCTGCGTGGGTCTCTCTTTTGGCATAAGCCCGATTCTATAGTCGAGATTCTGCCCGGCAAGCCGGCGAAGTGCCCTCACCCCGGCCCTCTCCCAGCGGACAGGGCCGGTTCGGATGAGCGTTTTACGCTGGGAGAGGGTGAGAAAACTTCAAAAGAGAGGGGCCGGAGGCCCCTCTCTTTTGAATGCCACCTTACCCGAGGCTAACACCTCAGACCTGGCTTCGGGCATGCTCAAGCTGCACCTACAGGCACACAAAGGTGGGTCTTCGTGTTTTTGTTGCCGCGACCTCGGTCGCCCACGGGCGTAGCCCGTCTGTAGCCCGGCTTTCTAAGCCGGGGGGTAGCAGGACCGGTGTGTTTAACCGAGCCCGTAGCAGCTAAAGCTGCACCAACAAGTACACAAAGACCCACCTGCGTGGGTCTCTCTTTTGGCAGGGCCTGACCCCATGGCCGGGATTCTGCCGGGCCGGCGTTTTCTCGGGTTTGAAACCCGAGCTACCTACAAGCCCGTCCCACTGATTGCGCCGCCGCGAAGCTTTCTCTTTAGGTTTATAATAGGACCCGGTGGATCCGCTTTGTTTTTCCGCCGGTGCCCCTAAATTTAAAATCGAAATACTTCCCATAAAAATCACAACAGGACTCTCATGAATGTATTGGATGATTTAATCGCGTCCACCAGGATGGCCGCCCCGCGCGATCCGGTCGCAGAGGTGCGGGTTGGACTGTATTACACGGCCGTGCAGAGCCGCGAAACCGGCCTGGCCGCTACCATGAACAGCACCCCGTGCTGCAAGACGGAAAAACTGGAGTGGATGGGCCACCTGCACGAGCGTCCCGCCAGTGAGATGCTGCCGTTCCTGCGTTCCGAAAACCCCCTGGAAGTGAGCATCGGCCTGGCTGCGCTCAATTCGCTGATCCCCATCCAGCGCGGAAACGGGGTAGAAATCAACGCCCGTGACTTCATCCTCGAGCGCGGCCGCGATAAGAATATCGTCACCATCGGGCATTTCCCCTTTACCGATGCGCTCAGGAAGGTGGCCAAAAACGCCTGGGTGCTGGAATTGGACCCCTGCCCGGGTGATGAGCCTTCCGGCGCCGCCCCAGAGCTGCTCCCGCAGGCGGATATTATCGGCGTGACCGCCACTACCTTGTTGAACGATACCTATGACGACCTGGCGCGGCTGTTTCCCAGACAGGCGTTGGTAGTCATGATCGGCCCATCCACCCCGTTCAGCCCGGTGCTGTTCGATTACGGCGTGGACGTCCTGGCCGGCTCGGTCGTGTGCGACCCGGCCGCCCTGTTCCACAGCGTCAGTCAGGGCGCAGCCCAACGCCAACTGGCCGGTCTGCAGCGCTATATCATGATGCGCGAATCGTTCGCCAAAGCAGCATGACCATTCGCATCACTCCGCTGGATGGCTGGACCAGCCGGAAAATTGCCTGCGAATCAAACCTGACCGCTGAAGCTCTCGCGGCCTATCAACTCGAAAAACTACGTCAGACGCTCGACCTGGCCCGCCGAAAAAGCCCGTTTTACCAAAAGCACCTGCAAGACGCGCCTAGCCGGATCACCAGCCTGGGGGACGTGGCCCAATTCCCCTTTACTACGGCCGAGGATATCCGCGCACACGCGCTGCAATTCCTGTGCGTCTCGCAGGATGAGATTCAGCGCGTGGTCACCCTGGATACGTCCGGCACCACCGGCCAACCCAAACGACTCTATTTCACCCGGGAAGACCAGGAACTGACCATCGACTTTTTCCAGGTCGGCATGTCCACTTTCACCGCGCCGGGGGACAAAGTCTTGATCCTGCTGCCGGGTGAACGGACCGGAAGCGTGGGCGACCTGCTGGCCATCGCCCTGCAGCGCCTGGGGGGCCACCCAATAAAACATGGCATTGTGGGGGATATTGCCGAGACGCTGGCCGTGATCCAGGCCGAAAAGGTGGATGGCCTGGTGGGTATACCAGCGCAGGTGCTCGCGCTGGCCCGCTACAGCCCGGATGTACGCCTCAAAAGCGTCCTGTTGAGCACCGACCATGTGCCGGGCGCGGTTGTCCGGGCGCTGGAGCATACCTGGAGCTGCCAGGTATACAACCACTACGGCATGACAGAAATGGGCCTGGGCGGCGGGGTCGATTGCCAGGCGCGGCGCGGGTATCACCTGCGCGAAGCCGATCTGTTCTTCGAGATCGTCGAGCCGTTGAGCGGCCGGCCGGTCGCGGAAGGCGAGGCCGGCGAGGTGGTCTTTACCACGCTCACCCGCCAGGGCATGCCGCTGATTCGCTATCGTACCGGCGACCTCAGCCGGTTCATCCCCGGCGTGTGCTCATGCGGGACCCGCCTGAAAACCCTGGAATGGATACGCCAACGGGTTGGCGGGGCCATTTCTATTGCGGGCCAGGGTCAATTAACCCTGGCCGATCTGGACGAAGCGCTCTTCGCGCTGGATGGCATCTATGACTTCAGCGCGACTTTTTCGCATGGCACCGGGGGAGATCGGCTCGACGTGCAGGCCCGTGCTATGCTGGACACTGGGCCTGCCCTGATTGGCGCTGTGGAAGCCGCCCTGGAGACCATCCCGGCAGTCCGCCTTGCCCGCGCCGCTGACCGGCTGGATGTGCAGATCGAAATCCTGGCCGGCCCGCCGGTGCCGCCCCCCGCGGGCAAGCGGGTGCTGCATATTTCTCAGTAGCCCGGCTTTGAAAGCCGGGGGGTAGCTTTATGTGTCAGGTGCCAAGTGTCAGGTGTCAGGGGCCTGGACCAGCCGAGGTCTACGACGATGGAGCTCCGTGCTGTTGGACGCCAACGGGCACAGCCCGTCCGTAGCCCGGCTTTCAAAGCCGGGGGGTAGCAAGGCTAGCGCCTCTGACCGGGCTCGGAGCAAGCAGCTAAAGCTGCACCTACAGCCACACGAAGCCCCACCTGCGTGGGGCTCCTTTTCGGCAAAGGTCGATTCTTTGGCCGGGATTCTGTCCGGCCGGCGCTCTCTCGGGTTCGAAACCCGAGCTACTTAATAAGACCCGCCTTCGAAAGCCGGGCCGCGCCATACCCCCGTAGGGGTTGAGACCCACGCAGGTGGGTCTTCGTGTTTTTGTTGCCGCGACCTCGGTCGCCAACGTGCGTAGCCCGTCTATCGTAGCCCGGCTTTCAAAGCCGGGGGGTAGCGAGACCGGCGCCTCTGACCAGGTCTGGAGCAGTTCAAGCTGCACCTACAGCCACACGAAGCCCCACCTGCGTAGGGCTCCATTTCGGCAAAACTCGATTCCATAGACAGGATGCTTTTTGGCCGACGCTCTCTCGGGTTCGAAACCCGAGCTACGCTAATAAGACCCGCCTTCAAAAGCTGGGCCGCGCCATACCCCCGTAGGGGTTGAGACCCACGCAGGTGGGTCTTCGTGTTTTTGTTGCTGCGACCTCGGTCGCCAACGTGCGTAGCCCGTCTATCGTAGCCCGGCTTTCAAAGCCGGGGGGTAGCGAGACCGGCGCCTCTGACCAGGTCTGGAGCAGCTAAAGCTGCACCTACAGCCACACGAAGCCCCACCTGCGTGGGGCTCTCTTTTGACGTATGCCGATCCAATAGCCGGGGATTTGCCTGCCAAACCGACGAAATGCCCTCACCCCGACCCTCTCCCAGCGGACAGGGCCGGTTCAGATCAACATAATACGCTGGGAGAGGGAGAAAAACCTCAGAGGAGAGGGGCCAAAGGCCCCTCTCCTCTGAATGCCACCTTACCCGATCCAATCGTAGCCCGGCTTTCAAAGCCGGGGGGTAGCGAGACTGGCGCCTCTGACCGGGCTCGGAGCAAGCAGCTAAAGCTGCACCTACAGCCACACGAAGCCCCACCTGCGTGGGGCTCCTTTTCCGCAAAGCTCGATTCCATAGACAGGATGCTTTTTGGCCGGCGCTCTCTCGGGTTCGAAACCCGAGCTACTTAATAAGACCCGCCTTCGAAAGCCGGGCCGCGCCATACCCCCGTAGGGGTCGAGACCCACGCAGGTGGGTCTTCGTGTTTTTGTTGCCGCGACCTCGGTCGCCAACGTGCGTAGCCCGCCTGTAGCCCGGCTTTCAAAGCCAGGGGGTAGCGAGACCGGCGCCTCTAACCAGGCCCGGAGCAGCTCAAGCTGTACCTACAGCCACACGAAGACCCACCTGCGTGTGGCTCCTTTTCGGCAAAGGTCGATTCCATAGACAGGATGCTTTTTGGCCGGCGATCTCTCGGGTTCGAAACCCGAGCTACCCCACCCAAACCTCAGCCCGGCGCAGGCCGGGCTTCGTGTTTTTGTTGCCGCGACCTCGGTCACCGGGGAGCGCCAATCAACTGAAACGCTGGAATTCAAATCCCCACTTTCCAATCAGGATTATGCTTAACGCAATTCAATAAGCGATGAGGCTCGTTGCCCACGTCATTTTGAAGGATGGCTCCCTGAAAAAATACATCCGTAGAGGGTTTTTAGGGTTTTGGGTATTTAAGGTTGAGCGGCGTCGTCCCGCAAACAATCCAGGGGGGCCTTTCAGCCCTTAAAAGTTGAGTTGGCAAACCGTATGCGGGTTTGCCAACTCTTCGTGATTTTACCCCCCGGGCAGCAGGCTCGGGGGACCGCTAACTTAATCTCGAAATAAACCAGGGTTATCTAACCCATTCAAAAGTACGCGTAATAGCGCGCTTCCAGTCCGAGTACTGGCGCTCACGAGTGTCCTGGTCCATCTTGGGCTCCCATTCCTTATCCTTACCCCAGTTGGAGCGCAGTTCATCGAAGTTGCTCCAGAACCCTACCGCCAGACCCGCTGCGTAGGCGGCGCCCAGCGCGGTAGTCTCGGCCACTTTCGGCCGGATGACCGGTACGTTGAGGATATCCGCCTGGAACTGCATCAGGAGCTCGTTGAATACCATCCCACCATCTACTTTGAGCGCGGTCAGATGCACCCCCGAGTCCTTCTCCATCGCATCCAATACCTCGCGAGTCTGGAAGGCGGTCGCCTCGAGCACGGCGCGCGCCAGGTGGCCCTTGTTGACGTAGCGGGTCAGCCCGACGATCACGCCGCGGGCATCAGACCGCCAATACGGTGCAAACAACCCGGAGAAGGCCGGCACAAAGTAAATCCCGCCGTTGTCCTCGACCGTACGCGCCAGCAGTTCGATTTCCGAGGATTTCTGGATCATGCCCATGTTGTCACGTATCCACTGGACTAGTGCACCGGTGATGGCGATCGAACCTTCCAGCGCGTACACCGCCGGCTCCTTGCCCACTTTGTAACCCATAGTGGTCAGAAGGCCACTCTTGGAGGGCACGGGCTTGGTGCCGGTATTGAGCAGCATGAAACAGCCGGTGCCGTAGGTGTTCTTGGCCTCTCCAGGGGTGTAGCAGGCCTGTCCAAACAGCGCTGCCTGCTGGTCGCCCAGGTCGCCGGCTACCGGCAGACCGGCCAACGGCCCGGAAGCCACCTTGCCGTAGACCTCCGACGAGGCGCAGATCCGGGGCAGCATAGAACGCGGGATATCCATAACCTCAAGAATCTCATCATCCCAGTCGAGGGTATTAAGGTCCATTAGCATGGTGCGTGACGCGTTGGAAACATCGGTGACGTGCACCCCACCATTAGGCCCACCGGTCAGGTTCCAGATCAGCCAGGTATCGATGTTGCCAAAGAGAAGCTCACCTCGCTCGGCACGCGTTCGTGCATCCTGCACATTATCCAGAATCCACTTAATCTTGGGGCCGGAGAAATAGGTGGCCAGCGGAAGGCCGACTTTTTCTCGAAAGCGGTCTTGCCCGCCCTGCCTGGCGAACTCGTTGATAATCTGGTCGGTGCGCGTGTCTTGCCATACGATGGCATTATAGACTGGGAACCCGGTGGCTTTATCCCACACCACAGTTGTCTCGCGCTGATTGGTAATGCCGACCGCGGCGACGTCTTGCGGATTGATGGCCGGTTTGCCAATTGGATCCATGGCTTCCTGAATGACTTCTTGTGTACGCGCCCAGATCTCCATGGGGTGGTGCTCGACCCAGCCGGGCTTCGGGAAGATCTGCTCATGTTCTTTTTGGGCTATGCCCTGGACTGTGCCACTGTGGTCAAAGATCATGCAGCGGGTGCTGGTAGTACCCTGATCGATTGCTACAGCATACTTTGTCATTTCTCCTCCTCAAAAATATCGACTTCCTTTGGATTGGAATTGAGGTGTTCCTGACACAAACCACCATTTCGTTCTAAAGTTCACCCAGATAATTACCCAATCGAATGAGAGGCCGGTGGGCAGCCGCCCACCGGCCTCTCCCCCCAATCCTTTAAATTGCTGCCGCAAAAACACCAAACGCAGCCAGCAACCAGACTATAAACAGCGTCACCAACGAAACGCCTACATATACACGCCCAGTCTTGCGGAAGAAATAAGTGTACAAACAGGCGGCCAGCGGGAAGAGGATCAGCATCGGGAGGTAGTAAATCCCGCCCATACCGGCAAACGTCCCGCCCATCGGTCCCGTTGCTGCGGAAGCAATGATCTGCGTACCGCCCGCCATCAAAGGTATGTACAGCATCAAAATCCAAACCAGTGCGCCCAGAGTCAGCACCACTGCATTGGTCACCATCTCGCGAGCCAGACTGGCCTTGCCGCTATTGACCCGTAAGAAGCCCGCGAACAAGATTCCTTGCGGAACGTAGAAGAGGGCAAAGGGGATCAGGTACCCCAGGAAAGCCTGGAAACGGTTGGGCGACATCGGCATCAGGGCCACAACCCAGGCTCGGAAGTCGACAAAAAACACGCCATGGATGAATGCAAGCAACAGATAAAGCGGGGCGAGGATGCTCAAAGATAGCAAAATGGATTTTCCAACTTTGCCCCAGTCCACGCCTTTTCCTTCCCAGGCCAGGCCATAGTTTACCGCCGTTGCACCCTGCTTCTTGGTGAAGACATAGTGATTGAAGAAAATCAGGATAATCGCAATGACGCCGACGGCGATCGTCCAGAGCATGTAAACATTGGTGAAGCTCTGCGGCCATATGCTATTGGCCGGGATGAGCGGTGCTGCAAATTCATGCGCCCATGCCCAAAAATAAACCAATGGCCCTACAGCAGTGGTGATTAAAGCCCCTATCCACCAGCCAATCCCGGTAAAGCCCTTGAAAGCTGGGACCTTCTCAACCAATGGCTGGAAAAAGGAGGTTTGCAGCAGCAAAGCTCCCATCGGGAAAAAGAATAGCAAGGCACCGAGGAGAGCTGCTGCCGTTCCAAACAACTTCCATCCCCAAATCTGATTCGTGCCCGGAAGGCCCGTACCACCTTTGAGGGTGGTTTCCATCCAGGTTATGGCATTGCCAATGGCAGCCGGTGAATTGGTTGACCCGGCATGTTCTTCAAATGGCTGGTAAAGAATCCGCGCCGTTCCATCGGCTACCGAACCATACATCTTCCCTGGCACGATTGGATCAGTTGTATTGAAAACAGGCTGGATAACGGGCGAGACAACCGCATCCGCCCCTCTGCCGACCATAACCATCCCGGACAACTCGGTAAATGAGCCGATATTGAACGCCACGTTTTTCAAACCGTTACAGGGAGTGATGTCCATGCTGCCCGGAGGGGTGCATTCCGATTCCATGTAAAAGATGGATGTATAGCCGTCCGGTATGGCATTCGCCGCCGCGGTGACCGGCCCAAATCCACCTTGCGACATCCCCACCAGGCCGATGTTGTCCTTGTCCACAATGGGAAGCGAACGTAAATAATTCAAAGTGTCCGGGCCACCATAGCCATCCTCACCGTTGAGACCGGAAGAATAACCATGCCCGGTCATATCTGCAGAGAGGACAACATACCCCCGCCGCGCAAACTCCAGGGCCGTATTATCCATATAATCTTTTTGGTTATTTAGCCCATGAAACAGCATGATGGCGGGCGCGGGGTTC
Source organism: uncultured Chloroflexia bacterium (assembly GCA_963704755.1). GTDB lineage: Bacteria > Chloroflexota > Anaerolineae > Anaerolineales > Anaerolineaceae > Bellilinea. Next base: position 2,321,471 of record OY969938.1, read on the forward strand.
ATTGCACTCACGCCTTTAGGGGTATACAAGTAGGCACTAAAGGTATACCCATTCGACCCGTGAAACTTGATATCCTGAACTGTGGCTGCTCCTGCTCCAGTGTTGACCCAGGAAGCAAGTAAACTGCCCCCCAGCATCAACACCAAAGTAATGATCAGAAAACGCCAATAAGTCCGATTCTTTCCGTTCATATTATTCTCCTCTATAAAATACATGATTAGTTACCAACGAAGTATTTCACCTCAGGATTGCCTTAAGTCGAATTCTCCTTTCAGCGTAGTAAAATTTCGGATCACGCAGGTTTTACCGTCGTTCCGGGACTGGAGAATTGCGCCTTTCGATCAAAGCGTTCATCTCCAGTCCTTCCATTCCCTCGCTAGATGCATTTCTGCGGGACAGAATGAGGCCGGTTTTGGCAAAAGTTAAAGGCTACAAATTACACCCTAACCGCCAAAAGCGAAAACGGCATTGGCTGCCACCAGATACCAGACGATAAAGAACGTGTTGATCAATGCGCCAACGTACACATGGCCCGTTTTGCGGTAGAAGAAAGTAGAAATGCAAGCAATCACCGGCAGAAGCCCAATCATCGCAATAGCATTGATCAGGCCCAACCCGCCAGGACCAAAGTTCGCTGGAGCGCCGAAGAATTCCAGCGGGATATAGAAGTAAGCCAATACGACACCGAGTCCGATCAACAGGATTGCGGTATTGATAAGCATTTCCTGTCCCAGGGTGGCTTTGCCGTTTTTCGGCCGTAGCGTCCCATGTAATACAACGGATATGGGGATGAAATAAATCGCGGCAGGGATAATATAGGCCAGCAGCATATAAAAATGCTGGTAATCTGTGACTTTGAGGGTGAGAATCCAGAAACGGAAATCAACCATCAACAAGGAATTGATGAGGAAGAGCAAGATGTATCCAGAGACTACGACGGCCAATGCTAACAACACTGACTTTCCGATCTTGCCCCAATCCAATCCCTTTTCAGGCCACTTCAAGCCATAGCTAACGCCTGTCGCACCATCTTTGCGACCGAGGAGAAAATAGCTTCCCACCAGGATGACGATTGTGATTAGCCCAACAACCATCATCCAACCGAGAAAGCCGGTCGTGATGCCTTCCATATGGAAATAATTAGCATTGAAGAAATACAAGAAGAGCTTATAGAGGGTCAGGGGACCCAGCAGAGCCGTGACAACGACGAAAACCCACCAGGTGACGCCGGTCGAACCTTTGTAAACGGGCAGAGGGTCGATCAGCGATTGGAAATACGGTACCCCGAGCAGTAGAGCCCCCACTGCAATCAAAAACAAAACCAGTCCAATGAACGCCAGAAGAGTACCCAGGTCCTTAACCGGCCAGATTTGGCTCACCGACTCCAGGCTGGCGTTCTGGGCCCCCTGGAGCGTCATCCCGAACCAGCTTATTGCATTGCCAATCGAAACCGGGTCATCGGTCGAATAAGGGTGGTCGCCAAAATGGTTGTAGAAGACCTTACCGGTCCCATCTGCAATCGAGCCGTACACCTGGCCCGGAACGATAGGTTGGTCAGTGCCGTAGGTTTTCATCGCGTCAGGCATGAGCGGTACCTGTCCACCATTAGCAGCTCCAAACGGTTGTGGTACTTCGCTGCCTTTTCCCCAACTAATGGCAAAGTTTTTATCCTTATCGCACTGCGAACAGCTCGAGTCCATGAAGAACATGCTTTCATAACCGTCAGGCATCAACTGTGCAGCAGCTTCGATTGCCATTCCCCCCATAGACATACCGATTAAACCAACGTTATCTGGATCGACGATATCCAGGCTGCGTAAATATTTAAGCCCATCGTAAGTGCCATAAGCATTCGCATTAGGGGAAGGCGCGGAAGAAGACCCGGAAAGCCCATGTTTATCCAGGTCCATTGTCAGAACCACGTAACCACGGCGCGCCAACTCCAGGGCCGTGTTGTTCATGTACTCCTTGCTGTTATTGTAGCCGTGCGCCACCAGGATACCGGGAGCCGGGTGGCCGGTGGTCACACCTTTTGGAACGAATAAATTTGCATCGTATATGCCGTTATAAGTGCCATAAAACTTGACCTCCGTCACGGTGGCCGTGCCAGCGCCTGTCTGAATCCAACTTGCCAGCGTGCTTCCTCCAAGAACAAGAACCAGTGCAACGATTAACAATGTCCAATACTTATTATGATGACCGTTCATCTTCCTCTTTCCTCTCCTATGGCTGGATATTCTTCTCCAGGATCGATCCTGTCTGATCTTGTCTTGCTGCTCGCTCCCTGTTCATTCAGACTGGCTGCAACGGAAATAGGGTTGTTTGTGTGGCCGGTAGGCTGTATGGGATTTTGTGAATGGTTTACAGGCGACTCGTATTTTTCCTCCTTTCTTGTTTTGCTTACGTCGTTTTAACATCCTGCAATTATGTCAACTTACATGGTCTCAACAAATTGAAAACATCCGGCCACTGTTCAGCACATAGATGAGGGAGCCAACAAAACGGTATGGTCTGTAAAACATCTATCTGGCAAACCAATTCTCCGTTAACGGCCATCAAGATAAATGACGTGTACAGACGAGTCCACTGAGAAAAGCACCCCTTGCAGAAAAAGAACGTTATGTGCGCTATATGTGGGAAAAACGGTTTAGCCGCTTTCCAACAGATAGTGCCCTTTAGCAACTTTTTCCCGCTTATGGAGTATTTACAGGAGACTTTCAGGGTATTCGGACTCGCTAATCACTTGGTTGTAGAAAAAAAACTGGGCTTTACGCCATTATGTCAAATTTGAATGGGATTGGGAATCAGGAAACAAGCCCAATAAAAATAGAAAATCCCCTACTACAGGGGATCTATTGGATTAATATCTATACTCCAATGGAGAATATCAAGCTTATCGGGTCAATCCTTTAGCCAACCACAAGTACGTTCAATCGCTTTTTTCCACCCATGATACAACTCGTTGCGACGTTCTAAGGATAAATTGGGTTCCCAATGCCGCTCTACCCGGACCAGGGACTGCGTTTCATCAGCCGATTCCCAATATCCAGTGGCCAGGCCGGCTAAAAATATGGCCCCCAGAACACTGCTTTCGATGATCATTGGTCGCTCGACCACAATTCCAAGGATATCCGCCATAAATTGCATCAAAAAATCATTTTTCGCACTACCGCCGCCGACCCGAATATGGTCGAATTTTTTGCCTGAGCGCAGTTGCATCACATCAAACAAATCCCTTATTTGATAAGCCATCCCCTCCAAGGCAGCGCGTACGAGATGATATTTCGATGTCCCCTGCGTGATTCCGAAGAAGCTTCCCCGGGAATATGGGTCATTATAGGGGCCACCTAACCCAGCGAAAGCCGGTACGAAATAGACCCCGGAGGTATCGGAGACGCGGGCCGCAAATATTTCTGCCTCGGCAGCGTCTTGGATGATACCCAATTCATCCCGAAGCCACTGGAGGGCGGCTCCGGAGACATTTGCCCAACTTCCCATTCCCCGCGTAACGTAACCATCAATTCCCCATAGCACCGGAGACCCTACTCCACCTCCTGCCGAGAATAGTTGTTTGCCGGTATTGAGGATTAGCGAGGATCCTGTCCCCATATTACAGGAAAGCATACCAGGCTGATGACCGCCCAAGCCGAACACCGCCGCGAATTGATCTCCGGCAACTCCAGCAATGGGCAGACTGGCATCAAAGAAGACTTCCGGCTTGGTATACGCGTAGATCTCACTGGAGCTGTGTAATTCTGGGAGGATCTCGATAGGGATACCCATTTCATTCAATATCCACTCATCATAATGAAGGGAATTGATGTTGAATAATAAACCCGGGCTTGCATTCGACATATCCGTAACAAAGACGCCACCAGAAAGCTTCCAAATCAGCCAGGCATCCACCGTGCCAAAGAGGAGCTCACTACGTGCCAATCCGCGTTGAATTGAACGATCGTGCTCAATCAGCCAGCGGATTTTTACAGCAGAACAATTGGGATTTATTTGAGCCCCCGTTCGTGCTTTAAAATTCATCCTGGCTTTTCATATTCAAACGTTCACTAATGGGAAGCGAGCGGATATCCTGCCACCCGATTGCCCGGCCTACAGCTTCACCTGTGAATTTGTTCCAGAAGATCGTCGTCAGTAATTGATTGGTTATCCCGATTGCCTCGATGTCTTCTGGCAAGATCCGGCCGTTCTTAAAGGCCTCGCCAGTCACTTTCAACACAGCAGCAAAGATCTCATCTGGATCCTGCTCAACCCACCCCGGCTGTGGAAAATACAGTTTATTCTCGATTACTGCGCTTGATATAACCCTTGCATAGTGATCCAAAATAACCGCTTTTGTAAACGTTGTTCCCTGATCTATCCCCAAGATGTATCTTCCCATCACCTTTTCTCCATATACGATTTGTTCTAAGTCTTGGAGGTCCTGTTTTCGATTGTTATCCCGGATTCGAGGCAAACACGTACGAGGCTGGCGACGTTTTCTACATCAAGTTTCCGCATGGCATCACGTCTTCTGTTTCTCAACCGTTTTCACGCTCGTATGCAGATCTTCGGCAATTTCTTTGGTTGACCGCCCGGCAACAATTCGGCTGGCAACTTCCCGCTCTCGGGGAGATAAACGGTCCATGGGATTCTGGGGCCTCGAAGACAAGGTATGATAGGTCAGGATATGTGAAACACCTGAACTCAAATAACCACTCCCTCGATTTGCCGCGCGAATTGCATCGATCAACTCTTCACTGACGGATTGCTTCAGAACATACCCCAGTGCCCCCAGCTCGAGCGCCTCCTGAACCAGCGCCAGGTCTGCGTGGATCGAGAGGATTACCACTCTTGATTTTAAGTTATTTTCTCGCATTAATTTGAGGACATTCAGGCCATCCATTTGTGGCATCGAAATATCCAAAACCATCACATCTGGCTGGAGATCACGGGCCAACTGGAAAGCATCTTCACCGTTACCCGCTTCACCAATAACCTGAAATTCATCCATGTCTTCCAACAGTCTGCAAATCCCCTGCCGGATAATGTGGAAATCTTCTGCAACTACTACTCGGATCATTTTTCCCTCAGTTATTCCCAACATTGAATGGAATCGCTCCAAAGAGCCGCGTTCCCTTGCCCGGTGCGGATTCGATATCAATGCTACCCCCTAACATCAGAAAACGTTCCCGGATTCCATGCAGCCCAAACCCTTCGTGGAGGTCCATCAAATCAAAACCCTGGCCGTTATCTTCCAGGGATATACTCAAATCACCATCTTCATAATCCAGGTTGATCCAAACCGACGATGCCCGAGCATGTTTGGCGACATTGGTTAATCCTTCCTGTACAAACCGATAGAAAACAGTGGCGATATTATCAGGCAGTTCAGGAAAATCTTCCTGGAAACCAAAGTCAACGTGCAGGTTATTGGATTCATTAAATGTGGAGCAAAATGCAGCTAAGACCTTAGGAAGGGGCATTTTGCTCAAAGATGGGGGATACAATTGATAAAAAATTTGCCGGACGTGTTTTATGGTAGTTTCCGTATTTCGAATGACACTGTCAATGTCTTGAAGAGAAATTGGCTGTTTCTTTTCGACCGTCTCTCGGATCAAGCGAAGCTCGAAAAGCAAGGCCGTCATTTTCTGACCGACATCATCGTGTAAGTCCTGCGAGATTCGCCGGCGTTCGTCTTCTTGCACGGTGATCAACTCCAGAAGAACCTGCTTTAAACGCTCTTCTGTCTCGACTTGCTGGCTAATATCCACGATGCAGATTGCATAGCAATCTGGTAAATGTTCATCTCCTTTAAATGGAGAAATCACGACTTGTTTCCAATGTCCCTGGTCCTGATATCGGGCTGTGATCGGTTGCCCGATTTCCACCACTTGATTGAATAGAATTTTGTGATGATCCTTAATCGCTTTCGAGTCGATGCTCCAAATGCATGTACCCGGCATCTCACCTGGTGATTTTCTCCAATCCCGAGCGACCGTTTCATTGCCAAATAGAATTATCCCGTTCGGGTCAACGAGAACCACGCCGATGGCCTGTGCATCCAATAATGGCCAGACAATCTTATCGAGAGAGGATATATCCATAGGATTATTTTTCGTTCTGAAACGAGTAAGAAGAGACCTTATAAAAACCATACTTATCTATGAAAAAGATGGTTTTGCTCAACCCTATGGGTAAGAACCCCGAATTCCTTAACAAAAGCCTGAGTAGTTTCAAAAAGTCAATCCTTGCGGCTCGATCTTAACTGTACATATTGTACTTTGAAATTTTCTGGCAGCCTGACACTGCCTTGTTGTCGCAGGCAGGTAAAACGATTGTCACTATTATTTTCGCTGGTTTCAAAACACAATCTTAAAATCACCTTCCTTACAAGTTCAATGGTTTCAAATCAAAATTATCCCCGGAAGGTACGCCTGCAAGAGCTTTTCCCGCAGTTTATTTTCGATTGGCTCCATCAAAACCAGACCTGCCTATTTTGTTTGAGGCACAATTTGTCACATATCTTTCCCCTCCAGCGACTTTAATAATGTGGCTACAATTTGATGAACGGATCCCGCAAAGGAATATCAATGGATGAAAACAAGACCCTCACGAAAGAAGCATCTGCCTTTATGGTGAGCAAATCCGAAGAGGCAGGCCAGGCAGAAGGGGTAAATTTTAGCGAACGTTGCCGCAAAAATGCGACCCCGGTCTTGTATTACCTCTACAGATGGGTACACAACGTGGCGGATGCCGAAGGCCTGACCTCACAGACTTTTGTGACCGCGCTCGAGAATTTGTCCAGATTGGTCGAGTAACAAAGTATACATTCCTTATGCTTTTTACGATTTTTAGACATTATGTAGATATTTTGGGGGACGTGGATAGCCCAATTCGGATAAGATAATATTTACAAACGAACTATCAATAAAAGGAGACAAAAATGCTCAACAATAAAATTCCCGAAAATGAAAAACTCGAGACACAAGAAGAAATTGGCGTAGTGAACAACGAACCGGAAAACCGCGATAGCGCCGGATCGACTCCGATCGAGGAAGAAGTTGGCGTAGTGAACAACGAGCCGGAAAACCGCGATAAAACCGAATCGACCCCGGTCGAGGAAGAGATTGGGGTGGTGAACAATGAAACACCTGGCAAAGGGGAGCCCGGAGAACCCATTGTTGGAAGAATTTATAACGAAAAAGTCGATCAGAAATAATTCTGATCTCCGCCAAAGAACTATAAATGATCTGTTGTTTTTGAAGTATGTAGAAAAAACAACAGATCATTTATAGTAACTACTCAGGCTCCTGTTAAACAGTTCCCAAATTCGAGGTGTTCGCGGGGGCTTCGTCCCCGCGAACACCTCGAATTTGGGAACTCCTTAATCCGTGCTTGAGTAGTTACCGGTTTTTTATGATCAAGACAAGGAATATTGCCATGAGCGATTCTCAACTACCACCTTGGAAGTTCACCTGTAAAACATGCGGCGGCCATAGTTTGACCGTCGCTCATATTTACACCATCCTGGCCGGGCCGGATACAGAAAATTGGATTTACAAGAGTAAATCCTCAGCCATCTTGTAAAAATTAGCTCAAAGTCGGGAACTGGGTCCGGCAGTCAAAAAGTAACAAATTTACCTGTTGCAGTAAAATAATAATGAGGTTATTTAAGAAAGCGTAGGGGTGTTGATCTTATGCAGCAGTACGATCCAAGTTGGAAAGAAAAAGAATGGCAGTATCGAAACATTTTTGATACTGCCAACGATGGATTGATCATCGACGATTTGGAAACCGGCCGGGTAATCGAAGCGAATCCTGCGGCATGTTTGATGCACGGCTATCCACGTGAAGAATTTATTGGTCTGCAACTTGCGGCCTTTATCCACCCCAATAGCCAAAGTGAATTCAGTGAGTACATTCGTACCTTCCAATCAGATGGCGTGTTCGATGCGCGCATTCTGCATGTGCGCAAAGATGGTTCAACGTTTTATGGCGAGTGGCGCGGGTCGGCATTTACATATCAAGGCCGGCCGTGTTTGCTGGGTATCGTTCGCGATGTGAGTAAACGGATTCAAGCCGAACAGTTGCTCCACCAGCACGTAGAAACACGCACTCATGAGCAGGCCAAATTGTTGGAGATCTCACATACCCTGGCATCCACGTTGGAATTTCAGCCGGGGTTGATCCTCGACCAATTACGCGAGATCATCGACTACACACGTGGGGGAATCTTTGCATTAGAAGACTCGACACTGGTCACCCTGGCCATGCTCGGGACGACGCAGTTGGAACAATCCGCACCTTTTCGCATTCACCTTAAAGGCCCAGAAACCCTGGCCGTGCTTTTCAACGGGCACCAGCCCATTTGTATCGCCGATATTTGGGGTGACACCCCACAGGCACAGTTTCTACGGTCGCTTCTCGATGATGGCGCGGCTGCTTTGCTCGAAGGGATGCAGTCGTGGATGTGGGTACCGCTGGCCGTGAGAGGCCGGATCATTGGCGGCGTAGGCGTCGCTGCCACCCCAAAAAATTATTTCACATCTCACCACGCCAACCTGGCTCTCAGTGTAGCCAACCAGGCCGCTATTACGATGATCAATGCCGAACTCAATAAACGTGCCCAGTCCGTTGCGGTATTGGAAGAACGACAGCGCCTGGCGCGCGAACTGCATGATGCGGTCAATCAATCACTCTTCTCCGCCGGTCTGATTGCCGAGGTCTTGCCGCGTTTATGGGAAAGAGATCAGGAGGAGGCGCGGAGGTCCATCGAGGACTTACGCCGCTTGACGCGCGGTGCGCAGGCCGAAATGCGTGCCCTTCTGGCGGAACTGCGGCCTTCCACATTGACCGATGCGAACCTGGACGACCTGTTGTACCTTTTGGGAAATGCACTTACGGGTCGAACCAATATACCGGTCACTATTACCTCAGCAGGGAAGTTTACTCTCCCTTCCGAAGTACAGGTGGCTTTTTACCGCGTGTGCCAGGAAGCGCTGAATAACGTGGCCAAACACACCAAGGCCAGCCGGGTCGAGATAAACCTGAAACAAGAAGGAGCCGAAATCGCCTTGACCGTTCAGGATGATGGTCAGGGCTTTGACCTGAAACAAAATCTCTCAGGCCACTATGGGTTGAGCATGATGCGCGAACGCGCCGAAGCCGTGGGGGCCACATTGTGCATCACGAGCCAGCCTGGCAGTGGCACGGAGCTCACACTCCGCTGGATAAAAACCTCACCGAATAAGGAGGCCCAATGACAATCTCCCCCTCCCAACCTATCCGGGTGATGCTCGTCGACGACCATACGATGGTGCGCCGGGGACTGGCAACTTTCTTGAAGGTTTTTGATGACCTGCAATTGGCAGGCGAAGCCGAAAGCGGCGAAGCTGCCATCCAACTCTGCGCCGAGGTCAAGCCAGACGTGATTCTCATGGACATGGTTCTGCCGGTGATGGACGGTGCGACCGCCACCCGCGTAATTCGCCAGCAATTTCCACACGTGCAAGTCATTGCGCTGACCAGCTTCAAAGAGGGAGATCTGATCAAGAACGCGCTGGAATCCGGAGCGATTGGCTACCTGCTTGAAGATGTCTCGGCCGACGAACTTGCCGGGGCTATCCGCGCTGCGCACTCCGGCCATACCACACTCTCTCCAGAGGTCGCCCAAGCCCTCGTTCAAACCGTCCAACAGCCGTCGATGCCTGATTTTGATCTTACAGAGCGTGAGTGTGAAGTTCTAGACTTGATGGTTGAGGGGCTGAACAACACGCAGATTGCCAGAAAGCTGGGCATCAGTCCTTCTACAATTAAATCCCACGTCAGCAACATCCTGTCTAAATTAGGGGCTGCCAGCCGCACCGAGGCAGTCTCGCTTGCTTTGCGACATAAACTCGTCTCCTGACCCTTTTTCGCAAGTAGTGCCTGCAATCTCCCCCAACTGGCGGAGAAGAACACTCCCCAGTAGGTGGATGCAGCCGGGATGTGTTTGTTGTAGTATGAATTCATGACCCGTGTATTCCTGGCCGATGCTAAAGCTGAAGAGCGCTCTGCTCTTCGCCTGCTGCTTCTTGATCTGCAATTGGAAGTGGTTGGCGAAGCTACCGATTGGCCGGCTGCGTTAGCCCAGGCGCCAATCAGTAACACAGAAATGCTTTTGATCGAATGGGGTTTACTCCCTAAAGCCCCAACTGCTGCTCTTGAAGATCTGCGAAAGGCTTGCCCAGCCGCGCTGGTCATCGTCCTCATCAGCCCCCTGGACGCCCTTCAGCAAGCTGCGCTTTCGGCCGGCGCCGATGCGTTTATTAGCAAAAGCGAAATGCCTGAGCGAATTGCCGAGCGATTGCGAAGTATTGCTGCTGCCGTTCCATTAAAATGAAGCCGTCTGGCTGACGAGATGGACGTGAATAACCGGCGCACTAAGCTGCCCTAAGCGCCGGGGTAAACTGGGACAGCTTTTCGAAAAAATCAGGAAGATCAACATGGCGGTCATGGGTGCGGTCCAGGCCGGCTGTTGCCTTAATTCCCTATCCCAAGGTGGGGCGAGGGATGATGCGATCCCCCTGGTTGAGATGGCCGTGTTCCGCCATTCCGCGAGGGATCACCTGTCAGATCTACTGCTGGCAATAATGCAGTTGATTTTCTTCCCCCTAAAAATAACGGGCTGCATAATTGTGAAATGCTCCGGTCCCTTATATCAATGGGCCTATCGCATTTAAGCATGGTCCTGGTTTAGGAGGCCTAAATGGCAAGCCCAACAATGTTAGCAGAAAGAGCGACTCAAAAGGAACCGAAAAGAGGGCAGCGGGTTAACTCTTTTAAGGTTACGCAATTTGTCTGGCTGTTCCTGGGTCTGCTCGAAACCCTGATTGGACTGCGTATCTGGTTCAAACTGATCGTGGCCGACCCAAAAAGCCTGATTATCCAATTTGTGTATCGTTTCACCAGTCCTTTCGTAAATCCCTTAGCAGGTTTAAGGGGAACGCCGGCTGTGAATGGCTTAGGAGTGGAAAGTTGGTCCATAATTGCTATGTTCGTTTATGCCTTACTCGCCTGGGAGCTCGAAAGAATAATCTGGGTGGCTTTTTATCGTCCACGGGAGAATGTGGAAGGCGTGACTAAACAATGACCGGCCATCCATAGTGAAGAAGGGAAAATGAGCATTTTAACCGAGAAATACAAGCCGGATATCAGACGACCAGGTCCCTTATGGGCCATATCTTGTCAGCATTTAACTTTTGAGCCAGGCGGACAAGAACCCAATATTTGAGGTGTTGGCGAGTACAAAGTACTCGCCAACACCTCAAATTCGAATTATTTACCTGTTGGGCTTAACAATTGCAGCAAAAATGTTCTAGATGGAAGGAGGCAGAGGTGAAAATTTTGCTTGTTTATCCGGAATTTCCGGATACCTTTTGGAGTTTTAAACACGCCCTCAAATTTGTGCATAAGCAGGCCGGTGCACCTCCCTTGGGTCTGTTGACGGTTGCAGCCATGCTGCCCGCAGATTGGGAAAAACGATTGGTCGACCTCAACGCAACCAGCCTGACGGATGGCGACTTAGCCTGGGCCGATTACGTCTTCGTCAGCGCCATGATTGTGCAGCGTGAATCGGCGCGCGCCGTTATCCGGCGCTGCAAATTGGCCGGCGCAAAAGTAGTCGCAGGCGGCCCGCTTTTTACAATGGAATACGAGCAATTCCCAGAGGTGGACTATTTTGTTTTAAATGAAGCCGAGGAGACCCTGGCACCGTTCTTACACGACCTGGAACAGGGCCAGGCTCAGCATGTCTATACCTCGACGGAATACCCGGATATCCACCTGACCCCGACCCCTCTCTGGCGGTTGGTGAACCTCAAGCAATACGACACGGTCAGTATTCAATTCTCGCGCGGCTGCCCCTTCAATTGTGATTTTTGCAATGTAACCGCACTGTTGGGCCATATTCCGCGCACCAAGACCGCCGCGCAAATCATCACCGAGCTGGACAGTCTTTACACGTTGGGTTGGCGCAAGAGCATCTTCTTTGTGGACGACAACTTTATCGGCAACAAAAAGCATATCAAAGGGGAAGTTTTGCCAGCCTTGATTGAATGGCGAAAAGGCAAAACCGGCATGCCCTTCAGCACAGAAGTTTCGATTAACCTGGCCGATGACCCGGTATTGCTCCAGCTTATGGTCCAGGCCGGATTCGACACGGTGTTTGTCGGCATCGAGACACCCAATGAAGACAGCCTGACCGAATGCAGCAAGAATCAAAACAAGGGTCGCGATCTGGTGGAGAGCGTCAAACTCCTCCAGCGAGCTGGCCTCCAGGTTCAAGGCGGATTTATCGTCGGGTTCGACAATGATTCCCCTTCGATCTTCCAGCAGCAAATCGATTTTATTCAAAAGAGCGGTATCGTAACCGCGATGGTCGGATTACTTCAGGCCCCTCTCGGAACGCGATTGTACTCGCGCATGGAGCAGGAAGGCCGCCTGCTCCATGACTTTTCCGGCGACAATGTGGATGGCTCGACCAACATCATCCCCAAAATGGGCATCGAACCGCTGCGGAACGGTTACCGTGAAATTCTGGATCAAATCTACTCGCCGAAGTTTTATTACGAGCGTGTTTTGACGTTCCTTCGCGAATACCAGCCGCCAAAAATCAGAATTCACATGGAAACGCAGTATTTCCTGGCCTTATGGCGGTCTATTTACCAACTGGGTATTCGCGGTGTCGAACGCGTCCAATACTGGCGGCTCTTTTTCTGGACCCTCTTTCGCCGCCCGCGCCTGTTTCCCCTGGCGATCACATTCGCTATTTACGGCTTCCATTTTCGCCAGGTTGCCGAATTACATGTCAATTGAGCCAGGCCCAGGCCGCTGTATATGGAATTTGAAGGTAACTGCTCCGGCAGGTCCAGAAGGAGTGGGTGTTCTTCTGGGATGTTTGAGCAGTTACGATTGAAGAACAGAATAGACACAGCGCAGTAAATTGGCAAGGTAATTCAGTTCGAATTGGAGGATTTTAAAATGAATACGAATATTCCCAACCCCCCCGCTAAAACAATGATCACTATGGAAGACCCACCGGTAGCCCGATTCTTGTTCGGAGATGTCCGGCTTTCATGGCTGTGGTTGATCATACGCGTGTTCGCGGGTTACGAATGGCTGACGGCCGGATGGGATAAAGTCATCAATCCGGCCTGGGTAGGTGCTCAAGCCGGTACGGGCCTGACCGGCTTCATAAATAATGCCCTGCAACAGACCACCGGCGCCCATCCCAGCGTTCAAGTGTGGTACGCCTGGTTTTTGCAGACCTTTGTCTTGCCGGCAGCGCCGGTATGGGGCTGGATTGTCGCTTTCGGCGAATTGTTCGTCGGGATCGCACTGATCCTGGGAATTTTCACCGGCATCGCGGCTTTCTTCGGCGGCTTCATGAATGTGAACTACCTGCTGGCCGGATCGTTGAGCACCAACCCGTTCTTATTCGTGTTTGCGACCTGGCTTGTGCTGGCCTGGAAGACAGCCGGTTGGATCGGTTTGGATCGTTGGATTCTGCCGGCATTAGGCACGCCCTGGCGTCCGGGCAAGGTGTTTCATTCGGGAGGAAAAGAGACCAAACCAAATTAATTTGTGACCAGGCGGGCAACGTCATCTGCCGCAGCGCCGAAACATCGCGGGGGCTCTTTTTCATCGCCCCAGCGATATCCTGGTGTTGGGAATCTCCACTGTGCCGGGTGTGATCTTATGCAGTAGATCACTTTTCGCCCCGATCTCCCATAGTTAGCTCCACCCGGTGTTCCTGCTGGTCATCGACCAGAGGAATAAAATCATCCCGCAGCGGCTGTCCGTCCAGCACGATTTTCCTGACGTGACTGGCGACGTGGTCGGGGTTGTGCACCTGGATAAGGTATACCGATTTCCCGAATTGGTAGCGAATTTCAAATCCATCCCAGGCTGGCGGAATAACCGGGGCCACCTGCAAGGTATCCCCAATTTTCTGGAAGCCGAGAATAGCCTCCAGGCCCAGGCGGTACATCCAGGCGGCTGAACCCGTATACCAGGTCCAGCCACCGCGGCGCACGTAGGGCGGTTGGCTGTAAATGTCTGCGCAAATCACATACGGTTCTACACGATACACAGCGGCCTTTTCGGCGGTATCCGACTGAAACACCGGGTTGAGCAGGTCAAAAAGCGCTCCCGCCTGTTTTCCGTCACCCAGGCTGGCAAAAGCCCAGGCAGTCCAGGCAGCGGCATGGGTATATTGGCCGCCGTTCTCGCGAGTACCGGGCAGGTAACCCTTGATATAGCCCGGGTCGCGGGTAGTTTTATCGAACGGAGGCGCAAAAAGCAGCGCCAACCGGTCCTGCGGCCGCACCAGTTGTTCCGACAAAGACTGCATCGCCTGGCGATTATGGCTTGGGTCGCCCGCCCCGCTCAGCACGGCCCAGGATTGGGCAATTGCATCGATCTTGCATTCCTTATTTTCAATAGAACCAAGCGGCGTCCCATCGTCGTAATAGGCCCTCCGGTACCAGGCCCCATCCCAGGCAGAACGCTCCACCGCGGCGGCGTATTCTTCTGCCTGCGAGCGATAACGCTGCGCGGTCCGGTTGTTGCCGGCCTGGTCGCAGATTGCGGCAAAGCGTTCGAGTACGTCGTAAAGGAACCAGGCTAACCAGACACTCTCTCCCTGGCCATTCACACCGACGCGATTCAGTCCGTCGTTCCAGTCACCTGCGCCAATTAAAGGCAGGCCATGCGGTCCAGCGGTGGCGCCTTTTTCGATTGCGCGCAGGCAGTGTTCCATCAACGAAAAGGATTGGTCCGTCTGTGCATATTCGCCGTAGCGCTCGTCTTCTCCTTCGGCGAGCGGCAGAGCCCGCCGGAAGGGAATTTTTTCATCCAAAAAGCTGGTATCGCCGGTTGCCTCGATGTACCGGGCTGTAACATACGGAAGCCACAACAAGTCATCCGAGAAACGGGTTCTCACCCCGCGCCCTGATGGTGGATGCCACCAATGCATGACGTCCCCTTCCTCGAACTGGCGTTGGGCGGCATTGACAATCTGGCTGCGGGTAATGCCCGGGTCAATGGCCAGCAAAGCCAACACATCTTGGAGCTGGTCCCGAAAGCCAAAAGCGCCGCTGGGTTGGTAAAAACCCGTGCGACCCCAGATACGGCTGGAAAGGGTCTGGTAGAGCATCCAGCGGTTGAGGATCAAATCGGTGGCCGGTTCAGGCGTATGTACCTGAACCGCGTCCAATAAATGGTTCCAGAACAGATGCGTACGTTCATAGGCCGCTCCCACAAAGGCGGCGTCATGATATTTTTTGGCTAATGCCAGGGCTTGCTCTTTATCTTTACCCTGGCCAATGACAAAATAAATTTCTTCGCTTGCGCCAGGTTGCAAGTCCAAATGTAATTGCAAGACGGCGCAGGGATCTTCGCCAGGGGTAATGCGGGTTTCTAACCCCAGGCGATGTAAGGCAACCGGAAAGGCCGCTGTTCCGCCGCGCCCGAGAAATTCGGTCCGGTCGGCCGTCAAACTATGGACGGCTTTACTGGCAATCAAAAACGCGACTCGCTCGCCGAATTCAGCGTTGTATGGATTGGTGGCCAGGAGACATTCCAGGTCCGAGTTGTACTCAGGAATGATGTAAGCCATATTGGCCGCATGGGTGGTCCCTAACACCCATTCGACGTATTGCGTGGCGGTGATCCGCCGGGTGTGATCCAGGGTGTTCTTGACCTTGAGTTGAACGATTTTTACCGGGTCTTCCGGGCTGGCAAAAAGTGTCAGGCATTGGTGCAGGCCATGGGAATTGTGCTCGAAAATGGTATAACCGGCGCCATGGGTGACGCGGTAAGGCAGGTCTGCCCCCGCGGGAAGGGGGGTAGGGGTCCACACCTCGCCGGTTTCCTCATCGCGCAGGTAAAGCGCTTCGCCGGTCGGGTCGCAGACCGGGTCGTTATACCAGGGCGTAAGGCGGTTTTCGCCGCTGTTCAGGGCCCAGGTAGACTGGCTGCCCAACTCGCTGACCATAAATCCAAACCCCGGATAGCCAATTACGTTGACCCAGGGGGCCGGGGTAGATTTTCCAGGAGCCAGTTGGATGACGTACTCGCGTCCATCGGCGCTGAACCCACCATAGCCGTTGTAGAATTTCAGTTTGGACATTTCGTCCAGAGGAAAGGTTTGTGGGGCAAGCTCCGCGTTCGCGGTCGATTCGGCCTGCCGGGTTGGCGTCAAAGCAGGCAAATGCTGTACCGGGATCGAATAGCCCGGCATCTGACTGCTCATGGACCCATTTGCCCCGTTGAGGAGAACCCGCGCGGCTGTCTTCAGTAAAGTGCGTTCTTCGAACCCCATCTGATCGCCATAAAGAATGTAAATTCCACCCCGCTGGTTCAATCGTTCTTCACCGTTCATCCGGCTGACCAAACGATAAAGCATGCCGTTCAGCTCTGCGCCGTAATCGGTCTGCTGTTGATTGAGGATCACGAGATCCATCATCACGCGGCGGCTGCTCAGGAATTTGTGCACCTGCAGAGCTTCGCGGACCAAATCGACCTGTTTGGGATTGTCCAACTCCACCAGCAGGATGGGGTAGTCGCCGGAAATGCCAAAACGCCACAGTCCGGGCTGGCCCAAATGGTTAGCGGCAATCGTTTTCGGTTCAGCGCGAACCGACTTGAATGAATAGATTAGGGCCGAGAAGATCTGCAGCGCATCTTTAAATACCTGGGTAGAAATATCCTGTTTGCCCAACCAGGTCTGGGCGGCGATATTCGCCTGGTGGAAAGAACGCTCGATCAGCGGCCAACTGCGATAGCGCCTGGCCAGGCTGGTAATCGCTTCACGACTTTCTTCGGCGAAGGTAAGGAAAGCTAAATTCACACTTTCGTGCGGACCCAGCTCGATTTCTTGTCCAAGGGCAAAGATTGGGTCAAGGGTTGCGCCGGTGGTACCCGTGAGATATTGCACTGAACCCAGAGCCGCGGGGTTTTGCAAGGTATGGCCCCGGCCAATAAAGCGATAACGGTCGGCTTCATGCTGTGCGATTTCCTGGCTGCCTTCCACCACCAGCATGTGGCCCATGAAGGCGGCCTTCTCCTGGTTGGAGCGGGGCCGGCGCAAGAAAATTTGCAAATTCAACTCCGGAATAAATTCGCTGTCGATAAACAGCTTGTTGAAAGCGGGATGACGGGTATCGGCGGCCTGCGGAGCCAGGATCACTTCACCATAGGAGGTCAGGCGAATTTTGCGGTTGGAATCGTTGTTATTCTGCAAGTGAATCCGGCGGATTTCCAGCGGGTCGTCGGGCGCCACGGTTACTTCCATAGTGGATATGAACCCATTTTCTGATCGGCGGAAGACGGCCATATGAGAGAAGTAAGTGACCTGCATATCCGCGGCGTTACCGGGAATAGGTTGGCGCCCGGCCGACCACAGCCTGGCCCCTCCATGAGACACGGTTCCCAGTTCCTGGATGTAGATCCAGGTTCCCCAGGGATCCAACACACCATCCGGCTGCCAGCGGGTCAGGTCGATATCACGCCAGGAGCTGTACCCTGCGCCCATATTGGAAAGGAGCACGTTATAGCTGCCGTTCGAGAGAAGATGTACTTCGGGAATAGGGGTTTGTACGGGCACTCTCCAGGGATCGATCTCTACCGGGGCTGCCGTCAATCGCTGTACGCCCTTGGCGTCTTCTGCGTAAGGATCTTGTACCGGAACGGCCTGGGGAACCTGTTCCTGCAAGAGCAGCTCCACGCTTTGAATGCGCGGGTCGCTGTGCATGCGCCGGACCATCACGTCGTTTTGGAAGAAATTGTCCATGGCCATCATGATCATGCCTTGATGGTGGGCCATGTATTCGCTTACCACGGCTGAGGTTGTATCCAGCAGCAACCTTTCAGCGGTGAAGTCGATCAATTCATATACGCCGTATAGCCCAATCATGTGATGCTCGGTCAGGTTGGACAGGTTGTGAACCACCGCCGGGGGAGCATAGCCAATTGCCAGGAGGGAGGCATAAGGGGCAATCACCAGGTCGTCCGCTAAACCGCGCTTGAAGCCCAGCCCGGGTACGCCAAAGGCGCGGTATTGATAATTTTGATTGGCATCAAAATGATAAAAACCGGATTCGGAAATCCCCCAGGGAACCCCTTTTTCTCTTCCGTAGGCGATTTGACGGAGAACCGCTCCCCGCGTACTTTCTGCCAAAAGGGTGCCCGGGTAGGAACGCAAAAACAGGGGGGGCATCAGATATTCGAACATCGTCCCGCTCCAGGAGAGCAGGACATAGGAACCTTCAACCCGGGTGACCGGCCTACCCAGGTGCAGCCAATGGGATTGGGGCACCTCTCCTTTTGCGATAGCAACAATCGAGGCAATCCGCGCCTCAGAGGCGAGCAGGTCATAATAGTTCTGGTCAAGTTGGCCGGCGTCGAGGTTGAACCCGATGTGAAAGACACGCCGCTGGGTATGGTAGAGAAAGCGAAAATCCATTTCATTCACAAACTGCTCGGATTGCAGCACAATTTGTGCAAATCGGTCAATTAACACCCGCGAGTTTGTTCCGGCGTTCGCCAGGGATTTCGCCAGCTCATCCAGCCAGGCCAGCAATTCTGGCGCCTGTCCGCTACCCGCCAGCAAAACGGGTACCTTGCCAGGCAAGTTTCCTTCGCTTATCAATTTGCGCAGGGTCGTGATCTGGCGTAAGGCCGCCGCGACATGCGTTTGAATTTGGCCAAGCTTCGGATTGGCAGGTAAATCAGCGGCCAGAGCGGTAATTCCAGAAGAAAATTGAGACTCGCGGAACCCCGCGGGGAGATTCGCGAACAGGGGGATCCAGGGTACCAGTTCGCCGATCGTGCGTTGGATGGCGATGTGATGCCTTTCGACCTGGGCGGTGACTTCTTGCAACTTACCAAGTGTCTTCAGATCAAAAGCGGATTGGCCTACTTCCACGAGGTCCATCAAACGGCGGGATAAATCTTGCCAGAACGGCCCACTGACTTTCAAAAAGAATGGGTACCAGCGATCGGTTTGGTAATGCATGGACACAATTTCGGCGCGGATCGCGGCGATACTCTGGTTTATTTCCTTGACCTGTTGGTCGAACTCGGCTTTACGCATCTCCGTCAAAGCCTCGGTCAGGTTGGAAAGCGTATCGAGGTAACCTTGCCAAAGGTCCCAGCGGAATATCGGCTCACCCGGCATGTTCTTACAGCCCTGGGCAATGACAATAAAACTGGCAGCCAGGTTGCCGCTATCCACGGTGGAAATATAGCACGGGTGGAGCGACTGAAGCGTGAGGGTATCGTACCAATTCAGAAAATGCCCGCGGTAACGTTCCAGCCGGCTTAACGTGTCGAGGGTTGTAGCCAGGCGCGTCGCCAGCCCAAGCTGATCCAGGTAACCCAGGTCGTAAGCGGCCAGGGTTGAGGTGAGCAGCAGGCCAATATTGGTCGGTGAGGTGCGATGGGCAATCGTTTCTACCGGCAACTCCTGGTAATGATCGGGCGGAAGCCAGTGATCTTCCGGGCCGACAAACCTTTCGAAAAAGCCCCAGGTTCGCCGGGTGATCTGACGCAAATGGATCACCTGCTCGTCATTCAACGGCAGCGTACGTTCGACAATCGGTCGATTGATCCACCATACGATTAACGGAGAAACCACCCATAACAGCAGCACCGGTGAGGCGTCGCTCAACGCGGATATCACTGCACTCCTGGACAGACCCGGAGCAAGCCATAATCCTGCGGCAAGAATCACTGCCAGCAGAGTCGATATAGCCATTTTTTGCCAGGCATTATTCCGGCGCTTTTGTAAGTTAAAAACCTGGGTAGTCTGGGCCGCAGTGGTCCACTGTAAAAGGTTCCGGTGGCTGATAAACAAGCGATAAAGTGTGGTCAGACCGGCGTCTATGGAGATATAGGCGTCATAGGGCAGAAAAGCAATCATCATCAGCCAGCGCAGCAGGTTCCAGCCCAAGGGATGAAAAGCAAGACCGGGAAATTCGCCGGCCAGGATTTGTTGTGCGCTGCGTGCCATACCGGTGAGCACGGGAATTCCGAGGGAGATCAGAACAACTGCCGCCCACAGCCCGGAACGGCTGGGCAAAAAAATCAACCCAAAAACGAAGGCCAGCAAAAGCGCGGGCGCGAGCATTGCCCGGCGCAGGTTGTCGAAAATCTTCCAACGGTCGATTGCCGTAAACACCGCCCCTTGCTTTTTGGATTGGAACAACCAGGGCAAAAGCTGCCAATCTCCGCGGATCCAACGCCGCTGGCGTTGGCCCTGGATGAAATAATTCTGCGGATACTCTTCGATCATGGTGATATCGGTCACCAACCCGGCACGGCCCATCAGACCTTCCAGAAGGTCATGGCTGAGAACGGTATTTTCCGGGATGCGCTTATCTACACTGCGCTCGAAGGCGTCCACGTCGTAAATCCCTTTGCCAACGTAGCTTCCTTCACCAAATAAGTCCTGGTATGCATCCGAGACGGCAAGCGTGTAAAGGTCCAGCCCGGCATCGCCGGCAAAGATTCGGGTGAACCAGGAATGATTGGCGCTTTTAGGGAGAATCTCCATGCGAGGCTGCAGAACGGTATACCCGGAAACGACTTCTCCGGTTAAGTCATCGAATACAGCCTGGTTAAGCGGATGAGCCAGTGTGCCGGCCAAACGACAGGCCGCCCCACGCGGCAAAATGGTGTCAGTATCCAGGGTTATGACGAACCGTATCCCGCTCAGCGGGCCGTCTTTGGCTTTCAAATCGCCGGTCAGGGTAATAAAGGACAGGTTTGTCCCGCCGCGTAGGAGCTGGTTTAGCTCATGCAGCTTACCGCGCTTCCGTTCCCAACCTATCCACATCCCCTCCCGTGGGTTCCATAAACGCTTGCGATGAAGAAAGAAGAAGAGCCTGGCGCTTTGCTCGCCCACATCTTCTACCGGTTTGCTTTCAGGAATATCGCCGGGATCTCCGCCTTCTGCATGGCGCCCGTATTTTGCGTTCAAGGCCTCGATCGCTCTCTTGGTATATTGAAGCAGCTCTTCATCTTCGGGCAATGATTCGCTGTTTGCGTCGCGGAAATCGGTCAACAAAGCAAACAGCAGCCCGGGTTCAGGGTTGCGAAGATATTGCAGTTCGAGCTGGTGAGCGAGGGAATCGATTTCCTCACGACTGGTAATCATCGCCGGGATCACCACCAGGGTATGGAAAAGATCAGGGATTTCGCCCTTGAAATCAAGCTTGGGCAGAACACGCGGCCGGATCACCAGCGTGATCAGCCAGTTGACCAGGCTGGTCGCCACGGTCAACACCGCAATCAGTATTGCCGCGGCCAGCAAGAAAGCAGCAATCCATTGGATCGAAGTTCCCCCAATATTTCGAGCGATATCCCAGGGAGAGAGACCGGATAACGATGAGCCTACCCGAAACAATTTCGGCAGGCGTGCTGCAATGGAAAAAGATAAGGTGATCAGGAGGGTTAGTAACAGAATACTGGAGAGATAAAGGGCATTGGCCTTCTGGAATACCCAACGTTTAAGGGCCGTTTTTGCGTCCGGCCGGTAACCAATTTGCTGTTCCAGTTTGTCCCGGCCTTTTCCGAGCAGGTACTCGCCCACATGC
Source organism: uncultured Chloroflexia bacterium (assembly GCA_963704755.1). GTDB lineage: Bacteria > Chloroflexota > Anaerolineae > Anaerolineales > Anaerolineaceae > Bellilinea. The sequence goes on from OY969938.1 coordinate 2,343,103, forward strand.
CTGGCGCGGTCCGTTACTACAGGCTCGGGAAGGATTCCGTGTCCATCCGGCCCGCCGGGTGCGTTCAATCCCCTCGCCAGGCCGGCGGCTGCGCCGCCCGGTAAAACGGGGGGTTGATCCGCCGGAACTGCTTGAGCCAGTTCCAGAGCGATCCCGGCCAACTCGCTCTCATCCCGGCCGGTGGCAAGCGAAAGCGCTTCGATTTCTTTGCGGTACAGATCGCGGGTCTCGAAGTCCATCTGGGGGTATATTCCAGCCGGGTCCTCTCGCAGAGTCCGTTCCAGGGGACTTACCGATTCGAAGAAATCGCTCCAATTTTGTTCGGAGATGGACCTCAAGCTGAGGATGATATTGGCAACGCTGTTATTGCCGGCGGTCTCTCCCGAAGCTGTTTCCCAGGCCGGTAAAGGGTTTCCTACACTCGGTAAGTTTGGGACCTCCGCCGGCAAATTGGGCGGATCGGGCGGATGAATTAAAGGAACCAGGGCATGCGCCAGGAATTCGACCAGGCTATACCGCAAAAAGATCGGTAAAGCCCACAACTCACCCGTCGTCAGCGGAACGGATTTCTGAAATTGGATCAGGACGGTTTGTAATTCGATGGGATCTAATAAAAGCTGTTGATCCGCGAGGACCGCCCGTGCAATGGCATAAATGCGCGGAAAATACTTCAGCGGGCCGCCGGTTAGCTTGGGTAACTGCTGATAATAGTCGAGGGGTAAGTCTTCTTCGATTTGCTGAAGAGCCTGGCGGATAATGTAATAATTATCCAGCATCCACTCGGAGGCATAGCTGAGCGAGACTTTCTCGCGCGAGGTTTTATTGATGTAGCGATACGCCTCGGCCAGCCAGGATCCAAATAATGCCAGATCACGTCCAGGTAAGTCACGCCCGGTCAGATTAGCATTAAAAGCCCGTCCCGATTTACTCCGGCCGGCATTCTGGTAATTTTTTTCCAGGGCGTTTACAAGTTCCAGGACCTTGTCTGTTTTGGAAACGGGAATTTTTAGGGGAGAAACGACTTCTTGTTCCCGTATTGGGTTGGTGTGGTCCTCCAGCATGCTTAGCGTCCCCCGGATTTTTCGGCGGCAATACCCGCAGCGGTTGGCTGGACATGGGTTCGCGATACATCCTGAATGATCAGGACGGGTTTTGTGCCATGCTCAATAAAATTGCGAGCGACGCTTCCGTAAGGCCAGGTCGATTGCCCGGTATATCCATGCGCGCTCATGAGAATCAGGTCGATATTTTCCTGGTCGGCTAAATCCTGAACGGCGGTAGTGATATTGCTGCTCTCAACCACGCGGATCTCACATTCCACAGGCAGGTGAAGTTTCATCCCATCCAAGTAGGCTTGCACCGCCTTGCGACTTACCTGTAACAACTGGTCAGATAGTTTTCTGATCTCGGCCGGATATGGCGCCGGTATGGGAATTTCCGGAGGGGAGATCACTGCCGCGAGGAACAGCTTCGGCTCTTGGGCAACACTGGCAGGCTCAGTCGCGAAGTCCTCTATTCCAGGCAGAGCTTTCTCGCTGGCGGACTGCAACTTGGTTTCTCCCTGCGCCAGCACGATACCAGCCGAAAGGGCACTTTCGGCCCGGCGCGAACTATCGATCGGCAGGAGAATGCGGCTGTAGCGAATCTCGGCGCCTTCCGTTTCGGGCTGGTTATAGGCGCGGACGATGAGCACAGGCAGGTAGATCATGTCGATTACCTTTTGGGTGACACTGCTGACGTTCCAGCGACTCAATCCGCCTGATCCATGCGTACTGATAATGAGCAGGTCAATATTTTCGACGTGAGCGAAGTTGACGATGTTTTCAGCCGTTTTCCCCTCGCGGATGGAATATTCTACGGTGACCTTCTTTTCATCGCTATCTTGCTCCCCGGTGTCCACATTAAGATTATTGAGGTCTTCCCGAAGCTGTGTCGCGATTCCACGCAAATACAAATCTGCCTCTGCTTTATGAATTTGCCAGCTCAACGGATCTACAGAATTAGGGTTATCGTGGTAAGCAGAAGGGTCGAGAACTTGTAACAGGAAAATGGTTGATCCAAAGATTTGCGCAAACAATTTAGCGTGCGGGAGTGCCCGCTCTGCAAGTGTTGAGCCATCCAAAGGGACCAGAATGCGGTTAAACATAAAAATTACTCCGTTCTAAATGAATGCGAGTAAGGGAGAAGATATACCGGTGCCATTTATTTACCGCGCGAGATAGCCAAGGCGCAGCCCGTCATAGGACGACTTTTCCCGTAAGCCGGGCCATTCGACCACTCCTTTTCGCAAAACTCCCTCTGGATCATCTTACGAAAAAAGGGCTACCTATGTCCCTACAAAACCCTATAAAAAATCTATTAAATGTTGTAACTCCGCGAGCTTGGCATGAACATTTTGGGATATTTTGGTGGGCTCCGCCCACCAAAACATCCCAAAATGTTTTATGGAGCCCTATGAAAATGGTTTACTTCATTCGCACAGAATACGCCGTCCTGGCCGAACTTGCTCGTCACCCGCATGCAACGGTCAGGCAGGATGAACCGATTCCCCTGGCCTGGGCCGGCCGCGCAAAATGCCGGGGACAATCAGCAGCCGGATCGAAACCGGTCGGGCATGGGGTATATCTTCCAGTCAAGACTGGTCACCAATCGGATCAGCCCGGTCCAATGGATGAAAACCCCGTATTTCTTGCCCACACCTGAGTTATCGTAAATTTGTTTAGGTATTTTATAGATTATCACAAGGACGTAGATAGGTCCTGCCCTGTATGATAGAGGTTAGGAATTTAAAACGATACCAACCCAACCAATCGCCTGGTTTATGGATATAACACAACCGCCTGGCCTGACAGGTAAAAAAAGCCAAAATTTGGGCTGCTTGCGGAAACTTCGCCAGGACGGTTGATCAATTACGAAGATAGGATGATTCCGGATTTCAAATAAACCCGGAATCATATGACCATTTCTTCACTGAACAAAAAGGAGCTGAATTTTATGCCACGGAGCACATTCTATGTAAATGAAAAAGTACAGGTTAGCTTCCAGCCTAACATTGGCCTGGATGCTTCTGCCCGCCATTCTGTTGTGGAAATTTTTAACATTATCCTGGCGGATGAATCCGTATTATTGTTAAAACCCATCGCGCGGAAGAGCATCCGGGAGGAATCGTTGTTCCTGATCTGAAATCCATTTACAAGGCACAATGTATCCAAATCGATCAAATCCTCCTGGAGGTTCTGGAACGAATAAACATAATGGGTGGTTCACCCATTCACAATCACGGTGAATTAATCGATACGGCTCGATTATATGCAAGCCCGGATGTCCAACCCAGCGCCACGGCTATTCTCGCTGACCACGAGGCCTTCATCCGCTATTTGCGCGAGGACGCTCAGAAATGTTCTGAAGTGTATGAGGACCAGGTTAGTTTCTCACAGCTTGTCGGCCTCATGCGAGAACACGAAAAAATGGCCTGGACGCTGCGTCCCTACATCGAGCCGGGGCTGGTTGGCGACGATTAACGATCGGCACTAAAAAAGTTCAACCTTGGTTTCGAAGTTTTGTTATATGAGCTATTATTTCTGAATTTATCCACCCGTTTGAAGATCGTCCAGAAAAGGAGTAAAACATGGGACGCAAAGGTGTAAGTAAACGCAAGCCAAAGCAAGCCAGATCGAATTCGTCACCCAGCTCGGATGCCACAGGGAGTGCGTCTTCCGTTATGAGGGCAGTGGAAAGTCAACCGGCCAATTTGCCCGGTGCCGGCAAGGATGTCACGTCCGGCCATAGCAATGGTAAACCCTCCTCGGATCGGAAGAAAAATCCAAAGAGGGGTTAAACCTTCCGATAAAAATCAGAGATACAAGTATTCAAATCGTACCATTGCTGATCTTCAACTCAGCTAATGTTTCAGGTAAAACAAATTGTAACGGCTCAGTCTAACGGGTAAGAACCCCGAATTTGAGATGTTTGTGGCAGCTTCGCTGCCACAAACATCTCAAATTCGGGAACTTCTCGCCCAGGCTTGAGTAGGGAAGACAAATAAAGGATTATTATGGGCTTACTATCATGGATCGTTGTAGGTTTGATTGCCGGCTGGTTGGCCGGGCAGGTCATGAAGGGGGGCGGTTATGGCCTGATTGGAGATATCGTCGTTGGCGTGATTGGCGGGTTGCTGGGTGGTTGGATCGCAACCTCATTGCTCCATATTAGCGAAGGTGTGAATGGCATTAACCTGGAATCGATCCTGGTGGCCTTTGCTGGGGCAGTGATCCTGCTCGTTCTTTTGCGCTTGTTGAGTGGCGGAAGGCGAAGAGTTCTGCGCTAAGGGTTAACATGCCTCCAAAGTCGCGGCGGTATGATCACCTGGCCACGCGTCTCCATTAGGTCTTAACACGAATCCACGAAACGCATATGTATATAGTGTGTTTTTCGTGGATTTTTCTTTAAACAACCTTCTTCAAGAGAATTCTCAGACGGCGATAATATAGAGATATTTTATAGAGCCTGTCCGGGACGTGGACCCTTTCAGATACGATAGGATTAAATGATCTCTATCAAGAGACTCTATCCGGGGTACGGATTCTTCGAGGTGTTTTTAAAAATCGTACCAGTTCATTCTCGTGACAGCAGCACTCGCCAACACCTATTTTTCAACAACTTTTGCCTTACGGCTAAAAAAAATCTGCTTATCAGTGTTTAGGCATTTACATTCGCCATTACCCCCCGGTTAACTATTGTAAGGGGAGCGGCGGAGACTCGAGCGCCGCTCCCCTTACATAAAGGAAGTCCCGGAATCAGTGAATGTCGATGTCGGGTTTGGCAATCAGGCGGCCATTGGCGTCGTACTGGAGCTTCGAAAGGCGAGAAAGCGGCAGCCGGTCCAGATACCAGGACCTTTCACCGGTCATGACAAAAGCCGCCACGTCGCGCCCGATGGTCGGGGCTTCGATGACCCCGTTACCGCCCGCACCGGCAGCCAGGACGTAGCCTTCAACCGGGGTGGGGCCGAGCACGGGCAGGAAGTCCGGCGGCTCGGCGCGGTAGCCGACCCATTCGTTGACGACCGCTGAATTGAGCAGGCGGGGGTAGACCTCCATCAATTGCTCGGTGAGAAAATCCCAGAAGTAGGCATCTGTGCCACCGGTCATAGGCAGTTGGTCCGGGTCCCAGAAGCCGGCATGCATGGGGTCGTTCAGGTCCATGCTCTGGTGCGACTTGCAAATAAAGACGTTGCTCTTATCCTTGCGGGCATAGAAACGCGGGTACTTGAGCACCGGGAAGGGATAGCCAAGCTCTCCGGTCGGCTCGAGGATAAATACCTCGGCTTTGGTGTGCCAGATCGGCAGATCGATGCCCACCAGTTTGGCGACGTTGCGTGCCCAGGGGCCGGAGGCATCGACGACCACGTCAAAGTCGAAGTGACCCTTGCTCGTCTCGACCCCGGTGACCTTTCCATCCCGGACGCAAATATCTTCGACCCGGGTACCGATGTGGATGGTAACGCCCCGCTCGCGGGCAAGCCTGGCAATGGTGTTGGCGGTCATGGTGGCGTCGAAGAAACCGTCGTCCGGGCACCAGCCCGCGCCGAGGACACCGTCCAGGTTGAGGTCAGGGATAATGGCGTGGATCTTTTCCGGGTCGGTCCAATATTCGGCCTGATAGCCGGAGGCTATGGTCAGCGCCACGGCCTGCTTGACGTAGCCCTGATACTGCTCGTAGGGGCAAATGGTCAGCGTGCCGGTCTTCTCGAAGCCGGTCGAGCCGGGCATCTGCTTTTCCAAACCGGTGTAGAATTTGAAGCCGAACAAACGTACGGACCAGAACTCGTGGGAAACCGAATTGTCGATCAGGCAGAAAGTCGCCGCCGATTTGGCCGTAGTACCGGAACCGATGCTGTTTTTTTCGAACAAGGTGACTTCTGCATCCGGGTATTGGCTGAGGAAATAGGCCGTGGTGGTGCCGATGATGCCACCGCCGATAATGCCGATGCGTTTTTTCATATTTTCTTCTCCTTCGATATTTACGCCGCCCGGGCAGGCTTGACGCCGCGCGCGCGGATGCGCTCGGCCAGGGCAGGCAGGAATTCGTACAGATCGGCGACGACGCCGTAATCGGCCTGGTTGAAAATAGCCGCGCCTTCGTCGTTGTTGACTGCGGCGATGATTTGCGAGTTGCGAATGCCGACGATGTGTTGAATAGCGCCCGAAACACCCAGGCACAGGCACAACTCGGGTTTCACCTTCTTGCCCGAAAGCCCCAACCAATCCGGGAACCAATCGCGGTCGGAGGAAACCGGGCGGGAGCAGCCCACCTGGCCGTCCAGCAGGCCGGCGATCGTTTCAACCAGGGCCAGGTCTTCGCGCTGCCTGACCCCCTGGCCGACGTCGAGCACAATATGCGCATTTTCCAGGTTGAAACCACCGGTCGCCTTGGCGCGCGAGCCGGTCACCGTGACCCTGGCCTGCGGCTCCGCCAGCGCCAGCGTGACCTGGCTGCCAGCCCTGCCCGCATCTTGCAGCGGGGCAAAAACGCCCGCCGCGGCGGTGATGACGGCCAAACCGGGCCTGAACTGGTAAGTCGTCAACCCGCTGCCGGCATAGAGCATGCAGCCGGCCGTGAGCGACCTGGTAGCGGGGTCGATCTCGAAGCGCAATGCCCAGGGCGCGTAAGCCGCGTCCAGGCGCTCCGCCAGAACTGCCGCGGCTTCCAGGCCGGGTTTGGTAGCGCCCAGCAGGATCAGCGCCGGCTGCATCTGTTGCGCAACCTCGGCCAGCAAGGCGACCAGGCCCTCGGGGCTTTCGGCGGCCGCGGCCGGGATGGGATAGACCACGTCCGCGCCGGTATCCCCCAGGGAAGCGGCCGCCGGATCGCCATCGAAGACCACCGCGGCCACCTGCCAGTCCAGCGCATCGGCTTGCTGGCGGGCCTGGCCCAGCAGCTCGCGGCGGAGCGCGTCTTTTTCAGAAAAGACCAGAATAGTATTGGCAGTCATAGGTTACGCGTCTCCTTTCAAAATGCCATCCGCGAGCAGGGCATCGATCAGACCGTCGGCAAGCTCCGCCGGGTTTTGGCCTTTGAACATCTGTCGCTTGCGCTGAACGACGATCCCTTTTTGCTGTGTAGAGACCAAGCGGCTGCCTTTCGATAGATCTTCCGGGGAGAGCCCAAGATCATTGCTCAGCGACCACACGTTCACCGGTTTTTTCTTGGCCTTGATCGCATCCATCAGCGTGATGCGGCGGGGCGGGAAGGCCTCTTCTGCCACGCTGACCAGCGCCGGCAGCGCCACCTGTACCGATTGGATGGTCTCGTCCAGATCGCGCTCAGCCTGTAACCCATCGCCGTTTAGGGTTAGCTGGCGCGCGTAGGAGACCAGCGGCAGGCCCAGGCGCTGCGCCAATCGCGGGCCTACCTGGTAGCTATAACCATCGTCGCTGGCAAAGCCGGCCAGCAGCAGGTCAGCCGGCCCAAGCTTCTGCGCCGCGGCTTCCAGGATGCGCACGGCAACGCCGGGTTCGGCCTGACCGCCAAAGGGGTCCTCGATCAGCACCACTTCATCGGCGCCCATCGCCAGCACATCTTTGAAGCTCTCTTTCGCGGAAATTGGCCCCAGGCAGACGGCGGTCAGCGTACCGCCCACAGCTTCTTTGAGCCGCACGCCCGCTTCGATGACGTTCTTGTCGATATTGCCGACTTTCTCCGGCACGCCTTCGATGCGCAGTTGTTCCGTCGCCGCATCGACTTTGATCTCGGCAACATCCATTGAAATTTTGATAAAAGCCAGGATCTTCAATAAAATTTCTCCTTATCCATAGCGGAACTGGATGCCAAACCCACCCTGGGGGTTGCGCCAGGTGATGCCGCCCTGCCCGCCCATTTCACAGGAGATCACGCAGGTGCCGCATTCCAGGCAGTTTTCGTAACGAACCGCCACGTGTTCATCGATCCAGGTATAGACCCCCGCCGGGCAGACCGTCAGGCAGGGGCGCAGCGCGCAGACTTTACAGCGTTCCTGATCGACCTGGATGTGGCTTTGCTCTTCATCGATCTGGTACCGGTCCAGCCCAAGGCGGGCATCCAGGCTGAGATTTTTCGGGCTCATAATGCCATCCCTCGCGAAATTTGAACCAGGTCTTTCAACAAGGTCAACATGGAGACCTTCCCGGCCATCTCCTGGCGCAGCGCGCCATAGGCTTTCGATCCAGGCTCATTGGTGGGAGAGAACATGCGCTCCATCACACCGCAGGCCAGGTCGGGGTAGAGGCCGAACAGGCGCTCGTTCTCTAGCAGCGGATACGCGTCTTTGAAGGTCACCCAATCCTTGTAAATCGAGGTTTGCTGGAGCAAGTCGGCGTAGCCGGCCAGGTCGGCGGCCAAATAGCTGCCCTTCTCGCGCGCAGCCAGGATCGCCTTCGCCGCGGCAGCCGCCGAGACGATGGCAAAATCCATCCCACGCAGAGTCACCACGTTGTTCAACACCAGCCGGGCCGCGCTGCCTGCCACGACGTACCCATCCCCGAATAACAGCGGGGTCAAATGTACGCCGCCGCGATGGACGGTCTGGGCCGAGTATTCCACTACCTCGCCGCCTTCGACCAGGCGCGCTACCAGCGGGTGGGCTTTGAACGCGTCCAGCAGGGCATGCGGTTGGACCTTGCTCTTGTAGATCGAATTGATCTTGGCCACCACCCCGAGCGAAAGCGAAGCTTTGTTGGTGTAGAGGAACCCACCGCCCTCGATCCCCAAGGTGTGCCCGACCAGGGTGTACGCCATCCCGGTCTGCGGCGTGCACTGGAAACGCTCCTGGATGGTGCTTTCCGGCAGGGCAATCACCTCTTTCACCCCTAGCGAGACGTCGTGCGGCTGGGGGGCGTTGCTCAACCCGGCCTGGCGCAACAGCAGCCCGCGCGTGCCTTCGGCGACCACCACCACGTCCGCCAGAATCTCATCCGGCCCGGCCTGGATGCCAACCACCCGGCCGTTCTCCATCTTGAGCGCATCCACCGTCACGCCGGTGATGACCGATGCCCCGGCGTCTTCGGCCTGCCCGGCCAGCCAGGGGTCGAAGGTGGCCCGCAGCACGCTGAAGGCGTTGTAGGGCGGTTTGGCCGAATCTCCGCTGCGGAAGTCCAGCGCCACAGAGGAATTTTCGCCCAGCATGACGATTTGGTGATTGGTGATGGCCCGCTCGACCGGTGCGCTGTTCCAGAACTCCGGGAAGATTTCGTTTACCGTCTGCGAGTAGATCAGCCCACCGGAGACGTTCTTGCTGCCCGCGTTCTCCCCGCGCTCGACCAGCAAGACGTTCATCCCGGCCCGGGCCAGGAGCGTCCCGGCCGTTGCGCCCGCCGGCCCTGCCCCGATGATGATTGCGTCAAATTTTTCCATCCCAACCTCGCTCAATGAATGTTATCCACAGCAGAAAAAAGAAGGGTACTTCTAATGGATTTCCCGGATTTTGGGTGTATGGGCGGGCTTCGCCCGCCCATACACCCAAAATCCGGGTATTTTCCCGTTAAAAACGGGAGGTCCAAAAATTCTATCGAGATGCCCGGTTTATTGGCTGGGCATCTCAATCTTTGTTACCGGTAAATCAAGGGATAATGCAGGCCATCACACCCTTCTGGGCGTGCAGGCGGTTCTCCGCCTCGTGCCAGCAGGTGAGGCCGGCTTTGCCATCCAGGACGGCGTCGGAGACCTCGGCGTTGCGCTCGCAGGGCAGGCAGTGCATATACCCGGCGGTCGGTTTGGCCATAGCCATGCGTTTCTCGTCGGCAATCCAGTTCTTGTACTTGGCGAACAGCTTGACCATCTCGTCCAACTGCGGTTCCTGGTGGTGACAGGCGGGAGCATATCGAGGCAGACGTAGTTCTTGGCATAGATCATGTCGGCATCCACGAAAGCGTCGTCGAGGTTTTCGGAAACGGTGTAGGACCCGCCGTACAGCTCGCAGTTGGCCTTGATCGCGGCTTCGATTTCGGGGTCGATGCGCATTTCCGGCGGGCGCGAGAAGACGATGTCCGCGCCGTACAGGCTCGAGACGTACATGAAATCGTGGTGCGGGGCGATGGGTTTCTTGGGGGAGGAGCCCCAGGTCCAGGCGACGCCGATCTTGCGGCCCTTGAAGGAATAGCCGAAGCTCTCGCGCAGGGTCATCAGGTCTGCCATTCCCTGGCAGGGGTGATCCTTGTTGTCTTCCATGTTGATAATCGGCTTTTGCGACCATTTGGCGAACTCGCGGATGATCTTACCGCTTTTCTCGTAATCCCAATTGACCTTGTCGCCTAGAATACGGATGGCGATGGCGTCGCCCATGGAGGAGAGCACGCGGGCCATATCGGAGATGCGCTCGGAGCCATAGCCAATGTCTTCGCCTTCCAGGGTAGGCAGGCGCGAGCCTTCGGGCTGCAGGAAATGGGCGTGGCCGCCGAACTGGAAGATGCCGGCCTCGAAGCTGTTGCGGGTGCGCAGGCTGGCGTTGAAGAACATCATGAACAGGGTGCGCAGGGTCAGGACGTCGTCGTGGCGGCGGCGCATGGTGAAATCGGCCTTGAACTGCAGGCCCAGGTCGAGCATGGTGTCGATTTCCTCACGGGTAAAATCGCGTAAGCTGATGAAATCTCGGCCTTTCAAACCTTCGGTAATCATATGAGTATTGTTCCTTTCAGGTATTGTTGAAGCAAATTTGATTGGATCGGGGGTCAGGACAAGCGCCAGCGGGTCCAGTCATTCTCAAAATTGGGTCATCCCCGCCCGGACGGGCGGGAGGTTTCCTTATTCTTCACTGCCGCCAAAAAGCTCGCGCCATTCCTGCCCGACCGTCTCCATGATGGACCGGGCCTCCGTGCGGCGCATACGGTACAGGTGCGGCATACCCAGCTTCCATTCTTCCATCCAGCGCGCGGCGAAATCACCGTGCTCGGTCTCTTGCAGGATCTTCTCGATCTCGGCGGTATCGATCACCCGCGGGCCGGCAGTGCGCACGGCAAACTCGCAAGTGCGGCTGCTGCGCGCGGAGATGTAGCCTTCGATGCCCACCTGGTCCATCACATCCACCACCGAGCGCAGCGAGCGGATGGCCTTGGCGTAGGCAAAGTGAGGCGGGTAACCGTGGGCGACCATGGCCTCGAAGACGGCGCGCATCAGGGCGATCGCCCCGCCGTAGAGCGCCTGCTCCTCGAAGTTATCGCCTTCCGTTTCCTGCTGGAAGTCGACTTCCACCACACCCACCCGCGTGCTGCCCACAGCCCTGGCCATGGCCAGCACGATCTCTTTGGCGTCGCCGGTCACGTCCTGTTCAACGGCAATCGCGCCGTAGACGCCCGAGCCTTGCAGGTACTTCTCGCGCACCAGGTGACCGGGCGAGTTGGGCACGAACAGCACCACATTGACGTCCCTGGGCGGCAGGATTGCCCCGTACAGTACGTTGAAACCGTGCGCAAAGCTGAGCGTGCTGCCCGGCTTCAGGTTGGGGCGGATTTCGGCCGCGTAGATTTCCGGCTGGGCCGGGTCGGACAGCAGCACGTGGACAATATCCGCGGCGCGAGTAGCCTCCGCGAAAGACATGACCTCGAAACCGTCCGCCACAGCTTTATCCCAGCCCGGGTGAAGGTCGCGCGGTCCGGAGCCGACGATCACCTTCAAACCGCTGTCGCGCATGCACTGCGCCTGCGGGCCGCCTTGAATGCCGTAGCCCAAGATGGCGATCGTTTTGTCCTTCAGTACGTCCAAACGGGCGTCTTCATCACGATAAACCTGGTTCAACATTCCATACCTCTTTCTGCGTACAACCGACTGGTGATCACTGCGCCTTTACTCCAAGGAAGTTTTCTGCAACTGCCCGGAGCGGATCTCCAGGATTTCATTGCGCACCTGCTGGATGTGGGCCTGCATGGCATCCGCCGCGGCTCCCGCATCGTGCGCTTCCAATGCCGCCAGGATGGCGCGGTGCTCGCCGGCCATCTTCACTGCCCGCCGGCCCAGGTACAGCATGGCCTGGTTGCTTTCACCAAAGGCCGGGATGAGGTGGCTGATGATTTCGTGGGCAATGTCATTGCCGCTCGAAGCGCTCACCGCCAGGTGAAACTGTGCGTCCAGCCTGGCCAGCGCTGCGAACCCGGAAGCCGGGTCTCCATCCAACTGCGGGTTGAGGCTATCCTGCCGGTCCAGGATGGCGCGCAGCTCATCCAGGGCAGCCGGGGTAATCACTTTCGCCGCCAACGACGCGGCCAGCATCTCAATCGATTCACGTACCTCGATGACCTGCTCGAGGGTCTCTTCACGCTCGGCCAGCCAATGCAGCAGCTCTCCCTTACGGTCCTCTCGTACAGGCCGCGCAGAGATGAATGCTCCGGAGCCGCGGCGGATCTCGATCTGCCCCTCGGCTTCCAACACCCGCAGGGCTTCGCGGACCGAAGAGCGGCTGACGCCCAACTGGCGAGACAGCTCCTGTTCGGGGGGTAGTTTCTCGCCCACCGCCAGCGTGCCACTCGAGATAAGTTCGCGAATTTGCTCAACCGCCTGTTCGAAAATCCGAACCGGGGCCAGTCTTTGCAGTTTTTGGATAGTTTCGCTGGATGAATCCATGATGATGATTGAAATGACGATCAGGTTGTCAGGTAGTCAGACAGATTTTTGGAAAAATTTTTCCCTGGGTTGGCCGTATGCGGCCAACCCAGCGACAGAATTCGTTTACATCCGGCTCGGATCGGTATAATCTCGGTTGACGTCCTTGTAGAGCAGGTAAGCCGACTTATCCCAACCGGTAGCGTAAAAGAACTGCGGGCAGAAAGGCGCCATATAGATAAAGTCATCCTTGCGGGTTTCGAGGAAATCGCCGTTCAGCCAATATACGCCGCGCCCGGCCAGCATATAGAGACCGTGCTCCATGATATGCGTCTCGACGTCGGAGAAATAGACACCCGGGTCGAAGACCTGCAGGTTGATGCCCATATCGAAGGCCAGGTCCTCGTAGGGGGTCAGGTGCTGCTCCATGTAGGTGTCGACCGGGTTGGCCACCACCTCAGATTCGTGGGACACAATCGGCTCAGGGATGGCAATCCCCTGCGTCTCGACGTAGCGCCGGCGGATCCACACCAGGCGGGCATCCGCAGCGGTCGAATTCGTCATCTGGAACGGCCGCGAAGGTGGCAGCCAGCAGAAGCTGCCGCGCTCAAAAGTGTGCTTTTTTCCATCCAGCTCGAACTGCAAACCACCGTCCAAGACATATAAGAAATGTTCCCAGGATTTGTTCAAAGGCCGGGAAGTACCCCCGCCGGGCTGAACGACCAGCTCATACTGCACGAAACGCGCGCCAAGCTGCGGGGTCGCCAGCACCTGGGCCGCCGTATCCTTAAACCCAGGCAGGTAGCTGAACACCCGGTTAGACACCGGCAGGAGCGCATATATCCCCGGCTTGTTGATAGCCCGGCAGCGGGAGGTGATATCCGCATCATCGACGACCAGCATTTTTTCTTGTTTCATTTCACTTCTCCATTGATCTTCCCGGCAAACCGGGGTTGACGCCCATCAGAACCGGTAGGGATAGCTGCGCTTCAACAGCCGTCCAAAGCCGGGCTGGACTTTGATCTCGCTATCCTGGTACACGGTGACACCCCGTACCAGAGTGCGCTCCACCTGCCCCTTGAAAGTGCAGCCCACGTAAGCGCTGTGCTTGTTCTTGTACAGCAGTTGATTCACAGAGAGCGCCCACTCTTTCTCCAGGTCAACCACCACCAGGTCGGCGTCCGCCCCGGGCAGGATGTCGCCCTTCTGTGGGTACAGCCCAAAGAGACGGGCCGGGTTGGCCGAAAGCAGCCGCACCAGCGTGGTCAGCGCAACGCCGCGCTCGTGGTAACCGGCAGTGAGCAACGCCGGCAGCATCTGTTGAATGCCGGAAATCCCGCCCCAGGCCTTCCAGATATCGTCCATGCCGGGGGCTTTCTCTTCCCAGGTGCAAGGGGAATGGTCCGAACCGATCGTGTCCACCAGGCCCGCCTTGACGCAGTCCCACATGTCCTCGACCGTCTCGCGCGAGCGGATCGGCGGTGCACACTTGGCGGCCGGGCCGATGCGCTCGAAATCCTGGTGATCGAAGAACAGGTAGTGCGGGCAGGTCTCAGCGGTCACGTGCACGCCGTCCGCCTTGTATTCCGCCACCGTCTCCAGCCCTTCCGGGATAGAGACATGCACAATGTGCAGGTTGCCGCAGGTCACGCCTGCCCAGTAGCAGGCGCGCCGCACCGCTTCGAGCTCCGCTTCCGGCGGGCGCGATTCGTACCAGCTCGCCCGGTCGGTGCGCCCTGCGGCGCGTAACTGCCTGCCCAGGTAGGCGGTGACGTCCTCGTTCTCGGCGTGCAGCCCGATCAGGTTACCGAGATCACCCGTCTTCAGCAAGCCGGCATAAATCAGGTCGTCCTTCAAACGCTCGAAATCCACACCGCTGTTGCTCATGAAGGCTTTGAAGCCGATCACGCCCTCGGCATTCATCCCGTCCAGCTCGTCCAGGTTGTTATCCACCAGGCCGCCCCATTGGGCGTAGTCCACCACCGCCTCCGAGCGCACAACCTCGCGTTTGGTGGCGAGCAGATCCTTGGTGATGGTGGGCGGGGTGGCATTGAGCGGCATCTCCAGCACACTGGTCACGCCCCCCGCCGCGGCGGCCATACTGCCGGTGCGGTAGCCTTCCCATTGGTCGCGGCCCGGCTGGTTGAAGTGCGCATGACCGTCCACGATCCCCGGCAGGAGCAGCTTTCCACCCAGGTCGACGACTTCGCGAGCATCCACCTGGATATCGTTTGACATTATTTCAGCAATCTTGCCATCCTGGACGACCACGCCGCCCGGGAAAACCGCCGATTCGGTCACGACCAATGCGTTTTTGAGATAAAGATCTGCGCTCATACCTGGGCCTTCTAAGAAAAGTTGTACCTGCTCAACCGGACGGGCAAAAAAAAAACCTGGGGCTTTTTACCCGACGCCTGAGCAGGTACGAAAAGTCGATTTATGGCACGATCCAGGTGCCCGTCTCGCCGATTAACGCACGGGAGATGTTTTCCGGGTTGGTAATGAGAGCCTGCTTGCCACCGGCTTCCATAAAGCGCAGGATGGCCTGGACCTTGGGCAGCATGGAACCCTTGGCGAAGTGGCCCTCCGCCATGTACTGGCGAGCCTCAGCCACCGTCATGCGGTCCAGCCATTTTTGGTCAGGCTTATTGAAGTTGATGGCCACCTTTTCGACCGCGGTGGAGATGACGAACAGGTCGGCATGGATCAGGTTGGCCAGCACCGAGGAACCGAAATCCTTGTCGATGACTGCCTCGACCCCGGTTAGGTCGCCGTTCTCCAGCTCGACCACCGGGATGCCGCCGCCGCCCACACCCACCACAGTAAACCCACCCTGGATCAGGCATTGGATGGCCGGCGCTTCCACGATTTTGATCGGGATGGGAGAGGCCACCACTCGCCGCCAGCCGCGGCCGGCATCTTCTACCACTACCCAGCCATCTTCCGACTGGCGCTTCCTGGCCTCGGCCTCGCTCATGAACGAGCCAATCGGCTTGGTCGGGTTCTGGAAGGCCTTGTCGCTGCGGTCTACGATGGTCTGGGTGACCACCGCCGCGACCGGCTTCTGGATCCCGCGCAGGCGGAACTCGTTGTTCAAAGCCTGCTCGAACATGTAACCAATCGAGCCCTGGCTGTCTGCACCGCAGTAATCCAGGGGCACTTCATGCAGCTCTTTCTGCGAGAGCTCTGAGCGGCGCAGGATGAACCCGACCTGCGGACCGTTGCCATGCGTCACGACCACGTCCCAACCCTGCTGGATCATGTCCGCGATGTGGTGCATCGATTCGCACGCCGCCGCATACTGGTCCCTGATCGTCTTGTGCTGTCCATCTTTGATCAACGAATTGCCGCCGACGGCAACTACTGCTACACCTTTACTGGTCATTCTGATCAATCCTTTAATGGTTTAGTTTGAGCCGGGCGCGGCGATCAGACGCCCAGAATACTGGCGACCAGCGCCATGCGAATGGATACCGAATAAGCGATCGCCTCGAAATAGAGCTGGTGAGGGGTGTTGTCGATGCGTAGGTCCATCTCGCCGGCCCGGCGCGGCAGGGTATGGGTGATGTAAATCGTGCGGTTCTCGTCCTCGTGCACCTTCTTGAGGGTGTCGTAGCGCACATAGTAGTTATCCATCACCTTCTTGAAGGCCTCCGCCTCAGGACCTTTCGGCGCGCTGCAGCCGGGCAGATAGACCATGTCCATACCCGCGACCAGCTCGTTGAAGCTATCCTGGGTCAGGTCGAACTCCTCAGTGACGTTATCGCCGAAGCGGGATAGTATTTCCATTACCTCGGCCGGCGTGCGGCGCGACTTCTGCGTCGCCAGGGTCACTTTGGCGCCTAGACGGGCCAGCCCCTGGGCCATCGAATGCCCGGTGCGGGCCTCGACCAGGTCAGCGCTGGCCACGCACACCTTCAGGCCTTCGATCTTGCCGTAGGTACGATAGAGTGTGTACAGGTCGAGCAGGGCCTGGGTCGGGTGCTCCCAGTGGCCCCAGCCGGCGTTGATGACAGAAGCTTCCGAGCAGGGTACGGCTTCGCGCACTTCCACGTCGTTCGGGTGGCGAATCACAATCAGGTTGGCGTACTTCGAGACCACCCGCAGCATGTCCGCCAGGCTCTCCTCTTTGGCCGCCGAGGAGGTGACCATCGGATTGGCTTCACTGATCACCGCACCGCCCAGGCGCTGCATGGCGGTCTCGAAGCTCATGCGCGTGCGGGTGCTGGGCTGGAAGAAGAGGGTGGACATGACGTTGCCGGTCACGAGCTCGATGCGCGAGCGGTTCCAGGGTTCCAATAAGCGGCCAAGTTCGAACAGGGCGTAAATCTGTGCATCCGATAGATCATTGATCGAGTGCAGGCTGTGGCCTTCAAAATCGATTTCACGGACGATAGATCGGATCGATTTTAATTTTGCTTGCGTTTTCCATGCGTTCTCCTGGGTGAAAGGAAATTTGAGTTCAATGAATTCGAGCCGTTCTGTTCGAATCAGCCCTTGCAGGCGCCGTTGACCCAGCGGTTCATGCCCACGTCGCGCGCCGCGGCGCGCAGGTACATCTCACGGTAATAGGGCTCGAGCTGGCTGGCGGCGGCAGCGTTCTTGTCCAACTCCAGCTTGTAGGACTGCATCAATTCGCGCGCCTCAGCTTTGATCGCCTCTTCATCGACGGTCAGGATGCGCCCGTCCTCGACCACGACCTGGCCGGCGACCATGGTCATGCGCACCGAGCTGCCGTTTTCGCAGTACACCAACTGGCGGTAGATATCGTTCAGCGGGGTAAATGCCAGGGTGTTCAGGTCCAGCAGGATCAGGTCGGCCTCATAACCCGGGGCAAGCACGCCCACCCGGCCCTCGTTGCGCATGGCGTGCGCTCCCCCGCGGGTCAGCGCCCAGAGGATCTCCGGTGCTTTGGGCCAGATGCGATAATCCGGGTTCGTGATGGAATGGATCAGGCCGGCCACCTTGCCGACCCCCCACATATTGGCCGTATCGTCGGTGCAGCCCTCGTCACTGCCCATGCAGAGCGGGATGCCATGATCGCGCATGCGGCGCCAGGTCATCACCCCGCTGCCCAGGCGCAGGTTGCAGAGTGGGTTATGGGCGATCGAGCAGCCGGCCTCGGCGATCAGGTCCACGTCCTCGTCGTCCACCCAGATGGCATGGATGATCATCATGCGCTCGTCGAGCAACCCCAGGTCATGCACGTACTTGACCAGCGACTTGCCGTATTTCTCCTCGCCCAAGACCCGTTGGAGCTTGGTCTCGAGAATGTGCACGTCGAAGGGCAGGTCGTACTGCTTGCTGAGGTCGGAAAGCGCCGCGAAGTAATCGACTGTGACGCGTTGCGGAGCCGAAACGGACACGGCCGCGCAGACCCGTCCTTCATAGGACTTGTGCCACTTCGTGAGCAGGTACTTGTAACAATCCAGCAGCTCGTCCTTTTTGTTGAGCGGCGCCACTTCCATCTGCTTGCGTAAATTTTCGGGCAGGATCTCTTTGAGGAAGGGGTATTTATCGTATTCGACCACGTTGGGCTGGTCGATGGTCGCCGCCACACGGATGCCGCTGTCGGCGTAGGATTGCATCAGGCCATCGATCGCGTCCGGGGTGGGATAGGGGACATAAAACGCGTCGTCATGCACGGCGGTGACACCCAGTTTGAGCATTTCGATGTTGCTCAGCATGGTCCGCACGTAGTTCAGGCGGTAATCCGGCGGGTTTTCGCTGAGCGGGGGCACCTCGTACAGCATGAAAATTTCCAGGGGCAGGTTATCCAGGGCGCCTTTGCTGAAATTTCCGGGTGAGTGGATGTGTCCGTTGACCAGGCCGGGCATGGCCAGCTTGCCGGAGGCGTCGATGACCCGCAGCGCTTCCCCGCTTTCCGGAACCGGAATGTCTTTACCGACCGCCACGATCCGGGTACCCTGGACGAGGATATCCCCACACTCGATCTCGGTCATCTGGTCATCCATGGTCAGGATGCGTGCATTTTTTATCAAGGTTGCCATTATTAATCTCCAATAATCGAGCAGCTACTCAATCGCGGTACGGCCGGCTAAAAATTGGGAGCAGGCCGGGCAGCTCGACCCGTTTTGGCTGCAGGTAAGCTCGTTTTTTGCTGGTGTGCAGGCCGTAACTGCCGAGGCCTTCCATCAGTTTCAGGGCAGCCACGACACCATCCACCACCGGCACGCCCAGCTCGGCTTCCAGTTGCTTGTCCATGCCGGACATGCCCGCACAGCCCAGGCAAATCACTTCGGCGCCATCCTTCTCGATGGCATCTTGCGAAGATTTGAGGATGACCTGGTAGGTCTCCGTGGGGCTGAGGGCTTCCAGCGCCAGCACGGGAAGGCGGGTGGAGCGCACGGAGGCGCAGCGATCGGCCACCCCAAAATGGCGGACCGCGTCCCACAGCAGCGGCTCCCAGGCCTCATCGGTGGTCACAATGCTGAACTTGTGGCCCACCATGCAGGCGAAATACACGGACGCTTCGCAAATGCCAATCGCCGGCTTATCCGAAATTTCACGCAGCGCGTAGACCGTGGGGTGGTCGCTGACGCAGGCGATCACGAAGGCATCGTACTTGTCCATCTGGCTGATCGCCAGTTCCAGGGTAGGGGTGGCGCTCATCAATTCGTCGTAGATGCACTCGATCGAGCGCGGCCCGGCGCTTGGATTGCAGGCTAGCGCCTGCGTCGCCGGCGCGGCATATCGATCGATCGTCTCCTGCAGCCGGCGGGTGAATTCTTCTGTAGTGTTGGGGTTGATAAAGAGGATACGCATAACTTTTTCCTGTTCGTCAGGCTGCGAATGAAGCGCCTGTTCTCAAATTCCGAACTCTTTCTCGATGACCCGTACAATCCCTTCGGTGACCGCATCCAGAATGCGCTCGCCCTTTTCTTTGCTGGCGCGGGTAGCCTTCCAGAAGACGCCAGATTCTGGCGCGCCATCCTTTGGAGTGGGCAACACGTCGTAATCGAAGGGCTGGGGCGGCCTGCCGTCCACGATGAGATCCTCATGTACCAGCTCCGGATAGGCTGCCAGCATGGCGGAGGTTTCCCAGATCGCGGCATGCTCTACTGCCCAGCCGGGGAAATCCGCGCCAAACAGGTCTTCCATCAGGCCCGGCTGGGTGCTGACGCCCAGGCCGTTGGGGTTGTCGATCTTGACGATCTTCAGGTCGTCCCCACAGCCGCAGGCGCGCACGGCTTCGTCCACCCCTTCGAACACGAAGGGCACGTTTTCCAGGTGCCAGTCCAGGACGACGATGCGCCGCCAACCCTGCTGGATGAACTGGCCGACGATCTCTGACACCATGCTGATGACCGTCGCGCCTTTCAGGCCGATGCTGCCGGGAAAATACGGTCCCCCGCCGGCGCGCAGGAGCGATTTATAGCCATATGTGCAGCCCGGGGCGACCACACCGTTCACCCGCCTGGCAACCCGCTCGGCAATCGCCAGGGGCAGGTAAAAGTCCACCCCGGTGGGCAGGTGCGGTCCGTGCTGCTCGACGGACCCAACCACAAACAGCAGCACGCGTTGATCGATTGCGGCCTGCTTCAATTCAGGCCAGGTCATTTTCAGCCATAAGACATTTGACGGCATCGAATTGCTCCCTTGTTCTTTCAATCAAGCCGGGCGAAAACTGGGTTCGGATCCCGGCGAATAAATTTTCCATCTCCCGGCCGGCCGAGCACCCTGCCCCGCTCGGCGGCAATCTGTCCGCGCAGGATGGTGTAGAGCACCCGCCCTGCCAGCGTTTTGCCCTCATACGGGATCCAGCCGCATGAGGTATTCATCTCCGCAGCGTGGAGTGTATGGCTTTCGGAAAGGCTTACCACGGTGAAATCCGCATCCGCCCCGACCTGGATCGCGCCTTTGCGCGGGTACAGCCCGTAGATTTGGGCGGGCATTTCAGCCGTCAGTGCCGCCAGGCGGGCCAGCGAGATCCAGCCCTTTGCCGCAGCGTTGAGCATCAACGGAATGAAGGTTTCCGCTTCCGGGATGCCAATATGGACCTTCAAAATGTCGGCCTCATCGGCCTTTTTCAACTGCGGGTCGATCGGGCCGGGGTCGGAGCCCATCAGGTCGATACTGCCCTGTGCGAGCTGCTGCCAGAGCGCGTCCACGCGCTGCCGGTCATGGATAGGCGGGGCGTAGACCACCCAGGGCCCCTGAGCTTGCAGGTCGGAGTGGTCCAGGTACAAGTTGTGCGGGCAGGTCTCCACCCAGACGTCCACTCCCTCCCGGCGCGCCTGGTGAACCATCGCTACGCCTTCGGGAATGGTGGTGTGTAGAATGACGGCGCGCGCGCCGGTTCCGCGCAGAAGGAAAAGCGCGCGGTGGATCGCTTCCGCTTCGGCTTCCGGCGTGTGCCATTCGACAAACGCCATGGGGTCTGTACGCCGGGCAGCGGCCAGCCGGCGGTAATTGGCGCGCAGCATGGCCTCGTTCTCGGCGTGCAGCATCACCGTCCCGCCGAAGCTGCCAATCTTGCGGAAGGCGGCGAGCAACTGGCCGTCGTCCAGGCCGTTGACCCTGGTCCCCGATTCGCACATGAAAATCTTGAAGGCCGTGGCGCCGGCTTCCCACAGCGCCGGGAGCTGGTCCAGGTTCTGATCGCTCACCCCGGCGTGCAGGGCGAAATCGGTGTAGGCGGTCGCTTCTCCCAGGACCCGTTTTTGCTCAAAAACGTTTACATCCAAAACCTCGGGCGGGCTAAGCGGTTGGTCGATGATGGTGGTGACCCCACCCGCAAGCGACGCGCGTGTGCCATCTTTAAAGTCCGGGCCGGCCAGCATACCCGGCTCCCACAGGTGCTGGTGCGGGTCGATGCAGCCCGGCAGGATGTGACAGCCGGCGAGCGAAAGCCGCTCTCGGGCAGGGCGGCCGGCCAGGCTGCCGGCAATGCTGGCGATTTTCCCATCCCTGACACCGATATCTGCCCGGTACTCGCCGCGCGGGATGACCACGATCCCATCCTGAAGAATCAGATCGAACATACGATAAATACTTTCTAAATGCGAGAATGCCGGCTGGCGAGAATTTGCCTTTCCGCCCGGCCGGAACTAATAGGTCAACCGCCGCTGGTCTGGACCTGGGCCTCCAATGCGCCCAACCGCTCCCGGGCTTTGGAAGCCGGGATGGTGAACATGTGATTCAGCCCAAAATCCTGGACGGCGAACGAAGCCGAGACCGCCCCCGCCAGGCCGGCCCGTACCAGGTCTCCGCTGCGCACGTACATGGCCATAAAACCGCCGCAGAAGGTATCGCCTGCGCCGGTCGTATCCAGGGTGTTCGCCGGGTAGATCGGAATCCTGTGAAAGCTATCCAGGCGCGCATCGTAGATCAGGCAGCCTTCCTGGCCCAGCTTGATGACCACCGCGCTGGGACCGTATCCGGCGAACTGGCGGCAGGCCTTTGCAAAATCGCGGTGGCCGAGCAGCAGGAAGACTTCCTCCTGGCTGGGCATAAAAATATCGACGTGTTTGAGCAGGTCCAGGATGCGCTGCTCGTTACCGGGGATATACTCTTCCTGCGGGTCGAGGGCGAGTGTGCCGCGCTCCCGCAGCGCCGGCGCGAGGGCTTCCTGCGCAGCCAGGTCCATGGCCAGCACCAGGAAAGCGCGCGCAGCGAGATAATCTTCCGGGATATCGGACATCCGTGGAGAGAGCTCGAAGAAATCGCCGCCATTGCTCAACATGACCCAGGTGCGCTGGTTGTTGTTGGCGTAGGTCACCCGGTAATGGACCCCAGGGATCGAGCGCCGGGGCAGGCCGCGCGTTTCCAGACTGGAGCGGTTGAGACTGGCGAGGTTTTCCTCGGGGTAATCCGCGCCGACCGGGGCCACAAAGCGCACCGAATCAGACCACCAATGCGCACCCAGGGTGGCGTAGATGGTATCTCCCCCGAAACAATTCAAGCAAGTCGTTCCATCCGGGAGGACCACGTCGTCGATGGAAAGATTACCGAGGCAAACTAGGTCAAATGGCATAATCAACAGGCTCCGATCCAATAACCTTTATTCCAGCTTCATTTCATCCCGGGCGGCATCCTCGGGCTCTTCGTACCAGGGCATCGATTTCCCGACCAGGGAACGCAGCTTCCAGCCGGTCGTTTTTGGCGCTGCTGCCATACGCTCGCCCAGCTCGGCCAGCCTCGCGTTGACCACCTTCGCCTCCGGTTCCGGCACTTCCAGTATTTTCAACAGCTGGGGGATTTTCTCCAGGTTCGTGGTCACGGTGGTGTAAAAGCCCCAATCCTGGCTGGTGATTTCCAGGATGCGCCGCAGGTTGACCGTTTCCAGATCGGTATCCCCAAGCGGGTGCTCGATCAAAATAGCGGCGATATCTTTGACGTCTTTGGGGTTGATCGAGTGGATTTGCAGCTTGGTCAGGAGCAGCTCTGCCAGAGGGATGGTGCGCGGGTCCTGCTGCAGGCGGTCGCGGTTGAACTTGATGTCGTGGCACATGTGGAATTCATTGATGAAAATATCGATGTACCAATCTGCGGTCGAACTGTCGAAGATCATGCGTTTCGCGCCCTGCAGGGCATTGAAGCGGGCATTTGCGGTGAAACCGATCGATTCGAAAAAGGTGCGCATGCGGCAGTCGTCCGGGGAGGCGGTCACGAAATCCAGATCGCCATACGTGCGCGCCAGGCAGGGCAGAACCGAGGCGGTCGGACTGTGCATGTGAACGGCCATCCCACCGATCACGCGTAAAAGCACTTTCTGTTCATCCGCTGCCTTCAGAATACGTTCACATTCCGCTCGCATGTTGACCATTGCTGCTCCATTCGTAGCTAACTCAGGGTAGACCAGCGCCCCACCTGCGCCCAATGAACTCAAACTCAATTGCGAGGGCATCAGCCCGAAACGCTTTGATAATTCACGTATTTCGCCTGCTTATCGACATTGAAGATCAAGATAATCCCGCGTAAAACGCCCTGAGCGTATTCACTGCCGTGATTGAAGATCAGTGTATTGCCGATCTTGTCCTTGCCGGGGCATTCATGCACGTGCCCGTGGATGCCCACCAGGGGCTGGTACTTCTCGATGATGGTGCGTACGGCCTTGGAGCCCACGTTCTGGAAAGGGTCCCCATTGAAACCCGAGACCATGCGCATGTCTTTGGTCAGGTTCGGGGCGACGTCCAGCTTGGTGCCGTACGGCGGGGCGTGGAAAGAGAAGATGCATTTCTTGGGGTCTGGAACCAGCGCGACCAGCCCTTCCAGCTTCTCGAGCAGCTTATCCTCGGCCATCTCGCGAGGTGTGTCCCAGGGAGTGGGGTTGGTCCAGCCACAGGTGAGCATGTCGATCTTCTCGTGAACGGCCACGCACTGGTCTTCGGGGTTGATCACACCCGGACGGGACTGCATGACCGCATCTATGGCGAAGGGGTCATCGTTACCGGCGGAGATGTAATACACAGTGCCATCCTTGCGGTGTGATTCTTCCATGCGGTCCATCCAGGATGCCATGCGCTCGACGATCAGGCCGTCAACCAGTTGCTCGCTGCGGACGGGGTCGGCGTGCAGCGCAGCTACTTCATCCGCATCGGTGATGTAGGTATAGAAGCCAGAATTGTCGATCAATCCGATCATGTGCTTGAGATCGGCTTCGGTCTCCAGGGTGCGTTGTTCGCCGCCAAATTCGCAGGTATAACCTGAGCCGGATTTCAGGATGGGGACCATCCCCTTACCGACCAGGTCGCCCGCCATGATCACCGCGTTCACGCCGTAAAATTTGCCGGCCTTCAATGCCTTTCCAAAGGTGAGCTCAGAGCCATGCAAGTCGCCGGTAAAGTAACCTTTCCAAAAAGCCATTCGGGTTCCACTCCAATCTGATGATGAGGCCAGGTACCGCCAGAAAGTAATTGGGTAAGCACCTGGCCTCGATTTCGAACTGATTATTCGATAAAGAACGATATTACAGCAGAATGGCGCGCTTCTATTCCGGCGGGATCTCTTTGTAGGCCAGGTCGACGTTGATGCCCTTAGAATTCTGGTAAGCGCGGTAAGCGTAGAAGTAGATGACCGGTACGATGATCGTGACGGCCACCGCAACCAGCGAAAGGGTGGTGTTGGCGCCGAAGACCGGGTAGAAGCCAAAGTAGAAGCCCATCACACCGATGAACAGGACCGAAATCACACCGGTAATCGCGACCAGCGGGATCCCAAAGACCTTGCGGGCGCTCGTCTGGCTCTGCCAAAGCTTTGGAAATTTGAACGGGAAAACGATGGCTGCCACGGACAGCACCATGTAACCGAAAATCTGCGCCATCATCGAGCTGAGCAGCGAGGCGGATTGCCACACCAGGATCACCACGATGGCGATCAGGCCCATAATTACCGTGAAGATAATGGCCTTGACCGGGGTGTGGGTCTTTTCGCTGACTTCACCCATGGCTTCCGGAGCCATGCGGTCGAAGGAGTAAGCCAGCATGCTGCGGGTGATGAAGGCGATGATGTTCGGGGTGCCGTTGGTAGCCCACAGGATGTAGGCCAATCCGAGTAATGCCGCTATGGGGGTGGAACGGGCGATCACGTTGACCATGAAGTTAAAATCAGGTGTCACCGCGAGACCAGAGACGCCCCCGTTGAAATACAGGTAACCCAGGGAGTTCAAGAACTCGAGGCCGATGAACTTTTGCACCAGGATGGCCAGCAGGGCAACGATACCGCCATTGGCCAGGGTAGCGGTCACCATGGCAGTGAACTGGGTCGAGCGGGCTTTCTTGACCTCGCCGCCGATCTGCGGGGAGCCGTTGAAGTAACCCACAATCCAGAAGGCCATCGGCATCAGGGCCAGGGTGGCGCCCAGGTTGAAGGGGGAATTGGGATTGAAACCGGCCGCCTTGGCCGCGTCGATCACGCCCTGGTAAGATGGGGCACCCATGCCGGCGACGATTGCATTCCAGTTGGCCTGGAAATTACTGCCGCCAAAGAGCAAGACCAGGATGGAGACCAGCACCGACAAGACACAAATGGAGACGGTGATCTTCATGTACAGGAAGTAGTTCTTGATGCCACTGATGTGCAGCCAGGCAAACAAGATCTGAAGGACAATCGCCACGGTTACCACGAACCAGGTATTGGTTACCTGCCCGGCCCATGTGATGAGGGTCTGGCTGTGGGTAAGGGTGCCCAAGAGTTGCAGCGTACCGGGGAGGGCAAAATTCACCATCGCCCAGGCGTTAAACGCCATCCAGAAGAAGTTCCAGATGACCTGCTGCCCGCTCAGGATGAAACCCCAGACCGGGCCCAGGACGCGGGAGGTAAATACGTAATCCGCGCCTGAACGGGGAAATGCGCCAGCAGCGATCGAGTAGTTATACGCAGTTGACAGGGCTACAAAAAGTGTGCAAATGACAACTGCCCACAGGATGCTTGCGCCGGGAAGCTGGGCCCCCCACAGGAATAATAACGCAACACCCACGCCGATGTTCATCCCGGAGCTGTTCAGGACGATGGCATCCAATACGGATACATCTCGGACCAGGCCGGTAGCTTTCCGGAGGAACATGGCTTCAGCTTCTGGCTTTGGGGGTGCTTTGACTCTTGACGCTGCTTGGGTCATTTCTTACTCCTTTTCGAAGAAAATAAAGATAGGATCCAACAGGCTGTACGCAGGAAATCTCTGCGTCGCGCCTGAATTGACCAAGCCAGTTAGGATACCGATAAGGTGTTGAGTTCTCCAGTTGTTTCACTTTTGAAGCTGTCGAATTGAAAGCTAAACAAAGACCCGGGGTAAACCACTCTGGAATATTCCAGCGGGGTGCCGCTCCGATCCAGGGAAACGCCAAGGATTTGAAAAAGCACCGTGCCGCGCGGCGTATTCAGCAGTCGAGATTCATATTCGTCGGCATAGATAATTTCGATCGTATTGTGCGAAGAGGTCAAATGGATATTGCACTCTTGCGCCAGGAATTCGTACCAGGACCCCCCATCAAATTTAAGCAGCATGCTTTCGCTGCATTTCTTGAGTGAAATATGCGACATCAGCAGGTTCAGCGGTTCACCGTTAGCATAAGCCACCCGCTCGAGCAGCAGGGTTTTTTCAGACCGCTCAAGATCAAGCTGCTCGGCCACATCTTCCGGCGCTGTGACGATGGATTTATTCACAATCCGGACCTCGACCTCGATGCCTGCTTTTTTCATGCCCGCGTGATAACTCTGCAAAACATCCAATGGCTTCACAATTTTGCGCGGGGCGACGAAGCTGCCACGACCTTGTAAAGTGTGGATCAACCCTTGCCGGCTGAGATTATTGAGCGTTTGGCGGACGACAAACCGGCTGACATTGAAGCCGCTAATCAACTCATTTTCAGAGGGGAGTTGATCACCGGCTTTGAGACGCCCATCACGAATCACACCGGCTAATACATCACTTAATTGCTGGTGGAGAGGGACCGGGCTATGCCGGTCGAGAGGTTTATCAGACCATCCTTTGAGTTCCAAGGGTATCTTCCTCCGTAATTAAGATGAGTGTGTCTGGTTGGTTGACAAGCGGATTGGCAAACACTATAATCACGTTACCTTATACGGTTATCATGACAAGTTCATTTTAGCAAGGTGAACACAAATTGTCAATACACTCGTAAAATTGGTCAGCAAGTTCTTATGTGGTTTTGTAACTACTCAACCAAACTGGAAGAGCTGCGAATTTGAGGGGTTTGCCGGGGCGAAGCCCGGCAAACCCCTCAAATTCGGGAACTTTTTAGCAGGAGCCTGAGTGGTTATGAGATTTTTCTTTTACAAAATATAACCACTCAGCTACCATGCAGGAACCGGGTGTTATTTATTGTTTTTATGTGCTAACAATAAATAACACCCATACCTTCTAAACCTGGCTGAGTAGTTACTACAAAATAATTTATTGAGGAGCATTACCCTTGGTCCAATCCATGAACATTTTTGACGTACACCCCCTGGTGATCGCCGCCCTTCACCTGCCCGAATTAGGAACAGGCCATAAACCGGTTTCAATGGCATGGCTCGAAGATTACGTGCTCAAAAACCTGGCCGTCTTTGTGGAAGGCGGCGTGCCGGCCGTGATCTTACAAGAGGAAACCCTGACGACCGGTCCGTTGCGCCCCGAAAATATCGCTATCATGACCGCCCTGGCGCGCATGGCCCGGCAACAATTCCCCGAGCTGCAGTTGGGTATCATCGTCCAGGCCCACGATCCGCTGGCACCGCTGGCGATTGCGCACGCCAGTGGCGCCAGCTTTGTACGTATTAAAGTTTTCGTGGGCGCAATGCTCAAAGCGGAAGGGATCCAGCAGGGTTGTGGAGCGGCAGCGCGCGATTACCGCGCCTTGCTGGGACGGGAAGACATCCAGATCCTGGCGGACGTGCACGACCGCACCGGCTACTCGCTCACTGCTGAGCCGACGGATGTGGCAGCCGAATGGGCGGCCCGCCACGGCGCCGACGGGTTGGTCCTCACCGGATACAGCTACGCAGAATCCCTGCACTATCTCGAAACCGTGCGTAAAACGGGCCTTGGCAAACCTCTGCTGATGGGCGGAGGAGCAGACGAGACCAACGTGGCCGAGGTGCTGAATTATGCCGATGGGGTCGTGGTCAGCAGCGCGTTAAAACGCAAGCAGGTCGCACCGGACGATCTGATCCAGTGGGATCAAGAAGCCATCCAGCGCTTCATGGCAGCGGCTCACGCTTAAACTGCCGATAGTCTTCTCAAGATCAGTGCCGGCAATTTATCGCGTGAAATCTCTGGGTGCACTGTAGAGCGCGACGATATTTTCCAGCGGCGCGTCGGCCTGAAGCTGGTGGGCCGTCGCGCAAATATAGCCCCCGCCTGCGCCCAGGATCCGAATCCGCTCGGCGACTTCCTGGCGAACATCCTCGGGCGAGCCCGTCACCATGGTCTGCTGCAGGTCGATCCCGCCGTGAAAGGCGATCCGCTCCCCGTAATCCGCTTTGATCCGAGCCATGTCCATGCCGGCCGCACGCGGCTGGAGCGGGTTGAGCACGTCGATGCCCATATCCTGCACCAGCGAACCGATCAGCGGGACGACCGCACCGCAAGAGTGGTACATAATTTTTAGCCCGTGCGATTTAATGGCCTGGTTCAAGCGCTGGTGGCGGGGTAGGATGTACTTCCGCCACATCTTCGCGGACATCAACAAACTGTTCTGGATGGCCACGTCATCGAAGGTGTAGGCCAGGTCGATGCATCCCGGCGCAGCGTCCATCAACCGGTGGACGCTCTCGATCATCAGGTCGGTGTAACCATCCATGATCGCGCAGGGAATGTCCGGCCGTTCGATCAGGTCGAGCAGGAAACGCTCCAGCCCATACAGCGCCCAGGCGGATTCGAAGATCCCGCCCACCTCGTAGCGGATGTGGTAGCGGGTCTGCGCGTTGATCTGCTCCACCTTGGGGCGAATCGAACCCCAGTCCCAGTACTCCGCCCTGGGCCAAAACGGCCAGGATTCAACCTCAGCCGCGGATTGCGCCTCAGAAAGCGGAAAGCCGGCGTACTCCTCGTAGGTCGAATAAGCATTGGTGACGCGCTTGCGGTGCTCACCCCAGGTGGTGAAGTACGATCCATCAGGGAACTGCTGTGGCGCCGGCCCGATATAATCCGGCGCAACGATCCGGCAGTCAACGCCCAACAAGCGCAGCAATTCTTCTTCACTTTCAACACCCAGGTAGCTTTTCAGGGATTGAACGACCTCGGGCACGGCCCAAAAATCGAACGGGACCCGGTCGCCCTGCCGGCGCTCGACAGCGGACTGGACCCGTTCATAAGGCGACATGCGCTCGGGGGACGGGTCGCCGTAGCGTTCTTCCAGAAGGCTGCGGGCTGCTATATCTAGAGAAGGGGAAAAATCTGGCATCATGTGGCAACCTTATGAAAATGGACTGCATCTTCTGAATTAAGCGGCGAGAATATGACCCGCGGCCTCTGCCCGGCGGAACTTCTCCATGGCCACGTGGTATGCAAAAAGTTGTACCGGGACGCTGTAGAGGAATGCGGAAAAAGTTTCCGGCACTTCGGCCAGGGTGAATACGCGATTCGATTGTCCAAACAGGCCGGCGTCGCGTTCGGCTACCACGCTGTACACCTGCCCGCCCCAGCGTTTACCCTCGTGCAGCGTGTCCAGCGCCCGCGGTATGCTCGGGCCATGCGGGGCAATCAGGAAGAGCGGATCGCCCGCCTTCTGAGAATTGTAGTGGTGGAACTCTTCCAGGGGGATGGCCAGGCTGTGTTCTGGCGAACATTCGCGCATCTTGGCCGCGCCAAACAGCGCCGAAGCGAAAGCCGGCCCGCCGCCGCTGTAAAGATAGATTTTCCGATCGGCTTCCAATTGGGCTACTTCACGAATGCCCGCGTCGGTCGTCTCGAGCGTGTGGGCGATTTGCCCAGGGATTTGCTGGAAGGCAGCCTGCAATGGATCGAGAATTTCTCGGGGAGTGCCTTTCAACTGCGCGACTTCCAGCAGCAACTGGACCAGGATGGCCATGGCCGCCGTACTGGATTGGGTCGGCCAGCCTTTCCGCTGTGCATGGATGGTCAGCCCGCGGTCGGATTCGACCATCAAGGGCGAACCGGGTGTGTTGCTCAGGGCCAGCGTATAGGCTCCCAGCGCCCGCCCCAGCATCATCGCTTCGACGGTGCGGGTGGTGGCCCCGCTCGAGCTCAGCGTAATCACCAGGGTTTTGGGGTTGATCGTCCGGTAATAGTAATAGGTCAGGTCCAGCGCCTGGACCGGCTCGCAGGGGATGCCCAAAAGCTGCTCGAACAGGCTGCGCACGGCGATCATCACCGCGACCGAATCGCCGCAGCCGGTCATGTAAACCCGTTCGATCTCCAGACCGGCCAGAAAACGGGCAGCCTCGTGGATGGCCTGCCGTTCGCTTTCCAGCGTGGTGGTAATGGCCTGCGGCTGCGACCACATTTCGTCCCAGGTTAATTCAACGCGTTTGCGCCTTTTCGGATCCAGAGGATCATCGGTGGGCAGTTCCTGTAACTTCGCCCATTCTTCGTCATAAACTTTTTGAATCACCTGCCGTGAGCGAGGGTCGAGGGGTGAATCGGGCGCCAACAAAGGGGAATTGTAAGTGATATCGGACAAGGCTTGGGGCTCCTGAAAAATATTAATCAGCGGCTAAAGACGATCAACTTATACTCTTAACCGGACAAGCTTATTTTAGCATCCCTGCAAGAATTGTCAACCACCTGCAACCGGGGTACTCACCCTGGACGGTGTGGATTACCCCGTCAGCGGCAAAGGCTGGTTCGACCGGCAGGGAGGCCCATACAATCCGCTCGATGACCGGACCTCCTGGGAGTGGTTCTCGCTGCGCTTTTTCGATAACGAAGAGATCATGCTGTTCTCGTTCCCCCAGGACCCCTACCAGGATGGCACGTTCATCGACCAATCCGGCGCGTAACGGCGTCTGAACGATTACACGATCAGCCACCTGGGATACACCGAAGCGAAGGGTAAAAAGTTCTCGTCCGGCTGGAAAATCGAGATGAAAAGCGTCAAAGACGAGGAATACACCCTCACGCCGATCATCGCTGGACAGCTCAATTTGTTCTATTTCGAGCTATTGGCTGAAATCAAGGACAGGGCCGGGAATCTCGCCGGCTACTGCTTTGTAGAGCTGCTGCCGGGCGTGTTCAATCTAATTGGGAAGAAACCCGAAATTGAGCTGTTAGTGAGGGCCACACCCTCGCTAACAGCTCAATTTCGAGTATTTCTTGCACGGGCCTGAGTAGTTCCCTTTATTTTACAAATAGCCCCCCTACTTGTAGCCTGCCTCTCCTGAAAGGAACACTTTTTCCAGGGGAGGCAGGAATGAATTCAATACGATAGTAATCCATTCCATTCTACCTTGACAAATCGAATCGGCTTATGCAAAAATATTATGGATTCGAGGGATTGGCATTCCGGCCAATTAACCTCGTGGAGGCCGTTCAATGAGTTATGAAACGCTGCTAAAACAATACGAACAAGCACTCGCCACACACCAATGGGAAGCCGTGGCTCCCCTGATTGACGATGAGGCGTGTTTCGTGTTTTCGGAAGGCACTTTCGAGGGCAAAGATCGCATCCGGCAGGCCTTCCAAAAGACCTTCGCGCTCATCCAGGACGAAAGCTATTCTATCAGCGATCTGCGCTGGATCCATGTGCAGGGCGGCTGCGCCTTGTGTATGTACACGTTTCACTGGTCCGGCCAGATCGATGGGGCATTTGTACAAGGCGGCGGCCGCGGCACCAGTCTGCTGGTGCGGGGCAGCGCCGGTTGGAAGATAAAATACGAACACCTCGGACCACCGCCGCAATAGACGGCAGGGCCGAGGTGTTTGCTCTTCAAGCCGTTACCAGGGATTAAAGGAAACAGGCATGAACGAGAGAATCATCGCTTTTCTGCACGGCATCAATGTTGGGGGCCACGTGGTCAAGATGGAACGCCTGCGCCAACTGTTCACAGAGCTTGGGCTTGAAAACGTCAGCTCCTACATTAATAGTGGCAATATCTTCTTCGACAGCGGCGAAAGTGACCGCTCCTGGCTGGCCCAAAGGATCGAACACCATTTGAACGAAGCGCTGGGCTACGAAGTGCCGGTCTTTCTACGCACGCTAGACGAACTCAAGGCTATACTGGCCCAGGATCCCTTTCGGGATATCGCGTTAACCGCGGACAAACGGTTTTGTGTGGTATTCACCGGTATCCCGCTCAACGAAAAGCTGAATCTGCCCCTGGTCTCATCAAAGAACGATATGGACCTCATCGCCGTTAACCGCTACGAGGCCTTTTTCGTCTGGCACATCCTGAATGGCCGGCCGCCTTCCGGCCGTTTCCCCGAAGAGGTTCTCCCCAAGCGGAATTCTTCACGCTTTTTCCACACCCTGGGAAAAATACTCCAGGCCGCGGAGAAGTAAGCCCAAACGGCGTTGATCGCCGAATCCTTCCACTGCGCCGGGCAGAAAAATTATCCCTTCACAGCCCCGGCCGTCAATCCTTTGACGAACCACTTTTGCAATAACAAGTACAACACAAGAGCCGGCAGCGAAGCAATGATAGCGCCGGCCATCATCTCATTCCAGGCGACCCGAAATTCCCCATTGAACGAAGCAATTCCCACCGGTAAAGTGTACATGGCCTGCGTGGTCGTCAGCCCCATGGCAAACAGGTAATGGTTCCAGGCCACCAAAAATCCGAACAATGAGGTTGCGGCTATCCCCGGTACGGCCAAAGGTAAAACCACAAACCAAAGTGTTTGAAACCGGTTACAACCGTCGATCATGGCCGATTCGTCGATATCCACAGGAATCGAATCAAAAAATCCTTTCAACATCCAGGTACAAAACGGTAACGAAAAAGAAGTGTAGGCGATGATTAAAGCGCCATAAGAATTAATCAGGTTCAACTTGCCCATCATGATGAAATAAGGCAGCAGCAACAAGATTGCCGGTACCATTTGGGTGAACAGGAACAGGAAAAGAACGATCTTGTTTCCGCGAAATTTAAACCGAGAGAACCCATAAGCTGCCAAACTGGCCAAGACCACGGAAAACAGCGTGCTGCTGACCGAGACGACCGTTGAATTAAAGAACATCCGGGAAAAGTTACCGTAGGTCCAGACCTTTGAGAATGCTTCAAACGTTAATGCCTGGGGCCAAAAAGTAGGGGGCCACAAATATGTTTCTGGAATTGTCTTGAGCGAAGTCACAACAATCCAATAAAGGGGGAAAAGGATCGTCGACAAGATCAAAATCAGCAGAAGCACAACCAGGGTTCTGAATATTATTGTTGATGCGGAGAGCCGTTTCTTGTTCAAGGGAAAGCCTTCCAGGCAGGATATCGCGGACTAATCGTGGTCCAAGACACGCATATAGAGGATGGTCAAAGCTAACACGATTATCAACATCAGAACGGCAATGGCAGAACCATAACCAAATTGATAATAGGTAAAGGAAACTCGATAAATCAGGTTGGACAGCAATTCTGTGGCGTGCCCAGGGCCCCCACCGTTGGTCAAGACCTGCGTCAAATCGAACTGGACGAAAGTCCAGATGGTCAACAAGACCGTGGTTACCGAGATGACATTTCGTAAATTGGGGAGGGTAACGTGCAAGAAAACCTGGAGGGCCGAAGCACCATCGACCACGGCGGCTTCTACCTGGTCCTCCGAGATGGACTGTAATCCAGCCGTAATCATCACCACGGCAAATGGCATGCTCCGCCAAATATTAACGAAAATTACTGCCGGCAGAGCCAGATCGGGGTTTCCAAATATACTGATATTCGACGTAATTAGCCCTAACTGGCGCAAGACAACATTAAAAACACCATATTGGGCGTTTAAAATCCACTTCCAGGTTGCCCCAGTGACTACAAACGAGATGGTCCATGGAATGAGAAAGATTGTGTTGAGGATGCGCTTCCCTTTCATCCAACTTGCGTTGACGATCAGGGCCACAACCATCCCCATCAGCAGAGAAATCGAAACGCTCGAGATTGTATAGATTAACGTGATTCCAAGGGAATTCGTAAAATAAGGATCTTTTACTGCATTGATGAAATTCTTTATCCCAATATAAGTTTGGGTAAAATCCAGGGACACGTTAAAAAAACTCATCCGTATGGCATATCCGATGGGAAATGCCAAAACGATCAAAAACAATAAGGACGCTGGCAAAACGAACATCCAACCTATCCGGTCAGTCTTGGTCATCCTGAATAGCCCCGGAGCCCTTCTTTGCATTCTCAAAACCTGTCGCTTTTCCAACACGTCGATTATCTCTTCTCATCTGAAGTAAAAATATACGGGCATATCCGCGAAATTTTGGTAGCTGCCCGGCAGTTCGTCCACCGGGCAACTACCATTCCGAACAAATACAAGTAATCCTTTATTGAGCCAAAATTGCCCGGATCTGGGTTGCAGCATCCTTTAGCGCTGCTTCCGGTTCAGTTTGACCCAATAGAGTTGATGTCAAAGCGTCCTGGAGAATGGTGGCGCATTAACTCCAGGCAGGGAATGTCGGGTAATAGCTGACCGCATTCGGGATACCCTGCTCGATCATGACCTTGGCGGCCGGGTACTTCTCCAGGTCGATTTGTTGCAGGGCAGTCTGGCGGGTGGGCAGCATGGAGCCTTCTTCGAAGAATTGCAACTGGCTCTCCGGCTCGCTCATGAACTGAATGAATTCCCAGGCTGCGTCAGGGTTCTTCGAACCATTGCCGATCGCGAAATGAGTCCCGCGGCCGATGGTATTCCCGGGGAACGGTACGACGATCAGGTCGGAGGCGAGGTCAGGGTTGCCTGCCAGGATGCCGCCATAGGTCGCATAAGGGCCTTCGATATAGGCGACCTGTTCCTGAGCCATCAAAGCCACCTGGCCGCCATAATCGACCTCGGTTACGCCTGGGGGAACGACTTTGTCGGTCGTAACCAACCCGGTGTAATAGGTGAAGGCTGCGATTGCTTCCGGCAAATCGATCAGGGTATCGCTGTAGTCCTTATTGAAGTAATCCGTACCGAAAGCTGTAAACCAGGGCTGCATCCACTGCCAGCCGGGCCACATGCCAAACGCGTATTGATTATTGGCGGCATCGGTCAATGCCAGGTTGGCGGCCTTGAGGTCGTCAATCGTTTTGGGAGGATTATTGACCGGATCCAGGCCGGCTGCCGTCCAAAGTTTATTGTTGAGGTACAGGACAATCGCATCCCCTTCGTGCGGTATGGCATAGACTTTACCGTCAACAGTAGCCGCCTCAACCATATATTGAGAAAAGTCACCCATGAAATCCTGGCCACCCGCCTGGTCGATGTATTGATCGAGCGGAAGGAATGCACCAATAGCTACTTCCGACGAAATGTCGGTCAGGTTTACCT
Source organism: uncultured Chloroflexia bacterium (assembly GCA_963704755.1). Classification (GTDB taxonomy): domain Bacteria; phylum Chloroflexota; class Anaerolineae; order Anaerolineales; family Anaerolineaceae; genus Bellilinea. The sequence continues at coordinate 2,378,555 of OY969938.1, forward strand.
CAACCACATCCGGGGGGTCGCCCGCCAGAAACTGGTTGTTGAGTTTCGTAACTTTATCGGCGTTTGCAACTGGCTCGACCTCGACCTTGATATTGGGATGGCTGGCTTCGAACTTGCTGACCAGGTTTTTCAACGCAGTCGCTGCAGGTTCTTCGGCTAAGCGCCAGGACTGAAAGCGAATCGTAACCGGTTCTTGGGTAGCCGGGGCAGTGGTCGGTGCAATTTCAGCCGGCGTCGTAGGGGCAACCGCTGGCTGAGTTGGTTCTGATGCTGCCGGCACTGTGGGGGTCACCGCTCCGCCACATGCTGTTAGCAGGAAGGTCAAAACCATCAACATACTGATTCCTATGGAAAGTCGCTGCTTATTCATTCTCGTTCCTTTGTTTGCTGCATAGATAAAAAAGTTGGCAATCGAAAATTCATATATCTGTTTAGGAAATCGGCTTATCTCAGGCCTCCTTTTACAAAGAAAATCAATAACGATAGAACGGTTCGCTTTCTAGAAAATTGCTTTGTCCCAGACCATCTTGAATACTCGTAAAAAATTCAAGCCGAGGATCTTTTGAATATCGCTTGCGCTATAGCCTCGCTTCGCCAGTTCTGGGGCAATGGACGGAATATCGAATTCATCTTCCAATCCTTCTGTGGTTTTCCACGCTCCGGGCAACATATAACCACCCACATGCCAGCGGACTTCTTCACGATGGCTGAAATTTTGGAACAAATCTGGCCCTAATCCCACATGGTCAATGCCCACCAGGTCCACCGTGTAATCCAGGCAAGCCAGGAAATCGTCCAGGGTGGGCCGGCTGCCATCCGTACGGGTGGTGCAAATGGCAGGGTGTCCGTTGATGCCAATAACGCCACCGGTTTCAGCTATTCCCTTGAGGATTGCATCCGGCAAATTGCGGCGCACCGGGCATTTTTGGTATGGGTTCGAGTGTGTGGTTACAATGGGGTCTTTGGTGACTTTCAAAGCGCCTTCGGCAGTTACCCAACCGCAATGGGCGAGATCGACCAGAATACCCACCTGGTTCATTACCAAAACGGTTCGCTCGCCAAAGTAGGTCAGTCCGCGGTCAGGTTCTTCCATGCATCCATCCCCTGCCAGCGTGTGGTTCATGTAGGTCAATTGGGCAATCCGGATCCCCAACTTGCGGAAGAGCCATAGATTGGTCCAGTCTTGTTCCATGGGCGTAATGGTTTGTAATCCCAGGATCAAACCGGTTTTTCCTTCGGCCTTGGCACGTTCGAGATCGGTAGATTTCTCGACCAGGCAAAGGGAATCCGGGTAAGCCAATAACCCGGCATAATATTCCTTCAACCGGTCCAGCATCTTCTCCGCAGTCTCGTTGTGGGCGGCCAGGGTCACGTGGGCGCCGGTAATCCCTGCCCGGCAAATATCTTCAAATGCGTAGGTCGTACCGGCCATCGCATCGATGACGATTGAATTCCGGTAAAGTTCTTGAGCCTCTTCAACAGATAGATTTGACATGTCATAACCTCCAACAAGGTCTCTATCGCTTATTGATCCGCCGATTTTCATACGCGGTCACTTCATGCATCAAATCCTTCAGATGCTGATAGGTCTGGCAGTATTTTTCATAATAAAAATCGTAATCGGCTTTATGGTCCTGGTTCGGTAAAACAGCCTGGCCGAAGCGCACCATTTGATTAATCGCGGTTGGATAATCCGGAAAAAGTCCAACGCCAACCCCTGCCCAAATGGCGGCGCCAATGGCGGTTTGCTCTTTTTCGACTATCAAATGGACGGGAATACCTAAAACATCTGCGAGGATCTGGGTGGCAAGTTCACTGCGCGCCATACCGCCGCTCGCCGAAAACCTTTGGATTTCATAACCACTGCCGGTCAATTGATCTAAAAACTGGCGAACGCCATAAGCGATGGCTTCATAAAATGCCCTGAGCATGTGGGCTGAAGTGTGCCATAAACCCAATCCCCAAATAGCCCCGCGGGCATTCGTGTCTCGGATGGGTGACCGGGAGCCCTGAAAAAATTCCGTGACGACCAGCCCGTTGCTTCCAGGAGTCAGAAACGCAGCTTGTTGTTCCAGGCGTACCTGTTCTTCAGAAAGGCGCTCCGGGTAAGCCTCGGTGAAGCGCGTGAGCAGCCACTGAACGGCACTTCCGGTAGTCGTTTGGCCGCCTCCGACCAGGTAATAACCTTTAGCGAGGGCATCCGGGCGGGCCGAGATCGATGGCCCGAGCGGCCTGTCGGATTGGCATTGAATGACGGTGGACGTGCCGTGGCTCATACCGATATCGCCGATATTAAATGCGCCCAAACCCAACATTCCGGCCGTGGAATCCATCCCCCCTTGAACAACCAGGGTTTTTTCGGATAAGCCGGTGATTCGGGCAACATCCGGATCGAGCGAACCCACAACCGCCCCAATTGGCAAAATGTCAGCAGGCCATTTTGATTGGGCACCGGCCAGGCCGAGCTCTTCTAGAAATCCCTTTGGCCAACCGCCCATTGGGTTGGCATAACTCCACTTTGCCACCAGGTGGTTGTATCCTAAGGTCCATTTTCCGGTCAGATGATAAGTAAAAAAATCAATCTGCTCGACAATGCGGTAGGCCCGGTCAAAAACACCTTTCTCATGATGCATCATCCACAACAATTTCGGGAGCATCCATTGGGGAGATACTTCGCCACCGGCAAAAGACAACACCGGGTTGTGCGTCTTTTCTACTTCGGCTGCCTCCTTTACGGCTCGTTCATCCATCCACATTATTGCCGGCCGTAATGGATATCCCTTCTCATCCAGTACCACGACAGTACAGGAGGTGCATGCGTACGAGAGGGCCACAATTTGGTCTACATCCACACCAGGCTGGTGGGCGATCTCGGTCAGCGCCGCGAGTGTTGCGCTCCACCATTCATTGGCATCCTGCTCAACATAACCAGGGGTAGAAAAATCAATACTTTGGAACTTTACGATTGATTCAGCAATTTTGACCCCATCCACACGAAAAGCACAAACTCGGGCACTCTGGGTACCAATATCGATTCCAATCAGGGACTTCATTCTCAATCCAATCTGCCTTGCCGGGAGTATGGTGCTTTAGATAAGAACTGGTTTCACAAGGTTCATGAACTTTTCGGCCCGGGAGGAATCCACGGGGTTCAACAATTTGCCATTTTCGCGTAAGCAAGTGGCAACGATGACCCCGTCAGAATTTTCCAATAAAGATAGAGCGTTGGTAAAGGATGTTCCTGACCCTACAACCAGGGGAACATCCGGGGCAGCCGCGCGAACTTTTTGAAAGATGGCCGGTTCGCAAGCCGGCAAAGTAAATCCATCTACCGGCGTGTTTTCGATCACACTCTTTGCCTCGGCGTCGGGGGCGCGATCCACCAGTTGGGGTCCGAGAATGGAAGAGAGATTATGCAGAAAATACGGCTGCTCAATTCCGAGGTTGGCCCTGGCGCGAAAGACCGCCGGACCCTGGGTTTCGATAATGCCCATGTTGGTTGCGTAGCAGCCAGAAAACAATCCGCGAATAAAGGAAGCGCCGGTAGCATGGGCAATGGAAAGGCCGGCCATCGCGTCAATCAACACATTCACACCAAAGGGTATCGAATTGTTCTGTTTTACTTCCTGTATGGCCGCTACAAAAGCAGCGATTCCCTCTTGGGGTAAATGCTGCACATAAGGCATGTCCGCTTCATTCGTAAATAACAAAGCCTGCACACCTTGATCGACCAGGATGTGGGCATCCCGTTTGGCTCGTTCGATAATTTTCCTCATACCGCCTTCGCGATCGTATGCCGGGCTTCCGGGCAAAGGCAGGAAATGGACAGCAGCAATGACGTACTTCGAAGATCCGAATAAGGCATCAAAGGTCTTGTTCATGTGAGTATTCATCTTTCAAAAAAATTTTTTGGGGGGGGACTTAGAACAACTCGCTGGGCAGGTCTACTTTCGTAACGTCACCAAAGATGTTTTGCCCGTGGACCATCAGCAAGTTGCTGACTTTCTTGGAATTGTGGGCTTTAATCGCAGCAACAATTTCTTTGTGAGCCGATAACGATTCTTGCATCCTACCGGGAATCCGGTACTGGCTCCTGCGCAAATCAGTGATCTTGGATTGGTCGTTCAGGTTATCGATAATTTGAAGGAGATTCGTATTTCCACAATTGCCATTTAATATCGAATGAAATTCCACGTCGGCTGTGGCATAAGCCTCGATGTTCTGCTCTTCGATGGCTTTACCCATGTCGACTAATAAGCTATCGAGCTGCATAATTGAGCCGGCCGAAATGGACTGGGCGGTAAGCCCACCCGCGAATGCTTCCAATACCTGGCGAATGGCGAAGACTTCCCGCGCGTCCTCCCAGGTAAACAAACCGACAAAAGCTCCCAGATTTGGAATGATCCGAATCAGTTTTTCGCTCGACAAACGGTGCAAGACTTCTCGTACCGGAGTTCGGCTAACACCAAACCGTTCAGCCAATTCGACCTCACGCAGCGGCGTGTCGCTGGGCAGTATGCCTGAACGAATCTCTGCTTTTAGAGTCTCGTAGATCTGAGAAGAATTGCTCGTCCTTTTTGATCGGGGCATAAGTGTTATCCTGATATTGTATTTTGTTTGTGTTATGATTGTATACAACCATAATACAACGGTCTCGTTTCCTTGTCAATAGACAAAGGAAGAAGCGGTGAGCCGGCTCCTCACCGAGGAAGAAAACATCCATCCCATTTTGATCGAAAAAACTGAAGGTGTGTCTGAACAGGGATCCAGCTCTGGCGGGAACAGCCCAAATGTGCTTCGTTTGACCGAAGAGGGAAAACTTGCTTACAAAGCCCTAGCAAGACGTGAACCTGTTGGAAACGAGTATGACCGGTTGATCCGATGCCAATCCTCACCTGAGCATACGATTTTAAACGACCATGCTGCAGAGTTCCTTATGGAAGCGGGTTATCTGATTAAAGGGCAGGGTCAAGTAATTCACTTGCCCAATGGCGGTACATTCATTCCGGATAATTCTGTCATCAACCCTGCAACCAGGGAATTGATATTTGTGGAGGGGGAACGGGATGTACACAAAGACAAGATGACAAGAAAACAGAAATGGATCAACCTGTAAGAGGCTTCCAATTAAAGATGGCACAGGCCGGCGAACTGGCCGGGGCTATCCGCGCTGCGCACGCCGGCCATACCACCCTTTCACCAGAGGCCGCCCAGCCATTGTTCAAACCGTCCAACAGCCATCGATGCCTGATTTTGATCTTACAGAGCGTGAGCTTGAAGTTCTAAACTTGATGGTTGAGGGGCTGAACAATACTCAGATTGCCGGAAGACTGGGTATCAGTCCTTCTATAATTAAGTCCCCCGTCAGCAACATCCTGTCTAAATTAGAGGCTGGCAGCCGCACAGAGGCAGTCACGCTTGCTTTGAGACACAAACTCGTCTCCTGACCTTTTTTCGCAAATAATGCCTGGAATCTCCCCCAACTGGCGGAGAATCACACTCCCCGACTGATGGATGCAACCGGGCAGTATTTGTTGTAGTATGAATTCATGACTCATGTTTTTAAGGCCGGCTAAAAAGATTCGAAACGAGAGCAGCGGGTAGCAACTTTTAAAGTCACCCAATTTGTCTGGCTGTTCCTGGGCCTGCTCGAAACCCGGATTGGACTGCGTATCGGGTTCGAACTGATCGTTGCCGACCCAAAAAGCCCAATTGTCCAATTTGTGGATCGTTTCACCAGTCCCTTCGTAAATCCCTTAGCAGGTTTAAGGGGAACGCCGGCTGTGAGTGGCTTAGTAGTGGAAAGTTCGTCCATAATCGCTATATTCGGTTATGCCTTACTCGCCCGGGAGCTTGAAAGAATAACCCGGTTAGCTTTTTGTCATCCACGGGAGGGTGTGGAAGGCATGATTAAAAAATGACCGACCATCCCGACCATGTCAAGCTGCTTGAGAGCTGGATGAAGAGCTACAAGCCAGAAGAACTGTTCGATGAGGATGGACGGCTTATCCCGGAATTGGCCGATATGGCGCCCAAGGGTGGCCGGCGGATGGGGGCCAATCCTCACGCCAATGGTGGAATTCTGCTGCACGACCTGCGTATGCCGGACTTCCGTGACCACGCGGTGAAAGTACCTTCACCCGGAGCCGTTGATGCCCAGGATACGCTCGTGCTGGGTAAGTTCTTGCGTGATGTGGAAAAGCTCAATCAGGATCAGCGGAATTTCCGCATCTTCGGTCCCGACGAGACGGTCTCAAATTTGCTGGGCGCGGTCTTTGAAGTAACCAATCGTCAATGGGACGCCCAAACAGAAAAGAACGATGAGTTCCTCTATCGTGCGCGCCTACCTTCCTCCAGATGCCAACTGCCTTTTATCGGTTATAGATCACTGCCTGCGCAGCCGGAACTATGTGAACGTGGTGGTTGCGGGAAAGCATGCATTGCCCCAATGGCTGACCATGGAAGAGGCAGTCGTACATTGCACAGAAGGAATTGGCATCTGGCAATGGGCCAGCAACGACCAGGGCGCCGAACCCGATGTGATCATGGCATGCTGCGGAGACACGCCCACGTTAGAAATCCTGGCCGCGGTATCCATTCTTCGTAAAAACCTGCCCGATCTGAGAATTAGAGTGATCAACGTCGTTGATCTGATGAAACTCCAGTCGCAGAGCGAGCACCCGCACGGATTGAGCGAAACGGATTATGACTCGCTCTTCACGAGAGACAAGCACATCATCTTTGGCTTCCATGGTTACCCATCGTTAATCCACCGGTTGACCTACCGCAGGACCAATCAGAACCTGCACGTCCGGGGCTACAAAGAAGAAGGCACGATCACGACGGCTTTCGACATGAGAGTGCAGAATGATCTGGACCGTTTTCATCTGGTGCAAGACGTAATCGATCGCCTGCCGGATTTAGGGAACAAAGGAGCCTATCTGAAGCAGATGATGCAGGACAAGCTTATCGAGCACAAGCAATACATCGACAAACATGGCGAGGATATGCCGGAAATCCGGAATTGGAAGTGGGATGAACCTAAATGAACACACAAGACCTTATAGACATCGCCAGCACGCTGGTCGCCGGCGATAAAGGCTTGCTGGCAATGGATGAAAGTACGCCAACCTGCAATAAACGTTTTGCCAGGTTGGGCATTCCTCAGACCGTGGAGACGAGGAGGCCAACGTGGTGGTAGCGCAGCAAGCTCTGGTTCAGCGAGCCATGTGCAACCGGGCGGCGCGCCGGGGGGAATATACTGTCACGATGGAAAGGACCTGGGCATGACAGGCAGTATCTCCCTACTTTAAGAAGTCTGTGTCATATCGAACCAAGGAGTATCTGGATTATGGAACCTAATACCGAACAAACTAAGGATTCCGAACCAAAGCCTAAAACAAAAGAAGACCTGAAATCACTCCCTCTGCCGGAGTTGGAGAAAAAACTAAAGTCGTCGCCGGATGGCCTCAGCCAGGTTGAAGCGCAGAAACGGCTGACTCAATACGGCTCTAACGAGATTGAAGAAAAGAAAACCAATCCTTTTCTGAAATTCCTGACCTATTTTTGGGGGCCAATCCCTTGGATGATCGAGGCAGCCGTGATTCTTTCGGCAGTAGCCCGACATTGGCCGGACTTTGCCATCATTCTCCTTTTACTTGTTGCCAACGCCGTAGTCGGTTTCTGGGAAGAACACCAGGCGGGCAACGCCATCGCTGCTCTCAAGGCGAAGCTGGCGGTCAAGGCCAGGGTGAAACGAGATGGAAAATGGGTAACCCCTGAGGCGCGAGAATTGGTACCGGGCGACGTCATCCGCGTGCGCCTGGGTGATATTGTCCCGGCGGATGCGCGCTTGCTGGCGGGCGACCCGGTGGAAGTGGATCAGTCTGCATTGACGGGAGAATCGTTACCTGCCAATCGCAAATCTGGCGAAGCGGTGTTTTCGGGTTCGATTATCCGCCAGGGCGAGATCGACGCGATGGTGTATGCCACCGGCGCAAACACCTACTTTGGCAAGACCGCCCAACTGGTGCAGGAGGCGCACACAGTCAGCCATTTCCAGCGTGCAGTGCTGAAGATTGGCGATTACCTGATCATTCTCGCCGTGGCATTGGTAGCCGTGATCATTACAGTCTCACTCTTCCGTGGCGATCCCATCCTCACCACATTACAGTTCGCCTTGGTGCTGACCGTGGCTGCTATTCCGGTGGCGATGCCCACGGTGTTGTCTGTGACCATGGCCGTCGGCGCGCGCCTGCTGGCCAAAAAAGAGGCAATTGTGACCCGGTTGGCAGCCATCGAGGAATTAGCAGGGGTGGACGTGCTGTGTTCGGACAAGACTGGCACATTAACCCAGAACAAACTGACGCTGGGCGATCCGTTTTGCGTGAACGGTATCCCGGCAGACCAGGTTATCCTCTGGGCCGCACTGGCTTCGCGTGCGGAAGACAAAGACACCATTGACCTGGCAGTGATCGGTGGTTTAAAAAATGATCAGGTTATTAAAGGTTACCAGGTGATCCATTTCCAGCCTTTCGACCCGGTACATAAACGCACCGAAGCCACCGTCAAGGGCACGGACGGGAAAGAGTTCAAGGCGACCAAGGGGGCGCCGCAAGTGATTCTGGAACTGTCGGCCAATGCCGGGCAGGTCAAACCCGACGTGGATAAGGCGGTTAACGAATTTGCGACACACGGGTACCGCTCATTGGGTGTGGCCAGAGCAGACCAGAATGGCGAGTGGCAGTTTGTGGGTGTGCTACCCCTGTTCGACCCGCCCCGGGAAGAAGCCAAAGCGACCATCGCGACTGCACGACAGATGGGAATAAACGTCAAGATGGTGACGGGAGATGCATTGGCCATCGCGCGGGAAACCGCCGGTAAATTGGGGCTGGGCACCAATATCCTGGATGCCAGCGGTTTCGGCGACACGAAGGCTCACGAGACGGCCCAGTTAGCGGAGTCCATCGAGAAGGCCGACGGCTTCGCCCAGGTGTTTCCCGAACACAAGTTTCACATTGTGGACGTTTTGCAGCAGCGCGGACACATCGTCGGTATGACCGGCGACGGGGTGAACGACGCGCCCGCGCTGAAGAAAGCCGACTGCGGCATCGCCGTTTCCGGGGCGACAGACGCGGCGCGGGCCGCGGCGTCTATCGTATTGTTGACGTCTGGCCTATCGGTGATCGTCGACGCGATTAAAGAGAGCCGAAAAATATTCCAGCGAATGAACAGCTATGCCATCTATCGCATCGCCGAAACGCTGCGGGTGCTGTTTTTCATGACGCTGGCGATCCTGGTGTTTAACTTCTACCCGGTAACCGCGGTGATGATCGTGATGCTGGCGCTGCTCAACGATGGCGCCATCCTGTCCATTGCGTATGATAATGTTCATTACAAGGATAAGCCCGAGGCCTGGAACATGCACCTGGTGTTGGGAATCTCCACTGTGCTGGGTATTATCGGGGTCATCTCTGCGTTTGGCTTGTTCTATCTCGGCGAGCAAGTCTTTCATCTCGACCAGGGACACATCCAGACATTAATGTATTTGAAGCTTTCGGTGGCCGGCCATCTAACGATTTTCCTGACGCGCACGCGCGGCCCGTTCTGGTCCATAAAGCCGGCTAAGATATTATGGGGGGCTGTCCTCGGCACACAAATCATTGCAACGTTGATCGCGGTTTATGGACTGTTTATGACACCCCTTGGCTGGGGTTGGGCCTTGTTCGTGTGGGGCTATGCCCTGGCCTGGTTCCTGGTGAATGACCGCGTGAAACTGCTTGCCTATCGTATTTTTGACCCAACCAAGGCCCCCTTGTTGGCCAAAAAAGCCGCATGATCTTATGCAGTAGATCGCTTTTCACTCTGACCTGCCATAGTCACATCCACCTGGTAATCCTGCTGGTCATCGACCAGACGAATAGAATTATCTATCAGCGGCTGCCCATCCAGCAGGATTTGTTCGACGTTACAGGCTATGTGGTCAGGGTTGTGCACCTGGATGAGATATACGGATATTCCGTACTGGTAGCGGGTTTCAAACCCATCCCGGCTGGCGGAATAACCGGGGCCACCTGCGGAGCGTAAACGCGCCTTTCAGGGAATACACGAAGAGGATGGCGTCGGGAAAGGCGCGGGGTTGGGCCTGGCTATCTGTAAAGGGCGGGTAGAAGTCCAGGGTGGGCGGATCTGGATTAAAAGACAAACTACTCCAGGAACGACCATTTCTTTTACCCTGCCGCTCGTTCCTTTTAATAAGCCAGACTTCTCCCCGGCAACAGACTGATCGCGGTTTAGCGATTTTGCCCCACCTGGAAGGGAATGTTTTGGGAATAGCCCTCGAAAAAAGATGGATCCATCCGAACTGACCAGAAAGAAGCATAACCATCTATGGGAAATATTTTAATCCTCGAAGACGACCCAAATAGGCGCAAGCTGGTGCGGTCAACCCGGTCAAACGCGGCTATACCGTCAGTGAGGCAGAAGACAGCCATCAGCATATTCGACACAATAGAATTGATTAACCATGCGCTTAAGGTCAACGTAGCGAAACCCAGGGAAGAACACTCCCCCACGGGTGACCGCCGCAACAGACGATAGTCTCTTCAGACTGCTCAGCCCAATGGATGCCCTCCGAGTTTCTTGCTTAAGCCCGAATTGTCGCAAATTTTATTAGGAATTTTATAGATTATCACCAGGACGTAGATAGGCCCAGTCAGGTATGATAAGCATCAGGAATTCAAAACTTTTCTACCCACTCAATTGCTTCATGGATACCACTCAACTGCCTGCCCAACAAATAAAAGGCCAAATTGGTGCGGTGTAGAAGAACTTCGCCAGAGCGGTTAAGTAATTATGAAGATAGGATTATCTCGGATGTCGAATAAGCCAGGTGCGACCAAAAGCAAAAATTTGTCTTAATCATAGCGCACCCACGTGAAGTGATTGAAACAAGGAGCATGCAAAGCAGGCACAGTCGGCCAATATCCTAGCCAGCGCCACGGCCATTTTAGCCGATCGCGAGGATGCCCAGAAATGTTCTGAAGTGTATGAGGATCAGGGTAGTTTCTCGCGGCTTGTCAGCCTCATTCGGGAGCACGAAAAAATAGCCGGGACGCTGCATCCTTATATCGAGACGGGGCTGCCGGACGACGATAAACGATTGGCTCTGGAAAAAGGTCAGCTTTGGTTTTGAGGTTTTGCTATATTAGCAATAATTTGCGCAAAGGAAATTATGAACGAATTACAGATAACCAAGATTTTGGAACAGTTTAGCCGCAAGGGTGAGATGGTGGATGGGCAAGTTAAGGTCACCCGCGTCCCGGATTACAAGACCGTTTATATCGAACATGTTGGAGAAATTGGACGCGCGGTTATGCTGAGTGAATTCAAAGTGGATGGGAAAATTTATTGGGCAGGGTATAGTTCGCGCAGCGATACTGTCTTCGTGAGCCAGGCAAGCCCAGACTAGCAGGGCAGATCGATTTTCTGTCCATTGAGATTTCCTTTGAACACAAGAAGCGATTGTGATTAATAACGAATTGACGATAAGAGCCATCAAGGAAATAAAAAATGAGTGATCTACAATTTGAAAAAAAAGTCCGCCAGGACGTTGCCAGGGTAAATAAAGATTTGAGCACCCTGGAGGGAGATAACGGCGCCCGCTTCATTCGGTTTGAGGATGACGTCAGCCAGGCCACCGGAAAAGCTAAAAAAGATCTGATCACGAAGATGGAGGTCAGCGTCAGCCAGGCAAATGAAGGGATAAAAAGCATGAAGGGCAAGGCCAGGCAGACCGTAGTAACCCTGACAGGTAATGTTAAGGAAAAGGTAGAGCGCGGATTAAGCCAATACGATGCAAAAGCCCAGGAAGTTGCCGAACAGTTCCCAGGCGGCTTTGGCAAAAAGGTTGCCAGGTACCCCTGGGTAATGATAACGATCGCCCTGGTTTTTGGTTTCCTGTTGGGTAGTTTACTCAAATCCGGCTCGACATCCTTGAGCAGATCCCAGATTTGAACGCCCCTTTTTATATATAAGAGAATAGGACAAATACGATGAACAACGATATCTTTGAAGGCAAATGGAAACAACTACGCGGCCAGGCAAAAGTATGGTGGGGCAAGCTCACCGACGATGACCTGGAAAAAGTTGGCGGTAAATTTGATAATTTAATCGGCGTGCTGCAGGAGAAGTATGGTTATACCCGACAGCAAGCCGAGGAAGAATACAAAAAGAGGACAGGATGACAGATTACCAGGATGTAAGGACCACAAAGCACGAACAGGGACAAGAGCAGCGGGCCGTTACTTTTAAGGCCACGCAATTAATCTGGTTGCTGTTGGGCATCCTCGAAGCCATGATTGCACTACGGGTTGTGTTTAAGTTGATTGGGGTCAACGCCTCCAATTCATTCGCAACGTTTTTATACGGCATAACCCACCTTTTTGTAGCTCCCTTTGCAAGTTTAACTGGCACTCCGGCCGTTGGCAACATGGTGTTGGAAATCTCTTCGATCATCGCCATGCTCGTGTACCTGCTGATCGCCTGGGCCATTGAACGGATTGTGTACGTGTCTTTCTACCGCCAGCGCGGACCTGTGACCGTCAGGCAGACGATAGTTTCTGACCATACGCCATTGCAACCATCTACGAGCACCAGTCAAACGACTGTTACCGAACGTACAAACACTAAAACACCGGGTTCTCTTTGATCGAGTTTTGTGCCGGAAGGGTTTCCAATTGTGCCCTTTGAAAACCTGAAGTTGTGTACCGCACCCCGAAAGGAGAAAATAAGTGCATCTGATAAATTTCATTGTCTGGCTATCTGCCGGGGCTATTATCGGCTGGTTTGCCAGCCGAATGGTTATGGCGGAACGTCATATGCAACCCGCTAAGTCAATTGCTGGCAAACACCCCGTCTCTGAAAAGAGCTAGCCCCGTTCGCGTCACCGATGAAGCAACCTGGGACGCGGTAAATCATTTCGTAACTGCTTCGCCAAACTGGTAAGGGCCTCAAAATTGGCACCTGTTGCACACGCCTAAGCAGTTACGAAATATGTTAAAAAATCGTAACCGAAGCTCTTGCCAACGCCAAAATTTCAACAACTTTTGCCTTACGGCCAATTAGTTACAAAAATCTAATCATTCGTGTTAAGACATCTACTTTCGCCTTCAAACCCCTGAACCAATTATCGTAATTAAGGCATCCGGCGAACAATACGTTTCATGACAAGAAATACGGGGATCTTATGGAGAAATCGATCGAATTAACCCTGAAAGCTTCTGAGCTTCGCTACCGGCGCCTGTTTGAAGCGGCCCAAGATGGAATTTTGATTCTGGATGCCGAGACAGGTTTGATCGAAGATGTCAACCCTTATTTGGTAAAGATTTTGGGCTTTTCGCGCGAAGAGTTTATCGAAAAAAGGCTATGGGAAGTTGGGGCTTTTCGAGATATCGAGGCGAATCAGGACGCATTCAAAGCATTACAAGAGGATGAATATATCCGGTATGCCAATTTACCGCTTAGAGCGAAAGATGGCCGGCTTTTACAGGTGGAATTTGTCAGCAATGTCTACCTGGTGGGAGAAAAAAAAGTGATCCAATGCAATATCAGGGACAACACTGCCCACAAGAAAGCTGAAGAAAACTTACAGGATTTTGAGGAAAGATATCACAGGTTGATCGAACACCTTCCTGCAGTTGTTTACTTGACTGCAAGGGGACATGCCCACGCTATGCGTTTCGTCAGTCAACCGATTGTAGGCCTATTAGGATATTCCGTGGAGGAATGGCTGGCCGATATCAATTTGTGGTCTAAATCGTTACATCCTGATGACCGCCAGCGTGTACTGGCAAAAGCCACCGATGCAGAGCGCAATAACCTGCCATTCGAAATGGAATACCGTATGCTTGCCTGCGATGGACGCCTGGTTTGGGTGCATGACCAAACTACCCCAGGGAACAACTCGAACGACAAACGTCAACTCAGACAAGGTATCATGCTCGACATTACTGCGCGCAAGCAATCCGAGGAAAAGATCCGGCGACAGCTTGAGCATCTCACTGCATTGAGCGGTATCGATCGAATTATCGCTGCCAATTTTGATCTACAACTCAGCCTTTCAGAAATTCTCGTCCATGTAACCAAAGAACTAAGTATTGATGCGGCCGATATCTTGATATTAAATTCCAATTCACACATCCTCGAATTTGGCGCCGAATGCGGCTTCCATACCAAAGCGGTAAGAAAAGCACAGATTCACCTTGGCGAGAATTTCGCAGGCCGGGTCGCTATGGAACGAAGGCTTATTCAAATTCCAAACCTGAGAAACGAACTGGGAAACCTAAACCTGCCTGCTCTATTGAGCGGTGAGGACTTCTCCTGCTATTATGGTGTGCCATTAATCTCCAAGGGGCAGGTTAAAGGCGTTCTGGAAGTCTTCCACCGTTTTGCATTCCACCCAGATGCAGAATGGTTCGATTTCTTCAACGCACTGGCCGGGCAAGCCGCCATTGCGATCGAGAATGTCGCGCTATTTGAAAGTTTGCAGCGCTCCAATTCAGAGCTTACCCTGGCTTATGATGCCACAATTGAAGGTTGGTCTCATGCGCTCGACCTGCGCGATAAAGAGACCGAAGGCCATACCCAGCGTGTAACCGAAATGACCATAAAACTTGCCCGTGCTTTTGGCTTTAGCGAAGAGGAACTGGTACAGGTGCGCTGGGGAGCACTATTGCACGACATTGGCAAATTAGGCGTCCCCGACGGGATACTTCTCAAACCCGGCCCCCTCACCGATGAAGAATGGGTAATCATGAAAATGCACCCGACTTTTGCCTACCAGATGCTTTCACCCATTCGTTATTTGCGGTCGGCCCTTGAAATTCCTTATAGCCATCATGAAAAATGGGATGGCACCGGGTACCCCAATGGATTGGAAGGCATTCAGATACCATTGATCGCCCGTATTTTTGCGGTGGTAGATGTGTGGGACGCGTTAAGATCCGATCGCCCCTATCGTGCAGCCTGGCCAGAAGAAAAAGTATACGAACATATCCGCGCTTTATCAGGAACACACTTCGACCCGCAAGTGGTGGAAAAATTCCTGCAGATTATCCGCTAAATTAAACGCATTTTGTAGCGATTTAAGAGATTGTATCCGGGACGTAGATAGCTCTTTTCAATTACGATGATATTGTAGAGAAATTATATCTACCAGGTAGATTTTACTAGGATTGCCGCTGGGATTTAAAAATATTTCCCGGTTGGTTAAAATGGGCAAAAGGTATCTCCAACTAGCTTAGCCTGGTTGTTTTCTTAGCCTACAGAAATATTGTTTGTAATTGGAGACGAGCTATGACAAACGAAATTAACGGGATGCAGAGTCAGCAACCTTCCAGCAGGGTCTATGGGTTGTCAAGAAAATATCATTTTGAGAACCCGGTCGTGGCCAAAGCCAAACAAGCGCGGTTACTCGCCTTGCTTAAAGTCCGCTATGGTTACACCAACGAGAAGGCGGTGAATGAACTGGAAAGACTTCTAAGGCAGTTCTACATTACCAACAAATCCCTGGGCACGCACCATGCACGGCCCGATTTCAGGTATCCTGATGCCAAATAGCCCAACACCAGGATATATATGAATTCGAGGGTACTGCCCCGGCCGGCGGGAAACCATTTGTTGCAGGTTGAGGAGAAACAATTAAAGTTGCCTGTTCAGAAATGTTATACAGGAGAAAAACAATGAAAAAAGAAGTGGGTTTATGGATAGACCATAGCAAAACGGTGATGGTGACCATTGAAGAAGAAACCGAAATGGTCCGAGAAATAAAATCAAACATCGAGAAACGCCTCCAATATTCAAGCGGTAAGGATGCGAAAATTCCGAACACATCAGAAGGCTCAACCGCAGAGGATATGAAGGACAGGCGGTATGGGAACCATCTTGGCAAATATTATGATGGGGTTATCTCGCTTATCCGTGATGCCGATTTAATCTGGATATTTGGCCCTGGCGAGGCAAAGGTCGAACTCGAAAACTGTCTGAAGCGCGATAACCTCGGGGACCGTATCGTAGGGATTGATACCGTTGACCGGATGACCGATAACCAAATTGCTGCCAAAGTCAGAGATCACTTTTGGAAATAGCTTGACGGCTGCCCCGCCATAACTTATCGACAAAAGAGAGCGGCATACCAGGCAGTCTCCAAGAAGGAGTTCAAATGGAACAGAAGAAAATAACCTCGGGCCTCCAGAAGTTGCTTGACTAAATTGTAAACCGGTCGAATTTACAAATCTTGCTTATGCATCTTGAACATATGGAAGAATTCTTATGAGTACAAACGAAAAACATCATCGCGACATATTACAGGGCATTGCTCGTAGGGCGATGCTTGAGCGAGGTTTACTTCCCGATTTTTCCAGCGAAGCGCTTGAAGAGCTTGACCACCTAAAGATTCCTGGAATCACTGAGGAAAAGTTAGCCAAAAGCGCCCAAGAGATTTGCGATATGCGCGATGTATTGTGGTCTTCGATCGACAACGATGATTTACGTGACCTGGATCAGCTTACCGCTGCGGTAGCAATGCCTTCGGGAAAGGTAAAGATCCTGGTTGCGATCGCAGACGTGGATTCCTCGATTAAAAATGACTCGGCAATCGATCAGCACGCCCGCAAGAATACCACCTCGGTTTATACCGCAGCCGAAATATTCCCCATGCTGCCAGAAAAAGTTTCGACCGACATTACATCCTTGAATTTCAATGAGGATCGCCTTGCCATTGTCATTGAAATGTTGGTCGGGGTAGATGGATCGCTCGAAGATTTTGGCATCTATAGAGGCTGGGTGCACAATTACGCGAAACTTGCCTATGACAACGTGGCGGCCTGGTTGGAAAAAAATCGAAATATTCCTGATGCAATTTCTGCAATCCAGGGATTGGCTGAGAGCCTGAAACTGCAGGACCAAACAGCCCAAAAGATGAAAAAATTCCGGCACATCCATGGGGCGCTCAGTTTGGAAACCATCGAGGCCAAACCTGTATTCGATGGCGACCAAATTCGCGCACTTGAAACAGAAGAAAAAAACCGGGCAAAAGACATCATCGAGGATTTTATGATCGCGGCTAACGGTGTGACCGCTCGCTATCTTTCGGCCAGGAAATTTCCTTCCATCCGCCGGGTGGTCCGCGCGCCAAAACGATGGGAACGGATCGTCGAAATTGCCGAGAGTCACAGGTGCAAACTTCCAGAACGCCCGAATTCAAAAGCGTTGGAAGAATTTCTGGTTGACCAAAAAGCCGCGGACCCGCTGCGTTTTCCAGACTTATCTTTAGCCGTCATCAAACTTTTGGGAGCCGGCGAATATATTGCGGAGCTTCCAGACGGGAATCTCCCGGGGCATTTTGGCCTGGCAGTCAAAGATTACGCCCATTCGACCGCACCCAATCGCCGCTATCCCGACTTAATTACCCAGCGTTTATTAAAAGCCGCCCTGGAGGGTAAAACAGTCCCCTACAGGATAGAGGAATTGAATATTCTGGCCACGCATTGTACCCAGGCGGAAGATGCGGCCAATAAAGTTGAACGACAGGTTGGTAAATCCGCTGCTGCGCTATTACTTGAGTCGAGACTTGGAGAGCACTTCGATTCGATTGTTACAGGGGCTTCCGAGAAAGGGACGTGGGTCCGCCTTCTTACCATCCCCATTGAAGGAAAACTAATTCATGGGTTCGACGGTGTGGATGTCGGCGACCGGGTTCGGGTGCAGCTAATCTCTGTGGATGTTGAAAAGGGATTTATTGATTTCAAGAAAATTAACGGATCGAGGGTTTGAGGTAAGCGCAGTTTGAAAACATTTTTCAAAATGCCCAAAATCGTTGATCCCTTTTTGGGGTGAGTTAAAAAACCATGTGGATTTCTACAGAGAGAATTCGTTTGCAAGTATTACCAAGAGATACTTGTTGAACAGGAGTATGAGATGGTGGTAGAACAGGTCGAACAAAAAACAGTAAATGAAGTAGCCCCCAGTGAAAATTTGATATGGTCATCGGCAAAGAGTCATAACCAGGATAGGTCGAGCGATGCCAGTGTATCTATAAAAAACGAGGCTTTACAAACCAAATTCAAAGGGCTGATCCATCGGGATCAGGATGTATTCGTTACGGGCGATCAAAAGGTCGGGCGAATCATAAAATTCCTGCCAGGCATCGATGGTCGCATTGATCATATCGCCATCCGCAGCCTCCATTTTTGGGGACATCCTAAAATATTATCGCTTGAGTTTGTGAGCGATGTAAATTCCAAAGGCGTCTGGCTTTCTGTCGACCGGGGCAAATTTCAGGGACTTCCTGACTATAAAACGGATACTTCCACATTGAATGAAATAGAAATGGCAATTTGGAATGATCAAGTATTGAGAATTATCGACTTTCATGAGATCGATGTTCAGGTAAAAAATGGGGTCGTGTCCTTAAACGGCCACCTCTCGGGTATAGAGAACGAAAAACGGGTCGAAAGCGCAATTGGGAGTATCACAGGTATCCTGGGCGTGAGGAACCACCTGGTTATGGATGACGACCTGCTGAACAAAGTAGCCGAAGCGTTGATTCCCATCGACCAGGTTGAGGGTAACCATGTTTTCGCGAAAGTAGAAAATGGGGTTGCCGGCCTGAGTGGTAACGTGGTCAGCATACAGGCCCGCGATTTGGCCGAGCAATATGCTGCAAACGTTCCTTCGATCCGGGGCGTGATTAACGGTATCGCTGCACCCGGGATTGTCCTGGACCCAGAAGAGCAGCGTTTTTTGCAACCCACGATCGGAGAAAAGATCTTTTTTCACGACGGTTTGTTTGGATTTATCAGACAAGTGGTTATCAACCGGGACAACCGGCGTGTGGTCGGCATGATTATTCAAGGGCGGTTTCCCGCCCAGCTGGGAGCGTCCGCATCGACGACGACCAGCGACGAAACTCGAGCGCCGGACCGGCTGGTGGTTATCCCCGTAAGCGTCATCCGGTATTTGACGAGTACTTCCGGATTTTTATTCATCGATAGCAGCGAAACGACCCGGTATGAGGATTTTGACCCGGCCAATTTTGTCGATCCAGACGCGGATTGGATACCACCTTATCCATATTTTAGCGATGCCGTAAGGTTTTATGGACCTGCTCAACCCATGGGTTAGTCCCCTAAAGTTGAGAAGGCGCGATTTTTTTACTTAATGATAAAGAACAATGGAAAGGAAAAGGAAATGGAAAGCATCCCTCCCAAACAAAAATTTCATATTCCAGTTACAACCCTGATCGGGGTCCTCTTTATTTCCTTTTTTATATATCGAATGGTAGCTGGTTCCATTCCCGAAGTAAAAGAGATCTCCTATAGCGATTTTAAGACCGCCCTTGTTGCAGGCAAGGTGACCAGTGTCACAGTTAGCGATACGAACATCAGCGGAAAGATGAGCGACAATACGGCTTTTTCTACGGTCCGGGTTGATGACCCAGACCTGACCAAGACGTTAGAAGCTCATCAGGTGGACATTACCGGGCAAGTGCCGAGTAACGGTGGAATACTGGGTTTCGTTATGACCTGGATCTTTCCGTTGATTCTGTTAGCTGGAGCCTGGTATTTATTATTCGGACGCAACCGGGGAGGCGCCGGCTCGATGGGCAGCATCTTCTCCTTTGGCAAAAGTAAAGCGCGTGTCATTATGGGAGAACAAACCGGGGTGACCTTTAACGATGTGGGCGGTGCCGGAGAAGCGATTACGGATCTAAAAGAAGTAACCGAATTTCTCAAGAACCCGGATCACTTTCAAAGACTGGGCGGCAAAATGCCGAAGGGTGTTCTGCTGGTCGGCCCGCCTGGAACCGGAAAGACTCTGCTTGCCAGAGCAACGGCCGGCGAAGCCGGCGTTCAGTTCTTCAACCTGAGTGGTGCCGAGTTTGTGGAAATGTTTGTCGGGGTCGGCGCCTCACGGGTTCGTGACCTCTTCGGCCAGGCTAAAAAAAGCGCGCCTTCGATTATCTTTATCGATGAGATCGATGCGATTGGAGGCAGGCGAGCGGGGGCAGGGGCGATCGGCGCCCACGAGGAACGCGAGCAGACGCTGAACCAATTACTGGCCGAGATGGACGGTTTTGAAACAGCTCGTGGGGTGATCGTCATGGCCGCTACAAACCGGCCCGAGATACTCGATCCGGCCCTGTTACGACCGGGCCGGTTTGATCGCCAGATTATGGTTGATCTTCCTGACCGGCAGGGACGCCTGGAAATTATCGGTATCCACGCCCGGGCGGTGACCCAGGCTGCAAATGTCAGTCTGGAAGCAATTGCCCAGATGACCCCTGGGTTTTCAGGAGCCGATCTGGCCAACCTGGTGAACGAGGCAGCGTTATTGGCTTCCCGGAGTGGCAAAGAGTCCGTGGAAATGGCTGATTTCGACGCAGCGTTTGAGCGCGTCGTGGCCGGCTCGGAACACAGGACCCGCTCGATCACAAACAAGGAGAAACGGGTCATTGCCGTACACGAAGCAGGCCATGCGCTGATTGCCAGCCTGATGCCCAATGCGGATAAAGTTCGCAAGGTAACCATCGTCCCTCGCGGGCGTGCAATGGGATATACCATGCAGTTACCCACAACTGACCGTTATGTGTTGGGTGAAAAAGAATTGGCGACTCGCTTGACGGTGTTGGTGGCGGGACGAGTGGCAGAATCACTGGAATTTGGAGAGGTCTCTACGGGCGCCTCGGACGACCTGGCCCACGCGACGGACCTGGCACGCAAGATGGTCACGGAATTCGGCATGAGCCCGATCCTGGGGCCGGTCCGCCTGGCAACGGATATGGCAGCGAACTATCTCAACCAGCAGCTTGGCCTGGACGCGCGGGTCAGCCCCGAAACGGCTACCCTGGTGGATACGGAGACTCGCAGGATTATCGAGGAAGCGGTGGAAGAAGCCGAGGGTATTCTCGAAAATCATCGCCAGGACCTGGACCATCTGGCCGACTTGCTCTGCGAGCACGAAACAGTCGATGGTTCGCAGATCGACGCCATCCTCGGCAAAATGGAAATTCCGGTAGCGGCATAAACCGTCCTCGCGACGGAATTATTAGAGAAAGCGTAACTGCCCAGCCTGGCTGAGCACTTATGTATCAACGAACCATCCAGGCTCACGCAGATATTAGTTCATCAAGCGCAAGTTGCATTGTGTTTGATACCCCCCCACACTGCCGATCCTTGGAACCCAAAGGACAAGGACAATCAAAATGGAAAATACGGAATCCAACCTAACCGAAGTTAAATCCGAAACTCGACTACACAAGTCTATGCGTGGTATCTTGCGCTGGGCGCTGGTAGTGCTTTTGACATTTGGGCTGGGCGCACTTTTGGTCGCCTTGATGCTCTATATTCCTACCAGGCAGCAACTTGACAAAGCCAACACCGAGCTGGAGCAGGCTAATACAATGGTCACAAGCCAGGCCGATCAGATCACAACCTTACAGACGGCCAATACGGGCCTGCAAAAGGAACTGGATTCTGCCACGCTGCATTTGTACGTGCTCAAGGCGCTGTCAGGTGCGCGCGGAGCCAGCCAGGCAGTGGCTACCGGCGATTACGCTGGGGCGCGCTTGTTATTGATCCAGTCCTCTGCCGCGCTGGATACCCTACCTTCCCTGATGGGTACGAATCAAAAAGACGTACTAACCGCTTTGCAGCAGAGTGCTGCTCAGGTATTAACTTTGGTAAAGACAACCAACCTGAAGTCAGCACAACCGGAGTTAGAACAGTTGACCAAAAATCTGGCACAACTGGAAGGCAATTTATTCCCTAACCCCTGATTCTTCCGTCCTTTCGATAAGCCGCCTAACCCCCAACTGCCCCTCGGTCAATCGACCAGGTAGCTTTAATTGGTAGGATCAGAACCCCGATGGGGAAATCCATCGGGGTTCTGATCCCTAATATCTATCCGGCCTTTTCTGCACTGGGGATGCACATCGTTTTCCCATTTTTGATGCGCGTAGCGTTTATTACGCTCGTAGAACTTCCAATCAGTTCCTTGTTTTCAGCTTTCAGCGATGGTTTAAGGTTTTTCGTTATCCATATTGACTACCTGCCCGCGAATGAGTACAAAACTCAGGAGCAGCGTAATGACAAGTGCAATACCGAAGATCAAAAAAAGATTGCTGAGCCCAGTTGCAGAGATGATTTTTCCCGCTAAAGCGGTTCCGACACCTCCTCCGCCCATAAAACAAAAGGCGACCAGCGACATCGCAGCTCCCCTCTCTTTTTGGGCGAATTCGGTTGCTCTGGTCAGTAACGTGGAATGGGTGAAGATGAAACCCAGGCCCAATAGTGCTACACCAAGGATCAGGAGCGCCAGGAATTGTCCAGACAGAAAAATGACCAGATCGGCCAGGGCAGCGGAGATCAACCCTATGCTCAGAATATTTCTGGAGCCGATTTTCGCAGCCAATTTTCCGCTAAGCCTTCCGCCGATGACTGTCATAATCCCAAAGCCGGTCATGATCAGGCCAATATAGAAATAATTAAAGCCATAAGTTTTTGAAATATAAGCGCCTGTAAAGGAAAAACTCCCCACGATAAATAATCCTTCCAGCGCCACGATAAGATATGTAAAGAGACTCGTTGTAGAACCGAGCAGTTTGCTGTAAGGCGCAAACATTTTGCTGTCCGGATGTTTTTCGGATGGAAGAACCTTGTAATTGGTCACCAGCAATATAACGGGGATCAAGGAAAAAACCGCATAAGTAACGAATACACCGCGCCAATTGAAGAAAAATGCGATCGTCCCGCCGATTGCCATACTGAGTCCCTGTCCCAGGAAAGATATTCCCATGAAAGTGCCAATTGCGCCTTGTCTTTCCCGGAGTGGGAAAACGTCGCCGATCAATGCCAGAGAAATCGGCATGACAGACGCCGCAAAAATTCCGGTCAGCGCGCGAAAGATCGCCAGATTGGTCAAGTTCGAACCTAAGGCACATAACCCGGCCGAAACAGTGAATAAGATAACCGAAAGCACAATGACCTGTTTTTTTCCATACCGGTCCGCAAGGGGGCCAAAAATAATCTGGAAAACACCGAAGGGGATCATGTAAGCAGTGATTAGTAGTCCTGCTCGTGCGATATCGATGTTTAGATTCGTGGATATCGCCGGAAGGATCGGCGACACCACCCAGTTGTCTGCCATCACAACAAAACCGGCCAGTCCAAGAAACAAAATGAGTTTATTTTTGTTCATTCTCGATTGGATCCTTTCATTTCTCATGAAATTTACCGGGACCGATAATGCAAGCAAGGAAACGCCCTCAACTGCATCTTCGGAAAACCCAAAAATGGGGAATATCAAGCTATGTTCAAAGGTTTTACATGATCAGGTTGAACAGATACCCGGTGAAGACAATGGCTATTGTGATCACAGCGATAAAAACAGCGATGAGTTGGGGTTTGAGCACCCGGCGCAGGATGATCATCTCCGGCAGGCTCAGTCCAACCACGGACATCATGAAGGCCAGTACGGTGCCCAATGAAGCGCCTTTTTCCATCAAGGCACTAACGATCGGAATCACTCCGGCCGCGTTGGAATAGAGTGGGACGCCCAGGAGGACGGCTGCCGGCACAGACCACCAGGCTTGCCTGCCCATGATGCCAGCCAGGGCCGAATCAGGTACGTACCCGTGGATACCTGCCCCCACAGCGATGCCTACCACTACATACAACCAGACTTTACCAACAATCTCCTTGACCGCCTCCCAGGCGCGCCGGATGCGCTCGGACCAGGTCAAATTTTCGCCCTCAACACCGCCTGTTGCCTGCATCTTCCAGACAAAATCCTCGACATAACGCTCCAGGTGAAAGCGTCCAATAACCATACCGGCAACGATAGCGATTACCAGGCCAGAGGCAATATATATTCCGGCTACTCTCCAACCAAACAGGCCAAAGAGCATTACCAGCGCTACCTCGTTGATCGTTGGCGCGGCGATCAGAAAGGAGAAGGTCACGCCCAAGGGGATACCGCTCTCGACAAAACCGATGAACAGCGGCACGGCCGAGCAGGAACAGAACGGGGTCACGATACCGAGCATGGCTGCCAGCACATTTCCGATCCCCTGGCGTTTCCCGCCCAGCAGCGCCCGGGTGCGTTCCGGGCTAAAAAAGGTGCGGATGATCGAGATTCCAAAGATCATGCCGGACAGCAACAGCACGATCTTTGGAACATCGTACAGGAAGAAAGCCACCGCCTCCCCAAGGTGCGATCCCTGGGGCAGATTCAAGGCCGTGTAAGCCACCCAATTGGCCAGCGGCTGGATGGTCTGGTAAGCAGCCACCCAGGCCGCCACGATTAATACCAGAAGCCCGACCATGCGCCAGTGGGATTGTTTCTGTCGCTGGGGACGCGATTGTACAAGTAAATGATCCATATCAGCTCCGACCACATTCAAGAAATTGAATAATATTCATTAAAGAGGGGGAAGCCGGAAACAGCAATAACCGGCTTCCACCTAACGTTACATCATGCTTTAAGCCAGGTCGCGATTTCGTTTTCGGCCGGAATCCGGCCGGCTGAAACGAGCTTTTCGGTTAACCACCAGGCCCGGGGTAGACAATATCGGGTATTTCATGATCTCAGCGTAATCGGTCACTTTTACAATTTCCGCTTCGACACCCAGATCCGTAATCACTTTGCGGGTTACGGCTTCGAGCCTCTTACAGTTGGCACAACCAGAACCAAGCACCTTAATGGTAAGCATCAAAACCTCCAGGATATGCAGAATTTTGTATATATTTACAGCAAAGAAAAAGCCTGATCCAGGCTTTTATGAACAGACTAAGCGTTACATTTAGGGCACGGGCAATGAATGTTATTTTTCACATGCGGCACGCTGGATTCTCCTAAAACCTGTTGTACGGCATCCAAGACGGCATAAATTTGGGGATCGGCAACTCGATAATAAACATTCCAGCCATCCCGCCGGTCCTGGATCAACCCGGCTTCGCGCAGAACAGCTAACTGCTGGGAGATGTACGATTGACGCAAGCCCAGGTGAGCCTCCATATGACAAACGCAGTGTTCGCCGTCTCGCAGAATGGCTAAAATCGCCAGCCGGGCCGGATGGGTAAGCACTTTGAGCAACTGCGATTGCGCTTCGAAAGGATGTACTTCAGTCAAAGAATCGTTAACCATATTCAAAACCTTGCATGTGATAATAGCACAAGCCAGAAACAGACAAAAAGGCCGTCTGTCACCTATTCCATATGACGGACGGCCTGAATGTAGCAGCAATTGTAGCTTTAGTTATCCGTAGCAGCTTCTACAGTCAATCCAGGCCCAAATGCGGCCCAGAGCCAAAGCCAGGCTTGACTATGGAAGCGATAACACTATCGGCTGACGCCCTCGAAATTTCACCCGTACTGGTGCCACGCTATTTTAAGCTTCTTTCAGGAACAACAGATGGAGAATACCTCTAATAATGAGGGCGTATCCCATTCCACATAATACTTTTAGTCGTTGAGAGTGTATTGCAGTTCGGGTAGATTTATGCCAACTCGGACATAATTCTTATTCACTTGCTCCTGGTTCACCCTTCTCCCCGGTAAAGGCGTATTCGGTTTCAGCTTTGCATTCATTTGACAGCGCCTCCCCGTACGGTTCGTAGCTGCGGTTCAGGCGCACATCCCCCGCCTCGTCCACTAACTGGCGTACCGAGCCAAGCGCATCGCCAATGAAATACTCCGTCGAAGCAGCACTTTCTTGTTCCAACCGACAGTTTCCGTAAAGGTAAGTCCGTGCTCCGTCAGCCAATACCTGGGTGAGTGTCCAAAAGGCATACTCCACACTGGCGTTCAGGTCCAGGGTGTAGTGGGTGGTCACGCCGTTCTCGAACTGGCGGAGCCGGTCGCCCAGGCCGTTGTAGGCGTAGCCTACCGTCAGGCCGCTGGCGCTGACCGCGGTCAGTTGGTTGGCGTGGTTGTAGGTATAGGTGTTGACACCATCGTTGAGCAGGTTGCCGTTGCCGTCCCAGGTATAGCTGACCGCGTTGAGCGTGTTAATACGGTTAGCATCGTCATAGGTGTAGGTATTGACCACTTCCGGCATTTGCGGATCCACCACTTTGGCTTCTTACATATAATAGGTATACAGCACATCATCATTTGATCCAACTATCAGTTGATTACTTCTCATCAATAAATCCCTGCCAATTCTTATACGATGATAAAGATAGATAACTTTGCAATTGGCTATCTTCCATAATATGTACAATATCAACGTTCAGCTCATTTGGCATCTTTAAGCTAGATTGAATGATTTTTTCGCATAGATCTTGTCTAAAAAATGGTGTACGTTCACCATAATGATATAAAATCATTTTTCTTGAAATCCAGACAAGCCCCACATCACATCCCTTTCCTTCCGGATCATTTCTCTGATAAAAAAATCCATCCGGTATTCCGATTTCATCAACCACCTCATAAAAACTAATTTGAAAATTAGGGAATACCTTTATATCGTAAAGTTTATCATCGGTAATTGTTCGGAAATCGACTGCTAGCATATTCAGAGGTTTTTTGTAAATCGTTTGAATCTCATCACCTGGAATAAATCGATTTACGGAATTGCTCCAAATCTCGATTGATTTCTCTTTGGTTTCATCAAGATTTAGAAATCCTAAATTTTGGATTTCCTTAATCACATCTTCCTTTGTTGATTTACCAGGAATGAGACCATACCAACATGGCGGAGTACATAGTATTTTTTTATTCATCCAACTGTTATCAATAAATTTGGGATCAGTAATATTAGAATTTCCGCTATCTTTTATGCAAGCACATAATAGAAATACTAATCCCAAACTTATCAGACCTAAGCTAAGGCAGATTATTGATCTGTTTCTCAACATAACTCTTCCTTTTTGGGGTATTTCCAATTCCGATTACTAATCCGGATTGATAATTAGGATAAACATAATATGCTAAAGATTGAGCCCAATCCTCTGCGCCTGGGTGGGTAAATAAAGGTCCTCCACCTCCATAAGTTGATGAATATGGGAATTCTTTGCATTCATTAATTGGATTTTGTGGACCAGGGGTTGAAGATGCACATTTGCTTTTTGTGTCGGGTGGAGGTTCGGGATAAGTGATCCCTCCAGAAGCATCAACTGTCGGTTTATATGGATCCCAATGGCATCCGCCCATACCCAGGCAATCCCAAGTTCCTAACTCTTGCATCAACCCATAAGATAATTGATTTCCAGTTTGATAATCCCATACGTGTCCAAATTCATGAACGAAAGTATGTTTATAATAATCATCATAACCTGTTTGTAAATCGTCAAAAACAATATCCCCCAATAGAGGTTCCCAAATCCCTGGAGGAGACATAGCTCCTAATCCATGAATTTTATTTATCCTCAAACTCTTTACAGCAACATTCATTTTCCCATTCATTTTAGAATTCAAATCAATAGCCGCTTGTTTTATCAGCTTCAGTTCATCAAGTATCCAATTGCCCTTTCTCCATTCACAAGAGGTTTTCTCACGGGGATTTGGAATATACCCTGTAACCGAAATTGGTCCCCAATCTTTTTTTATGGTTATTCCGAAAGTTAGCAAATCTTTCAAATATTGATCAGCTGCACCCGTTTCGCTCTGCTCAATATGCCCAGTTGGATCTTTGTAATTAATTGGGTCCCCGGTGACATATAACCAGGAGTTATAGGACATGGGGTTTCTAACATTAGTTGGCCAGATATCCTTGCTGACAAACCTTCCGTCTGCCGGCTGGTAGTACCTCGCCCGCATATAGACCAGCCCGGTCAGTGCATCATAATCTTCTCCGGTAAAAGCGTAATCTGTGGTGGCGGTTCCTTGGCTCTCCAGCACCTCCCCATACGGCGCATAGCTCTGAGTCAAAGTGACCTCGCCCTCCTCGTCGGTCATCTGCCGTACACTGCCCAGTGCATCCGGCAGGAAGTAACCGGTCTGGGTCTCACTCACCTGGGCAATGCGATTTACACCATACAGGTAGCTATTCGTCCCATCCTGCAGCACCTGGGTCAGCCCGGCGTTCAGGTCCAGGGTGTAGTGGGTGGTCACGCCGTTCTCGAACCGGCTGAGCCGGTCGCCCAGGCCGTTGTAGGCGTAGCCTGCGGTCAGGCCGCTGGCGCTGACCGCGGTCAGTTGGTTGGCGTGGTTGTAGGTATAGGTGTTGACACCATCGTTGGGCAGGTTGCCGTTGCCGTCCCAGGTATAGCTGACCGCGTTGAGCGTGTTAATGCGGTTAGCGTCGTCATAGGTGTAGGTATTGACCACTTCCGGCAGGAGCGGGTCCACTACTTTGGCTTCCTCCAGGCGGTTACCGACCGCGTCATACTGATAATGGAAGTATAGCCCTGAATCGTAATCCGCGGCGGTCAGGCGGTTGAGCGGGTCGTATGTGTAGTCGATGGTGTGGCTGCCTGGTGGGGGCTCGTCGTACGGAATGCGCGCTGGAAGGACTTTGAGGACATTCTTTTCTTATTTCACAGTATTAAACCCTTGCCATCTTCTATAAGTTGTCATCGAGTGAAAATCTTCTATTTGACTTTCATCCATAAGATCAATATAACTTACATCCAATCCAGAAGGTAATTTATCTCTATATTCATCGACTTTTTCGCAAAGATCTTTTGTAAAGATTGAGGGATTATCACCGAAATAATAGATCACCATTTTTCGAGAAAGCCAAATGACAGCTAAGTCACACCCTCTTCCTTCGGGACCCTTTTTCGAAAGGGTAAACCCGTCTGGTTTTCCAATCTTCTCAACAACCTCATTTATGGTGATGTGATAATTGGGTGACAGTCTAATATAATTTAAAATGTCCTGGTCTGAAAATTGAAAATATGCAGCCCACATATTCATAGGCTCTTTGTAATAAACCCATACAGCTTTCCCCGAGACAAGTTCTTCTTTTGTATCGCTCCAATAAGTAATATCCTTCTCGGTGAATTTTTCCGAATCTAAGAAAATTATTGATGGAATAGCATCAAGTAGTTCATTTATTGATGAATAACCCGGTGAAATCCCATACCAACAAGGAGGTTTACATGGTTTATCCTCTAGCCAACTTTGATCTATAAGGTCAGGGTCGGATATATTGGTTGGCACACCATTGATGCATGCTGAAATAATAATTAATAAACCTAACCAAGATAACCCAAACCTAATGTAGATTATTAATTTGCTTTTCAATGTATTTCTTCCTTATCGGTGTATTTCCAATTCCTATTACTATTTTTGATTCATAATTGATATAGACATAATATGCCAATGATTGTGACCAATCTTCGGCACCTGGACCAGTAACAAGTTCACCACCTTTTCCATAAGTTGAAGCATATGGATATTTTTTACAATCCAGGATTGGATTGGTGTTTTGAGGTCCAGGTGGGGAAATTTCACAACCTGCCAGAGTATCTGGCGGTGGTTCTGGATAAGTAATATTTCCAGAAGCATCAACTGTCGGTTTATATGGATCCCAATGGCACCCTCCCATACCCAGGCAATCCCAAGTTCCTAACTCTTGCATCAACCCATAAGATAATTGATTTCCAGTTTGATAATCCCATACGTGTCCAAATTCATGAACGAAAGTATGTTTATAATAATCATCATAACCTGTTTGTAAATCGTCAAAAACAATATCCCCCAATAGAGGTTCCCAAATCCCTGGAGGAGACATAGCTCCTAATCCATGAATTTTATTTATCCTCAAACTCTTTACAGCAACATTCATTTTCCCATTCATTTTAGAATTCAAATCAATAGCCGCTTGTTTTATCAGCTTCAGTTCATCAAGTATCCAATTGCCCTTTCTCCATTCACAAGAGGTTTTCTCACGGGGATTTGGAATATACCCTGTAACCGAAATTGGTCCCCAATCTTTTTTTATGGTTATTCCGAAAGTTAGCAAATCTTTCAAATATTGATCAGCTGCACCCGTTTCGCTCTGCTCAATATGCCCAGTTGGATCTTTGTAATTAATTGGGTCCCCGGTGACATATAACCAGGAGTTATAGGACATGGGGTTTCTAACATTAGTTGGCCAGATATCCTTGCTGACAAACCTTCCGTCTGCCGGCTGGTAGTACCTCGCCCGCATATAGACCAGCCCGGTCAGTGCATCATAATCTTCTCCGGTAAAAGCGTAATCTGTGGTGGCGGTTCCTTGGCTCTCCAGCACCTCCCCATACGGCGCATAGCTCTGAGTCAAAGTGACCTCGCCCTCCTCGTCGGTCATCTGCCGTACACTGCCCAGTGCATCCGGCAGGAAGTAACCGGTCTGGGTCTCACTCACCTGGGCAATGCGATTTACACCATACAGGTAGCTATTCGTCCCATCCTGCAGCACCTGGGTCAGCCCGGCGTTCAGGTCCAGGGTGTAGTGGGTGGTCACGCCGTTCTCAAACTGGCTGAGCCGATCACGTTGTACGTGTAACCTACTGTCAAGCCGCTGTTGCTGACCGCGGCCAATTGGTTGGCATGATTGTAGATGTAGGTGTATACACCATCATTGAGTAAATTACCGTTGTCGTCCCAGGTGTAATTGGCCCCGTTGATTGTGGCGATACGGTTGGCATCGTCGTAAGTATATATTTTGACCACCTCTGGCATAAGTGGGTTCACCACTTTGGTTTCCTCCAGGCGATTTCCAACCGCATCATACTGGTAATGGAAGTATAGCCCCGAATCATAATCTGCAGCGGTCAGACGGTTGAGCGGGTCGTAGCTGTAGTCGATGGTCAGGCTGTTCGGCGGGGTACCTTCCTCACGGGCCGGTGCGGCCTGTACCTTGATGGCGATTTCCGGCAGACCGAAACCGGTTATGTCCTCGACTTTTTCGTTCAAAGGTGGGTTGGGGCGTTCGGCCCACATATTGCCGGCACTTTGCTTAGTCGCTGCTGTAACCGGGTGAGATGCTCCTTCCCAAAACGTTTTTTCTTGTTTCTTATCCTCGCTGGTACTGAAAAGCCCACTCAGCCAATCCAATGGACTGCCGGACAAGGCCAATAGCGAACCACCGGGGAAAAGGCGGATAAAACCAACTCGCTACGAAAACCGCCCAAAGGTCCTCAAATCCCAGATCATTTATTTTTAGGTGGCTCACTATCGTCCTGAAGATGAAATGACCATGTCCATTCTGAACCAGCCAGCCGGGTTTGACGAAGAATAATCCCTCGTGGATTGTTTTCCTTTGACCCTGTCACGATCAAGACAACTTCGTCAGGCATTTCAATCACTTCATTTTCACAATAATCGATGGCTGTAAAAAGCTGTGGATCAATTCCTCCACCTTCTCGATTGAAAATCGAATCTAGCTCACCAGCTCGCTTCATACCTGTAAAATGCAGCCTTATATATCCACTATCTCTATATTCTATCCACCAGTTCATCCAATCACTAGCATATTTCTTCCCTTCATCTGGATTGATGTAGATTTGTTTATAAGTCCCATCTTCCTTTATTATCAACAAATCTTCATCATGAAGACCATAATTGGCAATCCATTTTCCAATTAAATCGGATTCTTTGAAATTGGTGGGCAACGGAGGGCACAGACTCAACTCAACCGTCTCTGTGGATGAAATAGCTTGTCGGTTTGTAAGTGAATCTAGGCCCTTACAAGAAGTCGTTGAAACAAGGAACAAAACTGTAAAAATTAATCTTTTTAATAAATGTGCCACTTCACACCCCATTATTGAATATCTATCAATTGTAGATAAAATGGCCATGGAATTTTCTGTTGTAAACACCCCAAACTATGTTCACTCCATCTGAACGTTTGATACATATTTCCGCCTCCCATCAAGAATCCAGTTTCCCCACGTGTTCTTGGTTCCAGAATGGCCACAATTTCTGGATAACGGAGAAGAATATCTATAACACCCTCATTTTCCATGTCCTTATGCTCTTGAACAAATTGTTCTAAGGTGTAAGGGTTATTGCGTTCCTCGAAAGGTGGAAAACGCGTTGGTATATGGGTGCCTGAAGCTAAGTCAGTTCGGTTGATTATCTCGAATTCAACTCTATCAGTTGACGACTTTTCCACCCTGTAATCAAAAGAACCTAAAAAATGTGTTATAGGAAAGAAAAATTCACCTGTCGAAAAATTAATTCCATCGATTAAGGCCAGAATAAATTCTGGTGGATTAAATTTGCTTTCTTTTGGCGTTGTAATATCTCCAAACTTATAAAATTCTTTTCGTACAGCATCTAATAAGATAGATCGTGCCAATTCATTTGTAAGTGCGTCATTACGGTTAAATAATACTGTGTCTGGCCCACGTTCACAAAGGTAGTCAGCTACTAGATCTATGGCACTCTCCGGCTTAGTCCATCTCGGATCAAGGCAATTAAACCGATTGTTCCATGGATTCTTTTGACTCAAAGATAATAAAAGTGGACCAGCTTGACTATATAAAGCTTTAGCGGCTATTACTGTATTCTTTGCAGTATCTGCACAACCTATAAAAGGAATGTCACATAAAAGTGGTGAATAACCAGAAGGGTCCGTTTGATTTAAGACATTATTTTTAACATAAATCCAATTATTAAGTGAGAGAGGGTCTGAGGGATTCCCTGCCCATGTATCCTTGCTGACAAACCGCCCGTCCCCCGGCTGGTAGTACCTCGCCCGCATATAGACCAGCCCGGTCAGTGCATCACAATCTTCTCCAGTGAAAGCGTACGCCGTAGTGGTGGTTCCTTGGCTCTCCAGCACCTCCCCATACGGCGTATAGCTCTGCGTCAAAGTGACCTCGCCCTCCGCGTCGGTCATCTGCCGTACACTGCCCAGTGCATCCGGCAGGAAGTAACCGGTCTGGGTCTCACTCACCTGGGCAATGCGATTTACACCATACAGGTAGCTATTCGTCCCATCCTGCAGCACCTGGGTCAGCCCGGCGTTCAGGTCCAGGGTATAGGTCTTCAGTATGTCACTGGTGGTAGAGGCAAGACGGTCTCCCTGCCTGACGTAATTATAGTTGATTGCTAGCTACTAGCGGCGAATAGTTGTCAACCAATCGGAACTACAACCTCTTTATTTTGTTTCTGAATACCCAACCATATAGCGCTGCCCATCAACGACAATGCTATTTGCTTCGATGAGCAACGATGCAGACCAAATTTCTAAAACAAAATTAGCACTAATTGATTTTTCAATAAACCTTCCGTAAGAAGAATTTCTGTTAATCAACATATTTTCTCCTGGTAAATATGAAATTGAAGTTAATTCAGCATATTGCCATGCGGCATTTTGAAAACGATTTTCCCCATCTCCGCCAACAAAGTAAAACGACGAAACGTTCTCCAAAATAACATAATGCTGAATAATTCGGTCTCGAGTTCTCATTATAAAAGCTAATTGAAATCAAATGTCCGCATAAATCAACAGAGAAATCTGTGATTATCCCACCTGTAAATTCGAGAAACGATTTTTCAAAAAAGTCTTTATCCATTTCTATCTTATCCTTTTCGCGGTATCAATCAATCGAATAATGTCATCATATGATGTTGACGTGAATGCGTGATGGGCTTCCGCAAGAATATTCGAATAATAATCACCTTGAAGTGGTAAAGAACCTTTGCCATCTACACTCACTCGCCAATATGGTTCATTTCGAATTCCACCACTATTTATTATTCTAACAACAATATCACGGTTTCCTGCCCCTTTCTTTATTGTAACCCGCCAGCCATTTCCTTGAGCAGGACCAAAATCGCCACCTGTATTGTTCGCAACTTTTTGAGATAAAGCTTCACGTTCAGCAGGTGTATCATAAGGTTTATTGCTTCCTCCAGTAGAACTTGAGAAATAATATTGGGCAGTGGGTCCACCATCTCTTTAACAACCAGGTGCCCGAGCATCAGCGCACCATGCCCAGCAAGCGCCATACTTATTGTCGCTACGGGAATGCCCGCAATAGCCCCTTCCCCAGTCAAGGATATTCCACCCCCTCCAACCATTCCAGCGAGCCCAAACCCAATTTCAGCAGCAGCCTGGACAAAAACAAAGGCCCGGCCATAATATCGACCTGCAACCACCTCTGGATTACGAAGATTGTACGAAGCTCCACACTCAAATAACTCATCCGCTAGGGCATGCGCAATCGATGAAACGCCTATTATGCTTATTGCATCCAGGTATTCATGGGCAAACCCGTAGATAAAGCCGAGAGCTTGGTTGCTATTTTGGCTGAGCATACCGAAAATTTCAGCTTGATGCTTGTAGAAACCTGCCCACTTTTGAGTTTCCTCTTCATTGCACGTTCGCCCAGGACCAACCGAAAATCCCGCCACACACCAATTTCCACTCGGGTCGATTAATATGATTGGATTGGCATTTGCATAAGCCCAATAGTTATAGGAAATTGGTTGATACTCATTTCCGTCCCAAGTATCCTTAGAAATGAATTTTCCATCCCCACCAGCATAATACCGTGCCCGCGGATAAACCAGCCCCGTCTGTGGATCGTAATTTTCTCCGGTAAAGGCATAACCTGTCTCGGCCTCCCCATCACTGGCCAGCTCTTCCCCGTACGGTTCATAGCTACGGTTCAGGCGTACTTCACCCGCCTCGTCCACCAACTGGCGCACCGATCCAAGCGTGTCGCCAATAAAATACTCGGTTGAATCTGAGCCTTCTTGCTCCAGCCGGCTGTTTCTGTAAAGGTAGGTCTTTGCTCCGTCAGCCAATTTCTGGGTGAGTGCCCAAGGGGCGTGCTCCGCACGTATGTTCAAGCCTGTGTTGTTAACGATCCTTCCTTTCGTAGTATCTCTATAGGAAACCCAAATGGATCATTTCAATACGCTTTGTTGGAAAGCCCAAAGTGCATACTTGATAATCGTGAAAGCGCTAGGTGGTTTTTGGAATTGCATATGTATGAATAATTCAAAAGTAAAAGTCGAAATTATCCAACAAATCCCGAATTGATCAAACGAATTGAATAATGTAGGACAGGGAATAGGGCGGTCAAATGGATATTTAATTGTTCTAAAGAATTGTATCCCCACACAATTATTGGTGAAAATTTCGATCCTATTATTTGAAAAGCAGGAGTGGAATAATTTAAAAACAAAAAAGTCGGTAATGGCATTTCTCTAACTATTTTCGATCCTATATTTTGTTGAGCATTTGTGTGATGCTCTTTTAATATAATAGCGAATTCGAATCCTTTAGGCTCTAGGATTAAGTAATTATGGAATTCAAATTCAACAGTACGATTTGATTTCTTTTTTCTTGCGACTAAGATTTCCCTATCATTTTTATATTCTAAATGGTAATCGTACTTTGTAAATAAATCACCATACATTGCTATTATAGAACTCTGAAAATCAATATTATCTTCACGATCAATTTCATAGTAATTTACTGATGACGGATTATCCAGCCATGGAATACCATACTTGATAATTTTTTCTATTGCATCCTTCAGCTTAACTTCAAACTCCTCCTTGTTTCTTGCTTCCCACCAATTTGCCTCAACTTCGTCTGTTTGAGCAAAATTGTACCTGATCAAGTCGGCTAAGCGACTAAACAGCGGAACTTGATAATCCGGGCTATCATTTGGAACTAATGGAATTCGATAAATGTTTACAGTAAACGAATAGGATATAGGTATTTCATTATATTGTCGCCTTTGAAATTGGACCTTTTTTATTACTTTAGCATCAACCAAGGACTCAAATTCGTACATTACATTACTAATACCTTGTGCATTATGTTCTACATCGTAATAACCGAATTGATTTAATGCCGGATCAACCAAGGAGTGGAATATTTGTAATAAAGTCATTATAAAATCGCTCCATTAAATTAATTGTGAAAATTTCAAATTGATGCAATCTGAGGACTAAGGGATTGCTCCAGCAAGGGCAGGAATCACCCACTCATCGCCGGGTATTGGATCTAACAGCGTCACGGTAATTCCTACAGCAATCAAAATTTGAATGCACTTTTGTGTGTACGCTGGTTGAGGAAGCCCAGAAATTTCCTTACTCTCCTTTTTCTCCATCGATTTAGTTTGCTTATTGTATTCGTACATATATTTGGGTACTGGAATTGAGACAGGAATTTTATCTTTACGAACACTCTTATATATAATTACTCCTGATGAACTCATCGAGGACATTATAATAGAGCCAGAATAATAAGGATTGACCCCTACAATATCCCACCCATTCACGACCCATTTATAATTAGTGCCTTTTCGAAGTGATTTTGGGGTTTTGGGATCTGGCAGTGCATTGTATACGTCAACATACCATTGTATTTCAGCCGCACCTTGAACCAATTGCTTTTCGTTCTTAATCTCAAAAGCTTCTTTAGTAGTTTCGTTTACAATATCAATATAACCTATATTTCCAGTCGGTGTGCCAATAAGAATCGGTACTCCGTTGTCATCACTTAAGCCTAAATTTGCTTTTGATCCACCACGTACAGGAAATTCTGGTATTACGATTTTTCCCATCCCATAAGTTGTCTCATAATGCATTTGGATCATTCTATGTATTAGCTCTCCAGAATATAATCCTGTTGGATCAAAATAATTTATTGGATTCGCTTGGGTATACAGCCAATTATTATAAGACATTGGCAGATAATAATTACCTTGCCAAATATCGCTAGATAGGAATCTGCCATTATTGACAGCATAATACCTGGCCCGTAAATAAACCAGCCCGGTCTGTGGATCGTAATTTTCTCCGGTAAAGGCATAATCTGTCTCGGCTTCGCCATCAGCCGTCAATATTTCTCCATACGGTTCATAGCTACGGTTCAGGCGTACTTCACCCGCCTCGTCCACCAACTGGCGCACCGATCCAAGCGCGTCGCCAATGAAATACTCCGTCGAAACGGCGCTTTTGGGATGGGTTCGTATTGGTTTGGTAAAGAGCAAACCGTCATTCATTTTTCTGGATAATGTCGGATCACGATTTAAGTTTTTCTCAAACTGTTCGTGGAGGGGTATTCGGTCATTCTAATAATTGAATAATCAAGGTTACCCTAAACGAGGGCGAAAGAAGCTGGGTTCACGTCTATTTTTCTTGTCTTTTTACTCTTGTTCAAAGGTCGTTAGTTGTTCGATTTTCTCGAGTATGATTTGTCGCAAATCCTCCAATTCCGGGATCATTTTTCCAGATTCTTGTGCTAACTGAATAACAAGCGTTGGAGGTGATCTATGTCTTGAATGTATATGGGTAAATATTCTTTTTTTCAGGTTAGGCTCATGGTTTACTTCACTCTCTTTTTCCCCCAATTCATCGCGGTATGCCATAGTAATTTTTGCGTCTGTGTCGCTCAATATCTCTAGCAACCTTATGAGGGCGCTCATTTTCTCTCTTAATAGCTCATCTTCCATACCATCGGATGCTACTAAAAATTGTCTTTGAACTCGATCCATGTTTGGACCAAAATACTCGTTGTCAAAATCTGCTAAGCCTGAAGCATGATTAACAATGTAACTTTTTGCTAGGCTAAAACAGGTTTCTGCTAATTGTGCCAGGAATCTAAGGAATTCTTGATACGACACATCAATGATTGTTCCATCACCATAAATATCAAATTTAGTCATGTTTTATCCTGTGTAGTTCACACGGTAGTTAATCATGGAACCCGGGAGAATGCCGCCAGCCGAAGGCCATAGTTTACTAGAAGAATACCCCCAGGAACGGTTACGACGTCATCAACAATACCCACCACTGTCGCGTCTTCTACAATTGTGACAACTACAATTGTTCCACCAGCCAATATAAGGACTGTACCACAAGCCGTACCAAAATCAATAGCATAAGCAGGTTGATAAGGTTGTGAACTTGGAACCCAATTGCGTGGCCTGAGCAATCGTTTATTTGGAACCAGACCCGCTAGTGGTTTTCCTAAGAGAACGGGCGCAAGTGCATTGGGCTCAATCCAATAAGCTATGACCCCGTTCCCAACATAGTCGGCGACTAAATCCACAAAAGGAAATGCTAGACTGAGCGGAGTTTTTCTATACTTGCCTGGCCAATCTGAACCTAGGCCAATATGAAATGGCGTTTGATTCCAATCATAATCACCACCTAACAAATGGTTCCCCAGTAATAGATTGGCTTGAGCTGCTATAGATAAATCTGCAACATATCCTTGAACCTGAATAGCTCCCGATGCAATTAATAATATGGGTTCAATTTCGTAGACATCGCCTGTCAGTGAGTTGAACATGTCAGGATGCCTAAAAGGTGTGCCAGGGACCGGATACTCTAATTGTTTGCTGGGATTAAAACCATACATGGCTTCGTAGTAATCTTCAATTGGCATATGGTACATAGGTTCTGCAAGCCACCAACGCCACATACCACCAGGATCAATGAAATTGACAGGATTTCCTTCAACGTAATT
This sequence comes from uncultured Chloroflexia bacterium, assembly GCA_963704755.1. Lineage (GTDB taxonomy): Bacteria > Chloroflexota > Anaerolineae > Anaerolineales > Anaerolineaceae > Bellilinea. The sequence goes on from OY969938.1 coordinate 2,416,991, forward strand.
CCAGCGATTTAGCGATGTGGGATTGTAATAGTCCCCCAGCCAGGAGTTTTTTGAGATAAATCGACCTGTTGAGAGAGATAGGTATCTTGATCGCAAGTAGATCAGCCCGGTCTGTGGATCATAATTTTCCCCGGTAAAGGCATAATCCGTCTCGGCCTCCCCATCACTGGCCAATACTTCCCCATACGGTTCGTAGCTGCGGTTTAGGCGTACTTCACCCGCCTCGTCCACCAACTGGCGCACCGAGCCAAGCGCATCGCCAATAAAATACTCCGTCGAGGCGGTGCCCGCTTGTTCCAGCCGGCCGTTTCCGTAAAGGTAAGTCCGTGCTCCCTCTGCCAATACCTGGGTGAATGTCCAAAAGGCATACTCCACACTGGCGTTTAGATCCAGGGTATATTGAATGGTCATGCCGTTCTCGAATTGGCGGAGCCGGTCGCCCAGGCCGTTGTAGGCGTAGCCTGCGGTCAGGCCGCTGCCGCTGACCGCGGTCAGTTAGTTGGCCTGATTGTAAGGGTAGGAATACACACCATCGCTCAGGAGATTCCTATTTTAGGCCAAGGTAAAGTCCACATCGCTGTATCACGAAGGGAAGATAATCACTTAATCGGTATTGCCTTATCATCGATGAAACTGTTTTCTCGATTGCTTAATTCGAAGAATTTATTAATGGCAATAATATCTAATGATCCCTACTCTGCAAATCCTCGGCCGATAATTTTCGTAGAATTTGTATGTGGCAATCAATAGAATCTCTTTCGAAATTTGCTCTTGCCATATCACGATTTATTCGATATGGATTGTTAGCCATAATGGTATCAAATAGGTCGCTATGAATATATATTGTTATTGCAACTACCTTTATAGGTATTTCTTGGCTAAGTAAGCAAGTAAGAATTTCTTCCGCCAATAACTTAATATTAAGCTCGCCTTTTATGTTTCTTGATGATATTGGGTTATTTTCGCTATGGAACCAAGAAATATTGACTTTATCATTTCCTGCCACCTGCATTGTAAAAGTCAGATTGATTATAAATAAAGGTAAATTTTGCTCTTCAAATAGCGAAATGATTTTCTGCAACAATTCAGTGATTTTCAAATTGATTGGCATTTTTTCTCCTGGAGCGTTAAGAAGGGTACTAGACTACGGCGTTACAAAAACTAGTGGGGGAAAAAGACAAAATTCTGTAATTTTATAACCAAGATAAATTATTATAGGTACTGACAAGTAAATTGTCACTTCGGGATTAGGCAATTCTACAGAGTAAGCAGGTTGAGGCGAGAGTCCATTTTTCGGTACCCATCCCTGTCTTTCATTTCTGGTCGATGTTTCCATTGGCCGTGTAAGATGAATAGGATCAAGCACGGGAACATTAACTGGTTTTGGCCGCCTATATTTCCACCATACAATAACACCTGGCATAGGTTGACCAGCATATAAGTCAAATTGACCTGTATCATCATTTCCCAGAAAAACCTCGGAAGGGAAAGAATAACCTTCTACCCAAAAGGGTGGAAATATATTCCAGTCATATATCATACCAACTGGATTAAATCCTGTTAGCAACAAATTTTCATGAGCATCTTCTAATTCAATTAATCGTGGCTGAAGCTCTAATAGAGCTTCATTTTGATCAGCCCATGGTTTTATTTCCCAAACTTCTCCTGAAAGAGAATCTAACAGGTCAACTTTAGTTCCTAAAGGCGGAATCGGATATTCAGCATGAATTTGATCTATACACCCCATCATTGCAATTTCTTGAACACGGACTGAAACATTTTGAGATTGGAATCTATTCCTTGAAGAATTTAGAAGTGATTCACCAGGCCCCCAAAAGTAATGGCCTGAGGGGTCTAATCTCGATAATGGATTATTTGCTGTATAAACCCACAATGAAACCGTTTGAGGCAATAATTCTTTAATGGGCCATATATCCTTGCTAACAAACCTCCCATCCGTCGAGTCGTAGTACCTCGCCCGCAAATAAACCAGCCCGGTCAACGAATCATAATCTTCTCCGGTAAAAGCGTAAACTGTGGACGCGGTTCCTACGCTTTCAAGCACCTCTCCATAGGGCGTGTAGCTCTGCGTCAAAGTGACCTCGCCCTCCTCGTCGGTCATCTGCCTCACCGACCCTAGTGTGTCCGTCAGGAAGTAACCGGAATGAGTTTCACTCACCTGGGCAATGCGGTTTACACCATAAACGTAGGTATTTGTCCCATCCTGAAGTACCTGGGTCAGCCCGGCGTTCAGGTCCAGGGTATAGGTCTTCAGTATGTCACTGGTGGTAGAGGCCAAGCAGTCTCCCTGGCCGTTATAGCTATAGCTGCTAATCACGGACCCCTGATTATTAATTGATATCAGCCGGTTGGCGTGGTCGTATGTGTAGGCATAGGTCCCATCGTTCAGCAAATTGTCGTTATCATCCCACTGGTATTCGGTCTCATTGACATTGGTCAGCCGGTTGGCAGCGTCGTAGCTATAGCTGGTCGTCCCGGCGGCAGTCGTTTCGCTCAGGCGGTTACCGACTGCATCGATCGTGATCGTCATGGACAACTTGAATACGCACTCGCCGATCTCTTTTTATGAAACTCACGAGCAAGACGAAGCTCGACGGCGCATTGATCGCTTCGAATTCCATTTCACACCGAAGCATGGTAGTTGGCTGGATATGGCTGAAATCGAGTTGGAGGTCTTGATCCACCAGTGCCTTTCTCGACGTATTTCCGATAAGGCCGTTTTAGAATCTGAAGTGGCTGCCTGGCAAAACAACCGCAATGCCAAGCTAGTCAAAATCAATTGGCGCTTCACAACGGCTGATGCCCGTTTCAAGCCAAAAAACCTCTATCCCGAGATTCACCTTTGACAGACCACATTAGTTCACCAAACCCATAACTCATTTACTTTATCCCTATATGTGGCGGCTTCAGCTGTAACATAGCTTTCTGGTGTTAACGAGATGAAAAGTGAATATTTGTTTCCAAACATGATTACTATCGATTTTCCTTCCTCGATAGTGGCCGAGACTATTATCTGACCAATACACTCGAGAAGTAGATTACAAAAATCTTTGGATTCGCGTTTATGTGATATTCCATTAACAAGGATTTCAGGGTCCGTAATTGCCGTTAAGACGGGACCATCGAATCGAAATTGAATATAATCTCTAACGAATTCTATCGAACTCAACTCGTCATTTATTAATTCACTAAACGGATTTTCTTTTGGTTTATTAACTACCCCATTCATTGGATCTCCTTATTCTGCACGGAAAGGCAAATGCCACCAAGAATCTGCTTTGTTGATAGTTTTTCCTGTGTAGGGATTAATTGACTGTCCGGATTTATTATAATAAGAAGCATATCCGTTAGGATAACCACGCCAGGAGAGGGTGGTTGAGGATTTGTCGGATCCATAATTCGGACACCATATGCGCTGTCACTGAGTCCATTTCCTCCATTTCCTCCTTCATATCTTAAATCCTTTTCCAGATTTAACTGGGCTAGGTCCTGTTGCGCCATTTGGTATAATAATTGAATCTTCGCCCGGTGATACAATAAAATCCGGTGAGTTTGAAGACTTAATCGTTGGCGGCTGAGGTATGGCATCGTTATTGGCTGTTGAGGTGGTTTTCGGTAGTGAATAGTAGCTTCCAAACTCAAGTGCTGAACTTCCTCCTGTGATCCATAAGCCAGCTGAGAATAAATCGTTTTCAAAAACTTGTTGAGAAGCTTCCGGATTATTGATCAATTCTGCTTGAGGAGTATCTGCAGTAAGAAATGATGTTATTAAACCGGTGGCTACAACAGTTGTTATTATGCCCGCATTATCTACAATAAATGTTCCCACTGCAATACAAACTGCCAATAATGGGCCAACACAATGCCCCGTTGGATCGTTATAACGAACGGGATTGTTGTTTGCATAGGAATAACGATCCCAATTCTGATCGCCTTGAATTTCGGGTATGATAGAATCAGGTTGAGTGAAACGCCCTAGCGCGCTGTCATACCACCTCGCTCCATAATAATACAATCCGATCGAGTCTTCCTCTGCCCGGTGAACTGGTAATCGGTGGGCAAAGTTCCGCTGGTATACCGTGTCTCACCCTGACGGAGCACCCCAGAGCGTTTTTTGCGAGGGGGCAGGGCTTATACAACTGTTTGCTGTTCAGGCTGCCATCCGCGTTGGCCACCACACTGGTCGAGCCCAGGTGATCGTCCAGCAGGAAACAAATTTTTTCCTGCAATGGCAGTTGTATCCCCATTTGGCTACCTGCTATCCGTTGGCCCTCCAGAACTGCCACAGAAATTCTTCACAAATTTCATCATCAATCGGGCCATATATCCCTCGGAGTTTGAAAAAAAAATGATTCTCCCTCATTGAGATATTGGCTATAGAATTCGTCTAAAGTTAAGCCAGTTGCAGTTTCTATTGGCAAGATATAGGGTTTGGAAACCGGATCATATTGTTCAGTTAATGATTCTAATGGAACAGTTTCTGTAGATGCCCTAAGATCAATCTCGACATCTATAGGACTTTCTGTTCTATAAAATGAAGGGCAAATTGTATATGTTTCTTTCCGATCTGTATTTCCTCCAGAAATAATGAGGAACCCTTGTGAATCGTAGAACAACCATAATGTATAACCAACAATATCTTGCCCGGCACTTGTAGTCTGTAACCATATCCTGCCAGGTTTTCCATAATGTTTCAGAATTTCTTCAGGAGAATAGTTTTTCCATAGTGGTAAGAACTGTTCCAAATTTTCATTCGAGAAGGTCCCGGCTTTAATACTGTAAATATAACGGTCTTTCTCCTCGAACTCGATCCAATTAATAACTGTTTTCTTCTGAAGAAACAGAATCAAAATGCACCTCATGATGAATTTGATCCGTTGACCGAATCGTAGAAGTTGGTTCTATGCCCATATGTTTTAAAAGAGGCAAAGCCTCGTCCCAAGAGGTCTTTCCTGGCTCCATCCCCCACCAGCAGGGAAGCTTACAATCTTGGCTATCTGTAAACAGATCCAAAATGTACTTATCCCTCTGCTGAACTGTTAGAGTAGGTTCTAATGTCACTGTCACTTGGGGTATTTTATTCTCCGTGATGATCCTTCCAATTTCCACAGTAGGTGTTTTTGATTGCTCTGTCGTACTGATAGGAGAGACCTCAACAGGGACTTTACTCTGTGTAGTTATTGGTAAAGGTAAATTTGATCAGGGATTACAACCCATAAGAGATAAACAGAACACTAGAATCAACAGAAGAGCACGAAAAAAAGAAAGATTTGAAGAGAATGTCAAACGAATTGTGTAAATGGATTGCACGCTAAAATCCCATCCGATTATCAAAACGGATGGCTAATTGGTTGAGAATAGTAGTCCAGTTAAAAATAGGTATAGCCCACTTCTTGGTGATGTCCCGAGTGGCCAGGAAGAGCAGCTTGCGAGCCGCCTCGGGATTGGGGAAGCCGCCTTTGGTTTTGATGATTTTGCGTAACTGGCGGTTATACCCTTCCACGGTATTGGTGGTATAAATCAGGCGCCCGATCTCGGAGGGGTAAGCAAAGAAAGTAGCCAGGTCTTCCCAGTTGTTCTCCCAGGAGCGCGCCGCCACAGCATACTGAGCGCGCCATAGGTCGCCCAGTTTAGCCAGGTTCGCTTCGGCTGCCTCTCGTGTGGGTGCCTGATTGATGGCTTTTAGATCATGCATAAACGCTTTACGATCTTTCCAGGAAATGTATTTCAGGCTATTGCGGATTTGGTGAATGATGCAACGTTGGATCTGGGCCTGGGGAAATACCGCCAACACGGCTTCCTTGAACCCGGCCAGGCCATCCATGCAGGCAATGAAAATATCCTTCACGCCACGATTTTGCAGATCGCTCACCACTGAGAGCCAGAAATTGGCCGTTTCAGCTCCTGTACCGATCCAATGCCCTAAAATGGTCCCGATGGCCCCCTAAATCCACGCTTAAGACGATGTAGACCGCAGTATTCTCGACTTTTCCATTTTGTCGTAAGTTGGTGTGAATGGTATCCAGGTAAATAATAGCATAAATCGCGGCTAACGACCGGCTTTGCCGGGCTTCTACCAGGCTCCAGACTTTATCGGTGATCGCACTGACCGTACTGGGCGAGACGTCCACTCCATACAGTTCTTCGAGCGTCCCTTGGATATCCCGGATCGACATGCCCCTGGCATACATGGCTATGATCTTGTCTTCCTACTCATTCGTGTTGGCGCTATGTTTCTTGATGATCTGTGGCTCGAACTCGCCATTTCGATCCCGGGGTAGCTGGATGGACACTTCGCCGTCCGAGCTGCGTACCCTTTTGCTGTAATGCCCATTGCAGCTATCGCCAGAATTTCGCCCTTTAGCCTCGTATCGTTTGTAACCCAGTTGCTCGTCTATCTCCGCTTCCAGCATCTGCTCCAAAGTCCCGGCAAATAACCGCGCAAAGATGCCTTCTTTGCCGAAAATATCGTCCATTGATTTGGCTTTTGCCAATTCACGCTGCACTTCTTCCGCGTTGGGCAAGCTATTTTGAATTTCCGCGGGGGTAATTTGTTTTTTTTACCATTATTGGGGCTCCTTTTCGCCTTCCTTTATCTTATTTGGAATCCCATTTACACACTTTATCCTACACCCTCTCCCTGAATAAGTTTAAAATTATATAGTATTGCATCAAGCATCAACTCTTGTTGCCGAGGTCGGCTGATCGTTGCTTTATGGTCACCGAGTTGTGTCCCATAATATCCGAATTGAGCATGATTTCCGCCTTCAATTCGGACCCATTGTGTATCTGTGGGTAAATATTGGGAAGTAGCTTCGACTTCCTCTTCACTGGCTAATCCATCGTTGGTCGCATAAATTTTTGTCACCATCAGAGATCTTTCGGATAAGTCGAACGCATCTTCTTTAGGGTGTGAGGTCCCGATCAGGATTAAACCATCCAAATGTTGATCATATTGGTAAGCGAAACGAGCTGCAATAGCTCCGCCCCGAGAATGCCCACCTACGACCCAGTATCGAAGCGTAGAATTTGATTTTTCGATTTCCAACGCCTGGTCCATAACGCTGGCTTGTTGGGATGCCAATGGCGCTGATCCGAACGGGAGCTTAATAATAAACGTATTGAAACCATCTTCGGCTAACGCCCTGGCCATAGGAGCATAGGCTTCCGGTGCAACTAAAGCCCCCGGAAAGAAAATGAATCCCGTTGGTTGCTGTATTCCGGTGGGGCGAAATTGTAGATAGTGATTTGTTTTTTCAACCGTAACCGCCCGACTATTTTCAAGTACTTCCGGATCGAATCCTCGAACACAATAAGAATTCGCCATCCAGAGAATAAAAAGCAATCCAAATGAAACCCAGATAATCCTGATTATTTTGTGAAAGCGAGACATAATTTTTAATGGATGGCGATCGTAGCCAGTATACCCACACAGGCCAAAGAAAAAAATAGGCCGGCAACGAGAAACCGATTTCGAGTGGATAAGTGTTTAAAATTGTGAAGCATTCTAGATTTACTCCTGTGATGTTTTTTCTAAATACGCATGTCTGAAGGCAACAGATAGGTCACTTCAAGGTGCATGGCATGTACTAATACCAACCCATTGGCGCTTTGTCTGCGGGTGCATTCACGAAAGTCAAAGAGGTATGCCCTCTGGTCCGATCCAGCTCTGCCATTTTAGATCAAGTTACAAAGGAAAGATATATACGAAAGTGTGGAAAAAGTGGGGTAGCAGGCAGTCCAGAAATGAAGGAAACTACTTTTATAAAATTTTCCGGCTATGAGCCAAAGCGATAGCCTCAGTCCTTCGGCTTACCCCCATTTTTTGATATATTTGTGAAGTGTACATTTTTATCGTATTGACGGAAAGTGAAAGCTGATTGGCAATTTCCTTATTGGATAGACCATCCGCCATTAGTTTCAAAATTTCTAATTCCCGACGTGTAAGCAATCCAGATAGATCTTCCGCCGGTTCGACCTGATCCACATTCTTGGCATCTTGACCAGACAGTTCCATTACCGGGACCGCCCCGAGAAACACTTTAGATTGTGGCGAATAAAAAATTCGATAATCACCTTGATTTGTGAATTGAAAAAACTCATTACTGGTAAGGCCGAAAACAAGGTCAGCAACCTGAACCTCGTAATTGGGAACCTGGATAATGCCGATTGTGTTGCGCCATCGACAAATAACTCGCCCTTCGACTTGAGCTGCTTTCCCATCCCGAAGGTCAAAGTTGATGCTGAGCCATCGCATCGGCGAACGACGAAGCAGCCATATCCATAGCAGGCCAATGGGTATCCAGAAAATGAGTTCTCCGCGGTTTGCGAAAGACGGAAACCGAAGCTTGAGAAACAATAAAATGAATAAGGAAGCCAATATGCCCGCAATACTTAAAGTTGCGGTTAGAAAGAGTAAGCGTCGTTGATAAAGGACGCGAATTTGAGTTCTGCTCAGGACACCCTGAACATTTGCCTGAATATCCTCCTGGGTCAAACTTACCACAGACAAATTACTCATCAGATATATCTATTTCAGGTTTGGCGAAAGAAATAGGCACAGATCGGCTCATTTTTTTTTGTAGCTGAAGGGTTTTGGCGTTACCCCATCATTATAACAATCATATAGACTGAGATCTCGCTCACCAGGACATTTTTTTGGGGGAGGGTATTGCTTTTCGATTTGCATTTGCAAAGGTCTGCTATGCAAACGCATACAGATCATGTTTATCCTGGGATAGTAAGAACAATCGTTGGTATTAACAACTGGAACATGTAAAAGGAGACCCATATGCAACCATACGAAGACGCCTACCTGCGCCAGCGGGTAGGCGCAGTGATTTAACTGCAAAAGCAGGGCAAAATCGTCATCGCCGCCTACCAGGACGGCACCGGCCTGCCGACCCGGCAGGATTTGCCCAACCTCAACCCGTCCACCCACCCGCACGACTACGCGCTGGGCGATGCAGGCTACCTTGACTACGATGGTCAGGTTGGCGCGTTCATCTTCACTCCCAAACCGGGCGCAGACTTACCCAAGGCGCTGGCACATTACCAGGAGCTTTCCCTGGCAGAAGCGGTTGTGAACGCGGCGACCCGCCAGGCGACCATCCGGGTGAACGACACGGAAATTACTTTCACCGGTGTCCCAATCTGGGTGCCGGGCCATACCCTGCTCAAGGAGCTCAACGAAGAACTGGCCCGGACCAACTCAGGTGTGATCGTCTGGAAGCTCACCTGGGACGAACGAGGCATTGACCGGCAAGAGCGCCTCTTTCAAGGAGCGGCGTCCAGGCTGCGCAACGGCCAGGCGCTGGTCCACCTGAGCGGCTACGCCTACGACGAGGATCACGCCCTGATGTATGCCGGGGCGGTGGGGTACAAGACCAGCCTGGAGAGCATCCGGGGCCTACTTGCCGGGCAACACCTGGAGGGCGATGAAAGCTGCCCAACTACTGTATGGGGAATGAGGTCGGCGGCGCGATCGTACCGGAAGAAGACGGCGATTTGTTGACCGAGCTGGCCCGCGAGGTGCTCAACGGAGCGGACCTGCCCGACCTGCAAACCCTGTTCGCCGACGAGATGAAGGTCAGCAACAACCCGCTGGGCAGCCTGACCACGCCCAGTGAGACCATCTTCCCGGGCAAGAAGGTGCTGACCTGGTCGGATTGGATGACGGAGAGGGCCGTGGTGATGAGAAGGAAATCAAAGAAGGAGGTAGCACCGGAGGATCAGATGGGATTAGGGATCTAAAAAAGGAAGGGCTCTGAAGACAACCAGAGCCCTTCCTTTTTAAATTTAAGCGAACTTGTAGAATGAAAATTTACACCATTTCCCTGGTGGTTAGCAACCCTCGTACCATGGCCGCGTCCTCACATTTCAGGGCTTTTTCAGCCAGTAATTTGGCCTCTTCTACAGAGAATTTTCGTATGGTTTCCTTCACCCCAGGGACAGATTTTGAGGAGACACTGAACTCATCCAAATCCAACCCAAGCAGAATTGGAACGACTGCGGGGTCGCCGGCCAATTCTCCGCACAAACCCACCCAAATATTGTTTTGATGTGCAGCCTCAATTACTTTCTGTATCTGTTTTAGGATCGCCGGATGGGCAGCGTCCGCGATGGAGGCAATTTTCGTATTGGTTCGATCGACTGCAAAAGTGTATTGCGTCAGGTCGTTGGTGCCAATACTGAAGAAGTCTACTTCGCGGGCGAAGGAATTGGCCATTTGCACGACCGAGGGGATTTCCACCATAATCCCTACCTGAATATCCGTGGCGTACGCTTCGTGTTTTGCCTCGAGCTCGCGACGCGCTTCCAGCAGAAAAGCCTTTGCCCTGCGTAATTCATCGATCGTGGCGATCATTGGGAACATCATTCTCACATTATGACCCTGCGCAGCCCGCAAGATTGCCCGCAATTGAGTTTTGAAAAAATCCGGGCGATCAAGGCAGACCCTTATGGCCCGCCATCCGAGGAAAGGATTCGCCTCCTGGCCTAGATCCATGTAAGGCGGGTATTTATCTCCGCCAATATCCAAGGTACGCACGACGACCGGCCGCTTGTCCATAATCTCGAAAATGGCCCGGTAGGTTTCAAATTGCTCATTCTCGCTGGGAGCAGTCTTTCTATTCATGTAAAGGAACTCGCTGCGCAGCAAACCAACCCCTTCAGCGCCATCCAGCAATGCTTCGCGAGCATCCTCCAGGCTCCCGATATTGGCCACGACCTCGATCTGGCGCCCGTCGATGGTGAAGGCAGGCTGCTGCGCCTGAGCCAACAATCTGTTGCGGTCGTTCAATTCGCGTTCTTGCTGTTCGGAATATTTCTGGCGGGTCATTTCATTGGGTGCAAGGATGATTTCGCCGCGATGGCCGTCAAGGATGATACAGTCATTATCCGCAACCTCTTTTAATGCACTCCCTACGCCAACGACGGCCGGCAGCCCTAACGCCTTCGCCAAAATTGCAGTATGCGAGGTGGAACTGCCTTCTTGGGTCGCGAATCCTAAAATCATGCTCCGATTTATTTGCCCGGTAACCGAGGGAGTTAAATCCCGCGCCAGCAATATAACCGGAGAATCCAGATTCGAGAGGTCGTTGGTACGGATCCCGGCAAGGATGCGCAAGACCTGTTGGCCAATGTCGCGGATATCCGCGGCGCGGGCACTTAAATATTCATCCGGAAGAGCTTCCAGGCGGTCTGCAAAATAGCGGATGGCATAATCCCAGGCGAATTCAGCGCCCTGGTCTATTTTGGCGTGGGCCAGTTTGATCAGCTCGGGATCGTCCAATAACATTTCGTGGGCCGTGAAAATAGCAGCTTCTTCCGGACGGTCTTGCAACGAATTCGAATACCTGGTGTATGTTTTGCCGCACCGAGTTTCTGGCCTGCTCCAGGCGTTCTTTTTCCTGCGCGGGGTCAGATTTTTTGGGAACAATTTGGATCACTTCGTCTCGATACCAAAGGGTCCTGCCAATTGCGATTCCCGGTGCTGCTGCTATTGCTTTGAGTATTTGGTTCATTGATACTCCTAAAAGATTAACAACAACCCCAATCACATTGAAGGTCGTTGGTATTTGAAGTTTTCGAGTCTGAAATCCGTATCCAGGCCGGATATGATCCGGCCCTTCCGATTAGCATCAATTTCGACCTCGATAATCGCCGCGGGGGGTATGTAGAATAATTGGGTCATTTTGCCGGTAATCTCTTTTAAGATCATGGAGATTAATCCGTGGTGCGAGATGACCAGAGTTGAACCGCCAGGATTTTGATCCAGGATTAAGTTGAGGGCCTTCACCACCCGTTGGTGCATCTCTCGAAGGGGTTCACCCCCTTTAAAATGGGGAATGAACCAATCCACCATTGTGTGAAAAAGAATCAGTTTCCTGGGAAAATAATGCATAGCAGTCCCTTCTGCTACACCAAAGTCTTGCTCCTGCAATAAATCCAGGGGATGTGGGGTCTGGCCAATTTCACCGGCGATGATTTCCGCCGTTTGCCAGGCACGCCCGGTAGGGCTCGAAAAAAAGGAATCGAATTTTCTTCCGCGTAAAGATTCGGCGGTCATATGCACCTGCTGCAAACCCAGGGTGGAAAGCGGCGAATCGGACCGCCCATGAAGTAACCCTTTTTCCATCCATTCGGTTGAACCATGTCTTACGATAGTTAAATGGGCCTTCATACTTACCGGTCGCTAAAATCGTTTTCGATAAGTTTTTTCAAGTCGTTTATCGCGGTCTCTTCATCTTCTCCATCTGCGCTAATGTGAATGATCGCATCCTTGGTGATGCCCAGGTTGAGCAAACCCAAGAAACTCTTGCCGTCTGTCGAATTGTCGTTGTAGGCAACTTTTATGTCCGATTTATATTTTCGAGCCGTTTGAACGAATAATGTCGCCGGGCGTGCGTGAAGACCGACGGAATGCAATATCGAAATTTCTAAATCTTTCATATTAATGATTTCCTCTGTAGCTAAGATGAATAAATTTGCGAGGTAAAGGTTGAGACACGATCCAACTGGCCTGAGCGCCTATCCGAAAATTACCCTGGGTGTTTGTTTTAGTCGGCAAAGCCGACTAAAACAAACACCAAAATATCTTAGGGATAGGTTCTAAATCCACCAACCTAATTCTTTGAAACCAAATGGTCATGCAGATAGGTTTCTTTAAAGAATCCACTTTCTGCACGCTGGTCAAAAACCTTCTTGCCTTCAACGAAGGTGGCGATTGCGTTGTAGGCCGGATCGATCACCACAAAATCGGCGTCTTTTCCAATTTTGATCGAGCCCTTGCGCTCACCAAAACCATAATACTGGGCGGCATTCAACGACGACATGCGGATAACTTGTTCCAGCGGCAAATTCAATTGATCGACCAATACCGAGATGCCATACAGGACTGATTTTGTGGATCCCATCAATCTTCCGGTTTCTGTTTTACAAAAACCCTGTTCGTCCACATGGACGGTAAAAGGTCCAAACTTATAGTCGCCTTCCGGCGCCCCGGCAGCCTCGCTTGAATCGGATATCATCATCCAATGGTCCAGGCTCTTTACCCGGAACATCAATTCGAGCATCGTGGGGACAATATGCAGCCCATCGCAAATGACCTCACACTGGACGTTCTCGTTGAGCAGGCAAGCGCCCAGGCCGCCCATATTGCGATGGTGAATCCCGCTCATAACGTTTCCGGTATGGGTCGAAACCGAAATACCGTTGTCGAAGGCTCGCATAGCTTCCTGAAAGTTACAGTTGCTGTGTGCATAAGCCATAACGACCCCTTTGTCGCGCAGGTAGTCCACCACTTTTTGGCTATCCGGAATTTCAGGCGCAATGGCCATCAGCTTGAGCAGGCTGTCCAAATCGGCGTAGATCTTTTCTACCAGTTCCATATCTACCTGGGGAGGTTCAACGTAAACGCCGCCTTCACCCACCCGGTTCAAAAAAGGCCCTTCCGAATGGATGCCCAAAATTTGAGCCCCATCGGGTTGTTCGCGGGCTACTTTAGCGATGTATTTGCACATTTGAGGCGAGGCGGTCGGAAATACGCCGGTCACACCATTGGCAGCACAGCCCTTGAGGTAGCCCCGGATTTCACCTTCCGGGTCGCTAACGTCCGATCCGATCACACCATACCCCCTGGTCCCATGATTGTGGGTATCGATGATTCCCGGAATTATTCTATACCCGCTGTAATCGAAGGACGGCTCGATTTCCGCATTGGCACTATGAAAAGCAACAAATTGGCCGTTCTCGATTTCTAAATAGCCGTCGCGAACGCCTTGTTCGAAATAGATCTGATCGGATTTGATGTACATGGAAATTACTCCGTGCGAAGGTCGTCGTAGGTGATGAGCGAGATTTTGTGAGAATCCAGGTAATCGATCAGTGCCGGCGAGCAAGCCATATAAAGATCTTTTTCGCGGATAAGGGTGTAAGAGGAAACCTGGAAGATCTCCTCATCCACAAAGCCGGCATGGCAAATCAAAAAAGAATATTCGTTTTCGAGAACTTCCGGGATAACTTCGAGGACGTGTTTCTCGACGTCCGTTTTTAATTGCAGCTCCACCGGAAATGGTTTGGGGTTCCAGGTATTGGTCAGGGGGTGGATGTTAAATTTTTCCCACATTTCAAAGGACGTCGGTACGCCGTACTTCACCGAGATGGCCTTCATCGCCTTAGCGATGTTGGGGGTGACGAAGGAATGCGGGTGAATGTACTTGGGCTTCTCGCCAACCAGGTCGAGGAACTTCAGGTACTGGTTTTCCACCTCGATCAGTGTCTGTTCCCAGGGGTACGGATCGTTGTCCATCTCGCTGATAATCGACATGGACGGTTTCTCGCCGGACTTGGCCCGCATTTCGGACGAGGTGTAGAACTCGCCGGTCGGTTTCACCAGGTCGGGAATTTGATCTGCCGCTGAAACCGGTTTTCCGGCCACCAGGTTGATATCGATGCCCAGGCAGCATTGAGGATATGGCTTGATCTGTTTGGCCGCAAAGGCAGAACTGGGCATATTTACAAACAAACCGGTATTGCGAATTAACCCTTCACGGATTCCTTTGAGAATCCCACAAGTTACTCCTTCGGTAATGCCGTAATCGTCCGATTCAAATAGCAATTTCATGGTTATCCTTTCAAAAACATCAACAGTCCGTCACGAATTTTTTCTAATCTCGGCATATCCACTTGAAAATCTTTTTTCGAGCGCGTGTTGCGTACCAAAAACCAATCTTTTTCAATGGTTCCCGTACAAATGTGAATCATCTTCGGGAAAAATTGGAGGTTTGTGTCCTTCCCGCGATCCTCACCAATTACTTTTTCAAGAATTTCCATGCGCGGAAGAGATGCAATGAGCTTTTTCGCTTCCAGGTCCGAATCTTTCTTGTGGATGCAGGCCATTTTTTCGCCAAAGGCCAGGCAATCGAGGTAAACCAAGATCTTATTCTGCAGGCTTTCATCCTTAGTCAGCATTTTTAAACCTGAAGAATTGATCGTGTTTTTATCCAGCAGAATAAAACAAGTATCTTTAATATTTAGTCGCTCTTGAGCCAGGGATGCAATCAAGGCGACACTTGCGGAATTTTTATTAAAATTGACCGGATTTGGGATTCCACCGATGACCATGGTGCTGAAAAACAACAACAGGGCCAATAAAATGGTCCCGATCGTGTTTATCGAGGGATTGAATACCGAAAAATGGTTCAAGAAAAAGAATAATAGGCCACCGACCGCTGCATAGATAAAAAAGCTCAGGAGCAAATTAACATTTTCCTGGCGGAAGTTACGCCCCAGGTTGAACGGATAGTATTTAAAAGGGATGATGGATTTGGTAGGCGTATCATAGGGACAAAGAACGATCTTTTTGGCTTTCTTCATATCGCCAATAATTACATTAGAGGCCTGATTAACCTTGCTCGCAGCTTCTTGAATCTCAACGGCAAATCCCAATTTTTGGAAATAGGGGACAGCCTGGGAATAGAAAATACTTTTTTGTTTTTTAGTGCAACGTTTTGCCAGCGTAACGCCAAAAAGCAGTAATAAGTCTTTCATGGTTGGCCTTTTCAGGAAAAGGTTATGGACGAAGTACATCCATAACCTTTTCCACGAAAATATTTTTAGAAGATGCCGATCAAGGCGCCCAACAAGCCCAGAACCAGAATTCCAAATACCAGATAAAGAGGGCGCCAGCCCTTTTTAATCATGGCCACCAGTCCAAAGACAAGTGCGATGCTCAATAATCCGGGGAAGATATTGTTGAGGACGTCTTGAATAACCACCTGGGCTCCGCTGATCGAAATCGTCCAGTTCAGGGGCACATTGACCATCTGGGCCACCATTGCTCCAACCATCAACAACCCCAAAATTGATGTGGCTCTGGTCAGCGCTTTCATCATGCCCGAGCTAAAGACCTGGTCGATAGCAGACGTACCGGCCGTATAGCCCCAATTCAAGAGGAAATACTTGGCAATGGATTGGGTTACGCCATACAGAAGGATGAACAGCAGTGTTCCCAGGAAATTCCCCTGGGAGTTGAACCCGATAGCAATACCAGCGGCAATAATGCGCAAACCATTAAAGAATAAAGAGTTGAACATACCCGCGGTCGGGCCCATTAAACCGACTTTGATGCTGTTAATGGTCGCGCCATCAATTGCGCCGGTCTCTTTTTTCTCTTTTTCCAAAGCATAGGAAAGGCCGGCGATGAAAGAGAAAGGAACCGCATTGGTGTTGAAAAAGTTCTGATGGCGCAGGTAGGCTTCCTTCTTGCCCTCGGGATCATCTTTATAGATTGATTCGATCGCAGGCTGCATGGTATGAGTGAAACCATTGGCTTGCATTTTCACCATATTGAAGGCGATGAAAGCCAGGTGCGAGCGCCAGAACATCGAGCGTAGAATTTTCTTATCGTCCAGGGTTACCGCTGTTGTGCTCATTTAAAGAATCCCTCCGCTTCATTAGATTCGGTCGCTGCCCTAGGTTTCCGCAACAGCTCGTTCCGGAGATCGATTTGGCCCTTGTCGATCAGGAAGATGGTGATTGCAATGACGATACCGATTACGGCAATGGGCACAACCGGCAGATTTGCATATTTAACCAGCACAAACCCGAGGAAGAAGAAAGCCCCAACCTCTCTCGACCAGATCATCGAGGTCAGGATCGCGAACCCAACCGCCAGCATCATGGAAGAGGATGCCCCAAGGCCGGTCATAACCCAGGCCGGCAGCGTCGCCAGGAAGTCGTTCAGGCCGGAAACACCGAAGGCAACCGCCAGGAAAATGACCGCCGCATTGACCAGGGTCATCACGATCGAAAAGATGATCGCCTGGATTGCGAGTTCGTTGTTCTTCCCCCTGACGGACACCCGTTCCCAATAGGGAGCCAATGGGTTGGAGAGCACACTCATGACAATAGCGCCGATACTTGCCAATACCGTTCCGATTGGCAATGCGAGTGCCAGGCCGGCTTCGGTCGTCGCGCCTGTGATGACTGCATACGCAACTGCTAAAAGACTGGCCGATGTGGCGTCAGCCGGTATAGAGCCTCCAATTGCGGATATTCCCATGAAGATGGATTCCAGGCCAGCCCCCATAATAATGCCTGTCCGGAAATCACCGAGGACGAGCCCGGCAAGTGGAGCAATAACAATGGGCCTATTTAAGCATTGCCAACCAATGATGTAGGGGTCAATGGTTTGGATAATCAAATAGACAAGGCTAATCTTCAATGCCGCTGCTACTGCCATTTTTACTCCTTTCAATCCTTATAATGAGAATTATTTGATAATGTTCTTGATGGGTTCGGGTGTTTCTTCCGGCGTTGTTTGATAAATACAATCAACACCTGTATTTACGATTTCTTTGAGTATTTCCACCTCCTTGTCATATAGATAAAGATTATTACGATATGCTTTCCGAAATTCAGAGCCTTCTTTTTGTGCGACCCTGCCATAATTCCCGATATTGACTTTTTGAATCCCTTTGACGGAATTCAATAGTTGAAGAACCTCTTGAGGGGTACCGACCAGCACCAGGATGCTCATTCCCTCTGCCCGCGGGTCATTCAATAACTTAAGGCCATTCTCCATTCCCATGATGGCCACCTTGATATTCTGAGGAGCTGCCATCAAAAGAGATTTTTTAATAATTTCGTTATGAGCTGCACCTTCATTAATCACGACAATGCTGTCTACACTCAAATGTCGAGACCATTTAATAGCAATTTGCCCATGGATCAATCGTTCATCGAGACGGAGTAGTTTAATCATTGGATACCTCAAAGAAATCGTCTTCCCTGGTTGGCGTTGTAGTGGGTTCAACAAGCCTTAAAGCTTCTTTGTTCTGCAGCACAATATTCGATAATCGGTTGGCGTCAATCGATTCGGTAAGGAGTGCCAGGTCTATGATTAAAGCCAGGTTCATCCCTGCAACGAGGTAAGTGTCTGGCCTGGATAAAAACAGGTACATGATTTGATTGACACTTCCCCCGTATAAATCGGATACCATGATCACCTGATCGGACTCGGGGATGGATTGGAAGTATTTCTCGAGTTCGTCTTTCAGGTTGCGCTCATCGAGATAAGCATCGAAAACCGTCACATTATCCGATTTGCCAAGCAGAATATCGAGAGAACTTTTCATGCCGCTGGCAATTGAACCGTGGGAAGCTATGAATATCCTCAGCACTTTACCTCCTAAAAATTGAGAGAGATCGTGAGCACCTTCTCGTTTTGCGTTGAATAGGTTTGCCGCAAAAAAAGAGGTGAATTTAATCGGATGGGGCGTTTTGAGATATGTCGATCGGGACGGGTCAAATCTTTGGTGGAAAAACAGAATTGACCTGTTTAAAAATGTTGATTACATTTCCGGTGGCGTAATCGTTAGGCTGAATCAGCAAAACAGGCTTTGCGGATTGTTCCTCGATTTTGCGATGTTTATATGAAATTTGCGGCCCAAGCAGGATAATGTCGATCTGGTCGTAATATTCTTCATATTCACCGATACCTTTCGCGATGATTTCGACCTCCAGCCCCTTTTCCCGGGCGTATTTCTCCATCTCTTTCATTAATACGCTCGTCGAAACGCCACCAGCACATACAAGTAAAATTTTCAATTCGGATCACTTCCTTTCGACATATTCGCGAAGTTCAATGATTTCGGAAATCAGATCCCGGGCCAATTCAGCACACATCAAATGATCTTGCGCATGAGAAATTAGAAAATCGCTATGCTCAAGCTCGCCTTTTGAATACATCGTCAGAAGTTCGGTATGAGTGGTGTGGGCCTTGCGGGAATAACTTTCCGAACTTGCCATCAACTCCTTTGCTCTTGCGAAGTTTCCATCCTTTGCTGAAGCCAGAGCGTCGAATGCAGCCCCGCGGGCAGCGCCTGCATTGGCGATTATTTCCATCGCAATGTCTACAAATCGTTGGTCCAACACCATAGTCTCTAAATTCTCCTTTTATATTTTGTTGATGATCGTTATGATGTTGGCCATTTCATCGTCTGTAAAAATAATTCCAAACGATCGCTCGACCGGCTTGAATATCTTTAATAGCTTCCGGTAGCAAACCTCATTGGTATTCAGTATTTGTTCTTTATTGACCCGTTGTGGAATGGGCTCGTTCCCAAGTATGCGGTTAATGCCACAGGCTATGTGCATGAGCAACCCAATTTCCGTGTCGATAGACATACGGGTCACTTCACTGTTGATTTGATCGATTAACGGGGGCAGCATTTTGCGCAATTTTTTTATGTTTACATTTTCTAGTTGCTCTCCCAGGTATTTGAACACTTCGTCGAAATCGATCCTGCTTTTTTCGCGATTCTTGAAGCGGAGTATTTCCGGGAGTTCATTTGGATCAGCTCCCAGTACATCACTGACTGGAATAAAGGGAATCCCGAAAAGTTTGGGATCGTTTGTTCCGACGATACAGTGAATGATGGCCTGTTCCTGCAATTTTCGAAGGTTCTCGCGAAGCTGGGGAAAATCGGCGATCGATAAAGGAATCACTTTCATGTTGGCAGCCTTGCCATAGCGCTCGATATATTTCTTTAATTCTTGCGCCCCGCCTTCGCCGGTGGTACACAGGGTAACGATCACCCGGTCGAGCGGCTTTCCATACTGGTGTATGCTGGTTACAACGCTCTGGTAGAGCGTGTCCACATTATCGGCAACTGCTGCCTTCCGCGCGCATTCGATCCCAATCATGGTCATCGGCAGTTGCACGGCGCGAATCTCGATGCCAGTTTCAACTTCGATGGTTGTAAAAATATTGTTCAATAATTCCATGTCGTAAAAAGCAATCAGCCCTTTTTCGTGATCGATGCGCTTGATCAGCTCCATCAAGGACGAATAAATCTCGGAAGGCTGGCTGTCGAATGGAACTTCGAAGGCGTACACATTGTTTTGTTTAACCAGGTCGTTAATCAACCCAGCAATCGAAGACGCGACACCGCTCCCCAATAGAGCAAAAAGAATGACCGGTTTTTGAGCAATATTGTCGGAAGAATCCTCAAAACACAGGAACATTGTGATCAAAAAAGCTTCTTCGATGGGAAGGTGGACCGAAAAGGCCTTTTCGATTTCCGTCATGAACTGCATCGAAAGCGTGTACTTGGTCTTATGCTTTTCGACAATTTCCGAGATCTGTTGGTTGGACAGGATTTGCCGGGAAGAATTTCCTTTTACAATACTTTCGACGTGCAGGCAAAGGCCATAGAACACAGAAAGGGGGAAATCTTCCGCGAGCTTGGCGCTCACCTCTGCCAAAAACGATTCGACCAGATCGATCGTGCGGGCATCTACCAGCTTCTCGAGTTGTTCTTTGTTAACCACCTGTGTAGAAACGTCTTTTAGAAATTTGCTGTAAATATTTTCGAATTCAGCGGTCAAAAGGAGCCCGATCTCTTCATCCGGCACACCCAGGCCAATCAAGGCATTGGCTTTTTGATCCATCATATCGTACAGATTAAAGGATTTCAGTTTAGCGCGATCGATTGCACTCATTTTCATGGTCGACTCTGAAAATGAATAATCATAGCCTTCCAGGATGATGCGTTCTACCTCTTCGCTGCGGTTGCGATAATTCAAGAAACCCTTACGAACATCCGGTTCAAAATCGCTCAAAAATAAGTTGAGCGACTCTTTTTTGGATGCATGTTCGCGCAGGTAGGCCATAGCGCAGCCGAGTTTAATGTCACCCTTTAATTGTTTGATATTGTTGAGATTACATTCGTATAAAAGTAAACAACGGAGCAATTCTGCGTTGATGATGAATGCCATTTTTGCCCGGGCAGCTTCCAGGGTAAAAAGGCTTTGGATCAATGCCATCCGTTCTTCCAGCGGCCTTTCGGAAAGAGATGGGATTTCGATAACGATGGGCAGTTTTTTGGCGTAGTCGTCGCAAGCCGCCTTGTTGGAATTATTGCAAGCGACGACAACAATAGGAGATAATTTTTTAAAAGGAGCGCCATCGTAATGTTGAAATCGTTCGATTTCCGTACAAAATTTGTTGCGCAAACCCGAACTAAGTAGATGTGCGTTATCGATATGGACGACACATTGCCCATTTTCAGAAAATAAACCGCCAGTGCCATCTTCACCAAAAAGTTCGGTCATCAACCTGTTTTCATCGCCCTGGTAATCTTTGCAATCGAAAACAATAAAAGGAGCGTTTTCCGGGATCACCTTTGTTGCAATTGCATATTTGTGGATGATCATTGCAAAAAAGCTCTTGCCCGTCCCTGGTTCTCCCAGAAGCAAGGTATTCAGACTTTTCTCCGGGTAAATAACCGCGGCCTTTGCTAACTGAATTGCTCTCCTGAGGCTGCCGTTTACCCCAATGAGATTTTCAAAACACTGGTCTTCGCGAATCTCATCTTGTGTTTTGACTTTATAAAGAACCGGCCGTCCCTGGGCCTTAGTCACACGTTCTTCGGCGACTAACTCGTTCAGTAGGCGACTTACATTTGTTCGTTGGATTCCAAGGGTTTGGGAAAGGTATTGGGTGGTAACACCACCGCCATCCTGGGCGGATGCGTGGAGCTTTAAGAAATCGTATATTTGTTCTTTATTATTCTTCATAGCAGAATCCCTTGAAACAAATATACACTAAATACACTAATAGAACTATAGCGAATGATAGCGACCGTTACAAATGCCTATCTTTTACAAGAGAGGGCTTAAAAATTTATACACTAGCACACTCTCGGGACAATGTTGGATTAAAGCAACGTGCTTTGCTGTTTTTTAAAGGTAATGATTATTAAAATTTGGCCTTTTAGTGTATAAACCAGGAAACATTTTTTACGAAATTAGTGCATTCGAATAATTTTGTAATGATTTTTTGGAATTTAAAAACCGCACTCGAGGTTGCAAATTTCCTTACCATTAGATTATTTAAGTACCGCGACAATAAAGGCGTATACTTCGGAGATATGGATAATATTTACATGGCAGCAAGATATATAAATCATTATTTTGGAGTTACCCGTATAGAGAAAAACGCGATATGTGCCTTACCCAGGGTTTTATTTTCAAGTGCGAGGGATTTTGATCGTCATATCTTTCTGGCAAGGAGCCCTTCAAATAACGAAATATTTAAATTCTCTCATTTAGACTAAGATATTCGCGATGAATATAAGCGTCGATTTAGCAAAGGTTTTACCTTTAAAAATAAAGTATTAGAGATCGATATTTGATAAAGAATTATTAGGACCTTGTACCCGATATCGTTAAACATTGATAGCCTGGCTCCAATCTGCTAAACAGTGAATAAACTCCAACTCGAGTAAAAGGCACTCTACAAAAAAGCACATAAAAGGGATTTGCTAAGAAGCCCTCACTTACGTGTTTAACTTTACCAACAACATATTCAACTAAGCCCTACTAGTAGAAGACACTCTGTTACTTCCTTACAATTAACCAATTTACAAAAATGGAAATATCGACATACCGGTATACTAAAATTTACTCTCCGCTAAGAAAATATGGTTAAGAAATATTACTCCCAATCACAATAACATTTATTCCAAATACTTCCCCACCAACACCAACATCGCCTCCACCACCGCCTTCCTCACGCCCGGCTCGGGGATCTTCGCGACGGCTAAAGCTATGTCCACCGCCTCAGGCGGCAAGTTCTCCGTATCCAAACCGCGCACATCGAAAATCTTCAGCGCCGGCCAACCGGTCATGGTCAGGAACTCGTTCGGGTTGATCCCAAAGCGATCCGCCAGCAGGATGCAGACGTGCATGCTCGGGCGCTGGCCTTCCAGCACCCGCCGTACGCCCTGGTGATCTAGTCCCGCGCGCAAGCTGGCTTCGCGGTAGCTTTCGTTGTTCTTCTCCAGGAGTTCCCGCAAGCGGGTGACCATCCGTTCCGGATCGTATTTGCTTTTGATCGTTTCTCGGCGTGCTTTGGCAATTGGTTTTTCCATGGGAGTTTACCTGACTGCCAGGATAGCGGCAGCCGAATTGCGCCCCGAGGGATCAAAATACATAATTGGGTTGCTATTGGCATAAGCCCATTTGTTATAAGTAATTGGCTGCTGATAATTCCCTAACCATGTATCTCTTGAAATAAACCTTCCATCCCCACCAGCATAATACCGTGCCCGCAGATAAACCAGCCCGGTCTGCGGATCATAATTCTCCCCGGTAAAGGCATAATCTGTCTCGGCTTCCCCATCACTGGCCAATACTTCCCCATACGGTTCGAAGCTGCGGTTTAGGCGTACTTCACCCGCCTCGTCCACCAACTGGCGCACCGAGCCAAGCGCATCGCCAATAAAATACTCGCTCGAAGCAGCACTTTCTTGTTCCAACCGACCGTTTCCGTAAAGGTAAGTCTGTGCTCCATCGGCCAGGACTTCTAAGACATCTGGGTACTAAGCCGCACTCGCCTTCAAGTTTTTATACGGAATTTACTACGACTGAAAGATTGAACCATGCTATAAAGAAATCACTTATACAATAAAAATTTATATTTCAATTTATAAATTTACCAATTAATAATAAAATACCATACGTAAATACAATACAACAACCAAATCTGCTCAATAAAACTACTCTAGTATAAGAAAAAGTGAGGAATTGTTTTGTAGTGCATAAGCTAACATAGACAATGCATCAAAAAATGATTTTCGAATTACTTCGTCAGGTTCTACCCAAAAATGATGAGCTAAATCATTTACTTCACTTAAGAGGTTATTGGGAGGGTTTAGAAACGTATCTTTATTCAACATTAATTTTTCATACAAGATGGATATTTCTTCATTTGTTAACCACCCAACCCAGTTATAAAGTGGAAATGAAAAAAAAGAAAACATTGCAGGATTGCACACTTTAATTAACTCTTCCAATTTGTTACCAATGATTAAATAATTAATTTCCTCGATAGTCCAACCCATTAGCCCCAAAACTTTCTGTAAAATATAATAGCTAAACGGTTGGCTAGAGCTCAAGTCAGGAGCTGTTTTTAGGTAGGACGCAAGGAGCACAAGATACCAATTACTTTCCCGTGAAATTCCTGGATCTGAAATGTCAAACCATTGCTCATCGAATCTCAAGAATTGTAAAACACTTCGCATAGTGTTATCTGGATTGTTTACCTTTTTTTTCGAAAGATTATATAACCTTTCAGTATTGGGCCTTGTTCCTTCTCCCATAGCATCTTGCAAATTGTTACATAAATCTGTTAAATTAAAGATATATGCTTTATGCTTAATAGCCATCCTTTTTTACCTTCCTGGAGAAAAACTTTTTCTATTTCAATGTAATGCATTCATAGGATAAGTCAATACCGATTTAGATATTGGCTTTTATCAAGGGAAGAATTGCTAAGGTAATCTCCTCTCGTATGGCTCCCCGACCCATTGTGGATTAAGAATTATATTTGTTTTCCCAATTCCCTTGGCGTACTCGGACAATGCGATATTTGTTGGTGTCCCAGAACAAATTACCGACCAATGTTTTAATCCTCCCCCGAGTTCAGGCGTGAATGTTCCAGTACATATTGGAATATCCACAACAGGACCATTTGAACCTGGAACAATGGGCGTTTTGACTTTTACTTTAAGTCCTAATGCATAGGGCTTGTTGCCTGGCAAATCAGCAAGCTCAAAGGTGGATACACCATCCACGTCAACTCTGAATTGGCTAGGACTTGTTATTGGCTTTTTAAAGTAACTTCTCTCAGAATTTATATCTCCATCAAGCCCTCTATAAATGATCACTATAGTTGAAGGTTCGGGTGTCTCCGTTGGGATCTTTGGGGGAAATGGATCAATTGTGGGAACCGGCTCTGGAGATGGCTCTGGTACTGGTTCGGGCAGACCTAACAAGTCTTCCCAAGTCAATGTACATCTATCGCCAAGAACATCCACAGATCTAGCGAGGTCTCCGGCATGCTGTGATGCCATAATTGCAGTGTAGGCAGCGGTTCCAAATATGACGGCACATATTCCAACCCCAACTGCGTCCCCAATGGGAAGTGGCCCATCCACTGTGGCTGCAAGCAAAAATAATGCACCACAATCTGTAATCGGATCTTGGCCTGAAGGATCGGTATAAATTATTGGATTCGAATACGAGTAGTTCCACTTGTTATAAGATACCGGGCGTCTGAAATTTCCTACCCATGTATCTCTTGAAATGAATTTTCCATCTCCACTGGCATAATATCTTGCCCGTAGATACACCAATCCTGTCTGCGGATCATAATTCTCCCCGGTAAAGGCATAATCTGTCTCGGCTTCCCCATCACTGGCCAATACCTCCCCATACGGCTCGTAACTGCGGTTCAGGCGTACTTCACCCGACTCGTCCACCAACTGGCGCACCGAGCCAAGCGCATCGCCAATAAAATACTCAATCGAAGCAGCACTTTCTTGTTCCAGCCGACCGTTTCCGTAAAGGTAAGTCTGTGCTCCATCCGCCAGGACCTGGGTGAGCCCGGCGTTCAGATCCAGGGTATAGGTCTTCAGTATGCCACTGGTGGTAGAGGTCAGGCGGTCTCCCTGGCCGTTATAGCTATAGCTGCTAATCACTGACCCCTGATTATTAATCGTTATCAGCCGGTTGGCATGATCGTATGTGTAGATATAGGTCCCATCGTTCAGCAAATTGCCGTTATCATCCCACTGGTATTCGGTCTCATTGACATTGGCCAGCCGGTTGGCAGCGTCGTAGCTATAGCTGGTCGTCCCGGCAGCAGTCGTTTCGCTCAGCCGGTTACCAACCGAATCGTAGGTGTAGTGGAAGTTTGTCCCATCGTTGTTGACTGCATCGGTCAGCCGGTAAAGGGCATCGTAGCCATAGGTGATGCTGGTCTCGACCCGCTCGGGATCCGTATAGGTCACCGCATCCGATCCGGTCCCGGTTTCCACCGTCTGCACTTCGCTGCCCCCACTGCTGTTGTGGGCCGTCAGCCGGTACCAGTAGGGGGTCAGGCGCGCCAGTCCGTAATCGACATACTCCAGAACGTTAGCGCCCAGTTCAGCGACCGGCAGCCAATGCTCCCCGTCGGTGCTGCGCTCCAGAG
Organism: uncultured Chloroflexia bacterium; assembly: GCA_963704755.1. Lineage (GTDB taxonomy): Bacteria > Chloroflexota > Anaerolineae > Anaerolineales > Anaerolineaceae > Bellilinea. Next base: position 2,443,056 of record OY969938.1, read on the forward strand.
TATACCCATCCTCAATAATGGAACTGTCCGGCCAACTTAAACGAATGGCAAGGAAGCCTTCCTCCACCGCCGTCAACGCCTGGGGCAGCGGGATACTGCTGGAGGGTAAATGGCTTTCCACCACGGCTGTGCGGTTGCCGACTTCGTCCACCGTATAGACAAACGAGGACAGACTCTTCCCAAGGCGGGTATATCCCAACGAGGTCAGCCGGCCGGCGCTGTCGTAATGAGAGGTAGCCACTACGCTATTAGGCAGGGTGGTGGTGGCCGCTCGCCCACCCCGATCCCAGGTATAGGTCGTGTGTTGGCCGTCCCAACCGGTAACCCCTGCGAGCCGACCGGACTGATCATACACGTACGATACCGTCTTATCATCCGGGTATATTAAGCGGGTGCGGTTGCCCACCGCATCATAGGCATAACCGGTTGTTTGCTGGTACGGGTCCTGGATAGTTTCTGGCCGGCCCAAGGCATCGTAGGTCCAGGTAGTGATGCCGACTCCATCGGTCATGGTATGGCGGGTACCAGAAAGGTAATATGTGAAAGCTACATCCGCATCAGGAGCCGGGTAATCGATGAGAGTTTGCCGGTCGAGATCGTCGTAATAGTAATGGGTTGTGACGCCGTTCGCGTCCGTCAGGCTGGCCTGGTTTCCTGCTGCATCGTAGGTGTAGGTGATCTGGTGGCTCAACGCGTCTTCTTCGTTTTCAACTCTGCCCATTGCATCGTAAGAGAAGAGGGTCTGGTGCCCCAAGCCATCGTTGATTGCTTCGCGATTTCCGGCCGCATCGTATTCGTATTCGGTGCGCACGTTGGTTTCCTGGTCGGTAGCCATCCCTTCCTGATAGTTCTCAATTACGGCGGTCAATCGCCCGGTTGCGTCATATTCGTATTTCGTCACGATCCCTTTGGCGTCCACCAGGCCAATCTGGTTTCCAGCCGCATCATACACATTGCGGGTTACATGCTGCATGGGGTCGGTCTGTTTCACCAGCCTATTCAGGTTATCGTAGGTGTACTTTGTTTCGAAACCATTGGAATCAACTACCGAAATACGGTTACCACTAGGATCGTAACCGGTCAGGGTCACCTGGTCCCGGTCGGTCGCAGCATTGGCAGTATAGTCCAGGCATGGATTCCCAACAGTCGGGTTCTCGATGTGCTTGACCTCTCGGCCCGAAGCATCGTAACAGAAATACACCTCTCCGCCGTTGGGATCGATCGTTTTCATAACCGTTCCGGCCGCGGTATATTCTGTCTGGGACTGGACGTTTTCATCTGTAACCTGGGGATCGAAAACTGGCAGCGGATCTTCGATTGACGCGCTGATGAAATTATCCACTGATGCAACGACCTGCTGGCGAGCGTCATAGTAACTGCGCGAGACGGTCCCGTCCGAGCCTTGAGAGGCAATCTGGTCGCCCAGGTTATCGTATGAATAATCCGAGCGAATATTGCTGTCTTCGTCACAACTTACGCCAACCTGCAAACAATCCGGGGGCTGTGGATCGTAAATATCCCAATCGCTCAGATTCTGGATAGTTGTTGTGGCGCGGTTTAATGCGTCGAAATAAGTCCTTGTGATGGAACCGCTGCCGTCCGCCGCCCTCCACAGCTTGCTTCCAATTTGCTGCCCGGCCGCGTCGTAATAATAGTCTGTACGGATGTTGCGATCCGGAAAGGCCTGGTCAAAAACAGGCGCCGGGTCGAAGATCGAACTGCTGACGAAGTTCTGGATGGTGGTCGTGGTCCGGCCGGCTTCATCCGTATACAACCGAGATATTAGATTTCTGTCCGGAAACCCCGCTTCGACTTCTGTCTGGGTGAGCTCTCCATCCGCCGTTTCAGGCGGCTCCCAATAATTCTTAACAACTGCAATCTGGGTACCATCCGTATCGTAGTAATAACGGGTCACCAGGTTCCGGTCCGGAGCGGCAGGATCGAAAGCGGGAACTGCGGGGCTGCTGACATCCCCAACAAAATTATCGACAGTATATTCGACCTGGCCAAGGGAATTGTAAAAAGTGCGTGTGATGAAATTGTATTGGCTCGAGAATTCCAGGACACCATCCGCGTCCGGGTCGTAATAATTACGGATGTTGGCGTACTGTTGGCCCATTTCGTCGTAAGCTGTAAAGGAAACCACGTTATAGAGAGCGTCCCCAACTTGTAGATAATCCGGTTGTCCGGGAACGCAGGCTGTACGGATGAAGACCGGCCGGTTGAGTGCATCATAGGTCGTACAGGTGATCTGGTTGCGGTCGGGAGCATCGGGATCCACTTTAATCCAGCGATAAACGCCGTCTATCTTTACCTGAACGCTAAAACCATCTCCATCAGAATCGGTTAAATTAGGGTCGTAATTGTTTATTGTTTTAGTTACATTTCCCACATCATCATATTCATATGCTTCTAAAAGATCATAGATTTTACGCATTCGAGCTTGATCACCGTATGTGTAATGGAAATAGTTCCCATTACCCGAATATAGTTTCCTAATGATAGCAATTCTTCCTGCTTTATCATATTCGGTTCGGGTAACCTGGTTATATTCAGGAAAATCAAAGTTTACTTCAACCCGCCCTGTATTGATTTCGAATTCATCGAAAAAGATTTGATAAAAGGTAGAACCATAATAACCAGGAAGATCACCATCATAATAGTTGTTAATTTGAACCACAACTCGTCCTGCCGGATCATAATAGTATCGTGTCGAAAAATTATAGAGGTTTAAATAATACTGGGAATGACCAGGCCAATAATTCGTGATGGACTCGGTAGGCCGGCCATTTGAATCATATGTGTTATGGGTAATAATATTGTATTCGGGTTTATCCGGATCGATTTCTAGCCGATATTCTGGGATGCCATCATGATCAAAATCCAACGTCAAGATCGGTTCGACCTGCTCATCCCCTGTTAAATCCCCATCGAACGCATTGGTAACCGTATCGATGGACTTCCCTTCTGAATCATACGTGTAGAGAGTGGTGAAATTCCATAAGCCGTCCTCGTAAGGGCCTTTTGATTCTTCATAATTTCTGATTACAGCATCGGCGTTATTATCCACATCGTAATACTCGTAGCGAGTGACGTACCCATTCGCATCCGTTGTAGCGGTCACTCGCCCCAGGACGTCATATTCCGTCTGGGTTTCGATGTCTTCATTAGAATCTCCGGTTTCCGGGTCCATGTCCACACAGTTGGTATAAACGTGGGTCTGCTGGCCATATTCATCGTATGAATAGCAAGTATCAGAACCCGGTGCCTCTATTTTACGAAGCAGGTTGGGCGGTTCAGGCGCATCGGAAGCGGTTGTATACGTGTACCTTGTGACCAGGTTGGCGTCTGGATCAATGGATCCTTCCACAAAATTGGTGATTTCCATCAATACCAGGTCTTCGTCCCAATCCGGGTTATAGATTGCAGCTTCTGTCAGCGGATCTAGAACTCCTGGCGTATTATAGACAACCTTGGTAACGGTTTCGTCAGGGTTGGTTACTTCCGTCAGATGATTGCTGCCATCATAATCCAAGCTGGTGGTATGATCCAGCGCATCCGTCAATGATGTCAGGTTTGCCCCGTCTTCACTCCATTCCATCTGAGTTGTGTTATTCGCAGCATCAGTTAAAGTATTTAATTTGAAATTGGAATCGAGAGTTTGCGTACTTGCATTCCCAAAATTGTCTGTTGACCCCGAAAATGTATTCTGATTAATATTGTAACCCTGGGTCGAAATATAGCCCAATTGATCGATCAGAGTCGCGGTTAGGTCAGCATTGTATGTAATCGAGGTAGCTGCCGCTAATTCGCCATTTGCTTGAAGGCAATGTACCTGATTATACAAATGGTTAAAACCAGTCACTGGGGGGTAGGCATCCCCTTCCTGCTGGCAAACAACCCGTCCAGAATCATCGAATATATTGCGCACCTCTGTCCTTAGGCTGGCCGGATTTGCTGCTTCTTCCAATTGTACGGTGGTTATGCGGTGATCAGAATCGTAGGTATAATGATAAATATTTCCAAGGATATCTGTATATGTGACAAGATCCTGGCTTGAATCGTACGAATAGGAAAGACTCCTCCCGGTGTAATCCTCCACTGTAGTCAATAAACCATCCGTATAGAAGAACTCCAGGTATCGGTCTCCGGTAGGGTCGGAAATCCTGGACAATTCACCATTATCATATAAATAAGTGAATGCCTGCCCTGTAGACGATTCCCAGCGTGTTATTTTCCCGTTTTCGTCAAAAGTATATTCGGTCTGCCCCGAATCGCTCAATGTATACTCATCAGTTAACGAATCATAACTCAGGGAAGCCGTCACACCCGCATAGGGGGTATAGGTCCCATCCGGGTTGGCCGTGAAGAGATATTGGTTTGCCGACTGCGCCTTGAGGCGGATGTCACCATTTTCTTGAATATCGAGGTAAATGTCCTGGTTATGCGTCCATCCGTACCCCAATACCGTATCCGTTCCAGGAACATAGAGATTCAAATCCCCGGAGCCAGAGGAATAGGAGCGTTGGAAAACCAATTGACCAGCAGAAGTTGGGATGGATATATCTTCAACGCTATAGTCGAAACTTCCCGTTCTCGTGTTGACTGGATCAGCCACGTTTCCAGTTGCACCGGTGCATTTTCCCAGCGGACATTCGCGTGAGTCTCCAGTACCGTTTTTTGTCGAACCGCTGGAGAGCATATGGTAGTACAACAAAGTAGGATGATATTTCGATGGCGTATTCGAAAGAAATGAGAACCAGGCTATCCGATAGGCGTTTCCGACATTAGTTTGCTGAGTAATCGAATACCGAAGATACCGGATATTTGCCGGCGAGGCCGACAAATCATAATCGTAGTTGCCACATCGTTCGTTTTGCCAGGAGGTCGTCCCCTCATCAAAAGTATTCCAATTTACTTCATCTTCGGAATATTCTAGTTTCCAGATTCCATGATGCAAATCCCAAGAGGTAAATTTCTTGATTTCAAAAACCTCCCCAAGATCGAAAATTACCCAGGCATCTCCACCGCTGTCTGGCGCCATGACATTTGTATAATTTCCAGATCCGAAATTACAATCTCCTTCAGGCGAAAGAGCTCTTCCCTCGTCATAGGTTCTAAACAAGTCAGCAACCGAAAAATACCCACTATCACTTGTGTAGCAATACCCAAATCCTTCCGGGCAATATACATCGGAATACAAGATCACGTTCTGTTTCGCGGGTTTGACATATGCAGGGGGAAGGGCATTCCTCACATCGATCAATAACGGACTTTTCGAAGAATTTTCCGGCATAGTCGTTAAATATTCACTTATTTGGGCATTGTCTTGAGATAATATTTGGTTAGCCGAACTTTCACTTGTTTCGCTCTTTGCCTGAGCTTTCGTTGGAAATACAAAGGCAGAAATAACCAGGCTGATAGCCACGATCATATTGATGAGCTTATAAACTACGCGACCTACGTGAGAATGGAAGAAACTGTGCATGCATCCCTCCTGCTATAATCGCTTTTTTGAATTAATCATCGAGACCGAGTTTTCATTTTTACGCCGGTGGCTATTAACATATACCTATTTCTGTAGAGCGCCGTAATACAGGATAAGACGTCCTTCATCGATTTCACCACCATCTTTTTGGGGGGCACCGATCAAGACATCATCTATTTCGTCCCCGTTTACATCTCCTGCAATCCAGGTCGAGTAACCAAAATTCGAATAAGTTTGGTTGCCAACTTAAGTCCAGCAATTGGCTCCACTGAACCCGGAATCGCCCCCGAAATAAATGTAAATTTTGCCCTCACGGCCCCCCTCGCTGGTTAATCCGTTCGCACCAATGAGGATGTCAATGTATCCATCCCCATTAAAATCACCCAAAGCACTAATCGATCTTCCAAATTGATCCCCTGCTTGATCACCATATTCGACCCATAAAGGTTGGGGCGCTAATCCTTCCATGGAACCTTGAAAGACGGACAACTCACCACTATCCACATAAGACCCATCGAAATCAGGGGCACCAACCAGAATATCGCCAATTCCATCCTTGTTCAGGTCTCCTGCAAGGCTTACAACCTCTCCTAAATGAGCATAGGCTTGGTTTCCACTGACCGACCAATCGGCTGTCTCAGACAAACCATTAGCCGAGCCATAATAAACGTATGCCGTACCTTCCTGATCATACGTTCCAGTGGAATTAGGGGCTCCAATGATTAAATCGCCAAAACCATCCAGATTTACATCCCCGGCGCTGCTAACCGATAGGCCAAACAAGCTATTATGCTCTTGGCCAAAACCAATCCATGCAGGAGTGGGGTTTAACCCACTGCTTCCTCCCAAATAAACGTAAACCGCCCCCAGGTTGGAGTTTCCATCCAATAGGTTCGGTGCGCTGATATAGACGTCATCATATTGATCGCCGTTAATATCTCCCGCCGAGCCGGCTGTATATCCGAACGCTGCATAATCCTGGTTCCCCTCTAAAGTCAAACTGGGGGTGCTACTCAATCCATTTTCTGACCCGTAATAGATATAAACGCAGCCTTCATCTATCTCCGCGCGACTACACCCCAAAGAACTTACGACCACATCATCAAAACCATCCTGGTTGACATCGCCGGCGCCGCTCACCGACCAGCCAAAACGCGCTTGAGCAACTCCGCCCTCGAGTGTCAAGCCAGGATTCGTGTCCAGACCTGTTTGAGAGCCATAATATGCAAAAATGGCCCCTTCGTTGGCCTGACCGTTGGCATAATAAGGTGACCCAACTACCACGTCGTCATACCCATCACCATTGATGTCCCCTACGATGCTGGCTGACCAGCCATAGTACCCTGCTATTTGCTGACTCTCTGTACTCCAGGCTAATTGAAGTGCCTGTGTGGTTGGCAAAGACAAGCCAGCCACTGTTATTTGAATCGTTTTTTCCTCGATGACCGATGAGCCAACTGTGAAAGTGATGTCACCCTCCGAATCGCTGACGCCAAGTTCTGTCCACGCTCCGGGTTCCACTTCCAACTCATTGACCAGGTTTTCGGTTCCGCTTACCTGAACGGAAACCGGTAAGCCCGCGAGAGGGACTCCAAAACCATTTCTTAATCGGATATTAACCGGTAATGAGGTCGCATTGTCAGAATATATTCTGGCAGTCCCATACTCAACCGTTGAGTCTTCCAAATCTACACCAGGGAAAGATAGGAGGTTATGCGGGACCACTTCTCTAGCCAGTTCGGGGGCAGACCAATCTAACCGTACAGATGCATCCCCTACATCATCAAAATACTCTAGCCTGATATCAACGGTGGTTCCGCTTTGGAGTTCAATTTGTCCCTGATCGTTTTTCAACCCATTCGAGACCCAATCGTCAATGACAAGTTGGTCATTTATATATAGTCGAACTCCGCCATCAACTTCGGTGTAAAACGTATATAACCCATCTACCGGAACGCTTACCTGACCACTCCATCGGATAGAGAAATTATCAACCGGCAAACTCTCGAAAGGTGCGTCCACTCCCCAATCGTGGTCGACAATTTCGCCAAATTGGTCAGCAACCGGATTTCCTTCCAATGATGGATTGTTGAAATACTCACCCAGCAAGCCCGTAATATCTGCAGATGACAAAAATTCGATAAGTTTGTGATCATAGAGCACGTTATTCTGCACGCGTACTGAATATCGCTTTACGCCGCTTGCCGTACATAAAAATTGAGCATTTATTCGTCCGTCACGACCGGTTTCTCCCAGATATATCCAATTACCGGGATCCACAGGGGTTTGTGCAATGCTGCATCCCTCGTTATAAACTTGAAGGAATGCAGGCAGGCCAGCGATCACCAGACCTTCGGTTGTGGTTATTTGTATTGCTATTTCTGCATTATTTCCCGCTATAGGATAGGATGGTGATACATCGGGTTCGGTACTATTCAGGCTGATCCCATCTGAATTCATGCTATCAAGAGGAATTATTTCTTGGGTCTGTGAGGCGGAGCTCCATTCGAGCCGGATAACCGCGTCGCCAGTTGTTTCATAATATTCAAGGACAACCTTTGCTTGATGTCCGGCACTCATTTGGACATTTCCGCTATCCCAGTTCGCGGTATGAGGATTCCAATTATCGATGAGCAAATCATCATCCACCCAAAGCCGTACACCTTCGTCGGAATATGTGTAAAAAGTGTACGTTTCGTCGTATTCTGGATTAATATAACCTTCCCAACGCACTGAAAAATTATCCGTAATCGGCTCCAAAAACGGCCCACCAGAACCCCAATCATAGTCTATTACTTGACCATATTGTACAAATGCGGCCGGCGCCAGGAGTTGCGAGTTCGGAAAGAAAGTCCCCTTTAACCCGCTAATATCATCGTTGGTTGTAAAAGTGATACCTAAAAGGTAGCGATCAATATAGTCTCCGGTTTCAACTGAAATCAATTTGTAATCCGCCACGGATGAAGCCAAAGTGGTCTGCACGACACCTTCTGAATCAGTTTGTCCAACATAGGTCCAATCGCTACTTTCAACAGATATTCCGGAAACTTTACTGCCATCGCCAGTAACTTTCAAATAAACGGATTCATTTTGGACGGCAGCTCCATCTTCATCCACAACCCGTATCCCAATTTCACTTTCGGCTCTCCCATTTGCCGGCAGAGAACGTGGGCTTGCTGAAATTTCAAACCTTCCATTCGGGTCATCCGGAATTGAGCGCAGATTTTCCAAGGGAATGATCTCCCTGGCAATTTGCGATGACTCCCATTCCAACTTCGCGGACGCGCCACCTCCATCCTCATAATACTCAATGACAATTTCGTAATATTGCCCTTCCTCAAAATCGTATTGAATTGAATCTTCTGTAGGCCCTCTTCCATACCAGCTATTAATCATTAGCTCACCATTTACCCAGAGGCGTGCTCCATCATCGGTTGTCAGGTAAAGGGTATACATTCCATCCAAACTTGGCCAGATGTATCCGCTCCAGCGGATCGAAAATTGGTCAGAAGGTATCCCATTGATGGGATTTCCCTCCATCCAGTCATAATCAATTATTTCTCCATATCTGGTCTGTGCAGCCGGCGGATCTAAATTAGGATTAGTAAAATATTCTGCCTGAAGCCCACTTGTTAATCCCGGGATAAGAAACTCAAGTTCTGTTTCATTCGGGAAATAAGCATCCTGGACTTTAACCCTCATCAATTTTACGCCGGCTTCAACCGAAGAGACTTGAGTTGTTACTGCACCTGTCTCATCTGTCAACCCCAAATAAACAAAACTTTGTGGGGCCAATTCGTTATCATCAATGAAATTCCCATATCCACTTAAAGAGACATAAACGGGGAGGCCGGATAATGGCTGGCTATTTGAATCTGCAACATTGACTGTAACAGTTATAGCCTCAATCCCATCAGCCGGAGCATATCCTGGGTCTAGTTGAACAGTAGTCCCTGAAATATCCATGCTCCCATAGCTCAGATTTTCTTGAGGAATTACTTCCCGAGGAGTCCTTTCAGAGTCCCACTCAAAGTGCATGTCTGCACCACCTCCCTGCTGGAAGTACTCCAAAACCAGATCATATTTATTGCCAGCTTCCAGGTATATTTCTCCAGAATCCCATTCCGGCCCATGAACAGTCCAATTATCAATTAATAGTTCACCATCTACCCACAGCCTTACGCCATCATCAGTCAATGTATAAAAAGTATAAAGTTCGCTATAATCTGGAGTAACTTGTCCTGTCCATCGAATAGAATAATTGTCTGGGCCGATGCCTTCAGGGAGATTACTTTCTCCAAAAACGAAATCGACTACTGGATCGATTCTTGTAAATGAAATAGGCGGTTCAAGGGAAGTGTTCAGATAATAGTCTGCTCGTAAACCATTCATAGAAGGAGGAAACTCAACAAAAAATTCACCCACGATAGGTAAAAGTGATTCTCCTATTTTTACTTCAACACGCTTTTCCTCACTGGTCGTCGATTTAACACTGGTTGATACCAAACCATCATCATCGCTGGTTCCAATCAACACCCACTGGCCATTCTCGATCTGTTCATCTCCTACCCAATTAGAGCTTCCGCTTACATTAATTGAAACAGGCAGCCCCGATATCGAAACATCTTCGGAATTTGCAATCCGCACATTCAAATCCAGCTCCGATTCACCGTCTGCAAAAATCGGTCCTTTTCCAAATTCAATTGTTGATCCGCCAAAATCCGGATCAGAAGTTGAGGCGTTTTCTAAAGGAACGATCTCAAAGGGTAAAGAAGAAGAACTCCAGGCCAAATAAGCATAAGCGTCTCCTGTTTCATCAAAGATTTCCAGGGTAACATCGACTTTCTCCCCCGATGATAGAGCAATCTCACCTTTGTTTTCTGTTCCGTATGGGGGACTCCAATTATCAATGATCAATTGGTTATCTACCCATAACCGGATCCCCTCGTCAGCCCCGGCATAAAATGTATAAGTTTCATCGTATTCTGCTTCGATCTGCCCACTCCACCGCGCAGAAAAATGATCTTCCGGCACGCCTGGTTCAGGCGCGGAGGTTCCCCAATCGTAATCGATAACTTCCCCATACTTTTTTAGAATCGCCGGCCCTTCTAAAGAGGTGTCGTCGAAATATTCAGCCAGAAACCCTTGAATTTCAACTACTTGAATATAAGTGACCTGGGTTGTTGTCCCTAATTCAATATTCTCAACTCTAGCTCGTACTTCTACTTGCTCGATTTCACTCGATTGCAGAACTGCATTCACAGTTCCATCGTATCCACTTGTGCCAACATAAATCCAGTCACCCCAATAAACTGGGATCCCGTTTAATGTACAATCATCCCCGTTGACTTGAAAGAACACATCTTCTCCAGCCACTGGTACATTGTTTGAGTTTAGCAAATTTACAGTAATTACAGAATCATGGTCAATGCTTACTTGTGCCGGCTCAGATGATATAGTCGAAGAGGCGAGATCTATTTGTGGGTATCCCAGGTTATCGACAGGGATGATTTGGCGTTCGGTAGATGGAGAACTCCACTCCATTTGGATAACAGCATCTCCATCAACTTCGTAGTACTCAAGGACAATATCAACATTTACCCCGGCTTCAAGATCGATTTGAGCGCTATCCCATTCGGCCGTATGTGCATCCCAATTATCAATTAACAATTCGCCATCGACCCATAATCGAACACCCTCATTTGAATTAGTGAAGAACGTGTACGTTTCGCTATAATCTGGGTCGATGTTACCCTCCCAGCGTACAGAAAAATTGTCAGTCATTGATTTAGGGATTGGCCCACCCGGTTCCCAGTCAAAATCAATTACTTGCCCATATTGGACAAACGAGGCCGGTCCCTGTAATAGCGGATTTGAAAAGTATGTACCTTTTAATCCAGCCAATTCGTTATTCTCGTCAAACGAAATGCCCAAAATGTACTCGTCCAACCACACAATCGTTTTAAGAGAAATCAATTTATGATCCATTGCTGTGGAAGCCAATGAGGCATAAACATTACCCTCTGAATCCGTCAGGCCTAAAGACACCCATTCACCATTACCTACAGGTGTTCCATTAATCCGGCTTCCAGATCCAGTGACTTTTATAAATACTTCTTCGTTTTGGACATCTGATCCATCTGGATTTAATACGTGTATGTTAATTCCACTGGCTGATCTCCCGTTTGCTGGCACAGAAACAGAATCTGCGGTTACCTCGAACCTACCATTAGGAAAATCCGGAACAGATCGATAATTTTCTACAGGGATGACCTTTCTAGATACTTGTGACGATTCCCATTCCAACGAAATATTGGCTGCTCCACCGTTTTCGTAATACTCGACAACAATGTCATAATATTGCCCTGCTTCCAAATAATAATCAACGGAATCTTCTGTCCGCCCACGGTCATACCATCCATTGATTAAAAGTACTCCGTCAATCCAAAGGCGCGCCCCATCATCAGAGGATAAATATAACGTATACATTCCGTCGTAGTCAGCTAGAAGTTGTCCGCTCCAGCGAGCCGAGAAATTATCATATGGCAACCCGATCGCAGGTGATCCATAAGACCAGTCGTGATTAATTTGTTGATCATATCGGATCTGGGCCGCTGGTGGTGTCAAATTTTGATTTGTAAAATATTCTGCTTGAAGTCCCTCGGTCAAATCAGGGATTGCAAATTCGACAGCTGACGAATCGGGAAGGAAATCTCCCCCAATAAAGGCTCGGATATTCTTATCACCTGCCGAAAATGAGGAGATATTGGCAGTTACAACTCCAAACTCGTCTGTCAAGCCCAGGTAGACAAATCTGCCAGGAAATTGTTCATTTCCATCAATAATGTTTCCATACCCACTTATGGATAAATACACCGGTAACCCGGATATACTCAAGTCGCTTGAATTTGCCGCGCGAATCGTTGTGATGATAGCTTCTTCCCCATCTGCCAACGCGTGGTCCTCACTAAGTTGGATTTCTGATCCGGACAGATCCTGAGATCCAAATTCATAACTCAATTGTTCCTCGGGTATTACTTCTTGCGGTGTATGTTCGGAACTCCATTCAAGAATCAGGTCTGCTTCTCCGCTTTCCTGGAAATGTTCCATTACAAGATCATATTTTTGCCCAGCCTGCAAGTCAATTTGACCAGAATACCAGTCTGATCCTACTGACCAATTTTCCACCAACAACTGACCATCCACCCATAGCGCTATGCCGTCATCTGCCAAGACATGGAAGGTATAGGTTTCAGAAAACTCAGCTTCTACCCTTCCAACCCACCGAACCGAAAAATTATCCGGCTCTATACCGATCGGAAGGTTATCGTAACCTAACCAAAAATCTAAAGCAGGGTCTATTCGTGTCTCGGCAACCGGATCATTCAAATTGATATTTGGGTAATAATCCCCACGAAGACCATTTGTACTTGTAGGAAGCACAACATTAATAACCGAAAAAGTGGAAAGGGGGACATCTGCTACCTTTACATGTATTTGTTTTTCTTCAACTAAACTTGAGCTGAACGAAACGACAATTTCTCCGCCAACGTCGCTGCTTCCTATTGACCGCCATTCCCCATTATTGGCTTCTTCTCCATCTATCCAATCGTCGTTTCCAGAGACATTAAGTGAAACAGGCAAACCGAAAAGTGGGGTACCTTGCGAATCAGACAATTTAACAGTCAAGTTCACAGCATTTCCCCTACCGGCATAGACCGGCTCGGTTTCTGTTTCAATTGTTGAACCTGAAACATCTATTCCATATTTAGAGAGTCGTTCTATTGGGATTGTCTCCAAAGGAGTTGACAATGAACTCCATGACAAATTAATTTGGGCGTCCCCTTCTTCATCAAAAATTTCTAGGATGACATCAACTTTTTGCCCCGCCTGTAATTCAATCTCTCCACTATTCTCTGTTTCGTATGGAGCACTCCAATTGTCAATAATCAATTCATTGTCAACCCATAATCGAACGCCTTCATCAGATGTCGTATAAAATGTATAGACTTCGTCATTCTCCGCTTCAATTTGTCCACTCCACCGCATCGAAAAATAATCCGCAGGTACACCATCTTCAGGTGCTGATGTTCCCCAATCGTAATCGACAACTTCACCGTATTTTTTAAGAACAGCAGGCTCTTCTAAAGTGGTGTTGTCGAAATATTCAGCCTGCAATCCCTGGAGCTGGACCCCCGCGTCGTAGATGACCGTGGCCAGTAGATTTAATTCAGTACCTTCAACTCGCACCCGAATTTCGTACATACCTGCAAAATCCGACTCTAATACTGCTGTGACACTTCCATCCATATCACTTTCACCAATAGAGGTCCATTCGCCAGAGTTTGTTGAGTTTTCATTCAGCCGGCCGCCTTCTCCGGTGATTTGCAGGAAGACCTCTAAATCAGGTACTGCCACACCGCTAGAATTCAATAAAGTAACCACAATTGTTGATTCATCACCAACCAACAATTGTTCAGGTGCTACGTCGAGCGTAGACAAATCGACGTCAAGCACTTCTTCATTAACACTTGGTCGTCGAAAAGCCGAATACTCATTGTCAGGCTTTTCAGGAATTATTGAGGATGTTAAATCTAATCCGTTTGTTTCTAATCTACTTTTGGGGGAGTCAGTAAAAGTAGTGATCTTTGTCCCGTTTTTGGACGATACATTGGATTGCGCGGACACCGGTAGGATGTTGGAATTCGGTAAACATAAAGTGGACAAAATCAAAGATGAAACGCAAAATACTGCGATTAGCTTCCAGAAAAGAGAAAATGTCATTCGGTTGTGTAATTCACGGACGAAAGGTAAATTTTGCTTTGACATATTAGTTCCCCGCTCTGTTCTTATTGTTTGTATGGATTACTTGTTGTGAGCAACCATAAAAGAGTTGGTCATAAAAAACTTACCGGTAAACTTTTACACGTGTCTGCTTGCTTTATCAAAATCATTTCACTCTCTTTCCATCAATCCAATAATGACCAGAACCATTCTAAAGGATCACATTTGGCCGCTTTGTGGATTCTTTACAGTAATGTATAGGAAAAAGTGAAGAAAAAAAGAATCGGAAATAGATTATCGATGCGTTCGAACTAAAGCGATTTCTTTACTACTCGTCGATTTCCCACCTAAAAATTACCAATAAATTACTTTACATCGACAGTATATAGTATTTGCAAAATAATACAATAACCTTGCCATATGATTTATGTCACCATTTATATATGACACAAAATTATTGGGTGCCCGATTGAATCCCAAGAAAAAATAAAGTGAATTATGAAATATCCGCACTAAAAAATTGGGAGTCGTTGATTTCCCTCGATATAGTCGAGTTGATACATTATCTCCTGGTGCCTGACAAACTTGATCGAATTTTAAAAACAACAGATGTTCATTCAATTGACAGTGCTACAATAGCATGATGATATAGCTATGTACCAAATTACGCTTTGGCTTTCTAGGTCGCCCACAGCCTCAGATTTGCAATACACCTATGAAGCGACTACCTGTACATTCAGTACTTGTAGTCGTTTTTTTTGTTTTTTTCAGGAGTTTAACTTGAAGTCCAAATTCTTTCCATTATTCCAAAAAGAAAAACGGCTCACCATCCTGATGGCTTCCTATAATCCTGACCAAACGATCCTTGAATTCCTTTCTCTTCAACCAGATCTAAATATTCGTGAAGCTTTTTCTACTCAAGGGATGATCCAGGGATTACCTCTTTCCGATCTCGTTATTCACGATCACCTGATCGAAACTAATAGCATCTCGTGGGAACTTATCAGCCGTACCTTGGAAAAAATTAGGGTTCCCACAATTACCCCTGATGTTTTTCTCGCCAACCCGGAAGAGTGGTTAAGTAAAGCACGACTGGCAAAGTCCACAAAGATTTCTTTTCTGCCTTCACACCAAATAAGTATATTGAATTGGTCTGGTGGCGTAGGGAAAACCACCCTTTCTCTGGCAACATGCAAACGGTTCATTGAGAAAACGGGGTTGCCAGCAGCTCTCCTGGAATTGGGCATGGGTTGTAGTGCCTTGCAAGCCAGATTACCAGGCGATCTACCGGAATTCTACAACCTTACCATAGGAAAAGAACCTCCGGGAAAATGGCAAGGTGTGTCAATCTATTCAATGGATATCCGCTCCTTCGAGGTATTGTGGCGGGAAAACCCGACAAAAGTCCTGGATTTCGTAAATCAAATTAGAAAGAGCCATACTCTTCTGGTGTTTGACTGTTTCCCTGGCCATGTCTTGTTTCCTGAAGTAATGAATACAAATTTACCGACCACGAACCTTGTTATTGCTTCTCCCCGCGAAGACACCCTGGCCCAGGCGAAGCGCTTGATGTCCGAGGTCCCTGAGCCAACCCATCTAGTATTGAATATGGCCAGAAGCCTGGCTGACTCGGCCGGCACAGGCGCATCAGTTACTCTTCCCTATAACGAACGCTGGGCAACCTCGTTCGATCACCGCCTCGCCGACCCCCTCCTGGAGCTGGTCTACCCGGGCTGGAACAAGAGGAAGCCATGAACAGGAGCCTGCAAATTCTCATTGGTGTTCTTTCGGTTGGACTTGCTTTGGCTGCCGGGATTTATGGTCGGAACCTTTATTTGCAAGAAGTCTCCACCTATAAAGTACCCGTCCCAATCCAAACTATTCAACCTTATACCGTACTCTCCGAAGACCAATTCCAGCTTCGTGAGATGCCACGGGCTATGGCTAACTTGCCTTATTTCCAATCCATCTCAGACATGGAAGGGCTCATTTCTACCACAACCATCCCCGCCGGCCTACCAGTAACCAAAACTAGTGCAGTTCCGGCAGCCCAGTTCCGCCTGGCAGATGCCCGATATGAGGTGGTTTCGATCCCGGTAGCCCCGGTCTCGGCCGTGGGGGGACAAATCCAAATTGGGCAGCGGGTGAACCTGTATCAGATGGTCGAAGAGCAACCTGATAGCGACTTAGTCGCCGGTAGCGAAACAGAATTTGGTGTCGAAGCGATTGCCAGCAGTGTCCTGGTAGTGGATGTGCGCAATTCTCAGGGGGCACAGGCCAGACCTGCCAATACCCAGGCTGAAGCCGGTACATTTAGTGGAAGCAACCAGGTCGAGCAGGTCCAAATCTTGACGCTGGCGCTCGAACCTGACCTGGTCCAAAAAGTGCTGGCTGCTGTAGCGCTATCCGAAAAGCAAGGAGGGTTGTTGTGGACGACGCTGGGCATCCCTTGAGCGAAAGTCATTTCCCGAAAGTTGTCCCCTTGACCGCTGAGGACCAGGCCTTGATCCAGCGCACGCGTGAAGCCCTGGTCAGCCGGATGATCAAGCCACCTTCCTGGCGAGAGGCGGATCCCGGGCAGCGCCGGCGTTTCTTCAACGAGGTGCGTTCTATCCTCCTTGAGCAGGGCACTCTCATCCCGGCGATCAACCGCCAGGCGCAGATCGTCACCGATGCCCTCTCAGGGATCGGCATCCTGGACCAGCTTTTACGCGACCCGTTCGTGGAGGAAATATTCGTCCGCCAGGGACAGGTAGCGGTCGAATACGATGGTGTCTTTCATTACCTGGGCAAGCTGGCCGACGACCGCTATTTCGAGGACCTGGCCATCCACGTGGCCGACCAGGGCGGCGCCACCATCCGGGGCGACCGTCCGGCCGTGTTGGTCGACCTGCCGGGTGGCGAACGGTTTACCGCCATCATTCCACGACTTTCTACCGAAGGGACGGCCATCAACATCCGCACCTTTGGCCGGCGGATCAAATCCCTCGAACAGATGGAACAGGCAGGAACTTTTGCGAATAGGGAAGCTTCTTTTAGCAGAGCCTGGGACCCGGTTGCCAATCCGGATGTCCGCGCTCGTATTGGACAACTCAGTGAAGCTCCCGACCGGTTCCTGGCCTGGATGGCTGCCACCCTTTCGGGCAGTCTGCTGATCGCCGGGGAAATGGGCTCAGGCAAGACCACTCTGCTAAATGCCCTCTCCGGGTTCTTGCCTGATTACGCACCGGTTGCAGCCCTGGAAACCTTTCGGGAGTTGGAAATCCAGCGCCCATTCCTGTTGCGCGCTATCGCGCCGGCAGAACTGCCGGCCGGTGCACCCGGCGTTACCCTGGATTGGGTTCTGAACGTGATCTACACCCGTATGAACCCGGCCGCCATCCTGATCGGTGAAGTGGTGGGGCCGGAAGCGCTGCAATACCTCAAGGCCACCTGCCTGGGGAGGAAAGCACTGACCACGATCCACGGCGGGACGGTAGAACAGGCCTTGATGCGTCTGGAACAATTGGCCCTGGCCGCAGCGCCTGAGCTGGGCCTGCTGGCCATCCGCTCGATGGTCGCTTCGGGCGTCGACGTGGTTGCCCTGATGGGCCGTGTACGCAAAGGTGAGCGTGTCGAGCGATCTCTCCAGGCCATCGCAATTCTCGAAGGACTCGACGAACGTGGAGAGTATTCCCTCAAGTACCTGTATCAAACCCAGGGGGAGAATACCGGCGTAAGGTTGGAAAACGCATTCCGGTCTTTTCAGAAGGAAGCGGCATGAGATCCATCCCCTGGAGGCGTTTTTTCAAGCTGGCGGTAATTGCTTTGCTCGTGGCAATTATTGCCAGCTGCCTGGTTTTCGTCTTCATCAAGGTCAACCAGCCCATATTGGGGTTATTAGCACCACATCCATATCCGGTGCGTGCGTCTTTCGGGGAACTATGTACTGTTTTCACATTTCGCCGGTTTTCTGACACGTCTTTGTCGATCCAGCTAACCACTTCCAAAAGAAGCCCGGCCCATAATCGGAAATCCAACCCAGGGAATTTTCAACTCCTTTTATTGAGGGGCACATATGAACCGTTTTAGCCTGCTCCTGAACCTCGCTTTTGCCCTGCTGGTCGCCGGCGTGGCATTGATGAGCTCCGGAATACTTGGCGGAACCATCGAGCTGGTTACGAAATTATGGCAGCGGGTCTTCAAGAGATGGACGCAGGGTAAACTGCAGGATCTGGGGATGGTACGGAATGCGGGCAGTAAAAACGATACTCCCATCGATTGGAAACCCTTGGTCCTTATCCTCACAATCCCCGTTCTGGCCATATGGGTTCACGATTTCTTGTTATCCCCCCTGGTGATCTTGATAGGTGGCCTGGGCGTTTTCTGGATGCGTTTTCAAGCTCGGCAGGCGGACAAGAACCGCGTCAACGAGGACGCCGAGATGGCCTCTTTACAGTTGAGGTCGCTCCTGGAAGTCGATCATTCCTTGCTAAGTGCCATCCAGAGTATCGATTTGCCGGTAGGAACCATGAAAAAGGCCTTCGCAGAACTGGCAAACCGGCTGCAGATGCGCCAGCCGCCCGACCAGGCGGTCCAACCTCTGCGCGTCTTACCCGGGAAAGTCACCGCCCGGCTGGGGGTCTTGATCGCCAACAGCGCACACATCACGGAAGACCTGCAGTCCGCGCTGTTGAAGGAACTGGAGAGGGAAACTCACCGGCAGAAGCTGATCCGGTCCAAAATCCGCGAGACCCTGGCGCTGGTGCGGGGGACGGTCCGCCTGCTGCAGGGCGTGGTTGCCACGGCCATCGGGTTTGTCCTGCTCTCGCCGGATTGGCGCAACTTCTTTTTGCAGGATACCTCCCACCGTGTGCTGCTGACCACCCTGATCCTCTGCGCGATTTTGGCCAGCCTGTATTTCGAATTCGAAATCTACCAGTTGAGCAGTGGCGAGGGTTTCTGATGGAATCCATTCCGCTTTTCATTGGAGCATCCCTGGCCATCGGCGCCGGCCTGATCACTCATGCCCTGGCCTCAACACTTTTCGAGTGGGGCAAACGTTGGACACGCCTGCGTGCCTCCCGGCGCAATCGCCTGGTTGCCCTGGGATTCTCCCAGAAGAAAGCCGGCCCGGGTCTTCCCGAAGAAATCGAAACAGGTCTGGCAGGGTTTTCCTGGACCAATCTCTATGCCATTTCTGCTTTGCTGGGGCTGGCCGGGTTCGCATTCCTTGGATCCGCCGTTTCCTGGGCCCGCTTTGTATTCTTGTCTTTTCCCTTATTGTCCTGGGCACTCCGGCGCTACCTGGTGCACCAGCAGCGCCGTTTTCTGCCCGGGCAGGTGCGCCAGTTACTGATCGACGTTCGCATCCACATGAGCCTGGCCAGCTCGCTGTTACTTGGCCTTGAAAATATTTCTCGGACGACCCAGGAGACATCCGCCCCCTACCGGCAACTTGGCAAATGCCTGGCTGGTGGACTGGCCAGGAGCGGGGTGGACGTCATCCAATCCCTGGCGTCCTCTCTCCAATCCCCACACCTGCAGCGGGTCTACCAACGCATCCTGGCCGCCCAACAATCAACCGGTGTGGCCGGCATCGACCAGGCCCTGGCCGGCGCCATCGATGAGCTCAACGAGGAAATCCAGGCCGAAAGTGAGGAGCAAATCCAGCACCTGCCGCTGAAAATCACGCTGCTAGCCACCCCTTTCCTGCTCGGTCCCATCGTCATCTTGTTGTTCTATCCGCTGGTCGACCGCATCCTCAAAACGCTGGCCGGGACCGCGATCGGCGGCGGTTTCTAACCCAATTTCTCTACGGAGGTCTGTCTTGTTATCTGATCGGAAAGCATCGGAAATCCCGCAATTTGTGGTGGTGCTGGCCATCGTGGTCGTGCTCGGCGCGGTGGCGGTGTGGGGCATCCTGACCAATATTGGCGCCCAAGGGAATAATGTCGCTACCTGGATCGAGAGTATTGCGGTCCCGGCTGCCCATCCATAAACTCCATCGTTTTTCGTTCATGCGTCAATTTATTCGGATATTCAAAGGAGGTCAAATGCTCCATGACCGCAATGGACAGGCTATCGCCGAATACATCGTCATCCTGGCGCTGCTGATCGCGCTGGTAGGTGGGGCGCTCTGGCAGATCTTTGTCACCTTGCAGGGGCAGTTCAACAATGTCAACACGGAACTGGGTTCCTGAAAACCGGGAGAGCGGCCAGGCCGCGGTCGAAGCCCTGCTGGTGGTCATGCTCATGGCTTTGCTGATATTTGGTGGGATCGAACTTAGCCAGGGGGTAGCCGTTCGCCAGGCGTTGGACAGCGGCACCGCAGCAGCTGCCCGGGCCCTGTCCCTCGATCCCGGGCAGTGGACGTTTGCCAGCGGTATCATCCAGCAGTCGCTGGATCAAAATGTGATGGGCCGGCAAGTGGCGGTAACCCTCAAGGTGTACGACTCGGCCGGCACGACGCGCACTGCGGCCTGGCTGGCGGGGAGTGCTTTCGGTACGGCCTTTATCCTGGAGGCCTCGGCTCCCTTCGACGCCGACATCCCCTTTCTGGAGAACGGCCCGGTCACGATCCGGGTGCGGCATTGGGGGATCGTGGAGCGCTACCCGTGATCACCGACCGCAGGGCACAAACTGCTGCCTGGGGATTGCTGGCGACGCTGCTTTTTGTTATCGTAGCCGGCGGACTGGTGGACGTCTACCGCCTGTTCGCCGCCCGCAACTGGGCTTATAGCGTGGCCCAGGAAGCTGCCCTGGCCGGCGCGTCCAGGGGTAGGGACTGGTCCTCGGTTGGCGAGAGCAGTGACATCCGCCTGGTGGAAACGACCGCCCAAACCACCGCTGAGAACCTGGTGGCTACCGAAATGGATGCCCGTGGAATTAGCGATTACGCGATGGATGTGCGTGTCTTGCCCAATCCCGGAGGTGGGACGGTCGCCGGCTATCCACCCAAATCTGTGCGATTAGGAGAAGGTCTTGGGGATTGGAGCAGCAGCGAGCCGGCCGTGGGCGTCTACCTGGAAATCCCGGTGAATTGGCTACTGCTAGACAGACTGGGGATCACGGGTAAAACAGTTTCCGCCTTTGCTGCCGCCGGGGTGGCGCAATGAAACGGAAAGGAACGCGGACCATCATCGCCGCCTTTCTGGCAGTCTCGTTGGCGATGCTGTCCACCTGGCCGGTCTCGGCTCACGAAGCGCACCCCACCTCCGGGGATCCCCATGCGCCGGCTCACAACGAGGACCGCTCACCGGGTTTCACTTACAGCGGCTGGGTCGCGCCCTACACTGGCTATTTCAGCATCTATGAGCAGGGCGGCATCCCCCAGATCCGTTTCACCGTGACCTTGAGTCGCTTGGGGGGCGGATCCGGTGGTGGGAGCTACCAGGCCACCTGGTATCCCAACACCTCCGGCCTCAACCGCTTCGACACCCCTATCCGCATCATCGCCGGGGAGAAATACAACATCACCGTCTATGAACAGGAAGTCGAGGGCAACCACAGCGGCTGGTATGAGGGCGAAGGCTGGCTGCCACCGCGGGTGGTCAACCTGGATGGCAGCGACGTCGAGTGTGGCGTCGGCAATCACCCCTTCAACAGCATCATGGTCGCTATGGGCGGGTCGGCCCGCTTCCTCTCCTGGAACGTCTTTAGCATCTACAATGCCATCCTCAACGACATGACCTCCCGCAACCCTTCCATGGGGAAGGACAACGTGACCGCCTTCATCATCAAGCCCCCTTCGGTTTCCTGGGGAAATAATTCCCTGGGTGTGCAGTGCTGGGGAGACAATACCCAGTTCGACGGGGATTGGGTCTATCACGGGACGGCCTACTCGGATGATATCGACTTCGAGGACTTCACGATGGTGTGGGCCTACAACCCGACCAATGTAAGCGTCCCCACTGTGCAGGTACAGATCAACTCGGCGAGTACGGATTACGGCGCCAACGAGCTAGCCGGCTACGTCGTTTCCTGGAAGAGCTCCAACGTCACGAGCTGCAGCGGGTCGGGCAGCCTGGCCGGCAAGACCCAGCTCAACGGACAGGTTACCATCAGCAGACAGCCGGCGGGGACCTACGAGTACACGATGACTTGTTCCAACGGTGCAACGTCGGTGAAGGATACCCGCAAGGCCACCATCTATGCCCTTCCGGCTGTTAGCGTGACGGTGGACAATTCACACGGCCCTCCGCCTTATTCGGCCCCGGCCGGCTACACGGTACGCTGGAGTGGTTCCAAAGGAGCGGTGAGCTGCTCGGGCCAGGATGGATTGGCCGGGCGATCAGGCCTGAGCGGATCACTGAACCTGTCCGGCATGAACGCCGGTACCTACACCTACACGATGACCTGCAACAACGGTCATGGAGCATCTGCAACGGATAAAGTCATCGTGACAATTCTGGACCCACCCACGGTGGACGTGAAGGTGAACGGCCAGGATGGTCCGTTGACCCTGCCCTCGCCGGCGGCGTACATGGTTAGTTGGAACAGCACGCACGCCAGCTCGTGCCAGGCGAAGGACGACCTAAGCGGGACCATCGGGGTCAATGGTGAACAAAATTACTCCAACGTTTCTCCAGGGACTTACTCCTACACGGTTAGCTGCACCAACGGAGTTCGAACAGTGCAGGACTCGGCTCAGGTGCAGGTGGTCGATCCGCTGCGAGGAACGATTTCGGCAGCATATGCAAAATTGGTTCTATATTCATCCGAAGTGGACCAGTCGGCCCAGACCTTATCGGGAACCGTCCGGGGAGGAGAGACACCCTATTCGATCGTCGTGCACGTGCGGGCACCTTCCGGGCAAGTGACGAACTATTCCAGGAAAGGTGCTACCTGGAATATCTCACCTGAGGACACCGGCGATCCTGATTTTGGTACCACGGAGCTAGGCACCTGGATAGCCTGGGCAGAAGTGAAAGACCAGTTGGGACAAAACTACCAGACTGGTAGCGTGACCTGGGAAGTGGATTGGTACCCGGTGCATGGCCTGCCGTAGTTACCACTTTACCATCAAAGTCTTTTAGATTGGGAAAATCTATGGAAAATTATTTGTTCCTACCCGTTCTGGTATGGCTGGGGATCCTTTCTTGGTTCGACCTCCGCAAAAACGAAATTCCTCACAGCGCCTGGGTGGTGATCCCCCTGATTTTGGCCATCATTTACCGGGGGCTGTCCGGAGGCTGGTCACTGGCAGTTCTGGCGGTTGTGGCTGCGATCGTGAGTGAACGGGAGTGGATATCTAAGTTGCTTCATGTTCAGGGGATGGCAGCTATAAAATTTTGGGTGCCTTTCTTACTGGCGGCATTATGGTGGGCCGTTCCTGCCAATCCAATTGCCGGCCTGGCAATCCCGGCCTTCTGGGCTGCATGGGAATTGGGCTGGTGGGGTGGGGCGGATGCAGTTAGCGCGACTGTTCTTTGCTTGATCTGGCCAGTGAATACATTTTTCTTAGTGTTTTTAGCTTGTCACGTCATCAGTGTTATGGGAGTAATGGCATTCACTCACATAAAATGGCGAAATTTTGAGTCGCATCGCCTGCCTGGGTTACTTATTCTATTCTTGGTAGCAATCTGTACATCAATTTGTCTATATATTTAAGCCATAAGGCAATTTCATTAGTCTGCACACCTCTTGGACCTCACCAACACACAAAATCATGACTAATCTTCCCAAATCGCCCAGACATATCCCTATCATCTACCTGTGGTCTCCTTTTGGCGGTTTACCATTTCTTCTAATTTGCCTATGCAATGATGGTGTGGAACTTGTTGGATAACTAGAACACCGTGCAGTTTACCCGAATTCAGCTCGACAACCTGGGTAGTGAAATAACCTTTCAGAACATTATCCCCTTTTAATTAGTATTAACCTTATCCAGGACGATTGGCCTTACTAAATGCTTTTCGGATACCATGAATCGCATTGGTTATTTTCACCCGATGAGGATCTAAATACTCTTTGCTCGTTTTTTATTGTAGTTCTTCCAACGCAATCACCAATTCACTCAATATCTCAGATGCTGTGAAATTCTCATAGATTGCATCCTGTAGAGGTTGGGTAGTTTCTTTTTCATCATGATCTCTGGTATTGACATCAGTTCTTCCGCATATATGAATTCTCTTATACTCGTCCTGTCGCATGGATAAGTAATTTAAGTGAATACTTCTGACCTGATACGAATCCATTAATGTTGATCAATCTATAGTGCCTTTTTTATATCTTTCCAACATGTTCGATACTCGTATGGCCTCGATCTTTTTTATTTTCTCTTTCATTGTTAAATCTCCTTGCAACAGAGGTGTGCAATATTGCCTAAGCATAAAGGCTACTCTTTTTAGTTGAGCTTCAACGGCTTCATCCCAACTGACAGTATCAGTCTGTGTATAAAAAATATAGGGAACTTCTGATGGTGAAAAATAGTGAATAACATCGGTAAACTCAAGCCATTTCTCTTTGATCTCTTTCTGATCCCCTATAGTAAGCAATACCTGATTCTTGTCTATAACGATTTCAATTCCTATCTCAGGTGATATAAATGTTATAAGTGTATTTCCCATAATTTGAGGATCAAATTCTTTCTGTTCAATATGGAAACCGAATTCTAAAATTAAGTAATTAAAATATTGGATTACCAAGTCGGATCTATCACTCATCATTATTACTCCGGTTTTGCAAGCTTATATAAATAGGAAAAATTCGCTGTAGCACGGTAGCCAATACTATACAAGTAATCCAATTCTTTAGCAAAACCACTTCCCGGGACTGCTTTGGAAATTGGAGATGCTATTCGGAACACGTCACCTCTGATATCAGCTTCCTGTAACCATTGTTTATTTCTCTCCCATTGTTCTTCGGGATTCATTGTATTCCAGACCCTCATAGATGTGTTAAGGAAATTTCCACCTGTTCTTTCGGCAAGATATTTATTTTCAGGAAATCTTCCAATAATGGTTACGATTCTATTTGTTGCTCCTTCTGTTTGTGGTAGAGCTTCTTCAACTGCTGGTAATACTTCTTGCGCGGCTTGCCCAAGATCCTGAATCTCTCCCACGCACATATCCCCTTGACAGGCTGTATTGGCTGCTTCAGCCACTCCAGCAGCAGTTACGCCTGCAGCAGTTGCTTCAGCAGCAGAAACTCCTGCTGCCCATCCTATCCCTGTTCCAATCAAAGCTCCTGCAACAGCACCTCCACCAGCTGCAAGAAGCATGTGCCCCGTATTGAATTCAGTGCCGGTTGCAACTGTGTACGCCGTATATCCAACTGCACCTACGATTGCACCGACTGCTCCGCCGATTACAGCTGTTAAACAAAGGGGACAGTGCCCTGTTGGATCATTGTACCTTAGAGGATTTTCATATACGTAAGCATAGCGATCAAGCTCAAGAGGGTTTCGAATACCGGGCACAATAGTATCGGCTTGTATAAATCGACCCAATGCCGATCGCTTATCTTAACCGGATAATTCTCCTCCCTAATGGTTAGAATACCTCCTGGGCGTAGAATGAGGATACCAGTCCAAAATTCTGCTGCTCAGGAGGTGTCCTCATGCTATCCGAGATCGATCTGTTCGTCAACTGGGTGCGCCGCCGTAATCCGCACAGCCGCACCTGGAAGGACTACGGCTACGATCTGCACCAGTTCGCTGCCCTGGTTGGGGATGCGGCCCCTGCCGCGATTACCTTCCGCGACGTGGACCGCTTCGTCAACCTGCAAGTTTCGCGAGGGTTCCAACCCACCACCATCAACCGCCGCCTGGCCACACTGGTCTCATTCTTCTCCTTCCTCTCCGACTAGGATCCCACCTTGCTCTGCCCGGTGCTGCCCAAACGTCACCTGCTGCGCGAGCGCCAGCGTCTACCTCGCCCCGTCCAGGCGAATCAACTCCAGGCATTCTTCCACGTTATCGACCGGGCAATCCAGTCTGGCGTCCCCGAAGCGATGCGCGACCGCGCTATGTTTATCCTCATGCTGCGCTGCGGACTGCGCATCGGTGAGGCAGCCAACTTACTGCTCACCAACCTCTACCTGGACGAACCTCGCCCACGAATGGTGGTCAACGGCAAGGGTTCGCGCGAGCGGCTGGTCTATCTCTCGCCTCAGGCGGAGCGCGCCCTGCGCCGCTACCTGGCTATCCGGCAAGATCCTGGCCAGCTCTTTGAGTGGAGCCGCCGGGATGTTGAATTGGACCGCCTGGGTCAGCGGCTCCGGCGTTTGCAGCATTCGTATTGCCAGCCGGAAGCCATCACTGACCACTGGACGCTGACTTTGGCCAGGCCGGAGATCTGGAATAGTGATTAGGGCAATCATTTTGCCAGTCCGCAATATCTCGACCGGCTGAAGAATACTCAGATGCAAATCAGTATGGATGGCCGTGACTGGGTACCAGACAACATTTTCACCGAGTGCTTGTGGCGCTCTGTCAAATACGAGGAGGTCTACCTGAACGAATATGAGCATCCTCGCTGCGCCAGCCTGGACATTGGCCGTTACCTGTCCTTTTATAACCTGGAAAGCCCCGCCAAGCCCTGGGCTACTGCACCTGGCCCAAGTATACTTTTCGTAGACCAGCAGACTGGTCGGCGTCATATTCCGTTTATCGCTTTTAGGGCCACCGGCAGGACAGGAAGAACAGAAGGCAGACAGACCGTTGCCAGTCTCTCTGCCCTGCCGTTTGGCCTGCGTTGCGGCGCTCAGGTCGGTCGGCATCGTTGCCCTATCCTCTGCACGCGGTCCGCCATTGTACCATTAGCGCTTGGCAATTTTTTAAGGTTCTGTCGAACCGAATAATCTTAACAAATTCAGAAAGGAGATTCCCACCTTAACTTACCTTGATCTCGTGTCGAAAAACCTGGACCTCCTCAATATTTTTGCTCTTAGTAAAATCTATTTTGAGGTTACCCGATGATCTACACTAATTCAACCACCTTCATCCTTATCCCAACCCACCCATGATCTAAAATGAGATTAGCAACCTTATTAGAAACGATAACTTCCCGAAAAGCTGTTACACCGGAACCAAACCATTCATATGTTCGAAAAAAATCAATGTTTTGCTTTAACGCTTTCCGATTAATTCGCATTATACCTTTTTCGTGCGGAAAATATTTAATAGTTCCGCAAACCGGACATGAAACTTGCCTCATCTTTTCCGTTCCGACAATACCGGGTTCTGCAATCCCGGGAATGTATAACTGATGAACTATTTCCGATGATTTTTTTGTCTTGTGAATGATTGCATTCCATTTTTCGAAACCGGTTATATCCTCTTTATCGAGAGTGGAAAAAACTAAAGATGTAGCAAAAAGTTCACCTACACCAATTAGTGACATGAATGACTTCCTTCCCAAATTTGGTTCTTTGTAAAGTCTCAAGGGATTTTTTTGCTCATAAATTCCACATTTTGGGCAAACGTTCTCTAAGCTATTTTGTGTGAATGGCCAATTGCCCTTTGGTTGAGGATAGCCTTGTTCAAACATGGAAATCAAGCGAACCCATTCAGCATTTCGGATTTCGTCTTGTGAAAAAAAAGTTTCAAAAATATCTCTATCGCTGTAAATTTTGAACCCCAAAAATCTCTTTAGAAGAGGTAATATTTGTCTCCACTGGAAATCATGCTCGGAAATATCAAAAGTCACCACAGAACCCCCTTCGCCAGGAAGTATTGTAGTCTTCGTTTTGATGCCAAGATCAATAAGTATAGGCAAAAGGTCTTGCGAAGAAAGGGTATTAAAACTTACATGATGAATTATCTCCATTGCTAATCTTTTCATCCTTTATTCGAAAAAAATCTGGCGTATACAAATCAGGCCATTCTGTTGTCAATCGAAAAAGTACTAAGAATCCTCGTTTATCATTCAACACCGACGCGTAAAGGAGGCTTTGCAACCGGGATAAAGATATTGAATTGGTTGTCACAAGTTCAAATAGGTCGTTTCGGGTTAGTCAATCCGTAAGTATTGCTTTTAGTCTTTTGATCATATTAGTAATTCGTTTTGCTTCAATTGTCTTAATTTCTTTCTTTATATCCCAATTGTCTTGTAACAAGGGTATACAATAAAATCTAAGCATAAATGCCGTCCTTCTCAATTGAAGCTCAACTGCCGCATCCCAAGTGATAACTTTGGTCTGTGTATAAAAATGTAGGCAACTTCAGATGGACAAAGAAGTTGATTACGTCAATGAAGTCAAACTATTTTTCTCTTGGTTCTTGTTGATCTCCAATGATGAGCAATGCTTACCTCTCGTTTACTACTTTTTCGAGTTCCGTCTTAGATAAATGAAAAATCACGAGAGTATTTCCCATTCTTGGGGGGATCAAATTCTTTTTCTTAATGAGAAATTTGAATTCAGTCATCAAAAAATCGAAATAATGAACGATCAAATCAGGCCTATCAATCAAAATATCTTCTCCAAGATAGCGTCTTCATCTATATCGAAAAAGTTCAATACAGCGGACAATAAAAAAAATGCAAGATTTGCATAGGCGAAAAAAGCTATGATGAGACCCCATAGTCCTTTCCGGTATACCGTAATAGCTGTTAGTGACTTAAGGAAATCCATAATGAGTAGATATTCCAATATTGCCGCATACCCGCCACCAACTATTAATTCGGTAAATTTACATCGAAGTCAACTGAAAAATATAGAAGGTTAGATTCTGAGGCAGGTTTTCTCAAGTCCATAAGGTCATCAAGGTGTCCCAAGGATTTTTTCAAGTACTTCTTCAATTCGGTTGATAGCTTGATCAATCCGAGAAACATCAATATTTTGCGATGTCAATCTTTCCTTTTGCCAAGTCAAGAATATTGGAATGAACCAAGTCAAAGATACTAATCGCTTATCGATATTTTCGGGGTCTGTTAATTCTATTGACCTCAGCGTATTAACAAGTCTTTCCAACTCATCATGCCTGTAAACACCTTCTCTTAAGCCTCCTAAAAAACCATCGTTCAAATCCCAAGCTCTTTCCAATTCCTTTATTACTGTTTGGAAATCCATAGGTTTACCTCGCTTGAAAAATAGTTCTGACAATCGCTTCAGGAGGTATGTAATTTTTAATTAATACTTCCTGATACTTTAAAGCCCAATTAGATAACATTGTACCTTTACTTCCAGGTATCCCATTAGAAAAGTCAACGATCTGGGAATTTACTTTCGCCAAATTAATCTCAACCACACCATTTTTTCCCCACTTTTCCAGCGTCAATCCCAAGTCCCTTGAAGTAGAGATCCATTGACTTTGAATTTTTCCGGCTACATGACTTACTGCCGAATTTCCTGAATTTATTGCCCTTGCAAATAAACCATTTGATGGATCTTCGCCTGTAGCTAAACCTCTATAAACCACCTGAGACGCGTTAGTTGCTGCTTGCTCTACATCTTGAGCTTCTCCTGCGCACATATCTCCTTGGCACACCGTATTGGCCGCTTCAACTACTCCGGCAGCGGTTACACCTGCAGCAGTTGCTTCAGCAGCAGATACTCCTGCCGCCCATCCTATACCTGTTCCAATCAAAGCTCCTGCAACAGCACCTCCACCAGCTGCAAGAAGCATGTGCCCCGTATTAAACTCAGTGCCGGTTGCAACTGTGTACGCCGTATATCCAACTGCACCTACGATTGCACCGACTGCTCCGCCGATTACAGCTGTTAAACAAAGGGGACAGTGTCCTGTTGGATCATTGTATCTTAGAGGATTTTCATTTACGTAAGCATAGCGATCAAGCTCAAGAGGGTTTCGAATACCGGGCACAATAGTATCGGCTTGTATAAATCGACCCAATGCCGGATCATACCACCTGGCCCCATAGTAATACAGCCCAATCGAGTCTTCGTTCCTTTGCCCGGTGAACTGGTAGTCCGTTGGCAGAGTTCCGCTGGTGTAGCGCGTCTCACCCCAGGGTTTATACAACTGCTTACTATGCGGGGTACCGTCTGCGTTGGCCACCACACTGGTCGAGCCCAGGTGATCGCCCAGCAGGTAGTACACTGTGTTGGTCGAGGCGGTGTACTCGCGTAATGCCACCCGCTGGCCGCCGGAATAGACATAATTGCGATAGATTTGTCCGGCCGGAACGGCTGCCTGCGCTGCCGGTTGGGCAACCGCCTGCTGCTGGCTGGCCGTCACGTCCGCATTCCCGTCACCAAACAAGCCGGCAATCCATCGCCAGACCTGCTGGATCATTTCGCTAACCGATGCTGCCGGGGATACACCCAACCCCAGGTGAGCGCCAGTATCAAACACCAGATCATTCGATCCGACCACTTCAGATTGGTTGTGGTCTTGAAGTGCCGGAATGCGGCTGGACCACATGTCGGTCAGTGGTTGAGCCTCAGTGACTTCTTTTCGGGCAAATAAGAAGTCATCGTTAGCTCCGGCCGGTGGTTCAGACGTCTTACTACCACTGAACAGGCTTCCCAGCCAATCTAAGACCTGCTGGCCAAAAGAACTGGCCGAGGAGGACATCGTGTTCATTTCGCCGGAGATCGAACCACCTCCAAAATCGTCCACGATGTTTCCATCCGTCATGGCCAGCCCGATATAGCCGCCCTGGTTATAATACTGCCAGGCGCTCACATCTGCCATGAGGATCAACTGGTCGTTTTGGTACACCCGTACCTGGCCGTCTGCGGTTGCCACGGCGCCAATACGGTCGCCATCGGCGAAGTTCACGGCCACCATCTGGCCTGCCAGAATCCAATCGTCGATTGTCTCATCATAGGCTGCCACTGAAATCAGGCCGGCATCGGGCTCCAACCAGATGTCGATCATCGGGATGTCCCCAGCATCGATCCACTGGCCCTTCAGCATAACCTCAATGTCATCACCGGTCTGGTCAATGTCGTTGAGGGTGAAATAGACCTCCTGATCGGCCCCATAGGATGTGGTCCATAGGATGTAAGCCCAATCGTTCGTGGTCGATTCGATCAGGTGCTGGCTACTGATGGAGAATTCACTGGTCTGGCGGGCCCAATTGCTGCCAATGGCTCCGTTGGACCGGTTGAAGTCATCCAGGACGCCCGTTTCGGGGAAAGTGGGGTAACCCATAGGCGTGGTGGTGCCGCCGCCGAAATCGTCAATCCGGTCGCCATAACTTGCCGCAACGCCAATAAATCCACCTTCAGCATAATACGTCCAACCAGACATATCCACTGTCGTAACCAACTGTCCGTTGTGGTAGACCTCTACCTGCCCATCTGCGGTGGCCACACCGCCAATTTGGTCACCAGCTTGCAAAGTCACCGAAACAGGGCTGTCCGGAATATACCAGCCACTGTCCAGTTCGTATGCAGCTACCTGAGCGGTATCGGAACTGGGATCGAACCAGACATCGATCATGGCAATGGTCCCCTCGACATTGGATTGAGCCTTCAGGAATACATCGATCGAGTTGGAGGAGGAATTGATCTGGCCGATGGTTAGATAAGCCTCTTGATTGGGTTCGTAATAATCGTTTTTCCAGATCAGGTATCCCCACCCATCGCTGCTGGAGGTCATTCTCAACTTTTGGCTGTAAATGGCAAAGTCGCCGGTGTTACCGCTCCAGTTATTTCCTACCGATCCATTGGACCGGTTGAAGTCGTCCAGCACCGGATTTGTTGGGAATGTCGTTGGAACAGGGGTTGTTTCTGTTGGAACAGGCGTATCCGCCTGGGTTGGAATGGGTGTATCCACCTGGGTTGGGACGGGGGTATCGGTTGGTGTTGGCGTGACCGTCGGGATAAAAGCCTCGAAGTAGTTGCCGACATGGATGGTCGTTCCGGTATTGTCCACCGATTTGACCATGTTCCCATCACCGTCATAGACATATGAGGCGCTGGCAGCGCCACCGGCGCCGGTCAGGTGGTTGTCGCTGTCGTAAGTCAGATTTAGAGTGGTATCGCCAGTGGTACGGCTTACCATATTCCCGTTGCAATCGTAAGTGTATGACGTATCTCCGGCTGCAGAAGCAGCGTGAGGAATGGCGCGATCACCCGCAGCACAACTTTCCGTCGTGGCGCTGTAACTCAAGGTTGTGCCGGCCTTACTGATAAGGTTACCAGTGGTTCCATCATAGCCATAGCTTTCATTTGAATAGGAGCCATAGTTACCACCACTAGCTTGACCACTAGCCAGGCGATTGAGGGTATCGTAGGTAAAGGTTTGCGTCTGAGTAGAACCCATCGTCGTGTCGGCAATGGTCGATACGTTGCCCACCTTATCGTACACATATGAGAAATTCATAAGCGAGGTGGTATCACTGCTCGTACCGGCCTTTAATTGTTTCAACCGTCCTCCCTGCCCAACCGCAGGGCTGCCAACCGTCTCAGTCCAACCATAATAAACATAATCTTGCAGTAAAGTTGGTGTTGAGACCGTACCACCTAGCTTACGCAAGTCCACTCGGCCAGAATCGTCATACTGGGTTTCGACCACGTAAGGATTGGTCCCCGTAGCAGTGTTAGTGGTAAGTTGAGGGGTATATGTAAAAGCAACAGTCTCACCCGCCCCCCCGTTGTTATCTCCTGGGTAAGTCATTGATGTCACCAGGTCGGCTGAGTTGTAGCTCCATAAGGTTTTGTATGTCCCATAATCGGTGACTGTTTTAGTTTCGCTAACCATACGCCCGCGGGTATCATAGGTCCAGGAAGTACCGCCACTCAGATCACTCATCGAAGTGCGATGACCCTTACCGTAAGTGCCCCCATCATAAAAATAGGATATATTCAAAGTCGGTGAACCCGGGCAACTTGTGCCTGTCGTATAGTACTTTCCCGTATTCCGGTTTATTGAATCATAATATGAGCAAGTTGTCTGGCCTTTGGCATCCGTCTGACGCAATAGATTACCTCGCGGATCGTAGGCATAGCTCCAGGAACCCATATCCGGATCATCCATCGAGACTTTCCGACCGGCATAATCATATTTTATCGAAGTAACAGCACTACCATATGTAGCGGTCAAGAGCTGATCCAAATCATTATAGGTGTATGTCGTTCCCGGCCCAGACGCTGGAATAACCTGCACGGTTCTTCCCCAATTGTCCATAAGGGTCGTCGTGGAATGATTCAATGCGTCTGTCGTCGTAGTTGACTTTATACTATAGGAGTAATGGGTGGCGTTGCCATCCGAGGCCTGAACAGAGACCTTTCTACCGATGACATCATATGTCCAGGTAGTATGTGGTTGGGTTAACAATTGACCCCGATATGGATTTGAACCGGCTAATCCTAATTCGTATGGCACAGTTTGCTTGATCATTTGGCCATTCGTGTCATATTCCGTATCGACAACGAGGTCTTTCGAGCCATTGGTAACCTGTGCGCCACCCGTTTGTTCCTGAATGAGCTCGCCAAAACCATCATAAAATCGCCGAGTCACATTATAGGTTGTGCCGGAAATCTTTTGTTCAATCTTTACCCAAAATGGTTGCAACGGACTGGCTGTGTAATTGGTATATGTTACCTTGACGGTTTCAGAACCGGTACTGTCCCCCGGTCGTTTAATTGTCAAGAGCCTTCCAAAGGAATCATAAGTGGCATAGGAGATAACACCATTGGGGTCAACCATGCTAATGGTTTGGCCATTGTTCTTATCTACAGTGTAGGTAGTTATATGACCGGCAGCATCGATCTCCCCTTGCAAGTAGGTTCTATAGCCATCGTCCGAGCATTGCTGGCTTGACCTATCCAAAACTCCATAGCACAATTTGTTTTCCGCAAGTCCTTGATATGCTTCGGCAATTGATCCGGTATGGGGATCCATGTATCCATACCCAGTATAAGTCAAATGATCATTCTGATTCCCCCAATTGTCATATGTAAATCTCTCATCGATAAAAAGTTCGCGGGGTGCCTCATCATCATAACCCTCATAACATTGATCGAGGTTGTTAGCAAAACATACTAATTGGCGTGTCGCGGTCAAATATCCATTCGATGGAGCCTGGTTGTATGTCGCATTGGAATCATATACGTACCATACTGAAGAAACCACATTGCTTTCTTCGTAGTCACAGGTACCATTAGAACAGTCGTAAACATTTTTAAAACCTGGCAATCCTACCAGGTATTTACCATTCTGTGTGTTAGGATAATACTTCGACCAGGTTGCGCGATCCTTCTGCCAGGATGTTCCGTTCCAATGCAAATCTTCTGTCCTGGTGATATTTCCATATTGCTGGCCGTCTTGATCGCTGGTCTCATATCGATAGATTTCGCTGGTGCCTTGCCATGCTGCATCTCCTCGGTCAAATTTCTTCGAATATGTTTGGACCGCACGTGACCAAGTTATTTTGAGGTCTTTGAATGCCATTAAGGTAGGATTTACCGACAAATCAGGGATGCCATTATTGCTAATAGTGTCATATTGCACATCAGTTTGATAGGTTGTGGAGTCTATTGAATACACCACACCTTCAAAATAAGAATCGAGCCAAAGTGTGCCGGTAT
The DNA here is from genome assembly GCA_963704755.1 of uncultured Chloroflexia bacterium. Lineage (GTDB taxonomy): Bacteria > Chloroflexota > Anaerolineae > Anaerolineales > Anaerolineaceae > Bellilinea. The sequence goes on from OY969938.1 coordinate 2,477,755, forward strand.
TAATCCGTTCGCGGAACTTCCAGGTATCAGACGAAAAACCCGTAATGGTTGCCTCACCGTATACGTCGCCATTATCGATTTGCCAGATTTTTGCGACGAAACCATCATTATTGTCAACCGTTAACATGACGCCATACCATTTATCTAGCTCAAAATTTCCACTGCTTATCAAAACGGGGCCATCTACCGTTCCTGAGCCGGCATTGTATCGTACTTTTGCTACCAGATTTCCGCCTTCAGGCTGGACAACGACCCCGAAGAATTTCGATCCATTACTGTTGACCAATCCCACTTCACCCTTGGCTGTAGATGGTGAACCACTCAAACGGAAATGTGCAATTGCAGTTTCACCGTCGGATAATGAATTGCTCGACCGCTGGAAACCAACCGACCAATCCGTCGATGTGCCTATCGATTTTAATTGCGCCATCGAAATCGGTCATATAAATTCCATCAAAGGTTGTTGTCGTTCCGCCGTACACTTGCCAGTTGGGATAACTCGAGACAGGAGGGGGGTTGCCATCACCATCCCGCTCAAATTCAAAGTCGGAATACAAATCTTCATGCATCTGCACCGTTCGATATACCTGACCCTTGAGCGCATCATTCTGGTAGAACCATTTAATGGTTGCCAAATTGTTGCTATCCACAACCTGTGTCATTGAATTTCCTCGATACTCGGTCATGGGGTAATTGTAAAGGGTGGAATAGTTCTCATTCGATGCTGCGACTGCTTCAGAATTAGCAGCCACATTTGGTGCGGCATTATCGTATTTATAACTGTACGAATAGCTTTTTCCGGTAATTGCATCGGTTTCGGTTCGTGTGATGACCCGATAATAAGTTGGGAAATGCGAAAATTGTAGCTTTTGTACAAGACAATCATCGCACTCTAATCTAAGCAGCGTAGTATTAGGAGAGAAGTCGACCGGCATATCCAGGGTGGCGTCAAAACTGGTTATCGTTGAACCAATAGAACCGACCCAATCATCGGAATAGAGCATTCTCACTTGATTTGTGGAGGTATCAATAAATCCCCAATTTGTATCTGTTGTTCCCTGCAATGCCCTTACATAAATTGCAAACCGATACTGGGATCCTGGTTTAATCACATTTTCTGGAATGGGACGATGCCCTATCGACATGTTAGGATCTTGACCAACTTGAAGATAGTGAATACTTCCGTCACAACGCACGTACGAATAATTTACAACTCCGACCCAGGCAGTACCCAGACCGTCAATTGGATCGCATTCTTGATGCAATTCTCCAAATGCAGTATATAAGGAACGCGTACTATCGTTTATATCATCAAAATATGCCCAGCGTTCATAAGTCATTTGGACCTGGCCGCCTTGGCCATTATTGACTTTAGTAAGGTGCATTGAATCATCGTAAGTGAATGTGGTTGCGGGTAATGAACTGCTTCCATCACCACTATACTCTCTAACGCTGATCAAAGTAGATGTTCGGGCGTTTGTCCCCCCTGTCCAGGTTAATTTCGGATAAATGACATTCGACGTGGCGCCATCTGTTGCATACGAGAAATCATATTTCCGCACAGTAGTTGCTGCATTCCAATCTCCGGTCGAGTTGTTTTTGATCCTTATTTCGGTCAATCTCTTTTTCGAATACAGGTATGTAGAATTGTTAGCCGTCCAGGATGACTGATAATCGTGCCGATCCCCAAGGACAAATTCAATACGGTAACGATTGTTCGGATAAGTAATCTTATCTGGATAAACCGCCACTACATTTAGGCAGGTAGATGATTTGGTTTCATTGACATATGTATAGGTGATTGTATTTCCGTATTTATCTGTTTTTGTGCCAAGAGACCAACGCCAAGTCATATTTAGATCGTTGGTCGAGGTAACGCAACCGTTTGTTTTGTTTGTCTTTGCCTGTTGATTAAAGGTGTATATGTATCCATCTTTCGTCCAAGCCGTCCAGACATTTGTGCTATCATCCTTTTGGACTTTAAGGAAAGATTGATCCGCTGTATTAAATGTAGTGACATTCCCATTTACAGAAACAGGCAATAATAAACCACTAACACCACCAGCTGAAATATTGAATGTGTCATCATCAGTGTTCGAGTTGGTCCCGTGCATATTCCGCGTAATTGAACCGAAATCAAGCGACCACCCCATACCAACCCAGGATGCCTGAGTGTACGCTGATCCCTCGTCAATGACCTGGCTGTTATACGAAAGGGTAAGGTCGGGCTGAAACCCTGCCGGGCCTGATGGAGTCCATAAAGTCTGTGAATATGTGCCTGCCCCGGTAAAATCACTGACTTGAAAAGTATCCACTGTTGGAACTGAATATCCCTGCCAACTAGATGCTTTAAAATCCCAAACAGAAAGATGATCAACCTGCGCAGTTAGAGTGTTATTTTCGGTATCAACAACTGTTGGTACCGGGTACCAATCGGCCATAGTCTCATCATAGTAAAAAATTTTTAAATCTTCCTCAGCCCAGCCAGCTATATCTTTATCATCGTAATTGATTTAAATCGTAATAGGTTCCGTGAACTTAGTAACGTTTTCACCACTTCGGGTATCTACTGCCAGAATTTCAATAGGATTCCATGTCAAAGAATATCCCGGCAATTTGTGCGGACTCGGATTTCGAACACTAAAAACAAGAGATTTGCTTATGCTTTCTGTTGAAATATCAAGCTTTACCTTATTATCAGTATCCTCGATCGTTCCATTGACCATTTTTTCAGCCTGGAATTGACCACCGGCAACATCAACAACACTGTCGTAAATGATTTGATCACCAACCAGGAAACGGACAGGGAAATCTAATGGAAGAACAGGATCTGGATCGATTTGTAATATAAGCACACCATGCGGCTTATCGGCTGGGATTACAAGTTGCCCATCCTTATCCACACTTGAAGCTAAATCGGCTAAAACGGGCTTGACACCATTCGGAAGCCCAATAGAAATCTCTGCAAGGGAATCGTCTTTTATTTTAGAAAAGCCATTAATTGTCCACCCTAACCGTATTGGTTTCCCGGGAATATAAATACCTGGATCTGCATCAATTTTGAATCCCAACTCTTCATCTTGAGGTCCAGTTTCGATAAAGCTAAAGGAGCCAAATTGTTCCGTCGAAACAAACAAAGAATCATTGGAGATATCAACATCTGATTTTATTTCAGACCATTTTTGAGCATTTTCATCGTATCGATAAAAAGGCTGTGCCTTACTAGAATTGGTAGGCAGAATTGGAAAATTCTGGTAAACAATTTGGTAGGGAAGGTTCGTTCCCGAAATATATTCTCCAGCTTCGGAAAAGGCTTGTACCACGAAATTTGTGTCACTTGCGCCTAAATCGAATCTTTGGGCAGATTGTAGCGATGAAACTACGACAAAAAAGTCTTCCAAAAAAGCTTTTTCCGGGAAGTTTAGCTGAATTCTGCCAGATTGCGCAACAACCTGACCACCCGCTACTCCAATTCTTGTCGCAGGATACAAAGTCAATACATTCGAATACAGGGTGTCATTTTTTCGAAGAAGATCAAATGTAACGGGGTAATTATCGACTGATTGCGACTGAACTTGTACAGTTACTTTGCCTGATGCTTCTTCAATTGGGAACAAGCCAATATTACCGCTAAAATAAGGCGCATCTTCTTTAGTAGGCTCCATTCCGTCTGGTAGAGTGATTTGCATCGCCCAGCCAGATTCGACTTTTTGGGTGACCTCCGATATTTCCCACATAATCGTGACTGCGTCCCCAACTTCCACATAAGGTTGACTGGCTGTCAAAACAATGCCCCCATCAACCGATGGAAGTATATTTGCCGCGAACTTTGACGTCGCTAAATCCAAAGTTTCCTCTGGCGTAGGGGTTGAGGTGGGCGTTTCTGTAAGGGTCTCGGTGGGCGTCTCAGCAATGGTAGTTGTAGGAGTTCTCAGTGGGTGTTTCGATTGGTGTTTCGGAGAGTGCAATTGTTGGGGTTTCAGAGAGAGTTGGCGAGGGGGCACTGGTTTCCTCAGCAGTTGCCGAAGGCGTAGAAGCAGGATTATCGGTGATGGAAAGTGTTTCTGTCTTTGAGGGTTCTGCAGGAATGGTTGTGACGGATTCCGTTGGGGTTTCTGTCTGTATATCCTCCATCGTCTCACTCGGTATAAGTGTATCCGTGGCTTCTTCATTCTTAGCTATTTGATCCAAGACCATAGCTTGATGACCTGAAACAGATGTCGCATCCACCTGATTTGCATTTAACGGCAAAAACGACGTGATGGAAATACTCAACACGATGACAATATTCAGCAATGTTTTGATCATGGTCGTCCCCTCTTGGCTCAACGGTTGTACAGTGAATATTCACTTGTTTAACGAGACTACGACGAACCTCGGCTGTGTTTACCCACTTTGTCAAGGTTAATAAAGTTAGTATACTACAAGATGGGCTTCAAAAGTGGCTTCAATTGATCGTTTCTAACACCACAAAGCTTAGAATTTTCTTGGAATTATTTAGAAAGATTGCTGTTTGAACACCTTTTGCATAAACTGTTTCTAAAACTCCTGGGAAAAATTGATAGTAGATGTCTTCACCATTTAGCAAAAATGTAAATTGCAAATAGAAATTTCTAACTTTGTTTGATTTTCGTTTCTTAGCTTTTTTCTTATCCTGGTAAAATAACTACTCAGGCTCCTAAAGTTCAGAGTTTATTTGACAATGCTAAAATAGCATGATATTATATTCATAACTCCATACCTTCGGCCAACCGGTCGCCCCTAAACCTGATCACCCGTACGAAGCGACCACCTGCGCGAAACCTGCCGGAAGAGCAGACCCCTCGCGCAAGTGGTCGCTTTTTGTTAACCCCCGGAGGAAAAGCCATGCATTTCAATCTCAAAACCTTCTTGCTTCCCCTGGTCGTCGTCCTGGGCTTGCTGGCCGGGCTGCTGCTCTACCAGGGATGGTCCCCTGCAACCCAGGTTGCCCCAACGCCAACTCTTTCCGTGGATGACCTGGCCCAATCGGCTGCCATCAACGGCGCCAGGGCTTTCTTTAGCATCGACGAAAAGGCTGGCAAGCAAGCCTGGATTGAGACCTTCTGCAAGGTCAGCACCGAGAGCGGCTGCGCATTTTACCGGCTGGGATTGGATAAGCTCTGGCAACAGTTCATGGTCACCTATTCGTTCACCACGCCTACTATTTTGGACAGCCAGATGGTGCCCCGGCCAGGAATAGAAGCAAACCAGCATGTCTGGAAGCTGGCCATCCAACTCGAGGATGCCACGCTAGGCAGTACGCCCAAGCAGGATGAAGCCTATGCCCTGGTCGTCCTGGAGGACGACGCCTGGAAGTTCGACCGCTTCCTGACGCCGGCCGAGATTGGCGGGTTGGACAGGGATTCGAGGTGATCCGATGAATCTGAAATTCTTTCCACGCATTGCCTTCTATATCTTCCTGGTTTTCACCCTGCTTTTTCAGGTCCTCATCCCAGTCCAGGCCCAAGACGAATCTGGCTCTCCTTGGGACCAGATCGTGGACGAGGATGGTCACCTGCTGACCGATAACCTGATCGACCTGGGCGAGACGACCGAGGAAGCCGACTGGATGGACATTCCCCTGCCGTTCGACTTGGAGCTGGACCTGGACGCCAATTACCACCGCTACGAAACCCCAGATGGCGACGTGGTGGTGCTCCCCTCCCCTCTGACGGTCATGATGATGGCCATGAACCCGGTCGAGAGCGGCCTGGCACAGGTGGACAGCCAGCTTGCCCTGGGTGGATTCGTGGTCTCGGAGTTCCTGGGTTCCCTGCTCGGCGACCACATCGATTGGGACCAGGTCAGCCAGGCTTACCCCCAGTACAGCGATCCGGACACTTTCTGGCAGGCGGTTCTGGATGGGCAGGCCAACGTATGGACCTGCTTTGCCGGGCTGGATTTCCTGACCGACCTCTCCATGCTGAGCTGGAACGACCTGAACCTGCGCATGGGTCTGCTGCTGTACCTGAACGGGGTCGCCAACTGCGAGCAGATCCCGGGCGGCTGCTCGGGGATCGTCGACGACCACATCCTGCCCCAGACCTGCGCCGCTCCCAGCGTGACACTCCAGCAGCCCACCCTCCTGATCGAAAAGGTAGCGCCTCAGAACCCGCTGGTCGTGGGCCAGGACCCGCAAAAACGCGGCGCCGACGTGGAAATTTCGGTCCGGATCCCGCCGGTGATCTACACCTGGTACGAGCCGGTGTACCAGAACGTGCAGGTCTGCCGCGACCTGCGCGATGGTGAGCCGGCCGACTGCCGCCAAACAGGCACTTCCCTGACAGAGGACGGGAAGGCCGATCACCAACGGATCCTGGTGGATTGTAAACATCACGTCGAATACCTGCCCGACCCGGTGGTGGACGTGCAGGCCGGCGCCCGCCTCGACCCGGCCAGCAAATCCTGGATCTTGAACCAGCTGAGCGGCGCTTATTACGAAGCTTACATCCACCGGGAGAGCTTCAACCTGGTGCCCGGCCTGACGGCCTGGTCAGGCGGCTGCAGCGGTGGGGTCTGCACGGCCTCGGCACTGGCCGGCCGGGTGCCCTTCGCCGACCCGGGCAAGTTCGATCTCAGCCTCAAAGTGCAGACGGCCGGCACCACCTTCAACGGCCAACCCGTCACCCAACCGCGCTCGCTGAGCGCCACCGGCCAGATGCAGGTGTACGTCACCCTGACCACCCTGATCGATCAGCCATGAGCTTCCTCACCCAGTTGGGCTGGTTCTTCCTCGACCTGCCAATTTACCTGGCCAACGGCATCCTGCTGGTGCTGTACTGGCTGGTGGGCAACCTCCCGGCGCTGGTGAGTATGGCCATGGCCGGCCTGGTCGTGTCAATCCCGGACCGCCTGGTCCAGGAGCGCACCGGCCGGCCGCTGCGGGGGGAACGGGCCGGCACGCTGCAAGGAACCCGTACTGCTCAAATGATGACCGGGCTGGTCCTGCTGCTGTGGTTGGGTGGGCAGTGGGGCATGGCAGCGCCGGTACCCTGGATCGGGGCAGCCATGTGGGTGCTGGGCACCCTGGCCGTTGTCCTCATGCAGAACCAGCAGTTCAACCTGCTCTGGTTCGTCAAAACCGGCATCGCCGTGTACGCCCTGGCGGTCATCGCCAGCCGGCTGTACCTGGCCTACACCCTCCAACTGACCTCCGATCAGTGGGCCGCCCTGATCGGTTCCTCACAGAGCGCCGCGCAGGTCATCGCCAATACACGCGGCAACATGACCACCATCATCCTGTGGGCGTTGTGGCTGGTCATCCCCCTGGGATATTTTTCCATGTTGTTGCAGCAGGTTTTCCTCAACCCGGTGTCCATCCTCAACCCGGCCGGCAGCGTCGAGAAGGCCCTGCAAGCCCTGCGTTACCGGGGTGGGCGCTGAGATGGTAGGGCGGTGGACGAGACCGGCGAACCGTGGTTCGCACGCCTCGTACGCTGCCCTGCACAGAAGTGGAGGGAGCAGAACAAACCCTCATCGTTGGAAGTTCCACACCGTTCGCTTTATTCATCCTTCGGAGGAAAAATGTTGGAGTTGATGCAAGACTGCAGAAACGCCGGGCTCGCCATCGCGAGCGGCATCGTCGGGATTGGGCTGTTGGCGCTCCTGGCCCAGGTAAGCTGGTTTGTATCCTGTCTGATCAAGAGGCTGCGCGCCTCGCGCCGGAAGCCGGTGATCATCGAGGTGTTCGCCCCGGAAGTCAAGTACCTGCCGCGGCCTTGAGCTGCGGGGGTCTTCTCAACTCACCAGGCTTCTGGTGGGCTGAGAAGACCCAACGAGAGGATTTTATGCTGAAACGATTATCCCAAACCATCCATCAAGCCGGCCAGGTGTGCCCGTCCTGGCTGCGAGGGCAACGGGCCACCCTGCACCTGCCGGACGACCTGCAGGTCGACCAGTCCGGGGTGGCTTTCGTGGATGGCAAGGACCAGTTGGACTACCTCTGGTTCCAGGTAGTAGAAAAGGAAGGCGGTCGAGCCTACCCCGGCTACCGGGTGGTGCGCCTGCTGCAGCTGCGCTACATTCCCCTGGAAGCGCGGGCGGATGCCGGCCTGCTGCAGAAAATGCGCACCGCCTTGCGGGGTATGTATTCGGCGGGTGTCAACCTGGTCTACCTGGCAGCCGGCATCTTCAGCGGCGAATCCCCGGTGGGGATCGTGCAGTGTTATGGGGTGAGCGCTTTCGATGCAGACCTCGAAGCGGCCAGGTCGCGCTCGTATAAAGATTTGATGGCCTTGCGCTCCACCCTGACCGGGGCATACCGCCAGTTACGCCTGGAGCCGGTCGACGTACGCCTGGCCGGCTGGATCTTTTCGGCCTTCCAACGCATGCCCCATGCCCTGGTGGTGGTGGGACACCCGGACCCGCGCGAGAACGCCCGCGGCGGGGAACGCTCGTTGGGCGAACCGGTATTGGACAGCGACCCGGCTGCTCAGAACTATTCCATGCAGCAGAACGAACTGCTCTTCCGTGGGATGAGCGAGGTGCGCGAGGATTTCCTCTTCGTCACCCTGACCTCGCCGCTTTCCATCCCGTTGATTTTGCGCATGTTGACCGGCCTGGCCGAGGAAACTTCCACCTGGGCCTCGCTCCAGCAGGGCGTCCGCGGGGCAGCCTTTGGGGTATCGCTGCCGGCGGCCCTGGTGGCCAGCGTAGCCGACCAGGCTTCACACTCCTATGCCGAGAACAGCGGCTCGTCCACCACCCAGGGTGTGGCTCAAACCGAGGGGCTGGCCAATACCCAGGGCCAGGCCCACACCGTCGGGCACGCCACCACCCAGGGTTGGGCGCACACCATCACCGAAGGCGAAAGCGTTACCCAGGGCACCTCCCATACCCAGGGTAGCGCCGTTAGCGACGGCAAAACGGTGACCGACGGGCAGTCCCATACCGATGGTGTGTCTTCGATGGCCTCCCATTCGGACAGCGTGGCCTGGGGACTGCGCGGATCGCTCGAGCCGGTGGGCATCGGGCTGGGCGGTGGTGTGAACTGGGGCTCGGCCGACAGCGCCAGCTCCGGCGCCAGTTCGGCCGACAGCAACATGCACTCCGAATCGACCAGCCACGGCCAGACGGCCAGCCAGGCGGACACCCAATCCCAAGCCGTCACCCAGAACCACTCCGAATCCTGGACGACCTCGGGGTCCGAAACCGATTCGGTGGCGGACACCACCAGCCAATCCCAGACCCAGAGTCAGGCGACCACCCATTCGGACGCCGCCAGCCAGAGCAGCGGCCTGGCCTACGGGCAGACGCTCGGGCGGGGCACCAGCAGCGGGCTGTCGGTGGCCATCGCCCCCTCCTTCTCGATCTCCAACAGCCACCAGTGGCAGTACGACCCGGCCATACTGGTCACCCAAATCCTGCGCACCCAGGAACGCTTGCTGAACATCGCCGGCCAGGAAGGCGCTTATTACACCGACGTGTACGCGCTGGCCGGCACACCCCAGGGTAAGCAAGCCCTGATGGGCCTGATCGCCGAGGCTTTCCATGGCACCGAAGACGTGGTCACCGGCGTCCAGGTGCGCGACCTGAACGAAGAGGAGAGCGCCTACATCGCCCTGCACGCCCGGGCGTTTACCCCTTCCACGCGGGTCGAGGAGATCCCCCAGGTGATCTCCGGCTACGCCGATTCCACCATCCTCAATATGCTGCAGGTGGCGGCCTACACCGCCCCGGGCATGTTCGAACAGGGCACCGCCCTGACCACCCAGGAGGCCACCCCTGCTTTTGCTTTTTATCCCGAGATGCCGGGCCGGGTGATCCTGGGCCGACAGTGGTCGAGCGAGACCGGCCAGCTCTCGGACACCCTGCTCAAGTTGTCCCCTGAACGCCACTTCCACTCGGCCTTCGTGGGGGATACCGGCTTCGGCAAGTCGGTGGCGGCCGAGCGGCTGGCCTACGAGACCACCTTGAACTGGCATTACCGCACCATCGTCCTGGATTTCGGGCAGGGCTGGCGCAAAGCTCTGCGCTGGCCGGGACTGGAGGGGCGGGTGGACGTGCGCCAGCTTTACCCAGGCGCTCCCCGGCCGCTGCGCTGGAACTTCTTGCAGGTGCCCAAACGCATCGACGCCTCGCGCTACCGCAGCCTGGTGGCCGAGCTGTTCGCTAACGCTGGCTGCATGGGCGCCCGCCAGTTGGGTTTCATGCGCCGGGCGCTGACCGAGCTGTACCAGGAGCAGGGCGTGTTGACCACGGATTTCTCCCTGCAAGGAGGCTCAATGGGCAGCCTCCAGGGCGAAGCCGAGGCGCGCCTAGTTCGCGAAAAGCGGGAAGCCGAGCATATTTCCGGAACCGTCCAGCCTGGCACCCGCCTGGAGGAACTGTCCCCGGCGGAGCTGCAAGCCCTGGCGGTCTACCGCAGCCGAAACGTCAGCCCGCTGGACTGGGTCAACCGGCTGCGCAAATACCTGGCCGGCATCAAATACGACCAGAGCAGCAAGACCAGCCTGGAAGGTGTGCTGCTGCGCCTGGAGCCTTTCGCCGAAGGCCAGATGGCCTGCCAGTATGGGCCGGGACCCGACACGCAGGCGGTGGAAAATCTGGGCCTGGCCGGGAGCGCCGGCGACCCCTGGGGATTGAGCGTGATCGAGGGCGGGGCCGAGATGGACGAATTCTCCAAGGCGGCCTTGCTGTCGCTGCTAGCCACCATCCTGTATTTCGACGCGGTCGCCCGCCGGCGGGAAGGCCTGGCCGGGGTACATTTCCCACCGCTGCAGATCTTCTTCGAGGAAGCCAACAAGATCCTGGCCGGCGTCTCCGGCGGGGCGGCCTCTGACAGTAATGCAAAAGACGGCGGCAACTCGGTCAGCTCCATCATCCAGTCCATGTGGCGGGATGGGCGCAAATACCGTATTTTCCTGCACCTCCTGGCCCAGACGGTCAACGAGCTGCCGGAGGGCATCCTGGCTTCCTGCGCCAACATCTTTGTTTTCCAGACCAAGAACCCCCGCGATCGGGACCTGATCCTGCCCCACCTGGGGCGCAGCGAAAAAGGCCTGGTCAACACCAACTACAAGCGCTACCTGGCCCGCATCCCCAAGACCTACGCGGTGGCTAAGCTGGGCTACAGCGAGGACGTCTTCCAGATGGAGCCGGTGCTGGTACGGCCGCTGCAGGTGCCCGGCAGTGAACCCTCGGACCGGGACATCGTCGCATCCCTGGGCTGGGGACTGCCCTTTTCCGAGGAAGAAATCAACCACCTTTTCGAAGCAGACATCTAGGAGGACCTGTATGGAGCCCAAGAAACGTTCACCTTTCCTGGCCATTGCCCTGGCTGTGATCATCGCCCTGATGGTCATTGCCCTGCTCAACGGCTTCATCCGCCCCACGGACGTGGTCGTCGCCAAAGCCGCTATCGCGCCGGGCACCATCCTTTCGGCGGACCTGGTCGAGCTGCGTTCCATCCCGGCCGCGGCCAAACCGGCGGACGCTTTCTCTCAAGTAGAGGATGTGGAAGGCAAGAGCCTGGCAGTGGGGCGCGCCTCGGGCGATTTCATCGTCGCCTCCGTCCTGGGCGAGGCCTCTGCGGCCGGAATCCCCTCCCAACTGGAGCCGGGCCACGTGGCCCTGGCGGTCAGCGTCGACCTGGCCTCGGGTGTGGCCGGGCTGCTGCGCCCGGGCCAGACCGTGACGGTCATCGGGTTGCTGACCCCGGACGTCCTGCAGGACGCCGTCTCGGTGGTCGCGGCGCACTACCCATCCGGGGTCGAACCCACGCTGGAGACGACCGGGCTTTTCGCTTCGCCGACCCCCACGCCCACCCCGGCCCCACCGGCCGCACCGCTGGCCCGCCTGGCCATCAGCGGGCTGAAGGTGCTGATGGTGCCCCAATCCTTCCGCTACGAAGAGCTACCCTCCGGCGATTCGGAAGAACAGCTCTATTCCTCGGCACGCACGACCATGGCCACCCAGGGCAGCAGTGTGGTGGTGCTGGACGTGCCCACCGCTGTCGTGGAAGTGGTGCCCGGTCTGCGGGCCGACCCGGCCTCGCTGCTGGCCGCCCTCAACGATTTCGGTGCGCTGCACCTGGCCCTGGAGCCGGCCGGCGGGCTGCAGACCGGCGACCTGGTGACCCTCAACCTGGGCGACCTATACAACTCATTGAACGACGACCGCAGCAACGAGGGGCGTTAGCTCATGGGCGATAAAGTCACTTTGATGCTGGCCGGAGCCGGTCACGAGGCCGTCTTCTACCAGATGCAGCCGGCTTTCCTCTCGGACGAGCGCTTCTCGCTCGCTACCCACGCCACCCAGTGGTCGCTTTTCGAGCCGAATTTACAGCAGATGCAGCCAGACCTGGTGATCGTGGGAGCGGAAATTGCACCCGGGCCGGACGTCTTGCTGCCGGTCCTCTCCCGCCTGCAAGCCTGGAACGGGGTCGCCATCGTGGTACTCCCCACCGCCCTCAAAGACCTGGAAGGGGTCTTCCGGGCAGCCTCGGCGGTGGTGCGCGGGGTGTACGTCGCCCCGGTCTCGTGGGTCGAGATCGCCCAGGCCGGCTACAGCGCAGTGATGACCGAGCGCGCCAGGTTGGCCAACACGGCTCCTCTGCAGCAGCCTTTAGCTGCATCCACCCTGGGGGTCAGCAGCTCCTACCCCACGGCGGTGACCGGCACCCGGCGGATCGCGGTCCTGTCCCACGCCGGGGGCGCGGGCTCCTCGACAGTTGCCGAGAACCTGGCCTATGTCCTGGGAGTGCAGAACAGCGTGCAGACCCTGCTGCTTTCCCTGGGCCTGCCGCCGGCCGCGGTAGCTCATCTCAAGCTCAAGGTCGCCCCGACCACCGAGGAATACCTGGACCGGCCGGGAAAACCGGCCCTGCAGGCCGCCCTACAGACCCGCGAAGGGTTGGAGGTACTGGTGGCCCCGGACACTTCAGCAGCCTACCTCAAGGGTGACGAGATCTCCCGCCGGGGTGCCCGTGAGCCTGGCAGCCTGTATTCCCTGCTGCTGGACTGCGAGACCGGCCGGCACGCGGCCATCATCATGGACGTTCCCTCTCACGAGGACACCTGGACGATCCACCCGCTGGTTTTCGCCAACACAATTTTGATCGTGGCCCGGCCCACCCTGGCGGACTGCGCCGCGGTGCGCCATACCCTCAACCTGCTGCTGTACGGGTTGCGCGAGGAAAACCGCAAGCCCAAGGAGTTCGATCCACCTGGTGCTCAACCAGGTCTCTGAGCGCAGCGGCCTGACCCCGCGCAGCTTCCAGCAGACCCTGGTGGAGACGGTCGGCTGGGCGCCGCCGGTCGCCGCCATCCTGCCCTTCGACCCGGCCGTGACCCAGGCCCAGGACAACTTCCTCATCCCGGTCACCCGCTCGGAGGGCTTCGCCAAAGGCATCCAGGCCATCGTCCAGGCCCTGTTCCGCGACTTTGCCCGCTTTGGTCGCGAGGCGGAGACCCACAAGAAGAGCGGCCTGCGCCTGCCGCGCATCCGCATTGGGAGCTGAGCATGAACGGCTTGCTCGATTTGTACAACAGCCGGGAGGTCACCGGTACCCTACCTGCGGAGGAGCGCGATGCGGTGATCAACGAGGTCATCGACCTGGCCAACCACGAGTTTTCCCCGGCCACCTTGCAATCGCCGGCCGCGGGAGAGCGCCGCGAGATCGGCGAGCGGGTGCTGGTCCTGGTCGGGCAGGCGCTGCGTCGCAGGGATGCCCGCCCGGGTGTGGCGTACGAGACCGCCCTGGCGGAGGAACTCACCCGCCGGCTGATCGGCCTGGGCTTCCTCGACCTGCTGCTGCCCCCGGCCCGGACCGACCTGTCCGAGATCTGCGTCTATTCCAGCGGCCTGCTACAGGTGATGCCCAAGAGCAGCGTGCGCTGGGAGACCATTGATTTGAGCCCCGAGCCGGCCGAAATCTGGCGGGTGCTCGACCGGCTGCTGGGCCCGCAGAACAAGACCTTGAATGAGGCCAACCCGAGTATCAACGCCAAGCTGCCGGCCACGGTCGATAACCCCGGCGGCGGGCGCATCAAGGCCCTGCACCCGGTGATCGCGCCGCCCGGCCGCAACCCCAGCATCAACATCCGCCTGTTCGAGCAGAAGCCGGTCCTGCCGGAATGGATCCTGGAGAAGGGCGTCATGAACGCCGCGATGATGGCCACCCTGGAAACGGCCATGCAGTCCGGCTGCCGCATCTTGATCACCGGCGGGACGCGCACCGGCAAGACCACCCTGCTCTCGGCCCTGTGTAACTTCCTGCCCCGGGGCTGGCGCATCGTCAAGATTGAGGACCCGGAGGAAATCTGGATCGACCGGCCGACCGTGCAGACCGTGGAAGCCCGCCCGCAGGCGGTGGGCACCGAGGTGCGCCCGTACACCCTGGCCGACGGTGTGGACGACGCCATGCGCATGTCCCCGGATTACCTGGTCATCGGCGAGGTGCGCGATGGCCGGGCGGCCATGAGCCTGTTCCGCGCCTTGATGACCGGGCACAGTGGGGCCTGCACCTTCCACGCGGACAACCCGCGCGAGGCGGCCCGCCGGCTGGCCACGGTTATGGGGGCCGACGCCGGCGTACGGCCACACGAGGCCAACCAGATGATCGCCGGCGCCATCGACCTGCTGGTGCAGATCGGCATCCGCGACGAAGTCCGCCGGGTGCTGTCGATCAGCAACATCTCCCGCGAATTGAAGAACGGGGAAGTCTGGTTCGAGCCCATTTTTCGCTGGAGCGAAGGCCAGGCCGGTGACGGCCCCGCCTGGGAGAAGCTGGGCGAGCTGCAAGGCCGGGCTGCATTGGATTAAAGGAGGTTCGATGACGGGATTGATCGTTTTGATCGGAGCATTGTGCGGCGGGGTCGTGCTGCAGGTGGCTTATCCGCGCCGGAAGCCGGTCGGGAAACTGTCCGAGCTGTATTCGGTCGATGCGCTGCGCTCGCTCTCCGACCTGGATCCGGCCTCACTCGATTACCGCTTGCTGGCCTCCGGGGTGCGCTACCGGCCGGTCACCTGGCGGCTGCTGTGTGTCTCGGCCGGCCTGGGTGCGACCGCACTCACCTGGCTGGTGCTGCCGGGCCTGCCGGCGCTGGTGGTGGGCGGCATCGCCTTTTATCTGCCCACCGCCTGGTTGGGGGACCGGGTCAAGAACCGTGGGCGGGAGATCGACCGCTGCCTGCCCATCGCTATCGGGCGGATCGCGGCCGGTCTACTGGCCGGCGGCTCGGTCCCTGACGTGCTGCAGCAAGTGGGGCAATCCCTGGAGATCGAAGGCGCCAACCCCCTGACCCCGGAACTCCTCCTGGCGGCCGGCGAGTTGCGCATCAAAGACCGGCGCGAGGCGCTGCAGAACCTGGCCCAACACTCGCCCTCGGTTTCACTGGCCAACCTGGCCCAACTGCTGGAGGGCTATTCCGAGGCCGGCGGCTCGCGTTACGCCGAGGTGTTGATGGACATCTCCCAACGGGTGCAGCAGATCCTGGTGGCGCGCAACCGGGCGCAGGCCAAGGCCGGCGATTCGGTCGTTTCCATGCGCATCCTGCCTATCGTGCTGCTCCTGATTGTCGTTTACCTGTCCTCCGACCCGCTGGTACGCCAGTCGCTGCAGGCCCTGCCGGTGCAGATGGCCATCGCCGTGACCATGCTGGCCATGATCGCGGGCTATTTCATCATGCGTTCGATGGTGCTGGAGGCGGTATGAGCGTGCTCATTTACCTGATCGGCATCGCTACTTTTGCCCTGGTCGTTTTGCTGACGGTAGAGTTCCTGCCGGCCCAGCCCGGCGGTCGCCTGGCCGAGACTCTCGCATCCGGGCAGGTCGAGTTGAGCGGCTGGCGCAAGTCACTCTCGATCCTCGACCGCCCTGTCGCCCGCTGGACACCGCTACGCTTCCTGCGCCAGGCCAAGGCGGACCTGTATTGGGCCCACCTGGCCGGCAAGTGGACAGGTTGGAACGAGGTACAGTTCCTCTCCTTGCGGGTTGCCGCCGGGGCGGGCGGTTTTGTAATTGGCAGCCTGGTGTTCAATACGGTTCCACTGGCCCTGGTCTGTACGCTCATCGCCTTCCAATACCCGGCCATGGCGGTGAGCGGCATCGCCCGCCGCACACGCCGGCAGTTCCAGGCCCAGCTTCCCGAGTTCATCCAGCTCGTATCGGCCCAGATGTCGGCGGGGGTCTCGTTGGAAGAGGCCTTGAACCGTACCGCCCGGGCCCAGAGCTTGGTGGGCAGGTGGATGCGCGAGGTGATCCGCATGGCCCGCGGCCGGGGGCTGGTCGAACAGATGCAGCGCGAAGCACAGGAGTCGCTCCTACCCGAGCTGATCGGGATGGCGGTGCAGTTGGATTTCATCCGCAAGGGCACGGCCCAACAGCAGTTGATGGGCCAGCTCGCCATGAGCATCGCCGTGGATTACGTCGGCGGGGCCGAGCAGCGCGCCGAAAAGATCGGCTCGGAGCTGGTGATCCCCATGGTGGTCTTTTATTTCCTGCCCTTCATGGTCACCTTGCTGGCCGTGATCGGCTGGCCGATCTTCGCCAACCTGGGCGGTTGAGCCATGGAGAGAGTCAAGAGCCTGCTGGGGTTCCTCTTCTTCCTGGGCGCGGCCGGTCTGGCTGCGAGTATCGCTATCCGTTCGCCGGGTGTCCTGGCCTGGCTGGCTGCCTTGCACAACCTGGTACTGGCGATCCTCTACCTGCTGCGCCAGCCGGCGGCCGCATACGACCGGCCCGGTCTCTGGCTGGGGCTGGTAGCTGCCTTGCTGCCTTCCATAAGCCAGACCCCGCAGACCCTCCCGGCCTGGGCCACCCTCCTGGGGTTGGCCGGCTATCTCTTGATCTTGTGTTCGCTCTTCAGTCTTGGACCGTCCTTTGGCATCGCCCCGGCCGACCGCGGGCTGGTCGTACGGGGCCCGTACGCTACCTGCGCCACCCGATGTACCTGGGTGAGTTGGTGCTGCGCTTCAGCCTGGTGACGGCCTCCTCGCAGCGGTTCTGGTCGTTCCTCTCTGCAGCCGGGCTGGTTGTATTACAAGTGATGCGCATATTAAAGGAAGAGAGCATCCTGTGCGGGTACGGCGCCTACGCCGGCCGGGTCCGCTGGCGCCTGCTCCCGGGAATCTGGTGATGAAAAATTAGGAGGTTCGAACGTGTGTGAACAAATGCCGTTGCTGGGTATAGCCGGTCCCTGGTTCTGGATCGGGATCGGGGTGGGCACGGCTGCCGGGATTGCCATCTCGTGGCTCGTGCGTTGGATCGCCGAACCGCACGATTGAGAGCCGGGAATATTCGTAAATGTCTTTTCAGGGTTTGACGCTCATTGCAATTTTCCCCTTCGTGCTGTTGTGGCTGCTGGCCTGTGTGCGCCACGACCTGCGCAGCCGGGAAGTCCCGGTCTGGCTGACGGTGGCGCCATTGGCCATTGCCGGACTGATCGGGGTCTTATTAGGACGCTGGGCGCCGGCCTGCCTGGTATTGGCCCTGGTCCTGATTTCGGACTTGCCCTCCGGCCGGGTGGGGACAGCGCTGCCGGCAACGCTGGTTTTACTCCTTCTGGATCCCGCGTTGGGCTGGCTGGATTTCTCCATCCTGGCCACCTGGCTGCTATGGGAGAAAGGGGCCATGGGCGGGGCAGACGCCAAGATGATCCTGGCGCTCTTGCTCTTGTACGGCCAGGCCGGGCTGCTCCTCTGGATCGCGTTGGCCGGCGGCATCCAAGGAGTGGTGGCCTGGAGCCGCAAGCAGAAAGAAATCCCCTACACCGTTTCAATTCTAATGGGTTGGCTTGGCTTTGGGTTGGCATCCATTATTAGATGAAAGGAGGTGAAAACCATGAAGCTCATTCGTGACCGGTGGGCAATCGAAATGACCGAGGTCGCCCTGATCATCGCGGTGGTGGTCCTGATCGCATACGGTGCCTACCAGCTCCTGGGCGGCAACATCGCGGCCATGGTCAGCAGTGTGGCCGGCCGGTTGTAGGGCCTATTGTGGCCGGGAGCCCTTATCCCGGCTCCCGGCCAACGTTCGTTTGGGAGGTAGCATGCGTTTTCTGAAAGCCAAGTCCGCAATGGAAATGTTGGAAGCAGCCATCACCACACCGATCGCGGTGCTGGTGATGCTGGCTATCGTCAACCTGGGCATGGTCGTCTACGGCCAGCAGGCCGTGCAGGCAGCCGCCCGCCAGGGAGCCCGCATGGGAAGCGTGGCCCAGCAGTGCGCCGCCTGTTACGCACTGTCCTCGGCCCGCCAGGCAATCGAGGATGCCGAACTGGTCCAGGACCCGGCCGTGTCCGTGCTGGCACCGGGCGGGTCGGCCGGCAGCCTGCTGCAGATCCGGGTCAGCGGCTCGATCCCCAATTACCTGGCGCCCCTGACCAGCCTGTTCCCCGGCTTGCCCGGCGATACCTTCCAGGTCTCGGCCGATGCGACCTTCCGTCAGGAGGGCTGGTGATGATCCGCTCCAGGCGTGCCTACTCGATGACCTTCTGGGCGGTGTTCTTCGGCTTTGTACTGGTGCCGGCTTTCGCCATGTCCATCGAGCTGGGACGCTATTTCTACGCCCGGGCAGAGATCGCCAAGTCGGCTGATGCTGGCGCAGTGGCGGCGGCGGCAGAGATCAACCAACGCGTCTTCCAGGACAGCGGCGACCTGGTCCCCACTGAAAAGACATGGAACAACGCTCAGACGTATGCCTCGTTAAACAATTCCGCGCTGGCCGCGCGGGGCATCCACGCTTATGTCACCGGCATCTCGATTGACCCGGACGCCGATACCGTTACGGTGACGGTGTCGGCCGACCTCTCGCTGCTTTTCCCTTCGGTGGTGCCGCAGGTGATCGTCAGCGAAACGGGCACCGCCCAGGTGCGGGCTTTCTCCAGGTAACCAATGGAGGAAGAACCTTTCAAATCCAGGCGGTTCTTGCTGGTACGCAGTGAGGACGAGAGCGGCGTCTCCGGAGTCGGGATCGTGGCCGAAGGGGTCCAGTTTCAGAGCGGGCGGGTGGTCATGGAATGGCAGGTGGCGCCGTACTCGATGGGGATCTATGGATCAATCGAGGAGGTTGTCGAGATCCACGGGCATGGAGGAAAAACAAAAGTGATGGGCGCATAAGTCTGTATTATTATTCAGTCCGTTGAATTTATGAAAAAGGAAATCGGAAACAAGAAAATATATGCCATCAGCATATTCCCGTTTTTAAATAACCATGTAGGAGGATTAAATCCTTTATAGAATTATTCTTGTCTGCACATTTTCAATGGAGGCGGGGGTTGCCCTAAGTGCTATAATAAAATATCAATTTAGGTACGGTCAAATTTTTCGGCTCTGATTTACAGGTTATTCAAGACCTTTCAATTCACGATAGCGAACTTTCAAACATTGTTCCTCTGGTTTTTAGCCCATAATCGCGTTTAGTATTACCGGGTTATTAGTAAAGCGAAAGTGTATATGTGTAATCTCTGGGGGAATGCACGATGGCTCCTAGTGTACGCGTAATAAAAAAAATACTATCCAATAGAAGCTACTACCCGAAGAATTTAGGTTGTGGTTTTTATAGCAGGTTGGTAGAAGAGTCTCGGATCTAAAGACCAAAGGTGAAATGCTATCAGCGCTCTTCGAATGCAATCAGGCTTGAGGGGGGTACTGTATGCTTGCACAGTTAAAGCCAGGGAGAACTTAGATGAAAGGTTTTTTTTACTGGTTAATACAAGAAGTAAGTGCCTTTACCTGGGTCTTAACTATCGGGCTCGACCTGTTATGGAACCTTGTGGATGGGGCATCGATATTTACAGGCGTAGGGATCATTTGTTATCCCTTTGTGATGATGTCCATTTTTGCAATCTGTTTCATCACAGTTGCATTCGTTCAACATTACATTTCATTTGACAAGTGGAAAATGGCATTAAAAAAGGCAACCATTTTCGGGTTGATTGCAGCCCTGCCGTTTTCAATCGTTAGCTTTCTGGCCGGTGGAATCGGATTACTTGTTCGAGAGTCGATGGGACAGGACTACACCTATATTTTTGGTAAGTTGGGCCTCAATTACCGGGAGCTAGAAAAGATCATCAAGCAAAAAGCAGTAGCAACCAGAATCTCATACGGAAACTGGCGGGATATTTCAATGGACACTGCAATCAATACCTTTGAGCAGGAGGGAAAGATCTCGCGCCAGGAAGCACACGAACTGCACCAATTAAGATTGGCCAGAAACCAGGCTCACCATGAGGAGACGCCGGCCGATCTATTTGGCTGGGTGGAATTTTCCGAAGGATTGCTGCAAAAATACCAAAACAGGTTTGGAACTGTTTGAGAATGGGTGATTAAATCAGGTTGAAAAAGACATCAAAAAGGAGGAACAAATGGCTGGCACACATTTTATATCTATCGAAACTCTCAATGGGATAGTTACGAAGGTCGACGGGCAGATATCGACAAGCGTTCAAGCCTGGTGGAAAGGAAATTCTGATTTCGTTAACCAAGAAGTCACAGGCGTTATGAATAAATTCGCAGATGAAGGTTATGTTCTGATTAATAATGAAGAAATAGATGGGAGGATAATATATAGGTTCGAGCATAAGGATTACTAAAATTCTTTGGGAATAGTTAGGTCTATAATTCTCCCTGGATTTTACTGATAAGGGTTGAATATTCGCCTAATAGGTTTTTGGCAATTCGAGCAGTGCAAGGAAAGTTTATTTGTCCAAATACTCTCCATTACAGGGGTTCCTCGAAGGATTGCCAAGCAAGCAGAGAGAAATTACCTTGACATTCGAGTGGATCGAGGAAATCCTTGATGGCTCTTTACCCAGGTCCACACACGGTTACAGTGCCTGGTGGTCAAATGAAACAGATGGGCAACACGTCCAGGCTAATAGCTGGGTCGGCGCCGGCTGGAAGGTGAAAAAATGTAGATCAGGTTAGGGGATGGGTAAAGGTTGTGAGGGCAATTGTAAGATAATCTGTAAGAAAATGGCATAATTATTGCGTTAATTTAATTATTGATTGGGTTATAGTAAATGGATACTAAGGTATTGATAAGGGGCAATTATGGCTAATATTGATCAACGTATCGATAAATGGAAAAAGCGATTACTGGACTTAGGAAAGAGAAATAGGCTCATAAATTATCGGGAAACAAAACGATCGAATATAAGAATTATTTCCCCTGAGATTGGTAATTTATATTCCCGTTTGGTCTTAAAAGAAGAATTATTGGGGTTCCCATATAGTATTGAGGAAGATTTCGAGAATTCGAGCGAAATCGAACTAAATACAACGGTAAAAGGCGATTTGCTAACAGACCGCAACATAAGAGAACAGCAAAAAACCTTACGGAATTTAAGATCCAAAGCGAAAACAGCGATAGAAGAGCAAGGTGTAAATATTCTTTACGTTGCATTTGGTTTCCTCCAATGGTATGAGAGTACAGCATCATCGCAATTGATAACATCGCCTGTTGTTTTAGTTCCCGTGAATTTGATCCTCAAATCAATAGCCGATCCCTTTATGCTTGGATTGCATGATGATGAAATTGTTGTTAACCCCACACTGTTATTTAAACTGGAGAATGATTTTGGGTTATCCATCCCTGAATTTGAAGGAGAAGATAATCATATCGTTAAGTATTTAGACCAAATTAAGAGCATAGTAAACAAAAATAAATGGGATGTTACTTTCGATGTTGGATTAAGTTTGTTTTCGTTCTTGAAAATAAATATGTACAACGACCTAGAAAAAAATAAGAATAAGATTGTAGCCAATCCAATTATCAAAGCTATTGCGGGTGATAAATCTAGCGTCCAGTCTCTACCGGAAGAATATAACAACTTTGACCATGATAAAAATACAAAACCGATAGATACATTTCAGGTAGTAGATGCGGATTCAAGCCAGCAGGATGCAATTTTGTTTTCAAAAAAAGGAATTAGTTTCGTTTTGCAGGGACCTCCAGGGACTGGTAAGAGTCAAACCATTACAAATATAATTGCCGAAGGACTTGCAGACGGAAAAAAAATCTTATTCGTCTCCGAAAAAATGGCTGCTTTGGAGGTAGTATTAAAACGAATTTCCTTAGCGGGACTCGATGACTTTTGCCTAACATTACACAGTCACAGAGCGAACAAAAAAGAAATTATTAAGGAACTTGGTAAAACCCTTTACCTGGACAAATTTGCAATACAAGGTACAGCTCTAAACCAATTGGAGGCTCTCAGAAGGGATAGAGAAAAACTTAATCAGTATAATCTTGAGTTACATAGCCCTTGTCCGCCCTTAGGAAAATCAATATTTGAAATAAATGGTCGATTAGCGAAATTGTTTGCTGCGCCTGACTTTATATTCTCTATAGATAATGTAAGTAACACATCTCCAGAAAAGTTGGATTCGTACACATTTGCACTAAATGACTTTTCAAAAACTATTGGAAAAATGACAACCGATTTTTCAGAGAATCCTTGGCGAAGTTGTCATGTCCAAAATGTGACCCATGAGCTTCGTCATGATATTGAAACAAATCTGCAAAGTCTAGTCCCAACTTTCCGTTTCCTGGCTGATATGGCTTATACAACACTGCATGAATTGGATCTAGACATCGAACTATCTCTCAAGAATATACCTTTATTAATTGAGGTGTTAAATATTGTTTCAAAGTCCCCCATAGTTCCTTACGAATGGACTTTTAAAATGAATATTTCTCACCTACTCGAAGATGCCGAGAAATATAGTTTGTTAAAAAAAGAATATGATTCTTTACAACAGGAACTTTCACAAAAGCACAACGATAACTTTTTTAAGATTGAAGCCGGCAAAGTTATAAATAACTTCTCATCGTCGGTAGAATCCGCAAAGGGTATACTTTAATTCTTCCATTTATGACACAGAAGAAAAAATTATTTCATCTGCAAATGAATTGATTATTCTATTGGGAAAAGCGAAAGACAATTTTGTTCTTCTAGATCAATTATGTCAAGAAGGGGTCAAGATCTTTGGAATTGATGAAATTGAAAATATCAACGGTCTGAAAAACTTTGCAAAATTATTAGATTCGATATTAACAAGCCCTAAACCATCAAGTGAATGGTTTGATGAGACTAAGTTCAAAATATTGAAACGGGTAGTGCCAGAAGCATGGGAAGCCTTCGAGACAATTAAAAATAAGACAAATATTATCCTTACATCTTACAACCGCGAAATCTTTGATCTTGAGTACACAGAAATGCTAACAAGATTTAAGACAGAATATACAACGATATTTAAATTATTCATGAAAAAATATTGGTCAGATAAAAAAATCATTAAAGCCCTTTATAAAGTTTCTGATAGCAAACTGGATGACCCTGCTATTATTAATGTATTAACTGAACTGTCATCCATAAATGAGAAAAGACGCTGGATCGAAGAAAATGAGAATTTATTAAAACTTTAAGCGGTGCACATTATGCAAGAGATTACACTGATTGGGTAGGTTTCAGCTTTGCGCTTGAAAATTTCAAAAATATAATCGATTATTTTTATCCATCAATAATTTCAACAAAAACAAGAGAAATCCTGATGGAAAATATATCAATTAACGATATAAAAACGATTAACGAGAAAATTAATGGAATTTTAGAAACAGACATTCTTAACGTTTTTATCCAAAATCTGGCAATCTCCGATAATGTCGAAGACCTTCAACTTTTTGAAATTATCAATAATTTGAAGTCTGCGTTATCAATAATGAGGATGTTAGAAAATATATACGAGATCCTTACAAACAGTTGTTTAAAAGAACTAAATTACGGTGAATTAATCAAAGATCTATCAAAACTTGGAAGAATGCAAGAGATAGCGAATCAAGTTGGAATCCAATATGAGCATCTAAGAATAAAATATTTATTCTTCTTCAATGGAATTGACACTGATTGGGGCAGGATTTTGGATTCTCTTGCATGGACAAATGAATTTAAAAAAATAATAGAAAAATTCCGCCTATCAAAAGTTTGCGTAAAAAATACTTGTGAAGATGAAAAATTTATCACAAACGCCAAACAACGATTAAGAGAAATCACATCGAAGATTAATGAAATTAATACAGATCTGCATTGGTACTTTTCATTATTTGATGATAAGGATGAACTATTAACTACAAATCTCCATACTTTCCTGACCCGGTTAGAGGATTGTTCAAACAGTCTTTCAAGCTTAGAGGAATGGATTGATTTTCGAAGCAGTCGAGAAAAATGTAGGGATATTGGCCTATCTGATTATATTGAGAAAATTCAAATCCATAAGGTAAATAAAGAAACTATCGTACCAGCATTTCTTAAGCGATTTTATAGATTGTGGCTCGACGCAATACTGCCAAATTATCCCGCCGTATATTCTTTCAGAAGGCGTACTCAGGATGAATTAATTGAAGAATTTAAAAACCTGGATAAAAAGCAGTTTATCATCGCTAAATCTAGAATCCGTCAAAAATTAGCCACAAAGCTACCAAATTTAAATCAATTTTCTTCAGCAGTCGATGAAGTAGGTGTACTAAAACGAGAATTAAATAAGCAACGAAGATTTATGCCTTTACGTAAACTTTTCAGAGAAATCCCCAATCTCCTATTAACACTTAAACCTTGCTTGATGATGTCGCCTCTTTCTGTTAGCTTGTTTTTGAATGCAGATATTTATAAATTTGACATTGTTGTTTTTGATGAAGCATCACAAGTTTGTACAGAAGATGCAATTGGTGCGATATTGAGGGGATCTCAAGTCATCATTGCTGGCGATACCAATCAGCTTCCCCCCACGAATTTCTTCTCAGCCAGCACATCTGATTCCGATTTTGATAATAACGATTTGGATGAAGATGATTATGATGACACTGACGCATATGAATCGGTACTTGACGAGGCCGTTACAGTGCTGCCAGAACGAACGCTTCGATGGCATTATAGAAGTCATCATGAGCATTTAATCGCGTTTTCAAATGTAAAAATCTATCGAAATAACCTAATTACATTTCCATCCCATATAAATAATGAACCAAACAACGGAGTGGAATATATTTATGTTCCTGATGGGGTGTATGACAGAAGTGGGAAAAGAAACAATATTAATGAGGCTAATAAAGTCGCTGAACTCGTTTTCGAACATATTCAAAATTTTCCCAGTCGTTCTTTGGGTATCGTGACATTTAGTGAAGCTCAACAGCAAGCAGTCGAAATGGCGATTAGACAAATGAGGTTAGAAAATCAGCAGTTTGAAACCTTTTTTTCAGAGGATCGAGAAGAGGACTTTTTTGTAAAGAACTTGGAAAATGTACAGGGGGATGAAAGGGATACCATTATTTTTAGTATTGGTTACGCTAAAGACCATAATGGTGTTATGCATATGAATTTTGGACCTCTCAGTAAAAGTGGGGGCTATCGGCGGTTAAATGTTGCCATTACTCGTGCAAAATATAACGTCAAGCTAGTTGGCTCAATTGAGCCAACGGATATCATTATTGAAAATACAAACTCCGAAGGAGTAAAAATGCTTCGGTCCTATATTGAATTCGCCAAGGATGGCGAAAGTGTATTGCAAAGAGAATTATCCATCCCGGATTCAATATATACGGATTCTCCATTCGAAGATTCAATTTATCAATTCTTGGTATCCAAAGGTTATTCAGTCGCTACACAAGTTGGTTGTTCCGGATACAGGATAGATTTGGCCATTAAGCACCCGACATTAAGTGGGAGATTTGTAATAGGAATAGAGTGTGATGGTGCCTCTTATCACTCCGCTCGAACGGCGAGGGAACGTGATAGGCTACGCCAGGCTGTTCTTGAAGATAATGGGTGGAAAATATATCGAATTTGGTCCACTGATTGGATAAAGGATCCTCTTACCGAGGGGAAGAAATTGACCACAGCAATAGATTATGCAATTACTAGCTATAACAAAAATGGTTTCACCATAAAAAAAAACGAGAATGGTGAAATAAAAACCACGAAGGAATTTAGCTCGTCAATTGAAGTGCCTATAAAGGGAAACTCCATTACTAAAATTGATAATAATAATCCATACAATTTTGATTATTATGTTCTAGCAGATATTAAAAAAGTAAGAAGAAGCAACGATGATATTCAATATTTAACCGATATTTTGAGATATGTGATTGAGCAAGAATACCCCATCCATTTTGAATTACTTTGTAAACGAGCTACCTACCTCTTTGGAAATCAAAAAGCCACAGTAAAAATAAGGAGAAATGTCAAATATATTATCAATGGATATTTACAAAATGAGGTAATTTTTCGTAATGGTTTTTATTGGCCAAAAAGAAATTCTAAGATCAAAGTGAGGATTTCTAATTCCCCCGGTACAGAAAGAAAATTGGAATACATTTGCTCTGAGGAAATAGCAGAAGCAATGTTCGTGATATCTGGTCATAGTTTTGGTATAAAAAAAAGTGATTTATTCGTCGCAACAGCTCGTGCTTTTGGATTTAACCGTACTGGAGGGCATATAGTTGTGGCGATGGAAACTGCATTTGATTTATTAATAGGTACAGGCAGAGTTGATTATATAGATGAAAAAGTAATTATTAAACCAAATTCCTAGTTTTTGAAATACCCTGTGTAATAATAGTGGTGAACACTTTAGATTTACCAAATCCATGCTATCCAATAAAGTTGCCGAGGGGATCATGCTTCAACAAGTGGTTAAAGATCGGATCTTAAAATCCTACGAAAATAAACAAAATTCGGGTGATCTCCCATCCGCCCAACAACTCGAAACATACTATCGATTATTCCGGCAAAGATTTGGCCCTAATACCCTCTCGGGCTTGGATGGCGAGCCCTTACTCAACCTAATGTACGATCTTGGCAATCGAGACAGCCTGGTGTATTGGCTGGAATACAAAAACGATGCTGAATTCCCGGCAATTTTTGGCAGTATCGCCGGCGGGAGTGCTTTGAAATATGGAATCTTTCGTCGAAGAGAAACAGGGGCTTGGACAATCGGATCACCTCAAAAGCAGGTTGAAATATCGGTTGCTGAAGCCATAGAAATCGCTCGGCGGAATTGGGATCAATTGATGAAAGGTGTTTTCATTCTTCAAAACCTTCCTGATTCATCCGAGGATGCAGTTTATTTCAAACTGCAAGAAGATTTACACAAAGAAGCGCCAGGTGTCCAAGATTCCCTTTGGGGACACAAGTATTTTCACCTGCTATTTCCGGAAAAGCTGGACACTTTTCATATGGAGAATTTACAGCAGTTTCATTTGATCAAGTTACTTCAAATGCCTCCTGAGAAAACCGGCCGCTATACATGCGCCGGCCGGTTCGTGGCCCTGGCACGTGAATGTGGCTTATCGATGAATATCCTGACGACTGTTCTCAACGATATCGATGGGCGGCTTTATCGCTACTGGAGAATGGGAACACATGGAGGAGAAGACAACAGAAGTTATTGGAGCGAAATGGAACAGGGGAGTTACGTTTCGATTGGCTGGGATAAATTGGGAGATCTGTCTTGGCTTGAATTCAATAAAGAATTGAAAGAAAAATTTTTTAAATTGGTTTTGGATAAATACAAGAAAGATCCAGCCGTAACCGGTGGCACAGTCTCAAAAATTTTCAATTTTGTGGTTGGTATGCAAGAAGGTGATATCGTTCTAGGTGCTGATGGTAGACGCATTCAAGGTGTTGGCAGGGTTGTAGGGGGATATGAGTATCAACCCAATGGCGAATTTCCACATCACCGCCAGGTCGAATGGCTCACATTAGATCCTTGGGAATTACCTCAAACAGAGGGTCTTCAGTTTGCTATATACGCAATGAAGAAGCCTGAAAATTTAATTGCTATTGAAGAACGACTCCTCCAATATCCCGGAAAGCCCAGAAAACCTTTTATTGAAAGTGAGGGAGGTGGTTCAAGACGAACGGTACATCTTGAAGGAATATCTGGCCGGATTCAAGCTGTTTTGGATCGGAAGAAGCAAATCATTCTATATGGCCCTCCAGGTACCGGAAAAACGTATTGGGCCAATCGCACTGCGAAAGATTTAGGGGCTTATTCTATGTTCGGAAAGTCTTTTTCAGAAATAATCGAAACCGAGAAACAGAAAATTCTAGGAAAATTTGGAGAAAAAAACGGGGTTGTCAGGCGTTGCACTTTCCATCCGGCTTATGGGTATGAAGATTTCATCGAGGGTTACCGACCTGTCTCGACCAACGGTCAATTGAGTTTCGAGAAACGCTCGGGGATATTTAAAACCATTTGTGAGGATGCACAAAAAAATCCTAATCAACCTTATTATTTGATAATCGATGAAATCAATCGCGGAGATTTACCACGGATATTTGGGGAGCTGCTGACATTGCTGGAAAAGGATAAAAGAGGGCAGTCTATCATTCTTCCTCTCAATGGAGATCTCTTTCAGGTCCCAGAAAATGTTTTCGTGATCGGCACGATGAACACTGCTGACCGTTCGATTGCTCTGCTAGATACAGCTCTTCGCAGGAGGTTTGGCTTTTTAGAGCTAATGCCCGATTCGAGTTTATTGAACTTATCCATTGAGGGGTTACCATTAGGCCCTTGGCTGGATGCATTGAATGAACGGATCCGTACCCATATCGGAAAGGATGCGCGAAATTTACAAATTGGGCATGCTTATTTTTTTGAGGGAGAGAAACCAATTAACGACAAGTTACGTTTTGTCCGAGTTTTACGCGAAGACATATTACCCTTGTTGGAAGAATATTGCTATGAAGATTATGACAACTTAAGTGAAATTCTTGGGGATCAGATTGTTGATGCAAAAAGCCAAAGATTTAGGGAGGAGGTTCTATCACCAGAGCGTTGGGATCAATTGCTCATTGCTCTGCTTGGCCCAAATCGCGAAGTAACAACCTCTAAAGAAGTAATTCAAACCCAGCAAAATGAACTCGAAGATCAATTAGACGAGGATACCCTAGATGTTGAATCCAATTAATCAGGTAGAGCAATCACAACAGGTAAACTTGTATTTATCAGAATGGACCATAGCTACTCCTGAAACTCATCCAGTTTTAGAGGGTTTTTCTTTCGAGAATGAGCTTCCTGCTCGACAGATGGCTCAACGGCTAAGTGGATCAAGTCAAGTAGAGTTCTTGGAATTGACTAACGGGTTGGAAATTCGCACAAATTCAGTGGTAGGCAGCATTCGTCTTGGTAACCTATCCTTAACAATTACTCCGAAAATTAACGGGTTACCTTTATTCCGATTGATCCGCTTTGCTTATGGATTACGGGATCTGGAATTCTTTACTGCGCAGAATTTCAGCAATCAATACCTGGCTTTCCAGGATTTATTGATTCTCCAACTCGTTTTGGAAGTTCAAGAGCTTTTTAGTCGAGGATTATTGCGCAACTACATTCGGAAAGAGGAGAAGCTTGCCAGCCCGGTTGGGAGAATAAATTTTCAACAAATTGCGAAACAAGGCGGATTGGTAGAAGCATCATTACCTTGTACAAATTCCATCCGCCTGGAAAATTGTCTTCATAATCGTGTAATCCTCTCCGGGTTAATTTTGGCTAACCAGTTTACTAGAGATATTTCTTTAAAAAGTTCTACCCGTCAGCTTGCCAAATTATTTATCCAAAGCATCGAAAAGGTGCGGTTGAATTTTGACATCCTCAGGCAGGTTGAGCGCGAATTGAACCGGCTCACCGAGGCGTACAATCCTGCCTTGAGACTGATAGCATTATTGTTGGGTAATATTGGTGTATCAACTGATGAAGACCGTAATCAAGTACAGGTAAATGGCTTCCTCTTTGATATGAACCATTTCTTCCAGGCTTTGCTTTCAAGGTTGCTTAATAACTACCTGGATGGGTATGAGGTTGAAGATGAGCATAAACTAAAAGGACTTCTAGCATTCGTACCCGGATATAAATTACCCGGTCGGCTTGACGCGATGCCCAGGCCAGATTTTGCCATATTCGAGAAAGGAAAGCTACTTTCGCTATTCGATGCCAAGTACCGGGACCTTTGGAACACTGGTCTGCCTAGAGATATGCTCTATCAGCTCATCGTGTATGCACTAAGTCAGAAGGTAGAACGAAAAGCCACAATCCTTTATCCAAGCCTGGACGAAATTTCCAAGGATGCGATTATTCAAATCAATGAACCCATACAAGGTTCTGCAAATGGACATATTATTTTACGCCCCGTCAATTTACATAGAATGGAAAGCATAATCGTTGAAAAAAGAACCGATGAATTGAAATCATTCACTCACCAATTGATTTTTAAGGAACTTCTTAATTAGACCCCAACTAAACAAATTTGCTGAAATTATCTTCACCAATACAAGCTGTAAATTAACGGCGAAGATGGCAAGCATGGATCGGATTCTTACATTTCAAAGGCTTAAATTCTCAAACTCGTATTTCGCTAATTTTCTGAACTCTTAATAACATTTATCATCATCTCCTTCCTTACCGGCATCTCGATTGATCCGGATGCAGATACCGTAACGGTCACGGTCTCCGCCGACCTCTCGGTACTTTTCCCCTCGGTGGTACCGCAAGTGATCGTCAGCGAAACGGGCACCGCCCAGGTGCGGGCTTTCTCCAGGTAACCAATGGAGGAAGAACCTTTCAAATCCAGGCGGTTCTTGCTGGTACGCAGTGAGGACGAGAGCGGCGTCTCCGGAGTTGGGATCGTGGCCGAAGGGGTCCAGTTTCAGAGCGGGCGGGTGGTCATGGAATGGCAGGTGGCGCCGTACTCGATTGGAATTTATGGGTCAATCGAGGAGGTGATTGAGGTCCATGGGCATGGGGGAAAGACAAGGGTCTTACGATTGGCATGACCCATTTGGGTGATTTCTCTGGATGTAAAAAAAGCGAGTTGTTAAAAGGATTCTGTCTTTCGCCCTGGAATTATTCGGATATTCCACTTTTACCAGGAGGAAGATTTTCGGGATAAATAATCGATTAATTTCTCTCCGAAAAGTTTGCCCTGTCGTGAGAATCTGAGTATATTAAAATGTATACTATGCAGGGGGTTGCCCACTGATCACCAACCAATCATTGCCTGTAGCAGGCAAAGACCTCTTACCGGAACGGACTCATGCCTAAGAACAATCAAAAAAGTAAAAACGGGAACGGCGCTGCGCTGGGAATTGAACACGAACTATGGG
This sequence comes from uncultured Chloroflexia bacterium, assembly GCA_963704755.1. Classification (GTDB taxonomy): domain Bacteria; phylum Chloroflexota; class Anaerolineae; order Anaerolineales; family Anaerolineaceae; genus Bellilinea. The sequence continues at coordinate 2,508,877 of OY969938.1, forward strand.
AGGCGGCCGACAAGCTGCGCGGCCACCTGGACGCGGCCGATTACAAGTCGGTGGTGCTGGGGCTGATCTTTCTCAAGTATGTCTCGGACATGTTCGAGCAGGTGCGTGCCCGTGTGGAGGAAGAGGGCTTGGACGATCCCGAGGACCGCGACGTGTACCTGGCGGAGCGGACCTTCTGGGTGCCCAGGGACGCGCGCTGGAAGGTCCTGCAGGACAATGCCAAGCAGGAATCGATCGGCAACCGGATCGACCAGGCCATGGAGGCCATCGAGCGGGACAACCCCTCGTTGAAAGGCATGCTCCCCAACAATTATGGTCGCGCCACGCTGGACAAGCGCCGGCTGGGCGACCTGGTCGACCTGGTCAGCAACAAGATCAACTTTACTGACGAGGAAAGCCGCAAGCAGGATACGCTTGGGCGGGTGTACGAATACTTCCTCTCGCAGTTCGCCAGCCAGGAAGGCCGCAAGGGCGGCGAGTTCTACACGCCGCGCTCGGTGGTGCGTGTGCTGGTAGAAATGCTGGCTCCCTATAAAGGACGGGTCTTCGACCCGTGCTGTGGTTCGGGCGGGATGTTCGTGCAAAGCGAGAAGTTCGTCGAGGCGCACGGCGGCCGGGTGGGCGACCTGTCGGTGTACGGACAGGAATCCAACCCCAACACCTTCAAGCTGGCCAGGATGAACCTGGCCATTCGCGGCATCGAGGGCGACCTGGGCAAGGAGCCGGCCGACTCGTTCCACCGCGACCAGCATCCCGACCTGAAGGCCGACTTTGTGCTGGCAAATCCGCCCTTCAATATGAGCGATTGGGGCGGCGATCTGCTGCGCGAGGACAAACGCTGGCAGTACGGCCTGCCACCGGCCGGCAACGCCAACTTCGCCTGGGTGCAGCACTTCATCCACCACCTCTCGCCCAACGGGGCGGCCGGCTTTGTGCTGGCCAACGGCAGTATGTCGAGCAACACCTCCGGAGAAGGCGAGATCCGCAAGAACATCATCGAGGCCGACCTGGTGGACTGCATGGTGGCCCTGCCGGGGCAGTTGTTCTACAGCACGCAGATCCCGGTGTGCCTGTGGTTTTTAGCCAGGAACAAGAAGAACCGCGGCGGGCAGACCCTGTTCATCGACGCGCGTAAGCTGGGCACACTGACCGACCGGGTGCACCGCGACCTGAGCGACGAGGACATCGCCCAGATTGCCGGCACCTTTCACACCTGGAAGAAGGGCCAGGGCTACGCAGATGTACCCGGCTTTTGCAAATTGGTTTCGATTGAAGAAATCCGTGCGCAGGGTTACGTGCTCACGCCTGGGCGTTATGTAGGTGCAGCGGAACTGGAGGAAGACGACGAGCCATTTGGTGAAAAGATTGCAAGATTTAACAAGAGAGTTGGAAGAGCAGTTTGAAGAAGGGAGGAGATTAGAAGACCTTATTAGTAAAGGGCTAAAAAAACTTGAATATGAATAAAGAATGGGAATTGGTTAGGATTGGAGAAATTTGCGAAGCCATCTTCGATGGACCACACGCCACGCCTAAGAAAACAACCAAAGGCCCAATTTTTCTCGGTATTTCGAATCTTCAAAATGGAAGAATCGACCTTTCGGATGTCGATCACCTTTCGGAAGATGATTTTATCAACTGGACCCGAAGAGTTACTCCCCGAGAAAATGATGTAGTTTTTTCATATGAAACACGCTTGGGTGAAGCAGCAATTGTTCCTAAAGGCCTGAGGTTTTGTCTGGGTCGGCGTATGGCATTGATACGTCCTAATACACAAAAAGTAGATCCCCGCTTTTTGCTTTATTCATACCTGGGGCCAGAGTTTCAACAGACCCTGCAGGCACGAACAGTTCACGGAAGCACAGTAGATAGAATTCCGCTTATCGAATTTCCCGATTTTCCAATTTCTATACCTCCTCTTTCTGAACAACGCGCCATTGCAGGGATTCTCGGTGCGCTGGACGACAAGATCGAACTCAACCGACGCATGAACCGCACGCTCGAGTCCATTGCACAGGCGGTGTTTCGAGAATTAATGAAGGATGAAGACGGAAAGATAACGACTGGTAAGGTTGGAGAAGAATACAATTTGACAATGGGACAATCGCCGCCAGGTGAAACTTATAACGAAGAAGGTGTAGGGACTCCTTTCTATCAAGGGCGTCGAGATTTCGGCTTTAGGTATCCAGAAAATCGCGTTTATTGCACTGCCCCCACAAGGTACGCAAAATCGGGTGATACCCTTGTTAGCGTTAGGGCTCCTGTTGGTGATATTAATATGGCAAAGGAAGATTGTACAATCGGCAGAGGAGTTGCTGCAATCAGGCATAAAACAGGTAGTCGTTCTTACACTTACTATGCAATGAAATACCTCGAAAACGATTTTAAGAGTTTTGAAGCAGAAGGAACAGTTTTTGGCTCAATAAATAAAGCAGATTTCCAAAATCTTGAAATTAGCATCCCTACAATTGAACAGGTACAGAAATTTGAAGAAATTTGCTTCCCGATCGACCAAATGATCGAGAACAATGAAAAAGAAACCCACACGCTGGCTAATCTGAGAGATAGTCTGCTGCCAAAGTTGATGCGAGGCGAAGTGCGTGTGAAGGATGTCTGAACTATGATTGGAATGATTTTTGGATGGACTATGAGTGAACCGGGACGCATGGATAGGACCTTTGCATTCAGCTAAATCGTGATCCCAGACCAGGGGAAAAGGCATGATCAACGAACAATATCTCCACTCAGAATTGACGGGTAAAATCATCGGTTGCGCGATGGAAGTCCACAAAACGCTGGGGAACGGATTCCAGGAAGTCATCTATCAACGTGCGTTGGAAATCGAAATGAGTCAGCAGGGACTGGCGTTCAGCCGCGAGCACGAAATGGACATTTTCTATAAAGGCGCCAAGATCGGCAATCGCCGCGTGGATTTCTTTGTAGAGGAGAAAATCATGGTTGAGATCAAGGCGATCATTCAATTGGAGGACGTTCACCTGGCCCAGGCCATCAACTATTTGGAAGCCTACGGACTAGAAGTTGGTCTGCTGCTCAACTTTGGCAGCCGCAGCTTGCAATTCAAACGGGTCATGAAGCCAACAGGAGATCATGCAAAAATGCCTCGTCTAAATCAAAGTCCATCATAGAATCATGGAAATCATAGTTCAAGACAATGCGTACATGCTACGGTTGATGCGGGGTGAAGTGCGCGTGAAGGATGTGGAGTAAAAATGGAAGCTAAACTTACTGAGAACGCGCTAGATGCAGATTTTGTAGCTAATGGTCTTCTACGACACAATTATTTTCCAACCCAAAAGGAAGATAAAGACGAATTACCTCAAGTCTTCACATCAACGGATCTTACTGTCGAATTAGCTAATCAAATAATAACTGGGAAACGCAGAAAAAAAGATGGTTTCGATACAATTGAATATAAACTAACACGTTTCAATGGTGTTTCGAGAATATGTTCTATACCACATCCAGCAGCATATGCCGATCTTGCCATCTGTATTCGAGATAATTGGAGTTCAATAAAATATATATCTCAGAATGAAAAAAGCGTAATAAAACCTCAAAAACATGACGATGGGCGCATCATTATTATGGATTACGAAAGTTCAATTTTTAGAGAACGGCGCCAATTAAAATCAATGTTTTCTCGGCGATTCATGGTTAAAACGGATATATCAAATTGTTATCCAACTATTTACTCTCATGCAGTACCTTGGGCTCTTGTGGGTTTTGATGATGCGAAAAAGAAGAAAGGCCAACGCACAAATTGGTTTAATCAATTAGATGAAAAAGTCCGTTGGATGAAGCGAAATGAGACGCAGGGTATCGCCATAGGTCCTGCAACTTCTAATATTATTTCTGAAATCATTTTGGCTCGAATTGATGAAAAAGCAGTGGACAATCCAGATTACGTTAAATTCATTGATGATTATACTGGGTATTTTTCAACCGAAAGTGATGCACAAAAATTTATTCGGGAATTGGAAGATAGCCTCGGAAAATATAAACTGCTTTTAAATTTAAAAAAGACACAAATTATTGAATTGCCCCAACCGTTATCAGATGATTGGATAACAGAACTCACTTTGCGTTTGCCAAAATCAAACGAAACATACACAGTTACTCGTAATGAGGCTATACGATTTCTAAATTTTGCCGTGGGGTTATCGAAACAATCTCCAGATGGGAGTGTTATGAAATATTCTCTAAAGAGCATATTGAAGCAATCAATAGAAGAATCAGCGAAGATTGACATTTTACATTTTGCACTTCAATTATGCTTTCATAACCCAATACTTATTCCTTTAATTAAAAACATCTTGGCGGATCTTGACGAAAACGAGTTTGAAGAGGTCAGACCTCAATTGGAAGAACTTGCCATTCAAAACGCGATGTTTCATCGCTCAGATGGCATGGTTTGGCCTCTTAGCTTTTTAGGATCAAGAAAAACTAATATCTCTGAAAGAGTTGTAGAGGAAGTTATTAAAACCAGGGATTGTTTACCATTGCTTATGGTTTATGAATATGGCAATAAAAGCCAAAAAACGAAAATCATTCAAATCGCAGAAGAAATTATTAGTCATTCGGATAATTATGAAATTGATCAGTACTGGATGCTTCTATATCAGTTGTTCCTAGATGAAAAGATTTCAAATCCCTACAAAGATGAAGATTGCTTTGAGATTTTAAAAGTGTCAAATGTGTCATTCGTAAAAAACGAAGTCAATCGAACAGAAAATGTCTGACAACACACTGTACCAACAAAATAAATATACTCATGCCGGCCCAGCGGCGGAAAGAGTTATTGTCTTTGCTGGAAGCTTTTTTACATGCCAGGCTACGTCCGCGATATGAGGGATAAGAGTAGGAATAGAATTTCTTAAGGAGGTTAATGATGAAAGCGTTAGGAAAAACGACCGAAACAGAACAACAAAATTTCAGTACAATATATTAAAACTGTTTTTTTGAGCAGGAGGGGTGGAATTATGATTGAAATTGTTTCCAACCTTTTTATCGGTAATGAACAAGATTATGAGTATCGAGTAAAGGGACAGACTGGCTGGAGAGTAGTCCATGCTTGTAAAGAGCCATATCACCGGCAAGCACTTGGATATAAGTCTCGTGGAGCTCCTAAAGATCACCCAGAATACCTAATTGCACAAAGAGGTGATCGCCTTATTCTAAATTTAGTAGATGCTCCCAGCCCTGCTTTTATTCCAAAAGAAATAATTGATGGTGCTCTTGAGTATATACATAAAGGATTAAGCGAAGGTCGAAAAGTTTTGGTTCATTGCAACCTTGGTGAATCGCGTTCCCCGAGTATTGGGCTACTCTATTTAGCAATATATACCAATATACTTCCAGATGAGTTTGCCTCGGCGGAACAAAAATTCCACGAAATATACCCCTTATATAATCCTGGTGCGGGTATCCGAGGATTTGTTATAAGCAATTGGGACTTGTATCAATCACGAAAGGAGTGTTGACTGTGAAACTAACATTCTATCTTTTCAACGATACAGTTCATGATTTCAATGGCGCTCTTGACCTGGACAAACTAGATGAAGAAGAGGGATTTAAAGAAATTGAGTTGATCGAGGGTTTGCCGTTTGTGGCCAAGGCATATTTTCAACAAAATAAAAAGACAAAACCCCAATGGTTAGATTTTATAAAAGACTATGTCAAGGTAAATGAGGAAGAAGTATTCAATACAACAAATTCATTTCTGCTACTCATAATGTGTGAAAACAGAATCTTTGCGATTAATCAGGGTTTTGGCTTTTTAGCCCTTAATCGTAAAAAGCTTGAGAAGGGATTTGGCCTAAAGGTTGTTCTGAATGAGATTGACCCCCAAAAAATTAAAAGTGTTGAAGCAAGGAATATAGACACAACAACAAAACAAAAAAGAGTCTTAATAAACAGAAGTAGTCCTCTTTACGAATTTGATTTTGATTTCGATGAGGATTTAGTGAGTATCATTTCTGGACGGCCCAGCGATGCAGCGCTTGCCCGTAAATTGATGGGATCTGATTCTCTAAGTCTTAATGCGGATATTGAATTTGTAGATTTAGGCGAAAAGTGTTTGCAACTTCTTATTTCTTTTAACAAAGATAATTACCACCAGAATTTCCCTTTTATTGATTACTTACAAGTTGTAAGGGATGAAGAGTTACTTGTACAACTTGAGGATGTTTTAAAGACCAACATTAATAACCGAGACCCAGAAAATCTAAATCTGGCATACCCTGAAATACCCGATTTTGAGCAAATTGAGAATTTCAAGATATGGTCTGGTCACGATCATAATTTTGTAGAGGATGTTGATATAACACAACTCTTCAATTTTCTGGATGAATATGAACTTGATTGTGATGTGGAAGGTATTTACATAAGTGGTGTGAACAGCGATGAGCAACAAGTAACTAAGAAGTTTAGCCTTCATGACTTCGTTGTTTTTGAAACAGTCTTTTCCGATACGCGGTATATATTATCATTGAACCAGTGGTTTGAACTTGCTAGCGATTTCGTCGACAGGGTAAATCAAGAATTGATTCATATCCCAGAAATTGAGTCTGACTTTTTACCTGCCTTACACTATGGGGATAGAGAAGGCGCATATAATTCTTCTGTAGCGGAAAGTAGAACCGATATTGTTTCATTGGACAAAAATAATTACATGGTTGAAGGTGAAGGACAAAGTAGAATTGAGGTATGCGATCTCCTGACGGAAAACAAAGAATTTATTTGTGTAAAGAAATACAACGGTTCTTCAACCTTAAGCTCACTTATTTAATCAAGGCTTTGTTAGCGCGACCCTGCTTAATGATGAACAACGGTATCGCAATTTCATTATTTCTGAATGTCCTGCTGGATTTGTTGATCCTGTTATTACCGAAACAGGTTTGGAAAGAGAAAAGATTACTTTTGTTTTCGCAATCGCAACGGATACCACTGGGCCACTTGCTGAAAATTTACCATTCTTTAGCAAGGTTAATCTTGTTAAGACAAATAAAGCCATAAAACGAATGGGCTTTGATGTAAAAATTTATAAAATAGAAATCGTTCCTTAAGGTAATCCGTGCCTCATTTCACCGAATCCACCATTGAGCAAGCCACCATCGATTGGCTCACCGGCCTGGGCTACGAATACGCCTTCGGCCCGGAGATCGCCTGCGATGGCGAGCACCCCGAGCGCCGCGATTACCTGGAAACGATCCTGGTGGGGCGGTTGCAGAGCGCCATTGCGCGCATCAACCGCGAGCTGCCGGCCCAGGCCCAGGAAGAGGCGCTCTACAAGGTCACTCATCCGGGCAAACCCTCGCTGCTGCTCAACAACCACGCCTTCCATCACCTGTTGATCAACGGGGTGGAGGTGGAATACAAGCGCAGCAGTCCTGTGGACAAGAATGAGGATGGACGTACGGTTAACGGGCGGGCCTACCTGGTGGATTTCAGCGACCCGGACAACAACGACTGGCTAGTGGTCAACCAGTACACGGTGGAGGCCGCCCACCAGAACGGCGTGGTCAACCGCCGGCCGGACGTGGTCATCTTTCTCAACGGGCTGCCGCTGGCAGTCATCGAGCTCAAGAACGCTGCCGATGAAAACGCCACCATCTGGTCGGCTTTCAACCAGTTACAGACCTACAAGAACGACATCCCAGCCCTGTTCCACACCAACGAGCTGCTGATCGTCTCGGACGGGCTGAACGCCCGCTTCGGTTCGTTGACCGCCAACAAGGAATGGTTCCTGCCCTGGAAGACTATCGAGGGCGAAGCCACCGCACCGGCATCCATATCCCAACTGGAAGTGCTGCTCCAGGGTATGTTCGAGAAGCGCCGCTTCCTCGACCTGATCCGCTACTTCATCGTCTTCGAGCAGGAACGCGGCGCGCCGACGATCAAGAAAATCGCCGGCTACCACCAGTTCCATGCCGTCAATTACGCGCTGACCGAAACCATCCGGGCCTCGTACGACAAGGCCGAAGCGGTCAAAGAGTTGAAAGGCACCTACCTGGCCGAACCCATGCGCGGCGGGCAAAAAGGCGACCATCGCATCGGCGTCATCTGGCATACCCAGGGTTCGGGCAAGAGCCTGACGATGGTTTTCTATGCCGGCCGGCTGGCCTTGCATCCCGCGATGGAAAACCCTACCATCGTGGTCATCACCGATCGCAACGACCTGGACGACCAGCTCTTCGGCACCTTCTCGCGCTGCGCCGAGGTACTGCGCCAGACTCCCGAGCAGGCCGCCAGCCGCGAAGACCTGATCGAAAAACTCAAAGGACGCCGGGCGGGCGGGGTCTTCTTCACCACCATCCAGAAGTTTATGCCCACAGCCGAATTGGGCGGCCCGCTTTCGGAGCGGAGCAATATCATCGTCATTGCCGACGAAGCCCATCGCAGCCAGTATGATTTCATCGATGGCTACGCCCGTCACATGCGCGACTCCCTGCCTAACGCCTCCTTCATCGGCTTTACCGGCACACCCATCGAGCACACCGACGCCAACACCCGTGCCGTGTTCGGCGACTACATCAGCATCTACGACATCCAGCAGGCGGTCGAGGACGGCGCCACGGTCAAGATCTATTACGAAAGCCGGCTGGCCAAATTGGAGCTGGACGAAGCCGAAAAGCCAAAGATCGACCCGGAATTCGACGAGGTGACCGAGGGCGAAGAGCTGGAAAAGAAGGAAAAGCTCAAGACCAGGTGGGCCGCGCTGGAGGCCATCGTCGGCACCGAGAAGCGCATCGACCTGATCGCCAGGGACGTGGTGGACCACTTCGAAAAGCGCCTGGAAGTGCTGGACGGCAAGGCCATGATCGTGTGCATGTCGCGCCGCATCTGTGTCGATCTGTATAACGCCATCATCCGGCTTCGCCCTGGTTGGCACTCCCGCGATGACAAGCAGGGCGTGCTTAAGATCGTGATGACCGGCAATGCCACCGATCCGCTGGATTGGCAGCAGCACGTGCGCACCAAAGCCCGCCGTGAGGAGCTGGCTTTGCGCTTCAAGGACCCTGCCGACCCGTTCAAGATCGTCATCGTGCGCGACATGTGGCTGACCGGTTTCGACGTGCCGCCCCTGCACACCATGTATATCGACAAGCCCATGCAGGGCCACGGGCTGATGCAGGCCATCGCGCGGGTCAACCGCGTGTACAAAGATAAGCCCGGCGGCCTGATCGTGGATTACCTCGGCCTGGCCTACCACCTGCAAAAAGCGCTGGCCACTTACACCGAAGCCGGTCACCCGGCCGAGACCCCCAACCAGGAAGAAGCGGTCAACGAGCTGCTCAAGCGCTACGAGATCTGCAAGGGGCTTTTCCACGGCTTCGATTGGTCGAAATACTTTTCCGGCACAGCCCAGGAACAGCTCGGCGTGCTGCCGATGGCAATGGAGCACATCCTCACCCTGGAGGACGGCAAGAAGCGCCTGCTGCAGGCTGTGCGCGAACTATCGCTGGCCTTTGCCCTGGCCGTCCCGGATGATCGCGCGCTGGCCATCCGCGACGACGTGGCCTTCTTCCAGGCCGTGCGCAGCGCCTTCGTCAAGTCCACGGTGGATGGCGAAAAGAGCGCCGAAGACCTGGACCAGGCTATCCGCCAGATCCTATCGCGAGCCGTCTCGGCCGGTGACCAGGTCATCGACATCTTCGCCGCCGCCGGCCTGAAAAAACCGGAAATATCTATCCTTTCGGACGAATTCCTGGCCGAAGTCAAAGGCATGCCGCAGAAGAACCTGGCCATCGAGCTGCTGCGCAAACTGCTCAACGACGAGCTCAAACAGCACATGAAAAAGAACCTGGTGCAGTCGCGCTCCTTCACCGAGATGCTCGAACGGACCATCCGTTCCTATCAGAACCGCACTATCGAGTTGGCCGAGGTGATCGCTGAGCTGATCAAGCTGGCCGAAGAGATGCGCGAAGCCCAAAAACGCGGCGAGCGGCTCAACCTCAGTGAGGACGAGATCGCCTTTTACGACGCGCTGGAAGTCAACGATAGCGCGGTCAAAGTGTTAGGCGACGAAACGCTCAAGATGATCGCCCAAGAGCTGGTAGAAACGGTGCGCAACAACGCCACCATCGACTGGACCGTGCGGGAGACGGTCCGCGCGCGGCTAAGATTGATGGTGAAACGGATACTGCGGAAGTACGGTTATCCGCCTGATAAGCAGGAGAAGGCCACCTATACCATCCTCGAGCAGGCCGAGGTTATCGCGAAGGATTGGGCGGGATGAGGATGATCTGGAATCACCTTCATCTGAGGGATTGAATGCACGGAAATATGATGCTATAATAGCACTTATATACACGATTGGCTACTTGCCCATACCTTGGCCGGACCTTTTCCCTAGAAGGCTCGGCCTTTTTTGTTCCCGACCTGGAGGTGCAACTTGATCAATGACGTTATTCTGGAAGGCATTGTGACCCGCGAGCCCTGGAAGTATACAGACGACCTGTTCTTTCGCCTGGCCACCTATCGCGATACGGACCTGCCCCCTAAACCGCTGGACGCCGAACATGACCAGGCAGACTACGTCAACGTGCGGGTCCGCGGCGGTGCAAATGGCTTGATGTCGATCCGGCGTGGTATGCGCCTGCGCGTGCACGGGTTCCTGCAAAGCCGTGATTTTCGCGAGTCGTTGAGCGATTTCCTGGGCAAAGCCCAAAAAGCCGGGACAAAACCGGAAATCGAGCTGGGTGAAACCAACCCGGAACAGGTCCAGGTGGACCGCAACGTCACCGAGATCGTGGCCCGCCGCCTGATCGTGCTCGACAAAGGCGAAAAGAAATAACGTCTCTGGTTCAATAGAATAACAACCGGCTGCCAGGCCGGGAACACGTGGAGGATCACAGGAAGCGGGACCATCCTTGAAGAGGATGGCCCCGGGAACTGTTGATCCTCTTTTTTGTTAACCCGCACCTTAAAAAACAACCCGCAGGTTGGGTTCATAACATGGAGACGTACACGAAGCTGCCCGGTAGGGCAGCGCACCCAAGAGATGGAGAAGGCTCTCGATCTTTTCGGTGCGCTTCTCTGCTTCTGCAGAAAGACTGCACATCGTAGGCCGGTACATACACCTTGGCCAAATTCACATCCGTTGGAGTCCGATAAACAGGAGGTTCAAATGATCACATTGAAACATACATGCAACCGGTTTGTCACGGCCGGTCCGGAAAGGTAGGCGGGGCTATGGCAGCCAATTCACCAACCCCATTGACCGCCCAGGAGCAGCGCACGGAACGCGCACGCGAAGCGCTGCGGGCGAACACTTTCCGCATCGCCCCGATAGGTGCGGATACCTGGTCGGTAAAGAACGGCGACAAGGTGCCCTACACCGTCCGGCACGTGGAAAACAACTGGAACTGCACCTGCCCGGATTTCTCCCAATTCGGCCCGTCCATTCGCTGCAAGCACGTCGAAGCGGTGCGCATCATTCAGGAGGAAAACGGTAACAGTGTCCCTACTATTGAGCCACCCATAGGCAACGAGGCCGAAAATGATTCGGCCCGCATCCGCAATGAACTCAACAAACCACTGGATATGGCCCGCGTCAAGCGCCGCCAGGCTCCCGGCAAAGGGACGGTTCCTTACCTGGAAGGGTACGAGATGATCCAGCGCGCCAACGAGATCTTCGCGTTTGGCTGGTCTTTCGACCTGCTGAAGGATCCCACCATTATCCGCTGGCAAAAGACGCAAACCCAATACAGCCAACAGCAGCGTTGCAAAGTACCCGTCCTGGACGATCAGGGCCGGCCGCTGCTGGAAGAGGTCGGGATCGTCTGGATCACCGGGAAGGTCACGGTCGAGCTAGACGGCAGGCCGATCTGCCATGCCGACGTAGGGCGCTGCAGCTTCACCGGCGACACCCCCGAGGCGCTCGACATGGCCATCGCCGGCGCTGCTACGGATTGCCTGAAGCGCTGCCTGCGCCAGTTTGGCGACCAGTTTGGCCTGTCCCTTTACGACAGGGACGTGGCCCAGACGGCCGGGTTGGAGCGAGGTAATGGGCATGCGAATAGTCACGCGAGCAGCTCCCCCGGTGGGAATGGCGGTTCCACCGCCCAACCTGCCGGTCGAACGACCCGCCAGACTCCCCCGGCGAAGTCGTCTGCACCTACGAGCGCTTTCGAAGCGGGTAAAGTGATCTTCACCCTTAAGCCCAAGACTCGCCCCGAGCTGTCCGGAAAAACGCTGGCCGAATTGCAAAGGCAGGCCCCGGATATCCTGGCCTGGCTGGCCAGCGATTACACCCCCACATCCGAGACTCAGGCGTTGAAAGATGCCGCCCGGCTGTTGGTCCAATCCAAAGCCCGGGAGGACAAGGTCATCGCCGATCTTGGTTTCCGCAACTGACTTTTCAACACCCAAAGGAGCAAGACATGTATCACACGATCATCCTGGCCGGCAACCTGGGAAATGATCCGGTCATGCGCTATACCCCCAACGGACAGCCGGTGACCACATTTTCTGTGGCGACCAACCGCCAGCACAACCCGGCGGATGGCAGCGGGCCGGTTAAAGAAACCACCTGGTTTCGCGTGACTACCTGGGGCAAGCAAGCCGAGGTCTGCAACGAGTACCTGCGCAAGGGTACCAAGATCCTGGTCGAAGGACGATTGACGCCTGACCCGGAAACGGGTGGGCCGCGCATTTTCAACCGGCAGGACGGGTCGGCCGGCGCTTCTTACGAAGTCACGGCCACCACCGTGCGTTTTCTGTCCGCTAAACAGAACGACGAAACCAACAACCCGGCCGCCAATTCCACGGATGACATCCCTTTCTAAATAAACCATTCGCCGGGCCACCTGAAACGATAGCCGCAAAATACCCCGCGGGGGATGCCTTTCCCCTCGACGGGGAAGCATCCCCTCCAAAAAGGAGGTGGATTTGGAAAAACAACTCTTAACAATACCTGCCGGCCTGGAAACCATTCCACACGTATCCATTGCCGGCTACGAATACCTGGTCGATTTTGGTCAATGCGCCAGACCTCGCTTTCACCGGGTGGATAAGGAGAAACGCTGCTCGTGTGGCGCCTCTTCCTGCCCGGCCATCGAGGCGGTGCGCGAGTATCTGCTGGGAGGGGGAGCACGTGCGCCAGACCCGCTGCCGCCTTGCCCGGTCTGCGGCGCGAAAGTGCTCCGCGACCCGGCCTGGGATGGGCGCTTCACCCACGAGTTGGGCTGGCGCTGCAGCCAGGGCGGACTGGCCCACTTCCTCCAGCAGAAAATGGAGCGGGTGCGCCAGAACTTACGCGACCACCCCTATCTCCTCCCACCGGCGCCCGGTTATCCGGGGGTACGCCGGGACGAGATCCTGGATTACGAAGACCTGATCGAAATCTATAAACAGGCCGCCGAAGAGGGGTATGATCCCACGGCGTGACACACATACCACACGACCCTGAAGGGGACGGAACTTCTCCTTCGGGGGCAGTCCGTCCTCTTTTTTGGAGACGGACACCATGGACGAAACGTCCCAAACACAACCGAATTTTCCTTACCTGCAACCCAAAGTAAAGCTGCTACCCCTCAAAGAACAACCCGCTTACCGGGTTTCGATCAACGCCGAGACCTGCAACCTGGCCGAACTGCTGGCGGTGATCATCGGCGGCAGCGAACAGATCGAGATTGCCGAACGCATGCTGGCCCGCTTCGGCTCGATCCGGCGGCTTTCCCAGGCTCACGTCAACGAAATCGGGGAGATCAAGGGGGTGGGCGCCGCCACGGCGCTGCGCCTCAAGGCATCCCTGGCGCTGGGCCGGAGGCTCCTGGAACCGGAGGAAGACCGGCCGGTAATTCATTCTCCCGGTGATGCTGCCAGGATCCTAATGCCGGTACTGGCTCAGCGCGAGCAAGAGTACATGATCGTGATGCCTCTTGATACCCGTAACCGCATGTTGGATGTGGTCGAGGTGTACCACGGGAGTTTGAACGCCTCCATGGTCCGCATCGGAGAGCTTCTACGACCGGCCCTACAGCGAAATGCAGCATCGATTGTAGCTGCCCACAACCACCCTTCCGGTGACCCAACTCCCAGCCCTGAGGACATCAACCTGACTCGCTCGCTCGTACAGGCCGGCAAGTTGATGGACATCGAGTGCCTGGACCACCTGGTCATCGGCCAGGGACGTTGGGTATCGCTGAAAGAAAAAGGGCTGGGGTTTGGCTAAGGGAGGAACTCATGAACGATGCAACGCACGAAAAACAAAGCCACCTCGAAACGACCTATGAGGCGCTCGTCGAACGGATAAAGGCCCGGGGAAACGATTCCGGCACAGTGCTGGCCGGCGTCACCTGGAGCCAACTGGCTGAGCTATTGGCCGGCGTCCTTCAGGAGCACGACATCGACCTCGGCGAGCTCGACGAAGAATGCCTGGACGCCTGTCTTCAGCAAGCCTGTGACGCGCTGCAAAGCCATGAATGCAATCCCTGGGAAGCAATCGCTCGGGCTGCCATGGAAAGCGTGCTTTTCTCAGCCGCTGACCCCGATTACGACGACGAAGGCCCGCTCACCGAAGCGTACGAGAACTGGACCCGCGCCGAGGACGGCTGGCTGGAAGCTGCCTACGAAGAGCGCTTCGAGCTCGACGATTTTTAACCGCCATCATCCCGTGGGCGGCTGGTCATCCCGCCAGCCGTCCACAACCCAACTGGAGCAAACACATGCAAATCGACACAACCCACCTTATCCCCCTCTCGATCCCGGTCCCGCCGGACCCACTGTTGGAACAGGCGCTGGGCTACAACCGCCAGGCGCGTTTTTTTGCCACCTGGTGGCAGCCGGAGGGTGACGAAGCCATGTTCAGCGACGGTATCGTATCGGGTACCGGTCTATGGATCGGTTACCTGGCCTACGTGCAGCACGACCGGGTCTTCGCCGGGCTGGCTCATTATGACCTGGGCGGTTCGGACCGCCCGGCCAAACACTGGCTGGTGATCGACCGCCAGGAACGCAAGGCCTACATCGCCTGGCCAGCCGAAGCGCGCGAATTCCTGGCCCACCAGTGGCCGCAGCGCGTGGTGTCACTGGATATCCCGGAAATGGAGCAACTGATACAGACCATCAACCGCTGGCTGGCCGAAAACAGCCGAGCAACAGTTGGCGACGCGCTGGCCTGGATGGAAGTCAACCAGCAGGCGGTCGATGCCTTGCTGGCCTGGCTGAACGAACCGGGCGATAACGGGAGGAGCTCAGCATGACCGACCTGACTCTCGAGAAAGCACCATTGTCGCAGGCGTTGGCGATCGTGACCCGCGTGGTCTCTGCACGGCCCACCCTGCCGGCGCTCGGTACGGTCTTGCTGAAAAACGAAGAGGGCCGCTTGAGGTTGGCCACAACCAATCTCGAAATCGGCCTTTCGTGCTGGCTGGATGCACAGCAGGATGGCGATTTCTCCATCGCGCTGCCGGCGCGCACCTTCAGCGACACGGTCAATGCCCTGGATGGCAAAGATACCGTCCAGATCCACGCCAACGGCGAGGGTAAAGTCAGTCTGAAAAGCGGCGGCGCTCGCACCGTGCTGATCGGCTTGAACGCGGACGAGTTCCCACCTTTGCCCGAAGTTACCGGCCAGGGTAACCTGGCCATAAGCCTGGTCGCTTCTGAAATGAAGGAAGCCATCCGGCAGGTAGCTTTTGCGGCGTCGATGGACGACGCCCGCCCGATCCTGCAATGCGTGCACGTGGAGTTGGATCAAGAAACCCTGCGCCTGGTAGCCAGCGATGGCTTCCGGCTGGCGGTGCGTACACTGCATCTGCCGGAACCGCTGACCCAGCCGGTCCGATTTAACGTCCCGGCGGCTTCACTTAAAGAGCTGGCCAGGGTTTTACCGGACAGCCAGGAAACCTTTCGGCTCTACTGCCTGAAGAACCGCAACCAACTGGCCTTCCGGTTGGACGACGTCGAACTCGTTACCCAGGTGCAGGAAGGTAACTTTCCAGACTACCGGGCGATCATTCCTAAGAGCAGCAAGCTCAAGGCAACGCTGGCCACCCAGGAATTGCTCAACGCCTGCAAACAGGTGGAGATCATCGCGCGTGATGGCAACAACATCGCCATGTTCGCCTTTTCAGCCGCTACGGAAGGGAAAGGCAGCCTGGTCATCTCGGCCCAATCCGAAGAGACCGGGTCGAGCGAGATCGCGGTTCCACTACAGAAGCTGGAGGGGATCGACCTGGGCATTGCATTCAACGTCCGCTTTGTTAGGGACGTGTTGGAAGCGGTGAAATCCAGGGAAGTGACCTTCGAGGCTAATGCGGATAACACGCCGGCGGTGATCAAGCCGCTTGGCGGAGAGGAGTACTTGTATGTCGTGATGCCGATGCATAAAGGTTGACAAGGAGGGAATTTTCCAGAAGGTAAACCGTCTCTTTATATCTTCACACAATCCCTAAATTTTTGAGTAAACACACTTTCTTGTTTCTCAAAAGAACAAAATTTAAAGGCTTTTCCCATCCTTGGCTGTCCAAAAAGCAAATTTCTGATTTTTTGGACAGCCCTTTCTGCACTAGCGATACAATTGAATTTACATAGGGGATGCTTGATTTTGAGGCTATTACTAAATATTTTTCTCACGAGTACTAATAAAACCAATTAACCTTCAAAAAAGTTTCAATCAGTTGATTTGAAAAGCCGGTAAATCCAAGAGTTATATTTTTATTGTGAAGCGATTATGACCATGCGATAAGCATTAATTATTTATATATCCAATTTGTAGAAAAATTTCTCTCTGCCAATTTGGAAATATAGGGAGAGAAATCAATTTGAAACCTTGATTCACATTTGGAATTGTCTTGTTGTGTCAAAACCAAAACCTTCCCTGTTTTGATGGGTTTAATACTTTTTCCAAATAAAACATACCACAAAGCTGGATCACATATTTGTCTTGCAGATACTACTTCTAAACAGGAAAGTTCTTGTCCTGGCTCAGATTCAATTGTAAAACCAACTTGAGAATCAAGAAAGCCATCTTGAATATCCATTTCAACAATCAGATTGCTAAGAACCGTTTTATGATCATACTTTCTGTCGAATGAGATATTCAAACATCTTCTTCCGCCAAACGGTATTACATTTATTGCAAAGATCATATTAGGATTATCGTTCAAATACACCTTAAAGTTACTTAGTTTTCCCGGCCCTGACATAAGCGGCAATATATAAGTTTGGGAGTCCTTGCTGAAGGATAATGTAAGTGTCTTAATTAATTTCGCTTCTTTTCCAAGGCGATCAAGTATTATTAATTGGTCTTTGCATTCAAGAATGCCAATTTCGGTTTCTCTTGGCGAGATACTTATCTTTGTCGTTACAAGAATAACAATTAATACTAAACATGTTGTAGTAATTATTGATATAACCATTAACCAAACAATATCCTTAGAATAGGCTATAAAAAATGTGATTGCATTTAAAAGGCCGGAAAATATGGTCAAACTGAAAGGAAAGTAATATTTTAGATTTTCTAAAAACACATCTCTATTCATGAATCCCCCGCTTAAGACGACCGATCCATATGACCACTATCTGAATACCAATCAGAGTGATCTGAATGATCCGGATAAGCCCCCTCCTCATTTTTGGTTGTAATTGCAATTTCATCTAATAGGCTTGAAATGATTTCTTGCAAAGCAGGTTTATTCTCAATGCAAATATCATTAATATCGATAATTGGTGAAGAAATAGTTCCAGATTTATTAAATTTCAACATTTTTTACGCCTTTCTAAAGAGAAGCGAATATGATCAAACAACATATAGTACGATCTGCAAAAATAGTCTTTTTCAAAGTTTCCGGAACCGAAATATCCCAAATAACTACACCCCCCATGGCAAATAGAGAAATACCTGCAACCCAAACAGGATTGAATTCTATTATACATAATATTTTGAAAGTCAATTAATTGTTTTGAGCACAAGATTTCTTTTATATTAGCTTCAAACATATTACCCAGAAGTGTTTGGCTTTTACTCCAACGTCCACATATGTAAACATCCCCGGTAGCATCGATCGCGAAATGATTAAATCCACAACTTCCAGAGAACTGGCAAAACTTTGGATGCCCAGTGAGCATGGACGAAATTATTGACTTAAAAGGTTCAATGGAAAACGTAAACTTTTCTAAGCAAATCCACTTATCATACAAACGACATAAGAACGAACCATATTCTTCTGGATCAACCAAAAGGTCCATATATTTTGTGCCATATCCAAAAATTGGGTTTAGCATTAAATTGAGATTGTTGTCTTTGAAAAAGTCAAAAAAAGAAGTTTCTCTTTTTATTGTTTCTTTAGTACAAACAGCAAGTATGCCGACTTTGCCGTCTCCTTTCCGTTCTTTAATATCCTTAAAATTCATAATGTTATCCAAAATAATTCTATTTTTTTGCTTGTCTATAGACGATTGGGTACTTTGATGAAAAAGGTTTAATTCTTTTGGCCCATCATAACTTATCCCGACACCAAAATTGTTATTGAGAAAGAAATTTATGAACTCATTGTTAAGTAGAAGAGCATTTGTTTGAATCTTGTTTTGAAAGTTAATACCAGTAAATTGTTTTTGTAAGCAGACTACGTCTTCATAAAATTTTTTGCCCAATAATAAGGGTTCGCCACCATGCCATGTAAATGAAACTTTTCCCCCCAGCGGAAAATAGTCATTAATTTGTGAAAGCAGAACTTTAACGAAGTCAATATCCATCTTTTGGGGAGGTTCTCCTCGATTTTCATAACAATAACTACATTGCAAGTTACATGAATTGGTTACTTTGATTATGAAGGAGAGAGACATCGTTTAATTCTTTTTTATTCTTCAAAGGATTACATAATAGAATTCCATTATGGTACATGCACACTATCCAATATCCAGAAAATGACACAATATTTCATTTCGTTTTAGGTATTCCTTATAATACAATGATTATGCAGGGGCTGTTTTTTATAAATTGAGAAAAATTCACAGCCGGGTTAGCGCATATTACCTATTTCCTCAATATAATCCATAGTCAATATTTTCTTTCATTATCGTGGATCATTAACCCTTAGATTTTCAATAAAGTGTAAGGTGTTTCCGCCTATGATGTTGAATTCAACATATTGCCCAACCAAATTTCTACAACGGTTCCCTAAATAGCGCTTTGTCACTTCAGGCTGAACGCTGAAAACGGGTGATGTAATTTCTAGCAAGTAATTTCCATCGGATAATTTCTCACCTTTGTTAGTAAATCCATTTGATGTAAATGCCCCATCACTTATATGCACGCTATCTTGTGCAAAATATCCTGTTTCTAGATTTCTTAAAGAAAGCATTAGTAATGTTTCGGGTGGCATATTACCCACCCCCCGGATGATCAACATATCGTCGTCGAAATAGTGTGCGATGTTCATCGTCGCATTTATTTCCCGCCCCTCTTCGGGCAACATCATTTCCATATCAGGCGGTAATGGCAATATTTCACCCATTCTGACAGGATTACCGTCATAATACCATCTACCATTTTTTTCCGTAAAACCTATACCTATTAAGTGTTCTAACCCCATAACGCATAATTGTTCATCAGAAAAATTGGAATACCTAGAGGCTTGGATAATTGTATATCCACGATAAACCTCAAGCAATGGAATATTGAAGTACTCAGATACCCGAATAAAAACTAATGCTTCTGCAATATTGGCCTCAAATTCCCCTTCATAATCATCCCAAATACTTTCTGCATAATCATAGATGACTTGAGGGGTTATTCCTTCAATTGAAAAGCTGTGCCGTGGTTCAACAAAATAAAAATCCCCAAGTAGAGCAGAAAGCTCCCAAGTAAGTTGTCTCCCGTTTGATTTTTCCTGAACATAATACCTAACCATCTTAAAAACATCCTCAATCTTTACACCTTCAGAAGGCAAAAACCTTATCAATGCCTCGGCGAAAAAACTGTTTTCTCCTATGCCATCCGTGGCTGTTGATCCAGGGCTCGTTGAATAGGAAATAAACGTTCCCCTTGGGACACTTACCGGTAATAAACCCGTTGTAATAATACCTCGGGTGACTCCCAAAGATATGTTAGTTCTACATGCATCGAGGATAACAATATTAGTCTTATCTCCATAGTTTGCCATCCAATTTAATATACCAGATAACCCAACAGACTCTAATATAATTCTCTCCTGATTGGTATTACTTGCATCAATGGGGATCAAGTAATTCTGGCCATGAAATTCAACGCCATGCCCTGCAAAATAGAATAAGCCGACATCAAAACCATTTAATTCTTGACCAAAATCGTATACACATTGTGACAAATCTGCATAGTTCAAATTGGGAAAAGGCCTGACCATGAAACCAATATTTTCAAGAACAGTAGAAATACCAAGTACATCATTGGCCGGGTTTTGTAATTGCCCCCAATTTTGATAATTGTTGTTTCCAACTAGATATGCTAATCTTGTCACTCTTTGCCATCCTTGATTGAGCATGAATAATTCAAATTACCTCGGTAGCTTGCTTATCAGAATAAATATGCATTAAGAAATCTTCACCTAAACCGTGTAATAGGCAACCATCCAAATTTAACAAGATTTTCATAAATTTGATAGGGGCTAATCAATTCTTGTCGTTCTTCTTTTGAATAACAATTCGGATTGTTCATTGTATTACTCTAGAATGCTGTATCTGCTATGTGCTTCATTCCCCCTGCCTGTGAAGACTTGGAAATTTTTTGACTATTCCACAAAAAGTTATGAATCTCCAATATCTATTTTACAGGAAAAAGAATATTTGCACATAGAAAAGCATACATTGGAGTTTTGTTCAAACCATCGTTAGTGGTTGATCGAATACAAGACATAGGAGGATTGACATACTACCATACAAAGACGCCTACCTGCACCAGCAAGTAGGCACAGTGATTCAACTGCAAAAGCAGGGCAAAATCTTCATTGGCGCCTACCAAAAGGATTGCTTTCAACGTCCGCTTTGTGAGGGATGTGTTGGAAGCGGTGAAGTCCAGGGAAGTGACCTTCGAGGCCAATGCGGATAACACGCCGGCGGTGATTAAGCCGCTCGGCAGAGAGGAGTATTTGTATGTCGTAATGCCGATGCATCAAGGATGAAAAATGGGAGCCCTAATATGGGGCTCCCAAGTCAGACCGGGTTCTCTTGTCTGCCACCCGTCGTTCGTTGTTATGCAGTAGGCATGATAGGCCTGCTGTCAAAAGAAGGTAAAACTTTGAGAGCAGGATTCTCTGCAAATGTAGAAAAGCTTGTAAACTGAGCAAAATCTAGGAAGTCAGGTTTCTTGTACTGCTGTTTGTTTACGTTTTTCCTAATTCTTGTAATTGTGCTGTAAGTTCTTAAATCTCTTTGCTTAAAGTATCTTTCTGAATTGCTACCTTTTCCATCTCTTGGCTTATTGTAGAAATAAACGTACTGTACGAATCTAAACTGTTATAAGCAAGGGTATATTGTTGAACAAGGCTTGCTAGATGTTTCCTAGCTTCGTCCGCCTTTCTTGCGTGCTTGGATTCTTCGTACCTATCACGGTTTTCTCGCCACTCATATTCCTGTCGACGCAGATAATCTGTTACATCGTCATATTCTTGCCAGGTATGCACGAAAGTGATGAGGTTTATTTCATCCCCCAAAATATTACGGATACTTTGCTCTTCATCTGATGGACAACAAATGACCCTTATGTCTTTATGACTGAAAATCAATCCATCTGGATTTGTATATCGCCATTCTCGCTCCCACATGAAACCCTGCGAGGGGTGATTTTCTAGCAAAGGATAAAGAAGGGGATATATGGCAACAAGAGTATTAACTACTTTTGAATTAATATCCTCTTCGGGGGAAATAATAAGGCCATCATTATTTACTCGATGGATAAGATAATGGATGCTTTTTAATATATCGTCTTGCACATAAACTACTGGACGCGTTCCTATAGCAACCATTGCGCTTTTATCAAATCCTATTCCAAAACTTTGATTTGCTTTCCACCGTTCAATATTTCGATAACGAAAGAAATCCAGTGCAAAGGTTGGAGACTCGCTGAAGCAAACCACTTTTGCGTCAAATGTTCCACTCGAGTTGTACTCAGGGATGTTTGCCTGTAAATAACCATATCCTTCGGGAATTTCTGTAGTTGTACCTTTTCCTTGTAAAATGCTCCTTATTGCATTTTCGCCCGTCATATGAATAAGAAATGGAGACATATCAGGCTTTTCGATTGGTGTAAGTTGAAATGTAGGAGTATCAATTTTGTAATTTTTACTCCATTCAGACCAGCTAATTTGCCTTGATGTCGGTAATGGCATATTTTTCCCTTTGTTATCGGTGAAGCAACCTTGCAATTAATTATACCGACTTCTGCTACTAGTTTGTCAGCCATGCTTTGATAAGTGAAAATCGCGCTTTTACTCCTGAAAACCGGGAATACTACTTATTAAAGCATGATTGACAGTCTACTACATAGCAGCCAAACAATATTTAAGGGCTGCTTGTGCAATAACCGGAATTCTAGCTGGGTATGTTCTAAAAAGCGTACCTAAACAGGCGGATTTCTATTCCTTGTTTTTTGGAAACCTGATTGAAAGAAACGGAGATACTATCCGATTCTACGAAACCTGGGTTAGCTTATGAACCTTGGAAAAATTTCAACGTAGTAAGTATCTATGGAGGATTCACATGCAACCATACGAAGACGCCTACCTGCGCCAGCGGGTAGGCGCCGTAATTCAACTGCAAAAGCAGGGTAAGATCGTCATTGCCGCCTACCAAGACGGCACCGGCCTGCCTACCCGGCAGGACTTGCCCAACCTCAGACCATCCGCCCACCCGCACGACTACGCGGTAGGCGATGCCGGCTACCTGGACTACGATGGCCAGGTCGGCGCGTTCATCTTCACCCCCAGGCCCGGCGCAGACTTACCCAAGGCGCTGGCTCATTACCAGGAGCTTTCCCTGGCAGAAGCGGTCGTGAACGTGGCGGCCCGGCAGGCGACCATTCAGGTGAACGACACGGAAATTACCTTCTCCGGCGTCCCGGCCTGGGAGCCGGGTCATACCCTGCTCAAGGAGCTCAACGAAGAACTGGCCCGGACCAACTCAGGAGTGATCGTCTGGAAGCTCACCTGGGACGAAAAAGGTATGGACTGGCAAGAGCGGCTCTTTCAAGGAGCGGCGCCCAGGCTGCGTAACGGTCAGGCGCTGGTCCACCTGAGCGGCTACGCCTATGATGAGGATCACGCCCTGGTGTATACCGGCGCGGTGGGGTACAAGACCAGCCTGGAGAGCATCCGGGCCACGCTCCTGACTGCCAAGCCGCTCACCCTGGCGCACGACGGCCAAGATGTTTTCCTGTCTGTGCTGGACCGCTACGAACAGGCCTGGCAGGCGCTGCCGGAATACACCAGTCACCACGCGGCTTTCATTGCACGCCAGGCACTGCCCGGCAAGTGGGATCCGCAGGATCCATTCGCTTACCTGCTGGTCTTTCGTTCCGCTGCCGGCGCGGAGGGGGAAATGCTGCGCCTGTTCGCCGAGCGGCTGAAAGAGACCCTGGAAATCCCGGTCCTGGACCGTTGGGCGCCGGAACTGTGGAATGCGGCCAGAGAACAAAGCGCCATCCACAACCTGGTGACCGCCGGCGACTGCCTGGCCGGCTGCCGCATCAGCCTGCAAGCCGACTGGCTAGGCCTGATCACCGAGCTACTAAAACAGGAAGCGATTACGCTGTAAGCCAAATCAACTGAAGGCCGTCGCATGAAAACGGCGGCAAATCCACCATCCCGGAGGGGACGTACCTGGCTTCCCTCGCGGGGAGGTAGTGCGTCTCCTCCGCATTTTTTACAAGGAGACGCACACATGAGACCCCCTGCCATCGAAAAGATGGGGTACTACCCTACCCCGAATACCGTTCTAGAACTGCTCAAAACCTGCGTGGCCCCCGGCGAAGTCCGCGGCCGGCTGCTCGACCCGTGCGCCGGGGAGGGCAAAGCCGCCGGTATACTGGGCCGGGCGTTCAACTGCCTGACCTGGGGCGCAGAACTCTCCCCAGGCCGGGCCGAGAAGGCCTCCCAGGTGATGGACCGCGTGTACAACACGGCCTGGCAAGCCTGTGGGCTGAACGACGAGACCATCACGGTCCTGTTCTTGAACCCGCCCTATGAGACCGATCGTTTCGACAGCCACAAGCGGCTGGAGTACGATTTCCTCAAATCCACCACGACCAAGTTGGTCCGCGGCGGGCTGCTGATCTACATCATTCCCCAGAAAGTACTGGGACTGGTGGAAGTGGCCCGCCTGCTCACCAACCACTACGAATGCTTGCAGGCTGCCCGCTTCCCGGATGGGGAATACGAGGCTTTCAAGCAGGTGGTGGTGCTGGCATACCGGCGTAAGGTGTACCGCATTGCCAGCGATGAGGAAATCCTGGCGATCCAATCCCTGGCTACCCAGGACCTCCCGGTTCTGCAAGCACAACCGGAGCCGCTTTATCACCTGTCGGCCGCGCCCGAACGTGGTTCGAATGGCAAGCCGGCCTTGTTCAAGCGCAACGATTGGGAGCCGGAAGAAGTCGTCGAAGCAACCCGGGGATGCGGCGTCCAGCAGACGAAAGAATGGCTGGACCTGCTCAACCCGGGCCGGGGGACGGCCGAACTGACCCGGCCGGTCATGCCGCTCAAACGTGGCCACATCGCCATGCTGATAGCCTCCGGCATGATGGGAACGGTGAAACTGGCCGACGAAAAAGGCCGCCCTATGTTGATCAAGGGCCGGGTGGTCAAGGTGGTCGAGAAAGTAGGCGAACACGACGACGGCGAGACGGTCACCGAGACCTACCGGGACCGCTTCGTCACTACTGTGGCCGTGTTGAAGAAAAGCGGCATCGAGACCATCCAGGATGTCAAAGGGCTGGCAGAATTCATGCGCGCGAACGGTGACAAGATCGCCGCCCACGTGCTGGAGGCTTACCGGCCGCTGTACAACCTGGATCCGACGTCCGCCGAGATGGCCATCCTGGACCACCTGGGCAATGGCCGTAAAGCCTTGCCGGGGCAGTCCGAACCGGGTTTGCTGCCCGCCCAACGGCACGCCGCCGCTGCGGTAGCGCGCTGCATCCGGCGCAACCGGGTGGCCAATATCCAGGCGGAAATGGGTGTTGGCAAGACGACCATCGCCTGTGGAACGATCGAACTGCTAAACGCCTACCCGGCGCTGGTGCTTTGCCCGCCGCACCTGGTCCCCAAGTGGATCCGCGAACTGGAAGAGGTGATCCCCGGAGTGCAGGCGCGCGAGCTGCGCCGCATCGGCAAGACCGGGGATGCGACGACGGACGTGAACGACGTCGACCGGTTCCTGGCAGACTGGCATAGCGGCCGGCTGGGGTCGAAAGCGGTGGCCGTCATGGCCAACACCTCGGCTAAAATCGGCTCAGGTTGGGAGCCGGCCGTCGTGACGCGCAAGGTGCGGGACGTACTGACCGGCCAGATCGTCAGCGCCTGCACCTGCCCGGCCTGCGGTGCGGTGATCTACGATGACGAAGGTTTGCCGTTGACCGGCCCAGCCGAACTGGCCACCAAACGCCGCTTCTGCCGTGCGCGGGTGCCCGGCTGGGAGCTGGATGCCGTTGGCAGCCTGCAGAGGGACGACCAGGGCAACCCCACCTGGGGCCGGCGACCTTGCAATACGCCTTTGTTCCGCTTCGGCGGAGCCCGGCGCTGGTCGCTGGCCGAATACATCGCCAAGCACGCGAAAGGCGCGTTCAAGCTGCTGGTTGCCGACGAGTGCCACGAGTTCAAGGGCAAATCCTCGGACCGTGGCATTGCCTTTCACCAACTGGTCACTTCCTGCCGGGCGACTCTGACCTTAACCGGGACCTTCTTCGGCGGACGGTCTACGTCGATCTTCTGGTTACTGCATCGCCTGAACTACGGCGTCCGGCGCGATTTCGCCTACCACGACGAGAAGCGTTGGGCACGGCTGTACGGCGTGCTGGAAACACAGCGCAGCCGGCGCAGAAGTGACGAGGAGGACGAAGATGGCGTGTACACCGGCAACCGGCGTTACCGCAACCAGGCCAAAGAGCAGCCCGGCGTCAGCCCGGCCATCG
The DNA here is from genome assembly GCA_963704755.1 of uncultured Chloroflexia bacterium. GTDB lineage: Bacteria > Chloroflexota > Anaerolineae > Anaerolineales > Anaerolineaceae > Bellilinea. The sequence goes on from OY969938.1 coordinate 2,535,002, forward strand.
TCAACCGTCTGCTGGATACCACCGTGTTTCTCAGCCTTAAAGACCTGGGCCTGGCGCTGCCGGACTACAAGGAGGAAGTCAGCGCCTTGACCATGCTAGAAGAGCAAGGGCAGCAGTACCGCCAGATGGATGGTTCACTCAAAGCCCTGGCACTGCAATCCAACCGCTACCTCTCGACCTGGCTGCAGTGGAGCCTGGCGCGGCCGAATTCCGCTTTCCGGGATGAAGCCGTGATCGTGGACGAACTGGACCGCAAAGGCAGGCTAGTCCGCACCGTTCCCTTGATGGAACTGCCGGCGATCAACCCAGATAGTCACAAATGGCTGCCTAAGGAAAGCTGGCTGGCGAACTTCTGCCGGACCGAAAAGCTGCAAAACAGAAAGGTGCTGGTATACGTCCGCCAGACCGGTAAGCGCGATATCCAGGACCACCTGCTGGAAGCCCTGGAAGGAAATGGCCTGCGGGCAACCGTGCTCAGCGGAAACGTGGACCCGCGTAAGCGCGAGGAATGGATCGCCAAACGGGCCGGCCGGCTGGACGTGCTGATCTGCAACGCCGAGCTGGTCAAAACCGGTCTCGACCTGATCCAATTCTCCTCGGTGGTGTTCTATGAAATCACCTATTCCCTGTACACCTTATGGCAAGCTGTCCGCAGGGTGTGGCGGCTGGGCCAGATTCACCCGGTGCGGGCCGTGTTTTCGGTCTATGAAGGCACCATGGAAGCCCGCGCTCTATCGTTAATGGGGGCAAAAATGAAGGCTGCGCAGTTACTGTATGGAGATGAGGTCGGCGGAGCGATCGTCCCGCAAGAAGACGGCGATCTGTTGACCGAGTTGGCCCGCGAGGTGCTCAACGGAGCAGACCTGCCCGACCTGCAAACCCTGTTCGCCGACGAGATGAAGGTCAGCAATAACCCACTGGGCAGCCTGACCACACCCAGTGCAACCATCCTGCCTTGCGAGAAGGTACTGACCTGGTCGGATTGGATGGCGGAGAGGGCTGTGGTGATGAGGAAGAAATCCAGGAAGGAGGTAGTTCCGGAGGGTCAGATGGGATTCGGTATATAATTAGCTTTGGCTCCGAGAAATTCTCGGAGCCAATTTTTTTGTCACCGAATTGTTTTTCAGCGAGCAAATGCACATGGCTTGATGAGCAAAATTATCGCATCTTTCTCTACAAATAGCGGGCTAGCAAATCGGGTAAGATGAAGCTTCCATATTGCTATTAATATATTCTCGACTTCTAATGCACATAATTCGTCCCGCAAGGCTCAATCCTGGATGTCATAATCTGTTCCAATAGGGACAATAATGACACAGGAAAATGCCCAATGTTTCATCCAATGGCTGGACAAACAACTGGCGGATAATCGCTTAAACGATCATCAGTTAGCTCAAAAGGCGGGGATTTCACATTCGGTGATCAGCAAAGCCCGAAAAGGGATTTTGCCCAAGTGGGATGCCTGTGTTTCTATTGCACGGGCTTTAAACGTCGACCCTATACAAATTTTCCGTATTGCAGGTTTACTCCAAAATCCGCCAGAATTGGATCCCAATTTCGAAGCGTTGAAATTTTCTTATGGTAAGTTATCACCAAAGTTTCAAAAAATAGTGATTCGTATAATTCAGATGCTCTCAGAAGAAACCTCCGATTAGATCCTTTTTATCACCGCTAATTTCGGTCAGGAAAACGCTTCGAAATAGATATACCCAATAAATAATCCAATAGGTGCAAATTGCGGAAATCCGCAATAAGCTCGGAAATACAGCGGATTCCCGAAGAATTCATGCGGAAAATGTCAGTATTCAACAAGTTTGGTTAGGTCTATACTTGCCAAAACAAACCAATAAATTACCAAACATAGTCTAAACATATTTCCTCTATCGCAGGGAAAGGGCAATCAGAAAACAGCCGTTCCCTGAATAAATACTTTAAGAAAGGTGCTTTTTGGATTCGACCGTGCGAACAAATATCTTACTTGTCGACAATCATCCCCTTATCTTAATCGGAATCCGATACCAACTTACTTCTTTTCCTGAATTTAATATCGTAGGAGAAGGTATTTCCCGCGAAGAAGTTCTACAAAAGGTCAATGAACTCGATGTCGATCTTGTAATAATTGGCCTCAATTTGCCCGGTGTCAATATCATTGACCTGATTAAAACAATCAAATGTATTCATCCGAGAATAAAAATTGTTATTCTTTCTGCTTGTCGAGATCGAAGCACAATTATTGGATTGTTTACCGCTGGCATTGATGGTTATGTACTAAAAGATGAAGAAGCGGGTAATTTAGTAGATGCCATCCATGCTGTACAAAATGGAAAAGATTGGCTGAGTCCAAGCATTGCTTCGCTTATTTTGGGGCGTTTCAAAAATGCTCGCACAAACCCAGGTTCAAATCAACTAACTGAAAAGGAACAACAACTGATCCACTTCTTTGCGGAAGGATTGACCACAATTGAAATATCTAGCCACATGAATTTGTCAGTTCGAGCTGTCGAAATGAGAATCACAAACCTCTACAAAAAAATTGGTTTGCGATCGCGGGCCAGTGTTGTTTATTGGGCCAAAGAAAATGGGATTCTTTAGATTTTCCCGATCCAACAAATAGCTGACCATACCACCAAATTTATACAAGGGGCGTCAAAGTGCTTACAGGGGAAGAGAACGTTATTTCGGGTGGCAAATTACTAAACGAAGGGGGATATTCGACCTCAATATTTGACCAAGAGATCAAGAATTTATCTCCATCAGACCAGGAAAAGGTGCGTGAGTTCTGCTTCGAATTGGCAATCGCTTTACGAAGGATAACCGGAATGAAGATCGATAAAGGACTCGAAACATTGCCGGAAATGATCCGCGAAGCGGTAGAAAATGCCAATGGAATTGAATCTACCGACCAATCCTGACGAACTCAAGAATAAAATCCAAACCTTTCTTGGCGACATCGCGCGAAACCCCGGCCAGGAGATAGCCGGAATTTACACCCGGCTTTCGCGTATTGATCCGCATCACTACGGCTATTCGCTAGAAATTCAGCCGGATCGCTCTGAGGAATATGCCAAATCAAAGGGATGGCGCGTTTATGCTGTCTATGAAGATCCGGCCAGAACTGGGCGTAACAGCCGGCGGCCGGGATTGCAGCAAATGCTTCAAGATGTACGTGCTGGGAGAATCACTGTAATCGTGGTGCACCGCCTGGATCGTCTATACCGCAATTTAGAATCACTACTGCGGTTTTTGAAGCTGATCAAGCGTTACAAGGTGCGCCTTGTATCTGTAACCGAACAGATCGATACAGATAACTGGTGGGGGCGCCTGGTGCTTTACGTATTAGGCGCCTTAGCCGAAATGTACATCTGGCAAGCCTCCGCACGTACCCGGGAAGCAAAGTTGGAACGGGTCATGAAGGGCCTTTCGAATGCCTCATACCGCTTTGGATATTGCAACGGGTTATGCTCCACCTGTACCGACCCTAACGGAAAGGGTTATTGTCCCCGTTATGGGCAAAGCGACCGACAAGAAAGTGAACGTGGGCGTATCCCGGTACCACATCCAATCGAATCGCATGCCGTGCGATTGATCATAAAAAAGTACAGCCAAGGCAACAGCGACCTGGATGTCGCCACTTTGTTGAACGAGAATTACTTTCGCCTTCCGGATCAAACCGAGGTCCATTTCCGCACAAAAGGTCGACCAGGCAGTGTTCCACCTGGTCCCTTCAGTCGAGACAACGTGCGCGAAATCGTTCGCAGCCCGTATTATGTCGGCCTGGTCGCCCATTACCCTACCCGTCCTCTTGACATGGAAGATGACCCAGAAGATCCACGAAAAAAATCGATATCGCTGCCACTGGCTAACAAGCGTACTCCCCAACAGCTCGTCAAAGGTGTTCACAAGCCTATCTATTCAAAATCGTTGTGGGAGTCAAATTTGCAGCTTCGGGAGGCCAAATCGAATATGAAATCCGGAACCCATAAACCGCGGGCCGAATACCTGCTCACCGGCCTCGGGCGCTGCTGGGTATGTTATCAACATGGACAGTTGAAAGCCGGCTTGTGCGGTGTTCGTGGTGGTAGCGGCTTGGCTTATTATCGCTGTGCAACGATACGAGATAAAGTGAAAAGCAGTGGAGTAAAAGACACGGCAAAGGAATCCGACCTCAAGATCCAATCAGTTGAACCCGACGATAGGTGGGAGCATTTGCTGGATGAACATACCAACAATTGGAAAGCAGAGGTTGTAGAAGGCCAGATCGATCGACTGATGAGTCAATTGTTCATCCCTGAAAAATGGTATGACATGATCTATGCATATTACCTAAACGACAACGGCCTGGCCGAGTTCGAACGTGAGACATATAACCTGAGCCAGGAATTAGAACGACTACAGAAATTGTATCTCAATGGATTTTTGAGCCAGGGGCAATTCGAAGAAAGAGCTCTTGAAATCACCACTTTGCTACAGGTTCAACAGCCTTCAGCGCAACCTGAGGTTAAGGAGATTCCCCCATTACTGCGCGATTTCAATGCCCTATGGAAATCCTTGAAATTGTGCGAGAAGAAAGCTTTACTGAGAGTGATGTTCGTGGCGATATACTTTGATCAGGATGGGAAAATTAGAAAAATTTTAGGGAATAAACCTTTTGATCAGTTGGCCGATTTATATATTTCATAACATTAAAAGTTTACAGAGATTTAACATCCATATCGATATAATGGTCGATGATTAGCCATTCAACACATCAATAAAATAAGACGTCTTACTGAAAGGGTGGGCATTCTCGATTGAATAAAAATTACAGTGTTCCCATTTAGGAATGGGATCCATTAATGAGAAATTTTTGGAACCGAGTGATAACTCTGTTTAACCTGACTGCAAAAAATAAAAGAATAAAAAAAGCGCCGGGGTTGACTCATAAAATTTTGTCTGAATGTTGTGTGTTTTTACTTATTGCATGTATTCCCGAAACCCCTACTGTGACCACTCGCGTGAATTCCGTTGATACTAATGTTCCCGAACCCAAGTCGATTGTAAAGGTCTTTTTACCCGGCAATATTCCTGTTTTTATGTCTACAAATTAGCTAAATTGCCTTGACCCTCAATTACTCGAGGGAGCGCTGGATGATAATAAAAGCAGCCTGCAGCATACAATAGTTTGAAAAGCAGAAAACGAAAGCAAAATGAATTAATCGCATCTATCCTAAACAATAGGAAAGGAGCGTGGGGGAGTTCTTCACGTCTTGACACCTTCGAATCAACAGACGTAGGTGGAGCAACTGGCGAATTGGACTACAGCCCCCCTGAAAGTATGTCGAGCAACTCGGAATTCGTAATCACCTGGCAGCAAGGAGGACAAAGCTACCAGATCTAATTTATTTCCTCATATATTTCCAATGAGGAGGTTTTAGAGATAGTTGAGGGTTTCAGAAATATTGATCCATGATTTTTTAGGAAAATATTTGATTCCCATCAATAATGCCGTTGCTAATCCAATGAATTTTTCGTGAACAACTCTTATGACTTCAACAAGTTAGAATAATGTATTATTTTCTAATAAAGCAAATCACAGAAGGACTATTTATTTATCGATAATTTGATCCATACTGCAATGTTTTGCCCGCTGAATTATTATTTCACTGTAAAGTATCTTTAGAAGCAGTTGTAGTGAACAACTAAACAATCAATAGGAATAAATATCGAAAGTAAAAAACTACCTACAACTCAACTGGTAGTTTTTCACTTTCAAATTGTTGTTTGTTAGGTTCAGTTTGGTGTGGTGTCCACGCTCCTCGTGGGGGGAGCGACTAGGCACCTCTGCTGGTAAGGTTATTGTTGGAATGTTTCAATCGTCGCTCCCCGTGGGGGGGGAGCGACCAAACAGCAGACCAACGAATTTATTTTAGACACGGGTTTCAATCCACGCTCCCCGTGTGGGGAGCGACATCTCGCGCCGTTCGGCATCAATCCCCGATCCCGAGTTTCAATCCACGCTCCCCGTGTGGGGAGCGACCTGCCGCTTTCGAGGTTCCGTGCAGCCCTCCGATGTTTCAATCCACGCTCCCCGTGTGGGGAGCGACGTTACCCCCCTTCCACTTTCCAGCTTCGGCTGTAGTTTCAATCCACGCTCCCCGTGTGGGGAGCGACTCTTCTAACGAAACAAATTTTTATAGATGTAATTATGTTTCAATCCACGCTCCCCGTGTGGGGAGCGACGATTTACCTCATCCCATGCCCGGCAAAGATCAATGTTTCAATCCACGCTCCCCGTGTGGGGAGCGACCACACCTCCATTACGAGGATCGTAGACCCCAACACGTTTCAATCCACGCTCCCCGTGTGGGGAGCGACTTCTTTGGTCATAGATAAGGTATGCTTCCATTGGTTTCAATCCACGCTCCCCGTGTGGGGAGCGACTTTGGGGGGAGCCTGTCTTACAAACCCACGACAAGTTTCAATCCACGCTCCCCGTGTGGGGAGCGACTAATCTAATCTACATATTCGTACACGATTGTACCGTTTCAATCCACGCTCCCCGTGTGGGGAGCGACGGTTAATGGCAATCGTTCCATCATTGCAAAATTTGTTTCAATCCACGCTCCCCGTGTGGGGAGCGACGTGGTCTCATCCGTGTAAAGGCTGGCCACTATCGGGGGTTTCAATCCACGCTCCCCGTGTGGGGAGCGACCACAGAGCCGACTTCGGCAGGTCTTTATGATTCTGTTTCAATCCACGCTCCCCGTGTGGGGAGCGACGTTCATGGTCGTGATGCCGTAAATCATATTTTCGGTTTCAATCCACGCTCCTCGTGTGGGGAGCGACCGTGGTAACCCCCGCCAGTTCCGATTCTTACTCCATAAAAGTTTCAATCCACGCTCCCCGTGTGGGGAGCGACGGTTAATGGCAATCGTTCCATCATTGCAAAATTTGTTTCAATCCACGCTCCCCGTGTGGGGAGCGACCAGGTCTGGCAGGATGCGCGCCGGACCGCACAAGTTTCAATCCACGCTCCCCGTGTGGGGAGCGACTTCCACTTCTCAGATGTCCATCAATTAGACAGGTGTTTCAATCCACGCTCCCCGTGTGGGGAGCGACGGGAAGAGTAATACCAATCGCGGGCGGATTTGTAGTTTCAATCCACGCTCCCCGTGTGGGGAGCGACTCGACGTGAGAGCATATGTTATCAATGCACATCAGTTTCAATCCACGCTCCCCGTGTGGGGAGCGACTTCATCGTAATTCCACCTTTCCTAACTCGAAATAGTTTCAATCCACGCTCCCCGTGTGGGGAGCGACCCAGTTCTGCGCCGCTTATGGCCCCATGTGCGGCCAGTTTCAATCCACGCTCCCCGTGTGGGGAGCGACCTGTATCCCATCCACCCCTTTTTTGATTACGCGCTGTTTCAATCCACGCTCCCCGTGTGGGGAGCGACGCCGGTGCGCCCGCCCATCCGCCTTGACCAAACCGGTTTCAATCCACGCTCCCCGTGTGGGGAGCGACAGACGATCGCGGAGCTTGTCATACGCGCATTTGTTTCAATCCACGCTCCCCGTGTGGGGAGCGACACCCAGGGCTGCAAATGATGGTCGAGCGGATAATGTTTCAATCCACGCTCCCCGTGTGGGGAGCGACAGACGATCGCGGAGCTTGTCATACGCGCATTTGTTTCAATTCACGCTCCCCGTGTGGGGAGCGACACCCAGGGCTGCAAATGATGGTCGAGCGGATAATGTTTCAATCCACGCTCCCCGTGTGGGGAGCGACCGAAAAGATGAGGCAGACCGCGCTTTATCTCTCTGTTTCAATCCACGCTCCCCGTGTGGGGAGCGACACCCGGCCCATCCCTATATCAGACCGGCTTTCAAGTTTCAATCCACGCTCCCCGTGTGGGGAGCGACGTTCGGCTCTCCAGAACCCTACTTTGACGTTGGTCGAGTTTCAATCCACGCTCCCCGTGTGGGGAGCGACAGGTTGTCGTACGCGGTTACAGTGGTGTCGTTGTTTCAATCCACGCTCCCCGTGTGGGGAGCGACGGGCAGTCGTCATCAAAGTGATTGTAATGGCGATGTTTCAATCCACGCTCCCCGTGTGGGGAGCGACATCACGGGTTCGAGACTTTCAATCTTATCAAATGTTTCAATCCACGCTCCCCGTGTGGGGAGCGACCTGCACGACAAGCCAGAATTACCACTACTTGAGGTTTCAATCCACGCTCCCCGTGTGGGGAGCGACTATATCGGGCGCAAACTCGCCACGGATTTGCAAGTTTCAATCCACGCTCCCCGTGTGGGGAGCGACTTTTCGTCATCGTGGTCAACGAAATCATCCACGATGTTTCAATCCACGCTCCCCGTGTGGGGAGCGACTTATATTTACGCCGGGTCGGGGATGCCGATCTTGTTTCAATCCACGCTCCCCGTGTGGGGAGCGACACCGTATCCTCCGCGCCATCAGGTAACAATTTGATTGTTTCAATCCACGCTCCCCGTGTGGGGAGCGACAGCGGTCGCCGGCATGCATAACGTCTCAAACTGGTTTCAATCCACGCTCCCCGTGTGGGGAGCGACACCGGCGCCCAAAGCACGCACACCGCGTAAGAAAGTTTCAATCCACGCTCCCCGTGTGGGGAGCGACCAGGGAAAGCCCGACGCCGAAAACCGCGGCCAGGTTTCAATCCACGCTCCCCGTGTGGGGAGCGACCACGGTTGGCGGACCCTTGTTGCTGATAGGTTCGTTTCAATCCACGCTCCCCGTGTGGGGAGCGACTGCCCGCCCGATTGGGATGATAGGTTTCGAGGCCGGTTTCAATCCACGCTCCCCGTGTGGGGAGCGACCACACCGTCGCGATTGTGACGTAGACCGGCTTCGTTTCAATCCACGCTCCCCGTGTGGGGAGCGACGGGATTGCCCGCTGTTCTGGTTCGTCGGTTTTCTGTTTCAATCCACGCTCCCCGTGTGGGGAGCGACTACCCATATTGAGCTTAAAAAGCGGCATCCCAAAGTTTCAATCCACGCTCCCCGTGTGGGGAGCGACAACCCGCTGCCGATCGTAGTCGCCATATCGTCTGGTTTCAATCCACGCTCCCCGTGTGGGGAGCGACCTGTTGTAACTAGTACCGCGGTAGTAATTAGCATGTTTCAATCCACGCTCCCCGTGTGGGGAGCGACCGACGTTATTGCACACGGTTCGACCGTCAAGGGCGTTTCAATCCACGCTCCCCGTGTGGGGAGCGACAAAGGCTTCTTCAAACTGTTCAAGTGGTGATTGGGTTTCAATCCACGCTCCCCGTGTGGGGAGCGACCAATGATGAGAATATTAAAGGTATTGAAGAAGAAGTTTCAATCCACGCTCCCCGTGTGGGGAGCGACTGGAGAATTTACCAGCATAGCCTCAGCCTGCCAATGGTTTCAATCCACGCTCCCCGTGTGGGGAGCGACCAAGACGAAGCTTGACAAAACTTGTACTCGGAGAAGTTTCAATCCACGCTCCCCGTGTGGGGAGCGACGGTCGCGGCGGAGATCGACCGGAGATTAGCCGAAGTTTCAATCCACGCTCCCCGTGTGGGGAGCGACGCGGGAGAAAAAAACAGAGCCGGTCCCAGGAGTTTCAATCCACGCTCCCCGTGTGGGGAGCGACGCCGGCGGCCAGCTCAGATTTCCCATTTTTCTTGGGTTTCAATCCACGCTCCCCGTGTGGGGAGCGACCCGGATGATCTTCTTCTCCCACGGCAGCAAGGTGTTTCAATCCACGCTCCCCGTGTGGGGAGCGACCGGGTAGGCAGGCTGTTGATCGAGCGCTTCGGGCGTTTCAATCCACGCTCCCCGTGTGGGGAGCGACAGGCGACCTGTTATGACAAACATCCTGACGGCTGCTGTTTCAATCCACGCTCCCCGTGTGGGGAGCGACCTCACCCAATCCGGATTGTCCAGGCCGGCCAAAGTATTGTTTCAATCCACGCTCCCCGTGTGGGGAGCGACTTGTTTGGCCAGTTGGGATACCTTTCATCGGCCCGTTTCAATCCACGCTCCCCGTGTGGGGAGCGACGACTGTATTCTTCTGTACAAGCCGCGAACTACATGTTTCAATCCACGCTCCCCGTGTGGGGAGCGACAGCCGGGAACATGGCCGACTTCGCGGTATTGGAGTGTTTCAATCCACGCTCCCCGTGTGGGGAGCGACGCCGTGCGAAGATTGCTACAACACTGGATGGATAGTTTCAATCCACGCTCCCCGTGTGGGGAGCGACGAGAGGTTGCGCGACTTTGTCGCCGGATAGAGGGCGTTTCAATCCACGCTCCCCGTGTGGGGAGCGACATTCTACCGTCCGGTTTCAGCCGGCTCAGCAGCGTTTCAATCCACGCTCCCCGTGTGGGGAGCGACGCCATTTCAACGCATCCTTTGCGCGTTCGTTGATGTTTCAATCCACGCTCCCCGTGTGGGGAGCGACACCGTGGGTTGCAGAACACTACCAGGACAGGAAGGTTTCAATCCACGCTCCCCGTGTGGGGAGCGACTATAGCACGACAATAAGGACAAAGCAAAATGAGAAGTTTCAATCCACGCTCCCCGTGTGGGGAGCGACCAGACAGAGATGGAGCGGATCGGCGATCTAAATGGTTTCAATCCACGCTCCCCGTGTGGGGAGCGACATACAACAGCGGGAGCTGCACTGCGTACCCTGGTTTCAATCCACGCTCCCCGTGTGGGGAGCGACACGGACCGGGCACTCGAACGAGGCGTGTCTCCCATGTTTCAATCCACGCTCCCCGTGTGGGGAGCGACTGCTCGCCCGGCCAAATCCCGGTCGCGCTCTTATGTTTCAATCCACGCTCCCCGTGTGGGGAGCGACGCGGATAACCCAGGGCAATCGACTGTGAAAGCGCAGTTTCAATCCACGCTCCCCGTGTGGGGAGCGACCCGATGATTTCGCTGGGTACGATCAATACGATCCTGTTTCAATCCACGCTCCCCGTGTGGGGAGCGACCCGATGACGCTACGACAGTTCTGGCTGCGGCAGTAAAGGGTGTTTCAATCCACGCTCCCCGTGTGGGGAGCGACAAGGAGTAATTACCATGACGATCAGGCAAGACGTTTCAATCCACGCTCCCCGTGTGGGGAGCGACCCGATGACATGAAACGCGAGGCGCATGATCTGCGCGTTTCAATCCACGCTCCCCGTGTGGGGAGCGACTTGGCTGGGGTGGGACCTAAAAATACCCGACCTGGTTTCAATCCACGCTCCCCGTGTGGGGAGCGACTTGTACAACAGCAGGATATCGAGCAGCATCACTTGGTTTCAATCCACGCTCCCCGTGTGGGGAGCGACAAGGCACTGTCGGTTCTTCCGGAGCCGCATCGATGTTTCAATCCACGCTCCCCGTGTGGGGAGCGACGGCGATCCCTTCGCCGTGATCGCGGCGCTCACTGGTTTCAATCCACGCTCCCCGTGTGGGGAGCGACCGGTATTGACATGCAAAAACTGGCCGACGATTAGTTTCAATCCACGCTCCCCGTGTGGGGAGCGACCGACAACCGCCGGGATATTTTGGGTGTACGACTGTTTCAATCCACGCTCCCCGTGTGGGGAGCGACGCGCAGGTAAAAACTACAATACAGATTCGTTCCAGGTTTCAATCCACGCTCCCCGTGTGGGGAGCGACTGGGCGAGCGGGGATCCGCAGGGAACGGGGTGTTTCAATCCACGCTCCCCGTGTGGGGAGCGACATGGACAGAGTTCTTGGAATTGACATCAGCCACTGGTTTCAATCCACGCTCCCCGTGTGGGGAGCGACTTGGGGTAACTGCCCAGGACTTGAGCGGCGAACAGTTTCAATCCACGCTCCCCGTGTGGGGAGCGACCAGAAACCGTCAATCAGGAGATTGGCATTCGCCTGTTTCAATCCACGCTCCCCGTGTGGGGAGCGACTATATGTTTTTACCGATTTCCACGTTGTTTGGGTTGTTTCAATCCACGCTCCCCGTGTGGGGAGCGACAACCGGTTTCAGCGCATCGGCATCGACCTGACCCGTTTCAATCCACGCTCCCCGTGTGGGGAGCGACATGTCTGGATATCCATGCCGTCGTCTTGTGACGGGTTTCAATCCACGCTCCCCGTGTGGGGAGCGACCGCCCACATTGGGATTACGTTACAGGAGATGGTATGTTTCAATCCACGCTCCCCGTGTGGGGAGCGACGTCCTCCCTGTTCTTAAAGAGTTTGCCTTTCTTGTTTCAATCCACGCTCCCCGTGTGGGGAGCGACATGAGCAGAAGTTGACCCATGCCCAAAAACGATTGTTTCAATCCACGCTCCCCGTGTGGGGAGCGACTATAATTATCTGTATCGAACAAGGAGCGCAAAATGTTTCAATCCACGCTCCCCGTGTGGGGAGCGACTTGCCATCATCGTCTTTGCCGGCCGACCGGGAGTTTCAATCCACGCTCCCCGTGTGGGGAGCGACAGAATACTTCGGTGGTTTCATCACCGGGCCTGGTAGTTTCAATCCACGCTCCCCGTGTGGGGAGCGACGATCTGCTCGGCAGTGTTTTCCAGGTCAGCCGGTTTCAATCCACGCTCCCCGTGTGGGGAGCGACCGCAACATCTGGGTAAAAAAAATCTTCAGCCCCCAAATGTTGGCCGTTCTATCCTCATTGTACCCGTTCTTGCCGTTTCTCCACTCTTTTTTTTGCAATTATTCGGTTATTAAGGTTCCAAATCCGCGCGAACCGATCCATAAAAATATGGGCACTTGCGGTTCGCGATTCAGGCCATCAACGTACCTTCCAGGTCGGGGGTCTTTTTTGCACCCACATGTTCCACCTTCTTGCGCCAGTGGTCACCCAGGGAATAAAAGCGCAGGCTATCCTTATCCTGGTCGATCAATTCTTCCAGCCGGGCGCGCAATTGCACCAGGCAAGCCGGCTCGATCAGGCATTCGAACACTGAATTCTGCACTCTTATGCCGTAGTTCTGGCAGGCTTTAGCCACCTTGCGCAGCCTTTTCTTACCTGCTGCCGTCTCGGTATTGACATCATAGGTGATCAGCACGAACATGAGCCCCTCTCAATTCCAGAAGAAAGGTGGGTATGCGTCCAGGTCGCCGCGCAGATGGCGCACCAACAGCATGGCCTGCACGTAAGGGATCAAGCCAAAAGGGATTTTCTCTTTCAGAAACGGGTGCACAATTTCCTCCTGCTTGCGCGCCTGCCAGGCCGTGAGAACGGTCTTACGGGTTTCGTCGTCCATCAGGATCCCGCCGCTCTCCTTTTGCACGAAACCCTTGCCGCTCACCTGCTTGCGGTTGACCAGCGAAAGCGCCAGCCGGTCAGCAAAGACCGGCCGCAGCTCCTCCATCAGGTCCAAGGCTAACGATGGCCGGCCCGGGCGTTCGGTGTGCAAGAAACCAACGTACGGGTCCAACCCAACCGTCTCGAGGGCCGTGACGGCCTCGTTGGTGAGCAGGGTATAGAAGAAGGAGAGCAGCGAATTCATCCGGTCCAGGGGCGGGCGCCGGTTGCGCTCCGTGAAGGTGAAATCGGCCTGCTGCTGCAAGATCAACTGGTCGAACACACCAAAGTATATTTTGGCAGCGCTGCCCTCGAAGGCCATCAACTCGGCGGTGCCGGTGCAATCGGGCAAGGCCAGAACGGTTTGGAGGAGGAACGCAGATGCCTTCTTCAATGCGGGCACGTCCACCAGCATGGCGTGGTCGCGAAGCGCGCGCTGCAGAACTTTGCGGCTGTTGGCCACCTTGCCAATGAGAAACGAAGCCGCGATGGCCGCACACGCGTCCTCTTTTGCGGAGATTTCGTACTGCCTCTTGCGCAAAAGCACATTGCCGCGCTGCTTTCCCGAGACGCGCGCCAGAAAGCGTCCATGCGGTGTGACGAAACACAAGCCGATATTGCGTTCAGCACAAGCGCCCATCAAGGCCGGGCTAACGCCCTGGTAGTTGAAGCAAACCACGTTTTCCAGGTTGTGCAGCGGCAGCCGGACCGGTTTTTCATCGTCCTTCTTGACCAGGATCGTTTCGCCATCCAGCGACAGGTAAGCCTCGGGCGAGGTGATGTAGAGAACATTTGCCAGGCGTTTCATGGGTTATTCTTTTTCGATCTCCTGCCGGATGTAAGCCGAGGCGGCCAGCCGTTTCTCCTGCAGGTCCGGCAGGCATAGGTCCGCCAGCGAGCAGGCGCGGCAGGCTTTGGACGTTTTGACGCGCGGCGTATACCCGCGAGCGAAATACGCGTGCATCTCGGCGCTCATCGAAGCCACCAGGGCGCGCAGGTCATCCGTGAGCGCAATCTCGACCCGGTGGCGGATTTCGCCATAGTAGAGAAAGCCTAGCGGCACGTCCACCGAGAGCATCTCTTCCAGGCAGACGGCCTGGGCGCACAGTTGGGCCTGGTCGTAGGGTTCGGTTTTGGGCTGGCCGCGTTTGTATTCCACCGGGGCGGGCAGGTACAACCCTTCGCGCCCCGGCAAGTGGATGCCACCATCAGCACGGGTGAACTCGATCACGTCGCACACGCCGGCCAGGCCCAACCGGTAGGAGCTAATGGGCACGGCCCGCGCGGTGACCACGCCGTTGCGCAGCTCGGTAAAAAAGGGATCATCCGTGCGTTTGTGCAACAGTCGGCCCTCGGCCGTGCGGGCATTCTCCTGCCACTGCCGCTCGACGTGGATCAGCGCCCACTGCCGGCGGCAGAAAAGGAAATGCTGGATGCCGGAGAGGGGCAGCAGTTCTTCGGCGCTGTATTCGGATTTATTCATTCCGCCGGTGTTTATTCACCCTCGATTTCTTCACACGCCAGGTCAGGGAGTGCATTTAAGACAACGTCGTAATCATCGATGGAATTCGGCTCCTCGATGCCCGGTTTCAGGTGTACTTCCAACAAACGATGAACCTTGGCCGATGAATATTGCCCATTAGGACAGTTGTGCTCCCACCAGTAGACCCTGTAAACTTCCATGCTGCCTTCCGGTCGGGCAGAAGAAGCGTCGTTACGAAATAAGGTTATCAACGCCTTCTTGATTTCTTCAGCATCGTCATTGGAAAAACCAGTTAAGCTGGCCAGTTGCGGGTTCATACTGCCGTAAAACACATACACACCATGGTCCACGCGGTGTTTCATACCCATCGTATCGGATGCGCGTTTTGTGCCGTCACCTTCACCACTGACGCTCTTCGTAATCTGGGTACTGGTGACGCGGTCGAGCACAGGTGCCACTGAAAATGCCGGATGGATAGACACAGGCCCGCGAATACCGATCGATACTCCCGCAGCCTCGCCTCCACTAAAGGCAAAAACCTGCCCAAAAGCGCGCACATCCATCCATTCCTCACAAGCAGCTTCACGGAATTTAGTATCGTTTTTCATGTCTTCTTTTTTGAGCGTACCTTCAGCCCGCGATCGTAAACTGCGGTATGCATCCATGCGCTTGTCATCCGATTGAACGAAAATCGATTTACCTTCATCCATTAACCGATTACGAATTTTCCGTTTGATGGCCACATCAGAAATTTCCCCTTTGCCGTCATAATCGTACCGTGGGCGATTCCCATTCAATGGGTCCCCATTCGGATTAGCATTTTTCACAGAAAGGATCACAGCAAAGTCAATTTTGTTGCTTAGGGTAGTCATTGTAGTAAATCTCCTTGTATACATATTGTGGATTTCAAAAATTAGGCGATATCGATCTCTTCGCTATCCTCTGTCGTGGCGCTTTTATCCTTTTTCTCCATAAGTTTCTGGCGCTGGCAGTAGAAGCCGAGTAGATATTCACCGGTTAAAGATTTATTGGAGATGAAATCCTCCGTTGTAAAAAGGCTTTCAACATCCGAAATCAGGTTTTTATAGTAGCCAGCGCCATGCAATTTGACCATATAGGGTGAAAGCGCATCATGAATTTGTTTCCAGGTGCGGAACGGGCTTTGGGAGAACTGTTGCATGTACCTGGCGGCATTTGTTGCCCGCTTTTGCTCCCCTTTATAAAGGGCTCTTTCCTCCAGAACATCGGCAATAGCAAGCAACCTGCCATAAAGATAATCCCTTGAAGTTCTGTTTTCATCGAGCGGCATATCGAAATTCTCCTTTCCCTGCTTGAACTTTTTATAGAGTGCACAGGCTATACTCAAGGTTTTCTGCCATTCCCATTCACCCAATCCGGCCCGGTTCGAAGCCCGCCTTACAGACGATTTAACCAGGTCTCTGGGGATAGGTTGGGCATCCACAATACAAGGCAGTAAGCGGGCTATCGTGGTTTTCCGCAATTTATCGTCCACCCTGCTTCCAAACGCTGCTTCAGCGATATCAGATGGTGCAGGAGCGCCAAAAAACGGAACGAATTTCTTCTTCCCACTTTCCTTGTCTACTACGTCACGGTAACGGTGCAGCCAGGCACAGGACGTGTGCCAGCCATCGATTCGGCCTAGAAAATCGGACCCCTTCAATTCACGATAATAGGTGATGGACAGGCGGCCAGGTGTGGCCGAATCGACGGCCATAACAGCTACATCTTCCGTTTCGCCAAGCGACTTGCCATAACCGGCAATCCGGTTTTTTAGAGGTATCGCAATTTCCTGGGCGGTGTAGGCGTTCACCTCAGCTTCTGAGGCCGAATCACCAAATAGCAAGTCGATGGCATCATCTGTCGGTTGTGGCACTGATTTGCCAGAGGTAGCCCAGGCAACAATGGCCAGGTCGCCTCTTCGATAACCCTGCCGGCTGATGAGCCAGGCCAAGGCATAATGGGCTTTTTGTGAAGCCTCAAGACTGACGCCACAGGCTTGCGTGTCCCGGATGAACCGGCCCCTAAAAGTAAACCCACCGGTGTCATTGGCCGAAATAATTTTGGCGCCATCACCTTCCCGACGTATGTATTTGGGATGATTGGTGGTGATGAAGCGCTCCTCTCCGGTGGCAAAACAGAGGCCCTTTTCACTCCGGTCGTTGAGGTAATAATCTGTCCAGCTACGCCACAAACTCTCGTCTCGCCAAACCCGGCTCTCGAGCTCTCCTGGAATTTCCACCACCCATCGCACAACCGCGCCATCTTGTGGGTCAACGACCGAAAAGATGTCCTTGGCGTTCTTTTCTCTCGCTATCTCAGTTTTCTTTAGGAATTTTCCATCCGATCCAACGAAAAGCACCTTATCCTCGACCAGGTCTTTGACAACCTGTTTCTTGAGGACGTACTTCAATACAGCAATCGCCTTTGGATGGCCAAAAGATGACCGGCACCATTTGGAAAGGACATCCACGTAATCCCGAAAAGGCTCGCCAGGATCTTTACGAAAGCCAGAGGTAACCCCTCCCCCATACGTCAGGAAGTCACCGGCAAGATATTGAAGTTTGTCGCACAGTGGATGATTTTCCGGCTTGCTGCCTGCTCTGCTGGCCGACCGCTCTGAGCTGGGAATAATCGTGGTGGCATCTTCCTTTTCGGTGATTACCCTGGCCCTTTGAAAATTACCCTCTCCGTCGATCGCGATTTCGATATGCGCCTGGGTAGTAATGTGGCATATCGGAAGCAAAGGCCGGCCTGTACCCAGATCGTCATAACCAATATTGGCCTGGCAGTTTTCATAGGTTGAATACAGGTTTTGAACCCAATTCATTTCATGATCCTCCTTCTTCGAAAAATTCCATCAAGCCTGTTTCGTTCAATCCGGTTGTTTCGGGCGGTTTCGACGTCATTTTCCGAATAAACTTCCGCACCAGGTCTTTATCATCGGGTGAGGGAAATTCCACAATCCCTTTGATCATCTTGGGGCGCCAAAATCGCGCCCAGAATTCACCATCCGGCCCTTCATCCGGGTAGTCGAAACCATGAAACATCAGCCCATATGATAATTCCCTAGGATAAGTATCGTAGAACCCCTTTCCTTCACCAAAATTGCAAGGTTCGACATAACCCTGGCATTCCCTCGTTCCCAAAAAGATGTCCCTGCGCCCACCCCGGTCGATCATTCTTTGAGCTATCTGAAAATGCTTGTCTTCATTGCGATCTTTGATTAAGTCCAGGCGTTTTTCATTCCAAATAAAATGCGCCAGAACCTGGTACTCTACATCCGACAAGTAGGTATATATGGAAAGGTCATTTCCACCCGAATCAAATTTGACCGGTTTCGCGCTGCGTGTTTGAGTTTTGATCGGATGCATCACCCGAATTTGATCGATCACCCAAATGAAGGTTGGCTTCCAATACACCGAACTAAGAATCCCTTTGATGGCTTCATAAGTGGGAATCTGGTAGGAGTATTTTTCCCCACCAATTTTGGTCAATGGGTCGGTGAAGAGGGCGTATTTACCCCACACCTTGAATTCGACATTGTTTTTATATTGCATCAAAACCTCCTTATAGCTCCAGTAGATCCAATTTGTTTAAATCCTCTTCTTTCCATCCAAGGTTTTCGTCGTAGTTATCGGGTCTCAAAGCAAAAACGCCGGAATCCGGTTGAACTTCATAGATTGCCTGAGTATCCGCCAAATTATTAAATTGGTGAGAAAACAAATTAACGCTGTACCGTTGCGCCTGCCTGAGCAATTTGTATTGTTTTTCCAGCAGGGTAACGCTACAAAGCTTGGCGACAATTTCCTCTCCTTCGGCTTGATAGGGAACGATCACACCGCGAGTAAGTGAATCGATAACCCGGAACGCTTTCGCAGCACTTTGAAAAGACTGTGAAAATGGGATATTGGGTAGGCTTTGGTGAATGCGTTTATAAGCGTCCAGCGAGAGCGTATTCGTAGAGAGTAACGAAAACAAATCATCTGCGTGGCCAATTTGCGACTGTGCACTAACCGGATAACGCATTTCATCCTTGCGCGCAAAAAAATAGTAGCGGTAATATTCCCCCATCGCGTCAAGACCTATACGATCCTTTGCAAACCTTTCCGGGTTGGATAAGAATTCATCCAATACGCGTTGAGCTTGCACTCTACCTATTATTATAGACTTCAATTTATCGATATTCTCATCCCTGGGGTTTACAATCCAGACATTCCCAAGGCCTTCTCGTTTTCCATGGCGGTTACATCGCCCGGCGGATTGGGCAATTGAATCGAGGCCAGCGAGATATCAAATCACCGCGCCAAAGTCGATATCCACGCCGGCTTCAATCAATTGTGTGCTGACACAGATAACTGGTTTCGATTCAGCCAGTCTTATTTTGACCTCTTCCAATACCTTGAGACGATGAACCGGGCACATGTTGGTACTCAGGTGATAAAGGCCAAGGCCATCGATGTGCCTGTTTTCAATTTCTCGGTAGAGAGATCGCGCATTGTTTTTCGTGTTTACCACCACCAATGCGCTACCTTTATGCCGCAACTGCTCTTCAGCCAAATCGGCAATTTCATCGTCGCTCCAGCCCATGGGTTTACGACGATCAAAAACTTCTACTCGCCTTAATGCAGTATACAATTCTTGTTCATTCTGGATAATGCGTTGGTCAGGCTGTATGGTCAATGCACGATATTGAGCATCGATTTGATCGAGCGGCGGTTGGGTAGCCGTACAAAGAACCACCGTAGCGCCACAATTTTCTACGAGGAAGCGTAAAGTTACATTGAGCAGATGAATCGCATTAATTGGAACGGTTTGCACTTCATCCAGAATTATGATCGCATTGGCTAATTGATGCATGCGCCTTGCCCCGCGCGTACCGCTGCCAAACAAGGCATCGAAGAATTGAACCTGGGTCGTTAAAACAATCGGCGCGTCCCAATTTTGAGATAGCAGACTTTGGCGATAGGATTCTTCATCAGGGGTCAGATTTGAATGATGTTCCAGGACAACCCGGTTCAGGTATTCTCCATCCGGATCCCTGTCTTCCAGTATCTTACGTATTTCATCTGCGTTTTGATCGATGATGGATGTGTACGGAATCACATAAATGATCCGATCCATTTCATGGATGTCAGCATGGTTCAGTGCAAACCGTAAACTTGCCAAGTCTTGCCCCCTCCGGTTGGTACGGTAAGCTGGTAAATTCCCCTTGCCTTATGAGAGTATTCAAGGCATGCCAGGGAAACCTGGTGACGGAGTTGGTCAACCCGATTGGAATCTGCAATGGCCTCGAGCTTTTTGAGCTTTTCATCCAAACGCTGTATGAGCACGTCCCAGGGGCGGTAGTTCCCATAATTACGAACATCAAAATTTCCTGGCGATTCGAAATCGGCTGTATTAAGCCGGTCGGCATCGATCAAACAGCTCAAAAGAAAACAAATCAGCAGGCCAACCTTGAAAACCGCGGTTTCTTTGGAGTCGGATTGCCCATTTTGTAAACTTTTTAATTTGGAGAAAAGTTCATCCACAAAAGTAGAGGAGATTAAATTCTTAATTTCTACGTCGATTTTTGGCAATTTCGACTGCGCCTCGGTTTTGTGAACAACTCCATCAGGTTTATCCATGCGCCGCTGAAAGTTATTTTCACCATCCGGTGTAAGGCAATCGATCAATCCGGAATGGTGCGAGGCGATACATAAAGCCAAAACCTGGGCGGCAATTTTCTCTTTTTGGCCTCCGGACTGGAGCATATCAAAGACCACCTGGGCACCCGCGGTGGAATGATCGATCTTGCCCTTCATTGCCTCGAAATCTACATAATCATCTTCATCTGGATCTCGTAATCCAGCGGCTGAATGCAGGTAATCTTGAAATTCTTTACTCGCTTTACCAAAGTCATGCAATAGACCTAAGACTTTTCCAACCTTAGCCAGGCCTACCTTAGCGGCAAAACCCTCGGCTAATTGAGATGTTTCGGTCAAGTGGGTGAGCAGCAGTTGCTCCTTTTTATCTGGTCGTATATGAGCGATTAACTCATGATCGCTTTTCAAATCATCCGTATCATACGCCTTTGCCATACTTTTCCCTCCTGTTAATGAAAGAGGTTGCAAATTCCTTACCATTTCAATAACACTTTCCCATATTTAGGTTAGTTATCCTGGCTATATAACCGAAGGGTAAGTTGCGCCTCTTGATAGATTTTTTCCCGCAAATCTTCCGGCGCCAGCACTTCCACATCGCTGCCCCAGCCCCGTACCCAGGGCATCATCTCCAGCGGCTCGGCGATCCAGGCACGCCAGAGCAGGCTGCCATCTTCCAGGGCCACCACCTGTTCCGAGCGGTGCCAGCGCGTTTCCTCTACCCGCCGAGCTACGCGTGATCCAAATTTCAAAATCACCTCCACCGGCTCGGCCTCGGTGTACCAGATGCCCCAGGCGTGCTTGAGCAATTCGGCCGGGTCGAAGTCCTCCGGGATGACGTAGGGCTCGCGCAGCAGTTCGATACGCTCGATGCGCTCCAGCTTGAGCGTGCGCAGGGCGTCAGGCGGCTCGCGCCAGCCTATGACGTGCACCGACTGGCCCACGGCATACGGCTCGATGAAGTAAGGCGCGAAGACGAACTCGTTCACCTGGCCGTTGTCCTTGCGATGCCACAGGCGCACTTTTTGCAGCTGCGCCCAGGCCTGGGTGATGGTTTCCAGCGTGCGCAGGAAGTTGGGGTCCTGCCGTTGGGCAGGGTCGTCCATGGTGTCGGCCGATTGCAGCAGGTGCCGGCTAATGCGCGGCGCCAGACGTTCCAGGGCCGTGCCCAGCTTGCGTAGCGCCGCAGCCGCGTGCGGGTTCTGGCGCTCCATGCGTGTGGTCAGCAGGCGGGTGGCCAGGTGCACCGCCATGGCCTCGTCAAGGGTAAAACGCACGTTCACCAGGTACGCCCGCCGGTCGATCTTCCAGCCGCAGCCATCCAGGTCATCAATGAACACCGAGCCGGGCAGGCTGGGGATGTAGCGCATGACCGTGGAACGGTGCACGCCCAGGCGCCGTGAGATCTCGGCCTGGGTCAGGCCTTCGGGATGTGCCAACAACAATTGCTCGATTTCACCGAGCCGGTCGGCCTTTTTTTCAGCAGGATTTTTCATAACCTTCCCGTATGCAATTGTGAAGAAACAGGTGATTTCCCCCTCATTCCGTGGTCACGAAGGGTTGTTAACGATTATCAATAGAATACCACTAACCTGTTGCAGGATTCGCAACTCACCTAACCTTCGCTATTTATATTCAGACTTTGTAATTTTTCGTCAGGAGGGTAACCAAAAAATGAAGTTGAAATATATATTTGAGTGATCGATGTACTAATTAATACCTTTATTTTGATTATTTATCCGTTTTTTACCCAAAATTCACAACAAAATTACATTATTAACCTTTATTACAAATATCATTGATTGATCTTCCCCCGAATTAGTAGACAGGATTAAAGGGAGAAATCTTGTTCGAAATCAACGGGGCTGAGATAGCCCAAAGTAGAGTAAAGCCGTTGGCGATTGTACCAAACTTCGATGTACTCAAAGATGATAGTGCGGGCTAGAGTGCGGGTATGAAAATGGCCTGTAACGCATTCGGCTTTGAGCGTAGCGAAGAAACTCTCGATGACGGCATTGTCGTAGTAATTTTCTACACCGCTCATGCTAAGCTGGACCAAGGCAGTTTCCAGGCAACTGCGATAGGCAGTGCTGGTGAACTGGCTGCCCTAATCGCAGTGATGGAGGAGCCCGGCGGGCGGGCAGCGGTCGCGTAAAGTCATGTGCAGAGCGTCTTCGACGAGCGCCGTATCCATCGTCTGGCTCATCGACCAACCCACCACCCATTTCTGGTTAGGGCCCGTCGCACAAAAAGTCCTGCTTAAGCAGGTAAGGCGCAGGCTGGATGCCCGGCTGTCACTGGGTGGTCACCAGATGATGCTTGCGTTTATTGAGCGTTACTATCTGGTGAACGCGCATCAAACGGGCTACCCGATTGTGTCCACACACCACCCCCTTGCGCTGTAATGCCAAATGCAGGCGGGGACTGCCATACGTCTCGCGACTGTGTTTGTGTTCTGCCTCAATCATCTCCAGTAGCGCCTGGTTGGCTTGCTCGCGTGTACTCGGCTTGGCTTTTTCCAGGCATAATACCCGCTGCACTCCCAACACCTGGCACATCCGTTGTATCCGGAACTCTTAGCTATGCGGGGCGATGAAGACGTACTTCATGCGCTTTTCCGTGAGAAAATGTTGATTACTTCTTTTACGGTAACGACTTTTGATCGAATCGCCCTAAGCCTTATTCCATATACTTCCCCACCAATACCAGCATTGCCTCCACCACCGCCTTCCTCACCCCCGGCTCAGGGATCTTCGCAACGGCCAGGGCAATATCCACCGCCTCGGGCGGCAGGTTCTCCGAATCCATTCCCCGTACATCGAATATCTTCAACGCCGGCCAGCCGGTCATGGTCAGGAACTCGTTCGGGTTGATTCCAAAGTGATCCGCCAGCAGGATACAGACGTGCATGCTCGGTCGCTGGCCTTCCAGCACCCGGCGTACGCCCTGGTGATCTAGTCCCGCGCGCAGGCTACTACGCCTAAGGTACTCATTTTTAACCACCGCTATAAGTAGTGCTCTTTCTGGGGTCGAAACGTTACAGAGAGGCGAAACTATTCACAAGATTTCTCGGCGTACCACCCTATAAATATTACCTAACAAAGGGCTATGTGGTATACTGCCGGAACAGATGTTAGGTAATAAGAATTTTCTATACTACTCACCTATCGCAGAGAAACAGTGTGTTTTTGTTGTTTTTCGTGTGGGTCGCACACGAAAAACAATAAAAACACACTGCTCTCTGAACTGGCCTGAGCAGTCACAATTTTCTTACGATCAGGAGGATCCATGCCTAGACGGGCGATCTACCGGCTAAATTGGGTGGAAGGAAAACAAACTTACGTACTTACAAACGCCGGTGCGCCGATCGATGAGCAGCAGGATCCACAACCAGACAGCCCGGCCTGGTTCGCCTGGCTGGATGCCGTGTCCTCCTTCGCCTTTAGCAGTCACTCCGGAACAGCCTTTACCGCGCGCAAAGAAAAGATGCAGCGCGGTAGCGCATACTGGTATGGCTACCGTTCTCTCCAGGGCAAGACCGTCAAACGATATATAGGCCGGACCCCTTATCTATCCCTGGCCCGTTTAGAAGAAATTGCCTTAAGCCTGAGAGGTGACCCAGAACAAAAAGAGGCTCACGATAATGCCGGGCAATGGACGATTCCTTCAACTAACCAGTACCCACCATCTGATCCAGGCAGTTTACCGGAACCAAAGCCAACCCAGATGATTCCGCTGCTCGAATCTAAACTTTACCCACCCAGGTTGCCGGTTTCACTGGTAGCGCGGCCCCAACTGAATGCCCGCCTGGAAGCCGGCACAATTCAAAAGCTCACGTTGCTATTGACTCCGGCTGGGTTCGGCAAAACAACGGCTGTCAGCCAGTGGCTGTCTGAACGCAACTCAAGTTTTAGCCCACACCCAGACAAGGAAGTTTCATCTACCCATCCATCTCCGTCCATTCCACCATTTGCCTGGCTTACGCTGGACGAAGGTGATAACGACCCGGTGCGATTCTTACGTTACATCATCGCTGCCTGCCAGACCTTTCACCCTAATCTGGGACGTTCGGCTCTGGCGCTGATTTTCCATGCCCTTCAGCCCCCGTTTGATCTACCCCCAGCGGAGACGATCCTGACATTCCTGCTCAACGACATCATCCACTATGTGAGCCACGGGCTCTTAATCCTGGATGATTACCACGTCATTACAGAGCCAACGATCCACGGAATGATGGCTTTTTTCATCGATCATCTTCCTCCACCCCTGCATGTAATGCTCCTGACGCGCAGCGAGCCACCGCTGCCCCTGCTCCGCTGGCGGGCACGAGGAGAAATCCAGGAGATCCATACGGCTGATTTGCGCTTCTCGGTGGAGGAAACGACAGAATTCCTGCATCAGGTAGGTTCAGCAAATTCAATGCCTACCCGGTCGCTCTCAATGGAAACGATCCAGCAGCTTACCGGTCGCCTGGAAGGGTGGGCTGCTGGACTACGTCTATTGGTGTTGACTCTGCAAGGGCAAAATGGTCAATTTACGGTTGAGCAGTATCTGGCCCAACTTGCCGGCGATCCCATTCCTTCCAGTGATCTTCTTGCTTCTTCCCAGCAATCCATTCTGGAATATTTTGTCAGCGAGGTGCTTACCGCTCAGCCCGAACCGATCCAATTCTTCCTGCTACAGACCAGCGTACTCGACCGCCTGACCAGCTCATTGTGCGATCAGGTGACCGGCCGGGAAGATAGCGCGACACTGCTGGTTACACTCGAACGAGCCGGGCTTTTTCTGGAATCGCTGAATGGACCGGGGCAGCCCGAGCCATGGTACCGTTATCATGCGCTCTTCGCGGAGGCAATGCGAAGTGAGGCGCGCAATCGCCTGGGAGAGGCACATTTACGGGAAATGTCCTTGCTAGCGAGCGAGTGGTATCAAGAACATGACCTGCCGGTGGAAGCGGTGGAAGCGACCTTACGCGCCCAGGAAATCGGGCAAGCGGTGAACCTCATCGAGGCCATCTGCGAACAGGAAAATTTATACGAACCTCATACCTTGCTGAGATGGCTGCAGCAATTACCGGAAGCGGTCTTTCCCTTGCACCCAACCCTCAGCTTCTTCAACGCGTTGGCATTGCTTTTCACACAGGTGAATACGCCTCTCACCTTGATCAAAACGGAAAAGATGAAGGACCGCACGGAGGAGATGCTCCAGAATGCGGAAGCCGGTTGGCGCGAAAGCGGCAACTTGTCCAGACTCGGTGACCTTTTTGCTTTCCGTGCCCTGATCACCTGGCAATTGGGACAGATTGGAAGCGCCGCCGAGTATGCTCGCAGAGCCCTGGAATTGTTACCCGTTCCGCAGAATCGCCAGGAGCATACTTATCTGCAGGATATGCAGTGGCGCAGTGTCTGTTTAGCAGTTTTGGGTATGGAAGCCGCCGGCGAAAGGGGATTGGACGAAGCCCGGCAGTTCCTGCTGCAGGCCTATCAGAGCTGTTCCAGTGCACAAAATCGAGGTTTCGCCCGCGCGACGATCATGATGCTTGCTTCTGTTGACCTGGCGCGGGGAGAACTCCATCAGCCGGCCGGGGCCATTCGTCAGATACTCTCAGAGGCGAGGGAAGTCAACGATTGGGGAGATGTGACCTATTCGCTTTTTTACCTCTCAAACATCTATTATGAATGGAATGACCTTGAAATGGTAGAGGAGTTGACGAATGAGGCAGACGAGACCGGCAAGCATGGTTTAGAACCAGAAATACGCGAACTCGCTACCTTGCAGCATGTACTCCTCCTCGACCTGCAGGGGAACGTCCCGGCTGCCCAACAGCAATTGAGCAATCTGTTTGCCCGTTTGCAAAGCAGTGCATCTACACCTGTATCGCTAACCTTCGATGCACTGGATGCTTTGATCCGTTTACAGCTTCGTCTGGGTGACCTCTCTACTGCGAAGCACTATCTAGAGGTTTTTGCACAATATGAGGACCATGCACCGACAGCTCTCATTTTCAAACGAGATATCCTTCAGGTTCGCCTTCTACTGGCACAGGGAGAAATGCAGGTTGCACAATCGCGCCTCGAAACCTATCTCCAACTTGCATCTGCCAAACAGCAGATGCGCAATGTACTGGAAATCCTGATCCTGATGACACTTGCATACGCGAGCAATCGACAAGAAGCACAGGCATACAAGACACTCCGGCGGGCGCTCTTACAGGCACAGGAAGAAGGGTTTATCCGCCTTTTCGTCGATGAGGGCAAGCCTTTGGCCGAGTTGCTGCATGCTTTGCTCCCAACGGTGCAGGATAAAAAGCTATATTCATATATTCAGCAAATCTTGAACATTTTTCAGGTTGAGCAGGGCGTTATGGTCACAAGCACTCCTGTAACATCCCTGGAAATTTCGAATCCTGCCGATTCAAGCCAGCCCTCTCTGGAAGCGCCGGATCGTGTGCCACTGGAGCCGCTTTCAACTCAGGAGCGGCGGGTGCTCCGCCTGTTGGCGGCCGGGCTGACCAACCCAGAGATCGCCCGCGAATTGGTCATTTCTGTGAACACGGTGAAAGATCACGTCAAGCATCTTTATGCCAAGCTTCAGGTGAACAGTCGCGTCGCGGCCAGTGAAGCAGCCCGTCGCCTGCGACTGATCTGATCTCAGCCCCTTAGCTCGAAAATTGAACCTGGCGCCGACCCCGGATAAGAACTTTCGAATGGTATTTTTATTCGTGACGGCGAAGCAGTGACACTTCATTTAGCCATGGAATTGAAATAGCGCCTTTCAGGCGTGTAGCCCGCACATTAACGTTGGCCGCAGTTAATTGTGGCGCTTCCAGCGAAACCACCACGAATAAAAATTTGCACTCGAAGCGCATCTTTTCAGCCAAACCTGTACTGCTGTAAGAATTCTCGGAAATTTACCGAAAACTACCCAATCAACCACCCGGATGGAGGTTATTACTCCACCCGGGTGGTTGCTATATTTATGGTCGACAAGAGAGCGCAGAAAGTTCTTGTAAAAAAGCAACGTACTCTACTTCAACGATAAAAAAGGAACTTACGGCATGACTACTACCAATAATGTTCGCCGAAAAGAAACGATTACCGCCATCACCAACGTGCGCGTCTTCGATGGAGAGCAGGTCACCACAGACCAGACCGTCATCATCGACGGAGCCCACATCCTTGCTGTTGGCGCAAAAGTCCCGACCGGTGCAGCCGTCATCCATGCCCATGGCCAGACTCTGCTGCCAGGCCTGATCGACTCGCATACCCATACCGACATGGATGGGCTCCGTGACGCATTGCGGTTTGGCGTGACCACAGAACTGGAAATGAATGGTCGCTGGTCGGCCAAACAGCGCAAACAAATCGCCGAACGGACCGATATCGCAGATTTACGCTCCCCTGGGATGGGCGTGTCTCCTAAGGGGGGGCACCCGTCTCAATATATGAGTTCGAGCAGCAATTTGCTTATTCGCTTCCTTTTCCATTATCCATTTGTCTCGACCCCTGACGAAGCAGCCAAATTCGTCGCGAAACAGGTCGCCGGAGGGGCAGACTACATCAAAATCTTCATCGAGGATGGATCCTGTGTCGGTTTTCCCGGGTTGCCGGTACTCGATAGCGAGACACTCCTTGCGGCTGTGAAGGAAGCACACCGGTTTAACAAAATGGCTATCGCGCATGTGACTACTGTCGAGGGAGGACAGCGCGCCATTGCGGCCGGGGTGGATGGGTTGGCGCACTTGTTTTTTGATCAACGGCCCACACCCAAATTTGTGGACGCCATTGCATCCTCCGGTGCATTTGTGACCCCCACCCTGGTGACGATCTCCTCTGCCGTCGGCAATGATGCCTCCGCGCTGGCCGCCGACGAGCGAGTAAAGTCCAGGCTCGATCAGAAGTGGCTCGATTCACTCTCGCGCAGCATGAATGTTTACCCCCAGGGGAAGCTTGAGGATGCTTTTGCCAGTGTCATGGACCTCCATAATGTGGGTGTGGATATTCTGGCGGGTAGTGATGTATCGGAGCCCATCCCCAGCCTGGGCGGACTTGCCCACGGCGCCAGTTTACACCAGGAACTGCAACTGCTAGTTGAGGCCGGACTGACACCAGTCGAAGCGCTCCAGGCTGCCACATCTACCCCAGCGCGCCGGTTCGGATTGACCGACCGTGGGCGAATAGTCCCTGGAGCCCGCGCAGACCTGTTGTTGGTCGATGGCGACCCTACCACGAACATCAGTGACACCTTGAATATTCACACGGTGTGGCGCCAGGGTATCCAACTCTCTACACAAAAGTAAGTTCGCAATGTCATGCGGGGTGAGTTGAATTGACCCATATGACAGGCAATCATTTTTCATTCGGAGGAAATCGTGGAACTCACGGCAAAAGCATTCAAAGGTATTTTTACCCCATTACGCAACCGCAACCTGTCGGTATATCTCAGCGGTCAGACCATATCGTTGTTGGGTACATTCATGCAAGCGACCGCCCAATCCTGGGTGGTATGGCAAATCAGCCACTCTACCTCCGCGCTCGGCATTACGGCGATGCTTGGCTCTATCCCGCTGCTCATCTTAGGACCTTTTGCCGGGACCTGGGCCGACCGGCTGGATAGACGAAAATTATTAGTAGGCACGCAAATCATCTCGATGATTTTGGCCTTTATCTTCGCCATCCTGCTGCAAACAAACCTGATCCAGGTCTGGCATATTTATATTTTGTCGGCCATCCTGGGCTGTGTGAGCGCCTTTGATATGCCGGCTCAAAGTGCTTTTATTGGCGATCTTTCCGGAAACGACCAGGTCAGAGGTGCCGTTGCTCTTACTGCCATGGTGCAGCAGGCCAGTCGTATGGTTGGGCCGGCCCTGGCCGGGTGGATCATTGGATCATTTGGAGCCGCTCCGGCTTTCTGGCTCAATGGAGCCAGTTTTATCACCGTCCTCTTTAGCCTTCTAGTGGTCCGGGCCCAGCAGGTCAGTAATTCGAAGGACAGCAAGAAGAACGGCCAGATGAAAGAGGCTTTTCAGTTCGTTTCCCAAGAGCCACGTATTCTGGATCTCCTGATTTTGTCATTCTTGATGACCTTCTTTGGCCTTTCCGCCGGCCAATTGCTGCCCGCCATCGTAACCAACTCTTTACACAGCGGGGCTGAAATCCTGGGCGTGATCACAGGCGCCAGTGGAGCTGGCGCGCTGATAAGCTCTTTCTTGATCGCCCCATTGGTCCAGCGCATCCGAAAACCAGGATGGATTATCGCCGGTGCACTCATCTGGATGGGAGCCTGGTTCGCGATCGAGGTTTCGGCCGGTTCAGTGTGGCTATGGGTCGTGGGCGTGTTTTTTGGCGGCCTGGCCAGCCCGGTGGTGAACGTCACCTGTAACGGTCTGATCCAGGTTACGACGCCGGCTAACATGAAGGCTCGTATGCTGGCTTTGTGGATGATGGTCAGCTTCGGCATGATGCCGTTTGGCTATCTTTTGGTCGGCTTTAGTGGTAGCTTGCTTGGAGCGCCGCTGGCAATTATCGTTAACGGTCTGGCATTGATATTGGGGGCAGGGGCGCTTTTACTCCTTCGCCCTGGCTTACGAAACTGGCAGCCGAATGCCCCCGAAAATGAATAAACTGTAACAATAAACAACTTGAAACGAAATTCGTTCCCTTACAACTGCGCATTGAACAGATCGGAGTTCCAGGAACTCCGATCTGTTCAATGCGTCGCCTCACCTGGTCTTGCTGGGAATGGCCGGTCTGCTCGTTGAAGGAATGTTATTCTTCCAAATACTTCCCCACCAGCACCAGCATCGCCTCCACCACCGCCTTCCTCACCCCAGGTTCGGGGATCTTCGCGACGGCCAGGGCAATATCCACCGCCTCGGGTGGCAGGTTCTCCGTATCCAAACCACGCACATCGAAAATCTTCAACGTCGGCCAGCCGGTCATGGTCAGGAACTCGTTCGGGTTGATCCCAAAGTGGTCCGCCAACAGGATGCAGACGTGCATGCTCGGCCGCTGGCCCTCCAGCACCCGGCGTACGCCCTGGTGATCTAGTCCCGCGCGCAGGCTGGCTTCGCGGTAGCTTTCGTTGTTCTTCTCCAGAAGTTCCCGTAAACGGGTGACCATCGGTTCCGGGTCGTACTTGCTATTGATCGTTTCTCGGCGTGCTTTGGCAATTGGTTTTTCCATGTGAGTTTACCTGTCGTAAAATGAGAGAACATCTGTTTTAGTATTGTTTTCAAAAACCATTATAGCACTAGGAGGTTCACATGGAGACAGAACGACTGCGAGCGGTCGGGTACCGCAGGGTATCCATGCGCGAGCAGGTGGATGGCCATAGCCTGGACGCGCAGGCCAAGAACATTCAGGACTACGCGGCCGGGCAAGGTTGGGACTTACTGGAAATCTACACCGATGCCGGGATCTCGGCCAAGAAAGACAGCTACCGGCCGGACCTGGCCCGCCTGATGCAGGATGCCGGGGAAGGCAAGTTCGACGTGGTCGTGGTGGATAAGATCGACCGTTTCTACCGCCACCTGGCCGGGCTGCTCTCTGCACTGGATGATCTGCGTCACATGAATGTGGCCTTTGCCTCGGTGCAGGAACGCCTGGATTTCACTTCACCCTGGGGAAAGCTCACCCTCACTGTACTGGGTATCCTGGCAGAGTTGTACCTGGATAACCTTCGCCAGGAGACGATCAAAGGCAAAAAGGAGCGTGCTCGCAAGGGCTTGTGGAACGGCCAGCCGCCCATCGGTTATTGTAAAGGGCTGTGCGCAGAGTGTGAGGACCCCAACGGCAAGGGCTACTGTCCCGACTACGGTCAAGCGGATAAGACCGATGGGAAACATTTGGTCGCCCACCCCATCGACAGCCGGGTGGTCAGGCTGGTCTTTTCCTGGTACCTGGAAGGGACCGCGTCCGATGGCACCATTGCCGAGCGGCTCAACCAGTACAAAATGGAGCTGCCCAACGGCGAAAAAGTACAGGTACGCCAACGTGGCCACGTCGGTACAACCGGGGCTGGCCCATTCACGAAAGACGTGATCCGAGATATGCTCAACCGGGTTTTCTACACCGGTATGCTGCCCTACAAAACCTCTGCCGCTTTGGGAGCCCGGCGGACCCGCCGCAGCGAGTTGGCCACCGCCGAGTTGTTCAAAGGCCAGCACCCGGCCTTGATCAGCATGGAGGACTACAAAAAGGCTCAGGAAAAGCGCAAGATGCGCATGGTGGATCACAGCTCGCGCTGGCACACGCCGGCGCGGATCTTCCCCTTGACCGGGCTTCTTTTCTGCGGCTACTGTGGTAGTCCGATGCGCGGTACCTCGACCATGGAGCGGCGCTATTACAGGGACGCGTCCAGCATTGATAAGACATTGGATTGTTCGCAGCACACCTTGCGGGCCGACGTCCTGGAGGACCAGGCAGCCATCATCCTAAAAGAGATTCTGAAGAGTTGGGAAGAAAAGAACGCTTTGTCCGACCTGGAAAACGCGCAGCAAGATATGGAACAGCGTTTCGAGCGTGCCCGCGAGCTGTACCTGGAAGGCGATATTTCCCGCGAGCAGTTCCAGGCCGAAAAAGAGCAGTACGAGCATGCCAATGAGCGCTTGCACCACTCAAATGCGAATGTTATAATAACACTAGCCAGAACAATGAAGCCTAGTTTAGAGAACTGGGACAGCACCTTACCAATGGAACGGAAAAAGCTGCTACGGACGGCAATCCGAGCAGCCTTTGTCCGAGGCAACACCTTTGTGGCCCTACAGACTACCGAGGTGTTTTGGCCTCTAACCGAAACTATTAGTTGTCAGTGCGGGGAGGGCGGGATTCGAACCCGCGGTCGAGGTTTATAGCCCCGACAACCGCTTAGCAGGCGGCCCCATTCAACCACTCTGGCACCTCCCCAGGTTACTTCTAGCGATTATGCTGTAAAGATGCAAATCTACTGCG
Organism: uncultured Chloroflexia bacterium; assembly: GCA_963704755.1. Lineage (GTDB taxonomy): Bacteria > Chloroflexota > Anaerolineae > Anaerolineales > Anaerolineaceae > Bellilinea. The sequence goes on from OY969938.1 coordinate 2,567,389, forward strand.
AATTTCTACTTCTTACTGGCCTTGCCCAAATATTTGTCAACATACCAGCGGAGGGAGAGGGATTCGAACCCACGGTGGGTTGCCCCACACCTGTTTTCAAGACAGGCGCCTTAAACCACTCGGCCATCCCTCCAATTACGGGGTTCCCATCCCGGCGTCGCTGATTCTATCATAACTTAACCCCCTGGACAAGACGACGGTTCCTTCTTGACAGTGGATAAATCTGCAAATTTTCCTCCCCGTTTTGGCTTTCCTTCCTGCACCGTATCGCTATAATTTAAATTGTTGTGTTCTTTACAACCAGTCGTGGGGCGAATCCGTTGACTGGAAAATATCGCATGGGAGGAACAATGGTCCACCATCACCGCGCCTGGAATGCAATTTTAGCTGCATTCCTAGTCATTGCTGCCGGGAATTTCATGGCGAGTCCCCTTACAGTCCTGGCGGATACAAGTGCTCAAACCCTTCCTTTTACTCAAGATTGGTCCAATGCCGATCTGATCACCACTGACAACGAGTGGAGCGGTGTATCAGGTATTGTCGGCTATGCGGGAAACGGGCTTGTCTCGAGTTCTAATGTTAATCCCCAAACCATCCTGGCGGATGGGACCGGAACGCATATTAATGTAAAAGCCAACCGCAGCGACCCCGATTCGTTTTCAACCTACGGCGTTACTGAATTCGACGGGATTGCGAACCCGGCCATCGGCCTGGCAGGTGCCACCGGTTCGGCCGATGCTCCCTTCATTTTAATTAGCCTGGACACCAGCGGCTTCGAGAATATTCGCGTCCAATACAATGTCCGCGACCTGGACGCCAGCAACCGTAACACCACCCAGCAGGTTGCCCTGCACTACCGCGTCGGCGCAACCGGTAATTTCACCAATATTCCTGGGGGATATATCGCTGATGCCACCAGCCAAGACTCGGCTACCCAGGTTTTCTCCATCGACGAGGTGTTACCGGCAAATGCGGATGACCAATCCCTGGTTCAGGTGCGCATCCTGACGAGCAACGCCAATGGTACCGATGAATGGGTCGGTATCGACAACATCTCTATCACCGGCGACGAAATTATCTACGACGATGCGCCATCCGTCTCGGCAACCACTCCGGACGAAGATAGCCAGAATGTCGCTACCGGCGCGCCCCTGACGGTCACCTTCAGCGAACCGGTCACGCTTGCAGCCGGTTGGTTCACGCTGACCTGCGACAGCACGGATATAGATGCAGCTTACTCCGGCAGCGACAGCAGCTACACCATCACGCCATCGTCCAGCCTGCCAACTGGGGCAGCCTGCACCTTGACCGTCCTGGCCGAAGGGGTCACGGACGTGGACGATGACGACCCACCCGATCACCTGGCCGCCGATTTCACCCTGGATTTCACCACCACCCCCTGCGGCGCCAATTATACTGCCATCAACCAGGTCCAGGGCTCCGGCACAGCCAGCCTGCAGACCGGCAAGTCACCCACCCTGGAAGGAATTGTGACCGCCCGGTTCGATGGCGACGATCAACTGGGCGGCTTTTTTCTGCAAAGCCTGGCGGAGGACGAAGATACAGACGAAGCCACCTCGGAGGGCATTTTCATCTACACCGGCGCAAACCCGCCGTACACATTTTCGGTAGGAGACGAAGTGCGTATCGCTGGGCAGGTGAAAGAATATGATAGCAGCGCCAGCGCCTTTGGCCAGATGGACCACATGACCGAGCTGGTGATGACCCCCACCGATGAGCACAGCCTGCTGGTCTGCTCGAGCGGCCATTCCGTGGCGGCGAAATCGATCAGCCTGCCGCTGCCCGATGACCCGAACACTTTCCTGGAACGGTACGAAGGCATGCTGGTGACCTTCACCGGCGGCGAAGACGGCCTGTATGTCCAGCAAAATGCCTATCAGGGCCGCTTCGGCCAGTTGACCGTGGCCGTCGCCGGGCTATACGCGCGGGTATTCAACCCAAACAACGTCAGTGACTCGGCTACAGCGGCAGAGAACCTCCAGCGCATTTTTGTTCTCGATGATGGCAGCAATTTACAGAACCCAACCCTGGTCCCATATTATGATATGGCCAATCCCCTGCGGGCCGGTGACCATATCGAGCCGGTCACCGGTGTGCTGGATCAAGGCAAAGTCAGTTCGACCTCAGTCAGTTCGGCAGATTTTGTCGATGGCTACCCCGATATCTTCTACCGGCTGCACCCCACTGCTGCGCCGCTCTTCACCCCGGCCAGCGCGCGGGCGGACCTGGCCACCCCACCCGATGTGGGCGGCGAGCTAAAAGTCGCCGGCTTCAATCTGCATAACTTCTTTACCAGCCTGGATGACGGCTCAGCGCCTACCCCGCCTTATAACTCGGGCGCTACTCCGCGTGGCGCCGATACTGCCGCCGAACGCGAGCGCCAGTTGCAAAAGCTGGTCACCGCCATCAGCGCCTTAGACGCCGATGTACTCGGGCTGGTCGAAGTCGAGGCCTGGGAGGAAGCCGCTGCGCTGCCGGCCCTGGTCGATGCGCTCAACGATCACGCCGGCGCTCTGGTCTACACCGCCATCAGCTATCCGGATGGCTTTCCCCAGCCGCCCGAAGATGGCGACTTCATTAAAGTGGCCTTGATCTACAAACACACCAGCGTCACTGCCCTTGGCAGCGCCAGGATCGATCCGGATCCGCTCAATTCACGCGTCCCCCTGGCGCAGACCTTCCGCTCCAAGGCCGATGGCGAGATCTTCTCGGTGATCGTCAACCACTTCAAGTCCAAAAGCGACTGCCCCAACCTCACAGACGACCCGCTCAACGTTGACCTGGGCCAGGGCTGCTGGAACGCGCTGCGCACCCAGCAGGCCGCGCAATTGTCGCATTTCGTCGATGCCGTTGTGGCCGCCTCAGGCGACCCGGACGTGCTGGTCATCGGTGACCTGAATGCTTACGGCGGCGAGGATCCGCTGGCGACCCTGACAGGCTACGGCCTGGTGGACCAGCTCGCCCGTTTCGTTCCGGCCGAGAGCCGCTACAGCTACATCTTCGACGGCCAGGCCGGCTACCTGGACCATGCCCTGGCGACGGCTAACCTGAGCGACCAGGTCAGCGGCGCGGCTTTCTGGCACATCAACGCCGACGAGCCGGCTTTTATCGATTTCGATCAGGATTACAACCCGGCCGGCTACTTCGACAGTGAGAGCCCCTTCCGCGCTTCTGACCACGACCCCACCCTGGCCGGGCTGACCCTGCAAAGTACTGCCCCAAGCCTGTCGGTCCAACCGCCTACGCTATCCGCCGGCAGGCTGGAATTTGCCCTGGAGGTGAACAACCCGCCCGACGGCTCGGCCATTCCCGAGGCATTTTATACATTGAAGTTTACTGCCACCAGCCTGGCCGAAGTGATGGCGGTTGAATTTTACGACCCTGCCACAAGCGCCTGGACCCCGGTCGGGCTTGAGGCGAGTGAGGAAAATGTAATCGCGAGTATCGATCCGGAATGCGCCGGCTTATTCCCGGCCAACCATAATGTTACGGCAAGGTTTCGGGTAACCCTGGCGCACCCGGCCAGCTACAACATCAGCTTCTACCTGAGCAACTCTTCGCTGGCCGGCGGCCCGGTCCTGTCCGAGGTCACGGCCTCTGCAAAGGAAGATGAATTTCTCGTGTTTTTACCCGTGGTCATATACTAATATTGTTGCGATAGTGAATTGTTTGTAACTTTGCAGCCTGATGGGTAAGAACCCCGAATTTGAGATGCTTGCCCGGGCGAAGCCCGGGCAAGCATCTCAAATTCGGGAGATCTATTCGGCTGTTTCCTCTACGCCCCCTCCAGGCGATAGCCGTACCCGCGCACGGTGAGGATGTACCGCGGCTCATCGGGGTGCGGCTCGATTTTTTTGCGCAGCAGCCAGACGTAACGCCGCACAGTGGTTGTATTTTCCTGGCGGTAGGCCCCCCACACTTCACGCACCAGGTCGGCTTCGGCCACGGCCTGGCCCTGGCGGCGTAAGAGCACTTCCAGCAAGCGGAATTCGGTCGGCGTGAGGGCAATCACTTCTTCGCCCCGGCGGACCTCATGGCGGGCCAAATCAACCTGGAGATCGCCCACATTAAAGAGGTTATGGTCCTCTCTTTTGGGCTGGTGGACCCGGTTGAGCACCGCCTGGATGCGGGCGATCATCTCGGCAAAGCTGAACGGCTTGGTAATGTAGTCGTCCACTCCCAGGCGGAAACCGCGCAGTTTATCCGCTTCCGAGCTTTTGGCGGTCAGCAGAATGATCGGCAGATCCGACAGCTCGCGTAAACGGGCGGTCACTTCCCAGCCGTCCATGCCGGGCATCATCACGTCCAAAACAACCAGGTCGGGCTGCTCGCGGTAAGCCTGGCGCAGCGCTTCATTGCCGTTTTTGGCCGACACGACCTCGAAATTTTCCTGTTTCAAAAAATCGATCAAAAAACCCAACAGGGTCGGGTCGTCATCCACCACCAGGATTTTTGTCATTGCGTTTCCCCTCTCTCTCCGGCCAGCGGCTGGGTAGCCTCGCTTTCATCCGCCAGGGGCAGCCAGCAGGTAAAGCAGGCGCCCCCGCTAGGGCGGTTTTCAACGCTGACCTGGCCTTGCATGGCTTCCAGCAGGCGTTTGACGATGTATAATCCCAGGCCGTGCCCATATACGGTCTGGCTGTCTTCGCTGTTGGAGCGGTAAAACCGTTCGAACAGGTAAGGCAGGGATGCAGCGCTGATGCCCGGGCCATGATCGCTGACTTTGATCCAGGCCCTGCCGTCCTGGCTGCCGCCGCTCACTTCGATCGGGCCGGAGGGCGCGTACTTGAAAGCGTTATCCAGCAGGTGAAAAAGCACGCTGGTCAAGGCCTGTTCGTCCGCCAGCAGGCTGGGGCCGTCTTCGGCCAGTTCCCAGACCACACGTTCCGCGCCGGGCAGGTGCGCGATCTGGTTTTTCAGCGAGTGGACGATCCCACCCAGACCCATCGGAGCCGGGTAAAGGGGCAAACGGCCGGCGTCCAGGGCGGAGATGTCCAGGATAGTCTCGACGAAGCGGGTCAGGCGCTGGATCTCGGCCCGCACCAGACGCAGGACCTGGCTGGAGCGGTCACCCAATGGCCGGGTGCCATAAACCAGCAGCTCGATCCCGCTGTTGATATTGGTCAGCGGGGCGCGCAGCTCGTGCGAAACCAGCGAGACAAAGTCCGATTTCAGCCGGTCGAGCTGCTGCAAGGCCTGGTTCTGAGCCTCCAGGCGGGCATACGCCTGGCTGAGGTCGTTGGTCTTTTCCATCACCCGCTTTTCCAGCCCGGCATTCAGGATTTCCAATTCGGTGTGGTCGGCCGCGATCTGGCGGTAGGCCGTCTGCAAATCGGCCTGTTGTTGTTTTTGCAGGCTCAAGTCGTGGGCCGTCCCCGCCAGGGCCAGGCGCTCCCAGGTGGATCCGCCCGGGATGGCCGGCAGCACCGGCCGTAGGGATAGAAACGCCGGGAGAGTCGAGCCATCTTTACGGTGCAGCTCGATCTCGGCCGACCAGCCCGCCTCGCCTCCATCCAGGCCGGCCGGCCGGCGGCCCAGGCCGACCAGGGCGGCTGTGTCCTGACCGGTGGCGATGAGCAAGTCGAGGGGATGCCCCAGCAATTCCGTTTCACGGTCGTAGCCGGTCGCGGCCAGCAGAGCCGGGTTGACCAGGCTGAAGCGCCCGCGCGCATCGCAAACGAAGGCCGGCTCGGCCACGCTGCTGACCAGGCTGGCATACTGCTGGAATTCGAGCTCGCCGGCCAGAATCCCCTGGCGGGCGATCAGCACCAGGGCCAGCAGGAAGGTGCCCCACAGGCCGATCGGGTTGATCAGGTTGTTCAGGCGCCAGTCCAGAACGGCAAACCAGCCTAACAGGATGGTCACCAACAGCGGCACGAGCGAGCGCAGCCGGCCGAGCCACTGGCGGGTGGCCATTCCAATGCGGTCACTGGCATTTACCCCCAGGCGGACCTGCACCAAAGCAGCGGCGGTCATGGCCAGGTTGCCGGCCACCCACCCCAGGTCGACCGGGCTGCCGGACTGGTAGCTCCCCTTCGATATAAATGAACCGTAAGCCAGGTCGCTCAACGAAAAGGCCAGCAGCGCCAGGTTGATCCACCAGAAGGACGCCATCCCCCGTTCCGGCATGCCGGCCAAAAACAGGTTGACCATGATCAGCAGCAAGGCCAGGTCGCAGAACGGCGAAACCAGGTTGATCCAGGCGGCCGGCGTGGATAGAGCCCCCAGTTGTGGTTTGATGAACAAAAGATAAATCATCGCCAGCAGGGCAGCGGAGGTGACCCCAATGTCGATGCCCAGGCGCAGCCGGGCCGGCTGGTAAAACGCGGACCGCCGGAAACACAGCAGCCCTACCGCCAGCAAGATGGCCCCGCACAGGTACAACGCAGCCAGCGCGTTGGAAAATTCAGCGGAATCAGGTGCAATGGCCGCCCCGCTGACTCGCAGCGAGCCACAGGCAAACCAGAGCCACAAACCGGCTGCCAGCCAGGTCCAGGCCGTGCGCAAAGGCCGCCTGGTTCGCCAGGCGGCCCAACTGGCCAGCCCCGCGCCCGACAGAGCAGTCGCAAGGATGGTCAGGCTGCCGATCCACGTCCGTTCGGCGGGATCGCTGCGTCCCCACAACAGCCAGGCCAGGTAGAACAACATGAATACCGACCCGGCAGCGAAGAGCAGCCACCGGTCATTCCTGGCCTGGGGGCGTGGGGTTAAGGACATGCCTTCATTTTACCGATCCCGGTGAGGGGATGCAAGGAGAGTGTCGGGTGTCGGGTGTCGGGTGTCGGAGTGTCAAGCGCGTGTTTCCGTGTTACAGTTTTACAGTGTTTCAGTGCATTCGGGACATGTGCCTGGCTAAGTAGGCGAGGCACTGAATCACAGTGAAAAGGATAGCAGTTCTCGCGCATAGCCTGGTAACCAAAGCACTGAATCACTGCGACAACGAAACACTTTATCTATGAAAGCTGGTCGCGCACTTGGCTTTGCAGGCAAGACACCGAACCACTTTATCCATGAAAGCCGGTCACGCGCTCAACCTGGTAACCAAAGCACTGAATCACTGAGACACTGTAACACGGTATCACGCCCCCGACACTTATCTTTTCTCCAACCGATCGCAGTAAATGCGGATCGCGCTGCGCATAAAGGTGGGTAGATCGGGGTGGATGCGGGTGAAATTGGCGTTGAAGTCGGGGTTCTCGTAGTACATTTCACCCAACCCGCGTAATCGTTGGATATCCGGCTCGTAGAAATAGCGCAGGTGGCGATGCCAGCGGGTCAAGATGGCCTGCACGGCCGGGCTGCCCGGGCCGCCATCCATGGCGGTCACCAGGTCGCGGTAGATCGCATTGCCTTCGGCCAGGATGGCCTGTTGTTCTTCTTTGGTGTAGCTGGCCCAATCCCGCACGCCTTCGAAAGCCTTTTCGCCGTACTTCTCGCGGATTTCTTGTTCGTATTGCTTTTGTTTCTCGCTGCTAAAACCTCCAAAAAGGTTTACGTCGTCCATGGCAGTGTTTCCTTTCACATATTGGATCGTCCGGTCAACCGTCTCGATAAGCAGCCCCAGGCGGTCCACTTCATCCATTAATGCGGACCGGTGTCTTTCAAGGGCGCCTACCAAATCGTAGCCCGGCTGGTTGACAGCCGACTTGATCTCATCCAGGCTCAACCCAACTTCCTTGTAAAACAGGATCTGCTGCAGCTTGAGCATGGCCGGTTCTTCGTAATAACGGTAACCGTTGCTGCCAACAGAGGTCGGGGAGAGCAGGCCGATCTCGTCGTAGTAGTGCAGGGTCCGTATACTGACGCCTGCCAGGTCGGCTAATTTCTTGACGGTGTACACCATTGCAACCTCGCTTGAAAGGATAAACTATAACGTAACGTAAATGTCAAGGGTATTGTAGCAGAAAGTGGGTATTTTGGTTGTTTTTCGTATGCTTCACATGCGAAAAACAACCAAAGAAAACTGTAATTGCCCAACCAAACGGGTTAGAACCTCGAATTTGATATGTTTGCGCGGGCTTTGACCGCGCAAACATATCAAATTCGAGTACTTTCTTGTATAGGGCTGAGTTGATATGAAAACGATCATTGCCATACCGTATCACATCGCTTACTTTTTGATATAATTCTTAATCATCTTTGTAACTGCTCAGCTTAAATGGTAAGAATTCCGAATTTGAGGTATTTGCGGTTGAATATCCTGCAAATACCTCAAATTCGGGAACTCCCTTAACATGAGCCTGGGAAGTTAACATCTTTCATCAGGAAGGCGGCTAATTTATGAAAGCAACTGTCATGCAGCAGCAACTTGCCCATGGTTTAGGGATCGTTTCGCGCGCTGTCTCTCCCCGAAGTACGCTGCCTGTCCTGGCTAACATTCTGGTAGCGACAGACGAAGGCCGGCTGCGCCTCTCGGCGACGAACCTGGAATTGGGAACTACTTGCTGGATCCCCGCTCAAATCAACGAAGAAGGAGCCGTGACCGTTCCGGCGCGCACCTTCACCGACCTGGTCAGCGCCCTTCCGTCGGACAACGTCCAGCTCACATTGAATACCCGTACGCAAACGCTGAATGTGCGCTGCGGCTCCAACAGTACCGATATCAAAGGCATCGACGCGCAGGAATTTCCTCCCATCCCGGTGCCGGATCTGAATGAGGGCGTCAGCCTGAACGTGTCGGACTTCAAAGAGATGATCCAACAGGTGGTGTTCGCCTCATCCACCGACGAAGCCCGGCCTGTGCTCCAGGGCGTGTTGATGACCATCAACGAAAGCGAAGTGACCCTGGCAGCCACCGACGGCTTCCGCATTTCGGTGCGTAAAGCCAACCTGGCCAACCCGGTGAACCAGAATGTCTCGGTGATCATCCCGGCCCGGGCCTTGAGCGAGCTGGCCCGTATCGCAGCCGACGGCGACGAAACACTGACCATGAATGTGCCCGCCGGCCGCGGGCAGGTTATCTTCCACCTGCGCGACGCCGAGCTGGTTTCACAGTTGATCGACGGCAACTTCCCGCCTTACCAGGCGATCATCCCGCGCTCGTCCAAGACCCACACGGTAATCTCCACGGCAGCCCTGTTGAAAGCCTGCAAACAGGCCGAAATCATCGCCCGTGAAGGCAACAACGTGATTCGCCTGAACGTGCTCTCCCAGGGGGACGAACCGGGTGTGGTCGAAATCTCGGCCCAATCCGAGGAAACCGGCACCAGCGATATCAAAGTGGACGCCAATGTGGACGGGCCGGCCCTGCTGATTGCCTTCAACGTCAAGTTCCTGCGCGAGGTCCTGGACGTGGTCAAGACCCCCTCGGTGGTGCTGGAGGTCAACCAGAACAACACCCCGGCCACCCTGCGCCCCATCGGCGACGAAAATTTCGTGCACGTCATCATGCCCATGCATTTGGGTTAAATTTTTGAAATTTTGTAACTACTCAGGCACGTGCAAGAATTAACCGAATTTGAGAGGTTTGCGAGGGCAAAGCCCTCGCAAACCTCTCAAATTCGGAGTTTTTACCCCTTGGGCTTGGGCAGTTACGAATTTTTTTTGAGGGTCAGGCGGGTGCTTCACACCCGCCTGACCCTCATTTTTTATGAATTTGCAGGCATTTCTGAAAGAAAAGTATGTTGATGATATTTTTTCGCGGGTTTCACCCGCGAAAAAATATCATCAACATACTTTAAGGCAGAATCCAAAGCTGGGCTTCGCCCAGGGTCAATTTGAATTGCAGTGTTTTGAGCGCGTCGCGCCGGTCGGCCTCGATGCCCAGCAGGATAAATTCGGCCAGCGGGCGCACGTCCCCGGCCGGCACGGTGACCGGCAGAAAGGCGGCCCGGCTGCCCTCTTCCAGCGGCGTGGGCTGGGTTAAGAGCTGGGTGCCCAGGCTGACCACGTCTTGCAGCGGCAAGGCGTAAGCTGGCACGAAGAATCGCCGGGGCGCCTGCCAGAAATCCTGCATCGCGCGGGTCTGATCGCCGGTATACGTCTCTCGCTGGAGTACAGCGCTGCCTTCCGCAACCCAGAACGGCCGCCCTTGCGCTCCGGCCGGGATGTGTTTGGAAAAGAAAACGCTGATTGCCTGCAGGTCGCCGCTTTCCAGTAAAAGCTGCCCCTGCCCGCAGGTTTCGCACACCCAGGCGACTTCATCCGCCTGGGCAGGGATAGCGGCCTGGCATTGCACGCACTGCAACGGCGCCAGGTGAATAGAGACTGTCTCGCTCAAAGTTCTTTCTCCAAAGAACGCACGATTTCGATGATCTCGCCGGCCGAACCGGGCAGGTTCAGGGCAAAGTCTGATTTCTCCTTGTAGCGCAGGTATTCGTAATGTTCCCCGTAGCGATAACGCCGCCAACCCAGCAGCATCAGGGCGATCCCGGCCACAAAGGCGATGGCCGCACCGCCCAGGGCGTTGTTGCTGTTCGAATTCACCAGGATCGATCCGGCCACGGTCACCGCCAGGATCGAGCCGCCCATCATGCCCCCCACCAGCACCAGGGCGCGGAAAAAGACGTTGCCCGGCGCTTTGCCGTACAAAACTTCGCCGGTGTAGCCATCCACCACCACCTGGAAAGAGCGCCCGCGGAACAGGTAACGCACCACCCACAGCGGATAATAAACCAGCCCCAGGTGCGGGCGGACGATGCGCACAAACGTCTGGGCGATTTTGTCGAGTTTGGACTTGGCGCGGACGTTGTCTTCGAAGGTTTGTTTGGCCGCCTCGAGCGATTGCTCGGCGGAACCGACCGGCTCGAACACCATCCCACTGTGGTGCAGCGCGGCGGCGTCGAACGGCTCCAGGGGCCGCCCGCTCAAATTGACCGTCCGCACGCCGAACTCACCTACGTCACAGGCGGCGTTGTTCCAGGTCATGTCCTCGGCCACGTGCACTTCCCGCGCTTCGTAATGGCGGTTGTCGCCGCTGCCGACCTCTTTTTGGCCGAAGACCCAGGCCAGGGCCCGGCCCCAGGCCGTCCAGAAAGGCAGGTGGACCAGCATGACCTCATCCACTTTGGCCTGGCGGGCCACGGTCGAGCCGATGGCCATGCTGCTGTGCAGGAAGCCCTGGTAGGCCTTGACGGCCTGCTCGCGCTGGACGCGTTGGGGCACCTGGTAGCGGCGGACGCCGCGCTCACCCGGCTTGCCTTTGACGATCGAGCGCAGGTCGCAATACGGGCAGGTCACGATGGCCTGTCCTTCAGGGATAGGGACCATACCGCCGCAGCGTGGGCAGCTCAACCCGTGCAATGCCTGTGAATCGCTCATACTCTGGATGCCACCCAGGCGGCTACCCCTACCAGGATCGGGGCAGCGATAATGCCGATCAGGATCGCGATTCCGATCCAGAGCGTGTTGGTCTCCCTGCCGCTGCTGGCAATGACCGGGATGAGCGCCAGGCACAGGTATACCAGCGCGGTGATCCCGGCGGCGGCCAGGTAAGGCGCCTCCGCTTTGGCCGGGAATATATTGGCCAAGACCGTGCCCGAGGAACCCTCGACCACGGCGGTGTAGGTGTTGGCCTTGTAGATATATTTAAAAATAAAGATTGGGACGTGCACCAGGGCGCTCTCACGCACGTCGCCGGCCGGATTGCGCTGCCCCAGCCATTCCAGGGCCGCGTCCAACGGCACGCTGGGAGCGGCCGCCTGCTGCTCGATACTGCTGTCGTACTGCTCCAGGTCCCCGGCAGGGATCGAAAGGTGTTTCAGCTCGGTCACCGAGGTGGCCGCAGCCGGTTCCATGTCGATACGCTCGGGTGCGCCTTGCACACCCGACTTGAAGAACCACAATGGAAAATATTGGAAAGTACAGCCGGCGATCTGTGACTTCTGGTCCAGGTCTTTAATCGTCGCCGACCCCGACATCCAGCGTGCCAGGGCAGCCTCGGCTTCGGGCTGGTCCATGGTTGGCTTCAGGTACCAGTGGAAAACGACTCTGGATTTATCCAGATAAACAGTCGCGCCGCAGAACGGACAGGTGACGAAGATCTCCCCCTCGTCAGGATGCAATTCACCGCCGCATTGGGTACAGGTCAATTGAGTAGCCGGGCTCTCCACTGCCATGGAGAAATTATAGCATGTTCGTACTTTGGATGGTATTGCTCAGCATCCGCAAAATTTTAATTTCCGAACTGGCCTGAGTAGTAACTTCAGGAACTTATTTAATTTGGCATAATTATTGCTACCTTTAGGGCAACTGCGTTTCAGCAAGATTACCCGTTTTATTGGAGCTTTATCCCTTTCAAATCTGAATATTCACAAGCCAGAAGAATCTATTTATACTTGATCTGCGCGACTAGACAATGAAGAAAGATAGAGGCGTGCATGGGGGGACCGCCTCCATGCACGCCTCTTTTCGAAAACAATCGGTGCAACCCAATTTTTTTCCTTATCCGTATATTTTAGGAATTTCATGAAAACTCGTAAATACTGGCTGCGATTTGCCACCCTGACCGTCACGATTTTGGCCGCGTTAGCAACTGCTGCAGGCGTTTTTGCCTCTGAAGGCGCGCCGGATGGCAACCAACAGCAGGCCACACCGGGCGCCGGTACGTCGGCCGGGCTCAATGCCAATTCTGTTTTGTATCTGCCGGTCGTATCGAGTATGCAGGCTCCGGCGCCGTCCGCTCCGCAGAGCTATTACATCCAAAACAACGACCCTTCGGTGATGTGGAGCCTGGGCTGTTCGCTGGGCGAACACGACCAGCAAACCCCCGGCAAACAGGACAGCCTGGTCATCTTGAATTTTGGCCAGATGTGGACCCAGAGTGGGACGCCCGGGGTCTACTCCTATGGGGATTGGGTCTCTATGGGCGGCCTGCAAGACGCGGTAAAAAGTTATGTAGAGGGCTATTACCAATGTTCAGGCAGCGACGACACGTCCTATCTGACCCTGGGGATAGGCACCAATAACTATGGCACGTTTGGCACCGGCAGCAGCAGCCAATCCGTCTTGAGTGAAAATGCCTACGCCTACGGCCAGCGCTGGGCCACCCTGGTCAATGCAGTCAATACCTGGAGTGCCCAGAAAGGCTATTACCAGCAGGTCTTTGTCACCGGCGCCATCGATATCGAGTGGGGCGGTACCTATTGGAATTCGGCCAGGGTCACTCGTTCCTGGGTAGATGGGTTTAAAAACAACAGTGGATTAATCTATTTCAATTTTGGCGCCTGCGCCGGCTGCTGGACCAGCAACGCCAAGGATTGGTCGTATGACTATCCATTTACGGATGCCTGGACCACGGACGACGTCTGGTATGTTTCCTGGGGATCGGTTGCGGGGAACGCTGTTCCGGAAATTTACAGTAATAACGGCACCCTGGCCCGCCAGTGGCAGGCGATCAGCAAGTACGCAGCCCAATACAAAGGCGGACGGATCGATTTCACCGGCCCGATGACCCAATATCAGGCTTGCTTGCAACAATGGGATCCTGTTACAAAAAAGGGCGATTCTTCGTGTGAGACGCTGGACAACACACCCGAAGAAGGCTGGCAGCAGCTTTACGACGCATTGAATGCCGATAAGGACACGGCTCAATCGCTGGATTACGTGACCGATATCGGCTGGCAGGAGAATTAAGGAAAAGACTATGAAAAAACGTCCTGTCTGGATCATGATCGGCGGAATTGCCCTGGTAGTGGCTTTGGTGGTGGGCTCCCGCCTGGCGATTGGGGCCAGTTTACCCTCCGGGCCGGCCTGGCTGACGAACGACATTCAGGAGTACAGCCAGACCCTGACCGCCAATCCCAATCCCACCCAGGCTGCGCTGCTTTCACAAAAATTAAACCTGCTCGAACAGGCGAACCCGAACCAGATCAAAGGGGTGGAAGGCGAGTCAGCCAAGGCAGCTAACCCGTGTGACCTGATGCCCACCGCGCGACCCCAGGTGCAGTCCGACCGGGTGGAGGGCATCCTGGAGGGCCTGCTGGCGCCGATCAACCCTAGCAGCTTCAGCGGGACAAACCAGTGGCAGGGCTACGTCAACGACCAGTGGACGGTGGTCTATGCCGGCGCCGATGGGCAGAATTTGCAACAGGGCCTGCTGTGGGTAGATGTTGAAAGCACCGGTGAGTTTGACAGCTACCCGGCGGCCCAGCCCGGCGGTGCGCTGACCATCCTTTCGGCCGAGAATAATGTCCTGCTCCTCTCGGATGAATCCGGCGATACGCTTTACTTCGACATGGCCGCGCGCAGCTACCTCAGCGTCCCGGACCAGTCCCTGCCGACCCTGGAGCCCCAACCTACCCTCACCCCCACTCCGTCGATCTGCGGATAGTAACCCCGAATTAAACGAATATGCGGAGGCTTCGCCTCCGCATATTCGTTTAATTCGTTTTTTTTTGATAGGCTAAGCAGTTTGACAATGACCCATTCGTCACCCCACCCCCGGCCCCGCCCTTCAAGGGGCGGGGAGTCAAACGGAAATTTGAGGTTTGTTGGGCCAAATGGCCCTACAAACCTCAAATTTCCGTATCTTTCCCCCTTGCTTGGAAGGGGAGATGAAAAATGGGCTATTGTCAAAGCAGTCACTAAAAATTATCTGTGTCCATCTGTGACCATCAGTGGCTTTTCCCCACCTTTGCGCGGACGATGGCTTTGTTGACTTCGGCCGCCACCGAGGGGACCAGCAGCAGCGGCAGCATGATCTCCCACTCGGCCCAGGTCAGCGGTACGGTATCGAAGACCGGGTTGAGGAAGGGCAGGTACACCACCACCAGCAGCAGCACCAGCGAGAACAGCACTGCCAGGTTCATCCAGCGGTTGCTGAAGATGCCGATGCGAAAGATCGGGTAACGCTCAGAGCGGGCCGTGTAGGCTCGCAGCAGCTCCGAGAGCGCGAGGGTCAGGAAAGCCATGGTGCCGGCTGCGGCCGGGTTGTTGGCCAGGCCAATGCCGTAAGCCGCCAGAGTGACCGTGGTGATGGCCACAGTCTGTACGCCCACACCCAGCCACATCTTGCGGTTGATGATCGGCTCCTTGGGCGGCCGAGGCGGTTCCTGCATGATATCCGGGTCGCCTTTTTCGGTGCCCAGGGCCAGGGCCGGCGCGCCGTCGGTGATCAGGTTGAGCCACAACAGTTGAATTGGATCCAGGGGCGAGAACACCCCCGCGATGGCGCGCGGGAACAACAGCCGTCCCAATGCCGTGGGCAGGAAGATAATCAGGATCTCGGCCAGGTTGCAAGAGATCAGGTAATAGACGAACTTGCGGATGTTCGAGTAGATGATGCGGCCTTGCTCGACGGCCGAGACGATGCTGGCGTAGTTGTCGTCGGTCAGCACCATATCGGCGGTCTCTTTGGCCACGTCGGTGCCGGTGATGCCCATCGAAACGCCGATGTCGGCGCGTTTGATGGCCGGCGCGTCGTTGACACCGTCCCCGGTCATGGCCACGATCTCGCCGTTAGCTTTGAGCGCGTCCACGATGCGCATCTTGTGTTCGGGCGAGACCCGCGCGAACACGTCGGTGCGGGTCACTTCGTGCTGCAGAGTATTGTCGTCCATCTCGTCGAGCTGGCCGCCGGTCAGCACCTGGTGGCCGGGCCGCAAGAGATGAATGCTTTCGGCAATGGCCCGGGCGGTGTTGGGATAGTCGCCGGTGATCATGATCGTGCGGATGCCGGCCCCGATGGCTTTTTCCAGGGCAGGTTTTACCTCTACCCGGGCCGGGTCGATCATCCCAATCAGCCCGACGAAGACCAGGTCGTGCTCCAGCTCGGCGGCATTGGCTTCCTCGGGCAGGGCGGAAATCACCCGGTAGGCCACGCCCAGCACGCGCAGGGCCTCGTGGGTCATCGCGTCGTTGGCCTGTGAAATACGCTGGCGGGCAGCTTCATCCAGGGCGCGGGGTTGGTCGTCGATGGATTGGTAAGCCGTACACAGGTTGAGCACCATGTCCGGGGCACCCTTGACGATCACGGCGTGATCCGTGCAATTCGAATTATCGTCGAAAGGCGAGATGTCCGCGTCGTCCGGGTCCTGGATGTCGTGGATGGTGACCATGCGCTTGCGGTCGGAATCGAAGGGGATCTCCTGCACGCGTGGGTAAGCCTGGTTGAGCTGGCTCGGCAAAGCGCCGGCCTTGGCGGCCGCCACCAGGATAGAGCCTTCGGTGGGGTCGCCGACGATGCGGAAACCGCTGCTCTGGTCTCCATTGACCTGTTCCAGCGAGGCGTCGTTGTTGAGCGCGCCTACCCATAGGGCAGTCAGCGCGCCGGGGTAGTCTTTCAGGACCACCCGCTTCCCGTCCAGCGAAAAGTCACCTTCCGGGGTGTAGCCGTTCCCGCTGATTTGGAAAGATTGGCCGTCCACCCACAGGCGGGTGACGGTCATCACATTTTGGGTAAGGGTGCCGGTCTTATCGGAGCAAATCACCGTGGCCGAGCCGAGCGTTTCCACCGAGGAAAGCCGGCGGATGAGCGCATGGCGCTGGATCATTTCGCGCATACCCAGCGCCAGCGAAATAGTCACGATGGCCGGCAGGCCCTCGGGCACCGCCGCGATGGCCAGGCTGACCGCCACCATAAACATGCGGACGACATCTCCGCCCTGCAAGATACCGGCTAAAAAGACCAGCCCACAGATGACCAGGGCCCCCCATCCCAGGGTTTTGCCCAACTGGTCCAGGCGGCGCTGCAAGGGGGTTTGCTCGTTTTCCACCGATTGGAGCATCCGCGCGATCATGCCGAGCTGGGTATGCATGCCGGTGCTGACCACCACACCCCGCCCGCGCCCGTACGAAACTACCGTGCCCATAAAGGCGGTATTCTTGCGGTCGCCCAGCGAGGCGTTCGAATTCA
The DNA here is from genome assembly GCA_963704755.1 of uncultured Chloroflexia bacterium. Taxonomy (GTDB): domain Bacteria; phylum Chloroflexota; class Anaerolineae; order Anaerolineales; family Anaerolineaceae; genus Bellilinea. The sequence continues at coordinate 2,584,202 of OY969938.1, forward strand.
ACACGGCCGAGGCACTCTTTTTGACCGGCACCAATTCGCCGGTCAGGGCGGCTTCCTCGATGTTCAGGTTGACGGCCTCGAGCAGGCGCAGGTCGGCCGGGACGAAGTTGCCCGCCTCCAGGAAGATGATATCGCCCGGCACCAGCCGGCTGGCCGCCACCGCCACGTGATGCCCTTCGCGCAGCACTTGCGCTTCCGGCGCGGCCAGCTTTTTCAAAGCGGCCAGGGCCTGCTCGGCCCGGTTTTCCTGCACCACCCCCATGATGGCGTTCAGGATGACTATGGCCAGGATGGCGGCCGGCTCGATAAAGGGCTCGTGCTCGATGTAAGCCACCACCGAGGAGATGATGGCTGCCAGCACCAGCAGGATAACCACGAAGTTGTTCAATTGGTCCAGCACCAGTTGCAGAAACGAGCGCCGGGGTGATTCGGCCAACTGGTTGGGACCGTACGTTGCCAGCCGCCGGACAGCTTCTTGCTCTGACAGCCCGGATTGGACCGGCAATTCCAGCTTTTCGAGGACCGCATCGGCGCTGAGCGCGTGCCAGCTAACCGAAAGGTCCTGCGCCGCGGGGCGAGGAGAGTTGCGGTTGGTTGAGTTGTTCATACAGCAGGTGATCTCGCTTTCTTCGAGTAGGCCAGGTTACAGGCGAGCTTCCAGATGGTCTGGAGTGGAGAAAACGCCTTCAGGCTGATGAATAAAATGGATCGATGGTACCTAATCCTGTGCGCGCGGTTAAAACGCGCTCCTTCTATACGGAAAACTACTCTTTTTCGTTTCTGGGGCCGATGAACGTGCCCGAAGGGATGATGGTGTCTTTGGGTACGACCACGATGCCATCCCGGACGACCCAACGGTCGCCGTCGATTTCGGTCCCGCGCGGGTACGGCCGGATAGTCACGTTTTCGCCGATGTGGGGGTTCTTGTCGATAATGGCGCCGGTGATTTCGGTGTTCTTGCCAATGCCCATGCTGACATAATTAGATTTCATCAAATCCTGGCCGCTGGTGGACAGGCCTTCATAATAATCCATGCCCATGAGGATGCTGTCTTTGATCTTCACGCCTGCCCGGATCTGGCTGCGGACCCCGACCACCGAGTGGCGGATCTCGGCCTTATCGATGTGGCAGCCATCGGCCAGCATGACATGCTCCAGCAGGCTTTCTTCGATCAGCGAGCTGGGCAGAAAGCGCGAATGGGAATAGATAGGCCGTTCGGGGTCGTAGAAATTGAAGGGCGGGTTTGGGCCGGCCAGGGCCAGGTTGGTGTCGTAGAACGAGCGGATGGTTCCAATATCTTCCCAATAATCGTCGAAATCGTAGCCGAAGACGTTACAGGTGTTGATGGCGTAGGGAATGACGTCGCCGCCGAAATCGGCAAAGGCGATGTTCTCTTCCAAAATCTCGGTTAATTTCTTGGTGCTGAACAGGTAAATTCCCATCGATCCCAGGTACGGGCGCTCGGGGTCGTCGCGGCTGGTCATTTCAGACAGCAGTTTGGGGTCCTTGGGCTTTTCAGCAAAACGCACGATTTTATTCAACTCATCCCGTTTGAGCACGCCAAAGCGCCCGGCGTCTTTGGTAGTAATCGGCTGGACGGCCACGGTGATCTCGGCGCCGGTCTGCTGGTGAAACTCGAGCATCGGAGCGTAGTCCATACGGTAGAGGTGGTCGCCGGCCAGGATGAGCACGTATTCGGCCCGCGATACCCGGATCTCGAAGAGCTGCTTGCGCACGGCGTCGGCCGTGCCCTGGTACCAGTCGGCGCTGGAGACGGTCTGCTCGGCCGCCCAGATTTGGACCCAGCCGGTGTGGAAGGCATCGAAGACGTAGGTATTGTTGATGTGACGGTGCAGTGATACCGAATTGAACTGCGTTAAGACGGCAATGCGGTAGATCCCCGAGTTGATGCAGTTCGATATGGGAATATCGATCAAGCGATATTTCCCGGCAATCGGGACGGCCGGTTTGGACCGCACGGTCGTCAACGGATATAAGCGGGCTCCGCGCCCACCCCCTAAAATCACTGCTAATACGTCTTTAGTCGTCTTCATTAAGTATCCTTCCGCTATTTATGCTATAACCAGACCCAGATAAAAGTGCTCCCCATCGGGCCGAACAATTACAAAACTCTATAATTATTATATATGGTTCTTCCACCCTCAACTCTTTAATTAAGAAGTGTTAATAAAAAAGGCTTTTCAATTGCCTATAGATCCAATGCCGGGCTCTGAGCAACAGAACCCTAAATACTGCTATAATTTCTCCTTATTCCCCCTGGAGAAATTTAAATGAGCTTACCTGACTGGACCCAGCACTTTGCGGGCGCCGTGACCGTGTGCGACCGCGATGGAATCATTCTGGCGATGAACGACAAATCCGCGCAGACCTTTGCCAGGGACGGCGGCGCTGCCCTGGTCGGCTCGAATTTGTTCGACTGCCATAACGAGCAATCGAAAGTAAAAATCCGGGCTTTACTCGACAGCGGCCAAACCAACGCCTACACCATCGAGAAAAATGGCGTCAAGAAGCTGATTTACCAGTCCCCCTGGTACGATGACGCCGGCCAGTTGGCCGGCCTGGTGGAATTGTCGCTGGAGATCCCGGCCGAGATGCCCCACTTCGTGCGTTGAAAGGTAACTGCTCAACAATAAGAACACCCCAGTTTTATGAACAGGTCAGAGCCGTTACGCTGAAAATTTGAATACAGAAGATGGGGCGGCCAGGCCGCCCCATCTTCTGTATTCAATCGCTATACGTGCATCAATAAATGCGCGATGGTAAAGTAGATAAACAGGCCGGTCGCATCCACCAGGGTGCTCATGACTGGCCCAGACACGATTGGCGGATCGATGCCGATCTTGGCGGCCAGGATGGGTAACACCGCGCCCAGGACATTGGCCCAGATGACGACCACACAAATGGTCAGGGATACCGTCTCAGCCAACTGGATAGCCGAACCCCAGGTTAGCGCGCGGATGAAAGCGATGACCGACATGGCCAGGCCCAGCAGCAGGCTTACCCGAAATTCGTGCCAGACCGAGCGAGCAGCGTCTTTCAGGCTGATATCACCGACCGCCAGGGCGCGGATGATGGTGCTGGTGGTCTGTGAACCGGCGTTACCGCCGGTGCCGATCAACAAGGGGATAAAGAAGGCCAGCGCGACGACCGACTGGAGTTCCGCCTGGAAGTGGCGCTCTACGGTGCCGGTCAGCATTTCGGTGACGAAGAGCAGCAGCAGCCAGCCGACCCGCTTTTTGGCAATCGTCAGGATACCGGTGCTCAGGTAGGGCTGCTCCAACGGTTCGGCGCCGCCCATGCGCTGGATATCCTCGGTGGCTTCGTCTTCCATAACGTCCACCAGGTCATCCACCGTGATTACGCCCAGCAGCATGTTGTCGTCGTTGACCACCGGCAGGGCCAGCAGGTCATATTTCGAAAGCAGGCGGGCGCACTCTTCCTGGTCGGCGCCGGCCTTGACCGAGACCACATTGGGTTCCATGATGTCTGCGATGCGGCTGTGCGGATCGGCCACGATCAAGTGACGCAGGCCGACCACCCCGACCAGGCGCTTGGCCTGGTCCACTACGAACAGGTAATAGAAGGCTTCGGCCTCGGGGTTCCAGCGCCGGATCGCCTCGATCGCTTCTTGAACGGACATGCGCGGGCGCAGGGCCAGAAACTCGGAGTTCATCAGGCCGCCGGCGCTGTCATCGGCATGGAAGAGCAGCGGGCGGACCTCTTCCGGGTCCTCTAGTTGAGCCAGGACGGCTTCGGCCTGGTTGCGGGGCAGGTCGCCTAACAAATCGGCCGCCTCGTCTGGCTCCATCTCATTCATAATACGCGCAACCGTGTCAGCCGACAGGTGCGAAGCCAGTTTGGCCGCGTCCTGATCGTCCAGTTCTTCCAAAATATCAGCCGAATCGGACGGGTTCAGGCGGGGCAAAAGATCGGCCTGGGCGGTGTCATCCAGCTCATTGAACAATTCTGCCTGGTCTGGTGAGCGCAGTGATTCGATCAGGTTGATCGCATCGTCGAGTTTTTCGTGCTCCAGCGAAGTCTGGAGCTTAGTTAATACATCTTGCAGGTTAAAGGTCATACCGCACCTCCGAGTTTTTATTCCATGCCGCACGCTGTCCTTAACGGCTTTCACATACCGTTATCGATTGGTCAATTGACTGCGGATTTTGCCAGGATGCCTGGCCGGAGAGTGCTTCGAAAGAGCTTATTTAATTGGAAAGGCGGTCTGAATTACCCACAAGTCCATGGGTGCCCTCGAGAGGGCGAACCAGGAGATGAGCGTAATTTTGAACTTTCCAGGGCTGTATCGAAATGCTCTCCAGCCGTTGCCTACGATAATTAGGGCATCTATACCCCGCACTATCGTCTGCGTTCATGCGATCACCTCCTCCCCACGCCCGAGCCGGTGGGATTAGGCCCGAAAAACGGGCCACGACCCGGGGAAAATAAAGCTGCCTCCGTTAATCATGGAGGCAGCCATAAATCACATAAGCCGAGAGCTGTTGCTTTCGGTTAGCCTCCACTGGTTGAGCTTTGGCACTGCGTAGCGTAATGGGATTCGCTATCTGATTCCCAAGCCGCCTTGAGTGAAGCCTTATGTCGGCCCCACCTGGTCTACCCCTTGGTGTCTCTCGACATTTCGGGGCAGCGGCCTGTGTCTTGCGCAGACGCCTCGCCTAACGAGACTCTTTATTTCACGGATGATTATAGGCGGGTTTACGGTTAAGTCAATAGGGAGATTGATACATGTTCGACAATTATGGGTCAGGGGGAAAGTGTCGGGTGTCAGGGGTCAAGTGTCAAGGTGATTCAGTGTTTCGGTGACTCGGTGATTCGGTGTTTCAAGGTTGCGGTGGTGTCGTTTTGAAGTTTTGAAGGGTATGGGTTGGGATGAGGGTAGATGCCGGCCGGACCAGGCGCCCGGTTTGATTCGCGTTGCGCTATCCAATTTCACGGCGAATTTCTTCCCAGACCCGGCTCACGTCGAGGGGAGCGAATTCGGGCAGGGCGAAATTTTCCTTGCACAGCCGGTAGATGACCCGGTTGTAAGGAACGTCGATCTTGAAACGGCCGGCCAGCGAGAGCAGGTAGCCGTTGAGGTATTCCAATTCGGTCTCGGCGCTCTTGCGCTGCAAAACGTCCTGGCCCATACTGCTCAATACAAATTGCTTGAGGTTACTCCGAAAGCTGCCTTGGGTCATAAACTGGGGCAATTTGGCGGCTGCCCACAGCAAGCTCCAGGAGGGCGTTCCCTTCAGGCGCTCTTGGCGGTACCCGGCCGCGCGGACCACCCTCACGCCCTCATAGACCGTTCCGGCCAATATTTTTTGAAAAAGCCCGGTTTCATTCCCATCCCGAAAATCTCTGCGGATCAGGGTGGTGATGGAATTGCCCAGGTTGATAATCAATTTGCAATGAGCCGCGTCTTGCAGCCGTTGGGTCACCACTGTCTCGACCACCGGGCTAAAGAGCGCCGCCAGGGTCTGCATCTCTTCTTGCAGCAAATTATCCGGGGTACCCAGGGTGAGCGGGCCCTTGCGTTGGTAGCCAATCAGCCCAGGCGCTTCCACCCAGGCGTTGTAGGTGATCAGGCAGTAGATCACCCGCGAAAAATAACGCGGCAGGATTTTCTGGTTCTCGACCCCGTTTTGCATCCCCACAATGATGGGCCGGTCACCCAGCTTCTCCTTGACCATCTGGGCGACGTGGTCCAGGTCGTACAGCTTGACCGAGATCAAGACCACGTCCGCATCGGGGACTTCTTCCAGGTCCTCGATAACCTTGACTTTGACGGTCGCTTTTTGTTCAGGCCGGTCGCCGCGATAGGTGGTCATCCCGTTCGCGCGCAGCACCTCGGCGGTTTTACCCCGGCTGAGTAAAAATGTGTTCTCGTGCTGGGAAGCAATCCAGGCTCCGGCCGATCCGCCGATCGCGCCTGTGCCCAGAAAGACGATTTTCTTATCCGCAAAATTTGGCATGCCGCAATTTTACTTGTGCAGCAACGCGAATACAAGTTATCTTTAGGGAGGGCGTTTTTCAACACCCTGCCCATTTAGAATTTAAGAATAAATAATGGGGCGGCGATGCCGCCCCATTATTTATTCTTAATATTTTTGGTAAATGTTCAGCCTGAATGGGAAGAACCCCGAATTTGAGGTGTTTGTGGGGACGACGTCCCCACAAACACCTCAAATTCGGGAACTTTTTAACAATGGCCTGAATAGTTACTATTATTGTTGAAAAGTGACTTTTTTAACCAATTTCCAAAATGGCCAGTAAAAAAGCGCACTAGAGCGCGGCTCGAATCGCATCTATGGATGAGTGGAAATCCTCTTCGCCAAATATTTCCATCGACAGCACGCCGGAATAACCCGCCTGGACGATATAGGCCAGCACGCGAGCCAGCTCGGGCCGGGGCACGTGGCGCAGGGATTTGTGGGCGCGTCCATCGATGCCGTGGATGTGCAGCACGCGCGCGTTACCGAGGTGTTTTTGCAGGTAAGGCAGCGGATCGCGGCCATCCAGCCACAAATGGCCGATATCGATGCAGCGTGGGGCCGGTACCCGCCGCAGAACCTCATCCCAGAAGTCGAGCGGGTAGGTCTCCAGGTTTTCCACCGCCAGGTTGGCCGGCGAACCGGTCCAGGCGGAAACAATCTCCAGAGCGCGGGCCGCCTGCCGGTTCCAGGCCTCGATCCGGGCCGGGTCGCTGCTGGCCTGTACCTCGCGCCCGTCCAGGTGGGCCACAAAGGCCCAGGGCTCCAGCGCCAGGGTGAGCTCGATTACCTTATGAGCTTTGCGCAGCGAGACGTGCTCTTCCTGCCCGTCTTCGCCCAGGCGCAAGTCCAGCGGCAGGTGGACGGTGTAACTCAACTGGTGCTGTTGGGCTACCCGGTGCAGTTCGTGGATGGTGGCCTCGTCGGGGATATTGCTCGGCCCGTCATCGTTATCGAACAATACCAGCTCGACGTCATCTACCTGGCCGGCCAGGTAACGAACGTTGGGCAGGATCTCATCCGGGATGATATACGATGTGGTGCCAATGCGGAAAGGGAAGCGCTTCATCGATGAACTCCAGGGGTTAATTCAGGCCCACAAAAAACGCCCTTCTGCGGACCGGCCGGTTTAATTTCCGGCCACTGGATTATAGGCCCAATTAGACGCCATCTGAGAGTTCGAATTTTGGGGTGTTTTTGTGGGGCTTCGCCCCACAAAAACACCCCAAAACATGCACCTACGGGATAACGCGCACGAAAATGCCCGCGACGGTCGCGCTGTCGGCAGCGTATTTCCTTTGCCCGGCCCAGAAGACCACGTGGCGGCCGGAATGGACCACCACGCGCACACGCTCGTGCGGAATCAGCCCCAGGCTTTGCAACATGGATATTTCTCCCGGTTCAAAATAAGCAATCGAGCCTTCCTGGCCGTTTTTTAGCTCGCACAGCGGCTTGATGGCAGCGTCTTGTGTGCGGATATCGTTTTTATTCATTCCTTATGCTCCCTTGAGTAGTCCAGAATTATCTACGGGCATTCTGGAAACAGGCTGCCTTGAGACCAATATGTTAAAGAATTTCCGAAATTGAGGTGTTTGCGGTTGAAAACCCCGCAAGCACCTCGATTTCGGTGTTTTTTTCTGTCCGGCTAAGCAGCTACCCATTATTCTAGGGAGCAATCGTGGATTAATTGTGAAGAGAATTTGGAAGAATTGTGTAAGTCCAGGCTCAACCGCTGAACTGGGTGTAATCGTAAGCGCTCAACCACACCAGCCAGTGACCGTTCCGGTTGATGAAAAAGTAATCGCTGACGCCGTCCAGCGTGTCCACCTGCACCCACCAGGAAACATCCAGAGTTTGTTGGCCGCAGGCGCCGACCAGCAAGTCCGCCAGGGGCGAGGCGGCAGCGGGGCTGGCCGTAATCTTGGCGGTCTCGATTACCGCGTATTCCCGGCGCAGCTCAAGCCCGGTGACCGGCCAGTAAGCCACGTCGCTGTTCTGGCGGATGCGGAGAACGTCGCCCGAACGCACGGCCAGCAGGATGGGTTTGAGGGTGGCGGCGTCCGGCGCAATCCTGGCCTGGACGCTGCCCAGGTCAGGGCAGCCATGCCCGCTGATCCACATCCCGGTCGCCTCGACGACCTGGCGGAGGGGGTCTGCGGCCGGGTAAATATCGGCCGGAAAAGCCGGGTCGGGCGGGTAAGTCGGCACAGCGGTCGGGGTGGGCCGGTCCTGGGCCGCCAGGGTAGGCGTGGGGGTTGCAGGGAGCGCCTGCGAAAGCTGCCCCAGCTTCAGGTCGTAGGCCCAGGTCGTGCTTAAATCGGCGCCCAGCAGGCGCAGGCTGCCGGGCTGGTCCCAATCCACCTGGAGCATGGGCGGATCAGTCTCACCGAGCAACGGATTCTGGCTACCGGTATCCAGGTTGACGCGGGTCAGTCGGGTCGGGCAGGGGTACTGGTCCTGGCAGTTGCTCTGATTGATATAAACCAGCTCGTGCCCATCCGGGGACCAGGCGATCCACTTGACCCATTCGTTGCTGCCGGGCCGGTTAGAAAAATAGACCCCCGCGCCGCTGTTCAGGTCCCAGACCACCAGCCGGTCCGACACCGCCCCGGCGATTTTCTGCCGGTCAGGGGAATAGACGGCCTCATCCAGCAGCTCGCTCTGGCGCGTGATCGTATCATAGCGCGAGATAGGCCGGCGCCAGGGGTAGCCTCCGTCCGGCCAGCCCTCGCTGGCGGTAGTGTAGTAAAAGTAGTGGCTGTCGGCCGACCAGAACAGCCCGCCCAGGCCGGCCGCGCCCATGCTGCCGCAGGTGAGATACTGCGATTCGATTGTTTGGCCGGATATGCTCAAAATTTCGTAGCTGGTTGGCAGGTCAGAGCCGGGCCCAATTTGGGCGCAGTCGTACAGGATGACCTGCGCCTGCCAATTCCCGTCCGGCGAGTTGAAAGACTGGAACACCCGCGGCGTGACGGTAGCCCGGATAGCCTCCACACCGGCGGTGCTGGTCTGGCCGTATACGGCGGCATCGCTCAGCGCCTGGGCGGCGGCCGTGGCGGTAGCGTAAGGCCAGTCCAGGCCGGCAGCCGTTGGGGTAAAGGCTGCACCGGCGGTAGGTGTTGGGGGCAAAAAGGTGCTGGAATGCGGAGCCGGCTGCGGTTGCGTGCCCTGGCCGGTAGGGCCGGGCTCGACCACCGGCCGGCCAACACACCCGCTGGCCAGCCACCCCAGGATGAACAAAAAGATCAGGCGATTTGGTTTCATATGACCCCTCGCTCTTCCCCGCCGGGAGCTTGCCTCTGTCACTTACATTCTTTTATCCCGAACCATAACTGTTCAGCCAGGTTCAGATGGGGGACTACGCAGGCTGATTAGTTATCCCGAACTGATCATTAATATTATATCCCCCGCATAAAACACGGGGGATATATCTTAATTTATCGGAATCCTGAATGAGGTGGCTCTGGAACCAATCGAGCCAGTCCAGGGGGCGTATTTTTGTTTTTACGCAAAGTGCGCAAAAACAAAAATACCTTTACTTCAGTCTCCGGGGGCGGTTTCGACCACCTCGAGCTGCTCGATGTGGCGTTTGCTCTGCACAACGCCCCATACCAGCCCACCCACCAGCAGCAGGACCACGACCCAGCCGCCGATCCCCAGGTTTTGGTATTGCACGATGATCGGCGCGGCGATCAGGCTGACCAGGTTGACGACTTTGATCATCGGGTTGAGCGCCGGGCCGGCCGTATCCTTGAGCGGGTCGCCGACCGTGTCCCCAACCACGCCGGCCTTGTGCCGGTCCGAACCCTTGCCGGTGTTCTTGGTCAGGTTGCGCGGCTCATCCTCGATAACCTTCTTGGCATTATCCCAGGCGCCGCCCGAGTTGGCCATGAACACGGCCAAAAGCTGCCCTGAGAGGATCACCCCGGCCAGAAAGCCGCCCAACGCCTCGACCTGCAGCACCAGCCCCACTACCAGCGGGCTGAGGATGGCGATCAGGGCCAGCGGGATCAACTCTTTTTGGGCCGAGCGGGTCGAAATGCCCACCACACGGGCGTAATCGGGCTTGCGGCTGCCTTCCAGAATCCCAGGAATGCGGAACTGGGCGCGTACCTCTTTGACGATCAGCCCGGCAGCGCGCGAGACGGAGCGCAGCGAAAGCGAGGTAAACAGCCAGGGCAGGGCCCCGCCCAACAGCAGGCCGATAAAGACCTTGGTGTTCGAGACGCGGATGGCATCCAACACCGGCAGGCCCAGGTTGGCCTGCACCCGGCCGACGTCGGTCATGAAGCTGGCGAACAGGCTCACCGCAGCGATGACCGCCGAGGCAATGGCCACCCCCTTGGTGATGGCCTTGGTGGTATTGCCGACCGCGTCCAGGTCGGCCAGGATCTGGCGGGCTTTGCGAGTATCCAGGTCGGTCTGGTCGTGCCAGGCCATCTCGCCGATCCCATTGGCGTTATCCGAGATCGGCCCGTAGGAATCCATGGCCACGTTATTGCCGGTCTGGCTGAGCATGCCGATCCCGATCATGGCCACCGCGTAGAGGATGAACACCTCGCCCTGGCCGCTGTAAAGCAGCAAGGCAAAGATGAAGGCGATCACGATCACCCCCAGGGCCCAGACGCTGCTTTCCATACCGATGGAGAGGCCGGAAAGGATGGTGGTAGCCGGGCCGGTGCTGGTGGCCTGGACGATATCCTGGACAGGTGCGTCTTTGGTGGAAGTGAAGTACGAGGTCAGCGGGTTGAAGACTACCGCCAGAGCCACGCCGATCATGGTCAGCATACCCAGGCGCCAGTCGTGCGCGTAGAGGATGGCGATCAGGAAAGACCACAGGATGGTATTGAGGCTGGAGATCTCATACGAACGAAACATCGATTCCTCCGCGTCATGGGCGCGCAGGAAAGGCAGGGGAAAGTGCTCCCAAACGGGCACACTGAACGTGCCCAGCATCGAGCTGATCACCCCGATGCCGCGGATGATCAACGGATAGACGATCCACTTGAGCGAGTGGCTGGGGTCAAGGCTGACCAGGGCCAGCCCCAAAATAAGGGCTGAAACGATGGTGACCTCGTAACTCTCGAAGATGTCGGCCGCCATGCCGGCACAATCGCCCACGTTGTCGCCCACCAGGTCGGCCACCACGGCGGCATTGCGCGGGTCATCCTCGGGGATATCTTTTTCAACCTTGCCGACCAGGTCGGCGCCAATATCGGCTGCCTTGGTGTAAATACCCCCACCCACACGCATGAACAGCGCCAGCAAGGTGCCGCCAAAGCCAAAACCGAGCAGGGCGTCCGGGGCAGCTTTGCCGAATATGATAAAGATGGTCGTACCGCCCAGCAATCCCAGCCCGTCGGTCAGCATCCCGGTGATCGTACCGGCGTAGTAAGCGATCGAAAGGGCTTCGGCCAGCGAACCGCGATGGGCCGCGGAAGCCGAGCGCACGTTGGCCTCGATGGCCATACGCATCCCCAGTTGCCCTACCGAAAGTGAAAAAGTAGCGCCCAGGATAAAGGCAATCGCCCGGCCGACCGCCACAACAATCTGGGTGTTGCGGGGAAATTCATTGAGCGCCTCCTGGCTGGGCGGGACCACATAAACGCTCAGGAAGAGGGCGATGGCCAGCAGCCCGATGGCCGGCAGGATCGTGCGCAACTGGCGGTTGAGGTAGGAGTTGGCGCCGATGCGAATGGCGTCCCAGACTTCCTGCATGGTGAGCGTGCCCTTGTCTTTCTTGAGCACGGTCCCGCGCAAAAACCAGGCGTAACACAAGGCCAGGATAGCGATGCCCAATACCGCCAGTACGGCGATCTGCTCGAAGCCTGTGAGCCCATGTCTTGCCAATCCAAGAATGTTCATTTTTCCTCCGAACAACCTTAGCAATCTTTTGCTTAACCCATCGGCGAAGGAGCAACAAAATCTCGGGTTTACCTCATTATTCAATTATTCATTACAGACGACTAATTTTACCTTAAAATATATTATTATTTCAGCCCCTAAATCATGAGGTGTTTTTATTGATTTTCGCGTGCTTCGCACGCGAAAATCAATAAAAACACCTCATGATTTTTTGGACCGGCCTCCCGTGGCCCGGTCCGAATGGGATAAATGTAACCACCGATTTTGACAAAATTCAGTCGAAGCGGGCTTGTAATTTGCGGGGAAGTCTATATAATACTGTATGACTATATATAATATATAGTCATACAGTTACAACCCGGGCTTCTTACCGATCAGACTGAACAGTCATGCCATATATCTATAAGGATGGATTATGCCAAAAGGATTTAGCGATGAAGAAAAACAATTGATCCGCCAGCGCCTGCTGGAGCAGGGTTATAAGCAGTTTTCGAATTATGGGCTGAAAAAGACCAACATCGAAGAACTGGCTGAGGCGGCCGGCATTTCGAAAGGCGCCTTTTACATCTTCTATGAATCCAAAGAGACCCTCTTTATGGACGTGATCGAGCTGGCCGAAGAGCGCTTTCGCCGGGATATCCTGGCGATGGTCGCCCAGCCGGGGCCTACTCCACGGGCGCGCTTGTTCAACATTCTGAAAGAAAGTTTTACATTGGTCATGCACATGCCTATCTTCCAATTCCTGATGGGCATCGACTTCGATCTGCTCTTCCGCCGGGTTCCGGCAGAGAAGCTCCAGGAACACCTGGCCAGTGACCGCGTTTTTATCGAAGAGTTGATCAAAAGCTGCCAGGAGGCCGGTATCCCGATCTGCCTGTCGGTCGAACAAATAAGCGAAGTGCTCTATCAGTTGGTCATGATGACCATTCATCAGGCCGATTTCGGCGCGGGCGGCCTGCCCGGTACGCCGGACGTGATGCTGGAACTGGTGGCGGCTTATTGCCTGGGTGAAGTGGAAATTCAAGTGGCAAACGCTGCCCCCGTTCCATCTCCAATCAATGAAGGATTGCAAAAATGAACTGGGTTATTGAAACCGAAAATCTCGTCAAACGTTACGGCGACGTGACCGCCGTGGACCAACTTTCTTTACGGGTTGGCCAGGGTGAAATCTACGCTTTCCTGGGGCTGAACGGCGCCGGAAAAACGACCACCATTCGCATGCTGCTGGGATTGATCCGGCCGTCGGCCGGCAGCGTCTCTGTACTGGGCACGCCGGTCCGCCTGGGCCAAAGCGAACCCTGGGCCGGGGTTGGCCAGATGGTGGAAGTGCCCCATGCCTACCCCGAGCTGACCGTGCGCGAAAACCTGGAAGTGACCCGCCGGCTGCATCCCGGCACGCCGGCCAGGGCGGTGGACCAGGAGATCGAACGCCTGGGGTTGGCGCAATATGCCGACCGCCGGGCCGGGCACCTCTCGCTGGGTAACGCCCAACGCCTGGGACTGGCCAAGGCTTTGCTGCACAATCCGCGCCTGCTGCTGCTGGACGAGCCGGCCAACGGCCTTGACCCGGCCGGGATCGTCGAGATCCGCGAACTGCTGGTCGAGCTGACCCGCGAGCAAGGCGTGACCGTTTTCATGTCCAGCCACATCCTGGCCGAGGTCTCGCGCCTGGCCAAACGGATCGGCATCATTCACAACGGCCACCTGCTCCAGGAACTGGACGTGGACGACCTGGAACGCAACCGTAAAAAGAGGCTTCTGCTGAGGACGCGTGATATTGAAGCAGCCCGGCAGGCCTTGACCAACGCCGGGCTGTTTGTTGAATTGCTCCCGGATGGCGAGCTGGAGATCAAAAGCCCCGCGTCGGTGGAGCAGCCCGACCATGTGGCCGATCTGCTGGTGCGGGCGGGTTACCCGCCTACCCGCCTGATGGTGGAAGAGGAAGACCTGGAGCAGTATTTCTTAAGATTGGTTGGATTGGATGGAGGAACCCAAAATGAATAGCCTCAACGATATGATCTGGATCGAGTACCGCAAGGCGATCCGTTCCAAAATGCCTCTATGGACTGCGCTGGGCTCACTAATTATGCCCCTGGGGGTGGCTTTTCTGATCTTCGTTTCCAAGAACCCGGATATTTCGCGCAAGCTCGGCCTGGTCAGCGCCAAGGCCGACCTGGTGGCGTTTTCGGCCGCCAATTGGCAGGCTTACCTGGGTTTCTTTGGCGAACTGGTCGCCGCAGCCGGTGGTTTCCTGTTCGTCCTGGCCATAAGCTGGATCTTTGGCCGCGAATTTGTGGATGGCACCCTCAAAGATATGCTCGCCGTGCCCGTCCGGCGCGCCAATATCCTGCTGGCCAAGTTTATCGTCGTATCCCTTTGGGATGTGGTTTTGACTCTGGTGATTCTGCTCATTGGCCTGGCTATGGGCGCCTTGCTGCGCCTGCCGGATGCGTCCGCAGCGGTCATCCTGCACGGCGTTTTGCTGATCCTGGTGTGCGCGATCGGCACCATTTTCGTGATCCTGCCGTTTGCGCTCTTTGCCAGCATTGGGCGGGGTTATTTGCTCCCGCTGGGGCTGGCCGTGCTGTCTATGATGCTGGCCAACCTGGTCGCCATGCTGGGCTGGGGGGCCTACTTCCCCTGGGCCATTCCTGGAATGTATTCACAAGGTGTTGCCATGCCGGCCGCAAGCTGGATCATCGTCGTTTTGACCGGCCTGGCCGGCATGCTGGCCACATCCCTGTGGTGGAACCTGGCCGATCAGAGCAAATAGCCTATTTGGAGTTTTTCCCAGTTGGGTTGAACAGTTACGCTTTATCAATATAATTAACGTCAGTTCGGGATAAGGGTTTTTGAGTGTGTTTTTATTCGTGGCGGCGCAGCCGCCACGAATAAAAACACACTCAAATTACTTCTCTTTTCTTTTATCCCGAATTCAGGTTAATTAACAAAACAACTACATCGGAAACAGGGCGTGACCTGGCCCGAGCAATTCCCATAATTGTAAGGAGGAAAAAATGGCAAAAGCTCTTGGTGTTGGCGGTATCTTCTTCAAATCGCATGATCCGGCCAAACTGCAAGGTTGGTATGCCCAGTGGTTGGGCTTTAGCGCACAATACGAACAGGGCATGTCCTTTGCGATCTTCCAACCTGCCACGATGCCCGCAAACGGTTACACGCTTTTAAGCGCGTTCGATCCCGAGACCACCTATTTTGCTCCTTCGAGCAAGGATTTCATGTTCAATCTGGTCGTCGATAACCTGGAGGAAGCCCTCAGCCAGGTGGCGGCTGGAGGTGCTCAGGTGGTGGGGGAGATCGAGAAAAGCGAATACGGCAATTTCGGGTGGTTCATCGACCCGGACGGGAACAAGGTCGAGCTCTGGCAGCCGGCGTAGACCCTCATCCCTTCCTTCCCCCTAAGAGGCGGAAGGCGGAGACTTCCTCTCCCCCTTCGGGGAGAGGCCAGGTGAGGGGCGCTCGCCGGCCTGCTTGTAGCCCGG
Organism: uncultured Chloroflexia bacterium; assembly: GCA_963704755.1. Lineage (GTDB taxonomy): Bacteria > Chloroflexota > Anaerolineae > Anaerolineales > Anaerolineaceae > Bellilinea. The sequence continues at coordinate 2,599,584 of OY969938.1, forward strand.
CTTATCGGCGCATACCCTCATCCCATCCTTCCCCCTGGGATGGGGAAGGCGTTAAGTTGCGCTCGCCGGCAATATGGGATGCCAGGGGCAACTTTTTATCGAGTAACCAATTTTGTAGGTTGGGTTGAGCGGATTTGGCGAATGCCCCCATCGCCTACGGCAAAGCTCAACCCAACAAGTTTTACCAGGCCGTTGGGTTCGGGCAAGGTGCTTGCCAATTAACTCCATGCCCTTAGCCAATGCCGTCTATGAGCCCGAACCCAACCTACAGGCTACATGCTAACCGCTAAAAGCTAACAGCCAACATTTTTCTTGTTACTTGCGCCCCTTCGGCGGGTTCAGCTCCACGGCTTCGAGGATGAGCGCCTTGAACGCAGCTTCATCGACGGCGGCTTTTTCGAAAAAGTCGATGGCGCGAACGGACTTGCTGTCCAGGCGCGTGTTGAAGAGCCCCTTGGGGTCCTTCACCTGCGCACCCTTGGGGAAGGTCAAGCGGACCGCCTTCTTGAGGATATCTGCGACACAGACGATGCCGTTATAAGACCACACCGCATCCCCCTCCGGTTTGGAAGGCTTTTTCCACTTCACTTCTTCGACCATAGCCGGGTAGGCTTCCAGGATCAAAGCGCGCAGATGCGCTAATTTCTCTCCCCGCCAGTCGACCTGCGCCGCGATGATGGCATCGATCTGCTGGGAAGGGGTCTTTTCTTCCGCTGAGGGGTTCGATTGTGCGTTCATTTTTTGCCTGTCTCTACTCCATGGCTTCCAACTGCCCGACCAGCCCATCGATCACGTCGAAGCCGCCCTGCCAGAAGGCCGCCTGGCTGACGTCGATGCCGGCCTCGGCCAGCAGCTTGACCGGCGCCATGGCTCCGCCGGTGGAGAGGATCTTGATATAGCGCGGCTTGAAGGATTTGCCCTCGGCTTTGTACTGCTGGTAGAGCGAAAATACCAGCAGTTGCCCAAAGGCGTAAGCATACACGTAAAAAGGCGTTTCGTAGATGTGCGGGATGGAAACCCACTCCCAGCGGAATTCGTCGCTGAGCTCCACCGAATCGCCGAACTGGTCCTTCAGGTTTTCCAGGTAACGGTCGGAAAGATCGTCCACCGAAGCGCCCTGGTTGGTCAGCTCATGGGCCTCACGCTCGAACAGGGCGAAGTACGCCTGGCGCTGGATGGTGGCGTAGGAGTTGTCCAACTGGCGGAAGAGCAGGTCTCGGCGGACCAATTCGTCGCGTTCTTCTTTGAGCAGGCGGTCCACCAGCATCATCTCGCCGAAAGTCGAGGCCGTTTCGGCCAGGGGTAGATTGGAATGATAAGTCAAGATGCCGTGATGCTCGGAAAGCTGGCTGTGGATGGCGTGCCCTAATTCGTGGGCCAGGGTGGCCATATCGTCGGCCCGGCCCTGGTAATTGACCAGTACCCAGGGGGTCACTTCAGGCGAAGCCGGCCAGCAAAACGCCCCGCCCCGTTTGCCTTTGCGCACTTCACTATCCAGGTGACCCTTCTTCAGCACACGCTGGGCCAGCTCGGCAAAGCGCGGGTCGAACTCGTTGAACGAGGCAAACACTTTCTGGGTCGCCAGGCTGAAATCGTACATTTTCTCCGAGCGGGTCACCGGGGCGTAGACGTCGTATCGGCGCAGGCGCTCGATACCCAGCAGGCGCGCTTTGAGCTTGAAAAAGCGCTGGAAGATGCCCACGTTCTGGCGGGACACCTCCAGCAGGGTATCTACCACGGCATCGGGCAGGTCGTTGCTCATGTTGCGCGCGGTGATCGGGCTGGCATAGTTGCGCAGGTTGATCTGCTCGTTGCGCCAGTCGCGCACCAGGGCCTGGTAAATCTGTCCCAGGATGGGCCCATCGTTCCCATACACCCGGTACAGCTCCTGGTAAGCCGCGGCGCGTACGGCCGGGTCGGCCTGGCGGGCGTATACCATCAACTCCCCGCGGGTCATCTCTTTTTCTTCGCCGGCTACCTTTACCTTGAAGGTATAACGGTTGGTGATCGAGTTGTACAGCATTTGCAGCGCGTTCGAGCCGGTCACATTTTTGATGTTGATGATCTTCTCTTCCGGTTCGCTGAGGGTGTATGGCTTGAAGTGACGCATCGCTTCCAGCCAGTAGGCCACGTCACCGGAGGCCGCCTGCAGCGCGGCTGCTTGTTTATCGGGCAGGTTCTTCCACCACAGGTCAAAGAACAGGGTGCGATTGTTCAGATCGGCCACAAACTGCTCGACCCGCGCCGCCAGGCTTTGGGCGGTCTGGTTTTGGGTATCTTCGGCGAACAGGAGCCCGGCAAAGGCGTACAGCCGCGATCCTTTTTCCTGGATCTTTTCGACCTGTTTGAGCGCGTCCAAAAAATCGGCCGTGCTGATGGCCTCGGTCAGCCGCGGTCGCAGCGCTTCGAATTTTTTTACATCCTGGTCGAGCTGTTGAAAAGCGGCCTCGAGGTCTGCGCCTTCGGGCCCGCTGAACAGGTCGGCCAGGCTCCAACGAGATTGTACGTAGGTTGTGTCCAAAGTGGTCATTGCTTTACCTCATAAGGTTTGTCTGCTTGGCCCGCTGAAAAGCCCTGGCTTTGGCCACCGGCCGGAGCGCTTATTGGGCTTCATTCAACACGGATTTTAGAAATTGCCTGAGATGGTCGATCGGCAGGCGTTGGTTGGTCTGCGGATCGAGATAAAACCAGGTTTGCCAGCCGTTGGCCGAGCCGGCGTGGAACTGGCGGGCCAACCCGTGGATCGATCCACGCACGCCGTCGTACACAATGCATCCGTCGGCCTGGACGATGGCGGCCTGGTCCCCCTTGGCCCCCAGGTAAAGCGCCTGGCCGGGGGTGAGCAGGCCGTTTTCGAGCAGCGCGCCAAAGGGCAGGCGTGGCTCGCGGCGGGGGTTGATGCTCGGCAAGGCGTTGGGCATGGCCGGCGCGACGGCCTCGATGCGCTGGCTGGCCAACTGAACATAATCGGGGTCCCGCTCGATGCCGATCCAATGGCGGTTCAACTGGCGGGCCACCTCGCCGGTCGTGCCGGTACCGAAGAATGGGTCGAGGACCACGTCGCCGGGGTTCGAGCTGGCCTCCAGGACGCGGTACAACAACGCCCGCGGCTTTTGGGTGGAATGGGCCTTGGCCCCATTGACGTGCAGCCGTTCCCGCCCGGTGCAAATGGGTAAATCCCAATCGCTGCGCATTTGCAGCCCATCGTTGAGCGCTTTCATGGCGTGGTGGTTGAAGGTATAACGCTGCCCGCGCTGCTTCTGCGCCCAGATCAGCGTTTCGTGGGCGTTGGTAAAGCGCACCCCGCGGAAATTGGGCATGGGGTTGTTCTTGATCCAGACCACGTCGTTTAGGATCCAATAGCCCAGGTTTTGCAGGGCATAGCCCACCCGGTAGATGTTGTGGTAGCTGCCGATTACCCACAGCGTGCCGGTTGGCTTGAGCACCCGCCGGCAGGCGCGCAGCCAGTCCTCGCTGAACCGGTCGTAGGATTGGAAATCGTCGAAATGGTCCCACGAATCGTCCACAGCGCTGACTTTGCTCTGGTCGGGGCGCAGCAGCTCGTGTTGCAGTTGCAGGTTATAAGGCGGATCGGCAAAAACCAGGTCAACCGATTCGGGCGGAAAAGTCTCCAATACCTGAAGACAATCGCCCTGGACCACCTGGTCGATGGGCAGTTGGTTTTGGGGCATATTCTTTATTTTACACGCGAAACGAGAAACGGTCGCGACAGATCTAGAACCGGCTGGTCTCTTCCCACTTCTTGACTGCGGACCGGATGAGGCCCTTGATTTCCTCGCTGGGCACTTCGTCAATTCCCGGGAACTTCTGTGCCCCTACCCAAACCACGACCCCCATACTGGGATCCTGCACCAACCGGATGCCCTGGTTGACCAGGGACGTTTCTTTTACCATTTCCTGAAGGATCTCGTCGATTTGCCCGACGACGGTGGTTGGGCGCGGTTTCTCAGGTTTGATTTCGGGCATGAACGGCGGGATCGAAATCGGAATTTCAGGCTTGGGCAGCGGCTTCAGCGGTGTTGGCGGCAGAATTGGCGCTTGCAGCCCCAGCCAGACGTTCCACCCTTCGGCTGCCTGGCGCAGTTTTTGCAAGTGCTCCGCGGAGAGCATGTCCGGGTTCAGGTAAATCTTTTTATCGACCTCGGTCACCAGTTTACCGGTCGAATTTTCGCGGTATAAACGTGCCAGCGGCTCGAAGCGCTCCAAAGGCAGGCCGGTGTAGGGCTCCTTATAGGGCTCACGGGTGGCCGGCGGGCGGTCTTCTGCCGGCGCGGCCGGTTTTTCTGCCGGCGCCGGCGCTTTTTCCTCACGTTCCGGGGTGCGCTCGACAAAAAGATACGACACCAGGGCACCGACGATGAAGCCGATGACAGTAAAAATGATGGCTGGCAAGAGCAGGTCTCCGATGGGCATGATTACCTCCCTTTTTTGGTTGTCCAGGCGGAAGATGCCGGTTGGCAAACCGGGCAAAAATGTGTGCTGCGTTGGCCGACCAGGATACGTTGGACGGGTGTCCCGCAGACCGGGCAGGGTTTTCCGGTACGACCATAGACCCTGAAACTATTTTGGAAGCTGCCGCCCCGATAAACCCAATCGATGCTGGCGCCGTTGCGGCAAATCCCCTCCAGCAGTACGGCGCGGATCGCCTCCAGCAGCCGGGCGGCTTCGGGCAGGCTGAGGGCGTCGGAGGGTGTCAGCGGATGGATACCGGCCAGGTGCAGGGCCTCATCGGTGTAGATATTGCCCAGGCCGGCCAGGAAGGTCTGGTCCATCAGCAGCGGCTTGAGCTGGCGGCTGCGTTCGACCAGCCGGGCGTGAAACGCGCCGGCGGTCAAATTATCATCGAGCGGCTCGGGTCCCAGGTCGCCCAGCACGGTTTGAGCGTCTTGCACCAGCCAGGCGCGCCCGAACTTGCGAGTATCGTTGAAGGCCAGGCGCTGGCCATCGACAAAGTCGAATACCAACCGGTCGTGCGTTCGCAGCGGCAGCGCTACGCCGGCCGGGTCCAGGCAGCCCTCAACGCGAAGATCGCCGCTCATCCGTAAATGGATGAGCAGCGCATCTCGCGATAAGTGAAAATATAAGAATTTCCCCCGCCGGCTGACCTGGCCGACCTGCTGCCCGGCGATCCTTTCCGCGAAGGATGGAGCGTCTGGCTCGGCGATAGCTTTTGGCCATAAAACCCACGCGCGTTGAATAACTCGACCCACAACTGCCGGGCCTTCTGTGCCCCCATTTTGCAGGGAGCGGACGATCGTTTCAACTTCGGGGAGTTCTGGCATCGACGTATGTCAGTTCAGGCAAGCCTCACAAGGTCATTCGTTGAACATCTCTCCTACGCTGCGGCCTTCGTTGGCGCGGCGGATGACTTCACCCAGCAAGGGCGCAACGGAAAGAATTTTGATCCGGTCACCGAACTTGGCCAGTTTTTCGGCCGAGAGCGGCACCGTGTCGGTGGTCACAAATTGGGTTACCGGCAGCTCGGACAGGTGTTGCGCGGCATCCGCTGAAAAAATGCTGTGCACGTAGGATACATAGATATTGCGGGCACCGTTTTCTTTGATGATATTGACCGCCTGGGCGATCGACCCGCCGGTGTTAATCTCGTCGTCCACCAGTATCACGTCCCGGTCGCGCACATCCCCAATGATCGTCAGCGCTTCGGCCTTGGCGTTATTGGCCACCCGCCGTTTTTCGATGAAAGCCAGGGGCAGGTGCAGGGTGGCGGCGTAGTTGCGGGCTTTTTTGGCAAAGCCCAGGTCGGCGGTGACCACCACGGGGGAATATAACGTGGGCAAAATTTCCTTGAAGTAATCGGTCAGAATATAGAAGGCCGATAGGACATCGCCGGGGATGGAGAAAAAGCCCTGGATCTGGCCGGCGTGTAAATCCATGGTCATGTAGCGATCCGCACCGGCTACCTCGATCATGTCGGCCACCAGGCGGGCAGTAATCGGCACGCGCGGCTGGTCTTTCTTGTCCGAGCGGGCGTAGCATAAATAAGGTGTCACCGCGGTGATACGTGCGGCCGAATCCAGGCGCAGCGTCTGGATCATGATCAATAATTCCATTAAATTGCGATGGACCGGTGGTGAGGTAGTTTGGACGACGTAGCAATCTTTTCCACGGACACTACCATGCAGTTTGATGAACAGGTCGTCATTCGGAAAAGTAATGACATCCCGCCCGCTCAGCTCTAGCTGCAGGTAATCAGCGATGGATTGGGCCAGCCCGGGGCAGGCGGTACCGGCAAAGAGTTTGACGTCCCCATACATCGTCTGCTCATGCCGGAAATGGATGGGTGTTGGCATCTGGTTTCTAATCCCTTTCCTTGATACGGTTATTCCACTCTTCTTGTAATACACTCATTAATAAAACATCCAGGTAATTTCCGTTACGATACATAGCCTGGCGTAGACGGCCTTCGCGTACAAAGCCGGTCTTTTCGTAGGCGTGGATCCCCCGCTGGTTCTTTTCGAACACACGCAGGTAAATCCGGTTGAGATTTAAGGTCTCGAAGCCGTGCTTTAATAGTAACCGCAACGTCTTTTGACCGTACCCCTTTTGCCACAAACTTTTTACCCCAATGAACAACCCCAACTCGGCCGACCGGTTAATCCAGTCAATTCCTTCCAACCCGGTTACGCCAATCGGCTGCCAGCCTTCTCCTTGCGGAATTTCGATGACCAGCGGTCTCGCCTCGGGCTGCCTCTCCAGAATATGTTGGTACCATTGTTCTTCAGAAGCCAGCGAAAGCGGAATGACGGTGAACAGATTTTCGCTCACTTCCGGGTCGTTAAGCCAGGCCACGAACAGGGGCAGGTCTTCTTTTTCAATGGCTCGCAAGCGCATACCAGGGCCGAGGATCATTTTTTCTCCGGTTTGTTCGCTCAAGGGTTCAAACGGTTCGGTCCGCGGAACAGGAAGACCGTTTCGCGGATGTTGGGCAGGTTGAGCATCACCATCAGCAGGCGCGACAGGCCCATGCCAAAGCCGCCGTGCGGCGGGCAGCCGTAGCGAAAAAAGTCGAGGTAGAACTGGATGGAGGCGGGGGTGAGCCCCTTTTCCAGAGCCTGTTTGAGCAGCACATCCTGGCGGTGCTCGCGCTGGGCGCCGGTGACAATTTCAGTGCCGCTGGCGATCAGGTCGAAGCTCATGGTCAGGCCAGGGTTATCGGCATAGCGCATGTGGTAGAAGGGTCGCACCGCGATGGGCCAATCGGTGAGATAGAAGAAATCGTGGTCGTAAGTCCGCTTGACCCAATCTCCCAGGATGCGCTCACCACCCGGGTCGATATCGCCCTTCTTTTCCGGCGGCAGGGTATAGCCCTCGGCTTTCAATATTTCCAGGGCCTTCGCCATGGTGATGCGCGGGAATGGGACTGCCGGGGGCTGGAATTCAACCCCAAACTGCGCCTGGATTTCCGCGCCGTATTGCTCTTTGACACGCTGATAGACGTACTGGAGCATATTTTCCAGGAAAACCATCACGTCTTCATGCGAATCGATGTAGGAGATCTCCATATCGATGCCGGTAAATTCGGTCATATGGCGCGAAGTGAAAGATGGATCGGCGCGGAAGACCGGGCCGATCTCGAACACCCGCTCGAAGCCGGCGGCCATAGCCATTTGCTTGTAAAACTGGGGCGACTGGGCCAGGTAGGCCTTGGTCTCGAAGTATTTGACTTCGAACAGCTCGGCGCCGCTTTCGCTGGGCGCGCTCAACAGCTTGGGCGAATGGATTTCGATAAAATTGTGCTTCAGCCAATACTCACGAAAGGCCATTTCGGCCGCGGTTTGGACCTTGAACAGCAAGGTGACCTGCGGGCGGCGCATATCCAGGTAGCGCCAGTCCAGGCGGAAGTCGATGGCCGGCTGGGTTTCGGCAAAAGGATCCAGGGGGAGCGGGCTTTCGGCCTGGCTGAGGACATCCAGCGCTTCCAGTTGAATTTCCAGGCCACCCAGCTTGACGACCGGGTTATCGATCAGCATGCCCTGGATGGACACGACACTTTCGACGCCCAGGGCGGAGATTTTCTCTGCCAGGGCAGGGTCGTTGGCTTTCCAAAAAGCTGCCTGCACCAGGCCGGTCAGATCGCGGATAATCAGGAACTGCATTTTTTTCTGGTCGCGGAGCGTTTGCAGATAGCCCTGTACCTTGACTTGTTCTCCGATGTGGTCCCGCAGGGATCCAACCGATGTACGTTCCATAAAGCACTTGCTCCTTGCCTGGTTTTACTGCTCGACCAGTTTGGCCGCGATATTTCCTTATAACGCGGGATTTCCTCAGGCCTTTTCAGGAAGTTCCCGAATTTGGCTGATCATTTACAGGTTGTGTTAATTTCAGACCGGGATTCTAACAGGGTTTCCATAGCCTGGCGTGGTGAAATTTCTCGCGCGGTTAACTGCTCCAGGGTGGCACGGTAAGTCTCGGCTGGTAAATCGGCCTGCCAGCGGCGGACCAGCGCATAATGGACCAACTGGTCTAACTCGGCTTGCAGCCGGGCCCGGTCTCGTTGAGCCCAGGCGCCGCTCTGGCGCAGGTAAACAGCGTGCTGCTGGATGGTTTCCGCCAGCTCGCCAATGCCTTTCGCTTCAGTTGCAACAGTTTTGAGGATGGGGGGAACCCAGGTTTGGGAAGGTTCGGGGGTTGTGCCTGTAACCGGGTTGGATCCGGCCGGGTGGCCCAGGTCGAGGGCCGCGCGTAAAACGCGTTCGGCGACTTCGGCTCCGGGGCGGTCGGCCTTGTTGATCACGATCACATCCGCGATCTCCAGGATGCCGGCCTTGATGGCCTGGATGTCGTCGCCCATTCCGGGGGCTTCAACCAGCAGGGTGGTGTGGGCCAGGCGGGCGATATCCACTTCGGCTTGCCCGGCGCCAACCGTCTCGATCAGGATCAGATCGAAGCCGGCCGCATCCAGGGCCTGCACGGCCGCGGCCGTGGCGCGGGCCAGGCCGCCCAGCGCGCCTCGCGAGGCCATCGAGCGGATAAAAACACCCGTATCGCCGGACAGGTCGCGCATGCGTACGCGGTCGCCCAAAACAGCGCCACCGCTGAAAGGCGAGGAGGGGTCCACGGCGATAATGGCCACTTTGCCGGGCACGCCGCCATCGTGGAGCTGCGCTGAACGATATAAGAGGGCCAATTGGTTGACCAGCGAGGATTTGCCTGCCCCGGGTGAGCCGGTCACGCCGACCAGGTGGGCCTGCCCGGTGTGGACGAACAGGAGGTCCAGGGCGGCCAGGCCGGTTGGATCTTCGTTCTCGATCCGCGTCAGCAAGCGTGCCAGGGCCAGCCGGTTGCCGGCCAGCACCTCTGCGGCCAGGTTTTTCGCGTTCATTTCCACAACTTACTCGCCAGCCACCTGCAAAACAGCCTGCCTTAATTCATCGACGATCTGGGTGGTTGCAGTGCCGGGGCCGTAAACTGCCCGGACGCCCATTTGCAGCAATTGGGTTCCGTCGGCCTGTGGAATGATTCCTCCGACAAAGACACACACGTTCTCCTGCCCGTTGGCGCGGATCAAATCCAGGATACGCGGCACCAGGGCCATGTGTGCGCCGGAGAGGATAGAAATTCCAACTGCATCCACGTCTTCTTGCAAGGCAGCTTCAGCGATCATCTCGGGAGTTTGGCGCAAGCCGGTGTAGATCACTTCCATACCGGCATCGCGTAACGCGCGCGCGACGACTTTTGCACCGCGGTCGTGCCCGTCCAGGCCCGGCTTGGCAATCAGAACGCGAATCCTTCGCTCCGTCATACCGTTCTCCAGTCCAATGGTTAAAGGTACTTCCTGAATTATACCGCGCTATGCCTGCGGGGGTTGGGGAGAAATGGGCCGGCCTGTACGGGATAGGAGTCAGTCCGGACCGATTTGGATCGTTTGGCCTGGGTTTACGATAAAAAAAGCCGGCACAAATGCCGGCTTTTTTTTTATCGTAAACCTTTTTTCGAGGAGGGCTGGAGAATTTTTTGCTAGACCAGGGCCTCGTGCATGCCATCCGAGCAGCCTGGCTCGCACAGGCAGGTGACCGTATCGCCGATCTGCAGGCGGGTGTCGCCGTGCGGGATGATCAAACGCCGGCCGCGGCGGATGGAGACCAGCACCGCGCCGCGCGGCAGCGAAAGCTCGGCCACCGTCTTGCCGATCGCCCGAGCGCCCGGCGGGATAGGAATATCCAGGAAGGACGAATCGGCTTCTTCCACTCGATCCTCGGTCTGCGACCGGCGTCGCGACTCCTCGCGGCGGACGACCCCAATCTCATAGGCGCGCACGATATCGGCCCGGCGGATCACGCCGAGCAGTTTACTCTGGTCATTTCGCGCCACAACCACCAGGCGGGCAAGGTCACGCGGGACCATACGGCGCATGGCTAACCCCACCGATTCGTCCGGGTAGCTGACCACCAGTTCGCGAGTGTCGATATCACCGACCCGCATTGTAGCAGTGGAGCTTTTCTTTTCGATTACCGCCTTACGATAATCCTGTAAGGAAACCACGCCGTGCAAACTGCCATCCAGGCTAATCACCGGAAAACCATGCCGCCCGGTGCGGATGAATTCATCCGACAACGCGCTGATCGGCAAATTGACCGGCACGGTATCCGGCTTGTGATCCATGACTTCCTCCACCCGGACCAATTCCATCACGTCCACGTCCTGGCCGTGATAGAGATGGATGCCCTGGCGGGTCAATTTGAGGGTGTAAATGGAGTCTTTGTGCAGCCGCTCGGCGATAATAAAGCTGATGATCACGCTGGCCATCAACGGCAGGATCATGCGATAGTCGTTGGTCATCTCCAGTACGATCAGAATGGCGGTAAAAGGCGCCCGCGCGGCAGCCGCAAAAACAGCAGCCATACCCACCACGGCAAATGCGCCGGCCCCTGCGGTCGCGCTGGGGAACAAGTGCTCCATCAGGATACCGAAGGCCCCGCCCAAGGCAGCCCCGGAAAACAGCGAGGGGGCAAACACACCGCCCGAGTTTCCGGACCCCAGGGTAAAGGAAGTGGCTAACGGCTTGAGGAAGATGAGAAACACCAGCAACCAGAAGGAGAGGTTGCCCAGCAGCGCCGGTTGGATGGTGGTGAAACCTGCTCCAAAAATGTGGGGGAGGTTACTGATAATCGGCAAGCCCGCCATGGCCTGGTCTGGAGGCACCAATCCCTGGCTGAGAATGATGGGATAAATAAAACCGATCAAACCCAAACCCAGGCCGCCTACGGCGGGTTTAAGGGCATCCGGGAAATTCCAGTTATCGAAAATGTCCTCGAACTTGTACAGAATTTTAATGAAGCCAACACCTACCAGAGCGGCCAGCACACCCAGCAGGGCGTACAAAATCAATTCCCAGGGCGTCTTTACGGTGTAAAGGGGGATCGAAAACGCGGGATGATCGCCCAGGAAGATACGCGAAACGGTAGCAGCCGTGACCGACGAGAGCACCACGCTGCCCAGGTCACCCAGGTGAAATTCACCCAGGATGACCTCGGTCGCAAAAATCGTCCCGGCGATCGGGGCATTGAAGGTCGCCGCAATCCCGGCCGCCGAACCGCAGGCCACCAGGTTTCGGATGCGGTTATCGGATAGTTTTAACCACTGCCCGATCGTTGACCCGAGGGCTGCACCGACCTGTACGATAGGGCCTTCACGCCCGGCCGAACCGCCACTGCCGATACAAAGGGCAGAAGCCACAATCTTGGCAGCCGCAACCCTGGGGCGGATCCGTCCGCCTTCGAGCGCGATGGCCTTCATTACTTCTGGAACGCCATGCCCTTTGGCCTCTTTGGCAAAGTAAGTGATAATCGGCCCGGCCAGCAAACCGCCTACCACAGGTACGATCACCAGCATCACCCGGCCAAGCGCAGAAAATGTTTCTCCGCCGGTTTGGAAAAAGAAATGTTGAACGATATCAATTAAACGAATAAAGACGACCGCTCCCAAGCCTGTCAGCAGGCCCAGAATCAATGACATACCCAGCAGGATAGTATGCTGCGAAAATTGCAGCTTTTCCACCATCCATGCTATCCTTGCCTTTCTTGTTGAGACGCTTGCCTCCATATACTTCCTTTCAAAGCAAGATTGTAACAGAACGGAAAAAGTAACTTCCCGGTTTCTTCAAGCTTGTTCTTAATGGTGTAAAAGAAGTCTGATAACTTCTTAGTTTTAAACCTGACCCATAAAATCTTGCCTGCGATAATATATAGATTCCCCGTCTCATATTCGCGGGCACGGATGCAAGAAAAAAATCTGTTACCATTAAAATCAGTCCTTACGTCCGCACCTGCTAACATGAGTCCGGTAGGATTCCGGTTCAAGGTGACTTGCAGACTGTTAAAATATTATAAGACTGTTTGTACACAGTTTAATGCCTGATTTTAGGTTAATTTCGTCACTTTTTGGGTAAAACCGGGGGTCCTGAGATAGGTAGTAGTTAATTAACCTATGCTATGACCAGAGGAGTACCGCACATATCCTGTTCCCTTCCCAGGTGATATAATCGCGCCATGAACGAAAATTTGACTCCTCGCGCTGATTCGACCCATTCACGGCGGTTGATCCGAAAGTCTGCGCCGCTATCCCCAGCAGTGGGTATACTTCTTTTGGCCATCTTTTTCGGTTTTGGGGTAGGTACAGGTTACCTGGTCTGGGGCCGGCAGTTGGCCGCTGTCCAACTCCAATTAAGCCAGGCCAACGGCAATTCAGCCGATAACCCGGTGGATGTGGCCCAACAAGGCACTGCGGATCCCAATGGAATCCAGCAGGTAACCCGCTACCCGGTCAGCGAGGATGACGACCCGGTTTACGGGCCGGCCGATGCGCCTATTACGATCATCGAATTCAGTGACTTCGAATGTCCTTACTGCCTGAAATGGGAAAACGAAGTCTGGCCCCAGTTGAAAGAACAATACGCCGGGAAGATCCGCCTGGTATACCGCGATTTTCCGCTGGCCGGTCACGCCGATGCCAAACCGGCCGCCCTGGCCGCCGACTGCGCCAACGAGCAAGGCAAATACTGGGAATATCACGATTTGCTCTTCGATGGCGGCCTGACTCTCAGCCGCACTACGTATGAAACCTATGCCAGCCAGATCGGCTTGAACATGGATAGCTTCCGCCAGTGTCTTGACGATCAGCGCTACGCCAGCGAGGTGGAGGGCGACCTGCAATACGCCGAAAACCTGGGGGTCCAGGCGACTCCCACCTTTTTCGTCAACGGCATCGCTGTAGTTGGCGCCCAACCCTTTGAAATCTTCAAAAATTTGATCGACGCAGAACTGGCCGGCAAACTTTCAAAGGGGACCAAATGAAAAAATTCATTGCCGTCGCCGGAAATATCGGCGTTGGCAAATCGACCCTGGTGCAGCTCTTGTGCGAACAGCTTGGCTGGGAGCCCTTTTTCGAGCCGGTCACCGGGAACCCCTACCTGGCTGATTTTTACGACAACATGTCCGCCTGGAGTTTTCATTCCCAGGTATTCTTCCTGACCCATCGCTTGCGCATCCACCAGCAAATTTTGCGCTTCGAAGGACCGGTCATCCAGGACCGCAGCATCTACGAGGACGCTGAAATCTTCGCTCACAACCTGGCCTTGCAGGGCAACATGAGCGAGCGTGATTACCAGACCTATTACGCGCTGTACCAGACCATTTCAGATTTTATTCCCCCACCCGACCTGGTGATTTACCTGCGGGCTTCGGTAAACACCCTCAAACAGCGCATTTCTCAACGCGACCGCTCCTACGAGCGGTCCATTTCTGCCGAATATTTAGGCGGCTTGAATGAGCTTTACGAGCAATGGATCCGCAACTTCACCATTTGCCCGGTCCTGACCGTGCCGGCCGATGACCTGGATTACGTCGCCCATCCTAATCACCTGGACCTGATCTTGAAGAAAGTGCAGGACAAACTCACCGGGAAAGAAGAAGTGGTCTTCCTGCCGGAAGAGATGAGCGAGCCGGAGATCTGAGACCCAAGCCAGACCTATAGATATGTCCTCGTTGAGCTTGCTCGAACCGGTGAAGGTTAACCCTAATTAGCGTTGTTTGTGGGCACAGAGAGTCCACAAACAACGCTAATTGGTTAACTTGTTCAGGGGGTAAATATCTTGCCCCCTCTTTGATTCGCTACCCCTTAGCGAGGTTCGACAGTCAGCTTGATCGCTGTCCGCACTTTCCCATCAATGTCCACATCTACAAACTCGGGGATACAAACCACCGGTATGCCGTCTTCAGCTAGATAGCCTTTAGCCAACACCAACGCTTTGACAGCCTGATTTACGGCCCCTGCCCCAATCGCCTGCACTTCGGCACGTTTATGTTCGCGTATTACGCCTGCTATCGCCCCTGCAACTGCAGCTGTTCGGGAGTTTGCTTTGACCTTGATGACGTCCATGTCATGAATTCCTTTCTGTGATTGGTTCGATGTCAAGCAAACGATCTACGGAAATGTAATCATCTACTAAGTCTGTCGACATTGTACAAGAATTGCTAGATAGTTACAAGTGCGCTGATAATGTACCAAAATATTACTATTCGTGATTCCATATGATGCAATAGGCTGCTTTCGTTCTTTTTTTTCCACAACCAGTAAATTCTTAATCGTTTTTGCAGCCAGGCCCCTTTCTGCATAGTCTGGCCGGTATTTGCCTTCAAATCCAGGCAGGCCGGGTTGAAAAAACTGATTTGTTTTTGACCAGGTCGATCCGCCAGTTGCAAAGTCCGTTTATCCGCATTTGCGCTGCGCTTCGATCACCAAAAATCCTGCACGTTTTGCTGTATAAGCGAGGTTCCAACCCGGTGAACTGTTTTTCAACCAGAAAACAACCGGATCAGTCCAATTTCTGTTTAGAATTCGTCATAGCCGTAGCCATCCTTATCTTTATTTTGAATTTTAAGTTTGGCGGCCTGCTTTTGGGTTCATTATTCTTTCTCTTTATAAATATAAAGGAGTTGTAAACGTAGTAGGGGCTGTGGATATGTGGATAAAGCTGCGCAATTCAGTAATACCGGAATATATGGGGATCTCTAAATGGTTTACCCCCACTTCTAGGATAGAAAAACTGTTCCTTTATGAGAGCGAGCCTGTGGAGAAATTTTTTCCAGAAAACACATTATCCACCTCCTCCACAGGGAAAATGATATACAGGCCTACAAAGGCAGCGACCCCCATATATGGGGGTCGCTGCCTTTGTCTGGTAAAGAGTTATTCTGTTGTTTTTTCGAAGTTATCCACAGATCTACCTGTTTATCCACAGTTTTTGGCGAGTTATCCACAGGCCCGGGGAAAATAAGAACCTGGTGGGGAAAAACCGCCAGGCCGTATGTGGGTACCTTAAAGGCCATTTTCGCGGCTGAAACGGTCCTGGGTCTCTTCGACCACATCCAGATAAGCGTCCAGCGAATGGTAACGGGTTTCCATATTCTCAACGGATAGGCCAACTTCCCGGCAGGCATTCTGCCAGGTGGCCTTCAGCGGCGCTGTTTCGTCCAGATTGGCGCTGGCATCCGTCCAGGTCCGCAGGATCAGCCACAGGGCCGAGGCAGGGTTCTCCCCCAGCAAAGCATCGGCGCCTTGATAGTAATAGGAATACCGTACCGCAGAAAGCCGTGGGGAGGCCTCGCTGTTCTCACCGGCTGCTTTGAGTGCATCCGACCAGTTGACCAGCCAGCCGCGGGCCGTCTCAGATTCGACCTCACTGCCTTCGCCAGAGGTGAACAGGTCTACCAGTCCAGGCGCCAGTCCGGGCGCGCCGGCGGATTCAGCCCGCTCGGGAAATTGTAAAATGAAGCGCCTTTCGGTCAACGGTGCACCGCTCAAAAGCGCTACACTGTTGGCGGCATTCTCCAGGCAGGTCAGGTATTTGCTTATCTGGGCCGGGCTGCCCTGCGGCTTTTCTTCACTCAACTCCTGCCAGGCGCGCCGGGCCGCATCGGCCAACTTGCGCGCACGGGCGGAAATATATTCGGGGTTGTAAAATTGGGAGCTGGCGCTGGCCTGGATGAATTCGAACCAATGGCCTGCATCGAACAGGCAGACCGGCCCTTCGACCAGGTAAGTGCCCAGCCAGGGATCCTCTCGCAGCCGGCGAGGTTGGCGAAAGTTGCCCTCCGAGTAATGGGCAATGTCCAGGTGAACTTCATCGTTGAGACGGATGATCTCGCGTGGATAGGGGGGCTCACTGGTGTGAACGAAAACCAGGTCGATGTCGGTAGTGCCGCCCAGCAGCGGCTCGTCGCTCAGTAAAGAGCCGGTCAAATAGATGCAGACCAACCCTCGATCACGGCGGGCATATTTTTCTACCGATTCACGGGCAACTTTGTGGAGAAGTTCTTTGGTGATGCGCATTTTATCCCCTTGACAGTTATATTATACCCGTTGAGAGAGACTGTGGATTACTCGGCAATCCCATTGGAGGACTGCATAGGCAGTTCGGGTTGGAAAGGCGGCAGCTCAAGGGTTTGGCGGATGCGGTTCTCGATCCAATCCAGGTCGCGTGAATTGCGGACAAAGTCCAGCTCGTTCGATTCGATGACCAGTACGGGTCGCTTCGGCCGGCCGGTGATGTAAAAATCATCGTAGGCCTGGTTCAGCTCGACAATATAATCCTGCGCCATATTCCGCTCGTAGGGGCGGTCGCGTAAGGCGATCCGCTGCATGAGCACTTCGGTGCTGGCGCGCAGGTAAACCACCAGGGCGGGGGTGACCATTTTTTCGGCCAGCGCTTCGTGTACCCGGTAGTACATTTCCAACTCATCGCCCTGCAGGTTGGTCCGGGCGAATAAGGCGTCTTTTTCAAAGGTGTAGTCGCCGATCAAATTCGGGTTTTGTTCCAGCAGATTGGGGACATTACGGTTTTGCTGGTGGTAGCGGCTGAGCAGAAAGAAGATCTGGGTCTGGAAGGCGTAGCGGGCCCGATCCGCATAGAAATTGCTCAGGAAAGGGTTTTCTTCAAATACTTCAAGCAGCAGGTTGGATTCAAAACGCGGCTGTAACAGGCGGGCCAGGGTTGTTTTACCCACTCCAATTACGCCTTCGATGGCAAAATACATAATGGCTCCGTAACTTCACGACTTATCAGGATAATGGATTATTTTTGGGATGCTATGGACCCCAAAACAAAACAACAAATCAGTTGGCGCGGGTGAGCGTGGCCCGCAGAACCTGGCGGTCGATCCCGCCGAAGCGGTATTTGTATTCCTCGTCGCCGCGCATGAAGTCGAACTGGCAGCGCTTGTTCTCGTTAGCCCATTGCAACTCATAGCCCAATAAAACCCAACCCGGAGAGTAGTCGTTGAAGCGGCGGTCGAAGCCGGAGTTGTACACCCAGATGCGGTTGAGGTAGTCGAAACTGAGATAAGCGGCCGCTTTCTGCCCTTCGATTTCCAGGAAGGAAAGGTGCAGGCAGCCCTCATCGAAGGCGCAGTGGATAATTTCTGCGAGTGTCTCCCGCATCGGCGCAGTGAGGAAAGCCGCTTTTTCCTCGTCTTGCTCCATCAATGACAGGAATCCCTTGATCTCATCGTCCAGGGCGGCTTTGTCCTCGGCAAGGTACCAGCGGGCCGGAACCTCGGCAGCTTCGAAACGGCGCATCTTACGGCGGATCTCGTGGCGCTGTTTCTTGTCGATCGAGGTAAGGTAAGCCTCCCAGTCCCCCGGCAGGCTAATGTAGGGCGAATGCTGCAGGTCCGCCTGCTGATAATCCCAGCCCAGACGATTGGCGGTTTGCTGCAGGGCTTGCAGGCTGGGTGAGCTGTCCAGAAAATTGTACAGGTCCAGCGTCTGCCAGTCTGGCAGGCCGGCGCCTGGAAGGAAATCGAACAAGGCGTCCATGAAAGGCTGCAAATCGTCCGGGCGGACGATGAAATCGAGGTAATCTGAAATCTCGATACTGCCCAACAGCATCAGGCTGGGACGTTCCTGGTGATCGGGGGTATAGAAGAGGGGCGCGATGCCCACCAACTGCCCGTCCTGCCGCCCGCTGACCAGGGCCAACTGGGCCTGCGGCCACTCACCGCCGCCGCGGCTCTTCCACCAGGCTTGCAGATATTCGTGACGCAAAAAAGGAACGTGCGATACGCTCTCTTCAAGCAGCGCGTTCCATTCCTGGCGGAGTTCATCTGGAAATGTTGTGTGTAAAGTTAGTTGTATCATACCAAAGCAAAATTATACCCTTAAGAGCAGGTGTTGAAAAACACCTGCTCTTTTACGCCGGCTGGGTAGTTATGATTCGATATCGTATTTAAACAAAAAAAGGACGGTTATAAAGCCGTCCTTTGGAAACCGAAACAGGTTTTCAGGTTAGTCGGCGTGAACAGCGCCGGTCGGGCAAACAGCCTCGCAGGAGCCGCAATCCTGGCATTTGGAGGCGTCGATCACATATAAACCGTTAACCTCAGCAATTGCTCCTTCGGGGCATTCGGGTTCGCAAGCGCCGCACTGGATGCAATCATCGGAAATTACGTATGCCATGGCTACTATCCTTTCTTGATGGTTAATAAATCCTGTCGTAATGTTACGATGCCAAGAATAACATATTCCATCCCCGGGCTGTAGCGGTCGTTTGTCATAAATTCGGGCAGAATAAGTCACATTTGTAACAGGAGGAGTTACTACTCAGGTTAATTCGGGAATGAGGGGTGTTTTTTATTGTTTTTCGCGTACGAAGTACGCGAAAAACAATAAAAAACACCCCTCTCTTTGTGGCAACTGGGTAGTGACCAGGAGGATTATAAAACCTTTACGAGGAATGGTTATCCCGTGCGGATAGCCGCTACCCGCAAAATGCGCTCGATCACCGGACCCAGCCCATCCATGTGGGCCTGCTCTACCTGGCCCTGGTCGCACAGGATCGTCAGGGCAGAATTGATCGGCAGCCGGCAGACTACCTCGGTGCCGGCCATTTCGGCGACTTCGCCGGCGTGGCTGGGACCAAATATCTCGTGCGGTGAGCCGCTATCCGGGCAGGTGTAATAGCTAAAGTTCTCCACGATGCCCAGGATGGGAATTTGCAAATTTTGCAGCATGTGCACGGCCTTACGCACTACCAGCGCCGCCAAGCCCTGGGGCGAGGTGACCAGCACCACCCCGTTGAGGGGCAGGTTTTGAATGACCGTAATAGCCGCATCCGAGGTTCCCGGCGGCAAATCCACCAGCAAAACGTCCAGCTTGCCCCACAGCACCTCGTTCCAGAACTGGCGGATAACACCCGAGATCATCGGCCCGCGCCAGATCACGGCCGTGTCCTCCTCGGGTACCAGCAGGTTGGAAGAGACCACCCGGATGCCGCCGGGTGTAATCGCCGGCAGGATGCCCTGGTCGTTGCCGCGCAGCCCGCCGGCCGGCAGGTTGAACAGGCGCGGGATGCTCGGGCCGGTCAGGTCGGCGTCCAGGATGCCCACTTTTTTGCCCTGGCGGGCCAGCTCCACGGCCAGCAAAGCGGTCACGGAAGATTTGCCCACCCCGCCTTTGCCGCTCATCACCGCGATGACTCGCTGGATGCGGTTAAAGATGTTCAATTTGGGTAACTGGGGAGCCGCCATGCCGATCACGGCCCGGCGCTCCTCATCGGTCATTTCGCCGTAGGTCACCTGCACCTGGCTCACCCCCGGGTAGGCCTTGAGAAGCTGTTCGGCATTGAAGGCCATCTGGTCCTTGAGCGGGCAGTTCGGCGTAGTCAACGCCAGGGTAAAGTCAATTTTCCCGGACGGGTCGATTTTCAGGTCACGCACCATCCCCAGCTCGATCACGCTGCGGCCAAGCTCCGGGTCGACCACTTTTTTGAGGACTTCACGGACTTCCGATTCGCTAATCATCAGGCACCTCTATCTCTTCAATCTTAGCCCTTCATACCTAAAAACACGCCTACGAAGAAGTTCTTGTAAATGCAATCCACGTTGTCGAAGCCGGCTTCTTTCATCCAGGCAATTTGATCGGCGAGCAGCGCTTCGCGATCGTAGGTCTGGCGGCGCTGGATGCCGGCCTGGATCCGGTCTTCGGGCTGGCCGCTGCTGCGCACCTGGTCCAGCCAGTGCTCCCAGTATAGCTTGCGCAGGTAATCGGTTTCACCTAACACCTGGTCGATGTTGACGAATACCCCAGGCGTGCCCAGGGTGGCGTAAACCTTTCGGAAAAGGGCCTGTTTTTCCCCGTCGGAAAGGTGATGGATCGACAGGCTGGATATCACCAGGTCGTATTTGCGGCTGGCATCCAATTCGCGGTAATCGCCGAGAATCACCTCGATTTTTTGGGGAGTCGCCTGAAAGCGCAGGCGGGCCACATCCAGCATCTGATCGGCCAGGTCGTATAAGACGAAATGGGCGTGCGGATACTTTAGGGACACCTGCTGAGAGAACAGGCCGGTTCCGGCGCCCAGGTCGAGGACGGATAGTTTCGCCTGGGGGTCAAAGGGCAGCACGTCGATGCCGGCCTGGAACAGGTCGTGGAAGTTTGGCAGGGCTGCCTTCATCCAGGTGTCGTAATAGTCGATGGTGGCATTGAAAGCCTGGTCAATGGTCATGCGTTTTCTCCGGTAAAAAGAGCTTTTGAATCGTCCATTGCCTGGATAATCGCAGCGGTCATGCCCGGGTCGCTGGCAGTGTGGCCACCGTCGGGGACAAAAGTCAGCCTGGAATTGGGCATGGCTTCGTGCAAGGCCCAGGCATTGGCCGGCGGGCAAATCACGTCGTAGCGCCCATGGATGATGGCGCAGGGGATATGGGCGATCTTGAAAATATTTTCCAGGATGTAATTATCCGAGGGAAAGAACATCTTCTTGGAGATGTACAAATTCTCGAAACGGGCGATGGCCAGTTTGCTGTAAGGGTCGGCCGGCTCGCTGGGTGGTTGGGGCAGGTGATGCACGATACCGCCTTCCCACTCGCCCCAGGCCAGGGCAGCCTCCAGGTGGACGGAGGGGTCCGGATCGTTGAGGCGTTTGTAGAAGGCCGAAATCAGGTCACCGCGTTCTTCGGGTGGAATTGGCGCGATGTATTGTGGGTACCGGTCGGGATAAAAATACGAAGCGCCTTCCTGGAACAGCCAGCGGTTCTCCCATTCACGCCCGAGATAAACGCCGCGCAGCACTAACCCAACCACTCGTTCCGGGTAAGCGATGGCGTAGCACAGCGCCAGCGTGCTGCCCCAACTGCCGCCGAACACCAGCCAGCGGTTAATTCCCAGGTGGGTGCGCAGTTTTTCAAGATCATCTACCAGCGCCCAGGTGTTGTTATCGCGGATCTCGGCGTAGGGGGTGCTCTTGCCGGCCCCGCGCTGATCGAAGAGCACGCTGCGGTAAAACTGTGGGTCGAAAAAACGGCGCGATTCGGCCGAAATACCTCCGCCAGGCCCGCCGTGTAAGAAAACGGCCGGTTTGCCGTCCGGGTTGCCACATTCTTCGTAATAGAGCGTGTGCAGCTCGGAGACAGGCAGCCGGCCGGTGTGGAAAGGTTCGATTTCTGGATAATAAGTAAGCATATTGGTATTCCTGTTTGGCTATAATGAACGAGCGAATGGTCTCTAGGTTGATTTTACTCTTCCAAAATCAATATTGAAGACCATAAAATTTAGGGATATCGGATGAGGCGGTTTAGCCGCCCCATCCGATATCCCCAATCTAGTTGCTGGAAACAAACCCTTCACTTCAGGAATCGATGGGATCCCATTGCAGCGGAGCGCTGATGTGAACCTGGTCTCCGCCCTGGCTCTTGCTGGTATACAGGGCTTCGTCGGCCCGTTGGATAAATTGGACCGCCATGGTTTCGAAATATTCCCCCGGGATGGGGTGCAGGCCGGCTTTGTTGGCGAGCAGGTTGGGCTCCAAAACGCACAGGCCGACGCTGCAGCGCAGGTATTCTTCGCCCTGGTGATCGGTCAGGCTTTTCCCGGCCAGTAACTGGATAATCCTTTGCCCGACCACTTTGGCCCCTTCTGTCCCGGTTTGGGGCAGGATTACTGCGAATTCATCGCCGCCGTAGCGCCCGCAAACGTCGGTTGTGCGGGTGGCCTGGCGCAGCACCGAACCCACCGTCCGCAGGGCCTCGTCGCCGACCAGGTGACCGAACATATCGTTGATGCGTTTCAGCTTGTCCACGTCCACCATCAGCAGCGACATAATCTGGCGCGAGCGGAAAGCCGTCCGCAGCTCGCGGTAAAAGCATTTTTCCAGGAAGGGGCGCATGTATAGCCCGGTCAACTGGTCGATGGTGGCCAGTTCGTACAACTGGGTATTTTGGATCGCCACGGCGGCCTGGTTGGCAAAGACCTCCAACAGTTCCTGGTCCTGGGGCAGGACGACCTGGCGGTCCAGGTAGATCATCCCGATGGTCATATTGCCCACTTTCAGCGGCACCAGGGTGATATTGGGCAGCAGGCTCACCGTACCATGCCGCAAGGTTTTGTAAATGGTCTTCAGCCCCTCGTGATCCATGACTTCGCTGATCTTGGATTCGGTGTGGAACCTGCCGGTACTGGCCCGGATGATCAGGTCGGTATCTTCGTTGATCATCGCCAGAAAGCTTTCGGTTTGCTCATTGCCTCCCGGCAGGCGCACTCCACCTTCGTTGACCACCGCCAGGAAGGAGTTGACCACCCCCAACAGGCCGGAGATCTGCCAGAGAATCCCCTGGAGCAGCTCGTTCAGGGACTGGATCTTGTGCATATCCGGGGTCACATCCAGGATGTACTGCAAACCCTGCCGGCTCTTGGTCAACAATTGGACCGTATAGGCTGATTTCAAGCCGACGTCGGTCCATAACAAGAACTTTTCCGGCCCTTCGGATTTATCGTAATAGCCCTGGATATCCAGCCGTTTCAACAGCTCGCGCGGTGGCTGTTCACTGGCGTAGCCGGTCTGCAAGATCACCTGCACCACCCCATTGAACTGTCTCAAGCGGGTGACCACGTCTTCTCCGGTCATGCCGGGCATATAGTAATCCAGAAGTAACAGGTCGACCTTTTGGCTCCTCAAGATATCCAAAGCAGCCGACCCGCTGTCAGCCGTCAGGACGATGTGTCCTTCATGCTCTAATAATTTTTGAGTCGCAAGCAGATATTCCGGATGGTCGTCCACTAACAGGATGGTATATCCGGAGGGGCTGGAAATATTTGTTTTACGGGCCAATTGGGTTTACTCCTGAATCGGGGAAATGCAGCGTAAAGGTCGTGCCATGGTCAACACGGCTGTCGACCTGGATGGTGCCCCCGAACACATTGGTCATGATGTCACGGACGATGGTTAATCCCAACCCGGTGCCCATGCCGCTGGGCTTGGTGGTGAAGAGCAGGTCAAAAATCTTGGGTTGGATTTCAGGTGGGATTCCGGCCCCCCGGTCGGCGACCAACAGATCTATCCCTTCTGCCTGCGGTTCCAGTTGTAAGATGATCAGGGCATCCTCCTTGCCCGCACTGGCATCGATGGCGTTGGTGAGCAGATTGGTCACAATTTGCGAAAGCTGCCCGGGCAGGCCGAACAGCTCGATGGTATCGAATGGATAGTCGAACCGGACGGTGCAGTTGGCCGAGCGCAAGGCATGGTTGACGAGCAGCAGCAATTCCTGGATGACCGGCACGGCGTTGAACAGGACCCGGTCTTGGGGCACCACGTCATGGATTTGAGATTTTATCCCGCGCACGAACCCGGCGATACGCTCCAGCCCATTGCTCACCAGGGCGAGCGACTGGAGCATTTCCTGCCCAATTTCACGGTGATCCTGTAGATTTACCTGCGGATCCCCGATCGAAATCCAGGTACTCGTTGGCCAACTGGCCGATTTCGACCAGGGCCGCCCGCGAAGCCGCCAGGGGGGTATTGATTTCGTGTGCGATGCCGGCAGTCAGCCGTCCCAGGGTTGCCAACCGCTCGGACTTCAACAGCTCTTCGTGTTCGACCTGGATGGTATCGTAGGCTTTCTGAAGCTCTTGCGTGCGGTCCGCGACGCGTTCTTCCAGACGGGCCCGCATCAGCTCGAGATCCTGGTTAGTCTTTGAGAGGCCGGCCAGGCGGTCCTTTTCCACCTGGTTGCGGTAGAAGCCGGCCACGATGACTAGAGAGGAAATGGACAGGTTCAGGATGACCGGCGCAATTTGGCTGGCGATGGTCATACCCTGGAAGGTGATAATTAATATATTGACCAGCAGGTTGAAAATACCCAGGCCGAACAAGACCTGGATAGAGAAAAACATGATGCAGACCTGTAAAGCGACGCAATTTGAAATGAGAATGATCGCCATCTCGCCGCTAACGAGCGGACCGCCGAACAACGTCAGTAAAACCGGTGCAATCGCCTGCAGGAAGATCAACGCGCCGGCAGCCCAATGATAGCGGCGCGAACGGCTGATGCCATAGAGGATCAGGTAGGCAATTTCAACGAAAATAAGAAATTGCGGGGACGGAAACGCCTCAATTTTAAAGGCAAAGATTAGCGGGAGGATTAAAACGATTAAAACCAGCAGGATAGTAGATATCAGGCGTGCCTGCCGGCGTTCGCCGGGCTGTTGGACTGCTTTGCCCGGTTCGACAGCCAGGTTCACCAGAAGCCGGGTCAGGCGGCTAGCAGAATCCATTGATTAAATTCCTGTAATCGGGCGGGGGAGCGGAGATAGGGCTAAATGATGAAGAGGATAAGCAGCGATCTCTCTATATTATATACATATAGTATAGGAAATATCTTGTTATTCTTGGCTCCATCGAAGCAGAGGGATAAAAAAAATCGGGCGGTTATTCCGCCCGATTTTTTTATCCCTCTGCTTCGATTTTTTCTAGCAAATCAGGCAGCCCAAGCAAATTGGAAATCTCGAAGAAACGTGAGCGGTCTTCGGGTAAATCGGCCGCGGATTCGTGCGCCCAGCCGTTGGCGTAAGGGACATACACGGCGTAGGCGCCCAGCGCCAGCACCGGGGCGATGTCAGAGCGCAGGGAATTGCCGATCATCAAAAAGTGGGCCGGGTCGATGGCGTGCCGGGCCAGCATAGCAGCGTAGATCGGCTCGGTCTTATCCACCAGGATTTCCACCGAGGGGAAATAGCCGGCCAATCCCGAGCGCTGCAGCTTACTCTCCTGGTCGAGCGTGTCGCCTTTGGTCACCAGCAGCAGACGGTGGTCCTGCAGGCGAGTCAGCGTTTCCTGCACCCCCTCCAGCAGGCGGATCTCGTGGCTGGTCATTTTGCGGCCCAATTCCACCATGGCCTGGATGTCGGTCGCGCGGACCTTTTCGCCCGTGACCTGGATGGCAGTTTCGATCAGCGAAAGGATAAATCCGCGGATGCCATACCCGAAATAGGCCAGGTTATCCACTTCGATGCGGTGCAGCACGTCCATGGCTGCTTCGGCCGAGACGCCGTAGGGTGACAGCAAAGCCGTAAAGTTCCGTTCTGTCTCACGATAATAAGGTTCGGTGTGCCAGAGGGTGTCGTCGGCATCGAACGCGATCGCATCAATTTTCATTCGCCAAACCTCCTATTCGAAAATTACTTTGGGTGTTTGTTTTGGGCGGCGTAGCCGCCCAAAACAAACACCCAAAAATATTTTTGACCAAGCGCCAAGGTTTATTTTACCTCGAGAGCCGGGCGATTTTAGGCCATACGAGGGCGGATCATCTATGTAGGGTGCGTTGATAACGCACCAATTTGTTTGGCTCCAAGCTGCTTCTTGGTTGAAAAAACCGTTTGGCCGAAATTTATCCGCTACCCCGTATAAATAATTACAAAGCGTTTTGGTGCGTTGCCAACGCACCCTACATCCGCGCCGCACACGCGCCCGGTCTGAATGGCGTTGCCGGCGAAGCAGGCGGCTATTCAGCGTAGATGTGGAGATTGCTTTCTGCTTCACTCCTGCGCCGGACAGGGAAAATGTGGACCATGCCGATAAAGGCACCCATGCGGTTTATCTCGTCGCACCGGCGAGCAGAACTTAACGCCTTATCCCTCCCAGGGAGAAGGCGGGGATGAGGGTGGATACCTGGTCGGACCAAACCCTGTTTATAAAAAAAGGGGCCTTCGGTGTGCCGGGGCGAACGTGCATTGGCGGATCATCTATGTAGGGTGCGTTGATAACGCACCAATTTGTTTGGCGAAGAACAAAAATCGGGTAACAAAACCCGTTTGGCTGCGTTTCCTTCCAACCCGGCACACATGATTACAAAGCGTTTTGGTGCGTTGCCAACGCACCTTACATCCGCGCCGCACACGCGCCCCAACGGTCGGGAGAAAAGCCGCCTCATTTCCGGTGGACATTGAAATCAGGCGGCGAATCCACGAGAGTGAATCATTCCTATAGGGCGCCGGCCAAAAGATAGCCATTCTCCCCCGGTGGGTTGACTTTGACTAAACCGATCACTAAAATCTAATATAGATATACGAATACAATAATTCTCGGGGAGGCATACCTTCCCCGTAAAATTGAAGAGTTGGAGATTAGCTGTGAAGGAGCACCATCGCGTAGTGATCGTTGGGGGTGGTTTTGGGGGGCTGTATGCCGCCAAGTCGTTGGGGCGAGCCCCGGTGCAGGTGACCTTGTTGGACCGCCATAACTATCATCTGTTCCAACCGCTGCTGTACCAGGTGGCTACCGGTTTTCTCTCTCCCGCGGACGTGGCTTCGCCGCTGCGGGCCGAGCTACACGCCTACCGCAATACCCGCGTGCTGCTGGGCGAGGTCAGCGACGTGGATGTGGATGGCCATAAGGTCATTGCCGAAGGGGAAGAAATCCCCTACGATACCCTCATCCTGGCGACCGGCTCCAGCCATTCTTACTTTGGGCACAAGGATTGGGAAGCCTATGCGCCCGGTTTGAAATCCATCGATAACGCCCTGGACGTGTGCAGCCGGGTATTCCTGGCTTTCGAGATGGCCGAAAGGGTCCAGGATGCGGTCCAACGCCAGATGTGGCTGACCTTCGTGATCGTGGGCGGCGGCCCAACCGGCGTGGAGGTGGCCGGGGCCCTGGGTGAGACCGTTCTGCACACCCTGCGCAGCGACTACCGCTCGATCAGCCGGGCGGAGGTCAACATTCTGCTGCTGGAAGGCGGTGAACGGATCCTGCCGGCCTACACGCCGCGCCTGTCTGAGCGGGCGGTTGGATCGCTGAAACGGCTGCGCGTCACCGTGCGGACCGGCAACCTGGTGACCCATGTGGAGAGCAATTCGGTTAATGTACGCATCGGCGAACAGGAGGATTACATTTCGGCCGGGACGATCCTGTGGGCGGCGGGTGTGCAGGCCTCGCCTTTGGGAAGGATCCTGCACGAACGGACCCATGCCCAGTTGGACCGCACCGGGCGCCTGGTCGTCGAGCCGGATATGAGCCTGGCCGGCTATCCGGAGATTTTCGTGATCGGCGACCTGGCCAATTTTTCGCACCAGACCGGGCAGCCCCTGCCGGGGGTGGCCCAGCCCGCCATGCAGGAAGGCGCTTACGTGGCCCGCCTGATCCAACGGCGCTTAAATGGCAAGTCGCTGCCCCCTTTCCACTACCGCGACAAGGGCATTCTGGCGACCATCGGGCGCACCACCGCGGTGGCCGACCTGGGCAAGATCAAGTTCTCCGGTTTTTTGGCCAAGCTGATTTGGATCTTCGTCCACCTGTGGTACATCACCGAATTCGAGAACAAAGCCCTGGTCTTCCTGCAGTGGGCCTGGAATTACCTGACACTCAGCCAACCCGCCCGCATTATCCTGAACGCCTTTCCGCCGCCGGTGGCCCACCCCGAGGTGAAAACGGGCGGGGATGGCAGCTTCGTTTCCGCCGGGCAAAAGGTTTTCAACAAAGACCCGTCGAAAGAATAACCTCAGGCTGTCTCGCAGGCAGTGCAGCCTTCTAAAGCGAAGGGCATGTGGATGAGCCCATTGGCCAATCGTCTATTGGCCGAACGGGATGGTAAACTGCACCTTCGTCCCCCGGCCGGGTGCACTTTCGATCTGGATCTGGCCCCGGTTTTGGGCGGCCCGTTCGCGCATGGTGCGCAGCCCGAGGTGACCGGGGTAATCCGCGCCGGCATCAAAGCCGCTTCCATTATCGACGACTTCCAGGCATAGCTGCTGGCCATCGCAGGTCAAGGCCAGGCTCACCTGGGTGGCATGCGCATGCCGGATGATGTTTTGGGTCGCTTCCTGGGCGACCCGGTACACCGCTTCCTTGACGGCCAGCGGCACCGGCGGTTCCTGGCCCAGGTCCACCTGCACGTCCAGGTCATAGCGCGCCCGCAGCACGGCGGCTTGCTTTTCCAGCGCCACTACCAGCCCGTCGATGCGCAGCGATTCGGGCCGCAGCTCGAAGATCAGGGCGCGCATTTCCACCTGACCGGCCTCGGCCAGGTGGCTGACGTAATCCAGCGCGTCCGCGGTCTGGGCCGGGTCGCGGGTGGTATCCAGCGCGGCGCGGGCAGCCTTGGCGCCCAGCCCGATGCTGTACAGCACCTGCGAGACCGAGTCGTGCAGTTCACGCGCCAGCCGCTGGCGCTCTTCCAGCACGGCCAGTTGGCCGGCCTGCTCGTACAGGCGCGCGTTTTCGATGGCGGTGGCTACCTGCTGGGCAAAGGCCAGGGCCAGGTGGGCGTCTTCGGGCTGGTAATACTGCGGGTCACGATGGACGAAGGCGAACATGCCCATGGCCTGGTCCTTGACTACCAGCGGGATACCCATCCAGCAGGTCCTGGCGGCATACAGCCCGTCGGCGTTCCAGTCGTGGACGATCACCGGCTGGCGCGAAACGATCGCCTGGTCCATGTGAAACTCATCCAGCAGCGAAAACAGGCGCCCGTCTCCGGCCGGCGGCATCGAGCCGGCCTGGCTGACCAGCACCAGCCGGCCGGCATCGTCCAGCCGGAAAATATTGGCCGCGTTGTAATCGATCACGTTTTTCATTTCGGCCAGGATCTGCGCTAACAGCGGCTCCAGGGCCAGGGTCGAACTGACCCGCTGGGAGACGGCCAGCAGGGTGGATAGCTCGCGGGTGCGTTCCTCCACGCGCTGCTCCAATTCCTGGCGAGCGGCGGCGATCTCACGGGTGCGCTGAGCCACAGCCTGGGCCAGGCGGCCCTGCCGGTTGACGGTCAGGTAAACCACCCCGGTGGCCAGCAAGAGGATGGCCAGGCTGCCCAGGCGAAAAAGCGTTTCCTGGGGCTGGACCGGCGCTTCCCATCCGCCTTGGGGCACCCCGCCTAACTGCCAGGCGCCCTCCGGCAGCTCGATTTGCTGGCTGGCCGGATCCTGCTGCCACAGGTCGTTCGGGCCGAAAAAGGTATGGCCGTTATTATCTTGCAAAGCCACGTTCAGCCCGCTCAGCGGGTCGCTCAGGCCCGAATCGGCCAGGATGGTGTGCATATCCAGGGCAATCGAGACCAGCCCCCACAGGTCCTTGCCGCGATAGACAGCCCGCCAGGCGGTCAGGCCGAAACCGCCCTGGCGCAACTGGCCTGGCTGGCTCATGGTGATCTGGCGGGTATGGATGGCGCGCTGCACGTCGGCGCGGGTGTCCGGGTCGGGGTCGTTGAGGATGTCGTAGCCGCTTAGCGTTTGGGTATCAAAGAGCGGGTAGATATAGCGGGCGATACCTTCCGGGGCGATCATCAGTGTGCGCAGGCCGGTCGAGTTGAAGTACAACCCGGATGAGTAAATTTCGAAAGGTTCGTCGAAATGGGTATCCGGCCATTCGGTGCGGGTAAAAGCGTACAGCCCCTGCAGCAGGGCGATGCGCTGGTTAACGGCCGAGGTCAGCGCGTTGGCACGGGCCGAAATCTGCTCGGCCACCTTGGCCCGTTCCTGTTTGATCAGGCTGCCGCGGTACCAGTTGCCCAGCCACAACCAGGCCGGCAGCAGGACCAGCAGGGTGAGCAGTGCAGCCAGCAGGGCTCCTCCGCGCGGAGTGTGGAACGCTTTCAACAGCCGTTTCATAGCGGCGGTTCTTCTTCCGTTTTCACCAGCCCGTTACGTACGGCGATGAGAGCCGCCTGGGTGCGGCTGGTCACGCCGAGTTTAATGAAAATGTTGCTCACGTGTACTTTGACCGTCTTTTCAGCGATGGATAACTCCAGGGCGATTTCCTTGTTGGAGCGGCCGCGGGCGATCTGGTGCAGAACGGCGGACTCGCGCTCGGTCAGGCTGTCGATGGAGGAGGCTTGCTCCTCACCGGCCGTCAGGCGCAGCGCCACCTGCCTGGAAAGCTGCACCTGCCCCGCGGCGGCGGCGTGAATCGCCCGGCACAGTTCGTCCGAGCCGGTGTCTTTTAACAGGTACCCGGATGCCCCGGCGTGAATGGCCTGGTGAATGATGGCGTCGTCGAGTACGCTGGTCAGGATAATGACTTCGCAGTCCGGCAGCGTCCGGCGGATGGCAGCGGTGGCTTCCAGCCCGTCCATAACCGGCATCAAAATGTCCATCAAGATGACGTCCGGGTGCAGCTTTTCGGCCTGCTCCAGCGCTTCTTTACCATTCGAAGCCTCTCCCACCACCGTTAAATCCGGATCGAATTTGAGATACATGCGCAGACCCTGGCGCACGATGCCGTGGTCGTCTGCAATCAAGATACGGATCGCCATTTTGGCTCCTTACTAAGCGATTATAACTTGCGTTTCCTCGGTTTAGAAACCCGAGCTACACAATACCGTAGCCCGGCTTTCAAAGCCGGGGTCTGGAGACAGGCTTGGGTCTCGAATCCTGGTGATACCCCTCGGGTTAGAAACCCGAGCTACGTGCGGGTACGTAGCCCGGCTTTCAAAGCCGGGGGGTCTGGAGACAGGCCTGGGACTCGAATCCCAGTGATACCCCTCGGGTTAGAAACCCGAGCTACGTGCCGGTACCGTAGCCCGGCTTTCAAAGCCGGGGGGTCTGGAGGCTGGCCCGGATGCCACCTTTCTGAGACGAGATTTCTGCAATTGTTAAACGCAAATCCTGGTGATACTACACAATACCGTAGCCCGGCTTTCAAAGCCGGGGGGTCTGGAGGCGAGCCTGGGTCTCGAATCCCGGTGATACCTCTCGGGTTAGAAACCCGAGCTACGTGCGGGTACGTAGCCCGGCTTTCAAAGCCGGGGGGTCTGGAGGCGGGCCTGGATGCCACCATTCCGAGACGAGAAATCAAAAATTGTTAAACGCGAATCCCGGTGATACCTCTCGGGTTAGAAACCCGAGCTACGTGCGGGTACGTAGCCCGGCTTTCAAAGCCGGGGGGTCTGGAGGCGGGCCTGGATGCCACCATTCCGAGACGAGAAATCAAAAATTGTTAAACGCAAATCCCGGTGATACCTCTCGGGTTAGAAACCCGAGCTACACAATACCGTAGCCCGGCTTTCAAAGCCGGGGGGTCTGGAGGCTGGCCCGGATGTCACCTTTCTGAGACGAGATTTCTGCAATTGTTAAACGCAAATCCTGGTGATACCTCTCGGGTTAGAAACCCGAGCTACATACCAATATCGTAGCCCGGCTTTCAAAGCCGGGGGGTCTGGAGACGGGCCTGGATGCCACCATTCCGAGACGAGAAGTCAACAATTGTTAAACTCGAATCCTGGTGATACCTCTCGGGTTAGAAACCCGAGCTACCCTTTCCAGACATTTTCTGATCGTACTGGCTAGCTACAAATCATTATAGTGTCTATTGGGGGCAGAACGACTAGGACCAAAGGCTTAGGCCGCTATAGACCTTCTCCAGTTGTACCGCCGGCCGGGCGCGACTATACTGCATATACAGTCTTTTCCCTTTACGAGAATCGCCCTTTTAAGGGAATTGCTAATCAACACAGGAGAGAACGCATGAAAAAAGCTTCTATTGGTTTTATTTGGGTTTTGATCGCAGTCTTTTCAATCGTCTTATCGGCTTGCGCAACGCAGGCTAATGCCAGCAACCCGACCGCAGCCCCCACCCAGGCGGATACGCCCGTCCCGGCGGCGACAACCGCCCCCCAGGCGACCGACATTGTCTCAACCCCGACCGCACCGGTAACCAGCCAACCCACCACGTTGGATAGCTACTCGGACCCGTTTTCCTACTGCGCGGCGGTCGGGACGATCGATGCACCGGACGCGCGCTATACCGGCGATGCGGTACCGGATGTGGTCATCCAGGGCTACCTTAAGGCAGCCGGCCTGGAGAACAACGGCGAGCCGATTGAAATCCTGCAAAAGACGACCATCTGGCGCTGTATGGACAAATCGGTATATGTGTGCAATTTTGGCGCGAACCTGCCTTGCAATTCCAAGGCCAATACCGACAAAACGCCTACCCAGGCCATGAACGATTTCTGCACGGCTAACCCCGATTCGGATAGCATCCCGATGAGCGTGACCGGCCATTCGACGATCTATGACTGGCACTGCGTCAAGGATACCCCCGAGCTGCTCGACCAGATCGACCAGGTCGATGCCGCCGGTTACCTGACGCGGATCTGGTACCAGCTCCAACCCGGGTCATAAAAGTCCCCTCACCCCAAAACCTCTTCCGGAAACGGGAGAGGTTTTTTTAACAATGTTCCAAGCCTCATCCTAATCCGCCAGGGCGTTTGCCTGCCTGCCGCGCCCCTCACCTGACCTCTCCCCGCCGGGAATAGGAATTTTGCCGCGAAGGTGAGGCCAATGACCGATGAACGCGCGAAGCCAACAAATTCTTGCTCCTTCCCCCTTTTAGGGGGAAGGCCGGGATGAGGGTCTGCGCCGGCCCGCCAGGGCGTTTGCCTGCCTGCCGCGCCCCTCACCTGACCGCTCCCCGCCGGGAACTTTTCCGCGAAGGCGAGGCCAATGACCGGTGAACGCGCGAAGCCAACAAATTCTTGCTCCTTCCCCCTTTTAGGGGGAAGGCCGGGATGAGGGTCTGCGCAGGCCCGCCAGAGCGTTCGCCTGCCGGCTGCGCCCCTCACCTGACCTCTCCCCGCCGGGGACTTTTCCGCGAAGGTGAGGCCAATGACCGATGAACGCGCGAAGCCAACAAATTCTTGCTCCTTCCCCCTTTTAGGGGGAAGGCCGGGATGAGGGTCTGCGCCGGCCCGCCAGGGCGTTCGCCTGCCGGCTGCGCCCCTCACCTGACCTCTCCCCGCCGGGAACTTTTCCGCGAAGGTGAGGCCAATGACCGATGAACGCGCGAAGCCAACAAATTCTTGCTCCTTCCCCCTTTTAGGGGGAAGGCCGGGATGAGGGTCTGCGCCGGCCCGCCAGAGCGTTTGCCTGCCTGCCGCGCCCTTCACCTGACCTCTCCCCGCCGGGAATAGGAATTTTGCCGCGAAGGTGAGGCCAATGACCGATGAACGCGCGAAGCCAACAAATTCTTGCTCCTTCCCCCTTTTAGGGGGAAGGCCGGGATGAGGGTCTGCGCCGGCCCGCCAGGGCGTTTGCCTGCCGGCCGCGCCCCTCACCTGACCTCTCCCCGCCGGGGACTTTTCCGCGAAGGTGAGGCCAATGACCGATGAACGCGCGAAGCCAACAAATTCTTGCTCCTTCCCCCTTTTAGGGTGAAGGCCGGGATGAGGGTCTGCGCAGGCCCGCCAGGGCGTTTGCCTGCTGGCCGCGCCCCTCACCTGACCTCGCCCCGCCGGGGACTTTTCCACGAAGGTGAGGCCAATGATTGATGCATGGGTAACGCCTACAAATTCTTACTCCTTCCCCCTTTTAGGGGGAAGGCCGGGATGAGGGTCAACGCAGGCCGAACGAAGCAGATGTGGCTCGAACCAGGACCTTTGTGGAATAAAAAGCCCTCATCCTAAATTATTGGGATGAGGGCTTTTTAAATCCGTTCAGGATTACTGTTTTTGTACTTCTGCTTCCTGGATGATGGGAACATCGGCCAGGGCGCTGCGGTCTTCTTTACCGCGCACGAACGAGATCCCGGCCGCAATGATGACCAGCACCAGCGAGACCAGGAAAGCGTTGTGCATCCCGGCGACGAAGGCCTGCATCGGCGCCGAGCCCAGGCTGACGTTGGTGCCGACGAACAACTGCATCATCACGTCTTTGGGCAGGCTGCTGGCGGCCACCGCCAGCGATAAGGCAAAGCTGGTAACCATACCGGCCTGGCGTAAGGTGGCCAGCGTACCCGAGGCGATCCCCAGACAATTCTTTGGTGAGGCGTTCATGACGGCGCTGGTGTTCGGAGGGAAGAACAGCCCGCCCCCAAAGCCCATGATGGCCAGGCCGGCGGCCAACTGCCAGTACGGGGTGGTGGGGGAGATGCGCATAAACCAGGCCAGCGCCACACCCTGGATCAACAGGCCAACGGTGGCAGGGATACGCGCGCCGATCCGGTCGGAGAGATTACCGCTCAACGGCGCTACGAAAGAGGTCACAATCGGCAGGGGAATCAGCAGCATCGCCGCTTTGAGCGGGTCGAACCCGCGTACGCCTTGCAGGTAAAACACGATCAGGAAGTTGACCGAGAACAGTGCCAGCGACTGCATCATTGCCGAGAGCACCGAGAAGTTGAAGATACGGTTGTTGAACAGCGACAGGTCCAACACCGGGTTCGTCGCGCGCCGTTCCCACCACAGGAAAACGATGATGCAGACCAGGAACACGAAGAACATCACCACGATCGGGGTGGAGCTGAAGCTGTACTGGATGCCCAGGGTCAGGGCGGCCAGCAGGGCAGTGAGCCCGACACTGAAGCTGATGGCGCCGAGCACGTCGAAAAACTCGCCGGCTTTATGCTGGGACATTTCTTTCAACGATATATAGCCCCACAGGGCGCCGAAGATACCCACCGGGACGTTGATGAAGAAGATCCAGCGCCAGTCGGCGAAGGTCAGGATCACGCCGCCCAGGATAGGGCCAAGTACGCCCCCGATGGAAAAGGTAATGGCGTTGATGCCCAGGGCCTTGCCGCGCTCGTTGGCCGGGAAGACCTCGGTCAGCAAAGCCACGCTGTTGACCACCATCATGGCCGCGCCGCTGCCCTGGATAAGCCGGAAAATGATCAGGTGGGCGGCCGTGGTGGAAAAACCACACAACGCCGAGCCAACGGTGAAGATCACAAAGCCAAGGTTGTACAGCCGCACCCGGCCGAGCATATCGGCCACGCGACCGAATGTCAGCAGGAAGACCGTGCTGATCAAGATATAGCCCATAATCACCCAGATCATTTCGATCAGGTTGGCGTGCAGCTTGACCATCATATCCGGCAGGCCAAGGATCACAATCGTGCTGTCGATCGAAGCCATCAGCGCACCGATGGTCGTTACGCTCAGGACGATCCATTTATATTCAACCACTTTACCAAATAATTTATAAGTTTTGGTTGCTTCCATAAAAATTCGCTTTACTCCTAAAGTATTTTTTTCCGTGAGTACTCAAGCTAGTCCGGTAATTAGGGGTGTTTTTATTGTTTTTCGCGTGCGAAGCACGCGAAAAACAATAAAAACACCCTCTTTTTTGCGGTAGCTAAGTAATTACGTTTTTCCTATCAAGACGAACTGACTCATCAGACTTTCTTGTCCAGGGACTACCCGGAGGCAAATCCCCGGCTAGATGACAACTTTGGGGTACATTTTGCTGCCGATCAAGATCAAGGCCGCTCCGCTGAGAACGAGAATAAGAAAATCCATCCCGACCCCATACGTGCTGGTTCCGCCGGCCAGCATCAAGGCCCGCAGCGCATCCACCTCGTAAGTGAGCGGGTTGAAGCGCGAGATCACCTGAAGCCAGCCTGGCATCATGGAGATCGGGTAAATCGCATTGCTGGCGAAGAACAATGGCATGGTCAATACCTGGCCGATGCCCATGAACTTTTCGCGGGTTTTGACGATGCAGGCGATAATCAGCGAGAAGGTGGAGAACAAGGCCGCCCCCAGCAGCACCGCCACCAGTACCCCGATCAAAGCCAGTGGGTTCCAATTGATCTTGACACCCAGGACCAGGGCCAGCAGGTAAATGATGATTGCCTGCGAAAGGCCGCGGATCCCGGCGGAGAGCGCCTTGCCTAATACCAGCGCGGTCCGGGGGGTGGGGCTGGCAATCAGCTTGTGCACAATCCCCAGGTCGCGCTCCCAGATGATAGCGATGCCGTAGAAGATCGAGATGAACAGCACGCTCTGGGCTAAAATACCGGGGGACATGTAGTCGATGTAATTCAGGCCACCGGTGGGAATGGCCCGGCTGCGGGCGAGCACCTCGCCGAAGATCAGCAGCCACAATACCGGTTGCAAGGCGCGCGTGAAGAGATCGGTCGGCTCGTGGCGCAGCTTGCGGATCTCGAGCTCGACGATCACGAACGTCTTGCGAAAAAACTGTCCGATCGAATTAAAGACATCCACCGGCCCCGCCAGGGTAGGGCTACCCCATACGGCGCGCGGTACGTCTTGTCCTTGAGATTTCACGATAGTTACCTCCTGCTTCGAGTTCCGCTCCGGCATAGTGAGCGAAGACATCGTCGAGGGTGATTTCATCCCCACCGATCGAAGCCTTGAGTTCATCCGGCGAGCCAATGGCCGCCAGTTTGCCCTCGTGCATAATTGCCACACGGTTGCACAAGAAATCGGCTTCTTCCATATAGTGGGTGGTTAGCAGGATGGTTGTGCCATACCTGGATTTAAGCTGTTGGATCTGTTCCCAGACGGAATTGCGCGCCAGCGGGTCGAGCCCGACGGTCGGTTCGTCCAGGAAAAGGACATAGGGATGGTGAAGCATCGACTGGGCGATTTCCAACCGGCGGATCATTCCACCCGAGTAGGTTTTCACCAGCTTCCCGGCGGAACTTTCCAGGTGCATCAATTCCAGCGCCTGCTGGATGCGGTCCTCACGCTCGGCCCTGGGCACCCCGTACAGCTTGGAAAAGATCAGCAGATTTTCATAGCCGGTTAAGGCGCTATCGGCCGAGAGGAGTTGCGGCACGTAGCCGATGACTTCGCGTACCTGCCGGGCCTGGTGGACGATGTCGTAGCCGGCCACCCGGGCCGTGCCGCTGCTGGGGGGCAGCAGTGTGGTCAGCATTTTGAGCGTGGTCGATTTACCGGCTCCGTTAGGGCCCAGCAAGCCGAATATTTCACCTTCCTGTAAGTTAATGTCGATCTCGTCAACGGCGGTTAATTCGCCAAATTGACGAGAAAGATGGTCGATCTCTAAGATGCTCATACTTTCGTTCGCTATCTTGTAAAGCCAGTGCTTACTGGCGATCGGTTACAAATATGTCTTCCAGAATGGTCATGGCCGCGGAGATGGTGCCCAATTCTTTTTCGGATAATCCGGATAATTGGGCGGCCAGGTACGCATGGGTGCGTTGATTGGCTATCTCGAGCAGCTCCTGCCCTTTCGGTGTGATTTTGAGGCAGATTCTGCGCCGGTCTTCGGCGTGACCTTCCCGTTGGAGCAACCCGCGATCCACCAGTCCATCCACCAGCTTCGACATCGAGGGCAGAGTCAGCCCAATATGACAGGCCATTTCCGAAAGGGACGTGCCCTCGTTATTTTTAGTAAATTTAAGCGATCGAAACTGCGGTACCGACAGGTCTGAGGATCGTTGTTTGCGGAATTCGGTTCGAATCGCCCGCATGACGAGGGGTACGACATCCAGTACCTGGCGGGCGGAATCTTCAACAGTTTCTGACATATATTTCCTTATCTAATAGTTTCAAAATCAAATTATATTATTTAGAAACCATTTGTCAAGGGCCATTTTAAAAGTGACAGGGCGATAGCAACCTGCCTGCTTTTCGAGGGCAATTCCCCAAAGAATGGGTTTTTGAGTGTTATTGTGGGGCGTAGCCCCACAATAACACTCAAAATTATCTCTCTGTTGGGACTAAATTGGCATGATGCGTTTGCCCTGTAAAAGTGATTTTGCGACCGCACATGGGAAAAACCCCGAATTTCGTTTTTTTTAGCAGAGAAGAGTGTTTTTTGGGAATTTGTAAATAAAACCAGAAGTTAACTTTTAATTTACGGAAAGTATTTCTTAAATAAGTATGATTAATTTAGCCGGTTTGTGTTAATTTTCTCAAGAAATTACAGACACCGGTTAAATTTGCCTGAGCTCAAAGGGCGTGTACAAGGGGATCGCTCCAATCCCTGGCTGCACATCGAAACCGACCTTTTGAAGGAGAACTGGGATGCAGGTCGATTACTACATTTTCATTGGGATTGTTGTGCTGGTAGCCGTACTGACTACCTCGGGTATGGTCTTGCTCTATCGACGAGGAATTGCTATCCGGATGGCCGGGATAGTCGTGGGGATGACCGGGGCGGCTGCAATCGCCGGATTTATGTTCGGCAAACAGGGATTGAACCTCATTTCTTTTTTGGTGGCGGCAGTGATTATCTTGCCGGCCTATTTATTGATGCTCCTGCTGCTGAGGCGAATTATTGTTCCTATTAAACAGGTTTCACAGGTTGCGCTTCAGATTGCCGAAGGCGATATCAACCAGGAGACCAATGTCAAAAGCTGGGACGAGATCCAGGACTTATTGACGGCCTTTGCCCAAATGCGCACGTACTTGCTCGGTATCGCCGCAACGGCCGAGAAAATCGCCGTCGGCAACCTGGCGGTAGAGGTCACCCCGGCCTCGGATCGGGATGTGCTGGGGAAAGCCTTCCTGGATATGACCCAGAATCTGCGCCAGTCGATCAACCGTGTGACCGAGAGCGCCGATACTATCGGGGCCGATTATGGCAAGATCTCGACCGCTTCTACCCAGGCCAGCCTGGCGGTCGAAAAAATCAATTCAGAGCTGCAACAAATTGCCCAGGACACCTCCAAACAAATGAACGACCTGTCTGCCACGACCGAAGCTGTGGAGCAGATGATCCGGGCACTCGACGAAGTAAGCCAGGGTGCCCAGGAACAAGCCGGGGCCGTTTCCAAGGCGTTCACCATCACGTCTCAAATTACCCAAAAGGTTACCCAGATGGCTGAAAATGCCCAATCCGGCGCCAAGGGGGCTAACGAGGCAGGCCAGGCGGCTCACCTGGGGGCCAAGACGATCGAATCCAGCGTCAAGCGCATGGAACACATTCGCCAATCTACCCTCAAGGTGCAGGAAAAGATCGATTTGATGGGCCAGCGCTCGATCAAGATCGGCTCGATCCTGGAGACGACCGAGGAGATCGCTTCGCAGACCAACCTGCTGGCCTTGAATGCGGCCATTGAAGCGGCCCGGGCGGGTGAAGCCGGCAAAGGCTTTGCCGTGGTGGCCGATGAGGTGCGCAAGCTGGCTGAAAAGTCGGCCAGGGCCACCAAAGAGATCGCCGACCTGATCCAGGGCATTCAAGAAACCATGACGGAAACCGCCAGCGCCATTCAAGAGGAAGCGGATGAAGTCGAGGCCGGGGCCGCGCAAAGCAACGAGGCCGTGCGGGCCCTGGACGGGATCATCCATACCGTGGACAGCATCGGCCAGCAGATGGGTGAGATTTCCCATTCGACCCAGGAAATCAGCGGGATTACCAACGCCCTCTCCACGGCCGTGGATACCGTTTCGGCAGTGGTGGAAGAGAATACTGCCTCGATCGAAGAAATTACGGCCAGTTCGGCGGAAGTGGAAACCGCGATCAAGAACTTCCAGGCTTTGAGCTTGCAAAATAATCGTTCGGTAGAAGAAGTCAGCACGGCCGCCCGGCAGGTTAATGAGCAGGTGTCGCAAGTGGTCAGCTCGATCCGCAACATGAGCGAGATGTCGGTCAACTTGCAGCAGCATGTGCTCAAATTGTCTACAGCCAAAATCAGCGGCAAGGTCAGCCGTGGGAACGCCTTGTTGGGACGGATCGATTTCGTCAAAGAAAAGTACGGCCCCTCCGCTTTTGAGCGGGTGCTGCGCCGGATGGAGCCGGAAGCCCAGCGCATCCTGCGCGGGCGCATCGACTCCGAGGGTTCGTATCCGCCAGAGCTGTTGGGCGCCTTTACCCACGCCATCCGCCTGGAACTGGCCGGAGGCAGCAACGATATTCTGCGCGAGATGACCCGCTTCCGCGCCAAACTGGATATCCAGCCCGGCGCTCCGCTGGCGCAATATTTCAAGCCGGGTGACCCGGGTTATATCATCCGGCGGATGGACCTGTGCCTGCGCTTTAACTGGGGCGAAGGTGTGGTGGTGCGGGTCTTCGACCTGGCCGCCAATCACGTCCGCATGGAAGTGGATATGGGCAAAAAGCAGCCGCGCGAACGCTGCACCTATAACCACGTGGGCTGGATGGAGGGGGTCATCGATGCTTCTGGAGGCATCCCGTACATCACCAAGACCAAGTGTATGCACGATGGCGCCCCTTACTGCGAGTACGACGTGCGCTGGGAGATACAGAAAAAAGCGGCATAAATAACCAGGGCTTGAGGGTACTACTCAGCTTCTAGAAAAGAATGAGGTGGTTTGATTGTTTATCGCGTGTTTTTACGCGACAAACAATCAAACCACCTCTGTTTTTTGAACTGGATTAATCGGTTACGTTTCCGGATCGGGCAGATGGCTTACACCCGCACAAAATTGCCGTTGCGCAGATCCGTCAGGGTCTGTTGGATTTCTTCCAGGGTGTTCATGACGAACGGGCCGTAGGGGTAGATCGGTTCCTTGAAGGGCGCCCCGGTCATGAGCATGAAACGCACCGGTGAAGCGGCGCCGGCCTGCACGCGCACCAGGTCGCCATCCTCGAAGACGAGCATGCTCAGCGAGCGGACAAACTTACCCTGGCCGTCCTCATCCCCGCCAAAGAGACCTTCGCCCTCGAAAACGTAGGCGATGGCGGTATGGCCGGCCGGGACCGCGACTTCGAATTTCTCGCCGGCATCCACGGTCACGTCCATGTACAGCGGCTGGGCAGCGATCTGTTTGACCGGCCCGCTGATACCGCCGTACTCCCCGGCTACTACGCGCACCTTGACGCCGTCCTTTTCCACGGTTGGGATGTTGCCTGAGCCGACCTCCTGGTAGCGCGGCTGGCCCATCTTTTGGGCGGCCGGCAGGTTGACCCACAACTGGAACCCGTAGATCGTTCCTTCGGGCCCGCGGCGGGGCAGCTCTTCGTGCAAAATGCCGCGCCCGCTGGTCATCCACTGCACGTCGCCCGGCCCAATCACACCCATATTGCCGATGCTGTCGCGATGACGCACGTTACCTTCCAGCATGTAGGTTACGGTTTCGATGCCGCGATGCGGGTGGGTGGGAAATCCCTGGATCGGACCCTGGCGCGGATCGTTGAAGGCGAAATGGTCGAACAGCAGGAAGGGATCGTACAGGTTGGCCCGGCTGGGACCAAACGAGCGGCGCAAACGCACGTCTGCGCCTTCGATGACGGTCTGCGGCTCGATGATTTGTTTGATTTTTCGGACTTGAGTTGCCATGGCTTACATTCCTTAGGGTAATATTCGGATAAATTATATCTATATTATACCAGATGGTTCAATATCAAATGATTGCGGACTGGGGCCAGCCACCTGGGCCAAAACCTCTACCGGCAACAAATCCAATCCTTTGCCCAAACGTTGGATTCTGGCATCGGCCAGCGCCGCGAATACGCAGGACTCGCCCTCCCCCCAACCCCTCTCCCAGAAGCGGGAGAGGGGCTAAGAGCCTCAACTTCAACCGGCAATAGGAACAAATTTTGCTTGAAAGATTTTATTTGACAAAGTCAATTAAATAGTTGATAATATCAATTAATATCGAGATACAGGAAGGCAGCGATGCAAAACGAAACAATCCACCAGCGGGCCGAAAAGGTTCGCGAATTTAATCGCTTCTATACCCGCCAGATCGGGCTGCTGGAAGAGGGCCTGCTGTCCAGCCCCTACTCTTTGACCGAGGCGCGCGTTATTTTTGAAATCGCCCAGCATGAAAGGGTCACGGCCACCACACTGGCCGGCGATCTAAAACTGGATCCCGGCTATTTGAGCCGCATCCTCCAAAAATTCACCCGCCTGGGGCTGATCGAGAAGACGCCCTCCCAGTCGGATGGGCGGCAAAGCGATTTGTCTTTAAACGCAGAAGGACAGGCCGCTTTTGGCCAGCTCAATTCTCGTTCCCAGGCCCAAATCGAGGCCATGCTGGCCGGGCTGGACGCGCCATCCCAGGAGCGCCTGGTCGCGGCGATGACGACGATTATGCGGCTTGCGGGCGCTGGTCCAGAACAGAAGGTGCCTTATATCCTGCGCCCGCCCCAACCGGGTGACCTGGGCTGGGTCGTTCAACGCCATGGGGCGCTATATTCACAGGAATATAAGTGGAATGAGGAATTTGAAGGGCTGGTGGCCGAAATTGTGGCCCACTACATACAAAACTATGATCCCCAGCGAGAGCGCTGTTGGATCGCTGAACGCGAAGGTGAAAACGCCGGCTCAGTATTCCTGGTCAAGCAAAGCGAGACGGTCGCCAAGCTGCGCCTGTTACTGGTCGAGCCTTCGGCCCGCGGCTTGGGGATAGGCTCCAGGCTGGTGGCAGAATGTATTCAATTTGCCCGCCAGGCGGGCTACCAGAAGATAACCCTGTGGACCAACAGTGTGCTGGTGGCGGCCCGTCACATTTACGCGGTGGCAGGTTTCCGCATGGTCGCGGACGAAGCCTATCACGGCTATGGCCACGACCTGGTCAGCGAAACCTGGGAGATGGACTTGTAATATCGTTTAAGGGATCCGAAATTGAAGGGATTGTGCAGGTTTCACCTGTGCAATCCCTTCAATTTCGGGGCTAGCTACCCAATATCTAGAGCTGGCCTTCGACCACGCTGGTGTGGACTTTGAACACCGGCGGGTTCTCCAGGGTTTTCTTGACCTTGCATTGCTCGGCCGAGTGCACCAGGGCATCGTAGTACTTTTCCGGGAAGCTGGGCGGTACCTGGATTTCCATCTCGACTTCCGAAAGCATTCCGGTCATGGGGTTGGCTGCTGCCCGTTGGACGATGCGGATGCCGTCGGTGGGCAGGCCGCGCTGGCGGCAGAAACCCAACACGTAAATGCCCGCGCAAGTGCCAATGGAAGCCAGGAAGACCGCGAAGGGGGTTGGGGCAGAGCCTTCGCCGCCGCCCATGGGGGGTTGGTCGGTTGGAACGGTGTAAGGGCCAAAATGGGCGTCCACGCGAGCGCCGCCGGGAAAATCGATGACGTAATCCATGATTTGCTATCTCCAAAAGTAATTTATTGTGACCAAAGCAGCTATTGGCAAAAAACTCCCCGATGGAGGTCTTCTTGCTCCCGCTCAGTTGATTATACCGGCGTCTTTTCTGAAAAAAGTTCTCCTCTCGAGAGGGGAAAGCCGGAGTTGCGTTCTTTCGAGGGGCTCACGGTGGAGCAAAACTGCTTTTTGTTCACACCCACTTAGATGCGCTTGGCTTTTGGAAGGTTGCACAATTGTGCTTTGCGCCGGTCGGGGCGCCAGAAATATTGCCAGTACAAAAAGATCGAGGCTGCGTAGAAAAAGATGGTCGCTGCGAAGGCCGGGTGGAAACCATAATTGACCTGGATCCAGCCGCTGATCTGCGGGCTGAAGGCCCAGCCGACGTTGTTGGCCATGCTCACCAGGCTGGCTACCGTACCGCGGGCCGAGGCTTCCACCCGCTCCATCACGAAGGTCTGGTAAACCGGGCTGCTCATGTTCATCAGGGTCAGGCGGAAGTAGTAGGCCATAGCGCTGATCGGGAACAAAGGCGAAAAGCCCAGCAGGTATAGGAAGGGAATCGACAGGGCCTGGGTCATTACCACCACCTGGATCTTACCGAAGCGGTCGGCCAGAGGTGGGGCAATCAACAGGCCGACCCCCATGGCCAGCGAACCCCAGGCGAACATCGAGCCGATGACCGGGTCGGGCTGGTGATGTACGTCGCGGAAGAACACATTCATAAAGGGCATGATCAGCCCGGCGCCCAGGCTGGTCACCAGGATCGGCAGCACCAGCCGGCTGAGCAGGCCAAAATGTTGCCCAAAGTAAGACAGCGGGGCGAACAGCGAGCGTTCCTCCTGAGACAGGCGCGGCGTTTTCAGGAAGAGCAGCGGCAAAATAGCGAGCAGGTTGCCGACCGCGATCACGCCCAGCGACCAGGCGTAAGCCGTGGGGCTGGTGGGGGTGCTGCCAATCTGAAAGCCGGACATCCAGGTAGGCAGGTTACCGCCGATCCAGTTGCCGAAAAAGCCCGAGGCGGTTTGCAGCCCGGAGGTAAAGCTGAACAGGTAGGTGCGTTCCTTTTCACCGCTGTTTTCCATCAGGAACGGGCCCATGGCGACGCCGGTCAGGCTTTGGCCCAGCCCGATGCCCACGTTCATGGCGATGAACATGGGTATGGAGGGGAAGAACACCATCAGGGCGATCGATACGCCCTCTACAAAGGTGCCGCCAATCAGGGATGCCTTGCGGCCGAGCAAATCGACCAGGTAGCCCATCGGTAAAGCCGCCAGCAGCGCCGTCAGGCTGCTGGTGGTGATCAAGGTGCCCAGCAGCGCCTCGGAATAGCCCAGGCTGAGCACGTAAAAGTTGAACAATAAACGGAACACACCCACGGCCGCCCCCGACAGCACCACGCTGACCAGGTAGTAACGAGCGTTGGGTCGAAAGGCGCTGACGCGGTCGAAGTAGGTGGCTAACACCGTCCGCGTTTGGCCGGTAAAGCGGTAAAAGGACAAGTATCCCTCCCAGGATATATCGAAATGAATTTAGTCGTGATTCTGGTCGGCAGCCTG
This sequence comes from uncultured Chloroflexia bacterium, assembly GCA_963704755.1. Lineage (GTDB taxonomy): Bacteria > Chloroflexota > Anaerolineae > Anaerolineales > Anaerolineaceae > Bellilinea. The sequence goes on from OY969938.1 coordinate 2,644,159, forward strand.
GCCGAGGAAGTCTTGTAAACTGGCTAATAAATTGGTGAGAGCGTCGCGGCGGAGAGAATAGCGCCGGTCGCCGCCGGCAGTCAGGCTGATCTGTACCAGCCCGGCCAGCCGTAAAGCTTGCAGATGATGGATGATGGTCGGTGGGCGCAGCCGCAGCCGGCGGGAAAGTTGTGCCGGGGTGAGCGGGGCTTCGGCCAGGTCGTGCAATATTTTCAGGCGGGTAGAGTCACTCAACGATTTGAGCCCATTGAGCAGGCCGGCCGGCACCATCTCGCCGGGCACCAGCCCCTGGGTATCGCTGCGGCAGCCAAACACCAGCACCGCCCGGTGGGGTGCATCCACCCCGTAAAAGATCAGCGGGCTGGACCAGAATGAAGGCGCCAGGATCAACTGATCGGTGCCTTGCAGCGATTCGATCCGCACGCCCTGGGTCAGCTCTTCGATCAACTGGTCCAGGGACAATTTGGCAGCCAGCGTGCGGGCGCGCTCTATGCCGGCAAGCAGCCCGGGCAGGATGCGTTCTTCTTCTTCGGCAAAGAAAGCATTCCGGTAGGCCGTCAGGGCATCCAGGAAGGCTTCGCCGAACGCGTCGGCGTGTTCCCAGGCAGTTATCAAGGCGGATGTCAGTTCGCTGGGCCGGGAGTGGCCCAGTTTTCGATAGGCCTTTTTCAGAATTTCCAGTTCAGCCGGGCCGGGTTTGAGCCCGTCGGCCAACTTGCGCAGGATCTGGCTGTGTTCCGGGCCGGCGTCCGGTTGTTCGGCCAGGGTGAGCAGGCGTTCGGCCGGCGGCATGGCCTGCAAGGCAGCCAGGACGGCGGCCGAATCCTTGGGAGATTGGTCGATCCCGGCCAGCCAGAACATAGGCAGCGGCAAAATAAACGCGGCTTGCTCCAGGATGGTCCGCTGGGCCGGCTGCAGGCGCGAGCGCACCCCGGCCGCCCATTGTGAGCGCAGCCCAAAATTCTCCGGTTCGTGCAAGACGAACAGGCTGACGAAGAAGTCGTAGGCAGTACCGGTGTCGAACAGTATTTCTGGCATAAGTGTGTTAGATATTTGTCTAATGAATTAGATAATAATCTAGCACGAAATGATTGTCAAGAGCATACCGGCTAAGCTGAATAATTCTGCCAGAGTTCAGGATGACGGGTGTTTACCCTTATCCCCGCCTTCTCCCTTCCCAGGGAGAAGGCGTTAAGTTGCGCTCACCGGCGATATGGGATGCCATGAGCAACTTTTTATCTAATTTTGTAGGTTGGGTTGCGGGCTTCTTTATAACATTTGCTGCCGCTCAGGCATTGGCCTTTTCGGCCTTGCCCGTAACCCAACTGCATTGGCCGGCCGGTATGCTTACCCTTTTCGAGGGCCCTCAGCAGGGCGCTGCTCCTTGCCGCTCTTCTGACCGGGCTCAATTGGTTTTGAGACGGCGCCAACCACAAGCAACACGATACCCACGAGGAAGATCAACCCCGTCAGATATTCCATAAAGCTAAAGGCTACGTGCGACTTGCCTCCCCAGAGGAAGACGCCACCGGCGAGGGTTGCTCCCACACACCCGGCCAGGCCGATACCGGCGGTGATTCGAAGAGAGAGACGCCCGGAACGCAGGCTAATTGCCAGCGTGACCGTAGATAATGCGACCAGTAACAGGGCAACGAAGATATGTGTGTAGAGGGTCACGGGTGGATATGAAGGGACAACCATGAGTGACGACCCAAGCATTCCCTCACCGATGACGCCGGCCAGCAAGAGGAGTCCGAGCAGTCGAACAAGAATTTGCCGTTTCATTTTTGCCTCCATTTAACGTACAAGGTACGTAAAATAATAATATAATTGATAAGAATCGTCAAGTTTCGGGAATAATTGCGGACGGTTCCAAAATAACCTGGCAAAATCCTGTATGTGTTACACTCTGATGAAATAATGACGCGAACTGGACGACCATCAAAATCCTCACTCGATGAGGTTCAAAAAGCCGCGCTTGAAATTGTGGACTGCGAAGGCCTGGAGGCTCTGTCGATGCGTGCGCTGGCGGCCAGGCTTGGTACGGGGACGATGACGCTCTATAACTACGTATCGAATCGCGAGAGCCTCGAAATCCTCGTGGTCGATGCGGTTCTGGCGGGGACCGTCCTGCCCTCGTCGCCCAGCGACGATTGGAAGGACGAGGCGCGCGGCATTATCGTGGCTATTTGGCAGGCTGTTCGATTGCACCCGCACGTGATCCCGCTGATTTTGATTCGACGCAACCGGTCCGCTGCCCTTCTGCAGATCGCAGAAGCGTTGCTCGCAGCGCTGGCGCGAAGCGGGCGTTCAGGGTATCAGCTTCTCCTCGCCTTCAGAACCATCACAGCCTTTGTATCCGGATTTGTCGAGGCCGATCTATCCGGGCAGATTCTGGCAGCAGCCGGTGAAAACACGGCCACCATAACCGGGCGCACAAAAATGCTTCCAAAAAACAGGTATCCACGCCTCATCGAGCTCGCGACTACGGCGGCATCGAGTGATCCAAATAAAGAGTTCCTCGATGCCCTTGATCAGCTTCTTGACTGCCTGTAGAGAGCGCAATTCTATGAGCCTTTCATGGATGCAGGTAAGATACGTGAGTTCGGGATCAAAGAAAAGAGAGGTGATTTAAGTGTGTTTTTATTCGTGGCGGCGTAGCCGCCACGAATAAAAACACACTCAAAACTCTTATTCCGAACTGACGTTAAGATAGATAAAAAGTAACTTCTGCCATCCCCTATCCCCGGCGAGCGGAACTTAACGCCTTCCCCCTCCGCGAAGCGTGGGGAAGGCTGGAATGAGGGTAGATGCTGATCGGCGGCTCGGCTGCACCCCTCACCTGACCTCTTCACGAGATGAGGATGTTTGGCCGGTATTGTCATATACTCCGGGGGAATTGTCATTCGCTGCGGCGCTATTCTTGTGACATTCAGTGTAACGATTTAGCCCACTTTGGTGATTTTTGCCACTACATGCGTTTAGCGGGTTTTTATTAACATTGGTTCAATGTCCAGTCAAGGATTGCCGGATTTCCCGGTATTTAATGGGTTTACCGAACCACAGATCGAATGGATTGCGGGCCTATTCGAGCAGGTGATCTATGTCTGCAACGCCATGATCTTCGATCAGGATGGTCCGGCGGATTATTTGTATCTTTTGGCGTCGGGAAAGGTTATAATCCGGTATAAGCCTTACGATGGCCCGGCATTAACCGTGGCCACAATCGAGCCGGGGAGCATCTTTGGATGGTCAGTTGTCTTGCGCCGGTCGGCGTACACTTCCTCCAGCCTGGCCGTTGAGGATTCGATCGTGTTCAGGCTCAGCGCAAGCCGGCTCCAGGAGTTGTGCGATCACTATCCCGAAACCGCGAGTATTTTGATCCGCCAGATGGCCGGCCGGTTAAATGAGCGCCAGGCCGGTGCGCAGGATAAGATTCTCAACATCCTGCAATCCAGAATCGGCCACCCCAGTGATTGACTGAGAGGATACAAATCATGTCCAGCCAGATCCCTTCTTACAGTATTGAAGAACAGCTACGTGGCCTGGTAGAGCAATTGAGCGCCTATATCGAAACCTATCACGGGGGAGCCGTTGAATTCGTCAGTTACGATGACACTGTGGTCAAGGTCCGCCTGGGTGGGGCTTGCCTGAATTGCCCGCTCTCGCCGGTGACCGTCAAAGGTTGGGTGGAAGGGACTGTGCGCCAGTTCTTCCCCGAAATCAGCCGGGTCGAAGCCGTAGAATAACCCCCGTTTACTCCAACAGGACCTCGATATGCTCGCGGTCCTCGTTGCTGGTTAAATCCACAATTTTGCCGGTCCGCCCGGCTTGAATCGCTTCCATAATCTGGTCCATCTCCGACTGGCCGATGTCGGGCGAGAGCCGCGCGCCTAACTTCATACCTGTGTTGACCACGGTGACGGGCAGGCGGACGTTGACACGCACCTTGTCGGTGGCCATGTCGGTCACCCGCACCAGCAGCCAGCGCGGTCCGCCGGCTGAATAAACCGGCCGTGAAGGCGAAGATTGGCCAGCCGTCCGGCTGGCCTGGGCGCGGTCCAGGGCATTGAGCAGGCGAACCCCTTCTTCCGGGGTGATCTTACCCTGTTCGATCAATGTCAGGATTTTCATTTTCTCTTCAGAGGAAGCCATTCCGCGCCTTTCTACAACCGGTAGAATTTTTGAGGGTATGTTCCCGGAACGGAGTTCCGCGAACATACCCTCAAAAAGGCATGTTTTTATTGACTACCAGCCAGCAGCTCCTGCAGGCGCGGGTGCCCGGCGTAAACGCCGTGGTAGCTTTCTGGCAGCAAGGCAGCGATGCGGCACATGATTTCGTCGGTCTGGCGCTTGAGGTCTTCTTCGCGGTTATCCCGTGAAAACGGCGGCAGGCGAAAGGCCTTGCCGAAGCGGACGACGATCCTGGCGGTGCGCAGCCGCAGCAGGTTGGGGATGGCCTTTTCGGTGCCCCAAATGCCGACCGGCACGATCGGCACCCGGCCGCGGTGCGCCAGCAGCACGGTGCCCGACTTGCCTTCCAACAGCGAGGAAGTCTCACTGCGAGTGCCTTCCGGGGCAATTCCCAGGGCTCGGCCGTGGTTGAGCGCATCCAGCGCCTCGCCAAAAGCCGAAAAATCGGCTTTGGTGCGGTCCAGCCAGATGCCGCCGCCGGTGGTCACAAACCAGCGCAGGAAAGGATAACCGAGATATTTGTCGGCGACCAGGGCCGTAATATCCGGCCGCAGGGGGTTGATGAACAATACCGGAATGTCCAGGCGGCTGACATGGTTGGTGGCGATGATCAGCCCGCCATCCGGGGGGATATTCTCGACGCCGACGAATTCGGTGCGGGTTAAAACCTTGAACAGAAAAACCACCAGTTTTTGCAGCTTGTTACGGTTTATCAAGCCCTTTTGGCTCGCGATAGGCCGTCCGTTCAATGTCTTTTCCACCATATTCTTCCTTTGCCTTTCCTGAAGGGGGTTCCGGGTTCCCTCTAATTATAATTCGCCTTCAACACTCGGTTTAGCTTTACCTTTTTGGCTGCGGCCCTTGATCGCTTCCACGACGGCAGGGATCACCGAAATCACCACGATGGCGATAATGACCAGCGAGAAATTGTGTTCCACGATCGGCAGGCCGCCGAAGAAGTAGCCCGCCCACAGGAACAGGCTGGTCCACAAGAAACCGCCGATGAAGTTGTAGGTGATGAAATACCCATAGCGCATCTTGCCGATGCCGGCCACGAAGGGCGCAAACGTGCGGATGATGGGGATGAAGCGGGCCAGCAGGATCGTTTTGCCGCCGTATTTCTCGTAAAAGCCCTGGGCGCGTTCCAGGTATTCGCGCTTCAGCCAGCGTACGTCCTCGCGGAACACCCGCGGGCCGACGTAATGGCCGATCCAGTAATTGGCCGTGTCGCCCAGGATGGCGGCCAGGGACATCATGATCCACAGGGCAAAGACGTTCAGCGAACCTTTGGCGGCAAATGCGCCGGCGGCAAAGAGCAGTAAATCACCCGGCAGGAAGGGGGTCACCACCAATCCGGTCTCGATGAAGATGACCACAAAAAGCACACCGTACGTCCAGAAACCGACGCTACGGATGATCAGGTCGAGGTAGCGATCGATGTGGAGGACAAAGTCAACAACAAATTTAAGCCATTGCATAGGTCTTGGTTCCTTAACCCGTTATTCGTCGTCCGGTTGCGAACCGGTTTGGGGCGCATCAGAATTAACGGTGTCTGTCCCTTCGAGAAGGGCGGGTTCGGTTGAGGTTTCCACAGCGGCGGCTAAGGTCTGCCGGCGGAAGATATGGCGGTTGAAACCGCTCAAAATGCTAAGGTTGAGGGGCACCAGTACGACCAGGATGACCACGGCCACTTCGGCCAGGGCGGTTTCGATCCCGCTGCTCAGGCCAAACGGTACCATGCTGGCTCCCACGCCGGCCATGATGCTGGCGGCGTTCCAGCTACCGTGCAGGGTGACCCCTGCCAGATAGACCAGAACCAGTTTATACAAATTACGCCGGCTCTGAACGGCCGAGGCGATGCCCCAGCCGACCATACCGGCGGTGGTCACGTGCAGTAAACCGGTGCCGACCCGCACCAGCAGGGCCAAGGTAGCCGAGCCATCCCCATTGGCGCTGGTCGAATTGAGCGCTGAAAAGCTTTCCAGAAAAGCAAAACTGGCCCCACACAGGATGCCGGCTACAAAACCTTCCCCAGGTGTCATCCGGTCACCGGCGAACAGCCACACGGCCAGGGTCTTCATACCTTCTTCGACCAGCGGGATGACTCCCGAAATGACGACGAAGACCCACAGAAGGATGGCCGGTTGCTGGATAAAGCTGCTCAGCGAGTTGATAATCGTTTGCGGATCGGGCGTGGTATTGGAATACAACTGCGCGTACATGCGCAACTGGCCCATTAATTCAGGCTGGGTGGACAGGTAGGCGGCCATAATGACGAATACCACGATCAGGGCGATCACCGAGACGACCAGGACGGCCGGCATGGTAAACGTCAGGCTAAAGCCAATGATTCCCCAGGACCGTTCCGCCGGGGCCTGTTTCAGGCGCCGCCGGGCAAATTCCACCAGCCACCAGATCGGCAAAGCCGTGGCGATGGCCGCCAGTGGGGGCAGCAGCAGCCAGGACAGGCTGCTGCGTTCCAGCAGGTAAAACAAGCCGACCAGCAGCACCCAGACTGCCATCCCGATGCTGGCGTTACGCAGGCCGTGCAGGCTCGCGCGCGGGGTCACGCTTATATTGGCCAGTTTGCGGATAGAAATCACGATGATGGGGATGCAGAACCCGGCCACAGCCAGCGATTCCCAGGCCAGGAAGATCAGCATACTGGCGTTCGATTCCTGCACGCCGGTGTTAGCCCGGGAAATCACCCCCAAAACCATCAGGATCACAAAACCTAAAAATGCGATCAATCCGCTCAACGCGCAGACGATCAGTAAAACCCAACTACGCCAGCGTGGGCTGTTTACGGCTTCCATTTTTACTTAATTCTCCTCGATGAGGATTGTTTTGATCAGCGTCCCTTGCGGCAGGCTGGTCGTCGATGAGGATGTCGGATCACGTGCGGTCAGTTTTTCCGCCACGTCCATGCCGCTGGTTACTTCACCAAAAATGGTGTAATTCCCATTCAATTGCGAAATGGGCTCGAAAGTAATGAAGAACTGGCTCCCATTAGTATCCGCACCAGAATTGGCCATGCCGAGCAGGCCGGCTCGATCGAAGGTGAGGTCGTCCGTGGTCTCGTTGGCGAAGGAATAGCCCGGTCCGCCTAGCCCGGTTCCGCTGGGGTCGCCGGCCTGGGCAATGTAGCCGGGCAGCACGCGGTGGAAAGTCACCCCATCGTAAAAACCTTGCCGGGCGAGGAAGATGAAATTATTCACGGCCAGGGGGGCCTTATCCGGGTAAAGTTTGAGGGTAATATCGCCGATCTCGGTCTGGATGGTGGCCGTGTAGGTCTTGGCCGGGTCTACGGTCATCGGCGGGCAGGCATCGAACTGCTTCGGGCGGATTTTGGCCACGTCCAGGATGGCCTGCAGGGTTTCGGGTGAATAGGGGATCTGGTCGTTGTGGGTAAAGATCAGGTCGTTCCCCAGGAAAATGATCAAGGAAGGCGTTTGGAACAAGGCGATGTCGATGCCTTGCTGCTGGTCTTCCTTTACGCGGGCCACAACTTCGTCCGAATGGATATCTTGCTTGAAGCGGTCGACGTCCAGGCTGAGCGAAGCAGCATTATCGTACAACCAGTTTTCGAAATCACCTGAGCTCATCATGCTCCAGGCTGCCCAATTGGTGGGGTCGAAAAGAAAATCGTGCATCTCCCAGAATTTATCCTGCAAACCGGCGGCTTCGGCCGCCTGGGCAGCCAGGATACTTTTATCGTGCTGGCTGAGCGGGAAATGGCGATAGACTTCTCGGACTTCGCCCGGGTTATCGTCCTCGAACTGCTTGATGAGCGGCCCCGCCTGAGCGCAGGCCGGGCATTGAAAATCGCTGTATTCCAGGATGGTCATCGTCGCCGTTTCCGGTCCGCGCGACCAGTCCTGGTCGCTGATGGGTGTAAGATGGATGCTCTGCGGATCGACCGGGGTGGTGAACATGCTGCCTACCTGGCAGGCCATCGCCGGCACGTTCGCAGCGGTGGGTTTGGCCGGAACAGGCGTGGCAGTGACCGAGGTAGTTGGCGCCGGTGCAGCCGTTTGGGCGCAGCCGGTCAGCGCCAGGGCAGCGACGAGCAGGATGAGGATCCAGGATTTATGCATGAGGGGGGTACCTTTCGGACAGGTGGGAAAATAGCTCTTCCAGCGAGAATCGAGCTGCTTTGGAATATCAAAAATTCAGGCGGGATTGGATAACCTGCCGCAGGTCCGATTGTACCATTCCAGGCGCCTGGCCGGCATCGACGGATGCCCAGCGCTCGGGTTCCTGGCACATCAGCTCTTTGTAGCCGGCGCGGACACGCCGGTGAAATTCCTCGGTATAAGCATCCATGCGGGTCCACTCGCCGGCGTTCTGCTTGCGGTGTAAACCGCATTGGGTATCCACATCCAGCAGGATAGTCAGGTCAGGCTGCAAACCGCCGGTGGCGAACTTCAACATACTGCGCAGCATAGCCAGGTCCAACCCCTGGCCGTAGCCCTGGTAAGCCAGGGTCGAATCGGTGTAGCGGTCGCACAGGATCACTTTACCGGCCTCCAGGGCCGGCCGCATGACCTCCTCGACCAGTTGAGCCCGGGAGGCTAAAAATAACAGAATTTCTGTTCGGGGGTGCATGGACGTGTTTTTCAGGTTCATAAGCACCTCCCGAATTTGCTCGCTGATGGCCGTACCGCCGGGCTCGCGTAAAGTGAGCACGTCATATCCCTTCTGCCGCAAAAAGTCTGCCAGCGGGCCAATTTGAGACGTTTTGCCGCTGCCTTCAGGGCCTTCCAATGTGATGAACAATGCCTTGCTGCTCCTTGTAAGGTGGGGATTGGGTTACTCGCGGAAAATGCGCACGCGCCGGTTGGGCTCTTTACCGTAGGAATGGGAGACGAGCTGCGCCTGGCGGACCAATTCATGCTGCATGCGCCGGATCGAAGAAGTAGCTGGCGGCAGGTCGATGAAACGCTGGCCGTTCAAGACGGTTTGGATGGCCACCTGGGTTTGGGCAGCGATAATTTCCCACTCGGTCGCGCTGCTTTCCGAGCTCAGGTTGAATAATTCGGCCAGAGATTGCTCTAGCTGGTTGGTGGTATTGGCCCGCAGGACGTAGATGGGCATGCTGCGCTCTTCAGCCTCGACCACCGGCTGCTGGCGGGAGCGGTAGTAGGTGCGCAGCGTCATCAACACGTCCGCTTCTTCTAACTCGTGGACGACGACGGCCGGCACTCCCAGGTGGCGGGCGGCCTGGATCAGGCGGTTGCGGGCCACCCCAAAGGCATAAATGCGAATCGGTTTAAGGCCTGCGGTTTGGGTGACGGTTTCGGGCTGGATCTCATCGGATTCGAATAAAGCCGCGGTGACCTGCGCCGGAGCCGTGGCGCGCACCTTGCGCCCAATCGGCTGGGTATCGCTGCCGTTGTTGGCAAAAGCGCGGTGCGAGGTTTGCGGCAGCGCGTGCTGCGGGTTGGCTGGCGGCTTTTCTATGTGGATCTCGCCATCGTCGTTGCGATAGCGCACCTCGGGCTGCAGCGGGTAGCCGCGCACCAGTGCGTCCACCGCGGCGGCCACGTCCGCGTGGACGTGCATGCGGTCGCGCTCCTGGATCTCGATCAATACATCGAATGTAGGCGGCGAGCGCCGTTCCAGCACGGTCTTTTGCGTCCCGCGCCGGCGGGCTTCTTCGTCGGAAAGGGTCACCGATTCGATCCCACCGACCAGGTCGGAGAGGGTCGGGTTGAGCAGCAGGTTTTCCAGCGAGCGCCCGTGGGCGGTGGCGACCAGTTGCACGCCTCGTTCTGCGATGGTACGGGCAGCCATGGCTTCCAGCTCGCGGCCGATCTCGTCGATGATGATCACTTCCGGGTTGTGGTTTTCGACCGCTTCGATCATCACTTCGTGCTGCAGTGAGGGTTTGGCCACCTGCATCCGGCGAGCCCGTCCCACGGCCGGGTGGGGCACGTCCCCGTCCCCGCCGATCTCGTTGGAGGTGTCCACGATAATCACGCGCAGCTTTTCGGCCAGGATGCGGGCGCTTTCGCGCAGCATAGTGGTCTTGCCGATGCCCGGCCGGCCCAGCAGCAAGATGCTCTTACCGGATTCGACCAGGTCTTGAATGATATCGATGGTGCCGTAAACTGCCCGCCCGACCCGGCAGGTCAGGCCAACGATGCGGCCATGCCGGTTGCGGATGGCAGAGATGCGGTGCAGGGTGCGCTCCATCCCGGCGCGGTTGTCCGCGTCGAACTCACCGATCATCGCGGTGATCGCATCGATTTCTTCGTGGGTAATCTCCAGGTCGCTCAGCACCACTTCCCGGTTGACGAAGCGGGCCACCGGCACCCGCCCCAAATCCAGGATGATTTCTTGCAGATTATCTGAATCGTCTGCTTTGAGCACAGCGGCGCTGATCTTGGGAGGAAATACATCCATCAACACTTCCAGGTCGTCTGTGATTCTTCTTTGTGTCATGGGGTAATAAAAAACTTCCTTTGCAAGTTTTTAATGGTCTTTAACAGGTTCACCGGTTGCTTCCAGATGCTGCTGGACCAACGATGAAGGTTGGTCCCCACCGGATGGGCAAAGCATGGCCGGTTGGTGTTTGTTCAATACGGCCTGCCGGGTGGCAAAGACCGGCTCGCGCTGAATAATGGCCAGGTGTTTGACCATTAATGCCTGGCGTTGGGCCACTTCGGCGCCCATTTCGGCCAGGGCATTTTCGATCCAGGCCTGGTAGGAGCGCACCGAGATGTAAATGGGCCGGCCCAACTGGAAGGGGATCGCGTTGACCAGTGAGGTGAGCAGCAAGGCCACGTCGGTAACGCCCGGGTGGACCAGCGGCAGCAGGTAGATGCCGTGCGGCCCATATATCGGGGCGATGTAAGCCAGCAGTTCGCCGTGGTCGGCGTATACCAGGCCCTCGTCCAGGTGGTTCGTTTGCGGTTCGGCGCTCTGCACCAGCGGCGGCACCAGCGATTGGTACAGCGTGTGAATGGGAATGCTGTCCAGGTCGCCGGTGTTTTCCCACAGGTTGGGGCTTGGGGTGGGGGGATTGGTGGGCGAGAGCTTCCACACCCGCTGCCAGGAGTACAGGCTAAAGCCGGCCTTACGCAGGCCCTCGATCGCGGGGCTGTTTTCGTCCACTTCGGCCAGCAGGCTGCACGCGCCGCGCGCGCCGGCTTCCCAGGCCAGGTTTTCCATCAAGGCAACCAGCCCGGGCGTGTCCAGCCCGCGCTGCGGCATCACAAAAGCCAGGTGGGCGGTCCGTTCGCTGTTGGAATAGCGCAATTGACCCACCAGAGGGGGTGTCCCGCCACCCTGGCGCAAAATACAGGTGTAACTGCCCTGTTCGAAGCGCAATGAATCCAACATGGCCCAGGGCCCAACCGGGTTGCCGCGGGTGAGGGCCAGGGCCGTATCCAGGCACTGGACTTCATTGCGGAACCTGTAGATGGTCAGAAGGTCATGCCAGGCAAGAGGGCGTGCGTCGATTTTACTTGCTCCATTTCTCAGCCTTGCCCGGGGTTGGTTTAGACGGAAGCCGCCTTTGAAAATGAATTCGTAGGGCGGCAAGGACAGGAAAGACCGGCAAACGCCGGGTTAGCTGAGGTAAATTATCGGTCATCAAGTCGATGGATCAACCGCCGTGACGGCGCATCCAGCGTGTGAATTGATTCTACCACGGGTGAAAACCCGCTTCAACTTGAGCAGCAGGGGAAGAGATTAGAGATTTGTTAATAAAGCGGTTAGCGGGTAATAGTTGTAGGATGGGTGCAGGGCTTGTTTGTGACAAAAGCAATGCACAGAACGCCAGCCAGTTAATACATTGCCCGAAACCCATCGCTATCGAAAATAGCTTTTTAATCGTCATATTGAGCATCGATTTTTGCCCTAAAGTATCTGGCAATAAAATTGCAAAATCCCTTTGTTGTGCCCCAAACTCACTTTGCGATAACCAAACCCCGCCCAGCTTACCAATAGGTTAAAAATGCCAAAAAAACGTATCACCTATCATTTTTCTTATAACAGGTCTTTTCTTTATGGCTTAGCCGACCATATTGTCGTATCTTCGCCGCTTGATCCAATGTATAGTAATAGGATCCACAACAATAGGGAGGAACAATATTTAATACCTTTGACCAGTCATTTACTGTCGAAGTTTTGACACCTAGTTCACTTGCCAAATTTGAACTACTAATGATCTCACCATGTTGTTTTATCTGACGGAACTCTTTTAATTCGCCTTGCCTTTTAACCCATTGCGGATTACTTCTTTTTAATTCAAGTTGTTGTTGATGATATTCCCTTTGTTGTTTCCGAATTGCTAATAATTCCTCTGCTTTTAGTTTGATCAAAGACTTTTCCAATAATGAAATATTCTTCTTTTGAAGGGCTAAACCCGATTGAAACTCATAACACATTCTTTCAGTGACCAAATTCTTGGGAAAAATTGATAATCTAGCAAGCCCCTCTGTTATTTCACCCCACCTAACGGCAGCTTCAATGTCTTTAATTTGTATTTTATTAAACGCATTTCCGTGAAGAAATAAATCACGAGTTAATTCAACATCATTACGACAATAATCGGTAACTTCTTTGACTTTCCCTTCTTTAAAAAATTGCGGTGCTTGAAGTGCACTCCCTGATTTGCACTTTCCTAAAGTAGCTCTGGCCAAGTTATCCAAAGTAACTCGAAAGCCAGGTATATTCATCATTCCTTTTTCCCAAATTGAGACGTCCCACAGCTCAAATTTTCTGTTCCCTCTTATACTTTGCCACAAAGCTCGAAGGTCGGCGGGTGTATGTGAAAAACCACGACATCTCAATTCATTCTCAATCCACTGAAGAAACAAACCCCACCTTGCATGCGCCAACAAATCGACTGTTTTATAGCCAAGCAATTCGCGAACTCCTGGAACATATCGTTCCAGAACGCAATAGTCAAAATTGATTAAGTTAGCACCTACAATAAAAGGATATCGAGAAAGTTCTTGAACCAATGCTTCCACTCTCGACTCTGACCAAAACCGAAAAGAGTGCTGTTCATCCCAGGTAACTGCAACAGCTAAACATAATCTGCGAGTCATCATCGAACGCCAATTGTCAAATAATGGGGAAATGCCATCTAACTCGTTTAGGCAAAAATCATAATACAGTTCTGAATCACTTATATCATGGCCATGAGAACAATATTTCTTTATGGTATCGACGGATTTAAATTGTGCATTACCATAAAACGTCCACCAAACTGGGACCTTCGGTATCCCATTCTTTTCGATCGTGGCCCATTCAGTAGCCGACAATTTTTCAAGGCTTTTAACAGATTCTTTGGCGTCTTTAAACAATCGCTGTGTTTCAAGATCAAATACTATTCCGTTCATAAACCTGGGCCATTTTCCGTGAAGAATTCTAGTGTATGCATAGAGTAGTTGAGGGTGTAAATGGCATTTCAGTGATATATAAAACTACTTGTCTTCTACTTTCTACTCGTACCCCCTTTTTGGGTCATTGGCGGGTTACGGGCAACGAATCAAACGGTAAACAACCTTATTCTTAGCCAATATTCCTAAAGAGCCCTGCACCCACTCTACGCAGAGGTCATGCCCGGACACTGAATCACGGAATCACCGAATCACTAAATCACCGACCCTGACATCCGACACTTAATCACATTCTTTTACACATTAAACCGGATATTCAAAATCTCCCCGTCCTTGACCACGTACTCTTTGCCCTCCAGGCGCAGCTTGCCTTTGGCGCGCGCTTCGGTATACCCGCCCAGCTCGACCAGGTCTTCGTAGGTGATCACCTCGGCGCGGATGAAGCCCTTCTGCAAGTCGGTGTGGATTTCTCCGGCGGCCTCGGGTGCGGTCGCGCCGCGCAGCGTGGTCCAGGCGCGGACCTCGTCCGGCCCGACGGTGAAGAAGGATTGCAGCCCGAGCAGATCATAGGACAGGCGGATCATGCGGTTGAGGCTGGGCTCGCTGATGCCGTATTCTTGCAGAAACATAGCCGCGTCTTCGGGCGGCAACTGGGCAATGTCCATCTCCAGCTTGCCTTGCAGAGCCACCACCTGGCTGCGGCGGTGGTCGTAATTAACCTGCGGTTCGGCCTGCCCCTCGGACAGGTTGAGCACGATCAAAATGGGTTTGCGGCTGAGAAAGCCGAACCCCGCGAGTAATTTATCTTCTTCAGCGTCGATATCCACGTCGCGCAAAGGGATTTCCTGGTTCAACGTCTCGTGCAGGCGTTCGAACAACACGACTTCACGTTCGATGAGACTGCGGTCGCGCCCGCCGCCTTTTTTGCGCTCTTCGCTCAAGCGCTCCAACTTGCGCTCGACCGAGACCAGGTCGTTGAGCACAAATTCGCTGTCCATGATCGAGATGTCGCGCAGCGGATCGAGGCTGCCCTGGGGGTTGGGGACATTTTCATCCTCGAAACAACGCACCACCAGGATAAACCCGTCCACCTGGGTGAGCTGGTTGAGCAGCGTGCCAGAGATGCCGCTCTTGCCGGCCGAGCCGTCCAGCCCGGCGATATCGGAGTAGTTGACCTTGGCGTAGATGGTTTTTTTAGGGGTAAACATGCGCGAAAGAATGTCCACGCGTTCATCTGGCACGTCCACCATGGCGGTATGTACTTCGATTTTCCCGGTTGCGATCCCGGTCGGCTGGCTGCCGCGGGTGAGAGCGTTAAAGAGGGTGGTCTTTCCAGATTGGGGCAGTCCGATGATTCCCAGGCGCATATGTTTTGTTTCTAACCTTGACCCTTCTAATGATTTTCGATATACTCTGTGCTACACGAGAACGCCGGAGTGGCGGAATTGGCAGACGCGCACGACTCAAAATCGTGTACCTTCGGGTATGAGGGTTCGATTCCCTCCTTCGGCACCAGCGATTATAACACGCCCCAGCCAGACGGCCGGGGCGCTGCGATTTAAAGAGAAGTTCAATCCACCCCCTCATCTATGGGCCAGTAGTCCCCAAACAGCCCGAAAAATTACATAGGCGAGGCCCAGCCAAATAACGATCACGAACCCGGCATAGACCCAATTAACCGGTTTTTCTCGCCCCATTTGTTCCTCTGCTTTACGCCGAGCTTCGACCATGACTTCCGCGGGGATCATTTTTAGGGCCAGGCTGACATATAGAGGCGTCAAGATGAGGTCGTCCAGATAACCTAACACTGGAATAAAATCCGGGATTAAGTCGATAGGGCTTAAAGTGCTGGCAACAATAAATGCTGCAAAGGCCCTGGCATACCAGGGTGTGCGTGAATCCTTATAGGCATAAAACAATGCAAACACTTCACGTTTGAGTAATTGGGCCCGTTTCTTCAGCCAGGCGCCCCACGTACTTATTTTGGACATCGGTTTGTTCTCACAAAGGGAGGGTGACGCCAGGTTCCCAAAAGGGAACCTGGGCAGGTGCCAGAAAAAACTGCCGGTGGAGGGGGATACCCTATCACCCAGTTTAACCTATTTCGCAGGCATGCAGGGATAGATGCATAAGGGGCATCAGCGCATGCGGGAGCAGGCGGCTAATACTACGCCGCCGATCCCTCCAACCCCGCCTGCAAACCACCCTCGGGCGTCCACTCCAGCCGCTCGAGCACAACGGCCTCATCCAGCCAGCCGGGGGTGACCTGGGCCCGCCGGCCGGCCGGCGCCTCCGCCAACCCCAACGGGCGTCCACACAGGCTGCGGAGCTTGCCGTCCGCCGCGATCAGGCACTCGACCGGGGTGCCCTTTGCCAGGACGTAGATTTCCAGTTCGCGCTGCGGGCTGACCCGCGCCAGCAGGCGCCGGCCATCCGTGCTGCCGGCTTGCAGCAGGTCCAGCAGCTCGTCCCGGCAGGTACGCAGGCTGTCCTTCCATAACAGGGTATAGCCGCTGACCGGCGTCTTCCAATGCACGCCGTTGAGGAACTGTCCGCCCAGGCCCGGGCCGGCCAGCTCTTCGATCCGCCCGGCCAGGGGTTCGACCCCCACCAGGTAGAAGTTTATATCAGCCAGCCCGCCGGCCAAGCTGACCCACTGCGAGCCGTTCCAGCTTTTCAGTTGCCCGCCCGGGTAAGCGTCGCTGTCTTCACGGAAGACCTGGTAGTAATTATCGTTATCTGCCCCGCCGCTGCGGCTCAGTTTGAGCCAGTATTGCTGCCCGGGCTGGATGCTCACCGGCTGGTCGAAGGCAAAGTGGACGTACCAGCGCCCGCCCTTGATCGCCTCGGCCGGCAGGCTGGCCTGCGCCAGCACGCCGCCCGGCGAGCCGCCGGCATCGCTGCACAACGCCAGGGCCAGTTCGTCCGCGCAGGCGTTGACCACTTTCAAGTCCAGGGCCACCTCGCTCAGCAGCCAGGGTCCATATCCGGTCTGGAAGCTCTGCGCCAGCACGGCGTCCAGGTTGGCCGTGCGGCCCAGGCTTTGCGCGTTTTGGGCCGGTTCGACGAAGCCCTCGTAATCCAGGTGAATCTCGGGATAAACCCAGGCCAGGGTGGAGAACCAGCCGCTGCACAGCAGCCGTACCTGGGCGGTCTGGGCGGGCAGCAGGCCGGTCCAGGGCCGGGTAGCCATGGCCGGCAGCGGCGCTGCGGCCGCCTGCAAGCGGGCATCTCGCGCCGACAGGGCCTCGGCTTCCAGCAGCGAGCCCATTTGCAGGATGCTTTCTTTACGGCCGAAGCTGCGCCGGCTGTGGCCGTCCTCGGCCCAGGGGGTCAGGCAGGTCTCGCCGGCCCAATCGACGGCCGGCCGGCGGCGGTGATAGAGCACCGCCGTGCGGTTGGCCAGCTCATCCAGGTCGTAGGCGCAGGTCAGCCCGCCGTAGGCAATTTCGATCCGGCGCACGAAACCCCACCAGCAGGCCTGCCCGTCCCCGGTTGAAATCAGCACCGGTTTTCTGAGCATGTCCGGCGCCCACTGCGGAAAATTCAGCCCTTTCATTAAAAGGGAGATCTCGCCTTGCAGTTCGGCCTGTTCCGGCCCGCCCATGGCGGCCCAGCTCATATGCTTTACCTGCAAGTCGAACTCCGGCAGGATGGCCGGGCTGTCTTCACGGTGGAAGAATTGGATAGTCAAGGGCTCGTTCATGGAGTTGCATACCTGGCGCCGTAAGCGATGCGCACCCTCAGGCTGTCGTTGACCGGCATACCCGCGTCCGTTTCGAAAAGGAAATAGACCCGGTTAGGCCGCCCGGGGTGCAGATACAGCGGCTGGCCCACCAGGGTATGGCTGGTGGACCGGCTTTCGCCGTCTGCGTCGCAGCTATAGACCTGCCCGTGCGGGCCATCCAGGACCAGTTGCTGAGCCTGGGAACAGCCGCTGATCGCCCGCAGCATGGCCCACTGTTCGGTGGGCAGGAGCTGCATGAAGTCCAGGCTCAGCCGGCGGCCGGCCGGGTCGGGACTTTCGCCCCACAGTTCTAGCGTCAGCGGCCCGTAACTGCCGGCGCTCGACGGCACCGGCGGCAGGTTGAGCGCCGGCCCGACTGCCATTGAGCTGCCCGCCTCGACCCGCGTCTGGGCGGTCTGTTCCAGCACCGCGCTGTTTTCGCACAGCTTCCAGCGCAGAAAGGTCGTAGTCGCCGGCGCGTTGTTCAGGCGCAGCACCGGCCGGAAAGCCCGGCCGGCGGCATAGCCCAGGCGGGCCGCATCCAGCTCCCAGGTCAGCAGTCGGGCTTCTTCGTCGCCCTGCCAATCCACCTGGCAGCAGGCGCCGTTGCTGCAATCGTCTGAGGGCAGGACCTGAACCTGCCCGGCAGCGCTGCCGGGGCTGGCCAGTTCGCCTTCCAGCACGTGCGCAAAGGCGCCCTGGCTGTCCCGCAGGTCCGTCCCGCCGGCCACGATCACATCCAACAACCGCCGCTGCGGGGCCGGACCCAGGTCGAGCGTCAGGGTAGCCGGAGCCGGCAGTGAGCCGGGCAGGTCTTCGGGCAGGATATCGACATAATTCTGGTGACCGGCGGTCCCGTCGCAGTGGTTGAGCACGGCCAGGCCGTTCCAGACCCCCGCGCCGTTGGCATTGTGCAGCGGCAGCATATTGCCCGGCTCGTTCCAGTTATTCTCGCGCAGCAGGAAAAGGCGCAGCCCCTGGAACCCGTGCATGCGGTCGCTGGTGCCGTGCCCCAGCAGTTCGATCCGTCCGTCCAGCACCCGGCTGGTCAGCGGATCCTCCCGGCTGGCCGCCTGGATTTGCAGAAAAATCTCCTCGTCCCGGCCCCGGGCCAGGGCCAGCCACTTTTCCAGTTGGTACAGCCAGGCGCGGATGGTGCTGCCTTTGAGATCGATAAAGATCTCTTCCTCGACCAGGTTTGTCCCGGCCGGGCGTGGCCCGGCCTCGATGCGCGCCCCGCGCACCGGCTCCACCGGTTCCGGCCCGTGCAGCACAATCCCGGTTCCATCGATTTTTCGTAAAGATAGTTTGTACATGGTTCCTCGGAAGAAGAGCGGTTAGCTCTTAGCTTTTAGCGGTTAGCTCTTAGCTCTTAGCTTTTAGCTGTTAGCGGTTAGCTCTTAGCTCTTAGCTTTTAGCTGTTAGCTATTGGCTTTTAGCTGTTGGCTCTTAGCTATTGGCTGTTGGCTGTTAGCTTTTAGCAGTTGGCTGATGGCTTTTAGCGATTAGCTATTGGCTGCAGGCGATTTACTCTCGGCTTTTTGTCCTTAGCTTTTACTGGCACCTTGGCCGATAGACTAAACGCTAATGGCTAACAGCTAACAGCTAACCGCTAGCCGCTAACAGCTAAGCGCTAAGCGCTAACCGCTACTCGCTAAAAGCTATTCCACCCCGTCGGTTGCGGATCTTTTCCATCCGGGTAGGGTGGGTCGGCGGACTTTTGCAGCCCGGCCAGCCGGTAGCTTTGCAGGCTCGCCAGAGCCTTTTCGAAGCTGGCCAGTTGGGCCTGCCCGGCCTGCAGGGCTGCCTGCGCAGCGGCCTGGTCGAAGTGAAAGGCTGCGAGCTGTTCGGCCGAGCGGGTGATCAAGGCATAGCCCAACGCGCCGCGGATGATCAGGGCAAAGTGATGCCTGGAGAAATTGGTCGGGTTGCTTTCACCGTCCAGGCCTTCCAGCACCCACACCTGCCCGGAAGCATTCAGCAGGTCCTCGTAGGCCTGGCGGATGCCGGCGATCAGTTCCGCGTCGCTCCATACCAGTTCATTGGGATCGGCCAGCGCATCGCGCATACGTGCCACAATTTCGTCGGTGTCGCTCATGAGGTATGCAGCTCCGGGTGGGCCTGCCATAGCAGGCGTAGTATTTCTTCGTCGCTGATCTCAAGCGCCGGCTCGCCGGCCGGGACCCGCCCGCACCATTCTTCCAGGTCGGCGGGTGTGCCGTTGAACAGGTTCAGGTCAAGGGCCGTGCTGCAGCCCGGCAGGACGAAACGGTCGCCGCTGAACTGCCAGAAAGCCCACTCCCGGCAGCCTTTAGGCAGCGGCGGTCCTTTTGGGGTGGGCAGCAGGTCGTTTTGCAGCTCCTCCCAGGTGGCCTGGATGCGCCCGGCCGGGTAGGGATATTGGGCCAGCCACAACGGCCAGCCGGCCAGCCAGTCCAGCATCGGGCGGGCGTAATCATTGACGAAGGACGTGCGGGTGTAGATCAGCACCGGTTTAGCGCAGGCCTGGCGCAGTCCCTGGGCTACTGCCAGGGCCGATGCGCTGATCTGCTCCGGCGAGGCCAGCCCGGCCACTTTGCCGCTCAGCCATTCGTTCCACGAGCTCCAGTACTGCTCCACGTCCACGGCGGCGAAGTCGAAGGCCTGGTTGGCGACTGCCTGGCAAAAGTTATCCACCTGGCGCTGGGCGTTCAGGGTCGGGTCGCACCAGTGATACACCCCGGTGATCATCCCGACTGACTGGGCCCCGCTCAAGTGCATCCCCAGGGCCGAATCGCGGCTGGCGCTGCCCTGGCTGGCTTTGGCGATTGCAAAACGGACACCGGCGGCGGCCAGCAAATCCCAATCGACCTGCGGCTGCCAGCGGCTGACGTCTATACCTAATGTGTGCATCCTGTCTCCTTTCGGTACTCCTCAGTGCATGGGTTAAGAATTTCCCGAACCTGATAATTTGCCTTGCCAGTGCTGAAAAATCCCCCCTGGCCCCCCTTTCCAAAGGGGGGAAAGAAAGAAACACAATGGACCCCCTTTTTAGATGAGGGCAATACAAGCCAGATGATTGGATCATACACAGCCTCACGGGGGGCAAATGATCTATCTTTCCCCCCTTTTTCAAGGGGGGTAGGGGGGATTCTTTTTCGCACGCGCCCCGGCAAGTTGTAAAGGTTCGTTCCATCAGATCGAGCCAATGGATATCAGCGCTTGTTCAAGCGCCCCGGCCGGCGTCTTCGATCGCCACGCCGGTCGAATAGACTGCCAGCGCGGCGATCGCGGCCTGGACGGCCTGCCAGACGGTCAATTCGCAACTGCTCAGCCCGGCCGCGATCGCGGCCAGCGCCACCAACAGCGCCCAGAACTTGCGGGAGCGCAAAATCATGCCAATTTGTTTCCAAAAATCGATGTTATCCATGATGAAGTCCTCTTTCAATGATGCAGTGGTTCGGTGTTCCTGTGTTGCGGTGGGGAGGTGTCAAATGTCGGGGGGGTGTTGCAGTGATTCGGTTTTACGGTGATTTAGTGGGGTGTCAGGTGTCGGGGAAGTGTTACATTGATTCGGTGTTACATTTTTGGGGTGGGTTAAGGGTCTCGACAGGTCACTCCAACATCCTGGCGCTTCAAAACTGAAGAACTGTCGCACCAAAACACCTCCCTGACACCTGAAACACTGAATCACCGAATCACTGCAACACCTCCCCCGGATTATCTACTCCGCCACGTTCGATTTATACAGCGGCCGGTAATCCGCCACGAAGATCGAGCACCAATGGCGCACTTTCATGCGGATCTCGTCGTTGGTGAACAGCGCCCCCGAAGTTTCCTGGTCGGCGATGTAGATTTCGGGGGTCAGGCCAAAGCGTTCGGCCAGGATGATCCCCGGGGCCAGGCGCGGGTCCGCCACGGCGGCCCAATCGGTTGTGGCGTTGAACTCCGGGACGGTGATCACATCCCCCATCTCGCCGCGCTGCAGGTTCTCGGAAAAGATATTCGCCTCGCGCTCGAAGGAGGGATAAAGAATGCGCATCCCGGCCAGGCGCAGGCTGCGCGGCACCAGCATGTAGCGGGCGTCCAGGGCCAGCTTGGGTCCGCTGCCCGGGGCCAGCATGGGCTGATCGAAGATAGCCTGGCTGGCGGTTTCCCAGGTCTCGGCGCTCAGCGCGGCACTGCCCAGGTTATGGTGACTCGCGTCGTTGAACACGTTTTTGTTATCGGCCATTTGCGGGCCGGTGCCCGAATTGGCCGTGAAGATCCCGGCAACCTGGGCCGAGATGCGTCGCAAGGCGGCCGAGGCCAGTTTGCGCGGGTACTGACGCAGCTTGTGGGTCTCGTCGCGCTCGAACATTTCCAGGGTCAGGCCGATGTAGCCGCCGTACTTGCCCCAGGTGCCCACTTCCTCCGAGTCGTTGATGGCCAGCTCCTCGTACGTGTCGCCTTCGTCGATGCCGGGCAAGGCGGTCACTTCGCCCACGAGCACCCCGGTGATATCGTGCAGGTTGCTGAAATGCTCCACCGATACGATCAACTCCCACCAGCGGTAGCCGCTGCGGCCCAATTCTTGCCAGCCCATGACCACCAGCTTGTTGAGCGTATCTTTGAGCAAGCCGGGCAGGCTGGCCCGCGAGGCGAACTGCACTCGTTCCGGGTAATAGCCGCCGTAGAATTCGTTATCGCCGGTCAGCAGGGTATACATCTCGCGGATGCCGCTCAGGCGAGCCGCGTGCAGCCCCGCCAGTTTCTCCGGGCGGGCTGCGCCTAACAGATCGTAGGCCGCTGCTTCGAGCTGGTCCTCGCTGGAATACATCCCGTGAATGCGTGCCGGTCCTTGCACCACATTGCTCCCGGTCAAGTCGCTGACCAGGCTGCGCCCATCCTCGATGGCCTGTTGCAGGCTCTCGGTTGTGAAGCTGGAATCTTTGAAGCGGCTGCGGATGCGCTCCCCGACGGCGGCCGGCAGGTGAGCGGCGGCCAGGCTGGTTTCCAGCAGCAGGTTGGAAAGCTGAGCTTGCACTTCGGCGGCGGGCGCCGCATCGACGATAGGAGTGGGGTTGCTTGAATTGGTTGGCATGGAAGAGTCTCCTTTGAAGGGTGGAATGGATTGGTTGTAAAGAGCACGCAAAAAGCTGCCGCCGCGGGCCGGTTCCAGCACCAGGTCCACGCTCAAAACACGCAGAATGCGCCGGACGTCCTGCCCGTTGGCTTCAAAGACCAGGTCGGCCGAAAAGCCCACGTCGGGTTTGGGGTTCTCGCCGGCCAGCATTTCGCGCCCCAAGGCGCTCAACAGCGGACCGGCCGGGCCAATTGGGCGCAGGTGCAGGCGGATCCCGTTGGACTGCGGGTCGAAAGCCGGGGAATGGCACACGCCGGCCAGGTCGCGCACGGAATGGCCTTCCCAGGCGTGATCGACGTAACACTCGCAGCCGTCCCACAACGCCAGCGACTCGGCCAGCACAGCCGCGGAGAACTGCCAGCCGTTGCCTTCACCGGCCGAAATGGCCAGGATCTCGAACTCGCCGGCGCCGGTGGGCTGTCCCGCGCAGTGGATGTGGGTGCTGTGCTGGTCGGGCTTAACCAGGGTTTGGGTGGAAGAATCAGGTTCGATGAGGGTGTTTTGTTCCATAGAATGCCTTTCTGTATTTTTTCTCCTTCCCCCTTAATGAGGAAAGGCCGGGATGGGGTTTGCGCTGATCGGCTCGAGCATTTGCCTGTCCGTAACGCCTCTTACGTTTCTTGCTCCTTCCCCCTCGCAGGGGGCAGGCCGGGATGAGGGTTTGCGCTAGTTGGCTCAAGCATTTGCCTGCTTGTAACGCTCCTCAAGTTTCTTTCTCCTTTTCCCTCGCAGGGGGCAGGCCGGGATGGGGTCTTCATTTCGGCTCCCCGGTCAGCAGATCCACCTTGCCGGGGGTTGGCTGGCTGTGACCCGCCCCGGTTGATCCGGTAGTGGCCGGCCCGGCTTGCCGGCCGCGCGCCAGCAGCTCGTCCACTTCGGCGACTTCGCCGAAGAAGCGGTAAGCCAGGCGCAGCATCTCCGCGTCATCGATCAGTCCGCGGTCGCGCAGTTGCGCCAGTACCGCCATGATCTGGTTGCCGGCCATACCCAGGGCCACGTTGTCGCGCGCCGAAAGGTCGGCGCCATTGACCTCCACCTGCGCCTGCGGGTTAACCCGCCCGCGGCCGCTGCCGCGCTGCTCCACCAGGGCTTTCCGGTTGAGCGCCACCTGCAGCACGTCATGGATCAGCCACAGGAAATAGGCCTGGCGCTGCTCGAAGCGCCGGTAGGTCGGCCCGCCGGCTGCCTCGGCCGTGGTGCGGGTGGACGATTCGGGCTCGGCCAGAAAGTGCAGCGGCACACCGGCGCCGGCCGCGATCATTTTCTTCAGCGCCAGGCCGTCGGTGTTGGCCTCGTCTGCTTCCAGGCGCGGGTTGATCACCTCCCAGGTCTCGTTTTCATCGGCTACCAGGATCGAGCCCGGCGTGGGCGGGTTGGCGTTCAGGCGCTGCTGGCGGGCCAGGCGGTCGGCCTCGCTGGTAAAGCGCGAGCGCACCAGGTACAGGAAGGCCGTGCGGAAGCGGTTCAGCCGGGCGCGGTCTTCCAGCCAGTTGGCATAGCGGCTTAGCCAGCGTAACAGCGGGCCCAGGTCCGATTCGCCCCACAAGCCTCCGGCCGGCCGGTTGATGGCGTAGTGCAGCATGACCGAGTTGAAGCTGCCGTCTTCCCGTGGGCAGTCCGTTTGGGGATCGTAGGCCGGCCACAGCCGCACCTCCCCCAGGTTATCCCCACCCGAGTACACGCTAAAACCGGTCTCCTGTTCCACGTCATTGGCCCGGCAGTGGATCTCCTGGACCTGACCGGCCGGCACCGCCCGCACATAGCTCATCCCACCGGCGTCGCTGGAGACCAGCACGAACAGGTTGCCGGTGCGGGTCAGCTCGTCGCACCACTCGCCGGCACGCACGTCCATACGGTTGAGACGGTGGTTCCAGAACTCGTCCAGGAAGTGCGCCGTGGCCGGGTGTTTGCAGCGCACGGCGATGCCTTCGCCGACCACGTACTGGCTGGTCAGTTCGACCAGCCGGCGGGCCAACGGGTTGACCCGCCAGGCCTCCAGGGCTTGCTCTTGCAGATTCTGGCGGTCGCCGCTCGGCCGGTCGAGGAGATTATCGCCGGAGGCCCGTGCGCCGATCAAAAAGGTGGCCTCGCTCTCGGCGCTGAAACAAGCGTGAACCTGCCGCCGGATCTCGTCGCGGAATAGGTAGGCCACCAGGCTGGAATAAATTGGTTTCATAAACCCTCCCATCAGAATCCCCGGTCCAGGTCTTTCAGTGGGTCGCGGGCGGGCACCACCAGCGTCTCGCCGCTGCTCGACCAGGGCTGCTGGTCCAGCAGCGAACACAGCGCCGCTGAAATGACCAGGTCGTCGTGCACCAGTTCCCCGTTTTGCGGGTCGCGGGTCCCATCCGGCACCCCCCAACGCATGCGCTTATCCGTCCCCGGCAGGATCTGGTATTGGCAGAAGGAGAGTTGTTGCTTGAAGAGAGAATGGAGATTGGAGAATAGAGAATAGTTGGCTCTTTCGCGGCCTTCTGGCCTTTCTTTACTAATCTCTACTCTCTTTTCACTATTCTCTTCTTTTGGCTCTTTCCATCTCCCGCTATCGATCACCGCCAGGAAGTCCCAGCCCAGTTTGCTTTTGCTGGACGAGTTGAACAGGAACGGCAGCACCTTGCCGGGAAAGGCCCGCCCGAGGAAGCTGGCCAGCCCGGCTCCAACACCGGTGGCATCCACCACCAGGTAGCGCGCTCGCCAGGTCTCGGCCAGGCCGCGCAGGTCGTTGTACAGTTGGGTGTGGCGCACCCCCACCCACTGGCGGCGCAGCACGCAGCGGTAGGTAGGCGCCTGCACCAGCGGATCGGCCAGCGTGGCCAGGTCCACCTCGACGATCGTCAGCGCGGTCGCATCCCGGCCCGGGTTGTGCAGGTTCCAACTGCCCGGGTCCAGGTTGGATTCGGCGCTCTCGTCGATCCCGGCCACGTCCAGCAGCAGAGCGTAGATACGCCCGCTCGATGGCTGTTGCTGTACGGCATGGTTTCCCTGCATCCGTTCCAGGCGGTCCGGCGGGAACATGCCACCTTCGCTGTCGATCTCCTCGCTGAAGAACTGGGTACGCACCATCGGGTTGAAGCGTCCCAGGCGGGCCACCTGCTCGGCCACGAATAGGCCATATTTGGGCACTTCCGCGGCCACCCGGTCGGCGTCGGCCTGGAAGACCCGCCGGCGTCCATCCCGTGCCTGAGCTTCGCGTGAGCCGCGCAGCTCGCGCGCCAGCAGCGTCCGGCTGGTCCAGGCCGTGCCCCAGAAAACGCGCGTGGCGTTGGTCGAGGCCGCCATAGGCGCGATTTCCTTGTCGTATTTGGCGATCTCCACGTCCTGGGCTTCGTCCACTTCCAACAGTGCGCTGGCGGTGGCCCCCACGATGTTGGCCTCCTTCGAGCCGCTCAAGAAGAAAATCCGCGCCTGGCCGACCCGGTAGATGTAGCCGGATTCCTTCTCCCAATCGCCCTGCACCAGCGGGTTTTTGCGCAGCACTCGTTCCAGGCGGCGCATGGCGTTGATCGATTGCGGTTTCAGGGTGGGTGAAATTTTGATGATTTCGGCGTCCGTCTCGTGCAGGTAAGTCAGCAGGTAGGATTCGAGTTGGGCCTGCACTTCGTTCTTTCCGGATTGGCGCGGGAAGAGCACCACGAAGCTCAGCCCCTGCTTGAGGATGACCGATTCGGCGATCGCCCGGATCACTTCGGTCTGGTAACTGCGCAGTTTCAGGTGAGCACAGGCTGCCGTGAAGGCAACCGGGTCTCTCAATATGCTTGTCACCGGGGGAACCAACGTTTCGTCAACCATAATCATCCTCATTGGGTACGCTCTAATTGGCTCATGAGAGTTAGGGTCTGGCAGAGCCAGACACCAACACTCATCTTGCTATTTCGGAATTCGGTCGGGCGGGTTGGCCAGGGGGCTGGCGCGGATCATGCTTTTCGCGACGCAGGCAAGTCAGGTTACCGTGACTCAACCCGCCCGTTGATATGGGCTGCCGGTTTATTCCAGCCCGGAGGTCAGGACCGTGTCGATCCCGTTCTCCTCCATTTCGGTACGGATTTCTTCCAGGGCCGCGCGGACATAGTCGCCTGCCGATTCGTCGTCCTCCAGGGAGTGTTCGGCTTTGAGCAAGGCGGCCAGGTTGGCGCAGGCCCGTGAAACCGTTTCGAGCACCGGCAGCAGCTCGTTGAGCGGTTTGCCGGCGTCGGCTTTAGCCTGGGTCATGTGAATGAGCTCTCGCACGATGCGGATCTCGTCCGAAAGTTTTTCGGCTTTGGGTTTGCGACCCCGTGGTTTGGCCAGGGCAGTGGGCGCCCCGGCTTCTTTTGGATCAGTCATAGCCCCTTCCTTTGCCTGGTGCCGGCCCGAAGGAAAACGCAATTTCAAGCCGGTTCCTATAGAACGTATATTCTATAAGCATTATGCATTTATTCCGGGTGCAATTCAATATGTCAATCTGTGCAAAAAAAGCGCAGGGGGTGCAAAAGGATAGCTCTCAGAAAACGAGTATTTAGTGCTTATGGCGAGCAACGCTCGCCATAAGCACTAAATACTCGATCCTTCTATATCAAACGACCTTGCGACAAATGCGATTATTGGTATAATATTTATCTGTTTATTGATAAATATCCGCGTGCCCCTCTCTGTAGAGAAGAGCTCATCCTAAGGCATTGTGAGGATTTCGTTTCATGGCCGTCAGCCACAACATGGAACATTACGCTGCTGAAATTTACCGTTTGCAGCAAGATTACGAACAGGTGGCACTTTCTTTACTCAGCGAGAACGTGAACGTCTCGGTCCAGGCTGCCTCGATCATGATCCAGCGGATGCGCAAGCTGGGCTACCTGGCTTATGAACCTTACCGCGGGGTTATATTGACCGAAGCCGGACTTCGCATTGCCATGCCGGCCCTGCGCCGCCATCGCTTGGTGGAGGTATTTCTGGTCAAGGTCATGGCCTACGATTGGGCTACCGCCCACGAGCTTTCGGACGTCTTCGAGCACGGGGTCAATGAGGAAATCGAAGACCGCATGGACGAGATCACTGGCCACCCTACCCGCTGCCCGCATGGTGAGCCCATCCCCGGCAAAGATGGGTTTATGCCGGTCCTGAACGACCGCCCCCTGGTCGAGGTGCCTTCCCAATCAGACTGCACCGTCAGCCGGGTGCGCACCCACGATCCGCAGAAACTGCGCTACATCGCCGACCTGCGGCTGGTGCCGGGTGTGCAGTTCCATTTGCTGAGCTGCGCCCCCTTCAAAGGGCCGCTGCGCCTGCAATTGAAACCGCTCGACCACGTCATCAGTTATGAACTGGCCAGCCTGCTGTGGGTGGATGTGGATAAAGAAGGCAAGGGCAATAAGCCGGTCAATACCTGATCCCTGGAGACGAATTTTTCTTGTGCCATTCTCAGTCCTCGCAGGAGAACAGGGAGTTTTTATTATTTTTACATGCGAAGCATGCAAAAATAATAAAAACTCCCCTCTATTTTGCTATAATCTATCTATCGGATACATCTACTCGTAAACGCGGTAATGGAGGGTGGTAGTGATGGTCATTACCTGCCCGGCAGGTGCAATCTACCAGATTCCCCGGGCAATTGATTAGGAATAACAATCCCGGAAACATATTGTCACACTTTTGGAGGGTAAAAAATATGTACGAAAAGAGCATTGCATTATTGAACAAGGCTGTCGGCGACGAACTGGCGGCCGTCCACCAATATATGTACTTTCATTTTCACTTAGATGACCAGGGTTACGATTTACTGGCTGGGATGTTTAAACGGACTGCGATTATGGAAATGGGCCATGTCGAAATCCTGGCCGAGCGTATTTTATTCTTGAAAGGTGAAGTCCTGATGAAGAGCTCGGGAGAAGTCACCACCGTTCAGGATGTGGCCTCGATGCTGGAACTGGCCCGTAAAATGGAAGAGGAAAGTGCCCGCGACTATAACCTGTGGGCCAATGAGTGCGCCGCCAATGCCAATTCGGCCAGCAAAAAGATCTTTGAAGACCTTGTGGCTCAAGAAGAGACCCATTTCGACAATTTCGATAACGAGTTGGACAAGGTCAAGCTGTTCGGCGAACGCTACCTGGCTCTGCAGTCGATCGAACGGTCGAAGAATCTCGCTTCAGGGGCAACGGCAGAGTAATTTTTCGGCAAACGCAGTTACGCCAATAAAAAGAGCGCGCTCATTTGAGCGCGCTCTTTTTTGATTACTGTTTTAGGGTGTTTTTACGCGGCTTTGTCGCGCAAAAACACCCTAAAATTATTCACTTACCGTTTCGGTGGGCTAAAGTAGCGGCCGGTCTGGGCGCAATAACCCTGGTAGGCCTGGCCAATTGTCTCACTTAAAAACTGCTCTTCGCGCAAAATTTGCAGGTGCAGTCCCCCAATGATCAGGATCGTGGTGACCAGAAAGAATATCGTACCGGTCAACAAAAATGTCCCGATGAAATACAGGTCGATGAAGCCGAAAACCGGGTTGCGCGACCAGCCGAAAGCCCCGCCGGTGACCAGTTCACCGGGCGATTTTTTGTCGATGCCGATCCGCCAGGAGTTGCCCATGGAGGCCAGCCCCCAGAAGAAGGTCGCGAAGCCGATCAGCAGCAGGAATACCCCGATGCTGCTGGATAAGTCGGGATTCAGAACGACCGTGTTGAGCGCTGACGGCAAGAACTGGGCTGCCCCGTGGGTAGCATACAGGAACACCTCGGCCACCCAGGCGATGAAAACGACCAGGAAAACCAGCTCGAGCAGAGCATCCGCCGCCTTTTTGCCCACCCCGAGAGAAAACAAATGGATGCCGCGGAAAACACGCAGGTACAGCGAGCGCCCGAGGAAAACAACGACGAAAGAAAACAGGCAGATCAGTTGTAAGTAATCCAGGTAATTCATGCCAGGGGTACCCCTCGCGGTTTAGGAAAGGATTGGCCGGGCTGTCACCACAGCCAGCGGATTGATTATAGTACAGCAATAATGGAGCCTCCCGAAAATGATGTGTTCGCAGGGGCTTTGCCCCTGCGAACACATCATTTTCGGGTTTTTACCCATTGGGTTGAGTTGGAACTTCAATAAGCTGTAAAATTATCTCTTCCAACCCCGTTACTTTCCCAGTTTATCCCTTGAAAGCCGAGCACACTTCCAATGACCGAGAACCACACTCCCCCAACCGCCATTCTGATGCTTAACCTGGGCGGCCCGGCCTCGCTGCCAGACGTCCAGCCCTCTTTAACAGAGCTATTTGCCGATCGCGAGATCATGCCGCTCCCGTTCCAATCCCAACTGGGGCCGTTTATTGCTCGCCGGCGCACGCCCGCCGTCCAGGCCCGCTACGCCCAGATCGGCGGCGGTTCCCCCATTTTGCGCTGGACCCGGCTTCAAGGCGAGGGGATGGTCAGCCGCCTGGACCAACTCTGCCCGCAGTCCGCGCCTCATAAAGCCTATGTGACCTTTCGCTACGCCACGCCTTTTTCCCGCAACGCGCTGGCGCAGATGAAAGCCGATGGGGTCAAGCGTGCTGTGGCCTTTACCCAATACCCGCAGTTTTCCTGTTCCACCACCGGCTCCAGCCTGAACGAACTCTGGCGGGCGCTCCACGCTGCCGGCCTGCAGGATGAATTCCACTGGAGCGTGATCGACCGCTGGCCAACCCACCCCGGTTTTATCGAGGCCATGGCCGGCGCGGTACAGAAGGGGCTGCTGAAATTTCCTGAAAGCGAGCGCAAGGACGTTCTGCTGTTATTCAGCGCTCATTCGCTGCCGCTGTCGGTCATCGAGCGCGGCGATCCCTATCCGCAGGAGATCGGCGCCAGCGTGCAGGCCGTCATGGAGCGCCTGGGCTTTGCCAATGAATATTTGCTGTCCTACCAGTCGGCGGTAGGGCCGGTGCGCTGGCAAGGACCCAGTACCGAGTCGCTGGTGCGCCTTTTAGGCGCTCAAAAACGCCGCAATGTCCTGGCCGTCCCGATTGCCTTCACCAGCGACCACATCGAGACTCTGCATGAGATCGACCTGGAGTATAAGGAACTGGCCGAAAAAAGCGGTGTGCGGCGCTTCGAGCGGGCCCCGGCGCTCAACGATGCCCCCGTCTTCCTGGACGCCCTGGCCGACATCGTCGCCACTCATTTGCGCAGCGGCGAGGTTTGCACGCGCCAGTATCCCCTGCGCTGCCCCGGCTGCACCAACCCCCAATGCCGCACCATCCCCAATCCCATCCGGGCTTCTGCGGGCTGAAATAACCCCGGAGGCGCAGCGGTCACGGAGAGGAAAAGACATGTAGAGTGGGTGCAGGGCTCATTTATAACGCCGGCGACTATACACCGGCAAGTCCTACGAAACCTTGCCCGTAACCCACCATCCGGAAATAACGGTGGATTACGGGCAATTCCGTGGTTGGGACATCTGCTCTTTG
Source organism: uncultured Chloroflexia bacterium (assembly GCA_963704755.1). GTDB lineage: Bacteria > Chloroflexota > Anaerolineae > Anaerolineales > Anaerolineaceae > Bellilinea. The sequence continues at coordinate 2,674,941 of OY969938.1, forward strand.
TTCGCCAGTGTTGTTAATGAGCCCTTCGCCCACCCTGAAGCGCGAACAGCCTTGTAGGTTGGGTTGCGGGCTCGTTCAGAACGCCGGCAAATTGTTGGATTGCGTAATATTCCAGGCCCGGCCCGTAACCCAACATTACGTTTGGCAATTGCCGATGTTGGGTTACGGGCAAGGTTTGGATAACCAGAGACCCTGTTTATACCCGAGCTCCATGAACGAGCTCGTACCCAACCTACGAGCTTGCTCCACTTGGCGATGCAGTAGCTGCCAATCACAAAGACCCCGGCCGCGACCTGCAAGCTCAAACCTTCCCAGGTGGCATACACCCCGAACCAAGTGAATAGCCAGTAAGGCAGCGGCAGCCCATGGGCGGTCTTTTTTTTCGGTTGTTCGGGTTTGGGCTAAAAAGCCGTTTCGAGTGTCAGGTTGAGCTCTGCGGTAACCTTTTCGCGGGCTTCGTCAAAAATGGCCCCCAGAGGAATATCGGGGAAGCGGACGCGTCCCTCGTTGTTCATCAGAATGGTCTCGTCATAGCCGCCCCAGTTCAGGCTGGCCCGCAGCGGCACCTGTGATTGCTGTGGATCGGCTTCGCCGCTCACTGCCAGGCTCAGGTTTACGGCCAGGGAGTTATCGCTGTCCTGCGCCAGGGAACAATCCAGCAAAACCGAATAGAGGTGATCGTTGACCCGCGTTTCCCCGCGCAGCAAGGTCACCCAGGGATCCTCGTACAGGCTGGAATCCATCCGGTAAGCCAGCTCGGGTGGTGAAAAGATCGATTGCAGGTAATCGATCGAGCGTTGCCAGGTGATTCGCCACTGTTCGGCGCTGGAATTTTCCATCAAAGGTCGGTCGGCCGGTTGATTCAAAAACGAAAGGTCAGCCGCATTGTCTTGCGGAAAGGCACTCTGGCTGCTCTTTTCATCCTGGACTGCCTCGACCAGGTCGAGGAAAGCTTGCCTTAAATTGGCATTATCGAGCAGTTTACGGTAAAAAGCTGGAAAGCGAGCGGCAATATCTTTGCCGTTCAACACTTCATCAAAAACCATTGACAACATTTCGATATCCTCCCTGGTTGTATCGGAACGATCGGTACTGTAATTGGCTAATTCGTCCGCCAGCTTTGTAATGGCTTCTTGCTGCCGGAAAGCTTTCGGGGGCGTGCGGTTAGCATTACTGTTCATCAGGACCGTCCCCATGGGGACCCAAGAAATTTCTCAGGTCGTGAAGCGCGTGAAATTTCAAACTGTAAACCGCCTCAATACTTTTATCCATCTTTTTGGAGATCTCAACAGCAGCGAGTTCATCGAAAAAGGCCATCTCGATCACCCGCCGGCGCTCGTTGGAAAGCTGCCGGACCGCATCCATCAGGTCAGCACGAAAATTTGCCGGGTTTACCTGGCGTTGTAGAGCCGGGTCTTCGATGTCGTTGCAATCTTTGTCGATATTGACCAGCTTCATTTGCGGTATCACCGAAGCTTTTGTGCCTTTACGAATATATTTCCGGCAGGTGTTCTGAACAATGACGTGGGCCCAGGGTTCGAAATCGGTATCGAAGGGAAAATGGGCCCCCAGGATGTGGATGGATGCCTCCGAGGCGCATTCTGAAGCGATATCCCAGGTGGATCGGTTTGGGAAAAAACCCTTGCGCACCAAAAAATTGTAGGCCCAGTTGTGCATCAGGTTGAATAACGCCTGCCATTCGCAAGCTGACCCCTCGACTTGTAGCCGGTCGATGTAAATGTGCAAATCGTTATAGGTTGCCGCTACCTTTTGGACGTATTCCCCAACCCGCTCGATTTTGTCCTCAATGAAAGCCTGCACGCGTTTTCGATCCAGGTTGGCGTATAAAACCGTTTTTACTTTGGCCGCTGTTTCAGCGCCTTGCAAGCAAGCCACCTGTTCGATAGCTTTATCGATTTCGATCTTTAATTCGTCTGCTTGATTAAACATGGTTTTTTAGAATTTTTGATGGATTGGCTCCCCCTGTTCCCATTCTTTGATTCTTCCAATACAAAAAGCCAATAAAAATAAATTGCGTATAACTGCAAAGCTTCGAAACCAGAGGGCTTCCAGCGTAAATCTTAGCAGTTACAAATGCACTTTCATTTGGATTATACAACAGAAAAGAGGAGTCAACTCAAGGTTAACCTGTTCAGTTATGGTTTTTGCAAGGGTTGGGATGACCCTTGCGAAGGCGGTGGTTTTTACTGCCTGCGGTAATCTCAAGGCCGGTGCTATAGATCACTGCGCGCTGCCAAAAAAAACACCCAATTTATGAGATTCCCGGAATCGGTGAAAGAAACCGCATTGGAATGGGAATATATATACAAGACCACATTATGTACACCAAATCAGAAGGAAAATTCCATTCAATTTTTGTGACCTTACGGCTTTGCTAATTTTTTACAAGATTACGAGTTCCATAAATTTATTAATAAGTTCTCGGTTGGGAGCCATCAATTCAGGGGAAAATCGGTGGCTCTAGAATTTTTAAATATCGCCTCAACCACTTGGTGATGTGGTTTTAGATATTTTCCAGTTACCATACATGGGGAATGAGACGAAACTTTACCTGGGCCATATACGCTGCATAGCCATGCAGTTCACGACGCAGATCACCTTCTTCCAATACTGCCCGCCATGCTAAGATGAGTATTATCAGGATTCCCAAAGGTACCCCAAGCCACGAACCGAGCAAAAGCGGGGCCCCAAGTAAAAAGAAAATCATCGCAGCATACATTGGGTGCCGGACATATTGATATGGGCCGGTGGAAATGACGGTTTGCCCACGCTCCGCCTGGATTCGGACAGCCATCGATAAGTATGTGTTTTCTCGAAATACGATGAAAAGGAGATAGCAAGAGCACACGAGGAGTGCTGTTCCACCAACCTGGACGTATCTGTTCACCGGTGACCAATGAAAGCGCACAACATCAAAAGCTACGAAAAGTAACCATAGGAAGATGGCGCTGTACAACAAAAAGGTCAGGATCTTATCCCAGTTTGGACGGTTCTTTGCTTCCACCTGCAAACGTTCCTGCAATAAATCGGGGTTGTGAAAGTATAACCAGGCTATTATGCCATGATTGAACCCGAACCAGATCACCAGAAAAATCCATGCGGCCGGCCAGGCTCGCATACCCCCGGGAATAAACAAAGGGACGGCATACGTAAACAAAAACATAGCACCTTGTGCCAGAGCGTTTCCCAAATTGATTTTCATTGACCGCTTCCTTCAATCGTTGGGGCAATGATCAATCCTTGGCTGACAAATTTAGCGTTGTAATCTCGGGCGCGCGCTATTGCGTTGGCCGAAGTGAAATCCTCGCCCGGCGAGAACAATTGCGCCAGGGGTAGACAGGCCAGATAAGCCAGGGAATATACTTCAGCCGTAATTAGTTGGAAGAATGGGTCCAGGTCCGACCGCACCAATCCCGCGCTTTGCAGCCTGCTTAAAACGGTTTAAGATGAAGAACCTCGTCGAAATCGCGCTCGGAAACAATCTTGGCGTAGGTTTTCCAGCCTTCCGCCATCTCCCACAGATAGATCCTCGCAATCCGCGGATTCGCGAGCAAGTAATCAAAATAGGCTTTGAGGTAGGTCTGGAGTAAATCCCGGAGGTTGTCTGCATCGAGGGTAGTGATGCAATCGAGCAGGGGTGCGAGGCTCTGCTCCTGTAGGACGCGGGTTTGTTCATCTGCCCGCCGGATCACTGCTGCATATAAGTCCAGTTTGCTGCCAAAATAACGGAAGAGCAGGCCTTTATTGTAGGAAGATTCCGCTGCAATGGCATCCACACGTGTGCCGCTAAACCCGTGTTCGGCAAACACTTTTTCCGCTGCATCCAGAATCGCCTCCTGCGCCCCCCTGGCATCATGAATCCGTCCTGATCCGTTTCTGGTCTCAGTCATCGCACTACCTTTCTAGTAACTGTTTGGTTAATAATGTAACCGTATAGTTACATAATAGTACAATTAACCGAATTGTCAAGCTGATTTAAACCGTAGGCCGGGCAACCCCTTCCCAATACTTAATGGATCGAGCAATCGGCTTACCGTAATTCAAAATTTCTAATTTTAAGGCCTCCTGTTTTGGAAAAATTTTGGACAAAATAAAGGGGCGGCCTTTTCCGCGCTAAAATCGCTTTCTTCAAAGCGTTTTTAACATAATAATTGGGTCAAGGTTTCCGCATCAAAAACGATCGAGCGTATAATTATTATTGATTCGTAACTACTCAGGCAGGTTCAGAAGGGGAGGGTGTTTTTATTATTTTTTACATGCGAAGCATGTAAAAAATAATAAAAACACCCTGTTTCTTCTGCGATGGCTGAGTTGTTACATTGATTCAAAATAAACAGGGAAAGCACTTATTTTGAATTTGGAATTGCCTAAAACAAATCTCCTTCAGTCATATCGTGAGCCGTATGAATGTTTTGATTATTTCCGCAAATAGTTTGCCGGCTTCGCCTTCCGGGCCGGCTTACCTGGCCGGGGCCGTACTCCAGGCCGGCCACGCGGTGGACGTTTTCGAATGCCTGTTTGCCGCTGACCTGGAGGCCGAGCTTTCCGCTAAGCTGGAGGAGAACCATCCCGATGTGGTCGCGATCTCGATCCGCCTGGTGTTCGGCGATACGCTCGACCCGGCCGCACCCCTGGGCACCCGCCACACTGATCTGCGCCCGCGGGTCCGCGAAATTGTGGACGATATACGAAGGAATTCCGGCGCACGCATTGTGCTGGGCGGGCCGGGCTTCAACTATTACGCCCGCGATTGGCTGAATTACCTCGAACTGGATTACGGCATTCGCGGGGAAGGCGAAGAAGCCTTCCCGCTTTACCTGAACCGCCTGGCTTCCGGCGGGGATATTTATTCCATCCCGGGCTGCGTGGCCCGCACCCCTGCCGGCTTTCATGAAATTCCCTTTCGCCGGGTCGAAGACCTGGATGCCCAGGCACTGCCGGCCTACGATCTGTTCGACGGACAGCGCTATATCGATCACAACATCACCCCGGCCATCTTCACCCGGCGCGGCTGTGCCTTCTCGTGCACCTACTGCCCCTACGCTAAGCTGGAAGGCAAACGCTACCGCCTGAAAAGTCCCCGGCGGGTGATCGCCGAGATCCGCCACATCCTGGGCCATACCCCCTGGCGCCAGATCACCATCTGCGACAACAATTTCAACGCACCCCGCCGCCACGCTGAAATGATCTGCCAGGCGCTGGCTCGCGAGCACATCGATTTCCATTGGGGCACCGGCGATCTTAGGCCAGGGGGCGTCACCACGGATTTCTGCAAGCTGCTGAAAGATTCGGGCTGCAATTATGTCAACCTGGCCGTCGAGTCGGCCGCGGATAGCCAGCTTGCCCGCATGAAACGCGGCTATTCGGTCCGCCAGGTGCGCCAGGCGTTGGAAGCCTTGAGCCGTTCTAGCCTCCCGTACGGCGCTTCGCTGATGATCGGCGCGCCTGGCGAAACGCCACAGACCATCGCCGAAACCCTGGCTGTGATCAGCGATTACCCCCTGCCGCTTGGCGTTTGGGTGACCATTGGTATTTACCTCTGGACCGATTACCAGGACATTGTCACCGAAGCACGGCGAAGCGGCGATATCCCGCCCAATCAGGACCTTTTTGCCGGCGCGGTGTACCTCTCGCCTGAGTTGAGTAGGGCCTATCTGCAAGACCTGGCCGGCGAACTGGGCTCCAGGCAAGGTTATTCAGTCCAATTCAACCAGCCCAATGCGCAGTGGCTGCTGGGGTAGAACGTTGTTGGCGGTTAGCTTATAGTTCGTTGCCTTTGAGCTTGACAATGCGGTCAGGTTATGCAGGACATTTTTAACTGGCCTAGCCCATGATTCAAAATTCGTAGTTGATGGGGCATCGTATCCAGCCAGAGGTAACTATGGACCGGGCAACGCCAGGCGCCCTCCCCGACCGCGGAAATAGGATACCCATTTCTACCTCGACCTTCTCTGAGCCACCGAACCCCTGAACCCCTGAACCCCTGAACCCCCGAACCACCGAACCACCGACCCCCTGAACCCCCGAACCCCCGAACCCCTGAACCCCTGAACCCCTGAACCCCCTGAACCCCCTGAACCACCGACCCCCTGAACCCCCGACCCCCTGAACCACCGACCCCCTGAACCTCCGAACCCCTGAACCCCTGAACCTCCGAACCCCTGAACCCCTGAACCACCGAACCACCGAACCACTGAACCCCTGAACCACCGACCCCCTGAACCCCCGACCCACCGAACCCCCGACCCCCTGAACCCCCGACCCACCGAACCCCCGACCCACCGAACCCCCGACCCCCTGAACCACCGACCCCCTGAACCACCGACCTCCTGAACCCCCGACCCCCTGAACCACCGACCCCCTGAACCCCCGAACCCCTGAACCCCTGAACCCCTGAAACACCGAACCACCGACCCACCGACCCACCGACCCACCGACCCACCGAACCACCGACCCACCGAACCACCGAACCACCGAACCACCGAACCACCGAACCACCGACCCACCGAACCACCGACCCCCCGACCCACCGAACCACCGAACCACCGAACCACCGAACCACCGAACCACCGAACCACCGACCCACCGACCCCCCTGAACCCCCGAAACACTAATTCACTGAAACACTGAAACACTAAATCACGTTATAACTTTTCTCATTTTCCTTATTGACTCTGCTCAATTGACTGGCTATAATGAAACCGAAATGTACGTACATTATTATGAGCGTACATGACCCCTGTTGAGGATAACCTGAATGGAATACCTCGATCGCCGTTCCCCTGTTCCCCTTCACCATCAATTTAAACAGTGCATGCTCGAGCGCTTTGAGAATGGAGAATTCCAGCCCGGCACGCCGATACCGCCCGAAATGGACCTGATGAAGGAATACGCCATCAGCCGGGCCACGGTGCGGCGGGCTTTGCAGGAAATGGAACATTTAGGGTATATCAACCGCATTGCCGGAAAGGGCACATTTGTCTTGCGCACCCGCATCAAACGCGGGCTTTCCCGCCTGACCAGCTTTTCGGAAGATATGCAGGAACGCGGCCAGGAGGTAACCTCCAGGTTACTGGATTTTGGCCTCAAAACGCCGCCGCCTTTTGTGGCTGAAATGTTCCACTCCCAGCCCAACCAGCTCTTGCTTTACATCTACCGGCTGCGCCTGGCGGGGAATTTACCCATTGCTGTAAATATCTCTTATATCAATTTACCGGTCGGCACGACCATTACCGAAGAAGAACTAAATTTATCCATATCCTTGTGGTCCTTGCTTGCGCGTAAAGGGCTCCAATTAATAGAAGCTGATAAAGTCATTGGCGCAATCCAGGCCAATGAGGAGCGAGCTGCCTTGCTCAACACCCCGGTGGGAGCTGCTCTTTTAATGGTGGAAAGCATGGCATACACCCTGAATCATTTACCGGTTGAATATTCCCAGGTGATCAGTTCTGGTGAGCGCTATAAGTATTCGCTTCACCAGGAAGGGTAACCCTCAACAGGTCTTCTCTGCGGGTGAGAAGGCATTCCCAGGCTAATTCACAAACTACATAAACCTTTGCTGCCCGTTCATGTCCTTTTGAGAGGAGGTGTTATTCGATTTAAGTATCCACCATGAACATCATTATTCTATTGGAGCAGAATTTGTTAGGAGAGAAGGAGTTAGACCGATGGCGAAAAAGATTTTGAGAACCAGTTTGATGATTGTTGTCTTGGCATCAATGTTCTTAAGTGCCTGTCAATCCGCCCCGTCTGCACCTGCGACGGCCGAACCTACCACAGCGGTTGTTGCACCCACTGCAGCGGTTGTTGATACTGTTGCTGCCCCGGAGCCAACCACCCCAGCCGAACCCACCCAGGTTGAACAACCCTATGCAGGCGTTGAGTTATCCCTGGCTTCCATGACCGATCAGTATATCGAGGCTTTCCGCTATTTGCTCCCCAAATTCCAGGAAGAGACCGGTATCATCGTCACCATGGATGAGCTTGGCTACACTGACCTGTATCAAAAGCTCACGGCTGATTTTGTGGCTCACAGTGCCCAATACGATCTCGTGACCACCGATATCGTCTGGTCGGGCCAGTTTGCCGCCAACAAAAACACCCTCGATTTGACCGACCTCATCGCCAGGGACAAGGACGAAATTAATCCCGATGACATCCTGCCGGTGATGTGGACGCAGGGTGAGTACGAAGGGCACCAGTATTCCTTCCCCCTGGGCGGGTACGCGAATGTGCTCAATTACCGCACCGACCTGTTCGAGGCGGCCGGATTGCAGCCCCCCACCACCCAGGAAGAACTTCTGGCGGATGCCGAGAAGTTGAACGATCCTGCTAATGGCGTTTATGGCATCGCCCTGTTGGGCGCCGGGTCTGCGGGTGCACAGGATTTCATGGCCTATGTGCAGCAGCACGGCGGCACGATCCTGGACGAAAACGGCATGGCTAAAGTTAACACCCCCGAAAACGTCAAGACCCTTGAGTACTTCGGTAGCCTGTTCAATTACGCCCCTCCCGGCAACGCGGACTACTGGTGGGATCAGCGCGAGACTGCCTTCAAAGAAGGCCAGGTTGCTATGATGGAAGGCTGGAGCATCTCGCGGAACGACTACGAAGACCCGACCATCTCCAAGGTCGTCGGCAAAGTGGATATCACCTACGCCCCTGTTTCCGAAGGGATGTCCCCGAAATATGGCTTTGGTGGTTGGGGAATTGCCATCAATGCCGATTCGGATCCGGTCAAACAGGAAGCTGCCTGGGAATTCATCAAGTGGCTGTCTTCCCCGGACGTTCAGAAAGAATGGGTAACCCACCGCGGCCCACCGCTGCGCACCAGCACCATGACCGATCCTGAGATCGTCAATGAACTGCCCTGGATGCCCATTTTGCTCAAATCATTCCAAAACGGCGACGGCAATTACCGCCCACGTATTCCACAATACAGCATTATCGAAGACGCCCTGGGTACCTACGTCAACTCTTTCCTGGTTGGCCAGGATACCGCCCAAAGCGCATTGGATAAAGCCCAGGCCCAAATAGAGAAGAACTGGCAGTAAATTTCCGTTGAGATTCAACTGAGAGGATGGGGTGCTTTTATGAGGGCATCCCATCTTCTCCTGTGGAGGATGGTATTGAAAACTTCGTTTGCCCGAAGATACCAACATTATATGATGGGAGAAGGCGCCTACCTCAGGCTGCTGTTGCCAATGCTGGTATTTGTCGCTGTTATCGCCATTTACCCGCTCGTTTCTTCGTTTGTCACCAGCTTTTTCGATTACCGCCTGACGGATCCCAATCAAATCAAGACCTTTGTGGGGCTGGAAAATTATATTCAGGCTTTTAAAGACCCGGTCATTCTAGGCGCGTTCAAGACGACTTTCATTTTTGTGATCGGTACGGTCGTTATCGAAATCATCCTGGGCCTTTTATTGGCCGAACTCCTGGCGTCCGAAAACGCAGTTACTTCTTTCGTCCGTTCTTTCCTCCTCCTGCCTATGGCCTTGCCTCCCCTGGTGGTTGGCCTGGTTTGGAAAGCACTTTACAGTGTGGATTGGGGAGTCATTCCTTATTACCTGAAGTTGCTCGGCATCAATCCGGGCCGCGGCCCACTGGTCGAACCGGGTTGGGTCATGGCAGCCGTGATGCTGGTGGACATCTGGGAATGGACACCTTTGCTGATGTTCATTTTTCTGGCGGGGATTAAAAGCCTGCCTCTCGAACCTTATGAGGCCGCCTACGTGGATGGCAGTTCGCGTCTGCAAAGCTTTTTTTACCTGACCATTCCACTGCTCAAGCCTACCTTCCTGGTTTCGCTGTTGCTGCGGACCATGCAATCATTCAAAGTTTTTGACATTATTTATGCAATGACCGCCGGAGGCCCTGGAACCCAAACCACGGTCTTGAATTACCAGATTTATAAAGTTGGGATGACCTTCTTCGATATGGGCTATGCGGCCTCGTTGGCGAACATTTTGCTGGTCATTATCGGAGTCCTCGCTGTGATCTATGTGATGGTGCTTGAGCGCCAGCAGTTATAACCCCTCAGGCGGTGTAATGAACCGAAAATCCACGTTTGAAAAAATAGCCATTCCCGTTTTGACCATCCTGGTCTTTGCCTTTTTTATGATCCCGATTTACTGGATGATAATCACCTCCCTGAAATATGGACGGGATTCCTTTTCCCTGCCCCCGCAGTGGTTCTTTTTTACACCCACTCTGCACAATTTTCAGGATGCCCTGGCAAATTCCAAGAGCTTGCTCTATATCAAAAACAGTTTGATTATCACCGGCGGAACCACTCTTCTGTCCCTGGTACTGGGTGTACCGGCCGGCTATGCCATTGCCCGCTCCAAGTCGCGCATCATCAACTATTCTTCTTTCTTTTTCCTGATCTTGTTGATGGTGCCGCCGGTGGCTATGTTGATCCCCTTCTACTTGATTATGCGGGATGTCCATTTGTTGGGCACTTATTGGGCAGTCATTCTGCTGGATACCGCCTTTGACGCCTCATTTGTGGTCTGGATGATGCGCAGCTATTTTAAGGATGTCCCTCAAGAGATGGAAGAAGCTGCCCTGGTGGATGGCGCCTCGCGCTTTTCCGCTTTCTTTCGGGTAGCCCTACCGCTTTCGATCCCGGGCATCATTTCGTCAGCTCTGTATTGTTTCATTTACAGTTGGAATGACTTTCTCTTTGCCCTGATGCTCACGTCCCCCAAAACCAAGACCATCCCGCTGGGGATTATGGCCTCGTTTTCTGCGGTGGATGTTAGTTGGGGCCGTATGACGGCCCTCTCGGTCTTTGCAATAATTCCGGCAGTTCTAATTTCCATCTTTTTGAACCGCTATTTTGTCCAGGGATTGACCATGGGCGCATCGAAAGGCTAATAGCTTCCAATGTCAGAGCGGATTTGTTTCACCCATGCAACTATCCTGGCTGGCGATGAGCTTCAGGTGATTCCGGCCGGCTCGCTGCTGGTGCAGTCCGGCCGGATTGTCATGCCTGGTGAAACGATTGCAGAGGATGTTCAGCGGGTGGATATGAGCGGTAAGCTGCTTTGCCCGATGTTTATCGATGCCCACACCCATGTAGCCGATACCGGCGCCAAGGAACTGGGCGTGGGCCTTCCGCTCGAGCAGGTGATTAACCCACCGGATGGCTTGAAACATCGCTTCTTGCAGTCCGTCCAGGGTACTCAGGAGCACATCGCCATGATGCGCTCCGGGCTGGGTGAAATGCTCGCCAACGGCATCATCGCCGCGGGCGATTTTCGTGAGCAAGGCCTGGAAGGCGTCCGCGCTCTGCGCCAGGCTGCCCAGGGATTGCCCATCCAGGTGCTGGCTTTAGGCAGGATGGCGGAAGCGGCCGGTCCGCTCGAAATAGAGCGCGAGGCGCACGCCATTTTGGCAGAAGCCGATGGCCTGGGAGTGCGGGATGTCGAGGCGTACCCGCCGGCCTTGCTGCAGCGCCTGCGTAAGGCCTATCCCCACAAGCTTTTGGCCGCTCACGCGGCCGAAGATTATTCAAGTGAGCTTCGTTCGCGCAGTCAAACCGGAATTGGGCAGGCGGAAAGATTGCTGGATTGGCAGCCGGATTTTCTGGTCCATTTAACCCACACCCGTGTAGAAGAAATTGACCGGATGGTCGCACAGAGAGTCGCGGTCGTAGCCTGTCCGCGCAGCAACGGTATTCTAGGGGATGGCCTGCCCCCCCTGGCTGAGTGGGCCAGGCGGGGTTTGCGTTTTGCCCTGGGCACCGATAACGTTATGTTTACTGCCCCAGACATGTTCCGTGAGATGGACTATGCTTCGCGTATGGTGCGCGGCCTGGAACGGGATGCGGCTGCTTTGGACCCGCACGCGATCTTGAGCGCGGCAACCATCTCAGGGGCCCGCACCCTGCACCTTGATCGCGACCTGGGCAGCCTGGCCCCGGGAAAAAGGGCCTGTTTTATCGCTTTCGACTTGCACACGCCCAACCTGACCTATCAAAAGGATGTCATCAGCGCGGTGGTCCATCGCGCCACCAGCGCCGATATTGCCGGCATCTACATTGACGGGAATTTATGGCAAGGACAGGCTAAATCCTGAATGAATCCATTCAAGAAACATTATTTGCTAAAGAAAATCGCTATGCATAGAAAAAGCAGTATAACCGCGTTCTTTATGCACAGCTTCTATCTCCTGAAGAAGGGATTTTGTAACTGCTCAGTTGCTGCAAAAAAGTGGGGTGTTTTTATTGTTTTTCGCCTGCGAAGCACGCGAAAAACAATAAAAACACCCCTAATTTCCGAACCAGCCCGAGTAGTAACGGTGATTTTTTCAGGAAGGTGTTAAATTATTCTTGGAGGAGGGTATACCTATGGCAGATCAAGAAATGCGCGTTATGTGGTGTGAAGAACCCAATCAGGTAGAAGTTCGCAGGATCCCGGTTTACGAACCGGAGGATAATGAAGTTTTGGTCAAAGTGGCCTACGCCGCCGTTTGCCCGTGGGATATCCGGGCGTTTTCTGGTTTATCGTCCTCGGTGGCATTTCCGCGGGTGCTCGGTCACGAAGTCTCCGGCATTGTGGCCGCGGTGGGCGCTAAGGTAAAGAACATTCAGGTGGGCCAGCCGGTCGTCCCGGATTTGATCGTCAAATGCGGCACCTGTAAACCCTGCCGTAGCGGAAGGGAAAACCGCTGCAAACGACCCACCTTCCAGCAGTTCCGCGGGGGCTATGCCGATTATGTGTGCGTTCCTGAGGAAAATATTTTCCCGCTAAAACCCACTACCAATTTAAGGGCTGCCGCTTTTACCGAACCGCTGGCCTGTGTCAGCCGCGGCCAGACCCTGCTGCACCTTTACCCCGGTGATTTTGAACTGGTCGTTGGCGCCGGTCCCATTGGCCTGATGCACATGCAGGTGGCCCGCGCCTTTGGCGCTCAGGTGATCGTTTCCGACCCGATCCCCGAACGGCTCAGCCTGGCCAAGACCCTGGGTGCCGAATGGGTGGTCAACCCGCAGGAAGAAGACCTGGGCCAGTTTGTAAAGAAGGTGACCGACGGCTGGGGCGCGGATGCGATCGTGCTGACCGTTGGCTCGGCCCGCCTGGTCGAACAGCTCCTCCCCATGCTGGCCCCCGGTGGGCGCTTGAACATCTTCGCCGGTATTTACCCCAAAGATGAAATCCGCATCGACCCTAACCTGATCCATTACGGCGAGTTTTCGCTGACCGGGTCGGCCGACAGCACCCATGCCGATTTCTTCCACTCCCTTTCGTTTATCGAAAGCGGCAAAGTAAACACCCTCGATCTGATCAGCCATTTGCTGCCCCTGGAAGAGTTGGGCCAGGCCATCCAAATCGTCAAGAACCGCCAGGGCATGAAAGTCGTTATGAATGTGAACGGCGGCTGATCGTGACTGACCGGTTGCCTTTTCTGCTGGCGGTTGACGTGGGCACCTCTTCGCTCAAGGCGGTTTGTTATGAGCGTGGCGGAGATGTACTGGCCTCCGCATCCCGGCGCTATGATTCCATCAACCCGCAGTCCGGCTGGGCCGAGGCCAATCCCCAGGATTGGTGGCTGGCCTTGCAGGCAGTGGTCGCCGAGCTGAGTGATTGCCTGGCCGGCTTCAAGGCGATCGAGGTCATTGCCCTGACCGGTCAAATGCACACGGGAGTGCTGCTGGATGAAAACAACGCCGTCCTTCCTCCCACCATCCTGTGGTTAGACCGCCGCGCGGCAAATGAGACCGTAGAACTGCAGCAAACCTTTCACCTGCCGCCCTACCAGCTCAACTCCACCTATACCCTGCCCAAGCTGGTCTGGCTGGCCCGCCACGAGCCCGAGGTAATGGCCAAAGTGCGCTGCCTGCTCTGGCCCAAAGATTACCTGCGCTTCCGGCTGACCGGCCGCCTGTTGACCGACTGTACTGAGGCCGGCGGCGCGGCTTTGCTGGACTGGCAGTCCATGACCTGGGCGACCGAGCGGCTGGAATGGGCCGGTATTTCCCCGGCCATTTTGCCTCCGCTCTGCCGGCCGACCGATGAAGCCGGTCCGCTGCTGCCCGAAATCGCCCGCGATTGGGACCTGCGCCCGGATGTAAAGGTCCTGGTGGGGGCCGGGGATGTGCTCGCCCTGGTGACCGGCGCTCCGCCGTCGCCGGGCCGGGTAACCTGCTCGATGGGCAGTTCGTCGATGGTATATTGCCCATCGCCGGCCGGGCAGGTCGTCCAGGACCCGGTGGATAGGATTTACACCTATCCACTTCTGCCTTACAACCTGGTCGGCGGGGTTTCCTCTACCAGTGGGGCAGCCCTGCAATGGGCCTATGAAACTCTGTTTGGGGCCAGTGAAACGTTTTCGGCGGCCGTTTCGGCGGCCATGCAGGTCCCGGATGGGGCCGGCGACCTGATTTTCCTGCCCTTTCTTTCCGGTGAGCGCAGTCCCTTCTGGAGCGACCACTTGCGCGGCTCCTTCTACGGCCTGACGCTCAAACACAGCCGGGCGCATATGCTGCGGGCCGTGCTGGAAGGGGTCGCATTCAGCCTGCGATATCTGCTGGATATCTTTGAGGAATGCGGCGTGCCGGTCACAGAAATTGCCCTGGCCGGCGGTGGGGCGGAGATTCAAGGTTGGCCGGCGATATTTTCCAAAATTTGCAAGCGCCCGGTGGTGTTGTATTCCGGGCAGGAGACGGTCACCCGCGCCTTGTACGCTTACGCTTGCCTGTCCATAGGCGAAGATGTGACTTTTGAGCAAGCGTTGCTCCGGACGTTCCAGCCGGCCGAGCGTGTGGAGGCCAGCAGCCAGAATGACCCGGTTTACGATCGTCTCTACCAGCAATACTGCCAACTGGCAGAGTTTGCTGATGAGGTTCTATCCCGCTTCCAAAATCAATAGGGGAACAGGGTGCGCGGTGCGAGGGCGAAGCCCGCACGGCAAACCTTCAATTCGGGAACATCTTGCAACAGCCTGAAACGGGTACCGGGAAAAATCATTCATGAGTTTACAGAAAAAGCCCTATTTTCAAAAGATAGACCGCTATATGTGGGAGAAGCGGTTTCGCCGCTTCTCCCACATATAGCTCTTACCTCCTGAATGGAGCCCTTTTTTTCAGGAGAGTCATTCATTATTCTAAGGAGATTGTTCATGTTTGGAAAAACGAGACGTCTGAGTCGTCTGCTGGTGGGAGAAAATAAACGCTGTCTCTTATCACCAATGGATCATGCCTGCTGGTTAGGCCCGGTTAAAGGACTGGACCGGCCAGCGCGGATTGTTTCAGAGGTGGTCGCTGGCGGCACTAATGCGATCCTGGCCGGGCCTGGTTTTATTCAAGCTGCCGCTCCGCACATTCCCGCTTCGGTGGGAGTCGCGCTGCGGCTCAGCTTGACGGCCGGGCTGAGCCAGCAGGGTACCCAGGAAACCCCGATCGCTTCTCTGGATACGGCCCTGCGTATGGACGCGGATGCGGTGGCAGTTTCGGTCTTTTTCGGCCGGGACGGGGATATTGAAATCTACCGCTGGCTGGCCGACCTGGTTCAGGCCGCCTATGCTTATGATATGCCGGTCATCGCCGAGATGATGCCCCCCATGGACCGTGGCTATCAGGCCGAGGCCATTGCCCATGCGGCCCGTATCGGGATGGAGATCGGTGCGGATATTATCAAAACCAACTACTGTGGGAATGTGGAAGAATTTCGCGAGGTGGTTGCCTCCGTGCCGGTGCCGATCATCGTAGCCGGCGGCCCCAAGCAGGCCAACGAGCCCTCGGCATCCGAGTTTGCCCGTGACGCCATTTCCGCCGGGGCCGTGGGTGTGGCTATTGGCCGGCGCGTCTGGCAGTCCGCCGATCCGGCCGAGACTACCCGCCAGCTTTACCAGGCAATTTTCGAGAATTAAGTTTTAGGCGAAGCGCCGCAAATGCACAGGGCCTCGCCCTCACCCCAACCCCTCTCCCAGAAACGGGAGAGGGGCTAAGAGCCGCGACCAGGGTCGCAGCAACGCCTGACTACACCCGGCGCACTTTCTCATCTGTAGGTTGGGTTGCGGGCTCTTTTATAACATTTGCTATTATCCAGGCATTTGCCTTGCGGGCGTTGCCCGTAACCCAACAATAGGAGCCGGCCGCATCGACGCATGCCCGAAGCGATCGGGCCGGTCTCTCCCTCCCTTCCGTCGGCCAAGCCCGTTCTTTAATGCAAACCGGCAACGTGGCCAATCCTTCCCCCGGATGTTGGGTTTCGCTCAAGCCTCAGTAACCCACTCACTGCATATGGCCCGTTCAACCCAGCCTACGCCGGCGCACTTTCTCATCTGTAGGTTGGGTTGCGGGCTCTTTTATAACATTTGCTATTATCCAGGCATTTGCCTTGCGGGCGTTGCCCGTAACCCAACAATAGGAGCCGGCCGTATCGACGCATGCCCGAAGCGATCGGGCCGGTCTCTCCCTCCTTTCCGTCGGCCAAGCCCGTTCTTTAATGCAAACCGGCAACGTGGCCAATCCTTCGCCCGTAAGTTGGGTTTCGCTCAAGCCTCAGTAACCCACTCGCTGCATATGGCCCGCTCAACCCAACCTACGCCGGCGCACTTTCTCATCTGTAGGTTGGGTTGCGGGCTCTTTTATAACATTTGCTATTATCCAGGCATTTGCCTTGCGGGCGTTGCCCGTAACCCAACAATAGGAGCCGGCCGTATCGACGCATGCCCGAAGCGATCGGGCCGGTCTCTCCCTCCCTTCCGTCGGCCAAGCCCGCTCTTTAACGCAAACCGGCAACGTGGCCAATCCTTCCCCCGGATGTTGGGTTTCGCTCAAGCCTCAGTAACCCACTCGCTGCATATGGCCCGCTCAACCCAACCTACGCCGGCGCACTTTCTCATCTGTAGGTTGGGTTGCGGGCTCTTTTATAACATTTGCTATTATCCAGGCATTTGCCTTGCGGGCGTTGCCCGTAACCCAACAATAGGAGCCGGCCGCACCGGCGCATGCCCGAAGCGATCGGGCCGGTCTCTCCCTCCCTTCCGTCGGCCAAGCCCGTTCTTCAACGCAAACCGGCAACGTGGCCAATCCTTCCCCCGTACGTTGGGTTTCGCTCAAGCCTCAGTAACCCACTCGCTGCATATGGCCCGCTCAACCCAACCTACGCCGGCGCACTTTCTCGTCTGTAGGTTGGGTTGCGGGCTTTTTTATAACATTTGCTATTATCCAGGCATTTGCCTTGCGGGCGTTGCCCGTAACCCAACAATAGGAGCCGGCCGCATCGACGCATGCCCGAAGCGATCGGGCCGGTCTCTCCCTCCTTTCCGTCGGCCAAGCCCGCTCTTTAACGCAAACCGGCAACGTGGCCAATCCTTCCCCCGTACGTTGGGTTTCGCTCAAGCCTCAGTAACCCACTCGCTGCATATGGCCCGCTCAACCCAACCTACGCCGGCGCACTTTCTCATCTGTAGGTTAGGTTGCGGGCTTTTTTATAACATTTGCTATTATCCAGGCATTTGCCTTGCGGGCGTTGCCCGTAACCCAACAATAGGAGCCGGCCGCATGGACGCATGCCCGAAGCGATCGGGCCGGTCTCTCCCTCCTTTCCGTCGGCCAAGCCCGCTCTTTAACGCAAACCGGCAACGTGGCCAATCCTTCGCCCGGATGTTGGGTTTCGCTCAAGCCTCAGTAACCCACTCGCTGCATATGGCCCGCTCAACCCAACCTACGCCAGCGCACTTTCTCATCTGTAGGTTGGGTTGCGGGCTCTTTTATAACATTTGCTATTATCCAGGCATTTGCCTTGCGGGTGTTGCCCGTAACCCAACAATAGGAGCCGGCCGCACCGACGTATGCCCGAAGCGATCGGGCCGGTCTCTCCCTCCTTTCCGTCGGCCAAGCCCGTTCTTTAATGCAAACCGGCAACGTGGCCAATCCTTCCCCCGGATGTTGGGTTTCGCTCAAGCCTCAGTAACCCACTCGCTGCATATGGCCCGTTCAACCCAACCTACGCCGGCGCACTTTCTCATCTGTAGGTTGGGTTGCGGGCTCTTTTATAACATTTGCTATTATCCAGGCATTTGCCTTGCGGGCGTTGCCCGTAACCCAACAATAGGAGCCGGCCGCACCGACGTATGCCCGAAGCGATCGGGCCGGTCTCTCCCTTCCGTCGGACAAGCCCGCTCTTTAACGCAAACCGGCAACGTGGCCAATCCTTCGCCCGGATGTTGGGGGCTGTTTCCAGGCATGAGCCGGCGTCGCAAATGCACAGGGCCTCGCCCTCACCCCAACCCCTCTCCCAGAAACGGGAGAGGGGCTAAGAGCCGCAATTCCAACCCAATTCCCTTGTTGCCTCGTTGCCTTTTCTTCTTGTTGCCTTCTTCCTTCCCCTCCACATTAATGAATTATTAAGAAATCGCCCCAATCCGATAATTAGGGTTGACATTTGTTTTCTTTTTATGTACTATGTAACGAACATTTTATTGGTTCTGTGTTTCGCTTTTTGAAAGGCTTTCCCCCATTCGGAAAAAAACCACAAATGATTAACTTCCTCCTCTCTCTTGCTATTCTGGCCATTGTACTTCTTGCGGTACTAATTATTAGTCGCCGTGAACCTGCCTGGGCACGAGTTGATAGGGAGAGAAAATAACCTAAACTCAAAAAAGTCTGAAGAAACCTTACAAAGACCGCCCAGGAAATGGGCGGTCTTTTTTTTACCCAAAGGAGAAGACGTTGCGTTCAAACCAGATTAAGCAAGGGATCGATCATGCCCCTCACCGGGCGCTGTTGAAAGCCACCGGCCTCACCGACGCCGATATGAGCAAGCCGTTTATCGCTGTGGTTAACTCGTACGTCGATATCGTACCCGGGCACGTCCATTTACAGGCATTTGGTAAACTGGTCAAAGATGCCATCCGCGCAGCCGGCGGGGTGCCCTTCGAATTCAACACCATCGCGGTGGATGATGGTATTGCCATGGGGCACGTCGGCATGAAGTATTCGCTGCCCTCGCGCGAGTTGATCGCCGACTGCATCGAGACCATGATCGAAGCCCATCGCTTCGACGGTATGGTCTGCATCCCCAACTGTGACAAGATCGTCCCGGGCATGATCATGGGCGCCATGCGCACCAATATCCCCGCCGTGTTCGTCTCCGGCGGGCCGATGCCGACCGGCCGCACTCCCGAAGGTGAAGCCATCGACCTGATCTCGGTCTTCGAAGGCGTAGGCGCATTCCAAAGCGGCAAAATCGACGCGCGCCGCCTGAAAGTTTTGGAAGATAATGCCTGCCCAGCCTGTGGATCTTGCTCTGGAATGTTCACTGCAAACAGTATGAACTGTTTGTTGGAACCGCTCGGCCTGGCGCTGCCCTACAATGGCAGCGCCCTTGCTTTAACATCGGAACGTGAATTGCTGGCCCGCCAGGCCGGTACGCGCATTATCGACCTGGTGGAACGTCAGGTGACCCCGCGCAGCATCGTCACCCTGGAAGCCTTCGATGATGCCTTTGCTTTGGATATGGCCATGGGCGGCTCGACCAACACGGTCCTGCACGGGCTGGCCATCGCTCATGAAGCCGGCATCGATTATCCGCTGGAACGGCTGAACAGCCTGTCGGACCGGGTACCGCACCTGTGCAAGGTCAGCCCGGCCGGCAAGTGGCACATGCAGGACGTGCACGAGGCCGGCGGTGTCCCCGCCATCCTCAAGGAAGTCCAGGCGGCCACCGGTTTGCTGCATGTCGAGCGTGAGACCGTCAGCGGCAAGACCCTCGGGCAAATCCTGGCCGAGGCCGAGATCCACAACGACGATGTCATCCGCCACGCCGCCAACGCTCATTCGCAGCACGGCGGCCTGGCCATTCTGTTCGGCAACCTGGCCCCCAAGGGCTCGGTCATCAAGACCGGCGGGGTTACCCCGTCCATGTGGCATTTCAGCGGGCCGGCCCACATTTACGAATTGCAGGACGAGGCCCAGGCCGGCATTATGGCCGGCGAGGTCCAGCCCGGCGAAGTGGTCGTCATCCGCTACGAAGGGCCCAAAGGCGGCCCCGGTATGCAGGAGATGCTCAGCCCCACCAGCGCGATCATGGGGATGGGCCTGGGCGAAAAAGTGGCCCTGATCACCGACGGCCGGTTCTCCGGCGGCACTCGCGGGGCCTGCATCGGCCACGTTTCACCCGAAGCCGCTGCGCGCGGCCCCATCGCCGCCTTACAGAACGGCGACATGATCGAGCTTGACCTGGATGCGCGTACCTTGAATGTGCGCCTCAGCGACGAAGAAATCAGCCGCCGCCTGGCTGCCCTGCCGCCCTTCGAGATCCATGCCCCGGGCCGCTGGCTGCGTCGTTATGCCCAATTCGTCACCAGTGCCGACAGAGGTGCGGTACTGGAGGATTCTTTATAAAGTAAGTTCTGCGCAGGAGGGCTTCAGATACGCCAAAGGCTGAGGCCCTCCCGAACCCGGAAGAAATTTCAACTACGGAGATATTTCAACCACGGAGGACACGGAGAAGAAGAGAGAAATAAGAAAAAATCGTAACTGCTCAGCCTAAGTTTAAGAACGCCTCAAATTCGGTAACGCCTTAATATGCGTTGGAGCAGTTACAAAGAATATCAAATGTTCTTAAAAAAGATTTTCTCTGTGCCCCCTGTGTCTCCGTGGTTATTTTTAGAAGTTCGTTCAATTATTTTGGAGGTGTCATGAAACTAAACGGTGCTCATATTCTCTGGGAAGTCTTAAGACGTGAAGGGGTGGATGTCGTTTTCGGGTATCCTGGCGGGGCCAACCTGCCGATTTACGATGCTCTTCCGGATGTTCCCATCCATCATGTATTGACTCGCCACGAACAAGGAGCCTCGCACATGGCCGATGCCTACGCCCGTGTAAGTGGGAAAGTTGGCGTCGCCATGGCCACCTCGGGACCGGGCGCGACCAACCTGGTCACCGGCATTGCCACCGCCATGATGGATTCGTCGCCCACCGTGTTTATCACCGGCCAGGTGGTTAGCAAGTTCCTGGGCTACGATGCTTTTCAAGAAACCGATGTGACCGGCATCACCCTGCCGATCACCAAGCATAATTACCTGGTCACCCAGGCCGAAGATATCACCCACACCTTGCGCGAGGCCTTCTACATCGCCCGCACCGGCCGCCCCGGCCCGGTGTTGGTCGATATCACCAAAGACGCCCAGCAGAAGTTCATCGACTGGGAGTACGACGACCGTCCCATCCATATGACCGGCTACCGGCCCGATCTCAGCCCCCTGCCGCACGATTTCGAGATGGCCGTCGAGATGATCCACCAGGCCAAGCGCCCGATCATCCTGGCCGGCCGGGGTGTGATCCTCTCCGGCGCCATGCGCGAGCTGCGTGAGTTCGCCGAGCGCACTCAGACCCCTATCGCCCTGACCCTGCTGGGGCTGGGCGCCATCCCCTCCAACCACGCCCTCAACCTGGGCATGATGGGTATGCACGGCGAGGCCTGGGTCAACAACGCCATCCAGGAATCGGATCTGCTGCTGGCATTTGGCATGCGCTTCGATGACCGGGTCACCGGTGAGTTGAGCACCTACGCCCCCAAGGCCCGTAAGATCCACTGCGACATCGACCCCTCCGAGATCAACAAGAACGTCAAGGCCGACGTGGCCCTGGTCGGCGACCTGCACGACACCCTCTCCACCCTGCTCGATTACACCGAGAAATGCGACCACAGCGAATGGATGGCCGCCATCGACGAGATGAAGAGCGACAGCTCGGTGCGCGATATTCAAAACCTGCCCGACGATGGCCATTTGTACGCTGCCCACGTGATCCACGACCTGTGGCGTTTCACCGGCCGCGACACCATCATCGTGACCGACGTGGGCCAGCACCAGATGTGGACCGCCCAGTACTACCGCCTGGATAAACCCACCCTGGTCACTTCCGGCGGCCTGGGGACCATGGGCTTTGGCCTGCCGGCCGCCATTGGCGCCAAATTCGCCCGCCCGGAAGCCGAGGTATGGGTCATTGCCGGCGACGGCGGGTTCCAGATGACCCAGGCCGAGCTTTCCACCGCTGCCCAAGAAGGCATCAAAGTCAACGTGGCCATCATCAATAACGGCTACCTGGGCATGGTGCGCCAGTGGCAGGAGTTCTTCTACGACCGGCGCTATTCCGAAACGCCCATGCGCAGCCCCGATTTCGTCAAGATCGCCGATGCCCACGGTTTGACCGGCACGCGCGTGACCACCCGCGCCGAGGTCGAGAGCGCCATTCGCAACGCCCAGCAGACCGAGGGCACGGTCGTGGTGGACTTCCGTGTCGAAAAAGAAGACAGTGTGTACCCGATGGTACCCAGCGGCCAGGATTTGAGCCAGATGATCCGCCGGCCGGTCCCCAATCGGATATTTGAAGACATGTAATCAGGGAGCCCCTGCGGCCAGGAAAGATCTATTCCCAGGGACACATTTAGTGGAGAGAAGGACCATGCAACATACTTTAGTCACTTTAGTCGAAGATAAACCGGGCGTGTTGGACCGGGTCGCATCCTTGTTCCGGCGGCGTGCATACAACATCGAATCGCTCACGGTTGGCCACACCGAACAGCCGGGTGTTTCGCGCATGACCATCGTGGTCAACAGCGATGAAACCAGCTCGGAACGCTTGATCGCTTACCTGTACAAACTGGTCAACGTCATCCAGGTGTTCGACCTGACCCACGTGCCCAGCGTCGCCCGCGACCTGGCCATGATCAAGGTCAGCGCCAGCCCGGAGACCCGCACCCACGTCATGCAGATTGTGGACGTGTTCCGCGCCCGCATCATCGACGTGACCACCAATTCGCTCATTATCGAGATCACCGGCGACGAAGATAAAGTCAACGGGTTTATCGATGTTTTGCGCCCGTACGGGATCATTGAAATGGCCCGCACCGGCATTGTGACCATGGCGCGCGGAGCCGAACCGCTCTACCCCAATGCGGTTTATTGGCAGGCCGCCCAGGTCGAAAATGAGATGGCCGTTTAACCAAGCGGCTTGAACCAGCGTATGAGGCTGCTCAGTTTTCTCACTAAACTGGCTTGAGCAGTTACCAGAAAAATTATTTTTTACGGAGACAAAAGATGGCACAAATAAAGTTTGGAAACGTTGAAGAAGAAGTTGTCACCCGCGATGAATTCCCCCTTGAAAAAGCGCGCGAAGTCTTGCGCGATGAAGTCGTGGCCGTGCTCGGCTATGGTGTCCAGGGACCGGCCCAGGCGCTCAACATGCGCGATAACGGCATTAATGTGATCGTAGGCGCCCGCAGCGGCGGTCGCTCGTGGAACAAGGCCCTTCAAGATGGCTGGAAGCCGGGTGAAACCCTCTTTTCACTGGAAGAGGCGGCCGAACGTGGCACGACGATCCAGTATCTGGTTTCCGACGCCGGTCAAAAACTGACCTGGCCCGCCATTAAACCTCACCTGCACAAAGGCGATGCGCTGTATTTCTCGCATGGCTTCGGCATGGTTTACAACGAACAGACCGGCATCTATCCTCCGGAATTCGTGGACGTGATCATGGTCGCCCCCAAGGGATCCGGCACCAGTGTACGGGCCAACTTCCTGGATGGCAGCGGCATCAACAGCAGCTTTGCAGTGGAGCAGGATTACACCGGCCGCGCCAAAGAACGCACCCTGGCCATGGGGATCGCCATCGGCTCGGGTTATTTGTTCGCCACGACCTTCAAGCACGAAGTGTACAGTGACCTGACCGGCGAACGCGGTGTGCTGATGGGCGCCCTGGACGGCATCATGGAAGCCCAATACGCCACCCTGCGCAAGAACGGCCACAGCCCCAGCGAGGCCTTCAACGAAACTGTCGAGGAATTGACCCAGAGCCTGATCCGCCTGGTTTCCGCCAAAGGCATGGATTGGATGTATGCCAATTGCAGTACCACTGCCCAACGCGGCGCACTGGATTGGTCCCCGCGTTTCCAGGCAGCCGTACAGCCGGTGTTCGACCAGCTCTACGACAGTGTCGCCAAAGGCGAAGAGACCCGCATCGTGATCGAGGCCAACAGCGCCGCGGATTACAAGGAAAAACTGGAAGAAGAACTGCGCCAGTTACGAGAATCCGAGATGTGGCGGGCCGGTGCAGCCGTACGCGAGTTGCGGCCTGAAAACTGGAAAGAACTGGCCTGATACCCGGAAGGAGGCAAGCGCATGCAAACGAATACCGTGCGTATTTTTGATACAACCCTGCGAGATGGCGAACAGTCTCCCGGGGCCACCATGACCAGCGCCGAAAAGCTGGAAGTGGCCCGCGGCCTGGCTCGCCTGGGTGTGGACGTGATCGAGGCCGGCTTTCCGGCCGCCTCGCCGGATGACCTGGAGGCCGTCCGGCGGATCGCCATCGAAGTGGGCAAATCCAGCGATGGACTGCGCACGCCGGTCATTTGCGGCCTTGCCCGAACCACCCGAAACGATATCGAAAAGGCCTGGGAGGCGGTCCGCTACGCCGCCCGGCCGCGCATCCACACCTTCCTGGCCACTTCCGATATCCATATGCAGTACAAGCTAAAAATGACCCGCGAACAGGTACTGGAGCGGGTGCGCGAGATGGTTACCTTGGCCCGCAGCCTGTGTGAAGACGTGGAATATAGCCCGGAAGACGCCGGGCGCAGTGACCCGAACTTCCTGTATGTAGTGCTGGAAGAGGCTATTAAGGCCGGGGCGACTACCCTGAATATCCCCGATACGGTCGGCTATACCCTGCCGGCCGAGTTCGGCGGGCTGATCTCCGGGATCATCCGCAACACGCCTGGCATCCAGAACTGCATCGTATCGGTGCACTGCCACAACGACCTGGGCCTGGCTACCGCCAATACCCTGGCCGGTTTGGAGGCCGGCGCCCGCCAGGCCGAGGTCACCATCAACGGCATCGGCGAGCGCGCCGGGAACACCGCCCTGGAAGAGGTGGTCATGGCGCTGCACACCCGTGAGAACGTCATGGGCCTGTCCACCGGCATCGATACCACCCAGCTCACCCGCATCAGCAAACTAGTCAGCAATTACACCAGCATGGTCGTCCAGCCCAACAAGGCCATCGTCGGAGCCAATGCTTTTGCTCACGAGGCCGGCATCCACCAGGATGGCATCCTCAAGAACCAGCAGACCTACGAGATCATGCGCCCGCAGGACGTAGGCGCCAGCCAGTCGCGCCTGGTGATGGGCAAGCACTCCGGCCGGCACGCTCTCAAGGCCCGCCTGGCCTCCATGGGCTACGCCCTGGACGAGAGCGAGATGGACCAGATCTTCGAGCGTTTCAAGGCCCTGGCCGATAAGAAGAAGCTGATCACCGACTCGGACCTGGAAGCGCTGGTGACGGATGAGTTGTACCAGCCCCGTGAACTGTTCGTTCTGGACGGGCTGCAGGTCGCCTGCGGCACCATGGGCATGCCGACCGCCTCAGTCCGCCTGCGCGACCCGCAGGGCAACCTGCACGTATGCGCCAGCATCGGCACCGGCCCGGTGGATGCGGCCTACAAGGCCATCGACACGATCGTCCAGGAGAGCAACACCCTCCAGGAATTCGTCATCCACGCGGTGACCGAGGGCATCGACGCCCTGGGTGAAGTGACCGTACGGCTCCAATCCGAGGAAGGCAGTTCCTCGGTGGATGCCCAAAAGGAAACCGACCAGCCGCGTTCCTACGGCGGCTACGGCGCTGATACCGATATCGTGGTGGCCAGCGCCAAGGCTTATCTTTCGGCCCTCAATAAAATGCTGGTGGCCAATGGGCGCTACGGTGAGCCCGAATATGCCTCGGTGGAGAGTGTAGCCACAACTAATTGATCCTTTACCCTGCCGGGCGGCATTTCCGCCCGGCAGGGATACAAAAAACTCGTTATCAAACCGGTCTGGTAGCCGCACAAACGGCGCGGAAAGACCCCAGCCCCTGGGTTGGGCCGGATTTATGAGCAAGGCCAAAGGAAGGAAAAAATCATGAGCCCCGAGAATTCATTCACAGCCGAGTCTATGCGGGAAAAGCCCGCCGAATCGTTCCCGGAACCCCGCACCATCCCGGGTGCGTGGGACGTGTCCGCGTTTATGCCTGTGGAAAGCGTGCAGGAGTTTGCCGTCGCAGCAGCTGTAGAACCTTATTTACCGGTAGGAAGCCCTTATGTCCTCTTTGAAGAAGCCTGAAACATTATTCAAAAAAATCTGGGATAAACATGTGGTGGTGGCCCAAAGCGGCGCACCGGCCGTGTTGTACATCGACCTGCACCTGGTCCACGAAGTGACCTCGCCGCAGGCCTTCAGCGGTTTACGCGCGCACGGCCTCAAGATCCGCCGGCCGGAGCGTACGGTGGCCACCATCGACCACGGTGTGCCCACCCGCTCGAATGGCACATCCCTGGGCCGCCTGGCCTTCGCCGACGAGATGAGCACCCGCCAGATCCACCAGATGGAAGAGAACTGCCGCGATTTCGGCATCAACCTGTACGGGTTGGACAGCCCCCACCAGGGTGTGGTCCACATCATCGGGCCTGAGCTGGGCCTGACCCAACCGGGTATGACCATCGTCTGCGGCGACAGCCACACCTCCACTCACGGCGCTTTTGGCGCCCTGGCGTTCGGGATAGGCACCAGCGAGGTGGAGCACGTGCTGGCCACCCAGTGCCTGCTGCAATGGCAGCCGGGCAGCATGGAGGTCCGCCTGGACGGCAGCCTGCCGGCCGGTGTAACCGCCAAAGACGTGATCCTGGCGCTGATCGGCAAGATCGGCGTGGGCGGTGGCATTGGCCACGTGTTTGAATACACCGGTTCGGCCATCCGCGGCATGCGCATGGAAGAGCGCATGACCATTTGCAATATGTCCATTGAAGCCGGCGCACGGGCCGGTATGGTCGCCCCGGACGAAAACACTTTCCAATTCCTGGCCGGCCGGCCTTATGCCCCCCAGGGAGAGGCCTGGGAACGCAGCCTGGCTGAATGGCGTGCGCTGCCCAGCGACGAAGGCGCAGTTTACGACCGCAGTGTCATCCTGGACGTTTCCGCGCTCGAGCCGATGGTCACCTTTGGCACCAACCCGGGCATGAGCATCCCCATCAGTGGGCGGGTCCCTGACCCCGCCGGGGTGAAGGATGCCGACCAGAAAGCCGCCCTGGAAAAGTCACTGACTTACATGGGCCTGCGCCCCGGTGAATCCCTGGAAGGGCACGCCGTGGACGTGGTCTTCATCGGTTCGTGCACCAATGGCCGCTTTACCGACTTGCAGTCCGCTGCCAGGCTTATGGAAGGCCGCCGGGTAGCCGAAGGGCTGCGTGTGCTGGTGGTGCCTGGCTCGCAAGAGGTCAAACGCCAGGCCGAAGCCGCCGGTCTCGACCGTATCTTCCGCGAAGCCGGGGCCGAATGGCGTGAGCCCGGCTGCAGCATGTGCATTGCCATGAACGGCGACCAGCTCGAACCGGGTCAGTACGCCGTGAGCACCAGCAATCGCAATTTCGAAGGGCGCCAGGGTAAGGGCGGGCGCACCTTCCTGGCCAGTCCGCTGACCGCCGCCGCAACGGCGCTTACCGGGCGTGTGGCCGACCCCCGCCGGGTCATGCAAGCCGGCGTGGTCAATCTTTGAGAGGAAACTCTATGAACCCATTTACGACCTTGAAATCACGGGTAGTAGTCCTGCCCATGGACGACGTGGACACCGACCAGATCATCCCGGCGCGTTTCCTCAAGACGACCGATAAAGCCGGTTTGGGAAATTCCCTGTTTGCCGACTGGCGCTACCTGCCCGATGGCTCCCCCAAGCCGGATTTTTGCCTCAACCAGCCCGAAAACCAGGGCGCGCAAATCTTGCTGGCCGGGCGCAATTTTGGCTGCGGATCCTCCCGCGAGCATGCTCCCTGGGCGCTGGGCGGTTTCGGCTTCCGCGCCGTGGTGGCGACCAGTTTCGGCGATATTTTCCGCAATAATTCCCTTAAAAACGGCTTGCTGCCGGTGATTATCGACAGCGAGGCGTATCACCGCCTGGTGGACGAGCTGATCGAAATCCCGCGGGCCGAAGTCACGGTAGATTTGCAGAACCAGACCCTCAGCCTGCCGGACGGCACCCAGGCCGCGTTCCCGATCGACGAATTTTCCAAGACTTGCCTGCTCAAAGGCCTGGACCAGTTGGGCTACCTGCTCGACCTGGCCCCCCAGATCGAAGCCTACGAAGCTGCCCGCGGATAAGAAATTAACCACGGAGGCACGGAGAACACAGAGCAAAGAAAGATTCACAAAAAAAGATAATGAACCACAGATATACACAGACAAACACTGATATTGGAATAAAGATAAAAGGAGAATGCTGTATGTAGGATGCGGCAATACCGCATCCTACATACAGCCCCTTTCGGAAGAAAGGAGTTATTAAAAGAATAATCTGTGTCCATCTGTGTATATCCGTGGTCAATCTCTTTTAGTGTTAGAGGAAAGGTTAGCTCTCATGAAAATCCAAATCTATGATACGACTTTGCGGGATGGGACCCAACGGAAAGACATCTCCCTTTCCTGCAACGATAAATTGACCATAGCCCAACGGCTGGATGAGATCGGGGTGGATTTCATTGAGGGTGGTTGGCCGGGTTCGAATCCCAAGGACGCCGAGTTCTTCCGCCGGGCGGGCGAAATGACCTGGAAGAACGCCAGGATCGTGGCCTTTGGCTCGACCTGCCAGGCCGATAAACAGCCGGCCGAGGATGCCAATATCCAGGCTTTAATGGCCTCGGGCGTGGGCTGGACCGCGGTGGTCGGCAAGACTTCGGTCCTGCACGTCACCGACGTGCTGCGTACGACCCTGGAAAATAACTTGCGCATGATCGAAGAAAGCGTGGCTTACCTGACCCAGAACGGCTGCCAGGTTATCTACGATGCCGAGCACTTCTTCGACGGCTATAAAGAGAACGCCGAATATGCGCTCCAGACTTTGCAGGCCGCCCATCGCGGCGGCGCGGTGACCCTGGTGCTGTGCGATACCAACGGCGGGTCCATGCCCTGGGAGATCAGCGAGATCGTCCGGACGGTGCGCAGCCAGGTGGAAGGGGACCTGGGCATCCATGCTCACAACGACGGCGAGTGCGCGGTGGCCAACTCGCTGGCCGCCATCCGCGAAGGCTGTGTGCAGGTGCAGGGTACCATCAACGGCTACGGGGAGCGCTGCGGCAACGCCAACCTGTGCTCCATCCTGCCGGACCTGGAGCTAAAGCTGGGCTACGAAGCCCTCCAACCGGGTAAGCTGGCCTACCTGTTCGACCTTTCCCACTTTGTGGCCGAAATGGCTAACCTGACCCCCGATGAGCAGTTGCCTTACGTTGGCCGGGCTGCTTTTGCCCACAAGGGCGGCATCCACGTGGCGGCCATGCGCCGTAACCCGCGTTCCTACCAGCACATCCAACCCGAGCTGGTTGGCAACCGCAGTGAGGTGATCGTTTCGGAGCTGTCCGGGCGGGGCAACCTGCTCAGCAAAATGGAAGAGTACGGCATTACCTTGCCCTCGCCTGAAAAAGTCACCACGGTGCTCAACACCATCAAGAAACTGGAATCCCAGGGCTTCTCCTTCGAGGCGGCGGATGCCTCGGTGATCTTGATGTTCAAACGCCAGGAAGATGACTATCGACCGTTGTTCGAGCTGATCGATTTTGCCGCCCAGGTGGAGCATCGCCAGGGACGCGGCATCTTTGCCGAGGCTACCGTCAAAGTGTGCGTGGATGGGCTGGTGGTCCATACAGCCGCCGAAGGGAACGGCCCGGTCAATGCGCTCGACCTGGCCTTACGCAAGGCCCTGGTGGCCCGTTATCCCCAGGTGGAAAAATTCCACCTCTCGGATTACAAGGTGCGTATACTCGATGGAAACCACGGAACCAATGCCCAGACTCGTGTGCTGATCGAGAACCGCAACGGATCGCATCACTGGAGCACGGTGGGAGCCAGCACCAATATTATCGAAGCAAGCTGGCAGGCCCTGTACGATTCGGTCGAATACGGCCTGATGGTGCTCGACCAGCCGGAAGAAGAACCAATCTCAGAAAAAGTATCCGCCTGAACGCGCAAACAGGCCCGGCCGGTCGATTTCTGGCCGGGTGCTGCCGCGCTTTAGGGTGGGTACCACAGGAACGAATTCATGGAAGCTACAATTGCATTGTTGCCCGGAGACGGGATCGGGCCTGAGGTGGTCGCAGCCGGCCGCCAGGTCCTGGATAAGATTGCCCAGCGTTATGGCCATCATTTTACCTATAGCGAGAGCCTGATCGGCGGCTGTTCCATCGACCGCTACGGCACCGCCCTGACCGAAGAAGCGCTCGGCAATGCCCAGGCCGGGTCGGCCGTCCTTTTGGGGGCCGTCGGCGGGCCCAAGTGGGATGACCCCACCGCGGCGGTGCGCCCGGAGCAAGGGCTGCTGGCCCTGCGCAAGGGGCTGCGCGCCTTTGGCAACCTGCGCCCGGTCAAGCTGTACCCCTCCTTGCTGGACGCATCCCCCTTGCGGCCGGAACGCCTGGCCGGGGTGGACCTGTTGGTAGTGCGCGAGCTGACCGGCGGGCTGTATTTTGGCCAGCCGCGCGGCCGCAGCCAGGTGGACGGGCACACTCGCGCCGTGGACACCCTGGAATACCGCGACGATGAGATCGAACGGGTGGTGGACCTGGCCTTTCGCCTGGCGCGCCAGCGGCGCAGCAAAGTCACCTCGGTGGATAAGGCCAACGTGCTGGAGTCGTCCCGCCTGTGGCGCCAGACGGCCGTGCAGGTTCATGAGCGCTACCCGGACGTAGCCTTGGAACACATGCTGGTCGATACGGCTGCCATGCGCCTGGTGGCCAACCCGGCCGGCTTCGACGTAATTGTGACCGAAAATATGTTCGGCGATATCCTCACCGACGAGGCCTCGGTGCTGGCCGGCTCGATGGGCCTGCTGCCCTCGGCTTCGCTGGGCTCCGGCGGTCCGGGCCTGTACGAGCCCATCCACGGCTCGGCGCCGGATATTGCCGGCAAAGGCATCGCCAACCCGATCGGTACGGTGATGAGCGTGGCCATGCTGCTGCGCTATTCATTGGACCTCTCCGCAGAGGCCGCCGCGGTCGAATCGGCCGTGGAACAGGCCGTCGCGGCCGGTAATCGCACGGCCGACCTGGGCGGGTCCCTGTCCACTCAGCAAATGACGGACGCGATCCTGGGCTATTTGGAATAAGTTGTTTGTGATTGAACTTTAAAGAAAATCCCTCCATCCCCCCTTACGAAGGGGGGATGGAGGCGGGGGCTCGCGCTGGTCGAGAGGCGCCCTGGCCTGCGAGGGAAGTGCCCCCTCCTAACCTCCCCCAAAATCCAAAGTGCGGATTTTAGGGGAGGGATCAAGCTCTTCCCTCCAAATCGGGTTTTGATTTGGGGGGAAGCGGGGAAGGGGGGCAAAGCCTTCGGTTATCCAGGCTCACGTCACCGGGCTCTTTCCCCTCTCCCGTTCTGGGAGAAGGGCCAGGGGTGAGGGCCGGCGCCGGCCGGGAGGCGCACTGGCCGGCCGGGGACTGCGCCCCCATCCCGGCCTTCCCCAAAAATGGGGAAGGAGCAAGATTCCGGTGTTCAATTCTCATTTTTCTTAAATTCTTGCCAACCAAAATATCATTGAAACGAGGAGAAATTCCATGTCGGTAGATATAAAATATATCTGGATGGACGGCCAAATGGTCGAATATGAAAAAGCAACGGTACCTTTCCTTTCACCGGCTCTGCACTACGGTTTAGGCGTTTTCGAGGGGATTCGCTGTTACGCCACCAGCCGTGGCCCGGCCGTCTTTCGCCTGCGCGACCATATGAAGCGCCTGATCCAGTCCGCCCAGGTGCTCGGCTTTCGCAGCCTGCCCTACGGCGTCGATGAGCTGTGCCAGGCCACCAAGGATATGGTCAAGGCCAACGAATTCGCCTCCTGCTACATTCGCCCCCTGATCTACCTCGATAGCGAGATCCCCGGCCTTAACCTGGACAGCGGCGTGGCCAAAGTTGGTATCGCCGGCTGGCGCTGGGATAGCTACCTGGGCGAAGAGGCCATGGAGAAAGGTATCCGCGCCAACGTCTCCTCGTTCACCCGCCATCACCCCAACGTGAACATGATTAAGGCCAAGGCCACCGGCAATTACACCAACAGCACCCTGGCCAAGACCGAGTCACTCCGCCTGGGCTTTGATGAGGCCATCATGCTCGACCCGCAGGGTTACGTGGCCGAGTGCTCCGGTGAAAATATCTTTGTGGTCCGCCGCGGCACCATTTACACCCCGCCCCTGGCCACCGTGCTGGAGGGCATCACCCGCAATTCGCTCATTGCCGTGGCAAACGACCTGGGCTACAAGGTGGCCGAACAGTCCCTCGGCCGGGATATGCTCTACACGGCCGATGAGGTCTTCGTCTGCGGCACTGCCGCCGAGGTGGTCGCCGTGTGCGAGATCGATTTCCGCACCATCGGTGCCGGCAGCATGGGCCCGATCACCCGCGCATTACAGAAAGGCTTCCACGCAGCCGCCCGCGGTGAAACCGACCGCTACGCGGCCTGGCTGGATTACGTAAACGAATGAAAACAGCTTTCCAGGGAGAACACGGCGCCTATTCGGAGGCTGCCGTTTGCGAGCATTACCCCGCGGGCTGCGAGACGCTGCCCTGCGCCAGCTTCAACGATGTCTTTGACGCCGTCAACCAGTCCGAATGCGACAACGGCTTTATCCCCATCGAGAACTCGCTGGCCGGCAGCATCCACCAGAACTACGACCTGCTGCTGCACAACCAGCTTTACGTCACCGGTGAGCACTACCTGCGCGTCTCGCACTGCCTGATCGGCCTGCCGGGAACGCGTATGGAGGATGTGCGTAAAGTCATCAGCCACCCCCAGGCGTTGGCCCAGTGCGATGGCTATCTACGCGCGCTGCCGGGCGTGGAGATCGAGCCGGTGTACGATACTGCCGGCAGCGTCAAGCTGGTCAAGGACGCCGGCGACCCGCAGGTGGCTGCGATCGCTTCCCGCCAGGCGGCCGTCTTGTACGGTATGCAGATCCTGGCCGAGAGCATCGAGGACATGGAGGCCAACTTTACCCGCTTCCTGATCATCTCCCGTGAGCCGGCCGATCCGGCCCAAAATGCCAAGACTTCGCTGGTGTTCTCGCTGCAAAATCACGCCGGGGCGCTCTACCGCGCCCTGAGCGTCTTTGCCCTGCGCGACATCGACCTGACCAAGATCGAGTCGCGCCCCCTGACGGGCAAACCCTGGGAATATTTCTTTTACATCGACCTGATCGGCAGCATTCAGGATAAAGTGGTCCAGAACGCGCTGGCCAACCTGGAAGAATTTGCCACCTACCTGCGCATTTTAGGCTCGTACCCCCGGTAACGGTAAATAGCCCGCTGCGGCAGGTTTGGCAGTCACCCGGCCCAGGTAGCATAGCTCGGGTTTCCAACCCGAGAGCGCGCTGCCCAACCAGAATGCCTGGGTATCGGGTGATCGGGCCGGTCTCCAGACCGAGCCCGCTCTTCAGCGCCGGGCTACCCCAAGCGTTTAGGGAACGTAGCTCGGGTTTCCAACCCGAGAGCGCGTTGCCCAACCAGAACGCCTGGGTATCGGGTGATCGGGCCGGTCTCCAGACCGAGCCCGCTCTTCAGCGCCGGGCTACCCAAAGCGTTTAGGCAGCGTAGCTCGGGTTTCCAACCCGAGAGAGCGCTGCTCAATCAGAACGCCTGGGTATCGGGTGATCGGGCCGGTCTCCAGACCGAGCCCGCTCTTCAGTGCCGGGCTACCCAAAGTAGCATAGCTCGGGTTTCCAACCCGAGAGCGCGCCCGCCCAAGCGGATCCCGGCTTTGAAAGCCGGGCTACGGCTATCAGATTCCTTCCGGCCCTAAACGCCTGGATAGCGTAGCTCGGGTTTCCAACCCGAGAAAGCACTGCTCAACTAGAACGCCTGGGTATCGGGTGATCGGGCCGGTCTCCAGACCGAGCCCGCTCTTCAGCGCCGGGCTACCCAAAGTAGCATAGCTCGGGTTTCCAACCCGAGAAAGCGCCGGCCAGGAGATCTGTGTGCTTCCGGAGGTACTGTGCTTTATGAAAATCGGAAAAATGATGCCGTTACTTACCATCAAAGACCTGCCCTGGTAATGCAAAGAATCCCCCCCTGCGGAGGCTGTGAAGAACTTTCAGGCCCATCTTCGTTGCCATGGGACCACGGATTCCCAAGAATCCGTCGCGTATCCGGATTTCTTCACAGCCTCCAAGGGGGGAATAGCGCGCCCTTTCTTGCCCCCTTCCTAAGGGGGTTGGGGGATTCTTTGAATTGGCCTGGAGACCAGCCAAGTGGATTACGCATTTTATATTTATCAACTGCCATCGGCTTGGCCGGCAACCCGGTTTCCATCGCAGATACGCTTAGCCAGGTGTATTCCCGGCTTTGAAAGCCGGGCTCCATAGCCGCCTTCACCCATTAAGCGGGCATTGCAAAATATCGTACCCCAGGTCATCCAGACAGCGCACCACCCGGAAACCGGAGCGCTCGTACAGCCAGCGCGCCTTCAAGTTGGACTCGTGTACGCCCAGCTCGATCGCGACCATCGAACCGGCATATTTGCGCTGCAGCATCCGCAGCACCTCGCTGCCGATCCCCTGGCCCTGGTATTCGCGGGCGATCACAATGCCGTGCAGGTGCAGGATCCGGTTGCGCCCTTCGATCCAATAGTATCCCGCCAGGGCCTCGTCCATGAAAATGCAGAACACCTGGCCGGTTTTTCGGGCTAACTGGCAAAACTGCTCCCAGTTCATTTCCATCAACGTCAGGGTGCGCTCGATATAATCAGCCAATTCGCTGTGCATCAGGTCAAGAAAATCGCCGACCTGATCGTCATTTGCCATTTGATAGCTAAGCATGGTTTAGATTTCCCCAAAATACCGGCCGGTATGCTTATAGCCTTTAGGTACGACTTGGGCCTGGACCCAACGGGCTCAAATTGATAAGCGTGGCTGCTTTGGAAAAAGGCTAGAACCTTGCGATGAAATCTTCCTGGAACATGGGTTTGTTTGCTATGACTAAATCCTGGTTTTTCGTAACTACTCAAGCTAATGTTAACGAGTCTCCGAATTTGAGGTGTTTGCAGAGGCTTTGCCCCCGCAAACACCTCAAATTCTTTTTTACCCGATAGATTAAGAAGTTACATTTTTCATTGTAATGTATACGATCAGCGCTTGCAAAGATTGTCCTTGATCCTTAGTCAAAATCACTGTTGAGGTGCAGGGCCAGAGTCTGCCGGGCGCGCTCGATGATTTCCGGCATGCAGCGCGGCAGCGCTGCGGCCGGGCCAGCCCCGGAAAGCCGTTGCGGCGCCGAGAAGGACACGCGCGGCTTCATCAGCAGCAGCCGCGGGAAGACCAGTTGGTAAACCACCTGCAGCAGCTCGGCCATGCGCTGGCGCTCCCAGTCCAGCCGGGGCAGGTTGCTGATGGGCAGCTTGCGGAAGGCCGGCGATAGGATATGGCTGACGATCGAGATGACCAGTTGCGTTTCCGGCACTTTGCGCAGCATCACCTCCACGCTGGGCGACCAGCGCTCCACAGCCTGCTCCATGTGCGGCAGGAAAGAGGGGTCCGGTTCGACCCGCCCGCCCGGGAAGATCAGCAAAGCGCCGCCTTCGGCCAGGTGGCGCACACACGAGCGGATCACGTTCATGCGGGTGGTCGTTTCGAGGGTGGAAAAGATGAAGTGCTGGTTGGCCGTGGACAGGCTGCGCAGCAAGGGGATGCCCGAGGCCACGATGCGGATGTCGTCCCGCGGGAGCTGGCTGGCGATCACCACCGCGTCGTAGGCGCCCGGGTGATTGGCGATGATCAGCAGCGGCCCCTGGCTGGGAATATTGCCGCTCCCGTTGGTTTTGACCTGGGAAACAAACTGCTCCAGCAGGGTATTACTGGCCGAAACAAACCCCGCGCCAGCCACCTGGCTGTCGAAATTGGCGGCGATGCGGGCAAAGCGGTCCACCGGCAGCCAGCACAACCAGCGCACCCATCCCCACAGCGGCGAGTCAGGGGGCAGCCCGGCGATTTTGTAGATCTCGCGGATAATGCACTCGCGCAGGTAATTGCGAGTCGGCAGGGGTGGGGTGTTCAGAGTAGTTTCGTTCATGGCTGCTGACGCTCATTGCCGGCCGGATTAATCTTTGTCCGGCCCGAGTAAAGAGAACAATTTCTTAAACTTAAGAGTCTAGCAGCCGTTGTGTAAGAATATTTTAAGGGAAGGTAAAAGGTGAGTTAAAGGAAGGGCGAAGCCCGATTTGCCGGTCTCCAGGCCAATTCAAGAATCCCCAACCCCCTTAGATAAGGGGGCAAAAAACGGCGATTGGCGTATCCTTCCGGAATCAGGCGCTCACGCCAATGCAGGGGACATAGACCTGTTCTAGTGGATGACCAGGGGCAGGTAGATAAAGCTGGCGTCTCCGCAGTAGATGAGCGCCGAGTTCACGGCCGACAGGGCGTTGATCTCACCCCAGCCGGTGGCGTAGTTGGGCGAAGAGTTAGCCGGGTGGACGCCGTCGGAGTAACTCACCCGCGTGGCCGTGTATTCGATGATCGTTTCGGTGTTGGCGTAATTGCCTTTCAGGCAGGGGGCAGCGCTCCACATCAGCGCCACCAGGCCGGCCACGTGCGGCGCAGCCATGGACGTGCCGCTCATACTGGCATAGGTACTATCGCTGGTATCATATGAAGAAAGGATATAAGTTCCCGGGGCAATGACTTGCGGTTTCAGGTCGGCGTAGCCGCTGTGCGGGTTGACCGTATCCAGGTTGTCGGTGGGGCCCCAGTTCGAAAAGGTAGCGTATTGCCCATCGGATTGGCCGGATGCGCCTACCCCGGTGACGTTGCCATAGCGGGCCGGGTTACCGACCGTGTTCAGGCCCGGCGGGCTGGAATAGCTGCAATTGCTGGAATTTCCATTGGAGAAAACCGGGTAAATGCCCGCCGCTATCCAGGCGTTCACTGCCCCCTGGTACCAGCTATCATAACTTGTTGAGCAATCTCCCCAGGAATTGTTGACCACGTTGGGCCGCTGGCTGGGATCGGGATTGTTGCCGGACAGGTCGGTAGGCGCGACCATAAACTGGCCGCAAGCCAGTAAAGCCAAATCGGTACATGTATTGGTTGTACAGGCCCGGCAGGCGATCCATTTTGCCCCAATCGCCATGCCGATCTGGCTGCTGCCGTTGTTCCCCACCATGATCCCCATGGTGTGAGTTCCATGGCCGTTGGTATCGGTAGGGGAGAGGGTGCCATCTGTGGTGGGGTCGTACCAGTTGTAATTATTGTTGTAGCTGCCGCTGCCCAGGTTGCCGCGGTACTGGTTGACCAGCGCCTGGTGGGTATAGCGCACCCCGGTGTCGATGCTTGCCACGACCATGCCCTGCCCGGTATAACCCATCCCCCAGACCGTTGGAGCCTGCACGTGCGATATGTTCGGCTGCGCATTAGCGTTGATCTCATTTTCTGGCGCGCCGGTTGTACCGGTGTCGGAAATCGTCAAGATTTGCGTACTGCGAATTTCGGTGATCTCCCGGAAGCCGGTCAACTGGTTCAGGGTGGCCAGATCGCTGTTTTTGACCAGGATGGAATTGTTGATCCAGAACGATTCGTACTGGATTCCGGCCGTATCCAGATAAGATTTGACGTTGGCCTGGCTCTGGTCGGCCAGATCGGCTAACGTCTGGTACACGTACCAGCCGCGCTCGGACCAATCCATCCCGCCGGCTGCGCTCAAATCGGCCTTACTGCCAAAATCCAGCCAGTAATCGGCCGTGCCGTTGTCCTGCAGTTCGCTCATCACCCGCGGTTCAACCCGCGGCCCGGTGCCGCTTTGTGGAAGGTTGGCCGCCAGAGAATGATTGGTCGTTAGGGCAATACCCACGAACAGGCATAGCCCGACCCCAAAACCGATAAGTTTTTTTGTTGTATCCATGTTTGCCAGTACGTCTTGCGCAATGAACCGGCTCGATCTTTTTACCCGGTTGAACCATTAAAAAGGAATGTTTATTACTATACCAGCTTTAGCCTAAAAGAATATGAAAAGGAGAAAAACATACTTTACAAAAATGTCAATGAAGGGTCCTGGCGGTCGTTGAAAAAGTCACTTGTTGACAAAATATTGGGGGATACGTGGTGGCGCAGCTTCGCCGCGCCACTACATATCCCCCATATTTCTTTAAGTGAAATCGTTTTTCAATACCCTCGATCCTTGCCTGGCTTCGCAAGGACTCCTCATTGGATTGTGTGGATTGTGTTTGCCCGTTGGGTGCAAAAATAACGGTCAGACGGCTGCCAGGGCTTGATCCATGTCGGCCAGGATGTCTTCGACATTTTCGATACCCACCGAAAGGCGTACCAGGCCATCGCTGAGCCCCACTTTGAGGCGCTCTTCACGGGCCACGTTTGAGTGGGTCATGCTGGCCGGGTGGCAGATCAGCGTGTCGGTGTTGCCCAGCGAGACCACCAGGGTCATCACCCGCACGGCGTTCATCAGCGCAATGCCGGCCTGCATTCCGCCGCGCACCTCGAACGACATCATCCCGCTGAACCCGTGCATCTGCCGGCAGGCCAGTTCATAATCGGGGTGCGATTCCAGGCCGGGGTAAAATACGCGTTCGACCTTGGGGTGCTTTTCCAGGAACCGGGCCACCTGCAGGGCGTTTTCACAATGACGCTGCATGCGAAGTTCAAAGGTTTTCATCCCCAGGCTGGCCAGCCAGCAGTCGAACGGCGCAGCCGAGGCGCCATACGTGGCCAGGGCTGCACTCAGCGGACCCTTGACCCAATCCACGTGCCGGCTGACCACCGCGCCGCCTACGATCACCCCGTGCCCGGACAGGTACTTGGTGGTGGAGTGCATGACCACGTCGGCCCCCAGGCTAAGCGGGCGCTGGGTATAAGGAGAAGCAAAGGTGTTGTCTACGTACAGCCAGGCGCCATGGCGGTGTGCAATCTCGGCCACGGCCTGCAAATCCACCAGGTACATCATCGGGTTAGCCGGCGTCTCGGCATAAGCCAGCACAGCCGAAGGGTTTTCGGCAAACGCCTTTTCCCATTCTGCCGGGCCAAGGTCATGCAGCCAGACCGTATGGATCCCGTAGCGGGGTGCGTATTCTTTTAGGAATTTGAAGGTCGCCCCGTAAATGGCCTCTTGCGCGATAACCGTGTCACCCTGCTTGAGAGTAGCCAGCAGGGCCGAGGTGATGGCGCCCATGCCGGTCGAAAAACTCGCCCGGCCACGATCTCATCCGGGGGTGTTTGCGGTTGGGCGCGCAATAAATCCAGCCCTTCCAGGGCCGCGATTTTGGTGATCAACTGATTCTGGTTGGGATTATTCAAGCGGGTGTAATTGTAGCCGGGGTCTTCCCCCCGGAAAATCGCTGCGCCGGTGGCCACATCCGGAAAGCTGAATGCGGAGGTCTGAAAAATGGGGACGATGTGAGCGTGCATGGCGTGTTCGCCTTCGGCCACGTGGTTAACCAGCGTGCCGATACCATATTTGGGGTTGGTCTTACCCATATTAAACTCCTGAGTTTGTGGGAATGTCCCAATTATATACGCGAAAAGCGCAACTCCTCAGGCCCGCGTGGAAATTCATTTTATACTGGCGGGTTTGAGCCCTTACCGGAAAACAAAAAAACGAGAAAAGCAAATTTAAAACTCGAAAAGCGCATATATGGGGGTTAATGACCCGTTTTAACAGGCCTTTAACCCCCATATATGACCGCTGCCGGGGAAGTCACGCATTTTGAGGACACCGCTGGTATGATTGTCGGACCTTTGATACAATAAAAGTGACTGTTCAGGCTAGTTTGGGAGGTAGGCGCTTTTGTTCTTTTCAGCCTGCTTTGTACGCAAAAAACTACGAAAACAGGCTGTCCCTCTGGAGTAGCTGAGTAGTCACCCAAAAAATAAGGATATGCAGCTTGCCAGACGCATGGTGAACTGCCAGTAATTACCCGAATACATTCTGGAGCAGAATGGAATATCTCTGGTCACCCTGGCGTATGCGTTACATTACAAACAATGAACCCCCCTCTGGTTGTGTTTTTTGTGAAGCGGCCCTGCAAGAAGATGGCCCGCAAAACCTGATCGTCGCTCGCGGCGAACAGGCCTATATCATCCTGAACCGCTATCCCTACACCAGCGGTCATGTCATGGTCGTCCCGTACGACCATCAGCCCAGCTTCGAGCAGTTAAACGAGAAGACCCGGGCCGAGGTCATGGAACTGCTGAACCGCACCGTACAGGTCCTGCGCGAGGTATATACCCCGCAAGGATTTAACGTCGGTGCCAATATCGGCGCTGCTGCCGGCGCGGGCATTGCCGACCACGTCCATTTCCACATCGTTCCCCGTTGGCGCGGCGACACCAACTTCATGTCCAGCCTGGCCAGCACACGGGTGCTGCCCGAATCCCTGGAAGATACCTACCAGCGCATCTACCAGGCCTGGCATAAAGCCTGATCTGACTTAAAGGTCAATCGAAGAGGGAAATCGACCGGCTCCTTTGCCCGGAGGGTTAATTGCGCCTGTTTAGATATATCCAAAAGGAAAAAAAAGTTATTCTCAGGCTCACCTGGGCTGTCCTCGAATTCAGTTTTTTCTTGCTCACCCCTGAGGAGTGCCAATAAAAATTATATAATCCAAAATGCTATAATATTTTCATCCTTATATTTAGAGGGTAGGGCCCAGAAGAATTGAGCCAAAAATTATTCTTGTTTCCTGGGTAAACCAGAAGAATTTAGATCCCTCTCCAGCGCGTACTTTATACATTTTTGATTGGTTCAAGAAGGCTGCTCAATATGCCCAGCCGAACAAGCTTCTCCTGGTATATCCTTTCGGCCAAATACGGCCTGGTCCGCCCGGACCAGGTTTTGGAGCCCTATGGTCAGGCTTTGAAGATCATGGGTAAGAACGATCATAAAGCGCGGGCAAATCGGACGCTTCAGGCATTGGCACCATTGGTGCATCCGGATGACACAATCGTCTACCTGGCCGGTAAGGCCAATCGTGATTTTCTGGTAGATCCTTTCACGCGAATGGGATGCCGTATTGAAATTTCAATGGAAGGGCTGCGGATCGGCGAACAGATGCATTGGTTGGATGAGCAGTTGAAAGGAGTAAGGGTTGAGCCGGTAGGATGACCTTCGCCGCTTCTATGAAATTTTGACCTGGCTCGAAATCAAATTAGGTGGAAAACAAATCCTTGATTTTCATAAGGCCATGCTGGCAGTCTATCGAAAAGTCAGATCAGGTGTGGCTATAACGCCATCCGATACTGATGAACAAAGTTTTCCCAACGTTTGATGCAAAACAATAATCCAGGCATTTATGTTTTTTCAAAAGAATAGGAGAACTTCTTGAGCAACTCTACTTCAAATCCCGGTTGCCTTGCGGCAATAAAGAATCTATTTCAATCCAATGGACCTTCTATTACTGTAGTTGATTATCCGCCAGATCCGGGATATGAGGAAGATCTCCCGTACCGGACGAGAGACGATTTCCTTTCACCGGCCGAACATTCCTTTTACCTGGTGATCAAACAGATGATGGGGATTTATTTGACGGTTTGTCCCAAGGTTTCATTGGCAGATATTTTCTTTGTCGTCCACCCCAATGAAAACATGAGCGCCTTTAACAAAATCAATCGCAAACACGTTGATTTCTTGATTTGTGAACCCAAGACGATGAAGCCGAAATTTGCCATCGAGCTGGATGATAGCAGTCACCAGCGGGCGGATCGCATGGAACGGGATGAATTTGTGGATCGGGTCTTTGAAACTGCGGGTCTATCTTTGATTCACGTGCCGGTCCGGAACGTCTACGATACGACCGAGTTAGGAATTCTTTTTAAGAAAGTCCTTCAGCCTGTCAGTGAGCTTCTACAAGATGAACATATTGAAGCTAAGGCGGCTACGCCATCGAATGAGCCTCCGGTTCAGGAGAAGAAAGTGAAGAATCCTCCCAATTGCCCTAAATGCGGGGTTCCGATGGTGCTTAGGGTGGCAAAAACGGGAGAAAACGCCGGGAAGAAGTTCTATGGCTGCCCGAATTATCCCAAATGCCGGCAAGTGAAACCATTTGAAAATTAAATGACACATATTCTCCTCGAAGAGCCTGTTCGAGGATTGCTGCCGAAGTATTCCGTGTGTTTCACGTTTTGAAATTCCTGCCGGACAGGTATTATATCTGGCGTCCCGGCTGCTAGATGCACCCGATTTATTAGTCTTCGCCCAGGCCGGGCAGGTCTAGCTGGTCAAGGTGAGCCGTGCAGCGGTTTCGCAAGCCTTTTCGGTCACCCATCGGATGGATAAAAACTGGGGAATATTCCAAAAAGGAACCGGAAAATCCAATTTTGGATGCTATGCACCACCCAACACAGCTCTCAACCGATCGATTGCCGACCGGGTAGCAAGCCTCGCCATTTTCAGCGGGCTGAGCTTCCCCCTCGATTGGGCCAGGCGGATCGTCATCTGGACCACATTTTTTGGCACTTTAGGTTGGTCTGCATCCGGTTTACGCACCAGGGTGAGCGCGCCGG
This sequence comes from uncultured Chloroflexia bacterium, assembly GCA_963704755.1. Taxonomy (GTDB): domain Bacteria; phylum Chloroflexota; class Anaerolineae; order Anaerolineales; family Anaerolineaceae; genus Bellilinea. The sequence continues at coordinate 2,717,486 of OY969938.1, forward strand.
ACGGACAGGTGGTGACGCACAGCCCACAACCGATGCATCGATCCAGGTTGAGCTCGGCTACGCCGTCCGGCAAGGTGATCGCGTCCATCTGGCAGCGCTCCAGGCAGGTACCGCAGCCGGCACAGGCATCCGGATCGAGGACGGCATAAAAGGGGCTGGAGACCATATTGGCGGGATGCGGATTCATTTTCAAGCTGCGCAGCACCCCACAACAGCATCCACAGCACATGCACAGGTTTCCGGGTGTGCGGTCGTTGCCGGCTTGAAGCACCAGGCCGGCCTGCTCCCCTTTGCGGATAATGGCCTGGGCTTCTTCGCGAGTGATGTAGCGCCCGCGCCCGTCCTGGACGAAATAACCCGCGCTGCTGTCGAAGGCCAGGCAGGTCTCCAGTGGCTTGCCACAATCGTGACCGATCAGGCGCATCTCCTGCCGGCATACGCAGTTGGCCACCGCAAAGGTCTGGTGAGTGGCGAGAATCTCGTCGATATGTTCGTAAGGCAGGACTACGTTCTTCACCGGGATGCTCTCGTTCACCGGGATGATGCGCAATTGCGGACCCTTCTCCCAAATCCCTGATTTTGCGTAAGTAGGCAGGTATTCCTCGAATAATTCGACCAGTTCCCGGTCCAGCCGGTTGACCTGGCCTTCCCAAAAGCCGACCACAAATTGTTCCGCCATATAGTGAGTGGGTTTCCCCGGCTCACGAAAGGCATAGATCAGGCGTTTGCGCTCCATTTCGGCGAGAATGCGCTCTGTTTCAGCCAGCGTCAGGCCGGCCCGGATGGCGATCACGCGAGCCTCTTCGGCGATCAATGCCAGGTGGAGCGCCAGGTTGGCTTCCTCAGGGGTAAACAGCTTGCGTAGGATGCGCAGTTCAACGCCATTCCGGCTGCGCGGAAAGCCGGCCGGAAGGTCGTCCAGGAATTGCGCCAGGCGCTCGTAGATGTTGTTTTTCATAGGGCTGGGCCTTACTACATTAATAATACTCCCGGTTACAAACAAGCCGTGATTGGAAACCTTCGCCTAAAATTTCTTCGGCAGTAAGGTCGTGAATTTTGTCGATATGGAATACGGATAGCCTTTCTTTCGCTATCACGAGCCTCTCCGGGGCTTTTGTGTAAATAATTTTTCCAGATATTGGAGCTTGAAATATTTAGTGCCCCCGGAGAGGGTCGAACTCTCAACCTGCAGATTCGAAGTCTGTCACTCTATCCATTGAGCTACGGGGGCGGAACGCTCAAATTATACCCTATTTAGCCATTTCCCAGGCTGCGAATCAATTCGGCTGCTTCGGGATAAGCGGCCGCCAGGCTTTCCGCGTCCCCGGCCTCGAAGTCCTCGGGGGTGAAGCCGGGCGCCATGGTGGTGCCCATCAGGGCAAAGCGACCGCCCGGCAGCAGTTGCGAGCCCTGCCACCAGCCGGCCGGTACAACGAACTGCACCTTCTGCCCGTTCAGCACATCCTGGCCCAGGCGAATGCATTGGGCAGCGCCACCGGGTTCGAGCAGCAACATTTCGACCGGGTCGCCCAGGTAGAAATGGAAAACTTCGTCGGTGGGCACCCGGTGCAGGCTGGAATACGTCCGCGGATCGGCGCTGAGCAGGTAATAGATGGCCGTACTGAAGGGCTTGTCACCCCGATAGCGCTCGGGCAGCGCCGCCTGGCTCAGCAGGTCCGCCGAAACGTAAGTCTGCCGGAACATACCGCCTTCAGCCACCAAAGGCTCCAGATCCAATTGTTTTATCAGTTTACGAACGAATTCATCCATGGGCTTCCTTTTTTTGGCCCGCCAAAGGTACACAGCAAATTATACAATGGGGTGCCAATCTCATAGTTTCAAATGGGAAACAGGGAAGATGAGTTTTTACTTAAAATTCACCTTCATTTTTTAAAAAATTTATAGCATCCCTGGCGATAAACCATATTATAAACTTGTAGCTAGATCATTGTTTTACGGGTAACTGGACCGGACCAATTGAATTAATCGTTTCACTACATCACAGCCATTAAAGGTTCTTGCATGCATGAATTAATTCTTATTGTTGACGACAATTCCAGGCTATTAGCCGGCATGAAGATGCGACTTGAGATGGATGGCTATCAAGTCCTGCTTGCTTCAGACGGAAAAGAAGCCCTGGATATCTTGCGGTCGATTACCCCACACCTGGTTATTGCCGATGTGATGATGCCCAGAATAAATGGTTGGGAACTTTTTGACCGCCTTAGAAATGATCCTCGTTTGTGCAGCATCCCATTTGTTTTCGTAACGGCGCGCACCGATGACGAATCAATTCAACGCGGAAAAGGATTGGGCGCGGAGGACTACCTCACCAAACCGTTCAAGGTCGAGGAATTGGAGGCCGTTGTCCGCGGCAAATTGTTGCGCGCTTCTCAGTTATCGCGGGCGGCCGAGAACTCAAATGGAGGATCCGGATCTATCGCCGATTAAAATTTCCGACCTGACCATCGATCTACGAGCCCACCGTGTGTATTGCGGAGGAAGGGAGATCAGTTTCTCCCCAACCGAGTTCGCTATCCTGGCTCACCTGAGCAAAAAGGCCGGCGAAGTTTTAAGCTTTGATGAGCTGGCCCAAATTTGTTTTCCCAACAGCTTTGATGCCTGGAATGCGCAGGATACCATTCGTGTGCACATTAAGAACATTCGTAAAAAGCTCGAACAAAATTCCGGTGATCCTCAATATATTGTGAATGTGCGTGGAATTGGCTATCGAATTGAAGCTCTGGCTTCATAAATACCCGTTACGAGAAGGGGGCGATTAGAACAGATAGACTGGCGCCGATGTATAGATTGGAGCAAGACCTGGTTTGGCTGCATTTCAATGGATGGTCCATCGAAACGCGGCCTAACCGTCCCTTTTTTGTGGCTAACCGGGCAATTATCTGACCATAATAGGAGCTGGAATGAATCTTTATAGTACCTTTATATTTATTTCCTCCTATCTTCACAAAAAGCAGGGTCTGGACGGCTAAACTGTAGCAAGCGGATATGACGTCACTTATTTGGAGGTTTGGAAGAGATTTCAATGCGAAGACTTGAAACGATCAAACAGTTGTCCAAATCACTCATTGTTCAACTGACTTTGATTTCGCTGCTTACGATTGCTTTATTAACCTTGTTGAGCAACCTTCATTACAGCTACGAGTTACGCAAAGAACAAACATCCTTGTTGAATTACCAGGCCGCCAGCCTGGCCAGCAGCATCCGTTTAATTGGCGCCGAGATGATTCCCCGAAATGACTTGCCGGCCATTCAGAGAGTACTCGACCAGATTGAGCCCACCAGTGATCTGGATGATTTTATCCTGGTCGACGCCCAGGGTAAGATTCTGGCGCAAAAAACGCTGCCCGATACGGATAACCCGGGCTTTCCGGACAGCCAAGATTTTCCGGTCGATCGAACCGTATTGCAAAAAGTGCTCGCGGATGGCATTCAACAATCCTTTACGGATAGTGAGCATGTGGTTGTTATCGATCCTATTTTTGATGAAAACAGCGCGGTCGCGGGAGAAAAACAGGTAATCGGCGCAGCCCTCGTAAAAATGGACATCGAATCGCTCGATTCGTTTGTTAAGTCGATGATTTATCTCGACGGCTGGTTTAACTTTGGGATACTGGCTTCCATCTTTATATTGGTCCCGCTGGTTTATTTTTCAATGGTCCGCCCCTTGCGCCGGGTCACTCAGGCTGCCAGGAAGATTGCCTCCGGCTCTTTGGATACTCGCCTCACCCCGAAAGGCGCCCAGGAAATAAAGGACCTGGCCGAATCACTTAACACCATGGCCGAAAGCATGCAGGTCGACCAGCAAAAGATGCAGCAGCGCCTGGATGAGCGCAAACAGCTCTTCGAAATCAGCACAATGGTCGGTAAGACTTTCGATCTGGATGAAATATTTTCTTATCTTGCCAATCAAATGGCCAGGCTGATCGATGGTACCGGTGCGTTGATTGTCCTCTGGGATGAGGAGCTGGAAAAACCTGTTCCCCAGGCTGCCTACGGTTCTTTCGAACAATTTTATAAGTCGATCAAAACCTGGACGGGTGAGCCCACCCTGGCGGCTAAAATTTTGGAGACCGGGATCCCGATTAGCGTTTATGATGTGCTCGATTGCCCCTATATCAGTCCCCGCATGGCTGCTCAATTCCAGCATAAATCACTGCTGGGCCTGCCGCTAATTATCAATGGCCACGCCTTCGGCGCAATTTTGATTGGGGAAAACCGGTGCCACCGCGAGTTTAGCGAAAACGAGATCCAACTGGCTATGTCGGCTGCAAACCAGATCGCCTCTGCGATAGCCAACGCGCAGTTGATTCTCAAACTGCGCGCTGAACGGAACCGGCTCAAAGATATTCTCAATGCAGTCTCAGATGCGATCGTGGTCACCGATGCAAAGGGAATATTGCAGTTCGTAAACCGTGCTTTCACCACCATAACCGGTTCCAACTTGAACCTTACTCAAAGAATTCCCCTCTTCGATTTGTTGGCGCTTTCTCCCGAAGAGCTTGCCTCGGCCAGGGCCGAGGCTATTACTACGGCGTTACAAGGGATGACCTGGCACCGGGAAATGACCGGTGCCAGGCCCAATGGATCTACATATGACGCGGATGTGTTTTTTGGGGGAATTCGCGACCTGGAGAACCGGTTTATCGGTTATGTCGCGAGTATACGAGATATTTCTGGTCTCAAAGATTTCGACCGGATGAAGAACCGCTTCGTTTCGACCGTATCGCACGAGCTGCGTACTCCTATATCCGTAATCAGTCTCTACACCGAAAATTTATTGGAATTCTATACCAGATTGAGCGACCAGGAACGCCTGGACATCTTGGCCGATATCCATACCGAGACCCACAGCTTACAAAAACTGATCGAAGATTTACTCAGCCTTTCTCGCATCGATTCAGGCCGGGCTGACCCCCAAAAGAGCGATTTCGAGCTGGTTGGCCTGTTAATTGAGACCATAAACTCCATTAAACCGATTGCCGAGATCAAAGACCTCAATATTCGTTTCAATTTACCCGAGCATCCCATTCAAATCTATGCGGACCACGATCAAATCCAGCAGGTATTTCGTAACCTGATCGGGAATGCGGTCAAGTTCACCCCACCCAAAGGCGATGTCAATATTACCTATGAATTAAACCATGGCGAAATTACCATCCGGTTCGCGGATACGGGTATCGGCATTCCGGTTGAGGACATACCCCGCTTATTCGAACGATTCTTCCGCAGTGAAAATGCGATCAAACAAGAAATCCCGGGCACGGGTTTGGGCCTGGCGATTACCAAAGAAATTCTACAACGCCACCAATTCTCAATCGACGTGCAAAGTGAATTGGGCAAGGGCACAACTTTCGCAGTAACCATGCCCGTGACCATTTCAGGGCAGCCCATGATTCTTTTCCTGGATAACGATCTCCCCTGCCGGGATACCATCAGTGAAGTCCTCTCCGCGGATTACCTGCTTATTAATGTATCGGCCCCAGACCTGGCCTGGGAGGTGTTAGAAGCCAATGTCCCTTCGTTAATTTTGATTGCGATTAAGCAAGTGAACCAAGAAATTATCGACTTTGTTAGCCGTCTGCGCAGCATGCCTGTTTTTGCAAAAGTTCCCCTGGTAGCTGTTTGCCTGGACCGTACTGTATTGGTTGAACATGCATTTGTGGAAGGAATAGATGAGATTGTTAACTCTTCAGATACACCAGGTGACCTCCGTGAGGTGGTTTATCGCCTGGTTTCGAGTGGTTTGCTAATTGGCTAACCCGCCAGAAATAATTCTTATTTCTATGGCTACTACCTGGCCTGATAGGTAAGGATCCCGAATTTATTGCACAGGTCTGAGTAGTTACTTTCTAAGGAGAATTATGAAATCCCCGATTTTATTAGTTGATGACAATCCCCGCATTCTCTCGGGGGCCCGCCTGGCCCTTGAAATGAATGGTTTTAACGTGGCCACTGCATCCAATGGAAATGAGGCGCTAAAAGTCCTCGAACATTTCCGCCCGGATTTAATTGTGAGTGATATTTTGATGCCGGAGTGTGACGGCTTTTCATTATTGGAGCGGGTCCATTCCTCTCCAGAATGGATCACCATTCCTTTCCTTTTCCTGACCGCACTCAACGACGAGGAATCGCTTTCGCGCGTACGCGATATGGGCGCAGATGATTTCTTGACCAAACCCTTTTCGCCGGCAACGCTCGTTCAAACGGTAAAGGCCCGCCTGGAACGGGCCCGCAAGGTTGAAGGAGCTTACACTTCTGCGGCTTACTTGCAGACCATTACCTTATTGGCACGGGCCATAGAAGCCCGAGATACCTCGACCGGAGAGCACGTGAACCGGGTGGCCGATTATGCCCGAGAGCTGGCCTGGGCCATGGACTTGCCGGAATCGCAGGTCGATGACATCCAACTGGCGGCCATTATTCATGATATAGGAAAAGTGACAGTCCCCAATTCGGTCCTCAACAAGCCCGGAAAATTGACTTCTGAAGAATGGGCGATTATGAAAACCCACCCGCGGGTCGGGGCCGATATTATTTCCACCACCAAACTATCGAATATGGTCATCGATGGCGTTCTTTATCATCACGAGCGTTTCGATGGCAGTGGTTACCCCGAGGGCCTGATCGGCGAGCAGATCCCCCTGGCGGGGCGGATCCTGGCGGTCGTGGATGCCTACGATGCCATGACCAGCGACCGGCCATATCACAAAGGCCTGGCCATGGACCAGGCCCTGGAAATCCTTCAGCAAGGCGCCGGCATCCAATTCGACCCCAAAATTGTAGCAGTTTTTCTGAACCTGATTAGCTCCTATTCGATTTAAAAACCGCCGGGGTAGTAGGGGGCTATGACAGGTAGCCGGCAAATCCCTGCGGGTACTCCAAAAAAGTCAAAACGCCACAAAGGGATCGAGGAAGAATTTTTGGCAATTCAATTGCCGAAAAAATCCCCGATCCCTTTACATGTATTCGCCCATGCCTGGAGGAAGGCCTTATAGAGCCTGTCTGACAGATATTTAGTGCATACCTTTATACAACCTTTATTTTTCCTTCATACATTTATTACAAAAGAATTCCACAATCTATGTATTATTTATAGGCAATTGACTGACAACCCAGGGTCATCAAAATGAGTATTCCGAGCAAAACGATTTTCGGATAGGTTTCGATGGGATAAATACCGAAAACAGAAGAAACCAAGCAATTTTTACTCATATATTCAATAGGAGAAACAATAAATCATATGAAAACAAACGTCACCAACCGTAAGCCCTTTAAAGACACCTTGCAGGCCCGCTTATTGTTATGGATTCTTTTATTGACACTGATCCCCCTGGCTGCCGTGGGCTATTTTGCGTATCAACGCAGCCAACAGGCCTTGTACGATAATGTTTCCAGCGACCTGGGAAAATCCACCCTGGTGACCAAGCAAATCGTTGAGAACTGGATCAGCGAAGTCAAGGCAGATGCGATCATGGTTGCCAATGACAAATCGGCAAATGCCAATAATCTCCCCCTGATGAAGGAAGATTTAGACAACTTTTACAAGTCCTGGGGCACTTTTGAATCGATCATTTACGCCGATGCCAGCGGGAAGACTGTGGTCAATACCCAAAACAACTCGTTGATCGATATTTCTGACCGGGATTACTACAAGCAGGCAATGCAGGGCAATATCGATATTTCGGAGCCGCTCATTTCGAAGAGTACCGGCAATGTAGTCCTTTCCTTTGCCGCACCGGTCAAAGTGAATGGCAAGGTCGTGGGAATGATTGGGATCATTGCCCCTACATCGATCATTACCGATGTTATGGCCGGCGGCCAGACCGGGACGACCGGCGAGACTTACCTGATCGATAAAGATGGCTACTTTATTACTCCCTCCCGGTTCGAAGCCAGCCTGAAACAATCCGGCCAGATCAAAGACCGTTCAGAGCTGGAATTGCAAATTAATACCTTTGGCTCTCAACAAGCCCTGGCGGGTGTGACCGGGGTCAGCGAGTATACGGGCTATCGCGGGGCGGAAGTCCTTGGCTCCTACACAGCCATCGACGGTTTTGATTGGGGTTTGCTCTCCGAGGTTGAAACGCAGGAAGCTTTTGCCTCATTGGGGCAAATCCGTACGGCGGTTTTACTGGTCGGTATATTGTCTATCCTGTTTGTTACAGGGGCAGCTTTTCTAATCTCGCGCAGCATTACCGGCCCGCTGAGCGTTGTGGCGACGGCTATCCTGAACTTGGGCCAGGGCAACCTCAACGGCGATATCAGCATAGACGTCAAGAAGAAGATCGTCGGCCAGAAGGATGAAGTCGGGGACGTGGGCAAGGGTCTCTACAGCAGCGAGGTCTACATGACCGAAATGGCCGAGGCCGCCCAGCGTATGGCCGACGGGGACCTGACTGTAGAAATAACCCCAAGGTCAGAAAAGGACGCGCTTGGAAATGCCTTTGTGAAGATGATCGATAATTTGCGCAAAATGGTACGGCAAATCACAGAGAATGCCAACAATTTGACGGCTGCCTCCGAGCAGTTAGCCAATTCGGCCGACCAATCCGGAAAGGCTGCCAATCAAATCGCAGCGACCATCCAGCAGGTAGCCAGCGGCTCGGCCCAACAGTCCGCGTCCGCTAACCAGACCGCCATATCCGTAGAGCAAATGTCCCGCGCGATCGATGGGGTTGCTAAAGGTGCCCAAGACCAGAACCGGGCAGTCAACCGGGCCGCCGAAATTACGGCCCAAATCTCCACTGCGGTTCAGCAGGTGGCCGCCAACGCTAAATCGGGGGCCGATGAATTGGTCAAATCGGCCAAAGTGGCCCGGGGCGGAGCCGAGGTTGTAGAAGCCGCAATAAAAGGGATGGATGTAATCCAGAACAAGGTTAACCTTTCCGCAGAAAAAGTCCAGGAAATGGGAACGCGTTCCAAGCAGATTGGTGTGATTGTTGAGACGATCGAAGACATCGCCAGCCAGACCAATCTGCTGGCCCTCAACGCGGCCATCGAAGCAGCCCGGGCCGGCGAGCACGGAAAAGGCTTTGCGGTTGTAGCCGATGAGGTCCGCAAGCTGGCCGAGCGGTCCGCCGGCGCCACCAAAGAGATTGGCGGCCTGATCAATGATATTCAGACTACCGTCAGCGATGCGGTGATCGCCATGCAGGAAGGGTCCAGCGAGGTCGAAAGTGGGGTAACCCAGGCCAGAAAAGCCGGCGATGCCTTGAAAGAGATCCTGAAGTCGGCCGAACAAGTCAGCGAGCAGGTGAGTGAAATCGCCTCTGCCGCCGAGGAAATGACCGTTCTATCCACCAACCTGAGCGAAGCAACCGACACCGTCAGTGCGGTAGTGGAAGAAAACACCGCCGCGACCGAGGAAATGGCAGCCGGCTCGAGTGAAGTCACCCAGTCCATCGAGAATATCGCCAGCGTGAGCGAAGAGAATGGTGCTGCCGTCGAAGAGGTGAGCGCGAGCGCAGAGGAAATGAGCGCCCAGGTAGAAGAAGTCAGTGCTTCGGCCCAGACCCTGTCCGAGATGGCCGACCAGTTGCAGCAGCTTGTGGCCCAATTCAAGGTATCGGCGGAGCACTCACTGGACGAAGATAAATCCAACCATGGGCATGCGGACGCCGTTGCACAACTGCTTGGGAAAAAATAAGTCCCCAGTCCATGCCCCAAATGGTATGAGCGGATAAAAGAATACATCCCGGGCGGAGAGACCTATCCCTGTCTCTCCGCCCTTTTTCTATTTTTAACAATTTTGGAGTTTATTTTTATTCGTGGCGGCTACGCCGCCACGAATAAAAATAAACTCCAATTACCTCTCTTTTCTTTTATCCCGAACTCAGGTTATTTTATAGATTATTGAGCAGAAATCTGCTCGACACCGTAATAGCGGGCAGCACAAACGTTGATCCAGTAGCCCGGATCGGTTTGGATATGTTCCAGACCCATCAGGTTGCTGCCAATCAAGGCGACGGTCAACTGGCTTTGGCCTGTTTGGATTTTATCCTGGATAGCCTGGTTCCGTTGGTCCCATTTTTCGGCAAAAACGACCGCTTCGCCTTTTTGCGAATAAATACGCGCCGAATGGTAGAGTGGGGCAGCGCCTATAAAATAGATAAAAACCAACGCAATCGCGGCTTGTTCTATCCACAGGGGAGACCTTTGAACCTGGAAAGCAGGCTGAACCAGGCTGCCGGCTACAAACAGGAACAATATGCTGGCCAAACTGAGCACAGTAGCCGGCAGGATCAGTACCCTTTCCGGCGGTTCGTTGGAGAGCGCCCAGGTCGATGCCAGGAAACATGCCAGCACCAGGCCCCAGACTGCAAACAGGAAAAGCAATGCCATTCCAAAAAGTTTTTTCGGGGCTGTCTCACGCCAGACAAAACTGGCGGGCTTAGCGCAAAACCCCGCCAGAAAGGCCACTGTCAAAACCGGCCAGAGGATGCCGGAATTTTTGATGAACCATTGGAGGATGTATTTCGAGCTCAAATAGATCGAGGTTGCGAACACGGAGATTAAACTCGAGTGGGGCACGTAGGATAATTGCCGAATCGCATTACCAGGGGCAATAATCAACACCAGCATGCCTAGCGCGGTGCCGGCCGCTGCGGCCACCCAAGGAGCCACCGGGATGGCGAATCTATGCTCGCGCAGCCTGACTGCTATTTGGATGACGATCACCAGCCCGATTATCCCCATCTGGAGGATGGTTGCTATCTCCGAAAACCCACTGTTGATCCAGGCGATCCAAAAAATTGCCAGAATGGTTCCAGTTTTTCCCGCTGACGTAAACCTGGTATATCGAGGTGTCAGGGCTATCAGCAAAGTGCCCAGGGTAAAACCCAGGATGACCGGCAAAAGATAGGTGGCCAGGCCAGTTTGCCAGTAGATATCCTGGCCCACGTTGGGGAGGGTAGCCAGGAGAACGAATAGAACCAGGGCGGCGAGAAACGCCGGGAAAATCAGGCTTTTCCTGGCATACACCTGCTCGATCAACCCGCAAATCAAGGCAAAGGCGGACACGAACCAGATCAACAAGGCTGCGCCTGGCAGCCACGGCACAATTCCTGGCCCAATCTCTTCAAACAGGGAGACGATAAATGTAAAAGCATACCGGCCCGTCCAGTTCAGGTACCAGTAGGCCTGAGAATTCCAAAAGCCGATCGTTTTGACGAACCCGGCCGTGCAAAAGTCATCGGCCAGGTAGCGGGAGTACCAGCCCAGGCCGGCATATACGCAAATTGCAACCAGCAGGGCTGCCGTGGACAGAGAAAAAACAATTGCGATGAAATTTGCCTGGAGGTAACGCTTAATCCGCATAATCGCATTAATCATAGCTGATAAATTGATTAGTTCCTAGCAAATCAGCCGCCAAAATCATAGCTTTCTCAAGAATTACGAGGGTAGCAAATAACACTGCCTTCATAATCTCAAAGCCGATGGTACCGGTGGCGTCACGTCCTGGCAGGTGCAAAAATCCCCCTTGAAAAAGGGGGGCAGGGGGGATTCTTTGGATACTTCTCTATTGCAGCCGGATCACGGCGTTCATGGCCATCTGCAGCACCTGGTTAGGCAGCAGGCTGAGCACCACTACCGCCAGGGCGGCGGCGATAACGACCAGGTTTAGCCAGCTATCGCGGCGCACCCGCGGCTCACCGGAGTGCATGAACATGTATACCACCACCCGCAGATAGTAAAATGCCGAGATCAGCGAAGTCAACACGGCGATGACGGCCAGGCCGATATTGCCGGCCTGCACGGCGCTGCGCAGCAGGAAGAACTTGCCCCAAAAACCAATCGTAATCGGCACACCGGCCAGCGAGAGCATAAACACCAGCATGGCTACCCCCAGCCAGGCGTATTTGCGGCCCAGGCCGGCGTAATCAGCCAGCTCCAGCCCTTTCCCTTCGGCCTGTTCCAGGGCCACCACCACCGCCCAGGCGCCCAGGGTGGTAATGCCGTAGGTGACCAGGTAATACAACATCGCTGCCACTGCCTGGCCCGAAACGATCGGGTTGCCGTAGGCCACAAAAGCCATCAGCAGGTAGCCGGCGTGCGAAATGCTGGAATAGGCCAGCAGGCGTTTGATATTGGACTGGCTGATGGCCAGCACGTTCCCGACCAGCATGGTCAGGGCGGCCAGCACCCAGCTTACCGGCATCAGGATCGAGGCTGCGCCGGGGAAAATCGTGATAAAGACACGCAGCAGGGCCGCAAAACCGGCTGCCTTGACCGCCACAGCCATGAAGCTGGAAACCGGCGAAGGCGCACCCTGGTACACGTCCGGGGCCCATTCATGGAAGGGGGCCGCCGAAACCTTGAAACCGAACCCGACCAGCACCAGCGAAGCGCCGGCGATGAACAGGATTTGCTCGTAATTGCCGCTGGCCACCGCGGCGATGATCCCATCGAATTGGGTGGTCGCCGTGGCCCCAAAGATCAGCGCGATGCCGTACAGGATGAACGCTGAGGAGAAAGTGCCCAGCAAGAAATACTTCAAGGCCGATTCTTCCGACTCCACCCGCGGGCGGGCGAAACCGGCCAGAATGTACAGCGGGATCGAAAGCAGCTCGAGCGCCAGGAAGACCACGATCAGGTTGTAGGCTTCGCTGATCAGCATCATCCCGGCGATCGAGAACATCATCAGCACGTAGAACTCACCGCGCTCGATGCCGGTGCGCTTGAGAAAATCGTATGCCAGGCCGATGGTCACGATACCACTGATCAGGTAAATGGCGTTCAAAAATACGGCGAAACCATCCACCATAATCATGCCGCCGAAGGCGGAAGCGGCGATACCGTTCTGAGCGATATTCAGGCCCAGCGCGACTGCCATCCCGATCACGGCCAGGGTGGGCACCCAACCTTTCAGTCGCCCGGAAGTAAACAAATTCAACACCAGGAGCGCGACTGCCCAGGCGAGCAGCGCCAGGATGGGAAGAATAGATTGAAAATCTGCCTGCGTCATTGTCACGCTCCTATGGAATCGCCAGCACCGAACTGTGCACCAGTGCCGCCAGCCCGTTCACGCTCGGGCTGATCAGGTCGAAGAAAGGTTGAGGGTGCAGGCCGATCCAGAAGATCAGCACCAGCAGCGGCACCAGGATGATTATTTCACGAACGTTCAGGTCCTTCAGGCCCAGGTTGGCTTCCACTTTGACCGGCCCCAGGAAGACCTTTTCGAACATCACCAGCAAATAAACGGCGGCCAAAATCACACCCAGGGCCGCTACCCCGGCGAACCAGGGGCTGTTATACACTTTGGAGCCAAACGAGCCCAACAGGATAGTGAACTCGCCGACGAAACCGTTCAGCCCGGGTATGGCCATCGAGGAGAGGGTCACGATCATGGCCAGCACACCCAGCACCGGCATGACCTTCATGATCCCGCCGAACTGGCTCATCTCACGGGTGTGCCGGCGTTCGTAAAGCATGCCCACGATCAGGAACAAAGCCCCGGTACTGATGCCGTGGTTGAACATTTGCAGCACCGCACCGGAAAGACCCTGGGCGGTGAAGGCAAAAATACCCAGCATGACGAAACCCAGGTGGCTGATCGAGGAATAGGCCACCAGTTTTTTGACGTCCGTTTGCATCAGGGCCACCGATGCGCCATAAAGCACGCCGATGATCCCTAACACAGCGATGTACGGAGCCGCCTGCATTGAAATCTGCGGGAAGAGCGGCAGGTTGAAGCGCAGGAAGCCGTAAGCGCCCATCTTCAGCAGGACGCCGGCCAGGATCACCGACCCGGCTGTGGGGGATTCTACGTGCGCGTCGGGCAGCCAGGTGTGCAGCGGGAAGATTGGCACTTTGATGGCAAAGGCCAGGGCAAAAGCCAGGAACAGCCACAAGGATGCCGAGGCGAAAGCCCCGCGCTGCTGCACCAGCAGGGTCCAATCGAACGTGCCGGCCTTCAGCCCGATGTACAGGATCGCCAGCAGCATCAGCAGCGAGCCGATCATGGTGAACAGGATGAATTTTATGGCGGCGTAGATGCGCCGCTCACCGCCCCAGACTCCGATCAGGAAGTACATCGGGATCAGGGTGAATTCCCAGAAGACGTAGAACAACACCAGGTCCAGGGCCAGGAACACACCGGTCATCCCCACTTCCAGCAGCAGGAAGAACAGCATGAAGCCCTTGACCCGCTCCTGCACGGCCGACCAGGTCGAAAGGATGGCCAGCGGCGTCAGGAGTGTGGTCAACAGTACCATCAGGATGCTGATGCCATCTACCCCCAGGAAGAAATCGATTTGTATGCCGCCCACATGCAGCCAGGGCACCTGATATACCATCTGGATCCCGGCTTCACCGCGCTGGAACTGGGCCAGCATCCATAATGAGATGCCAAAAGTCAGCAGCGAAGTGATCAATGCAACCCAGCGGATGGCGGTTTTTTGCTCTTGCTTAAGAAAGACGATGACAAAAAAACCGACCAGTGGGAAAAATGTCACCAGGATTAAGGGATTGATCCCAAAATTCATAACCAGCCCTCAGTCAACGTAGTTTCCCGGTCCATCGGGTGCCGCGTCCCCCGCACAGCGCCTATCAATGCAGCACCAGGTAGGTGATGATGGCCACCACCCCAAAAAAGATCGTTAGCGCGTACGAACGCACGTACCCATTTTCTAGTTTGCGCAGCGCAGCGGAGCCGCCGCGCACGGTTGTAGCCAGACCATTGACCAGCCCGTCGATGGCGCCCTGGTCCACCGGGTGAGCCAGGAAATTAGCCAGCCCCTGGTACGGCTTGAGGATGACCGCCTGGTAAAGCTCATCCACCCACCATTTGTGTTGCAGGGCGCTGAAAATTCCGCCCAGGCTGTGGGCGAGTGGATCCGGTTCGGCTGCCGAGCTGATGGGTTTGCGCCCGTAGATCAGCCAGCCAACCAGCAGCCCCAGCAAGGCGACTACCGTAGAGATGACCGCCACCAAAGGCACAAAGGCGGATTGCTCGACCGCGTATAGGCTGTGTTCCAGCCATTTTTCCAGGCTGCTGATGCCCGGGAAGTTCAAGCCGCCGCCCAGGACCGAGAGCGCGGCCAGGATAATCAGCGGTACGGTCACTACCGCCGGGCTCTCTTTGGCGTGTTGGGCGGCTTCGCTTCGGTTGGGCCCGAAGAAGACCAGCACAATCTGGCGGGCCATGTAGAAGGCCGTCAGGAAAGCGGCCAGGGCCAGCACCAGATACAGCCCAAAGCCGGTCTTGCTGGCCGCAGCCAGGATTTCGTCTTTGGAGAAGAACCCGGCCAGCGGAGCAATGCCCGAAAGGGCCAGCGCCCCAATGGTATACACCCAAAACGTGACCGGCATCTGTTTGCGCAGCCCGCCCATATTACGCATGTCCTGCGGGTCGAATTCACTGTGTTCGCCGCCCGCGGCATGCTCATGACCGTGCTCCATACCCATAATGACCGACCCGGCGCTGAGGAACAACAAAGCTTTGAAGAAAGCGTGGGTAACCAGGTGGAACATACCGGCTACCGTGGCGCCCATGCCGACCGCCGCCACCATATAGCCCAACTGGCTGATGGTGGAATAGGCCAGCACCTTCTTGATGTCGTTCTGCCCTACCGCGATGGTGGCCGCGAACAGGGCGGTGGCCGCGCCGATCCACATGACCGCGGCCTGAGCGGCCGGGGCCTGGACGTACAGCGCCTGCGAGCGGGCGATCAAATACACCCCGGCGGTAACCATTGTGGCGGCATGGATCAGGGCCGAGACCGGGGTCGGGCCGGCCATGGCGTCCGGCAGCCAGACGTACAGCGGGATCTGGGCCGATTTACCGGTTACACCCAGCAGCAGGAACAGGGTTATGGCCAGAACGGCGCCCGGGGCTGCCTGAGGGGCTGCCGCGAACACTTTGGTAAAATCGAACGTGCCAAAGTTGTAAAAGATCAGGAACATGGCGATCAACAGGCCAAAATCGCCGATCCGGTTGGCCACCATGGCCTTCTTGGCCGCTTTGGCGTTGCCGATCCCGTCCGCGCCTTTCTCGAACCAGAAGCCGATCAGCAGGTAAGAGCACAACCCCACACCTTCCCAGCCGACGAACAGCATCAGGAAGTTATCGGCCGTGACCAGGATCATCATCATCAGAATGAACAGGTTCATGTAGATGAAGAAGCGCTGGAAGCGGCTGGGATCGCCGTTATGGCGGACATCGTTGTGCATATAGCCGATCGAGTAGATGTGGATCAGCGTGCCCACGCCTGAAACCACCAGCATCATCACCGCCGAGAGGGTATCCACGCGGAAGTTCCAACCTACATTCAAGTCACCCAGGCTGATCCAGTTGGCCAGCGGATAAACGGCGCCTTCCGGCTGGCGGGTCAGGCCGTAAGCCAGCAGCACGGCCGTGACGAAGGCCAGGCCGGCACCCAGGCTGCCGACGATGCCGGAGCCTTTCTCGCCCAGCTTCTTGCCGAACAAAATATTGACCGCCATACCGATCAGCGGGAAGAAGATTACCCAGGGCGCCAGCACAAAGAGAGGATCCATGGTCATCCGTTATCCTTTCAGGCTGCTCATCTGGTCGATATCAATGGTCTTCTTGGCGCGGAAAATGGCGACCATCAAGGCCAGGCCCACGGCGACTTCAGCAGCGGCCGTGGTCATCACGAAAAAGACGAACAAATCGCCATCCAGCACCATGTGATAAGCGGCAAAGGCCACAAAGACCAGGTTGGCGGCGTTGAACATCAATTCGAGCGACATGAACACGATTAACGGGTTGCGGCGCAGCACCACGCCTAAAATCCCGATGGTGAACATAAAAACAGACAGGATCAAATAATAGCTAATGGGCATGCTGGCTTACTCCTTGGCCTCTTCGCCGGAGGTATTGCGCGGCGGTTTATCTGCATGGGTCAGCACGATGGCCCCAATCGTTGCCGTCAGCAAAATCACACCGGTGATTTCGAAGGGCAGCAGATAGCGGCTGAAGAGCAGCGTTCCCAGGGTGGCCGGGGTGGCGAAACTCAGGGAAGGCTCGGCCACGATGGCCGCGGCAGGGCCATGGATCAAGAAGTACAGGGCTACTTCTGCCAGGAAAGCGACCGCCAGCAGGATCCCCAGCCAGCGTTGGCCGCGCAGGGGTTCGTTGCTGGGCAGATTCTCGGTGCCGAGCAGCATGATCACGAACAGGAACAGCACCATGATCGAGCCGGCGTACACCGTCACCTGGGCCAGGGCGATGAACGGCGCGCCTAAAATCAGGTAAAGCAAACCGACGGCCACAAAGTTCAGGACCAGGTATAAAGCCGCGTAAATCGCGCTCCGGCTGATCAGCAGGCCAATTGCTGAGCTAACGATCATCAAGGCCAAAATGCCGAATAAGATGATTTGTCCGATCGCCATTTCCTTTCCTTCCTAATCCGTCGGGTCTTTCATCTCCGGGACGGAGCGAGTGAACATACCAGGAGTGGTCTTCTGCGGGGTAGGTTTGCCGCCTTCTGGCACCGGTTCGATGAGCATATCTTTAGTGTAGATCGATTCGTTGCGACCGGTGAAGGACAGTTCGTAATTGTCGCCCAGGACGATTGCCTCGGTCGGGCAGGCATCTTCGCAAAACCCGCAGAAGATGCAGCGCAGCATGTTGATCTGGTAGGTGCTGGCGTAGCGGTCACCCGGCGAGTAGCGCTCTTCGTCCGTGTTTTCCGAGGCCTCGACAAAGATGGCGTCCGAGGGGCAGGCTGCCGCACACAACGAGCAGCCGATACATTTTTCCAGGCCGTTATCGTAACGTTTGAGTACGTGGCGCCCCTTGAAGCGGTTGCGCACGGGTCTTTTCTCTTCCGGATATTGAATGGTTACCGGGGGAGCGAAAAATTCTTTGAGGGTAGTAAATAAACCTTTAAGCATAGATTTAACCTCCTGTCAGCACCACGATAGCCGCTGTGATCAGGACATTGGCCAATCCAACCGGGAACATGATTTTCCAGCCGAGCTGCATCAACTTGTCGTAACGGATGCGTGGCAGGGTGGCGCGGATCCAGATCATCAGGAACAGCCATACTCCAACTTTAATCAGCAGCCAGAGTGGTCCCGAGGCAAACAGCCAGCCAATGACCGGCAGGTGCGAGAGGCCGGCCAGCGGTGAAAGGTAGCCGCCCAGGAAGAGCGAGGAACCGATCATCGCCACGGCGATCATCTTGATGTACTCGGCCATGAAGAACAGCGCGAACTTCATGCCGGAATATTCACTGTGATAGCCGGCGGTCAACTCTTGCTCGGCTTCGGGCATATCGAACGGCGCCCGGTTGACCTCGGCCAGCGATGCGATAAAAAAGAGCACGAAACCGATTGGCTGGATGAAGATATACCAGAGTTTCGCCTGCCCGTTGACGATATCGATGAAGCTCATCGAACCGGCCAGCAGGATCGGCCCAACGAAAGAAAGCCCCAGGGCCAGTTCATAGCTAACCATCTGGGCTGTGGAACGCAGCCCGCCCATGGTGGCGTATTTATTGTTGGAAGACCAGCCTGCCAGGGTAATCCCATATACAGATATCGAAGTGACGGCCATGACGTATAGCACGCCTACATTAATATCCGTCAAATACAGCGGAATTGTCCGCCCGCCGATGGTGAAACTGGTTCCCCACGGGATGACGGCCGTGATAATCAAGGCGGGGATGACGGTGATTATAGGAGCCAGGAAAAAGATCAACTTATCCGCATTGGCGGGCGTCAGCTCTTCTTTGAAGATCAGCTTGATAGCATCCGCGATTGGCTGTAATAAGCCTTGCCAGCCGGCCCGGTTAGGGCCGATACGCGCCTGCATGCGGGCCAGCACTTTGCGCTCATACAGGGTGGTATAGGCGAAGCCACCTGTCATGAACAAGATAATAAACAGCGATTTTATGATCCATTCCCAGACCAGGCCTGCACTCATGTTTTCTCTCTCCTCTATGCCTCTGGCTCGGGAGCCAATTGCCGTATGGTTACGGCCACCGGGTTAACCACGGGGATCCCAACGCTGCGCGGGACCAGTCCAACGCCTTCGGGAAGGCCCTCCAGGATAATCAGGCCGGCTTGCGCTTTCCAGCCCTCTGCCGATAATTCGATTCGCTGGCTGCTGTTCAGACCCAGGCGTTCGGCCGTCTGCGCACCCATCCACACGGCGGTTTGGGCCAGGCGCTGGTGCAGCAGGGTAGAGGGCATCACGGTCGTACCGCGGTCGTACAGGCGCGTCACGGGCACCAGCAGCAGGCTGTCTTTATCTACAGCGGGCAGCTTGGCGTCCGGCGCCGCTTGCGGGGTACTTTCGTTTTGAGCCAACGGCAGGGGGATGCCCAGGCCCTGGTGGTTGTCGTAAGCCGTGCCGCCGTAATAAAGATCGGCCCGCCCGACGATGGGCCATTGCTCGCTGGTTTCGCTCAACCGCTGGTAAGACAGGCCGGCGTAAGGCTTGATCGCCTCGGCCAACTTTAGCAGCACCAGGGATGGAGCGCGTCCCTCGATATTCAGGCCCAGGCGCTGGCCAATTTGAGCGGCGATGGCGTAATCGGCCTGCGCGCCGGGGCGCGGCGACAAGGCCGGGTAATAGCGCTGCACCCGCCGTTCGGCGGAAGTCAGGCTACCTTCACGTTCGGTAAAAGCCATAACGGGCAGTACCAGATCCGCCCGTTGAGCCGTTTCGGTCAGGAAGAGCTCCTGGACGATCACAAATCCGGCCCGGTTGACCAATTCGAGCAGGGCCGGGTCATCCCCGGCCGGGTCGGCCGCCGCGATCAACAGCACGTCCGCGCTGCCCAATTGCTCGGCCAGATCGACCGCCGGGCGGAAGCCGGTATCCCAGGCGCCCTGTACATTGGCCCGGTCCCAGACTGCCAGCAGGCCATTGTTGGCCTGGCCGACCTTGCCGTGCGACGCGACCAGGGCAGCCGCGGTCTGCGCCAGGGCTTGTGACCCTTCCAGGCCCAGGCCCTCGCTGCCGTACACAACCAGGGCGTCTTCGGCGGCACGGAAGGCCTCTATTGCAGCGCGATACTCTTCGGCAGCCTCAGCGCCGGGCAGGAAAGCGTTCAAAGCCCCGGCTTCTTCGCCGTAAGCATAACGTAACGTAAAGGCTGCGTATTTATCCAGGCGCGTGGCCCGCGGATTGAGCACGATTAAGGTTGCTCCGCGCTGAGCGGCCTGCTTGATGCGCAGCCAGTACAGCGGGGCTTCTTCGTGCAGATCGCTGGCCACCACCAGGATGGCGCTGCCCTTGCCCATGTCGCTAAAGTTGCTGCCGGCGCCCAGGCCATAAACCGCGGTCAGGTCACCGCCGGCCATGCAGGAGTACAGCAGGGCTTTGGCCTGGCTCCCGTCGGCCAGGGCGTGCAGGTTGTACAGGTCTTCGTTGGAAAGCCGCCCGCCGGCCAGCACGGCCGGGTTATGGGCATCTTTCAACTTGGCAGCGGCCAGGTCGAGCGCTTCCTTCCAACTGACCGGCACCAGCTTGTTATCTTTACGCGCTAGCGGTTCGCTCAGGCGTTCATTCGATTCGGTGTATTGGTAGGCAAACCGGCCTTTGTCGCAGATCCACAGTTCGTTGACCTGCTCGTTCTGGCGTGGCATCACCCGCTTGATCACCGGATCGCCGCCAGCTTTGGCTTCGCGGCGCACGTTGAAGGTAATATTGCAGCCTACCGGGCATTGGGTACAGATCGAAGCGGCCGGGGTCAGTTCCCAGGGCCGGGCTCCAAAGCGGAAATCGGCCGTGGTCAGCGCGCCGACCGGGCAAATGTCGGTGGTGTTACCCGAAAAGATCGAATCGAAGCCCGGCTCGGATGCAGTGACAATTTGCATCTTGCGCCCGCGCTCGCTGAAATTGAGTACCGGCTCGTCCACGATCTCATCCTGGAAGCGGACGCAGCGGCCGCATTGGATGCAGCGCTCGCGGTCCAGGAAAATTAGCTCGCCCAACGGCACTCGTTTGGCCAGGTGCTGTTTTTCCGAGAACATAAAGCGTGACTGGCCTGGGCCAAAGCCCATGGTCTGGTTTTGCAGCGGGCATTCGCCGCCCTTGTCGCACACCGGGCAGTCCAGCGGGTGAGAGGTCAGCAGGAATTCGACCACTTCTTTGTGTGCGGCCGCGGCGGCCTCGGAATGGGTCAGCACGATCATGCCCTCGGATACCGGGGTGGTGCAGCCCGTTTCCAGCTTGGGCCCAAACTGAATCTTGGGGGTGCCGTCTTCGTTGAGGACCACCTCGCGGGTGCTGCGGTCGATGACCGGCCGCCCAATTTCTACCAGGCACATGCGGCACATCCCCACCGGTTCCATCTTGGGATGGTAGCAAAATACCGGGATATCGATCCCTACTTTCTTGGCGGCGTCCACAATCAGGGTGCCGGCCGGGACCGTTAGCTGTTTGTCGTCGATTTTCAACGTAATCGTTTTCGTCATAAGCGGCTCAATCTAAATAAAGTGTCAGGTGTCATGGCGTGGTGTGGAGGGTGGGTGAAGGGCTCATTAATGATATTTGTGTTAGGCCAGATTGCTTTGTCGACCATACCGCGCCCATAACCACCATCTTTGTTCAAAATATCTTAAGGTACGGGTGCTTCCTGCTCCTGGGGTTCTTCTTGCTCCACTTTCGCCAGGTAATCCTCACGGAATTTGGCGATGCTGGTCATGACCGGCTGGATCGAGAACTCGCCCAGGGCACACAGGCATTTATTGCGGATCTGTTTGGCAACGGTATCCAACAGCTCCACGTCATCCGCAGTGGGATGTTCGCCGTTGATCCGCTGCAGGATGCGCTGCATCCAGAAAGTGCCTTCGCGGCAGGGGGTGCACTTGCCGCACGACTCGTGTTTGAAGAAATCGGTTGTCTTACCGGCCAGCCAGGCCATGTTGACCGTGTCATCCAGGATGATGACCGAGGCTGAGCCGAGTTGGGCGCCCAGCGTACTAACCAATTCGTAATCCATGGGGGTGTCCAGGGCTTTGTCATCCGCCACCAGGATGGCCGACGAGGCCCCGGCCGACATGATCGCCTTGATCTGGTGCCCGTCCGGGATGCCCCCGCCGTGCTCGAAGATCAGCTCGCGGAAGGTGGTTCCCAGGGGCAGCTCGTAGTTGCCCGGTTTATTGATCTTGCCCGACAGGGAGAAGATCTTTACCCCCGGGCTTTTTTCGGTGCCGATTTCACGGTACCAGGCCGGCCCTTTGGTGATGATCGGCGGCAGGTTGGTCAGCGTTTCGACGTTGTTGATCACCGTCGGGCGGGCGTACAGACCGGCTACCGCCGGGAAGGGCGGGCGCAGGCGCGGCTGCCCGCGTTTACCCTCGATCGATTCGAGCAAGGCGGTCTCTTCGCCGCAGATGTAAGCCCCGGCGCCCATGTGGACGACCAGGCGCAGCGAATAATCCGTGCCGAACAGGTTGTCGCCCAGCAAGCCGGCTTCTTCCAGCTCGGTCACCTTCTCGTCCAGCTTTTCACCGATTTGCCAGAACTCACCCCGTAAATAGGCATAGGAGCGTTGGGCCTGGACCGCGTAAGAAGCGATCATCAGCCCTTCCAGGAATTGGAAGGGGTTGCCTTCCAGGATTTCGCGGTCCTTGAACGTGCCCGGCTCCGATTCGTCCGCGTTGGCGACGACGTAATGCGGCCAGAGGTCGGTGGGGCAAAAACTCCACTTGACTCCGGTGGGGAAACCCGCGCCGCCGCGTCCGCGCAGCCCGGAATCTTTAACCTGCTGCATGATCTCGGCCGGGGTGAACTGGGTGACCGCCTTGGTAAAGGCCTCGAAACCGCCGTTCTGGCGGTAAACCTCGAGCTGGTCCAGGTTCGGGATGTCACGATGGCGCAGCAGAATATAGTCGCTCATGGCTGCACCCCTTTCTCCTGCAGGGCTTTCTGGCGTAAGGCTTCGATCACGGCCAGGGCCGTTTCTACGGTCTGGTTTTCGTGATAGGCGATCTCGCCATCCCCTTGTACCTGGAACATGGGCGCCCGGTGGCAGGCTGCCAGGCATTTGACCTCTTCAATAATGAAGAGCCCATCCTCGGTCGGCTCGCCGACTTTGACGCCCAGCTTCTGGCACAGCTTTTCCAGGAAGTCCTCGGCCCCGCGCAGCGCGCAGGGCAGGTCGGTACAGACCTGGATGTGATAGCGCCCCAGCGGCTGATCGTAGTACAGGGTATAAAAACCGACGAGCGCAGCTACGTCGGTGATAGACATTTCACAAATCTCGGCAATGTTTTGCAGGTCCCGGGGCGAAACGTAGGTCTGGTCCCGCTGCGCCATATGCAACAGCGGCATCACGGCCGAGCGTTTGTAATCTTCCGGGTACCTGGCCAGGATCTTTTGGATTTCATTCGGGTATTTAGCAAGCAGTTCGTTCACCGGTCGGCGTCTCCCAGAACAATGTCGATACTGCCAATAATGCCCACCACGTCAGCGACGAAGCGGTTGCGCGTCATCAGCGGCATGGCCTGTAAATTGGCAAAAGAGGGGGTGTTGTAATGCACCCGGAAGGGCCGCGGACCACCGTCACCCTCCAGATACACACCCAGTTCGCCGCGCGGTCCTTCGGTAGCGGCGTAAACCGAATGGGCCGGCACGTTAAACCCTTCGGTCCATAGTTTGAAATGATGGATGAGCGCTTCCATGCTCACCCCAATTTCCGAGCGCGGCGGGGTGACGAATTTGCGGTTGTTGCTGCGCACCGGGCCGTACGGTAATTTGTCCATGGCCTGTTGGACGATCCGCAAGGACTGGCGCATCTCGGCCACCCGCACCAGGTAGCGCGAATAAATATCCCCGGCTGCCTGGGTAGGGACGTCGAAATCGTACTGTTCGTATCCGCTGTAAGGGCGCGCCTTGCGCAGATCGTACGCGACGCCCGATCCGCGAATGACCGGGCCGGTCAGCCCATAACGAATGCAGTCTTCGGCGGAAATCACCCCAATTTTGCGGGTGCGCTCGAGGAACAGGGCGTTATGCGTCAGCAGGTCTTCGTATTCGTCTATGCGGGCCGGCAGGATGTCGAGGATGTGGCGCACGGCAGCCTCGAACTCGACCGGCACATCCCGCCAGAGACCGCCCGGCCGGATGTAAGTAGTCATCATACGCTGGCCGGAAATCATCTCGAACACATCCAGGATGTTCTCACGCTCGCGGAAGGTGTACAGAAAAACTGACATGGCCGCCAGGTCCAACGCACTGGTTCCCAGCCAGATCAGGTGTGAAGCGATCCGGGTCAACTCGGCCAGGATCACCCGTAGAGTCTGCGCCCGCGGGGGCACGTCCAGCTCCACCAGCTTTTCGACCGCCAGACAGTAGGTCAGGTTGTTGCCGATCGGGTTGAGGTAATCCAGGCGATCGGTCATAACCTCGGCTTGCAGGTAGGTCTTCAATTCCATATTTTTCTCGACACCGGTGTGCAAAAAGCCGATGTCGGGGATGCAGTTGAGCACGATTTCGCCGTCCAATTCGAGCAGCAAACGCAGCACACCATGTGTACTGGGGTGCTGGGGGCCCATATTGAGCAGCATGGTCTCGCCCGTCATGGCGCGCTCGGAAACCAGGTGGCGTAACTCATCAACCGAAACTTCACGGATATCTGTCATGGTTTGCCTCCCGGTTAGTCCTTTGCGTACGGTTTGCGCCGGTCGACTTCATCTTTATTGAAGGTGAAGGCGACTTCTTCGTAGCCCAGCGGATAATCTTTGCGCAAAGGGAACCCTTGCCAATCCTCGGGCATGAGGATGCGCCGCAAATCGGAGTGCCCGTCGAAGTGGATGCCGAACATATCCCAAATCTCGCGTTCTTTCCAATTGGCGTTGGGGTAGATCTTTTCCATCGTCTCCACGTGCGGGGCGTTGCCATCGATCGGCGTACGCAGGCGCAGCAGGACTTTGTTGGCGACGGAATATAACTGGTAGATCACATGAAAGCGAGGGGATAATTCAGGCCAGTAATCGACTGCCGTTTCATCCACCATCATATCGAAGGAAAATTCATCCCGCAATGCCTGGGCCGCTTCCAGAATTTGCTCCGGCCCAATTATCAGCGAAGTTTCACCGCGGAAAACGACCTCCTCGGCTTCGAAGCGCCCTTTCATTGCTGTTACCGCTGGTTCAAGAATATCGGTCATAAGCCTCTATCCATATCATTTAGCTTATTCAGCCGGGGAAAACACAGCCCGTTTTCCCTATGGCCGGACTAAAACGATGCTCATCAAGCCCAATCTTTCAGGGTTTCGCCTTTGACTTTCTCGTGCAGGGTCATAATGCCGTGAATGAGGGCCTCGGGGCGCGGTGGGCAGCCGGCGACGAATACATCCACCGGCACGACTTCGTCCACACCCTGGACGACGGCATAATTATTGAACACACCACCGCAGGAGGCGCAATCGCCCATGGCAATGACCCACTTCGGGTCGGGCATCTGGTCGTACAACTGGCGCAGCACCGGGGCCATCTTACGGGCCACCCGGCCGGCCACAATCATCAAATCGGATTGGCGTGGGCTGGCGCGCATCAATTCCATGCCGAAGCGGCTCATGTCATAGTTGGCAGCCTGGGCGCCCATCATTTCTATGGCGCAGCAGGCCAGGCCGAACAGCATCGGCCACATCGAATTCGTGCGCGTCCAATTGACCAATCCTTCAAGGGAAGTTGTGACAATTCCCATATTTCCAGTTTTTTGTTCTAATCCCATTCCAATGCTCCTTTTTTCCACGCATACATATGCGCTACCTCTAATAACACCAGGAAAACGAGCACGCCCAGTAAACCAGTAACCCCTAAGCTACGGGCGACAACTGCCCAGGAGACCACAAAAATCACTTCGATGTCGAAAAGAATGAACAGGACTGCGATCAGGTAATAACGCACCGAAATACGTCGCCGGCCGGGGCCGTAAGGAACCATGCCCAATTCGTAAGGGGCAGATTTTCGCTGGGTGGGCCGCCGGGGTCCGAACAGCATGCCCAACGAAATGGCGATCAAACCGACCAGGAAGGCCAGCACAAAGATAATCAAAAGTGGCAGGTACTTCTCCAGCATGACAGTCCTTTCAAACCCTACCTTATTTATCTGATTTGCAATAGTATACCACAGGCAGGTTATTGGTGCAATTTTTCACAAGATTGATCATAAATTGTGACAATAACACTTTATTCTAACCCGTTCAGTACGTTTAATAAAGGCTTACCGCCTCAGGCTCCGGATTTTTTTAGGTTTATGGCCGGCCAGCTCGGGTTTCCAACCCGAGGAAACGCCCGCCCGGCATACCTGGGGAGGGTAGCTCGAGTTTCCAACCCGAGGAAACGCCTGCCCGGCACATCCCCGGCTTTGAAAGCCGGGCTACGCTACCGGAGCGCCTGACCCGGCCAGACGCCTGGGTAGGGCGGTTTGCTGGTCGTTGGATCGGGCCGGTCTCCAGACCGAGCCCGCTCTTCAGCGCGGCCCGCCAGCACCACCTGGGGACGGCAGCTCGGGTTTCCTACCCGATGGTAACGCCTGCCCGGCGTTTTCCCGGCTTTGAAAGCCGGGCTACGCTACCGGAGCGCCTGACCCGGCCAGACGCCTGGGTAGGGCGGCTTGCTGGTCGTTGGATCGGGCCGGTCTCCAGACCGAGCCCGCTCTTCAGCGCGGCCCGCCAGCACCACCTGGGGACGGCAGCTCGGGTTTCCTACCCGAGGAAACGCCTGCCCGGCGTTTCCCGGCTTTGAAAGCCGGGCTACGCTACCGGAGCGCCGATCCTGCAAGACCCTTGGGGAGGGTAGCTCGGGTTTCCAACCCGAGGAAACGCCTGCCCGGCACATCCCCGGCTTTGAAAGCCGGGCTACGCTACAGAAGCGCCTGACCCGGCCAGACGCCTGGGTAGGGCGGTTTGCTGGTCGTTGGATCGGGCCGGTCTCCAGACCGAGCCCGCTCTTCAGTGCGGCCCTCCAGCACCGCCTGGGGAGGGTAGCTCGGGTTTCCAACCCGAGAGTACGCCTGCCCGGCATGTCCCGGCTTTGAAAGCCGGGCTACGCTACAGAAGCGCCTGACCCGGCCAGACGCCTGGGTAGGGCGGTTTGCTGGTCGTTGGATCGGGCCAGTCTCCAGACCGAGCCCGCTCTTCAGCGCGGCCCGCCAGCACCACCTGGGGACGGCAGCTCGGGTTTCCTACCCGATGGTAACGCCCGCCCGGCACATCCCCGGCTTTGAAAGCCGGGCTACGCTACCGGAGCGCCTGACCCGGCCAGACGCCTGGGTAGGGCGGTTTGCTGGTCGTTGGATCGGGCCGGTCTCCAGACCGAGCCCGCTCTTCAGCGCGGCCCGCCAGCACCGCCTGGGGACGGCAGCTCGGGTTTCCAACCCGAGGAAACGCCTGCCCGGCACATCCCCGGCTTTGAAAGCCGGGCTACGCTACAGAAGCGCCTGACCCAGCCAGACGCCTGGGTAGGGCGGTTTGCTGGTCGTTGGATCGGGCCGGTCTCCAGACCGAGCCCGCTCTTCAGCGCGGCCCGCCAGCACCACCTGGGGACGGCAGCTCGGGTTTCCTACCCGATGGTAACGCCCGCCCGGCGTTTTCCCGGCTTTGAAAGCCGGGCTACGCTACCGGAGCGCCTGACCCGGCCAGACGCCTGGGTAGGGCGGTTTGCTGGTCGTTGGATCGGGCCGGTCTCCAGACCGAGCCCGCTCTTCAGCGCGGCCCGCCAGCACCACCTGGGGAGGGTAGCTCGGGTTTCCAACCCGAGGGAACGCCTGCCCGGCACATCCCCGGTTTTGAAAGCCGGGCTACGCTACCGGAACGCCGATCCTGCAAGACCCTTGGGGAGGGTAGCTCGGGTTTCCAACCCGAGAGAACGCCCGTCCGGCACATCCCCGGCTTTGAAAGCCGGGCTACGCTGCCCGGTGTCCCCTGGACAAACTTTGGTAAAATTATCTCGGAACATCGCCGTATTTCTCAACTCATATTAAACCAGCCGCCTGGATCGGGCGGCTGGTTACCTTTTTCAGAAAGGATCCTGATATGCAATATCGTAAACTGGGCAACAGCGGCGTGCAGGTGTCGGTTGTCGGCATTGGCGCCAACCGCTTTGGCAACCAGAAAGTTACCCAACAAGAAGTCAATCGTATCCTGGGTACGGCCCTCGACCTGGGCATCAACCACCTGGATACGGCGAACATCTACACCGGCGGCCATTCGGAAGAAACCATTGGACAGGCCCTGCGCGGCCGCCGCGACAGCTTTTTCATCGCCACCAAAGTCGGCCATCCCACCGGTGACGGACCCAACCAGAGCGGCGTCTCCCGCCAGAGTATTATGAATGGCGTCGAAGGCAGCCTGCAGCGCCTGCAAACCGAGATGATCGACCTGTATTACATCCATCGCTGGGACCCGCTCACCCCCATCGAAGAATCCTTGCGGGCCCTGGACGATCTCGTCCGGGCTGGCAAGGTGCGCTACCTGGGCTGCTCCAATTTTGCCGCCTACCGCCTGGCGCATGCCAACCTGCTGGCAGAGGTCAAAGGCTGGACTCCCTTTGCCGTGATCCAGTCCGAGTACAGCCTGTTGGAGCGCTCGGTTGAGCAGGAGGTGCTGCCCTGCTGCCAGGAGTACAACATTGGCTTTGTGCCATACTTCCCCCTGGCCGGCGGCTTTTTGACCGGCAAATATCAGCGTAACCAGCCGGCCCCGGCCGGATCGCGCGGTGAAAACAGCCCCTACGTGCAGGGCTTCATGACCCCGGCCAACTTCGACCTGATCGAAAGCCTGACGGCCTGGGCGCTGGAGCATGGCCACGCCTTGAACGAGCTGGCGATCGCCTGGCTGGCGGCTCAGCCCATGGTGTGCTCGGTCATCGCCGGCGTCACTCAGGTGGACCAGCTCCAGGCGAATGTCAAAGCGGCCGACTGGGTCTTGACCCCGGCTGAAATAGGCGAAGTGAACGCAATCCTGGAACGGGATTGAAAACAGGCGGATATGAAGTGGTATTACCCCACCCTCATATCCGGCTTCTCTTTATGAGATGGCGTTTTTGTTATTT
This sequence comes from uncultured Chloroflexia bacterium, assembly GCA_963704755.1. Taxonomy (GTDB): domain Bacteria; phylum Chloroflexota; class Anaerolineae; order Anaerolineales; family Anaerolineaceae; genus Bellilinea. The sequence goes on from OY969938.1 coordinate 2,746,489, forward strand.
TTTGCCGTGCGGCAAAAACAACAAAAACGCCATCTCGATTGTCTAAATAGTTTTGATATTTATTTAAATTTTATCGTTTTGTTGTATGATATAACGTATAGTATAAAGTGGGTAAAGTCCAATAATCTTTTTTTTCCAGCGTTTTATTAATCATGTAGCTAAAACTAAATAGTGGTAATTTATTGTCTGCCGGCCAGCCCAGGTGTAAATCGTTACACGGGATAAACGGGGAATTTCCTTGGCAATTTGCCATTCCTGGAAAATCAACATGGCGGAAGAACCACGGCTCAGAGATAATGATTTTCTGTTCGATGCACTGATGGACAACATCTCGGACAGCATCTATTTCAAAGATCGCCAATGCCGACTGGTCCGGGTGAGCCGGAAAATGGCCATCGATTTGGGTTATGAAAATCCCCAGGACATGGCCGGCAAGACCGACCGCGACCTGTTCGGCAAGGAGTTTGCCGATAAGACCACCATCGACGATCTGCGGGTGATGGAGACCGGCCGGCCGATTGTGGGCATGATCGAGAACCGCCGTAAGCCGGACGGCGAGCTGAACTGGACTTCGACTTCCAAGCTGCCCATTTTCAACCAGGATGGCAAGATCATCGGGCTGCTGGGTATCACCCGCGAAATCAACGAGTTGAAGCAAGCCGAGATCAATTTGCAATACCTGGCCACCCACGACTTGCTGACCGGCCTTCCGAACCGCTATCTGTTCTTCGACCGCATGGAACAGGTCATCTTGCGCGCCAACCGCCAGGGTTACAAGTTTGCCCTGTTATATCTCGATTTGGATGGCTTTAAGGCGATCAACGATCGCGGCGGGCACGATGTCGGCGATTGGGTGTTGAAAGAGCTGGCCGGCAGGCTGACGCGCGTGGTGCGTGCCAGTGACTCGGTGGCCCGCATGGGCGGCGACGAATTTGTGATCCTGCTGGATGAGATTCACCAGATGAAGTACGCCGTGCGCGCCGCCAATAAAATTCTCAAAGCCTTGGAAGAGCCTTACGTCATCAACGACCAGGCTTACCGGGCGACTGCCTCGATCGGCATCAGCCTGTACCCCGACCACGCTCAGGATGCGGGTTCTCTGCTCAAAACTGCCGACCACGCCATGTACGTCGCCAAACAGCGCAAGAACGCGATCATGCCGTTTTCGCTGCCGTCGCTGGAAAACAAGCCCGCCTGACCGGGGGAGGGGAAATAAACCACGGAGGGAAAATTAACCACGGAGGGAAAATTAACCACGGAGGCACGGAGGACACGGAGAGAAGATAAAGAGAAAAAGAAAGAAAAAAACGAGAAGAAAAATAGGTTCATCGAATGAACGATTGCCTAAAGCAGATCGGCCCGGTCTCCAGACCGGGCCGATCTGCTTTAGGCTATTATTCTTTCAAACAGTAATTTTTCTTCTTTTCTCCGTGTCCTCCGTGCCTCCGTGGTTTATTTAGACAAATTTCCCCTTAAACCTCTTGACAAACTAATTCAATTAGTTATAATACTAATGTAATTAGTTTTCTGGAGGAAACGATAAATCCCCAATTTTTACAGGTAAAAGACGGCACGATTGCATACGATGATACCGGGAGCGGCCCGCTGGTGGTCTGCGTCCCTTCGATGGGCGATATTCGCGCGGAATATCGCTACCTCATCCCGCAGCTCGTCGTGGACGGCCGGCGGGTGGTCAGCATGGACGTGCGCGGCCACGGTGAGACCAGCGTCCGCTGGCCGGACTACTCGGTGGCCGGCGTCGGCCAGGACATCCTCGACCTGATCGCCAGCCTGGACGCCGGCTCGGCCGTGCTCGTCGGCACCTCGATGGCGGCCGGCGCTGCGGTCTGGGCCGCTGCCGAAAAACCCGCCGCGGTCACCGGGCTGGTGATGATTGGCCCATTCGTGGGCGGGGAAGGTAGCTGGAGCAGCCGCCTGCTCTACACCACTTTATTTGCCCGTCCCTGGGGGCCGAGTATGTGGCTCAAGTACTTCCGCACGCTCTATCCATCCCAAAAGCCGGCCGATTTCGAGAGCTACTGCCAGGCGCTTTACCAAAACCTGCGCCAAACCGGCCGCCTGGAAGCCCTGCGCTCGATGCTCCTGGCATCCAAAGGCGCATCCGAAAAGCGGTTGGGCAAAGTCGGCGTGCCGGTGCAGATCTTGATGGGCACTAAAGACCCGGATTTCAAAAACCCTCAGGCAGAAGCCGAATCGCTGGCCCACAGATTGGGAGCAGCCTTAACCATGATCCCCGGGGCAGGCCATTACCCCCACGCCGAAATGCCGGATCAGGCCGGTGCAGCGATCCTGGATTTCCTGAAATCTTTGAGCTTGACCAGAGACGCAGCATATGTCGCCTAGAGCCGGTTTAGACCGCATGACCGTTGTCCAGGCGGCCGCAGACCTGATTAATGCCGAAGGTGCGAGCGCGCTGACCCTTGCCCGCCTGGCCGCCAGCCTGGACGTGCAACCGCCCTCGCTTTTCAATCATGTCCATGGAACGGCCGACCTGCTGCGTGAGGTCCGCTTGCTAAATGTACGCCAGTTGGGCCAGCGGCTGGCGGAGGCTTCCATTGGCAAATCCGGCAGCGCTGCGGTAGTGACTATGATGCAGGCCTATCGCGAATATATCCAGGAGAACGCCGGGATCTATTTGCTGGACCTGCGTTCTTCCGGCGCACAGTCCGCGCCGGACCCGGAACTGCAGGCCGCCGAAGAGCGAGTGGTACAGGTTACCCTGACGGTGATGGCTTCGTTGGGATTGACCGGTGAAGACGCGCTGCATGCCGTGCGCGGGCTGCGCAGCCTGGTGCACGGGTTCACTACCCTGGAAGTCTCCGGCGGGTTTGGCCTGCCCTTGGACCTGGATGAGAGCTTTCGCCGCCTGGTCGCGGTCTTTCTCGGCGGGCTGGAAGCCGGTCCACGGAACCGGCCGACGGCGTAAGGAAGACTGAGCTGTTTCACGTGAAACATTTCGGAGTGCGGAAAATGCAATGTTTCACGTGGAACATAACCGCGCAGAGGAAATTTGGCCACGAATAAATACGGATGGACACAGATAACGAAATCCAAATCTAAAACAATGAAATCCCACTCGGCACTTGGTGTTCATCCCCCCGGTATCCAATACTCACCCGATAATTCATTAAATACCCAAACACAGTAATACCCAAACACAGTAACACCCAAACACCGAAACACCCAAACACCGAAACACCGAAAACCCGTACCACAACCAGCCCTGACACTTGACACCTGGCCCGTGACACTTTCAACACCGAATCGCTGAAACACTGGATCACGATTCCCCGCCGCCCGCGTTAACATCTCGTTAACAATCCATGCTATAATGGGCACTCCGGCAGCATTAGCGCCGAAGGGCCAAATTTCAATGAGTGTCCATAACATTTTCAAACCCAAACCCGATAAATTTATGCAACTCCTGGTCGAACAGACCGAACTGACCGTGAAGGGCTTACATCTGCTGAAGACCTACATGGAAAAGCGGGATGCCTCGATTGCCAAAAAAATCAACGATAAAGAAAACGAGGCGGACGAGATCCGCCGGGTGTTGATCGAGGAGTTAATGCGTTCATTCTTAACGCCATTCGACCGTGAGGATATCTTTTCCCTTTCCCGCGAGGTGGATGATGTGCTGGACTACACCAACACCACCGTGGATGAAATGGAGATCCTGGACGTACCCACCACGCCTTATATGGTGCGCATGGCCTCCTTGCTGCACGACGCCGCTCAGGAAATCGACATGGCCGTGCAGCGCCTGCAGGATAAGCATTTTAAGGTGGCCAATGATCATGCCCAGGCGGCCAAGGCACTGGAGAATCGGGTAGAAAGTGTCTACCGCGAGGCGCTGGCTGAATTATTCCAGGAGCCTAAAAACCTAAAACAAATGATGATCTTGATGAAAACCCGTGAGGTTTACCGCCACATGAGCAACGCCGCCGACCGGGAAGATGCGGCTGCCAACGTCATATCCGACATCATCATGAAGATGTCCTGAAACTGGGCATCCCATGGTCCTCCTGGTCATTTTCATCAGCCTGGCGCTAATCTACAGCTTTCTCAATGGATTCCATGACGCCAGCAACATCGTTTCGACGATTATCTTTTCACGCGCCATGCAGCCGGTCGTGGCCCTGGTGTTGGTGGCCCTGGCGGAATTTGGCGGGCCATTCGTTTTTGGGGTGGCCGTCGCGCGCACGATCGGGTCCGATTTCATTCAAACCGGCTCGGTGGGCCTGTTAGCTTTAGCCGCTGCCATGACCAGCGCCGTGGTCTGGAACTTGATGACCTGGTACCTGGGCATCCCCAGCAGTTCCTCTCATGCCTTGATAGGGGGCTTACTCGGCGCAACGGTGGCTTCGGCCGGTTATACCGTCATTATGCCGGCCGGCCTGTTGACCATCCTGGCCGCGCTTTTTCTGGCCCCGGTCGTCAGTCTGATCGCCGGATGGCTGATCACAAAAATCGTTTTCTTTCTGGCCCGCAAAGCTACCAACAGAATCAACTGGTTCTTCAGGAATATCCAGATATTAACCGGGGCGATTTTGGCGCTCAGCCAGGGCGCGAACGACGCCCCTAAATCGATGGGTGTGATTATGCTTGGGCTGGTCGCTTACGGCCTGGTTCCATCCACGCTCGTGCCGGGCTGGGTGGTATTTACCTGCGCCGGCGCGCTGGCCCTGGGAACCGCCCTGGGCGGGTGGCGCTTGATCCGCACCGTGGGTGCGCGCTATTTCAAGATCCATGCCGTGGACGGGTTTTGTTCGCAGCTTGCCGCCGGCAGCGTTTTGTTGATCGCCTCGCTGGTCGGGGGCCCGGCCAGCACCACCCAGGTGGCCAATTCCTCCGTGATCGGGGTGGGCTCGGCATATCGCTTGAGCAAGGTGCGCTGGAATGTGGCCGGCCAGATTGTCTTGACCTGGCTGCTGACCATCCCGGTCACCGCGCTGGTCTCGGCCGGGCTGTATTACCTGCTGCACTGGTTCGGTGTTTAGTAGAAAATATCTCAGGGTTTGGTTTCGACTATAAAGCAGCCGAAACCAAACCCTGAGATATTTTTTTAACGATAAAACGGTAATAGGACATATGTTCCATTCATCGATTTGCATATTTTTACATGCTTAGCAAAAAGTATTTTTTGACCGCAACCCAATTCTAGAAGGCCCACTTTTGAATTTGTATCTTCGACGGCCGGCCCGTGCAAGCGTGGTATATTTACCCCATTCACGATGAGTAATATACCTTCACGCCCATTAGCTATTCGTACCCAGCCGTTCCAGGAATTGGTCATCCGCGAAATGACCCGCCTGGGAGAAGAAGCCGGTGCGGTCAACCTTTCGCAAGGCCTGCCGGATTTCGAGCCGCCGGCCCAGGTACTGGAAGCGGCCCTGCAGGCCATTCGCTCCGGTGAAAACCAGTATACCTTCCCATTCGGCCTGCCGGCTTTTCGCCAGGCCCTGGCGCACAAGTCGGCTGCTTTCAACCATATCCCGGCCGATCCCGAGACCGATATCACCGTCACCTGCGGGGTCAGCGAGGCGATTTTGTGCGCCTTCCTGGCGCTCAGCGACCCCGGTGATGAGGTCATCCTGTTCGAGCCCTGGTACGAGAATTACGTGCCCGATTGCCAGATGGCCGGGCTGACCCCGCGTTTCGTCAGCCTGCGCCCGCCCGATTACGGTTTCGACCCGGACGAGCTGCGCCGGGCTTTCAACGCCCGCACCCGTATGATCGTGGTCAATACGCCCCATAACCCGACCGGTAAGGTTTTTTCGCGGGAAGAGTTGGAACAGATCGCGGAACTGTGCCGGCAGCACGATGTGGTGGCCGTCACCGATGAGATCTACGAGCGGATCGTGTACGCTGGCTTCGAGCACGTCAGCATAGGCAGCCTGGAGGGCATGCACGACCACAGCGTCACCATCAGCGGCCTGGGCAAGACCTACGCGGTAACCGGTTGGCGGGTCGGTTGGGCCATTGCGGCCCCGCGCCTGACCGGTCTGATCCGTAAAGTCCATGACTATTTGACTGTATGCGCGCCGGCGCCGTTCCAGGCCGCCGGTATCGCTGCCCTGCAACTGCCGTCCGGTTATTACACGGAAATGCAGTCGGCTTATAGCGCCCGCCGGGTTCAATTGTTAGCTGCCCTGGACGCAGCCGGTTTCAGCTACCTGCAGCCGCAGGGGGCCTATTATGTGATGGCCGATTTTTCTCGCCTGCATTGGGATCGAAACCGCTACGCCTGCCCCGAATGGACCCCGGACCGCAATTTTGCCGAGTACCTGGCCCGCGAGATCGGAGTGGCGGTAGTGCCCGGGGCGAGTTTCTACACCCGCGGGCGAGGCGGTGAGTTGGCCGTGCGCTTCAACTTCGCCAAAACCGACCAGACCCTGCAGGAAGCCGCCCGGCGCCTGGCCCGGCTAACGAAGAGATAATGACACAACACGCCTAAAAAGAGATTAACCACGGAGACACGGAGGGCACGGAGAAGAAGAAGAGAAATGACTGTTTTAAAAGAATGAGTGCCTAAAGCAGATCGGCCCGGTCTCCAGACCGAGGCCGCTCTTATCGGCTGGTCAGTAGGATTAACCTCGGAGGCACGAAGGCACGGAGCACGGAGAAAAGAAAGAGAAGATTTTTTTCGAAAATGCCCCGGCGTAGGGTGCGTTTGAGGGCTGACTTCCCTGGCACCGGCGAACCACCAGGCCATTAGCCTGCCCCGACGTGCCCGGAACGCACCGTTAGAACGCAGCCTTTACGAAAGGAGTAATCCTGGGTGGATCGAACTTCCTTCCCCTTTCCGGGCCAGCGGATTGTCGTGGTCGGCGCGACCGGCACTGGAAAAACAACGCTGGCGGCTGCGCTGGCGCAGATCATCGGCGCGCCACACGTCGAACTCGACTCGCTCTATTGGCAGGCGGGCTGGCAGGCGGTGCCACGCGAGGTGTTTTGTGAGCGCCTGCGGCTGGTGGTGGCAGGCCCGACCTGGGTTGTGGACGGGAATTATTCCTTTGCCCGCTCATTGACCTGGCATAATGCCGACACTCTGGTCTGGCTGGATTATCCCTGGTGGCTGAATTTTCACCGCCTATGGCAGCGCTCGCTGCGCCGCCTGTTCCGCCATGAGGTGTTGTGGAACGACAACCACGAATTGCTGAAAAATTTATTTTTCTCGCCCGAGCCGCTTTTCTTGTATATGTTTAAATCCCGCCGCAAGCAGCAGCGCAGCTACCCGGCCGCCCTGCTGGACCCGCAGTTCAGCCACCTCGTGCTGGTCCACCTGACCGGCCCGCGCCAGGCCGAAACCTGGCTGGCCTGCGTCCGGCAGGAATACGATACAGTCCTGGATAAGCACAAGGCTGTATTGTAAAATTTTTTATCTATTTGTAGCCGGTTTTCAAAGCCGGGCTACCTTAAATGTGACTACTCAGCTACCCGATAGAAAGAGAGTGTTTTTAAAGATTTTCGTGTGCGAAGCACACGAAAATCTTTAAAAACACTCTCAACTTCTTAACCAGCCTGAGCAGTTACCCTTAAATAACATCAGAGGCGCACCGATGTACGCCTCTGATGTAGAAATTACAGAAATTAGTGCAAATAGGTACCCGACATGGGCGGTTGGTAGCTGTGGGGTGGAGTCTTGATGCCGCCCTCGCGCACCATGTCCAGGAAGGCTTTGGTCACCTCGGGTTCGAAGTGTTTGTTGGACTGGTAATTGATATAATCGATCACCTGGTTGGCCGGCCAGGCGGCCCGGTAGGGGCGGTTCGAGCTGAGTGCATCCCACACGTCCACGATGGAGAAAATACGCGCGCTGAGCGGAATCTCTTCGCCCTTCAGCCGGCGTGGATAGCCGCTGCCGTCCCACTTTTCGTGATGGCAGTAAGGGATCTCGATGACCTCGCCAAAATGGGGGATCGGCCGCAGCAGCTCGTAGGCGTACACCGGGTGACGCCGCATGACTCGCCATTCGGCTTCGTCCAGCGGGCCAGGCTTGAGCAGAATCTGGTCGGGAATGCCCATCTTGCCGATATCGTGCAATTGTGCTCCCCGGCGCACCTTGATGATTTCACGGGCATCCAGCCCCAGCTTCTTGCACAATTCGATCGTGATGGCCACGACCCGGTGAGTATGGCGTTCGGTGGTGAAATCGCGCAGCTCCAGGGCTCGTGTCCAGCCGTCGATGGTGGCTTCATAGGTCTGGACCAGGTCCATGCTGGTGCGCTCCAGGTTTTGGGCCAGTTGGGCATTCTGGATGGCCACGCCGGCCGTGTTGGCGATCAGGCCCAGCAAAGCCATGTCGGTCTGCTGGAAGCGCCCCGGTTTAAGGCTGTGCACCTGCACCAGGCCGATGGTACTGCCCTTGACGATCATCGGAATGTAGATGGCCGAGCGGGGCGGTTTTCCGGGGGCCCGGTAATCGATCACCCGCTGCATTTCACCGAACATGGCCACCAGATCGTCGATCATGACAGCCTGGCCGCTCATCAACACTTCGCTTTGCAGGCATTTCGTCGAGCTATCCACATGGATTTCGGGAATTTCGCTCACATCCAGGGAATTTCTCTCGTGCTCGGCGTATTTACAGGCGAGCTTTTTTCGGTGCGAATCGTATAGGGAAATATATAATGTGCTGACGTCTGGCAGCAGTTGGTTGATTGCCGCGGCAAACCGCCGGTAAATTTCTGTCAGGTCCAGAATCTCGGCCAGGGCCTTGCCGATTTCGCCGGCCGCGGCTAACTGCTCGCCAGTCTCGTGCGACTTGCCCTCGTAATAGGCTGGTTTGAGCTCGGTTAAGGCCAGCAGCAGGCAGTCCCGCCCGGAATAAAGGATCTCATCTGACTGGACCTGGCACTTGACCATCTTTCCGCGCTGGTTGAAGAGGTAGATCTCCATCGTTTTCAGATCAACCTCACTTTCCAGGCGCTGCTGGATCTTTTCCAGGTTATTCTCTCCCAGACCGCAAGGCATTTGTGCCTCTGCCTTGTACAAAATCTGGTTACGCGGCATACCAATCAACTGCGAATATCGTTCGTTTACGTCCAGGTAAATTTTTTCTTTACGGTCGATAACACAGATTGCCACAGGTATCGTTTGTATGATCTGGTGCATTGAATGCTGCGAGCGGTTGAGTGCCTCTTCATTGTGCTGCCCGTGATTGCTAAGGGCTTTTCGACGTGGGTATATTGCTCGGTTCATGTGGCTTCGTCCTGTTCCTCTGCCTCCTATGGGCTCCATATAAATTTGTTAATTGCCGGATCTATCGATAAATTAGCGCCTGCCGGCCACGTACACTCTTCAGGGTTTCTGCCCAAAATACCAATAACCTTCAGGCTATTCGTAAACAGGCGCAGTCTGCGCCGTCCCTCCCCGGTTCAGATGGTGCAAATAATGGGCCAGCTTTGCCCCCCGGCCCAACCCTAAAGTGCCACCTGGGACAAGCAGGATTGATGCAAGTGTGGTGCCAACCTAAAATAGCGGGAGCAAACTCCCGCTAAAATCCCCCAAATTTCCGGATTGCTTAGGGCGTGGCCGGCACCAGCCAGTAACCGCTTTGGTCCCCTTCAGCGGTCCAGCCGGTCAGGTTAGTATCTTTCGCTTGCACCCGCCACCAGACCCAGTTGTTCGAGCAGCCTGGTCCGTCCAAAACGAGCGCTTCTTCGCCGGGTTGGATGTATCCCAGCACGCTGCCGTTCAGGTCAGCCTTCGAGCGCACCCGGTTGGCCAGCGGCGGGTTTTCGGACACCTTGACCGTATCCCCCACGTGGACTCGTGAGAGATAATCCGCGCCGCTGCAGGCTTCCCAGGGCTGGGCGGTGGCCGTGATGGTCGGGTGAGGTGTCTCGGTCGGAAATAGAATCACCCCGCCGTCCGGCGTATCCGTTGGGAAAGTCGTCAAGGTGGCTTCTGGGCTTCCATTTAAGGACGTTGCGGTTAGAGTCGCCAGTCCGGTAGGTGGGAAAAGCGTGCTCAAGTCATCCGCCGGATGGGGAGCAGAAAAATTTTGGCGAAGTAGGGACACCAATGCGATGACCGCCGCGGCGCCTAGAATCAAAAAGAGGACGGCTCCTGTTCCGATCAACACCTTTAGCCGGGAAGAGGAGCGCGGCGCAGCCGGGGGTACTTCGCGGTAAATGGGTAAGCCCGTCGTGGGGCAATACAAGACGCTCTCTGGGTGATATTGCCCGCAGTGGGGGCAATGGACGAAGCCCTCGCTATTCATTTTGTATTATCCTCCCTGGTCATCGTCATTTCGCGTTCTTCTTCAATGAAAAGAGTTGTTTCAGCGGACTAATCAGTCGTTCAGGCCGGTCAGGGATAAATCGGTAAATACATCAATTTGCTTTGGTGTAAACTGAGTGCTTGTACCACCATCATTCCCACCCAAACACAGGCGGCCAGGGCCAGCAGCAGCCAGGCCCAGGCCTTTTCATGACCTGGCCGGCGTACGACGGCCGGCTTGCCGGTCAGGCGGGTCAGCAGGATCAGGCAGGTCAGGATGACCAGTAAGCCAAAACCGGCTGAAGAGAGCGTGGGAAGCTGCGGCACGCGTTTAGGGAACAGACCTCCGGCGATGATCAGCCCGGCGGCCAGGACGTTGTTGCCAAATTGCAGCACCATGGCGGACGCAATCGAGCGGGTGCGGTAAAACGTATACCCCAACAGCAAGCCCAGCGGAATGAGCGAAATCAACCCGAGCAAGCGCAGGTGGAAAAAAGCGAAAAACAGCCCAGAAACGAGGATCCCCACCAGGGGCCCAAAGCGCTCATAGGCCGGTTGAAGCGTACCGCTGAACAGGAGCTGCTCGCAAACCGGGGCGGCCAGGGCCACCCCGAGAAAAACCCAGGCTGCCTGCCAGGGTGTGGCGGGCTGGAGGCTCGCCTCGAGCGATGGCCGTAATCCTTGCAGGCCAATCCCCAGCGAATTGAGGTAAACCCCTACCATCCAGCAGCCCGAACCCATCATCAGGCTGACCAATCCGATTTTCCAATTGGGCAGGGCCAGCTTATGCTCCCCCCCTGGACCTGTTTTGCCGGCGCGGAAGAACACCAGGGTGGGCAGCAAGACACACGCTAACTCGATGACCAGGGGCCCCCAGCTAAATGAGTGCATCTGCATCCAGATGCTCATGGCGGCGACAAGAAGCATGGACGCCAGGTACAGTCCATTGGCTGCTGTTATGCTAATGGGCTTTTTCATTGGCGTTCCACCTGTGGTCTTTCCGCCGGTCGGTTCATGGATTACTTTCATTATAACGTCAGCTCACTTTTCCAACACACAAGCTGTGGGTCAAACAAATTTTTTGGTCGAAAGCGGTGATGCGGGGCGTAGTTTTTACCGCCATGCAACTCCCTGGGACGATTTGCGTATACGTTAACGCAACATTCAAACGCGAGGAGTACGAAAGATGAAAAAGGTTTTGATTATTATTCTTCCGCTAATTTTGCTGGTCAGCCTGGCCTGTAATTTCAGCATATCCTTACCTAAAATTGGCAACGTTGTGCAGCTCTCCGGATCCGGTACACCGGTCAGCCAGGATCGCCAGGTCAGCAATTTCGACAAGATCGATCTGCGCAGCTACGGGAACCTCACCATTACCCAGGGTGATGAAGAATTGCTGGTCATCGAGGCCGACGACAATATCATCGATCACCTTACCAGTGACGTGCAGGGCGGTGAATTGATCCTTGCCACTGATAACCATTATAGTTTCAATAATGTGAACAAGATTAACTACACCCTGATCGTCAAAGACCTGAAAGAGATCGATTTGAGCGGCTTTGGCAACATCGACGTGAACGGTTTGCAGACGAACAGTCTGGACGTCCGCCTGACCGGTTCGGGCAACCTGAAATTGAGTGACCTGAACGCCAATGCGCTGGACGTAGAGATAAGCGGCTTTGGTTCGGCTGATTTGAGCGGTACAGCCCCCAGCCAGCACGTCAACATCACCGGCTCAGGAGACTACAACGCCAAGGACCTGCAATCCGATACGACCGAGATTACCTTGAGCGGCTTCGGCAGCAGCACCGTTTGGGCGGAGCAGAGCCTGAATGTGACCATTACCGGCTCGGGCAGCGTGAAATATTACGGCGAGCCAACTGTGAGCCAGAAAATCACCGGTTTCGGCAGCCTGGAGAGCCTGGGCAGCCGGGAATAGCCCTGAATTTTCCATTAGGACCAAAAAGCACGGCCGTTAAGGCCGTGCTTTTTGGTCCTATAAGTTTGCCGATGGAAGCATCGTTTTGTGCCGTTTTATGCAGTTCCTGGCACCCTTTCTTCCGGCCGCTGATCCGGAGCAAAGCCCGGGTTTTTCGGCCTGGCAAGGCCCAAATCTTTGAAAAGACAAGAAGTTGAAACGCGCCTTCTCCGTCCGGAATTTCACCGCCAAAAAATTCTGTTACAATCACATTATGAACCGAAAAGGTATTAATTACGATGTCGGTACTTTTACCACCCAAGATCGCTCTTCTCGTGAGGTGTTCGACCAACAGGTTGTGCAGCAAGAAATCGGCATCATAAAGAACGATTTGCACTGTACGGCGATCCGCATATCCGGGCAGGACATAGACCGGCTGCGCTTTGCCACGCAATGCGCTTTGCAGAATGGGTTGGAGGTTTGGTTCTCGCCGGCATTCATTAACGCTGCACCCGCGGAGATGCTGACATATTTTCGCGATTGCGCTAAAGCAGTGGAAGAACTTCGGGCTCAATGGCCTCAGGTGGTCTTTGTGGCCGGCACTGAGCTGACTTTTTTTATGAAAGACCTCGTCCTGGGTGATACGCCGGCTGAACGGATGCAGAGTTTTATGAAGCCCTGGCGTTTGATCAAAAGCGCTATCCTGCGCGGCTCGTTCGATAAAAATCTAAACCGCTTTCTCGCCGAGGCGACCCAAACGGTTCGCGATAACTTCAAAGGCCCGCTTTCTTATGCTTCCGGGGCTTGGGAAGGCGTGGATTGGTCTCCGTTCGACTTTATCGGCGTGGATTATTATCGCGATGTTGGTACCAAAATGAACTACCGCGAAAAATTGCGCAAATATACCTCCCTGGGTAAACCGGTTGTGATTACCGAGTTTGGCTGCTGCACCTATACAGGCGCGGAGGATAAAGGCGGCTATGGCTGGGCCATTGTCGATCGCAGCCAGGTCCCGGCCCGGCTTAAAGGCGATTACCAGCGCAGCGAAGAGATTCAGGCCAAACTGATCGGCGATTTACTGGATATTTTTGAGGCAGAAAACGTCGACGGCGCCTTTGTATTTACCTTTGTGATGCCCAAGTATCCCTACCGTGAAGACCCCCAATTCGACCTGGATATGGCCAGTTACAGCCTGGTCAAGACGTACGAGAACCGCCTGGGGACTGTTTATGCCAATCTGCCCTGGGACCCGAAACAGGCCTTCTACGTCTTAGCCGAAAAATATCGCGCTTAATTGCCGGCCAGGTGGTTCACGCTGATGTGGGCGTCGGTGGGCTGAGTGGGCCAAACCCGGCCAATGGTTAACCAACGCAATATCAACATTCGGGCGAAGGATTGGCCTTGTTGCCGGTTGAGGGCGCGGCTCTTAGCCCCTCTCCGAAGCGCTGTAGGGTGGATGAAGGGCTCATTTATTACGCCGGCTACCTGCATACCGGAAAGACCTGCGAATCCTTGCCCGTAACCCACCATCCGGATATAACGGTGGGTTGCGGAGAAAGAAAACCACGGAGCTCGGAGTGCATGGAGAAAAAAGTAGAGCCTTGTTGGGTTGAGCGGGTCATACGCAGCGAGTGGGTTACATAGCTTGAGCGAAACCCAACATCCGGGCGGATGGATTGGTCTCGTTTGCCGATTGTGGTTGAGGCTCTTAGCCCCTCTCCCGTTTCTGGAAGAGGGGTTGGGGTGAGGGCGAAGCGCCAACTTTCAGAAAGGTGGCGCCTCGGGGAAAAAAAAAGATATATTGACAGCACACTGTCATAATGCTATACTACGGCTATGGACAATCAACCCAAACATGGTGACAGCTTCAATGCCCTTGCTCTGGCTATCTTTAGCGTCAATACTGCGTTAGTCACCGCAGGCGATGCCCTGACTAAACCCGTCGGCCAATCCAGCGCGCGGTGGCGGATACTGGGCCGCGTTTCCGCTGTGCCGCAGACGGTTTCGCAAATTGCCCGCGTCATAGGCTATGCCAGGCAAAGCGTCCAGCGAGTGGCGGACGACCTGGTCAATGAAAAATTGGCCGAGTATATTCCAAATCCGCGCGATCAGCGGGCGCACTTGCTCAAACTGACGCCAAAAGGCCGGCAGGCGCTGACAACTATCGAAGCCGAGCAGCAGCGCTGGGTCGAGCGTCTTTTATCTGTTTTAGACGAACAGGAGCTGGCAAGACTTGCCGGACAGTTGCGCTCTATTAGCGAATGTATCCAGGATGATTACCAGCGAACGTATGGAAAGCAAGCTAAAAAAGGAGAAAAATATGGCAACCGATAAAAAGGTAGCACTGATTACCGGCGCAAACAAAGGTATCGGGCTGGAGATTGCCCGTCAGCTTGGTCAGCAAGATATAACGGTATTGGTAGGCGCGCGGGATGCAGAGCGTGGCAGGACTGCGGTACAACAACTGACCCGTGAGGGTATCGACGCTCACGAAGTAATTATCGACGTTTCCAACGAAGCGTCGGTTAAGAAAGCGGCTCAAGAAGTCGAGCGACAATATGGGCGGCTGGATATTTTAGTCAATAATGCCGGCATTTCGCGCGAGCGCGGGCAAAAGCCAAGTGAGTCTTCAGCAGATTACGTGCGTGAAACCTACGAAACCAACGTGTTCGCTGTCGTAACGGTTACGAACGCCATGCTTCCGCTTTTGCGTAAAGCTCCGGCCGGCCGAATTGTCAATCAGTCGAGCAGCATGGGTTCGCTCGCATTGGCGACTGACCCGAAGTCGCCCTTTGCGAACCTCAACCTGCTGGCTTACAACTCCTCAAAGGCAGCACTCAACTCAGTTACTGTTGAGTACGCCAAAGAGCTACGCGATACACCCATTAAAGTGAATGCGTCTGACCCGGGTTATGTCTCTACTGACTTGAACCACCATCAGGGGTATAAAACGCCTGAGCAAGGAGCGGCGGCCGCCGTAAAACTTGCCATCCTGCCTGATGACGGCCCGTCGGGCACGTTTCAGGACGAAAACGGCGAGGTGGCCTGGTAACCCAGCACGCCTTTCATAAAAATGTAGGGGATCCGCTATAGACCCACCACAATCCTGGTTATCTTCATTATGGCAAAGCTGTGGGCAGAACTTTGCGCCTTCTCCCTCCCAGGGAGAAGGTTGGGATGAGGGTAGATGCCGGCCAACCTAAGCGTTGGGGTTTGCAAATTGCCCTTATCGCCGGTTGGCGTTGAAGAGCGGGCTCGGCCGACAGAATGGAGGGACCGGCCCGATCGCTTCAGGTGTGCATCTACTGTTACGCCGGCGCACTGTGTTGGCTCGTGCCAAAGAGCGGCCAACCCGAATCCTTGCAAATTGATTTGAAGAACTTCCTTTCCTGTACTACAATATTTACAGATCAATGATATCGGTTTTTTGTTGCTGGGAAAGGAGTCATAATGGACACCATCAGACACATCCTGCAAATTAAAGGAAGTTACACCTGGTCGATTGCGCCGAACGAGACGGTCTATGAGGCGCTTCGGATGATGGCCAACAAGGACGTTGGCGCGTTACTGGTCATGGAGAATGAAAAATTGGTGGGGATTTTGAGTGAACGCGATTATGCCCGTAAAATCATCCTGCAAGGGAAGACCTCCAAAGATACCAAGGTCCGTGAGATTATGACGACTACCGTCTATACCGTCCATCCGGACCAGACGATCGACGAATGCATGGACATCATGACCCACCGCCACATCCGTCACCTGCCGGTGGTGGAAAACGATCGCCTGATGGGCATCATTTCCATCGGCGACGTGGTCAACGACATTATCCATCGACAGCGCCAGACGATCAGCAGCCTGGAGACTCGTATGCTGAACGGTGAAACCGAGCCGCCCGCTCCGGCTGTCCCGCGCTTCCCATCGATACCTAAAAAAACTTCCTGAAGTCTGCTGGGGATCGGGGCAATCAGGCCAGGGGCGAAGCTCGCCGGGTGAGGCTCTGTCCGTAAACCTGAAAAATATTTTCAGGTGATTGTTTTGGGCGGCTTGCCGCCCAAAACAATCACCTGATCGTAACTATTCGGACACCTGAAAAAATGTTCCCGAATTCGAGGTGTTTGCGGGAGCGAAGCCCTCGCAAACACCTCGAATTCGGGATTTTCTCAATCGGTCTGAGCAGTTACACCTTATGTAAAGTTTACTCGGGCAATCCTGGCCGTGTAATGTATAATTTGCCTATTAACGTCCTGGCAATTCTTATCCCCCTTCCCAAAATTCGAGGAACGTCCCATGGCAAGCCCTATTCCCCAAACCCTGGTCATGAAATTCGGCGGAACGTCGGTTGGTACGCCGGAAGCAATGGCCCAAACAGCCCAAATTATCCGTAAACAACGCATGCTTTCGCCGCGGCTGGTGGTGGTCACATCAGCCCTTTCCGGCGTTACTGACCTGCTGCTGAACAGCGCTATCGCCTCTGCCCGGGGTAACCTGGATGTGTATAACCGGGCCGTGGTCGATATCCGCGCCAAACATGAGGCTATCCTGACCAGTTTGATCGGCAATCCGGCCGATCAGGATGAAGCCCGCAGCGAGATCGACCCACTCTTGTTGAATTTCTCCAACCTGTGCCAGGCGATATTTGTCCTGGGTGAGGCGACGCCACGCGCCCTGGACGCGGTCGCCTCCCTGGGTGAGCGCATGTCGGTGCGGGCTTTGGCCGCGGCATTAAAGGGTGTCGATGTCTCCGCCCAAGTCGTCGAGGCCACTCGCCTGGTGGTCACCGACGATCATTACCAATCGGCCCACCCCGATTTCGAGGTCACCGCCCGGACCAGCCGGGAAGTGCTCAACCCGCTCCTGGAGCAGGGCATCGTTCCGGTCGTGACCGGCTTCATTGGCGCCTCGGTCAGCGGGGTGATCACTACCCTGGGGCGCGGCGGCAGCGATTACACGGCCGCTTTGTTGGGCGCAGCCCTGCCGGCGGACGAGGTCTGGATCTGGACCGATGTGGACGGCGTAATGACCGCCGACCCGCGCATCGTGCCCGAGGCCCATACCATCAAGGAACTGACCTATCGCGAGGTCTCCGAACTGGCTTACGCCGGGGCCAAGGTGCTCCATCCCAAGACGATCCGCCCGGTCATCGAGGCCGGCATTGGCCTGCGCGTGTTGAACACCTTCAACCCCGAAAATCCGGGTACGCGCCTGGTGCTGGACCTGCCGGTCTCCGGCCAGAACATCGTCAAATCGGTCACCACAGTCCGCGGGCAAAGCCTGATCACCCTGGAAGGCCACGGCATCATGGGTGTGGCCGGCGTGGCCGGGCGCACCTTTGCCACCATCGCCTCCACCGGTACCAGCGTGGCATTGATCTCGCAGGCCTCGTCCGAGCAGTCGATCTGCTTTACCGTGCCGATGGATGCGGCCGATCAGGTAGTGAACGCGCTGACCAACGAGTTTTACCGCGAGATGCAGCGCAAAGATATCGACCGTATTTGGGCCACCGACGAGGTGGTCATCGCCACCGTGGTGGGTGAAGGCCTGCAAAGGACCCCCGGGGTGGCCGGTAAAATTTTCAGCGCCCTGGGTGCGAAAAAGATCAACGTGATCGCCATTACCCAGGGTTCGTCCGAAGTATCGATCAGTTTTATTCTTGCTCCCGGGGATGTGCAGAAAGCTATTCAAAGCCTGCACGACCTGGTGATTATCGAGGAGGTCGCATGAACAAAATTCCCGTTGCCGTATTGGCCGCAACCGGCTCGGTAGGCCAGCGCTTTATCCAGCTTCTAGACCGGCACCCCTGGTTCGAGGTGGTCGCCGTGACCGGTTCCGAGCGGGGTTACGGCAAAACTTACGGCGAAGTTTGTCGCTGGATCCTGCCGGGCGATATGCCCGCGCGGGTGCGCGACCTGCCGGTACTGGCCAGCCAACCGGAAGAAGTGAATGCGCCCCTGGTGTTCTCCGGCTTGCCGGCGGATGTGGCTCGTGAGGTCGAACCGGCCTTCGCCCGCGCCGGCCGGGCGGTTTGCTCGAATGCCTCGGCCTACCGCCGCGAAGCTGACGTGCCGATCCTGCTGCCGGAAATCAACGCCCAGCAAGCCACTGTGATCCCGGCCCAACGCAAGAACCATGGCTGGAGCGGGCTGATCGCTACCAATCCCAACTGCACCAGCACCGGCATGACCGTTGCGCTCAAGGCTTTGCTGGATGCGTTTGGGTTGAAGCGCGTGTTTGCCGTTTCGCTCCAGGCGCTTTCCGGGGCGGGCTATCCAGGCGTGCCTTCGATGGACATCATCGACAACGTCATTCCCAACGTCGGCGGTGAAGAAGAAAAAGTGGAATGGGAGCCGCGCAAGATGCTGGGCGTGGTTGAGGGAGATGCGATCCGCCTGGCCGATTTTGGTATTTCGGCCCACACCAACCGGGTGGCCGTCAGCGACGGGCATATCGTCTGCCTGACGGTTGAATTCGAGCACAAGGCTGCACCGGAAGAGGTCGCCCAGGCGTTGGCCGGTTACCAGGCGCCCGAAATCTCGCGCGATTTGCCTTCCGCCCCGCGCCCGCCGATCGTGGTGCGCAGCGAGGATAACCGTCCGCAGCCGCGCCTGGACCGCATGACCGGGGAAGGCATGACCACCGTGGTCGGCCGGGTACGCGCCGACAGTTTGTTCGATTTCCCGCCTGGTGGTGCTTTCGCACAACACCATTCGCGGGGCAGCCGGCGGTTCGATCTATAACGCCGAATTGTTAGTCAAGATGGGCTACGTAACGGGGGTAACCGTATGAAATTGAACCAGGCGCTGGACCCGGCCAACCAGAAAGTATTTGCCGGCCTGGACAGCCCTTTTGCCATCCAAGAATTTCTCGATTCGATGCCGTATATCGCCGAAGAGCTCGACCGCTCGCCTTTGCGGGTAATGCAGGACCGCCAGTGTCACTGCCTGGATGGCGGCTACCTGGCCGCCCTGGCCTTGAGCCAGTTGGGCTTCCCGCCCCTGGTCATCGACCTGGCGCCCGAGCCCGGCCTGGACGATGACCACGTTTTAGCCATTTACAAGGTCGCGGGCTGCTGGGGCGCGGTAGCCAAGTCCAATTACAGCGGTCTGCGCTTCCGCGAGCCGATCTACCGCAGTCTGCGCGAGCTGGTCATGAGCTATTTCACCCTGTTCTTCAGCCTGGAGGGGATTTTTACCCTGCGCGGCTATACCCGCCCCATCGACCTGTCGCAGTACGACCATTTCGATTGGCAGACCAGCGAGGCCGGCATCCTCCGGCTGAATAAGGTCTTGTACAGCCGCAAAGTGACCCCGCTGCTCACGCCCGCCCAGGCCGCCAGCCTGCACAAGATCGACCCACGCTCCTACGACGCCTTCATGACCGGCGTGGACCTGGATTGGAGTTTCGGCGGAAGCAAGAGGGTGGAAGAGTAAACGAGACTGTGACTCAGTGTGGCAGTGATTTGGTGATTCAGTGTCATGTTTCACGTGTCAGGTGTGGAAGCAGTGTTGCTGTGTTCCAGTGATCCGGTGTCACGTGTCAGGTGGGGCGTAGTGTTGCGGTGAATCAGTGATTCAGTTTCTCGGTGTTTCGTTGATGCCGGCCTATTGATTCTCGGCAATCGGTTAATAAGGTAATCAGTCAATAAGGCGACAAGTCAAAAAGGGAAAAGTCAATAAGGCGATAAGTCAATAAGGGAAGAGGAATGTCGCGTTCCTCCCTCGTTGCCTTATTGCCTTGTTACCCCTTAAAACTAATCTCTATTCTCTAATCCCTATTCTCTTTCCCCCTCTTTTCCCTCCGTGGTGCCTCAAAATAAAATGTTACTTTGGGATAATCGTTGCCTCAAATAGAAATGTTACCGGAGAATTCTTAACAATTGATTGACCTTTTTATTGATACTGGCCTGTAAGGACACAGGGTTCAGATGAACATATTGGGCAGTAAGACTGGCCTTGACTTTCAGGGGAAGAAGTCCTGGGCTAAGACCCGGCGATAGGGGGTCTTGGCCAGATCATACTTACGGATCGTCTTGCCGTCAACGGTTTCTTTAGCAATCAGTTTGAGAACTGGCTGGAAAAAATTGATGTAAAGACGCAAATCGGAGTAAATGGATTTGAGCAAGGCAAGTTCTTGTGGGGTTTCGAAGCGGTCATAGCCAATGGTATGTCGAACAACCGACCAATTCTTCTGTTCCACATGAGCCTGATCATTCTTGTGGTAAGGCCGCGAACGCGTAAAGGTAATGAGTTCGCTCTGGCAGTATCGCAAAAGTGTATCGTTGATGAATTCACTGCCATTGTCTGAATCCAATCCCAAAAGAGGAAAAGGCAGGTTATGGCGCAATTCCTCAATGGCTTGAGAGACAGCTGTCTGGGTTTTGTTGGCCAGGCCCAGGCACTCGGTCCAGCCGGTGGCTAAATCGGTTGCAGTGAGGGTATTGAGGTAGGTACCCTCGGTGGTTGTACCACAATGGGCCACCAGGTCGATTTCCAGAAAGCCTGGCTTCTCGTCCTCCCAAGGGGTAAAGGTGCGGATGGGAATGGCTTGTTTGAGCAAACTGCCCGGTTTGGTAGTCCCAAGCCCACGTGGGGTGGGGGCGAGGCGTGCCTTTTTCAAACAGCGATCTATGGTGGCCCGGCTCAAGCTCAACAAAAGCGCTTTGGTTTCCTCGCTCAACTCTATTTCCTGCCAGCGCTCTAAAACATCCACCATTTCAGGAATAAAAGGCTGTAGTCGTTTTGAGCAGATGCACCCACTAACTTCCCAAATCTTTTCCAGAGCCACGACGACTTCCCCGTTGTATTTCTTCCGTCGCCCGGCTTTCTTCAACCCCTTTGGCTTGGAACCATGCTTCAACAGCCGAATAGCGTATTTACGATGATATCCGCTTGTGGCGATAAATTCATCCAAAATCTGTTTCTTCTCGGCTTTCCTGGCTTTCAAATAGCGCGGACGAATGCTTTCTAGCATCTCCCGCCGACTGCGTTAACTCATCATGAGCTCCCTCTGCGGTGCTTTATTCCGCGTTAGGGTAACATTTATTTTGAGCCAACGTTATTTCGCAAAGTAAGATTAATTGTGAGGCAATTCGCCCTCTTGACTCCTCCCCCTACATTAAGGTACACTGCTTCCATCATGCAAAACAGCTTCTCGTTTTACGCCAGCTTTTATTTTTATTACGGCCATCTTTCCAAGACAGCCGGCGGCGGCGCTTAAACGGGGAACGAAATCCACTCTTGACCCAAAACGCGATGCCAAACGGCATCGCGTTTTTAGTTTTGTCCGGGAGGTGAACAATCTATGTCCGTTCGAGGCGTCCGTGGAGCAGTAGTTGCCGATACCGACCAGCCAGGTGCAATCCTGGCCGCTGCCCGTGATCTGCTGGAAGCTATTCTGCACGCCAATCCAACGCTGGCCCCGCTTGACCTGGCCAGCGTTTTGTTTACAGTTACCGAGGACCTCACTTCCGCCTATCCAGCCCAGGCCGCCCGCGAATTGGGCTGGACCGGTGTGCCGCTGATGTGCGCACGTGAGATTCCTGTCCCCGGCAGCCCGGCCCGCTGCATCCGCGTGTTATTGCACTGGAACACCGAGCTGCCCCAATCCGCTATTTGCCATGTTTACCTGGGTGAGGCCGCCAGCCTGCGCCCGGATTTATCCGTCAGGAGGTCATCATGATGATTATTATGCGCAGCGACGCCACACCCGAGCAGGTGAAGGACGTCGTTGCAAAAGTCGAAGCCAACGGGCTCAAAGTCCATATCTCGCAGGGGAGCGAGCGGGTGATTATCGGCGCTATCGGTGACGGGCGACCGGTGGTCAAAGACCAGTTCACTTTATTGACCGGCGTGGACCGGGTGGTGCCGATCTCGCGGCCCTACAAGCTGGCCTCACTCGAGTTCCAGCCGGCCAAGACCAGCTTCCAGGTTGGCCCGGCCACCTTCGGCGGCGATCAGATCGTGCTGGTCGCCGGGCCGTGCTCGGTGGAGAGCCGCAGCCAGTTGCTCGAGACCGCCCAGGCCGTCATGGAGGCCGGCGCGCACGTGCTGCGCGGCGGGGCCTACAAACCGCGCACTTCCCCCTACAGCTTTCAGGGATTGGGCGAGGAAGGCCTGGAACTGCTGGCCGAAGCCCGCGAAGTGACCGGCATGCCGGTGGTGACCGAGGTCCTGGCGCCCGAACAGGTCTGCATGGTGGCCGAATACGCCGACATGCTCCAAATTGGTGCCCGCAATATGCAGAACTTCGCCCTGCTGCACGCCGCCGGCGAGTCGCAGCACCCGGTGCTGCTCAAACGCGGCATGAGCGCCACGGTCGAAGAGCTGCTGATGGCGGCCGAGTATATCCTCTCGCACGGCAACCGCCGGGTAGCATTGTGCGAGCGCGGCATCCGCACCTTCGAGACCGCCACCCGCAACACCACCGATATCAACGCCGTGCCGGTTTTGCAATCGCTCACCCACCTGCCGGTGATGGTCGATCCCAGCCACAGCACCGGGGCCTGGCAGTACGTCGCGCCGGTCGCACGGGCGGGTATCGCTGCCGGAGCCGATGGGCTGATCATTGAAGTCCATCCCCACCCGGACGAGGCCCTTTCGGATGGCGGGCAGAGCTTGAAGCCGGAGCGTTACGCCGAGCTGGTCGCCCAGGTGCGCGCCATCGCCGACGCGCTAGGACGGCGGGTGGCCCCGCCCTTGCGGTCCCCGTTACCTGAACCGGCTCCTGGAGAAATGGATCCCAACAATGGTTGGCAGCCAGACCTTGCCTGAGCATCTGGCCGACTGTACTACCGCCATCGTTGGGCTGGGCCTGATGGGCGGTTCGCTGGCCCTGGCACTGCGCGGGCGCTGCCGGCGTCTGTTGGGCATCGACCCGGACACGGCCACCCTGACCCTGGCTGAAAAGATGTACCTGGCCGACGAACTGGAACCGCAATCAGGAGACCTGCTCGAGCAGGCTGACCTGATCGTGCTGGCCGCGCCGGTAGAAGTGATTTTGGCCCTGCTGGGTGAACTGCCCCGCCTGCACGGCGGACCGGCCGTGGTGCTGGACCTGGGCTCGACCAAGTTCCAGATCTGCGCCGCCATGGACGCCCTGCCCGAACGATTCGAGGCGGTCGGCGGCCATCCCATGGGCGGCAAGGAACGCTCTTCGCTGCGCGAGGCCCAGGCCGAGATTTACCATGAGGCGCCGTTCGCGCTGGTGCGCACCCGCCGCAGCACGCCGCGCGCCTGCCGTCTGGCCGAAGAGCTGGCCAGCGCGGCCGACGCCTGCCCGTTGTGGCTGGATGCCGAGACCCACGATCGCTGGACGGCGGGCACCAGCCACCTGCCGTACCTGGCCGCCAACGCGCTGGCAGCCATTACCCCGGTGGAAGCGGCTCCGCTGGTCGGACCGGGTTTTCGCAGCACTACCCGTGTGGCCACCACCCCCGTCGAGGTCATGCTGGATATCCTCCGGACCAACCGTGAAAATGTGCTGACCGGCCTGGCCGAGCTGCGCGGCCGGCTGGACCTGCTGGAAAGCCTGCTGGCGGACGAGCGTTACGGCGAGCTGGCCGGCGCGCTGACCGAAGGGGCCGATCACTGCCGGGCGCTGCTGCAAACCGGGCGGATTGTGAGGGAGCCATGAGCATCCTGCGCGTCGTTCCGGGCTACCCGCTGCGCGGCACGGCCAGCCTGCCGGGAGATAAGTCGATCTCCCACCGGGCGGCCCTGTTCGCCGCCATCGCCAATGGCGAAAGCCGTATTGGTCACTTCCTGCAATCGGGCGTGACGGCGGCCATGCTGCGCGGGCTGACCGGCCTGGGCGTGGATTGGTCGCTGGAAGGGGATTGCCTGCGTGTGCACGGCCGTGGCCTGGGCGCCTGGCAGACCCCGTCACAGCCGCTGGACTGCGGCAATTCGGCCACCACCCTGCGCCTGCTGACCGGCGCGGTCGCTGCGGCCGGCATCTCGGCCGTTTTGGACGGCTCGGATGGACTGCGCCGCCGGCCGATGGGGCGCATTTGCGAGCCGCTGCGCAGCATGGGCGTGCCCATCCAGGCGGCGGCGGGCGATTGTGCGCCTCTGAGCCTCTCGGCTCGCCCGGCCGGTACGGAACTGCGCGCAGCGATTCACGTTTTGCCGGTGGCCAGCGCCCAGGTCAAGTCCTGCCTGATGCTGGCCGGTCTGGCTGCGCCGGGTACCACTACCATCGTCGAGCCGGGCCGCTCGCGCGACCACAGCGAGCGTATGTTGAGCGCCATGGGCGCCGAGGTCCACAGCGGGCCGGCCGATAATGCCCCTGGCTGGCAAATAACCCTCCGCCCACCGGCTGCCGGCCTGGCTCCGCTGGACCTGGACGTGCCGGGCGACTTCTCGGCGGCGGCTTTTTTGATCGTGGCGGCTCTGGTCACGCCCGGCTCGGACCTGCTGATCGAGGGCGTAGACCTCAACCCCACCCGCACCGGCCTGCTGGAGGTGCTGATCGAAATGGGCGGAAAGATCGACGTGCTCGACCGGCGCGAACAGGCCGGTGAGCCGGTCGCGAACCTGCGCGTGCGGGCCAGCCGGCTCCAGGCCGGCCAGGTCTGCGGCCAGCGGGTGGTCGATATGATCGACGAATTCCCCATTTTCGGCGTGGCCGCGGCTTACGCTCACGGGGCCAGCCGGGTCTGGGAAGCCGGCGAGCTGCGTTACAAAGAATTGGACCGCATCAGCAGCCTGTGCGCCGAATTGGCCGGGCTGGGGGCGCCGGTCGAGGAAGCCCCGGACGGGTTCACCGTCCACGGGCAGGGCAGGCTGCCGGGCGGCGCTTGCGGCAGCGCCCACGGCGATCACCGCCTGGCCATGTCACTGGCCGTGGCCGGCCTGGCTGCCCAGGCCCCGGTCGAAGTGCAAGGCGCCGAAATGATTGGCGAATCCTTCCCGGGGTTTGTGGAAGGACTGGCCGCTCTCGGAGCGAAGGTGGAGGTGATATGAAGGCCGTTTGCCCTCATCCCCCGGCCCCTTCCCCCAGAACGGGGGAAGGAGAGAAAGACGCATTTCTTTTGTCTTTCCCTCGTTGCCTGATCGACTTCTCACTATTCTCTACTCTCTACTCTCTACTTTCCATCCTCTTTTCCTCGTCGCCTTCTTGCCTTGTTGCCTTTCCCCCTTCTTCCAACTTTTTACCTTCTTCTTGAGGCATTATGAAACGTTATTTGAATTTAGGATTAATTGGTTATCCGCTCGAACATAGCCTGTCGCCACGGCTGCACCAGGCAGCTATGCGCGCAACCGGCCTGGCCGGTGAATATCACCTTTACCCGGTGCCGCCGGTGCCCCAGGGCACGGCCGGCCTGGTGGGATTGGTCGCGCGCCTGCGCAGCGGTGAGATCGACGGGCTGAACGTGACCATCCCGCACAAGCAGTCCATCCTGCCGCTGCTGGACCGGCTCAGCCCCACCGCCGAGCAGATCGGCGCGGTCAACACCCTGTACCTCCAGGACGGGCGCGTGACCGGCGATAACACCGACGCGGCCGGTTTCTGGACGGACCTGAAAAATCAGGCCGGCGCCGCTGAGTTGAACGGCGGCCGCGCCCATCGGGCCCTGGTGCTGGGCGCCGGCGGAGCCGCTCGCGCGGTGGTGTATGCCCTCGCGCAAGCCGGCTGGCAGGTGACCCTGGCCGCTCGCCGGACCGGCCAGGCCGAAGAACTGCTGGACAGCCTGGGCATCCATGGCCAGGTCGTATCCCTCGACCCGGCCGGGTTGGTCACCGTCGACCAGATCGATGCGCTGGTCAACGCCACCCCGCTGGGCATGACCCCGCGAGTCGCGGCCTGCCCCTGGCCTGAGCAGTTGGAACTCCCGGCCGGCGCGATTGTATACGACCTGGTCTATAACCCCCAGGAAACCCGCCTGCTGGCACGGGCTCGTTCGGCCGGGCTGCGCGCTTTCAGCGGGGTGGGGATGCTGGTCGAACAGGCCGCCCTGGCGTTCCAATGCTGGACCGGCCTGGATGCGCCTCGCCCGGCGCTCTGGCAGGGCCTGCAAACTGCACTGTCTCAAAAGGCGGCCGTGTAATGACCCTGCGTTTCCTCACCGCGGGTGAATCACACGGCCCGGGGCTGACCGCCATCCTGGAGGGCCTGCCGGCCGGGCTGCGCCTGGATGAAGCCGCCATCAATGCCGACCTAGCCCGCCGCCAGAAAGGCCTGGGAGCCGGTCCGCGCATGAAGCTGGAGAGCGACCAGGCCCAGGCGCTTTCGGGGGTGATGGAAGGGCTGACCACCGGCGCGCCCCTGGCGCTGTTCATCCGGAACCGCGACCACGCCCGCTGGCAGGGCCGGGAGATCGAGGAATTCACCATCCCGCGCCCGGGCCACGCCGACCTGAGCGGGGCGCTCAAGTACGGCTATGCCGACCTGCGCCCGGCCCTGGAACGGGCCTCGGCCCGTGAGACGGCCGCGCGGGTGGCTGTGGGTGCGGTCTGCCGCCAGTTTCTGGCCGGGTTTGGCATCCAGGTCGGCGGGTACGTCGTCTCGATCGGCGAAATCGACGCTGATTTGGCGGGCATCCCCCTGGCCGAGCGCCACGCCCGTTCGCTGGAGAACGAGGTGCACTGCCCCGATCCGGCCGCGGCCGAGGCCATGCAAGCCCGTATCCGCCAGGTGATGCAGGAGCGCGATACCCTGGGCGGGATAATCGAGGTGCTGGCGCTGGGCCTGCCGGCCGGGCTGGGCTCCTTCGTCCAGTGGGACCGCCGCCTGGATGCCCAACTGTCCGCCGCTTTGATGAGCGTGCAGGCTATCAAAGGCGTCGAGATCGGCCCGGCCTTCGCGAACGCCCGTTTACCCGGCACCCAGGTGCAGGATGCCATCCGTCTTCAAGGGCAGACGCTGGTGCGCGAAAGCGACCGCTCCGGCGGGCTGGAGGGTGGGGTGACCACCGGCCAGCCACTGCTGCTGCGGGCGGCCATGAAGCCGATCGCCACCACCCTGACTCCCCAGCGCTCGGTGGACCTGGCCAGTGGGGAAGAAGTGGCCACCCGCTACGAGCGCTCCGATTTTTGCCCGGTCCCGCGCGCGGTCGTGATTCTGGAAGCCATGATGGCCTTCGTGTTGGCCAATGCCCTGCTGGAAAAGCTGGGCGGCGATTCGCTGGCCGAGATGCAGCCGCGTTTTGCCGCGCTGCGCCAGGCGCGCCTGGCCGATCTGCCCATGGACGGTCACGGCCACCCGTTTTGGCCGGTCGGGGGTGAGGCATGAGCCCTTCGCGCTCCTTTTTGTTCCTCTACGGGCCCTCCGGGGCGGGCAAGAGCAGCCTGGGCGCCCGGCTGGCTGAGCGCCTGCACCTGCCGTTCTATGACCTGGACCACCTGATCGAGCAGTCTGCCGGCCGGAGCATCCCCGAGTTGTTCGCTGGCCAGGGTGAGGCGGCCTTCCGCGCCCTGGAGAGCCGCGAACTGCGGGATGTATTGGCCCGTCCGTCCGGGGTGGTCGCCCTGGGCGGCGGAGCGCTGCTCGACCCGGCCAACCGCGACCTGGCCGAAAGCGCCGGGCGGGTATTGCGCCTGGCGGCCCCGCTCGAGGTGCTGGCCGGGCGCCTGGACCGTCATCGCGAGGTTCGTCCGCTGCTGGCCGGCGCTGCCGGGACGGGCCGCCCAGCAGCCGGCCTGGCAGCGCTGCTGGAACAGCGCGCCGGGCATTATGCCTCGTTTACCAATGGTTTGGATACCTCCTCCGGCACAATCGAAGACCTGCTGCCGGCCGCCCTGCAGGCGCTGGGCGCATTTTTCGTCGAGGGCATGGGCGCTCCCTATCCGGTGCGGGTCATCCCCGGCGGGTTGGATCACCTGGGCGGCTTGCTGGCTGAGCTGGGGTTAAAAGGACCACTCGGCCTGGTCTGTGACGACCACACTGCCCCATTGTACGCTGAGCGGGTGCTTGCATCGCTGCGTATAGCCGATTACACGGCCAGCCTGATCACCATCCCCAGCGGCGAAGAGCACAAAACCATCCAGACCGTGGGCGCGATCTGGGCCGGGCTGGTCGCGGCCGGGCTGGAGCGCGGCAGCACCCTGGTATCCCTGGGCGGCGGCGTGACCAACGACCTGGCCGGCTTTGCCGCGGCTACCTTCCTGCGCGGCATGGGCTGGGTCACTCTGCCGACCTCGCTGCTGGCCATGGTGGATGCCAGCCTGGGCGGCAAGACCGGCGCAGACCTGCCCCAGGGCAAGAATCTGATCGGCGCCTTCCACTCGCCGGCGCTGGTGCTGGCCGATCCGCAAGCGCTGGCCAGCCTGCCCGTGGCCGAATTGCGCAGCGGCATGGCCGAGGTGGTCAAGCACGGCGTGATCGGCGACCCGGGCCTGTTCGAACTGTGCCGGGCCGGCCTGCCCCAGGATGAGGCCGGTTGGGATGAGCTGGTCCGGCGGGCCATGGCGGTCAAGGTCGCCGTCATCCAGGCCGACCCGTACGAGCGCGGCCTGCGGGCAGCGCTCAACCTGGGCCACACCATCGGCCACGGGGTGGAAAAAGCCAGCGGTTATAACCTGCGCCACGGCGAGGCGGTCGGCATTGGCATGCTGGCCGAGGCGCGCCTGTCCGAGCGGTTGGGCTTGGCCACGCCCGGCCTGGCCGGGCAGATCGCGGTCGTGCTGGACGGGTTGGGCCTGCCCACCCGCATCCCGGCCGAGCTGGACCGCGCGGCGATTTTACAGGCCATGCGCCTGGACAAGAAACGCAGCGATGGGAAAATCCGCTTCAGCCTGCCGGTGCGGGTCGGCGAGGTTAAGGTCGGGGTGGCCATCGACCTGGACGAATCGATTCTGGAGGGGTAAATGAGCAATGCGGTACTGGTCCTGCACGGGCCGAACATGAATCTGCTGGGCGAGCGTGAGCCGGGGGTTTACGGCCAGGTCAACCTGGCCGAGATCGATGCATGCCTGTGTGCCCTGGGCGAAACCCTGGGCCTGGAGGTGCGCTGCGCGCAGTCCAACCACGAGGGCGTGCTGATCGACGCCCTGCACGACGCGCGCACCTGGGCCGCCGGGGTGGTCTTTAACCCGGGCGGCTACACCCATACCTCGGTCGCCTTGCGCGACGCGGTCGCGGCTATCCACATCCCGGTGGTGGAAGTACATCTTTCCAATACCCAGGCCCGCGACGACTTTCGCCATACCTCGCTGATCGCCCCGGTCTGCCGCGGCAGCATCGCCGGCTTTGGCTGGTATTCCTATGCCCTGGGGTTGTATGCGATCAAGAACGGATTGGGAGAGTAAGGGGTTGGGGAAGTGTTTCAGTTTTAAAGTGATTTGGTGGATCTGTAAAAGAGTGTCGGGTGTCATGTATTGGGTGGCAGTCGTGTAGGTTGGGTTGCGGGCTCTTTGAGCATATATTCCGCAATCCAAGTGTTTGTCTGTACAGGCCTTGCCCGTAACCCAACGAGGCTTATACGGCTCCAGGCTTTGCCCTCACCCCAACCCATCTCCCAGTCGTGTAGGTTGGGTTGCGGGCTCTTTGAGTATATTTTTCGTAATCCAAGTGCTTGTCTGTACAGGCCTTGCCCGTAACCCAACATTGTGTTTGGCGATTGCCATTGTTGGGTTGTGGCAAGGTTTAGATGATCAGAGATCCTGTTTATACCCAAACTCGATGAATGAGCCCGCAACCCAACCTACAAGACTTACGAAACCTTGCCCGTAACCCACCATCCGAATATAACGGTGGGTTACTGCGGTGCATCTATTAGCCAGCGTTGAAGAACGGCCTCGGTCTGGAGACCGGGCCGATCCACTTTGGGCAATCGTTCTTTTAAATAGTAGTTTCTCTTCTTCTCTTTCTTTTCTCTGTGAACTCTGTGTGCTCTGCGGTGAAGCGTTTTTTCTCCGTGTTCTCCGTGCCTCCGTGGTTTTTTACTCTTTCATAAAACGCTTTTCAACAGGCTTATACGACTCCAGGCTTCGCCCTCACCCCAACCCCTCTCCCAGAAACGGGAGAGGGGCTAAGAAGGTCATACCCGTAACCCAACAATGGTAATTGCCAAACGCAACGTTGGGTTGCGGGCATGGCCTGAGATGTTACCCTATCCGGCAATTCGCCGGCGGTTTGGATGAACCCGCAACCCAACCTACAGGTTTTTTCACTGTGGTGAAGCGTTTTTCTCCGTGTTCTCCGTGCCTCCGTGGTTTTTTACTCTTTCATAAGACATTTTTCAGCAGCGGTATTCTGCGGAAGACAAAATGCGTGGCCGCAAAGCATAACGGTACGCAAACGATGCACATGATGATCCACTTGACGACCGGCGTGAAGGTGACCGGGCTGAACCACAGCGTGACCGCGGTCAGGATAACCGGGTGGAACATGTATACGGCAAACGAATTATCCGACAGCGTTTTGACCAGCCGGCTCTGCCGGTTCCATTTTTCGCGAAAGACGGCGATCAGCCCGATGGCCATGGCCACCGCTACAAACGATTCCCAGACCGCAAACAGCGCACTTTCCCAGGTGAAGCCGCCTAACAGGGCGTCCGTTCCACCCGGAACAAGGCTGGCAGCGATCACCAGGACCAGCCAACTGAACAGGCCCAGCCCAATCGCGCTGATCAGCCACCATTTCCCGGCCTTATAGCTGATCCGGGCGAACAGGTGATTGCGCGAGGCGAAAATACCCATGGCAAAAAGGATAATGTATGAGGCGAAATAACAGAGCTGCATGTTCAGGATATTCGTCCCGATCGGTTGGACGATGCGAATCAGGAAGGCACACACGGCGATAGCCAGGATCAGGAGCAAGGCTTTGCGCACGGATAGTTTGAATTGCGGTTGGTCCGCGGCGGGCCGGTGGATCACCAGGCGACCCGCGCCATAGACCAGCGAAAAGATGAACAGCGCCACCGTGAACCACAGCACCCCGGTGCCCGAAAGGAAGTCGTACAGGTTGTAGCTGCCCGGCCTTTGGCCAAGTTCGACCAGCCCGATGAACGGGGTAATGACGACCATATAGATCAGCGCAGGGACGATCAGGCGCTTGAACCGTTCTCCGGTAAACTTCCCGAAACCCTTGCGGTCGTAGCTCCCGGCGACGAAATAGCCGGAGATCATGAACAGGAAGCCCATGAAATAGGCTTGCTGAAAGGAAAGGTAAAAGGCGAACCAGGCGGTAGTTACCTTGTCGAGCGGCCTGGTTTCGATGTAGTAAAAACCGCCCAGGCCGCTGTACGTCACGGCCAGGTGGTGCATGACCACAAATATGATCACCAACAGCCGGAGATTATCGATATAAAAAAGCCGTTCCTTTACTTTTTCCATTAATCTCACGCTACCTTCCTTCGAAACATTCGAAACCGATAAGGTATTATCCGGGCTCATGTCAAGGAAATTCGTAACTGCTCACAGGGCAATCGCATTATGCCAATTTAGTCCCAACTGAGAGATAATTTTGAGTGTTATTGTGGGGCTACGCCCCACAATAACACTCAAAAACACCTAATTTCCGAACTGGCCCGAGTAGTCAAAATATCGCGGGTGCCGGGCACCCGCGATATTTTTGGATTATTCTTTTTCTGTAGGCGGATTGAGGTTTTTGCCTGTCTGGCCCATCCCCAGCGAGACCAGTCCGCTCATGCCACCCAGGTTCATGGTGTCCACAGCGCTGCTGGGCACGATCACCAGGGCTCCCTTTTCCTTCAGCCCTTCGAAGAGCATATTCATAGCCCGCAGGTGCAGGGCGGTCGGGTTGTTCTGGTAGGCCACGGAGGCCTGGGCAAAGCTATCGGCCACTTGCATTTCCGCTTCTCCCAGGATGACCCGTGACTGGCGTTCGCGTTCGGCCTGGGCCTGGCGGCTCATCGCATCTTCGAGCGCCTGAGGGATGGTCACATCGCGGATTTCAACCGACTGGACTGAAATACCCCACGGCGTGGTGCGCTCGTCGATGATCTTCTGCAGATCCTCGTCCATTTTGGCCCGCCCGATCAGGATATCGGCCAGGGTCATCTGGCCAATGATCTCGCGCAGGGCGGTCTGGGATGCCCAGCTAATCGCGGCGCGATAGTTCTCAACTTCAAGGGCGGCTTTTTCGGCGTCCCATACCATCCAGAACAGTACCGCATCCACGTCCACCGGGACGGTGTCTTTGGTCAGGGATTTCTCGGCGTTGAAGGGCGTCACCATCACCCGGTGATCGATCCACACCGGGGCGGTATCGATGATCGGCAGCATCCAGAACATCCCCGGCCCACGCAGGCTTTGGAATTTGCCCATGCGCAGCACAACCGCTTTCTCCCACTGCTTGGCGACCTTGAGGTAAAACAGGAAATACAAAGCCAGCAAGAACAAGACAATGACGTACCCGGATTTTATTTCCTTCGCTGCCCCATAGATCCCGGCGATCCAGAAAAGGGCAGAAACGAAAATGGCGATCTCGTTGATGTGGTATGTATTCGGCGTCCTGCCGAAGCGATCCATCGTCTGGCTGGACGATTGGGTATCCGAATTGGTTTGATTACCTTGAAAACGTTTTTTTATCATTTTGTCCTCGTATTTTCGTGATCGGTCCGGGCGACTTCTCGGTCGGACCGGATAATTTCTTCAACCGCGTCAGTGGCCTCTTGAACAGAGAAGCCCAATTTTGCGGCATTTTGCAGGTAGTCTCTGGCCAGCTCTTCCAGGCCGTCTTCATTTGGCTGCTGAGGCGGGCTCTCACCGGTCTCGTTCCAGATGTAAGTCCCGCGTCCCCGTTGAGTGGAGATCAGGCGCATCTCATCCAGGATGCGGTACGCGCGCGCCACGGTGTTGAAGTTCACGCGCAGGTCTGCGGCCAGTTGGCGCACGGTAGGGAGCTGATCGCCGGGTTTGAGCTCGCCGGTCTGCATGCTTTGTTGGACCTGGTCCACGATCTGGGTGTAGATCGGAACGTCGGAGCGGAAGTCCAGTTTCAGCTTCAATTGGATCATTCATGGTCTCCCTTCCGTTGTATCTTTGTATTATTGTATAATTGTATCATTGAATACATTGTATATCAAATTTCTTGTATGTCAAGGGGGCACGCAATATTTTTTTTTGGCTATATATTCATTAAATAATCGACTAATGAAAAGAAGAAATGCTGCTTGTAAATGAAAAGTGAAGAATTAGAAGTAAATTCCAATCTATCTTTTAGAAAATGTTTATCTAATGATGCAAAAGGCGGTATGGTATAATCTCCTTTTGGTTTTTTGAGTTGATTTAAAAAAACAAATTGACAATCTCCTGAAACAGGGGAAAGTCTCCTAGTTTGGGGGAAACCGCTAAGGACAAATTCCTATTTGCTGTAATTTTGAGAGCCTTACAGTTTCATGCGAATCAATATATAAATTGTTGCTATTTGGCTCAAGACATCCAGGATAACATGCCAGAAGAACTAATTATCAAAGAATGCAAACGATGTGGTGCTCCGCTAACACATGTGGAAAATGAAATGGTGTGTGAATATTGTGGGGCCAGATATGAACTTCCCAAAAATTTCAGGCAAAATGTCCCAACGCCTAATCCGATTACACCAGTTCACGAGCAATCAAATTTTGCCTATGAGCCTGCCAGGAAACCTAGGAAAAGCAAGGCGATTGGATATATCGTTTTTTTACTTTTCGTAGTTGTCTTAGGTAGCGTGTTGTTGGTTGGAAAGTCCAGTATATTTACCAGCCAAGCTGGAGATACAAATGGGAAAAACAATCCCAATGCTCTAGCCGAGTTGAGCATGTATCGGCGAAATTCTTCCGCCCTACCTGATCAAAACCCGGCAGATTTCATTCATGAAAAGACCTTTTCCTATGGGGTTATTTACAACGGTGGGGACGATAAGGCCTTTAATCTTCATATATTGGTAGAAAACCATCAAGATTTTGTAATTGACCAAAATATAAAAGCGGATAATATGCAATTAGAATCTGAAGCGGTTTCAGATAATACAAGCTTGATATATTCGTGCGAGGTCACCGATACCTCATCGCAGGATTTGGAACCAAATCAGGCTGTAAGTTTGGCATACCTACGTTGCCAGCCCATCTTGAGCCCAGAAGTGAAATTTATTACAGTAAATATTGCTTTCACAAATTGGGGTCAGCGAGAATTTCAAATTCCCATTAATATAGATATGGAAAAATTGAACGTACGTTATAAAATCGAGCGATGGAGTGATTTGGCTTCGCTGGAAATATCCTTTTATGCCGATGAACCACAACCTGTAGGCTTGTACTTTAAAGATATTTCGTTGTTAGATGGAAAGGGCACCCCTATTCAAATAGAAGCTTGCAAAGCAGGAAGCACTTTATTTGGCCCTGCAGGCGACTACTTTTCTACCCTAGCACAAAGCTACAATCATGCGGCAGATATAAATTGCACAATCCCTCAATCAATTGATGGGGATATTAATGCTATTACACTTGTAATGACCATCCGTGGAAAAACCGTTTCGTTGACAACCCCGGTAGACACGATATCAGATACAATTTTATATGATACGACCGACTAAGAACTGTCTCAATTCAGACAAACACCAATACATAATTTTTGATGCAATAATTTGTAAGCTTTATCTAGGTAGCAATATGGGGCATTTTCATCGCTATACATATATCCAATCGATTATAGACAGAAAATTATATTATTCTCTTTAATTGAACCTGCGCCGCTGCATGAAAGGCTCGAAAAATAACAAAAAGTTTTGCCGGTAAGAGTACTGCTGCGCTCCCAATAAATAAGAGTATCGAATAAAATTGCAATTATTAATTACCCCTCGAACTTTTTCTGGGTTGACATTGACGTACTCTGACGGTTATTATCAATATTATAAGGAAAGCAACTGATGGCCAACGAATCGGAAACCGGGGATGCGCAAGAATTCGAGCAGCGCTCGGCATCCTATGAAACTTCTTTATCACAAAGATTAATTTTTGACCCCATCCATCGCATTTTGCTAGACCAGATCCCCCCGATCCAGCCGCCGGCGGACATCCTGGATATTGGCTGCGGTACCGGGCGGCTGCTGCGTAAGATCGCCCAGCGCTGGCCCTCCGCCCACTTGATCGGCGTGGACCCGGCCGAAGGGATGATCGCGCAGGCGCGCCGCTTTGCCCCCGAGATTACTTTTTACGTCGGGCAGGCCGAATCGCTGCCCTTGCCGGATGCGTCGCTGGACCTGGTGGTCAGTACCATGTCATTCCACCATTGGCAGGATCAAGCGGACGGGATTGCTCAGGTCGCGCGGGTGTTGCGCAAAGGCGGTATTTTCGTGCTGGTTGATCTGTTGACCCCCCTCGGGTTATGGAAGGTTTTCCCCCACGGGCGGCAGGTGGAGCCTGGGCCGGTCAAAGAGATGTGCCGGCAGGCGTGTATCACCATCCACTCTCAACGCCGTTTTAAGAGCCAGTTTATCCTGCTCAGCCTGGGCGAGCGCGACTAGGCCCGGCTTATCCGTCCTGGTCAGGTTTCTTGGGTTCCGACTCACCGGTTTCATCTGAGGAGAGCAATTTGCGCAATTCTTCGAACCCTTTGGGGTCGGGTGTATCCACCAGCAGCTCCTGAATGTGGGTCTGTTCCTGGACGGCCTGGTACATCTCCTGGCGCATGATAGGGATATCGCGCGGAGCTTTGATACCCAGTTTGACCCGGTCTCCCTCGACGCCCAATACGGTAACGATAATCGAATCGCCAATTGCTATGCTTTCATCCACTCGCCGGGTTAGTACTAGCATAACCACTCCTTGCCTGTCACTATATGCAACCTGCTAAATTAACCTGAATTTGGGAGAAATATTTCATGTTTCGTGTTTGGCGGTTTCGCCAGCAAACACGAAACATGAAAGGACTTTTAACAGGTTAAATTTTACCGCCAGGCGCGGAAAAATTGCTCTATTGAGAGGTTATTTTAGGGTTTTTGTGGCATTTTGCTCCACTATAACCCTGTATTCCTTTGAGTTCGAGCGATTATGAGGATGTTGTTGCTGCGCCCGGCCTTTAGCTGAGGTAGTCGAACAGGCTTAGGGCCGAAATAGCCCGCTGGCTGACTTCAATGACCGCCTGGTAAGTGGTTTGCTGGCTGTTCAACATCGCGATACCTTCGGCCATGTTGATGTCTTCATTTTCTGACAGCAGGCTTTTCATCTGGGTCTTGGATTGGTCCAGGTAATCGGAGACCTGATCCACCTGGCGCATGCGCGCCCCGTTAGCGCTGCGGTAAGTGGTCACGTTATCCAACCCTTTTTGAAGTGCGTCCAGCGAATCGCGCAGGGCGTCGGTGTCGTTGTTGTCGAGCGCGTCGCGGGCGTCCATCATGGCCTTCATCAGCGGCTGAAAGGCCTGGTCACCCTGGGTATTGACTGTGACCGTTTGGCCTGGTCCCAGGTTGCGCACCATGGCTCCACTGTCGCCGGAATAGACCAGGTTGCCGTCCGTGTCGATGGAGAAGGGTTTGGTATTGATCTGGTAGCCGGAGAAGATGTATTGGCCCTTTTCGCTTGAATTGGCAGTCTCGAGCGCCTGCTGGATAAGACCGTCCAGTTCGGTGCCCAGGTCATTTTTACGCTCGTCCGCCCCCATGGTGTCGTTCAAGCCGCTGGTGACCAGGTTGATCGCCCGGGTGGCGGTGTCTTCCATCTGGCCAAAGGCATAATCGGTGGCGCTCATCCAGTCGTTCGCGTTAGCGGCCGTATCCTGATAGGATTGCAAAGTAGTCAAACTGGAATTGAGCTTTAGGCTGAGCGAAGACGCAGCAGGATTATCGGAAGGTCGTAAAAAGGATTTATTGTTGTAGACCTTTTCCTGTAATTTGTTGATGGCCTCTAAATTGCTGCTCATATGGCGGATCGCACTTTCAGTCATCATTTGGTTGGTAACGCGCATGGATGGCCTCTCGTTCCCGGATTATAAGGTGCCCATTTTGTTGATGATAGTATCCAGCAGGTCATCATAAACCGTCATAATACGGGCAGCCGCCTGATAGCCGCGTTGGTACATCAACAAGTTGGTCGCTTCCTCGTCCTGGTTTACACCGGTGGCCGATTGGCGTTGATCGCTTAATGCCTGGGTTACCTGTTCATAATTGGACTGGTTGGTGCTGGCCGATTGGATGGTCTGCCCCAGGCTGGTAATTTGGGAGTTATAGTAATCGTTCAGCGTGCTGGTGCCGCCATTCATGACCTTCTGGTCCTTCAATTGAGTCATCTGGGTGGCGATGTCGGAGTTGCCGGGTTCATCGGCAGCGCTGGAGGCGGCCAAGTTTTCGGCGTTCAGGTCAGGGTTGACCTTGATCGTGCCGGCGTTGATATTGCCGTCGTCGTCGCCGACGAAAAAGTTCAGCCCGGTAGAAGCGGGGTCGTCCAGGCCGAAGCCGTTCTGATGGATGGCGTTGACCTGGCTGGCCAGGTTAGAAGCCAGTTCGTTCAGCCCGTCGATTTGCCCGGGAATGATGGTATCGCGCACGGTGAACAGGCCCTTGAGCTGGCCCGAGGAAGGCGATACGACCTGGGTGATGTCATCCGCCCAGACGACCTGGTTGACGGCGGTATCGTCGGGATTGGTCTGGGTGGTCAGCTTGAACGAATCGTTGCCGGTAACCAGGGTGTGCCCGCCGATCGAAACCACCACCGCGCCGTTGGTTTGTTGGTAAGAAACCGCGCCGGCCAGGTTGGCCAGTTTATCCAGGGCCTGGTCGCGCTGGTCCAGCAGGTCGTTGGGTTGTTCTCCAATCGACATAACCCGTGAAATTTCAGTGTTCAGGCTGGCGACCTGGGCTGCCGTGTCGTTGATATCGTCCACGGTCTGGCTGACGGCCAGGTTTTGGTCGGAGCGTAACTGGTTAAGCTGCTGCCAGCGGTCGTTGAATCCGTTGGCCAGGTTTTCGGCATCTTTCAGCAGGTTGGTGCGCAGGCTTGTATTGCTGGCGTCGCCGGAAAGGTTCTGCCAGTCGGTCCAAAACTGGTCCATGCGTGGCAGCATCCCGGCATCGGATGATTTACCCAGGGTTGATTCCAACTGAGACAGAATGCCGCTTTGGGTCTCCCAGTTCTGGCTGTCGGCGCTCACGCTGCGGTAGCGGGTATCGAAGAAATCCAGATTAAAACGTTGGATCTGCGAGACCGTTACCCCGCCGCCGATCTGGCCGGCCGTATACCCGGAAGTAGTGGTGGGCAGGGTCGCCGAAAGGATCGGGGCCTGGCGGTGGTAGCCGACCGTATT
This sequence comes from uncultured Chloroflexia bacterium, assembly GCA_963704755.1. Taxonomy (GTDB): domain Bacteria; phylum Chloroflexota; class Anaerolineae; order Anaerolineales; family Anaerolineaceae; genus Bellilinea. The sequence continues at coordinate 2,784,832 of OY969938.1, forward strand.
GGCATTGGCCACGTTGTGTTCGGTTACTTCGATCGCTTGTGAGTTGGCCAGGATGCTCTGGAGCGCAATATTAAGTCCAAAAGACAGGTTTGGCATACGCGCCTCCTAAGCCCGAAATTCCAGTCCCCAAACCGCAGTATCTACCGATGCGGGCTGGGCCGGCGGGCGGTAGCTTGCTTCAGGTTGGGCGAGGCTGAGCAGGAAAGACTGGGCCGCGTGCAGCCAATCCATTCGCACGCACACCAGGGCCTGGTTGGCCTGGTTCATTTCTTTTGCCTGCACGGCCAGGGTGGTGATGCCTTCACTCAGGTGATTGATGCGGATCGATTCGCGGTCGGGAATGTGAGGCAAAAGTTCGCGGATGGAGGTATCCCCATTTTGCAATCCAAGCGCGACAGCCAGTTCCTGGACGATTTTACGGCGCTGGTCTTCGACCAGGCTGAGTTTATCCAGGAGCGCCTCTTTGTCTTCAACCAGCCCCATCAATTCCTTCTGGTTGTTCAACAGCGCTTCGCGTTCCCGGCGAGTCAAATCTAGAAAATCCTGCAGGGCTCGCAGTTGTTTGACTAATAAATTTTCTAATTCCAGAACGTTTCCAGTGATTTTATCGTTCTCGACCATTGATCACTCCTGATAGATTCTAAGAGCCGGGAGCGAGCCGGTTTACTAAGGTTTTTGCGACGTCGCGTATTTGAACGGTATAGTTACCGTTTTGGACTGCCTGACGCAGGGTATCCAGCTTTTTGTTATCAACCTCATCGGCGCTATCCATGCTCGCGCGCGCCTTGGCCAGCAGGCGGCCTTTGTCCGAAACGTCGGCGTGGTCATATTGTGACTGAACCAAGCTGGTCTCGTTCATCGCCGTCTTGTGGTCAACCCGCTGAGTGGGGTCCGTTCCTTGAGAGGAAAGGGATGAAACGGAATTATTTTCTACTTTCATGGATACAACCTCCTGAGGTCATTGCGAACGATAAATCACTGTAATGACATTATCGGCCGCCGGCCGGGAATCTTTACCCCTTGCGCATATTGATTGCGATCGAAATCATATCATCTGTCTGTTGGAACGTTTTTACAGACATTTGAAAATTGCGTTGCAGGGTCATTATGTTGGTCATTTCCCTGGTCATGTCCACGTTTGACTGTTCGATCGCGTGTGAGCTGATCCACCCGCTGGTCGAATTGGGGGCCGCCACCTGGGCCGCGCCAGAGGCATCGGAGACGCCCCACAGGTTGTTGCCCAGGTTGATGAGGGCCGTCGGGTTGGCAAAGCGGGCCAGTTCCACATGGCCGGCTTCGACGGTGCTGCCATCTTCGAGCTGGACTTCGACGGTGCCATCCGCCTGGACGGAGATATCGCTCATGTTATCGGGAATTTGTCCGTCCCAGACGAGTTTGTTGCCGTTGGCGGTTACCAGGTTATTATCCGAGTCCAGTTGGAATTCACCGTTGCGGGTATAGCCGGTGCCGCCGTCGGCTAATTTCACCTGGAAGAACCCCTCACCCTGGATGGCCCAATCCAGCGGGTCGGTCGAGCTTTTCAGATCGCCTTGCTGGCTGATCATCTGCGTGCCGGATAAGGTAACACCCTCCTTGCTGCTGGCTTCGAGCAGTTCCTGGAAGTTGGAGCGGCTGGCTTTGTAGCCGTTGGTGTTGACGTTGGCCAGGTTATTGGCGGTCACATCCAGATCCGCCATGCGGTTCATGATGTCCTGGCGGGATATATTAAGGATTTGGAAGAGGGAAGAAGACATTGCGGGTTCTCCTGGAATTAGCCTACCCGTCCGAGGGTGGATATGGTCTTGCCTAAAAGGTCATCCTGGGTCTCGACCATCTTGGAGGCTGCCTCATAGGAGCGGGCGACCTCTTCCAATTGGGTCATCAGTTGCGTGGGATTGGCATTGGAGGCTTCCAGGGTTTTCTGTACCACCGCGGAAGTTCCCTCGCCGGTTGATTCGGCCGGCCCGCTGAACAGGTTGCCTTCGGCGCGTTTTAACTCATTGGCCGGGTCGGCAAAGGTTGCCAGGCCTAATTTGCCGGCTTCGTCGCCATTGACGCTGATGGTGCCGTCCTGCCCGACCTCGAAATCGCCGTCGGGTAATTTGATTGGCTGGCCGTTGTCGTCCAGAACGTTGTACCCATCCACCGTGACCAGGTTGTTATCGGCGTCGCGGATGAAACGGCCGTCACGGGTATAACGCTGGCCGTCCGGCGTTTGCACGGTGAAAAATGCGCTCCCGTCGATGGCCAGGTCGTAATCGTTGCCGGTGTTTTCCAGGCCGCCCTGCGAAAAGTCGGTGGTCTCACCGCCCGACATGGTCCCCAGGCCCAGGTCGCCCACATAGGTCAACTGGTTATCGCCTAGTACGTTGCCGGGAGAATACAGGACCGGGGTACTTTTGAAATCTTCCACCGACGAAAGCACCTGTTTGAAGCCGGGAGTATCCAGGTTGGCTACGTTGTGGGCCAGGGTCTGCTGCCGGTCGGTGTTCATGACCATCGCGGATGCGGCTGCGTATAATCCTTTGATCATTGGCTAGCACCTCCTATGGAACTGCTCTGTTGGGAAGTATCCAAAACCAGGTTGACCTCTTCGCGGGTCATGCCCAACTGTTTGGCAATGTCCAGGTCGTTCATATTCGCCGCGGACATGGCCGTTACCAGGCGGTTACGTTCGTTGATTGTGGCTGAAGGGTCGCTCATCGTTGAAAGAGAGTTCTTGTCTTGCGAAATCTCCAGGAGCTTCTGGAAATCCGATTGAGCCATAAGCCCGGTAGGGGTGGCAGGGGTCGTTGCGGCTGAAGAAGTGGCTGACGCGCTGCGGTTGGTCTTGACCAGGTCGCGCATGCCGTTCATAACCGGGGATAACTGATCGGCCTGGTCTGTTTTTCCGCGGGCCAGGGCCGTCTCACGTAAAAGCTGGACGAGACTGTAGGTGTCTTCTAGAGATACTTTTGGAATACTACTCATGATTCATAATCGCTTTCAGGTTCAGTATTGCGCGCGCATGGAGCTGGCAGACTTGTGATTCGGTGATGTCAAGAACCTTGCCAATTTCACGAAAGGTGAGGTCGTCGTAATAATATAAGGAAAGAATAGTTTGTTCGCGCTCAGGCAGCAGGCGGATAGCGTCCGCCATGCCGTCGACCAGGTCAGATTCTTCGGCTACCCCGGAGGGGTCGGGCTGTTTCTCGTCGCAGATGCGTTCGTGCAGTGAGCCTTCATCGTCTTGCACCAGTTCGGTATTGTTATCCAGCGAGAGGAAAACCCGGTTTGAGTCGCTCAGCCCTTGCTGGACTTCGTCCAGGCCCAGGCCCAGCTTGACGGCGATCTCCTCTTCGGTAGGCTCGCGTTGCAGTTCTACCCACAGCGTGGAAACGGTCTTCTGGATGGAGCGTACCCGGCGGCGGGCCGAGCGCGGCATCCAATCGGAGTAGCGCATGTAATCCAAAATTTTTCCGCGGATGCGGACACTGGCAAAGGTGCTGAAGCGGGTGCCATAGGATGGATCGTAACGGTCCACCGCGTCGATTAACCCGAGCAGTCCCTGGTGGACCAGGTCTTCGTACTCTGTGCCCATTTCACGGTTGATCCCCAGGCGGCCCAGCAGGTAATGCACCAGCGGCACCGATTGGAGTACCACCCGCTCGCGGTCTTCCGGCCGGCGATGGACGAGGTACTGTTCGAGAATGGTTTCAGCTTCAGCTTGTAGCGTCATGATCTTTTTGTTCCGGTTTGGTCCTTAAATCTTTTGCGCTGTGATGAAAATTTTCCTTCTATGATGAGATTTAATCTTGAGAACTGTCTTGTTATTTCGATCTGGCCGGTTGTTGGCCCAATGAGGATTCGCGCTGGTTTGAGTTTGCCTGGGCCGGCTGCTTGAGGACCGAGCTGAACTGGTAGGCGACCAGCCACAAAAGCGCCCCCAGGCCCACGGTGGTAACCACCACGCGGAGGAAGATATACACCACGCCGGCACCGGCGAGATACGACAAAGCCGCCACGACGATATCCATGACGATGACGATGAAGACCGGCAGGGAAAATGCCATTTCCAGCAAGACCGGCAAGGGTGGGTTGACCCCTTTCTGGCCTATATCATTCGAGTCTGCCATGGCCGTTTCGGCGTCGCCGGCGTCTTTTAATTTCTTAGCCATTGCTAAATCCATCCTTTCCCGAACAGTGCGGCGGCCAGGCGGGAAGCGTCAGCAGCTTGTAGCGATCCGGAAGCCGATTTTCCATAAGTGAAATAGGTCAGCGGGAGCTGATTCTTGCGAACTCAAGTTGTACACGTTGCCGAACGTGTAGGTCTCATCCAGTTTGGTGATCACCAACCCGTCGATGTGGAACACCTTAAGCACGGCGGCCGTCTGGGTCAGGTTGCTTTCTTTGCTGGCCGCGGAGGCTACCAGCAAAGTGCTCCGCCCGGGGACCTCGGTCAACAGTTCGCCCAATTGGACCAATTGGCTCTCGTCCATGGGGTTGAAGCCGGGCGTATCGAGGATGATCAGGTCGCTATCATGCTCGTTTTGCACGATCGCGCGCAGGTCGCTGGGTACATACACGATTTGCAGCGGTATCCCCAGTGCATCGGTGTAAGCCCTGGCCTCGGCAATGGCGCCGGTGTGGACCGTATCGGCGCATACCCAGGTGACTTTCTTCCCCAGCCGGTTGCGGTAATAGATCGCCAGCCGGGCGGCTGTGGTGGACTTGCCCACGCCGCTGGGCCCAATCAAGCTGACCACCGGCCGGCTGTTCAGCAGGATCGAGGCCGGCTGTACGTTGATCTCGGCTTCCAAAAGCTCGGAGAAATACTTCTTGCATAGGGCCGCGTCCTGCAGGATCGGCAGCGAATACGAATCGATGGCCACCCGCACCAGCCGATCCACAAAATTCGCGTTCAGCTCTTGCGATAACAGTTGCTGGCGGATTTTTTGCACCGATTCAGGTAGATCGGCCGGCAGCGGTGCGCTGGGCTGGTCTTCGAGCATTTTCCGCGCCAGGGGCTTTGGCCTGGGTTTGATTTCGCTGACGACCTCGACTGTTTTTACCGGCGCCGGATTCGGGCTGGTTGTCAGCTCAATTTCCTGGCGAGAAAGGTAGCGTGGTTTCCAATGACTCTGCTTTTCCGGCTCGTCTTTCTTGACCTGGGCCAATTCGGTCGCCCATTCGATCTTTGGCCGTTCCTCGATGAATTCGACGCCTTTGCCGTCGGCGCTTGGGCGCAAGACCAGGGCTGATTTTTCGACAGGTTCCTGTCCGGGTTCGGGCAGGTCATCTGGCAGTTCTGATTCGCGCATGGCCACGACTTCGACGCCTTTTTTGCGCCGCATCCCAAATTTACCGCCGCCCAGGGTGACCTCGCGCGCAGAAACGACGATTGCATCTGGTCCCAGTTCCTTCTGGATCAAGTGCAAAGCGTCGATCATGGTTTCAGCCTGATAGGTTTTGGTCAACATAATTTCCTCGTTACTGCACAACCAATCGGGTACTTCCTGCGTAAGCCTGACTGGTTGCATTTCCTCTAGCTAATTTCAACAATGCCGTGGGCTTTTACTTTGGTGCCAGGGCTGACCTCTGAATAGGCCATTACCGCCAGGTTTGGCAAGGATTGTTCGACCAGGCGGCGGAAGGCCATACGCAGTTCGCGCGGGCAGATAATCAGGGGCAAATGCCCTTTTCCGGCCAGGGCTTCCATCTGGTCGCCGGTTTTCCGGATAATTTTTTGGGCAGTCAGGGCGTCGATCTGGAAAGCCGGGCCGCCTTCGGCGGCGACCAATGAACCGCGCAGGTTGGCTTCGATCTGCGGGGCGAGGGTGAAGACGTGCAGGGTGTTGGTCTCGTCGCGGTATTGGGCTGAAATGGTATTGGCCATCGTCTGGCGGACTGCTTCGGCCAGGATGTTGGGATCGCGGGTGACGCCGGCGTGGTTGGCCAGCACTTCCAGAATGCCGCTCAAATCGCGGATGGGTACCCGCTCGCGCAGTAGCCGGCGCAGGACGCCTTGCAGCTCGCCCAGGCTGAGCATTTCGGGAATGACCCCATCCACCGAAGCCGGTGACTTCTTGCGAAGCTGGTTGATCATTTCCTGCACCAGTTGGCGGCTCAACAAATCGGGGGCATAATTGCGCACTGTTTCGGTCAGGTGGGTGCACAGCATGGAGAGCGGGTTGACGACCGTGTACCCGCGCAGTTCTGCCTGGCCCTGTTCGGCTTCGGTGATCCACAGGGCCGGCAGCCCAAAAGCCGGCTCGCGCGTCTCGATGCCTTTGATCGGCTCTTCCACATCCGAGCCGGGAATGGCCAGTAAGCGGTCGAGGATAATTTCGCTGGTGGCAACTTCCTGGCCGCGGATCTTGATGCGGTAAGCCTGGGGTGAAAGGCGCAGGTTGTCGCGGATCCGCACAACCGGCAGTACCAGGCCGAGCTCGGCCATCAACTGCCGGCGAATTCCGGTGATGCGGCGTAAGAGGTTATCCTGTGCGTTTTCTTCGATCATCGGGATCAGGCTGTAGCCGATTTCCAGTTCGATGGGATCCACCACTACCATTTGCAGCATCTGTTCGGGTGTTTCCGGCTCGGTCGGCAGAACTTTGGTTTCCGGCTCGGCCTGGGCGGCTATTTCACGGGTTTTCATCCGGTCCACAAAATAGGCGGCCACCCCAAAGCCAACACTGATCAAGGCGAAGGGCAGTTTGGGCATGCCGGGGATAACCATCATCAAGGCCACGATGATGGCCCCAATCGCCAGCATGTTGAAATTGGAGATTTGGCCGAACAGGTCGTTCCCCAGGGATTCTTCGGAAGTCGAGCGGGTCACGATCAGGCCGGCGGCGGCTGAAACGAGCAGTGAGGGGATTTGAATGGCCAACCCGGCGCCGATGGTCAGCAAGACGTAGGTCTGCAAGGCGGTGGACATGTCCATGCCGCGCTGTAAGATGCCGATCACAAAACCGCCGACGATGTTGACCACCATGATGATGATGGCCGCAATCGAATCGCCTTTGACAAACTTGCTGGCGCCATCCATAGCCCCATAAAAATCGGCTTCGGTTTCGACGGCCTTGCGGCGGGCGCGAGCCTGGTTCTCATCGATCAAGCCGGCGTTCATATCGGCGTCGATGGCCAACTGTTTACCGGGCATGGCGTCCAGGGTAAAGCGGGCGGCGACTTCGGCCACACGGCCGGCGCCGCTGTTGATAACCACGAACTGGATGATCATCAGGATCAGGAAGATGACCACACCGACCACGTAATTCCCGCCCAGGATCAGGTTACCGAACGTTTCCACAATTTTTCCGGCTGAACCGTTTAGCAAGATCTGCCGGCTGATCGAAATGTTGATGCCCATCCGCAGCAGGGTGATCAGCAGCAGAACGGTGGGGAAGGAGGAGAACTCCATCGGCGAATGGATGTACATGGTCAGCAGCAAGACCCCAATCGAAATCGCCATGCTGGCGGCGATCAGCAGGTCAACCAGCGTAGAAGATAAGGGGATGAGCATCAGGACGATGATTAACATCACCGCCATTGCCATAACCATATCTTTCGAGCGCAATACGCTTTGGAGTGGACCTAGAACGGATCGTGAATTAGATGGAGTGGTGGTCGTTGCCATGAGATGGATTTACCTTAGCTTTCGGCGGGTTTACGATTGGTGGCGTACCTGCCCCGCAGCCGGTACACATATGCCAGCACTTCGGCCATCGCCATATACAGGTCGGGAGAAATTTGCTGGTCGATGTCGATGGATTTGTAAATTGCCCGCGCCAGGGGAATATTCTGGACGATGGGAATACTGTGTTCCTTGGCGATCGCGACGATTCTTTCGGCCACCCGCATAGCGCCTTTGGCCAGTACCTTGGGAGCGCCCATACCGTCGTGGTATTCGAGGGCGATCGCCAGGTGGGTTGGGTTGGTGACGATCACGGTTGCCTTGGGAACGTTGGCCATCATGCGGCTGCGGGCGAGCCGGCGCATCTCTCCGCGGATGCGGTTCTTGAGGAAGGGGTCGCCCTCGGACCGTTTCATTTCTTCCTTGACTTCTTCTTTGGACATGCGCAGATTGCGCATCAAATCCCAGCGTTGGTAGGCGTAATCGGCGACGGCGATGATCAGGTAGGCCTCGCCGACGTTTAGCATCAGCGAAACGGCCAGGTTGGCGAACTGCCCGGCCGAGCCCAGAAACGACATCTGGCTGAGATCAATAATTGTCGGGATGTTTTTCTTTACAAAGGAATAAGCGATCCAGCCAATGACGAGCAGTTTGAGCAGAGCTTTGACCAGTTCGATCAACCCGCGGGTTGAAAAGATGCGCTTCAACCCGTTGAGCGGGTTCACCCGCTTGAAATCGAAACCGATCCGTTTGTTGGCCCACAAGAAGCGGGTCTGCGCCAGGGTCGCGGTAACCCCGATCAGCAGCATGCCCACCATGAAAATTCCCAACGGCGGCAGGAACTGCATCACAATCGAATATATGGTCTGCTTGAGCCACGCCTGGGTAATCTCGACCTGGGGCAGGCTGGTGAATAGCTGGGCGATGACCGATTGCGTGACCTGGTAAAGCTGTTTCCCCGGCCCGCGCAGCAGGAAGGCGCCGGCCAACAAGATCAGGGCGCTGTTCAGTTCCTGGCTGCGGACGACCTGGCCCTCTTTGCGGGCATCTTCCAGTCGTCGTTGAGATGGGGCTTCGGTTTTATCGGCCATCAGAAATCAGTCCCCTAGTAAATGGATCATGCGCGGCCCGATCGATTGGAACATATTGTTCATGACCGGCATGGCACTCATCAACATCAAACCCAGGGCAAACAGCGAAACTCCCACTTTGAGTGGTAGACCCAAAAAGAACACCTGCACCTGGGGGGCTACCCGGGCCAACAGGCCCAGCGATAGATCGGTCAAGAAAAGGGCGGCCATGACGGGCAGGGCCAACTGGATGCCGGCGGTGATCAATTCGGCGAAATACTGCATCAGGGTGTTAATCGAATTGAGCGGGATATCGCCGCCAACCGGGATCAATTGAAAGGTGCGCGCCAGGGCGGCTATAAAGAGTTGGTGCCCGTTGATCACCAGGAAGTACATCATGGCTACCATGACGAAGAGCTGGTTGAAAGACGAAGAGCTTTCATTGAACGTGGGGTTGAAGATCCTTCCCGAGCCAAAACCGCTGCCCACTCCCATGGCCTCACCGGCTAATTGCATGGCGCCAAAGACCATTTCCGCAGAGAACCCGGCCAGAGTGCCAATGATGAGTTCTTTGGCGATGGCGACCGCAAATCCGAACAGGCCCATACTGGCTGCATCGGCTGCCACAGGCTGCCAGGGGATGAGCACCACGGCCAACACAATGCCGAGGGCGATGCGCACCTGGTTGGGTATAGTTTGTCCACCCAGCACCGGCACGTGAATGATCGTGGCCATAATGCGGGTGAACGCCAAAAAGAATAACTGCGCCTGTGCAACAGATATAATCACAGCTGGTTTCTCCGCTAAACGAGCTAGGATGAGGATACGATATCCACGCTTAACTTTCCGTAAAGGCAAAGTGAAGTGAGTCTAAAGATGGCGTAAAAAAAGTGGCCCGAATGGCAGGCGTTGGCACGTGCTTTGCACCTGTTAACGCCGCATCTTCGGACCCTCCGGATGTGTGTAAAAAAGTGGGGTTATCCTGGGTTGTTCAACCGGCACAGACCCTCGTACAGAGAATTGATCTCGCGGATCAGCTCGGTCTGGCGGCGTGAAATATACTGGGTCAGCACCAGACGGGCGCTCTCGTTGAAAAACAAATTGATCCCCACCCGGATACCGATGGCCAGAGGTTCGGGGCGGATCTTGACAATCTTCCCGCGCACATTGACCTTGCCATCTGGCCGGTGAGGAATAGACGATTTCAAGTGTGAACTGGGACCCAGGCTGCCGGTGGTCACGCCGCGGATTTGTTCGCGGCTGAAGCGATCGGACAGCACCGACGGGGGCGGCAGCGGTTGGGTCACGCGCTCTCGCGGGACGGGCTGCTCCGGAAGGGTGAAGGTAACATCCAGCTCGACCCCCGGCTGAAACACGTGGGGGTGGAACAGGCGCCGGTCCAGCATGATTCCCAGCCCCTCGGTGGACAGGTCCATCAGAACGGCCGGCACCGATGCGGTGGTCTTGCGCACCTGGATCTGGGCCGGGAGCGGGTTTTCCGGCTCGACCCGTACCTGCGATCGCCGGCCAATGGTAGATTGGGCCGGGCGGAAATCGGCCAGCACGGCTTTTTGGCTGGCAGCGTTCAGCTTGACCACTTCAGCGCGGATGATGTCCGGGAGCGCCTCGTGGAAGATGTATGTTTCGCGTGAAATGTACAGGCAAGAGATCTGGTAACGAGGTGCAGAAATAGAGATGCTCTGCCGGCCTACTTCTTCGATGACCGCATCATTGCTGATCGGCATTCCTTTGTAGGAATTGATCAGTTTAATCGGCGCATGCGTGCGGGCCAATTGCCAGAAAATATCGCTGAGGTCAGGTTCCGTTGGCAAAGTTTCTCTTCCAGATCAGAAAATGTGGAACAAATATCACTAAACAACCTCAACTTCTCCGGAATTACCCCCACAACGCCGGAGTGTTCAGGGTCCGTTGGGTCGGGTCAATCGTCTGGTCGTTGTAGCGAATTTCGTAATGGACATGCGGCCCGGTCGAGTTACCGGTGCTTCCAGAGATACCAATGACACTGCCGGCCTGGACTTCCTGCCCGACCTGCACCGGTACGCTGGAAAGATGGCCATAATAGGTTTCGTATGGGCCATTCTGCACGATGACCAGGTTGCCGTAACCTTGATCGTTCCAGCCGGCATAGACGACCTTGCCGTTCATCGTCGATTTGACGTCCGTACCGGTCGGCACACCCAGGTCCAAACCATAATGGCCGTCGTGATAGCCCTGGGTCAGCACACCGTTGACCGGTGCGCCGCTGGGCTCATCCAGGTCGCTGGCGTTGGCTGTGGTTTGGTTGCTGGTCTGGCTGACCGAACTGGCCTGGTTGACCGTATTGGTCTGGCCGGTCGATTGACCGGTGCTGTCTTGCTGGACCTGGCTGGCCAGGAGCTGCTCGAACAGCATCAACATCAGCGGCGCCATAAGGTCGCTGCCCATCCCGCTCGATCCGCTCCCGCTGCTGCTACTGCTGCTGGAGAGCAGCCCGTTGGTGCTGCTGGAACTGTCGGAAAGCAGCATCGACATAAACAACTGCTCGAAGGCTTCCGCGGTGCTGGAATTCGAGGCAGCCTGGCTGGAAGTAGAATTCGGCAGATTTTGCCACCGTTGAGGTAACAGAATTGATCGTCCCGCTCATAGTGCATACAGTATAAAAACACAGAACGAAAAAACACATAAGGTTTTCGTAAAATTAAAGATAAAACCTGATCGTTTTTGGCAAAATTGGTGGACAATAGGTGAAAGTCTGGGACAAGATATGTCCGTTATAGACTCTCTTTTTGTAACTACTCAGTGCTATGGAGGGATGGGTGTTTTTTATTGATGTTGTGTGCGAAGCACACAACATCAATAAAAAACACCCATCCCTTCTGAACCTGCCTGAGCAGTTACCTCTTTTTTATATATTAAGAGTAACTGCTCAACCCGACTGGAAGAGCTCCGAATTTGAGGGGTTTGCCGGGGCGAAGCCCGGCAAACCCCTCAAATTCGGGAACTTTTTAGCAGGAGCCCGAGTGGTTATGAGATTTTTCTTTTACAATAATTAACACCCATACCTTCTAAGCCTGGCTGAGTAGTTACTATTAAGAGTTTAATCCAGTCTTTACGGGATATTCAGAGTACTTTTACAGGCTCTAAAGGCGATCCTGGCTATATTGGTAGCAGTAAATTTATCGTAAGGTTCACTCTATTTATGTGCGGGTAATCCTTATTGTGACGGGTATTTCTCGCCATAATAAAATGCGTACTTCTTGCATTAGCCTGAGTTGGCGCAAAAATCCGCATAAATTCGAGAAGGGAAATGGATTTTTCAACGAAACCAGCCTTGCCTGAGCTAAGAGTCCGCAAGATTATGGGCCGGACTTTTCTAAACGAGAACCGTTTGGAAGAGGCCCTGGAAACATTTTCCAGCATCTTGCGCGATTACCCGGAGGACGCAGAGAGCCTGGTTACCCTGGGTAACCTGTACCTGGCCGGTGGTGATGGAATCACAGCTCAAAAGCTGTTCCGCCAGGCGCTCGAACTGGATCCGGGCAATAAGAATAGCATCATCAGGCAAATCGAGCTGGCCCAAACGGAGATCGTCGAACCGGAAGGTGAAGCAATCCCCACCGACCCGAAAGCCGTCGCCCGGCTGCTCCAGCGCCTGACCGGCAAGACAAACGCTGTCGCCGAAGACGATATGTGGAAAGCGGCTGAATTATTGGAAACCATTATTCATAGCGAAAACCCGGCCGACCAGGTCGCTGAACGCCTGGATGAGATCACCGAGGTTCTCCCGGCGCTGATCGAGATCAATATTCGCCAGGCCAGCAGCGATGGCAATCCGCAGGTCGAATCCGGGCTGCGGAACCTGCAAAAGCATATCCTCATCCAGTTGGAAGCCCGCGAATCCCGGCCGGAACCCGACCATAAAGAGCCCCAGCCGGTACCGGTTGTGTATCATGCCGATTGGAAGATCCTCTTTTTACGGCCGGCCCAATCGGCGGCCAGCCGGCGCAGCCACTTGATCGAGACGATCCTGGAATCACTCGGCTGCCAGGTGATCGAGGATAACGGGCTGAACACCCTCGATAGGGAAAGGCCCGACCTGGTTTTGGCCTGTAACCCGCACTTGCAGGCGGGCCTGGCCGAAAAAATCGCGGCCTGTTCCGCCAGGGGCATTCCGGTGCTGGTGGACCTGGACACGAATTTCGAAGAACTGCCCATCTTTCATCCGGATTACGCCGCCAAGGGGCTGAGCAACCCGGCCCGCGGACGGGCCTACACGGCCGCCCTGATGCTGGCCAGCCTGATCACCGTGCCGGGCGAAGAACATGCGGCCGCCTTGCGCGCCGCCGGGCACCCGGCTGTGGTGATCCCGGATGGCTGGTCGCAGGACAACCTGCTGTGGACTAAAGAACGCCCAACCCGCCCCACGGTGAATATTGGCTGGGCCAATCTGCCCGGCCAGATGGAAGACCTGGCCGCCATACGCCGGGCGGTGATGCGGGTGCTGCGCGAATATCAAAACACCCAACTGGTGGTGATTGGCGATTTGCAGGCCTACCGCCTGTTCGAAAACCTGCCCGAAGACCGGAAAATATTCCTGCCGGCTTCTGGCCCGGACGAATACCCCTATTTGCTCGGCCAGGTAGACGTATTATTGGTGCCGCTTCACAACCATCCCTTCAACAACACCATTCCAGAAAGCGCCCTGGTCGAAGCCGGGGCACGCAGTATTCCCTGGATTGGGACCCCGGTGCCGTCCTTTGTACGCTGGCAGGCCGGCGGCGTGCTGGCCAATTCGCTGGATGACTGGCATTTGCAGCTCCGCCAACTGGTCAGCGAGGCAGATTTGCGCGCCAGCCTGGGCGCCGAGGGCCACCAGGCTGCCTGCGCCCGCGAGCAGGCCGTGTTGACCCGCTCCTGGTTCAAGGCTCTCCGCCAATTGATTGGCGATGCCGCAGCGGTTGCCCAGCCGGTCAGCCTGCCTAACCAACTCCCGCTTGAGATCAGCCGATGAAAATCGTTTATATCCACTCCACCGAACCCCGCAATGCCTATCGCGTTCACGTGCGCTGTAACAGTATTATGCAGACCATCAACCGGGTGCCGCAATTCAGCGCAACCAACCTGAGCCTGGAAGAATTCATCCGGCGCACCCCGGCGGCCGAAGCTGTCTGCCAGGACGCTGATCTGCTGGTGATTCACCGCTACCTGTATGAACCGGTTATCCAGGCCTTGTATTACTGGAAAGCCCGCGACAAAAAAGTGATCGTCGATATCGACCAGGGCCTGAATTCGCTCCTGCTCGATCACCCGGATTACCATTTCTGGACAAAAGTAAGCGCAACCGCCGGATCGCGCCAGGAAATTTCCACCCTGGCCCAGCTCCAACTCGGCCTGCGCCTGGTGGATGCCATCACCGTGCCGACTGCCCGCCTGGCGAAAGATTTTAGCCCCTACGGGCGGACTCTGGTCATACCGGATGCCTTGAATACCGACGAATACCTGACCCCTCACATCGAGCGCCCGGGCGTAATCTGCCTGGGCCTGGGTGGTGACGAGTTCTACCTTCCCAGTTTGGAAGCCTGTGGCCTATTGAAGGCCCTCGAGGGCGTGTGCAGCCAGCGCCCACAGGTGCGCTTATTGCTGGCCGGTACGGGCCGGCACAGTCTGAACATTCTGCCATCCATCACCGCCGACCGCAAAAATTTTATTCCTCAGGTGTCGTTTGCCGAATGGGTCGGCCTGCTCTCGACGGTGGATATCGGCCTGGCCCCGATCTATGGTGAATACGAACAATATTGGAGCAATATCCGCATCCTGGAATACATGAGCATGAAGATCCCCTGGGTGGCCAGCGACCTTTCCCCGTACCGCGATATGGCCAGCTACGGCTGGCTGGTCGGCAATACGGCCGAGGCCTGGGAGCGGGTGCTGCTGGAAATGGTCGATCACGTCGAGGCCTATCGCGCCGAAGTAACCGGCGAGCCGTTTTACCGTGCGCTCGGCCTGGATATGCACGAAAACGTACGCGTGTATCTCGACGCTTACCAATCCATTTAGTATCTTCGCAACCGTCCAACTTGAGGGGCAAGGGCCTCAAATTCGGTAACTTCCAGCTTAAGACTGATCTGCTTATCCGCAAAGAATACACAATGCCGGGGTTTCAGAGGATTTCCATTCCGATATTAGGTACAGCTATCAAAATAGAGTAGAATCGGTTGTAATCATAGGGACCAATCAATGCGCGAGATGGATGAATGGAGCAAAGCCAAAAAGGACGACCCGGTTCGGATTCCTGTCATGATACGGATTCCGGCCGGTGCGTTTTTAATGGGCACCAGCAACGAAGATATCAAGCGCCTTCAGTTGAAAGAATCCGATTGGGCCTATGACTGGTATGATAACGACCTGTTCGTGACCGAGCAGCCCCAGAGCATCGTCGAATTACCGTCCTACGAGATTGCCCAATACCCGGTCACCAATGCCGAGTATTATGATTTCACTATTGCCACCGGCTACCGGTTGCCCAAACATTGGATTGGGTTTACCTATCCGGCCGAAATGGCCATGCACCCGGTGGTAGGCATCAACAAGAGCGACGCCCAGGCCTACATCGATTGGGTCAATTACCAGGTCGGCGGCAATTACCGGCTGCCGACTGAAGCCGAATGGGAATTTGCTGCCCGTGGCCCGGATGGCCGGATTTTCCCCTGGGGCAACACGTTCGACCCCTGGCGCTGTAACACTTCCGAAAGCGGCAAAAAGACCACCACGGCGGTCGGTTCGTATTCGCCGGGTGGGGATAGTCCATTTGGTCTGGCCGACATGGTGGGCAATGTGTGGGAATGGACCAGCTCGATCTATGCCCCCTACCCCTATGAAAAAGATGATGGCCGTGAAGAACACCGGCCCAATGCCAAATACGTCATGCGCGGCGGAGCCTGGTATTACACCCGAAAACTGGCCCGCTGTGCGGCCCGCGAAGGCAACATCGAGACCTACCTTTCCCAATCCAATGGTTTTCGGATGGCCCGCTCTTAACTTCTGCCGGCCCGGATCAGCGTTTGTGGGGAATATCGGGCAGGTAAATCGAGAAAGTTGTACCCTGGCTGGGTTGGCTGTCCACCACCAGGTCGCCGCCATGTTCCTTGATCACCCGCAGGCACAGGGATAAGCCCAGCCCGGTTCCCCGTCCCGCTACCTTGGTGGTATAGAAGGGCTCGAATATGCGGGTCAAATTTTCCTTGGGAATCCCGCGGCCGTTGTCCTGGAAAGTGACGATGAATTGCTTGTCCAGGTAGCGGGTGGCGATAGTAATCTTCCCGTCCGGGTGATCGATGGCATCCATCGCGTTGACCAACAGGTTGATCCATACCCCCTGCAGGTGGGTCCGGCTGGCGATAATTTCCGGCATGCTTTTATTCAGGTCGAGGGCCAGCTCGATGGAACGGTTGATTACCTCGTGGCGCACCAGGGATACGGCGCTTTGGATGTTATCGTTGAGCGAGAAGGTCTCGAACTCGTATTCCGATTCACGCCGGGCTATGCCCAGCAAGTTGCTCACTACCTGCGAGGCCCGCAGACCGGCCGTCTCGATTAATTGCAGGGTTTCGACCGTTTCCGGGTTGTAGTCGCGCAGTTCCCTTTTGAGAATTTGGGCGTTGGCGATGACTGCGGCCAGGGGGTTGTTGATTTCGTGGGCTACTCCTGCGGCAAGCTGGCCGATCGCGGCCAGTTTCTCCGACTGGATCAGGTTGGCCTCCAGCCCGCGCTTTTCGGTGATGTCCTCTTCGAAGACGATTGCCTGGTGCGGTCCGCTGGAATATTCATTGACCGGGAAGGTGGTGATATCCCAATCGAAATATTTTTCCTGGTCGATCCATTCACGCTGAATGCGGTTGGTCGAACCTGACGACTGGAGGGTGTCCATCACCTCACACCCCGGGCAGGGGTCGGTTCGTTTATAGAACGCCTCATAGCACTTTTTGCCGACCAGGTTCTGGGGTGGGGCGCCGGCCCGCAAGCTGCGCGCCCGGTTAACGGCAATGATGGTATAGAACCGGTCGATGATGTACACCGAAGAAGGGATGCTGTCGAACAGGGACCGCAAGGTATTGCGGGAATTGGTAATCTCCCAGGAGCGGGCTTCGAGCTCGGCATTGCTGACCTTGAGCTGCATCCTCTCCCTGGCACGGTATAACTCGTCGGCCGTCAGGCTGCCGATGGTCTCCAGCATGGTCTTCCAATAGGTATCGTCGATGCGTTCGTTCGGGCCAATCACCAGAAATGCCCCGATGGTATTGTTGTGGGTGGAAAGCGGCAAAAAGACCACCAGCGAGTGCTGGTCGTCTTGCAGGATATCCAGGTTGGAACAGGCCGAGTCGATCAGGTTTTGCTCCCAGTTTCGCCCATCGACGGGGGTCTTGTCCACCCGCAGGGTATCCTCCATGGCCCAGGATCCATCGCTCCCCAGCACTTTGCGGAATATCAGCGAGGGGTACTCTTCGTCCAGCAGAACCATGATCAAATTCCTGGCATCGAAGATCCGCCTGACCAGTACGGCTGCTTTTAGCTCGGCCGGCAGGCCGTTGTTGGAGATCGATTGGATTTCGACCAGCGCCTGTAAGGCGTTGATCTGGTTTAGTTCGCGGTCAGAAGATGGATGGTTGTGTGTGAATTCCAGGGGAACGTTTTCCTGTCTTGAATCAGACATCCGCTCTATCCCTCATCCGGGTGATCGATGGTGTAGCCGTAGCCCGGCACAGTCTTGATAAAGGTTGGGTTGCGCGGGTCAGCCTCGATGCGCTCCCGCAGGTTCTTGATGTGTACCCTCACCAGGTCCGGGCTGCCGGCATCGGTGGGGTAATCCCAGATTTCATCCAGCAGCCGGGTGGGCGAGAAGATCTCGCCGGGGTGGGTCATCAAGTGATACAGCAGGTCGTACTGCACCGGGGTCAGGCGGAATTTCGTGTTTTTAGGGCCCATAAATTCATAAGTGCGGGTATTCAGGGCGTACTCGCCAATGCGGATGATCCGGCTGGTGTTCAGTTCGACCGACTTTCCGCGTGGCTGGGTTTCGGCCGGTGCGGATTTTACATCTTTGCGGATCTGCTTGGTGCGCCGCAGGATCGCTTTGATCCGCAGAAGCAGCTCGTCTACATTGAACGGTTTGCCCAGGTAGTCGTCTGCGCCGGCGCTTAGGCCGGCAATTTTGTCCTCGTCTTTTGTCTTGGCGGTCAGGAACAGGATCGGGACCTCGGCCAGCATCGCGTCGCTGCGCATTTCTTTGCAGACCGTATAACCATCCATACCTGGCATAATTACATCCAGCAGCACCAGGTCGGGTAGTTCGCGGCGGGCAGCGATCAGCCCCTCCACGCCGCTGTTGGCCTGGCGGACGCGATATTCGCTTCCGCGCAAACATCGTTCTATTGTTTTGGCGACGATTTCGTCGTCTTCAATAATAAGTATGTTTGTAGTTTCCAAGATTCCCTCTCAATTGCGTAACGGAAATAAGATCCGAAAAGTTGTACAACTATTTTCGATAGCCACGCTTATTTCTCCACCGTGTTGGTGGACAATTTCGCGGCAAAGGCTGAGCTCCATGCCTAATCCACGCCCCTGTCCGGCCGGCAGAAGTTGTGGCTCGAAAATCAGTTCCTGTTGCTCGACCGGCACCGGCGGACCGTCGTCGCGGATCGAGATCTCCACCTGGTCTGTTTTGACGGCAGAACGGACCCAGATGTTCTTCGTCGGTGTGTCCGACGAGGAATGGGCGGTCAAGAAGAAGTTTACCCATAAATCGATCAGTTTTTGCGGGTATCCGTCGATTGGCGGCAAATTGTCCGGCAGATCAACGTGCAGGTCGATCTTGGCGCCCTGAATGTGCGGCCCGACCAGCAGGATGGCTTTCTGGACCGTTTCTTTAATATTCACCGGCTCAGGCTTTTTCTGCTCGGGCTGGGAGAATTTGAGCAGTTCGTCCACCACCTGCTGGATGCGCCAGCCGGCTGTGACGATGGCCTTGGCCGAGTTGCGCGAGAGTTCATCCGCCGAGAGCTCACGGGTCAATAATTGGGCGTCGCCAATGATCGTGGTCAGCGGGTTGCTGATCTGGTGGGCCACGCTGGAGGCCAGTTGCCCGATCGAAGCCAGGCGGGTGGATTGGACCAGCCGGCTTTGAGCAATACGTACCCGTTCCTCCATCACTTTGCGGTCGGTAATATCTCGGCCAACGCCCTGGATCTCGCTAAACGTATCCGCCTGGTCGCGGATGGCGCGCATAACCCATTCCTGCCAGTGTACCTTGTGGTGCGGGCCGGGAATGCGATGTTCGATGGTGGTCACCGGCGAGGTGGTGCTGATCGAGCGGATGCTGGCCCAAAAGGCTTCCCGGTCCTCTTCCGGCACCAGATCGATCAAGGAAGTGCCCACCAGGGCTTCGCGGTCTTTGCCAAAGAACTGGCAGAAGGTTTCGTTGACGAAAGTGAGGGTCAGGTTGGTGGTGATCCTGCAGATCAACTCGGTCTGGTGATCCTCGACGATGGCGCGGTATTGTTCTTCGCTTTTGCGCAGGTCGTGGTCGTAACGGGCCTGCACCAGGCCTTTCACCAGCACCTGGGCGATGTCTTTGAGCAAGTAGTCGAACTCGGTTTTCCAGCCGATGGACTGGTGCAGGCTGCCAAAAATCAACAACCCAAACACCTGGTCCTTGAATACCATCGATACACCCAGGAGTGAGCGCAGCGGTGTCTGGAACATTTTGGAAAGCCAGTGTTTGCCGCTGGCTTCTGGCCCGGCCACGTCCTGCAAATAAAAGACCTGGCCTTCTTTCAACCGGTCGAGCAGACGCGCTTCGATTTCTTCGCAGAATACCGGCGGTTCTGCCGGCGCGTCGTTGGCCTGGACCAGGTAATCGATGTTGAATCCATCCTCGTGGTTGAGGACGATTACCCCAAATTCGGCCTTGACGAAGAGCATCACCGTCTTCAAGGCCCAACGGAATTCCTGGTCGGCATTCTCGCCGGTCATGTTGATGAAGCGGGCCGAAATGTTCATGGCCAGCTCCTCGCTGTTCAGGCGATCGCGTAACTGGTTTTCGGCCAGTTTCACCTGCGAGATGTCGCCGAACACGCCCAGGATTTCACTGACGTTCCCTTTGGAATTGCGCGAGAATACGGTATCCAGGCTGCTCAGCCAGCGCCAGCGATTGGCATTATCCTTGAAACGGTACTCGATAGCCGCGGAAATGTTCTCTTTTGCGTTGCGCAGTTGCGCGAAATGGGCCGCCAACCGGGGAAGGTCGTCCGGGTGGACCCGCCCGGAAAACCCCTGTACGTCTGTGTTGACCAGCTCCACCCACTCGACCCCGACCAGCTCGTTGATCTTTGGGCTGACGTATTTCAGGCGGTTCTCTTCGATATTAATAATGAAAATGATGTTCGGAACGGCATCCAGAATATGTTGGATGAGGTTCTGGCTGGTATGCAGGGTCTCCTGCTCGATTTTTCGAGAGGTAATATCGCGGGTGACATCCATGAATCCGCTGAGCAAGGCGATGCTGGGATCATCATAAAGCGGTGATATCACCGAGCTGATCCAGGTCAGGCTGCCATCGGGATTGCTCAAATAGCGTTCTTCCAACAGCTTTTCGCGGGTGCCCGCATCGGCCGGGATGGGCGGGTCGAAGAGCGAAAAATACACCTGGGCAGCCGCCTGGCCGATCATCTTCTCGGCTGGCTGGCCGAAAAGTTCTTCAGCCGCCCGGTTCCAGTATGTGATGATCCCTTGCCGGTCCCACACCACCACCGCGTCCAGAATATTATCCAGCAGCCGCGACTGGTACATGATCTTCCGCAAAGAAGTCTCCATGGTGTGGCGCAAGTCGCGCATCTGGATGGCCTTGTCGATGTAGGCCGGGAGCGTATCAAAGGACAGCTCGCTTTTGATCAGGTAATCGATCGCGCCCTTCTGGATGGCGCTGGCGGCGATCTTTTCGTTCCCTTCCCCCGTCATCATGATCGTCGGTATTTTGATCCCGCGCGTGCGCATTGCGTCCAGGATATCGATGCCGGTGGTATCGCTCAGCCGGTAGTCCAGGAACAGGACGTCGAATTCCTCGCTTTGCACCGCTTCCCAAAAGTCTTCGCTGCGTGTCACACAGGTAACATTAAAGTTCAGAACCGTCTTGACGTATTCGCCAAGCATATCCGCCAGATCGCGATTGTCATCCAGAATTAAAATATTGGCCATAACTTTATCGATAGGTACCAGTATGGGAAGAAGGTTAGCCCATTGGCGTCTGTGTGCGGATCGGTTGCTTGAGTGAAGTCAGGGAAAGAAGGGCATCCGGAAACAGAATTGCGCCCGGATTGCAAATGGAAGAATGTCGCGCCGAATCCGGTAGATTTTATCCGAAAACTGCGCTAAGAGTGGATTTCCGCAGTTAATTAATATCACGATTTTCATATTTGGGATACATCTCGAAGTTTGCATAAATGAAGGGAAGTAGCGAAGTAGATGTGTTGGCGGCGGGCTTTGCCCGCCGCCAACACATCTACTTCGGATTCTAATTGCACAGCCTGACGGGATTCTTTTTTATTATTTTTGCTTGCGAAGCAAGCAAAAATAATAAAACATCTTGTACTTCTGGGATGGCCGATCAGGCACCAAAAATTAAATCTAAAGGCGGCGCCAGCCGCCTTTAGATTTTTAGCCGTTCTTTATATTGCTTTCACGACCAATTTACGTGAAAGGAAATGCCGATGTGTTAAAGTTTTGCTTGGGAAGCCAGAATTGTATCTATTGGCTTGCGTATAGATTGTTTGGAAAGGATGAAGGCCCATGATCACAGTGACCCGGTTGAATGGAAGCCAATATTGTTTGAACCCGGATTTGATCATGACTGTTGAAAGTACGCCTGACACCGTGGTGACCCTGATCAATGAAAAGAAATTCATCGTCAAGGAAAGCCCTGAGAACATTCGGGAACAATATATCGCTTATCGCCGCCGCGTTCTGTTTAATCCTTCCGGCGGGGATCTAAGTTAGAGTTTGGGGAGACCTTTATGGATCTGGCAAGTATCATCGGTCTGGTAGCGGGAATGCTGGTAATCGTTGTCGTCTTGGTTATGGACGGCGGTTCGCCGCTCGAACTGTTCGCTCATCCGTCGGCCATTCTGCTCATTATTGGCGGCTCTCTGGCGGCGACGACGATCACATCCTCGGTTAAAACGGTGACTTCGTTACCTACTGTGATCGGTCAGGTTTTCAAAGCCCAGAAATTCGACGTCGCCGAATCAATCGAGCTGATTGTCAAAATGGCCGACCGGGCTCGCCGCGAAGGGCTGCTGGCGCTGGAAGAGGATAGCAAGAAAATCAACGACAAGTTCCTGCAGAAAGGTGTCATGATGGTCGTCGACGGGGTGGACCCCTCGCAGGTGCGCGCCATCCTGGAGACCACGATCGAGCAGACCGCGGCCCGTCACCGGATTGGCTACGGTTTCTTTGCCGCGGCCGGTGGGTTTGCGCCGACTTTCGGCATCATCGGTACGGTGATGGGGCTGATCAGCGTGCTAAAGACCCTGGATGACCCCAGTGCCCTGGCGGCAAACATCGCCGGCGCTTTCCTGGCTACCCTGTGGGGCCTGCTGACGGCTAACCTGATCTACCTGCCGTTGGGTGGTAAGCTGAAAGCCAAGAGTGAAGAAGAATCGCACATGCGCTACTTGCAACTGGAAGGCATTTTGGCCATCCAGGCCGGGGAAAACCCGCGTATCGTCCGTGAAAAACTGAACGCTTACCTGCCCCCGGCGGCCCTGAAAGCTGAGGGTGAAAAAGCGGGCAAACAGGCGAAGAACCCGGCCGCGGCGAAGAAGGTTGAGGGCTAGAAAATGGCACACGGCGGTGGCGGCGGTGAAGAAAGTGAAGGCAGCAGCGAGCGCTGGCTGGTTAGCTATTCGGACTTTATTACTCTGCTGATGGTGCTCTTTGTGGTGTTGTATTCGATGGGCCAGGTGGACGTACAGAAATACAAAGAACTGGCCGCCAGTATGCGGGATGTCTTTTCGCTGGGCGGAGCTCCCGCCAGCATTGTGGACACCCAAATCAACCAGACCAGCGGCGCTATCGAAGATGGGCAGCCCAAACCGATTGCGGTCCCCGGTATTCCTGAGTCGCCCCCCCAGTCGGAAGAAGTGGCCAGCCAACTGACCCAGATGTTATCTTCACAGAACCTCGGTAATGAAGTCAGCGTGCAGACCAATATCGATGGGGTACTGATTTCTTTAAGCGAAAAGCTGCTCTTCCCCAGTGGTTCCTCCGATTTGCCCGCCGATGCCAAACCGGTCCTGGATACGATCGCCAATATGCTCAAACCGATCGATAACAAGATCCGCCTGATCGGGAATACCGACAACTCGCAACCAACCAATTCGCGCTATGCCAACAATTGGGACCTGTCCCTTGCCCGGGCAATGGCCGTGGCTAATTACCTGATCAATGCCGGCATAGATCCCTCCCGTTTGATCGTCTCTGGCCAGGGCCAATATAACCCGGTCTTTGCTAACGATACCGCCGAGCACCGGGCCCTGAACAGCCGGGTGGATATTGTGATCATTTACCAGGTCGATAGCAGTGTACTGGGTACCGATTCGATCGGTGTTACGCCTTAATGGGCATATTTATTTTGGAGTCATCCGTCCATGAAAAATAAAGCCAGCAGTGTTTTGAACATCATCATCCGCGTTTTGCTCATTTTGGTCATTGTTGTGGTTGGTTTGATCTCGCTGGCGACGGCTTATATTGTGTTCGCTCCGGATCAGTATCCCAAGCCTTTCCACCTTTCGTATATTTATCCCACCGTTGACCCGGATATTCCCAGCCCGAACTCTTACCCCCTCGCCGACCGTGAAAGTATTCAAGCCGGGCGATGGTGTGATGGTCGATATGACCACCAAGATTATCAACCTGGCCGATACGAGCAGCCGGAAGTACATCCGCGTGACGATTGTGTTGGAGTTTGTGCCGGACGCTTTGATGACACCCCAGCCGGAGGAAATACCAACGGTCAGCGGTGGAACCGCCCTCACCGATCCGATGGCAATTCTGCAGGCTTACGTCAATGCGCGCATGCCGATCCTGGATGATACGGTCATCACCCAGCTTTCGACCAAGACCTATGATGACTTGTACACAGCCGAAGGCAAAGAAGCCCTGCGGCAAGAGCTGATGAAAGCCCTGGCCGCAAAAGTGCCGGATTACCAACTTTTGAACGTTTATTTCACCGAATTTGTGGTGCAATAACCATGCTATCTCAATCGGAAATCGATGCTCTGCTGAACGGAGCCATTGAACTGGATCAGAAGGACGGCCAGAGTGGGATTAACCTGGCCGACCTGATGACTCAGTCCGGTGACCGCCCGCATGAAGAGAGCGAAGGCAGCGGCAAGCGCAAGATCCAGAACTATAACTTCTGGTCGCCGGACCGCTTCTCGAAAGAGCAGATGCGGGCAGTCGAGCTGATCCATGAAGATTTAACCGAGCGCTTGACAACTTCTCTGCCGACTTTCCTGCGCACCAACGTCCGTCCGCGCCTGGTTCACATGGAGCAGGGCCGCTTTCACGATTTCCTGAACGATTTTCCGGTCAACTCGCTTTTTCACATGCTGGTCCTGGCGCCGCTGCCCGGCCAGATGATTATTACGCTCAGCCCCAATCTGGCGTATGTGATCCTGGAGCAGCGCCTGGGCGGAAAGATGGAAGGCCTTTCGAATGAACGGCCGCTGACCGAGATCGATCAATCCCTGCTGCGCGGTTTAGTGGAGCACATGCTGGGAGATATCAAAGCCGCCTGGAGTAAAGTGGTCACCATCGAACCGTCTTTGGAAGATTCGACCACCAACCAGCATTGGGTGCAAATGATCGTTGGCAATGAAAGGGTGATGCTGCTCACCTTCGAGATCAATATTCAGAACGTGACCGGTACGATGAGCGTCTTTATTCCCTTCAATACCTTGAAACCGATCGCCAATGAGCTCAATCCGCACATCTGGATCGCCGGGCGTAAAGAACACCAGCGAGACATGCAGGCTCGCCAGCGGGTAATCGAAACATTGCAGGATGTCGTCTTGCCCATCGATGTTGTCCTGGGCGAAACCCATCTATTTGTAGGTGAAATCCTTAAACTTCAAGCCGGTGATGTTATTCAATTGGATAAGCAAATCACCGAACCCCTCATCATCAGGGTTGCCAACCGCTCTCAATTCTGGGGCAAGGTTGGTCGCAGCGGCAAACATATTGGGGTACAGGTCAGTGGTGTGGTTCGCGACCCGCTTGAAGACGATTCGAATTGATGAGAGAGAGCGCTATGGGTGAAAACGAAGATTTAACTGTCGAAAGAACCGCTTCGCAACCGGAACCCAAGATTGTCCCTTCCAGGGATGTCAAAGCCGCTGTGGGTAACGCGGGAAACATGGACCTGTTGATGGATGTTTCCCTTTCGGTGACGGTGGAACTGGGCCGGGCGCGCATGCCGCTGCGCCAGGTGCTGGAGCTGCAAAGCGGCTCGGTCATCGAGCTTGACCGCCTGGCCGGCGATCCTGTCGATGTATTTGTCAACAACCGCCTGATTGCCCGTGGCGAAGTGGTGGTGGTGGATGACAAATTCGGCGTCCGGGTCACCGAACTGGTCTCCAACGGGAAAGCCAATTCTTGATGACCAACCCGTTAGAAACTCTCAAGAACTGGTACCTCCACAGCAGTCCCAAGAAAAAAGCCCTGGCCGGGCTGGCGTTGATCAGCCTGGTGGCCTGCGGAGCACTGTTATTGAGCAGCGGCGGCACGGATGGCGCCGCGGGCGGTGTCGGCGACAGCCCCTTTTATTACCTGGGCGTGATGCTCAAGCTGGTCGGTGTGCTGCTGCTGATCGTGGGCGGCGCGGTGATGCTCCTGCGCTGGCAGAAGGCGCCCCGGAAAGGCTTCAATGCTCGCCGGTTGGCCCGCGAAGAGACGATCCGCCTGACACCCAAGCAGGCCGTCCACCTGATTCGTGTTGGGGACCAGCATTTCTTGATTGGCGCTACCGATCAATCTGTCTCGTTGATTTCGGCCGTGGATTTGCCGGTCGAAGAAAACGCCCCGGCCATTCCGGTCGGTTTGGATTTTTCGCAGTTGCTGCAAAACGTGGCCGGCCAGGGTGGCAGTGATCGCCCCGCCGGGCTCGAAAGGAACGGTTAGGCATGCTCGCCGAGCGAATTTCCTCAACGCCTGCGCGACCGCGCAAGAATACGCGCCGTCTGGTGATTGGCCTGGTGCTGGTCCTGATGGTGGGCTTGTTCCTGTCCGGCTGTGCCGGTGACTCAAACCTGACCGCCCCTGGTGTGACCCTATCGATCAACCCGCAGGACAACAACCCCACCCAGATGACCGGCGCAGTTGAGCTGCTGGTCCTGCTGACGGTCTTGTCGCTGGCGCCGGCTATTATTATTCTGGCCACCTCCTTTACCCGGATCGTAATCGTCCTCTCCATGCTGCGCAGCGCCCTGGGTACCCCCACCATCCCGCCCAACCAGGTGATTATCGGCCTGTCGCTGCTGCTGACCTTTTTTATCATGTCGCCGGTGTACCAGCAGATCGATCAGCAGGCCATCCAGCCGTACATGAACCAACAGATCGACCAGGAAACGGCCATAACCACAGCGCTGAAGCCCGTCCGCGAGTTCATGTTCAAACAGACCCGCGAGAAAGACATCCAACTGTTTCTGGACCTGAGCCAGGCGCCGCAGCCGGCTACCCTGGATGACATTCCTACCATCGATCTCTTCCCGGCTTTCGTCATCAGCGAGCTGCGCACCGCCTTTACCATGGGGTTTGTCATCTACATCCCCTTCCTGATTATTGACCTGGTCGTATCCAGTGTGCTGCTATCGATGGGCATGATGATGCTGCCGCCATCCCTGGTATCATTGCCGTTCAAGCTGCTCCTGTTCGTCATGGTGGATGGTTGGTACCTGGTAGTGAAAAGCCTGGTGCTCAGCTTTATGGGCGGTGGCTAGAGAGGCAATCCATGACCGAAGCGTATGTGTTAACCCTGGCGCAAAATGCAATTACCGTGGCGTTGATCCTTGCCGGGCCGATCCTGTTGGTCAGCCTGCTGGTCGGCAGCCTGATCAGCCTGGTCCAGGCGGCCACCCAAATCAATGAGCCTACCTTGAACTTTATCCCGAAGATTATCGGTATTGTCCTGGTCCTGCTCTTCCTGGGTTCCTGGATGCTTCAACAGATCATTTCATTTACATCCAATCTGTTCGAGAGCCTGCCGAACCTGGTTCATTGATGGGGCCCCTGGAAAAACACACGAAGCTTCTGCCATGCGGTGAAAGTAGCAAAGCCGCTTTTACCACTTGTCAGATTCCCACTTGCAGGAAATGTTTTTCTCAGGAGAGTTGTTCATGATCGCAGACAAAGTCGATGCCATTCTCCAATCCGTCGAGCGGCTGCGCCCGATTCCTTCCAATGTGTCCCGCATCCTGAACGAAATCAACAGCCCGGATGCAACCGTCAGTGTCGTCTCGGACCTGATCGGATTGGACCAGGCTCTGGCGGCGCTGGTTCTGCAAATGGCCAACTCGGTCACCCTGGGCTATTCCCGCTCGTGTACTTCGATCCGTGAAGCGGTGATGCGCATCGGCCTTAAGCGGCTCAAGTCGCTATTGATGGCTTCCTCGGCGATTGGACCCCTGAAGAGCCAGTTGAACGGCTATCGCCTGGGAGCCGGTGCGTTGTGGCAGCATTCGCTGGCCACTGCTATGGCGGCCGAATGGCTGGCGCGGGCTTTGAACTACCCGGACCCGGAAGAAGCCTACGCCTCCGGCCTGCTGCACGACGTGGGCAAACTGGTGCTGGACCAGTTCGTTCTCAAAGATTATATGGAAATCATGAACTTCGTCCGCCAGTACAATATGCCGCTCTGGCAGGTGGAGCAAAAGCTGCTGGGCGTCGACCACGCGCACGTGGGCGGCCTGATCGCAGCCCGCTGGGGATTCCCAACCGTCCTGATCGACGCGATCAGTTTTCACCATTACCCCTCCCTGGCCCGCACTAATTTGAAGCTGCCAGCCATTATTAATTTTGCCAATTCGGTAACCGCCGATTCGACTATGGTCAGCCAGAAGTTGATCGGCGGGAATATCCACCCCGAGGCGCTGAAGATTCTCAAAGTTTCCAAAGAGAATTATCAGGTTTACCGCAAAAAGCTGGAAGATTATTTGAGTGTTGGCGGCGAATTGGTGTAAAATGCGCTCATGGATGCTGATGCTGTGCCGGTCTTGGTGCTGGAGACAAATCCCCTCAACCGGGACCTGATTGATCTGGCACTGCGCCGAGGGGGATATTTACCGATCATTTGCCGCCAACCGCAGGACTTGCGCGCTCAATTGAAGATGAACCCGCCGCGAGCGGTGGTGCTGGATACATTTTTGCGTGGCGACAACGGCCTGGACCTGTTTTCCGAACTGCGCGACGAGGGCCTTTTGAAAGATATTCCGGTGGTACTGATTTCTTCGCTGGCCTTCTCGGAAATTGTGAAGCGAGCTGCTAACCTGGGCGTGGCCGCCTTCCTGGCCAAGCCGCTGGACACCGACGTGCTCCTGGCGCAGATGAAGCGTGTTTTAGGGGAATAGAGCTCCCCCTTTAAACCTCTTTTCCAACAAAATCGAAAAACTGGATTTTTCCAAACCAAAGCTGAATAACCCTATCCATTTTTCTGTGGGGGAGAAGCAGCCGGTGGGCAGGCCTGGATTCAAAATGGTTGTTGGCTCCGGCCGCTTCGCCCGCTGGGCTGGCTGAAATACGCCGGGGATTACACCCGCCGGTTTGTTTTTCCGGCCAAATCCTGATGAAGCCTTCTGTTATAGCGGGCGAAGCCGCCGGTAGATGGGCTCAGGTTGGTAGAATGAACCATTTGGTTTTCTTATGTTCGCTTGACAAAAACCAGGGACTTTGTCAACTGTAGGTTGATATGCCTGTTTCCCTGAGGGGGAATCAATACCGTTGTAAGACAATTTCATGTGATATTTGGAATTAATTTACGAGACATTTACAGTACTAGGCCCTCGTGTCTGCTAACCTCATGGGTGGATGATCGGACCCTTGTAAATACAGAATTTAAAACAAAGGTTTGATTTAAAACATTGGAAAAATGGGTGCACGTCTCGTTAACGGCCATTTTTCCATAATTATCCGGTGTGGGTTTGAAAATTTTAGTTTTTTAAGAATGAGGCGTAATCATGCAGATGGTCTTTGACATCAGCCAGGATGAATTGCCGATCTTTATGGCAGAGGCAGACGAACACTTGCAGGTATTGGACGAAATCCTGGTGCAAATCGAACATTTGGACAGCGAATCCGAGCAGCTCCATTCTGCATTTCGATCAGCGCATACCCTCAAGGGTATGGCTGGGATGATTGGTCACGAGCGTATGACGGAGCTGACCCATTCCCTGGAGACTGCCTTCGATGGTATCCGCAAAAATACCATACCGATAACTACCCCGCTTATTGATTTGTGCCTGGATGCGGTGGACGGCCTGCGGCTTTTGAAGGAAGAGGTGATCACCGGAGAACCTTGTGACCTGGATGTAGAAAGCCTGGTGGCCGGCCTGAAAGATTTTATTGAATCGGCGCCGGCGAACCAACCGGCTGCTGAAAGCCGGCCGGCGCAGACCGGAGCAGCACTTGTACTGGAAGCTCCCGCGAAGTCGAACGGCAAAAAATCGGGCAACGGCAATGGACACAAAAAAGAAGCCCCGGCCGTGAAAGTGGAGAAAACCCGGCCGGGGACCGGTATCCGCGCCGAGATCGACTCCAAGAGCATTGCCTCTGCTGCCCGGGCCTTGCAGTTGATGATGGCCCTGCAGGAATTGGGCGAAGTGCTCGAAATGGACCCGCCCCTGGTCGTGATCGAAACGGCCGCCCCGGTGAAAACTTTTACTGCCCGAGTGCTCACCGAAAAGGATCCCGAAGCAGTTTACAGCCAACTGGAACAGATTTCAGAGGTTAGCAGCCTGTGGGTCGAAGGCCGGGGCGAGGTTAGCCCGCCGGCACCCCTGCCTGCGGCAAAACAACCGGCACCCGAGCCCCGACCGGTTGCTGAGCCGGTTCCCCAACCCGCACCGGCAGCCCAGCTTGCACCGGCGGCCCAGCTCGCGCAGGTCAAACAGGTCAATACCCGCAGTGTCGATATGACCATCCGCACCAGCGTGGAACGCCTGGACTCGCTGATGAACCTGGTCGGCGAGTTGATTACCGACCGTAACCACCTCTTCCAGGTGCGAAACCACATGCAAACCAACGCGAGCAGCAACAACCAGGTCGAAAACCTGGCTGAGACGGTCTCGCATATCAGCCGGATCACCGACCAGCTTCAGGAAGAGGTCATGAGCATCCGCATGCTGCCCATTGGGAACCAGTTCCGTAAATTCCCGCGGGTGGTCCGTGACCTGGCCCAGAAGGTTGGCAAGCAGGTCAACGTGACCATCAATGGTGAAGATACCGAGCTGGACCGCTCGATGATCGAGGAAATCAACGATCCGCTCATTCACCTGGTGCGTAATGCGGTGGACCATGGCATTGAAACGCCCGAAGTTCGCCAGGCCGCGGGCAAACCCGCAGTCGGTGAGATCTCCCTCAACGCCTGGCACGAGCAGGGACGCATCGTGGTCACCGTCTCGGACGATGGCAGCGGGATCGACCCGGCTCAGATGCGCAAAGTCGCCGTCCAAAAAGGCCTGCTTACCTCGGAAGAGGCGGCCGGGTTGAGTGACGACCAGGCTATCGACTTGATCTTCTTGCCCGGCTTTTCCACCGCCAAGGTGGTGACCGATATTTCAGGCCGCGGCGTGGGTATGGACATTGTCCACACCAATATTCAACGGGTGAACGGCACCATCCACGTCGAAACCCAGTTAGGCCGCGGGACGACTTTCCAGATCGTTCTCCCACTCACCCTGGCGATTGTGCCTACCCTGTTAGTGAAGGTCGCCGGTTCGATCCTGGCCATCCCGCTGGTAATGGTGACCGAAACCCTGCGGCTTTCGAACGAAGAAATTTCTACGATCCGGGGTAAACCGGTTATTGTACTGCGCGGACACGTTCTGCCCCTGGTGGACGTTGCCGGCGTCTTTGAAATCCCCCATGAGGCTCGCGAAAAGGGCCGCCTGTTTGCGGTGGTAGTGAACGCCGGAAAACAAAGCGTTGGCCTGGTCGTGGATTCCTTTACGGGGGAAGAGGAAGTGGTTGTCAAATCCCTGGGGTCCTTCATTGGGGATATCCCTGGTATTTCTAGTGCCGCGATCCTTGGCGACGGGCAAATTGCCCTCATCGTTGACGTGCCCGGCCTTTTAAAACTTGCTGGAATTCATGTGTGAGGAAGGTTATGACCGAAGGGCAGATGTTAGATAACGAAACAATAGAGATTTTGCAAGCGATTGGTGAAACTGGCATCGTCAACGCAGCCAACGGGTTCGGCAAGCTGCTGGGACGGAACATCGAAGTCCACAAGACCTCTGTTCGCCTGATCCCGCTCCTGGAAATCGCCGGGGAGTTCGAGTCTCCGGAACAGGAGGCTGTAGGCATTTACCTGCGAGCCGAAGGCGATATTTCCGGCCAGATCATGCTGATCATCCCATACACCAAATCCCTGGAACTGGTCGATTTGCTCATGGGCGATCCCATTGGGACGGCGGACTCCCTGGGCAAATTGGAAAGGTCGGCCCTGGGCGAGTTGGGCAACCAGACGGGCACGTTTTTTCTCAACGCTGTGGCAGACATGGCCGGTATGTCCTTGCGGCCCACGCCCCCGGCTGTCATGGTGGATATGGTAGGAGCCATCGTCGATATCATCATTGCGACTACCGGTGGGGTTAGTGATCACGTACTTTTGATCGAAGCCAATTTTGCGGATGGCAGCCGCATCGTTGAAACAAATTTCTGGGTGCTGCCCGATGCTCAATCCATTCAAGTTTTGAAAAGGAATGTGAAAAAGCAATGAAAGAACCGGTCAGTGTCGGACTGGGTGAATACTATGTTTCAACTGACCCTGAAGACGTAATGGTAGCTTATGGGTTGGGATCCTGCCTGGGAATTGCCATGGTGGACCCGGTCAAAAAGGTCTCTGGTTTGCTCCATGCCGTCCTTCCCCAGCGGATGAATGGCACCGAGCCGGTCTGCCCACGCTATGTGGATTGTGGAATCGAAATCCTCTTGGGTGAAATGATCAAAGCCGGCGCGGATCGCAACCGGCTGGTGATTCGCATGGCCGGGGGAGCCAATATGCTGCTCACCGCGGGCGTGACCAACACCTTCGATGTCGGTACGCGGAACATCGCCAGCGCCCATGCAGTTTTCCAGAAGATCAAATTGCAGCTCAAGAAAGAAGAAGTTGGCGGTCATACCGGCCGCACGGTTCGTTTATATGTATTGGATGGCCGTATGACCGTAAGAGTGGTAGGCGGTAAAGAGCAGGATTTGTAAATTTCCAGGAGGAAATGAGGATGACTAGGATTTTAATTGTCGATGACGCAGAGTTTTTGAGAGTGCGCATCACCAAAATGTTACAGGGAGATGGTTTTGAAGTCTTCGAGGCGGATAACGGCCTCAAGGCGGTGGCCTCTTACAAAGAACTCAAGCCTGACGTGGTCTTGATGGACGTTACGATGCCCGAGATGGACGGCCTGGCCGCCCTGAAAGAGATCCGCGGGTTTGATCCGAAGGCGCAGGTGGTTATGTTGACAGCCCTTGGGCAGGAATCGGTTGTGTTGGAAGCGGTCAAGTCCGGCGCACGCGATTTCATTGTTAAACCCTTCGAGCGCGATCGGGTGATGAGCGCCATTCATAAGTTGATTGGCTAAAGGAAACTTAGGTGAACCAAACATCGGTTCCTGGCTCTCCGACGACTGCACATAACCCTATCCGGGTTTTGGTTGTGGACGATTCGGCATTTATCCGTGTTTCGATCAGTCGCTATTTGAACGATTATCCGGGCATCCGAGTGGTCGGCGGAGCCCGCGACGGGTTGGAAGCCCTGGAAATGATCCCGCGCTTGCAGCCCGATGTGATTACCCTGGACGTTGAAATGCCGCGTCTGGATGGGCTTTCTACCTTGCGCGAGATTATGAGTCGCTTCCCGCGCCCGGTGATTATGCTGAGCAGCCTGACCAAAGAAGGCACAGCCGAGACGGTTCAAGCCCTGACCCTGGGCGCGGTCGATTTTACGCCCAAGCCGACCGACCGGATGAACATCCAGTCGGTGATGGCGGAGGTGATCAGCAAGATCGAGCGGGCTGCCGGGGCCAAAGTCAAGCCGATTGCGATCCCCGCGGCCGAGTATCGCCAGGTCTTACCGCTGCCAACGACCAAGCCGTTCCATACCCGCCAACGTCACGAACCCGTGGTCCTGATTGGTACCTCGACCGGCGGACCCAAGGCCCTGAACGAAGTTATCCCGGCTTTGCCGGCTGACTTACCGGCAGCCGTGGTAGTGGTCCAGCACATGCCGGCCGGTTTTACCCATTCACTGGCGGAACGGCTGAACAATTCTTCGGCCCTGCTGGTCAAAGAAGCCGAACCGGGTGACCGCCTGGCGGTTGGCCGGGTGTTGTTGGCTCCCGGTGGGTTTCATATGGTCTTCGACGAAAACGAGCAGGTGGTCCTCAACCAGAACCCGCCCATGCACGGCGTGCGCCCGGCTGTGGATGTCACCCTGACTTCATTGATCCAGCGTTGCGGCCGGCTGACCAGCGCGGTCATCCTGACCGGCATGGGCAGCGACGGTACCACCGGGGCGGTGCTGCTGCACAGCCTGGGCGGACAGGTCATCGCCGAAGACGAGTCGTCCTGTGTGGTTTATGGCATGCCGCGCAGTGTGGTCGAAGCCAACGCAGCCAGCCAGGTCGTGCCTCTGGCGGAAATCCCGGCTGCCATTCTTCAAGCGCTGCAATCTTTTAGTTCGAATACAGGTAAGTAAGCCATGGAAGCCGATGTTTATTCCAGTATCAAAACCTCAGTGAAACGTCTCTTGAATATCGACCTGTCGTATTACAAAGACGAACAGGTCAAACGCCGCCTCGATTCCTGGCTGGTGCGGACAAAAGCCACCTCCTGGGGTGAATATTTCCAGGTCGTTTCAAAAGACGCCCACGAAATGGATCGCTTTCGCAATTATTTAACCATTAACGTAACCGAATTTTTCCGTGATCCGGACCGCTGGGCAACCCTGGGCAAGGATATTGTCCCGTCTTTACTGGAAAAATCCTCATTCTCCTCCAAAGAACTGCGCGTCTGGAGTGCAGGCTGCTCGATCGGTGTGGAAGCCTACACCCTGGCGATTTTGTTGAACGAATCGGCCCCAGGCAGAAAGTGTTCTCTCCTGGCCACGGACATGGATCGTGGCGCCCTGGCCAAAGCCCGGGCAGGCGGCCCTTACCTGGCCGAAGAAATCCGCAACCTGACGCCTGAACAGCGTGAGAAATTTTTGAAACCTGGCCCGCCTTATTTTATTAAAGACGAGCTGGTGCACAAGATTACTTTTCAAGAGCAGGATATGCTCACCGAACGGTTCGGAAATGATTTTGACCTGATAGTTTGCCGCAACGTCATTATTTATTTCACCACCGAAGCCAAGACGATGCTGTATTCCAAATTCCACGATGCCCTCCGGCCGGGAGGAGTGCTCTTCCTTGGCGGCACTGAAATCATTTCGAAGCCGGCCGATTTTGGCTTCCGCAATATTGGAATTTCGCTGTACAAGAAAATATAAGAGGTGAAATGGGCTATACGGTTGACGAACTAATCGAAAAAGTGGGTAAGCTGCCGCCGTTTCCCCAGGCAGCCACAAAAACCCTGGAGTTGATTCGAAACCCAGATTCCAATGTGGCCGAGGTGGTCAATGCCCTTTCGGTGGATCAGGTGCTGACCGGCATCGTTCTGCGTTGGGCCAACTCGGCTTATTTTGGGGTCGAAACACGCGTGACCACCGTCCAGCAGGCCGTGATGATGCTGGGGCTCTACCGTGTCTATGAACTGATCCTTTCTGCTTCGATGAGTAATTATCTCGACCGGCCGGTTCCGGGCTACGACCTCAAGCGAGGGGAGCTGTGGCGCCACTCGTTAGGAGTGGGCTATGGGGCCAGAATGCTGGCGCAAAGCCGCGGCTGGAACAATTCCGAAGAGCTTTATTTCTGCGGTTTGTTATGCGATATCGGCAAAATTGCCATGGAGCGGATGTTGCGGGATATGCCCGGAAACGATCCGGACTGGGATGATAAATCCTTCGAAACGATCGAACGCGAGAAATTTGGCTTCAACCATGCCCAACTGGGAGCCGAGATCGCCCGGCGCTGGAATTTTCCCCCGGCGCTGATCGCTGTGATCGAGCATCACCATAACCCCAGCCAGGCCGGGCAGTTTGCATCCTCTGCCGCGGCGGTCCATGTGGCCGATGCAGCCATGATGATTATGGGCATCGGTGTGGGCAAAGATGGCCTGCGCTATAACCTGGACGATGAAGCCGTTCAGAAGCTTGGGGTAAGCGAGAAGGAATTGTATCAATTGATCGAAAAAATGACCCTCCAAATCCGTATGGCTGAGGTATTTATCGGGGTTGGGGATGGCGAATAAAGGAAAGGTCAAGCTTGCAAGCATCGAGCTAAGAGGAGGTTAACCTGCATGGATGTCCGATTTTTAAATCCTTTCGTTGAGGCAGCGATCGAGGTGATGAAGGCCGAGGTCGGCATTGAAATTACACGAGGGGAGCTAAATGTTCATAAGACGGCGATGACCACTGACGACGTCACCGTATTGATCCACCTGGTAGGTGAGGTATATGGGGTGGTGATGTACGGTATGCCGGTGGAAACCGGCCTGAATTTTGTGTCAGAAATTATGGGCCAGAGTTTCAAAGAATTCAATTCTCTGGCTCAAAGCGGTGTGGCAGAGCTGGGCAACGTGATCACCGGCCGGGCCACAATCAAATTTGCCGAAGCTGGATTTGATGCCAATATTTCGCCACCCACCATTATCACAGGCAAAAGCGTTCAGATCTCCACGCTTGACTTTCCCCGGATCGTTGTTCCGTTGAAAACCAAACTGGGTGACCTCAAAGTTCACCTGGCATTAAGGGAAAAGCAAACCGGGAAAGATGAAAACCCGGACGATTTTGTCCAACTCACCATCGCAGAAGCCGCCCAGTCCGGTTGATTGAGCGCCAGACAGGAACCCGGAAAGGAAATCCCGAATGAATGTCAAGTTTTTAAATCCTTTTGTGGAAGGGGCATACGAAGTACTGTGCAGTGAGACCGGCCAAACCGTGACAAGAGGTGACCTGCGCCTGGAAAATACGATTTACCAGACAGACGATTTGACCGTGATTATCTCGCTGGTTGGCGCAGTCGTCGGGACAGTTTTCTACAGCATGCCCCAGGATGTAGCGATCAAGCTGGCCTCTACGCTTATGGGAGACAAACTCACCGAGTTGAACAATCTGGCCCAAAGCGGCATCGCCGAATTGGGCAATGTGATCACCGGACGGGCAAGCACCAAACTCTCGCAGGCCGGTTTTGAGTGCAATATATCGACCCCTTCCCTGATCTTGGGCAAAGGCGCATCCATCTCTACGCTGGATTGCCCCCGCCTGGTGGTGCCGCTGGCAACCGTTGCGGGTAACCTGGATATCCACCTGGCGCTACGGAATGGCAATGATAATGGCCTTAAAGCACCGCAGATGGCAATTCCCAAGGCATTTCAAACGATTGAATGAGATCGCCCCGGGCAGTGAACTAAGGACCCAGTTTGAGGTGTTTGCAGGTGCCCGGCACCCGCAAACACCTCAAACTGGGGGACTTTTGAGCAGGAATGTTATTTTTATCAGTTCCCGGCAAGGATTTACCGAGAAGAAAGGGCACAAGACATGGAACATCAATTGGTTATTTTTGAGTTGGGTACAGAAAGTTACGGCGTTGAGATCGCCGCAGTTGAGGCAATTCTAAAACTACAGGACATTACTCGTCTGCCCCACGCGCCTTCGTTCGTCGAGGGAATTACGAATCTGCGTGGCTCGGTCATGCCGGTAGTCGATTTGCGCAAGCGCTTTGGATTGGAATCCCAGGATCCTACCCGCGAAACACGCATTGTTGTGGCCAATATGGGCGAAACCAAAGTCGGCCTGATCGTCGATGCGGTCACCCAGGTGATCCGCGTGCCGGATGACAAAATCGAGCCGCCCCCACCGATGTCGGTCACCATTAATTCGACCTTTATCAAAAACATTGCCAAGCTGGATCACCAACTGGTCATCATGCTCGACCTGGCCCGTGTTTTAGCCGCCGACGAGAAGGAACTCATCGCCAATTTACAGCCGGCCTGAGCTATAAGCCGGTTCCTGGCGCTTTTGAAAAATGATTGCCCCTTTTCACCCAATAATTAACGTGCTTTTTATACCAACAGCTAAAGAAACGCACGGTTTAGCCGAAAACTATTATAGGTAAAAAAAGTAATCGCTCAGTCGGTTGGGTGAAATCCCTTGGAGCAGTTACGTAAAAATAGCCAGGAGGCAGTTATTGGATAGAGGATCTCACAGCGCAAAAAAATTTCAATCGGCGGCAGTACTGGTACCGGGCTCGATCGCCAGCGTGTGAAATACAAAAGCCCGGAAAAATTAAATAAGTAAGCCCAAATGGTATCAAGAAGGGGATGGATCCCCGGATAACATCAAACATGGAGGTTTGAGATGGCTGATTTCGATATTACTCGTATTGCGGGCAACATTGGCGCTATGAACGCGCTGAATTCGTTGCAGAATATTAACAAACAACTTTCAATTCACCAGACCCGCCTGTCCACCGGCAAGCGCATCAACAGCGCCGCGGACGATCCGGCCGGCTTGACCATCGCGACCAAGATGAACTCCCGTGCGGAAGGTTTGAAAACCGCGCTGGACAACATCGGCGACGCCAAGAACCTGCTGTCCGTAGCCGAATCAGGACTGGGCCGCATCAACGACATTCTGGTGCAGATGCAGAACAAGTCGGAGAGCGCCGCCAGTGACACGATGGGCTCGGCAGAACGGGATGCCATCGTCACCCAGTTGACCGCCTATTCGGCCCAGATCGACGATATTTCTGCGCAGACCCAATGGAACGGCAAGAACCTGATCGACGGCACCACCGGCACGCTGTCCTTCCAGACCGGCGCAGGCAAAGACGACGTCACCGACGTAGAACTCACTGAGCAATATGTCGGCCACCGGCACCGGTTCCTTGAACCTGGCTGCCAAAGCGTCTGCGGATGGTGTGTCCAGTTTCGCCGACGATGCAACCAAGGCGATGTTTGCCACCGAACCAACATTCGGGGATGCTTCGAACGATAATTTGACCCAGTTGCAATCCGGTACTTATACGGTAAAGCTGGCTGTTGATGGGACCGATGCTAAAAAAGTGACCGTCCATTTGTATGACTCGACGGGCTCCGAATTGAACATCGGGGCTTCAGGCAGCGGCACCGCCGGAATTACCGTTGCCGATATCACTGCCGCCAATGCCGGGAAAATTGACCTCGGAAATGGCCTGAAACTGGATTTGAAAACTGCATGGGCGACTGGAGACGCTTCAACTTCTACCGTCACTGTCGAGCACAAAGGGGACTATTCGATCCAGTTCAAAGACAGCGAAGGTACAGACGTCACCCTGACCAAAGATTCCTCGGCGTCTGATTTCCGCAGTTACATGGCCTATGTCGGCACCAAGCTGGATTCGGTCTCCGGCGAACTGGCCAAAATCGGCGCCCTGACCGGCCGGTTGGACTTCAAAGAAGACCAGGTTTCGGATCAGCAGGTCAACGTGCAGGCGGCCTACGACCGGATCATGGATGCCGACATGGCCGACGAACAGGTCAATGCCAGCAAATACCAGATCTTGCAGCAGACCGCGGTCGCCATGCTGGCCCAGGCCAACACTGCGCCGCAGTACTTACTCTCGTTGTTCAAATAATTCATAGCAAGTTCCGCCGATTTTTTGCGACGCGGGAGGCGCTTGTGAGGCGCCTCCCGCCAAGCACTTTTCAATCGGCGGTTGTGTGTTTTCCGGCTTCGATCGCCAGCATGTAAAAAACAAAAACCCGGAAAAATTTAATAAGTAAGCCCAAGAGGTTTCAAGAAGGGGATGGATCCCCGGATAGTATCAAACATGGAGGTTTGAGATGGCTGATTTCGATATTACTCGTATTGCGGGCAACATTGGCGCTATGAACGCGCTGAATTCGTTGCAGAACATTAACAAACAACTTTCGATTCACCAGACCCGCCTGTCCACCGGCAAGCGCATCAACAGCGCCGCGGACGATCCGGCCGGCCTGACCATCGCGACCAAGATGAACTCCCGTTCAGAAGGCTTGAAGACCGCACTGGACAACATCGGCGACGCCAAGAACCTGCTGTCCGTAGCCGAATCAGGGCTGGGCCGCATCAATGACATTCTGGTGCAGATGCAGAACAAGTCGGAGAGCGCCGCCAGTGACACGATGGGCTCGGCAGAACGGGATGCTATCGTCACCCAGTTGACCGCCTATTCGGCCCAGATCGACGATATTGCTACCCAGACCCAATGGAACGGCAAGAACCTGATCGACGGCACCACCGGCACGCTGTCCTTCCAGACCGGCGCGGGTAAAGACGACGTCACCGACGTAGACTCATTGAGCAATATGTCGGCCACCGGCACCGGGTCTTTGAACCTGGCCAAAAAGGCAACCGCCACAGATGTGGCCAGCTTCAGCGATGATGCGACCAAAGCGATTGTCTCCGGCAGCGAGGATGTGGCTTTTGGCGATGCGACCAATACGGACGATTTAACCCAACTGGCATCCGGTACCTATTCGGTAAAACTGGAAATGACCTCGGCAACCGCCGGGAAAATCCATTTGTTTGGTTCGGATGGAAAAGAACTGGAAGTCGGGGCTTCGGGTTCAACGTCCACAACCGGCCTGGCTGTAGATCTTTCCTCCGGAGATAAGACCATCGATTTTGGTAATGGCCTTTCGATTAAAGTCGAACAGAAAATTGGTGGCACAACCGATCGTGCGGCTGATGACGTCTCCACTGCTTCCGTTACGGTTGAGCACAAAGGCGACTATTCGATGGGCTTCACCGATAGTGACGGTAACGATGTCGTCCTGACCAAAGATTCCTCGGCGTCTGATTTCCGCAGCTACATGGCCTATGTTGGCACCAAGCTGGATTCGGTTTCCGGCGAACTGGCCAAAATCGGCGCCTTGACCGGCCGGTTGGACTTCAAAGAAGACCAGGTTTCGGATCAGCAGGTCAACGTGCAGGCGGCCTACGACCGGATCATGGATGCCGACATGGCCGACGAACAGGTCAATGCCAGCAAGTACCAGATCCTGCAGCAGACCGCGGTCGCCATGCTGGCCCAGGCCAACACCGCTCCGCAGTACTTACTCTCTTTGTTCAAATAATCCATAGCAATATCTTCGATTTTTTGTAACACAGGAGGCGCCTGAAAGACGCACCCTCCCCGTGTTCGTCTTTCGTATCCTTTTTTAGGTTTCAAACGGCAGCCGGGCCGGTACCTGGCAAGGTTGCCGGCGAACAAAACCAGCAAGACCAATCGTATTCAAGAAGGGGAAGGATCCCCGGATAACATCAAGCATGGAGGTTTGAGATGGCTGATTTCGATATTACCCGTATTGCGGGCAACATCGGCGCTATGAACGCGCTGAATTCGTTGCAGAACATTAACAAACAACTTTCGATTCACCAGACCCGCCTGTCCACCGGCAAGCGCATCAACAGCGCCGCGGACGATCCGGCCGGCCTGACCATTGCGACCAAGATGAACTCTCGTGCGGAAGGTTTGAAAACCGCGTTGGACAACATCGGCGATGCCAAGAACCTGCTGTCCGTAGCTGAATCAGGGTTAGGCCGCATCAACGATATTCTGGTGCAGATGCAGAACAAGTCGGAAAGCGCCGCCAGTGACACGATGGGCTCGGCAGAACGGGATGCCATCGTCACCCAATTGTCGGCTTATTCGGCCCAGATCGACGATATTGCTACCCAGACCCAATGGAACGGCAAGAACCTGATCGACGGCACCACCGGAACACTGTCCTTCCAGACCGGCGCGGGCAAAGACGACGTCACCGATGTGGATGCACTGAGCAATATGTCGGCCACCGGTACCGGCTCTTTGAGCCTGGCCGTTAAAGCGACTGCTGACGAAGTGTTGTCCCCCACGGATGTGACCGATTCGAAAGTCTTTAAGGCTGCCCCGACGTACAGCACGGCCGATACGAGCGATGGATTCAATTCGCTGGCTTCAGGTGCTTACACGGTTAGCGTCAAGTACACGGATACCACTACGACTGGTGCTTATAAGGCCACCGTTTCTCTCCTGGATGCCAATGGGAACACCGTCGAATTCAATGATGGCACCGACAAGATTTCCAGTAAAAGCGTCACGTTTTCCAGCAGCACGGCTGCGGTCGATTTTGGCAATGGTTTGAAAGTGTCTCTAGGCGAGGACGATAGTTCCTCCGTCGGTTCGGTCGATACGGAAGGCGTTTCGGTCTTGAAAAAAGGCGACTACGCGATCCAGTTCAAAAACGACTCGGGCGACACGGTGAATTTGAACGCCAATTCCTCGGCGGCCGATTTCCGCAGCTACATGGCCTACGTCGGCACCAAGCTGGATTCGGTCTCCGGTGAGTTAGCCAAGATCGGCGCTCTGACCGGCCGGTTGGACTTCAAAGAAGACCAGGTCTCGGATCAGCAGGTCAACGTGCAGGCGGCCTACGACCGGATCATGGATGCCGACATGGCCGACGAACAGGTCAATGCCAGCAAGTACCAGATCCTGCAGCAGACCGCGGTCGCCATGCTGGCCCAGGCCAACACCGCTCCGCAGTACTTACTCTCTTTGTTCAAGTAATTCATAGCAAGTTCCGCCGATTTTTTGCAACGCGGGGGGTGTCTCGCTGGCGCCCCCCGCATGTATTTTCCAGGTCATTCGGGGCATTCAGCAGGTTGGAAGCAGCAAAATACAGGCAAAAACCTTCGAATTTAGAATATTAATGCGCTTTTTATGTGATTGACTAAAGAAATATGTTATTTTGCCGAAGATTATATATAGCTTAACAAAAAGTAGTAAAGAAGTTCGATCAGAATTGTGCATGGCTCGCAAAGGTTTCAAGAAGCAGGGCCAATCGTATTCAAGAAGGGGAAGGATCCCCGGATAACATCAAACATGGAGGTTTGAGATGGCTGATTTCGATATTACTCGTATTGCGGGCAACATTGGCGCCATGAACGCGCTGAATTCGTTGCAGAACATTAACAAGCAACTTTCAATTCACCAGACCCGCCTGTCCACCGGCAAGCGCATCAACAGCGCCGCGGACGATCCGGCCGGCTTGACCATCGCGACCAAGATGAACTCCCGTGCGGAAGGTTTGAAAACCGCGCTGGACAACATCGGCGATGCCAAGAACCTGCTGTCCGTAGCCGAATCAGGACTGGGCCGCATCAACGACATTCTGGTGCAGATGCAGAACAAGTCGGAGAGCGCCGCCAGTGACACGATGGGCTCGGCAGAACGCGAAGCCATCGTCACCCAGTTGACCGCCTATTCGGCCCAGATCGACGATATTGCGACCCAGACCCAGTGGAACGGCAAGAACCTGATCGATGGTTCGACCGGCACACTGTCCTTCCAGACCGGCGCGGGCAAAGACGATGTCACCGATGTGGACGCGTTGAACAACATGTCGGCTACCGGTACCGGCTCTTTGAACCTGGCCATTAAGGCCGATGCTGACAAGGTAGTGGAAGCAGGCACCGGGTTAACCGCGACATCCTTCGACGGTACCCTGGCAGGTGGTTTGTCGAAACTGGAATCGGGCACTTACACCGTCCAGGTTTCGAATTATGACTTAACCGGGAAAAAGGGCGACATCTCCCTCCTGGACGCCAACGGAAACGCTATCCAGATTTATGATGGCACTGACGTCGCAACCAGTATCAAAGGTGTGGATCTTTCCAGCGCTGCTGCAATTGATTTTGGGAATGGGGTAAAAGCCACGGTAGCTGCCCCTGCATCAGGCACCTCTTCAGCCGCCAACATCACGGTTTTGCAGAAAGGCGATTACGGCATCCAGTTCAAGGATGATTCGGGCGACACGGTGAATTTGTCCGCCGGTTCTTCGGCCTCGGACTTCCGCAGCTACATGGCCTATGTTGGCACCAAGCTGGATTCGGTCTCCGGTGAGTTAGCCAAAATCGGCGCCCTGACCGGCCGGTTGGACTTCAAAGAAGACCAGGTTTCGGATCAGCAGGTCAACGTGCAGGCGGCCTATGACCGGATCATGGATGCCGACATGGCAGACGAACAGGTCAATGCCAGCAAGTACCAGATCCTGCAGCAAACCGCGGTCGCCATGCTGGCCCAGGCCAACACCGCTCCGCAGTACTTACTCTCTTTGTTCAAATAATTTTTAGCAAGTTTTGCCGAATTATACAACGCGGGAGGCGTCTCGAAGGCGCCCCCCGCCCACTGCTCTAAAGGCAGACCGTCAAGGCGGATGAAAGGTTCAGAAAAACATGACTACTCAATCAGTTAGTAATGGCGGCGCGCTCGATTCGACCTATGTTAACCTGATTAATTCGATCATGGCTTCTGAACAACAGCCTTTGAATCGTTTGACCTCGCAGCGCGACACCATCACCGTCCAAAAAGGGGTCTTTACCGACCTGAGTACCATGCTGACCTCCTTTCAGGGGTCGACGACGGCCTTGATCAGCACGAACGCAAATTACGCGCTGCAGTCCGGCCGCAACAGCACAATTACTCCGGCGACGAGCGGGACCACCGTCTTGAGCGCCTCCGTCGGAACCAATGCCGTGCCGGGCGAGTATGACATTTCGGTTACTTCACTGGCTAAAGCCCACCGGGTTCGTTCCGATTCGGTTGAATATATCAACCAGCCTCTGAATATG
This sequence comes from uncultured Chloroflexia bacterium, assembly GCA_963704755.1. Classification (GTDB taxonomy): domain Bacteria; phylum Chloroflexota; class Anaerolineae; order Anaerolineales; family Anaerolineaceae; genus Bellilinea. Next base: position 2,828,573 of record OY969938.1, read on the forward strand.
ACCGGCTCGTTCGTGATCGGCGGGGCGGCCGACCACAGCTATACGGTCGAACTCGACCAACAGCGGTGTGACCGACTTTGGCATGGGCAATGTTGACTCCACTCAGACCGAATTGGCCAGCGATAATTATTACGTGGAAACCCGCCTGAACGGCTCCCAATGGCAATTCCGCCTGGTCAACCAGGATGGAGAAGCGGTCAGCATACAGAACCAAAAAAACAGTTCTGATTTCACCGATACCTGGCAGAACGTCCCAACCGGTGGTGGCAGCATCGATACCGGCCGCGGCCTGACCTTCCAACTGGGTTCCGACACGTCCAGTTACACCGTTACCAGCCGCCAGAGCGGCGCCGCAAAAGTAGAATATGCCGCTAAAGGCGCCACCATCAACGTGGACGCCAATGACACCCTGATCGATATTGCCTACAGCATCAACCACGCCAAATACGCCGACGGCAACGAAGTAACCGCCACCATCGTGGACAACCAACTGATCTTGTCTAACGCGCGCTCCGGAGCAGGTCACCTGATGCAGGTCAGCGACCTCAGTGGGGGCACGATCCTCAACCAGTTGGGCATTTTGAATGGGTCGTCTTTCAAAAATGTGATGCAGACCCCCACCAGCGCCGTATTTACGGTCAATGGCCTGCCGGTGACCCGCTCGCAAAATTCCGGCCTGACCGATGTTATCCAGGGGGTAACCCTGAACCTGGCCAGCGATGCCGAGGGCAAAACGGCTTCGATTGCCGTGACGGCCGATTCGGCCAAAGAGCAAAGCACGATCAAGAGTTTCATCGACCAGTTCAACTCACTGCAAACCTACCTCAAGGCCAAGACATCGACGACCAAGAATAACGATGGAACTTATTCCCGCGGCGCATTGGCCGGGGATACGATGTTTTACAACCTGCGGATGGATCTTTTGCGCTCTATTAATGGTGATGCCACCAACGATGGCACCTTAAAGAACTTGAGCGAGATTGGTATCACCATTGCAGACGACATGACCATCAGCATCAGCGACAGTGAAAAGTTGTCTGCGGCCCTGGAGACCAACAAAGATAACGTCACCGACTTGCTGAATGCGGTTATGGGGAAGATCAATAACCGGGTAAGCCAGTTCACCGGCACGTCCGGCTATGTAACCATGACCAGTAAATCGCTGGACACCCAACTTAAAAGCACGAATGATCAGATCGATTCGGAAAATACCCGGCTGGATGCTCGCCAGTCCGCGCTGTACCAACAGTACGGAGAGCTTCAAAACCAGATCCTCATGATGACCTACACTCAGCAACAGCTCAGCGCGATGTACGGCAGCCTCAGCACATCCGGATGATCGAAAAATGGAAGTAACGGACATGCTTTGTGCCCGCTTACCATTCAGCGCAAGGAAGGCGCTTTTTCCAGGTAAGTGGGTATGTGGAACCTCTTGCAAGGAGGCAGGGAGGCTTTGAAATGAATAATCAATCCATTTCTCAAATCAAAAAAGCGGATTTTGACCCACAATGGTCCAGGGTGGTAAAAGGGCTTGACCGGGAAACACCAGCGAATGGACCCGGGCAGGCTGAAAAAGTTAAGCCGGCTGAGACGAACGCAGCAGTAAATAAAGCGCCCCTTGGGGACGTTTATTTGCGTTTTGAGGTCAATGATGAGACACGCGACGTCACCATTTATGTGGTCGATCGGGCCTCTAAAAACGTCGTTCGCACCATTCCGCCGGAACAGGCCAACAAGCTTCGGGCAGGCGATTTACTCCATTTGTTAGCCTGATCTTAACGCAAAATTTACGTTAGGAAGCTAAAGTTAATGGTAAAGCAGCCGATATTATATATACAGTCACACAGAAAAGCACGCGACCTTTATCGGGAGAGAAACCATGTATCAAGCACTCTACAAAAGCCAGGAATATCGAAACCAAGAAGTTATGGGTGCCAGCCCCTTACACCTGGTGATCATGGCTTATGATCTGGCAATCCGCTCATGCGAAGTCAAGGATTTCGAAAAAGCCACCAAGTCCATCACAGTCCTTCGCGACGCGCTTGATTTTGACTACGCTGAGGTTTCAATGGGGCTGTTCCGGGTCTATCAGTGGAGCCTGGACTGCATCCGCAAGGGTGACTATGCTACGGCTGCCGCATCTCTTCGTGAACTGCGCGAGGCCTGGAGAATAACCGAACAAAAACTTAATGCACGCCCGCAGGCAACACCGGCATACGCAACTTCGGTAATGCATGCCGCTTGATCGAATGCTCTCCGGCTTGCCGCAAGCCGGTTGCAGAACAGAACACAACAACACAATATAGGTTTTCCCGCTGTTGATGCGCCTGACCTAGGGGGTTTTGGCGCATTTAACATTTTTTTTATTTCAAGTTCATACGGGATTTACGGGATTCCTCGTGCTGGTATGCTACTATGCCAGGGCGAGGTGAAAAATGAGCTTTTGGGATACGATTCGAATAGGCGCATCAGGATTACTGGCGCAGCAAACGCGCCTGGATGTTATTTCCAATAATATCGCCAACGCTCAAACGACCCGGACCGCCGACGGCGGCCCTTATCAGCGCCAGGATGTCGTTTTCTCTGCCAATAACGGCAGTAGCCAGAGCTTCCTGCCGGCCTTTGTGGCTGCACAACGCGGCGACACAACCGGCGCAGTACAAGGCGGTGTACGTGTTGACCAGATCGTGACCGATACTACCCCGGGCGAACAGGTGTATGACCCGACCAACCCGGATGCGAGTACCGACGGTTACGTTACTTATCCCAATGTCAATCCGGTGGTGGAAATGACCAACATGCTTTCCGCCACTCGTTCTTACGAAGCGAACCTGTCAGTGGTTGAGGCGGCCCGCGATATGGCTCTCAAAGCCCTGGATATCGGGAGTTAGCCATGCAAATTTCCCCGATCTCTACCAGCACCACCGGTGCCGTTTCTGGTTTGCAGTCCTCACAAAAGACTGCAAGCGATGCGGTTAACCAAATTGGCCAATCTTTTGGTCAGATTGTCGATTCGCTCAACCAGTCACAGAACAATGCCGATAGTCTGGTGCAGCAGTTATCGTCCGGTGAAAACGTGGATCTGCACGATGTAACCATCGGGTTGGAAGAAAACGATGTAAATTTCCGGGTAGCCATGGCCATTCGCGACAAACTGGTAGAGGCTTATCAGGAAGTTATGCGCATGCAGGTCTGATTATAGAGCAGTGGAGTACGCCGAATGATCGTCCCGTTTCAAAAGCAGGTTTCTCAATTCTGGAGTAAACAGAGCGGCTCTCAGCGCATCACGATGATCGTGTTGCTGCTGGCGGCCGCGATCCTGATCCCGGTGCTCATCTCCTGGGCCACCACACCGTCTTATTCGGTGGCGTACAGCGGCCTGAGCGAGACGGATGCCGGGCAGATCGTCCAGAACCTGGAAGAGGCTGGGATTCCATACCGGTTGAAGAGCAGCGGCACGATCGAAGTACCTACCAACCAGGTTTACGATGCGCGCTTGAAAATGGCCGTGGCCGGGTTACCCTCCAGTTCCACGGTGGGTTATGAATTATTCGATGGCAGCACCCTGGGAATGACCGAATTTACCCAGAAGGTGGATTACCAGCGGGCACTGGAAGGTGAACTGGAGCGGACGATCGGCAGCCTGGATGCGGTTCAGGCGGTGCGGGTCCACATTGTGACCCCCGACAAGAGCCTGTTGACCAGCGATCAAAACCCCACCACCGCATCGGTAACTGTTCAGGAAAAAGGCGGCAAGACCCTGGATGCATCCCAGGTGCGCGCCATCACCAACCTGGTAGCTTCCAGCGTCGAGGGTCTGCAGCCTGAAAATGTGGTGGTTGTGGACAGCCAGGGCAATATGCTGGCCGGCGGCTCGTCGAACTCGGACTCGGCCTCTACCACCCAGAGCGATTCACAGCGAGCAGCCGAAGCGGCCGCGGCCAGCGATATCCGCAGCCGGGTCCAGTCCATGCTGGATACGATCCTTGGCCCGGATAAGGCCGTTGTGCAGGCTGCGGTGTCCATGAATTGGACTCAGAAAGAAACGACCTCGAATACCTATGATCCCACCGCCCAGGTGGTGCGCAGTTCCGACAAGGTATCCGAAAGCTATGGTGGGGATGCCTCAGCAACAGGCGGCATCCCGGGAGCTTCTTCCAACCTGCCGACCCCCGCGCCAACCACCACGGCCGGGGCGAATTCGACTTCATACCAGCGCAGTGAAGAGACCATTAATTACGAAATCAGCCAGGTCCAATCGAAGGAAGTGGTCAGCCCGGGGCAGGTCGACCGGATTTCTGTCTCGGTGATGGTCGATAACATCACGGACCAGAATCAGCTCCAGACGATCAAAAATGCTGCCGCTGCCGCAGCGGGCATCGACGAAACCCGCGGTGACCAGATCGTGGTCGATTCGATGGCTTTCGACCGTTCGTATTATGAGAGCCAGGCGGCCGATCTGGCGTCCTCGCAAAAAACCAACACCTACACCCAGATTGGGATTGGGGTGGGGGCCGGTCTGCTGCTGCTGTTCTTGTTGATTTATTTTTCGCGAATGATACGCAAACTGCGGGTTTCTTCGCAGGGTGCCTGGAAACCCGTGATGCTCCCGGTGGGCGAGATGACCATGAACCCGGCCCTGGCCGCTTCGGCGACCAATGGCGCGATTGCAGCCGGGTCTACGGCCGGGAATTTGCCCCAGGGCCAACCTGGCCAAAGCCAGTCCGCCGGAAAGACCGGCGAAGATGGCACGATGGAATTTTCCTCTCGTTTTACACCCTCCGTCAACAGCGCCGAGGATTCTCAGCGGTCCAAGGTCATCAACCGGTTGGCAGAAGAGAACCCGGCTACGGTCGCCGAAATCATCCAGATCTGGCTGAACGAGGATAACAAGAGCCATGGCTGAAAATGGTTACGATCAAATCACAGGCCTCGACAAAGCCTCGGCCTTGTTATTGGGTTTGGGTGTTGACCTGTCCTCCAAGGTATTGCAGTTCCTGACCGAAGGAGAGATCGAACGGGTGTTGCTGGCTTTAGGCCAGACCGGGCACATCCCTCCCGAGACCCGCCATATCGCCATGGAAGAGGCGATGGAATTCAGCATGGCCAACTCATCCCTGCACGGTGGCGGAGTGGAATACAGCCGGCAGCTTCTCTCGCGGGCAGTCGGCCCGCGGCGAGGTGCCGAGATCCTGGAACGCATCTCGGTTCACCAGCAGCTCTCATCTTTTGAAATGCTGCGGAATGCCAATCCACAGGAAGTAGCCACACTCCTTTCGGAGGAAATGCCCCAGACGATTGCCCTGGTGCTTTCTTACCTGGAAGCCAAAGTGGCCGCCGACATCCTGACCAGCCTGCCCAAGGAATTACAGATCGAGGTTACCTTGCGCCTGGCCCAGATGGACCGGGTTTCTCCCCAGGTGGTCCAGGTGGTCGAACGCAACCTGAAGAATAAGCTCTCCAGTGTGATCAGCGAAGTGGATTTCCGCGCAACCGGCGGGGTCGCTTTTCTGGTTAAGATGCTTAACCAGGTTGACCGTGGGGTGCAGAAGACGATTTTCGAGGCGCTTGACGCCAGCAATCCCAAGCTGGTCGAAGAGATCCGCGCCAATATGTTCACCTTCGATGATTTATCCAAGCTGGACGACCGCGCTATCCAGCGCGTGCTGCGCGACATCAGCAAAAACGACCTGGCTTTGGCCCTCAAGGCCGCCCCCGAAAGATTGAAAGACAAAATCTTCACCAACCTTTCGGAACGCGCTCGCGAAAACTTGAAAGAGGAAATTGAAATCCTCGGCCCGCAATTGGCCAAAAATGTGTACGCCGCCCAGCGCAAGATCGTCGATTCGGTGCGCGTATTGGAAGAATCCGGTGAAATTGTGATTGGCGGAGGTGGCGAATATGAAGTCATTAATTAGCGCCGACCATTCCGATGACCGCGTCTCGGCCTGGGTCCCCCTGGATTTCGATGGGGAGTCCGCCCAACCCTCCGAAACGTTCGAGAAGTCTGTGGAAGAAATATTTCGGCCGGATGAAAACACGGTGCTGTGGACCAGTTATGCCCATTCCCGCCTGATCAAATCCGGCCAGCCCCTGTTATTTGATCACTGGAACCCGCGCGATCTGGGCTCTGTGGCCGTAAACGAGACCGTCGACTGGGACTTGCTGCCCCTCTCGGCCCGAAATAGTTTTGTGTCGCCCGAAAAACTGGACATTGAGCCGCGCGAGATCATTAAAGAAGCCCGTTATAAGGCGGATGAAATTATTTTAAAGGCTCGCCAGACTGCCGATCAGGTCATTGCGGAAGCTCAGGGACGGGTGATTGCCATCCAGGAAGAGGGTCACGAAAAAGGGTTGGAGCTGGCCCGCCAGGAAGCCGGGCCAATGCTTGCCTCGCTCAATGCGATGGTCGAGCAGGTGGATCACTGGCAGCAGGCGCTCTTTTCCGAGGCCGAAACATTTGTCGCCAGCATGATCGGCGAAATTGCCCGGACCATGTTCGGCGATGGGGTCGCCCTGGACAGCAAAGCCTTGCAACTCAGCCTGGAACAGGTACTAGAAAAGAGCCATGCCCTGGGCGATCTGAAGATCTTTCTCAACCCCCTGGATGCGGCCATGTTGGACCCGTCCTGGCGTGAGAACCAGTCGGTGATCACCGGTAACCGTGTCCAGGTCGTATCGGTGGAAGGGATCACCCGCGGTGGTTGTTTCGTCCAGGGCGCGATGGGCACCATGGATGCGCGCGTCGAGACCCAACTCGAAGCCATTCTGGATTCGCTCAAGTCGAATGAGGAAAACTGACAATGGACCAGATCCAGCATCTGCCTAATTTCAACCGCATGCGCGAGGCCATTTCGTCGGTCAACCCGGTCCGTGTGACCGGCCGGGTGACCCAGGTGGTCGGCCTGACCATTGAGGTGGTGGGGTTGAACTGCCAGATCGGCGAAGTATGCGAAATCCAGACCGGCGAGCATAACAGCCTGCGCGCCGAGGTGATCGGTTTTCGCAACGACCATATTTTGCTCATGCCGTTGGGCGTAATGGAAGGTATTCAGCCGGAGAGCATGGTCCGGCCCGTATCCCGAATTTTCAAGGCCCCGGTAGGGATGGCGCTATTAGGCCGGGTGATCGACGGATTGGGCCAGCCCATCGACGGCGGCGAGCCGCTCGAAGGGGTCACCTGGAACTTCACCAGCCGCGCGGCGCCCCATCCGCTGGAGCGCAAAGCGATTTCGGAACCGCTGGTCACCGGTGTGCGCGTGCTGGATGGCATGCTGACCTGCGGCAAGGGCCAGCGTTTGGGTATTTTTGCCGGTTCTGGGGTGGGCAAAAGCACATTGATGGGTGCAATTGCCCGGAACTCACATAGTGATGTCTCCGTGATCGCCCTGATCGGTGAGCGGGGCCGTGAAGTGCGTGAATTCCTCGAGCGCGACCTGGGTCCGGAAGGCCTGGCCCGCTCGGTGGTGGTGGTCTCGACTTCGGATCAGCCGGCCCTGGTGCGCCTCAAAGCTGCGTCGGTTGCTATGACCATGGCCGAGTACTTCCGCGACAATGGCCTGGATGTGACCTTTTTGATGGATTCGGTCACCCGCTACGCCATGGCCCAGCGTGAGATTGGCCTTTCGGTAGGCGAGCCGCCGGCCAGTAAGGGGTATCCGCCATCGGTGTTCGCCATGCTGCCACGCCTTCTGGAGCGGGCCGGCTGCAGTGATCGCGGTTCGATCACGGGCTATTTCACCGTGCTGGTCGAAGGCGATGACTTCAATGAGCCGATCTGTGACGCCGTCCGCGGTATTTTGGACGGGCACATTATCCTCAGCCGGGCCCTGGCAGCGCGCAACCATTATCCAGCCATTGACGTGCTCAGCAGCGTCAGCCGGGTGATGCCGGCTTTGACCACGCGCGAACACCTTGCCCTGGCAGCCATGGCGCGTAAGCACCTGGCTACTTACGAAAAGGCCCGCGACCTGGTCAATATCGGCGCTTACGTGTCCGGATCGGACCCGGAGATCGACGCGGCACTGACGGTGATGCCGGCGCTGAATGCCTTTTTACAGCAGGGTAAAGATGAAGTCTCTTCTTTCGAAGACACACTTCAAATGATGCAAAACCTCGAACAAGCCCAGACGGTTGCCGCTTAATCACAGGAAGGATAAATTATGGCACCTCGCTTTAACTTACAAAATGTTTTGGATATCCGCCACAGTAAGGTCGAAGGGCTCGAAATCGAGCTGAGCGAGTTGATGGTCAAGCAGTTACGCGCCGAAGAGAACCTGGATATTATGCACCAGCGCCGGACCACATTGATGCTGCGGCTGACCCAATCTCAGCAGGGCGAACTGGACCTGGTCAAGATCAAGTTGCTGCACGCCGACCTGCTGCAAACCGGCGAGTTGATCACCCAGGCCGCCGACGCGTTGGCCAAGGCCACCCAGGCCGCCGACGCCAAACGCAAGGAATTGATCCAGGCGCGCCAGGATGAGGAGACCTTACAGATCCTCAAACGCAAGCGGATCGAACTATATAACCAGGAACAGGCTCAAGTAGAAGCCCGGGCTCAGGATGACATCTATATTGCCCAGGCTTTCCGCCAGCGATTGGCGAACCCGGAGGGATAGTGGATAACTCGATTTATAGCAGCCAGATCCAGTCCGCCATGGCTCAATTGGTCATGCAGATGATGGAAAGCCTTGGGAAGACGGGCAGCACGAGTGAGGATAGCAGCGGCACTCAGGTTACTGCCCCATACCAGTTCGGCTCATCCTTCGGGACGGGAGTCAATGGCGGTTATACCAGTGGTGATCTCACCAGCGGCGATTTTTCTGACCTGATCAACCAGGCGGCCCAGAAGTACAACGTGGACCCCGACCTCGTCGCGGCGGTGATCAAAACCGAATCTAATTTCAATCCTGATGCAGTTTCCAGCGCCGGTGCAGGCGGGCTGATGCAGCTCATGCCGGGGACCGCCAGCAGCCTGGGGGTATCCGATGTCTTCGACCCCGCCCAGAACATCGACGGAGGGGTCCGTTTTCTCAGTAATTTGCTAAAGCGCTATGACGGCAACGTCCAATACGCTGTGGCAGCTTACAACGCCGGGCCGGGCGCCGTGGACCAGTACAACGGCATTCCGCCCTACAGTGAAACCCAAACCTACGTCCAGCGGGTGATGGGCTACCTGGCGACCAGCAATAACGAATGGCAGGGATAGATATGAGCAATTTGATAGTCAATGATTTTCTTTACAGACCGCGCAGCTTGCCCTGGACGGGTTGAGCATGCGACAGCAGGCCATTGGCCGGAATATCGCCAATGTCGATACGCCTGGCTACCAGGCCGAGACGGTCAATTTTGAAGATGCGCTCAAGAGCAAGCTCGAAGGCGGGACGAAGTTAAAAATGGCGACCACGGATACTGCCCACCTGGCTGCCCCATCGCAATCGTCAGCGGATACCTTCGATGTGACCCAACGTGTGGGCGGCAGCGAACGAGCCGATGGCAATAATGTGGATATCGATGTGGAAATGACCGACATGGTATCGACTGGCGTGCAATACCAGGCGGTGGCCCAATCGGTCAGCAAGCAATTACAGCTCCTGAAGACGATTGCAAGTTCATAAAAAGGGTAATTCCTCGGCAGGCCAATGGCCTGGCTTGAGTATTTACAAAAAATTTTAGGAAACGAGGTGAAAATGATCAATGTAGATACGACTTCGGGTTCGTCCCCACCGGCAGTCTCAACCCAGACAAAATCGCACACGCGCGAGTTGGATGCTCTCGGCGACCTGGATTTTGTCAACGTGCTGCGGACCCAACGAAAGAAAGATCGAAAGTTCGACGCTGGCAGCGGCGTGGCGGTGGTCACGCAGAGCAGCTCTCAGGCCGTCAATGACACCGATCCGGATAAGCACTCGGATCCTGCCCAAAAGGTCGATAAAGTCGATAAGAGCAAGGATAAAGGTTCGCTACAGGAAGCCAAAACAGATACGTCCACAAAGGCGAATCAGGCGGATGACGCCAACGATCCGGCCGGAAAAACCGGCCAGGCCAAAGCGACCGACCAGGCCAGCAGCACGGACCAAACCGCTGCCGCCAGCCAGGCCGATGCGGATGGCGCGGACGGGACTGCACCCGCGGTGAACGCGCAGGCCGATACGACCGCTGCTGCCCAGGCAGCCGCGACCCAGGCCACGGATGCGACGGACGCGACCTCCCCACTGACGGACGACACGCAGGCAGCCAGCCAGCCGGCCGACCAGGCCTCGACAGACTCGAAGAGCTTGCCGGTCCAACAGGCCCAGGCCGAGGCAGCGCCCAAGACGGCTGCCCCCGAGACAGCCAAAGCCGCGGACGGGACAGACGCAAAGCAAACGCTCCAGCAAGCCGGCGCCGCCGCCCAGACAACCACCCAACCGGTTGTGCAAGCCACCAACGCCAATTCTGCGCAGACAACCGGCCAGAAAGACGACTCGTCCGATGCAGATCAGCCGGTCGAAGGTACCTCAGCCACCAAATCTGGCGCAGCGACGACCGATACCTCGGCTTCACAATCGCTGCAGGCGGTCTCGACGTTGAACAGTGCGCCCAGCCAGGCGGCACAGGTTAGCCAGGCGAAGGCGGATGCTCCCCTGCAGGCTACTTCGATCGTCGAGCAGATCGTGAGCCAGATGGACGGGGCCATCCAGTCCGGTAAGTCCTCGATCCACATCCAGCTTTACCCTAAAGACCTGGGCGGCATCGAGCTGCATCTGGTCAGCAGTTCACACGGCATAAGCGTATCGCTGTACACCGACCAGGCGGACACGGGTAAATTGCTGGAAAACCAGTTGAGCCAGTTGCGCCAATCACTGAAAGATGCCGGCGTTCAGCTCTCAAACCTGGACGTAAACCAGGGCAACCAGGGCAATTCTGGCCAGCAAATGAACTTCGCTCAACAAAGCGGCTCATTTACCCAGCACTCGCAACACGGTGCAGCAGCGTACATCAACCGGTTGGATCGCGAAGATGCAGCCGCTGCCGAAAAATTGATAGTTCCGTTCGGCCGGTCAACCAATGCCAGCGGCGTCGACTATCGCGTTTAGTTCAGGAGAATAAAAAGTATGTCAACTAACCCTGTTTCTGGATCTTCATCCTCCTCGGGGACCCAACAGACTTCTTCGACGACCGGGTTCTCCAGCATGGATGCCTCCGATTTCATGCAACTGTTGATGACCCAGCTCACTCACCAGAACCCCATGGAACCGATGAGCGATACCGACATGATGAACCAGTACGCTCAGTTGAGCTCCCTTTCCGAGCTGCAGTCGATCAGTTCATTGATGACCCAATCAACGGCGATCACCCAGACGGCCTATGCAGCCAGCCTGATTGGTAAAACCGTCACGGTTGCCGTGGATAGCGACACGACCACCCAGGGCGTTGTTTCCGGCGTCACCACCGAAGACGGCGTCATGATGATCAACGTGGATGACAAAACGTATCCGCTCGGCAACGTGCTTGAAATCAAGGACACCCCAGCAACCGACACAACGGAAGAAACCGAAGCAACTGAAGCAACTGAAGAGACCGGAGAAACCGCATAAATGTCCAATTCCTTCAGCGTCCAGCTCGATCGTGCCCAAAGCGCCGGCCAGCCCGCTTCTGTTCAAACGAACACCAGCCAGGCGGCGGACGGGGCCAGCTTTGCCGAGACGCTGTCGAAGCTACAGGATGTACACTTTTCCAACCACGCTCAAAAGCGCATGGAAAGTCGTGATATTTCATTGAATCAAGACAGTGTCCAGCGCCTGTCAAATGCCATTGACAAGGCCGAAAAGCGAGGCGGAAAATCCTCGTTAGTCATGGTGGACGACATGGCCTTTATCGTCAACGTACCTAACCGTACGGTTGTGACCGCACTAGACGCCAATCACCGCGGTGAAGGCGTTTTTACTCAGATTGACAGCGTAGTTTTTGCCAATTCCAGTGCACCCGAAACCGGGAGCAGCCTGGATATCAAAGGCTAATCGATCTGGCTTAATCACGGGCAGGCCCTCTTGGAGGAAGCCTGTGAACCATACCTCAGGAGGCTCTTTACAATGTTACGTTCTATGTTTACGGCAATCAGCGCGTTAAACCTGCACCAGTCCTATTTGGATGTGGTGGCCAGCAACCTGGCCAATGCCAATACCGTCGGCTACAAAGCCGACCGGGTCCTTTTCGAAGACCAGTTTGCACAAACCCTCAGCCCCGGCTCCAGCCCGTCCAATGAAATGGGCGGAACCAACCCTATCCAGGTTGGCCTGGGCGTCAAGCTGGGCTTTGTTTCCCCCGATTTTACCCAGGGCATGTTACAGAGCACCGGCCGTAACCTCGACATGGCTGTCCAGGGCGATGGCTTCTTTGTCTACAAAAATGGCGGCCAGCAGATCTATTCCCGCGAAGGCGCGATGTCGTTCGACTCGAACGGTTACCTGATCAATACTGCCACCGGGATGCGCGTCCAGGGTTGGACGGCCAATAACGGTTCGGTCGATACCAACTTGCCGGTCGGTGATATTACGGTCCAAACCGATCATACGGTGGCCAGCGCTACCAAAAACGTGACCATCGATGGCAATTTGAACACCGAGACAAAAACAACCGACGACCCCATCCCGACCACCATGGGTGTGTACAATTCGTTGGGTGTGCTGCACACCGTAACGGTCAACTTTACCCGCACCGGCGACAATACCTGGGATTGGAAAATCGACCCGGCCGATGGCGCCGGCGGCGGCACGTTGACCTTCAATTCAGATGGCCAATATTTCTGCCAGCACCACCGACACCAATATTGTTATCCCCGGCAGCACCGGCGCGAACGACATCAATATGAAGGTGGACCTGAGCAACCTGACCATGCTTTCCACCGAAAACAGCGCCTCAGTCTCCGAGCAGGACGGCCTGCCCCCAGGAACCGTCTCGGACGTCTTCATCTCGGCCAATGATGGCACCATGTACCTGGTCTATACCAACGGTATGCGCGAAGAAGTGGGCCAGTTAGCCATGGCGCGCTTCACCAACCCGGCCGGCCTGATCCGCTCCGGCGACAGTGGCTTTATCCAGGGCCTCAACTCCGGTGAGCCGGAAATCGGCATCGCCAACACTGGCGGCCGTGGTTCGATCGCTTCCGGTTACCTGGAATCCTCCAATGTGGACATGGCCCAGGAATTCACCAACATGATCCTGGCCCAGCGTGGCTTTGAGGCTTCGTCGCGGGTTATCACCACCTCCGATCAAATTCTGCAAGAATTGGTCAACCTGAAACAATAATTGGTTCCCTGGCCTTTAAAAAACTGAGGTGCAGCAGCTTACAACGCAGGCGGCGTAATTCATCACCCTGCTGCACCTTACCGCCGGGCCAATAGCTGGTGGCTGCCTGTTCAGCCGCCTGTGTTTAGGAAGACCCTGTCATGAACGTTACCGGTCCGCTGCAAGTTACGCCCCAACCGACTACACCCGGGTTTGAGCTCAGCCTGAAGGTAAATCAACGCGTCAGCGGTGAGATCTTGCAGGTATCCGGTACCCAGGCCGTCATTTCCGTAGAGGGGATTCCGGTAGTGGCGCGCCTGGCCTCAGCCCAGCAAGGCCTGGACCTGTCTGTCCAAAAAAGGGCTCATTTTATCGTGACCGAGGTCAGCGGCCAGTCCGTGACCCTCAAGCTGGTCGGGCCGGGCCAGTCCGAAGCGCCCCTGGTCGGCCAGGTGATCCCCGAGCGAGACCTGGCCACGCGCCTGCTGGACCAGATCGGCCTGCCGATCAATGCCGAAACCCTTACCTTAACGCGGGCGGCCATCTCGCAGCACCTGGTGGTTACCCCGGAGTTGCTGCAGGAATTACAGGCTGCCTTGAGCGGGCTGGAAAATTGGAACAACTCGCAAGCCGAACTGGCCGCGGCTCTCAAAGCCGCCGGCATGCCTTTGAGCGCGGCCAGCAGCCAGGTGGCGCTCGAATCGATGACCCCTTTGAGCACGGCCATCACTCACCTGGCCGACCAACTGCAAACGGCCTTGATGGCCGACAATACACCGGCGGACGTCAAGGCGCTCATCACCAACGCGCTGGGTTTATTGGAGGCGGCCTCGCCGGATTGGTCCGGCCTGCCGGCCCAGTTGGAACAACAGCTTAAACAGACGGTGACCACGTTCGGTCGCTCTTTCGAAAACGGGGTATTGAAGGCCGACGCGAATAGCGGGCAGGACTCATCCATCAATCCGCTCTTGTCCTTCGTCCACTTACAAACTGACCTGGCCCAGGCCGGCCAAAAGGACCTGTCGGATGCGGTGGCGCATTTTATAAACCAGGCTCACGCGGCTCAGTTCCTGAATGTCCACCCCGACCCTACCCCTGGCAGCGGCGCCTGGACTCAATTGAGCTTTATGCTGCACGCGCCGGGCGCGCAAGGCCAGAAAGCCACTTACCCGGCCAGGCTGCGCATTGCCCGGCGGCCGTCCCCACGCAAGGCCGGCATCGACCCGGGTTATACCCATCTTTCGGTGCAGGTAGAAGTCGAACCGAGCCAGTATGTCCAGGTAGACTTGTCCCTGGCCGGCAAGCAATTACGGGCAGTCGTGACCGCCCCGGACCCGGTCTGGGGGCAGGAAGCGCGGACCGAGATGCCCGGTTTGGAACAGGCCCTGGATGACCTGGGGTATTCGGTTCACGATACCCAGGTCAATATTGGCGCCGTGCGCAACGCGGATGGCCTGCTGATACGGCAGGGCAGCGGTTCAGAATCGCTCTCGGTGGACGTGGAGATCTAGCCGCCATGTACCGGAAACTGCGCGTGTATAAGGAAGAACGGGAGCGCTCAGGGCTGACTGCGGCCGCCCTGAAGTACGATCCGCAGACCGACAAAGCTCCACGGGTGATCGCCAGCGGCAAAGGCAAGATCGCCGAGCATATTCTGGCCCTGGGCAAAGAGCACAACGTGCCCATCTACGACGATCCCGAGCTGGCCGCAGCGCTCTCCATGGTCGATTTGGAAGAAGAGATTCCACCCGAGCTGTACCGCGTGGTGGCTGAAGTGCTGGCCTACATTTATCGGGTGGCCGAGGTCCACGGCAAGAAGAGGAAGTAGCTTTTAGCCTGTAGGTTGGGTTGCGGGCTCATTAATGGAGCTTGGGTATAAGCGGGGTCTCTGGTTATCTAAACCCTGCCCGTAACCCAACATCCTATATGACAAATGCTTCTCCCTCATCCCCCGGCCCCTTCTCCCAGAAGCGGGAGAAGGGCCAAGAATGGTACCCAACGTGCCTTTGGTACAGCCCGTAGGTTGGGTTGCGGGCTCATTAATGGAGCTTGAGTATAAACAGGATATTTGGCCATCTAAACCTTGCCCGTAACCCAACACCGGCAATCGCCAAACGCAACGTTGGGTTGCAGGCAGAGCCTGGTTTGGGAACCGCCCTCCATGCTGGCCGGGACAATAATTGAGCCCGCAACCCAACCTACTTTACTGCGGTGTAATCTCTTGGCCGCCGTTGAAGGCAATCGCCAAACGCAACGTTGGGTTGCGGGCGGGGCCTGGTTTGGGAACCGCCCTCCATGCTGGCCGGGACAATAATTGAGCCCGCAACCCAACCTACTTTACTCTCTCTTCTCCGCGCCCTCTGCGCCTCTGCGGCGTAATCTCTTGGCCGCCGTTGAAGAGCGGCCTCGGCCGACGGAATGGAGGGAGAGCCCGTAGGTTGGGTTGCGGGCTCATTCGTGGAGCTTGGGTATAAGCAGGGTCTCTGGTTATCTAAACCCTGCCCGTAAACCAACACCGGCAATCGCCAAACGCAACGTTGGGTTGCGGGCGGGGCCTGGTTTGGGAACCGCCCTCCATGCTGGCCGGGACAATAATTGAGCCCGCAACCCAACCTACTTTACTCTCTCTTCTCCGCGCCCTCTGCGCCTTGGCGGTGTAATCTCTTGGCCGCCGTTGAAAAGCGGCCTCGGCCGACGGAATGGAAGGAGAGACCGGGCCGATCCGCTTTTACTAAACACTCTTTCCTGCCCTTAGCTCCATAAGCTCCGTTTTTCTCCGTGGGCTCCGTGCCTCCGTGGTGAAACTCTTTTTCCCGTTCCCCAAAGCATTGCGGCCTTGTTGATCTCTCTTTGTGATGGTAGGATTTTTACGTGCGCATTAATTTGATGCGCAGGAATCTTTGTGTTGAGGTGTCTTTATGCTGCTCACAGTGCTGATCGTAATCATCGCCGTTCTCATTTTTGTCGCAGCTTTTATACTGGCTCGAACCAGCATGTTCCTGCGCCCGATCGAACCGGTTGAACCGGTCGAACTGCCCGAGGTCAACGCGGATCTCATCGCGGGTCACCTGGCGGCTACCATCCGCTGCAAGACGATCTCACTGGGAGAAGATATTCCCCAGGACCGGGCCGCCTTCCGTGAGCTGCACACTACCCTGGAGACCCTGTATCCGCGCGTGCACGCCACCTTACAAAAAGAGATCATTTCCGACTACAGCCTGCTGTATACCTGGAAAGGCACTAACCCGGACTTGCTGCCGGTGATGTTTTGCGCCCACCAGGATGTCGTCCCGGCCGACCCGGACACGCTGGACCAATGGGACCATGATCCCTTCTCGGGCGACGTGGCCGACGGATTCGTGTGGGGCCGCGGCAGCCTGGACATCAAAGTGCAGATGATCGGGGTCTTGGACGCGGTCGAATACCTGATCAAGCACAATTTCACCCCCGAACGTAGCATTTACCTGGCTTTTGGCCAGGATGAAGAGATTGGCGGCAAGAACGGCGCGGCCAAGATCGCCGAATTTTTGCAGAGCCGCGGTGAGCGCCTGGAAGCCGTATTGGACGAAGGCGGCGCTATTTTGGACGGCACCCTGCCCGGCTTGAACAGCCCGGCCGCCATGGTCGGCGTAGGCGAAAAAGGGTACCTGTCGCTGATCCTGCGGGTGACCCAGACCCCCGGCCATTCTTCCACCCCGCCGGCCAGTTCGGCCATTGGCATCCTTTCGCGGGCCATCCAGAAAGTGGAAGACCACCCGATGCACGCCAATTTGAACCCGATCCGCGAGACCTACCGCCAGTTAGGCCCGGCCGCCTCCACCGGGTTGCAAATGATTTTTGCGAATTTATGGCTGTTCGGCGGCATCCTGCGCAAGCGCATGGAAGCCTCGCCGCAGACCAACGCCACCATCCGCACCACCACCGCCGTGACCATGATCAAGGGCGGCATCAAAGACAATATTTTGCCGCAAAAGGCCGAAGCGGTGGTCAATTTACGCCTCATGCCGGGCGATACCATCGCGGACGTGTGCGATTACCTGCGTAAAGTCATCGATGACGAGAATGTTGAACTGGAGACGATTGCCGATGGCGCCTGGGAGGCTTCCCCCTGGTCCACGACCGAGGGCAATGCGTTTCGCCTGCTGGATCATGCTATCCGCCAGGTCTATCCGGGTGTCGAAGTCGCCCCTTACCTGGTGTACGGCGCCACCGACGCGCGCTATTACGCTTCGATTTCCGACCAGGCCTTTCGCTTTACCCCGCTCTTCCTGGAAAGCGAAGACCTGCACCGCATGCATGGCATCAACGAAAAAGTCCACGTCGAATCGCTGGGCACGATGGTGCAGTTCCTTATCCACCTGATGCAGGTCTGGGCCGGTCCGGCCGAAGAGGATTCTGAAACGGAAGCGGAAGAAAATTAACTAAAAAAGTTAAAAGCATTCATTTGGGGTGTTTTTATTATTTTCGCGTGCATTGCACGCGAAAATAATAAAAACACCCCTCTTCTTTGCGGTAACGGAGTGGTTACCTTTAATTCTTCATCAGCGAATAGGTAACCATCCCGTCGTCGAACTTGACCAGGCGCGGGATGTTATCGTCCGGGACGGCGAACCAGGCGGCCTGGCTGCCCAGGTTGATTTCACGGGCGTCGTAGGTCCCGGCCGGCAGGTCGAGGGTTTCGAACGCGCCGACCTTGAGTGTCTCATCGTCGATAGTGGGGACAGACCGTTTAAGCTGGTCGTCGTAGGAAAGCAGCCGCACGAAAGGCGCTTTGAAGGTATCCCCGTTGTTGGCCTGCAACGCGGCCGTGCGCCAGGCCCACTCGTAATCCATCAGGTATGGCTCGCTGACCTCCAGGGTATCGGATTCGCCCTGGCTGGCGACAGTCAGCCGGCCGTTTTCCAGGCCGGCCTGGTAGCCGTTACCGTCATTGGATTCGTTTTCGAATTGGTAGGCCAGCAGGTTCAGGCTGGTCGCGTCCCAACTGGCCGACCAGCGAGTGGAGTGCTGGTTGTCTTTGTAATAGCTGTTTCCAAGGGATATTTCGTAGGCCTGGATGGAATCTTCACAGCTTAAAGAAAATGTCTCGTTCTGGGGCGTGAGCCGGCAGGTCATTTCGCCGACAACATCCCCGGCCCGGTTGGTGATCTGGTAGGTGCTTTCGATCGGCCGCTCGATCTTGGGCGGGAAGTAGCTCAAGTCTTTGGTCGTACCGATGCCGAGGGTCGAGGCGTATACGGTCAGGATGGCCACCGCCAGGTACAGCGCGCCGGCTCCGATCAATGGCCAGTAAGTGCCAAACCAGGAGGAACTTTTTTCTGCCGGGATGGGCTCTCCGGTTGGGATGGCCTCATCCGCCGTCTGCGCCGGCAGGGGGTGCAGCTTGCGGATTACCAGCAGGATCACGATGGTGGTGACCAACCCGCCCAGGGCGGTCCAGAGCGAGACGATGCCCAGGCCGGCCGGGCTGCCCTGCAGGTAAGCCAGGGTATTGGCTGCACTGGTGGCGTTGATGCCCAGGTGGATCAGCATGCTGGCATACAGAGAATTGGTCCGCCAGGCGACATAACTGAGGATCAGCGCGATCGGGATCAACCCGGGCAGCCCCGAAACGCGGAAGTGGTAGAAGGCGAACATCGTAGCGGTGATCAGGATGGCGAACAGGGTGGAATGGCGGGATTGGTACGCCCCCTGGATCGTTCCGCGGAAAAGGGTCTCCTCACCCAGCGGGGCGAATACCGCCAGGGCCAGGAAGTACAAAATCGAATCGAAGATTCCCGTGGGAAGCGATGATTCGGTGATCGGCACGGTTTGCATACCGGTGACCTGGGCCATGATGCCCTCGATGATTGCGCTGAAAAGGAAAGTGGCGATCCCCAGGGCCAGGCACAAAACCGCGGTCAGCGGGGAGATAGGATTGAGGCGCAGCCCATCTTTCAAGGGGATATGGCGGGCGCGCAAGAATAGCAGCGCCGGCAGCAGGATCAGGAAAAGTTCGGTTGCAATCAGGCCGGCCGAGAGGTTCCAGGCCTGGACCAGCGAGCCAAATGTAATCACCAGCAGCATGGTGAGTAGGAATAAAACGTTGGCGCTTTTGAGCGATAAAGATTTGTTCATGGTAACCTTCTATGAATATGTTGCAAAACGGGGAATTGCGCAGCTAAATGGGGTGAAACCCCGAAATCGAGGTGTTTTCAGGAGCGAAGCTCCTGAAAACACCTCGATTTCGGGAATTCTTTATAAGCAGAAAAGTTTCCCAATATGCTTTTTCCACCTGTATTATTTACGGAAAATCAGGCAGGTTCGTTGCATTTGCCCCATCCCCGGCCCATTCCGGAATGGGCCGGGGATGGGGGCTTTCTGAGCCCCTCTCCCGTTTCTGGGAGAGGGGTTGGGGTGAGGGTGAAGGCGCCGGCCGTACAAAAAACTGTTGGGTTACGGGCAAAGCCTGGTAAAAACGAAAGCCCCTGCGTATGCCGGCGTTATCAAAGAGCCCGCAACCCAACCTACACACTGCGCCGCTTCCCTCCAAATCAGGTTTTGATTTGGGGGGAAGGGCTAAATTCCTCCCCTAAAATCTGCACTTTGGATTTTGGGGGAGGTTAGGAGGAGGCAAAGAGCGCCGGACGAAACAGCAAGTGAGCTGGTCGTCCAGCGCCTCACCCTCATCCCCCGGCCCCTTCCCCCAGAGCAGGGGAAGGGGAGCTTGGTTCTGCTCACCGGTGGGAAGCGGATGAAGGGAAATCGAGTTGATCCGGTTCGATATTCTCTGCATTGAAGTACCTGAATTTGTAGATAGCCCTACGGAAATACGCCCGCCGGTCACGGTTCCCTGCTGCCTGGTTTATAATCCATTCTGGTAGCTGTTCGGCCTACGGGTAAGAAAACCGAATTTCCCTCAAATTCGGGGACTTTTTCAGAAAGCCCTGAGTGGTTACCTATCCTTTACAAAGAAGCTGTCCGAAATTTAGTTCTCGGGCAGATACCGAGGACATAAATTTCCATGCCCATTCCTGATCGACGTTCCGTCCTGGTGATTTCCTGCCTGATCTTCCTCTCGCTGGGAATATTTACCGCGGCCCTGGGGCCACTTCTGCCGGAGTTTTCCAGCAATAATGGGGTCTCGCTGGCAGCCATGGGCTCGATTTTTACCGCCATTTTTCTAGGGGCGCTGGTCGCGCAACTGGCCGCGGGCGCCCTTTCCGACCGGGTGGGTCAGATGCCGGTGCTGGTCGGTGCTGCGCTGCTGTTGGCGATTGGCAGTGCCAGCCTGTCCTTCAGCCATTCCTTTGTGCTCACCCTCGCGCTGACCTTTTTGGCCGGCCTGGGCCACGGCGCGGTAGATTTGAGCACCAATGTGCTCATCGCGCGGACCTACTCCGACCGCAGCGTTTCGGCCCTAAACCTGCTCAACCTGTTCTTCGGGATCGGCGCCTTCGCCGGGCCGGCCCTTTCCGGTTTGTTCTTCGGCTGGCTGGGCAGCGGGCTGCCGGTGTTGTGGCTGGTGGCGCTCTTGCTGCTGGGCCAGACGGTCTTCGTCATGCGCGCCCGCGGCCAAGAGGTTGTCACCCAGCCTTCGAGCGCGGCAGCCCGGGTGCGGCCGCGGCTTTATCATTCGACCGCGCTGTGGCTGTTTGCGGCCATGCTGCTGCTCTACGTGGGCGCCGAGAATGGTATCTCGGGCTGGATCACGACCTATATGCAGAAGACCACCGCCATGGCTTACGAGACGGCCACCCTGATCGCCTCTACCTTCTGGATCGCGTTGACGGGCGGGCGGCTGGTGGGAGCCCTGGTCGGGATGCGTTGGAGCGCACAGCGGGTGCTCTCGTTTACCCTGGCCGGCGCCCTGGTTGGGGGAGTCGTCCTGGCGGCCGGTACGGGTGTCAATTTCGTGACCATCGTCGGGGTCGTCATCACCGGTTTTTGCTTTGGCTCGGTCTTCCCGACGGTGATTTCGATGACCACCGGCACGTTTTCGGACAACCCCGGTGAAGCCGTGGGAGTGGTCACGGCCGCCGGCAGCATTGGCGGCATGGTCATCCCCTGGACACAGGGACTGCTGCTGGAGCAGGTCTCCGCGCGGGTTTCGATGAGCGCCATCGCGCTGATTATTGCCCTGCTGGTGGCCGTATTTGTAGGTTTGCAAGTCCACGGGCGCAGCCCGGTCGGCCAGCCGGAGCGGGGCTGAAAGGGGTGTTTGGGTGGCGGCTCGTATTCAACGTTTTGAAACAATCCCTTACGCCTCTCAATTTGCCAGCCCGGAATTGATCGAAGCCCTGGCCGAAAAGAAACTCGATCCGCGCCTGGACCCACGCTGGGCGGAAAGCGGCGCGGACACCGCCGAGGAGTACGCCTACTGGTGTACCCGTGCCTGCGGGGTAGCCTGCGTCAAGATGATTGTTGAGGCGCTGGGTGGGCCGGAGCAATCGCTGGTGGCCTGGGCGCAGGCCGGCGCCGCGGCCGGCGGCTATCTGAGCGAACTGCGCCCGGACGGCTCCAGCGCCGAACGCGGCTGGCTGCACAGCGCCCTGGCGGACCTGATCCGCGCGCAGGGCTTTTGGGCCGAGCCGCGGGCCGCGACCCTGGCCGATTTTCCCGATTACCTGCGCCAGGGCGTTCTGCTGATCGCCTCCGCCTCTTACGAAATCGGCTCATCCCGGCCGGTCACCCGCAAGGGCGGCCACCTGGTGGTAGTTTACGGCATCGAGCTCGAACAGGATGCGGTCAGCATGGTGATCCTGAACAACCCCTCCGGACGGACGGAAGCCCTGCGCGGCGGCGCGCGCATCCCGGCCGGGCGCTTCGCAGAGGCTTTCAGCGGCCGGGTCATCCTGGCCGGCAAAGCTCCACGAGACTAAATTCGAATTTGATATATTTGCGGGCTGCACCTCGCAAATACCCCAATTTGGATTCGTATTCATTGGCTCGGGCAGCGGCCTGGGTTTGAAAAGCTGCTGTTCTACGCCCCAAGCAATCACCCGCCGGGGCTGAAAAAGCGGGCTATTTGTGGTGTAAAATCTTAATTGCCTGAACATTTCGATGCTGTTCAATGGTTCCCGCTGATGCTCATCATTTTAATGATTGTCCTGGTTCTCCTGATTATCCTGGCAGCGGCCGGCTATTACCTCATGCGCCAGGCGCTCTACCCGCAGACCGTACCCTACATCAAGTCCTACGCGCTGGAGGTGGAGAACGGCCGCCTGGACGAGGCCGCTTACCTGGCCTGGGAAAAAGAGGACGTGGCGATCCAATCCCCGGCCGGTTACCGCCTGCGTGGTACCTACTTTCCCCTGCCGGGGGCTCAACGCACGATTATCCTCGTCCACGGTATTTCCTATACCCGACTGGGCATGATGAAGTACATGCCCATGTTCCGCCGGCGCGGCTATAACGTGCTGATGTACGACCAGCGTTATCATGGAATGAGCGGCGGGCGCAATACATCCTTCGGCTTCCACGAGAAGTTCGACCTCAAAGCGGCCGTGGATTGGGCCCTGCAACGGCTGGGACCGGGTGGGCTGGTCGCTACCATGGGTGAATCATTGGGTGCGGCGACCTGTTTGCAGCATGCCGCCATAGACCCGCGCCTGGCCTTTGTGATCGCCGATGCCGCCTACGCCGACCTGTACGATGAACTGGCTTTGCGCCTGCGGGTGGACTATCACCTGCCGGGTTTTCCCCTGTTACCGGCGGCCGGCCTGTTCTTCCGTCTGGATGCCGGGTTTTATATTTCCCAGGTGAACCCCGCGCGCGATGTGGCCCAAATGGAGCTGCCGGTTTTCTTCGTCCATGGCCAGCAGGATGCCTATATCCCGATGGAGCACAGCCAGCGCCTGTACCAGGCCAAGGCGCACGGGCTGCGCCGGTTATACCTGGCGCCCAATGCCGACCACGTCGAATCTTACTGGACTGATCCGGAAGAATACGACCGCCAGGTCGGCGAATTTCTGGATCAGGTCTTCGAACCTGCGGCGGTTAGCACTGCCGGTTGAGGCAGATAGCCATTGGTATTTTCACCTCTTGGCTCATGAAAAAAGTTTTGGGTTTTAGCAGTTCCACTGTCGCACAAAAATTAGATTATTGGGGATAATCAACCTTTCGTTGACTTGAACCGGAAAGCACAGGAAATCCCATGAATAAATTTAGAGCACTGGTTGGCCTTCTGGTACTGTTAACGGCTGGTGCGTGCTCCGCCCTGAGTACTCCCACCGCCACTGCTACGATAGAGCCCAGTTCAACCCCGGTAAAAACCGCCACCACCCTGCCCACTCCCATCAGCACGGCGACTCCCTCGGGGCCGCCTACCGAGACACCCTTTGCGCCTTTCGAGGCGACCCTGAGTGTGGACGGGATCAACCTGCGCACCAATCCGGGCTATCTGTTCGCCATCAAAGAGACTCTATCGGTCAACTCGTCCATCAAAGTGCTGGGCCAGGCAAAAGGGGGTGAGTGGTTGGAAGTCCAGGCCGCGGATGGGACGCAGGGCTGGGTGTTTACCCAACTGGTCAGCTCAGATGTGGATCTCACCGGGATCCCGCTGATCGAGCCGACCGATGTGCAACTCCTGACCGGCAAGGTGCAGGACGCATCCGGCAAACCGGTCAGCGGATTGCAGTTTGCCATTACCCAGACAACCGGCAGCACCGAAGAGCAGAACAACGCTGTCACCGATGCGACCGGCCAGTTTTACGCCTATATGCCCACCCGCTCCAGCGGGATGTGGGCGGTGATCTACACGGCGATTTCGTGCAGCAGCAACCGCATGGACCAGAACTGCAACTGCGCGGGCGGCGTCTGCGGTACGGTGGACCCTTCGGCGATCAACGTCATCCTGCCTCAAACCGAGGACGTGCTCTTCACCTGGAAGTAATCTTGCTTAATGCACTTAAGGCACCGGCGGGCGCAACGCGCCCGCCGGTGCCTTAAGTGCAAGTCTTTGGGTAACTCTTCAGGAATTAAAAGCCTGTAGCGTGTAGGTCGGGTTGCGGGTTCATCCGGTATGCTGTCGAATTACCGGTTTGTGTACCATACCGGGCTCTGCCCATAGCTCAACATCGGCAATTGCCGTCCAAGGGCCCTGGCCGGCGCCGCGAAGGCCTGGCGCCTCGCCCTCACCCAACCCCTCTCCCAGAAGCGGGAGAGGGGCTAAGAGACGCGACCAAGGTGTAGCGATTATCACGAGGGTCTGGCCTGCGCGTAACCAGTCCCTCAGCTTCCATCTGTTTTACGATGCGGGTTATCACCGGGCCTTCCACGCCCAAGTGCTGTTGGAGGCTTGCCTGGCTTAACTCTTCCGAGAAGAGTGCGCGGATAATCTCCACGCGTGTCTGGCTCATACCGGTTGCTTCCACGATCGATTGCATCATATCCCGGTAGAGGCGAATCAATGATGCTGTAAACAGTCTTTCTTCGTTTTCTATGATAGTTCGTCCTCTTGGCAAAATTCGTGGCTGCTCAGGCTTCCGCGGGGGAGGCCTATCACGGCAGGCTGACCGGTTTATGAAAATTAAGGAATGAGCAAGGCTCTTCCTACGACTTGCTGAGCTTCAACGGCCTGATGTGCTTTTGCAGCCTCCGCTAATGAATAAGTATAGTCTGTTTTGACCGAAAGCTTTCCTTGTTCAACCCATGAAGTAAAGGCCTGAAAATATTCCGGCATCTTACTATTGAATTGAGACTTCAATAGTAACTGCTCAGCCCAGCGGGGATGAAACCCGAATTTGATGTGCGTGCGGGGGCGAAGCCCCCGCACGCACATCAAATTCGGGAACTTCTTAACAGGAGCCTGAGTAGTTACCTTCAATATAGTCTTTGTCCTAACACCAAACTGGCATGCTAAGGTGAACACTTTTTATTGCGTCGGTTGATCCAGGTACCCGTAGCCGATATACTTCAAAATCAACCGCGCCTTGTCGCCCAGCAGGTCTTGCTCGTGGGCCAGGATATCCGTGATTAATTCGATCAGCGGGGCTTCACCGTCCCAGTTGCCGGTCAAAATCTCGTCCCCCAGGGCCTGGCGAATCTGATTGGCGGTAAAGGCGCACAGCCAGATGTCATCCACATAGCCGTAGGGCCCTTCCAGACTTTCCGGAATAACGTCGGCCGGCAGGATGAAGTACGATATGGTCACCAACACCAGCGGGCGCAGGTGGATGGGCAGGCGGGGATCGTCCAGCAGGTGGGTCAACAGGCGGTACAACGCCGGCGCCTGGTAGATCAGGTCGTCGTGGCGGCCTTCGTAATCAGCGATGTCTTCCCGGAGAAGGATGTCGAAGTCTTTCATGCGTTCTCTCCTGAATAGGGTCAGGGCGATGGAGTGCCTTCGGAATAAGGGCAGACCTGGTTGAATTCCTGGCATTGGGCGCAGTAGGAGCGGTTGGGCGGGAAATCTTCGCCTGCGATACGCGCGAACAGGTCTTCCAATTGGGCGGCAGCCCCGGACTTTTGCTGCGGGTCCCAATCCCAGCTCTCGGCCCGGTCGTCTCCCAGGAAATGGACGGTGGTCCGCGCGACCGGCCGCTCCAGGTCGTTCTCCACCCCGATGGCGTAGATGGAAAGCTGCAATTTGGCCTGGTCGATCTCTTTGGGCGTCGAGCGCGACGTTTTGAAATCGACGATCTCCAGCCTTTCTTCCCCGTCCCGGCGGACCAGGTCGATCTTGCCCTGCAAGACCTGTTCTCCAAAGGCAGCCGAGAAGGGCGTCTCCGCCTGAACGGTCTCGGCCAGGCGCGGGCCGTACTCCTGCAAGTAACAGCTGAGATGCTGGATGGCATATTTTTTGAACTTTTGCTCCAATTTCGCGGTTGCCTGAGCGGGCAAAAGCCAGTTGGCATCCACCAGGGCCGGCAGGTCTTCGACCGTGGTGGAATCGCCCTGCAGGGCGCGCCGGTGAATGGCCTCCAGGCAGCGGTGGACGTTGGCGCCATAGTTGACCGGGTCCAGCCAGGGGACGGCCAGTCCGTACACGACCGAATATTTATAGCGCAGCGGGCATTGCAGATAATAGGCCAGTTGCGAATAGCTGTAGCGCGGGCGCGGCCCCTGCTCGCGGCCGGCGGCCCTGCTTTCGATCTCCTTGACCTTTTCCTCTGAAAACTCGGCCGCGCCTTGCAGATCGTCGCCGAACATCTCGTGTACAAACGGGCTGGGTCCGCCGCCGCGTTTGTTGACCACGTCGGCCGTGCTGACGATAAGCAGGTCCTGGGCGCGGGTGGCCGCCACGTAGAACAGCTTGCGCTCGTCCACCAGGTGGGGGTCGTCCACCTCCGGCTTGCCGCTGGCGCGTAAATCATAGGGGATCTCGTAGGGGTCTTTGCGCCGGGTGGAGGGCAGGCGCCCGCTCATGGCTGCACCCAGCACGACTACCGGGAACTGCAAGCCCTTGGCCTGGTGGATGGTCATGATGCGCACACAGTCGTCGATCTCGGGCACGGCCGCATCTACGCCGCCCTGGCGCATCAGGTCCAGGTATTCGCGGAAGGGATAGAAGTTGCGGGTCGAGCCGAACTCATCCCAGGCGGCTACCAACTGGCTGAAGATGCCCAGGTTGGACAGAGCCGTACGCTTTTCGACCATTTCGAAGCGCCCCAGGCAGCCGGTGATGGACAGCAGCTCGTAGAACACGCCCAGGGCCGAGCCGTGCTCCTGGGCCTGCACCTTGCGCTTGAGCGCCAGCAGCCGCTGCAGGCGGCGCAGGTCGGCCGGCTCGCGGATGCCGATCTCCCGCCAGCCGGCCTCATCGCTGATTTCGAGCAGGTTGCCCTTGTGGGCCTTCAAAGCGTCGCAGGCGGTTTCGCTCAATCCCACCAGCGGGTCGCGGACATATTTATCGCCCCATTCTTTGGAGGAGCCCAGGAAATTGAACAGGTCGTAAAGCTGGGCGATCTCGTCTTTATCGAACAAGGTGGCATCGCCGAGCACCTGATTGGGGATGCCCTCATCATTGAGCGCCGTTTGGTAGGCCTCAGCATAATTCTTGACGCTGCGCAGCAGGACGACTACCTCGCCGTATTGGTGGATACGCCCGGAGGCGCGCAGCCGGCCGAGCATACGGGCCACCGCGGCGGCTTCTTCGGGAGCGGAGTGTTCATACACCAGGAAGATGTCGTTACCCGGGCCGCGGTAGGACACCAGGTCCTTCTCGAAGCGGGCCGGGTTGTTGTGGGCGATGACTTCCAGCGAATGGCGCACCACCGGAGTGTAACTGCGGAAATTATCCACCAGGGTGACCTGGTGAACATTGGCGTAATGGTCCCCGAAGTCGTAAAGATTTTTTACCGTGGCCCCGCGGAAGCGGTAAATGCCCTGGTCGTCGTCGCCGACCACGGTCAGGGCACACCCATCCCCGGCCAGCAGGCGGATGATGCGTTCCTGGGCGGCGTTGGTGTCCTGGTATTCGTCCACCAGGATGAGCGGGTACTGCCGTCGTAGATCCGCCACGATAGCGGGGTTCTTTTCCAACAGGTCGAGCGCGTGGCGCTGCAGGAAGGCGAAATCGACCAGCGAATGGTCCAGGAGGTGCCGGCAGTACAGCCGGTAGGCCTCGGCGACGACTTCTTTTTCCTTCCACAGGTCGATTTCTTTGGCATCGCAGTTGGATTGGCTTTTCTGGCACCACTCTTCCAGCCTGTCCGGCTCGACCAGCTCCTCGGTAGCCAGGTTGAAGGTGCGCAGTACCGCGTTGAAGAAGTCCTGCGGACGGCCTTTGACGATCGTATCCAGCCCGAAAGCTTTGCGGTTGGAATAGACCTGCAGAAACTGGCCGTTCTGGTCCAGGATGCGGTAGCCGTGCGGCAATGCCGATTGGGCGGCGTAGCGGCGCAGCAGGTTGGCGCAAAAGGCATGCACGGTGGAGACCTGCATGGCCTCGACGTTGACCTCGGGCAGCTTTTTCTGGATGCGGTCTTTTAATTCCAGGGCGGCCTTTTCGGTAAAGGTGACCGCCAGAACCTGGCCCGGCTGGGCCTGGCCGGACCGCACCAGGTAAGCCACTCGCCGGGCGATCACTTCGGTCTTGCCCGAGCCGGGCCCGGCGATGATCATCAGCGGCCCACCCTGGTGCAGAACCGCTTCGCGCTGCGGGGGTTTGAGACCCGTGAGAATCTCTTCCAGCAGGCCGGGCAGCAGGCTGTCCAATCCCTTGTGGGCGGCCGGGTTGTCCGGGTCGAGCGCCAGGACCTTGCGTATGCAAACTACCCGCTCCGGGTCCGTATCGACGGCGCCCGAAAGCCACAGCCAGGCCTGGATGTTGTGCGGATCTTGCTGGACGGCCTGGTTGAGCAAGCTGCGTGCCATGGTTTTGTCCCCAGCTTTAAGCGCCTGAATACCTTTATTGGTTAACTCATCCATAATGCAACCCCTGAACTCTTTCCGCGGCGCGCCTGGAATGGGGTTTGTCGCGCGAAGCCATTTTATCCCCCGGTTTCTTTATGTCACTATAGCAGAATTGTGAGGAAAAGGCAACGAGGGGTAGAGTTGAACGAGGAGATGAGGGCATGAGGGAAGAGGAGAAGAAAGGGGAGCGCTTGTGGCTTTCTTATGTTCCTTTGACAAAAATCAGGAAGATTGTCATCCAGCCGTGGTCGAACTTTGCCTGAAGGGCATGCTGCGTACCAGGGCGTGGCGACTTCGGCCGCGTTGTCGTTGATATTGCGAACCCTTTCGAATTGACAGGTTGAAATTTTGAAGTATAATTTTTTATTAATAAACCGTCTGACGGTTTATTAATAAAAAAGAAAGGTGCATAATGTCTCAAACTTTTGCAGAAATACTTATTCTTATCCCGACCACCCTGTCGGCCGGCTTTTTATTGGCCGTTTCGGGCGTGATCCAGAAGGTGATGAATGATCTGGATGAAGCTACATTCAAGCGTTTCTTGACCCTGCTGGAACGGCACGCGATGCACTCCCCCTTTGCACTTTCGGTGTCGCTGTTGACCTCGATCGCTGCGGTACCTTATTGGATCATTTACCGGTTCCATAACGTCTGGTTTACGGCCGGGCTGGTGGTTTGGTTTGTAGGCGCCACGGTCAGCAAGATTCTTAACATGCCCATATACAAAAAAGTAAATGAACTTGGCGATGGTCAGGTGGAGGAACTAAAAGAAGAACGCCGGAAGTTGCAGACCGCCAACGATGTGCGCGCTTGGCTTAACTTTATTTCGGTGATCCTCATGGTAATTGGGTTGGCCTGAAAGTTGGCGTTTGGTGAGAACCGGCACCTGATCTGTAAGTAGATTAAAATGGGTAAACCGGTTTTAGATTGTATTTGCTCAGTCTAATGGATAAGAGATACGAAATTGGAGTGTTCGCGGGAGCCTCGCCCCCGTCAACACTCCAATTTCAAGACCTTCTTGATATTTGTCTGAGTTGTTACAATTGATTTACACATTTTTGGAGAAGCAATGGCGCGCACTATCAAGGAAGAGGAATATCAGGCCAGGCGGAACGAAATCCTGGACTTCGCCCTACGCTTGATTTACACCAAGGGTTACGAAAAAATGACCATTCAGGACATCCTGAATGGTCTGCAAATTTCCAGGGGAGCCCTGTACCATTATTTCAATTCAAAAAAGGCGCTGCTCGAGGCCCTGGTGGACCGCATGGGACAGACTGCGCAGCAGAGCGTCCTTCCTATCATACAGGACCCGGACCTGTCTGCCCTGCAAAAATTCCAACGCTATTTTGAAATCTCGGCCAACTGGAAAAGCTTGCAAAAGGAGTTTATTTTGACCCTTTTGCCAATGTGGTTCAGCGACGAAAATGCCTTTATCCGCCAGAAAATGACCAGTGAAACGCTGGCCCACACCTCGCCATTGCTCGAGGCTATGATCCGCCAGGGCGTTGAGGAAAAGGTTTTCACCACCCGTTACCCGCAGCAGTCGGCGGTGATTATCGCCGGGATCTTTCTCACCTTTGCGGAGGTAATCGTTGGACGGCTGCTCGCCCCACAACCGGATGGGGCCGGCTCGGGCGACCTCCAAAATACCCTGAACGCCTATTCCGACGCCATCGAGAGGATACTCGGAGCCCCCGCGGGCTCACTCAAATTCTTTGAGGTTGCCGATTTCCAGGGTTGGCTGGTCGCCTCTGCGCCGGAACCCGGGCAGGCAAGTGGCTTCTAGCGATTAGCTGTTAGCTTTCAGGATACGGTCGGGGCATGGCTTGATTGGTCCGGCGGTATCCAAAAGGCGAAAGGTACTACTCATATCCCTGAAAAAAATCAGTTTTTCCTTCGTTAGGCTGAGCAGTTACCAACGAAAAGTGGTTTTTGGACAGACCACTAGCGAGTTATGATGGGGATATAAATATCATAGCTTGGGGGTGGGGTTGGCGGCGGGGTGGGGATGGAGCTGGGCGACCAATCGAATTCGACGTAATCGAAATCGGCCTGGAGTGGGTTGTTCTGCCACTCATTAATCAGGTGAACGCCGGTGTACACGGTGCTGGCCGCATTAAAGCGGATGCTTCCTGCTAGAAGCCAATCATTATTATCGCGGCTGTACCAGGCACTAAAGTTTTGATTGCTGCGCACGATTTTCAGGTACACGTCCTGGGCGTTCAAGGGAAGGTTCCCCAGGTCGGTATAGTTGCCATTCACGCTGTAGATGAACCGTAAATCGCCGCCGGTCTTTAGCTCCAGGCGGATATAGTTATCGTCGTCCTGCCAGACCAGCAAGCCGGCGCCCTGATACTCTTGCGCCACCGGTAAAAGGTGAACATGGGTCGATACCAGAAATGTCTTCCCGACCGGCTGCAGGAGGCGAGGAGCATTTTTGTTGGAATACAAATCGTGACCGCCGGTGTAGGTCATCAGGCGTAATGAGCCGGGGTCGGCGGTCAAACTGTAGTTCGAGTCGGCCTGGGGGTCGGTCCATGACCAGCGCAGGTCGAGCATTTCGGCATCGAAGGTATCATTGAAACCGGACGGATACCAGGCAGCGCTCCATAAGGTCAGGTAAACCAGGTCGTCGTTTTCGAAAGTCTCGGCCCAACTATTATATTGGCGATCCAGGTATTCATAGGTCACTCTTAATCCCAACTGGCTCAAATATTTGGGGACCATGCCGGTCTGGGCATTCTGAGGGATGGCCAGTTGAACCAGGTAGCCGGTGCCATAGCTGCGGGCATAACGGCCAATGTCGTCTGTTACAAGCAGCCGCTCGAAGGGATAATTGGAATCATCATCCCACATCGGGTATCCTTTTGCGGCAATCATAGCTTCGCTGCTATCCCAGATACGCGCCTTGCCTACGATAGATGGATCGTTGGGGTTGGAATAACTTGGGTCGATTGCCACCTCATAATTATCGCTACCGTGAAACCATCCATCCGCGTTGGCATCGATCTTGAAGTGTATGCTTGCATATCGATCGACGATAAACATCAGGTAGAAGAAATTGCTATCCCAATTGGCGTAGATTGTGGCGTTGAGCGGTGCGCTGGACGTATTCGTTTCGTCGGTGAGCACGTCCCAGTCATCCGGGTTGCCGTCGAGTGCGTGGGTTTTTTCGGGTATCTGAGTGTTGACGGCGTACAAAGGTTCGGCATCATTGCTGTCTAAGGCAAAATCCCCATCTAAATCAACCTCATTCAAGCCGGTATTCTTGAAAAAGCCAGACATAATTTCGTTCAGGTCCGAAAACCCATCTCCTTCCGAATCGTTGGAAGCCGTTGAACTGCCGAGAGCCTCTTCTGTAATCGGCAACATACCCTCGTCGGGTACGCCATCTCCATCTGCGTCCGGGGCTTCCTGAATATTCCCCCAGGGAGCGCGAAGCACCAGCCAGTCGTTCAGCGGCCAAATTCTCATTTCGTATACCCAGTAGCTCCAATCCTCTCCAAACCTGCCGGGATAATCCCAAGGACGGTCCGCGTGGAAATAATCCGGGTAGCCGCTGCTATCCAGCATGAAATCAATGGTATGCTGCATTTCATGAGGAAAAGCCGTCGAAAATTGTGGGGTGCCTGAGGCCTGGAAAATCGGGTTCTCGGTGATCCCCGTCGTTCCCAGTTGCCAGGCAATAAGCCCGCCGAGCCCGCCATAAGCGGCGGGCAATGTGTAATTGTTATGAGCCCACAGATAGTTAATGCTATCGTACTGGTCTCTCAGCACCCCACGGTTCAAAAGATCCATTTCGACCGAGATTCCATCGTTGTCGTTGTCGACTGGATTGAGCCAGTAGCCTCCATTTTCCAGCTGGTTGAACTCACTGATATCTTTGTAGTCGTCGATAACCAGGATCGTCAGGTCGATATAGAACTTGAGGCTAGACTGGCGCCATACGAAAGTGGCTGTATCGTGAATGTGCTGTTCGATAAGGCTGACATCGGTGGAATTTAGGGTGCCGGCAGCCGTGTCCGGGTAAATCACCACCAGCGTTTCTAGCCTGGTATAGGCCGTGTTTCCACTGCTCACCAGGTAAGCAGACTGAGGCGCCTGCAGAGGTGGAAACAAAGCGGTGTTCTGGATTTGGGTAAATCCCTGGGGCTGCTCCAGGGGGGAGTCATAGACTGCGTAGATGTAGGGTGGTTCAACGTTCGAGGCGACTACGTTTTTGGCCGGCGCAAATTGAAAACCGGCTAACAGGCTGAGTGCAAGAACAAAGTGAAGGCATTTGGGCAGTGACATCCTGGTGCTCCTTAGCCGAGACAAAACACCAATTCATTGGCTGGTTGTGAAACGATTGATTTGTATGAATCGATTCACTGAAATCTTGTGCGACGAAGGATATATAAATGCAAGATCACAACGCCGCGTTTAATTCAGGCTTCGGTATTGCAAAACCCCGCTAAGAAAATCCAACCTGTAATTTAAAAAGGAGATCTTTCCCCGCTGAATAATTTTAATTATAACGTGAATTTGGGATAAAAGAAAAGAGAGGTAATTTGAGTGTGTTTTTATTCGCGGCGCAGCCGCCACGAATAAAAACACACTCAAAAACTCTTATTCCGAATCGACATTAATTATAGCTAAATTAAGGTTAAAAATCAATGTGCAAAGGTATTGAAAAACGTCCTGCGTTAAAACCAAATTCTTCACCTCAAAAGCCGGAAAGATTCAACCGTTTGAAGAATAGGTATCGGCAAGAAAAAACGTTTTGCAGGAAGGAAATTCACTGCAAACCAGGTAATCTTCGCCAATGTGTTCTCCGCGAACAGCTCTACGCCGTTCGAGCGGCGCACCACATTTAGGACAGCGCATGTTTTCGGCCGGAATAGAAGGCTTATCTGGTTCTTTTTGTTCGCTCACATCTTCGTTATTCAACCGGGCGATGATCCGCCTCTGGTTTTCCCATATTTTGAGGTTGTTGTAGCTGCGCTGAACCGGCTTATGCAGAAAATTCAGCAGGAACCTTCAATTCATTACCCGTACCCCCTTGATCGGCGGCCCATATTCTACAAAAGCGTTCGTAAACACAACGACAGGCGTGATCCAGGGGCTTAGACCCGTAACAGCCTTGACTTGTTCTTTTACCCAATAAGAATTGCTCAAGGCTTGTTTTATAAAATCTTTTTCGGTCACCTGGCCGTTTAGCAGGATTTTGTTATCTTGTAAAGTTACTTTTCCCCAATGGGATTTGGTTTCGAGCAGGTAAATACCATTCTGTTGGCTGATAACCAGGTGATCGATATTTCCATGTGGGCTTTCGATATCGTTGAGGACCACATAAGAATCGTCGAGGCCGTCCAACAGATTGTCCACCTGCTCTTCGGCTTTGGCGCCTCGCTCGGCGCGATAGACCGTTTTCATCTGCCGGCGAGAATGGTCATCGGCGAGTTTCAAAATATAAACTGCCAGAATAAACAAGCCGAAATACCACCCGACGGGAATAGCAAGCTTTGCTTGATTCAATAGCAAAAACAAGATAATTAGTGCTATTCCGACGCCAAAGATTTCGATCCCGCAGCCCGACCAACGCCGTTTTTCGGCCATTTTGTAGGTTGAGTATCCGGCTGATCCATATTTCTTGGCCATACCTTACATCATATTCATTTTGAATTTGGGCTTCTATAAAAATTGTTTGCACCTGCATTACAATGCTTTGAGTTACCCCTCAGACTAGTTCGGAAATTAGGGGTGTTTTATTGTTTTTCGCGTGCTTCGCACGCGAAAAACAATAAAACACCCCTCTTTGGGGTTAGCAGAGTAGTTACGCTTAGGAAACAAAAAGTGCGGTTTAATCGTCCTATAGTTGTATTCCGAAAATTTTAAAATGATGTATTAATGGAGACAAACATTGACTGTAAACCATAAATTCCTGTCTTTATTCGTGACAATGAGCTTATTGTTGGTCTTGATGGCCGCCTGTGCGGCCCAGCCCCAGGCAACTGGGACAACTTTACCGGCCACCCAACCGCCTGCGGATACTACCCAGCCCACAACCTTGCCGGCTCCGGCCGCCACGGCTACCAGCATTCCCGGACTCAGCGAGGATGTCTTGAAAAATGCGACCTACGCTTCTCTGGATGCCGAATCACCGGAATACCAGGGCGGCGGCACGATGCAACTGGTGGATGGCGGCTATACCATCAAGGACCCCAGCGGCACTCTGCCCGATTACCAGGTGACCTACCTGCAAAGCGCCTCCGGTGACCTGAACGGCGACGGCGTGCCGGATGCAGTGGTGGTCCTGGCGGCCAACCCGGGCGGCTCGGGCACTTTTGTATACCTGCTGCCGGCTATCAACCAGGACGGCAAAGTGGAAAATACCAGCAGCACCTTCCTGGGCGACCGGGTCCAGATCCAAAGCCTGACCATCGCGGATGGCGCCGTCCACCTGGACATGCTGGTCGCCGGCCCGGATGACCCCCTGTGCTGCCCGTCTCAGCCCGCCAGCCAGACCTACGTCCTCAAGGACGGCCGATTGCTGACCCAGGCGGAGGCCGCGGTAGCGCCTTTGGCCGATCAGGCGGTGACTGCCTTGAAGAATCAGGATATGGCTGCCCTGGCCCAGTTGGTTCAGCCGGACGCCGGCCTGCGCTTTTCGCCCTACGCCAACGTAAACCAGAGCGACCTGGCCTTCACCCCCGCTCAACTCCAGGGTCTGTTGAGCGATCCGACCGTATACGCCTGGGGCGCCTATGACGGCTCGGGGGAACCGATCGCGCTGGCCTTCAGTGATTACTTTACTAAATTTGTGTACAGTGGCGATTTTGCCTCGGCCGCCCAGGTCAGTTTTGACCACCCGCTCGGCAGCGGCAACACCATCGACAACAGCCAGGAGTTTTACCCGGGCGCCGTGATCGTCGAGTATTACCTGCCCGGCACCGCCGCCAACGGCTACATGGATTGGCAGAGCCTGCGCCTGGTTTTCAGCCAGCAAGGCGAGAACTGGTATCTGGCCGGCATCATCCACGCCCAATGGACGGTTTAGAAGTGATATAGCCCCGGCGGAACAATTACGTTACGTAATTGTTCCGCCGGGGCCATTCTTAGCCCCTCTCCCGTTTCTGGGAGAGGGGTTGGGGTGAGGGCGAGCACCCGGGCCGTACAAGCGGCTGACAAAAAGATGTAGCCCGGCTTTCAAAGCTGGGGGGTAGCTGAGGCTGCGGGGTGGAAAGAATCTGGCTCTTCCCTCCAAATCGGTTTTTGATTTGGGGGGAAGCGGGGAAGGGGGGCAAAGAGCCGGACGAACACGCCCGTGGGCTGGCTGATCAGCGCTCTTTGCCTCCTCCTAACCTCCCCCAAAATCCAAAGTGCGGATTTTAGGGGAGGAATAAGGCCGTCTTGGCCCCTCTCCCGTTTCTGGGAGAGGGGTTGGGGAGAGGGCGACCCCCCCGGCCGCACAAGCCCTGTTGGGTTACGGGCAAAGCCCGGTAAAACGGAAGCCTTTCCATACGCTGGCGTAATCAAAGAGCCCGCAACCCAACCTACGAGCTAATCGCTAAAAGCTAACAGCTACCCGCTACCCGCTACCCGCTACCCGCCCTCCCCAAGCTGATCGAACAGCGCGAAAAACCCTTCGCTCAAGGTGGGGTGGATGAAGATGCTCTTGTAGAAAGTGGTCCAGGGGGCCTTGGCCAGCATCAGGGCCATCAGGCTGTGGACCAGCTCGCCGCCGTCCACGCCTAAAATAGCGGCACCGATGATCTGGTTCGTCTCGGTGTCGATGATGATCTTCATCAGCCCGGCGGTCTGGCCGCGCTCGATGGCGCGGGCCACATAGCTCATCGGGATCTTGCCGACGCGGTACTTAATGCCCGCCGCGGCTGCCTGCCGCTCGGTCAGCCCCACCCGGCCTAACTCCGGGTCGGTGTACAGGCAATAAGGTACCTGGCGGTCGTGGGTAGAGCGCTTTTGCGGGTTGAACAGGTTGTTGTACACGATCAGAAAATCGTCGTAGGAGATGTGGGTAAAAGCCGGCCCGCCGTTGACGTCGCCCAGCGCGTAGATACCCGGCACGTTGGTCTCCAGGTACTCGTTGACCGGGATCCAGCCGCGTTTGGTTTCAATGCCGGCCTGCTCGGGATTAAGCGCGGCTGTGTTGGGCACCCGGCCGGTGGCCAGCAGCAGGTGGCTGCCGGTAATCTGCAGCTCGCTGCCCCCGTTCAGGTCCTTGATCGTCACCCGGATTTTCCCCGATTTGAGCTGGTCCACGCGGGTGGTCTCCACCTCGAGCAGGAACTCCATGCCCTCGTTTTCAAGGGCCTCGCGCAGAGAGGCGGCCACATCCTCATCCTCGCGCGGAACAATCTGGCTGTTCTTTTCGATGACGGTCACCTGGCTGCCGAAGCGCTGGAACATCTGGCCGAACTCCAGGCCCACATAGCTGGCGCCCAAAATCAGCAGGTGCTCGGGCAGGACGGTCAGGTCCAGGATGCTGCGGTTGGTCAGGTAAGGCACTTCCTGGATGCCCGTGATGGGCAGCACCGCGGCGCTGG
Source organism: uncultured Chloroflexia bacterium (assembly GCA_963704755.1). GTDB lineage: Bacteria > Chloroflexota > Anaerolineae > Anaerolineales > Anaerolineaceae > Bellilinea. The sequence goes on from OY969938.1 coordinate 2,865,730, forward strand.
CGCCGGTATTGATGAAGATCTTTTCGGCATGCAGCTCTTCGTCGTTGACCTTGACGGTATACGGCCCACTGAACGTCGCTTCGCCGTAGATCAGGCGAATGTTGGGCTCGGCTTTGACGCGCTCCTCCTGGCCATGGCGCCAGGACTGGACAATCTTATTCTTGCGCTCCACGATCGCCGGCAGGTCCACCTGGAACGGATCGACATGGATGCCGAACTCGCCGGCCCGGCGGACGTACTGGGCCACGCTGGCGGATGCGACCATGGTTTTGGTGGGCGTACAGCCGTAATTGATACAGGTTCCGCCCAGGTACTCACGCTCAATCAGCGCGACCTGCCAGCCCTTTTGGGCCAGTTTTTGCGCTAGCGGCGATCCGGCCTGGCCGCCGCCGATAATCAATGCATCATAATTTTGCATAATCCCTCTTTTCCGGGCCAACCCGGCCCGGGCAGGTGGTATCCATTTACAGGCTCCCTGAAGAAAATGTAAGGGAGAACTGCCCTATGTGTGGAGAGCAGAGAAGCTGCTCTCCACACATAGGGCGGCCTTCTTTGGGTTTCGGAGTATTTCAGGAGACCCAATGATTATTATATTTTATACCTTATTGATAACCAAATGACCTGACGGGAAAGCCATTCCCGGACTTGAGGTGATTGCAGAGGCGAAGTACCTGCAATCACCTCAAGTCCGGGAGCTCGCCACCATAAGCCTGAGTAGTACCAAAAGTCTTTTTCTCACCGGCCGGAGCAGTTACAATAAATCTCGTAGCCTATGGAAGAAAATTACCGTATCTTACTGATCGAAGACAATTCCGCCGTGGCGCGCAGCCTGTTGGACGGCCTGGAGCGCGAAGGTTTCGAGACCGTCTGGAAGCCCACCGGCCACGAGGGCCTGGAGGCCGCAGCGACCGGGCGGGTCCACCTGGTGTTGTTAGACGTGCGCTTGCCGGACGGCTCCGGATTCGACGTGTGCCGCGAGCTGCGCCTGCGCGGAATGCACCAGCCGGTTATTATTTTGACCGTGCAGCAGGACGAGATCGACAAGGTGCTTGGGTTGGAGATCGGCGCGGACGATTACGTGACCAAGCCCTTCGGTTTGCGTGAGCTGCTCTCGCGCATCCGTGCCCAGTTGCGCCGGGCCTACGGCGAGTTTGCCGGGGCCGGCAGCCAGGTCACCCTGGTCGGCGACCTGGTGGTGGACTATACCCGCAGCCAGGTACTGCGCGACGACCGCCCGATCAACCTCAGCCCGACCGAGTTCCGCCTGTTCACCTTCCTGGTCCGCGAGCGCGGGCGGGCAGTGACCCGCAGCCAGATCATCGAAGCCGTGTGGGGCTATGCCGCTGATCTGGAGAGCGAGCGGGCCGTCAACGTGCACATCCGCCGCCTGCGCGAGAAAGTCGAGCCAGACCCGGCCTCCCCGACCCTGATTTTGACGGTGCCGGGAGTCGGCTATCGCCTGGCCGGCCGCTAGGGGGAAAGGCTGCGCTTAGCGGTTAGCTTTTAGCGGTTAGCCTACGGGTCGTGAGCCACTCTCTCGTTTCTGGGAGAGGGGTTGGGGTGAGGGCGAAGCTCTGGGCTTTCACGGCGCCGGCCGGGAAAGAGCCCTAATCTACCGTTTGGTGATATTTGCGAACGGTGGGTTACGGGCAGGGCCGGGACCTCGCGCCGGCTTGTGATACACCGGCGTGATCAATGGGCCCTCCACCCACCTTACAGTTGGCCGGGGATTAAGGGGGTGACAAACCTTGTGGCAGGTGCTTTCTGACTTAAAGATGTAGCCCGGCTTTCTAAGCCGGGGGGTAGCTGAGGCTATAGGGGAGGAATCGGCTCAGACCCAGTCCATAAAGGGTCGAAAGTAGGTGAAATCACATCCCGGATCGCCTTTCTAAGCCCCTCTCCCGCTTCTGGGAGAGGGGTTGGGGTGAGGGCGAAGCCCTGGGCTATCACGGCGCCGGCCGGGAAAGAGCCCTAATCCACCGTTTGGTGGTATTGGGAATGGTGGGTTACGGGCAAGGTTGGGGATGTCAAGCCGGCCGGTGATCCGCCGGCGCTATCGACGAGCCCTGCACCCACCCTACAGGCTAACAGCTAACAGCTAACAGCTACCCGCTACCGCTGGCCGGCAATGATCCACATTTGTCCCCCATCGCTGACTACCTCGATACGCCCGAGCGCGGCGGTCGATAGCCAGTTCTGCGGCAGCGCCTGGGCGGGCTGCCCGCTGACCAGCACGGCCAGGGGGCGCATGCGCTGCCAATCCACGAGGGCCCTCTCCCGGAGCTGATCGGCATCCAGGACCAGTATGCAGCCGTCCGCTTTGACTGCGCCAGGCGGCAGGTCGCCTGGCCAGACCAGGCACAGGTTGCCATAATCCAGGCGATAGGCGGCCAGCGATTTGCCGGAGCCGATCACCCGCACCTTCACCCCCTCGTCCACCTGCAAGGCGTCGCCGGGGGCCAGCGCCAGCGGAAGCGCACCCAGCCGGCCGGCAGCTTCCTGTAACCGCTCGGCCGCGGCTTTGTCCGGTGGGGGTAAGGCCCAAAAAACCTGGTCGGCCGGGGTGCGTTCGATCAGCCCGGCCAGGCTTTGCAGGTCATCGGCGGAAGTACTGGTGATCAGCAAACCATCCAGGCGGCGATCGACCAGGCTCATCTCGCGGCCCAGGGCGGAAGAAAGGGCATTGGCTCCGCCGGCCCCACCCAGCAGGAGTTGGTTGCCGCCCGGGGTGGTCAACAGCGCGGCCGGCGAGCCGGCCAGATCGAACAGGGCCAGGTGCAGGCGTCCATCCGGGCGGTGCAAAGCCACGTTCCAGGCCAATAAAGTGACCAACCCCAGGCCGGTCAGCACCGCAGCCGGTTTGATGCGGCTGCTCACGGCCGCCAGCCAGGATTTGGCCGTCATCAGGCCGCCCAAAACCAGGTAATAGCCGGCGGCGAACCAGCCACTGACCGTGCCGATACTCACTGCCCCACCGGGAATACGGGCGCACCATTCCACCGCGCGGATGGTATAGGCGGTCAATGGCCAGGACAGCGCCTGGCCCAGTGTGGTCGAAAAAGACCCTACCAGCAGGGCGGCCCCGCCCAATTCCATCACCAGCGGCTGGACGGGCAGCACCAACGGGTTGGCGAGCAGCATGCTGAAGGAAAGCCGGCCAAAATGGACCAGCGTGACCGGCAGGGTGGTCACCTGGGCGGCCAGGGTAAACAGGACGTTTTCACCCACCGGCCCGGCCAGCCGGTGGGCTGCCTTGGGTGAGAGCCAGTGGGCCGCCAGGCGCTCGAAGCCGGATTGCAGCGGATCGGCAAACCAGACCAGGCCCAGGGTGGCGGTGAACGAAAGCTGGAAGCTGACGTCCCACAGCAGCCAGGGATTGAAGATGCACATCAGCATGGCGCTGCCGGCCAGGGGCGTCGTCCCGGCCGAGGATCTCCCGATCAGGCGCCCAAAGACGGCCAGCCCGCTCATAATAGCGGCTCGCACCACGGCCGGGTTGGCCCCCACCAGCACTGTGTAGGTAGCAATGGCCAAAACGGCCAGCAAGGCCGTCCAGCCGCGCGGGAAAAAACGGCCGAAGAAGCCTACAAAAAGCGCGCACAACACGCTCATGTTGAATCCGGAAATGGCGATGATGTGGGCCGTACCGGTATCCTGGAAGGCTTTCTCCAGGCTCTCCGGCAAATCATTTTCCAGCCCAAGCAGGATGCCGGAGAGCAAACCGGCCTCAGGTTGGGGCAGCATGGTCGTGATGCGCCGGTACGCGGCCTGGCGCAGCCCATAAATGGCGGCCATGACCCGGCTGCCGGACGTGCCTTCCAGCCGGTGGGTGGAGGGATATAACAGGTAGGTGTAAACCCCATGCTGGGCCAGGTAATCCTGGTAGGAAAAATCTTCGCCGGAAGGTGGGGTCACCGGTTTGCCCCACAGGCGGATGCGCTGGCCGTACTGCCAGTTACCGCCGGGGGAAAGGCGCACCAGCGCCACCCCTTCGACCGGGATCACCCGCCCGGTGCTTTCCAGGGTGATCGATTCGACCCGGACTCGCAGTTGCACAGCGTTTTCGCGCCGGTCCGGGTCGGCGGCGATCCAGCCGATCAGCTCGGCCTGTCCGGAATCGTTGTAATAGGCCAGGTCGGATGGGCCCCAATTTGGCTGGGCATGCTGCCAGCACAGTGCCCCTGCGAACAGTGCCGCCAGCAATACCCCCACCGCCAGCGGAATTTTAGCCCTCAGGATCCGGTAGCGGGCAAAACGGCCGGCCCAGAATCGTTCGCCCAACGCCAGGGCCAGGCTCAACCCGGCCAGCAGCAGCCAGGCGGACAGCGGCAGGCGCGTGAATGCCCCCAGCCCGATCCCTGCCAGGAAGGCCAGCGAAAACCACAGCAGCGGCACGGGTTATCCCGGGTGGCGCAGACGGGGCAGGAACGCCGGGGTGCGGCGGCGGTAATCAGCGTAAGCCCGGCCGAACTCGTCCATTAACTTTTCCTCCTCGAAGTGAGATCCGATGATGAAATAGGCCATAACCCCCAGGTTGAAGGCCAGCCCGTTCCAGGTCAGGGTTGGGCCGAGCCACAGAAAGAACAGCGTGCCGGTATAAAGCGGATGGCGCATCCAGCGGTACAGGCCGTTGGTCACCAACACCGGCTTGCGCTGCCCGGACTGGGGATCCAGCAGCGCGTCCAGGCCAAGGAAGCGCATCGCCCCGGTCTGCAAGACGCCGTAGATGACGATCACCACCCCGGCCAGTTGTAAGCCATATGCCAGATACTGCCAGGGAGCAGGTATGCGATAGATGGCCCGGTCTGGCAGCAAAACCAGCAGAGCCAGGGAGGGGAGAAAGGTCAATCCGCCCTGGATGGAGAAAAACAGGCGGTAGTAGCGGCTGCCCTGGGGCCCCAACCGGCTCGCCACAGCCTGTTTGACCAGCCGTGAGGCCAACAGCGAATGGAGGGCTCCATACAGGACCAGGGATAACAGAATCCACCAGAAACCAGGCGTCAATTGATTCCTCCTGGTAGTAATTTTACACGGTCTGGTGAAAAAGAAGCCCGTAGAATAGGGGGAAGATAGCGTATATTTTTTTAAACGAGCCGGTTGGGCTCAAGGTTCGTTGGGAGCCTGGTGTGGATGCCGGTGGTGGATAAACTGCGTGTTTTCGGTTATGATAAACAACGTGCGAAAAGCTGAATTTCCCTTCCTGGCCGATTGGGTCGCCATTTCGCTGCGATGGCTGGGACTGGTTACTGTCCTGCTCATCGAGTTTAAGCAGCCTGAGCCAGATATCGGTGTGTTGGTCGTCACCGTATTGCTGGTCATATGGAATCTGGCGCTCAGCTTCCTGGCGCTTTCCAACCAGCGCTTGGGCGGGCATCGTTGGATCAATGTGGTCGTGGACGCTTCGGCTTCGCTGCTGTTTTTTATCTTTAGCGGCGGCCTGGCCGGGCCGATGGCCGGCGTGGGTGTGCTGGCGCTGGCTTCAGCAGCCATGTATTACGAATGGCGCGGAGCTATCATCGTCACCGCGCTGGTGACCCTGGTCGAGACCGGCGTCATGGCCTGGTTCAATTCGTCTGGCACTTTCCAGGCCTTGATTTGGCCGCTGCTGACCCTGGTGGTGCTCAACGTCGGCCTGGGTGCGTTGCTGGGATATTTGGGCCTGCGCACGATGCGCGAATTGCGGAAACGTTACCAGGCACAACTCTCCTCACGCCGGCAGGGAGAGCAACGGGCCCAATTGGAAGAGCGCAACCGCCTGCAAACCCTGTATGCCATGGTCGAAACCCTCAGCGCTACCGTCGATTACCGCCGGGTGCTGGAAAGCACCCTGGATATTTGCGTCAACGCGGTCGGCGAGAAGGCCGAGTCGAGTGAGATGGTCGCAGCCGTGCTGTTGTTTGCCGAGGAGGGGGCTTTACAGGTCGGTTCAGCGCGCGGTTTTACGGCCACCGACTTGCGGCGCTCTTTTCCTGCCGAGAACGGCCTCCTGGCCGAAACGCTCCAGACCGGGGAACCCCGCCAGACCAGCGATCCCAGCACGGATGCGGAACTGGCGCAGACCTATGCCATCCAAAACTCGCAGTCCGTCCTGTGTATTCCCTTGATCCGCGGGTTGAACGCTTTTGGGGTGATGCTGTTTGCTTACCCCGAAGCCGGGTTTTTCACCAGTGCCCGCCAGGACGTGTTGGAAATGATCGCCCACCAGGCCGTCATCGCCATTCAAAACGCGCGCCTTTTCCAGGAAGTGGAACTGGAGAAAAATCGCATTGTCGAATCGCAGGAGGAGACCCGCAAGAAATTGGCCCGTGACCTGCACGACGGGCCGACTCAGTCGGTCACCTCGATCGCCCTGCAGGTGCACATCGCTCGCAAGATGCTCGAAGCGAACCCCAAGGCAGCCTCCAACGAGTTGAGCCGGATCGAAGAAATGGCCCAGCGCACCATCCAGGAAATCCGTCACATGCTGTTTACCCTGCGGCCTCTGGCGCTCGAATCGGATGGATTAATCCCTGCACTGCAACAAATGTCTGATAAAATGAGGGATACCTTCGACCAAAATGTGATCCTGGATATCCATTCCGAAGTCGTCAACCGGATGGACTTGAGTAAGCAGACCGTGGCCTTTTACATTGTGGAAGAGGCGGTTAACAATGCGCGCAAACACGCCCAGGCCAGCGAGATTTTGGCCCGGCTGCGCTATGTTGGCTCGGACCACGACCTGGCCCTGCTCGAGGTCATCGATGACGGTAAAGGGTTCGACTTGGCCGATGTGACGTCTTCTTATGATAAACGCGGCAGCCTGGGGATGATCAACCTGCGCGAACGCGCCGAACTGATCAATTCTGTGCTGCATATCGATACGGCCCCCGGTAAAGGGACACAGGTGCAGGTGGTCATCCCGCTCACCGAGGATGCCATCGACCGCTTGCAGCGTGGCCTGGTCGCCGTCGATCCCAACGAATAAACAATTTACCCAAAATGCCAAAAGCAGCCGGAATTTATTACTCCCTTTTTTCCAAAGGCAGTCACGAGCAAAAGCCCGTGGTTTTGATCCATGGGGCGGGCAGTTCACGCCTGAGCTGGCCGGCTGAGCTGCGCCGGATTTCCGGCCATACGGTATATGCGCTCGACCTGCCTGGCCATGGGGCTTCGGCCGGGGTAGGCTACCAATCGGTGGCCGGCTACTGTGAGGCTTTGATCGCGTTTATGGCCGAGTTGGGCATGTACCAGGCCATTTTTACCGGGCATTCGCTGGGCGGAGCCATTGCCCTGAACCTGGCCATCGATTTTCCCCAGCATGTTGCCGGCCTGGCCCTGATCTCCAGCGGAGCCTTTTTTAATCTGCCTCCCAACCTGCTGGACTATCTCAGCAATCCGGCCAGCGCTTCGGCAGCCCTTCAGACGATCCACGCGTTATCCCTCTCGCCGCAGACCAGCCCGGCGCTGGCAGCGCGCTCGCTGGAGGCGCTTAAATCTACCCGGCCGAGTATCCTGTACAACGACTGGACTGCCTGTGCCCAGTTCGACTTGCGCAACCGGATGACCGAAATCAGTGTGCCGGTCTATATCGCCTGCGGTCGCGAGGACCGCTTTGTGCCGCCATCCCAATCCCGCTACCTGGCCGAGAACATCCCGGAAGCGCATCTGGATACCCTCTCCGGAGCCGGCCACCTGGTGATGCTGGAGCAGCCGGCCGCGATCGCCAGCGGGTTCAGCGCTTACCTGGAAAAAATCGAGCACTGGAGCAGCGACTACTCGCTCCCGCTTGCGGCCAAAAAGGAACACCAGGCCAAAAACTCCGGCTAAAAATACGGCTCTTTCCCAGAATACAACCAGAGGTTGCCCCAAATCATTTTGGGCAACCTCTGGTTGTATTTAGAAGCCGGGAAGGGGATAACCTTCCGGCTTATCCGGTCGACGGGCTATTTTTCCGGGGTAATTTCGTTGTTGATCACCCCGACGGGCTGTTCTTCGGTTACACCAACAGGCTCGTCTGGGTTGATTTCGTTATTCACCCGGCCAATTTCCGGCTCGAGGTTTTCTTTCAGTGAGTGTTCTTCGGGATCAATCTCATTGTTGAGTAATCCTCGCTCGTGCTGGATGGGCTTTGTATCCCCAACAAGGCGCGGGTGCAGTTCGTTATTGATCCGTCCAATCGGTTTTTGACTCTTTTCCTTGTACTCTTCCATTAAGGTTTTGTCGATCATTATCGAACTCCTTTCTGCTGCGCTACCAATTGGCCGGACAACCTGGATAATCAGGTAAACGCAAAATCGCCCAGTTTCTATGGGCTTGAGCGGTAGCACGGCAAAATCGGCCGGGTGTTCTAGTTTTGGTTTAGCACCGACTGGCAGGTGCTGCTGTCCAATCCAATTCGTAGCCTAAGTGCACCTGGCTTTCGTTTGCCCTTCAGGCTTTTGGGAAAGCCGTGCACAACTTTTCTTTGGTTATGATTTCAGTATACCATGGGTTTGTTAATTATTTATTAACATACTCTAAGATATCGCATTTAGCCGGCATACACGCTTACCAGCCATTCTGGGAGAGACAAGGCGTTGACTGCTGGTTGTCGCTGATTTGAAATGAGGTATAGAATGCCACCTGGTGCTCTTCTTCCGGCGGAGAGGCGGCCGGTGGGCAGGTTTTGAAACGAAGCGTAATCCTGGCTTGAAAAGCTATACTACAGGTATTCTTTCAACTGCCGGGACCGGCGCGGGTGACGCAGGCGGCGCAAGGCTTTGCTTTCGATCTGGCGGATGCGCTCACGGGTCAGGCCGAACTTTTGGCCGACCTCTTCGAGGGTATACGTGTGGCCGTTATCCAGACCGAAACGCAGGCGCAGGATGCGTGCTTCGCGCGGGGGCAGCGTTTCCAGAACGGCCTCGACCTTCTCCCGCAGCATTTTGTTATAGGCGCTCTGGATGGGCGAAGGGGTAAGCTGGTCCTCGACGAACATGCCCAACTCGGAGTCTTCTTCGTCGTCGTTGATCGGGCTTTCCAGCGAGAGCGGCAGCCATGAGACGCGCATCATCCAGTCTATCTTGTTTGCCGTGGTCCCCATGGCATTGGCCAGCTCTTCGTTGTTGGGGACCCGCCCCAATTTTTGCTCCAGTTCGTGGCTGGAGCGGTACAACTGGCGGATGCGATCGACCATATGCACCGGCACGCGGATGGTGCGGCCCTGGTCGGCGATGGAGCGGGTGATCGTCTGGCGGATCCACCAGGTGGCGTAGGTGGAAAAACGGAAGCCGCGGCGATATTCATATTTCTCCACGGCTTTCATCAGTCCCAGGTTCCCTTCCTGGATAAGGTCCAGAAAAGGGACACCCCGGCCCATATAACGCTTGGCCACGCTGACGACCAGGCGGGTGTTGGCCTTGATCAGGTGTTCGCGGGCCAGGTCGCCATCTTCCACCAGGCGCTCCAGCTCCAGACGCTGCTGCGTGGAAGAGCGCACGGTCAGCTTTTCCAGAGAACGCCGGGCAGCCCGGCCATCCTCGATCCGCTGGGCCAGGCCGGTTTCTTCTTCGCTGTTGAGCAGCGGCACGCGCGACATTTCTTTCAGGTAAAGCCCGATCGTATCGTCGCTGGAGATCGATTCAATCCCCATGAACGGTTCCAGGTCCTCGACGCCTTCGATCAGGTTGTCGTCATATTTTTCGGTTGTATCCGATTCGGGGTCCAAGAATTCGACGCCGCGCCGGCGGAGCGCGCTGACAATCGTGTGGAAGCGGTCCACGTCCTGACCGACATCCGGGTAAACTTCGATTAAATCTTCGGTAGTCAGATAACCTTGTACGTCTGCCTTTTCCAGCAGCATACTCAGTTTTTCAGTGCTTTGCTTGCGTCTGCCTGGATTAGCCACGAACTACCTCCTATTATTCGTACTCCCCGCTAGGATCTGGCCGAACCTTCCCAACTGCACATTATTCTCTGGTGAGCCAAGGCGATAAATAGATAGCCGTCACCGCGCGGAAATTTGGCCCGGTCTTCCAGTAATACGGGCATAATTACCGCTTTGAGAAATCGCAAATATGACAAAAGAATCCCCTTTATTTGATCTGGCCGGCCGGCAAAGGTTTATCCGGAAATTGCCTGAGGATAGTGCTCGCAGACCGTTTCGTTGAGATTAGCCCCACAATACGGGCAAAGGCCCTTGCAATCGGCGCGGCAAATAGGTTTAATGGGCAATTCCAACAGAAAATAATCACGCGTAAGCGGTGCAATATCGATATAACCGCTTTGAGGTATATAAAATTCGGTTTCTGCATTCCGGCGGAAGCGAAAACCGAACAACTCGGCGTAATTAACCTGAAGAGACTGATCGAAGGTTTCCAGGCAACGAACACATTCCTGTTCAACTTTCCCGGAAAAGTTTGCTTCGACCAGTAAACCCTGGGGTGTCCGGCTAATACGAGCCACACCACTGAAGTCAGTTAGTTCAAAATCCGCAGATAATTGGACAACCGAGAATTCAAAGGGGAAGTCGTGATTGGTCCCGATCGTTTGATTAATCAGGAATCCAACATTAATTCGCAGAGGGAAGCGAGAAGATGTCACAGGAAGTTATTCGTAGTTATAATACCGAGTAGCGCTATTATAGCATAGCGATATGGTCTCGTCAAGAAATTAAGATTAATATTATAAAAATATAGGTTATTAACAAATGCAACTTCTTATCGCCAGCTCGAATACAGGAAAACTTCGTGAAATTCAAGCCATCCTGGCCTGTTTGCCTTTTGAACTGCTCTTGCCCACCGATCTGCACCTGGATCTGGATGTGGCCGAGACCGGCAGCACTTTTGCTGAAAACGCTGCGCTCAAGGCCCGCGCTTATTGCCAGGCCAGCGGACTGGTCTGCCTGGGCGACGATTCCGGCCTGGAAGTGGATGCATTGGACGGCGCGCCGGGCCTGTACTCGGCCCGCTACTCGCCCGACCCGCATGCCACCGATGCCGACCGGCGGGCTTTGCTGTTGCAAAATTTGCACAGTTATCCCCTCGCCGACGGAATGCCTGGCTGGGCGGCTCACTTTACCTGCTCGGTTGCGATCGCCAGCCCGAATGGACCGCTTGAACTTGCCCATGGCCGTTGTGACGGTTTCATCATCCCCGAGGAACGCGGCCAGAACGGGTTTGGCTATGATCCCATTTTCTTTATGGCCGAGTTCGACCGCACAATGGCCGAATTACCGGAGGAACTGAAGAACCAGGTCAGCCACCGCGGGCGGGCCATTCGGGCCGCATTGCCGATCTTGCAGGGCCTGATCGATTAATTTCCTGGGTTTTGTTTGCGCCAACCTGGCCGGGGCTAACAAGACCTCAGCCCAAAAAGTTTATCGTCGATTTCCAGGTAGATGCGCTTGTTGATCTTGCCTTTGCTCTTATAATCCACCACGCGCACTTTGCCGACCTCGCTTGTGTTGGCCACGTGGGTGCCGCCGTCGGCTTGCAGGTCCAGGCCCACCAGCTCGACAGTGCGGATCTCGCTGATCTCGGGTGGGAGCAGGTTAATCTTGGTGCGGATCAGGTCGGGGATGGCGAACGCCTCGGCACGGGGCAGAATGCGCACCTGCACCGGGTGGGCATTCTGGACTTCCTGGTTGACCACCGTTTCGATGACCGCGACCAGCTCTTTCGAGAGGTTCTCGAATTCGAAGTCCATACGTCCTTTGAGCGGTTCCATGTCCCCGCCGGTGACCAGGGCGCCATAATCGCGAAAAACGGTCCCGCACAAGATGTGCATGGCCGTATGGGTGCGCATCAGCTTGTAGCGGCGTTCCCAATCGATCACGCCGTGCAGGTGGGTCCCGATGGAGGGCAGAGGGGCTTCTTCCGCCAGGCTGTGCCAGATCCCATCCGGTGCTTTGCGAGCGCGCAGCAGGGTCCAGTCCTCGCCGTCGTAGGAGACCAGGCCCAGGTCGTATGGCTGGCCGCCTCCGCCCGGGTAAAAGGCGGTGCGGTCCAGGAGAATAGCGTGGTTGGCTGCATCCACCGCTGTCACGCTGGCATCGAATTCTTTTAAATAACTGTCGGTTTGATAGAGAAGCTCGGTCATATCAGGCGCTTTCCAGGGGAATTTTCAATAATTATATTGCCATTCGGGCCTGATATTGACCACAGATGGACACAGATGCACACAGATAAAAACTTTTTTTGTAACTACTCAGTCAGACAAGAAAGAGCCCTGAAGTTGAGGTATTTGTGCAAACGAAGCTTGCACAAATACCTCAACTTCAGGGACTTTTTATCTAGAGTCTGAGTAGCTACCTTTGATTTTTTTTGTACCTAACGAAAAAAACAGAAGAAAGATCGCTATATATTTAGGAAGCGGCATTGCCGCTTCCTAAATATATAGCGATCTTTTTGCGATTTATCTGTGTGCATCTGTGTCCATCCGTGGCCTATCTCAAAGCGAGACTTCGTAGCGCATGATGGTGTGGGCGTGGGACGGTCGGGCGACCTCGACGAAGCCGGCCTGGCAAAAGGTTTCGGCCAGGCCCATGTAACTGCTGACCGGCGGGATGCGCTTTTCACCCGCCTCGACCGGGTAGGCCTCGATGATGCGAGCGCCCCGGCCGGCCGCGTAGCCGACCGCGCCTTTCAGAAGCGGTAGGAGCAGGCCCTGGTTGCGGTAAGGCTTGCCGACGAAGAAGCACACGATCGACCAGACCGGCTGTTCGTCCAGCCGTTTGAGCATGTTTGAACGCTCCAGTGAGGCATACTGCTCGCGCGGGGCCAGTGAACACCAACCGGCCGGCTCGCCATCCCAATAAGCCAGTACGCCGGGGATCTCGCCCGCATCGACCAGGGCTTTGAAAGCCTGGCGGTTGCCCTCGCCGGCGTTACGGCTGAACTCGGAGCGTGTGACGCGCCAGTACATGCACCAGCATCCGCTGTAGGCGCCGTTCTTGCCGAACAGTTTTTCCAGGTCGGGCCAGCGCTCCCGCGTGAGCGGCTGGATATCAAGGGTGAGGTCTTGGTTTTCTTTTGCCACTGGCACATCCTTTAATTTATTCGAAAGATATTTGGTGTTTGTTGTTGGGCGGCTTAGCCGCCCAACAACAAACACCAAATATCTTAAATAACCAGGTACCAGCCGATCAGGAACAGGATCAAATTGACCACCGCATGGGCAATGATCGCCGTGCGGACCTGGCCGGTGCGCTCGGCCAGGTAGGAAAACCCCAGGCTGGCCAGAAAAGCCGGCGCCCACAGCAGCGGGCGGAATTGCAAGGTAGCATACAGCACCGCCACAGCCAGAAAGGCCCAGACCCTGGACAGGCGCGGCTGCCAACGCGAAAGAATCTCGCCGCGAAAGAAGCGCTCTTCGGCCCAGGGGGCCACGACCAGGGCAATCGCCAGGGTAATCAGGCGCACTACCAGGGGCATATCCAGCGAGCTGGCCAACGTCTGGCCGGTGGGGGAATTTTCCAGGATGCCGGCCCCCAGGCTGAAGGAAAAAGCCGCGATCAAGCCGATGAATATCCCGCTCAACAGGCTGGCCGGCAGGTAAGGGGTCTTGAGGAGTGGCACACGGCCTTCTGCAGAGCGTTCGGGCAGCCGGCTGAAAAAGGCCAGGATAATGGCCTGCCAGATGAACAGCCAGGGTTGGCCTGAATACAGGTCGGAAAAAAGAGCAAAATTTTGTAAAGCCCCCGGGATTGGGCCGGGTAAGCTGGCCAGGATGCCCGACAGCACCAGGAAAACCGCCAGCGGCAGGCCGTAGGCCATCAGCAGCGCCACCAGGATGGGGTTGGCATTGGAACGCTGCAGGCTGATCCGGATCACATAACCTAATCCGCCGACACTGAACCCCAGGACGAAGAAAAGCAGTACGAAGACCAGGCTCAGCTTGGCCTCACCGGAGAGCGAGGGGTCCGAATAGACCTGGTTAAGCACCAGGAAAGAAATTCCCAGGATGGCCACGCCTCCGGCCAGAAAATAGAGCGCCAATCTCCAGCCGGGAGAGGACATGCCGGGCTGCGAACTTGATTTTTCTTGAAGAGTCTGCCTGCGCCTGTTCATCAATAAATACGCTCCGCTATTTATGGATGCTGAATTCGGGTGATGGCCAACAGGCGGTTAATCCTTCGCCTGGATTTTCTTGGGAGGAAAATATGGATTAAAGCTGCCCCAAAGAACTTCTCTGGGGCAGCCATTCCAACATAATACGTAACGGGCTTTCAGATTAAGGCACCGGCGTGCAGCCACCCTGGTCAGCAGAGTATGGGCAGGTGGGCTTGGGTGTGCGGGTAGCGGTGGGCGGCGATATCGTTGGTGTCTTGGTGGGTGTCACCGGGGTTGGCGTCTTGGAAGGCGTCACCGGTGTCGGCGACTTGGTATTGGTGGGTGTCACGGGTGTAGGAGTTCTTGGAAGGCGTCACCGGGGTAGGCGTCTTGGAAGGCGTGACCGGTGTATGGGTTTTGGTCGGTGTCACCGGCGTGGGCGTCTTGGATGGGGTTACCGGCGTCTTGGTAGGCGTCTTGGAGGGCGTGAATGTATGCGATGGGATCGGTGTTTTGGATGGTGTAAAGGACGGCGTCACCGGGGTCGGTGTCTTGGAGGGAGTCACCGGAGTCTTGGTAGGGGTGTTGGAGGGTGTGAGTGTGATCGTAGGCGTCGAGGTCGCTTCAGGTGTCAATGGAACGAGATAGCGCCCGTCGATCACGACCGGTTCGCTATCGATACTGCCGGTGATCGTGTCTCCGGCCCAGCCGACCGCCAGGTTATCGTCGCCGGTATTTTCCTTCATCAGGGCTTCCATGTAATACAACTGGCCGGCTTGCAAATGAATGACCGCGGATTTTTGAGAACTGTATTTGTCCCATTCCTCTGAACCGGTATAGCCGCCGACCGAGCCGATCAACACCTTTTGGCTTGCACTCTGCCCGGCAGTATTCATATAGAGCGCCCCGTTGTCGTCGGAGGACACATAGAAGACGTAGTCTCCATCGTAGGGCGCGCACAGGTAAGCGCGCATCCGGGTACCGTAATTGTCGTAATTTACATTTCTTCTGCCGCTGCGATAGGTCCAATTGATTGGGGCTTCGAAGGTGGTGGGGTAATTATTCCCATCCGGGTCGTTTGGATAACGCGGATTGGACGTCAAATCACTGACGGCGCCGCCGGAGATATTCAGCCACCACTGGCGTAACACTGACCCGGCTCCGGTACAATAAGTGGCCGGCGGCGTTGCGGTGGGGGTTGGCTCGGGGGAAAGCGGTACCAGGTAGCGACCATCGATCACCACCGGGGTACTGTCCAGGCTGTCGGTAATGCCGGGGCCGGCCCAACCGATCGCCAGGTTATCGCCTCCGCCGCCCTCTTTGCTAAATGCTTCGATATAGTACAGGTGGCCGCGCTGTAGATGCACCACCCCAGACTCCTGGGAAGCTTCCTTGCCCCACTGCTCCGAGTCAGTCCAATCGGGGACATAGGCGATCTGGCTGGCCCCACTGACGTTCTGGTCTGCGCTCATCAACAAAGAACCGTTGTCGTCCGAGGCGATATAGAAATGATAATCTCCGTCGTAAGGCGCACACAGGTATGCCTGCATCCGGGTACCATACATATCGGCCCAATTGGTTGGGCCTTCGAAGCTGGGCAGGTAATCGGTGATATCCGGGTTATAGGGATAATTCGGGTCGCTGGTCAAATCGCTGATCGATGTGCCGCCGATGTTTTCCCATACCTGATGCAAAACCGTTCCGGCGCCGTCACAGTAATAGGGTTCGGGTGTATTAGAAGGCAGAGGTGTATCCGAGGGTGGAGGCGGAGAAAGCGTCCAGAATGCCGCCTGGCCGATGGCGCCCGTCAGGCCGGTAACGCGTGAGGTACGGAATTTTTCGACCAGGCCTTCGCGCTGGGCGGTGATGCGCAGGGTTTGCCATTGGGCGCTCAGGAAGGGGGTAATCAAGGGGTGGCGATAGGTCAGCACAACCCGCACCCGGTCGCCTGGACCGCCGGCGTCATCCACGTAATGTTCGATGCCGGTCTGGGTAAACACGTTACCATCCACCGAGCCGATGGCCTGTTCGCAGTAATCGGGGAACTGGTAATCGTTCAGCTTGTCGGGGTCGTTGGGCGTGTAATAGAGCGGGTTGGGATCGAACTGGAAAACCTTATATTGATTCGAAGATCCCTCGACCGGCTCGACCCGGTTAGAGCAAACGGTCACATTGAAATAGCCGGGCAGGGCAGGGTCGCCGCGGTCCGTCTGGCTCAGGTCGCTGGTGGCGTAAGCGTTGGCCAGGTAAGCCTGGTAATCGCCGGATACATCCGATGCGTCGTCCCAGGCGATGCCGGTGGCGCCGGCCAGGGCCGCATCGCGGATCGACGGCAGGCGCGCCCAGTCCATCAGCGCATTGGTTTCGTCTTCCCAATTGGTAACCGATTGCGGCACCTGGCAATCGTAAGAGCCGTCCAGGATGTCATCACTTCCCAACCCCAGGGCTTCACCGGCGGCCTGGCAATAATCCGGGTTGTAGTTGCCGGTGATGGCGTAGCGGACGCCGAAGCGGGCGCCGTTTTCTAGCGCCAGCCAGGCTTGCAGGAAACGCCCAAATTCGATGATGCCAAAGACCAGCATCAGCAAGAAAGGCAGTGCGATGGCAAATTCCACCAGGCTTTGAGCGCGCAGGCGGTTCCAGTTACGGATGATTTTGGGGGTGGTTGAATTCGGTTGGACCATGTTCTTTTCCCTTTCGGCCCAGGCGGTTATTCGGTAATCCGGGTATAGATACGTGAGGCAATATCGTCGAAAATCTTGGCCAGGTCGCTCGAATTGGAAGTGTAATAATACTGTCCGCAGTTACGGCCGGCGGCAATACCGCTGCAAGGATCGGTGGTGCGGTCGCCGTCATCGCCGACGGCGGCCATATAGCGCAGCAAAGGTTCAGCCGCGCTGTTTTCGAGTGGGACGTTTAACCCAATCGAATAGATCGCCAGGTCATTCCCCAATGGTTCGTTCGGGTTGGCCGATTTGGTCAAGGCGGCTTCATCGGTCATATCCATGGCGTAATCCACCGGAGTATACAGGCGGATTTGGTTCAGATTACCGGACGACACGTCGATTTTATCGGCGTTCGAGACATCGGCCGCACATTCTTCGATGTGGCGGTATTGGTGGGTCGGGTCGTCCGCCGGCGTATCGTAAAGGCAGTAGCGCGGCGATATTTCACGATCCATACAAAAAGTGTATGCCAGGTTACTTTCAAAAGCACCGCCGCAAAAGCCATCCGGCAGGGTAGGTGAGATCAGCCCGCCGGTATCCGGGGTGTCTCCCATCCCTGTGCCACCGGAACCGGGGGTATCGCTCAGGTTAGCGGCGCCATCCGAGAGGAAGACCATCACCCAGACCGAACCCGGCCGTCCGTCCGCCTTGAACTGGTTGGAGGCTTCGCGCAACCCACAGCCGGTGCAGGTAGAAACCGGCGAGAAGGAGACCCCGCGGGTAGTTCCGCCACTTGGATTGTAATAAGGCTGGTAGTAATCGAAATACGCCTGGGTAGCGTTCGCGTCGGTTTGATCGTAGATGCCATCCTGGTTCCAGTCGTAGGCATCTTCCACGTTTGGATCGTCGCAGGGTACCCCCCCCCAACCATACACGTCTGGTGCGCCTTCATCTACCGACCACCAGCGGTCGGCCAAAATCGTAGCATTAGCAGGATTACTGAAATCCGGGCAAGTGTAGCCCAGCTTACCGGGGTCATCGTAATCGCGGCCATCCCCGTCCATATCATCCGGGTTGACCATGTTGATGGCGCCATGGTCTTTCCAGTTTTCCCAAATGTAGTCGTAAGGTGGGTCATAGTGGACGGCAACCTGTTTCCACAGCTTCTCTTTAGCGGTCCCCAGATCTTCGGTCAGGCCGGTGATGACCCGTGATTGGGAATCAAACGTGACAATACCCACCCGGTCGTAGCCCTGGTACAGGGTGTCGATCAAACGTGAGGCCGCGTTTTTTGCGTCCCACATGGGCTGGCAAGCCGCGGAATTATCGGTCTGGCTCTGGGTCTGGTCGTTACAGCCAGCGGAAGGGTCGTTTGGGTTGTAGTTTTGCGGCACGTAGTTTCCGGTCTTGGCGCTCATCGACTCGGACACGTCGATGACCAGGATCAAATCTATCGGGGCGGCCTCGGCGATGGCGTTGGTGGAAAGGTTGACCGAGTGAAAGCCCAACAGGGAGAGAAAATAGAAAGGCGCCTTTTGGGTGGCCTGTACCCACACCAGCTTGCGCGGCGACTGTTCCGCGTTGGGGCAGCGCTCGTAAAATTGGGGAGCTTCGGTTTGCAGGGCAGCATCGCGAATCCCGTCGCCGTTTTCGTCGCAGATATAAACCTGTAAATCCACCGTGGTCAGGTCCACGTTTTGCAAGCGCAAGACTTCCTCGGCAGCCGCAGTCATCGAATTGACCGATTCGCCGCGCTTGAAGGTGTTGGCGGCCGCGACCGAGGCCGCATCCACCGCACGCTTAAGCTGGCCGTAGGTGACGTACAACGAGCCGGCATCGATGGCCAGGCCGACGAAAAAGATCAGGACCAGCAGAGAAACGCCGAAGATGACCAGCACCTGGCCACGGGTTTCAGGGGCGGAAACCTGGCCGGAAAACAATCGTTTTAAGGGGTTACGTTTAAGGGACATTTGTCGGAGTCGGTTGGGCCGCAGGGAGGGGCATGATGGTGTACGCATGAATTTGAAGGGGGTTAGGAACAAACTGGGTAAAGATGGGGATATTCAATACCTGGTGATAGCAGTAATACACTTCGACGGCCACGAAACCACGGCCGGGAAGCAGATTGTCCTGGGTGAGTAGCTCGTTAACTTTCTCTTCGGTATAGTAAGGCTGGGTGCGGACGACTTCGCCGTCGCAATTTCTGGTCCAGTTGTCATTATTGGTTGAGTTGGCGTCGTTGTCTGAAAGGGCCCAGGGGCCTCCCGCGGGCTGAGAGCCGGTGACACATTGGTCTTGCCCCTCCGGGCAGGTCTTGTTTGTCCCAGCATAGCGGTCACTGGTAACGGTGAAGACGCTGATGACCACATCATCGGTGGCCGGGTTGATATACACATAGGGATTTAGACCGTTACAAAAGCTGCTGGCTTCATTCCCCGCAGCATTGCGGTCGGCATTTAAATCCAGGGGGCACAGGCTGGTATTGTACGTCTCGGGGCTTTTGCCCTTGTCGTTAGTATCCGGTGGAGAAAGCACGCAGGCCGCGCTGAAGTAGAAGTTGTAATATTGGGGGTTGCCGCAATCAGGAATTAACCCATTCGTAAATGTGGTTGGGTCTGGGTCACGCACCGAAGCAAACCGGGCCGCCTCGCGGGTCAGGTCCAGCAGGTCCAGGTAGCGACCGATAAAGATGACTACTTCCACCAGGCCGAGCAGCAAGATCAATAGAATCGGTAAGACCAGGGCCAGCTCCAGAAAAGACTGCCCACGCTGGCCCGCCCTGGATGACCGGTTGTTAAATTTTCGAAAAATATGGCTGATTTTGAGTGGGTTGCCCATGCTACTCCATAAAGGGATGGGGAAAACGTGCAGATTTCACACCAGATTTACATTAAATGAAAATGAACGACGAGTCAATGCCTTTGGTTAGTTTTTGGTTATTTGTACCTGGATTCGGACGGGTTTGTAACCGTTTTTAGACAATTCACCCAACCGCCGAATAGGTTTCCCGGTTTAAGTATAGGTCAGGATCGCCTGCCTGAAAACTGCTAAACAGGGGTTGTAAACCAATTGTAACCGGACTGATTTTGTCCGGATAAATCCCTCCTCCCTTATCATAATTGTAAAGATTTCATTAATATTCTTCTTTAGCCCTTGACAGTTTGTAAAGCCGGCTATATATTTAAGCGCGTTTAACGATTTAGAAAGGTTAAGGTATGCAATCAAAAACTGAGGTGACTGAAATCTATAGTAAATGGATGCATATCTTTATGCACCAGTCCATGCGCAGTTTTATTCAGTACACCAAAGAAAGCGGGTTGACCATGTCGCAGGTCGGCGCCCTATTTCGAATCAACCAGGGAACCCCTTGCGGGATCAATGACATCGGCGATGAGTTAGGCGTGACCAGTGCGGCCGCCAGCCAGTTGGTCGACCGCCTGGTCCAGCAGGACCTGGTCATGCGCAATGAAGATCCGCACGACCGGCGGCTGAAGCAAATTGCCTTGACGGACAAGGGCCGTCAGGTGCTCAAGGGAACAATTCGGGCCCGCCAACTCTGGATGGAAGACCTGGTGGCTACAATGTCGGAACCAGAACAAGCCGAAGTGGGCAGGACCTTTAACTTTCTGATTGAAAAATCTCGCCAGATGGATCCGATGGCTGAGCCAGAACCTGAACTTTAAGGATTGTCGGATATACTGCTTTCTCCCGCTGCATTCACAGCGGCTTTATTCAGGCTGCAATATTTCGTTTCGAGGGTAAACAACTCGAAGCAGAAATTATGCTGTACGAATTTTCAGGAGAACGATGACCGGGTTGAATTTTTAAACTAAACAATTTATCCGTTTTCGCTTCACAATTCCTACACATTTCCTTCTTATGATCTAAAATACCTGGTCTTGAAAAGAAATGGGTAAGAACAGCGAATTTGAGGTGTTTGCAGAGCTTCGCCTCCGCAAACACCTCAAATTCGTGAACTGGTTACATGTATTTACAAATCTATTCTTGGAGTTTTTATGCAAAGGTGCTTATTAGGACCTCAAAATTACAATGACCGGCTCTGCCATAACGATCCACTGGACGGTATGTTGAAACGAGCCGCTACATCCAGCTTCAATCTCGAGGAGATCGTTAGGCCATGCTAAGACTGGTCAAATATTTAAAACCTTACATCCTGCTGATCCTGCTCTCAATTGCCTTGCTGTTCGTCCAGGCCAATTGTGACCTGGCTTTGCCGGATTACATGTCCAACATTGTCAACAACGGCATCCAGCAGGGTGGCGTCGTGGATGCCGTCCCGAGCGCCATCCGACAGAGCGAAATGAACCGGCTGACCCTGTTCATGAGCGCCGATCAAAAAGCCGAGGTATTGGGCAACTATACCCTGGTGGACCAGAACTCGGCTGATTACAGCACTTATCTCAAAGATTACCCGGACCTGGCCAATGAACCGGTTTATGTCTTGAACCAGATCGACCAGGCTAAAAGAGATGTGCTGAATCCGGTATTGGGGAAATCGTTTCTGATCGTTTCTACCATCCAACAGGTGGTGGCGGACCCATCCAAAGCCTCTGAATTGGGAAGCGGTCTCAACTTTAACCTTTCCCAAATCCCGGCGGGAATGGACGTGTTCACCCTGTTGAGCCAGCTCCCGGCGGCGCAATTTTCCCAGATGACCGCGGCCATTGACCAGAAGTTCGGTTCGATGGATAACAGCCTGATCATCCAATCGGCCGTTGGGGCAGTCAAAGACGAATACAACGCGTTGGGTGTCGATACCGGCAAGATGCAGACCAATTACATCATCCAGACCGGCGTCATTATGCTGCTGCTTTCGCTCTTGTCGGCTGCCTGTACGGTTTCGGTCGGCCTTTTGGCGGCGCGGACGGCTGCCGGTGTTTCCCGCGATTTGCGCAAGGGTGTGTTCGAACAGGTAGAGAGTTTCTCCAATACCGAGTTCGATCATTTCTCAACCGCATCGCTGATCACCCGAACGACCAACGACATCACTCAGATCCAAATGGTGATCGTCCTGATGGTCCGCATGGTCTTCTATGCCCCTATCATGGGCGTAGGCGGAATCATCCGCGCCCTGGGCAAAGACTCCTCCATGTGGTGGATCATCGCCGTGGCCGTTTTGGTGTTGATCAGCCTGGTGATAGTGGTCTTCTCGCTCTCGTTACCGAAATTCCGCATCATTCAGAAATTGATCGACCGGCTGAACCTGGTCACCCGCGAGAACCTGTCCGGTATGATGGTCATCCGGGCGTTCAACACCCAGAAATTTGAAGAAGAATCGTTTCGACGTAGCCAATAAAGACCTGACCAGTACCAACCTGTTCGTCAACCGGGTGATGGTAGTGATGATGCCGATGATGATGCTCATCATGAACGGGTTGTCGGTGCTGATTATCTGGATCGGCGCGCACCAGGTGGCCCAATCGGCCATGCAGGTTGGCGACATGATCGCCTTCTTGCAGTACACCATGCAGATCGTGATGGCCTTCCTGATGCTCTCGCTGATGTTCATCATCTTGCCGCGTGCTTCGGTTTCGGGCGGCCGTATTGCCGATGTGCTCGAGACCAAGCCGACCATCCTCGACCCGGAGAAACCCCGCCTGCTCAACGGCCCTGCCAAAGGAGCAGTCGAGTTCCGCAACGTTTCCTTCCGTTACCCTGGCGCTGAAGAGGACGTCTTGCACGACATCAACTTCACCGCTTTACCGGGCCAGACCACGGCCATCATCGGCTCGACCGGCTCCGGAAAATCGACCATCATCAACCTGATCCCACGCTTTTATGACGTGACCGGCGGTTCCATCAATGTCGATGGGATCGATATCCGCGAATTGACCCAACACGATCTGCGTGACCAGATTGGCTACGTACCGCAAAAGAGCCCGTTGTTTACCGGTACGATCGATAGCAACCTGCGCTATGCCGACGAAAACGCCAGCGATGTTGCCATACAAGACGCGGTAGAAATTGCCCAGGCGGCCGAGTTTATTTACAGCAAACCGGAAGGCCTGGAGACCGAGATTTCACAAGGCGGCAAGAATGTATCCGGCGGCCAGAAACAGCGGCTTTCCATCGCCCGCGCACTGGTCAAAAAGCCACCCATCTATATCTTCGATGACAGTTTTTCTGCCCTGGACTTTAAGACCAATTCTGCTTTGCGAAAAGCGCTTAAAGATAAAACCGCTGCCAGCACTGTGCTGATCGTAACCCAACGTGTTTCTACGATCAAAAATGCCGAGCAAATCATCGTGCTCGACGAAGGCAAAATTGTAGGAAAAGGCACGCACCACGAATTAATGGACTCCTGCGAACCTTATCGGGAAATTGCCTTATCGCAGCTCCGCATGGAGGAATTGGGATGAGTATGCCATCGAGTAACAACAATAATCGCCCCCCAGTGCGGCGTGGACCCATGGGCGGCTTTGGCGGCCATGGCCCGATGATGGGCGGAGGAGAAAAAGCCCGCGACTTTAAAGGTACGATGGGTAAATTGATCCAGTACCTGAGCGCTTATCGCCTTTCCATTGCCGTCGTCTTATTTTTTGCAATTGGCTCTACGGTATTTGGCATTGTTGGCCCTAAGATTCTGGGTAAAGCCACGACCAAGCTATTCGAGGGCGTGCTGGGCCAGATCGCCGGCACCGGAACGGGCATCGACTTTGCCTATATCGGCAATATCCTGCTCACCGTGGCCGGGCTATACCTGTTCTCATCGGTATTCAGCTATATCCAGGGTTGGGTCATGTCGTCGGTTTCGATGGATATCACCTACCGGATGCGCAAGGATATCTCCGAGAAGATCAACCGCATGCCGCTGAAGTATTTCGACCGCACCAGCCAGGGTGAAGTACTTTCGCGCATCACCAACGATGTGGATACGGTCAGCCAGACCTTGAACCAGAGCATGACCCAGATGATCACTTCGGTGATCACCGTAATCGGCGTGTTGGTGATGATGTTCTCGATCAGCTGGATGATGACCCTGGTGGCTTTGGTGATCGTGCCGCTCTCCATGCTGGTCACCAGTTTTGTGATCAAAAAGTCGCAAATTTACTTCAAACAACAGCAGGACTTCCTGGGGCATGTCAACGGCCACGTGGAAGAAATGTACGGCGGCCACACGGTCATGAAAGCCTTCAACGGCGAAGAGAAGAGCGTCGAGCAATTCGATGTGTATAACAATACCCTCTTCGATGTAGCCTGGAAGTCACAATTCCTGTCCGGCATGATGATGCCGATCATGAACTTCATCGGTAACCTGGGCTACGTGGCCGTATCCATCCTGGGCGGATGGCTGGCCATCCGCAACGCCATCACCGTTGGCGATATCCAGGCCTTCATTCAATATGTGCGCTCGTTCACTCAGCCGATCGGCCAGTTGGCCAACATTTCCAACATCTTGCAGCAGACGGCTGCCGCGGCCGAGCGGGTGTTCGAGTTCCTGGCCGAAGAAGATGAAATCCTCGAGACGACCAGCCCGGTGAAACTCACTCATGTGGTCGGCGAGGTTGAGTTCCAGCACGTCCATTTCGGCTATAACCCGGAAAAAACGATCATTAACGATTTTTCAGCCGTGGCAAAACCTGGCCAAAAGATCGCCATCGTTGGCCCGACCGGGGCCGGTAAGACCACCATGGTCAAGCTGCTAATGCGTTTCTACGATGTCAACAGCGGCGCTATCCTGGTGGATGGCCACAACATCCAGGATTTCACCCGCCAGGACTTACGCAAGATCTTCGGCATGGTGCTGCAGGATACCTGGTTGTTCAACGGGACCATTATGGAAAATATCCGCTATGGCCGCCCGGATGCGACCGATGCTGAGGTTATCGCGGCCGCCAAGGCTGCCCACGTGCACCACTTCGTGCGCACGCTGCCGGAAGGGTACCAGATGGTGCTCAATGAAGAAGCCAGCAACGTCTCGCAAGGGCAAATGCAGCTTCTGACCATCGCGCGAGCCGTGCTGGCCGATCCGAAAGTGCTTATTCTGGACGAGGCCACCAGTTCGGTCGATACACGGACCGAGGTGCTCATTCAGAAAGCAATGGATGCGCTGATGCAAAACCGCACCAGCTTCATCATCGCCCACCGCCTGTCCACCATCCGCAACGCCGACCTGATCCTGGTGATGCGCGACGGCGACATCGTCGAGCAGGGCAATCACGAGGAACTGCTGGCGCAGGGCGGCTTCTACGCCGAACTGTACAACAGCCAGTTCGATAAAGTGCCGGTATTAGAGGCATAGCGATTAATAAAAAAGCGGGTCGCGGTATTCACCGCGACCCGCTTTTTTTATTTTAACTGGAACTAATGCCCTTTGTGTGATTGGTTCTTGGGCACGGTAACTTCGGCCGACTTGACCGTGACGTTGCCGGCGGCGTCGCTGACGCTGTAGGTGATGGTATAAACCCGCCCATTTCCATTGCCGAGCCGTTCGGCCCGTAACTGGAAGTGGAAATCGTCCAGGATGACGATGTCGTTGGGCTTGTCGCCCGGTTCAGCCTGATCCGGTTCGTTGGAGGTGACCGAAACGAGCTGGATGGTGGGGGAGGGATCGGTATCGTCTGTGGCCGTGACGCTGGCGGTTACGTTGACGTATTTATGGTTCGGAGGCCAGAGCTCATCCGGCGTGACGTGGATGTTGACGGTGGGCGCCTGGCTGTCCAGGTTGATGTCCACCAGCACCGGGTCGTGGTCCGAGGCGCGGAATTCATCCGGACTGTACATCGAAACCAGTTGGCCGGCGGACTTGAAGTCGGTGTTGTAGTCCAGTTCGGTCGGCTCGTCCGAATTGATGTGCCAGTCGGCGACGTTGACTACCTCCGGCGTCATCCCGGCCGTGCCCAGGGCGTGGTCCAGGTAGCCCCATTCGCCGTCGAACACGTAGGAGTAGGCCTGGTCGCCTTCAAAGGCAGCCACCAGGTTGGTGTAACCGGCCGATTGGATGGCCGTGATCGGGTCTTCTTTGGCGTAGGAGTTCAGGTCCCCGACGATGAGCACGTCCGGTTGGCCGGTGCCGGTCGGGTCGCCGGCCAGCCAGGTTGTTAACAGGTTGGCCGCGTTGGTGCGCACTGTGTTGCAATTGGCCTGGCCGTCCAGGGCATCCGGCGCGTCGCAGGCGCTGCCCTTACTCTTGAGGTGGTTGACATCCACCACAAAGCTGGCCCCGCTGGACACTTCCTGGAAAGCCTGTGCCAGGGAGGGGCGGTTGCGGTCGGCCGAATCGCCGCCGGTGACGAATTCGGGGCTGTTCAACACCGCCGTGGTTCCCACCGGGGTGACTTTGGCGGGCTTGTAGATCAGCCCAACCTTGATGGCGTCGGTGCCCAGGGCGTTGACCTGCCCGGTGGCGGCATCGGCATCGATGAAGGCGTACGTGCCCGGCGCAGTGGCGTCGTTGAGCCTGTCCACCAGGAACTGGATGGCGCTGTCCGGCCCGTAACCGTTATTTTCCATCTCGGTCACGCCGATAATATCAGCCTGGGTGCCGGTGACGGCGGCCACGGTTTTAGCCCACTGGCGGTCGAATTCGGTGGAGTTATCGGCCCCACGGCAGTCGGTGGGATCGCCGCCGACGCCCAGGGTGCAGTCGCTGCCGAACGTATTGAAGAAGTTGAGCAGGTTCATCCCGGCCACGCGAAGCCGGCCGGCCGGCGCGGGTGAGCTATTTGGGCGCGGGTTGGCGGCCTGGAAATCGGGCACACCGCCCCCCAGGGCGTCGATTGGCCGCACGCGGTAAGCGTTCCCGCTGGCCGAATTGCCTGCCCAGGTGTAGGTCATTACCCCCACGATACCGGTGGCGCTGTCGCCGCCGCGCAGGGTGTTACTGGCAGAAAGCGGGTTGCCGCCCCGGCCGAACAGGACCGGGTCGGGATCCTGGTTATTCAGGTTGTCGTCGAGCAAAATGCTATTGAGGTTGTTGGCGGCCTGGAGCGCATTGGCGTCCGTGCCCGGCGAGACCAGGTTGGTTGGCTCCTGCAGCCGGTCTCCGGAGGAGAGGGTCACCTGCCCAAAGCGGCCAAGCTGGTAGATTTCGGTCACGTAGAGCGTTTGCGGCAGGCGCACCAGCATGCCTTCGTAGCGCTCGGGATAGTCGGCGGAGGGGAAGGGCAGGGTCACGTCGGTGGGCTCGACCGAGCCGGTGCCGCAGGGGGTGATCGACGAGAGCGTATCGATCTCGGTCTGGTCCTGGTAGTCGCTGGCCGAACCGGAGACGCGCACCACATCGCCCAGGCTGACGCTGTCGTTGTTGCCGTTGAACACGAAAATCCCGTCCGAAGTGGCCGGGTCGCCGTCGCCGGTCAGGTCTTGCAGGTAAAAGCCGCGCAGGGCCGGCGAAGGTCCTTCATAGTCGCCCACCACCACGCCTTCGGTGGTGACCGGCCCGGTGATGGCGGCCGTAAGCCCGCTGCCCTGGATATCATAGATGGGGGTATAGCTCAGGGAGCACACATTCTGGGTAGAAAACGTAGACGAGAAGTCCGCGTTCATGTTGTCGGGCGGGTCGATGGTGTCCTGGTCGGTCACGTCGGCTGCGAACACGGTCAGCGTGCACGATTCGTTCGCGTCGAAGTCGCTGTTGGGGTCGATGGTGAACTCGGTCGGGCCGCCGGAAACGGTCGCGTCGGCCACGCCGCGCGTACCGGTCACCGAGCAGTCCAGGCTGAACCAGTCGCCGCTGAGGTCCACCGGCTCACTGAAGGTGACCACGATGTTATCCGAGGGGCTTACACCAGAGGCGCCATCGGCGGGTGAAGTGCCGGTTACACTGGGGGCCGTATCCACTGCGGTGCCGCAGGTGGCGGTATGTGATCCCAGGCCATCGAAGGTATTATTTGCGTAACCATCCCACTCCACGCTCGGATCGAAAGCGTCCGATCCGTTCGGGTCGCCGGAGCAAATGGTGCTCTTGCGCCGCAGGGTATTATCCGCTGTGCTGGTCAGCCCGCTGCCCCATTCGCTGCCCGGGTCGGTACCGATCTGGCCGATCACGTCCAGGGTGGTGGAGCCCTCGACCAGGGCCACGGCATCGTCGCCGTTGAACCAGCCTGAGCCGTTGGTCTGGTCGGCCACGGCCAGGATGGCCGGGTCAGCCGAGGATTGGGCGATCACGTACACGTCCCCCGCGGCTACCGTGCCGGTCAGGGAGATGGTCAGACCGGCAGAGCTGCTGCCGTTGAAGTACATCTGAATGGCGTAGCCGCCGGCAGCCAGGTCCACGGCCGCGGCGGTGCCATTGTAGATTTCCAGGGCCTTGTTATTGCTCGAGCCCTCGACATATTCGGAAAAGAAGAGGTCAGTGGTGTCTGCACGAACCTGGACCTGCGGAAAAGATAGCAGGCCCAATATCATCGACAGGGTCAGCACAAGCGGCATGACCATAAACCTTGGTTTAAACATGAGCTTCTCCTTTGTGAAATTTTGTCCCCATTCGAGGAGTTTGCAGGTTCAACACACCTGCAAACTCCTTAAACCAGGACTATTCCCCGCTGGATTGAAGTTGTTCATTGGTTTTCTTGCGAATCAGCCAGACGCTGACCAGGGCGCTCAGCCAGGCCAGGCCGGCATCGATCAGCAATACGGTATTGACCGTCTTGACAAAGGCCCGGTCGATGGCCTGATTTACGGCAGAAGTGACCGCTGGCGACAAACCTGCCGGCGCCTGGAGTGCCCCTAATTGGGCTGCGCCGGATCGAAGGGCGCTGGCAGCCTGGTCCGAGAGGCCCAGGGTAGCGGTTTGTTGGGCAAGCTGGGCCTGGAAGTGGAACAACGCGACGGCACCCAGGATCGCGATGGCTAAAACACCGGCCGTGCGGGCGACGGCGTTGTTGATCCCCGAGGCGGTGCCGGAATACTGGCTATCTACTGCGCCTAATACTGTGGCAGTCAGAGGCGAGACGGTCAGCCCCATACCGACGCCGAAGATCAGGATGCCTGGGAAAAAGGTAGTCCAGTAAGCGGACGGGCCGGCCGTCA
This sequence comes from uncultured Chloroflexia bacterium, assembly GCA_963704755.1. Classification (GTDB taxonomy): domain Bacteria; phylum Chloroflexota; class Anaerolineae; order Anaerolineales; family Anaerolineaceae; genus Bellilinea. The sequence continues at coordinate 2,894,399 of OY969938.1, forward strand.
ACCCGGCCAGGCTGAGGACGAAAAACCCGACCCCAACCAGGGCCGGGCCCAGAATCAATAAACGCCGCGGGCCGAGCAGGTCGGCCTGGCGGCCGGCCCAGCGCGAAAGCGCTGCCAGGGTCAGGGCAAAGGGCAGAAAGGATAACCCGGCCAGGCTTTCGGGATAGCCCTGGGTCTGGATCAGGTCGAGGGAGAGGAAAAACGAGTTGGCGTTCAAAGCGCCGTACAGAAACAAGGTCAGCAGGTTGGCCCCGCTGAAAGTCGTCGAGCGGAAGAGGGGCAGCGGCATCATCGGGCTGGGGCTGAGGCGCTCGACGACCAGGAACAGGACCAGAAAAAGCAAGCCGACTCCCAGCGGCAGGAACACACTTGGGTTGGCGAAACCCAGGCCGGGGGCGGAGATGAAGCCGTAAGTTAACCCGGCCAGGGCCAGGGCGATCAGCGCTGCGCCGGGCCAGTCGATGTGGCCACCCTCGTTGCCGCGTGTTTCGGGCACCCGTGTCGTCAAGATCGCCAGCGAGACCACGCCCAGGGGAATGTTGATCAGGAAGACCCAGCGCCACAGACCGGCCCCGGCCAGCAGACCGCCCAGGGCCGGGCCGATGATGGTGACCAGGGTGGTGACCGACGACCAGGTGCCGATGGCGCGCCCACGGCGGTTTTCGACTACCGTGGCGTTGATGATGGCCAGGCTGCCGGGGATCATCAACGCGCCGCCCAGGCCCTCCAGCACCCGGGCCGCAATCAGAAAAACGATCGAAGGGGCCAGGCCGCAGGCCAGCGAGCCGGCCATAAAGATAGCGATGCCGGCGGCAAAAACCTTCTTGCGCCCCAGGCGGTCACCCAGCGACCCACCGACCAAAATCAATGCAGCCAGGATGAGCAGATAGGAGTTGATAATCCACAGAAGCTGCGGCCCGGTGGCAGCCAGGCCGGTCTGAATGGCCGGCAAGGCCACGTTAAGAGCCGTGGTATCGATAAAGGCCATCGAAGTGGCCAGGATTGTCGCAACAAGTACCCAGCGCTCGGCGTCAGCGGACCGGCCGGCCGTCCCGTTCAGGGTTGCGTCCATAAGTTCCCCATTAAACAAGCTGTCGCAGATCACAGCAGGAATTCAATTATTATGTTTATCTATAATACCCGATTAATGGCGCTAAGCCTAGCAGGAAAATAAGGGCTAACAGACGGTTTACAGGCGGTTTGCATCGGGCTGGGAGGAGCGATTGCCTTAACCTTCGAATGGTGTCAACAGCACTTTGCCGGCAAACTGCCGGTTTATTGGATAGATTAAGAAGGGCAGGTTGGCTTGCATTATGATGGAAGTTATACAATACTTATAATAAGAGTTGTGCAAATCGTTGATCTTTACACGAATAGATAATTCGCAAGTTGGATTCAGGTGATATTCAACGGAACTCAAATTGAGGGGGCTGGTGAAGACAAAGAGTAGTGTTTCACAAGAAAATCCATTTGCAGAAATAATCGATGAAGAATTAAGTTCAATCGAGTTTGTTAGAGACTAGATTCAATTCCGTTTTGATGGTCCTACGTTAACGGCCTTTACCGATCCTGAAATTATTGTAAATGGAATACCTCATAAACGCGCATCTGAGGATTTCTGCAACCTGGTTTTAAAGTGTATCGGGCAAGCGGTAATTTCAGCTATGGTGGAAGAAGGAAAAGTAATAACCATCTTGTTTGAGAATGGATTTACTCTGTCGATATCCTTAAAGCCTGAAGATTATGTGACGGCGGAGGCTGCAATTTTTGATGGTAGACAAATAGGATGGTGGGTCTGGTAGTAAAAAGTAACCTGTTCTAAAGAAGAAATGGACCATTTTCATTTTCGGAAAAAATGAATAAACCGTAAGTTTGCCACTTTATGTTCTGTTAGGAGGGAAAGAATGGACGTAATTATCCCAGTTTTTAATATGTTTTGCTTAATATTGGTCATTGTGGGTATTCGGCGGTGGCAAAAAAGACATGGCAAATTGAGTGAAAAGTCAATGGCATTGATTTTGTGTGGGTATGGAAGTTTATTCACGATAACCACCTTTGTTGCAATTTACTTTGACACCGACCACGCGCCTCTCTCATTATTACTTGGTCTCCTTTTCTTAGTAATGGTTTGGAGCCTCGGGTATTTCTTTGCCCGGTGGTTATATCGCCAGATCTATGCACAACGATAGTGACCCGACAGGGGTTCCACGTTTCAGCACAGAAAGGGGACTGATAGTATGGTTTTTCTTTTGATTTGCGCAATCCTTGCCTTTCTAGGGATGACCCACATGCAAGCAAGATGGTATCGACAGGGAAAGCTAACCGAAAACAATTTCGTGCCATTTCAGGCATTTATCTGGAGCTTTCTCATTCTGGCGATCTGTCTGTCTTTTTCATCGACCCTTACAGGGATATATATCGGTGGAGCACTCTTTTTTCTAATTTTTTTCGGTGGGTTCCCGGTCGCTCGATGGTTTTATAGGAAATTCATCGTGCAGAAACCATAAGATGAGCCACATTACCACTTCGCCAGGTACAACGAAGATGGTAGTTCAGACATCGAGTTCGGTCATCCGTTTTGTTGGAGGAGCTTTGTAGGAACCATAGTGCTACAAATTTTTGTATGGTCTGTGTTTGTGCCCTAGAAAGGGAATGGCTTATGGAATAAGCCCTGGGGTGAGGCACGCTACACCAGCGGTACTCTGCCCACCGACTACCAGTTCACCGGGCAAAGGAACGAGGACTCGATTGGGCTGTATTACTATGGCGCTAGATGGTATGACCCCTATCTTAGTCGCTGGATCCAGCCTGATGCCATCGTACCCGATCCTTACAATCCAATTGATTGGGATCGATATTCCTATGTGAACAACAATCCAGTTATCTATATCGACCCCACGGGTCATTGGAGATGTGGAGATCAATATGACTTGGCTTGTGCCGAAAACAGTAATGAAAAACTCGCATGGTCGAAAGCAACTTTTGATGTAAGAATCAGAGAATACTCCAAAGAAAACTCACTAATCCAAATTCCAGATTCTGCTTTTGCATATGGGGCTGTTAGTTCTGGCATACTTTATACTGGTTTCTGGACCGACGAGTTAAGCAGAGGAGGAACATGGGCAGAGCAAGCTATTTATGATGGAATTCTTGCAATCGCCCACAACCTTGATACCGGGATCCTGGCCCTGGGAATGGGTGGGGATATAGCTCCAATTGGAGGAGTTTACACATTAACAAATTCTGATGGAGTTGTTGTTAGAGTGGGACAAACGAAAGATTTCAACATGAGGGAAAGATCTTATAAAAGTAAAAGCGACTACTTTGACTTGGATTTCAATCCAATGTATTATACAGACGAATATGCCGAAAGGCGTGGCCTAGAACAGTATCTGTTTGATAATTTTCAGTCCCCACCCTTAAATAAGTACAGACCAATTAGTCCTAAAAATGGGAAATTAGATACATATATTTCTGCTGCATCTAAATTCTTGGAAAAATTTGGCATATATTGGCCTTAGGAGAGAAACTAGATGGTAAGGAAAAAGATCTATGTCAATGAAGGACAATGGTTTGCGGTTCCTCTTAGGAATGGGGGATACGCTTTAGGTGTTATTGTAAGAGGAGATAATAAATCAGTCTGCCTTGGATATTTCTTTGGGCCGAAGTACGAAAAACCCCCAGTGGATGAGGATGTTTTGAAAAAAAAACCTGAAGATGCAATCTTAATTACTCGATTTGGTGACCAGGGTCTTAAGAATAGTAGTTGGCCGCTTATCCAAACGCCTCGTCCATTTTCAAGAGAAGAATGGCCAATACCAAAATTTTGCGTTGAAGTTCCATTCTCTCCCGATAAAGCCTTTGTTCGCGAGTATGAATTTCGAGATTCCGGCGAATGGCGCCTCATCCGTGAATACCTGGTTGATGCCAAGACCGTAATGGGTATGCCAAGTGATAGTTTAAAAGGAGGGGGTTCGGTTGAGGTAACACTGACCAAACTGCTCGAAAAATAATGGAATGTTTTTTCTGCAGCCTGAAATTAAAGACAAGATAATTCGAGGAAAAATATCAATCGCTACTCGTCTACTTTAGGCGTTGTCAATATTGCATCAGTCTCTCCATTACCGCGCGTCTCGCCCGGATCTGGCTGAATGGGTTGTTCCTTGGTCAAGAGAATGAGGTGGTCAAACTGACAATACAAGCCGCCCGCACCGGCCGGGCAGGTGTACCGCAATTATATTTATTCTGGCGGGTAGCGCGTGGCCATGCGGGAATACACCTCAACGACCAGTACGGTGGATTACCTGCTGGGCGATCACCTGGGCTGGACCCGGTTTACCGGTGCTATTCTCCTCACCGGCCAATTTTGTCTTCTCCGCCGCTTTCATTTATAATTCGGGGACCATTGGCGCATACCCTATCGACAGCCCTGCCAATCCCTGACTTGCCAGATGTATAGAAAACATTTAATAGGTTCTGTCTTCGTCAGAATCATTCTCATTTTTATTGGGATGATGGTGCCGCTTTATATCCTGGGGGCGGCGTTATATTCGTTGAGCGCGGCGACCCTGCGTAAAGAGATTTCGGGCAACATGTCCACCCAGATGGACTTTTACCTGAACAACATGGAAAGCGAGATCGCCCGCATCCGCACGATGCAGGTTGAGTTTATGAACGACGAGGACCTCAATTACCTCGCCAACGCCAACACCATTATGTGGACGTACGAAAAGACCATGACCGAGCAGCGCGCCGAGCGCCGGCTGGTGTTGTTTAAATACAGCAGCAATTACATCCAAAGCGTGGACGTCCACATCCCGGGCATGGGCAATACCATCTCGTCTGAAGAGGGCATGACCGACCTCTCGCCCGATTATGCCAGCAGCCTGGAAATTATCCAACAGTCCGGCGGACAAACGCTGCAAATGCGTTCGGATGGCTGGTTCCTCTATTCGGCTTACCCGCTGCGGATTTCATACGATCAACCCCCGCTCTACATCGTGGTGACCGAGCTCTCGCGCAAGGCCATCGACGAGGCCTTCTCCAACTCGGTCTCGGTCTTCGGCGGCGCGTTTGCCTACTACCCGGCCGGAGACGTGCTCTACGGGGTGCAGGACAAGAACGTCGATAGCCAGGTCATCGACGCCTTCAACGCCAATGATGCGCTGTCGCAGTCGATCACCGTGCCCGGGCAGGGCACTTACCTGGTCCTGCGCAAACATTCCGACTACCTCGGCATCGATTACTACGCCTATATTTCCGAGGACCAGGCCTATGCGCCGGCCAAGAAGATCGCGATCCTGTTCTTCGCCTTTTCCATCGCCGCGATCTCGACCGTGGTGGCCTTCTCGCTCTTTTCCCGCAAGGTGGTCCACCAGCCGGTTTCCCGCCTGGTGGCGGCCTTCAAACGCCTGGAAAACGGCGACCTGGACATCCGCATCGAGCCCGACACCCGCGACGAGTTTCGCTATCTGTACGAGGCTTTCAATACCATGGTGGCGAGCCTGAAGAGCTTGTTTACCCAGGTATCTAATTACGAGGTGTTGACCCGCGAAGCCCAGTTGAAGCAGCTCCAGGCGCAGATCTCACCGCACTTCTTGTATAACTGCCTCTATATTATTTATCGCATGGCCCAGATGGGCGATATGGATAACGTGGTGGTGTTTACCAACCACCTGAACACCTATTACCGCTACATCACCCGCGACGCCCAGAACGAAGTGCCCCTGTTCAAAGAAGTAGAGCACGCCAAAAACTATACCGCCATCCAGTACATCCGCTTTTCCAACCGCATCGACATCCTTTGGGGCGAACTGCCCGAGAAATACAAGGACCTGCTGGTGCCCCGGCTGATCTTGCAGCCCTTGATCGAGAACGCCTTTCAACACGGCCTGAAAGACGTGGATTCGGACGGTCGGCTGGAAATCCGCATGATCGAGGACGGCGACTGCCTGCACATCACTGTCGAGAATAACGGCCCCGTCCCCTCGCAGCAGGAGATCGACGAGCTGAAGACCCGCATCCTGAGCGACGACTATAAAGGCGAAACCACTGCCCTGCGCAACATTCACCGCCGCGTGTCCACCCTGTTTGGCAGCGGCAGCGGCCTGTACCCTTCGGTCACCGCCGAAGGGCATTTTAGTATTTGCCTGACGATTAAAAGGTAGAACCTATGCTGAGATTGTTGATTGTCGATGACGAGCCGATTATCGCGGATGGATTGCACGACCTGTTCAGCAGCCGCTACCCCGAGGAGCTGGAGGTGCTGCGGGTCTATTCTGCTCAGGAGGCCATCCAGATCTTCACCCAGGCGCGTGTCGATATCATCATCTCAGACATCGAAATGCCCAAGATGGACGGCATCACCCTGATGAACGAAGTGCGGGCGCGCTGGTCGTACTGCCGGGTGATCTTTCTGACCGGGCACGACCGTTTTAACTACGCCTACGAGGCCATCTCGGGGGGAGTGTCCGCCTTTATACTGAAGACCGAAGCCGACGACAAGATCCTGGCCGCCGTGGACCGCTGCATCGAGGAGATCGTCCGCGAAAACGACAACGACGAGTTCATCCAGCGCCTGCAGGCCGAGCTGGACGAGAGCCACATTTTGATGCAGCGCGAGATCCTGTTGAACCTGCTGCGGGGCAAACTGCCGGTGGAGGTCTGCACTGCCAAGTTCGAGAGCCACAGCATCCAGCTCCAGGCCGGCCGGCCATGCGTGCTGGTCTGCGGCCGGGCGGATGACATGCCTTACGCGGAAGATATGGCCGAAAAGCAGGCCAAGATCAAGACGCTGTTTTACCAGTACACCCGCGCCATCGGCAGCAGCTTTCTGTTCTTCGAAAATAACGATCGCTACCTGCACGGTATCATCCAGCCGGAGGCGCCCAGGCAGGGGGCGGCGGTGCTGATCAGCGAGGCGCTCGAGCACATGCAGGACGCCTGCATCTCGATCACCGGCCTGAAGGTTTCCTTCATCGTCGATGACCAGGAAGTGGCTCTCAATAAACTGCCCGAGCGTTTTAGCGAGCTTTCCCATTTCGTACGCTACTGGCTGAACGGCAAGCTGAGCCCGCAGCTCTTCCAGGCCAGCTATTTTACCCAGCGCATCGACGCCGGCGAGCTGGCGGACATGCGCAGCCGCACCGCGCGGGCCGAGATCATCAACCGTCTGCGCGCCGCGGTGGAAAACGCCGACCAGGCCGGCTTCGAGGAGTGCCTTGGGCAGGTCAAGAAGATGCTGGCCGGCATGGACGAGCAGTCGCTGCTACGCATGGAGATCCTTTCCTCGATCATCGTCTGCCTGGCCAGCTTCATCAACCGCCACCGTCTGACCGGTAAGCTGCCGCGGGCCACCTACCCGGCGCTGCAATCGGTCCTGTACGAGACGCCGGAGACAATTTTCGAGAGCCTGGACTCGCTCAGCCAGACCATTTTTTCGGCGGCCGCCGGCGCCGAGTACAGCAAGGACGAGGCTCTGGTGCGCAACATTCACCAATATATTGCGGACCACATGTCGCAGAGCATCACCCTGCTGGAACTGGCCGAGTACATGCACTTCAATTCGGCCTACATGGCCCGCTTGTACAAGCAGATCACCGGCCACAACCTCACCGACGTCATCCTCGAGATCAAGATGATGCAGGCCCAGGAGCTGATCCACCAGTCGCCGCATTTGAAGATCAATGAGATCGCCGAGAAGACCGGGTTCCAGTACCCGGCCTACTTCGCCCGCGTGTTCAAGAAGCGTTTCGGTATCTCTCCGCAGGAATACCGCGAGAAGCAGTCCTGATTTGGGATTCCTTTTGGCCCGGCCGGGCCGGTACAAAAAGGTTCTTTTCGGAAGAATTGGGAGTTTTTTATTTTTTTGTGTGCCTCGCACACAAAAAAATAAAAAACTCCCGATTCCTCGACAGCGGCGAACAGAACTGCTTTCAGGCGCCCGGCCAGACTCGTTAAGCCGGGCGGGGCTTAAATGGTTCCTTTTGTATTCTAAAAGTACGGCGATTATTCTTGTACCCCCCCTGCGCGAACCCTAAACTGAATATACCCCATTTTGTCAGGAGAGGAAAAGTGAAAGCCCCAATTTCAAGACTTGCAATGTTGTGTTTGGTCTTCGCGATGCTGTTTGCCCTGATGGGCTGCAGCGCAACCCCAACTGCTACTCAAGCAAACGTCGCTGTTGAGGACACCTCCACTTCAGAAGCGGCAACTGCTCCGGCGGCTTCTGAACCAACCAGCGCACCTGCCGTGGATGAAGCCACCACGCAGGCACCTGAAGCGACCGCAGATCCGCTGGGCAAATACGACCCGCCGATCACGGTGACCGCAGCACGACCACTCGACGATAATGTGACCTTTAAAGAAGGGGAATCGCTCGAAAAGAATATCTGGATCAGCACCTATGCGGACGACCTGGGCATCAACCTTTCCTACACCTGGATTGCGCCCAAGGCCCAGTACGAAGAACGCGCCAACGTCAGCATCATGAGCAACCAGCTTCCGGATATCATCCAGGTTAATGCTACCCAGTTGCAGCGCATGGCCGAAAACGACCAGATTGCCGATTTGACCGGTGTGTACAACCAGTACGCTTCCGATCTGACCAAATCGATCATCTCCGCAGAAGGCGACACCGTAATGGAAAGCTCCAGCTACAACGGTAAGATTGTAGCCCTGCCCAAGACCGGTTCATCTTTGGGCTCGACCCAGGTGTTGTGGGTGCGGTCGGATTGGCTGGATAAATTGGGCCTCTCGGCGCCGAAAACGATGGACGACGTGCTGGCCATTGCAAAAGCCTTCACCGAAAACGACCCGGATGGGGATGGCAAGAACGACACTTACGGTCTGGGAATCAACAAAGACCTGTACGGATATTTCGCCGGTCTGGAAGGCTTCTTTAACGGTTACCACGCCTATCCCAAACAGTGGGTCGAAAAAGACGGCCAGCTCGTATACGGCAGCGTCCAGCCCGAAGCCAAAGCTGCTTTGCAGGCCCTGCAGGATATGTTCAACAACGGCGAGATCGACCCCGAATTCGGCACTAAAGATGCCAGCAAACTGGCCCAGGACGCCAACGCGGGTAAAGTCGGCATGTTCTACGGCTTCTTCTGGAACGCCGGCAGCGGTTGGCTGCAAGACGGTAAAGTGGCCAACCCCGACCTGGAATGGACGCCTTACGCCATCGTTTCGGCCGACGACCAGCCCGCATTGGTCCAGGTTCCGTTCGCGGTGGATACCTACTGGGTCGTTTCCAAAGACGCCCAGCACCCCGAAGCCGCCATCAAGATGATGAACCTGATGTACGAGAAGATCTTCGGCGCGACGGCCGAGCCGAGCGTGTACAGCGTGGACGCCGATAACAACACCATCTTCGAGTACCCGCTGATCTACGGCGAGCCCCCAGACAAGAACATGGTCGCCCAGCAAAAGGTGGTCGCAGCGCTGGACAGCAGCGATCCCTCGCAGCTCAACAACGAAGAGAAGGGCTACTACGACAACATCCTGCTCTTCCAGGGCGGCGACCTCAACCAGTGGGGCACCAACAAGATGTTCGGCAAGGATGGCTCGCTGAGCGTCATTAACGGCTACGAGGAAAGCAAGAACTACCTGGAGAACGCCTTCTTCGGGGCAGTGACACCGACCATGGCCGAAAAGAACGTGACCCTCGACAAACTCCAACTCGAAACATTCACCGAGATCATCATGGGTGGGGATATTTCCAAGTTCGATGATTTCACCCAGAGCTGGGGCACACTGGGTGGTGACCAGATCACCCAAGAAGTAAACGACTGGTACGCTTCTCATCAGTAAATCAAAACAGAAGGGAGGCCGTAAGGCCTCCCTTCGCTAAAATACCGGTTTAGAAGAGAAACACGCATGAAAAATCTGAAGCGGATCAACTTCGGGAGGTTCAGGCAAGAAATTCCTTTTCACTTAATGCTGCTCCCGGCTGTGGCATTGCTCTTTGTGTTCAGCTACATCCCCATGGTCGGGAATTTGATGGCATTCCAGAATTTCAACCCCACCAAGGGCATCTTTCACTCCACCTGGGTGGGCCTGCAAAATTTCAAATATATCTTTGCCCTGCCCGATACCTTTCCGGCCATCCGCAACACGCTGATCATCGCCTCGGCCAAGATGGTGCTGGGCATCGTCGTGCCGCTCCTCTTTGCGCTGATGCTCAACGAGATCCGCAGCAAAGTGTTCCAGGGTTCCATCCAAACGATCGTCAATTTTCCCCATTTTTTGTCCTGGGTCATCCTGAGCGGGATTTTGTTGGACATCCTCTCGCCCTCGGAGGGGATCGTCAACATGGTTATCAAGCTGGTGGGCGGCACGCCGATTTACTTTTTGGGCGATAAAGGCTGGTTCCCGGTCACCTTGATCCTTTCGGATACCTGGAAGGAGTTCGGCTACGGCGCCATTATCTACCTGGCCGCGCTGACCGCCATCGACCCGGGCCTTTACGATGCGGCCGCCGTGGATGGGGCCAACCGCTGGCAGCAGACTCTGCACGTCACTCTGCCGGGCATCAGCACGACCATTGTGCTGATGATGGTGCTCAGCCTGGGCAACATCCTCAACGCCGGCTTCGAGCAGGTGTTCAACCTGTACAGCCCGCAGGTATACGCCACCGGCGACATCATCGATACGCTGGTGTACCGCATTGGGGTGGTACAGGCCCAATATTCTATCGCAACGGCCGTGGGACTATTCAAATCGGTGGTGTCGTTTGTATTGCTCAGCGTCTCCTACTGGCTGGCTTATAAGTTCACGAATTACCGGCTCTTCTAGCCGGAACCCTGCAAGGCGGTTGAGCAGTGGTCCGTTCACAAATAAAACCGTGGTGAAAATGTGAGAAATCTAAAGTTCAGTGGCAAATTCTTTTCCACCCTCAACATCGTTATGCTGATCGTCATTGCGGTGGTTTGCCTGTTCCCGTTGATCAACGTCCTTGCGATCTCGCTCAGTTCCAAGGCGGCGGTCGGCTCCGGGCAGGTCAGCCTGTGGCCGGTTGACTTCACCCTGGCCTCGTACCAGTACGTGCTGCAAAAGGCCGAGTTCTTCGCCGCTTTCTTGGTCTCGATCAAACGCGTGTTGATCGGCGTGCCGGTCAACATGCTGCTGACCATCCTGGCTGCTTATCCCCTTTCGAAGGAGACCCGCGCCTTCCGTAGCCGCAATTTCTACTCCTGGTATTTTATGCTCACCCTACTCTTCAGCGGCGGCCTGATCGCCTGGTACATGACCATCGTCAAGACGGGCATTATCGACAGCCTGGCCGCCCTGATCCTGCCGGGCGCGGTGCCGGTGTTCAACGTGCTCATTTTGATGAACTTCTTCCGCGGCATCCCCAAGGAGATCGAAGAGGCGGCCGTCATCGACGGCGCCAGCCAGTGGCGCATCCTGTTTCAGATTTTCGTGCCCCTGGCGCTGCCCTGCATCGCCACCCTGACCCTGTTTTGCTTCGTCAACCATTGGAACCAGTGGTTCGACGGCATCATGTTGATGAATAACCCCTCGCATTACCCGTTGCAGAGCTACCTGCAAACCCTCATCGCCAATCCGGATGCCACCATGCTCAGCAGCAACCAGGCCCTGCTCATGACCCAGGTCAGCGACCGCACCAACCGGGCCGCCCAGGTGGTAGTGGCGGCGCTGCCGGTGCTGCTGCTGTACCCTTTCGTGCAGCGCTTCTTTGTCAAAGGCATCGTGATCGGCAGCGTCAAGGGCTGACCCATTTGCAACTCCTCGGGCTTGTGCGAAAAGTCCCCGAATTTGAGGTGTTTGCGCTGGCGAAGCCAGCGCAAACACCTCAAATTCGGGGTTCTTGCCGGTTGAGTTAAGGATTTGCATTCATTTCTAAAGAATCCGGGCGTTGCAAAACGCCCGCAACGAACTGGAGTACGCTATGACCAAAATTGTATTTATTGGATCGGGCAGCATCATTTTTGCCAAAAACCTGATCGGCGACTGTTTTTTGACCGAATGCCTGCGCGACAGCGAGATTGCGCTGGTGGATATCGACCAGAATCGCCTGGACCTCTCCTGCCAGATGATTTCGAACCTCAACCGCTCAATCAACGCCGGGCGGGCCAAGATCAGCGCGCACCTCGACCGGCGCGAGGCGCTGGGCGGGGCCGACTTCGTGATCACCGCCATCCACGTGGGCGGCTACAACCGCGCTCTGCCGGATTACGAGCTTCCGCTGAAATACGGCCTGCGCCAGACCTACGCCGATACCCTCGGCATCGGCGGACTGTTCCGCGGGCTGCGGGTGGCGCCGGTGATCCTGGGCATCGCCCGCGACATGGAAGAGCTGTGCCCGCAGGCCTGGCTGCTCAATTACGTCAACCCCATGGCCATGATTACCGGCACTGTGTTGAAAGCCAGCCAGATCCACGCCGTGGGCCTGTGTCACAGCGTGCAGGTGTGCGCGAGCACCCTGCTGGAAGAGCTGGGCCTGGATTACCCAGAGGTGGAATATTCGATCGCGGGGGTCAACCACCAGGCCTGGCTGCTGAAGATCACCAGCCAGGGGCGGGACCTGTACCCCGAGATCAAGGCCGCGGCGGCGCAGCAGAGCCACCACCCCGACCAGGTCCGCCTGGAGATCATGAAGAAGTTTGGCTATTGCGTGACCGAATCGAGCATCCACACGGCTGAGTACACCCCTTATTTCATTAAAAAGGCCTATCCCGGCCTGGCCGAATCCTTTGGCCTGAACACCGAGATGTTCCGCGAGTGGAAGAACGACCAGAACAACTTCTACGCCGGCCCGGTGCAGGCTATGATCGAGGACGAGCACCTGAGCCACACCCGCACGGTAGAGTATTCCTCTCACATTATGGAGGCCATGCTGACCAACGAGCCGATCACGATCAACGGCAACGTGCTCAACCAGGGCTACATCGATAACCTGCCCCAAAATAGCTGCGTGGAGGTGCCCTGTGTGGTGGATGGCCGCGGGATTACGCCCCAGCACTTCGGCGCACTGCCGCCGCAATGCGCCGGGCTGAACCGCACCTACCTCAACCCGGTCGATCTGGCCAGCGAGGCCATCCTGACCGGCAAGAAAGAGCACGTCTATCACGCCGCCCTGCTGGACCCGCACACCTCGGCCGAGTTGACCGCCGACGAGATCATCGCCCTGTGCGACGATATGCTGGAATCGAATCGAGGCTGGATTCCGGAGTTTGAATAGGGCAGACCCTCATCCCGGCCTTCTCCCTGAGAGGGGGAAGGAGCAAGAATCGTGCGGGGGCACTGCGGGCCTGCCGATGCTTAGGCCGGCCGGCGCAGACCCTCATCCCGGCCTTCTCCCAATATGGGGGAAGGAGCAGGAAACTGCGGGCAGACCGATGCCCCGGCTGAGCAAGATTCAGGTGCGCAGCGCATCTTTTCCCCCCTTCCCAAGGGGGGCCAGGGGGGATTCTTCGCGACTTGCCTGGGTGCTACCCGAGAAGCGCATTACAATACTTTTTGTATTCAGCCGCCCGGCGACTGAGCCGTTAGAACCCCCCATCCCTCTTAGCGGAGTACTGAATTGCCCATATACATGTCATCCACGCGCTGGATCCTGGAAACCGCAACGACCGGTTACGCCTTCGAGTTGAGCGACGAGGGCCTGCTCGTCCACAATTATTGGGGACCGCGGCTGTTGAAATCGGAAGATTATCCACACACGCCCGTGCCGGAGAGATGGGGACCCGACGGGCCGGCTCACCTGGTTCCCGAGGAATACCCGGCGTACGGCGGGCTGAAGTACAGCGAGCCCTGCCTGAAAGCCAGCTTCTGCGACGGGGTCCGCGACCTGGTGCTGGCCTACAAAGGCTGCAATTTGGTCGATGGCAGGAACCCCGAGCTGGTCATCCACCTGACCGATGCATATTACCCCCTCAAGGTCGAGCTGCACTACCGTGTGATCGAGGCCTTCGACCTGATCGAGCGCTGGGTGACCCTGGCCAATGTGGGCGACGAAGCCATCACCCTCGAACGCGTTTTCTCGGCCCAATGGCATTTCCCGGCCGGGCGCGAGTATTTCCTCACCCACCTGTACGGGCGCTGGATCGACGAGTTCCACGTCCAGCGCGAAGCGCTCACCCCGGGCTGCAAGGTGCTGGAAAGCCGGCGGATCACCTCCAGCCACCAGCACAACCCCTGGTTCGCCGTCGACGACGGCGCCTGCGACGAGGACCGGGGCCGGGTCTGGTTTGGCGCCCTGGCCTGGAGCGGCAACTGGAAGCTGGCGGCCGAGGTGACCGAGCGGCGCACCTTGCAGCTCAACCTGGGCCTGAACGACTGGGATTTCGCCTGGAAGCTGGCGCCGGGCACGCAGTTTGCCACCCCTTCCAGCCTGGCCGGCTTTACCGACGCCGGCTTTGGCGCCGCCAAACGCCGCATGCACACCTACATCCGCGACGCGGTGCTGCCCCACGGCCACGAGCTGCACAAGGTGCTCTATAATTCCTGGGAGGCGACCTACTTCGACGTGGACGAGGGATCGCAGGCCAAACTGGCCGAGATCGCTGCCCGGATTGGGGTGGAGCTGTTCGTCATGGACGACGGCTGGTTCCACGGCCGCAAAAGCGATAACGCCGGCCTGGGGGATTGGTGGCCGGACGAAGCCAAATTCCCTCACGGGCTGGGCGGGCTGATCCGCAAGGTCAATGACCTTGGCATGGATTTTGGGCTGTGGATCGAGCCCGAAATGGTCAACCCGGATAGCGAGCTCTACCGTGCTCACCCCGATTGGGTCATCCACTTTCCCACCCGCGAACGCTCGCAGGCGCGCAACCAGTTGATCCTCAATTTTGGCCGCGAGGACGTGCGCACTTACATCATCGACGTGATCGGCAAGCTGCTGGCCGAGAACGACATCTGCTTCATCAAATGGGACATGAACCGCAACGTCAGCGAGCCGGGCTGGCCGGGCGCGCCCGGCGACCCGCGCGAGCTGTGGGTGCGCTACGTGTACGGGCTGTACCAGGTGTGGGGCGAACTGCGCCGGCGCTTCCCCAAGGTGATCTGGCAGAGCTGTTCCAGCGGCGGCGGGCGGGCCGACCTGGGCATTTTACGCCTGGCCGACCAGGTTTGGGTGAGCGACAACACCGAGGCCACCGCCCGGTTGGCCATCCAGGAGGGCTACTCGTGGGCCTACCCGGCCAATACCATGGAAGCCTGGGTGACCGACGCCGGCCGGGACCAGGTGCCGTTGGAATTTCGCTTTCACACCAGCATGTGCGGCAGCCTGGGCGTGGGCGCTAACCTGATCCGCTGGGACGAGGCGGATGCGAAACTGGCCGGCGCGTGCATCGACCTGTACAAAGCCATCCGCCCCATCGTCCAGCAGGGCGAGCAGTACTGGCTGCGCTCGCCAAGCCAATCGCCATTTTCGGCCGTGCAGTACATGGATTCGTCCCAGGAGGAAGGGGTGCTGTTCGCCTTCCGCGTGCACATCCCCGAGCCGTACAGCCTGCCGCGGCTGTACCTGCGCGGCCTGGACCCCCTGGGCGAATATGAGGTCGAAGGCGAGCCCGAGTCCCGCTCCGGCCAGGCCTGGATGCAGGACGGCCTGCAGGTGGAGTTGAAAAATATGCACAGCCTGGTGAAACGAATCAAAAAGGTTGGCAGCTCCTAGGGGGCTGCCAACCCGTTTTCATCTTTCAGGTTGGAATGGAAACGATAGCGGGCTTATTGGGGGAGCAGGCTCAGGCAGCCTTCTCGAGCAGCACGGCCGTTCCGTAGCACAGCACTTCGGTGACGCCGTCCATGACGTCATTGGCATCATAACGTACACCCACGATGCCTTGAGCCCCCATCTGGGTGGCGTGCTGGAGCATGATGTCGTAGGCTTCCTGGCGGGCGTGTTCGCACAATTCGGTGAAGACGGTAATGTTGCCGCCTACCAGCGTCTGCAAGCCGCCCACAAAATTGCCGACCACGCTCCGGGAGCGGACCGTGACCCCGCGCACCATGCCCAGGTTGCGGACGGTGCGATAGCCGGGGATATCGAAAGTTGTCGAGACGAATTCCGGATTCATTAAATATCCTTTCTTATTGGGAGTACTCAAAGTTTGTTATTTTGTATACGGAAACGGGCGAAACCCGTTTCCGTATACAAAAACCGGACGGCTTTTTCGTACATCCTTCTCATTCAAGCGCATGATTTCTGTGAAAACAGGAAACAGAGAAGCGGACATTCCCCCGCACCCCGCCTGGGGACGCTAACGCTGCGAGGGGATCAGGAAGCGGGCCGGGAAGACGTAAGGCGTGTTCTCGTCTTTCAGCCAATCGATCATCTTGAGGATGCCGGCGACGTTCAGCGCCACCCCCAGGAGGATACCCACCAGCCAGTCCAGCGGCGTGGCGGCCTGCTGCCGGATCAGCGTGGTGAAGAAGATCCCCACCAGGGGCAGGAACAGGACGATGGCCGTGAGCATACCCGGGTTGTAGCGGGTTTTGCCTTTGATGTTGAACAGGAAGGTGTGGGCGATAAAGTTACCCAACGAGACCAGCAGCGTGGCGATGCCCAGCCACATGGCGCGCCCGGCCAGGATTGCCGCCAGGAAATAGGCCAGCCAGCCGACCCCCAGGTTGACGACCAGGGCGATCTGCGGGTTGAGCGGGTAACGGTCCGGCCGGCGGCTGTGGAACATGACCACGTTCATCATGCCGGGGAAGTAACCCGGGTAGCGGTATTCCTCGGCCTGGTGCAGAAAGAGCGTGATGAGACTTAGCCAGAGCAGCAAAGCCAGTCCGCCGGGACGGAAAAGCAGCACCCCGCCGGCGGTCAGGAGCGCCAGCCCCAGGCCAAGGTCGAACCAGTGGAATCGTAGGAAGGTCATATGGGGATATTATACTTGGGGAAGAGGGGGTGGTGGGGAATGGGGAAAGGAAGAAATTGTGATATATGTGATAATTGAGGAATAACATGGTTTTTGTGCCTATTCAATTAATATTGGCTTGACGGTTAGAAAAATATATTTTATTTTGTGGGCAATTTATTCACTCGATTTAATCACCTGGAGAAAGTATGTTTCTTTGCGGTTTATATTATTTAGGCTTGTTATCGTTACAATAATAAAAGCTGATTTGAAATATACAGAAGAAAAATATAATTGGGTAATAGGGGAATAAATGGATTCGCAAATTACGCATAAATTGATCATTCTTTTTGATAGAAATCAAATAGACATAAGTCAACTAGATGATTTTGCCAGGAAAACTTTTAAAAATGAAGTGACTACACATGTTGGCCTTACAGGGGACAATAACGTTGAGATCACCATTGAAGGATCTCTAGAGGCTGTTGATGAAAGCCACAATAGAATTTCGAAAGATTTTATTGAAAGGAAACATTTAAGTTCGTTTCGACTGAAAGATACGGCCGGAGATGAAATTCGTTTTAAGGCATATCCTATCCTCTCCACAATTGAACAAGAATTAAGATCTTTTATTAATCATTGTTTGATTGACGCACTAGGGTTTACTTGGTGGGCTTCATTGGGGGAAATCACTTTACCCGGAGTCATAACGCCTCTTCCACAAAGAAGCTATCACCCATTGGAGTTTATGTCCATTGAGCAACTTATCGACTTTGTAACTTTTGAAAAAGCTGAATGGGACGAAGAAAGTCCATTTCTCTTAAAAGATTTAATTACGGTATTAGAAAAATCTAAATCTTTCGATAATTTCCGAATACACATTCAACAAAAAGTTCATAAAATATCGTTATGGCAAGATGTGTTTTCGAAATATCTTAATGTCGATAAAGATTCTTGGCAGCAATTTAGAAGCAAGGACCTAAAATTTATTGTGGATTTGAGAAATCGGGTAATGCATTATCGGCCAGTGCACTTGAATGAATTATCAGCTTTGGAAGAAAAGCAAACGAAAATTTTTGGGCTTATTGCATCGGCCAGGTCTTCCTTATCTGATGAAGAGAAGAACGAAATAGCAAGATTTAACAAAACAAATTCGTGATGTTTATGCAGAAATGATCTATGAATATTCTGAAAAAGATCCGTATTCGGAGTTTTATCGAAATCTGCGAAAAACCCACAATCCCTCGGTGATAATTAAGTTGCTTTCCGAGATAGACGTATTTCAAATAAGTGGGACGATTTCCGAAAAAGAAAGTTTAGAGTTAAGGGCAATCGCATTTAATCAACTTCGAGAAATTGCTGATAATCAATTAGAGCAAACCCAAAATATTATCCTTAACGAACTGTTGCCTTTAAGTTTGCAAGACGATGAGGATTTGCGTAGTCAATACCGTAGTTTTAGAGAGATTCTTTCAAAATGGATCGAAGAGCATTCACAAGAAGATATGGAATTTCTTCGAAACGAAATAATAAAAATGCTCATTCCGTTGATTGGTGGGGATAAACATAAGCCCGTTTGTTGGCTAATTTCAACAATTGGATATGGAAATCCAAATCTATATAAAGAACTTTGGAATCATGCAATTGCCTGGAATAATGAAAATGGTGATTTGTCACTTTCAACATTGTCTTGGATTGGTTTATCCATTGAACAAAAGAAAATTGTTTCGGAAGAACTTCACAAGCGTTCCGAGGAACGCTTTAATAATCATCTTGCATTTGCAATTGCGCGTCTTAAAGATACGGAGAGCATAAAAAAAATTATCTCAAATTGGTTAGAACGAAAAGGTCGCAAGACCTTAAATGTTGATGTATCGCTTGCCTTTACAGCAATTCGAGAAATAATAGATTCCTTTGATAGCGATTTTATACTTCAGGATTATGTTTGGCATAATATGGTTGAATTGATCAATTCCGAACCTAAAGAATTGTTTTGGAATTTTAACATTGGACACATTTTTGAATCATGCAATAGTTTCGAAGTAATACCCACTATATTTAATTGGATTGCTGAGAAAAAAGACTGGTTTGAGAACCCCAATTGGACGCTTTATCTTATGGAATTAAGAGCACAAAGCTGTATAAAACCAAGGCAGTTAGAAGGTTGGCATCAAATTAATAATGATCATTTCTTTGAACTTCTTAAATCGCAAGTAACAATAAACACTGATAACGATAGTTTCGCTTCATCTCAAGAAGAAATTGCAAAAGAAAATGCGTGGAAAACTTTACTGTATGCTGGATATGAACCTGCTTTACAATTGTTTGACCAAGTTGTTTCGAATGAAAGGGGGCGTTTCATTCGTGGAAGAATAATGAAATATTTAGAATGTTTTCGCTATGAGTCATTACCCCAAAAAGTTGTTGATTGGGTCACAGAAACTTATGATGAACCAAAAACACAAGACGGAAGAGAATTATCTTTTCGTATAGAAGCAATTCACATGGCGAAGAGTGCTTCAACAATAGAAGCTTTTGACGTGCTTCTAAATTTTGGTTTAACAGTTGAAGGACAGGTACTTGACGAGACAGTAAAAGCAATATCAACGGTGGCAATAACTTTACTCAGTCAAGGGAATACCGAGGTTATTAATAAGCTTTTTACCTTTACAACTGAAAGTCAAGTCGTTCGTCAACGAATGGCCTGTACTTATGTTTTGGCCAGAATTGCTTCTTTCTCCGATTATAAAGAGCTATTCTTGCGATATATAAACAGTTTTTTATCAATGTTAGATGATGAAAATCGTTCTCCAATTGAACATGAGCAAATTATACGAATATTAGATCGGTGTGCTGACTGGAACATTCCAGATAATCTGATTTCCAAATTAAAGCTTGTGGGCTCACGAACCTAACGATCGAGTAGGCGGGGCTAGTTTGGAGTTTTTAGCCAATCATGGTTACTTAGAAAAAGATGTAAGTATGATGTCTGAAATCATGGGATTAGAAAGGAAAGGCGCTTATTGGGAAGTAACCAGGAAAGTAGAGTTAGATTGGTTTTCATATACAATCGGGATTCTTTACGATCGGGATTCGGATGCCTTCACCTCTGTAATATGTTCTATTATTTCAGGTAATGAATGGCAATCTGTGTTTCAAATAATTCATTCTCTTGTTTTTGCTCACAGAGAAAAAGGGAAAAAAGAGTTACCTCGATCTATTGCTGAAGCAATAATTGCAAGAATGGAAAATTTTTCTGCTTTCTATTCAGAAACAGAATTATTCGATTTCCTTGGAGAGTTAGCACCAGTTATTCTAATTGACTCGATAAGTAAAATAGATGTTTCTAAATGGATGCCAGATGCACGTGTTGCTTTAGCAAATACTCTGGGAAGAATCAATTTGCATTCAGTACCAGAAACCGAAATTATGACCTTATTAAAATCTTTAACTGAAGATGAATTGTATCCGGTCAGACGTGCTGCATATAGGGGAATTTCTAGACAATTGCCAGTACGTCTGCATGCTCTTATTCAATCGTGGTCAGAATCGCCAATATTAGCTCTTGTACAAAGAGCAGCAGAGGCTATAGGATGGGCTGAGACGAACGAAGACGAGGATAGCCAAAAAATACTGACTGATTTAATCGAGAAATTTATAAGCCACCCTGAACGAAAAATTCGTGAAGAGATCGAACGTGCTCAGAGTGAACATCGAAAGAGAATTTGGGCAAAAGAATATTTACAAAAGATTCTTGACGTACAAGAAGGGACTAACCAAGAAATACTGCAAAATTGGTGTTTTGGAGAAGCATTAAGTCAAATAGGAGATGATGAATGTCTGGATATTTTATATAAACATATTATGAAAGTGTCATTACCCAATGTCGCCTATTGGCTTGGACGAATATACAGAAACCTTAATGACAACTGGAGAAAAATCACTCTTAAGTGGCCTGACCCATGGTTAGATATGAGAGGTACTCTTGAAAAGGGAGAGGGTAAATTTATTTACAATCATGAAAAAAGTGTTGCTGTACAATATTCGATTTGGTATTCTCCCGCTACAACCCCAGATGAAAAGCATTCTTGGGGGGGAGTAATGACAGTACAAGATATGGAATTGCTAATTAGTTTTAAATCAGGCCAACTTGAGGTAAGTGATGGAAGGAGAGGAGAGGTCGTTATTACTAGAATCCAAGGCAATATTTCTGTGTTTTTAGGAAATGGACTTTTTCCAGCTCCGTAATTAAACGCATTCACATACTGAGACTTTACTGAATTAAAAAAGATGGTGGGTTACGGGCAAGGTTAGGGATGTCCTGCCGTCCGGCGATCCGCCGGTGTTATCAATGGGCCTTGCACCCACCCTACGGCATTGCAATGTCGACGTAGGGTGGGTGCAGGGGCGGTGCACCTGGATTCGCCGTTTTGCTATTACCGCCCCGTAACCCACCGAAGGGATGTAACCTGGTTATTCACAGGCGTAAACGTAAAGATGGTGGGTTACGGGCAAGGTTGGGGATATCAGGCTGGCCGGTGATCCACCTGTGTTATCGATGAGCCCTGCACCCACCCTACGGTATGCAATGTCTATGTAGGGTGGGTGCAGGGGCGGTGCACCTGGATTCTCCGTTTTGCAATTACCCCGCCCCGTAACCCACCGCTGGGCTGCAAACCGCTTGCTAAAATAGGCACATATAAAGATGGTGGGTTACGGGCAAGGTTGGGGAAATCAAGCCGGCCGGTGATTCGCCGGTGTTATCAATGGGCCCTGCACCTACCCTACGGCATTGCAATGTCGACGTAGGGTGGGTGCAGGGGCGGTATACCTGGATTCTCCGTTTTGCAATTATCCCGCCCCGTAACCCACCGGTAGGTCGAAAATCGGTTATTCAAAAACGTAAACGCGAAGATGGTGGGTGCAGGGCAAGGTTAGGAAAATCAAACCGGCCGGTGATCCGCCGGTGGTATCGATGAGCCCTGCACCCACCCTACGGTTGTTGCAATCCGGCGGGATTAACCCTTAGGGAACCTCGAACCCTGCCGTATTGCCCGATGCCGGTCTGGCTATTTCTGCCTCGTAATCTCCCCCCCACGCCTTATCGTAATACCCCATCGCCACGTAGCGGTGAAAGCTCGACCAGGGCCAATCGACCACCGCTTTAACCAGGCCGTGTTTGACCGGGTTGTAATGGATGTATTCGATATGCCGTTTCAGGTCCTGCCAATCGTAAATGGTATGTTCCCAATACCGGCGCTGCCAAACTCCAACTTCACCCTTTTGGGCTTTGGAAAGGCTGATTTCTCCAGCCAGACCACCGTTTCGTAAATAGGCCTTGCTGAACGAGGTTTTAATCTTTTTCCATCGCCCAGGGTAATCGTGGTCCCCTTCGGGCAGGGTCCAAATACAATGCAGGTGTTCGGGCAATAAACTTATCGCATTGATTTCGAAAGGATGTTCCTTTTGAGTATCGACTATGGCTTCTTTTAATAATTGCCGTGCCAGCGGTTCAACAAAGATCGTACGGCGCTGGTTCGTAATCAGGGTAAAAAAGAAGGTTCCTCCTGGAATAAAGGCTCGACGATATTCTGGCATTTAATAATTGTATAGTCATATGCCAAAGACAGGGCTGTAACCCGGTTATTCACATGCATAAACGTAAAGATGGTGGGTTACGGGCAAAGCCTGGATTGTCAAGCCGGCCGGTGATCCACCGGCGCTATTGAGGAGCCCTGCACCCACTCTACGGCCTTGCAATGCCGATGTAGGGTGGGTGCAGGGGCGATACCTTATGTGACGCTGGTGAGCAATCACCCCGCCCCGTAACCCACCGGTTGGCTGAAACCCACTTGCTAAAATGGGCACATATAAAGATGGTGGGTTACGGGCGGGGTTGGGGATGCCAAGCCAACCGGTAATCCGCCGGCATTATCGACGAGCCCTGCACCCACCCTACAGGCTAACAGCTACCCGCTAACCGCTCCCTGGTTACCAAACTGTAACCGCGGCGAAACCGGGCTGAAACCTGGCTTCAGTACACTGGGGGAGATGTGAAAATCCAGGGATCGCCTGGAAATCTTCATTCCCGGAGGAACTCATGAAGCGTTGGTTCATCACCGGCGGTATCGTTGTAGCGATTGTTTTAGTGGGCGCCATGGGCTGGGTAGGCTACAGCTCGACCCAGGCCCAGGCCACCCCACCCCCCGCGCCGCCTACCACTCCTGTATCGGTCTGCGACGTCCAGCAGACCATTGATTCGCCCGGAAGCGTGGTCAACACCCGGGTGGAAAGCATCCAGATGCCGGCCAACGGCAGCCTGGCCGATATCCTGGTCAGCCCGGGCGACACGGTCAGCGCCGGGCAAGTACTGGCCCGCCTGGCCGACCCGGACGCCCTCTCGGCCGCCCTGGCCGACGCGCACGTCAAGCTCTTACAGGCCCAGCGCGACCTGCAAGACGTCACCGATCAGGCGCCGGTCAAAACGGCTCAGGCCTACCAGGCCCTTCTGGACGCCCAAAAAGCGCTGCAAACCGCCCAGACCCACCGCTTGAGCAAGTCGTACCAACGCGCCTCGCAAAACACCATCGACATTGCTTACGCCAACATGATTATCGCGAAAGATGCCCTGAAAAAAGCTCAGGACATTTACAACGCCAACAAAGGCCGCGATAAAGACGACCCGAACTTTGCCAACGCGCTCAGCCATATGGCCGCCGCCCAGTCCAATTACGACCGCTTGAAAGCCAATTACGACTACCTGAACGGCAACCCGGACCAGATGGAGATCGACCAGGCCGATGTGGCTATCCAGATCGCCCAGGCCCAACTGCAGGTAGCCCAATCCGATTGGGACCGGGTTAAGGACGGGCCGGATGCATTGGCGCTCCAGCAGGCCCAGGCTAACGTGGACCTGGCCGATGCCCAGTACAAGGTGGCTCAGGCGGCCAACGACTCGATCGAGATCAAGGCGCCTTTTGCCGGTGTAATTGGTGAAGTGGATGCCAAAGTCGGCGACGACATCCCCGCTTCGACCACCCTGTTTACCCTCATCGACCCAACTTCGATAGAGGTGCAGGGCAGCGTCACCGAAGAGGATTACCCCTACGTGTCGGTGGGCCAGCCGGCCGGCATGTACTTCGATGCCTTGCCCGACCTGAACATCACCGGCAAGGTGACCGGCATCGTCCCGCAACGGCTCTCGGGTAACAGCCCCACTTACCTGGTACGCTTCTCGCTCGATAGCGTGCCCGACAAACTGGTGGACGGCATGACCTCCGACGCGACCATCGTCATCGACCAGCGCCAGGGCGTACTGTGCCTGCCGCGCTCGTTGATCCACACCTCCGGCGGCGACAAGGCCCAGGTGAGTGTTTGGAACGGCACCTCGGTCAGCGAACGCCAGATCACCGTTGGGCTGCGCGGCGATTCGAACGTGGAAATCCTGGACGGGTTGCAAAAGGGCGAAGAAGTGGTCACCCAATGAGCGCCGCGGAACCCCTTAAACCTCCCGAAGATGGGGCCGTCATCGTCGTCCGGGATGCCCGCCGCCAGTTTGCCATGGGCACCACCGTCATCCGGGCCCTGGACGGGGTGGACCTGACCGTCCAGTCCGGCGAATTCCTGGCCTTGATGGGCGCATCGGGCAGCGGGAAATCGACCCTGCTGAACGTATTGGGCGGCCTGGACTACCTGAACGCAGGCCAGTACTGGCTGGAGGGCCGGTTGGTGGACCATTCTTCGACCGACCGGCTGGCCCGCATCCGCAACGAGCGCATCGGGATCGTCTTCCAGAACTTCAACCTGCTGCCACGCCTGAGCGCCTGGGAGAACGTGGCCCTGCCGCTGATGTATCGCAAATCGAGAGAAGACCTGCGCAAACGGGCTTACCAGGTTCTGGGGCAGGTTGGCCTGGCGGACCGCGCTCAACAATTTCCCGTGCTGCTTTCGGGCGGTGAACGCCAGCGGGTGGCCATCGCCCGCGCGCTGATCACCAACCCGGCCATTATCCTGGCCGACGAGCCGACCGGCAACCTGGACAGCGCTACCGGCCAGGAGATCATGCACCTGTTGGAAGGCTTGTCCGCGCAGGGGCGCACCCTCTTGATCGTTACCCACGATCATACCGTTGCGGCCTACGCTGGCCGGCGCTTGACCATGCGCGACGGAAAAATACATGAGGAGTCGAACGGCCATGACCTTCATTAACTTACTGCGCACCGCCTGGGTCGGCGTTTCTTCCAACAAGTTGCGCGCTGTATTGACCACCCTGGGTATCATCATCGGCGTGGCCTCGGTCATCAGCACCCAGGCGTTGGGGAACGGCGCCAGGGCAGCCGTAGCCAGCCAGTTCCAGTCGCTGGGCGCCAACGATATTCAAATCAACACCCGAATGCAGCTCAAGAATGGCAGTATCGAGCAGGCCGATAACCCGCTCACCTATGAGGACGGGCTGCAAATGCCCTACAACGTACCCGAGGTAGAGCGGGTGGATATGTCTGTGCAAACCTCGGCCCGGCTGCGCAACGAACGCAATACCCTGGACGTGAACATCCAGGGCGTGACATCCAGCGCACTGGACCAGGTGGTGGCGTCCGGCCAGGTCCAGCCGGCCAACTGGCCCACCGGAAAGGCAGTGACCGGGACAGACTTTTTGGCTGAGGGGCGTTTCTTCACCGACAGCGAGGTGCTCAACGGCGATGATGTATGCATCCTCGGCTCGGAAACCGCTCAAGACCTGTTCAACGGCGACGACCCGATCGGGCAGACCGTCCAGGCCGGCCGCAAGCACTGCCAGGTGGTGGGTGTACTGGCCGAGCTGGAGCCAACCGACGCCAGCCAGCGTTACACCCAGGACTACAACACTACATTCTTTATGCCCATCAGCACGGTCATCCAGCAGTATTACGACACCGAACCCTCGGTCAATATGACCGTGGTGGTCAAGGATGCTAAAAAGATCGACCAGGCCAAGCAGGAAATCATCGACTACCTGCGCCAGCGCCATAACATCCAGCCGGACGCCGATGGCAACTACACCGACGACTTCGACCTGACCACCCGCAGCGACATCCTGGGCGCCCAACAGCAAGCTGCCAGCGCCTTTGCCCTGCTGCTGACCGCCATGGCAGTTGTTTCTCTGATCGTCGGCGGGATCGGCATCATGAACGTTATGCTGGTCAGCGTGACCGAGCGTACCCGCGAAATTGGCGTGCGTCTGGCCGTGGGGGCGCGCCAGCGGGATATCGTCACCCAGTTCCTGGTGGAAGCCGCCATCATCAGCGCCGCGGGAGGTGTGCTCGGCATCCTGGTGGGCATCTTCAGCATCCCGCTGGCGGCCGCGCTTAATAGCGGCAATGCCTTGCTGGCCCCAGGCAGCATCCCGCTCTCGTTCGGGGTCGCGGAACTGACCGGCCTGTTGTTCGGCCTCTACCCGGCCCTGCGCGCCGCCCGCCTGGATCCAATCGAGGCCCTGCGCTATGAGTGATGGGAAAACTCCCCGATTTGGGGTGTATGGGCGGGCGAAGCCCGCCCATACACCCCAAATCGGAGCCCCTACTCGTCAGAAACAGAAGAGCATTAATTCAAAAAAATGGAGCATAAAGCATGATGCAAGAACCAGTACAGAATGAACCCATCCTTCCAGAAGATATACTCCCGCCGGCGGAATCGGCGACCAAGAAAAAACGCACTGCCCTTTGGGTGATCATTGGCGTAGTTGCCGTCATCGTGCTGGGCGGGGCGGCCTTCCTGGCGGGCCGTTTCTTTTAACAATCAGGCGCTTTCTTCTCAAAATGGGCCGATTATCTCGACAGGCCCGAGTGGGAACACCACGGTCAGAATGGACAAAAGTAATTTCAGCGACTGGCCGTCCGAGATCCCCCAGACCGACCCGGACGTACGCGGCATGTTTGTCAGCCGCCAGGATAACGTGCTGACCATCGGCACCGGCCAGGTGACCGTCCTGGCCAAGACCAACCCAAGCGGTACGGCTGAAATCAAATCCAATTACAGCGGCCCGCAGACCGAAGTCGTGGTAAACGGCCAGACCAAAGTCTATCGGGACGCCACTATGGACGACCTGACCAATGGTATTCCCCTGGACGGCCAAAAGATAGAGCGCAAAATAGCCGACGGTTCTCTGGACGAGATCGGTGAAAACAGCTCGGTTACCGTTTGGGGTCGCAAGACCGGCGACCGCTACATCGCCGATGTGTTGATCTACTCCACCCCGTTGATCTTCAAAGCGTCCAGCAGCAAGTAGAAGAAATAGCGGAATTCACCTCATCCTATTGGCTGTCCAAGGATTAGCGCGCCTACTCGGGCCTATGCCATAAACCTCCCGAATTTGAGGTGTTTGCGGAGGCGAAGCCCCCGCAAACACCTCAAATTCGGGGTTCTTACCCGTCAGGCCGAGCAGCTACAAATTACCTTTGCTAGATTTTTAAGGAGTATTTACGATGACTCAAGAATCCTTACCAAATGAACCCCTTGATCCCGGAAAGATTCCCCAACCGGCGGAACCGGCGCCCAGGAAGAAACGCACTTTCTTGTGGGTGGCTATTGGTGTGGCCGCGGTCCTGATCCTGGGTGGGGCGGCCTTCCTGGCCGGCCGGCTGTTCAACAACCGGGCGGCGGGCTCACAAAACGGGCCGATTGTGTCCACCGGGCCGAATGGCCAGCAGTCCGTGCGGATCAGCCCGGGCGACTTCACCGCCTGGCCAACGCCAATTCCCCAAACCGACCCGGATGTCAACGGTCTTTTTGTCAGCCGCCAGGACAACGTGATCACCATAGGAACGGGCAACGCTACCATAGGGGTCAAACAGGGCCCCGGGGGAGGTACGCCAGAAGTAAGTTCGAATTACACCGGGCCGCAGGTCGAGGTGGTGGTCACCGGCCAGACCAAAATCTACCGGGACACCACCATGGACGACCTGACCAATGGTATTCCCCAAAACGGGCAGAAGATCCAGCGCAAGGTCGCGGACGGTTCTCTGGATGAGCTTGCCTCGACCAGTAATGTGATCGTCTGGGGCCGCAAGACCGGCGACCGCTACGTGGCCGACGTGCTGATCTACTCATCCCCGCTGATGATTTCCGATCAGGGAAAGTAATGACAAAAAATTTGCGTTCGATCTCAAAATTGGCCTTGTGGTGACATTAACGAAGCTGTGTTCGGTACTGGTGCGGTATCGCTATAATTGGGTATGAAAGGAATATTCACTATGAAGCGTCGATCGATCCGTTGGCAGTTACCCCTCAGTTACGCCGCAATTGCCTTGTTGGCCGCACTGGCACTGGGCCTGGTGCTGCTGGTTGCTCTTACTCGTTACTATAACCGGCTTGAGGCCAATTATCTGTCGAATTACGGCATGTCCATCGATGCTACATTATCGAATCTCCCCTTGAAGGACCTTACGACGGACCAGCTCAATGCTCAAGTGAAAAGCTATTCTTTGATCAGCCAGAGCCGCATCCAGATCTTAGACCCAAACGGCAACATCCTGGCCGATTCAGGCTCTCCGGTACTGGATAAAAACAATCTGGTCTTCTTCTCCTTACCGGTTAAAGCCGGCCCGACGACCGCCTCGCCAAGTTCCGCGAACGGGAGGCTGTTAACGTACACAGTTATCCTGAATCAAGATCGCGTCACGGGGACCGCCCAGAGCGGCCTCGCGGTCCGCGTTAATCCAGACGGGGAAAACATGGATGGCACGATAAGCGCCAGCCCAAGTTCGGCTTTGCCTCCGGCTCTTGGCCAGAGCGGTGAAACATCAGGGATGGTGACAGAACCTGCTTCGGTAGCCATCGTCAGTTCGATGAAAATCGTTGAACCCTTCAGCCAGGAAATAAATGCAGCCGGCCGGTCGAATACTAAAATGTCGATCCTTCTGAATGATGCGAGCGGGAGCCGCTTTGGCACCCTGGTGCTCAGCGATGGCCCGGCTTACAGCCGCCAGATTGTATCGATCGTGGCCATCTCCTGGCTGATCGCGGCGGTTTTAGCCGTGCTGGTGGCCGCTTTGACCGGCTACTTCGTCTCCCGGCGTATCAGCCGCCCGGTGACCGCCCTGGCCGTGGCGACCACCCGCATGGCCCAGGGCGATCTCTCGGCCCGCGCGCCGGGCGCCTCGATCCTGGAACTGGGCCAGCTCAGCAGCGCCTTCAACCTGATGGCCGGGCACATCGAAGAGACGATCCTGGCCCTGCGTCACTTTGCCACCGACGCCGCTCATGAGATGAAAACCCCGCTCACTGCGCTGCGCACCAACCTGGACCTGGCCCAGGGCGAGGCCGATCCCACTCGCCTGGCGACCTACCTGCAGCGAGCCGGCGAACAGGTGCTGCACCTGGATCGCCTGGTCGGCGAGTTGCTTGACCTTTCGCGCCTCGAAGCCGGGGTGCACCCGGCCGTGGAAGAGACCTTCGACCTGGCCGAACTGGTCCAGCGCACCAGCGAATTGTATGCCACCCGCGCCGAGCAGGCCGGGCTGATGTTTAGCCTGGAATTACCCGATCATCCTGTGACCATTGTAGGCCGCCCGACCCAAATCGAACTGGCCGTCAGCAACTTGCTGGATAATGGGCTCAAGTTCACCCGCCCGGATGGCTGGGTGAAGGCCAGCCTGGCCCAGGAAGCGGACCAGATCGTATTCACCGTCAGTGACAACGGTATCGGCATTCCGGAAGAAGATTTGCCCCTGCTGTTCGATCGCTTCCACCGGGCGGCCAACGCCCGCTCGCGGCAGGGCAGCGGGCTAGGGTTGGCCATCGTCAACGCGGTCGCCCAGGCGCACAAAGGCCGCGTCCGCGCCGAGAACCTGCCCGAGGGTGGGGCGCGCTTTACCTTCAGCCTGCCGAAAAATTAGCCACAGATACACACAGATGGATACAGATAAAACTTAGTTATTTCGAATCAAAAAAGCGGCATCGCCGCTTTTTTGATTCGAAACTACCCGGCTGGTTTAACTGAGTTTTCAGCTTGTTTATCGAAAGACACAGACAAGGTGCTTTTTAAAATCTGTGTCCATCTGTGGCCTATCTCACCTAGAATATCGCCACGAGAATCATGATCGGGATGGCCAGAATGGCCAAACCCAGGATCAGTCCGATCAGGCCCACGACCAAACCCAGGATGCCACCGACCAACCCGAAAACGCCTGAGATCAGGCCGAAGACCAGGCTGAAGAAACCCCCAATAATCCCAAAAATCAGTTTAAACATTTGCGCCTCCTTTTCAACCGCGCCATGCGGTTATAAATCCGGTTTATGTAAATTTTTCGTAACTGCACAGCCCAGCGGGGATGAAACCCGAATTTGATGTACGTGCGGGGGCGGAGCCCCCGCACGTACATCAAATTCGGGAACTTCTTAACAGGAGCCTGAGTAGTTACAATTTTTCGCAGCTTTTAGCATCGCAGGAGAACAGGGTGTTTTTATTTTTTTACATGGTTTGCATGCAAAAAATAATAAAAACACCCCCCTCTTCTGAACCCGCTTGAATTGTCACATTTATTCATCCCACCGGTTATCCGCCGGTATTCCATATACGAGAAAGCCTCGGCAGGGTTGCACAGGCGTGGTAGAATCTCGGTTCTTTGGGAATTACCGGAATGGTTTGTATATATGGGGGTTAATCGTGCGCGAAGCGCACGATTAACCCCCATATATAACTTATTCCACGGTAGATCCCAAAGGCCCAGAATCTCTCTCCTGCACATTTTAATGTGATACTGGTAGAATAAAAAACATGCTTTACAAACCGAAAAGAAGTAACCGGCGGCGCTGGCTCCCGTACCTGGTAGCCGCAGCCGTTTTTTTAGGGCTAGCCTTTGCTGTTGCCCAGATCCCTTCCATAAAATCGCGCCTGACCTGGCACATTGAGATCGTTCAAGCTTACGTTCGGGGGGTCATCGACCCCATTGGGGCCATGCCAACCGCAGACCCGCTCACCCCGGACGCAAGCCTTGCGGAAATCTTCACACCCACCCCTACGGTGACGCCTTCTCCAACCCAGCCCGCTGCCAACCCAAGCGGGACCATTCCCCCCACACCCAGCCCGACCTCAACCCAGGCTCCAACAGCGACCTCAACCCCGCAGCCGTTGCCGGAGAAAGTGATCCTCACCCCGCCAACGCACATCGTTCAGGATATCAACAACTGCGGGCCGGCGACCCTGGCCATGTTGCTTTCCTACTATGGCTGGGATGGCGACCAGTACACCATCGCCGACGTGGTCAAACCCATACCGTCGGACCGCAACGTCAACGTGGATGAGCTGCTTTCTTTCACCCAGAACAACGTCAATTTCCTGGAAACCCAATTCCGGGTAGGCGGGACGGTGGATATGCTCAAGCAGTTCCTGGCTGCCGGCATGCCGATGATGATCGAGGAAGGCTTCATCATGGACGAGTCCTACTGGCCGAACGACGACCGCTGGGCCGGCCATTACCTGCTGCTAACCGGCTATAACGACATCACCCAGACCTTTATCACCCAGGATTCTTTCCTGGGCGCCAACCGGGTAGTATCGTATAAAGACCTGGATAACTCCTGGCAGATCTTCAACCGGGTCTATTTCATGGCCTTCCCGCCGGAAAAAGAGCAAGATGTGAAAGACATCCTCGGCGATAATTGGGACGAGAAGCAGAACCGCCAGAACGCCCTGGAC
Source organism: uncultured Chloroflexia bacterium (assembly GCA_963704755.1). Classification (GTDB taxonomy): domain Bacteria; phylum Chloroflexota; class Anaerolineae; order Anaerolineales; family Anaerolineaceae; genus Bellilinea. The sequence continues at coordinate 2,925,902 of OY969938.1, forward strand.
GCCGCCCAGGCCCAAACCGAGGCGGATCCGAATAATGCCTATGGCTGGTTCGACCTGGGCACCAACATGCTCTATTTCGATATGTACGGTCAGGCGGTCGGCGCCTACGATAAAGCCCGTGCCCTGGGACTGCCGCAGCGCATGCTGCGCTACCAGTTTGGCCCGTTCATCGCCTATTTCCAGACCAATCGCATCGACGACCTGATGGAACTGGTCAATTACGCCCTGAAGATCACGCCCAATTCGGAGGAGGCCCTCTTGTGGAAAGGCTGGGCGCTCTACCGCCAGGGCAAGACCGACGACGCACTCAAAAGCTTTGACGAGGCCCTGAAAGACCACCCCGGCTACTCGGATGCGCTCTACGCCATCAAATTTGTCAACGGCGGGTAAGCACACGCTCCGTAGACAATAAATTTCCAGCCGGTTATATGGCTTTTGTTTACCTGCTCCCGAAGGGGAAATGCGGGTTCCCCTTCGGGAGCAGGGGATGAGGGCGAGGCCTCGGGTCGTACAAGTCCTTTTGGATTTCAAGTACAGCCCGGTAAAACAGACTTTGTAGGTTGGGTTCGGGCTCATGAATAAGGCCCGGGCATGAACAGGTTTCTCGCTTATCTATGCCCTGCCCGAACCCAACATTTGCAATCACCAAACATAGCGTTTTTGTTGCCGCGACCTTGGCCGCCGTTCTTGCCCCTCGCCCGTTTCTGGGAGAGGGGTTGGGGTGAGGGCGAAACGCCGTGGATGCACACCGCCGGCCAGGGAATAGCTTTGTAGGTTGGGTTCGGGCTCATGAATAAGGCCCGGGCATGAACAGGTTTCTCGCTTATCTATGCCCTGCCCGAACCCAACATCTGCAATTGCCAAACATAGCGTTTTTGTTGCCGCGACCTTGGCCGCCGCTCTTGCCACTCGCCCGTTTTTGGGAGAGGGGTTGGGGTGAGGGCGAAACGCCGTGGATGCACGCTGCGGGCCGGGGAATAGCTTTGTAGGTTGGGTTCGGGCTCATGAATAAGGCTCGGGCATGAACAGGTTTCTCGCTTATCTATGCCCTGCCCGAACCCAACATTTGCAATCGCCAAACATAGCGTTTTTGTTGCCGCGACCTTGGCCGCCGCTCTTGCCCCTCGCCCGTTTTTGGGAGAGGGGTTGGGGTGAGGGCGAAACGCCGTGGGTGCACACCGCCGGCCAGGGAATAGCTTTGTAGGTTGGGTTCGGGCTCATGAATAAGGCTCGGGCATGAACAGGTTTCTCGCTTATCTATGCCCTGCCCGAACCCAACATTTGCAATCGCCAAACATAGCGTTTTTGTTGCCGCGACCTTGGCCGCCGCTCTTGCCCCTCGCCCGTTTTTGGGAGAGGGGTTGGGGTGAGGGCGAAACGCCGTGGGTGCACACCGCCGGCCAGGGAATAGCTTTGTAGGTTGGGTTCGGGCTCATGAATAAGGCTCGGGCATGAACAGGTTTCTCGCTTATCCATGCCCTGCCCGAACCCAACATTTGCAATTGCCAAACATAAGGTTGGGTTGCGGGTAGAGCCTGGAAAGTTACTCGATCCGGTAATTCGCCGGAGTAGCAAATGAGCCCGCAACCCAACCTACAAGTCCTTCGTGATAAGCGTGAATGCTGGATACCGATAGACAAAAAAAGTTTCTCCTGCTTTCCCATGTCACCGGCGAGTAGTGCTTAACGCCTTCCCGCTCGCAGGGGGAAGGAAGGGATGAGGGTTTACGCTGGCAGGTCGAGATATCCGCGACCTGTAATTCAAATTAGCCCTGGCCGCGTTTTTATGGTTTAATCAACCTTATATCCATGAACCATCAACACACCTCTGCACTTAATGGCAAATCCCTGCTGGATGCGTTGGCCCGCAATACCGGCCTGGCGGATCTGCGCAATGCCAACCTGGATGGCTGCGGCTTGACCGCCTTTCCGCGCGAGGTGTTGGCCCTGTCGGACCTTGAGGTGCTCAGCTTTTACGACAACCAACTGGCCGAGCTGCCGGCCGACCTGGCCCAGTTGAACCAGTTGCGCACCCTCAACCTTGGGCAGAACCTGCTGGAGGCCATCCCGGGGAGCATCGGTCGCCTGGAACAGCTCGAAATGCTCGACCTGGGCCATAACCGTCTTTTGGAACTGCCGGCTGCTTTGGGCGACCTGAAAAACCTGGTTTTTTTGTATGCCAGCAACAACCGGCTCAGCGCGCTGCCCGACTCCCTGGCCGGGTTGGGCCGGCTGCGCTACCTCAACGTCACCGATAACCGCTTCAGCCAACTGCCGGGCTGGATCGGCTGCCTGGAGGGGCTGATCGAACTGCGCGTGTACAATAATGCCCTGGAAAGCCTGCCAACCGAGATCGGCAGCCTGCCGCGGCTGGTCGAGCTGCACGCCAATAAGAACCAGCTCGCCGCGCTGCCGGAGTCGATCGGGAACCTGCACACGCTGGCCAGGCTGACCTTGCAGTCCAACCGCCTGACCGCCCTGCCGGAAACGATCGGCGATCTGGTCCACCTGATCGAACTGGACCTGCGCTTCAACAACCTCTCTTCGCTCCCCGCGAGTTTCGCCAGCCTGCACGCGCTCGAATACCTCGACCTGCGCGCCAATGCCCTGACGGATCTGCCGGAGGGCCTGGGGCAGCTCGAGCGTTTGCGTAAGATCGATTTACGCTGGAACCGCCTGGAAAGCTGCCCATCCTGCCTGGCGGAACTGGCCAGGCGGGACTGCATTGTTTATACCTGACCGGCTGTAGTCTTCACACCTGCATTCGGGCGAAGGGTTGCCCCATTCTCCCGGACTGCGCTTAACGATTTCGTTTCAAAAGGAAGCCAACTTTGTCCAAACGTGTCCTGATCGCTATCCTGGTCTTCATTTGTGTAATTTGCATTTGTCTCGTCTCGGTCCTGTGCCTGACCGGCGGCGTGTCTTATCTGATCACCAGCCAGAGTAACAGCAATACTTCTATCCCTATTCTGCAAAGCACGACCGAGTTTCAAATTCCTGAAACGACCGGCGAGGCCACGCAGACTGGCAACACGCCTACCCCGGATGCCCAATCCGCAGACATCATCGCCCAGATGGACCAGATCGAAAGCCAGGTCTCGCACCTGCGCGAGCTGCCACAGTTGGCCCCGGTGGACCGCCAGTTGATTTCCTCCGACGAGTTGCGCCAAAAGGTCGAGCAGGATTTCTTCAAAGATTACACCCAGCAGGACGTCCAGAACGACCAGCGCACCCTTTCGACTTTTGGCCTGCTGGAGCCGGGTTTCGATTTGTATGATTTGTACGTCAACCTGTATTCCGAGCAGGTGGCCGGCTACTACGACAGCGAAACCAAACAGATGTACGTCATCCAGGAGCAGGGTTTTGGCGGCCCCGAGCGCACCACCTATGCCCATGAATTTACCCACGTTCTGCAGGACCAGCATTACGACCTGCAAAACGGGCTCAAGCTCAGCGCGGACGATTGCAAGCAGGACAGCGAGCGCTGCGCGGCCGTGACTGCCCTGATCGAAGGCGACGCTACCCTGACCGAGCAGTACTGGCTGTACACTTACGGCAGCGACCAGGACCGCCAACAGTTGAACGATTTTTACAGCAATCTGGAAAGCCCGGTTTATGATTCGGCCCCCGAATTTCTGCAAAAGGATTTGATGTTCCCCTACAGCCAGGGCCTGGATTTCGTCGGCAACTTTTTTACCGCCGGCGGCTACAGCAAGATCGATGAAATTTACCAGAACCCCCCGGTCTCGACCGAAATGATTCTGCACCCCGAGAAATACCCGGACGAAAAGCCGATCAGTGTAAAACTGCCCGATTTGAGCAGTTTGCTCAACCGGCCTCTGGATAAGGTCGAAGACGGCGTATTGGGCGAATGGTATACCTACCTGGTGTTGGCCGATGGCCGCGACACAAACGCGCGTATTTCGGATAGCGAAGCCCAAAGCGCGGCCGCCGGCTGGGGTGGTGACGCTTACACGGTCTATTGGGATGACAAAGCTAATCTACCGGTCATGGTGCTGGATACGGTCTGGGATACGGCCAATGACGCCGGCGAGTTCGCCAATACTTTCGATCAATACGCCGGTGTGCGCTGGGGCGACCCGGACCTGTCCGAGCCGGGCGATACCGCCTGGGTGAATACGGACGATGGTGCCGTGGCGCTATATGTGGACGGCAACGAGACTCTGTGGGTGATCGCGCCCACAATCGATGACGTCACAGCGATTATTGCCGACCTTACTGTGCCGGTTTCGATAGGCATGCCCTGAGATGGGCCTGGACATACCGCGTTTGCAGGCGATTTGTTTCGATATCGACGGTACCCTGTCCGATACGGACGACCGCTGGATCCAGCAGTTCGAACGGCTGCTGCGGCCGTTACGCTGGTTGTTTCCCCGCGGCGATACTTCTCGTTTCGCTCGTTGGGTTGTCATGGGCATGGATGCGCCCGGCAATTGGGCCTACAACCTGCTCGACCGGTTGGGCCTGGACGATGAGGCCGGCCGGCTGATCAGTGCGCTCAGCCGGCAGCGCAAGGACCGCCCGAACAAGTATTTAATCGTCCAGGACGTGTCGGAGATGCTGGCCGGTTTGCATAGACGCTGGCCGCTGGCGGTGGTCAGCGCCCGCGGAGAGCGCTCGACCCTGGCCTTCCTGGACCAATTTACGCTGCGGCCGTATTTCCATACCGTGGCCACCGCCCTGACTTGCGAACACACCAAGCCCTTTCCCGACCCGATCCGTTGGGCGGCCGGGGAGATAGGCGTCCCGCCCGAAGCCTGCCTGATGGTCGGCGACACGGTGGTGGACATCCGCGCGGGCAAAGCCGCCGGCGCTCAGACGGTCGGAGTATTATGCGGTTTCGGCAGCCACCGCGAGCTGGCCCGTGCCGGTGCGGACCTGATCATCGAGTCCACCGCCGATCTGGCGGGGGTGCTGGGGGATAAGTCGTAGGGTGCGTTTGAGGGCTGAGCTCCCCGGCATGGTTGGACGACCAGGCCACTGGCCTGCCCTGACGTGCCCGGAACGCACCATTATAGCGTTGCCCCGTAAGTAACCCGGCTTTCAAAGCCGGGGGGTAGCTGAGGATACCGGGAAGGCATAGCCCGTAGGTTGGGTTCGGGCCCATCAGGAATACTGGTGAATTGCAGGTTTGGGTATCATTTCAGGCCTGGCCCGTAACCCAACATTTTGTTTGGTGATCGCCGATGTTGGGTTGCGGGCAAGGTTTAGATAACCGGAGATCCTGTTTATTCCCACGCTCCTTGAACGAGCCCGCAACCCAACCTACAGGCTAACCGCTATTCCTCCAGCGCCTGGCCCAGGTCCCAGAGGATATCCTCGATATCCTCGATGCCAACGCTCAGGCGGATGAAATCCGGCGTCACGCCGGCACTGAGCAACTGTTCCTCGGAAAGCTGGCTGTGAGTGGTGCTGGCCGGGTGGATGGCCAGGCTCTTGGCGTCGCCCACGTTGGCCAGGTGGCTGAACAATTTCAACTTCTCGATGAACTTCTTTCCGGCCTCTGCCCCGCCATTGATCCCAAAGCCCAGGATGGCGCTGGGTCCCTTGGGCAGGTACTTTTTGGCCGCCTGGTAGTCCGGGTGGCTCTTTAACCCGGGGTAGCTGACCCAGTTCACCCGCGGGTGGCTCTCCAGAAATTCGGCCACCGCCTGGGCATTCTGCACGTGGCGGTCCATGCGCAGGCTGAGCGTCTCCAGACCCTGCAAGAACAGCCAGGAGTTGATCGGCGCCTGGCAGGCGCCGATATCACGCAGCACCTGCACGCGGGTCTTGAGGATGAACGCCGGCTCGCCCAGGCTGGCGTAAACCAGGCCATGGTAACTGCCGTCGGGGGTGTTGAAATTGGGGAAGCGCGGGTTGTCCTTCCAGGGGAAGTTGCCGCCGTCCACGATCATCCCGCCGATGGAGGTACCGTGCCCGCCGATAAATTTGGTGGTCGAGTGGGTGATGATGTTGGCGCCCCATTCGAACGGCCGGCACAGGTAGGGCGTGGCGAAAGTGTTATCGATCACCAGCGGGATGCCGAACTCCTTGGCGATCTTGCCGACTTCCTCCAGGGGAAAGACGCTGATTTCCGGGTTGCCCAGGGTTTCGCCATACAAGATCTTGGTGTTGGGGCGGATCGCGCGGCGGAAGTTTTCCGGGTCCTTGGGATCGACGAAGGTGACATCGATGCCCAGGCGCGGGAAGGTAAAGCTGAACTGGTTGTACGTACCTCCGTAAAGCTTGGATGACGATACGATGTGATCGCCGGCCGCGCACAGCGAAAGGACCACCATGGTTTGCGCCGCGTGCCCGGAACTGGACGCCAGGGCGCCCACCCCGCCTTCAAGGTCGGCCATCCGCGTCTCGAAGACGTCGCTGGTCGGGTTCATGATGCGGGTGTATATGTTGCCGAGTTCTTCCAGGGCGAACAGGCGGGCAGCGTGCCCGGTATCTTTGAATACGTAAGAGGTGGTCTGGTAAATCGGTACGGCTCGTGACCCGGTGGTGGGGTCGGGCTGTTGGCCGGCATGAAGCTGGCGGGTGTTGAATCCAAACTTGGGGAGATTGTTCTGATCGCTCATTTTATCCTCGTTGATATATAGGGTAGAAAATATCCAATAAACGATTGCGGCAACCAGGCAGGCGCCTGGGCAGATAAGTAAATTGTGGAATTCCTCAGTCCGTGTTTTAGAGCTACTTTTCGGCCAAGGCTGGCGAAAAGTGCCCCGTCACCACCCCGCTCTGGCTAACCGAACGGGCACAAGTTTTAGCGTTTGCCGCCGGGTACGGGCAGGTCCAGCGATTTTGGGGTATGGGCAGGTAAGGCATCCAGATCGTAGGGTGTCTCCTGATATACGTAATAATTCATCCAGTTCGAGTACAGCAGGTGGGCATGCCCGCGCCAGCGCACCAGGGGCGGCTGGGTGGGGTCATCCTGCGGGAAATAGTTACGCGGCACGTCGATTGGCAGGCCCAGCTTGACGTCGCGCTCGTATTCCAGCTTGAGCGTCTGGGGGTCGTATTCGGAGTGGCCGGTGACGAAGACCTGGCGCCCATCCCGGCTGGCGACGATGTACACGCCCGCCTCATCCAATTCGGCCAACACATCAAGTTCAGGTACCTGCTCGATGTCTTCGCGGCGAATCTCGGTATGGCGCGAATGGGGCGCGTAGAACACGTCATCGAATCCGCGCAGCAGGGGGACGTTCTGTTTTAGAACGTTGTGGGGGAAGATGCCGAACTGTTTGGACGGCAGGGGATATTTGGGGATGCCAAATTGGTGATAGAGCCCGGCCTGTGCGCCCCAGCAGATGTAGAACAGGGCGAACACGTTGGCCAGGCCCCAATCCATGATGCACTTCAATTCATCCCAATAATCGACTTCTTCGAAATCGAGGTGTTCCACCGGGGCCCCGGTGATAATCAGGCCGTCGAACTTGCGGTCCTGGATTTGATCGAATGTTTTGTAGAACGTGCGCAGATGTTCTTCCGAGATGGTTTTGTTGTGGTGCGAAGCGGCCCGGACCAGGGTGGCTTCCACCTGCAAGGGGGTATTTCCCAGCAGGCGCAGCAGTTGGGTTTCGGTCGCGATTTTCGTCGGCATCAGGTTGAGAATGGCGATCTGCAGCGGACGGATGTCCTGGTGGATGGCCCGGTCTTCGTCCATGACGAAGATATTCTCATTGGCCAGGGTTTCTCTGGCCGGAAGCCGGTTGGGGATTTTGATAGGCATACTTTTCTCCTTGGATCTACCGTATAAATAAGGCGGTAACAGTGTATACCCCGAGTTTTGGGTGTTTGCGCGGGCAAATCCCGCGCAAACACCCAAAACTCGGGAACTCTTTGTATAAGCCTCAAGAAAAACTAAAAAACCTCTTCTTGAGATAAGAAGAGGTTGATTAAGTGAATCCGTCTCCTCTCATCTTCCAGAAAACTTTTTCTGCAGGAATTGACACCATGCTCTTCGTGAGCGGGTTGTCGAGGTTTCACAGGGCCTGTCCCTCCACCTCTCTGGATAAGAGTACCGAAAATATTCGATTGTCAGCGAGCAAACTATTGGCTCCTATTATAAGACCTTTTTAGGGGGTTTTGTCAAGTGCTTTTCGCGTTTTGGGGTGAGCTTGGTTGGCCGGGGTGCTTTCCGGGATGCGAAAAAGAAAGAAACAAGAGAAAATATAGGTAAACCACGGAGGCACGGAGAGCACGGAGAAGAGGAAGAGAAGAGAAAGAGAAGAGGAAGAAAAAGAAAAAGAAAAAGAAAAAGAAAAAGAAAAAGAGAGAAGGATAGAAGAGAAAAAAATGTTTACAAGAAAGGTGGACCCAAATGGATCGGCCCGGTCCTTCGCAACCCTCGGCCGAGGCCGCTCTTCAGCGCAGTTATTTCAAGCCCTTAGGCTGGTTGGTCGGCGCATCTTGCCTTCTATTAATCTCCCCTAAAATCCAAAGTGCAGATTTTTTTGGGAGGTCTGGCCCTTCCCTCCAAATCGGTTTTTGATTTGGGGGGAAGCGGGGAAGGGGGGCAGAGCGCCGGTTTTACAAGTCAATGAACTGTTTGGCCAGCGCATCTTGCCTCCTCCTAACCTCCCCCAAAATCCAAAGTGCGGATTTTAGGGGAGGAATCTGGCCCATCCGTCCCAATAACCTCAGCTACCTCCCGGCTTCGAAAGCCGGGCTACATTGGACAGGGATTTTACATCAAAAATTCTCCTCCGTGCCCTGTGTGCCCCGTACCCCTTGTTATTCTTCCTGGCAGGCCGAGAAGAGCGGCCTCGGTCTGGAGACCGGGCCGATCCGCTTTGGGCCATTGTTCATTTGATTAGCACATTTTTCTCGCTTTTTCTTTCTTGACAATTCGCACCGTTGCTAGCATGCCCGGGCGGTGATGGTCCGGTTGCGCCCTTCTTTTTTGGCCTGGTACATGGCCTCGTCGGCGCAGTGGATGAGGGTGTGGATGCTTTCGATATCTTCGCCGAAGCTGGAGATACCGATGCTGATGGTCAGGTGCACACTGACGTGTTCCTCATTCTCGGCGCTCATATCGAAGGCCTCGTCCTCGACCTGCTGGCGGATGCGGTCGGCCAGGCGGTAAGCGGCCTTCTCGGTGGTGTTGGAGGCGATAACCATGAACTCGTCGCCGCCGTAGCGGGCCACCACGTCGGTGGCGCGGATGCAGCCCAGGATCAAATGGGTCAGTTCGACCAGCACCAGGTCGCCCACCTGGTGCCCGTAGATATCATTCAGGCCCTTGAAATTGTCCACATCGATCAGCAAGATCGAAAAAGGCAGGCGGTAGCGCTCGGCGCGAGAGAACTCTTCGTGCAGGCGTCTTTCCATGTAGCGGCGGTTGAAAATCCCGGTAAGCGGATCGGTCACACTCTCCTGCTCCAGCATGGATATGCGGTGGACATCGATAGCCGTTTGCAGCGAAAGGTGGGCCGAGAACCAGACAAAGATCGAGCCGGCCAAAAAGATGCCTGGGACAATCAGGTCCACGTTTTGCGAATGGCTGTTCCAGAAAGCGATGCCATAAACCAGGTAGCCGAGAATGAAAACCACCGTCAGGCCCATCAGCATGACCCAACTGCGATATACCTCACCGCCCCGGATGTGGATGAGGAGTTTCCGCATGGGCAGCAGCGCCATGATCAGGATAAACATGCCACCGAAGATAAAGACATGGGAAAGCGCTGCGATAGATGCAGAACTCATGCCTTGCCAAAACCTGAATTGGTAATTTTTTTATTCCCCATGATCATGCCCCACTACTATGTACTTTTATAGCCGCTGCCCAGCGCCTTTTAATGGGCCTTATTCTTGCTTGCCTGGGCGGCAACGCTATCATGATCTATTCTTGTAACCACTCAGCCTATCCGGGGACTCCTTCACCAGAGCGCGAATAGTTACCTATTCTTTTTCCACCACGCTGGAGCGCACCGCCGGGCAGCGTTCGCACTCCGCGTCGTCGCACAACAGCGCCAGCGGATTCTCGCGGATCAGCCCTACAATCATGTCGATCATCGCGTTCAGCGGCAGGGCTTTGACCGCGGCTTCGCCAATCTTGACCTCGCGGGTGATATCGGCCAGGTAGGGAGCGGCCTGTTCGAAACCCAGCGAGCAGCCGGGAAAGCCCGGGCATTCGACTACGCCCTGGGGCGTCAGCGCCCAGCGGATGAATTGTTTCCGCCCGGCCAGCTTTTCGGCGTAATGGATGCTGGTGTTGACGGTATGGTTGACCCCCATCAGCAGCACCCAGCCTTCTTCGCCGGCCAGCACCCGGATCGGCGCAAGCGGGTCGGCCAGGGTCTGTGCGTCCAGGGCAGCCTCCACGCCGATACCGGCCATGGAAAGCAGCGGGTGCATCGAGCGTTTGGCCTTCTCCTGGGTGCGCAAGGTTTCCGGCAGAACGCCGATCAGGCTGTCGGCCGGCATATCCGGGGTGAAGAATTCGGCCATGGCGTTCTGGTCAATGCCAGACCCGTAGCGGACGCCGTTATCTTCCGGGCCCTCTTCGGGAATAACCATCGGTTTGTAGGTGTGGGTAGGCATCATCAGGCGTGGTTGGACGGCCAGTAAAGCACCCAGCACTGTGTCTGGGCCGCCGCGGACCTCACCGAATGATTTCAGTGATGCATGCGCGATTACCGGTACATCGGGCTTTAAACCCAGGCTGCGGAACCCGCGGACCAATTCGTGAAATGACACCATAGCGTCCTCCCCGGGAATGACTATCCGGCATCGCCAGCACGCACCACTTGCCCGGATAACCGCATTGCGGTCGGGCTGCACAACGCCAGTACCAGTTCTTGCAAAGCGGCCAGGTCGATCGCGGACCCTTCGGGATGGACAATTCCGGACGGCGCCCTGGCCTCGATTGCATGACAGTTAATATTATACGTCATAAGTTCTGGCGCGGCTTGCCGGACGAGGGTCGTCAAAGCGGCTTGCGCGCAGGCCAGCGCCAGCGATTCGGCGCTGTTCCCGCACAGGACCAGTAAGATGGTCCCGCCGCCCTGCGGTCGCATCACCTCGGCCGCGGCCTGCATCAGTAATAGCGGGCCGTTCAGGTTCATTTCCAGGCTGTGCTGCCAGTCCCACTCGTCCTGCGCGAGCAGGTCGCCGCGCGGCGCCGCGGAAATGGCGTGCACCAGCACATCCAGGCGGCCAAAATCCGCCAGGACGTCATCGATCAATGCCTGTACCGGCAGGCTCTTGCCGGTATCGTTGATGTAGGAGCGGAATGAGACTTTGAACGGCTGGATTTCCGCGATGGTCTCTTCGAAGTGAATCGGGGTCAGGTCGTGCAAAGCCAGGTTTGCACCGGCCCGGGCCAGCGCCGTGGCTGCTGCGCGCCCTTCCGGCCGGCCGGCGCCGCAAACCAGCCCGACTTTCCCGCTCAAAATCCCTGGCGTGTTGGTCATGGATGAGTCCATTGAAAAACTCCTTTGAATCAACTCAGGCTCAGGTTTTGAATTCCCTGAAATCGAGGTATTTGCGTGCGTGAACTTCACGCACGCAAATACCTCGATTTCAGGGTGGTTCTTTAAAAGTGCTCAAGACAGATCGGCTAGAGTGGCACACACCGGGATGTCGTCCGGGTTCTGGTTGGCATTGAGATGTAAATTGAAATAGGGAGAGGGGTCCAGGGTGTTGCCAATGTGGGTCTCGTTGGTAAAGCTGCCCTGGCCGTCGTCCTTGACGATCGAAAAGTGCAGGTGTACTCCCACCGGGCTGTTGGGGTCGCCCGAATAATCCCCTTGATAGCCCAAAAATGTACCGGCTTCGACGAAAACCTCATTGGTGCCGGCCGGAAACTCGGGGGAAATGTACGAGTTGCCATTTGCATCGGCCATGTGGGCGTAATAAGTCCAGATCTGGCGGGACGGATCGAGCGGATCCTGGGGGATGCGGATAATCACGGCCGATTTCCAGCCTGGTAGACGGGTCAGGTAGCCGGCGTAGGCTGCCCGTACCGGGGTGACTCCCGGGTCGCTCCCGGCAAAAATATCCAGGCCGGTGTGGCGGTGGCCTGCTTGAAATGTGTCATTCCACAGGTAGCCGATGAAACCATCGGTTGGGAAGGCAAACACGCCGTCCACACAGCGCTGGCCGGCGCTGATTTTCCAGCCGGCGTGCTGTTCCGGGCTGCGGATGAACTGCACCACCCGCAGGCTGCGGGCTGAAGATGCGCCTGGGCGCAGCACCAGGTAATAGAAAACCGCTGCGCCAACAGCGGTCATCAATCCCAGAACCACCAACCAGGTGGATCGCTTCATGCGGATTGGGCCAACCGGCCTTGCATCGACCAGGGCCCGCTGCGGGTAATTTCGACCGGCAGCACCTGCCCAAACAGGTCGTCTTCGGCTTCGACGAAGACCAGCTTGTTGGTGGGGGTACGCCCCTTCCAGCGCCCGCGGACGAGTTCTTCGAAGAGGATGTCCACGGTTTGGCCCTCGTAAGTGGCATGGATTCCGGCCGCGATGCTTTCCTGAAGCTCTTCCAGGGCGCGGAAACGACGCCATTTCTCTTCGTCAGGCACGTCGTCGGGCATACGCCGGGCTGAGACGGTGCCCTTGCGCGGTGAATAGCGGGCCAGGTGAGCCACGTCCAGCTTGAGCTCGTTCAGCAAGTCGTATGTGCCCTGGAATTGTTCGTCGCTCTCGCCGGGGAACCCCACAATGATATCGGTGGCGATCGAAACGCCCGGGATGCGCTCGCGGATCTTGCCGACCAGGTCACGGTACTGGCCGGTGGAGTAGCCCCGGTGCATGTTGGCCAAAACCTGGTCGTCACCGGCCTGGACGGGCACCTCGATATGGGGCATCACCTTGGGCAGTTCGGCCACGGCATCCAGCAGGTCATCCGTCATCCAGTTGGGGTGCGAGGTCAGGAAGCGGATCCGCTCCAGACCCTCGATCTGCTGCAGCCGGCGCAGCAGCCCACTCAAGGTGGGATATTCGGGCTGGTCCTTGCCATAGCGATCCACGATCTGGCCCAACAAAGTGATCTCGCGCACACCCTGGTTGACCAGGGCGCGGGCTTCGGCCAGGATCTCTTCAGGCGGCCGGCTTTGCTCGATCCCGCGGCGGTAGGGGATGATGCAAAAAGTGCAGGCGTGCGAGCAGCCGTACACGATGGGGATGAAACCGGAGACCAGGCTGCCGCGTTGTTCGACCGGCAGAACCAGGTCTTCGTCCTGCCAGGCGAAGCGGCGGGCGGTCTCGGCTTCTTCCAGCGAGTGGACGTCGCGCTGCAGCAGGTAATCGACCAGGGGGGAGGGGTCAGATGGGGGCGAGAACACGTCCACGATCGGGAAACGTTCGACCAACCGCGGGTTGCCTTTGACGCCTACCAGGCAGCCCATCAAATTGATGACCATGCCTGGCCGGGCTTTCTTGATCGGCCGCAGCGAGTTAAGCCGCCCATAGGCTTTATCCTCGGCCGACTGGCGCACCACACAGGTGTTCAGTACGATCACGTCGGCGTCCTCGGCCTGGGGGGTATTCTGGTAGCCCATATGCTCCAGGGCAGAGGCCACCCGCTGCGAATCGGCCACGTTCATCTGACAGCCTTCAGTCCAGATGTAGTATTTCATGGGCAGAATTATATCAAGATTTGAGATTGAAATCGAATAAGTTTAGTCCGAATATAAGCGCCATTCAAGAGATAGATTGTCGTAGCGGGCTCTGTTCTTGGCCCCTCTCCCGTTTCTGGGAGAGGGGTTGGGGTGAGGGCCAGCGCTGGCCGATCAACCTCCGTTGGGTTACGGGCAAGGCCCAGTAAACCGAAGCCCCTCCGTGCGCCGGTGTCATAAAAGAGCCCGCGACCCAACCTACATTTCTCCAGCTTCGAAAGCCGGCCATAAAAAGGAAATCCGCGCCGGGTTGAACCCCACGCAGGTGGGGCTTCGTGTCCTTGTTGCTGCGACCTCGGTCGCCGCTCCGTTTCTGCGACAGAGATTGGTTTGAGGGCGAAGTTCCTGCTGAGGTGTATTTATTTCGTCCATCGGCCCGTGCGCCTGGAAACGGGAGTATACTTTAATCTAGAAAGGGTAAGATAGAACTCTCGGTGGCTCATTTCCGCCTGCGTCGAAACCATCTGCTGCACGGAGTGGCTTCCCAACCGGACATCGATCGAAGGTTAGCGGTTGAGATGTGAGTTTATCGGTTCAAGGGGAACCAGTGAATAGCCTGATCGTTTCAGGCTGGCCAGTTTAAGGAGTTGAAAGAATGAGAAACGTTTGGAAATGGGTTGTCATCATCGGCGGGATACTGATCCTGGCCTTTTTGGTAGCCCTATTTTTGTTCGGCAGGGGGATCGGGTATCGGTGGTTTCCTGGTTATATGCCGATGATGAACGGGCCCTGGCAAATGGGTCCGAACATGTTCGGTTTTCGTGGAGGGGGGCTTTCAGGAGGGTGGACCGTGGTCTTTGGAATAATTTTTGTCTTACTGGCTTTATTAGCACTGGTGGTGTTGGTAGGCGTGGGCATCTTTTTCCTGGTGCGTGCGTCGAACCGGGCCCAAACCCAGCCGGCGGTCAGCGCCAAGACCTGCCCGAGCTGTGGTAAACCGGTGCAGGCGGATTGGGCGAACTGCCCCTATTGCGGCACAAAATTGTAACTGTTCTGCCCTGATCCGCATGCTCGCAGTTCGTTGACAGTCTCTGCCTTCCTTGGTATGCTTAAGCCCGCGTCCGGGCGGGACCGGCGCGGCAGAATCCGCCGAACCCTGTCAGGTCCGAGAGGAAGCAGCAGTAAGGTGGCCACTCTGGGCGCCGCCGGAAAACCTGCCCGGCGCATTTTTTTAAGTAAAACCAGTCCGAAAAATATTTTTAGGTAACTACGCAGGATTAGGTTAAAGGGTCCCCGAATTTGAGGTGTTCGCGGGGGCGAAGTCTTCGACCGCGAACACCTCAAATTCGGTTTCCTTACCCGATAAGTTGAGCAGTGACTACCTGAAACAATATTCGGATAGAAAACACAATTTAAATTCCGGCAGGTACATGAATAACCCTCCAGTTTGTAATTATGAAGGCTCCGACTACCAGCGAACCTTTTGGGAAGAAGGCGGGCGTAACTATGAGGACGCCGTCGAAGCCGTCGCTTTAGGCCGTTTGCTGCCCTCTTCGGGCAGGCTGATGCTGGAACTGGGCGCCGGTGCAGGCCGGAATACGCCCCGCTACACCGGCTATCAAAAGATCGTCCTGCTCGATTATTCGCGCAGCCAGCTCGAGCTGGCTCGCCAGCGCCTGGGCGACAGTGATCGATATATCTATGTGGCCGCCAATGTGTACCATTTACCTTTCGTGGATGGTCTCTTCGACGGCGCTACCATGATCCGGACCCTGCATCACATGGCCGAGCCACGCCAGGCCCTGGAAGGCATTCGCAAGGTGCTGCAAAAGGATGCGGCTTTTATTCTGGAATACGCCAACAAGCGCAATTTAAAATCGATTTTACGGTTCAGCCTGGGCCGCCAGAGCTGGAACCCCTTCAGCCCCGAGCCGATCGAATTCGCGGCGCTCAATTACGATTTTCACCCGGCCACCGTGCGCGCCTGGTTGAAGGCCAGCCGGTTCGCGGTACGGCGCCAGTTGACCGTCTCGCACTACCGCATGGGCTTCTTCAAGAAGCTGTTTCCGCTGCGCCTGCTGGTCTGGATGGACAGCCAGGCCCAGCTCAGCGGTGATCTCTGGCAGCTTTCGCCCAGCGTGTTCACCCTTTGCCATGCCATGGGCGAGACGCCCAACGCTTCCGAAGGCGCTTTCTTCCGCTGCCCGCACTGCGGCGGCCTGTTGAAAGATACCCCGCCGCTGATCGCCTGCCCTTCGTGTGGTAAAACTTACCCGGTCGAGGGCGGCATTTACGACTTCCGGGATGAGTGAGATGGACACCATGGATGAGGCCCGATTACAAAAAGCCGCCGAACGGGGCGAGCCTTCCTACGTCTGGCGTGCCGGCCAGGACCGGCGCCTGGAGATGATCCGGGCTGCGGCCGGCGAGCGTCTGCACGGCCGCATTTTCGTGGACGGCTGCGGCCTGGGCATGTACCTGGGGCATCTGGCGGCCGAAGCACAGCAGGCGGTGGGCCTGGATATCGAACATGCCCGTACTCGCCAGGCGCTCGAGCGGGCCGACCAGGTGATCTGTGGGGCCGGAGAAAGGTTGCCTTTCCCGGATAATTACTTCGACCTGACCCTCAGCCACGAAGTGCTCGAACACGTCCAGGACGATCGCCAGTCGGTGTGCGAGATCGTGCGCACCCTGCGCCCGGGCGGCCGGCTGGTCCTGTTTTGCCCTAACCGGGGCTATCCCTTCGAGACGCATGGCATCTACTGGCGGGGGCGCTACCACTTTGGCAATAAGCCCCTGGTCAATTACCTGCCGCGGCGTTTACGGAATAAACTGGCCCCGCACGTCAATATCTACACCCACCGCGACCTGGAGCGGCTGTTCGCCGGCCTGCCGGTGCGCTACGTCCGTCGCACGGTCATATTCGGCGCCTACGATAATTTGATCGCTCGATTTGGCCCGGCCGGCAAGACCCTGCGGGCCATTCTGCAAACCCTCGAACGCACCCCCCTGCGGTTTTTTGGCCTGTCCCATTTCTGGGTGGTGGAGAAGATGGGGACAAGTAATGAGTAATAAGTAATGAGGGATCAGGAATTTTTCCTGATCCCTCATTACTTATTACTCATTACTCTTCTAGTACCAGACCCTGAACCAGGATTGGGTGGAGGCCAATTCACCGGCGGCCATGACCTGGACTTGCAGTTCGACCACCTGGTTGGGGGTCAAATCTCCGATGGGGAAAGACAGCACCGAAATGCCGTCCGAATTGGTATCGGGAGCACGGTAGGCATTGATCTGCCCGTCCTCGGTTTTGACGTATACCCACACCTGGGCGCTGGCGACCGGTTTGCGGTACATGTCGTACACCACCACATAGACGGTTTGCTGGCTGTTGGCCGAGATCAGTGCGCGGCCGACGAAGGCGAACGCCTTGGGATTGCGCGGCTCACCCGGAGCGGCGCTGCCGGCCGGGTTGAGCAGGGGTGGGTCGTTGACCGCCAGGTCGAAGTAGCGCTTGCCCAGGTCGGTCAGTACCACGTGGCTGTCCAATTCTTTCTCGGGCTGCCATTCCATGCGCACTTTTTCGAAATACTGTACGTAGCGGCCTTCGCGTACTTCCAGGTCCGAGATCGGGTTGCCGAAGTTGACCGGGCCGTTATTGGCATCATAGAACTGCAGGAAGGCGTAACAAACGTTCTTGCCGGTAACCTGGAAGAAGCGGCAGGTCGGGCCATCGGTGGGCACCGGGGCCAGCGGTCCGGGGCCCGGGTACATCAGCTCACCCAGGTTGGCCACCGAAATCTGCTCGTCGCCGTTGATCCCCTTGACCAGGTCGAAGCGCGCCTTGGTGAAGTATTGCACGGTGGTGATCCCGCTGGAGGACATACCCTCGAACTCATCCGTGATCGGCAGCCCATAGATATCCAACGGGTCGCTCAAACTGTAGTATTGATTCAGGAAAGGTCCACTGACGGTATGGCCCGTGTTGAAATCAACCCAATTGTCGGTGGACTGGGCATGCCCGGAGGTAGCCAGACCAGCCGTGAAAATTAAGGCGATGAAGAAAAGGAGGATCCTGCTTTTTCCCCTCATAGGTTTTAATTATATAGCGTATAGATAAAAATTACAATTCTTTCTAAGATTTCATCAGGATGATGACAATTTGTTAACCTGGGGGTGGTAGCTTTAGGCGTAGGGTGCAGTTGCGAGGCTGACATCTCGAGCCTGGTTAATCATCAGGATGTGAGCCGGTCCATGCGTGCCCGCAACGCACCATTGCGGCCTCGACGTAACGAGTTGCCTAAATCGGCGAATTTATTCGCCGCAACAACAAAACGAAACCTGCCCCGCATTCTTAAGCCCCTCTCCCGTTTCTGGGAGAGGGGTTGGGGTGAGGGGAAACAGGCGTGTAGCGTGTCACGGCACCGGCTGGACCGGAGGCCTCTCCCCAGACCAAGCCTTGCCCGTACCCCCGACGTTTTTGGCGAGCCCAGGCGTGTTGGTGCGTTGCGGGCGCACATGGATGGGCATTTTACCCGGTGATTTAACGGCATCATGGATATTGCCCGCAACCGCACCCTACATTTTGCCCGTGTGCCATTTGTACCCAATTTCCTCATATCTTATAGCCTCACCCAAATCGAATCCACGTTAAAATAAAACCACCTAAAATGAGCGATTTTAATTCCAACCCTGAAAAGAACGCCAAGATTGGCTATGTCGTCGGCGGGAGCCTGAAAGATTCCCTGGCGGTGCGCCTGACCGTGCCGCCCCAGGAAGTACAGGAGGGCAGCTTCGTGGTCATCGAGAGCGGCGACTGGCATTTTTACGGCCTGGTCACCGACCTGCAGTTGGGCGCAACCGACCCGCGCTTTGCCGACGAGCAGTCCGAGGCGCGCCTGCCGGGCGGCCTGGACGGGCTGCTGCACGGCCAAACCCTGTACACCAACCTGCAAGTCCTGCCGGCCTTGATGCAGCAAACCGGCCCGGACCCGCTTTCGGATGCATACGCCGCCTGGCGGGAGGCCCACCCGGACGATTCCGAGCTGCAACCGCAGCCGGTCAAGACTGTGCCGGCCCATCACGCCGGTGTGCGCCTTTCGGATGCGGCCGACGTGGCCAACATTTTCGGCAGGCCAGGCGGGGCCAACTACGTCATCGGCTATACCCGCGAGCAGGGCCACCCGGTCTGCATCGACCTGGAAAAGTTCGTCCAGCGCTCCTCGGGTATCTTTGGGGCCACCGGCACGGGCAAATCCTTCCTGACCCGCATCATCCTGGCCGGGCTGATCGACTACAATGCCGCCTCGGTGCTGGTCTTCGATATGCATAACGAGTACGCCTACGACGATGTGGCCTCCGACACGCGCGAGACCGTCCCCGGGCTGAAGACCAAGTTCCGCGCGCGCGTACGCGTGGCCGGGCTGGGCCGCAACGCCAGCATCCGCGGCCAATCCCCCGAGTTCAACCTGGAACTGGCCGAAGGCGATATCGTGCCCGAAGACATCGAAATGCTCACCCGCGAGCTGAACCTGCGCGAGACCACGCCTACTACCCTGGAGGCGCTCTGGCATTCCTTCCACGAGGATTGGTTCCACGAGTTCAAGGCCATGAAAGTGGGCAGCCTGATCGAGGATGACAGTGGCAAGAAGGTCCCGGCCCCAGACAGCGTGGCCTTTTGGGCCAACCGGGTGGGGGTCAATGTGGCCGCTGCCGAGGGCCTGCGTAACAAGCTCGGGCGCCTCTTCAACTTGAATTACCTGGTTGAAAAACCGGCCGCGGACGCCTTGAGCGAGATCATCCACGCCCTGGAACGCGGCCAGCACGTCATCCTCTCGTTTGGCGACCACGAGAACGACCTGGACTATTTGCTGGTGACCAACCTGCTCACCCGCCGCATCCGCAGTGCCTGGGAGGACCAGACCAACCGCTTCCGCTCGCACCCCGAAAAAGAAGCGGAACCGCGCCCGCTGGTGGTGGTCGTCGAAGAGGCTCACAAGCTGCTCAACCGCGAGATGGCCGCCCAGACCGCCTTTGCCAGCATTGCGCGCGAGATGCGCAAATATTACGTCACCCTGCTGATTATCGACCAGCGCCCCTCTCAGATCTATGACGAAGTCATGTCGCAGTTGGGCACGCGCGTCACCGCCTGGCTGGGCGACGAGGCCGATATCGGCGCGGTACTTTCCGGCCTGGCCGGGCGGGATGCGCTGCGCGGGATGCTGGCCCGCTTGCAGCCCAAGGAAGAAGTTCTCTTGTTGGGCTGGGGCGTCAAAATGCCGATCCTGGTCCGCTCGCGGCGCTATGACCGGGCTTTTTGGCAGGAAATTCAGCCGGCCCGGACCACCCGCAGCGCCGAAGAAGCTGCCCGCGACCTGTTTGGTTAAATTAAACAGGTCCCTGGGGCGCAATTTAATCCGAAATATCCCTTGTTTCTCTCACTGAAAAAGATTAAATGAACAGCACAATCCTTATTTTGCTTTTAATCGTCGCCGGGATCCTTTTGGCCGGAGTGGGCCTGAAAGTTGGCTTTTCCATCCCTGCCCGGTTGATGCCGCCGCCGATTTACGACGACCCGCTTCCCGCGGAGCGCTACGCCATCCCGGCTGACTTGCCTGTGCCGGTGCAGCGTTATTTGCGCCTGTGTTTTGGCGAGACCGTGCCGGCCCCCCAAAATGTAGTCGCGTACGGCACCGGGCGTTTCCGCGTCCGCCGGATTGGATTTTTGGGCTATCTATGGTCGCCGCTGGCCTGGACGATGACGTTGGTGCCGGCGGACCGTTTTGAATGGCACATCCACCTGACCTGGTTTCGCCAGAAAGTCGCCGAAGGCAGGGATGAATACCGCCAGGGCAAAGGCAGCTTCCAAATGGGCCACGGGACCATGGAAGGCGAGAACATGGACTACTCCGAACAGGTCATGCTGTGGCTTTATACCTTTTTCTTCACTCCCGGGGCGCTGCTGCGCGTGCCGGGCATCACCTGGCAGGCTATCGATGAGCATACGGCCCAGGCCCAGGTCGAGCAAGCCGGCCGCAGCTTACGCTTCAGCCTGGCGTTCGATCCGCAGACCGGCCAGCTTTCCCGCATTGATACTTCCCGGCCTAGCTCGGGTAAGGGCGAATTATTCCCCTTTTCGCTCATGCTGCAGGGCCAGCAGACTTTCGATACGTCGACCCTGCCGGTCGGCTTGCAGGCTGCCTGGCAAGACGAACCCTATGTGCACTACACCCTGGCCGGGATTCAGTATAACGGGCCGGTGGAGGAGACCGCAGAAAGCATGGCGGAGGCTGAAGCCGGTTGAGCGGTTTTGCAAAGCGGCTTTTTCAACACGCCCGCGGAATTTATTGTACAATAAAATAAATGCGTAACGGTTCGGTCCGGCGAGAATAAGCCTCCGCCTGGGGTATTTGTGTGCGGCTCCACTGCAAACACCTCAAGCCAGGTGGTCTTTTTCAAGGACCGGGCGGTTATCTAGCTTCATTCTTTCACCAACAAGCATCAGGAGATACCATGTTCCATACCATAATCGTTGTTGGTAACGTAGGTCGCGATCCGGAAATGCGCTATACCCCCAGTGGGCAGGCGGTAACCAGTTTTTCAGTCGCAACCAGCCGCCAGTACACCGGTGCGAACGGCCAAAAAGTCAAAGAGACCATCTGGTTCCGCATTTCTGCCTGGGGAAAACAGGCTGAGATCTGCAACAATTACCTGCACAAAGGCAGCCGGGTCCTGGTCGAGGGCCGGCTGGTTGCCGATCCATCCTCAGGCGGGCCGCGTATCTGGAATCGCTCGGATGGTACCCCTGGAGCTTCTTTCGAAATCAGCGCCGGTACGGTGCGCTTCCTCTCTCCGCGCGGCGAAAGTGAAGGCGAATTTGGTGGTGAAGAGGCCACCGAAGCTGATGCCGGGGACGATATTCCTTTCTAAACCAGGCAAATCATGGAAGAAAAACCTGTACTACCCAAACCGGGGCTGTCGATGGAGCTGCCGGACGACCTTCAGCCGGTATATAGTAACGTCGCCCGCATCTTCCACACGCCTTCCGACTTTTTAATCGATTTTGCCCGTGTCCTGCCCGGACAGGCTTCAAATCCGGTGCTGGGACGGATCATCATGTCGCCTTTGGGCGCCAAACTATTCCTGCGCGCGCTGACTGAAAACGTGGCCCGCTTCGAAAGCCAGTTCGGAGAAATCAACATCCCGCCTGGCGATACCGGCCTGGCCAACGATTTGTTCAAACGCGTGCAGCCCCCCAATTCGAGTGAATAAACCCTGATGGAAGACCTTACCCAGTTCAACGAAGATGTTCATGTTTATTTCGAAGCGCTCAACCAGGCCCGTGACAAAGCCTTACTGCAAGCCCGGCAGCTAACCCGCCTTTCTGCGCACACCATCCGCGCCATCCACCGCAGCGAAGTCGATGTTGCTCACGAGACGCTGACCCAGGCGCGCGGGGTGGCGAACGCGATGCAAGCCATGCTGTCCGAATATCCCCAGCTCTTGTATGCAGGTTATACCCAGGATGCGCTGAAAGAATTTTCCGAAGCCAGCCTGACCTGCGCGATTATCGAAGATAAGCCCCTGCCAACCCCCAGCGAACTCAATGTGGATTATGCCAATTATCTCAATGGGCTGGCCGAGGTGGTCGGGGAACTGCGCCGGCGTTGCCTGGATATCCTGCGGGCCGGCTATTCGGCCGAGGCCGAGCGCCTGTTGAACTGGATGGATGAGATCTATAACGTGCTGGTCACGGTAGATTATCCCGACGCCCTGACCAATGGTTTGCGCCGCCAGACGGACCTGGCCCGCGGCATCATTGAGCGCACGCGCGGCGACCTGACCATCAGCATCCGCGAAGACCGGCTCCAGCAAGCGCTCAACCGGGCCGTCCATGACCTGGCCAGCGAGGACAATTTGCATGCGGACAATCCGCGCGTCTGAACTGGGTTCGTATTTGTACTGCCACCGGGCCTGGTGGTATCAGCAGCAAGGGATCGAATCGGAGAACCTGGGCGAAATGACCGCCGGCAGCGCCTTCCACCTGCAGCATGGGCAGAAGGTCTTGACGGCCCGGCTGCTGCGCCTGGCGGGTTGGCTGCTGTTATTGGCTGCCCTGGTCGCAGGCGCGGTGGCTTTGACGCTGCTGCTGTTGAGGTAATTGGGTTTGGCGTTGCTCGGCTTTTTTCTGGCGGCGCTGTTCCTGCTCTTGTTGGGAATCGTGCTGTTGTGGCAAGGCCGGCGAGCACAGCGCAGCAGCGGGCTGCCATCCGGGCGGGTGATTTACTCCGACCCAAAAATTTTGGGTGCGCCCGAGCGCCCGCTCTTCGACGGTGAGTATCACCTGACCGGCAAGCCGGACTATCTGGTTGAAGAAGCCGGTGCGGTCATCCCGGTAGAGGTCAAGAGCCGCTGGGCGCCATCCCAGCCCCACCCGGGGCATATCTACCAACTGCTGGCCTACTGTCTGTTGGTGGAAAAGACCAGCGGCAAGCGCCCGCCCTATGGCATCTTGCGCTACCGCAACCGCTCGTTCGCCATAGACTACACCCGCGAGGCCGAGCGTGACCTGCTGGCACTGCTGGATGAAATTCAGCAGGCCGGCGTACGCAAAGAACAGGATCGCTCGCATGACGAGCCGGGTCGCTGCGCCCACTGTGGCTATCGCTCGATGTGCGACCAGCGATTAACAAGATAAGCTGTGATGCGGTCGCTTCGCAGACCGCATCACAGCTTATCTTGTTTTGTAACCAACTAATTCGATGAATGATGGGGCAAATTGCTTACCGAAAGGCCGGACTGGGACAGGATATTCTCATTCATATTTAATACAAACACTTTGGAAGTTAACCAGTTTGTTTTTTGTTTAAAAACATTCCCTTCGACAGACTTTTTTACTTTTTCGCGTTTTGGAAGATACGAAGGAATGTCTTGTTCAAGCCATATCACGACCTTAATTTCAGAATTACATAAAGCATGGAAATATTCGTTTATATTAACGGATGGATCAGAATTGCGGTAAGCGCCCAATAAACCGGCTACCGTATCTCTGACTTTTTGCCCAATTTCAATAGCTAAGTCCCCACTAAAAACTCGTTTTTGATTTTCGATCCTGTACCCTCGGAAATCTTTCGCTTCGATTAAGAACAAATCGTTTTCTCTCAATCCCAAGAAATCGATCGCTTTGGTCCCTTGAAGCCTTCCCACTCCTTCGCGATATAGCTCCGTGTCGTCATATTTAATTACTTGCCAGGTATCGTCAAAAGAAAAATGAAGGTTCCCTTCGTCGAAGTCCATTGTCCCCCCTTATTCAGTTAAAAATTGATTTGCTTCTCGATCATAATGGGCAGCAAATTCATCCAGGATGGGATTCCGATCGATTTCTGCCAGCGTTCTGCCTGATTCAAACATTACCCCAGCTTTTCGTTTGGGCTGATATAGGGCAAAAAATTGGATATCCAGATCTTTATCGTATTCAGCGGCAAGGGAAAGCTCCTGGCTTAATAGAAAATCGTGG
Source organism: uncultured Chloroflexia bacterium (assembly GCA_963704755.1). GTDB lineage: Bacteria > Chloroflexota > Anaerolineae > Anaerolineales > Anaerolineaceae > Bellilinea. The sequence goes on from OY969938.1 coordinate 2,949,996, forward strand.
GTAGCAATAAATATTTGCATTCCGGAAGAAGCCAATAATTTCATTGCTTCGACAATGTCAACAATCATTTTGGGGTTTAAATTTGCTTCGGGTTCATCCCAAAACAGGAAGCCATTTTGAGTAAGGGACCCATTATTCAAAAGGTAAAGTAATTCGGCTATTTTCCGGTAACCTTCCGAGACAAGCGGAGCTTCGAGCTTTGCTTCCGGCAAGCGAACATAAAATGTTTGTCCTTCCTGGCTAACACTTGCCCCCGCTAATGCCTTTTTTAAGGGCTCGCCCAGGCGTTTGATTTCCTCCAATTTTGGACCACGCATAGGCGCCGCTGAAAGCGCAACCGCCAGGTCGTAATAAGTCTGATCGAAAGAGGATTCGCGTGTTTGATATGCGGCAATAAAGCCGGGGTAAGTAGATAGAAACTCATGAACCGGGAGAAATACAGACTTGTCCGGGGAAGGGAGCTTGTCAAATTCAACGCTTACACTGTTTCTTGCATTTATAGTAATTTCGAAGCGGTCGTTGTCGTAGCCTAAGGTTAATTTTCCGGTATTATTTCCTACCTGATGGCGGACCAGGCGGCCTATTTTGTTGGGTTTAAATATACCTGAAAGATTTTCTTCGCTGATTAACGCAATCTTATTTTTGTCCTCAATTTGGTCGCGCTGTGCAACTTCACAAATTTTCAGGGCGGCATACATCGCCTTCATAAGGTGTGTTTTTCCGGTTGAGTTGGCACCGATAAATACGTTAATTCCTGGGTTAAATTGAAACTGGATTGGTTCGGCAAAAGCAGTGAATTGTTCCAGGACGATTTCGGTTACCTTACCCATTGATTGGCACTCCTTATGGTCTCAATTCACGATACGGAGTTTTCTATAATTTTAATGGTTAATTAGGATGGCTTGAAAGAAAACAAAATGGTATGCTGTAGATAAGGCTTTTTGCAATTTTGCCTCAAAGATCCGAGCATAAAACGATAAATCAAGTTTACAATGATTAATGATATCATAAGTCAACCTGTAAGCCAGGTAAACTCAAAGGGTGTTGAAAAACATCCGGATATTTTAGAAATTTGGGTATATATGAAAGGGCAGCGAAGTCGCTCCTCTATATATACCCGGTCTAGTCGTTGAAAATCGACTTTTTCAAAACGCTCAAACTCACATGGTGCAAAAAGGGCAATTATCCAGCGGTAGCATTATTTTTCGGAAATCTTTTTTACCTTAATGACGACGGAGTGGCTTTTTCGACACCCTAACAACCAGGCTGGTATAATATTTCAATATGGACCCTTCGACGAATCCTCCGCGCAGGTTTGCAATTGGCTGGCAACCGACCATTAAAGCAGCCCAGCAAGAGGCGGAGAAAATTGCCAGGTACCTGCAAGAACGCGACCTGAACGTACAGGTGGCCTCGATCGAGCAAAATGGGGTACATTCCTCCCTGGAAAAAGGCGGGTATGACCTGTTGATCGCTCTGGGAGGCGACGGCACCATGTTACGGGCTGGCCAGCTCTGCGGCCCGCTGGGGATTCCCATCCTGGGAATCAATCTCGGGCATTTCGGTTTCCTGACCGAAGTCAGCCAGAATGAATGGCCTGAAATCATGCCACGTTTGCTGGCTGGCGATTATCGCCTGGAAGACCGTATGATGTTGAAAGCCGAGCATCTCCGCGATGACCAGGTGCGCGGAACCTATACCGCGCTTAATGAGGTGGTGGTTTGCCGCGGTAAAGTGGTGCGGCCCATCCGCCTGCAGGCCCTGGTGGATGGCTATTTGCTGGCCAATTACGTGGCCGACGGGTTGATCGTGGCCACACCGACCGGGTCTACGGCTTACTCCCTGGCAGTCGGTGGGCCAATTCTGCCGCCCGACCTGCGCAATATATTGATCACTGCCGTGGCGCCGCATCTTTCGGTGGACCGGGCCGTGGTCCTTTCAGAAGGCTCTGTGGTGACGATTATGGCTCGCACCAATCACCAGGCCGTGTTCAGTGTCGATGGCCACGAGCCGGTCGAACTCGAAGACGGCGATTGTGTCAAGGTCGAGTCGATCCCCGAGAGCGTTCACTTTGTCCGCTTCCAGGATTATGGCTATTTTTACCGTAACCTGACCAATTATATGGAACAAAATCCTTCCACCAAGAATCATCATGATCGAAGATAACCCTCCAAAACTCTACTGTTATAACCATCCCAATCGTGAAACGCAACTGCGCTGCAACCGTTGTAACCGCCCGATTTGCGCGGATTGCGCCGTGCTTACCGAGACCGGTTATCGCTGTAAAGAATGTGTGCGCGGCCAGCAAAAAATCTTTGAGACGGCCGAATGGATCGATTATCCCATCGCCGCGATCGTGGCCGCAGTGCTTGGCTATATTGGCAGCCTGGTGGTGGGTTACCTGGGTTTTTTCACCATTTTTGTCGCCCCGATTATTGGGGTGGTCATTGCCGAGGCAGTACGTTGGGTGACCCGCCGTCACCGGGCCCCCTGGTTGTACCGCACGGCTGTGATCGCTGCCGTGGTGGTCGGTTTGTTCCGGCCGTTGTTGTATTTGTTCGCGTTTTTAGGCGGCGGTTTTGCCGGCCTGGGTGTTTTGACTGCCTTGCTCTGGCAGGGGGTTTATCTGGTACTCATGGCCAGCAGTATGTTTTACCGCCTGTCCGGTATTCGGATTGGGTGAACAGCACTTATGCTCCTGGAGCTGCGGATCGAGAATTTTGCCATCATCCAGTCCTTGGAACTGGAATTCAAGGCCGGGTTGACCACCTTTACCGGTGAGACCGGCGCCGGTAAATCGATCATTCTGGATGCCATCGTCGCCCTGCTCGGCGGTAAAGCCGATACCACCTTTATTCGCGCCGGGACGGATCGCGCCAGCCTCGAGGCGGTATTTTCCATCCCGCAGACCAACCGCCAGGCGGTGCTGGATTTTCTGGCGCGGGAAGACCTTTTGGATGATGGGGAAGATGTGACCCTGAGCCGCGAACTGCGCCAAAATGGCCGCAGCAGTGGACGGATCAACGGGCGCAGCGTGGCGGTAACTTTGATGCGCGAATTGGGAGAATACCTGGTGGATATCCACGGCCAGGCCGAGCACCTTTCGCTGCTCAATGTGCGCCAGCATTTGCGCCTGCTGGATGAATTTGCCGCGGACCGGCCGGCCCTGGAGGCCTATCAGCGTGTGTACCGCGAACTTCGGGGTGTGCAGAAGTCCCTGGCAGGCCTGCGCCAGAGCGAAATGGATGCTGCCCGCAAGACCGACCTGCTGGAATACCAGGCCCAGGAGATCGAGAACGCGATGCTCAAGCCGGGTGAGGAAGATGAACTCCGTTTGGAGCGGTCCCGCCTGGCGAACGCGGAGACCCTGGCGTCATCCGCGCAGCAGGCCCTGGCGCTGCTGGACGAGGGCAGCCCGGAGGCCCCCGCGATCAACGAGCTGCTTGGGCAGGCGGCCGCGGCTCTGGAAGTATTGGCTCGCATCGACACGACCCAACAGGCCCTGGCCGACCAGGTTGCTGTGATGAATGAGACCCTGGCCGAGTTAGGCCGGGAGCTCAGCGATTACCTGGAAACGATCGAATTCAACCCGAAGCGGCTGGAGCAGGTGGAAGAACGCCTGGATTTGATCCAGCGGCTCAAGCGCAAATATGGCGGCAGCCTGGAAGCGGCCCTGGAATTTGCCCGTTCGGCGCGGGAAGAATTGGATACGATTGCCCACGCTACCGAACGGATCGCCGAGCTGGAAGTCACGCGAGAAAGAATTGCTCAAAGACCTTGGCCAGCGTGGCCAGGAGCTGGCGCAGCAGCGCCGCCAAGGCCGCCGGAGAATTGTCTCGCAGGGGGTCGAGCGCGAGTTGGCCGACCTGAGCATGGCCGGGGCGCAATTCGCGGTGGATATCCAATTCCGGCCGGATAGACTCGGGGCGCCCATGCCGGATGGTCAGCGGGTCGCATTCGACGAAAGTGGCCTGGACCAGGTCGAGTTTCTTAATTGCGCCCAACCCTGGCGAAGGGCTAAAGCCGCTGGTCAAGATTGCCTCCGGCGGCGAAACCTCGCGCTTGATGCTGGCGCTCAAGAAAGTGCTGACGGAAGCAGACTCCATCCCCACCCTTATCTTCGATGAGATCGACCAGGGCATGGGTGGGCGGGTTGGTACGGTAGTGGGTGAAAAATTATGGCTGTTAGGCCGCCAACACCAGGTGTTATGTGTTACCCACCTGCCGCAATTGGCTGCTTATGGTGACCAGCATTATAGTGTCCGCAAGCGGGTCGAAGGCGGCCGCACCAGCACGGTTGTGGAGCAAATGGCCGGTGAAAACCGGCTGGTCGAACTGGCCCAGATGTTAGGCGCCGTTACCCAGGCTAACCTCAATGCTGCCCGTGAAACGCTGAAAGGTGCACGAATGCGGGCGGGCGAAATGGACGCAGGTCGCTTGACCGGATAGTTCTGGGGGTAAATCTGCGGAGAAAGCGAAAATAAGTGGGGATGAACGCTGAAAATGCAAAGCTTCGAATCCAACTGCTCGGCCCGGCCGTAGTGTTATACGGCGACCAGCCCGTTCACGTGCAGCGTAGGGTGATGCGCGCCATATTGTTCTACCTGGCTTGCCAGACGGAACCGGTCGGGCGGTCCACTTTGATGGACCTGCTCTGGCCAGAAGAAGACGAAGAGCAGGCGCGCCGGCGTTTGCGGGAAGTGCTCAGCAAGCTGCGCGCGCAATTACCCAGCCCATCGATGATCGTGGCCGAGCAAGATTACGTTCACCTGGATATGGAGCAGGTCTACGTGGACGTGCTGGAGTTTCAGGCCCTGGTCGATCAGGTCCATCTCTACCTTCAGCGCCAGGGCAACAGCCCGCTGCCGGAGAGCATCTACCAACAGATGTTCAAGGCGATCAATTTGTGGCGCCGGGCCGAGTTCGTTGCCGGAACGAACCTGCCTTCCAGTGAGGGGATCGACCGCTGGTATGTCATGACCAGCCAGTCTTTGTATTACAACCGCCAGGCGATGCTGGAGACATTGGCGCGCCATTCGGCCGTCTCCGGTGATATGGACATGGCCGTGTTTTGGGTTCGGCGAGCCATTGAGACGGATGAGGATAACCCGGACCTGTACTATCTGCTGGTTAACTGGCTGCGCAATATGGGCCGGCGCATCGAGGCGCTCAAGGTGTGCGACCAGGTCCGCGCCAAATTCCATGATCTGGGCGAAGAGGTTCCGTCCGCGCTGGTTGCCCTGTGCCAGCAGGTCCACGAGGAAGCCGCCCAGCCGGAAATGGAACGGCAGGTGCCCTGGCACAACCAGTTTACCCTCCAGGTACCTTTCGTTGGCCGCAAAGAGGTCCTTTCACAGCTCAGGCTGGCCTTGCAGCGCGGTGGCCTGGAGTTGATCTGGGGTGAAGCCGGCGCAGGCAAGAGCCGCCTGACCTTCGAGTTTTATCAGTCCCTGGAGCCGGCGCCGCGGCTGTTGTTCGCGGCCGGGCATATCAACCAGATGGATTTGCCCTACCAACCCTTGATCGATGTGCTGCGTCATTCGGTAACCATTACCGAATGGCAGCAGTTGGACGTGGTTTGGGCGAACATCCTCACCGAATTGGTACCGGAATTGACCTCCCTCCGCCCGGGCACGACCAGCCCGCCCCGCGATACTGTACCCGCTAACCGGCGCCAGAGGATCTCGGAAGCTCTTCTGCAAATCTTGCATATCACAGCCCGGCGCCAAAGGCTGCTGTTCTTCCTGGACGATGCCCAATGGTGCGACCCGGATACCCTGGGCGTGCTGGCCTATCTTTTAGATAACAGCCTGTTCAACGAGCGGGGCCTGCTGGTGATCGCCGCCCGCCCGGAGGAGACCAACCCCGATTTGAAGCAGTTCACCAAACGTTCCCAAATGGGTTGGCGGATCCACCACAACCAGGTGGATTTGTTCACCCGGGAGGAGATTGCCGAGCTGTGCCGCCATGTGATCGGCAAGCCGCCCCGGCTGGCCCTGGTGGATCAATTGGCCCGGGATACGGGCGGGAACCCCCTGTTCTTGCTGGAAATTCTGCACACGCTGCTGGACTACAACTTCGATCCCGACGACCCGCGTCACAGTGACCATCTGCCCCTGGCCTTTGGCATCCTGAAGGTGGCCGAGGAACGTTTTCGCTTGTTGGATCCCCAGGTCAGTGAAGCCCTGGAAGTGGCAGCGGTGATTGGGAACACCTTTACGCCCGAATTGTTCGCGGCGGCGGCTCACCTGGAACTGGACCAGGCCGTCGTGGTGTTGGAAGAGCTGGAGCGTATTCGCCTGGTCAAGCCCAGTGACCAGGACGATTATCCCGGACCGTACACCTTCATCCACGAAAAAATTCGCGAAGTCATGCTCTACGAGATGAGCCAGGTGCGCCGCAGGTTCCTCAACTTGCGGGTGGCCAAGGCCATCGAGCAAACCGGCCAGGATACGAAACCTAAGGCTGTCCTGGTGGCCGGGTATTACGAGGCCGGCGGCGATATGCACCAGGCGTTTCGCAACTGGATGGTTGCGGCGGATTATGCTCGCGACCGGCTGGATCGAGCCCAGGCAACCCTGGCTTATCGGCGGGCCGAAATCGACTTTGATGCGCATTGAGCAGGACCTGGCCCCGGCCACGATTTACGAGATGTATTCGAGCTGGGCCAATATGGCTCTGGATATGCTGGACATTCCCCAGGCCGAGGCCTGTTACACCAGTTTACTGCGCATTGGCGAACAACATAATTACCCCTTGTTGATCGGTAGCGCCTACAGCGGTATGGCCAGGGTTGCCGGAATACAATCCAAGCCCCGGCTGGCTCTGGCTCATCTGGACCATGCCATCTCGTTCCTGCGATTGGCGGATAATTTGTGCGAGCATATCGAGGCGGTCAACCGCCGGGCTACCATGCTGGTGCAATTGTTGAAATTTCGCGAAGCTGCCCAGGCGATCGAGACGATTTTGCCCCTGGAAGTACAGCCGGACGATCCATCCGCCAATCATGCCCTGGTCGAAGCATACAACCAGCTTGGGCGTATTATGACTTGCCTGGGCCGGCCCAGGGAAACACGCAAATATGCCTTGCTGGCCCAGGCGGTCAGCCGGGCGTTCAACCATCCCGGCTGCCAGGCTCAGGCGCTCGCGAACCTGGGAGCGGCCGACTATTTGCTGGATGATTATCTCCAGGCAATCGATGAAACCGACCAGGCCATTCAGCTTGCCGGGCAAGGACAGGATTGGCGGCTGCGCGGCTATCTCTATCCGCTGCGGGCGCAAAACTTGATTTGCCTGGGGCGCCTGGATGAAGCCTGGAAAGACGGCCAGGAGACGCTGCGGATTGGCACCGAATACCGGTTCCCCGAAAGTCTTTCGCGCGGGTATTGTGTATTAGGGGATATTTTCTTCGTACTGCGGGATTTTCCCAACGCGGTCAACGCTTTCCGCAAGGGTTTGGACGTGACCTTCGACCACATTAGCACCATGCAATGCCTGTTCCGGCTGGGCGGAGCTTTGGTGCAAAATGGCCAGGCAGAAAATGGGTTGACTTTCTTGCACCAGGCGGTTGAACTTTCGGCTGAGACTGGCCTGGAGATGGTCCATCTCCCGGCTGAGTTTGGGCTGGCGCTGGCCCAGGCGACCATCGGTAACCTGGCAGAGGCCATTCCCCTGGCCGAAAAGGCCGCGAAAGGCCTGGCAGAACGGGGTGGGAATGCCTTGCAGCAAATTACCCATTGGGTCCGGCTGGCGGCTGCCCTGACGAATGCCCCAGAGACCGTTCCCGAATACGTCCGGGCGGTGACTGGATATGGCGGTTGGGAACAAAACGCCTGGATCGAGCTGGCCGGGCTGGAATACGCTGCCCACCTGTCTGGGACGGATGGGCAAAAAAGCGAATACCGCATACGTATCGCGGAGGTGCTGGCACGGTTGGGCAAAAGCATTACCCAGCCGGATATTCTGCCGGCTTTCCAGCGCTTACAGGAATCGCTCTATACGATCTAGCACCGGAATCGGGGTATATTAGGGCAACTTCGTTGTCCCAATATACCCCAATTCCGTTTTTGTCCACGTTTCGTCAACGGCTTTTGAGTATAAATGAAGTGGATATTGGTACTTGGGAGAAGGAAATTCAAAGTACAAATCCGACAGAGGAATTAGGGAGCCTCTGTAAGAAAGGTCGATAGTGAACAGGGATAATCACTGTCGACCTTTTGAGTTGGGAAGGGGGAAAAGAGAGATTAGAGAGTAGTCAATAAGTTGATGAGGCAACGAGGGATGAGGGGTGGCGGTTCAGTCGATAAGTCGAAGCGGCAAGGGGAGGAAATTGCTCGACCTTTCACCTTATTGCCTTATCGACTTATTGCCTTGTTACCTAATCAACTAATCTCTAATCTCTATTCTCTTTTCTCCACTCTCTACTCTACCGCCATTTTCGCCACGGTCACGCCGTCGCCGCCTTCGTTATCCTTGCCGGATTCCCACGAGGAGACGTATTCGGCTGCGGCCAGGGCGTCGCGGATGACCTGGCGCAGACGGCCGGTGCCTTTGCCGTGGATAATGCGCACAAAAGGCAGCCCGGCCAGGTAAGCCGATTCCAGGTAGCGGTCGAGCACATCCAGGGCGTCTTCGGCGCGCTGGCCGCGTAGATCCAGTTCCATACCGGGAGAGGCGCGTAAAGGCGAACTCGCGCGCGGTTCGGCGGCCGTCTGGCTGCTGCGAGCCTTGCGCGATGGGGCCGGCGCATCTTCTGAAACGGCCTCTTCCTGCGGACTACCCGGGCGCTCTACATCATTCAGCCGGGCGCGTACGCGCAGGTTGCCTAGCTGCACCTCCACGTCGGTTTCCCCCAGGGCAGTCAGGACCCCCTCCATATTCAACGATCGCACACGGATCTTTTCGCCCAGCTTCAGCGCCCGGCGGGGCGGGCCAACCGGCGATACGGTCCGCGCGACCGGCTGTTCGACCGCTTCTTGCAAATCCTCCACCCGCTCCTGGATCGTTTTAAGCGCTTCCAGCGGTTGGCGGGCCTGGGCCAGGTCCTTGCGCAGGCGCTCCAGCTCATCGTGTAACTCGGCCAGTTCGCGTTCCTGCTCTGTACGGGCTTTTTCGACGATGCTGCGCCGCTCATCCTCGATCTTATCCAGGCGTTGGGCCAGTTCCCGGCGCATCTGCTCGGATTCGAAACGGGCCCGGTCGGCCGCGCCGCGCGCTTTGTGGGCCAGGTTGCGCTGATGATGGATCTCATTGAGCAGGTCGTCGGCTTTGAGATCCATGGGATTGATCATCGAGCGGGCGTTTTCTATAATTTCAGTGGAAAGCCCCAACCGCTCGGCAATCGCCAGGGCGTTCGAGCGGCCCGGCAGGCCGATGATAAGGTGGTAGGTGGGCTTGAGCGTGCGCAGGTCGAACTCCATGCTGGCGTTGACCACCCCGGCCGTGGCATGGGCAAAGACTTTCAATTCGGGATAGTGGGTAGCCACCAGGTTGGTGACTCGTTTTTCGATCAGATAAGTCAGGATCGCCCGCGCCAGGGCCGCACCTTCCTGCGGGTCGGTGCCGGCGCCCAGTTCGTCAAACAGCACCAGCGAAAAGGAATCTGAGCGGTTCAGGATGCGCACAATGTTGGTCACGTGGCCGGAAAAAGTGGACAGTGACTGTTCGATCGATTGTTCATCGCCGATATCGGCGTAAATGTTGCGGAAGATGGTCAGGGTCGAGCCCGATTGGGCCGGGATGTGCAGCCCGGTCTGGGCCATCAGGGCCAGCAGGCCGACCGTTTTGAGCGTCACCGTTTTGCCGCCGGTGTTGGGGCCGGTGATCACCAGCGAGAAGGTCTGCTCGTCCAGCAGCACGTCGATCGGCACGACCGTGGACTGGTCCAGCAGGGGATGGCGGGCCTGGTACAGGATGATAGAACTGCCGGGATGCTTTTCGCGGCCCACTTTGCGGAAGGCCTCCAGCACCGGTTCGCTGGCATGCAGGTCTTCGGCGTATTTGGCGCCCATCAAGGCCAGGTCGAAACGCGCCAGGGCTTTGACGATCTCGACGATTACTTCGGCGAACGCGCCGATTTCATCGGATAGCTCACTGAGGATGCGGCGTTCCTCGTCGCGCTCTTCCAGTTGAGCGCTGTGCCACTGGTTGTTCAGCTCAACCGTCACCAGCGGCTCGACGAACAGGGTTGCCCCGGTCGAGGACTGGTCGTGGACGATCGAGCGGATGCGCGCCCGCAATTCGGCCCGCAGCGGGATGACGTAGCGGCCGTTGCGGGTGGTGATGATGGCCTCTTGCAGGTGCGGCGCGTTTTTGGGGTCGTGCAAGATGTGCTCCAGGCGGGTCATCAGCCGGTTGTGGGCGACCTTGATCTCGGCCCGGATCCTGGCCAGCTTGGGCGAGGCGCTGTCCAGCACTTCGGCCCGGTCGGAGATGGTCCGTGAGATGGTCTCGATCAGGCCCGGCGGGGGCGCCAGGTTGGCAGCAATTTCGGCCAGGTGAGGGTATTCGCTCTGTTTGTGCTCGAAGGAGCGGTACAGTTCCCGGGCGGAAATCAGGGTAGATTTGATGTCGAGCAGTTCGGCTGGGGTGAGCACCGCGCTGCGCATGGCCCGCCCGGCCAGCTCGCGTACATCATGTGCGCCGCCAATACCTATCGCATCATTGACGCTGAGCAGCAGGCGCGCTTCACGCGTCAGCGCCTGCCGGCTGAGGGCTTCATCCAGGTCGGCCGTGGGGCGCAGTTCGCGGGCCAGTTCGCCTGACGCGGAGAAATCGGCGTAATCCGCCAGGCGATCCAGAACCTTGGCATATTCGAGAGTAAGCAGAGATTTTTCGTCCATCGGGGGTTAATTTTACCTCATGAGGAGGTGGGAAGGAGAGGATTGTGTGGGGCGAGGTGTCAAGTGTCATGTGGCGGGTGTCAGGTCGTATGCTAGTTGAGCCCCACGCAGGTGGGGCTTCGCGTATTTGTTGGCGCGACCTCGGTCGCCGGATCTTAGCCCCTCTCCCGCTTCTGGGAGAGGGGTTGGGGTGAGGGCGGGTGCCGGCCGTTGGAATCTCAATGGGTTACGGGTTGAGCCCCACGCCGGTAGGGCTTCGCGTATTTGTTGCCGCGACCCTGGTCGCCGGATCTTAGCCCCTCTCCCGCTTCTGGGAGAGGGGTTGGGGTGAGGGAGAGACCTCAGCTCCCCCCGGCTTTGAGAGCCGGGCTACAAGCCAACCGCTACCACCTCATCCTCGTCACCTTATCCACTTCTCCCTTCTTCTCTGCTATACTTCCACCCATGGCTAACGAACCCAACAAAATCATCTATTCCATGATGCGCGTAAGCAAGCTGTACGACAAAAAAGCGGTCATCAAGGATATTTCGCTTTCTTATTTCTACGGCGCCAAGATCGGTGTGATTGGTTTGAATGGCGCCGGTAAAAGCTCGCTGCTACGGATTATGGCCGGCGTGGATAAAGACTTCAACGGCGAGACGATGATGGCCCCCGGCCACACCATCGGCTACCTGGAACAGGAACCGCGCCTGGACGATACCAAAACCGTACGCGACATCGTCGAGGAAGGCGCTCGCGAGCCGATCGAACTGTTAGCAGAATTCAATCGCATCAGCGAGCGCTTTGCCGAGCCGCTGAGCGATGACGAAATGAACGCGCTGATCGAGCAGCAGGGTGAGGTACAGGAAAAGATCGACAATCTGAACGCCTGGGATATCGATGCCCGCCTGGAGATGGCCATGGAAGCCCTGCGCTGCCCGCCCGGGGATGCGCCGGTCAAGGTGCTTTCCGGTGGCGAGCGCCGCCGGGTGGCGCTTTGCCGCCTGCTGCTGCAAAAACCGGATATCCTGCTGCTGGACGAGCCTACCAACCACCTGGATGCGGAGACGGTGGCCTGGCTGGAGCGCCATTTGCAGCAATACGAGGGCACGGTTATTGCGGTGACCCACGACCGTTATTTCCTGGATAACGTGGCCGGCTGGATATTGGAGCTCGACCGTGGCTACGGCTTCCCCTACAAAGGAAATTATTCATCCTGGCTGGAGCAGAAGCAGGCGCGCCTGATGGTGGAAGATAAAAAAGAGAGCGAGCGGGTCAAAACCCTCGAACGCGAGCTGGAATGGATCCGCATGGCGCCCAAGGCGCGCCACGCCAAATCCAAGGCCCGCATCCAGGCCTATGAAAGGCTGGCCAGTGAAGAAAACGAAAAGATGGCCCGCGACCTGGAATTGTACATTCCGCCCGGCCCACACCTGGGTAAGGTGGTGATCGAAGCCGAACATGCCAGCAAGGCGTATGGCGAGCGCGAGCTGATCGAGGACATGAATTTTGCCCTTCCACCGGGCGGCATCATTGGCATTATCGGGGCCAACGGCGCCGGCAAAACGACTTTGCTGCGCATGATCACCGGCCAGGAGCAGCCCGATTCGGGCAGTATCCGGATTGGAGAAACGGTCAAACTGGCCTACGTGGACCAGTCGCGGGACGTGCTCGACCCGGAGAAGACCATTTGGGAAATGATCTCCGAAGGCCAGGACATTCTGCACCTGGGCAACCGCGAGGTCAATTCACGCGCTTACGTGGCCCGCTTCAATTTCACCGGCTCCGACCAACAAAAGCGGGTGGGCATGCTGTCCGGCGGCGAGCGCAACCGGGTCCACCTGGCCCGGATCCTCAAGGAAGGCGCCAACGTTTTGCTGCTGGACGAGCCCACCAACGATCTGGACGTCAACACGATGCGCGCCCTGGAAGAGGCCCTGGAAAACTTCGGCGGCTGCGCGCTGGTGGTCAGTCATGACCGCTGGTTCCTGGACCGCATCGCCACCCACATCCTGGCCTTCGAGGGCGACAGCAAGGTGGTCTTCTACGACGGCAACTACACCCAATACGAAGCCGACCGGCATGCCCGCCTGGGCATCAGCGCCGATCAGCCGCACCGAATTACTTATCGGCGACTAACACGGGACTGAGCGTGTGCCGGGGAGTCCGGTACACACTGGTGCAATTACGGCCTTTGTTCTTGGAGTCATACAGCGCCTGGTCAGCCTGCTGAACCAGGTCGCGGAACACTTTTGGCCGGGTCTCTTTGGACGTGCAGGCCACACCCAGGCTGATGGTGATGCTGAATATGTCGTGCTGCACCAGGAACGGGGCCCGCTCCACGCCTTTGCGGATTCGTTCGGCGGCATTGAAAGCCATCTGGCGGGACAGGTTCGGCATCAGCAGGATGAATTCTTCGCCACCGTAGCGGGCCAGGCAGTCGCCGGCGCGCATGTTCTGGCGGATGCGTTCCACTACCGCGGATAGAACCTGGTCCCCCACGATGTGGCCGTAACGATCGTTGACCTCTTTGAAATGGTCCAGGTCGAGCATAATCACAGTAAATTGGCTGCGTCCTTCTTGAGCCTGCTGGAAAAGCTGGTTGCCCTGTTCCAGAAAAGCCCGCCGGTTGAGCGTATTGGTCAACGGATCGGTACGGGCCAGGTATTCCAACTCGGTTTGGCTGCGCTTTTGGCGCTCGATTTCATCCTTGAGGGCCTGGTTCTGCCGTTGAAAGGTCTCGGCCTCGTGACGGATGGTGTCCAATTGAAACATGACCTGCAAGTTTTTCAGCCGCCGGTCGGCCTTTTCGTTGAAAAGTTCCTGGCTGACCGAGTTATATTTTTTAAAATAATCCAGGGCTTTGACCAAATCCCCCAATTTTTCATACGCCGCCGAAAGGGTGAAATAGCCGTCCATTAGATCGGTCTTACTATTGGATTCGACAGCGATATGGACCGCCTGGGCAGTGGTCTCGATGGCCCGCTCGGTTTGACCTTGTTGCAGGTACAGCGACCCGATCTCGACCAGTACTCTGGAAAGGCCATTGCGCAGTTTATTGGCCTTAACCACTTCCTGGGCCTGGTTGAGAGCTTGTTCGGCGGCCTGCCAGTCGCCCATCTCTTTGTACACTTCACCGATCTTGGCGTAATAGTCGGTCAGGTCTTCCCAGGATTCGACAGACTGGGCCAGACCGATCGCTTCTAATTCGATTTCCAGCCCTTTAGTGAGGTCGCCGGAGCGGATGAAGGCCGAAGCCTGAGTATCCAGGGCCCAGCTCAGGCTGAGCGGGTCGTTGATCTCCCGCAGGATCGGGATGCATTCGTCCAGTAGCGGGATGGCCATATCAGGCTGCCCCAGCAGCACGTAACAGTAGCCGATGTCGTTGATGATCTCGGCGGTCCGCGGCTGGTTATTGCATTCCCTGGCTTCGTTCAGGGCCTCGAACAGGTTCTCCAGGGCTTTATCGAACTCGCCCATGTAGCCGTAAGAGATGCCCACGAAGGAACGGGAAAGGGCTACTTTCTCGGCCTGCCCATCCAGCTCGAATAAGCTCAATGCCTGGGCGAATGCATTGAGTGCGCTGCCATAATTGGCTGATTTCAGGTGCAAGCGACCCAGGGTGAGCTGGCATTCGGCTTCCGCGGACCGGTAGGTTTCGGGGGAATCCTCGCAGGTTTCGGCTACCCGCAGCCCGTACAAGATCAACTCGATGCCCTTTTCTGGGTCCGAATTCATGCCCTTTTGGGCTTTGTCGTTTATTTCTTCAAGGATCGCAACGATGCTGACGGTTTTTTTTAGCGAGAATTCTGTGATGGGAATATCCATAATGGTAGTGTAATGCAATAACCTTAATGGAAAATGATTGGCGCTCCCCCCACCAACTTGCTTCTATTACTTTCGAGATTATACCAGTAAACCCATGTCCTTCCGGAATAATTTATTAAATATTTGATCGATATTTATATAGTCTTAACTTAGGTACCCGGGCCTGTACAATAAGTTCCCGAATTTGAGGTGTTCGCGCGGACTTCGCCCGCGCGAACACCTCAAATTCGGGAAATCTTTGATAGGAGCCTGAGGAGTTACGCCAATTTTAAGATTTGTTTAAAGGTTTCCCAACGGTCTTGACATTCAGTTCAATAATCGCTATTATTCTTCCAGCCTTTAGGGCAAACTAAATGTCGTTATCGGTATTAATAAGAGGGAAATGGTCTAAACGACCATTCTTTTTCATTAATTCCAAGATTTTCGTAAAACCTGGTTCAGCTAAATCTCAATACCTTTTTTGTTCGATTCTACTTTCTAGTTCGTGGTTAGAAAATCCGGTTTGTAGCAAGCAAGCCTAAAAAGCAGTTCAAACCGGTGCTGCTCTAAAAAAGTTAGTGTTCGTCAGAAGAATACAGGCAAGTTCTCGTCACCGTAAGGCATTTTGCGGTGGCCACTTTCGGATAAACCGGGAGGGCCGCCTCTTTTGTCAATATAAAATGTGGAGGTGTACGTTATGGGTAGTTCAATCGAGGGTCACGCCGGCCCGGTTGAAAATACAAAACCAGGGCTGCGATACCGCATCAGTCACGTACCTTATAAATGGATTGCGTTATCCAACACCACCTTAGGGGTATTTATGGCCTCTCTGGATGGCAGTATCGTGCTGATCTCGCTGCCGGCAATTTTCAAGGGCATTGGCATTAATCCGCTGGCCCCGGGCGAGACCGATTATCTGTTATGGACCCTGATGGGATATATGGTCATCACCGCCACGCTGCTGGTGGCCTTTGGCCGCATTTCGGATATGTTCGGCCGGGTGCGTTTCTACAACCTCGGCTTTGCCATTTTTGCAGTCGGCTCGGTGATGTTGTACCTGGTGCACGGTACCGGCAACGCAGCCGCGCTGCAAATTATCATCTTCCGTTTGATCCAGGCAGTGGGTGGGGCCTTCCTGTTTTCCAACTCGACCGCCATTATCACCGACGCCTTCCCGCCCAACGAGCGCGGTACGGCGATGGGCATCAACCAGATCGCTGCGCTGGCCGGCCAGTTCATCGGGCTGATCCTCGGCGGGATCCTGGCCGCGATCAACTGGCGGCTGGTATTCTTGATCAGCGTACCTTTCTCGGTGGGCGGCACGATCTGGGCTTACGTGGCCTTGCACGAGACCGCCACCATCCGCGCCCATCAAAAGCTGGATATCCCAGGCAATATATTGTTCGCCGTGGGGTTAACCGTAATTTTGATTGGGATGACCTACGGCCTTCAACCCTACCAGGGCTCTACCATGGGTTGGGGCAGCCCGTTGGTGCTCGGCTGCCTGATCGGCGGGGTACTGGCCCTGGTTGCTTTTGTCATCGTCGAGCAGCATACCG
The DNA here is from genome assembly GCA_963704755.1 of uncultured Chloroflexia bacterium. GTDB lineage: Bacteria > Chloroflexota > Anaerolineae > Anaerolineales > Anaerolineaceae > Bellilinea. Next base: position 2,966,183 of record OY969938.1, read on the forward strand.
AGGAACCCATGTTCCGCCTGGACCTGTTCAAGATCCGTATGTTCCTGGCGGGTAACGTGGCCGGTTTTCTGGCTTCGCTGGGTCGCGGCGGGCTGAATTTTATGCTGATCATCTGGCTGCAAGGGATCTGGCTGCCGCTGCACGGCTATTCGTTTGAAGAAACGCCCTTATGGGCCGGCATCTACATGCTGCCGTTGACCGTCGGCTTTTTGTTCACCGGCCCGGTATGCGGCCATCTCTCCGATCGATTCGGTGCGCGCTTTTTCTCGACCGCCGGGATGATAGTCTCGGCCGGCGGGTTCATTGGGCTGATGACCCTGCCGCCCAACTTCAACTACATCATTTTCGGCCTGTTCATCCTCTTGATCGGCATGGGTATGGGCATGTTCGCTGCCCCGAACACGACCGCCATTATGAACTCGGTCCCGCCGGAGCACCGCGGGGTTTCATCCGGGATGCGCTCCACCTTCCAGAACACGGCTTCCACGCTGAGCATCACTCTCATTTTCACTGTGGTGACCATTGGGTTAGCCTCTTCGCTGCCGAATACCCTGTTCCAGGGCTTGAGCCAGGCCGGGGTGCCCACTGTGGACGCGCACGCGGTCGCCAACCTGCCGCCTACATCCGCGTTATTTGCGGCCTTCCTGGGCTATAACCCGTTGCAGACCATCCTGCCGCCCCAGATACTAAGTTCCCTGCCGGCGGCCTCCCAGTCCGAGTTGTTGGGTAAAACTTTCTTTCCCAGCCTGCTTTCCGGCCCATTTAAGTCCGGGCTGCGGATTGCATTTTCGATCTCCGCGGTATTGATGGTCATCGCCGCATTGGCCTCGCTGATGCGCGGTAAAAAGTATACCCATGGCGAGGGTCAAATCCTGGAAGAAATGGCCCCGGAAGATTCGCCTTCCTGAACATTGCTTGGTTTTTACCCGTGGACGGCCAAGAATTTTGGCCGCCCACAGGTGTGAATGCCTGCGCCGACCTTGGTCGTCGCAATAAAAACACGTAGCCCGGGTTTCCAAACCCGAGCAAACGCCGGCCTGGCAGAATCCCGGCCAGGGAACACGGCTGCCGCCAAAAGAGAGACCCACGCAGGTGGGTCTTTGTGTTGTTGTAGCCGTGGCTTTAGCCGCCATCCCTTTGGTCCTGGTCCAACCTCGGAAATTCGTAGACCAAACGCTTTCCCGGCTTTGAAAGCCGGGCTACGAGGACCCGGTTCGATAGCCCGGGTTTCCAAACCCGAGCAAACACCGGCCTGGCAGAATCCCGGCCAGGGAACCTGGCTGCTGCCAAAAGAGAGACCCACGCAGGTGGGTCTTTGTGTACTTGTAGGTGCGGCTTTAGCCGCCACCAGTTTGGCCATCCCTTTGGTCCTGGTCCAACCTCGGAAATTCGTAGACCAAACGCTTTCCCGGCTTCGAAAGCCGGGCTACAAGGACCCGGTTCGATAGCTCGGGTTTCGAACCCGAGCAAACGCCGGCCTGGCAGAATCCCGGCCAGGGAACACGGTCCGCATCCAAAAGGAGACCCACGCAGGTGGGTCTTCGTGTTTGTGTAGCCGCGGCTTTAGCCGCCACCGGTTTGGGCATCTCATTGGTCCTGGTCCAACCTCGGAGATTTGTAGACCAAGCGTTTTCCCGGCTTCGAAAGCCGGGCTACGGACCTGGTTTCGTAGCCCGGGTTTCCAAACCCGAGCAAACACCGGCCTGGCAAAATCCCGGCCAGGGAACCTGGCTGCTGCCAAAAGAGAGACCCACGCAGGTGGGTCTTTGTGTACTTGTAGGTGCGGCTTTAGCCGCCACCAGTTTGGCCATCCCTTTGGTCCTGGTCCAACCTCGGAAATTCGTAGACCAAACGCTTTCCCGGCTTCGAAAGCCGGGCTACAAGGACCCGGTTCGATAGCTCGGGTTTCGAACCCGAGCAAACGCCGGCCTGGCAGAATCCCGGCCAGGGAACACGGCTGCCGCCAAAAGAGAGACCCACGCAGGTGGGTCTTTGTGTACTTGTAGGTGCGGCTTTAGCCGCCACCGGTTTGGCCCTCCCTTTGGCCCTGGTCCAACCTCGGAGATTCGTAGACTAAGCGTTTTCCCGGCTTCGAAAGCCGGGCTACGGACCTGGTTTCGTAGCTCGGGTTTCGAACCCGAGCAAACGCCGGCCTGGCAGAATCCCGGCCAGGGAACCCGGCTGCCGCCAAAAGAGAGACCCACGCAGGTGGGTCTTTGTGTACTTGTAGGTGCGGCTTTAGCCGCCATCCCTTTGGTCCTGGTCCAACCTCGGAGATTCGTAGACCAAACGCTTTCCCGGCTTTGAAAGCCGGGCTACGGGCTGGCCTTCGTGCGAAATATGTGATATTTTACGCTATTGACATCTTATGGCAGTAAAGTTATACTGCTGGTTAACAAATGAATATGGCCTTCGGGGCAGGGTGAGGGAAACCAGTTTCCCAATTCCCGATCGGTGGTATAACCCACGAGCGTAATTTGCGCAGGACCCGGTGAAATTCCGGGGTCGACGGTAAAGTCCGGATGAAAGAAGGCGTTATTAACGGTTGATCAGCCTTGATTAAACTGTGCTTTGCCCCGAAGACTATCTGTTTTCGGGATTTTTGTTTAATCCCCGGAAATTTATTCTTGAGGATGCAGTTGTGGACCTGAGCTTGCCGAAATTCAATTTGCCCCGCCCGAACCGGTTGCTAACATCGCGGCGGACCTGGATGTGGCAGACGCCTCTTTCGATCGTTGTAGCCCTTATCGTTTGGGAAGCGGTCGTCAGGGTGACCAATCTGCCGGCTTTCATTCTGCCTTCGCCGCTGCGTGTGGTTCAACGCTTCGGGCAAGCTATCGCCGATGGTACTTTGCTGCGCCAAACCGGCGCCACGCTTTACGAAGTCGTCCTGGGGTTACTGGTGGGGACCGTACTGGCGACTTTTTGCGGCTACCTGATCGCCAAATCATCACTGTTCGAAAGGCTGGTAGGCCCTTACCTGGTTGCCAGCCAGGCCATCCCGGTGGTGGCCATCGCCCCGCTGTTGGTGATCTGGTTTGGACCGGGAATATTCTCCAAGGTATTGATTTGCTCGTTGACCGTTTTCTTCCCGGTGCTGGTCAATACGGTGGTCGGATTGCGCTCTGTGTCGGATGACTTGCGCGCGTTGATGCGCTCGCTGCACGCTACACCGATCCAAAACCTGTGCTACCTGGAAGTGCCGGCGGCTTTGCCGGTCTTTCTGGGGGGGCTGCGCATCGGGGCTACCCTGTCGGTGATCGGCGGCGTGGTCGGCGAGCTGGTCGGCTCTGATCGCGGGCTGGGCTTTTTGATCAACGTGGGACGCGGCCAGTACGACACCGCATTGGTCTTCGTTTCGGTGATCACCCTGGTTACCCTGGCGATCATGCTGTATGGCCTGGTGCTGCTGATGGAAAAGCGCCTGCTGGCCTGGCAAAAAACTCCCACTCAAAACAACTCTATCCAAAATCCTTAGGGAGTGTAAAAAGAATGACTTTGAAGCGAGGAATTATCGTTGCACTGGTTTTGGTGCTGCTGGCGGGCTGTGCTGCGCAACAGGCGGCGGCGCCGACGGCTACCCCAACACCCGCATTGACCAGTATCCGCCTGCCGGTCGGCTATGTGCCAAACGTGCAGTTTACCCCCCTCTACGTGGCGATCGATAAGGGTTATTTCCGCGACGAGGGCCTGGATGTCAGCCTGGACTACAGCATGGAAACCGATAACGTGGCCCTGGTGGGCGCCAACAAGTTGCCATTTGCGGTGGTGTCCGGCGAACAGGTGCTGTTGGGACGCGCCCAGGACCTGCCGATCGTATATGTTATGTCCTGGTACCGCGATTACCCGGTCGGCGTGGTTTCGCTAACTTCGGAAAATATTCTCAAACCCGCCGATCTGTCCGGCAAGAAGATCGGCATTCCGGGGCTGTACGGCGCCAGTTACATCGGCTTCGAGGCGCTGCTCTCGGCCGGTGGGATAAAAGAATCCGACGTCACCCTGGATTCGGTCGGCTATAACCAGATCGAAGGTCTGACCTCCGGCCAGGAGCAGGCCGCGGTGATTTACGTGACCAACGAGCCGATCCAATTGGAGAGCGAAGGGTACCAGGTCAATGTGATGGGCGTGTCCGATTACCTGGCCATGGTCTCGAACGGGTTGATCACCAACGAGCAGACCTTGCAGCAAAACCCGGACCTGGTCAAGCGCATGATCCGTGCTTTTATCCGCGGCATTCAATATACGGTCGATAACCCCGACGAGGCTTATCAGATCACCACCCGTTACGTGGACAGCTTGAGCACAGCCGACCAGACCGTCCAGAAAGCCATTCTCAACGCCACCATCAAACTTTACCAGACTGACCCGTGGGGCCAAAGCGATCCGCAGGCCTGGGACAATATGCAAAAGGTGCTGCTGGATATGACCTTGCTGAAAAGCCCGCTGGATCTTAGCCAGGTCTTCAGTAACGATTATTTGCCTTAGGATGAGCATGTATGGCTGAGCAAGATACTGTCCTGGATGTGCGCAAACTGGGGATTATTTTCCCGGGCGAGAACGGCGGCTTGCAGGCGATCCATGACCTGTCATTTACGGTCAAGGCGCAGGAATTCATCTGTATCCTGGGACCATCCGGCAGCGGCAAGAGCACTTTGCTGCGGGTTCTAGCCGGTTTACTGCCTCCCACCCGCGGTGAGATCCATTACAGTGGTGACCGCCAGCCGCGGATCGGCTTCGTGTTCCAACAGGCCAATTTGATGCCCTGGCGCACGGCTATTCAAAACATTACCCTGCCGCTGGAAATGCAAGGTGTGCCGGTTGCGGAAGCCCACCGCCAGGCGCAGGAGCTGATCGAGCGCACCGGGCTGACCGGGTTCGAGTCGAGCTGGCCGCGGGACCTTTCCGGCGGTATGGCGCAGCGGGTGGCCATCGCCCGGGCGCTGATCCAGGACCCGGACCTGCTTCTCCTGGATGAGCCTTTCGGTTCACTGGACGCACTGACCCGCGATCACATGGGCGCCGAACTGCTGCAACTGTGGCAGGCCCAGCGCAAAACGGTGATCCTGGTGACCCACTCGATTTCCGAAGCGCTGCTGCTGGCCGACCGGGTGCTGGTGTTCACTCCTCGCCCGGGCAAGCTGGCCCTGGATTATACCGTCGGGCTGCCGCGCCCGCGGTCAGAGGAAATGCGTTACAGCCCCGAATTTGGCGAAATGTCGCGCCAGCTTAAAGCCGCCATCGGCTGAAGTTGTGTAAACAAGAATTCGCGGTTTTGGCTGCATTGCAGCCAAAACCGCGAATTCTTGTTTGCGCAGTCAGGCGCAAAATCAGGAAGGAATCTCTCCCTTGAGGATATCGGTGTTGTAAAACTTGAACTGACCTTTTTCCCAGACATACAAGGTGTTCTTGCCCGAATGTTTGGCCGCGTACAGGGCCTGGTCGGTGCGGTTGATCAGCATTTCCAATGAAAAACAATCTTTGTCCAGCCAGCTCAAGCCAATGCTCACGCTGACCTGTATACGCTGATTTTCGGCATACTCGATGCCGTTGTATAACCCTTTTTTGAGCCGCAGGCCCACCTTGATGGCTCGTTCCATTTCGGTCTCGGGCAGCAAGATGATAAATTCGTCGCCGGCGTAGCGGGCGGGGATATCGGCCTGGCGCAGCACGTGGCGGATGCGGTTGCCGATAAACTCGATCAGCTTGTCGCCGGCCTGGTGGCCGTAGGTATCGTTGACCAGTTTCAGCCCGTCGATATCGATCATCATCATCGCCATGGGGTTGCCGTAACGCCGGGCGCGGTAAAATTCGTTGCGGGCCAGGTCGAAGAAATAGCGCCGGTTGTACAGCTCGGTCAGCGGATCGGTGATGGCCATGTGTTCGGTGCGCTCGTACAGGCGGGCATTTTCGATCGCAATGGCTGCCTGGTTGGCAAAAGCCTGGGCCAGGGTGGCATCTTCGGGGGTATAGACGTTGGGGGTGCAGCTATCGATGGTCAGGTAGCCGGTCACGTCGCCGCGAGCGAACAGGGGAATGCCCATCCAGCCGCGCACGTGTTTCGAATCGCCCCAGTGGTTGAAGCGTGGATCGGTTTGCGCATCCGCCAGGACCATGGCCTTGCGTGTGGTGTAGCTTTCGATGGTGAGCTGGTCGTTGAGCGGGTACATCTGGCCGAGCAGCTTGTCCGAATCGTCGAAGCCGCGGGCCGCGACGATGCGCAGTTGTTCGCCTACCCGCAAAAAGACCGTGCAACTGTCGAATGGGACGACTTTATCCAGGTTGGTGATGATCTGGTCCAGCACGTGGTCCACGTTCAAAGCGGAGGTCACGGCATTGGAAACCTCACGCAACGTTTCAGCCTCTTCGGCCCGCCTTTGGGCTGCCTCGAACAGGCGCGCATTTTGAATGGCCTCGCCGGCTTCCCGTCCCAGGGTAACCGCCAGGGGAATATCCCGCTCCTGTAAAACGTGATTGGCGTCGTAGGTCAGGAAGTTCATCGTCCCCATAATTTCTTCGCCTCCGCTGACCGGCACGATCAGGGTGGAGTAAACCTGGTCGGTAAGCATGGGCTGGGCCAATTCTGCCCCGGCCTGGAGGTCGTCAACCAACAGCGGTTCGCGCTCGCGGAAAACCTTCAGGTTAAGGCCGGACTGGATACAGGCCATTACATTGGCCGAAAGGTCGTTGGTTTGGTAAATATTCTTGATCTCGAGTTTGCCGGCCTTGGGGTCGTTGAGCAGCAGAACGGTGGCCTGGGCGCCGATCAGTTCACAGCTCAACCTTAAGATGTCGTTCAGTACGGTGGACAGGTCCAGGTTGCTGCCGATACGCTGCAAGATGTCGTTCAGCCGGCGGGTGCGGTTGAGCATTTCCGCCGTTTCCTGGTAAAGCAAGGCGTTCTGCATGGCCAGGCCGGCCTGGGAGGCGAAGGCCGACAGGATTTGGAGGTGTTCCTGGTTGTAGAAATTGACCTGGCACTTATCCAGGTTAAAGAAAGCCAGGGTCTCGTCGTGGGCGATGATTGGGGCGCCGATCCAGGACCGGATGTAGTTGGTGGCATCGAGTGTGACCCAGCCCGGGTATATGCTGGTATCCGCGATGATCATGGGCTTTTTATGCTCCAGCATCCATTGGAAGTTGGTGGTTTCCTGGATGTTGAACACAAATTGGCTGATAGCGTTGGGAATGTCAATCCCGAATTTTTCGTAGCCCAGGCTGCGAATGATGATGGCGTTCTTTCCTTTGACCAGGGTCACATTCCCCGAATCGAAAGGCACCACGCGAATCAGTTGCTCGAGCATATTATCCAGGGTCCTGTCCAGGTCGAGCGACATGGTCATTTCCACGCCAATCTCGCGCAGGGCATTGGAGACTTCGCGCTGGCGATGCTCGGCTTCCATCGTGCGGCGCAGCTCTTCTTCGCTCTTTTTGCGCGCGGTGATGTCGCGCACAACGCCGATAAAGCTGGTCGGGTTGCCGCCGGGGTCATTGATGACGGTCAGCATTAACTCGGCCGGGAATGGATCGCCCTGGATGGTCAGCGCAGTAAATTCGACTTTCTGCTGTTGGCCGAGTTTTACGGCGTTCTTGACTACCTCGCGGATACGGTTGTGTTCGTCGGGAGCGATAAAGTCGTAGACCCAGCGCCCGGCCAGGTGCTCGTTCGGGGCGGCCGCCAACATCTTCACTGCCACCTGGTTGTAGAGGATCAGGCAGCCGTCCAGGGTGATCATCAAGATGGCATCTGGAGAGGTCTCTACCAGCAAGCGGTAGCGCGTTTCGCTTTCACGCAAGGCTTCCTGCACCCGGTACATTTCGCTGATGTCGCGGAAGACGATCAGGCGCCCGGCGACGCTGCCGTCCTGGTTGTACAGAGGCCGGATGCGCAGATCGAATTGGCGTGGAAATGCGCCGGTCTCGTACGTAACCTGTTCGTGTACGCCCGTATGGTCCGCCAGGCGGGCCATTAAAAGGTTCCACGGGCGGGGATATTCCATCAAGGCATGGCCAACCACCTGGTCGCGGCTGCTCTGCAGCAAGCGGCAGGCGCTGGAATTGATGTCGATCACGCGGTTCATCTCGTCCAGCAAGATAACGGCGTCATCCATGATCTCGATTAGCACGTCCCGGCCGCGCGGGGTCAGGTCCAGCAGGTGGTAACGATATACCCCAAGCACGATCAGGGCTCCACTGATGATGAAAGAGAAGGGAGTCAGGTCCAGGCCGGGCAGGGGCATGCGGCCGAACACGTACGTGAAATTGGCCAGCCAGGGAGGCAGCATGGCCAGAATCAACAGGATGGTTTGCGTTTTGAAGATGTTGGATGTACGCGTCAGGTGATAGAGCAATATCACCGAGCCGGCCATAACCAGTGAATAGGAGTAGATCGTATGGACCCAGAAGAGCGGTCCGTGGTCCAGCGCCAGGAAAACAAATCCGCCCTGGCTGACCATGAATTTGGCCGGGTAATACAGCCGGCTGAGCGGGCCGGTAGTCAGGCTCAAGACGACAAAGGCGGGTTCAATCAAAAACCACAAGTGAAATTTGGAGGCGAGCCGGTTGGTCCGGCCGGTATAGTTCAGCGAAAAAATAAACCAGGCCGGCGGGATAAGCAAGATACCGGCGTAGCTAAACATATCTATCAGTTGCTTGGGGTAAAAATCGACCAACAGCTCCTGCACGGCCAAGAAGCCCGACCAGAGCGAACTGCCGATCATCAGCACAGCAATAGCGACCGCTCCGCTGGTGGGACGGCGTCTCCAGGCGGCAATCGCCAGAAAAGCTGAAATTGTGGCAGCTACCAGTAATGCGAAGAAAATGGGTGGAAGTTGAATATGAGCCAATCTGCCTGCACCTGTAGAGGGATTATTGGTTTATTAGCAAACAGATAAAAAGGGGAAGGAATATGAGTAAGCCATTGGCCAATAAAATCGCATTTTTAATTATACAGGTGATCTATAAAATTTTAATAAACGGAGGATAAATATGGATTTAATTTTTAATAACAGTGTTGCAATTTGGCTGTTAGCGGCTTGTAGCCCGGCTTTCAAGGCCGGAGATATGTAGGTTGGGTTGCGGGCTCTTTTATAACGCCGGCACATGGCGAGGCTTCCGGTTTGGCGGGCTTTCCCCGCAACCCAACGGGGGATTGACCCGGCCAGCGCCCCTTACCCTAACCCCTCTCCCAGAAGCGGGAGAGGGGCGAAGATGGCGACCGAGGTCGCGGCAACAAAAACACGAAGCCCCACCTGCGTGGGGCTCAACCCGGCACGGATTGCCTTTTCATGGTCGGCTTTCAAGGCCGGAGATATGTAGGTTGGGTTACGGGCTCTTTTATAACGCCGGCACATGGCGAGGCTTCCGGTTTGGCGGGCTTTGCCCGTAACCCAACGGGGAATTGACCCGGCCAGCGCCCCTCACCCCAACCCCTCTCCCAGAAGCGGGCACGGTGGCCAGGGTCCTTGCTAGTCCATATATATCCTCGCTGACCGGCGCTCTGCCCCCTTTCCCCGCTTCCCCCCAAATCAAAAGCCGATTTGGAGGGAAGAGCCAAATTCCTCGCTTCCAAATCTTCTCGCTGAAATTCGCGCCGCAACTTTCATAACTTGCGGGTTCTGCTACCCCCCCCGGCTTTGAAAGCCGGGCTACTAACAGCTAAGAGCTAACAGCTTCCCGCTAACAGCCATCCGATGCCGTTTTATGATAGGATATTCCTGCGGCTGAAAGATCGATCCATGACCTTATTGTTAGATTGAAAGGGATGATCCCATTGGCGAATATCGATGATCTGATTAATAAACTGCCGGTTGAGACGCGCGACATTTTTCGCACGATCTGGGAGAGCCTGGCGCCAGACGATCGCCTGAGCCTGCTCTCGCTGCTGGAAGGGCTGCCCTCGGATGCCAACCTGATTCGCTTGCTGATGCGTCTGTCCACCAACCAGTTCCGCCTGGCTTTTGGGCAAAAACGGCGCGTGGCTATCGTCGGGCCGGCGAACGTGGGCAAATCGACCCTTTACAACCAGTTCATTCATACCAAAGAGGAGCGGGCCGAGGTCAGCCCGCTACCGGGCACTACCCGGGTCTCGCAGCAAGGCGACGCGGGTCTGTTTTCGATTGTCGACACCCCCGGCGCAGATGCAGTCGGTGAGGTGGGCGAGACCGAACAGCAAGAAGCCCTGGCGTCGGCCGGGCAGGCGGATTTTCTGCTGATTGTTTTCGACGCCATCCAGGGCATCAAAAAGAGCGAGCTGGACCTGTATTACCAGCTTTTAGGACTTAAAAAACCGCACCTGGTCGTCTTGAACAAGATCGACCTGGTGCGCAAAGAGAGCAACCAGGTGGTGGCGCGGGTAGCTAAAAGCCTCAACCTGGAACCCGAACAGGTCATTCCGGTGGTCGCCCGCAGCGGGGAAGGGCTGGCGCATATCCTCAGCGCTATTTCGATGGTCGAGCCTGAGATTGTGGCTGCCCTGGGGCGCGGCCTGCCGGAATATCGCTGGCAGCTCGCCTGGCGCTCGATTGTTGGGGCCACCTCGGCCTCGGCAGTGATTGCCCTGGCTCCGCTGCCGGTGATCGACTTTGCGCCCCTGGTCGTAACCCAGTCGGTTATGGTGCTGGGGATTGCCCGGATTTATAATTACCGCATTAATCTGGAACGCGCCCGGGAACTGGTGGTAACCTTTGGCCTGGGGTTTTTGGCGCGGACGTTGTTTGCCGAGTTCAGTAAACTGGGCGGATTACCGGGCTGGGTGCTTTCGGCAGCTATTGCCTCCTCGACCACGGCCGTGATGGGTTACGCGGCTGCAATCTGGTTCGATCGCGGCGAGCGGCTTTCTGCCGAAGCGCTCAAAGACCTGACCCGTACTTTGACCGGGGTATTCCTGGACAGTTTGAAGGATTTTGGCAAACGCAAACCAGACCGGGCTGGTTTAGAGAAGCGCATCGGCGATGCATTACAACAATCAACCCTTGGGGAGGAACATACCACAACCGATGAGGATGTCGAAGATCAATCTGCAAAAACTGGTCGGTAGCCGCTATGGGGTGGGGTTTGCCATCTGGCTCAGCCGGGCCGTACCCCCCTGGTTAGGCTATAAAATCGCGGTTTTGGCGGCCAGAATTATCGTTTCTAGCAAAAAGAGTGAGATGGGCCGGGCCGTCCGCGCCAACCAATGGATGGCCAGCGGAAAGAGGCTTTCCGGCCGGGAGCTGGAGAAACAGACTTACCAGGTCTTTCGCACCAACGTTTACTGTTTGTATGACTATTACCACAACCTGGACCGCCCCCAGGCCGTCCGGGATATGGTCGATTTCGACCCGAGTTTCAAAGCCATCCTGACCCAAATCGAGAGCGGCAATTCACCGGCGATGTTCCTGATGCCGCATTTGAGTAATTACGACCTGGCCGGGCGGGCCCTGGCGCTGTATGGCCTGAAATTCCAGGTGCTGTCCTATCCCCAGCCGCCCAGCGGATACCAGTTGGCCAACCAGTTGCGCCAGGAGGGCGGTATGGAAGTGACGCCCATGTCGATCCAGGCGGTGCAGCAGGCGCGCCAGCGGTTGAGAGCCGGCGGAGTGGTCCTCACCGGGGTGGACCGGCCATTGAGCGACAGCCGCTATTTTCCCGCATTCTTTGGACAGCCGGCCCACCTGCCGGTGGCTCACGTCCAACTGGCTTTGCAGGTGGACGTGCCGGTGTACGTGGTGGCCTGCATCCAGACCAGCCTGGCCCATTACAAGATTGTCGCCAGCCCTAAATTGACCTTGCAACACTACCCCGACCGGGAGACCGGGCTGGTCAAAAATGCCGAGATTATTTTGGCCGAGGTCGAAAAACTGGTCCGGGCTTATCCCACTCAATGGGCCATGTTCTATCCGGTCTGGCCCGAGGTGTTACCCAAAATAACCCAACCGTGAGATGGAAATGGAGCCTGGCCTCCGCCAATTGTTCTTGGCCGGCAGCATTTTGCCTGGGACATCTCATCCAAAAAATTGGGTGTACCAGTGGATTTCCACAGGTACACCCAATTTTGTTTTCGCGAATAGAGCATCTATGCCGGTCCAGGATTGTCCCGCCAGTCATCGTTTCTGAAAGGTTCGAAGTCAGAACAAACCAATTACAATTAGAACTGCGCGGATTGACAGTACAATTATCGTATTTATTGGAGAGCAATGTGGCAGACGAACAAACCATTATTCAACAAATAAATGCTCTGACGGTACAATTCACTGCCGGGCTGCCGGGCCAATTGGACGAGCTGGAGCAAAAATGGGGCCAAATCCAGCCTGAGTGGGAAGCGGGTTCAATCGAAAGCCTGCGCCGGCAGGTCCATTCGCTGGTAGGAACCTCCGGATCGCTGGGTTTTAAATTAATTGCTCAAACTGCCAATAAACTGCAAATTCTACTGAACGATTACATCAAAGAAGGGCAGGACGGGCAACCGCGCCGCGAGGAAGTCGAAGCGGCGTACCTGGCCTTACGGGGTGCTATCCGCAGCGATCACCAGATCGATATGAGCGAGCTGAACCAGGTGCTGGATTCGGCCCGGATTATCACCGCCAACCTGCAAGAAAAGAGAGCCGACCGGCTGATCTACATGGTCGATGACGACCAGATCCAGGCAGCCGACCTGGCGGCCCAAATCGGCTATTTTGGCTATGCGGTCCAGATTTTCAACGCGCTGAACGAACTGGAAGAGGCGATCCGCAAGACCATGCCCACCGCGCTGCTGATGGACGTCAGCTTTCCGGAAGGGCGCATGGCCGGCTATGAAGCCATCGAATCTTTGCAGGAGAAAATCCCTGAGCTGCCGCCGGTTATTTTCGTGTCGGTCAACGATGCCATTGATTTTCGTTTACAGGCCGTGCGCGCCGGGGGCCGGGCTTATTTCACCAAGCCGGTCGATATCGGCGACCTGGTGGATGTGCTCGACCGGCTGATCTTCCATGATAATATTGCGCCTTTTCGCGTGCTGATCGTCGAGGACTCGCGGGTGCAGGCCAACTATATCGCCGTCCAGTTGAAGAAGGCCGGCATGATCACCGAGATCGTGGCCGACCCGCTCCAGGTCATCGATTATCTCATCCGTTTCAACCCGGATATGCTGCTTTTGGACATGTACATGCCCAACTGCACCGGCATGGAACTGGCCCAAATTATCCGCCAGATGGAGCAGTTTATCAGTGTGCCGATCGTGTTCCTTTCGGCAGAGACGGATAAGGATAAACAACTGGCCGCGATGGGCATCGGCGGGGATGACTTTCTGACCAAGCCGATCGAGCCCGATCACCTGATCGCCGCGGTGACCACGCGCATCGAACGCTACCGCAAGCTGCGCATGTTGATGATCCACGACGGGCTGACCGGGCTGTTGAACCACAGCATCACCAAAGAACGGCTCTCGCAGGAAGTCGAGCGGGCCCGCCGGCAGACCGAGCCACTTTCGTTCGCCATGCTCGACCTGGATAACTTCAAACTGGTCAACGATACCTATGGCCATGCTTCCGGAGACCGGGTATTGAAGAGCCTGGCGCACCTGCTGCGCCAGCGCCTGCGCAGCACCGATACCATCGGGCGCGTGGGTGGTGAGGAATTCGCGGTCATTTTCCCCAACACCGAGGAACAGAAAGCCGCCCGCATCATGCAGGAGTTGTGTGAGGGCTTTGCCAAAATCCGCCACTACAATGGGGAAGAAGAATTCCTGGTTTCCTTCAGTTGTGGTGTGGCTTCCTTCCCGGATTTCGAGCGCGCGGATATGCTGAGCGAAGCAGCCGACATCGCCATGTACGCAGCCAAAGCGGCCGGGCGTAGCCGGGTCTTCACCGCCAGCGAGAATGCCGGGCCGGTCTCATTTACCTCGTCCAGGATGACCTTCCCGTATCCAACCGGGCTGTCCTTTGACGCCCTGTACGAGAACCTTGTCCGCCACGTCAAGAGCGTGATTATCCGCTTCGATCGCCAGGGGCTGGTTACGTTTGCCAACCAGTACGCTCTGCACTTTTTTGGATTCAGCGAAAGAGAACTGGTCGGGCAGCCAATCGCCGAAACCATTTTCCTCAAGAGTGAGACGTGTGTCCACGAACTGAAGGCGATGATCGCCGGGATTGTACGCCATGCGGACCGCTACGAATCGGTCGAAAATGAGTGTGTCCGCAAAGACGGCAAAAAAGTCTGGATGGCCTGGAGCTATACGCCGGTGCTGGATGAAGACGGCGACCTGATCGAAATATTGGGAATGGGGAACGATATTACCGATCAAAAGAATGCCGAAAAAGAGCTGGTGCGCTCGGTGACCTACCTGGGGACGATCAACCACATTTCCCAGACGATCATGAACCAGCAGAACTTTAAGGAGGCAATCGCCGATGCATCCGCCGAAGTGGTCAAGCTGTTCAATGCCCAGCACGTGGGGATTGGGCTGCTCGACGAAGATCGCACCGTCCTCAACTTTATCGGCAATTCAGAGACCGGCTGGAGCGAAACCCTGGACCGGCCTAACCAGATCTTCCTGGCCGAAGAGCCGGCCTCGAATCAGGTCATCCAAAACGGCAAGGCCATTTTTATTTCCGATGCCACCCGCAATCCTTTATTAGCCGATACGCGCGGCCTGATGGCCAAGCACAAGGTCAATGGTCGCACGATCGTGCCGTTGATCGTGGGCGGCATGGTCATTGGAACGATGAATATCGACCTCGAAGACCCGGAGCGTGAGTTTACCACGACAGAATTAGAGCTGGCCGAGACGATTGCCGGGTCGATCGCCGGGGTGATCAAAATCAGCAACCTGTTCAACGCCGAGCAACACCAACGCCACTACTTCGAAGCGCTGGTCGATAATATCCCGGTCGCGGTGGAAATCATCGATACCGATTCCCGCATCCAATCCTGGAACCCGGCGGCGGAAGCCCTGTTCGGGTTTAGCGCCGAGGAAGCCATCGGCCGCAATATCGACGATCTCCTGGCTTCGGACGAGACCCGCGATGAGGCCGTCCGGCTGACTCAGAAATCGATGCGCGAAGGGGAGTTGATCCATTTCATTACCCACCGTACGCGCAAAGACGGCAGCCGGGTAGAAGTCGAGCTTTTCGCGGTCCCCATGTTCAGGAACAAGCAATCCACCGGCAGCCTGGCGATCTACCATGACATCACCGAGCTGCAGCATGCCCGCCGCGAGGCCGAGGCGGCCAACGAGGCCAAGAGTTCGTTCCTGGCCACCATGAGCCATGAAATCCGCACGCCGCTAAACGCGATTGTCGGCATGACCACACTGCTGCTGGATACCAAGTTGAACCAGGAGCAGCAGGAATTTACCGAGACCATTCGTTCCAGCAGTGACGCGCTGCTGACCATCATTAACGACATTCTCGATTTCTCCAAAATCGAGGCCGGACGGATGGAACTGGAGGAGCAGCCTTACGATTTGCGCGAATGCATCGAATCGGCCTTCGACCTGGTGGCCCCCACGGCGACCGAAAAGGGCATCGACCTGGCTTATTCGCTGGATAACAACGTGCCCTCTTTTGTAGTCAGCGATTCGACCCGCCTGCGCCAGATCTTGATCAACTTGTTGGGAAACTCGCTTAAATTTACCAACCAGGGTGAGGTCGTCCTGTCCGTTTCGGCGACCACGCCCACTCCCGCTGAAAATGAGCCGGTCCAGTTGCACTTTGCCGTGCGGGATACCGGTATTGGCATCCCGTCCGACCGCAAGGACCGGCTGTTCCGTTCGTTCAGCCAGGTGGACGCCTCGACGACCCGCAAATATGGCGGTACCGGCCTGGGACTGGCCATCAGCAAACGCCTGAGTGAGTTGATGGGCGGCAGCATGTGGGTGGAAAGCGAGGGCGTCTCGGGCAAAGGGTCGACCTTCCACTTTACCATCCTGGCCCGGCCGTCTGAAAAGCCGGTGCCCGTCTTCCTGAATGCCCGCCAGCCGGAACTGAGCGGCCGCCGGGCGCTGATCGTGGACGACAACGCCACGAACCGCTACATTTTGATGCGCCAGCTTCAGTCCTGGGGCATGATTCCCCAGGAGACGGCCGATCCGCGCCAGGCCCTGGCCTGGATTGGGGGCGGACGCGAATACGACCTGGTTTTGCTGGATATGCAAATGCCCGACATGGATGGGGTCACCCTGGCGGCCGAGATCCAGCATGGCTCGCTCCAAAAAGCCGATCTGCCGCTGGTGATGTTAACGTCGCTGGGGCTCAAGGATATCGGCAGCGAGAATGTTAAATTTGCTGCCTTCCTGACCAAACCGATCAAACCGGCGGTGCTTTATACCACTTTGTTGGAGGTGTTCGGCGCCCAGGAAGTGGAGCTCAAACAGGTTAAAGAGAGGCCCATTGTTGAACCTTCGCACGAATCGCTGTCCTCCCTGCGTATTTTGCTGGCCGAAGATATGACGGTCAACCAAAAGGTGGCCCTGCTGCTCTTAAAGCGGATTGGCTGCCGGGCGGATGTGGTCGGTAATGGCCTGGAAGTTCTGGATGCACTACGACGCCAGGTATACGATGTGATTTTGATGGACGTGCAAATGCCGGAAATGGACGGGCTGGCGGCCGCCAGGGCGGTCCGCGGGGGAACCTGGGGGGATTCGCAGGAATCTCACGAGGCTTTTTCCCAGCCGTATATCATTGCCATGACGGCTAACGCGATGCAGGGCGACCGCGAGGATTGTATTGCCGCCGGCATGGACGATTACATCAGTAAACCCGTTCAGATCGAGGAACTTTCTCAGGCGCTGGACCGGGCAGCCAGGTCGCGCAAGATCAAGATCGAGCCGGCGCCTCCGCCCATTGGCAGCGGGGTCGCTCGAAGCGAACTAACCGGCAGTGCGGCCATCGACGCCGAGATCTTTGGTAAGTTCTGCGAAAGCCTGGGCGAAGAGAACCAGTTCATGATCGATTCGCTGGTGCAAGATTTCCTGGCCGAAGGCGAGCAGCTCACCGCCGAAATCCATTCGCTGAACGAAGCGACCAACCCGGAGAGCTTCCGGCGGGCGGCTCATTCCCTGAAATCGAGCAGCCAGATGTTCGGGGCCCTGGCTTTATTCCAGACCTGCAAAGAGTTGGAGCAGGAAGCGCGATCGGGCAGCCTGGAGCACGTGGCTCCTTTGATCGAAAAAATAGACGCCGATTTTTCAGCGGTTCAAGAGGCTTTACTGGGTTGGCTCAATTCGAAAACCCTCCTTTAAAAATATGGCGAGAACGGCCTTGCCATTCGTGATTTTCTGGCGAAATCCATGATTTCCCTTCGGCTCACTTGATAGGTTAATTGTGCATTCTAATGAAAAAAATACGGATTTGGGGTGTGTGCAGGGAACGTACACCTCAACCCCGAGAATTTCGCCTCTGAGCCTGGGCAGTTCCGTTAAAAATTCAAATTTTAGAGATTAAGAGCAGGCCAATGAAAAAATTCGAGACCAATCTTCCGGCATTGAGGCTAGCCCTGCTATACGTTGCCCTGGCGGGTTTGTGGATTTTGTTTTCCGACCGCATCCTGGCGGACCTGGTGCACGACCCGCAAGAGTTGACCCGCTGGCAAAGCTATAAGGGTGTAGCCTTTGTGTTGATCATGGCCCTGCTGCTATTTATCGAGCGTTCGCGGGCAACCCGCTTGGACCGGATCCGCAACGAGATTGCCCAGCAAAATACAGCCCTTTTCGAGCAAACCCCCAACCCAACTTTTTTGGTCAACCTGGACAACCTGGATATCCTTGAAGTCAACCGCTCGGCCCAGGAATTATACGGTTTTAGCTATGATGAGTTCCTCAGCATGCGGCTGAACGACCTGGTCATTGGGCTGACACCCGAACTCATCGATGATCTGAAAGCCCTGGAAGAGGATGAAACCCGCACCCGCGAGACCCGCCATCGCACCCGTGACAGGCGCGTTCTGGAGTTGTATGGCATCGTTCGCCGGATGAGCTGGAAAGGTCATTCGGCCGGCCTGTTTGTCTTCACCGACATGACCGCCCGCAGACGCATGGAGGAGCGGGTCGAAAACATCCGCAAAGAATTGCAGGCCATCGTCGACGCTTCGCCGCTGGCCATCGTCGCCGTGGACCGGAACTCGAATGTGCTTTCCTGGAACACCGCGGCCGAGCGGATATTTGGCTGGCGTGAAGAAGAGGTTTTAGGGAAACCCTTGCCGTTCGTTTCGCCCGAAATGGAAGAGGAATCGCGGGTGCTGCGCGAAGGCATTGCAATCCGGCGCGTCAACCAGACGGTGCTGGTGCACCGGCAGCGCCGGGACGGGTCTATTGCTACCTTGAACGTCTCCCTGGCGCCCCTGGTGGATGCCGAAAATCATGTAATCGGGGTGATGGAGATGGCCGCCGACGTGACCGAGCAAAGTAAAGCGGAAGAAGAACTGCGCACCACCCGTGAGCTTTTGACCGGCTTGCTGGAAAACGCCCCGCTCCCGATCTACATCACCGATCCGGGGCATAAACTTTTGCTGGTCAACCATGCCTGGGAAATCAGCAATGGGATGTCGCGCGCCAGCGCCGTCAACAAAACCATGGAGGAGGTTTATACACCGGAGGCAGCCCAGATGTTCATCAGCTCGGACCGCGAGGTTTTCGAGACCGGCAGAGTGATCGAAACCGAAGATTATGCCGACATGGAAGGCACCCGCCATTATTTTCGCACGATCAAATTCCCTTTGCTTGGCATGGGCCATCATATCGAGATGGTGGGGGGCATATCCATGGAAGTTACCGAGCGCAAGCAAATGATGGAGATGTTGACCCGCTTGAACAACGAGCTCGAGCAGCGCGTAGCGGACCGCACGGCCGAACTGGCGGCTAAAAACGCCGAGTTGGAGACCTTTGCCTATTCGGTTTCACACGATCTGAAGGCCCCTCTGCGCGGGATCGATGGCTACAGCCGGCTGCTTCAGGAAGAATACAGCGGTAAGCTGGATGAGGATGGCCATCATTTCTTGGAGGCGATCCGCTATTCGAGTACCCAGATGTCTCAGTTGATCGATGACCTGCTGCTGTATTCTCGCATGGAGCGGCGCAAGATCAATTTGATCCCGATCGACCCGCAGCGTTTACTGGAAGGGATCCTGGCCAGTTTCGAGAACGACATTCGTGACCGGGATATTCAAATTAAAGTCGATATTCCCTTTCCAACGGTTTACCACGATGCCGAGGGCTTGCAGCAGGCGCTGCAAAACCTGATCGATAACGCGATCAAGTTTACCGCCAGGACACCCCAGGCCGTCATCGAAATCGGCGGCCGGCAGACCGAATCCAAGCATATCTTATGGGTCAAGGACAACGGCCCGGGTTTCGACCAGAAATACAACAAGCGCATCTTCGAGATCTTCCAACGCCTTTACCGGGTGGAAGATTATCCCGGCACCGGCATCGGCCTGGCTATCGTCCGCAAAGCCATGCAGCGCGTTGGTGGAGATGTCTGGGCCAAATCGACCCTCGGCGAGGGCAGCACGTTTTACCTGGAGATTCCGATACCGGAAGTTGGCGTTTAGCTGTTAGCGGTTAGCATTTAGCTGGGTGGGCGCAGGACCCAATCGAGAGGCTGGCGAATTACCGGTTTGGCCGGCATTCCAAAGCCTGCCTGTAACCCGGCGGTATTTATACCGCTGAATTCGATTTAAGGAATTTCTTGCGCATCGTCAGCGGATATTCTTATCGACGCGTGGCCTGGCAGCGCTAAAAGACAAATTTGCCCGCCGTTTGCCGACCTGTTCACCTTCGAGGAGCTCTTCTGCCATTTTGCCTGCCTTCTCATTCGAAGTTATAATAAATAGGCAAATTAAGATCGTAATACTGCGATATTCAAATACAGAATTCTTGTACCTGCTCTTAAAAAGTTCTCGAATTGAGGTGTATGAGCAGGTTTAGCCCGCACATCCTCTTAAGTTCGGGGTTCTTACCTGTCATGCTGAAGGGTTACGAATTCTTCATGATCCAGGAAAGTAAAAATGTCGACCATTTGTTTTGAAACAGTGGTCCTTAAAATCGCAACCTGTACACCGAACCCGAGGTCTTGAAAAATGGCGGGCTGGATGAACCAACCCAAACGAACGAATAAAGACCCCCAGTGGATATTTGGAGAAGAGCGGTAATTCTGCTCAAGGTGGTGGAAACACAGTCGGCCCGTTCTGGGGTCGTGCTGCTTCAGAATCTATAAGAGGGATTGGAGGAGCTTTTCGGCGCTCATTCAATCGACAAGGAGAGGAATCATGAAATTATTGCTCACTTCCGGTGGCATCCGCAACAACAGCATCCGCACCGCTCTGATGGATCTGCTGGATAAACCAATTGGCGAGTCTGACGCCCTTTGCATTCCAACCGCGTCGTACGGGCACCTCACGGCCGGCCCGGTTGCGGCCTGGCGCTTCATCAGCGGGCAAGAACCTAGAGCCCCCATGTGTGAATTGGGCTGGAAGTCCTTGGGCGTGCTGGAGCTTACCGCGCTGCCCAGCCTCGACGAATCGCTTTGGGTTCCCAAGGTCCGGGAGGCGGACGTTCTGCTGGTGAATGGCGGCGATCCCTTGTATCTGTGCTACTGGATGCGGCAGTCCGGACTGGCGGACCTCTTGCCATCGCTGCATGCGGTATACGTGGGGTTGAGCGCCGGGAGTATGGTGATGACCCCCAGGATCGGGAAGGAATTCGTCCAATGGACTCCGCCCTCCGCTAGCGATGAAACCCTCGGCATGGTGGGTTTTTCGATCTTCCCGCACCTGGATCACCCGGAGCTGCTGGACAATACTATGGCCAACGCGGAAAGATGGGCCGCCGGTATGCCGGTGCCGGCGTACGCGATTGACGATCAGACCGCCATCCAGGTGGTCGACGGAGAAGTCGAAATTGTCTCCGAAGGCCATTGGAAACGGTTTACGCCCTAACCGGCAGGTTGGGGCGAGACGGTGCCGCTAAAACCCCATCTCTTTGGTAAACATATCCAGGACGTCGGGGTCGAAGTGTTTACCCCGTTCCGACAGGATATACTCCTGGACCCTTTTCAATTCCCAGGCGGGCCGGTAAGGCCGGTCGGAGAGCAGCGCGTCCCACACGTCCACAATCGAGAAAATGCGGGCCGCCAGCGGGATCTGCTCGCCCTTTAGTTTGCGCGGATAACCACCGCCGTCCCAGCGTTCGTGGTGGCAGTAGGGGATATCGATGGCCGGGCGCAGATAGGCAATCGGCGCCAGCATATCGTACGCATATTGCGGGTGCATGCGCATGATCGACCATTCGTTGTCATCCAGCGGGCCGGGCTTGTACAGAATCGCGTCGGGCACACCCATTTTGCCGATATCGTGCAGCAGCGCCCCACGGCGAATATGTACCAGTTCGTCGGCGCTCAACCCGGCGGCCATGCACAGGCGCACGGTCAATTCAGTCACTCGCAGGGTATGGCCCTCGGTCTCCTTGTCGCGCAGGTCCAGCGCTCGCGACCAGCCTTCGATCGTGGCGTCGTAGGCCCGGATCAAATCGGTATTCGAGCGCTGCAAATCTTCGAAAAGGCGGGCGTTATCGACCGCGATGGCGGCCTGGCCGGCCAGAAGCTCCAGAAAATGCAGTCCAATCCGGGTTGTGGATCGGCCCGCTGCGCAGGTATACTTCCAGCGCGCCTTCCAGGTCGCCCTTGGCCAGCAGGGGAATGGCCATGCAGGTCTTGAAACCCTCCCGGCGCAGGTTCTCCTGGATTCCGGCCAGCTCGCGCGGAAAATGGCCGTTATCGCTTTCCAGGTCGAAGACCGAGATATTGTTAAATTGTTGTGCGGCCATCCCGGCGTAGCCGCTGCCCATTTGCAGGCGGGCGGACTTGGGGAAATTGTTGTTGAATCCTTGTTGGGCCACATACTCCAGGGTTCTCAAGCCGGGGTGGTAGAGCAGGATCGCGGCCGCATCTACGTTTAGCAGCTTGAGCATCTGGTCCAGCACAACCCGCAGGGTCACCCGCAGGTCCATATTCGAGCTGATCGCCTCGTCGATGGCGCGCAAGGCGTTCAACTGGTGTAGCTGCTGCTCGATCTTTTGAATCGAGGTTTTTCGTTCAGTAATGTCTTCGATGGCGACGATCACCCGCCCGAGGGTCTTTTCGAAGCCCGAAAGCGCCAGCCAGTACATGTTGGTCGTAATTTCGTGCCCGTCGAATGTCTGGTTGGTGGTTTCGATGTTAAAACTGGTCGCGCCTTTGGAAATCATGACAAACTCATGATGAAGCGGCTGCCAGTTGTTGAACCCTACCAGGGGGGTCAGGTTATCCAGGTTGCAGTTGTCGTCTTCTAACTTATACAGCTTGCGAGCAGCCCGGTTCATTTCACGCACTTTGACCAGCGCGAACAGCCGGTAGATCTCTTCGCTGTGGTCTTTGAGATATTGCTCGAAATTGCCTACCCCGGCGGCTTGCAGGCGGTGAATTTCCGCCAGCGCATCGGAGAAGTCCTCTTCAACCATGGCGATGGGTGAATCGATGAACAACGAGCGGTAGCGTTTCTCGCTCTCGGACAGAGCGACTCGCTCGCGGGCCAACTGGTGGCGGTGAAAGGCATCTTCCAGCACCAGCGGAAGCCGGTTGAGGTAATCGAGGGTTTTGGGCAGGTAATCGGAAATACCCAGCTTTACGGATTGGAGCGCGATCTCTTCGGCGCCCTGGCCGGTGACCAGAACGATCGGCAGGTCCACCTTGCGGATCTGGACCAGATCCTTGACCAGCTCGAGCGCATTGATCCCCGGGAGCCGGTAATCCACCAGCAGCAGGTCGATCTCGGATTGCCAGTCGGGGCGCTCGAAAAATGCCAGCACGCCATTGGCATCATGGACCACCTGTAAGTTGATGTAAGGCGCGTGAGCCTCGAAATGGCGGCGGGTGAGGTCGATGTCCACAATGTTATCTTCGGCGTATAACACCCGCAGCGGATGCGCCTTGCGGAACGCGCGGCTGCGAAGCTGCTGGTGAACCGCCTCGATCGTCGGCGCAAGCCGTTCGAGGTAATCGCCGCTTTTGATCATGTAATCGTCGGCGCCGGCTTTCAATGCCGCTACCACCAGCTCTTCGTCGCCATTGCCGGTGAGCAGGACTGTGCCGACCGGGATGCTCTGGCTGCGGATGTGCGAGAGCAGAGACAACCCGTCCCCATCGGGCAAATTACGGTCGATCAGAACGACATCATAGGGATTGGCTTTTCCCCCGCCCAGTTCTTTCAATGCTTCGGCCTGTGTGCCAACGATAATTAATTTGATATGGGATGCTTTGCGATCAAGTTCCAGTCGAGCCAGCTCGGCGTCGCTGGGATTATCTTCTACGTATAATACGGAAATCGGTTCGATTTTCATTTGCGCCCGGTTGCCATTTAGTTGGGTCTGGTTGAGTTTTTACGTGACTTCATAGATTTACCCGCGGAGCGGTGTTCAGCATGGTCCAATAGATTTCGATTTCTCGGGCCACTTCCATGAATTTCTCAAAGTTGACCGGTTTGATGATATAGGAGTTTGCACCCAGGCGGTAGGCCGTTTCGATATCGCGGTCTTCGGCCGAGGTGGTCAGAACCACCACTGGAACTTTTCCCAATTGAGGATGGCTTTTGAGGTTTTGCAACACTTCCAGGCCATCGATCTTGGGTAACTTTAGGTCCAGCAGAACCAAAACCGGGAAGGGGTCGGGGACTTTCCAACCCAGGATATAATCCAGGGCTTCCTCGCCATCTCGGGCAACAATGAATTGGTTGAGGACCTTGCGGCGGGTAAAGGCACGCCGGGTCAGATCGACGTCTAACGGGTTGTCCTCAACAAGCAGGATAGGTTGATTATAGTTGATTTCGCTCATAAAATATCTCCGGAAATGTCCCTCCTCAGTCGTTAGTCCGAACAAACAGATATTAGCGCTATCTTATTAAAAGAGCCTATTGCTTTTCCACACGTTCACGCGCAAATAATGGCCGCACCAGCAGGTTAATGGGTATGAAATTGCTTGAAGTGGAATTTGTGTTTGAACGTGAGGCGCCGCGAAGGGCATAGAAAGCAATATCCTGCCATAACCGCCCGAGCGATAAGCCGGGTATGAACGGTTATAGCCTTGACTACATATTAGCACAGAACTAAAAGTATTTATAAGGTTTTGTTAAAAGTAAACGTAAAAATACCGTTAATTTTTCTTAAGGTGTACGGTTGGAAATTGCCTGGCGGCAACAAAAATTGACATTTGTGGCCCGAATCGTCGCCAGTGACCCACCGCTAGCGTTTAACTCGGTAGCCTGGCTTTCGAATGCGGAATTTACCGCCAGGGTTTCGCCCTCGCCCAACCCCTCTCCCGGCAGCGGGAGAGGGACCAAGAGCACGACAAACGACCTATCTTTGTATAGTAACTACTCAGGCAGGTTAAGAAGGGGAGGGTGTTTCTTCTGCGATGGCTGAGTAGTTACTTTGTATATTTACTTAAGCCCGGCGGCGGACAGCCCGACCGGTTGGGTTGCGGCCCGGCGCACAAACCACTCGTTGAGCGCCAGGGCCACCAGCAGAATCGACCCGCCCAGCAGCAGGTGGGGAATATCGGCTTGCTCGCCGAAAAAGAGCAGGGAGACGGCCACTGCCAGGGGAACCTTCAGGTTGTTGAAGATTGCCAGCGTTCCGGCATTGACCTTGCGCGCGCCGACGTTCCACAGAAAGAAGCAGACCCCCGAGGCGATGATCCCCAGGTATACCAGGGTCAAGACTTGTTCGCCGCCCAGGCTGAAGGACGCCTGGGGAGTGGTAATCGCGGCCGGGATGGCGGCGGCGGCAAAACCGCCCAGGTACATCAGCCCAAATATATTTTGGTCTTTCAACTGAGGGCTGGTGCGCATAATCTCTTTGTAATAGATCTGTCCAAAGGCAAAGGCCAGGTTGCTGACCTGCACGATCAGAAACCCGCGCAGCAAGTCGGGTTGGAACAGGTTGCCCTGCTGGACCACGGCCGTTCCGGCTATCGCCAGGATGGTCGCGACCAGGCTGGCCCAATGGAAGCGCCGGCGGAAGGCATCATTGATCAAGGTGACGAACAGGGGGGTGAAAATGGTAAACAGGGCTACCTGGTAGGCCTGAAGATAGCGGAAGGAGTAAATATAAGTCACATACATCAAGCCATACTGCACCGCACCGGCCAATACCAGGCGCAGCCCGTTCTTGCGGCTGACCCCGCGCAAGCGCAGCAGCGGCAGAAAGACCAGCAGAGAGAGCAATAAACGTGCAGCGGCCACGAAATTAGCGTCCAGGCCGGCCAATTGATCTTTAATCAAGCCAAAAGAGAAGGCCCAAACCAGGGAGACAAAGAAGAGATAGAGCATGATTTTTTCACCTGTAAGAGAGAGGGGATTCGGTTTTCGGTTCCCGGCTCTGCCGGGGTGGACATCCAGGACGTTTACATAAACCCAAAACCCGCAAACAGGTAACGCAAATCAAAAGATTGGCTAATTGACAGTTACGCTGTCAATTAGCCAATCTTTTGATTAAATAGATCGAGGGAGGGGGGTAGGGAACCCCCTCCCTCTTTACTGGGGGGCGGAATAAAGCGTGGTAAACCCCCAGTCCCGGATGTCTAAGGACTGAATTCGGCAAAAATACTTTGTGCGAACTGATTCAACTCATCCCGCGATAAGTCCGGCACTTGCTGTGTACCTCCACCCCGAAACGACAGATCGTATTGATAACCATCTGCCACCCCGTCGTTGGTCGAATAATCTATGGCAGCGTAAGTGTCGACCCAATTATACATGAATTGTAATTCTTGGGAAGAAAGCAAAAATCGGTTTACTAAACCGTTTTCGTCTTGATTACAGGCACTCAGGTATGCCCAGCCGCTGTCGAAAATTTGCAACTGGCTGCATCGCCCGACGATCCCACCCGAACGCTGCCAGGAGATCACCAGCCCGGGAGGGCTGTCTGGCGTGGATTGGCTCGCAGCAGCCACCGCAACCAGCCTGGCCCAGGCAGCCAGGGCGCGCTGCTGGTCAGAGGTCGCTGCCTCACTGCCT
This sequence comes from uncultured Chloroflexia bacterium, assembly GCA_963704755.1. Taxonomy (GTDB): domain Bacteria; phylum Chloroflexota; class Anaerolineae; order Anaerolineales; family Anaerolineaceae; genus Bellilinea. The sequence goes on from OY969938.1 coordinate 2,992,181, forward strand.
TTGCCGGTAAAAGTCACTTCTCCGCTGGGAGTATCGGCGCTAAAGGAGGCGAAGCGCCCGACCAAATCGGAAAGCTCCTGCGCCCGGCCGGAGTCACTGAAGGCGCTGCCGCTCAATGCTGCGCTGCACCCCCCCTGGGCGATCCCGGTCGCGCTGACCTGGATGTACTGGCAATCCGGCTGGTCAGGATCGATTGTGACCTGCAGGTTGGGCTGGCTGACGGGGATGGGCAGAATGTTGGCCAGGGCTACCTGGCTGCCATCCTGGTTGGTGTGATATTCGTAGCTAAGGCCGTTGACTGTGAACAGGATGCGATAACCGGGCACGAGCACCTGTGCGCAGGATAAACCGGAGGTGTCGACGCCCAGGCAGGCGTCTGCCCAGGTGGCCGGCAGAAGCGAAACGACCTGGATGTTGTCAGGAGTCACCGATAGCAAAGAGGCCAGCGCCTGGCGAGAGGCTTCCACGCCGGCCGGCTGGCCCAGGGTCGAACTCGACCGGGCGGACCACGCTGCCGGTCGAGTTGGTCCGAAACTCGTAGAATTGACCGTTTGCCTCCAGAACGACCGAATAACCGCTGACGACGGTTTGCGTGCAGAGCTCGCCCGGCGCGCCCAATCCCAGGCAGCCATCCGGCCATTGGGCCGCTTCGAAACTTGAAATGGTAATCGCTTGGATTGGCAGCTCCAGCAGGTTCGATAAGGCTTGCTGCGCGGCCAAAATCGCCGGAGGCGGTACCGGGGTCACTTCCACTGAAGGGGTCTGGCCCGGAATGATCGTGAGCGTGGCGTTATTATACAAGCCGGGCAGGGGTGTCTTGCGGTCCACGGGCGGCGTTTGGACGGCCGCCTGGCAGCCAGCCAGAACCAGCCCGCCTAGCATCAAAAGCAGGGTTAGTCTGCGCATAGGAGAGAACCTTTCTCTCGAAAGATCGAGGATGTCCTATATCGATCGCGGCCTTACGGATTGCCCAAACCGGTCAGGCTCAGGCTGCGATCCCACAATTGGCGGGCAATATCCTGGTCGTACGAAATAGCCGAAGAGCGTGCCACGTGCTTCTTGACAAAATATTCGCCCGTTGTGCCGTCTAATTCCATAGACGACGCCAGGTACACGGAAGTTTCCGCGCCTTTTTCAGGTGAAATAGCGCCGATCTGGACCAGGGGCATCAAGGCGCCTACCAGGCCGCCGTTGTTCTTGCCAAAGTTGCTGGCGACGAACCCGGGATGCAGGCAGTTCACGGTCACGCCGCTGTCTTTTAGCCGGCGCGATAGCTCGTGAGTGAAATAGATGTTCATCAGCTTCGAGCGCCCATAGACGGACATGCTGCGGTAGTGCTTCTCGCTGTTCAGGTCATCCAGGTCCAGCGATTGGCCGCCGTGAGCCATCGAGGAGACGTTCACGATCCGGGATGGGGCGCTGGCAATGATCAGGTCCAACAAAAGGTTGGTGAGCAAAAAAGGCGCCAGGTGATTGAGGGCCAGCGTCATTTCGAAACCGTCGGCACTCAAAGTACGCTTGAAGAATACGGCCCCGACATTATTGACCAGAACGTTTAATTGATCGTACCGGTGGCGGTATTCGTCTGCCACGCGGCGGACCTCGGCTTGCGAAGAGAGATCACCGATCAGGGTGTCAATCTGGTTATTGCCGGTTTGTTCACGCAGGTCGCGAGCGACCTGGTCTGTTTTTTGGGGATTGCGTCCCACCAAAATCAGGTGGGCGTGCATTTTGGCTAATTCCCGGGCGGTCACCAGGCCAATGCCGGCGGTTGCTCCGGTAATCAACACTTTTTTATTTTCAACAAATGTAGCCGTAAAACTGCTCCTTCCAATGGGCACTGCCGGGCCAATTGGCATCCAGGAAAAGGCATGCTTGGCCGGGCAGGTCCGTTCTTTGTACGATTTGTGCATTGATTATACTAACGATATCTAAGAATATTCAGTAACGCAGCATTTAATCCTTTTTTAGCGAATGAATCGGCGCAGGGGCGGTTTTACCGTCCCTACCGTATACAAATTCTTTTTAATGGGTTCACATCTTAATAAAAGAATTTATGTGCCTTTCGGCACATTTCAAAACAACAGGTTGGAAAATCAAAAAGGGGAGACTATAATTGTTTTAACGAGGAATTAACAATGGATGAAAAACAGCTTAAGAACCACCAGAGGATCAATGATATCCTTTTAGGCCCCCTAGAACGTCCGGCGTTGGCCTGGTTAGCTCGTAAAATGCCGCCCTGGGTTACCCCCGACCTGTTGACCGCGACGGGTTTACTTGCGAGCATCTTGATTTTTGCTAGCTATTGGCTGACCTCGTATAGTAAGAATTTCTTGTGGTTGGCTTCCTTTGGATTCTTGTTGAATTGGTTTGGGGATAGCCTCGACGGGTCATTGGCACGTTACCGTCATATCGAACGGCCTCATTACGGCTTTTTCATTGATCACGTTGTAGATACTTTTAGCGAGATTCTGGTCTTTGTAGGAATTGGCCTTTCCCCCTATGTGGATATCCGCATCGCTTTGTTCGGCCTGGTCAGTTATTTGAACATCACGATCCTGGTGTACCTGATGATGATCACCAGGGGTTTCTTTAGAATTTCCATGTGGAAAATCGGACCGACTGAGATCCGGGTAATTGCCATTCTGGCGAACACAGCTATCTTTTTCATCGGAAACCCCTCGATTACGACGATGTTCGGCGCGCTGACGCTCTATTCCGCGGTTGTGGTCGCATTAGCGGGGCTGCTGCTGCTGTTCTTTGCCATCCAAACATTTCAAAATGCGGCCACCCTGGCCCGCGAGGATGATGTAAACCGCGTGCGCAAGCAGGAAAAAGAAGCCGAAAAGTTGGCCCGCAAGGCTCAAAAGGACCACGAGCGGATGCTCCGGCGGGGTCGCAAGCACGTCAGCACTGAAAAGCAGGCTCACACCAGCGCTTGAATTTAATGTCGTGACCTGCCTGGCGCGGTCACCCGATTCGCAATAATTATGCCGGCCCTTTATCAGGGGCCGGCATTTCTTATTACTTTCTTAGAATCTCGACCTGGGTAAGGTTTCCTTAGAAATTTTATATAAATCGCATTGACTTTACCTTTAATACCCATATAATACAATTTACTTACCGATACACAGTTTTCTATAACGGCACCGTAGTTGGTAAGAAATATCGTAACTAAATTCGAACAATATTCCGTCCATTTAGTTACGAAAGGGATCTTTTAGCGGCGTTGACGTGTATGCCTGATATGGTCGCTGCCTTCCTCGTGGAATGCGGGTATACACTGAGCCAGTAGCGAAACCGGCATCAGGCCGGTTTTATTTATCGTTCATCGTTTGATTATTGTTTTATTGACTTCATTGTTTCATCGGAAACAATGGCTTCGGAGGGAAGCTATGAAAAGCACCGCGCAATCGTTTCGGAAAACATCTAGGATGGCCTATAGTCTCGGTGCAGTTTTACTGGTGGCCGGTTTACTGTTGGGGATGTTCACCAGTGCTGCCAGTGCAAATGACACGACTGGAAACGATATAGAGCATCACCGGACCAGCATACCTACTGCCACCAAAACACCGGTCAGACCCACCAATACCCCAAATCACGGCCACGATTGGTATACCAAAACACCTGAAAGCACCAAGGCTCCGGCAATCACTAAAACGCCTGTCTGCACCAGCATCCCGGAGATTACCAACACACCGGCAAATACCCATACCCCCGTGTTCACCAGCACAGCGGTGAATACCAGTACTCCCGTGTTCACCAACACAGCGGTGAATACCAGTACTCCTGTGTTCACCAACACACCGGCGAATACCAATACCCCGGAGTTCACCAATACGCCGCAATATACGAATACCCCAGATATTACTAATACACCGGCGAACACCAATACCCCGGAATACACCGAAACGCCGACTTTCACCAATACTCCGGTGAACACACAAACCGAAACGCCAACCAATACCCCCACGTATACGCCTACATTTACCGCGACGTATACCGCTACCAACACACCTACCGCCACTCAAACCTGGGAAGCTGGCCATACCCCCACGCCTTTTGAAACCGCACTGCCATCCCAGACGCCTACAGTCCCGCCGCAGTTGACCCCGCAATATACCCCCACCGGTACGCAAGAGCCTTCCAGCACGCCAACTGCAACGGCCACTCAGACGGCCATTTCGCCCGCAACGGCCACGCCCACGGTATACGTACCGCCGGTATCACCGACGCACACGGCAACGCCTGCCCAATACGTTCCATCATCCACACCGCTGCCGACAACTGCCACGCCTGTTACGACCGAGGTGACCAGCCCGACGCCGACCGATGGGACCACGCCGGATCCAACGCCGACGACGGTATCCGTCAATGTACAGACGACCCCCCAACCGCCGGCGACTCTGGCACCGCCTAGCAGCACGAACTCGGATGTGCTTATCCCGGTCACCGGCGCGGACCTGACGCTGGCCGGCCGCCTGAATGCGATCCGCCTGGTGCTGACCAACCTGGGCCTTACCTTGATCGGCTTTGGCCTGATCATGCACGGCCTGGCGAACAAGAAATAGTGGGGAATGCAAATGTAAAGGAGGGCAGGCTCATCAGCCTGCCCTCCTTTACAGCTAAAACAAATCGGGTAACTGCTCGGCCAGCGTAAAAGAGAGGGGTGTTTTTATTGTTTTTCATTGCGTAGCACACGAGAAACAATAAAAACACCCCTCATTTTCTAATTGGCTTGAGTAGTAACCAAATAGGGCCTTTGTCCAGGGCGAAACTACACCTGTGGGTCCAATTTCTTCTCCATCCAAACCACCTGGGTAGGCCCAAAATAATGGCCCGGCATGCCGGCCATTTCGAAGCCGGCCTTTTCGAAGAACCCGGTCGTGTTCAGGTGGGATTGGCAGGATAACAGGCTGTAGCCCCGCCGGCGCGATTCACTTTCGACGGCGTCCAGCAGCATGCGGCCGATCCCGCGGTGTTGATATTCCGGCGATATGGCCAGGTGGGAAAACCAGCCGGTCTGGGGATCTTTCTCCAGCAGTTTGACCACTCCGGCGATTTTGCCTTTCTCGCTATCGATGGCCATAAAGTGCTGGCTGATGGGCTCATAGTCGTCTTTTTCGGTGCCACGCGGCATGCCAAACGGTTCGCGCAGCACGTGATAGCGCAGGTCGTAGTAGTCTTTGAATTCTTCCCGGGTCTGAGGCGATTTAATTTCGATCATGGTTCCTCCGTTGCAATGCCAATCATATCTGAAAAAATGCGGATCGGGTCAGTTTCGGGCTCCTGTTAAAAAGTTTCCGAATTTGAGCTGTTTGCGGGGGCGCCCCCGCAAACAGCTCAAATTCGGGGGTTCTTCCCATCCAGGCTGAGCAGTTACTTTTGCCTTAACTAATGCTACAATAGACGAGGAGCGGGGTTACAACCTACCCGGAAAAACATCTCCATTGAAAAGGCAGAAGATAATTTCATTCAGAGGAAGCGCACATACCCTTTCTTCTGAATGAAAACTTTGCTCCTGAAAATCGTTTTTTAAAGAATAGAAAATCATTACCGATCGCAGGATGATTGGATATTAATACAGCGCCGGGGTACCGGCCTGCCGGTGAGGGATCAATGACCATTCAATCCATTACCCAAAGCGACCCGGCCGCGGGCAATTATTTCCATCTTTTTCAAGTTGCTGCCGGCCGGTTGGGGATTGCATTTTTGCAGCCCGACCTGATCCGGGTACGGCTTGCCCCGGGTGAATTTTCTGCCCGGCGCTCGTGGGCAATCACACCCGAGGATAAGCAATTCCCCGGAGCGCCGGTCGAAGTCAGCCAGGCCGGCGACCGGCTGCGCCTGGATGGCGGCATGTTGGCCGTGACCATCGACGTCGAGTCCGGTTGTGTGGGCTTCGAAGATGCCCAGGGCCGCTACCTGCTAACGGATGCCGAACCGGCAAAAGTCGGCCCGCAGGGGGTGGACTGCCAGAAAATCGCCCTCCCGGAGGAGTACTTCTACGGGTTCGGCGAGCGGGGTGGGATCAACCTGGAGCGCAGCGGGCGTCTGCTGAGCAACTGGGCCACCGACCCGGCCAATTTGCACGGCCTGGGCCTCGACCCCATGTACATCGCTGTGCCGGTTTTCTTATCGATTCGCCCGGGCGGGCCGGCATACGCGGCCTATTTCAATAACACCTGGAAGAGTTCTTTCGATTTGCGTGATCCGGGGCGGATCAAGTTCCATGCCGAAGGCGGCGAACTGGACTATTACCTGGCTTACGGGCCGACCCCGGCCGAAGCGCTGGCGGTTTTGGCCCAGGTGCTGGGCAATATGCCGCTGCCGCCGCGTTGGGCCCTGGGGTATCACCAGAGCCGCTGGAGTTATGTGCCCGAGCGGGAGTTACGCCGGATCGCCGGCGAAATGCGCGAACGCCAGATCCCTTGCGACGCCATTCACCTGGACATCGATTACATGAATGGCTACCGGGTATTCACCTGGAACCCGGCTCATTTCCCGGACCCGGCGGCCGTAGCTAAGGATTTGCGTTCCGAGGGGATCCGCCTGGTGGCGATCATCGATCCGGGCGTGAAGGTAGATTCGAAATACACGGTCTATAACGATGGCCGCGCCCGGGATTGTTTTGTGAAAAATCTCAAAGGCACCGTCGCGCACGGTTATGTCTGGCCGGATGACTCTGTCTTCCCGGATTTCCTGCGGTCGGAAGTGCGCGGCTGGTGGGGCAACCAACAAAAAGCACTGACCGAAGCCGGGGTAGCCGGTGTATGGAACGACATGAACGAGCCGACCCTGTTCAGCCTGCCGTTCAGCCAGGGTGGCGGGGACGTGGGTACGCTGCCTGAAAACAGCCCGCAAGGTGGGCCGGCGGAGCAATCTACCCACGCTGAAGTCCATAACCTGTACGGCCAGGGCATGGCCCAGGCCTCTTATGAGGGGCTGCGGCGCCTGCTCAACGGTGACCGGCCGTTTGTGCTCAGCCGGTCGGGTTTTGCCGGCATCCAGCGCTGGACGGCTTCCTGGATGGGAGACAATAATTCCTGCTGGGAGCATCTGGAGATGAGCCTGCCCCAATTGATGAATATGGGCCTCTCCGGCATCCCCTTTGTGGGCGTGGATATCGGCGGCTTTGGCGGTAATGCTACCCCCGAGCTGTTTGCCCGCTGGATCGAAGCCGGGATACTGTATCCCTTCTGCCGTAACCACAGCGCGATCGGTACAAATCCGCAGGAGCCCTGGGCGTTTGGCCCGCGGGTAGCGGAAATTGCCCGCACTTACCTCAATCTGCGCTATCGATTGATGCCGTATCTGTATTCGCTGTTTCGCCAGGCGTCGGAAATGGGTGAGCCCATTTTACGGCCCCTGTTTTACCATTTCCCGGATGACCCGGCCACGTTCCAGTTGAGTGACCAGGCCATGCTTGGGCCGTTTTTGCTGGCTGCGCCGGTGCTGAAACCGGGGCTGACGGCTCGGGCAGTCTATCTGCCGGCCGGGGTCTGGTACGACTATTGGACCGACGTGGCTTACGAAGGACCGGCGTACATCCTGGCCCAGGCACCGCTGGACCGTATGCCGTTATATGTGCGGGCCGGGGCGATTTTGCCAATGGCGCCGCTGATGCAATATACCGACGAGAAGCCGCTCGATCCGCTCACCCTGGAGATTTACCCGGGTTCAGGGACCTTCAGCTTGTACGAAGACGATGGGCATTCCTACGAGTATATCGGTGGGGAATTTTGCCACACCGATTACCGCACCACCGGCGCCAGCAGTGGGGTGGTGCTGGAGATCAGCCAGCGGGAGGGATTGTATGCGCCGCCTTCCCGGCGGGTCCTCGTGCGGGTCCATCAAAAACCGGGCCTGCTGCCGGCCGAAGAGACTTTCGACGATGACGGCACCCCACGCCGCCTGGTCTTTGCCCTGGAGGCGTAAGGGGGTAAATCACGGAGGCACAGAGTACACGGAGAAGAAATTAGGAAATAAATGTAGCCCGGCTTTCAAAGCCGGGGGGGTAGCTGAGGCTGTGAGGGAAGAATCTGGCTCTTCCCTCCAAATCGGTTTTTGATTTGGGGGGAAGAGGGGAAGCGGGGCAAAGAGCCGGCCAGGCCCGCTAGGCCGGAGTGATGGCGGTTAAAAACCGCATCTACAAGTACACGAAGATCCACCTTCGTGGGTCTCCTTTTCGATGTAGACCGCGTTCAATGGCCGAGATGCTGCCCGGCCAGTGTTTTCTCGGGTTCGAAACCCGAGCTACCCAATCGAGACTGTCCCGGCTTTCAAAACCGGCTATAAAAAGACCCTCCAGGCCGGGTTGAGCCCCACGCAGGTGGGGCTTCGTGTATTTGTTGCCGCGACCTTGGTCGCCAACGCCGGCAGCAAAGCCCGGTAAAACGAATGCCCCATCCGTAATAATGCAGCCCTTACGCCCCCGGCTACGAACAGGGTTTCGCTAATCGCTAACGGCTAACAGACCGACGGTGGGTTACGGGCAGGACCTGGTAGGCCAGGCCGGCCGGCAGTTCGCCGGTGTGCTTAATGAGCCCTGCACCCACCTTACAAGCCGATATTCAATCGGGCATAGGTTTGGGTTGAGCCCCACGCAGGTGGGGCTTCGTGTATTTGTTGCCGCGACCTTGGTCGCCAACACTGGCAGCAAAGCCCGGTAAAACGAATGCCCCATCCGTAATAATGCAGCCCTTATGCCCCCGGCTACGAACAGGGTTTCGTTAATCGCTAACGTCGGTGGGTTACGGGCAGGGCCTGGTAGGCCAGGCCGGCCGGCAGTTCGCCGGCATGCTTAATGAGCCCTGCACCCACCCTACATTTCTTATGGCTAATAGCCACTCTCACTTCTGAGTCAAATCTTCCGGGGTAAACGCCTCGGGGAGCAAATCCCGCAGGGGCATCTCGTGCAGCAGGGTAGCGTGGTCATCGGCGATGAGCACGCGGGTATCCAGGCCGAACTCGGCCAGCACCTGGCGGCAGGAACCGCAGGGCGAGCCGCCGTTGGCCGTGACCACAGCGATGGCCTCGAACTTGCGTTCCCCATCCGAGACGGCCTTGAATACGGCTACCCGCTCGGCGCAGATGCCGGTAGGGTAGGCGGAGTTCTCGATATTGACCCCCGTGTAAATTTTTCCAGAGGCGGTCAGCAGGGCGGCGCCGACCGCGTAATGTGAATAAGGCGCGTAGGCTTGTTCACGCGCCTGGGTGGCCATCTCGATCAATTGTGACTGCATTTCAGGGCTTAACGTCATCAGGGGTTTCCTCGTTTTAATGGTACGGCCTGGCGCAGCGCACGCACAGTGCGGATCCGCCGGCCGCTGACCTGCTCGACGGCCAGGTCCCAATCTTCGATCCGGATATGTTCACCGCCAATCGGGACGCGCCCGATATTACTATAAATGTACCCGCCTAACGTGTCGGCCATGTCGGTGACCAGGTGGGTGCCCAACAGCTCGTTGAGATCGTCCAGGCCGATCCGCCCGCTGAGGATGCATTCGTCTTCGGAGAGCTGCTGGAAGAGCAGTTCCTCGCCCTGGTCGTACTCGTCGCGGATCTCGCCGACGATTTCCTCGACGATGTCCTCCAGGGTCACCAGCCCGGCCATACCGCCGTACTCGTCCACCACGATGGCCATGTGGATGCTGTGGACCTGCATTTCCCGCAGCAGCTCGTCCACCTTTTTGGCCTCGGGCACGTAATAGGCGGGACGCAAGAAGGGGCGGATGTTTTCGGGCTCCTCGTCATCCAGCGATGCGCGCAGCAGGTCTTTGGCGTACAGCAGGCCGATCACGTTGTCGATCGTCTCTTCGTATACCGGCACGCGCGAATGGCCGGAAATAGTCAGCGCCTGAACGGCCTCCGGTACGGAGGTGCTCGCTTCGAGCGCCAGGATGTCGATGCGCGGGACCATAATCTCGCGGCAGAGCGTATCGCCAAAGTGGAAAATGGAGGCGATCATCTGGCGCTCGCCCTTTTCCAGGCCGCCGGCCGGCTGGCCGACCTCTACCCATTGGCGCAGTTCGTCCTCGGTCATTTCACTCAGGCTGGCCTCTACTTCGGTGGCCGGGCCGGCCAGCCTCTTCATCAGCGCCGAGAATGGCCGCAGGAGCGTTTCGAACACCATCAAGAACGGGGCCAGGCCCAACAGCCAGCCTTCCGGGTTGCGACGAACCAGCCTTTCCAGGGCTACTTCCAGCACGATCATGATTATGCCGGCTAAAGCTGCTCCCAGCAGGTCCCACCCCCAGGCCAGGGTAAAATATTTACTCAACAGTTCAAAAACGGACAGACCGGCCAGGAAGTGCATGGATGTAATGACCAGGCGCATGCCCAGTCGAAAGCTCACATTCTTGACCAGCTTAAAGGCCGTATCCAGGCTGCGCTTGGGCTCCTGGCTGCTCAGCAAAGCAAGCTGAGTCAGGCGTGCGTTGGCCAGGCTGGCCCGCAAGAGGACGAAGAAGACGTCCACCACGGTTACCAGGGCCAGTGCCGTCCAAATTGTACTGATTTCCACCTTACTTATCCTTCAAACTTTCTCCGGATCTAACCGGTATGGCCTTTCCCTGGCACAAATGCTGGTAGGCGTCTACCTGTTCATTTGTGCCCAATTTTGTATCTTCGATCCAGGCGGACTGCACGATGCAGCCGTCACCCAGGTGTGAGTTTTTGATGGTAGCATTGGGGCCGATCTGGCAGTTGGCGCCAATGACGGTTGGCCCGCTCAGGTACGAGCCGGGGTAGATGATGGTGTCGGCGCCAATGCGGACGTCGGCCTCGATGGTGACGGAGGGGGGATCGACCAGCGTGACCCCGGCCAGCATCCAGGCGGTGTTGATTCGCCGGCGCATGACGGCCTCGGCTTCGGCCAGGTGTTCGCGGGTGTTGATGCCCAGGGCTTCATCCGGATCATCCGCGACCAGGGCTTGCACCTTACGGCCTTCCCGTACGGCGATGCCGACCAGGTCGGTCAGGTAGTACTCGCCCTTGGGGGAGAGCGGCACCCGTTCCAGCGCGGACCAAAGCCAGCCGGCCTCGAAGCAGTACACGCTGGCGTTCAACTCCTGGATTTGCAGGATCTCGGGCGTGGCCTGGGCTTCCTCGACAATTTCAAGCACCGACCCATCCGCGGCGCGGATCACCCGGCCAAACCCGTGTGAATTTTCCAAAATGACCGTCAGCAGGCTGAGCGGGCCGGGGTTGCCGGCCTGGGCCTGCACCAGGGCTTGCAGCGTTCCGGCAGTCAGCAGGGGCATATCGCCGGTAATGAGCAGCACCATGCCGCCCTCACCGGCCAGCAGCGGGCCGGCCATCCGCAGCGCGTGGGCGGTGCCCAACTGTTCGGACTGCAGGGCAAACCGCGCCCGGCTTTCGAAAGCCCGGCGGATCTGGTCTGCGCCGTGGCCAATGACGACCACCGGCGAGCGCGGGGTCACTGCGGCGACCGCCCGCAGGCTGTATTCGAGCATGGGTAAACCCAGGATCGGATGCAAGGGCTTGGGTAAAGCTGACTTCATCCGTTTACCGAAACCGGCTGCCAGGATGACAGCGTTCAACTCAGGCTGCATAGAGCTCCTTTTGTGTGTACGTTGTATCGATCGATGTTCCCCCACCCATCCGAAAATGGAAGCCTGTTTGTGATGGCTCCGTACCGGCTTCTTTTCCACAGGTAGCCAGAATCAAAAACAGGCTTGACCAAACCCTGGAGGCAAGCCTATCTCTACCATGGTATTTATTAAGATGAGGGTCAGAAGTATCGGAGTCCGAATTCATGGATAACGTTCAGGCTGGGGCGCCTGGATTCGAACCAAGATCCACAGATCCAAAGTCTGGTGTGCTGCCGTTGCACCACGCCCCAATGTGGCTGTATAGCCCCAAAGCGCCCCTTATTTTTAACACAAAAATTGAATTTGTCCGAGGTCTGGTTCACAGGTTGTTAACGGTTAGATTCTTTCCTTGTTTTCTTGGAAATGCTCGGCCCAATGGGTAAAAGCTTCGAAATAGAGGTGTTTGCGAGGGCGAAGCCCTCGCAAACACCTCTATTTCGGGTACTCCTTAACCGAAGTTCGGGTTGTTGCATTCTCTTCGACCACGGACGCCGGGCGGCGAGTAAAGATGCGCTTGATCAGCCATACCAGACCGTGCAGCGGATCGAGCGCCCAGGTGATCAAGCCATTCACGTGACCCAGGCCCTGGCTGATCCACAGCAACACCGGTCGTAAGAACTGTAAGAAAGGCAGGCGCGCATAGGCAATTGCCAGGGCGATCGTAGCGATCGAAATGGCGAAGCGGCCCCAGTCAGAGAAATCCATGATGTGGAACTCTTCCAGCAGCAGCTCGATGGCGATGTTCAGCACCAGAATGTACGCAGCGGTTTTTAACACCGGTAATTTTTCGACGATATAGCTGAACATGCCGGCGGCGAAACGCATGAGCAAAATGCCGATAGCGACGCCCAGCATGACCACCCAGATCTCGTTCGAGAGGGAGACGGCCGCGACGACGTTATCCAGGCTGAAAGCTAGGTCCATCAGCTCGACGTTGAGCACGGTTATCCAGAAGGTCTTGCGCTTGATCTCGTGCATTCCTTCATTTTCGTCGTCCTCGTCCTGGCTGGCTCCCAATTCGTCCAGGGCCAGGCGCACCAGGTACAGCGCCCCGATCAGCCTTAGCCAGGGATTGCGAATGATGAAGCTGGCCGCCAGCAGCATCAACCCGCGGCCCACATACGCCCCCAACAGGCCAACACGCAGCGCGCCCTGGCGCTGGTGCCCGAGCAGTTTTTCCATGTGGATACCCAGCCAGGCCAGGCTGTGCGGCCAGGGAATGGGCTCGTTTTTGGGCAGCCCGACCACCATCGCCCCCAGGACGGCGGCGTTGTCAATTGAAAGAATCCCCTCTAAAAAGATTAATTGAATGACAATAACGACGATCGAAAAATCCACAAAGGTTCTCCTGCGTAAGCCAAAACTGCCGGCCGATGTTCAACCCCTAAAAGGGAATTCACCAGGAACGAAGGGGAGCAGCAGCAACAATTCTGATTGACAAGGATGTTATACCACATCCAGGCTCCCGCAGACGGGGATCGGTTACAGGTGCCGGGCGGATGTGCTTTTTGTATTGAACCAACCGGACGTTAATCCCGGTCGTGGATGAAGCGGATAATGGCCTGGATGGTCTCTTCGTCCGGCGAGCGGATCACGTAGCCGAAATCGCCTATGGCTGCGCTGAACACCCCGTTGATTGGGCCGCTGTAAGCCACTTCATGCGGAAAGGCGTCCAGGATTTCTTGATGGCTGTGGCAGTAAGGCGACTGGTAGCGCCGGCCGGCGTAAGCACAGAAATACGGCCGGGTGATTTTGGCTTCGAAGCGGTTGGACACGACCACGTTGGCGTATTCGCGGAAGATATCGATATCGTTGGCGTAATTCCACATGTCGGTGGTCATCCCGCCGGGCGGGCGCATGTTCACTTCCAACGGCACCAGGCCTCCATCCGGGGTCCGGAAGAACTCCAGGTGAAAGAAGCGCTCGCTCAACCGGTAGGCTTTGACGATCTGGCGGCCGGCTGCCAGCAGGTCCGGCGGGATCGCACGGAGGATGTAGTACCAGGTCTCCAGCCCCAGGTTGACCGTATCCATGATGCCGCTGTAGCGCATGGAGGAATCAAAGACGACGTTGCCGGACTGGTCGGTCAGCCCATCGTAGGTGACGATATCCCCTTCGATGAATTGTTCCAGAATATAATCTTCCAGGGGCTTGGATTCGTACAGGCGGGCCAACTCGGTCGCATCGTGCACTTTGAAGGTCCCGTAGGCGCCTACGCCGATATCGGGTTTGGCCACCAGCGGGTAGCCGAACTCCTCGGCGGCGGCTTCGGCTTCATCCCGGGTCAGGCAGACCCGGCCGGGGATGAAGGGCAGGCCGGCTTTTTTGAACATTTTCTTCATCTCGGACTTGCGCTTGATGTGGGCCACCTCGCCGGTGTGCAGCCCGGGGATGTTGAAGTCGGTCCGCAGGCGCGCATCCGATTCGAGCCAGAACTCGTTGTGAGATTCCAGCCGGTCGATTTTGCCGTAGCGGTGGGTGAAGTAGCCCAGCGCGCGCAGCATGGCGTCGTAATCTTGCCCGTTCCAGACGTAGTAATACTCAGTCAGGATGGATTTTAGCTCGCCGGGCAGGTCGTCCCAGCGGGTATCGGCCAGCCCGAGGACGTTGACGCCCTGGCGGCGTAACTGCGCCCAAAAAGGCAGGTAATTGGGCGGAAAATGCGGAGAAATGGCCACAAAATTCATTTGGCTTTCCTTTGGGCCGGGATGATCTTGTCATTGTAGATAAAAAAGGGGCAGAAAGCAACACTTTATTAGCGGGTAGCTTTTAGCGATTAGCTGTTAGCTTTTAGCTTGTAGGTTGGGTTGCGGGCTTTTTCAAATTACCGGCGAATTACCGGATTGTGTAAAATTCCAGTCCCTACCCGTAACCCAACTTTATGTTTGGCGATCGCGGTTGTTGGGTTACGGGCAAGGCTTAGCTTGTAGGTTGGGTTGCGGGCTCATTCAAATTGCCGGCGAATTACCGGATTGTGTAAAATTCCAGCCCCTGCCCGTAACCCAACCTTATGTTTGGCGATCGCGGTTGTTGGGTTACAGGCAAGGCTTAGATAACCGAGAATCCTGTTTATGCCCAAGCCTCAATAACGAGCCCGAACCCAACCTACGAGGCTGTTAGCTTTTAGCTTGTAGGTTGGGTTGCGGGCTCATTCAAATTGCCGGCGAATTACCGGATTGTGTAAAATTCCAGTCCCTGCCCGTAACCCAACATTATGTTTGGCGATCGCGGTTGTTGGGTTACGGGCAAGGCTTAGATAACCGAGAATCCTGTTTATGCCCAAGCCTCAATATCGAGCCCGAACCCAACCTACGAGGCTCTTCTCCGTGCCTGTGGTTAACTCCGTTCATATTAATTTCTTCTCCGTGCCCTCCGTGCCTCCGTGGTTAACCTTTTCTCCTAATGATGTTCTCGCCGGGAACGGATCAGGGTATACTTGAAATGCACCCGGGCAGAAGATCTTGCCCATTTCTCTTCCCGCTTGAGGCCCTATTGAGCTCCCCCAACGTCAGCGTCGACCTGGTCATCCCGGTATATAACGAACAGGAGGTGGTACAGCAGTTCCACCTCAATTTACGCACGGTGATCGACGCGCTGCCGTTTTCCTTTGCGATTATCTACGTGGACGACGGCTCGCAGGACGCCACCCCGGCCAGGTTGGACGCGATCTCGACCGCCGATCCGCGGGTGAAGGTGGTCCAGTTGAGCCGTAATTTCGGCCACCAGGCCGCCCTGACCGCCGGCATGGACCTGACCCAGGGCGATTACGTCATCACCCTGGACGGAGACGGCGAACACCCGGTCACGCTGATCCCTGAGATGATCCGCCTGGCGCAGAGCGGTTACGATGTGGTCCAAACCCAGCGCAGTGATGCCCAGCAGGCTTCGCCTTTCAAGCGCTGGACTTCGCAGGCCTTCTACAGCCTGATCAACCGCCTGGGCAACACCCGCATCCTGCCCGGCGGGGCCGACTTCCGCCTGATGAGCCGCACGGTGGTGGACGCACTGTGCGAAATGCGCGAATACCAGCGCTTTTTACGCGGCATGGTGGCCTGGATGGGCTATAAGACGGTCATTTTGCCGTATGCCCCCCAGCCGCGCCTGGGCGGGCGCTCCAAATATTCCCTGCGGCAGATGCTGCGCCTGGCTACCAATGCCATCTTCTCTTTCTCACTGGTGCCGCTGTACATCAGCATATCGATCGGGGGCATTTTTCTACTGCTGGCCCTGGTCGAGATGATCTACGTGCTCAGCTTTTGGGTCAGCGGGCAGCAGTCCTCGCTGGCGCCCGGCTGGAGCTCGCTGATGTTCGTGCTGCTGGTGGTGGGCGGGGCTTTGATGGTCACCCTGGGCTTTGTGGGCATCTACATTGGCTACATCTTCCAGGAGGTCAAGGGCCGGCCGATCTACCTGGTTCGCAAGGTTATTTCATCCGCGCGGGACGACTCTGCGCATGATTGAGACGCTGCGCCGCTGGCTCCGGCGTCCGCTGGATGACCGCCTGGTTCCATTGTTGCTGCTGGTGCTGGCCTTTCTGGCTTATGGCCTGTTGTTCCTCTGGCAGGGATATTACTGGGACGACTACCCGCTCACCTGGACTGCCCATACCTTCGGCCTGGCCGGCCTGGCGCGCTATTTTTCCACCAACCGGCCCTACTGGGGGCTGCTCTACCAGCTTTCCAACAGCCTGTTGAGCGCCCAACCCTGGCAGTGGCAGTTGTTCGCCCTGTTCTGGCGCTGGGCCGCCTCGGTGACCTTCTGGCTGGCGCTGCGGCGCCTGTGGCCCGGCCGCCGTTCGACCACTACCCTGGCGGCGGTGGCCATTTTGCTTTACCCGGGCTTCGGCCAGCAGGCCATCGGCATGGTGTATGGGCATTTCTTCCTGGTGCTGACGGCTTTCCTCTTTTCGATCTACGCCAACCTGCGCGCCTTGGCCGGACGGCGGGCAGCCTGGGCCTGGACGCTGGCTGCCCTGGCGGCCTCATTCCTCAACCTGATCACCCTGGAGTATTTTTTTCTGCTGGAGCTGATCCGCCCGGTATGTATCTGGCTGGTCAATAAAGGCGACAAACGCGGGAAAGAACGCCTCAAGTCAGCATTTTGGGCATGGCTGCCTTACCTGGTGCTGTTCCTCGGGGTGGGCCTGTGGCGGGTCTTTTTCTTTACCTACCAGACCAACAACTATGCCCCCAGCGGACTGGCGACGCTCAAGGCCGCGCCGCTGGCCGGGTTGATCCAGTTGATTGGGCGGGTATTCGGCCAGGCAGCCCTGGCCGGTTTCGCGGCCTGGGCCAAACCGTTCACATTTTCCTTCCTGGCCGGGTTGGGCAAAGCCAATACGCTCATCTACCTGGCGGTTGGCCTGGCCGGCGCCGCTTTGACTGCCCTGGCCCTGTGGAAGCAGGCCCATGAGACCGCCGGCCTGGAAGGCCGGCGCCGCACCGCGCTGGAAATGGTTGCCCTGGGGTTATTTATCCTCTTGATCGCCGGCGGCCCATTTCTCCTGACCGGCCTGCCGGTTAAACTGGTCTTCCCCAACGACCGCTTTACCCTGCCTTTTATGGCCGGGTCGGCGCTGGTGCTGGCCGGGCTGGCCCACTGGATTCTGCCGCGCTTCAAAGGGCTGCGGGTGGGCCTGCTGGCGCTGCTGCTGGGGCTGAGCTGCGCTTACCTGTTTGCCAACAGCACTTCCTATCGCCGCGATTGGCTCACCCAGCGGGCCTTCTTCTGGCAGCTCACCTGGCGCGTCCCCCAGTTGCAGCCCGGCACTACCCTGATGTCCAACGACCTGCCGGTGAGCTACTACAGCGACAACTCGCTCAGCGCGCCGCTCAACTGGATCTACGCCCCTCAGAACCAGACCGAGGAGATGGACACGATCTTGCTCTACCCCTCCCTGCGGGTGGGGCTGCCTGAACTGCCCTCGCTCGACCCGGGCACACCCATTCACATCGATTACCTTTCGGCCCAGTTCGACGGCAGCACCGACCAGGTGGTGGCGCTGTATTACCAGCCGCCGGCCTGCCTGCGCATCCTCGACGGGCAGGTGGAGGCGGATAACCTGTTCGTGCCCCTGCAAATCCGCTCGGTCGCGGCCAGCCTGAGTTCGACCCGCTGGATTATCCCCGACCTGGCCCAGTCGGCCGCGCCGATGGCAGAGTATTATGGCAGCGAGCCGGCCCATGGATGGTGTTATTATTACGAGAAAGCCGACCTGGCCCGCCAGCAGCAGGATTGGCAGCAGGTGGTGACCTTGGGCGACCAGGCCTTTAGCCTGAACGATTATCCCAATGATCCGGCCGAGCGCATGCCGTATATCGAGGGGTACGCTCACCTGGAGCGCTGGGGGGATGCCCTGGAGCAGACTCGCCTGGCGGCGGACGTTTCGCCGGTCATGCGGCCGGTATTGTGCAGCTTGTGGCAGCGCATCGATACCCAAACCGGGGCGAGCGCGCAAAAACAAGCGGCTGTCCAGCAGGTGGATGAACTGCTGGCCTGTAACACGCAAAAGTGAATTTTTGTAAAAAGAATTTAACCACGGAGGACACGGAGTTTTAAGAAATTAATTTGGGAGAGGAATTTTTTAACTAATTCTTTCTTTCCTCCGTGCCTCTGTGTCTCCGTGGTGTATTTTGTGGTTTATTTTGTCTTTTTTTGGAGGATGTCATGAAATTTTTGATCACCGGTGGGGCGGGGTATATCGGCAGCACGATCGCATCGGCTATGTTGGATGCCGGGCACACGCCCATTATTCTGGACAGTCTGGCGACCGGCAAGGCCGAGTTTACCCTCGGGCGCACTTTTTACCGGGGCGATGTGGCCGATGTGGCCTTATTGGAAAAGATTTTCAGCGAACACCCGGATATCCAGGCCACCATTCACTGCGCGGCCTTGATCGTGGTGCCCGAGTTCGGTCGAGCGGCCGTATGAGTATTACACCGAGAACGTGGCCAAATCGCTGACCCTGTTCCATACCCTCAACCGCCTGGATTACAAACGGGTGCTGTTCAGTTCCTCCGCTTCGATTTACGACATGGTGCCCGATTTCATGGTCACCGAAGAAGCGCCGCTGAATCCGTCCAGCCCGTACGCCCGCACCAAGTATATGATGGAAATGATTCTGCGCGATTTCTGCATTGGCTATGGCATGCAGGGCATCGCTTTGCGCTATTTCAACCCCATCGGGGCCGATCCCAAGATGCGCACCGGCATCCACGTCGAGCGGCCCTCGCACGTGCTGGGCAAGCTGGTCGATGTGGCCCTGGGCAACCTGCCCTATTTCGAGCTGACCGGAGTCGATTGGCCCACCCGCGATGGCAGCGGCATCCGCGATTTCATCCATATCTGGGACCTGGTGCAGGCCCATCTGGCGGCTGTGCTGGATTTCGACGGGGCCTTCGCACGGGCCGGCAACCCGGCCGACAATTACCTGGTCATCAACCTGGGCACCGGCCGGGGGGTGACCGTGCGTGAGCTGGTGACGGCCTTCGAACGGGTGTATGGCAAGCACATCCCATTGAAAGAGATGCCGCCCCGTCCCGGTGACGTGGCCGGCGCCTACGCCAACGCCGATAAAGCCGCGCGGGTCCTGGGTTGGAAAGCACAAAAGTCCACCGAAGAAGCCATTGCCGACGCGCTCAAATGGGGCGAAGCCCGCAAGAATATTTTAGGATACGCATAAAACAGGGTATGGAATACCCGGAAAAGATCAGGCCGCAGCGGCAAAGCCGCTGTGGCCTGATCTTTTCCGGGATACTTTCGCGGGACAATAGCCATAATCAATTATCTGTTGCATCCCCTGGCCAAATCCATTATCCTTTAAATAATAATCGTAGCAAAGCGTCTTCTGTTTAGCAGAATTGCCAAACAGAGACGCAGACCACCTTGTCCGCGGTGGAGATTAATTATGGAAGACAACCGTACCAACATTCAGGTCAGCATCGAGATCGCGTTGGAGCCGCAGGAGGCATTTAAAATTTTCGTCGAAGAGCTCCATACGGCCTTGCTCCCGGCCGGGATCGTGTTCGAGGCCAGGGATAACGGCCATGTCACGGCGGATCACTTTGAGGTTGGACAGGTATTGGTCTGGAAGCCGGGCGAGCAGGTGGTGCTGCACTGGCACCAGGCAGAATGGGCGCCAGATGAGACCACCCGGGTGGATATGCTTTTCGAGGTCATCCCTGGCGGGACGAAGGTGACCTTGCGCCACATTGGTTGGGGCAGTTTGATCGGCGACCCGGGTGAGCTGGCCGGTTGGTTTGCCAGTGAGGTAGCGGCCAAACTGCTCAAATCCACGGCCCCGGTCGAGCTTGGGGATTGGATCACGGACCGCAGGGCCCGGCGGCCGTCCGGCGCACATTCACGGGAGACCTATCGCGCCCCGTTGTTCCATTACCCCAATTTTGGCGCAATCCTGGCCGAGATTGCCCTGACCCCCCAGGATTACCTGCTCGAGGTTGGCTGTAGCGGCGGCGCCCTATTAAAGGAAGCCTTGAAAAGCGGCTGCCGGGCCGCAGGAATCGACCACAGCCTGGATATGGTCCAGCTTGCTCGCTCGGAAAACCATGCAGCGCTGGCTGAAGGACGGCTGGAGATCCGCCAGGCCAATGCCGACCAATTACCTTTTATCGATCAACGGTTTACCTGTGCCGTCATGACCGGCGTGTTGGGGTTCCTTCCCCATCCGGTCACCGCATTACGAGAAATCAGGCGGGTGCTGGTTCCGGGCGGGCGGTTTATGGCCCTGGGCAGTGATCCGCGCTGGCGTGGTACGATGGCCGCTCCCGAGCCAATGGCCTCCCGCCTGCATTTTTACAGCGATGACGAATTGAAACAATTGGCGACCAGGGCCGGTTTTAGCAAGGCAGTTGTGGTTATGCGTGACGTGGAGCCTTATGCCCGCCAGGCCGGAATCCCGGAAGAGTACATGGGCATGTTTTCCGGTCCCACCACTCAATTTCTGATCGCATGCAGGTGATTGCGGGCTGGATTACAGCCCCCAACTGACGACCCGTTTGGGGTGGATGCGGAACATTTCGTTATCAAAGTCGGGACGGACGGTTTGCCCACCGGTCACCAGGACCTCGACTTCCCCACGTACTTCGAGGCCGCGGGCACGCCAGGGATTGGTCGAGGCCACATCGTCCACCACGAAAGCCACCCTGGGATTGGTTTGCGCATCGTGAAATTTTTTGCGTTCGGCAAAGTGATGTCCACTGACGTCGATGGTATCCAGTTCAGGATTAAACCGAAACGCGACCGGAACCACGTGCGGTTGGCCGTTCGGACCGACCGTGGCAAGGCGGCCTAACATCTGGTTTTGTAAATATTCAATCTGGGCAGGAGAAAAAGCGCTCATGGCAACCTCGTATTTTTCTTTCAGTATAGCCAGACACGCAGCCGAGTCCTAGCCGGACAAATGGGCAGGGGTGAGATCATTTTATTGGCTGGAAGGTTCACGTAAAGGAGTACAGCGATGGCGGAGTTGAAAACAAAACCTACCGAAGAAAATGTCGAAAGCTTTCTGAATGGAATTTCCGACGAGAAAAAGCGCCAGGATAGCTTGGTCATCCTGGAATTGTTCAAGAAAATCACCCAAAAAGAGCCGCGCATGTGGGGCAGCAGCATCGTTGGCTTTGGCCATTACCATTATCATTACGATAGCGGCCGGGAAGGGGATTGGTTCGTGACCGGTTTTTCGCCCCGCAAGGATGCGATTACGCTCTACCTGGTGTACGGCCTGGAACGTTTCGATGACTTGATGAGCAAATTGGGTAAATATAAAACCGGCAAAGCCTGCTTATACATCAAAAAAGTCGAAGACATTAATCTGGACGTGCTCAGCGAGTTGATCAAGCGATCGGTGGAGACGATGAAGATGAGGCAACTCGGGCTGAAAACCTAAGCGAGTCTCCAGCCCCCCCGGCTTTGAAAGCCGGGCTACATGCTAACCGCGTTTTGGGATGGTAGCTCGGGTTTCTAACCCGAGAGGTATCACCAGGATTCCGGTTTAACAAAAGCGGATATGCCGGCCGGGATGTGGGCTCGTTTCCGAATCCAAGTGAGTCTCCAGACCACCCGGCTTTGAAAGCCGGGCTACATGCTAACCGCGTTTTGGGATGGTAGCTCGGGTTTCTAACCCGAGAGGTATCACCAGGATTCTGGTTAAACAAAAACGGATATGCCGGCTGGAGTGAGGGCTCGGTTTTAGAATCCAAGCGAGTCTCCAGACCCCCCGGCTTTGAAAGCCGGGCTACATGCTAACCGCGTTTTGGGATGGTAGCTCGGGTTTCTAACCCGAGAGGTATCACCAGGATTCTGGTTAAACAAAAACGGATATGCCGTCCTGGAATGGCGGCTCGGTTTTCAATCCCAAGCGAGTCTCCAGCCCACCCGGCTTTGAAAGCCGGGCTACGCAAATTCCGATCCGAAAAATTGATTTCGGTTTGGTTGGACTAATATAAAATTTGTTTATGTCCAAATATCACCGTTATTATTTGCCTAATTCTTCGGTTTTTATCACTACCGTTACACGCAAACGAGAACCTATTTTCGAAACGCCCGCAAATCAAGAACTCTTTCTGCAAGTCGCGGAAAATGTTAAGTGCCTCTATCCATTCGATTTAGATGCCTATGTAATCATGCCTGACCATGTACATATGTTGCTTTCCCTTTTGGAAGGTTCATCTAATTTCTCTGTGATTATCCATAGCCTGAAACGGAACTTCTCTTGGGAATACAAAAAACTATGGAATATTTCAGGCTCCGTAAGGATTTGGCAAGAAAGATTTTGGGACCATTTAATTCGGAATGAAACAGATTATGAAAGGCATATGGATTACATCCATTACAATCCGGTAAAGCATGGGCAGGTGAAGTCGCCCAGTCAATGGATATATAGCAGTTTCAATTTTTGGGTCAATAAAGAGGTTTATCCCATGTATTGGGGAGATGATCAAGTGCCAGGAAATCTTAAAGGGGCCGAATGGGGATGAGTTTTGTGGATGCCGGAGATCGTTTGGGGAGAGCATAAGGTTGAATCCCAAGCGAGTCTCCAGACCTCCCGGCTTTGAAAGCCGGGCTACAAACGGACACGCTATGGAATGGTAGCTCGGGTTTCCAACCCGAGGGGTATCACCAGGATTTTGGTTTAACAACAGCGGATATGCCGGCCGGAATGAGGGCTCGTTTCCAAAACCAAGCGAGTCTCCAGACCTCCCGGCTTTGAAAGCCGGGCTACAAATGGACACGCTATGGAATGGTAGCTCGGGTTTCCAACCCGAGGGGTATCACCAGGATTTTGGTTTAACAACAGCGGATATGCCGGCCGGAACGAAGGCTCGTTTCCAAAACCAAGCGAGTCTCCAGACCTCCCGGCTTTGAAAGCCGGGCTACAAATGGACACGCTATGGAATGGTAGCTCGGGTTTCCAACCCGAGGGGTATCACCAGGATTTTGGTTTAACAACAGCGGATATGCCGGCCGGAACGAGGGCTCGGTTTTAGAATCCAAGCGAGTCTCCAGACCTCCCGGCTTTGAAAGCCGGGCTACAAACGGATACGCTATGGAATGGTAGCTCGGGTTTCCAACCCGAGGGGTATCACCAGGATTCTGGTTTAACAACAGCGGATATGCCGACCGGAACGATGGCCTGTTTTCCGAATCCAAGCGAGTCTCCAGACTTCGTTCCCCCTTGTTGAAGCTGCGAAGAATTTTCGGGCCCATCTCCATCGCCATGAAAGAATGGATTTCTAGAAATTCGTCGCGTATCGGGATTTCTTCGCATCCTCGAAAGGGGGAATGGCGCGTCGTTTCTTGCCCCCTTCGTAAGGGGGGTGGGGGATTCTTGAATTGGCCTGAGAACCAGCCAATTAGATTAAGTGTTCTTTTTTGATTTTCACTAAAGCCGGGTTGCTGATTTTGAACCAAAACCAACTCTGATTCGACATACCCATGGCGATACCTTTTTGGCGTTTACCGCGTATACATTAAAGTTCCATTAACTCAGGCTTATGATTCATTTAATGACCGGTTTGGTCATCATCCCATCGGAAGGGTTGCGTTATAATAAAATACGAAGGATGGAGGCAATTGAACCTCCATCGTTTAGGCTTAAGCGATGATCCAACAAGTCACGGACATGTTACGGGAATTCTGGTTTTCGATGTTGACGCCCCAGGCGATACTGCCCCATTTGTGGCTGTACCTGACCCTGGTGGTTTTGGTTATGCTGGAAGGCCCTGTATCCATTCTGGTTGCTGCTGGGGCCGCCTCAACCGGGTTCTTGAACCCGCTGCCGGTGCTGATCGCCGCCACATTGGGCAATTTGATCGCCGATGCTTTGTGGTACAGCCTGGGTTATTTCGGAAAAATCGATTGGGTACTGAGCCGCCGCAGGTGGTTTGGTGTGGACCCACAAAAACTTAAATCATTGAAGGGGATCATCAATCGTTACGCCGTCAGGCTGCTGATCTTTGCAAAAGTCACCAATGGCTTGATCGTCCCGGTGTTGATCTCGACGGGAGTGGCACGCGTATCCTGGCGACGCTGGTTCCCTATAATTCTGGTTACGAACATTCTGACGAGCATTGCAATGGTGTTGATCGGATTTTTCATGGCATCCAGCTTACTCCACGTTCAGCAGGGCATTCGTTATGTGGCTATTGCCTCCACGCTGGTTCTGCTGTTAGGCGGATATTTTCTGTTTCGACGTTTGCTAAGCCGCAGCGACTTGCTCGCCTCGCTCGAAGGCCAGAACCAGTAAATTGTTTTGAGG
The DNA here is from genome assembly GCA_963704755.1 of uncultured Chloroflexia bacterium. Taxonomy (GTDB): domain Bacteria; phylum Chloroflexota; class Anaerolineae; order Anaerolineales; family Anaerolineaceae; genus Bellilinea. Next base: position 3,016,571 of record OY969938.1, read on the forward strand.
GGTCGTATGCGAATACTAATTAGCGGGACGATGTACCCGCCTGAATTGAACGGCCAGTCGGTGTTTACGGCGAACCTGGCGGAAGGAATGGCAGCGCGCGGCCATCGCGTGCGGGTACTGGTACCCGGTGCAGGCCGCCAGATTACCTATTCCATGCGCAACAACGTGGAGGTGGTCGAGTTACCTTCGCTCCATTTGCATATCGCTCACCAGGAGCTGAACCTGTCGCTGTTTACCGAACGGCCGGTGGCCGAACAATTCGACGATTTCCGGCCTGATGTCGTTCACGTACAGGATCCTTCTCCGCTGTGCCAATCCATTATCCATGAGGCGCACAGGCGCGGTGTTCCTGCGCTGGCTACCCATCACACCGGCCCGGAGATCACGGCGCCGTATTTTTCACTGGCCTCGGCCAGGGTGAAGAACGCAATCGCCTGGATCGTCTGGAAAATGCTCCTGTTGTTCCTGAACAATGCCGACCAGGTTACGGTGCCTTCGAACAGCTCGGTGGCTATGCTGGATCAAAAAGGGCTGCGGAAAAGCGCAGTGCCCATATCTTGTGGGGTCCGCCTGGACAATTTCCACCCGGACGAACGCTTCCAGGCACTGCCCGCCTGCGAGGAGGTCCGCGAACGCTACGGCCTGAGCCCGGACAAGACCCTCCTGCTGTACGTGGGCCGGATCGATATCGAAAAACGCGTGGACGTACTGGTTAAAGCGATGGCATACCTGGCCAGCGACAATGTCGAGCTGGCCATCGCCGGTACCGGCGGGATGGAAGCCTCGGTAAAACACCAGATCGCGGAATTTCACCTGGAGAGGCGGGTGCATTTGTTGGGCGGGGTACCGCACGAGGAATTGCCGGCGCTGCTCAACTGCGCCGATGTTTTTGCCATGCCGGGCGACGTCAAGTCGTTCAGCATTGCCACCCTGGAGGCTATGGCCTGTGGCAAGCCGGTCCTGGCGGCCAATTCTTCGGCGCTGCCTGAACTGGTTACCCATGGGGTAAACGGCTGCCTGTTCACGCCCGGCGACCCGCAGGATGCAGCCAGCCAGATCGAGCAGCTCATCCAGAACCGGGACCAATGGGAAACGATGGGCCAGGTCAGCATGGAGCGAGCCCGCCGTCACCGCCTGGATGCGGTGATGGGCAAGTATGAACGAATTTATCAGGCCAGTGTCGCGAGCAAAGCACAACCGGTCGTCGCGCCGGCTACACCGCGGCCGCTGGCCGGCCTGTCTTTGAACCTTCATTACCCGGAATTCAACCGCAGGATGGCTTTTCGACCGCTGTCCTTTTTAGTGATCTTTGGGTTCTTATTATGTTCGATGTTATTCAGCGCAGACAGCACTTACGCTGCTCCCAACCTGCCCAACCAGGATCTCAAGACGATCAACCTGACCAATATCACCAAACTGTTGGTCATCTCACCGGATGACGACAGCAGTATCAAGAGCACAGGCGGGCTGATCCGCGCAGTGATTGACCAGGGCGGTCGGGTACAAATTTTAGTGCTGCCAGACAGCGCCCAGTCTGAAACAGACAGCAATGCTACCGGGACAACCCCGGGTGGAAAGCAAACCTCACGCGCGCTGAGTTCGGCGTTGCTTGACCTGGGCATTCCCCAGGAAATGGTCGATTACTTCAACGAGCCAGCGGCAGCCCCGGCTGCCGGCCAGAGCGATTCTGGTAAAAAGCTTTCTGGGGCAGGCAATATCGCCGCCCACTTGAGCCTGGCAAGCCTGGGCCTGACGGAAAAGAATTTTATGCGCCAGTTAGGCGCAATTTTGAAGGACTTTAAGCCGGACACGGTCCTGGTACCGGATACCCAGAAGCAGGGCAGCACCTCCACCTCGATCGACGACCTGACCCAATTTGCCCTGGCAGCCGGCTATCTGGACGAAAATAATTCCTCTTTCCCGATGTTGTTCGCCTATCTGGTGAAAGATAACCAAACCGACGAGACTTCGCCAGACGTGAACAGTGTGCCGGCCGAGGTGGTGGACGGGCAGGCTTCCGGCTGGTATCGTTTCCCGGCCAGTCAGGTGCAAAGCGTCCCCAGTTCCGATAGCACTGCCGTGACGGCCACACCGCCGGCCAGTCAGGGCGACAGCGAACTGTTCTACCAGGTACCGGTGATAACCCGGGATCTGCTGGACAAGAAGACAGCGGAGCCGTTAACCCTGGCAAAGGTGTGGGACAACAACCCGGTTGTGATCCGCCAGTTGCGGGTGGAAGACAGCACCTGTTACGCGCTGCAGGTCGCCGGTAGCACCACCAACCCAACCGATTCGGATGGGCACATCCTGGGAGCGTGTATGCAGAAGCAGCAGGTGGCGGGAGACCGCACGGCCTACTCGCTGGGTTTCTGGAACAGCGGCTCATCCGGAATGGACGTCTGGCGACTGGTATTGATGGCCAATAAAAAATAAATCGGCCGTTGGTAGAAGATTCCGAATTTAAACAATTTGCGGTGGCATTGCCACCGCAAATTGTTTAAATTCGGATAGGTTTAAAAGGTGTTTTTTTGCAATTTTTAGCCAAATTTTATAAAGAGATTTTCTATCTGACCGGTATACAGAAAAAATAGGCATTATAATTGGACACCAACAGCCGTAATGTTTGAACAATGCCGAAACGGTTTGGGAATACCCCCCAGGGGAATTCATTTTACGGGGTAAACAGGGATAACCTGACTATTTTCTCCCGAGCATCATCCACCATTGAACGAGGTCGTTTGAATGTCAGAATTGCTCAATGTACAAGGCCTGGAAACACAGTTTAATACCAGAGAGGGAATGGTCCATGCCGTTAACGGCGTTTCCTTCAAGCTGGACGAGGGGGAGACTTTAGGCATCGTAGGCGAAAGCGGCTGCGGGAAGAGCGTAACCGTCATGTCTATGCTGCGCCTGATCCCAACACCACCGGGAAAAATCGTCGCCGGTCAGGCTTTTTTTCAAGGCAAAGACCTGTTAAAAATGTCGGACGATGAGATTCGCCAGGTACGCGGTTCTCAGATCAGCGTGGTTTTCCAGGACCCGATGACTTCATTTAATCCGGTCATGACAATCGGCCGCCAGGTGGCCGAGCCGCTGGAAGTCCACCTGGGGATGAAACCCAAAGAGGCCGAACAGCGGGTGATCGAAATGCTGACCAAAGTGGGCATTCCTAATCCGGCCGACCGGTTGGACAATTACCCGCACCAGTTTTCGGGCGGTATGCGCCAGCGGGTGATGATTGCTATGGCATTGGTCTGCGCACCGCAGTTGCTGATTGCCGACGAACCAACCACCGCCCTGGATGTGACCATTCAGGCTCAAATCGTGGAGTTGGTCAAACGTCTGCGGGATGACCTGGGAATGGGCATCATCTGGATCACCCATGACCTGGGCGTGATCGCCGGGCTGGCCGATCGCCTGGCGGTGATGTACGGCGGTTTCATCGTCGAAACTTCGACGGTGGGCGATCTTTACCACCACCCCTCCCATCCGTATACCCTGGGACTGTTGGGCAGCCTGCCCCGGGTGGATAAAGGCGTCAATCAGCGCCTGGTATCCATCGAAGGGCTGCCGCCGGTCTTGTTGCAAAAGCCTCATTTTTGCCCGTTTGCCCCCCGCTGTAGTTATGTACGCGAGCGTTGTTGGAATGAAAATCCGCCTTTGATTGAGGTGGAACCCGACCACTATTCAGCCTGCTGGGTAGAGCCTGAAACCGGGAGAGAACGTGATGCCATCTGATGAAGCCATCCTGAGGGTCGAAAACCTGGTCAAATATTTTCCGATCTTGCAGGGGATCATTTTCCAGCGTGAGGTCGGGGCAGTCCATGCCGTGGACGATGTGTCTTTCGATGTTGTTCGGGGGGAAACTTTAGGTCTGGTGGGCGAATCGGGCTGCGGCAAATCGACGACCGGACGGGTGATCTTGCAGCTTTACCGGCCAACTTCCGGGAATGTCTATTTCGATGGGACCAACCTGGTCACGCTTCAAGGCGAAGCCCTGCGAAAAATGCGCAAACGCATGCAGATGATCTTCCAGGATCCGTATGCCAGCCTGAACCCACGCATGACCGTCGGACAGATCATTGGCGAACCCATGTTCATTCACGAGTCGATGAGCCGCAAGGATGTTAAGGAAAAAGCCGAGAACCTGCTGCAACTGGTGGGGCTGAACCCGGCTTACACCTCGCGTTACCCGCACGAATTTTCGGGGGGCCAGCGCCAGCGGATTGGCATTGCCCGGGCCCTGGCGCTCAACCCGGACCTGATTGTGTGTGATGAGCCGATCTCGGCCCTGGATGTTTCGGTGCAGGCCCAGGTGGTCAACCTGCTCGAGGATCTGCAAGCCCAGTTCAACCTGACCTACGTATTTATTGCGCACGACCTATCGATGGTGCGACATATCAGCAGCCGGGTAGCCGTGATGTACCTGGGCGTCATCGTGGAGTTAGCCGCGCGCGATGAGCTCTACGAGCATCCGCTGCATCCGTATACTCAGGCGCTCATGTCGGCCGTGCCCATCCCGGACCCGACCGTCGAAAACCGGCGCCAGCGTACCATCCTGGTGGGCGACGTGCCCTCCCCGATCAACCCGCCTTCGGGCTGCCGTTTCCGTACCCGCTGCCCGCTGGCCGACAAAATTTGCGCCGAACAACGCCCCGAATTCCGCGAGCTCGCCCCCGGCCATTGGGTGGCCTGCCACATGGTGTAGGGGAGATAGCTTTTAGCGTTTAGCTGTTAGCTTGTCGGTTGGGTTGCGAGCTATTTTATGGCGCTCGGATATCGAGCGACATCTGGTTTACCGGGCCGTACCCGTAACCCAACGGGGTTAAAACGGCTTAGGGCTCTCCCTCACCCCAACCCCTCTCCCAGAAACGGGAGAGGGGCAAGAATGGCGACCAGGGTCGCGGCAACAAATACACAAAGCCCCGCCTATGCAGGGCTTAATCTCGCCGGCATTAAATTGAATATCGATCTGTAGGTTGGGTTCGGGATCGTCAATAATGATGGCCGGGGACTATGGTGTTAATCGGCAATGGCCTTGCCCGAACCCAACGTCGCGTTTGGCCATCGTGAATGTTGGGTTACGGGCAAGGCCTGGTAAAACGGAATTGTTTGCTGGCCCCGGCGTCATAAAAAAGCCCGCAACCCAACCTACAGGCTGTTGGTTCAGCTACCCCCCGGCTTTCAAAGCCGGGCTACAAGCTAAAAGCTAACCGCTAATCGCTCTCATCACGGTGTCGCCGTGGGACCGGGGGTGTTGGTGGGTACGAGGTTCGGGTCGATGGACCACACGTCCAGGTTGCTGAAATTGATCGTTTCGGGAGAGGAGCCGCCGGTCCGGGCGAAAACGCCGATTAATCCGCTGCTAAAGACCGGGTCGCTGGTGCGGAACTGCTCATTGCCTTCGATATAAAAGCGCATTTCCTGGCCATACATCCACACGCCCAGGTGAACTGTCACCGGCGCGCCTTCGCGAATATCCCCCGAGGGCAGCCAGTCTTGCAACAGGACGATGTAGCCATTTTGCAGGCGTTCCAGGCGGGTTTGCCCGTCGCAGGTGACTACCCAGCGGTAACCGTTATAGGCATCCGTGGCCCGCAGCAGCAGGCCATAGCTATCCGAATCGCGGCACAGGCTGGGACTGGCGGTGATTTCCAGGTAAAAATTGCCCAGTTCCGGTGCGCTGCGCATGCTGTTCAGCAGCGTCTTTTCGCCGGTAATAGCCAGGGTAAATTCGTTTTTGCCAAAGGCGGCACTGCCCGATGAAACCAGGATCTTTTCCCAGGCGCGGGTATCGCTGAAATCGTCGTGGAGCAGCGAACTGGACTTTCCCAGCGACAGGGTCGGTTGTGCGGTCGGCGACTGGATGGGTATCCGGGTGGGCGTAGCCGTCATGGGGAACCAGTCGATGGTGGCCGTGGGCGGTAGAGAGGTGGCCGGGCTGGCTGTGGGTTCAAGCGGGGTCGGGGATGTGGCCTGTAAAGGCGCACATGCCGATACCCCTACACAGAAAACGATCAAAAGCCAGGCCAGGCATACTTTCATACAGGAACTTCGACGATCTGTTCGCGTTCAGGCCCCACCGATACGTGCCTTACCGGCACACCGCAGAATTTGCTGATGTAATTGACGTAGGTCTGGGCTGCCACGGGAAGATCTTCCCAATGCCGTACGCCGGAAATATCTTCTTCCCAACCGGCCAGCTCTTCGTAGACCGGCTCGAAGGGGGTCAGGTTAGCCGGTCCCATAGGCAGGTCATGGACCACCTCTTCGCCCAACTGGTAGGCCACGCACACGCGCAAATTGGAAAGCCCGCTGAGAATATCCATCTTGGTCATCACCAGCTCATTCACCCCATTGACCCGCAGTGCGTAGCGCAGCAGGACGCCATCCAGCCAGCCCACCCGCCGCGGGCGGCCGGTGGTGGTGCCAAACTCGTCCCAGGGGTTCTGGCCGGTACCGCGCAGCCGTTCGGCGGTTTTTCCCAGCACTTCGGTGGGGAAGGGCCCCGCGCCGACGCGCGTCTGGAAGGCTTTGGTCACGCCGATCACCCGGCTGGCCGGGACGATGCCCAGCCCCAGGCCGGCAAATACACCGGCGGCCGTCGTCGTCGAACTGGTCACAAAGGGGTACGTACCGTGGTCCAGGTCGAGCAGTGTCCCCTGGGCGCCTTCGGCCAGCACCCGTTTGCCCTCTTGCAAGCCCTGCCAGACCAGTTGGCCGGCGTCGCCAATGTAGGGCAGGATGTGGTTGGCATATTTCAAATATTCGCGCGCAATCGCGTTGGTATCCAGAGCGTCGGTGTGATAAGTATTCACCAGGATGGCGTTGACTTCATCGATGTGATGCTGCATTTTGCCAACGAAACCGACTGTATCCAGCATATCCTCCATGCGCAGCCCATTTCGGGACACTTTGCCGGTATAGGCCGGGCCGATCCCGCGGCCGGTCGTGCCGATCTGGCCCTGCCCGCGGGCAGATTCTTCGGCGTGGTCCAGGGCACGGTGACCGGGAGTAATCAGGTGGGTTGCGTAGGATATTTGCAGGCGCTTGGGAGAAACGTCGACCCCTGCGTTTTGGAGCATGTCGATCTCGGCCAAAAAGGTGGCCGGGTTAAAGACCATACCGTTTCCCAAAACCCCAAAGGTGTGCGGGTGAATGATGCCAGAAGGAATCAGGTGCAGTTTGAAGGTTTTTGTCCCCACCGTGACGGTGTGCCCGGCGTTGTCGCCACCGTTGAAGCGGGCCACGAAATCGGCCTGAGCGGCGAACAGGTCCACGATGCGACCTTTGCCCTCATCCCCCCATTGTGTTCCAATTACGATATCCAGAGGCATGAATTCCTCCTAAAATCAGGTTAGATGTAGTTATGTAACGATATTAGGTTTCTTGGGATTTGTTCAAAATCCACCCGCGTTCGCATAAAAACGGGCGGGGCGGTAATCTTCAACTCCCCACATTGAACCTGTGAGTTTATTAATTATACATCGGCGAAACGACCAATTTCATTTACGACGCGCCGCGATGATATCCATGGCAGAAATCAGGAAATATGTCACGTTGGTAGGAGCGGATAGCGGTTAGCCTGTAGGTTGGGTCGCGGGCTCTTTCATAACGCCGGCGTATGGAAAGGACTTCGTTTTACCGGGCATTGCCCGTAACCCAACGGGATTCGGACGGCTCATCCCCTGGCCCCTTCCCCCAGAACGGGGGAAGGGGAATCATCACTTTTAACCCATGGCCTGGACAAAACCCATGCAAATGGGCAGCGAAAAAAGGATGTTATAATCCCTTGAAAGGGTACTCTCTATGCATAAACGCAGCTTCGTAATCTTGACAACCGTTGCCGGATTGTTGGGAATTCTTTTTTTGCTAGGTCTACCCCAGGGAGTTTCCCCGCAAGCGCAAATCGTATACCAGACACCTACGGCGAACGCCGATGGACTCATACAGTACACGGTCAAAGCAGGGGATACCTGCATTAGCATCTCACTGCTTAATCAGATAGACCTGAATGAATTGCGCCTGTTGAACAACCTGGATGAAAACTGCAGTTTAAATGCGGGCCAAAAACTGTTGCTCGCCACCGTTTCTCCCCAATCTTCCTCCGCGGCGGTTACCCCCTCGCCGACCGCTCCGCTTCAATCGCCTACCCCCTTCGAGGGCAATGCCATGGTTTGCGTTGCGCTTTTCAATGACGTCAACGGAAATGCGATGGCCGATACGGATGAAACAGCCTTGCCTGGTGGGGTGATCAGCCTCACCGACCGGACCGGCCAGGTCTCGCTGACCGGCAATACCTCCGACAGCCTGGCTGAACCCACCTGTTTCAAGGATATCAAAGAGGGTGACTATAATATCAGCGTAGCCGTGCCCGAAGGCTATAATGCCACGACTCAGTTGAACCAGGCGCTGACCCTGGCGGCCGGCGACACGACCACGATCGATTTTGGCGCCCAGTTGAGCTCGCAAGCCGCCCCGACGCCGGTTTCGGAAGGTGGCCGTTCCCCCATTCTGGCGATCCTGGGCGGGTTGGTCATCCTGGCCGGATTGGGAATCGGGATTTATGCACGCCTGTTCAACCGGCGTTGAAAATTATTTTTTCTCGTATTGGCAATAACCTGCCCTGGCCTGGCGCCAGGGTAAGGATCTCTTCACGATTAATGGTACGCAGGTATGTGCCCTGAAATTTCTGCCGATAGCAGTGAAAGAGTCCGGATTGTGCACATCACGGCCGGCCAGCCGCCGTTTCAGGTGGAGGCCAACGTGATGGGCCTGGGGGAAGAGTTTGTGATCACTGCCGGTGACCGGCCGGGCGGCTGCCGTTCGGTGGCTACCGCGGCCAGTACCTCGCAGGGCATCGATCTGCAACTGCTAACGCCCTCCGGGGTTGTCCTCGACCAACTGGCCAGCGAAGCTGCCTGTCAGTTAGCCGGCGATTTGAATGCCACGGTGACTTTCTCGTTGGGCCTGACGGTGGATGAGCTGCCGCCCGACGACCAGGATTTGCTCCAGGCCAGCCTGCGCCGCCTGGTGCGGGAAATCCGCACTTCTTTGCAATAAGCCATTGTATTCACGAAAAAGCCCCAATTGAGACTGGTGCGGCTTCACGGCCCCAGTCTCAATTGGGAAATCAACCCATTACCAATGTTCGCGATGGACGATATCGGCGAAGGCGTTACGCCCGCCTTTGCGCGCCGGCCGATTGGGTTGTTCTGGGGCCAGCGGGTAGCCAAAGGATAAGGCCACCCGGATGTGCCATTCCGGCGGGAAGCCGAGCAGTTCTCTGGCCTGCTCGTATTCGTAAATCGTAGCCGGGCAGGAGCCGATCCCAAGCTCCCAGGCTGCCAGTTGCATGTAAGCGGCCGCCTGGCCGGCATCGAACATCACGCTGAAGCGGCTGGCCGGATCGGGGGTGAGAATAGCCACCACCAGCGCCGCGTTGGCCATGTGCCCGCCGTAACGGCCCAGGTGCGAAAGCGCTTCGCGTGTGCTGGCATCGGTAATGGTGATGAATTGCCAGGGCTGGGAATTTTTGGAGGACTGCGCCAGCCTTCCGGCGTTCAGAATAGTTTGGGTCTCTTCGGCGGTTAATGGGCGCTGCTGGAATTCTCGGACCGCCTTTTTGGTGTGAATTGCATCGGATACATTCATTTCGACCTCGCATTTTCCCCATGGTGATCAATCAATGGCCTGAGCGATAAGGCCTGATGACCTGTTTTTTTAACAACAGATAATTTTCACACCTGGTCTTTAAAAAGTCAACCGCCGGGGTGAGGGGGGCACCCAGGCGATTGACTTAAACTATAATAACACTAAATTATAAGAATTTCATTAAAAAATAGGGAAATTTTTATAATTTTCTTAGAATTTCCTCGAATTTTTTCGTAATTTTGGGTGCAAAAAATTCTGCCCCCGCAAACAACTTCAATTTCGGGAACTCCTAGATGACATCCTCGATGACCTGGCGCAGGGCCGGTAAGTCGAGGTCTTTCTTGTCCAGGAAGGCGATTGCTCCGGCCTCCAGGCCCAGGCGGTGAAATTCCCGGTCGGGGTAGGCGCTGATCAGGATGACCCGGATGGTTGGATAGAGCGCCTTGATCTGGCGCGTGCAACTGATGCCATTCTCTTCACCCAGAACCACATCGATAAAGACGAGGTCGGGCATGGTCTCCTGGATCATGTGCAGGGCCGAGTGGATGTTGTCCGCTTCATAGATCCAGGCGTTCGGACAGGCCTTGCCGATGATATTCTGCAGCAATTCGCGGAACCGGCCATTATCGTCGACGACCATGACCGAGATGCGCTCGGACTCTTTCACCGGGCCGGCCGGCTTTTGCGTGGCCTGTTGGCCGGGTATGCCCAATAGCTGGGTGTGGCGTAAGATATAATTCATCGCCTCCAGGCGGCTTTGGACGTTGAGCACCCGGTAAAGCCGGGTCAGGTGGTTTTCGACCGTTTTGACGCTCAGCCCCATTTCGGCCGCGATGGTCTGGTTATCCTTGCCGTCTTTGAGCTGGTGCAGCAAATCTCTTTGGCGGCGGGTGAGAAAAGGCGTGTGGGTGAAGCCGTGCGGATCGCCGATCAGTTTGTTGATAATCGGCGGCGATAGCCAGATTTCGCCGGCCAGGACGCGCTCGATCGCTCTTTTCAGGTCGTTGAGCGGCTGGTCTTTGAGATGGTAGCCATTGACACCCGCACTGAGCATGCCCTGGACGTAAATATCGTCGTCGTATGCGCTGACGACCAGGATCTTCATCTGGGGGTAGTCTTTACGAATGCGCTGGATGGCCGATATGGGCTCGAAGTCGGGCATCGTGACGTCGATTAAAAGGATATCGTAGCTGGCTTTACTGAGGACATCAAAAAGCTGCGGGCCGTTGGCGGCTTCGGTAGCCACCATCATTCCCGGGATTTCTTCAATTGTCTTGCGAATACCAGTACGGACGACCGCGTGATCGTCAGCGAGGAGAACAGAGATTTGCTCTGGCATGTATAATTTATACCACTTCCGCAGTTTATGCTACAATGGGATTCCAGGATATATCAAAACCTGTATATGTTCGCAGAAGGTCTGCAGCAAATTTGTTTGGGTTGTGTATGGAAGTGTGCCAGGTGCGTTTCCAAACATAACCCATATTTACTAATCGCCAATATTCTCAGGTCGGCCAATCAGGTTGAAATTCTATGGAACCCCTGCTTCGAGTAGTCAATCTTTGCAAACGGTTCGATACTTTATCTGCTGTGGAGGGAGTGAGTTTCGACATCAGACCGGGTGAGGTGGTAGGCCTGGCCGGGAATATTGGATCCGGGAAATCGGTGTTGGTCATGCTTTTGGCCGGCCTGTATGGGGCTACCCACGGGGATATTTATTTCGCCGACAAGCTGCTGACCTGGCCCTTCAACGCCGGAAAACTGGGTATCGGTGTGATCCACCAGAAGCCGACCTTGAACGACGAGATGGATATTTCGACGAGCATCTTTTTAGGCAACGAGCTGGGTTGGCCGGCCGGGTTAGGACCGCTGCGCATCCTTGACCGCCGCAAAATGGACAAGGAAGCCAAGCGCATTTTAAATGAGGTGGGCGTAAGCGTTCCCTCGCTGCGTGAAAAAGTAGCCAGCCTTTCCGGTGAAAAGCGCCAGATGATTGCCATTGCCCGGGTGTTGACCCACCCGGTTCGTTTTGTCTTGATCGATGAAGCCACCAGTTCGCTCACCTATCCTTATCAGCAAAAACTGTTCGAGTTGATCCAGGAGTGGCGCCGCCAGGGGGTGGCGGTGCTGTTCAGCAGCAATAACCTCGACCATCTTTTCGCCGTCACCGACCGTATCATTACGTTGTTCCACGGCCAGAAGATCGCCGATGTGCGCACCGATGAGACCAGCCGGGACGCGATCGTTTCCTATCTGCTTGGCTCCGGCCGGCCGGAAGGTGTCAGCGCGACCTTGCTGGACCTGGGTAATTACGACCGCATCCGCGAGCAGGCGGAGCGCATGCGTTATTACAAGATCTTGCTGGAAAAAGACCTGGCCTCCCAGAATGCGCTGAACTACCAGTTGGTGGGGCAGCTTAGCGAGCACGTCCAGGCCGCCGACCGGGCTAACAAAGCCCTGCAGGAGGCTCACCGCCGGCTGATCTCAGAGCGGGAGCAAGAGCGCAAATGACCTGGCCCGCGAGTTGCACGACCAGGTCATCCAGGACCTTTTCAGCATCAATTACCAACTCGAGTGCCTCGAGGTAGAGCAAGAGATTATGCCGCCACTGCGGGATGAACTGGCGGACGTGCGCACGTCTATCCGCGAGATCGTCAGCAGCCTGCGCCAGGTTTGCGGTGAGCTGCGCCCACCCACGATTGACAGCCTGGGGCTGGGGGCAGCCTTGCTTTCCTACAGCCGCGACTGGTCGGAACGCAACAACATCGAGGTCATCCTGGACATCGACCCTAAGCTGGGCCGCCTGCCGGAAGCCACCGAGCTGTCCATTTTTCGCATTGTCCAGGAAGGCTTGAACAACGTCAAGCGGCATGCCAGGGCCAGTAAGGTGTATATTAAAATGGTCCATACCACCCCGCGGATGTTATCGCTTTCCATTGCCGACGATGGAATTGGCATCGACGAGGGGCTGGATATAAACAGCCTGGCCGGTGAACGGCATTATGGCCTGCTCGGGATCAGTGAGCGGGTGGCCTTATTAGGAGGCAGAATCCGGATCACCCGCCAGCCCGAAGGCGGTGCCGATTTGCAAATTGAAATTCCACACCCACGTGTCAGGGAAAAAGCGCTCTCCGCTTAGGGGAAATCCCCCTATACCACTGGGGGGAAAAGGGGATAAGCCGGCGGACAGCTTTTGTTATACTTCGCCCGTACATGCTCGCTAAATCAGGTACGGAAATGGACTAGTTCAAGTCCGGTCGAAGTGCTGGTTGTGGAGCGTCCCAATTATTAAATATCTTCTCCAAAAGAAAAAATAAGCGACCCTTTTCGATCTTTTTGCCATTTCCTTTATGGGGGATGAAAAACTGGTGAAAACGATTTTCTCTTGTTGTTTCGCTTGTGAATGAAATTTCGGCTGAGCTCGTGGCTTTTCTGTTGGTTACAACATAGTAAGGCTGGCAAGTGCAGGTGATATTCCATGATGGGAGGAGGTGGTCAATCGAATAAATACGCATCTTCCGACGCCACGTGCCGGATCGTTCCGGCCTGGTAATTCGTCCGCAACCATATTCTAAGGAGAAGAAAATATGTCTAAGAAGTTGGTGTACAGCCTATTAGCTGTATTCATGATTGCAGCGACTCTGCTATCTGCTTGCAGTACCCCCGCCACAACTGTAGCGCCGACGGCTGCATCTGCTGGTACGTCTTCGACCGAGGTTTCAGCGCCCGGTGGTCAACTGGCTGTAGGTATTGTTCTGCCTACCAAAGACGAACCGCGCTGGATCCAGGACCAGACTCGTTTCCAGGATGCTCTTACCGCAGCCGGATACAATGTGGAGATCCTCTTCAGCCAGGGTGACTCGGCCAAGGAAAAGACCAACGTCGAATCCTTGCTGGCCAAGGGCATCAAAGTGCTGATTATCTGCCCGCAGGACGGTAACGCAGCGGCAGCAGCAGTAGAAGAAGCCAAGCAGGCCGGCGTGAAAGTCATCTCGTATGACCGCCTGATCACCAACACCGACGCGGTCGATTACTATGTGACCTTCGACAGTGTAGCCGTGGGTGAGAAACAGGGCCAGTACCTGGTTGACCACGCCACCGGAACGGGCAACCCGCTGTACCTGTATGCCGGGGCTGCCTCCGATAACAACGCCTTCCTGTTCTTCCAGGGGGCCTGGAACGTACTGCAACCCAAGATTGCGGATGGCACCTTCGTGATCAAGAACTCCAGCGCGGCCGTAGCCGTACAGGACAAAGCCGAACTGACTCGTGACGAAGAAGCCAGCATCATCGGGCAGGTCACCACGAACTGGGACTTCAACACGGCCAAGAACCTGGCCGAGGCCAACCTGACCTCCGCCACCGCCGCGGACAAAGGCAACGTCTTCATTCTGGCCCCGAACGATGGCACCGCTCGCTCCATCGCGGACGCCTTCGCGGCTGACAAAGACGTGACCAGCTACATCGTGACCGGGCAGGATGCCGAGAAAGCCTCCGTCCAGTACATCATCGACGGCAAGCAGTCCATGACCGTGTTCAAAGACGTGCGCACCCTGGTCAACGACGCCATCACCATGGCCGTCGCCCTGCTGCAAGGCCAGACCCCTGCGACCACCGGCAGCTACAACAACGGTGCGATCGACGTCCCGGCCAAGCAGTCTGAGGTCATCAGCGTGGACAAAGACAACGTCCAGTCCGCCCTGATCGACTCGGGTTACTACTCCGCCAGTGACTTCACCGGTTTGACCGGCTCCACCACCGAGCCCACCGCTGCTCCGCAGTCCAACGCCCCCGGCGGTCAACTGGCCGTCGGTATCGTTCTGCCTACCAAAGACGAACCGCGCTGGATCCAGGACCAGACTCGTTTCCAGGATGCCCTCCAGGCAGCTGGATACGATGTGGAGATCCTCTTCAGCCAGGGTGACTCGGCCAAGGAAAAGACCAACGTCGAATCCTTGCTGGCCAAGGGCATCCAGGTGTTGATTATCTGCCCGCAGGACGGTAACGCGGCGGCAGCAGCAGTGGAAGAAGCCAAGCAGGCCGGCGTGAAAGTCATCTCGTATGACCGCCTGATCACCAACACCGACGCGGTCGATTACTATGTGACCTTCGACAGTGTAGCCGTGGGTGAGAAACAGGGCCAGTACCTGGTTGACCACGCCACCGGAACGGGCAACCCGCTGTACCTGTATGCCGGGGCTGCCTCCGATAACAACGCCTTCCTGTTCTTCCAGGGGGCCTGGAACGTACTGCAACCCAAGATCGCGGATGGCACCTTCGTGATCAAGAACTCCAGCGCGGCCGTAGCCGTACAGGACAAAGCCGAACTGACTCGTGACGAAGAAGCCAGCATCATCGGGCAGGTCACCACGAACTGGGACTTCAACACGGCCAAGAACCTGGCCGAGGCCAACCTGACCTCCGCCACCACCGCGGACAAAGGCAACGTCTTCATTCTGGCCCCGAACGATGGCACCGCTCGCTCCATCGCGGACGCCTTCGCGGCTGACAAAGACGTGACCAGCTACATCGTGACCGGGCAGGATGCCGAGAAAGCCTCCGTCCAGTACATCATCGACGGTAAGCAGTCCATGACGGTGTTCAAGGACGTGCGCACCCTGGTCAACGACGCCATCACCATGGCCGTCGCTCTGCTGCAAGGCCAGACCCCTGCGACCACCGGCAGCTACAACAACGGCGCGATCGACGTCCCGGCCAAGCAGTCTGAGGTCATCAGTGTGGACAAAGACAACGTCCAGTCCGCCCTGATCGACTCGGGTTACTACTCCGCCAGTGACTTCACCGGTTTGAAGTAATTCCCCTTTAGACCATTTCGTACAGGAATAGTGGTGATCATTTCACCACTATTCCTGTAAAATTCCAGTATAAGCAATCATTTGTAGCAAAACTCCTTGAGATGCAGGGGTGCTTCCCTTGAAGAAGACTTTTTGCCTGAAAAAAGTCATAAAGGCGGAGCGAAAGTTCATTTATTCCGGAGTTGTGATGGAAAACCCTTTGTTAGAAATGAGAAGTATCACCAAGGAATTTCCAGGCGTGAAAGCCCTGGATAAGGTAAGCTTTCAAGTCGCCAGGAACGAAATACACTGCCTGGTAGGCGAGAATGGGGCGGGTAAATCGACGTTGATGAAGGTATTAAGCGGGGTATACCCATTTGGCGACTATACCGGGGATATCATCTTTGAAGGCGAAACCCAGAAATTTCGGGGCATTAATGATACTGAAAAAGCCGGTATTGCTATTATCTACCAGGAATTGGCACTTATCCCAGAACTGACGGTCTACGAAAATATATTTCTCGGCAACGAAATTAGAAGCGGGGGATTGATCAACTGGAACGAAACGATCAAAAAAGCAACTGAAATGCTCAAGAAGGTCCGGCTGGATGTCAACCCAACCGTGAAGGTGAAGGAACTGGGCATTGGCAAGCAGCAGTTGGTGGAAATTGCTAAAGCGCTTAGCCGGAACGTCAAGCTGTTGATTTTGGACGAACCGACCTCATCTTTGAACGAAAGCGATAGCAAAAACCTGCTGCAATTGCTGCGCGGGTTGAAGACCGAAGGGGTGACCAGTGTACTGATCTCCCACAAGCTCAAAGAAGTGATCGATATTGCCGATACGGTGACCGTACTGCGGGATGGCCGCACGATTTGTACGCTGAACGCTCACAATGGCGAAGTAAGTGAGAACATCCTCATCAAGCACATGGTCGGGCGGGAGATCGACAATATCTATCCGAGGCGCGAGCACCGCTATTCGGAAGAGGTTGTCTTCGAAGTAAAGCATTGGAACGCGTATGCCCCGGCGTTAGGACGGCAGGTGGTCAAAGATGCCGCGTTATACGTGAAAAAGGGCGAGATCGTCGGGCTGGCCGGGCTGATGGGATCCGGCCGTACCGAGCTGGCTTTGAGCATTTTTGGTAACCCAACCGGTTACCGCATCGAAGGGGAAATGTTCTTGCGGGGGAAAAAGGTATCCTTCAAACATCCTCACGATGCCATTGCAAAAGGACTGGCCTACGTAACCGAGGACAGGAAGGGGAATGGGCTCATCCTCATTCAAGACGTCAAGCAGAACATCACCCTGGCGAACCTGCGTGAAATCGCCGAACGAGGGGTGGTCAATGCCAATGCTGAAGTCAAAATTGCCAATGAATACAAGGAAAGCCTGAATATCAAGACCCCCAGTGTCGAGCAAAAGGTGTCCAATTTGAGCGGCGGCAACCAGCAAAAGGTCTGCCTGGGCAAATGGCTGTTTGTCAAGCCCAACCTGTTGATTTTGGATGAGCCTACTCGTGGGATCGACGTTGGCGCGAAGTACGAGATCTATCTGATCATGACCCGGCTGGTCAAGCAGGGCATGAGCATTATCATGATTTCCTCAGAATTACCCGAAATTCTGGGGATGAGCGATCGAGTATACATTGTCGCTTCTGGCCAAATCGCGGGCGAAATGCCGGCTGAGGAGGCTACCCAGGAAGCAATAATGAAATTGGCAACGAATTGAGGAGACCCAGAATGTCGTTTTTTAGCCACGCACAGAAAGCACTGCGACAAAACATTCGCGAATACGGCATGTTCATCGCCCTTTTCGTCATTATGGTGATTTTTACCATTACCACCAAAGGGGTGTTCGTTTCATCGAGGAATTTGAGCAACTTGTTGAACCAGACCGGCTACATCGCCGTGCTGGCCGTCGGTATGACGCTGGTCATCGTGATCCGCCATATCGACCTATCGGTGGGTTTCCTGTCCGGCTTCCTGGGGGCCATCGCTGCCATTGCTATGGTGTTCTGGCACCTGCCGGTCTTCGTGGCCATATTGCTGGTGATGGGCCTGGGCATCGTGGCGGGGCTGGTCACGGCCTTCCCGGTGGCGCAGTTAGGTATCCCTTCGTTTGTGGCCTCCCTGGCCGGCTGGCTGATCTACCACGGCGCTTTGCTGCTGGTCACGGTCAGCACCGGCACTATCATCATCCCGGATAAAACCTACAATGCGATCGGCAACGGCTTTATTCCCGATATCAATGGTCTAAATTTTTTGCCCGGCTTACATAAATTGACCCTCCTGCTGGGGATTGTCGCCATTGCCTTGTTTGTGGTCAGTGAAATCAATAGCCGCAAGAAAAAGCAGGCCTACAACTTCGAAGTGCTGCCGATGGATATGTTTATCCTCAAGCTGGCCTTTTTGGCGGTCATCGTCGGCGGGATCACCTGGGTGCTGGCCGGGTATAACGGCCTTTCCTGGACCGTGGTGGTCGTGCTGGTGGTGGTGATTATCTATAACTTCGTCGCCTCCCAAACGGTGCTGGGCCGGCACATCTACGCCATCGGCGGTAACCCCGAGGCGGCCGAGCTGAGCGGCATCAGCGTGAAAAAGCTGACTTACGTCGTATTTGGCTCGATGGGTATGCTGGCGGCTTTGTCGGGGGTTCTGTTCTCCTCGCGTTTGCAGTCGGCCACTACCACGGCCGGTAACTTGTTCGAATTGGATGCCATTGCCGCGGCCTACGTCGGTGGCGTGTCCGCCGCCGGCGGGGTCGGCAACGTGGTTGGTTCGATCGTGGGCGCCCTGGTGATGACCTCGCTGACCAACGGCATGAACCTGATGGGCATCGACATCTCGCTCCAGTACATCGTCCGTGGCGCCGTTTTGGCCGCGGCCGTGATCTTCGACGTGGCCACCCGCAACCGCGGGAAATAAGTCCGCGCAGGTTTTCCTGTTTCGATAACCTTTCGGCTGTTGGCCGAAAATCAATCAAGCGCCCGATTGACTCACCAGAGGGGAATTGGGCGCTTAACTTATTCGGGTGTTTTGTGTTTTGCGCGGCTTTCCCGCGCAAAACACAAAACACCCGAATGGTTTATGGAGATAGATCCCTAAACTGCGGTTAAGGAAATTTCCCCGGGAATGTGTTACCCTACCAGAGAAAGGAGATCGATAGATGAGCACAATCAAAGCAATCCTGACCGATCCGCAAGCAGCGGGTCGTTTTGTCCTCGCGGACGTAAATCAACCCACACCAACCGCCTCGCAGGCGCTGGTCAGCGTGGCCGCCGTCTCGCTGAACCGCGGCGAAGTTCGCCGGGCGATGTCCTCACAAGATCGCTATATCCCCGGCTGGGACCTGGCCGGGGTGGTGGAACAAGCCGCCGCGGATGGCAGCGGGCCTCAGGCCGGCGCCCGGGTGGTGGGTTACCTGCCCACCGGCGCCTGGGCCCAGCAGGTGGCCGTGCCGGCCGATGCGCTGGCTCCACTGCCGGACAGTATTTCCTTCAGCCAGGCGGCAACCCTGCCGGTGGCCGGGATAACTGCGCTGATGTCGCTGGAAAAGGCCGGCAGCCTGTTGGGCCGGCGCGTACTGGTGACCGGCGCTTCGGGCGGAGTGGGCGACTTTGCCGTCCAGTTGGCTTACCTTTCAGGCGCCACGGTGACCGGCACGACCCGCCATAACCCGTACGTGGCTATGGTGCGCGAGTCCGGCGCCGCCCACGTGGTGGTCGGCGACCCGGCCGGGGCGGCCGAGTTCGGCCCTTACGACCTGATCTGCGATGGGGTGGGCGGAGCCACGCTCTCGACCGTCACGTCCATGTTGGCGCCGGGCGGGGTGTGCGTCACCTACGCCGCGCTGATCGAGGCCGAGATTACGGTCAACCTGCGGGCGGTGGTGCAAACCCCCAGCGCCAACCTGACCGGCCTGATGGTGCTGGGCGAGCTGCGCAAGCAGCCGGCCGGGCCGCTGCTCAGCCGCCTGGTGGCGCTGCTGGAAGACGGCCGGCTGAACCCGCACATCGAGGTCGAGGCGCCCTGGAGCCAGGCAGCCGAAATCTGCCAGCGCCTGGTGGACCGCCAGTACGCCGGTAAAGCCGTGCTGCTGGTGGAATAAGTTGCCTGCCAAAAAAGAAGCGCGCCGGGCATTTGCCCGGCGCGCTTCTTTTTTGGCAGGCTATTCGCCTGTGGAAAGCATATCAAAACACAACTGGTTTTTAAAGGTCAATCGCCGGGATGAGGGGGGCATCCAGGCGATCGACAATGTTTAATATACCATAGATTTCCGTATCTGGATTAAAAGAGATTAAAAAAAACCTTACAAACAGGTTACACGACCCGACCAAAAAGAAAATCGGGTTGATCTTGACACCCTACGGGCATGCTCTTATAATATTGCTCACGTTCCTCGATAGCTCAATTGGCAGAGCGGGCGGCTGTTAACCGCTAGGTTGCAGGTTCGAGTCCTGCTCGAGGAGCCTTACAGTTAAAGCGTGAGCGCGACCCATTGGGTCGCGCTCACGCTTTTTACTTACCTGGCCACATCATGATGAACCATTCTATGCGGTTTCAACAAATTGTCTCTTGCCGAATATCGATTATGTCACCACGACGGTGATCGAGAACTGAATAGACGGAGTCGCACAGGCTGGTGTAGATTGCAGGCAGGTCGGATCGCCTGCAGCGGTTAGTGTCGCAGTGCCGGCTGCGTTGGCGTTATATATACCTTGTGCTCCGAACACCAGTGGGATGTTCGGCACCTGGCTGATCACGTTTTCATCGCTGATGGTGATATTCCAGGTGTAATCTGCACCTAATTTGAGCAAGAATCTCTGACCGACGGTCATATTAATCGTCTTCCCCTGATCAGCCAGGGTGACGATCGTCCCCTGATCGGTTGCCTGCTCAGTGGGCACGGCAGTTTCACTCGTGGTTACCGGCGTAGGGGTAGCAGCTTTACCGGCCGGCGGGACAGCGCACGCTGACAGCAGCCCCATTGCTAAAACTACCACTGTGAGGGACAAAACATTTCTGCTCATTTGTATCTCCTTTCTGCGGTTGGGGAGTGATCGCAAAGAATATTGACCGAACGATAAAAGGACGGGTTATGACGTCACAACCCGTTGCCTGCTTATAGCGGTGAAAAAAAATCAGTCCAATTCAGCAATCCCCTTGGGGATTGCTGAATTGGATCACTGCCGAGGTATGCACCGGCTATATGGCTTGCACCATCTCTACCGCTTCCTTCACCATTTGGTTGGAAAAGCCCCATTCGTTGTCATACCAGCTTAATATTTTCACCAGATCACCGTCAATGACCCGCGTCATCCCTAAATCTACGATTGAGGCGCGCGAGTCGTGGACAATATCAGATGAAACAATCGGATCATGAGTAATTCCCACGATACCCTGATAGCGGTCGCTGGCCGCTTCTTCGCTGATTATCTGGTTCACCTCGTCCGAACTTGTAGTTCGTGCGGTGACGATGACAATGTCGGCGACCGATCCGATTGGGACCGGCCCGCGAATCGCGATGCCATCGAAAAGCCCCTTGTACTGCGGCAGCGCTTTGGTTGTGGCTATTGCTGCCCCCGTCGTAGTAGGCACAAAATTGGCTGCGCCTGCCCGGCCGCGCTCGAGACGCTTACTTGGCCCATCGACGAGCGCTTGAGAAGCTGTGTACGCGTGGACTGTCGTCATGATCGCTTTTTTAATCCCGATACGCCGTCCGATGATTTCGATCACCGGGGTGATGCAGTTGGTTGTGCAACTCGCACAAGCAATGATATGCGTATTTTTGTCGATCGTATTGACGCCATGAACCACGGTAACAACGTCATCGCTTTTGGCTGGCGCAGACAATATAGCGTTTTTTGCACCCGCACGAATATGTTTTTCCAGGTCTTCCCTTTTTGTAAAAACACCGGTGCATTCGAATACCAGGTCAATTTGCAGGTCCTTCCAGGGAAGCTGCCCAGGATCCCTTTCACTTAAAAGCCGGATGGAGTGATCTCCAATAACCAAATTGTCGCCTTCTGCATGAACTGGTTTGTCATACCTGCCATAAACGGAATCGTATCTGAGCAAGTAAACAATGTTCTCAGGTGAAATGATGTCATTAGCCGCCACCAACTCTAACCCGGGCGTATTCAGGATAATCTTTAGCGTTGCCCGGCCTATTCTACCCAAACCATTAATCGCAACTTTTGCCATGATTTACCTTCATTCTCAAATTAAATCCCTCGTTCAAAAAACAAGGGTTTAGTGCTCGTCCGAAAAACAATTTCTTGGGATGTTTGTTCAGGCGCTGGGCCTGCACAAACATCCCAAGAATAATTTGCGGATGGATGTTTAAATATTATACGTCGCATTTCGGATGATTTTTATCTTATTGCTTGGTTTTGGTTGGTTTGAGGCAAAGGCGGTCATTGTAGGGCATGAATTAAAAACCCGACTGGCTGTATTTGCTCTGGGTTTACTTGGCGGCGTTGGGATGGGCTCTGTGTTTCGGCATCGTGGGGACGCACCGGCTGGGCAGTTGGTTGAGTTTTGGCGTACCGGCTTTCTTGCTGGCAGCGCGGGCGGTTGTTAGCCACTAGGTTGCAGGTTCGAGTCCTGCTCGAGGAGCCTTTTAGCTCTATGGGTGGTCGCTGACTGTAAAGTCGGCGATCTTTTTTTTAACCCGCCTGTAGATAGGATGAATGTTCCCTGGTCGATCAACTTTTACTTT
Organism: uncultured Chloroflexia bacterium; assembly: GCA_963704755.1. GTDB lineage: Bacteria > Chloroflexota > Anaerolineae > Anaerolineales > Anaerolineaceae > Bellilinea. The sequence goes on from OY969938.1 coordinate 3,038,741, forward strand.
CTCATCATCGTTGACCAGCTTTGAGAACAAATATATACTGGCTTTAAAGCGAATAATTTATAAGGTTGTGGTGTAACTACTCAGGCCTCTTTTAAGAAGTTCCCGGAATTGAGTTGAGCGGTTACAAAGTTCAATAAATTATTCGGAAATATCCTCTTGAGAAAAGGGCATCAATGATATCAACGCACCCCAGGCAAGGAACAATTCTCATTTGCGATTTTCAGGGATTTCAAGAACCGGAAATGGTCAAGCGCAGGCCGGTGATTGTGGTATCTAAACCTATTGCTTCCCGTCCAGGTTTGTGTACTATAGTAGCCTTAAGTACGACGGATCCGGAAGTGGTGTTGCCAATGCATTATAGGTTAGAAATAGATCCTCCTTTACCAAATCCATACAATTCGCCTTTTCATTGGGTAAAAGGAGATATGATCTACGCTCTTTCGTTCAAGCGACTATTTTTCCCAAGAAGAGGAAAAGGTGAAACAGGTAGGAGAATTTATGACATCAGGCAAATCTCGCCTGAACAGCTTATATGTGTTCAAAATTGCATATTGGCTGGAATAGGTATTTTTAAACATTGACTTTTTTCCAATCGGGTATATACTAAAAATGTCTCTGCTCTGCTTAGGCATCAGAAAATCAAGTCCACCTTAGGTGGCCACCACGGAGGGAGAATGCAATCCAATCGTGGTGACTGAAATAAAAGGCCCCAAAAGGGGTCTTTTTTATTTCTTAATGGTAACCGTTCCCCTGGCGAGTAAGAGACCCGAATTTGAGGTGTCCGTGAGGGCTTTGCCCCCATGGACACCTCAAATTCGGGAACTTTTTAACAAGAGCCTGAGTAGTCCCGTTGTGTTTATAAAGCAATTATCGACTTACCCCTCTCTTGAGCCATAAAGAATTTTATACAACCGACATTTGTTACTCCCTACAAGGCAACGGAATCATTGATGCAAAGCCAACATTACCAGGGGCTGATTGCCGAGTGGTAAGACGAGTGGCTGAAAGCGGCCACCGACGATATTGCCTGCTATTCAACGGTCTTTAAAGATTTTGACAGGCCTAGCCTCGGACTGGCCTGTGGAACCGGCTGCTTACGACCAAAAGCAGCTCAGCCAGTGCATCGTGGATAACCTATCCCTGCGCTGGTACTGGCGGGGTAAGTTTGTGAACCTGCTGCGCAGGGCACAGTTTTCCTGGGCAGAGATCCTGATGGCGGAGGCGTTTTTTGCCGACGAAGCAATCTCAACATTGGCAAATAAACTCATTCCTTGAACAAAAACTATTACCCAATCAGCGCAGAAAAGCGGCCTCGGCCGACGGAAGGGAGGGAGAGACCGGGCCGAACCGCTTCCAATTTTGTCATTGCGAGCCCTGGGCGCACTTGCCAGGGCTCGCAATGACATTAAACGATCACTAAGGATTTCTTCATCCTAAATTAAGTTTTACGCAATACAATTGTATAAAATATAAAACAACCAAGAGGTTAATCATGTCCATTTACGACTTCACCGTCCAGGATGCTCAGGGGCAGGAGCATGTCCTGGCCGAAAATAAAGGGAAAGTGCTGTTGATCGTCAATACGGCCAGCAAGTGTGGCTTTACACCCCAATACGAAGGGCTGCAAAACCTGTACAACCAGTACAAGGACCAGGGCCTGGAAATACTGGCCTTCCCATGCGATCAGTTTGCCCATCAAGAACCGGGCACGAATGAAGAGATCCAGCAATTCTGCCAGATGAATTATGGCGTCAGCTTCCCGGTTTACGCTAAAATCAACGTGAACGGCGGCGATGCCGCGCCGGTGTATAAATACCTGCGCCAGCAAAAAGGCGGCCTTTTCGGCGGGATGATCAAGTGGAATTTCACTAAATTCCTGGTGGACCGGGAAGGAAACGTAGTGGGGCGCTATGCCCCGAACGAAGAACCCGCCGGCCTGGCCGCGGACATCGAAAAATTATTGAAGATTGAATCCAATTAGAGGATGGTGGGACTTGCTTATGGATGCGTTCGAATTGATCCAATTGCCCGACGACGCTCTGTTACTAGACAACCAACTTTGCTTCAACCTGTACGCCGCTTCACGCAAGGTGATCCAGCTTTACGGACCGCACTTGAGCCGGCTCGATTTGACCTATACCCAGTACATCGTGCTGCTGGCCTTGTGGGAACACCCATCTCTGGCGGTCAAGGAATTGGGCGAAAAGCTGCTGCTCGATACAGGCACCTTGACGCCGCTGTTAAAGAAGATGGAAAAGAAGGGTTTGATCATGCGCGCTCGTTCGCAAAACGACGAGCGCAGCGTGATCATCACCATTACCGAACAAGGCCAGAATCTTAAACAAGAAGCGCTCAAATTTATCCCGCAATTAGGCTGTTCCTCCTGCCTGAGCTTGCAAGAGCTGGAGGATTTACGCGAGCTGGCCAAAAAGTTGCTCTTTGGACTCGAGCTGGGCAAGGCCTAGCGGCGGGAAAAACACACTGCCAATTTCGTACTCGTATACACACAAAGGCCGCTCTGGCGTGTCGCCAGGGCAGCAAAGCCGGCAGGCGACGGCTGGGGGAATTGCGTTTTTTTCTTTTGTTTGAGCAGATAAAGTTGCGGTTCATGCTCCTTTAATCTGCGCTCACTATGCTCTGATTACTCATCGCAGCCTCCGGCTTATAAAGAAGGGGCTGAAGAACAATTTGCCGTTGTCGATTGGGCCTATGTGCTGCAAGGAAGCCGCCGCGGCCTATAGACAAGTTTCAGAGTTGAAAAAGTTGCATTTCAATACGTTTACTCGTTTTTCGTCCTGTTTGTGGTACGATAATTATAGCGATGAACAAAAAATTTATCTTATTTGTCACAGTTATGACGTTGGTCCTGGCAAGTTGTGCGTCTGGTACCCAAGTCCCAACTCCACCATCAACAACTTCAACAGCCGTAGCCACAAACACAAACACACAAGCTTCTTCGCCGGCGATTTCCGCGGCGACGGTTCAGCAAACTACCTCGACCTTATCTCTGCCTATTGTTATGGATCAACAAACCCCAACGCCGGCCGGCCCGGTGCCGAATTTCGATCACATCGCGGTGATGGTGTTCGAAAACCACGAGTTCGGTTCGGTGATCGGCAATTCGCAAATGCCCAACTTCAACCAGTTGGCCCAGCAATACACCCTGTTGAGCCAGTATTACGCCGTCCGCCACCCCAGCCTGCCGAACTACATCGCCCTGATCGGCGGGGATACTTTTGGGATTACCACGGATTGCGGCGACTGTCTGGTCGATGAGACCAGCCTGCCGGACCTGATCGAGGCCAGCGGGCGCACCTGGAAGGATTACCAGGAGAACATGCCCGAGCCGTGTTACCTGAAAGATACGCTCAAGTATTATCGCAAACATAACCCGTTCATTTACTTCCTGCCGATCCGCAATAACCAGCAGCGCTGTACCAGCGACGTAGTTCCGCTGGACCAGTTGACCAGCGACCTGGCCAACAATACCCTGCCGAATTACATGTTCATCATGCCGGATATCTGCAATTCGGCCCACGATTGTTCGCTGAAAGTAGCCGACGCCTGGCTGGGCGACTGGGTCAACCGGCTGATGAGCAATCCCGAGATGGCCCAGAACGGCCTGCTGGTCATCACCTGGGACGAAGGGCAGGGCGACCATACCTGCTGCGGGCTGCCGACCGGAGGCGGCCGCGTGGCGACGCTGCTGATCTCGTCCAAAGCGCAGCCTGGTTTCGAGGACACGACTCCCTATACCCATTATTCATTGCTGAAAACGATCCTGACGGCCTGGAATTTACCAGATCTTGGGCATACGGCCAATTCGCAGACGGCCCTGATCGAGCTGCCCTGGCAAAAATGAGCGTAAATATAAAGTAGCTCCTCGGCTGCTGCAAAAGAGAGGGATGTTTTTATTGTTTTTCGTATGCTTCGCACGCGAAAAACAATAAAAACATCCCTCTTTTCCGAACTGGCTTGAATGGTGGATTTTATTGTTTCAGCCTATAATTACTTCTATTGTTTTACAAATAAGTCTTTGCCGGTCGTATTTTCTTTTCGTATAAAACCATGGCTGTGCCTTGGATGTTTCAAAAAAACAGTCGTTTTTCCGTAACTACTCAGGCTCCTATCCAAGATTCCCCGAATTTGAGGTGTTTGCGAGGGCTTCGCAAACACCTCAAATTTGGGGTTCTTACCCGTTCGGCTGAGCAGTCACGGTTTTTTTATTGTTTCAGGAAAGCAATTCTCCCGGTCCTGTTTTTTGGTTTGCTCTTGTGGTTAGGGCTATCCATTTATAAGGACTATGGCATCTCTTTCGACGAGCCGACCCAGATGCAAATGGGCATCCTGAATTATCGCTACGCTCGCACCGGCGATAACAGCCTGCTGACCTGGAAAGACCGCTATTACGGCCCGTTTTTCGAAGAGGTATTGGTTTACCTGCAGGGGCAGGGCCCCCTGCGCGAGGTATATTTTCAGCGTCACCTGCTGACCTTTTTGTGCTTCTTCGGCGGCTGCCTGGCCTTCTTCGGCGCGGCGCTCTACCGTTACCGCAAGCTGTGGCTGGCCCTGGCCGGCACGCTTTTTCTGGTGCTCAGCCCGCGCATCTTTGCCAATTCTTTCTACAATTCCAAAGACATCCCCTTCATGGTTTTTTACAGCCTGGCGGTCTTCAGCCTGCTCTGGCTGGTCGACCATCCCGGCTGGCTGGCCGGCATCGGGCACGCGGCGGTCACCGGGGCAGCCCTGGCCATCCGCCTGCCGGCGCTGTTGATCCCCGCGCTGACCATTTTTGCCCTGCTGGTGGAGGTGCTCAGTAAACGGCTGTCCTGGCGTAAAGCGTTAGGCCTGGGGGCTTTATACCTGCTTGTCTCGGCCGCAGTCATGACGGCCCTCTGGCCGGGCATCTGGCCCAACCCAGTGCAGGGGTTCCTGGCCGCTCTGGGGCAGATGAGCCGCTTCCCATACGACCTCGCGATGCTGTTCCAGGGTCAGGTGGTCCAGGCGATGGACCTGCCCTGGCAGTACATCCCGGTCTGGCTGGGTATCACCACGCCGGTCCTTTATCTGGCCTTGTTCCTGCTGGGAGCGGGCCTGGTGCTGGCTGCCGTGCTGCGCAAGCCGGCCTGGATCTTTTCGCAGACCGGGCGGGATGACCTGATTGTGCTGGGCGCGGCCGGGCTGCCGGTTTTGGCCGTCATCCTGCTCAAGTCCACCCTGTACGACGGCTGGCGGCAGATGTTCTTCATCTATCCGGCCTTTGTGTTGATCGCGCTCAAAGGCCTGGAGGCCGCCGTGGGGTGGCTGCGCCGGTCGCATCTGCGGCCGGCGGCCCCGTACCTTACCGCTGCAATCCTGGCCGCGGCGCTTGCGCCGGTCGCCTGGGGCATGCTGAGCGAGCATCCCTACCAGAATGTGTATTTCAACCGCCTGGCCGGGCCCGACCTGCAAACGGTCCAAAAGAACTACATGCTGGATTACTGGGGCTTGAGCTACCGGGCCAGCCTGGAGTACATCGTCTCTCATGATGATTCCGCCCAGATCCCGGTGTTGGTTGAGACGATCGCCGGCAGCCGCAACGCCGACATCCTCGATCCGGTCGATGCGCACCGGCTGGAGTTCGTCAGCGATATCCAGGAGGCAAAATACTTTATCGGGAATTACTATATGAACATGGGCTATCCCTTTAAGGATGAAGTCTTCTCTGTGCAGGTGGGGGACGCCAAGATCTCCTCGGTCTATTTGCTGGACGAAGAGGATAAGCACTAAAGGGATGCCTGTTGTAGCCCGGCTTTCAAAGCCGGGAGGTAGTTGAGGATACCGGGGAAGGATCTGCCTCCTCCTGACCTTCTCCCTGGAAGGGTTGCATCAGCACAGAAATGTAGGGTGGGTGCAGGGCTCATTTATAACAATGGCGACCTTCACACCGGCAAGATCTGCGAAACCTTGCCCGTAACCCACCATTATGTCCGGATGGTGGGTTACGGGCAATTCCCGGGTTGGGACATCTGCTCTTTGTTCGCCGGCGTTGTTTATGAGCCCTGCACCCACCCTACGGCGCTCCGCAGGAGGAAAACCACGGAGGCAAAGAGGACTCGGAGAAGAAAAGGCAAGCCTTACGCCGGCCGGTTCACCTGGCGGATGCCCAGGCCGAGCGCCCAACCGGCGTAAGCTCCTACCAGGGCAAAACCCAGCGCAACGAAGGCGCCCGGGTTGTGGTGCAGAATTGTCTCGTAGAGCGGGATCCACAGGCCCACGGCCAGTCCGATCAGCCAGGGGCGCCGGCGGTTGAACAGGCCGATCAACCCGGCGACAGCCAGCATACCGAACAACAACACCCCCATATCGTCCCAGGTGGGACGCGAATCGACAAAGGCTGCGGCTATACCGGCCAGCGCAGCCAGGCCAACCAGTGCTTTTTGCATATGCTTTATCCTTCCGTTGTAGAAAGAATCGCTAACTTCCTTTATCGAGCCAAAACGCGCCAAAGCACGCCGTTCGGCTTCGGCCTGGTTTAAGCCCTGCTTTATGCCTTCGGCGACCGACTCGGTCAAATGTCCCTCGATCTCGGCAAACAGGTCCGCATCGGACAGGCCATAAAGAAAGAGCTTGCGCTTCAGGACTCGCAAATAGGCACGAATGGTTGATTCCATCTCAAACCTCCAGGGTCGCATTGACCGCGCTGGCAAAGAGATGCCATTCTTGCTGCCGTTTGGCCAGCGCGAGCTGGCCTTTTGCGGTGATCCGGTATATGCGCCTGCGGCGCGGCGCGTCTTCTGACCAGCCACTCTCCAGGAGCCCATTCGCTTCCAGGCGGTGCAGGGCCGGGTAAATGGTGCCTTCCGGCAGGTCAAAGGTGCCGCCGCTGCGCTGGCGCAGCGTTTCGACCACAGCGTAGCCATGGGCCGGCTTTTCAGCCAGCACGGCTAATAAAAGTAAATCAAGGTGGCCTTTCAGAGCTTCTCCAAACATACTTGCTATTATATACTATGTATTGCTAGGTGTAAAGGGGGCAATTTGAGTATGTTTTATTCGTGGCGTCGCCGCCACGAATAAAAACATACTCAATACCCTTATCCCGAACCGGTTATTTTTAGAGAAATACGATAAATAATTGCATATTTGCAAAATTTGGGGTAAATTATGAATAGATTTTTTGTCATTTTTACATCGTTCATGCTGGAGTCTTTCCGGAGGACACCGGACATCAATCACCTGGGTGAGTTGATCCCAGGAATTGTTTTCCTCCGGATTACGGGGTCATTCGACGAATGCTGGCAGCCGGGTAATGCTTTTGGAACATTTGCAAAAACCTTTACCCGGTAAATCTGAACAATACAGGGAAAACGCAGCATGACAATATTTTCCTCCTGAGCAGTAATTCCGGGTATTTGGTGAGGCAATCCGCCCCGAAAATCACCCCAAATTTTTCTTTGGGAACAGCCCGTAAAACAGGGACAGTGCAATTGCTCTGTGACGGCTGTGATAATCGCATGATTCAACCAGAATGGAGGCAGCAATGAAGCGTTGGTTATCGATTATTCTAATTGGCCTGGTGCTCGCGGGCACGTCGGCAATCGTCGTTCAGGCAGTAACGAATTCAGAAACCGAACCGAACGACAGCGCTGCCCAGGCAAACAGCCTTAGCCTGGTGGGAAATATGCAAGGAAGCATTTCACCGGCCGGCGATGCGGATTACTTTTCCATGCCGGGGATCAATACAACCTGGGGCTATATCGCCTTGCTGGATACGCAGGGCTCCAGTTCCAGCACCGATGCGACCCTGACGGCACTGGGTTCGGACGGCACCACCGTCTTGCAAAGCGACAGCGGTTCCTGGGAGAACGGCTCAGGCATCGCTTTACAGTCTTATGTGGATGGGAGTGCTACTCATTACCTGAAGGTTAACGAAACCGGCGACGATGCCACCATCTCGGATTATTCGCTGACCTATTACAACACTGTCGTTGCGACCCAGCCGGAAGTCGAGCCGAACGAAGACCGCTCGACCGGCACCCCGTCGGCTTTCACCATGTCCGGTACGCTGTCCAGCGGCAGCGACGTGGATTGTTATCAGTTCCAGGGCCGCCAGAATGACTCGCTGGTGCTGGCGCTGAAAGCCGGCAGTGCCAGTACCGCCGATTATGCAGTGTCGCTGATCGATCCATCCAACACGATCCTTGCCAGCGCCAACGCCAGTGGGGTGGGCGGCAACGAATTCATTTTGTATAACGGCCTGGCATCCGACGGGTTATATGCGTACTGCGTATCCCTGGCCGGCGGATCGGCTGGCCCGGACGCCGGCTACGATGTGGGCATAGTCCGTAATAGCCGTTTGTATTATCCGGCCTACAGCAATTATGCCACCTGGGAAAACCCGGGCAGCGGCGGTATTGCCAGGGTTGGGGACACGCTCACCTTCACCCTCAACTTTTCCAACGACAGCCCGGTGGATATTCCCGGGTATATCAACTACACTATTTATTATGATGATACCTGTTTGCAATATCTCAGTTCGGATATCGCCCCCACTACCAACAATCCCGGATTTTTAGAGTGGTACGAATCGGTGAATGGGGTGGCGGCCGGTGAGGTGGCCGCGGTTTCTGTTGATTTCCAGGCTTTAAAGACCTGTAGCGACAGCATTAATTCGAACTACACGACAGAATATTTTGATACCGCCACGGCGGCGGATGTCCCTTACACCATTGGTAACGCGATATTCTTGCCCCTGGTCGTCCATTAAAAAAAGCCGGCCGTTGACTGCTCTATCTGAAAAGAAAGACGTCCGGATTCGGGAATTTTGTGTATTGGATTGAGCAGGTCCGCTGGTAGATAAAAAGGCAGGGTATTCGCGTGTTTTACACGCGGATACCCTGCCTGTATGAGATACGAGGTTATCTGTATCTCGGTGCGGATGCCTTTTTATTCCTTGGCGACGGTGACGTAGATCATCGGGCGCCGGTGGGTTTCCTTGTAAAGGTAACTGCTCAGCTCTTTCTCGATGTCCTTGGGCAAACTGCCGTTGGCGGTAGCGGTTGCCATTCCGGCGACCCGCTGGCGGGCCTCATCCATTACGCCGTCGGTGTCCCGCGAGAGCATGAACCCACGGCTGGTAATCTGCGGCTCACGCCGCAGGCTGCCGCTGAAACGGTCCAACGTCACGTTGACCATGACGATCCCATCTCGCGCCAGGGTTTCGCGTTCCTTCAAAACGTCCTGGTCGGCTTCGCCGACACTGGAACCTTCCACAAAGACTTCTGAGGTCGGCACGCGTTCACCCAGCTTCATGCTCTGGCTGTCCAGCAGAATGACCTGGCCGTTTTCAACCACGGCGACGTTTTCTTTGGGGATGCCAACTTCCTGAGCCAGCAGCGCGTGCTGGTGGAGCTGGCGCAGCTCTCCGTGGATGGGGATCATAAATTTCGGGCGGGTCAGGTGGATGAGCAGTTTCATCTCTTCCTGGCTGGCGTGGCCCGAGACGTGCACCGGGGCGATGGCTTCGTAGATTACCTGCGCGCCGCGCTTGAACAACCGGTTGATGGTGCGGTACACGTTTTCTTCATTGCCCGGGATGGGGTGCGAAGAAAGCACGACCGTATCGCCGGGAACCACATCGAATAAACGATTGGTGCCGGTCGAGAGCCGGCCCATAATCGAGGTCGGTTCGCCCTGCGAGCCGGTGCACATGATGACCACATCCTTGGCGGGCATGGTCAAGGCTTGCTCGATGCTGATCAACAGCTTTTCGGAGATATTCAGATAGCCCAGTTTGCGGGCGATTTTGACATTATCCAACATGCTGGTGCCGGCAAAGGCCAGCTTGCGCTGGTAGCGTTCGGAAATGTTGGCTACCTGCTGCATGCGTGAGATCAGCGAGGCGAAACTGGCGATGATAATGCGCCCTTCGGCCTTTTTGAAGACTTTGTCGAGGCCCTCGTCGATGACTCGCTCCGAGGGGGTCCAGCCGGGCCGCTCCGAGTTGGTCGAATCGGCCAGCAGGGCCAGCACACCGCGTTGAGAGAACTCGGCCAGTTTGGCGTAATCGCTGGGCCAGTCATCTACCGGCGTAGGGTCGAATTTGTAATCGGATTGGTGCACGATCAGGCCGACCGGGGTGGTAATGCCCAGGCTGACGCCATCCGGGATCGAATGGCAGACGTGGACGAATTCCACTTTGAAGGGCCCAATCTGGACCGTATCGCCGGCCTGTACGGTGCGCAGGTCAGCCTTGTCCAGGCTGCCCTGTTTGGCCAGCTTTACTTCCAACAAGCCGCGGGTCAGCGGCGTGGCGTAGATAGGCGCGTTGATTTCGTCCAGCACGTGCCGGATTGCGCCGGTGTGGTCTTCGTGGCCGTGGGTGATGATGATGCCGCGCACCTTGTCGCGTTTGTCGAATAGATAGGAGAAATCCGGGATGATATAGTCCACACCCAGCATGTCGCTGTCTGGAAACATCATACCGGTATCGACGATCAGTATTTCACCATCGTATTCGTATACCATCATATTGCGCCCAACTTCCCCGAGACCCCCCAGGGGAATGATGCGTAGTTTTTTAGCTTTCATACATTTAAAGTACCTGCTTTCAAGTTTATGATTTGTTTAAAAACACAGAATTCTGTGTAAAACAGTTCAAAAATAGGGTGCAGCCATCCGGCCGAACCATGTGATACGTACTGATTCAGGTTGCCGGTAAATCCGGTCTGTTAAAGCTCGTATCCCACCTGTACCGATCTTCCGGTACGAATTTTTGTCAATCAATTGCAATATTTTAACACAGTAGGTGGCTTTTGTCAAAAATCATTGCCATTTTGTAAGGTAAAGGTCTTTTTGCAAGAAGAATTTTAACACGAAGTCGCTTTGTTTTTTTTAAATCCGAAGATGTGACCGCGGGTTTTCAACCGCGGTCACATCTTCGGATTCTTACTGCTCAAGCTGGTGAGGGGACCTTTACCACAACCGCATGGCAATTTGAGCGCCAAGCGAAGAAAGCATCACGATCAACCAGGTGGACGCTCCTAAAATCAAGGCGCGCGGGCCGGTTTTCTTGAAGGCGCGGAAGTTCGTGTTCAGGCCGATGGCGGACATGGCCATGATGATAAAGAATTTGCCGGCCTGGGCCAGGGTAGAAGAAACCTGCCCGGGAAGCCAGCCGGTGCTGTTGAGAATCGCGGCTGCCAGGAAGCCGACCACAAACCAGGGGAATACCTTCACAAAATTAAAATTGTTGTTCTGGCTTTCTCTGGTACGGGCACTCAGGATGGCCAGCGCCAGGGTGACGGGTACGATCATCAGGCTGCGGGTCAGCTTTACGATCGTGGCGTAATTCCCGGCCGCATTGCTGAATGAATATCCGGCAGCTACCACCGAGGACGTATCGTTGATGGCCGTTCCGGCCCACAAGCCGAATCCGGGATCGCTCATATTCAGCAGATGGCCCACAAAGGGGAACAAAAACACGGCGATGATATTGAAGAGAAAAATCGTGGAGATCGCGAAGGAAATTTCCTCGTCATCCGCGTCGATGGCCGGGGCCGCGGCGGCAATGGCCGAACCGCCGCAAATCGCGGTCCCGACTCCGATCAGGATGGCCAGGTTCTTGTGAATTTGCAGGCGCTTACCCATGAAATAGGCGGTGAGAAAGGATGCAGTCAGAGTGAGGAAGATCACCAGGATCGATTGTTGGCCGACCTGGATCACGCTGGCGAGGTTCATCTCGAAGCCGAGCAGGATGACGGCGAATTGAAGGATGTACTTCGAGGTGAATTTGATCCCTTTCCAGGCAGGTTCGGGAAGTTTGAACAGGGATACGACCAGAATCCCAAGGGTAATACCGATAACCGGCCCGCCGATCACAGGGATCAACTTTCCAAGAAGGTATGCGCAGACAGCGATGGCAAGGGACAGCAGGGTTCCTGGTGCCTTTTCATGAATAAATTGGGTCACGATGAATTGCTCCTGAGAATAATTTGAGTAACTGCTCGGCCAGGCGATGAAGAGTTTTGAAATTGAGGTGTTTGTGCGGGCGAAGCCCGCACAAACACCTCAATTTCAAAAAATTTGAGTAGTTACTGATTTGAAGACGTTTTTAATGGGCTTTGATCTGGGTTTGGAAGGGCAGCGGCAATCATATCTGCCAATGGATTATTTGTAAAATAGTATAATTTTATAAATATCATAAGGATGTGCCTATGAACTTGCGCCACTATCAAATATTCTTAGCTGTATGCGAAACGGGAACCATGACCGGGGCAGCCAGGCGCTTGTATATGACCCAACCTTCGGTCAGCCAGGTGATTTCCGAGTTGGAGCGGGAATATTCTGTGCGGTTATTCGAACGGTTGAACCACCGCCTGTTCCTGACCGAGGCTGGAGAACAACTGCGTTCGTATGCCAGTCATATGGTGAATTTGTCAAATCAGGTTAAAAAAGAACTGGCCGAACTTGGATCGGCCGGGACAATACGGGTCGGTGCCAGCCAGACGGTCGGAGCTTATTTACTGCCCCAAATTTTGCGGAAATATCGGACGAAAAAGCCGGATGTTGACCTGTATTCGATCGTGGATAATACCCGGGTCATTGAAAACCTGGTCCTCGAGGATCAGATCGACCTGGGGGTGGTGGAAGGGGCGATCCACTCCAAATATATCCAGCAGGAGACGCTTTGCGACGATGACCTGGTCGTTATTTGCGGTAAGGGCCATCCATTCTGGCAGAAGGTCAGGATCGATATCACTGATTTGGAGGGGCAGGCGTTCATCATCCGCGAATCGGGCAGCGGCACCCGCGACCTGTTTGAAAAGGTGATGGGTAAAGCCGGGACGAACTGGAAGATTGCCGGGGTGTACAGCAATACCGAGCCGATCAAGAAGGCGGTCAGCGAAAACCTGGCCCTGGCCGTGGTGCCCAAGATTTCGATTGTGGATGAGCAGAAACTTGGACTGGTCAGGGAAGTTGCCGTGAGCGGGGTGGACTTCCGGCGGAAATTCAACCTGGTGGTTCACCGCCAAAAATATCTGACCGCCGCGATCCTGTCCTTTATCGAAGTGTGTAAAATCGTCGCTTTGCAGACCGACTGAAAAATAATATTTATTCCTTCGAAGCGGCCGGAGAGCGGGTTCGACAGGTTGGCTCTTCCCCCTGAATTGGGTTTTGATTTGGGGGAAAGCGGGGCGCATTACGCCGATATGATGCCGGTGGTTAAGAATTACCCACGGAACCCTCCAGCCGCTCTACATCCTAAAGTGGATCGGCCCGGTCTCCAGACTGAGGCCGCTCTTCCTGGCCGGCCAATAAGAGCGGCCTCGGTCTGGAGACCGGGCCGATCGCTTTGACCAATCGGATGGGTTTTTAGTGTGCAGTCCATTTACACAATTCGTTTGACATTCTCTAAAGAATTACCCACGGAACCCTTCACCCGCCCTTTATCCTCATTGCCTTATCTCCTCATTGCCTTATCTCCTCATGATCTCATCTCCTCATGATCTCATCTCCTCATTGCCTCATCTCCTTATTGCCTTATTCCTATTCTCTATTCTCTCCTCTCTTCCTTTCTCTTAATATCACTGTGTTAGAATCAACCCAATGTTTCTGCTTGCTTCGAATTCACCGCGCAGGCGGGAAATGCTGGCCTGGACGGGCTGGGATTTCCGCGTGATGCCGGCTAACCTGGATGAAAGCCGGCTGCCTGACGAGCCGGCGGGTACCTATGTACTGCGCCTGGCCAATGCCAAGGCGAATGCCATGCGCTCCCAGGCCCAACCGGGCGAGCTGGTCCTGGCAGCCGATACGATTGTTGTGGACGGTGACCAGTTGTTGGGCAAGCCGGCCGGGCCGGCCGAGGCCGGTGCGGTACTGCGCCAGTTGCGCGGGCGCACCCACCAGGTGTACACCGCCCTGGCGGTCATCGATCCACGTGAGGGGGTGACCCAACCGGACCTGTGTGTTTCACAGGTGCCCATGCGGCCTTATTCGGACGCAGAGATCGAGGCCTATATTCTAAGCGGTGATCCTTTCGATAAAGCCGGCGGATATGCCATCCAGAATGAGGCCTTTCATCCGGTAGTGGGGTTTCGGGGCTGTTTCGCCAGCGTAATGGGACTTCCCCTCTGTCATCTGGCACGAACTGTGGGTAAAATTGGAATCAACCCCCCGGTGGATATTCCTCAAACCTGTCAGGCGCACCTCGACTACGATTGCCCGGTTTTTCGTTCGGTCCTTCGTGGAGAGGCGGCTGGCTAATCCCCGGGTGTATATGGAGCATAGAAAACACATGAAGTTGCGTATTGCAATTTTGCTATCCCTGGCCTGGCTGCTGGCTGCCTGTACGACGGCCAGCAAGACACCTACCCCTACGCAGACGGCTGCCAGTACGCTGCCCACGGCGGTAGTGGAGACCACCCCGGCCCCGGATGTGCAGTCCGCGGCCAAGGCATTTTTGGATGCCTGGTCGAACGAGAACTACGAAGCCATGTACAACCAGCTCGCCTCGCTCTCAAAAGATGCGATTTCGCAAGACGATTTCACCAAGAACCTAAAAGATATCGCGACCACTTTATCTTTGAAGATGGCCGATTTCGAGCTGCTCCAGGCGCTGGTCAAGAACCCTACCGAAGCCCAGGTGGCTTACCAGGTGACCTACCACACCGTGCTGGTGGGCGATATTATCCGTGAAGCCACCATGAATATGACCTTGCAGGATGGCACCTGGAAGGTTCAATGGGAAGATGGCATGATTTTGCCGGAACTGCACGGCGGCAATCACCTGGCCATGGACGTGAACATTCCTTCGCGCGGCAATATCTACGACAGCAAGGGCAACGCCCTGGCGGCCCAATCCGACGCTGTTGCGCTGGGCGTCATCCCCGGGAACATCGAGAGCGACCAGGAAGGCACCCTGCTTTCGCAGCTTTCCAATTTGACCGGCCTGAACAGCGATTACATCCAATCGCTGTATCAATACGCCGGGGCAGACTGGTACATCCCCATTGGCGACGTCTCGCAGCAGGAAATACAGGACCATTACGACGTGCTCTCCAACCTGGGTGGGTTGGTGATGAGCCCCTATAACACGCGCTATTACTTCGACGCGGCTGCGCCATATGTAACCGGTTATGTGCAGCCGATCCCGGCCGAACAACTGGATACCTACCGGCGCGAAGGCTACCGTGGAGATGAGATGGTGGGCACCGCCGGGTTGGAGCTGTGGGGCGAAAACGAGCTGGCCGGCCAGCGCGGCGCCACGCTGTATGTGGTCGACCCGCAGGGCAGCAAGATCACCAAACTGGCCCAACGCGATCCGGCTGCGGCCAATTCGATCTACACCACCCTGGATATGACTTTCCAGGAACAAGTCCAAAAGGCCCTGGACGGCTTTACCGGGGCGATTGTGGTGATGGAAGTCAACAGCGGCAAGATCCTGGCCATGGCTTCTTCGCCGACTTTAGACCCCAACCTGTTCGACTCGAATAATTACAACAGTTCCTATATGTTGTCCGACGAGATCAACTCGGGCGCATTGATCAACCGGGCCACCCAGGGCACTTACCCGCTGGGCTCGGTGTTCAAGATGATCCCCATGGCGGCGGCCTTGCAGACCGGGGCGTTCGACACCCAAGAAACCTACGAATGCGGCTATGACTACACCGATTTGCCCGGCTTTACCCTGCACGACTGGACCTACGACCAGGGTTACCCGCCCAGCGGTGTGTTGAACATTTCGCAGGCCCTGATGCGCTCCTGCGATATCTGGTTCTACCACATCGGCCAGTCGATGTACGACCGCGGCTATACCCAGGACGTGGCCAAGCTGGCACGCGCCTTCGGGTTCGGCAGCCCGACCGGCATCGGTGAGCTGGACGAGGCGCCCGGCAATATGCCCGACCCGACCAGCGATTTCGACGCGGTGCAGATGGCCATTGGCCAGGGCGAGATCCTGGTCACCCCGCTGCAGGTAGTGCGCTACATCGCCGCCATTGCTAACGGCGGCACGCTCTACCGTCCGCAAGTGGTGGACAAGGTCACCGACCCGGATGGCAATATCGTTTCGTCCTTCACGCCGGAAGTACAGGGCACCGTGCCTCTTTCGGCCGACGTGCTCAAGACCGTCCAGGACGCGATGAAATCTGTGGTCGCCGATCCAAAAGGCACAGCCGAGTTCCAGATGGTTGGCCTGGGTGTTCCTATTTATGGCAAAACCGGCACAGCCCAGAACTCGGGCGGCGACCCGCATGCCTGGTTCGCCGGCTATACGGCTGCCGGCCGCGAAGACCTGCCCGACATCGCCATTGCAGTCATCGCCGAGAATGCCGGTGAGGGCGCCGATTACGCAGCGCCGATCTTCCGCCGGGTGGTGGAGGATTACTTCTTTGGCAAACCGCTGCGCGTGTACCCGTGGGAGTCGAGCTTCTACGTAACCCGCACCCCCACGCCCGAAGGTTCCCAGACGCCCACGCCTTAGACGCCTTATGACACAGGTTCTGAGGGAATGGGCCGCGTATGAATAAGTCCGAATTGTGGGGCCGGGTTACCCGCTCACAATCCGGTTTTTACCATGTTGAAACGGAGACAGGGCCGGTGATTTGCCGCCTGCGCGGCCGCCTGAAGCAGAACCGTGGGGAGGGCGATATCCTGGCCCTGGGTGATTGGGTTCGAGTTGAGCCGCAAGTGGATGGCAGCGGTATGATCGCGGAGGTGGCCGAGCGTAGCCGCTCACTGGTGCGCCTGGCGCCCACCGCCCGTGGGGTCTACCGCCAGGTACTGCTGGCCAACCCCGACCAGGTGGCCTTTGTATTTGCCTGCGCGAACCCGGAGCCGCATCTGCGGATGCTCGACCGCTTTTTGGTGATGGCCGAACGGCAGCACGTTCCGGCCGTGATCGCGGTCAACAAGACGGATTTACTGTCCCAGGACGAAGTCCGGGGGATGTTTTCCGCCTACCCGGCATTGGGCTACCCGGTCATTTATACTTCGGCCAAGACCGGCGCAGGCACGGCTGAGTTGAGCCAATACCTGACCGGCAAGATAACAGCCCTGGTCGGGCCTTCTGGAGTGGGCAAGTCCAGCCTGTTGAATGCCATTCAGCCCGACCTGGGATTGGCGGTGCGCGAGGTCAGCGAGGCCACCCTCAAAGGTCGCCATACTACGGTGGTGCGCCGGATGTTCCCGCTGGTCGGTGGCGGTTACGTGGCCGATCTGCCCGGCATCCGTATGTTGGCCCTGTGGGATATTCAGCCCGAGGAGTTGGACGGCTATTTCCCCGAGCTGCGCGACCTGGTACAACTTTGCCAGTTCAATGACTGCACCCACCAGAATGAGCCCGGCTGCGCCGTACGCAGCGCCGTGGACGATGGCAAAGTCGACCGGCGCCGCTACGAATTGTATCTAAAGTTGCGGTTTGGGGACCACGATATGTAAAGAATGTACAGCGGGGCGGCTTCACCGCCCCGCTGTACATTCTTTACATATCGACATGACTTTTTCGGTCCAGTGGTGTATGATGGGGGACATACTTTGAGCAAACTGCTGGGATTAGCCCTGGCTAATCCCAGGTAACCTATCTCTACTCTATACTCTCTTTCTTGCTTTCCCGCAAAGGACCGGGTAACACTTATCATGACTGTTGAATCTGAACAAGACCTGGAAAAGTTGAAAAAAATCGGGCGGATCGTCGGTGAGACGCTCCAGGCCCTGTTGAAATCTGTACGGGCCGGCATCACCACGGCTGAACTGGATGAGCAAGGGGCCAAACTGCTGGCCGCGGCCGGCGCCCATTCCGCCCCGATCGTGACCTACAACTTTCCCGGGAATACCTGCATCAGCATCAATAACGTAGCCGCTCACGGCATTCCCGGCGATACGGTGATCCAGCCGGGCGACCTGGTCAACGTGGATGTTTCGGCCGAGTTGGATGGCTATTTCGCCGACACCGGTGGAACGGTGGTGGTGCCCCCGGCCGGTTCGGACGCCCAGCGATTGTGCAAAGTGACCCAGGCCACCTTATGGAAGGTTATTCACTCACTGAAAGCCGGACTGCCGATGAACATGGTCGGGCGGATCGTCGAGAGCGAAGCCACGCGCAATCACATCAGTGTAGTGCGTGAGCTGACCGGCCACGGGGTGGGGCACAGCCTGCACGATGAGCCGGGCTCGGTGTACAACTTTTACTATCCACGCGATAAGCGCATGTTAACCGAGGGCCTGGTGCTGGCCATCGAGCCGATCCTCTCGTTGGGGAGCGGCCGCATCCGCCAGGAGCGCGACGGCTGGACCCTGCGCACCCAGGACAGCAGCCTGGTGGCGCAATACGAACATACCGTGGTCATCACCCGCGGCCACCCGATCGTCATCACCGCAGTATAAAGGTTGTTGGGGTAGGGGGCGGCGACCGAGGTCGCAGCAACAAGTACACGAAGCCCCACCTGCGTGGGGCTCAACCCGGCCGGCGCTACGCCCCCCTTCCCCGCTTCCCCCCAAATCAAAAACCGATTTGGAGGGAAGAGCCGGATGCATACTACAGGGCCAACTTTCGCCTGTATGGAGCCCCACGAAGGTGGGGCTTTGTGGTTTCGTAGGTGCAGCTTTAGCTGCCTGTCTCGATGGCGCGGCGCCAAAGCGCCGATAAAGTATGTACCCGGCTTTGGAGGCTGACCTGCGCTTACCGGCGACCGAGGTCGCGGCAATAAATACGCGAAGCCCCACCTGCGTGGGGCTTAACCCGGCCGGCATTCGGTTGAATATCGGTCCGTAACCCAACATTGCGCGTGGATATTAACGCTGTTGGGTTACGGGCAAAGCCCGGGTAGGGATATGCTTTTGCCCAATAACCAATATTGCGATAGAGCCCGCAACCCAACCTACGATCTAACCGCTAACAACAAACCGCTCCCCCTGGGAACCTTTTTGCCACTTTCTGCGTATACATATATAGAACAATTAACATTTAAGGGAACGTCGATGGGCGTGACCATCCTTGCACGACCAGTTTACATTTTTGTTAGAAACTGGCTGGAAACAAAATAGAACATCTGTCGTATAATAAAGATATGAAGTTTGCGCAATGGATGGGGGCCACATCGTATGGTACTGGCAGGATTTCCCGCCAGTTGTGAGTTCCCCCAAAACTCGATAGACCAATATTGTCATTTAGAGATGCTTTTTGCAGTCTTGAGGGTTTTAAGTATTAACAAGCCTCCTGAATTTGCGCAGTTTATTCAACCCACCCGCTATCAGCCGGCGGTCCGTCCTTCAGGAGGAGGAGGTAGAAATGGCTACAGTCATTTACTTGGTAGTGGCAGTTGTCGGTGTGATGTTTATCGCAATTAGTCTCGTCAGTTTGCAATCCTCTGACCGCTAAACGCCAAAACGATATGCAAAATCACTTAGACATCGTCTGCCAATTGAGTTCACCTGACCGCGCGAGTCGCCCTACTCAGCGTAAGGATACTTTTCCGCACCTTTAAGCCAGGGTAGCACCTGGCTGTAGGTGCTGTCCGTCTCTTCCTGAATCGGTCTCCCGGGTGATTACTCACCCGGGAGATTATTTTAATGGGTTAAAGTATTCATTTTTTGTAACTACTCAGGCTCCTGTTAAGAAGTTCCCGAATTTGAGGTGCGTGCGGGGGCTCCGCCCCCGCACGCACCTCAAATTCGGGTTTCTTCCTCGCTAGGCTGAGCAGTCACCATTTTTAAATGGCAACGCCATTAAAAATGAATACTTAACCCATTATGGAATTTCGGTTTCTGTTGGGGTCTCGGTTTCGGTCGGGGTAGGCGTGTGGGTTTCCGAGCCGTTGGGGGTGGGGGTGGCCGTCTCGGATCCGTTGGGCGTGACGGTGAAGGTGCGGGTGGGCGTGCGGGTATACGTCGCGGTCGGTACCCGCGTCGAGGTGGGCGGATAGGTGGCGGTATTGGTCGGGGTAGGCGTCGGGGTGCCGGTCTCGGTGGGGGTGGGCGAGATGGTCAGCTCGTATTCCAGGGTCAGCAGGCGCTCGGTGTTGGGCTTGGGCACCTGCACATAATCGATGGCCGCCTGGACCTGCTTGGCCAGTTCGTCTTGGACGGGCAGGAATACGGTTGGCTTGAGCCCATCCGGGAGCTGCCATTTCTGCAAGGCATTGTCCTTGATCTGAAATTCACCCAGGTGGGTGGCGTCGCCCAGGCGCAGGGCGAAGGGGATCATGGCGGTGATCTGGGCCAGGCTGAAGCTGGAATCGATGCTGCTGTGATAGTTGTTGTAAAGCTCGGGCAGGCGTACCAGGTTGCCCCCTTCCAGCATGCGCAGCAGCACCAGGCGGAAAATCTCCTGCTCGCGCAGATCGCGGTTCAGCTCGTCGGAGCCGTAGCGGTAGCGCAGGTAGCACATCACCCGGTCGCCGTCCAGCAGATAGCTGCCGACCGGTACGTCGGAACAGATGGGCGGGACCTTATCGGTCACGGTCACCTGGATCCCGCCCAGGTCGTCGATCAAATAGACAAAGGACTCCAGGCTGACGACCACGTAATCGTCCGGGCGTACGCCCAGGTTGTATTGCAGCGCGTCCGAAATGAGCGAGATTCCGCCGATGGCGTAGGCGCTGTTGATGCGCTGCATGCTGTAGCCCGGCAGGTACACGAACAGGTCAGGTGGGATAGACAGCAGGCTGGCCTTGCCCAGGCGCGGAGAATAGAACACCAGCATGATCGCGTCGGTCCGCCCGGTGAAAGGTGAGACCGAATCGGTACCGAGCAGGAGGATCGTTTTGACCTCGTCGGGCTGCTGAACATCCCCCAGGGGTGGGGGGATAGGCGTGACCGGCGTGTAGATCGGCGCAGGATACACGCTGCGCGGGGTGCGGTAGCCGGAGGGGGTCGGGACGGTGGCGGTCAGGGTGGGCAAACGGGTAGCGGATGCCGTGGCGCTGGCGCTGCCCTGGTCCGGCGTGGGGCCGGCGGAGCAGGCGCCCAGGATCGTCCCCAGGAATGCCAGGGCCAGGGACAGCCGGACGAATATGTTGCGACCCGTTTGTTTGCTGATAAGCGCCATGATTACCGCCAGGGATCATTATAGCAGGGGAAAGGGAAGATGATTGATGCGGGGTTTTTATTGCAGGCAGATACGGGCTCTGGCGTAGGTCGGGTTAGGGCGGATATTCTATTTCATGGTCGAGGATGGCGTTTTGTCAACCGAGTCGTTGCCCGTAACCCGACGTCCAAAAAAAATGGTCATATATCGTTTTTTTCAGCCGGAATAGGCAATGGCCGCCGGCGTTTCTGGTGCGTTACCAATGCACCCCGCATCTCTTTTCTTATCCACCGAGGGGAATTTTAATAAACTCTGAAGAGCGGCCTCGGCCGAGGGTCGCGAGGGACCGGGCCGGTCCACTACTAACCCGCACAACCAAAGGTGTTCGAAAAATACCCGTTCTATTGTCGGGTTACGGGCAAGGTTTTGAGCGGCACACGTTTCGCCGGATGCCAGGGTTATGGAAGAGCCCTAACCCGACCTACGCCGGCTAATTGATTTTGCCCCTTGGCGATAATTTCGATGGGCCTTGAAGTGCGGCCTCGGCCGAGGGTTGCGAGGGACCGGGCCGATCTGCTTTCAACCATGCCTATGATTACTAAATAGCGTCGCGCCATTTCCGTAGTTCCTTGACACCTGACACTTGACACTCGACACCTGATGCTTGCCACCTGACACCTGACACCTGACACTTTTCTTATTGCGTGAATGTCAAACTCAACCCCCCGGTGTAACTGCCGCCGGAATCGCCGGTGCAGGATGGCGCATTGAGGCCATCTAGAGTAGCGCCGTTGCCGCCGATGCGCAGGCTGTAGGACACTCCGGCGGTCATCTGGAAATCGGCGTAGCCGGCATCGATGGAGGGATGCAGGCCGGTATAGAACGTATCCAGCCCACCGTTCCAGGCCACGCTGATTTCCACGCCCGGAACCGGCTGGCCGTTGGCGTCCGCCAACTCGATCTGCATCAACCCGGCCGGCAGGCTGGGGTCACAGACCGATTGCTGGCTTTGCAGGGTGAAGGGCGTGCCCACGGTCGGCGCCTGGGTCGGCTGGCGTGGAGTAAACGTGGGCTGCGGGGTCGCGCTGGGGCTGGGCAAGAGCGTGGCGGTCTGCACCGACTGAGAAAGGTCGAGGGTGGTGAATGGCTGGGGTGTGTTGGTCAGAGATCCATCCGGCGGAACGGCCGCACCGCCGGTACTGATCGGCGGCGTCGCTGTGACCGGCGCACTGAGCGCCGCGGCCAGGGCGGCCAACTGGCGGGCCGCCTCTTCCCCGTTCGGGTCGCTGACCAATTGCTGCGCCTGGGCGGTCAAGGCGTCCAGGGAATTGGCGTCGTCCAGCAAAGCCAGCCGCTGGCGCGCGCGCACCAGGTCCCCATCCGACTGGTACGCCTGCGCGATCAACAGGCGGTAGCTGTCCTTATATTGGGCGGACAGCGAGGCCGGAGATGTGTCCACATAGCGGATCGGGCTGAGCACCAGCGATATCAGCAGTCCCAATCCCAGGCCGAGCACCAGCCCGGTAAGCAGGTAAATAGGCGGCTGGCGCGGCCCTTCGTCTTCTTCCAGGTATTCGTCGACGCTCATGGGGTGGGGGTAACCTCGGAAGTAGGAGTAAGCCCGGGGGTAGCGGTCCAGTTCTGCAAGGCCTGGAAAAGCTGGCCAAGGCGGTCGATATCCTGGTGCGAATAGCCCACCTGCTGGCCGGTCAAAATGGCCTGCTGTACCTGGCGTACGGGCGAGGTCTTTTCCAGCGCCGCCAGCCGTTCGGCCGCGGCAGCCGGGTCGCCCTCGCTCTGGTAGGTCTCGGCCACCATCAAGACGTAGTCGGCCTTGTAATCCGCGCGCAATGAAACCGGGCTGGTATTCTGGTAGCGGGCCGGGCTGAACACCCAACCGTATAGCAGACCGGCACCCAGGCCGATCAGGATGGTGAAGACGAACCAGATGACACGGCGCAGGCGCACCGGGACCTATCCTTTCAGCATCGGCATGCGGATGCCGTTGCGTTTGGCCGCGTCGATCGCTTCGGGGTAGCCGGCGTCGGCGTGGCGGACGATGCCCAGGCCCGGGTCGGTGGTCAGCACCCGCTCCAGGCGTTTGGCAGCGGCCGGGCTGCCATCGGCCACAATGACCATACCGGCGTGCTGGCTGTAGCCAATGCCCACCCCGCCGCCGTGGTGGAAGGACACCCAGGTAGCCCCACCGGCGGCATTGATCAACGCGTTGAGGATCGGCCAATCCGAGACGGCATCGGTGCCGTCCAGCATACCCTCGGTCTCGCGGTTAGGCGAGGCCACCGAGCCGGCGTCCAGGTGATCGCGGCCGATCACGATCGGCGCTTTGAGGGTGCCATCGGCCACCATCTGGTTGAACTTCAGCCCGGCGCGGGCGCGCTCGCCGTAGCCCAGCCAGCAGATCCGCGAGGGCAGCCCCTGAAAGGGCACTTTCTCGCGGGCCAGCTTCAGCCAGCGGTGCAGATGTTCGTCCTCTGGGAAAAGCTCCATGACGGCCTGGTCGGTTTTGTAAATGTCCTCGGGGTCGCCGGAGAGGGCCACCCAGCGGAAGGGGCCTTTGCCTTCGCAAAACAGCGGGCGGATGTAGGCCGGCACGAAGCCGGGGAAATCAAACGCGTCGCGGACGCCCTGGTCGAAGGCGCGCTGGCGCAGGTTGTTGCCGTAATCGAACACCTCGGCGCCTCGTTTTTGAAATTCGAGCATGGCCTGCACGTGGCTGGCCATCGATTCCATCGAGCGGCGCTGGTAAGCCTGCGGGTCGGATTTGCGCAGGGCATCGGCTTCGGCCACACTCAAGCCGACCGGCACGTAGCTGAGCACGTCGTGGGCCGGGGTCTGGTCTGTGACCACATCCGGGATGACGCCGCGGATGACCAGCTCGGGGTACAGCTCGGCGGCATTGGCCACCAGCCCAATCGAGCGCGGTGTGCCGTTTTTGACGTTTTCTTCCACCAGGGTCATGGCCTCTTCCAGGGTGTCGACCACCACGTCCACGTAGCCGATTTCCTGGCGGCGGCGCGCGCGGGCCGGGTCCACTTCGACGATCAGCCCGACGCCCCCGTTCATGGTGATGGCCAGGGGTTGAGCGCCGCCCATGCCTCCCAGGCCGGCGGTGAGTACGAATTTGCCCTTGAGCGAAGGCCAGCCTTTTTGGACGGCCAACGAAGCCAGGGTCTCGTAGGTGCCCTGCAAAATGCCCTGGGTGCCGATATAAATCCACGAGCCGGCCGTCATCTGGCCATACATGATCAGGCCTTTGGCGGCCAGGTCATCGAAATGCTCCTGGGTGGCCCAATGCGGCACCAGGTTGGAGTTGGCGATCAGTACCCGGGGCGCATCCGGGTGCGATTTGAACACCGCCACCGGTTTGCCGGACTGTACCAGCAAGGTTTCGTCGTCTTCCAGCTCGCGCAGGCTGGCCAGGATAGCGTCGAAAGCCTCCCAACTGCGTGCTGCCTGTCCGCGCCCGCCGTATACCACCAGGTCCTGGGGACGTTCGGCTACCTCCGGATCCAGGTTGTTTTGAATCATACGGTAAGGGGCCTCGGTCAGCCAGGATTTACAGGTAAGCTGCGTGCCCCGCGGCGCGCGAACGGTGCGAGCATCAGACATAGAAATACCTCCATGAATTGAAATAGAAAGGGCCAGGGTTATTTTACTGCAAGTGAGGGATGGGGTGTTACTATGATTCGGTGTTGGCGTGCCGGCATGGCTGGTGGCATGGATCTGATGTCGGGAATTTATTTAAAATCCTTATGGTTGTTGAGCACCAAAAAAAACTGGTCCACGATCTTTGGATCGAAATTCTTCCCGGATTGTTCACGTAGATAAGCCAGAACCTTTTCTTCAGGCCAGGCCTTTCGGTAGGGACGGTCTGAACGGAGGGCGTCCCACACATCCACGATCGCGAACATGCGCGCCGCCAGGGGAATCTCTTCGGCTTTCAGGCCACGCGGGTACCCGGTTCCATCCCACTTTTCATGATGGCAATAAGGAATATCCAGCGCGGACCGTAAGTATTTGATGGGGTGCAACATTTCGAAAGCAATTTCAGGATGCCTGCGCATGATGATCCATTCCTCATCATTGAGGGGCCCGGGTTTCAACAAAATCGCATCCGGCACGCCTAATTTGCCAAGGTCATGCAACAATGCCCCCCGCCGTATCGCCACGATCCTTTCGCTGTCAAAGCCCAGTCGCTCTGCCAGGCGGATCGTCATTTCGGTAACCCGTTGTGTGTGACCTTCTGTTTCTTTATCCCGCAGATCCATCGCTCGCGACCAGCCATCGATGGTCGCATCATAGGCGATGCTCAAATCGATATTTGACCGCAGTAAATTGTTATACATCCGGCTGTTGTCGATTGCGATGGATGCCTGCTCTGCCAGGGTCACAAAAAAGTCGATCCAATCCGGATCTGGGTCGAAAGAGTTCGCGCAAAAAAACTTCCAGAACCCCGACCGCATCGCCTTTGGAGATCAACGGCATGGCAAAATAGGTTTCAAACCCCTCTTTTGCCCACATCGCTTTGAATTCGGGCGTGACCTCTTGATATGTCAATCCTTTTGCGCGAACGAGGCTGCGCTCGATCACTGCTTTTTTATCGAGGCTTTTTCCCTTGCGAAGGTTCATGCCCTTGATCTCGCGGGTGACGAACCCACGCCCGGCAAAATATTCGAACGCAGACGAATTCGGTTGAGCAAGCAAAACGTCCACGGCATCCACTTTGAGTTGCGCAGCGACGTGTTCCACAAAGATGTTGAGGGTGGTTTTGAGGTCCATGCTGCTGTTGATGGCTAAATCGATATTGTGTAATGCTGAGATATGGGCGAGTTGCTTTTTAGCCAGTAACTGGTTGTGGTTGTTATCGATCGCAATGGCCAGGTTGTTGGCTAACGAGCCGATATCGCGTTCATCTTCTTCGGTGAAGGCGTTGGTTTCCTGGCTGAATAAACCGATCACGCCCAGCAGTGCATCTTCGCAACGAACGGACGTGAATAAAGCCGACTTGATGGATGGGTCAAGGTTGACCCAGTCAGGCTCTTTGGATGTGTCGCCAATATTAATGGTTTGGCCATTTTGAGCAACCAGGCCGGCCAAACCCTTTTTGTCGCCCGGATAGAAATCGAATTTTTCTTTGATATTCTTCGAAGTTTCTTCAGAGAACCCGACAGAGGACAGCAAATTCAATTTTTTCTGGCTGGCATCGAAGCTAAAATAATTCGCCGCTTGATATCCGGGGATTTCAATGATGGACCGTAAAATTAAATCGATCAGGTCCGGTAAGGATTTTATAGCATGCAAATTACTGCTTACCTGGTAAAGAGCGGCCAGTCGCTTATTGGATTTCTGCAATTGCATCATTTTATCTTCGAGTTTACGAATGAGGGTTTGGTTATACTCTTTATAAAACTCAGCTTTTGCTTCGTTTGTCTCTTCTTGAAGAGCAGGCCTCTTGATCTCCTGCTGCGTGAGAATTTCTTGCAATGTATCCCAAAAAGTATTTTCGTCGATAGGTTTTTCCAGAAAACGATCTGCACCCAAACTCAAAGCGAATTTCTCATCTCTGACATCGTTGTAGGTGGCGGTTAAAAAGACAAAAGGAATTTGGCTGAGGAGTTCGTCGGCCTTCCAGGCGCGGCACAAGTTGAAGCCATCCATTCCCGGCATAAGTATGTCAGAAATGACCATGTCGGGCGGGTTTTTGCGGGCCAGGCTCAGCGCATCAATTCCATTTTCGGCCTTTTGCACCTGGTAACCATGGGTCTTCAGCATGACTTCCAGTAAATACAGATTTTGTGGAATGTCATCCACAATCAGCAACGTTTTCATAGCGAAGTATCCCTGGCAGCGCGAGCATCTAAAAATTCTTTGATCTGGAGGATGAAAGTATCCGGGTTGATCGGTTTCTCGATATATCCGGAACAACCGGCTTCCAGGGCTTGTTCGCGGTCCCCGGGCATGGCATAAGAAGTTATGGCAATAATCGGCGTTTTGGCCAATTCTTTATCCTTTTGTAATTCCCGTGTAACCGCATAGCCATCCATGATGGGAAGCTGGATATCCAACAGGATCAGATCCGGTTTTTCTGTTTGTACCAGGGTTATCCCTTCCAGCCCATTTCGCGCCTGGATGACCTGATAACCGTATTTCTCTAAAATAAAGGTAACCAGGTATATGTTTTGCGCGTTATCTTCGATAATAAGGATCTTAGTTTTCATTTTTCCCACTTTTTAATGGCAGATCAAAGGAAAAGGTACTGCCTTCTCCCCACTTGCTCTCGACTCGAATCTGGCCGCCCAGCAGCTCCACCAGCCGTTTGCAGATCGAAAGGCCCAGGCCAGTTCCTTCATATTGTCGAGAAATACCTGTATCGATTTGCTGGAATGGCTTAAACAAGATTTGCAGGTCTTCTGGTTTAATCCCGATGCCGGTATCGCTTACCTGCGTAACCAGACAGCCATTCTCTAGCTTGCATTCCAGGCGTACCTCGCCTTGTTCGGTGAATTTAACGGCATTATTAAGCAAATTGAGCAGAATTTGCTCCACCCGGCGGCGGTCGCTGAAAATGTCAATTTTCTCGGGAGTAATCGAAGTCGAGATTTTGAGGTTCTTCATTTGCGCCATCGGGGTAATTTTATCCACGCTTTTGCGGATGGCGGTCCCCATATCGAACAATTCGGGAAAGACAACGACCTGCCCCGCCTCGATTTTCGAGATATCCAACACATCGTTAATCAACTCGAGCAAATGAAGCGCGCTGCCCTTTACCATCGTCAGTTGCTTTTCCTGCTCTTCGTTTAGCGGGCCTACCAGTTTTTGCAGCAAGATGCCGGTGAAACCGATAATAGAATTCAGGGGAGTGCGCAGCTCGTGGGACATAGTGGCGAGGAACGCCGATTTAAGCCTGTCGGCGCTTTCTGCCCGGATTACCGCTGCTTTTAAATCTTCTACTTTTTTCCGAACGGTGATATCGGTGATTGTTCCCACAAACCCGATGACCTGGTTGTCAGAATTCACTTCGGGAACAGCCTGGCCGATTACCCAGGATATCGATCCATCCGGATGGACAAAACGATAGTCCGCTGTGGAAGTGGATTTTTGATGCGCGGATTCTTGCCAGTTTGTCGATAGGCGCTCGCGATCCTCCGGGTGGACCGCTTTGAGCCAACCGTTCCCGAGCGCTTCCTTCTCGCTTAGCCCGGAAATTTGACACCAGGTTGGGTTAACGTAAGTGGTAAGCCCTTCGCTATTTGTGTGAAAGATGCCCACCGGAGCGACGCTGGTCAGCGTTTGGTAGCGCTTTTCACTTTCGGACAACTGCTTCTCGGCTTGTTTGCGGGTGGTGATATCCCGAACAATGACAATAGCTTCGTCCTTTCCCGTGGGAGTGAAACGCGCTTCGTAATCCCGGTTTTCATCATCGAGCGGCAACGAATATTCAATGGTTTGAATCTCATTAGATTCGATAGCGGTTTTGACATTATCCAGGGCGGTGTCTGACAAATTTTTGGGGAGTACATCCACTACATTTTTTCCAAGGTACTCCTCCGACAATGGGTGCAGGGAATTATTGAATGCGGAATGGTAATTGAGCAGAATGCCCTCTTTGCTCAAGCGCAAAATTTGGTCGGGGTTGTTTTCCAGCAAAGCTCGATTACGCGCTTCGCTCGCGCGCAGTCTGGCCGTTTGTTGGCGAATTTGCCTGCGGGCGGTAATGGAAATCACCAGCAAGAAAAGGATAATGATTGCGCTATTTATGAACAGTACGTAAACCCAGGCGGGAATAATATCGATGATTGTTTTTTGCTGTTTCGCTCCCAGGTATTGATCCAAAGCCTGGTAGTAGACCGAGTTGGGATCGCTCTTCAGGGCTTTCATATCCGCATCGATAGTTTGGACGAGATAAGGCGTCAATTCCGCGTCTTTGGGAAAGGCAAAGCGTAGGTTCATCGGTTGGATGAGAATGGAGGTCTTGACGACATCGAATTGATTTTCATAAAGATCGCCGAAATCTTTATTAATTACCCCAGCATCCACTTCTTTGTTTTGCAGCGCGTTGAATATATCCAGATAGCTATCCAGTCCAACAAAGGTGGCTTGAATCCCAAGCTTTTCCGTCAGGTTTTTGATACCATCCGGGCCATCGAAGTTGATGCTGCCGGTCAGCCCGCCAACTTTTTTGCCTTCCAAATCCAGGATTGTTTCGATGGATGACCCTTTGGTGACGTATAACCGTGACCAACTGGACAGCACGGTGTCGGATGAAAAAGCGAATTCCTGGCTCCGCTCTTCGGTCCAACCTGTATCAGGCAAAATATCGATCTGATTTGCCTGCAGCTTATTCATCACCTCGATCCATGTGCCGGGCACCCAGACGATTTCCCAATTTTCTTTTTGGGCAATGGACTTAATAATTTCAGGCCAAAACCCGGTAACTTCCCCGCTGCTATCCGTATATATTTTTGGTGGATTTTCGTAAACGCCTACGCGGATCACTCTCCGTACTTGAGGCTGAGTCCAACCTTCCATACAAAGGCATGCGATCGAGAAAATCAGTAAAAACAAATTTCGCCGCATATTCATCCCCATGAATCCGGTTACTCAGTCAGTATGGAATTTACAAGAAATTGGCAGGACGAGGGAAAGGGGTGATGGGCGATGCAGTGAAGCCGCCTGGCCGGCTTTGAAATACCTGCCTAAATCTCGACGTTCTTCAGTTACCCATCTGGTTTTGAGCTAAATAAATGTAACTACTCAAGCACAGGTAAGAAGCTTCCGAATTTGAGGTATTGGGCGGCAACTCCGCCAAACACTTCGAGTTCGATGTTTTACCCATTGGGCTGAACAGTTATTAATAGCCATGAATTTATTATACAACTTTGGTTTGGCGCCGAATAATTTCTACGATCATCGATTTTGTTAAGTTGTCCGCGGGCATTTACGAAATCGGATCGATAAATAAACTGCCAGGGAGAATGAGCCTGGTTAATCCCCCGTCTGCACATACTCCGCTTCATAGTACTTGCACCACTCCTTGACCGGGCAGTCAGGGCAATCCGGCTTGCGCGCATGGCAGACCTCACGGCCCAGGCGGATCAGATTCAAATGGGCCGGGCCGTATTCCTCGGGCGGGAAAAGCTGCGCCAGGTAGGCGTGGGCCTGCTCGACGTTCATTTTTTCGGGACGCAGGCCAATCCGCCCGCTGACCCGGTAGATGTGCGTATCCACCGGAAAGGCCGGCATACCCAGCGAGAACTGCAGCACGATGGCGGCGGTCTTCAGCCCGACCCCCTTGAAGCGGGTCAGCCAGGCGTGGGCTTCTTCGGCCGGCCATTCTTTGAGGAAGTTCAAATCTAACGAGCCGCGTTCATCCGTGATCTGGCGCAGCACTTCCTGGATGCGCGCGCCTTTCTGGTTGCCCAGCCCGGCCGGGCGGATGGCCTCGATCACCTCGGCCAGGGGTGCATCCCGCACTGCCTCCCAGGTAGGCAAGCGCCGCTTGAGGGCGTAAAAAGCTACGTCGCGGTTCCTGTCGTTGGTGTTCTGCGAGAGGATGGTGGAGACCAGCTCATCCAGGGCCGGCAGCGGCTCGCGCCATTCGGCGTAGCCAAATACTTCCAACAGTCGGTTGTGGACGGCCAGCGCACGGCGCAGCAAGTCAGGATCAGGCGGTGTAAGGAGTTCGGGCATGGAGAATCCTTGAGGTAAAAGCCGGGCATGAGGATGTGCCCCGGCCAAAAGAATTTTATACTAAATTATAAATAGGGGGACTGCTCTTCCCTGGTTGCCTCATCAACTCATTGACTTGTTGCCTTGTCGCCTTGTTGCCTTGTTGCCTATCCTCCAACCCCTATTTTCTCCCACAACTTCAGCTCGAAGGCCGGGCGGATTTCGCCGACCTCCAGGCCGCGCCAGTTATTCACCGGGCGGGCGGCCAGCTGCGCCAGTGAGGCCTTGATTTGCTCGTCGTTGAGCAGTCCCAGCCTGCGCAGCAGTTCAACCGCGATGACCGGGCGGGCGCGTCCATTGACGTCCCCGTCCACCACCTTGTAGGTGATGCCCAGGGCCGGGCTGTCCGGGCCTAAAGCGCCCGGCAGAATTGCCAGGGCCTGGTAGCCCTCGGCCCCGCCCTTGCTGACGATCTTGCCCTGTCCGATTTCCATGATGATCGTGTCGAAGCGGCCCGGGCCGGCCACCATAAAAGGCGTCGCGGTCATAGCGTGGGTAATTTTCCGGCAGGCGGCGGCCCGCGCTTCGGGCAGGCCGCTTGGGTCGGCCAGGCGGGCAAACCCCAGGGCGGCGTTGTAGAGCGGGACGGCGAAAACCGGCGCCGAACAGCCGTCCACGCCAATGGCGATCTGGTCGGCCGGGTAGCCGGTCATTTCGGCAAAAGTCTGGATGACCGTTTGCTGTACGGGGTGGTGCGGGTTGATGTAATCTTCTTTTGAAAAACCGCGCAACAAGGCGTGAGCCAGAAAGCCGGTGTGTTTTCCGGAGCAGTTGTTGCGGTTAGGCCCGGGCTCTTCGCCGCGCAGCAGCATGGCTTTGGCGGTAGGTGCGTGGCTGGAGGGCTGCGGCCCGCACAACAGGTCGCTTTCGTGAATGCCCAGCTTGGCCTGAATGCCTTCGACGGCGGCCACGTGCTCATCGGTGCCGGAGTGCGAGGCGCACAGCAAGGCCACCTCGGCGTCGGTCAGGCCGAATTTTTCGGCCCCGCCGCGTTCGATGAACGGCAGCACCTGCATGGGCTTGGAGGACGAGCGCAGGTAAGTGACGAAATTGGGATCGCCCAGGCTGGCAACCAGCCTTCCCTGTGCATCCACAACGGCCAGGGCCCCATAGTGGATCGATTCCACCAGCGGCCCACGGGTAACTTCGACTAATTTTTCAAAAGGAAAATCGCTCATAAACTGTCCTGTGCTTCAGGCGTCGATTTCTTCAGCATCTCCCAGAAAATGGCGCGTATAGTAATGGGAAAGACCCCATTTCAGCCGGGTGGTGAAGCGCTCTTTGTCCTGGTCGTTGACCGCCAGCTTTTTCAGGAGGTCCGGGATCAAGACAGCCGTGTCTTCGGGGGTACTTTTTGTTTCTACCAGCGCAGCCAATTTCTGCTGAACGTTCTTGAGCAGGTCGATTTGCTGCTGGACGTCCTTTTGGGTCACCAGGCCGCTGCGGCCGCTGACCAGGGTATAGTCCTGGTAGCGCGGTGACTGGAGCAGCGCGAGCGTTTCCAGCCAGGCCGGGATGTCGGCGTTGGCCAGGAAAGGCGGCTGGTTCACCACGACCGTATCGCCGATAAAGCCCACTTTTTGGTCGGGGATGACGACCCAGATGGCCCCGGTGGAGGGGCCGGGATGATATTCCAGGGCCAGGGGTTTTTCGTTCCAGTAGATCTGCATCACCTCGGTAAAAGTAATTTCGGGCGGCGCCCAACGGATGCTGCCCAGCCCGTTGTAGAGCTCCCAATCGGCGCCGGTTTCACCGGCCTGGGCTTTGAATGTCACCGGGCGATTGCGGAAGACCTGGGCAATCTGCTCATGACCTACCACGGTGCATTCCATGGCGCGGGCTCCCAGGGTACGGTCGGCGTGCACGTCCAGGTTGACCATCATTCTTTCGGCGCTGGCGCCCAGGTTGAACAGGGCCGCCCGCCAGGAGCGCACGTCGTCCGCGCGGAAGGGCGCGTCGATCAAAATTAATCCATGGGGCCAGTTGACCGCGCCCAGGGTAACCCCTGGAAAGGCGCGCTCAATATAAACATGCTCAGAAATCTCCTGCATTTGGTTTCCTTAGAAATATTGAATAGTAGGGGCTGGGTCAGGCTGCCGGCAGCTCAAACAGGAACGTGCTGCCCTGGCCGGGTTGACTCTCCACCCAGATTTTACCACCATGCGCCTGCACTGCCAGCCGGCAGAAGGAGAGCCCCAACCCAAACCCTTTGGGGTAACGTTCGCTTTGCAGGCGCATAAATTTTTCAAAGATCACCTCGCGGGCTTCCTCGGATATGCCCGGTCCGCTGTCGTTGACCGCAACGCGCAGGGCCGTCCCCTCGTTCAGGGCCGCACTGATGCGGATGGCGCCGCCCAGGGGCGAGAATTTGATCGCGTTTTCCAGCAAATTGATCAGCACCCGCCGGATCATATCCGGGTCTACAAAAATTTTGGGCAGCGATTCGGCCAGCTCGCTGGTCAGGGTCTGGCGTTTGCTTTCCACCAGCGGCTGGACGGCATCGACCGCATCGGCGATCAATTCGGAAAGTTCGACGAGTTGCTTGTTGGTGATGGCCTGGCCGGCTTCCAGGCGGTTGATGTCCAGCAGCGAGCTGATCAGGCGCTGCAAGCGGTCGGTGGCGCGGGTGGCGATCTGGAAGACCGGCGTCAGGTTGGCGGCCGCTTCTTCCGGCAGCAGGGAGTTGAGGATATCCAGCGCGGAAATCAGGTTGGCCAGGGGAGAGCGCAGGTCGTGGTAGATCATGGCCGAGAGATCGTCGCGCAGGCTGTCCAGCTTCTTGCGTTCGCTGATGTCGCGCAGGATCCACTGCAAGGTCTCGGTGTCGCCAAAGAAGACCTTGCGCGCATAAACCTCCACCGGGGTGGTGGAGCCATCTTTGTGAAGCAACTCGCTTTCGTAGCTGATCGTTTGCCCGTCCCGCAGGTTGGCGAAATCTACGCCCAGGGTTTCGTCCTGGGGTTTGTGCAGGTCCAAAACAGTGTACCCGGCCAGCTCCCCGGCGCTGTAGCCGCTGACGCGTACCGCCTGGCGGTTGCCCTCCAGAATGGTGCCCTGCCAATCGGTGATCAGGATGGGATCGATACTGTCTTCGAACAGTTCGTGATAGCGCCGCTGGGCTTCCTGGACGTTGCTGTACAGGTTGGCATTGCGCACAGCGATGGCGGCCAGGTCGGCAATACCCTGGAGCAGCTGCAAATGGTCGGGTGTGAAAAAGCCGGTCTGGGCGTGCACCAGGGTCAGCACGCCGATCAGGTCGTTGTGGGCCAGCAAGGGCATACAGATAGCGGATTTGCTGCCGGTATGCCGGTTGTCGTCGTCCGGGCGGTGGGCCCAGCGATCGTCGAGGCTGGTATCGGGAACGAGGGCCGGTTCACGGGTATTGGCCACCCAGCCGGCCAATCCGTGGGCCAGGATGGTCTGCATCTCGCTCAAAGTGGGATGCAGGGTTTTGTGGTTAACGTTAATCGCCGCCTCGACCGGCTGTCCAGTGGGGCTGATCACGATCAGCGAGCCGCGTTCGGCGCCTACATTGGAAGTGGAAAGGGAAAGGACTCGGGCCAGAACGGTTTGCAAATCCAGGCTGCCGGCCAACTCGCGGCTGACGCTAAGCAGTAATTCCAGCGAAGAGCGGGTTTGATCTTGGACCATGCCGGTTTGAATTCTGGCTCCGGAAAGTACAGGTAAAATTTGCCAACCAGGGCACAGGCCCCGGTCACATCGTCTTTGAGTATAGCATAAAGTGGAGGGGGAATGAGGCCGGCCCGAGAAGTGTCAGGCAGATGTAGAGTCTGGGGGCGCGGCCGGCGCTACCGTTCTGAACCCCTCTCCCGCTTCTGGGAGAGGGGTTGGGGTGAGGGAGGATGCAGCCGGCGGGCCAATACCCCGGCCGATTGGCGCAGGCCCTCATCCCGGCCTCCCCCACGCTTCGCGGAAGGGGAAGGAGCAAGAACCGGAAAGGCGCATCCGGCGGGCAAGGGCCTGGGTCGGCCTGCGCTCGCCGTTCTGGGCCCCTCTCCCGTTTCTGGGAGAGGGGTTGGGGTAGGGGAGAGCGCCGAGGATGCCCGCCGCCGGCCAGGGAAAAGCCCGCAGCCCCACGTCTTTTGGGTTTGCGTGGATGGTGGGTTACAGGCAAAGCCCGGTAACACCAAAACCTCTCCGAGCTCTGGCGTAATAAAAAAGCCCTCCACCTACCCTACGCCAGCTAATCGCTAACTGCTAAAAGCCAATCGCTAAAAGCTAATCGCTTAGCGCTAACACCCCCCTTGACTTTTGCTCTGAAACGTTATAAATTTAACCCCACTTAATTAATAAGAAACTTTAACTATGACAAATGAAGTCGGATTAGATGAAACCATTCGCCGCTGGGCTGAGATATTTTCTCGGCGAAATATCGATGAGTTCAAGCACCTGATTGGTGCCACGGAACTCAGTCCCACCCAGGTGATTGCCCTTTACCAGCTCCATTTCCGCAAGAGCAGCTCGGTTTCAGAGATTGCCAGCAAACTGGGTGTTTCGATCGCAGCGGCCAGCCAAATGATCGACCGCCTGGTCCAGTTTGGGATGGTCAACCGCAGCGAAAATCCCAGTGACAGGCGGGCAAAGATGTTGGTGCTTTCCCCCAAGGGGCAAGAACTGGTCTCCCAAAATCTCTTGATGCAAAGTAGCTGGATCTCCGGCCTGGCGGACCAGTTCACGGTCGAGCAGCAAACACAGATCGCAGCCAGCCTGCACATGCTCATCGAGGCGGCCCAGAATATGCCGGCCGATTCGGCGGATAGCCCGCTCGACGACGAAGAACCCCTGGCAGAAGCCGGGTAGGCCCGAAAATCAACCGGTTCCGGCCCCGTCCTGCAGATGCAGCAGGATACCCCGGACTGAGACTGGATAAGTCCTTTTTTTTTGCCAGTAAATCGTACATAATCTACCCGTATAATCAAATACTCGCGAGCAAATGAGCTGGCATCAGGCAGACGTTGGTCTGTTTCCATAAATGAGTTCCTTACTCCTGAAAAGATGCTTTTCAGGTGAACCATACTTTTATCGGAGTTTGTCGATGCAAAGTAATCCCCCAATCACCCAGGGCCGTGTAAGCCGGACCCGTCCGAAAAACCCTTCCAGCGGCGTGATGAAGAGAGCCATCAAATACCTGTTCAATATCGGCGGGCAGGCGATCTTGCCTTATCTGTTTTTGATCGTGGCTACCGTTTCACAACTGGCCGTGCCGCACCTGGTCAGCAACGTGATCGATGCGGTGACCAATGGGGTCATTGCCAAGACTTTGCTGAATGCCTTACCCCAGATTCCTTCCGCTTTCGTGGGCCAGGCCTTGCCTAAAATCCTTTCCTACCTCAACCTGCCGGCCGATTGGAATCTAAGCCAGCTCAGCGATCACCTGACCGGCCAGCAGAACGGCGCTCCCAATGCCATTATTCAGGCCGGCCTGACCATCCTCGGTTTTGCCGCCGCGCGGGCCTTATTCGCCTTCTTACAGGCCTTTTGGGCCGAAAAGAATTCGCAGAACGTGGCCTTTCAAATACGCAACGACCTGTACGCCAAGATCCAGCGCCTGTCGTTCTCTTATCACGACCAGAACCAGACCGGCCAACTGATGGTGCGTGCCACCGACGATGTCGAAAAAGTGCGCCTCTTCCTCGGCCAGGGGCTGCTGCAACTGCTCAGCGCGGTTATCCTGTTGAGCGGCACGCTGATTATCATGTTCAGCGTCAACGCCCACCTGGCTCTGTACACCCTCTGGCTGCTGCCGGTGGCGATGGTGCTGTTCACTATCTTCAGCACTATCGCCCGGCCGTTGTTCACCAAGATCCAGCAAAAGCTTTCTTCGCTCAATACCGTCTTGCAGGAAAACCTGGCCGGGATCAAGGTGGTCAAGGCTTTTACCCGCGAACGCAACGAGCAGGTAAAGTTCAACCAGGCAGCCGACGAATTGCTCGTCCAGCAGATCAACATTGCCCGCCTGTTTTCCTTCCTGTTCCCGGTGGTATTCCTGATCGCCAACCTGGGCCAGGCGACCATCCTCAACGTGGGCGGGCACCAGATTATCCTGGGCTCACTGACCCTGGGTGAATGGCAGGAGTTCAGCCTGTACCTGATCTATCTTTTCCTGCCGATTGCCCAGTTTGGCTTCATCATCACCCAATCCAGCCAGGCGGCCGCTTCGGCCACCCGTATTTTCGAGATCCTGGACGCGAAATCCGACGTAACCGATAAGCCGGATGCGATCCACTTGTCCGGGGTGGCCGGCCACGTGGTGTTCGAGGATGTGACCTTCCGCTACTTCAGCGGGGGCGAGCCGGTGCTCAACCGGGTTAGCTTCGAAGCCACCCCCGGGCAGACGGTAGCGCTGTTAGGCGCGACCGGGTCGGGCAAAACCACCATCATCAACCTGATCCCACGTTTCTATGACCCTACCGAAGGCCGCATTACCATCGATGGCCACGATTTACGCGACGTAACCCTGGAATCGCTGCGGACCGATATCGGCATCGTCTTGCAGGAAACCACCCTGTTCAGCGGCACGATCCGTGACAATATCGCTTTCGGCCGCCCGGACGCTACCCAGGCAGAGGTCGTGGCGGTCGCCAAAGCCGCTGCGGCCGACGATTTCATCCGCTCCTTCCCTCAGGGCTACGACACGCCGGTCGGCGAACGCGGAACCACCCTATCGGGCGGGCAGAAACAGCGCATCGCCATTGCCCGGGCGCTTTTGCTCGACCCGCACATCCTTATCCTGGATGATTCGACCAGTTCGGTTGACCTGACCACGGAAGCCCAGATCCAGGAAGCCCTGGATAAGTTAATGAAGGGCCGCACCAGTTTTGTCATTGCCCAACGTATAACCACCGTTATGAATGCCGACCAGATCCTGGTGATGGAAAAGGGCCAGATTGTGGCCCGCGGCAAGCACGCCGAGTTGTTGGAAGAAAACGAAATCTATGCCGAGATTTACAATTCGCAGCTTTTAGGCGAAGAAAAAGCAGAGATCCGAGGGTAATCACGGCTTCCCTCGTTAAGGAGTGAATTATGTTCGGTGGACCACGAATGATGTTGACCCAGGATACCCTCAAGGCGCGCAATACAAGCGCGACTCTGCTCCGCTTTGGGGCCAAGTTTAAGCCTTACTGGTGGGTGGGGGTCCTGATTTTGTTCCTGGTGACGTTTTCTACCTGGGCGCAGGTGACCAGCCCGGACTTGATGGGCCAGATCGTAGATTGCTACCTGACGCCGACCACAGCCGGTACGGATACCAGCGTCCTGGGCAGCTTCAAATCTGGCCGGCAGCTCGAAAGTCAATTGCTGGTTGAGCCAGGAACCCGGCGGGTTCACCCACACGGTGATCCGGAGCCTGTTGACGATCGGCAATTTCAAGGTGCCGGTCCTGGACGGTTCGATGACCCAGGACGACCGGTTCGCCGGCCTGGGCCGGCTTGTGCTGATCCTGATCGGCCTGTACGTGGGCTCGGCCCTGACGACCGGGCTGATGTTCTACACGATGACCTGGGCCGGCCAGCACGTATTGCGTGACCTGCGCATCGACGTTTTCAAACACCTGCACCGGCTGCACCTGGGCTATTATAGCGAGCACGAGGCCGGCGACCTGATGAGCCGCATCACCAACGATACCGAGGCTATCGGCCAGGCGGTCAACTTTGCCTTGTTGAACGTATTAACCGGGGTAGTCCTGCTGGTCTGGATCATTTACACCATGCTGGCGCGCAACCTGGCTTTCGCCTTGCTCAGCATGGCCGTGACTCCGCTGATGGTGGTTGCCACGGTCTGGTTTTCCACCCAGGCACGCCGGGCCTTCCGCAAGACGCGCACCGAGATGGGCAACATCAACGCCGAACTGCAGGAAAGCATTTCGGCCGTACGCGAGGTACAGGCCTTCAACCGGGCCGAGGAAAATATCGAAAACTTCCGGGTGGTCAATGCCGCCAACCGGGATGCCAACGTCCGCGCAGTGGCCTTTACCAGCGCGCTTTCGCCGCTGCTGGAGGCCCTGGGCTATGTTGCCCTGGCCATCGTCACCTGCGTGGGTGGCCTGGCTCTGCTGGGCAAGATCAGCCTGCCGGGTGAAGCGGTCTCGCTGGGCCTGGTGGTGACCTTTCTGGGCTACGTCCAGCGCTTCAACCAGCCTATCCAGCAAATCTCGGTCCTGTGGACCAACATCCAGAACGCCATCGCCGGAGCCGAACGGATCTTCGGTTTGCTGGACGAAAAAGCCGAAGTCCAGGACGTACCCGGGGCCGGATCGATCGCGGCCATTCAGGGCCGGGTAGAGCTGCGCGACGTCAGCGCGGAATATCTCAAGGGCCAGCCGGTGTTGTGTCACGTCAGCTTCACGGCCGAACCGGGCCAGACTGTGGCCATCGTCGGACCGACCGGCGCCGGCAAGACCACCATCATCAACCTGATCCCGCGTTTCTACGATGTAACCGAGGGCGCCGTACTGGTGGATGGCGTCGACGTACGTTCCGTGACGGCCGAGAGCCTGCGCAGCCAGATCGGTATCGTTTTGCAGGATACCTTCCTCTTCAGCACCACGGTGAAAGAGAACATACGCTTTGGGCGCCTGGACGCCAGCGATGAGGATGTTTATGCGGCCGCCCGGCTGGCTTACGCGGATACGTTCATCGATCGTCTGACCCAGGGGTATGATACCGTTCTGGGCGAGCGCGGCAGCGGGCTTTCGCAGGGCCAGCGCCAGTTGCTGGCCATCGCCCGGGCCGCTTTAGCCGATCCGCGCATCCTGATCCTGGACGAGGCCACCTCCAGCGTGGATACCCGCACCGAGCGCCTGATCCAGAAAGCGCTCGAAAAGCTGCTGCACGGGCGTACCTCCTTCGTGATCGCCCACCGCCTGAGCACCATCCGCAACGCCGACCAGGTTTTGGTGGTCAACGATGGCGAGATCATCGAGCGCGGTAAGCACGACGAGTTATTAGCCCAGCGGGGCTTCTATTACAACCTGTATATGAGCCAGTTCCGCAGTGAACCTGAATATGACCAGGCCCTGCGCAACGCCGGCCACGGCACCTCCACCCAGCCGGCCACAGGCTGATGGTCTTAATTAAAGGTGTTGGCCTGGGCTTCGCTCAGGCCAACACCTTTAATTAAGAATTCAAACGGCGGTAAAGCCCCTTCATCTGCTGGTAAATCTGCTTGAAGACCGCGAATTTTTCCTCGTAGATCGCCCGGTTTTGTGGATCGGGCGTGTAGCTCTGCTTGAAGGACACCAGACCGGGAATATCGTCGAATGAAATTTCACCCAGGCCCACGGCGGCAATCCAGGCCGCGCCGCGTGCATTGGCATAAATGGGATCGGCGACCTGCTTGATTTCCACACCCATAACGTCGGCGAAAATCTGGCACCAGATATCCGATTGGGCTCCGCCGCCGGCAATGTGGATCGTTTCGACCTTCCTGCCCATAAACTTCTGCATCGGGGCGAGCAGCCAGCGTGAGTTGAAAGCAATCCCTTCCAGCATCGCGCGGATGATGTCTTCACGGGTATTGTGCAGAGACAGGTTATAGAGCCCGGCGCGAATGGTTTTGTCGTCGATCGGGGCCCTTTCGCCCCAAATCCAGGGGGTGTAGATCACCCCGTCGCTGCCGGCCGGTACACGGGCAGCGATTTGGTCGAGCACTTTGAAAATATCGGGTACGTCGGCTTCTTGCAGGAGCTCGTCTTTGTGATAGAGGATGTTGTCGCGCAGGAAAGTGAGGTTACCCCCGGCGGTGGCCTGGAGGGCGGTCAGTAAATAGCGCCCGGGCAAGGCACAGGGCACAGAAGCCAGCGAGGTGGCCACGTCGGTCTTTTTGAAGGGGACGTGCGCCGCCAGCCAGGAAGAGGTGCCGATGTACATATGGGTGGCGTAATCCTGTACTGCTCCGGAGCCGACGGCGGAGGCTGTATTGTCGATGGCCCCGGCGACAACCTTAACGTTACGGGATAGTCCCAGGGCGGCGGCGACTTCGGTCTTGAGCGGGCCTAAGACGCTGGTGCAGGGCACGATCTCGGGGAACTTATCGGCCTCGATGCCGCATTCGCGTACCAGGGCAGGGTGGTAATGAACCGCGTCCGGCGAGCGATTATCGCTGACCCAGGAGGTAAGAATCGAGTCATAGGTGGCCACAAAGCGGCCGGTCAGGCGCAGGTTGAGATAATCCAGAACGTTCAGGAATTTATAGGTTTTGGCATAGATTTGCGGGTACCGGTCGCGGATCAAGAGCATGTGCGCCGCCGGGTCTTTGCCGGTCAAAGAGGGCATTCCGCCGGTCAATGCAATCCATTGGAAGGTTTTGAAAAGGCTGACCCCACCGAGGTTGATCAACCCGTGGAACTGCTTGTGCAGGTGAGACGCCCCGCGCATGTCCATCCACAGGACGCAATTCATCAAAGCCCGGCCATCCCGGTCGACCGGTACGGTTCCTTCGCCCTGGGTGGAGGCGCAGACGGCATACACCTGCTTGCGCGCCTGCGGATAGCGGTTGAACAGCCGGCTGGTCGCGCTAATAAAGGCGGTCCACCATTCTTCGGGGGATTGCTCGGCCCCGCCCTCGGTATTCAGGTACAGTTGGGTGGCCTGGTTTTCCCAGCCAAGCACTTGCCCACTCACCTGGATCAAGGCGACCTTCATACCGGAAGTGCCCAGATCGAGGGATAGGATGAGCGGTTCAGCGATCAAATTGGAAGTGTCGTGCGATTCAGGCATGGGCAATTTGTGGATCCTTTAGCCGGGTAATGAGTACGATTTCAACCAACAGCAGCCCCAGGGCCAGCAGCAGCGCCGGGGTAAACGACCCGTCCGGCGCTTTGACTGCTTCCATAATATAGACGAAAACGACCGAGGCCTGTCCAAACAACTGGATCAAGCCGTTCGAGGTGCCTTCGGGGGTGGGATGCGTGATTTCGGCCGCATATTGCATCCCCACCGGCATGGTGCTGGTCAGGAAGAAGCCCAATCCAAATGCGGAGACAAATAAAACCCACAAGGTCGTGGCATAGGTTAATCCCAGCAGGAAGGGGATGGTCATAGCAAAACCCAGCAGGATGTAGCGCTGGCGCTTGTGCTGGCGGTCCGAGAAGGGCGGGATAACCACCGCTCCGATTACACCGCCGATGAGCATCAACGCGCCGAGCGTACCGGCGTCGGTAGGGGTGAATCCGCGCGGGCGGATGATGTTTTCTACCCAGGTGGTAATGCCGTTGAAAATCCCCAGGCCGATGAACGCCACTGCCAGGTAAAACCAGAACCGCCGGTTTTTCAGCGCGGTCTTCAAGCCGTCCAGCATCAGCGCCCGCACTTCCTGGCCGGCCGGGCAAGGCGGCGTGGCCGGTTTTTCGCGCGAAAGCAGGACGAACAGCACCGCGGAAAAGGCGGCCACAGCCCCATAGATTAATTGGATGTTGGAGATGGGCATGCTTTCGATCAAGATGGGTGTGAGCACCATGCCCAGGGCCGTACCCACCAGGTTGGCCAGGGTGACCAGGCCTACGGCCGTGGCGCGCTCTTCGACGGCAAACCAGTTGGCGGGCACCTTGGTCCAGGCGTTGAGCAAAAAAGGCTGGGCGGCGGCGATGCCAACGGTGGCCAGCAGGACACCCAAATAGCTCGTTCCAACCAGCCCGCGCAGCAAGCCGAAAAAGCCCATGGCCACGGCGCCAATACTCACCGCCAGGCGAAACCCATAGGTATCGATCACCCACGAAACCGGGATGGCCAGCGGGATGAAGGCCACCATGAACGACATG
Organism: uncultured Chloroflexia bacterium; assembly: GCA_963704755.1. Classification (GTDB taxonomy): domain Bacteria; phylum Chloroflexota; class Anaerolineae; order Anaerolineales; family Anaerolineaceae; genus Bellilinea. Next base: position 3,081,271 of record OY969938.1, read on the forward strand.
GCCAGCCAGCCAATTTTTAGATCGGTGACGCCATAAAAACTGGCTGCCAGGCCGGTGACGGGAGCGTAACTGATCCAGAGGATCTGGATGGTCAGGTTGATGAACATGAACACACCCAAAACCACCCAACGGTAGGGATAGAGCTTGTATTGATCGGTCATGGGGCACCCCTTGGCAACGGAAGGAATTAGAAGTTAAGTAATTCGGGTTTCACACTTATCAGGTCAGGCAGTTACGGGAATCATTCATTGGCAGAAAATGCGCGCCAGCCCACCGCTGATCCGGTGGGCTGGTGTTTTTCTCTCGTTATACGCACTCGCTCAATACATTTTCGAACTGGCTCAAGGCGTCGTCGATCACTTCGTCGGTATCCGCCATGGAGGTGTACATACGCGAACCGGCCAGGGTGATCAACCCATTGGCCATGTAAGCCGCACCCATCTCTTCGATCATTTGCTTACGCGGCTTGAGCTCCCGCGCCAGGCGCAAGGGGTTGCGCAGGTCCAGCAGCATCACCCCCGAGGTCTCCAAATGGACGATCGAGCCCTGGTTGAAGGCTACAAAAGGCAACCCGTATTTATCGATGATGGCATTTAACCCACGGGTGAGCCGGTCCCCGGCCTGCCCGGCGATGACCGGGGCGTTGGTGCGCTCCATTTCACGCAAGGCATGGTAGCCGGCCACGCAAGAAAGCGGGTTGGCCGAAAGGGTGCCGCCCACGTAAGCGCGCTCACCGGTGCCGCCGATGCCGGCCGCAAAGCCCATGATCACCTCCCGCCGGCCGCCCACCCCGCCCGCCATCGGGTAGCCGCCGGTGACGCACTTGCCGAACACGGTCAAGTCGGGTTTGACGCCGAAGTAGCCCTGGGCGCTGCCCATCCCCAGGCGGAAGCCGGTCACGACCTCATCGAAGATGAGCAGCGCGCCGAATTCATCGCACAATTCACGGATCTTCTGGTTGAAATCAAACGGCACCGGCCGGGTACCGCTTTCCGGCCCAACCGGCTCGACGATGACCGCCGCCGTGCCCCCGCGCAGCCGGTTGAGTACCAGGTGGCGCTTCAAAGCGCTCAGGCTGTTGGGAAAAAACTCTTCGGTGGAGCCGCTGGCTCCCCGCGGAATGCCTTTCGATTCCAGCCGGCCGGTACCGGGCACGTGCAGGCCGTAAACCATCTGGTCGCTCCAGCCATGGTAGGCCCCGCCGACCTTGATGACATATTTCTTTTTGGTGAACACCCGCGCCGCACGGATGGCGGCCATCACGCCCTCGGTCCCGGACCCCAACATGCGGAACATTTCAACCGCGGGCATGTATTGATTGATGAGCTGGGCCAGTTTTAGCTCGTATTCGTGGAACAGCCCGGTCACCGGGCCGCACGATTGCAGCATTTCGAAAACTTTTTCGCGCACCGGGGCGTAGTTGCTGCCCAGGACGGTTGGCCCACCGGCTTGCAGAAAGTCAATGTAGCGGTTGCCATCGGCATCCCACAGGTAGGCCCCCTCGGCTTTCTCGATGGCGATGGGGAAAGGATAGTTGAAAGCCAGGTTATGCTGCACGCCGCCGGGGATAAACTGCTTGGCTTCATCGGTCAGTGCTTTCGAACGGGTGCATTTAGTTTCAAAGTAATCCAGGTAGGACTGCATTTTTTCGGGATGCACCGGCCGCAGCGGCTGGCGGACCAGCTTATCCAGCCTGGCGTAAACTTCTTTGACATCGGGATATTCGCTAATGGCATATTTTTGATCGGTCATGATGATCTCCTGCTATTCACCTTTTGTAGCCGGCAGGCCACTTTCGACATTTTTCTGGTCTTTGCGTAATTTGGAGAAGGCGATCTCGCGTACGGCCAGGGGGATTTTGCTCACTTTACGCTCGCTGCACAGCGCCAACAGGTAGGCCAGCGCGCACTTTTCCAGGACCTCGACGTTATGCAAGGCACGCTCCATGTCGTCGCCAAACACCAGGGCGCCGTGGTTCTGCATCATAAAGGCATTGTTGTGATTTTTGACGTGTTTGGCCACTTGATTTTTGAGCATGCCCGTTCCCGACGGCGCGTAGGGGATGATTTCCACACTGCGACCCAAGAATCGCGCCTGTTCATCGAACAGGGCCGGGATGGGCGCCTTGATCAGCGTCAATGCGCTGGTATAAACCTGGTGGGTGTGGATGATGGCGTTCACATCGCCGCGGACCTGGTAAATGGCGCAGTGCATGGCCGATTCAACCGAAGGCTTTAACTGACCTTCCAGCGGGTTCAGGTTGAAATCCAGTACACAGACGTCTTCAGGCGTCATTTTTAGATAATCGAAATCGGAGGGTGTTACAGCGAAGGCGTTCTGCCCGGGGATGCGCAGCGAGACATTTCCGCCCGTCGCCATGAGATAGCCTTTGGCTACCAATTGCTGGCACGAAGCTATAATTTGCTGTTTATAGAGATCAAAGTTGCCCATATTGACCTGTTTTTAGAGGGAATTTTGGTGGGAGAGCCGGTAGTTAAGAAAACGATATACCCAAATCGGATAAGCGCGCTTATCTAGACACTGTAAAGATTCTAGAACACAATCTTGACAATGTCAAGATTTAACAATAAGATTGGTCCATGCCCGGCCAAAAATACCATCATGGGGATTTGAAAAACGCGCTGATTAAAGCCGGGATAGAAATATTGTCCAGGGAAGGTGTAGGCGCGCTCAGCCTGCGCAAAGTGGCCCAACGGGCGGGGGTGAGTCACGCCGCGCCATACGCGCATTTTACCGATAAGCAGGCCCTGATCGCAGCCATATCCACCGAGGGCTACCGGATGCTCTATGAAAAGCTGGAGACCGCCCGGCAGCGCTACGCGGGCGATCCGCTGCGCCAACTGGTGGAAGCGGCCTGGGCGTACACCCGTTTTGCCCTGGATGACCCCGACCATTTCAAGATCACTTTTTCGGGGTCGGTGGAAAAAGAGAAAGATTACCCGGCCTTTGTGGAAATGTCGCAGAAGAGTTTTGCCCTGGTGACGGAATTGGTAGGCAACTGCCAGGAAGCCGGCATTCTCGAGGCCGGGCCATTGGACGCGATGACGGTCAGCGTATGGAGCCTGGTGCACGGGTATGTGTCGCTGCTGCTCGAAAGCCAGATATCTCACACCCTCACCGAGCGAATGTCGGTGCGTGAGATGTTAATTTTTGTCTTGAGCCGCATGACGATCCGAGAGATCCCGGCCGAATTTCGGCTTCCGCCAACCTCGTAGCCCGGCTTTCAAAGCCGGGAATACGTTCGGCCTATGCATCTCCGCGGTTGACAACCGGTGCTTCGTTACCCAACCGGCAGCTGAAGCTGCACCTACGAAAGCACAAAGACCCACCCGCGTGGGTCTCTCTTTTGCCGAAGCCTGATTCCCAGCAGTGGGATCAGGCCCGCCGAATAATTCCCCTCACCCCGGCCCTCTCCCAGCGGCCGAGGCTGGGCTTCGTGTTTTTGTTGCTGCGACCTCGGTCGCGGGCAGCGCCGCCCGGTCCTGTAGTCCTGTAGCCCGGCTTTCAAAGCCGGGTAAACGTTCGGCCTATGCATCTCCGCGGTTGACAACCGGTGCTTCGTTACCCAACCGGCAGCTGAAGCTGCACCTACAAATACACAAAGACCCACGAAAGTGGGTCTCCTTTTCGACCAGGCCTGATTCCATAGACGAAACGGGGCGGATGATTGCCCTCACCCCTTCCCTGCCTTTTCACCTACCGGGTTGTTGAAGCAAACGGCGTATGCCGTTTGCTTCAACAACCCAAAAATATTCAGATCAAGCCGGTGGCTGGACCTGGTCACCGCTGGGGCTGACCAGGAACCATTTGCCGGAAACGCCCTCGCCGTTGGTATCGCCAGGCTTGGTATCGCTGGCAAAGTGATACAGCGGCCAGCCATTATAGGTGACCTGGGTGCTGCCGTCGGCGCGAGTGATGGTGCCCAGCATGGTGCTATCCGCCTGACCACCCGCAGCAGGCGAGCCGCTGACCGTCAGTGGCGGCCAGTTCTGCGCACAGGTATCCGCGCAGGTGCTGGTGTTGGGGGAATCACTGGCGAAGAGGTACAGGCTCATCCCGGCCGAGTCGACCAGGAAGGTTCCCAGGTCGCTCGAACTGGTCATGACGGTGGGCGTGGTAGTGGCCATCGTCGTGGCCTCAGCGGTGGGCATGCTGGTCGATCCGCTGGCCGGCGCAGCAGCCGTCCCGCCGGCCGCCTCGACTTTTTCGCCTGCGGGGGAAATGGCAAACCACACCCCGTTTTTACCCTCACCATTGGTATCGCCAGGTTGGCTGTCGCCCGCAAAATAATACAGCGGCCAGCCGTTATAGGTCACCTGGGTGCTGCCATCGCTGCGGGTAGTGGTGCCCAGCCGGCTGGCGTCCGCGCCGGTATCGGCCATGGCTGCACCGGTGGTCAGCAGCGGCGGCCAGTTTTGCGCACAGGTATCGGTGCAGGTGCTGGTGTTAGGCGTATCGTTGGTGTACAGGTAAAGGGTCATCCCTTTTGAATCGACCAGGATGGTTCCCAATTGGGCGTTCAAGGTGGACATCAGTGCGACCTGGCCTGTTCCGCTGGTCGCGCTGGCTTCTGGCATAGCGGTTGGCACGACCGTGGCGGTAGCCGTAGCCGGCGCGCTGCAGGCTGCCAGGGCCATTGCCAGAATGAACAAGGTAGAATATAGGATTTTTGGTTTCATCTTTTCTCCTAAGGCGTTCAAGGTTTGACGTACATATAAAGAAATACGCCAGGAGAAGCCAAATTGGATGTTCTTTATCTTTATTATTTTGAATGTTTTGTTGTGGACGGTTTCACTGCCCACAACAAAACATTCAAAAATCCACCTTAAGTACCCTGGATCCGGTTGGACCCGGGCTGCCCCCGGCCGGCTCATCGGTGACCCCAATCCCTACGTAATCGCCAACCGCGCCGCTGATTTGGAAAGGTACGGTGGTATATAACTGCCCCGGTGTGGGCTGGAATAACCCGGCGCTGGTACGCTGGCCTTGTGCGTTGACCAGCCAGATCTGGTAGGTGCGGTTTGTGGGTAAGTCCGGCAGGTTCCACAGGATCAAGGCAGCCACATTGCGTTCGCGGTCCAGCAGCAGGCTGCCGGCCAGGTTATCCCCCTCGACTGGCAGCGATTCGGTGCTGGGATAGGCCAGCATGGCCATGGCCGTTTGGCCGGTTTGCAGTTGGGCCGCCAGGGCGGTCTGCTGGCGTTCGACGATGCGCAGGGCAGCCAGAGTATAGAAGTTCGCCACCAATAAAGCGATAAATACTACCCCCAAGGCGATCTGGCCGGTGGAAATCTGCCAGCCCGGCTTGAACAGGTTGGGCGTGGGACGAATGCTGCGAACCAACTGGCGGCGCAGGCGAGCGGGCGGCTGGCGTGGGGGAACGGCTTCCAACAGGCCCAGGCTGAGGCTGCGGTATTCAGTCAGCTCTCGCTGGCAGTCCGCACAGGATTGCAGGTGCTCTTTCAGCGCTGTGGTTTCATCTACATCCAAAGCGCCGATAGCAAAAGCGGCCAGATTTTCACGAAACGGTGTACAGCGCTCTGCTCCCATCCACTCACTCCCTCCAATAATTAATACGTTGCCGCTTGCCCATTTGGATTAACCCTTACTCGTCTTTCAGCCAGACCTGGCGCAGCGTGTCCATGGCCGTGCGCAGGCGGGTTTTGACCGTGCCTAACGGCCAGCCCAGCGTTTCGGCAATTTCGCGCTGGCTGAGTCCCTGGAAATAAGCCAGTTCGAGCACCTGGCGGTGCTCATTGGACAGGTTTTGCAGGCACAACGACAGGCTGCGCCAGCGCAATTCCTCGGCCAGCGAAGCGCCATCCGGAATGGTTTGCCAGATATTCTCGGGGTCGTCGCCGCCAGAAAGAGCCGGCCGGCGATTTTCCAGGCGCAGCCGGTCGAGGGCGGTATTGCGGGTGATCACCAGCAGCCAACCCAGCAGCGGACCGCGTTCGGCCAGGTACTGGCGCGAGCAACTCCACAATTTGAGAAAAGTATCCTGGGTCACTTCTTCGGCCAGCATGTTATCCGCCAGGATCTTGTAGGCCAGTCCGAAGACCCGGCTGGCATAGCGGTCGTACAACGCCAGAAAGGCACGCTGGTCGCCGCGTGCGATCTTTCCCGCCAGGTCCTGATCGGATGGATAATCTGACAATGTCACTCCTTATGATTTATTATAAGGGACTGCGGGGTAATTCTATAAGAGGTTCCCAAATCTGGGATATTTGCGGTCGAAACCACATGCCTGACCGGGGCAAAGAATCCCCCCAACCCCCCTTGCGGAGGATGTGAAGAACATTCAGACACGCTTTCATTGCCATGAATTACCCGGTTTTCACGAATTGGTCGCGTATCGGTAATTCTTCACATCCTCCAAGGGGGGAATGTGTTTCTTGCCCCCCCTTTCGAAAGAGGGGGGGATTCTTTGCGTTCGCCAGGACAGGCTGCAAGGTTTCCCGGCTTTCAAAGCCGGGGATACGTTTGGCCTCTGCATCTCCGCGGTTGACAACCGGTGCTTCGTTACCCAACCGGCAGCTAAAGCTGCACCTACGAAAGCACAAAGACCCACCTGCGTGGGTCTCCCTTTTGGCGAAGCTTAAATCCGTAGCCGAAAACAGACTTGGCAGGCCGGACAATTACCCCCACCCCATCCCTGAGCCCGGCCTACGCCGGGCTTTGTGTTTTTGTTGCTGCGACCTCGGTCGCCGGCAGCGCCGCCCGGTTCCGTAGCCCGGCTTTCAAAGCCGGGGATACGTTTGGCCTATGCATCTCCGCGGTTGACAACCGGTGCTTCGTTACCCAACCGGCAGCTAAAGCTGCACCTACGAAAGCACAAAGACCCACCTGCGTGGGTCTTCTTTTTAGCAAGGCTCGTTTACAGAGCCGAAATTCTGCCTGGCAAACCGAGATTGTGCCCGCTCCTTTGGCTTCTTTTCCCCGCCCCACCAGATTAGAAAAACCAACCCAGGCGCCATTTAGCGGGGAGGGGGCAGGGGGTGGGGCGGCATAGCACCGGTGAATTCCGGCCGGGCGCAGGAATGCCCCTAAAACCTGTTTACCTGCATCCTTTGGCCAATAAAACCAAAACCCGGGTGCTCCAATCGACTTTGCGCTGCAGCGGATGGCGCCAATCGACCGAAAGAGGGAAATAATAACCCTGCGGATCCCGCGGACCCAGGTCCCACAGGCCGTCGGGCCGGCACTGCGCCCAGAGCCAGGCCAGAGCCGGCCCGGCGGCCTCGCGGAAACTACGGAAACGGGCCAGGGTCTCCAGTGATTGCAGCCACAGTTCCAGACGGGTGGCAGTCAACGATGCCGGCCGGGTTGCGAGGGGCACGCCCATATAGCCCAATCCCTCGCGGCGTTCCCAGGCCCAGCGGACGATGGCGGCATCCAGGTCCGCGGACAGGCACTCCGGCCGGGCCGAAAGCAGCCAGAGGGTGTATTTATTTTTCATCAAGAAGAACTGCGGGCCAAACAGCACTCCGCTGCTCAGTTCACGCAGGGCTTCGACTTCACGTTGAAGATGGTAAACACCCCCGCTGAAGATGTGTTCTGCAGCCGCCAGCCAGGCGCTGTGCAGCTCGTCCAGGGCCAGATGATATGGCGAAACACAGGCCAGGGTCCCGGCGGTGATGGTACTCATCACCAGTGGCCAGCGCGGATTCTTCTCGGCCGGGTCGCTCCACTGGCACTCGCCTCGCAGTACCCCGGCCATAAACGCAGTCGCCCGCCGCAATGGATCGGCCTCCTGGTCCAGTCCCAGCGCCAGCAGGCGCTGGATGGCCCATTCGCTGGTGAGCACCGGGCCGGGGTGAGCCGAATCGCGCGAATGAAATCGTCCCCACGAGCCATCCGGCTGCTGAACAGCGCTTATTGGAGTCACTTGTGGTGCCTGCGAGACGTCAGCCGGACCGGTTGGCAGCAATCGCACTTCGCGTTGCAAGCGTGCCTTAACCAGCGGTTCGCTGCATACTGCCAGCACGTGCATGGCCGCCTGGTTTATTTCCCCTGCGTCAGGAAGATCGAACATAGCCCACCCCTTTCAGGGATCCGCCATTTTTGCAATGGTTGAGGAACTAACAGGATTGGTCCTACCGGTTTAATTGTATTATGTACATGGCAATCGCATCATGCCAATTTAGTCCCAACAGAGAGATAATTTTGAGTGTTATTGTGGGGCTACGCCCCACAATAACACTCAAAAAGCCATTCTTTGGGGGATTGCCCCCGAAAAGCAGGCAGGCTGCAATCGCCCTGGTATTATGTACCGGGCAACGTGCAATTGAATCTCAAAACGGGTATGATTAACCCGATTGGAGGTGGTATGCGACCTGACGGTTTGATCGTTATGGGGGTATCGGGCTGTGGCAAGACCAGCGTCGGTAAAGCGCTGGCCGATCATCTGGGCTGGGATTTTTACGACGCGGACGATTTTCACCCGGCTGCAAACGTGGCCAAGATGGCTGCCGGCATTCCGCTCACCGACGCCGACCGGGCCCCCTGGCTGCAAACCCTGCACGACAAGCTCGCCGAGGTTTTACGAGCCGGGCGCCACCCGGTGCTGGCCTGTTCGGCGCTCAAGCGAAGTTACCGGGCCGAATTGCTGGCCGGCAACACCGGCCTGAGCGTGGTCTATCTCAAGGGCAGCTTCGACTTGATCTGGTCGCGGATGGAAGCGCGCAAGGGTCATTACATGAAAGCTGATATGCTGCAAAGCCAGTTTGCTGCTTTGGAAGAACCGCCGGATGCTTTTACGGTGGATATCACCCCGCCGGTAGAAGAAATCGTCAAGCAGATTTTGGCCGGTTTGTTCGCTCAACAAGCGGGATAAATTTTGTTGGGTCTGTAATTGGGAAGATTTGCCAAAGGAGGATTACGATGAAAGTTGCCGTTATTGGTCTGGGAAAAATGGGTTTGAATATCTCTCACCGGCTGATGAATGCCGGCCATACTGTAGTTGCTTTTGATATTAATTCAGATGCGGTCAAAGCCGCTGCAGAATTGGGTGCGCAGGGAGCGGACAGCCTGGAAAAAGCCGTGACGCTGCTCGAACAGCCGCGTGTGTTTTGGGTTATGCTGCCGGCCGGAAAAATTACCGATGATACCCTGGATACGCTCTCCGGGTATCTGGCAGCCGGGGACATCCTTATCGACGGAGGTAATTCCAATTACAAGGATTCCATGCAGCAGGCGCAGAAACTGGCTCAAAAGGGGATCACTTTGCTGGACGTGGGGGTCAGTGGTGGGGTGTGGGGCCTGAGCGAGGGCTACAGCATGATGGTCGGCGGGCCGGATGAGGCTGTGGCGCACTGCCGGCCGCTGTTCGAGACCCTGGCGCCGGCGCCGGACCAGGGTTGGGCTCACGTGGGTCCGTCCGGATCCGGGCATTACGTCAAGATGGTGCATAACGGCATCGAATACGGCCTTATGCAGGCCTACGCCGAGGGGTTCGAGGTGCTCAAGACCCGCCAGGAATTTGGCCTGGACCTGCACCAGGTGGCCGAGGTCTGGCGCTTTGGCAGCGTCATCCGCTCCTGGCTGCTGGATCTGGTCAGCGAAACCCTGGCGGATGAGAAGACCCTGTCTGAGATCCAGCCCTGGGTGCCGGATTCGGGTGAAGGCCGCTGGACGGCCGCCGAAGCCATCGACCTGGGCGTGCCGGCCCCGGTGATCACCCTGGCGCTGCAGATGCGCTTCGCCTCCCGCGACGAGAAGAACTTCTCGGCCGTATTGGTGGCCGCCATGCGCAACAAGTTTGGCGGGCATGCCGTAAAAACCAATCCAGAGGCTTAGTTTTCATAAAGCGATGAATCCGAGGCAACCGCTCTGCCGAATGGGTAAGAATCCCGAATTTGAGGTGTTTGCAGAGGCAAAGCCTCCGCAAACACCTCAAATTCGGGAACTTTCTAACAAGAGCCTGAATAGTTACCCAAAAACAATAAAAGCTCCCGCATCTTCTGAACCTGCCTGAGCAGTTGCAATCCAAGTTCATTCTTGAGTTGCATTTTCTTGTATCTGTTTGACAATTTTGCAGTTTATCTGTAAAATTGTCGTATAGATCAGGAGAATCTCATGTTAATCGAATTCCGGCTCAAGAATGTATTTTGTTTTAAAGACGAACAGGTCTTTTCGCTGGTAGCCACGAAAGATAAAAGCTTGACCGAAAACGTCATCTCTAAAGGTGGCGGCAATAAATTAAATTTGCTTCGCAGCGCTGTGGTTTATGGCGCCAATGCCTCAGGAAAAACCAAGTTAATTTGGGCTTTATACGGAATGGCGAAATTCGTCGCCGATTCTGCAACCCAGAAGGCCGATTACAATCCGTTTATTGCTCCGTTCATATTTGATCAGGAAACAGGCACATCCCCTTCTGAAATCGAAATCACCTTTGTTAACCAGGGAATTCGCTATCAATACGGATTTTCCTTCGTCCGCGGAAAGGTGATCCAGGAATACCTGAATGCGGCACCCCGTGGTGTTACTGTGCCCTATTTTCAAAGAACTTTCGATGAAGCCGCCGAGAACAGCCAATACCAATTTGGGGCCTCATTTAAGAAGAACGATTATTTACCAAAGGCTACCAAAAACAACGCCTTGTTTTTATCGATTGGCGGTGTTTTCGAACACCCCCAGCTTAAACCGGCTTTCGACTGGTTTCAAAAGTTGAATATTTTTCCCAGCCCCCATTACAACAATTGGGCCACCTTTACAGATGACAATCATTCATCACTGAAAGAATTGCTCCGTTTTTCGGATTTTGGGATAATTGATTTCAAACTGGAAGAAAAGAGAGAGGGAGAAGAAAAGCCCATCCAGGAAAGGATTAAAACCACTCACAAAATTGCTGGTGGAAATTCCAGCCTGGATATTCCGCTAGAAATGGAGTCCGATGGCACGATTCGTACAATGAACCTGGGGGCAGACATTCTTGATGCCCTGGAAAAAGGCAAGATATTCATCGTTGATGAGCTCGATTCATCCCTCCACCCCCTGTTGGTCAGGAGCATCATCGAAATGTTCCACAATCCCGAGATCAACAAGAACAATGCTCAATTGATCTTCAATACTCACGACACCACCTTGCTGGACCAAACCCTCTTCCGGCGCGACCAGGTCTGGTTCACGGAAAAGGATGCGGAAGGCGCCGCTCATCTTTATTCATTGAGCGAATACAGCCCACGCAAGGGCGAGGCTCTGGCAAAGGGCTATCTGCAAGGGCGCTACGGGGCAATCCCATTCCTGGGTGAACCATCCTTGATCTTTACCAGGGGCGAAGCAGATGCCCAGGGTTAAAAAGACTTCAGGCAGGAATCCGCCTCTTCATGCCCATCGGCGTGAAAGCGATTACCAGCGCCGGCCGGGGAGAAAGCCCCCACGAGGTACCTTTCTGATTGTTTGCGAAAGCAGCCAGACGGAACCCAATTATTTCGAAAGCCTGCGTGAGGCTAAAAGACTGGCAAATATGAAAGTAATAAAGGGTCGGGGTCGGATTCCACTGGCAAGATTGCTTCAGGTTGCAGAAAACGAAATGCTTAAACTGGATTGGAACCCCAATTTAGATCAGGCCTGGTGTATTTTCGACATCGAGAGGGAAGGAACTCACTCAGACTTGGAAGAAATTCGGGCCATTGCAAAGCAGAAAAAGATCTATTTGGGGGTTTCCAATCCATGTTTCGAGTATTGGTTCTTGTTACACTTTGCAAAGACAGGTAAGCCGTATATGGATGCGAACGAATTAATTCGTGACCTATACCAACACTTGCCCGGCTACGAGAAGTCACAAGACCACTTCAGCATTCTAAAGGAGCGCACAAGCCTTGCCCTGCAATATTCAGAGGAGCTGCGCTCTTTGAGCGAGAACAATTGGGACGATTTTCCCAATCCTTCCTCAACGGTCGACCAATTGGTCCGCTTGATTTGGACAGGGGTGCCAGTTTGAAGGAGTTCCCTAATTTGAGGTATTTGCAAGAGCTTCACTCTCGCAAATACCTCAAATTAGGGGTTCGTATCCATCAGGTTGAGCAGTACCATAGTAAAATGCTTTAAGATTGCATGGGAGGATAATCATGAAATACAGGATATTAGGCCGTACGGGTTGGCAGGTTTCAACTATCAGTTTTGGCTCCTGGGCCATTGGCAGCGCCTGGGGGGATGTGGACGACCGGGAATCGCTGGAGGCCTTACGGCGGGCGGCCGACCTGGGGGTCAACTTTTTCGACACCGCCGACGTCTATGGCGACGGGCGCTCGGAGCGCCTGCTGGCCAAACTAAAAAAGGAACGCAAAGAAGAGATTCACATAGCCACCAAGGCCGGCCGGCGGCTGGACCCGCACGTGGCGGCCGGCTACAACCGCGCCAACCTGACCGCCTTTGTGGAGCGCAGCCTCAAAAACCTGGACGTGGAGTCGCTGGACCTGCTGCAACTGCACTGCCCGCCGACCGAAGTGTATTATCAGCCGGAGGTGTTCGGGGTGCTGGATGACCTGGTCTCGCAGGGCAAGCTGCGCAATTACGGGGTCAGTGTCGAGAAGGTCGAAGAGGCCCTCAAGGCCGTCGAGTACCCGGGCGTGCAAACCGTGCAGATCATCTTCAACATCTTCCGCCAGCGCCCGGCCGAGCTGTTCTTTGGCCAGGCCAGGGCCCGCCAGGTAGGCATTCTGGCGCGTGTGCCGCTGGCCTCGGGCCTGCTGACCGGCAAAATGAGCGCAGCCAGCACCTTTTCGGCCGGCGATCACCGCAATTACAACCGCCACGGTAAATCCTTCGACCGCGGCGAAACCTTCTCCGGGGTGGACTACGAGTTGGGCCTGCGAGCCGTGGACGAGCTGCGCGAGCTGGTCCCGGCCGGCTGGAGCATGGCCGAGTTTGCTTTGCGCTGGATTCTGATGTTCGACGCGGTCACCTGCGCTATTCCAGGCGCCAAACGGCCGTCCCAGGCCGAGGACAACTGTAAAGCGGCCGACTTAGCCCCACTTTCGACGGACGTGATGGACAAAATCAAAGCGATCTACGATGGGCGCATCCGCGCCGGGGTGCACCAGTACTGGTAGATCGTGGACTTTAGGGGTGTTTTTATTGTTTTTCACGTGCGAAGCATGTGAAAAACAATAAAAACACCCCTACCTCTTACGAAAGCCAGGTAATCGACAAATTAAATATAGAGTACCGGTCGTGTTGCGACCGGTACTCTATATTAAAAACCAAAGCCTATCCCTCCGGTGTGGGAGTGGATTGCTCCATCGCAGGGGGAACTTCGGGGGTGGGGGTCGCAACCCCGGCCCGTTCGCTGAGCACGTTGATGATCGGGCTCAACAGCATCATCGGAATGGAAGCCGTGCGGGCCCTCATTTCAGCGACCTGGGTAGCCATCTGTGGATTCTCGGTACCCTGGGCCGAAGCGTTCGCGCCGGTGAAATTACCGCCACCAGCACCACCACCGGCGAACCCGCCGCCACCAGCACCACCGCTAGGGAAGCCACCGCCACCAGCACCACCACCGGAAGGTGCAACACCACCGGGGAAGCCACCGCCGGCATCCGGCCCACCCTGGGGGAAGGAGCCGTCGTCCGGGAAACCGCCGGTGCTGGTGCCGGTATCGGTACCGCTGGCGTTAGGCATCTGGTTATAACCCAGGTCGGAAAGGATGCTCTGCATGCTGTCCTGGGTGATGTTCATCTCGTTGATCGCCTGCATCTGGTCGCTGGTCAGCTCCTGCTCGATCTGTTGATAGACCGCGTCGATTTCGCTTTCGGTGATCGTGTCGCTGGAGGCAAAACTGCGCACCGCTTTCCACAACGGGAGCAGTTGGGTGGCCTGATCTTTGGTCACGGCCAGGTCGGTGCCTTCCAACTTGAGGGTGCCGGCTGCCAGGATCAACCCCTCGGACGCCTGCCCGCTGCTGGTGGAACTGCTGTCCACCTGAGTACCATTATTATCCGCGGACGATTGGGTATCGCTCGCTTGATTCTGGGTAGCCGTAGCGTTTCCGCCGCAGGCTGCCAGCATTGTCAGGATCAAGACGACCACAATGCTCGTAAAAACTTTTTTCATTCTTAAGTTTCCTTTCTTAAATTTTTGTAACTTGTCGAGATTTCTTTAAATAAGAGGTGATTTGTAGGTAAGTTTTCGTGGCTACGCCACGAAAACTTACCTACAAAAGCTTTTTAATCGTGGCGCAGCGCTTCGATAGGATCCAACTGGGCGGCCCGTTGAGCCGGGATATACCCGAAGATGATTCCAACCAGGGCAGCGGAGGTAAAGGACAGCAAGATGGAGTACGGTAAAATCACCGTCCGCATCCCGCCAAACTGCCCAAACAGGATACTGCCGCCGATACCGCCCAAGACTCCGATCAACCCGCCGATCAGGCTGAGCATCAGGGCCTCCGACAGGAACTGGATCTGCACATCGCCGGGTGTGGCGCCGATGGCCTGCCGTAAGCCGATCTCGCGGGTCCGTTCGGTGACGCTAACCAGCATGATGTTCATGATGCCAATACCGCCGACCAACAAGGACACCGCAGCGACCCAGGTCAGCAGGGTACGGAAGGAAGACGTGGTCAATTCCTGGGCGGAGATGATGTCTTCCTGGGTCTGGATGGTAAAGTCGAGGCTGTCGGTGCTGACGTCGTGCCGTTTGGCCAGGAGCAGAGTCGTTTGCAGGATGACCGAATCCATGTTGGCGTCTTTATCCACAGCCACATAGATGGTATTGATGCTGTCGCCCATGAAACGGGCAAACATGGAAGGCATGTACTTATCAAAGACCAGCGTGATGGGCACGTACATCTGGGTGTCGAAATCTACGCCGGAAACCAGGCCCTTGGGAGCCATGACCCCGACCACGGTCAGCTTGATATCGCCCACGGTGATCAGTTGGCCGATTGGGTCGCTGGTGCCGAACAGTTCCGTGGCCAGATCGCTGCCCAGCACGACCACTTTGGCCGATTTATCCAGGTCGCTGCTGGTGACAAAGCGCCCATCGCCCAGGTCCACGTCGCGGACGGTCAGGTAGTCGGGGGTGGTGCCGATCAGAGAGATGTCGTCCAGGGTGATGTCGCTGTACTTGACGGTTTCGGTGGTGTTTTGCTCGACAGCCACACCGTCCAAACCGGAGATGCTGTCGCGGATGGCGGCCACGTCGTCATAGACCAGGCCGGTCCCGGATGAGGAGCTGGATTGCCCGGGCATCATCCGGTTCATCCCCGACGAGCGGATATAGATCAGGTTCGTCCCCAACCCGGTGATCGCATCGGAGATGCTCGCTTCGGTACCGGCGCTGATCGACATCATGACGATCACAGCCGCCACACCGATAATTACACCGAGCATGGTGAGGATCGAGCGCGATTTATTCGATAAAAGGCTTTTCCAGGCCACCCGGATGAGTTCAACTATTAACATGGTGTTCCTCACTCGATTTCAAAGATTTTTGATATGCTTCTTTCGCCTGGTAAGCGGTGTGCCCGTTCTTGCGATCCGAGTCCAGCTTGCCATCGCGAATATAGATGATTCGTTGGGTATGCAAGGCGATATCGGGTTCGTGGGTGACCATGACGATGGTGCGGCCGCGGTCGTGCAGTTGGTGCAGCAAATCCATGATCTCCAGGCTGGATTGGGTATCCAGGTTGCCGGTAGGCTCGTCAGCCAGGATCATGATGGGGTCGTTGATCAGCGCCCGGGCAATGGCCACACGCTGCTGCTGCCCACCGGAGAGTTCTTTAGGCAGGTGATGCATCCGTTCGGTCAGGCCCACATCTTCGATGGCCGCTTCGGCGATTTCCCGGCGCGAGGCCATATCTTTGCGGTCCTGCCGTTCGTACATCAGCGGCAGCATGACATTTTCCAGGGCATTCATGCGTGGCAGCAGGTTGTAGGACTGAAAGACAAATCCAAGCCTGCGGTTGCGCACCTGGGCCAGTTCGGCCCGCGTCATCCCGCTGACGTCTTCGCCGGCCAGGAGGTATTGCCCTTCGGTAGGCCGGTCCAGGCAGGCCAGGATGTTCATCAGGGTGCTCTTGCCGGAACCGCTGGGGCCCATGATGGCCACAAACTCGCCCGCGTAGATTTTCATGTCAATCCCGTTCAAGGCGGTTACCTGGATCTGGGTGGTTCCATAAACTTTCTTTAGATTTTTCGTTTCGATAATGACTTCACTGGCCATTGCTCACCTCAGAAATACCGGTCGAAACGACGTCGCCGACTTCCAGGCCGGATTTGACTTCAGCGTAGGAGTAGTCCATCAGGCCTACCTCGACGACGTGCATGGTTAGCTGGCCGTTCTCCACCACAAAGGCGGAGTAAGTGCCATCACCCAGGTCGGTCAGGGCCTCTACCGGGACGATGGGTACGTTTTCGGCTTTACCACCGATAATATCGACCGCAGCGCTGGCGTTGAGCGGCAGGTTCACATCCGCCGAGGCGTCGGATAGGTCGATTTCAGCCAGGCCCTCGACCACCATCGACCCGTTGACGCTCTGCAAGCTGGGATCGATCTGGGTGACCGTGCCCTCGAAAGTGGTGTCGGGCAGGATATCGAAGGTCACATCGGCTTCGTAGCCTACGGCCACGTTGGCCATGTCGGTCTCGTCCAGGTAGAACTGGATTTTGGGATGCTCGAGATCGGCGATGGTGATGAAAGTACTCGTGCCGACGTCGTCACCGGCCTCGCCGGCTACCGACAAGATGGTCCCATCGAAAGGCGCGACCAGCGTTCCGCCGGCAAGATTTTTTTGGGCCTGTTCCAGCGCCAGTTGAGCCGAAGACACCGCGTTTTCTTTTTCCAGCAGGGTATCGGGGTCGATGCCGCTGTTGGCTTTCAGCTCATCCAGGGTAGCCTGGGTGGTCTTTACATTGGCTTCGGCTTTGACCAGGTCGGCCTGGGATGAGGTGATTTCATAATCGGTGTAGCCGGAGCAATAAACGTACTGGTTGTAGTACTGGTTGCGCAGCGTCTCGATCGGCTGGATATTCGCGCGGTAATAGGCGCTGTCGTCGTACTGGCTCTGGGAATACTGGTTTAGTTCTTTTTGATAAAGCTGGTATTTCTGATAGTCATCATCGATGGTATCTTCGTCGCAGCGGGCCAGGCCGGTCCATTTCAGGCTGCTCTGGGCATCCGTGTAGGTCTCTTTGGCTTCGGCCAGGGCGACTTCAGCGTCGGCCAGGTTGGAGTTGGCGCTGCTCTCCAGGTCGGCCAGATCACTCTTGGCCGAAGCCAGGTTGACCGTGGCGGTGGTGACCGCATCCTGCAGGGTCTGGAGGTTTTCCGGGCTCAACTCGGCCAGCACGTCGCCTTTGGTGACCTTATCGCCCAGGCTCACGTTGAGCGTCTCAACTGTGCCGGAGGTAGAAAAGCTCAGGTCGCTTTCTTCCCCGGCGATCAGCGTTCCGGTGCCGGTGGCCGAGAGAACGATACTGCCGGTCCGCACTTTGGTCGTTTGATAATCCTGGCTTTCACCCTGGGCTGTGGGTGCCGGATGCAGCCAGAGGGAATATGCGCCATACCCGCCCGCGGCCAGTAACAAAACCACTATTGTGATGATCCAGGGTTTGATTGTCTTCTTTTTCATACCATTTTTCATGTTTATCACCATTCCTTCGTGTTCTGATGAAACTTTCGTATCTTCTCAATAATTCGGGGTGGATGGGGTGTTTTGGGCAGGTTTCACCCGCCCAAAACACCCCGCGCCCCATTTATCGAGAAGTTACAAACTTTGTATCTGCTTAGTTTTTCGTGCATAAGGTTGTGATTTTGCGATGGCCTCAGTTTTGAACTGAAACGCTTCCGACCACAACCTGATCACCCTGGCTCAAACCGCTCAGGATTTGGGCATAGGAGGACGTCTTCAGGCCTACTTCGACCGTGCGTTTCTCCGGCTGATCCTGGTTGAGCACATAGACGTAGTAGCTCTCGTCATCTGCCTGGTGCAGAGCTTCGGTTGAAACCAGGAGGACGTTTTGGGCCTGGCTGCAGGTGACGTTGACGGTTGCGTTGGCGCCGAGCAGCAGGACCTTGTTGGCCAGGATGGAATTGTCTGACAGGTCGATGACCCCTACCAGCGTGCTGGACATCCCATTACCGCTCACTTTCGGCGATAGTTCGGATATGACACCCTGGTAAACCCGTTCCTCGGCGGCTTTGAAAGTGACCTGGGCCGAACAACCCACGGCTACGTTTTCCAGGTCGGATACATCCACGTAGAACTGCACCTGGGGTGTGTTCAAGTCAGCCAAAGTGATAAAGGCAGAAGTATCCACGGTTTCCCCTTCGGCAGCGGCGATCGAAGTAACGGTGCCGTCCATGGGCGCGACGAGGGTCAGGTTAGCGATTTGCTGCTGGGCAACGTTGACTTGCATTTCGAGGTCTTTTTCTTTGGCTTCGGCCAGAGCTAATTCTTCAGGAGTAGCGCCGTTGCTGGCGACCCGGTCATCGTAGGTCTTTTGAGCCTGGTCCATTTGGGCCTTGGCCAGATCGAGGTTAGCCTGTGACTCGGCAATTTCCTGGTCGGTGTAGCTTTCGCAGTACTGGTAGGTGATGAGGGCCTTATCCATGCTGGTTTTCAGCGGGTCCATGTGCTCTTCGATGTACTGGATGCCGTAAACCGAGGTCCCCTGGTAATATTTTTTATATTCCTCGTCCCAATAATCGTATTGTTTCTTGATATCTACATACTGGTTGTAGTAAGACTTGGTCAGGCTTACCTGGCAGCGCGGGTCGCCTTTTTGGTGCAGGTTATCCAGTGCGTCCTGGTAGGCCGACTGAGCGTCCGCAAGATCTCCCTGGGCCTCGGCTATCAACTCGGTCCCAGTGTTTTGTAAATCGGCCAGGTCTTGTTTGGCGCTATCCAGTTCAGTTTGCAAGGTCTCCAGGTTTTCTTCCAGCTCATCCCCACCGTCCAGGACGGCCAGGGTTTCGCCGGCTGTGACCGTATCACCGACCTGCACGTTTAGCTGAGCCACGGTGCTGGCGACAGGGAAGGTCAAGTCCACCTGGTCGCCTGCGATCAGGCTGCCGGAGCCGGAAGCCGTGGTCGTCAGATTGCCAATGCTGGCCTTTTGGGTCTGGTAGCTGCTGCCGGCGGCCTGGGAATTGGCAGTGTTCTTCTCGATCAAGGTATAGACACCCCAACCGACCAATCCCAGGACGACGACGACGGCCAGCCCAAGCCAGAGCTTCATTTTTCTTTGCATCGATTTCCTCGCTTCTTGATTGGGCCGTTTATTTGGTCGTCTCGACGGTCCCGGTCGATACGACTTCCCCTTCGCTCAAGCCGCTCTTGATTTCGGCAAATGCGTCATCCATCAGGCCGACTTGAACCACCCGTAAAGTCAGGGATCCATCATTATTCACCACTGAAACGGCATATTGGCCGTCACCCAGATTGTGGATCGCTTCGACCGGAACTTCCAGAATATCCTTGGATTCGGCCAGGATAATTTCCACCGAAGCGTTCAGCCCCAGGGGCAGAGTGTTAGCGATGCTGGTAAAGCTGTCGTCTGTAATCTTGGCCACGCCGGTCACGACCGAATAGCCGGCGGTAGACTGGAGCAAGGGGTTGACCTCCGTGATTTCGCCATCGAAGGTCTGGTCGGGGACCGCATCGAAGGTCACTTCCACTTTGGTGCCAACCACCAGGTAGTCCAGGTCAGCTTCATCCATATAGATGGCCAGTTGCGGGTCGCTGCGGTCGGCCACGGTGATAAAGGTACCGCCGCTGACGTATTCGCCCTGTCCGGCCGCGATCGACATCACGGTTCCGTCGATGGGACTGGTAATCGTTGCGCCGGCCAGGTTCTCTTGCGCAACTTCCAGCTCCAGTTCAGCCTGGCGTAAAGTGACTTCGGCGATGGTCAGCTCGTTGGGGTCGATCCCGGCGTTATCTTTCAGGGTGTCGTATGTTTTCTCGGAGCTTTGCAGGGTATTGGCCGCGATGGTCGCCTGAGCGCTGGCTTCGGTCTTTTCGAGATCGGTATAGGAAATGCAGTAGGCATAGTTGGCGGCGACGGTCTGGTACTGGCTCTTGGCGTCGTCCCATTCCTGGTCGGTGCTTTCAGAAGTCAATTTATCGAGCTGATCTTTGGCCCGTTGCAACTGGGTAGTTAGATTTTTGATTTGAGTACTGCTGCAGCGGGTGGAATCGGTTTTTTGCTGGGTCTGGTCGGCCGCGTTGGCGCTGTCCTGGTCATCCAGGTAGTCGATATAGGCCTGGGCCAGGGATTGGCCGGCGTTTGCGTATAAATCATCCATGGATTGCTGCGCCTGGAGATACGCTAACTGGGCGCTGGCCACAGCCGCTTCGAGTGTTTCGGTATTATCCAACTCCGCCAGCACTTCGCCGGCGGTGACCTGGTCGCCCACGGCCACGTTCAAGGTCTTTACCGTCCCGGCGGTCGAGAAGCTCAAATCCATTGAACGACTGGCTTCCAGGGTGCCGGAACCAGAGGTCGATTCGATAATATCGCCGACGCGCACCGGGGAGGTATAGAAGTCCGCGTTGCTCTGGGATTCGGCTTTGGCAGTAAAGAGATTGGTTTGGGTCAGCGCCAGCCAGGTGCCTACCCCTCCGCCGACGACTACGATCACCAGGACCCATAACCACCATTTCCTGGTGCGTTTGGCGGGCTTGAGATCGACTGATATTTTGCTTTCTTTCATTAAAAACCTCCGATATGGATTTCGTACCCCAGTCAAAAAATAAAATGCAATTTCTCGGGCATGGGCAAGAAATTTCTGGAACCGTGGGGTTTATGGGAAGGTACCCCTGCAACCACCGCAAATCCGGGGTTCATGCCCATCAGGTTGAGCCATTTCAAAAAATCTTTTATTGAAAAGGTCTTTGGGAAAATTCGCACCCTGCCTTACTGGAAAGCATCATAAAGGTAAGATGTTTAAATCTTGTTTAGATGGAATTTATGATTGGTATAACTTTTTGGAAGAATAAAAAACCTCCCCAAAAATCCCGTTTTTGGATTTTGGGGGAGGAAACTGGCGCTTTCCCCCAAATCAAAAACCAATTTGGGGGAAAGCAGGGAAGGGGGGCGCTGCGCCGGCCGTCCAGTGCGCGTGGGCCGGTGTGATCGCGTCTCAGCTACCGCAAAAAAGCGGGGTGTTTTTATTGTTTATCGCGTGCGAAGCACGCGATAAACAATAAAAACACCCCGCTTTTCCGAACGAGACTGAGTAGGAATAAAAACTACACCTGAAAGCTCCTGGTCTCCCCCCCAAAAAAACCGTTTTTGGGGGAGGGATTAAGCTACATTCCCAGCACCTGGGCAAAGTCGGCCGGGACAACGCCGGGCGATTGGACCTGGTGCTGCCGGTAGAATTCGGTCACTGCGTTGGTGATGGCTTCGCTCTCGATGGAGACACCCTTCAGAGCCTGCTCCAGTTCGAGCAGGCTGTCGGCCGGGAAGAAGAAGAAATCGCCGGAGATGTGCACGTCGTCCAGCCGGCCGTCGCGGTTGACCGCGGTCACGCGGATCAGTCCGCCGGGGGTCTTGAGCATCTTCTGCACCACATACAGGCCCTCGGCAATCTTGACCTGGGCCGCGTCCGGGCGGCGGCGGTCGTTGGCCAGCAGCCATTCGGGTGTGTTCATTTCGGCTAGCAGTTCGTCGGCTTTGGCGGTTAGTTCGCCGTCCAGCTCTTTGGGGGTCATTTCTCCCAGCAGGGGTGTGTACAGGCGGGCCAGCTCGGCGGCCAGGTCGGCGTTGGCGGGGATGCGGCCGGTCTCGCGCAGGAAGGTGGACAGGTTTTCGTACATGGTCTTGTGAACCTTGTCGCGGAATTTCTCGTCCGGCACCCGCAGCACGCGGGTCATGGTGTCGTAGTCGAAATCCTGGATGAAATTGCCCACCAGGATGAGCATGTCCTCTACCTGTGCGGCGCCGGTGCCGGAGACCTTGCGGCCCTGGGCGACGATGTCGTTGACCGGTTTGTACTCGGCCGGCACGCCGAACGCGCGGTAGGTGTCGATGACCGGGCCGAGGAACTTGCGGTAAAACTCGGCGATGTTGGCCGGCACACCCGGCCGGTCGCGGCGCAGGATCAACTGGAAGAAAAGCTGCTGCCCGTCCAGGAAAACCGCCCCGCCGCCGACTTCGCGGCGAAAGACGGGAATATTGTGTTGGGCGGCGTATTCCAGGTCGATTTCCTGCTGGGCGTCCTGGTGGAAACCGATGCAGACGTAAGGCGTGGCCGGGCGCAGTACGAATAAGGCTTCGCGGCCCAGGTGGGCGGCGGCGTGGTATAGGGCCTGGCTGTATTCCCAGGAAACAGCATCCAAAAAGTAGAAATCCATGGGCTTTTTTCCTCCTTAAGAAATAACCACGGAGACACGGAGAACACGGAGAAGAAAAAGAGAAGAAAAATCACCGCAGAGGCGCAGAGCACGCTGAGAAGAATTCTTAGCAAGAGCGCCGTCGTTGGGTGCGTTTGAGGGCTGAAATTTCGAACAGGATCGAATAAACGGACTGCTGGCTTTCCCAGGCGTGCCCGGAACGCATCGTTAGAACGCGGCCTTTACGCAAATGTGCAATGTATCAACCAGGGGCACAGAGTTCAAAGAGAAGAACTTTAGATACAAATTATAACAATTTTGAAAACCAGGGATTTAAATTGTAAGGCAAAGAACTAAGCAAATTCGAGATGCGTTTTTAAACCTTTCTTTTTTCTTCTCCGTGTCCTCCGTGTCTCCGTGGTTTAACTTCCCTCTGTGGATTAACATTCCTTGGCCAGCAACGCATTCCACTGGTCGAAGGGCTGGCCACGCAGGCGTTCTTCCAGCCTATGCCAATCGTGAGTGGGCTGCGATTCCAGGACGGCTTCCTGGATGGTCTCGCCGGCCAGCCAGAAGTTGCCCTTAATCGTATAGCCAGCCAGGCCAGCCTCCTCATAGCGGATGCTGGCGCGGGCCGAGATTTTCAGGTTTTGCACCGGCGCGACGGCCGTATCGGGGCGGTGCAGGGCCAGGAAATCGGTCGCGGCCAGTTCGGCTGCCTGGAACTCTACGGCTTCTAATTCGGCAGAGGTTAATTGGCCTGGTTGCAGCGGCCGGCCCATCGTTTCGGCATAGGCGTCGATCAGCAGGTCAGCGACCTGCTCCGCTGTGATCCCCGGCAGCAGCTCATTCAGGCAGGTGATCCGCTCGCGCAGGGCTTTTTGGGCCAGCCCGCGGAAAGCGGGGGTGGGCGCCTGCCAGACGGCCGCCATGGCGGCGAAATCGAAATCGAACAGCAGATTGCCCACCACCACGGTCGCTTCACCGATCTGGCCTCCGCCGGTCCCGGCGATGCGCTTCCCGTCCACTTCGATCTCGTTGACCTCGTGCAGGGCGGCGTTCAGGCCCAGCCGGCCCAGGGCCAGCACCGGGGCGGCCAGGGCGAAGGCGAAGATGTCCTTGAACATCACCGGCATGTGCTGCCGGTGGAAGATGCACTGGTAGAAGACCTGGTTCTCGTCCAGGTAGGTCGCCCCGCCGCCGATCCGCCGGCGCAGCACCGGCAGGCCGCGCCGGGCGCATTCCTGCGGGTCGAAGATGCTTTCGAAGACCTGGTGGTAGCCCAGGCACAGGTATGGCTCGCGCGGGCGGCACAGGACGATCGTATCGGGCGAATCGTCGTCCATGCCCTCGGCCAGGGCATGGTAGATGGCCTGGGTCTGGGGGGAAGGGAGGCTGCCGAGGTTGATCAGGCGAATCGGGTTCATAGAGGTCTGTGGGAGGGCTTATTCAGCCCCTCCCCCTGCCCCCTCCCCGCTGGCAAAAGCCTGTGTAAAACAGAGGTTATATGCGGGGAGGGGAGAAGATTTAAGAGGAGAGGGGCCAAAGGCCCCTCTCCTCTGTATTTCTTTCCCTTCCCCCAGCGAAATAAGCCTGGCTATCCCGGGCTCTATTCGCTGGGGGAGGGGTAGGGGTGGGGGCCGGGAAAATTCCCGGCCGTCTCAGTCGGCGGCCAGGGCGGCCTGAGACCACACTTCCTCCAGCCGCATTTGCTGGCGGATGATGGCCAGGTCGTCGGCGTCTGGCTGGAAGGGGTAGTCGCGGTATTCCTCGCCGGGGCGATAGGAGCCGTAGGGGCGGTTGCAGGCCATAACCCCATGCCGGTTGGGGCAGCCGTCGGTCATGAAAGGAATGCCCGCGCGGATGGCGGCCTCCACGGCCGCTTCGGGCGCGTCCAGGTGCAGCAGGTTACCGGCTTCATCGTAGCTGATGGCATTCGGCGCAATCTGGCCGTTCTCGATCAGGTATTTGACCAGTTGCACCCGGCGGTGACGGGCGATCGGCTGGCGGGGCTGGTCCTGGGTGACCGTGCCCGGCTCGGGGTTGAACGAGAACAGGTAGGCGGCAATCTGTTCGTCGTGGAGCTGGAAGAACAGTTCGAACAGGTCGCGGTCGCTCTCGCCCAGGCCGACGATGACGTGGCAGTTGACGTTCAGCGACCCAAAAAGGTCGCGCGCCAGGCGGATCATCTGCCAGTGGTAATCCCACTTGTGCGGGCCGCGGGTCTGTTTGCCACGGGCCTGGTCGAAGATCTCTTCGGTAGCGCCGTCCAGGCCGATGCCGATGATATCCACACCGGCCGCGCGGATCTCGCGCAGCTTTTGTTCGTCCATCAAGGTGGCGCTGACCAGCGCGGCGATGGGCACCTGCGGGGCGCGGCTGTGCACCCGCTGGATGATGTCCATCAGGTCGTCGTTGGCGCGGTGATCCTGCACCTGCGAAACGCACACCCGCCCGACCTCACGTTTGGCTTCCAGTTCGGCGATCTTTTCGGCCACCAGGTCGGTGGGGTAGAGCGGCCAGGCTACGCGGATAAAGGTGTTGTCTTCGGGCATCCCGGGGCGCTCGCGGGCCAGCCCGCAGTAGGTGCAGTTGGCGTAGCAGCCTTCGGGGTAGTTTTGCAGCAAATTGATGCAGTCACAGGTGCTGCGGTAGATCCGGCCGGGCTTAAGCCCCAATTCGATGGCCGCTGCCATGCTGATGCGCACATATTCCGGGCTGATTTGGTAAAGTTCTGCTTGTTGGCTGGCGGGTACGGTGACTTTCGCCATAATCTATCCTCACTTAAGAAATGTTGGCCACAGATGCACACGAATGGACACAGATGAAGATTTTATAAAACCCAAAAAGATGTGTTTGCTGGGGCTTCGCCCCAGCAAACACATCTTTTTTTGATTCTTTATCTGTGTGCATCTGTGTCCATCTGTGGTTAAATTCCACCCCGCAGCAAGCATTGATGAACTGCGGTTGCAGGCCGGCCTGGCGGGCGTAGTCGATGACGTCCGCGGCGGGGAAGGCGATGCCGTTCAGGCCCGCGTCCACGGCCAGGCGGTCGATGGTGGTCTTGAGGCTGCCCAACGGGCGCGCACAGCCCAACATCACCGGCGTGGTGGGGAAGGCCCGGCGCGCTTTGACAAAAAAGGCGCCGATCTCTTCCGCCGAGGGTGGCGTGACGCCGGACATCTCGGTGCGCGAGATGGGGGTCAGCACCACCAGCACCAGCAGCTTGGGTGGGTGGCGGGTGACCATCTCCAGGGCGCGTTCTTCGCCCAGCAGGCGGCCGAAGTGCAGGCCCAGCACAATGTGCGGCACGCTGGGAACGTGATACTTTTCCAGCCAGGCCAGGGCCTCCTCGTAATCTTCGGGGTCGGCCGGCAGGTGATAGACGTCGCGGATCGTGTCGCGGTGGCCGATGATATCGATCATCGCGCCGTCGAGGTCCAGTGCGCCTAGGGCCGCGCAGGTTTCTTCGTCCGGCAAACCCACGTGGACGCGCACGGCCAGACCCAGCTCGCGGCGGATACGAGCGATCTCCGGCACCTGGGCCAGCAGGGGCACCCGCCCCTGGCGGTCGCTGCCGCCCGAGATCAACACACCACGGGTGCCGCGCTCGGCCAGCGAGGCGCATAGGTCGAAGAGCGAGCCTTGAAAATGATGTAAATCGGTCATGCCGCGCAGCATGCGGGTGTTGCAATGGGCGCAGTTCAGCGCGCAGGCGGTGCCGGTCAGGCTGACGGTGACGAATTCGTCGCTGGCCAGGTTGTCGTGGTCGCCGGTCTGGTAGCCGCGAAAGCCGGGCGTGTGGAAAAGGATCTCGGCGGAAAAATTGGCCTGGCGGATTGCCTGGCACTGCGCGAAAACGGCAGCCGAATCAGACAGTCCCGCCTGGTTCTCTGCCACCTGGAGCACTTCAGCCATTCGTTTCTCCGGCCGGCTCTCCGGCCTGGCTTTCCAACTGCGAGCGAGCGGGCGACCGCTTTTTGCACCGCCAGGACAATATATTCGAGCGGGAGGCTGTTGAATTCTTCGCGCCGGCGCATATAAACTTCTTCCAATGCTGCGGCCACCTTCTCGGGCTGGCCGGAATGCCAGCGTAGGGCCCCTTCCAGTTCGGCCACGGCCGCGGCCGAAGCGAAAAAGTCACCGCCGATGTAGGCCGCCTTGATGGTCGCACCGGCCATGGTCACGCGCACGTCGATCAGACCTTCGGGGGTCTTGATCTTGCTGCCGCCGGAGGTGTCCTCCACCTGCGAGGTCTGGTAGATCCAATCGTCGCTCTGGTATTTTTCGCGTTCCAGGGTACGGATGTCCTTCAACTCTTCGTCGCTGAAATAACCGGGGACCAGGTTCACATCCATCGTCTGTTCGTAGGCCTGGATGATGATCTTGCGCACCTCGGGCACCGTGATCCGCGAGCCGGTCTCGCGCCGTACGGTGGTGAGATGTTCGCCGATGGCCGCGATTTCTTTGTCGGAAATTTTCTCGAAGGGCGTGTTGAGCACCCGCAGCATGTAGGGCACGTCCAGGTCGACCAGCACGCTGGCGTGGAAGAGCAACCCGTCCGATCTGGGCGCGATGGATACCCAGCCCGACGATCTTCTTGCCGTTGACCACAATGTCGTTCTTGCGGTGGAAGTGGGCGTCGATGCCCAGGGTTTCAGCCCCTGGACCAGGGCGGTCGAGAATTGGGTCATGATTTCGCGCGCGCGGCTGTAGGTGTCGTCCACGTGGGCGGGCAGGGTCAGGGCCACACCGAGCTGGTCCTCGCCCATGATGATCGCGCCGCCGCCGGTCGGCCGGCGGTTGATAGGGATGTTGTTCTCGCGGCAGAAGTCCACCCGCAGCTCGTGGTCCACGTTCTGGAAACGGCCGACCAGGGCGCAGTAGGAGCGGTAGCTGTACAGGCGCAGGGTCGGCACCGACGTACCGGCGCCGACTCGCTCAGCGATGGTCTCGTCGGCGCTCAGGCCAAAGGAGGCCGTGACGCCGTCATCACAGATCAGGCGCCAGTCCATCAGTCGATCCAACCTTGCTGGCGATAGCGCTCGAGCTCGGTTTCGACCCAGACGGGCAGCTCGCCGCCGGAGACCAACTGCTGTGATTCGTTCTGCCAGTCGCTGGGGCGGATGGTCACCAGCCAGCCCGCGCGGTAGCGAGTCCTGGTTGACCAGGCCCGGGTTGCGCACGGTGGCCTCGTTGCGGGCCACGATCACGCCGCTGACCGGGGACTTGAGGTCGCCGGCCATCTTGGCCGCCTCGAGCGTGCCCAGCGATTTGCCGCGCCGGACGGTGGTGCCCACCGGCAGTAAGGTGACGTAAGCCAGGTCACCCAGGGCCGCCAACCCCAGCGCGTCGATGCCCACGATGACCTCACCCTTTTCTGGGTCGTACTGGGCCCACATGTGGTTCTCGCGGCCGTAGCAGCGATCCTCGGGCAGTGAATAGGTTTCTTCCCCGATGTTGAATTCGTTTGCTTTTTCCATAAATTGCTCCTGATGAAACGTCTTGCTCCTTCCCCCTTCGCGAAGCGTGGGGAAGGCCGGGATGAGGGTCAGCGCCGGCCAACCGAAGCATTGGCTACCCGGCAACGCCTCCCCGTTTCTTGCTCCTTCCCCCTCCGCGAAGCGTGGGGAAGGCCGGGATGAGGGTCTGCGCCGGCCAACCGCAGCATTGGCTACCCGGCAACGCCTCCCCGTTTCTTGCTCCTTCCCCCTCCGCGGAGCGTGGGGAAGGCCGGGATGAGGGTCTGCGCCGGCCAACCGAAGCATTGGCGGGCCAACAACGCCTCTCCGTTTCTTGCTCCTTCCCCCTCCGCGAAGCGTGGGGAAGGCCGGGATGAGGGTTTAGCCCCGGCAGGCCGAGGTAATTGCCAGCAAGCCCTGCCCTATATTGTTAACGAACCTGAGCTGATTTTTCCACCAGACCCCACTCCACCAGCACTCGCCGGGCGCGGGAAACCACCTCCGGCAGGGCTTTTTCCACCGTCGCACTCATTTCCAGACCGATAGACAGGTCCTCGGGCTGGATGCCGACCAGGTGCAGGTGCTCGGGCAGGAAGCCGCGTACGTTGGCCAGCCCTAACACTTCCTGGAAGGTGACCTGGTGCTGGGATAACTTGACCCCGGCATACAGGGGAATTTGCTCTTTGCGCAGCTCGACCACCGTGCCGGCCGGCTTGCCCACGTTGACCGAGTCCAGAATGAGCAGGTGGCTGCATTCTTCCACGATCATCAACAGGTTAAGGCCCAGCACCCCGCCGTCCAGCAGTTCCAGGCCGGGTTGGTCCCCTAATTGGGCGTCCAGGCGCTTTAAGGCCTGAACGCCCAATCCCTCATCGCGGTTAAGCACATTGCCTAACCCCAATACGACTTTGCGGAGGTTTTCAGTCATAACCCGGTCAGCTTACGCACACGCTCAAGCCGGTGGCGACTTCGCCCAGGTCCTGGCCTTCTGCATCGACCATGTGGATGGCGCAGGCCATGCAGGGGTCGAAGGAATGGATGGTGCGCAGGATTTCCAGCGGCCATTCGGGCTTGGCCAGCGGGGTGCCGACCAGCGAAGCTTCATAAGCGCCGGGCTGTCCCTTGTGGTCGCGTGGTGAGCCGTTCCAGGTGGTCGGCACGACCATCTGGTAGTTCTGAATCTTGCCGTTGTCGATCACGATCCAATGGCCCAGGGCGCCGCGCGGGGCTTCCATGTAACCAAAGCCCTCGGCGTGGGACGGCCAGGTGGTCGGTTCCCATTTTTCACCGTTGAAGGTCTGGGTGTTGCCAGCCTTGATCTCGGCGACCAGGTCGTTGTAGTAGGTGCGCAGATTGTCGGCGTACACTTTGGTCTCGATAGCGCGGGCAGCCGTGCGGCCCAGGGTGGAGAAGACGGCATCGATGGGCACGTTGAGCGTGCTCAAGACCATATCCACCAGCTCTTTGGTCTGGGCGTGGCCGTTGGCGTACATGACCAGCACACGGGCCAGCGGGCCCACTTCCATGGGGGTTTCGGCCCAGCGGGGGGCCTTCAGCCAGGAGTATTTTTCGTCCACGTTCAGGTAATCGTAGGGCGGCTTGGGGCCGGTGTAATTGAACTTCGTCTGGCCCTGCCAGGGGTGCAGGCCGGACTGGTCGCCGGTATTGTAGTCATACCAGGAGCGGGCCACATATTCCTGCATACGCTCGAAGTCACGCGGATCAGGCACCTGGATGTTGCTCAGGTCGCGGTTGAGGATGACTGCACGCGGTACCAGGAACTTGGAGGTATCGCTGTTGTCATCGCCGGGGAACTCGCCCCAGGTGAGGAAGTTGCCCAGGCCCTCGCCCAGGCCGCCATATTCCAGGTAGTAGGGCGCAATAGCCATCAGGTCGGGTAAATAGACCTGGTCCACGAAGTTGATCATCTTATCGATCGAGTCGCTGATGATCGACAGGCGGTTGGCGTTCAAGGCCGTATCGCTGTTCAGGTCGATCGGCATGGGCACGCCGCCTACCACGAAGTTGGGGTGGGGATTCTTGCCGCCGAAGATGGTATGGATCTTGGTGGCGTCTTTCTGCCAGTCCAGGGCTTCCAGGTAGTGGGCTACCGCCAGCAGGTTGACCTCAGCCGGCAGCTTGTAGGCCGGGTGGCCCCAGTAGGCGTTGGCAAAGATGGAAAGCTGGCCGCTGTCCACAATGGCCTGGACCTTTTGCTGCACGCCGGCAAAATAAGCCGGGGATGAATTGCCCCAGGAGGAGATTTTTTGTTGGATGGCCGAGGTCTGCGCCGGGTCAGCCTTCAGGCTGGCGACCACGTCGACCCAGTCCAGCGCGTGCAGGTGATAGAAGTGCATCACATGGTCGTGCACGTACTGCTGGGCGATCATCAGGTTACGGATCAGGTTGGCGGCCTTGGGGATCTTGATGCCCAGGGCGTCTTCCACCGAGCGGATCGACGCAAAGGAATGCACGGTGGTGCAAACACCGCAGGCGCGTTGGGCAAAAGCCCAGGCTTCGCGGGGGTCACGGCCTTCCAGGATGATCTCGATGCCACGTACCATCGTACCGGACGAGTAGGCCTCGGTGACGGTGTTGTTCGCGTCCAACGCGGCCTCGATGCGCAGGTGGCCCTCGATCCGGGTAATGGGGTCAATCACAATTCGTTCTGCCATACTATCCTCCTACAAGTTCCGTAACCATTAGCGTTCTTCTTCGATCAGGGCGTCGGCGACGATTTGCGCCAGCCCGGTGACTTTCCAATCCAGTTTGAAATGTTCGACGCCGTCGGTGAATTGGAGGCGGCAGTTAGAACAACTCATGGCAACCGTTTTGGCCCCGACCGCGTTGACCTGGTCAACCTTCAATTGAAAGGCAGCGAAGCGGTTGGGATCGGCTTCCTTGATGGCTATTACGCCGCCCCCGCCGCCGCAGCAGATCAACTCTTCCTTGTTGGGGCTCATTTCTTTGAAAGCGTGCGGAGCCAGGATGTTGAGGATCTCACGTGGTTCTTTGATATGCCCGCCGCGGCGCTGGATCTTGCAGGCATCGTGGAAGGTGATGGTACCGTCGTTGTCGAGCGCGCCTTCCTTGAGCTTGATCCGCCCAGCGTGGACATATTCGCCGATCAGGCCGACGATGTGGGTGATTTCCAGTCCCTCGGGGACGTCCATCAGGTTGTAGGAGGTCCAGCGCAGGGCATCGTAGGCGTGGCCGCACTCGGTGACCACCAGCTTCTTGACGCCCAGTTCCACCGCGCCGTCGAAAACGCGCTGGAGGAACATCTTGGTGCGCTCGGTGTTGCCCTCGTAGAAACCGAAGTTGACCACCTCGCGCGCCTTGGTGCTCAGGGTCCAGTTTTCGCCGGCCGCGTTGAGGATCTTGGCGATGGCGGCCACGTTGGTGGGGAATTTCATGATCTCGATCGAGCTGAAGACTACCAGCGTATCGGCGCCTTTGACGTCCACCGGGATATCGACTTCCCATTCGTCGGCCACCCATTCGATGCGGCTGTCGAACACGTCATCGGTGACGCCCAGCGGACTGCCCTCTTCCACCTGTTTGTTGACCGCGGCCATCAGGTCGTCCGGCACCATGCCCGCTTCGGAGAAGGCCGAGCGGACCTCGTGGATCAATGGCCCAAGCTGGATGCCCATCGGGCAAACCATGGAGCATTTGTTGCACAGGGTACAGGCTTCATAGACGATCTTGCTGAAGTGGTGCAAATCTTCGTCGGTGATGCGTTTGTCGATGCCCACGGCCAGCTTGAACTTGCCGGCCAGGGTGAAGCGCTGTTCGTAGGCCCGCTTGAGCAGCTCGATTTTCCAGACCGGGGCGTATTCCGGGTTGCCGGTAGCCTGGTAGAAATGGCAGGCCTCGGCGCACATCCCACAGCGCGTGCAGGCTTCCAATTGGGAGGCAGCGTACCCGCCGGTCTCTTTTACAAAAGTATTCATCGCAATATCAGTTTCCATGCTGCCCCTCCTAGGGTGTGACCGCCCGTTTTCCAAAATCGGCCCCGTGGATGGCCTTGGAGAA
Source organism: uncultured Chloroflexia bacterium (assembly GCA_963704755.1). Lineage (GTDB taxonomy): Bacteria > Chloroflexota > Anaerolineae > Anaerolineales > Anaerolineaceae > Bellilinea. The sequence continues at coordinate 3,113,077 of OY969938.1, forward strand.
GAAATAGAACATGAAGTGCGAGATCCGGCTGAGCGGGATCCAGATCAGCAGCACGTCCACCGAAAGCATATGCAGGCTAAAAAGCACTTCATAGCGGAACCACAGGTGGTGGGTCATGGCGTAGCCGGTGACCATCGGCAGAAAGACCAACAGCAGGTTGAGCCATTCCGCCGGGCCGGAGATCAGCTTCAGCACCGGGTTGACCAGCCGGTTGATGAACAACGCGATCATGGCCACGATCGTGGCAGCCGCCATCCAATCCACGATGGGCAGAGGCAGGGTCGGCCAGCCAAAGCCCAACAGGCTCTTCCAGACCAGCATGTGGGCCGTCCCTAAAATCAACACCACAAACAGGCCCAGGTGGAATAATCCACCGGCCATGTAGATGATGGGGTTTCGCTTGAAGGTGTTCTTAACCCAGGGGACAAACGGCCAAATAATAATGCCCTTGAGAAAGGAAACCGCAGCGCCGCCCACTTTGCTGCCGCGCGCGGGTACCCGGTCGGCCTGCCACCCCAGTAAAATAATCCGTACCAGGCGGTAGACCATTCCGGCCACAAATACCAGCAGCGCCGCCTGGAAAAATACACCTCTTGCAAAGGTCAATACGTCAGTCCAGGTCATGGTAATCTCCTACTTCCCTTCGTTTTTCTTTTCGCTGTGGGCGGCTTTTTTTTGTGCCTGGTTGGATAGGCCCACTCCCGCGGCCAAAACAACCCCGGCGGCCGCGGCAATCCCGGCGGTAGTGATCGCCGGTCGGTCTAACGGCGCCGATTGGCCCTGGTAGAACCCGCCGCCATCCCAGAAGGCCGGCTGTGAGCAGCCCAGGCAGGGATGCCCGGATTGGATCGGGAAGGACAACCCGCCGCTCCACTTGAGCGTGGCGCAGGAGTTGTAAGTTGTCGGGCCCTTGCAGCCCAGTTTGTACAGGCACCAACCCTGGCGAGCGCCTTCATCGTCGAAGGAACTCGGCAAACTTACCGGCTTCGTAGAATGGGCGGCGCAGGCAGCGGTCGTGGATGGTTTGGGCATAGAAAGTCTTGGGCCGCAGCAGTTCATCCAGCTCGGGCAGGCTGCCAAAGACCAGGAAATTGGCCAGGACGCCGGTGAATACCTCGGGGATGGCCGGGCAGCCGGGGATATTGACCAGCGGCTTACCTTGCAGCACATCGGACACACCCAGGGCGCCGGTCGGGTTCGGCTTGGCCCGCGGCAAGCCGCCGAATGAGGCACAGTTGCCGGTAGCGATCACGGCCGCGGCTCCGGCGACCGCTTCCTGGAATAAATCCATCGAGCTGCGCCCGCCGATGGTGCAATACACGCCATCGTCCTTGTCGGAGAGGCTGCCTTCCACCACCAGGATGTACTGCCCGGCGTATTTCTGCATGGCGGCCTGTTTGGCGCCGTCGGCCTGGAAACCGGCCGCCGCCGACAGGGTCTCGTGGTATTCCACCGTGATCTGGTTCAGCACCAGGTCCACCAGGGTGGGCGACTGGCTGCGGGTCAGCGCTTCAGTACACCCGGCACAGTCTTGAAATTCCAGCCAGATAACTGGCAGTCGCGATTTGGTTTCCAGCGCGTGCGCAACCATCCCCACCAGTTTCTGGTTGCTTTCCAGATGGCTAGAGAAGTCGCTGGCCTGGGCCGACTGGACTGGCGGCAGGGCGTTCAACCCCAACGCGCCTGCCATCACACCGCAGAATTTCAAGAAATTGCGCCGGGAGAGGCCAGCTTTTATCATCTCTTCGTAGATTGTATCTTTAGCCATCGGTCCCTCCGTTGAGTTACTTCCTGTGTTCGAAATTTGGTTTTTCTCCCTGGAAAAGCCCTGCTGCGCAGCTTTTTGGCCGGCACGAGCGGATCAATTGACAGAACCCTGGGAGATAGGAACAAAATACCAGACCCGGGTAATGCCTGCTTACTCGGGCTAAACAGAAAAATGAATTGAGCTAACCGCTAGCTACAGGTGATGTTGTCGGCTTCCAGTTTGGCCTGATAAGCGGCTATGCCATCCGCACCGGTGACCAGGGCGGATTTCTCGCCGTCCCAGTCCGAGGCCTGCATCTCGGCGACCCAGCCTTCTCCATAAGGGTCGCTGACTGCCAGGTTGGGGTCGTCGGCCAGTTTTGTGTTGGCGCGCAGCAATACACCCGTAATCGGAGCCGGTACGGGCCCGACGAATTTGCTGCTCTCGACGGTTGCGATGCTCTTGGCTTGTTTGACTTCCTGGCCGATGTTTTTGGCCTTGACCGTAATTGCAGCCAGTTTTCCACCGGAAAGCTTGCCGGCTACGGCCGTGATCCCGACGCGAATGACGCCGCCATCCAGCGGCTTTGCCCAGACGTGTTTTTCGATCAGATAATACAGGTCTTCGGGCAGGTTGCATCCCCGAACATTCGTCATACGTCCTCCTTTACGAAATGTGAAAGGTGCTGTCCGGCTTCCGGCAAAAAGTAGTTCGTTTTAGCTGCGAGGGGTATCCGTTGGCAGGAGCAGCGCGGGAAATTATTAGAAAGTGAGTACGGTCTTGCAATCTTCGGCAATTTGCCACATGGTGGCGCCGCCGACCATTTTAATGCCGTCGATCAAGTCAGAGGGCTGTAAATCATGCAGTTCGGTAGAGGCGGTGCAGGCCAGGAAAGTCACGCCGCCATCCAGGGCATCCTGGATGAAGTCACTGACGGGCTTGCCGCCTTCTTTGGGGTAGACGGTCTCGGCCAGGCCTTTTTTCAATAATAAGGTGCCGTCGATGGTGAAGAACATAGTCACGTCGTAGTCCATGGCGGCAGCCAGGCTGGCGAAGAAGAACGGGGTTGCGCAGCGGCGGGGGGTATCCGGGCCGCTCGTCATCACAATCATTACTTTATCATCTGCCATTATTTCCTCCGGATGATTTGATTAGAAAGTCAGCGAGATTGCATTTTCGCTGGCATAGCTGAGGAATGTCGCGGCCCCGCCGATCTCGATCCCGTCGATCAGGTCCTCTTTCTTGACGCCCATCACATCCATGGTCATCTGGCAGGCGATCATGCGGACACCGCCATCCAGGGCGATCTCGAGTAAATCGCTGAGCTTGGCTACGTTGGCCTTTTTCATCCAGCCATTCATCATACCGGTTGCCACAGAGGTCATTCCGGGCAGCATACCGATGATATTGGGTACCGGCACAGGCATAGCCGGGTTGGCGATCGGCGCCACCTTGAGTTTGTCGGCGTTGTCCTTTTTCAGGATTTCCAGGCCAAAAAAGGTAAAGAAGATGGCTACTTCCATTTCCAGGGCCAGGGCGGCTGTGCCCAGGATCAAGGGTGGGTAGGCTGCATCCAGAGTACCATGGGCGGCGATGATTGCCAAACGTTTGCTGCTTTCTTCGCTCATATTGAGCTCCTTTTCTAATCAAATTGTTGCGGCTGTCCGGTTTAGGGCAGTATCTTGTGAATGAAAAATTGAATAAAAAACCCGTCCGGCTTTATTCGAGGCGCTTACTTGGTTTTTTTAATGTAGAAGATGAATTTTCCGCTTTCCTGTTCCGATCCGACCAGCTCGTGGCCGGTTTTCTTGGTCCAGGCGTCGATATCGCTGGTGGAGCCGGGGTCAGTGGCGATCATTTTCAATACCTGGCCAATCTGTAAACCATCGACGGCTTTCTTGGTCTTCAAAATGGGCATGGGGCAGGCCATGCCGCTGCAATCCAGGGTCTGATCTGATGATACGGACATTTGAATCTCCTTTATTGATTTTTGGACAATTATGACTTGATTGCCGGGCGGATCGAGCTGATTTCGGCGATGCGCTGCAAACGGTTCATCAAACCGGAACGCTCACAAAGAATGGATTGGACCGTTCCGGCAACTTTGGGGGTCCATTCCATGACTTTCTCTTGTTGGTATTTCTTCAGGACCGGGATCTTGCGGGCAGCCTCCTTGAGCTGGTCCAGGGGAATTGCGTGTTTTTCGGATAGCTTTTGCAAGTGCTCCTCTTCTTTTTCGGGGTCGGGCTCGCTGGTGTAGAACTGGCCGCCGATCAGCCAGGCGACCGGCTGGCCATCCGAGGTGATGAGGGAGCGTTTGTAGTTCAGCCCGGCGTGGCAGACCTGGATGGGCGGATCGCCATTCGGCACAACGGCAACCTTGCGCCAGGTGGCCTGGCAGGCCCGCCGGCCTGATTCTGAGGCCAGCATCAATTTGCAAAAAGAATTGCAACAGGTAGGCTGGGTCAGCGGGTCGCCCTGGCGAGAAACCGTGACGGCGCCGATGCCGATGATCCCGGCGTAGATTTCTTGCACTTTCTCGACACAATCGGAGGGGAAATCGGTAAGGAAATCTTCTTCCGCCTCGCTGGCGTTTTTTTCTGGTTCTGCTCCCATCAAGCGATCGATCTCAGTTTGAGGGAAACGCCATTGATTGCCGATCTTGACGCCTTTCAACCGGCCGTCATTCAGCATGCGATAGACCGTGATCCGGTCTATTTTGAGTAGGTCTTGAATTTGCTTGGTCGTGAGGAGTTCGCTCATAATGTAACTCTATGTTACTCGTTGCAATACGTTGTTATATTAGCATTAATGTCTGTGACTCGGTTAGTGACAAATGTTTGTGACAAATATTACATTCGTCATGATACGGGATGGAGGGATATAAATATTCCGGCAAGTATAAACGCCCCGGCTTTTGCCGGGGCGTTTATACTTGCCGGAATATTATTTCAACATCCTTCTACGGCAAAGCCTCTCCACGGCCGGCCAGGAACAGGCGGTACCAGTCTTCGCGGCCCAGCTCGACCTGGTCACCCTGGCAGGCGGCGGCGATACGCTGCGGGCGGGTGGTGCCGATGATGGGCTGCATGTGAGCCGGGTGGCGCAGGATCCAGGCGGTCAGGATGGCTTCGGCCGGCACACCATGGGCTTTGGCCAGTTGGGCGACCACCACAGAAGCCTGGGTGGCCCGTTCATCTGCTTCGCCATCGTCGCGGCCGGTCAGCCGGCCCCAGGCCAGCGAACCCCAGGTCTGCAAGGTGATGTTGTGCATGCGGCAATACTCGATGGTGCCTTCGTTGCGGGCCAGCAGGGGATTATCCTGGTTGAAGACGATACCCTCGTTGAGCATATGCAGGTTGAGCGGGTTGAATGCCACCTGGTTGGCCACAATGGGCTGGTCGAGGGATTGGCGCAGCAGCTCCAGTTGGGCGGCGGTGTGGTTGCTGACCCCGAACCAGCGCACCTTGCCGGCCTGGTGGAGCTCATCGAAGGCGCGGGCTACTTTGACTATGATCCAGATACGAGCCAATACATTTCCCACGATACCAGTGAGAACGGTAATAAAAGCGCCCACCATAATAATGCGTGTTTCAATTGTGCCGATTGCCCTCTCAAGCCTAATGCACTAAAGCCAAATGCAACCACAAGATCCGGATCGGTGTTAGCCTGCCGGAATACTGTAAGTAGGCTTGCGTCGACCTGACCAGTGAGCAAGGCCAACGACTGCGAGTGGCATGCTCTACTAAAGTCGAGACGATCTTCGGTCATCTCAAGTACAACATGGGCTTTCGATGATTCCGCTTTAGCGGGTTTTTCAAGCTCTCAAGTGCCACTTATTTACCCTGTTCAGACAGCCCCACCTAACCGTCAAACAGTCCATTTTAAACGCTGAGAGCTGAGACCGGCGGTCTCAGCTCTTTGAGCGAAAGGAGGAGAAATTTACCAAGAACAGTTATATCTTACCCAGCTTTCGCCGGCTCTGCTTGACGAACAGCCTACGCACGCCCTCCGGTTCTCAGACGGCTTAAAGCGACTCGGCCAGACCTTTGAGTGAGGTGAAGTCGCCCATGCGGATCTCGCTCTCGCGGGCCAGCTCGATGATATGGTGCATAATGGTGGCCGACACAGCCCGCACGTAGGTATGGTCCTCGAGGCTGCCGTGAAAAGTCAGCGGTTTGCCCACGGTGAGGTTATAGGGCCCGCGCAAATACCAGCGCCCGTACTCATCTTTGCCTTGGACTGTGGAGCGGACGGTATGGACCCGCTCACGGTTGAGGTGAATGCCCACCGGGATAATGGGAGCTCCACTGGCCAGGGACAGGCGCGCTGCACCGGTCCGCGGCTTGAGGAACCCGCCTTTTTCCGGGCTGAGGTCGCCTTCCGGGAAAATAATAACCGTACAGCCCTCAGCTAATCGTTTGAGGGCTTCATCCATGGCAGCCGCCCCACTGCCGGCCACCACCGGGATATGCCCCGAAAAACGCAAATAGGGTCCCAGCAACGGTACCTGGAACAACAAATTGTTGATCAGGATAAAGGATTGGTGCCCAACCATTGAGGCGACAAAAAAGGGATCGGTTGTGCTGGGATGGTTGGCTGCGATGATTTTTGGCCCGGCCGGGATAATCATGTGACGGTAAACGTCCATCTGTAGCATGGTCCCCGTATAGGAACGCACCACAGGTTTGGAAAACCAGTACATCAATTTTTCGGATAAAGGCATTGACCATTCCTTCGCGAAAATGCTGGCCGGGCGCTATACGACCCATACCATAGCATGAGGATACTCCTCTGGTATGGGTTTGTACATCGGCATAAAGACATATTGTTGAGGTGGAGGGGGTATATCTTTTTCCGGGTAGAGGCTGCGATGGTCATATGACCCCGGTACGGCTTTTTCTGCACGCGATTATTAAACCCCTTCTGGACGTACCGCGATACGGATAAAACCCTTGCAAATATGCAAGGCATCGAAAGAATCCCCCCTTCCCCCCTTTCGGAAGGGGGGCAAGAAACACACCCCTTTGCGGCTGCGAAGAAGTACAGCTACACGGATGAACCGCTCCTCCCCCGGTTATTCCATGGAAATACCGGTTGGCCTGAAAATTCTTTTCCCCCTTTCACAAGGGGGGAAGGGGGGATTCCTTACGATTGTCTGTAAGGACCTTAACCCGGCAGAATGGGATAGGTCATGCCGCCCTGGGGGAACACCAGCACTTCTGCCTTTTGCGGAAAGCGCTGGCGGGCCATATCCAGCGAGGCTTGCAGGCTCTCCTTGAAGGTCACGAAGGGCAGGCGTTCGTGGATTTCGGTCGGGATGGTTGGGGCAAAAAGCAGCAATTGACCGCGCCGCATGGCCTGCAAGGCAAAGTACAGGAAGAATTTATCCTCCTCACCCATACCGCTCAATTTCAACTTAGGTACCAGCGGCAATAAAATCGGGCTGAGAATTTTCAAGGCCGAACGCCCAACCGGCAGTTTCTTGTTCGCCAGGCCAAAGACGCCGACGCCTTCTTCGGCCCGGATGGTGGTGATCATCACCCCGCCCGGGCGCATGGCCCGGATAGTATTGGCCAGGGCCTTGACCCCCTGGCGCAGGTCCTGGTCCATGGGGAACGAGCCGGTGATCAGCACATCCACCATACGCGGGATGCGCACACCGTAGATCTCGGCCGAGACGGCCGCCCCGGTCCGGTGCGCCTCGATGGGATGGCCGGTCACGATCCGTACCACCTGCAGTGAGCTGTTGAGCACTGCATTGATGATGAAGACGGGTGGTTTCAGCATCCCGGCCGCTTCTTCCAGGTCCAGGCGCATCGGGTTTTTCTCGATGGGCTGGCCGACCATGTTAAAAGTATCCGGCCGGCAGTTGAGCGCGTGGTTGTGGGCAATCGTGGCCCGCCCGGCGACTCCGGGTACCAGGTTCTTATAGCCCCCGCCAAAGCTGGCGATAATGTGCGGCTCGATACAGCCGACGGAGATAATCAGATCCGCCTGGCTGGTGGTTTTATTGATTAATACCGGCGTCCCGCGCGAGGTAGTCCCCAGGTTGGCCAGCCGCTCGGGTGAATCGCAGTCGTGGCTCTCCCAGCTCACCTGCGCCATCCACTCTGGGCCGATCCGCTCGGCGACTTCCTGCTCTTCCATGGCGCGGTGAACGCCCAGGGCCGGGATCACCGTGACCTGCCGGGGGTTCACCCCGGCGCGCTGCAGCTCGGCGAAGACGGCTGGCAGGATTTTGGCCACCGGGGTCGGCCGGCTGCCGTCGTCGATGACCAGCATGATTTTCATGCCCGGCCTGGCCAGTTCCGCCAGGCGCGGCGAGCCGATCGGGTCGGCCAGGCTGCGGGCAGCCTCTTCGCCGGCATCCGCCACCCCCTGGAGCATAGAAGGGCCTAACACACCCGACAGGTTCCAATCCGGTGGCAGGCTAAACTCCAGGCTTTCATTTCCCCACGGTAATGAAATCACTTGCTCGGGCATGGCAACTCCTTCTGACAATTGGATTTAGGATTTATCCGAAAGTTATGAGTATGTTTTAATTGAACGGCTTTGCCGCACAATTGAAAATAAACTCGCCATATTATTCGGACAATTTTTTAGGGTAATTTGGGGTAGGAGACAATGGAAGCGGGCTGGATCATCCCCGTGCCTTATTATAGCCTGAACAGCCCTGTAAACGCGGATAGCGCTTATGGCTCAGTTAAAAAGTCGCGGTTCCGGCAAAGATTTGCGCCCCTTCACTCGTCTTTGCGTAAAAATGCAATCGCCAGGCCTTTTTCGTCACTCATCACAATTTCCATGTGATGATTTGGGCGATAATCCGCAATCCTTACCAGGCGTAAACTCGAGAGCAGTTCCTTGGGGACGTCGATCCACTCTTCCAGCCGGTTGGGCGAGTTATAGAACAGGTCCCGCTGGAAAATCGTCTTCTCGTCGCCCATGTAAATCGCCAGGGGGTAGATCTGCGATTCGAGTAGGTCCTGGAAGAAATGTGTGCCCAACGAGGGCTCGGGCGGCAGGCCAAAGCCCTGGCCGGCCATTTCCACCAGTGAGCGGGCGTGGTAGATATCTCCGTAATCGATCGGTACGCCTAAATCGGAATTGGAGCTACCCCAACGACCGGGGCCAATACAGACAAAATCTTCTTTTTCGAGAGCCGCGTTCAGCCGGCCGATCGCGCGGGCCAGGTCGTTGCGCAGGCTCATGGTAGGCAGCTTGAAATAATCCTCGGGAGAGACAAATAAAACATACTTCACCGACTTGACGTAGCCCTCAGGAACCAGGAAATTGGTCTGGAAAATGACATCCTTCGGGTCCAAATCGGCCGGCAAGGCGGCCTCCGAGGTCACCTGGAGCTGGCTCTGTGGCCGGCACTGTAAAATCGTGATGCAGATATCCGGTTTGCCGTCTTTTTTGGCGAAAACCGAGATAGTAAATTCCAGGTCCACTGGCGCGCCATAGGACTGCTCCAAATGGCTGAGGATGTCGCGCATGCGCTCGGCAAAGGGAGAACGGCGCAGCATCTCATCAAAGGTTAGCACCAGGCGGCTGTTATCGTTGCCAAAGTAGCGGCTGCGCAGGGTGGAAAAATAACCGTCTTCCTCCACCTGCACCAGGTAACGCAGCGGTTCATAATCTGCGCCTAACACTTCACTGACCGGCAGGGTCTTGAACTGGTTATCCTCCAGGTCGATCAGGTCCACAAACTGCTGTGAATAGCGGCGGATCGTGCGCGGGTCGGTCGAGGGGCGCAGCATCGGGTGGCTGAGGGCAATCAGGCGAGGATAATCGTTGCCGACCCGGTCCACGGCGCGGGTTCCCATTCCCCACACCAGGCGCACAAAGCCCTCTTCGCGGCGGATCTGCGGGGCCCAACGGTACAGGTTGCGGCTGAAAGCCACGCCGGCGCCATGCGGCATAAAATAGCGCCCGAAGCGCTCGCCCTGCACGGCCTGGATGAGCACTGCCATGCGCTCATCGTAATCCAGCAAACCGCGGCTGCGCCGGTACAGCAGCGCGTTGGGGTTGAGCGTGGAGGCGTAAATGCGCGCTACCGCCCGGGTGAGGGCTTTGAAATTATCCCGCGAACTGCCCTGGTTGGGCAGGAAAACGCTTTCGTATTTACCGGCAAAGGCTGTGCCGAAATTGTCCTCCAGCAGGCTGGACGAGCGCACGATCAACGGCTGGCGGCCGACCCCGCCCATTAAGGCTTCCAGGCGCTGGGCGATATCCGGGCGGAACTCACCATCCATGAAGTCCTTGACGATGGCCGGGTAATCGGTGCGCATGTCGGTCTCATTTTTGTATTTCTGGTCGTTCCAGTGGAACAGGTTGTTGATCGACATGAACGCGTAGAATACGTCCGAACCGATGAAGAAGGATTTGGGCGTAATCAGGCAGGAATCATCGGCCAGGTTGGAGACCTGGCTGAGAATACGGTGCGCCAGCAGCATCCCGGCTGCCTTGCCGCCGATCTTGCCCGGGCCGATCTTGTGGCGGCGGATCTGCATCAAGTCGGTGATGGTGAACCAGCGTTTGGCCACGTTGATGTAGCGCAACTGGTCGCTGATGAGTGTACGCAGCAGCACCACCTTGGTCTCCTGCAGGCGGGCATCGTACTGCGCGCGCTCCTTTTCCGGCAGGCGCTCGATGGTCATGGCCTGTTCGAAGACCAGGTCCAGCGGGGCCGTTTCGGGGTTGAGCGAAAGCATCAGCCCAACCACGTCGATGCCGCGTTCGCTGAGGACTTCGGTGATAATCTTCTCCAGCAGCTCCAGGGTAAGTTGTTGGCTGAAACGCAGGTCGGTCAACTGGTCGCGGATGCGCGAAACCCGCAGCTCCCACACCTCCGCCGGCTCCTCACCGACCGGGTTGCGCACCCCTTCGCGCTCTTGCGATAAAATGGCCAGGCGGCGGACCTCGCTCTCGAAGTCAGCGGCCGTGATCAACTCCCGCGCGAACAGTTCCCGGCGCATTTGCTGGCGGATGCGCCCGCTCAAAATGGGGTACTGCGCCAGCGCCAGGTAAATGCCGACCAGTTTATCGGTGTGGGTAGGGATAAAGGCCATAGGTGAATTTTACCATCGGGGCGGGGGGAGGAGAGGAAGTGTCAGGGACAAGTGTGGCGGAAAGTGAAACAGTGCTTCAGTGATTCGGTGGTTCAGTGGTTCAGTGAAGCAGTTTTCCCCATTGGGTTGAGCGGTTATTTCAATTTTTATCTTGCCAACCGGCCCCGGCTTTCCAATACAGATTAAATTTTGCTCCCGAAACCAACGATTTAAATGGTGGCATCAGAAATCTTACCAATCTTTGGATTACATAACTAAAGTCTTTTTCCGGCCCTGATTCAATTCTATTTCTTACGATTATGGTCCGTTCCCATTCCCTTTTGTTTTCATTGGCAAATTCAGCCGTCAATGCATTCGGGAAACCATCAGGGTAATCAGTTTGTCTCTTTCGAAAAGTAGCTTGAATTGCTTGCTGAAGGAGCAGGCCATCAAAGTCAAAGTGTTCGGAGAGCAACCATATGTCATAGAAATCCTTAAACCTGCTGTTTGCTTCGCCTTTCCAAACAATCGTGTGCGCTTTTTCGGCAACCACAGTTACAGGCGGATACCCAAACAATGTGGGCGGAGGCAAATTTTCCAAATAACAGGGATAATCTATAGGAATGGCGCCTGGTGTGATCGTATCCGTGAAGCCGATATCGACCTGGATGGGGATCTTTGACCTTCCCAGAAAGCCGATTAAATTTACCCTTATGCCATCATATTCGGCGTTCACTTGAGTCAGATCAATGGACAAAGTTGTTGGATTAAATAACAATCCATCTTCCGGATAGTTTTGTAAACAAATTTCGCGAAAAATTTTTTCGATGTTCTCCACCGTGTTTTGTGTGTACCCACGGAAATCAATATCCTTTGTCAGGCGGCGTGAAGGGAGATCCCACGCATTAAGGATAAGACCACCTTTTAATATGAATATTTTGGCGTACTGGGTTAAAGATAAGCGAAACAAGAATCGTTCCATAGCATAATATTGGAGTACCGTTTGAAAATCAAGATCGCGCTGCCTGGCAATATTTTTCAACCGGTCATGTACAGATACAACCACATTTTGGACGTCTTTTTTCATGAAACGATGGTCCTGATATACGGCTTTATAACCTCTTCCACCCGATCAATACGTGCATATTCAAAAATTTTGTCCATCCGTGGTTTCGGCTGGCGGACATAATCTTTCAAGGCCTCGATAGCTGTATCCAGGCCAATGCGATTACGGAATTTAAAGCAATCTGCAATTGTTTTTTCGCGGTCGTAGATCCGAACAGGAATCTCATCGACGAGATATTCCTCAATCCCAGCGATATATGCTTCCTTTGACAACCAATAAATATCCAGCGTGGGGTATTCGAGAGGAGGCGTTTGGACATTCCCGGGCAGTGAAATATAAACTTTGTCCGGTACCTGGGTGGTCAAGTTATGAAAATATAGAGCCGAAAGGGAACAAATGACCGCCTTTGGAACAAGCAGACTTACTTGTACAACATCCAGATTTCCCAAAGGTTCACCGCTCGCCAGCCGGTACAATCCTCTTTGCTCTTTTTCCAATATCCCTTTTGCATACATTTGATATATAGCAAATTTCGGGATCCCAAGTTTTATTGCCCGATCTAGTTTCAAAATCCCGTGTTCGTCTTTGAAAATTTTTATAAAGGGTTCATACTTGTCAATTCTTGAATCCGTTTCGTTCATAAAAACAATTATACAACTAATCCTAGGTACATTTTATAAAATACCTAGGATTAGTTATATAAGTTGTAATCAACTATAAGCTAAAGACAATCTATGCGAATGTTCCCGTCTCACTTTTTTTTGAATCGAATGTTCTAATGATTTTTAAATTATGCCATTCCATTAAAGGCGATGGGCGGTCTCATCGATGTAGTTTCCTGTATTCTACAGATATGAATCGCCCGCATGCAAAGTAATCACCGTAATCTCCGGCCGGCAGTTGAAGCGGATCGGCGGCGGGATGGTGCCGACGCCGCGGGTAGTGTATTGAATCATGTTCTCTACCTGGTAAGCCCCTACCGGGTATTTCCGGCCAAAGCGCGGCAGGATCAGCGGGCCGACCAGGGGTAAAGACACCTGCCCGCCGTGGGAGTGGCCGGAAAGCTGCAAGTCGAACCGGCCGGTGGCTGCGCTGACGTCGGCGTAGTCGGGTTCGTGGGCCAGCAATATGGCGGCCCCGTCGTCAGGCAGTTGGGCGAGCACGCTGGGCAGGCGGTCTTTGTGCTCAAAAAAGTCATCCACCCCGGCAATATGCAGGCGGGCGCCGTCACGCTGCAAGGTGAACACGGTGTTGCTCAAATCGATCAGGCCGCTTTGGGCAATAATTCTGCGGACGTGAGCCGAGCCATCCCAATGGTCGTGATTGCCCAGAATAGCCACGCCGGCGTCCGCCGGAGCAAGGCCGCTGAGCGGTGCCGTCAGGTCGCTGTCCGGCACAGTCACGTTGCGGGTAATGAAATCGCCGGTGATGGCCACCAGGTCCGGCTGCTGCGCGTTGACAAGATCCACGATGCGGGCCAACTGTTCGGCGGTCATGCCCGTGCCCATGTGAATGTCGCTAAAGTGGACCAGCTTGTAGCCCTCGAAGGCCGGGGACAAATGCGGCAGGGTAAAATCCACCGGGTTGACGTCCAGCCAGTCGGGTTCGATTTCGCCCACGTAAGTGAACCCGCCCACCCCCAAAGCCAGCGCCCCCAACGAAGCCAGGCCAATCTGCAGGAATTTTCGTCGTGAAATCATGAGGGAATTATAGTACAGGGAGCAAGGGGGCATTATCCTGGTCTTTCCCTTGTTTACGGCGGGTAGTTAGAAACTGGACGGACCAAATAGACAATTGCCTATTTTAATAATTATTAAAATAGGCAATTCTATTAAATGACAGGTATCCTCTTCGGACACTTTTATTGTCAATTATAAACTTAGCTAGGGTTACTAAATTGCTCTATAATGGATTAATGATAGGGGAAATTATGACAAATAAGCCCCCGAAACAAAACGTTCGAGGAGGGTTAAAATGAACGATCCGGGTTTGGACAATGTTTATAAGCGGCTAGAGGATAAAAAGATCGATGCTCTAACAATCGAGGACCTTCGTACATTAGGCGCTTATCTTACTGCAGTTAAAAAATTCGAGGCCGCTACGTTGGTGAAATCTTATGCGGAAAAGCTGGCTAAAGCGGTCAATGAAGTCGAGGATTTGCGTCAGCAGGCTTTTCGTACTGGATTGATAGGCTTATTCGCTGCAGCAGAAAAAGCTGCGTCACATGACGTGGAGCAAGACGCCATTGATCGGGCACTTGATAAAGTAACATATGTTCCATGACCATTTTTGGTAATAATTTGCCGAGAAAACCGTTCTGTACACCTTCAACTCAAGTATGTCGGACCAACTCCTACTAGCACTTATAAAGCCCAATACCCTACCATAAGAAAATAAACCTTTTCATACAAAAATGACGGCTTTATGAAATCTTAGAGCGTTCAATGGCATGACAATTTTGATACTGCCAGCTGATACATTACATGAGCGAAGTACCAGAAGAGAGATGTTATGGTTTTAGGTTAGGAAAAGTATGAATAGGACACTTCGTTCGATCAAAAGACACGGAAGGCGTGAGGCAATGAGGCCAATTGTAAATGGTCTCCCAAAAATTGGGTGTCTGGAGTTTATTTTGATTGCCGCACTTATCTTTTTAATTCTCCTTCAATTTTCCAAATGATTTAAAGCTCATGTATTGCATATTTTGCGGCTGTAAAGCATTGTTTTTCGTCTTGGCCACTAATTGGTGAGAGAAATCCACACCATTGATTTATATTTTTATATGGAAGGTTGTAATAGAATTCTCGATTTATAATAAATTCTGATAGTGTAAAAAGCACTTCAATTCTATGTAAAAGCCATTTGTGTAATATTGGGCAATGTCTTCTGAAATCTTTTAATTCTTACCCCTCTAATATCCCTATGCTCATCCATTCTGCCTCCCAACTCCTTACCTTGTCCGGCGGCCCGCAGCGCGGACGCGACCTGGGCCGCCTCAACATCATCGAAGACGGCGCAGTGCTGGTGCGCGGCGAGACGATCCAGGCGGTCGGCCCAAGCCGCGACCTGCTGGCGGCTTACCCGGACGAGGAGCGCTTCGACGCGGCCGGCCGGGTGGTGATGCCCGGGCTGATCGACCCGCACACTCACCTGATCTGGGCCGGCGACCGCGCCAAAGAGTTCGAAATGCGCCTGGAGGGCAAAACCTACCAGGAGATTTCCACCGCAGGCGGCGGGATCCGCGCGACGGTCGCGGCCACCCGCGCCGCCGGCGTGGAAGAATTGAAAGCCCAGGCCCGCCCGCGCCTGCAATCCATGCTGGCCCACGGCACCACCACAGCCGAGGCCAAGAGCGGCTACGCCTTGCAGCATCCCGGCGAGCTGACCCAGCTCCAGGCCATCCTGGAGCTGGACGACGAGGGTCCGCTCGAGCTGGCGCCGACCTACCTGGGCGCGCACGACATCGCCCCCGAATATAAAGATAACCCGGACGCCTATGCCGACCTGTTGTGCAGCCGCTACCTGCCCGAAGTGCGGGTCTGGTGGCAAGCTCATGCCCACGGCCGGCCGCTGCCCTTCGTGGACGTGTTCTGCGAGTCGATCGCCTTCAACCTGGCCCAGTCCCGCCGGATTCTGGAAACGGCTCAAAGTTTGGGCTTCCCGCTCAAAATCCACGCCGACGAGTTCGATAACCTGGGCGGAGCCGCCCTGGCGGCGGCCCTGGGCGCGGCCTCGGCCGATCACCTGGTCAAGACCTCGGCCGAGGACATCCGCGCCCTGGCCGCCGGTGATACGGTGGCCGTCTCACTGCCCTGCACGCCTTTTGGCCTGGCCCAGGCCCACTTCACCCCCGCCCGCGAGATCCTGGCCGCCGGCGGCCTGCTGGCCATCGCCACCGACCTCAACCCCGGCACAGCCTGGTGCGAGAGCATGCAGTTCGCCATAGCCCTGGCCTGCCGCTACCTCAAGCTGACCCCGGCCGAGGCCATCGCCGCCGCCACGATCAACGCCGCCGCCGCCATCCGCCGCGCCGGCCGCATCGGTTCGCTGGAGCCCGGCAAACAGGCCGACCTGTTGGTCCTCTCGGTCAGCGACTATCGTCACCTGGGGTACCGGTTCGGAGGGAATGTCGTCCGAAATGTAATCAAAAAGGGGAAGGTGAGGGAGTAATTCAGTAATTCGGTGATTCAGTAATTCAGTGATTCGGTGTTTCGGTGTTTCGATGTTTCAGTGTCGAGTGTCAAGTGTCAGGTGTCAGACGGTGTTTCGGTTATACAGTGATTCGGTGTTTCAGTATCAGGTCTCAAGTGGCCTGGCACAACGCCGGTGTTACGGAGTCAAGTTTCACGTGTAAAACGGTGTTTCGGTTATACGGTGATTCGGTGTTTCAGTATCAGGTCTCAAGTGGCCTGGCACAACGGCGATGTTACGGTGTCAAGTGTCACGTGTGAAACGGTGTTTCGGTCATTCAGTGATTCGGTTCCGCCTGCCTGTAGATAACGATTTAGATTTGACGTATTGTCGTGGTGAAATAAGCGCCAGGGGGTAATGGCGTGTTATTATATTGCAGCTAATTCAATCCTTGCGGTTACATGTGTTACCGGTCAAACGCCGGTAAGTCGTTCGGCATTGAAGCACTGAATTACTCTACCACCCAAACATTGCCTCCACCTGACTCCTTCCCCCGAGTCACCGAAACACCGTCCCATACCTGACACTTGACACTCGACACCTAAAAATCGAAACACCATAACACTGAATTACTAAAGCACCCCTGACACTTGACACTGAGTCACAGAATCACTGAATCACCGAAACACCGTACGACACTTGACCCTTGACACTCAACATCGAATCACCGTAACACTGAATCACTGCAACACTGCAACACCCCCCTGACACTGAGTCACCGAATCACTGAAATACTGAAATACTGAATCACCGAGGTACCTCATGCCCACCCTTAAATCGGTAAAACCCTATTACCCCTCCAGCGACCACGTCCACGGGTTCGACCACATCCAGCGCGTGTACGTGATGGCCGAGCGCCTGGCCGCGGCCGAAGGCGCCGACCTGGAAATCGTGCGGGCCGCGGCGCTGCTGCACGACGTGGAAGGCAGCCGCCCGGAGGGCGACGAACGCGCCAATCATCACAAGCAGTCGGCCGAGATCGCCGGCGACATCCTGCGCGAGGAAGGCTGGCCGCAAGAGCGCATCGCCGCGGTGCAGCACTGCATCCGCGCCCATCGCTACCGCGACAACCGCGAACCGCCGGCCACCATCGAGGCCAAAGTGCTGTTCGACGCCGACAAACTGGACGTGCTGGGCGCCATCGGAGTGGTGCGCGTGCTGGGCTACGCCCAACAGGCCGGCCAGCCGGTCTACAGCCCGCCTTCCGAAAAGTTTCTGAACACCGGCATCGAAGAGCCCGGCGAGCCGCACAGCGCCTATCACGAGCACCTCTTCAAGCTGCGTAAGGTCAAGGAGCGCCTGTTCACCACCGAGGCGCGCAAGATCGCCGAAAGCCGGCACGCCTATCTGGACGAATTCTTCACCCGCCTGCTGGCCGAAATGAAAGGCCAGGCGTAAATTGCCCGCTCGAGTGAATTTGCATAACTGTATAGCAAAACCATTTGAACCCAACCGCGAAAACCGCTAAAATCAACCTATGACCATTCCCAGCGGGCCAATCCTGGTTGTCGAAGATAACGCCAACGTGCGCGAGTTGATCGACGTAACCCTGCGTTTCAAGGGCTACCCGGTCGTCACGGCCACCAACGGGCAGGAGGCCCTGGACCTGATCGCCCAGGAAAAGCCGGCCTTGATCATCACCGACATCCTCATGCCCAAAATGGACGGCTATTCGCTGGCCCACGCTCTGCGCAAAGACCCGGCCACCCGCCAGATCCCGCTGATTTTTATCTCGGCTACCTACCTGACCCCCGAGGACAAGAACTTTGCCCTCAGCCTGGGCGCGGTGCGTTTTGTCGAAAAGCCGATTGATACGGCCGATTTTCTGCTGACCGTGGCCGAGGTGTTGACCGAGGGCATTGGCGGGCAATTCCGCCCGCTGGACGATTTGAACTTTTACGAAGGCTACCGCACCCGCCTGGAAAACAAACTGCATCACAAGCAGGTCCAGGTGACTCGCACCGAGCGCCTGTTGAGCGCCCTGCCCGAGGCGCAGAAACCGGCTTTCGAGACCCTGCTCGCGCGGGTCATCGCCGAGCGCGACGAGATCCAGACCGAGTTGGACCAGCTCATCGTGATCCTCAATGAACTGAGACAGTAATCCAGTGTTTCAGTGATTCGGTGAGGCAGTGTCAGGTGTCAAGTTTTGGGGGCGAGCAGTGGTTCAGTGATACAGTTTTTCAGTGATCCGGTTCCTCGTGTCGCGTGTCAAGTGTCAGGGAACGGGTGGTGATACGGTTTTTTAGTGTCATGGTTCGAGTGTCTGATGGGGGACAAGGGATTTTAGTGTTCCGGTAACTCGGTGACAGGCTTAAAGTAGCATGTCTTTCTGATAAAAGGGTTGTCATTGCGAACCCTGGCCGTTTTTTGCCCAAGGGGCATGCTGCGCACCAGGGTATGGCAATCTCAACGCCGGTGTTGCAATGCTTCAGTGCTTCAGTCGCCTTTCATATCCAGGAAATTCACTATTTGGCCGGCTACGCCTCTCAACTCCCCTCGCCCCTTTAGGGATTGGAACGGAGCCTATTCCTCCCCTGTATCCTTAGCTACCCCCCGGCTTAGAAAGCCGGGCTACATCTATAAGGCGTAGGTTGGGTGCGGGCTAAAAAATGGCGCTGGTCGAGAGGTATGACGTGCATCGGCACAGGTGTTGCCCACACCCAACGTCCCGGCGAAAGATGTTGGGTTGAGCTTGGCCTCGGTTGATGGGAGTATTGGTAAAACCGCTCAACCCAACCTACATGGGGCATCTAATTTTGTCATTGCGAGAAGGCGTTTTTTGCCGACGAAGCAATCTCAGCCTGAGCAGGCTGTCACAATGGCCAGCGTAGAGATTGCCACGGCCCAACAAACGGGCCTCGCAGTGACAACCCTTTTCTTGAGAAAGCCATGTACTCTCGCTCCCCGACACTTGACAAATAGCGCTTGGCACTGTTCCACCGAATCACTGAATTACTGAAACACTGAACCACTGCCGCCCCACCCCTGACACTTGACACATGACACAAAGAACTGAAAAACCGAATCACCGAAAAACGGAAACACCGAGTCACTCCCCTCACCCACTCTGGTTAATAGGTAACACCGCATAAATCGCCGTGCCCTGGCCGGCAGGGCTCTCGGCGTAGATCTCGCCGCCGTGAGCCTGCACCAGGCTCTTGGAAATGGCCAATCCCAGCCCCGAGCCGCTCGAATTGGCCGACTTGTAAAACCGGTCGAAAATATGCGGCAGGTCCTCGCCAGGGATGCCGCTGCCCGTATCGGTCACACTGAACTTGATCTCCTCCGGGTTGGAGGGGTTCAAAGCACACCCCACGCAGATTTTCCCGCCGGGCGGGGTGTAACGCAGGGCGTTATTCACCAGGTTGCCCAACACCTCGTGAATGCGCACCGGGTCGCATTCCAGCGCCGGCAGGCCGGCAGCCGTATTCGCAACCAGGCTGACCTCCCTGGTGTTGGCCTGCACCTTGAACGAATCGACCACCTCGACCACGATCCCGGCCGGGTCGGCCTGCTCGAGCTGGAGCTTCAGCGAGCCGCTCTCCGCCAGAGAGAGCGTACGCAGGTCGTCGATGATGCGCGAAAGGGTGTGCGTCTCGTCCAGAACCGCTTGCAGCATGTGCGGGTCAGCCGCATAGATCCCATCCAGCATACCTTCCAGGTCCCCCTGGATCACCGTCAGCGGGGTGCGCAGCTCATGGGTGACGTCGGCCAGCATCTGGCGGCGCTGCTGGTTGTTGATATCCAGGCGATTGGCCAGTGAATTGATCGCCCGGGCCAGGGCGCGGTCCTCCGGCTGGCCTCTTTCGTTGATGCGCACCGAGTAATCCCCACCGGCCAGTTTGCTGATGGCGTCCATCGTATCATCTACCTGGGTGGCGGTAGAGCGCAGGTTGCGGCCCGATTGGAGCACGGCAAATAATCCACCCAGCAACAAAATCGCCAGGCCGGCTTTGATCAGGGGTGGAGGACCGCTGGCAGCCCGGCCAAGGAAAGCCGATGAGGAAATCCAAGACAGCAGGAGCGCCGTCATTCCGCTGGCCAGCAGCAGCAAGAAAAATAGAAAACAGCCCACCCGGCGATAGATATGCCCGCGCATCCTCCGCCACTTACGCGGATCGGGCCGGTAGGCCGGCGGCCAGGGCTCCCCCTCCGGCCACCAGGGAGGCGATGAGTGCACCCAGGAAGAAGAATGGTGAAAATTAGGCTGGTGGCGCTCAGGATCGTGTCCGTGCGCACGCCTGTTTTCCGTCCAGCGGTTATGGGATTTGCGTGGATCGAAGCCTGGCTTCATCCGGGCTACTTATCCATAAACTTATAGCCCACGCCGTAAACCTTGATAATGTAGAAAGGTTCGCGTGGGTCTGGCTCGATCTTGCGACGAATATTCTTGATGTGGGCATCGATTGCCCGCTCGTAAGAGTTGATCGCAATGCCATGCACGGCTTCCAGGAGCTGCCCGCGGGTGAAGATGCGCCCGGGCTGGCGGGCCATCACGGCCAGCAGTTGAAATTCGGTCGGGGTCAGGTTGATCACCCGTTCGTTCATGGTCGCCCGCATGCGGGGGATGTCCAGTCGCAGGCCGCCTTCCTCGATCACGTCGGACCCGGGCAGGTTGCTTTCCACCCGGCGCAGGACGGTGCGCACCCGCGCCACCAGCTCGCGCGGGCTGAAGGGCTTGGTGATGTAATCGTCGGCGCCCAGCTCTAACCCGACCAGCTTATCCGTCTCTTCGGAACGTGCGGTCAGCATAATAATGGGCGTGTTGGAGGTCTTGCGCATCTCGCGAGTCACGTCCAGGCCGTCCATTTTCGGCAGGCCCAGGTCCAAAACCACCAGGTCCGGGTGGGCCGAGCGGAAAGTGGTCAGCGCCGACGCGCCATCGAAAGCCCCCAGCACCTTGAACCCGGCGTGCTCCAGGTAATCGCGCGCAATCTGGACTATTTTTGATTCATCATCCACAACAAGGATCGTTTTCATTTTAGAAAAAGTATAGCATTATTGGCGGTTGGCTGTTAGCTAAAAGCTGTTAGCGGTTAGCTATTAGCTGTTGGCTTTTAGCTTTTAGCTTTTAGCCTTTAGCTTTTAGCCTTTAGCAGTTAGCCGCTGATCAGTCGTATATTTATACGAAACAGGTTTGTAACCTCCAAGGGCTGAATGCAGGTAGTTTACCAAGAATTCGATTCTCCCCGGTAGGCAATTTGGGCGCACTGTCGTGCGCCCATCTAAGGTGTTTCACTTCATCGCAGTCGCTGATCGCCAGGAGCTACCAGCTAACAGCTAACTGCTAAAAGCTAATCGCTAACCGCTAATGGCTAACCGCTAAAGGCTAACCGCTATTTGCCCGCACCCTCTTCGGGGGCCTTGCCTTGCGGTTCCTCGTGCATCTTGCGATGCCACTGCTCGACGATCGGGGGGACCTGGTCGTGCTCAGGATCAAAGCCATACGGGCCGAAGCCACGCGGGCCATAACCCTGGTGATGCATGCCCATGCCGCCGTAGTAACCTCTGTGCCAGGCGCCGGGGAAGAACAGGCGCCGGATCCCGCCAATGATCAGGAACAGGAAAAAGAGGCCGATCAAGAAGCCAAAGGGGAAGAACCCAAAGCCCCAACCCCACGGGTGGAAGAGATAGCCCGGGTGGACGTACGGGGCAGTCATCCCAGGCGTAGTGATGGTAACGTTGCCGTTAGCGGCCAAACCGTTCGCCACTCCCTGGTTATAAACTACCACGCCCAGGCCGGCCAGCAAACCGACCACAATCAGCGTAAATAAGATACTAAGAAAAATTCTACCTTTCATCGTTACTCCTCATTATTGATTTCCCGCACCGGAGATTTTCTCCGGCCCAGGATGTCCGTCAATCCATAATTGATCATGCTGTTATTATCCATAAGGATTGTGTACCAATTATGAAGAGAAGATGGAAGGATTGTGGAGGGAGGCAGTTCAGTGTTACGGTGTTGCAGTGATTTAGTCTATAACCCCCAGAATAGCTTCAACCCGGTCAGCAGCAGGATAAAACTAAAAATGGTCAGCAGCCAGCCGGGGCGCAGGTAATCGCTGAAGCGATAGTTGGCCGGGGCAATCATCAAAATGTTGACCGGGTGCGCCAGGGGCGTAAAAAACGAGGCCGAACAGCCAATGGCCGTCGCCACCGCCACCGCGTGCGGACTGACGCCCATGCTGATGGCTGCGCTGATGGTCACCGGCCCGGAGACCAGCGCCGCGACCTGCCCGCCGATAATTTGGGTCAATAACGCCGTCAGCAAATAGGCCCCGCCGGCCACACCCAACGGCCCAAAGTTGCTCACCAGGGCGATCATCCCCTTCCCCAGCGAATCCGCCAGGCCGGTCTGCACCATGGCTGTACTGACTGCATACATTCCCCCGATCAAGAAAACCGCCTGCCATTCGATCGATTGGTAGGCCTCCTCCATGGTCATCACCTTCAGCAGCAAGGTCAGCACGGCCCCGCCCAGCACGCACAGATATACCGGCAGCCCGGCGATCGAAGCCGCCACGGCCAGTACGGTGATGGCCACCACCAGAAAGGCCTGCCGCCCATTGACCGGCTGGTCGCTGCGGTCGGTCTGGATCATGATCAGGTCAGATGAATCCCGCAGCGAGCGGATCTTTTCGGCCGTACCGATCACCAGCAGGGAATCACCCAACTGCAAGGGGATATCGCCTACGTCCGTTCGGTAGCTGCGGTGCAGCCGTTTCAACGCCACCACGTTCAGGCGAAAAATCTGCCGGAAGGAAATTTCCTTGAGAGTTTTTCCCACAAATTGGGAATGGGGGCTCAAAATGGCCTCCGCAAAGGTGATCCCATGCGGGCTAAGGTGGCCGTTCTCTTTGGCCGGGGTCACCTTCAAGCCCAGGTCTTTCAACCCGTCGATCTTTTCTTCCCGCCCCACCAGCAGCAGTTCATCCCCATCCAGGATCACCTGCGTGGCAGCCGGTAAGATGTAATGCTCCTTGCCGCGCTGCAACACCGCCACAGTCACACCCCAGCGCTGGCCGATCTCGGTTTCGGAGAGGGTTTTGCCGATCAGGGGCGAATCTTTTTTCAAGGTCGCGCTCCACAGGCGCTCGGGGAGCTGGTACAGCTCTTCCAGTTCGGTGCCGGTGTATGAGCTGAACAACTGGCTCGAAGCCGGCTCGCGGTCGGGCAGCAGGCGGTGGCCGAACAATCCCAGAAATAAAATACCGCCAATGGCGATCAGCCCGCCGGTGGGCAGAAAATCCAGAAAGTTCAGCGGTAACTGAGCCGGGTTGGCGTTTCGCAGCAGGTCGCTCATGATGATGTTGGCGGAAGTGAAATAAGTGGCCGTCCCGCCCAACAGGCTGCCGTAGGCCACCGGGATGAGCAGCTTGCTCGGGCGGATCCCGGCCCGCCGGCTGGCGATCATGGCGCTGGGCAGCACCAGCGCCCCGGCCGCCAGGTTATTCATGAACAACGACAGGAATGCGGTCACCGCGGCGAACAGGGTGATCAGCCGGGCTTCCTTCTTTTCACCTAAACGCAAAATGACCCCAGCCAGCCAATTGGTCACCCCGCTTTTATCCAGCCCGCGGGTGATGATAAACAGGCCAACCAGGATAATGACAACCGGTTCGCTGAACCCGGCGATCGCTTTGATCGCATCCGGTGGTGAGGCCGCCGGCCCGAGCAGCCCCAGGCCAAACATCTGTCCCAGGCCCAGCAAAGACGCCATCAAAATGGCAGCCAGATCCAGCCGTAAACGGTTCGCAAATACGAAAATTAACGGGACGAGAACTACAGCAACGAGGACAATTTGCGCGGGTTGCATGATTGGGGTTTATCGCGCCAGAATGCGGGCCATGTCATAGTATTCCATCGGAAGCTGTTTCTTTTGAGTGTTCACCTCGGTCAAGGGCACAGTGGCGATATCGCGCCCGTCCAGGCCGACCATTACCCCGCTCTCACCGACCAGCAAGAACTCCACCGTGCGGGTGCCAAAACGCGAAGCCAATAACCGGTCCGCCGCAGTGGGCTTACCGCCGCGTTGAATGTGCCCTAAGATGGTCACGCGGGTGCTGAACCCCACATCCATGTTGTTGATCCGCTCAGAAAGCTCGCTGGTGCTCGGCCGGGCGCCTTCGGCGACCACCACAATGCAGTGGGTCTTGCCGCGCCGGTAGGCATATTCGATCGTGCTGGCCACATCCTCGATCGGGGTCTCGACCTCAGGGATCAACACCATTTCGGCTCCGGTGACGATTCCGGCATGCACGGCCAGGTAGCCCAATTCGCGCCCCATAGTCTCTACCAGGAAGGCCCGGTTGTGCGATGAAGCCGTATCACGCAGCTTATCGATCGCGTCCACGATCGTGTTCAGCGCTGTATCCACGCCAATACACATATCGGTGCCGTACACGTCGTTGTCGATGCTGGCCGGGGCGCCGATGACTTTGATGCCGCGCTCCGCCAAAATTTGCGCGCCTTTCAGGCTGCCATCCCCGCCGGCCACGACGACCGCGTCGACCTGGGCGTCGTTGATGTGGCGGATGGCCTCGCGCTGGCCGCCGGCTTCACGGAACTCCGGGCAGCGGGCGGTCTGTAAAATCGTCCCGCCGCGCTGCAAGATCCCGCCCACGTCGCGTGCGCCCAGGGGACGAAAATTCCCATGAATCAATCCTTCGTACCCATTTACTGCGCCGATTACCTGTATGCCGTTGGCCAACCCGGTGCGTACCACCGCCCGGACGAACGGATTCATCCCGGGGGCATCGCCACCCGAGGTCAAGACACAAATCGTCTTAATTGCACTTTGGTTTGCTACCATCGATCTGTAACCCGTCTCAATAAAAAATATGATTTCTTTGTAACTACCCCGGGACCGAGCCCGTTAAGCTGAACAAAAACATTACTTTAAAGAAAACAACAACAATCAAGCACATTATAAAACAATTCACCGCGTATCTCCTTTAATAAGGAGTTAATGAATGAATTTTCGGGGATTTCTGTGTTGTCGTAGGGGAATAAAACCACGGAGGCACAGAGGACACGGAGAAGATTCGGAAGAATCTGGCTCTTAGCCCCTCTCCCGTTTCTAGGAGAGGGGTTGGGGTAAGGATAGATTTCGGCCAACCATTCCCCGCCGGGGGGTAACGGATTAACGCCTTCTCCCTCCCAGGGAGAAAGTTGGGTCAAGGGTAGATGCCGGCCAATCAGAATTCCAGGGACCATTCCGGCGCTCTTAGCCCCTCTCCCGTTTCTGGGAGAGGGGTTGGGGTGAGGGAAAATCCTCGCCCAACCAGAATTCAGGCTACTGTAATATGATTTTTTCGACGTTCACGTTGCCCTCGCCGACCATCAGCGTCAGGGCTTGCAGCAGTTCGGGCCGGATGCCAGTGGTTTCGTTGGGGAATTCCAGCAAATAGCGCTTGCCACCCTCGAAGACCTGCAGGGCAAACTTGTCCCGCCCGGGAGATGAGCGCAGCATCCCATGAACTCGCTTGACCCGCAGCACATCCTTTTTCTTGTCCCCACACGAACGTAAAATCACCTTAACCATGCGGATCTGGTCGCTATCCTCATTGGCCCCGGTCGCAAGCGGCTCGACCAGGTAACGCATTTCCTCCACCACCGGGACAGGGTCGAGGACGGCTGTGGAAATCTTCGCCGCTTCGGCGGATAAAGCCTTCTCACGCGCCAGTACATCCACGGCAATGGGGGCAGCAGCTTCCCGTTCCGCCGGAACGGCCGCCGCACCAGAATCGGATATTTCGGTTACCGGCATGGCCGTTGCCGGTAGATCGGCCGCATAGCTCGCCTTACCATCAGCGGAAGGTTCGGCTATTTTCGCCTGGCTATCCGCGGCAGCCGATTGGTTCCAATCAACCGGATCGGGCGGGGGTGGTAGAAAATCCCAATCGTCGTCCAACGGGTTTCCCATCAGCGGGCCTTCCGGTTCGGGGGGCGGCGGAGCAGCCGGTGTTTCGTTCGCCTGCCCATAATCGAATGTGTTGCCGTTCTCTTCCTCCGGTAAATAGGAAAGGTAAGGGTCAATTTCTTCCCCGCCCGAGCCGACTTCCATAAACACTTCGCTCAAGCGGTCCACCAGGATCTTGGGGTCGCCGCTGGTGCTATCCACCTTGCCTTCGGCCAGCAGTACCCGGTCCGGTGTGACCAGGGTGCCGTATTTTTCCCAGGCGCGCGGGAAAATAACCAGCTCGATCTGGCCCTGGATGTCTTCCAGGGTCACAAATCCCATCGGATCACCTTTTTTGGTCTGATGGTTGCGGAAGCGGGTCACCATCCCCGCCACGGTGACCTTATCACCGGGGTTGGCAGTGCCGAGCTGGCCCGAAAAATACGAGACCTTGCGCTGCAAAGTGGGCAGATAAGGCGTCAGCGGGTGGTCCGAAACGTACAGGCCGATCAACTCGCGCTCCCATTCCAACTGCTCGCGCTGGTCGAGCAAGGAGGTGGCCGGCAGAATGATATCCTCTTCCACCCCTTCGATCGTGCCAAAGAAACTCAATTGACCGCTGTTCAGTGCCTTAAAATGGCTGCTGCTAACCGAGATAATCTGGTCAAGGGCTTCCAGCAGGGCTTTGCGCGGGCCAAAACTGTCTAGCGCACCCACCCGTACCAGGCTTTCCAGGGCTCGTTTGCCAACTTTTTGCAGGTCCACCCGCCGGGCAAAATCGTTCAGGTCCTTGAACGGCTTGTCCTGGCGCGCCTCGAGCAGAATATCCACCGGCGCCTGCCCCACGTTTTTTACCGCGCCCATGCCAAAGCGGATGGCGGCGTCTTTCTCCGGCCGGTCCTCGATGGTGAAATCGTAACCCGAATGGTTCACGTCCGGCGGCAGTACCTCGATGCCCATGCTGCGGCAGTCCGCCGCGTAAAAGGCAACTTTCTCGCTCTCGTTCTTCGAAGCCGAGAGCAGGGCGGTCATGTACTCGTGCGGGTAATGTGTCTTCAGATAAGCGGTCTGGATCGCGACGATGCCATAGTTGGCCGCGTGGCTCTTGTTGAAACCGTAGCGAGCGAACTCTTCCCAATCGGCGAAGATGGCCTCGGCGGTCTCTTTCGGCATGCCGCGCTCGCTGGCCCCCTTGATGAATTTCAGGCGGTGCTTGGCCAGCTTCTCTTTTTGTTTCTTGGCGATGGCCTTGCGCAGCTCGTCCGATTCGGACAGGGTATACCCGGCCATGTCCACCGCGGCGCGCATAATCTGTTCCTGGTAAATAGGAATGCCGTAGGTCTCCTCAAAGATCGGGCGCATTTTCTCGTCTTTGAACTCAACCTCTTCCTCATTATGCATCCGCCGGATGTAAGAAGGAATGAACTCTAACGGACCCGGGCGGTACAGCGCCACCATCGCGATGGCGTTGTCCACGTTTTGCGGCTTCATCTGCACCAGGTAGCGGGTCATGCCGGTGCCTTCAAATTGGAACACGCCGGCCGTGTGGCCTTTGCCCAGGAACTCGTAGGTCTCCGCGTCATCGGTGGGAATGTTATCCAGGTCGAAGTGTTTGCCGGTGCGTTCCTCGATCAAATTGCAGGCGCGCTGCATGATCGTTAAAGTCGAAAGACCCAGGAAGTCCACCTTGAGCAGCCCCAGCGATTCGACGATCGACATTTCGAACTGGGTGACCATCTTGACCGGCAACTCTTCCGAGTTGCTGGTGGGGCGGTGCAAGGGGACGTAATCGATGATCGGCCGGTCGGCGATGATCACCCCGGCAGCGTGGGTGCCGGCGTTGCGTACCGAGCCTTCCATATTAGCGGCCGTATCGATCAGCTCCTTCAGGTAGGGAGCTTCCTCGTAGATTTTCTTGAAGTCGGGCACCTGGTCCAGGGCCTCGGATATGGAGACCGCTTTGCCCGGGACGTTGGGGATCAGCTTGCTGACCCGGTCCACCTCGTTGAGCGGAATATCCATCACCCGGCCCACGTCGCGGATAGCGGCCCGCGCGCCCAGGGTGCCAAAAGTGATGATCTGAGCGACCCGGTCCTCGCCGTATTTGTGCGCGCAGTATTCCATCATGCGCGGGCGCTGGTCGTCCTGAAAGTCCAGGTCGATATCCGGCATGGAAATACGCCCGGGGTTCAGGAAGCGCTCGAAGATCAGGCCGTGGCCCAACGGCTCCACGGTGGTAATTCCCAGGGTAAAGGCCACCATCGATCCGGCGGCCGAACCGCGCGCGTTATACCAGATGCCTACCGAGCGGGCGTAACAGCACAGGTCCCACACGATCAGGAAGTAGGCGTCGAAACCCATTTCGTGGATGACGCCCAATTCGTATTCCAGGCGCTGGCGCACTTCCGGTTCGCTCACCCGCTCGCCGTACCGGCGCTTCAAGCCTTCTTCGCATAACTGGCGCAGATAAGTCTGGGCAGTGTGGCCTTCCGGCACCTCGAACAGGGGCAGGTGGTAGCCTTTGCTGGAAAGATCCACGTTGGTCCGGTCGGCAATCAACAGCGTGTTGCTGAGCGCCTCGGGCACCTCGGCGAAGAGGGTGGCCATTTCTTCCGGCGGGCGCAGGTAATACGTCTTGTCCGTCATGCGGAAGCGGTTCGGGTCGCTCAGCAGCGAACCGGTCTGGATGGCCAGTAGAATGTCCTGGTAACGGGCATCGCCCGGCTCGATATAATGCACGTCGTTGGTGGCCACATAGCGGGCCTGGTAACGCGTACCGATATCCAGCAGGGTCTTGTTGATGTTCTCCAGCTCTTTGATATCGTGCTGCTGGAGCTCCAGGAAGAAGTTGTCCTGGCCGAAGACGTCGTAATACCAGTCCAACTGTTGGCGGGCAGCTTCCGGGCCTTTCTGCATAATCAGGCGCGGCACTTCGGCGGCCATGCAGCCCGAGGTAGCAATCAGCCCTTCGGAATGGGCCGCCAGAAAATCGTGATCGATACGGGGATAATAGTAAAAGCCTTCCAGTTGGGCCGCACTGGCGATCTTCAGTAGGTTTTTATAGCCGGTATTGTTTTCGGCCAGCAGCAGCAGGTGCGAGGAGGATTTATCCAGGCGTGAATCGCGGTCCTGCATGGTGCGCGCGGCCATATAGGTTTCGATGCCGATGATCGGCTTGATGCCGGCCGCCACCGCCGCGTTATAAAATTCGATCACCCCGAACATGGTCCCGTGGTCGGTGATGGCCACCGAGGACATGCCCATATCCTTAACGCGCTGGACCAGCTTCTTGATATTCGAGAAGCCGTCCAGGAGAGAATATTGGGTGTGGACGTGAAGGTGCGCAAAAGACATCGATAGCTACTCAATCGCTCTGATTAGTGATTCGGATCGGGCCGGCCTGGCCCGGACAACCAACGGAATGCTCATTCGACGAGCGCGCAGCCAGGTTGCGCACACCTCAAATAAGCACCCCGGATTCTTTTAGGGATGTACCCAGTCATTATAGCATGCGCACATTCCCTGGCGCGGGTTGGCGCAAAACAATTTTTATTTTTTAATGTTTTTAATCTTACAGGAGGCTTTGAAACGATTTTATTTTATGGAACGTCTTCGAGCGCAACTGCCCAATCGATTGACCTCGCCATGGCCCCATCCGCGGTGATCAAAGGAATATCCAGCCGCCGAGCCAGGGCCGCGTAGCAAGCATCATATGCCGTCAGGTTCCATTCAGCAGCCAGCGTCAGCGCATCTTCCATCAAATCGGCTGTAGGGGTGGCTTTCAATGCCAACATGCTTAAATCTGCCACATCCGCTTTCGAATCTTCGAGTGACCGGCCAAAGCGGCGAACATATTTCAACAAGATGTTGGTGCACTCGATGTAAAAAAGATCGGGAACAAAAAGCTCGACTGGGGGCTGTTCGCCGAGTTTGGCAAAAAGCGCATTAGCTGCTTCCGAACCCGGTTCGTTGACAAACAGTTTGATCCCCACACTCGCATCGACGACGAAGCGCTGGCCCTCCGCACTCATCGATCGCGATCCTCGTGTAAAAGATCAAGGCTGGTGGGTGATTCTTGGGGGGGCGTAAAGCTTCGCCGTCGGATGGAATTTAGCACCGCAGTTTGTTGCAAACGAAGCTCCTCTTCTTCCAAGGCCTGAGCCAGCATTTCCACTACCTGGGCGCTCAAAGAGCGATTGCGCATTCTGGCAAGCTGTTTTAATTGCCGATAGAGGTCATCAGGAATGCTGCGGACGTGTAAAGTGTTCATGCTGTTTTTTCTCTCCAAAAGATATTATAACGATTGTGGTTGCACAACGCAACATACTGTTTGTAAATATATAGGAAGATGAATGGAGAGTTCCTATCGCGTTCCCGCAAAAAAATAAGACGCATTATCCATTACCAACACTACCCGTCCGGTCGGATACCCCTTCACCAGCAATTCTTCAAGAAAGCGATTGAAGGTCGCACTATTCTTGATTTGAGCTGTGGTCCAGGTGATTGTATTCTCCAACCACTTGTAACCACCAATTTGCCATTCTCCCAACAATCAAGCCAGCCATAGATGGTCGGTTTGCTGACCGCTTGCATTTCGGCAACTTGTTCCGGTTTATGTCCAATATGAACTCATTTCCAATTAATAACACCTGTTTTTTGATCCATGGACTTATTCTGGCTGATTTAGAGATTGATTATGGAAGGAAAGCAGTTTTAATGCTCTCCTTCATTTTCTGGGCAACCCGACCAGTTGCACATACACCCCCTGCCCCCAGGCGCGGATGGCGTCCCAATCGCGGAGGTCGCCGGTGAGGCTCTTGACCATTTTGACGATCTGGCGGTCCAAGAAGGTGATTGCCACAAAGCGAGCAGAACATAGCGCCTTCCCCCTGGGAGGGGGAAGGTCGGGATGAGGGTAGATTCCGGCCAACCAGAGGGACACAGTTCAATCCCCTCATGCAATCCATATTGTAAATATCGCTCTTATTTGTCATAATTAGATCAAGCTGGCACTGCGTTCCCGAAAAATTCGGCGTATTCACAGCCATTTTATTCTTTTTTAACCGGACTTTTTAGCTTTCTGTATCAAAAGCTTTTTCCCACCGGTTTTGCGAGGCCGCCAAAGCGGACCTTGCCCGGAGCAAAACAACATTGAGCCATTCTCGTTCTTCTTCCAGAGCGCCTTTGCGATTCTCCCGCGCAGTTGGCCTGGCTATCTTGGCCTTCCTGGCCTACCTGGCGATTACTTTCTTCATCCCCGAGGGCAGGCCGAAAGTCGTACTGACCGATATCATCTACCCGCTCATCGATCTGGCCGCCGCGGCCGGGTTGTGGCTGGCCGCCCGCCAGTCGTTTCCCCACTCCCGGCGGCTGGGAATGGCCTGGAGCATTATGGCCGCCGGCCAGCTCGCCATGACGATCGGAGACGTGCTTTGGAGCATCCTCGAAGCCGGATTGAACCTTCAGCCCTTCCCGTCCATTGCCGATGGGGCTTATGTCCTTTTTTACCCGCTGTTCCTGATCGGGATCTTCCTGTTACCCGTCCGCAAACAGACCCGGCTGAATTGGCTGGAAACTCTTCTGGATGTCTCCTTGATGGTCCTGGCCTTCGTGCTGGTCATGTGGAATTACGCCGGTGCGCCGCTCATCCTGTTGGATCGCCAGTCCGAGCCTCTCGTCCAGGTGCTGACCGTGTTCTATCCGCTGGGCAGCCTGGCCTTGCTCTGGGCGCTGCTGGAGCTGATCTTCCGCCAGTCCTTCTCGCGTAAATATGGCCCGCTGCTGCTCCTGGCCGCCGGGATGGTGCTGATGCTCCTGGCGGACGGTTTCTTTAGCTACCAATCTCTGATCGAGGCCTATGAGAGCGGCAATTGGGTCGACTTAGCCTACGTTAGTTCGTTCCTGCTCACCGGCCTGGCCGGTTACCTCCAGGCGCAGAACGCCCAGGCCGCCACCCGGCCCGCTGAAATCCTCCCCAATGAGGCCGGCGCCGATTCGAAAGTAATCGATTGGCTGGCTTTCTTTCCCGATATCTGGATCGTCCTGGCCTTCTTGCTATCGGTGTTCAACACTCAACACACCCTGCCGACCGGCAACGCCACTTTCATCACCCTCATCGGTGTGATGATCATCCTGGTCCTGATCCGCCACCTGATCTCACATCTCGAGGTCAGCCAGTTGAACCGCCAACTCAACCGCACCCTGCAGCATGTCCGCGGCCAGGCCGAGACACTGGAAAGCACCAACCAGCTTCTGGAAGCAATCATCAAATATTCACCGCTGCCCATTACCGTACTGGATGAGAAACGTAAAATCAAGCTGTGGAGCCCGGCTGCCGAACGCCTGTTCGGCTGGTCGGAAGCAGAAATCCTGGGGAAGGACCTGCCCTTTGTGCCCGAAGGAAAACGCGCCGAAGTCAACCACGAGCTCGACGAAGAATTTCACGGGGTCGCGCGAAAAGACCTGGAGATCCAAAAAGTCACCAAAGACGGCAGCCCAATCGATATCAACCTTTCGACTGCGCCCCTGTACAACTCACAGGGCCAGATCAACGGGTCGATGGCCATCCTGGCCGATATCACCGCGCGCAAAAAAGACGAACGCGAGCTGCTCGAGCGCGAACGGCAGTTCGACCAGCTCATCCGCCAGATGCCCTACCCGGTAGCCATTGCAACCCCCGACGGCAAGCTGCTTTCGGTCAACCAGGCGCTGCGCGACTTGTTGCAGGTGGATGCCTTTCAAATATTTATCGAAAATTTCAACATCAGCGGCAACCCGGAGGATATCCCGCAGGGGATCGGCCAGGCCATCCAGCAGGCCATGCAAGGGATCGTGAGCACCGTTCCCGATGTGCAGGTCAATCACAACGGTGAACTGATCGCAGCAAACCAGGCTGAAGATCCATCGCCAACCTTCATGGACCTGACAATTTTCCCGGTTTTTGGGGACCGCGGTGAGATCTGGCGCATCGCGGCCATTATGAAAGATTACTCCGAACGCAAGAAGGCCGAGCGCCTGCTCAAACAGCGCCTGGACGAGCTCGAAATCCTGCACAGCGTGGCCCAGGCCGGCACCGAAGCGACCAGCCTGTCCGAATTATTCGAAAAAGTATCCAGGGTGATCGCCAATGAGCTCGACCCGGATAATTTCGGTATCGCGTTGATCCGGGATGGAAACGAGCTGCTGTCGTTCGATGCCTCGACCCACACCCGCTCCGGCCAGCCGGTCCCGGTGGTTCCGCTCAACCACGGTATCTCCGGTGCGGTCGCCCGCAGCGGTCTGCCCAGGCGCAGCGGTGACGTCCACAGCGACCCGGACTACATCGAGGTCGAGCCGGCCGTGCAATCGGAGCTGTGTGTGCCCATTATGAACCGTGACCGGATTCTGGGTGTCATCAATATCGAAGACGCCCAGCCGGATGCCTACGATGAAACCGACGAGCGTTTGATGATGGCCCTGGCCGGCGAATTGGGCACCGCCATCGAAAAAGTACGTTTTTTGGAAGCCGCGCAGGCTCGCCGGCGCGAATTGGAGATCCTCGGCCACATTTCTACGGCGCTGCGCGACGAACAATCCGCGCGGGCCATGTTTCCCCTGGTGCTGGACCGCCTGGCCGAGGTGCTCGATACCCACGGAGCAGCCATCGCTACCATCGATTTTCTGCGTGGGACGGCGATGATCGAATTGGGCAATGGGGAATGGGCCCGGCTTTCCGGGGTGCACATGTCGATCCATTCCGGGTTGTGCAAGCTGGTCATTTCTGAATACAGAACCTACGTTACCGGCCAGTCCGCGGATGACGCCGGGCTGAGACAGTCCAGCCCCTTCAATGGATTGGACCAACTGGCCTGCGCGCCTTTGATCGCCGACGACCAGGTCATCGGTTTGCTGACCATTGGACGCGGGACGCCTTTTTCAGCAGCGGATATACGCCTGCTGGAGGCAATCGCCGATATGTTCGCCGGCTCTCTGCATCGCGCCACTTTGCACGAGGCCACCGAGGACCATCTCAGGCGCCTGACGACTTTACAGGTGATCGATAAAGCCATTCTGGCCACAGTCGATCTGCGCATGATGTTGAGTTTCCTGCTGGAACAGATCACTACCCACCTGGAAATCGACGCGGCCGACGTTTTGATCTACCACCCGGTCACTCAGACCCTCGAATCGGCCGCCAACCAGGGCCTGGTTTCGCCGGTCTTCCGCAACGCCTCCTTCCGCCTGGGCGACGATTCGATCCCCGGCCGGGCCGCCCTGGAACAAAAGATGATCCTGATCTCCGACCTGGGCCAGATTGAGGACAGTTTGACCACCCGCCTGCGCAAGAGCGGAGAAAATTTTACCGGCTACGTGGCCTTGCCCCTGGTTTCGAAAGGCGAAATCAAAGGCGTCTTACAGGTATTCAAGCGCACCCGCCTGGATCCCCGGCCCGCCTGGGTCGAGTTTTTGCACTCGCTGGCCGACCTGGCCATCATCGCCATCGACAACGCCCAGATGTACGACCAGCAGCAAAAAGCTAACCTGCGCCTGAGCCTGGCCTATGACGAGACCATCGAGGGTTGGTCCCGGGCGCTCGATTATCGCGACCGTAAGGCCGAAGGCCATTCGCAGCGGGTAACCGACCTGGCCCTGGTCTTGTGCAAGAAAATGGGCATTCCCGACGAAGAACTGCCCAATATCCGCCGCGGGACACAACTGCACGATATCGGCAAGATGGCCCTGCCCGACAGCATTTTGCTCAAACCCGGCCCGCTTAGCGATGACGAGTGGACCATCATGCGCCAGCACCCGCGCTTTGCCTACGAGCTGTTGGCGCCGATCGAATATCTGCGTAAATCTTTGGATATCCCTTACTGCCATCACGAAAATTGGGACGGCAGCGGCTACCCGCGCGGCCTGAAAGGAGAAGCCATTCCTCTGCCGGTGCGCATCTTTAGCGTGGTCAATGTGTGGGATTCGCTCTGCCATGACCGCCCCTTCCGGCTGGCCTGGCCGGCGGATAAAGCCCTGGCCTACATCCAGCAGCAGGCCGGCAAATTGTTCGACCCGGAAGTGGTGCAGGTGTTCCTTAGCACCATTCATCAAGGTGAAAAATAGCAAGCCCGTTATGAATAAGTATTCCGGATTTGAGGTGTTTTATTGTTTTTCGCGTGGGAAGCATGCGAAAAACAATAAGACACCCCTCACTTTTGCGCAAGCTGAACAGTAACGAAACCTGAATAAAAAGAAAGAAGGTAAATAAACCTCATGAAAGCCATTGCATTGCACCCGGGAACGACTGACCTTCACCTGGTGGAGGTCGCCGAGCCGGAAATTCAAGCACCCGATGAGATCAAAGTACAGGTGCTGCAAGTTGGCATCTGTGGAACCGACCGCGAAGAAGCCCAGGGCGGCCGGGCCGACCCGCCGGCCGGGCGCAGCGAACTGGTCATCGGCCACGAAATGTTCAGCCGGGTGGTCGCGGTCGGCCCGGCCGTGACCCGCGTCAAACCGGGCGACCTGGCTGTGTTTACCGTCCGGCGCGGCTGCGGCAAGTGCCGGCCCTGCCTGATGAACCGCTCCGACATGTGCCAGACCGGCGAGTACCTGGAGCGCGGCATCAAAGGCATGGACGGCTACCAGACCGAATACGTGGTGGACCACGAACCATACGTGGTCTATATCCCTGAGACGCTGGCTCAGATCGGCGTGCTGTGCGAGCCCCTCTCGGTGGCGGAAAAGGCCATCGACGAATCCGTCCGCCTGCAGCAGGCCCGCCTGCCGGGCGGTCCTACCGATGCCGCCGCCTGGCTGAACGGCTGGCGCTGCCTTGTGGCCGGCCTGGGCCCGATCGGCCTGCTGGCCGCAATGGTGCTGCGCCTGCGCGGAGCGCAGGTGTACGGCCTGGATATCATCGATGCGGATTCCTCACGGGCCGCCTGGTTGAAGTACATCGGCGGCAGCTACCTGGACGGCCGCCAGATCAAAGCCGACCAGGTGGACGATCAGGTCGGCGAAATGGACTTATTATTTGAAAGTACCGGGGTAGCTGCGTTAGAATTTAATTTGTTAGACGCCCTGGGGAAGAACGGCCTGTACGTCATCACCGGCATCCCCGGCGGCGACCGCCCGCTGGAAGTTCCCGGCGCCGAGCTGATTCGCCAGCTCGTCCTGGATAACCAGCTCATGCTGGGCAGCGTGAACGCCTCGCGCGACCATTTTCAAATGGCTGTGGATGACCTGGCCGCCGCGCAAAAGCAGTGGGGCGGCGACCACATCGAAAAACTCATCAGCCAGCGCTTCTCGTACCGCGATTTTCAGGCCGCGCTGACCCAACACCCGCAAGATGAAATCAAGGCAGTCATCGAATGGGGAAAGGAGAAATGATTATGGCCAATGCTTCAAATCCACCCGGCGCGCCGGGCATCCCCCCGCGTTGGACTTCCAGTTCGAAGAGCGGGGTAGGCACTTCCCTGAACCGGGCCAGCCGGGTCTGGTTCACCTTGAGCCACGGAATTTTCAATGAAATCTACTATCCCAGGCTGGACCAGGCCTGTATCCGCGACATGGGCCTGATCGTCACCGACGGCGCCGATTTCTTTTCAGAAGAGAAACGTAACGCCAGTCATAAAGTGGAATACCTGTCGCCCAACGTCCCGGCCTACAAGCTGACCAACACCTGCCTGGACGGGCGTTATCGCATCGAGAAGGAAGTCATCGTCGACCCGCAGCGTGACGTGATTCTGCAGAACACCCGCTTCGTGCCCCTCAGCGGCAGCCTGGCGGATTATCACGTATATGTGCTTCTGGCGCCGCACCTGGGCAACCAGGGCGAGGATAATACGGCCTGGGCCGGCGAGTATAAAGGCATCCCCATGCTGATGGCCGAACGAGATGGCATCGCCCTGGCGCTGGCCTGTTCGGCCCCCTGGCTGAAGCGCTCGGCCGGATACGTGGGTACCTCGGATGGCTGGCAGGACCTTTTCCAGCACCGCCAGATGACCTGGGAGTACACCCGGGCCGAAAACGGCAATGTGGCCCTGACCGGCGAGATTGACCTTTCTGCCGCCCAGGGATCGTTTTTATTGGCCCTGGGTTTTGGCCAGAACACGTTCGAAGCCGCCCAACGTGCCCAGGCCGCCATTTACATGGGCTTCAAAGCCAGCCAGAAGGAATACGTACGCGAATGGCAGGCCTGGCAGAAATCGCTGATCAACCTGACCTCCCAGCCTGCCGCTGCCCAATCCAATACCGGCGGTCTGGACTATTACCACATCAGCACCGCGGTAATGCGCATCCACGAAGCCAAGAGCTTTCCCGGCGGGCTGATTGCCAGCCTGTCGATCCCCTGGGGTTTCGCCAAAGGCGACGATGACCTGGGCGGCTATCACCTGGTCTGGCCGCGTGACCTGGCCGAAATGGCCGGCGGTCTGCTGGCCGCCGGCGCTCACGAAGACGCCCTGCGGGTAATTAATTACCTGCAGACCACCCAGGAACCGGATGGACACTGGCCCCAAAACATGTGGCTGGACGGCCGGCCTTATTGGGGTGGCATTCAAATGGACGAGACCGCCTTCCCACTCATCCTGCTGGACCAGGCCTGGCGCGAAAAATGCCTCAACGATGCCGAGATGCGCAACTACTGGCCTATGACGCGCAAAGCGGCCAGTTTCATCGCGGTCAATGGGCCGGTTACCCAGCAAGACCGCTGGGAAGAGGACCCGGGCTATTCCCCCTTTACCCTGGCCGTTGAGATCACCGGCCTGCTGGTAGCCGCCGACCAGGCCGAGCTCAACAACGAGCCGGACGTCGCCAAATTCCTGCGGGAAACGGCCGATGCCTGGAACGCCGGCATCGAACGCTGGATCTACGTCAGCGGGACCGACCTGGCCAAACAGGTGGGCGTGGAGGGCTATTACGTGCGGGTGGCTCCACCCGAAACGGCCGACGCGGCTTCTCCCTCCGGGGGTTACGTGCCGATCAAGAACCGGCCGCCCAGCGAGAGCAGCGAGCCGGCCGCTGAAATCATCAGCCCGGACGCCCTGGCGCTGGTCCGCTTTGGACTGCGCGCGCCGGACGACCCGCGCATCCAGGATACAGTCAAGGTGATCGACGCGCTCTTGAAAGTTGATACCCCCAACGGCCCGGCCTGGCACCGCTACAACGACGACGGCTACGGCGAGCACGAGGACGGCAGCGCCTTCGACGGCACCGGCATCGGCCGGGCCTGGCCGCTGTTGACCGGCGAGCGCGCTCACTACGAGCTGGCCGCCGGCCACCGGCAGCAGTCCGAAGATCTGCTGCATGCCATGGAGGCTTTCTCGAACGAAGGCGGCATGTTCCCCGAACAAATCTGGGACAGCGACGACATTCCCGACCGGGAGCTGTTCTGCGGTTCGGCCTCCGGGTCGGCCATGCCGTTGGGTTGGGCGCATGCCGAATACCTCAAGCTGCTGCGCTCGCTGCACGACGGCAAGGTATATGATATGCCCCCTCAGACCGTCCAGCGCTACCTGAAAGACAAGACCGGCTCGGCAGTGACCCTGTGGTGCTATAACCACAAGGTACGCAGCCTCCACACCGGCCAGGCTTTGCGGGTGGAGACTATCTCCCCGGCCCAGGTGGTCTGGTCCACCAACGGCTGGCAGACTACCCAGAAAACCTATACCGTCGACAGTGGATTGGGGCTGAATTTTCTGGACATTCCCTGCCAGGGCTTACCCCCCGGCGGGCAAATTGACTTTACCTTCTACTGGCTGTCCGACAAGCGCTGGGAAGGTAAGAACTTTAGCGTGGTGGTGGCTTAAATATTTTCTCCCCTTCTCCCGCTTCTAGGAGAAGGGGCCGGGGGATGAGGGCCTGCGCCGGCTTACCAGCCCGCATGTCTTCAGGCCAGTGTCCTTGCCCCCTTTCCCCGCTTCCCCCCAAATCAAAACCCGATTTGGAGGGAAGGGCCAAATTCCTCCCCTAAAATCCGCTCTTTGGATTTTGGGGGAGGTTAGGAGGAGGCAAAGAGCGCCGGTATTACCAGCCCATTGGCCTGGTAGTCCGGCGCTCTGCCCCCTTTCCCCGCTTCCCCCCAAATCAAAACCCGATTTGGAGGGAAGAGCCAAATTCTTGCTCCCCTTTCCCCCCGCGAAGCGTGGGGGAAGGGGCCGGGGGATGAGGGGTATCTTTTACTGCTCGAAGGTGACGTCGGCCGGCATACCGGCTTTGAGTTTCAGATCCGTGTTTGGCGCCTGGATCTTGACGGCATAGACGGTGGCTTTGCGCCCCTCGACGGTCTGCACGTTGCTGGGGGTGAACTCGGCTTCGTCCGAGATATACTGCACCGTTCCGTCGAACGTCTCGCCCGGGTAGGAGTCCACAGTAATCGAGACGGCCTGTCCGAGCGTAACCTGCCCATACTGGTCTTCGGGAATATACACGGTCAGGTTGACCGGTGAAAGCTGGCTGACCGTCATCACCGTACCGCCGGCCGCGACCAGCTCGCCCATTTCCAGGCTGCGAGCCGAGATAACCCCATCGAAAGGAGCCTTGACCGTGGTGCGCTCGATCTGCAAGTCGATCACGTTCAATGCCGCTTTGGCCTGGGTGACCGCATCCTGCGCCTGGGATACGGCGGCCTTAGCCTGGTCCACCTGGGCGCTGACCGCCTGGAGCTGCAGCGACTGGCTGCCCGTCTGCAGGCTGGAAAGCTGGTCCTGGGCATTATCCAGGCGAGCCTGGGCGGCCGAGACCCGGCCGCGCGCTTCCAGGACCGAATCGGCCGAAGAGGTGCTCAGCATACCGTTATAGGCCGACTGGGCGGCGTTGAGTTCGTTTTCAGCCACATCCAGGTTGTCCTGGGCGGCCTTTTTCAAATCCACATTATTATTAGCGGCGTCGGCCTGGCTCTGGGTGAGTTTGGCTACCTGGTAAGATGCCTGGGCGTTGGCCAGAGTTTTCTCGGCCGAGATGAAATCTTTGTTATTCGCTTTAGCTAATTCATCCTTCAGGTTGGCCTGCTCGGAATCCAGGGATTTTTGGGCTGCATCCACCTCGGCCTGGGCCGCCGCGACCAGCTCGTCCTTCTCAAAATACCAGTTCGGCAGTTTGATGGCGCTCTCGCTGGAAGAGTCCCACAGGTTGGTGCGGGCGGGTGTATTCTGCTGCTGCACCGACTGCAAGGTCAGGTCGTATTGAGCCTGTGCGCTTTGTAATTGGGCGTTGGCCGCGTCCAGGGACGAATTGGCCAGGTCAACCGCAGCCTGGGCCTGGGCCCGTTGGCCTTGCAGCAACTGGTCATCCAGTTTGAAGAGCGTGTCTCCGGTTTTTACCAAATCCCCTTCTTCTACATCGATTTCGATAACCTTGCCGCCGATCTCCGAGGAGACCTGGGCGCTGATCGCCGCGATGGTGCCAGAGGCGGTCAGGGCCGCATTGGCGTTGCCGGACGGGAACAGCGAGCAGGCGGATAAGGTCAGCGCCAGGGCCAGGAAAATAAAGACATGAATACGTTTCATGAAGAACCTCCAGATTTTTTATTGGGTGTCAAAAACCCGGAAAAATGGGTGTACGCACCAGGCGTACGCCGGCGCGTACACCCATTTTTCCGGCACTTATAGCTACAGCCGTTTGCGAAAGACCAGCACGCTGGCCGTGAAATAGCCAATGCTGAGGACGATGAGCGGCACGATGGAGGACCACCACAGCGTGCTGGCCGCCACACCTCGCAGCATGATGCCGCGGGTTATGGTCAAGTAATGGGTGACCGGCAGCAGGTCACTATACAGAAGGGAGAGCAGGGGCATGTTGTCCCGCGGGAACATCAGCCCCGAAAGGATGATGGCCGGGATCAGGACGATGAACACCGCCAGATAAATCGCCTGCATCTGCGATTGGGCCAGGTTGGAGATAAGCACCCCCATACCCAGCGATCCGACAATAAAGACCAGGCTGACCCCCACCAGCTCCCAGAAACTACCCGCGATTTGTACGCCAAACATGATCTTACTCAAGAACAACAGGGCGAAAAGGTTGAACATGCTGACCAGCAGGTAAGGGATGATCTTGCCCAGCATCAATTCCCAGGATTTGATCGAGGTGACGATCAATTGCTCCATGGTGCCCTGCTCGCGTTCTTTTACGATCGCCAGGGCTGAAAGGAGCAGCGCCTGCACCTGTAAAATAATCGGGATCAGGCCGGGGATCATGTACAGCTTCTGGTCGCTGTTGGGATTGTAGAGGGTCTTGAAAAAGGCCGATACCGGCAGGTTCAAGCCGCTGCTGTTCGTCATGCGCACAATCTGTTTGACCAGAATGTTTTCCGAGGCCATCTGGCTGATGGCGTTCAATTTGAGCTGGATGGTCTGCACATTGGTCGGGTCGCCCGAGCCGTTGACGTAAAACTGCACGTCCGCCGTCTGGCCGGTATCCAGGTTGCGGCCGAAATTCTCCGGGATCAAGATGCCGACCTGCACCTGGCCGCTGTCCATCAGTTCCAGCATTTCGGCTTCACTCAATACGTCGTAGGAGATCTTGAAATCTTTGCTGGCGGTAAAATTGGCGATGTAAGCCCGGCTGGCGTCGGTCTTGGAAAGATCGACCACCACCATCGGGATCTCGCTGCTTTTGCCGGAAATACCAAAGCCGAGCAAGATCAGCAGCAAACCTGGCAGTAGAAGGATCAGTCCTAATGTGCGCGGATCTCGCCAGATATGATAGAGCTCCTTGCGCATGATGGTCCATAAACGTTCCATAAGTTATTCTCCTGAAGTGGGGGCAGCCCAGGGCAATTTTCGAAAAGGTCGAATTTTTGGTATTGGGGTGGTGCAAAGCACCACCCCAATACCAAAAAATTATTGGTTTTGTCAGGCCATTGCCTTGGAAGCGGCCTGTTGCTGGTGCTGCTGCACCAGGTATAGAAAGATATCTTCCAACGAAGCCTGGATGGGATCGACGCGGTTCACCTTGATGCTGGCCTGGGCCAGGGCGGCTGCGACTTTGGGCTGAAGTTCCGGCCCGCTTAGCGAGACGTGCAACTGGGCGCCGTGGATGGTGGCCTCGAGCACACCCGGCACACCGGCCAGGACCTGCGCCGCCTGATTGGGCTGGTCGCAGTCCACCTGCAGCAGGTAACCCGGCAGTTGGTCCCGCAGGGTATCCGGGCTGGCCAGGGCGATCAGTTCGCCGCCGTACATCATCCCCACCGTGTTGCAGTATTCGGCCTCGTCCATGTAATGGGTGGTAGCCAGTACGCTGGTGCCTTCGCCCGCCATGATGTAGATCAGGTCCCAGAACTCGCGCCGCGAGACCGGGTCCACTCCAGCGGTGGCCTCGTCCAGGAAGAGCATGGGCGGCCGGTGGACGATAGCGCAGGCCAGGGCCAGCCGCTGCCGCCAGGCTCCCGAAAGGTTACGGGTGAGCACTTTGCGGTGCGAACCCAGCCCGCCCATTTCGATCAGCTCATCGATCCGTTTTTCGCGCTCGGCCCGCGGCACACCGTAGATCGAGGCATAAAAGGTCAGGTTCTCCAGCGGGGTCAAGTCGTTGTACAGCGAAAATTTCTGCGACATGTAGCCGATGTGTTTTTTGATCTCTTCCGGCTGGCGGGCCACATCGTAGCCCAGCACGCTGGCCGACCCGCTGGTCGGCGCCAGAATGCCGCACAACATCCGGATGGTGGTGGTCTTGCCGGCCCCGTTCGGCCCTAACAGGCCAAAGATCTCCCCCTGGGGGATGTGAAAATTGATCTGGTTGACAGCCGTGAATTTGCCGAATTTACGCACCAGGTCGTGGGTTTCGACGGTATGGATGGCTGCACTCATGCGTTGCCTCGCTGTTCGATCACCAGGTGGACGAACACGTCCTCCATACCCGGGCGTTCACTGCGCAGCAGGCGTACTTCCAACCCTTCTTGGGTGAAGCGCTTGTCCAGGGTGCGCATCATCCGCCCGACCCGGCCATCGTCGTTGGGTACGGCCAGGCGCAGCCGGTCGCCGACCGGCCGCCACTCTATATCGCCGGCCACTTCGCTGACCACCCGGCGCATCTCTTTGCGCGGTTTGGCTTTTACCTCGATGATCGAATACGCCAGCCGCTTTTCCAGTTCATCCGGGGTGCCCGTGGCCAGCAGTTGGCCATCGTAGAGCACACCTACCTGGTGACAACGCTCCGCTTCATCCATATAAGGCGTGCTGAGCAGCACCGTAACCCCCTGCTGGACGATGGCCGACAGAATCAGCCACAGTTCACGCCGTGAGACCGGGTCCACGCCGGTGGAAGGCTCGTCCAGCAGCAGCACCTGGGGCGAATGGACCATGGCGCAGGCCAGGGCCAGCTTCTTTTTCATCCCACCGGAGAGCTTGCCGGCCCGGAACTGGCGAAAAGGTTCCAGGCGGGTGAAATCCAGCATTTCGGCGATGCGCGCCGTTTTCTGACTCGATGTCATCTTGTGTATGTCCGCAAAAAAGTTCAGGTTTTCCGTGACCGATAAATCGGGGTACAGGCTGAAGTTTTGAGGCATATAGCCGATGTTCTCGCGGACCAGTTCTGTTTTCTTGTCCAGATCGTATCCGGCGATGCGGGCGCTGCCGCCGCTTGGCTGCAAAACCGAAGACAGCATGCGCAGCGAAGTTGTCTTGCCGGCGCCATCCGGCCCAACCAGGCCGTAAAGCTGCCCCGCCGGAATAGCCAGGTCGAGGCTGCGTACGGCCGGCTGGCCTTTTTTGGAGAAGGTCTTGCTCAACTCGTGAGCTTCAATCGCAAATTCCATAACGTGATCCTCCAGGAAGCATTTTAGGCGGCCGGATGGGTTGGTCACAAGTTGTTAATCAGCACCAATCCAGGTGACGGGAGTAATCTCCCCAGTTGATGCGCGTCACCACCTGGCCCACAGCCCTGTCAGGGCCTATCGCGCCTGTGATATGATGTTTTTATGTCGCGGCCTATCGAGCCCGGTCTTTTGCGGGTTTTTCGCTATTTCACCATTGTGGCGCTGTGTTACTTTGCCATACTGGTGGTGTACACCGGATTTGCCACCGGCGAGGGGTTAGCCTCGGTGCAGATCCAGTGGTACTTGAACTTTGCCAGCAACCTGGCCCTGTTTGGCTACCTTTCCTGGCCGGCCTTGCAGCACAGGCTGGGGCGCCTGTACCTGCCCCTGGCCTTGTGCGTGGCCGCCGGTGCACCCATCCTCAGCAACCTGATTTTCCTGGTGCCCCTGGATAATCCTCTGTCCATCGCGCTGGAACCGACCTGGCTGTTATTCCCGACCCTGCTGGTTCCGCTGGTGTTGATCGCCTGGCAATATACGTTCGGTGCGGTGCTGGCCTTCACCATTTTCGCCGCCGTGGTCGAATTGAGCGTCTTAATCCCCCTCTCTGGGGGCATCAACGCCCAATCGCTGCCTGTGCTCAGCCTGCCGCTGATCCGCGCCTTCGCCTTTGGGATCGTTGGTATGATCGTGTGTCGCCTGATGGCCCTGCAGCGCGCCCAACGCCGTGAATTGATCCGCGCCAACATCCAGCTCAGCCAGCACGCCGCCACCATGGAGCAATTGGCCGTGAGCCGCGAGCGCAACCGCCTGGCCCGCGAGCTGCACGACACCCTGGCGCACACCCTCAGCGGCCAGGCCGTCAACCTGGAGGCAATCAAGCTGGTGCTCCCCGCCGAACAGACCGAAGTACAGGGCATGTTGGACGAGACTCTCAAGATCAC
Source organism: uncultured Chloroflexia bacterium (assembly GCA_963704755.1). Taxonomy (GTDB): domain Bacteria; phylum Chloroflexota; class Anaerolineae; order Anaerolineales; family Anaerolineaceae; genus Bellilinea. Next base: position 3,157,713 of record OY969938.1, read on the forward strand.
CCGCGATGGCCTTTCGGAAGTGCGCCGGGCCCTGAAAGACCTGCGCTCCAAGACCCTGGATGACCTGGGCCTCTCGGTGGCGGTGCGCAACCTGGCCCTGGAAGCGGCCGCCCGCGCGGACTTCGTCCTGGACCTGAATGTAGAAGAGGGCCTGCCCCGCCTGGGCGCCGAGATCGAGCAAACTGTGTACCGCATCGCCCAGGAATCGCTGGCCAACGTGGTCCACCACGCCGACGCCAAAAAGGTGAGCCTGCACCTGGGTATGCAAAACCGCACCCTGGCCCTCAGCGTTTGCGATGACGGCCGCGGCGCGGACCTGGACCAGGCCAAGACGAAAGACCGCCACGGCCTGTTGGGCATGCGCGAGCGGGCTGAAATGATCGGCGGAAATTTCACAATCGAAAGCCACCCGGGCAGTGGAACCCGGGTCGAGTTCTCACTGGAGGTGGCCGGTGATTAAAGTATTGATTTGCGATGATCAGGCGATTGTGTGCGAAGGCCTGGCCAAGATCCTGGGCTCGGATGGTGAAATCCAGGTGGTCGGCATGGCCCATGATGGCGCCGAGGGATTGATGCTGGTCGGCGAGACCCAACCTGACCTGGTACTGATGGATTTGAAAATGCCCGGCACCAACGGGATCATCGCCACCCGCAAGATCCACGAGCAGTACCCGGCTACCCAGGTGCTGGTGTTAACCACCTACGACGATGACGAGTGGGTGTTCGATGCCCTGCGCAGCGGGGCGGCCGGCTACCTGCTCAAAGACACCCCGCCCAAAAATTTGATCGAAGCCATCAAGGGCACGGTTTCCGGCAAGGCCTTTCTGGACCCGGCCGTGGTCGGCAAAATATTGAACGATTACCAGAACCACCCGGCCGCAAGTTCCTCGCCGGCCAGGTTCAACCTGAGCGAACGCGATCTGGAACTGCTCAAACTGCTGGCCAGCGGCCTGAGCAATGGGGAAATTTCACAGCAGCTCTACCTGAGCGAAGGCACCGTGCGCAACTACACCAGCGAACTGTTCAAAAAGCTGGGGGTCTCCGATCGCACCCAGGCCGTGGTCGCCGCCCTGCGCTATGGCCTGGTCAGCCTGAACGAGCTTTAGCTCACTTTGCAGGTTTTGAAACCCGGCCGGCGGCGGGTAGGAATTCCGTATCTGCTCAACCATCGCAAAAGAATAGGGTGAGCCAGGGAGACCGGCCCCCATCTCAACTTCCGTATCGGCCACCGGCCGCCTGCTCAGCCCAAACGTACTCATACCCGCTGACGTATGCCGGGTAAGCCAGGGGTACGTGTTCGCCGTACACTTCCTTTCCAACAGGTTCCTGCTCGGGCCCCGCCCTTTGCATCCTGCCTGGCTCACTAAAATCCAAAGGCCGGGTATCGGAAGGCATAGCGTCAAAAGGCTCCAGCACCGTGGCGGCCGCGCGGCGCAGTAATTCCAGGTAGCGGTCCACGTCCAGGGCATTGAAGTCCGGCTTCTCCGCCAGGTCCCAGGCCTGGACTTTGGCCGCCGTGCGCACGTAGAGGAACCGCACCCGCTGGCCGGGCTGTTTGTCTTTGCCCGCCGCGCGCAGTTGCATCAGCGCACGGGCAGCCGGGGAAGGTACTTTGTAGGCCTCCAGCTCGCGGCTGAGTTTTTGCCCGATCACCAGTTGGTCCAGCGGCACCCGGCCGTGCCGTAAATCCGCCTCGCCTTGCAGCAGCAGCGCCTGTGCCTGCGGAATCGCCTGGCGCAGCTCTTCCGCATTTTCTGCCTGCCCGAGCACCTTGAGAATCTGCAACTGTACATCGGCGATAAACGACGGCATATCCCTGCGCCGGGCATCGATCCCGCGAAATTTGAACGATCCGTCCTGAAAAACGCCGAAATAGCGGTTGGGCACCGGCACTTTAGAATTGACTCTGGAGGGCAAGAAAACCAGCCAGCGATAGATGCCATCCAGCGCGATCGAGAGCCCCGTACGGCTCGAGATTTCATCCAGCAAAGGTTCGAACTGGTCCGGACGGTTAAAATCCTTTTTCCGCACCCACAAGCCATCCACATACATATGCAGCACCTCAAATCCCAGGTCTTCCGCGGCTTCCTTGGCCAGCAGCAGCGCCTCGCGTCCCCAGGTGGTGACCGCCTCGTGCGATTCGATCCGCCCGAAGCGGCTGTTTTTATAGCCCAGGTAGCCAAAACAGGTGACCAGCAGCCATTTGTGGGCCGACGAAATCGCCTGGTAGCGCTTATAGCGCGGGTCGGTGTCAGGCATGTTCCCCAAAGTCAGCTTGATGGTCACGCGTTTATCCAGCAGGGGTTTGAGGGTGAGAGGGATCAGCCCTGGTTCTTCGTTGGAGCCAAGGAATGTGGGCACCGGCTTTTCCGGGGAAATATTGCAGCGCACCATGATGCTGGGGTACATGGAGATAAAATCGATTTCGGCCACGTCGGAATGAACCCCGACGATGGGCTGGTAAACCAGGCCGCCTTGATCGTAGCGCAGCAGATCCAGGGCGGTTTTAGGCCGCTCGGCCTGCTGTTTGTGCCACGGCACCAGAATCTGGTTACGCAGCGCGGTAAGGATCTGCATCGAGGAAATGCCCGTGCCCGGAGAAGTGCGGGCCGAGGTTTGAATAGACAGGGCCGTGACCCGCGCGCCTTCCAAAATGCCTTCCAGGTCCTCGGCGCCCCACAAAGAGGAATTGTGCCGGTCTACGTGACAGCGCCCAAACAGGTGGATCTGCTGGCCTTTATAAATGATCTGGCCGTAGCTGAAATAGGAATTCTCCCGCTTTTGAATTATCCCGCGCCCGGCGTCACGGTTGAGCGGCAAGGGCACCCCCCGGCGCTGGCTTTCTTGCAGCAGCAACGGCAGCAGCCAGGTATCTCCCCACTTGCTCAAGAGGATGTCGGGGTCGACATGCTGCAGAATAGAGCCCAGGCGGGTGACCAGCGTATCCATTTGCCCAAAGGAAAGCTCAAGGACATCCTGCTCATAGCCCACCCGCAGGATGCGCGGCGGTTCATGCTGGGGGTCGCAATCCGGCTCCAGGGTAAGGACACGCAGCGGCGCCGGGAGTGGGTCAATATCCCAGGGCGAGTCCAGCACACGTACTCCATGGATCTGGCCATTATTTGCATAACTGACCTGGCAAAACGCCAGTGGAAAGGTGTTGTATACCGCAGCGTAACGCAGGCAGAGCTGAATATCCGCGTCGTAATAGGTCAGCTCGGGAAAAGCGTGCGACATTCTCAAGAACAGGTTCGGTTGAGCGGCCGCGTTGGCTACCTGGACCGTGAGCAAAGTGACCGGTTCAGGTAGAAAAAGATCGCGTCCCTGGCTGCGGCCCAATTTTAGCGATTTCGGGCTGATTTTTTAGCCAGCGCCACGCCGTTCGCAGGCGTTCGGTTGGCCCGGTTAGCGAAAATGTGACCGGAAAGTATTGATGCAGCCTCAGCCGCTCTCCGCTGCTGGTGATGAACCAGATCACTATCCCCTCATGGCTATCCGCGTACAGGTCCAGCAGCCAGCCGGTTTGCTCGTTCATATGCGCGGTGTCTGGTTCGATTGGTCGGGAGACGCCGGCAGAGACCTCAATACTCCCTCCAGCAGCGTACGCAGATGGGTGACCTCTTTATGTTCTTCGAGCAGCATCGAAAGCAAAAAGATTTCCATCGGCAAGGCATTGGCCGCATACGCAGCCGCTGCCAGATGGTTGTGTGCAGCGGCGAATAAATCGTCCAATACCAGTTGGTCGCTGCGGCGTAAAGCGCGCCGAAAGCGGCTGAACGATTCTTGCTCCTGCAAAAATTCCATCGTAATGGAAGGTATCGTACGTCCCATAACAACCTCCTTATCGTTATTGATCCGGCTCTCCAGGCCAGAGCATGGGCGCTGAGGCGGTCGAAGGGCGTGGTGATTCGAGCTTGATGACATCCGAAACCGACTGTTCCAGCAACTCCAGCAAAGACGTGCGGTTTGCGCTTAACGCGAGGAACGGTTTTACGCTGATCACGACCGCCGCCGCCTGGCTGAGGCGGTCGAGCTGGATAAGGCTTTGCTGCAGCAGCCGGTAACTTTCCTCCAGGGTTACAGATTCGTCCAGGTAAGTCGAAAGCAGGTCCAACACCAGGGTAATCATGGGTAGGGCCGGGGTTTCTTCCAGCAAAGTCAGCATCTGATAACAGGTAAACGCACGCGCCAGCGAAATGCGCGCAAGCGTTTCTTCGAGTCGTGGGGTAAGACGGCGGATCGACTGGGCCACCGGGTAAACATTGAAGCGGTTGCCGCCATCCAACACACGCACGCCGCCTTTGAGCGCCAGGCGGGCAGCCGTTTCGTATATCAGCGGCATACCGGCATGGGGGGCAATGACCAACAGCAGTGAGTTCTTGGTTAACTTATTCAGGGGGATTTGCCGGGAAGGTGCAGGCGAAATGGTGTGCATCAGATGCTCCTTTCTGCCTCATTATACAGAACTTATGTTCTATAGTCAATATAGGATATGCAAGCCGGGGGAATTTCGCCGCTCCAGCTCGCATATCCTATATTGACTTCCTTATCTCTCCCTTAATGCAACCTTAAGCTCCTCCCTTATTGACATTCAGGTCAACCATCCTATAATGCTGGATGTAAGTCGCCCGTCAGGGTTGAGCAAAGCAAACACATTCCCTTTATCAATTCTGTCGAACCGGCGCCACCTTTTGCCCGACCTCTCGACGGGATTTTTTTATCTCCGCCGGTTTGACCCATTTTCGGAGGATTAGATGGCAAGTAAGCCTTTCGTACGTACGCTCGTGTTTACCTTTGTTGTAATTTTGGGGCTGGCAGCCTGCTCGCCCACGCCTACCCCTGCAGCACCCACCGATACAGCAGCTCCCACAGTGCAACCGGCTACGGAAATGCCGACCGTAGCGCCCGCCACGGAGACTCCCGTTCCTGAAACGGCTACCCCAGAGGTAACCGCCACGTCAACAACCGCTCCGGCGACCATCAACGGCATCGACCAGATCAAAATGATCGACGCGACCAACGGTTGGGCTCGCTCCGCCGGCCTGGTGCTGCGGACCAGCGATGGCGGCAGCAGTTTCACATCCGTCAACCCGCCCGACCTGGCCAGCTTCAATGGCTCGGCCTATTTCCAGAGCGCCACTTCTGCCTGGCTGATCGTCTCCAGCAACGGCGATATGACCTCGGGCACCCTTTATCACACCACTGATTCCGGCCAGACCTGGACTTCGGCCGCCGCGCCCTTTGGCAACGGCCAGATGATCTTTGTCGATGACCAGAACGGCTGGGTGCTGGAAGGCCTCGGCGCCGGCGCCGGTTCGGAAGGGATCTCCATCTTCCAGACCACCGATGGCGGTACCACCTGGAACCAGGTCTATACTGTGGATAGCAACAGCAATAACCAGAGCGGCATCACTCTAGGCGGCGATAAGAGTGGAATCAGCTTTGCCGATGCCACCCACGGTTGGGTAACCGGCAGCATCCCCATGGATAACTTCTCTTACCTGTATGCCACCGCGGATGGCGGCCAGACCTTCCAACAGCAGGTCCTGACCCTCCCGTCCAGCCTGGGCACCGTCCAGTTGGGCATCGATCCGCCGGTGTTCTTCAGCGCAACCGATGGCGTCCTGCCGGTCACGGCGGTTGGCCAGTCCACCAATAAGATCTTCTACGTCACCCACGATGGCGGCCAGACCTGGACGGCCACTACTCCGCTGGAGAGCAACGGGGTGGTTTCGATCGCCGACATCAACAACTTCTTCGTCTGGGATGGCGGCGCGACGCTGTATCACAGCAGCGACGGCGGCCAGACCTGGACATCGGTCTCACCCAATATCAACATCAACCAATCGGTGAATACCTTCCAGTTCATCGATGGCACCAACGGCTGGGTGGCCTCGAACGATGGCCAGGGCAACACCGCCTTCTACCAGACCAGCGATGGCGGTACCACCTGGAACCCTCTGGCGAGCGGCTCAGCCCAGTAGTCTAAAATCGTCAGAGCCATAAAAGCCTGACGTAAAACTCAACCAAACAGCGGCGGGGGCAGTTGGATTTCCAAATTGAAATCACTGCCTCCGCCGTTTGTCATTAAAATCAACTCCTGCGGCTGCCGGCGATATTCCGAGGCCATACCTGCCCGGATATTGACTCTTCTCAAAAAAGCGGCTAAAATATGACTAATTAAACGATTTTAGTCATCTAGTAATAATACTTTTATAACTGCTTAGCCAAACGGGTAAGAACCCCGAATTTGAGGTGTTTGCGAGGGCTTCGCCCTCGCAAACACCTCAAATTCGGGACTTTTTCCTTTCAGGTGAACCGTTTTCGATGAACAAAGAAAAGACAGAACAACGCAAAAAGAACATTTTACAAACCGCCTCCAGGTTGATCACCCACTACGGTTTCGACAAAACTACCATGGAAGACATAGCCCGCGAGGCGGGGGTATCCAAGGGGGCGCTTTACCTGGTGTGGCCCAGCAAAGATGCGCTCTTCGACGAGCTGATTGTCTTCGAGATGAAGCGGCTTGTGTTGGATTTCCAGCGCCGCATGGCGCACGACCCCCAAAGCGGTACGATCGCCAGCCTGTATACCCATGGCTTAATGGCCTTGAATGACAACCCGCTGGTGCGCGCGCTGTACACCCAGGACAGCCGCGTTCTGGGCAACTATGTCAAGCAGCAGGACGCCAGCCGTTATACCCGCCGTGTACTGCTGGCGGAAGGCACCATCCGGCAGATGCAGGCCGCCAACCTGCTGCGCCAGGATATCCGTCCCGAGGTGATCACACACCTGTTCAGTATCATCTCGGTGGGTTTTATTTATATCGGAACCATTATCCCGCCGGCCGACCAACCGCCCCTGGAAGAGGTTATCCGCGCCTTCAGCAGCGTAATCCAGCGCGGTTTAGGCGGCCCGGGTGAAGACACCGCCGCCGGCAAACAGGCGATTGCCAGGTTGAATGAATTTATATTGCAGCAGTACGATGAGGACGAGGCGAAGCATGAAGATTGAGCGCATGGAACAGCACAGTGTGCGGATCGACGGGAAAGAGATAGTCTATTACGAAGCCGGCAGCGATGGCTCGCCGGTCCTGCTGCTGCACGGCGGCGGGGTCGATTCGGCCCTGATAAGCTGGAACGAGATCATCCCCCTGCTGGCGGAAAGACACCGGGTCATCGCCCCGGACCTGCCCGGGTACGGCCTGAGTGCCAAACCGAAAGTGGACTATACCCAGGAATACTACCTGGACTTTTTGGGCAAGTTCCTCGACGCCCTGCACCTCGAAAGGGCCAGCCTGGCCGGGCTTTCGCTGGGAGGAGGGCTTTCGCTCGGCTTCACCCTGGAACATCCCCAGCGGGTGGACAAACTCATTCTGGTTGACAGCTATCGGGATTCAATCTTTCATGGCGTATCACAAGCTGATCTATTTTTATGTCTTCACGCCGTTAAATGAGCTTTCCTTCTGGGCATTCAAACGCAGTAAAAAGATGGTTCGTGATTCGCTGAAAGCCGCCATCTACGACCCGCAAAATATCACCGCCGAGCTGGTCGAGAGGGTCTGGCAAGAAGTAAGCAATCCCTTTGCCGGGAAGGCATTTGCCTCGTGGCAGCGCAGCGAGTGCCGCTGGAATGGCCTAAAAACCGACTATACCGGTCGCCTGGGTGAAATTCACACCCCCACGCTGATCTTGCACGGCGACCACGATACGACTGTGCCGGTTTTCTGGGCCGAACGTGCCCATGCGGCAATTCCGGGTTCCCGCTACGTACCGCTCAAGAACCGCAGGCATTGGGCCCTTCGCGATAATCCCGATGAGATTGTCGAGATCATCCAGGGCTTTCTGGGGGAATGAGGGCCAGGCGGGAGAAAAAGCCTGACTTAACCATCGATAAGCGGCTGTCCCAAAAGTAATTTTGAGACAGCCCAGAACCATTTCCCTAATTTGGGGGATGAAACCTTCCTGCGGCCCGGCTATCCTGAGAGCTGGAGGATTTCGATTAATCGAGTAAACGCTTTAGTATCACATCTTCGCTGGTGTATCTCAGCGGCGTACTGTTTTTGTGCGTTTTTTTGGCCGCGGCCTTTGGCAGAACAGGAATTCCTTTCCTTTTGGTCGTTGTGGCCATGACCGGCCTGGGAATCGTGCTGCTGCTGCCCTACCTGCGGCGCCTGTTCCAAATTGGGGTGGCCCTGGAGCGCTTTTCACACGGTGACGCCGGCAAACGCATCTCCGTCCGATTTTTCGACCCGCTGAAGAAGTTGGTAGAAATCGTCAACCGGGTGACCGGGGCCGGCCAGAGCCACGAATTGCGCGAGCAGTTGGAAATGGGCATCGAACAGACCGCCGCCCAGCAGGAGCGCAACCGCCTGGCCCGCGAACTGCACGATTCGATCAAGCAGCAGTTGTTCAGCATCCAGATGAGCGCCGCCGCCGCCGAAAAACGCCTGACGCTTTCGGCCGAAGACGCCGGCGGCTCGCTGGATGCGATCCGCGACGCCCGCCAGAGCGCCCAGGAGGCCCTGGTGGAGATGAATGCGCTGCTGGCCCAGCTTTCGCCGGCGCCCCTGGAAAAAGTCGGCCTGGCCCAGGCCCTGCGGGACCAGTGCGAGGCGCTCGGCTACCGCAGCGGCGCCCAGGTGACCTGCGAGATCGGCGAGCTGCCGACGGAAAAATGGCTGGTGACCGGCGTCCAGGAAGCCCTGTTCCGCATCGCCCAGGAAGCCCTCAGCAACGTATCTCGCCACGCCCGAGCCGGGCAGGTCCACCTCAGCCTGGACTGGAACCACGCTGCCTCGGTGCTCGAGCTGGCGATCAGCGACGACGGCCTGGGGTTCGACCCGGCGGGTGAGCCCCAGGGCCGCGGGCTGGCCGGCATGCGCACGCGGGTCGAAAGCCTGGGCGGTCAGATCGAAATCGACAGTGCGCCCGGCCAGGGTACCCATTTGCAGGTCCGCTTCCCGGTTTACGCTGAGGAAGAAGCGATCGCCATAACCGCTGACCATGCGCCCAACCGGGTCGGCCTGGTCAGCCTGGGCGGCGGGGTGCTGGCCGCGCTGCTGCTGGCTGTGCCCTGGATCCTTCACATTCCGCAACTCGGGCTGAGCGGCGGCAACCTGCTCGACCGCATGCCGGATGGGGTGGCTTATCTGCTGGCAGCAATGGTGGCGCTGCTGAGCGGCTGGCTGGCGGCCCGCTGGGTGCGCCATAACGGCATCCTGGCCGGCGGCGCAGCCGGCCTGCTGGCCGGCCTGGTGACGTACGGCCTGGTCGGCGGGGCCTGGGCGGGCGTGCGCGGCTCGCAGGCGCTGCTGGCCAACGGGTGGAATTCTCTTCCTGAGAATGCAGTAACCGGCCAGCTCATGGAAAGCACGGGGCACATTTTCTTGTGGACGGGTGGGCTGTACATTGTCATCTTATTGGCCGGCGCCTGCCTGGGGGCATTGGGCGGGCTGATCGCTTGCGGCAGGCAGGAGATCACCCTGCCGGTCGATTGGCGCGCGACATGCAATTTGCTGGCCGCTCCGGTGGTGATCAGCAGCGCCGGCGCCATCCTGCTGGCCGGATTTTTCATGCCGCTCATCGAAGGGGCCAGCCTCAACCTGCCGTATGACATTCTCGGAACCATACCGGTTAACCTCATTAGCGTTGCCTGCCTGGTGCCGCTGGTCATTCCAACCATTTTCTACATCGCCGGGGTCGCCTGGCAATACAAGGCCCTCCAGGCCGAATTTGAACAAAAAAGCCTGTCCGGCCTGCCCGCGCTGCACTGGCAGACCTTGACCTGGACCACGCTGTATCTTTTGGTGGGGGCAATCGCCTTACTCGTCAGCTTCGGCTTCCTCACTCGCGCCGGGTCGTCTGAAGTCCCGGCCACTTTACTCATTGCCCTGTACCCCCTGGCTGCAACCGGCATTTTCAGCCTGGTGATGACCACCCTTTACGGCGTGCAGCTCGGCAAAATCCGCCAACGGATGCTCCAAAACCATCAGCCGGTGCCGTCATTGGTGATGTACGCCGGCCTGATCATCCTGCCGGTCAGCCTGGTGTTCACCTATCTCACCTTACTTGATTCGCAATGGCTTGTCGCGGCTTTTCTGTCCTGGCTGGTTGAAATGATTTGCCTGGCCTACCTGCTCATCGCACGGCACTTGCCAACGGGCACCGCCGGGCGGGCCTTGCGGCGCAGCGCCCGCGAAAACACCGCCCGGCTGAGTGGGTCCTGGCTGCTCGTTTCGCTGCTCTTCCTGCTGCCGGCGCTTGACCTGGGCGCGGCCGGGCTCTCCTTGCTGTCCATCCCGGCCCGTATGACACCCAATGGCCTGGAAGACCTGACCCAGAAAAGTATCCTCGGCCAGCATTACCTGGTCCTGGCCGGGACCTTCGTCGGGCTGCTGGTGATCGCCTTTGGTTTGACCGGCTTCCGCCAGATCTTGAATGCCCTCGCCGGGCTGCGCATTCGCAAAGAGCTATAATTTAATGACAAAAGGCCTCTGAATGTGAAGTATTTGCGAGGGCAAAGTCCTCGCAAATACCTCACATCCAGGACTTTCACCCATAAGGCTAAACAATTATTGTGATTTTATGACAAATAGACAACACACCCTCCGGGTGGCGCTGGTCGATGACCACAACGTGGTCCGCCGCGGAATGCGGACCTTCCTCGAATCGTTCGCGGATATCACCGTCGTCGCCGAGGCGGCCACCGCCGAAGAAGCCCTGGCCCGTCTGGATGACTGGGATGCGGAGATTGTCTTGATGGACCTGCTCCTACCGGGCGGCATGGACGGCATCGAGGCCACCCGGCAAATAGCCCGCACTCATCCGCAAGTGCGGGTGGTGGTCCTGACCGCCTACACCGACGAAGCCCGCGCCATCGCGGCCCTGCGGGCCGGGGCCCGCGGCTATGTGCTCAAAGACGCCAGCCCCGAAACGCTGCTGGAGACCATCCGCGCCGTGGCCCGGGGGCAGCGGGCCATCGACCCGGCCCTGTCGCAGGACCTGTTGAGCGACAACGGCAGCAGCCCTCTATATGGGTTGACCCCACGCGAGCTGGACGTGCTGCGCCAGGTTGCCCAGGGCAAAACCAATCACGAGATCGCCGCCGAGCTGGTATTGGGGGAAGAGACGGTCAAATCGCACGTCGCCAGCATCCTGGGTAAGCTGGGCCTGACCAGCCGCTCGCAGGTCGCCGCCTATGCACTCAAACAAGGGCTGCTGCGGCTGGATGAAATATAAAAAATTCCGGGTTCGAGGTATTGGCAAGGGCTGTGCCCCTGCCAATACCTCGAACCCGGAATCCTTATATCCAGGTCACTCTCGTTTGCGGATGATGCCGAAATAGAATAAATTCAACAACTGGTCGAAGGCTTTGGGATCCGTCAGAACCGGCTGCAATTCGTCCAGCTTGGCCTCGAAGCCGGCCTCCACAATCTGCTGGTACAGGTAAATCAGCTCGAAGGGCAAATCTTCCTCGATGTAGCCCTCCTTTTTACCCTGCTCGTAGAAGCGGTACATGAGCTCCCGCACCCGCTCACCCGGTTTGGTCTGGCCATCTCCGCTGTTTCGCCCGCCTTTTTCCAGCAGGTCGTAAAGCGCCCGGCTGTCGGCCACATTGGGCAGGGTATCTTTGGCCATCAAGGTGATTTTAAGCTTCTCGATGAAACTCAAGTTGCTTTCCAGAATTTTGTTGGTGGCGGTGAACACTTCATCGACGTACAGATCTACCACCGCCAACTGCAGCTCCTCTTTGCTGTGAAAATATTTATAGATCGTAACCTTGGAGACCTTCGCCTGGGCGGCGATCTCATCCATGCTCACCCGGTTTACACCCTGGTTGGTAAACAGCTCCAGGGCGGTCTTCTTGATCCGCTCAGAGATTTGTTGTCTGCGCCGTTCGTGGCCGTTCATGGGTTTTTCCGCCCCTCCTGCCTGGAATCCTTATTGATGCGCGCCTCTCCCGAAAAAGTACTCCTTTCCGGAGAGGAGAATTACAGCCAGGTGAAGTTTTTCTGACCGCTTCGCCTGACGATATTGGCGTTTAACGTAACCCCTCAACGATTGCGGAGAACCAGAGTATTTCTCTGTGTGCGAAGCACACAGAGAAATAAAAAAGCTCTAATCTTCCGGACTTGCCGGAGCAGTAATCTTTTTTATATGCTTAGCGCAAGCTGCTGCGAGGCAAGTAACCCCAGCCCCAAGTTTAGCTTGTTTTTAAGGTACGAAGCGTCTCAAAAACATGACAGATTCTCACGGGACAAGGTAAGCAAGTTGCAACCAGATTAATTAATGAACTCATATGGCAATTATAGTTCAAAATCATTGACAGGGGGATATCCGCGCGATAAAATGTACTCCGTATTTAAAAATAGTTCACAAATGTGAGGCGAGCATGGCAGAACAAAATGTTGGCAGAACGGCGCTCGGGGCAGCCACGTGCCGGCTGATCGAACAGTACCGGCCGGCGGATACCCGTTTATTCAATGACCCGGTGGTCAAAAGCCTGGTGGGCACACCCATCCGGGTTTTGTTGCAGTTCGCCAGCATGCGCAACCTGACGATCAAGCAGACTGACGCGGTTGCCGTGGGGATCTTCGGCGCCCAGATCTGCCGCACCCGCTACATCGACGACACGGTCCAGGCCGCCCTGGCCGGCGGGATCAGGCAGTTGGTGATCCTGGGCGCCGGCTTCGATACCCGCCCTTACCGCCTGGCCGGGATCGAGAATGTCAAGGTGTTCGAAGTTGACCTGCCCTCGGTCCAGGAAGACAAAAAGAAAAAGCTGGCCCATTTTCTTGGCCAGTTGCCCCCAAACGTGACCTTTATCCCGATTGATTTTAACCGCCAGGCCCTGGATTCGGTCTTAGCCGGCAGCGCCTTTGACTCAACTCAACCGGCCGTGTTTATCTGGGAAGCGGTGACCCAATACATCACTGAAGACGCCGTCCGCCAGACCCTGTCCTTCATCGGTAAGTCCGCCGCCGGCAGCATGCTGGTTTTTACCTACGTGTTAAAGAGCGTGATCGAGCAGCGCACCGGCAACCCGGACCTGGACAAGATGGTGGACTTTGTGGCCAAGAACAACGCGCCCTGGGTTTTCGGCCTGGAGCCGGCCACCATCCGCGAATTCTTGCAGCCCTTCCACCTCGACCTGGTCGAAGACGTAGGCAATGCCGATTACCAGCAGCGGTATCTCCGCCCCATCGGCCGCGACCTGGTCGTCTCCGAAGCCGAACAAATCGCCCAGGCCATCGTCAAGTAGCCCGGCTTTCAAAACCGAGGGCTGAAGCGCAAAATCAGCCATGGATGGACACGGATACATACAGATTTTGTTTATTAAAGAATTATCTGTGTCCATCCGTGTACATCTGTGGCTATAATTTTCCCGGTTTATAAGGCCAAGAAACAGACATGGTAGTCCTGGTTTCTTAGCCGGCCTTATTTACCACCCACCCCTGATAAATCAATCACAGATGGACACAAATAGACACAGATATTTTTTTTAAAAGAATCATCTGTGTCCATCCGTGTACATCTGTGGCTACAAATTCCCAGCTTATAAAGCCAAGAAATTGTTTTATTGCCCTGGTTTCTTAGCCGGCCTTGTTTACCACCCACCAGGGAAAGAGATCAATCACAGTTGGACACAAATGGACACAGATATTCTTTACAAAAGAATCATCTGTGTCCATCCGTGTACATCTGTGGCTAAAATTTTCCCGGTTTATAAGGCCAAGAAATTATTATAATGCCCTGGTTTCTTAGCCGGCCTTGTTTACCACCCACCAGGGAAAGAGATCAATCACAGATGGACACAAATGGACACAGATATTTTTTACAAAAGAATTATCTGTGTCCATCCGTGTTCATCTGTGGCCAAAATTGTCCTCTGCCCACCAGCATTGAAGAGCGGGCCGAACACGATCAAAGCAGATTGTTCTAAAAACATCTGTGGCTATTCAGCGGCCCATTTTGCGGAAGCCAGCCCGCAGCAGACCCGGCAGAGCAGCGTACAGCGCGCCAGCGATGAGCACCACCATCAGCAGCCGGGCGACCTCGGCCGGCAGGCTCAACGCCAGGCCAACCGCCAGCACCGGCAGCAGCGCCAGCAAAATGGCCACGATCCCCGGGGTGGGGATATTTCCGGCCAAAAGATGCTCGGCTTTGGTGCGTTGGGTGATATCGAAGGCCGCCGCTGCGGATACCCCCAGTGCAACCACCGGCAGCCCCAGGAAAGCCGCCAACCCGACCTGGCTCAACCCGATCACCTGGTAAACGGCCAGGGCAAACCAGCTCAGCAGGGTGGTAATCACGGCTACCGGGGCAATTTCGGTCAGAAGCGTCCGCGCGGGGCGGTAGGGCAGGGTAAAGAACAGTGTCCACATCTCCAGATCGGCGCTCAAGCCGCGAGCCGCCAACCCCTGGACACGCATGATCCAGATAATCAGCAACAGCCCGCGCGAGATCCAGTCCGGGTCGGTCAAAATGCCAATCCCTAGCCCGAAGACGAACAACCATTGCCCCAGGTCCCCCATGAACCCCCGGCGAGTGGTCTGAATGGCCTTTTTCCACAAAATCGCGTTTTCACTCACGGCGACCGGCAGCCGGCTGGCACTGTGCCCGCTGGACAGGCGTTTTTGTAGTTTGACTTCCTGGGTATCGCGCGGCTTGAGCAGCAACTCGCCCAGGCTGGCGCTGGTCTCTTGGGGTTGAGACATACGCGCCAGGCTGACCGAACGCGAAGCCCAAACCAGGGCGACCATTCCGCTGATCCACCAGGCTGTCGCGACCAATAAACCGGGTAAAAACGCAGCCGCACCACTACCGGCATTGGCCGGCAGTGCGATCGGAACCGTTATTCCCCGCCAGGGGGTCAACAGGCCCGCTGCCAGGATTACAAATACGGCCACCGGGATCCAGACCAGTCCGCGCCGCCGCTGGCTGCCCTGCAAACGGAAACAGCCCAAAGCCCAGCTCCAGGCCAGCAGCCCCAGGAACAGGAGGGTTACCGGCAGCAAGAAACGCAGGGCCGCGCCCAGGTATTCCGGCATATCGGCCCACACGGCTTTACCGCCCACGCGGATATCGATCATGCCGAAGGCCAGAACGGTGGACACAATCCAGACGGGAATGCCGGTCAGCAGGCTGGAATTGGCATAGCCGGCCAAAACCACTGCCGGGCGTGAGGCAGGGGTCATGCACAAAAGCACTGCGTCTTGTGGGCTGAGTTTAAGTGGGCTGCGGCTCGTCGACTGGAACAGGCTGAAGACCCACCAGCCGGCGATCAATACGGACACGATCGTTCCGGCCACCACCGCGGGCTGGCCAAAACCGGGCATCTGCAAAAAGGCAGCCGCCCCCGAAGCACACAAAGCCAGCACGGCAAAACCCCACAGGGCAAAAAATAACAAGGCATACACCAGGTAGATCATCTCCCCCAGGGATTGCTCTTTGGGGTTGTACCCGGTAATGGTCAGCACAAATTTAAAACTGGCGCTGAACTGGCGCGAGCGCACAAACCAGACCGCGTTCATTGGACCGCTTTCAGCACGCCATTCTGCATGTGCCAGTGTACGGCGTGCAGTTCATTCACCAGGCCCAGGTTATGCGAGGTAAACAACACCGCCGAGCCGCGGTCGCGCAGGTCGCCTACCAGGCGGATCACCTGCTCTACCGCCTCCGGGTCCAGGGCCGAGGTAGGCTCGTCCATGATGAGCACCTGGAACGGGCGGATGAGCGCCAGGGCCAGCCCCAGCTTCAGTCGCATGCCCCGCGAATAATTGTGCGGATACAGGTCGCGGCCTTCCCACAAACCCAGCATAGTCAGCAGATCGGTGGCACGCTGCTCGAAACCATCCATCGCGTTATGGGCCATGGCGATAAACTGCATGTGCTCCCAGGCGGTCAGCTCGATATAAAAGCGGGGAATATCGGGTACGTAAGCCAGGCGTTTCTTGGCTTCCACTTCCTGGTTGTACAGGTCGTAGCCGCCTACCTCGACTCTGCCGCTGGTTGGGCGCAGCAAGCCGCACAGGCAGTTCAGCAGCGTCGATTTACCGGCGCCGTTTTGCCCGCTTAACACAATAACCGACCCCTGGTGCAGGGCAAAATTGGTCGGTGCCAAAGCCTGGAATTCGCCGTAAGAGCGGCTCATTCCATGCACGGCAAAAACAGTAGGCCGTGAGTCATCCGGGTCGAGAAGCGGTTCTCCCCCAGGGTCAATTTGCGATGATTCCATAATGATCTTATTTTACCCGCTCCCCCGCGAGTTGGCCAGAATTATTCCAATGCATCTCTCTATTGGGTATGCGCCTTCGGCGCATACCCAATAGAGAGATACTCAAATTACTCAGCAACCAAAATAAAAACCATCTGTGTGCATCCGTGCCTATCTGTGGCTAAAAAGCGATGATGCGGTTATTCCTGGCCAGCCAGTGGGCGATGGCCGACAGGGCCACCAGCAGCCCGGCCGCCTGGACCGCCACCAGCCAGTGGGGTGCCTGGGCATACCAGCCCGGCGCGTCCGGCAGGACAACGATCCCCAGCAGCACCAGGTGCAGGAAATACAACAGGATCGGGTTTTTCCCCCAGGCCGGCAGCGGACGCAGCCGCAGCCCCAGCCGGTCCGCCAGCAAGACGAAAACTGCATAGACCAGCCCGCTGGCTGCCAGGCTGACCAGCACATAGCTGGCTGAGACGCGGTTCTTGCTGATCGGCGCCCAGGGAGTCAGCGCCAGGCCAAGCGCCAGGGCCAGCACGGCCAGCCCGACCAGCGTCTTGAGGTCCTCGCCCCGGCGGTGAAAGGTATCGCTGACGGCGGTGACCAGCACCAACATCCCGCTCCAGGAGATGGCTCCCAACAAGCCTCCGTGCGAAGAGGCCAGCACCGTACTCAGCCATAAGGTATTCAACAGCACCTGGTAAATCGCCAGGATCGCCAGCCCAACCAGCGCCCGCACCCAGGCCGGCGTGCGGATGAAGACCAGCGCGACCAGCCCGGCCACGCCGATAGCCTGCAAAACACCCCAACTGAGGATCGATTCGCTCTGCCCAAAATAGAACATGCCTGCCGAGATGAGCGCCCCTACCCCCAGAATAGCCAGGTAACGGCTGGCAAAATGTGAAACCGTCTGCGGCCAGCCGTCTCGCTCGATCCGCCGCTGGGCGGACAGGCCGTAAGTCAGGCCGATGGCGAAGATAAAAAAGGGCGCAATCAGGTCGATGACCGTCAGCCCGACGTCCGGCGCGTGTTTGAGCCCGGCCGGCACCCACTCGACCCCGGCCAGGTAATTGGCCAGCACCATGGTCAGAATGGCAAACCCACGGAACGCATCGATGGAAGCTATTCGTTTGGTCGGCATCACAAATGGTATTGTATCGCTTTTTCTCGCACCCGTTCAGCCGGAAAACAATAAATCAGCCATCTCGGAAGAAACCCGGCATTTGCCGGGTTTCTTGTACCTCTTGTCAAATTTTATTTAACCAATCCTTCTACGGCAAAGCCTCTCCGCGGCCGGCCAGGAACAGGCGGTACCAGTCTTCGCGGCCCAGCTCGACCTGGTCACCCTGGCAGGCGGCGGCGATACGCTGCGGGCGGGTGGTGCCGATGATGGGCTGCATGTGAGCCGGATGGCGCAGGATCCAGGCGGTCAGGATGGCTTCGGCCGGCACACCGTGGGCTTTGGCCAGTTGGGCGACCACCGCGGAGGCCTGGGTGGCCCGTTCATCTGCTTCGCCATCGTCGCGGCCAGTCAGCCAGCCCCAGGCCAGCGAACCCCAGGTCTGCAAAGTGATGTTGTGCAGGCGGCAATACTCGATGGTGCCTTCGTTGCGGGCCAGCAGGGGATTATCCTGGTTGAAGACGATACCCTCGTTGAGCATATGCAGGTTGAGCGGGTTGAATGCCACCTGGTTGGCCACAATGGGCTGGTCGAGGGATTGGCGCAGCAGCTCCAGTTGGGCGGCGGTGTGGTTGCTGACCCCGAACCAGCGCACCTTGCCGGCCTGGTGCAGCTCATCGAAGGCGCGGGCTACTTCTTCCGGCTCGACCAGCGGGTCGGGGCGGTGCAGCAAGAGCACGTCCAGGTAATCGGTTTGCAGGCGTTTCAGGCTGCCTTCCACCGATTCAATGATGTGCTCGTAGCTGAAATCGAAGCGCTGGGGAGAACCGGGGTTCGGCTCACCCGGAAAGCGGATGCCGCACTTGCTTTGCAGCAGAATCTTCTCGCGCAGGCCGGGAACTTCTTGCCAGATGGCGGCGAAGACCTGCTCGGACTTGCCCTTGCAGTAAATATCGGCGTGGTCGAAGAAGTTGATGCCCTGGTCGAGGGCTGCGCGGATGCTGACGACCGCCTCACGGCGGGTCTGTTCCTGGAGCGGGCTGTTATCCCAGGTGCCGCCCAGGGGCATGCAGCCGTAGCCGATGCGGGTCACCTGTAAATCCGAGGCGCCTAACGAAATGGTTTGCATTAATTTAATCCTTTCTTCAACAATACAGGCATCTGCTCAACCGATCGAGGGAAAAATCTGAATTCGAGATGTTTTCCGGGGCTTAGCCCTGGAAAACATCTCGAATTCAGATTTTCATTTATTTCACCAGGTAGATAATCGAGATGATCACCCCGATGACGACTACGACCCGGCGCAGCACCACCGGCTTGATCCGGCCGGCCAGCCGGCCGCCTAACACACCGCCGATCACCGCGCCGACCGCCATGACGGCCGCTACCGGCCAGTTGACCGGCGCCGAGAAGACAAAGAAGATGGCCGTGGCCACGTTGACGGCGAAGGAAATGGCCTGCTTGAGCGCGTTCAAGCGGGTGAGCAATTCGTTCAGGCTCAAGCCCAGCACGGCCAGGACGATCACGCTCAGGCCGGCGCCGAAGTAACCCCCGTAAACTGCGGCGATGCCGACCGGCAAAATGGCAGCCACGTCCGAAAGCCCGCTCCCGTCGGTTTTGCCGGACCGGCGCGAAAGCCAGTTGCGCAGCGGATCGCCCACGGCCAGCAGCAGTGAAGCGGCCAGGATCAGGTAAGGCACCAGGGATTGGAACAGCCGTTCGCCCGTGTTGAGCAGCAAGATCCCGCCCAGCACACCGCCGACCACACTGGCCGGCAGGAAAAGCCACAAGCGCCGTTTTTGACCGCGTAAGTCTTTGAGTTGGGCCAGGGTTGCACCCAGGTACCCGGGCGTCAGGGCGACTGTGTTGGTCACGTTGGCTGCGACCGCCGGTATGCCCATGAAGGTGAGGGCCGGGAAGGTGATCAAGGTGCCGCCTCCGGCGATTGCGTTTACGGCGCCCCCGGCCAAAGCGGCCAGTGCGACCAATAAATATTGAACAATACTCATGGCAAATTTATGTACGCCTCTCTATAGAGTAGGGAGTTGAAAAGGGCCGGCGGATGAGCCGGGCCCTGATTCTATTCTTTGGAACGTGAGCGGATGCTGGCCAGGGTGCCCACCACAATAATTAACACCAGCACCACGGTGCCCAGGATAATCCCGTTGGTCTGTTCACGGTTGGCGACCAGCTCCGGCGGGAAAGGCGTTGGGGTTGGACCGGAAGACGTGGGCGTAGGCGGCTCCAGGCTGGGGCTGTTGGTGGAAACGTTCAGCAGCAAGGTGGCTTGCGTATTCTTCAACAGGGTGGACGCAAAAGTCGGCGTAAAGGTGGGCGAAGCCGGCGCGGTGGTTGTTTCCCCCGGCAGCGGTCCGCTCACGGCCAGCACCGAGAGGAAGGCCAGCATCACAATTCCCAACCAGAAAACCTGTTGGTCAATTCCCAGGACTTTCTTGAACAATTGAATTGTAGTTTCGACGAGTTCATTAGGGCGCAGGGATGGTTTCATGGGTTCCCTAGTTTATCGATGGCATCCTGGGCAGCTGTGGCGGCGTCACTTTGGCCTTTGATTACAGCAAGGCTGGCGTCTCGTAAAATGGGGCCCAGGCTGGCGATCAGCTCGTTAGCCGGGCGGATTTGGGCCGACAGTACCAGTTGGCTGAGCGAAGCCTGCAGATTCTGGTTGGTCCAGCCGGATAGGGAAGTCGGGCGGGTGGGCAGGTAGCCGGAGGCGGCGTCCCAATCGGCCAAAAAACCGCTGTCCACCAGGTATTCGGCCAGGCGGACGCTCATCTCGCGCCGCTGGTGGTCGGGGTCGGACAAAGCCCACATCCAGCCGGTGGCAGTAGTATAAGCCTGGTCGTTCAGCGAGGGCAACAACATCAAAGTCGTGTCCTCGGGCAGGTCGGCCAGGTAATTCGAGCTCCAGGTGACGATCCAATCGGCCTGCTTTTCCTGGTAAGCCTGCCAGGCCTGTCCGCTGGTCTGGTATTGGGCCACCCAGGTGGGGAAGACCCCGCGGTGAGTGCCGTCTTCGAAGAAGGTCAGGGTTTGCACCAGCGGTGCGGACGTCAGGCTGGGCCGGCCCTGGTTGTCCTGGGTCTCCCCGCCGGCCGAACGGTACAGGTCGAGTGTGAGCAGACCCTGGGCGTCGTCTGCCTGGAAGATCACCGGGGTACCAAAGGCCAATACATCGTTCCAGGTGACCGGGGTAGGGCCGCCCAACGAGCCGGCGCGGTAGAGCATGACCAGCGCATCGCCGGCAAAGGGCAAGCCATAAGGGGTCTCTTCCACCGCGGCCAACTGGCGCGCATAGGGGTACCAATCGGTGTCTTCGGTGACCGTGCTCAGCCCGCCCAGCGAATAGATCAGGCCTTTGAGGGCGGCTAACTCCAGGTCGGCCCGGTTCAAGGCGATCAGTGCGGGTACTGCATCCGGGGCGGCAGCGCTGGCGGCGGTCAGCGAATCGAGCAGGCTACCCGGCCCGCTGGAGGCTTTGACCCGCACGTTGACGATCAAACCCGGGTTCTGCTGCATAAATGCATCCAGGCGCGCCCGCAGCACACCTCCGGCAGGGCTGGTCGAATCGGGGTCGAATTGGGGCGGTACCCAGATCTCCAGGGTGGTCGGCCCGCTGATGGTAGCCAGCGGTTCCAGGGTAGGGGTGGCCGAGGCCTCCGCCTGAGGGCCGGTAGGGGTCGGCGTAAGGCCCGCGGTCGCAGATGGCAGCACACCGGGCAGAAATTCATTCACCAACTGCGCGCAGCCGGCCAGCAAGGCAGCCATTACGACCATCCCCAGTAAGCCCGCCAGGTGCAGCTTGAGCGGACGGGGTGGGTGGATCTTCAATTTTGGCCTGCCATGCTTGCCAGAATAGTGCTTCATTTCAATACGATCGGATTGCTCAATAACTCTACACCCAGGGCGACGCTGTTCAACACGTCATTGTAATCTACCATCTCGGAGGGGGAATGGACGTAGCGGCAGGGGATCGAAATACAGCCCGCCGGGACGCCTGCACGGGTCAACTGGATCGCGCGGGCATCGGTGGTGCCGCCGTCCAGGACTTCGTATTGATAAGGAATTTTAGCACGGGTTGCCGTATCGGCCATCCAGCGGATGATACGCGAATCGGCCAACATGCCCAAATCTTTGACTTTGATGGCCGGGCCTTTGCCCAGGGCCACTTCCATTTTGGCGCATTTGGGTGTATCGCCGGTGCGGGTCACATCGAAGGCAATGCCAATTTCGGGGTCAATGCCGTAAGCGGCAGTCGTGGCTCCGCGCAGGCCGACTTCCTCCTGGGTGGAGAAGACGAAATATAGCTCGTGCGGGCTGCGTTTGATCTGGCGCAGAATTTCGATGATGACGGCCGCGGAAATGCGATCGTCCATGGCTTTGGAGACCAGGCGCTTGCCCAGGTCGAGGAAGGGACGGTCGAAACCGGCCGTGTCGCCCACTTTGACCGGGCAGTCCTCGGGGCTGGTGGCGCCGACATCTACGAAGAATTTGTCCAGGCGAGCATCTTTGTCGGCGCCGGCTTCACTGCCGATCACCCCGGATGTGCCGTTGACAAAACGCACTCGCCCGCCGGGCAGGTTGGTGGGGTACACGCCCCCGACGTTGGTGAAGCGCACAAAGCCGTTTTTGTCGATGTGGGTGACGATCAGGCCGATCTCGTCGATGTGGGCCGAGAGCATTACCCGCATGCCATCCTTGCCCTGTTTGCCTTTACGGGCGATCAGGTTACCCAGGGCATCCACGCGGACATCGTCGGCCAGTTTAGCGATTTCTTTTTGAACCAGGTCGCGGACGGCGTCCTCGTAACCGGATGGGCCAAAAGCTTCAACCAATTTTTGGATCAATGCTTTCATCAAATCACTCCATAGAGGGGAAATGCTTATTTTAGCGCGGTTCAGCCAACAGGGCGGGTGTGACCCGGGTCAGGGCGGCGTAGAGCAGAGCGATGGTGTTCTTCCAATCGTCCAGGCGGGCGACCAGCACGGGGGTGTGGGCATAACGGCCCGGCACTGAAACGGATACGCTGGGAATGCCGGCCAGGCGCTTGTGAATAGCGCCGGCATCGGTGCCGCCACCGCCGGGTTGGCGCAACTGGTAGGGAATGCCCAATTCGTCGCCGGTACTGCTCAGCAAATGGATCAGGCGCGGGTCGGAGAGGGTGCTCGAATCGGCCACGTAGATGGCCGGCCCGGCGTCCAGGCGGGTGTTATAGCGCAGGTTCTCTTCGCCGTCCCAGTCCGGCAGGTCGTTGGCCGGGGTGGAATCCACGGCGATGGCCAGGTCGGGGTTGAGTGCATAAGCCGCCGCCCCCGCGCCGCGCAGTCCCAGCTCTTCCTGGACGGTAAAGGCGACACACAGTTCGATATTCTCGGGTGCGTTCTTGAATAATTCGATCAAGGTGGCCACACCCAGACGGTTATCCAGGGCCTTGCCGACCAGGCTGGGCCCGGTCTGCTTGAAGCGGGTGGCAAAGGTGGCCCGGTCGCCCGGTCTGACTTTTTTGGCGTTTTCCTCGCCCAAGTCGATGCGCAGGTTCTCGAGCTGGATGGCGTTGGTGCGCTCATCCGCGCTGGTCAGGTGGATCGGCCGCGCGCCGATCACGCCCGGCAGGTGGTCTTTGCCAACCAGGACGACCTTGCCGACCAACTGGCGCACGTCGATGCCGCCGATGGTCTCGAATTTGAACCAGCCGCCGTCCTCGTCTTCCACCAGCATGAAGCCGACTTCGTCCATATGGGCGGCCAGCATCACCCGCAGTGCGCTGGCTTTCTTAGCTTTTTTCACGGCCAGCACGTTGCCCATCGCATCGGTCTCGATCTGGTCGGCGTAGGGCTTGACCTGTTCCAGGACGATCTTGCGCACTTCGCGCTCGTCGCCCGAGACGGCCACGGCGTTCGAGAGCCGTTCGAGCAGCTCGATCTGGCCCTGGCCGAACTCCGGGAAGGAGGGTTTGTTCGTCTTTGGCATGGCTATTCCTCCTCGTCCCAGCGGATTTTATCCAGGCTTTCGGGCTGCAAGCCGGCGATAAAGGCCGCCAGCAGGCGCCCGGCCCGTTCGATGTCTTTGAGGGAAATGATTTCAACCGGGGTATGCATGTAGCGCAAGGGGATACCGACCACGGCGGTGGGGAAGCCGGCCGCCACGATCTGCATGGCGTAGGCGTCGGTGCCGGAGTGGCGGGCCATGACTTCGGTCTGGTAAGGCAGGTCCAGCTTTTCGGCAGTTTCTTTCAGCATTTTGAACAGCGCCGGGTGGATGTTGGGCCCCCAGGCAATAGTGGGGCCTTTTCCCAGCGGGAAAGTGCGGTAATCGTTGGGCCCGCCCGGGCCTTTGCCAAAGGTGACGTCGATGGCGATGGCGATATCGGGCTGGAGATCGAAAGGTGAGGTCAGCCCGCCGCCCAGGGTTACTTCTTCCTGGACGGTAGCGACCGCCCAGACGTCCCAGGCGTGCTGCATGCCTTTAAGGGCCTGCAAGCAGGCGGTGACGGCGGTCACCGAGGCGCGGTTGTCCATGGTATGACCGGCTAAATAATCATCCGAAAGGCTGATCGGTTCCTGGGCGAAAGAGATCAAGTCGCCGACATGGACCAGGCCGGCCAGTTCCGCAGCCGGCAGGCAGGTATCGACCAGCAGGTGCTTGATTTCCACGGCCTGGCGGGAGGTGTAGTCCACCGGCAGCAAATGGGCCGGCGGCTGGACGACCACGGCGGGCAGGTCGCGCTGGCCGTGTACGATCACTTCCAGGCCGGGCAGGATGCGCGCGTCGATACCGCCGACGCTGGTAAAACGCAGCCAGCTACCCTCGATCCCGGTCACCATCATGCCGATGGCATCCATATGGGCGGCCAGGAGGATGCGCGGGCGCGGATCGGTGCCGCCGCCTTTTTTGAGGGCGTGGATGCTCCCCAGCCGGCCGGTGTAGAGGTCATCCACCAGGGGTTTCCAGACATCGGTGATCACACTGCGGACCGGGTCTTCGTAACCGCTCAGTCCGGGCAAGGTGATCAAACTCTTGATTACATCTTTGATCTCGGTCATGGGTTGAAAAAGCTTTCGTTCGCTCAAGGAGTTGGAGTTTCAGTTTCAGAAACGACGACCGCCGTCGCAGTAGCGGTATTGGTGGGGATGGGAACAGGCGTGTTGGTGGGCGGTGGTGGTGGGGACGGCGTCGTGGAGGCTGTCGGCGTGAGCGTGGAGGTAGCGGTGTGGGTCGGTGTGTGCGTGGGCGGGACAAACAACGTGAACGTCATGGTTGGCGTCCAGGTAATCGTTGGGGTAAAGGTGATCGTATTGGAGGGGATCACAAACACGGTCTCCGTGGGGCTCATCGAGGGAGTTGCCGTCTCGGTCAGGACTGTGGCCGAGGCCGTGGGCGTTTGGGTAGGCTTGCGGGCCTGCTGACCTAATTCAAATACGACCAACCCGACGCAGTAACAGGGCAGGGTAGCCAGGATGATGAAGATCAAGATGGAACGAATGCGTGCGCGCCGCTCAGCCCGGACGGCCATCAGGTGTCCTCCATTCAGGTTTTCTCATCATAACATTATGCGTTGGATGTGACAAGGTGAGGTGGAAGGGGGATAGAAATACCGAAATTATGGTGTTTGAGGAGGCGTAGCCTCCTCAAACACCATAATTTCGGTATTTCTATCCAATACTGCCAGTATTCATCTCTTGCCGCACGGTCTGGTAGAGCGATTCGGCGCGCAGTTCGGTGAGCGAATAGCAGGGGGCTTCCAGGTGTTCGGCCAGCGCCTGGGCCAGGCCCTGGTCGAAGGCCAGGTGTTCCATGTTGATGACCACACAGTGAGTATGCCCCTCGGCGATCTGGTGGGCGATGCGGTAAGCCTCCTCCTGCGGGGGCAGCGAGCCGACCGAGACGTTGCCGGCGCCATCGGTCAAAACGATCAACAGTGGCATTACGTCCGGGTGGAGCAGTTTTTCGCGGTCGATCACCGCGTGGGCCAGCCCCAGGCCGGCCGAAAGGGGTGTCTTGCCGCCGACAGGGATATCCGCCAGGGCGCGCTGGGCCAGCAGGACCGAGTTGGTCGGGCGCAAGACCAGCGTGGCGCGGTCCTTCTGGAACACGATCAGCCCAACCCGGTCGCGGCGCTGGTAAGCGTCGGTCAAAAGCGAGAGAATGGCCCCCTTGGTGGCCTGCATTCGTTCGGCGACGGCCATCGACCAGGAGGCATCCACCAGGAACAAAATCAAATTGGAAGCGCGGCGCACGCGCACCTTGCGCATGTAATCGGAAGAATGGACCGAAAATGCGACCTTCTTGCGGTCCTCGAGACGCTGGTTTTGAAATGGCGCGGCTGCGCGCAGGGTCGCGTCGAAAGCCAGGTCGTCGGGTTTGCCGGCGGATGGGCGCGATTGCACATAGCGGCCACGTTTACGCTCGGTATGAGTGCGCGAGCGCCGTCCGGCAGCCCGCCGCACCATTTTATCCAGGGGGGTATCCAGGCGGCGCGGGTCGAAGGATTGGCCGATCTTAACGCGTTCGCCACCGTCCCACCACTGGCCGGTTTGTTGACTAAATACGTCATCCCGCCCAGGTGTGGGTTGACCTTGAGGAAGCGTTTCCTGGGCCGCCGCTCCCTCGTTCAGACTTTTTTTTGCTGGGCCGTTTCCTCTTCGATTGGATCAGACTCTTCGGACCGGCTGCCGGTGCTGCTGCCACCCTGGAGCTGTTCGATGCGGTCTTGCAGCTCCTCCATGGTCACTTCCTCTTGCTGGAAGGGCCCGCGGCGAATGCGGTGCGGCAGGGCCAGTTCGGCGGCCAGGGCGATATCCCGCCCGTTGATGGCCGTGCGTCCTTCGAAGGCGGCCTGGGCGCGGGCGGCTTTGAGTATCACCAGGTCGGCGCGGTGGCCATCCACCTGCAGCGAGGAGGTCAATTGGGCAATCGAGAGCAGATCACGGCTGGCGTAAGTTACTTTTTCGATCAGCGCACGTGCCTTGTCAATGCGCTGGGAGAGGTCGTTTTCGTGAGGCAGCCATTCTTCGCGGAAGTGTTCCGGGTTGGCCTCGTAGGCCAGGTTGCGCTCCATAATTTGGACCCGTTCGCGGGCATCGCGGATCCCATAGATTTCGACCGAAAGAGCAAAGCGGTCCAGCAACTGGGGACGCAGGTCGCCTTCTTCGGGGTTCATGGTGCCGACCAGGATGAAACGGGCCGGGTGGCTGAAAGAGATGCCCTCGCGCTCGACGATGTTCATGCCCATGGCAGCCGAATCGAGCAGCACATCTACCACATGGTCGTCCAACAGGTTGACCTCGTCGATGTACAGCAGGCCGCGGTTGGCGGCCGCCAGAACGCCGGCGTCGAAATGGCGCTCGCCTTTCTGGATAGCTTTTTCGATATCCAGAGTACCGACCACGCGATCTTCGGTGGCCGAGATAGGCAGGTTGATGAAGGGGGTTGAGCGGATGCTGACCGGCAGTTCCTCGCCGCGGGCCACTCGTTCTTTACACTCGGTGCACAAGGCGTTCGGGTTGTCCGGGTCGCAGCCAAAGCGGCAGTCTGCCACCACCTTGACGCTGGGAAGCAAAGCCGCCAGGGCGCGCGCGGCCGTCGATTTGGCCGTCCCGCGCTCGCCGCGGATCAGCACACCGCCAATACGCGGGTCAACCGCGTTCAATACCAGGGCGCGTCGCATGCGCTCCTGGCCAACAATTGCAGTAAAGGGATAGATCACAGGCATAGTCGTGTCGTCATCCAATGAGATTTACCTGAGATTGTATACCAGGCGAATAGAAGTTTATCACAGGCAAAAGAAAGGTGCAAAGAATAGGTGTTGGGTGTCATGGACGTGATTCGGTTTGGTGGGTTATGCGCTCCTCTATTATAAAGTTCGCTATCCTATAGGTGCTTGCATTTCTGGACCTTGCCCGCATGCGGGCTTGGTTTCCACATCGCCGCGTCTCCCCACCGGTGGCAGCTTAAGCTGCACCTATGAAAGCACGAAGACCCACCTTCGTGGGTCTCCCTTTTGGTAAGAGCCGATTGCACGGCCGAGATTATGGCCGGCCGGCGTTTTCTCGGGTTTGGAAACCCGAGCTACCCATTCCAAACGTTTAAAGCTACCCGCGACCCTGGTCACTCACGTAGCCCGGCTTTCGAAGCCGGGGAAACGCCTGGTATATGCATCTCTGTGGTAGAAAACCAGGTTTTTAACTAAGGTGCAAAATAACCGTGCTTTGACCGGCGCCGCGAAAGCACGCGCTATGCCCTCACCCCAACCCCTCTCCCAGAAACGGGAGAGGGGCTAAGAAGGGTGGTTTACAGCTAATCGCTAACAGCTAACAGCTAACAGCTAACCGCTAAAAACTCCCCACCGCATCTTCGCCCAGGTAAACGACCAGGTCGGCTTCCGGCTGCGAGGTGATTTGGACGTAAATCTCGCTGTTATGGATTTTGAAGATATCGATCAGCCGGCGCAGGGTGAAGGGCTCGTCGCTCTGGTCGATCACGCGGGTCAGGGGGCGGGTTTGTGTGCCGGCCGTCACTTTGACCACGTTCAAGCCGGTGCTTTGCAAATAAGCGGCCGCTTTCTGGCCCAACCCAGGGCTGCCGCTCTCGTCGATAATCTCGATGCGGGCGTTCTCGGACGTGACGCGGTCCGGCTCGCTCATGCCATTGGTCACGCCGGGCGTGCTGGAGGTGAAAACCTGGTTCATCACGGCCTGGATCTGGCTCCAGTTGGGCAGCAAGATATCCTCCCCGTCGGCCGATTTGGCCGGAGTCACGGCCGGGGGGCCGATGACGGCGCTGCGGATATTCTCCGGCTGGATCTGCTGGGCCAGCCAGGCCAATTGGATGATGTCGCTCAGGCTCATATTGGTGGTCAGCCCGGTCGAAAGCTCGCGATACAGCGCCGGGGCGTGTAAAACCAGGGTCGGCAGCATGCTGAAGCTGAGGATGCGGTCGCGGATGGCCAGGATAACCTGCTGCTGGCGGGCCGAGCGGTCAAAATCATCGTTGGCAGTGTAGCGGTCGCGCACGTAGGCCAGGGCGATGTCGCCGGGCAGGGTGACCCAGCCGGGGTCGAGGGTGACCTTCTTGTCAGAGCCAATCACCGTGACCGTGATGGGCTGTTGGACGTAAATTTTTACGCCGTGGATCTCGTTGATAAAGTCTTCGAAGGCCGTGAAGTCAATTTTGACGTAGAAATTGATCGGGATGCCGAGGATATGCTCCACCGTGCGGGTGGCCAGCTCGGGGCCTCCGCCGGGCAGGTTGTACAGCTCGCCAAAACGGTAGGCGGTGTTGATCTTGTTCTCGCCATCGATGCCCGGGATGCTGACCCACAGATCGCGCGGGATCGAGAGCATGCCGGCGGTCTTGGTGGCCGGGTCAATGGTCAGCAGGATCATGGAATCGGAGCGCGGCGGGCCGGCCCGGTCCGAGTTGGCCCAGTCGGCGTAATCGACGCCCATGACCAGCACGGTCACGCGGCCTTTGCCATCCCAGGGATCGGGGGTTGGCAGCGCTTCGGTCGGCTGGCTGGTCGCGGTGGGATTCGGTGTGGAGGTGGGGGGGAAGGCCGGGCTGGCCGTGGGTGCAACCGGCCCGCTGGGTCCGCCAGGCCCTACCGCGGGCAAATTGGCGGGCGTGGGGGTGGCCGAATCACGCGCCTGGGGGCTGCAACCGCCCAGCCAGGCGGAGAGAACCAGGACGGCCAGCAGTCCTGCCAGGGTCAACCGGCGCATACCTCTGGTATTTGAATTATGTGTTGGGGGTAAACCACCCCTGGGGGAAAGAAATTGCATGATGCGTTCTTTGTCCTTGCGGATCAGGTCAAAGGGATTCTATCATGCCTGTCTGAACCATTCAAATGTTGCGGCTGGCGATCGCCCCTCAGGTTCTTGCTCCTTCCCCCTTTTAGGGGGAAGGCCGGGATGAGGGTCTGCGCCGGTCGGCCAGGGCATCTGCGGGCCGGCATCGCCCCTCACCTGGCGTGGGGAAAGAGTGCCTTGCTGCCTGGAGGTTGTTTTTGATAGGCGTTGTGCCCCCTTTCCCCGCTTCCCTCCAAATCGGTTTTTGATTTGGAGGGAAGCGCCAGACAAACGAAGACCCCGGCCGATTATCGGCCGGGGTCTTCGTTATCGTTTAGGTTTCAGGTAAGCCTAATATTGACTGTAATAGGGGCAATCCCCGCCGTAGCCGCCGAAGCCGCCGCCCATCATGCCGTACCCGCCGCCCATGCTGGGGCGAGTGCTCATCCAATCGGCCTGGTCCTGGCTGATGACCCCATCGGCAACGGCCTGGTCGATGGCCGCGCTGCGAATTTCGACCATCCAGTCGCGGAAATCGGTCAGCGAGACACCCTGCGAGACGGCAATATCCGCCATGGTCTCACCGCCGGCCAGCCGGCTCTCGATCTCATCCACGCTCAAGCCGAGTTTATCGGCGAAGGCCGCGACCATGTAGTCGTGCAGCACGCCATCCAGGTTGACCGGGGTGGCTGTGGTGCTGGAGCGGGCATTGTTGTTGGTGTTGGTATTGGTATTGGTATTGGTATTTGTGTTAGTGTTGGTGTTGGTGTTGCCCCAACTGCCCATCATGCCCATGCCGCCACCCCGCCCGTGCGGGCCATACCCCAAATCACTGTTTTGTCCGGCCGGTTGTGAGTCTTGGGCTTTGACCACATCGACAGCGCCGAATGCCGCAATGGCAACGGCCAATACTACCAGTCCAACGATCCATTTGTTCATCTTCATATCCTTTCGGTTGATCCTTTTTTTGTAACCACTCAGGCTTTGGCAAGAAGTGCCGTTTGGTTGAGCGGTTAATCTTCTTTGATGATCAAAGGATATCCAAAAGGTGTGAAGAAGTTATGAAGACGATGCGAAGATCGTATGTAAACCGGCGTTGGTTAATTTTGAATCAGGCTGAAACCTGGGCCGGGATGTCCTGTTCGGCCAGCCAGCCGCGGATCTTCTGATCGATCAGGTCGCGCACTTCGCGGAACTTGGCCAGGGTTTCTTCCTCGCTGCCCTGGAAAGCGGCCGGGTCCTCGAATGGCCAGTGCAGGCGGATGCCCATGCCCGGAAAGATCGGGCAGCGGTCTTCGGCCTTGCTGCATACCGTGATCAGGTACCCGAAATGGATTTTTCCCATATAGGTATCCAGCCCCTTGCTGGCCAGTGGGGTTGTGTCCAACCCTGCCTCTTTCAACACCTTCAGAGTGTACGGGTTGATGCCCTTGGGCTCTAACCCGGCGCTATATACGTCGAAATCATCGCCGGCGTACTTGCGCAGAAAAGCTTCGGCCATCTGGCTGCGGGCTGAATTACCGGTACATAAGAACAACACACGGGTCTTATTCATCAATTAACGTCTCCTCGATAGCCGCACAGTACAAGAATGTGGAGCTAACGTGTTTTTTATCGCAGTATCTTGCTACTATGTTAACCAAATCCGGTTAAGGAAATGATAAGAAAAAGTTAACGGTTCGTAACTACGCAGACACATGTTATGGCGTTCCCGAATTTGAGGCGTTAGCGGGGGCAAAGCCCCTGTTAACGCCTCAAATTCGGGGTTCTTACCTGTTCGGCAGGGTAGCTACACCGGTTCTTTTAGCCCCTGTAGCCCAGCGGACGCATTCCATTGGCCGTAACCAATAAGGAGAGGCCGGTATCGGCCAGGACGGCCAGCCAGAGAGTGGCCCAGCCGGTCATGGCCAGCAAGATGAAAGCCAGCTTGATGGCCAGGCTAATGGCGATATTTTCGATTACCAATGCCCGGGCGAAGC
This sequence comes from uncultured Chloroflexia bacterium, assembly GCA_963704755.1. Classification (GTDB taxonomy): domain Bacteria; phylum Chloroflexota; class Anaerolineae; order Anaerolineales; family Anaerolineaceae; genus Bellilinea. Next base: position 3,188,837 of record OY969938.1, read on the forward strand.
GCGAAATGCGCAACGCGAAAGGCAGCCGGGCCAGGCCATCGGCCATCAACACCACATCGGCTGTTTCCATTGCCTGGGCTGAAGCCGCTCCACCCATGGCAATCCCAACACTGGCGGTCGCCAGGGCCGGCGCATCGTTAATCCCATCTCCAACCATCGCTGCCGGGCCAAACTCGGCCTGCAAATCGCGCAGCGCATCGACTTTTTGGCCGGGCAGCAGGCCGGCCAGGACATGATCGATTTTAAGCTCTGCGGCCACGGCTTTGGCTGCCCGTGGGTTATCACCGGTTAACAAAGCCATCTTCTGGCCGCTCTTGCGCAGATCTTGAACCACTTGCTGGGATTCGGGGCGGATGCCGTCGCTGACGGCCAGGTAACCACAGACCCGTTCGCCGTCGCTGACCAGCATGGTGGTTTGGCCAAGCGATTCGGCTGCATCGATCCACTGGCAGACTTTTTGCGGGTGGGGATGGGCTTCGTCGAAGAAGCGGTGGTTGCCCACCGTGATGGTTCTGCCGCCCAGCTCGCCTTGCAGACCTTTACCGGCCAGGGTGACTACTCCGTTAGCAGCCGGGTATTCCTGGGCCACACCGCGAGATTGGGCTTCCTGGACGACGGCTTGAGCAATGGGGTGGCTGCTTTGCTGTTCGAGCGAATAAGCCAGGCCCAGTACCGAGTCGCACTGCGCGCAGGGCTGCCCGCTGGGGCAGTCCACCGAACGCGTGATGGTGACCACCGGCTCGCCGCGGGTGAGCGTGCCGGTCTTGTCGAAGGCGATCACCTTGACACCGGCCAGCCCTTCGATATAAGCACCGCCCTTGAACAGCACGCCCTTGCGGGCCGCGGCTGCAATGGCGCTGACCATCGTGACCGGTGTGCTGATGACCAGCGCACACGGGCAGCCAATGACCAGCATGGCCAGGCCGCGGTAGAGCCAGCCGTGCGTCCCATCCGCCAGGTTGAATAACGGCTGGCCGAAAAACAGCGGCGGGATGGCCGCCACCAGGATCGCCAGCACCAGCATGGCCGGCGTGTAATAATGAGCGAAGCGATCCACAAAGCGTTGGGTGGGCGCACGCTTGGATTGGGCGTCTTCCACCATACGGATGATCCGGCTGAGGGTGGTGTCGGCGGCCAGACGGGTCACTTCGACCTCCAAAGTCCCCGAACCGTTGACCGTCCCAGCAAAGACCTCGTCGCCGGGGGCCTTGGCCACCGGCAGGCTTTCACCGGTGATGGGCGCCTGGTTGACGTCACTGTGGCCGTCGTGAATGCGGCCGTCCATGGGGATGCGCTCACCGGCGCGGACCAGGATGCGGTCGCTGACCTGCAGAGCAGCGACCGGCACCGTGTCCTGGCGGCCGTTTTGCAGGCGGATGGCCTGCGAGGGTGCCAGGCGGACCATGTCGCCGATCGAGCGGCGGGCCCGGTCGGTGGTGTAATCTTCCAGGGCCTCGGAGATGGCGAATAAGAACACCAGTGAGGCTGCCTCGGGGATCTGGTGAATGACCACGGCTCCGATGGTCGCCACGGTCATGAGAAAATTCATGTTGAAGTCGTGGTTGATGACCAGGTTGCGCATCGCGCTGATGGCCAGCGGGTAGCCGGCCAGCACAACCGCAATCAGTTGCAGGGGCGTAACCATCCCTTTGGCGATATTGGCCCAGGTCAGGACAAAGGAAACCAGGATCAACAGGCCGGCCAGCAGCGCCAGGCGTGATTCCAGGCTGGCCCAGATCGATTTCGCCAGGCCAGGCAGGAATTTGTCCGCCTCGATTACCGCTAGTTCGGGTTCGACCGGCTTGAGGTGATACCCCAGCGCTTCGACCCGGCCGAAGAGCGTCTTTTCGGGCACGTCGCCTTGCAGAGTCAGTGAGCCGGCCATGAAGTTGACATTGACCCGCACGGCTCCGGGTAACTGACTGATCCCTTTTTCAAGTTTTAAAGCACAGTCCGCACAGTCCATGCCTTCGACAATGTATTTACGTGTTTCCATTAAGCTACTTTCTCCAGGTGAGGTTCGGTGGTTTCCCGGTGGGTGATGTGCTCCAACCCGAGGTTGTACAAGTTGCGGACGTGTTCGTCGTCCAATTCGTAATAGACAACCCGGCCGTCCTTGCGGAAGCGCACCAGGCCCAGGTTGCGCAGCACGCGCAACTGGTGCGAGATGGCGCTCTGGGTCATGCCCAGCACGGCCGCCAGGTCGCAGACGCACAATTCGCGCTGGCTGAGGGCCGAGATCAGTCGCACCCGGGTGGGGTCCGACAGGGCGGCGAAAACCTCAGCCAGGCGGGTGGCGGCCAGCCCATCGATCAGGTCCTGGCCGGCATCCCGCACGGCGTCTTCGTGAATAATATTTTCTAAACAGGCAAGTGAATCATTTTTCATGTGAATACCTGAATATATGAGCAAACATTCATGTATTATAGGACGGAATAGGGAATTAATCAAGTGGGTATCTCTTGCTCTTTCCCCCAAAGAGGAGAGGAACTTTGCCCGCTAGGTCGAGGCATTTGTTGGTGCTCGGTGCTATTACTCTTGCTCCTTCCCCCACGTTCCGCGGGGGAAGGAAAGCCTTGCTGCCGGAGGGTTTTGTTCCGCAAGCTAAGACATCGCGGTCAAGATTTCTTGCTCCTTCCCCCTCTTAGGGGGAAGGCCGGGATGAGGGTCGGCACTGGCAGGCCGGGGCATAGGCGGGCCGGCGAGGTGCCCGTAATCCACCGTCTCGATTGACAGGCGTTCGCCCTCAACCCCCGGCCCCTTCCCCCACGTTCCGCGGGGAAGGGGAGTCTTGCTGCCGAAGGGTTTTGTTCCGCAGGCTAAGACATCGCGGTCAAGATTTCTTGCTCCTTCCCCCTCTTAGGGGGAAGGCCGGGATGAGGGTCAGTGCCGGCAGGCCGGGGCATAGGCGGGCCGGCGAGGTGCCCGTAACCCATCATCTCGATTGACGGGCGTTCGCCCTCAACCCCCGGCCCCTTCCCCCACGTTCCGCGGGGAAGGGGAGCCTTGCTGCCGGAGGGTTTTGTTCCGCAGGCTAAGACATCGCGGTCAAGATTTCTTGCTCCTTCCCCCTCTTAGGAGGAAGGCCGGGATGAGGGTCAGCGCCGGCCGGCCAGGGCATAGGCGGGCCGGCGAGGTGCCCGTAAAACCCACCGTCCCGTTCGGCAGTCGCTGGCCCTCAACCCCCGGCCCCTTCCCCCACGTTCCGCGGGGGAAGGGGTGCCTTGCTGCCGGAGGGTTTTGTTCCGCAAGCTAAGACATCGCGGTCATGATTTCTTGCTCCTTCCCCCTCTTAGGGGGAAGGCCGGGATGAGGGTCAGCGCCGGCCGGCCGGGTCACTTGTGGATTACCGGCGCCTTTCAACCAACTTCTGCCCACCAGCGCAGCACGCGCAGCGCGCGCAGGGTGTTCCAGCGACTGGGGCCGCCGGTTGGCTCCATATCGAAGAACACTCGCCCGGGGTATTTTTGCTGGACCGGCCAGCAGCCGTCACTGCGCCGCTTGTGACCCAGCAGTGCGACCGCATCGGCGAGGCGCTCGTCACGCGGTGCGCTGCAGCGGGCAAAATAGTCCAGGCCGCGCAGAATATCGAAATGCCAGCGGTAGGGGAAGGACAGCATGGTGAACTTTGGATTGATCGCCTCACCAGTCTTGTCGGACCGGTACAGGCGGTGCTGGAGCAGCAGGTCCAGCGCGTTTTGTTCGGCCGCCAGGACCTCCTCGCGGCGGTAACCGACGCCGCGCTCGATGACCATGCGCAGCCCATCCAGGACGTTTAACGTGGTGTGAAAAGAACTGTGGTGAACGTGTGGATCACGCAGGCGGCGGCAGTTCCAGCCGCCATCCGGCATGCGTTCAGCCAGCAGGTTATCCAGGATGGCCGGGATGCGCTCATCATCGATGCCAAAATAGACCGCCACCTGTAAGATCATGCCGACGATGCAGCGGTCCAGGTCCGCCAGGCGCTGTATAAAATGATCATCGCGGACCGGGCCCAGCAGGCTGGCCAGCATCAATTCGGCTCCGCATTGGGCCGGCGTGCAGTCCGCCGGGATGCCGATGTTGCACAACGTCAGCAAGGTGTAGGTGGTCGAAACCCACTTGGGCGAGTAAATTCCACCACCCCAGCTACCCTGTGGGTCCTGCAACGCCAAAAAACGGGCTCCCCAGCCTTCGGCCAGCGTGCGCTGCTGCTCGGCGCGCCATTCCTGCTCAGGCGCGGCCAATAAGTCGTGCTGGACCTGCCAGCGGATCGCGGGATCGCCTTCCATCAGCCAATCCAATACCGGGTCCATGTTTGGGTCCTTTATGATTCTTCTTCGGGCTCGTGTAAAAAAGTCTACGAATTGGAGGGATGCGCGCAGAGCGCAATTCTGGGACTCCCTCAAGTTTGGGTTTAACCCTTTAGTGGATCAAATACCCACTACCAATATTATAGAAACATCCGCTAAATTTCTATCCTGGGATTCCCAACAAAAATAAAAGGTTCAGCGCCCTTGCGGAAAATTACCCGGCCTGGCCGGGTAAACCTGCTATAATTATTGGGCTCTGATCGAACATGGGGAGATTTTTATTTTGAGGTTGGCGGGCTCGCAGCTCGTGACCCAAAAACAGGTGTTTTCCCAGTGTCGCCAGGGATCCCACATTGATTTATTCTTATCTAATTTGTGCAAGGGATTTGGCCTATGCGCCGAGAAATATTGACCTGGAACGATGTTGATAAACTAATCGATCACCTTCTGCCCCAGTTCGAAGGAGAATTCGATTCGATGGTTATGATCACCCACGGGGGCATCATCCCCGGCGGGATGCTGGCTGAAGCCATGAAAATGGATAACATCCTGACCGCATCGGTGGATTTCCCGGCCGAGATGGAGCAGGATAGTGAAAAAGAAAAAACGCGCTGGCTGGCCTGGCCGAAATTTCTCCAGTTCCCCGAAACCGACCTGCTGCGGAACCACCGCATTTTGGTCGTGGATGACGTGTGGGGCTCTGGCCGCACGATCACGGCGGTCAAGAACCGGGTGAGCAGCGCAGGCGGATCGCCTTTTACCTGCGTACTGCACTTCAACCCTTACCGCAACCTGTTCGGCACCGCCCGGCCGGATTATTACGCTGCTATCACCGATGCGCATATTGTCTATCCCTGGGAAATGAACCGCGGCCCACATACCATCTTGCTGCGGGATTTCTAGGGCACAATTAACAGATATTTTTCGACCTGGCGGGTAAAAAAAAAGTAAACACACCAATTTAAAAACGTCTGCCAAGGGTAAAGCAAAAAGGATGGGAAATCCCATCCTTTTTTGTTGTTTAATTTAGGAAGAAAATCCGGCTATTGACCGGCTTCCACCGGTTTTGGCGCAAATACTTTCCCGGGTTGCCAGGGCGTTCCCAGGGCGGGCAGAATGAAATGATCCAATCCCAGCCAACCGGCCGTCTTCCAGGCCAGGATCAAGAAGACCGACAGGGTGAACAGCACCGGGTTGATGCTGGCCGAACCGGCCATCATAAAATTCCAGTTCATGAAGCCGCCGAAGAATGCCGCGATGCCGGTGAACAGGCCCAAAATCATCGCGATACCGATCAGTAGCTCACCAGCTACAATAATCTTGGAAAACCAGGTATAGGCATTGGCATTCAGCATGGCCTGCAGGAAATCACGGTACCAGGCAAAAGCAATCGCCGGATGGCCGGCATCGGGAATAGCCACGGCGCTGGTCCAGAAACCTTTTAATGCCGTTCCGGTCTGAGTCCAGGCGGGACTTTGTAGTTTTTCGATACCCGCGGACAGCCAGGAATAACCCACATACACACGGGCGATCAACCACAGCCAACTCCAGCGGGGGTCGCCAAATAAGGATTTGGCGAAGGATGGATCCTCAAGACCTACAACTTTTTGTTTTGCTTGTGCAGCCAAAGCAACCTCCTTTACTCAATAAGGTAAAATTTCAATTTCATAAATAATACCTCAATAATCGTAATTGAGTATCATGTTTGTGTGTGACATTTATCACATTTAGTATCTTTTTTGGGTAATTTCGCCTTAAACAAGGACCGGCGAAAAACTCTAATGCGGATTTAACGATTGGTTTGCCCCACAACCGCTGTTTCACACAAAAAACTGTTTGGCCGCAAGAATGTTTTGCGGGCAAAAGACGTGGCCGGTTGCTAATCCGTTTGGGTATCGCTTAGCGCCTGGACGGTATCTAGAATTACAGCGGTTACGCCTGACGGGTCAACCAGCATATGAAAATGTACTCCAGTGACCCTGTGGATAATCCATTCGACTTGCACTGCCTGGTCGAAGTCGTATTTGTACGCAGCGCTGAATTTGATATAAGCACAAAGCGCATCAGTTCGATCCTGCTGAGGTTATTGCGCAGAAGGCCGGCATCTGCAAACACATAGGCGCTAACCGGGCGGGCCAGCGATTGGCGAATAATAAGAAATAATAGCCCCGCGCCGCGGTGCGCGATCAAATTGATGCTCTGGTTTAGCAAGATTTGGACGAGACTCTCTGCGATTGACCCGGTATGCTGCTGCCAAAAAGGCTGCCCGAGATCCGGATTATCCGCAAGCGATGGCACAATCGCGGACACACCTCGCCTCTCCATTTCTCGCGATACTTACGACCAGGTCAGCGGCCCAACCAGGGGACGACGGATTAAGGCGTATACAATTTCCGGGTTTCTATGGACGATGGCTCAGGCACGCAAGACCGATAAGTAAGCCTCGGCCATTTTCTCTACCCCCAGAGTGCTTTCTGCCAGGCCGCGGGCTGCCGATCGAAAATGGCCCGGGTCGGCCAGGATGTCCAGGCTGGCTTTGGCCAGGCCGTCGAAGTCCGGCGGATCCAGGTTCCAGGGGTCTCCGCCGAAGGGCGCTACCCGTCCGGCATCGCCGCTGACCAGTTCTTTCAATGCGCCGGTGTCGAAAGCCACGACCGGGTCTCCGCAGGCCAGGCTTTCGATGACCGCATTGGGGCAGGCCGGGTTGAGGTCGGCGGAATAGAACAGGTGCGCCGCGCGGTGCAGCCCAGGGATCATCCGCCGTGGGACCGGGCCGGAATAGTCCACCCAGGCGTGAGGAAACTGCAGATGCACCTTTTCGCGGGCTTCGTCGCTCACGTCGCCGGCCACGACCAGCTCGACCCGCTGTTTACATTGTTTTTCCAAGGCCAGGGCGAACTGGACGGCGTATTCCAGTCCGATGGCCGTGCCACCCACCAGGTGGCCTTCGACCACCTGCACGCGTACATGGTCCTGGGGCGGGCGTTCGGGCCCTTGAGGAGTAAAGGTTTGCAGGTCGGTGCCGTTCAGGATCACCTGGGAGGGCTTGGCCAGGTCGCCGTGCACCCGCTGCCACCATTCCTGCGAGAAGCGGCTCTGGTAGATCATGCGGCTGGCCAGGTAGCGGCGCGAAAGAGCCAGCATCATATTGGCCGTTTCGGAGCGCAAATAATGTTTGACCCCGGTTTTCAGGCGGCGATGCAGCCAGTTCATCCCGTCCAGGCGTTGCACGATGGGGATACCCCGCTGGATTACATCCAGCAAAGTTCCAATGTGGCGCGAGGCGCCGATCAGCAGGACGGCCTGCACGTCGGCCTTACGCGGATCGAATTGGACCTGCACCCCGCGTTTTTCCAGGGCCGTCTTGAGGTTGAGTTGAAAGGATCCCGGCCCGGCCAGGGCCTGGATGACCGGGTAGAGGCAAATACTGCCGTCAGCCATGCTGGGGTGGGGGCTCCTTGAAACCCAATACTGCCTGGACGATCCGTCCGGCGGCGTGCCCGTCGCCAAATGGGTTGGCAGCATGGGCCATGACCTGGTAGGCCTGGGGATCTTCGAGCAGGCGGGTGGTCTCGCGAACGATCAACTCCGGGTCGGTGCCGACCAGCTTGAGCACCCCGGCTTCGACCCCTTCGGGGCGTTCGGTGGTCTGGCGCAGCACCAGGGTAGGAATTCCCAGCCCGGTCGCCTCCTCCTGAATGCCGCCCGAATCGGTCAGCACCAGCCGGGCGTGGCGCAGCAGATGGACCAGGGGCAGGTAATCTTGCGGCGGCAGCAGGGATATATTTTTCACCCCGCCCAATAAGCGATAGACCGGCTCCTGCACGTTGGGGTTCAGGTGGACCGGGTAAACCAGGTGCAGCCGGTTGGGATAGCGTTCGGCCAGTTCGCGCAGGGCCAGGCAGATATTTTCCAGGGGCTGGCCGAAGTTCTCGCGCCGGTGGGCCGTGATCAGCACCAGCTCTTTGCCACCCGGACGAATATCGAAAGCCTGCAGCAACTGTCGGGTTTCCTCCGGGGCCGGGCGGCGGGTGATTTCTTGCAGAGCGTCGATGACCGGGTTGCCGGTGACGGCGATGCGCCAGTCTTCCACACCTTCGCGCAGCAGGTTCTGGCGGCTGTGCTCGGTGGGCGCCAGGTGCAGGTCTGCCACCACCCCGGCTACCCGCCGGTTGATCTCCTCCGGGAAAGGCTGCCAGCGGTCGTAGGTGCGCAGGCCGGCCTCGACGTGGCCGATGTGAATGTGATTGTAAAAGCACAGCAAGGCGGTGGCCATCACGGTGGTGGTATCGCCTTGTACCAGTACCCAATCGGGATTGAGATTTTGCAGGACGGGGTTGAGGCTTTTGAATATTTCGGCGGTCAGGCTGGCCAGATCCTGGTTGGGGCGCATCAAATTTAGATCCTGGTCAGGAATGATGCCGAACAGGTCCAGAACCTGGTCGAGCATCTGGCGGTGCTGGGCGGTCACCACCACGCACGACTCGATCTGCGGCTCCTGCTGCAGGGCCTTGACCACCGGAGCCATTTTAACTGCCTCGGGACGGGTGCCGAAGATCGAAACGACCCGCAGACGTTCCCTCATACGGGCTTGCCCACTCCCAGCCGGACCAGTTTAAAGCCGGCAGCCTGCCAGGCGGCCGGGTCGTAAACCCCGACGGTATCGAGGACAATACGGGCCGGGGTAAGCCGGCTGACCGCCAGCGGGTCCAGCGTTTTGAATTGGCTGTGAGCTACCAGCAAGACCAGCGCGTCGGCATCCCGGACAGCATCATCGAAATTGGCTGCACTGCGGACGCCGTCCCGGTCGTAATCTGCCTTGAAGGGCTCATAAGCCTGTACGGTGGCGCCGGCGGCCAGCAGCAATTTGGATACCTCGATCGCCGGGCTTTCGCGCAGGTCGTCCACGTCGGGTTTGTAAGCCAGCCCCAGGGTGGTGACCTTCTTGCCGTGCAGGTCGCCCAGGGCGCGCCGCACCAGCTCGAGCACGAAGCCGGGTTGGGCGTCGTTGACCTCGCGTGAGGCGTGGATCACGGTGGCGATTTCCGGGGCAGCTTCCACCAGGAACCAGGGATCGACGCCGATGCAGTGCCCGCCCACGCCCGGGCCGGGCCGCAAAATCTTGACCCGCGGGTGGCGGTTGGCCAGGTCGATGGCCTCCCAAACGTCCACGCCGAACTTGTCGGCCAGACGTGAAAATTCGTTAGCGATGGCGATGTTGACGTCGCGGTAGGTGTTTTCCATCAGTTTGACCATCTCGGCCGTGGTGGCATTGGTCAGGTAGATCTCACCTTTGACGAAGGTGGCGTACAGGTCGCGCCCGGCTTCGGCTGAGACGGCGTCGATGCCGCCGATCACGCGGGCGTTCTCGATCAGCTCGCGCAGGATCTGCCCGGGCAAGACGCGCTCCGGCGAATAGGCCAGGTGAAAATCCTGGCCGGCTTTCAGGCCGGATTTTTCCAGAATAGGAGCCACTACCTGGGTGGTGGTCAGCGGAGGGGAGGTGGATTCGAGCACCACCAGGTTGCCCTCGCGCAGGTGCGGGACGATATCCTCCGCTGCCGAGCGGACGAAACCCAGGTCGGCTTTTTTATCGTCGCAAAATGGGGTCGGTACAGCGATAAGAAAAGCGTCGGCAGGCTCCGGGCAGCCGGAAATTTTCAAATTACCCGAACTCGAGCGCCTGTTGGACCACTTCACGGATACCTGGCTCGTAGATATGGACCTGCCCGCTGCGCAAGGTCTCCAGGACGCGCGAGTTGATATCCACACCGACGACCTGGATGCCATGAGCTGCAAATGTGGCGGCAGTAGGCAGCCCAATATAGCCTAACCCCAGGATACAAATCTTTTTGAATTCCATGGAAACTCGATTATTAACGGTTTTTAATGCGTTGGTTATTATCCCATAAGGAGAATTATTTGCAAAGAAGGTACTTAAGGGGGGCGAGGGCTGCGTAGCAGCCCTCGCCCCCCTTAAGTGGAAACAAAACAGTCAGTTTTTGGCAGTTTGGCAACTGGCGATGGAGTTCTTACCGCTGGCTTTGGCCCGGTAAAGTCCTTTATCGGCCAGGATGACCAGGTCGTCGAAGCTATGGCAGTTTTCGTCCAGCGCCGCGGCTCCCAGGGATATGGTAATGTGGACATCATTTTCCTGGTCGTAAGTGCCGCAGCTTTCAACTACCTCACGCAGGCGCTCGGCCGCTTCCATCGCGGCCGGCAGGGCCGTTTCGGGCATCAGAACCACAAATTCCTCGCCGCCGTAGCGCCCAATCAGGTCGGATTCGCGCGTGGTCTGGCGGATGCAGTTTGCCAGGCTGCGCAAAACCTGGTCGCCGACTGTGTGTCCATACGTGTCGTTGACTAGCTTGAAATTGTCGATATCCAGGATCACGAGCGCAAGCGGGTTGCGGTAGCGGCGCGTACGGCGAAACTCGATCTCGGCCAGCTCGTAGAAATAACGCCGGTTGAATACTCCGGTCAGCCCATCGGTGATGGCCATCTGCTGGAGCTGTTCGAACAGGCGTGCGTTTTCGATGGCGATCGAGGCCTCGCCGGCGAAGGTCACAGCCAGGTCCGCTTCAGCCGTGCCGTACACCCCAGGACTATGGCTGTAGATGCTCAGGTAACCGGTAATTTGCCCGTGGCCGAACAGCGGAACTCCCAGCCAGGCCTTGCCGCTGTTGAAATCGCCCAACTTTTGGAATGGCCGGTAATCCTCGGCGTTGAGCAGGTACAGCGGCTGGCGGTTGCGGTTGAGCGCTTCGAACTGGGGGTTGCTGGCCGGCGTTTTCTGGCCGATATACTGGCTGTTGTCAGCGAAACCCAGGGCAGCCACGCATTCCAGCTCTGCGCCTTCCAACAGGAAGAGCATGGCCCGGTCATAGGGGATCAGGCGCTTGAGATATTCCATCAGGTAGATCTTGAGCTGATCGATATTCAGAATCGCGGTGAAGGAGGTCATGGCTTCGCGCAGCAGTTCGATCTGGCCGCGCGCACTTTCTTCCTCGATCAGCACTCTTTTCTGGTCGGTAATATCGCGCAGCATGTTGAGCAGATGCGTATCCGAAAAGCGGATGAAATCGACGATGATCCATTTTTCTTCGCCGGTAGCAGGCAAGTTGTAGTTGAATTCGACGCTGCTGGGGGCGTCGCTGGCCATCGCCTCGCGTACGTAGCTGGCGATGTGCGGAGCTTTTGAAAAAACGTCGTCCACGGTCAGCCCGACGAAATCGGTGTAGAAGCCGGCGCTGAATTCATCCGCCTTCTGGTTGACCATGTAGAGACGGATTTCCCCGTTGGGCTCTTGCTGCCAAACCAATGTGGGGTGAGGGGCATTGACGAAGATTGCCCGGAAGAATGCTTCCTGTTGGCGGGCCTCGTCTTCGGCCAGGGTCAACCGGGCAATTTCCTTTTGGAGTTGGCGGAGCAGCGGCTCGGCTTCGAGCGGGAAACCGTTCACAACGATTTCGCGGTTTTTGCGATCGTCGGCCGAGCGGACTTTGAGCTGGACCTGAACCGGTTTCTTTTCTGAGGTGAGCAGGTTGCACAAGAAGTCGCGCTCACCTTCGCCGGCCAGGGCGGTGCGCAATGCCTGCTGACCGGGAGGGTCGACGGCTAGTTCGAAAATCGAAACCCCAACCAGCTTTTCAGCAGTGTATCCTAATAACGAACTGGTCAGTGCATTGGCAGTTAAGATTTCACCAACCACTGAGACCAACAAAGAAGCTTCTGGCATATCATCCCCCGCTTGCGGTTGCATTTGTTGGTTGAAATTTTCTGCCATCGACTGATCCATTTCCTCCCTTTGAATAGTAGAGCGTTGGCAGGGTGGTTAAACTCCCCGAAACTTTTAAGATTATACTCAAATATCGGAGATTTGAAAGTCGCTTGTCAGTAAGTCTTAAACTGGAGTTTTTGGCTGAAGTAAGTACACCCCCACAGCTTACTTCTATTTTACATCAAATATACCAAATTCAGCCCTCGACCAGCTTTTTGATGCCCTCCAGGACCATATCCCAATTCTGCGCCGAATGGTCGGCGTCTTCCTGGGAGCTGTTGTTATCCTGGGTAAGATTCAACCGGGTGTCGCCTCCCACGGGGGTTAGATCATAGCGGACGGTTTTGTAATTCTCAGGCAGGTCGGGCAGGCCCTCCAGCGAGCTCCAGAAGGTGGAAACGAACAATTTGCCTGGATCGATTTCGATGATTTTGCCCTTGTCTTCATAGGTTTTGCCCTCCCATTCACCCCGGTAGATGATCGGGCTGCCGACCTGCCAGTCGCTAATCACCTGGGTGCCGAACAGGTATTGCTTGATCAACTCCGGTTTGGTCAGCGCATCCCATACCTTTGCCGGTGAGGCATGGATGGTGATCTCGGCTTTGGCAATAAAGGTTTCGCTCATTAGGATCGATTTCCTTTGAATAGTATTATTTTGGTGTAATTAATCGAATTCGCGTATACAGGATAACAGATTTGGAATCTCCCTGCAACAGGCGCGTTGCCTCTGGTTGAAAAAACAGGCTGCGATGCCCAACCGGCAGCTAAAGCTGCACCTACAAAAACACGAAGACCCACCTGCGTGGGTCTCCTTTTCGGCTCCGGCCTGATTCCGCGGCCGAAATCAAGCCGGGTAAATAATTACCCTTACCCCGGCCGCTGGGAGAGGGAGAAGAATTGCAGTCCCGTAGCCCGGCTTTCAAAGCCGGGGAAACGTTTGGTCTAAGCATCTCCGCGGTTGGAAACCAGCGCTTCGATGCTCAACCGGCAGCTAAAGCTGCACCTACAAGCACACGAAGACCCACCTGCGTGGGTCTCTCTCTTGGCGAGGCCTGATCCCACAGCCGAAATTTCGCCTGGCAGGCTGGCGAAGCACCCTCACCCCGGCCCTCTCCCAGCGGCTGGGGCCGGTTCGGATCAGCGTATTATGCTGGGAGAGGGAGAAGAAACCTGCAGAGAGGGGCCGCAGGCCCCTCTCTGCTGAACTTTCCTCCCCTCCCCGCCAAATGTGAAGGACCCAACCCAGGCGCAATTTGGCGGGGAGGGGCGAGGGGAGGGGATGTACAGGCGCCCGGCCGGGTCGCTGCCTACACCAAATCGCAGTTAATCTTAAAATCTTATCTGTGTCCATCCGCGTCCATCCGTGGACAAATTGTTCGGCCGCGTTATTCTATAATCAAATCATCCCCAAATCTTGTGATACTTTTCCCGTTCAGCGCGTAATTAAATATATGACTACCTCAAAACCGGCTGATATGAGCATGACAGGAAAAATCGAAGCGACGACCGATTGGGAAAACGTATATCAAACCTGCCTGCCGCGGGTCTTCCACTTCTTTTGTTACAAGACCGGCTCGGTCGAGCTGGCCGAGGACCTCACCTCGCAAACTTTCGAAAAGGTCTGGAAGAACCGCAGAAGTTTCCGGCAGGAGCGCGGCCCAATCCATGCCTGGATATTTGGGATTGCACGCAACGTGTCTGCAGACCATTTCCGGCGCCACAAGACGGAAACCTCACTGGAACGGTTGACCGAACTCCCCGGCGGAAGATTCGGTGGAAGAGGATGCTCAAACGAGGCTCAATTACCAGCGGCTGTGCAACCTGCTTTTACGTTACCCGGAGCGGGAAAGAGACCTGGTGGCCCTCAAATACGGGGGCGAGCTGACCAACCGCGAAATCGCCCGCTTGCTGAAATTGAGCGAATCAAACGTCGGCACGATCCTCAACCGGGTCGTCAGCCAATTGCGTTCGGAATGGGAGCAGGAAGAATGAACGACAAATTTTTATACGAAAACCGCCCGGCGCTGCGCAAAGAATTCTCCAGCGCGCTTTACCAAAGAATTAACGCGGCTTATCCGCAGCGGCCGGCTCACAATATTTTTCAGTTGCGCGGCTGGGCCTGGAAGATGGCCGCGGCCGGGGTACTGGTCTGCGGACTGCTGCTGGTTACGTTTTCCGGGGCGGTGCGCGCCGACCTGGTCGATTGGGTGAAATCGATCGCCGGTTTCACCGTCGAAGAGCGCCAAACCTTTTCGCCGGCCGGCGCGAGCGACGGGGAAAACCCCGCCCCCCAGGCTGTTTTGCCGGCACCGACCCTGGCGCCGGGGATCACCCCCAGCGATACTCCAACCCTGTACCCGACTATCGTGGTGATGTACACCCCCGAGTCGATTACCAGCCTGCTGGCGAACGCGCCTTTTAGCTTCGACCTGCCCGGCTATCTGCCCGCCGGCTTTAGCCTGGACGAGAACAGTGCCGTACAGGCCAACTCGGGCGAATGGGTCATGCTGAATTGGACAAAGCCAGCGTCAGACGATTCCCGCACGGACACGATTGAATTTTTGGTGGAAAATGAACCACCGAGCTACACCCTGAAAGTCGGCGACCAGGGTGCGCAGGAAGTGCAGATCAACGGGCAGCCGGGGCTGCTCATCCAGGGGAACTGGAGAAACGGCGGCCAATGGGACCCGGTTGCCGGAGTGGAAATCCATTGGATGCTGGGCAACCTGCACTACCGGCTGATCTACAATGAATATGTCAACAATCAGCCCATGGATATGCTGGCCGACCCGGACGAGATGGCTTCTGAATTAATCAAAATGGCGGAATCGGTTCCGCAGCAGTAAGAACGATCGCGTGTGGTTTGGGCGGCCTGGCTGCCCAAACCACACGCGTATATTTTGTCTAGGCTTGCTCTTTTTCCCCCGCCGGGACGGCCTTGCTCTCGGCCTGGCGATTGCCGGCCAGGTAAATGACCCAATAGACGACTCCCACCATCAACGCCCCGCCGATGATATTGCCGATGGTTACCGGCAGCAGGTTCTTGAACAGGAAGGAGCCCCAGGTCAGCCCGCTCAGGTTGACTTTATCTCCCAGGCTGGCCACGAAAGCCGGGTCGAATTCCTTGATGAACAGACCATAGGAAATGAAGTACATGTTGGCCACACTGTGCTCGAAACCGGCCGCGACAAAGGCGGTGATGGGGAAGATGATCGCCATGATCTTGTCGATGGTGCTGCGGGCGCTGTAGGTCAGCCAGATGGCCAGGCACACCAGGGCGTTGCACAGGATGCCCAGGGCAATAGCCTGGACGAACCCCAGGTTGACCTTTGAGGCGGCGATCTTGAGGGCAGTCTCACCCACCGCTCCGCCGCCGGTAGTGTACTGCCCGGCGATCAGCACCAGCAGGGCCGTGGCCAGCGAGCCGACAAAGTTGCCCAGGTACACGATGCCCCAGTTACGCAGCAGCGCCCGGGTGCTGATCTTGCGGCCGGCCCAGGCGATCACGATCAGGTTGTTGCCGGTAAAGAGTTCCGCGCCGCCGACGACCACCAGGATCAGTCCTAAGCAAAAGACCAGCCCACCCAGCAAGCGAGCCACCCCATAGGGCAGGGCGGAAGAGCCGGCCAGGATGGTGGTGCAAAAAACGGCTCCCAGGGCAATGAATGCGCCGGCCAGGATGGCCAGCAAGAACAAACGGGTAAATGGCATTTTCGACTTGCTGACGCCAATGTCCTCGGCTTTTTGCGCCATCGCCGGGGGAAGAAATGAATCGATGAAACTGCCTTGTTCCACAAATACCTCCAGGTCTATAAAATTAAATACCAGCTCAAATCGAATCGAGTGCGGATAGCCGCACGGATTGCTTAACCCTTCCTGCCACCCAAATCGTAAACGCCTCGCCACCTGAAAGGGAGCCATGCCCCCGCTCCGCCCCCGCCATCAATTCGGGAGGCTTTCGGCGATCAAACCGGCTTCGGTCACGATACGCGGCACAATTTCTTCCCAGCCGACGGTCATGACGTGGATGCCGTGAATGCCTTGCAGCGTGCGCAGCTTTTCGATCAGCTCCAGGGCAATCTGCACGCCCTCTTCGGCCGCATTTCCGGCCGCTTCGGCGGCTTCCATGCGCTGCATCAGGGCCTGGGGGATGGTCACGCCGGGGACTTCTTCGTGCATGTAGCGGGCAACCTTGAGGGATTTCAGGGGCGAAATTCCGGCCAGGATGTAGACTTTACCCAGCACGTCACGTTTGGCCAGCTCGTTCAGCCAGACCTCCAGGCGGTCCAGGTCGTAAATCAGGTTGGTCTGCAAGAACTGCGCGCCGGCGTTGACCTTCTTCTGCTCGCGCAGGGCCTGGAAGCGCGGATCGGAGGCGAACGGGGAGGCGGCTGCACCGAGGAAGAAGCTGGGGGGGAATTTCAGCTTACGCCCATCCAGGTAAATACCCTCGTCGCGCATCCGGCGCAGGATCCATAGCATCTGGATCGAATCGAGGTCGAGAATGTCCATGCGCTCGCGCGGCGTGGGCGAGAGCTTGCTGCTGTCACCGCTCAGGCAGAGGATGTTGCGCACGCCCAGGGCGTTGGCGCCTAACACTTCGGCCTGCAGGCTGACCCGGGTGATGTCTCGGGCGGCGATTTGCAGCACCGGCTCTGCCCCTTGCTGGATGGCCAGCGTCGAGCAGGCCCAGGAGGACATGCGCGGGGTGGCCGAGGCGCTGTCGGTGAAATTCACTGACGTTACGTAAGGCTTTAGCAGGTTGATGTTGTGGATAAGCTTGTTGGTGGAAACCGTCTGGGGTGGCTGGATCTCGGCCGTGACCACAAACTCACCGGCTTTCAGGCGCTTTTCCAGTTCCGAGACCGGCTCGGAATAGGCCGGCGGATGATAGAGCGAATCCCCTTGCCACCACTCCGGCTGGCGTACCGGGCGGAAAATGCCATCCCAGGTCTCGTCCCGCTTTTCTTTATCGGTCGTTACCAATCCGCTGATGACTTTAGCGGTGCCGGTCTTCTTGACCTGGCGCACCAGCCCGCCTAACTGCTCTCCCCCTACCATTTCCCAATCCAGCGGGGGCAGGACTTCTAACAGTAGCTCCTGGCGGCCCATTTGGAAGGCGCGCTCGTAAATTTTGTACCAGATGCAGGGACGTGTTTCATCGACGTAGCAATGCTCGGGGGTCGAACCGCCGCAAGGGCCGTTGCGCAGGCCCTTGGGACATTCCATCGGGCAAATAAAGGCCGTCTCTTGTAGAAGACAGTTGCCGCATTGGCGGCAACCCCACAAGGGGCCTTTGTAAACCATTTCCAGGCTGTTGAGAAACCTGTTAAAAAAAGTATCTTTCCGGAAGGGGTAATAAATTGGCTGCCAACGACGGCCCGGGGTGAGAATGGGCATTATAAACTCCTCTTGTGACCCTATATTCATCAACTGATAAGATGCGATAGAAAGGGATCCAGCCAGGGTACGTACTGCCCGCCTGGAAGGGGAGATTTAATCAGAGGAGAACCTCGTCATACTGGCGATCGCTTTGCAGCGCGCCTGGCATTTCTATGGCCAAAGCAGTGGAACTAACCATATAATGCCGTCATTTTTACTCTTATTTGGGGAGGTTTTCACTACGATTATATATTTAGTTTCCCGATGGTGTCAACCCATAATTTACAACACTGCAAAGTCGTGTACAACATTTCGCCAGTTGCGAGCGATTTTTGCGAAGCAATCTCCCTATTGGCCAGTGTTGATATTGCTTCGTCGACAAATGACGCCTTCTCAACGACAATAAGGGAAATGAAGCGGATCGGCCCGGTCTCCAGACCGAGGCCGCTCTTATCGGCTGGCAGGATAGTTGCTTTGATTCAACAAGCGTGTATGTTTGTCATTGCGAGCGATTTTTGCGAAGCAATCTCCCTATTGGCCAGTGTTGAGATTGCTTTGTCGACAAATGACACCTTCTCAACGAAAATAAGGGAAATGAAGCGGATCGGCCCGGTCTCCAGACCGAGGCCGCTCTTATCGGCTGGCAGGATGGTTGCTTTGATTCAACAAGCGTGTACGTTTGTCATTGCGAGCGATTTTTGCGACCCAGCACTTGCGGTACCCCTGTCACAGACTGCCAGGACTGCGTGGGCAGGTGAGCAATCTCAACATTGGCAGGCAGTCACAATGGCCGGCGCTGCCGAAGGTGCCATGCCCTGGCAGAAGCGGCCAGGGCAATGACAAAAGGGTGCAGGCGCTGGCAAAGGACAGGGTAGAATATGCGCATGGACCCATACGCCCGGTTTCTCCGTCTGGTTCGAAAATACTTTCCCCAAAGCCAACTGCTGCGAGCCTGGACTCTTTCCGGGGGCATCTCGGCCGGCATGGACACTTTGGAGCTGGCCTACCCGGATGGCCGTACGGCTAAAGTGATCGTCCGCCGGCCGGGCGAGACTACGCTTGCCCACAACACACAGGCGGCCCAGGACGAATTCCGGCTTTTGCAGGCGCTCCACGGGCGCGGGCTGGCCGTGCCCGAACCCTATTTTCTGGACTCGTCCGGCGAGGTCTTTCCCACCCCATACCTGATGATGGAATTCGTGGAGGGGCGGATGGAATTCCCATCCAACCCGCCGGCGGATTTTTCGCGCCAGTTGGCCGAAAACCTGGTGAAGATCCATCGCCTGGGCAGGGCCAATCCGAACCTATCCTTTCTGCCCCGGCAGCCCGCTGATTTCGCGGCGAATTTTGGGGAAACGCCTGCGGAGTGCAATGCCTCCCTGGAAGAAGATCGCATCCGTGCGGCCCTGGCAACGGCCTGGCCCTTGGCCCAACACAATGCGCCGGTGCTGCTGCACGGAGACTACTGGCCGGGGAACGTCTTGTGGCGGGATGGCCGCCTGGCGGCGATCATCGATTGGGAGGACGCCTGCCTGGGCGATCCGCTGATCGACCTGGGTATCAGCCGCCTGGATTTGCTGTGGATCTGCGGGGTCGAGGCGATGGACACGTTCACCCGCCAATACCTGTCCCTGACCGCGATCGATGAATCTAACCTGCCCTTTTGGGACCTGGCGGCTGCGCTGCGCCTGGTCCGCCTGGCGGGGGCCGATCTGGCCGGCTGGGCCGCCTTTTTCCATCCCTACGGCCGGGTGGATATCCGCGCGGAGTCCATCCGGGAATATTTTCATGGGTTTGTCCAGCGGGCCCTGGAAAAATTGGCGGAGAGGGGCTAGGCCTGATCTAAATTTGTGATGGGGTGTTTGGGAACGTGCGTCGCACGTTCCCAAACACCCCATAATTTAATAAATCAGGCTGCCGAGAAAATCGTCCAGAACGGCCGGGGAGAAATGCGGATCATTCTCGCGCAGGTCCAGACGGCAGTCCGGCAGCAATTGCGCGGTGCGCTGGGCCAGGGCGGGCATATCCGCCCGGCTGTGGCGCATCCACACCGGCGCGTGCACATCGGCCAAAGTAAAGCCCCAATCGCGGCCGCGGATTTGCAAATCCAGCGCCGGGCCAAAGCCATCGTTGCGCAGCGAGTCGCGCGTATCGTCGTCCAGGGTGTCCGGGTTAGCCAGCTCAGCAGGCGAAAGATAGCCGAAAAAGACCTCTTTCGCCACTGCCCGCATCTCCGCCAGGCTGGCCTGTGGGTTCAACGGGTGCGGCCACAGGGCCTGCACACCGGCGTCGTACAGGGCCGGTATCCCGCTGAGAATCCACACCCGGCGTGTGCGCTGCGGTAAACGCGCCGCCACGGCGTAGGCATAGGGTGCGCCGGAGGAAATGCCCAGTACATCGAAGTGATCCGACCCGAGCGCGTCCACCAGCACGGTGATGATTTCGCCCCAATCGCCGATTTTTTCCATTGCGTAAGGCGACGAGTCGCCATAGCCCGGCCGGGCGGCGCAGATCACGCGTTTTCCGGCCTCGGTCAGGCGGTGGAACAGCGCACCGTCGTCAACGCTGGCGATCATGCCATGCTGCACCAACACCGCCTCGCCGTGCGGGTCGCCGAATTCGGCATAGGAGAGGATCTGATCGTTGAAGTAGGGCAAGGTTTTCTTCATGCGGGCTCCGTGAAATTTTATAACTGCTCAGCCTGGCGAGTAAGAATCCCGAATTTGAGGTGATTGCGCGGGCTTCGCCCGCGCAATCACCTCAAATTCGGGACCTTTTAACAGCAGCTTGAGTGGTTACGAATATTTTTTAGTTAGGATTTAATTGTATCCTGAATGGCTGGGACAGCGTCATTGGCTCCGGCGGCTTCACCCCTACGCCGGATACCGAAGAAATGGGGTGTCGCTACTCGGCACGCCCGGCGATGCCCTGGCCTGGATTCGCAGCCAGTTTGCCTTGCCTCATCAGGTATTGTGGCGGTTTCGCCGCCACAATACCTGAACCTGGTTTATAGTCCCTAATTGACCTCAACCGGGCAAACGAACACGCGCTGTTTGACCGGGATCTTCTTTTCCCCCACGATCTCGAACTCGCCCTTCAGGCGAATGTCCTCGGACGAACTGCCGACCAGGACCTCGATCTTGCCCGGTTCGAGCACCAGGTTCAGGTCCTGGTCGTAGAAGGCTAACTGATCTACCGGCAGGTGGAAGGTGACCTGGCGGGTCTGGCCGGGCTGGAGGTTGATGCGCTGGTAGCCCTTGAGCTCTTTGAGCGGGCGCGGCAGGCTGGCGTATTCGTCGCAGGCGTAAAGCTGTACCACTTCGTCGCCGGCCAGCGCGCCGCAATTGCTGATATTGAACGTGATAGCCACGCTTTCACCGCCGGTGGCGCACGACCGGTCGATGCGCAGGTCACTGTATGCAAACTCGGTATAACTCAAGCCGTGCCCAAAGGGGTAGAGCGGGGTCACTTTCTCGGAGACGTAATCCACAAACCAGTTGGAGCGCATGCCAGAGGGCTTGTAGTTGTAAAACACGGGCACCTGGCCGACATGGCGCGGGAAGGTGATCGGCAGCTTGCCGCCCGGGTTGGTCTCGCCGAACAAGGCGCCGGCGATGGCCGCGCCGCCTTCTTCGCCCGGCAGCCAGGCTTCCAGAATGGCATTGGCCTGCCCGGCCAGCCAGGGTATGGCCAGCGGGCGGCCGTTGACCAGCACCACCACCAACGGCTTACCGGTAGCGATGATCGCTTTGGCCAGCTCCTCCTGCACGCCCGGCAGGCGCAGGTCCACACTGTCGCGCGTTTCACCGGTGCTGCTGTCCAGGGTCAGGCCCGAGCGATCGCCCAGCACCAGCACGACCGCGTCGGCTTGCTCGGCTGCCCGGATCGCCTTGGGAAAGCCACCGGCATCCCCGTCCAGGACGTCACAGCCGCGGGCGTAGAGCAGCTCGGTATCCGCCGAAACCGCGGCGCGAATCCCATCCAGGATGGTGATCACCTGCACGTCGTGCCCATCCAGGACGGCGGCGGTGTCCAGGTCCTTGAATTCGGGCACCCTGTGGCGCATGTGATCGATCATAGAGGTGTAAGAATAGTCCCCTAATTGGTTACGTCCCGACTGTGCGTTTGGCCCGATCACGGCCAGGCGCTTGATCGTCTTGTGAAGCGGCAGCACGCCGTCGTTTTGCAGCAGCACCAGGCTCTTGCTGGCCAGCTCGCGGGCCAGGGAGCGCTGGGACGGGGTCTCGAAGACCTCGCAGACATGCTCCTCGTCTACATAGGGATTATCGAACAGCCCGGCCTCGTATTTCTTGCGCAGATGGCGCACCACCGCGGTATCGATCCACTCCAGGCTGACCTCGCCCGCTTCCAGGGCGGCCCGCAGCGGACTGCCGTAGCAGACCGTCTGGGGCAGTTCGACGTCGATGCCGGCGTAAAGGGCCATACTGGCCGCGGATGATTTATCCGCCGCGGCGCGGTGATAGTCATGGATCATTTCCACGGCCTGGTAATCCGAGACCACCAGACCCTCAAAGCCGAGTTCTCCGCGCAGCAGGTCGGTCATGATCCGCCGGGATGCGGCCACTACATCCCCGTCCAATTCAGGGTAAGCGCACATGATGGTCGCCAGGCCGGCATCGCGGATCACAGCCTGGAATGGCGCCAGGTAAATATCCCACAGGTCGCGCGGCCCCATGTGGACCGGGCCGCAGTTCAGCCCGCCCTGCGACAGGCTGTGTCCGACGAAGTGCTTGCCGGTGGCCATGATGCCCTCGGCCAGGCTGTTTCCCTGCAAGCCGCGTACGTAGGCCATCCCAAATTGCGCCACCAGGGTCGGATCCTCGCCAAACGTCTCTTCTACGCGCCCCCAGCGCGGATCCCGCGCGATGTCCAGCACCGGAGCCAGGCCCTGGTGTCCCCCGATTGCGCGCAACTGCACGCGGATGTTTTCTGCCATTTGGGCGGCCAGTTCGGGCTGGAATGTGCTGGCCATGCCGATCATCTGTGGGAACATTGTGCCGCCCAATACCATTGCCCCCTGGCAGCATTCTTCGTGGAGGATGGCCGGGATGCCCAGGCGTGTTTTTTCAACCAGAAAGCGCTGGATGATATTCGCCGATTTAGCCACGGACCCTGGTTCGAGGGTCGAGCCCCCGCCTAAACGGGTAAGCTGGCCGAGGCCATTGGTGAGCCAAAGGCTTAGTTTGTCAGGGTCGATTTGGGCACCGGTTTGCAATTCATGAAACCAGACCGATCCAAGCTGGGCCAGTTTCTCGTCTAAAGTCATTTGCTCGAGCAAGCCGGAAATTGTTTTGGTTAAGGAACGGGTCGAAGGTGAGATCGTCATAATTTTATCTATTCTATAAACAGGTGATTTCTGGATAGGATGGTGGACATTTCATCCCTTGATGGAGCCGGCGGTGAGCCCGGATACGATTTGCCTTTCGGCGAAAAGGTAAAAAATGATCGTTGGAATTGCAGAAAGGGCCACAAAGGCAGAGACAAGCGCCAGGTCCTGGCCGTATTGGCCCTGGAACTGCATGGTCCCGAGCGGCAGCGTCCAGAGGTTGTTGCTGTTGAGCACGACCAGCGGGACCAGCAGATCATTCCAACTGGCGATCATGACCAGCGAGGCCACGGCCGATAAGGCCGGCTTGACCAATGGCAGCATAATACGCCAGAAGAAATCGAAATTCGTGCATCCGTCGATATAAGCCGCATCCTGAAGTTCGGTGGGTACGGCGGTAAAAAATCCCCGCAAGATCATAATGTTGCCCGAAAGTTGGAAGGCAATTTGGACCATAATGACCCCCATCAGACTGTCGATCATATGGATGCCGAATTGTTCCAATTGTCGTAAGACAAAATAAACCGGCAAGATGGCCACATTGATAGGAAACATCAATCCAAGCGAGAACAGGTTGAAAATAAAATTCTTCCCGCGGAACTCCATCCGGGCCAGGACGAATGAAACCAGCGAACAGACAAAAACAGTCCCGGCGGTAACCACAACCATCACCAGCAAACTGTTTTTCATCATCGTCCAAAAACTGGGCGTGCTTAGGATTCCGATGATATTCGTCCAGTTGGGCGGGTTGGGGATCGTATAGGGATGCGAATACATTTGGCCGGTGGTTTTGACGCTGCCAAAAAGAAGAATGACGATTGGGACAAAAATCAGTATCGTGGCGATGGTCAAGATCAGATACTGAAAGAATCTGGGGATGCTTTTCCTTAGCCAGTGGGGAGCAGGTATGACCCTTTGCATGGGAATTTCCTTTCTAGAGACCAGTAAGATAATCTGGCTTTCGAGTTAAGGCCTGATACATCAACGAGAAGATCACACACAAGATGAACATGATGATGGCAACTGCAGATCCGTAGCCGAGCTGAAAGCGCACGAAGCCAAACCGGTACATGTAGGTGGCCATCACTTCACTGGCATTGACCGGCCCGCCTTTGGTCATAATCCAGACCAGGATGAATTGTTGGATGGACCCCAGGACAGATAAATAAACCGAGGTTTTGATCGTGCTGCTCAAAAGCGGAAAGGTGATGTAAAAAAAGTTCTGAATGGAATTGGCGCCATCGATACGGGCCGCTTCTTCTATTTCGGTGGGAATGTTTTGAAGGCCCGCCAGGTATAGCAGCATATGAAAGCCGAAATATTTCCAGGTCAGGGTTATGAAAACGGCGATCAGAACAACATTCATATCCCCCAGCCAGGCAACCGGCTGGAGCCCTACGGCTACGAAGACCGCGTTCAGAAACCCGCGTTCCGGGTCGGCGTTATAAAGCAACATCCACATGATGGCCACGTTGACTTCAGAAAGAACAAAGGGGAGGAAAAAGATCGTCCGAAACAACGCCCGCCCTGGTAAGTTCCTTCCGACCATCACGGCCAACAATAACGCCACCGGCAGTTGTATTCCTAAAGACAGTACGATGATAATCAGAACATTTTTAATCGCTTTCAGAAATACTGCATCCGTCAAGATTTTTTCATAATTTCCCAGGCCGATATTTTTTACCGCCGGGCCTAACCCGTTCCAATCGAACATGCTGAAATAAATCGATCGGAAAATAGGGTACACGACAAAAAGAAGGAAAAAAATGAGAGCAGGCAGGATAAATAAAAAAATAACCAACTTGTCTCGGAATCGATGATTAAGCAGAGAATTGCTGGTCGAGTTATGGTCTTCTACCGCGGCAGGAAGCGATTGCATAATGATCTCTTTCCGTATTCAATAATTGGTGCGGTTATTGAGCAATATTGGGAAGGGTATCTGCTCAGATGCAGGTATCGAAGTTCAGGGCTATGACCCATCCGGCCGAGCAGAAACTGGAAGGCAATATTTACGGGGCGGATTTTCGAATGAGAACAATCCCGTCAGGGACGTCGCTCCCGCTGGACAGGTGCGGGATAGCCCACCGGGACCATCCGCGCACCTGTCATGAGTAGACCGGTAGATCGGGTTACTTCATTTGATCTTTGGCGCCGGCTTCGATCTCGGCCGCGACCTGTTCGGGGGTAGCGGTTCCGGCGTACAGTTTTTGTACTGCATCGTTGATGATTCCGCCCATGGCGGACGGCAGAACTTGATCGTAGTAAAGCTGGAAGTACTTGGCGTTCGCGAAACTCTGTTGAACCAGGAGCATGTTCGGGTCGGTCAGGGCTACTTCAGCGCCCTTGACGGTGGGAATGCCTATGCCGTCGGCCGCAATGATCTTCTGGTTATCGACACTGGTCAGGTACTTGACGAATTCGATGGCTTCCGGTGGGGCGTCTTTGCCGATGGCAAAGCCGTTGCCGCCGCCGATGACATCGGTCACGTCGCCAACGCCGCCCTCGACGGTTGGGAAGTTGAACATCCCCAGGTTCTTGACGCCTACGCCGTCAGCGCTGTTGGCCGATTCCACTGAAGGAGCCCACTGTCCGGAGAGTTCCATGGCAGCTTTGCCATTGCCAAAAGTGGCTTGCATTTCATCGTGGGTCGCGCCCAGGTAGCCGCTCTGGAATGGTTTCATGTCGATCAATTTCTTGAGTTCGACACCTGCCTGGACAAAGGCGGGGTCTTCGAAGGAGCCAGAGCGATCGGCTGCGGCAGTGAAGGCTGCCTCGCCGCCGATACGGGTGGCTAAATACGACCAGATGTGCATGCCGGTCCAACTGTCGCCCTCACCCAGGGAAATCGGGGTGATTCCGGCGGCTTTTAGTTTCTGGACGTCATCGAGGAACTCGCTCCAGGTGGTGGGGGTCGTTTCGATCCCGGCCTGGGCGAACAGGTCTTTGTTGTACCAGAACCCGACCATGCCCATATCCCAGGGAACGCCGTAATTCTTGCCCGCATCGCCGAAAACGGCCAACGCACCCGGTGCAAAAGTATCCCGCCATGCACCACCATCGGCGTCCAGGTCGGCCGTGATATCTTTCAAAAGGCCGGCATCGATTTGTTCCTTCAGGGTTCCCCCTCCCCAGCTTTGGAAGATATCAGGAACTTCACCGGACTGCATGACGGTGGTGAGTTTGGTCTTGAAAGCCTCGTTCTCAAGAACGGTGATCTCGATGGTGACGTTCGGATGGGCAGCCATGAAATCGTCTGCCATCTTCTGCCAATCGGATAGGGCCGGGTCCTTGGTCGAAATATGCCACCAGGTAATGGTGACCGGTGCGGCGGTCGGGACGGCAGTCGCGACGGGGGCCGTTGTATCGGTTGGCGCCGCGGTCGCGGCAGGGGCCATGGTTGCAGCTGGAGGTTGGGTATCTGCCGGCGCCTGGGTGGCCGTCGAAGCGCAGCCTGCCAATGCAAATGAAGCAATGAGCACAAAGCTCATTAAGATGTATAACTTGCGTGCCATTTTCTTCTCCTTTAGTCGAATGAACAAATCGGATATCGAACCGCTGTTAAAAATAAAGGTGGAAAACTGGCGTATAATTTAATTGTGATGGCGCTCCTTTCTCTTGCTAAGGTCCCCTCACTCAGTTGACAGGGCTGGTGCGACCTAGACAGTTAGCCAGCCTTGTCCTTGGGGGGGTTAGTTGAACCACGCACGACCAGTTCCGTAGGCAGTTCGACCCGGCCGATCTCTTTTTCGGGATATTTGAGTTGGTCAACCAGCACCTGGGTGGCAAGCCGTCCCATTTGCTCGAGCGGTTGGCGGACTGTGGTCAGCGCTGGGCGTACCATGGCTGCCTGGGGAATATCGTCAAAACCAAGGATCGAGATATCTTCCGGAACGCGTAAGCCACGGCTGCGGACCGCATCCATGGCCCCCATGGCCATCACGTCGTTGGATGCGAATATTGCCGTGGGCGGGTCGTCTATGTCCAACAGGGCGCTGGCTCCGGCATAACCATCCGGCTGAAAAAAAGTCCCTTCGTAAACCAGCCGGGGGTCCTCGGCAATGTGATGGATACGCAGCGCCGATTGATAACCCTCTAATCGATCGATTGCGGCGCCCAGGTCCATCGAGCCAGTGATAAAGCCAATTCGAGTATGCCCAATTTTGATCAGGTATTCGGTGGCGTTGTAGCCGCCCTGCCAGTTGGTGGCGCCAACCGCGGGGCATAGCTGGCCGGTACCCTGATGGTCAATGAGTACAAAGGGGAAATTTGCCTGGGAGAGCGTGTGGATGTAATCGGTGGGGTTGCGCGGCAGCACCAGCAGCAGGCCATCCACCATGCCCTGGACCAGGTTGGCCACGTAGTTGGCCTCTTTACTGGCCGTCCGGTGGGTGGTGAACAGCATAATATCCAACTGGTGCAGAGCCAGTTCGGTGTCGATGCCGTGAATGATTTCCCCGATATACCCGGTCCCCAGGTCCGGCACCAGCATCCCAATGACGTTGGTTTTACTGCCCTTCAAGCTGCGCGCCTGGCGGTTGGCCACGTAATTCATCTCGCGCATTACTGCTGAAACGCGTTCACGTGTTTCGGGCGCAACGTGGACGTCGTTGTTGATTACACGCGAAACCGTACCGAGCGATACCCCGGCTTTTTCCGCAACTTCTACGATGGTTACTCTTGAAACGGTGTTTTGTTTGCTCATATCGTGGAAACGTTACCAAGAAATTTTGGAAAATTGTATGACATTGCGAATTTCTTGCTCAATTGAGGGAAATTCGAGCACAACCTCGGCGGGTTTATAACGGTTTTGGGAGTAATCGGCTGACAAACAAGGGGATCTGGCGAAAAACGCATGGAAACGTTTCCATAATAGTAGCAAAGTTTATCAACGGAGTCAAGTAGTTGGGAGAAAATTTAACAAAGGAATATGGGTTTTGGTGGAATGGTTTTATGCAAACGCGAACGACCAGGGTCGTGGGTAGCTTTGGACGTTTGGATTGGGTAGCTCGGGTTTCCAAACCCGAGAAAACGCCGGACGGGCATATTCTCGGCTGTGCAATCGAGCCTTGCCAAAAGAGAGACCCACGCAGGTGGGTCTTTGTGCTTTCGTAGGTGCAGCTTTAGCTGCCGCCGGTCAGGTGACAAGCCTGGTTTTCGATCGCAGCGATGCGTAAACCAAACGTTTCCCCGGCTTCGAAAGCCGGGTTCCTGACCCGATTTGCCGGTCTTCAGGCCAATTTAAGAATCCCCCACCCCCCTTGGGAAGGGGGCAAGAAACGGCGATCTATTCCGTAAGGGGTCGGGGTGATTCTTTGCGCTGGCCAGAGTGCAGCTTCGAAAGCCTGGCTACAGGAGAGACCAGGGTCGCGGGTAGCTTCAGGCGTTTGGAACGGGTAGCTCGGGTTTCCAAACCCGAGAAAACGCCGGCCGGGCATATTCTCGGCTATGAAATCGGCTCTCGCCAAAAGAGAGACCCACCTGCGTGGGTCTTTGTGCTTTCGTAGGTGCAGCTTTGGCTGCCGCCGGTCAGGTGACAAGCCTGGTTTTCAACCGCGGAGATGCATAAACCAAACGCATTCCCGGCTTCGAAAGCCGGGCTACGGGGGATCAAGGTCTCAGGTAGCTTTAGCCGTTTGGATTGGGTAGCTCGGGTTTCCAAACCCGAGAAAACGCCGGATGGGCATCATCTTGGCTGAGCAATCGGCCCTTGCCAAAAGAGAGACCCACGCAGGTGGGTCTTTGTGCTTTCGCAGGTGCAGCTTTAGCTGCCGCCGGTCAGGTGACAAGCCTGGTTTTCAACCGCAGCGATGCATAAACCAAACGTTCTCCCGGCTTCGAAAGCCGGGCTACGAGTTGCCTGCCACGCGACCTACCGGGCTAATCGCAGCATCAAACGGTTGATCACGTTGTGGAGTCGGGCGGCGTAGCCGAAATGGACCAGCCAATCCGCGAACAGCGAACCGGCCGGCTGAACGTCGGCCAGAGAGCGCACTTGTAACGCCTGCCGGGCCTGCTCCAGGGTCCAGCCCTGCGGCAGCGGGCAGGTGACCGTCTTCTGCCGGCCGCCCGGCAGATCGAAATAATTATCGCTGAAAATGATCCCCATATCGGGAAAAGCCAGCCGCACGAAGCGCGCCAGGTTTTGGGTCGTGAGAGTTACGGTAAGAGTTTGGCCGCTGGCGGCCAGGTCCACTTTCAGGCCCGGCTCGGGCAGTTCGAGCCGCTTTTCAGGCGCGAACTGCAATGCTTGCCGTGCGACCAATTCGCCGGCCTGCCATAATTCGGCCACGAAAGCCAGGTCGCTGGCGCCGTGCGAGCGCACCTGCCGGCCAAAATCGAATTCGCGCACCTGCGTAGCGACCAGCCCGGCCGCGTCCAAAGGATCGATGCCCATTTCGATCACCTCGCCCGCGAAGGTTTCCAGCGACCAGCGCAGCTCGCCTTGCCAGGGCTCGGGCAGGTCGTTGCAGACGAAGACGCCCACCCGGCTGCCGATATCCTCCAGCGAAAGAGACAGCGGTGCATAAAAGCGCCGGGCGGCGTATTGCAGCGCTTTCCACTGGCCGGTGTAATCGATGCCGGCCCAGGAGGAGACCGGCCAGCAGTCGTTGAGCTGCCAGTATAGGGCGCCGCCGCAGCGCGGGCGGTTGCGCCGCCAGTGCTCCACCCCCATGCGGATGCACTCGGCCTGGGATACCTGGGTGAGGTACACCAGGTCGGAGAAGTCGGCCGGCAGGCGGAAGCGCTCGCTCAGGTAGAAGAGCATGCGCGCGTTCCCTTCCAGCGAACGCTGGTGGTGCAGCATCACTTTGGAGGAAATGCTGAACTCTTCCGGTTTGGCGAAAGTCGCGATGGCTTCTAGCGAAGGCAGCGATTCCATCCCAAATTCGCTGCAAAAGCGGGTCGGACGGGTGCGGTAGTAGGTGAAAGGCTCCAGCCGGTGCCACACTTCCCACAGGTGGGTGTCGCCGCGCGTATCGCCGTTGGTATCGTCCATGAAGTCGCCCGAGGAAGGTGAACTGGGCCAGTAGGCGTGGTCGGGATCTTCGGCGGCTACCCACTCCGGCAGGCGCTTATGGAAAAAATCGACGTAAGCCGCGGTCAGCGCTGAATGGTCCTTCCAACGGTCCCACATCGATTCGATCTCGTTGTTCCCGCACCACAGCGCCAGGCTGGCGTGGTGGCGCAGGCGGCGCACGTTCTCGACCACTTCGGCGTGGACGTTTTCGCGGTAGTCCTCATCCCCCAGGGGATAGGGTGCGCAGGCAAAGCCAAAGTCCTGCCAGACCAGGATGCCGTAATGGTCGCACAAATCGTAGAAGGCGTCGCTTTCGTAATAGCCGCCGCCCCACACGCGCAGCATGTTCATGTTAGCCTCCGCGCTGGAGCGGATCAGGTGTTCCAGTCGCTCCGGCGTGAGGCGGGTGATGATCGAGTTGGCCGGGATCCAGTTAGCGCCTTTGGCAAAGATCGGCACGTCATTGACCACGAAGGTGAAGGATTCGCCCCATTCGTCCGGCCGGCGGCGCAACTCCAGCGTGCGCAGGCCGGCTGTGTAGCTGCGCCGGTCGAGGATCTCACCCCGGCTGACCAGGCTGACCGCGACGGTATACAACGGCTGGGTGCCCAGGCCGTTAGGCCACCACAATTGGGGCTGTCGAATTTGGCCGGCGACTCGGCCATGCCGGCCGGCGACCGCGGCCGCCTGGTGGAAAACAGCCCCGTCGGGGGCTGTGACGGCCAGGTCCAGGGTCAGCGGGCTTTCGCTGAAGGCCTCGCAATCGACTTCGGCAGCCAGGGTCACCTCGCCGGAAGCGTGGGTCTGCTCCAGGCGCACGTCCAGCAGGCGCGCCTGCGAAAAGGCCTGGATGGAGATCTCCTTCCAGATGCCCGCGCCGGGCAAGACCGGACCCCAATCCCAGCCGAAGTGGCTCTGCACCTTGCGGATGTGGGCCGCCTTGGAATGGACCCCGGGCGGCAGGTTGCGCACTCCCTGTTGAGCGGCGATATAGCCGGTAGGCGATTTGAGCCGCACGGTCAGGCGGTTGCCGGCCGGCTTGAGCCAGGATTTTACGTCCAGGCGGTAGCTGCGGAAGATGTTCTGCGTGCTGCCGATGGCCTGGCCGTTCAATTCGACCTCGGCAATCGTATCCAGCCCCGCGCAGACCAGTTCGATGCAATCCTCGCCTAACAGGGCCGGATCGACGTCGAAGGTGCGCTGGTATTCCCAATCCACATCCGAAACCCAGCCGACCAACTTTTCGTTTTCGCCGTAGAACGGGTCGGGGATCAGGCCCTGGGCCAACAGGTCGCTGAACACCGATCCAGGCACGGTCGCGCTGAACCAATCCTTTTTACCGGCCTGGCGGAACTGCCAGGGGCCGTTCAGGCTGCATGTTTTCATGGATCACCTGTTGAAAATTGTTTTTCAATACAATACAGATGTAACTATATCCGGAAAATGAGGTGTTGGTGCTGGCAAAGCCAGCACCAACACCTCATTTTCCGGATCAGTCACTCCCTGCTATAATTTATCTATGGACGCAGCGGAATTGAGCGCAAAGTTGGAAGTTATCCTGGCGGATTTCCCGGAAATTGGCCTGGTTTACCTGTTCGGGTCGCGGGTCAGCGGGCAGGTAGGGCCGCTCAGCGATTATGATTTTGCCATCCTGACTGAAAACCCGCAAGACGAACTGGACCTGCAAGCCCGCTTCCAGTATGCCCTGGTGCGCATCTTGAATACCGACCGGGTGGATGTGGTGCTCCTGCAGCGAGCCCCGATCGAACTGGCCTACCGCATTATTGCCGATGGGAAATTACTCTATCAGAGGGATGTGTATACCCGGGTTGAATTCGAGGCGGATACCCTCAGCCGATATGGGGATTATCTTCCGGTACTGCGTTCCCAACGGGAACAAATCCTGCGAGGAGACACGAATGACCGACGAATTCAGCGGTATAGAGAGGCGCTTGGACGAACTCGACGAACGCTTGGCCAGGATAAACTCCCTAAAAGGTCATAGCCAGGAAGAATTCCAGGATGATCCTTTTCTGCGTGATATTGTCGAACGCAATTTGGAAATCGCGGCCCAATGTTGTATCGATATCAGCCATCGACTGATACTGCTCGAAAACGCGCGAAAACCGGCAAATTATTACGAAGCTTTCTTGATCATGGGGGAAATTGGAGTGCTGCCGGCCGACTTCGCTCGCCGGATCGCGCCAATTGCCGGGCTGCGGAACATCTTGACTCACGAATACCTGGGCATCGATTGGGACCACGTTTATCGAAACCTGGAAAATATCGATGATCTGGCTACCTTTGCGGGTTATGTCCGCCAATGGCATTCAAAGGAGCCATAAAAAGCTTTCACCTGATGATTTTGATCCCGAAAATGAGGTGTTGGTGCTGCCTTTGTCAACACCAACACCTCATTTTCGGGATCAGTCACTCCCTGCTATAATCTATTTATGCCAGAGCTACCTGAGCTCGAAGTGGTTCGTGAGGTGTTGCAGCGCCGGGTGATCGGGGATACGATTACGGCCGTGGAAGTCATCCCACCGGGCGGGCCGATCGTGATCCGCGACCTCACCCAGGTTGGTTTCGTTCCGGCCCTGGTTGGGGGGACCATTCAGGAGATATCGCGGCGGGGAAAATTCCTGATCTTTGGCATGCAAGCTGAGACGGCGCCGCTTTACCTGGTGCTCAACCCTAAGTTGACCGGCCGCTTGCAGTTGGCAAGCGCAGGCGAAAAGCGGCGTGGCAAGACCCACGTGGTTTTTGGCCTGAGCAGCGGCAAACAGTTGCGCTACATCGATCAAAAGCAGATGGGCCAGCTTTATCTCACCCGCGACCTGGAGATCGTGCCCGGGTTTGCCGGGATGGGCCCCGAGCCGCTGGATATCTCACTGGAAGAGTTCCGTGCGCGCTTGAAGCCCTTCCGCGGCGAGATCAAGGGGGTGCTCACCCGCGGGGAGTTTGTGGCCGGGATAGGCAACGCCTATGCCGATGAGATCCTGTGGGAGGCGCGCTTGCATCCCTATCGCAAGCGCACCCAGTTGAGCGCCGAGGAAGTCGCCCACCTGTACGAGGGCATGCGCACCACCTTGCTGAACGCGGTCGAGCAGGTGCGGGTGGAGATGGGCGAGAACATCCACCTCAAGCCGCGCGATTTTCTGGCCGTGCATATGAAGACCGGCGAGCCCTGCCCGCGCTGCGGTACGCCGATTTCGCTGGTGGGGGCTAACCAGCGCATCACCAATTTTTGCCGCACCTGCCAGCCGGGCGGGTTGATCAAGGGGATGTGAAGGGGGGCTCGTTTTTGCAGAACGTGGTACCTTCGGCACCGGTTGTTAGGACAGGAACCCTGGTGTGCAGTATGCTCCTTGGGTAAAAAGCAGCAGGTCTTGCAATGGCGACCAGGAGTGGCCTTATGGCCGGCGTTGAAGAGCGGCCTCAGCCAAGGGATGTGGGGGACCGGGCCGATCTGCTTGATTTCCATTTGTGTTTCTTAAGCGAGCGCCGTACTGGTGCGTTCCGGGCACGCCTGGGTAAGCCTGTTATCTGGCCATTCAACCAAGGTTGGAATGTCAGCCCTCAAACGCACCCTACGACGATGCTCTTTAAAAATCTTCTCCGCGCGCTCTGAGTGTGGTTAATTTCTTCCTTCTTCTCCGTGACCTCCGTGCCTCCGTGGTTTTTATTCCTCTGCGTCTCTGCGGTGATTTTCTTTGTCCTATGGGTTGGTACCCCTGGCCCAGTTCTGGCAATAGCGCACGCCGTCCATGGCGTCCATGGCCCAATAGTCGGCGCTGACGTACTGGCATACGTCGTTATTGACCTGGCCGCCGATAATGATGGGCGTTTTAGCGAACTGTGGGTCATCGCGCAGCAGGGTGATCGTCCTTTTCATCGCGCCGTATGCGCCGATGATCAGGCAGGACAGGCCGATGATATCCGGCTTCAATTCCTGGGCCTTCTCCAGGAATTGCTCGGCCGGCACGTTCACTCCCAGGTCGTTGACATTGAACCCGTGCACGTTCAGCATGATCTGGAACAGGTCCTTGCCGGCATCGTGGATATCCCCCTCGACGGTGCCAAGCAGCACCGATCCGAGCGATTTACCGAAATATTTCTTTTCGGTCATGGGCTGCAGGATTTCCATCACCTCGCGCAGAATTTCACCGGCCAGGATGAGCCCGGCCAGGTAATAGTGGCGCTGTTCGTAGTGCTGTCCCACCAGGATCATCCCCTGGCGGCAGTCCTCGACGATGTCCATCGGGTCATCCCCGCCGGCGACTCGCTGCTGGACCAGCTCGAGCACTTTTTCTTCCTGTAATTCTTCCACGCTGTGGATCAATTCGAATGAGCGGTCGCCGTCTGTTGAACTCATCTCTGCTCCCATGAATCCTGTGCCCTCTGACTGAAACGCTAAACGCCTACACTGGTTTTGAACCGCAAACAGTCGCCCCGGCAGATGAACCACCCCCAGCTTACTGCCTGGTCAGAAAAGTCGTAAAAGATATGTTCGATGCGAAAGGCCGGTGCGCCGGCCGGGGATTGTAATTCCTCGGATTCGTCCTCGGTCAGAACGGTCGCATCGATGCCCAATTCGCCCCGTTTGAGCATGGTTTCCCCCGTGCCGGTGAACAGCCCTTCCAGCGAAGTGACCCCTAATTCGGCTTCGACGGTGGGGTGGGTAGGATCCAGGATCATGTATTCCCGGTGGTACATGATCGGCCGGTTTTCTTGCAGCAGCAAGCGGCGGATATAGATTACACGGGTACCCGGTTTGATAGCCAGTTTGGTGGCCACCCGCTGGTTGGCGCTGGTCGCCGAGGCGCCTAGAATGCGCACCGATGTGCGGCTATCCGAAAAGATTTCCTGCAGGCCACGCAGGTCGAAGGTGGCGTTGGTCAGCGCCAGCGGCTTTAAATAGGTGCCCTGGCCTTTGCGGGTTACCGCGATATCCTGCTCGACCAGGATCTTGGTGGCGCGCCGGGCTGTGATCGAGCTGACCTGGTATTGCTCGCATAATTCGGCCTCTGAGGGCAGCCGTTCGCCCGGCCGGTATTCTCCGGCCGCAATCTTCCGCCGCAGGATATTCACCAACTGGTTGTAGGCGGGCTCGAAAGAATCGCGGTCGATTTCTTCTGGCAGGGTCAACGATCGGTTATCTCGGTTCATGCAAGCGTAAATTCTTTCCCGTGGATCGAAGCGAGAGCAGTGATGCTGATTTGTAACAGCCCGGCCTGGTACCTGGAAAAACCAACTTTGAGCCGTTGGAATATGCCAAGCTGGAGCGGTTACGCCGATTATAAGGATTATAGGTCAGATATCACAGGGTGGACATGTAAACCTACTTGACTTTACTTATTATACTAATATAATAAGTTTGAATGTTTTTTACAACAATCCCATTTCGGAGCAACAAATGAAAATTATTGGGGAGAAGATCAACGGCACCCGCAAGTTGGTGGGCAAGGCCATTGCCGAGCAAAATGCTGCCTTTATCCAAAACCTGGCCGTCAGGCAGGTCGAAGGCGGCGCCAACTGGTTGGACGTCAATGCTGGCACTGCTCCTGAGCGCGAGGCCGATGATATGGTCTGGCTGGTGAAGCTTGTCCAGGAGGTCACCGACGTTCCTTTATGCCTGGACAGCGCCAATCCCACGGCGTTACGCCTGGCGATGAAGGAAGTCAAGCAAACACCGATGATCAACTCGATCAGCGGTGAGCCCAGCCGCCTGGAAGGCATTTTGCCGATCGTGGCCGAATTCCATTGCCCGGTCATTGCCCTGTGTATGGATGAAAATGGCATTCCGGTGACCACCGAGAAACGGCTGGAAGTCATCCGCAGCGTGATTGCCAAAACCCGGGCAGCCAACATTCCCGATGAAATGGTCTATGTCGATCCGTTAGCCATGACGATCGCCACCAATACCAACGCCGGCCGGGTGATCTTCGATACCATCCGCGAAATTCGCCGGGAGTTCCCCGAGGCGCACATTAGCTGCGGCCTGAGCAACGTTTCGTTTGGCCTGCCGCTGCGGTCGCTGATCAACCGCTCTTTCCTGGTGTTGGCCCTGGAGGCCGGCCTGGATACGGCCATCATCGACCCGAACGACCGGGATTTGCAGGCGGCGATGTACGCGGCCGAGATGCTGTTGGGCAAAGACCGCCATTGTTTGAACTACACCCGTGCTTATCGCGCCGGCCGGTTAGAGCACCCAGAACAAAAATAGCGCGGCGATTTAATCCCGCAATACTTCTGTACCATCGATGAAATAAAACCCTCTCGTATCCACATTTATGTTCGCGAATAAGGAGAAAAACATGTCGGAAAAGCTTGTAAATGCAATTGCCGAGATGGACGATGAGCAGGCGATAAACCTGGCCAAAGAACTGCTCGCCCAAGGCACCGATCCCATGGAAGTTCTGGCGGACTGCCGGAAGGCCATGGAAATTGTTGGCAAGCGTTTTGAGAACGGCGAATATTTCATCTCCGAGCTAATCCTGGCCGGCGAAATGCTCAAATCCATTTCAGCAGAAGTCAAACCCCTCGTCAAGCAGGAAGAAGAGGCCAAAACCGGGGGCAAGGTTTTGATTGGCACCGTCAAGGGTGACATTCACGATATTGCTAAAGATATCGTCGTGTTTATGCTGGACGTCAATGGCTTTGGGGTCAAAGACCTGGGAATTGATGTCTCCCCAGAGACCTTCGTCGAGGAAACAAAAAGCTACCAGCCGGATATCGTTGCGCTCAGCGGTTTCCTGACGCTGGCATATACCTCCATGAAAGAGACCGTAGACGCCCTTACGGCGGCCGGGCTGCGCGATAAAGTGAAGATCATGGTCGGCGGGGGTACGGTGGATGCCCAGGTTTGTGCTTTTGCAAATGCCGATGGTTGGGGCACGGATGCCATGACGGCTGTGAGTTTAGCCAAGCAGTGGACAGGAGCGAACTGAGATGACCGAGATGAGTTCAACAGTGGCAACGATTGATGCGGGCAAGAGCCCAGAGCAGTTGTTAAACGAGCGCATGGCGCGTTTTATGGCCGCATTGCAGCTCAAAGAGCCCGATCGTGTTCCGATTATGTTGGGTATGGGCTATCTGCTGGCCGAATACGGTGGAATCACCCGCCAGGAACTGCAGGATAACCCGGAAAAGGCCCAGGAAGTACTCGAAAAAGCCGCCAAAGAATTTCAACCGGATATGGCGTTCGGTGTATTTGGCCTGGGGCCAAAGGCCAGCCTGGCCGTTGGCGATCAGATGACTAAATGGCCTGGCTACGGATTGGGCCCGAACGGCTCCTTCCAGTTCAATGAGCAGGAATTCATGAAAGGCGAAGATTACGATGCCTTTTTGGAAGATCCTTCGGACTGGGCTATTCGCACTTACCTGCCACGGGCCTTTAGTAAAATGGGCGGACTGGCACAGATCCCTCCGATGGGAATGTTCCTGTTCGGCTTCTACCACCTGGCGAACTTTGCTGCCTACGCTGCGCCTCAGGTGGTAGAAGCATTGAAAGCGTTGGGCGAGGCCGTCCAGGTGACCGCGGAAGGGTTGGGTCTCCTGATCAAATCGACCAACAGCCTGGCCGCCCTGGGCTTTGCCCCGCCTTTCTTTATGTCAGGCGCCTTGATCGAAGCACCTTTCGACTTTATGTCCGACACCCTGCGCGGTATGCGCGGCATCTTCCTGGATATGCACCGCCGCCCGGAGAAATTGATCGCAGCGCAGGAAAAGGTACTCAAATTCCAGGTGGAGTTTGCGATCAATCAGGCCAAAGCGACCAACATCCCCTACGCATTCATCCCGCTGCACCGTGGCTCAGACGGTTTCATGTCGCTGCCGCAGTTCGAGAAGTTTTACTGGCCGGGCCTGAAATCCATGATGGTGCAATTGATCGAGAACGGCATCACCCCGGCCGTGTTCTACGAAGGGGTATGGGATCAGCGCTTGAAATACCTGGCCGAACTGCCGGCGGGCAAATCGGTGGGCTGGTTCCAGAGCAGCGATATCTTCAAGGTCAAAGAGGTTCTGGGAGATACCCTGTGCATCATGGGCGGCATGCCCAACTCGCTGCTGCAAGGCGGTACGGCCGAGCAGGTGCGCGAACGCACCCGTGAGCTGTGCGAGAAGGTCGGCAAGGGTGGCGGCTTCATCATGAGCACGGGCATCGGCGAACTGGAAGGCTGCGATCCGAAGCTGGTCAAAGTTTGGATGGACGCGACCAAAGAGTTCGGCGTATATTGATCTTTAAGAGCTGGCCTTTCCTTTTACCAGGCCAGCAATTGCTACGTGCGGTCCTTTTTAGGGGAGGACCGCACGTTTGTTTTCCGCGAAGGTATTGAAAATGCCGCGATTCAACACGCTCTCTTCTATTCCGCTTGACAGCCGGCTTGCGGCGATCTACACTTCCTTGTAGTTTGTTCCCGGTTTAAGTCCCAAAGGATATGACCCTGGATGACCGACAAACCTTCAACGACAAAATTCACAGTAGATTTTGAGCCGCTGGGTAAGCGGGTGACCGTGCCACAGGGGGCGACGCTGCTGGATGCGGCCCGCCAGGCCGGGCTACCCCTGACCTCCGACTGCGGCGGAGCGGGAACCTGTGGCCAGTGCCTGGTTATTGCCCGTGAAGGGAGCAATGCCCTCAGTGCAGCTAACCTGGTCGAACAGGCTGTGCTCACCGCAGAGCAGCTTGGGGCGGGTTACCGCCAGGCCTGCCAGGCCGAGGTGCTGGGTGACGTAAAAATCGATGTGCCGGTGGCCTCGGTGATCACTGCCCAGCGTTTGCAGGTCGAATCGCGAGCTGCCGAGCCGGCTGTGCCCGGTACCTTCGACGACCTGGTCGTGCAGCCTTACCGGGTCAGCCTGGTGCCGGCCACCCTGGCCGACCTGCGCGGCGACCTGGAGCGGGTGTTGGATGCCCTGGCAGAGGAGTACCAGCTCAGCGGCTTGACGGCCGGACCGGCCGCGCTGCGGGCCCTTTCGCCCCTGCTGCGCCAACAGGATTGGCAGGTTTTGGTATTAGTCCGCGGGCGGGAGATCGTGGGCTTCCTGGCCCCGGGTGCGCGGCCGCTGGGCCTGGCGGTGGACCTGGGGACGACCAAGGTGGCTGCTTACCTGGTGGACCTGGTGAGCGGGGAAACCCTGGCCGCCGAAGGCCGGCCCAACCCGCAGATCGGTTACGGCGAAGACTTGATCAGCCGCCTGGCCTATGCCATCCGCAAGACGGACGGCGAAAGCACCCTGTCCGGGGCGGTCTACACCACCCTGGGCGAACTGGCTCGGGAGCTGGCCGGGCGGGCCGGCGAACCGGTGGAGCATATCGCTGAAGCCTGTATTGTGGGCAACACCGCCATGACCCATTTGCTATTGAATTTGCCCATATACCAGTTAGCCCTGGCGCCCTACATCCCAGCCACGGCCATGCCGCAGGAAGTCCGCACGGCGGAGATGGGCCTGAATTTCGTCAGCGACGCGCGCGTGCACGTGCCGGCCTGCGTGGCCGGTTTCGTCGGGGCCGACCACGTGGCTATGGTCCTGGCCAGTGATATCGACCGCGAGAACCGCACGGTATTGGGGATCGACATTGGCACCAACACCGAGATCGTCCTTTCCCGTGCAGGGACTTCCCGTTTGGTCTCGCTTTCCTGCGCGTCCGGGCCGGCCTTCGAAGGCGCGCACATTCACGCCGGGATGCGCGCCGCAGCCGGGGCCATCGAGCGGGTCTGGCTGGATGGCGGCAGCCCGACCGTGCAGACGATCGACCATGCGCCGGCTGTGGGCATTTGCGGTTCGGGTATCATCGATACGGTGGCCGAGCTGCACCGCCTGGGTATCATCAACATGCGCGGGCGGTTTCAAGCTGGGGCGGCCGGCGTGCGGCCGGGCCACGGCGAACTGGAATATTTGCTGGTCCCGGCTGAACAAAGCGGCAGCGGCGAGGACATCACCATCACCCAGCACGACGTGGACGAAATCCAGTTGGCCAAAGGCGCCATCATGGCCGGCATCCGCGTGCTGCTGGAGGTGTGTGGGCTGACCGTCGAGGACCTGGACGAGGTTATCCTGGCCGGGGCTTTTGGCACTTACCTGAATCTGGAGACGTCCATTGCCATCGGGCTCTTACCGGATCTGCCCCTGGAGCGTTACCGCCAGGTGGGCAATGCCGCCGGAGATGGCGCGCGCCAGATCTTAGTCTCGCGGGCCGCGCGCGAACGGGCGGTCGAAATTGCCCGGCGGATCGAATATGTGGAGCTGACGATTTACCCGGGCTTTGCCCGTATTTATGCTAAATCCATGTTACTTAACGGTTGAATTGATCCTAGAGGAATTTTATGGATTACACGCGAACATTGGTGCTGGCCTGCGCAACGGTCATCGAAGAAATGGAACCGCTCATGCCGCCCGGCATGCCGCACGAGGTCTTCGACTTCGGGCTGCATGTCAATCCCGGTGAGCTGCGCAGTACCTTACAGGAAGCCATCAATCGGGTGGGGGACGAGATCGACACGATCATCCTGGGGTATGGGTTGTGTTCCATGGCGGTGATCGGGATCAAAGCGGAGCGCCAAACCCTGGTCGTTCCGCGGGTGGATGATTGTATCTCTATTTTCCTCGGCTCTCGCGGGGCATACCAGCAGCAAGCTCATGCGGAACCGGGTACGTATTACCTGACCAAGGGCTGGATCGAAGTAGGCGACACGCCTTTTTCGGATTACGAGCACATGGTGGAGCGCTACGGCCCGCAGCGAGCCGAGCGCATCATGAAGATTATGCTGGCCAATTACACCCGCGTAGCGCTGATCGATACCGGCCAATATGCGTTGGACTATTACCGTGATTATGCCCGCCGCACGGCAGCCCGTTTCAACCTGCGCTTCGAGGAGATCCCCGGCTCGAACGATCTGGTGCGCAAAATGATTTTCGGCCCCTGGGACGACGCGTTTGTGGTGGCGCCACCGGGCGAGATGATTAGTTACGGTATGTTCTTTCCGGGGGAGTAAGATGAGGTTTCGTGTGTTTTTGTGCCACTTTGTGGCACAAAAACACACGAAACCTCCAGGGGGTGAGGTAAACAGGTGAAAACCTGTGCAGCCAGGTTGTTTTTTAATATAAAGAAAATCTAGAGAATCTATAATAGATTGTATAGAATTTTTCGACCTGTTTTATAGTAAAGTTACTTTCAGGGGGGATGATGCGATCACCTTATTTTCACAGCAGGGAGAACACAGGAGCGCCGAGGATGCGTGATGACCCGGGCACACGGATGCAATCAACGATCAATGCGGTTTATCAGTCCGACTCGCGGCGAGTTCCTGGCGGCTTTGGTACGCCTGCTGGGCGACCTGGACCTGGCCGAAGAAGCCCTCGACGATGCTTTCTGTGTGGCGGGCGAGCGCTGGCCGGTCGAAGGCTTACCGGCCAATCCGTGTACCTGGTTGGTCGAGCTGGGATATCGCCAGGCGCTCGACCGATTACGCCAGCAGGCTCGCTTCGACGCTTCGGTGAGGATCCGGGCCAATGGCCTTTTACGGGCAGGGGAGCACCCGGTCGATACGGTGGACGAGGATATTGCGGATGAGCGCTTGAGTTCTTATTTTTCTGTGCTGCCACCCGGTCCTGGCGCCTGAAGGACAGATTGCGTTGACTCTGCGAATTGTCAGCGGCCTGGCCAGCGATGTCATTGCGCAGGGAATGCAAACGCGCCCGCTGGCCATCGACCAGCGCATCTTACGCGCCAAAGGCAAGATCCGTGAAGCGCACATTCCGTATGAGATTCCATCGCGGGTTGATATGCCGCACCGGCTGGATTCGGTGCTGAACGTCATTTCCTTGATTTTTGACGAAGGCTATACGGTCGCGGCCAGTGAAGCGCCGGCCCGGGCCAGGCTTTCGAGCGAGGCCATTCGCCTGGGGCGGATGCTGGTCGAGCTGCTGCCCGAGCCCGAGGCGATCAGCCTTTTGGCGCTCATGCTGCTGCGAGAATCGCGCCGCACGGCCCGCACCTCCTCTTTGGGTGAGTTTATCCCCTTGACCGATCAGGACCGCAATCTCTGGAACCGCGACCTGATCCTGGAGGGAGTAATCTTAGTCGATCAGGCGCTGCTTTCCCATCGTTTTGGGCCTTATACCCTCCAGGCCGCCATCGAGACGCTGCACGCCGAGGCGCCCAGCTCAACCGCTACCGACTGGCCCCAGGTGGTTGGCCTGTACGATGTGCTGCTGCGCGCCGATCCTTCGCCGCAGGTCGAGCGCGACCGGGCCGCGGCGGTGGCGCTGCGGGACGGTCCCGCAGCCGGG
Source organism: uncultured Chloroflexia bacterium (assembly GCA_963704755.1). Taxonomy (GTDB): domain Bacteria; phylum Chloroflexota; class Anaerolineae; order Anaerolineales; family Anaerolineaceae; genus Bellilinea. The sequence goes on from OY969938.1 coordinate 3,230,953, forward strand.
TTGGCTTTGATCGATGCCATCCTGGACCGTGGTGACCTGGAAGAGGATCACCTGGTCTACTGGGTGCGGGCCGACCTGTGCCGGCGGCTGGGTAGAACGGTGGAGGCGCGGGTGGCCTATTTACAGGCGCTTTCGCTCACCCATCAGGATGCGGAACGGCGCTACCTCGAGCGGCGAGTCAACGAACTTCCTATCTAACGTCAGTTCGGGATAAGGGTTTTTGAGTGTGTTTTTATTCGTGGCGGCGCAGCCGCCACGAATAAAAACACACTCAAATTACTTCTCTTTTCTTTTATCCCGAATTTATGTTATTTAATAAAGGGATATATTTGTGCTGGCAAAGCCAGCACAAATATATCCCCATCGTTTTTCCAGGCCTTAACTGAACAGCACCTTTACGTCATCGCGGGTCAGTGACTTAAAGAAGCTGCCTTCGGAAGAGATCAACTGCTGCACCAGTTCTTTCTTGCGGTTTTGCAGTTCCAGGATCTTCTCTTCCACGGTTTCGCGGGCGATGATTTTATAGATGAAAACCGGCTTATCCTGGCCGATGCGGTGAGCCCGGTCGGCGGCCTGCATTTCCACGGCCGGGTTCCACCACGGGTCGAGGTGGATGACGTAATCGGCGGCGGTCAGGTTCAGGCCAACCCCGCCGGCTTTCAGGCTGATGAGAAAGCAGGCCAGGTCGGGTTCATTCTGGAAACGGTCGACGCACTCCTGGCGGTTTTTAGTCTTGCCGTCCAGGTAGGTGTAGGACAGGCCGATCTTGTGCAGTTCAGTTTCGAGCAGGTGCAGCGATTGCACAAATTGCGAAAAGACCAGGGTCTTATGACCTTCGGACTGGAGAGTTGCCAGTGTTTCGAGCAAGACTTCGAATTTGGCGGATGATTTGTTGTACCCCGGCTCGACCAGCGCCGGGTGGATGCAGATCTGGCGCAGGCGCAGCAGCCCCTCCAAAATCTTCATGCGGGTGTTGTCGAGGCCCTCTTTATCGATCATACCGAGCAACTGGGCCCGGTAATAGTCACGGGTGTGGTTGTAAAGTTTGCGTTGAGCCGGCTCCAGGTCGGTGTAAATTACCCGCTCGGTGCGCGGCGGCAGCTCGGGAGCAACCTGGGCCTTGGTCCGGCGCAGGATAAAGGGGTAAACCATGCGCTTGAGCAGGCCGGCCGTCTGGTCGTCCTGGCGGCTTTCGATCGGTGTGGCGAACTCGCGCCGGAAATAGTCCATGCCGCCCAACAGGCCGGGATTGATGAAGGCGAACTGCGACCACAGTTCGAAGGTGTTGTTTTCGACCGGTGTGCCGGTCATTGCCAGGCGGTGCGCGGCGTTGATCAGCCGGATCGCCTTGGCCGACTGCGCCAGGGGGTTCTTGATGGCCTGCGATTCATCCAGGATGACGTAGTCGAAGCGGTACTTACGCAGGAGCTCGATATCGCGCAGCATGGTGCCGTAAGTGGTCAAAACGATGTCGTAATCATCGAAGCTCTCGGGGTCTTTGTTACGGAAATTGCCCATGTATTCCAGAATGCGCAGGCCGGGGGTAAAGCGGGCCGATTCACGCTGCCAGTTGGTCAGCAGGCTCTTGGGGACGATTAGCAAGGAGGCAGCCTGCCGTTTGGATTGTTCGCAAAGCGATTGCAGGAAGGCCAGCACCTGGATTGTTTTGCCCAGGCCCATATCATCCGCCAGGATGCCGCCGAAGTTGTATTCGCGCAGGAAGTGCAGCCAGTCCAGGCCGGCCTTTTGATAGGGGCGCAGCTCGCCGGTGAAGTTTTGCGGCACGGGCTGGGGCCGGATGTTTTCGAAGCTCTGCAGGCGCTGGCGTTTTTGCTCGTATTCGGCCGTTTTATTGACCTGGCTGGCATCCTCGAGCAGTTCGTCTACCAGGGGGAGCTGCAATTCATTGATACGCAAGCCGCCCTCGGTCTCCTCGGCCAGGTTGAAGAGGTGTTTGTAGCGCTCCAGCCAGGTTTCAGGGATCTGTCCAACCGAGCCATCGGCCAGTTTGATGTAACTCTGGCCTTTTTTGATTGCCTTGCGGATTTCGTTGAGCTTAATTTCCTGGTCGCCATACAGTACCACGGCTTCCAATTCGAACCAATCGATGCCGCTGGTGATGTTGACCCGCAAGGTGGGCAGGTTGCGGTTGACCTTGCCGAGCGATTCTTTATCGCCGTAAATTTCGAAGCCGGCCTGGGTCAGGGCCGGGATGCAGTTCATTAAAAAGTCGTACGGGTGGGTGTGGGCGCGAATCTCGAAGGTGCCATAGGGATAGTTGCTGTTCGCACGCTTGAGGCCGTACCTGGTATCGGTCAACACCTGGTAAAAGTGCTGTTCCTGTTCGAGCTGACGGAAAACGCGGGTCATTGTCCAGGAAGTGGGCTCGTCCACCATCAGGGGCGAAACGGGGGCGCGGCCCGGCAGGACTTCGTACTCATCGTAGCCAAAGCGCAAGTCGGCGCGCAGAACCCCTTCGTCATTGTGCAGGTACAGGCGCGGGATGGCGTTCACAGTGATGTCGTCCCATTGAACCAGGTCACTTTGGACCGGCACGTGTTCGATGATGCGGCGGAAATACCTGGAGCGAAAAGTTTCTTCATCGCTGGCAGGAATTTCGAGCGGCAGGATCGAAAGCAGGTCGAAGCTTTCCGGGTTGGCTACCGGCGCCAGGGTATTGCCGAACAGCACCCAGGCCGGTTCATGTGAGACGACGCGCAGGCTTTCTTTGGCCGAGGAGAAGATCTGCCCCTCCCGTTCGATGCCGGCTTGCAGGGAGAGGTGATCGCTATCCCGGGCCAGGGCCGCTTTGATTTCCACGGCCTGTTCCAATACTTGCAGGCGGCCCTTGAATTGCCGATTCCCGTCCATAAAAAAGATGGGCACATCCAAATGCTCCAGCAGCGCCAGGTAAGGCCCAAACCCGGCAAACCGGCCAAAATAATGCACCTGTTGGTTAATAAACTCGAAGGCTGCGATGCCATCGATGGACAGGTTGAGACAACCGGCCGGGTTCAATCCCTGGAACTGGTTGTCGATGAGCTTTGTCCAGGAAGTGTCTTCTTCCAGCAATTTATTGACCGCGGCCGGGTTGCCCGGTGGGTAATCTTGCAGCCTGTCCCAGACCTTGGCTTTGACGACATAGGTTGTCAGGTTATACGAGTAATTCGCGTAATATTCATTTTCGTATAATATCAAAACCATAGCGTAGTGTTGGAAATGGACAATACTTTTATGTTGAGGCGCACTCTCCAGGGCGATACCCAGGCGGTATTGCCAGTTCGATTGGCCCGCCGGGGTTCTGAGAAAATTGCTGAAGGCCATTGCGGCGGCGACAATATGTTTACAAATTGGATCTATGGCTGCCTGGGGACAGGTGCAGGTTGCCTTGAGCTGGTTTTGGGAGTTGGTAGAGAATGCCACCCGGTAATCGTCATTTTTGCCTTCGACCCGACAAACTGCGTGTTCCGCGTGATATTGCAGGTCAGTGACCCGCCCATCGCGATAATACTGTATCCCGCGTTGGATCGTTTTATAGTCGGTGCGGTTGTTAAAGGGAAAGGCATCCAGTTGATTGGCAGTGATCATAACTTTCCTTGGAATTTAATGCTAAAAGAGTGCCTCTGGCGTCCAGGCCACCGAACAGGTGTAGTTGAGCTCTGGATAAATTATAAATTCTTATCAGGGGGAAATCAGGAGAATTTTGGGCTTTCTTTAAAGGAGTTAGGGGAGGCGCGGCAGGCCGGTAAGGGCCTGGATTGGCCGGTGTAGACTCTCTCGCCGGGCCATCGGTTTTGGCGGGTGCGTTGGTACGCGCCAGAGGCGCCGGCGATTCGAAGTTTCCGGTGCCAAAGCGATGCAGATTAAATTCTTTCTGCAATCTGTAGATCAAAAAAGATGCCGGATGGCATCTTTTTTGATCTACAGATTTAATCGATCCATATTAGGCTAGTATTTTTTAGTGTAATACGTCGCGAAGCCTACATAGAGGATTGCTTCGATAACCAGCAGCGCGGCCAGGGTCAAGGCGATATCGCGGTTGCCGAAGATATCGGCGACGAGTGCGCCGGCGCTGACCAGCATGAGGGTCACAAAATAGACCGATGAGTGGATTTTTTGGCGCAGGAATTGGGTGCGTTCTTCAGTCTTGGCGATCTCGACCTGCTCGGCTTTCTGCGGGTTACGCATCAGGCGGGCGCTCAGGACGATCCCGCCAACGCCCGTGACCGAGAAGCCGGCTACAATCCCGGTGATGATGCCTTCCCGCTGGCCGGCCGGCGACCACAAAAGGGCCGCGGTAAGCAGCAGCCCACCTACGACCAGGTACAGGATAAAGAAAACCAGCAGTCTTTTTGCGTATTTCATTGTTCTTCCTCCCCAAAGATAAATACTTGCTCAATGGTCCGCCCGAAAACTTTGGCGATGTTGTAGGCCAGGAATATGGACGGGTTATATTTGCCGTTTTCCAGGGAGATGATGGTCTGGCGGGTAACGCGGCAGCGCTCGGCCAGCTCTTCCTGGGTCAGGCGGTTTTCCTTGCGAAGCTCTTGAATATGGTTTTTCATGGCCTGCCTCCGATGTAAAGGTTACTTTACAAAATAAGTATAGTTTGCTTTACATTTTTTGTCAATAGAGGAGTTTGGCCACAGATGGGCACGAATGGACACAGATAAATTTAAAATAGGGTGTATGCCGGGGCTTTGCCCCGGCATACACCCTATTTTCGAGTTGTTTTAAATAAACCTATTTAAACTGCATGGGCAGGCCGGCGACCAGGAAATAGACTTCGTCCGCCTGGCGGGCCAGCTCCTGGTTGGCGCGGCCGATCAGGTCGCGATAGGCGCGACCCAGGTCGTAGGCCGGGACCAGCCCCAGGCCGACCTCGTTGGAAACCACCAGGATGGTCACGTCCTGGCTGCGGACGTACTCGACCAGGGCGGCGATATCGGCGCGGACGGCTGCTTCGATGGCTTCGTCGAACGGGTCCGCGGAAGGCGGGCCGAAGGGATCGTCCAGCGGGGCGGAGGCTTCCATCAGGTAATTCGAGATCAACACCGTCAGGCATTCCAGCAAGATGACGTCCACATCCGCGTCGAGTGCGCGGATGGCCTGGGCTACCCGGCGCGGCGCTTCGAGCGTCTGCCAGGACGCCGGGCGGGATGCCCGGTGATTTTGGATGCGCAGGCGCATCTCGTCGTCTTTTGCTTCGGACGTGGCGACGTACAGCACCCGCTCACCGCCCCATTCGCGGGCTTTTTGCTCGGCGAAATTGCTCTTGCCGCTGCGCGCACCGCCCAAAATCAAAACCAGTTTTCCCACGCTTCACTCACCTCAATTTCAGGAATTATTGTAACTGCTCAGCCCAGCGGGGATGAAACCCGAATTTGATGTACGTGCGGGGGCTGCTCTGCCCCCGCACGTACATCAAATTCGAGAACTTATTAACAGGAGCCTGAGTAGTTACGAATTATTTATCAGAGCCAGAAAAGATTATAAGCTACAGATGGCACGGATAAACACAGATTATGCCCTCGAATTATGGTTGGATGAAGGCGCAACGCGCCTTCATCCAACCATAATTCGAGGTGCTCATCAATGGATCGTAAACACAATTAAAACCAGCACTTCGGTCAGCTCGCAGATGGCGCCGTAGCTGTCGCCGGTCAGGCCGGGGAGTAGGTGCATCATGTAGCCGGCAAAGGCGAACAGCACCACTGCGGCCAGGATCATGGCCAGCCCGCCCAGCCAGCCGGCCACCAGCATGGCCACAACCAGCGAGAAGAGCGTGCCGAAGATCACCTGGGTCCAGCCGGTCTTGTCTTTCATGTCGCGGGCCAGGCCTTTTTCGCGGGCATAAGGGAAGAAGAAGATTGCCAGCGCAATGGCCCAGCGCCCCAGCATAGGCGCCAGCAGGAATGCGGCCAGGCGGTTGTCCAGGCTGCTGATGGCAAACAGTTTGGTGAACAACAGCAAAATGCCGGCGGCCAAGCCAAAGGCGCCTACCCGTGAATCCTTCATGATCTCCAGGCGCCGCTCGGGGGTAAAGCCGCCGAACAGGCTGTCGAAGATATCCAGGAAGCCGTCGAAGTGCAGCGCACGGGTGAGGATCAGCCAGGCGGTGACCACCAGAACGGCGCACAGATAGACAGGCAGAAACAGGCGCAAGACGCTGTGCAAGCCGTATAACACCCCGCCCAGCACCAGGCCGACCAGGGGGTAAAAGGCCACCGAACGGCCCATTTCTTCGGGGCTAAAGCGCCGGCGAACGACCGAGGGGAAAACGGTCAGGAATTGAAAAGCGGCCAGGAGTGAAATCATCATCGGTCCGATGGGCTCAAATCTAATGGTGAGCGGCAGGCCATCTTTGCGCGAAGCGCAAAGATGGCCTAAACTTAGCCGGCCGGGATCAGTTCTCGGAAACGCCGGCTTCGTCGAATGTGGCCATTTCGGCCAGAACTTTGCAGGCAACTTCGGCCAGACTGATGCCGATAGCAGCTCCGGTGCCCTCGCCCAGGCGCATGCGCATGTCCACCAGCGGCTCCAGACCGAGCCAGGCGACCATGGCGGAGTGGCCGTATTCCTGCGAGCGGTGGGCCGAGATGAGGTACGGCCGCACGGCCGGGGCAATCGCCACGGCAATCATGGCGGCGGCAGTCGAGATGAAGCCATCCACCATGACCGGTTTGTGCTGGGCGGCCGCGCCGAGCATTACGCCGGCCAGCCCGCCGATCTCGAACCCGCCGACTTTGGCGAGGATGTCCAGCCCGTCTTGCGGATTGGGTTGGTTAACTTCCAGGGCTTTTTCGATCACGCTGATTTTGTGTTGTAAACCTTCGTCGTTCAAACCGGTACCGCGGCCGGCAATGCGGGCCGCGGTTTCGCCGGTCAGCACGCAGGCGATGGCGGCCGACGGGGTGGTGTTGCCGATACCCATATCACCGGTGCCGACGATGTCCAGCCCGTGGGCGATTTCATCTTCCACCACGCTGATCCCGGCTTCGACCGCCTGGATGGCCTGTTCGCGGGTCATGGCCGGGCCGCGTGAAATGCTCTGGGTGCCATAGGCCACTTTCTTGATGATCAAACCTTCATGGGCAGGCATATCTACCGCCACGCCCATATCGACGACCACCACGCGGGCGCCAATGTGGCGGGCCAGGGCGTTGATGGCTGCGCCGCCGTGCAAGAAGTTGGCGACCATCTGGGGAGTCACTTCCTGCGGGTAAGCGCTGACTCCGTCGGCGACGACGCCGTGGTCACCGGCCATAGTAATGATGACCTTGTCGTGGATAGCCGGGATATTTTTTCCGGTGATGCCGGCGATCTGGATCGAGAGGTCTTCCAGGCGGCCCAGGCTGCCGGCCGGTTTGGTGAGCGAATCCTGGCGGGCACGGGCAGCCGCCATAGCGTTTTCATCTAATGGACTGATGCGGGCAACGAGCGAGTTGATCATGGTACTCCTTTTCGATAACAATAGTTTGGGGATGGGGAACTATAGGAATGGGTAATTTTTAATCTGCGGTGCCTGCATTTGCAGGCACCGCAGATTGTTCGACTTTCTATATCAGGCCGTTTATTTTGGGGTTTTTCGCGGGCTCGCCTTCCGCTATGAACATGGGATATTTGGAAGGGGTGGCGGCCGGTGAGGCCGAAAGGCCATCCGGTACGACCAGGGGGGTGCCGTACACCGGGTGAGGGACCACGATAGTGGGGATGTGATAGACCGCGGCCAGGTTTTCGCTGGTGAGTACGTCGCCGGGGTTACCAAGCGCGTATACGCTCCCCTCGGAAAGCAACGCGATCCGGTCGGCATACAGGCCGGCCTGGTTGAGATCGTGGATCACCATCAGCACGGCCCGGTTGGTCTCGACCGCCAGGTTGCGGACCAGGTTCAAAATTCGTGACTGGTGTTCGATATCCAGGTAGGAGGTTGGCTCGTCCAACAGCAGAACCGGTGTATCCTGGGCCAGCGCGCGGGCTAAAAGCACGAGCTGCTGTTCCCCGCCAGAAAGCTGGCCAATTCTGCGCTCGGCCAGGTCAGCGATGCCGACCTGTTCCAAAGCGGCGCGGACACATTTATGGTCCAGCGCGCTGGATTGGCCCAGCCAACTGAGATAGGGTGTCCGGCCCAGCAAGACGGTCTGGTACACAGTAAAGGTATCGGGAAGCGCATGCGCCTGGGGCACCACAGCCATAAAACGCGCCCGCTGGCGGAAATCCATGACGGTGAGGTCCTGGCCATTGACCAGGACCGTGCCCGAGCACGGTTTGAGAACCCCGCTGGTCGTCCGGATCAGGGTGGATTTTCCCGTCCCGTTCGGGCCAACGACCGCCAGCACTTGCCCGGGGAGAATGTCCAGGTTGAGGTCGTGTAAGACCAGGCGATCGTTATACCCTACGGAAAGCGATTGGATTTGAAGCATAGCAAGGTTCCTTTTTCAGAACAACTCAGTGGACACCAGAACCGGTCCGGCGCAGTACCCATAGAAAGAACGGCGCGCCGGCCAGGGCAGTCACAATGCCGACCGGTAATACCTGCGGCGAAAGAACAACCCGCGCCAGAATATCGGCGAGTAATAGGGCGATAGCGCCTCCCAGGATCGAAAAGGGGATCAGCGAACGGTAGTCCGGGCCATGGATCATGCGGACCACGTGTGGCACGATCAGGCCGATAAAGCCGATCAAGCCGGAAAAGGCCACGGCCGATGCGGCGGTCAGGGATGCGGCCAGAATCAGGATGAACTTGGCCCGTTCCACATGGATACCCAACTGCTGGGTTTGCTCTTCACCGAACTGCAAGACATTGAGGATGTGCCCGGAAAGGGTCAGCAGCACCAATCCCAGGGCCACGTACGGCAGCATGGCGACCACTGGGTCCCAGCCCCCCTGGGTCGTGCCGCCGCCCAGCAGCCAGGAAAGCGCATGCTGCAGGTCGTTTTGCGAGCGCAGCATGAGGAACGAGGTCAAAGCAGAGGCGAAAGAGCTGATCGCCACACCTGCCAGGATCAGAGCGGTGGTGGGGAGGGCGTTGCCGACCCGGGCCAGTTGATAAACCAGGAAGACCGTGAGCAGAGCCCCCAGGAAGGCCGCGGCCGGGATGGTATACATTCCCAGGACAGAATCGGACCAGTGCAGGGCGATGGCGAGCACCGCGCCCAGCCCGGCCCCGGAGGCCACGCCGATCAAATAGGGATCGGCCAGGGGGTTACGGAACACGCCTTGATAAACTGCCCCGCTGCCCGCCAGGGCAGCCCCGGTCAGTGCGATCAGGAAGGCGTGCGGTAAGCGGATTTGGTAGATGATCGCCGAGAAAGTGGATGGCCAGTCCTGGTGAACAATGCCCCCGAGGCCCGCAAAGAGGATGCGAACCGAAGTTGCGGGAGGAATGAAGACGCTGCCGATGCCGACGCTAAGGATCAGCGCCAGCACCAGCAGGGCAATCATCAGGATCAAAGACCGGACATGAAAGGATCTGGTCATCGGTTGGGGTCGATTATTTGAACAAATCCGGGTGGAGTAGTTTGGCCATGGCTTCCAGGCCATCGACCAGGCGAGGCCCAGGCCGGCTGACCAGGTTGTCGTCGAAGGTGTACACCTGGTTCTGCTTGACGGCGGTAATGCCATCCCAACCGGCACGGGAGGTCACCATCTCGGGGGTCATGGCCCCCCAGGTGGCATCGCCGAGCAGGATAATGTCGGGGTTCTCGACGATCAGGTCTTCGGTGCTGATCTGGGCCCAATCACCCGAGAGGGATGCGCCCGCGTTACGGCCGCCGGCCATGTTGATGACCGTATCGACGAACGAGCCCGGGCCGGCCGTCCAGGGCGCGGTCGGGTCGGTGCCATCCAATTCGTAGAAGACCAGGGGTTTCTGGTCATCGCTGAGCGAAGCCAGGGTCGTTTCGACGGCGTCCACACGGGCTTTGTAGCCAGCGACCAGCGCCTGGACGGTGTTGGTGTGGCCGGTCAACTGGGCCACCAGGTCCAAATCATCGTACAGGCCGTTGAAGTCGGTCGGGTTGGGCACGACGAAAATGGTCAGGCCCAGGTCTTGGACAGCCTTGATCTGGTCGGCGGAGGTCAATTCGGCCGCCAGCACCAGGTCGGGCTGCAAGGCCAGGATGGCTTCCGTGTTCAAATCACTGTAACCGCCGCCAATATCGGTGGCTGCGGCGGCTGCATCCGGGTAGTCCGAATACAAATCGCGGCCAACAACCTGGTCACCGGCGCCTACCGCAAAGAGGATTTCGGTCACGGACGGGGCTAACGAGACGATCCGCTGGGGCGCAGTGTCGAGGGTGACCTGCCGGCCGGCGGCATCCGTAGCGGTAAAAGGCCAGGCGGGTGTTTCAGTGGGACTGGGCAGTTCGGTGGGGGAGGCAGCGACGGTGGGTTCAGCCGTGGGCGCCGTTGTGGCTGCCGGTTCTATGGCGACTGTGGGGGCCGGGGTGGCCTGAGTGGCGCAGGCAGAGAGCAGAACGATCAGGATCAGGCCGGTAATGACGAATTTCTTGAACAATGGTGCGTTCCTCCAGAATAGGGTTGAGTTAGGTGGTTTTTGTATCTACTCAAGCTTGTGCAAAAAGTTCCCGAATTTGAGGTGTCTGTGGGGACGAAGTCCCCATAGACACCTCAAATTCGGGTATCTTAGCAGTTCCGGTAGTTTAAACAAAAAACCTGCCACGCGGCAGGAGGAACGACTTTCCTTAAAACAGGATACCGTTCCCAATTACCTTTCCGCGAGGCTGTGGGAACATCGGTAGGGCGGGCGACCTGGCTCGTTTAATCGTATAAAACGATTAAACCTACAGTTGCGGGACAGCGTCGGACTTCGCCCAGTATTCACTGAGCGGCACCGACATCGCCATTAAACTTTCTCATCCGGGAGTAGAAGTACCCTGACCGAAGTTTCGATTTGTAACGATCAACTTTCAAGATATGACAATTGCTTACTTGCTTTGGGCAGGCGTGTAACACCTACAAACTTACTATACAGCAATCTGGCAGGAGAGTCTATCAGGAGAAATGCACATTTTTGTAAGGGTTTCTCTGACGGGTACCCGTTCGTGCCTGGAAATCAATCTCCGGCGTCCTGTTTTAGTTCAGCCAACAAGGTCTGGGCCCTTTCGACCATATCGGCTGCTTCGATCGACTGGTAGGAAGCCACCGCCGCCTGGCAGTATTGTACCGCGAGATCCATATTATGGACATCCTGGTAATTGAACGCCAGCAGCATTTGTTGTTCGCCGGCCAGGGCAGTTTCTTCAAGCTCCAGGGCCAGGTCCAGGGACTGGCGGGCGTATTCGATCGATTCGGGCAGCATCTCTTGCTCGGCCCGGACGGCGGCCAGGTAACCCAGGATGCGGGCCTGCGAGAGCCGGTCGGCAAAACCGCCTGCCAGGGTCAAGGCGCGCGTGTAGGCCTCATGAGCAGCCGGATAGTCGCCGGATTGGAAGGAGGCCATGCCGGCCGAAACCTCGATGGTCAGCAGCCATTCCTGATTGTTGTTTTGCGTGGCCAGCTCGCGGCCCTGGTTGAAATACTTGAGCGCCTGCTCATAGTCGCTGTGGATGGCGTAATAGGTTCCCAGGGCGAAGATATTGTTGATTTGTGCGTCGAAGTGCTGAATTTCGGCGGCCAGTTGGATCGCTTTTTCGCCGTAATAGGTAGTCAGGCCGGGCTCATTGAGTTGCGAATAGGCCCGAAACAGCCCGCCGATGATGTTGATCTCGGAGCCGCGGTTTTCCAAAGAGGAGGCGATCACCAGGGCCTGGTCGTAGTGCTTGACGGCGTTCCTGGCATCCCCTTTGGCCAGGGCGGCGTTGCCCATTTCGGTCAGAAAAGTACATTCGCCTTTATGGTCACCCTGGGTACGGGCCTGCTCATAGGCCTGGGCAAAATATTCCAGGGCCTGGTCGTATTCTTTCAGGGCGTAATAATCATTGGCGAGCGTGCCGGCAATGTTCAGCATACGGGAGCTGTCGCCCTCCTGGCTGGCGATCTCGAAGGCCCGCAGCAAATCTGCCACACCTTTTTCGCAGTCTTCCATCTCGAACTCGAGCATGCCCATCTGGAAAAACGAGTTCGCACAGCAGCGGATTGTGCTGGAGGTGGGTGGCGATGCCGTTGGATTTCTGGAATGCGTGCAGGGCCATTTCATAATTGCCTAATTTTTTCAGGGATATTCCCTGGAACCCAAACAGGCGCGACTGGGCCTCTTTATTGTCTGCTTTTTGGGCCAGTTTGAAGGCCGCCTCGAATTGGGTCAACGCGTCCGGTACTTCTCTTCGGTCCAGGTAGGCCTGCCCCAATTTGGTCAAAGCCGCGCAAATAGCATCGGGATCGCCCTGCTGTTTGGCTCGTTCGGCCACATTCTGGAGCTGGAGGATCAAAATATCGGGTTTATGCGGTTTGTCTGCATTCATGGGCGGTATACCTTTCAAAATTGGAGCGGTATTTCTCTGCAAAAGAGACGGCTTTAGACGGTTGAAAATCCGGCTTTAGACGGTTGAAAATCCGGCTTTAGACGGTTGAAAGTCCGGCTTTAGACAGATGGAAATCCGGAAGAGCGATAAATCGTCAGGTCCTTGGTGGCGAGCATGGCCTCGATGCCCGGCAGTCGTTCGACCAGCGCCAGCCCGGCCGAGGAGCCGAGCACCATCAGGGTGGTTGCCAGGGCATCCGCATCGGTCACGGTTGGAGCGATTACGGTCGCGCTGGACAGCTCTGCAGGGGATACCCCGGTGCGCGGATCGATAATATGGTTGAGGCTGTAGTCACTGGTGAAGGCTTGCATATAGTCGCCGGAGGTGGCCACGGCCTGGTCGTTCACCCGCAGGGTGGCCAGCCACTGGCTGTTGGCGGTAGGGCGTGGGTTGGCCACGCCGATATCCCACAGGCTGCCGTTGGGATGGGTGCCATCGGCCAGCAGATCTCCGCCGGCTTCGACCAGGATGTTGTCAAAGCCTTGTTCCTTGAGGGTGCGCACCCCGTAATCGACCACGCGCCCTTTGGCGATGCCGTCCAGGGTGGCGCGCATACCGGGTTTCTTGAACGCCACCCGGTCGCCTTGCAGGTCGATGGATTGGTAGCCGATCAGCGCCAGTTCGTCTGAAGTGACCGGGTGCCCGGCCTGGTAGGTTTCGAGCACCGGCAGCACGGTCACGTCGAAGGCGCCGCCGCTGATGTCGCTGTAATTGCAGGCTTTTTGCAGGATCGCGACCAGGTCGGCCGAGGCGTGCTCCAGCTTGCCGTTCAGGTTCAGCCGGGCCAGTTCGCTGTCGGATTTGCGATAATCGAAGATATGGGTCAGGCGTTCCATCTCGCTGAACGCGGCGTTGATCGCGGCCTGGCCAAGCTGGCTGGTCTCGGCGACCAGGGTGATGTCGATCACCGTGCCCATCAACAGGCGCGTATCGCGCACGGTAACATTCTTGGCTTTCAATGAAAAATGCAGCAGGCTGCTCCCCGCTACGACTCCGCCGGCCACCGCGCAGATTTTGATGAAATCGCGGCGGGAAATTTTTGACTGTGAGCGCAGGGTGCGGTTATCCATTGAACTGATCTTCTTCCCAGGTTTGAGTCAGGTTGGGGGTAGGCGCGGTCGTGGCTTTTGCCCCGCTTTGCGGGCCGGGAGTAACGGAGAGGGTCACTTCTGCGCCAGGGGTGGCTGTCGAAGCCGGGCTGGCGGCGGGTGTATCTGTGTGGGTTGCCGTGGAAGTTGGCGCGGTCAGCGTGGCCTGTGGGGTGGCCGTACCTGCCGAGCCGCTATCATTCAACCCTTGCGCCCACACGAGGACGATCAGAACGATACAGGCCAGGACAAAGCCCACCAGTAAAGATTTTTTCAGTGTTTCCATATCTTATTTCGCCATATCTTCCAGGTCTCGCGCGTCCAGCGCCGGGAACTCGGCGATGAAATCATAGACCGGGTTAAGCGGGCATATATAGGTGCAGAACGGCCGGTAGATGACCAGGCTGGCCAGCAGGACAATTCCCAGGAAAATCCACTCGATGGAGGTGCCGCGTAAGTCGAACAAGGTGCCAAAGGGCTCGTAGCTGGCCACGCCCGGCCGGCGCAGCGCCAGACCGAGAATAATGGCCGCGAAGGTGAGCCCGCGCTGGGTCCAGGTGAGGATCTGGTTTAGCCCGCGCGGCTTATAGCGTTTGGCGCGGGTAATTTGCGCCAGGCACTCCTGAACGGCGCCAAACGGGCAGAACCAGCTACAGTAGGGGTTCTTCGAATCGACGGTGGTGACGAACAGGATCCCGCCGATGAGGAAATACCAGTACAGGTTGTTATGCCAGTCCGGCCAGTAGCCGCTGAGCAGGCTGATGATCTGGGCGATGGTGAGCGGGGCGGTGTAGATGAACCCCAGCACAACCATGCCGATCAGCAGGGTGCCCCAGCGGATGCGTTTTTTCCAGGTGCTGGAATGCAGTTTGTGACCAAAATAACCTGCCGCATACAGCCCCAGCAGGGCGATTTCGGGCAGGCCAAACTGGATAGTTTTCTTATGAGGGGGAAGGGGGGTATCCAGCCCTTCCAGAGCAATGGTGTGGACCGCGGCGCGGATGGAGGAAGCCACGCCCTCGGAGCTGAATGTGGCTCCGCTGACGGCATCGACGTCCTGCCCGAGCGAGAGGGGCGAAGTAAACTTGAGGCCGACGAACTGCCCGATCAGGTCATGCTGGAGCACCAGGCGAAAAAAGCCGGGGGTCTCGCGCTGGGTGATGATCTGCGCCCCGGTGATATCTCCGGCCGGGTTGATGCCGACCAGCATCTCGACCGGGCCACCATACCCCTGGCCCTGTCCGACCGCGGCGTAGCCGGCGATATCCCCATTCAGGTTATAGCCAATGTAAAGACTGCCGTGGGTTTCGACGCGGGTAGCACCTGGGATCACCTGGGGAACCAGCGGGATGACGTCGGTGCCGCTGGCGAAATAGCCGAACACCCAGGCTGCCAGGACCAGGATGACCGAGCCGATCAGCACCTTCCGGGAAAGCGGGATGCGTTTCGGTTGGTGGGGAAGTTGGGCGACTGTAGGGGGTTGATTAATTGCTTCCATGAGGCGGTATCATTCTAAAGCACGAAACTTACTAATTACAGTGAAAATCATCATATTTCGGTTGGAATAAGATAACGTTTGATGAAGTGGCCTGCTCGGGCAGGCCTGTGCAGCCGGGGCTTGAATTTGAGATATTTGCGGGGTTTTGCTCCGCAAATATCTCAAATTCAGGATTTTTAGTCACACAGTAAAGAGGAGAGGCGTACCCGCCTCTCCTCATAACGATAAACGGAGTTTATAAAATCTCGTTCAGCAGGCTATTGTGAGCGGCGCATGAACCAGACAACAACTGCACCCACCAGAAGTACAACGGCGGTGACCCAGAAAATGACGGCTGCGCGCGGCTCGAGCTCGGCTTTGCTGGCGATAGCGCATTGAACCGTGAACACTTCCACGATCAGCCAGATTGCCCACAGTAACCATTCGTACCAGGGGCGTTTCTTGATTTCGATGACGTATTTATCACTCATGGTAATCTCCTCTACACATTAATCGTGCTGTCGGTGCCGAGTTCTGGCAGATCCAGGTTCCACCAGGCTTCCTGGTCCTTCTCTACGCCATAGCCGAAGGCATCGTCCATGGTGCGCAAGAAGCCATCCACCGCCGGAACGGTCAATTCGGTAGCCCGTACCAGATTATGGATCCAGGCTTTGTCCTTCTTGGCGAAGGGGCAGACTGCGAAGCAGATACCGCAGTTGGTACCGACCTGGCGCCAGAAAGTGGTGCATTTGACCGAATCTTCAAAGTAGGCTTTGTGACCGGGGTTGTTCCAGCCACCGCGGGTTTCCCAGGTGGGCTCGTCATCGAAACTCAAGGCGGCGCCGCCGCAGGCCTCTGCGCACTTCTTGCAGGAGTGGCAGAATTTCATGACGCCGAAATCGATCGGTTTGTCGGTCGCTACCGGTAAATCGGTGATCATCTTGAACACACGGGTCATGGGACCAAATTCAGGCGTGATCAAGCGGTTGAGGCGGGAGAGCTCGCCCAAGCCGGCCAGTACGCCGAAGGCAGGAGCGATTGCCAGAGCATTGATGCTGCTTTCGCCCAGGCCCATGTAGCCAATACCGCGCAGGAATTCCTGCATGGAGGCCTGGATCTGGCGGCTGCGTTTGTAGGACAAAGCGGTGGTCGCCTGCGCCAGGACGGTAGGAGCCCGTTTGAGGGTTTCTTCCGACATCTGGATGGTGTAGACGATCATGTATTTGGCTTTGTTGGGGATGTAGCGGGTGGTATCGTCTTCGGATGGCTGATCGTCATCGGTGAAGACCAGTTTCTTGCCATCGGGGTCAACCGAGTAGACCAGTTTGCGGGTGTTGTCGTCCAGTTCGACGAAGCCAACCGTACCGGCGCCGTTGTGGCGGAAAGCAGCGCGCAGCATGCGGGCGGCTTCTTCGGGGGTACCGGTCCACTTGGGAACGCCCCAGTCGTCCGGGGTCTTGGCAGTCTGCGGGCCCAGGAAGGTGCTGTCCATGCGGGCGCCGCCATTCTGGGCGGAATTGAGGGCCTGGTCTTTGAGGGTATAACCGGGGGTGTTGTTCTTGACACCGTCAGACAGAACTTTGTTGCTTTGAGCGGTCAGCTCGTCGGACTTATCTTTACCGATGTAGCCGGCGAAACCGCCACCGCGAACGGAACCGATATTGGTGGCCGGGTCGTAGCGCTCATTGAACCGCTGCATCTTATCCCAATCGATTTCAACAGTCGGTTTATCAACCGTCTTGACCCACCAGGGCCGCTGAGGGCGGCCAGCCGGGTCGGTGAAGGGTTGATAGGCAAAGTTGGGATTTTCTGCGGTACCTGTCTTGCTCATCGGCCTGGCCGCAACGCCAATTGCCGCTGCGCCGGCACCCAAGCCAACCAGTTGCAGGAAATCTCTGCGGCTTAGTTTAGATTTGCCTTGCTCTCCCATTGTAATTCCTCCGATCCAAATAATTTAACTACTTGTGTAAAATATTCCCGAATTTGAGGTATTTGCGGAGGTTTTGCCCCCGCAAATACCTCAAATTCGGTGTTCTTACTTCTTTGGTTAAGCATTTATAAAAAAATTGCATAAATTGCTTTCCAGTGACTATATATTAGCGTTCGAGCCACCGGTTTTATAGCGGGAAAAGGATGTTCTTTTGTCGGGGATTCTCTGACAAAATGAAAAAAACATTAAAAAGCCGTTACCAATCCGGTAACGGCCCTTTTGAGAAAATCGCCACCGCTCAACTGCCGCAAAAAAGGGGTGTTTTTATCATTTTTCGCGCGCTTCGCACACGAAAAATAATAAAAACACCTCGTTATTCCCGAACTGGCCTGGATAGGAACGAAGTTTTCGGATAGGTCCTTAATCTTCATTCAGCAGGCGAGCTTTGAGAGCAAATTCGACCAGGTCGGAGCGGTGCTCGAGGTTGAGCTTCTCCATAGCGCGCTGGCGGTAAGTCTCGATGGTTTTTGCGCTGAGGAAGAGCTTGTCGCCGATCTCGCGGCTGTTGAAGCCTTTGGCGGTCAATTTTATGACTTCTTGCTCGCGTTTGGAGAGGGCCTCGAATTGCTCGGTCAGGGGGTGGTCGCTGGTGATCAATTCGACCAGGGCTGTGGCTGCTGCCGGATGGAGGAAGCGTTTGCCTTCCAGGACCGTGTGAATGGCATCGATGAGATCGGTGTGGGTGGAGGACTTGGGCACGTAACCCGCACAGCCGGCTTCGATGGCCTGCAGGACGATTTCTTTGTGCACGTACATGGAGAGCACAATGATCTGGCTCTTCTTGTTTTTCTCGCGGATAGCGCGGATGGCATTGACCCCGTTCATGTCCGGCAAGCCCAGGTCCATGACGATGATATCCGGCACCAGATCGACCCCCATCTGGATGCCTTGGGCGCCGGTGTCGGCCTCGGCCACGACCCGCATATTTTCTTCGCTTTCGAGCAGGGCTTTCAGCCCATCCCGCAACATTTTATGGTCGTCAACCAGCAAAATGGAGATTTCGTTGGAATTCATGCAGCAATTGCCTCTCGCAGGGGAATAAACACCTGGATCATGGTGCCTTTATGGGGCGCAGTGTAGACGTCTAAAATCCCGCCGAGCATTTCGGCCCTTTCGCGCATGCTGATCAGGCCTAAATGGCGCTTGCCCTGTGTCCCGGGCAAATGGTTGGGATCGAAGCCGATACCATCGTCTTCGACCGATAATTGAATGCCGCTCCCGGTTCGCTTGAGCAAAATTCTGACCTGTTTGGCGGATGCATGGCGCATAATGTTGGTCAATCCTTCCTGTGCAATCCGGTACAGGGCTACTTCGATATCTTCGGGCATTTCAAACTCTTCCAATGCACAGGAACAGGAGACTTGCAGGTCGGAATTTTTAGCCACCTCTTCCAGCAAGGTCTCCAGGGCCATCGACAGGCCAAACTCTTCCAGGGCCAGCGGCCGGAGGCGGTAGGAAAGCCCGCGAATCTGGTCGATGGTTTGCGAGACAATGTCTTCCATGCCCACCAGGGCCGGCTTCAGGTCGGAAGAAGCGGCTTTGTTTTCCAGAATCTTCAACCGCACCAGCAGGCTGGTCAGAGTTTGGCCCGCGCCGTCGTGCAGTTCACGGGCCAGGCGGCCGCGTTCTTCTTCCTGGACCTTAACCAGCGATTCGAGCAGCGCCTGGCGAGCAGCTTCTTTTTCGCGTAATTTGAGTCTCAGCCAGGCATTGGCCACAATTTCTGATATTTGCGCGCCAATCGAGACCAGCAGTTCGGAGTCCTCTTCGGCCAGGACGACATCTTTTTCGCACATGAGGTTGATCACACCCAGGGTCTGGCCGCGCGCCTCCAACGGGATGGTGATATGGTCCGGGCAACCGGTCGTAAAACCCGAGGCTTGCAAGCATTCGCAGGGGAGAATTTTGATCTCTACTTCTCCGTTGCTGTCCAATAAATACCTTTGGCAGGCACACGGAGGAGCCCCGGCCCGGCCGAGCAAGATATCGCCCATTTCGGGCGTGACGCCTGCCCAACTGGCCAGGTGAAATTGCTGGCGTTCGGGGTCCAGGAGATAAATCCAGCCGGCCTCCAGATGGATAGCCGTGAGGATTTTTTGCAGCAAAATATAGAGCACATCATGGATATCGGTTTGGTCGTCGGCGGCCAGGGTGATTTGGTTGATCACGTCCAGGCGCCGGTTGGTGCGCACCAGATTACGTTGGGTCGAGACCAGCTCATCGGTCATCGAGTTGATCGCGATGCCAAGCTGGCCGATATCGTCGTGGGCCCAAATGCGCACGCGGGCGTCCAACTGGCCGCCGGCAACTTTTTGGGCCATCTCGCGCAGGGTCAGGATCTGGCGGGAAAGGATGTGAGAGAGGAGCAGCGAGACGAAAACCGACAGCGCCGCGGCCAGGAAGGTCACCAGGGTGACACTGCGCCGCCCGGCGGCCATGGCGGCCTGGACGCGCTCGTCGATGAGCAAATGGGACAGCCAGTCCGACAGACCGGATGTCACCCAATAGTTGATGGCGAACCCCAGGATCAAGACCGGGATCAAGCCAATGCCAATAATTTTGGATCGGACCGTCACCCCCAGCAGTGCATTCCCCCACCAGCTAAAGAAACCATTGATGACTTTCTTCATTTACTCTCCCTCGATATGTAGCGCTTCCAGAGGACGGAGCTACCCACACAGTGCCGCATTAGTATACTTGTAACTGCTCAGCCTGGCGGGGAAGAAACCCGAATTTGAGGTATGTGTGGGGGCTTAGCCCCGCACGTACTTCAAATTCGGGAACTTCTTAACAGGAGCCTGAGTAGTTATGTATACTTCTATTTTACAGTTGTCAGATCATCATCGTCCTATTACAAAAAGCACTCATCGCAATGACACATGACAGATATCATTGCGATGAGTGTCTTAATAGTAAGTTTTCGCGGCTGTGAGAGGAAATACCGGAGTTTCGCAGCTTTATGGATAAAAAGCTAACGGTTTAAATCCATCAGGGCAAGAAAACTGCTCCTGTTCAACAAGAGACCGCTTCGAGCGAGGTCATAATCATTCCATCCAGCGTCAGCGCGGCGGGGTACAGTTCAGCATCCAGTTGATGCCGAAGCGGTCGGTCACCTGGCCATAGCGTGCGCCCCAAAAAGTCTTCTCCAGGGGCATGGTGATTTTGCCTCCCGCGGCCAGGGCGCTGAAAATCTTATCCTGCTCGGCTTCGTCGTCCATATTGACGTTCAGGGTGACGTTGTTGCCCAGGGCGGAGACGAAGGCCGGCCCGCCATCGGACGCCATCAGGTAGATGTCCTCGGCTTTGAATTCGGCGTGAATGATATGCTGCTTGAAGGGATCGTCCACGTTCATATTGGCCTCGGCAAAGGTTTGCATGGCAGTGATTTCTCCGCCAAAGCAGCTTTTGTAGTAATTCATGGCTTCCCGGCACGTTCCACCAAAGAGAAGGTAAGGCACTACGGTCTTCATATTTTGTTCCTTTATTCGTTTTTTGGGAGCATTGCGGCGGTATTGGCCACCCGAAATGTTCCCCTAAAGGATCGTTTGTCAGGAGCCGCCTGGCTGCCTGGCCCACTTGTGCGAGCGGCCTCCCTACCCGGAGAAATACGCCTAAACGGATGGTTAACATCCGGTTTGATTATATCAAAATCACCGATGGGTTATTATATCCATTCTTCGGTAGGGGAGAAACCGGAAGAAAAGCGATAAAAAAGCATATTCGCCTTATGTTCCATCGCCGGCGAGCGCAACTTAGCGCCTTCTCCTTCCCAGGGAGAAGGTTGGGATGAGGGTAAACGCCGGCCAAGTGATACCTTTCATATCCAGTAAATTTGCTATTGGATTGACCGCACCTTTCACCCGGCCTTTGTCCCTTTAAAGACCGGGACTGAGCCTATTTTTCCCCTGTAGCCTCAGCTACCCCCGGCTTAGAAAGCCGGGCTACATCTTTAGGTCAGCTTCTGATACATAAATCCAGGCTGGCGCAAGGCACTTAACGCCTTCTCCCTCCGCGAAGCGTGGAGAAGGGTGGGATGAGGGTAAATGCCGGCCGGACCAGGTCTCGTTTTTAAAAAGCGCCTGGCAGCATAACTCAGAATTGTGCAGCAATTCTGACCAACTCCGGGCTGACAACCTGGCCATCCTTGTCCACCAGGCCGAAATCGAGGGCCTTGTAGGTCCAAATGGCCCGGCCTACCCTATATTGATTGAGCAGATCGACGAAATCACGGGTCCAGTTCAGGCGGGTCTGCATGGCGGCCACTTCGTATACGCCAAACTCACCGCAATAAACCGGCTGACCGGTGCTTTGGGCGAAGTCCAACGCCGGCTGGAGCATGCTGCGCAGATAATTTTTGTCGAACTGAACGCCGATTTCGCGTTTTAACCGTATGTCGGGAAATTTCTTGACGATGTTGGCCAACCCAACGGCCTGTTGGCCGGGGTAGTCGATCTTACGGCTGTACTCAATGAAGGGCTCGACCCAGGGTGCACATTGGTGCGTGACCGTCAGCGGCAGATAAAAATGGAAAGTGTAGAGGATGTTCGGGTCATCCAAAGCAGCGAGGTTTTGCAGCTCTTCCGGTGCGTTATAGTAATTGCCGCCAACCAGAATGAGGCGCTGGGGATCGATGCTGCGGATGCGTTCGAGCGCCTTTTGCACCAGCGCGTTCCACGGGCTGCTGTCGGGCAGCATGATTTCGTTGAGCAGCTCAAAGGCCAGGCTATCCTCCAGGCGCCCGGCGAAATGGCGGGCGATGGCCTGCCACAAGGCCAGGAACCGCTCTTGCAGCGCCGGGCTGGAAAATAAAGTGATCTTATCCAACTGGTCGAAGGCAAAGCCGGGCGCTTTGTGCAGGTCGAGAATAGTGCGCAGGCCGTTCTGCCGGCACCATTCCAGGCAGGACTCGATGTAGCCAAAGCCGCTGTCTTTATACACGCCGGGCTGGTCGTCGTCCTCCAGAACGGGGTAATCGACCGGCAGGCGCACGTGATCCATGCCCCAGCCGGCGATGCGCTGAATATCTGCCGCGCTGATGAAGGTATTAAAGTGCTGGTGATCGTAAGCCGGGTATTGTGAGATCCAGCCGCCCAGGTTAATGCCCACCCCAAGTGCTTTTTTATCCATCGTTTTCCCTCCTGCTGCTTACATTTATTCTGGGTTACTACTCAGGTTAGTTCGGGAATTTTATTGTTTTTCGCTTGCGAAGCAAGCGAAAAACAATAAAATTCCCGCCTCTTTTGTGGTAGCTGAATAGGTACTATCCCTGCTGGTAAGCTCGTTTTAATTCGGAAATATTTAATTTGGTCATCTGGAGCATGGCCTTTGTAACCCTGGCGGCTTTTTCGGGGTCCGGGTCGCCCAACAGCTCACCCAATATCGTTGGGACGATTTGCCAGGACACGCCGAATTTATCTGTCAGCCAGCCGCATTGGCTTTTCTCGCCGCCTTCGGAGAGTCTTTCCCATAAGTCATCCACTTCGGCCTGGTCGGCGCAGTTGACGAAGAACGAAATGGCCGGGGTGAAAGAAAACACCGGCCCGCCGTTGAGCGCGATGAATTCCTGGCCGGCGATCTGGAAGGTGCCGGTCATGACCGTCCCGGGTGTCCCGGGGCCTTCGCTGCCGTAGCGCGCCACCGACACGATTTTGGAATCTTTGAAGATGGAGGTGTAGAACTCCATGGCCTCTTCGGCGCGGTTGTCAAACCATAAGAAGGGGGTAATTTTTTGCATCTTATTTACTCCGAACCGATATGATTGGGGGTGATATCCACTCTGGATCCCTGGTATGGATATTCGAAGGGAAATTCTTGTATAAGCTTGTTTGGTTATCAATTATAAATTATTTATCAGATTAGTAATATTGAGATCGTTGAAAGAGTCACTTGTTGACAAAAGATATGGGGGATATGGGGTGGCGCGGCGAAGCCGCGCCACCCCATATCCCCCATATTTCTTTAAGCGAAGGTATCTTTCAACACCCTCTAATATTGGAAACTTCCCAGGCAGGTTCATGAATAGAGGGGGATTGAAAAGAAGTTTTCCGGAAATAAGGCGAGGACAACTTAATGAAGCGCGATTGTGCTGACCTAATTAAGAATCCTGTAAGGAATTTGAACTTTTTTCGTAATAAATGCTTCAGATTCTTTATCTAGACTGAATACAAACACTTTGGAAAACAGATACGTGAGTAATACGAAATATACCGTGCAGTCTTCTTTACGCCAGCATAGCTCAGGCGCGGAGAAGGGAGTCTCTATGATTTTTGTCAGGGATGGTTATATGCAATTGCTAATTAAACCAATCCAGTGAATTTAAATGGAGGTTATCATGCTACGCAAGAATGCAACATTTTTACTTGCCATTATCTTGAGCCTGGTGATGGCCGTACCTGTCGCGGCCGCGGCGCCCGCTGCAACTGGAACGAGTGTGGCCGGAGGAGACGTCTCCGGTACCTGGGACGTGGCCGGCTCTCCTTACCTGATTAACGGCAATATTACTGTCCCTGCCGGGGCTACGCTGACCATCGATGCGGGTGTCCAGGTCCTTTTCCAGAGCTGGTACATGCTTACGGTGAACGGCACCCTTTTAGCCAACGGCACGGAAAGTGCGCCCATCCTGTTCGGCGGTGGCCACCCCACAGCCGGATGGCTGGGCATCCGCTTCATCAATGCCCCAGATGGCAGCAGTTTGGTCTATGCCACAATCGAAAATGGCGGTGCAACCGGAGCCAGCCCACTGGATAGCGGCGGTGGAATCTACAGCGACCATTCGAACCCGGTTATCCGTCACAGCACCATCCGGAATAACCATGCCGGATATTCTGGCGGCGGCATCTATTTGACCAGTTCCAACGCAACCCTGATTGCCAATACCATCATCGATAACACCGCCGGCTCAAATGGGGCCTCTGCCAATGGAGGCGGTGTGACCATACTGAATTCGAACCCCATCGTAGAGGATAACATCATCAGCGGAAACTCCGTCTCGATCGCCGGTTCATACTCGACACCTTCCGGCTTTGGCGGTGGCTTATATGTGCAAAACTCGAACTCGACCTTTAGCGGAAACCTCATCAGCGATAATCACGTCAACGCCCAGCTCAACAGCAATGCCAGGGGCGCAGGGCTGTATCTGTCTTCTGGCGCGCCCAATTTCGTCAACGATACCATCAGCGGGAACACGATCGAAAACGAGAGCAGCGGTTATTATGCGGTCAAAGAAGGCGGCGGGATCTATTCTTACCTCTCCAATCCCACCTTCGTCAACACTGCCCTTTGGAATGATGCGCCGCAGGAGATTTTCGTCTCACAAAACGGCTACCGGAGCACCCTCACTTTTGCTTATACCGACCTGCAAGGCGGGCAGGCAGGCCTGGTGACCAATAACAGTGCCACCGTCAACTGGGAAGCGGGCAATTTAGATAGCGCCCCACGCTTCGTCGATGCAGCTTCTGCTGACTTTTCTCTGCAATCCAATTCGCCATTGGTCGATGCCGGCACAGCGAATTTCAGTTGGAACGGTACGACCCTGGTCGACTTGACCTCAGCAGATTACAGCGGAAATGCGCCAGACATAGGCGCTTTCGAAAGTGCTTACAGCGGCGGTGGATCAGGCGGTGGCAGTAACCAACCTCCAGTCGCAGCGGTCTCCGCCAACCCGGAAAGTGGGAATGCCCCATTACCGGTTCAGTTCAGTTCGGACGGCTCGAACGACCCCGACGGCCAAATCACGGCTTACGCCTGGGATTTTGGGGACGGCAGCACCTCGAATGACGCCAACCCGGCGCACACCTACACCAGTACCGGTACTTTCGATGCCGTCCTGGTGGTCAGCGATAATGACAATGCTACCAGCAGTGCGACCGTCACCATCCATGTTACCCAGGCCAGTCAAAACGAGATCCACGTTCAGGTCCAAAATCTCGCGCGCACGCAGTCCTCTTCGCGTGTCTGGAAGGGTACAGATACAGTCTTGGTCACCGATCAAAACAACCAACCCGTAGCTGGGGTAAAGGTAACAGCCACCTATTCGGGTCCCAACCGGGGCCAGGTGAGTGGGACCACTGCTGCGGATGGCAAAGTAACCCTGACGACCAGCAGCCAACGAAATCCACGCGGGAGCTGGTGCTTCTCTATCACCGCTTTATCCAAAGGCGGCTACACTTATGATCCCGGCTCCAATGTAGTTACATCCCTATGCGAGTAAAGTGGAATTAATCGCGCCGTAGCTGTTTGGATGTTGTTGTGCAAGAACAGTGCGGTACCAACGTGTCATGGCTAACCATCGGGCTCGGTCCCTTGACCGGGCCCGATCATCAATTCTGGCGTTCAGGTACCCCCCGAATTACTTTTAATAATTCTGTTCCAACACGTGGATGATTTGCACCACGGTCTGGTTGGCCGGCGTGGGAATGCCGAGTTCCTGGCCCAACGAAACCGCCTTGCCGCCAAAGACCTCTACCTCGGTCTTGCGCCCGGCCTCGATATCCTGCAGCATGGACGTTTTGCCCTGCGGCGAGAGCTTGTTCAGCACCGGGTACCAATCACGGATATCCTGCTGGGTCAAGTTGACATTTTTGGCCTGGGCCAGGGCGACCACTTCTTGCATCAGGGCTTCCATCAGGCCTTGCGCTTCCGGGTCATTCTGGAAGAAATGGTAGGGCGCCCGCATGACGGCCGAGGCCTGGTTGACCCCGACGTTGATCATGAACTTCCACCATAACATACGGGTCATATCCTCGGGGGTTGCGTAACGGATGCCGGCTTTGGCGAAGGCGGCCTGCACGCGCTGGACCCTGGGGCTGAGGGTCACGTTCTGCGCTTCGCCGAAATAGTGCGTGCCGGGGTTGGAAAAAGATACCCGGTTGCCTTCGCGCACGGCATCGATCCCCAGCGAAATTGCGTATAGGATTTTGTCCTGGCCATAGCGCGCCGCGATGATTTCTTCGCTTTCCAGCCCGTTCATCACCGAGAGGAAAAGAGTAGAGTCGCCGACCAGCTTGCCCAGGTTTTGGATAGCGCCGGCGAGATGGTGGTGCTTGAGGCCGACGATGATCAGGTCGACCGGGCCTTCGGCCGCCTGGGGTGAAACCGTGGGGATGAGATAAGGCTTGCCGTTCACCACCAGCCCGTCTTTCGCCAATTTTTCAAGCCGCTGGCCGTCGGCGATTAACACGGTGGAAAAACCAGGGGTGTCGTAAAAACAGGAGGCAAAATAAGCGCCCATCGCACCGGCGCCCAGGATGGCTACTTTTTTAATTTCTGGCATGATTGATCCTTGTAACCGCTCAGCTTACGCCAGAACCTCCCGAATCTGGGGTTCTTTTCATAAAACCGGGCAGTTATCTTCCCTTTCTAGCTTGGCGTTTTCAACGGAGGTTTCGAACAATTTTCTCACAGAAAAGGAGCTATTTAACGCCAGTTCGGGAATAATTTTGGTCTTTTAGCGTTTGGAGAATTGGACTTCGGGATAGGCGGGGGAGCTGCCCTGTAATAAATCGGGGGAAGCGCCGTTCAGGCTCTGGTCGAAAAAGGCTGCCAGGTAGGCGTTCACGATTTGGGAGGCGCGCACAGGCGCTATAGTTCCCACATAGCCCAGCCTGGTGAACAAGGCCCGCGCCGGCGGCCACAACAACAGGGGTAAATCGCTGAAATTAAAATGCTGCGTCCCGCTGACAGTCAGGTAATAGGCAGCGCTGCCGGTTTTTGCAACCATTTGCCGCATGGTGGCGCAGTTGTCGGCGCATCCGGGTTCGGTCGTGAACAGTACCGGCTGATGGACAACCCCCTGGGCCGCATCGCTGAACAGCGTGCCATCCAGGTCCGCGGCCGCCTTGCAGCGCGGGTCCAGCTCGCAGACCTGCACCGCCGTGGCTCCGCCGAGAGAATGCCCGAACAGCCCGATTCGGTCCAGGTCGAGCCGCTTATAGAACGGGTTGGATGGGTCGCCGGCCATACTTTGGGCCTTGTCCATGACGAAACGGGCATCCGCGACCCACACCTTCTGGATGCGGTTGACATCCTGGTCCAGGGTGGCGGGATCGGCGTTGTCGGGGATGCCGCCCTTTTCTGTGCTCCGTGCAATCCGTCCATCCGGGAAAACGACGATATCCGAAGAGTAAGTCTGGTTGATGCCGAAAACGACGTAACCGTGGCTGGCCAGGTTTTCGGCATACGCGGTGTAGTCCGGGACAGCCCGGCCCATACCCGGCTGCATGAGGATCACCGGGTAAGCGCCTTGGGCTCCGGACACAGGTGCGTTTTCGAAGGAATGGGTCTGCACCAGGGCCGGATTACGGTAGAAGAACCGGCCCAATCCCTGATCGGCAGCCTGCGCCCTGGCCCACTCAGGCGGCAGATAAGGAGCGGCCGGCCCGGATGGGGAAGAATTGGCCGGGTACCAGACCCAGACCAGCAGTTCACGCTTTAGGTTGGCCTGGTCCGAGAGCGGGTCGGTACGGCTGGTGTCCACCCAGTCGTACTCACTGCGACCGACCCGGTAGGGCCCGCTGGGAGCCGGCAGGGACACAGCCTGTTTTTGGAAAATCGCCACATATCCCAGCAGCGTTAGAACGGCCAATAGGATGAGCGCCAGGAGTATCCCCAGGCCGATTATGATCTTCTTTTGGGTTCTGGCTAACATACCTTATTCTCCGTATCCTGTTCTTTCGAGTGGCCTTGCGCCGGCCTGGATTTCTTCGATTGTATATTTATTAAACACCTCCCGGGTTAAAAACTGGACAGGGAAAAAGGGGGAAGGATATTTTTATCCGTAAGGCTTTTCTTGTGATTCGGGTGATTCCTGCCGCTCCCTCGGGAAATTTTGGGCGGGGTGCCGTTATAATAATTGAAGCATTGCAACAGCCCAGGCTAAAGAGTTTCCCGAATTGAGGTGTGTGCAGGGTTTTCAACCGCACACACCTCAATTCGGGGTTCCTTTCCATCAGGTTTTGTAATCAAACTTAACGATCGATTTTTGAAGCAATCTATGTTGACGCCTGCATCCATCCTAAAAAATACATTTGGCTACGATACCTTTCGCCCTTTTCAGAAAGAAGTAATCGAGAACGTCCTGGCGGGGCGCGATACCCTGGCGATCATGCCCACCGGCGGCGGTAAATCGCTGTGCTACCAGATCCCGGCCCTGCTGTTCGACGGGCTGACGGTGGTAGTTTCGCCCTTGATCGCCTTGATGAAAGACCAGGTCGAGCAGTTGCGCGCCAATGGCGTACCGGCCCTGTTCCTCAACAGCACCCTCTCGCCGCAGACTTACCAGGAAAATATGAATTATATTCGCCGCGGTGCGGTCAAGCTGCTGTATGTAGCGCCCGAAACGCTGCTGACCCCGCGCATTTTTGCCTTGCTCGATTCGGTCAAGGTCTCGCTGTTGACCATCGATGAGGCCCATTGTATTTCGGAATGGGGCCACGATTTCCGGCCGGAGTACCGCCAACTGGTGGGGGTGCGCCAGCGCTACCCGCAGGCAGTCTGCCTGGCCATGACCGCTACGGCCACCCCGCGGGTGCAGACGGACATCAAGACGACGCTCGGCTTTGCACAATCCAACCAGTTTGTGGCCAGCTTCAACCGTGAAAACCTGTACATCGAGGTGGCTCCCAAGGAAGATGCCTATGGGCAGACGCTACGTTTCCTAGAGCGCTTCCGCGACCAGTCGGGCATTATTTATTGTTTCTCGCGCAAGCAGGTCGATGAGCTGGCGGCTTACCTGGCCCGCCAGGGCTTTTCGGTGCGGCCCTACCACGCCGGGCTGGACGATTCCCAACGCAAGGGCAACCAGGAAGCCTTCATCCGCGACGATGCCCAGATCATTGTGGCGACGATCGCTTTTGGGATGGGCATCAACAAACCCAATGTGCGCTTTGTGCTGCATTACGACCTGCCCAAGAGCATCGAAGGCTACTACCAGGAGATCGGCCGGGCCGGCCGGGATGGGCTGCCGGCGCACTGTCTATTGTTGTACAGCTACTCGGACGTGGCCAAGCTGCGCTATTTTATCAACCAGAAAGAAGGCGAGGAGCGCCGTGTGGCCGCCCAACACCTGGACGCCATCGTGCGCTTCGCCGAAGACAATTCCACCTGCCGGCGCAAGACTTTGCTGGGCTATTTCGGCGAAGTTTTCCCGCCGCCGGCACCCGGTCAGTCCCTGGCGACGCCGGTCAAATGCGGCAACTGTGACAACTGCACGGCCGCTCCGCCGCTGCTGGCCAACATCACCATCCCTGCCCAAAAGTTCCTCTCGTGCGTGGTCCGCACCGGCGAACGTTTTGGGGCGGGTTACGTGACCGATGTACTGCGCGGCTCGAAGGGCAAAAAAGTGCTGCAAAACGAGCACGATAAGCTTTCGACGTATGGGATTGGCACCGAGATGAGCGAAAAGCAGTGGCTCGATCTGGGCCACCAGCTTGTTCAGATGGGTTACCTCAACCAGGACGGTGAATACCACACCCTCAGCCTGACCGGCATGGCCCGCGAGGCGCTGCGCAAGCGCAGCCCGATCATGGGCCAGGTCAGCCAGGCGACGGCCAGAACTGAGGAACGCACCCGTGCCGAAAAAGTTGCCCGGACGGAACCGGAATGTAACAACGCCCTGTACGCCCAGCTGCGCCAGAAGCGCAAAGAGCTGGCCGACCAGGCCGGCGTGCCGCCCTACGTGATCTTTTCGGACCGGACCCTGATCGAGATGGCCTCTTATTTTCCGCAATCGCTAGAAAAGCTGCACGATATCAGCGGGGTGGGCCAGGTCAAGCTGAATCAATACGGCGAGCTGTTCCTGGGGGTCATCAAGCCGTATTGTGAAAAACACGGTTTGGCAGAAAAGCCGAAAGCGGAAGCGAGCAATGGGAAACCGCCTCGCGATAAAAGCGATGCCGGCCGGCGCTACGTACTGGTCAGCGAGGCCTATAACGCTGGCGCCAGCATCACCACGCTGGCCGAGCAGCACAACGTGCAGGTAGGTACCATCATGGCCCACCTGGCGCGCTATGTCGAAGCCGGCAACCACCTGCGCAGCAGCGACGATTTGCAAGCGCTGGTGACCGCTTCGCCAGTGGACCAGCAGGCCGCCCTGGCCGCCTTCGATGAAATGGGTACGCAGTACCTCAAGCCGGTCTTCGAAAGAATGGACGGAAAGATCGACTACGAAGATTTGAAGGTTTTGAAGCTGATCTACCTGACAACACGGTCGTAATTTCTCCACTTTTTTTGAAAGCTGATTTCTCTTTTAAAATATCTGGAAGAGATAATCAAGTTAAACTGATCTTGGCTGATATTAGCAGGTAAGAATTTTCTAACCATATGCGATAAATGTAAAATAATGGTCATGCTGAGAAGACACTATATTTGAAAAATATAAAGAGCCTCGGTGTTCAATAAAGGCCTATTTTCAATCTTGTCTGATAAAAAACACTTTAATAGGTATTGTCTAGATTCGTCAAACATGTATAATCTTCTTTCGAGGAATTTTTTTGTCTTACATCTTTCTGGTTTAGCTTATTGTTTCCGAATTTCAGGAAATGAGCCATTCTAAATGCGCGTACTAAAAGCAACAACATCTTAAACAAAGGGAAAGAAATGAATATCATAATGGAAAAGTATATTTTGGCTTCATTCTGCAATATACCTTTTTTTACAGTCAGTCCAATCTTATGCATTAAGTTGCAAGTTGATTCAAATGGATCGGTCGATTTTGCTCCCGTTACCCTTGGGTACTCACAACCTATTGATACTGTTACCGGGATGGCTCGTAGTGATGGAAGAATTTATATTACTTTTGGCTCCAAAGGAAAAATTTACGTCTCTGTAAAAAGCGAGTATTGTCTCGAGGATCTTTTTTGTCAGGAGCTGCCTGAAGTGACGGAAGCTCATTCCGTTCTTGTTTTGGGTCAATATTTTTATATCGTTTCAACAGGGACAGACCAGGTTATTCGCTATGAAATAAATGACAATCGACTTGTTCATCCTAATTGTGTTTGGGAGGCTAGCCAGGAGAATAAAGATACTCATCACATGAATTCTATTGTAGAAATGGATGGCGAGTTATATGTTTCTGCGTTTGGGCCAAAAAAGGAAAAATTATGGGCTAGTGCTACGGATGGATATATTTACAACATTACATCTGGTAAACGAATTATTGAAGGAATTCATCATCCGCACTCCTTAACAGTTCACAACCGCCAGCTTTATTTTTGCGAGTCCCATAATGGTACTTTTTGTTCTCGTGAAGGCTCATTATTTAAATTAAATGGCTACTCTCGTGGCATCGTTTGGTTGTCAGATGAGCTAGTAGCGGTTGCGACAAGCGTAGGTAGGAAAGTGTCTAGAAGCACAGGTTTGTTTGCAAACCCTGCAGACCCGGGCGAGAAAGCAGGTACCTGTAACTTAAGTGTTAGGCAAGTACCTGCTGGTGATACAGTCATTTCAAGCGACTTATCCTGGTTCGGGCCAGAAGTTTACGATTTGCTTTTACTTGACCTCCCGGTAGATCTCTTGAAAATTTCTACTCGTTCGTACATAGCTGAAAGAGAAACAATTGGTACCAATATCGAAAACCATAAGCAGGCTACAAATCAGATCAATGCCCAATTAGTAGAATCTCAAGAGCTTGTTAAAATGCTTAATTTGCAGATTTCAGGTAACCAACAAGACATTAAGTTGTTGAACGATCAAAATGGTATCAATGAACAAAAGGTTCAGGGATTATCGTTTGAACTGGCTGAGATTAAACGAAGTAAAGCATGGATGTTTGCTCTGTGGATTCGGAAAACCCGCGTTAAACTTATTCCGCCTAATAGCCTTCGAGAGGTTGTATCACGGCGGATTTTTCGAGGCGTGTCAGGATTGCTTAATTGGTCCGAAAGTATATTTAGAAATAATAGAAAAGGAATTGATTAAAAAGCTTGAATTTATTCCTTTGTTGCTGATCAACAAAAGTGATCTACATGACCAAAGACGGTTGACACCCTGCGTCGAGTCACCCGTTCTATCATCATTGCAAAACCCGCAGGGCTCGCATTTTCGAGACCCGAAAGGATCTCTCTTTCAACCGGCATGGGAGTAACTGAATCCGCAAATCCGACGTCTAGCCGCATGGGAACTTTTGCTTTTCCCAAGTATCCCAGGAAATTTATTCTTATGCCCTGGTATTCAGCGTCCTCTTTTAAGATTTCTCCAGTAACGGTTTCAGGAGCAAAAACCATCCCGTCTGGCTCAACTGGTTGTATACAGATTTCTTGAATAATGTGAACCAAGTTTTCGATGGAATTTTCGGTGTACCCGAGAAAATCCATATCCCGCGCAGGCCTAGTAAGTGGAACCTTCCAGGCAAGAAAGACTAAAGCCCCTTTAAGTACAAGATTTCCGCAGAAATGTGATGTTCCAAATCGGTATAGGAAGCGTTCGATCGCATAATATTGAAGTAATTCATTAAAAGGCCGATGATTTTAGGCCGCTTTATTCAGAAGGCGCTGGTGAATCGACGCAGTCATTCCATCCGGCCGGCTCATACCAATGCCTCCGGATATCGGGACAACAGACTTTCCACCCGGTCGACGCGGGCGTAGGCGTGTTCCTCAAGAAATTTATCCCTTTAGCTCTTCGAACGCCGCCTGAAATTCCCGATCCATCCTGGCCTTCTCCCCTTCCGGCAGCAGGGTCGCGTGGACCGCGTTGAGCGCCAGGTGCCGGATGGTGGCCTGGTCCCAACCGAAGGCTTGTTGCGCTATCCTAAATTCATTCGTCAGGCTGGTGTCGAACATGGGCGGGTCGTCGCTGTTGAGGGTAATGTATAAACCCGCCTCCATCAAACGCGGCAGGCTGTGCTCGGCCAGGGAGGGGAATACTTTCAGGCAGACGTTGCTGCTGGGGCATACTTCCAATGGAATTTGCTGCTGGCGTAGATAGTCCAGCAAGTCGGGGTCTTCCACTGCCCGCACGCCGTGACCAATGCGCCGGCTGTCGGCCACACGCAGTGCGCTCCAGATGCTCTGGGGTCCCTCCGTTTCGCCTGCGTGTAAGATACAGGGAATGCCGGCGCTCCTGACCTTATCGAAAGCCGCTTGAAACTTTTCCGGGGGATTGTTGTGCTCGGGCCCGCCCAGCCCCAGGGCGATCACACCGTCGCCATAGCCGGCGATGACCCAGTCGGCGACGGTTTCTCCTTCTGCCGGGGTGATCTCGCGCGGGATATCCATAATGATGCCCATCCGTACCCCCAGGGCTTTTTCACCCCAGGCGCGGGCCCGGTTGACGGCCGCCAGTTGCTCGTGAAAACCCAGGCGATGGATCAGATACTGGTTATAGGGGGTGAAAGTGACTTCGCTGTACACAATGTTTTGATCGGCCTGGTTTTGCAGAAACTCGCGGGCGATCAGCTCGATATCGTCCGCGGTCTGCAGACAGCTTGCAATGGCGTGATAGATCTCGATAAAATGATCGAAATCCCGAAAAGAATACCACTTGCGCAACTCGTCCACGCTGGCGGCGGGTAAATGCAGGTTGTGCAGCTTGGCCAGTTGCAGCAGCGTCTGCGGGCGAACGGAGCCTTCCAGGTGAACATGCAGTTCGACCTTGGGCATGCGGGTGATTAAGTCTTCAATCGTATTTTTCATGTCTGCCTTCCTGCGTAATTCCTCAGCCAGCGAGGAAGAACAGGGGTCTTTTATTATTTTTGCAAGCGAAGCATGCCAAAATAATAAAAAACCCTCCCCTTCTGAACGTGCTAGAGTCGTTACCTTTCTGCAAGCATTTATACACCCCCTGTTGATCCACGTTAACGGTAAGAGAGTGAGGGGATATATAATAACGCAGGTCATCGGAAAAACGGAGGATTTATGGATAAAGGAAAGAAATATACCGGGCGCAGGGACCCGCGCTTTGTGACCGTCCGGCGCGGCGGCACGCTCGAATATCCGCAGCATCGTTTGCTGGCGGCCTGGGCGGCCGACTGCGCGGAGCATGTGCTCGACTACTTCAGCGCACAATACCCGGCCGATGACCGGCCTCGGCGCGCCATCGAGCAGGCGCGGGCCTGGTCTCGGGGGGAGATCAGCATGACGCAGGCGCGCGAGGCGGCTTACGCGGCCCACGATGCGGCCAGGGCAGCCAGCGGAGCGGCCCGTGAGGCAGCCCGCGCGGCCGGCCATGCGGTGGCTACCGCGCACATGGCCGATCACGAACTGGGCGCGGCCGCCTATGCGATCCGGGCTGTGCGCACCGCTTCAGCGGCGGACATACGTGACGAGGCCGGTAGGAGCGAGTGCCGCTGGCAGCGCGAGCGGCTGCCTGAGCCGATCCGCGACCTGGTGCTTTCGGATGAAGAGCTGCGCAACCGCAAATTGTGGTCGCTGTTCGAGTGTTGAGTGTAAACTGCGAGGAGGCAGCGCCAATCTGCATACTGCCGGGGGATTGTTCGACCTGGTTGCGAGTTTTTTTGTGTGAAAAGCGTGTCAGGCCGGACGGGTGTTTCTTCGCAGGAAAAGCGGCTCGCTGGCCAGGGCAATGAAGGCCAGGCCGGCCGTAATCAGGCCAAAAACGCGCGGGTCGTAGTATGAGCCGCTGACCGGAAAGAGCTGCCAACACAAGTTAATCATGGCGTGGAATAGGGCGGCCATAAACACACTCGGGCCGGCGTGGGCGTACAGCCAGACTATGATGATCCGTAAGGATAATGTGCCCAACGACCACCAGGCGATCCAGGCCGGCGAGCGGCCTGCCTGGAGCAGGGGGACAAAATGCCAGATCGCCCAGATCGATCCCAAGATCAGGCCGGCCGCGATTGTTCCGCCGCGCTGAAGCAGCGGTCCGGTGGCAAAGCCGCTCCAACCGAGCTCTTCGCCAAGGGCGCCGATGAAGAAAAAGGCAAACATGGGCAGGACGGCCAGCGTCAGTGGAGCCATGCCTGGCAGGGATGGGTTGCTTGCTTTTATCCCCGCATACGCGATGAGGGCAATGGCCGGGTTGATCAGAATGGCGGCCAGCAGCCCGGGTTTGCTTTTTATTTGGGCAAAATCGAAAGAACGTTTTAGGAGCCGGAGGATTTCCGAAAAGCGTCCGCGGCGATAAACGAGAATGCAGGCGGCCAGGCCGGGAGCCAGCGCCCCCACTGCGCTGAGGGGTAATCCCGGAAGCAATTGGATCGGCTCAATCGCACCCAGCACCCAAAAAGGGATGGAAATTGCAAAAACGAGGGCAAAGTAGAGTGAAAGCGAGCTGTGTTTTTCCGGCACGGATTGATTATACAGTCGATTAGCGGGCGGGTTAAGTCTGCCTTGCGTGAATTTGAAGTTCTTCTCGGTGTGCTCCGTGCCTAATGCACAATCATTGGCAGGAATATTTGCTTTGGGTTAATACTGATCGCGGCTGTATCCTTTACGTTTGGGTCGTAGATAGAGACTGCATCGATATGCATCAGCCCGGTAAATAGCGGTTCGTCTTCCGGGACGATAATGGCTATCGTGCGCGAAAAGGTCTCACCTGGATTAAGCTCGGGGGTCGCGGTCTCTGAGGGTGTGCCGGTTAAATCCCCACTGAATAGGATTCTGAAAGCGTCCGGAATGTTCCCATTGTTTGTGACAGTCAATGAAAAAGTGACCGTCTGACCGGGTTTGTACAGCAAAAATTGCGGGGTAGTTTGGATATCCACACTAAGCGCCGGATGGTAAATGAAGGTGTCCGTTTGTGCATTGGTATCGCCGCCCACCAGGCTGTTGCCCCGCGTATAAAATGTAATGTAATCGGCGGCAGGTGAAATCCCCGATAAAAACGAATCCCCGTTCCCTTGAACATCCAGGTTGGTAATCCGGCGGATATCGTTCGAGCTCAGGTTTTTATAAAAAACGTCGATTTTGCCGTTCGTGTCCCCGGCCACCAAATTATCGGCATTGGACTCGAAAACTACGGTATTGCCGTCGGCAGATATTCGCGGGTATAGCGAAAAAGAGTTGCCGGCCTGGCCCTGGGCATTTTGCGAAATAAGGGCCAACTTGCTTGTTTGGCGGTCATAAACGTATACATTGTCGGTGGCATTGGTCTCCTGAGGCACCAGGGTGGTGGACCGCGAGTAAAAGGCGACAAAGCGGCCATCATCGGAAATGGTGGGGTAATAAGAATCCTCATCCCCCTCTTCTCCGTTCGAGCCAATCGATACGCGTTGAACGTCACCGGTCAGCCGGTCTCTGACGAAGACGTCCACCCGGTTATTGTGATCGTCCGGAACAATATCATCAAAGCTGAGAAAGACCACGTAGCGACCATCGGATGAAATGGAGGATTTAAAATAGGGAGTGAAGGCGGATGTTCCGCCGCTTTGCGCGCCGGAAGAGGTTAGCGACTCGCGTGTGGTCTGCCCGGTTTGTAAATCGTAGACGAATTCGTCTCCAAAGCCATTGGTGTCGCCGGGTACCAGATTGTCGGCATAGGATTGAAAAAGGACAAATCTACCATTCGAAGAAATGGTGGGATGGGTAGAGAAATCATTTCCCAGAACACCTTCTGATGAAACAGACACGACCTTTAATTTCTGGGTTTGCCGGTCATAAACATAGATATCCGGATTCTGATTGGAGTCGAGGGGGACTAAATTGCTTGCGGCGGACCCGAAGGCGATAAATCTCCCATCCGCCGATATGGAGGGGAAGTAAGAATTTGAATTTCCCTGCTCTCCAGATGCGTTTACCGATATTCTGGAGAGATAGCCCGTTGTGGTGTCGAGCAGGAAGACATCTTCCGTGTCATTTGTGTCACCCTCGACCAGGTTCGAGGCCGCAGATTTAAAGGCAACATAACGACCATCTGCTGAGATGGCTGCCTCATCCGAGGGGCCATTCGCCTGCTCGCCGTTCGTGGAAAAAGGTACCCTGCGGATCAGCTCATTGTTTTGGGCGTGAGCGTTGGTTACAAAACCCAAAAGAATGGCGAGGCATAAAAAAGTAAGGGCGAAATGGAGCGGCCTGGACGTTGACATGACTTCCCCCTTTATGGTTTTGTGTTAAAAAATGGGAACAGCACTGATGCAGCGAAGTTTAGCTGAAATTTTGTTTGCAGTTACTGGCAGCCTGCGCGCTGCGGACCAAGATTTTGTTCGAGAAAAGCAATACCTATAAAATGATACTTGCTAAGGCTTTCTCGTCTTCGGAGAGTTAAGCGTGCTGTTTCTTGTTTTCCTCATAAGATAAATTATAAAGTTTTTAGGAAATGATAAAACTTTGTAATTTTTTAGAATTTAAGGAAAGGAATGTTGGCAGCATTCTCGACGGGGGAGAGGAATAATTTTTCTCTCTGGCAAGCCATTTCCCCCTTTAGCGCTTCTCCGTGTATGCCCTGGAATGGAACAGGGTGTTTTTATTTTTTCGGTGGGCGAAGCCCATCGAAAAAATAAAAACACCCACATCTTACAAATCTGCTTGAGGTGTTACGAAAAAAATAAGCTCAGGCCAACTGCAAATCCATCGACTGGCGGCGGATGCGGGCGTTGCGCGTGCGGGCCAGTACCTGGGTTACCATTTCTTCAGGCACATCCACGAATGAACGGTTGGACTGGATGCTGATCTTACCGATGACGTGACCGGGGATTTCGGCGCGTGAGGCAATGAACCCGACAATCTCATTCGGGCTCAATCCCTGTTGCTTGCCGATATTGAGCTGCAAGCGAACCATGCCCGGTTCGTGTGAAATTTCCCCCGAGCGAGTATGGGGGGTATGCTGCGCGGGTACCCGGCCGGTGGAACGCGGATGCGCTTCGGCGACCTCTTCGACAGAATAAATTGGGCGTTGTTTCTCTTCGGCACGGGCCACCTTGAGAGCGGCAGCGGCGATGTCTAATGGATCAAAACCTTCCGCGATCATCTTTTCGGCCAACGCACGCTCGCGCAGGCAGCGTCCGCGCTGCAGCCAGACGGTCACGTTGTGGATCAATTTTTCTTCCCGGATGGTGCGGATATCTTCTTCGCTGGGCAGGTTGGCGCGTTCGATCTTCTTATGGGTATATTTTTCCACCATTCCCAATAAGCGCCGTTCGCCCGGTGAGACTAAAGTGATCGCTTTACCTTTTTTTCCAGCCCGCCCGGTACGGCCAATGCGATGAACGTAAAGTTCCGGGTCATCCGGGAGCTGAAAATTGAACACATGCGAAATATTATCGATATCCAGGCCGCGAGCAGCCACGTCCGTAGCCACCACCACCTTGATCTGGTGCTGGCGAAAGCGCTCCAAAGTTCGTTCGCGCTCATCCTGGGTCAGGCTGCCGCTCAGCACCTCGGCCGGAAAGTTCCGCGCCGAAAGCTCACTGGCCAAATCGGCCGTTTCCACGCGGGTACGCACAAAGATCAAGGCGCTGCTAATCTCTTCCACTTCGAAAAGGCGGGTCAGCGCGGCGACTTTATCGCTTGATTTAACCAGGTAATAGCACTGCTCGATCGCTTCCACCGTGACCTGCTCACGCTGTATGGTCACCGGCTGGGGATTGTGCATGTGCCCTTCCGCCAGGCGGCGGATGGCGGCAGGCAGGGTGGCGGAAAAGAGCGCCGTCTGGCGCTCGGACGGCGTCTTAGCCAGAATGGTTTCAATATCTTCGATAAAGCCCATGCTGAGCATTTCGTCGGCCTCATCCAGTACGACCGTACGGATGGCGTTCAATTCCAGTACGTCGCGCTTGATCAGGTCCAACAGGCGACCGGGCGTACCCACCACGATATCCACACCGCGGCGCAGTTGGCCGATTTGAGGACCATAGGCCTGCCCGCCATAGACGGCCAGCACACGCACATGGCTGTGGCTGCCCATCGCTTCGATCGCTCCGGCGACCTGTAAAGCCAATTCGCGGGTGGGGGCCAGCACCAGTCCCTGGACGCTTTTCTGGTTGGGCTGGAGAGCATGGATCATGGGCAGTGCAAAGGCCGCCGTTTTGCCGGTGCCGGTTTGGGCCTGGCCAATCACATCCTGGCCGGCCAACATGAGCGGAATAACGCCTGCCTGGATCGGCGTGGGCGTAAGATATCCAAGGTCTGATACAGCCTGCACCAACTGCGGGTGCAGGTCTAATTGGGTGAAATCCGAAATCATTAAAACTCCTCAAACAAAATAAATGTAGCGCCTATCCCTGCCATTTAAGGTTGTGGATAGACAGGATGGGCGTTTTGATGATTTCAGAAGAACCCAGGAAGGCCGCTTGACGGGAACCTGTCATTCCTCGCGGAACGGCAGGGGAGAGCCAATAAAAAAGCCCGACACAAAATCGTCGGGCAATCATCCGAAAGCACCAAAACAATTTCCTGACACGAAGGCCCGGTAGAGCCAAACGAGTTAGTATATCATACTTTTGCGCAGATGATTTTTAATGAATCGGGCTCAATTGGAATCGCCGGGGTGAGGGCCCATATACCCAATTTCTAACAGGGCAGGGTGTTGAAAAACACCCTCTAATCTATCGGTTCGGCATGACCACCAAGGGAAGGAACACTTTTATGGGGTCACGAATGCCGGTGAAGTTTACGTTTTGCAGGCCTTGATCGCTGATCGTTATTGCTTGCGTTGCCGGAGTGAACGTGTAACCTGCGAAAACTGGTGTGATGGTATATTGCCCGGCCAGCAGGCCGGAAAACAGGTAATTTCCATTTGCATCACTGGTCGCCGTTATCCCGGGCGCGATGGTCAGCAGCACCCCGGCCAGGGGTGTGGCGCCATCCATTATTTTCCCGCTGACGTTATAGCGGACCAGTTCCCCTGAAAAATCGACGTTTTGCAGATTCTGATTGCTGATCGTGACCGCGCGGGATTCAGGAGTGAACGTATAGCCGGCTTTCAGCAGTGTGATGGTGTAATCCCCTGGAACCAGGCTGGCGAACAGGTAATTCCCATCTGCATCGCTGGTTGCGGTGACGTCCGGAGCGATGGTCAGCAGTACCCCGGCCAGGGGGGTGGTTCCATTCGTTATTTTCCCACTGATGTCGTAACAGACCAGTGCCCCTGAAAAATCAACGTTTTGTAGATTTTGATCACTGAGGGTGATCGAGCGAGATGACGGGGTGAACGTATATCCGGCTTTGGCCGGTGTGATGCTGTAGTCTCCCGGCAGCAGGCTGGAGAACAGGTAATTCCCATTCACATCGCTGGTCGCTGTGATATCGGGCGCGATGGCCAGCGACACCCCGGCCAGGGGGGTGGTTCCATCGGTTATTTTTCCACTAACGTTGTAACGGATCATTGCGCCGCTGAAATTGATGTTTTGCAGGTTTTGATCGCTGATGGTGACCGAACGAGATAGTGGAGTGAATATAAAGCCTGTTTTTGCAGGTGTAATGCTGTAATCTCCGGGAAGCAGGCCGGAGAAATGGTAATTTCCATCCCCATCGCTGGTCGCCGTGACATCCGGCGTGATGGTCAGCAATACTCCGGCCAGGGGCGTGGTTCCATCGGTTATTTTCCCGCTGATGGAATACCGGATCAGCGCTCCTGAAAAATTGATGTTTTGCAGATTTTGCGTGCTGATGGTGAGCGACCGAGATAGCGGGGTGAACGCATAGCCGGCTTTGGCAGGAGTAAGGGTGTAATTTCCAGGAAGCAGGCCGGTGAAACAGTAGTTCCCGCTGGCGTCGGTTGTGGCCGTAATGTCCGGGGCGATGGTCAGCAACACCCCGGATAGAGGCGTGGCGCCATCCATAACCTTCCCGCTGATATCATATTTTGTTAGTTCGGCCGAAAAATCGACGGTGTCTATGTCCTGGTGGCTGACGGTTACCCCTTGAGTGGGCGGGCTGAACGTATAGCCGGTCAACTGTGGCGTGATGGTGTAGCTCCCTTGAGTGAGGTTGGAAAACAGGTAATCGCCATTCTCATCGCTGGTCGCGGTAATTTCTGGCGCAATGCTCAGGGTTACTCCAGGCAAAGGTGCGGACCCCTCCATTATTTTTCCGCCAACTTCATGGTATTCGCTGGGCTCCCCCGAGAAGGTGATGCCTTGCAGGTCCTGGTTGGTCAGGTTTGCCGCCAGCGAAGCCTGGCTGAAATAATACTCGTTTTTAGACACGCTCAAAGTGTAGGTATCCGGAGGCAAACCGGCCAGTGTGAACACTCCGTCCGCGCCGGTGGTGACGCTTTGGCCCGTTTGGGTCGATACCACGACGCCCGCCAGCGGCGCAGCCCCGTCCATGACCTTTCCGCTGATCGTGTAATAGCAGTCTCCCTGGATATTCTGGTTTCCCATATCCCCGGTCACGTGGACGGCGTTCTGGAGGGAATTGAAGGTGCACTTGCCCTGGCTGGAAACGAAATTGTAGTCACCGGGGGTCACTTTTTGGAGGGCAAAATTACCCTGGCTGTCGCTGGTTGCCTTCCAGATGTAGTGTTCGACCTGGATCTGCCCGTTGGGGACGCCGTACCCTTTCTGGTTGACCAGCTTGCCGCTGACGGTGTAGCCCTGCTGGGGCTGGTCGAAGAAATATACTAGCACCCGCCCGCGGTTTAGATCGCCGACGTACAAAGTGCCGTAGCGGTCAAAATAGGTGGTAAAGCCCATCGAGAAATAGTCATTCAACGCTCCGGTTGGGGTCTGGTTGGTCAACGGGCTGTCGTAGATGAGCGCGAAGCGGCTGCCCAGGTAGCCGTTGTAGCCCAGATACATCTTGCCGTCCTTATCGAAGGCGGGTTCCCACGGGCCGCAGTCGGGGGTGGTGCAGGTGGCCCTGGTAAAACTTCCGCCGGTGCCATACACTCGATTGGCGGAGACGGAATAAATCACATGGTTAGGCTGGTCCGGGAAATTGGACACGTCGTATTCCAGCAAGCGGCGGTTGCCGCGGGCCTCCAGCGAATGGTCGGCCACATACAGGTTACCATCGTTGTCGATCGAGATGTGCCCGGGATAACACAGCGTACGAGCAGTGGGAGCGCTCAGCCCCTGGTTGCACTGGTTCGAAGAGATATCCGGCTGGCCGATAACCACGTCCACGGTGGGGTTGGTCAGGGGATCCCGCACCCGTAGTATGCGGCTGTTCTCCGAATCGCTGATCCACAGGTATTTGCCATCTTTGGTAGCTGCGATATCCCCTGTTTCCAGTTTGGCGCCCCACATGGTTGCATCTTCGATGCTGTTTGTACTGTAATTGTAAAAGGATTGGACGAACGAGTTGGTCGAATCGCTATCGGTTTCTTCCTCGTCGGTGGAAGCTGTGAGGATAAAATTTGTGGTCTCTCCGCTAAGGACATTCAACGGGTTGCCGATATATTGAAATGGTTTGTCGCCGCTCGTGAGTGGCAAATTGAAAACCTCGATGTCGTCTCCCTGGGTGGCGTACATATGAAATTGCCCGTCGGCGTCGAGTTTGTTGTAATTGGGGGAGGTGTGGGTGTTGAAATTCGGAGCGCCGACGTAACCATCCGCGGGAAGACCGTCGCTCAGGTCAGCCGGAGCACGGTTCCAAAACAGGATCCGGCCCATGTCAGACACGATCAACTGCCCCGATTCGGTGACGATTCCTCGCGGCGAGATCATGGCGTTTGGCGAAGTATGGTTGAATTCGTGCATGGTATATGGCTTGAATATCTGATGGTCGGCTGAGTGAGCTTTGCCCACCGTGGGAGTAGGAAAAGGCGCCGGGAACCGCCAGACATCCTGCCAGCTATTCATTGTGTAAACAAACAAGTTGCCGTCGGAGTCGATGCCCAACGAGCCCATTGAGTCACACATGTTCCACGAATCAATGCTGGTTTTTGTGCCTGGAAAATAGAAGCGTGGACCGTCCCCGGTGTAACTGCCACCACACTTCTTGGTGTAGTTGGGCACATCTTTGAAGAGGACCCGGTCGACCACGCCTTCCGGGTTGAAGCGCAGCAGTTGGAAGTTGCTGCGGTCGTTAACCCAGATATTGCCATCCAGGTCAAACTCGATGCCGACCGGTTCGTGCAAATCCAGGTCCTCGCCTAGCTGGCGGGTAGCACTCATGCCTGAGGCCAGCGGTGGATCGAAGATGAGGATGCGGCCATTGAGTGAGTCCGCTACATATACGCTGCCGGCTGAATCGACTCGGACCGCAGCCGGTGCCCACATATGATCGAGGGTTGAACCACGTTGCCCCGAAGTAAAGTTTGGCTGCCCGAGGACAAGATCGGCGTCGTGGCCGGCACGCCCGGTGGCGGGGTCATAGGTAAAACGCAAAACGCGGTTATTCTGGTTGTCGGTAATCCACAAATTGTTCTCTGCATCGAGTCCCACACCACCCACAAAACCTTCATTATAAATACTGCGCAGACACAGGCTGCTTTGGTCCGAATGGGATAACCCCCGGCCTTCGTTACACGCGTTTCCGCTAAAGTCCTCCTGGCCCCACACATCGTCGGCAATCGTATCGGTTGTAAAGGGGCTGTAATAAAGTAAAACACGGTTGTTATCCCAGTCCGGCACGTACAGGTTGCCCGCGGAATCCAGGGCCATATTGGCGCCTGAGCCGCCTTCCAGCGGGCTGACCTGCTGTTCCCATAGACCGCACAGGGTGCTGGCGCTGGCCGGGGCGCGGTTGGGATAATCCTGGAAGTTGCTGTCACCATTACACCCGGAACTGCTGAAATCCGGCTGGCCGATGACCAGGTCGGCGCCGCGCCCATCCTGGATGGCGCAGGCCGATGCGGGGCAATCCGAGTCGGCCGTACATTCGGCGCCCTGGTTGGTCCCGGCGCTGCAAACTCCCAGATGGTCCATGCCTAAAACGCGGCTGTTAGCGCCGTCATAGACGTACAGGCGGTTGGGGCTCACGCTGCGGTCCACAATCACGCCGCCGCCGTTGAAGACCCGCGCCGCGGTCACTTCGTTGGGAGCCAGC
Organism: uncultured Chloroflexia bacterium; assembly: GCA_963704755.1. Lineage (GTDB taxonomy): Bacteria > Chloroflexota > Anaerolineae > Anaerolineales > Anaerolineaceae > Bellilinea. Next base: position 3,274,821 of record OY969938.1, read on the forward strand.
CCGGTGAAGTCCGGTTTGCCCAGGACCACATCCGCCCAGCCGTCACCGATTACCCCGCGCGGCGGGCCGGACGTGTCCGCGCTGGTAGGCCGGGTAATGGCGAGAATGACAAGAAAGACCGGAATCGCTGCAACGATGAGCAGGCGCTTTATCATTTAATTTCCCCCTGTGATGCAGGCTGATGATTGCGCGAGAAATATGAAATTCGTTTATATTTGGAAAGTTAAATCAAGCGAATTAATTAACGTCCGTTCGGGATAAGGGTTTTTGAGTGTGTTTTTATTCGTGGCGGTGCAACCGCCACGAATAAAAACACACTCAAATTACTTCTCTTTTCTTTTATCCCGAATTCACGTTAATTATACGGTTGCTCGACGGGATGTATTTATCATAATTTTCTTTGAAATTTATGCGGTTCAGGCCCACGTTAAGAAAACCCCGAAATTCAATAGGGTTTATTTGTAGGGCGGAGCCATAACGGCACGTTTTCAAAATAGTTTCTCCTCTTCTCTTTCTTTTCTCTGTGAACTCTGTATGCTCTATGGTTTTCTTTTTTGACAATTTGCAAGTAGCTTTTTGGTTTTTTCCTTCTTGAGGATAATTCAATTCCCTATCAATAAAAATATTCTAATATTGATGTATTGACATTAGTGTGTGATATACAGTATAATATTGTCCAGAGGTAAACCTTATGCCTGAAGCTAATGAAACTTTAGAGGGATTAACCCAGGAGCTGCGGCGCGGAACGATCATCCTGGCGGTGCTGAGCCTGTTGTTCGAGCCGCAGTACGGCTACTCGCTGGTCTCCGTGCTGGAGGAAAAAGGTGTCGAGATCGACCCGGGTACGCTCTACCCGCTGCTGCGCCGCCTGGAAAAGCAGGAACTGCTGGAAAGCCAGTGGGATACCAACGAAACGCGGCCGCGCAAGTACTACATCTTGAGCCCGGCCGGAAAAGAAACGTACCGGCTGCTGTGCACCGAATGGAAACGGATCGAGAACAGCCTGGACGATTTGATCGGAGGAAACGATGGAAATGGATCTAATTGATCGCTACACCTACGCGGTGACCCAAAACCTGCCGGAAAAGCAACGCGCAGATATCGAGAAAGAGCTTAAAAGCCTGATCGAGGATATGTTGGAAGACCGCCTTCAGGGCCGCGAGGCAACCCGTAAGGATGTGGAAGCGGTACTGATCGAGCTGGGCGCGCCGTCCAGGCTGGCTGATAAATACCGCGGGTCGAAGCGCTTCCTGATCGGGCCGGACATCTTCCCAACCTATTTATCCATTCTCAAAATTGTGTTCGCGGCCCTTGGCATCGCCATGTTGGTGCTGTTCGTGGTCCAGACCGTGCAAACGCCACCGCAGGCGCTGGATCATTTCATCGGTGCGCTGGGGACGCTCTTCTCCGCTTACATCCAGACCTTCGCCTGGGTTACGGTCATCTTCGCGATTTTTGAGTACACCGGGGCGATGAAAGGCAAAATCGACGAGGTGGATGACTGGAAGCCCTCCGATCTGCCACCCCTGCCGGATGCTGAACGCAGGATCGGCCGGGCCGACCCGATCGCCGGCATCGTCTTCACCATCCTGTTTGTTGCTCTGGTCAGCTACGCGCTCAATCTGTTCGGTGTGTGGACTTCGGTAGGTGGCCAGCCCTTGACGGTCATCCCGGTCTTCAATGAAGAAGTGTTCCGCAGCTTCCTGCCCTTCATCTGGGCCACTGCAGCGATCAGTATCTTCACCGAATCGTTGAAATTGATCATTGGAAAATGGACCCTGCCGTTGATGGCCCTGGATTTCTTTTCGCACGTGGCCGGTTTTGCAGTGGCAATATGGATGTTCGCCGATCGGGCGATCTGGAATCCCGGCTTTATGCAGCAGATCAGTCAGGCCCGGCTGGCCCCGGCCGGAAGTGAAGCCTACAACGGCCTCAACACCATCTGGCAAACGACCACGCATAATTTTGTCCTCTTCGTCGTGCTGGTCCTCGGGATCCACGTGATTTCTACGGGAGTCAAATTTATCCGGCTGTGGATCAGTCACCGCGGGGTGGCAGCCGTCGCTTGAGCGAAATAAAACGGGGATTAAGCTCTTCCCTCCAAATCGGTTTTTGATTTGGAGGGAAGCAGAAAAATGGGGCAAGGCGCCGGTTTAGCCAGTCGATAGGCTGGCCAAACCGGCACTTTTTGCCACTTCCTGGCGCCGGCATATTTTAACTTGCACGGCCTAAGCCATCACTTTTCTAAGCCACGCCTCCACCAGGGGCTAGCCGCTAACAGCTAAATGCTAAAAGCTACCAGCTAACCGCTAAAAGCTACCAGCTAACAACCCATGCCTCATCAACCATTTTCTACTCTCGATTCTCTTTTTCCCCAACTAGCCCCTGCACAACTGACCGCCGGGATATATAATTAACTCAGGACTCAGCTCCTAAATTCCCTTATCCATACAATTCAATCACAAAACAGGTCCGGTTTTTTTGGGGGAGGTGGGTTATGGCCCGATTTCGGATTGTTTTAAGCCTTGCCCTGGCGGCTGTATTTACTCCTGGCTGCTGCGACCGTCGTGGCCGGCTACCTCCGCGCTATCCGCATGGCCCGGGTCCGGTTGGATTGCCTGGGCAGCCGGGGGATCGCGACTTCCTGCGGCCCGGTCGATTATGCCTGCGTGGCGGCTGGCTGCCCGCTGCCGGGCAAGCTGCGCGGCTTTGTGCGCCTCTTCGGCCCCCATTTCACCTGGATCGCGCTCCTCTCCTGAAAGGAGCCCTTTTTTGGAGAAGTCGCCAATCATTCTCTGAATAATTCGGATTTGATAAGGAAAAGGATCATGACAACTATTTTTCAAAAGCAGCACGGGATGAATATCATTGGCCAGGGCGGCAAAATCATCCTGTTTATGCTGCCGTCCTTGATCGCCGCTATCCTGGTTCAGGTATATTTGCCGCAAGTCGCCGCGCTGCCCGGCTTCCTGGCTTTTCTGCAACCGCTGGGTTATGTCTTGCTCCTGCTCGGGTTGGCCTTGTGGGGAACGGCCATGGTCCAGTTGCTGACCGGCTTTCCCCAGGGCAAACTGATCACCACCGGCGCGTACGGCATCGTGCGCAACCCGATCTATTCCAGCGTGACGTTTTTCATCCTGCCCGGCACTACCCTGTTGACGTTGACCTGGGTCTACCTGGTAGCTTCGGTTTTCCTCTACGCCGGGGTAATGATCTTCATCCGCGCAGAGGAAAAGCAGCTTCGGGAGGTGTTTGGCAAAGAATACAAAGCTTACCTGGCCCGGGTAGACCGGCTGATCCCGCTAAAAAAGCCCTCCGCCCGATCCACACCCTTAAAAAGCACACTTTGAATGGATCTACGCCGCCATTTTCTCCCGGGACATAATGACCATGCGCACACCCAGGGGGAAGATTTTTTCCGCAAATCCGCTATCGACCGCTTGCAGGACGGGATCCAGGTTTTCGACCACCGACCCGCCTAACAGATCGATGCCGTAATCGAAAAGCACCGGGCTGAGTAAGGTGCTGGGTCCCAGCATGATCACGTACGCCTGGGGGGAACAAAGCTTCAACAGTCCTTCCAGGGTGCCGTTGATCAGGGTCATGCCGGTGATGGCGACCACGTCGGCCTGCGGGATCACTTCGGGCGCCGCATCGGCAGGGTAGTCCCCGGGCTGGGGATTCAATTCGAGCACATCCAATCGGCCGACCTGTTGGCGCAGGACCGGGACGGCGGGGAAATGCCCGATCATGGCTACCCGTTTGCCGGCGCCGCGCTGGACGATGACCTGCTCGGCATTACGATCCACCCAACATTCCGGCCGGCGGGGCATCAATGCATTCATGGTCGCTACGCCCACGCTGGCGAGCAGCAAATCGGGTTGGGCGGCCATACTGCATAGTGCGCGAGCAGGGCGGGCCTGTAAGGTCCCGGCCAATCCGGCCGGCACTTGCCGGGCGGGTATCTCGAATCGAGCCGGGTTGGATGCCATCCCGCAGCTTAAGTGACCGTCCACCTGGGCCACAACTGCGTTCCAATGTTCCCCCAAATGAATATCTCTAATCGTCCCCTCGGGCAGGTTATCGATCACTTCTTGCAAGATTGTCATATAGATAAATTGTCCTTGTAAAATGCTCCCCAATCCAAGCCGGTGATCGATCCTATTGGAGGACCGCTTATTTTGCCAGCGCAAATATAAATAAGGCAGTGTACCCAGCGACCCGGATAAGAGCAGAGTTGAACGCATGACCTGGCGCCCTGCGCTCATTGATCGGCCGCTGTGATTATACAATTAATTGCCCATTTTCTCAGGCTAGTTCGGAAAAGAGGGGTGTTTTTATTGTTTTTCGCGTGCGAAGCACGCGAAAAACAATAAAAACACCCCTCTTTTTTTGCAGCAGCCGAGTAGTTGCGGATGGATTTAAATTATTCGGCGAACATCTCTAATAAAATCGCCACAACATCACCCTGGGTAGTTTTATCGATTCCTCCAAGCTTTTTTACCAGGCGGATCTTATCCACAGTGCGGATTTGATCCAGGACGATTTGCCCGGCTTTCCCTTCAAACTGGCAATTCACACGGGTTGGGTAGTTTCGTCCTCTGGCCGTCATCGGGGCTACGATAACCGTTGCGATGTAATTGTTCATCTCATCTGGCGAGATGATAAGGCAGGGACGCGTTTTTTGGATCTCGCTTCCAATCGTGGGGTCCAGGTTGATAAGATAGACTTCGAACCGTTTGACTACCATGTCCATTCTTCCTCATCCCATTGAGTGGAAGCGGGCCCATCCAGTAAGTGGTCGTCACCCTGCCCTGCCATTCCGGCAAAGCGGTCGCCCCAACCCTGGCGTGGAAGGTGCGCTGCCTGGATGATGAGTTTATTTCCTTCGACTTTCATCTCGACCTCATCAATCAGCCCGGCCTGTTCCAAAATGGTATGAGGAATACGAATTCCGCGGGAATTACCGATTTTTACAATTTTTGAACGGATGGTCATGTCCATTGATTACCTCTTTGTGCATATATTGTATTTACGCGGAGGCTGTTCGTCAAGTTTGAGCTTTAAGTTTCCTGTTTGCTGATCGGGGGAAGTATAAGAAAAATTGTAACTGCTCAACCTAACAGGGAAGGGCCCCGAATTTGAGGTGTTTGCGGGGGCGAAGCCCTCGCAAACACCTCAAATTCGGGGATTTTTTAACAGGAGCCTGAGTAGTTACGAAAAATTCAAAAAAAGAGGCTCTCCTAAAACAACTTTGGGACAGCCTCTTGGATGTTAATCCTCAAGCTATGTGCACTTGCGGTAGATACGGCCTGGTTCCGGCTAGAGATGGAATCAATGGATGGGCTGCGGTTCGATTTCCCCTAACATCACGGGCGGCTCCTGGCTGGGCTGGTAGCCAAGCTGGCCACGGGTCAGGATAACGATCACCAGGGCCGGAATCCCAAAACCGATGAGGGCAGCCAGGTTCAGGCTGGTGGTGTCCAAGGCCAGGAAGAGCGGAACCAAAACAACCTGGGGAGTATTGACACTGGCATGCGCCAGAATCGAGATAAAGAGGCTGCCCTGGTTATGGTTAAAAATCCAGGTCAAGAGGATGGAGAGCGCCAATACCAGCAGCAGAAAAATGGGGAAGTTCGTCAGGAACGTAGCCCATCCGGTGCCAGGGCCACCCCCTTGTGCCGGGGTCAGGAAGTGCGGCAAATGCCAACAGGTCCATAAAACCCCCAGGAGCAAGGTGCCCCGCAAGGCGCCATAACGCGATTGCAAGCGCGGCAAAGCAAAGCCCCGCCAACCGATTTCTTCCCCCAGCGGGCCGCCGCCGAAGAAGACGGCGATAAAAGTGAAGGGATAACTCACCAGCAAGACAGGCTGAAGCCCCTGAAAGCTGGCCAGCGCGCCAGGGATGACGCAGATCCCAATCAGGATCAATGCCGGGATGCCCAGCAGGACGAACAGATACCACTGCCAGCTTGCACGCACTTGCCTCAACCGATTCCGCAAGTGAAGCAGACCGGCCTTGCCCTCGGTGAGATTGGTCATGATGATGGCCGCTAAAGTTGGCCCGACAAAGGGGTTAAGAACGAAGGCGATCGTGTAATCCCCTTTGATGAGGCCCCAAACAGAGAGAATATAGGGGATCAAAATGATCCAGGAAAAAGCGTACGACATGAAAAAGAAAGAGAACAGCGGATGCTGGCGCATCACCTGTTGCAGCCTTCTTGCAGAAGATGCTGGCTGGCTGGATTCCTGTAAATTATTCACGAAATAATACCCTTCTGTGCCTGAGGATCAGTTTTTGTAGGCGCATTTTTATTTCCCCGCGCGTCAAACGAGCCAAAATTGCCCAAATTAAGTTATGGCGAGCCTGGGCAAAGCCCGCGGTCAGGTAATACGCGAATTGAGAAAAATGCTATTAAATCGTGCTGCTCTCCACCCGTCTATTGCACGCTATGATGGCCGTTTTTTCGCGATCGCGAGATTCCTTTATTTCACTTTTTGCTTCATTGCATCCAGGACCGGCAGGACCGGTTTTGCGAAAACTGTGACCCTGGCATATTCTATTATATATGAAAGTCATCGATTTGCCCCCCAGGGAATATCCCCGAAGCGGATGAATATTATAAATGTCTGTAACTGCCCAGCCTTCGTAGCGTAGGCGTCACCATTTTTTTTTGTGGCTGCTCAAGCAAGTTCAGAAGGGGAGGGTGTTTTTATTATTTTTGCACGCGAAGCGTGCAAAAATAATAAAAACACCTGGTTTAATTGCGACGGCTGAGGAGTTACAAAAGGGCCGGCCCAATTGAGAAACTGGCGCTGCTGGTAAGTCACCGTCTGCCACAGCCCGCGTGTGCGCTCGAGGCGCCGGCCGGGCAGGGCGATATCCTGGCTGCGGGCAAACAGAGGAGTCACAAGGTGGAGGAATCTTTCAGAAACGCCAGGGTCCGGTCCCAGGCCAGCACCGAAGCCGCCGGGTTGTACGCGTCGGTTCGGTCGGGCTCGAAGAACCAGTGCCCCGTACCGGGGTAAGTATGGAAGGCCACCGGGCGGCCGGCGCGCTTTAACGATTCTTCCAGGCGGGCCACCTCGGCCGGTGATTCGAAAGGATCCGTTTCGGCAAAGTGCCCCAGGTAGGCGGCCTTTGATTTGCTGTAGTCGCCCGCCCCGCTGCCGTAAAAAATGACCACCTTACGGATGAAGTCGGGATTGGCGGCGGCCAGGTCGAGGGCGAAATAGGCGCCCAGCGAGAACCCCATTACGGCCAGGCCGGCGCCGGCCAGTTCGTTGAGATACATTGCCGCTTCGGCGGCTTCGGTCCTGGCCTGGGATACGTTTTGGCGGAGCCTGTTGCTCAAGGCTTCTGCGGCAGGGATGGTGTCGGCGACTTTACCGTGATAGAGGTCGGGGGCAAAGGCCACGAAGCCGTTATCGGCCAGCCGCGTACAGAGGGCCTGGATGGTGTCATTCAACCCCCACCAGGCATGCAGAACCACTACCCCGGGTCCCGTACCGGTAGGTGGGGTAGCCAGAAAACCTTGTGGTTGCGTATGTGCCATGCGAACTCCTTATGATGATCAAAGTGTGAGGGAAAGAACGGGCGGTGCGACCAAAAGCGGGCGCATCGCTTTTGGGATGGCCTGGGAATTGGAATGAAAATCCCATAGACGTATGTAAATTATACAATTGCTCCAATGATTGTCTAATTTTTGAGGGCCTGGGTTTTTATTGACCACCCGAAAACACAGGCTGGTGATTTCTCCGCCGGCGGCCAGGCCGGTTCGCTAGAGCTGAATACCCATTCGATTTCTGGCCGGCGCATAGCGTAATCATGTTTTTGGTGGGTTCCGTGAACCGCTGCGCCGAATCGGTGATTTTCTTTATTCGATCTTGGGTACAATTCATTTAAATACACAACTGCTCCGGCTGACCTGGAGGAACCCTGAATTTCGGGTGTTTATGGGAGCGGCGTCCTCGCAAACACCTTGAATTCGGGAACATTTTTCAGGGTACTGAGCAGTTCCTTAACTAAAAAAACTGGTTACCCCATGCCCTTTTTAAATTCAATCCGCACGATTGGCAATATTGAAGATGAACGCAAATATCCATTTAACATTCCGGTGTTTTCAAGCGGGATCAATCTTGATTTCACCGCGAATGTCACCTTCTTTGTGGGCGAAAATGGATCGGGAAAATCGACGCTGCTGGAGGCAATCGCGGAAAATTGCGGGTTCAATCCCTCGGGCGGGAACCGCAACCACACTTATCCATTTCGCAAAACCGAATCCGACCTGGGCTCGCTGCTGCGATTTTCGTGGTTCCCCAGGGTGACGGATGGCTTCTTTATGCGGGCGGAGAGTTTCTTCAACTTTGCCAGCTATATCGATGACATGGCCAGCGATGATCCGGGGCTGTATGGCGCCTATGGCGGCAAGTCTTTGCATGGCCAATCGCATGGTGAGGCGTTCCTGGCGCTCTTCGAAAACCGGTTCAGGAAAGGCATCTACATATTAGACGAGCCAGAGGCGGCCTTATCCCCCAAAAGACAATTATCTCTGCTGGTGATTATCCATGAACTCGAGAAATCCGGCAACGCCCAGTTCATCATCGCCACCCATTCGCCGATCCTCCTCAGTTATCCCGGGGCGCTGATCTACAGTTTCGATCAAAATCCCATCACGCCGGTCGAGTATAAGGACACCGAACATTATCAAATCACCCACGAGTTTTTGGCGAACCCCGAGCTCTTTTATCGACACCTGTTCGCGGAGGATGAATAGTTTCGTCAGGCCGGCGGGTTATTGAATGGTTTCCACCCGGAATACCGGATAGTTGGGAGCGATTTCCTCGAATTCCGAGGTCGGCGCATCTTTGTGAACGGGGATGTGCGGGCGCGCCCCCGGCGCAATTTGCAGATAAGCCTTCAGGATCGGCGCTCTTGCGCGGATATCCACCTCTTCCAGGCGGACCTGCTCGCTGACCCCATGGACAAGTTTTGCCCGTCCATGGGCTGCCCTGACGTTGCGCACCCAGTTCGCCTCCGCGCCCAACATGGATACCAGGTAGCGCTCTCCGTTCATCTGGACCATCGCCAGCGGGAAGCTGACCAGTTTTCCGGATTTTCTGCCCGCCACCTCCAGGGTGACGAAACCGGCGGGGAGTATCCCCAACGAATGGAGGGCGGCCCAGCCCCGGTTGAGGATTTTGGCCAGGGTGTGCGGGCGTCCCCCTCGGTATAGCCAGCGTTTCAATGCCATGATAAATCTCCAAAGACCTGTTTTATGATCTATGCTGCGATCATAACTGATCTACGATAAATTTCCAGGTAAGTTCCAAAATGGCGGTCATGTTTTGGAGCTCGTTGGAGACGCAGGTGAGGAGCGCCTATGATTTCGCCTCCCGGCTGGACGGGGACGTGCAGGTTCTGGCCGTGGGCGGATTGGTGGAGGGGGAGGAGGTTCGTGGAAGGGCAGATAAAATACTCTTGAGTATATTAGATGCGATCAAAATTGTGCCTCTCCTACTTTTAACTGCCATATCGAGCAGGTAAACGATTTGGTGGTAGAAAATTAAATCTTAATTGGGCTGAAAAGAGAATATTGGAATCAGTTCAGCACTCAAGAATGCGAGAAAATTATACAAGCTATACATCTATAGATTGCAAATATTTTATCAATTTTTCGGAAGTCATTCCTTTACGCAAGTCAATGTAAGAAACACCAAGATGTTCGCTAATTTTATCTGGTTGGAGAAAATACATTACCCCTGATAACGTGATAATTTGATCGTCAATTAATTTTTGTAATATAGCAGAACCTGTTTGGTTTTTCAATATTCTCACATGCTCAATTTTGTCTTTAAATCTTGCCATTTTACCTTTGCTATGTGAACGAAATTCCATTAGTATCCGCTTTAGTCGAAAATACTTCTCAGTAATTTTAAGATCAGGTGGAAGGCTCTCAATTTTAATTGCATATTTTATTGCTGGATATGATAAAACATTTAAATTATCAGAAATTAACAATAAATTTACCTCATTCAAAATAATGCTTTCTAGATGAGATTCAATAATTGGGGCTTGAAGCAATACATCCAAAGTGGTGTTTTTTTTCCAATCAGTCGTTTTTGAGTGGCGAAGTATTAAGGAGTTGGCGTTTAATTTTATATTTTTGGCTGAAATTTCAACAGGGGTGGTGAACTCTAATTCTTGACTTCCCGAAAAAATGACATTGCATGGCAAAAATATATTAGTGTTAGACAATCGATCTCCCAAATTTATTGTAATGTTATTCTCTAAAGTAGATGTAAAGCTAAAAGTTTTTGTTACATTACGTTCAGGCCCAATTAAGATCTCAATTTCGATTAAAAAAGGGACCGGCAATATTTCGTCTGAGTCTAAACCGTCGACATTTATTTCTACGGAAGTGGTTGGGGAGGTAAATTCAAGAGCAGAGCTGATAATAATGTGCAAATAATCTGCAGGTAAATAATTGTTATGCGCGAAATAATTTAGAAAATAAATCAAATGATAGCTATATTTATTGGATTGCAAATATTCTAAAACAAGTTGTTTGCTTTCAGGTCTGCACGATGTCATTAATTTGGCAATAGCTACTGCCTCAAAAACAACATTGCGAAAACCTCTTCCAGAGATAAACGGATGCTCTGGCAACCATGACTTTAGAGCTTCTTCATATTTTTCATTAATATGTTGCTCTTCTATGATTTGCAGATTTATGGTTTTATTTAATAAGTAAGCAATAAGGCGAATGCATTGTTCTTCTTCGCCGAATGCATTCGTATATATTTGGTCTTGCAATTGATTTGACATGTCTGAAACCAAATTACTTAGTATATTAACTTTTACTTTTTGGTCCTTTTCTCGTTGGAGTATGTAATCTGATATTCTAACTAGCAAGTCAATTTCAACATCATGTCCATCGGGGTTTTTGATTTGATTTAACAGTTTGTAGTAATTTCTTTCTTCGAACAACAGAGTAACAATAGCATCCAAAACAGGAGGATAACCAATAAAAGATAAAAAGTCGTTGTTCTCCTTTCCAACAAACGCATTACCAAGCATTTGTAATATGTAGTTTCTTACTTCTTTGTATTGTGCAAGATCTTTGCTTTTATCAATATTTACGTATTGGTCAATATACCTTTCTGCACTGGCAATATCAAAAGGAAGGATAGATATTAATCCAGTGCTTATACCTTTTTCCATAAAATAAAGCCAACAATCTTCAAGAGTCTTTGTACGCCCTAGCAAAACAAAACTTGTACCTACTGACAAATTTCCACACAACTGGCATATGTTATCTAAAAATGCCTCGAAAGCCTTTTCTTTTGTCTTAGAACGTCCTTCGTCAATTCCATCGATGATCATTCCATAAGTGCTATTTTCAAGCCCAAGGAATATTTGACTTAAATCTTCAGTTTTAAATGATGTAGTAATAATGCCAGTAAGGGTGTTATCACCAACAGGCTTATGTTTGCTCAGATCTAATATAGGTAAACCAGTTTGATTTGATAATACTTGCGCCAAAGCTGTTTTTCCAGTAGCGCCAACTGCTGAAACTAATATAACTCTTGGTTTTTCTTCATCGAAAATAACTTTAGATAGACTTGGTTCTATGTATGGTTTTTCCCATGGTTGTGCAATATACAAAGATTCAGTTGCCAATCGGAGCTTAAAAGGCATTTTTTTTGCTGAAAATATCGATTTCAATCCATAAAAATTCATTTCTTTCTCCTGTGAATTAAAGTTGTAATTTAACGAACAATAAGTTGTATCGTTAATGTAGCTGTTATGAAAATTAAATAGGGTTTGATCTAGATTTATCTGTGCTATTGCGGAAAAGTCGGTAATAAGAAAAACAACGTCCCCCTTTCTCCCAATTAAAATTATACAATTTTCTTACAGGTTTTTCAACTTCGTTTTATCCTGACGCATAGCCAAATAGCATGATCCTCACAACCCAAAACAATAACTTTATAAAATCAGCTTGAAGAGCGGCCTCGGTCTGGAGACCGGGCCGATCCACTTTGGGCCATCGTTCTTTTAAACATCAATTTCTCTTTTTCTTTTCTTTCTTTTCTCCGTGTCCTCCGTGCCTCTGTGGTTTTTATTTCTGAATTTTTAAAGGGCGGCGCTGTAACGGTGCGTTCCGGGCATGCCAGGGTAGGCCAGTTGCCTGGTGTTCAACCATGCTCGGGATGTCAGCCCTAAAACGCACCCTACGACAGCGCTCTTCTAAAAATTCTTCTCTGCGCTCCACACGCCCTGGCGGGCGGTGCCATGGTCCGCGTATCAGCGGTGAAACATTTAGCGCCGTAGGGTGGGTGCAGGGCTCATAAACAACGCTGGCGAACAAAAAGCAGATGTCCCAACCCGGGGATTGCCCGTAACCCACCGTTATATCCGGATGGTAGGTTACGGGCAAGGTTTCGTAGGTCTTGTCGGTATGTAGGTAGCCGGCGTTATGAATCGGCCCTGCACCCACCCTACATTTCTGAATTTTAAAGGGCGGCGCTGTAACGGTGCGTTCCGGGCACGCCAGGGTAGGCCAACGGTATGGTTATTCAACCATGCACGGGATGTCAGCCCTAAAACGCACCCTACGCCGGTGCATTTTTTTATAAAATCTTCTCTGCGCTCTCCGCGCCTCTGCGGTGAATTTTCCTGGCCAGCCAATAAGAGCGGCCTCGGCCGACAGAAAGGGGGGAGAGACCGGGCCGATCACTCCTTTTTATTCTCTTCTCCGTGACCTCCGTGCCTCCGTGGTTAAACCTCTTATCTGGTTGTAAAATTAAGCCGTAACAAAATCCACCCTGTAAGGAGCCCGGTAATGCCTATTCCGGATAGCTGGCTTTCCGCGCTGGAAAGCGAAACGACCCAACCCTATTACCAGCAGCTCTATCGCTTTGTGGGCGAGGAGCGCCGCAAGTATAAGGTCTATCCGCCGGGACAGGACGTGTTCAACGCGCTGCGCTACACGCCCTTCGAGCGCGTGCGCGTCGTCATCATTGGCCAGGACCCTTACCACGACGAAAACCAGGCCCAGGGACTGGCCTTTTCCGTACGCCCAGGGGTGGTGGTGCCGCCTTCACTGGTGAATATCTTCAAGGAATTGCAGGCCGACGTCCATTTCCGCATCCCTAACAACGGCTGCCTGGTCCCCTGGGCCGAGCAAGGGGTGCTGCTGCTCAATGCCGTGCTGACCGTGCGCGCTCACCAGGCCAATTCGCACCAGGGCAAAGGCTGGGAGCAGTTCACCGACGCGGTGCTGCGGGCGGTCAACGCGCGGGGGGACAAGGTGGTTTTTCTGCTGTGGGGCAGCTATGCCCAACGCAAAGCCGAGTGGATCGACACCAACCGCCACACGGTGCTGAAAGCGCCGCACCCGTCGCCGCTCTCCGCTACCCGCGGATTCTTCGGCTGCCGGCATTTCTCCAAAACCAACGCCGCGCTTCAGTCGGCCGGCCTGGCGCCGATCGACTGGCAGCTCCCGGATTTGTAAAGAAAAAGGTGCGGCCAAACGGCCGCACCTTTGGATTACCCGCGCCGGTAGCGCATATACACCACGCCGGACGGCAGAGGCGTAGCCTCCACCAATTTCAAGTCGAGGCGTTTCCCGGGTGGGAACAAGCGCTTGCCGCTGCCCAGCACCAGGGGATACACGTGTAGCGCGTACTCATCCACCAGGTCGTTCTGGGCCAGGGTCTGGTTCAACACGCTGCTGCCATCGACGAGGATGTTCTTGCCGGGCTGCTCTTTGAGCCGGCGAATCGATTCGGCGACATTGTCGCGGATGATGGTGGAGTTGCGCCAGGCCGAGGCGGATTGCAGCGTGGTGGACACAACGTACTTGGGCACGTTGTTCATCGCATCGCCGAACGAGTTCGCCCACCATTGGTTCGAAGGCGTTGCCGTGGATTTGCCACGTTTTCCGGCCCAGCAAGAGGGTATCGGCTGTGGACATAGCCTGAAAGAAGTGCGCGCCAATATCGTCGTGCCAATAGGGCCAGGTCCAGCCGCCGTGGGTAAAGCCCCCATCGGTATCTTCTTCCGCGCCGCCCGGCGCCTGGATCACGCCGTCCAGAGTGATGAATTCAGCGACGATCAGTTCTCTCATATTTTCCTCCATTTACCGATTAAGTTGAGAATAGCTGCCGCTGGGATCTATTGTAGCATAAGGGGTTATGACTTTCCTCAAGGCCGCATCCGGTCAGGCCAGCTCGGGCGAGGGAAAGTTTAACCGGGGTTTAGGGAGATTTTTCTGTCCGCCACCTGGGATACGATCTGGATGGGATTGCCGTCCGGGTCCATAACCCAGGCCGAACGCAACGTGGATAGGAAATCGTGAGGCGGGCTGAGGCTGGGGATGCCTTTGGCGATCAGGTCCGCATAGGCTGCATCCACGTTCTCCGTCCAAACCACCAGCTCGGCTCGTGGGGATCCGGCATCATGGCCGAGCGGTAGGCCGTGCATGGCCTGGGCGGACTTTTTGGAGGCCAGACCCAGGGTGAGTGAACCCAACCGGACCTCTACGTGGTCCGGTTTACCGTGTTGGTGGGTACGGAAGGTTTCGACGAAACCAAAATGGTCGGTGTAAAAACGCACTGCTTTTTCAACGTCTTCGACGTAGTAGTTGATGGCCGGGTCGGTGTATTGGATGGGCATGGGGGTGATTCCATTAGGTATCAGTATTATCTTTTCTCTGCGATTATTCTGGTCATTATAAATTGAAGATCTAAAATCGTGCGGTCCGATTTTGACCGCACCTTACATGCTTTGGGAATCGTCTTTCAAGAAATCAAGAAATAAAAATATTTTAGAAACACCGTTACCCATTTAATTCTTTTATCACATTACCGAAAAATATACCCGCGATTTTTGCAAAAATTTCTATGGTTTGAGGTAAGTTTTTCTTTTCAACCTCCTGTTTTGTATTTTCCCAAACGCTTTCATTTCGAATTAATTCCAGGTAGTCATAACCAGAGCTGGTAAGGTTTCCAATTTGAAATTCTAGAATGGTATTATCTCCATATATTGGCTTATATTCGGTAATTAAACCCTGTTGAAAAAGCAAACCACAGTGTTCGGCAATTATCGGTAGACCATACCCTTCAATGAAAAGACCAAACAGTAAGCCATCTCCTGGCTTATATTTCTCTTCTATCTCGAAGAGAATTTTTCGAATCAGAACCATGTCTCGCTTCATTGCGATATACTCCTAAAAAATCTTTTATGCCGATCTTTTAATAATCTCCATTTCAAACGAATACCATGAAAAGAAAATAAGGTGCGGTCCGGTTTTTGCAGCACCATTTTGCAGTGGATAGCCGGAAGACCCTGTCGAAATCCCCCTGGTTACAATTACATTATACATATTTCTCTTTAAATTATTACAGTCGCTTCCCTATTGCCCTACCAATTTTGACAGATCAAACCAGCGTTGAAGAGCGGCCACGGCCGAGGGTTGCGAGGGGCCGGGCCGATCTGCTTTTAACAAATATTCTTTCCTGTTCTAAACTCTTTTATCTTCGTTTTTCTCAGTGAACTCCATGCTTCCGTGGTTTCCTTTTCTTTCTCCGCGCTCTCTGCGTCTCTGCGGTGAAATAAAAAACCGGCGTTGAAGAGCGGCCTCGGCCGAGGGTTGCGAGGGACCGGGCCGATCTGCTTTTTATTAATATTCTTTCCTGTTCAAAACTCCTTATTCTTCGTTTTTCTCCGTGCCTCCGTGGTTTGATTCGTAAAGGCGGCGCCATAACGGTGCGTTCCGGGCACGCCAGGGTAGGCTGGTGGGCAGGTGGTCCGCCTGCGCCAGGGACGTCAGCTCTAAAACGCACCCTACGACGGCTTTAAAATATTAATTTCTCTTCTTCTCTTTCTTTTCTCCGTGAACTCTGTGTGCTCCGTGGTTTGATTCGTAAAGGCGGCGCCATAATGGTGCGTTCCGGGGACGCCAGGGTAGGCTGGTGGGCTGGTGGTCCGCCGGCCCCAGGGACGTCAGCCCTAAAACGCACCCTACGACGGCTTTAAAATATTAATTTCTCTTCTTCTCCTTCTTTTCTCCGTGAACTCTGTGTGCTCCGTGGTTTGATTCGTAAAGGCGGCGCCATAACGGTGCGTTCCGGGCACGCCAGGGTAGGCTAGTGGGCAGGTGGTTCGCCGGCGCCAGGGACGTCGGCCCTAAAACGCACCCTACGACGGCTTTAAATATTAATTTCTCTTCTTCACTTTCTCTTCTCCGTGAACTCTGTGTGCTCCGTGGTTTGATTCGTAAAGGCGGCGCCATAACGGTGCGTTCCGGGCACGCCAGGGTGGGCTAGTGGGCAGGTGGTTCGCCGGCGCCAGGGACGTCAGCCCTCAAACGCACCCTACGACGGCTTTAAAATATTAATTTCTCTTCTTCTCTTTCTTTTCTCCGTGAACTCCGTGCCTCCGTGGTTTAAATCTTCTTCCCTCCGCGCCCTCTGCGCCTCTGCGGTGTAATACTAGCCAATGGTCCAGTCAGACCCTATATAAGTGCGTGCGGAAGACAATCAATATCGGTTTATATATTGCAAATAGGATAAACAATGGCTAAAATGAAATCCAAGGTGGATTTGCAAACCGAAAATCCAGAAAAAGTGAAAAGGAATGCCCGTTGATTCTGATCTAGACGATCTTCAAGAGTCGCCATCCTTTGAAATCACTGTTTCGCGCGGATTAGCCGGTTGGTTGGCTGCCCAGAAAGTCAGCCTGGCGTTCACCATCCCGGCCCAAAAAGTTTTTTTTCTTGGCATTAAACCTGATGGCAGTCTTTCGGTTTTCGAGCGGACGATGCAGCGTTGTATGGGTATCGCTGCGGTCGGCTCGAAAACTTTGTATTTAAGCACGCGTTACCAGATCTGGCGCATGGAGTGCCCTTTGGGCCCCGGCCAGCTTGCCGAGGGGGGATATGATCGCCAGTATATTCCCCGCCTGGCTTACACCACCGGGCTGCTAAACACCCACGATGTGACCGTGGATGCACAGGGGCGGGTGCTTTTTGTCGCTACCCGTTTTGGCTGCCTGGCCAGCGTCAGCGAACAATACAATTTTGTGCCGCTGTGGTCCCCGCCGTTTCTTTCCGGCCTGGCGTCTGGGGATCGCTGCCACCTGAACGGCATCGCCCTGGTGGATGGCCTGCCGGCTTATGCCAGCAGTGTCAGCCAGGACGATACCCTGGAGGGCTGGCGCGACCATCGCCGCGCCGGCGGCACGATCACGGATGTGCACACCAACCAGATCGTCCTGACGGGCTTATCCATGCCGCACTCGCCGCGCTGGTATCGCGACCGGCTGTGGCTGACCAATTCCGGCACCGGCCAATTTGGCTGGGTGAACCTGGAACGCGGCGCTTTCGAGCCGGTGACCTTCGCGCCCGGGTTTTTACGCGGCCTGAGCTTCGTGGGCGACTATGCCATCGTCGGATCGTCGAAGCCGCGCTATGGCAACGTGTATTCGGGCCTGGCCCTGGATGATGAATTGGAACGGCGCAATCAAAAGGCTCATCTGGGCTTTTTTATCGTCAATCTACAGACCGGCCAGGTGGAGCACTGGTTTTTTATCGAAAGCGACGCCATGCGCGAGCTTTACGATATTGTCGCGCTCCCCGGCATCCGCCAGCCCATGGCCCTGGGCTTTATGACCGATGAAATTCTGCGCAGTATTTGGTTCGACCCGCCCTCCTTCGCTAAATCCGATTCCAAAGCAGCGGGCTATGTTCAAATGAAAGAATAGCGTCCGTATGTCTACAAAAGCGCAAAACCTGGCTGCGATCGATTTGTACGAACTGGTCGAATTGCTGGACTACCAGGTCGAATGTTCCCCCCATTTCGCGGAGTGGATGGCCGAGCAGCAGGTCAGCCTGGGGTTTACCAGTAAGCTCGAAAACAGCTTGTTCCTGGTGGGCCTCAAGCCCGATGGGCAGTTAGCCGTCTCGGAGCACACCTTCGAGCACGGAATGGGCCTGGTGGCTCCCAGTTCACAAAGCCTTTACCTGGTCACCCAGTACCAGATCTGGCGCCTCGAAAATGCCCTGCCGCCCGGCCGGTTGACGGATGATGGCTGCGACCGCTTTTACGTTCCGCAAATGGGCTACACTACCGGGCAAGTCAATATCCACGACCTGGCGGTGGGGGAGGATGGCCAGATTTACTTTGCCTGCACGGCCTTTAGCTGCCTGGCCACCACCAGCCCCAGGCTCAACTTTGTCCCGCTGTGGCAGCCGCCCTTCCTGAACAGTTTTACAGCCGAAGATGTCTGCCACCTCAACGGACTGGCCCTGCGCCAGGGCCGCCCGGCGTACATGACCTGTTTTGCCCAAACCACCACCAGCGAGGGCTGGCGCGATCGGCGCCTGGATGGCGGCGCCGTTTTCGACCTGGAGGCAAACCAGGCCATTTTGACGGGCCTTTGCATGCCCCATTCGCCGCGCTGGTACCAGGACCGTTTGTGGCTGACCAATTCCGGGGCCGGCCAATTCGGCTATGTGGACCTATCGCACGGGCGTTTCGAGCCGGTTGTGGAAGCCCCAGGCTATTTACGCGGGCTGGCTTTTTACGGTGATTACGCTGTGGTCGGCTCTTCGCAAGCCAGGAGCAGCGACCTTTTTAGCGGTCTGCCTTTACTCGACAGGCTGCAAATGAACCAGGCCCAACCCCATCGTGGGTTGTACGTGGTTCATTTGCCCTCTGGCCAGATCAAACATTGGCTGAGTTTTGAAGTGAGTAAAGGAGAAATATATGATGTCGTGATCCTGCCCGGCGTACGCCGGCCCAAGGCCACCGGCCAGCACACCCTGGATATCCAAAAATGGGTGACGGTTGCCCCGATGGCCTCGCTTTACTGAACAGGTAGTTTTAATGGAAGAAGCGTGTTCTATGGAGGTCCAATGATTCCAAATTTCAAGCAAATGCAGATAAGATTGGGAAAGTCATTGGCTACAATCCATTTATCCACACCGGCGAACCCATTACGGTGGATTGTCGTGCCCGCTTATGGCGCAGGGTTGGATGAAGCCATTCGACAAGCGGGTCAGTCATTTTATAACGCCCAACTCGGGGTCCTAGCCCTCCAGTTGGATGATCTGCGTGGCCCGGCCGCAGCGCAGCGGCTGCAGGCGGCCATGCATTGGCTGCGCAAACAGCCCGAGGCCCAGGGTCTGCCGGTGAGTTATTTCGGGGTGGACGTGGGCACGGCGGTGGCGCTGCAGGCCGTCAGCGGGGCAAACGACGTCGCCGCGGTGTTGTCCTGGAACGGCCGCCCGGAGCTGGCCTGGAAATACTTGCAGGCAGTTGAAACGCCGGTTTTGCTGATGGTGGATGAGCAGCAAAACTGGCTGCGTTACTGGGCCAACCAGGCGGTCAATGCGTATTTGGGCCCCACCTGCCGGTTGGAGAAAGTAGCCGGGGCGGATGAGATGGCCAATTTGGCCCTGGAGTGGATGAGCCAAAAAAGGCGGCGCATTTTAGCGGCTCAAAGCCCCCTGCTTTCGCACAAGCTTGCGACAGGGGTTGCGGCCCTTGCGCTGTGCGCCTCCCTGGCGACCACGACATTGGCCAGTGCTATGCCGCAAACAACCACGCCGGTGACCAGCGCATCTTCGCCATTGGCATCCCTGGATCCTTTCTCGGATGGGGTTGCATTGGGAGCGGGAAGTATCGCCGGAGATGAGAGTGTCAACGTCTCCTACGCCAAGAAGAGCCCCAAGAATAAGCCTTCTTCGGGCGAGACCAAGTTGAAGGCTACCGATGTGGCCGGAGATGGGGTCAAGCCGAACGCCACGGGGTCGATCTCATTGGTCGATAGCAGCCATTTTAAGTGGTTCGCCGATACCAATATCACATTCAGTACGTCCTCTTCGGCCAGCGGCGCCGTCAGCGAAGGGTCTTTCACCGCCCCGGTGAACGCGAGCACGATCAGCGGTGGTGCGACAGCTTCAACCTTGAACGATGCCTTCGACGGCTACAATACCCTGATGATCAACGGTACACTTCCGGTAGCAACCGGAGGGTCTGACATCATCTATAACAAAAACGGCCCGGCTTCCCTGGAATGTTCGGATCGCCAGATTGTTTTCCCGGTACAGGTGGTAGATTTTCTGAGTGTACAGCGTAAGTTTTATGTCCCAACCGACGACAATTTTGCCCGTTGGGCGGATATCTATACCAATACCGGTACCGATCCAATCACCATCACCACGGGAGTGGGGAGTAACCTGGGCTCGGATTCGAATACGATCATTCTCAACACATCGAGTGGTGACACCACCGCCGATCTTTCTGATCGATGGGTCACCAGTATGCAGAATTTTACGGGTACAACCTCCAGCGATCCACGCCTGGCGCATGTCATTCAAGGCGAATCGCCGCGAGTTGGGGTAAGTGTGATCAACTTTGTGAACGGCGATGATAACCCTTATTGGGGCTACGAACTGACCATCCAGCCCGGCTCGATGGCGGTGATATTGAACTTCGCCGCTGCCCTGCCGAACAAGGCGTCGGCCGCAGCGAAGGCGGAATACCTCGCGGGTTTCCCCGCGCCGGCCAAGACATGCCTGACGAGCCAGGAACTGGCGGCGGTAGTCAACTTCAATGCGGAAACGAAGCTCTATTTCCCTTGGATATCAAAGTAGGTCTAAACTCTCCAGGAGGCAGGGCGATTGCAGCCTGCCTGCTTTTCGAGGGCAATTCCCCAAAGAATGGTTTTTTGAGTGTTATTGGAGGCGTAGCCCCCAATAACACTCAAAATTATCTCTCTGTTGGGACTAAATTGGTATGATGCGATTGCCCTGATCCAGGAGGCTGTCTCAAAACAACTTTGGACAGCCTCAATTCGCACATGTTTGGTAACTGCAAATTCCTTTTCGGACAACTTCCGGACCGAGAAGGCCTTTTTTCCTTGCCCGCGATGGGTTATCCGATTGGCTCAAACATCATGATGGGGATGTGGCGATCGGTCATTTTTTGATATTCCAAATAAGGCGGGTTGCGTTGGGTGGCGAATTCCCACAGGCGCTCATATTCCTCGCCCTGGGCTTCGTAGGCAGTCACAGGCAGGACTTTGCCTTTGACCTCCAGCCTGGCGTGCGGGTCTTTTTTGAGGTTGAGGTACCAATCCGCCTGCCGATCTTTTCCCCAATTCGAGGCCACGATCAAATAGCCGTTTTCGTAATTAAAATAGGCAATCGGGATGGCGCGGTCTTCGCCCGACTTGCGCCCGATGGTGTGCAGGATGAGGATGGTCTGCGTGCCCAGCTTGCTGCCCAGCCGCCCGCGGGTGAGTTTGAGAATAAAGGTATTGAACGACATAAACCATTTAATGAGCCTGTCTTTCATTGGACCGTCTTTTCCTTTTAATACCGAGTAAATCTATAGCCGGGTTGTCGAAGACCCTGCCGGTGTCTTTTTCGTAAAAACAATCACTATTATCAGTCTTTATTGTTAATTTTGCATTGGCAAAATGCAGCGCTTTCGGAAAATCTCTTAAAACCGGGTGGCCTGGTGCCATGTGTAGTACTTCATGCAACAAGACGGTGCGACCAAGGTCAGGGCATAGCATACCTTCCGTGGTCTTCTTCTCAGGGTGTCCTGAGCCTGTTATGCAATATAGGATATGTCCATAAAGGCAGCCTCGCCGGACTGGGCCGAACGAGGTGCCAAACTTTTCTCCGTGGCCTCTGTGCCTCCGTGGTTTTATTTGTAAAGGCGGCGCCGTAACGGTGCGTTCCGGGCACGCCTGAGACAGCAAAACGTGGTGATGATTCGCCAAAGCCCTGGATATCGGCCCTAAAACGCACCCTACGCCGGCGTTCTTTCTAAATATTTTTTCTTCTTCTTTTTTTCTTTTCTCTGTGAACTCTGTGCGCTCTGTGATTTTCTTTCCTTTCTCCGCGTGCTCTGCGCCTCTGCGGTGAAACAACAGGTAGGGCGTACATTTATTATAATAACGATCTACATTGTCTTGAAAGTGCTATAATCGTCAAAACTACCTAATCCGTTTTTGTAATTATGCTTTTCATTGTCGTTTGAGTTGACTCAATGTGCCGGCGGCGATTTAAAGCTTACAGGTTTGTTCAGGGGTCCATCCCAACTGCACCCGACATAATTCGATGTCGCGGTGCTTTTCGCCTACCCATGGAGAGCCGGCACAGCAGACGTGGAAGGCCTGGGTGAAACAGGTGGTTTCGAATCATTATGGTTAGCAAGGAGGATCACTATGGGAAAAACAATATTTGAAAAAGTCACCGCTGTTCGCCGGAGCGCAAGCGCTGCTCCCGGCCGGCAGACGGGAGTTCGATTCAGCCCGGCTCGACCGGTACTACTGGTTTCTGTGGCTATCGTCATGCTGCTTGCCGCCTGCTCTCCGGCGGCTACGTCCACGCCACAGCCGAGCGCCACGTCCGAACCGACGGCTACCGTGATGCCAACCGTCATACCCACCGCCATGCCCAGCACAGATACACCGGCGGCTACCCCTGACCAGTCCGGCACCACGATGGATATGACTGTGCAGTCCGTACCTACTTCAATCGACCCCTGCCAATTGATCCCCAGCGCGGAAGCATCTTCTCTCGCCGGCGCTTCGTTCGGAGATGGTACGGAAAGCACGCTGTCTGGCGGAGGAAGAATGTGTACCTATGGCTCTCAGACCACGAGTATTTTTACCGTCGAGGTGGTACAGGCGGCGGATGTAAATGCGGCCGAAGCAGCCCAGGCCCAATTCGTCTCGGACCTCAATAGCAACATGCAGCAGATCTCCAGCGAAGGGATCACCGTCACCCAAATCCCGGACTTTGCGGATGGCGGGATCACCGGGAGCGTCAACCTCAACGCCGGAGGAGTATCGATTGGCGGCAGCGCTTTCGGCTTCCGCAAAGGGACGATCTTCGTCGGGTTTAGCAGCGTGATTATGGGCAGCCCGGCGCTCAGTACCGACGTGATGCAAAACGAAGCGACCACAGTTCTAGGACGGCTTCCGTGAAAATTGAGTTTTGATCGGCATAAAAACAGCGCGGCCCAAACTGAGCCGCGCTGTTTTTTTTTCTGGTCAAATTTCTCTCTATGCCCCGGCGTGACTTTGCTCGATGTCGGCGACCAGGGTTGGGCCGACCGGCTCCCAACCCAACCAGCGGCGGGTGAGTGCGTTCGATGTGGGGTTGTCCACCGTGATCGCCATCGAGAGGAAGCCGAAGTGGGCGGCCGCTTCTTCGGGAGCGATACGGACCACCGGCACCTGCCAGCGCCGGCCGATGGCCTCGGCGATTTCGCGAACCGGTATGCCCTCCTCCCCGGCGCCATGCAGCCGCGAACCGGCCGGGGCCGATTCGAGCGCCAGCCGGAACAGGTGGGCCGCATCCAGCCGGTGGATAGCCGGCCAGCGATTCAGGCCATCGCCGACGTAGGCCGATACGCCTTTTTGGCGGGCAATGTTGGCCAACACGCTGCCAAAGCCCTGGCGGTTTTCATCGTGCACACAAGGCGCCAGCCTCACGATCGAGGAGCGTATCCCGCGTTCGGCCAGCGCGACCGTGGCGGTTTGCGAGGCCGTTCGTGGGGCTGCGCCGGCTTCGCGATCTTCTTCGGTCGCCGGGCGTCCCAAAGACGTGACCGCTAACGTCCCACCGGTGACCGCGAACGGCTTATTGGAGCCGGCCAGAGCATCTCCGATGGTTTCGATGGCGCGCAGATCGACGGCGGACGCTTCGGCGTAGTCGCTGAAATCGTGATTGAAGGCCAGGTGAATGACCCCGTCCGCGGCGACGGCAGCGCTGTGCAGGCTTTCGAGATCTTCGAGCGTGCCGCGTTGTACGGCTGCGCCGGCAGCCGTCAGGGCGGCTGCGGATTTATCCGAGCGAGCCAGGCCGGTGACCTGGTGCCCGGCCTCGAGAAGTTCGTGGACCACTGCGGATCCGATGAATCCGGTTGCACCGGTAACAAATACTTTCATGGTTATTTCCTCCAAATACTTAATTGATGGTTCCGATTGTGGGGGGGTGGCGGGCGAAGCCCGCCACCCCCCCACATATATTTGATAATGCCGCTTATTGCATTTCTCGCAAGTGTATAATTAAGGTCATCTTTGTACCAGAGCAGCGTTTATCCTGGGACCGGCACTCCCAGTTTCCGTTTTTGCGAGGAAGTAGAGCAGGTTAGAAGGATATGGACCCAGTGGAATTAGACCGCCATCACGAATTGGCCGATTTCTTGCGTAACCGCCGCGCGCGTTTGTCGCCGGAACAGGTAGGGCTGCCCAGGGGGACGCGCAGGCGCACACCCGGCTTGCGGCGCGGCGAGGTGGCCCAACTGGCCGGGGTAAGCCCGGAGTGGTATACCTGGCTGGAGCAGGGGCGGGACATCAACGTCTCGGTGCAATTACTGGAAAGCCTGGCGCGGGCGCTGCAATTGGACGCGAGCGAACGCGACCATTTGTTTTTACTGGCCCTCAAACAGCCGCCGCCGGTCGAGACCTACGCAGCGCCCACCATCGGCCCGGCATTGCAGCAGTTCATCGACCAGCTTCTGATGCCGGCCGTTATAATCGACGCGCGCATGAACGTGATGGCCTGGAATGCAGCCCACAGCGTCGTCTTTGGTGACTATGACCTGTCTTCCGAGCGCAGCCGCAACCTGATGTGGCGATCGTTTGCGTTCCCCTCGGGGTATAAAGGCGAGCAGTGGGAGGGGCTGTTACGCGCCTACGTGGCCCAATTTCGCGCAGAGTACGGCCGTTTTATCAACGACCCGTGGTGGACCGGCCTGATCGCCGAATTGAACCAGGTCAGCCCGAAGTTCCGCGAACTGTGGGCCCGCCACGATGTGTTCAATGTCTCCGAAGGGCATAAGACCATACACAACTCACTGGTCGGTGAGTTGGTTTTCGATTTTCTCTTCTTCCAGGCGGGCGATTCTTCCGATCTGCGGGTTATGGTGCACACACCCCGGAACGGTTCTGGGACCGCCGAAAAAGTCAGGCGGCTGCTGGACCTCAAAGGCCAAGCGTACGGGCCGGTAGGCGAATTGTCTGCCTCGGCTCAACGTGAGTGAGGCCGGCCGCAGGCTACAGTTGGTTTTTTATGTAAGTGCGTTCGCATCGGCCTTGTAGCCGGCTGCCTTCAACTCACGCACCAGCTCGAATTTCCAATTGTCGCGATTGTCGAAGGGCACGAACAACACGTCCGAGAAATTCAAGGGTGTCTCGAATTTATCCGCTTCTTTATGAATGACGACGACCCGGTTCTTGCCCAGTTTTCCGAGAAAGAAACCGAGTTCAAAAACTACATTCTGCTTTGTGCGATAGCGGGCCGTGGCGGGGTCTTCGCCGACCTTGTAGGCAAGATCGTCGGGGGAGAGTAAGATCACAGCAAACGAGGATTTTTCCCTGTAATCCATGAGTTTCTCAATTACGGCCCGGCCATTGTTGGGCTGCTCGTGCAGAATCAGCGGCTTGAGCCCCAATTTTTCCAGCGTTTGGGCGATGGACTGCTTCATCGCCTCATCGTAGCCATGCACCACGAAAATAGACTGTTGAATGAGCTGGTCGGTGCGATCCAAGACCACCTGTTCGCCTTCGGTAATTACGCCGCCGAACAGGGTCAGGTCTTCGATCATGGTCTTGATCAGGTTCTGTAACTCGAATTTACCGCTGTTCCAGGCCGGCCGTTCATCTTCTTCGGTCATCCCGGAAAACCAGACCACCGGTGAAAACCGGATATCGGCAAGTTCCTTGAGATAATTGCTGTTATCCCCGAAGATTCTCCTGGTGAGCATTTCGGTCCGGCGCCGGCAGGTATCCAGCTTGTCTTCGGCTTTGAATTCCAGCGCATCGATTTCTGTACGAAGGTCTTCCAGTAGTTCAAGTTCCTTGCTCATTTCGCCTCCAGAGGTAAACATTTTCCCCGCGCAAATGTTTGGAAAATCCGCCTAAAGGTTTATGTTACTGAGAACTGGGTGGACGGCAAAATGCTTGAGATTGGTCAGAACGCCAATGCAAGAAAATACTCAAGACGGTAACGAAACCCATCCGATCAGTTTGTTGAATGCGGTTAATAAGAGATGGCAAGGTGTGGCCAGGTCTGCGATTTTGCGTCCCCGGGCAACGCGAGCGGAATTGGCCACACCATTTTTGTACAAATCGAAGGGCTATTTAAAAGCCCCTTTTCTATACAAATTATACAATTTATTTCCCGAATTAATCCAAACGATTTCCTTACTGCTAAATCACCGCCCGCTGCGAACAACCGGAAAGGACACCAGGCCACACCATCTTTTTGTGCCAGTGCACCAGTGAGGACCGTTATTCTACTCCGCGGCTTTGATTTGCACCCAATTCCAGGAGCAATTCTGCTATTTCTCGACCGCGCGCGTTGGCAAAACCCATGGATTCGCCGATAATTATGAAGCCACATTTTTCCAGCACACGCCGTGAACCAGGGTTGTCTTTTGCCACTCGTGCGTAAATCGGACGAGTTTTATTGTCGTGGGCTAGAAATTCTGTCAGTGCCCAGGTGGCAATACCCTTGCCCCAAAATTCCCTGCCAAGCCAATAAGTAACTTCCGGCCTGCCTTCATCTTCGTAACTTGAGACACTCCCGGCAGTTTTTCCATTAAAAATGACGGTCCGGATAATATTATTTTCGTCGGCCAGAATCCGGTGCCAGTGGGCCATAAAGGCCTCCCGTTCGTTGGGGTCCCGGGCAGTGAAAGCTGCCATGGTATTTGCTTCCGGATCGAGCTGCTGCTCAAAGAAGATCGGCAGATCATCGGCAGCAACAGCGCGCAAGAGAAGCTCGTTTGGCTTGCGATATTCTTCCGGCGTTAATCCCTCCTTGAATACCAGTCCAGCACGCGCAAAGCGCGCAGGGTGTTCCAGCGGCTCGGGCGGCCTGTGCCTTCATCGATCTCGACCGGCATCACCCCGGAATACTGGGTCTCGAGCGGCCAGCAGCCGTCGGCGTCGCGTTTGGCGGCGAGCAGTTCGATGGCATCGGCCAGGCGTTCGTCGGGCGTGACGCCGGCGCGGCGCAGGTACTCGAGCCCGCGCAGCACATCATAGTGCCACCAGGTGGGGAAGGCGAAGGAGGTCCAGACGCTGCCGTCCTTGCGGTCCCTTTCGATCACCGCGCCGGTCGATCGCCGGTGGAAGAGGCGGCGCTCGAGCAGGTATTCCTGTCCGCGCTGGCGGGCAGCGGTCTCCTGCGGGCTGCCGCCGGTTTCAAGCTCGTGCTCGAGCAGCGCATCGAGCACGCAGATGGTGGTGTTGAAGGACGAGCGCGTCGAGCCGTTGATCGCCTCGCAGTTCCAGCCGCCGTCGGGTAGCTGTTCGCCGAGCAGCCGTTCGATGATGCCCTGCACATTCTGGCCAAAGTAGGCCCCGGCCGCGCCGACCTGGCCATTGATGCAGGGCTCCAGCTCGCCGGCGAAGAAGGGGTTGTCGTCGCATTCCTCTGGGCCGCTGCCCTGCCAGGTCACCCGGTCGCGAACGGCGCTCAGCGCGCGACGGGCCGGGTCGCCGGCCGGGTCGAGACCCAGGTCGCGCAGCAGCATCAGCACGTGCATGGTCGAGTTCCAGCCGTGGTTCCAGGCCGCGCCACCCCAGCGGCCATCGGTTCCTTGTAGAGCTAGCAGCCGTGCACCCAGGCCCTGGCGGCCGACCTTGGCCCGCTCGGCCGCGACCTCGTCCTCCGAGGCGCCGGCCAGGTCGCGCAGCACCTGCCAGCGGATCGCGGGATCGGAGTCGAGCAGCCAGGCGATGACCGGGCTATCCGGCTGTGGGATTTGCGGTTCGGGTGGGTTAGCTGGCATTTTAGGTTTTCCTTATTGGGGATCGTTGGGAGCAACAATTAAACCTTAAAAGGTCGGAATTCGTGTTTATATTTTAGCATACCCGGTATCCCCAAAAGCTCCACTAGGAAAACGCCGCCAGCTTTACAAGCGTTTTTACCGGGTTTTGAGCCGGTACTTTGAAAAATAAATAGTTACTTTCAGAATATGTTTTTCCTGCATGCTTTCGAGTTCGCCGACTAATTTCCGGAATGGATCGGTAAGATTATATTTCTGTGCAAAGGCTGCATACCGGGCAATAGAAGCCAGCAAAATATGGGCCAGTTCCGAGGCCGATACTCCAAGATCAATCTGTTCTTTTCCTTTCATCAATTCGGTCAAACCGGGGCTATCCGAAAAATCGATCTCGTAGTCGTAATCCGATTGGACCTTATCCAGGCGGATGCCGCGTTGTAATAGAACGTCTGCCAGCAGGACTTCAAAGTCGTAGGCGATGATCAGGGCCTGGGCCCGGCAGACTCTTTGCAGCTCTTCGACCAGCGCGCTGGATTTGGCATAGAACAACGAGCCCGTAAACGTCACTCCGTCGACGGATCGATCCGGTACAGGCAGATCATCCGCGACGCCTGGCAGGTAGGTGATCTTTTCGTGCGGCGCGGCTTTTTGCAGCATAGGTTGGCTCGGATCGATGCCAAACACGTGGCGGCAATATTTAGAAAGGGCGATCGCCGAATACCCCGTCCCGCAGCCCACGTCCAGACCCTGGTCGAAGGCCTCGTTGCTCGAGAGCACCCGCGTTAAGATTAAAGCGTGTAAGGGAGGCCGGTAGGCTGCGTAGTGAAGGGCCGTGATCTGGTTGTATGGGGTGGTCATGGGTGAAGGTTTAACGTGATATAAATGCCGCCGCTAATATGCAGGTATGGTGCGGCTGGGAATTGACCACACTGTTTTACGAAACGTTAAGGCATTTCCGGGCTAGCAATTCTCTTACCCCATCTCGACATCTTTAATTTGGGCGATCTCCGATGCCCAGTGTATGCTTTGTTAGAAAAATTTTATCCTTCAGACTGCCTCTCGGCTCGTTTATGACAAATGCAGAAACACGTCCGGTTTTTGCTCGGCAATTCTCAACAAAGCAACTGCTGGGCCGCTGGGCTTGCGTCTGCCTTGTTCCCAATCCTGGACAGTGCGCAGACTAACGCCCATCAATGCTGCAAAAGCGGCTTGCGACAACTTCAATCTTTGCCGAATAACTTTTGGGGAAGAAGGCGCATTCAAGGTGCGAACAATCAATGCGTTCTTGCCGGCCTTATAATCTTTGATTTCCTGAATACCCTCGAGAATTTCCTGACCAATATCACACTTAGCCATTTTCGATTTCCTTTGCGATCTGACGGAGAACATGAGCGGGAATGCTCTCTACCTCATTTTTACTGTAAATCGTCAACAACCAGATTTCGTCATCCTGCTTTTTGAAGTAATAGATCACCCGCACGCCTCCGCTTTTCCCTTTTTCCGCGATTGCCCAACGGATTTTGCGAACACCGCCGGAGCCACGAACGATTTTTCCTGCTTCAGGATACAGGAGTAAGAAATTTTACAAACCCAGATATTCCTCTGCGGAGAGATAGTCAAACACATGCTTTGTAAAAGCAATGGCTTCGATGAACTCCATGAGTTTATTGTACGGCAATGCCGTATGCTAGGCAAGTGTGCAGCCGGGCAACTTGGGTCATATAGCCCAAAAAACTACCTAACGGTTTGAGTTGCTGTCGGCTGGGCGATTTTTGGGCGTAAAAAAAAGTGTAACTAGGAAAATGTTCGAAAAAGGCGCAGAACCCCTACGATCCATGGGACGCAGTGTTAGTTCGTTTCTGTCTCAATACGATTTTTGTAAATTTGAACAGAATTATCCGAGGGTTCTGACATACATTCTCCACTCATATGTCTTGAAAAACAATTTAATAAGAGTTCACAAGAGGGGCAAATTTAGTTAACGGACATAATTATTATGGCATAAAACACATAAAACTTGCTGAATTATAGGTTGATTAATTACAAACTCAAAGGAAGGGATGCTAATACAAATTGTGGACACTCAACCAAAGATGATTGGTTTATTTATTCATTGTGGAAAGTCAGCATCGTAAATTCCAGGTTACCGTTTATAATCAATCCGTGAGATCAAACTTGGGAACGAACCATACATGTCGATAAAACCTGTATATGACTCCGCCTCGCGGGTTTCTCCTGCTTTGGAAGAAATCCGCGAGGTCGGTAAATATCGTTATTTGGTTGGTCAATTAGTTCGGCGAGATATCTTAAGCCGCTATAAACGCTCAGTTTTGGGTGTGGCCTGGACGATGTTAAATCCACTCGGGATTATGATCATCCTGAGTATTGTCTTTTCGCAACTCTTTAAGACCGTTGCATCCTATCCGGCTTACATATTAAGTGGAATAATTGCCTGGAATTTTTTCTCTCAGGCAACAACTGCTGCGATGAATGGAATTGTTTGGGGCGGAAATCTATTGCAACGCATTTATTTTCCTCCCACGATTTTTGGAATATCAGCAATTGGTACAGGTTTAGTAAATCTGGCGTTATCGATTGTGCCTTTAATCCTGGTCATGCTTTTCACTCACCTGTCTATCCAACCATCCATCATCTTTCTGCCGGTTTCCATGTTGATCTTGGCGGCATTTTCGCTGGGCTTTGGGTTGATTCTGTCTACGATGGCAATCTATTTCCCGGATGTATCCGAAATGTACCAGATCATTCTGACTGCATGGATGTATCTAACCCCTATCATTTATCCCGATACGGTTTATCCCGCAAGACTCTTGCCATTCGTTCAAAAACTCAACCCAATGTACCCATTGATTAAACTTTTCAGGATACCTATTTACGAAGGTCGCTTCCCAAGTGTGGCAGATATCCTTCCGGGTTTGATTTGGGCTGTCGGCGTACTGATCGTTGGTTGGTTATTCTTTACCTCGAAATCTAATGAATTTGCGTATAAGGTCTGATGATTAAACGTTTACACAGCCCAACGTCGAAGCTCAAAATGATGTTATCTGTATTGAAAATGTTTCGGTAAAATATCAGATCCCCTCGGAACGAATAGGTACATTTAAAGAATATGTCATTCGATTGGCACAGGGAAAAATCCATTTCCAATCGTTTTGGGCTTTACATAATGTGAATTTATCCATTAAGCGTGGCGAGGTATTCGGCATTATTGGGAAAAATGGGGCTGGTAAGAGCACTTTACTAAAAGTGATATCGCGAGTCCTGCGGCCCACAGAAGGCAGAGTGGTTGTCTATGGAAAAATAGCGCCTTTGTTGGAGTTGGGTGCAGGTTTTCATCCTGAACTGACCGGCAGAGAGAATATCTATTTAAATGGATCATTACTCGGTTACAATCGAAAAGAAATGGATGAATGTTATCAAGGCATCCTGGATTTTTCGGAACTGCATGATTTTATAGATGCTCCTGTCCGCACTTATTCATCCGGCATGTATGCAAGGTTGGGCTTTGCAGTTGCAACGGCTCACCAACCCGAAATTTTAATCGTCGATGAAATCCTTGGGGTTGGCGATGAAGCATTCCAACAAAAATGTACCGACCGTTTTACCAGGTTCCGAGAAAATGGAACGACCATATTACTGGTTTCCCACTCCATGGATACGATTTTAAAAAGTTGCCAGCGTGCGGCCTTGCTAAGCCATGGGGGGTTAATCGAGGTGGGTGACCCCGAGAAGGTCATTGCCACATATAGGGAAATGGAGCAATGAAATACCTTGTTGGTAAAATTTCATTGCGGTATCAGTGACATAACATGTTTTCATCATTAAAATTGTAATTGTTTATTAGAAAAATTCTCATTATCCGGTTTATTTAATCGGATATCGAGTAAAGTTACCAGGATGTATTATGGAGTCTGTCTCTTTACCTATGAACTTGCGGGCAATCACTTTCTATTCAAATCACGGGGAAGACCCGTGTGCCCATTTACGTCTGTGCGGTCCGATGCGACAGTTGGGGATCGAGGTCATCGAAGGTAAAGAAGGCGGTGAGATTTACCCGGAACGGGCTTCGCTGGGCGATCTGGTTTTTGTTCAACGTGATTTTCCTCGTGAGCTGGAAACGTATGAGGCGGTTATCGCCCAGGCTCGGCAGAAAAACAAGAAGGTGGTTTTCGATCTCGACGATCTTCTATTCATGCTTCCAGACGATCATCCGGAGCGAAAAGACCGGGACTACGTCGAGTCGCTTCTCCCAATGCTGCAAGCAATGTGCGATGCGGACCTTGTGACGGTATCGACACAAAAAATAAAAGATGCGCTCAATGGGCTCATTAATGAATGTTGCCGTTTTGCCCAATTTCTTTGATGACTCGCTTTGGGAGATGCGAGAGCCTAAAATTAACTCGGATGGGCATTCCCCCCTAATTATCGGCTATATGGGTAGCGAATCTCACCAACCCGATATCGAGTTTATTGCCCCGGTGCTGTATCACCTCTTTAGCCTTTTCCCGAAAGAGATCGAGGTTCACTTTTGGGGGATAAAACCGCCACAAATGCTTGCGGGTTTCTCCCAGGTTAAATGGATACCAGCACATTCATATGAGTATGTAGACTTCGCCCGAGATTTTCAAACCCATGACGCAGACATATTCATCGCGCCATTGGTAGATAATCCATTCAATCGTGCTAAGAGCCCGCTCAAATTTTTTGAGTATTCTTCAATTGGCGTTCCAGGGGTCTATAGCCGTTTAGAGCCCTTTGAGCAGATGATCACCCATGGCCAGGACGGGTTGCTGGCTTCATCTCCCGAAGAATGGCTCGAATGTCTGACTCAATTGATTCAAAGCCCGGAATTACGATCTCAACTTGCCCACGGCGCTCAAGAAACGATTCGCTCGAAGTGGTTGTTGTCTCAGAATGCTTATCGATGGCGAGATGTATATACACAAATAGCTCAACAGCCACCATCCAACGATGTTAACGATGCGCCTCTGGTTGACTTGGTAAAGTCAGTCACGCATCAATATTATGACCTTGGCATGTATCGAACACAGTATATTCAGCAATTGAGTGAAAAGGACCAACAACTTATTGCCCTTGCGTTCGAATTGGACAAAATCAAGTTAAGTAATTCATGGAGGATAGCTTTATTAATAAAGAGCCTGTGGGGTAAAGTAATTCCACCGGATACGTCCCGCGCAAAATTGGCGGACTTCTTTCTCCAGCGGATCCATGATCGAAATGCGAAACGCGCCCGGAGAAAAAGGAAAGCAGCTTTTGACAGCTTTTTGAATTCGGGCCAGAATATCGTTCAATGCAAAGAAGTTGGTCACCACCGGGAATCGATTGATATTGTGGTCTGTGTTCATAATGCATTTGACGATGTACGTGCCTATTTAGAATCGGTTGTAACGCATAGCACGGATCCATACTCCATAATCATTGTGGATGATGGCAGTATCGAACCCACCAAGGGATACCTCAAAACCTTCGCTGCGAACGAACCCAGGTGCGGGCTGATTCGGAACGACGAGGCAAAAGGATACACATTAGCAGCCAATATAGGCATGCATGCTTCTCTATCTCCGTTTGTTATTTTGTTGAATAGTGACACGATCGTTGGCCCAGAATGGCTCGATCGGATGTATCGCGCCATTACGGTTGATGAAAAAATTGGCATTGTCGGGCCCCTGGCGAATACTGCGTCCTGGCAATCGATACCGGTTTTAAGCAGCGATGGCGATTGGGCGATCAACACGTTACCCCCAAACCAGACCCCGGCAGATATGAGCAGGTTGATCGCCAAATATTCTGCCTGCATATTGCCTCAGGTACCGTTGATAAATGGCTTTTGCCTGATGATTCGTAAAACACTTATTGATGAAATTGGCTATTTCGATGAAGAGAATTTTGGGCAAGGGTACGGCGAAGAGGACGATTTTACCCTGCGGGCCGGCAAAGCGGGATGGAAAAAAGTCATCGCAGATGATGTTTACATCTTTCATGCGCAGTCAAAGAGTTATTCCAATAGCAGAAGGTACGTCCTTTCCAGGCAAAGTGGGGAGAAACTGCGCAACAAACATGGCATCGACCTGATTGCCAACAGCGTAGCGTTCATGAATCCCAACCGGGTCATGGATGGAATCCGAAGCCGGGCAAACATTATGGTAGCCAGGGAAGAGACTCTCGAAAGAGGCCGGGGGGCCTTCTCCGGCAAGCGTCTCCTGATCATCCTGCCCGTGATCGATGCCGGCGGGGGAGCAAACGTAATTATCGATGAAGCCAGGTATATGCTCCAAATGGGCGTGGATGTCAGGATATTTAATCTGTCGAATTATAAAGCGGGCTTTTTGGAAAACTACCCACATTTGGATATCCCCACTATTTTTGGAGGCGTAAACGAATTACCAAAAATCGCATCCGATTTTAATGCAGTGGTTGCTTCAGCAAATTATTCGGTGGAATGGCTCTTACCTATCCAAAAACTCGATGTGGTCCCAACGCTTGGATACTACGTACAGGGTTACGAACCGCTAATGTACCCGGATGGCTCTGAACAGGCCAGAGACGCTCAGGCGAGCTACACCCTCATTGAGGGCTGTAAACTTTTTACAAAGACTGAATGGAATCGCAGGATGGTTTTTGATCACACCGGAGCCAGATCGGATGTGGTGGGTATTAGTGTCAATATCGATTTATTCCGTCCTCGTGACATGGTTCCGTTAGGAGAAAGACCTGTCCGAATTGTAGCTATGGTCCGCCCAGGCTCTCCATATCGCAATCCAATAATGACCATGTCCATTCTCAAAGAAATTGAAAAAAAATATGGTAAAGACGTCGATATCTGGATTTTTGGGGCGGATGATGTCCGCGATATGGCCAATCAACAATACCTGGACTTCAACTGGAGGCAACTGGGGAAGTTAACCCAACACCAGGTTGCTTCTGTCATGAGTAAAGCGGATATTTTCACGGACTTTTCTACCCACCAGGCCATGGGGTTGACTGCGTTGGAGGCTATGGCGGCGGGATGCTCAGTCATCGTTCCAAAAATGGGCGGGGCGGTTGAATTCGTTCACAATCGAGAAAATGGAATCGTGGTCGATACTTCCAACGTTAAAGAAAGCTTACAGGCATTAGAAGAGCTGGTGGAAGATGATAATTTGCGCAAGGAATTACAGATCGAGGGTATCAAAGATGTCGTTCAATATTTTCCGGAGAGAGTCAGCTATAACATTTTAAAAACTCTCTTTACGTCTTAAAGGAAATATTTTAAAATACCGTAACTATTCAGGCTCCTGTTAAGAAGTTACCGAATATGAGGTGCGTGCGGGGGCAGCGCCCCCGCACGCACCTCATATTCGGATTTCTTCCCCGCCAGGCTGAGCAGTTACAAAATACCGTCACCCAAACAGGAAAAAATCGAGTAAAGTTGTGCTATTCACACCTCAAGGTTACTCGAAAAGCCATGCCAGGGGTTGTGGCGCTTTTTCAAAACAAGACAAATTTTATGTCAACGAATTGCTCTGGAAAGCAATTCAATAGCCGCTTTTTCGCTGAGATATTCCGGTTTGAGCGCTTTGCACATTGTCCTTAGCCTGTGACATGCCTTTGGTTGGCGAGGGTCTTGATTTTTCGGCGGTTTTCTGGGTTTGTCCTTATTCCACTGATGGACACAGCAAACAATAATCTCCTAAAAATTATTCAACTTTACACAAACGAGGGATATTAATGAATGAGGAAACAATTCACGGATTTAGGAAAAATTGGGTCCGCATAAACCCGACTTTTGTGTTTATCGTTTTGCTGTCTATTTTTGTTGCATATTCCGCTTATTTGGCATGTAATCTCCAGCGAGGCATCTTGCCGGATGAGACCGCCCATTTTGCCTTCTCTGAGCACTACTCGACGACCTGGGCCATCCCTAAAGACACTCCCGAGACGTATCAATATGGTTGGTACATCAAACAAAACCCTTTCTTGTATTATTGGGTAAATGGCCGGGCATTGAACGCCCTCAATTTGGTTGTACCAGGGGCGAGCGATTGGCAAAAATTGGTTTTCCTGCGTTTATTGAGCGTAATTTTTTCGGCAGGAACGGTGGTGTTTTGTTATCTCCTTTCCAAGGAAATAATCAGGCATAAGTGGTGGCAACTTTTACCTGTTTTTTTGCTTACCAATACATTGATGTTTGTTTTTCTATCCGCCGGGGTCAGTTATGACAATCTTGCCAATTTCTTTAGTTTCGTAGGGCTATATTTTCTCGTCAGAGTGATGAATGGGAAAGATTACCTTTCCAATAGCCTTGGGTGGATTCTGTTTATTTGCCTGGCTGCTTTGGTGAAATACCCGATATTGCCGCTTGCCTTGGGAATGGCGGTTGCCTGGATAATTTATACAGTATATAAAAGGTCATTCATTTTTCCTTTGAAAATCAATAGCCCAAAACTAATTGTGCTGGGCTCGCTTACTGCCCTGGCGATTTTCGGAAATCTGGCAATATATGGCGTCAATCTTTTGACCTACCACTCCCTTACACCCGCCTGTACCGATTTATTAAGTAAGGAACAGTGCGAATTGAGCCCGTATGTGGCTCGCGATAATCAGATTGCACTAGATCATAAGATGAGTATCGTCGAGAGCGTCCAACGAGGATACCCTGATCCGGTTGAATACGTGATCTACTCCTGGGTTCCGAATATGCTCAATCGCATTTACGGGGTCCTTGCACATCTCAGTTATTTTCCTACCCACATCGTTACTTTTTATTACTTGTTATTGATTTGGTGGTTGTTACTACTCGTTCGCTATTGGAAGCAACCCTCGTTTGCAATCTATAGTCTGCTGGGGATATTTTTGTTTTATTCTCTGGTATTGCTTTACATAAATTATTCTTCTGAGCTTTCTTATGGATTTAAACAAATTGCGATGCAAGGGAGGTATGTTTTCCCTGTCATTGGGGCAGCTTATGTCCTCGTAGGCTCTCTTTTTACAATCATAAAAAATCGAGGCCTCCGCTTGACCACATTGATTTTTACCCTGGCGCTATTTTTCTATGGGGGGCCGATTAAGTTTATCGTCTTGCATAATACCGTCTTCAATGGCTGGTTTATTAAATAAGTCATGGCAGCCCAACTTTTTGGCGGTTAATAATTCATATTCTGATATCCATTGACGCCATGCACTGATTCCGTCCGTTTCTCGACGGACAGGCCGGTCGGGCATAAGGTGTCCCAAGCGCAACTTTCCCCTCGATAGGCGTCAGGCATTTTACGGCATAGGCTTGCCGCGGATGCCCGCATCCAGTTCATAGAGGAGCCTGTCCAGGCGGCTTTTCCCAGCCTGGCGAGTGGGCATCTGCAGCGGGATTGCGCGCACCTCCGCGGGAACGTGTTGGAGCGTCCAGTAGACCTCGCCAGTGGTGATATTCGTATAGCCGGCTTGCTCGATCTTGAGAGCCAGGGCCGCCAGGGTGACCCCGGCGATGATCTCCATGGGAACCTGCGACCGGTCGATCGGAAGGATTCCGGCCATAAAGTTAAGGCTGTGGGGCGAATTCTTCTGCACAGCAGGCGTTGCGTTGAAATCCTTCATATAAACTAATATACAGTGCTTTTGCCCTTTTTTTCAACGACTTCTGCTGGCAAGCGAAATTTCCCCCGGCGCTGAAGCGTGGCCCCGGCCGAGAATTGCTTAAGAGCGGCCGGCCGACGCGTTAAACGCTTCGCCGTGAACATCCCTGCTGCGGTTTTCTTGACCCCCTCAGGGCAGGCTGCATCTCTATGCTGAAATATCGCGGCGATATCGATTGTGGTGAGCGGATAAAAGTGGTGCGGCCAAAGCTGGCCTATAGCGCCCGCCGGTTAGCGGTAGAGGTTATCGAACACAGCCTGCGGGGCGGCGGCCAGGCCGATGACCGTGGGGCCGGCGTGCGCGCCCAGGACCAGGGTGACCGTCACCAGTTGGTCCTCGACTGCGTTGAGCATCTCATGGACGGTTTCGCGCAGCATTTCTACCCCCGGCAGGTTGCTGCCATGCATTAGTTGGATGCGCAGTTTCTGATCGCCGAAATGCTCGTGTACTTTGCTGACCATCTTGCGGACCGCGCGCGAGACGGTCATTTCCTGGCCTACGTTGTAGTAGCGGCCGTCTTCCTCGTTCATGCCGATGATCGGTTTGATTTTGAGGATCGAGCCGAAGATGCTTTTCAAGTGGTTGATCCGCCCGCTGTGAATGAGGTATTTGAGGTCGCTGAAGGAAACCATGGTGTTGGTATTGTTTTTTACCTGCTGCATGGCTGCGAGGATGCGCTCTTTGTTCCAACCCGATTTGTTGCCGCGTGCGGCTACTTCCACCATCCAACCCAGGGCCGGCCCGACGGTATACGAATCGACGACGGTGATATGGGGATTGGCGACGATGCGGGCAGCATGTTCGGCGGAGGAGTACGAGCCGCTCAGGCCGGAGGACAAATGGACCGAAAGGATCTCCTCCTGGCCGCACTTCTCGAACACGTTGACATAATCACCCACGGATGGCTGCGATGTAGAGACGAATTCGTTGGGATTTTCGAGGTACATACGATACAGGTCTTCAGGGAGAATATCAATTCCATCCTTATAGGTCTTGCCCATAAACGTAACCTGGAAAGGCACTACTTCTACACCTAAATTGGCCGCTTTTTCAACGGATAGGTTTGCCGCAGCATCAGTAACTACTCTCATTCAATTATTCCTTTTTGGTAACCTTACAGGCCAGTTCGGGCACGATGTGTGTTTTTGTGGGTTTTCGCGCGGCGAAACCCGTGAAAAGCAACAAAAACACACTACCTTCCAAGGTGGCTGACCAGTTACCTTTTTTGTTTTATTCTCGACAGGGGGGATAGATGGAAATTTCCAATGGGTGATAAACAAATCATCGACTGGATTGTGACACTGAATGATGCCAAGATTAAATTGTATATATATTGTACCATTTAGGGAAGAAATATCTGTCTGGTACGGGGTTCTAATAATATGCTAATGCCCCCGGCTCTACACCTGGCCGCGGATGCCCGCATCCAGTTCATAGAGGAGCCTGTCCAGGCGGCTTTTCCCCGCCGGACGAGCGGGCATGTGCAGCAAGACCTCGCGCGCTTCGGCGGGGACGTGTGCGATTGCCCAATGGATCTCACGATCGGCGATGTCTGCATCGCCGGCCTGGTCGAGCTCGAGCGCCAGGGCGGCGTAAGCCGCCGGGCCGAGGATATGCTTGGTCTGGTTGACGTTCGCCAGGGGGTGCGTGTAGGCGGACGAAGCGGCCAGGCCGGCGGCGCGAGCGGCCGCTGAGGCAGCTGGGTCGCCAGCTTCACGGGCAGCAGCCATGGCTGCCAGGGCCAGGGTGCGCAACTGGGCCGTGCGCTTACCTCCGGCGGCAAACACGCGGATGCCTTCGATCGCCGCGCGGGGCCGGGTATCGGAACCGGGGTACTTCTCGAACACCGGCAAAGCCCTTTCGGCGCAGTCCGCGGCCCAGCCTCCCAGGGCCTGGAGCGACTCCATACTCAATGGGAAATATTGGGGCTCATTGCTCATCTTCCATTACCTTCTACCATATTTAGTTTGTGGTACCCAATGCGCCGGCGGCGTGCGCATGACGATCCGCGCTAGAGTGTTCGGCTTCAGGCTGGTTTGCCGGTCAGGTCCTTGTCTTCCATTTCCCAGGCGTGATCGAGGGTGTGATAGGCGGTGTGGCGGATCAGGTAGCGCAGTGGCCAGGTGCGGGCCATTTTGCCCTGGGCATGCAACGCCCGAATGGCGTCGCAATAGGCGCCGCGGAAGGCGTTCAATCCCTCGGCGGTCAGCAGGGTGTCGAAAGGCGTGAGCAGGCCGAGCTTCTTGGCCCAATCCAGCTCGGTAGCCAACACATGGCGGACGATGCGGTCGCGGTCCCGCCCGCCGCCGCGCGGACCGCGCTGCAGCTCGGCCGATACGCGCGCCCGCACCGTATCGAAAAACGACCAGCCGGCCCGCATCAAAGCCAGTTCGCGCTCCAGGGCTTCGTCTGACATAATTTGGTTGTCTATGCTCGAAAACGCGAACGAGATACCCCAGAAGTCGGTCGAGCCCGTGCCCGGGTAGCGCTCGACCACGTCCGCGGCGCTGGGGTTTGCAAAGGCAGCCTCCAGCCCGGCCAGCCTGGCCACCATTGCATAGCGCGGGACGTAGGCGAGCAAGCGTTCGAGCGCCGCCGCCTCGGTCGAGCCGCCGCGCTCGAGGCCGGGCCAGTCCGGCGCCACCGCCACCACCTTCTTGCCCCTCGGCCCAATTTCCAAGGTCACCCGCATCGGATTGGTCATGGCTGCTCCTCTCTCTGTCAGAGGGTAATTGTATACTACAAAGCGATGGGATTCAAAATGGGAATTGGAGAGGAGGGGGTTTAAATTTGATTGAAACACAACCTATTAAATGGTAAATCAAATTCCACATCTTGCGGAAATCCAGTATGTAAGGCGCGGTCCGGTTTTGACCGCACCGTTTTTCGAGTTTCATGGGTTCAGCGGTATCTCTGTTTTGGCATGCAGAAAACTATTTTCGTCGCCGATAATGATGGCGGACAGGGGGCCAATGCCTTCGTTTATTACCAGGCCCGGTTTGGATACGTCCTGCGGCAGGTCAAAGGCCACCGTGCGGCTGGCGATCTCGCCGGGTTCGACGGGTTGGCTCCACAATTGGCTAGCGGTGACCACCTCACCGACGGGGAGGTTGAGCTCACCCCCAGCGTTCAGAGCCACCCTATAAGATTTTCCAGCGGCATCCATGATAAACAGGTCGGGCTGGGAAGGGATCTGGGCGGTGCGTTTGGCGTTGCTACGCAATTGTACCGTGAGGATGTAAAAATTGCCTTTGGCAGTAAGTTGGTGAGGGGCTGTTCCCAGTGTATGGGCGACCGAGAGCGTTTTGACCGAATAACACATTTCGTCGAAACAGCGCTCCTGGCCCGGATTCAGGTAGTGGGTCTGGCTGAAAACCGAAAAACCCAGAAGGAGAAGCGTATAAACCGCCAGCCAGCCCAACAAAAAACGGGCGACCTTCCAGGCCCGGCCCGCGTGACGGGTCGCCAGAGCAACCAGCAACAGGATGGCCCCAATCAACAGGGCCAGGATGGTGCCAAAAAAAGCGAGAATACCCAATAAACCTTCTAGCATGAATCATTTTCCTTATCAGATGGACAGGATCGCATCCACTGCCCTGGCAAATTTATGCCATACCTCCTGCCGCCGTACCCGGGCAGGGTCTGTTGGCCTTTGTGAGTCAGGCGGTAGATGTGTTTGCGCCGTTTAGGATGCTTCGGCCCATTCGCCAGGCAGCAGGCCATCGTTTTCCAGGCGGTGCAGGGCGGGGTAGCTTGTGCCTTCCGGCAGATCGAAGGCGCCAGTGCTGTGGCGGCGCAGAGACGCATAACCATGCAGCGGGTCGTTTTGCAAAACGGCCAGCGGTAGTAAATCGAGGTGCCCTTTGAGTGCTGCGCCAAGCATACCTAGCATTATAATACATAGTATTGCTATGTGTCAAGCCGTACGAATTGCCTCACAATTAATCTTACTTTGCGAAATAACGTTGGCTCAAAATAAATGTTACCCTAACGCGGAATAAAGCACCGCAGAGGGAGCTCATGATGAGTCAACGCAGTCGGCGGGAGATGCTAGAAAGCATTCGTCCGCGCTATTTGAAAGCCAGGAAAGCCGAGAAGAAACAGATTCTGGATGAATTTATCGCCACAAGCGGATATCATCGTAAATACGCTATTCGGCTGTTGAAGCATGGTTCCAAGCCAAAGGGGTTGAAGAAAGCCGGGCGACGGAAGAAATACAACGGGGAAGTCGTCGTGGCTCTGGAAAAGATTTGGGAAGTTAGTGGGTGCATCTGCTCAAAACGACTACAGCCTTTTATTCCTGAAATGGTGGATGTTTTAGAGCGCTGGCAGGAAATAGAGTTGAGCGAGGAAACCAAAGCGCTTTTGTTGAGCTTGAGCCGGGCCACCATAGATCGCTGTTTGAAAAAGGCACGCCTCGCCCCCACCCCACGTGGGCTTGGGACTACCAAACCGGGCAGTTTGCTCAAACAAGCCATTCCCATCCGCACCTTTACCCCTTGGGAGGACGAGAAGCCAGGCTTTCTGGAAATCGACCTGGTGGCCCATTGTGGTACAACCACCGAGGGTACCTACCTCAATACCCTCACTGCAACCGATTTAGCCACCGGCTGGACCGAGTGCCTGGGCCTGGCCAACAAAACCCAGACAGCTGTCTCTCAAGCCATTGAGGAATTGCGCCATAACCTGCCTTTTCCTCTTTTGGGATTGGATTCAGACAATGGCAGTGAATTCATCAACGATACACTTTTGCGATACTGCCAGAGCGAACTCATTACCTTTACGCGTTCGCGGCCTTACCACAAGAATGATCAGGCTCATGTGGAACAGAAGAATTGGTCGGTTGTTCGACATACCATTGGCTATGACCGCTTCGAAACCCCACAAGAACTTGCCTTGCTCAAATCCATTTACTCCGATTTGCGTCTTTACATCAATTTTTTCCAGCCAGTTCTCAAACTGATTGCTAAAGAAACCGTTGACGGCAAGACGATCCGTAAGTATGATCTGGCCAAGACCCCCTATCGCCGGGTCTTAGCCCAGGACTCTCTTCCCCTGAAAGTCAAGGCCAGTCTTACTGCCCAATATGTTCATCTGAACCCTGTGTCCTTACAGGCCAGTATCAATAAAAAGGTCAATCAATTGTTAAGAATTCTCCGGTAACATTTCTATTTGAGGCAACGATTATCCCAAAGTAACATTTTATTTTGAGGCACCACGGCCGTATCCCTTGAACCATGTAATTGCCAAAAGTGTTTTTGAATCGGCCCTGAATTCGGCAAAGAAAAATAATATTTTTGTTGTTGATTGATCGTAAGTTATTTGCCCCCCGAATTTAGGCTGGCCACGATCTGGAGCCGGAGCACACCATATTCCTCTCTGAGAACTATGGTGTGCTCCGGGGTTAGTTGTTTTTTTCGTAAAAGTCGCGTCCTAACGGTGCGTTCCGGGCACGCCGGTGTGGGCCAGTGGCCTGGTTATTCAACCATTTCCAGGATGGCAGCCCTAAAACGCACCCTACGCCGAGGTGGT
Source organism: uncultured Chloroflexia bacterium (assembly GCA_963704755.1). Classification (GTDB taxonomy): domain Bacteria; phylum Chloroflexota; class Anaerolineae; order Anaerolineales; family Anaerolineaceae; genus Bellilinea. The sequence continues at coordinate 3,317,829 of OY969938.1, forward strand.
TTTTAAGAAAATCTTCTTTGCGTCCTCTGCGTCTCAGCGGTGCAATATCTGGCTGCGTATAAGAGCGGCCTCGGTCTGGAGACCGGGCCGAACGCTTAAGGCGATTTTCCTTGATGAACCATCTTCTCTTTTAAGGTTTTCTCTGTGAACTCCGTGACTCTGTGGTTAGTTGTTTATTTTTGTAAAAGTCGCGTCCTAACGGTGCGTTCCGGGCACGCCGGTGTGGGCCAGTTGCCTGGTGATTCAACCATTTTCAGGATGGCAGCCCTAAAACGCACCCTACGCCGAGGTGCTTTTTAAGAAAATCTTCTCTACGCTCCCCACGCCCTGGCGGGCGGTGCCATGGTCTGCGCCTCAGCGGTGCCAAATCTGGCCAGCATTGAAGAGCGGCCTCGGCCGACGGTACGGAGGTGAGACCGGGCCGAACGCTTAATACTAAATTTTTTGATGATCCGTTTTTTAAGGTTTCCTCTGCGTGCTCTGCGTCTCAGCGGTGCAATTCTTTGTGGTTTTCTTTCTTGACAAAGTGCAAGATTACTTCTTGCTTACAGTAAGATAAAAATTATGCGGTTTGGACGCTTGTTCTCTTTATAAAATTGCCATCATCCGCATCGGGTGTGTCGGCATCTACAGGTTTTGAAGAGAGCTTACCGGCTGATTAGCGGTGTTTGCTTGTGGCCGGCAGGCGGCTTACCCAATTACAAGCGGGTTGAATAGAGCGTGAGGAACTCCAATCTTTGCCACAAAAGCGTCAGCATTGCCTGCAAAGGGGTTCAGCGGGCTGCCCCAGGTGAAGGCGCTGGCTCCGGCGATCGCGATATTCCCTGCGGCGTCCACCGCAACCCCGGCGGCGACTTCATCGTCGGCAGAGCCCAGGAATGTGTGCCATTGTAACGCGCCGTTGAAATTTCTCCGTCCTGGATGTTGTCGTGGCGACCGGCAGGAATGGGCCTGCTTCAGTAAAATCGCCGTTCATCTCCTATTTTGACTGAAAGGAAGCGTGCAGAAAATACAGAAAAATGGAGACTTTCTCTGGTTAAGAACTTCGTATTTACGGGTGAGGAAGCATCCATTGAGTAAGAGCCTAAATATAATTTGTTTAGTCACTGCTCAGCTATCCAGGGAAGGGGATGTTTTTATTGTTTTTCGCGTGCGAAGCACGCGAAAAACAATAAAAACATCCCCTTCTTTCAACTGGCCGAAGTAGTTTTGACATTGTCAAAGGAAGTCACTCGTCAAAATATTAGAGTTATGCCCATAATAGTAGTAACTCTAATATCTCGGAGGAGCGTATGTTTGTCGATCGCCGGCAAGAGCTCGATTTTCTCAACAGCGTCCTCACGCGCAGCCGCTCGGGGCCAGCACAACTGGTGCTGATGTATGTCCGCCGTCACGGCACTGCCTCGCACATCAACCAGCGGTGACTGAGGACGGCCATCTTGCTCCAACAGGTTCTCGGATAGGCCTTGTTATAATGATCGGAAACCAATATGGATTTTTAGGATTCTTCCCATGCTTTCTATCCTTTTCGTCGAAGACGATGACACCATCGCTATGGGGGTGGAATACTCGCTCAAGCAGGACGGTTTCCAGGCCAGCCTGGCCCACCGCCTGGAGGAGGCGCGCGATCTGCTCAAGCGCCAGCCCTTCGACCTGGTGCTCTTGGACCTGGGATTGCCGGACGGCAGCGGCTATGAGCTGTGCAAAGAAATCCGCGCCGCCGGGAATACGCCCATCATCATCCTCTCTGCCCGCGACGAAGAGGCCAGCATCGTCCTCGGCCTCGACCTGGGCGCGGACGACTATATCACCAAGCCCTTTCGCCTGCGCGAGCTGATCTCGCGCATGAAAGCCGTCTTGCGCCGCCGCGGGCCGGTCGAGACAGGCGACCGTACCCTCACTTGTGGGGACGTGACGGTTTTCGCCCAGCAGGCCAAGGTCTACAAGAACGGGCGCGAAGTGCTTTTGACCGCGCTGGAATACCGGCTGCTGCTCACGTTGATCCTCAACCAGGGCCGGGTGCTCACCCGCAGCCAGATTTTGGGCAGCATCTGGGATGTGGACGAAGATTTCGTCAACGACAACACCCTAACGGTCTACATCAAGCGCCTGCGCGAGAAGCTCGAGGACGACCCACAGAATCCGGCGCTGATCAAAACTGTACGCGGGTTGGGGTACCAGGTAGGCGATTGACATGAAACAGCTCCTTCATTCAGAAGAACGAAAATTGTTTATCTCCACAATAACCCTGTCGCTGATCGCTCTCCTGGCGGCAGGGCTCCTCAGCCTGGCAGTGACGATATATACCAACCGGGCGGTCAAAGACACTTATGCAGGCATCGTCGGCACGGTGACGCAGCGCTACCCCCAGGCCGAGGCGCAGGTCGTGCAGGATCTGACTTCGCCGGACGCCGCCTCCATCAGCCTGGGAACCCAGGTATTGGAGAAATATGGCCTGGGCGATCAGATTGCGGTCGAAGATCCCGCGCTCGGCGGGGCGGATACCGGCGTTGCCGCCGGCCTGCTGGCGCGCCTGCTGCCGGTCGGACTGGCGCTGGTCGGGCTGATCTGCACCGGGTTCGTTCTTTTGCTGGCGCGTTACCAGCGGGCAGTTTCGGCCCAGGTGGCAGGGCTTTCGGCCTACCTGCGCCAGATCGATGGCGGTGATTATGCGCTGGACGTACGCGATAACGGCGAGGGCAGCTTCAGCCTGTTGAAGAACGACCTGTATAAGGTCACCGTCCGGCTGCGTGAGCAGGCCGAATTGCTGCAAAAGGATAAAACCGCCTTATCCAACCTGATCGCCGACATCTCCCACCAGATCAAAACCCCGCTCACTTCGTTGGGCGTTTTGGCCGACCTGCTGGCCGAGGATCCCCCGGAGGCGGACCGGCGCGCGTTTGTCGAGCGCCTGCGCGCGCAGCTCGGGCGCATCCAATGGCTGGTGACGGCTTTGCTCAAGCTGGCCCGGCTGGATGCCGGCACCGCTGCTTTAAAAAGCGAACCGGTGGACCTGCGCCGGCTGATCGAACGGGCGCTGGAACCGCTGCAGATCCCACTCGAGATCAAGCGACAGCGCCTCGAGGTGCACGGCGAGGCAGAGGCAAGTTTTACCGGCGACCTCAACTGGAGCGCCGAGGCGCTGACCAACGTGGTCAAGAACTGTGTCGAACATACCCCCGAGGGCGGGAAGATCGAGATAACTTACAGCGCCAACGCCTTATACGCCGAGATCATCGTCAGCGACGATGGCGAGGGGATTGCGCGCCGGGATATCCCTCACGTCTTCAACCGCTTGTATCGCGGTGAGAACGCCGGCGAGAACAGCGTCGGTATCGGGCTGGCGTTGGCCAAGTCCGTCTTCACCGCCCAGGGCGGGGATATCACCGTGCGCAGCGAGCCCGGAGTGGGGACGCGCTTCGAGATCCGCCTTTTCCGCGGGGTGGTTTAAGGCATGGTTGTTTCTGTGAGCTTACAGGTATGGTCGGGGGTCATGTACAGGTATAAAAATGGAGGTCGAATATGGCTAACTTGATTTACATAGCGAACACCTCACTCGACGGGTACACCGAAGACAAGGATGGTAAGTTTGACTGGACAGGCCCAAGTGAGGAATTGTTCAAATTTATCACGGACATCGTAAGGACAACACGCACGCACCTCTATGGGCGGCGCATGTATGAGACCATGATGGTGTGGGAGACTGATCCCAATCTGGCCGCCGAGTCTCCGCCCATGCGTGATTTCGCGGAGACCTGGCAAGCGGCCAATAAAATCGTGTACTCCAGGACGTTGAAGACGATCTCCACTCGCAACACGCAGCTCGAGCAAAACTTTGATCCGCAAGCGATTCGCCAGCTTAAAGCAGCCAGCGATCATGACATCCTCATCGGGGGTCCCGAACTCGCCGCCCAGGCCTTCCAGGCCGGGTTGATCGACGAGTACCAACTGTTCCTTATCCCGATTCTCGTGGGCGGCGGCAAATCGGCACTGCCCGACAACCTGCGATTGGAGTTCGAACTTTTGGCGGAACACCGCTTTCGCAATGGTATAGTTTTCCTCCGGTATCGAACAAAGCCGGAAAGAGCCGCCTGACACACATCGTCAGGTGAATAAATTGTCACAATTATAGTCACCGCAGGGTCACTCGCCATCGGTATGCTTTGAATGTTGGTAAGTAACTGTTCAGCCAAATGGGTAAGAATCCTGGATTTGAGGTGTTTGCGGGGGCTTCGCTCCCGCAAACACCTCAAATCCAGGAACTTTTATACAGGAGCCTGAGAAGTTACATTGGTAATTCATAAATCTTGGAGGCATATAGTGGAAATTCTCGAGGTGAATAACCTTTCGAAGGTTTACGGAAAAGGCGATACGCAGATCAAGGCCCTGGATGACGTCAGCTTTAAAGTAGAAAAAGGCGAATTCGTTGCTATCGTCGGCCCTTCCGGCTCTGGTAAATCGACCTTGCTGCACATCCTGGGCGGGGTGGATACGCCCAGTTCTGGCCAGGTGCTGGTAGATGGCACCGACATCTGCACTCTCGATCAGACCAAACTGGCCATCTTCCGCCGCCGGCAGATTGGCCTCATCTACCAGTTTTACAACCTGATCCCGATCCTCAACGTCGCGGAGAATATCACCCTGCCGCTGCTGCTGGACGGGCGCAGCCTGGATGAGGCGCGTTTACAGGAACTCGTGACCACCCTGGGTTTGGCCGACCGGATCCAGCACTTGCCCAATCAGCTTTCCGGCGGGCAGCAGCAGCGCGTCTCCATCGGGCGGGCGCTGATCAATAACCCCGCCCTGGTCCTGGCCGACGAGCCCACCGGCAACCTGGACAGCGCCAACTCCAAGGATATCATGGCGCTGCTTAAACTTTCCAACCAGCGCTATCACCAAACGCTGATCATGGTGACCCACGATCATGACATCGCCCTGCAGGCCGACCGCATCATCTCCTTTAGCGACGGGTGCATCGAACGCGACGAGGCGGTACGGGCATGAACATCCTGACCACGTATACCCTGAAGTACCTGCGCCTGAACAGGAAGCGCACCGCGGTGACCATCCTGGGGGTGGTCCTGTCCGCCGCCCTGATCTGCGGGGTGCTCCTGCTGGGGGGCAGCTTCCAGAAGGTGATGATCGACCACGAGATCTACATGTCGGGGAACTGGCACGCCCAGTTCCACGCCGTGCCCTACGAAAAGGCGAAATATATCACCGACAACAGCGCCGTCCAAACGGCGATGCTCAGCACATGGCTCGGAAACGCCACTTATGGCAGCCACAACACCGCCCGGCCTTACCTGTACGTCACCGCCTATGACGCGACTTCTTTCCAAAACTACCCCATCCGGCTGGTATCTGGACGCCTTCCCCAAAACGGGAATGAGCTGCTCGTTTCGCAGACGATGATTCGGGACTCTGGCTTGGACTTGAAACCTGGCGCTACCTTGCAACTGACGTTTGGCCAGCGAAATTTCCCCGACTACGATGGGCGCGTCAAGGCCTGGGGCGGAGAAGAGTACGTCGCTCTGCAAGATGGAGAAACCTTTACCCCGTCCGGTTCAAAAAACTACACAGTGGTCGGCGTGATGAAGTCTTCGTCCGATGAGACCAGCATGCCCGCGGATTTCCCGGCTTTCACATCCCTCGACCCGGCTCAATTGGCAGCCACAGACACAGTGGACATCGCCATCCTGGCCCGCGATCCACGCAGCATTTCCACCAGCGCGCCGGCGATGGCGAAGAGCGCCGGGTTGGAGGTGACCCCCGGCCCGGACGGCAAGCCTGAAAACATCACCTACAATGAGGACCTGCTGCCCTGGCTGGGCGCCAGCGGCCGTTCCAACTACGTGGCCTTCTTCCTGGCGACCATCGCCGTGGTTATCGCCCTGATCATGTGCGGCTCGGTATTGCTGATCTACAACGCTTTCGCCATCTCGATCGGCGAGCGCAAGAAGCAGTTCGGTATGTTTGCCAGTGTGGGCGCCACCGCCGCGCAGATCCGCCGCATCGTGCTGACCGAAGCAGGAGTTATCGCGGCCATTGGCATCCCGCTGGGCATTCTGGGTGCCATCGCCGGGGTGGAGATCCTGGCGGCGCTCACCCAGGGGATCGTCTCTCAGTTGATCCTGGACGCGCAGCAGGGGCTGACGTTGGTGGCCTCGCCGTTGGTTTTCGGTGTGACCGTGCTGTTTTCCGCGGCGACCATCTTGCTCTCGGCCTGGATCCCCGCCCGGCGCGCTTCGCGGGTTTCGCCCATCGAGGCCATCCGCCAGAGCGGCGAGATCCAGGAGGGCAAACCACACAATCTGCGCACCAGCCCGCTCATCCGGCGGGTGTTTGGGTTCGAGGGCGAGCTGGCGCTCAAATCCCTCCAGCGCGACCGCAAACGGTACCTGACCACCTTACTCTCGCTCATGATTAGCATCATCTTGTTCGTTGCCTTCAACGCGCTGATGCTGTATACCAACACCACTACCAGCATGGCTAACAAAGCGATGAACTTCGACCTGATAATTTCCCTGGACTACCGCCAAAGCCACGCTCTGGATTTTGCCGACATGGCCAGCCAACTGCCAGAAGTGCAGAGGGTTGCCTATAGGCGCTGCACCTACGAGCAGTACGCCCCTCCCCGTGCGGTGATCACCGACCCGGCTAACCAGGCCCTGCAAGAGCTGAATAACCTTAAAATTGAAAATATCCCCTCCCCAGTAGCAGGCGGTACATACCAGTTTGTGCTTCAAGTGTGTGCAGTGGGGCCGTCCGAGTTTGCTCACTACGCCGCGCAGCTCGGTCTGGACCCCCAACAGTATTCCGATCCATCCGCGCCGCTGGGGATCCTGATCAACCACACCACCCTGCGCCAGGGTGGCAAGCTGTATGATTTCGACGTGTTCAACCTTAAGCCGGGCGATACGATGACTGTCTCCAAGATGTCTGGCTACTCCACCCCCCAAACTGGTAATGAAACACCGGCCAGCCTGACGTGGAGGGTGGGCGCGGTTACCCAAGAGTTCCCTTTGGGTTTTCTGGGGGCAACGCTGGTTCCGAATTTGATCGTCTCGGACGCCGTCTTCGATGGTTTGAGCGACCAACTGTTGCAGTTAGGCCCGAGCAATCCCGGCGCCATGTACATCCAGAGCAGGACCCCGGACGCAGCTGTGGCAGCCCTCCAACGGCTCTACCAGGCTACGGTCGGGGGCGACTTCTCGTACAATTCGACGGCTGAGATGAATAAGAACCGAAACCTGCAGGCGCTGATGACCAACCTGTTTTTTTACGGGTTCCTGGCGTTGATCACGCTGATCGGGGTGACCAACATCATCAACACCCTGGATTCCAACATCAAGCTGCGCCGGCGCGAGATCGCCATGCTCAAATCCGTTGGGCTGACGCCGGGCGGCTTTCGGTCCATGCTGCGCTACGAGAGCCTGTTCTACGGGCTGACCGCGCTGCTGTATGGTCTTCCGCTGGGGATTGCTGTGAGCGTGGTCATCTACTTCCAGTTCGGCGGGGTGAGTAGCTTTTCCTTCAGCCTGCCCTGGGGAGCGATCGCGGCTTGCATCGCCGGCGTTCTGGCGATTGTCTTCACCACCATGATGATTTCGGGTGCGATGATTCGCAACGACAACATCGTAAATACGATCAAAGAAGAAAATTTGTAGAGGAAATCGGAATGTCAAAGAAACTTTGTCTTATTCTGTCCGTGATGTTAACGGCTACTATGGTTCTCACCGCCTGCGCGCCCTCGCAGCGTAGCGAAGGGGGCACGCCTGTGGCACCGACCGCTGCGCCGGCTGTCACACAACCAACAACCGCTCCGGCTACCCTCATAGAGCCTTCGGCAACCACAGCAGCGGCTGCCACAGAACCAACGACCGCTCCGGGTGAAATTCCCCAAAGCGGAGATCTCTGCGGTGGCACCGGCGGCAACGGACAGGTTATCCGTGTGGGAGACAATGAATTTACAATGAAACGAAACGACGACGGCAGTGATCAGGTAGTCCACCTTTCGGGCCGGGCAACGATCAAAACTTCAGCAGGTACCGCATCGCTATCCGATTTAAAAATAGGATACGCGGTAACGCTCGTCGGAGGCCCAAATCCTGATGGCAGTTTTACCGCAGATACTGTCGTGGTCTGCAATGGAATTGTTCCATAAACTCAGTCGGGGCAGTGAAACGGTTCTCATCCCGAAGCCCAGTCGGCGCTACCCTCAAGCCCAATGAAGAACGTGGACGTCGCCGTCTACAACTACCTGAAGACGGTTGCTGATGGCTCTTTCCGGGCCGGCATTAGCACCGGCGCCTTGCAAAACGGCGGCGTCGGTCTGGCTCCCTTCTATGATTGGAACAGTGAGATCCCAACCGATTTGAAAGCCCAGATCGAGAAGGCCAGTGACGGGATCAAGGATGGTTCCATAAAGACTCAGTGAAGTAAAATACCTGCTGATGATCGGGTGCTGTGCTCAACAGGGTACAGCACCCTTTTTTATACCATCTCCCCCAATGTTGATTACATACTGCAAGAAAGCGCCTCTATTTTCAACCATCGAACACTCTCTAGGCGCTCGCGCCGTAGCGTAGCCCATCAATGAGTAGGGCGACCATGCGCCGTGCACGATCGGGGTCCTCGTCGAGGGCCTGCGTACAAAGGCCCGGGACTGCACTCAGCAGGTCGTCCGCATAGACATCGGCACGCACCGCGCCTGCTGCGATCGCTGCGTCCAGCAGTGTTCGAAACGCTGGCAGGAGTCGTTTTTGGAAGTAGGCGGGCAAGGTGTCGAAGGCGGGGTTTCCCGAGTGCAGTGCCGTCGCCAACCCGCGCTTGGTTGCAATAAAGGCAGCGTATCGCTGCATCCATCTCGCGAGCGCCTCGCCGGGCTCGTGCTCGGCAGCCAGGCTTGCTGCGGCGTCTGCGCAGGCATCGACTTCGTGACGGAACACGGCAGCGACGAGGTCAGAACGCTGAGGAAAGTGGCGATAAAGGGTGCCGATACCGACGCCGGCCTTCTCGGCTATCTCACGGACCGGAGCGTCCACTCCAGAAGTCGTGAACACTGCCAGGGCCGCCTGAAGCAGCGCCTCACCGTTGCGCTGCGCGTCGGCCCGTATCCGTCGATCCATGCTGCCCCGAGGGTCCAGGCTATCATCCTGTTCTTCCGGTTTGTCGTTCATCCTACCTCCGCTTGACAAGCGGAACACCGTTCCGTATAATACGGAATGTAGTTCCGTTTAATCTATATTAACACAGTATGGCCGTGTTGACCATAGTTCGATGGACAAAAGGAGATTACCGTGCAATAAGCGCATACTTACCGGGTGATGCCGCCTGGAACCGGTGTTGGACTGAACGAGGCGGCCTACAACCACCCGCGGTTGCGATGGTGGAACTGAGCTGCCGGCCAATCGCAGACCATGCTGCTGTGTAAGGCATTTCCATTTTGGCAATCTGGGGAAGCAGGATGGTGCCGACCACGCATAATTATTAATGCAAAAAAGGATATTTCTATGAATGACAAACCTGTCGCCCTGGTCACCGGGGCAAATCAAGGAATCGGTCTTCAGATTGCAAAGGACCTCGCGACACACGGCTTCACAGTGCTCGTCGGGTCACGCAATTTCGAGAAAGGGGAGACAGCCGCGAAGAGCATTGGAGCGTCAGCCCACGCCGTGCAGCTCGACGTAACGGATCAGGCTTCAATCACCGCTGCGGCGGAGCGTATCCGCAAGGAGTTTGGCCGCCTCGATGTGCTCGTCAACAACGCGGCGATCTCGAATACGAATAAGTTACCCCATATGTCTGTCGAGGAGCACGTCAGGTTGTCCCGCCCAAGCAACGTATCCCTCGATGAGGTGCGGGCGATATTCGAGACCAACGTATTCGGCGTCCTCGTCGTTACCCAGGCGCTGCTGCCGATCCTGCGCGAAGCGCCGGCAGCCCGCATCGTTAATGTATCCAGTGGTGCTGGCTCGCTGGCACTAAATGCGGACCCGGCCTACCCCGGGCGTTCGATCTTCGGTCCTGGCTACTCTGCATCCAAGACGGCTCTTAACGCCATGACGCTCTCTATGGCGATCGAGCTGGAGCCAGAAGGAATCAAGGTCAACGCCGTCTCTCCGGGCTTCATCAAAACCAACCTCAACAACTATGCTGGTACGGGAACTGTCGAGGAAGGCTCCCGCGAAGTCGTGCGCCTTGTGCTGCTCGGCCGAGACGGCCCGACAGGCACTTTTACGCGCTGGGAAAACGAAACAATCCCGTGGTGATATAGTCGCAGCGTGTGATCGAAGCGGTTGCGGTCAAAAATCGACCGCACCGCTTTTCTCTTTGAAAATTATTTTCCCCATATCTTAATTTATACTGCAAAAAGCGCCTTCCATTTGTTGGAAAGCCCCTCAATTTTAGCGACTTAAAATCGATCGGACCTTGTACCGATAAATTTGGTTTAACGAATTCTTGAGTGGCTATCGCGTTATGAGGTTGAATGAGCGAATTTTTTTCCTTTGAATTATTGGTAATATGATTATCATAAAAGTTGATATAAAAATTCTCCTTTTGAGACAAAGGAATTTAGCCGCATTATGGATCAATTTACTGGATTGAGCAACCGTGAAAGGGAAGTGGTAAAACTTTTACTGGAAGGAAAAAGCAATAAACTAATTGCTTCATCCCTTCATATTACCGAAAACACAGTTGAATTTCATTTGAAAAACATATATTCCAAGTATAAAGTAAGCTCCAGAACGGAATTGATTGTAAAACTAGGGAATTCCGTAGTTGCGGACAAGGGAGGAATTGCCGAGAATGGGGACAGGCTAAATTTATGGAATTGGGCTACACCTTTGAGGGAAGCAGTCTCTAGAATCTACAAGGAGTTAAAAATGGAAGAGGCTTTGAATTCAACCGCCCATAATGGAGCAAATCCTATGACATTCTACGAATCAATTCGCATATGTCTCAAAAAGTACGCGGATTTTACTGGAAGAGCGTCGCGGCCGGAGTTCTGGTGGTTTATGCTGTTCATTATACTGGTTGCCTCGGCGTTAGTGTACGTGAGCCAGACTTTGGGTAGCATATTCCTGATTGCTACCCTGCTGCCTCTATTGGCAGCGGGGACGCGTCGACTTTAAGGATAGCGGCAAGAGCCCATGGTGGCAATTGTTCCTGCTGGCTCCGGTTGGTGGTATCGTATTGTTAGGGATTTTGTGGGCACAGCCGACCACGAGCCCTCAACCTGACGATACGCTTCCGGCGTGATGGATCCGATTGCGTCCAGAACTTATACCGATAGTTTTGATTTAATATTTATTTTTGGGCGATTGTTGTCTGATATAGTATTTTGCATCCGTTTATTCGCAAAGAACCCTTCGAGGAAGAATTTCCATATTGAATCGGTGTGGGTTTCAATGGCCGGACTCAGGGATTATCCTTTGTGCAACTCTTTATAACGATAACAAGAAACAACATGGTCGTTTACCATCCCGGCAGCTTGCATGAAAGCATACAAGATCGTGCTGCCGCAGAACTTAAATCCGCGCGCAATCATATCTTTGCTCATGGCATCGGAAATCGAGCTGGTGGCCGGAATTTGGGATAGGGTTTGCCAGCTATTCTGGACGGTTACCCCACCGGTGAATCCCCATAAATAGGCATCCAAAGTACTAAATTCCTGCTGGATCTCCAGGACGCGGTTGGCGTTCTGAATAATGGCGTTAATTTTGGCTTTGTTGCGGACGATTCCAGCGTTGGCGAGCAGCTCCTGAATTTTGGTGTCGTTGTAGCCGGCAACCCGTTCGATCTCGAAATTGTCGAATGCCTGGCGGAAATTCTCCCGCTTACGCAAAATGGTATTCCAACTCAGTCCGGCCTGCATCCCGTCCAACGCCAGGAATTCAAACAACATCCGGTCACCATGCAGCGGTTCTCCCCACTCTTCGTCATGATAGCGGGTCAGAAGGGCATCGTTTAGATTCCACTCACAACGGGTCAGCGATCGGTCGATGATATATTCCATAGGTTTATTTTACCGTAGGCCTGAAAAAAGTAAGCCGGATGGGGTTAAAAGCAAAGCGCCCTCCATCTCTGAAGAGCGCTTCAATTTTCTAAGGATTTTCTCTACCGCACCACCGGATGGAACTTATACCCGTATAGCTTATTTAACGAATTTTTGGGTGGTTATTACTGTATAAAAGAGGTGGAATCTCCGCAGGCACCCTTCGGGAAAAACGAACCCACCTTACAGACTTAATTATATTGTAGAACCGCAACTCCCGGGAATTCTTTGATATTTGATACATTAACATCTAGCTCCTTATAATTCTTTGCGTCTTTTTTTGAAACGGTTATAAATGGTTCGACCTTTTCAAATATGAATCCGAGAATTCCCATCGCTTTCGTCCTGTAGTGCATCGGTATCACGACCGCCGGATTGAGCTGATTCATGACTTCCGCTGCGCCGCTGGCATCCAGTGTGGCGCCCCCTCCTATAGGAATAAGCAGTATATCCACTTTTCCAATTTCACTAATCTGTTCAAGACTCAACTGATGTCCCAGATCGCCGCAATGGCAGACATTTAATCCGTCTATCCTGAAATTATAGACGATATTTTTACCTCTTTTTTTCCCGGAAACATCATCATGAAAGGTCGGCACACCTTTAATCTCGATGCCTTCCTGCGAAAATTCCCCTGGGTCTTTGATATGCACAAAGTCCCCCTTAACCGCGCCGACATTGTTATGATCGCCGTGACCGTGACTGACTGTGACGATGTGCGCGTCAATCTCCGGCAGTTTAAAGCCGGCCATAGCGCCAAACATATTGGAATACGGGTCCGTGACGATCTTAGTGCCGTTTTCAGCGGTGAGCATGAAACACGATTGACCAAACCATTGTATTTTCATATGTATCTCCTTTCATTTATCAAGCCTTGCTCGTGACCCATCGGTCTGTAACGGTTAAGAGCATCGCCAAGACGCTAACCGCAAGCATAATGATCGCAATAACATTGAGCCCGGAATCCGAAACACTCTTTTGAAAAACTATGCTGATTATGGCTGTTGAAGCAATGGAACCTAAATATCCGGCAGTGCGGAAAAGTCCAGAAGCGGTTCCGAGCTGGTCTGCGGTAGACAGTTTATAAATGGCTGCTTGATTTCCGATAATCATTGACCCCATCGTGACGCCGAATAAAACAGTGATTATCACAATGAATATGACCGAAGACGCCGTGGACAGAAAGAGAGCGCAAACAGAGGCAGCAATTGCGAATCCTGCAGCGATGAAGAGCGAACCGCGCACCATGTTTCTTCTGGATAACAAAAGCGCCACGACAGTTGAAACGATTACCATGGGCAACATAAGCAGTCCGGAGTTTGATGAACTTATTCCTTTTGCCACTTGCATCCATTCAGTCAGGCCATAAAGTATGGCGTAACTGCACAGCGTGAGTGCAGCAAAACGTATATATGTACGCGTAATCGCCATATTCTTAGCAAGTAGGCGTACGTCTATGAATGGGTGTTTTACACGCAATTCCCACACAATCGATGCTGCACCGAAGATTACGGTCAGAGCGAGAGGAATCCAAACGAAATGAGGCAGCGAGAATAGGAATATCAGGAGGGAAATCATTGTTCCCGCAAATCCGATGATTCCCATTCCATCAATACTGGAGAATACCTGGCCAAATGATTTAGCGCCATCGGTATGGATATCCCGGGGAATCCATAATATAGTTATGATAAATGCGACCAGTGCAAAGGGAACATTAATAAAAAATGTCATACGCCATCCAACAAATTGTACGAGAGCTCCGCCAATCGGCAGTCCAATGATACTTGTAATCAGAGCAGCAATCTGAAGCGAGCCCAGTACATTTCCAGGCGGTTCGGATAGGCCGCCGGATTCAGCCCGTTGACGGATGATCAGCATGGATGATGGATAGGCTGTTGATGTGCCAATACCAATGAGAACCCTTGATATGATGAGCATAGTCAGATTCTGCCCAAATCCCCCGACTAAACCGCCCAAAAGTAAGATAATAATCCCGCTCAAAAATACCCGACGCGGCCCTAATACTTCTGACAATTTTCCGGCGGTAGGCTGAGCAACCGTACAGGCCAGGTAGAGTACCGTGACTAATATGGTTACTTGAGCCACGGAGTTATTCATGAAATGAGCGATTGGTACTAAAGCAGTGGTAAGCAGCGTTGTATTTATAGGGTTAAGTGAAGACCCCAAATAAAGCGGCCACACAAATTTCCCTGGAAACAGCTTTTTATCCGGCATATGATTATTCCTCCGCGTACAATTCTGAGAATTGAGGCTTAACGCCTTTCCTCTTGCTAAAATAAAATCGACCTTCAATGGTTCATCTCAATAAATCCGGATAGGATCAGGCTGACGAGAATGACCGCCCCCAATTGAGTTCTTTGGCAGCTTTTGTGACCAGATCGGCCATTGGCGGGATCTGGTTTGCACCGGAAATCCGGTCGTGAATATACTGATAAAAACTCACCTCTAACTTCTTGGAAGTAGCGGCCAGAGTCGCGAAACAGATACAAATTGACCCGCAAAAAATAAACGGAAATTGGCCCTTCTTAACGCCGAGAAAATCCCTGGCCAGGTTTGAAGTTGATTTTTACTAACCATTATTTGTTTTCATTCTTGGAGTCAAACTGTTCTAAAATGCGTTGCAGAGCTAAAAACGTGGTTTTAAAGGCCTCAATTTCGGCCATAGATAGCTGCTCGAACACATCCGTCAGGTATTCAACCTGCATCTGGCGGGCGGGTTGCCAATGGGCGCGCCCCTCTTCGGTAACCTTTAACAGGGCGCTACGCCGGTCTGCTGGGTCGGGAATTCTCTCAACCCAGCCGTGTTCGACCAATGATTGCACCTGTAAACTGGCCCCTTGGCGGGTTACGTTGATCTCCTGGGCCAGGTCGCTTAAGGTAATAGGCTGTTCGATCAGTTTGTCAAGGGTGCGGAGTTGGCTGAAAGTGATCTCATCCGCG
The DNA here is from genome assembly GCA_963704755.1 of uncultured Chloroflexia bacterium. Classification (GTDB taxonomy): domain Bacteria; phylum Chloroflexota; class Anaerolineae; order Anaerolineales; family Anaerolineaceae; genus Bellilinea. The sequence continues at coordinate 3,332,851 of OY969938.1, forward strand.
ATTTTTTGGTGAAATTGGTTCGTGATAAGGCGTTTAAAGCGTGGAAATATGGTTAAAACTAATTCTGCGACCGATTGGGTGCTTTCTTTTGTGTCCATTTAGTCCTCCAAATAAGTCAAGTTGCCGGATTATAGACCAGTTGACAATATATGTCAAGTTAATTGACAGTCAAGTATATTGACATAATAAGTCAATTGGAGGATTCTTTTTGCCGCTAATAAAAATCGAAATAGGCGGCTAAAGGAGTATTTATGGTCGAGATAAATATTGAAGAACATTCCGCCCTGCTAGTGATGGATGGGCAGACTGCACCGCTTTTTTCAGCGGAGATCATTATCCCCCTATCATAATCATATTTGCAAACAAAAAGCGCCTTCCATTTGTTGGAAAGCGCCACAATCTTATTGCTAATTTTAGTGAAATAGAATCGGCCTAAACTTGTACCCGTATATACAACTCGGTCCGCGCCTAACGCACAGTGTCTATCGGATCATCGTTTTCTCTTTGTGGTTCGGTTCGCATTCATTTTCAACAAATCTCTTCGCAAACTGCGAACTTTTTCAGGTAGGATTCCGTAATAGCTTATTGAGTCCAACTGGTGAACCTTTGATGACAGATCCTTTAAGTGATGAGCAGATTATTGCCCAGGTGATGCTGGGAAAACGAGCGTCCCTGGAGATCCTTGTAGAACGGTACCACAAGCTATTATTCGGTTACCTTTACCGTTTGACAAACGGCAACCGTCCCCTGGCGGAAGATCTGGTCCAGGAGACGTTCCTTCGCGTGCTCCAACAAGATTCCTATCAAACCCAACGGCCGTTCAAACCCTGGTTGTATTCGATTGCCACCCATCTGGCTTACGATTATTTCCGTTCTGCACAGGCGCGACGAACGATCAATACAGATGAAAACGGCTTTTCCGATTGTGCCGATCCTCAGCCTGCTCCGGAAGAAATTGCACAGACAGTGGACGAGGGCGAAGTAATTGCGTCTGCGATTGGCCAGTTAGGAGAAGAGTATCGCGCCGCCTTATTTTTGCGATTTTATCAGGGATTATGTCTGCAAGAAATTGCCCAGACACTGCAGATCCCGCTGGGGACGGTGAAATCACGCCTTTCGGTAGGCGCCGCGCGCCTGCGGGAGCTTCTGGTGGATTATGAAAAAGGAGAAGAACGATGAAAGATTTCACCTATTCGTGGCCTTTGGATCAAGAGGACCATCTGGCAGACGCGCTGCGGGAACAAGGAACGCCGGAAGAGAAGATCCCCGAACTGACCCAATCCCTGATGCGGCTGAAGGAATGGCAGGCCCCCACCCTCACCGCTGGCGATTCCCGGCAGTTGGTCGAACGTTTAGCCTCGCACCTGCCGGCAGTATCCGATATTCGCCGAGCAGTCCGCAACCATCCTCCGGGCCTTCTAGGCGAATTCGTAGATCTGCTCAGGTTGGTCCAGACCCAGGTCAGCCTGTTCCAGATGTCCTTCTGGTTGGCGTCATCGGTGATCATCCTGCTTGGCGGCCTGTTGATCCTGAGCGGCCCAATATTGAACCCCACATTTTTGTTACAGGTGATCGGTCCTTTGCTTAGCTATCTTGGAATAGCCACGGCATTCCGAGGCAGCGGGTTGCACATGCTGGAATTCGAGCTGGCTTGCCCGCCCTCTCCACGCCAATTGACCCTGGCCCGCCTGGTGATTGTACTTTGTTACGATATCGCCCTGGGCCTCTTTTTGTCGCTCGTCCTTCGGGTTTCGAGTAATTTTAGCTTCTGGCTGATCACCCTGCACTGGTTGGCGCCACTCCTCCTGGGCACGGGATTGACCTTGCTGCTCTCTTTGCGCATTCCGGTCTCCCGGGCAGCAGTCATCAGTTACGTCGGCTGGCTGGTGGTCCTGGCTTCGGCGTTGATCGAACAGAACAGCGTGCAGACCTCGGTCAGCGTCTTCTCCGGCCTGACTGAACTGGGGTTTGGCCTGGCGGGCCTGGCAATGCTGGTTGGAGTGATCCTCTGGCTGCCGAAGACCGTTCAGTGCATGCTGCCTGGCTAGTCGATACGGGCTGCGAACCTTTTTGCCAGCTTCTCCGTAACAGTTACTGCAGACGCTGATCGACCATTGTTCACGAAAACGAAGCGTGAAGCGGTCTGTAAAGGAGAATTCATGCAAATAACTCAATCCAAAACTGGGGCAGGCGGGATCGTACCGATCCCTATCGAACCGGTCTCCGCCCTGACCAGAACCCTTCAAGTGACTGGCTGGGAATGGAAGCATTTTCTCTCCAACCGGTCGAGCTGGATGATTGGCGGTGCGGCGTTCTGTTTTTTCACCGGGCTGCTCGCCGTACGTAACCAGTGGGGCGCTGTATTGGGGACGACAGCTCTGGGACAACTGGCTGAACTGGTGTACGACCTGATGCTGATTTTCGGTGTCATGCTCCCATTCCTGGTGACCGACCAGGTGGCTCACGACTACCAGGAGCGCATGCACGAACTGCTCATGACCACCGCTATTCCTACCAGCATCTACGTACTCGGGCGCTACCTGGCCGCAGTGTTGATCAGCTTTTGCCTGGGGCTGGCATTACTGGCGGCGCAGCTCCTGGTCAATCTGGCCTTACCGTTTATTTACCCAATCTATCCGGCGGTAAACGCTCTCACCACGCTGTCTCTGTGGGCGCGCCTGACCCTTCCGGCCGGGTTACTGGCCGGCAGCTTGTGTTTTTGCCTGGGGACACTCTTCCCTCGCGTCACGGCCGTCCCCAAAATTGCTACCAGCCTGGCCTGGGTCATCCTGGCGCTTGATAATGATCCTACCGACCTGACCTGGCGCGCTTATTGGAATCCCACCGGGGCTGGGATGATCACCCTGGCCTACAAACACTTCCAGGACCTGGCTGAAGCCGGTTTGAAGACGGCTCTCAATCCTGCCGGAGGATCGGAACTGATCTTACACCTGCAGCAGAATCTCCCCGACCTGCAGCCCTGGTTGGCGCCGTTCCTGGCGCTGGCAGGGATCGGCCTGCTGCTGGGCCTCCTAACGGTGGCTGGTTTCCGGCGCTTTCGCAGCAGCATGAACGCTTGAAGAGGAACCCATGAAGACCAAACCATTTATTCTCAGCCGGGCGGATGATCTATCCGCGAACCCCCCCAGTCCTTTGTTCAGCGTCTGGGGATGGGAGTTGAAGCGTATATTTACTAAACCCTTGAATTGGGGATTCGCCCTGGGTAGTTTCCTCTTTTTTGGCGCGATGATGTGGTTCAAACATGCCTGGACATTGGGGACGGAAAGTGGGACACGGTTTACCCTATACGGCACGAGCGCGTTCGGCCTGTTCTACGAATTCACCGTGGTCTTGATGCTGGTGTTTGCATTCATCCTGCCATTCGTGGTCACCGAAGGAGCTTCGCGGGATTACCGGCAGCGCATCCATGAGGTATTAATGGCCACTCCCCTGCCGGGCCAGGCGTACGTCTGGGGACGCTTCCTGGCCACCCTCACGCTTGCCATAGGGCAGGCAGTTCTGATGGTGGTTGCAGCGTGGTTGATGGGCACGATCCTACACCTTCGAAACGGGTTCTACCCGCAGCCAACTTGGCCGAACCTGATCACTGCCTGGGGGCTGGTCGTCATCCCGGCGACGATCTTGATCGCAGGCCTGGGGTTCAGCTTGGGCACACTCTGGCCGCAGCGGACTCGCCTGATCATGCTGGGGTTGTTGATCGCCTGGTTATTATTCTTCACGGTAGGCGACATCTTGAGTGTCAATCCAACCGGTGTCAGTATATTAGGCACACAGATCTCCCGTCTGGTTCAGGCGGCAAACGCGCAGTTGGCCTCGATCCCGGCGGATCAGCAAGCCGCCTGGCTCGAACGGCTCCAGGTTGCCTCGCCAGATGTGAGCGGTTGGTGGCTGACCCAATACGCCCAGGCGGCGCTTGGGATTATATGCGTGGTCGTCGCTGCTGCCGGATTCCGGCGCTATCGAAAAGAAGTAGATTGAAGAAAAGAGAGCCAAAAATGGAACTGCACATCGAGCACTTGAGTAAACAATATGGCCGTCATCCGGCCTTGAAAGGGATTTCACTTACCTGCAGCAACGAAATGGTCGGGTTGGTTGGGCCGAATGGCGCCGGAAAGACCACCCTGATGCGCATCCTGGCCACCCTCATCCCCCAGACTGCCGGAAAAGTCACCTGGAACGGGAAGGATATCCATGAGGATCCGCAGGCCCTCCGCCGGGTGCTGGGTTATTTACCCCAGGAATTCGGTCTCTATGAAGAATTCAGCGCGCGGCAGATCCTCCGTTACCTGGGTGCCATGAAAGGACTGCCGGATACACTCGCCCGGCGTAGGGTGGACGAATTGATCGAGCTGGTCAACCTGGAAAAAGACGCCGATCGCAAGCTTAAGACCTATTCGGGTGGGATGAAGCAGCGGGTTGGCATTGCACAGGCGCTCTTGAATGACCCGGAGCTGCTGATCGTCGACGAACCCACTGCTGGATTGGATCCGGCTGAGCGGGTACGCTTCCGCATGCTGCTTGCCAGCCTGACCGCCGAGCGTCTGGTGATCCTCTCGACCCATATCATTGGTGACGTCGAGGCTGTCGCCAGCCGGCTGGTCGTGCTGAACCAGGGAGAAATTGTCTCCGATACGCCCCCTGAAATGCTGTTGAGCGCCGCCAAAGGCCAGGTGTGGACGGTGACCACGGACCCCGAAACAGCCATTCGCATTCAGAGCGCTTATCAGGTGAGCGCGATGGTCCAGCAGCCGGGCGGCGTCATGCTACGGATCGCCAGTCACGAGCGCCCACACGAAAGTGCAGTTCCGGTGGAACCCACTTTGGAAGATGCCTATTTACTGGTGGTTGGGGAACAATTGGAACAAGAAAAGAATTTGTAGTTAATGGGATGGTTTGGTAATCTTTTCGAAATAAAGCAGCGACCCGTTGAGATTTTCACGGGTCGCTGTTGCATATTCATAGTATTTGAAAACGACCATAACTTAGCGATGATTTTGTCACAAAACAAAAAGCGCCCTCCATCTCTGAAGAGCGCTTCAATTGTCTCAGGATTTTCTCTACTGCATCACCGGATGGAACTTATACCCGTATATCCGACTCGGTCCACACTAGAGAGGTCAAATTGCGAATTGGTTTATTCCATTCCTTTCAAAGCACGCTCCAGCAAATCGCTTACTTTTAGTTCATTCGCCCATTTCTTCAAATAAATCAGGTCGAGCCCACTGGCGCGAGTTTTCAGTACACCAAGGATGTCACGCCATTGACGCTCAGACACCTCGCCGCCAAGACGATACCACTCGAGTTTTGCCAGGATCGTATCTTCAGGGCTGCTAAACTTTGCGCTTACCTCTTTCTCAAAAAGAAAGGTTTGCTTTTGAGCGCGGTCCAGTTGCAATTGTAAAAAGGGACGGGGATGAGGAATGAAAATATCCACCTTGAACATGCTCTCACGATGGATGATGTTAAAACTGGAGTGGCGCTGTATGGATTGGGCAATCATCTCTTCATCCACATAGAATTCGTCTTGTTAGGCTGAAACAAACCGTTGAAGATGTTCCAATTGCATTTCTGCCACGATGTCTGAATCCTGGGTAGTTCGCACCATGCCATAAAGGGTGCTGGCAAGTGAACCGCCAATAAAATATGGGATGTTTAGTTTTTCGAGAACCTGTGTGACCCGGATGGTGACTTCGATCGGTTCATTTTGCATCGGGAAGGTCTCCATAGACCTTACATGCGATTTCTTCACCAAGCAATAGGCCTGCCAGTCTGCGTTTTAGCTCGGCATCGCCAGCCAGGGGATATTGCTTCCGTAAACCGGCTAAGGCTAACAAACGGGCCGATTGGTTGAGCTGCGCCAACATTTGCATTTTCCGAGTGGGGCTCGCTGCCCGCCATAAATCAATTTGCAAGGCTTCCATTTTGGGATGGGTATCCGGGAATAAGGCGGCCATTTGCTTTTTATTCCTTTCGTGACGGCAATTTCGTCTTCCTTTAGATTACAGAGGCTATAAGCTCAAGCGCCAATTTATTTTCATTTGTTATTGTATGATTTAATTTTACCTGAAATGGAAATGGGAAGCACCCTCCATATTCAGGAAGGCGCTTTTGTAATCGGAATTTGCCGTGGACCAGCAAGCGCCGGGTTAAATTTATACACGGATATACGACTTGGTCCACACGGCTGATGTGAGAGTTTCAATCTAACGGCTTGCTGGTGGGTGGGCGGGACGAGATAAAACTTCGAGAGCAGGATTCTATTCGGATGTAGAAAAAAGCCCGAAAATGGCGCGGAATCCCACCCGTCAAAAGCGTACTTTGTTGGGCGCAATCATGAAACGCTAGAACTCGCTGGCTAAGAATCAAATCTTACTCCAATTCTTAAACGACCAAACTCTAACTATTTCTTAGCATTTGCAAGGTGCTGTTGTGCGAGGGCGATAAATTGCTGTCTGTGTTCTGAACTTTTGAAAGCATTTTCTGGAATTGTGAATGCGTTTGAGTTCTTGCCAGTAATGATGACTCTATCTGGAGTTGTAGAAATGCTGTCAACGGCTTTCCAAAGGATTTTGTCTTCCTTCTTGCCAATTTTCGTTTCAATTCCTTCTTCGTTTATTGACAAAACTCTTTTCTGCGTTTTTGCGGTGACAAAACTTAAGCCAGGAATTGCCAAAATAATGCCAACGGCAAACATAATCGCAACGACAAAATCATTCAGGTTTAGATTGCCTTGAATGCAATAGTGGAGGAATAAATAATAAGCGGAAAATAAAAAAGCCGCCCCTAGAACAATCAATCTCGTTCTAGATGAGTTTCTGAGGTTGAAAAAATATGCTTTGACCAAATCCATTCGCTTGATTCGATATTCAATGACCATTATTGCTCCAATGTTTTATCGTATTTGTGCGCCCAACGGCTTGCGTTACCCGCGTGTGGGCGGGTGTGGGCGATGCCTGGGGGCAGGAAAAACCCGAAGCGAGGTAAATGTCAGAATAGCCGCACGCGAAGAGTCCCACCCATCAAGTGCACGCTTTGTTGGGAGGACTTTTGGGGCTGAAATCAACCCCAAATGCATAACCGATACTTCCAAAAATTTTTAACAGCCTGGAGACTGGTTAAGTCGCCGCATCGTGCCAGCCTGATAGACTGCGTTTTCCTTGAACGACAATCCGGGAAAGCTAGCAAAATAGCCATTTCGTGATGTCAGGCTTCGCCCCTAGGTCGGAAGTAGATCAGATAGCTGGTGCTCGAGTTCGTTGTAAACAGCGTCTGCCTCGGCTCCCAGGGCGTTGAATGTCTTGCTAGCAAAGCTACGCATCGTTGCCGTCAGCGTAATGTCGAGGATTTCAACATCTTCAAGACCCAACGCACGCAGCGCATCAACATCCGCTTGAGTCATTTCGTTGGCGTTCCGTGCAACTTTCTGGGCGAATTCCATCATTGCAACCTCAACGCTTTCCAACCCCGCGTCATGGAAATTTGTGAGGATCGCACGCAACTGATCTACACTGACCCCGTTCTTGTTCAAGATTGCGCCATGAGCAAGCAGGCAGTAACGACAATTCAAGGCCATCGCAGCAGCGAACGTGACCAACTCGTAAGGTCTCAATCGCAAGTTCTTGCGAATGCTGGCTTGAAAGGTGCGCCATGCTTCCAACACCTCAGGGCGCAGGCTGAAGACTTTGGCGTGATTGGGCACGTACCCCATACTCTTTTGGTCGCCTTCGTAGATCTCAAGGAGCTTACCCTCAGCCCCCGCTTCCGAAATGGTTTGAATGTACATGAATTCCTCCATTAATTCCTCGCTTGTCCTCTGTGCTGCCCAACGGTTTGCGTTACTGGCTGGTGGGCGGTGTGGACAAGCAATCAATGTAGTTATGGTTTGGGTTCACCTTTGAACCTTCCAATTATTCATAGAGACCAAATTCCACCATATCCATACTTATACCTCAAAATAAACAACTTGCTCAAAACGAAAGTGTATCTTAAAACCATTATTACCTGATAATCTCCGAAATCCCCCGAACATCCCTTTCCAAATTCTCCATCACATCATTATTCCAGAACCGCAACACCTTATACCCTTATGCCTCAAGATAAGCCGTGCGTTCGGCGTCATATTCCTGCTGATCCAGATGCTGGCTGCCATCCAGCTCGATGATTAACTTTTATTTTGGAGCAACACGCTTCCAGTGGGCAGAGCCAAGTCCACGATGTAAGGCCCGATGGCATGCTGGCGGCGAAGTTGTGGTGCAGTTTGGACGAATTCTTGAATATGGAAATGCTGGTTCGCCGGTGATTCATTCACCCCCTCCTGCCTCCCCCATTTTTATTCCAAAAATAGGGGGGAGCGCTTTTAATCAGGGATCGTTTGCAAATTTAAATTTACACTTTTTCATTATATAATCTGAGCGAGGCCACTCCCTCTCTAAAATTCGAAGGATTTTGCGCTTCCAGCGGGCAAAGCCGGTGAGGGCCAGGGATGGGCGGGGTGAATTAAAAGCGCCCTCCATCTCTGAAGAGCGCCTCTTCCTCATTTCACCGCTGCATCAGCGCGAACACCCCCCATCCCATATACTCCCGCGTATAAGCGGCATAGCGTCTCGGCTCCGAGGTCAGTTGGGCGCGGACCTCTTTTGCGAGATCGTCATCCGGATTGTCTTCCAGCCACCGGCGCATCGTCAGCCATTTGGCCGCCTCGTAGCGGTCCCAGCCATCTTGGTCAGCCAGAACCATTTCGACCACGTCGCAGCCAAGGCGGTCGAAAAACTCGAGCAGTTCTGGAAGCATCAAAAATTCGGAGATCGATTCGGCCTGGCACCACCGGGCAACCTCTTCCGTCGGCGGGATTTTCCGCCAGAACGGCTCGCCGATCAGGAGAATCCCCACAGAGCGCAGGCTGCGTGCCAGAAGCTCGATCGTGCCGGCCACACCTCCGCCGATCCAGGTGGCGCCCACACAGGCAGCCACATCGACCTTCTCGTCAGAAACATAGCCGGCAGCATCGTTGTGAATGAACCGGACCCGATCGGCAACACCGAGTTCTTCAGCCCGAAGTTTGGCCTGCTCGGTGAACAACGGGCTCAGGTCGATACCGGTGCCGGTGATGCCGTAATCGCGTGCCCAGGTGCACAGCATCTCCCCCGAACCGCTGCCGAGGTCGAGCACCCGCTCCCCCGGTTTCATCCGCAGCGCCGCGCCGAGCGTGGCCAGCTTATCGGCTGTGATCGGGTTGTGAATGCGGTGAGCACTTTCCGTGACGTTGAAAATTCGTGGTATGTCCATTGTGAAAAAGTTACTTACAGGTGAATATAAGAAAATAGATCCCGCCCTCGTTAAAGTATACTTCCGAAAGAATCCGTTAATGACAAAAACGCCCTCCATCGGGGGGTGCTTCTTCCGTGTCTTCGGTGTATTCCGTGGTTAAATTTCTTGTCATCCACCAGGAAAAGGCATTACCCGTTGGCGCGGAAATATTTGGCGCGAATAAACGCATTCATTTTGTCGCGCGATGATGTTCCGTCACCTCGGTATGGCTGGACAGTTTCACAGGTTTCGTATTCTTCGCAAGTTGCACAAAAATCTTTGCCTTTCGCCAGCGCACATGAACGGATTGTACAGTGCGAGCAATCTGTTGCTATAAGTTTTAGATCGGGATACTTGCAACCCAAACAGACAAAGTCGATCGCATCCGTTTTCTCATTACCGAATTCACGATTTATTTGATTAAGGAGGATGCCATTTCCAGTGACCGTCCCTTTGAATGAAGGACATTCTTCACAATTAATGCCGCAATGCGCAATCATAGTTCTCTCCATCGGCAGCACGCTGAATCTCATCTGGCTATTGACTGAAAGGTCAGCCGTTTCATGAGCGACTGATTCGTTCCCGAAATATCGAAAAACCGCTAATAAGCCGCGCTGAATGCCGGCCTCTCGACAAAGCTCCCAGAGTCACATTATATTATGGGAATCAAAAAGCGCCCTCCAGAAATGGAAAGCGCTTCGTCTGTGTTTATCGTTTTTTTCTTGGTCTATCTCAAAACCGGCCGAAACTTATACCGATAGATTTGATTTACCGAATTTTTGGATAGTAATTTCTGCTTGAAAAAGATGAGTTCACCCTGGCACCACCCTCCAGGGCAGGTGAATACGAACCCACCAACTTAATCCCTACATTAACATGACCCGGTAAATTGTTCTGGAAAACTTTATTTACAGTAAGCTAAAAGAGGACCAATGTTCTATAGAGCGAATTGTTCCAGTAGATCACGCGCTTGTGCTGCGACCGCCTTTTTCAACTCGCAAGGCTCCAAAATCTCTACAAAACCAGACAGGCCAAAGACGAGCATTTTCGCCTGCAAGTCAGAATCCAGGGAGAGGGATATTGTCTTCCAGCCCCTATCCTCTGCATCGGCATTCATTTCCCAACGCCCAGGCATTAGCGTTTTGACAAACGATATTCGGTCCGGGTGAACCCGTAGGGTGCAATGATAACCTGATGAAAAAATTTCCAGGTTCTGCGTGTGCGAACGCCAGTAAGTCGGCAGGTCAAAATCGGGGCGGCGCGTAAACGATCCATCGAGCAGTTGCATTGAATGAAAACGATTGACGCGATATATACGCAGCTCCCCGTCGCGTTCGGCGAGTAAATACCAAACACTCGACTTGCAAATCAGGCTATACGGGGCCAGCGTACGCTCTGCAATATCACCATCATAATTCTCGTACTGTGCTTTGATCATTCTGTCTTCATATACAGCCCGCTGAATCTCCTCCCAAAAAGGCGAGATCGAAGCGTCATGCCACCACCACGTTGGGTCTATCATCAGGCGTTGGCGAATATGATCGGCGGTGGAATGATGCGCATTGGGCAGAGCCGCCAATAACTTAAGCAAGAGGCGTTCTCCGGCGTCCCCCAAACCCACGTCGCGCAAGGCTTCATTGTTGTTGGTGACGAACAGGCTTTGCACTTCTAACGTATTTAAGCCCGTTAGCGTAGTGCGATACGCCTCGGCGAGCGCAATCCCGCCTCCATGCCCGCCTTCGCTGTAAACAGGTACGCCTGAAAACGATAACGCATTGATATCGCGCAGGATCGTTCGGCGCGAGACCTCTAATTCTTCCGCCAATGCTTTGGCGGTCATCTTGCCGCGCGTTTGCAGCAATAGAATGATAGACAATAATCGGTCGGCTCGCATCGCGTTTTCCTCATTCTTGGGTGACATAAGGTGTCACCCAATGAAATGTATCATCAAAATATATCAGAAAACAAAAGGAAAAACGAAATGATAAAAACAACTAAAAATTATTTTGATTTGGGGGATGGGCAATTGTATTACGAGACTGCAGGCACGGGAATACCGCTTGTTTTATCGCATGCCGCCTTCCTGGACAGCGGAATGTTCGATGCCATCTGGGAGCAGTTGGCCAAAGAGTTCCGTGTGATTCGATACGACCTGCGCGGCTTCGGGAAGTCCAGCCCAGTACCGAGTCCGCTTGCAAGGCGTTACGATCTGGACCGCCTGTTAGCCCACCTGGACGTGGATCATGCGCATCTGGTTGGTTGTTCCCTCAGCGGAGAGATCTGTCTCGATCTGGCGCTCGAACAACCGCATCGTTTCAGATCCTTAACCCTGGTGGGCTCAACCCCGAGCGGCTTTCAAATGCAAGGAGAACCTCCGCGCAATTTATTGGAAATGTTTGCCGCTTTGCAAAGCGGCAATTTTGACCACGCCAACGAACTTCAAATCCGTATCTGGCTGGACGGTGAACATCGGGAACCAGGCCAGGTCGACTTGAATTTACGAAAAAAAGCATTAGAGATGAATCGGATTCCTGTAACCCAAAATACGTTCTTTATCTCCGATATGCAACCAACTCACCCACTTGACCCACCCGCCATTACCCGATTGGAATCGGTCATATGTCCTACATGGATTGTCGCCGGAGCGCTCGATAATTCCGAGGTCTTGCGCGCGGCTGATGAAATGGTCAAACGGATTCCCAACGCGCGAAAAACGATTATCGAATCCACCGGGCATGTTCCCAGCTACGAACAGCCCGATATTTTTGTCAAAATGTTACTGGATTTTCTGAGCAGAATTAATTAATCTAAGGTGCTGCCTTATCTAAAAACCCATTCATTTTTCATTCCCGAAGGACAACGGGACAGTGTACGGTGGGCTTTATTGGCAACGAAGCAATCTCAATTCATACCCAGGCGATTGCTTCGAAAGACTCCCGCCATGTACCCTCACAGAAGCCAGGCAGAGTTGGGAGGATAGGAGGGGGGTGGGTGAAAGCAAAATGTTAAGTTTAATAAATATTTTGTATTTCACACCGCAGACCACCCCCTCTGGCATCCCACCCATTTTCAAAAAACAGAAAATGGAGGAGAAAACCAAAAAGGCGCCCTCCACGCATTCGCGGAGAGCGCCTCATCATTTTTAAAAATTCTTACTGCATTACCGGCTGGAACTTGTACCCGTACATCCGACTCGGTCCACAAGGCTTGGATATTGTTGACGGTATAACAAATTAAAATGATCTTATCGCGCTTTTGTACTATATTGCTGAAACCAGCCTGTAATCTCATCCAGAGAGCGTTGAGATTGAGCGTAGGCCAATGTAAACCGGACCATCTCAGCATTTTCAACAACCAACCGATAGCCATTAAATCTCAAGGACAGCGCAACGCAGTGATTAATGAGCATTGAAAGTTTCGTCAATTGAAAGACTGCCGAAACTCCGAAGGCGAAAGGTTGGTTTTTGCCTTGAATAATTTACTGAAAGACTGAGGATGTTCAAATCCTAATTGAAAGGCAATTTCAGTGACTGATAAATCGGTTGTGGACAGTCTTTCTTTTGCCTTTTCGATAAGTTTGTCATGGATGAGTTGTTGCGTGTTTTGTCCCGTTAACGTTTTAAGTAAACCGCTCAAGTAGTTGGGCGACACGCTCAGTTTTTCGGCGATGGATTTGACCGTGGGGAGCCCTTTTTCCACCAGATCTTCACTATTGAAATATTCTGCGAGAATCTCCTCCAATTGGTTTAAAATTGCATGGTTGGTTATTTTTCTGGTGATAAATTGACGTTGATAGAATCTTTCCGCATACGTCAATAGCAATTCTATTTGAGCGATGATGATGTTTTGACTGAACTTGTCTATATTGGAGTGATATTCCTGCTTAATGCCTGACAGGATGCTGATAATTGTTGCTTCTTCTTTTTCTGAAAGGAACAACGCTTCATTGACCGAATAATCAAAATATTCATACTGCTTGATGGTTTTTGCTAACTGTGTATTCCAGAGAAAATCGGGATGGATGAGTAAAATCCATCCCGATTGTTTGTGCGCTGCGTTTTGTTCGACCTCAACTCGAAAAACCTGGCCCGGAGCCAGAAAGAACATGATGCCACCATCAAAATCATATTCTTGCTGACCATATTTCATCTTGGCGCTTAAATCCCGTTTCAGCGAGATGGAATAAAAGTCAAGCACAAAACTTAAAGGATTATTTTCAGGCGTATGTTTGATCGCCCCATAATCCACAACACTAATCAAGGGATGCTCCGGTTCGGGCAACCCTCTTAATCGATGAAACTCGCTGATCGTCTTAATTCGGTAAGGTTTTACGTTCTTCAGGTTCATAGAATACTCATTTTTGATTATAGATAGATGCAAATTCTTTTGCAAAGTTAGTCAGCTTTACTTTGCCCAACACGGGGTGATTACAGTAATAGTCTTCAAACAATTGACCGGTGTGCATAGCGGCATTCATCTCAACAAATCCGGCGGCAAGTTGTGGGTTGAAGCCTGCCGCGATCAAGCCGTTTAGCATTTGTTCATCCGAAACAACAATCCATTTCAAATCGGGCTTTCCAATAGCTGCGCCTAAAATGCTGGCGGTTTCACTGCAGGCCAATTCCTCGCTTGCCACATAGCGCACTTTTCTGCCAGCGGACGGCGTGCCTAATTCTTCAGCCACGGCAGTGGCAATATCGAGGTGTGAAACCCACGGAATGATATCGTCCCCACCATAGTTTGACACAATCATACTCTGTGTTTTTATCGTGTTTACAAAACTCAACAAATTGTAGTAGAAACCAACAGGACGTACAAACATAATCGCTACGTCAGGCGGAAGTTTCTTCAGAATATTCTCTACATTGTGGTGAAAATTAAGCACGCCGTTTCCTTGATCGGTATGCGCGCCAATACTGCTAAGATGAACCACGTGCTTCACGTTCGTTCGACGAATTGCGTCCGCGTATTTGTTGCCAAGCTTATCATAATACCTTCTCAGGTCAAAATTGTGATCCAAGAAACTGACAGGCGGTTCCATACAATACACTGCATCTGCGCCTGTAAACGTAGTTGTAAGAAATTTTACATCTTCGATAGAGCCGATGGCAGCAGTAGCGCCCAAAGCTTCAATATCTTTTTGTTTTTCCGGTTTACTGCTGATCACTGTAACCAAATGTCCTTTTTGCACTAATTCCTTTGTTAGCGGCTTGCTGATATGCCCTAAAGAACCCGTTAACGTAACTCTCATGCTGATTCTCCTTTTCTCAAGAAAATTCTACGGAGAAAAAGAGGAACTGTCTTAATCAAATCTACGATTGTTGTAGTCAAAACAAATGGTTTTTCTGATTGGGCTGAGTGTACTTGTCGAAAAACCTTTTCGTGTTCATATCGATCACATAACCTCTTTTTTCTAAAACAAAAAGCGCCACCTGTTTTATAGGTGGCGCTTTCGATTTCATTATAAAAGGGGCTTTTATCTCAAAATTGGTCGGAACTTATACCCGTACACGATAATCCCGCTGGCGTCGCCGTCATTGCGGATTTTCCTGGTGACCATCTCCACCGGCATGCCGATTTGCACTTCCTGACCGTCCAGGTCGGTGAGTTGGGCGGTGACGACCGGGCCTTCCTCTAACTTGACCAGCGCCACGGTGTATGGAGCACTCTGCTCAAAGCCGGCCGGGGCTTCGGTGACGTTGGTGAACGAATAGACTTCTCCCTTGCCGCTAAAGGTAAAGGTGGTTCGGGCGTCGTTACCGCAGTGGGGGCATACGTCGCGCGGCGGGAATATTTTGCCTTCGCAGTGCGGGCAAATCTCTCCAACCAGGGCATATCGTTGTTGTCGCAGACGCCAGTGGCGTGGAATTTCCATGTTTTTCTCCTTGTTTCCGCTAATGCAAGGGTAAGTCTAAGGGAGACAGGCTATCAAATCCTATCAAACCGGCCAAAACCTGCTTTCAAAAGCTATCAGGGGGGGAAGCAGTGTCTCGGTTTTTCAGTGATTCAGTGGTTCGGTGTCAAAATGTCAGGGGGCAAGTGTCAGGTGTTGGAGTGTCACGGTGTCTCTGTGTCTCAGTTTTTCGGTGTCAAAGTAGCAAGTGTCAAAGTGTCAAGGTGTAACAGTGTCGTGGTTTTTCGGTGTTGTGGTGCGTTGCGACTTCAATATTTCAACACATGTATGTGGTAATGAAAACTGTGACACTTAAAAACTTAGACACTGCCACACCTCAAAACCGAGACACGGAAACACTGAAAAACTGAGACACCGCGCCCCCCCGACACTTGACACTTTTTCACCGAATCACTGAACCACTGAAAAACTGAATCACATTCTTTCAAGTACTTGCGCAAAGGCCGAGGAGGCCGGGCCGCCCAGGTTGAGCGTCAGGGCCAGGCGAGCATCCGGGACCTGGTTGGCGCCGGCCTGGCCGCGCAACTGTTGGGCGGCTTCCACAATTTGATAGACGCCGGCCGCGCCCAGCGGGTTGCCGCGCGCTTTGGACCCGCCCATGGTCAGGATGGGCAAACGGGTATTGGGGCCGATCTCGCCATTTTGCGCCATGCGCCAGGCCTGCCCGCGTTTGGCAAAGCCGGCCGCTTCCAGGCACATCATGGCGTAAATGGAAAAGGAGTTGTCCAACTCGAACAAATTGACTTCGCCGGGCAGAATGCCACCCATCTCGCAGGCGCGTTCGACGGCAAACCGGGCGGCATCGAAGCCGAGCGGGTCCGGGCGATCATGCAGCGCCAGGGTATCGATCACCCCGGCTGTGCCGCGCACCTTCACCAGCGGGTGCGCCACGGCCGCGGCCAGCTCGGGCGTGGTCAGCAGCACGGCGGCGGCGCCATCGGCGTAGGGGGCTTGATCGAACATGTTGAGCGGGTCGGCGATCAACCCTGCCGTAAGGTAAGACTCGGGGCGGATGGCTTTGCGAAACATGGCATTCGGGTTGTGCACCGCGTTGGCGTGGGCGATGACCGGAAAAGCGCCAAAAGTGCTGCGCGGCACACCGTTTTCGTGCATGTAGCGCTGCATCAGCAGCCCGGCCTGGCCGGCCAGGGTCAGCCCCACCATGGCCTCGTAATCGGCGTCCATCGAAAGGGCAATGGCGGCTTCCTGCTCGCTGCCAACTGCGTCGGTAAACTTTTCTACGCCCAGCACCATGGCCACATCCACCATCCCGGAAGCGACGGCCATGTAGCCGACCTGAAAGGCAGCCCCGCCGGAGGCGCCGGCCGCTTCGACCGTGGAGGCCTCGATGCCGTCGAGGCCGGCATTATCGGTCAGCAAAGCGCCCAGGTTGGCCTGGTGCGAGGTGACGGAGGCCAGAAAATTGCCAATATACAGCGCTTGCGGGGCCAGGCCGCCGGCGTCGATGCGGGCGGACTTGATGGCCTGGTAGGCCAGGCTGCGCAGCGAAATATCCCAGTGCTCGCCGACCGGCGTCTGGCCGATACCGGCGATGACGACTTCACGCATGGCCCCTCCTACTCCGCCAGCTTGCCGCGCTGGCGCACGTACATGCCGTAGTCGATCTCGGTGCGGCGGGCGATGTAATCCTGGGTGCGCATAGCCCGCCCCTGGCGCGCGCTGATCGCATCGGTCACCCGGATGGAGAAAGCATCCGAACCAGCGCCGGAGCCATAAGAGACCACCAGGATTCGGTCACCCGGTTTGGCGATATCCAGCGCAGCCGAGAGGCCGATCATGGCCGCGCCGGCGTAGGTGTTGCCGATGACCGGCGCCAGCAGCCCGGCTTTGATCTGCTCGGGAGTGAAGCCCAACTGGGCGGCGGCGCGCTGGGGGAATTTGCTGTTGGGCTGGTGAAAGACGGCGTACTGGAAGTCACCGGCTTTCAGGCCGGTCTCGTCCATCAACTTTGTGCCGGCGCCGAGGACGTGCTTGAAATAGGCCGGATCGCCGGTAAAGCGCTGGCCATGCTGAGGATAGCGTTCGTTGGCTCGCCGCCAGAAATCCGGGGTATCCGAAACGAAAGAATAGCTGGCCTCGATTTCCGCCAGGGACTCTTCTGCCGGGCCGAGGATATAAGCCGCACCGCCGGCGGCCGCGGTGTACTCGAGCGCGTCGCCCGGGCGGCCCTGGGCCGTGTCCATACCGATGGCCAGGGCGTAGCGGCCCATACCGGCGCCGACCATGGCCATGGCGGCGACCAGAGCTTCGGTGCCGGCTTTGCAGGCGAATTCCCAATCGCCGGCCTGGATATTATTGGAAGCGCCGATGGCCTCGGCGACGATCGTGGAACTGGGCTTGACCGCATAGGGGTGCGATTCCGAGCCGACCCATACGGCCCGCAGCGCTTGCGGATCGATTTGCGCGCGCAGCAGGGCGTTGCGGGCGGCCTCGATCGACATGGTGACCACGTCCTCGTCCGAGCCGGGCACCGATTTTTCCTTGACCGGCCCGCCCTCTTTGCCGCCTTTCCAGATGCGCGAAATCTCGCTGGCAGGCAGGCGGTAGCGCGGCACATAAGCCCCGTAGCCGATGATGCCGACCGGGCGGTTGGGTTTGAGTAAAAGTGATTCGCGTTCAGGTTGTTCCATAGATAGCCTCATAAAATTAACCATGAAGGGATAGAGAGGATCGATGATATTTGCGGGCGAAGCCCGCAAATATCATCGATCCTCTCTATCCCTTCATTTCCTTTAATAGTTCCTCGGCCCGGTCGATGCGCACCAACTTTTCGGCCACCAGGCGATCGGCCAGGCGGTCGACCAGGTCGCCGGTAGCGCCGGCAGCGATGGCTACCTGGCGGGCGTGCAGGGCCATGTGTCCGCGCTGGATGCCCTCGGTGGCCAGCGCACGCAGGGCGGCCAGGTTCTGGGCCAGCCCGACCGACACGATGATCTCGGCCAGTTGGCCGGATGTTTCGACGCCCATCAATTTAATCGCAGCCTGGGCGGCCGGGTGTACGCGGGTGGCGCCGCCAAAGGTACCGGCAGCCAGGGGCATTTCCAGCGAGCCGACCAGGTTGCCGGCTTCGTCCTTGCCCCAGGTGCTCAGGCTGGTGTAGCGCCCGTTCCGGGCCGCATAAGCGTGGGCCCCGGCCTCGATGGCGCGCCAGTCGTTGGCGGTGGCAATCACCACCGCGTCCACACCGTTCATAATGCCCTTGTTATGGGTGGCCGCCCGGTAGGGGTCCACGGCGGCGAAAGCCCAGGCGGCAATGATCCCATCGCGGACGTCCTCGGGCGTGTAATCACCGAAGCCCAATTCGTCCAGGCGGATGGTCACCCGGGCGCGGGCCAGACGCCGGTCGGCCAGATTGGAGAGAATGCGCAGGTGGACTTTGCCGCCGGTGATCTCGGCCACGTGTGGGGCCAGCCGCTCGAGCGCGGTGTTGATCGCATTGGCGCCCATCGCATCGCGCACATCGTAGATCAGGTGTACCACCAGGAAGGGCCCGATGGGCGAATCCTCGAACAGGCGCACTTCCAGGTCGCGCGGACCGCCGCCGAGCCTGTTGAGGAGCGGATCGATGCGGGCGGCCTCGTCCAGCAGGGATTGTTTGCGCTCCAGCAAACGTAAGCGGGCGCTGGCCAGGTCGGCCAACTCGAGCACCTGGATCTGTCCGATCATTTCCGGGGCGGTGGTACTGGCAAAAAAACCGCCGCTCGAACGGGCCAGGCGGGCCATAAAGGACGCCCCGGCCACAACCGAGGGCTCTTCGATGGCCATGGGCACCAGCACCTCGCGCCCGTTGACGATGAAGTTTTGGGCCACGCCTAAAGGCAGGCCGAATACACCTACCGCGTCTTCCACCATATGGTCGGCCTGGTCGATGCCCAACCCCTTGGCTCCGCTCAAAGCATCCAGCGCGGCCGGGTCCAGGTTGGCCTGCTCGCCCAGCCACTTCAGGCGCTCTTCGATCGACAAATTGTAGAATTTGATCTTTTTTTCTTCGGTCATGCTGTCTCAAACCTTTGCAGGCGCGGCTTCAGAGTTTGCAGCCCCCGCAGCCAGTGTAGTTTAGCGGTAAACAGCCCTCAAAAGCTATCAATTCCCCCTTTAAACCGGGTAGAAGCGCCCATAGATAAAGAGATTGCGGTGGCAAAGCTGCCGCAATCTCTTTATCTATGGGACATAAACCGAATTTGTGGAAGTGAGGCTGTCCCAAAATTATCTTGGGACAGCCTGGAGATGAACTAATGAGTCGGAATTACGGGGTTGGAGTCACAGGCGCGGCTTCGGCGCTGGCCGTGCCGGTAGCCATGACCGAGCTAACCACCCAGTTATCCTGGGTGTCGAAGTCGGAGGCGGCTGCACCGGCTACCCAGGCCGACATATTGACGTCGCCGCTCGACAGGTCCACCGTGGGGTTGAACCGGACGCGCAACTGCATGGACTGGTTGCTCAGCTTGTTAATGGGCTGGCGGAAAACGGTCGAACTGAAGTCCGAGCCCCAAACCAGGTACGGTCCGCTGCTGCCCTGTAAGGTGAAAGTCCCGATGGGCTGCTCATCGTTATGGGCACCCACGTTGTACAGGTCTAGTTCCACACCGTCCAGGCTGAGGCCGCTGGGAACGTCCAGTTGCAGCATAAAGTCGGCCAAAACATCGTCGCTCAGGTCGGAGTAGTCGCCAAATGCGACGCTCAGGTCGAACGAGTCCAGAGACACACTGGTGATATCGTAGTATTCGCGGACAAAACGCAGGTCCGGAATGTGCGACACGACCGGGATGGCATCGGCGGTATTTTGGGTGGTCCAGGCTGTGGAGGATGCGGTCCAGGCATGGTTGCGGCTCAAGGCGCTGTTCTGGTGATGGAGCAGCAGTACGCCGGCGGGCAGGTTATCCAGGTCGGTCACGTTGAACTGGGCGGCAATGGTGCTGGTTGGGTTATCCTGCCAGATGGGCAGACCGGGGGCGCCTGCCGAGGTGTCCACCGCCAGGTTGGCGGCATCGAACGTGTACATGTCGCTGACATCGGTGGGCGGGTAGAAGCCCAGTGCGTTGCTCATCGAATCGATGTGGTAACTGGTCACATAATAATCGAAGGATGCGTTCGTGTCGCTCAGACCCAGGTCGGCCGCAAACACCGGCAGGACGATGACGTTGTTGTTGTAAGGCTCCATGTTCAGCAGTTCGGGCGGATACGAATCGACGTAATCCTCCGCAAATGCTTCGCCGGTACCTACATTGACCAGGACCGTAATCATCGCGTCGGTCGGGCTCCCGCCGGTGGCGGTGCCGAAGTCGCTGTTGTACAGGATGTAGTCGGTCACCCCATCGTGGTTCACATCGATATTGACATCGAATTCAGCTTCATTGGGGGTGTTCCAGGGGAAATAGCTGGACAGGGCGAAGAAAACTTCGCTGTCCTGCATCGTGGCCTGGGCCGGCCGGTCAGTGCTGGCTCCCAGGTACTGAATATCGGCTGCATGAGTGGAAAACGGCTGGCCTGAATCGCGGATCTTGGGGCTCTTTCCCTCCAATTGGAAAGCCGAGACTGCCGAAACCTCGTCCGCCGATTGAACCGGCGTGCCATCCAGGGTGATATCGACCAGTTGGTCGGGTTTATACAGGTCGATACTGCTCACGGTGGTATGCATATTACCGGTGGGTCGCAGGTCGGCATATATACTCAGGCGTAAGGTGGGGCTGTCGGCCTCGCTGAGGACCAGATAACCGGCGGCCTCGCTGACCCATTGGCGGGAGAGAACGCCGTCCTGGCTATCGGCCACAGTGGCATCTCGGGTGTGAGCCATCTGGCTGGCATCGGCTGTGAGCTGCACCCACAGCCTGGCCGAAGAGTGGGCCGCGACGCTCACCTCGCTGACCGGGTTGCCCGACTTATCCGTTATGGCATATTCCACACCGGGTATTTCGACGCGCGAGTCGAAACTGACCGAGTAGGTATGGTCGGTATCGGACTTGTTTTCCACCCGCACGACCTTGGTGTCGCTGTAGGTGCCGTTCACGTCAATGGCGCCGAAGGAGACGCTGACCGCGCCCCGGTCCGCCTCGCCAAACATGACGACATCCGAAGTGCTGGCCAGTTGGGCATCGATCCGGCCCGATCCGACCCGTCCGGGGCCATACATATCGCCGGTCTGGCCTGGTTCGGAGAACAGGTCGTGGTTGGCCGTGTTCATCAACAGCGCTTTGAGCTCCTCGACCGACCAGTCCGGGTGGATCTGTTTGAGCAGAGCCATGGTGCCGGCCGTGTGCGGGGTGGCCATGGACGTGCCCGAGAAGCTGACCGCGCCGGTGCCGGTACCTGAAGCAGCCGACAAGATCGTATCGCCAGGAGCGGTGATATCCGGCTTAAGGATATTGGACACGCGAGCCGGGCCGCGCGAGGAAAAAGTAGAGAGGGTATCGACGATACTGTCGTCGTTGAATACCAAAGCACCCTGGTACGATCCGGAAAGGGTCACCTGGACCGGATCGGTCGCCAGGGTGGTCTTGATCAGCGTACCGGTGTCCTGGTCGGTCATGATGGAGGGGATGGTGATCGTGTCGGAGGTGCCGCCCATCGCAACCGGGTCACCCGGCGCGTTGTTGGCCACCAATACGGCGATTGCGCCGGCGTCCTGGGCATTCTGGACCTTATCGACGAAGGCGCACGTGCCGCGGTCGATCAGGGCGATATTGCCGGCGATCAGGTCCTGGTTTTGCAGGGGGCCGCAACCGTCGGCCGGGTCGGCCAGGATGACCGAACCGCTCACGTCGCTAATTTTGGTCAGGTTTGGCCCGAATTGAGTGTCGATGGTGGCCGGGTAAATTCCGGCGATCGTGTCGGGCGCATCGATCGAGAATGCATCCAGGTAGGAGCGCATGTCCACCGAGCTGGCGGCCGAAATGGCGCGCGAGGCAGTGGCCGGCGAACCGGCGACGTAGTAGGTATCCCCTTCGTTCCCTGCGGCGGCTACCACGATCATGCCGGCACGGGCAGCGTTATTAGAGGCGATGGACGCGGGGTCATCCAAAGACCCGTAAGGGGACCCCAGGGACATGTTGATCACGTCCAGGTGGTCACTGAAATCGCCATTATTGTCGGGGTCCATGGCCCAATCGATCGCTTCGGTGACCAGTGAGGTACTTCCGTTACAGCCAAAGACTTTTAAGGAATACAGGCTGGCCTCGGGCGCTACTCCCGGGCCGATTTTCAACGTGCTGTAATCGACCGAGTCGTAACCGCCGGTATAGGTCTGGCCGTCCGTAGTGACGCCGTAACCGGCCAGTGTCCCGGCCACGTGAGTCCCATGCCCGTAGCAATCGGTCGGGTCGGGGTCTGGCGTGGGCACCACCGAGCCGTTGACGCCATCTCCGTCGTAATTATCGCCGGCAAAGTCATAACCGCCGACGACTTTAACCCCCGGGAACTGACCCTGGGGCAGGTCATCGATTACGGTCGGGTCATTGGCGCTGTAATACTGCGGGTCGCCGCCAAAATCAACGTGCAGGTAATCGATGCCGGTGTCGATCACGCCCACCCGGATACCCTGGCCGGTCGCACCGCTGCCGGTGGCCGAGTTCCAAACCTCCGGGGCGCCGATCAGCGGCACACTGCTGCTGTTATCCAGTTGATAAGTGGGCAGCAGGGACACCGACTTGACGCCAGGCAGACTCTGTATCTTATCGACGTCTCTGGCACTGCCAAGCTGCAAGGCAATACCGTTGTAGGTGTTCTTGGTCTGGTAAAGGACTTGAATGTTGCTGCCCAGGCTGGTGATGCTGGAGAGAACCTGCTGCTGGGCTGTTTCGATCTTGTCCAGTTGGGTGCGGGTGGCGTCGACGGCTGCCTCCACGCTGTTGCCTTCGAGCGCCTGGGCGTATGCCATCACAGCCGGGTCATCTTGCAACTCGATCATCACCGAAACCGGCTGGTCGCTCTTTTGGATATGTTGGAGGATGCTGTCGGTCGCAAGCGATGAGCTATCGATGGACAGCCGTCCCTGGTTGATCGCGATCCGGCCCGAGGTAGGGCCTGAAATCTTGTGCGGCTACAACGGTAGGTGAAATGACCATACTGATCACCACGGTGATCATCAGCAAAAATGAAAAAATGTTCTTTCCTGTAAGCTTGCTCATGTCTTCTCCTTTATGCAGCCCTGTAGCTCAGGTTTGCACATAACGTGAGTTGAGGTTCAGAATAAGAACAGACCAGAATTCCAAGGCGGGTTTCCAGGCCAGCCAGGAATACTGTGCAGGCTAAACGAACCTGCGCAGAAAATTTCTCCCCTAATAGACTGTTAGAGGATTGGTTGGATTGTGCAATGCCCGGGTTTTGGATCGAATGGGTTACCCCATCGTATACATTGACTACAAAACCCCGGCGCCCGGTCAGGTCAAGATGTTATTGTCCAGCCTGAACTCAGGTTGGACTGGGTGAAGTGTTTACCGGTAGAAAAAGCAAAGGATCAGCTACTTTGGACGGGTTTTACCAAAAGGTCGTTCGATTTTGGGTCGAAACGACCGGCTGAGATCCCTGGATTGGTGATTTAAATGATAGTTGTGATGGGGGGCCCGCTGCGATTGTTAAAATTTACATTTATTATCGACGAAATCATAATTGATGTCAAGCCAATCAAACAAAACGAACAGGTCGATTGCAGCCTGCCCGCATTTCGAGGGCAATTCCCTAAAAAATGGGTATTTGAGTGTTATTGTGGGGTGTAGCCCCACAATAACACTCAAAATTATCTCTCTGTTGGGACTAAATTGGCATGATGCGATTGCCCTGCAAAACGAATGGGAATATCCATTAAATGGTATAGCCGGGCTGAGACCGGGAAAATTACAGGCTGTAACTTTCACCGGGCTTGATCAAATGCACCCTGGCTTTGGTCTCTTTTTCTACCCGTTCGGCCCAGCTTTTTCCATCCTGGGTAATGACCGGGTAGGTGTTGTAGTGGATGGGTACTACGTTTTTGGGTTCGATGAATTTGACCGCCCGCAGGGCGTCGTCCGGCCCCATGGTGAAGTTGTCGCCGATGGGCAGGACGGCCAGGTCGATGCCTTCTTCACCGATCAGGCGCATATCACCGAACAGGCCGGTGTCGCCGGCCAGGTAGACCTTTTGTTTGTCGTTGGTGGTGAGCAGAAAACCGGCCGGGTTGCCCCCGTTCGAGCCGTCCGGCAGAACGGAGCCGTGCAGGGCCTGGGTCAATTTGAGGTAGCCGAAGGGATGAGTATAGCCGCCGCCGATATGTTGGGCGTGGGTACGAATGCCTTTCGCCGCAAACCAGCCGGCGATCTCGAAATTGCTGATGACCATGGCGTTGGTCCGCTTGGCGATTTCGACGCTATCGCCCACATGGTCGCTGTGCCCATGGGTGATCAGGATAAAGTCGGCCTCGACGTTTTCTGGATGGATGCTGGCCGCAGGGTTATCGCTCAGAAACGGGTCGACCAAAATATGAAAGCCGGCCGTTTCCAGTCCCAGAGCCGAATGGCCGTACCAGGTTAATACGAAGCCCATTTTGATATTCTCCTTTTTTGTCCACGCGGGTTTTCATCCCCTATCCGTGCGGGCAGAACTGCGCTTGCTAAAACCGGCCGAATTATTTGCCGAGGAAGTTTTCCAGGCCTTTGGTCAGCCCACCAAGGGCGCCTTTTTCGTTCACAAACGAATCGATCTGACCGGCCAGGGGTTCGGGCAGCTTCTGTTTGACGTAATTCAGCACCGTCTCGACGGCCGTGCGGGCCACATCTTCGCTAAGGTTGGTTTTTTTCATCACGAGTTCGACTAGTTCGTTCATATGAGGTTCCTATCTGTAACTCCAAGGATATTAATTATCGGTTTTGTCTATATTATAGTGCCAGCGTGGGTAAAATAAAAGTGATTTAGGGGTTGTTTAGTCAGAAATTTTATTTTTTGTTTGGTTTAATATTGATGCTCGGGTTGGAAACCCGAGAGAGCTAATCTAACCGGGAGCCTGGTGTTCTAGAGTGGGTGCTTGTCGATTTACCCCGAGGGCACGCCGGCCCGGCAGAATTTCGTCTGGGGAACAGGCTTTCGCCGAAAGTGAGACCCACGAAGGTGGGTCTTTGTGTATTTGTAGGTGCAGCTTGAACTGCTGGTTGGACTTGGAAAGCTAGGCTACGGGACCGGCCGGCGACCGAGGTCGCGGCAACAAAAACACGAAGCCCGGCCTGCGCCGGGCTCAGGGTTGGTGGGCGATCTGGCCCGGATGGAGACCCACGAAGGTGGGGCTTTGTGTACGTGTAGGTGCAGCTTGAACTGCTGTGTGGAAAACGTGGCTCGGGTTTCAAACCCTAGGGAACGCGTGCCCGTTGGCGACCGAGGTCGCGGCAACAAAAACACGAAGCCCGGCCTGCGCCGGGCTCAAGGTTGGTGGGCGATCAGGCCCGGATGGAGGCCCACGAAGGTGGGTCTTTGTGTATGTGTAGGTGCAGCTTGAACTGCTGGTTGGACTTGGAAAGCCGGGCTACGGGACCGGCCGGCGACCGAGGACGCAGCAACAAAAACACGAAGCCCGGCCTTCGCCGGGCTCGAGGTTGGTGGGCGATCTGGCCCGGATGGAGACCCACGAAGGTGGGGCCTTGTGTACGTGTAGGTGCAGCTTGAACTGCTGTGTGGAAAACGTGGCTCGGGTTTCAATCCCGAGGGAACGCCTGCCCGCCGGCGACCGAGGTCGCGGCAACAAAAACACAAAGCCCGGCCTACGCCGGGCTCAAGGTTGAAGGGCGATCTGGCCCGGATGGAGACCCACGAAGGTGGGTCTTTGTGTACGTGTAGGTGCAGCTTGAACTGCTGTATGGAAAACGTGGCCTGGGTTTCAAACTTGAGGGATCGCCTGCCCGTTGGCGACCGAGGTCGCGGCAACAAAAACACGAAGCCCGGCCTACGCCGGGCTCAAGGTTGAAGGGCGATCTGGCCCGGATGGAGACCCACGAAGGTGGGTCTTTGTGTACGTGTAGGTGCAGCTTTTGCTGCTTTCCTGAAATCCTGCATGTAAATTAAAACCGGCGGGGGCCGGTAAACCTGCGTTTACCAGCCCCCGCCATAACCGAGTGACTCGACAGTGATCTTACCAGATTTTGCTTGCAGATGCTAATTACAATATCGTGAACGGCGTATATGGGATGGGCCGGCCTTGCCGGCTCATCCCATATTTACACGCTCGCTCAGGCCGTTTGGGCCACTTCGGCGACGGTCTCCTGGATGATTTCCAACTCGATGGCGATCTTGATCGAGTCGCCAACCAGCCAGCCACCGGTTTCCAGGGCGACATTCCATTCCAGGCCCCAATCTTTGCGATTGATGGTGGTCACGGCGCTGAAGCCGGCGCTGTAACTGCCGAATGGGCTCTTGATCTTGCCGTTATATTCGGTATCCAGGACCACTTCGCGGGTAACGCCGCGGATGCTCAGATCGCCGATGATGCGGCCGTGGTTATCGTCCACTACCTCGACCCGTTTGCTCTTGAAGGTGAGGTATGGGAATTTTTCTGCATCGAAGAAATCCGCGGAGCGCAGGTGCGCATCCCGTTTTTCCTCTTTGGTATTGATGCTGGCCGCTTCGATTTGGACCTCAACGGACGAAGCCGCGGGGTTCTCTTCGTTGAAATCGAGCGTACCGGCAAAGTTTTCAAACTGTCCGCGCACGTTGGAAATCATCATGTGGCGTACAGTAAAGTTGATTTCTGAATGGGCTGAATCGATTTTCCAAGACATAGTTTTGATGCTCCTTTAGCAATGAAAATTACGATAAGTTAAAATGCATGTTTAAATCATTCAACATTGAAATGAATGAGCAAAAAAAAGAGACCTTGCCTTACTGCCGGCCCAATTTCCGCAGCATCCGGCCAAGTTCTTTTTGCTCTTCGTGGGATAAGATCGAAAACTCCTGGGCAACTGCGGCCGCGTGAAGCGGAAAGATCTCGTCGATCATCTGTTGACCCGCGACCGTCAGCACAATCCGGCTGACCCGGCGGTCATTTGGATCCGCCTGGCGCTGGACCAGCCCACGTTTTTCCAGGTTATCGATCACCATGGTAATGTTCCCATTGCTTTTCAGCAATTTACCCGCCATCTCACACTGAGACATCGACCCCAGGTGCCGCAGCACTTCCAAAACACCAAATTGGGTTTCGGTCAGGTCGCCCATTGTGCCGCGTTGGTTCAAACGACTGGATACAGAATTTGCCGCTCGGGTCAATTTGATCCAGGCGTTCAACGCGTCTACTTCTGCTGGCGTGCCCTCGTAATGAGTTGGCATTTTTTTTTGCTTTCAATATCAAATAATTCTATGTCAAATATTATCAACTTTGTCTGGATTTGTCAAGCGGTTCTGGGTAATTCTAACACAACTCAGATAAACGGAATCCGGATTCCGTTTGGGTCTCTGGGATCTCCAGTAGAAGAGGGTATATGTGGGGGTTATTCGTGCGATTCGCGCACGAATAACCCCCACATATACAACCTATTCCGGCGATTCCCACAGAGCCTCCTTTTTTCAATTAACCCAGGTTGGCGCCTGCTTACCCCCCCCAGAAAGAGAAAATGGCGTGTTTTTGAGGCACTCTGTGCCTCAAAAACACGCTAAATCTTCCAAGAAGATGGATCTATTTGCAAGATCGCAACTTGAGTTAAGTAGAGGTTACTCTCTTTTTTAAAATTATTGTCTGGTCAACCCGATATTTTTAAGGTTGATTCTCTTTGATAATCGCGCTGTATGGCTTATAATAGCTGCGTCCCCCAGACCAAAACCAGTACTTGCGAAAATTTACGTCTGGCCGGCCGTTAGAGCCTGGCGTCAGACCTGTCTGCCTGAACGTCGCATTTGTCCATATTCTAGCGGTAAGCTGACAAAAATATATCCAGAAGGTTCCCGGAATAAACAAGCGGAAACCTATCCGGCTTTTATTGTTTATTGTTTTGCTTCGCGGTAATTGATCAGCAGAGAACAAACACTTGAATTCTACACGCCTATCCCCACAATCTGAGTCCTCTGACGCCTCTGAGTATAAAGTTGTTTTTCAACCTTCCGGGCGCAGCGGCAAGATTCCGGACGGGATGACGCTGCGCGAAGCGGCGCAACGGCTGGGGGTTGGCATCGAGTCAACCTGCGGCGGCCAGGAAATTTGCGCCAAATGCCAGGTCATCATCGAAGAAGGCGAGTTCCCCAAGCATGGCTTGATTTCCAGCCAAGATCACGTTACACCGCCTAACGAGCAAGAAAAACGCCTGGCGCGAATTAAGCACTTGCGCCCGGGCGTACGCCTGGCCTGTATTGCCCGGGTAACCGGTGACTTGCTGGTCAGCATTCCCGAGTACGCCCAGGCCCAAAAACAAATCGTGGTCAAATCTGCCGGCGAGCGAGTGATCCCAATCGATCCGATCATCCGGACGCTGTTCGTCAAGTTACCGCCAGCCAGGATCGATGACCGGTCCGATCAGGAGCGCATCCTGGCCCTGGTGACCGAACGTTATGGCCTGGAAGGGCTGGTTTTCGATTATCCGGCGCTGCAAGCCTTGCCGATAGCGGTCCGGGCCGGCAAGGGCGACCTGACCCTGACCGTCTGGGACGAACGTTTCATTCTACGGGTACAACCCGGCCTGCACGACCGGCCGATCGGGTTGGCGGTCGATATTGGCTCGACCACTCTGGCCGCATACCTGTGCGACTTGCACAGCGGCGAGCTGCTGGCGACCACCTCGGCGATGAACCCACAGGTCTCCTTTGGCGATGACATCATGTCGCGTATTTCCTACGCCAACGAGGCCGAAAATGGCCGCGACCAGCTCCAGCTTTCGGTCGTCCAGGCGATCAATGCGCTGGGTGAGCAGGCCGCATTCGAGGCCGGGGTGGAACCGGAGGATATCGTGGATTGTACCCTGGTGGGCAACACAGTCATGCACCACCTGGTTTTGAACCTGGATCCCTCTTCGCTGGGTACTTTACCTTTTACCCCGGTGGCCAGCGGCCCGCTGGACCTGCGCGCGGCTTTCCTGGGGCTGCACTTCAACCCGGCGGCGCGGGTACACGTTTTACCGTTGGAAGCCGGGTATGTCGGCGCCGATAATGTCGCCGTGATCCTGGCCGAAGAGCCGCATCACCAGGACGAGATTACCCTGATCGTGGACGTAGGCACCAACGGCGAGATCGTATTGGGCAACCGGGAGCGGCTGCTGTGTACCTCCAGCCCGACCGGCCCGGCCTTCGAAGGGGCCCAGATTACGCATGGAATGCGCGCAGCGGAAGGGGCTATCGAACGGGTGCGGATCGACTCGCTGACCCGCGAGGTGCGCTTTAAGGTCATTGGCAGCCAGAACTGGAGCGACGAGCCCTCCGACCGGGTGGCCCTGGCACGCGGTATTTGTGGGTCCGGCATCCTGGAAGCCGTGGCCGAGCTGTTCACAGCCGGGGTTCTGCGGCCGAATGGCCGCTTCGATCCCAAATGTAACTCAAACCGACTGGTCCGGCTGGAAAACGGCCAGCAGGCGTTTGTTCTGGCGCTGGCAGGCCAATCGGTTACCGGCCAGCCCATTCTGCTGACCCAATCGGACGTACGCGCCGTACAACTGGCCAAAGGGGCCCTGTACACCGGCGCGAAAATGCTCATGAATGAACTGGGTGTGGACCACGTTGAACAGATCATCCTGGCCGGGGCTTTTGGCAGCCTGATCGACAAGCGGCGCGCCATGGTCATTGGCATGATCCCGGACTGCGACCTGAAGCGTGTCCACGCCGTGGGGAACGCCGCCGGTGACGGGGCCCGGATCGCCTTGCTCAACAAGGCGAAAAGAAAAGAGGCGGCCCAGGTGGCGTTGTGGACACAGCACATTACCACCCCGCTGGAGGGCGAATTCCAAAAGCTGTTTGTGGAATCCCTGGCCTTTCCCCACGCTAAAGACCGCTTTCCTCACCTCGAGAACCCACCTGAACCTAATTCCTAAATATGGTAACTACTCAAGCCCTTATGATGAAATTCCCTGAATTGAGATGTTTGCAGTGGCGAAGCCGCTGCAAACATCTCAATTCAGGGGTTCATACTCATTGGGTTGAGCAGCTACAAATGATGCAACTATTCAGCCAAAGCAGAAGAAAAGATGGTTTTATTGTTTTTTGCGTGCATAGCACGCAAAAAACAATAAAACCATCTCCCCCTTCTGGATCTGCCAAAGCAGTTACAAGATAATTGCGACGCCGGTCTTGGGGGGCGGCCGGTGCAATCTCGAAAATAATTCACCTAAGGAGAAAGCAAGCATGCGAACGAACTGGCTAGTCGAGATCACCAAAAGAGCACAGACCGGCCCCTACATGAAAGAAGGCGATTTTGACTTGATGCTCACCAAGAAAATCCGTGAGCTGGTCAAGTCCTATGGCATCAAGTGGGATGCGAATAACCTGGTTCCCGCCGATGACGACCTGGTCGACCGGGTCTTTCAGGCCGGCTTACAGCTTTTCTGCGAAGTGGGCGTGTATTGCCAGTCCACCGAGCGCCTGATCCGCTTCTCCCGCGAAGAGGTGCTGGACATCCTGGCCATGGCTCCGGCTGAAGTGAAGCTGGGCACGGGCAAAGACCAGGTAATCATGCACCACCGCAACGTGGAAGACCCACGCCGGCCGATCGTCCATTCCGGCCCGACCGGAACGCCAGCCAGCGAAAAATACCATCCGCTGATCCTGCTTTCCTGCGCGCAGGAGCCGCTGGTGGACTGCCTGGGCGCCGGGTCGGTTTCGACCTACCTGGGCGAGCAGATTATCCCCGGCTCTCCGCTGGAAATCCTGGGTGCCCGCCGGGATGCCTCGGTAGCTCGTGAAGTCGTGCGCATGGCCGGCCGGCCGGGTATGCACATCAATGACGTGGCCGTCCCGTTGACCTGCGCCGGCAAGATGGCGGCCTACGACCCCGATTCTGGGCTGCGCCCTAGCGACGGCATCCTGGTCTCGCAGATGGTGGAGATGAAGACCGACTTCGACCAGCTTTCACGGGTCGCCTGGCTGAATAACGTCGGCGGGGTGCGGGTGGATTTGATGACGCCGCTCATCGGTGGGCTCGGCGGGCGCGCCGAAGGCACTGCGGTCGTCTCGGTCGCCGATCACCTGTTGGGTGTGGTGCTCTACGACGCCGACTATCACATGTTCTCGCTGACCCACATCAATTACGTCAATAACACTGAGCCGATGGGCATCTGGATCCAGGCCGTAGTCGGCCAGGCCCTGGCGCGCAACACCCACATCGTCTGCCTGAACGATATCTACGTCCTCTCCGGCCCGGGTACCAAAGAGCTGCTCTACGAAGTGGCTGCCGGCGCGATCGTCGGCACGGTCTCCGGGTTCAATATGCAGGGCGCCGGTACCACCGGCGGCTTCAAGACCGACCATACCACCGGCCTGGAAGCCCGCCTGATCGGCGAAGTCTCCCGCCAGACCCTGGGCTGGACCCGCCAGCAGGCCAGCGAAGTGATCCCCGAGATCCAGAAACACTTCCTGGATACGCTCAAAGAGCCCAACCGCGGCCGCCCGTTCTACGAAGTGTACGACGTGGATCGCGTCGAGCCGACCGCCGAGTGGCTGGACCTGTATTACCAGGTCAAGGAAGACCTGACCGGCCTGGGATTGAAATTCGACCTATCCAATAAAGGCAAGTAAGAAACTATTAACCACGGCATGGAAGAGAGAAAAGAGAATAGAGAATAGAGAATAGTAAATTCGGATGGCAAGATCGCTTGTTGATAAGCTACTCTTTTCCAATCTCTAATCTCTAATCTCTCTTCATCTCCGTGTCTCCGTGGTTAGAATTTTTTCTAAGGAGATTACCGATGGCAGTACCCGAATCCATCCGCGAAAGATTGAGCACAGCCCTGAAGGAAGGCGAGGCCGAAGAAGCCGAGGCCATCGTCCTGGAAGCGCTGGAAACAAACGTAGGACCTCTGGAAATTATCCACGAAGTCATGATCCCGACCCTGGAAGTGGTGGGTGAAGAGTTCCAGCGCGGGGACATTTTCGTTCCCGAACTGCTGCTGACCGGTGAAGCGGCCGAAAAAGTATCCAAGCACCTGGAAAAAGCGATCGAAACCCAGGGCATCGCTTCGGTTTCGCCCGGCATGGTCGTGATCGGCACGGTCAAAGGCGACATTCACGATATCGGTAAGAATATCGTCGCCACCATGCTGCGCGCTAACGGCTTCAAGGTCGTTGACCTGGGCCGCGACGTCACCCCGAGCGCTTTTGTCGAGGCTGCCCGGAATGACAAAGCCGACATTATCGGCATGGCTTCCTTAATGACCACTACCCGCCCGGCGATTTTGAGCACCATCAATCTGTTCAAAGAACTCGGTTTGCGGGATCAATATAAGATCGTTGTGGGGGGTGGCTCGGTTACCCGCGATTGGGCCGAGGCTTCAGGCGCCGACGGTTACGCTGAGGATGCAACATCCGCAGTGGAACTGTGCAAGAAACTGGCCGCCTGAAGGGTAAATCGCACGCCAAAGGTGGAGATGCCCGGGCGGGACAAATGCCACCCGGGCAGAACCCAAAAATTATTTTTTCTCTTCGGTAAGCGCAAGAAAACTATCCGGCAAGGGAACAAAATTCTCTCAACGGCCGGGATAGTTATGAACAAAGGAGGCTCATACCAAAATTTCTGTAGTGTTTTTTTTCGGTTTTCCACTCGTTAATAACCAAAACCTCATGGAGGAGTAAGTTCATGAAAGCCCGTAAGTTTGTTATATTATTTTCCGTTTTGATGGTCGTATCTATCTTGATGGCTGCCTGCGGCAGCGCTCAGGCGGTGCCTACTGCCACTTCTGCGCCGAAAGAAAGTATCGCGGTGGTCATGATTGGCCCCATGGATGACAATTCCTGGAACGAAGTCGCCTACAACGCGCTCAATTCGCTCAAGAGCGAGGGCGTGGACGTGGCTTATGCAGAAAACATCTCTACCGATGACGCTGCGCGTGTGCTGCGGGAATATGCCGGACAGGGATATAACGTGGTAGTAGCCCATACGTTCAGTTTCCAGGACGCCGTTTTCCAGGTGGCCAAGGAATACCCAAACCTGGACTTTGCCTGGCCGGGGGGCATGGACAAGACCGATACCAACGTGGCCGATTACGACCAGCCTTTCTACCAGGCGGCTTACCCCATTGGTGTGCTGGCTGCTTACATGAGCAAGAGCGGCAAGCTGGGCGCGCTGTACGGGTTCGATATCCCCGTGTGCCATTCGATGGGTGAGGCTTTCCTGGCAGGCGCCAAGACCGTCAACCCGGACGCACAACTGGTTGTGACCGAGGTAGGCGATTGGGACGATGTCGCCAAGGCCAAGGAAGCTGCACTGGCTCAGGCGGACGCCGGTGTGGATTTCTGGTTGAACTGCGGTGAAGGGCCGGCCCTGGGCTCGATCGAAGCAGCCAAAGAACGCGGCGGTTACGTCACCGGGTACGTCGGCGATATGAGCGAGAACGGCCCCGATGTTGTCCTGGTCAACCTGATGTGGCAGCTCGAGCCGCTCTTCCGCCAGATGCTTGCCGACGCCAAGTCCGGCGACTTCGCCAATAAATATTATCAGTACGGTATCGCTGACGACGGCGTGGGTATCAAATACAATGATGCGCTCAAAGCCCAAATCCCGGCCGATGCATTGGCCGCGGTGGACCAGTCCATTGCCGATATCAAATCCGGCAAGGTAACTGTGCCGTTTGTGCCGTCTGCGGATCAGTAATGTTCTCTGTAAGAAACAAGTTTATTTTCATCAATAATTCTCCCGCCCCTTATCGGGCGGGAGAAAAAAAGGTTTTTGAGTGTTTGTGCGACACTTTGTGTCGCACAAACACTCAAAAACCTGAATCTCCCCTCTCCCCTTGTGGGAGAGGGGCCGGGGGAGAGGGGCTGGCATGAACCCTAGCGATTCCCTCATCGTGCAGATGAAAGGCATCGTCAAGCGCTTCCCGGGGGTACTGGCCAACGCGGGCATCGATTTCGACCTGCGCCGGGGTGAAATCCACGCCCTGTTGGGCGAGAACGGGGCCGGCAAGACCACCTTGATGAACATTCTCTACGGCTTATACCGGCCGGACGCCGGCGAGGTGCAGATCAACGGCCAGAAAGTGGACTTCCATTCGCCGTTGGATGCGATTGCCGCCGGATTGGGGATGGTCCACCAGCATTTTATGCTGGTGCACACATTTACGGTGGCCGAAAACATTATTTTGGGCCAGAAGTCGCCCCGCGAGCCGATTTTGGAAGATTCGAAGGCCGTCCGCCGGCGTTTGATCGACCTTTCCAAACATTACGGGCTGGAGATCGACCCGGACGCGCCGGTCTGGGCCCTTTCGGTCGGCCAGCAGCAGCGTGTCGAAATTTTGAAGGCGCTCTACCGCGGCGCCCAGGTGCTGATCCTGGATGAGCCCACCGCGGTGCTCACTCCGCAGGAAGTGGGCGAATTATTATCCATCCTGCGGCGGCTGGTGAGCGAGGGCATGTCGGTGGTGTTCATCACCCACAAGCTGGACGAGATTCTGGCGGTGGGCGACCGGATCACCGTGCTGCGGGATGGCAAGGTGGTCGATACCGTCACCCCGGCCGAGGTGGACAAAGCTTCGCTGGCCT
The DNA here is from genome assembly GCA_963704755.1 of uncultured Chloroflexia bacterium. GTDB lineage: Bacteria > Chloroflexota > Anaerolineae > Anaerolineales > Anaerolineaceae > Bellilinea. The sequence goes on from OY969938.1 coordinate 3,367,727, forward strand.
ATCGCATGGTCGGGCGCGAGGTGCTGCTGCGGGTAAAGCGCACCCCATCTCAGGCAGGGGAAGTGCTGCTGCAAATGCGAGGCCTGGAAGCCAACAACGAACGCGGCCTGCCGGCCCTACGTGGGCTGGACCTGGACGTCCGCGCCGGCGAGATATTGGGGATTGCCGGGGTGGACGGCAACGGCCAGATGGAGCTGGAAGAGGTGATCGCCGGGCTGCGCAAGGCCACCCACGGCAGAGTGACCATCGCCGGCCAGGACGCGACTAACCAAAGCCCGCATTTCATCGGCGCCTGCGGGCTGGCCCACGTGCCCTCGGACCGCTACTCGATGGGCTTGCTGGCCGATTTCAGCGTGGCCGAGAATATGGTCTTGCAGCGTGTTAGTCAGGAGCCCTTTACCCGCCACGGCTGGTTGGATTGGAAAACGATCCGCACGGAGGCCGCCCGGCTGGTGCAGCGTTTCGACGTGCGCACCCCCTCGGTGGAGACGCCGGCGGGCACGCTTTCGGGCGGCAACGCCCAAAAACTGGTCCTGGCGCGCGAACTGGCGCGTAACCCGCGCGTGCTGCTGGCTGCCCAACCCACCCGTGGGCTGGACGTCAGCGCCATCGAATACGTCCACCGCATGCTGATCGAGCAGCGCGATATGGGCATGGCCATCCTGTTGATTTCGACCGAGCTGGAGGAGATTCTTGCCTTGAGCGATCGCATCGCCGTGATCTATGCCGGGAAAATTGTGGGGATCATCCCGGCCGGCCAGGCCGACCTGACCCGCCTGGGGCTGATGATGGCCGGAGCCGGGCTGGAGGAGGCCGCCGTATGAGCCAGGCTTCCGTATCGATCCCCAATGAATCCGCATCGCAGCGCCTGCCCGGCTGGCTGATCGGCCTGGCTGCCCCGGTAGCCGGGGCGCTGGTGGGCCTGTTGATTGGGGCCGTATTGATCGTGATCGCCGGGGCCGACCCGCTGCAAACCTATGAGGTCATGCTGCGCGGCGCGTTCGGCGGCAAGCAGCAGCTCACCGAGACCATCCTCAAGACGGGGCCCTTATTGATGGTAGGGCTGGGTCTCACCGCGGCTTTCCGTGCGCGGGTGTGGAACATCGGCGGCGAAGGCCAGTTCTACATGGGCGCGCTCTTCGGGGGCGTCATTGCCCTGGCTTTTCCGGATATGCCTTCCATTATCCTCCTGCCGCTCATGCTGCTGGCGGGTGCCCTGGGCGGCATGCTGTGGGCGCTGATCGCCGGTCTGCTCAAGGTACGCCGGGGGATGAACGAGATCATCTCGACCCTGATGCTGAACTACATTGCGGTGCTGTTGATGCAGTACCTGGTGCGCGGGCCGCTGAACGACCCGAATGGCTATCTGCCGGTCTCGGCCCAATTCAGCGATAACGCCCGCCTGCCGACCCTGTTTTCATCGCGGATCCACGTCGGGATCATCCTGGTGATCCTGCTGGTGCCGGCGGTGTACTTTTTGCTGTGGAAAACCCCACTGGGGTTCAAGCTGCGCGCGGTCGGGTCGAAAGCCAGCGTGGCCCGCTACGCCGGTATCCAGGTCGAGCGGGTAGTGCTGTTTGCGCTTTCGTTCAGCGGCGCGCTGGCCGGCCTGGCTGGGATCATCGAGGTCAGCACCCTGCACACCCGCCTGAAGAGCGATATCTCGGGTAATTACGGCTTCAGCGGTATCCTGGTGGCCCTCTTGGGACGCATGCACCCGCTGGGGGTGACCTTTGCCTCGATCTTTTTTGCCGCGCTGACCATTGGGGCGCAGAGCATGCAAATCGTCTCGCATTTACAGCCCTCGCTGGCTGACGCGATCCAGGCTGTTATCGTCCTCTCCGTGCTGGGGGTGGATGCCCTGGCGCGTATGAAACTGGTGGATTGAATATGGATTGGAGTATTTTTCTCCAGTGGAGTTTCTTGATCGCGCTGGTCACAGCCGGTATCCGCCTGGCCATCCCGGTGCTGCTGGCCACCCTGGGTGAGATCATCACCGAGCGCTCAGGGGTGCTCAACCTGGGCATCGATGGAATTATGGCGGTGGGCGGGCTGTTCGGCTTTTGGGCGGCCTACGCCCTGGAAAACGGACCGCTGGCCGGGGTGGGCGGTGAGTGGAGCGCCTGGATTGGCCTGCTGGCCGGCATGGTGGCCGGGGCGCTGATGGGGGTGTTGTTCGCGGCGCTTAGCATTACGCTCAAAGCCGACCAGGTGATTTGTGGGGTGACCCTGGTGGTGTTTGGCCAGGGCCTGTCTTCCTATTTATACCGGCAATCCTTCAGCGCCATGACGGCGCGGGTCAACGGCATGCAGTCCCTGCCGATTCCCGGGTTGAGCCAGATCCCGGTGCTGGGCGAGATCCTGTTCGATCACGACCCGACTGTCTACTTGACCGTAGGGCTGGTGCTTCTGGTCTGGTACCTGCTTTTCCGCACCACCTGGGGGCTGCGCATCCGCTCGGTGGGTGAAAACCCGGCCGCGGCCGAGACCTCGGGGATCAATGTGCAGCATACCCGCTGGGCGGCCACCTTGCTGGGCGCGGCCCTGGCCGGCCTGGGTGGGGCAGTGTTGACCGTGGTTCAATTGAAATTGTTCCGCGAGGGCATCACCGGTGGGCGCGGCTGGATCGCGGTGGCGCTGGTGATCTTCGCCCGCTGGCGGCCGGGCATGGCCCTGGGCGGAGCCATGCTGTTCGGCCTGGCCGACTCGCTCCAGTACCGCATCCAGGCCCTCAGCCAGAGTGACAGCGCTATTGGCGCGATCCCATACGAATTTCTGCTGATGCTGCCTTATCTGTTGACCCTGGTGGCCTTATTGATGCGCGGCAAACGCAACGACTCCCCGGCGGCCCTGGGGACGCCGTATAACAAAGGCGCGCGCTGAAGAGGAAGAGCCCTCATCCCCCGGCCCCTTCCCCCGCTCTGGGGGAAGGGGAGCGTTCGAAAAGCCCCTCTCCCGCTTCTGGGAGAGGGGTTGGGGTGAGGGCCTGAGCACGTTGGCGAAATCAACCATGCGTTTCCAAAGTCCTGTGGGATAATAGAAATCGAGGGACTGAAACCCGCCACGTGACCTGACACCCGACACCGATCCCCTGGCATATACGAAGATGTTGGGTCAGGGCATTGCCCTGACTGGCCGATGCCCAGACCTATGCCAGTGTTTTGATCGAGCCCCGACCCAACCTACGCCTGACACCTGACACTCGACACTTCTCCCCCTACACAAACGAAGATGTTGGGTCAGGGCAGCGCCCGGATTGGCCAGTGCCAAGACTCACACCAATGTTTCAAACGAGCCCCGACCCAACCTACGCCTGACACCTGACACTCGACACTTCTCCCCCGACACAAACGAAGATGTTGGGTCAGGGCAGTGTCATGACTGGCCAATACCCCGACCCAGGCCAATGTTTCGATCGAGCCCCGACCCAACCTACACCTGACACTTGACACCTGACACTAATCCCCTACCCAACCTACACCTGACACTTGACACCTGACACTAATCCCCTACCCAACCAACGACTACTCACTAATCTCTATTCTCTAATCTCTTTCCCCCCCGAAAGGCTCTCCCATGACCTCTTCCTTCCTTGATCTTCTCGCCGAAAAAAAGACCCTGGTTGCCGACGGCGCGACCGGAACAAATTTGCAGCAGCGCGGATTGCCGGTGGGCAAATCCGGTGAGTATTTTGTGCTGGAAAACCCGGATGCGATCGTTGGCCTGGTGAGCGACTTTGTCCTGGCCGGCGCTGACCTGGTGCTGACCTGCACGTTCGGCGCCAGCCGGGTCCACCTGACCGCGATGGAGATGGGCGACCGTACCGAAGAGATCAACCGCACGGCCGTGGCCCTGGCGCGCAAAGCCGTGGCCGGCAGCGCGACCCTGGTGGCCGGTTCGATTGGGCCGACCGGCGAAATGCTCCAGCCGTTTGGGCCGCTCTCGATCGAGGATGCCCAGGCCACCTTTGCCGAGCAGGCCGGCCTGCTGGCCGAGGCCGGCGTGGACCTGTTGGTGGCCGAGACTATGTTCGACCTGAACGAGGCGGTCGCCGCGGTTAAAGGCGTACGTTCGGTTTGTGACCTGCCGCTGGTGTGCTCGTTCAGTTACGACCGGGGCACCAAGACGATGATGGGGGTCAGCCCGACCAAGGCCGCCAAAGCCCTGGAGGGGCTGGACGTGAACCTGATCGGGATCAACTGCGGGCGCAGCCTGGAGGATAACCTGGCTGCATTAAAGGAACTGCGCCAGGTCACTGACCTGCCGATCTGGTTCAAGCCCAACGCCGGGCTGCCGGCTACCGATAAGATGGGCGAGTTGTATTATGAATTGACCCCGGATGGCATGGCCGCCCCGGTGCCGGAATGGATCGAGTCCGGCGCGCGCGTGATCGGCGGGTGCTGCGGTACCAGTCCCGCGCATTTGAAAGCCGTCGCCCAGGCGGTGAGGAAGTGTTCTTAGTTATTCGGTGATTCCGTGAACGGGTTGTGACAGGTGTCAGGTGTCGAGTGTCAAGCGACGCGTGACGTGAGTTATTGTGATTGTGTGGGGTACGGTGGCAACGCACCCTTCGTGCCGGGCTGATGTTTGGGTAGGGTAGCTCGGGTTTCCAACCCGAGGGAACGCCGGCCGGGCGCATTCCCGGCTTTGAAAGCCGGGCTACGCTACCCATTCATCCGATCCGGCCAGGTGTTTGGGAATGGTAGCTCGGGTTTCCAACCCGAGGGAACGCCGGCCAAACACATTCCCGGCTTTGAAAGCCGGGCTACGCTACCGGAGCGCTCGATACTGCAAGACCCTTGGGAAGGGTAGCTCGGGTTTCCAACCCGAGGGAACGCCGGCCAAACACATTCCCGGCTTTCAAAGCCGGGCTACGCTACCGGAGCGCTTGATACTGCAAGGCCCTTGGAAATGGTAACTAGGGTTTCCAACCCGAGGGAACACCGGCCGGGTAGAATCCTGGCGATGGAATCAATCCTTGCCAAAGAGGAGCCCCACGCAGGTGGGGCTTCGTGTATTTGTAGATGCAGCTTTAGCTGCCGTTTTACGCCAAAACCTGGATTTCAACCTAAACGTTCCTTAAACAAAACACTATTTTTTTTGGAGACGATGGGAAATTGTGTCATCGGGATTATCGCAGTTATGACCTAATATTTCTGTCAGTCCGTCTTGCTTATTCGTTCCTAGTAATCATGTATAATTTATCGTGAGGTCGGGATAAAAGAAAAGCGAGGTAATTTGAGTATGTTTTTATTCGCGGCGGCACAGCCGCCACGAATAAAAACATACTCAAATACTCTTCTCCCGAACTGACATTAATTTAATTCCATCAGTTTCCCCCTTGAGGAGATTATATGTATGATCAGCGCAAGTACCCACGGCGCCATCTCATGTATTATCTGGAAGTCATGGACCTGCAGACCGGCGAAGTCATCGGTCGTCTGGTCGACATAACTTTGGTTGGCATGATGATCGTCAGCGCTAAAGAGTTGCCTGAACACAGACCCGTCACGCTTAGAATTACATTACCAGAAGAGTTCGAAGAAGCCGATCACATTGACTTGCAATGTGAGAGCATCTGGTGCCATAAAGATGTCAACCCAGGTTTTTACGCGACCGGCTTTTGTTTTGAAACTGCTGATCTTGAAACGATCAATTTGATCAATCGCATCATCAAGCAATTTGGTTTTAGAGATTAACCCGCGTGGAAATGGTAAATTTCGATTGCGTTTTTTATTTGGGCGGCTTCACCGCTGCGATCAAAAGCATACTTACCTAAACGTCATGGTCCACTTGACACCTGCCACTCGACACTTCTATAGTATGAGCATGAAAACAATAATGTTCATCCTCTGCGCCGGCCTGCTGTTGATTTCAGGCTGCGCGCCGATTGCCCATTACCAGGCCACACGGACGGCCCAGGCCGAAACCGCCACGGCTACCCAGTGGACGGCGACGCCCACCAAGACGCCGACGGCGACCGATACGGCCACACCCACCGTCACGCCAACCTTCACCGCCACAGCGACTGCAACGATCACGCCTACCGCGACCATCACCGACACACCCACCATCACCCAAACGCCGACCTTTACCTTCCCGGCAGCGGTGGTCAACAAACAGGCGCACTGCCGTTATGGCCCTTCGACTGCTTACCTGCACGCGGCCGACTTGTACGCGGGCGATACCGGCACGGTGCGCGGCCGCTCGCCTTATAGCACCTGGCTGTACGTCAAATTCGATAAACTCAGCTACTGGTGTTGGGTGGCTCCCTCCGTCGTGGACGTAACCGGCGATATCTCGAACCTCAAATACACCATTCCCGATTTGCAGAGCATTGGCTCCAACCAGTACGGCCCGCCTCATTACGTCCAGGCGGTCCGCAACGGCGACCAGGTCACCATTACCTGGGAACGGATGATCATGACTCAGGATAAAGACCGGGGCTATTTCATCGAGGCCTGGGTCTGCCAGAACGGGGCCTACCTGTGGTGGACGGTCTCCTTCCCGGATCAGTACACCACCAGCTACACCGTCAAGGACGAATCGGGTTGCAGTTCGCCTTCGCATGGAGATATCTATACCGTAGAAAAACACGGCTATTCCGAACCGGCCACCATCCCCTGGCCGTAGAGCCGGTGCGTTTTCCGCCAAAGGGTTTCGAACTCGGGCTGGTATAATTGGGTTGCCGGTCATAGAGGGTGTTCTTTTGCCTGCTCGAATTGCTATGGCTCCGGTTGCCGATGAAATGATCCCGTTTAATCCCAATTTGAGGACGTTTTAACGAAACACGGATGGCCACCACCCTCGTCTTTGCATTGATTTTCTTCCCAATCTGCTGGCTGTATGGCTGGTTGGCCGTCAAGTTAATCGAAAAAATCTTCGGAATTGAAAGTCAAGAAATCGACCCGCTATTGTATATGTTAGCGGGCCTGATTTTATTAACCAGCCTGGGCGCTTTTTTCACCCTCTTTTTGGCGCTCAACTGGCAGGCGATCGGCCTGATTATCCTGGGCGCGGTCGCCATTTTGATGGTCGGCTCGCGCCGGCGCATTCTGGTCTATCCCTGGCAGCTCATCGATACCCGCAGCCTGGCCTGGCCGGTGTGGGTTTTACTGGGGGTGGTGTTTGTTTCCATCCTGGTCAACGCGGTCAAGCTGCCGGCCAACCCGGATACGGCCCTCTACCATGCCCAAACCATCCACTGGATCGAGGCTTACCGGGTGGTACCCGGCCTGGGCAACCTGCAATCCCGCTTCGCATATAACTCCGACTGGCTGGTGCTCAACGCGCTGTTCAGCTTCGCCTTTATCGGGCTGGGTTCGCTGCACCTGGTAGCAGCTATGCTGTATTTTGTGGTGTGCGCCGACTTTCTGCGCGGGGTGGCCAACTGGTTTCGCGGCAATTTCTCGCTGGCCAACTGTTTCCGGGTGATCTGCCTGCCGCTCACCTTTTACCTGGTCGGCGCCCAGGTTTCCTCGCCGGGGACGGATGTGCCGGTGATTCTGATTGCCTGGTGCCTGGCAGCCGCCTGGCTGGAACGCCCGCACACACATCGGGCCAGCCTGACAACCCCTGACCTGGTCATTGTGGCCAGTTCGGTTTTCCTGGTGACGCTCAAACTCTCGGCGGCGCCGCTGATTCTGCTGTCCGTGCTGGTGCTGTGGGGTAAGAAGATCAACTGGGGCGACCTGTTCATCCTGGCCGCCATGGCCGGGTTCATTCTGCTGCCCTGGATGATGCGCAGCCTGATCCTTTCCGGCTACCTGGTCTTTCCGGTCAGCTTTCCCAATATTTTTACCTTCGACTGGAAGATTCCCCCGGCGGACGTTGCGGAGGCCAGCAAGATTATCCGCGCCTGGGCGCGCATCGATGGCGGCAACGTGGACGTGGTAGCGGCGCTGCCGGTGCAGGGTTGGGCCAAATACTGGTTCTTCGACCATTCGGCCAACCAGCAGGTTGTGCTGGCCCTGGCGGGGGTTTCGCCGTTGGGGGTGGCCATTACCTGGCTGTGGAAGCGCATCCGGCGCATAAGCCTGAGCGGGGAAGAGAAGCGGCTGTTGGGAATGTATTCGGTCGCGCTGGCCGGGGCGATTTTCTGGCTTTTCAGCGCCCCCGACCTGCGTTTCGGCTATACCTACGTCATTTTGCTGATCGGCCTGCCGGCCGCGTACCTGCTCTCGTGGTTGGCAAAGCTGCCCGGCGGCTGGCTGGCGTTCCTGCGCTACGGCCTGGTGGCCCTGCTGGTGATTTACCAGGTCTTCTTCCTGGTGCGCTCGTTGGACCTTTCCGACCTGGCCGGCACCCTGGTGCTGCCCACCGACTACCGCGAGCTGCCCAGTGAGCCCTGCAGCCTGGAAAACGGCACCATTCTGTGTGCGGCCGAGATCAGCTATACCGACTGCTGGTACAACCCCTTCCCCTGCATCCCCAAGCCGGTCAGCGGGGTGTATCTGCGCGGCGATAACTGGCAGGACGGCTTCACGGTCAACCCGCCGGATAAGGCCGGCCCGTAGCAGGTTTTATCGGCCGTTTGGCTGCCGTTGGGCACGATGAACTCGTCATCGCGGGCGACCAGCGCCATCAGCAAGCGCTTTCCTGGAAATTGGGTAACCGTGCGGCAGCTCTTCGCGATAGTCGTCAGCCGTTGACCGGCAGAGGTGCGGATCCGCTGCCCTCTGGACTGGCGCCAGCCTCGTCGGGGGTGTCCGGAACGAAATCGGGCAGCTCGGTCTCGACGTTGCGGATGCGCGGATGGAGATAGACCAATCCGTTGACGGCCAGCAGGACCAGGGCGGCGATTACAAAGATCAACCCGATCCCGCGGCCCGGCCCGGTGCCCAAAAAGTGGCCCAGAAAGGTGTTGCTCAGCAGGCCGCCCGGCTGCATGGCCGGTTCGAAAAATTTATCGGCCAGCGGGCCGGCCAGCAGGTAGGCCAGGGGCATCATCGCGCGCGAGATAACGGTGCGGATGGCAAAGACCCTGCCCTGGATTTCAGGGGCGATTTTTGCCTGGCTGATGGCCATGCTGGCGCCGGAAGCCACCGGGATCGGCATTACCAGAATGGCCATACCCACACCCAGGGCGATCCAACTCTGGCTCATTCCGGCGAATGCCAGCCCCAGGGCAGCCAGCGAAAGCGACAGGACAATCCCGCGGATTTTCTTTTTCGGCCCGCCCCAGGCGCTCAAGACCAGGCTGCCACCCAGAAAGCCGACCCCCATAATCGCCTGGATGCTGCCCAGGATTGAGGCGGAGGCAAAACTGAGCACCAGCGGACCGACCAGCACGGTGGCAAAATTCAACAGAAAGTTCACGCCGCTGGAATAAAGGGTCAATCCCAGCAGGCCACTGCGGGCGCGCAGGTAATTCCAGCCGAAAACCAGGTCGTTCCAGACCTGGCCCTTCCTGGGCTGGCGGTCCTCGCTGGAAAGCAGCGGTTGGGGAATTTTGATGACCAGTAACGCGCCGACGGCGAAAAAGAAGGTGACGAAATCGATGGTCATGACGCCGTTCAGGCCGATCAGCACGAACAGCACCCCGGCCAGGGCAGGTGAGATCAGCGTCTGGATCGCCTGGCTGAGCTGGCTCAGGCCGCTTGCGCGGGCCAGGTCCTTTTTAGGTACCAGCATGGTCACCGAGGCGGTAAAAGCCGGCTCCTGGAAGGCGGTGAAAACCCCACCGGCCAGGGCGATCAGATAAATGTTCCAGACCTGCAGATGGCCGAAAGTGACGATCAGCAGGGCGCTCAAGGTGACCAGTGCGCTGCCGGTATCGGCCAGGATCATCATCCAGCGCCGGTTCCACCGGTCCGCCAGGGAGCCGGCCAGCGGAGAAAGCAGGATAGGCGGCAGCGCATTGAACAAGACCGTGATGGCAAAGGGAGTTGCTTGCTCGGTCTGCTGGAAGATCCACACGGCCAGGGCAAAATCGGTCAGGCCTGAGCCGACCAGGGAAATCAGCTCACCGAACCAGATAACGGTAAACGAGCGCATGTTCTTGGGTTGGGTAAAAGTTGTTGCCATCTGATCGTACCTATAAAGAGGTTTTTCATCCTTTGAGGGGCTGTAATAAAAACTAGGGTATAAAAAGGCGGCCAGACTGAAAAGCTGTACGCCCTCGCGGTTATGATCTGGTTGACTTTCTGTTTGCTCGAATTCTTCCAGCAGATCGAACAGTTTTTGCTCGAACCGGCGGACTTGCTCTTCGGTCAGGTAAGCCTGGACGCGATTAATGAGCATTTTGCGTGGAACCTTTTGCTCGCCGCTTTCCAGGCTGCTGTAACGCGCGTGTAAGCTGCGGTTGATATCCTCGCGGGTGGTTTCCAGCAAGGCACGGACGACTTCGTCGATGCCTTCGTATTCGCCGTTTTCGCTGAAACGCAATAGATCGTGGTCGATTTCCAGGTCCCTGGCAATGACGCTGTAGATTTTTTCTACCAGGTTGCCCACCAGCCTGGTCTCGACCACTTTGACCAGCCCGTGTTTTTCCAGCAAGTTGAAGTGGTAGTATAGCTTGCTGGAGGCCAGGCCTAATTTCTCCGCCACTGCGTTTACGGTTTGGGGTTCTTGGGCCAGGATCTCGTATATTTGCGAGCGGGTCGGGTCGGCGAAAACCCGCAGGGTATCCAGGTCGTGGATAATAAAAGAATCTTTCGGTTGGTTATTTTTCATCGCTTTACCTTGTTATAGCGTTTAAATTATTTTTAACGATAACAAGATAATACAATAGCTGTTTCGTAATGTCAAGGGGAGAATTGCGATTGGCTGCCGGCGCTGCCCTGCTTGACATTTCCTCGCCCAGCGCGTATACTCACAACAGTAGACATAAACCAAACGGGGAGCCTGGTGAGCCAGGCTGAGAGGAGGACCTGAGTCCTCGACCCGCTGAACCTGATCCGGGTAATGCCGGCGGAGGGAAGACGTGTGTTGTTGTTAAACCCTCCGCCAAGGAGGTTTTTTTATTATGGCTGCAAAACGAGCATTTGTTTTCGTCAACGGCGAACTGGCCGATCCACCCGCCTTGCAGGCCCAGATCCAACCGGGCGACACGCTGGTGGCTGCCGATGGGGGACTCCGCCACATGCAATCCATAGGGGCCAGGCCGGACCTAGTTATCGGTGATCTCGATTCGGCCGATCCGCAATTATTGGCCGAATTGCAGGCCCAGGGGGTGCGCATCGAGCGCTACCCGCGTGAAAAAGACGAGACCGACCTGGAGCTGGCCCTGCTGGAGCTTTCCAAACAGGGCTTCGACGAAATCCGGGTTATAGCGGCCCTGGGCGGCCGCCTGGACCAGACCCTGGCCAACCTGTACCTGCTGGAAATGGACGGGCTGGAAGACGTCGATGTGCGTATAGATGATGGGCACGAAGAAATCCTCATCATCCATGGCGCGGCCGTGATCGCGGGCCGGCCGGGCGATACGTTGTCCCTGCTGGCGATGGACGGCTGTACCACCGGCATCCTCACCCAGGGTTTGAAGTATCCGCTCAACGACAGCACCCTGTGTCCCAGCCGTACGCGGGGCATCAGCAACGAGATGTTAACCGAGCGGGCAGAAGTCCATGTTGGCTCTGGCCGGCTGTTGTGCATCCATACCCGCCAACCCCAGGTTGTAGCTGAAGAAAGCTGATCGCTGCCTTCATTCGCGAGTTTGAGTGGCTAAGAGAAGGTTTGTTTTCCCCTTTGTTCCGAAGGGTAGTTAATCATCAGGAGAAGAGAATGAGAAAGATTGCGAGAATTTTGCCCCTGGTAGCTGTGGCGGCAATGCTTCTGGGCGCCTGCGCCCAAACGGCCACCCCGGTCACGCCTAGCGACCAGACGTCTTCCGCGACGAACGGGCAGCCTAGCGCTGCCCCGGCCACAGCGCAGACGGCTGCCCCCACCGAGCTGAAAGTGATGACCCACGATTTCTTTGCCGTCAGCGACAGCCTGGTCAGCCAGTTCGAAAGCGAGAACAACGCCAAACTGACCTTCCTGCCCAGCGGCGACGCCGGCGCGGCCCTCAACCAGGCCATTTTGACCAAGAATTCGCCCATCGCGGATGTGTTCTACGGCGTGGACAATACTTTCCTATCGCGTGCGTTGGAGGAAGGTATTTACGAGCCGTACGACTCGCCCCTGCTGGCGAAGATCCCCGACCAGTTCAAACTGGACCCCAGTAACAATGCCCTGCCGGTCGATTACGGCGATGTGTGCATCAATTATGACAAGGCCTACTTCGCCGATCACAACCTGGATGTGCCCCAATCGCTAGACGACCTGACCAAGCCCGAGTATAAAGGCCTGCTGGTGATGGAGAACCCGGCGACCTCGTCCACCGGGTTGGCCTTCCTGCTGGCCAGCATCGCCCAATATGGCAAGGACGGCTACCTGAATTACTGGCAGCAGATGAAAGATAACGGCCTGCAGGTGGTGGACGGCTGGGAGACGGCTTATTACACCAACTTCAGCGGCTCGTCCGGCAAAGGCCCCCAGCCGATGGTGGTCTCGTACGCCTCCAGCCCACCGGTCGAGGTGATCTATGCCGAGACGCCTATCACCGATGCGCCAACCGCTGCGATCGTCGCCCCGGGCACCTGCTTCCGCCAGATCGAGTTTGTGGGCATCCTCAAAGGCACCCAGCAGCAGGCTTTGGCGCAGAAATTTGTCGACTTCATGTTGAGCGTGCCTTTCCAGGAAGACATGCCCCTGCAAATGTTCGTTTACCCGGTCAACCCGGATGCGAAGCTGCCGGCCGAATTCACCCAATACGCCCAGGTACCGGACCAGCCGGCCACCCTCGACCCGGCTACGATCACGGCCAACCGTGACGCCTGGATCGAGGCCTGGACCAATACGGTTTTGCACTAGGTATGCAGGCTCCCTGGATCAGCAGCAGAGCAGGCCACCCCAACCGGATCCTTTGGTTGTGGGCCCTGCCGCTGCTCTTCCTGGGGGTCTTCTTTTTTCTGCCGCTGGGCGCGATCTTTCGCCTGGCGGGCGGCGAACTGGCCGGCGGCCTGTTCAACCCAGGCGTGTGGTCACGGGTGGGGCAAACGCTGGGGTTTACGCTCTGGCAGGCCAGTATCTCCACCCTGGCGACCCTGGCGCTGGGACTGCCGGCGGCGTACGTGTTCGGACAGTTTTCCTTCCCCGGTAAGGGGCTGCTGCGCGTCCTGACCACCTTGCCGTTTATCCTGCCCACGGTGGTGGTGGCAGCCGCTTTCAATACGTTAATCGGCCCGCACGGATGGATCAACCTGGCACTGATGAGCTGGTTCCATCTGGCCAATCCACCGGTCAACCTGCTCAATTCGCTGACGGCCATTGTGCTGGCGCACGTATTTTACAATACCACCATCATCATCCGGGTGGTCGGCAGTGCCTGGAGCCAGCTCGATCCGCGCCTGGGCCAGGCCGCGCGCGTGCTGGGCGCCTCTACCTGGCGCACGCTGACCGAAGTGACCCTGCCGCTGCTGCGTCCGGCTATTTTTGCCGCGGCGCTGCTGGTGTTCATTTTCGACTTCACCAGTTTTGGGGTTATATTACTGCTGGGCGGGCCCAAGTTTGCTACCCTGGAAGTGGAAATCTACACCCAGGCGCTGTACATGCTCAATTTGCCCCTGGCGGGGCTGCTTTCGGCCATCCAGTTGGCCTGCACGCTGGGGCTGACCATCGCCTACAGCCGCATGACCGCGCGCATTCACGTACCGCTGGCCCCGCGCCTGCAAGGGGAAGGCACCCACCGGCCGGTTTCGACGCGCCAAAAGTTGTTCGTCCTGGCGCTGGTCATCATGATCGTGGCCCTGCTGGTCCTGCCGCTGACGGCTTTGGCGGCGCGCTCGCTGGTGCGCCTGGAGGCCGATCGCGGCCAGCGCGGCCAGGTACAGACCGGCCTGACCCTGGACTATTACAAAGAATTATTCGTCAACCAGCGCAACTCTTTCTTTTACGTTCCGCCAATCACAGCGGCGCGAAATTCGCTGGCTTACGCCGGCACGACCGTGTTGATCTCGGTCAGCCTGGGGTTCCTGGCGGCTTACGCCCTCACCCGCCAGTCGCGTATCAACCGGGCTCTCGATCCGCTGCTGATGCTGCCCCTGGGCACCTCGGCGGTCACGCTTGGCCTGGGGTTCATTGTGGTATTCAACGGGCCGCCCCTGGACGCCCGCTCCTTCCCGCTGCTGCTGCCAATTGCCCACAGCCTGGTGGCGCTGCCCTTCGTGGTGCGCACCTTACAGCCGGCGCTGCAGACCATTCCGCAAAACCTGCGCCAGGCGGCGGCGGTGATGGGGGCCTCACCGCTGCGGGTCTGGTGGGAAGTGGACCTGCCCATCATCGCCCGGGCGATCCTGGTCTCGGCGGTGTTTGCTTTCACCATCTCGTTGGGGGAATTTGGCGCGACCAGCTTTTTGTACCGCCCAGAGTACCCAACCCTGCCGGTGGCGATCTATCGTTTCATCGGCCAACCGGGTGGATTGAATTACGGGCAGGCCCTGGCCATGTCCACGCTACTGATGGTGGTCTGCGCCCTGGGTATCCTGGTCATCGAGCGCCTGCGCCTGCCGGGCATTCGCGAAGAGTGGTAAAGGAATGAAGTGTTTGCGAGGGTGAAGCCCTCACAAACACTTCAAATTCGAGGACTTTACGGAAGATAGACCACCCGGTAGACCCGGTCGCCCTTGTCGTCCGAGATATACATATCGCCCTTGGGGCCGAAGATAACGTCGGCCGGGCGGCCCCAGGTGGTGGCATCGCCGCACAGGCCCCCGGCGGCGCGCCAGCCGGTGGCGAAATCCTGGGCGCCGGTTGGCGCGCCGCTGGTGGGGTCGAGGGTCACTCGCTCGATCTTGCAATCGCGGTAATTGGCCGGGTCGCTGGTGTTCCACGAGCCGTGGAAGGCAAGGTAGAGGCTATCCTGGTAGGCCTGCGGGAAGAGCGGGCCGGCGCCCAGGGTCATACCCAGCGGGGCCGAATGGGCCGGGGCAGTATATAACGCCGGGATGGCCTGGTCACAGCTCATTCCGTTGGGGATGGCGATACGGGTGTCGCGCACCTCGTGGGCAGTGTTCAGCCCCAGGGTGGGGGTGTAGCAGTACGGCCAGCCGTACCATTGATTGCCCTGGATGGGGATGATGATCTCTTCCGGGGGGGTATTATCCCCCAGGCCGTCCACACCGTTGTGATCGGCCCACAGGGTACCGTCGGGCTTCCACAGGAAGTCCACGCTGTTGCGCAACCCCCAGGCCCACACGGGTTGTTTGCGCGCGTCCGCATCGGTCGCAAAGGGGTTATCGGATGGGATCGATCCATCTGCGTTGAAGCGCAGGATGGCAGCCCGGCGCGGGTCGGTCTCGGTGCAGTAATTGCAGCTCGAACCGGCGCTGACGTACATCTTGCCGTCCGGCCCAAAATGGACCGTGCGGGTGACGTGCCCGCCGCCATCGGGAATGTTGGTGGTGATCAATTGTTTGGTTTCGTATGAGCCATTCGAGTCCTGGTCGGCCAGGCGCTCGACCCGGTCGCCCTCGGCTACGTACAGCCAGCCGTCGTGGAACTCGAGCCCATGCGGATAATTCAGCCCACTGGCCACCACCTCGACGCCGTCGGCCAGGCCGTCGTTGTTACGGTCCGGCAGGCGCACCACCTCGCCGGCGCCGGGGATGCTGACGTAAAGCTGGTCATCCGGGCCGAAAGCCATAAAACGAGGCCCGCCTGACAGTCCGCTGGCGAAAATTCGGATCTGGAAGCCGGCCGGTAAGGTAATACGTGCGCTGGCTGCGTCGGCCGGGGGCAGCGGCAGCGCAGCAGAGCCATTCATCACCGCGGGTAAATAAAGCGTTGCCCCCGAGTCGGCCTGGTTGCCGCCCGCGTAGGTGCCCCAGGCGGCCGTGAGAACCCCGGCCAGGATCAACAGATAAATGGTTATCATTTTTGTCATAAATTTATGATACCGGATTGGGATCGGAATGTAAACGGGGTGGTTTTAAAAAGTGTTTGATGTTTTTCGAGAGCAAAGCTCTCGAAAAACATCAAACACTTTTTAAAACCACCCCGGAATTTGCTGCAGCGTGTTCACCGGTTCATGCCTGGGCGGCTGGCACGCTACAGCAAATCCCTTCGTTTGTCGGCTAAATCATCATACAGCGCTATCCAATGGACAAATCTGGAAAAAGCCTGGAAAAAGTCTGGATATTGGCGGATTCGGCCGGCGATGAAAAATAGATCTAGGGGAAGATTAATGCGGATACAAAAACAGCGCAAATCGCGCCGACGATCGGGCCAAACACCGGCACCCAGGAATAGGCCCAGTCGCTGCCGCCTTTTCCGGAGATGGGCAGAAGGGCGTGGGCGATACGCGGACCTAAATCACGGGCGGGGTTCATCGAGTAGCCGGTCGGCCCACCCAGGGAGATACCTAACGCCCACACGACTGCACCAACCAGGGGGGCAGCGCCGGCGGCGAGGCCGGGGGCTTTACCAACGGCAGTGGCCAGCAGGCCGAGCATGAAGGTGGCGATTACTTCGGTCAAAAAGTTCATTCCATAATTGCGAATGGCCGGAGCAGTGGAGAAAACGCCTAATTTCAGTGCCGGGTCCTCGGTTTGGGACCAGTGCGGCAGGTAGGCTAACCAGACGACCACAGCGCCGATGATTGCACCGGCGAATTCGCCCAACAGGTTCATCAAAGCGGTGTTGAAGTCGCCGCCCTGGACCATTGAGGCAATCTGGAAGGCGGGGTTGACGCTGCCCGGGCCGCCCATCACACTGGAAACAAACACGCCTGCCATCACGGCCAGACCCCACCCGGTGGTGACGACGATCCAGCCGGAGTTCTGGCCTTTGGTCTTGGAAAGCAGCACGTTGGCTACGACGCCATCGCCTAAGATGACGAGCGTCATGGTACCGAACAGTTCAGCTAAAAACATGGTCATTCTCCTCTTCACGAAAGAATTTGAGCCCTGAAAGATCGCCGGCAGGTTTGGCCGGCCTGGGGGAGTCAAAACACACTTTCCCGGCTGCTCCGAAGCTGCCTGCCTGGTGATTTTCAATGGCCCAGAATTTGATTGGATGCTGAACAGGCCGTATAATGAATAAGGATCACCGCCCAGCTCCTGTGGAAAAATGAATTCCCGATTTGTTTTTCCCTGTCAGGCCTATCCGGTAAAAACGAAAAATCTTTATTTCTTCACCTCCTTTTGAAAATTAAATAAATGCGGCAGTATTTCTGGGGAAGGGCTGCGCCATATCCACCGGTCGATGCTTGTCCCGTGCGAATAAGCCGGTCGCGAACGGAGGCTGGATCCTGTGACTGCCCCGGTGAACCGGCGCTCGCCGGGCTGATCGGTTCAGGTGAGCGCATCCTGTTGAGTTGCTCTCATCATACTGATCCGGCGTTAGTGAAAGTCTGGAAAAAGATTGGAATTAGTCTGGATATAAAGCCGCTCGCTAACCACGCAGGCACGGGTTAAAAAAATCCGAAATTGAGGTATTTGTGTGGGCTTCGTCCGCGCAAATACCTCAATTTCGGGGTTCTCAGCCATGAGACTGAGCAGTGACGCCGCTCTTACGCGAACCAAAATCTGTTGCAGTTCTTCCTTTTTTACGGAGCTTATTCAGTGGACCCATCATTGTTGAACCTGAAAACCGTTCGCCGTGCTCTGCGAGATTGGAGTCTGTTATCGAGTTTGGGTGAAAGCCCGTTGAGCGGGCTGGGGATCGTCCAGGCCCGGCTCAACCAGGCCGGTTATACGGCCAGCCCGGCCGGGCGTGGATTGGCCTTGAGAGAGCAAATCCAGGCGGCCATCGATTTGCTCAGGCCGGATGGCGGCTCGCCTGAGCCGTACGAAAAACGCTGGCGGCCTTACCTGATCATTACCGAGCAATACCTGCAAAACCGTAACCCCGAGTTCGTTCAGTCAGAGCTGCAAATTTCCCGCGGAACCTATTTTGAAGAACAAAACCGGGCTTTGCTCATGCTGGTGGACATCCTTAAAAGAATGGAGGAGCAGATCCAGCTCAGCCAGAAAGAAGGGCAGCCGCTTGAATTACAACCCGCGCGGCCGGCCCAGCGCCCGGTTTTTCTGGCCCCGGCGCACCCGGCGTATGACCTGATTGGCCGGGATGAGCTGGTAGGGGAGCTCAAGCAGCGCCTGCTGGCCCATGAGCGGCCGCCGGTCCTGGCCCTGCACGGGCTGCCCGGGGTGGGTAAAACGCGGATTGCAGTCGAACTGGCCAATGACGGCGAGGTTCTGGAGCGCTATTGCGACGGCGTCTTGTGGGCCGGGCTGGGCCGCCAGCCGGACGTGCTGGCTCAATTGGGCCTTTGGGCTTCAGCGGTCGGGCTGCCCTTCGAGGCCATCACCAACTGCCGTGACTTGCTGGGGCGGGCCGAGCTGATCCACACGGCTATTGGTATGCGGCGCATGCTGCTGGTGCTGGACGACGCCTGGCAGGCCGACGCTGCCCTGGCTCTCAAAATCGGCGGCCCCGGGTGTGCCTATCTCTTGACCACGCGCCGGGCCGATATTGCCCTGGATTTTTCCGGCGAAAATGTGTGGGCCGTTCACGAGCTGGAGCTTGAGGACGGGCTGGATTTGCTCTTCCAGGCCGCGCCGCACCTGGCAGGGGCAGGGCGGGAAGAGACGGTCGAACTGGTGCGCTCAGTTGGGGGTCTGCCGTTGGCGGTCATATTGATGGGACGCTACCTGCATAAGCAGAGCTACGGCGCCCAGGCCCGGCGGCTGAACGAAGCCCTGGCCCGCTTAAAGCTGACCGAGGCGCGCCTGAACCTGGCCCAGGCCCAATCGCCGCTGGAGGCCGGCCACGACTACCAGCCGGATATCCCTTATTCGCTCAAGAAAGTGATCGGCCTCAGCGACATGGCCCTGGATGCTGCCGCCCACCAGGCCCTGCTGAGCCTGGTGTTCTTTCCGCCCAAGCCGAACACTTTTTCCGAAACGGCTGCCCTGGCGGTGATCGGGCAACCGGTGGAGGTGCTCGACCGGCTGGTTGATTGCGGGCTGGTGGAGCCGCAGAAACCGGGCCGCTACAGCCTGCACCAGACCATCACCGATTACGCCTCCCTCCAGGAAAAAGGCCCGGGTGCGGCGGAGCGGATGCTGGCTTATTTTGTGGAATACACTGCCGGCCATGCCGATCAATTCGATGACCTGGAACTGGAGTTAAACAACATCCAGGCCGCGCTGGCCATAGCCAACCAGGCCAACCAGTTTTCTACCTTGATCGCGCTGGTCAGCGCGCTGTACCCGTTTTTGGAGACCCGCGGTTTGTTTACAATTTGCGAACAACAATTGGCCCTGGTGAGTGAGATTGCGGACAACCTTGGCGATCAAGAGGAACGGGCTTATGTGCTGCACTGGCTGGGCAGTTTCGTGGTCAAGCGCGGCCATTTTGAAGAAGCCCTGGGCTATTTGCAAAGCAGCATCCTGCTGGCCCAGGCTGCCCGGACGAAGGGGATCGCCCGGCCGGATCTCTTTAGCCTGTATGGGGTGCGCACCGTCCGCCCGGTTTTGGACGATGAACTGCGAGCAGACCTGCAGCTTCCGCCGACGACCTCGCTGTACGGTGTTCGCAGCGCCAGCCTGGAAGGCAAAGACCGCCTGCGCGCGCTGGAGGGGCACAACCTGTTCGACCTGGGGATGACGCGTATGTATATGGGCTACTTCATCGAGGGCTGTGCCTACATCCAGAATGCCCTGCAGATTTACCAGGAATTGGGGCTCCTGACCGACCAGGGCCAGGCGCTGAACGCGCTCGGCTATGCCTATGAGGAAATCTGCGATTACGCCAAGTCCAGGGCGACCCTGGAAGAAGCCCTGCGGGTCTGCCGGCTAAGCCGCAATGGCCGCGGAGAGGGCTGGGCGCAGCAGAACCTCAGTATGCTGTGCCTGTCCCAGGGCGATTTTTCGGGCGCAGCGGAACACTCCGGAGAGTGCCTGGAGATTTATGCGCGGTTCGGCGATAAACGCGGTACCGGCTGGCAGCTCCATCACCAGGCGCGTATCCAGCGCCAGATAGGAAATTATGCGCCGGCGGAAGAGAACTCTCGACAAGCGCTGGCGATCTTTACCGAAATCGGAGACTGGATGGGACGTGCCTTTACCACCCAGTTGCAGGGGTTGATCCATACTGCCTTTGGCGAGAACGAACAGGCGGCGGACGATTATACCCAGGCACTGCAAATTTTCGAGAAGATCCAGTGCAAGGCTGGGATCGCCCAGTATTACCAGCGCATGGGCGCGCTGCTGCGCGCCAACGATGACGCGCCCGGAGCTGTGCCATACCTGGAGCGCGGCCTGGAGCTGGCCCGTGAGATCATGTTCTCGCGCGGCGAATCGGCCTGCCTGGCCGAGTTGGGCCTGGCTTACCTGCGTTTGGGCGAGAACTCGCGGGCGCAAGAATCCGGGCTGAAGGCGGTGCGTATCGCGGTGAGCATTGGCGCCCGGCCGGCTCAGGCACGGGCTCGCCTGGCGCTGGGACAGATTTACCTGGAAAACGGCTGCCTGGCCGGAGCCGAAAACGAATTCCGCCAGTCGCTCGACCTGCGCAAGGCATTAGGCCAGGAGCACCTGACTGCTGAACCGGCGGTCGGGTTGGCGAACGCGACCCGCCTGGACACGAATGCCGTTCCGCTGAGGGTGTAAGTTCCGCCGCAGGCATCCTGGGTCAGCGCACCTGGCTGAAATACTCAATTTTTGTACACGAAAACCATGGCTTCTATCACTTTGCTTTATAAAAACTGACGTTAAAATGTAACTAATATGCCTGTGCAAGAAGGATCCGCATTTGAGGTATTTGTGGGGTATAACCCCCACAAATACCTCAAATGCGGGGTTCTAACCCATCGGTCGAGCGGTTATGTCTAAACAAAGTGAGCGGAAGTAGCGGGCAGGAAAATTATGCTGCGTATAGCGAATATTTATAAAACATATGAGGGCCAACCTCTTTTACAGGATATCAACTTTACTGTTGGAACAGGGGAAACGGTATGTTTATTAGGAGCTTCTGGAAGCGGTAAAAGCACTTTGCTGCGGATCATCGCCGGCCTCGAGCAGCCCGATTCGGGGCAGATCCTTTGGCAGGATGCCGACCTGGCCGGCGTGCCGGTCCACAAGCGCTATTTTGGGCTGATGTTCCAGGATTATGCACTGTTCCCGCACCGCAATGTGGCCGAAAATGTAGCCTTTGGCCTGCGCATGCAGGGACTATCCCGGGCGGAGATAGCCGCGCGGGTGGCGGATGCGCTCGAGCAAGTCAACCTGACCGCGTTCAGTTCCCGGCGGGTGACCGACCTTTCCGGCGGTGAGCAGCAGCGGGTGGCCCTGGCCCGCGCCCTGGCGCCACGCCCGCGGTTGCTCATGCTGGACGAGCCGCTCGGTGCGTTGGACCGGGCCTTGCGCGAGCAGCTTGGCGGATTCCTGCGCGAGGTATTGCATGAGACCGGCATCCCGGCCATCTATGTGACCCATGACCAGGAAGAAGCCTTTACGATCGCCGACCGGCTGGTGCTGCTCCACGAAGGCCACATCGAGCAGAGCGGGACCCCGGCTGAAGTTTACCAAAATCCGCTGACCCCCTGGGTGGCGCGCTTTTTGGGCCAAACCAACATTATCCCGGCGACAATTGTCGCCGATCGACCAATTCAACTTGAAACTGCCGCCGGGGCCTTCAAGTTGTTGTATAATTCAGCCAACCGGAAAGAACGTGGAACACCCGTCCACCTGTTAATCCGCGCACACAAATGGTCTGTCACTGACAATGCGGGGGGTGAAAACACGCTTCAGGGGTTGGTAGAGGATGTAGTATTTCAGGGCGAAGGATACCGGGTTACGCTGCGTAGCACTGGAGGGGATTCGCGTCCAATTTGTCTTGGAAAGGCCCATCCCTAAAGGTCAAAATCTTGCATTTGCTATCGATCCGGAATCTCTGCTTTGCCTGGAGTAAGAAGATGGAAGACCTGACAATCATTAAGAAAGACGCCACCGGCCAGGAAGTCTGGCGATATACCGGGAGAACGCTCAAGCGTAAATCTAAAGGCATCCTGCTAGAGGCCTTTTTTAATCGTGAGAATATTAACGTCGAAGGAATCCGGATGACTGAGGGCGACCGGTTTATTGAAGTGTATTTCACCGACCGCTGGTATAACATCTATGAGATTCACGATCCTCATTCAGGGGCTTTGCGAGGTTGGTACGCGAATATCTCCCGCCCGGCGCGGATGAACCAGGGCGAAATCGAGTACACCGACCTGGCGCTCGACCTGGTGGTGCTGCCGGATGGCCAGATGAAAGTGGTCGATGAGGATGAATTTGCCGCGTTGACGCTGCCGGCGGAAGACCAGGCCCGTGCCCTGGCTGCCCTGGAAGAATTGAAGGGAATTTTCCTCGAACATCCCTACCTCTCGCTGGAGCGCTATTTCCGCAGCCTGTAGACTTGCGGCAGCCCATTGTAATGATGGTGCGCGAAGGCGCACCCGGCCAGGCTGAGACCCACGCAGGTGGGTCTTTGTGTATTTGTGCCTGTGGCTTTGCAGGACTCCTGGTGAATAGCTCTCCTGGGTTTGAAACCTATGACGCCACTTTTATATTGAACGACCGGCATCTACCCTCATCCCCACCTTCTCCCTCCCAGGGAGAGGGCGTTAAGCTTCTGCTCGCCGGCAGGAAACGGATGAAGGGTTATGCGTCTGATCTGTTTTGTGTATTAGTTTGGCCAGTGCCCAATCCCTATTCCCGCCGGGGAGAGGCCAGGTGAGGGGCGCGGCCGGCCGGCCAGGGTTTTGATATAAAGCAAGCGCATTCATTAACTGGCGTTGAAGAACGGCCTCGGTCTGGAGACCGGGCCGAACAAGGTGGCGTAGCCCGGCTTTCTAAGCCGGGAGAACGCCGGGTGGGAAAAACCTCGGATTTGGAAGCTCGTTGTCTTTCTGATGGCCTTTTTAATCATTCGTGCTATCATTAATTAACAATGGCCCCATCGCAAGACTGTGTCCTGTTAGTCGAAAGTGACCCTGCTGTCCAAGATTTCGTCGGACGGCAGACCTTGCAAGCTGCCGGTTACCAGGTTTACCCGCTGCAGGACGCCTCCAGCGGTATCGCTCAGGTGATGCAAATCAACCCGGACGTGATCATCGCTGACCTGGATTTACCCGGGTTGAGTGGAAAAGATCTGCTGGTGGCGCTCTCTTCGCAAGGGGTAACCACACCGGTCATTTTGCTGGCCAAGAAGGGCATGGAGAACGAGATTATCCAGGGTTTTCGCCTGGGCGCCGCCGATTATATCCTCTGGCCGGCGCGGGAAGGCGAGGTGCTGGCGGCCGTCGAGCGCAACATGAAACTGGTGCGCGAACGCCGCGACCGCGACCGCCTGGCCCGCCAGCTCGAGGCGACCAATCAGGAGCTGCAGCAGCGGGTGCGTGAGCTGACCACGATCTTCACCGTTGGCAAAGCGGTTACTTCGATCACCGATCAGGCCACGTTGTTCGAGCGCATTCTAAAAAGCGTGGTCAAATCGACCGGCGCCGATATGGGCTGGTTCCTGCTGCGGGCAGAGAAGAGCAAGGCCTTTCTGCTGGCCGCCCGGCATGCGCTGCCCTCGGCCCTGCCGGTACGGATCAACCAGCCCTGGGACGACGGGATAAGTTCGCTGGTCGCCATGTCCGGCGAGTCACTCAGCTTGAGCGGTGAGCCGCTCAAGCGCTTTAAAATCGCCCCGTTGGGTCAGTCTATTTTGATCGTGCCGATCAAAGCGGGCCAGGAAGTCATCGGTTTGCTGGCGTTGTTGCGGAAAAATGCCCTGGCTTTTGAGGCTGACGAGCAGCGCCTGGTCGAGGCGATTGCCGATTTTGCCTCGATTTCGCTGGCCAATGCGCGCCTGTTTCGGGCTATCGAGGAGCGGGCTCATTTTCAGCAGGGCCTGGCCGAGAACGCTCAGACCAGCCAGAAAGTGACCAACGAGATTTTGATGCGCACCCGCAAAGAGCTGGAAAAAGCCCTTGGCGCCCAAAAGCTGTCCCTGGAAAACCTGGTCGAAGATACCGGGCTGGAGTGGACACCCACCCGCCAGAGGGAGTTCGGTATTTTGCAGGAGAGCCTCAAATCTCTGGAAGCCATCGCAGCCGCAATTCAGCCGCTGCCGCCGGCCAGGCCGGTTCGCTCGAACCACCACCTTAACCTGAATGAGCTTGTCCGCCGGGCCGTGAACCAGTTCGAGCCGTTGGTCGCGGGCAGTGATGTGGCCATCGTCCCCAACCTGCCGGCCAGCGATGTATTCGTTCGGGGAGACGAAAACCAGGTCAGCCAGGTTGTGAACGGTTTATTGAGCAACGCGATCAAGTACTGCAATCCCGGCGGAAAAGTTCAGGTCACGCTGCAGCCGGTGATCGACCACAACGCCTTGCTGATCGTCGAAGACAGCGGGACCGGCATCCCGGCCCCGGCATTGAACAAGGTTTTTTCGGGTGAAATGCTCCTGGAAACCGCGACTCCACAGCAAGTTTCGGCGGTTTGGGCATCGGATTGAGCTTAATTAAAGAAATAATCACCCGCCATAATGGTAAAATTTGGGTAGAAAGTAAAGCTGGGCAGGGGGCGAAGTTTAGCATTACGCTTCCGGCAGACCGTTGAAATTAACACCCATCGGGTATTTGGGTAAATAGGGCAGACAACGAGCGATGAGCACACCTCAAAAAGACCAGACTATTCTCGTAATCATTCCCGATCAGCAGATAACCTATCTCCTCGAGCGCGTTCTTCAATCGGCGGGGTACACGGTTAACGTTGTTCGGGAAACCACTGAGGCAATCGAAAACCTGGAAAAGAACCTTCCATCCATGGTGATCCTCAGTGATGCAGTCGGTGACCAGAGCGGACTGGAAATCTCCAAGGACTTGCTGCATCGCTTTCCGGCCATCCCGGTTCTGCTCCTGGTTCAGAATCGATTCTCCGGAATTGTTACGCTCGGCCATGCGCATGGGGATCAGCGATTACATGACCCTGCCGCTGCGCTCGGACGATATTCTCAATTCCGTGCAGAATGGCTTGAGCAAATCGAAAAAATCGAAGGATTGGGTGCTGCTGGAATCGCGCCGGGCGACCGACCGGCTGCGCCGGCGGGTGGACGAGCTGGAAACGTTGAGCCACCTGGGCCAGACGATCACGGCTTCGCTGGATTCGGACGCGGTGTTATCCGCGATTGTGGATGCTTCGGTGGAACTGACCGGCGCGGAAGAAGGCAGCCTGCTGCTGCTGGACAATCAAACCGGCGATCTATACATGCGCGCGGCGAAAAACTTCCAGGAAGACTTTGTGCGTACATTCCGCTTACCCATTCAGGATACGCTAGCCGGATCGGTGCTGCGCACCGGCCAGGCGGTGGTTCTGGATGAAAGTACGCCTCAAAAGATCAAAACCTCGTACCTGGTGCACGCCTTGATTTACGTGCCCTTGAAATTCAAGGAGCAGGTAGTGGGTGTTTTAGGTGTGGATAACCGCCACACACGCATGCCCTTTCAGAAACGCGATATCAACCTGCTCTCGACCCTGGCCGAATACGCGGTGATTGCCCTGGAAAACGCTGAATTGTATAATGCTACCCAGGCAGAGCGAAACAAGCTGGAGACCGTGCTGAAGAAGATCCAGGACGGGGTGATCGTGATCGACCAGCAGTCGCAGATTATTATGATCAACCAGGCGGCCGAATCGGCGCTCAACCTGAATATTGGCAACGTGAATGGGAAGCCCTACCGCGAAGTGTTCAGCCAGCCCGAATTGCTGGAGCTGATGGATACCAATACACGCAGCCTGTCGAACCGTACAGAGCTCACCGTCGAGGATGGGCGCGTGTTTGCCGCCCAGCGGACGCCTATTGCCGACGTGGGTATTGCCCTGACCTTGCACGATATTACTTACCTGAAAAAACTCGACCGGATCAAGAGCGAGTTCGTCAGCACGGTTTCGCACGATTTGCGCTCACCGCTGACGGCCATCCTAGGCTACGCCGAACTGATCGAGCGGGCCGGCCCGGTCAATGAATTGCAGCAAGAGTTTATCCGCCGGGTACAGACCAGCGTGCAGAATATCACCCACCTGGTGGACGACCTGGTCAACCTGGGCCGGATCGAGGCCGGGTTCGATACGCGCAAGGAGAGCTTTGACCTGCGCCAGGTCTTCGAGCTGGCAACCGACAGCTTCCGCAAGGCCATCAGCCGCAAGAACAACCAGCTCGAAGTGGAGCTGCCGGACAATTTGCCGCCCTTCTATGGGAACCCGGTGCAGTTACGCCAGATGTTCGAGCACTTGCTGGATAACGCGGTGAAATATTCATCGCCGGGAGGCAAGATCACCGTGTATGGCGAGATGGAGGGGGACCAGGTGATCATCCAGGTGAAAGACGAGGGAATTGGCATCCCGTCGGTGGACCTGCCCTTCATTTTCGACAAGTTCTACCGGGCGAGCAACGTCAATAACGATGTCAACGGTACCGGCCTGGGACTGGCCATCGTCAAGTCGATCGTCGAATTGCACGAGGGCCGCATCTGGGTCGAATCCAACGTTGGTCAGGGCACGACCTTTACCATCGTGCTGCCGATTGTGGAACAGTAAGAGTGTCACGGTGATGCAGTGAGAAAGTGTCACCGTGATTCAGCTTGTAGGGTGCGTTGGTAACGCACCATTTACCTGGTCTGCATTAATATCTGGCAGCAACCTATGTTTGGCTTATGTCATTCCTACCAGGCGTCAGCGATGACAAAAGCTTCTCATCACTCTTGCTCCCGCCCGCGGCGCTGATCGGCTAAGCTGTTTGGAGACCTTTATTGGGTCAAATTTCGTATTGTTTGGCCGGCATTTACCCTCATCCCTACCTTCTCCCTGCGGAGGGAGAAGGCGCGAAGTTCTACTCGCCGGTGGGTTTGAAATAGGCGCGGGACGTTTTATATCGTTTTGTTTTCATTCAAACTCTTTACCCGATTTCCGCTGGCCTGTACGATGAGCGGTATTGGCGAATAATTTCGTGGCAACAAAACACAAAATCCGTCCTGCGCCGGATTGATTACCCCCTGACACGTCAACACCGAAGCACTGTAATACAGAAGCACTGCAATACCGAATCACCCCCTTAAAACAAGCCTCCGCTGGGGGCGGTGAAGAAACCCAGCGGAGGCTTTCGCCAAAGGAGGAGACAGTGATGAGCTTGATTGGAGGTGTCCAGTTTATGTGTCTCCAAGAACAACTATACTCAATTGTCAGGCATTTGAGTATGGTCGTTAATCATCTATCCGGGCGATAATCCTCATATTCCATTTGCATAAAGTCATGCCATTCGTCCTGCCCGGCAGGTTTCTCGGGCGACAGGATCCGCAGCAATCCAAATGAGTGCAAAATGAAAGCGGTTTATTCGCGTAGGATAGCGCATCCAAAAGGACCCTGCGGTTGGAGATTTGCCCCAACAATTGCGTCGACTGGGCCGGTCGATTGGGCGGCCTGGCCGGCCCGAAAGGACCAGTTTTGCCTCGATCAGGCTGATTGGAGCGGTTCTGGCACGTTTATTGCACGTATCGGTTAAAAAAACACCCTCCTGGGTTTGCTTGACGCGCTCAAATGGTTATGCTACTATGTAGAATGAATGTTAAAATCCCAAGGGTAGAATATACGAAATTTAAGGATTCTCGCGCTTCAGAAGGAGATCTGCCATGAATAGGAAAGCTTTCGCCCTGGTGCTGATCGCCGTTCTGGTCGGGATAAGCATGACTGCTTGTACCCGGTCGGCCACCAGCAAAAACCCAGCCGCTACATCCACATCTGAAATACCCTTCCCGGTTGGAACGCTGGATACGTCAGCCCGTGTGACGGAAATCATCGAGCAAACTAACGCTGTTCTGCCCACTGGTTTACCCACCGTTCAAACCGGCACAGGTGGTGAGGCAACTTCGATTGTCGTAGCGACCGTTGCGCCGACGGCTACGCCCAAACCGACCGCCACAGCGACTTTGCCGGCTATCCCGACCCTGGAACGCCCGTCTACGTACACGCTGCAAAAGGGCGAATGGCCGATTTGTATTGCCCGCCGCTACAACCTGGATGTCGGCAGTTTGCTGGCTGCCAATAACCTGTCCATGAATTCTCGGCCGTCAGCCGGTACCGTGTTATCTATCCCCAGCTCGGGCACCTGGTCTTCGGGCTCACAGCAATTGCTGGATCACCCGACCGATTACACCGTCCAGTCAGGTGACACCATCTATTCCATCGCCTGCGCCTTCGGTAACGTTTCGCCCGAGGGGATCATCGCCGCGAACAGCTTACAATCACCTTATACGGTGAGCGCCGGCAGCACGCTGCGCATCCCCTGATTTTCAGCGATTTATCTTTTAGAGCATCGATAGTGGCGGAGAATTCTCTCCGCCACTATTTTTGGTTCGAGCAGGGTGGTGCTTTATAATAGTTGAAAGGCGTTCGAGGACCTATTTCCGCGGGCGTTGATCATGATCACTACCATTGGAGGCTTTGGATGGGTTTTGAAAAGCTGAAGGCAGAAACGGTTTACAACGGACGTGCTTTTTCAGTGGAGAAGGTCGAGATGCGCTTGCCGGATGAACGGGTCCGCTCCTACGACCTGGTCCGCCATAACGATTCGGTGACGATTGTGCCTGTGGATGACCAGGGCAATTTGTTGTTCGTCAGCCAGTACCGGGTTGGCCTGGAACAAGAACTGCTGGAGTTGCCGGCCGGCGTGATGGAAGCGGGCGAAACGCCCGCACAAAGCGCCGAACGCGAAGTACGCGAAGAGACGGGCATGGCTGCCAGAGTTATGGAACCGTTGGGAGGGTATTACCTCGCTCCGGGCTACACCTCGGAACAAACCCATGCTTTTCTGGCCCGCGGGCTTTACCCCGACCCCCTGGCGCAGGACGATGATGAGTTCTTGCAGGTGCGTTCGATCCCGATCAAAGAGGCCTACCGGCTGGCGCTGGATGGCGCAATCAAAGATTTTAAATCGCTGGCGGCGTTGTTGTTGGCCCGCCCGCGGTTGGAAGGCAAATAGGGATGCTGACCCGGCTTTCAAAGCCGTGTTTTTACCCAAAAAATGGCTTTTTCCTTAATTTATGGCTATTTTTGATCTGTCAGATCTAAATATGACAGGAAACATATAAATTAAATGACCTATATAACTTACTGTTATGCTCCTTAAAAGTTAGACTTTGTAGAGCTGATGTCTGTACACGCTGGCCATATTTAAAATAACCGGACCGGTCTCAAGTTCAAAATACGGGTCCGATAACGGTTTAACCTTGAATGGAGAGACAGTTATGACGAGAAAGATTATTACTACCGACGCCAACGAGGCGGTGGCGTATGTAGCCTACCGGCTCAATGAGGTCATCGCAATTTATCCTATTACCCCTTCATCGACGATGGGTGAGTTTGCGGATGCGTGGGCAGCCGTAAAAATACCGAACATTTGGGGAACCATTCCCCTGGTGGCAGAGATGCAGTCGGAAGGCGGCGCTGCCGGGGCAGTCCATGGGGCACTTCAAACCGGTTCACTGACCACGACTTTCACCGCGTCGCAGGGTCTGTTGCTGATGATCCCCAATATGTACAAAATTGCCGGCGAACTGACGCCGACCGTATTCCACATTGCGGCACGCTCGGTCGCGACCCACGCTCTATCGATTTTCGGCGACCATTCCGACGTGATGGCTACCCGCCAGACCGGTTGGGCCCTGTTGGCCTCCCGCTCCGGCCAGGAAGCCCACGACATGGCTCTGATCTCTCAGGCGGCCACGCTCGAATCCCGCATTCCCTTCCTGCACTTCTTCGACGGTTTCCGCACCTCTTCCGAGGTCAGCAAGATCGAATACCTCAGCGAAGACGATATGCGCGCCATGATCGACTCCGATCTGGTTCGACAGCATCGTGAACGCGCCCTCAGCCCGGACCATCCGATCATTCGTGGCACGGCCCAGAACCCGGACGTATTCTTCCAGGCGCGTGAGGCGGTCAACTCATATTATATGAAGTGCGCGGGCATCGTCGAAAAGACGATGGATAAATTCGCCAAAATGACCGGGCGCAGCTACCATTTGTTCGATTACTACGGCGCTCCCGATGCAGAGCGGGTTATTATTTTGATGGGCTCTGGCGCTGAGACGGCCGAAGAGACTGCCTTATATTTGCAGGACAAAGGCGAAAAAGTCGGCACCATCACCGTACGGCTGTACCGGCCTTTCTCCGTGGAGCATTTGATGAAGGCCCTGCCGGCTACCGTCAAGACGATCGCCGTCCTCGACCGCACCAAAGAACCCGGTGCAACCGGTGAACCGCTGTACGAAGATGTGGTGACGGCCATTCAGGAAGGCATCTCTTCCGGGATCGCTCCTTTCAAGTCCACCCCGGTTGTGATCGGCGGGCGCTATGGCCTTTCCTCGAAAGAATTCACCCCGGCCATGGTCAAGGGTGTCTATGATGAAATGAAGTCGGCTACCCCGCGGATGCACTTCACTGTGGGTATCAACGACGACGTGACCCATACCAGCGTCGCTTACGACCCCAATTTCTCGATTGCCAACCCGCAGACGGTCCGCTGTGTATTCTTCGGCCTGGGCTCGGACGGCACCGTTGGCGCCAACAAGAACTCCATCAAGATCATTGGTGAAGATACCGATAATTCTGCCCAGGGCTACTTCGTGTACGACTCAAAGAAGTCCGGCACGGTAACCACCTCGCATTTACGCTTCGGCCCCAAGCCTATCCACGCGCCTTACCTGATCGGGCCCGGCGACGCGAATTTTGTGGCCTGCCACCAGTTCTCCTTCCTGGAGCGCCTGGACATGCTCAAATACGCCGCCCCCGGTGCGGTATTCCTGCTCAACAGCATCTACTCGGCCGATAAGGTCTGGGATGAATTACCCAAAGAGGTGCAGGAAGCGATCATCGCCAAGAAACTGCGCTTCTACACCATCGATGCTTACCCCATTGCGCAGCAGACCGGCATGGGAAACCGCATCAACACGATCATGCAGACCTGCTTCTTCGCGATCAGCGGTGTGTTACCCCGCGAGCAGGCCATCCAGGAAATCAAGAAATCCATCAAGAAGACTTACGGCAAACGTGGCGAAGCAGTGGTACAGAGCAACTACGCAGCCGTGGATAACGCCCTGGCCAACCTGTTCGAAGTCAAAGTCCCCGAGAAAGTTACCAGCAGCATTACCATGCGCAAGGTCGTAGCCGATGAGGCGCCCGAGTTTGTCAAAGATGTGCTTGGACCCATGCTGAGTTACAATGGCGACGATCTGCCGGTCAGCAAAATGCCGGTGGATGGCACTTTCCCGACCGCGACCACGCAATGGGAAAAACGCAACATCGCCCTCGAAATTCCGGTGTGGGATCCGGACGTGTGTATCCAGTGCGGCAAGTGCGTGTTCGTCTGCCCGCATGCTGTGATCCGCGAGAAAGTTTACGACACCAAATTCCTGGAAAATGCGCCGGCTACGTTCAAGTCCCTGCCGGCCAAGTTCCGCGAATTCCCGGACATGACTTATACCATTCAGGTCTCGCCGGAAGACTGCACGGGCTGCGCGCTGTGCGTCGAAGCCTGCCCAGCCAAGAACAAGAGCCAGGCCGGTTTGAAAGCCATCAACATGGCTCCCCAGCCGGCTCTGCGTGAGCAGGAAGGCGCCAATTGGGACTACTTCAAGACTCTGCCGGAAGTGGACCGCACGGCCATTTCCCTCGGAACGGTAAAGAATTCACAGCTCTTGCAGCCCCTGTTCGAGTTCTCGGGCGCCTGCGCCGGCTGTGGTGAGACCCCCTACGTCAAACTGCTCTCCCAGTTGTTCGGCGATCGCAGCGTAATCGCCAACGCCACCGGCTGCTCTTCGATCTACGGCGGTAACCTGCCGACCGCTCCCTGGGCCGTCAATTCGGATGGCCGTGGCCCGGCCTGGTCGAACAGCCTGTTCGAAGACAATGCCGAGTTCGGTATGGGTATGCGCCTGACTGTGGACAAACAATCCGAGTTTTCCCGCGAGCTGCTCGCCGGCCTCTCCGGCCAGATTGGCGAGGCTCTGGTGGGCGAACTGCTCAATGCCGACCAGACCAGCGAAGCCGGGATCAATGCCCAGCGCGTACGGGTGGTCGAGCTGAAGAAAGCCCTCCAATCCATTTCTGACCCACGGGCACGGCTGCTGGAAAGCCTGGCCGATTTCCTGGTGCGGAAGAGTGTCTGGATCTTGGGCGGTGACGGTTGGGCCTACGATATCGGCTACGGCGGTTTGGACCACGTTCTGGCTTCTGGCCGCAATGTGAACGTTCTGGTCCTGGATACCGAAGTGTATTCCAACACCGGCGGCCAGTCCTCCAAGTCCACCCCGCGGGCGGCTGTGGCCAAATTTGCCGCTAAAGGCAAAGGCCTGCCCAAGAAGGACCTGGGCCTGATCGCCATGGCTTACGGTTATATTTACGTGGCCCGGGTTGCCATGGGCAGCAGCGACCAGCAGACTTTGAAAGCCTTCATGGAAGCCGACGCTTACGATGGCCCATCCCTGATCATTGCCTACAGTCACTGCATCAACCACGGCATCGACATGCGCAAGGGCCTGGAACAACAGCGCCTGGCCGTCCAGTCCGGAGTATGGCCGTTGTACCGCTACAACCCGGTCCTGGCCGAAGAGGGCAAGAACCCGCTGCAAATCGACTCGAAAGCGCCCAGTATCCCGGTCGAAGATTACGCTTATAACGAGACCCGTTACCGGATGCTGCTGCAGAGCGACGAGGCTCGCGCCGAAACCTTGATGAAAGAGGCGCGCGAAGACGTCTCCAGCAAGTGGAGCCTGTATCAGCAAATGGCCTCCATTCACTATGGCGGCGACTCCAGCGAAGACGAGAAATCGGAAAAATAAGTTTTCTTACCGTGCGGAAGGGTATCCTTCCGCACGGGTTTTATTAAGCACGAAAGGAGCAAAACGGGATGGTTGACCTGACCACGACTTACCTAGGATTAAACTCAAGAACCCACTGGTTGCCTCGGCTTCGCCGATTTCCAAGAAACTGGATGGAATTCGCCGGCTGGAAGATGCAGGGGTCAGCGCGGTGGTTATGTATTCGCTGTTCGAAGAGCAGATTGTTCACGAGAGCAGGGCGCTAGACCACTTCTTGAATGAGGGAACGGAATCTTACGTCGAAGCGCAAACTTATCTGCCCGATATGCCCCATTACAATATCGGTCCCGAAAAATACCTGGATCTGATCCAGGCTGCGAAACAGGCAGTGGAAATTCCTGTTATTGCCAGCTTGAATGGTATCAGCGGTGGCGGGTGGGTGGATTATGCCCGGCGGATGGAAGAGGCCGGTGCAGATGGGATCGAGCTGAATATTTACGATATTCCCACCGATCCGGATGTTTCATCTGCTGACCTGGAACAAAACTATATCGACCTGGTCAAATCGGTCCGCAAAGAGGTGCGCATCCCTCTAGCGGTCAAGCTTAGTCCCTTCTTTACTTCGCTGCCGCACCTGGCTGCCCAACTGGCCGCCGCGGGCGTGGATGGCCTGGCCCTGTTCAACCGTTTTTATCAGCCCGACCTGGATATCGAAACGTTGGAAGTCGTGCCCAACCTGGTATTGAGCACCTCGAATGACTTGCGCCTGCCCTTGCGCTGGATCGCCATCCTGTACGGGCGGATCAATGCGGACATGGCCCTGACCAGCGGCGTCCATTCGGCCGCCGATGTGCTCAAAGCGATGATGGCCGGCGCCAATGTAGCCATGACCACCTCGGAACTGTTGGAAAACGGTGTTGGCCGGGTGGCAGAAATCCTGGAAGATATGAAGAGCTGGATGGAAGCCTTCGAATACAAGTCGATCCAGCAGATGCAAGGCAGCATGAGTCAAAAGGCCGTCGCGGACCCCTCATCGTTCGAGCGCGGCAATTACATGAAGGCCCTGACCAGCTTCGACAACCGCACTTTATACTAGCCAGAAATTATCTGGTAACTACTCGGACACTTTTAAAAGGTAAGGGTGTTTTATTATTTTTTGGGTGCGAAGCACCCAAAAAATAATAAAAACACCCTTACCTTCCGCGGTGGCTGCGGTAGTTTCATTATCTGATAAAAAAAGCTCCGCGTACGCGGAGCTTTTTTTATTGCTAGAATTTTTATTCCTGGTGGGTGATCGTTGATTCACCAACCCGACGCTGGCGGTAAACAATCCGGCCGCGAGTCAGGTCATAGGGTGACATTTCAACCCGCACTTTATCTCCGAGCAGGATCCGAATGTAATATTTGCGCATCCGGCCGGAAAGATAAGCCAGGACTTCGTGGCCGTTGTCCAGGCGCACCCGAAACTGCGTTCCAGGCAACGCTTCAACAATCGTACCCTCAACCTGAATTTTATCCTCTTCTTTGGCCATCTATTCCTCCTGCAAGGGGTAACCAGATAAAGTCAACCCCGAACTTGTTTTGCTGATTATTCGCCATTACGGGTGTACTGGCGGCGTTTCAACCGCCGAATAGCCTTTTTCTTTTCCACACGGCGAAGTTCACTTTTGGAAATGAACCACCGTTTGCGACGAACTGTGCTTAAAACCCCGCTCTTGACGATTTTCTTGCGAAACCGTTTTAGTAATTGATCTTGCGATTCATTGGGGCGTAAAACGACAACGGGCACAACTATCACCTCCCTTCTTTGTAAGGGATATCCTGCTGCCAGGAAAAATAACGGCTGCATTTTTTGAATGCAGCCGAAAGCAACAACACAATTTCCTGGTGAGAGCATTCGGAAGCATTCTGCGATACAACCTCCTAATTGGTACAAACGACGTACTTAAGAGAACAGGCGGGAATACCCGCTTACGAGCCGAATTATACCGCAAATTTGGCTAAATTGTCAAATAATTTAACAGAGGGTGTTGAAAAACACCTCCGCTTGAAGAAATATGGTGCTCGCTTCATTGTTTTTCGCCCCCAACACAGGCTGGTATTTGGTTGTTTGCGTAAGCAACACCCCACTCAAAAAGCCAAAACTTTCCATAATTGTCCTAGGAAAAATGCTATTCGCTGGGCTGGGCGGATACGACTGCGTTGAGCGCGTTCACATCCAGATCCCAGTGCGAACCAATGCCGGCCTGTTGAAACAAGTCCTGGTTGCTGGTTTCATAAACGTAATCGCCTTTGTCGCTGCTGAACGTGATGTGGAAATCCTGGTTGAAATCTCCCAGGCGCTGGCCGGCGGTGAGGTTGGGCTGCGGGTTGCTCCAGTTGAGGTCTTCGCCGTGGCTGGTGGCCTGGTCAACGACGGTCCACTCGGTGACGCTGTAGGTGCAGTAATCCTCATAAACCTGGTATTCGCAGTCCTGCACTTCCTGGCCGTAGCCGTTGCCCTGGTCCACAGTGTAGGGGGTGCCGCATACTTCGGTGGAGTTGGCTGCCGGCTGGTCGGATGTGCGATAATAGCGCTGGTCACAGCTTTGGATCGTGCCGTCCGATGGCACGTTTTCTTTCCAGTCGTTGTGGCTGACCGGCTGGTAGAACTCGATCTGCACGCTGGTGTCCCAGGCCAGGTTGGTCACGGTGGCCGCCACGGTGGTGCGCTTTCCTAATACAGCGATCAAGAAGACGGCGACGACCACGATCCCGGCAACGATGCCGATCACGACCCAACGGGACAGTGAAGACTTTTTCGGCGCGGCCGCGGCCGCAGGAGCAGCCGGTATGGGCTGGCCGGCCCCGGCCAGGGATGCACCGCAGTTGGCGCATTTCAGCGCGCCGGCGGGGTTCATTTGCCCGCAGGCCGGGCATTTCAACTCCCCGGCCGGCCCGGTCTGGCGCGTTCCCAGGACCTGGCCCGCGGTACGCCGGGCGTCTTCTTTGAGATCACCACCGCACTGGCTGCAAACAATGGCGTTGCCCGGGTTGCGTGTTCCGCAGAAGCCGCAAATGATGTCGGCGCCTTGTTTGGCAATCGCCGCGGCCTTTTCACCGGTGATCAGCTCCTGGCTTTGCCCTTGTTGGAAGGCAGTGTCTTGAGGCTGCGGTCCGCCGCAGGAAATGCAAGTCGTTTGGGTGCCGGGATTTTTTGCCCCGCAGCGCGGGCAAGTCCATTCCAGTTGGACATATCCGAGGGATTTCTTTGCCATAGGTTAGACCTCAAAGTTTGGTTGGAATAGGCAAAGGATACCATACTTGGGTTGGTCGGGTGCCCATTAAGTCCGGTCATTTCAAATATGCAAAGGCCGGAGAATACTGCAAAGGGGGCGGGAAAGGCCTGCTTCTTCAAGGCAATCGCATCATGCCAATTTAGCCCCAATAGAGAGATAATTTTGAGTGTTATTGTTGGGCGTAGTCCCACAATAACACTCAAAAACCCATTCTTTGGGGAATTGCCCTCGAAAAACAGGCAGGCTGCAATCGCCCTGCCTGCTTCTTTGGCTGTTGCAACTTTCCGCCTTTTTTCGCGTAAATATTGCATAAGGAGATTGTAAAATATGAACGGCAAACGTTTATACCGAAGTAATTCGAATCGAATGATCGGTGGGGTCTGTGGAGGCCTGGCCGACTTTTTTGGCATGGACGTCACCATCGTCCGGCTGATCTTTACCCTGATGTTTTTCCTGGCCGGGCATGGCCTGCTGGTCTATTTGATCCTGTGGGTCGTAACCCCGCCCGAGCCCGTTACCGCCTGATGGTTTTATCCCGCTGGCCGGCACTCCGCGGCGAGCGGGTAATCTGATTTTATGTGCTTGCCTGGCATAAATTTGGGAACTTTTGGATCAAGCCTGAACAGTTACCTGCTTTGAGGATATTCAATGGAAAGAAAACCCTATCGTTCATTTTTCTGGCCGGTCGTGTTGATCGGAGCCGGTGTTATCTGGCTGCTGGCGGTCATGGGGGTCATCCCCAGCCAAAATTTTGCATTTATCGGCTCGCTCTGGCCGCTGAT
The DNA here is from genome assembly GCA_963704755.1 of uncultured Chloroflexia bacterium. Lineage (GTDB taxonomy): Bacteria > Chloroflexota > Anaerolineae > Anaerolineales > Anaerolineaceae > Bellilinea. The sequence continues at coordinate 3,404,671 of OY969938.1, forward strand.
CCTGATCGTCATCGGGTTGGATATCCTGGTCGGCAGGCGCTCGAGTGTGGCCGGCTTTTTGATCGGGCTGGGCGCCATCGCCGTGGTGGTGGCTGCGCTGGTGGCCGGGCCGGCATTGGGTTTGCCCAAGACCGGGATGCTGCAAAATCGGATCCTGACGGAGCCGTTGAATGGGGCGACATCGGCGGACATAAGCCTGAACCTGGCCAGCCAGCCGGTATATATCAGTACAGTGGCCGAACCGGCTAACCTGTTCGAGGGCAACCTCGACTATTATGGCAGCCTTCACTACAATGCCAGCGGAAATCCGCGCCGGCGGATCAGCCTGAGTAGCCAGTCCGATGGGTTGAATTTCAGCTTTGATTCGACCGCCCGTTGGGAGATAGGCCTTTCACCCCAGGTGCCGCTCGATCTGAGCATCGAGGGCGGGTCCGGCTCTTCGGAAGTGGACCTGGAGGGCATGCAGCTCACCTCGTTCGGCTTTGATATGGGCTCCGGATCCAGCGACATCCGCTTGCCGGCCGGGAAAGACAGGTACACTGTGCGCCTGGATGGCGGCTCGGGTAGCCTGAACGTATCCATGCCTGTCCAGACCAACCTGACGATGAACATCAACAGCGGCAGCGGCAGTATCGACCTGAACGTGCCAACGGATGCAGCCGTGCGGCTGGAAGTCCGCGACAGCGGCTCGGGCAGTGTGAATGTTCCTGACCGGATTGGCCGGGTCAGCGGAAACAACAAGGAAGGCGTCTGGCAGACCGAAGGGTTCGACCAGGCGGTTCACCAGATTATCATTATCTGCGACCACCTGGGCTCGGGCAGTTTTAATATCGATTGAGGAAGGGATAAGGCAATAAGGCGACGAGGCAACGAGGATGTAGAGTGGGTGAAGGGCTCGTAAAGGATGCTGGCGTATTACAAGCCGGCATGTTATATCGAACCTTGCCCGTAACCCACCATCCTGTCTGGAAAGCGCTGGCCCTCATCCTCCGGCTCCTTCTCCCGCAACTGGGGGAAGGAGTGCCTTGCTGCCGGAAGGTCATAATTGACCGGCTCGCTGGATTCACAAGCAAACAGGCGATTAACCAACGTCGATCTGTAAGCATAGGCATTTGTAGACCGGATTTCTTGCCCCTTCCCTCATTTTGGGGCAAGGCTGGGATGGGGGAATACGCCGGCAGGCAAAGGCATGTGTCGGCTAGCTGCGCTCCTCACCTGGCTGTAAAGTAACAAGGCAACAAGGCAACGAGGCAATGAGGAAAGACGCTTTTCCTTATTGCCTCGTTGCCTTGTTGCCTGATCCCCTCCTTACCAGGCCAACTGTCTCCTATCCACCAACCTCCGCCATGGCATCCAGGATGGGCCGGAGCAGGCCATGGGCGCGCACGTCGATGATGCAGCCGGCGATTTGCAGCACTTTTTCGCGGCTGGTCAGGGGGGCAAAGGAGTAATCGGCGGCGGCGAACATGCCCAGGTCATTGTCGCCATCGCCGGCGACCACCAGGGGCAGGGTCTCCAGGCCCAGGGCGGGCAGCAGCCGCTGCAGGCCGAAGGTTTTGTTGACCCCCTGGGGAGTAATTTCATAGATATTGGTCAGGCTGAAGTTGCCCTCGACCGGCAGGCCGGCCAAATCCTGAGCAACAGCCTTGCGCAGATCCAGGTCCAGCGACAGGCAGACCGCTTTGCCGAAAGGCAGGCTGACCAGTTCCTCCGGGCTGTGCTGGATAGGGTAATAGGCGTACATCTCGGCGCCTTTTTCGCCATCCGGGGTGCTGCCCAGTTGCCAGCACTCGCTGGCCCCCTGAAAGACGTAGGTGGCGTTAGGGTGGCGGGTGCAGACCGCGATAATCTCCCGGCGCACTTCGAGCGGGAAGGGTTCGTTGTGCAGCAGCTTTTCCTCGGGCAGCAGGCTCAAAGAGCCGTTGTTCAATACCAGTGGGTAAGGGGTGGGTTGGCCGTCCAGCACGCCGCAGGCCTGTAAGGGCCGGCGGACGCCGGCCAGGGAGCGCCCGGTGGCCAGGATGAGCGGGCAGGGTAAGCCTTGCTTCAACAAGGCCACGTCTTCAGGATGAATTAATTCGTCTTTATATAATAAAGTCCCGTCCAGGTCAATCGCCAGGACGAATTTCGGTCTTGCCATGCGATGGCTCCATTTGGTTGCGACGCTGCCCCTGATGAGGCATCTGCGCGGGGATGGATTACTTTTTAAATCCGGATGGGCCAATTATGGCCCAGGCAGGCCAATTCAACAAGGTTGGGTTTCAGGGCTGGCTCGGGCAGCCGCCGAGCAGGCAGAATGGATCGATGGTCTGAAAGACCCCACTGACCCGCCACAGGCAGTACGTGCCCATCTCGTCCAGGCTGGCGGAGGGATCGTAATGGGCCATCGACGCGAAATTGGCTCCGGCCGGACCAACGCGGACTTCCAGGTGCAGGTGCGGGTCGAGGGCGTTGCCGGTCTGGCCTACCTGGCCAAGGCTCTGGCCGCAGGAGGCGTTATCGCCGCCGGTCAGGGAGGGGGTAGCGAGCATGTGGCCGTACAAAACATACAGCGAGCGCGCTCCGCTGGCCGCGCTGGGAACGCTGTAGGCCGGGCAGGTCAGCGCGCCGCTGGGGAGCAGTTCGCTGAGCGGGGCCGGCAGGCCCAACGCGGATACCCAGGCTGGCGAGAGTCCGTCGAGTGGGGTTTCGACGATGACGGCGTTGCCATACGGGAAGCGATCCTGGATAACGCCGGCGACCCGGCCGGACAGTATCGCCTGGACGGTCATGCCGCTCAGGGCGATGCGGTCGCTGGGGTTGAAGTCGGCCAGGTCCACGCCCTGGTGCGGGTCGTCGCTGCCCAGGGCCGGCGGGTGGTAGGGGTTGGCGACCTGGGTGGCGAGCTGGTCGATGCCGTAGCCGGCCAGGGCTGAACAGACCTGAGGCGCCGGCAGGCTGGTAGCGCTGGGCTCGGGTGTGGGGGTGGCGGCCGGCGCGGCCGTGGGGGTGCTGGTGGGGGTAGGGCTGGCAGGCTGGGCCGGCGCGGCAGTGCAGGCCGCCAAACTGGCCAGCAGGATCCATGCCGTGAGTATTTTGATGCGGCCCATGGCATGGATTGTAACCCATCCCGTGGGGCGGAGGAAGAAGATATTAACCACGGAGGCACGGAGGACACGGAGAAGAAAAAGATTTAAGTAGAGAAAGAAAAAACCACGGAGGCACGGAGGGCACGGAGAAGAAAAAGATTTAAGTAGAGAAAGAAAAAACCACGGAGACACGGAGGGCACGGAGAAGAAAAAGATTTAAGTAGAGAAAGAAAAAACCACGGAGGTACGGAGAAAAGAAAAAGTGACGGACGAAGAAAAACCACAGAGGACGGAGCATTCACGGAGAGGATTTGTGGACAGTACGCCGGCGTTGGGTGCGTTTGAGGGCTGGTAGCCAGGGCGTTGGCAAATCATCGTCACGTTTTGCCGGCGCAGGCGTGCCTGGAACGCACCATTGCTGCGCTGGGATAATATTCCCGATGGGCGTTGAAGAACGACCGGTACCAACGGAGCGCATGAAGCCAATGGGCAGACCGGCCGGTGCTTTTTGCCTCCTCTTATCCTCGTTGCCTCGTTGCCTTCTTCACTACTCTCTACTCTCTAATCTCTCTTCTTTCCTCTTCCCCCGATAGGTTATAATTTTTATGAGCAACAATAATTTTTCGAGGGATATGCATATGGCCGATATGGTATGGAACCAGATCTTCAAGCGGGATGGGCGCGTCTTCGAGAAACCGCAAGAGGAGGTGGTCCGTTTTGCCGGGCGGCTGAAGGCAGCCGGGGCTAAGACCGTTTTCGACCTGGGCTGCGGGACCGGGCGGCACGTGGTTTACCTGGCCGGCCAGGGGTTCAGCGTCTTTGGCATGGATAACTCCGAGCAAGGCCTGGCCATGACCCGCGAGTGGCTGCGATCCGAACACTTGCAGGCGGACCTGCGCCTGGGCGATATGCACGCCCCCTTGCCTTACCCGAACGATTTTTTCGACGGGGCCATTTCGATCCAGGTAATCCATCACGGGCTGCTGGCCGAGGTGCAGGCCTCGATCGATGAGCTGAAGCGGGTAATTCGCCCGGGCGGGTTGGCGCTGGTCAGCGTGCCGGTCAACCGCCGGCCGGGCCGGAAAGACCAGGTCCTCGAGCCGGGCACTTTTTTGCCGCTGGAAGGATTGGAAACTGGCCTGCCCCACCACATCTTTTCGGATGAAGAACTGGTTGAAGCCTTCCGGCCTTTCGATGTGCTGGATCTGCAACTGGATGAACCCGGCCGCCACAATTGCCTGACCGTGCGTAAACCGCCGGCCCAGGGAATCCGGCCAGAATAAATTGAGCCGAACTGGCGGCTCGTGAATCCGTTTTGTTGATTTGTTGGAGGGAATGCCCATGCCCGAAGAAATTTATCAGGACCAATCCACCAACCAGGCGATTTATGCCGTCGTACGCCAGATCCCGGAGGGGAAAGTCGCCAGTTACGGGCAGATTGCCCGCATTGTTGGCGGGGGAATCGGGGCCCGCCAGGTTGGCTATGCCCTGGCGGGGCTGCGCTCTGGCTCGAACGACGTGCCCTGGCAGCGGGTGATCAATTCCAAAGGGATGGTCAGCCTGCCGGGGGTCGGCGGGGCGATGCAAAAACAGCTTTTACTGGAAGAGGGGATCGTTTTCAACGACAAAGACCGGGTGGATTTGAACCGCTTCGGCTGGCAGGGACCCGGCTTTGTGCAGGATGACGACCTGCCGCTCTTTAAATCCGTCGAAGATTAAATCCCAAACCTTCTCGCTCTAAAACTTGATTGGGCGATTTTCGCCGCTGGCCTTACACCAGAGGGCGGCCTTAGCTCAGAAAATGATGTTCATGCCAAGCCTCAAAGAGCTCGTATTGCCATATTACTTGAAGGCCAATCGCGCTTCACGCGGGGTATTGGAGATTTTGCGGGTATGCCTCAAACACTTCAACCGGGCACGCGGCACCGAGGCGGCCGCCAGCCTGTCGTATTATGCTTTGTTTTCGCTCTTCCCCCTGGTGCTGGTAATGATCTCGGTAGTCGGCTTTCTCATCCGCAGCCAGGACGCCTACCAGACCGTTTTTAGGTTCATCTACGAGGTGATCCCGGTCTCGCAATCGCTCATCGAGCGTAACTTGAATATCATCCTCGCCCGGCGGGCTACCCTGGGGCTGATCGGGTTGGTAGGCGCCCTCTGGTCGGCATCGGGCTTTTTCACCACCCTGGTAAGGAACATCAACCGGGCCTGGCAGGGCATCAAGCCTCGCGACCTGATCCGTACGCGCCTGATGGCCCTGGCGATGATCGGGGTTACCATCCTGCTGTTGGCGCTTTCTTTGGCGCCGGCGGCTATTTCGGATTTGGTCCGCTGGATCAATGAGCACCTGCCGGTGAACATTCGCCTGGAAGACACGGCGGTCTGGCCCTTGCTGACCGTATTGATGCCGGCCGGGTTTACTTATTTGCTCTTCATTGCGCTGTACCGCTGGATCCCCAATACCAACGTCCACTGGAAGGCCTGCCTGTGGGGTGCCTTGTGGTCCTCGCTGGCCTGGGAATTAACCAAATACGGGTTTGGCATTTACATTTCCAATCGCATGGCCGATTATGAGCTGGTCTATGGCTCCCTGGCAACCGTGCTGGGCTTGATGCTGTACATCTTTTTGTGCAGCAATATTATCTTGCTGGGCGCTCACCTGACCGCGACGATCGACCAGCGTCTCGACTACCAGGAACAGAGCGCTCATTGAACGCAAGATAAAACTTAACTAACGTGAGTTCGGGATAAAAGAAAAAACACACTCAAAACCTCTTATCCCGAACTGACGCTAACTACTCACGCTCCTGGGAAAATGCCCCCGAATTTGAGGTGTTGGCCAGTTGGGCTGGGTAAAAATTAAAAAACAACGGCCACCTTTAAGGTGGCCGTTGTTTTACCGATAATTATTTTGCCTTCAACCAATAAGCACTACCAATAAGAATCACCCGTAAGGAAAGGAGCGACCGCCGGATTAGTTAGCGGTCTGGAAGCGGTTTTCGACGAAATCCCAGTTGACCACGGACCAGAAGGCTTTGATGTAATCTGGCCGGCGGTTTTGGTAATTCAGGTAATAGGCGTGTTCCCAAACGTCAAGTCCCAGCAGCGGAACGTAGCCCTCTGAATAGGGGCTGTCCTGGTTGGCGGTGGAGTACACCGAGAGTTTGCCGGCGCTGTCTTTGACCAGCCAGGCCCAACCGGAGCCGAAGCGGGTAGCCGCGGCCGAGCTAAATTTCTCGACGAAGCCGTCATAGGAACCAAATGTGTCGGTGATGGCCTTGGCAACACCACCCATGGGCGTCTTGCTTCCACCGGGCGTGAGCCATTCCCAGAACAGCGTGTGGTTGGAAACACCGCCGCCGTTATTACGGACTGCGGTGCGAATTGATTCGGGTACGGCGTTGAGATTACGTAATATGTCTTCAACGGATTTTTCGAACAGAGCAGGCGCGCCGCTTTCAAGGGCTTTGTTGAGGTTGTTGACGTAGCCGGCATGATGTTTGTCGTGATGAATTTCCATGGTGCGGGCGTCAATGTAGGGTTCCAGTGCATTGAAAGCAAATTTGAGCGCGGGTAATTCGAATTGTTTAGCCATTGTTTTCCTCTCTTGTCACTTTTTGTTGATCCTGGACTGGCCAGAAGTATTAATTAGATTATTAAGATAATAATACTACGCAAAGAATCGCGAGTCAATTCAAACGGGACGGATTCATTTGCGTACCATCCGGGCGGATGATAGCCTCATCATCCGCTGTAATAGACGGCCTCACCCCTTTGGAATGTGGCGGCCTGACTCAGCCGGGCAATTGCAGGACGACGGATTTGTCTGCCCAAAAAAATTCTTCGGATATTATCGCGGGGTTTTATCCCGCGATAATATCCGAAGTGTTCTCCTTTACGTATCGCCTTGGGAGGGCAGAGCTAACAAAATAACACTGCCCGACTCAGGCTTCTGGGCAGAGGAAAGGCGGTTCGCGGTTGGGGAGTGAAAGAAAGGCGTTGACAATTTCGGGGTCGAATTGTTTGCCGGCCAGGTTGTGCAGGTGCTCGTCCGCCAGGCGGACCGGGTCTCGAGCGGTATCGCCGCAAGCCAGGTCGGCCTGGATCCGCACCCATGCCTGGGTGACCGCGTATAATCGTGCCGGCAGTGGGATCAAATCACCGCTTAACCCCCGCGGATGACCACTGCCATCCCAGTATTCCTGGCTGTTGACAGGCACTTCCAGAGCCGGTTTGAGGTAATCGATACCGGCCAATAAATCGAGGACGTGCTTACGTTTGGACCAGAGGACTTCCCAATCGTGGGAGGACATGCGCGCCAGTTGGGCCCGGCTGGGATTGGGCACGCAGATCAAGGCCAGGCTGTTGAGGTAGATTCCCCGGCTCAAATGCGAAAGGCCCTTATTGTCCATCCCCAGGCTCATGGCTAAATCCTGGCTGAGATAGACTATCGCGCGGGTGTAACCCTCCGGCTCGCCCAAAAAGAGGTCGATGGCCCGGGCGAAGCCGTCCAGGGTGGCATCGAAAGCCACATTGACGTCGATAATCTGTTTTTGCAGGCGCGAAAAGAGCAGCGCGTTTTCCACAGCAATGGCCGCCTGGTCCACCACCGCCTGGAGAAACTCGAACCATTCTTCGTTGGGATGGTAAGCCCGGCGGGTGAAGGCTTCCAGCACACCGTAAATTTTACCTTTGGATTTCAACGGAACGGCGGTGTAGAAAATTAATTTCTCGCTTTTCAGGCTGGGATTTTCCCAGAAGGAATCCGGGTTGACACTGAGGTTATCGACGACGACCATATCGCGCTGGTAAAAGGCCCTGGCGGCGTAGCCATCCGGCAGGTGCGGGTTGTACATCTTGGGCAGGCGCGATTCGAAGCCCTCCTGGGCCAGGTAATCACAGCGGTCCATGTCGGGGTTATAGACCATCACCGCGGCTGCATCCAGGTTCAACTGGCTGATCACCTGGTCGAGCAGGACGCGCAGCACGAAAGGCAGGTTGACGCTTCCGGTGATGGCCTGGTCGATTTTTCGTAACGCCGCCAGTTGTTCCAATTGTTTACGGATCAGAGCCAGTGACTTTTTCTGGTCGCTCACATCGCGGATGTAGGCGATCAGGGCCGGCTCGGGAGTGTCGCCCAGCAGGCGGGCGGAGATATTTGCGTCGAAAGTCGATCCGTCTTTACGCTGGAGCACCACCTCGACGTTATGGATTTCGCCGCTGGCGTAAAGGTCGTCCATGATGTGCTGGCGTTCCTGCGGGTTGGCCCACAGGTTCGTTTCCAGGGAGGTTTTACCGATCACTTCCTCGGGTTTGTAGCCGGTGAGCTGGCAAAAGCCGGGGTTGACTTGCAGGTACAGGCCGTCCTTCAGGCGCGAGAGGGTAGCCGAATCCGGCAGGATCTGGAAGGTGCGCGAAAACAAATCTTCGGAAGAGGCCAGGGCCTTGCGGGTTTCGACCCAGCGAGTGAGGTCTTCCACCATCGCAATGCCGCCGATGATCTGGTTGTCTTCGCGGTAAGGGATGGCTCGTAAAAGAATTTCACCCGCAAACGAGGTGGAGCGCGCATCAAAAAAGCCCTGGAACTGGCGTTCTTCTCCCAGGATGGAAGCCCGGAGGACTTCGGTTATTCTGGGGTTGTTGAGTTCCTTCAGGTTGGCGCCCAACAGGGATTCTTGCTGCAGACAGAGGATTTCGGCCATCCGCTGGTTTGCGTCCACTATGGTCAAATTGGTGTCATAGCGGGCCAGCCCAACCGGTGAAATTTGGAACCACATGCGCGAGCGATCTTCCATCCGGATCAAGGATTGGCGCGCCTGATAAAGCGGGGTCAGGTCTTTGAGGATGATCACCAGAACGGGCAGCGCCTTCCATTGCGATGGAACCGACTGGATTTGGATCCAATGGTGATCGCCGATGGCATTGAGCAGGCGCGCCTCGATGATATCTGTGCTGTTCGATTCGAGCGTGTTTTCCTGGAAGAAATGGTTTATTTTAGGCCGGTCGGGCTCGATGAAGAGCTCCGCAATGGGTCTATCGACGAAAGATTGGGAGGGATAGCCGGTCCACTGGACTACCTTGGGGTTGACCTGGATAATTTTTCCGGCGCGCAGAATGACCACGCCATCCTGCAGGCGTTCGACCAGATGGCGGTAATCCTGCTCGCCGTCGCGCTCGCTGGCCGCCCGCCGGCGGGCCTGTTCCAGCCGGGTGAAGACGTAAATGACGAGCGCCAGCAAAATAGCCAGGATAGAGAGCAGAATATACGGGAAGTAAGCGGGATCAAGGAGAGGCATAGAAGCGGTTGGGATGCTGGCAACTCGAACAATTCTTTTGGCCGGTTGGTCCTGGACGTAAATCCGTCGCAACGGCCTGGCAGAAAGTTGCCAATCTCAGCATATGGCATTAAGCGGAATTGATCGGTTCCCGGTAAAGGTGCGGTGTCGAAGGATAAAAAAAGCTGGTTTGAAGCCTTTGCGGGCGTTTGAATACCGATAAACACCTTGAATTAGGGATTTTTTTAAACGTATGCTACTGGATTAAACCATTATAGTGAGAATCAAAACGTAAAAACATAAAATTTGGCCAAATTTTCTTGGAAATTTTAATGAGTTTGGATCATTAAAGCCAAATTACCGGCTGTGGAAGCGTAATTTTTGCGAGGGATTGCTTCAGGCCGTACGCTCGGCCGGGTTTTCCGGTTGGATATCCACCAGTGCACGGATCTCGTTATAGAGCGGTTTGAGCTGCTTGTACATCTTGGTGTACACCCGTTCGTATAGCTGGGTATACAACTGGTGGACCTTGGGGTTGGGTTCGAAGGTGTCCCCCGGGCGGGTCATGGCGTGCACGGCGCTGGGAAAGTCGGGGTGGAAGCCCAGCCCAACGGCGGCGTCGATGGCGGCGCCCAGGCCGGAAGCCTCGTACAGGTGGGGACGCGAGGCCGGCATACCGAATATATCGGCGGTGATTTGCATACTGTTCGGACTCTGGCTGCCGCCGCCGGCGACACGGATTTCCGTAATGGGGATACCGGTCCGGGCGGCGATCCGGTCGCGGCCCTCCAACAAAGCAAAGCCCAACCCTTCCAGGATAGCGCGGTATAAATGACCGCGGGTGTGTACATCCCCAAAGCCAATCACCGCCCCGCGGGCTTCCGGACCGGGCACCTTGAGGCCTGGCGACCAATAGGGCTGCAGCACCAGACCATTCGAGCCGGGCGGCACGTTTTCCAGCAGCTTGTCGAGCAATTCTTCCGGCTCGACGTTGAGAATCTTGGCCTGCTCTTGCTCGTTCAGTCCGAACTCTTCCTTGAACCAGCTAACCATCCAGAAACCGCGGTAGATCTGGATTTCCAGGGTGTAGGCATGCGGAACGGCCGATGGGTAGGGCGGGATCAGCGGAATCGGCTCGACGTATTTCTTGTGGGTAATGTTGATGGTGGCGGTGGTGCCGTAGCTCAGGCAAGCCACGTTGGGATCCACACAGCCGGCGCCGATGACTTCGCAAGCCTTATCGGCGGCAGCGGCGATCAACGGCAGGCCGGCCGGGATGCCGGTGGCCTCGGATGCCTCGGGTGTAATTTCTCCCAGGACCGAGGCGGCCGGCGACAGGTCGGGCAGCAGGCCGGGATCCATGGGTACGGCCTGCCACTTCCAATCGGATTTACTGGCCCAGTCCTGCTTTTTGTAATCGAAGGGGATGTAGCCCACCTGGCAACTGGTCGAATTGATGTATTTGCCGACCAGCCTGTGGGTCAGATAGCCTGAAAGCATCAGGTATTTATACGTTTTAGCCCAGATATCGGGTTGGTAGGTGCGGATCCAGTTGGCTTCCGCTTCGGCTTGCAGGTAAGCCACAGTCTCGCTCATGCCGGTGAGCGAAAAGGCCAGGCCCCAGAAGCCGCCGACCGGTTTTTGACCTTCGGTGCGGCGCTGGTCCAGCCAGACCATGGCCGGGCGCAAGGGGTTGCCGTCCCGGTCCAGGTTAATCACCGTGCTGCGTTGGGTGGTCAGCGCGACGCCGGCCAACCGCTCGCGGCTCTGGGGGCAAACCTGCCAGAGCCTTTGACAGGCCTGGCAAAGGCCGTCCCAGAAGACCTGGGGGTCTTGCTCGGCCAGGCCGGGCGCGGTGGAATAATACGGTTGGATAGGGATGCGGGTCTTGCCGATCAGGTTACCGGCGCCATCGAACAGTAGCGCTCGAATGCTTTGTGTGCCGTTATCAATCGCCAGGATCAAATCTTTGAGCATCCATGCCTCCCCGATGATTTTAATCTACCCTCTCTTGTTATACCACAGCTGTAAGCGAATGGCTGTTAGCGGCTGGCGGTTAACAGGTGTAGGTTGGGTTGCGGGCTCATTCAGAACATCGGCGATTTGTTGGATTGTGAAACATTCCAGGCTCTGCGGTGACCCAACATTGTGCTGGGTATTGCCGGTGTTGGGTTACGGGCAATACCTGGTGTGATAAACGCTCGACGAAAGAACCAACGCCAGAAAAGGGCCCGCAACCCAACCTACGAAAGCTAAACGCTAACAGGTGTAGGTTGGGTTGCGGGCTCATTCAGAACATCGGCGATTTGTTGGATTGTGAAACATTCCAGGCTCTGCGGTAACCCAACATTGTGCCTGGGTATTGCCGGTGTTGGGTTACGGGCAATACCTGGTGTGATAAACGCTCGATGAAAGAACCAACGCCAGGAAAGGGCCCGCAACCCAACCTACGAAAGCTAAACGCTAACAGGTGTAGGTTGGGTTGCGGGCTCATTCAGAACATCGGCGATTTGTTGGATTGTGAAACATTCCAGGATCTGCGGTAACCCAACATTGTGTCTGGGTATTGCCGGTGTTGGGTTACGGGCAATACCTGGTGTGATAAACGCTCGACGAAAGAACCAACGCCAGGAAAGGGCCCGCAACCCAACCTACGAAAGCTAAACGCTAACAGGTGTAGGTTGGGTTGCGGGCTCATTCAGAACATCGGCGATTTGTTGGATTGTGAAACATTCCAGGATCTGCCCGTAACCCAACATTGTGCCTGGGTATTGCCGGTGTTGGGTTACGGGCAATACCTGGTGTGATAAACGCTCGTCGAAAGAACCAATGCCAGGAAAGGGCCCGCAACCCAACCTACGAAAGCTAAAAGCTAACAGGTGTAGGTTGGGTTGCGGGCTCATTCAGAACGTCGGCGATTTGTTGGATCGTGAAACATTCCAGGATCTGCCCGTAACCCAACATTGTGCCTGGGTATTGCCGGTGTTGGGTTACGGGCAATACCTGGTGTGATAAACGCTCGTCGAAAGAACCAATGCCAGAACAGAGCCCGCAACCCAACCTACGAAAGCTAAACGCTAAAAGCCAATAGCTAATCGCGACCCGCAAACCGCAATCTTCTCCGCCATTGCCTGGGCGTTCCCACGCGGTTGCAGCGCCTGGGCAATGGCCTCGGCAATTTTGCGGGTATTGCCGTAGCGGGAATAATAAACGACCAGCGTATTCATTTTGAAGAACTCCTGTTTCTTTCTAATCGGTACGGATCGCCCAGGGGAAGGGAGATCCGTGGGGCGGGGTTATTCCTTTGACTGTTCTGCCAGGGAACTCGATAACATCAGCCCGTTGAGCGCCAGGTCCGCCACCTGAGCGGCGCTCAGCCAGGCCTTGCCTTCCGGGTCCAGGTTGGAGGCCGTACCCAGGTAAATGGTCATAATCAGCGCAGCCATGGCCTGCGGTTCGACCGGGCGGAAGACACCGGCCTGGATGCCGGGCTGTAAAATTTGCCCGGCAACGAATTGAAACATGGGCTGGTAAATCCCGAACAGGTAGGTTTTAAATTCCAGGTGCGGGCCATGGATGGTGGTAAACATCACCTGGGCGAGCGGGAGGTGTTCGCGGACAAAGTCAAAGCCGGCCGCGAAAAAGGCTTCCAACCGGCGGGCGGGATTGTGTTCGCGCTCCACCCGGGTGGTGATGTACTCCAGGTGCAGGCCGGCGGTCGCATCGAGCAGGGCGAGCAAGAGATCGTGTTTGCTGGCGAAGTAGTTGTACACAGTGCCCTTGGCAAAACCGGCCGAGGTCGATATGGTGTTGATGTTGGCGCCCAGGTAGCCGGCGCGGGCAAACTCAAGGGCGGCTGCGTCCAGCAGGCGTTGGCGCGATTGGTTCAGCGCCTGGTCGTGGTCTTCACTCTTTATGCGGGCCAAGTTGCCTCCTTGAATAATATGGGTGGGTGGTCACCCATATTATTACAAAAATCACTGCCCAAGTCAATAGGAAATTTGGGACCGGGCAAATCCGGTCCACTCCGGCGGGTTCCATGATAAGATTGCGCCTGCTATGTCCACCTTTGCAGACTTCTTCACATCCTCTTTAGGAGGCGTCGCCGCAGCGCTTTTCGCTGCATTTTTGTGGGCGTTTGCCACCATGCTCTTTGCCCGTTTGAGCCAGTGTCTACGGGTATTGGAGATCAATTTACTTAAGTGCATCCTGGCCGCGATCCTTTCGGCCGGGCTGCTTTACCTGACCGGTGGTACCCTGGCCGGGATCCCTTTCCGGGCGGTGTGGGTGCTGTCGTTGAGCGGTTTTCTGGGAATTACCCTGGGCGATACCACCTACCTGCAGGCGGTCAAATACATTGGGCCGCGGCGGGCGCTGCTCCTTTCTACCCTGGCGCCGCCCATGACCGGGCTGATTGCCTGGGGCTTCCTGGGTGAAGCCTTGCCCTGGCAGGCCTGGGCCGGTATCGCCGTCACCGTGGCCGGGGTGGGCTGGGTGATTACCGAAGGCAACGGCACGCGCCAGCCGGTTCGTGATTTGCGCTGGGGAGTGCTGTTCGGGGCATTGGCCGCGTTGTGCCAATCCCTGGCCGTGGTGCTCTCGCGGGCAATTTTGACCGAGACCAATGTAGGCGCCCTGGAAAGCTCGGCTGTGCGCCTGTTCGCGGGCGTGTTTACCCTGCTGATCTGGCTGCTGGCCATGCGCCAGCCGTTGATATCGCTGGATACTTTCCGCCAGACCAAAGACCTGTGGAAAATCCTGCTCGTCTCGACCGTGCTCGGCACCTTCCTGGCCATGTGGATGCAGCAGGTGGCCGTATCGCTGGCGCCGGCCGGTATCACCCAGACGCTGCTCTCCACCAGCCCGATCTTTATCCTGCCGATGGCGGCCATTTCGGGCGAAAAGCTGACCTGGCGGGCGATCCTGGGGGCGTTGGTCGCAATGGGCGGGGTGTGGATGTTGATCACCGTCACCGGCTGAGCACCATCGCTTCTTGCCTGCTTTTGAAAGCCGGGAATTACTCAGGCGTATTATAAGAAGGTCCCAAAATTGAGGTATTAGCGGGAACGAAGCTTACGCTAACACATCAATTTCGCGGTTCTACCCCGTTGGGCGGAGCAGTCACAAAAATAGTTTTGTTGACGTTGCCGCTTTTTCTGAAAATGCCTATACTTTGAGGGGGATGATCAGGCTTTTTGAACACTACCGGCGGAGGGGTTGGACATGGAAGAGCGCAAAGTAAGCTGGTTCGAGCATATCGTTATCAATTCGTACTGGTTGGGCATCAATATTGGTTCAGGCATCTTAACGCCTTTGCTGGTGCCTTACCTGGTGCTGCTGTTTATGCCGGAGGCGCAGAAGAACACATCCCTGGCCAACCTGCGGGTGATTGGCCTGGCGGTAGCCATGCTGGTCCAGCCGCTGATCGGCTTGCTCTCCGACCGCAGCACCTCTCCGATGGGCCGGCGGCGGCCGTTCATTATCGCCGGCGCGCTTGGCAATGTGGTTTTTCTGGCGTTTATCGGCGCGACGCCGCTGTTCGTCGACTCGCCCTGGAACGGCTTCTTTCAGGCCGCCTTTGGCGTTTCAGCCGCCTACGCCATTCTATTGATCGCCAGCGTGTTCATGCAACTTACTTCGAACTTCGGGCAGGCCGGGGTGCAGGCCCTCATGCCGGATGTGGTGCCCGAAAACCAGCGCGGCCGCTCTTCAGGCGTAAAGTCGGTGATGGAACTCCTGCCGGTTTTCCTGGTGCTGTTCGTCGGCCCGCTGGTGGATAAGGGCCGGGTCGGCCTGGTGGTGGGAATCATTGCCGCCGGTTTCATCCTGACCATGCTGCTGACTGTGATTTTTGTTCATGAAACCCCGCTCAAACAGAAGCCGGGCGGCAGCATTACCGAACCGGTGCTGCGACTGGTCGGCTTGACGGTCATCTTTGTGGCGGTCACCCGCCTGGCGGTCTGGCTGGTGGCCTTCGTCGGCAGCAGCCTCAGCCAGCAAAACGTGGATCCGGCCCTGCAAATCCTGGCAGTGGGGGCGACCGGGCTGGTCGGCATGGCCGGGTCGATTTTCCTGGGCGTGTACTTCGGCGCGCGGGTCGGCATTGGCAAAGAGGCCGGGCAGCAAAAGTCCTTCATCTGGTGGGTGATCAACCGTCTGATGTTCCTGGCCGCGGTGGGCTCGATCCAGGCCTTTGCCCTGTATTACCTGCGCGATGTTTTGCACATCCCCAACGCGGCTTTCATGACGACCGTTTTGCTGGCGGCCGTGGCGGTCTTCCTGATCCCTTCGGCGATCTTCGGGGGTAACCTGGCCGATCGAATCGGGCGCAAACGGCTGATTTATTATTCCGGCTTTATCGCTGCCGGCGGAACGCTGCTGCTGCTATTCTCGCAAGGCATCGCTATGGTGGTTGTGGCGGGCTGCATCATCGGCCTGGCAACGGGCACGTTTTTCGCTACCAATTGGGCCCTGGGCACCGATTTGGTGCCGGCAAAAGAAGCCGGGCGCTACCTGGGTATTTCCAACCTGGCCGGGGCCGGGGCGGGCATTGTCGGCGCCGGCATTGGCGGCCCCATGGCGGACTTTTTCAACGCCGTCCAGCCCGGCCTGGGTTACCTGGTCATCTTTGCCATTTACGGGGCGCTGTTCCTGCTCTCCACCCTGGCGCTGACGCAGGTGCGGACGGCGAGGGAGTGATTCGGTGTTGCGGTTTTTCAGTGAATCGGTGAGGGGAAGCGTCAGGTGTCAAGATGTGTGCATGATCGACCAATTCCTGGTTCCTATGGCTGATCGATGCGTTTATTGATTACAATGAGAGACATCCTATCTGATTGCAAACACAAGGCAGCCTATTATGCTTTTTTCTCCATCCCTTCCTGAAACCCGTTTTGACTTACACTTCTCCCTGGCCAGGGTTCCCATCCGCGTACACCCGTTGTTTTGGGTGATGACGGTTTTGTTTGGCGCAGCTTCGGGGAACATCTGGCAGTTATTGATTTGGGTGGTGGCGGTATTTGTCTCGATCGTCATTCATGAGCTGGGGCATGCCTTTGTGATGAAGATGTTCGGCCAGCCTTCGCGGATCTTGCTTTACCTGGGCGGCGGGTTGACCATCCCGGAGCCGGTCCATTGGGGCAATCGCTGGATCAACGTGTCGCTCAAGCCGGCCCAAGAAATCTTGATCGCCCTGGCCGGGCCGGTTGCGGGCTTCCTCTTCGCCCTGTTGATCATTTTGGGTGGAGCAGCCGCCGGCGGGCTGGTCATGATGACGCCTTTGTTTGGGATCATCCCCTTCCCGACGGTCTATTTGCTCTCGAGCGGGACGCTGGTGAACAGCATCATTTCGACCTTCATCTGGGTCAATATCTTTTGGGGCTTCATCAACCTCATGCCGGTCTACCCCCTGGACGGAGGCAACGTGGCCCGCTCGCTGTTTATCCAGTTCGACCCGCGGGATGGGTTACAAAAATCGCTGTGGGTCTCGTTCATTGCCGGCTGTGTGGTCGGGGTGGTCGGGATCTTCCTGTTCCATAATGCTTACCTGACCTTATTATTCGGGCTGCTCGCTTTTCAAAGTTACATGACACTGAAAGGCCGGACGAGTAATTTGTTTTGATTTCCGACCTGAAATGGGTGCACGCAAAATAAATTATGGGGTGTTTGGAAACGTGCTTAGCACGTTTCCAAACACCCCATAATTTATAACTTTTTAGGGGGCTCTCTGAAAAGTAGATAGTGTTCTAAATACACAAATCAGTTATAATCCTGGTTGTGAACCTGTATTCGTTTTTTATCGGCCTGGGCGCTTCGTTAGGGCTGCTGCTGGTCGCACACCGCTCGCCGGAACGGGAGCAGCTCTCCTGGACGGGCGCCGGTTTGATCGTGCTGGCGGCCGGGCTGGCCGGTTCACGCCTGAACTTCATTATGCTGCACCCGGGGCTGTTCGCCGGTGGGCATTGGGCTGATGCGCTGGCGTTCTGGCAGGGCGGCCTGGCCTGGCCGGGCGGTCTGGTCGCGGCGCTGCTGGCCGTTTTCGTGATCGCCCTGGCGCGCCGCACGATCTTAGGCGTCACTGCGGACCGGCTGTACCCGCTGCTCATCCCGCTGGCGGCAATGATCTGGCTGGCTTGCGGCCAGGCCGGTTTAGCCTACGGGAATGCCATGTCTGACCAGATCCCCTGGGCGCTGCCGGTTGTAGACGAGCATGCCCTGCTCACTTACCGCTGGCCGTTGCAGTACGTCGCTGCCGGCACGTTGGTGTTGGTCACCTGGTGGGTGGAGGGCCTGACCAATAACGCCCGTGTACCAGGTTCACGGGCCTGCATTTGGGCGTTTTTCTTTGGTCTGCATACCTTGTTGTTTTCCTACTGGCGGGCTGACAGCGCCCCGGTGCTGGGCAGCCTGCGTCTGGACTATGTCGCTGCCATCGGTCTGGCCGCGATTAGCCTGGTGGGGCTGATCGGCATGGCCGTAATCCGGCTGCGCGGCTCTTTTTCGGATGACCCCGCCAGAGCCAACCGCGAATCCTGGTCCTCGCCGAAAGAATAAGCCTGCCGGGCCCTGGCTCGCCGCGAGTTTTACCTCTCCATTCTATTTTTGGTACCCCTATCCCAATATAACGAGGAAGGCCAATTATCCGGTCCGCTATGAAAATTACCATCGCACTCGCGCAAATCAATACTGTTCTCGGGAACGTGCAGGCAAACCTGGAGAAACACCTGGAAATGATCGACCAGGCCCACGCCGCCGGCGCCGACCTGCTGGTCTTCCCGGAGTTGTCGCTGACCGGTTACGTGCTGCAAGACCTGGCTTCCAGTGTGGCGCACCGGCCCGTGATGGATGATCCCGTCTTTCAGCCGCTCCTGGCGGCTTCCCAAAAGCTGGACCTGATGGTCGGCTTTGTCGAGGAAGACACCCGCAACCGGTTTTTTATCGCGTCGGCTTACCTATCGCGCGGGCAGGTGGTTCACGTACACCATAAAGTCTATTTGCCTACCTACGGTTTGTTCGATGAAAGCCGCTTCTTCGCCTGGGGCGATTCGGTCGCGGCCTTCGACACTCGCTTTGGGCGTTTTGGCATGCTGATCTGTGAGGATTTCTGGCACGCTTCTCCGCCTTACCTGCTCTGGCTGGACGGGGCCGATTTATTCCTGTTCGCCTCGGCCTCCCCTGGGCGGGGCCTGGGCGCGCAAGACCAGCTCGAATCGGCCCGCTGGGTCGATCACATCACCGGGGCTTACGCCAGCCTGTTCACCTCCTTTGTGGTCCATGCGAACCGGGTGGGGTACGAGGATGGCTTGAATTTTTGGGGAGCCTCCTCGATCCACGACCCAAATGGGGACCTGGTGGTGCAGGGGCCTTATCACGAAGCGGCCCTGACCGTGGCTCAAATCGACCTGAACCAGCTCCACCGCACCCGCGCGCGCCTGCCCTTGCTGCGTGACGAGCGTACGGCCCTGGTCTCGCGTGAGCTGGGCCGCATCACCATCAATCGTTCGAATGGCCGCTAACCAGGAGAGAGCCATGATCGACCTTACCATCAATACTACGTTGGCTCGCAAGATCCTGACCGGCTTCCTGCACAGCGAAATCAATCGAATCGGTCTGTCGCGCGCGGTGATCGGGCTTTCCGGTGGGATCGATTCGGCGGTTTCGTGTTTTTTGGCTGCCGAAGCCCTGGGACCCGAAAATGTACTGGCCGTGCGCATGCCCTACCGTACCTCGTCACAAGATTTATTGGATGACGCCCAACGGGTCATCGATGCGACCGGTGTGCAATCACTGACCGTGGAAATCACCCCCATGGCCGAGCCGTTTTTTGAGCAGTTCCCGGACCTGGGCCAGATGCGCCGCGGAAACGTCATGGCGCGCACGCGCATGATTGTGCTGTATGACCAGTCGGCGGCTTTCCGCGGGCTGGTGGTGGGCACCAGCAATAAGACCGAGATTATGTTGGGCTACTCGACCCTGTTTGGCGATTCGGCCTGCGGGCTGAACCCGATCGGTGACCTGTACAAGACCCAACTGCGCCAACTGGCCCGCGACCTGGGCGTGCCCCAGTCGATCCTCGACAAGGCGCCTTCGGCCGACCTGTGGATCGGGCAGACGGACGAGGGTGAGTTGGGTTACAGCTATGCCGAGGCGGATCAATTGCTTTATTTACTGGTGGACCAGCGTTATACCCCGGAAGAATGTATGGCGGCCGGTTTTGAAGAGAAATTCGTCCAGAACGTGGTCGAGCGGGTACGCCGTAACCAGTTCAAGCGGGTGCTGCCGCCGATCGCCAAGCTGTCCAACCGCACGGTTGGCTACGATTTCCTCTACCTGCGCGATTGGGGCACCTGAACAGGGGATTGAGACGCATATTCCCGTGATTGAATTATCCAGGCTTCCCTCATTTACTCGGGAAGCCTGGATTAAGTATAAATGGGAGATCCTTCCGGTCGCCGTAAATTCACCGGGCCGATCTAGACCGTAAGGTCACTTTGCCTCGATCACACTTTGGGATGTGAGCGTCGTCTGGATACTTAAATTGTTCTGAAGGTTCTGAATCTTCGGGTTGTTTTTGATCCAGTTATAAATCAGATCCCTTTTTGCCTGGATGCCATTTTCCGGGGTGGAGTTGGATGACTGATTTTCGGAGGACGTCCCGTAATTATTGAAATAAATCGGCCTATCGTAATAGGAGATTCCGAATCCGCCATCCAAATAGTTATTACTGGTTACGCTATAAACCTCCATTCCCCATAGATACTCGGAACCTAGCGACATGCCACAATTTCCTATACCTGTGATGGTTACTCTATCCGTATAAGTGAAAGGAGAAGTAGAACAAATAGTCTCCCCATTCATGTCATACAGCACAATTTGATAGGCGTCTCCTTTGGAAGCCGGGCGAGCGACCCAGGAAAAGGTTGTCGGCAAAGTTATATGCGCGCCTGAAGCGGGGGAAGACAAAACGACATCCTGAATATCAAAGGTATTTACGTTCACAATTGTGTTCGATGCAAGTTCTTCGACCATCGGAGAGCACCAAACCCATAAACGGTTGGTGTTTTCTTCCTCATTCAGATAGCAAATTTCGTAGAATTCATCGCCTTCCAACGGGGATAAATATGTAAACTGGTAAGTACCGTCTGAAGCACTGACCGCTGAAGAGACCAATAGACTATCATCGGTAAATTTTAACGCTTCGATGATAATCGATCCGACACCCTTTCCCTTTTCGACCACTTTTCCGGTGATGGTGGCCGGATCCGGCGAACTGATCACGGATGGCAGGTACACCGTATACGTTGAGCCAGTACTGCCATCTTCATCGTCGCCTTTGACGGTGGCTGCGTTGGAAAAAACGAACAAAATGAATACGAACGCCAAAAGGATTCGATAAAGTTTGCTGCTTTGTTTCATCTGGTTGCCTCCCTGATACGTCGATGAATAGTCTGGTGGGTTCTGTGCGTGCGAAGATCCACCCCATAGATTAGAAACCCAACTTTGCTTGTTTTTGTTAAGTTGTACGGATAAATGAAAAAGAAATTACTCGAATGGGACGCCCGGTGCCTGGTCGCATATTCCCCTTCCAACCAGGAAGATTACAAAGGATTTAAGGCTGTATTTTATAATTACCCCCGAAACAAGAGAAAACATGCCCCCTTTCGATCGTGCGATGAAATAACTGTGGATATGTATAGTTTATGGGTTCGAATGAGGCCTGTCAAGTATTATTCGTTGATAATTCGTGACCACTCTGCTACTGCAAAAGTTAGAGGTGTTAGGTGCCTGTTTCGTCTGCCTGGCCGGCGTGAATCCGGTTTTGAAAGCCGGCCAGCGCGGCGGATCGGCGCCTGTGGGCGACCAAGGTCGCGGCAACAAGAGCACAAAGCCCGGCCTGCGCCGGGCTGAAAAGGAGACCCACCTTCGTGGGCCTTTGTGTGGTAGTAGGTGCAGCTTTAGCTGCCGCCGGTTGGGTCAGGTGTTCAGGTTAGCGGCCCGGGTTATTGCATACCAGCCGGGGTCTTCGATCTGCGTTGAAGAGCGGGCTCGGTCTGGAGCCCGGCCCGAACAATGGTTTGTTCGGGTTCGAACCCCAGGCTTTAGCGCTGTTTGAAAATTGCGCTTGCATAGGTTGGGTTCGGGCTCATCAAGAGCCTTGGCTAAATATCGGGCGTTTATCCGCCAAGATGTTGCCCTGGCCCAACAACGCATGTTTTGGAAAGAGTCCAGAGGGCAAGACCAGCCATAAATTTCGTATTTTCCTACCCCCCTTATCCCTGATTACGGATCTCCTGGTCTTCCTATTCCTGTTCGGCCAACTCGGCCCACTCATTCATGCATGTTTCGAGCTTGTGCTGGATATCGGTGTATTCCTGCCCCAGCCGGCTGACCTCGGCGGCGTCGCTGGGCGGGTTCTCCAGCCGGTTGGAGATTTGCGACAGGCGTGTTTCCAGGGCGGTGATTTCTTTCTCGACAGTCTGCAAGCGCTCGCGGCGCTGCCTTTCATTATTATTTACCTTATTATTTTTCCCATTCGAACTGCGCTGGCGCGGCTTTTCACTCTTTTCTATGACTTCAGTGGGTTTTTGGCTGGACGCCAAAGCCGCCTCGGCCTGCAGGGCGCTTTTGTATTCGCTGTAAGCGCCGTCGAAAATGCGCAGCTCCTGGCGATCGGGCAAAACGTCCCAGACCTGGGTGGCCAGCGCGTCGATCAGGTAGCGGTCGTGCGAGACCAGGAGTATGGTGCCCTGGTAATCGCTGAGCAGCGATTGCAGGATTTCTTGCGAGGGCAAATCCAGGTGGTTGGTCGGCTCGTCCAGCAGGAGCAGGTTGGTGCCTTGCAAGGCCAGGCAGGCCAGCGCCAGGCGGCCCTGCTCTCCGCCGGAGAGCAGTCTCACCGGTTTGAATACATCGTCGCCGGTAAACAGGAATTTGGCCAGGTAGTCGCGCGTCTCGGCCGGGAGCATGTTCGGTGCGACGGCCTCGATTTCTTCCAGGAGGGTGTAGTCGGCATGCAGCCCTTCGTGGGCCTGGGCAAAATAACCGATTTTCAGGGCGGCCCCCAGGCTGACCTCGCCGCCAAATGGCGGAATTTGCTCCAGCAGGGTTTTTAGGAAGGTGGTTTTGCCGGCGCCGTTCGGCCCAATCACGGCGGCACATTCGCCCCGTTTGAGGGTCAGGTCCGGCACATGGAACAGCGGCCGGCCCTCGTCCAGGTAGCCGACACTTAAATCGTAGGTACGCATCACCAGGTCACCCGAGCGGCCGCTGGCCTGCAGGCGGAAGCGCATTTTGCGCGGCTCTTTGGGCGGGGCCAGCCGGGCTTCTTTCAACATCCGTTCCAGGCGCGTGCGCCGCCCCTGGGCCTGGCGGGTATTCTGCCCGGCAATGTTGCGGCGGATGTATTCTTCTTCTTTTTCGATGAATTCTTGCTGGGTCTGGTATTCGGCCAGTCGATTTTGGTAACGTTCCTGGCGCTGGTTGAGATAGGCCGAATAATTGCCGCGGTAGACTTCCAGGGCCGGGCTCATTTCCCAGATGACCATGGCGACCTGGTCGAGGAAGTAGCGGTCGTGCGAAACGATCAGCACGGCGCCTTCCCAATCTTTCAGAAAGTTCTCCAGCCATTCGACCGCGGCGATGTCGAGATGATTGGTCGGCTCGTCCAGCAGGAGCAGGTCGGGGCTCGAAAGCAGCAGGCGGGCCAGCAGCGCACGGGTGCGTTGGCCGCCGGAGAGCTGTCCCAGGGGGCGGCGAAAATCGGATAAGGCAAATCCCAGGCCGGTCAGGGTCTGGCGGATGCGGGTTTCGTAGGTATAGCCGCCCAGCAGTTCGAATTCTTGCTGCAGCCGCCCGTAGGTCTCCAGGGCCGTATCGGCCTGCTGCGGGTCGGCCATCGCGGTTTCCAGGCGGCTCAATTCGCCCTGGCGCTCGATCAACTCGCTGAAGGCAGTCATACACTCATCCCACAGGCTGCGATGAGAATCCAGCCGGGCCTCTTGCGGCAGGTAGCCCATACTGGTCCCGCGGGCGCTGTGGATCGTTCCCCCGGAAGGATCTTCCAGGCCCAGTAGAATTTTGAGCAGGGTCGTTTTGCCCACCCCATTGGAGCCAACCAGGCCGATCCTGGCCCGGTGAGGTATGCTCAGGCTGATATCGCTAAAGATATCCTCTGGCCCAAAGGACTTGGAGAGGTTGTTGGCAGTTAAAAGAGGCATGAGGTACTCGCTAC
This sequence comes from uncultured Chloroflexia bacterium, assembly GCA_963704755.1. Lineage (GTDB taxonomy): Bacteria > Chloroflexota > Anaerolineae > Anaerolineales > Anaerolineaceae > Bellilinea. The sequence continues at coordinate 3,428,238 of OY969938.1, forward strand.
GGTGGGAAAGTATAACATGGGATGGATGGGGAAAAGAGAAAATAAAAAATACATAGCTGCACAGCTACCGGAAAAGGACGGAGTGTTTTTATTGTTTTTCACCTGCTTTGCACGTGAAAAACAATAAAAACACCCCAGCTTTTTGAACTGGCCAGAGCAATTAAAAAAATAGAGCAGAGAGAAAAGTGAGAAATTGGATTTTATTGTCCGGTTCAGGTAAAATGAACCTTGTTGAATTGATACCTATATGAATACACCTCCTCTGACCCGTGAACAACTCGAAGAGCGCCTGTTGGCGCTCCATAAAGCCAGCCTTGAGCTGGTTCAAGAAATATCCCTGGAAACCCTGCTGGAGCAAATCGGCCAGCTGGCCTGCGAGCAGGTCAAGGCGCGCTACGCTGCGGTAGGGGTGGTGGGGCCTTCCGGTGAGCTCGAATCCTTTATCCCAATTGGCATGACCGCCCACCAGGTAAAATTGACCGGCCATGCGCCCCAGGGACTGGGTTTGATCGGCGCATTGATGCACACCCGTGATCCGATCCGGCTCACGAACATGAACGCCGATCCTCGCAGCGTGGGTGTTCCCAAACACCACCCGGCCATGAAGTCGTTTATGGGCGTGCCGATCTACCAGGGTACCCGCCAGCTCGGCCAGATCTACCTGACCGATAAGATCGATGCTCCCGAGTTTAGCCAGGACGACGAACTGCTCATCCAGATGTTGGCATCCTATGCGGCGGTGGCGATCACCAATGCCAACATGTACAAAGAGCTGATCCAGCGCGACAAGATTCTCACCCGCCGCAATGAAAACCTGGCCTTGTTGAACGAGCTGGCATCCATCCTGGCCACATCGTCGGATATCGATCAAATCCTCGATAAAGCTCTGACCCAGGTGTTGGATTACCTGCAACTGGACGTCGGTGAGGTTTACCTGCGCCTGGAAAACAGCCGCCATCTCAAAATGGTCCTGCACCGCGGCCAGCAGGTGGACGCCATCTGGAACCGAGAGCAATATAACCTGGGAGAGGGTGTGATCGGCAAAGTGGCCAAGTCCAACCAATCCCAATTGATCCCGTTCAAAGACTTTGCCGAGATCGATTTGAACCCGGATGTGACCAATGGCAATATCCATGAGATCGCCTGCCTGCCGATCAGCGGCCGGCGCGGTTCTTTAGGCGTGATGTGTGTGGCCTCGCGCCACCCGCGCGGGTTGGACGAACTGGAGATTCAATTCCTGTCCACCATCGGCACGTGGGTGGGTACGGCCATCGAAAACCTGCGCCTGAACCTGCAAGGCCAGCGCCTGGCCGTGCTGGAAGAACGCGAACGGATCGGCATGGATCTGCACGATGGCATCATCCAGTCGATTTACGCCGTCGGGTTGACCCTGGAACACGCCCGCTTGCTGGTCAAAGAGGATCCCCAGGGGATGGTCCAGCGCATCGAGCAGTCCATTTCTGATTTAAACAGCACGATCCGCGATATCCGCGCCTATATCCTCGACCTGCGTCCGCGCCAGTTACAAAACGAAAATTTGATGCAGGGTGTGCGCCGGTTGGCGCTGGAATTCCGCGCCAATACGCTGCTGAGCGTCAACCTGCAGGGACCGGAAAACGAGCTGGCCAGCCTGCCGGATGCCCAGGCAATCGCCCTGTTCCATATTTGCCAGGAAGCCCTGGCCAACATCGCCAAACATGCCCGGGCGCGCACCGTCAGTGTGACTCTCTGGCAGGCTTCCGACCGGGCCCTGCTCGAAGTGACCGATGATGGGCGGGGTTTCGACCCTGAAAAAATGCAACTGACCATCGGGCACGGCCTTTCGAACATGTACACGCGCGCGCGCAATGTCGGCGGAGACGTGGATATTACTTCCGAACCGGATTCGGGTACGACTATTTTAGCCTGGGTGCCTTTTTCTGATGAAGACTGACCTTCCATCCGGCGATAAAGCCGGGTATGTACAGGGCGTATTCACGCGCATCGCCCCGCGTTACGATTTGATGAACCGCTTGATGACCGGCGGGCAGGACGTGGCCTGGCGCCGGGAAGTGATCCGGCGGGCCCAATTGGCCCCGGGTGAACGCCTGCTCGACCTGGGCGCCGGCACCGGTGACCTGGCTCGGGAAGCTTTACGCGCCCAACCGGAATGCCAGGTGGTGGCCGCCGACTTTACCCTGGGAATGATGCAGGCCGGCCAGAAACGGCCAGGCGCAGCCCTGGACTGGTCCAGCGCCGATGCGCTGCACCTGCCGTTCCCCGACCAGAGTTTCGATGCTATCGTTTCGGGCTTCCTGCTGCGCAACGTCAGCGACCTGCCCCTGGCCTTAGCCGAACAATACCGGGTGCTCAAACCGGGTGGGCGCATGGTCGCCCTGGATACCACCCGTCCGCCGGAACATTCGATCCTGACGCCTTTTATCCGCTTCCATATGCGCAAAATCATCCCCTGGATGGGCACGCTCATTTCCGGCCAGCGGGATGCCTATTTGTACCTGCCCAGTTCCAGCGAGGCCTTCCTGACGGCCGAAAGGCTGGCCGCTACCATGGCTGCGGTGAACTTTCGCCAGGTGGTCTTTGTGCGCCGGATGGGCGGCACGATCGCCATCCACTGGGGACGCAAACCGGCCGAGCCCGGGCCGTAAGGGGGAATATAAACCACGGAGGCACGGAGTTCACGGAGAAAAGAAAGAGAAGAAGAGAGACTATTTTAAAAACGCCTCGTCGTAGGGTGCGTTTGAGGGCTGACTTCCCTGGCAATGGCGAACCATCAGGCTATATGCCCACATCGCCGTGCCCGGAATGCACCATCGCGGCGCTGACTTTACAAATAAAATACGGAAGCACGGAGAAAATTTTCTAGAAGAACAATGCCATAGGGTGGGTGCAGGGTTCATTTATGACGCCGGCAACCTGCACACAGGCAAGGCCTACGAAACCTTGCCCGTACCCCACCATCTTGACATCTCGGTGGGTTACGGGCAATTCCCGGGTTGGGACACCTGCTCTTTGTTCGCGAGCGTTGCTGATGAGCCCTGCACCCACCCTACAGCGCTGCGGTAAATTTTCCTGGCCGGCCGATCCGCTTTGGGCTAGTTTTTTGGACAGTAATTTCTCTTTGTGTTTCTTATTTAAAAACTCTTCTCCGTGAACTCCGTGCCTCCGTGGTTTTATCTTCTCCGCGTCCTCTGCGTCTCTGCGGTGAAATTAAATACCCACAATTAACCAAAAAGTTTGCCTAATCGAGACAGCCTATCCCTGCTTATCGAGCAGCTTCAATGCGCCCTTGACCGGGTCACTGCCCTGATAGGTGCCCAGGATGCCGCCGGCGCTGTTCAAGGCCACCACGCCGACGACCTGGTTGAGGTTTTTTAGCTCGAAGGCCTGGGGCACTTGGCCGTCCCAGTCCGGCAGGATGACCACGTAATCGTTGGCCAGGTTGCCCAATTGGACGGCCTGTTCATCGAAGGATTTCTGCAAAACCCGCCTGACGATGGCGCGCAGAAAACCCGGAATGCTGTGCAGGTCCACCACGTTGGCCACCCGCAGTTGCGAGGCGAGCGGGTATTTTTCCCGTATGGCTGCGTTGGCGGCGCTGGCGGCCTGGATGGTTTTTTGGGTGTGGACCAGCAGGAGCGTACGGACGCCGGGGGCGTATAAATTGACCTGCCGGCCCGAACTGACTGCCGTCAGGGTAATGGCCGGCGCGACTTTTTCTGCCTGGGGCAAGTCCTCACAAGGGGCGGGCGCCTCCACTGGGGTGAGCGTCTCCGCCGGTACCGAAATTTCGCGGATGGCTTCTTTACCGGCGGCGGTGACCATGCCCTTTAAAAAGGTAAGCTGCATCTCGCTGTAGGGCGGGAAACGCAGCGCGGCATCATAAACGGCCGAGCGCTTCAAGAAACTCTTTTTATGCGAGAAGGTGTTGAAGCTTTCCCGGCCATGATAGGCGCCCATGCCGCTCTGGCCAACCCCGCCGAAGGGGATTTGGGAGAAGGGCTGGTGGCTGATGGTATCGTTCAGGCAGCCGCCCCCAAAAGATACGTTTTGGACCAGCTTTTCCTGCACCTGCGGGTTCTCGGTAAAGATATACAGGGATAACGGCTTGGGCCGCTGATTGATCTTCTGAATGAGTTCGTCCAGGTCTTCGTAGGCGAGCACCGGCAGGATCGGCCCGAAGATTTCCTCGGCCATCACCGGGGCTTCCCAGGTGACATCCACCAGCAGGGTGGGGGCGAGGTACAGGCTGGCGCGGTCGTATTGCCCGCCGGCCAGCACTTTGCCGCTGTCTAAAAGCCCGACCAGGCGGTCGAACTGGGCCGCGTTGACGATCCGTCCCAGGCCCTGGCTCCGCTGCGGGTCTTCTCCGTAGAATTCGCGCAGGACACCGACCATTTTGTCCAACAGGGCTTCTTTGACCTGGCTGTGCACCAGCAGGTAATCGGGGGCCACGCATGTCTGGCCGGTGTTGAAAAATTTACCCCACACGATTCTTTTGGCGGCCTTGTCCAGGTCGGCCTCGCGGTCCACGATGCAGGGGCTTTTGCCGCCCAGTTCCAGGGTCAGCGGAGCCAGGTTTTCAGCCGCGGCCTTCATCACCATTTTGCCGACCGGCACGCTGCCGGTGAAAAAGATGGTGTCGAACGGCTCGTTGATGAGCGTGCGGGCGGTCTCGCCGGTCACCAGGCGGATGTAGGCCGGGTCGAAGTTTTGACCGATCAGGCTGGCCAGCACCTGAGAGGTCGCCGGGGCCGAGCGCGAGGGTTTCAACACGCTGCAATTACCGGCGCCGATCGAGCCGATCAGCGGGTTCAGCAGCAGTTGTACCGGGTAGTTCCAGGGAGCGACGATCAGGGCGACTCCCAGCGGCTCATAATAGGAAAAGGCCTCACCCTGTGGATCGAACATATCCTCGAAGGCTGTGATCTTATGCGGCCGGGCCCATTCGACCAGGTTGCTGCGCATCACGTTGATCTCGTCCAGTACGGGCAGAACCTCGCTGCCGTAGGCCTCGAAAGCCGGTTTGTGCAGATCGCTGTGCAGGGCCGCGACGATCTCCTCCTGCCGGGCGAGGATCGCCTCGGCCAGGATCTTGAGCTGCTCCAGGCGGAAGCGAATGTCTCTGGTTTTTCCGCTGGCGAAAAAGCACTTTTGTTCTTCCAGGATAGCCGCTGAATTGAGTTCTTGTTGGGTGGTGACCATTTGAATTCCTTATGACTTTTAATGGCTGTTACGTTTATCGGGCGTGAACGCAGATTTTGGCGTGTGTTCTTTATTATCATCCTTAAATTGGGTTTTAATCTGTTGAATGGTTTTTCTATAGCGGCCAAGGAAAATAAAAAAAATCGTAACCTGCTTCCAAAGCCCTGCCCTGGCAAGTGCAAAGAATCCCCCTTTCATCCTCCTTGCTGAGGCTGTGAAGGACTTTCAGGCCCATCTTCGTGGCATGAAAAAAGAATTTCCAAGTGATTTTCCACATCCATTCCATTTCGTCTGCTCAATTTTCAACAAATAGCGGTTAGAATTAACCTGCTATGGACTTATCTTCATCCGTTTCATCCGCTTTTGAGACCGATTTTGCCGTTTCTATTCTCGTCCGTTCGCAAGAGCAGACGGATGCCGAATGGCAGGATTTCAACCAGGGACCGGGGCGTTTTACCATCCCGGCCGGCTGTGAAGCTGCCTTACGGGTTAAAAACATCGACGACGATGAATTGATCCGCCTGGTGGGCGAGTTACAAGGCTGCCAGGTGATTACCTTTCTTAACCTGGCAGAAAACCGTAAAATCAGCGACCGGGGGGTGGCTAAACTCGCCAGCTTGACCTGGCTGACTCGCCTGAACCTGTCTTCCTGTACGATTAATAGCGCGGCAATCGAATCGCTGATACCATTAAAGAAGCTGATCTATCTCAATTTAAGTTATTGCAATCGTTTGACGGACGAGGCTCTGCGGCCATTGAAGCGATTTTCGCGCCTGGCCTACCTGGATATCCAGGGCTGCCAGAAAATCACACACGCCGGTGTCCGCCGTTGCGAAAAGCGGGGGTTGACCATTCATCGTTGATCCAGACTGGGAAATCCAGGCGTCAGGAGGAGTGTTATGCCTTCAGAAGAACTCATTCGTGCTATTTCACTGGCCCGTGCAGGCGAGAAAGATTCGGCTCGCCACATCCTGTTAAAGATCGTTCAGGAAGAACCGCACAACGAAATGGCCTGGATCTGGCTGGTGGACACCATGCCGACCGATGCCCAGCGCATTTCTACTCTCAAACAGTGCCTGCGTAACCTGCCCTCCAGCCAGATCGCCCGCCGGGCGCTGGAGACCATCCTGGCACGCCAACAGTCCGAGAATGAGCCGGGTGAGGCAGGCGGGGAAACCCCGCCTGCAGAGGAAGCCTCCCCTGGCAGCCGGCCGGGTGCGGGCGAACCATTCGAAAACGCAGCCCCGGCCGAGCCCTTGCCGGCCGGGAAAACCCCCTTTTCCTCCATTCCACCGGTCGAACCGGCCTCAACGCTCCAGGAGACCGGCCGGCCAGGTGAATCCACCGGCGCCGGGCCAGTTTCGCGGCCATCTAAGGCCCCGGCGAACCCGCAAAGGACCAATGAGGTCATTGCGGCTTTTCGTAATACGCCGGAGCCTCAGCCGGGCGTGACCGTTTCGGAGACAACAGAACGACGGACTCACCAACGCCCCGATTTCCGGCGGATTTTGACGGTTGCGGGGTTTACCGTGCTGCTGGTGGCGGTGATTTTCCTGTTAGTTCTGTATTTGACCAGCCCGATCAGCCCCTTGCAGGCTATAGCCCGGCGGAACGCGGGCGCAGTCCACACGCCTTATCCCACCCAATCCGATCTGTTTTCTACCGCAACTCTGGTTCCGGGAGTCACACCAACCTCGGACATTCAGCCGACACCTCTTCCCCCTGGCATCGACCTGGGCGGGAAAACCCCTAACAGCCTGATCTGGTCGCCAGATGGCACTTTTTTGGCCGTCGCGAGCGCGAACGGGATCACTTTTTACGATGCCGCCAGCTATAGCCAGTTGGGGTCGATCCTTTCTCAAGAGCCGATAAAGAATTGCAGCCTTTCTCCGGATATGCAATACCTGGCCTGCGGGGGATCGGTTTTGAATATCTGGAACGTGAGCGATGGCAGCCTGGCGGCAAGCTACCAGCCCCAGGATGCCGAGGATGAGAGCATCACCGCCCTGGCATTCAGCCCGGCCGGCGACCAGATCGCCCTGGCACTGGACCTGCCCAGCCCTCAGATCGTTTTCTGGTCGATAGCCGGCAGCGACCTGACCGGCACGGCGATGCCCTTGCAAGTGACGGCCAGCGGGATGGCCTATTCTTCCACGAATTCCGACCTGGTGGTCGGCCTGGTGGATGGCGAACTGCTGGTTCAAGAGCCCGGCTCCACCGATTTGCAGACGCTCCAGGAAGCGGGCACGGAACTGTCCAATACGCTCCAGTTCGCGGTATCGGGTAACCAGGTTGCTGCGGCCGGCGCGGACCGGCAGGTCACTCTGTTTGCACTGGATTCGGGCCGCCCGATCGGCCAGTTGGCGGTCGGGGCGAACATCCGTGCGCTGGCCTTTTCTCCGAATGGGAATTTATTAGCTATTGGCCTGGACAATAACCTCACCGACATCTGGCTGATGAGTTCGACCGGCACCACGAATTCAATTCAAATGATGGACAGCCCGGTGGTTGGCCTGGCGTTTTCTCCGGACGGCGCACAACTTGCCATTGCATACCAGCAGGGCTATGTGGCCGTCGCACCCACAGGCAACTGACCAGCCCTGTCCGGGCCCACCCATTCTTCCGGGGTGGCGCCTACCCCAACAGCAGATGTAAGCCTCCGGGTAACCTTCTATACTGAGTACAACCAGGCGCCGGAAGGAAATTTGCTTCTGCCGGTGCCCTCCGGTATACTCGTCTTGTGGGAGGTATCCTATGGCTGAAAATCTATTGGCCGCTTTTTCAGAGGGGCTCACGGCCGCTGTAGAAAAAGCGGCTCTTTATACGCTGGGCGTCGACGCCCGCCGGCGCATCCCCGCTTCGGGGGTGGCCTACGCCGCCGACCTGGTTTTGACTGTCGATCACGCGATAGAGCGTGAGGAGAATATTCAAGTCGCGCTGGCCGACGGCACGGTCCATTCCGCCAGCCTGGCCGGGCGGGACCCCGGCAGCGACCTGGCGCTGATACGCCTGGACGAGCCGGTTTTGACGCCGGCCGCAGCGCCTGCGGCGGGCGCAAAAGTTGGCCAGCCGGCTTTGAGCCTGGGCCGGCCCGGAAACGGCGCGGTCGAGGCCGGCTTTGGTGTGATTTCGGCGGTCGGCGGACCGGTACGCACGGCCCGTGGTGGTCTGCTGAAAGGCTACTACCGCCTGGACCACGTTCCCTACCCTGGGTTTTCGGGTGGCCCGCTGGTGGATGTCGACGGGGGCCTGCTGGGTATCAACACTTCCGGCCTGGCCATGAACGCGTTCCTGTCGATCCCGGCCGGCCTGGCCTGGGAGACTGCGGCTCTGCTCGAACAGCACGGGCGGGTCAAGCGGGGCTACCTGGGGGTGCGCAGCCAGCCGGTAAACCTGCCGGAAGGGGCGGCTGCGGCGCTGAGGCGCGATCAAAAATATGGCCTGCTGCTGGTCAACGTGGAAGATTCCAGCCCGGCCGGGAAGGCCGGCCTGATCGTGGGCGACATTTTGGTGGGAATCGGCGGGCAGCCGGTCGGTGACCCGGATGAACTGATGTCCGCTTTGAGCGCCGATGTGGCCGGCAAGACGATCAGCGTGGAGGTGTTGCGAGGCGGGCAGCCGCTAACCTTGCCGGTCTCGCTGGGAGAACGCTAGGAGCCGCCGGGTGACCGAACAATCCCAGTCAGCCGAACCGATTTGCATAGCCCTGGCGACACCGCCCGGCGCAATCCGGGCCGGTTTGCGCGCCATGCTGGCGGAGGTGAGCGGTATCCGCGTAGTTTACGAAGGGACCAGCCTGGCTTCGATCGCGGATCTTTCTGCCCCGCCGGACATAGCTATCCTGACCCCCGGCGCGGCACGCGGTTTGGACTGGGCCGCCCTTTTTGCAGCATTACCGGGGCTGGCGTTTCTATTTCTGCTGCCGGAAGAACCGGCCCGCCTGCCCTCCGCGGATGTGCTCAATGGACGGGTTTGGGGAGTATTGCCTTTGGGCTCGGATGAAGAGACCCTGACGGCTGCGCTGCGCGCGCTCTATCAGGGTCTTTTGGTCAGCCCGCCCGGGATGGCGGGACCGTTGATCAATCTGCGCGAACTCGAGCCCGGGGAAGAAGAAGATTACGAGACGCTGACCCCGCGCGAGACCGAGATTTTGCAGCAAATGACCCTGGGGTTGACCAACAAGCAGATCGCCCTGGCCCTGGGAATCAGCGAGCACACGGTCAAGTATCATATCTCGTCGGTATATACCAAGCTCAAGGCCATGAATCGGGCCGAGGCGGTCAGCAAAGGCGCTCGCCGCGGGCTGATCGAGATATAGGAATGCCCTCATCCCCCGGCCCCTTCCCCCAGAACGGGGGAAGGGGAGATTTTAGCCCCTCTCCCATTTTGGGAGAGGGGTTGGGGTGAGGGAGAAGCGCCGGCCGTCTCAAATTCCCGTTGGGTTACGGGCAAAGCCGGGCAAAAACGAAAGCGATCTAATGAGAATGGGCGTGCCCTTCCGCGCTGTTCTCCGGGCCCAGGATGGTGAGCAAACGGCCCAGTTTGTCGGATTTTTTGGCGGCCAGGACGGCCAGCCCGGTGGCAATCGGCACGGCGGCAAACAAGCCAATCGAGCCAACCAGCGCGCGGACGATCTCTTCGGCCAGATAGTCCAGGTTGATCAACAGACCGAAGTTCTGGTTGTTCAATGAAAAGAGCAGCAGCATTGGCAGGGAAGCGCCGGTGTAGGCCAGTACCAGGGTGTTGACCGTGGCGGCGACGTGGTCGCGGCCGATGTTCATGGATCGCCGGAAGAGGAAGCCAATCGACAGGTCCGGGTTGGCGCCGTGCAGCTCGAACACCGATGAAGCCTGGCTGATGACCAGGTCGTCCAGCACCCCCAATGCGCCGATGATCATCCCGCCTAGCAGCAGGCCGCGTAAATCGATAGGCGTTTGGGTCATTTGGGTCAGGAAGAGCGAATTTTCGTCGCCGGTGCCCGTCAGGCGGGTGACGTTGATGAACAAGGCCGAGAGCGCGCCGGAGAGCATCAACGCCAGCAGCATGCTCAACACGGCCGAGTGCGTCTTCAAGTTCCAGCCATATACCAGGTAGAGCGAAGCGGCCAGGAAGACGAACGAACCGATGATGCTGACCCAGACCGGGTTTTTCCCGGCCAGGATCTGGGGGATGATGAAGAAGAGGATGATGGCCATGCTGAGCAGGATACCCAACAAGCCACGGAAGCCCTTCCAACCGCCAATGAGGACGCACGTCAACACAAAGACGAAGAATAGCTGCAGGATGGGCTGGATGCGCATGAAGTCGATGAATACCGGCATCAGGGTGCCATCCGGCCGCTGGCCGATGGAGATCAGTACCTCTTCGCCGGATTTAACGTCAGCCGAGGCGGGGCGAACCTGCTGCTTGCCATAATCCACGGTGATGATCTGGTTTTTATATTGCCCTTCCAAAACCCGCACGGAAAAATCCTGGTAGTGTTGGGTGGTTTGTCCCAGGGTTACCTGGCCCTGGTCGATGATTTGAACTACCAGGGCGCGTACCGTGGAGGCATCGTACCCGACCTGCGCGTCGGAACGGGTGGTTTCGATATTACGGGCCATTAATGGAGAGACCCAAAAGATCAGTATTACGCCTAAAATCAAGACGATGAGATACCACAGGTAATTGAGAAGGTAATTTTTAGTTTTCATAATGGGTAGGTAAATTAATATACCCCAGCTTAACACAATTGCAAAGCACAGAAAAACTGGCGTGTGCAGTGATATTGGTATGGAAGTTGCATTAAATAGGGCTATTCCTTTCCCCTAAAAAATGTTATTATGGTTATAGAATCATTACCGTGATAAACCCAATTATTAACTTCTAATTGCCTTAAGCCTGTCCGTGGGGGTAAGAAAATGTATATAAACGGAGAAAAGATATGATCGATCGCCTGGCCACTGATTTTGTAAATACACGTCGCGCTAACCGGATCGACTGGGAACGACCGGTCACTATTGTGGAACCGGTGCAGGTTTCTGGCAAAACGATCAACGTCAGCGCCGTGGGTATTCTGCTCTCGACGGATAAAAATGCCAGCCTGCAATTAGGCGGCCCAATCGCCCTGGACATCCCGCACATGGAAGGGGATGATTCGATTGTGGTCCATGGCCAGATTGTGCGCCTGGAGAAGACCCACAGCGATTTACGCGTGGCTGTTAACCTGGCGTAGCTTTGCTTGGGCCGGGTCGGAAATTTGGGGTGTTTTATTATTTTTCGCGTGCGAAGCGCGCGAAAAAATAATAAAACACCCCTCTTTTTTGCGCTGGCTGAGCAGTATTATTATTGGATTGCATTCTCAATAATTTGCAACTGTGGTTATAATTTCCTTCGTGAAAAGCCGAATCGTTCTTATCTTCCTGCTTCTCCTGGGGGGAATATTGTTGTTTGTGCCGCGGTCGGTGCCGGTGCAGGCCCAGGCCGGCAGCGCCTCTGACCTGATCGGGGCAGTCAATGCCTTTCGCGCCGCCAATGGGCTGGAGCCTTATACCGTGGACGGCGACCTGATGAGTAAAGCCCAGGCCCAGTCAGAATACCAGGCTACGGTGGGTACCTGTACCCACCAGCGTGCGGACGGCAGCGGCCCGGGTGACCATGGCATCGCGTCCGAAAATGTGGCCTGCGGGCCGGGATTGTCGGTCTCGGATGCCATCTACGACCAGTGGACCGATTTATTGCACAGCGCGACTATGCTCGGACCGGATGCCGGTGTGGTCGGCGCCGGAGTGGCCACCTCGGGCGATAATGTCTTCTATACCCTGGACGTGAATGCCACCCAGGGCAACTTTGCCTACCGCCAGCCGCTTTCTGCGACGGACATTGCCGCCGAGACCGCGGGTATTTCACCACCGCCGCTGCCAACGCTTGCGGGGCCGATCATCACATCCACCCCGGCGGACGACGGCTCGGTGGCCCACGTCATTCAATATGGCGAAACTCTGGAAGAGATCGCCAACGCTTATGGCGTGACCCTGAATGACCTGTTTGCCCATAACGCCAGCCTGAACCCGGATAACCCGGCCTATTATGCCGGCCAGGTACTGATCATCAAATCACCTTATACGGCCACCCCGGAGCCCAGCCTGACGCCGACACAACCGACTGCCACGCGCACGCCTCGGCCAACCCACACCCCCACCCGAGTTCCTTCGGTGACCCCCACCGCCACCTCCTCTCCCACACCTACGGCGACTTCTGTGCTGACCGTGATTGGTTTGGGCACCCCGAGCGCTGACCGAAAGGCTGCCGGTTATGGACTGGTGGCATTGTGTGCGGTCGGGTTGATTTTCTTGTTCGTGAAGGGCTTCCGCAAGGGCAGCCCGGGATAACCCGGCGGTCGCCTTTCTGCCCGAACCGGAAAGATTGGAAAAATTGATGAGCGATTCTGTCTCTCGTGATATCGAAAAAACCAGTTTAGCCCCTTGTCCGTACTGCGGGGCTGCCGGTATGGGGGGGTATGAAGGTTGCAGCGAAACGTTGGAAAAGATTATGGCCCGTTTTCTGGGGAGACCGGGCTTCTCATATTTCTATGCCACACAACGCGCGCTGGTGGACTGTTACGGATTGCAGCACCCCGAGATTCACTGCGTTTCGGTCGAATCTTATGCCTCGCACCTGGCGGGGATATGTGTTTTCCTGCTCTATGATGGCCGCCGGTACATTTATAACGCAGTCGAGCGCTGGCTGATGGATGCCGGCGAACTCGTCCGGCCGGAAACGCCGGAGTTCCGGGGCAAAATGACTATAACGGACCTGCTGGACGTCAAGGACCCGCCTGACCTGCAAAGCCGGGTCAGCCGTTGGGCCGAAGACGTCTGGTCGGCCTACGCCAATATGCACAACCTGGCCTTCACCTGCGTCGAATTGGCGATGGAACGGGGTTAGGTTCGTTTAGTAATTATGGTTATTTGCGTGCTACGCACGCAAATAACCATAATTACACCCTATTCTTTTAGTTACCCGTGCTTTATCTTCTAAAGCGGCGGGCTAAGGCGTTGATTTGCTCGATGAGAGCCTGCCATTGGCTGGGAATGTCGGATTCGTCCAACTCGACCGAGCGAGCCTGCTTTCCCATCTCGATGGTCAAAGAATAATGAAAACGGTCGGCTCCGCCGCCCTTCTCGGAAGTGGAGCTGATCTCTGTATCGAAGAAGTTGCTCGATTCCAATAAATCGGCCAACTGGCGGGCTTCTTGCGGATCGAGCCGGTTGGAATCGATCACGGTTCGCAGGGTCATGCCGGCAAAACCACCGCTGCGTTCTATCCGAATGATCATCACATCCCCAGGGCCTTTTTGACCGAATTGAAGCAGCCCGAGCCGGACCCGTCGCTGGGGGTACCTACGGTAATCCCTACCCCGGCCCAGGCGTGATCAACGGCCTGTTGTTCCAGGCTGTTGTCGCCGTACAGCGTACCGGCGGCCTGGTGGGTAAGGTTGGCAGCGCCTTGAAAATCGGTGGTGGGTTGGATCAGGTCGCGCAGGGTAATGTACCAGATCTGGCCGGCTTTCTCCCAGGCGTTGCCACCGATCTCGATGGCGGCCAGGTAGAAGGCCTTGTTGGGGATGCCCGAGTTGATGTGTACACCGCCGTTATCGCTGGTGGTGTGGTTGTAATCGCTCATATTGGCGGGCTGGGGGTCTTTGCCCAACACCGGGTCGTCGTAAGCCGTGCCGGGCGCTTTCATCGAGCGGATGCCGACACCGTGCACATTGGCGGTAAATAGGCCTTCGCCAATAATCCAATCGGCCTGGGCAGCGCTTGGCCCAGGCTGTACTGCTTGACCAGGCTTCCGAAAACGTCCGAGAAGGATTCGTTGAGCGCGCCGGGCTGGTTGGAATAGATCAGCCCGCCTTCGAATTGGGTGACCCCGTGGGTGAGCTCGTGGCCGATCACATCGATGGCGATGGTAAAGCGGTTAAACAGTTGCTGGTCCGGCGGCAGGCCTTCGTCGCCGTCGCCGTAAACCATTTGCTGGCCGTTCCAAAAGGCGTTTTCGTAATTCTGGCCGTAATGGACGGTCGAGTCGATGGTCATACCGGCGTTGTCGATTGAGTTGCGCTGGTAGATATTCCAATACAGGTTGTAGGTGGCGCCGGCGCCATTGTAGGCTTCATTTACCGTTACATCGGCGCCGTCAGGGTCGCCTTCGGAGCGCACCAATTGGCCAGGCAAATTGGTGCTGTGATTGGTTGTATAAACGCGCCGCTGCAAGTTGGTGTTGAGCGTTACCCGAGGCGCGGCCGCCAGGGCGGTGGCTTCCAGGCGTTCGGAGCGGAACTGGGCCGTCACCTGGGCGGTCTGGATATACCGCTCTTTTTGAGAGTCACTGCCGTTTTGGGCAATCTGATCGAATATATGGGGAGGGAGAACGCACGAGATGGAACCTGCTTTCATGAGATTTGCAACCTCCTTTGGTTGGCATGCTTCCAATCCGAGTTTGATCTGATTTTGGCTACAAAACCGCTGTCCGGCCGGGTTAAAAATGGCGTCCGGTTAGCCAGCCTCCGGGAACGGGCTGTTCCAGGCTGATCGAGTTCGGCTGGGATAAGTGCTATCCGCCTGTGGATGGGTTTGGGCAAGCTGGTTACGTTGAAATCGGCAGTCCCTTATCGCGGTACGTCGCCGGTGTGTTTTTTCTGGTCAAGCGTTAGAAATCTTTCTGGTCATTTATTTTTATATTACCCGGTTGAACAATCCTGTATCTATTATAAACAATTGTTGACCGGTTGCGTCGATAAATATTGTGAGGTTTTGCCGCACCGTAAAGAGAGAAATTCTTTAATAATCCTAATTCCAGTCGGGCAGGTTTTAGAAAATGCTTTGAAATACCCGGCTCAAAGGTTGTGTGGACGGGTTTTGTCGTAAAATGTAGTCAAGGGGAAATACCATCCAGGGCAATCGAATAGGATTATCCGTTCTTGCAAAGCAATACCATTCAGGTGGACAGGAGAAAAGGAGCTGGCCCGGCAATGTTTCCGTTCAGGATTGAAACTTCTCGTTGTATCTTGCGCAGCTACCAACCCGGCGATGGGCCGATGTACCTGGCAGTTGGGCGGCGAAATTTCGCGCACCTGTCCCGCTATGAATCCGGGAACCTGGTACGGGCACTTAAAGATGAACGAGATGCCGAAGAGACGGTCGCGGAGCTGGCCGCCGCCTGGGTGAGCGGACTGAGCTATTTTATCGGCGTGTTCGAGCGCCAGAGTGGTGATTTTGTTGCCCAGGTTTACATTGGCCTTTCGGCTCCAGAACTGCCGGAATACGAAATCGGCTACTTTGCCGACCGGGATCACGAAGGCCAGGGGTACGTCAGTGAAGCCGTCACTGCGGCCATCCAGTTCGCCTTTGGATATTTGAACGCCGCGCGCATCCGCCTGGAATGCGATGATAGCAATGTGCGCAGTATCCACGTGGCCGAACGGTGTGGTTTGATTGCGGAAGGGCATTTGCGCGAGAACAAGAAAAATCCGGATGGTAGTATCAGCGGGACATTGGTTTACGGGCTGCTGCGCAGAGAATACCTGGCGGCCCGGATAAATCGGGTAGTTTTGGGGTAGGTCTGTCCTAGAACATTCAGAATTTTTGAAAACCGAATATTTTCGAAGAAAAGAGTTCATCGTCCATTATTTTGCTGCCCATCACCGCATGTCTTTGCATGCCCACGGGGGTTCCTATGAGCGAAGATACATTGAAACACATTGTTGAGCTTATTCAAGCCGGTCGATTAACCGAAGCGCAGGCCATTCTGCACCCCATGCTTAAAGCTGACCCATGTAATGGAATGACCTGGATTTTGTATAGCGAGACCTGTCCGGTACTCGAGCAGCGCATTCTGGCGCTGGAAACCGGGCTGCGCTACAACCCGAGTGACGTACGCATCCAAAGCCGCCTGGAGGATATGCGTGTTCGCCAGAAAGAAGCCGTGGCGGCCATCCCCCTGCCCGGCCAGTTTTACTCGGTCGATCCGTTGGCGCGCAGCCTGCGCCAGGAAATCGCCGGTCAAACAGCAGCGCCGGCCGACAAAACAAATCCGGCTTCTCATCCTGAAAATGGCAAGCCGGTTCCGCCGGCGTTTGTTGAACAACCGGCGTCGAACGGCGGTGGAGATGCGGCCCAGACTGCCGGCCGGGAAGAAAGTGAGCCTGGTGGTACGACCGGCTTTTTGATCGCCGTCGGAATTTTGTGTGTGGCCATCTTTGCCATGTTGATTTATTTTGTATCCAATAATCGTCCGTTGAACCCGGCTGATTATCGTCACGAAGTGCCGGTGGAGTATTACCTGTACGTACCCACCGGGTACGATAAAGCGCAGGCCTGGCCGCTTTTCGTCGGCATCCATGGGACGGGTGGGTCGGGCCGGGATTGTTGGAATTTATGGCAGCAGTACGCCGAACGCGAGGGCTATATTTTGTTGTGCCCCACCTTGAGTGATTCCAGCGGCGGCTGGTACCAGAAGGACGGCGAGGCCAAAGTAATCGCCGCGATCAACCAGGTAGTGTTGAATTACCACCTGAAGCCGCGCATTTTTTTGACCGGCTTTTCGGCCGGGGCGCAGTTTGTGCAAGGATTCACCTTTGATAATCCCCAATCGGTGGCGGGGGTAGCCGTCCTCTCGTCCGGGAATTATTACGTGCCCTCCACGGTGGCGAGCGGTATTCCCTTTCTGGTAGTGATCGGCGACCAAGACGACGCCGGCGCGGTGAGCGGAAGCCGCCAGTTTGCCAATTCCGTGGCCAAAATTGGCGCGAGCGTGGATTACGAGGTTTTACCCGGCGTCGGCCACCAGGTGGTGGACAAAACCCGGGAGTTGGTGATTGATTTCTTTGAAGAGGTAGAAGGAAAATAGGCGTTGAAATGCACTTGTAGGGTGCGCTTTAGCGCACCTTAATCCGCTTGGCTATTAATATCTATGGGTATCAAAGGATAAGCTTGTGGTAGGGTTGCTGCCTCAAAAAAATTCGCTTTATCAATTCTTGACCAAACATAGAAAAATGTGAAAGCCTAAAATCTTTACCTGCCCATGTTTTAACGGTGCGCTAAAGCGCACCCTACGAGTTAGTATTGTAGAACAGTTGACCCGTTCACTCTGATTACTTTTTTATTAAATGAGTTACTCGCCAAATGAATCCGAACTTGGGAGTGTAATATCGCTACCCCAGTCTGGCTCGTATAAACCTAGTTGAACGTACCGGTGGAAACTGGACCAGGGCCAATCGCGGACAGATTGGACGAGGCCATGTTTGACCGGGTTGTAATGAATGTAGTCGAGATGGGCGTAGTAATCATCTTCATCGCGAATCATATGGTCCCAGAACCGGCGCTGCCAAATCCCGGTTTCCCGGCGCTTTGTGCGTGACTTTGTAGGTGTCCGCTCTTTTCCCTGGTATTCGCGATAAAACCTTGAGAAAAGGGCTTTGATATAACGCCAGCGGATGGAATAGTCAAAATCTTCTTCGGGCAAATTCCATGTGCAGTGGATGTGCTCGGGCAGGAGGCAAATTGCGTCCATTTCAAACGGATATTTCTCTTGAGTAATTTGGATTGCGTTTCTCAGCGCCTCGCGACTCTGGGGAGTGGTAAGGATAGGTATCCTTTGCCAGGTCACAATGGTAAAGAAGAACAATCCCCCTCGAAACATTGGCCGGGTGTAGTTTGGCATTGTAATTTATTCTATAATAATTTTGATTTCGTAACTGCTCAGCCCCACGGCTAAGAAACACCTCAAATTCAGAAATTAATTACCCCGTGCCTGAATCGTTACTTAACTTCAAGAATAGAAGATCGAAATAATAAGCATCAAAAAGGATCAGTTTAAAAATGCTTACTGCATGAGAAAATATTTCCTTTTTGAGAGCGAAGGAGGAAAATCCGTGGACTATAACAAAGACAAAGTGGACGACATGACTCTGAGCCTGCTTTTTCTGACCATGTTCGACGATGATCACGGGCCGCGGGCCTGGAAATCCTTCGATTGGGACACGATGAATCGCCTCTTCGAAAAGGGCTTTATCTACGATCCGGTCGGCAAGGCCAAGTCGGTGATGGTGACCGAAGAGGGTCTGCAGCGGGCAAAAGAATTGTTCCATAAATTCTTTGTGGATAACGAAGGCGAATAGGTTGCGATGATTTCTCCCTCAAAGGATACCGAAGCGGGCTATTCAGCCTGCCTGCCGGAATTCCTGGACGCTTTCGACCGGGACCTGGCGCGCTGGCGGCCTATCCTGGTGGAGCGCTATGGGGACGATTCCGCGGACCTGGTCTCGCACGAAAGCCGGGAGGAATTCATGCGCCTGGTGCCCCTCATCCCATACATTGGCGGGCAAGACGACTGGCTGGATGCGCTGATGGAATCGGTGCGCTGCCTGGCCTTGTACCATGCCATGAAGCATCACGGCAAGACGGCGGAGGAAACCGGCCGGGTCGTGTACGAGGCCGTCCTGGCGCGGGCGGATGAGCCGCGGCCGGCGATCCCACCGGGTCAGCAGTTGGCGCCGACTCAGTTGATGGCCAGGCGCCGGGAGCGGGCGGAGCGCACCCAAGAGCGCCGCTACGGGCAGGGTTACGTGTGCGAATTCGTGCCCGGCGACGGCCAGAATTTTGATTATGGCTATAACTTCACCGAATGTGCGGCCCAAAAGTTTTACCAGGCTCAAGGCGCCGCTGAATTCTTGCCTTCCTTCTGCGCGCTCGACTTTGCCTACAGCCAGGTATTTGGCCTGGGACTGACCCGCACCATGACCCTGTCGGCCGGCCAGCCGGTCTGCAATCACCGTTTCAAGTCGGGATGAAGCTGGCCTGGTAAATTCTTGAACATCAGAAACTTTCGTAACCGTTCAGGCCAGTTTTAGGGGAAGGGTGATTTTGTTATTTTTTGCGTACTTCGCACGCGAAAAATAACAAAATCACCCTCTTCGTCCGGGAAAACTGAGTAGTTCAAACTGCCTAACCAGGGCCGATAAAAGTAAAAGCCTCGGCTGGTATCAGCCGAGGCTTTTTGATTATTTCATTCCTGGTTACTGGCCCTTTACCAGGGTTTCTACCAGGTCCTGGACCTTCTCACGCGACAGGTTGCTCCACAACAGGAAGCTCTCTCCGTTAGGCGCCACCAGCATGCCCCCGACACCGTTGCTGCCGGATTGGTCATAGTACAGCACCAGGCCGGACGCCGCTTTATAGGAGCCATTGGTGAAGCTCGATTGGACAAAGCCGAGGTCTTCCTGGCCAATAGCCTGCATATTGAAGTTGTCGCCGTTGGGGTTATTGTAGTGGATCTCGAAGGCGAACGGCTGGTCCGCGGGTTGGCCGCTGGCTGCGCCGATCTCCTGGGTATAGCCGGATGGAATTGGATTCAGGACGTAGAAGTCGCTTGTGCGCGACGCCAGCTCATCCTGCGTCAGAGTCTCAAAGGTGACGTTGTCCTGCGTGTCTGCCTGGTCTGTCTCAGGAGCGTCCACGACTTTGACGCCTTTCAAATCACTCAGATCCCAGGCCACCGAGCTGCCTTCCGGCAGGATTTTGTCCGTCAGCCATTGGATATCGTCGATGACCACATCCTTGCCGTCTTTGCGTACGGTGATTTGCCTTTCGACCAGTTGGTAAGTATCGGCATTGAAAACCATACGCAGCGAGCCGAGGTAGGTCTGGGTGTCCGACCCCTTCTGGCTCTGGTAGCTGTCATCCACCAGAACGTAGACCGTGCTGCCATCCGTCCAGGTCTTTTTACCCTCGACCTTCACGTGCGGGTCATTGCGGAATTCATCGAAGAATGTTTGGGCTTCGGCGTAAGGACCTGCGGCTGCGGTTCCCCGCAAGGACGCGGTTGCCTGCTGCTTTTCCGGGCTGATCTTCTCGCGAATTACCGTCAAGGTATCGCCGCTTGTATTGTCCAGCGAATACGTGTAAGTCCCATCAGAAGAACTGGCGTCCAAAATGTTTCCGGCAGGATCATACGTCACCCTGTGGTCATAGCCATTGGCCAGGTCCAGATAATCTTCGATGATCGTTGTTATTCCGGTACTGTCGGAGACGACGGCCTGGTGGTTTTCGAAAACCTGCATGCGCGTGTACCAGATACCCTGGCTGGGCGCAGGGGTGGATTGGGCCGCGGCGGCGCGGTCGAGGATTTGTTGCGCCGAGACGGTATTGACCTTGCTAATCGTGAACACGGCCGCTACGGCCATGACTATCACGATTGCGAGAGCAGCGAACTTGCTTTGGAGTTTCATTGTTTTGAATATCCTTTCGAAGAAATTTACGTTCCACCCTATGAGACGTCGTTTTTCTTCTTGGGATACGGCTGGGGCCAGCATTTGCGCCTGCGTGAGGAAATTTGCCCGGCCTCTGGCCTGGGCCTGCGGATCGCGGGCTGGGGCGTCAGCCAGCTTATTCAGCAGGTTCTGGATATCAGCATCGTCGCGATCATTCAATTGAGCCACAGTTCTCCTCCGAGTCATAGATTTTCTCCTTCTTCGGCAGCAACATGCGTCGCAGTGCCTCGATGGCACGGTGCTGCAATGACTTTACGGTACCCAGCGGTTTTTCCAATACCTGAGCTACCATCTCGTTTTCCCAGCCTTCCAGGTATTTCAAAGTGATCACCTGGCGTTGGTCGGGCGTAAGACGCACCAGGGCAGCCTGTACCTGCTCTTTTTGCAGGTTGTTTATGACGGTTTCGACCAGGTTGTCTTCCCCATCCAGCATCTCGTCGATCAGTTGCAGTGGGGGCGGGGGATTCCGGCGGTAGAGATCCGTGATGCGGTTGTGGGCAATGCGGTACAGGTAGGCTTGCAGATGGTCCCGCGGCCCGCCGCCGTTACGCAGGGCCTGCAAAAAACGCGTAAAGGTGTCTGCCGTGCAGTCCTCGGCCTGGTGTGGGTCGCCCAACAGGTGCAGCGCATAGCGATAAATGCCCAGGCTGTAGCGGTCGTAAATCTCAGCCAGGGCGTCCATTTCAAAACAAAGGGCGCGTTCGATCAATTCGCTTTCAGGAGTCATGAATAAAGGTACCGGGTAATCACCCAGGCTCAAATTTGAGGTTCTTTCCCATCCGGATGCGTACAGCCTCTATGCATATATGACGCACCACCGGCTCGAGGGATACGGGTAATCGAGGTGGAGAATCTCCGGGTTTGATTGCCCCAGAGGCGAATATTGATGATACCAGTGAAATACGGTTATTCTGCGTAATTACTCAGCTATCGTAAAAGAGAGGTGTTTTTATATTTTTTTCGCGAGCAAAGCACACGAAAAAAATATAAAAACACCTGATTTCTAAGCTGGCTTGAACAGTCACTGATCTGCTATAATGATTTTGACTTACGGATGCAAATCATAGGTTGGGTAAGATCCGAAGTCATTTGCCCGGGAAATTAATCAATAAAGCCATACCGTGTTTGTGTTTTAAAGCCAACCGGAGTAAACCTTTGCCAGGTGGTCTTTGTCCCCGCTTGAGGCCGAAGATCTAGCATAAATTCGGGCAGCACTTTCACGGGGCGGAAATGATCCGGGGGGTTTTAGGCTGGAAAGATGAGCGTTCAGGCGTACATCGAACAAAATGGGTGGAGCTAAACGATTCTCTATCAAGAACATCGATCTGATTGCCAATATTTTTATTGGTGTATTGGCATTTTTCTTTTTGGCGAACCTGAAAGGGGGGCAGGACTGGGGCGGCGACTTTAGTATGTATATCATGAATGCGAGAAACATAGTGAACGGCGCCCCGTATGCCCAAACCCAATACCTGTACAACCTGGATACCGCCAGCTACGGGCCGGTGGCTTACCCCCCGGTTTTTCCGTTATTGCTGACGCCTGTCATTGCGGTTTGGGGTGTCAATCTGCTCGCCCTAAAAGCGGTGGGAATCTTTTGCTTCGTAGGGTTGCTTTTCTACCTTTATTACAAGGTGATTCCCGGCCGTTTGCAACCCGCCTTGGGCATCCTCTATCTTGTGATCGCCGGCTTGTACCCGCCTTTCTTTGTGCAGCTCGATCGCATTACCTCGGATATTCCATTTCTCCTGATTTGCGCCATTTCGTTGCGGCAGATCAATGATGTGACGGATTCCGGCAAGGGCGATATCGGCCACTGGTACCAGGCCGTGTGGACCGGGGTGGTCATTTATCTGGCTTACGGAACCCGCGCCGTGGGGATTGTCCTTTTGCCCGTTGTGTTTTGCCTGGATTTGCTGCGAAACAAGAAGATCCACTTGACGACCTTCATCGTTCTGGCTACGGCCAGCAGCTTGATACTTTTGCAGTATGGGTTGATCCCACAAACGGGAAGTTACTTCAACCAACTTCCGCAAAACTTTTATCAGGTACTTCTTTTACTGTCTCGTACGCTAGTTTCTTATTTTGAATTGATTTTTTCGATGTTTCAGAGCAGCCATTTTTTTGTCCAGGCCGTTATTTTCCTGGTGGTGTTGGAGTTTGTGGTTATCGGTTTGCTTGGCCGCTTGAAACGAGGTGTTTCCAGCTATGAGCTCTTTTGTCTTTTTTATCTGGCCGGCTTATTGTTCTGGCCATCTTATCAAGAAATCCGGTTCCTTTTCCCAATCGTTCCCTTTTACATCCTCTTTTGCCTGGAAGGGTTCCAGACCATTCTCAATAAACTGGAAGCTTTTCCGGTCTGGCTGCTGAAAGCGCTTTCTTTGTTTTTGCTGCTCGGGTTTGGGTTCTATTACGATAGTATCTATACTGGGCTGGTGCCTCGACCGGCAAGCGAACTGGAAGCAAACAGCGCCCAGGAAGTGATGCAGTATGTGATCCGCGAAACCGGGCCGGATGACGTCGTCGCGTTTTTCAAACCACGCGTCCTGGCGCTTTTTACCGGCTGCGAATCGGTGGCCCTGGCCATCCCGGCACCGGATGGAGATAGCCTGGGCCGGATGAGCGCCCTGGGCGTAACGTATGTGATTGTGCGCCTGGACGATGTTGGTGACGACCAGCCCGAAATGCTACAGTTGATCCATTCCAATCCGCTTGATTTTCAGCTCGTATATCAAAACGCCGAATTCGGGGTGTATCGTTTTATGGGCGGCTGAATTAACCACCATGAGCGTTAAGCCCGAGAAACATTGGCTTTTTATCTGGCGGCTTAGAAAGAGCTTTATTTGCAAAGAATAGTAGAAAGAGATTTTTTTGACTAAATTTTATTTTGCGAAATATTCTACATTTTCCAGACCGTGGAAATGCTCATCTTGGGTCCATAAGGTGGCATCATGAGCTCGCGCTACGGCAAGAATCATGCTATCCGCCATCGGAATTTTGTGATTCATCGAAAGCTCCGCGGCCAGGATTGCGAGTTCCTGGGTAAGATCAATTACTTTCCCAGTTGTCATCAGACCGACGGCCTTGAGTGCATCCTCTTCATCCCTTTGTAAAGCGATCTTTTTGAAAACCTCATAAATGCAAATTGTGGGGACAAGCAAGTTCTCGCTATCCTGAATCGAAGGTGCAAACTTCTCTCCGTTGGCGCCTCTGGCGAAATATTCCAACCAGCCGGATGAATCTACTACATTCATATGCGGTCTTCCTCGTCTCGTTCCACGGTAGTATCGATCCCTTCCAGGAATCCGTAACCTTCTTTAACGGGCGGCACCAGCACCATGCGCAGGCTATTTTTATAGGGGATAAAAACTACTTTTTGGCCCGGCTTCAGGTTATATAGCTCGCGGATCTTACGGGGAATGACCACTTGATATTTAGAGGAAATGATTGTCGTTTGCATTTCTTACCTTTCTTTATCGATAAATAAACGTAATACATTGTTATTATACGACGGATGCGACCGTTTATTACCGCTTATGGGTTGAATAGGTTAAAATATTTCCATGTTTCGCCACCGTATTTACCTCGGAGACAACCTGCCCATCCTGCAATCTTTGCCGGGCGAGTCGATCGATCTGATTTATATCGATCCGCCTTTCAACACCGGCAAAGCCCAATCCCGTACCCAGATCAAGACCGAGCAAAAGGATAGCGGTGACCGCACCGGTTTCGCAGGCCGGCGCTATGAGACGGTCAAGGTGGGGTCCAAGGCTTACCTGGATGTCTTCGATGATTACCTGGCTTTTCTGGAGCCACGCCTGCGCGAGGCTCAACGTCTGCTCAAGCCGAACGGCAGCCTGTATTTTCACATCGACTACCGCGAGGTGCATTACTGCAAGATACTGCTCGACCAGATCTTTGGACGGGAGTGTTTCCTCAACGAGATCATTTGGGCCTATGACTACGGCGCTCGCACGAAGAAAAAATGGCCGCCCAAACACGATAATATCCTCTGGTACGCCCGCGACCCGCAGCACTATACCTATAACGTGGACGCGATCGAGCGCATCCCTTACATGGCTCCCGGCCTGGTGGGGCCAGAAAAGGCTGCCCGCGGCAAGCTGCCAACCGATACCTGGTGGCATACCATCGTTCCGACCAATTCAAAGGAGAAGACCGGCTACCCGACCCAAAAACCCCTGGGTATCCTGAAGCGGATTATCCTGGCCTCTTCCAACCCGGGCGAGGTGGTCTTGGACTTTTTCGCCGGATCGGGTACCACCGGGGCGGCCTGCCTGGAACTGGATCGCCGCTTTGTGCTGATCGATGACAATCCCCAGGCGCTGCAAGTGATGGCCAACCGATTTCAGGGCCTGCCGGACATCGATTGGGTTGACTTCGATCCGTTGAGTGAGTTATCTGTGAAAAACGAATCGCTACCGTCTAACAGCTAATAGCTGCTTTTAGCTAACAGCTAACTGCTAATTGCTGTAATCACCTTCAGGCCCAAGTGGGTTTCAAAGGGGTCAAAGTCGCGATCGGAATGTAATAAAATAGAGCCGCTTTGAATGCAATAAGTGGCGATCAGGCAGTCGATGGTCTTGCGAATGGTAATACCTGTTTTGCGCAGTGCCCGGTAGTTTCGCGCGCTTTGAACTGCCAGTTCGGGGCTCAACATTTGCACAGGCTGGAAACTCAATAAGGCCTCGCGGGCCGCTTCGAAATCGGCATCGCTGCGAAAACCTTGCAATACTTCCGCCAGAATGATGTCCCCCACAAGAACAGGTTCTTTACCCAGAACCTGGTCGAGGATACCGGTTTCGAGGGTTGCCTTGCCGATGAAATAATCGATCCAGACCGATAAATCAACCAAAATCATGGTCGCGACCCTGCCGCAATGCGTCTAAATCCCCTTCCCAGGTCAACTTGCCGCGTAAAGAACGCACCTGACCCTGTTGGCTCAAGCGAACCAGTGTTTCCAGGGCCCTGTGCACGACCTCCTTCTTGGTCTTGAGCCCGGTCAGTTCCTGGGCTTTTTTGACTAAAGCTTCATCGATCACAATATTTGTTCGCATCGCCACTCCTTGTGAATGTGTATATTATACCGAGAATTGGTGTATAAATCAAACGGCCTGATCTAAAAGGATCCAGTATAATGAATTTGTCTCTCGCCTTCAATCCATGCGAATTACGAACCGCTAGAATCTAACCGCCAACCGCTCCCTCCCCCATGCCCACTTCTGCTGAACTTCTCGACCAGTTACAGGCCCTGGCCAACCCGGACAACGTGGCGGGTATGGCCCATTTTGGGATCAACCCGGCCAACACCCTGGGGATTTCGGTCAAGGATCTGCGCCTGCTGGCCCGCGGGGTGCGCGATCACCAGGCGGCGCTGGACCTGTGGCGGAGTGGGTTCCACGAGGCGCGCATTCTGGCTGCGCTGGTGGACGATTGGCGCCAGGTGACCCCCGACCAGATGGAAAGCTGGGCGCTGGATTTCAACTCCTGGGATGTGTGTGACCAGGTTTGCTATAATCATTTTGACCGTACGGATTACGCCGTGGAGAAGGCGCTTGCCTGGGCGGACCGGGAGGAAGAATTCGTCCGCCGGGGTGGCTTTGCACTGATGGCCGGGCTGGCCGTCCACAATAAAGCGGCGCCCGACGAGCTTTTCCTGAGCTTCTTACCGGCGATCATGCGCCGTGCTTCGGATGAGCGCAACTTCGTCAAAAAGGCCGTCAATTGGGCCCTGCGCCAGATCGGCAAGCGGGACCTGGCTCTGCGCGAGGCCGCCTTGCATACCGCCCGCGAGATCCTGGACTCCGCACCCAATACCGCCGCCCGCTGGGTGGCGAGGGATGCGATACGGGAGTTGGCGCAAAAATAGTGTCAGGTGTCGGGGGGTGTTTCAGTGTTTCGGTTTTACAGTGATTCGGTGAGGATGTGTCAAGGGTCGTGTGTCAAGTGTCAGGGGGTGATTCGGTGTCTCGGTTTTACAGTGATTCGGTGAGGAAGTGTCAAGGGTCGTGTGTCAAGTGTCAGAGGGTGTTTCAGTGTTTCGGTTTTACAGTGATTCGGTGAATCGGTGAGGAAGTGTCGGGGGTCAGGTGTCAAGGCGGTGTTGAAGTGTTTCGGTGTTGCAGTGATTCGGTGAGAAAGTGCCAGGTTTCAGGTGTCGTGTGTCAGGGGAGGAGTGATTCGTGTGGTATAGTGGTGTATCCGTTCTTGTGTCATTTTTGAACCAATAAATGGCGACATTGACGTTATTCACTATATTTTCTTCGTAACGAAAACACTGACATACCACCTTTTCTAATATTCACTTACGAAACAACCGAAATACGGCAACACTCCGCTGACAAATGCTCCTCGACACTCGACATCTGACACTTGGCATATTTTACCGAATCACCGAAAAACTGAAACACCGAAACACCGAGACACCGAAACACTGTGCCGACACCTGACACGTGACACATTCTCACCGAATCACTAAATCACTGCAAAACTGCAACACCGAATCACTTTATGATTATCCCTCCCCTCCTCGAATTCGATCCGGCCCGGCAGGCCATTCTGGAGCCCCAGCGGATAAAGCTGGACGGCCCGGCGCCGGAGCGAGTGGTCCTGTGCTTTTTCCAGGACGTGATCGAGCGGTTGCAAACCCAGGGCAGGCTGCGCCGGATCGGCTGCCTGGTCTCGGAGATTGGCGAGAATCCGCTGTACCAGTTGGAGGCGGGCCAGCTTCAGGTGCTGCTGGTCCATCCCGGTGTGGGTGCGCCGCTCGCCGCCGGTTTTTTAGAAGAAATAATTGCCCTCGGCCCGCGCAAGTTCATCGCTTGCGGCGGCTGTGGGGTGCTCGACCCGTCCATTGCCGCCGGCCACCCAATTGTCCTGGAATCGGCCGTGCGCGACGAGGGCACTTCCTATCACTACCTGCCACCCGGGCGGGAGGTGGCTGCGCACCCGCAGGCGGTAGCCGCCCTGCAGGAGACTCTACAGGAGCAGGACATTCCCTACCTAGTGGGGAAAAGCTGGACGACCGATGGGCTTTATCGCGAAACGGCAGCCAAACGGGCTGCTCGATTGGCCGAGGGCTGCCTGGTGGTCGAAATGGAAGCGGCGGCTTTTTTCGCCGTGGCCCAATTCCGCCAGGTGATTTTTGGCCAATTGGTCTATGGCGGTGACCTGGTCGTACCCGAGGGCTGGGACCGGCGCGACTGGCACCTGCGGGGTGATGACCGCGCGCTCATGTTCGACCTGGCCGTGCAGGCCTGCCTGCGCCTGTGATCAGGTCTGGGTGGGGGATTGGTAAAACAAATTCCACCTTAGAGTTTGCTTAATAAATACCGTGTTCTATAGAAACGCATTTTAAATCATGCTATACTGAATCAAGTGAAGATGGTTAGACGCCAATTTCTCTCGATGTTCGACCATTTGAAACTGTAGCGTTTCGCAGCCAAACGTTATCCTCAGTTTCATCATCACAGCATACCCTCAAGCGACTTTTGCGAAACAGCAAAAGTCGCTGTTTTATTTTCCACCAAAAGGATTTGGATCATGTTTACCCAGACAGATGATGCCTTACAGGCAGTAAAATCGTTGGCTTTCCAGGAGACCCCCTTGGGGCTGGCAAGCTGTTATAAAGGTATGCATTTCATTGAGAAGGTCCAACCCATCCAGGTGGGTATTAGCCACGTGGTGTTTCGCGCTCCCAGTCCCAAGGTTTGCCTGATCCTGGGTGAGACCGTCTATCTTTTCTCGCGGGTCCTGCCGGAGACCATCCGGGCGACCCCGCAGTTAATGGGCCATTCGGTCCATGAACTGCGGTTGACGGATTTTTCCTACACGGGAACGCTGTGGCATGAACGCGGCGAGCAGCGCGTTCAGCCAGACCAACCGGTTGCGATTGATTTGTTGATGTCACGCCGGTTTTATCGCGCCAGCCTTAAGGACGTTTCGGCCAACGGGATCGGGATCCTGGTCAATATCCCCGAGGAAGTCCAGACGGATATCATCACTCATACCCCGGTGGATTTTACATTGCAGCTTAATTCGCTGGACCAGTTTACCCTGCACGGCACAATCGTCCATCGCCAGTTGATCGGGCGCTCGCTGTTCGATCTTGGCCTGCGCATCTATCCCACACCTACCCAGAAGATTTGGATGGAAAATTATATTTCCCGGCGTAAGCGGATCATTCTAGGTGAGTTGGAGCGCCGGCTGGCTTACAGCCTGGAGCCCCAACCGATCAAGGATCAGTATTTTTAAATCGAACGGGGGATAGAAGGTGAATTTTGGTATACCGGCGCATCACACCTGCCAGGCTGGCATACCAAATCAAACCTCTTTCAAGGGTGAGTTGGTTTAAACCCGGTTGTTGTGCAACAACCGGGTTTTATAAGGTTAACGTCAGTTCGGGATAAGAGTTTTTGTTGCCCACAGCGATGGGCTTTCACGCATTTTGCATGGTATTTTCAAGAAATGGGTTGTCATTGCAAACCCTGGCTGCTTTTGCCAGGGTGTGGCAATCTCAACGCTTATTTGGCCGAATAGCTGGTTTCATCGAGGCCGGGTTTGCCACAACTGAAAACGAGGTTAGAATTAATCCAATCCGTACAGTATCTCTGGCGGTTTTAACGATTCTTGTGCGGGCCTGAGAGGTTTCATCGAGCTTATCCTTGGGAGGGGAAAATGCGCCGTTTCTATTTCCAGCGTTCGTCCGGCCGGCTTTTGTTTGCTTTACTGATTATCTCGATGCTGCTGGTTACGGGCGGCTGCGGTGGAAAGGCCGCCTCCCCTACGCCCAGTTTGACGCCTACCGATACGCTCATCCCCACGTCCACGCCGCGGCCGACGGCTACTTTGACGCCCACCATTACCCCCACGCCCCCGCCGGCCGCCAACCAGGTCGATTTTCCCGTCCGGGCAATTGTGTACCGCCCCTGGACGACGGCCGACTGGGCGAATGTGACCCTCCAGCCTGAGAGCGGCCCGTACGATTCCAGCGATCCCAAGATTTTGGCAAAGCAGATCACCGAAATGCAGTCTGCCGGCATCCAGGTGGGCTTGCTGCCCTGGAATGGCGAAGAATCGGACGCCCAGCTCGAGGCAATTTTCGCGGCCAGCCAAGACAGCGGCTTTTTGTGGGCGCTGCTGGATGAGACCGAGAAAAACGGTGATCCGGCCAGCGGGCAAATCACGCTGGATTTGCAGCACATCCAGAAGACTTTCGGTGACCTGCCCAATTACCTTCAAGTAGATCGCCGCCCGGTGGTGTTCGTGGACGTCGAGGAGCAGGACGACGGCTGCGGGATGACCACCCGCTGGCGGGATGGAAACACCCCCAAGGCTTACCTGGTGATGCAGGCCATTCCCAATTACAGCACCTGTGCCGCCCAGCCCGATCACTGGATGGACCTGTATCCCGACACACCCGCCGACCCGCCGGTCACGGACAGCTACACCCTGGTGGCCCAGTCCTGGCACCCCTACGACCTGGCCGGCAAGCAGACTGCCCTGGATCAGTGGGGCCGGGACGTGCTCAAGATGGCCGGCCTGCACCCGGATTTAGAGATCATCGAGTTGTTCAACGACTTTGCAGCCCAGGATAATATCGAGTTGGCCGAGGGCTGGGCCGGGGCCGGCCAATACTTTCTGGATGTGCTGGCGGCCAACGGTAAGGGCTACCAGGACCTGATGGCCAAGGCGCTTTCCTCCGGTGAGGTCATTATGGTGGGGGCCGGCAATATCGCGGTATGCGGTTCCTCCGGCACCCAGGCCACCGCCGACCTGCTCGGGCAGATCCAGGGCACCATTTTTACGGCCGGCAATAATGCTTACGACCGGGGCACCTTCCAGGAGTTTGCCCAGTGTTTCGACCCGACCTGGGGGCAATATAAATCGCGGATATACCCGGCGGTAGGGGATAATGATTACCTGACCGGTGGCGCCACGCCTTACTTCCAATATTTTGGTGAGCGGGCCGGCGACCCCTCTAAAGGCTATTACAGTTTCGACGCCGGATCCTGGCACGTGGTGGTGCTCAACAGCGTCTGCCGTTCCGCCGGCGGCTGCGGCCTGGATTCGCCCCAGGTGGCCTGGTTGAAGGATGACCTGGACAGCCACACCAGCCAGTGTACCCTGGCCATCTGGCAATCCCCGCTCTATTCTTCCGGCCAGATCGGCGGAACCAAGAGCGTACTGCCCTTCTGGACTGTGCTCTATGACGCTGGCGCCGATGTAGTGGTCAATGGGCTGGACCGGGATTATGAGCGCTTTGCGCCCATGGACCCCTTCGGTACCCTGGACCAGGACAAGGGCATCCGCGAGTTTGTAGTCGGCACCGGCGGCGGAGGCGTACGCCCGATGAACTCTCCCCAGCCGAACAGCGAATATACGATCGCTTATACCTACGGGGTGCTCGAGCTGAAGCTCAAGAAGGGCTCCTACTCCTGGGAGTTCGTCCCCCAGGCCGGCATGGGCGCCACCGACAGCGGGGACGGGGAATGCCATTAGGTGTTGCGGTGATTCAGTGATTCAGTGATTCGGTGTCACGGTGAAACAGTGTCGGGTGTCGAGTGTCAAGGACAGTGATGCAGTGTTTCGGTGATACGGTGAATCAGTGTCGGGTGTTAGGGCAGTGATGCGGTGTTTCGGTGATACGGTGAATCAGTGTCGGGTGTCAGGACAATGAAATGGTGTTTCGGTGACGCGGTGAATTGGTGTCAGGTGTCATGGGGTGGGTATGGGTTCCGGTTAACTCGGGAAATTCGATTCTTAAGAGCTACTTAGCATTAACCGGCTTCCAAAGTTGAGCTCCTATTGCCATTCCTGCGTAGGGGCGAAGCCGCCGGATGACAGGCTTGGATAGGAAAGGTGTATTGGCTCCGGCCGCTTCGCCCGCCATTGTAAAGATTTCATCAGGTTATGAATAGGAAGCGAACACCGCATTCAGCAATTCCCTGGCTTTCCGGAAAGTGCCGATTGCCGGGTGCCGCGTGTCGAGGGAGTGATTCGGTGTGTCTAGTGTCGAGTGTCAGGTTTCAAGTGTCAGGGGCGGTGTGTCGTGGTTTGGGCGGTTGAGGTATGACCAGGTTTTCCGTTGTCATTGCGAACCCTGGGCGCTCTTACCAGGCTGTGGCAATCTCAACACCGGGGATACGAAAGGCTCCCTACTTGCGCGTAGTGCATTTTTCGGTCTATAAAGGGTATACTCTTTCTCGAAGATTTTTTTCATTACAATAACCAGGGAGGAAGTCGATGAAGATTTTGCTGCGGAACGATTCGTCCAGAAAATGGGAAACGGTTGAGGCGGCGGAGTATTCGGCGGAGCAGGAATTGCAGCGGCTGCTGGCCGAAGACCCTTCCTTGATCTCCCTCCAGGAAGTGCGGGAAGACGCTAAACCGCTCCTGGTGGGGGTGCGCGAGGTCGGTCTGCCGGGGTCGGGGAGCACGGACATTATGGCCTTCAGCCCCGACGGCGATATCGCCATCATCGAGTGCAAGCTGGCGGCGAATGCCGAGATCAAGCGTAAAGTCGTCGGCCAGATTCTCGAATATGGCGCATTCCTGTGGGGAATGCGGTATGAAGATCTCAACGAGCTGATTAGCCGCAAGACCAATGCAGACCTGGCAGATTGGGTTGGAAATGCCTGCACTTCGTTGGGTATCCCGGATTGGGACGAGGAAGGATTTCGCAACAATATTCAGGAAAGGCTCTCGGACGGTTCGTTCATTCTGATCATCGCGGTCGATGAAATGAACGAAGAGCTCTCCCGGACGATCCGGTTCCTGAACGGCTGCGGCAGCCCGTCCTTCGTGTTCACGGCCCTGGAAATGCGCCGCTTCCAAAAAGGCAAGACCGAGATCCTGGTCCCGCATCTTTTCGAGACCGGGCCTTCCAAAACAACCGAAATTCATCGGAGGCCGCAATGGACGAAGACAGAATTTTTTGAAGCGGCAAAAAATGCCTTGTCTCCGGGAAAAAGCGAAATCATCCAAGATTTGTACGATTGGGCCAGGGCAAAGGCCGATCGGGTATGGTTCGGGACCGGTAAAGAACTCGGGTCTTTCACGTTTCATTACTTTCAAAACAAGAAAACCGTTTCGGTCTTTTCGATTTATACGAACGGTGATTTCTTCTTGAATTATGGGTATTTGTCACAGCAGATGGATAGGGGCTTGCTGGAATGGTTTCACCAGGAATTGATTAGAACCCCCATTTTCGCAAATGTTCCAGCGGATTTCAACAAGTTTCCTTCGCTGACCATCGATGAAGAATGGATCAGCCAACCTGAAAGCATCCAAAGAATTCAAAACGATTGTGGAAGAATTAAAGGTCTGTTTGGACCAGGCGCCTTCGCTTGGGTAAAATGGTTAATGTCCAGGTAGAGGTTGGAATTTCAGAAAACCATCGATTTAAGCGTACCTGATCTCACGAATTTAGAATCTGAACTCTGAAGCCTGTGGAACATGGTCTGGCGTCGTAGATTGAAAATTTAATCTTTGTACGAGCAGACTGCGGTGCGCCAAAAATAGACTATTCGAAATCCAGAATATTCAGCGAATTCAATTCTTGGTGATGTGAGCATAATTTTTACAAATTCCGCTCAGATTTCTATCACTAAAGCGTTTTATCAACCAATAAGGGCCGTTTTATATGGCCAGCATTTGGACGTAATGATGGAAATTAAAAATATTGCCGAACCTGCTTCCGAAGCCCCAATCTGGCAAGTGCAAAGAATCCCCCCTTCGCCCCCCTTGCGGAGGCTGTGAAGAACTTTCAGGCATATATTTGTTGTCATGGAATAACCAGTTCTCAAGAATTGATCGCATATCTATATTTCTTCACAACCTCCAAGGGGGGAATGTGTGCCGGTTCTTGCCCCCTTCCTAAGGGGGGCGGGGGATTCTTGAATTAGCCTGGAGACCAGCAAATTGGATTACGTGGTTTATTTCTTGATTTTCACTGATACGCCCATAATAGAAAGAATCACATAGCAATCGAAGGGATGCAATGGCTGATTTGCCTGCTCACGCGCTATCCCAATCACGTCATTGATATCAATGACATGATTGCCAATGCCCTGGGTGTGCTGCTCGGCTATGGCTGTTTCCGCCTGTTCGGGCAGATTTATCTCCGGACTGCAAACCACGTCGATTTCATGCAATGCAGGTTTGGCCAATACATTTACGACGTCGTCCATCCACCGCAACGGCAGCACTGATACACCGAAACACTGAATAACCGAATCACTGAATCACTTCCCGCACTTCGGCCCAGTTTCAATGCGGTTTTTGATTATAATTGTATAGTCCGGCTATCGTAGTTACCGCGCCAAAGGGCGTGATAAAAATTGAACGAGGGAGTATTTAAAATGATTGTTACTACGAAAGAGTTGTTTCAAGCAGCTTATGGCAAGTATGCGATCGGGGCTTATAACATCAACAACCTGGAACAGATTATGGGGTTGTTCCAGGGCAACATGGATAGTAAAGCTCCGTTCATTATTCAAATCAGCAAGGGAGCCCGCTCTTATACTGACAAAATCATGCTCGAAGGGCTGATCCGCAGCGCCGATCAGGTCTTCCCGGATGCAATCTTCGCCGTCCACCTGGATCACGGCGACGAGGCCTCCTGCTACGATTGCATCAACAGCGGGTTCTATTCCTCGGTCATGATCGATGCGAGTGGTGAAGATTTCGAATCGAATATCGCCACCACCCACCGGGTGGTCGAAGCTGCCCACGCCAAGGGAATTGTGGTCGAGGCGGAGTTGGGCCAGTTGGGCGGCGTGGAAGAACACGTGGCGGTGGACGAGGCTAATGCCAAATTGACCGATCCGGCCAAGGCGCGCGAATTCGTCGAACGCTCGGGCTGTGATTCGCTGGCGGTGGCAATCGGCACCAGCCACGGGGCCTATAAATTCTCCGGCGCCCAGGGGCTGCGCTTCGATGTCCTCAGCGATATCCAGGGCCGGCTGCCCGGCTTCCCGCTGGTCATGCACGGCAGCAGCTCGGTGCCGCAAGAAGAAGTCGAGCGCATCAACGCGGCCGGCGGCCAGATGAAGGGCGCCAAGGGCGTGGACGAGAACAAATTCAAACAGGCTGCCGGCCTGGGCGTGTGCAAGGTCAACATCGATACCGATGGCCGCCTGGTCTGGACGCGCGTACACCGCGAATATTTCCGCGATCACCCCGAGAATTTCGACCTGCGCCCGATCGGCAAGGTGTTCATGGCCGAATACGCCAAATTTATTGCCCACAAGAATGAGAAATTAGGCAGCGCCGGCCATTTGGACGAGTTACGCTCGGTTGTAAAAGCCTAGAGCCCGGATAATACCCACACAAAAACAGACCCGCGGTACCGCGGGTCTGTTTTTGTGTGGGTATATCTGCTCGGCCAAACACCTCAATTTCGAAAACTTCCTGCTGAGGCCTGAGTAGTACCCTTTTTGAGTATTGGCGGTTGCGAACCGGGGACATTTGCCCTAAAATGGATGAAATTCCTGTTGCTTGTGCAACCCGGAAAAAAGACGGCGGCTATTCGGCCGGCGACCGGGTAACCAATTCCCAACAAACTCAATTAAAGAGGATACTTATGCGGGATCGCCTGTCTCGGCTTACCAAGCTGGTCTATGGATTCGGTGACACGGGCTTTAGCCTGACCGCGACGATCATCGGGGCTTATTTTGCCATTTTTCTCACCGATGTGGTCGGCATTTCACCGGGCACGGCGGCTATCGCCATTTTCGTCGGCCGCACCTGGGATTACATCAACGACCCGATCATCGGGCACCTTTCCGACCGCACCCGCACCCGCTGGGGCCGGCGGCGTCCGTTCCTGCTGTTCGGCGCCATCCCCTTTGCGCTGGTCTATGTGCTGCTGTGGTACCGCCCACCCTTCGAGAGCCAGGTGGCGCTGGCGATTTATTACGCACTGGCCTACATCTTATTCGATTCGGCGGCCACATTTGTGTACATGCCCTATTACGCTCTGACGCCCGAGCTGACTTCTAATTACGATGAGCGTACTTCGCTGACGACCTACCGCATGTTCTTTTCGATCCTGGGCAGCCTGATCGCCTTCACCATCCCCCTGCTGATCGTGGGCTCTTTCCGCCCGGAGAACGCCTCGCACGTGCTGCTGATGGGGGCTATCTTTGCTGCCGTCAGCGCCGTGCCGCTCTTTCTGGTCTTTTTGGGGACCCGCGAGCGCCAGGAGTATTCCGAGCTGGCCCAGCCGGGACTGAAAGAATCGCTGAAAGCCGCGGGCCAGAACCGCCCGTTTATTTTCGGCATGGTTATTTTCCTGCTGACCTGGGTTTCGATTGACCTGTTACAGGTTTCTTTGCTGTATTTCCTAAAATATGTGGTCCACCGCGAAGCCCAGAGTGACCTGATCATGGCGGTCATTTTCATCACGGCCATAATCTTCCTGCCTTTCTGGGAGTGGGCTTCGCGGCGCTGGAACAAGCGCAAGGCCTACGCGGCCGGGATCGCTTTTTGGGCGGTAGTGCAAATCGTGCTGATCACCATGTCGCCCTCTACGCCCCTGGCGGTCATCTTGACCCTGTGCGTGCTGGCCGGCATCGGAGTCAGTTCGGCGCATGTGCTGCCCTGGTCGATCATCCCGGATGCGATCGAGTACGACGAATGGAAGACCGGCGAGCGCCATGAGGGCATGTTCTACAGCCTGGTCACCCTGGCCCAAAAAGTGGCCTCGTCGATTGCCATCCCGCTGATCTTGTGGATGCTGGGTGCCACCGGCTATGTACCCACGGCTGCGGTCCAGCCGGCCAGCGCGGTGACCGGCATCCGCCTGGCGATTGGGCCGATCCCGGCCCTGCTGTTGTGCGGCGGCATCGTTTTTGCGATTCTCTACCCGCTCAACCGCGAGAGCCACCAGAAGATCGTGCGTGAATTAGAAGAGCGTCACGCCGCCCTGAAAGAAGGCGCCGCTTGAGCGCCATCGAGGTGCGGCCGGTATCTTCGCGCAAGGAGCGCCAGATTTTCCTGACCTTCCCCTGGCGGATCTATCGGGATGATCCCTTGTGGGTGCCGCCGCTGCTTCCGGATTGGGCCGAGCGGATCGACCCGGCCCGCGGGGTCTTTTTCAAGCGCGGGGAGGCTGAATGCTTTATCGCCTGGCGAAACGGTATACCGGTCGGGACGATCTGCGCGGCCGAGGATAAGCAGGCCAATACCGAACGGGGTGCACAGGAATGCGTCTTCGGTTTCTTTAATTTCATCCACGATTACACCGTTATGGAGGGCTTGCTGGCCCAGGCCGGCCAGTGGGCCCAGGGGCGCGGCCTGGACACGTTTACCGGGCCGTTCAACCTGGATTATGAGGACTCCTACGGGATTTTGGTCGAGGGACGCGACCGGCCACCGGTGCTGATGTGCGGGCACACGCCGGCTTATTACCTGCCCTTCGTCGAGCGTTACGGTTTTCGGCCCATCCGGGGCGATAACCTGGCTTTTGCCCTGGATATCCGCCAGGAGACGCCCGCCTTTACCGAGCTGGCTCACATGGCCGGGCGGGTGCGGGCGCGCAAAAATTTTGTCATCCGGCCGGCCGATCTGATGCACTGGGAGGACGAGCTGGAGCGCATCTACGTGCTGCTGAATACTTCCATGCGTCACCTACCGGATTACCGCTCCTGGCCGCGCGAGGTGGTGTTCAACAGCCTGGCGCCTTTCCGCACCATCGCCGACCCCGAGTTGATCTTGTTCGCCGAACAGGACGGCGAGACGATCGGCTGGTTCCCTGGGCTGCCGAACCTGAACGAGGCCTTCATCCACGCGGATGGGCTGCGCCGGCCGTGGGATTACCTCAAGCTGGGTTGGTATATGCGCCGTAAGTCGGAATGCCTGACGATCAAGAGCATCCTGGTTCCGCCCGAGCATTGGGGCAGCGGTGTGGTGATCCTGTTCTTCGACGAGATGCTCAAACGTGCGCGGGCCAAAGGCTACCGCTGGATCGACGCCTCGCTGACCTCGGACGATAATCCACGCACCCCGCAACTGGCCGAGCGGGTCGGCGCGAAGATCTACAAGCGCTTCCGGGTGTATAAGAAGAAGATTGTGGAGTAAGAGGGGATAACCACGGAGGCACAGAGGGCACGGAGAAGAGATTTTTCAAAAACGGAACGGTTCGGCTTCCTAGCCGAAGCTGCTTTTTTACTTTGATCAAGGATATTCACCGCAGAGACGCTGAAGGCGCAGAGAAGAAAAGGGAAAAATTTTATAAAAAAGAGAAGGTAGGAGGGGGAATGACCCGCCGATCAAACAACTCGACAATCATTACAAACGCACTCGTTTTACGGCATAGCTTGACTGAATCGGAAGCCAGGCTTTGGCAAGTCCTGCGTATGAACCAACTAAAAAATGTGCATTTTCGACGCCAGTATATCATTGGCCCGTATATCGTCGATTTTTGCGCACCGCGCAAGAAGGTCATTGTTGAGCTGGATGGCAGCCAACACCTGGATCAGCAGGAATATGATGGCGAACGTACTTGTTTTCTTGAAGCGCAAGGGTATCGCGTATTACGTTTTTGGAATAATGAAGTGAAGAATAATCTGGATGCGGTTGTTAAGGCGATTCTCGATGCATTAGAGTAAATACTGGCCCTTCCCTCCAAATCGGTTTTTGATTTGGGGGGAAGCGGGGAAGGGGGGCAGAGCGCCGGTGTTACCAGCCCATGGGCTGGTTGATTGGCGTTCTTTGCCTCCTCCTAACCTCCCCCAAAATCCAAAGTGCGGATTTTAGGGGAGGAATTGTGCTACAGCGCAGCCGGCTTCCGCTCGGCCTTGCGGAACTGGGTCTGGTAGAGGTGGGCGTACATGCCGCCCAGGGCGAGCAGCTCGTTGTGGGTGCCGCGTTCTACCACCTGGCCGCGGTCGATGACCAGGATCAGGTCGGCGGCCAGGATAGTGCTGAGCCGGTGGGCAATGACGATGCTGGTGCGCTGGGCCATGACCCGCGCCAGGGCATCCTGGATGAGGGACTTGGATTCGCTGTCCAGGCTGCTGGTGGCTTCATCCAGCACCAAAATACGCGGGTCCTTGAGAATCACCCGGGCCAGCGCCACGCGCTGTTTCTCGCCGCCGCTCAGGCGGTAGCCGCGCTCGCCTACGATGGTGTCGTAGCCTTCCGGCAGGTCGCTGATAAAGTCGTGAATGTTGGCCGCCCGGCAGGCTTCCTCTAGGTCAGCCTGGGTCGCGTCCAGGCGGGCATAGAGCAGGTTGGTGCGGATGGTATCGTGGAACAGAAAGGTCTCCTGGGTGACCATGCCGATCTGGTCAGACAGGCTGTCGAGGGACAAATCGCGCAGGTCGTGCCCATCGATCAGGATACGGCCCTGGCTGGGATCGTACAGACGCGGGATCAGGTAGGTTGTAGTGGTTTTACCGGCGCCGCTGGGACCGACCAGAGCGGCCAGCTTGCCCGGCTCGACCCGGAAGCTGACGTGGTCCAGGGCGCTGCTGCGGGCCTGGCTGTGCGCCGTACCTTCCTCGCGGTCAGCCCTGGCCTTTCCGTTGGAAAGGACGGTGGTGACGTTATCCATGCTGCCGTAGCGATGGACGTCGCTGAGCAGCTTCTCGTCGCCGGCCTGGTACTGGAAGCTCACGTCGTCGAAGACGATCTCGCCGCGCACGGTATCGAGCGCCAGGGCATCGGGCTTCTCGGGAATATCCACCGGCAGGTCGATCACCTCGAAGACTCGCTCGAAGCTGACCATCGAGGTTGCAAAATCGACTGGGGCGTTGGCCAGGCTTTGCAGGGCGGAATACAAACTCCCCAGGTAGGAACCAAAAGCCACGATGGTTCCGATGGTGAAGGCGCCCTGGATAACGTAATAGCCACCCAGTCCATAAATCAGGGCCGTGCCCACCGCGGTCAGCAGGCCGATGATGGCGAAGAAGATCGAGCCGGTGATGGCCCGCTGAATGCCCAGGTTGCGCACCTCGACCGCCCGGCCGCTGAAGCGTTCGACCTCCAGCGTCTTGCGGCCGAATAGTTTGACCAACAAAGCCCCACCGATGTTGAGCGTCTCGTTCATCATGGCGTTCATTTTGGCGTTGGCTTCCAATTGCATGCGGGCGATGTCGCGCAGGCGCGTACCCAGTTTGCGCGCGGCGAAAATAAACAGGGGCAGGATGACCGCGGCGATGAGGGTCAGCCGCCATTCCAGGGTCAGCATGACCACCAGGACGGCGATCGCCTGGATCGAATTGGTGATGATGCTGACAATGGTGTTGCTAATGGCATTTTGAGCCCCAACCACGTCGTTGTTCAGGCGGCTCATCAACTCGCCGACTTTGGTGTTGGTAAAGAAGCGCAGCGACATGCGCTGCAGGCCGGAGTAGAGCACCACGCGCAGATCGTAGATGACCCCTTCGCCGACACGCGCGTTCAACTGGCGTTGGATGACCGAAAGCCCGCCGTTGATGATCGGGATGGCTAACAACGCCAGGGCCAGCAGGACCAGGCGCTGGATGTTTTTGGAGGGGATGGTGTGGTCGATCATGTCGCGCATAATCAGCGGGTTGAGCAGGGTCAAACCGGTGCTGGCCAGGATCAGCACCAGCATGCTGAAGATTTGTAAGCGATAAGGCTTCGCATAGCCGAGAACCCGTTTCAATAAAGGCCAGGTTACTTTGGGTTTTTCGTCGGTGGAAGTCATAACCCCGTGCAGGGCATGCATGTGCATTTGGCGCCTCGTTCGATCTGGAAATAGGAGAATTTTGTCTGAATTGAAGAATACCACATAATTTTCCTGCCCGCCTTCACCCGATCGGCCAGGGTTGGGGCAATCGCATCGGGGTGATTCCTTCCCCATAAGCAAATTTTTTTGGGTGCTGCTATGCGGCAAAGCCGCATAGCAGCACCCAAAAAAATAGTTCTTCTATTTCTGGCGGGGGGCCAAAAAGGCCTAAATGGAATATGCCCGGCAAAAACAGGACCGGTGCAATTGTCCTTCCCACCTGGTAGAGGGGGCTTCCTCGCGGATGGGTAAAGCGATGTATACTGGAATAAATTCTCGAAGAAACTTTTCAGACCCCTGATAAAGACCGCTGAAATTGAAGTGTTTACGGAAGCAGCGCCTCCGCAAACACCGCGAATTCGGAATTAATACCCGTTGGGGAAAACAGTTTCTTCTCGAAAAAACCGGAGGTGCTCATGGACGTGGTCAATTTGGAAGCTAAATTCCAATTATTTTCCGAGTATTGGAGCCCCAAAATCGTGGGCGAACTGAACGGCCAGTACGTCAAGCTGGCCAAGCTCAAAGGCGAGTTCGTCTGGCACCATCACGACCTGGAAGACGAGCTGTTCCTGGTGGTGAAAGGTGAATTGCGCATCAAGCTGCACGATGGCGATCGAACCATCCGGGCCGGTGAGTTTTTCATCGTCCCCAAGGGCGTCGAGCACTGCCCGCTGGCCGAGGAAGAATGTTGGGTGGCCCTGCTGGAGCCGGCCGCGACGCTCAACACCGGCAACGTCCAGGACGAGCACACCATCGAAAACCCCGACTGGCTGTAGGCCTGTCTTTAAAGGGGTTTTATCCCTAGCAGCCTGGCTGCTGGGGATAAAACCCCTTTAAATCAAGCCATCACCTGAGCGACCGTCCGGCGCAGCGAACGAGGCATTTCATCGGCGTAGCCGAAGCGGGCCAGCAGTTGCGGATAGGCCGCGCCCAGTCCCAGACTCTGTCCGAGTGTGGCGCGGATGTCGCCGACCTCGACGGGCTGGTTCATGAAGGCGGTCTTGATCCCCAGGGTCGTGGCCGTCAGGGCGAAGCGCTCGTAGGTCTGCCCGCATTTCACCCAGGCGCTGCGGTCGTCCTGCTCGGAGGTAAACAGGACCAGCCCGGGGGAGCTGCGCAGCTTTTTCTCGTCCTGGGCCGCCATCTCTTTAGGCCCGCTGAGCGAGAGAAAAATTTTGCCGATCCAGCGCGGGACGGTGGGGTTGCCGGAGCAGCGCGTAAACAGCCCATCCAGGCTGCGGGTGGCTTCGGCGGTATTGAAGCGCAGCCAGGTAATCAGTTCGTCCAGGAAGGCGTTATCGGCGTATTGGACCTGGTCGGCCGCCTCGACCGCCTCGACCAGGATGTCCATCGCATCGCCGGGGGCATAAAAATGCATCCCGATCCCCGCTTCGGCGGGTACGGCGGCGAGCCGGCTCAGTTCGGTATCCGGCAGCGGTTGGCTGTCGTATTCACTGCGAGTAGACTGGCGCAGCGGGATGGCGGCGAATAGTGGATTGGCTGGCGGATGGCTATTTTGAAAGGTTACCTGCAGGCCGTCGGGGTCATCCGCCGGAAAATATTCGGCTGAAGGTTGGTAACCATCCGCCTGGGCCGCCAGGATCAGGTTCTCCAGGGCGGCGCCCAGGCTGATGAAAAGCTCACGGTCGGCGGGATCCACCACCGCGAGCCGGCGGTCGAAGTCCGCCCGCAGGGTAATCTGGCGGCCCTGGCTGAGAAATTTCCAGGGTTGGGCGTTATGGCCGTTGGGCGCCAGGGTGGCGGCGTGGATCCAGGAGGTTGGGTTCGCCGGATCGCCGCCAGAACCGTCCAGGCTCCAGGTAGAGTCAACCGCGCTGGCGTAAGGCGAAGGTGAACAGGCGGCCAGGGTCGGCGTCAATGCCGCGCCGGCCAGCGCCAGGCCGGAATAGCGCAGAAATTCTCTACGCGTCATGGCTGGGTTTAAACTGAATTTCATAAGGTTTACTCGATGTGGATTGTGTTCCACTGCTTTCTTGGGATGCGGGGGCGTCGAACAGGTCTGGGGGGACGTCCTGGTAGCCGGCCCGGCTGAGCAGGGTGTGGATTTCCTGGCGGTAAAGGTCGCCGGCGTCCGGCAGGAGTGTATCCAGGTGGCCGTAGGCCTCCAGCGAGATGATACCGTGCAGGCGCGTCCAGCCCGCCAGGGCCAGGTAGACCAGCGCGGGCGTAACGCCTGCGGCGCGATCCTGGGCGATCTTTTGCAGTTGGCGGGCCAGCCCGGGCGGAAAATTCTCGGGAAGCGCGGGGACCTGGGCAGCGCCGGCCTGGCCGGCTGCCAGGATCAGGTCGATAAAGATGTCCAGGCCGTGTTTGGCGTCCAGGTGAAAGATTTGGGTATCGGGGTTGAAGCCGACCACCGGCGCGCCATAGACCAGGGAGTATTTCTCCGGGTTGTCCAGCGCCCAGGTGCGAAAGGCCTGGCAGGCCGTGGCCATGCGCCGGGCGTGCCGATCAGCGGGCACTGCCCGCAGGGCCGTTTCGATGAATTCGTTGATCGAGCGGAAGGCATCCTGGCTCAGGTCGCTGAGCAGCGCGTCGCGATTGGGGAAGTAGCGGAAGATGGCCGGTGAGCTCATGCGCATCTCACGGCTGATGGCGCGCAAGGATAGGTCCGCCGGGCCGACCTGGGCAAGCTGCTGCCAGGCCAGGCTGCGGATTTCCAGAATGGTTTCTTCCCGCCGTTCTTCGCGTCGTGATTTGTTCATGGTACCCTCGTTTGTTATCGCCGCTTATAATGTTATCGTTGATAACATTATAAGCAGTTTTTGCCTTCCGTCAAGGATATAGTTTATGTGGACGCACGAAGAAGTTCCCGAATTTGAGGTACGCGCGAGGGCTCCGCCCCCGCGCGTACCTCAAATTCGGGTTATTCATAACCGGAGCTTGAATAGTTACCAAATCCCTATCCTTTCCGGTGATTCCCCGCTAAAATCCGGTGTGATTATTTCAATGGAGCTTTACATAAATGAATGCCAATAACACTTCTGTGACCAGGGGCTATCCAATT
Organism: uncultured Chloroflexia bacterium; assembly: GCA_963704755.1. GTDB lineage: Bacteria > Chloroflexota > Anaerolineae > Anaerolineales > Anaerolineaceae > Bellilinea. The sequence goes on from OY969938.1 coordinate 3,471,555, forward strand.
GCCGTGCTTGCCGCGGTGGTCCTCTCCACCACGGCCATCCTGGTGCGGATTCTTTCGGCCAATTACCAGATGCCGGCCCTGGTGCTGGCTTTCTGGCGGGACGTGTTCGCCGCCTTGAGCATGGCGCTCTTCTTCGCCCTGTTCCGGCGGAAGCTGTTCCGCGTACAGGCCAAACATTTGCCTTATTTAGTGGCTTTCGGGCTGCTGCTGGCTGCCTTCAACGCACTGTGGACCCACTCGGTGGCGATCAATGGGGCGGCGGTCTCGAATGTGCTGGTGTATTGTTCCACGGCGTTTACGGCTTTGCTGGGCTGGTGGCTGCTGAAAGAACGCCTGACGCCGGTCAAGATCGTCGCGGTCTTGCTCTGCATCGCCGGCAGCGCTTTTGTCTCCAACGCGGTGGACCCGTCTGCCTGGAATTCGAACTGGGTCGGCATCACTATCGGGGTGCTGTCCGGGTTGGGCTATGCCGGCTACAGCCTGATGGGGCGCTCGGCATCGCAACGTGGGTTGAACTCGTGGACCGCCTTGTTCTATGCCTTTGGTTTCGCCGCGATCTTCCTGGGGCTGTTCAACCTGGCCCCGCTGCACCTGCCGGGGGCGGCTGCCCGGCCGGCCGATTTTATGTGGCTGGGGAGCAGTTGGTCGGGGTGGGGCGTGATGATCCTGCTGGCAGCCGGCCCGACAGTGATGGGCTACGGGCTGTACAACCTCAGCATGGTCTATTTGCCCTCCAGCACCGCCAACCTGATCGTCACCTTCGAGCCGGCCATTACCGTGGTCACGGCCTATTTTCTGCTGGGCGAGCGCATGAGCCTGGGCCAGTTGGCCGGTGGGGTATTGATCCTGGCCGGGGTGGTGGTGATGCGGATCTTCGGCGAGCGCGGGCAGGCGCCGGGAAACGAACCGGCCTTGCAAGGCGCGGTCGAGCCGTAAAAGGCCGCCCGGGATTGTTTTAATTTATTGGGTCTTGCGTTATAAACGGGATAATACCCGGATTTGAAGTTTCTTAAGTAAGGGCTGTAACAACAAGAGCCATTCAGTAATGTGCGGAATGGCCCATTCGTATCGACGTACTTTTGGTTTGAGAGTGTTGAAAAAGTCGCTTTTCATCATCCGGATTGGGGGATATGTGATGGGGCGGCGAAGCCGCCCCATCACATATCCCCCAATAATTTTTATATGAAGGCGTTTTTCGGCACGCTCCCGGTTTCTTCCTTGACGCAAGTGTGTATTCCTATTATAATGCACAATATATCAAAATATGTGCAATATATGCAAAACACTTGAACGCGAGGCCAAGAATGTCTGACCATGACGAACGCCAGCAACAGATTCTGGATGCGGCCGCAGCCGTCATCATCCGCCTGGGATATGACAAGACCACCATGAGCGATATTGCCGGGGCTGCCGCCGCAAGTCGCAGGACCGTCTACCTGTATTTCAAGGGAAAAGAGGAACTGTTCGAGGCGCTCCTCTACCGCGAATATCTGCAGTACGCCCAAATCTGGCTGGAACAGATCGATGCGGACCCGCGCGGTGGGACGATCGGGGGGTTCTACCGGGCGATCTTTCACGCCGTGAACCGTTGTCCCTTGATCGCTGCTGTGCAACGCCGCGACCAGCGTGTGCTCGGTAATTACCTGCGCAAGCGGGATAACATTTTTACGCAAATGGTGTCCGGGGTCAATACGGTCGCTTTCTTTCAGGCGCTGCAAGCGGCCGGGGCGATTCGCCAGGATATCGATGCGGCAGTGATCCTGCACGTCGTCGAGATACTCTCCTATGGCCAGTTGACCATCGGCGATTTCAAACCGGCTGACCAGTTTCCCCCCTATGATGCGGTCATGGCGGCATTGGCCGACATGATGGACCGCGCGCTGGCCCCGCAAAGTGACGGACCGGGAGGTGGCGGAACCGGCGCCCACAACGAGGCCGGCAAAGAACTCGTCCGCCAAATTACCGATGCAGCGCGGACGCAACTAGAACAGATCAAACAGGAACGGGAACGAAGTTCCCAATTATACGAAGAAGACCATACTTAATGGAGCAACCCATGACAACCGATAAGATCCAATTTACCAAAGAAAAAGAAACCATGCTCATGACCCTGAGCGGTCGAGCGCTGCAGAGCCAGTGGAAAGACCCTATCTTGCGCGATCCCTGGGCGGAAGATGCCATGCGGCATATCGATTACGACATAAGTAAGGCCTACAAGGGAGTGGGCTCGTGGAGCTTCTGGGGCGCGATCGGATGTACCATCATCGCCACGCGCGCCGCAACCTTCGACCTGCTCACGAATCGTTTTCTGGCCGATCACCCGGACGCAGTCGTCCTGCAGGTGGGCTGCGGAATGGACAGCCGCGTTTACCGGATCAACCCGCCGGCCGGCGTGCAGTGGTACGACGTGGATTACCCGGACGTGATCGACCTGCGCCGCCAACTGTTCCCTGAACGGGAGGCTTATCACCTGATCGGCGCACCGCTGGATGATTTGGGTTGGCTGGACGAGGTCCCGCGGGACCGGCCCGGGCTGCTGATCGCCGAGGGGGTGCTGCACTACCTGAACGAAGCGGAAGTGAAAGCGCTGCTCAATGGGGTGGTGGCTCACTTTACAGGCGGGCAGATGGTCTTCGACATCTGCAATTCGATGATTGTGAAACGGACAGGCGCGAACGTTGGGGGCACGGGCGCAACCTATAAATGGGGTCTGGACGATCCCCAGGACATCCGCCGGCTCGAGCCGGAGCTTGACCTGATCAAGGAGTTCAGGCCCAGCGAACAGGTCGCATTTTCTCGATTCCCCTTATGGTGGAAGGCCCTGTATCGCGTGCAAGAGCTCGTCCCCACCCTGCGCAGGATGGAACGCATGCTAATCTATCGCTATTAAGTCAGGCTCCCTAAAAAGAGCTTGTTGGAAAAGTCATTTTTCAACAAAAGTGATGGGAGAGATGTGGTCGGACGGCGAAGCCGTCCGACCACATCTCTCCTAAATTCTTAAAGGACAGGGTGTTTTTCAACACCCTCCTGAAAAACCAGGGCAGCTTCGGTATGGCCACGTTGGGGAAACGCCAATTAGAGGCGCACTGCGGTGCGCCTCTACAAAGAGGCTTTGGCCTGGCCGGTCAAACCGGGCAACAAACCCACAAATTCCGGAACTATGAGAGGTTGTAGCGGTACAGGTTGGACTGGCGCTGCTCGAACCCGACCCGCTGGTAGAGCCGGTTAGCCGCGGCGCGGTTGGGGCGGGAGGTCAAATCGACCGTCTTGGCGCCCAGCTCGCGGGCACGGTCGATGGCGGCGCGGGTCAGCGCTTCGCCGATGCCCTTGCCGCGGGCAGCTTCATCCACCACCACGTCCTCGATCCAGGAGCGCACCCCGGTCGGAATGCGGAAAGTGACCAGGGTCAATGCGCCTAAAATCAAACCGCCCTGGTCCGGGTCGCGGGCGATCAACAGCGATTCATTGTCGGCGATTTCCTGGATTTCAGCCCGGTTAGGAACCCTGGCGGAAGTGCTCAGTTGCGGGACGAGGCGGTTGAAGGCCGCTTCGATTTCGTCAGTAACCTGGTCAACAAGTGTAATTTCCATGGATATTTCCTGTTTTTGCGGATTTGAAGGGAACAGACCGGGGGGTAGGCTCCGGCACTGCTTCTATTTTAACGCGCCTGTGGCGAAATGGGCCAGGGCCGGTTACCCCAGCCATAACCGCCGGGAGAATTCCTCCAGGCTGGATGCGGCCAGCAGCTCCGGCCGGCATTGGGCCAGGCCGGCGAACACGTCGAAGCCGTGGCACAGGGCCGTGCAGGTGGCTTTGCGCGCAAACAGCGGATCGCTGCGCAGGCCGGTGCCCAGCCCGTCCAGAAAAGCGGCGATCCAGGCGGGATTGGCGGCGCACAGGCCCAGACCCACTGCGGCCAGTTCGTAATACACGCTGCCGGTCATGCCGTCGCCAAAATCGATCAGCATTTCGGGCGTCCAGCCCTGGTCGCCGCTCCGCCCGACCAGGTGCTCGCAGGTCAGGTCGGCGTGGATCCAGTGCGGTTTTTCGCCCGGTGCAAAGAGTTGCTGGACGGGTAAAAGGAAGTCCGGGATCTGCTTGATCAGGTGCCGGGGCAGCGAACCCCGCTGCAACTGGCGGGATGGGCAGCCGGCAGCCTGCTTCTCCAAAAACGCCAGGTAGGAATCCCAGTTTGGCGGGAACAGGGGCTCATCCGCCGGGGAGAGGTTATGCAAGAGCCCCGCTTGCTGGCCGGCCCAGCGGATAGCCGCGGCTGCCTGCTCGGGAGATAATTTACTACGCACGGCGCAAAAACTTTGCCCGTTCAGGTAAGGGTAGATCAAAAAGGGCCAGGGCCAGCAGCTTCCCAACGGGAAAAGCTCTCCGCTGGCCAGCGGTACCGGGGCGGGAAAGTCGCCGGCGGAAAAAGCGCGCGCAAAGGCCGTTTCGGCCTCAAAACTGCGCCCGCCATCCAGCAGGCGGCCGAAAAATTTGATCACGAAAAGGTCGTTGGCGACAAAAACAGGAAAGCTCCCTGCCGGTCGGGCGGCGGAGACAGTTTCGACCCGCACGTCGAGGGTCCGCTTGAGGGCTTTGGTTACGTACGGCTCCCATACCGCGACGTCGCTGAAATGGTCCCGGTAATAGTCGGGTTCTTCGAATTCGGCGAACGGGATCATGGCTGGGGTTGGAACCTCCAGCGGGTGGCGTCGTTGGGAAAGCTCTTTTCGGTCCAGGCCATGGCTTTGAGCGGGTGCAGCACGAAAGTGACATCACTCGACCGGGCAGTAGGATCGAAATAGTAGCCGGGATATTTGATGTTGTAGGCCCTGGCCATATCTGCCAGACGGTCCGGGTCTTTTTCTTCCTGGATCAGGCCTTCCAGGATGACCACCTCATCCCCGCTTTCGAGATGGATGACGACCTGCGGGTTGGCCGCCAGGTTGCGGGCCTTGAGCGAATCGCGGTCGGTGGCGAAGTACAGGCTGCCGGCCACCCAGACACACCAGACCGGCATGGCGTGCGGGCGGCCATCCGGGCGGCTCGAACAAATCCAATAATTCCTTGATTTTTCCAGGTGGTCTTCCACCCAGTCCCATTTGATTTTCGCCTCGGTGTCGGCTTGCAGGCCGTATCCCGCGGGCATGTCTGGCGTATCGGTTTTGCTTAAATTGGTGGGCATGTGAAATTGTCCTCCAGTGATGGGTGAGAAAAGGATTGATATCTGTGAACCACTTGAATTAATGGTCACGGTTTAGCTGATCGCGAAAGGCGTTTCAATTTCGATAAGCCTGTATTGTTAGGCTAACTATAGCATAAAGAAGATAAATTTAATTTACAGGTAGCTGCTCAGCCAAGCGGGGAAGAAACCCGAATTTGAGGTGCGTGCGGGGGCGGAGCCCCCGCACGCACCTCAAATTCGGGAACTTCTTAACAGGAGCCTAAATAGTTACATTTACAGGTTGTATATAAAGCACTTTGATTGTGGTACTGAATTATGGTACTATACCTTTACAAGGGTAAAAAACATCGCAAAACCTTTGAAGCCATCCGTGATAAACCAGATCGAGTAGATATTGATTGGGAGGATTTTATCCAATTAATCGTCTATTTAGGTGCAGAGGTTAATCCTGGTGGTGGAGTGAAATGAGATGTTAAAGTATAGAGGCTATTCTGGAATCGTAGAATACGATTCCAAGGGGAAAATTTTTACCGGTGAAGTTATTGGGCTTCACTCTGTAATCACTTTTCACGGCAGGACACCGGAAGAAATCGAAGAATCATTCCGGCAATCAATTGATTTATATATACAAATGTGCGAAGCGGACGGCGTAACGCCGGAAAAACCCTATTCTGGGCGTTTCAATGTGCGCATATCCCCTGAACTTCATCATGATATTGCCGAGCGGGCTGCCTTGGATCGAAAAAGCCTTAACGAATGGGTCGTCAATGCTTTTGAAAAGGCAATTCATTCATAAAAATGTCTGACTACCTGGGCTTATGTTAAGAGATCTCTAATTTGAGGTATTTGCGGGGGCGAAGTCCCCGCAAATACCTCAAATTAGTTTTTTGCCCCATAGGTTGAGCGGTTACAAAATTAAAATACTTTAATCCGATTTGCCGGTCTCCAGGCCAATTCAAGAATCCCCCCTTCCCCCCTTGCGGAGGCTGTGAAGAATATCCAGACAAGCTGGTGTTGCCATGGATGAACCGGGTAAGCAGGGATTTGTCGTGTATCGATAATTCTTCACAGCCTCCAAGGGGGGTATCAACTGCCCGTTTGCCGGCTTCTTGCCCCCCTTGTGGAAGCTGTGAAGAATAACCAGACAAATCGGTGTTGCCATGGATTAACCGGGTATGCAGGGATTCGTCGTGGATCGAAAATTCTTCACAGCCTCCAAGGGGGGTATCAACTGCCCGTTTGCCGGCTTCTTGCCCCCCTTGAAAAAGGGGGGAAGGGGGGATTTTTACACCGCCCAGAGCGGAGCCTCGAAAGCAAATCAATCAACACATCGTAATGACAAAAAAAGGGCTGCCAATCAGGCAGCCCTTGATCTTCTTCATCAGCCGGGGAACTAGTGGTTGGCTTCGAAATCCTGCATGCAATCCACCAGGGCCTGCACGCCGTCCAACCCCATGGCGTTGTACAGCGAGGCGCGGAACCCGCCCACCGAGCGATGGCCCTTGACGCCGACCATGCCCTTGGCTTTGGCGTACTCGCCGAACTCGGCTTCCAGGTTTTCGTAACCGGGGGCCATGACGAAGCACACGTTCATGCGCGAGCGGTCCTCGACGGCGACCGTGCCGACGAACAACTTGTTGCGGTCGATCTCGTTGTAGAGCAGCTCGGCTTTGGCCTTGTTGCGTGTTTCCATGCCTGCCACGCCACCGTTGGCCTTCAGCCAGCGCAAAGTCAGCAGGCCGGCATAAATGACCACTACCGGCGGGGTGTTGTAGAGCGAATTGCTCTTGATGTGGGTGCGGAAATCTACCATGGCCGGCAGTTGGCGTTTGACCTTGCCCAGCAGTTCGTCACGGATGATCGCGAAGGTCACCCCGGCCGGGGCCAGGTTCTTTTGCGCACCGCCGTAGATCATGCCGTACTTCGAGACGTCCACCGGGCGGGAGAAAATATCCGAGGACATATCCGCCACCAGCGGTACCGGGGAATCCATGTCTGTGCGCAGTTCGGTGCCGAAGATGGTGTTGTTGGTGGTAATATGGAAATAATCTGCGTCTGCGGGAATGGTGTAGCCTTTGGGAATATAGGTATAATTTTTGTCTTTCGAAGATGCAACAACCTGGACTTCGCCGAACAAGCCGGCCTCTTTGGCTGCTTTCTCGGCCCAGGTGCCGGTCAGCAAGTAGGCCGCCTGGGTTTCCAAAAGATTGTATGGCACCTGGAAGAACAGCGTGCTGGCGCCACCGCCCACAAAGATGACCGAGTACCCGCTGGGGATGTTCAACAACTCTTTGAAAAGTGCTACCGATTCATCGACTACGGCTTCGAAGTCTTTACTGCGGTGGGAGATTTCCAGGATGGAAAGCCCACTCCCATTGAAGTTTTTCACAGCTTCGGCGGTTCCATCGATAGTTTCCTGGGGCAGGATGGAAGGTCCTGCATTGAAATTATATTTTTTCATTTGATCCGTCCTTGGGAGGGAAATTCGACAACGAGAACCTGGCCATTTGCCGGCTCTCTCAATAAGAATATTATAGGGCAATCCCGGGCCAGCCGGAAGGTGAATATTTTCCCGATTATATCATGATTTGTCAGACATTTCTTTACAGAGTAAAGCCAGGCTTAACGCTCCTGAGATGAAGCGATTTGCGATTTTCTGAGCGGCCAGATCGACCAGCCGGTAAATTCTGCCCGCGAGGATCATCCTTTATCCTACAAAGTGATGAATTTTCAGTTCAACCATGGATATATTTGACTTTGATTATCACGATTGGTATGATTTAAAGAAAATCGTCACTGCTCACCGGGATTTTTTCTCCGCCTTTTTGGTTTTTGAGCAGGTTTTACAGTCGAGAAGGATCCAGGTTTCGCTCGAGCCGTTCACTTTCCCCCTGGTTTCTTCAATTTCTGTAACTGTTCAGGTCAACCCGCAAGAGCCCTCAAATTTGGGAACACCTTGCCAAGGCCTGATTGGTTACCAATTTCTTATTCGTCACCCGAGGTGGCCGTGGATGCTTCATCTACACCCGGTTTTCGCTTCCGACAGGCCCTCGAAGTAGAAAAACCGCTCCAGGTTGTGGGGGTGATCAATGCGTACGCAGCATTGTTAGCTGAAAAAGCGGGGTACAGGGCCATTTATCTATCGGGCGGTGGGGTGGCCGCCGCTTCATTAGGTGTGCCCGACCTGGGCATAACCACCCTCGACGATGTGCTGACCGATGTGGACCGTATCACAGGCGCCTGCTCGCTGCCGCTGCTGGTCGATGCGGATACCGGCTTTGGCAGCGCTTTCAATATTGCCCGCACGGTACGCTCGCTGGTCAAAGCTGGCGCGGCCGGCCTGCACATCGAGGATCAGGTGCAGGCTAAACGCTGCGGGCACCGCCCGGGCAAGGCGCTGGTGCCGCCGCAAGAGATGGTGGACCGGATCAAGGCAGCGGTGGATGCGCGCAGCGATCCGGGCTTTGTGATCATGGCTCGCACGGACGCCCTGGCGGTGGAAGACCAAAACGCCGCCATCGAGCGGGCAGTGGCCTACGTCCAGGCCGGCGCGGACATGATTTTCGCTGAGGCAGTGGAAGACCTGGACACCTACCGGGCCTTTGCCGAGGCAACCGGCGTGCCCATCCTGGCCAACATCACCGAATTTGGCAAAACGCCGCTGTTTTCAACCGGGGCATTGGCCAGTGCGGGGGTCAGCCTGGCACTTTACCCCCTGTCAGCTTTTCGGGCCATGAGCGCGGCGGCGCTGAGCGTTTACCAGACCCTGCGGAAAGAAGGCAGCCAGGCCGGCACCCTGGAGCAAATGCAAACGCGGGCCGATTTGTACGATGTTCTCAATTACTACGCTTACGAAGAAAAGCTTGACCAACTCTTTGCAAGGGAGAAAATGGAATGAGCGACCAAGTCCTGTCAAAAAAGGAAACCAAGAAAAAATCAGTAACCCTTTCTGGTGTACCGGCTGGAAACACTGCAATCTGTACGGTTGGAACCCTGGGGCATGATTTACGCTTCCGAGGGTACGATATCAACGACCTGGCCGAGTTTTCGAGTTTCGAGGAGGTCGCTTTTTTGCTGGTGCATGGCGAACTGCCCCTGCCTAACGAGCTGGCCCGCTACCGGCGCCTGTTGAAAGACTTGCGGGGGCTGCCGGCCCCGGTGAAAACGGTTCTGGAGCAAATCCCGGCGGCGGCGCATCCAATGGACGTGCTGCGCACCGGCTGTTCCATGCTGGGGGCGGTCCTGCCGGAGCGAGAGGATCACAGCGTGGAAGGCGCCCGCCATATCGCCGACCAGTTGCTGGCGATTTTCCCCTCTATTTTGAATTACTGGTACCAGTTCGCCCATCACGGCCGGCGGATCGAGGTCGAGACCGATGACGATTCGATCGCCGGGCATTTTCTGCACCTGCTGCATGGGGTGAAGCCCAGCGACCTGTACGAGCACGCCATGGATGTCTCGTTCATCCTGTACGCCGAGCACGAGTTCAACGCCTCCACCTTTACCAGCCGGGTAATCACCGGCACCGGCACGGATATGTATTCGGCCATCACCGGCTCGATTGGGGCGCTCAAAGGCAAGAAACACGGCGGCGCCAATGAGGGCGCCATGGAGTATATCGAGCGTTTCCGCACAACTCAAGAAGCGACTGATGGCGCTCGCACCACCCTGGCCAACAAGGGCATCGTATTGGGCTTTGGGCACCCGGTCTATACCATCTCCGATCCGCGGGCTAAGATCCTCAAGGGCCTGTCCTGTTCGCTGTGTAAGGATTACGGCGATGAAACCCTGTGCGACATTGCCGAGTCAATCGAGTCGGTCATGTGGGACGAGAAGCGCATGTTCCCCAACCTGGATTGGTACAGCGCGGTGACCTATCACATGATGGGTATCCCCACCTTTATGTTCACCCCGCTGTTTGTGATGGCCCGCACGGCCGGCTGGTCGGCCCACATCATCGAGCAGCGCCAGGACGGGAAGATCATCCGCCCATCGGCCACGTACGTGGGCCCGTCGCCGCGCGATTATGTCATGATCGACAAACGCAGCTAAAGGGATGGCCCAATCCGACCTGAATATTCGTCCCCAGCCCGACCGCGAGCTGGTCGATATTGCTGATTACGTACTGGACTATCCGGTGACCAGCCGGGAAGCGTACGCTACCGCCCGGCTGTGCCTGATGGATACATTGGGCTGCGGCATGGCCGCTCTGGCCTTTCCGGCCTGCACCAAATTGCTGGGTCCGCTGGTGGCGGGGACGGTCGTGCCGCAGGGTGCCCGCGTGCCGGGTACAGATTATGTGCTCGACCCGGTCAAGGCCGCCTTCGATATCGGCGCGATGATTCGCTGGTTGGATTTCAACGATACCTGGCTGGCGGCCGAATGGGGCCACCCTTCCGATAACCTGGGCGGGATTCTGGCGGTGGCGGACTGGCTCTCCAACCAGGCTGCGGCAGCAGGAAAAACCCCGCCGAGCGTGCGCTCACTGCTGACGGCCATGATCAAGGCTCACGAGATCCAGGGAGTGATGGCCCTGGGCAACAGTTTCAACCGGGTCGGCCTGGACCACGTGCTGCTGGTGCGGGTTGCCACCACGGCGGTGACGGCGGACCTGCTGGGTTGCGACCGCGGGCAAATCGTCAATGCGCTGTCCAACGCCTGGATCGATGGGCCGGCCTTGCGCACCTACCGGCACGCGCCCAATACCGGCTCGCGCAAGTCCTGGGCCGCCGGGGATGCCTCGGCGCGTGGGGTGACCCTGGCGCTGCTGGCGTGGAAGGGCGAAATGGGCTATCCCTCGGCGCTCAGCGCGGAAACCTGGGGTTTTTACGATGTGTTCTTAAAGGGCCGCCCGTTCGAGTTCCGCCAGGGCTACGGCTCGTATGTGATGGAAAACGTGCTCTTCAAGGTCTCCTTCCCGGCCGAGTTCCACGCCCAGACGGCGGTGGAGGCCGGGTTCAAGCTGCACGCGCAAGTCCAGGATCGCCTGGAGGATATCGAGCGGGTGGTCATTGTGACCCACGAGTTCGGCCATGCGTATTATCGACAAGCGCGGGCCGCTGAACAACCCGGCCGACCGGGATCACTGCATCCAGTACATGACCGCGGTCGCGCTTATTTTTGGCGAGCTGACGGCGGCCGATTACGAGGACGAAGCCGCTGCCGATCCGCGCATCGATGCCTTGCGCGAGAAGATGACCGTGGTGGAGAACAAGCAGTTCTCGCGCGATTACCTGGAACCCGAAAAACGCTCGATCGCCAATGCGGTTCAGGTGTTTTTCAAGGACGGAACGGCCACTGAAAATGTGACTGTGGAATATCCGCTGGGGCACCGCCGCCGGCGGGCCGAGGCGACTCCGCTGCTGGGGGAGAAATTTGAGCGCAATTTGGCCAGGCGCTTCTCGGCCGGGCGGATCGCAGCCCTCCGGGAGCTCTTCGCCGATCCTGACCGGCTGGATGCCACCCCGGTGAATCGGTTTGTGGATCTGTTTTTGCCTGGTGGAGATTGAGGGGGAATTAACCACGGAGGCACGGAGAACACGGAGAAGAGAAGAAGGAAAACCACAGAGAACACAGAGTTCACAGAGAAGAATATTTGAAAGAACATTGTCGTAGGGTGCGTTTGAGGGCTGACATCGAGAACATAGTTGAATAACCAAACCATTAGCCTAACCTGGCGTGCCCGGAACGCACCAATATGGCGCTGCCTAAAAAAAACCATAAGGCACGGGGGAAATGGCTTGCTGCAGAGCGCGCAGAGAATCTTTTGGGGAATCTGGCTCTTCCCTCCAAATCGATTTTGATTTAGGGGAAAGCAGGGCAGGGGGGCAGGGCGCCGGGGCTTGATAATTTACCGCAGAGGCGCTGAGAGCGCTGAGGAAAAATTTTATAATGAGAGGCAATTTAATTAAGGAATTGCCACCAAGCAGATCGGCCCGGTCTCCAGACCGAGGCCGCTCTTCAGCGCAGTTATTTCGAGCCCACGGGCTGGCCAACCGGCGCTCTTTGCCCCCACCTAACCTCCCCCAAAATCCAAAGTGCGGATTTTAGGGGAGGAATCTGCGCCGGCCAAGCACTGCCTGTTGACATCCAGACTCCCTTCCCCCAGAACGGGGGAATGGGCCGGGGAATGAGGGCGAAGCGCTAACCTAAGGACCTGCGGGCTGTCAACCCGGCGATTTCTGCCTCCTCCCAACCTCCCCCAAAAAAATTCAATGTGCGGATTTTAGGGAAGGAATTCTGATATCCCCAGGACACTTATCACAGGGCAATCGCATCATGCCAATTTAGTCCCAAAAGAGAGGTAATTTTGAGTGTTATTGTGGGGCTACGCCCCACAATAACACTCAAAAACCTATTCTTTGGGGAATTGCCCTTGAAAAGCAGGCAGGCTGCAATCGCCCTGACACTTATCACCTTTCCGCTATGATTTTCGTTAAACCTCTTGACATTTCCTCTGTCTGAATATATACTGAACATGTTCAAATAACGTTCAGGAGGCATTCAAAAATTATGGTTGATCCAGCTATTGCCGATCAGAAAGAGCGCATCCGCCTGGCGGCCATCGAGTTGATGAACGAGTTCCACACCGCCGAGCGGGTCACCACCCGCCAGATCGCCGAGCGGGCCGGGGTAGCGGTGGGGTCGATCAACTACCACTACCAATCGAAAGACAACCTGCTCTACGAAGCCTACAATCAGGTCTTCCTGGCTGAAGTGATGCACTGGCTCGACGACAAGCAGTCCGGCGACCAGACTCCCCTGGCGCGCCTGCGCGGACTTTTCCTGGAAACGGCGCGGATCTCGCTGCCCAACCTGGACATGGCTAAATCCAGCCTGTTGATGGACATCCAAAAAGGCGGCATGGCCACCTCGCTGATGATCCTGCCGCTGGTGCGGGCCATTTTCCAGGGCACCCAGGATGAATTGACCCTGCGGCTCAAAGCGGCCACCTTGATGAGCACTTTGCAGATGGTCTTGCTTAAAAAGGAAGCCTTTGAAGCCTATATGGGAATCAAACTAGAGGATCCGAACCAGCTCGAGCCGGTTGTGGATCAACTTTTCAATCTCATTCTTTTTGAAAACAAGAAGGAAAACAAATAATGAAAATCTTGATGGTTATCCTATCGGTTGTGGATGTTTTGATGCTCGGCTCGACCCTGCTGTGCGGTTTCTGGATCCGCTCACATGCTACCAACGGTGTCCCGGACCCGTCCTCGGTCAGTTTCCATGGCGCCCTGGCCGTGGCTACCTGTGTGGTGGTGCTGATCACGATTGCCCTGGCCGTGTTCCGCCCGGGGATGAGCTGAGCGAATACGCCGCAAGGCTGACGAGACTTAACGTGTTCTGGAATATGTGAGCTGGCCTGCGCAAGCCGGTTTTACCCGAGCAGGCCGGCCCAATGAACAAATCACGATCCGGGCAGCCTTCAGTGGAATGGGGGGATTGGCGCAGGATGGACTAGAATATGCCCTGACCGGCATTCGGGAAGTTGAAATGAAGCAAGATACTTTTCTCAAGCGGTTTTTGGCCGACCTGGCCATACTCGTTCTGGTTCTGGGCGCCTACGTACTGGTGGCGCGCCCGTACCAGCTCCATTGGGGCGCCACGCGCGCAGAAATCGAGCGGCCCATGCCCGGCGATGCGCTCGATCCAAACCCAACCTTCCTGGCGACCCGCGCCATCACCATCGACGGGACACCCGAGCAGATCTGGCCCTGGCTGGTCCAGATCGGCTACGGCCGGGCCGGGTTCTACGGCTACGATATCCTCGAAAACATGGGCAGTCCCAGCGGCCCGCGCAGCGCGGACCGGATTGTCGATGAATACCAGCATTTTCAGGTAGGCGACGTGGTGCCGATCAGCGCCGTGGCTCAAATGGTCTTTGGCGCGATCGAGCCGTATCAGTACCTGATCTGGCAGGGGACCAGCAGCACGAACCCGGGCGCGTTCACCTGGGCGCTTTACCCCCTGGATGGGTCTCGCACCCGCCTGGTCATGCGCATCCGCTGGAGCTACCACAGCCTGTCTCAGCCGGGCCTGTTGGGCCTGGACCTGTTCACCGAATTCACCGATCACCTGGCCGTGCGCAAGATCCTGGTTGGCATCCAGGAACGGGTCGAGGGCCAGATCGAGCCGCCGGCTCAGGCCAACTTCGAGTTCTTCGTCTATGTCGGCGCAGCGGTTATCTTTTTGGCAGCTTTCCTGCTCGTACTGCTGCGCCCGCTCAACCGGGCCCGCTGGTTGGCCGGAGCGGCGGCCGGGCTGGGTTGGCTGATCACCTGGTACGCGCCGGTGTCGATTTGGATCGGCCTGCTGGTGGAATTGGCCATCGTTTTTAGCCTGGTGTGGGTGTTCCGCCGGCAGCGCGCATAGGAGAAATAAACCACGGAGACACGGAGAGCACGGAGAAGGATTTGTCTTTTTTCTTCTCCGTGTCCTCCGTGTCTCCGTGGTTAACTACCCTTCCTGCGGATTTGCACCAGACCGACCCCCAGGACGGCCAGCGCCAGGCCGACCCCGCCCTGCCAGGTGATGCGTTCGCCCAGGAAGATCCAGGCCAGGATGGCGATCTGGACGGTCATGGTGTTGTTGATGATGCTCGATTCCATGGCCGAAAGCACCTGCAAGGACCGGTTCCAGAGCGTGAAGGCGAAAGCAGTGTTGACCACGGCCAGGACCACGATGATCAGCCAGCTCTTCAGGCTCAAAACCGGCAGGCCCTGGGTGGCCAGGCCGGCGACCAGCAGGATGGCAGCCCCAATGCCCATGCTGATGGCGGTCACCACCAGAGGCGGGATTTGGGCGCCGCGGTTGACCGAGCGTCCCAGCACGGATGAACCGGCGTTCGCCAGAACGGCGGTCATGGCAAAGGCGATGCCGAGTACTTCACCGGCCGGCAGGTTGACCGGGTAAAAGTAGATCAAGACCCCCAAAATATTGAGCAGCGCCCCGGCCCATTGGCCCAGCCCGGGGCGTTCGGCCAGCAGGACGATGCCTAACAGGGCCACAGCGATGCCGGAGAAGTTCAGCAGCAGGGTGGTGGTGATGGCCGGCAGGTAGTCCAGGGCCAGGAATTGAGCCCCCTGGGTGAGGGTGTAATAGAGCAGTCCCAGCAAGGCCAGGCGCAGCCAGTCGGCTTTGCCGAGGGCCCGCACGGCCGGCAGAGAGCGGCGCGAGAAGGCGAACGGCGCCAGGCACAGGAAAGCCAGGCCGTAGCGCAGGCCGGCAAAAGTCAGGGCCGGGATATCGGCCAGGCCGAACTTGATCAATACCCACGAGGACGACCATAACACCGTCACCAGCACCGCCTGAGAAATGGCGATCAGGCGCGGGGAGTGTTTGGCGATTTGCGGGGTGTCGGTTTGCATGGGATAAGTCGCAGGATTCAGGATGGAAGTTGATTTTACTCTGAATCTTCACCACTTAGCCCGGCTTTCAAAGCCCGGCTTGGTCATGCTTTTGATCCTGACCAAACGCAAGCGATTAGCGCTGTAGGGTGGGTGCAGGGCTCATAAAAAATGCTGGCGAACAAAAAGTGGATGTCCCAACCCAGGAATTGCCCATAACCCACCATCCGTACATAATGGTGGGTTACGGGCAAGGTTTGGATAGGGTGCCGCTCGACGATTCCTCGGCGTTCTCCTTGAGCCCTACACCCACCTACATTTCTGGTAGAAGCATAAAGCGGATCGGCCCGGGCTCTCCTTCCCGTCGGCCGAGGCTGCCCTTAAACGCCAGTAAAGAAAATCACCACGGAGGCACGGAGGACACGGAGAAGAATTTTTTCTTCTCCGTGTCCTCCGTGGTTAAAATCCCTCTTAATCCCCGCCTTCCAGCGGCGTGACGACTTCGATCTGTCGGGCACTTTTCTGCGGGAAGCCAACCATTTTGCGGGCCGGCTCGTTGTACACCTTCAAACGCACAGCCCGAATGCTCTCTGGAATAGTGACTACGCGGGCCCATTTCTGCAGCAGGGGCGAGGACTTCTGGCATTGGGCCAGGTTATAGTTGGGGATGCGCGGGCTGAGGTGATGGATGTGGTGGTAGCCGATGCTGCCGCTGAACCATTCCAAAATCTTGGGTAATTTGTAATAGGAAGCGCCTAGCAAAGCGGAGGCGACGTAATTCCAGTTTTCGGCCCGGTCCCAGTAGCTGTCCTCGAACTGGTGCTGAATGTAGAACAGCCAGATTCCGCCAATCCCGCCCATGATGAGCACCGGGAGTTGGATCATCAGGTAGCCTTTCCAACCGATCAGCAGGCTAAAACCGACGGCTTCGGCCAGGATGAGCAGGTCGGTGATGATAACGTTGCGGGTCTGGCGTTTGCCGTAGTTGGGCAGCGGCAGGCGGTGCATGATCAGGAACATAAAGATCGGCCCGAGCAGGAACATGATGGCCGGGTTGCGGAAGAAGCGGTAGCCCAGGCGTCCCAGCCAGGCTTTGTCATAGAATTCTTCCAGGGTCAGGGTGGTCACATCGCCGGTACCGCGCTTGTCCAGGTTGCCGCTGGTGGCGTGGTGGATGGCGTGCGAATGCCACCAGTGTTCGCTGGGGGTAAAGGTCAGCACGCCCAGCCAAAAGCCGACCCGTTTATTGAGTGTAGTGGTGGGAAAGAAGGAATTATGCCCACAATCATGGAAGAAGATAAACAGGCGTACCATGAAACCCGCCGTTACCAGCGCCAGTCCCAGGGTCACCCAATAAGAAACTTTCAGGCTAAGAATCATCAAATACCACAGGGCGATATAGGGCACCAGGGTATTCACCAACTGCCAGATACTCTTGCGCAGATCGGACTTCTGGTAAGGAGCCAGAACTTTGTTGATTTCTTTCATCGTCGGCAACCGTTCGCCGTTGACAATTATCTCTTTTTCAGCCATTGGGGGGATCCTTTCTTGGAAAACCAATAACCATTCGACACCACTCAGGCCATGCTGAAAAGAAGGAGGTCGCCACGCTACTTTTTTTCGATGAACTGAACAACACTTTTCATTTTAAGGATTGAGCAGCCAAATATATATAGATAATGTAGGTGTAATTAGTCATGATATGGGTCATATTATTTCCTGGCAGTGGACATATGACGGGATGTGTGTTTTGGGTTATTGCTCAGCCTAACGGGTAAGAACTCCCAATTCGGGGTGTACGCGAGGGGTTTACCCTCGCGTACACCCCGAATTGGGAAACTTCTTGCACAAACCCGAGAGTTTATGTGTTTTTTCATTCCCAATGGATAAGAGCTGTGGTTTAATCAAAAGCCTGTACCTGCAGAGGTTGAGCGGTAATAAGGATATTTTTCTGGAAGGTTTATATTGTGGAGACGTCTTCTCCGGCATTGGCAAAATCGATAACGCCTGAAGCCCCTACCCGCGGACGCGAATTCCTGTCGGGACTGCAGGGCGTGCTGCCGTTGATCGTCGGGATTGTGCCCTTCGGCATGATCTACGGCGTGCTGGCGATGGCTGCCGGTTTACCGGTGGGGGCCGCCCAGGCGACCTCGGCCATCATCTTTGCCGGGTCGTCCCAGTTAGCGTTGGTGCAGTTGTTGGCCGTCGATTCGCCCGCCTGGGTTGCGGTCCTGACGGTAATCGTGCTCAACCTGCGCCATTTACTGTATTCGGCCTCGATGGCGCCTTATCTCAAGCACCTGCCCAACCGCTGGAAAGTAATTTTGTCTTATTTCCTGACCGACGAAGTATATGCGGTCAGTATTATCAAGTACGAGCGGGATGGTTTTTCACCCAACCGGCACTGGTATTTGTTTGGCGCGGGGGTGGGCTTGTGGTCCACCTGGCAGATCAGCACGGCCATTGGAATTTTCCTCGGGGCCGTCATCCCTACCACCTGGCCGCTGGATTTCGCTTTGGCGCTGACTTTCATCGCCATGGTGGTGCCTTCACTAAAAGACCGGGCCGGGGCCGCGGCTGCGCTGGGAGCCGGGATCCTGGCGGTGGCCTTCTACCGCCTGCCGTATAACCTGGGTCTGATCCTGGCGGCGTTGGCCGGCATCGCGATTGGGATGCTGGTGGAGAGGAGGCGGGCATGACCCTGTGGATTTTGCTGATTGTGGCCGGCTTGCTGACTTACCTGATCCGGCTTTCTTTTATCGCCTTGTTTGGCAAAATCGAGACTCCGCCGCTGGTCACCCGCGGTCTGCGTTTTGTACCCCCGGCGGTGTTAACGGCGATCATTTTTCAGGAATTGTTCGTGCAGGGCGGGCATATCGCCCTGGACTGGTCCAACCCGCGCCCCCTGGCCGGGCTGGCGGCGGCCCTGGTGGCCTGGCGAACGCGCAGCCCATTGTGGACGATTTTGGCCGGAGCGCTGATTCTGGCACTGATCTTGCTCCTGGATTCATCGTTCCTGCCTTCCTGAGCGACCTTTTTCGGCCCGAACCTGGCTGCCGGGCGAGCCAATGACTTTGCCCGGGCACGCGTCCGGCCGGTACGGAGGGCGGGCAAGTGAAAAACAATGAGCCTTAAAAAGATTCTCAATTGGTCTATCTGCACATTGGTGGGATTGTGCCTGGCGCCGGCGTTGATCGTTTTCCCGGTAGCCGCCAGCAGCCAACCCGCCCAGGTACCGCCAGACTTCAACCTGATCGAATCGGGCAGCGGCGTCAGCCTGTATAGCAAGGACTACCCCGGCGGAACGCCTGACTACGTTTTGCTGGTTAACCTGAATAAAAAGGCCGGCTTGCAGTTCCTGACCGGGACGGTGGGCAGCGCGGGTACGGGCAGCGGGTATTACGGGGGCGATAATCCCAGCTATGCACGCCGGTCCCTTTCCGATTTCTGGACCGATTTCAGCGGCTCCAATAGCAAGGCCTTTTGCGTGCTCAATGGGGCTTTCTTTTCCAGCAACGATGACCCGGCTCAACTGGCTTTTCCCCTAAAAGTGGACGGAACCCTGGCCAGCGGGGGCGGGGATGGCGGCTCTTACGAGGGCAAGCAAATGATGCTGGAGATCTGGAGCGACCACGCGGCCATCCAGTCGTTGAGCAAGGACGCACTGAGTGGCTCGAGCGCGCCGGACATCCTGGCCGGCTTGAGCGAGGATGCCGACAAAGGCCCGCGCGACCTGGTGGGACGCACTTTTGTAGGGGTAGCAGACCTGAACGGTGATGGGCAGGCTGAAGAGGTGCTGTTCCTGGTCTCCAAGACCACTCGCCAGGCGGACGCCGCATCGGTGCTGCGCAGTTTTGGGGCGAGCCAGGTGATGATGCTGGATGGCGGCGATTCGGCCCAACTATTGTGCCACGGGCAGCCATACGTGTACTCCGAACGCACCATCCCCCAGGCGATCGGCGTGGTGGACGGGGTGGTTTCGGATTACGCCGCGATCCTCTCCAGCCAGCCAGCCTGGCCGGTGGTGGTGGTGGGCGAAACCCAGGAGATTACCATCACGGTGCAGAACAACGGCAGCGTCACCTGGCAGCCGGGGGACGTGTACCTGAACAATGTGCGCAATGATTGGGGCGCCGGCCAGCGCCTGGATTTGAAAACTCCGCTGGCCCCGGACGAATCGACCAGCTTTACCTGGACGACGCCTCCTTTTGATAAGAGCGGGGTGTTTACTTCCTCGTGGGAGCTCAAACGCGGCGATACCACCCTCAGTGACCATCCCCTGGTGATCAGCCTGGTGGCCATCCCTAAGGAGCTCGAGTCGCGCAAGGTGGAGCTGCAAAACCAAATCCACCAGTGGGCCCAGGACCAGGTCAACAACATCGAGAACCTGGTCTTGCAGTGGCTCCAACAGCAGATTCACACCGGCGTGCAGAGCCTGTTCGACAAGGTCTGCCCCTCTTCGGCCGCGCTGCCGGGTGTGGCGTTGGCCATAACGTTCTGGCTGTGGCGCAGGAAACGTCATTTGTAAAATTATTATAACGACACAAGTTTCTATTAAAAAGTTCTCAAATTTGAGGTGTATGCGGGGGCGAAGCCCCCGCATACACCTCAAATTCGGGCGACTTACCCGTTGGGCTGCGTAGTTACAAAATATTATAACTACGCAACTACCCCAAAAGAGAGGTGTTTTTATTATTTTTTGCGGGCTTCGCCCGCAAAAAATAATAAAAACACCTCTCTTATCTGAATTAACCTGAGTAACAACCAACATTTCACTTTGTGTATGCGACTCGGTTTACGCTATAATCCCCATACCGCTATGCACTGGTATGATTTTCGATGCACATACCTGACGCGCCCCTGATAACCCGGTAGAGGAGTTGCGCCATGAAAACGGATTATACTGGTCACGTAAAGGCTTTACTGTTATGCCTGGATCCTCACTCGCTGGAATCGACCCGTGTCCACGAGGTGAGCGCCGGGTTCGAAGGGCTGGTGGGGGATAAACATGCCGGCCTTACCCACCTTTCCGACAGCCGTACGCCGTTTTATACATTGGGGACGGTGATTCGCAACCACCGCCAGATTTCGATTGTCTCGGTCGAGGAGCTGGATCAAATCGCCAGGGATATGGGCCTGCCCGAAGTCTTACCGGACTGGTTGGGGGCTAACCTGGCCCTGGAGGGCATTCCCGAACTGACCTTGCTGCCACCCATGACGCGGATTTTCTTCCCGCATGGCACCGTCCTTTCGCTGACCGGTGAAAACCTGCCTTGCAAGAATCCCGGGCGGGTGATTCAAGAGAAGCACCCGGACCACCCCGGTCTGGTGGAAGGGTTTGTCAAGGCGGCCATGCACAAGCGGGGGTTGGTAGCCGTGGTCGAGAAGCCGGGACTGTTGGTGGATGGGGATGAGGTCTGCTTTAGCGTGCCGGGGCAATATCGCTATAACTTGAAATAGTGAAGTAGATTGGAGGTGTGTATGGATAACCCGTTGCTCAAAAAGCTGGTTGTCAAAGCTGAGTATCGCATGCTGGTGCTGAATTCACCACCGGGTTACCTGGAAAAGCTTTTGCCTCTGCCAGAAGGGACCCAATTGCTGACCGAAGCAGATGGGGAATTCGATTTTGGTCTGGTATACGTCACAAGCCGGGTCCAGGTTGAAGAGCATGCCCCCCAGATGCTCTCGGTCATCAAACCGGGCGGCGTGATGTGGTTTGCTTACCCCAAACGCGGCAAAGGTATCGAGACGGATATCAACCGGGACAGCGGCTGGGATGTGCTCAAGGAAGCCGGCTACCGCGGCATCGCCAACGTGGCCATCGACGAGACCTGGTCGGCGGTGCGCTTCAAGCCGCTGGCGGATATCACTCCACGGGCCGCTTGAGCCCTTTTCTGGCGATCGCACCGTCCTTGCGGGTTACCCGCAGCACGGCTATTTTGGTGGAGTGATTGAACGGCGCCGGGTCGGCCGGCGGCCGGCTGACGCGGGTGGCCGGATAGCCGGCCACGTCTTCCGGCACCAGGATGCGCTCTGCCAGGTGCAGGTAGCCGTTGGTGCATAATTGCTCCAGCGATTGGCTGAATTGAGCCCCGCTGGTGAAAATCGAGTTGTTGACCAACACCAGACAGCCGTCGTGGGCCACCAGCGGGCGGATTTTGTTCGCCAGGGTCACATATTCGGCCTGGATATCCACCTTGCCGGAGACGCCGGACGAGAAGAAGGGCGGGTCGAGGATGACACAGTCGAACAGGCTGCCGGCCTTTTTCAGCCCGGCGATGACCCGGTAATAGTCGCCGGTCATCTCGCGGTGGGCCGCATCAGGCCAGCCGTTCAGCCGGCAGGTACGCCCGGCCAGGTCGAGGAAGCGCCGGGTGCGGTCGGTCTGGATGACCCGGTCCGCGCCGCCGGCCAGGGCGGCCGCGCCCAGGCTGCCGGTGTAGGCAAAAGTGTTCAGCGCCAGCTTGCCCCGCATGGATGCGTGCAGCCAGCGGCGCAGTTCGCGGGTATCCAGGTAAAAACCACAATCCTGGTTGAGGCGCAAATCCAGCGCATAGTGGATGTCATCTTCTATTAAGCTCTCGGGGAGCGTTTTGCCCCAGACCAGCCGGCCGCGGCGCTCGTTCTCGTCTGTGGATTGGCGGTTTTTGAGCAGGATCGATGTGACCCAGGGCAGCCGGTCCACCAGCCAGGCCGGTAAGGCCTGGGTGAGCAGCTCGCCCCAGCCGCCGGGCGGGTCGCTGTAATCGAAGAGCACCAGGCAAGGTCCATACGCGTCGATGACCAGCTCCGGGCAGCCTTCGAAGAAACCGGCGAACAGGCGGAATGCCCCCTGGTGAGGTTCCTGCAGCAGGTCCTGGCGGGCGGCCAGGGCCGCCTCGATCCGGTGTTGGAGGTCGCTTAACGGGATCACCGGGTAATTATAACGGCGGAATGGTTAACGGGAATGAGCAGGTCGATTGCAGCCTGCCTGCATTTCGAGGGCAATTCCCCAAAGAATGGGTTTTTGAGTGTTATTTTGGGGCTAAGCCCCAAAATAACACTCAAAATTATCTCTCTGTTGGGACTAAATCGGCATGATGCGATTGCCCGGTAACCATTTCTGCAGAGTTACGTAGACTTAACATGAAGTTTGCGGCGATACAATTAAACTCAAGCCAGGAGGCATAAAATGAGTGATCAGGAACAGAAAGTCCATTACGAAGAATTTCGTGTTCGCGGTGAAGATTTAGTTTCTAAAGTCAAAGAGATTTTTCACGAAGGCAATATCCGCCGGGTGATCATCAAAGACGAAACCGGGCGCACCATGATCGAAATCCCGTTGACGTTAGGTGTGGTCGGCGTGGTTCTACTGCCTGTTTGGGCAGCCATTGGAGCGATTGCTGCGCTGGCGGCCAACCTGACCGTGGTGGTGGAAAAGGTGGACGATTAAAAACTAATTGTGGCTGCTCAGCCATCCAAGAGGGATCGATTGTTTTATAGTTTTTCGCGTGCGAAGCAGGCGAAAAACTATAAAACAATCTCTTAACCTATTGTTTACCCAATTTTGCTTGTATGTTTTACGAAAATATGGAAAATATAGATAGTTAATTCCTGTAGAGACCAGGAGCCTTGTTCAGAATTTATGGGTAGATCCCATTTACGTTACAGCAATAATCCATTTTCCTCTCCTTATTTATGGCTTTGCAAGGTGAGCCTGCCATGAGCGACCGGTGTTGAGACTGTCTCAACACCGGTCGTTTCGTTTACTACGAGGGTGATATGACATTGACGCTTCGCTTCGACGGTTTGTACATGAGTATTCCCAAAAAGGGCGGAAAATTCAGCAGCGCCGGTTTCATGTGTTATGGCTGGATCATTTCACGCGACGGCCGGGTGCTGGCACGCGGGCACGGCGGCTATGTCCAGGCCCACAACGCCAGCTCGCACATCGCCGAGTACCTGGGTCTGATCGAGGGGTTGGAGGCGCTGCACGACATGGGCGCGACAGGTGAAACCATCCTGGTGATCGGGGATGCCAAATCGCTGATCGATCAGATGCGCGGCAAAGCCGCGGTCAATTCAGACCATATCCGCCCGCTGAACCGGCGGGCCTGCCAGGCCGCCCGCGGGTTCGACGAGTTGATCTGGGAATGGCTGCCGCGGCGGAATAACCGCGCGGCCGACGCGCTCACCCGCCGGGCCTTACGCCAGATCCGGGCCAACCCGGCCAGCTACATGTCGAATTTGTACGCCAAGGCGAAGCCTAAAACGAGCCAGTTCCGGCCGGTCCTGGATTTGCGCATCTACCAGCCGGATTGAGTATCTGCGGTAAGAACCCCGAATTTGAGGTACGTGTGGGGGCTTAGCCCCCACACGTACCTCAAATTCGGAGTACTATTTAACTAGAGCCTGAATAGTTACAATAATTCTCGGGGTGCGATCGTCTGCAACCCGAGAATTAACCTGAGAGTAGGTCGAAATAAGCGTTATTTGTGGACGATCTCGGCGGCCCTGGTCAGCCGGTCGAGCAGTTCGGGGGTCAGGTCGAAGTGCAGCACCTGGGCAACCACCTGGGTCCAGCCGTGGATGAAGTAAACCCAGCCATCCTCCACTTTCAAAGGCCGTTTTTCGGCCTGGGCGAGCGCCTGGTGTAAAAAGTCGAGTTCACCGCGGTAATTGAATTCCCAGGCGATCCCGTTGGCCGGGAATTGGCCTTCCCAGGTGATCGGCGAACCAGGCGAATTCTTCCCCATCCCGGTGGCATTGATGACCACGCTGTGGGCGGGCATGCCGGCCATGATTTCGTCGTTTTTGCGCGGGTCGGCGTTGCAAATGTACTCCACCTGGATATCGGTTTTGAGTTTGCCGACCATCTCTTTGGCGTGATCCAGGCGCCCTTTGGAGCGGTTGACCAGAATAAAGCGGCGCGGGCGGTCGCCTTTGTTCTGCTTGTTGATCAGGTGCAGCAAGGTCGCGATCGCCGAACCGCCCGCGCCGAAACAAAGCACATCCCCGCCGGTGGCGGCGAAATAATTTTCTCCGACGATGGCGTCCAGGCTGAGCCCGGATGAAATGGGGTCTTTGGCGTGGCCGACCAGGCTGCCGTTCTCTTTGGATATGCTGGAGACCTCGTCACATATCTGGGCGTAGGGGTCGAGGATTTCGAACATGTCCCGTGCGGCGGTCAGCAGGTCGATTTTATGGGTGGTGACCAGCGCGCCCAGGGAGAGCGGGTCGTATTTGATTTGGGCTACGGCCTGGCGGTAATTCTGCGGATCATCGTGGATCTTGAGATCCACACCTTCGATGATGACATCCGTGCGGCCCATTTCTTTCATCCATAAAGGAAAGACTTTCATAATGGATGATTTGGTCGTGGTTACCCCGATAAAATAGAACGTGGGGACGGATTTGGTGATAACGCGGTGCTCCAGGGAGGTTTGAGTTGTCATGAGAGATCCTATCGATAAGGTTAGTTCGTTCGAGCGGTTTGGACAAGGTGGGTAAATTCAACTGCCCGTTGGGTAATTTCGTCGAATTTGCCTTCTTTGGCGAGTTTGGATGGGCACAGTTCACTGCCTACGCCCACGGCGATGACCCCGGTGGCAAACCATTCCGCAATGTTGGCTGCACTGACGCCGCCGGTCGGCATCATGGGAATATAGGGGAAGGGCCCTTTCAGGGCTTTGATGTAACCGGGCCCGGCCAGCGATCCGGGGAAGATCTTGATCACGTCGGCTCCCAACTGGTAAGAGCGGAGCACTTCGGTCGGCGTCAGTGCCCCGGCCATGCTGACCAATCCACTGGCGACCATCGCACTGACCAGCGCAGGTTCGCAAACTGGGCTGACCAGGAAACATGCGCCGCTGGCCTTGGCCCGTTCCACCTGGCCCGCTTCGGTGAGCGTGCCCATTCCCAGGGTAATCTCATCTCCGTATTGTTCGCTCAGGGTTTTGACCACAGCTTCGGCATCGGGCGTGCTGTAGGTTACTTCGATTCCTTTCACCCCGCCTTTGACCAGTGCACCGACCATTTGTACGGTCAGCTCGGCGGAAGGACCGCGGATGACGGCTAACAAACCCAGGTTTTGAATCCTTTTCAGTGTTTCTTTTTTATCCATTGTGTCTCCAGGGGAACATGTATGAATGAGCGGGGCGACTATGGCACCCGGTGTAACGGCTCCTGGCCTTGTAAAACCGCCAGGCAATCTTGCATGGCCATCCAGCCCATGTTGCTGGTGGCGCCGTCGGTTTGTGCGCCGAGGTGCGGGGTGGCGATCACCTGGGGCAGGGCCAGCAAGGGGTTATGCGGATCAGGCGGTTCGGGGGAGAAGGCGTCCAGGGCGGCGCCGCGCAGGCGCCCGCTTTGCAGGGCTTGCAACAGGGCCGCCTCGTTGACCACTTCGCCGCGGGAAGTATTCACCAGGTAAGCGCCCGATTTCATTTTGGCCAGAAAATCAGCATCGACCAGCCCGGCAGTCTCCGGCAGGAGCGGCAAGTGCAGGCTGATGAAATCGGCTTGCGGCAGGATCTGATCGATTTCCAGCAGGCTAATGCCCATTTGCTGGATAAAGGCCAGGTCTGGATACGGATCGTAGGCCAGGATGCGGCAATCAAAACCGGCCAGGCGGCGGGCAAGCTGTTTGCCGATGGCTCCCAGTCCAAGGATGCCGATGGTTTTCCCTTGCAGCGATTGCCCGCTCAAACGGGGCCATTTTCCGCAGTGCACCGCTTCGACCGCCTCAGGGATCTGGCGGGCCAGGGCCAGCATCAGGGCCAGGGCCAATTCGGCCACCGAAACCGAGTTGGCGCCGGGGGTATTGGTGAGCACAATATTTTTTTGGCGAGCGGCCGAATGGTCCACGTTATCGACGCCGACCCCGTAGCGGGAGATGACCTTCAGGCAGTCGGCAGCTTGCAGAGCGTCGCAATTAATCTCGTCCAGGCCGGCGATGTAGCCATCGATGCCCGGCAGCAGCCTGGCGACTTCACCGGAAGTGAGCGGTTTCCCGGTCGGGTTGTAAACCACTTCGCCGACCTGTTCTTCCAGTTGGCTCTTCAGGCAGGGGTCGTTTTTGCCGTAGGAAGTGGGGGTTACTAACAAACGTGCTTTTTTAAGATCCATGGGATCAGGCCTTCTTCCAGCGTGGGTTATCGACAATCTGGATACCGTTCTCGTTTTCGACGACCAGCTTGTGGAAACCCTGGCGTTCGATCGTGC
Organism: uncultured Chloroflexia bacterium; assembly: GCA_963704755.1. Classification (GTDB taxonomy): domain Bacteria; phylum Chloroflexota; class Anaerolineae; order Anaerolineales; family Anaerolineaceae; genus Bellilinea. Next base: position 3,498,288 of record OY969938.1, read on the forward strand.
CGTAGTCGTGCCCGGCGTTGCCCGGGTAGGCAAAAAACGTGACCAGGTTTTCCTGGCGCGAGGTGCATACCGAGCGGTGGGCCCAGCGCGGCGGCACGTACAGGCAGCGCCCGGGCGAAAGCGGCTCGACCCGCGCTTCTCCTTCGGGCGTTTCCATCACCATAAAGCCTTCGCCTTCCAGGCAGTAATACAGTTCGGCGGTCTCCAGGATGGAATGGAAATGGCCTTTGGTCATGAAGAACTCCTGGCCCACCTTGCCCGGGTGAACGATGGAAAGGCCCATCAAAAATTCACCGGCAAGCTCGGGCCGGCGGATCTCGTAAACTTCGTAAATCAGGCGGTCATCCGCGGCCAGCATGCGCTGAAATTCTTCTTGATCGAGGAAAATTCCATCGAGATTAGAAAGCCGGCGTTGAAGGTGGTTGTCTCCCCATTGCTGGATGGTTCTGGATTCGGGGAGTGAAAACGAAAAAGGAAAATCGGACATCATTAAAAACTCCGCATACAGGATTATTCGGGCAAACCCACCAGGCGGCGGGCGATATTGTCTCCTAACATCAGGGTGAGATCGACCTGGGGGATCTCACGAGCGAGCAGTTGTTTTCGAATGTGCGTGGGTAAACTGGCCAGGCCGGGTCCGCCGCCAAGATTGTGGTACATCTGGCGGTCGGCCATGTCGGTGGCCAGGGCAACCCGATTGGCCAGGCCGGCCGCGACCATTTTTTCGATGAGCGGCCAGAGATTTTCTTCGGGTTGGTACTTGGGCCGGTAGAAGGTGTCGTATTCCAACAGGACACCTGCCTGGGCTAATTCTTTATGCAGCCCAAAATCGGCCCGTTTGTCCATATGGCACAGCACGAGCTGGCCCAGGCCAACCCCGCGGCACAGGAAAAACTCGGCTACTTCATGAGCCATGGCGCCCTTCTCGGTGTGAATTTCGAGCATTGCGCCGGTCTGCGAAGCGCACAGCGCGGCTCCTTCCAGGGCGGCTGCGGGGGTATTTTCCAGGCTCGCTTCGATGGCAATTTTGATGAAGCCTGCTCGAACGAGAAAAACACTCGAGCGTGTCTCCGCCAGCCCCTCGGACAACTCGGAAGCCATAAAACTGGCGATCCCCTCCGGTTTGGCCCGCCAGAGCCAGAAATCCGGAGAATAATATTTGCGCAGATGAAAACCTGTGCAGGCCACGATCTTGACGCCGCTGGCCCGGGCCAGCTCCCGCAGGGAATTGCCGTTACGGCCGCAGCCGGCCGGCTGGCAGTCCAAAATTGTGTCTCCACCGGCCTTATGATATTCGTAAAGCTCAGCGCAAATCGGGTGGAACTGGTTCAACACCGGGCTGGCCGGGTCCGAATCGGCCACCGGGTCGATCCAGACGTGGTTATGGGCGTCGGTCAATCCCAATAATGGAAATGGAACTGGCCCGGTAACGGTTTGGACCAGGCGCGTGCTGCCCGGGAGGGGTTGCGGCGAGGGGAACATCAGGGTTCCAGGACGATTTTCAGCGACTTGCGGTCTTCGGCGGCGGCGAAAGCCTGGGCCACATCACTAAGCGGGAAGCGCTGGCTGACCATTTCGCTCAGATCGACCAGGCCGGATTGGATGATTTGGGTGGCCTGGCGGCAATTTTCGGTGCTGCAAGCCGTCGAACCGGTGATCACCAGTTCTTTGTAGTGCACCTGGTTCGAATCCAGTTGGATGGTGGGCCGGTCCTTCGGCAGGCCGCCAAAGAAGCAAATCCGCCCGCCGATCCCGGCCAGGCTCAAAGCGCTTTCCTGGGCGGCGTTGGCCGGGGCAGCCACGATGACCACGTTAGCGCCCAGCCCGCCGGTTTCCTGATCCAGCACGGATTGGAGGTCCTCCTGGGTGGGGACGACCACCCGGTCGGCGCCCATGCGGGCGGCCTGGGCAGCCCGGTCGGGGATGGGTTCGCTGACAATTACCCGCCCGGCGCCGCGCGCCTTGGCCAGCTTGACGTGCATGACGCCGATCGGGCCGGCGCCCAGCACCAGGACCGTTTCACCGGGCTGAATGTGCAAGGCATTCTGGCCGCGCAGAACGCAGGCGAAAGGTTCCGTCAGGGCGGCCGCGGCCGGGTCAACGTTGGGAGCCAGGGGAATAATGCCCCCCTGCAGGACCAGGTTGGCCGGTATGCGGACGTAGTCCGCGAAGCCGCCATCGATGGTCACACCGACTGCGTCGTAGTTGGCGCACAGGTTGTTGTTCCCGCTGATGCACTGGGCACAATGGCCACAGCCCATATTGGGCGCGACAAAGACGCGCTGCCCGGTGGCGACGGTAGTCACGCCCAGGCCGGTTTCGACGATGGTGCCCACAATTTCATGGCCGGGTATGCGGATGGTGCCGGCCGGGAATTTGCGATGGCCGCCGTGCAGAATGCGCAGGTCGGTACCGCAAATGCTGGCGTCTTCTACCTTGACCAATAATTCGCCGGGGCCTATTGCGGGTACCGGCACGTTTTCCAGGCGGATATCGTTCGGGCCGTGATAAACTGCTGCTAACATTGCCCCTCCTTTCATTGAGGGTGTTTCTCTTCCAGAACTTCGGCCAGCTTGACCGGGCGCTCTTCCAGGAACGAACGTGTGGCGGCCAATACGCCGGCCACCGCCCAGCGGCCTTCGTCACCGCCGACCTTCGGGGTGGTTTCGTTCTGGATGCTCTCGACGAAATGCTCCATTTCGTTGATATAGCCCCATTGGAAGCGCTGCGACCATGTGCGGTAAATGGGGGTAATCAGGCCCTGGTCGCGGTTGGTGCAAATGACCACGTCCTGGCCGCGCAACTCGCCGATCTGCAAGATGCCTTTCTCGCCGACTACCTCTACCCGGCCATCGTACCCGTAACCGCACGGGCAGATGCCCGAAATCGAGCCCAGGCTGCCGTTTTCGAAATGGACGTTAACCAGGACGTTGTCGTAAAAGTTGGGTGTATCGACGTTGTTGGCAGCGCCTTTGAAATTGGCCACTTCGGTGTAGACCCGGTCGTAATTCGAGCCGACCATCCAGCGAATAGTGTCCCAATCGTGGCTGTTGACCTCGGCCAGCATGCCATTGGAGGTGCGCAGGTCGCGTGCCCAGGCCGGCGGCAGGCCGGGGCCATGGGTCAGCGATTTGATCAGCATGGGCTGGCCGATTTCGCCGGCCTCGATCCGGCTCATGGCTTCCGTAAATTCGGGCTGGAAGCGGCGCATAAAGCCAAGCTGGAGCAGGATTTTATTTTGTTGGGCGGCCTGGATAATCGCATCGCATTCCTCCAGGTTGAGCGCCATGGGTTTTTCCAGGAAAACATGTTTGCCGTAACCGGCTGCCAGGCTGGCGATGGCACGGTGGGTAAACGTGGGCGTGGTGATGATGACCGCGTCGAAGGCGACTTTGTCGATCGCCTGTTCCAGGATGTCGAATTGGGCCTCGATCCCAAATTCGTCCGCCGTCTGCTGGCGCACGGTCTGCATGGGATCGACCAGGGCCACGATTTCAGCGCCCGGTACGTGTTGGGTAATTGCGCGGGAATGGTTTTTACCGACCCGTCCAGCGCCGATCATACAAATTCGGATCCGATTTTTCACAATAATCTCCTTTTTCGAAAGATATCTGTAAATTCAATAACTTCTCAAGCAGGTTCAGAAGATATGGGTGTTTTTTAGTAACTACTCAGGTTCCTACCCGTTCGGCTGAGCAGTTATGTTTTTTATTGTTTTTTGTGCGCGAAGCACACAAAAAACAATAAAAACCTTTTTCCTCCCCGGTGTCGAATACTTTTTTCGAAAATTAATGGATTGCGTGGTGGTTTGGCATCTTTCTGGGAAACCAGATGGTTTTCCGTTAATCTGGGTCAGCCGCAGCGGAAGCAGAGTTTGTATCGGCAAAAAATTGGGCAGCCATTGCTTCCATGTGGGCGTATTTTTTGACCAGCGGTCGATACACGGCCTGGTTGGCAGGGTTTGGCAAGCAAGGCGCACCGCTTGGATGAGCGCATTCACCGGCTTTGGCGGCCAGGTCGTCGAACAGGCCGGCGGCTTTACCGGCCAGCATGGCGGCGCCCCAGGTGCCAAATTCATTGCCGGCCAACCTGCGGTAAGGCACTCCCAGCACGTCGGCTTTGATCTGGTTCCAGGCCGGGCTGTGCGCGCCGCCGCCGACCACACGGGCTTCGATGAGCTGCAAGCCAGGTAAAAGCTCGCGCAAGATATTCAGGTAACCGGCATACTCGTAGGCGACGCCCTCGAGCAGCGAGCGCAGGAAATAAGCCTGGGTATGGCCCCAGGAAAAGCCGAGCCAGGCCCCACGCATTTGCGGGTCGGCCGGGCAAATCCGCCCGCCCAGGTGTGGGGAGAACAGCAGCCCATCCGAGCCGGCCGGCACATGCTCGATCCATTGGGTCATGGCGCCATACAAGTCACCGTCTGGCAAACCCAAAGATTGCCCGCGAAAGGTGTTGTAGAACTGGTCGCGAAACCAGCGCAGGGCAATGCCGCCCCCGGCGATGTAGGCCAGCGGGTTCCACAAGCCGGGGATGACCGAGCGCATGGTCAGCAAGGTGCGGTGCTGCTCGTCGGCGACAAACGCATCGGTGCAGCCGGCCAATACGGCGGCGGTACCGGCCACGTCGAAAAGCATACCCGGCCGGACGATGCCGGCTCCCAGCGCATTGACGGCCGTATCTCCGGCGCCGGCGGCGATAATTGTGCCGGGGGCCAGGCCAAAATCGGCGGCCGCTGCGGGGCTGACCTCGCCGATGACCTCCCAGGGCGCGACGATGCGGGGCAGCTTCTCCTGGTCCAGGCCGAAGGTGCGGCAGAGCTCATCCGACCAGACCGTTTTTTGTGCGTCGGCAAAACCCGAAAAATGGATAAAGGTGTAGTCTATGTAGGCCTGGTCGCCCTTCAGGCCGGCCATCTTTCCGGCCACATAGGCGGCCGGCATGACAAATTTGACGATCTTCTGGTAATCCTGGAGGCGCTCGTTCTTCCACCACAGCATTTTGGGACCGTGGTCGCAGGTGGGCGGGCAGCCGGTAATCCGGGTGATTTTGTCGCCGGCTTCACACTCCATCCAATCGATGTAGGGCTGGCAGCGCATATCCAGCCAGGAGTCGAAACGGGTGGCGGGCTGATAATCCTGGTCCACCGAGCCGACCCCGGCCATCTGCGAATTCGAAGGCGATCGCAGCGATTTCGCGCGGGTCGATCCCGCTGGCGCTGACACATTGGCGCACGGTCTGGGCAGCGCTGATGTAAAAGTCTTCATTGGCTTGTTCCACCACCCCCGGCTGGGGATAATAGATGGGCACCTCCTGGCTGGCTTCGCTGATTAACCTGCCATCCGCGTTGTAGAGCGCAGCCTTGGTGCTGCTGGTGCCCAAATCGACGCCGATCAAGAACTCTTTTGCCATTTCGATCTCCCGGCCGCGGCCAATATGCAGAAATACGCGGCGCCGCTTTCGTGCGTCAGCGCCTTGTTCAGGGTTATCCGAATGTTTGTGTCTAAGGGTTACGTTACGTTATGGTGATTTGCCCGGGCTTTGCCCAAGATCCTTGCCGGTCAGGCTGAGCGATTACTCGTTGTCCAGAGAAATTTATGAAGGCGGGTTCGTGAATTTCTCATTCTGATCCGAAAAGGCAGGATGCGGATCCTGCAATCGGACCAGATCTACTTCGAATCGGGACCGGTCGCCCCGGTGGAGCGCATGGTAATATTCGATGGGTGAGCCGTCGTCGATGTAGCTGACGCTGTCGAGTAACAGGAGCGGCGCCCCGCGTTCGATCTCGAGCAGCTTGGCCTCTGCCTCGTTGGCAGCGACCGCCTCGATGTAGCGATGGCCGCGCGTCAGGGTGATGCGGCACTCTTTTTCCAGGAAATCGTACAAGGAGCGGTTGGTCAATTCGGCGGTGGCCAGTTGCGGGCATCTCTCGTAGGGAATGTACGTCGTAACGATTTGGATCGGCTCGGTATTGACGTAGCGCAAGCGCATGATATCGATCACCTGGGTGCCGGCCGGAATTTCGAGATACTGGCTGACTTTTTCGTCGGCCGGAATCACCCGCTGGTGCAGCACACTCGAGATGGGTTTCAACCCGCGTTCGACCATATCCTGGTAAAATCCAGTTAGCTTCTGGACCAGTCCTTCGCTGATCTTCGGCTCGGCAACAAAAGTGCCTTTTCCTTTACGCCGGGTGATCAGCCCATCTAGTTCGAGCTGGTTCAGTGCCTGGCGGACAACGGTGCGGCTGACAGAGTACATCTCGCACAGGTCCTGCTCGCCAGGGATCTGGACGCCTGGGGTCCAGACCTTCTGATTGATCTGCTCGCGAAGCAGTTCGATCAGTTGCAAGTAAAAGGGGATGTGGCTATCGAAATCTATCGCTGATTTTTGCTCCATACTGGTCATAAGCCTGCCTTGTTGTAATCCTGTTATTACAACCTATTATAAGAAAAACTAAGGGATCAGTCAATAAGCAATTTCAGGGTTTGTTAATGAAGGCGCATTTTAACCTGTCCGGCGAGTAAATGTAGGGAGGCGGCTTCGCCTTTTTGTTCCAACTCGAGAGGGAAAATAGATTGCCTCAGTCATAACAAAGCAGCCGGCTTTTAGGGCTGGGCGACTACTTTGCTCTTAATCCGACTGGGTTTGGATGGACGGGGCTCGCCCTCACCCCCACCCCTCTCCCAGAAACGGGAGAGGGGCTAAGAAAGTGCGCCGGCCTTGCTACCCCCCGGCTTAGAAAGCCGGGCTACGGGCGGGCTTGGACAGCGTAGCTCGGGTTTCCAACCCGAGAGAGCGCTTGCCAAACTGAATCCCGGCTATGGGATCCGGCCCTTGCCGAAAGTGAGACCCACGCAGGTGGGTCTTTGTGTACACGTAGGTGCAGCTTTAGCTGCTGCGAGCCTGTTCAGAGATGCCGGCCTTGCCACCCCCCCCGGCTTTGAAAGCCGGGCTACGGGCAGGCTTGGACAGCGTAGCTCGGGTTTCCAACCCGAGTGAGCGCCGCCCGGCCTTAATCCTGGCTATGAATAGAGTTTTGCCAAAAGAGAGACCCACGCAGGTGGGGCTTGGTGTACGCGTAGGTGCAGCTTTAGCTGCTGCGGGCCTGTTCAGAGATGCCGGCCTTGCTACCCCCCGGCTTAGAAAGCCGGGCTACAAGTAGGCCTGTACAGCGTAGCTCGGGTTTCCAAACCCGAGAGAGCGCCGGCCAAACCGAATTCCAGCTATGGGATCAGACTCTGCCAAAAGTGAGACCCACGCAGGTGGGTCTTCGTGTAGTTGTAGGTGCAGCTTTAGCTGCCGCGGGCCCGGTCAGAGGCGTTGGCCTTGCTACCCCCCCGGCTACGGGCAGGCTTGTCAGCGTAGCTCGGGTTTCCAAACCCGAGAGAGCGCCGGCCAAACAGAATTCCAGCTATGGGATCAGGCTCTGCCAAAAGTGAGACCCACGCAGGTGGGTCTTTGTGTACTTGTAGGTGCAGCTTTAGCTGCTGCGGGTCTTGTCAGAAACGCCGGCCTTGCTACTTTAATCCGACCAGGTTTGGATGGCCGGGGCTCGCCCTCGCCCCAACCCCTCTCCCAGAAACGGGAGAGGGGCTAAGAAAGAGCGCCGGCCTTGCTACCCCCCCCCGGCTTTGAAAGCCGGGCTACGGGCGGGCTACGCCCGCTGGCGACCTTACCCATCTCCATCTTCTTGAGAAATCCATTTAAAAAACCCGGATTGGCAATATCCTGCTGCCAAAAAAGTGTACAATAACAAACAAACCGGGCGCGTCAGACGTAAAACGATGTACATGGGGGAACCCATGTACATTTTTTATTAATGGCCGGCCGGCGCTGTTCCCCTGATTGCGCGCAAAAAATAAACAATGGTCCAGGATCGGGTTCAGAAATCCCTGAATTTGATGTGTCTGTAGGACAATACCCAGAGAACACACCCAGTTTAGCGTACTTTCCTGTAGGTCTGGGCAGGCTTATTGAGGGAGGGATGAATTTTAGGTTAATTTTTGCGACTCTATCTTGAAAATGCAGAAAGATATAGTTATAATAATGTCATCCTGTAATAACATGTTCTTCCGTGTCTCTTGAACAACTAAATTTTACCCGTCTGGGCAGCGGCCGGTATGGGGTGTACCGGCTGTAGTTGAAGTGCGCCTCCAGACAAACATCAGTAAAAAGCCAGTTTCTGCAAATCACACATGACCGAAAATATCTTTGTATCAGGAGGAATCAAATGAAGGTTGGGATCGACAGTTATTGCTATCACCGTTTCTTCGGCGAAGTCTATCCGGGGCAGAAGGTGCCGGCAAAGAATATGACCATTTTCGATTTCCTAAAGCGGGCCAAGGAATTGGATGTCGATGCGGTTTCGCTGGAATCGTGCTTTTTGCCGAGCAAAGATGAGGGATGGCTGGGTGAATTGAAGGCCCAATTGGATGAGTACGGTTTTGATCGTGTGTATGCCTGGGGTCATCCGGATGGTCTGGAACGCGGCCAAAACATGGAAGCTTTCGATGATATGATCGCCAGCATCCCGCGCGCCAAGGCGATCGGGGCGGATGTGATGCGCGTGGTGGGCAGCAGCCTGATGTTCCGGCACGAGCCGCATGGCCCGCAAATCGAGGCCTTGATCAAGCTGTTCAAAAAAGCGGCCAAAGTCGCCGAAGACCAGGGCGTCAAAGTAGCGGTCGAAAACCACATCGATTTCACCTCCGATGAAATCCTCCAGCTCCTGGAAGGAATCGGATCGGATAATTTTGGCTTGAATTTCGACACGGGCAATTTTCTGCGGCTGCTGGATGACCCGATCCGCGGGATGGAAAAGCTGGCTCCGTACGTTTTGGCCACCCACGTCAAAGACCTGATGCCCGACAAGAACGTCTCGCCGCTGGAATGGTCTTTCTTCGCCGGCGTCCCGGTCGGCCGCGGGCTGATCGATAACCAGAAGCTGGCCGAAATCCTTAATAAAGCCGGTTTCAAAGGATTCCTGGCGGTTGAAATCGACGCACCCCACAGCGATTGGGTGGAGTGTGAAGATGAAGCGGTCGCGATCAGCATCCGCGAGCTCAAGAAAATCGTCGCTTCCTTGAACTAAGTCAGGAAAATGAACCTGAAAATCGCCACTTCTCTTGTTTTACCCTGTCGAAAGGAGAAGGTCATTTGAAAACAGTAAATGTCGCCATCATCGGCACAAAATTTATGGGGAAGGCCCATAGCAATGCCTGGACCTCGGCTCCAAAATTTTTCGAAACGCCGCTCAAGCCGGTATTGAAAGTGGCTTGTGGGCGGGATGAAAAAGGTACCGCTGAATTTGCCCGGAATTGGGGCTGGGAAGAAGTAGAGACCGACTGGCGCAAAGTAGTAAAGCGCCCGGACATCGATATCATCGATATCTGCACGCCTACTTACCTGCACAAAGAGATTGCAGTGGCGGCGGCGCAGAACGGCAAACAAATCTTTTGCGAAAAGCCGCTGGCTTTGAATTACGGCGAAGCTAAAGAAATGTATGAAGCCGCCAAAAAAGCCGGGGTGCTCAATTACGTCAACCACAACTATCGCCGGGCTCCGGCGGTTGTGTTTGCGAAGCAGTTGATCGACGAAGGCAAGATCGGCCAGATCTTTCACTGGCGGGGCGCTTACCTCCAGGACTGGATCATGGACCCTAATTTCCCCTTGACCTGGCATCTCAAGAAAGAGATGGCCGGAGCCGGCCCGCATTATGATTTGAATTCGCACAGCCTGGACCTGGCCCGTTACCTGGTTGGCGACGTCGCCGCGGTCACATCGGTGATGAAGCAGTTCTACCAGAAGCGGCCTTTGCCGGGCGCCGGCGCCGGGACGTTCAAGTCCGGCTCGCAGGCCGGCGAAATGGCCGAGCAAACGGTCGAAGATGCAGCCTTCATGATTGCGGAATTCGAAAACGGCGCGCTAGGGACCTTTGAGGCCTCTCGTTTTGCCGGCGGGCGCAAGAATTTCAACTATTTCGAAATCTACGGCAGCAAGGGCAGCCTGATTTTCGATCTCGAGCGGATGAACGAGCTGCAGTATCTCAATCTCGAAGACCCGACGGATGAGCAGGGCTTCCGCACCATCCTGGTGACGAATTCCACCCATCCCTATGTGGGGGGCTGGTGGCCGCCTGGGCATATTATCGGTTATGAGCACGAATTTATTCATGCAGTGGTGGATTTTCTCAAAGCCCTGGATGGAGGCACGCCGATTGCGCCGAACTTCTATGATGGCATGAAAATTATGCAGGTACTGGAGGCGGGCATTCTGTCTGCCGCCTCTGGGTGCAGGATGGCCGTCAGCGAAGTTAAATAAGAACAAACCTGCGATCGGGATGCCTGTCTTCAATTTGTAGGGAGGCGGGCATCCCGATTGCCCTGAAGAAATGGCTGGGATTGGCGGGCAGAGGCAGCGCACAATCTCATTTTCCGGATGCCTCCTGGTGTGTCTGTGAGAAGTAATCTGGAACGGATATTGGAGAAGAAGCAAAAAATGAAGGCAAAACTGGCGCCTGTTTATTACCGGGATCCGCAAGATCCGGATTTCGTCAAGCAGCTCGATAGTTTGAAAGCCTTGCTCGTGCAGGAAGCAGAGTTTTTGGAACCGGTCGCATTAGGCGCTCCGCTTAGCGGTGAAATCGACGCGGTCGTGTTCCCGCAAATGCTCGGGGATGCATACCAGCACGCGGCTGAAATTAAAGCGATTCCTTACCCCATCCTGGTCACCACCTCCGAGTTCGGTACGGTATCTATGTGGGACTGGGAGATCAACACTTTCCTGGCCGCGGAAGGCGTAAAAGTATTGGCGCCCTATAACCTGGAGCAGGCGCGCCAGATCTGCAGGGCGTGCGCCTTGAAGCGCGAACTGCGTACGGCCAAATTCCTGGTGTATCAAGACCAGCCGGGCGAGGGCTTCCAGGCTGAAATTTTCAAACGATTTTACTGGTGGGAAAAGAGCTGCGTTGACCAGTTACAGGAACGCTTCGGCATTACCGTGGTCAAAAAGAGCTTCAAGGAGATGGGTGAGCGGGCGCGCCAGATACCCGACACCGCAGCACAGGCCGTCTGGGAGGACTGGAGAGAGCGCATCCCGGTGGAGAACCTCTCGCAGAGAGCCATCCTGAACGCGATCAAGGTCTATATGGCCGTAAAGAGCGACCTGGATGCCGATCCGACGATTATCAGCGCCGGGATCAACTGCCTGAACGAGTCCCAATATTCGAATTCGACCCCCTGCCTGGCCTGGAATATGCTCTTCGAAGACCAGCGCATTGTTTGGGGCTGTGAAGCCGACCTGGTGACCATGATGACCGAGGTATTGATCGACCGTACCCTGGGTGTGCCCTTCATGATGACTAACCTGTACCCGTTTTTGATGGGGATGGCGGCGCTCAAGCACGAGCGCATCCCTTATTTCCCGCAGGTCGAGACCGAGCCGGAGAACCATCTCCTGCTGGCCCATTGCGGCTATTTCGGCCTGCTGCCCCAGTCTTTTTCGACGAAGTGGAAGATGACCGAGAAAGTGCTGGCCATCGTGGACGATGACGCCCATGCCCTGGACGCACAACTGGCCGAAGGGGATATTACCCTGGTCAAGCTGATGCCGCCGTTCGATGCGATTTCGGTGGTTGAGGCAAAGATGGAGAAATATTACCAGTTCGAAAACTCCGATTGCCGCAACGGCGGCGTAATAACGGTGCCGGACGGGCATCGCATGATGCGAGAACTGGCCTCGCACCACTACATCGTCACAACCGGAAAGAACTTGCCTGATTTGGAATGGGTTGCCCGGGTCTTCGGCCTGGATTGTCGCCAGATCCGCTGAGCACAAGAAATCAGCTTCCTTTGATTTGCACTTAAAACCGAACCAGAAATTCTATGGCTAAAACAAGGAAGAAAGTCGTAAAACTTATGACATATTTTTGCAAAAGTATGATAAATTTAAGCGTTAGTTGCAAAATATATGGCGTAAGTATAATTCGTTCGGGTTTATGTTGTTGATACTTTTCAAATGGAGCTGAAGTAATATGCCAGACAATTTTGATGCCTTCCAACGTAAAGCAGAACCTCCCGAAAAATTTGCTCTTTCGAAAGAGGAGTGTTCGATATTGGACGGGTTGAGGCAGTACGGTACCTTGGAACGCGCTCAACTTGTTGATCGGCTAGGCTTTTCCAGGGCGAAAATTTCTCAGATCGTCAATGAATTAATCGATAAGGGATTTATCGAGGATAAAGGCCTGGGTGAGTCCAGCGGTGGGAAAAGGCCAAAATTGCTGCGGATTAGTCCTACGGTCGGCTACCTTGCCGGGGTGGACATTGGCGCAACCAGCATCGATGTGGCCCTGGCCGATTTCACGGCCCAGATTATCGGGCACGTGGCAGTCCCGGCGAATGTTCGCAACGGGCCGGTGCCGGTCTTGTCCCAGGTCGCTGAACTGCTGATGGGCCTGGTCGAGGCGAACCATATTCCCGCTGACCAGGTGGTCAGTATGGCGATCGGCGTACCCGGCCCGGTGGATAGTTCGACCGGCCTGTTGATCAGCCCCCCGCTGATGCCAGGCTGGGACTCCTTCCCGATCGCCGAGTTTTTTGCCGAAAAATTCTCTTCTGCCAAGGTAATCGTGGACAACGATGCCAATCTGATGGCGCTGGGTGAGCTGTTTGCCGGGGTTGGCCAGGGTGTCGAAAACTTCATTTTCGTCAAGATCGGCACCGGCATTGGGGCCGGCATTGTTTGCAAAGGGAAGCTTTACCGGGGTTCATCCGGCTGCGCCGGAGATGTGGGACACATTTGTGTCGATTGGAACGGACCCAGGTGCCACTGTGGAAATGTGGGCTGTGTGGCCACGATGGCCGGTGGCACGGCGATCGCGGAGAAAGCTGTTGAAGCAGCGAAAAGCGGGAACAGCCCCTTTTTGAATGCCCGCCTGGAGAAGAATGGCCGGTTGTCGGCTGAAGATGTGAGCGCAGCCATCGCCGAGGGTGACCTGACGGCTATGGAGATTATCTGCGAGAGTGGCCGCCTGATCGGTTTGATGCTGGCCAGCGTAGTGAATTTCTTCAATCCAAAGTTGATCGTCATTGGCGGAGGAGTGACCAAGAGCGGAAATCATTTGTTGTCCAACATCCGCCAGACTGTGATTGGCCGCTCTTTGTCCCTTTCAACGCGCCACCTGCGTATCGAGTACTCGCGGCTGGGGGATAAAGCCGGCGTGACGGGTGCTATTGCTTTGGCTATCGAAAACCTTAATTGTGCCTTTTTGCCCTGATCGATCTGCCTGACGGTAAGTTACGAAAAAAAGGAAGTGAATCGTCGCCGAGGAATAACTAATGATATCTGATGAACCAAAGAACTTCGCAAAACTCGACCTGTCGTCTGTGAAACGGGTGTTCCAACAGAACCAAGCCGTGATCGTTTGGACGGTTTTGATTGTGATGATTGGGATTGCAACCATCGCTTCACCGGCATTCCTAACTTCCAGGAATATGTTGAACATCTTACGCCAGGCAGCCGCGTTGGGAATTATCGCGATCGGCCAATCGTTCGCTTTATTAAGCCGCGGAGCGGACCTTTCACAGAGTGCCGTGATGACCTTGAGTGCCGTCGTCTCTTTCAAGATTTTGAACGGGCAGAATGAGCTGATCGTTCCGGTCATTCTGTGCTCGATGGCGCTGGGAGCCCTGGTGGGAATTTTCAATGGGGTCATGGTCAGCAAGGTCAAAGTACCGCCCTTCCTGTTGACCCTCGGCACGCGGACGGCTGTGGTTGGGTTGGGATTGGTTTACACCCACGGTACACCCTCGGGTTTTAATACTCCGCTCTTCCGCCAGGTTTTAGGCCAGTTCACTTTCCTGGGTATTCCCGGACAGGTGTTCATCTGGGGCGGCCTGTTCATTATCTTTTGGGTGATTTTATCCAAGACCTCTTATGGGCGAAAACTGTATGCAACCGGTGGTAATCCGGAAGCGGCCAGGCAGTCAGGCGTAAAGATCAACCGGGTCATTGTTACGGCCTATATTATTTCCGGCGTACTGGCAGCTATAGGCGGCCTGGTTCTGGCGGCGCGTTCCGGTTATGCCGATAACTCCATCGGTGATGGTTATGAATTGGATGCGGTTGCCGCTTCCGTGATTGGCGGCACGGCATTCTCGGGTGGGAAAGGCAGCCTGGTCGGTACGGTCGGCGGTGTGCTGCTCATGATCGTTCTGCAAAATATTCTCAATATCCTGGGATTAAGCCCAAGTGCTTATCTCGTTGTAAGTGGTCTGGTAGTTATCGCAGCAGTGACCATTTTGAAAAAATCTGATTAAGAGATGAGCGATTTTCGAGAGGAGGTGGATATAGAGAAGAAGTGCGCGCCTTGTAATTGGGTAAGAGAATGAAATCACCAAGCGAAAAGGAAAGGAATTTTGCAGATATGAAGCACACTGGATTAGTAAGGACTTTCATCGTTTTAGTGGTTCTCCTAATGGTGGTAGCAGCATGTTCCCCGGCAGCAACCCCTCAGCCGACGACCGCCCCGGTTGCTCCCGCTGATACAGAAGTCAGCACGGCCCCCGAAGCAACGACCGCTCCGGAAGTTGTGGCTGCCCCGACGACTGAAGAAGTCACCGGCGATACCACGGGATCTGAAATCGAAGTACCCGATATCTATCAATGGCCGGCCGACGAGGCTGTCGATTGGGTGGACACCACGCAATACAAAAAAGATCCCCCCTATACCATCGGCCTGAGCAACTGCTCGACCAACAACGCCTGGGCGTCTTTGTATATCGAAACCGCAAAATGGGAAGCTCAGAAGCATTCGGAAATCAAAGATTTGATCATCACCGATGCGAACAACGATCCTTCCAAACAGCTTTCCGATATCGAAGACCTGATTGCCCAGAATGTGGACGCGATCATCGTGCGCCCGTGCACGGCCGATGCCGGTGTTCCGGCCATTAAATCAGCGATGCAATCCGGTATCCCGGTTTTCATTTCCAACCGCGGCACAAGCACCACCAGTTACGTGTCGGAACAAGCCACGAATATGAAAGATATTGGTAAAAACCAGGGGACTTGGCTTGCTGCACAACTGAACGATGCCGGGAATATCGTATCGATTGAAGGCACCGCCGGCAGCGCTCCGCAGGCGGAACGCTATGAAGGCGCCATGGATGTCCTCAGCCAGTACCCGGACATCAAGGTGCTCGCCCGCCAATCCACCGATTGGAACCGGGCCCAGGCCAAGACCGCCATGGAAAACTTCATCCAGGCTTACCCGAACATCAATGGTGTATTGGCCCAGTCCGGCGCTATCTCGATGGGTGTAGTCGAGGCGTTGGATGAGGCAGGGGAAGCCGCTTGCAGCATTCCCGTCACCGGCGACGATTATAACGGCTTCATGAAATGGGTGAAGACCAACCAATGTGGCATGATCACCACCAACCCGACCTGGTGCAGTGGTGCTTCTATCATGGCCGCCCTGATGACCCTGAACGGCCAGCAGGTTCCCAAGAATTGGTACATCCCGACCGTAACGTATGATGCCAGCACGATCGATCAGGTTGTGGCGATGGACAAACCGGATGAATGGTATCCGAACATCCTGCCCTCTGATTGGGACATGAGCCAGTAGTCATTATTGTTATGGGGTCACGGGCAAGGTGCAGTCTATCCTTGCCTGTGACCCGCCCGAAATCTTCTTCATTTGGCTTGAGTGGTTACCAGGAATTTATTTCTACGGAATTTGGACGGCGAGCGTGCCTTCGAGTCGTCGGCATAGTAACAGCAGGAATAAGGTGAAGAAATATGAAGTATCTTGGTTTTCTAAAGAGACAAACGGTATGGCTGCTCTTGTTGGCGCTCGTTGCGATCGGAGGCGTGGCATCGCCTGATTTTCTGACGCCGGTGAATGTGATCAACATTCTCAGGCAGGCCTGTGCCCTGGGTTTTGTCAGCATCGGCCAGACCTTTGCTGTGATTGCAAGTGCAGTTGACCTGTCCGTCGGTTCGATTATCAGTTTAATTCAATGTGTGGTGGCAAAGACTATGAACGGCGAGACAAGCGGTATTCTGCCGGCGTTAGGTCTTACCGTTTTGATTGTGGTTGCAATTGGTTTTTTGAATGGCTATTTCGTCGCCAAAAGAAAAGGCGATCCATTTATCGTTACCCTGGGTAGCATGACCGCCTTGCAAGGGGTTGTCCTTCTGTTCACCCACGAACAGCCAGTCGGTTCGGTACCCAACTCCTTCCGATTTGTGGCCGATGGCTACCTGGGTCCGATCCCGGTACCGGTGATCGTGATTGCTGTTTTATTTATTGTTGCCCAAATTGTCTTACGCAAAACGCGATTTGGCCGCTATACGCTCTCTTCCGGCGGCAGTGAAGAAGTTTCACGACTGTCCGGTATCTCCGTGTCGCGGATCAAGATTATGACCTATATTCTCTCTGCCGCCGGCGCTGCGGCGACGGGTATTTTCCTGGCGGCGCGGATGAATATTGGTGAGCCTCTGGTAGGCAGCAGCTACAGCCTTGATTCTGTGGCAGCAGTGGTGATCGGTGGAACGTTTGTCACCGGCGGCGCCGGCAGTGTGATCGGAACCCTGGGCGGCGTGCTGCTCTACTCGGTTTTGAGCAACATGATGAACATCCTCAACATCGATACGTTTTACCAGACCGTAATCAAGGGCTTGATTATTATCGTAGCGATCAGCATCGGTCAGCTACGGCGCAGGAAATAGTATGACCGGGTTTTTATTTGCGCAGGAAATAAACCCTGGCAAGGTCGTTTTATTCAGTACGCACAGCTTTTTGGTTTCTTATTTTGCTGACTTGGGTTAGGAGAATACAGATTATGGAAATGGACAACTGTATCCTGAAGATGAGCAACATTACCAAAAGATTTCACGGCGTGACGGCCCTGGATGGCGTTAGCTTTGAGTGTGTCCGGGGAGAAGTCCATGCGCTCGTGGGTGAAAATGGGGCAGGCAAATCTACATTAATGAAAATATTGTCGGGTGCTCATCGTCCGGATGCCGGTGAAATCTATTACAAGGGCGAAAAGGTGGATATCACCAACCCCAAGCGCAGCCAGGAGCTGGGAATCGGCATTATCATGCAGGAATTTAACCTGCTGCCCTATTTGACGGTCGAAGAAAATATATTCCTGGGTAGAGAAAAGGTCAACAAGCTGGGCCTGATCAATGCCAAAGAAATGACCCGGCAGTCGCTTGAATTGTTCGAAACTTTAAACGTCCATATCAATCCGAAAGAGATGGTGGATAACCTGACCACCGCCCAGCGCCAGTTTGTGGAGATTGCCAAGGCGCTCTCCCAAGGCGCCGAAGTGCTCATCATGGATGAACCGTCGGCCACATTGACCGGCCATGAGTTGGACTATCTCTTCCGAGTTGTTGAAAACCTGAAGAAAAAAGGCACGTCGATCATTTATATTTCTCACCGGCTGGTAGAAATCTTTCAAATTTCGGACCGGGTCACCGTCCTGAAAGACGGCAAGGTCATGGGCACCAAGAAAACCAGCGAGGTCACCCGCAATGACCTGGTCGAAATGATGGTTGGCCGCTCCATTACCGATACGTTTCCCAGGCGGGATCATGAAATTGGCGAGGCAATTCTATCGGTCAAAGAATTAACCAATAAAAATCTGCCTTATCCAATCAGCTTCGACATTCACCGGGGCGAAATTGTGGGTGTCGCGGGTTTGGTCGGTTCCGGGCGGACTGAACTGGCGCGGGCCATGTTCGGATCCGATAAGATCGAAGGTGGGGCTATATACCTCAATTCCCGGCGGATTAAGCTGCGCGAGCCGTTCGACGCTGTCAAGAATGGCATTGTCCTGATCCCGGAGGATCGTAAGCTGGAAGGATTGGTGCTGATTCATTCCATCCGGCATAATATCGGCCTGCCGAATATGGACATATTCTCACGGGGACCTTTCGTCCGCAGTCGCGCTG
Source organism: uncultured Chloroflexia bacterium (assembly GCA_963704755.1). Lineage (GTDB taxonomy): Bacteria > Chloroflexota > Anaerolineae > Anaerolineales > Anaerolineaceae > Bellilinea. The sequence continues at coordinate 3,516,255 of OY969938.1, forward strand.
AATCTGGCGAAGTCAACCGGCTGATCGACCACTTGAAGATCAAACCGGGTAACCCCAATCAGTTGGCCCAATACCTGAGCGGTGGCAACCAGCAAAAGGTCGTCCTGGCGAAGTGGCTGGCGCGCACGCCTAAAATCATCATCCTGGACGAACCCACCCGGGGGGTGGATATCGCGGCCAAGACCGAAATTTATCAAATTATGAACGACCTGGCGAATTCTGGAATCGGCATCTTGATGATTTCTTCGGAATTACCCGAAATCCTGGGCATGGCCGACCGGATCCTGGTCATGCACGAAAGCCGGCTGGTGGCTGAATTTGCCGGCCACACGACTACCGAAGAAGAAATCATGCACGCAGCCACCGGCGAGGAAACGGCTGATTTCGAAAAAAAAGCCGATGAGGTGAATTAATGCAGAGTTTTAATTTCTATTCTCCATCCAACCTGAAAGAGCTGGTAGAGAAATTAGCCGGTGAAGAAAACGCCCGGGTAATCGCCGGCGGAACCGATATTTTGCCCCGCCTGCACCGCGGCATGCATGTAGCGGATGCCTTTATCGATATTTCTAAAATTTCAGAGTTGAAAACAGTCGCGGTTGATGGTTCTGAGGTTCGGGTCGGTGCGCTGGCGACTTATGCAGAAATTGCCAAATCGGCGGATTTACTCCGGACGGCTCCGTTGTTGTGCATGGCGGCCTCCCAGGTCGGCTCGTACCAGACGCGCCAGCGCGGGACGATTGGCGGCAGCCTGGGCAATGCTTCACCCGCGGGGGATATCATCCCGACGCTGCTGGTGATGGATGCTGAAGTGACCTTGATGGGGATCAACGGGACCCGCCGCCTGCCTCTTGGGCAGTATTTTGTGGGGCCAGGGCGGACGCGGATCGAAAAAGGCGAGTTCATCCATCACGTCAGTTTTTCGACCCTGCCGGATAATGCCGGGATCTTCTATTACAAACACGGCAAACGCAAGGCAATGGCCTGCTCCCTGGTAAACATCGCTGCGGCGGTGGTGAGCGATTCCAATTCGGTCATCCAGGATGTGCGCCTGGCCTTAGGATCGGTGGCGCCAACGGCCATCCGCTGTGCAAAAACCGAAGAACTGCTGCGCGGGAAAGTATTGACCGATCTGTTGATCGAGCGGGCTTCCGAAAGCGCCGGGTTGGAGAGCTCGCCAATTGATGATGTCCGCGCAACCGCCGACTATCGACGTCACCTGGTTCGCCAGTTGGTGCGGCGGGCTTTATTGACTATTTCGAATCCATAGAGGCCTTGAGGGTAATGATGAATGTAATCAGGGTTACGTTAGAAATTAATGGCACGGTCCAGACGATCGATACCCAACCAAACCGGACGTTGTTAGAGGTGTTGAGAGAAGACTTTAACCTGACCGGTGCAAAAGATGGCTGTCATGAAGGCGAGTGTGGCGCTTGTACGGTCCTGTTCGACGGCAAACCGGTTAATTCCTGCCTGACCATGATCGGCCAGGCGGACGGGCATTCCATATTGACGATCGAGGGGTTGGCCAACCACGGCGAATTGCATCCGGTCCAAAGGGCCTTTGTCGAGTCCGGAGCGGTTCAGTGTGGTTTCTGCACCCCAGGTGCGGTGCTCTCCTCGGTGGCGTTATTAGAACGGAACCCGGATCCCAGCGAAGAAGAAATTCGGACGGCTCTCTCCGGAAACCTGTGCCGCTGTACGGGCTATACCAAGATCGTCGAAGCTGTCCAGGCCGTCCAGGCCGCGGTCAGGATGGTGCAGAATGGATAAATTAAAGGCTGTCTCCAAATCGGAATGCCGGGTGGATGGCTGGGATAAAGTCACCGGAAAAGCCCAGTATGGCGCCGATATCCATCTGCCCCACATGCTCCACATGGCCGTGCTGCGTTCTCCGCATCACCACGCCCGCATCAAGAGCATCGACAGCGGCCCGGCGCGCTCGGTCAATGGCGTTTTTGCTATTGTTACCGGCTTCGATCTGCCCGGCGCGAAGAGTTTTGGCCCGGAAGTCGAAGACAAACCGGCCCTGGCGTTCGACGAAGTACGCCACATGGGAGACCATGTGGCCCTCGTGGTAGCCAAAACCAGGGCCATTGCCGTGGAAGCGGCCAATAAGATTGTGGTCGAATATGAAGTCCTGCCGGCGGTGTTCGATCCGGTGGAGGCTTTACAGGCCGGTGCTCCCCAGGTGCATTCAGCCGGGAACCTGTTGGCGGACCACGACTACTCGGTTGGGGATATCGAGAAGGGGTTTGCCGAAGCAGATGTAATCGTCGAGAGAACGTTCAACGTGCAGCGCATCTCTCCGGCTTACCTGGAACCGGAGATGGCCGTTGCAAGCTGGCAGGCTGACGACACGTTGAAAGTTTGGTCCTGTTCGCAGATGCCGTTCAGCGATCGCGCCGACATTGCCAAGATTTTGAAGATGCCGGAAGAAAAAATCCACGTGGTTACCCCGGCGATTGGAGGATCATTCGGCGGAAAATCCGACTCGACCATGGCGATTCTGGCTGCTTTGGGCGCCTGGGCGGTCAAGGGCAATGTGTCGTTGGTCAATTCGCGCCAGGAATCGATGGTGGCCTATCCAAAGCGCCATCCGGGTGTAATTCATTATAAGATCGGCGCCAGACGGGATGGGATGCTGGTCGCGTTGAACGCTGACATGGTCTTTAATACCGGCGCGTATGCTTCGTTTGGGCCTTCTGTTGGAGCGATCAGCGCTGAAATGGCCACCGGGCCGTATCACATTCCAAACGTGCATTCCCGCTCCAGGGTGGTGTATACCAACACACCTATCAGCGGTTCGATCCGCGGCGTTTCCGGTCCGCAGACTTGTTTTGTGTTCGAGTTGGCCATGGATATGGTTGCCGATAAATTAAAGATGGACCCGATCGAGCTGCGCAAGAAAAATAGTTGGAAACTGGGTGGATCGACTTACCTCGGCCTGGAATTCAAGGATAGCCCATCTTTAAATATTTGCCTGGACCGGGCCAAAGACGCGCGCGAAGAGTTGCTGCGCAAGCCGGCCACACCCGGAAAACTATGCGGGGTAGGTGTCGCCAGCAGCCTGCTGAAAATGGGCATGGGACGCGGGGTGCCGGACGCTTCGACCAACCGGATCGAATGGCTGCCGGGTGGAAGGGTGCTGCTCTGGTTGGGATCGCCGGATATCGGCCAGGGTTTGAAGACCGTGGGAACTCAAATGGCCGCTGAACTGCTCGGCATCCCGGTCAGGGATATCGAGCTGGCCCAGTTGGATACTTCGGTCAGTCCGAATGGCGGTCCGACCAATACATCCAGGACGACTTTGATGATCGGTAATTCGCTGACAGGCGCCGCTGCCAAGGCGATCGCGGCCCTGTTGGACTTCGCGGCAAGCGAACTGGACCCGGACGCCAAGGACCTTTCCTATACGGAAGGCAACGTGCAGTTTACCTCCCCAAAAGGGTCGTTCAAACTGCCGTTGGCCTATTTTACCAATAAGGCTGCCGAGAAGGGCATCCGCCTGACGGGGGAAGCAACCTATGAATTCCCCAAGCGCCCGGATGGCCCGGCCCAGTACCCCACCGGCTTGCCCCATGTCAAATTTTGTTTCGGCGCCCACGTGGCCCGGGTAGAGGTTGATCCTGCCTTGGGAACTGTCGAGGTGACCGACTATGTCGCCATTCACGATGTGGGCAAGGCGATTAACCCGATGAGCGTGGAAGGACAGATCGAAGGCGGGGTGATCATGGGACTGGGTTACGCCCTGATGGAAGAAATGAAATTGCGTCCCAATGGGGCCTGGATCGATAACCTTTCAGAATACATCATCCCCACGGCCCTGGATGCACCTCACATCACAGCGGTGATCGTGGAGCAGCCCGACCCGGATGGGCCTTTTGGCTCCAAAGGACTGGGCGAGCAGGTCACGGTGGCGGTGGCGCCGGCCATTGCCAATGCCGTGTTCAATGCGACCGGCCGGAGAATTACATCACTGCCCATTACACCGGAGGCCTTGATCTGAAATATAGACTACAACCTGGCGAATAGGACGTAGTGCAGGAGGCAATCATTGGGCTATTGCGGGCTTTTTCAACCCCGGAATGGCCGGCCGAGTTCCTCTTCCCGAATGGATGAACCTTAAAATATCGAATTGCTGCTCAAACCAGTGCTGAAGGAACAGTTTGAGAGGTTTGCGGGCATGGATGGCCCGCAAACTTCTCGACTTTAGAGCACGCTTCTTCCCCTGCAACGGCCAGAGCAATTATTAATAGCAAGTTTTGCCTGCACTACCGCTTATAAGGCAGGCCTTTATTTATATTATTCCGAGCTCAAAGCTGTAAAAAGTAACTTCTCAACCTGACTGGGAAGAGCCCGAATTTGAGGTGTCTGCGGAGTATCGCCCCCGCAAACACCCCAAATTCGGGAACTTATAAACAAGGTACTGAGTAGTTACAGTGAAATATGGTTTGTCAAGGATTTTGAACGTTTCTTCTAAAAGACTTGCTCGCAAGGAGGCGCACATTGTCGAAGGTATTCCGATTAATTGATAATTTACGGATGGGCCGCAAGATTGTCTTCAGTTTTGGCTTGATCACGGCAGCCCTGGTCGTTGTTTCCCTGGTCAGTATCCTCAGTATGCGCAATATGGTTGGTTTTATCTCGACCGCCTACAACGAAGATACGCTGTCGATTGAAGTTGTTGGCAATATCCAATCGCAATTGAACCAGCTATTTGGCGACGTTTACAGCTATTGGGTTTATGCCGACTCGCGTGCAGATACCGGCCAAACGATCGACCAGGATATCGCGGCAATCAACCAGTATATGGCCGAATTCGAAGCCATCCATCATTCCGACAAAGAAGGGGCGGCTTTTACGGACCTGAGCAATGCCTGGGCGGATTTGCAAACCCAGACCCAAACGGTCATCTCCGATATCGATGATGCCAGGAGCATGGATGTCCGCATCAGTCTATCGCAAGGGGATGTCTATAAAGCCCGCCTGAAAGCGGATGCGGCCCTGACCAGCCTTTCACAGCTCAGCACGGCCAGCGCAGAGAATCAATACCTGGATTCGACGAAAACGTTCCGCAGCACCAGCAATTTACTGATTGCGATTGCGGTGTTCGTGGTCATCCTTTCCGCAGGTATTGGCTTTGTATTACACCTCAGCATTAACCGGCCGCTGGCCCTGATCTCACAAATCAGCGGCAAGCTGGCCACCGGCGACTTGAACCGGGATATGCCTGAAAAGGTGATCAGCGGCATTGGCGAGCGTAAAGACGAGCTCGGCGAGGCCGCACGTGGTTTGAATGGGGTGGTGGCGTACATGACCGGCATGGCAGAGATGGCTTCCCGCCTGGCCAATGGCGACCTGACTATGGACCCCCAGCCGTATTCAGATAAGGATGAGTTGGGAGTCGCGTTTGCCCGCATGGTCAATGACCTGCGCAAGTTGATCGGCACGGTTGCACTGGATTCGGTTGAAGTCGGCCAGGCGGCCAGGCAACTGGCCCAATCGTCCAACCAGACCGGGGTCGCTACTTCTCAGATCGCGACGACCGTCCAGCAGGTAGCCCGCAGCGCTTCTTTGCAATCGGAAACGGTCAGCCAGACGTCGGTCTCGGTCGATAAATTGGGACAGGCGGTGAGTGCGGTCGCCGAAGGCGCCAGGGAACAGGCCGATGCGGTCGCCCAGGCGGTGACCATCACGAATGAGCTAAACGACTCGATCTTACAGGTCGTCAATAACGTCGAATACCAGGCCCAAAGCTCCAACAAGTCGGCCGAATTGATCCGTGAAGGGGCCAAGACCCTATCGGAGACAATCTTGCGGATGCAATCGATCGAGGCCCAGGTGGGTGTTTCGGTAAAGAAAGTCACCGAAATGACCCAGTGGGCGGACAGCGTGTATGTGATCCTGGATACGATCGAAGACATTGCCGGGCAAACCAATTTGCTGGCCTTGAACGCGGCCATCGAGGCAGCGCGGGCCGGAGATTATGGCAAGGGCTTTGCCGTCGTCGCCGACGAAGTACGCAAGTTGGCCGAGATGAGCGCGAAAGCAGCCAAAGAGATCAGCGGGCTGGTCAAATCGATCCAGGAAACTGCCGACCAGACCATGAAAGCCATGGACGCGAGCGCCCGCGAGGTCAGCCTGGGATCGCAGTTGGCGGGTCGTTCCAACGAGGCCTTGACCGTGATTCAAAAGCAGGCCGAAGAAAACAAGAATTCTGGCGCAATCATCGCTGCCGCGGCCGAGAAAATGTCTCAGCTTTCCAAGAAGCTGGTCGATTTTATCGATACGGTAGGCAAGGTAGTGCAGGGTAATACTTCTTCGACGAAATTGATGGCCGGCATCTCCGGCGATGTCTTCCAGGCATTCGAAAACATTGCCAGTATCAGCGAAGAAAATTCGGCGACTGCCGAAGAAGTCACCGCCTCGACCGAGGAATTGACTGCCCAGGCCCAGGAAGTCAGTGCGATGGCATCGTCCCTACAGGCCATGGCCCAGGAGCTTGAATTGGTGATGGGTAATTTCACCATTCCGGAAAGCCAGGGAAAAACCGCCGAAGATATCAAAACAGAGCAGCTCACTCCAGAGCTTTCGCCAGAACCATGAGCGGGTTTTCTGTGCCGGTGTAGCACGGCACAGTTTTGGGATAACCAGTTTCTTCCCCTCCCTACCCTACCTCCAAATTGCAATCCGGTTTGGGGGTAGGGCTTTTATTTATGGAGTTCCTTAAATTCGAGTAATTGTAGAGACGTGGCTTCCGTCAAGGCCTGCAACGAGGAGATCATCCTTTACCGCTTGGGCTAAATAGTTGCATTTCTTCACAATTTTGTAAAGCGCGGTGAGAGGGTGAAATAGCCTCATGGGACGTATAATTAAGGAATCATTAGCAAAAAATTAGGTGACTGCTCAGCCAAACGGTAAGTACCCCGAATTTGAGGTGTATGCGAGGGCGAAGCCCTCGCATACACCTCAAATTCGGGAAATCTTTGATAGGAGCCTGAGTAGTTACAAAATTAGAGCGTTTATAAAAAGGTTTTGGCAGGTTATTTGCACCGTACCTGAGATGAAACCCGCGCTCATAACTTTATTCATTTTCGATATCTACTCAGGCTTGTGTAAGAAGTTCCCGAATTCGAGGTGTTCACGGGGGCTTTATCCTCGCAAACACCCTGAATCCAGGGATCTTTCCCATCTGTTTGAGCAGTTATTTTGTTAATCGGGTATGGGCTGGAAGCAGCCGGGCGTGTGAATTTACAGGCTCTTATATGAATCAATACACCCTCTTTGTTCTCCTTTCGCCTTTTGGTTGCGCAATTGTCATCGTTTTTGCATTTTATGCCTGGCGGCATCGTGGTGCGCGTATCACCCGCCCGCTGGTATATATCCTTTCTTCTGTAGGCGCTTATCTGGTCTTTAATACCCTGGAATTGGTCGATCCTACGCCCCAAGGGACGCTGTTCTTTGCAGAGGTTTGCTACTTGTGCATCAGTGTCTTGACGATTAACTGGTTGGATTTTTCTCTGGTCCTTACGAACCGGGAATACATGTTAAAAAAGAAATATGTGGCCTTGTTATGGATTATCCCGGTTGTTTCAGCCGGGTTGGTTTTCACCAATTCGTATCACCATTTGATTTGGGCGCAGTACACCTTTATGCCAGTATCGAATGGGTACCTGCACATGCAAGTCATTACTTACGGCGGCTGGTTCTGGGTTTTCTGGATATATGCCTATCTTTTGATTATCGTTGGTTCGGTCTTTATGTTGTGGAGCAGCCTGCCGCAGCGCAGGGGCTTGCGAGTGCCTTCGCTGTTGACGGCTATCGCTGCCCTGCTGCCCTTGATTATTAACCTGGTTTATGTGCTGCACCTGTTCCCGGGCTTCTATAAAGATTATTCACCGTTAGCGTATGCGTCCAGCGGCATTCTACTGGCGATCAGCATTTTTCATTATCACCTGTTCGATTTAACACCATTTGCCCGGGCGGTGCTGATCGACAACATGAACGATGGCATGTTGACCCTGAATACTGCCAAAATGGTGGTCGATTTCAACCCGGCCGCTCAGCGCATTTTCCAAAATGCCTCAGGCGCCTCACTGGAAATCGGTAAGGATTTCCCGCTGCTCAATCCCTTTTTGAATCAATTTGACACTGACCCCAGCCTGGACCTGCTGCAATCCGAGTTCAACCTGGTTAAAATTGAGGAAGAAAATTACTACGACCTGCAGATCCGCCGCCTGCGCGATCAGTACAGCGGCGACATGGTTGGTTTTCTGGCGCTGATGCATTCGATCACCGAGCATAAACGCTTACTCCGGGCGGTGCAAAAGCTGGCCGAAGAGGATGCGCTGACCGGCGTGCTCAACCGCAATCGTTTCACCGAGCTGGCCCGCAATGAGATCGAAAATATGGAATCCAGCCCGATCAGCATCTCGATCCTGATGGTGGATATCGACCATTTCAAAGAAGTCAACGATTCGTTAGGGCATATCGCCGGGGACCAGGTATTGCAGGCGTTCGTGGACCGGCTGCGGGGTTGGCTGCGCGGAACCGACCTGATCGGGCGTATCGGCGGCGACGAGTTTGTTGTGCTGCTGGCGAATACGCCAATCGAGAATGCCGTCCAACTGGCCAAACGACTGTGTGGACTGGTCGCAGCGAAACCGATGGCCATCAAAGAAAATCAGATGATCCCGATCACGATCAGCATCGGGGTAGCCGAATACACCGGCAATTTTTCGGAATCACTCGATCGGATTATTTCCTCGGCGGACCGGGCCCTTTATGAGGCAAAAGCGCAGGGTCGTAATCGCGTGTTTAGGTACGATTCCTCACTGGAAACGAAATGGTGAACCCCGGCCGCCGTACACAGGGAAACGGCTTATAATAGACAGTTAATCAAGGCAATTCTATGGACGCCATCGTTCATTTTTCACATCGTCATTATCATTGACATCGGCATTAACAGCCCCAGACATTATCCCCCCTGCGTTTAAATAAATCTGTATCGAGGGTATTGGGCCCCGGCTTAAAACAGTGCGATTGTTCGCACTATTTTTGGTTGCCGGAGAAGCATACAGGCTTGCTTTTGCAAAAGCCGGCAATTTTGCACACCTGCAAACGATGCCGCGTCATCCCAAAGCCGTCCGGGGGAGTTCTCGTCGCGCTCAGCCAGATGCGCCTGGTGGAAAGCATCTTCAGCGCACCTCAGCGATCACGCGCCAACCATGGTTGTTCGTGCAAGATTTGGCATTCAGGATATGAACATTGGCATTGTCTATAATTCTTTCGCGCACAAAGATCCGCTGCCGGAAGAAAAAGAAATGAGAGATACCGGGTTGTCGATCGGAAAACACCTGGCCCGTTTTGGCCACCGGGTGCAATATTTCGATATGGACAGCCCGGAGAGTATTGAAGCCTTATGTGCCAGCAAAATCGAGGTGGCTTTCAACGCCTGCGAGCGCATTCACGATGATGCCCGCGGTGAGGTGTATACGGCGGCTCTGCTCGAATACCTGGGCATACCCCATACCCGCACCAGCTCGTGGCTGATTTCGCTGGGCATCAGCAAAGAACGGGTGAAGTCCATTCTGACCTATTATCACATCGCCACACCGCTCTATCAGGTGTTCCACACCTGTGATGAGGCGCTCGACCCCGGGCTGAGCTATCCCTTGTTCGTCAAGGGGCTCAGCAGCGAAAACAGCATCGGCATCGACGAGCATTCGCTGGTGCAGGACGAAGGGCAATTGCGGGCCAAAGTAGCCCAGATTATCACCCAACTTCAACAACCCGCCCTGGTCGAAGAATATATCGACGGGCGGGAGTTCAGTGTGGCCATCCTGCCGGGAGTCCCGGACCGGGTGCTGCCCATTTCGGAGATCGTTTTTCGCGACCTGCCCCCGGAATGCCGCTTTTTGGATTACAACGCCAAATGGTTCACCGATACCGAGCGTTATCAGAAGACCATCCCGGTTTGCCCGGCCCATTTGAGCGAAGAAGAGCGCCGGGTCATCAGCGACACGGCTTTGGAATGTTTTCACATTCTTGAGCTCGATTCGTATGCGCGCATCGATATGCGCTACCGCGCCGGGGTTCCCTACGTGCTGGAGGTCAACCAGAACCCCAGCATCAGCGAGGAAGACAGCGGTTACGTGCGAACCTGTAAAGGATATGGCCTGGATTACGTGACCATGATCCATGTGCTGCTCAGGAATGCGATTGTGAGGAAGAATGAAAATTTGCCTGCTCGAACCGCCAGCCCGGAACCGGGCTACCGCGAATCACATACAAGAGATTTTCGCCGGCCTGAAACGGCTCGGTTATGATGTGGTCGAACGGGAAGACTCCCGTTCTCTTCTGGAAACCGTCTGGAAGGACGGGCCGGATGTGGTGTTTAACCTTTCCAGTATCTATACCTGGGAAAAGGCCAACCTGATCCCGGCCGTGCTGGAAATTGCCGGGGTGCGCTATACCGGCTCGGGCATCCTGGGCCTGTCCCTGGCGCGCAACTATACCCGCCTGCTGCCGTTATTGTTGAACTCCGGGGTACGGGTGCCGGCCTTCGCGATAGCCGGCGGAGGAGACCCGCGGCCGGAAGGCTTGCACTACCCGCTGACCTTCTGGCGGGATGGCGCCCAGGCCGGGATCAACCTGGCAGATGGCCAGGCGCTCGAGCGGTCGCTGGCCGGCCTGCCGGCCGGAGAAAAGGCCCTGCTGCTGGAAAATGTGGCGGGCAAACGCATGAGCCTGTTTTTTCTCGACCGGCTGCCCTTCCCGCGCGCCTGCGAGCCGGTCTATTTGAAGATTGCCCAGAAAATTTGCGCGGTCATGGAAGTACGCGGGATGGTGCGCCTGGATTTCGTCAGCGCGGACGAACCCATCCTGACCTGGATCGATGTGACGCCCGACCCGCTGGATGAGACCTTCCTGCGGACGGCCGGCTCGGCCGGCTGGAGCGAGGACCGCCTGCTGCAATCCCTGGTCCAGCATTCGGGCAGGGACCATGAATAAGATCGAGACCGCTCTACAAATCCGTCCATTGACCTGGGAAAGAGCCGACCTGGAGCGGCTGCTGGAAATCGAGCAGGCCAGCTTCAACCATTACGACGCTTATTCCCTGGAAGATTTCGAGCGCTGGTTTCATTACAACCCGGACCTGTGCCTGGTTGCGGAGATGGACGGCCAGATTGGCGGCTATGTGATCTCGCGCATCCTGCCCAATTATGGCGACCTGGCTTCACTGGCCATCCACCCGGCCTACCGGCGAAAGGGCCTGGGCCAGTCCCTGCTACAGGCCACCTGCCAGCGCGTGCGCGAATATGGCCGGCACCGGATCAACCTGGAAGTCCGCCAGACCAACGCGGCCGGGATGGACTTCTGGCTGAGGATGGGTTTTGTTCCCTTTGGCATCTTCACCACCTTCTACGATGATGGAGAGGATGCCATCCGGATGCGCCTGCTCTTAGATTAAAGAATTAAAGGGGGGAATGTTTTTCGCGCGATTCTCACGCGAAAAACATTCCCCCCTTAATTCACGATGTCAAGAAGTTACCGAATTTGAGGTGTGTGCGAGGGCGAAGCCCTCGCACACACCTCAAATTCGGGGTTCTGCCATCGAAATTGCGGTAGCCCTCAATGCATGAAATCAATTACGTTTTGGGTGAAGTCGCAGGCAGAGGGACAGGAGGTGTTCTCCTTGCAAAAGTTGGCGAAGTTGATGTCTTCACCGGCATCATCGATTTTTTGCAGGCCATCTTTAATACAGCCTGACCCTACGTGATAGTTTGCGATGGCCAGGTCCCACAGGTCTTCGTAGGAGGTCACTTGGCCGGGCTCTTTGCCGGTCTGGTCGCTGATCAACTGGCCCACCTGCACCGTTTCGGCCTTGAGCACCCGCGCGAGCAGGTCGATCTCCTGGTCGCTGCCGATGGAGCGCAAGACCAGCCCGCGTAAAACGGCGCGCTGGTCGCTGGTCAGGTTGTAGTAGCCGGCTGCACAGGCGTCATCGCCGTATTCGGGCCGGCAGACGGATAGGAAGCTGCTTACATCGGTCACCAGTAACGCGTCCACCCCATTTTCCGAAACGCAGCCCAACCCGTATTCATACGGGATGCCGTTGTCGGACCAGAACTGGCTCTCCTGGGTGATAATTCCTTTGAGGATTTTGGCCGGGATGGATTGGTCCTGGGCGGCCTGGTAAATGGGCTGATCGTATTGATTTTGCCAGGCCTGGGCGGCGTTGTAGGCCAGTTCCTCGCCGCAGGTGCTGGCCATGCCGTCGCTCAACAGCCCCTGGGCACAGCCGCTGACACTCACCTTGCCGGAATTGATCAGTTTGCCGGAGAGATAAAAGAGATGATTGTGGGTAGCCAATTGGCCGGGCGAAGTCACCGGCAGGTAAAACAATTCATCGGGATCGTCCTGGGCCGGGAAAGCATCCCACTGCAAGGAAGCGAAATCCTGGACGTAGTCCGGCGAAAGAACCTCCAGCCGGTACTGGCCGTTATTGTCCTGCCGGTAAATGTTGCGCAGGTGCAGGGTTTTGGGCTCGGTCTCATCCCCGTAGCTCGAATCGGCCCAGTATTCCAACCAGATACCCTGGTCGCCGGTCAGGGGCAGGTAAAAATCGCAGCCGTTGGTCCGCGAGCAGACCGTATCGCGCTGGCCGTCCTGGATGTGGATTTCTTCGATGCGGAAACCATCCAGCGGCTCTTTGGCCGCGAAGTGCAGGATGGGCTTTTGATCGCACCACTGCCCGATGGTGCAGTTGCTGACCGCGAAACTCACCTGCGCTGAGGGAAGGGGGACCATTTTGTTGTAAGAGAGGGTGGCTTTGCCCATATCGACCAGGAAAACGCCGTCGCACTTCGACGAGTCACCCTTGCTGAGCAGGTCGGCGCAGGGTGGCGTGGTGACCCACTTCTGGTAAAGGGATTCGCCGCAGTAGGCCGCGAAATCCTGCTCGCCGGGAGGGTTATCGCCATCCAGGTAGATGTCACACTGGACGGATTGGTCCTTCCAGGTCTTGACTTCCCACCGGTGGACGCTACCGCTGCTCGGCACGCTGTTCCAGCGGCTGCCGGACATGGCCTGGCCGGTTCTAACCAGGCCGGCCGAACCGGCCAGAAAAAGCAAAAGCGCAACAACCAGACAGCGCTTCTTGCAAAAAGTCGTTCGATCAATCCCCGGTCTTCTCCGGCCGGCCGGCCGGTTTGGCCCTGGCAGCAGAGATCCGCCGGGAGGGCTGGCGGGGATCAATCCCGGCGAATACTGGCTGCGTTGGAGGGGTGCCATGGCTTTCCGCGAGGGTCACTTGCTGTTGGAGCTCAAAGAAATGATCGGCGCCCTTTCGGCGACCGTGGACGGGAAGACAGTGACCAGGCTGCCATTAAAGACCTGCTGTAGATAGATATCGCCCTGGTTTTGCCCTTCGGCGGTGAAACCGATGGTACCCCAGGGAGGGGTATTTTCGTGATAGGCCTGCAACTGGCTGCGCAGAGTTTCGCGCTGCTTTTGCAGGTTTTGGGTGCTGAAATCCGGGTCACTGGCCAGTTCAGTCGAGAGGATCGAAACCAGGATCTTCAGGCTCTTGTAAGCTTCGGCGCTGTAAAGGGAGGGCTGTGAGGCCGCCCCGTGGGTCTTTTGGGTAAAATCCTCGAAGTGCTGGACGAATTCAGCCCCCGCGCCGGTGTTGGCCTGGCTGATCCAGGGGGTGGCGATGATCAGGCTCTCGGCATCCGGGTTGATCGTGGCCGCGTCCTGCCACAAGAACGAACGGCTGGCAAACCCGCCGGCGCGGGCGACCGTCAGTGGGATGGTCACCTGGGCCGCTTTGAGCGCCTTGAGGATGACCTCGACTTGATCCGGCTGGTCGAAGGCCAGGTACAGCCCATCCGGCTGGATATTGGCGATCTGGTCGGCGATTTCCGAAAAATCGGTCTGGCTGGCGTCGTAAGTGAAATAGCCATCCATTACCAGGTTTTGGCCCTCGATGGCATTCACCGCGGCGACGGCTGCATCGTTGCCGAAAGTGGAATCTTCATAGAGCACGCTAACTCGTTTGCCTTCGCCCAACTGTTCCTTGATCATTGTGGCGATGGTTTGGGCGTAGGTATCCTCGTTGGGGCTCAGGCTGAAAGCCCAGTGGTTATCGGCCGGCAAGACGTGTGAGCCGCCTGCGCTGGGCAGGATCATGGGTGTGGTGAAGTAGTTGACCAGCGAAGCGGCGTGCATGCTGGCTGCTTCGCTGGTGCCGCCCAGGATAGCCAGGGCCTGGTCCGTCTCAACCAGGTCGCGCACCGTCTGCTGCACCTGGGAGGTGTCGCGTTCCTCGGTCTCGGAGCGGAAACTCAACTGCATGTTGCAGCCCTTCAGGCCTTCGTCGGCATTGGCCTCCTGGAGGGCCATGTCGTAACCGTCGCGCTGTTCCAGCGCGATTGGGTCGCTGTCGTCGCCGATCAAGACGCCAATGGTCAGGTTGGGACAGGTAAATTTGCTGGCCTGGGGCAGGAAGGGCAGGGCCGGCATACTACTGCATCCCGCGACGAACAAGGCAAACGTCAAGAAAATGGTAAAAAGCCTGATAGTGCCTGATTTGGGATTCTTATCCATGAGCATCCTGGTGGAATTCAATTCGAAAGTTAGTTGTTTCTGCACACGTCATATTTTTGATCGCTGCCACCGTGATCGTCGTGTAAATAGGTATCGCCGGTATCCCAATTGAGCACCTGGAAATCATGAGTAGGAATCTGGTTGTACATCAGGCAAGTGCCGGAGGGACCTGGCAACACACATTTGGTACCGGATTTGTAAAGCTGCAAGCCGAATTTGACGCCATCGGCATCGTATGGACAGCCGGAATACCCCCCGGCGCTGCTGTGCGGGTCGATTTCGAAGGTGAATTTATCCGGGTTGCCGCCGTCCCAGTTCATGGCGGGGCTAAAATCCGAATTCGAGGAATCGTAGGCGTAGGTATCATCCCAATCGTCATCCCCATCGTCGTTTTTCTCGCAACTCAACGTAAAAACGAAGTTGGACGGGACCAGCAGGTCGCTCGGGTCACCCGGCCCGGCCGCATAGCCGCTGACCTGGAATTTTTGTTGTTTGCCGTCACAGCCGAGGTTGGATACGGTAATGCCGTAAGCCGCATCGGATGGGCTTTCGATAATATTTTGGATGACGTTGATCGTGCCGCTGCTGGTGGACATCGTCCCGCCGAATTTATCCGGGTCGGAAGGCGTCAGGGTGATCGCGAATGTGGAAACGGTCGAAATCGGTCACTTTGGCTCCCGGGCAGCTAATTTTTCCTGCGCTGGAGCCATTGGTGATGGTGCAAGTGCTGCTGGCTGGGTCGACTGTAACAGTATCCCCATTGGCTTTCTTGGCGACAGTTAAGGCGCTCAAACCAAGACTGGTGTAATCGAAGACGGTAAAGTTGCTGATGTTGAAAGTTGTGGCCAGGTCGGTCTGCATGACATCGGCGGTTGAGGTCTCGATGGGGGTGTAGGCGTAAAGATATTGGTTATCGTCGGTGCAGCTTGGGCAGCCAACCGTCGCGGATACGCTCGAGCCCATTTGAATGTTGTAGTAAGACCGTAAGGTAAAAGCGGTCGTACCGGTATTGGCCACATTGTTGGCATCCCCGGCGTACAGCGGAACGATGCTCCATTTTTTGGCCGTGTTGGCGGCAACTGTGAAAGTGAACGTGGTCGCCGTCCCGTTGGTGGTCGGGCTGCCCGACTGTTGGCAGGATATTTCGCTGGTGGTGGCCGGGCACACTACCGTAGAGGTGTCGGAAGCCAGGGCCAGGGTAACCTTGTTGGGGCTGCCGGCCAGCGAGTAGCCGTTGTTCAGCGTGACTGAAAACTGCTTGGTCACGTCCTTGTTTTGGGAGGCGGCAAAATCCACCTGGGCAAGGCTGCCCCAGGTAGGAACGGCTTTCACCCTGAAGGCGGTCGAAGATATGTAACCGGAAGGGTTGAAATTGTCGCCGTCGCCGTCGTAGCGGACGCAGAAGCGCAGGTCTTTGCCGACGACGTGCGTGGTGGCGAAGGTGACCGATTGGGCATTGCCGACGGTGGGGGTATAGGTATTGAGGATGCCGCCGTCCATGCCGGTGGTGGCGATACAATTGCCGCTGCCCAGTTGGATGGTCACGGTACCGCTGGTGGGGTTGGCTCCGGTGCTGCCGCTGCGCGTGGCGGTAACGGTGATGGAATACTTCTCCCCTACCTGATACCCGTCCGTATCCGGCTGGACGGCGATCGAGGCGGTGGTACCGGCGGCCGTGACCTGGAAAGCTTTAGAAGCGGAATAGTTGGAGGCCGCGTAGGATTTGCCGTCGCCATCGTAACGATAGCACAGCACCAGGTTGTTGGAGCCGGTGACCTGGTCGTGGGTGAAGGTGATCGTTTGGGCCGTGCCCAGGTTGGCGCTGTAGGTGTTGAGCACACCGGTGGTCATGCCATCGCTGGTCGTGCATGGGCCGGTTCCTAGAATGGCCGTCACGGTACCCGAGGTGGGCAGCGTGCCGCCCGAAAGAGCCGGGTTGATGGTGAACGAGTAGGTGCCGCCGATGGGGTAGCTGTCGGATGGAGCAGCGGACAGGCTGACCGTGGGCTTGGCCTTGACCACCGTGACCGTATAGGGCAACTGGGTGGCGTTGAGGAAGGCCCCCGAGGCAGGCGTATAGAAGAAG
The DNA here is from genome assembly GCA_963704755.1 of uncultured Chloroflexia bacterium. Classification (GTDB taxonomy): domain Bacteria; phylum Chloroflexota; class Anaerolineae; order Anaerolineales; family Anaerolineaceae; genus Bellilinea. The sequence continues at coordinate 3,532,954 of OY969938.1, forward strand.
GTAAGCTGTTTGTCGCTGGGCAAGCTGTCGGGCGGGGTGGCTTTGGCCGTGCATTTCCAACTACTGCCGGACTGATAGCTGCATGAACAGGTGCCATCACTGCTGCCGGAGGGGAAACTACAGGCCAGTGAGCCGGCCGAAATGGCATCCCCGGTATCCTGGCGGGTCAGATCCAGGTTAAAGGTTTGGTTAAAGCTGTAGGTGATCGAGGATGGCGGATAAGAAAGGTCCATCGCTACATTCGAATCGACCGGCAGGTCGGAAAAGATCTGCGAGGTATCCTTGTGGATAATGTCGGTGGAGGCTACGCTGAATTTGGCGCTCAGCGACCAGTCGCCCGATTTCGGTAAAACCAGGTTGCAGGTTGCCCTGGCAGAGCGGCCGTCGCCGTTATCCGCCAGGGTGAGGTCGCTGCAGGCGACTGTGTCCCCATCGGTGTGGGTGGCCGTCAAAGTCACCTTGCCCTGGGGAACGTTGTAGATGCTGCTGGCATTTTCGTCCTGAACGGTGATGGTGTAGCTGAGCTGGCGATTGACCAGCCCCGGGATAGGATCGCCGGTCACGGCGTCGATTGAAACTGGACTGGTGGTGTTATCAACCGGCAGGTTCAATTCGGAGGCGGTGTCGCTGTAGAAGCTGTCTCCCGATAAAGTGATTTGCAGCTTCCAATTTCCGCCCACCTGGTCGATGGTCAGGTCGCTAAACTTGTACGCGCCGCTGTCGGCCGAGGTCAGCTTGTGGTAGCCGATGACCGTATCGCTGCAAGGCGCATTGTAGATGGCGGTGGGATCACAAAGCCGGCGGACGCGCAGTTCACCGTCCGGCATACGGGCCACGTTGGTGCCCGACACGGTCACGGTCAGGTTCACCTTCTGGTTGAAGCGGTAAACGGAGCTCAAGGGCAGCAGCGTGTTTTGCAGCGAAATGGTGTTGCCCAATACCACCAGCGCGGGTTTGTACGGCAGGGATTCGGCCTGGACGTAGTTGCTGTCGCCCTGGTAGGTAGCCGTGATGGTCTTGGTCCCGGGTGTCTCGAATAAAAGCCCACAGGTGGTCTTAGGCAGCTCGATCACGCAGGTCGAAAAGCCATCGCTGACGATCACGTTCCCGGTGGGGGGCGGATCATCGGTTTCCGGCTTGGCCACATTGACCGCGACGGTCACCGTGTCGCCCATCTCCAGCTTATCGGCCGGGTAGATGTTGGTGATGGTCAGGGTAGGCTTGATCAGGGCGGGGTTGACCGTGATTTTCAGGTTGGAGCCGACGTTGGTACTGGTGGCGTTTTGGATCGCGGTGATTACGTATGTACCCGATTTGGCGACGCTGATGGTGCGGAATCCTTGCGCGGCCAGGCCATCGGCGATGACGTTGTCTTCGTTGGTGATTTTGATATCATCGACGATGCCGGAAACCGACCAGGACAGCTCCACATTACCCGAGCCGGTCAGGGTATCCGGGGCGGCGGTGAAGAAATTGATTTTGGGCGGGTCGGGTGGAGAAGCCGGCTCGAGCACGCCTACCGGCAGGATGCGGATTTCACTGGCGCCGCGGTTTTTGACCGAGAGGACGAACTCGGTGGATTCGGATGGGAAAAAGGTAAGCTGGCCCTCGTTGGGCAAGACCCCGTCGAAAGGCGAGATGGTCACCTCGCCGCCCTTGTCCATCCCGACCCCGCTCACTTTCCAGGAGACGGTCACCTGGTCACCGGTGTACACGGTGGTGTTATCGACCTCGAATTTGTCGATCACGATAGTGGGGGTGCCGGCCTGGATAAAGATGCTCTTTACGGTGGATCCCAGGGCGTTGGTGCCCACCAGTGAAATGAGGGTGTCTTTTTCGATGGTGATGCTGCGCTCGCCGTTGAAATCCTTCTTGTCGTCGAAGACCTCGGTCACCCCATTGATCGTCAGGGAGACCTCGGTGGCGTTATCTACCGACCAGCGCAGGGTGAGGGTATCGCCGACCAGGACGTTGTCGCTCTGGCTGACGTTGAAGGTCTTGATGACCGGCTCGTTGGGCACGGCCAGGATCGAAAAGGAGCGCACCAGCGGATCCAGCCCGAGCATATTCCACAGCCAGGTGGTGGCGTTGAAGACGTAGGAATTTACCGTGGCGGATGGGTAGACATCGAGGGTCCCCTGGGTGTCGATCGGGTTGGGATCATCGACGCCGGTGAGTTTCAGGTTGCGGGTGAAAAAAGCCGTCTTCCAGCGCAGGGTGGTCGATTCGTTTTCGCCGATGATGGTCCGGTCGGCCTGGAAGTAGTCGATGCGGGGGGTGAAGAGGATGAAAATGGCCGCGACGGTACAGACCAGGGTGATCAAAAGACCCAGCCAGCCGATCAGCGGCCGGCCGATGGCCGTGCCGATGGAAGAGAGCACCAGGGCATCGTTCTGCTGCTGGCTGACGGCTACCCGGTAGGGATACTGGCGCGAGTGCAGGCTGACCAGGCTGCGCTTGTTAGGCGTGATGTGAATGGGCACTTCCTGCGTTTCGCCGGCCGGCAGCGGGAATTGCAGGCTGGCCACGTTCTTGACGCTCTCCGGGTCGAAGAGCTGGAAACGGCACTCGTTTTCCTCGTCCTGGGCGTTGAGGTTGAAATCGGCGCTGCTGTTGCCGCGGTTGATCAGCTTCATTTTTACTTCGCCGAAGCGCTGCCGCCAGGCGATGCTCTTGCGGCGCGGGGTCACTTCGTCGATGGAAAACTCGTAATAGGGGTTGATCTCCAGGTTGGCCGCCACCACAGTCTGTTTTCCGGGGTGGTTGAGCGAGGTCACCACAAAGCGCAGTGGGTAAGCGCCGGTGTGGCTGGAGGGTTTGCGTGGCGGGGTGATCGAAATTTTTACTTCGGCCTGGCCGCCTTCGAAAAGGTTGACGTTCAGCGGCGCGACGATGACCCAATCCTCGGGCACGCCTTCGACACGCACATTGAAGGTGGACACGATCGGGCTGCCGTTGGTTACTTTGAGGGAATAATAGGCAGTCTGTTCGACGTTGATGGGCGTGGGGGTGTCTTCCAGCAAGGCGGCCAGGATGACTTCGTTGGTCGGCGCGGCTGCTTCCGAGGCATCCACGTTGGAGACTTTTTCGGCCGGTTTCTGGTAGCCGGACACGCTGACCCCGGTTTGCAACTGCAGATCGGTGACCGACAGGTGCGGCGGGGTGCCGTCATCCGCGCCGGCCAGGCTCAGACGGTAATTGCCGACGTTGATTCCATCGCTTGCGGAAAGAAGGTACTCCTGGGAACCGCGCAGCCGGACGCCATTGACCCATATCTCGGCATCCTGGCTTAAGGGCAGCAGGCGGTAAGGCACCTCGTGGTAATCCAGCATCATATGATAGGGTAAGATTTGCTCCCCACCCAGGATGATGTCGTTATCCGGGCTGCTGCCGATGTTGGTAAAACCCTTGGGGGATAAGGTTAAACTTTGATCCGGATTTTCAGAAATTCCCATACGTTTCCTTCCACAGCGCTAACAGATCCATCTCAAAAAATGTGTACCAGGTCAGAAAACCCGAAATAGATATGTTTGCGAGGACCTTGCTTCGTAAACATATCTATTTCGGAAACCGCTTATAAATACCTGTACTCTTACAAAAATTGGGTCCATAAAAATACCGTCAAGATTTTGCCGGTTCCCCCTCAGGAAAGCCGGATCGATAACAGGGTCCCGATCAACGCGGAGGAGCCCCAATAACAAATAAACGCGATCAGCAGGAGCGAGAACCCCAAAACGACCAGCTCGGCCGGGGAGGCTTTGGCCGTCTCGATTTTCTTGGAAAGGCTCACCGGCAGAATTGGGGCTAGGGAGGGGAAATCCAGGTTTTCGAGCTGTTCGCTGTTGATTTGCAGCTCGGCCGCCGTTTGCATGAGCGGGTTGCGCGGCCGGATAATCAATTGGAAGTCTTTATTTTCCAGGGGGCTAAAAACCCCGGTTTCGGCGGCGTAATAAACTTCGCTGACCACCTGGCCGAACTGGGCCAGGGCATGTGGACCCGAATTCGGCCGGTTTCGAGCCGGGTTTGCCGGTGGTTGTGCTTTTCAAGCGGCCGGCGCTGAATTTCAACTGCTCGCCGGAAGCGGCCAGTTGTTTGGGCTTTTCCATGGCGTTGTTGGCGGCGTTTTGGCCGCTGCGGATGGTATTGGCCACCTCTTGAAAGGGCCCTTTGATCGACTTGGGCAGGACGGCCGCCAGAGCCGAGCTGATGCCGGCGATTGCGCCGGCGATGGTGCGCACCACAGAAATTTTTTGCCTCGCGCTGGTCTTGAGGGCATCCCCCGGCCGGGATTTTTTGCCTTTAGCTTTGGATTTCTGCGGTGTGGGTTCGACCAGGACCGTTTTTTCGACCCTTTTCAGTTCCAGGGGACGCTCGGTGTCCATCCAGATGGGTTGGAAGCGCTTTTCCAGGCGGCCAAAGCGTGCGCTCAACCAGAATGCGGCCTCCAGGTTGCTGCGATTTTCCAGGTAAACCGGCAGGCTGACCTGCTTGCGCTTTTGCAGCAGGCGCCAGCCGAGATAGATGGCGCCCAGCCAGAGGGCCAGCGCGATCAGGGCGATCAAGATGCAGGCCACGACAATCATGGCGTGGATGAACTGCGGGGAAGCGATAAAGGCACTGAAGCGAGAAAAAAGATGGCTCATGAAGGGTCAGCCTTTCTTTTCGAGGAAATCGCCGGTGGTGGCTTTCATCACCTTGACCGACGAAAGGTCCAGGCGAGTGGACTTGCCGGCCGCAGTCCCGGCTGCCAGGCCCGGCTGCGGTGTTTCAGCGGGTTCTATGGCCAGGGCCTCGACGGGGATCGGGGCCGGCTCAGGCTCGACGGGTGAGGAAGGCGCCGCGAGGACGGGCTCGGCTGCCGGGACTGCCGGACCGATGCCTGGGGCGGCATACCCGGGCTGTTTAACTTCCGGCGGCTCGGGCGGCTCGAAGGAAAGGCTTTGCCGGTAGTACGGCAGCACCTTGATGTTCTGCTCGATGGTGATGGTCTCGCCGGGATAGACCTCCGGGGCGGAGATATACAGGCGGATCAATTGCCGGCCGGCCGGCGGGGTGAACCCGCGATGGAAGATGCGGATGTCGCAGCTTTCTTCGCCGCCGATCGAAATCAGCGGGGGCGGCGAGATTTCGTAGCTTTCCTCGGGCAGCCCCTCCAGGGCGACCTCGAACTGGCAGGCTTCGCTGCCCAGGTTTTGCAGGGAAAGATGCCCCACCAGGCAGCCACCCGGGCGTAAAATGTTATCGGAAAGCACCAGGCGCATGCCCATGCGGCGCTGGACCTGTTCCAACACGGCCTGCCTTTCGATGTGGGGTTTATTGACCTGGAACGCGATGGTGAGCTGGCCGACGTGCAGCCGGGCGGAATCGGATATATCGACCAGCTTGCCGGGAGAGAAAACCAGGCTTTCGCCGTTCATTTCAATGAGGATATCCTCGATCGAAAGGTTGATCAGCCGGATGTACTCTTCGGAGGGGGTGTTGACGACCTGGATATGGTAGGCAGCCAGGCCCTCGGCCTCCTGCAGGCGGATGAGGGTATCTTCGGCTGTGCCGATCCAATGGACCCCCGCGCCGAGCTGATAGGGCTTTTGCCAGCCAGATTCGTTCGTGACGATTACAGTGACGTTTTCTTCCATTTTTTGCTTTTGGGTTCCAGGTTTGCTCGTGTCGATAGTCTTTTGAAGAATGTTCAGGTAATTTCTCGGGCCAAGATTACCTAAATTTATCGTTACGGCTCCAATAAGAATTGCAGCAGGTTGGCGCCCCATTCGAGCGCGTCACGGATGGCGCCGCGCGATAATGGCGGTTCGGCGGGCTGGTTGCTCCAGACGGCGCCGTAACCCTGGGTCGTGGCCAGGATGCCGGGTGCGGCGAACCACAAATCGATGGAGTCGCCGGCAAAACCGCCCGCAGGCGGCGCCTGGAAGAGATAAGGCGCCTGGAAAGCGGGGTGCTCGGGGGTCACTTTTTCCAGGTTCACGTTTAAGGTCGCGAGCAATTCCTCGAGGTCATTCTGCCCGGCCAGCTCGCCGAATTCGACCAGCAATTTTCCACCGTTCTGGACGAAGCTCTGTAACAATTCCACCTCGGGCGGCGCGAAACTGGCGCCTTTGGCCGCGACAATATAAAGCAGGCGGTAGGCAAAGATCGCTTTGTTGAGCGGTACGTTGTTTTCAGGGATGATGTGCAGGCGGGTGGAGCGGCTCAGGGTGGGGGCCAGGTAGACAAAAGCCTTGTCGTAAGTGCGGGCCGGAACCTCGCCCAGGTAAACCACCCCGGCCAGGACCTGCTCGACCGGCGCCGGGCAGACCGGCTCGCGGAAGCGCAGGTCGATCTCGTTGACCTGCGGCGATTGGCGGTCCTGGGCGTCGCTGACGGCCGATTGGGGGTCCTTGCGGTCGATGCGGGCCAGCTCGACGAAAGGTACGTTCAATTCATCGGCCCGGGCGACGATGACGAATTCATCTTGCAAATAAGCCGGGGCGTTGGTCTCTTCGGCTTCGGCTGCCTGGGCTTTGACATCCCGGTGCATCAGCAGCAGGCGCAGCTTACCGGCGATGTTGTGACCCAGGTCGTAGGCCACCGGCTCGGACAGGACGATCATACGGCCGGCGCTGTCGATGGCCACCCCGGGCAGGATGAACAGGACCGTATCGGCCGGGTCACTGGCCATCACTTCCAGCCCGGTTACAATCCCCGCGCCGTGCAGGAAATACTGGTGGGCGTTCAGCATTTCGTGGTGATAATTATGCGATTCGGACCAGACCTCGGCCGTGATCGACATGCCGTCGTAGGGGGCGATGTGTTTTTTGGGGACGAGCGAGTAGTTATCCTTCATGGTGTCCATTCATTTCTTCAAAGTATTCGATTTCGAGAGAATATACGGCATGGGCAGGCTTGACCATTGAAATCAATGATTCGATCCGTTTGGTATACTGCTGGCGTTCCTGCTCGTCGCGGTGCAGGTGCGCCGGCACCTGCAGGTGAACGTCGAATGAAAACGGCCGGTTGTGAGTGCCCAGGGCAATCTGATACCCCAGGAAGGTATCCTGGCCCAGGACAAAATTGCGGTCGCGGTGCTCGCGGATACTCACCTGGCCGGAGGTGTATAAACTGAGGAACTCGCTCATGGCCTGGCAGGTGCCATTTTGCGCCAGGATCGGCGCGATTTTGGCGACCAGGGCGCGTTGGCGCTCGACCGGCAGGTCCTGGTCGAGGTCGAGCCCAAACCAGGAGCCCAGCCAGGGCAGGAAAGCCGGTGGGGCCAGGTTGGGGTCGAAGTAACAGTCGACCTGGTCGATTTGGCCGGAGATGGGCTTCCAGAAGCTGTCGATCAGCATCAGAAAGCGGTTGGTGAGATCGTCCCGGTTATAGATCTCGGGCAAATAACGCATCGACTCGGCGGTCCGGTTGACCAGGATGCGCTGCTCCACCCGCGCGACCGGGTGGCCGGCCGGGTCGAATAGGCCGGCCTGGCAGGGCAGGTAACCCTGGGGGGCATTCAAGTCCACGCGGGCCAGGACGACCAGTTCGTCCGCGGCCGGCCGGCAGCCGGGTTTCCAATCCCATTCCAGAACGATCTTGTTCTCGGTCTCGCTGGCGTACACCGGGGGATGGCCGCCAGCGTCCAGGAGGTGGAAGTCGTCGAGCTTGAACAGATCCGGGAGGACGAGCTGCGCATAGCCGTTAAAACCGGGGTCCTGGATTTCTAAGCGCAGGTGGAATTCCACCGTCTCGCTCGGGTAACAGGTATAGCGGCTGGCTGCAAAGGCTAAGGTTTCTGGCAATTCCATGGCGGTTAACTGTTCTTCCCGGTCATATGGGGCATTTCGACGATGGTGACCTGGTGTTCGAGCGAGCAGACTAACCCGTTTTCCGCTATCCACAGAACGCGGCCCTGTAAGGGCTCGAGCGGTTCTTCCGGGTCGATTTCGTCCACATGCAGGCGCTCGTGTTCCGGGTCCACCGGGCGCGTATTGAGCTGGACGTCCACCACGTATTTCACCCCCGGCACGCGCTGGATTAGCGAGGAAATTTCGGCCAGGAACAGCCCGCGCCCGAAAGGCCAGCCCTCCCAATCGGCAGGCAGCAGTTCGTCGTATTCGCCGCCGGGGATCGCAATCGGCGAGAGGTAGCGCTTGAGGCAGTTGATGACCCGCGCCTGGACCAGCTCGGGCGAGTTGAAATCATCCACCACGATCTCGACCTGGGCCTGGACGCCCACGTATTTGGGCTCGCGGATCTGGATCGAGGTGGTCAGCAGGCGGTATTGGTTGAGGTAGGCTTTGGCGTCTTTGACGAAATTGGAGGGCAGCCCCAGGTTGTACAGGTCGCCGGCCATCAATGAATCGGCCACGGACGGCACGACCAGCAGCTCGACCGTGCCCGGCTTGAGCCCGCTGGTTTCGTCCTGGGGCGAGAGGCACTTGACCCGCGCTACGCTGCCGCTGAAGTTCTTGACCAGCAACTCGTAATCCTGAACCGTCACGGCCCGTTTTTGGGCCTGGAGTTCGCGCTGGGCGCGCATCTTGATCTCTTCCAGGGTCTCCTGGTCGCGGCCGCCGCTGGCGCGGTGCAGGTTGTTGACCCGCGCGAGGTAGGCATAGGAAGCGGTCAATACCTGCAGTGAGTTTTCAGGCACGTTGCCCTGCGAGCCGCTGCCGAAGCGGTAGCGGTGGAAGCGCACCCCGCGGCCGTTCTCGGGAATGCGGCCGTACTGGCGGATGGTGCCGTCCGGCTGGCGCACGGCCGGCCCCAGTGAGACCGTCCCGTTGGCCGGGTCGAGCTTGAAATGGCGGTCGAAAAGGGTCGAATTGGCAAAGCTCTGCACACAGGTCCAGGACACGAAAACCGTCTCGTCGTTGCGGTTCTCTTCGATTTCCAGAGTCTCGCCTTCTTGCAGCGACAGCACGGGGAAGTTTTGCAGGTGGAACTCCTGGCCCGGGTCGCCGTTGCTCTGGCCGAGGTGTTCGTTATCCACCACCTGCGAATGAGTGGCCGAAATGGTCACGCCGATCGATTCGGCCGTCAGCGAGACGATGCGCGGGGAGGCGGTGTAAAAACCTTGGGTCTCATTGCGCTGTTCGTAGCGGCAGCGCAGCCAGTAGCCGGATTGTCCGTAGACGGTATCCGGTAAGGCGGAGATGGGCAGGTACAGCACCAGCGCGCCGGAGGGGTTGTTCAGGCCGCCGGTGGTGTCCTTTTCGCCGGAGAAGCTGCTGGGATGGATTTCTTTCCAGGCGCCGTTGCCGAGCGAGCACTCCCACACCAAAGGCGGGTCCTGGCGGCGGATGCCGACCGCTTCGGTGGGCTCGCAGGTAAAGTTGAGCCGCAAAATGTGCCCGCTGATGTCCTTATCCAGGTTGAAACCGATATAGAAGGTATCCCCCTGGCGGGGCTTCTCCTGGAAAGGTTGGAAAAGCTCGATGCCCAGCCGGGGCAGGTAATTGCGATGGTATTCGCCGTCCTTGCGCAGTTGGGTCAACTGGGGCGGAAAGACCTCTTTGGTATAGTCGGTCGAGAAGGTAATCTCCTCGGCGCTGCTGCCGCTGGCCGTGCGGACCTGCAATCCTTGCGGCACGGTGACGGTCTGCTGGCTTTCTTCATCGATGGGCAGCGAGGTGGAAAGCCAGAAGGTCAGGTCGGTGGTCGAGCTGCAAGCCGGCTGGAACTGCAAGCCCAGCAGGTCGAGGAACTTGATGTAGTTTTTCTCGGGCACGCGGTTGAGACGGTAGGTCAGCAGTTCCGTCATCCAGGCAAACAGCTCGATCAGGGTGATCCCCGGATCGCTCAGGTTGTATTCGGTCCATTCGGGACAATAATGGATGATGCGTTTGCGGGCTTCGTCCACCAAATCGCGCTGAAAACGCAGGTCATCCAGGTTAGGGCTTGGTAAGGGCATATTGGTTTCCTCTCGCTATGGATGTAGAGGGTGCATAAAAGATCTGTTTTAACGGCTCAACGTCGTTCGGTAAATCCCTAATTTGAGATGTTTGTTGGGGCAAAGCCCCAACAAACATCTCAAATTAGGGGGATTGCAGGTTAATGAACCGGCTACCATTCTTCTTGCGCTTCGATAAAAAATGGGTATACGATGCTGCGCTGGTCGTGCGAAGACTTGATCTGGTAGTCGATGTACACCAGCACGGCCCCATCGATATCGGGGTCGAACTCGGGCCGCACGTCCACGACCTGGATGCGCGGTTCCCAGCGCGCCAATGCTTTGGTGACCGAGGTGCGGATGCGGCCGGCCAGGACGGCGTCGCGCGGCTCGAAGACCAGGTCCTGGACCTCGCAGCCGAATTCCGGGCGCATGACCCGCTCGCCGATGCGGGTGCCCAGGATGATGCCGATGGATTGTTCGATGTCTTTTTCGGCGCTGACCAGCTCGAAAGCACCCAGGGCGTTGACGCGGATGGGAAAATTGAGGCCGGAGCCGAGGAAGGCTGTGCGGGGGTTTTCGCTCATGGTTTCTCTTTCTAGCCGCCGATCATAACTTTCAAGGCGCCTTTTGCGACGGTGGTGGATACGGGCACGCCGGTGGCCGGGTTGGCGCCGGCGACAACGCTGGTCACCCGCGCGGCCGGCCGCCCGCCGATCAGCACAGTCAGGCTGCCCATGGTGATGGAGCCCACACAGGCGGCCCCGTTGACCAGGTCGCCCACCACCGAGGCCGGCAGGTTTTCGATCAACACGGTCGGCACGCCTGGCCCGGTGATGGTGTCACCGGTGGCGGTCATATCACTAACGCGTGCGGCTGGAAACATTGTTTGTTCTCCTGAATTTTTTACTGTTAATCAACAGTTAGTTAATCTTGACCAGGCCGCCCTTGATTTCTGCGATGCCCTGGCCGTTGAGGGACAGCAGCGAGTTGGCCTTTACGTCCACTTTCATGCCGGCCACCTCGACGCCGGCCATTTTGATGGACACCTGGTTGCCGCCCGGGGCCTTGAGCACCACCTCTTTTTTAGAGTCGACCGTAAAGCCTTGCTGGAGGGAAAATTGGGCATTGGCTTTGGAATCAAAGGTCATGTCGCCCTGGCTCTTGACGATAAATTTGCCGCCGGCTTCGATCACGAAATCCTTCTTGGATTTGAAGGTGATCGTGTCCTCCTTCGAGTCGATCACAATACTGTTCTGGCCGTCCTTGTCTTGAATGATGATCTGTTCTTTGTTTTCGGTGTCGTCCAGGATGACGGCGTGGCCGCTGCGCGAGCGGATGACGCGCTGGTTGACCTTGTTGTTTTCCTGCACCTTGGCGGATGTGCCCTTGGGCGGGGTGTCCTTCTTGTTCCACAATCCGCCGATAATGAAGGGGAAGTTGATGTCGCCGTGGTCGAAGGCCACCAAGACCTCGTCGTTGATCTCGGGGGTGAAGAAGATACCGCGGTCTTTGCCGCCGCCCAGGGTGGCCAGGCGGGCCCAGTTGCTGGAAAGCTCGCCGGCCTTGCCGCCGGGGGTCAGCCAGGGAAATTTGACTTTGATGCGCCCGAGGTTGTCCGGGTCGTTGATCTCGGTCACCAGACCGATGACCGCACCGCTAACTTTTTTGCTCTCGGGGGCGCGCCCGGCGTGCAGCAGGCTGTACAGGGTGTGCGGGCTGCTGCCGGAAAGGTCGAAATTGACGGTATACTGGCCGCGGCTGATGTGATGGCGGGCTTTGGTCACCGTGTAGGTGCCGGAAAAACGCTTGCCCACGTTGGCAATTTTGACCTGGCACCCGGCCAGCACGTTGGGGTTGCCGTCGGCCAGGTAGCCGCTGGCCTGGATAAAGTTGCTCTCGCGGGCGGAGAAATCGGCCCCGGCGATGGCCTTGAGCAGGTCCACGGTAAAGGCCGGCTGGTCCACCACCACGTCTTCGGCGGCCCCAAAGGCTTTCTTGAGCGCGGCGCTGCCGGTATCGCTGATGCCGGTCTTGGGGGCATTGCTGGTCGCGGCGGAAGTGGCCTGGCCGACGAAGGCGGTCTTTTGATCCGGGTTCCAGCCATAGGCGGCCGTTTCGGAGACCTGGTTCATCAGGGATATGCGCGGCTCGAAGCTGGTCAGGTTGTTGCCCCACTCCAGGGTAACCGGCTGCCCGGTTTTGCGGGCTGTGTCGGCCTTCTGGAAGCAGAGAGTCTTATCGTCACAATAGACCTGGTACCCCACCTGGCAGGCGCGCGACCAGAGGTAGTCCCAATCAGACTGGTTGTACTGCATCATGTAGGGATATTTAAGACTAGAAATGCCCGACGAATCGATCTTGGAGGAAAGCCCGGCGTCCTGGATGATTTTGGAGATGATCTGCTGCTCGGAGATCGAGCCGGGCTGCCCGTCCCCGAAGGTACGGGTCTTCTTGCCGCGGGTCAGGCGGTGCGATCGGTCGTATCCGCGCACGCGGAAAAGCGGTTTGCTGTCACGGCCGTAGACCGGTTCGACCGAAGTGATTTCGCCGGCAAACAACTGCCCCTTGATCTTTTCAGCGATACCGTCCCAATTGACCTCCATTGTAATTTCGACCGGCGCCCCGATTTTAAAGGTGTCGCTGTCGGCGTATTTCATGCTGTGGGTCTTCTCGTTCTCGTCATCCAGCAGAGTGACCGAGAACATGGCCGGCAGGAACGCATCGGTATCCACCACCAGCTCGACCAGGTCGTCCAGGTCCTGGTCCTTGATGGCGGTCCCGTTTACTTTCAGGGTTACGAGTGAATCCAGCTTGGTCGGCATAGCTTAATCCAGGGGCGGGATAATCAATACCTGCCCGGGTCTCAATGATTCGACGTGGTCGATATGGTTCACCTCGGCCAGGTTGCGCCAGAAGTGCGGCTGCCCGTATTCTTCGTAGGCGATCGTGTCCAGCCTTTCGCCGGACTGGACGATGCGGGTCTTGCGCGGTTCGGTGCGCGAGGTCGGGTTCTGAGGCGGCAGGGGATCGTCGTCGTGATCGTTTTGGGTAAAGGTGATGGCCGCCCGGGCGCGGATAGGGGTGCCATCGGCCAGGAAGAGCACATAGGTAATGGTCAGGCTGGTGATCACCGCCTGGAACAGCTCGAATTTGCCCCACACAAAGGCCACCGTGGGCGGCTCCAGCAGCACGTCACTCTTGCCGTGACTGCCGCCGCCCTTCAGGGTCAGGCTGAGGAGCTGGTTGGTATAGGCCCGCACGTCGTCGCCGCTGCCGGAAGTGTCGAAGGTCAGGTTGATCTGGCAGGTGGTGGGTGGGCTGCCCTGGAACTGCATAATGGCCGAGTTGAGCAGCGGCAGGGTGGTCCCGTTCCAGTTGACCTGGCGCGAGATCGACAGCTCCTGGGGGTTGAACTGGCAGGGGATGGATTGGCTCGTGCCGACCACCACGATCTTGGCTTTTTGCAGGTTATTCTGGTGCCCGAAGACCATTTCGGAGGCTTTGTTTTTCAGGGTATCAAGCATTTACGTCTCACTTTCTTCCTTCAAGAACGCCAGCTTCCATTGAAGGAACGCTCTTTTTCGATTTCCAGCTTGCGTAAAAGGATGGGATAGACCTGGCTGGCGATCTGATCCAGGTCGAGGGCCTGGCGAGGATTGGGCTGGGGCTGGGCTTGCGGCTCGGGACTGCCGGCTGTTGCCGGTTCGAGGGCTGCACCACCGCCGCTGGAAGGGTCTGCCGCCGTGCGCTGGACCAGGCCGGTGTCGGCCGGCGCCGGGGCCGGATGGGGCAGCGGCAGGGGCATCTCGGCATAGGCAGCCGGCTTTGCGGATGGGTGCGGGCTCTCGGTGGCCGGCTCCCGTTGGACGGTGGCATTGGCCGGCGTCGAAGGTGGGGCTGCCGGGTGAGCCAGCGTCCGCTCGAGCGGCTGCACGGCTTTGGCGGCTGCATGGGCGGCATACTTGCGCTGGATCTGTTGGGGCAAGGTTCGCTCCGGCCGGGGCTGGATTAGCGCCGGGGCTGATGCCGTCCGGGCCGGCCGGGCGATCAACGCGGCAATTTGGGCAGGGCGCGCAGCCTGGCCGGGCCGTGGCAGGGGAACTGCCTGGACGACGGGTGGTTGCCTGCCGGGGAGTGAAAGCGGTGCCTGGGGGCCAGGCAGTGGGGAAAGCGGTTGGGAATCCGGCCGCGCGGGTTGGGCGGCGATGCCTGGGCGCCGTTCGGGCGTGGGGCGATCGGCAGATTTTGGGCTAATCTGCCGCTGGATCAGCGCCGGCCGGCCGGGCTGGGACATACGCCGTAAGGGGGGCCGGGTTAGCAAAGGAACGGCCCGGCCGAAACGCTTGAGTGGAAGGCCCAGGCGCTTTTGCTCGCCGCCCGGTTCTACCGGGATTGCCAATCGAGGCGCAGGCCCAAGCGGGCGGGCCGGATTGGCCTCGGAAGGGAAGGGCAGTTCGAGTGCAGAGCGCTGCTCCGCGTTGGCGGCCGGGGGAGGGGTCGCTGCTGGTAGAGGGGTCGCTGCCGGTCGCGGCAGCACCATCTCACGCTGAACGGCAAGTGGCGCGGGTCGCTGCGCCGGCCGGGCAAATTTGCGCAGGGGCAGGCGGGCCAGCTTGATTTCCTGGATCTTGCGAACGGGTGAGCTGAGACGGGCCGGCGGCCGGTGCGGCTGGCGCAGGAGATGCGGCCTGGGGTTGGAAAGGGGTGTCGCCGGAAGGCTGGCCGGGGTTGTCGCGGCTGGCCGGGGGGTAAGCTCCGCCGGAGTGGGCCGGGTTGGGACAGGGGCCGGCCCGGTCGATCGGTCCGTCTCCTGTGCGGGATCTGGTTCCACCGGCGCGTGCGGATATTCACGCCGCACCTGGGAAGCAATGGCTTCGCGCTGGACCGTTCCGGCGGATTCTGGCGGTCGCGCAGCCGGCCGGCTCACCGGGCGGGCCTCGATCCGCCGGGGCGCCGGGGCGGGGATATCGTGATGGGTCGTCGCCGGTGTTTTGGATGCAACCGGCGCTGTGCTTGTGGGAGGTTCAGGTTCCGGTTGGACGAGCGCTGCCGGGCGAGGATTTTCCGCTTCAGGTTGGCGGCCTGGCTCCTGGGAGCGAGGGGCTAAATCTGCGGGCGGCCTTTGCGGGGAGTTAATTGGGGGCTCGCCGGTGGCCTGGTTGGGCCGGTTGAGCGGCCGGGCGGGCATGCGCTGGACGGTGGGCGGCTCGCTCCGGGCAGGCGCTTTGGATGGCGGAAGCTGGCTTGGGCGGCGAACGACCGGGACCTGGTAAGTCTCAATTGGCGGCCGTGCGGGGGCAGGCGCTTCGGCTTGGGCGGGCCGGGTGGGCTGGCCGGCCTTGAAGGGACGCTCTGGCGTTGAAGGGGCGACCTCTCTTTGAACAGCCGCCAGCGACTGCGGTACCAGTCTGGGACTTGCCGGTTCAACAGGCGCGATTTCCCGTTGGACGGTAGGGGCTGAAGGCGAGTTGGCGGCAGGCGCTTCGCCTGCGCTCGAATTATCGCCTTTCGGGTGCACCTCTTCAATGCGGCTGTGGATGCGCTGGCTGGGCAGTACGACCGGCTTTTTGGCCGCCGGCCTGGCGGCCGGGCGCATATTTTCCGGGATATAGTTC
This sequence comes from uncultured Chloroflexia bacterium, assembly GCA_963704755.1. Classification (GTDB taxonomy): domain Bacteria; phylum Chloroflexota; class Anaerolineae; order Anaerolineales; family Anaerolineaceae; genus Bellilinea. Next base: position 3,548,452 of record OY969938.1, read on the forward strand.
GGGTCGTTCTCTTTGCGTGGAATGACCTGCCCGACAGACAGCGAGGGTACACCCAAATTCCCCTGGGTGAGCGGGCTGCTGCCCGCTAGTAGGTTCGGGCCGGCCGGGGCGCCTGCGCCGGGCAGGGCCAATTCCAGCGACGGCCAGGCTGTGGAGGTTTCTCGTTTGGCCTGCCCGGTATGGATCAATTTGTGCTGCAAATCGCCCAGGTAGCGGCTCTTGAACTGGCGGTAAAGGTCGCCGGGCAGACTGCCGGCGGTAATTTTCCCGATTTTCTGCGCGCGGTTCTGCAAGGTAAAAAGATTGCGCTGTTTGAATTTCTGGCTGAAATGAATGTTGGATTCGGCCAGAATACGGCCAGAGACCGGCGGGCTGGAAGGACCGGCCGGGGCTGGCCCAGTTTTGGGCACGATTCCGCGGAAAATGGGAGGCAAATCTATGGGCATGGCTAGAACAGCGCGGATGGGCTCATGGGTACGCCGGCGATTTTGCTGAGCGAGATGGTCTCGAAAGCGATTTCGATGCTCTCGATGGCGACCTGGTTGGTATTGTTGACGTCCAGGGTGGAAAGCGACCAGCTAATCGGATAAGCGCCTTCGAAATCCCAGTTCTTGACGATGCCGGGCCCTTTCATGCCGACCACGCTGAGAGCGCTCATCCCGGGACCGCCCTGGATGATGCTCATGTTCTGGCGTTTGACCTTGGCGTCGTATAACCCTTCGCCGAACCAGTTCCACAACTCGCTGGAGACCGAGAGCCCGCGTTTGAGGGTAATGTGGCCGGCTTTTACCCGGCCGGGCAGGGTATGGACGTGGTCGTTCAAGCCCCCCTCGGGCAGCTCTTCGACCTGGCGGTTGACGCCCAGTCCTTCGCAGGAGGTGAACAGGCCCACCACCAGCCCGGAAATGCTGACGTAAAACAAATATGCCGGAGCGGGGTCGAAGCGGATGCCGATCAGCTTTTCCATCTCGCGGACGAGGGTGGTGCCTAACATGCCTTTGGCCTGGTTGAGGGCCTGGCCTAATTCATCGCCCCCCGCCAGAGGCCCGGGTAGTTTGGTAGGCCCGTTGATCACACTCATGGCATTCTTCCTTCGCGTTCGTTCTCAATTGACAATTCGTTTTTCATCATCTCGATAATTTTGTCCGCCAGTTGCTCCAATTCCAGATAACCCAAAAAAGCGCATCCGGCTTGCGATGGGCTTCTTTCCCCGGCGGGTTGTTTGGGTGAAAAGGACTGGTCGATGGTTGCCATAAAATTCCTGTTCAGGCCTGGCCGATGCGCTTGTTAATATTCGCAATTTGTCGCACCCATTCCCGGCGGTTTTGGTGCGGCAAATTGTAGATCGTATCCAGGTCCCAATGAAAATGGTAGGCGATGTAGGCTACCTCCTCATTAATCTGCTCGAGGGGGTAGCCTTTTATTCCCCCCCCAGTTTTGCAAGGTTAATCTCCATTTCTTTGTTGCAATGGGGGCAGGTAATGACCCGTATTACCGAGGCATTCTCGTTAATTTGCTGGTAAAAGGCCTGCAAGAACGCGATATCGGAAGCAAACAGGTTTTCGATCACGTTGGTGGTAATGTGTTTCAGCGTTCCCAGGCTGGTAATGACCCGGGTCAGCAGGACGATCGAAAGGTAGGCCTCGTTGGTCTGCACGCGCATATCGTTGAGCGGCGTGATTTCGTCCATGGCGGTAGCCAGGCGCATGGTGCCTTGCTTGTGGAGCGTGCCTTCTTTGTCCACGTAGCCGATGGGCAGTTCAAAATCGAATTCGGTTTGAATGGTCATAAAAATAATACCTAATGTTCGAGATCTTCACGATCGATCGATTCGCATACGAGCGTGATCGAAAACTGGGCCCGGTTGGTAACCGATTGATCGAAATTAAACCCGGATAATTTCGATGGCCAGACGTTAATCAAGTGCCACTGGACGACGGGTTTGTATTCGTTTTTTACATAGGCGTTCAGGCTGATGGTTGCATTCTTGCGCGCGCCAAAGATATCGCCTTTTACGACCTGGTTGAACCAGTTGTACAGATCGGCAGTCTTTCCGTAGCCGCTTTCCAAGGTGATCGGCTGGTTCTTGAGCGGGCCGGGGATAAGCAACGTAGAAAATCCGCCATTCTCGTACACCACCTGGTGGTGAATGACGTCGATTTCTACTTCTCCCCCGGAGATCTTGTCAAAGACTCCTAACTGCACGCCTTCAATTTCCAGCGTGTAATGGATATTCAGGGGTGAAATTATGTGATCGGAAGGCTGCTTGGTATCTGCCATAATTTAGTAGGAAAAGGCATGGGCGGACTTCCCTTGTCCGCCCATACCCCATCGGATTGTTAAGAAACCCGTTCCAATCCTTCGTGAACGATGGTTACATCTTCGATCATGATATTGGAGCCGGAGGAATCCATCTCAGGCCCGGAGACTTTGCTGGGCCAGGCGTTGGTGAAGTTCCAGCGGGCCGTCTCGGTGTTGTCCTGCGAGAGGGCCACGATGGAGCAGTTGGTGCGGGCGTCGTCGATCTTGCCTTCCACGACCATTTTGCGCCAATCCCAGATATCCAGGTTGGTGGTCACCCCGCGTTTGAGGGTGATCTCGGTCCAGGTGTGCCGGCCAGGGATCTTATTGATCTGGGTCTCGCCGTTTTCACCGGTCACTTTTTGTTCGATGACCTCGGTCTCGGAACCAATACCGGTTACATTGGTGAAATAACCGCTTAATTTCCCTTCGATTTCCAGGGCAAATTTAAATGCAACAAGTGGATCTTCTCTGTCTGCCATGCTTCTTTACCTCACTTATTCGGAATCGGGTCCAGCCCACTGGCTGATGCGGAAAATGACGAATTCGGCGGGTTTGACTGGCGACATACCGATTTCGATAATCAGGCGGCCAAGATCGCGCGATTCGGGTGGGTTCAGCTCATCGTCGCAGCGGACGTAGAAAGCCTCGTCGGGAGTGCTGCCGAACAAGGCGCCGTCGCGCCAGACTGTGCGCAGGAAAGCGCCCACGTCGCGGCGGACGCGCGCCCACAGTTTGCGGTTGTTCGGTTCGAAGACGACCCATTGGGTGCCGTTTTCGATCGATTTTTCGACGTAGTTGAACAGCCGGCGTACGTTGATGTAGCGCCAGGACGGGTTGCTGGAGAGGGTGCGCGCGCCCCAGATGCGGATACCGCGGCCGGGGAAGGAGCGGATGCAGTTCACGCCGATCGGGTTGAGGGTATCCTGCTCGCCTTTGGTGATCTGGAAGCCCACGCCGATGGCGCCCTGGACGACTTCGTTGGCCGGGGCCTTGTGCACGCCGCGGGTGTTGTCGTTGCGGGCCCACACGCCGGCCACGTGGCCGGAGGGCGGGATGGCAACCACCTGGCTGGTGGCCGAGTCCATCACCTCGATCCAGGGGTAGTACATGGCCGCGTAGCTGGAATCAAAGCCGGTGACGTCCATGCGCCATTGTTTGATCTCCTGGGGGGTCAGGTCGGGCGGGCAGTCGAGGATGGCGACCCGGTCGCCGAGCGATTCGCAGTGGGCGATCAGGGCGGTCTGGATGGCCTTGACCAGGGTCAGGTCGAGTTTTTCGCCGGGCATGGTGGTCATCAGGTCGGGGACGCAGACCATGGTGACGTCATCCAGCGCTTCCAACCCGCCGATACCGGTCCGTTTGGCCACTTCACCTTCGAATTCGCCGCTGGTGGTGGTGGGCAGGAGTTTTTTGTCGATGTTCAAAGATTGTTCCTGCTCTTTGGGCATCACTTTTTCGAGGGAGGCTTCCGCGTCCAGGACATCCAGGACGACGTATTTGGGCATCGCATTGTTCTTGAAAGCCACCTGGGTGAGGACCTGGTTTTCGACTTTGGTCGGGCGCAGTTTGACTTCGCGGAACGATTCCAGTTCCATCCAGCCGCCGTCGCTCTTCAGGCGCTCTACCACCAGGGTGAAGGACTGGTCGGCCGGGTCGATGGCTTTCTTTTCGGCATCGGCCGGGGCTTTGTCGTCCTTCTTGGGGGCGGGCAGTTGGGGAATATCCTGGACGCGCACGCGCATCTTGAGCGCATCCACCCCCGCCAGTCGGGCGCGGACGGCGATGGCGGGTTTACCCTGGCTGTTGAGCAGGGTAGCTTCAGCCTTGGGGAAATTGCGTACACTGACGACGTAGCAGCGCGAGCCGCCGTTCATGAAATAGCCATAGACCGATTGGGGCAGGTAAGCGCCAGGGACAAAGCTCCCGTACCGTTCGGTGAACTGAGTCCAGTTGGTGATGAGCTGGGGTTTATTCAGCAGGTCTTCGACGACCACTTCGCCGTTGATTTTGCGGGCCATTTCGGCTTTTTCGGTGAAGCCGACAAAAGCTGCCATGGCCGTCCCAACGCCTTCGATCGGTTTTGGGCCACGGTCAACTTCTTCTACATAAACTCCAGGGGATAGATATTCTGGCATTGTTCCTCCATGCGTGAATGATGATGTTTATTCCGTAACGAAACAGCTTTCGCGAGTGGGCTGTTTTCTCCTGTAGGCTGAGGTACTTTTTGGTCAATTTCAGGCCATGAGTTTGCCTGGTCGAATAATCTCAATCCAAATGGAAAGGGCCCGGCCAAAGGCCAAAGGCGTTACTCCAAATGAATGGTCAGGCCTGTTCTGTTTTTGATTGATGGGGATAATTGGTGATAAATGTATGTTTCTCCTTTTCTGCTTACGAACCATATCGCTGCTCGATCCGTGCTGAGGTCCATGTTGCCCGACCGGAGCAGCCGCTAAACTTCAATCGATAATTGTTCACCCATAGGGACGGTAAATTTTGTCCTTCTCAGGATCCGATCATCTATCAAAACAGAAATATGATAGGTGCCCGCCATTACCTTGGGAATAGAAAATTGACCATCCTTGATCTCGATTTTGGTATTCCTTTCTTCCCAGGTCAGCGTCAATGCATTGGGGTCGTATTTTGTAGATTTGATTTCGCCTTTGACCATCCAATACCGTCCGGCGATGGCTTCGTCGTTGCCGGAGCGATCCGTCTGGCGAATGCTCACCTCGGCCGATTGGACCATGGGTGAAATTACCGGGCGATAAGGATCGATCAGCAGGGTCACTTTTACGGTGAAACCCGGACGGTATTTGTTATTGAGCGTGGTCCAGAATTCGCCCCAGTTCCTGTTTTCGTCCGCTTGAGCGGTGGTCAGCGGTATGGGCAGGGGCTGGCTGATCATGCCCTCGGCAAAGACGTCTTCCGGCAGGAAAGGCGTTCGCAATAAGGCCATAAGCGCCAGGCCGAGCAGGTGATGCTGGTCCTGCTCTTTCTTGCTCCAGGCGGTCACCAGGTAGGTCAGGTCGATACGGGCCGGGTTACGGCGGATCTCGGCCCGGCCGTCGGGCAGGGCATGTTTGCTGAACTGTTCGGAGCCGCGTAACTGGCGGTTTTCCTGAATATCATAGAGAAACAAGTTCAGGGTAGGTTTGACTACTCTGGCCGACCATTCCCCGGTGGGCTGATCGAATAAGATATCGATTTCGCTTCTCGTGATGGGTATCTCTTTGATCAGCAGGTTTTTCAGGGTCTCGTCGAGTGAGTCAAACATAAATAGGTTCTCTGAGCTTAGAATGTGGCGTTACGGGCCAGCAGGATATTCTTGATGGCTTCTTTTCTAACCGCCGGATCATCCGTGGTGAAGACCGTGTTCAGATCCTGGAATTCAGCCGTGGCGTGCAGCAAGCGGCTGATGGATAGCTCGGGCATCAGGTCGTGCCGGACGGATTTGGGCGCATTACCGGAGGTCAACAAGTCGTTGTACACATCGTTGGACTCTTTGGCTACATCACTGACGCGGACGTTCAGAGTGGTTTTCTTGCCGGTCTCGTCCGTGGAATCCAGGCTCCTCATCCGGTCCTGACGGTATTCCTTGATGTTTCGGTAACCGGATTGGTCGAATTTGCGGCCGACGGTGAAATAATTCTTGATCTTGTTGACAATCGGCTTGGCGATGCTGGCGCCCAGGTTGGTGAGCATACCGGCCAGCTTGAGTTTCGAGCCAATATCGCCGCCGATGCCATAGCCTACCGATTGGGTCACATTCCCCAGGGTTTGAATGGAATCGTTGGTAATATCCAGCGCCTGGCCGGAAGCTTTTTTGCCCTGGGCGTCTGCCAGGGCGGCTTTGAGCCGGGGGAACACACTTTGCTCTTTGCGCCGGCCGAAATCGGTCAGGTGCCGGCTGGGGACATACTTGATATCCAGGATCTTTTTCTTGCGGCTGTTCGCCAGGCCGGCTTTGGTGCTGCGAGCTGCCAGGCTTAACCCGCTGGCCCCGGCGGCTACGGCATATTTGGCGGTACCCAGGCCGTTCCCGGCCGTGCTTTGCCCGATGCTCAACGAAGGATTATCCAGCCTGTCCTTAAAGGTGACGCCAGCCTGCCCAAAACCCAGGCCGGCGTTGGTCAGGCCTAGCAACCCGTTCAACATGTGGTAAGAGGCTTCTGTTCCCGATTGCCACATGGCGCTGCCGCTGATGCTATCGTGGAAACTGCGGGCCTGGTGCAGCCTGGCCCAGTTTGCGCCGGATTGGGTCAGCGCACCGACGCCCTGGATGGCGGTGACCGAGTTGGACATGATTCCACCGGCCAGTTCGGTGCCCATCCCGGCCCCGTTGCCGATGTGCAGGTGGTCGGAGCCGAGCATGTTGAGATATTCCAGGCTCTTGACACCGGCACCTGCGCCGCTGATGAGCGGCAGCAGCCAGGAGTTTTGCATCATATCGGCCGCGCCGAAGGCCCGGTCGGTGTGCGAATTGCGACCGCGGCCTTCGCCCCAGGTTGAGCCGATGAAACCGCTTTTGAGCGTGCCCTTGATGCCGGGATCCTCATAGCGAGTGGAGCCGACACCCTGGCGCTCGTACCCGCCGGTCAGGGTGACGATGTGATTAATCGATACCCCTTTGGCCGCCAGCGCATCGAAGTCACGGGCCTTGATGAGCGTAATGACCTCGTCGACGTCCTCAGGACCTAATTTTCCCAGGTTCCCGCGCCCAACATCTCGCATGACTTTCAATAAAGATCCGGAGGGTATTTGAGCTAACGCAGCTTGTTCGGAAACGTAGGTTTTAATGCCTTCTTCGAGTTCGGGATCGGGGGCTGGAGGTCTGGTCTGGCTTGAGCCCGATTCGTTTGGGGCAGTGCGCGGTTTGAACCGTTTGGTCAGTACTGCTTGCGGGTCAAAGGCAGTATCCTTCTTGGCCCGCATGGGTGGTTCAGGCGGTTTGCGTCTGGGCGGTTGGGAAAAATCTATGGCAGGTTGGCGATGATGATGGCGCCGGGGTGGAGGCGGAGGCCGCCGTTTCGGCATGGGGATGGTGGGGTCAAAACCTTGCTCTGATTGTTGCTCTTCTGGCGGTTTACTCAAATTCAGGTCAGCCTGAATTTGAGCGACATCGACCAGGTAGAGCTTGAGCGTAGTCATGTCAAACTCGTCGATATTGCGACCTTCCATTAATATCGCTGAAATGACGGGATCTTTTTGAGCATTGCGCTTGGCCGTCCAGCGTTTGACCATTTCTTCGGTCACGCTGCCCCCAAAGGCAGCGGCAATGGCGCCGAAGTCCAGTTCGCGCTGGATGGCGCTGCCCACGGCGGAAGAGCCGGCGCTAGAAAGGCCGCCCCCACTTTGGGCGTTGCGGGCAGCCTGCTGTTCTTCGGCCGTATCCGGGTCGCCTAACTTTAGCCTGCCGGAGGGGGCTCGGCCGCCTTGTTGCACCACGTGGGTCAATTCGTGTTTAAGGGTCTGTTGGCCGCGCTGGGATTCGGGCGCGAAGGCGCCCTGGCGGAAAAAGATGTCCGGGCCGGTGGTGAAGGCCCGCGCGCTGATCTGGCGGCTGAGGGCATCGGCGTTCTGGTCGTGGTGCAGCCGGACGCCGCTGAAATCGGTGTTGAAGCTGTGCTCCAGGTCCTCGCGTAAGGCCGGGGGCAGCGGCTGCCCCGATCCGCGTGCATTCTGGATCGCGGTAGAAATGCGATTGTTCAGGATGCCCTGTCGATCGGTAACCGGCTCACGCTGGACGGTGTTGGAGGCCAGCCAACCATTAACGGCAATATTCCCCGCCTTCTCTTGCAGGCGGAGGATATCTGCGGGTGTGGCCGATTGGGGATCGCTAAGCGCGTTTTGTAATTCGGATTGGTTCTCTTGCGACGCGTTCTCCCCGGCTCTCTGGGGCTTTTGTTTGGTTTGGGAAACTTCTTTGGTTTTTAATTGTCCATATTTCATAGTTTCACTTCATAAGAAGGAGCATTGGGACAGTTTCTCTTTCATTATCCGCCTATCCGCAGGGCACCGTATTGAAAAATGCGTTAATTTCAGTTTAATTTCCTGTAAAGTTTTTTAGCGGTCCTATGAATACGCCGTATAATATCTTATGTTAAGCCACAGGCGTGCCTAAAGCGTTACGAATGCGTGTCCACCTAATCTCTGGCCAGCGAAATCACGCATGAATCTCCTTGACATAAATTTATTTCGCCAATTTAGTGTTAAAATATGGGGGATCTGCCGTTACCGGTTTCAAGTCCAACAAGGCCAGGGCGCTATTGGCTTACCTGGTGCTGGAACCCCAATTTGCCCATTCACGCAATTCCCTGGCCGGCCTGCTTTGGCCGGACCTGCCCAACGAAGCGGCCAGCGCCAATTTACGCTCGGTACTGGCCAATTTACACAGGGTATTCGCAAATTACCTTGGCCCGGATATTTCGGTGCTCCGGGTGGATTACAACGAGGTCCAGATCAACCGCGAAGAAATCCATTGCGACGTGATCGATTTCGAGGAGCGGGTCGAGCAAAACGATTTCAAGGCCGCGGCCGACCTGTACCAGGGCCGCCTGTTGGACGGTTTCGCTTCTGGCAGTACGCCATTCGACGACTGGGTGCAGATCAAGACCGAGATTTTCCATCAAAAGGGCCTGTATGTGCTGCAAACTCTGTCCGATGAACTGCTGGACCAGGGCGACCTGGCCAACAGTATGGCCTACGCCAGGCGCGTGCTGGAATTAGAGCCCGGCCTGGAAGAGGCTCACCAGCAGATGATTTACCTGTTCGCGCTCAACGGCCAACGCAGCGCCGCCCTCTTGCAATTCGAACAGTGCAAACGCCTGCTGACCAAAGAACTTTCGGTAGCGCCGAGTGCCGAGACCCTGAAGCTGGTGGACAAAATTCGTACGGGCAGTATTTCTCAGCAAGGCGGCGTACGGGGCAAGCTCGAAGAAACGGACCGGGCAGCCCCGGAGCAGGCCAATAACGGGATCGTGGCCCGCGAGGTTGAACTGGCCTGGCTGGAAAACCGGCTCGAATCCGCGATCCAGGGGCAGGGCAAGGTGCTGTTTATCACCGGCGATTCGGGCAGCGGCAAAACCACCCTGGCAAAGGCTTTCGTTGCGCGGGCATTTACCCTCTCCGACAATATCATCGCCCTGAAAGGTACCTGTTCCATCCCCGGCGGGGTGGGCTCGCCCTACCAGCCTTTCCGCGAGATTTTGCTCAACCTGACCCGCCTGGAAGAACGTTTCTGGAACCTGGACGAATATCCCCAACAATTTGCCGGCCAGCTGATGGAAGCCCGCCGGATCGTTTTACGGTTTCTGGAACAGCAGTACCCGGATTTCAACGCGATGCTGCTTTCGCCCCCGGTGCCGCTGCCCAGCGGCACGGCGGATGGGCCGGATCCGTTTGCGGTTGCCCTCCAGACCGGCCGGCTGTTCGACCAATTTGTCCAGTTGTTTTCCAGGCTTTCTGACCATTACCCCTTGCTGTTCGTTCTGGATGATTTGCAGTGGGCCGATGAAGAATCGCTGCAACTGCTCTCTTATTTGGGCCGGCAATTGAACGGGCTGGCGGTGCTGCTGGTCGGGATTTACCGCACCGAGGAGGTCTCCGCCGGGCGGATGAACCGGCGCCATCCGATCGAGACGGTGGTGAATGAGCTCAAGCGCAATTACGGTGAGATCTGCCTGGACTTGAACAACACCGATGGCCGCAGTTTTGTCGGCGCCTACCTGAACAATTTCCCCAACCAGTTGGGGCAAAATTTTAGCGAGACGCTCTACCAGCATACCGGTGGGCACGCGCTGTTCACGGTTGAATTGATCGAGCAGCTCAAGCATTCCGGCGGCTTGGTCAAGAACGAGCGCGGATTGTGGATCGAAGGCGAAGACCTGGATTGGGACAAGCTGCCGGACCGGGTCGAATCGGTCGCAGCGGAGCGGGTCAATCGCCTGCCGCCGTTCTGGCAGACGGTGCTGAAAACGGCCAGCGTGGCGGGTGACCGCTTCATCGCCGAAGTGCTGGCGGATGTACTCAAAAAAGACGAGCGCATCATCGTCCAGGGGTTGAGCCAGGTGGCTGCCCGGCAGCATGGCCTGGTGGTATCTTCGAGCACGCGGGTAGCCGGGGACCGGCGGTTGACCCTGTACCGCTTCCGCTACCATATATTTCAGCAATATTTATACAAAAGCCTGGACGCTGCCGAACTGGCTTTGCTGCACGGGCTGGTCGGCGATTTACTCGAGGCGCTCACGGCCGACGGCGGCAGCGAGCCCGTCTCGCTGGCAGCCAACCTGGCCTGGCATTACGAAGAGGCCGGCAATTACAAGAAGGCTATTCATTACAACATCATGGCCGGCCGCGAAGCCAACCGCCTGGGGGCCATGAACAAGGCCGCCGGCCATTTCAATCACAGCCTGGACCTGCTCGAGAAGATCCCGGCGGATGGCGAGCACATCAACCAGAAGCTGAGCGTGTTGAGCGAACTGGACCTGACCTACCTGGCCCTGTACGGTTGGGGCAGCCAGGAGCGCGGCGAGATCTTCGAGCGGGCCTACCGGCTATATGGCCAGCAGGGCGATATTTCGAAGCAGTTGCGCTGCCTGGGCGAGATAGCCAACAATGGCCTGGGCCGGCGGGACTACGAGAAGACCATCGAGCGCTGCCAGAGTCTGCTGCAGCAGTCGCTGAAATTGGGCAACCCCAGCTTCACCATGCTGGCCAAGAAAATCATGGGGGAATGTTACAGCTTCAGCGGCAAATTGACCTTGGGGCGGCGCTATCTTAAGGAAATTTTGCCTTATCTGATTGAATGCCCGCAGGACCCGGCTTTTCAGTATCAGGGCGGCGATGATCGCACATCCCGGATTTACCTGTGCTACAACCTGCTGATCTCCGGGTATCCCGACCAGTCCAGGCGCTGTTTGCAGGAGAACCTGGCCCTGCTGGAAAAGGTGCCCCAGCCTTTCGTGCGGGGTTTTTGCCTGACCCTCAATGGCATCGACCAGAGCATCATCCTGCACGATGAAGAGGCGGTCTCGAACTACGCCGGGCAGTTATATGAACTGACCCAACAGGGCGAATATACCGTTTTTCAACCTTGGGTCAGGTTTGCCGAGGTGTGGAAACACGCCAGCGCCAGTTTGGACCGGGATCACCTGGATGCGTTGTGGGCCTGGGTGAACACCTACCTGCCGCACGCCAGCACGACCGGATTCCTCTTCTCGTTTTGTGCGCTGGCCGGCCTGCTAATCGACGCCGGCAATGTCGCTGAAAGCCAAAAGATCATCGACCTGATTTTGAAAAGCGTCGAGGGCCTCTCGACGAGCTCGCTCTGGCCGCTCGTTCTACGCCTGAAAGGCGAACACTGCCAGTTGAGCGGGAAACTTGATGAAGCCGAAAAGTGCTTCTTGCAATCGATCCAGGTTGCCCAGGAGCAGGAGGCCAAATTGTGGGAGTTGACCGCGGTGACCAACCTGTACAAGCTGAAACAGCAGCAAGGCAAAGAGGCGGTGGTACTGCCGATGCTTTCCCGTGTTTATGCCTGGTTTAGTGAGGGCCTGGACACGGCCCCGCTCAAGACTGCCCGGGATTTGCTGGAAGAATACGAGGCTATTCCTGGCCCTGGCGTTGCCCGTTAGGGTAAAGGTAGTCCTCTTCTTTAATAAAGCGGCCCATCTTGAGCATTTCCTGGCGGCAGGCTCGCAGCAAATGGTCCATACCCATCACGCCGCCGGATTGGGCTGCCAGAAACGCGGCCGAGACGAGGATATTGCGGATGTTACCGCCGGCGAGGGTGTATTTGCGGGCCAGGAATTCCCAATCGATATCCGCGGCGACCGGCAGGCTTTCCGGTAGGAGCACATTCCAGATTTTGGCCCGCTGGGTTTCGTCGGGCAGGGGAAAATTGACGATGAAGTTGATCCGGCGGGTGAAGGCCTCGTCCATGTTGGCGCGCAGGTTGGTGGCCAGGATGGTCACACCCCCGTAGGTTTCCATGCGCTGCAGCAGGTAGCCAACCTCGATGTTAGCGTAACGGTCGTGGGCATCTTTCACTTCGGAGCGCTTGCCGAAAATCGCGTCGGCCTCGTCGAAGAACAGCACGGCGTTGCTGTTCTGGGCTTCCTCGAAGATTTTCTCCAGGTTCTTTTCGGTCTCGCCGATGTATTTACTGACCACGTTGGAGAGGTTGATGCGGTACAGGTCGAGCTGGAGCTCGTTGGCGATGATCTGGGCCGCCAGGGTCTTGCCTGTGCCCGGGTCGCCGGAAAACAGGGCCGAGATGCCCGCGCTGGAAGTGAGCTTTTTCCCCAGCCCCCACTGCTCGAGCACCAGCGCGCGGTAACGCATCATCGAGATGATGTCGCTGAGGGTGTGCAGTTCTTCGTCCGGCAGGATGATGTCGTCCCAGGTGTAGCGCGGCTCGATCTTTTGGGCCAGCTCGTTGAGGTGATGGGCGGACTGCTGGCGGGCGGCGAAAAAGAGGTCCTCGCGTGAGAAGGGCTCGCCGCTCTGGAAGGCGGCGTTTTGGACGGTAAAAACGGCGTTTTCGATCTGGCCGCTGGTGAGCACGAACTGCCCGGCGATATCACGCAGGGTTTCGGCGGGGATCGACTGGCCGGCCAGGGCCTGTTCCCACAACCGGGCCCGTTCCAGGCTGGAGGGCAGTTCGAACTGGACTCGATAGACCAGCCGGCTGCCCTTGCGCGAGATGCGCCAGGGTGTAGGCGTACCCAGGATAAATATGCCGGCGAACACGGCCATTTCCTCGAGGATCTCGTCCGGAATGAAGCCGTCCGCATCCAGCACCCTGTCCCAGCCGCGGATGTACAGGATCGCGTCCAACAGGCAGGCGTCGCGGATGAGCAGGCGCAAGGTCGCCAGGGTAAAGGGACTTTCGGCGCAGACCTCGTTGAGATCCACCTGCAGCAGGGGCATATTGAAGCGCTGAGCTACCTTTTTGGCGGCCAGGAGCTGGCGGTCCAGGTCTGGCCCGACGAAGGACAGGAAAGGTCGTTTTTCGAAAATACGCTGCCAGTCCAGGGAAAAATCCTGGGCGTATGGGCTGGCGGAAATGGCCCGGTCTAACTGGTCCCATAATTCCAGGTGCAGCCAGTTTTTTTCTGGAAAATATTGGCCCACCAGCCAGGAGATCAGGGCGGGCGAGACTTCGAAGAGCTGGCTCAGGCGCGGCTCCTGCCAGTCGGTGCCGGGATTGACCGGACGCAGCAGGTGATACTTGACCAGGGTGCCCCTGGCGCTGAATACACCCAGCCAGGTCAGGCGGTTGAACTCGGGCCGGTCCTCGACCAGCAGATCGAGGATCAGGTTGACGCCGGCCTGCTTTTTGGTGACGTCGTTTTGCAGGTAACCGAAAATGCGTTCGTAGCGCAGGTCCAGGGTGGGCAGCAGGCAGATCAGGAAAGCGTGGTATTCGAAATCCGACAGGCCGAAGTATTCCCGCAGCAGGGGCAGGCGCAGTTTAACATTCCTGGACTGGGCCTGCACTTCGATCTGGCGGCAGGCGGCCTGGGCATTCTCGATGAAGGCCGCCGCGGACGAATTGTCGAGCCCTTTGGCGACCACCGGTGCCTGGCTTAATGCCTGCGCCTCTTGCGGAGAAATGTACAGGCCGCGGAAGCGGTCGTTGGCTTCCTGGCCGGTTTGCAAAGCCGCATCCAGGGCGCGTTTGACCAGCAGGTCAATTTGCGAGATCTCAATGGAGAGATAACGCAGGTTCAGGTCTTCGGGTATAGTATCCATAAGGCAGCGGCAATGCGGTAAAGAAGGCCCTGACGGGGTTTCTCTACCGGTGAGGTGAATACGGCTTTCGGGTCATTAATTTTCTGCTTTGGCTTCCAGAGCGCGGGCTGCCAACTCATTGTGCAGGTTGGTGATATCTTTGGGGATAAAGTAGATCGCGCCCAGCAGGAAGACCACGCACAGGATCCAGGCGATGCTGCAAATGAGGATGATCGAATTGCCGACCGAGGTGGCGTCGGCGATGGCGCCGGCGATCAAAGGCGCGCTGGCCGCACCGAACGATTCGAGGAAGCTCTCGAGAGCATTGGCGGTCGAGCGGACCTCCGGGACGGTGACATCGTACATGGTGGAGATGATGTTCGGCGAGGCGAAAGGCATAAAGAAGGCGGTGAAACACAGCAGAATGGCGAACAAAAGCACCTGGGAGTTGGCCGTGTGCATGGCAAAGTACAGCCCCACCAATCCGCAGAATACGCCGATCACGCTGGCGATCAGGCGGCCGCGTTTGGTGCGTTTGAATAATTTGTCGCCCAACCAGCCGCCGGCCGGGTACCCGCCGGCCATGAGTAAAATAGCCGGGGCCATGATCAGCAGGGTGGTCGAGTCGCTGTAGCCGCGTTCTTTGCCCAGGTAGCCAAAAATGTAATAGGTGATCACGTTCCAGGGGAAGACGCCGAAAAATCCCTGCAAATAGACCAGGATCAGGCTCTTCTTTTTGAAGATCGTGGCGGCGGTTTTCCAGCTAAATTTATATTTGGCGGTTTCGACACCCTGAAGCTCATCCTCACCGCTGCCCCGCGGGACATCTTTGACGGTGAAGAAGATCGCAACGGCCAGGAAAATGCCGAGCGTGCCGGTCAGGAAAAAGACGTGCCGCCAGCCTCCCAACGCATCGGTGAACAGCAGGGCGATGACCATGCCGATCAAATAGCCGATCGGCTGGGTCAATTGCAGCACCCCGTAGATTTTGCCGCGCGCCTGGGGTGAAAACAGGTCCGAGATCAGGCTGTACATACCGGGGTAGCTAGAATCATCGATACCGGTGGAGGAGCGGGTGACCATAAACGAAGAAAAGGTCGGCGCAATTGCGCTGAACCAGGTGGTCGAGCCCCAAATCAAGGAAGCCAACGCCAGCAATTTGCCGCGGTTGTACTTGTCGTTCAGCCAGCCCCACAGTGGGTAGAGAGCCGAGCCGACGATCAGCGCGCCGGTGTTGATCATGCCCCACTGCGTATAGGTCATGTGGAACGTATCCATGATCGGGTTCTGCAATGGCCCGATCAGGAGCTTATCGGTCTGGTGCAGCAGCATGAAAATGAAGAAAACAACAACAGAGGTCTTGGCAGTGCGACTGAACGTTTTTTTACTTCGTTGTGCTTCGACAGCTTCCATTAATGCTCTCTCGCAGCCCATATATTGGTTTGTTTCTTGTTGGGGGACTCTGCAATTCTAGCGCGGTTTCTTTGAAATTGTCAAACGATTTTGCCGAGGGATTGGCTAATAATCCGGTGATCCGGGCAGGAGGAGTACCGGTAGGCGCTGATTTTCGCCGCAGCAGCAACGCACCGCCCGGCCTGGGCTAAGAAAACCTGCCCGCGTGTATTCTTTCTGTTTTGAGGCGCAGCAGGTTCCTACCCCGGGCATGGGGCTGCCGGCGCGATTCCGGCGATCACAGCCGGTTTACGGTCGCGCCGGGCGTCTGGGTGCCCGGGGGTACATCCCTGTATTCACTTACCGTCGTTAACCTGGGTAAAAGTGATGGCCAGGCGCTTGGTGTAGGTTTGGGCATTTTTATCCCAGGTGCCTTTCAGGCAGGTAATCAGGGTCAGGTCGGCGGGGAAATTAGGATCGGTCAGTTGGCTTTCATCCGAACCAACCTGATAAACCTGGTTGACCTGATAGTCGCTGCTTTTATCGGGGGTCACAATCGTGACCACATCCCCAATCTTGAGCTGGTCAACATTGAAGAAGGGCCCCTGGACGCTGCCGACCAGGTCGAGGTGGCCGATGATGGCCTTGTTCCCGGGCTGGTCGAGGGGAGCCGAGCCTTCCAGCCAGCCGGCATTCACGCCCAGGTTCGAGAGATCCCATCCCGACGCGGTGAGGGGCACTTTGACCACCGGGAGGTCCAGTTTCAATCGAGGAATTTCGAGCCTGGCGATGACTTCCTCCGTGCTGCCGGGCAGACCTTCCCCGGCGGCCGGCAGGATAAAAGCCTGGGTGGGTTTCGCGGCCGGCGGCCGGGCAGGCGCGCTGGTCGGCTCGGGTGTATTGGTCGGGAGGGGCGTGCTGGTCGGTAAAGGCGTACTGGTGGGCAGGGGTGTGTTGGTCGCCAGGGGCGTATTGGTAAAACCCAACATGCTGGAGCTGGCCGTCGAATGGGGCCTGGCCAGCAGCAGGGTGACGATACCGATCAGGGCGATGTACAGGACGAACATTTTTTTCATGAATAAACCTCCGAAGAAGATCACCGTATAACCAGCGGCAAATCGACCAGATGGTACGTTGTGGTGTCCATGTGGAGGAAAGTTGCCGGGTCGCCAAGCAAGGAAAAAGTATCCAGGGCATCCAGGCCCTGGTCGGTTTGGTTGGCCAGGTTGAGTTTACCTGCCAGGGTGGCTGCGCCGATGGAAACATCGGCGCCGGGATCCAGCAGGGCCAAAAAACCATTGGCCAGCAGGTCTTGAGAGGAAGAATAACCGAAGCCGGTCGAGCCCCACACGGCGATGGCGCCGCCGTTGGGCTGGCGCAGCAGGCTTTCGTCCAGGGTGGGCAAATTGGGCACCTGGAATGAGCCGGTCAGGCAGGTCATCTCGAGTAAAACGGGCAGGCGCGGCGCGTTGGTCAGGCCGGAGACGTCATCCAGGTGGAAGAAACGCTCGACGCCCCATTGGTGGATCGACGAATGCCCGTGATAGACCATAATCTCGTCGCCGTCCTGCCACTGGTTGAACACGGCCTGGCGGAAGGCGGCGTCATCGTTCTGGGCCGGGTTGTAATACAGCTTGCGTGCGATCTGAGGTGGCTGGGTCAGTTCCTGGATCCAGGCGTTGGCAGTGGCCTGAAAATTGCTGGTGCTGTCGGCCGTATCGGCCACGAAAGCCATGGTCTGGCGCCACAAGCCAGGGGTGGGGGTCTGATCGTATTGGACCAGTTTTTGGACCACCGCGGCCAGTTCGGCTGTCGAGTTGACCGGCAGTCGCCCGAGCAGATAGTCGGGCAGGTCGTCCGCGCCATCGACCGTCACGTACTGGTTATCGGCGGCGGTTTCCCCGGCCAGCGGATCCACATCCGCCAGGTAGGGCGGGATATAGGTTGCACTCGAGCTGGACAGGTAATGCTTGGGGTCGGCCGTGCCATCCCCGACCAGAAGGATGTAGTCCGGCCGGGGGCTCCAGGTGGTGTAAATCGAAGCCAGGTAGGCGCGGATCGCGTCCGCGGTGGGACGGCCGTCGTACCAGTCGTAAATCCCCTGGACGTCCTGGACGGCCACGCTCAGCCCCTGGGAGCGGCGCAGGTTGACCAGGCTGCTCAAGCCGGAGATGAAGGCCTGCGGGGCGATGATCAATTCGTTCGCGCCGCTGGCGGTTTGCAGCGCGGTGGTCATGCGCACCCTGGCCGGGGCCAGCAGCCCGGAAGCGTTGGAGAGGCTGTAACTGTGGGCGCTTTCCGCGCCGGCCGGGTCGCCAAACTGGACGGTATTGCCGTTGGTGACCATATTTTCCAACTGCCTGGGCTGGTCGGGGTCGGTCACGTCGTAGGCGAGCAGGCCGGTCAGGTTCGAAAGCCCGATCGTATAGCGCTCTCCGCCGGTATCCTCCCCGCGGACCTGGGCCTGCTGCCCGACTGCACCGGTGGTGCGGACGTAATCCAGCGCAAAGGCGTCCAACCACAGCCCTTCCACCGTGATGCCGGGCAAGGAGGGCAGGGTCAGCTTCAGGCTGTTGGCGCCTGTCTTGAGCACATTGGCCGGGATGGCCAGGGTCGTCGCGGCGGCCTGTTTGCCGTCGAAGGTCAGCGAGCCCAGGCTGGTGCCGTTGACAGCGGCCTGGATGCGATGGTCGTTCGCGGCGGCTACATCCGTGTAGCCGATGACCCACAAGGTCAATTGGGCTGCACTGGTGGTATCCGGGTCGGTCAGGTTGAAGGTGTAGGTCGCCGAAGTGCGGTCTGGAAAGCGCAGGTCGTCCCATACCCAGCGGTCGCCGTCCCGGCCGGCCGGGATAGGCGCGCAGTTGCAATCCGGGGTGTACAGGTTGTTTTGTTCGAAGGTTTGCTGCACGTGCGCCTGGCCCTGGGTAAGCCCGCTCGGGTCGCCATCCTGGGTGGGGATGAGCTCGGACGGATCGGCCGAAAAGCTCAGAAAATACACATCCGTGCTGGTGTAGCGGCTGAAGCGTGGGGCCGCATAGAACAAGAAGTATTCGTTGCTTTCGAAGGTAGTGTTGTCGTTGCCCTGCCACTGGATGGGGATTTCGACACCGGCACGGGTCAGGTGCAGGTCGTGCGGATCGACCTGGCCGACCGGGAAACCGGCGCTTTGCAGTTCGGCGTAGGTCACGGCCGTGATCCCGATCTGCGAGACCTCGATGGCAGCCCGCGGGCTGCCGCCGGACCCCTGGATGGCTGCCGTTTGCGGGGCGGTTTCGGCCGGCGTCACCTGGGCCTGCTGGGGGTTGAGCAATTCGGCCCGCACGGTATCGACCAGCGGGTCGGAATTACCCTGGATATCCACCCTGGGCGACTCCACCTGGAAGTTGATGCTGGCCTGGATATGGGTCACGGCCACCAACCCGCCGGCGCTGATGCGCAGCGGGTAAAGGGTCAACTGGGCCAGGTCCAGGCCGGCTACCCGTCCCAGGTACTTGATCTGCACTGGGTCGGGCGAAAAATCGTCTTGATAGGGTTGGGCGGGCGGGGTGGTTTCGCTGCCATCCGGGTTGAGGGCAGGCTGCTGGTCAGCGGCCACCCAGGCGCCATCGGGCAGGGACAGGTTTTGTTCGTCCAGGCCGGTCACCACCACCTCAGGTTCGGCGCCGGGAGGCAAAGCCACCAGCTTGCGGCAGACCGGCAGGGCCGGCTGGCCGGGCTCGTCCAGGGGCACGCAGCCGTCCAGGCTCAAGGTAGCTGCCCCATCCGGGCCGGCCTGGATGGTCGGCGTGTCGAACAGCCAGTCCAGGTCCAATCCATCCGGCCGCAGGGTGACCTGCAAGCCAGGATCCGGGCCGGCCGTTGCCGGGGACGGCCTCGGGCCGGCACCGATGGCGCTGCTCAGCCCGAGGACTACCCCAAAAAAAATTCGCATGGCGCGCAGGCTCATCGCACCACAAACGGCAGGTAGAGATGGTAATCGCCCGGTATTTCGCCCAGGATGGCCGAGATTGGATACAGCGAATGCGGGGTTGCCACGCCGTGGGTATCCACGTCTTCCAGCCAGTAGTACCAGATGCCCGTTCCAGGGGGTGTGTCGGTGTACTGGTAGCTGGCGCCGTTGTTTTCAGAGCCGGTGGCTTCGGAGGGCACGTAAGTAAGCTGCTCGGCCTGGGAGAAGTCATTGACCGGGGCGCGGTAGAGGTAAAAGCCAACGTTATCGATCTCGGTGGCCGTTGCCCAGGTTACCAGGATGTCGGTGTCATTCGACTGGGCTGTGGCTTTGAAGTAAAGCAAAGTGACCGCGGTGGGGTTGGAGATGGCCGTATCGGTTGGATCGGAAGGTGTGCTCGTGCCCGGGTCGTCGGTAACACCATCGATCATGTTGGTCGCACTGAGTACGGCCTGGTTGGCAATGGTAGTGACTCCCGCCGGGAGGGGTGCATCGTGGATGCGCACCACGTAGGTGATGGTCGCCGTCGCGCTGGGGTCGAAGTCGCCCAGGTCGATTTGGACGCTACTGTCTCCGGAGGTGTTGCCTTGCAGAATGGTGCCCACGTCGCTGGTGACGGTGCCGGCCTGCAGGTCGGTGTTCGGGTCGGGGGTGTCGTCCACCACCAGGCTCAGGGCGCTGATCGTGCCGGAGTTGGTCATGTGAATGGTGTACAACACGCTGTCGCCGGGGTTGATCAGGCCATTGTGGTCGGCATCGTTGCTCAACATGACCGACTTGGTGGCCACGATTTGTGGCGCACCGACCGGCGTGATGGTCGGGTCATCCGGGGTGATGGTGCCGGGGTCATCGGTAGTCAGCGGGGCGAAGTTATCGCCGCTGACCTGGCCCTGGTTGCTCACCTGGGTCAAACCGGCTGCCAGCGGGCTTTCGATCTGCACCTGGAAGGTCAGGGTGTAATCTCCGCCGAGGGCCGTGATGGAGGGAATATCCACTTCGACGGTGGTATCGCCCGAGGTATTGCCCACGGCCACCGTGCCGCCGGTGTCCGCGCTGACCGAGCCTGCCACCAGGGTAGTGTGCTCGTCCGGCTGGTCGCTGAAGACGACGTTGGCCGCATCGGCCGAACCGGCATTGTGGATCGCGATGGTGTATTCGAGAATGTCACCCGGGCCGATCAAGCCGTCGCCGTCCTGGTCGATCAGGGTAGCCGTCTTGGTAGCAGAGATGACCGGGGCCTGTTCGATAGTTACATCGGAGGTACTGGTGTTGTTGCTCCCATCCGGGTCGCTGGTGCTCGCGGAGACCGTCGCGGTGTTACTCAAGGTACCGTAGAACTCGGGGTGCACCATGACCACCAGGGTAACGCTGGTTTCATCCCCGGAGGCCAGGCTGCTGGAAAGGGTGCAGTTGACGGTCTCGCTGCTGTCCGGGTTGACCGTGTCGCCACAGGTCCAGCCGGTGCCGCTGGCCGAGATGTAACTGACATCGGTTGGCAAGGGGTCGCTGAGCTGCACGTCCTGGGCATCGGATGGGCCGTTGTTGTCCACCGTGAGGGTGTAGGTGAGCGGCTGGCCGGGGAGATAGCTGCTGAGGCCGTCCGTATCGGTTTTGGTCACGACCAGGTCGGCTTGTGGATCGGCCGCATCGCTATCCTCGGCGGTGGCATCCGCGCTGATCGGGGAGGTCAGCGTGGCCGTGTTGACCAGGTTGCCGCCCTTGTCGGCCCCAATCGTGGGGGAGGTCACGGTGTAGGTGAGCGAGGATCCGGCCGGCAAATTGACCGTATCGGTGAAGGAATTAGCCGTGCCGGCGTCGCAACCACTGGCGCCGCCGGTGGCATCGCTGCAGGCCCAGCTCCAGGAATCCAACTGAGCAGGTTTGCTGTCGGTCAGGGTAGCAGCCGGCACATCGGATGGGCCGGCGTTGCTGAGCACGACCGTGTAGGTCAACTGCGTCTGGCCGGGGATGTAGCTGGTCAGGCCATCGGTTTTACTCACGCTCAACACCGCATAGGACCCGGCGCTATCCGTGTCGGTCGCGGAGTTGTTGCTCGTGTCGGTTTCTGCTTCACCGGTGCCGCGGGTCACCGTGACTGTGTTGGTCAGTTCCGAAGTGAGCGAGGAATCGGTCTTGGCAGCCACTGTGTAGGTGATCGACGCACCGGCCGGCAGGCTGACCGTATCGTTGAAGTCGTCGCTCGAGTTTACATAGCCGGTATTGTCGCAGTCGCTGGCTCCGTCCGCCTCGCTGCAGGTCCAGGTCCAGGAGGTCACCTGGGCCGGTTTGGCGTCCGCAACGACCGCACCGACCGAATCGGAGGGGCCGGCGTTGGCGACCACGATGGTGTAGGTTACCGTCGCGCCGGGAGCATAGCTGTCCGAGTGGTCGTCTTTGGACACACTCAAGGCGACTGTCGGATTGGCCGTATCGGTGTCGCTGATGTCGGTGTTGTTGGTCGAATCCGGGTCGCTGATGCCTGCCGGAGCGCTGGCCGTCGCGCTGGCCGTGTTGACCAGGTCTCCGCTGGCGTTCGAGCGCGGGGTAGCGTTGATCGTATAGGTCACCGAACTGCCGTTGGGCATGGCCAGCGTCTGGGAAATAGCGCTGCTGCCGCTGCCATCCGCACAGCCGGTCGCCCCGGACGCAACGCAGGTCCAGGACCAGGTGTCGAACTGGGCCGGCAGCGGGTCGCTGAAGTCCACCGCGGCGGCATCCGAGGGGCCATCGTTGCTGACCACAACCGTGTAGGTCAACGGCGTACCGGGGATGTAGCTGTCCAGGCCATCCGTCTTGGTCACAACGATATCCGCCTGGCTAGCACTGGAATCGCTATCGGTCACGGTGTTTGCCTTGACGCCGGGATCGGTTACCCCGGCGGGTGGGGTGATGGTGGCCGTATTGACCAGGCTGCCGGTCTTGTCCGAGGCGATCGTCGGGCTGGTGACCGTGTAGGTGATCGAAGAGCCGGCCGGCAGGTTGACGTAGTCCTGGAAATCCGCCGTCGAGTCACTGTAGCCGGTATGATCACAGCCGCTGGCGCCGTCATGCTCGACACAGGTCCACGTCCACGAATCCAGTTGGGCGGGGAAAGCGTCGTCCAGTACGGCGTTATTGGCATCCGAGGGGCCGTCGTTGCCGATGGTTACGGTGTAGGTCAGTTGGCTCTGGCCGGGGATGTAGCTGGTCACCCCATCGGTTTTGGTGACCCACAATTCCGCCTGTGGCGTGAAGGTATCGGTATCCGTCGAGGAATCCGAGCTGAGAGTGGCGGTTACACTGGCGGTATTGGCCAGGTTACCGGTCTGGTCGGAGGCGATCTTGTCCGGAGTGGTTACGGTGTAGACGATCGAAGAACCGGCCGGCAGGTTGACAAGATCATCGAAGTTCGCCGTAGAATCGCTATAGCCGGTGTTGTCGCAGCCGTTGGCGCCGTCATTCTCCACACAGGTCCAGGTCCAGGAGCTGATTTGAGTCGGGAGGATGTCGGTCACTTCGGCGCCGGTGACATCCGACGGGCCGGCGTTGCTGACAGTGATCGTGTAGGTCGGTTGGGACTGGCCGGGGGTATAGGCACCGGTCCCATCGGTTTTGCTGATGCTCAACGTCGCAGCGGCTACGGCTGTGTCCGTGTCGGTGGCCGAATTGTCGTCCGTGTTGGATTCCGTCTCTCCGGGCCCACGGGCCACGCTGGCCGTATTGGCCAAATCGGACGTGAGCGCGGAGTTGGTTTTGGCGACCACGGTATAAGTAATCGTTTCGCCGGCAGGCAGGTCGACGGTATCGCTGAAGTCGGCACTATTTTCAGCAGCCTCATGACAGGTAGCATCGCCAGTCGGGCTACAGGTCCAGGTCCAGGAGGTGATTTCAGGCGGTTTGGCGTCCGTGACGACCGCCCCGAACGAATCGGAGGGGCCGGCGTTGCTGACCACGATGGAGTAGGTCACGTCGGTGCCGGGGGTGTAGGTCGTAACAGTAGCCCCATCGGTTTTGGTCAGGCTCAACGCTACTTCCGGGGCGGCATCGTCGCTTTCGGAACTGCTGTTATTGCCGGGGGTGGGATCTTCCGTTCCGGTCGCTCCGGAGACCGCGACTGTGGCGGTGTTGGTCAGCGTGCCGCGGAAAGAAGATTTGGTCAAGGCCGTCACGGTATAGGTGATCGAGCCGCCCGGATCGATATCCACCGCATCCGAGAAGTCTGTGGTCGAATTCGTCACTCCATTGCAATTGGCGGCGCCGGTGATTGTGGTGCATTCCCAGGTCCAGCTCTTATAAGCTGAAGCATTGAAGGTGTCACTCACCTGGGCATTGACTGCCTTGGATGGCCCAGCATTAGTAACGGTGACCGTATACACCAGAGGCGCACTATCGTCGCCAGGGACAAAGGTCGTCACCGAATCACTCTTATCGATAGCCAGGTCGGTGGAAAAATCTGGCGTGTCGGTATCGGTTTTTGAATTTGCCTTAGGACCGGGGTCCGTTACCCCGCTTGGCACAGAGATACTGGCCGTGTTGGCAAGGTTGCCTACTTTATCGGCGGCCACCATTGGAGTGGTCACCGTGTAGGAAATCGAAGAATGAGCCGGAAGATCGACGAAATCGCTAAAGGGTGTGGCTGTGCCGCCATCGCAGCCGCCAGCGCTGCCGGTGATGGTGCCGCAGGTCCATGTCCAGGAGTCCAGTTGGCTGGGCAGGCTATCGGTCAACTCGGCGTTGCTCACATCCGAGGGACCATCGTTACCAACCGTTACAGTGTAGGTCAGAACCGATTGGCCTGGGACGTAGCTGCTTACCGTATCGTCCTTGGTCACCCATAAATCTGCATGCGGATCAGGCGTATCGGTATCTGTCTTGCTGACCTCTGGACTGATTTGTGAGTCCAGCATGGCCTTATTGACCAGGTTCGCGGTCTGATTCGAAGCAATCGTCGCGGTGGTGACCGTGTAGATCAGGCTGGAGCCGGCCGGCAAGCTAACCACATCACTAAAATCAGTGGTGCTGTTGCTAATGCCATCACAGCCGCTGGCCCCACCCGTGGCAGTCCCGCAAGCCCAGGTCCATTCGCTTATTTGAGCCGGGATCGCATCCGTTAAAGTTGCTTCGTGAGATGTCGCGGTTGTCGCGTCGGAAGGGCCGGTGTTGCTGATGGTGATCGTGTAGGTTGGAGCGGTCTGGCCGGGAACATATTTAGTGATCCCGTCAGTCTTGTTCACGGTCAGGGTCGCATGCGGCGCCGCCGTGTCGGTGTCCGTAGCGGTATTGTCTCCAGAATTGTTTTCGACTACACCGGTCGGTGTAGCGATATCGGCTTCATTGACCAGGTCCGTGATCGCAGACGATTTGGTCTTGGCCACGACCGTATAGGTGATCGTAGCGCCGGACGGCAGGTTGACCGTATCGCTGAAATCGCTGGTGCTGTCGGTGACCCCGTTACAGCCGGTAGCTCCGCCGGAGGCTCCGCTACAGGTCCAGGTCCAGGAAGAAACCTGGGATGGGATGGCGTCGCTGACCAGCGCCCCGGACACGTAGCCATCGCCGGTGTTACCGACGATAATCGTGTAGGTCGTCGGTGAACCGGGAACGTACGTGCTGCTGCCATCATCTTTGCTGACGGTCAAATCGGCGATGGTCACCTTGACCGTGTTGGATGCCGTGTTATTGCTCTCGTCACTCTCGACGATGTGGCTATCCGGGTCCACGGTCACGCTGTTGTTGACCAGGTTGCCGGTCGCGGTGGGTGTCACTACGAACGAGGTCGTGAAGCTCCCGCTGCTGGCCGCCAGGGTCACGCTGCCGCCCGAGGCCGTACAGGTGAGCGTATTGGTCACAATAGCGCAACTGATCGAGCCGGTTCCGCTGATGCCGGTCGAGGCCGAGATGGTGGGTGCGGCATAGGACGCGTTTGCAGGGAGCGTATCGGTCAGGATGGCCTGCCCGTCGCTGAAAGTCGCGGCCGCGTCGCCGGTATTGTTCACCTTGAGGGACCATTTGAAGGTCAGCCCCAGCAGGACTTCGTTTGCGCCGGTATCGTTGGTCTTGGTCACTTTCAAATCGGGAGCATGCACCGTCACGGTATTCGAGCCGCTATTGTTCAAATCGTTGCTCTCAAGGATATGGTTGTCGGGGTCGGCGGTCGCGGTGTTCAGCAGACTGCCCACTTTGCTGGGGGTCACGTCGAAAGTCACGCTGAAGTTGCCCGTAGCGGAGGCGATGGTCACAGCGCCGGAAGCGCTGCAGGTGAGCACGCCGCTGCTGATACCGCAAGTGACCGTACCCGTGACGCCGCTCGTAACGGGCGCCGCCGGGTCGCCGTACGTCGCGTTGGCCGGCAGGGTATCGGTCAGGATCGTTTGCCCATCGCTAAAGGTGGCGTCTGCGGTACCCTGGTTGGTCTCTTTGACCGTCCATTGGAAGGTAGGCGTCCCGGCCAGGCCGAGCAGCACGCTCCCGCTGACGTTGTTGGTCTTGGTCACCACCAGGTCCGGGGCACGCACCGTGACGGTATCCTGGGCCGCGACGTTGTTGGTCTCGTCGCTCTCGGCCACGTGATGGTCCGGGTCGACGGTTGCGGTGCTGTTGACCAGGTTGCCCACGCTCGTGGGGGCAACGCCGAAGGCCGCGGTGAAGTTCACCGCACCGGTGGGTATGGTCACATCCCCGCCGGAAGCCGTACAGGTCAGGACTTTACTGGCGATACTACAGCTAATCGTCCCGGCGCCGGTGATGCCGGTGGGGGTGACGGTCACAGAAGTTGGGTAGGTGGCTGCCGCGGGCAGGGTATCGGTCAAAATTTTCTGCCCGCTGGTGAACGTGGCGCTGGCGTCGCCCTGGTTCTCGACCGTGAGGGTCCACTGGAAGGTGGCCACCCCGGAAGAACCCAGGAGCACGTCCCCGCTGACGTTATTGGTCTTGCTCACGATCAGGTCAGGTGCGGTCACGGTCAGATTGTTCGTGCTGGTGTTGTTGGCCGTGTTGATTTCCTGGCTCATGTTGTCCGGGTTGACCGTGGCCGTATTCGAGAGCGCAGCCATGGTATTCGGGGTGGCGCTGAAGGCCACGGTGAAACTCCCGGCCGCCAGGTTGGTGCCGAGGGTGACCGGTCCGCCGCTGGCGGTACAAGTCAGGGTGTTGGACAGAATCGAACAGGCAATCGTACCCGTACCTCCGACGTTGGCGACCGGCGTAACTGTAGTGGACCCATAGGTGGCCGTGGAGGGCAGCGGGTCGGAAACGATGGTGTCGCCGCTGGCGAAAATGCCGCGGGCAGTCGGCACGCTGCTGACCGTTATCGTCCAGGTGAAGGGTTTTGCCAAGACGGCGATATCGCTGACGTTGTTGCTCTTGACGATGGCCAGGTCGTACACGTAAGCCGTCTGGCTGTCGTCGTTGGAGGTGACCGCTTGGCCGGCTTCGACAACCTGCGACAGGCTGGTGACCTGGCCGTTGGCCGTGGCCGTGTTGGTCACGTAGCCGGCATCCACATTGGCCTGCAGAACGGTGTAATCGGCCGTGCAACTAAGCGAATCGCCGGGCGCCAGGCTGGTAGCCGTGCCGCAGTCGAAGGCCGCTCCCAGGTGATCGTCGTGCACGGTGAAGGTACCATCCGGAGCGACCCCGTCCAGAGTGACGTTGCCCGAGTTGGTCAGGGCATAGTGATAGGTGAGGATATCCCCGGCAGCCTTGTAGGGTGTGCCCGCGTCGATCGTCTTGACCAGGGTCAGTTTGGGAGTTTGAACGCCGGTGGCGGTCTGCGTATCTTCGTTGGAAGTGACCAGGTCGGTATCGTACTTCCCGTAAGCGGTGGCATGGTTGACCACCTGGCCGGCATCCAGGTCGGCCTGGGTGATGGTGTACGTGCCGGTACAGGTCACGCTGTCCGAAGGCGCCAGGCCGGCCGGGGTGGCCGGGCAGGTGACGCTAACCTTATCGTCCGTGACGGTGAACAAGCCGCCTGTGCCGTTGCCGATCATAGTGACCGTGCCGGTGTTGGTCAGCAGGTAATCGTAGTCGATGGTATCCCCGACCGTATCGAAGTTGTCGCCGGCGCTGATGGATTTGGCCAGGGTCAATTCGGCGATATCGACGTTTAGCACAGCCGTGTTGGAGGTCGAGCCGTTACCGCCCTCGCTGGAGGTAATCACGCCGGTGGTGTTGGATTTGGCGCCGCCGGTGGTGCTGGTCACATCCAGGCTGATCGTGCAGGTCACACCGGCAGCCAGTGTGCCGCCGGAGAAGGACAGGCTGGTGTCTCCGCCTGTGGGACTGAAGGTGGGAGAACCGCAGTTCGTCATGGAATCGTTCGGGAAGGCGGCGACTTCCATCCCGCTGGGGAAGGTATCCGTAAAGCTCACCCCAGTGATGGCTTCGCCTGCGTTGGGGTTCACGATGGTGAAGGTCAGGGTGCTCAGGCCATTCTTGGCAATCGCCGTGGGCGAGAAAGCCTTGCTGATCGTGGGTGGCACGACCACCGTGATGGTGGCTTCGGCGGTGTTGCCGCTGCCGCCGTTGGTCGAGGTGACCGCGCCGGTCGTGTTATCTTTGAGCCCGCTGGTCGTGCCGGTGACATCGACCGTGACGGTACAACTGCTGTCCGGCAGGATGGTCCCGCCGCTCAAGCTGATCGATCCGGAAGTGCTGCTGACCGTACCGCCGCATTGGTTGGCATCCGGGGCAGCGGCCACTACCAGGCCGGAGGGGAAGGTATCGCTGAAACCCACCCCGGTCAAAGGCACCGTGTTGGAAGAGGGGTTTTGGATGGTAAAGGTCAGCGTGGTGGTGCGGCCGACGGCAATCGGATCGGGCCCGGAAAAGGCCTTGCTGATGACCGGCGCGATGACCAGGTTGACGGTCACGCTGCTGTCGTTCGAGGTAACCGTATTGCCGCTGGAAGCGGCGTCCAGGGCGGTCGCGTGGGCGGTGTTGGTCACCGCCCCGGCGGTAACATCGTCCGTCGTGACCGTATAGCTGCTGGTACAGGTCAGGTTGGCGCCGGGGGCCAGGCTGGCAGCGGCGCCGCAGGTGAACGCCGTGCCCGGCGGCGAGCCGACGTGGTCGTCGCTGACCTGGAAGGGAGCGTACAGGGTTACCCCACCGGTGTTGGTGAGGGTATAAGCGTAGTTGATCGTATTGCCCACGGAACGGTAGCTGGCCGTGGAGGTGGTCTTGTGCAGGGTCAGCTCGGCCAGTTTGACGGTCACGCTGCTCTCGTTGGAGGTCACGACCGTGCCGCCGGTCGAGGCGTTCATGGCGCTGGCCGTGGCAGAGTTGGTCACGGACCGGGCAGTCACATCCCCGGCGGTGACGCTGTAGTCGGCGCTGCAGGTCAGGCTGTCCCCAGGGTCCAGGCTGGTGGCCACGCCGCAGTCGAACGGCGTGCTCGTAGGTGTGCCGATGTGGTCGTCGGTGACCAGGAAGGGGGCGTACAGGGTGATATCGCCGGTATTGGTTAGTTGATAGTCATAATGGATGCTGCCCGAGGCCTGGAAACCGGTGTTGGTGGTGCTTTTTTGCAATACCAGGCCGGCGCCGGAAATGGTCAACTGGGCAGTGGCAGTGTTGCCGCTGCCGCCGTTGGTGGAAGTTACCGCGCCGGTGGTGTTATCGTAAATACCGCCCATACCGGTCACGTCCACGCTGACGGTACACACGTTGCCCGCAGTAATCGAGCCGCCCGAGAAGGACAGACTGGTATCCGCAGCGGAGGGGTTGAACGTGGGTGTTCCGCAGCCTATGGTTGAGGGATTGGGGGTAGCGGCAACCTGCAGGCCCACCGGGAAGGCGTCGCTGAAGCTAACTCCGTTCAAGGTGGTGGCCGGGTTCGAATTGGTCAGGGTGAAGGTCAGGGTGGAATTTTCGCCCACGTTGATCGTGGCCGGCGAGAAGGCTTTATCGATGGCCGGCGGAGCGATCACGTTCAGGATGGAACTGGCCGTGTTGCCCGTGCCGCTGTTGGAGGTGGTCACATTGCTGGTGGTGTTCAGGTAGTTGCCGCCGATGGCAGCGGTCACGTTGACCGACACGGTACAGACCCCGGCGGTCCCGCCGCTGCCCGCCGGGATGGAAAAGCCGGCCGGCAAGGTCAGGCTGGTGCCGCCCGGTGTGGCCCCTACCGAGCCGCTGCCGGTGCAAGTGGTGCTGGCAGCAGGGGTGGAAGCAATGAGCATCCGTGCAGGCAAATTCTCGACCAGGTCGCTGGTTAAATCGGCCTGGGTGGGGTTTGGGTTGGCCAGGGTGATGGTCAGGGTGGAGGTTCCATTGGCAGCGATCAGCGCGGGGTGAACGCCCATAGCCAGCAGGGTGGCCGCGGCCGACATATCCGGCAGGACGGTCAGGGTGGCATCGGAGGCATACGCGCCATCGCCGGCATCGCTTTGCAGCGCGTTGGCGGCCAGCGCGTTTTCATAATAGCTGCTCGCGCCGGCGGTCACATCGACGGTCACGGTACAACTGCCGGCGACGCCGCCGGATTGGGCCGGGATCGCCGCGCCGGTCAGTGAAATGGACGCAGTGCCGGAGTCGGCGGCCAATGTGCCCGTGCAGGTGGTGGCTGCATTGGAGGGATTGGCAATAACCAGGCCGGTGGGCAGGGTGTCGGCCAGCGAAACGTTGGCAACCGGGTCGATCGCCGGATTGGAAAGGGTCAGGGTCAGAGTTGAAGTCCCATCGATCGCGATCGTATCTGCAGCGAAGCCCTGGGAAAGGACCGGCGCCGTATCCGTGAGGGAAATCACGGCCAGGCTCGCGCTGGTCGTGCCGGTATTGTTGCCAAAGGAGGTCTGTAAAACGCCGTCTGCCAGCTCATTGAGATAGCTTCCGGTGGAAGCGGCGGTCACGTCCACCGAGACGGTGCAGGCGCCCGGGGTGCTGCCCGAGCCGGCCGGGATGGCTCCGCCCGAAAGGGTCAGGCTGCTCGAGCCGGCATCGGCGGTGAGGCTGCCACCGCAGGTGGTGCCGGCGCTGGGAGTAGCGGCGATTACCAGGCCGGTGGGCAGATCATCCACCAGGTCGGCGCTCAAATTGGCCGTGTCGCGGTTGGGGTTCGATAAAGACAGTGTCAGGGTAGTGGTGTCTCCGGCCAGGATGGTATCCTGGGCGAAGATCTGGGACAGGGACGGCGGCAACTGGGCTACCGCAGGGATGACGGTCAAGGTGGTGTTGGTCGCGACGGCATTATCCCCGGCGGAGGTCTGCAAAGCCCCGGCCGCGAGATTATTGACATAGCTGCCGGCGGAAGCGGCGGTTACGTCCGCCGTGACGGTACAGCTTCCGGAGGTGCTGCCCACCCGGGCCGGGATGGTGGCACCGCTCAGGGTCAGGCTGCCCGCGCCGGCGTCGGCAGTCAGGCTGCCGCCGCTGCAGGTGGTCCCGGCGTTGGGAATGGAGGCTATAACCACGCCGCTGGGTAAATTGTCCACCAGGGACGCACTGAGCGTCGCGGCGCTATCGTCCGGGTTGGCCAGGGTCAGGGTCAGGGTGGTGACGCCGCCGGGCAGGATCGCGGCCGGGTAGAAGTCCTGTGTCAGGACCGGCCGGGTATCCAACAGCGGCAGAACGGTCAGGGTAGCGTTTGCCGGGGAGGCGTTGCTGCCGTTCGAGGTCTGCAAGGCGCCGGCCGGCAGGCTGCTGAGCAGGGCACTGCTCCCGGCCGCGGCGCTGACGCTGGCGGTGACCGTACAACTTCCCCCGGCCGCGATCACGCCATCCGCCAGGCTAATCGAGGTGGCGCTGCTGGAAACCGTGCCACCACATTGGCTGGCGTTCGGCACGCTGGCCAGGGTCAGGCCGGCCGGCAAGTCGTCGCTAAAGGCCACGCCGGTCATGGCCGTACTGGTGTTTGGATTGGTAATGGTAAAGGTCAGCCCGGTCGCTTGACCGGCGACCACCGGGTTGGGAGAGAAGACTTTGCTGATCGAGGGTGGGTTGTAAACGGTCAGGGTATCGCAAACATCATCCTGGTTGGATGTACCCAAATTATCAGTTACAGTACCGGCAGGCAGACAGTTCAAATACGTCCCGGCGCTTGGGGCAGTCACCGAGATTTCCATGGTGCAAGAGGTCAGCCCGGCCAGCGAACCGCCGGCCAGGGTCAATTGTGTATCGGTACTGGATAGGGTGCCGCCGCACTGGTTCGCATCCGGAGGCGTGGCAATCGTCAGGCCGGTGGGCATATTGTCGATCAATCCCAGGCTGGTCAGGGGTACATTGCTGGTGTTCTCGAGGGTGATGGTCAGGGTGGAGGAATTGCCGCTGCCGGACTGGATCCGGCTGGGGCCAAAGAACTTGATCGCCCGCACGCCGGCTGCGTTGGTCAGGGTGGCGGAAGCGTCCTGGTCGTTGCTGGCCCCGTTGGTGCTGGTCACCGCCCCGGCCGGGATTTTGTTGATCAGGTTGCCGTCGACGTCCATGGTGACGTCCACGGTCAGGGAGCAGCTCTTGGTGGCGCCGGTCCCCAGGCTGCCGCCGCTAAAGCTAAAGGAGGTGGCGCCGGGCACGGCCGTGATCGTCCCGCCGCAGGTGCCGGTTGAGGCGTGGGCCGGGTTGGCGATGGACATCCCGCCGGTGTCGTCCGTAGTTTGGGGCAGGTCATCGGTGAAGGCAATTCCCGAGAGGGGCACCGAGTTGGGGTTGGTCAACTGGACGGTCAAAACCGAGCTGGAACCCCCAAAAACGCTGATCGGGTCGAAGCCTTTGACCACGTCGATGCGGATGGCGCTGATGCCCAAATCGGCGGTGGCCTGCTGCTGGTTGGAGACGGTGGTGCTCGTTCCGTGGATCTTGCCGGACACCGCATTGACCGGGATGGTATTGCGGTACGAGGCATCACTGCCCTTGCCGGTCACATCCACGGTAATGGTACAAATACCGGGTACGCTGCCGACCTGGGCCGGGATGATCCCGCCGCTCAATGATATCGACTGGCTGCCGGCCGTCGCGGTGAGGGTTGCGCCGCCGTCGGTACAGGTGGTGGAGGCGTTCGGTGTGGGGGCAATGACGACCCCCGCGGAGGTGCTGCCCGGTAGGGTATCGCTCAACGAGACGGTATCGAGCTGGCTGTAATTGGTATTGGTCAGTTTGATGGTCAGGGTCGAGACACCGTCCGGGTTGACCGAAATGGGGTCGAAGCTCTTGCTGACGGTCAGGCCGCTGACCGTCAGGGTGGCCGAGAAATTGCCGCCCATGTTGCGGTTTTCGGTGTCACTAATATTGGCCGGAGAAATGGTATTGGTATACGTGCCGGGCTGGTTGCTGGTGACGTTGACGGCGATGGAACACAGGCCCCCGGCCGTGACGCTGCCGCCCGTGGCGGACAGGAGGGTATCGCCGGCGGATGGGGAAAAGGTCATGCTGCCGCAGTTACTGGTAGTCGGGTTCGGTGTGGCGGCCACCAGGATCCCACTGGGGAGCGCGTCGGTGATGGCGAAATTGGACAGCGAAGTATCGGCCGGGGCGCGGAAATTAACCGTCAGTCGCGAAGTCCCACCGACCTGAATGCTGTTGGGGTTGAAGCTCTTACTCCCCGAAACGCCCAGGCCGGTCCCATAGGTAGTCAGGTTGGCCGTGGCCGCGGTGATATTGTGGATGACCTGGCTTGTGCTGGTGGTTGCGCTCAACGCGCCGGCCGGGATCACATTGGTGTAGGTAGCCGGCGTCGAGGAAGTAACCCAGGCCTGGATGGTACAACTACCCGGTGTGGTGATTGTGCCGGCCGAAATCGTACCGCCGGTCAAGGAAATCAGGCGGGTCCCCGCCGTGGCGGTGAGGGTCCCACCGCAATCGGTGCTGGCCACCGGGGTGTCGAGAAGGGATAGCCCGACCGGAAGGGTGTCGTTAATTGAAACAGAGGTGTAAGCCTCCGGTGATGGGTTTTTTAGCGAGATTGTAAGTTCGCTTTTACCGCCGGACTGAAACGCGGTGGGGTTAAAAGCCTTGGCAATGCTGATTTCCTGTACGTTCAATGGAGCCGAGGCCGCGGCGGAGTTGGTCACCCCTTGCAGCGTGCGGACGGTGTTGGCCGGCAAG
Source organism: uncultured Chloroflexia bacterium (assembly GCA_963704755.1). Taxonomy (GTDB): domain Bacteria; phylum Chloroflexota; class Anaerolineae; order Anaerolineales; family Anaerolineaceae; genus Bellilinea. Next base: position 3,581,852 of record OY969938.1, read on the forward strand.
ATATTGGTGTACGTCCCGGGTGTATCCGAGGTGACATTGACCTTGATCGAGCAGGTTGCGCCAATGGCGATACCTGCACCGCTTAAATTCAGGGAAGTATCGCCTGGGGCCAGGGCCGAACCGCCTGAGCCGGTGACGGCGGCACCGGCGCCGCAGTTCGTGTTCCAGCCAGAGGGCAGGGCCGGGTTGGCCACGACCACGTTGGTGGGCAGCGAATCGCTCAGAAGAAACCTGGGAGAGCGGGTAATTCGGGTCGGTATTGTGGATCGAGATGGTCAAAACACTGGTCTGGCCGATCCAGACAGTATTGGGTGCAAATGCCTTGCTCACCGAAGGGGCGAGGACCGAGTTGACCTGCAAAGTGGCACTGGCGTCACTGGTGTTGGTGATGTCGATGCCGCTGTCGAGCGCATCTTTGGCGGTCAAGGCACCGATAGGAATGGTATTGAGCAGGTTGCCGGCTGTGGTTGAGGTCACATCGATGGACACCTGGCAGGAGCCCGGGGTGGTGTTGACCTGAGCGGGTACTGTACCGCCGACCAGGGATAATTTATTTCCGATGGTGGTGACCGTGCCGGAGCAGGTCGTGGAAATGTTCGCCGGGCTGGCAAAAGTCAATCCGGCCGGTAAAGTGTCCACCCAGGCGGCCGGGTCGGTCGATAGCGTCAGAGCAAACGAGTTCGGGTTATAAATGAACACCGTCATCCGGGAGGTACCCCCGGTGGCGATGGATATAGGCGAAAAGGCCTTGTTGATTTGGGCGGGTTGGGTGGTAGTGTCGGCGTTCACCGTCTTCAAAGAAGAGGGGGCAATAGCAAGGATCAGAAGAAAAAGGATGGCAATGGGTAAGGAGAGAATGACAGAGCGATTACGGTATATAAGATTCTTCATTGTTAATTCCCTAGAGGAGAGGGATGCTCCTGACGTAAAGTGGATTAATTAAAGGAAAAGAGGATTGATCTCCTCTATCGGATAATTCTCGAAACCGGCAATTTTTATGTACTTCACCGGGCGAGAAGTGAAGCATGTGCTGACGAAAATGCGAACAGGCTCCCATGGATCATTATAGGGCAGTGAAAATTGGATGGAATAAAATCCGAATAAAAATAGTTGAAGATTAACAAACCAAAAAGCTCTTGTTTGACAGCTTTATTGCCCGGCGCTGAGAAACAAGCCTTTTGATGCACGTTTTGGGCCAGAGCGCAAAATTGTTAAATCGAATTGGCCTTCTCTGTTGGGGCCCAATTTTCATGTAGTTTTAATTATACATATTTCACCGGATATGTAATATTTTGTTTGTTCATTGAAAGGTGAAATAGAGGGAAAACCTCAAAGGTATGGCTTGTAAAGGCGGGGGAATTGCTCAAACCGGCGGCAGCTAAAGCTGCACCTGCAAATACACAAAGTCCCACCTTCGTGGGTCTCCTTTTTTAACAAACCAGCCCAGGGAATGCCAGGGTCTGTGTCTGCGGGGGTATGCTCGGGTTCGAAACCCGAGCTACACATTCGAAGCGCCGTAAAGATTCCCAAACATTCTCAAGAAAAATTCTTCACTGTGCGTTCGGTGTCTCAGCGGTTATTCTTCCTGGCCAGCCGATAAGAGCGGCCTCGGCCGATGGAACGGAGGTGAGACCGGGCCGATCTTCTTTGGGCCATCGTTCTTTAAACAGTAATTTCTTCTCCGCGTCCTCAGCGCCTCAGCGGTGAACATTCTTGAATAATTCATTCCTGAGCCGGATTGGCCTCGGGCAATTTCAGCGCCGGGTCGTCGATCAACAGGGGCGAGAAGGCCAGGATAGCAAAGAGCACGCACACCAGGCCGGTGGCGATGGATACGGCCGGTTCCGGCCCGGCAGCGGCGGAGCCGGTGAGCGGGACGCTTTCCTCCACCATTGCGGAGGTTTCGCCCAGGTCCGGCTGGACTGTGCGGTCGGCCTGCACCGGGCTGGCGGGGGCGATGCGTTCCAGGGCGAAGCTCACCAGGCAGAGGGTGAGTAATACGACGGCGAGCCAACCAAGTTTTTTCTTCATAGGTTTTCCTTTCTAACGGGTCTTGCAAAGCAAGCGGACGGCGGTCAGCCGCTTACCGAAGGTTTTAGAGCCTATCCGAAAAATATATTTGGGTGTTTGTTTTGGGTGGCTTTGCCGCCCAAAACAAACACCCAATGCAATTTTCGGATAGATACTTAGTATTGTTGACCCATTCACTATAACGGAAGAGGCGGTTAAACAAATCAACCTCTGATCTGAATTGGCCTCAGACCAGAGGTTGATTTGTTTCGCGTAAGCGCTCAGACTCAGGTCTGATCCCGCCGGACGATGCCTTCCTGCCAGGCGTACACGGCCGCCTGGGTGCGATCGCTAAGGTGCAGCTTGGTGAGCAGGTTGGTGATGTGAGTCTTGACCGTCTTTTCGCTGATTACCAGGACCTCGGCGATCTCGTGATTGCTCTTGCCGGCGGCAATCTGGCGCAGAACTTCCATCTCGCGGTCGGTCAGTTCGCTGAATGGGTTGACCGCCTCGTCACGCGGGCCATGCAGCTCCTTGACCAGGCGGGTGGCCACCCGCGGATTGATGACCGCTTCGCCGGCGTTGGCGCGGCGGATGGCTTCGGCCAGCTCGTCGGGGTCGATGTCTTTGAGCACGTACGAAAGCGCCCCGGCGCGGATGGCCGGGAAGATGTGCTCGTCCTCGTGGTAGGAGGTCACCACGATTACCTGGGTGTGCGGGCTGACCTTTTTAACCTGGCGGGTAGCCTCCACACCGTCCATGCCGGGCATGAGCAGGTCCATCAGGATCACATCCGGAGTCAGTTCGGCGGCCAGGCGTACGGCCTCTTCCCCGCTGGCTGCTTCTCCTATTACCTGGATGTCCGGTAGGGTGGAGAAGTAGGCCTTCAGCCCCATGCGGACCATGTTGTGGTCATCTACCAGGATGATCCGGATGACATTTTCCATGGCTATGGTTGCTCCTGTCTTGAGACGGGGACGCTGGCCGTGACGGTTGCCCGGCCGTCCGGCCCGGTTTGGATGATCAACTGGCCCTGGATGGCGGCCATACGGTCACGCATGCTTTGCAGGCCAAAACCGCTGTCAGCGGTGGATAAATCGAAGCCGACACCGTTGTCGCTGACCCGCAGGACGACCAGGTCCGGGTCGAAAACCAGGCGGACGCTGGCGGCTGTGGCGCGGCTGTGGCGGGCAACGTTGGAAAGGGCTTCCTGGGCCACGCGGAAGAGGGTTTGTTCGGTTTCCAAAGGCAGGCGTCGTTCGTTCTGCACCTGGATTTCGGCCGGGATGCGCGAATGCTGCGACCAGCTATCCAGGTAGTCACTCAGCGCGCTGGTAAGTCCCTGGCCTTCCAGCGCAGCCGGGCGCAGCTCGGAGATAATCTGTCCAAGCTCTTGCTGAGAGGTTTTGATCAGGTCTTCGGCCTGGTCCAGGCGCTCCCGGGCCGCGGATGGGTCGTGGTCGAGCAGGTTTTTGGCTGCGCGGACCTGCATCAAGGTGGCAAAGGTCTCTTGTTTGACCGTATCGTGCAGTTCACGGGCCAGACGGTTACGTTCCTCCAGCAGAGTCAGCTCCTGCTGGGTGTGCAGCAATGCCTGGACGTGCTCGGCCATGCGGCGCATGCGCATGCCCAGGTAGCTGATCTCGTCCTGCGAGCGGTCCTGCTGTGGCTGCACGTTGAAATTGCCTTCACTCCAGGCATCGGCGGCCTGGGTGAGGGCCTTGAGGCGACGGGTAAGGCCGCGCGACATGATAAACCCGAACAGGGCTCCGAACGGCACCACCGCCAGCAGCAGGATGAACGCGGTAGTGACCACAATCCCCAGGACGGTTGGCCACCATTCGCTGATGCTGGCCGGCGGCGCTTTGACGGTCAGGATAATGATCGCGGCCAAAGGACCTTCGCCCTGGCTTTGCCGCACCGGCACGGCCATGAGATAGTTCCCGTCCGGCTGGACCGCCGAGACCTGGCCGGGGAGCAGATCCAACTGGAGGGCATTTTCAAGGATGTCTTTGCTGCGGCCCACGTCGGCGGGTGGGCTGTATTTGCGCCCGACCAGGCTCCTGGCGCTGTCGGGGGCGGCCGCCAGGACGATCTCGTCCGGGGAAATCACGTACATCGGGTCGCCTTTGATAATCTGGGCAGCCGGGCTGTCAAAAAGGCCCTCGGGCGGCAGGCTGGCGTAGCCGCTATCGTAGGTGGCTTGCAGCCAGGCCTGCAAGCCGGCCGGGTCGTTTGCGCCCGGTTGCAGGTAGGAACGTGCCTGGGGGGCAAGGACGGAGACCACGTCGGAGAGATAAGCCAGGGTGTCGGTGTTTAGCCCGCGGGCAAACACGATGACGATGAACAGAATCGTAATCTCCAGGGCCATCAGCGCCAGAACCGTCACGGATGTGTAGGTCAGAATCAGTCTTCCCCGCAGGGATTGGAAAAAAGCGCGCATACGCATCTTGTTTTCTTGGAACTCTTGTTGCTGCTCAACGGATCAGGTAAGAACCCCGGAATCGAGGTGTTCGCGGTCTAGGTCTCTGCGAACACCTCAATCCGAAGGTCATTTATATTCGATCGTTCAAGATAACCACAGGCAGGACGCGGGTGGGGGCCCAACTGACGCCCAGGGCGGTCAGCAAGGTTAAACCCAGGCCGCAGACGAAGACAAACGCGAGGGAGGGCAGGTTCAGCACTAGAACAGCCGCTGATAGGTTACTGGCCAGGGCCGTCACTGCCAGCAGCCCCTGAATGATAAGTACTCCCGCGCCGGTGGCCAACAAACCGACCAATCCATATTCTACCGCGAAGATGGAAAGAATCTGGCGGCGAGTGTAGCCCACCGTTTTGAGAATGCCGATTTCGTAGCGGCGGTCGAGCATGGCCAGGCTGACCGAGTTGGCCACCAGCAAGAAACCCGCCAGCAGAGCCAGGCCGGCCATGGCCATGGCCAGGACGAACAGGTTGCGGTAGCTTTGCATAAAGCGGGCGGCATAAGCCACCAGGTTGACCACGGTCGCCTGGGGTAGTGCGGCGCCCAGGGCGGTAACCGTCCGGTCGAGATGGGCGGAGTTGACCTGGACAAAATAAGTGAGCGCATCCGGCTGGGCGACCCGGGCAAACGCCTGGGTGGTCATCAACAGGCCGGTGGGCGGGAAGATATCCGCCGAGGGGAAATTGACGTCATAGGTGCCGACCACCGTGAAGGTTTTGGTGGTGCCGTCGCGGAAGGTGGCCTGCACCTGGTCACCGGCAGACAAGTTGGCCCATTTGTAGGCGTATACACCGTCCGGCTGGCTTCCCCAGGCTGCCCCGTTGAGAACGAAGTCCTGCGGGTCGCTGCGGCCCACCAGAACCGCTTCCATCGGGCTGAGCGAATCGCTGCGGCCGACCGCGCGGATGCCCGCCAGGGTAGTCTGGTAACCCACGTCCACTTTTTCGGGTTTTTGCGCCTGGACCGCCTGTTGAATGGCGCTTTCCTGGCCGGCCGCAGCCAGGATATTCAGGTTGTAGCCCTTTACCGTAATCGACTGATTGGAGATGCGGCTGTTGGTCGTTTGGGTCACCACCATGCCCAGGCTCATCGAGAGGACGCCGATGAACAGGGCGATCATGGCAAAGACCAGGGCCGCACCGCGCCGTTGCAGGCTATGCAGGGCCATCCGCGCCAGGGGAAAGTTGTGCAGGGGCAGGATGCGGGTGCAGACCCACAGCAGCCCGCTGAAAAAGCCGCCCAACAGGGCAATGCCAATGACGATACCGGCGAGCACGCCGATCCCGGATAGGACCGACTTCATCACCAGGCTGGTGAGGATGGTAAACGGTATGGCCAGGAGCAGCGCCAACCCGATAGATTGGCAGCCGGTGGATCTTTGTACGTTGATCGGCTCGTTGCGCAGCAGCGTCATGGGCCTGGCCTGGCTGGAGATGACGATGGCCCAGGAGGCGAAGATCACGGTAGTCAGCGTGCCTACCAGCACCCCCATCAAGGGTGGGGTGAGCGAGAAGGTCCACTGGTACAACATGGTCGAGGTTCCGCGGAACACCTTGAGCAGCCCGGTACTGACCAGCACCCCTAACACGGCCCCGATCAGGCTGCCGGCCAGGCCGAGCAGGCCTGCCTCGAGCGAAAAGATCAGGCGCAGGTGACCTTCGCGATAGCCCAGCGTCTTCCAGATGGCAATCTCGTGCTGGCGGCGGCGCATCAACACCTGCATGGTGTTGGCAATACCGATTCCGCCGACCAATAAGCCGAGGATGCCGGCGCCGCGCAGGCCGATCAGCCACAGGTTGCCGGCCTTGTCTGCATCGCGGGCAGCAGCCCAATCCACCGACCAGCCGGTGTTTTCCAGTTCGGTCGCGAGCGTATCGGCTTGCGGCGAATTGACGATGACCGTGTTGATCACCGCCTGGTTATTGGACAGCGCCCTGGCCGTCTCGAGCGAGTAATAGATTTTGTCTCCCTGGTGGTTGGGCGTGTCGTAGGCTATCCCACGTACGGTGCCCTGCACGGGAAGGCCGGTGTTCAGATCGGCCAGGACGATCGAGTCACCTACCTGGAGATGGTTACTTTCGGCCAGGTCGCGGGTGATGACCAAGTCCCCGACTTGTTGGATCAGGGTGGGCAGGCCCACGTTGCCCGGCTCGCGGATGGTCAATGAGCCGGCCAGGGGGTACTTGGCCGGCTCGATGCCCAGGCTGGTGCCGACGAAGTGCATTTCGCTCGAGCCGGAAGTGTGGAACATGACCGAGGAGGAGAAGGCGATCAAGGTATAGTCGCTGATCTCGCCGCGCTGCTCGAGCGAATTGAGCTGGTCGATATCTTCGGGGCGGACGGTGTCCTCGGTGGTGCGTCCCATGCTGATGTCACCGCCAATGACCTGGTTGGCATCCATCACGACGGCGCTTTCGATAGATTTGGCCAGCATGGTCATGGCCACCAGGGCCATGATTCCAAAGGTGATGCACAACAGGGCCACCAGCACGCGCTGGCCGCCGCGGCGCAGGTCGAGAAAGGCCAGGCGGATGAAATGGAAAAGGGTGATCACGCGCTCACCTCGCCCAGCGGAACCAGGGTGGATTGGGTCACCGGCGATTCAGCGTCCACCAGGCGGCCATCGACGATGTGCAGCCGGCGGCCGGCGCGCGCCGCGATGGCCAGGTCGTGGGTGACCATGATAACCGTCAGGCCAAGCTGTCCGCGTAGCTGCTGGAGCAGGTCGAGCACCTGCTTGCTGGTGGTGGTATCCAGATTACCGGTGGGCTCGTCGGCGAGCAGGATTTGAGGGCCGCACACCAGGGCGCGGGCAATGGCCACGCGCTGCTGCTCGCCGCCGGAAAGCTGGTTCGGAAAGTGACTCGTGCGCCCGCCCAGGCCGACCTGCTCGAGCATGGCTGCGGCCAAAGCCCGGGCCTGCCTCCGTTGGGGGTGGATGTAGAGCGGTGCTTCGACGTTCTCGAGGGCGGTCATGGTGGGGATCAGGTGGAAGGATTGGAATACCACGCCGATCTTCTCGTTGCGCAGGCGCGCCAGGCGTCCTTCGGGCAGGGCGCTGATCTCGACCCCTTCGATGTAGACCTTGCCTTCGGAAGGCCGGTCGATGCCGGCCAGGATGCCCAGCAGGGTGGATTTGCCCGAGCCGGAGGGGCCGGTGAGGGCCAGCCAGGCCCCGGCTTCGACCGCGAAAGAAATCCCGTTGAGGATGTGCAGCTCGCGCCCGCCCTGGGGCAGGTGACGCTGGATGTTCTCGACCTGGACGATGGTGTTATGCGACATACTTACCTCCTGTAATCGAATCATCAAAAATCCATGAAGAGGGGATTTTGATGAGGAGAGTATAAGGCGAGCCGCACCGGAGCGGCTCGGTCGCTGGTCTGAGAAACAGTAGGCCCTGGGGTGGAGATTTTGGAGGGCAAAACGGGATTCTTTCTGGTGCAAATCAAGAAATGGTTGAACTAGATCGAGCCTGTGCTATAATCGATAAGGAAATCGTAATTATCATAATTTGGATTTCCTTATGGGAGAAACCGTGTTCGTCAATCGTGTCGCTGAACTTGAACTGCTGGAAAAACGGTTCGCCTCGGGTAAGGCGGAATTTTTTGTGCTGTATGGCCGGCGGCGGGTAGGCAAAACAGAACTCCTGACCCATTTCTGTGAAGGCAAACGGGCGATATTCTTTGTTTCCGATCTGGGTTCAGAATTGTCCTTACGAACGTCCCTTTCTGCGGCGGTGAATGCCGTTTTGTTTGGCCCGGAGCAGATCAATGCAGTCTATTCCACCTGGGAAGACCTCTTCCTGGCCATGGGGCGGGCCGCCCAAACTGTACGCCTGGTCGTGGTGCTGGATGAGTTTCCGTACATGGTGACGGCTCACCCGCCGCTGGCTTCCATTTTGCAGCGAGTGTGGGACCAAACCTTGAAGAACACCCAGATGATGCTGATCCTGTGCGGTTCCTACATCGGCATGATGGAGGAGACGGTGTTGGGCTACCGGGCGCCGCTCTATGGCCGGCGGACGGGCCAATATCTGCTGGAGCCGCTGCAATTCAAAGATGCCCGGCTGTTTTATCCGGGTTTCAGCCCGGAAGACCAGGTGCGGGCTTACGCCGTTTTTGGCGGAACTCCGGCTTATTTGAATACGATCGAGGCAAGAAGCTCTTTGAAGGAGAATATTCTGGATGGCATTTTTAGCCGGGGTGCCTTCCTCTACGATGAAGTGCGTTTCGTCTTGCAGCAGGAACTGCGCGAGCCGCGCAATTATTTTGCGATATTGCAGGCCATTGCGGCCGGGAAAACCCGCCTGAACGAGATCAAACAGGCCACCGGTATCGAGGGAGCCACGGCGTACCTGGATACCTTGCAGCAGCTCCATCTGGTGGAGCGCGTGGTACCGGTCACCGAAACGCAGCCGCAAAAAAGCCGGCGAGGAATCTACCGGCTGAAAGATCAGTACCTGCGCTTCTGGTTTCGCTATGTGTTACCCAACCGTTCACAGCTCGAACGGGGCGGGGGCCAAATACTCCTGGAGAGCCAGGTGCTGCCTGAGATCGACCACTTTTCCAGCCTGGCCTTCGAAGAAATTTGCCAGCAGTATTTCTGGCAAGCCGGTTTAGCCGGAGACCTACCGTTTGTGCCGGTAAACATTGGAAAATGGTGGCGGGGCAATGAAGAAGTGGGCCTGGTCGTGCTGGGTGGGACCGAGGCGATCCTGGTGGAGTGTAAATGGACCAGCAAACCGGTGGGGGTGGATATTCTGGCGGATTTGCAACGGAAAGCCGGCCTGGTGCAGCCCGAATTGGGAGAACGCAAGATCCGATTGGGGTTATGCGCCCGTTCCGGTTTTACGTCTCAACTGGTCAACGGTGAAAAGAGACCCTCAAACCTGATTCTCCTGGATTTACCGGATCTTTTGGGGAACGATTGAACAAAAAGGATAAACCAAAGGGGTCGCCGCCCGTATTCGCCTCAAAGGTCGATGCGCAGCCATTTTTCCAGTTGGGCCAGGGCGTGTTGCCCCCGGTTCGGATCGCTGGCTACCCAGAGGCTGGCGCCTTCCAGCATGGTGTTGATTGCCAGGGCGGTGTCTTCGGAATTCAATTCCCCTGGCCAGGCGCCTAGTTCGATTTCCTCGCGAAAAATGTCGGCCAGCATTTCCTACCGAGCAAGATGATATGGCCGCTTTTGGCGACAATATTGGCGGCCTGGTCCTGCTGCTGCCTTTCTTTGTGTTTGCACTAATCTATTACATTCGGGTTGGCCGTTCGATTTCGACCCTGGAGGACCAGGGTTGAGGTTTTGCAGTAACTTCTGTAACCTCTGCTTCCCCTGCGGGTTATAACCTGAAACCCTACCTCGCGGAGAACCCCATGCCCAAAATTGCGATCATCACCGACACCGATTCCAGCCTGCCAACCGACCTGGCCGAACGCCACGCCATCCAGCAGGTTCCCATTACCATTCACTTCGATGGGGAAAGCTATACCTGTGGGATCGATATCGACGACCGGCGCCTGTTCGAAATTGTGGATCGTACTCACAAGCTGCCCACAACCGCCGCGCCAACGCCGGATGCCTTTGCGAAGTCTTTTCAACAGGCATTCGACCTAGGGGCGGCGACCATCTTGTGCTTTTGCGTGTCGAGCCAGATGAGCTCTACCTATCAATCCGCCCGCCTGGCAGCCGAGGGCTTTTCCGGCAAAGATATTCGTGTAGTCGATTCACAAACCCTCTCGATGGCGCAGGGATTTATGGCCATTGCGGCGGCGGAAGTCGCGCAAGCGGGCGGGTCGGTGGAAGATGCGCTGGCCCAGGCCACCAGCGTGGGCCGGCGGTTGAGCTTGTATGCGGTGCTTTCTACATTAAAATACCTGGCCATGAGTGGGCGGGTAGGCAAGGTCGCCGCCGGGATGGCCGATACGCTCAACATTAAGCCGATCCTGACCGTGGACGACGGCAAGCTGGTGCTGCTGGAAAAAGTCCGCACCCAAAACAAGGCGATCGAAAGGATGATGGCTTTGGTGAGTGAGAGACTGAACGGCAAGGGGGTCGAACGGGTCGCCGTGCTGCACATCAACGATTACGAGCGGGCCTGCGCTTTCCGGGAAAAGTTGTGCAGTGAGTTCGCTTTTCGGCTTGAGGCGACTTTGATCACCGAATTTACACCGGGGCTATCCGTCCATGCCGGCTCGGGTGTGGTCGGTGTGGTTGTCTTGCGGGCAAACTAAGCCTACCTTTTGGTAGGGCTGCCTAATAAACTTCCTGCTTTTCGGCGATGGCCTCCAGGACAACCTGGGGAACCAGTGGAAAGTGGTCGAACCAGATGCCGGTGGCGTCGTACACTGCGGCGGTGACCGCGGGCGCCAGGCACATGTTCATGACCTCACCCAGGCCGCGCGCCCCCCAGGGCCCGCGCGGATCGGGAATTTCCAGCACCATGATATCCATTTCCCGCGGAATATCGAGCACGGTCGGCACCAGGTAGGTGGACAGGTTGTGGGTCATCACCTGGCCTTCTTTTTCAACAAAGTTTTCCATTACGGCGTAGCCGACTGACTGAACCAGGCCGCCCTGGATTTGCCCGATCACCAGTTGAGGATTGATGGCTTTGCCGACGTCGATGGCGCAATAAATTTTCTCGATTTCCACCACCCCGGTCTCCATATCCACCAGCACCTGGGCAACCTGGGCCGTATAAGCGTAGGCCACATTGGGGTCGCACTGGCCGGTCTCCGGATCGGGGGCTGTGGTCTGGTGGGGCAAATAAGTATGATCCAGATGCACCGGTCGTTCACCGCCGGCCCATAACGCCAGGGCTTTCCCGGCGCCTTCTTTGATCGCATTGCCGATGAAAAAGGTCATACGTGAAGCTGAAACCGAGCCCGCGTCCTTTACCCTGGCGGTGTCGGTGGAAAGAAGATCGACCTTTTCCATTGGCAGGCCCAGCGCCTCGGCGGCCATTTGAGTGATGACTGTGTGCGCACCCATGCCGACTTCGCTGGCGCCGTGGCGGATGACGGCCCGTTCGATTTCGGCTTCACCGTACAGATCGATGCCGATGGTGCAACTTTCCGGATACCCGTAGGAAAACCCCACGTTCTTGTGAGCGCAAGCCAGCCCCAGACCGCGACGCAGATACGGCCGCTGCGGATCGGTTTTTGGACACGCGCGGGCAAGCTGCCACCCCACCGGGGTTGCGCTCCAGCCGGCTCCTTCGGCACACGCCTGGGTGACCTCGCGAATGGAGACGCCGGGTGGGTAGGGTGCGCCGGTAGTCTGCAGGGAGCCTTCTTTGGCCAGGTTGCGCATGCGCAGTTCCATCGCATCCATGTTCAGCGCGGCCGCCAGCTTGTTGACCATCTGCTCGGCACAATAAACCGCCTGCGGTCCGCCGAAACCACGAAATGCGCCCCGCGGGACGTTGTTGGTGTACACGTCGTAGGCATCCACCTTGACATTGGGGATCTCGTAGGGCCCGAGTGCGTTGAGGACGGCGTTGCTGGTCACAATGCTGGTGGTGAATTTATACGCCCCGCCGTCGGCCAGCATCTTCACTTCGGCGGCGACGATCTTGCCATCCCGGGTGGCGCCCCAACGAGTATAGAAACGGAAAGGATGCCGTTTACAATGTCCCAGGATCAATTCTTCCCGGTTCCAAACCACTTTGACCGGGTGGGGATTGCCCATCCGATTCAGTTTGAGCGCCGCCAGCGACACGATGATCTGTACTGAAATATCTTCACGCCCGCCGAAAGCCCCGCCGGTCATCGGGTAAATCACGCGGACTTCGTCCTCGGCCAGCCCGAGCGAATGGGCAATCTGTTTGCGGTCTTTCATGCCCCATTGCCCGGTGGTGACCACGGTAATATGGCCTTCTTCATCGATATAGGCCAATCCGCTCTCGGTTTGCAGATACGCATGTTCCTGGGCGGGTGTATTGAGAACCGATTCTACGATCACATCCGCCTGGCGAAAACCGGCCTCGATATCGCCGTTGTAGAGCTTGTGATGGCCAAAAATATTGCTGCCTACATCCGGGTGGAGGACCGGCGCGCCTGGCAGGGTCGCTTCTTCCGCGTCGCAAACGACCGGCAAGTCTTCGTATTCCACCACGATCAGATCGCGGGCTTTGGCCGCGATGGCTTCTGTCTCGGCGACCACCGCGGCGACCCGGTCACCGACAAAACGGACCCGGTCGGCGTAGGGTTTCTGGCAAGGGCCGCAAAGCACCGGTTGATCGTAGCTATAGTAGCCGAACTCATTGCAGGGAACATCCTGGGAGGTCAGCACACACAGCACACCCGGCAAAGCTTCTGCCCTGGTGGTGTCCACCCGCCTGACGATCGCATGCGGCCGGTGGGCCATCAACATTTTCATATACACTTGCCCGGGCATCACCATGTCTGATGCGAAGACCGCCTTCCCTTTTACCTTGGCTTCTGCATCGACGCGGGGTACAGACTGGCCGATATATTTCATGTTTTATCCACCTCGGGGGTATTCTTATGCGCCACAGGACCTTCTCCGGCTCAGATTCGGGTTAAGCCGGGTAGGTTTTGGCTATTTTATTTTAATCACAATCCAGGGGAAGGATCAATTGACGATCGAAAGGAAAATCAGGTTTAAATACTCACTTGACTTTCTGTTCTTTTTGTAAGGGACGAAAGAATATATTCTGGGCAATCTTTTGAGGGTTATTTTATCGACACGAGGGGTGATTGATAAAATAGCGCCGTTTGGGTATTGAACATCCTAAAGCGCTCGATATATGATGAATATGATCTATTTGCTAGGTTTTAAAACTGGAGTGTGATATGAATGTTCAGGGAAAAATAATTGTCGTAACAGGGGGTGGAAGTGGGATGGGGCGAGAACTGGTTTTGCTGCTGCTTAAAAAGGGGGCGCGGGTTGCTGCGGTGGATATCAATGAAGCCGCATTGCAAGAAACAGCGGCGTTGGCAGGTGATTTAAAAGGAAAGCTCTCTACCCATATTGTCAATATAACCGACCGTGACGCGGTCGCTGCACTCCCCGAGGCAGTCATCCAGGCGCACGGGGCTGTGGACGGGGTGATCAACAATGCCGGCATCATCCAACGCTTCGTCAAGATCAATGATCTGGATTTCAAGGATATCGAGCGCGTTTTCAATGTCAACTTTTGGGGCGCCGTCAATGTGACCAAGGCGTTTTTGCCCTATCTGCTCAAGCGCCCCGAAGCACATATCGTCAACACCTCCAGCATGGGCGGCTACCTGCCCGTACCCGGGCAGACGGCTTACGGCGCGTCCAAAGCGGCGGTGAAATTATTTAGCGAAGGGCTGCATTCGGAACTGCTGGCGACCCATGTGCACGTGAGCGTGGTTTTCCCCGGCGCCATTGCCACCAATATTGCCGCCAATTCAGGGGTTATGGCCACTATGGATGCTGCCGCGGCCAGTTCTTCGAATATCAAAATGACCCTGGCCACCACCGCGGCCGAAATCATTGTAGAGGGTATGGAAAAGAACAAATACCACATCCTGGTCGGCTCGGACGCGAAAATGATGGATTTTCTTTGCCGGCTGGCGCCAAAGTATGCCGCCCAGCTTATTTATAAACAAATGAGCTCGCTATTATCGGAATAAAAGGACGGTACACAACCTTACTGGTTTTAAACAAAAACCGAAATTGGATCGATAAACAAAAAAGGCGATGGGAGGTGTTGAATTGACACCTCTTCATTTTGCGGGGCACGATGGGGTAGCTGGAATTAAAACCTCTCCGCTCTGCAGGACTCATTCCTAAAAAGGGGCATACAACCTGCATGGCCAGGCGAATAGACAGCCCTATATACCCGTCAAGGAGGATAAGCTCGCGGTTGCGTTTCGAACTTTGTCTTACAAATACGCTGTTCTAAGGTCAGTTGTTATACGAGGGGATTGGCGTGAGCGCTACTGCTTTTCTCCCCTGTTTTCAAATCCCAACTGTAGACAAGAATACCCGTTGGAAACCAAAACCAGAAGTGGTGTTTTACACAGGCGAAGAGATCGCAAAAAAAATGTGCTGAGGTGCAAAAATATCAGCCTTTCAGTCCACCTGATAACGAAAACGAGGGATCGCGATCAAAAAAGCCACCACGGCAATAGCGAGCAAAACGCCCATGGGTACCAGGACGTCCGGCAGGTGAGCGCCATGGTAGGTGAGGGCAGTAAAGCCATCCATGGCCCAGGCTACCGGCGAAATGTGGCCAATGATCCGCATGGATTTGGGCACGATCTCCAGCGGCCACCAGGCTCCGCCCAAAGGGGCCATGATCAGGGTAAATAAAAGGCCCAACCCACTCGCCTGGGCCGGATTTTTCAGCCCGGAACCAAGCGCAAAGGAAATGGCCGTGATGGAAAGGGTATAGACGATGACGAGCAGCAGCAGCGCCAGCGGGTCTTTACCGAAATTCATCCCTAACAGGGCACCCACCACAAGGACAACCACAAACTGGAGCAGCCCAATACAAAACCGGGCCAGGATTTTGCCGGCGAGTAAGGTACTGCGCGAAACGGGCATGGATGCCAGGCGCTGCAGGGTCCACTGCTGGCGTTCGACGATCAAGGCGGCCATACTCCCAAAGATAGTCATCATCACGAACATGGATCCCATACCCGGAACCGATTGGCCCAGCCCTTGCTGCAGGCTTTCTCCCGTCGTCAAAGGTTTAGATGAGCCGGAGAGGGTATAATCGATCGATATTTTATTGCCTTTTTCGAGCGCCAGTGCCTGCCGGTACAGCGCAGCTTTCATCTGCTGGCTTTCGCCGGCCGGCAAGGACTGGCCTTGAAGACGATCGACGATCGCCAGCCCTACCTGGGAGGCCACCGCGGCGGCATTGACCTGGGACAGGGCCGCTTCTACGGCTTGTTGGGCATTCTGGGATGCGCCGTAACTGCTGGCGCTATGAAAGGTCAGTGTATTGGCTTGCAGGGCAGAAAGGCTGGCCTCGAAGCCGGCGGGGATCTCCAGAAGTGCGACCGAGGTCGCATCCGATACGCGAGTCAAGGCCAGGTTTTCGCCGAGGCTGCCCGCGGTACCCAGGGCGCAGACATCGCTATCCGTGTTATCCATCGGGCACAGGGTCAGGTCAGGGTCGGCCTGGCGAATCGCAGCCAGGAATTGCTGGGAGGCCGGGGTGTTATCCAGATCGATAACGTCTAACCTTTGTGGGGACGACCCGTTGAAGGCGCCGCCACTGACCAGCCCAATCAATACCGTCATAAGGATCGGGGTAATCAACAACCCCGGGAGGTTCGAGCGCCGGCTTAAAAACACGATTAAATCTTGTCGCACAATTGCAAAAATCTTTGCCATGCTGCACCTCACACTTCGAACTTGCGGTTAAAGAGAAACAGGCCCAGCGCAAACATCAAAGCTCCTTCTGCGATCAGCACCAGAACGTTGAGCGAAACGCTTCCATGCCCGGCGGCAAGGACTTCGAATGCCTGCCGCCCCCAATAAATAAGCGAAAACTTTTCTATCGAGGGAGGTAATTGAAAGCCGAAAGCACCTCCCAGCACGCCCAGGGCCATGTTGAGAACAGAGCCCACGATGTTGGCCTGCTCCACTCCTTTGATCACGCCCGCCAGGAGCATCCCAAAGCCCGAAACCGCCACGGAAACGGCGATCAGAACCAATCCCAACCAGGGCAGATCAGTGCCCCAGATAAAGGTGAAGTGCCCTTCGATCAGACTGCCCACAATGGTCAGGGCGATAATCAAAGCCAAGAGTTGGAATAAAACACTGGCCAACACGCCCACCATTTTTCCGCCCAAAATAGCCCAGCGGGGGGTGGGCGTCGAGAGCATCCTTTGCAAGGTCCAATTCCTGCGCTCATCGTACATGCTCAGGATGCCAAATTGCCCGGTAAAAAGTGCAAAGAACACCGCCTGAGCCGAGCCGAACGTGACCAATAATGCACCGGCGGTGCTGGTCGGAGCGGCTTGAACCGGCTTCTGCACCAACTGGATCAGATCGCTGCCCGGCTGAAAGGCGCACGAGAACAGGCTGTAGATGGCGGGGTCGGAGGCATTCGCGAGCGCTTCGGGATGGCTGGCCGCCAGCTCGGCGAAAGTGGCGCCAATGGCAATATTCCCGCTGACCAGTTGGTTTGTGATGGTATCGACCACGCTGCGGACAATCCCGGCCGAGAGGCTGTCGCCGGCGTTACCGTAGACTGTAATGGTAGATGCTTCTTTGGCCAGGCGCGGGTCCGTAAGGCTCGCCAGCGAAGAGGAGAAATTTGGCGGGATGATCACGGCGGCCGCATAAACGCCTTTATCGACCGCGGACCGGGCGGCCGAGTCCAGGTATTGGGGGTCGCTGGCCGCAGCGGCCGGGGGCAGGATGGCCTGGCTGCTGACCAGTTCCTGTGCGGTCGAGCTGTTGAAGGAAACACCCTGAATCAATTCGTTAAGCGCCAGACCCCCGGTCGAAGAACCGCTGGCAGAGGATGCGTTTTGCGGGCAGGCAGACGTCGAGGAGGTCTCCTCTGCCGGCAGGCTGCCCGTCGTAAGCAGCCCGGCCAGGATGGTACCGTAGGCTGCGCCGTTCTGGCCGGCAAGATCGTGGTTGACCACCGCCACAGGGATATTCTGGATGGGGCTGGACGTGCTCCCCAGGTTACCGAAGGCTAGACCGATGATGGTCGAGATGGCCAGGGGCGCGGCCAACATAATCAATAGCAAGCGCCGGTCTGTGAACCGGTTGCGGACTTCTTTTATGGCAATTACCCAGAGCTTGTCCATCTCAATCCCTCAATTCCCGGCCGGTCAGATGGAGGAACACCGCTTCCAGGTCGGGTTCGCGCACCTCAACCGACCCGATCTCGATTCCGGCCTCATCCGCCAGGCGCAGAATGACCGGCAGCGCTTTTCGGCCGCGTTTGGCAGTCACCGTCAAACGCCCGCTGGGGTTGGCTTTGTTGTCCCCTTCCGCTCCAGGTGGATCGAAAACCGCCTGGGTGACACCTTCAACGGATGAGTGAATTCGCTCGAGCACCCCGGCAGGGATCACCGCCTGGCCCACTTTGAACACCAGGCGGTCCTGTTCGCCCACCTGTTGGATCAAATCGCCAGGCGTGCCCAGGGCAATGATCTCGCCGTGGTCGATGATCCCGACCCGGTCGCTCAATTCCTGGGCCTCTTCCATCAGGTGGGTGGTGTAAAGCACGGTGATACCGCGCTGATCGCGCAGAAGCTTGACCGTATCCAGGATGCGCCGGCGGCTTTGCGGGTCGATCCCGACGGTCGGCTCGTCCATGTACACCACCTGTGGATCGTGGAGTAAGCCAGCGGCAATGTTGACCCGCCGCTTCATGCCCCCCGAATAGGTCTCGATCCGGTCGGATTGGCGATCGCTCAGTTCGATGAAATCGAGCATCGCATCGATTCGGCTGTTGAGCTCCTTGCCTTTGATGCCGTACATCCGGCCGAAAAATTCCAGGTTCTGGCGAGCGGTCAAATTGGGATAGAGGGCGATTTCCTGGGGGACCACACCGAGCATCCGTTTGGCTTGCAGCGGGTTTTGGGTGATCGAGTAACCACCGATATAGGCATCGCCACGGGTAGGCGCGATCAGCCCGCTGATCATTGAAATGGTGGTGGTCTTTCCGGCGCCGTTAGGGCCCAGCAGGCTAAAGATCTCGCCTTTCTGAATCTGCAAATCTATGCCTTTAACCGCCTGGACCTCATCATGCTGGGCGTTGCGGTAGGTTTTTGCCAGGTCTTTCGTTTCAACCATTGGGTCCATCGTCGACTCCTTATCATCTTTCTTTGGCATAAAGGTTCCACGCCTGGGTGGGAATGGCTTTCTCAAGAAAGGGCTTGTCACCATATGGCAGAAGCGACCAGGCCTCGCGATGAAAATGTTCCTGTTTTTTATTTAGTGAACATGAGAAAGACATGCCCGGGTGGTCCTTGGGAAAAAGCGATTTTTATAACTCCTCAGGCTTCTGCCGTAGAGGCCCTGAATTTAGGTTTCTTCGCTGTCAGGCTGAGAAGTTACCGATGTTTTCTTTTTACGGAAAGGTAAATCAATTTGTAGCAATTGTTTATACGAGAAGTAAACCGAATCGTTGCTCACAGCCGGGACCAGTTTTACTGTGAAGGAGTCTTCGATTGCTAAGGCAGTTCGATGGATATTCTTGTGGGGATGATTTCCGGCTTAGCGGGAGACCGACCATGTCACCGCGCATGTGACACTCAGCGGGATTCACTTCTTAAATATAAACACCGCGCGGTGCTCGTAAGGATCGCCTAAAAATAATTTGTCTTTCTACCGGCGTCGGGGAGAATTTTAAAACCGTCTCTTTTACAGAGAGGTCTGGCTGTTTGATTCAGCGAAGTTAATATTATTTTAGCGCAAAAGGGAAGGGGATTAAACCCCCAAATCAGGTTATCTACGCGGGCTTCGCGCGCGCAGATAACCTGATTTGGGGAATATTTCCATACGAGCGAGAGTGATTTCCTCTGGTCATGCAAAAGGGCCGGGTGGCTCGTCGCCGGGAAAAACCGGCTCCATCAGGCCAGATCAGGATCCATTTGGCTTTCGCCTTGAAAGCGGCTGGAAATCGAACTCAGGTCTAACAGGATGGCCACTTCGCCTTCGCCCAATAAGGCACAGCCGGCCGCGTCGCGGGCGTGGGCGAGCTGCCCGGTCAGGGAACGGATGAGCACCTGCTGGCGCCCGATCAATTCGTCCACGGCCAGGGCGACCTGGCGATTTTCTCTTTCGATCACCACAACCAGGCAACCCAGGTAGCCATTCACCCGTTTTTCCAGCCCGCTCAACGGATAAATCGGCAGCCAGTGTTCGGCCTGGCGTACGAGCGTGTACCCGCCGCCGGCCGATGCGCACGCCAGGTCGGCCTGATCCGGTACGGCGATGCGCTGGATGGCGCTGACCGGTACGACATACAGAATCGATCCGGCCCGCATGACCATCCCGTCCACGACGGTCAGGTCGATCGGTACCTGAAGGCTGAAGCACAGCCCGCCCTGGGGATTATTTTGGATCTGTAATCCGCCATCCCGGCTGGCAAGCGCCTGACTTACTTCAATCAGATCGGCTCTAACGGCGTCCCGGCCAGTTCGCGGGCTATCGATTCCCGCACCGTCATCCTGCACCAGCACCTGGATAGCCGTCTCCTTCTGGGCCAGGCTAATCTCCAGCCGGGCCTGGCGCGGCTTGCCGGCGGCTTCGCGTTGCGCGGGTGTTTCGATACTGCGCTCGATCGCATAGCGGACCAGATCGGGCAGCACCCTGCCCAAAACTTCGACGATGGCCTGGTCAAGCTCTACTTCGCCGCCTTCCAGAACCAATCCAACCTCTTTTTCGTTACGAGTTGAAAACTCATGAACCATCGCGACCAATGGGTCGAGTAGGTCGGCTGCAGGGCAGATGCCCAGGGAACGGACCTGTTCCTGCAGCTCGGATAAGGCCGCACCCAGTTTCACGTCCACGCGATAGAGTGTGTCCATGTGATGCGACCATTCCTCCAGGAACGAGACCAGGCAGCGGCGAACGTCGGTCCCATCCGCCAGGGCAGTCTCGACCAGGCGCAGGATCGATTTTCCCAGGTCGTCGTCGATCAATCGTGTCAGCAGCCGGTGGGATGTGGCCTGGTCGGCGACCATTTCGCCCACCGCTTCCATCAGCCCCGGCAGGGCTCGGGAGGTCCTGTCCGGAGCGGATTCCAACCGGGAGTCATCCCTGCCCGGAGAAAGAGGGAGCAAAAGGGGTGCCGGCTGGACTTCCGATTTTATGCCTTTGACCGGCCAGATAAAAGCGGCGAGGTCGAGCGATCGCTCGACCCCCAATTGGCCGGCGCAATCCAGGATGTGCAGAAATTCGTCGGCCAGGTCCAGTTTACTGCGTTGGAGAGCCAGGAGATTTTGCGTGCTCGCAGTCACAGAATCAGAACGGGAGAGGGCCTGGGCCGTCTCGAGAATGCTGTCCAGCAAGGCGCACACTTCCGTGAAACCCATTCCTTCGGCGGCCAGTTTCAGCGTGTCGATTTCCGCAACCAGCGCGGCGAATGCGCCTTGGGGATGGGCGGCCAGGCCCTGCAAGCCATCCTCGAGCTTGGGAATCTGTTCCGCGGCGATTTCCAGGAAGATGTCCAGGTAGGTCGAATTGCAAGCCGGATCGATGTGCTCGACGACCAGTTCGGCAACCGGCTCTGGTTCGCGAGGCGTTTCCGCTGCAGGTGGGGGAATGGCCTCCGGTTCGGCCGGCGCTGGCCCGGCGGGAGCAGGCTCTTGAGCCGTGGACGCTTGTTGGGGAAGCGGGCTGGTGCCCCCGCTGGGTTTTCGGCTCTCGATCAGGTAGGACAGGCGGGCCAGGGCAGGTTCGACCTGTTCGGGCGCGGCATCCGTGTGGCTGGAAAGCACTTCGGCTTGCAGGCTGCGTAATTGGTCGATGATGGCGTAGAGCATTTCGGTCATCTCGCTGTCCAGCGGAACCCCTTCGTCGCGTACCAGCGATACCAGGGTTTCTGCCCGGTGAGACAACCCCTCCAACACCGATAAACCCATCATGCGGGCTACCCCTTTGAAGGTGTGCATGGCGCGAAACAGAGCCGCTACCATTCCACTATCGGCCGGTTCACCCTCCAGCTTGAGCAGGACGTCTTCGGCCAGATCGAGATTTTCTCGAAAATCCTGGTCGAAGGCGGCCCACAGTTCATCGATTTCGGACGAATTATTTGGACTCATGATCGATCATGGTTTAGGGCTCATTTCCATACCGAGGACTTTGTAGATCGCCTGAAATATCTCGCTTGCCCGGCGATCTTCGAGATCGAAGGATACTGAACCCGAAGGTTTAGAAACAAACGCATCCGCGCCAAGTCCGAGCGCCTGGCCTACCCGGCGGTGATCGCTGCCGACCAGCGAACTGAGAATGATGATCTTTGCGCGCGTCCGCAAGCGCGCATGGCGCAAGAATTCCAGGCCGTCCATCTCCGGCATTTCGATATCCAGGAGGATCACGTCCGGTTTTACTTCGGACAGTTTTTGCAAGGCCTCTTTTCCGTTGGCGGCAGTACAGGCTACCTCCAGCGCGGGGTCCTTGCCGATAATTCTACTGATTGCCAGACGCATTGTCCCTGAATCGTCCACAACCATGATCTTTTTCTTATCCATTTCGCCTTCTTTCGATCCACTTACAAATGAGCAGGCGCTTTTTAGAAATCTGCGTAGCCGCGTTCGTCGCGGTCGATGGAAGCCGGCGCCAGGCGGCGGCTGCCATTGCCGCCTTTGGGTTTAGCGCTCCGAGCCGGCTGCTTGTTCGGCGTCTCGGCCGCCGGCCGGATCGCCTGCGCCGTCAAGTTGGCCGCCTGGCCGGCCCGCAGTTGAAAGCGGGCCACTTCTTCACGCAGCCGGTCGGCCAGCCCGCCCAGTTCGTCCGCCGTGCTGGCCAGCTCTTCGCTCTGCGAGCTGTTCGACTGGGTGCCCTGGCTGACCTGGCTCATGGCGATGTTGATCTGACCGAGAGCCTTGCTCTGCTCTTCGCTGGCCGCGGCGATCTCGGCGACCAGGTCCTTGACCTTGACCACGTTCTGGACGATTTCGCCCAGGGAGGTGGAAGTCTCGGCGCTGATGCTGACGCCTTCCTGGACACGGCGGTTGGAGTCCTCGATCAGCTCGGCCGTCGAATGGGCGGCCTTGGCGCTGCGCTCGGCCAGGTTGCGCACTTCCTGGGCGACCACCGCGAAGCCGCGGCCGTGCTGGCCGGCCCGGGCGGCTTCCACGGCCGCATTGAGGGCCAGGAGGTTGGTCTGGAAGGCGATCTCGTCGATCACCTTAATGATCTTGGCAATCTCTTGCGAAGAGCGTGAGATCGAATCCATGGCAGTGGTCATGGTTTTCATCTTCTCCAGCCCAACGGAGGCTAAAGTACTGGTCTGGCTGGCCAACTGGTTGGCAAAGCTGGCATTTTCAGCGGAAGCCTTGACCTGGGAGTCCGACTCCTCCAGGTTGGAGGCCACTTCCTCGACCGAGGCGGACTGTTCCTGGGCATTGGCGGCCAGGTCCTGGCTGGAAGCCTGCACCTGCTCGGTGGCCTGGCCTACCTGAGTCACGACCGAATCCACCTGCTGCAAGGTATTGTTCAGCCCTTCGATGGCTGCTGAGAGGGCCGTCCTGATCCTGGAAAATTCGCCCTTATAATCGCCGTTCGGCTCGACTTTGAGATCGCCTTCCGCCATTTTCTCGGATACGTTGACGATATCCGCGACAACCTCACGCAGGTCGGCATTCATCTGGCCGTAGGCCGACCCGGTTTCCTGCAATTTGGCGATCATGGCATTGAAAGCCAGGGCCAAATCGCCGATCTCATCCGAAGAATGGTAGGTTAACGCTTCGGCCTGGAGGGAAAAAGATTGGGTCAGGTCGCCCTGGGACATGGCCTGCATTGCACCGGCCAGGCTGGGCAGGTCGGTTTGCGAGATCTGGCGGGCAGTGGCGGCCACCACCCGGGCCCCATTGGACAGCGAGCGAGACAGGAAGAAGGCGATGCCCAGGCCCAGCAGGATGGCCGCGGCCAGGACGCCCAGGATCTCCATACGTGCCTGGCCATAGGTCTGGCCGGCTTCCTGATAGCTCAGGTCGGCCTGGGTTTCTTTGGCCTGGACCAACTGGGCCGCATTTTCCTGGATAACGGAGGCATCCGCTTCGGCTGTGGCGAGCAATTCCACGGCCTGGTTATCCTGGTCGGTCTGGGCCAGTTGCAAGGCGCCCTCGACGACGTTGGCGTAATCGGTGGCGTGGGCATCGATTTGGGCCAGGTAAGCCTGGTCCTGGCTGCTGGCATCCTGATTGAGGACCTTCATATCCGCGTCGATGGTTGCGCGAGCGTCGGATTCCTGTTGGACGCGCTGAGAGAATTCAGTCGAACCGGCCTGGTCGATGATCGCATTGGACACGGCGGCATCGATCGAGACGATGTTCTTCTCCAGGTCATTGGCCACGATGATGCCTTGCAGGTCATTTTGGTAAAGGCCGTCGGTGTCGCTCTTGATCGAATTGGCGCTCAGAATACCGAACACCCCGACAATGCCGGTCAAAACCAGCACTGCGGCAAAGGCTAACAACAATTTGTTGCGGATATTCAACTTCATTCCAACCCCTCCCTGTAACAATTAGGTATTTTTATAAATCGACTTTTTGTTTGTTGCTGAGTTTCGGAAAAGCTGAAAACTCAGATTATGCCTCAGGTAATTCACTGTTCTCCATGGTCGTCAGGTCAACGTCTTGAGGATCCATTAATAGCCGGGTTATATCTAAAATCATGCTGACGCTGTTGTTTTGTTTTGCCAGGCCCAGGACCACACCGCGGCTTTCGTTACTGTGCCAGTTCGGCGGTGGGTCGATGTATTCCTGGGGGATCGTGACCACATCCGTGACGCGATCGACGACCAGCCCGGTCTGAGAATTATTCTGGTCCAGTACGACAATCGTGGTGCGGTCGTCATAATCCCGCCAGGGCAAGCCAAACCGGAGCCTCAGGTCCATCACCGGGATCACTTTCCCACGCAGGTTCATCGCCCCGCGAATGAAATCCGGCATGTCCGGCACAGCCGAAATGCGCTGCATCCCGACAATTTCGGTCACGTATTGGATATTTACCGCATAGGTTTCACCGGCTAAATCAAACGTCATGTACATGTGTTCGATTTCCCCGCCTTCGGCAGCCTCGGATAAGGAACCATCGCGCATCGAGATTTGCTGGTCCGATAATTGTTCTGTCATGTACATCCTCCTGATATTAGAAATCTGCGTAACCGCGTTCGTCGCGGTCGATGGAAGCCGGCGCCAGACGGTTGCTGCCATTGCCGCCTTTTGGTTTAGCGCTCCGAGCCGGCTGCTTGCGCGACGTCTCGGCCCCTGGCCGGATCGTCTGGCCGGCCCGCAGTTGAAAGCGGGCCACTTCTTCGCGCAGCCGGTCGGCCAGCCCGCCCAGCTCGTCCGCCGTGCTGGCCAGCTCTTCGCTCTGCGAGCTGTTCGACTGGGTGCCCTGGCTGACCTGGCTCATGGCGATGTTGATCTGACCGAGAGCCTTGCTCTGCTCTTCGCTGGCCGCGGCGATCTCGGCGACCAGGTCCTTGACCTTGACCACATTCTGGACGATTTCGCCCAGGGAGGTGGATGTCTCGGCGCTGATGCTGACGCCTTCCTGGACACGGCGGTTGGAGTCCTCGATCAGCTCGGCCGTCGAGTGGGCGGCCTTGGCGCTGCGCTCGGCCAGGTTGCGCACTTCCTGGGCGACCACCGCGAAGCCACGGCCGTGCTGGCCGGCCCGGGCGGCTTCCACGGCCGCGTTGAGGGCCAGGAGGTTGGTCTGGAAGGCGATCTCGTCGATCACCTTGATGATCTTGGCAATCTCTTGCGAAGAGCGTGAGATCGAATCCATGGCAGTGGTCATGGTTTTCATCTTCTCCAGCCCCACAGAGGCTAAAGTACTGGTCTGGCTGGCCAACTGGTTGGCAAAGCTGGCATTTTCAGCGGAAGCCTTGACCTGGGAGTTCGACTCCTCCAGGTTGGAGGCCACTTCCTCGACCGAGGCGGACTGTTCCTGGGCATTGGCGGCCAGGTCCTGGCTGGAAGCCTGCACCTGCTCGGTGGCCTGGCCGACCTGCACTACGACCGAATCCACCTGCTGCAGCGTATCATTGAGTCCCTCATTCATCTGGGTGTAGGCGGCTGCAGTTTCCTGCAATTTGGCGATCATGGCATTGAAAGCCAGGGCCAAATCGCCGATCTCATCCGAAGAATGGTAGGTTAGCGCTTCGGCCTGGAGGGAAAAAGATTGGGTCAGGTCGCCCTGGGACATGGCCTGCATCGCGCCGGCCAGGCCGGGCAGGTCGGTTTGCGAGATCTGGCGGGCAGTGGCGGCCACCACCCGGGCCCCATTGGACAGCGAGCGAGACAGGAAGAAAGCGATGCCCAGGCCCAGCAGGATGGCCGCGGCCAGGACGCCCAGGATCTCCATGCGTGCCTGGCCGTAGGTCTGGCCGGCTTCCTGGTAGCTCAGATCGGCCTGGGTTTCTTTGGCCTGCACCAACTGGGCCGCATTTTCCTGGATAACGGAGGCATCCGCTTCGGCTGTGGCGAGCAATTCCACGGCCTGGTTATCCTGGTCGGTCTGGGCCAGTTGCAAGGCGCCCTCGACGACGTTGGCGTAATCGGTGGCGTGGGCATCGATTTGGGCCAGGTAAGCCTGGTCCTGGCTGCTGGCATCCTGATTGAGGACCTTCATATCCGCGTCGATGGTTGCGCGAGCGTCGGATTCCTGTTGGACGCGCTGAGAGAATTCAGTCGAACCGGCCTGGTCGATGATCGCGTTGGACACGGCGGCATCGATCGAGACGATGTTCTTCTCCAGGTCATTGGCCACGACGATGCCTTGCAGGTCATTTTGGTAAAGGCCATCGGTATCGCTCTTGATCGAATTGGCACTCAGAATACCGAACACCCCGACAATGCCGGTCAAAACCAGCACTGCGGCAAAGGCTAACAACAATTTGTTGCGGATGTTTAATTTCATTTCCAAACATTCCTTGATATATTCGTCTGCAATGCTATTAAAAATATTAACTGGGGGATTAATCCCACTTAATTTCATTGGAGCGCTCGCAATAGATAGTTCGCGACGCTATCGATAGGCAATAATTTTTCAGCGGCACCCAGGGCCCAGGCAGCACCGGGCATACCAAAAACAATGCTGGTTTCTTCGTCCTGGGCAAAGGTATGGCCTCCAGATTGCCGAATTTCTAATAAACCGGCCGCGCCATCGTTCCCCATTCCAGTCAACAAAGCTGCGGCGGCATTCTTGCCCACATTTTTCCCGATCGAGCGGAAAAGGACATCCACAGAAGGGCAATGGCCGTTTACTTTGTCGGCCTGGATCAACAAGGCCCGGTATTCACCGCCGGACTGGTGGATTTCGAGATGCCGGTTTCCACCCGGCGCTAACAGCGCCAGGCCGGGCCGCACGCGGTCGCCATCTTGTGCTTCCTTCACCTGGATGGCGCAAAGTGAATTCAGGCGCTCGGCAAAGCTGGTGGTAAAACCGGCCGGCATGTGCTGGACGATGACGATGCCCGGGCAAGCCGCCGGGAACATCGGCAGGAGGCGCGCCAGGGCCGACACTCCACCGGCCGAGGCGCCGATCGCGATCACACGGTCGGTCGTCGTTACCAACGACGAATGCAGAAAAGCGACCGCCGACGGATCGGGGGCCGCCTTTGAGTTTGTTTTGGGTTCGTTGGGCGTGATCCGTGAGAAACGGTGCACGTCGGATTTGGCCGCATCTTTGACCAGTTCACACAGGTCGTTCATCAGTACGGGCAAGCCGTCCACAATGCCGACCTTTGGTTTTGTAACCACCCCGAACGCCCCAGCTTCCAGCGCGTCCAGGGTGATCTTTTGGCCGCGCTCGGCCAGCGAACTGACGATCACCGTGGGGGTGGGATATTGGCGCATGTAGCTCTTCATGAAACTTACCCCATCCATCTCGGGCAGTTCGATGTCCAGGGTAATCACATCTGGCTTTTCGGTAGTAATCAGGTTCAATGCAATCGAAGGAGTACGCGCCGTACCAATCACCTCGATCTGGGGATCCTGTGACAGGCTATCGCGTAATATTTTTCTGGCCAGGGCCGAATCATCCACCACCAGAACGCGGATTTTATGGTTTGGACTCATAATTCACCACCGTTACCACCAGTATGTCCCTTTCGATGCCCCGGCTTTTCAGATCTTGTGGTAGATACCATTATCGATCCTCTTCCAGGGAGAGTTCATCCAATGCAAAGTCTCCGTGACGCTCGTCAACAGCCAGCCACCCGGGTGGGTGACATCGTATAGATCCCAAATCAGTTTTTCTTGGGTTGCACGATCGAAGTAATAAAGCACATTTCGGCAAAAAACCACATGAAAAGGATGCTGAAATGGCCAGGGCAGTTTGACCAGGTTCAAACGACGGAAGGTACAGAATTTGGCCAGCGCCGGGTCCACCTGCCACAAATCAGGGGAAACCGGGCGAAAATAACGCTTGCGTAAGGGCGGGCTGACCAGCTCTATTTTCTGTTGGGGATAGATACCTTTTTCAGCCTGTTGGATCATGGGATAGCTAATGTCAGTGCCCAAGATCGCTACCCTTTCCCGCACCCCGGCCTGGCCAAAAATTTCAGCGAGGATGATCGCCAGGGTATAAACTTCCTCGCCGCTGGCTGCCGCGGCGCTCCAAACCCGCCAGACTTCTTTTTCGGGCAGGGTCGCCAGGATGTGTTCTTGAAAGAACTGCAAGACCTCGGGCTCGCGGAAGAAAAAGCTGTGATTGGTGGATACCACCCTGGCCAGTTCCGCCGGTAAATCGGGGTAAGCCGCCGTTTGTTGCAAGTGCTGCTGGAGTTCGTCCAATCCAGTAAGGCCCAACCGCCAGCAGAGGTTGTGGAGACGCCGGTAAAGGGTTAATTCCTTTTTTGCGTTGTAGTGAATGCCGGTATACTCCGAAACCCATTGGCGCAGCTTTTCGAAGGTCTCCCGTTCGGCCGGCCGAATATGGTCCAACTGAAATCCGCCGGCAGAGGCGGGGAGGCGATCTTCAAGGTTTGGATCAGTCATAACGGCCTAGTATCCACGTATTTTCCGGAGTTATCCCATTGCCGAGGTAAATAATTGCTCGATATCCAGGACGATCGCGACTTCTCCTGAACCCAGTAAGGCGCAGCCGGATCCTCCGCGGATGTTTTTCAAATAGCCGGGCAGCTCTTTGATCATCACCTGCTCTTGACCAAGGATTTCATCCACCGGAAAACCGATATTCCCCCGGCTGGCCTCTACGATAACCACAACCTGCTCGGTAAGTGGTTTAGGGTTTCCGTTCACAGCCGGATCCTCGTGCAGGCCCATCACCGGAATAACCTTGCCCTGGCGCAAGACCATTTCCTTGCCCTCGGCCGAGTTCCGGATGATTTCGTCTGCCGCGGGTTGGAAGACTTCCGCTACTGTTTCAATCGGCAGCGCATACAGTCGATTATTCGAGTTCACCACCAGGCTCTCTAAAAAAGTCAGGGTAACGGGTAAGATCATGGTGATAGCCGTTCCCCGGCCCGGTTCGCTGGTGATTTCGATCCTGCCCCGTAAAGCGCGGACCGCCGTCTGGACAACATCCATGCCGACCCCCCGGCCGGAAAGGTTGGTCACCTCCTTTGCCGTGGAAAACCCCGGGCGAAAAATGAAATTGAACAGCGCCGAATCGGGCAGATCTTCGCCCTCGGTCGCCAGTCCCTGTTCTATTGCCCGCTGCAGGATCTTTTCTCGGTCGAGTCCGCGGCCATCATCGGCCACGGTGATCGAAATTTCCTGGCCTTTCTGCGCTGCGCGGACCAGGATCCGGCCCTGTTCGGGTTTGCCGGCCGCCTGGCGGGCATCTGCCGGTTCGATGCCATGGTCCGAGGCGTTGCGGATCAAGTGCAGCAAGGGATCGTTCAATTGATCGACGACGGTCTTGTCGATCTCGACATCCTCCCCCTCGACGATGATCTCGAGTTGTTTCCCGACCTGGTGGGATAGTTCGCGGGCCAGGCGTTGAATGCGCCTGAATAATTGGCTGGCCGGGACCAGGCGCATACTGGAAGCCAGGTCCTGCACCTCGTGAGTGAGCAGCTCCAGGTGATGGGCGGCATTTTCGAACCCCTCCAGCTCGCTGCCAGAAATCGAGGGATGATGGGTAACCGATAATACTGCCAGGCCAAGCTCGCCCACAAGGTCGAGTAATTGAGTGACTTTATCTGTTTTTATGCGGATAAATGCATCAGGCTGGATTGTTGGTTGCATTGACATCCATTACGAATATTTGTTCCATCGGTAAACTGAGACCAGACGACCCCACTCGAGGCAGGGGTTAACCATGCCCCATATACTTCATAATGAAGTCAAACGATTAATTTCACGTCAATTTATATTTGTCTTCACCTTCTAAGCATACAGGCGCGGGCGAAAATAAACAGTAAAGGTTAAATAAATCCAGCATTAAAAAGAGATAAATGAACCAGTCTTGTCAAAAATATCTATATTTAACGTGAATTCGGGATAAATGAAAAGAGAGGTAATTCGAGTGTGTTTTTATTCGTGGCGGCGTAGCCGCCACGAATAAAAACACACTCGAAAACTCTTATCCCGAACGGGTGTTATTTAAAAAAGGTGGCTGCTCAGCCCAACGGGGAAGAAACCCGAATTTGAGGTGTATGCGGGTTGTTCCACTGCACGCACCTAAAATCCGAGAACTTCTTAGCAGGAGCCTGAGTAGTTACTAAAAATAGTATACGTTCAACTCAAACCTGAGCGGTTTAAATTAATAACTATCCCCCTGACCATTTCACATTCGTTCGATATAAAGCCATTGCGTGTGAGTTTTGGCGTTTTCGGCGCCAGAAACTCACACGAGATAATTAACTGGAGCCGGCGTCTTAGTGCTTTTCTGAGCTGGCTTCTTTCTTCGTATCACCCTGCAGGCCCTTCTTGAAGGCCCGGATGCCATTACCCATTTCTGAACCGATCTTACCGATCCGTCCAACACCGAATACCAGCAGCACAATCACTAAAATGATGATCAGTTCAGGTGCACCGAAAGCGGCCATATTTTTCTCCTTTAACTTTATCGTTTCGCACGGCGAGTTGGGGTGCCCGGCCGGTACGAAACCAATCATGAAACTCTGGCAATATTAGCACAAATTCCCGCCGGTGGTTAAAAGCTGTAAGGTTTACAATACCGGTTTCTGGGAGAGGTTTTCTTATAAGGCTGAGACTGTTCAGCAGAAAGAATGTTCTCCGGCCGGACAGGGCGTAAAATAAATCGATAGACCGTAACTAATCAGGTAGGTTCAAAAGGGGAGCGTGTCTTTTTTTTGGAGATGGCTGAATAGTTGCAATGGATCAAGAATAAATCCACCCAAATTTTGGGTTCTTGCTCGTTGGGTTGATCCATCACCGCTTACAACTAACCCGAAAAAACCTTCAAGGAGATCAGCATGGCGTCCTTTTCACCCATCGTTTTCACGGGGGGCTACCAACACGAAAACCAGCCCGGCGTGCGTGCTTTTGGGCTTAACACGGAAACAGGCGCGCTGGCAGCCTGCGGGGAATATTGTGGAATTACGGCGCCGTCCTTTCTCGCGCTGCACCCCAATGGCCGCTGGCTGTATGCGGTCAGCGAGACCGGGATGGAAGCCGACCAGACCGCCGGCCACGTTCAGGCGATCGCGCTGGATCGCAGCGGCGAGGCGGTTAAGTTCACCCGGCTGAACACCCGGCCGAGCGGCGGCGATTTTCCCTGCCACGCGGTTATCGATCCCTCCGGGAAGTGGCTGGTGGCGAGTAACTACGGCAGCGGGGTGGTGAGCGCCTTTGCGATCCGGGAGGATGGATCGTTGGACCCCTGCGATGCGCCTGTCCAGCACCACGGACACGGTCCCAACCCGGAACGGCAGGAAGGCCCGCACACCCATTCGGCGATTTTTACCCCGGATGGGCAATTCGTGATCGTCGCCGACCTGGGCATAGACGCCCTGGTGATCTACCGGCTGGTGGACGGGCGGTTTGAGAAAGTCACAAATGTGGCTGCCCGGCCGGGCGCCGGTCCCAGGCATATGGCCTTTCATCCTAACCGGCGGGTGTTGTACGTGGTGAACGAACTGGATAGCACCCTGGTGGCCTACGATTATGCCGATGGCAATTTGAGCGAGCGCGCGACCTTGCCCACTTTGCCCGAAAGCTCGCCGGGAAACCTGGCTGCCGATCTTCACCTGGCGCCAGGCGGGGAGCGTGTCTATGTTTCGAACCGGGGCGACAACAGCCTGGCCGTGTTCGCGGCCAACCCCCAAGGGGCGTTGGCACCGTTGACCTTCGCACCCTGCGGCGGCAACTGGCCGCGCAATTTTGCCCTCGCACCAGACGGGCGGTTTCTCCTGGTGGCCAATCAATACAGCAATGAGGTCGTTACCCTGCCGTTGCAGCCCGGCACAGGCGAAATCGCTGCACCGCTTGCGCGGGTACCCGTGCCGGGTGTTTCCTGTGTCGTTTTTGCGCCGGCAAGGTTCTGAGCGGAGCTCAATTACCTTGGCCCGGGAGCCCGGCGAACATGGGAAAGCCATAGTCACCCGGGCCAAACGTATTGACTTTTTGTTTTCGTTATGCTAAGATGAAAGAGCTTTCATAAAACCATTTGTACAATGAAAAACGGACTAAAAGACCCCACCATTTACGATGTAGCTGAGCTCTCGGGCGTCAGTATCTCTACCATTTCGCGGGTGATCAATACCCCCGAAAGGGTGAACGCCGATACTCGCAACAAGGTCAATGAGGCGATCGACAAGTTGAATTTTGTCCCCAAAGCCGAAGCTCGGGCCCGCGCGCTCAAGCTGACCCATCGTATTGGTGTCATCACCCCGTTTTTCACAGCGCCATCCTTTGCGCAGCGTCTGCGCGGTGTGGCGACTGCCTTGAAAAAAGCCGATTACGACCTGGTGATTTACACGGTCGAGTCGACCGATCAATTGAAAAGTTATCTGTCTTCTTTGCCCATTACCGGTAACCTGGACGGGCTGATTATCATGTCGCTGTCCGTGGATGACGCCGATGTGCAGCGGATCGTGGATCACCAACTGCCGGCGGTCTTGATTGAGTATCCGCACCCGTTGTTGAACTGCGTGGAAATCGACGATTTTCAGGGGGGCAAGCTGGCCGGCGAGTACCTGCTCAAAAAAGGGCATCGCAAAATTGCTTTCCTGGGGGATACCGATCTCCCGGAATATGCCATCCATCCGGTGAGCCTGCGTTTTCAGGGTTTCAAGAAGGCGTTGCAGGATGCCGGCGTAGAAATTCCTAAAGAGTTTATCCGCCTGGCGCCCTACGATCAGGAAATGGCGCGCCACGTCGCGAAAGAATTATTCGAATTGCCGGATCGACCCACGGCGATTTTTGCCGCGACCGACCTGCAAGCTTTGGGTGTCATTAAGGCTGCCCGTCAATTAAAGATCAATGTTCCGGAAGAACTGGCGATTATCGGGTTTGATGATATCGACATGGCGGAATTTGAGGACCTGACCACCATCCGCCAACATCTGGATGAATCGGGCCGGTTGGCAGTGGAGATCTTGATGTCTCACATCGACGACAATTCGCGGCCCGTTCAACATTCGCAGCTCCCGTTGGTTGTTGTAGAAAGACTGACCGTTTAAGGAGCAAGGCGTTAAAAAATTTCGCCGTTTATGAAAGTGCTTTCAGATAAACAATTTCATGGCAGGAGGTGTACCTATAAGATAGTCTGATCCTCGGATTGCTCGCTGTAAAAATCATCAAGATATAAGGATTTCAGGAGGATGAAAATGAGCAAGAAAAGATTGTCAGTTTCTATAGTAAGCCTGCTTCTTCTGGTCTCGCTGCTTCTTACGGGATGCGGCGGGCAGGCTGCGGCTACAACTGTAGCGGCACCTACCGAAGCCCCAACCGTAGCCCCAACCGTAGCCCCAACCGTAGCCCCAACCGAAGCCCCAACCGTGGCGAACACCGAAGCTGCGACGGTTGCCGCGACAGAAGCCCCGACGGCGGAAACTGTTGCGACCCCGAACTGCGGCACCGACCCCGTTGTACTCAATGCCTACTTTGAGACCGGGTTCGACCTGCCCTTCAAGCTCGCGGACGAGTTCACGAAACAGTACCCGAATGTGACCTGGGATATCAAACAGGATCAATTCGCCAACCTGATCAACGAGACGCCGCGCCTCCTGGCCGGAGACAACCCGCCGGATCTCATCCGGCTGCCAACCATGGTCTCGTTTGCCAAACAAGGGCTGTTGATGAACCTCGACGATTACGCGAAAGCCTTTGGCTGGGATCAATGGCCGGTTCCTCAACTCAATCAGAACCGGGTCGGCGCGGATGGTATCCGTGGCGCCGGATCGCTGTATGCGATGGGCCTCAACTATAGCCTGACGGGCATTTTCTACAACAAAGAACAGGCGGCCCAGATCGGTATGACCGAGCCTCCTCAAACGCTGGCCGAGTTCGATGACCTGCTGGCCAAAGCCAAAGCTGCCGGCCTGCAACCGATCATGCAGTGGGGTAGCGCAAAGAGCGGTATGGGCCTGGCCTTCCCGCTGCAGGCGCTCATGGCCTCGGTTGGTGATACTCAACCGATTAGCGAGTGGATTTATAATAAAGCCGGTGCGACGATCGATACGCCCTCGAACCTGGTCGCTGCTCAACACCTGCAACAGTGGATCACGGAAGGTTACTTCCCCACCGACATCAACGCGATCGAATACACCGATGCGAACGCCCGCTTCGTCAAGGGTGAAGGCGTCTTCATCTTCAATGGCGACTGGGAAAATGCTGACTACGATACCAATATGGCCGGTAATGTGGGCTTCTTCCTGATGCCCGCCGAAAAAGCGGGCGGCAGCCCGGCGGCCATGTCCTCGCCGTTGACCTACGGTATCGCCGCCAAGGCCAAGAACGCCGATTGCGCCGCTTTCTTCCTGAACTGGGTAGCTTCGAACGACGCGGCTCGCCAGATCGATGTGGAAGTGGGTGGTTCTAACCCCGGTGGCCCGGCCGGTGCGACCATGCCGGCAGTGACCGCAGGTTCGGTCACGAATGAAACCCTGGCTGCGGGTACCGTGATCGGCGAAGCCGGTACGGCCATGGACTTCATCGCCAACGCGACCAGCGCGATCTTTGCCCAGGGTTGGACACCTGAACTGCAGAAAATGGTGGGCGGCAAGGAAGATGCTGCTGGACTGCTCAAGGCCGTCCAGGCAGAGTACGAACTGGAACTGACTCAGTAGTGATAAAGGCCGCGTGACAAGTGCCTGCGTCTAAAAGGTTGACATTGAAATCTAAATCGATGACAGACAACAGCTCCGTGGCATCTGCATCCTCCCGGCGGATCTTCCCCCAAAAGGTGGTCCGCCGGGAGACCATCACCGGCTGGCTGTACGTGGTGCCCGCGCTGGTGATGTATGCAGTGTTTGTGCTGGTGCCCCTCTTGATGAGTATTCGGTACTCGTTCTATAGTTGGAACGGTATCGGAGCAATGCATTGGGTGGGGCTGAAGAACTATGTGACTGTCTTTAAGGTTCCTGACCTTATAGGTACCATTTTTAATGCATTCAAACTGGTCTTGTTTTTTAGCATCATCCCGGTAGCGCTTGGGCTCCTGGTCGCGAGTGTCATCCACCGCGTGGCGCCCGGCCAATTCGGAGAGGTAGCCCGGACCGTTTTGTTTCTTCCCCAAATTATTCCGCTCGTCGCAGCGGGGATCATCTGGGGCTGGCTGCTGGCTCTTCCGGGCCTGGTCAACGAGATCCTCAAGGCAGTTGGGCTCAGTGTGGTTGCCCGCGCCTGGCTGGGTGACTTTACCTGGGCGCTCCCCGCGGTGGGCTTCATCGGTGTTTGGGTGCTGTTGGGGTTCTGTACTGTCTTGCTGCTGACCGGCATCAATAAGATCGATCCGTCTCTGTACGAATTGGCCAGGATCGACGGCGCCAGTTGGTGGGAAGAATTCACCTCGATCACCATGCCGCTGCTGAAAAATGAGATCGGTGTCTGTCTCACCGTCACCGTGACCAATGCGCTGGCCGCATTCGATATCGTTTATGTGACCACGGCCGGCGGCCCCGGTAATACCACTTCGGTGCCCGGAATCCAAATTTATATCCTCGCTTTTACCCAGCAGCGGATTGGCCTGGCCTCTGCTCTGGCGGTTTTGCTCATGATCCTGGTTGTGGTGGTCATTCTTCCTATCCAACGCCTGAGCAGGGAGTCCACGTTATGAAAATTTCGCGCGGCGAACTTATTTCAGGCCATGCTTTATTAGTGATCTTGATGCTGATCACGGTTCTGCCCTTCATCAGCATTTTTACGACCGCGCTGTACCCATCGGGAACGGTTCCCGACGGGCTTTCATGGCCTGCAAACCCTCAGTGGGGTAATTTCATCGCTGCTTTCAAAGTGGCGAACATGAGCACACTCCTGGCTTCGAGCTCATTCATTGTGCTCGCCGTCGTACCGATTTCGTTGCTCATCTCCACCATGGCGGCCTTCGCTATTGGCCAATTAAAGATTCCGGGATCGCGATTTCTCTTGATCTTGTTTGTATTTGGCCTGACCCTCCCGATGGGTGGCATCATCGTTCCGCTCTATTATCTCGAGCGCCAGATGGGCATTTACAACACCCGGTTCGCTATTGTGCTGCCGCTGATCGCCCTGTACATGCCGTTCGCCGTTTTCTGGATGCGCACGCATTTTGTCAACATGCCGCCGGAAATCTCGGAAGCGGCTCGCGTGGACGGCGCCTCCACCGGTGACCTGTTCTGGCGAATTCATTTACCCCTGGCCCAGGCTCCATTGACCTCGCTCGGCATCCTTATGTCCGTCTGGACGTGGAACCAGTTCCTGTTAGCCCTGGTGCTGGTCGAGGACCCCTCGCATCGGACGATGGCAGGCGCCTTGGGCGCTTTTCAAGGGCACTATGCGACCGATGTTCCCCTCCTATGTGCCGGCACGATCCTGATTCTGGTACCTACCCTGATCATCTTCGTGATTTTCCAACGCCAGATCATATCGGCAATGCTGCAAGGTTCCATCAAGGGTTAAACAGCAAGACCAAAAGCAGAAGGTCAATCCATCCGTTGAAGCCTGTACTGTAAATGATGATGGTAGTGAATGAGCTTAAGCCATGGAACGTTTATCTGCTTCCAGGCCTGGCTTTATGTTCTTATCGGAAACGATATTTCAGTACACGCATTCAAGTAGCTGGTTACAGATGAGCGTAAAGAATAAAGTTCAATTAATCACCTATGCAGATTCATTAGGCGGAAACCTGAACGCATTGAAGCGTGTTCTGGATACGCATTTCAAAGGTTTGTTTGCGGGTGGAATCCATATCCTTCCGCCCTTTCCTTCCACAGGGGATCGTGGCTTTTCTCCGGTTTCCTATTTCCAGATCGAGCCGGCTTTTGGAAGTTGGGAGGACATCCAGGCACTGGCCAGGGACCATGACATTCTGTTGGATTTAATGGTGAACCACATTTCATCCCAATCCACCTATTTCCTGGATTTTCTAAAAAACGGCTCGAAGTCTGATTGTGCGGATATGTTCCTGCCGGTCCAGAAGATATGGCCGGATGGCAAGCCTAAAAAAGAAGACCTGAAGAAGATATTCTTGCGCAGGATGGTGCCTTTTTCGGATTTTATGGTTGGCGAGGGCGAAAAACAAACTTTGTGGACCACCTTTGGAGAGGGTGATCCATCCGACCAGGTGGATGTGGACGTTCATTCACCGGTGACCCAGGCCTTATTTACCAGAATCATCGAGTTCTTTCACGCGAACCAGGTCAAAATCATTCGATTGGATGCCGTGGGGTATGTCATCAAAAAAGCCGGCACCTCGTGCTTTTTCGTCGAACCGGAAATCTACCAGTTCATGGATTGGATCCGAGATGTGGCGGCAAAAAACGAGATCGAGCTGCTGCCCGAGCTTCACGATGAATATGCCACCCAGCACGAATTAACCGAACACGGTTACTGGATGTACGATTTTATCCTGCCTTATTTGATCCTGGAAACGTTGATCCAAAAGCACAGCCGAAAACTGAAGGAATATTTGAAGATCCGGCCATCCCGGCAGTTCACTATGCTGGATTGTCACGATGGCATTCCGGTCAAACCCGATTTAAACGGTTTTTACCATCCGGAGGATGTGCGCGAGTTGGTCGATGTGTGTGTACAGCGCGGCGCGGATCTGAGCCGGGTGTTATCCACTGAACATAAAGACGCGGATGGTTTTGACGTCCATCAAATTTGCGGCACCTATTATTCGATGCTGAACGAGGACGACCAGGCTTATTTTGCCGCCCGGGCGATCCAGCTTTTTACGCCGGGAATCCCCCAAATCTATTATGTCGGGCTGCTGGCCGGGTCGAACGACGTCGCGGCGGTAGAGCAATCGGGGGAAAGGCGCGAGATCAACCGGCATTCGTATACCCTGGAGGAAATCGAGCGCGAAGTTGAGCGACCGGTGGTCAAACGCTTGCTGCGCCTGATCGAATTTCGAAATACCTACCCGGCCTTCGATGGGGAGTGCCAGGTTGGCGATGGCAGCGACCAGGAAGTGGCGCTCACATGGACGAAAGACAAATACCGGGTAGAATTGCACATTGATTTGAGCACCGATTTGGTGCGGATCGCGTACAGCGATGCCATGTCGGGGGAGCAGCTCGAACTGGAATAAGAATAACCATTTTGGGGAAGGATTTATGCCATTAACTTTTGATTTTCCCATTGAACAATTGCGCACCTACCAGGGCATCAACCCGCGGCCGGCGGACTTCGATGCCTATTGGGCCAATGGCATGCAGGAAATGAACGCACTCGACCCCGAGCTGGAGCTGGTCCCGGCTGCCTTTCAAGCCGAGGGCTGCGAGTGCTTCGACCTGTATTTTACCGGCGTAGGCGGGGCGCGGATCCATACCAAATTGCTGCGGCCGAAAGGGGTGAAAACCCCCCATCCGGCCGTGCTGATGTTCCACGGGTATACCGGCAATGCTGGCGATTGGGTGGACAAGTTGAGCTATGTGGCCCAGGGGTTCACTGTGGCGGCCATGGACTGCCGCGGGCAGGGCGGCTCGTCGGAAGATGCCGGCCGGGTGAGCGGCAATACCCTGCACGGGCATATCATCCGCGGGCTGGACGACGCCTTGCGCGGCCACCCGGAAAAGCTGATGTTCCGCCAGGTGTTTCTGGATACCGCCCAACTGGCGAAAATCGTGATGGCCATGCCCGAAGTGGACCCCGAACGGGTGGGGGCCCTGGGCGGCAGCCAGGGCGGTGCCTTGACGGTGGCCTGTGCGGCGCTCGAGCCGCGCATCCAGAAGGCCGCCCCGATGTACCCTTTCCTGAGCGACTTCAAGCGAGTCTGGTCGATGGACCAGGGCTACCTGGCCTACCAGGAATTAAAAGAATATTTCCGCTTCTTTGACCCGACCCATGAGAACGAAGAGCGGGTTTTCGAGATGCTGGGTTACATCGATATTCAGAACCTGGCCGGGCGGATCGAGGCCGAGGTGCTCTGGGCGACCGGTTTGATGGACATTACCTGCCCGCCTTCCTCGCAGTTTGCCGCCTATAACAAGATCACCGCGAAGAAAACGATGGTGATCTACCCTGACTATGATCACGAGGCGCTGCCCGGTTTTAGCGACAGGGCCTTCCAGTTTATGATGGATTTGAAGTAAGCAGTTTGAAACCCTGCTTGTGCCAGGTGAATAATTGAAGCAATGCGGTCTCGTTAAGGCGATTCGCACTTATTGACAGCCCCCAGGGGTTATGCTATTATATAGATGTCTATATATATCGAATCGTGACGTCTATACAGCGCACGCGTATACCCAAGTTGGGGAGAATCAATGGCTTCACAAATAAACCAAATTAATGGTATTCCTCGTTATGTTCAGGTGCGTGAAACCCTGCGTGACGAAATCCAATCCAAGCGGCTGCTTCCAGGGACAAAATTACCTTCTGAAGATGAGCTGGCCAGTCAATACGGCGTCAGCCGGATGACCATCCGGCAAGGAATGGCTGATCTGTTGGATGAAGGGCTTTTATATCGCAAGCACGGGGTAGGGACGTTTGTTGCCCAACCTCAGGTCAGTCGTGACCATACTCGGCTGACGAATTTTTTTGAAAGTTCGCAGGCAAACCATGTCGTTGCGACCATGCATGTGTTGATCGCGGATATCCTTCCTTCCAATCTGAAGGTGTCCAAGGCATTGGCGTTGAAGGAAGGCGAGCTTGCAATCCGGATTAAAACATTACGTTTGGCGGATGGCATCCCGGTGACGGTCCACGACGCGCATGTACCTTACAAAATCTTCCCGCAACTCTTGCAGGAAGATTTGGAATCTCACCACTTGTGGGACTACATGGAGCAATATGGATACCCCGTTAAGCGGGCAGTTCAACGCCTGGAAGCCCACGAAGCTGACGAAGAGATTGCTAGACTGCTAGAGATCGAGGTAGGTGCGCCAATTCTTTACAAAGAGCGCACGGTATATGCCGAAAATGGCACCCCGGTCGAGTTTACTTACTGCTATAACCGGGGTGATCGGTATTCATTGACTGTTTCCCTCTCACGGTAGTGAGTGAGCGAGAAGAAAAAGACTATTCCAGCAGGCCGGCCAGGTCGTGACAGGTTAACCAGGCCCCTGGCGTTATCGGGCTGCGATTGGCTGCAAGTCGCATTGGAGCATCCGGTTCTCCCAGGTCGCTGACAACCAGGCATGCTTCCGAAAAGTCTTCTTCGACCGTGTAACTGCTCATGGTGATTACGCATTGTAATCCGGCTGCATTAGCGGCCAGTAACCCATTGCGTAAGTCCTCGATGACAATGGCCTGTTGGGAGGATAAATGCAGTTCTTTGAGGGCCAGAAGGTAAATATCTGGAGCAGGTTTTTTGTGGGGAACAACGTCACCGGCCAGCACCAGAAAATGACCGGCCAACTCGGGCCCAACAACGTGTTCCAGCACACCGCGCACCAATTCCTCAGCCGAGGTCGAAGCTACGGCCAGCTTCCAACCCAGCGCAAAGGCTTCCTGGCTGATCCGCCGGATGCCGGGGCGGCCGGGCAAACGGCCTGCGCGGATAAATTGCTTGAAAATCTCGGTCTTTTCGTGATGCCAGGTACTGAGATAGCTATTGAGCGCGCTGGCTTCCTGTGCCAGGCCGGCGGATGTGCAAAACTCCGGTGTAAGCAAACTGGCCATGCG
Organism: uncultured Chloroflexia bacterium; assembly: GCA_963704755.1. Taxonomy (GTDB): domain Bacteria; phylum Chloroflexota; class Anaerolineae; order Anaerolineales; family Anaerolineaceae; genus Bellilinea. The sequence goes on from OY969938.1 coordinate 3,622,202, forward strand.
CTCTTTGCCCCCACCAATCTTCAGCTTCTCAGCGTACTCCTCCTCGCTCCAGTGTACCGGCAGCCCATATTTTTGGAAAGTTTGGTTAAAGGCAGGCAAATGGCCGTAGCGTTCTGTGTCCGCAAGAACGCCATCGCAGTCGAAGATCAGGGCATTGTTCATGCTTTTCCTGCCGATCCAAATACATTTAAGTACCCTGTCACCATTTCTTCCAGATTTCGCCGAATGTAGTCGAATAATTTCACCGGTTCCCATTGAGCTTTCTGCTCTGCCTCTTTAAAGATCCCAGGCTAGACTGCATATAGTTCATTTTTAGGGCGGTGGATATATTTACCTTAGCACAGCCACGCGCGATCAAATCACGGAACTGGTCATCGGAAAGACCGGTGCCGCCATGAAGCGCCATTGGAATGGGATGCGCAGTCGCGATATCGGTAATTAAATTCGCATTTAGATGCGGCGTATCTTTATACAATCCGTGGGCGTTACCGATAGCCGGCGCAAAACAGTCGATCCCAGTAGCAGCAATGAAATCGAGTGAAGCTTGCAAACTGTTCTGGGCTCCCGGACTGGCCTGGCTTTCGATTTCTTCGACGCGGTGAATGGGCTCTATTTCGCCTTCCACCCCGGCACCAAATCGTTTTGCTTCAGCCACCACCTCAATCGTTTGGCGGCGGTTTTCCGCCAATGGGAGCCTGGACGCGTCAAACAGGACAGAGCCCCATCCGGCCGCCAGGCAGGTGGAAATCAGTGTGCGGTCAGCACAATGATCCAAATGGAGGCAGGCAGGTACCCGTACCTTTTTAGCCATTTCGGCCCACATCGCAAAAAGCACATCTGGGCCGATCGCCTGAACCGTTTTAACCGAGGTTTGGAGGATGACCGGAGAGTTCGCTTCTTCAGCAGCGTGCAGCACCGCTTGCATGCTGAGACCATCGACAATGTTGAAAGCACCGATGCCATACCGATGAGAGAAGGCATCCTTTATAATTTCCTGGAATGAAGTAATTGGCATAGTGAATACCTCCCTTCACGATTATTTTACACTCGAACGTAGATTCATGAGAGAAATTTTCCCGGATAGGTTAGCCTAACAAGTTGCTTGTTTATCAAATCTTCCAGCCGGTCTGACCGGCTGGAAGATTTTCGCTTCAGGCTCCCTTGTGCAAGGTGCGCACACCGCCGGATGCAGCAATGATGCACTCGTCGGCCATATCAAGAAAAAGACCGTGCCCGAGGACACCCGGGTAAGTGTTCAACCGGGCTGCCAGACGGCCTGCGTAAAAAATACCACAATCGAACCGGCACAACGCGATAAAGTTGCCATTATCGGTCACCACCGGTTGCCCGTTGGCTTCCAGGTACAGTTCTGCCCGACTACAGAGTGACGCCAACCACCTCAAGTGCGTTTCAGCTTCAAATTGCAGGATTTCCACCGGAAGTGGGCCACGCCCCAGCCGCTTCACCTGTTTGGATTCGTCAGCAATAATGACGATCCGCCTGGCATAGGTCAATACGACCTTTTCTCGTAACAATGCCCGTCCCAAGCCCTTGATCAGGTTCAAGTGCATATCTATTTCGTCGGCTCCGTCCACTGCCAGGTCCAGGCTGGGACGGTCCTTTAGGCTTGTCAATGGAATGCCCATCTGTTCGGCTAGCGCCTCAGTTGCTTTGGATGCCGGGACGGCACGAATGTCCCGTAATTCGCCGTGCTGGATTTTATCTCCCAGTAAACGAGTGAAGCAGTCAACCGTCGAGCCGCTGCCAATTCCCAGGGTTTGTCCATCGCTAACGTGAGATAGCGCCTGGGCAGCCGCCATTTCTTTTAAATTCATGCTGTTTCCCTTATAAGTGCCTGCGCCTGCCGGGCAATATTTTCAGCGGTCAAGCCAAACTTTTCGAAAAGGACTTGATACGGTGCCGACGCACCAAATCGATCGATGCCCATAGATGCGCCAGACTTGCCGGTATAGCGGGGCCAGGCCAGGGTAAGGCCGGCTTCAATTGAAAGGCAGGGTAAACCCTCCGGGAGTACTTCCTGGCGATATTCGGGTGGTTGAGCGTCAAAAAGTTCCCAACTGGGCATCGAGACTACCCGAGCCGCCACCCCTTGACCGGCCAGCACCTTTTGGGCATCCAGGGCCAGGCTGACTTCTGATCCGGTTCCCAAGAGGACGACCTGCGGATCCTTCCCATCCCGCGGGTCTGCCAAAATGTAGGCGCCTTGTGCTGCCGGGTTAGCGGATGGGCTGATCAGCGGCAGAGACTGGCGCGTGAGAATGAGCGCAGTCGGGCCGCCAGTGCGTTTCAATGCCGCGTGCCAGGCCGCGCGCGTTTCGTGAGCGTCTGCCGGACGAAAAACCACCAGGTTGGGAATAGAGCGTAAAGCGGTCAAGTGTTCCACCGGCTGGTGGGTAGGGCCATCCTCTCCAAGGCCAATGCTGTCGTGGGTAAACACGTAGATCACCGGCAGTTTCATGAGCGCCGCCAGCCGGATGGAAGGACGCATGTAGTCAGAAAATACCAGGAATGTGCCACCATACGGATGCAGCCCATGTAATGCCAACCCATTCATAATAGATCCCATTGCGTGCTCGCGAACGCCATAATGAATGTATCTTCCAGTGTAATCGGGTGGCAGCAGGTCCGCAGCGCTTTTTGCCCGAGTATTATTACTGGGCGTCAGGTCGGCCGACCCGCCTACCAGGAAGGGAAGATGGGGAAAGATCGCATCCAAAACTTTTCCGGAGGCTGCACGGGTAGCCAGTTTTTGGTTTTCATCGAAGACAGGCAGGTTGGCTTCCCAATCCGCCGGTAAAACACCCGCCTGCCACTCGCGCCAGGCGACCGCCAGGTCAGGGTAATCAACGAAGTAGCGATCCAGCATTTGATTCCATACGTTTTGGCGATCCGCCAGGCGCTGCCCGATCCCATCCAGATAAGTGCGCACCGCTTCCGGTATGTAGAAATCTGTTTCTACTGGAAAGCCCAGGGCTTCCTTTGTACTGCGTAAATCATCTGCACCTAGCGGCTCACCGTGTGCCTTGGAGCTATCCTGGCGGGGGCTGCCCCAGCCGATATGAGTTTTACAGATCAGGATAGAAGGGTAGTCTGTCTCTTGTTGAGCGGCTGCCAGTGCCCAACTAATCTCACCCATATTATGCCCATCAACTTCCTGGACGTGCCAGTGGTAAGCGCGGAACCGGGCAGCGGTATCATCGGCAAAGCTCAACGATGTGGGCCCGTCGATAGAAATACTATTATCGTCGTAAAGGACGATCAGTTTGCCTAATTTCCAGCAGCCGGCCAGGGACGCCGCTTCGTGGGATAGCCCTTCCATCAGGTCGCCATCCGAAGCCAGTACATAGGTGAAATGATCTAACACGGCATAGCCCGGGCGGTTGAAATATGAAGCCAGCCAACGTTCTGCAAGAGCCAGCCCTACAGCACTGGCAAAGCCCTGACCTAACGGGCCGGTGGTGATTTCGACGCCGTGTTTGATATCATATTCCGGATGGCCGGGAGTAACACTACCCCATTGTCGGAACTGTCCCAGGTCTTGCAATGAATAGTGCTGTCCCCATAAGTGGAGCAGGCTGTACAACAAAGCCGATCCGTGTCCGGCCGAGAGGACAAAGCGATCCCGGTCGGCCCAGGTGGGATCCTGCGGATTGAACTTCATAAAGTGCGTCCAAAGGGTCGTCACCAGGTCGGCTACGCCGAGCGGTAACCCCGGATGTCCAGAGTTGGCTTTCTGAACAGTATCTACTGCTAGAAAGCGTAATGTATGCGCCAGCAAGATGTCCGGGTCAGGGTAACGATCGCGGAGGGCTGCATCGGCAAAAGGGATAGATTCGGAAGGTTCCATAAAAGTCTCCTCAATTTTATTTTGGGTTTATCGAGCACCTGGCGAAAAGCAAAATATTCTCAACCTTTTTCCCTGGGACTCTTCCGGATACGCCCATCCCAAAAATATCGAACCAGGGGCAACCAATACTTGCTACTTTCGAGCGTAAGTTGGGGCGAATGCAGGTTGGCTTGTATCTTCACAAATGCTCTAAACCATGTAAATGCATCTAATAAAACTGCCCGTAGGTTATATTCCCCTACGGGCAGAACCGTTTCAAAATTGCGGTTAAAACTTGGGCATTCGTTCCTGTACAAAGTCAACCATTTTCTGGGTGGCCCCGGAGAATTCTTTATAGGTACTGACCAGGGACGGAATGGTATTGAATTCTGCCTGGCTGTAGCCATCTGGTTCGTATGAACGGGTGAAATAAGGGATCTTCATCAATCGTTCCATCACATCTGATGGAATATCTTCCCAAATACGCGGTTTAAATTGAAGGTTCTCACCCTGGATAAAGAGTTCGCTCAGGAAATTAGGGGGGAGGGTGAAAACCGCATCTGCACCAGCCGTCTCTTCCAGATGGCTGCAATGGACGGCCCCATCAAAGTTAGGCCCCATACGCACAGAACAGATGAGCATCTTGCTGGGATAGGCATTCTCGCGGTAAATCCGATAAGCCTTCTTGAACAAAGCCAATCCAGCCCAACGCCGATCATTTGGGGTTATTTCAACCCCGGCTGCCATGGCCTCTTCGGTAAAAGCCTCTGAATTTTCCCAGCGGGCACTCATATACGTTACTACCGAGCGCCAATGGGTCAAATCCACCCCTTTTTTACGGGCTTCGATCAAGCCTTCCTGAACGGCTTTGGCAACGGCAAGGAACTGCGGGATAATATAGCCGGCAGTGCAATTGGTTGGAATACCCCGGGCAGTTAATTCGCGAATTACATCCACGCCTTCGGTTGTGCCGGGAATTTTAACCATCACGTTTGGAGCCAGGGCGCTCAATTCCAGCGCCTGGCGAAGCATCAATTCGCCGTCGAAGAACTTGCGGGGATCTACCTGGCCGGAAAGATACCCATACACGAAACCTGAGGACTTAAAAACAGGCAGGTAGCTTTTTGCGCCCAGGAGCACAATTTCTTTGTACAATGCCCAGAACACATCTTCAACGCTGGCACCACGGTTCTTCTGGCAATAATCTCGGATCCAGCCTTCCCAGCGTTCAGGGTCATTTTTCATCGCATTAAGCGAAAGCGGGGGATTGGTCGTCACACCCCGGAAAAGAGTATTTTCGGGATGATCGGGATCATATAATCGAACCAATTGGGCATGAAGAGTGGCTTGTTTCTCGGTGGGACACTGGTTCATTAGTTGATCTACCCAGTTTTGGTAAACCAGGGGAGAGGAGTCCCACCACACCTCCAATCCCGGGGAGGTTTTTAAGAGTTGTTCAACTACACTCTCGGGGACGCTGCCCGAAGCGTTTTCTATAGAAATACCCATATTCAACTGTCCTTTTCTATAATTAGTTTGTTCTGACCAATCGCTTCTGCCCTGGGGAGAAACCGGAAATCCCGGTTTCTCCCTCAAACGAGTTTATTCCGCTCCCACCAGAACCGATCAGGCCATTGACCTTTCCCCGAATCAGTAGACACGAATGAAGGGTGAGAGATGTACAGTAAAAGGGAACGGAGGAAGGTCATGAGTGACAAGAAATATCGAGAATACACCGATGAGTTCAAGCGGGAAGCGTTAGAGCTGCTGAAAAGCAGCGGGAAGAGTGCAGGACAGCTTGAGCGGGAACTGGGGATAACGCCAGGGATGTTGCTAAAGTGGCGGGATCGATACGAGGTGGTGTTGCCAGAGAACCAGGAGCCGAAGCTGGTACCGAGTGATTTAGAAGCGGCCAAAAGGGAGATTGTGCGTTTGCAACGGGAGCTGAAGGAGATAGCCGAAGAGCGAGAGATCCTAAAAAAAGTAGTCAACATTTTCTCCCGGAAAGGCGGATGAAGTACACGTTTATGGCTGCCCACGAAGAGCAATTTCAGATCAAGCGGATGTGCCGGATGCTGAGTGTGAAGCGCAGTGGGTATTACGCCTGGCGGAAACGAACGCCCAGCACGCGGGAACAAGCCAACCAGGCTCTGCTGGAGCTGATTACAGCAGAGCATGAGCGCAGCCGGAAAACATATGGCAGCCCGCGTGTGTACGTGGTTCTGCGGCGAAAAGGGGTAGTGTGTGGGCATAATCGGGTGGCACGCCTGATGCGTTTGCATGGGATCGCAGCCCTTGCAAGGCGCAAGTACCGTCCAGTGACCACCCACCGCCAGCCAGGGGCGATTCCTGCCCCCAACCGGCTGAACCAGGACTTCTCCGCCTCTGCCCCCAACCAGAAATGGGTCAGTGATTTTACCTACATCGAGACCGGAGAAGGCTGGTTGTATCTGGCCGTGGTCTTGGACTTGTTCTCCCGCAAAGTGATTGGGTGGTCGATGAGCCAGAAGATGGACACCGCCTTGGTAGAAACAGCTTTGCGTATGGCCCTCCTGGGACGTCATCCACCGGCTGGCCTGCTGCACCACTCCGATCAGGGCAGCCAGTACACCAGCGCTGCCTACCGCTCCTGCTTGACCGAAGCTCTGGCCCAACTGAGTATGAGCGGGGCTGGCAACTGTTACGACAATGCGGTCATGGAGAGTTTCTTTGGCACTCTGAAAACCGAATGCGTTACGGGTCCATTTCTTACCCGTACCTTGGCTCGCACGACCATTTTTGAATACCTGGAGGTTTGGTACAATCGCCAACGACTACACTCTACTTTGGGCTACCTCAGCCCCGTTGATTTCGAAAACCTCACCCTTTAACTATGTCTACTAAACCGGGGAAAGGTCACATTTGCAGATTGGCAATTTTGTCGAAGGTGCCGGAATTCGTTAGACCGTCGTAAGCCTTCGTGTATGCCTCATACATTTCCTCGTAGATTGCGTGGTTCTTCAGATCGGGTTCAACCGTGCCGGTCACTTCCACCATATTGTCCACAGCCTCGGGGATGGAGGCGAACACGCCGGCGCCTACACCGCCCAGAATAGCTGCGCCCAGGACCGTGGATTCGCCGACTTTCAGAGTTTGGACCGGGCGACCGTACACATCCGCCTGGATATGATTCCAAAGTGGCGATTTCGTTGCTCCGCCGCCCAGACGTAAAGATTTGATCTCCACACCTGCCTTCAACCAGCCATCCATCATATCCCGTACCTCGAGGGTGACACCTTCCAGCACGGAGCGCACCATTTCGGGGCGACCATGCGCAAACGACATGCCGATGAAGGCAGAGCGAGCATTGGCATTCCAGCGCGGAGTTGCAGCCGTGCCCAGGTAAGGCAGATACAAAAGACCTTTGCTGCCCGGTACGGATTTTGCGGCTTCCTCATTGAGGAATTCGTAGGCATCCTTGTCCATTTCCTTCGCCCAGGCGACTTCCTGAGTGCCGATCACATCGCGGAACCAGCGATAGGAGCTGGCGGCGGCGTTGGAAAGACCTTCCATTTCCCACATTCCAGGCACAGCGTGATTGGTGATCATCATTCCGCCAAAGCCAGGAATGCGTTTGTCCAGCGAAAGGATAGCCAGCCCGGCCGTTCCAAGGGTGACCGTGACGATTCCGCTTTTGACCGAACCCATACCGACAACACCGCAGTTCTGATCGCCGGCACCGACACAGATAGCTGTGCCAACCGCAAAGCCGGTCTTTTCGGCGACGTTTTTGTTTACCGTGGCAACCTGAGTTCCTGCCGGGGTGGGTTTCCCCATCATTTCGGGGCGGACCTCGAATAAATCACAAAGTTCTTTATCCCACTGGAGCTCGGCAACATTCCAGACCCCATAGAATGCCATATCACAGATATCGGTATAAAAATCATCCGCGCCAAAGGCTTTTAAGACCGCGTCCTGGTTCTGAACGAACTTGTAAGTCTTTTTATAAAGTTCTGGTTCGTTCTTGCGCATCCACAGCATCTTGGTAATATTCCAGGTTGTGCCCATGGGCATACCCGAAATACTGTAATAACGTTCCCCATCGATGAGTTTCTGCATATCCGAAACTTCATTCCCGGTCCGTGCGTCCTGCCAACCGATCATCGGACGAACTTTGCCGCCATCTTCGTTGACAGGTACCGTGACCGAACGTTGGGTGGAGAAGCCAATAGAAGCTATTTCCTTTGGATCGACGCCCGACGCAGCAATTGTCGCTTTGCACGCTTCCATCGTCATCGCCACCATTTCGTCCAGGTCCTGTTCTACCCAACCAGGTTTCGGATAGGTGGCGGAATACTCCCGATATTTGCTGGCGATAAAATTACCTTCCATATCGAAGATTGCGCAGCGCGCGCCCGTTGTGCCCACATCAATTCCCGCAAGGTACTTGGCCATTTTAATAATCTCCTATTCGCGATCAAAAATGATTAGTTGGGGTAGAGTGTTTTGACTACATCGGGCAACGATTCGATTATTTCAACCGCTGCACGAGTACCTATTAAGGAGGCTCCCATACGAATAAAAGCGTACGCATTAATAACCCGCGGTTCAACCACCCCCGAAACTTTGAGTTTGCAGTGAGTGCCCGTTTCCGCTAAGGTGTCCAAGATGATCTGGGCATCTTTGAAGTTGGGACGGCCGCTTGGGCCGGCTCCGGTCGCTGTTTTGACAAAGTCCGCGCCTGAACTCGGCAACAATTTTTGTGGCAATTTTCGTTTCTTCGTTGGTCAGGTATCCCACCTTGATGATGACTTTGGCGATCAGGCCGGCATCGTGACAAAGTTTGACAAACCGGTTGCATTCTGCGGCATACAGGTCGTATTTGCCGTCCTTCAGCCAGGCAATGTTCGCAACCATGTCCAGTACAGTACAGCCAATGTGAATTTGATCTTCCGCCTCTGCTAACTTGGCGGTAGTGGTGGCCGACCCGTACGGGAAGGAAATGCCTGTGCCAATGAGCACCTTGTTCTCGCGGCAAAAGTCGCCGATTTCGTGAACGATCAAAGGCGTCCAATGAGGCAGCACATAATATGCGGCGAACTTATATTTGCGAACATCCTCACAGCCAGCGAGCTGATGCTTATCTTGCCAATCCGGCGCCAGAATAGCATAGTCGATCATCCTGGCAACGTCTTCCTTGCTCAACTTCGAAATATCTGTGGGCATAATCCTTATCCTTGAAAGGCAAATGGAAGCAGGTGAATAGGACTACTGAAATTTGGGGACCATACCGATTTCGCGCAGCAGATCCAGCGAATCAATGATTTCTGGGGCGGCCCGTGTACCAATCCGATCGGCGCCGGCGAGCAAGAATGTAAAAGCGTTCTGCGGGCGGGGGAACTTTACTCCGGCCACCTTGAGCTTGACATCGGTGCCTTCCAGAGTTTTGCGCATCACCATGAATTGCTCCAGGGTGGGGCCTTCGAATTGCCCGGTAGAGGTTTTTGCATACTGCACACCGGTTTCTTCGATCATTTTACAGGCCGCAGCGATATCCTCATTACTAAGAAAACAGACTTCGAGGATACATTTCGTGACAGCTTTACCGGCCGCTTTGACAAAGCTCTCCAACTCCTCACGGATCACGGTATACCGCTTATCCTTCAGAGCGCCCACGTTCAATACCACGTCTACCGCCGTACAACCGCGTTTGACCGCATCTTCAGTCTCGAAGGCTTTAACGCTGGCAGGGGCGCTTCCAAACGGAAAGGAAATGCCAGTCCCGATTTCAATATTTGGGAACCCGGCCAGCTCTTCCTTGATGATAGGAGTCCAGTAGGCGCTGCTGGAATAGAAGGCAGCGAATTGATACTCGCGTGTCAGCGCACACCCTTTACGAATGGCATCTTCGTTTGTGTCTTTGGGGAGAACTGAGTAATCAAAGACCTTTGCAAGTGCTTTTTTGTCCATCTTACTAAGATCAATCATTTTTTCCTCTGTTTGGAATCCAGTCTACGAAATGAGAATCGATTTTCGCGAATGCCCAAAGGCATCTGCTTTGACCATGGCGCTGAACAAATCGTAAGCCGTGACCGGGAAAACGTGGTTGTGGACAAAGTTGCCCGGTTCGGTCAATGCAATTGCTACTGCCATGAGTTCGTCCTTAGTGAGCTTGCCCAATCCAATTTCTTTTAGCGTTACCGGTAACCCGATCTGGATCATGAAGTCCACCACTGCTTGCTTTTCTTGTGGGTCGATATCGCCATCCAGGCAAAGCTGAGTCACCAGGCCGAAGGCCACTTTCTCTCCATGGAAAAAGGCGTGCGTGCACTCCAGGATTGTCAGGTTATTGCCAAGCGTGTGCGCGGTTGCCAGGCCGCCACTTTCCCAGCCAATGCCCGACAGCAGGGTATTGGCTTCAATGACCTTTTCGAGTGCAGGCGTTACAACGTTGTTCTCAGCATCTATTTTGGCTTCCAGACCATTTTCCAGCAGCGTTTCGTAGCACAGGCGCGCCAGGCCTAATGCGGACTGGGTTGGATATCCTCCGGCGAAAGATTGGCGACGGGCCTTATAAGCCGCCTCCGCCTCGAACCAGGTCGCTAAAGCATCCCCGATCCCGGCGACTAACCAGCGTACCGGCGCTTCGGCCACGATCTGGCTATCCACTAAAACCAGATCGGGATTGCGTGGCCAGATATCAAATCCATCCATCACACCTTCTTCGGTGTAATACACTGAACAGGCGCTGGTCGGCGCATCGCAGGCTGAAATAGTAGGGAGGGATACCATGCGGGCATTTGCGTTGAAGGCAATGCTTTTTGCCAGGTCCACAGCCTTGCCGCCGCCGGCCCCCACAATCACATCGGCGCCAACCTCATGAGCCTTTTGAATACCCATTTCACGCTGGTTCTTACTGCATTCACCGGAGAAGACAAATGAGTGGGATTCTATGCCTGCTGTGGCCAAGCTGGCATTTAAGCGCTCAGAGATTAGATTGCATACAAATGAATCCCAGACCACCAGTGCCTTTTTGCCAAGCGGTTGAATGAACTTGCCCGCCTCATCCAGCGCCCCCGCTCCCTGAACGTATCGCCCAGGGAAAACAATTGTCATGATCATGAATGCTCCTTTCGAATATGCCTGAAGCCGATTCCGTTATGCAGACGATCTTAGGACTCTTGCCTTCTTGAGAAGATAGAAATTCGAATACGGTCTGAACGGGATGTCTATTTTTCTCTAGCAGCCACCGCCATTCTTTTGCAAAATCACTCAATCCAATTGATAAACTCTCCCAGGTTTTGGTCGAGAACAACATCTGGTTGTGCCCCGAGCACCTCTTCCCTGGAGCCGTACCCATATAAAACACCGCAAGTTAGGGCGCCGGCGGCTTTTCCCGCCTGGATATCGGAAGCTGTATCGCCGATCATAATCGCCCTACTGGGAACAGTTCCAGTTTTTTTGAGAGCAAGCAACACCGATTCGGGATGTGGCTTGCGATGGGTCACCGATTCGGGCCCCACAAGTAATTCGAAATAGGACATGATATCCAGCGTGTGTAATATTGTGTTTGTAATTGTTTCGTTCTTTTGGGTCGCGATTGCCATATGTTTTCCCAGCGCCTGATAATAATCAAGAACCTTTCGCGCATGCGGGTAGAGATGTGTTTCCACACAGCAATACTCCTCGTAACGCTGTCGGAAGAAGGGCGACGCCAGATCGAGCAAGGTGTCTGCTTTCTCCTTCAAGCAGCGCCGTAAAAGCATCTCTGCGCCTCCTCCGATATAACTGACCAATACGGTTTGCGGCATCGTTGGTAAGCCTAGATAATTCAGTGTTGCATTGGCCGCATTGGCAATATCGCGACCGGTATCCACCAGAACACCATCGAAATCGAAGATGATTGTATCTACAGAATATTTCATTTTTTTTCTCCAGGGGGCTATTCGGCCTTGCCGGTACATTCGAGCGTTTCCATAATTACGCCCACATCCGCCATGACCTGATCGTGAGTGAATTGCATTATCTTTAATGGATTGTACTCATCCTGGTGCGCCCCCAGGTAGTTTTTTAATCAGTTCAATGTAGGTTTTCTTTAATTGTGTGGAGATATTCAACTTGGCCGCACCTGCATGGACCAGATCGCGCAGCGTTTCCATGCTCAAGCCGCTGCCGCCATGGATTACCAAAGGAAAATCCGCCTGATCGCGAATTGCTGCCAGGGTGTTTATATCCAACCGGGGTACTTCCTTATAAAAACCATGCGCGGTACCAATCGCTACCGCCAGGAAGTCCACCTGGGTACGCTTCTGGAACTCGACTGCTTCTGCGGGGGTCGTGTAGATCGCCTGGTTTTTAGCTACAACGATTTCTTCTTCCGCCCCGGCGAGAATGCCGATCTCGCCTTCCACCGACACGCCGTGGCGATGGGCCAGTTCCACAACCTGGCGAGTTTGAGCAATATTATCCTCGAAAGGCAGGCGAGAAGCATCTATCATGACCGATGAATATCCCGCCAGGATACAGGCCTGAATTAAATTCAGGTCTGTACCATGGTCGAGATGCAAGCCAATTGGAACCCGGCTGTTATCTGCGAGGGTATGGGTCATGGCTACCAATCGTTCCGCACTAAAACGCCGGACCGTCCCGCTCGATGTTTGCAGAATCACTGGCGCGTGATTGGCTTCCGCGGCGTGGATAACTGCCTCTAGGGTCAGATAATCCACAATGTTGAACGCGCCGACACAATACCGCAACTGTTGAGCCGAAATTAGGAACTGAGCCGTGTTTTTTAGCGACATTGATACCTCTCACCAATGAACCAATCCAATAACCGGGTAAACTATAGAAACACAAAAATCGAAAAATTACGCCTGAGCGTTAGCCTGTACGGTCGATTTACGAGATTTCATCGCCGCGCTAATTGCGTAAAAGACACCCGCGACGACCACTACCACAATCAGCGAGCCCACACCGGAGATCGTGAAGAGGCCCACTGCCTTGAAGATCGCCATAATGATGAATGTGGTGAAGAGGGAGGCTGACGGGGGATCAATATGATTGTCGCCATGGGCCAGGAAGAGCTGCCCGTAGAAATCACCGATGAAAGCAGCCATAACCGCAAAGGCAACTCCCCACCAAATATCGGCTCCGGCGACCGCAATCACCTGCTCGGCTGCCAGGGCGATGTGGTGCCACACGGGAACTTTCACGTTGAACTGCAAGAATACCAGTCCCACTGTAGCCACCCCAAACCATAGACCTGCCATAGCCGGGCTTTGCGCCGTTGACCAGGCAACCACCAGGCCGAAGCCCAGGCCGATGGTGAGGAGTTGGAGCGGGGAATTTTGCCAGGGTAACCATGCGGCCACATCACTGGCCACCCAACGATTGTCCCCCTCACGGACTTTGCCAAAGATGCCAGTCTTTCCAAACAAGAGGCGGGCAATGATGGCATTAATCACGATCGAGAGCGCTATGGCGTTGGTAAAGGGCAAGCTTCCGATCGCCGGGAGTTGGGCAATGAGGAACTGCAATCCGTAGCCCAGCATACCAAAGAGTCCACCTACCAGCAGCACATCCGGGGAGTTCAAGCCCATCAGGGCAGTCGCAATATCACGCCCATTCGCAAGTTTGCCCATTTTTGCTGCATAAACTGCAGCCGCCGCGCCACCCGCAAAAGATACTTGCGGCCCTAACAATGGCCCCCAGGCGACCAGGTTTGAAAAAGTTGGATCACCAGTTGCCGCAGTAATGCCGGCGCCTACAATCGCTGCAACACCGCACAAAATAAAGATGGGTAAGCCACCCAGTGCTGCGCCTAGAACTCCACCCCCAAATGCTGCCACCAAATACAAGAACGAAAACGTCATTTCAGCCTCCGGTTCATAAACTTAATAGATGAATAGTTATGCTGTAAAGCCGGTCGATCTGAACAGTTCAATGATTTAGCCTATATCCACCTCCACTTAATAGCAAACATAGTCCCTGGAGCTCAGGGCTTTTAAAATTCTTTCCTCTCAATCTTTTATTGTATAGATGTCGGATTGTATAACGTATAGACGTCCATATAATAGCATGTTTCGTTTCGAGAGTCAACAGGCTTTGTGAAAAAATCCATTTTTGGTGGGGTGAAAAATCACGCCCGGAACCTGTATTGCTCCGTAGGATTCAGCATAGCCAATCCAGGCACTCAGACCATAATTTCTGGCACCTGAAATGGGAAATGCCGGAATCTCCTTAAGTAAACACCAAGATTTACCATAGCCTGAGGCGATGGCACGCTTAACCATATTCTTACCCAGACAGGCTAACGATCAAATGCCGCCAGCTATAGGGGGATACCCGGTTTAGAAAAATGCGCACATTCTGTTCATCCCGGTTTTTACGGAGGCAGAGTGCGGCCTTCTTGCTTAATTTACATTTGAATTTTCCCGCTCTGCAGGCGAGCGTAGACCTGGCCCAGTTGTAATAGCTCCTCGTGCTTGCCGATTTCGGCGATCTTGCCGTGTTCCAGGACCACGATACGGTCCGCATTTTGAATGGTGGAGAGGCGGTGGGCGACCACGAAGGTGGTGCGTCCCTGCATCAGGCGGCTCAAGGATTCCTGGATCAATTTCTCGGACTCGCTATCCAGGGAGGAGGTCGCTTCGTCGAGGATGAGCACCCGCGGGTTGCGGATGAGGGCACGGGCGATGGCCAGGCGCTGCTTCTGGCCGCCGGAAAGGCGGGCGCCGCGCTCACCGATGGGGGTCTCGATACCATCCGGCAAGGTCCGGACGAATTCCCAGGCGTTGGCATCCTTCAGGGCGGCTACCACGGAAGCGTCGGACACATTGGCCAACCCATAGGAGATATTTTCGCGGATACTGCCCTCGAAAAGCAGCGATTCCTGCGGAACCACGGAGAGAAAGCGCCGGTAGGTGCGCAGATCGATTTCGTTCAGGTCGTGACCATCCACCAGGATGCGGCCGGCCGAGGGGCGAATAAAGCCGATCACCAGGTTGATGATGGTCGATTTGCCCGCCCCGGAATGCCCGACCAGGGCAATGCTCTCGCCATCCCGCACCTGCAAACTAAAATTCCGCACGGCGGCCTGTTCGGATTCGGGGTAAGTAAAGGAGATATTTTCGAAGATGAAATTGCCCCGTAGGGCAGAAATCTCAGGTTTGCCTTCGTTGGGTTCCAGTTCGGAGGATTCCAGCACCTCTTCGATCGAATGAATCGACTCGAACCCTTTGCTGATCGTGGGCACCAGGTTCATCAGCCCCATCACGGCGTTGGTGAGACTGCTGAAGTATCCGGTCAGCATGACTACATCGCCGGCCGTGACCGGCAGAATCTTGTAATAGGCAATCCAGACTGCAACGACCAGGCAGAGCACGTTGAAGATGTTATAGGATACCCAGGAAAGCGAGCCAAACAGGGCATTGGTCGAATCGAGCTCGAGGCCGGCCTTGCGAACATGGGTGAGGGTGCCCTGCATGTTATTCAACTCGTTCCGCTCCAAACCATGCGCGCGGGTAATCGGGATGAGATGGGTCATTTCGATCACCCGGGCCGACATCCGTTCCATCTCTTTGCGGAATTGTGTGTTTTGAGAGACCAGCCGCTTGCGCATCGACTGCATCAGGACCGCGGAGATGGGTACCATAATCAAAAATACCGGCAAGAACGCCGGCACGCGGATAGCGGTGATGACGATAGCCCCCAGCAGGTTACAGATGGCTGCCAGGCCGCCGTCGAAGGCATACCGCACCATATCCACAATGGCTTCGACATCCCGGACCACTTTGGTTTGCAGTACGCCGGCGCTGGCGCGGGTGTAATAGCCGATCGATAAACGCTGGAATTGATGGGCCAGGGTAAAACGCAGGCGGGTTTCGACCCGTCGCAGGGCAATACTTAATTGTTTGACATACAGCACATGCAAAGGAATATTCTGCAGGAGCAGCGCCAGCAAAATAGCGGCATTCCACCATAACACCGAGATGGACTTATGCTGGACCACCACGTCGATCAAATTGGCGGTCAATAAGGGCATCAGCCAGGTGGGGCTGTGCTTGATGATGAAGATCGCGCTGGCCGTGAATACATGCGGCCGATCTTCCTTGAAAAAGTTCCATAGCGTGGCGAGGGAGGTCTTGCCTTTGGATTGCTCGTCAAAAAGTTGGGTCGCTGCCAGTTCGGATTGATTGTTTTCCATTTTCAATGATTATTCGCAGGGAAGAATTCCGGATTTGAAGTGTTTGCGTGGGCAAAGCCCACGCAAACACCTCAAATCTGGGAACCCCCAGATACCATTCTATAAAGAGAAATGAGCGCAAATTATCTTGTAAATATCGGGAATGCCCAACGAGCCGTCCACAACCATCCAGGGATAGCCGAACCGTCCAGCCTGGTCGATGACCTCGGCCCCGAAGAGATGGTCGCGCTCCATCCAATTCTCGAAAGCCGCCTGGGGGTCAGTGCACTGGGCCAGAATGCTTTCGATCCAGGGCCTCTGGGCGTAATGGGCAATTTGAAAATCCCTTTCGGGCACCAGGTAATAAACTTGCTGCGGGGCAACCGACAAGGCATTCACCAGCTCGGGCAAAAAGGCCGCGCCTTCCAGCAAGATAGCGGGCGCATCTCCCAGGGAGCGCAGGTCGTCGAGGATAAAGCCGAACTCTTCCCGGTAATATTGGAATTCATCGGCTGCTGCCACGGCAGGTGGAGTGGACCAAATTTCCGGCCAGGACATATTCTTGTAACGAGCCATCACCGGCTGGTCGGCGGCGTTGCAGCGCTTAAAATGGGCGTCGAAGTAATCGTCCACACGATACAGGGTCAGGGGGAACTGCTCACAGAGCAGGCCGGCGATGGTGCTCTTGCCGCTGCACGGGGAGCCTCCCAGGATGTACAGCTTGTGTGAAAATGGATTGCGCTTGTCGAGGCTCATAGATGGTCGATCACCAACCCTGGTTTCCGTCACCCAGGGAGAGCTGGAATTTATTTTTCGGTGCGTTATCGAGCAAGGCCGATTTAGCGGCGCCGCTGACCACCGTATTGGCCAGGCTGACCTGGCCGGACAGGTCGGAATGCAGGAACAGGCCGTCCGTGCCGGCGTTCTCGACCTGCACACCATCGAAAGTGATGTCATTGACCGCGTGGCTGCCCTCGATCTCGATGCCGCTGAAAGTGGCGTCCTGGATCAGCAAATTGCTCACTTGCAGCCCGCTGATGGGTCCCTGGTCGGCCCAGATTTTGAAGGCCCCGTGCTGTTCGTTGAACATCGGGCCGCCGGCCCTGACCAGGGTGTTATTGGACACCACGGTCGTGCCGCCAAAGTCGTTGGAATTGAACTGCTGGGCCACCAAAATGCCCGGGTAAGTGACCACGTCAGCGCAGTAGTTGTTTTCGATCTTGTTATCGACGCCACCATAAATGGCCAGGCAGTTGGCCCGCCAGGGGATCTGGATGGTGTTGAAGCGAAAGACGTTGTTGGTGTTGACCGGGCTGCCTTGCGGCGACCAGGATGCCAGGGCGTCGTCGCCGGTGTTGCGGAAGTGGCTGTTTTCGACGATGGAGTTGCTGGTGCCATTGCAAAAGTTGACCCCATCGGCGAAGAGATCGCGAAAGCGGCTGTTGATAATCACCAGGCCATCGGTGGTACCGGGGCCAACCCAGTAGCCCACTTTGGTGTGCTCCACCCAGATATTTTCCAGGCGCGAACCGCTGCCGGCGCCGCCATTGAACCCATTTTCCGGCGATTTGTCGTCGCGGGTGATGGTTTCACCCAGGATGGCAAAATCGGCGAAACGGCAATTGCTGCCGGTACAATTGAAGCGGGCATACTTGCCGTGGAGGGTCGAGTACCACATCCCGGCTCCCTGGATGGTGACGTCGCTCACCTCGAATGGGGCGAGCTCGCTTTCGAACACACCCTCGGGGATCCACACGCCGGTGTGCTGTGCTTTGGCCTGGGCGATGCATTTGCGAATGGCATCGCCGTCTTCTTTGCCATCATTAGGGACGGCGCCAAAATCGGTGATGGAGAGATAGCCATCCGGCTTGGTTTTAGGCGCATCCACCTGCTCCAGATCGACCAGGTCGATGACGTAATAAGCTGCCGTGTCGCCGGCATCGACCTGCAAGCGCACTGTCGCACCGGCTGGCAGATCGCCGGTCAGAGCGCGGGTTTCATCATAGAAATGGTGCGCGCCGCCGGCGGCCGGGGTGTTCAGGGTGTATTCCTCGCCGCCGTACGACCAGGAATATTTCGAGGTCATGGCCAATTTCTGGCGAAACTCGCCGTTGACATACAGGCTCAAAGTGGCGTCCAGGCCGGCGCCATCTTCTGAATCGGGAAGGATGTAGCGGACCACAATCGAATTGGCCTGCTTCAGAGTGACAAATTCTACGTACTGGCCAGCGCCCTGCAATTGAACCGCACTGCGCCCGGAAGACTCGGACGCAAAGGTACCGAAGGTGCGATCCGGCTGGAGAATTTCGCCGTTCGTTTTGGCGGTTTCGGCTTCATATTCGTCCCAGGGAACGACGGCTCCCTGGACGTTGGCCGGCTCGGATGGGGTTGGCATCAGCGAAGCGGGTGTGGGCGTAGCTGTGGTCAAAAGCTGTCCTCCAATCGGTTCCAGGCTCCAGCGGGAAGTTGAGTCAGACGTATCGACCCGATCATACCCCGGAACGCCGCTTTTAGCGAACAGGTACTGCCAGTTGTGCCAGACGTTGCGGATCAGGGTGGTGTTGGTAGCCGGGTCGGTATCCAGGGTCCAGCGCGGGCTCATCCAATCGGATTGAATGGGAATGACTTCGACGTAGTCCAGCAGGTGCTCGATGGCAAGGTAATTCCCGCTGGCGAGATTCTGGATGCGCTGGCTGCCCTGGTAATCTTGCACGCTCCACTGAAAGCGCAGATCGTTTTCGGAAAGGTCCCCCAGGCCAGCCTTGCCGTCTTCATCGAAGAGGTATTGGCCGGAGGCCTGGTTCTGAATGCGAACGATCCGGCCCGGCTCTAAAGCAATCCCTGCCAGGGCGGGTGAAGCCGTTTGTGGGGGAAGATCGGTCCTGGTGGGCTCCGGGGACGGCGTCACGGTTGAGAGCGGTGTGGCAGTGGGACTGATCGTGCACCCTGCCAGAATGACTAGAGTAAGAAGAAAACTCAGCGGTCCCTTCGAGAGCGAATGCATATTTTAGAAGGTCAAGCCACCTTTCATGTGGCGTTGCAGGAAGACCGCTGCCACCAGAGGGGGGACCATGGCGATAAACGAACCGGCCATGAACAGGTTGAGCGGGTAATTGCGGGTCATGTTGTAGAGCCGCACCGAGATCGTCTGCAAGGATGGCTCACGCAAAACCAACAGCGGCAGGAGGAAATCACCCCAAAGGGCAATGAAAGAGAGCAAGCCAAGGACCAGCATGATTCCGGTCGAAAGCGGGATGGTGAATTGAAAAAAGAGGCGGAATTTCGAGGCACCGTCTACCTGGGCTGCGTCATAGATATCCTTCGGAATGCTATCGAAGGCGCTCTTCAAGACCAGGATCATGAACGGATTGACCGCATAGGGCAGCCATAAGCCCCAGAAAGAATTGATGAGGCTGACGTGGAAGATTGGTAAATCCGCCAGGGTGATGTAGAGCGGAACGAGGTAGGCAATGCGCGGGACGGTCATGGTGATGAACACAAGGGCCATGATGATCTTGTAACCGGCGGGTTTAAGGTTAGAAAGGAAGTAGGCTGCCAGCGTGGAAACGGTCAATTGGGCCAGGACACCGCCACCGGCAACCCAAAAAGTGTTGCCAAACATGGTGATCATCTTGAACTTGTTCCAGGCCTGGAGGTAATTATCCCATAATGGTTGGGCCGGCCAGAGGTTCACACCTGATTTTGTAATGGCCACACTTGTCTTCAAGCCGGCCGTAAAGGAATAGAAAAATGGGAAGATTACGATAATGCTGACCAGGGTTAAGATCACCAGAAAAAAGCCCAGGATGAAGCGACCCTTCGGGGAGCGAGCCTCGATATTCGACATGATTCCGCGTGTAGTGGTCATGGTTTTCTCCTGTGCGGGTTAGTTGGCCTTTTCCTTGCGGAAGGAAAGAATCAGGTAGATTACGGAAAAGATCGAGAGGATGACCAGCAGGGATACACTCCATGCCGAAGCCAGACCAAAGTCACTGTTCTGGAAGGCGGTGTTATACAGGCCTAACACAGGTGTAATCGAGTTATTCCCAGGCCCGCCGGCGGTAAGGATATACGGTTCGGTGAAAATTTGCCCGACCGTGACGATCTGCAAGATCAACATGATTTGCATGCGTGGCGCTATCAACGGCAGGGTAAGGTACCAGATCCGTTGCCAGGGGGTAAATCCATCCAATTCGGCCGCTTCATAGATCTCGATGGGAATTTCCTGCAAGGCCGAAAGGTAAATCAGGACGGACCCCCCGGCGCCTAACCAGGTCATGACCACGACCAGAGAGGGTTTCACCAGCAGGGGGTTTTGCAGCCAGAGCTGGCCATGCAGGCTGAGCGCTTTTAGAAAACTGTTGAGGACGCCGCTGTCGGGGGAATAGATCTGGCGCCAGACCATCAATGCAATCGCAATCGGGATCAACGAAGGCAGATAAACCAAGGTTTGAAAAAACTTCCCCAGAGCGCGCAATTCGTTGATCATCATCGAGAGGACCACCGGCACCATGAAGCCCATGACGATGCTCAACACCATAAACTCTAAAATATTTTTCCAGGCAATCCAGAATACCGGGTTTCCGAACATACGCACATAATTATGTAGTCCGATCCATTCGGCCGGCTTCCCTAGATTAACTTTTTGAAAACTATAGATTACAGTCGTAATCATGGGCCCAATAGTCATGAAACCAAAGATCAACAACAGGGGAAGTACATAAATGTAAGCGGCCAGATGGCTTTTCCACTTAGCCTGGCTTTTTGCCTGCGCAGGAGTTCGTTTGCTCATGATTTCAGCCTGTAAGGTCATTATGCGGGCTCCTTAATCCATCCTTACCTATTCTTTTGAAATTAGTCTCAACGGAAAAAAAATCCCCTCAATCACTTTTGGCCTTTTACTTGTTCGGTTAGAAAAAAGGGGTTTATTAAGCTTACAACAAAAATTTAAATTTTTTCCAGGTGGGCCAGGAATTCCCGAATTTGAGGCGTTTGCGGCGGATTCGTTCCCGTAAATGCCTCAAATTCGAGTTTCTTGCTTACTCGGCTGTTGATACGGTCTTAAAAATAGAGACTTTTCCGTTTTCGACGGGCAGTACTCCAGGATTTGGGTGCGTGGGCGGGCGAAGCCTGCCCACGCACCCATCCAGGTATTTTTTTGTTAAAACGGGAGAATCAAATTAAATTACGCCAGGGAGAAAGGAAGGGGTGGCATTTTTCAATGTCACCCCTTCGTTATTTACGGAAAGAAATTACTTTAGTTGATCGAGGACGTTCGTTTGGAAGGTGTCCGCAGCCTGTGTCAGTGTAGCGGCGACATCTGCATTCTGATCGGTCACAACCGTGCTCAAAACCGTGCCCATGGCCGTGTAGAAGTCCTGGCCGCTCACCAGCGGTTCGGGCTGCAGTCCAATTTTGCCGGAGGTTACGGCATCCATGAAGAGTTTGTAGTTGTCAACGGGCAAATTGGCATATTCGGCTTCGACGGCTTCTTGGGCAGCTTCGTAGTCGCCAACGTAGAGCGGCAGCTCAGGGGTACCCACAACGACGGTCGGGTCGGTCTTGCCGGATTCGTAATTGGCCAGGATCTCGGAGGGGTCGAATTGGGTGAACAAGCGCCAGTACACGGCGGCTTCAACCTGATCGGCGGTCGCTTTGGAGCTGACCATGGCGATGTTACCACCGACGAGCGAGACACTCTTGCCATCCGCGCCACCCGCGGGTAATGGAGCGAAACCAAAGTCATCGATGGGGGCATCCGGGTAGGTCTGGCGCAGCCAGGTGAATTGGTCGCCGGCCATCACAACCATGGCGGCAGAACCGTTGGCCAGTGCAGCGCCATTGGTATCCCAGGCCAGGTTCTCGAGCGGCAGAACATCGTCTTTCCAGCGCAGATCGTGGATGAAGTTCAAGGTATCCAGCATGGGGCCGGTGGCGAAGTTCTGGGTATATTTGCCATCCGCTTCGGTGACGATCTGGTCGTTCTTGAGGCCAAAATTGTAGGCGATGGTGGTCAGGTGCCAGCCAGCGGCGCCACTGCCATCGGTGATGAAGCTCAAACCGGCGACGCCATTGTCGCGGTCGGTCATTTTCTGAGCCATCGTGGCTAACTCGTCCCAGGTGGTGGGGGGATTATCGTAACCGGCAGCATTGAGCATTTTGATGTTATATGCCAGACCCATGGCATAAGCAAAACGCGGAATGCCGTAGTATTTCCCGTCTTTTTCAGAAATGTTGAGAATATCGGGGTTGAAGAGGGCGTCCAACTTTTGGTCTTTGATGAAGCTGGTCAGGTCTGCGGCAATGCCCTGATCGATCATCTGGTTGGGATCGGTCAAATAAACTTCAAAGAGCGTGGGGACCTGATCGCCGGCAACAAGCGCAGCAAATGAATCAGGCGTATAAGCGTAGTCGGTTCCATCGATGGATACGTTGGGGTATTTTTCCTGGAAGCGTTTTACCTGTTCTTCCCAGGCTGCGACAGCGTCGGGGTTAGAATCGGCGGGTTTCTGAACGACAGTAATCGAAACCGGCCGGCCTCCCGCGATCTGGTCAGGCCAATTGATGACGGCTGGCAGTCCAGTGGATTCCGTTGCGGCCGGGGCTTCGGTAGGGGCAACGGCTGGGGCTTCGGTGGGGGCAGCGGCGACGGCTTCAGTCGGGACAGCGGTAGCGGCTTCTGTAGGGGCTGCGGCTGCGGGGGCCTGGGTGGCTGCTGGTGTTGTCGCACCGGCACATGCACTGAGCAGCAATGCGCCAAGCAAGGCAACATTCGCGAGCAAGACATACGATTTGGTCTTCATTTGCTTCCTTCTCCTTTGAAAATTTGGGTCGATTATTTTTTTAGAAAAAGCGCATTCTGAAAAACCGACATTGCTACAGACGCTTTATCTGTTTTGAGTATAGACACAAACAAAAAGAGTTGGGTCTAAACATAGTCTAATTATAGTTGAACGTTCAACAAATGTGTGCTATCATTTTCGTAAATATGGAACCAAATAATAAAAATCACCTTTCGGTACCCGGTCCCTGGGATGAGGAACACGTCAAGGCGCTCCTGCACTTTCCTCGTTTCCCAATCCGTTTAATCCAACAGGAGCCCTGGCAAACCTGGATAGGGGAGCACGGGGGATTAAAGGCGGTTCTGGATTATTTGCAGGAGTATCCCTTTACACCCGGCCACCGGCGAATGCTGGATGTGATTGTTGCCAATCCGGAAGCGGTCGCCGAGGTGTACGCCGACCGCTTGAACATCAGCCGGGCCACATATTTTTATAAATTACGCGAGATGATTACCGAGGTTTTCCAGGCGCTCAACCATTGGGATTTTCCGCAGTTACCCCGTAATGAACCCCTGGCAAAACTAAAGAACAACCTTCCGGCGCCGCTCACCAGCCTGATTGGGGTGGAGGCAACCGTCGCCCAGCTCTCGCATTTGCTGCAGCAGGAGAATGTCCGGCTCTTGAGCCTGCTCGGGCCGGGGGGTATTGGAAAAACGCGTTTGAGCATCGAACTGGCCCGCAATCAGGATCTCGACTGTGCTTTCGTGGATCTCTCGGGGGTTACCGACCCAACTCACCTGCTGGCTGCCATCGCGGAGACCCTGGAATTGCATGCCGGCACACTTCTGGCCATCCAGAATGCCTTGCGAGACCACGAATTCCTGCTCGTTCTGGATAATTTCGAACAGATTTACCCGGCTCGCGGGACGATTCTTAATTTGCTTTCCTCCCTGCCGCAATTAAAAATTATCGTCACCAGCCGGATTGCGCTCAACTTGAACGGTGAACACGAATTTGTGGTCCCACCTCTGGCCGTTTCCGGAAGCGAGAGCGCTGAAGATCAACAATTATGGGCTAAATCTCCGGCCGTTTTACTGTTTGTGCAGCGCGCACAGGCCATTTCCCCCGGTTTCACTCTCAACAATGACAATGGTGAAGATGTTGCCGAAATTTGCCAGCGGCTCGAAGGGCTGCCCCTGGCAATCGAATTGGCTGCGTATCAGGTTAAATATCTCTCTCCCAAAGCAATGCTAACTCGCGTCAAGAATAATCGCCTGGCATTTTTCGACCTGAATGTGAAGAAAATGCCTCCCCAGCAGCAGTCGCTCCGCACGGTGTACGAATGGAGTTATCGCCTGCTGCCGCTGGGCGTTCAAAACCTGTTTCACCAGCTTGCGGCTTTGAACGGGGATTTCTCAATCGAAGAGGCCAAAACATGCTGCTCGTCAAAGAATCTGGAAAACGACCTCAATTTATTGGTAGACCATTCTTTGCTTGAGCAGCATGCGGATCGTAACGGAGAACCTCGTTTTCAAATGACCGGGATGACCCGCGAATATGCATCAGAACGTTTCCAATTTCAGCAAACGTCTTGACAAAACGAAAGAATTCCTAGAAAATGGAGTTGAACGTTCAACATAGGATAAAGAATATGAGTGTAACGATTATTGACGTCGCAAAAGAAGCCGGTGTATCCCGCACAACAGTCTCGAACGTTTTCAGCGGCAAAGACAAATGTTCCGAAAAGACGCGACAGGCCGTCCTGGCCGCTGCCAAAAATCTCGGCTATAAACCCAACCTGGCAGCCCGTTCGCTGATTACCAATCAATCCAAATTGATTGGCATGATCCTGCCTTCGTATGTCGATTCGAACACGCTGACCAACAGTCCTTTTTATAACATCATCATGGATAGCGTTTACTCGGTTCTGCTTACAGAAGCTTTCTATGACCTGATTGTTTTTCCGGTTCATTACAAAGATAAATTGATCCAGGTGAGCGAATGGATCGATTCGCGCAATGTCGATGGAATTATTGCCCTGGGCGAGTTCGATCAAAGCTTCTTGCGTGACCTGAAGTCGAAAGGCATCCCGGTTGTTCTGATCGATAATTACGCGCAGGGGAGTTTCGAGAACTTCTCTTATGTCAATTCGGACGATGAAATGGGCGGGTACCTGGCCACGAAGCACCTGATTTCCAAGGGGTATCGAAATATCGCCCTTTGCGCGGTGGAATTGCACGGTTTCTTGATGCAAAAACGCTATCAGGGCTACAAACGAGCGATCAAGGAAGCAAAACTCAAAGAATATCTCTTCGATAAAGGCGGAAATCCATTTGAGGCCGGGGTGCAATTTGCCGATATGATCCTTTCGCAGGAGATCGATGCTGCCTTCTGCACAGAAGATATGGTCGCGGTCGGCTTTTTACATGGATTGCTCAAGAAAGGCATCAAAGTGGGGCAGGAATTCGGCCTGGTCGGCTTCGATAACATCCTCATCGGCCACCAGGTGTTCCCGGAGTTGACCACAATCGACCAGAATATTTTCGAAAAAGGAGAAACGGCTACAAAAACCTTGTTGAAGATCTTGAACAAGACCAGTTCCCTGGGCAGCCGGTTGATCCTGCCGGTCAGTCTGATCGAAAGAGAGAGCACATAAATCTCTCTTTTTTTTAGTGGTTTTGTTGAACGCTCAACTTATTTTTAGTTCGGTTTGCTAGTTTCAACGTACTTTTTGTTGAAAAGATCAAAATGTGTCATCTTTTGATCTGTAGGTTAATTTTGTCTTTTAAGGATGCCAGGATGACTAAAAACACTGACCAATACCTCAAGATCCACCCCTGGAAGATTATCGAAGAAGATTTTCACCCCGATCGCAGCGAGATTTCGGAATCGCTTTTCTCGTTGGCGAACGAGCACCAGGGTGTCCGCGGTTATTTCGACGAAGGTTATTCGGGTGCAAGCCTGGTGGGCGTCTATCTCAACGGCATCTACGAAGAGAGATTCACAGAAGGCAGCGCCTACAAAGGAATCTCGAACCGGTTGGCCTTCATGGTCAACACGGTGAACTGGCTGTTCACCCAAATCAGCCTGGATGGCGAAACGCTCGACCTGGCCGCCAGCCATTTTTCGGATTTTCGGCGGGAATTGGATTTCCGCTCCGGCCAGCTCACCCGCGAGTTTACCTGGGAAACGGCCACCGGGAAAAAGCTCAAATTGAGCTTTGCCCGCCTGCTGAGCATGCGTACCAGGGAACTGGCTTTTCAAAAGATCCGTTTTACTGCCTTGAATTTTAGCGGTCCAATATCGGTCAGCTCTGGTCTCGACTTTTCGGTGCCGCACCGGGCCTTTGGCCACAACTTTTGGGCCTGCCCGCGCAGCGAACAGGGAGCGATTCTGGGCGTGAGTGAATTGATCGGCCAGCGCCTGTTCGCCGGGATGAAAGTCAATTCCGCCGGTGAGCAAGAAGAGATCCTCCGTGAAAAATTTATCGGGATCCGGACTGAAATCGCCCTCGAACAGGGGGCTGAGGTGGCCTTCGAAAAGCAGGTGATTCTGCAGACCAGCCGTGACCTTCACCAGCCATTGGACGCAGCCTGGGAATCCGGCCTGGCCCAATTGAACGGTTCCACCCCGGCCTACGACGAAGTGCTGCGTGAAAATGAGGCTTACTGGCAGGAATTTTGGTCGAAATCGGATATTCACATCGACGGCGACGAAGAAACCCAGCAGGGCATCCGCTTCTGCATCTTCCAGATGCAGCAAACCTACCGGGGCGTGGTGGACGGGGCCAACATCGGCGCGAAAGGGCTGACCGGTGAGGCCTATAACGGCAACGCCTTTTGGGATACCGAGACTTACTGCCTGCCATTTTACTTGTTCAGTAACCCCCAAGCGGCCAAAGCCTTGATCGATTTTCGCTACAAGACCCTGCCGCAGGCCAGGGCCCGCGCCCAAGACCTGGATTGCGCCGGCGCGTGCTATCCCATCGCCACCTCTGACGGCACCGAAAGCTGCACACTCTGGCAGCACGCCAGCTTGCAGTTGCAACCCACTACCGCCGTGGCGTACGCGATCTGGCATTATGTCAAAATCAGCGGGGATACGGCCTTCTTGCAAAAAGAAGGCAGCGAACTGCTGGTGGAAATCTGCCGGTTTCTGGCCAGCCGCGGACAGTGGTCGCCCCAGGGAAAATTTGGCTATTACGCCGTCATGGGACCGGACGAGTTCCAGATGATGGTCAATAACAACGCCTATACCAATTACATGGCCAAACGTACCTTCGAGTACACCTTGAGTGTGCTGCAAGGAACCGTTCCGGCTAATTTAGGGGTCACAGCGGAAGAACTGGCCGACTGGGACCGCAAGGCCAAAGCGATGATCCTGCCTTACGATCCTGAAACAGGCCTGTATGAGCAGCATGAAGGGTTCTTCCATTTGCCGCACATCGATGTGGACTCGATCCCGGTCGAAGATTTTCCTTTGTATTACCACTGGTCTTACGACCGGATCTACCGCAATGACATGATCAAACAGCCCGACGTGCTGATGTTCATGTTCCTGTACAACCAGTCCTTTTCGCTGGCGGAAAAGCGGGCCAATTATGAATACTATGAGCCGCGCTGCATCCACGAATCTTCCCTTTCTCCTTCGGTCCACTCGATTCTGGCTGAAGAGCTGGGACGGCAGCAAGAGGCCTTCGATTTCTTTCGCTTTGCCACGCGCATCGACCTGGATAATTACAACCGCAACTCCGCAGAAGGCATCCATACCACCTCGATTGCCGCTGCCTGGATGAATATCGTGTATGGGTTTGGGGGTATGCGCTCAGACGGCGACCTGCTTTCATTTAATCCGTCCATTCCCCCGAACTGGAAGGGCTATGGATTCCAAATTGTTTACCGGGAATCGCGCATTCGGGTCGAAGTGACCCAAGAGCAGGCGACCATCCGGGTGACCGCAGGGCCGGCTGTGGCGGTAATAGTGGCCGGGCAGGCCGTGCGGCTGAATCGGCAGGGAATCGCGCTCAGCCTGGGGTCGTAAGCCCAGGCTTGTTCCGCAGGTCGGTGGTGAAAATACTTGTTCGTGGAGCAGGGTTAAATCATGGAATGGATGATCACTGAGGCAAATCAGTTTACTTTACAGGATGTCGATCGGCAGGGCATTAAAATGTTGATCGGTAACGGGTATTTCGGCTACCGGGGTACCCTGGAGGAATATTCGAAAGCGGAGAAAACCGCCACGATTGTGTGCGGAATTTACGACCAGGTGGGCGGCCAGTGGCGCGAACCGGTCAACTTTCCGAACGGCGGCCATGTTCTGGTGTATTACAAGGGGCGTCCGCTGCATGTGCGGCAAAGCAAAGTCGTCGATCATATTCAGGAGATCGACATCCACAATGCCATCCACCGGCGCAAGACCACCTTCGATGCCGGCGATGGCACCCAAATCACCGTGTCCTCACGCCGGTTCGCCAGCCTGGCCAGGCTGCACCTGTTGTGCGAGGAGTACACGGTTTCGGCCAGCCGCGCCTGTGAGATAGAGATCGAGACCGGGATCGACGCGGATGTCTGGGACATCAACGGCCCGCACCTGCCCGGCCTGGTCTCCGAGGAGCAGGCGGGCATTCTTTCCGTCCAAGGGGTGACTCATGAGACTGCCCTGCCGATCGCAGTCGCGGAGAGGATCATCTGCCAGGGAATGGATTGCGCCTGCGAAGAAACCCTGCGGCAGGAATCCGGCGGTTCTATTTACCGCCACTTGCAGGTCAGTTTGAGCGGGAAAGGGTTTACGTTTTACAAATTTGTGGCCCTGCATACCGGCCTCGAAGATCCGAATCCATTGGAAGCCGGCCGGCAAACCTGCCGGGAAGCTGCGCTGGCAGGTTTTTCGACCCTGCTCGAAGAGCACCTGAACCTGTGGGAGCAGCGCTGGCAGACCTGTGATATCCAGATCGAAGGGGATCCGCTGGCGCAAGAAGCCCTGCGTTTTAGCATTTACCAGTTGCTGGCCATCGTACCCACCCACAGCGAGTATGCTTCCATCCCCGCCCGGGGGATATCCGGGCAAATGTACAAAGGGGCGATCTTTTGGGACACCGAGATCTTCATGCTGCCATTTTTCACCCACGCCTTCCCCGCAATCGCCCGGAATTTGTTGCTCTATCGCTATCACACGCTGGATGGCGCCCGGCGCAAAGCCAACGAGCTGGGGTATCGCGGGGCGTTCTATGCCTGGGAGAGCCAGGACAACGGCGATGACGCCTGCACCTATTTCAACATCACCGACGTGTTCACCCAACGCCCGATGCGGACCTATTTTCGGGATAAACAGGTCCATATCAGCGCCGATATCGCGTACGCGTTCTGGCAATATTACCTGGCCAGCGGGGATGAATCGATCTGGCTCGACGGCGGGGCCGAAGTTGTGTTCGAGTGCGCGCGGTTTTTCTTTTCATACATCTATTACAGCCCCGAAAGGCACCGCTACGAGATTCTGGACGTCACCGGCCCGGATGAGTATCACGAACGGGTACATAACAATGCCTTTACCAACCGTTTGATTGCCCACACCTTCGATATTTGCCTGTACCTATCGGCTTATTTGCAGGAGAATGTCCCCGATTTTTACCAGGACCTGGTAGAGAGAATTGATTTTGAGGCCGACCTGGCTCTGATTGCGGAGGTTGCTTCCAGTTTGTATCTGCCGGATGCCATTTCCGATGGAGACATCATTCCCCAGTTCGACGGCTATTTTTCTCTAGAAAATATCCCGCTGGCCACTTTGCTGGCTGGCCGGCTCGACCCTAACGAGTACCTGGGCGGGGGCAACGGCCTGGCGACCACTACCCAAATCATCAAGCAAGCCGATGTAATATTGATGCTGTATTTGTTCGGCGAGCGCTACCCGCTTCAAACCAAACGGGCCAACTGGGAGTTCTACGAGCCGCGCACCGAGCACGGCTCCAGCTTGAGCGCCTGTTCCTATTCGATGATCGCTGCAGAAATCGGCAAGGTGGATTGGGCCTACAAGTATTTCTTGAAAACGGCCATGATCGATATCAAAGGCGAGGGCAAGCAGTACGTCGGTACGCTTTATATCGGCGGCACCCATACGGCCAGCGATGGCGGCGCCTGGATGTCGGCCGTCTTTGGCCTGTGCGGCATCCACAGCGCCGGAGAGATCATCTCGATCCACCCGCACCTTCCCAGCCATTGGACCAAAGTGACCCTCCCCTTTGCCATCCGCGGGCAGCGATTGCTTTTTACCCTGACTCACGATCAGGTGACCGTCAGACCGCTGGTCCCGCTCAGTACGAACCTCTCCATCGCCCTCGGCGACCACATTTATCCGCTGCATTCTACTGGTGAGCTGGTCCTGCCCCTGGCGGAACAGCCGGGCGAAGCGGCTTCGCTCAGTACGGCGACTGTTTAAAGGAAGGCCTCATGATTCAAGAATTCCGCGCCGCTATTTTCGACCTGGACGGCGTCATCGTCGATACAGCCAAATATCACTATCTGGCCTGGCAGAAATTAGCGCAGTCCCTGGGGTTCGACTTTACCGAAACCCAAAATGAGCGGCTGAAGGGGGTCAGCCGCATGCGCTCGTTGGAAATTCTGCTGGAAATCGGCCAGATCGAAGCCGATGCGGCTGCCCAAAAGCAAATGGCCGATCAAAAAAACGGCTGGTATGTCGAATACATCCGCCGGCTCGACCCGAACGAAATTCTCCCGGGTGCATTGGACTATTTGCATGGCCTGCGCGGACGGGGGATCAAAACCGCTATCGGCAGCGCCTCGAAGAATACCCAAATGATCCTGGAGCGCCTGGAGATCAGCCCGCTCTTCGATGCCGTCATCGACGGGAACCGGGTTTCGCGGGCCAAACCGGACCCGGAAGTTTTTCAAACGGCAGCCGCTGCGCTTGGCGTTTCGAATGATCGCTGCGTCGTCTTCGAAGACGCCGAAGCCGGGATCCAGGCCGCGCTGAGCGCCGGCATGGGCGCCGTAGGAATCGGCAGCCCTGAAATTCTCTGCCAGGCCGATGTGGTCATCGGCGGCCTGTGGCAACTGGTATTGTTACAAGCATAAGGGGGGACTGCTCGGCCTAACAGATAAGAACGCCGAATTGAGGTGTTTGCGGGGGCTTCGCCCCCGCAAACACCTCAATTTCGGGGACTTTCTAACCTAAGCCTGAGTAGTTACGAAAAGTTTTATGAAATTTATTAGAGAGTGTCTTTTTAAACCTCCTGAAAAGTTAAGACCCTGACTATTTGTTTGGACAGTGATTTTTTATTATTCTAATGAGATAGTCCTTCACAACTATTTTTGCCCAATTGTGTATGAAGTAAAAATAGCTGGGTCCCCTTTGGGTTGTTTTTTGTTGCACCAAAAAGTAATTTGATCTACCAATTCTTTTGTCCAAAGAGGAGGAGCGATCTGCGAATACAATTTTGTATATTCCAATACCAATGCAAAGAATTTATCTGGCCCTACCGTATGTGGTGAAATATGATTGATCATTGAACTAATGTTTTTGTAATTTGCCTTTGAAAGACTTTCCGGGAGCTTTAAGCCAATATGAGCATGTGCTTTTGCACTCTTGTATGTTGCTATTTCTTTTTTTCTAAACTTTTTCCAAATTTCATCTTCAATATTTAGCGAGCTAATAAAATATTCTATGATCACTATCCATCCATTTGGGTTTAATTTTTCATGTGCTGACAACAAGAAAGCATCGATATCAACAAAATTTCTTATATGTTCAATGGCAAAACGAGCCATAATTAGATCATAAGTGGATTCTAAAATGGTAGTACCAAAATTTGCTTGAAAAAAATTAATATCTAACTTCGATTTTTGACATTTAGCCTTTGCCATTTCGATAAGGTTTTCATTGACATCGATTGCATCAAAAGCAATATGGTTAGTATTCTTAGCCAGTTCAATTAAGAACGAACCTTCACCTGTTCCAATATCAAGAACAGTTTCCACGTTATGCCGGTTTAAGATGTTTATTAAGAAGGGAAAGTCGAATATCCCAAATGCATCAATTTGTGCTCTGTAAACAGATTCGATTTGGATTTTCGTATCCGTAATGGCATTGTTCATTTGATTCATGTTTTTTGCTCTGTTACAACAAATAATCGAAACGTGAAGATCGAGCATCTAGCGCCATAAATTGTTTCAATCCCCTTGAACGGGGCGGGGGTATTCCGGGCCATCTGGGCTGTCGGAATATTGGTAATTTTCGTTATGTTTCAATCCCCTTGAACGGGGAGGGGGTATTCCGGGCTATTGACATGCAAGCCGTCGTGGCCGTTATTATGGCGTTTCAATCCCCTTGAACGGGGAGGGGGCATTCCGGGCAGGTGCCTAACTGCTCCCTCTCAGCCGATCCAAACAATGACCTTTCCCCGGTTTAGTAGACATAGTTAAAGGGTGAGGTTTTCGAAATCAACGGGGCTGAGGTAGCCCAAAGTAGAGTGTAGTCGTTGGCGATTGTACCAAACCTCCAGGTATTCAAAAATGGTCGTGCGAGCCAAGGTACGGGTAAGAAATGGACCCGTAACGCATTCGGTTTTCAGAGTGCCAAAGAAACTCTCCATGACCGCATTGTCGTAACAGTTGCCAGCCCCGCTCATACTCAGTTGGGCCAGAGCTTCGGTCAAGCAGGAGCGGTAGGCAGCGCTGGTGTACTGGCTGCCCTGATCGGAGTGGTGCAGCAGGCCAGCCGGTGGATGACGTCCCAGGAGGGCCATACGCAAAGCTGTTTCTACCAAGGCGGTGTCCATCTTCTGGCTCATCGACCACCCAATCACTTTGCGGGAGAACAAGTCCAAGACCACGGCCAGATACAACCAGCCTTCTCCGGTCTCGATGTAGGTAAAATCACTGACCCATTTCTGGTTGGGGGCAGAGGCGGAGAAGTCCTGGTTCAGCCGGTTGGGGGCAGGAATCGCCCCTGGCTGGCGGTGGGTGGTCACTGGACGGTACTTGCGCCTTGCAAGGGCTGCGATCCCATGCAAACGCATCAGGCGTGCCACCCGATTATGCCCACACACTACCCCTTTTCGCCGCAGAACCACGTACACACGCGGGCTGCCATATGTTTTCCGGCTGCGCTCATGCTCTGCTGTAATCAGCTCCAGCAGAGCCTGGTTGGCTTGTTCCCGCGTGCTGGGCGTTCGTTTCCGCCAGGCGTAATACCCACTGCGCTTCACACTCAGCATCCGGCACATCCGCTTGATCTGAAATTGCTCTTCGTGGGCAGCCATAAACGTGTACTTCATCCGCCTTTCCGGGAGAAAATGTTGACTACTTTTTTTAGGATCTCTCGCTCTTCGGCTATCTCCTTCAGCTCCCGTTGCAAACGCACAATCTCCCTTTTGGCCGCTTCTAAATCACTCGGTACCAGCTTCGGCTCCTGGTTCTCTGGCAACACCACCTCGTATCGATCCCGCCACTTTAGCAACATCCCTGGCGTTATCCCCAGTTCCCGCTCAAGCTGTCCTGCACTCTTCCCGCTGCTTTTCAGCAGCTCTAACGCTTCCCGCTTGAACTCATCGGTGTATTCTCGATATTTCTTGTCACTCATGACCTTCCTCCGTTCCCTTTTACTGTACATCTCTCACCCTTCATTCGTGTCTACTGATTCGGGGAAAGGTCACAAGTTTCAATCCCCTTGAACGGGGAGGGGGTATTCCGGGATCACAAGGCTGTAGCAGATCACGCAAAGGCCAATATGTTTCAATCCCCTTGAACGGGGAGGGGGTATTTCGGGCTAAGGGATCGACAGCTTGTGCTGGTAATTGAAAAAGTTTCAATCCCCTTGAACGGGGAGGGGGTATTCCGGGAAAGACCGCCTACGACAACCTGGTGGATAACGTCGCGTTTCAATCCCCTTGAACGGGGAGGGGGTATTCCGGGGGTGGGACTTCTGTAATGCAGGTCCGCAGTATGAGTTTCAATCCCCTTGAACGGGGTGGGGGTATTCCGGGTTGCTGGACAAGTTTCCCGAGGACGATCAGATCGCGTTTCAATCCCCTTGAACGGGGAGGGGGTATTCCGGGCGATCATATGGCCGTGAAGGGGCAGAGTTGAAGGCAGGTTTCAATCCCCTTGAACGGGGAGGGGGTATTCCGGGGAGCTTCAGTACATCAATCCGGATGCCACCTGGACGTTTCAATCCCCTTGAACGGGGAGGGGGTATTCCGGGCGATCATATGGCCGTGAAGGGGCAGAGTTGAAGGCAGGTTTCAATCCCCTTGAACGGGGAGGGGGTATTCCGGGAATGTAAAGGACTGGTGGAAACCGGTCTGGGAACTGAAGTTTCAATCCCCTTGAACGGGGCGGGGTATTCCGGGTCCTCGGTCCAGGCCGCCAACTACATGAACGGGCAAGTTTCAATCCCCTTGAACGGGGCGGGGGTATTCCGGGAGCAGACCGTTTGTTCGAATCGATATCCGAAATAGAGTTTCAATCCCCTTGAACGGGGAGGGGGTATTCCGGGCCCCGAAACCGGGAGACCCCCCGGATCCCCGCAAGAGTTTCAATCCCCTTGAACGGGGCGGGGGTATTCCGGGATGGGAATTGACGCAAAAACGCTCTCAATCGCCGAACGGTTTCAATCCCCTTGAACGGGGAGGGGGTATTCCGGGATGCACCGCGGGCTGAAGCTGTGGACCGATGCGCACGTTTCAATCCCCTTGAACGGGGCGGGGGTATTCCGGGTAGGTGAGATTACCCAATACTATCCCTGGATAGATTTGGGTTTCAATCCCCTTGAACGGGGCGGGGGTATTCCGGGTTATTATGAAACGTCGAGGATGGAAAAGCCAGATGAGTTTCAATCCCCTTGAACGGGGCGGGGTATTCCGGGTTCATAAAAGCCCTCCTCATAGGTGGCCAATTTTCCTGTTTCAATCCCCTTGAACGGGGAGGGGGTATTCCGGGAATACGAGGCTATTGAAAAATTCCTCGAGCGTGTTGTTTCAATCCCCTTGAACGGGGCGGGGGTATTCCGGGTCAGGTGTTGTCGATGTGGCCAAACAGCCAGATGACGTTTCAATCCCCTTGAACGGGGAGGGGGTATTCCGGGTGTGGACGGTTATTGCTTGCGTGAATGTTCTGAGTGTCGTTTCAATCCCCTTGAACGGGGCGGGGGTATTCCGGGAAGGATGAAGGCAATGGTTGACAAAGTGGAGTTAGTTTCAATCCCCTTGAACGGGGAGGGGGTATTCCGGGAGCGGCAAAATTTGGTCCCTCTAGCACACTCTTACTCAATTATACAACGTTTTCCTCGCTCGTGTAACAAGGCTGCGAGGGAAATGCATCCAAAAGGGGTAAACCGACCTATTTTTGAGCTTTTTTCGGTTCAGATGCAAAAATCTGCATCGCTTCGTGCCTGAAATCCACCGGATTACCAACCGGCCGGGGCGACATGCGCCCCGGCCGGTGAACTTCTGGCGGGCCAGCCGGTTCATCCCCTTTCCGGCTGCCGAAGGATGCGGCTATCGGGTTAGATGGTGCCCTGCGCGATAGCTTTGCCGGTCAGGTAACCGAAGGTCAGGCAGTTGCCGCCCAGGTTATTGCCCTGTACGTTGAAGTTGTAGCAATTCGCGTAGTAATCGCCAACCATGGTGCCGATGTTGAACAGACCCGGGATGGGGGTGTCGTTCTCGTCGCAGACCTGCATGTCGAGGTTGGTGCGCAGTCCGCCCAGAACGGAGAGGAACGTGGGCGAATCCGAGGGTGAGCCATAGAAGGGTCCCTGTTTGATCGGGATGAGCAGCTCTTTGCGTTTGTGGTAGTCGTCGTCCGCGCCGCTCTCGCAGAAGCTGTTGTAGCGGTCCACGGTCGCCTTGGTGGCATCGGCGGGCAGTCCCAGTGCGTCGATGATGCCTTCGATTGTGTCGGCTTTGAACATGGTCTTCTTGGTTACGGCGTCTTCCCAGCGTTGGATCATATCGGCCGGCGCAACCGGGTCATCCCCGACTTTCATGCCAAAGAGGAACCAGGGTGCGGCTGCTTCGGCGTAGTTGCTGTCCCAGATGGCATAGGCTTTCATTTCGGGCTGGCGCATCATGGCGATGCCGGCGAACGAACCATTGACGTCCTCGTTGCCATAGCGGTAACCGTTTTTGTTGACGATCAGGCCGCGGTGCGCGCCATAAGGTTGGGTAGAAGGCAGCCCAGCGCCGCCCGCACCGATCAGGATCATTGGGGCAGCCGGGAAGGTCTTTTGCCAGGCGGCGCCGACCCACAGGCCCATGCGCTGGCCATCGCCTTTGTACAGGCCGCCGATCTTGAGGTCGGTATCGTAGCCCTGGTCGCCGTTGGTGCTCAAGGTCGGTACGGCCCACGAGCAGTACTTGGCCATCATGTCCGGGTTGGCCGAAAAATCACCGGTCGCCAGCACGATTGCCTTGGTGCCCACGTACTTGGTGTAGGTGCCATCCTCGCCCTTGGCGATCACAGCCGAGACCCGCCCGGTGTTATTGTCATCGCGCACAAGCTGCTCGGCGACAGTTTTGTAGATAATCTGAACGCCCGCATCCTGGGCCGTCTTGGCCAGGGTATCCGCTGTGAACTGCGCGCCGCTGCCGGCCTCGGTCATATCGGCGCTGATGAAAGAGTGCGAGCCGGCGGGAACGTCCATGGGGCCGTCGTTGGGCTCGGAGTTGTGCGCTTCCAACACGCAGGTGTAACCGGCGGCTTCCATCTTGTCGATCAGCCAGTTCATTGCCTCTTCGCTGTTGTTGTAGAACTTCCACCATTTGTCCTGGTCGACGTTGTAGGAAGCCTCGGACAGCTCGCGGCGGAAGAAGCGATCCACGTCGTAGCGGTCGATCCCGGCTTGCTCCATCACCTTGCTGTAGGCCGCATGCATCGAGCCACCGCGGTACACCGGGGCCGAGCTGGCCGAGATCAGAACGACCTTCGCGCCATTTTCTGCAGCAGAGTTTGCGCAAGTCAAGCCTGCGTGGCCGGATCCGACGATGATAATGTCAGCCGTGACGGTGTTGCCGATCTGGCTGTCCGGAATGGGATCCGGCGCAATTTCGAACGCCCATTTTTGCTCAGAT
Organism: uncultured Chloroflexia bacterium; assembly: GCA_963704755.1. Lineage (GTDB taxonomy): Bacteria > Chloroflexota > Anaerolineae > Anaerolineales > Anaerolineaceae > Bellilinea. The sequence continues at coordinate 3,659,077 of OY969938.1, forward strand.
GAAGCGGCAGTCAACCCGCCTTCGACCGTGCTGCCGGTAGCCGTGGCATCGCCATTATCCCCGGTCTGGCTAACAGTCTTTGGCGCGCAGCTTGCCAGGATGCCGCTGCCCGCAACTACACCGGCGCCAACGGCGGCTTTCTTCAAAAAATCCCGGCGCGAAACGTTAAAATTGTCTTTCTCGGGCGTTTCCATCTTCCTTTTCTCCTTTATACGATATATTTGCAACGATCAAGGGCCGGGAGGGCGGCAGAAATTGGATTTCCCCTTACCCTCATCCCGGCCACGGACCCACTTATCCATACAAGACATCGCACGAATATAAAGAGCCCCGGCGTGGGGCTTCTTTGGCATCTACTTATGGCGATGGGCTCACAACGGTATCCAGTTTAATTCGCTTCTTTGTAACTGCTATCACCCGCCCAGGGTGAATGTCGGGTAGTTTTAGGGTGAGGCTGCTGTTTGGGGGTCTTCCTCGTCGAGTAGGGCGGCGGCAAAATTTCAAGGGAACAGGCTGATTTCGTAAGGCGCCAGCAGGGTGCTAAAACCAACAATCGCCAGGTTAAAAGCAAAATGCCCGCTCCGCGCCTTTTGCGCGGCGGGTTGTGCGAACAGGCCAACCCGGCGGGCGCTGGTTCATGCCTGCCGGGTTGGTAACCCTGGCTAATCAATCCCTATGTTTTTGCGCAGGTTTTGTAGAACCCCTTTCCCTGAAACCGCTTTCCGGTGTAGTTTCAGGGAAAGATGAGCGCATATCCCAGAATGGCGGGAGAACCCCTCTCCACCCTTATTTTTTGGGCTGCTGCCCATAGGAGCCGAATTTCTCGACGACCGTCTTCATTTCGGCATCCGATAAGATGACCGGTTCCCCCATGCTTTTTCCTATGCAGTAAATACGGGCTACCAATTCCAACTCTTCGGCCGTATTGAACGCGGCGTTGATGTCTTTGCCGACCGTCACGATGCCATGGTTCGCCATCAGACAGGCGTTGTAGTTACCAATTGCTTCGACAATACTATCGGACAGCGCCTGGGTGCCAAAGGTGGCGTACCTGGCCAGGGGAACCTTATTCCCGGAAAATCCCACCAGATAATGTACTGCCGGCAGTTCCATATTCATACACGCGATGGTGGTCGCATAAATTTGATGCGTATGCAGCACTGCGTTAGCATCGGAGCGTTTGGCCAGCAACGCCAGGTGAAAGCGAACCTCACTGGAAGGCAGCAGATCGCCATCCACAACTTTGCCATCCATGTCGACTACGACCACATCGGCGGGTTTCATTTCCAGGTAATCAACCCCGGTTGGTTTAATCGCCACCAGGTTTTCTTTGCGATTCATGATACTGAGGTTGCCCCCCGATCCAGTCGTCAGTTGTGAGGCAATCATTTTCTTGCCATATTTAACGATCAGTTCACGTTCTTCTGCAAGTAACATTTTTTATCCCTTTTCATTTATCAAAGCAGAATTAAATCAGGCATTCAAAACAGGCGCTAGCTCCTGAGCTAACGCATCGACCAATTTCTTTTCGCCTTCATCGGGTTTTGCCTGAGCCGTCAGGCAGGAAATCGTAACAGACGTTTGCGCACCGGGACGGCAAGTCACACTGATTACCCTTGTCTTCCCGTCTATCTCTTTACTCACCTGAATCAACCAGGCAAAGTCTCGCTTGTGCATGACTTTAAAGCCGTGCGATAGCAGGTAATCTACAGAGCCCCGGTAAGAACTGGAGGCATCCTTTTTGGAGGATATGGTTACATCATAAGCCATTCATTAATTCCTTTTAGGTACCCTGGCCGGGCTGAACACTGCACAGGTATGCGCGGACAGCTTCTGCATCCTCTAATTCGAGTGCATGGGCGGCCACTTCCTGTGCTTTTTGGATGGACCACTTGCGGATCGCCTCTTTGACCTCAGGAATGGACGCTTTACCCATGCTAAACTCGTCCAGGCCCATCCCGAGCAGCAGGGGTACCGCCAACGGGTTTCCGGCCAGTTCTCCACATAGCCCAATCCAGATCCCCGCCCGGTGCCCGGACTGGATGGTGTTTTTGATCAAGCGCAATACAGCCGGGTGAAAGGCATCCGCCAGGTTTTGCACAGATGCGTTCATACGATCCGCAGCTAAAGTGTATTGAGTCAGGTCGTTGGTCCCAATACTGAAAAAGTCAACGTGGCGGGCAAGGGTGTCGGCGGCCACAGCCGCGGAGGGAACTTCGATCATGATCCCGATTTCTACTTTCGAACAGGGAATCTGGCGGGTTTCCATCTCTACCAAAACATCCGCCACTATTTTCTTCGCCTGAAGTATTTCGCCGACCGTTGAAACCATGGGGAACATGATTTTTAGATTGTGACCGGCCGAGGCTCTATAGATGGCCCTCAACTGGGTCTTGAAAATTTCAGGCATGGTCAGGCAAAGGCGCAATCCGCGTAACCCAAGAAACGGGTTGTCTTCGGGTTCCATGGGCAGATAGGGGAGGCGTTTATCCCCGCCGATATCCATGGTGCGAATAACCACCGGTTTCTCCCCAAACACATCACCGATGGCGGCATACTGCCGGTATTGCTCGTCCTCGTCCGCCGCTTCATTCCGGTCGATAAAAAGGAACTCGGTCCGCAGCAGCCCTACGCCTTCAGCGCCATTTTCGACCGCCGAGGCTGCCTCAACAGCCTGGCCGATATTGGCCACCACTTCCACCTGAGTTCCATCGAGAGTCCTGGCCGGTTCGAGTGCATGCTTAAGCGAGCGCTCATTTTTGGCCTGTAAAACGCGCTGTTTCTCTTCGTACTGCCGAACAGTGGTTTGGTCGGGATCGATGAGCATTAATCCCTCGCCGCCATCCAGAAGCGCAAAGCGTTCTTTGGCGCATAATTTCAAAACCTCGCTGCCTGCTCCGACAATGGCCGGTATCCCGAGGCACCTGGCGAAGATCGCCGCATGAGCAGTAGGTCCACCCAGGGCAGTGATAAAGCCTTTGACTTGAGCAACATCCATCTGGGCCGTATCGGAGGGGAACAGGGTTTCGGCCACGATGATACACGGCTGTGGGAATGAATCGAGGCGCGGGCCGGGCACCCCCAGGAGAGCGCGGATCAACTGATTACCAACGTCCACAATGTCCTGTGATCGTTGGCGGAAGTACTCATCCTCCATGTTTTCAAACAGCACCTTTATATCGGAGGCGACTTCCAACGTGCAGAATTCGGCATTCAAGCGTTTTTGGGTGATTTGCTGCTTGATTTCTCCGATAAACATCGGATCCTGGAGAAACATACGATGGGCTTCGAAGACCTGGGCATCTTTTTGGGCAGCTTTCTGCGCAAGGGTATTGGCCGAGGCCAACAGGTCATGATCCACTGACTCGATCGCGCGCTCCAGGCGATCGATCTCGGCGTCGGCATCCGCAACTTCCTGGGCCGAAACAGGAGGAATTTGAGGCAGATACAGGTAAGTTGGGCCTATCGCGACCCCGTTTGATGCCGCAATCCCACGAATGCTGTTCATTGATCGGCTTCTTCTCCAAAGTTTGAATTGACCAGTTCGGTCAGGTTGTGAATGGCTTCGTCGGCATCATTGCCTTTGGCAGAAATCAAGATTTCATTGCCCTGGCAAATGCCAAGAGTCAACACGGACAGGATGCTTTTCGCACTGACCGGGCCTTTTCCGGCTTTTAGATTGGTTACCTGGATTTCTGAAGCATATCGGTTGGATAACTGAACAAAAAGGGAAGCCGGGCGGGCGTGCAATCCGGAAGCATGTTTTACCACCAAACGGGTTTCTTTTTCCATAATCGCCTTCCTTTACTTCCAGGGGATGATTAATGACTTTAGAGATTCCCCACCTTTTAGCAACAACTGGATCGCATCTGCCACGTTATCGAGTCCAAACCGGTGCGTGATCAGTGACTGGGCATCCACGCGTTTGGCCTCCAACAGGTCCAATACAGCCCGTGTCTCTATTTGGGTCGCAGAATAAGAAGAGTTTATCGTGATTTCCTTGAAATACATCTGGTTGGGATTTAATTGGACCACATCTTCCGGAGCGACCGGGGCATTATAGTGGAAAAAGGCGCCCTTTTCACAAAGTGCCAGGGCGGTGCCCCAAACCTTGCCCGAAGGCACGGTCAGGACGACCATATCGGCCAGGCGACCCTGGTTAATTTCTCTTAGGGCCGTTTCGGCATCCTCTTTTTGAGGGTTGATGGTATGGGTAGCGCCAAAAGTGCGGGCCTTCTCCAGCCTCCAATCGTTGAGATCCAGCGCAACGATTCTGGCAAAGGGGTACAACTGAGCCAACTGGATGAAGCACATCCCCATAAATCCACTACCCACCACGGCGATCGTATCGCCTGGATGAATTTCGGCGTGCTTAAACCCCTTCAGGCAGCAAGCCATTGGCTCAACGATGGTCCCTTCTTCAAACGAGACGTTATCCGGAAGGACATAAGTATCCAGGCGGGCATTTTCTTCAGGGACACTAAAATATTCGGCGAAACCACCCGGGTGGATATTGGTCTTTCCAAAATGTTCACACAGGCTGTAATTTCCGCGATTGCATTGATGGCAGGACATGCAGGCCACGTGATGGTGCACAGATACCCTGTCTCCAACCTTGAAGGCTGTTTGCCCCGATCCGACTTTCACGACCGTCCCGGTTGGTTCATGCCCAAGGATTTTTGGCGCGCGTGGAGCCAGGTACCATTCCATTGTTTCGCCGCCACACAGGCCGCATGCTTCGGTCTTGACCAGCAATTCGCCGGGGCCAATTTCTGGAATCGGCCTTTCTTCCACTTTGATTACCTGGTTATTATAATAAACAGCAACTCTCATCGTATCCTTTTGGGAAATCATATTAGATCCTTTCGGGTTCAATTGCCATTTTGATTACTTTGCCTTCGGACATAGCCAGCAAAGCTTCTTCTACTTTACTCAATGGGACCTGTGCGGTAATCAGTTTTTCGATATTCAATGTCTTCGACACAATTAACTGATAAGCATGGTAAACATCCAGGGGGGTACAGTGATAAATACCGTACATGGTTAATTCGCCATAATGGATACTGTAGCTATCCACCGGAACCTGGGTTCCCTGGGGCAGCCCGCCAAACCACAGTATCCGGCCGCCTTTGCGGACCACTTTCATTGCCATCACCCAGGCATCCGCAGAGCCCGCCGATTCGATCACGGCATCCACCCCAATTCCGCCGGTCAAGTCCATGATGGCGGAGACTGGATCCACTTCGGTAAGATTAATCGTTTGAGTGGCTCCTAATTCTTTGGCAACCTGCAGGCGAAAGTCTTTCATATCCACCGCAATGACCTGGCTGGCTCCCCGTAGAAGGGCAAGCTGCAAGTGCATCAACCCGATCGGGCCGCCGGCTCCAATTATGGCTACCCGTTCCCCCGGTTGGATATCCAGCTTGGACTGCCCGTGAACCACGGTAGAAAGCGGCTCGAGGATTGCCGCGTGGGCATAAGGGATATCGGCAGGCACTTCATAGGTGTTCAATTCAACAATGCGCCCCGGCACAACGATGTATTCAGCAAATGCGCCAAAATTGTAGATGGGGCTCGAGCACATGCTTTGTTGGTGATGTTTGCACCAGTAACATTTTCCACACGGGGCTGAGTTATGGGCCACCACGCGCATGCCAGGGTAGAAATTCTTGACATTTTTTCCCGCTTCGATAACATCTCCGGAATATTCATGCCCGAACAAAGTAGGGGGGAGGATGACGGGATGCCCGCGTTTGAAAGTTTTCAGGTCGGTTCCGCACGTGAGCGCGGTTTTAATTTTCACCAGTAAATCATCTGGCCCAATTTCTGGTAATGGCACCTGGCGATACTCCAATTTTCCCGGTCCCAGGTACATCACGGCATTCATCATTGCTTTTTGATTCATATTTGTTGCTACCATCACTACACCTCATTTAATTTAATCGAAGATAACCACTCAGGTTTGTGCAAGAAATTCCCAAATTTGTGGTTCTTATCCATCCGGCAGAGAAGTTACAATCCAGAAACATTTTGTAAACTTGCAACACGAAACAGTACCCTTATCTCTTCTAAAGGGCAGAAGTTTACTTACACGCAGAATAAGTTTTAGGAACGAGAGCGGGAGGGAGAAATTATGCCTTCAACGCCTCGAGGATATCTGCTTTTAACTTATCGATCCCAATTCCGGATAAAAATGGGACTCCATTCAACACAGGAACCCCTAAGTCCTTCGGAACAGGCGTCATGGCGATGATCAGTTGCGGGTTAAAGACTTGCACCCTACCGCGAATTTCCATCGCTTTACACTGAACAACTTCAACAGGCACCCCAGCCTGGTCTGCTAATTCCCGTACTTTTGAAGCAGCAACTGTTGCCGTGGCAATAGAAGTCCCACAAGCAACTAAAACTCTCTTTTTTACAGTCATTTTGCTTCCTCCATTTCAGGTAAACGAGAATTGATCAACCAAGCAATTTTCTCGGGGTCGGATGAAGTGCATATGCTGCGCATGAATTCGGAATTCTGGAAGATCCCGATCAATTCTCCCAATAAATCGACCATTGCATCAGCCCGGGTAATTGCAAGCATACAGATCAAATCAATTTTTAAAGTAGAATCAGGGTTCCCCATTTCCTGGAACTCTACCGGATCGGCCAGAATCCCAAATGCCATGGCTGGGCGAATAACGTGCTCAGGATCCGTATGAGGAATAGCCACTTTAAAGTCAGGGGTGGGTAACCCCGTGGGATAAACCGCTTCGCGTGCTAAGACCGCTCCTTCGAACGATTCGTGAACGTACCCCTGTTGCAGAAGAATACCGGCCAGTTCTTTGATGGCCGCCTCAGAACTTTGGGCTTTCATGTTCGTTACAATGAGGCTTTCGGTTGTCCATTTCATATTTATAAAGTCGAACCTCTCTGATCAGCCTGGAATGTTCAATCCGGCAAGAAATGATTCTGAACCAAAATATTCTGGACCCATTCGGGTGAAAAACCGATCCGTGATTTCACGTTATCCATCGTCGCGGGAATTGGCCAGATCTCCAAACGGTTGGGGATGAACCAGGCCAATTTGTGCAGTTGAGGGTTCCATTCGCGAAGAACCTGCTCGAACAGCCTGGCGGGGTCAATTTCGCGACCCTGGCGCTGCCAGTCACGGGCCAGGTCCAACGTGGCTTTCTGAAGATACGACTCACTCCGCTTGAGCTGCAGCTTGCTGGCCCAAAACAGAATACACCAGCCAACAAAGATTGCAGCGAGCAGCACCGGACGGGCCGCCAGCCAGGGGATTGCTACCCTACTCCAGGGGCCCAGAACCATGTATACGAATTCGAGAACCACGGTTTATCCTTTCAGGAGGTGAAACGCGACTGCCGAATCGGTTGCCAACATATTGACGATACGCGCTGAAATTGCCGTCTTAATCGCTTCCACTTTTGGAAGACCGGTGGCTACGCCAATGACGATGGGAATTTTGCGCAAGTTTTCCAGTTCGATACAGACCAGGCGATGGTCGATCTCGACGTTGACCATTTCTTCGCCATTCTTCCCGAAAAACCTTCCGGCAACATCGCCTAAAACACCCTGCTTTGATAGCTCCAACAACTCTTCCCGCGTGAGTGACTTGTTCCGCACCAGGCTGTTTACTTTGGGATCCATGGCGCCGATACCCACCAAAGCAATGTCGGCGTGTTTCGCCCGTTCCAAAACGGCCCGGATGCTGGGTTCCTTGAGCAGAATTTGAGTGGAAATAGGATTTTCTAAAATCAAGGGCGCGTGGAGAAAGTGAAGGGTTCCCGAGTAACGGCCGCGCAGAAACATGGCGATATCCGAGCCGTCATTCAACAGGTCGCCCATCGCTCCTTGAATTTGAACGACATCCACTTTCAATTCAGGCTTTGCCTGTAAAGCCTCGACGGCAGAATAAACACCGCTGCCACGAGAAATGGCCAGAGTATTTCCGTACTCCAAATATTTCTCGACCAGCCGGGCGCCCATAACGCCGACCCCTTTGCGAATTTCTGTCTCGGTTAACCCATCTGCATTGAGGACCATCGCGTCCTGCAGGCCATAGGCCTTCATCAGCTCGGATTCTAGCTGGGGACTGTTTCGCCAGGGATAATTGACCTTTACTTCCACCAGCTTGGTCTGGCGGGCTTCGGTAAGCAATCGCGAAACCATCGGTTTCGACAACTGCAAGGTTTGAGCGATCTCAGCCTGGGTAATGTCTTCTTCATAATACATGCGTGCAATCTTGACCATCAAGTTCAGCTTTTCTTCTGCATCCCGGACGATATCGATTTGAATACCGGAATTCATTGCAGAAGACCCAAAGGATTCATTTTGCTCTTTTTCGACTTTACGCATATACTTACCTCAGGCCTAGAATAAAATGTGATCCTAACTTGAAATATTTTATTCTATCCTAGATAGGGAATCTCTCCATTCCCTATCTAGGAATTACTGCTTGACCCAAAACCTGCCCGCTGTTTCAGCGGAATTGGGCCACCTGAACCAGAAAACTAGATGGTTTCACCTTCGTAGACTGCGCCCGCAACCTTGCTCCAGGACTTGCGGCGCTTGTTGAGGCCAAGAAAAGCCCAAACCAGCAGAGCTACGACGACGATCAACACAATTGCTTCGGTAAAAACGCCGCCTATGGTCGAGGGGAAAATCAAGGCGGCGGCGGAAGTAACCCAACCATCGCCCATGTTCGTGATCATCGATGCGCCTTCCGGGATGGTGACGCCGGCCATGGGGGCGGCCAGGGTCTGAATTGGAGCCATCCAAGATGCCATGTACAATCCAACGGCTGCGCAGATCGTACCGATGATGGTCATTCTGACCACATTACCCTTGGTAATCGGGGCAAACATACAAACGAAGAACGGGATTGCGGCCAAATCGGCAAAAGGCAGCATCCGGTTACCAGGGAGGATGATGGACAACAAGATGGTAATGGGGACAAGCAGCAGGCTCGTGGCGATCACGGAAGGATGGCCGATCAGGATAGCAGCATCCAGGCCAATGTGAATGTCCCTTCCGCCGGCCCGTTTGGCCATGAATTCATGGGCAGACTCGGACAGCGGAATCAAGCCTTCCATCAAGATCTGAACCATCCGAGGCAGGAGCAGCATAACTGCGGCCAGGTTGATACCGCTGGTCAGCACCGAAATGATCGCTGTGGTCCAGTTGGTATCTGCGGATGGCGGGAAATAAGCAATGGCGCCTAAGATGAGGCCAATTACAAGGCCCAAAATGAGGGGCTCACCGAATACACCCCATTTCTTCTGGATGGACTCTGGGGTCGGCTTTCCAATCGCGCACGCCCGGGATACGGTCCAGCAGCCAGTTGAGTGGAATGGCCAGCGGTGCAAAAGATTGAGCGGAAGCCGTGGTAATGCTCACCCCCGGCATTCCAAAGAAATCTTGTACCCCCTTCTGAGTCCAGTCTGCAATGAACAAGGCAAAAATACTGGCCACTGCAGCTGCACAAAGACCCAACACCAGGTTGTTCGTGACGACAAACACCATCGTTCCCACAAAGGCAAAGTGCCAGAAGTTCCAGACATCGATATTCAATGTTCTGGTCAAGCCGAGGAAAAGGAATAGCAAGTTAACAATGAGAACGACTGGGATGATGAATGTGCCAACCTTTGACCCGAATGCGATCGCTGCTGCGGTAGGCCAGCCGACATCAACTGCGGTGAGTTGGACGCCGGTCTTCGTGACGATTGCTTGAGAAACGCCGCTTAGAGCTGTCCACATCAAACCAATGACCAGGTTGATGCCGACAAATGCGACCCCAATGGTGATCGCAGCTCGAAAGGCTTTCCCTGGCTTGGAACCAAGAATCAGCGCCAGGATGAAAATGACAATAGGGAGCATAACGGAAGCACCCATTGCACTGATGATAGACTGAAGCGAAGTAAAAAATGCAGCCATCTTTTCCTTTTCCCTTTTCAATTGTAATGCGAGATTCTTTTTGCCAATTACTTTCTACAAGCAGATTTATGAATAATGGATGTTTACCTCCTTTCGGTTTGGGCGACATTCTTTCCTCCTGCCAATTCAATTGGCAGGAGGATCAATGCCTATAAAGCTTCGACTTTCGATTCGCTGTGGACAGGGGTAAGGTGGACCGATTTCAAGTCCCCGTCCGAAATTTTAAAATGGGTATCGAGCAGCCCCTCTACTACACTGACCAGCCCCATAGCATCGAAACCATACTTTTTCATCAGATAAGGCCTGCTTGCGCCATGGGCATAAACATCCTGTAAGCCCATCCGGACTAATTTCTTCCCTAACCCGTTTTCGGCGATCATTTCGGCGACCGCAGTTCCCAGCCCGCCGACAACGGTGTGATTTTCCATCGTAATGATGCCGCCGCGGTTCTTGGCTAAGGCTTCGAGGACCAGCGGATCATTGAACGGTTTGTGGGTGGAAATGTGCAGGTGCTGGATGCCTACCCCTTGCTGGCGTAGGAGCGAAGTCACCCGCATGGCCTCTTCGGTACAAATCCCGCTGCTCAAAATTGTGATATCGTCTCCGGTGCTGAGCACGCGCGCTTTGCCCAGTTCCATCGGCTCGGAAACTGGGAACAATCGTGAAACCTCTCCGCGGAGCATACGCACATAAACGGGGCCAGGGATCTCGTGGGCGAGCGCAATCACACTCTCGACTTCGGTTGCATCCCCACATTCCAGAATCGTCATATTGGGGATGGCTCTAACGAGGGCGATATCATCGGTAGCCTGGTGGGTCATTCCACCGGGAGTCATAATGCCCGGGAGAAACCCAATCAGTTTCACCGGTAAATTGGGATAAGCGATCGATACGGAAAGTTGGTGGAATGCCTGGCGATAGATAAAGACTGCAAATGTGTGCACGTACGGAACAAAGCCCTGCCTGGACAGGCCGGCGGCCCAACTAAGCATATTTTCCTCGGCGATTCCCATCGAGAAGAATTTATCGGGATAAGCGTTGCGGAAATCGCTGGCTTCGCAGGAACCGGTCAAATCGGCGGACAGAACGACCACTTCCGGATGGTCTTTTGCAAACGCGACAAGATTGTGCGCATGAGGATTTTTTACAATTTCCATGATGATTACTCCCTGGCCACCTTGGCCGACACCAGATCCTCATAAAAGGCTTGATACGCACTTCGTTCCTCTTCGCTCTTGAAGCGAACATAATGGAGGAAGGGCCGGCGCGCTTCAAGGAGAGGCAATCCTTTGCAAGGATTTGTATAAGCCAGCACAACGACGGGCTTTTCTTTACCCATTTGCTCTACCGGGGCCACCAAAGCATCGAGATCGTGCCCGTTTACTTCCACTGCAATTGCTCCAAAAGCGTCAAGCCTTTTCTGCAAGGGCTCGACGTTCATCACGATGGACGTGGGACCATCACATTGCTGCCCATTAATGTCGATGTACACGCAGACGTTCCCTAATTTGTAATAAGCCAGGGCGGCGACGGCCTCCCAGACCTGGCCTTCTTCCATCTCGCCATCCGTCATAAAAACAAACACCCTTCCGGGCTCCCCTTTGAGCTTGCGCGCGTGCGCAACCCCGCCGGCCACGCTGATTGCCTGGGCTAAGGAACCCGCCATGACCTCGAAACCGGGCGAATGGTCTGCCCCGATCATTTCCAGGGTGCTGCCATCCTTGTTGAACTCGGATAATCCGCCGACGTCCATTCTGCCCGCCTCAATCAGGGCTGCGTATTCTACTAGCGCATAATGGCCCGGCGAAACAAAAAAGCGATCATACTGTGGGGCGATTGGACCGTTATAGTCTGCCCCACGGATTGGGTGGGGGTTGTTCGGGCCAGGCACCGTATTGAAAGAAGGTGGAATCATAGGAGCTTGACTGGGACCTAATTTCAGTACTTTTGTGTAAAGCGCAGCAAAAATTTCTGCTGAGGAGCAGGCCTGGCTAAGATAGCCCCCATTATTTTTCAAAATATGCTCCAGCACCCGTGATCGAATGCCGTCAGCAACCTTTTGAGCCTGTTCCTGCCAATCCTGCTTTTCAAGAACGACTGCTTCATTCATGATCAAAGTAATCTCCCGAAATATTTACTTGAAATTTATTTCATGTTATGAAAATTATTTCATTGGATAGGTCAATTATAGGAGGATCTACGGTTTGAAAAAAATGACATTCCTCATATTAAAGTTCGCTGTTTGTCATATTGAGGCGAATCGGGTAATTTTCGCCACATCCTGCGGCCTTGCCTCTAACCAAAACGGCACAATTGGGCCAGGGATGCCCGGTCAAATAATCTCTGACACCATGGACCTTCTCGGATCGATTGGGATCCTGCTGAGGTTCGGCCGGAAACATCTATTTGGAATGTATCCATAGGCTTGAAAAAAGAAGCAGCGTTCTTCGAATAGGTTCATCGATAATTAATGGCCGATTTTATCGGCGCGTACACCTGGGAAGAAATTTGTCGCGAATGGACCATCCGGGCAAGCAATCGTGGAATCCTGGCCCTCTATCCTGACCGTGTGGAAAGTGATTGGGGAAAAGATTACCAGGTGGATGTCGTCGGTATCAATACGATGAAAAGACACCTGATCTTAGGTGAGTGCAAATGGATCAAAGAACGTGGAAAGGCAACTATTTTATAGGAGCTGGTTGAGAAAAAAACGCCCAAAGTTGTTCCGCCTTCCGGGAACTGGCAGGTATACTTCCTGGGGTTCTCGCGTGGTGGCTGGAACGAAAATGCCGTTGAATATGCGCGGAATCTCTCTCAAGCGCATCCGGCGGGTATAAATTGGCAAATGCAAGGAATCCGGTTACTCACGCCGGAGGACATAGATACAGATTTGCGTGAATGGGCAAATTGATAATTCTGCTAATTTCTCAACCCATGCTGTAACGATAGCATTTTTGTGGAACCAACCATTTTCCTTCCCCCTGCGGGTACGATGAGGCATCGGGGAGAGGGATTTCCCCACTTGTGATCGACGGTTGGCAGACGGTACAGCTTCAAAGCTCGTTCTTTTTATAGATCAGCTTTGAAAATGAACTCGAAATCAGCACCAGAATTAATCCCAATCCGATAGCGGCAATCCCCCAAATCATCGTTTGATTGGGAGAGAAATATTGAAACTCCTGGCTCAGTTGATGCAGAAAATTGGTCTTCTTCACCAGATACACCAGGGACACGGCCACCAGATAAACGGGTAAATTCGAAAAGATATAAACCTTTGAAAAAGAGAAGTGAAAATAGAGCGGCAATTGGATTGAAATATACAGGCAGACGTAAAGGAAAGCAGCAGAAAAGAAGGTCAAGAATTCCAGGTAACCTATTCTGACGTTGAGGATCTGCGAAAGGATGCTTGCAAGGATCCCAGAAAAAACCTCGTTGAACATGCCGAAAAGCAAGGCGTAGGCATATCTGCCGATCACGACTTCCGATCTTTTCAGAGGCAAGGTACCATACAGCTTGCTGAGGTTGTTCCTTTCGTAGGCCAAAAAATACACACTTATGAAAGGCGCCGCAACAACCGTAACCACCGGTATGGTGACCACCGGCACTTTGAAAACGATAGCGATGACCGCCGCGAGCACATACACCATCATAAAGATCTTATAGTACGCCTTGAGAACAGCGTGATCCAGCTTGATCGATTTTATAATGTTAGCCATGATTGCCCTATCTCTTACTGATCGCCACCAGAATTTCGTCGATCGAGGGAGGGGCGGTAACGATCTCTTCGGGTAAATATTTTTCTTCCGAGGCCGGGATAAGCCCGGAAAAGCCGGTTTTATTTTTTTTGAGGCCGATGATCTTCTCCCCGAATGGTTCCAGTAGATCTTTTGGCCCGCCCTTGACGATCCGGTAGCTGTCGATCAGGTCATCTTTTGTCCCGGAGTAAAAAATACTCCCATCCTCGATCAGGGTGATATAGTCTGCAATTCGTTCCAGGTCGTTCGTGTCGTGGGTCGAAAGGAGAATGCTTTTCTCTTCGTCGACATAGTCGCTTAATATTTGAATAAGTTCGTCACGGGCCACGGGATCCAGCCCGCTGGTCGGCTCATCCAGGATCAGCAGTTTCGCCTCGTGCGACAACGCCACGGCAAGCATCAGATTCAATCTCATCCCACGCGAGAGGTCTTTGACTCTCTTGTCCAAAGGCAGGCGGAATTGTTGCGCATATTGGCCGAATGCGGCGCTGTTCCAGTTAATATAGAAGGGTTTCAGGGTTTGCTCGACTTCGCGCACGGTCCATTGATTGAAAAAAAAGATTTCATCCAGGACCACGGCAACATCCTGCTTGATTCTCTGCTCATCGCGCAGATTATCCAGGCCCAATAATTTAACCTCGCCCCCTTCACGGCCGGTCATATTCAGCAAGAGCCGGATGGTGGTGGTTTTGCCGGCGCCGTTTTGGCCCACGAAGCCCATGATGTAGCCGGTGGGTAAAGAAAAGGATATATCCTTCAGGGTAAAATCCTTGTATTCCTTGTGAAGATTTCGGACCTCGATGGCATTATCCATCCCGATTTTCCCCCAGTACGAAGTCGAGAATCTTGAATAATTCGTCGCGGGATAAGTTGGCCACCCTGGCGGCGTTGGCCGCGGCTGAAAAATTATCTTCGATCTTGCGCAGGAGCTGCTCACGCACCATCTCGCTGTTTTTCGGCAAGACGAAGCAGCCCCGACCCTGTTGGATGGCGATATAGCCTTCCTGCTCTAGCTCGGCATAGGCCCGGTTCGTCGTGATGACACTGATTTTCAAATCCTTCGCAAGCTGCCTGATCGAAGGGAGCAGGTCACCCTCTTTCAATTCATCACAGAGGATCGACTCCTTGATTTGTTCCTCGATCTGTTCATAGATGGGCTCTTTTGAAGTATTTTGGATAATGATTCGCACGGTCTTTCACCCTTTAGCCTGAACAAGCGACCAGAAAAGCTGGCCGCGTTTTGTGGGCCATGCAAAAGATGGACATGGAGATTGCTCTGCAACGAACCAGTGGTTCGTTGCAGAGACAGGTACCGACATGGAATACATTGTAACCCGGATAATGCCAGGGCTCCTGGCGCTGCCCACTTCTGATGCCAGGATTTCTGATGCGGCATAGGGCAAGTGTAACATTCGTATCGAATGAGTGCTACTGACCTGGTTTCCATTGGCTCAATGGGGTGAGCTGGATCTGCTTTGAAAGATCATAAACGGTCGCTATGTCGCTGTCGCTTGCCACGAGGGCCCTTACGATAAGCAGCACAGAGTTATTCGGAGAGGAAACCTGCTTCATTCCGCCTGGCGCCTCTCCTTTCCAACCACGCCCCGCAATGAGATAGTCGCCCGCTTGCGTCCCTGTGGTGCGCGTGCCGACGTAGGCAAAATTCGTATTGTATGACGGGTTCGTGAACTGCACGCTGTAATAGCGATCGTTCATGTCGGGTACGCGCAAGACCAGCGGCTCTTTCCTGAGGTCTAACCAACCCAAGGTCAGGAGCGTATCGTGGTTCACGCCGGCTGTCGCCGAGTTCGAGCCGGTTTGCATTGTGATGGGCTCTGCAAAGAGTTTTTGGGGCTGGGTGTAAAGCGTATTGATCGGAATGGGGCCGTCGCCGAAGCCTTTAACAAGGATCGCCCGCTTGAACACGGACAGAAGCATGCGCGGCCAAAAGTAGATCACAAGGCACCATGCGACGACCATGACCACAGCGATAATTAGCAAATGCTGGTAGTATGGCATATCGATCACTTCCTTTCGTCGACCGGCGGCACCGTGTATTTGCCCTGGAGAATTTCTTCGCCGGGGATGTACACGCGCAGCCAGAGGATGAAGTTGTCCGCAGGCGCGGGCAGCCAGTTGGACTCGTGTCCCGCCGGGGCATCCTTCTGAATGTAAATATCGACAGAATCATCGGGGTTTTGCGCAAGGCCGGAACGATCGCTGACGCTGTAGCGGTTGATCGGATTCGCCACAAAGTGATTTCTCGCGTCTCCCATCGTAATCGACCAGAATGCATGGTTCGGCGGGAGCCCTCCTGCTGGAAAGTGCATGACGTAATCATGTGCTCCGGAGAGCGCATGGCCCGCGCCATCGCTGTTCGTCCACCAATACTGCGCCTCTTCTGATGTGTTCACCGGGCCGAGAAATAGCTGGGCGTGCGCGGCACGCAGGAACATGCCGTTGCCGGGCTCACCCAACCCGTACAGGGTGATCCAGCCGTTGACCTTTTTGGCTTTGATCCGGGCGTAGATTTGGGCCGAGACGAACGCCAGCCCGAAGCCGATGAGCGCACCCTGGATCAGGTCACTGCTCAAAGTTCTTGGACGGGGGAAGAAGATTACACGGGTGAGGAAATAGACGCATACCGCGCCAATGAGTATCGTCAGGTAATTGTATGTTTTGCTCATATTGAAACCTTTTCTTGAGCGGGGATTCCTTTCAGGGGCAGGAACAGGGTGATCGCAACGACGAAGCAGAGCACCTTGGAGATCGCATTCAAGGCAATCGGGATGGGTGTACCTGGATAGGCGAAACCAAATCCGGCCCAAATGGCGAACACGAAGAACATGCCGGCCAGGGAGAACAGGGTAGATCTCGACAATTTCACCAATGGCGAGAGGGTAAGCAGGGAGAAGGTTGAAATTACGATCAGAAATAACGGCAGGAAATAGAGCCCTCTGAACGGGGTCGCAGGTAATGGCGTGTAAACCTTTCCTACGACGATCAGATCAAAGGGGAGCTCGAATATCCATGGTGCGGCCATCGTACCCAGGATGGCGTTGCCCAGCGCAATTTTCCAGCCGTACCGTCTGCAGATGACGAGGAGGATAATGAAGGTCACGACCACCGCAGTGAACGTAACCGGCGCGATCCGGTCGGGGGGCAGAACGAACTTTCCCACTTGCCCGCTCGCCCTCTGTAGTTGGAATACGAGCCCATAAATGCGAGTCGCGTTAGCCGCTGTCACAATCGAGAGGATCCACAGCGCAAACAAGAAAAAGGTGACCGTCTTTCCAGGCCGGGCGGCTGTTAGCGGACGGCGCATGCGGGTGCCCACAATAATGAGCGCACCCGCGATGATCACCAGGATGATGGCCAGGACAACCGCTCCGCTGCCCGTATAGGGGCTCCAACTGCTATTGTAGATCATAGTCTATGCTCCGGTGTGCTGCATGGATTGGATGCGATATTCGCATTATACTGGTCGGAAATGACATAAATACTCATTTAGAGTCTCTTTTTTTCAGGAACTTAAGCAATCTTAATCCCTTGGTCATTGAATGGAATGGCACAACCGCAGGGCAGTCGAATGCTACTGCCCGGGTGTCCATTGGGTCAACGGTGTGAGCTGGATTTGATTTGCAAGGGCATAGGCTGCCGGCGCGTCACTGTCGCTCTCGACAAGTGTGCGCCCGATCACGAGAACGGCATTGCCCGGCGAGGATATCTGCGTGACTCCCGCCGGTACCGTTCCTTGCCATCCCGGACCGGTGATGAGGTAATCGCCAGCGTTTGTACCGGTGGCGCGTGTGCCGACTTCCGAGAACACGATACCCCTCGTTGGACTACAAAACTCAACGCTGTAATAACGCCCCGTTATATCCGGTACATGTAAAATTAAAGGTCCTTTGGAGAGATCGAGCCAGCCAACGGTGTAGAGCGTGTCGTGGTTCGCGCCGGTGGTCAGAAGATTGGACCCCGAAGCGGCATAGGGTGAAATGAAATTTTTGGCGGTCACTGTATAGAGCGTGTTGATGGGGATCGGCCCGTCTCCGAGGCCATTCTTGGTTATTCCCGTATAATACAAGCCGTACATCGAGATCGGGAAGACATAGAGGTAGAGGGGAACAACGATAACCCACGCCACGAACATGGCCAGGCCGAAGGTGCGCAGGTAGTGTGTCTTTTTGGGTGCGTTCTTTTCCATAGAAGACCTCATTTCGTCAGAGTGACAGGCGGCACCTGATATGTGCTGTTTAGAATTGCCGTGCCGGGTAAATAGACGCGCAGCCAGAGCTTGAAGTTGCCGGCCGGCGCCGGCAGCCAGTTTTGCTCATGACCGGCCGGGGCGGTGTTTTGGAGATAGATATCCACTGAGCCGTCATCGTTTTGGACGAGGCCAGACGCGCCGCCGACGTTGTAGCGGTTGATAGGATTGTTCACGAATTTTTGTTGAGCGTCGGACATGGTGAGCGACCAGGTGGCGTCATTCGGCGGGAGTCCTCCGGCCGGGAAGTGCAGGATGTAGTCGTGCTGGCCGTTGAGTGTCTGGCCGGTGCTATCCACGGTCGTCGTCCAATACACTTCCTCTTGCGGCAAATTGACTGCAGGTAGAACACTGGCGCAAGCGTCTTGAATAAGGATGCCGTTGCCCGAGACTCCGCACTTCAGGGTAGTATTCCATCCGTTGACGGTCGTTTGGATGGCCTTGAACTCAATAATATTGAAACGCGTAACCATGACCAATGCCAGCACTACCCCAACGATAATTCCCAGGATCACCAAAAGGATGCTTATGATCGTTCTTTTCCAGTTCATGAAGGCGTACCTCTTTAATTTAATGGAGCCCTATTTCCATTTTGTAAGGATTTCTTCTCGTCTGAACGTCGTCTTGACCAGGTAGAAGACGATGATGTCGATGATGGCCAAGGCGGCAGCTATGATCAACATAGTGCCCGTGGTCAGCGTCATCACCTTGATTTCAGACAGCAGGTACAGAGCACCTAAAGGTAAAAGGATCAGTGCGCCGAACTGTTGGGCCGAGCGGACGTCGTTTACTTTTGAAGAGACAATGATGTTATAGCCAACGCTGAGGATGCAGGCCAGCGGAGCCAGCAGGAACAGGATAATGGCAAAATTCGAATTGGGGAAATAATAGTAATTTAGAGTGCTGTGAGTGAACAGGTCCATCAGAACGGTAAAGATCAGTGCGCCGATATAGGTAGCGGCCATGGCCGGCAAGAAGGCGGCAATGCTCTTTCCGGCCAGAATTTCCGCGTCAGTCGTCGGCGTGGCCAGCAGGGGTTCCAAGCTTTTTTGAACTTTTTCGCCCACCAGGCTGTAAGCGGCGATCCCCAGGGGCGCTAAGCTGGCGCCGATGACGTACAGGAATGAGAAGGCATCCAGCAGGGTCGGAAGGATGGATGCGGCGGGTACCTTGGTGTTTCTGCTGGCGACGAACCGCATAAGGAACGGGAGGCCGATCGAGACGATCAACTCGAAATAGATGATCGTATAGAGGATGCTCTTCCTTTTCGTAAAAGTTTTAAAATCCTTGGATGCGACAATCCACGCTTTTGATAGTCTCATTTTGTTTCCTGAATAACCTTGAGATAAGTCTCTTCCAAACTGGGGTTGAGCTGGGTAATGTACTGGATGCGGCCGCCTGCTGAAACGATCTGCTGCACCACCTCGGGGTTTTTCTTCATCGGATCAGCAAGCATCAGGGTGATTTTATTGTCTTCAAGCTCAATCCCCTTGGGATTGAGCTTGCGGACCGCCTCAAGAATTTGCTCGTTGACCTGCTCTAGCTGGAATACCGTCTTACTGGTGCCCCAGGTGGTCGTCTCCAACTGCTCCGGCGTGTTGACCGCCAGCAGTTTGGTCTTCAAAATCCCGATGCGGTCGCAGAGGCGCTGGGCTTCGTCCAGGTTGTGAGTATTGATGAAAATCGTCTTGCCGTCTTTCTTGAGCTTCAGGAGAATATCCCGCACCACCCTGGCCGCTTCCGGGTCCAGGTTGGCCGTCGGCTCGTCGAGGAAAAGCAGCTCGGGATCGTGGATCAGCGCCCTGGCGATTGCGATCTTCTGTTTCATGCCTTTAGAATATTCGCTGATATCCTGGTTCCGCTTGTCCCACAGATCCATCATAGTCAGGTAGTACTCGATGCGCTCTTTCCTTTGCGCCTCGGGACATTCGTAGAGTTTTCCGTAGTAGTCGAGGTTCTCATAGGCGGTCAGCTCCTCGTATAGGCCGACATCGCCGGTCACCAGGCCGATCATTTTACGGATAGCCAACGAATCGGCTGCGCCGCCGATGGAGTATTCCCCGATTTGGGCGTCGCCGTTGCTCTTAGAGATCAGGCAGCAGAGCATTCGGATGGTGGTCGTCTTGCCGGCGCCATTCGGCCCGAGTAAGCCGAACACCTCGCCTTGCGCCACGTGAAAGGTCAGCCCATCGACCGCGGTTACCTCTCCAAACTTCTTCGTCAGGTTCTTGACTTCGATCATGTTCATGGGCGTTTGTTAATCCCTTTAAAGCCCAGCGCGGACCAGATGGTTATACCGATGAGGATAACGACCGCAACAATCCAGAGGATGAAGGGGGTCATCGGGAACACCCCGGCCTTCGAACTGATTTTGGTGAAAACGACAATACCAATGATAACGACTGCAATGGTCAATCCCAGGGGGATTCTTATGGATAATCTCATCAGTTTCATTTTGGTTTCCTTTTATTCGAGAGACGAAACCGGTAAATTTAGATTCGTCTCGAAGCCCCTGTATTCGCCATGGTCTGTGCAGGGTATGGCCTTCACCAGCACGAATGGACATTTAATAAACTGACAAAATCGCGCCAGTGGTTATACTGTTTATACTCTATATGCAATATAGTATCACCTCTTTCTGGTTTGTAAAGAGGTGAATTGCTGCAAGTCCCGCGCAGCCCATTCCAGGCGCGCTCCGTCAGTTTATGATCTTGCCTGAGATCGATCTATCTTTGATATGCCGGTAAAAGAGGCTGCCGGTGCGATTGGGAAATCCACCGGAGGGGGATTGCGGGGCATATAAAATTGGCATAGGCTTATCAAAAAACCGTAGCCCCTGTGCCTACGGTTCTCTTTAGTAGCGGGGGTCGGATGCGAACCAACAACCTCCACCCGGCAATTTTCACCTTCAATTATTGCCTGCGCCGCGCGTGTACCTGGAGGTGGGACACCCTATCCGTTCCCGGTGTTTCTAATTTTACATCGCAGGGCTTTTGGGGAGAGGAATGACGATGTTCAAAGTAAACAATCCCCCATCCGCCATGACACTCATTTCGCCATGGTATTTCTGGATTGCCATCTCGATACTTTGTAATCCATAGCCATGGTTCTGGCTGTCTGTTTTTGTGCTGAGGAACTTGAGCTGCTTTTTGATCAGACTATGCGTGAAACGGTTCTCGAACCGTGCCATCAGCATGTCGTTCACCCGGCCTGTGCGCACCTCGATCCAGCGCAGTGAGGGTTCGTCGTTGCGATCACTATTCTCGATAGCGTTGTCCAGGGCATTTCCAAAGATGGTCGCGATATCGACGTCTTGGATCATAGACCAGTGCTTACCATCTGCAACGATGTGCATCTCAATGTCCTTGTCTTCCGCCTCGTGCATCTTTTCCGACAAGATAATGTCCAATGTCTTGTTTCCCGTATTACAGATCAACTCATAGTCTTTGATCTCGTTATCGATGGTCTTGACATAAGTCTTGATCTCAGCCAATGAATTGATGGATACGATCCCGCGCAGGATATGGCGGAGGTCGTGATATTTACGGTTGACCGTTTCGATAGTATTGAGTGTGCTCAGATATTGAAGGTGCTGCCTGCGGACCGAATTTTCCACTTTTAGCAGCTCGTTCTGCCTGATGCTATAGCTGAGGTGCTCGCTCATGATCATATTGGTCAACGCAAAAACGCCAAAAAGGAAGTCGAGATAATGGATCATCAACGGGACGGTGAAAGGGTCGATCCTGAATATGAACGCGTAGTCGCGCAAAAAGAAATAGGGACCCGCGGGCAGCATAATAATGAGCGCCAGGTTTACATTTGTGATCCCATTGATTTGGAAACGAATGAACTTCTTGATCGAAACTGTTACACCGATTTTCATGACCAGCAGAACGATGTGTGCGATCACCCTCTCTAAAAAAGTTCCTTTGTCGATGAAGTCAAAATGAAAAAACGACGACATCAACGAGATTAACAGGACCAGACAAATGTCGTTCGCCAGGACGGCCAGGATGGTGAGATAAATCCGTGCGCCCAGGGGTGAGTTGCTGCATTTTGCCGAGAACACCAGCAGCAATAGGAAATGGATCGCATAAAAAATGAGGAAGTTGGCCTGCTCAACGGTCCTTCCATTGAAGACGAGTTGCGAAGAAACCATGATCAGAAAAATGGCTGCGAACCATATCCCCCAGGATCGATTCTTACGTACTTGCTTACGGCTCCCGTTGCACAGATAGAGTAGCAGCAGCATGTCAGATAACGACATGAATATAGGAGCAAAACCGGTTTCGATGATCTGAGAGAGGCCGTTCATAATTGCCCGCCGATCAAATCTGTTAGACTGCTGATGAGGTCTTTTCGTCTGTGTTTGCTGATGGGGACCTTCATCCCTGCGATGATGCAGTATTGCCCTTGTAAAGACTCTACTGCGTATAGATTAATCAAAAAAGCGCTATGGCAGCGAAAAAATGTCTTGGGTAAATGCTCCTCCAGGTATTGCAGCGTCTTTGCGCAGGCAACCTGGCCGTTTTTCGTTTCAATAAATAGTTTACGGTTTTTGACTTCAATAAAATAAATGTCGGAAAGGTTGAGGACAAAATAACCCTCATTATTATGCACGGTTAAAAATTCACGATCGGCATTGCCAAGCCTGCGGAAGGCGCGGGCCATGACGCGCTCAAGCATTTGGGAAGATACCGGTTTAATTAAATAATCCAGCGCCTCAACTGAATACCCCATCAATGAATGTTGTGGATTGTTGGTGATAAAGATGATTTCCACCCGGTCGTTGGACTCGCGGATCTTCTTCGCGACTTCAATGCCATTCAGCCCCGCCATCTGGATATCCAGGAAGATGATGTCGAAGTTCGACGGCCAATTGGCCAGGATATCTTCTCCGCTGCTGTACGAGAGGATCTCCAGTTTAATATTCGGAAGAAGGGACCATTCCCTTAGCTTTTCTTCCAAGGCCTTACTGTCGATTGAATTATCTTCAACGATAGCAATTTTCATTGTTTACCTGCTTGAGGCCTAATTTTAGAGGGGGCTTTTTGATGCAAGCCATTTTAACATATTTACCCCGCTAATTGGGCGTTCGGCATGTCTAACGGGGTCACTGCCCAGAACAATGTTGCTTACAATTTGAGTAGAATTTAGGTATCGTGTAACCCCCCAAAAGATTGCCTATCGAAAACAAAAATCTCTCTGCGCGAGTTAATCCGGCGGCATTCGCTTCCGGCCAGTCTGGCGCTGACGACCGGCAGTGCTATCTGCAAGCACCGAAAAGAGAAATTTCTTTTGTGGAGGATTATGGCGCCGATTTATACAGTCGAAAAAGGAAAAGCATTTATAACAAAAAACCTACTCCCGAGACGAATACAGCCAATCCGCACAGAATTTTTATCCAGGCCTGGTCAAAATTGGAATACTTAAAAAAACGGGTGCAACTGACCAATATTTAGTCACACAATTTGATCTTCCAATATAGTAAAGAATTGAAGGGATTGGGCCCTGGAATCCTGGTGATCAATCATTTTTAATACTGCACGCTGCCATTGGGTTGATGGCCTCCGTGCAGATAAAGGAGGTAAAGCTCAGTTCTGTCTCGTGGAGAACCTGCGACGGATACAACACATAAACCCGTTCATTCAAAATCGATAATTCGTTTCGAAGGGTATTTGAGCCAATTCAAGTCCAGGTTGAAGCGCTTTGTTGGGTGACAAAGGTGTCTTTTTTTCACTCTGATCATAGATCGAGTCGATGTTGTTAGTAAAAATAAAAAGTAAAGAGGAGAGGTAACCATGGATTTGTCGGAAGATTTAAAAAGAATAAGTCGAAGATACTTCTTGAAAGGGACCGCACTTACCCTTGCCGCAGGTGGAATGCTCACGGCCTGTAAGCCGAAAATAGCGGCCACCGATGCAGTTGTTGAACCCGCTGCCGGTTCACAAACGTCTGCAGTTGCAACCGAACTGATCCCGCAGGCCTATCTCAATCCGCAGAATTACGACTACCGTCAAAATACTACCGACTTCAAAACGCTGTTTTCGCCTCTGAAGATCGGCCCGCTCAACCTCAACCATCGCATGGTCAAATCCGCAGCCGGATCGGCCACTTATCTCGCTGGGCTTACCGATGAGCTGCTCCAATACTACGTTAACTTCGCCAAGGGCGGCGTTGAGCTTATTTGGGTAGAAATGGTTGAAGAGCTGGAGCCGCCGGCCGACGGCAGTGAAACACCTGCCAAAACCATTGCCTTTGCTCAGAAACTCGTTGAGGAGTGTGGAAAATACGGCGCAAAGTTAGGCTATCAGCACTATGGCTTTTCAATGAAGTCATCGAACGACTTTACGCACGAGGACATTGCTGCGGAACAAGCCCGCTGGGTGGCCATTGCTCAGTTCTTGCAGAAAACCGGCTTTGTTGGGATTGAGCTCAACGCCGCAGGTTTTAACCTCGGTGAGCAATTCCTTTCGCGTTTCCACAACACCCGTACGGATGAATACGGCACAGGCAGCCTGGAAAACCGCGCCCGTTTTGTGACCGAATTAATAGACCAGATCAAAGCAGCCTGCGGTAAGGACTTTGTAGTACAAGTTTTGATCGACTGCATAGAAGAAAACGACAACCTTACCAATGGCGCCTCCTTGGCGACATTAGACAACGCTGTTACTACTCCGTTTAGTAAAGTAACGACGATCGAAGAAGGAATTGGGTTTGCCAAGTTGTTCGAAGCTGCCGGATGCGATTCGATGCATCTGCGCTTAGGTCCGCTAGACAACCACCCGTGTCAATTTGGCAGCGACCTTTACTTTCTCTTGAACGGTATTGAGGGTGCAAGCGGATACGGAACCCAATGGGATTTCTCGAGGCATTGGCAAGGCCAGCTGATCGGCAACCACAGCGGCGCCGGTATGCTGCTCGACATTGTCGCGCGCTACAAAGCAGCGCTCAGCATTCCTTGCGGCACCGTCACCTATATGGATCCAGCCCATGCCCCAGATTACTTCGAGCAGGCGCTCGCCGATGGCAAAGTCGACTTCTTTCTCATGAACCGCCCGTTAAATGTTGACACCGAATACGTCACTAAACTTAAAGCGGGACGTATCGACGAAATCGCCCCCTGCACGCGCTGCTTCCACTGCCACATCGGCGGAAACGAGCAGAACCGCCAGATGGGTTATTGCCGCGTGAACGCCTTGACACAGCGGGTCATGACCGAAAATGGACCGGCGACCTATGAGCTTGAACCGGCTACCGTGTCGAAGAAAGTCATGGTGATCGGCGGCGGTCCTGCCGGTATGGAAGCCGCCCGCATCGCAGCCGCCCGCGGTCACAAAGTCACACTCTATGAAAAGAGTGGTGCGCTCGGTGGCAAGCTCGCCTTTGCTAGCATGGTCAAAGGACCTCACGAAAACCTCGACGACTTTAAGGCTTATCTGGCCAGGCAACTGGAGGTGAACGGCGTGACCGTCACCTTGGGTAAAGAAGTCGACGCCGCGCTGATCAACAGTGAATCCCCAGATGCGGTAATCCTCGCAGTCGGTGCTCTGCCGGGCAAGGTGGACGCAAGTGGCGGCAACGTGCCGGTTATCGACTTTACCAACTTTATGGCTGACGGAACTGGCGACAAAGTCGTTGTCTTTGGCTCAAACGCCCAGGCTTTCGACTGCGCTCTGTGGCTGACGGTGCATAAGAAGAAGGTCACCATTGTAACGCCGAACCCCATAGAGGATCTCGACAAGCAGCAGTCTCAGCACGCTCAACGTTTTATGACGACCTCACTCTATTCACTTGGATTAAAAGTTTATCCAAGCGCTACCATCAAGGAGATTGGCGACGGCAAGGTTACCGTAGCATCTGACGGCGGATGGGAGACCGTCATCGCCGCAGACTCCATCATCAACGCCGCCGACCTGGTGCCGAACAAGTCCCTGCTTGACGGCATTTCGGTCAAAGAGACCTATGCAATTGGTGACTGCGATCAGCCCTTTAACATGGCTTTGGCTATCCGTGCCGGCAACGATATCGGCCGTCAAATCTAGAACACGAGCGACAATGTAGCTTACGGTCTATTGTCAACAATTTTTGTTCTCGATCTGCGTTGTCCTTAGCCAGAATCAAGAGAAAGTAAGGGAATCAAAAACCGCCAGGCATGTCCTTTTTTAGGAGCCTGGCGGTTTGCTTTAGGTAGCGAGGGTTGGATTCGAACCAACGACTTCCGAGATGATGGATACACTTCAGCAAGCGATGGAACAAGGCCGGCGCATCCTGATTTCAGTCGGCACCCGCACCGGCAAAACCACGCTTCTCAGCGCTCTATGCAATTTCCTGCCGCCAGCCTGGCGCATCGTGAAGATTGAAGACCCGGAGGAAATTTGGGGCTACCGCCCGACCGTACAAACCGTGGAAGCCCGCCCGCAAGCGGTGGGCACAGAAGTGAAACCCTATACCCTGGCTGATGGGGTGGATGACGCTATGCGCATGTCCCCCGATTACCTGGTCATCGGCGAAGTGCGCGACGGAATGGCAGCCATGAGCTTGTTTCGAGCCTTGATGACCGGTCACAGTGGGGCCTGCACCTTCCATGCAGCCAGCCCGCGTGAAGCCGCCCGCCGGCTGGCGACCGTGATGGGGGCAGATGCAGGGGTGAAGCCGCATGAAGCCAATCAGATGATTGCTGATGCCGTGGATGTGTTGGTTCAAATTGGCATCCGTCATGAAGTTCGCCGGGTGGTGGCTATATCGAATGTGGCTGAGGATTTGAAAAACGGGGATGTGTTTTTCGAATCGATTTATTGGTATTTAGAAGAGTCAACAACCCTTGAACCATGTTGGGAGAAGGTTGGAGAACTTTGATAATGTATATTTCGAATAATATGTTTTTTTTAGGATTCATAAAATAATTTGTTACATTATCACAAGCTTATACCTCTTTGAATTTAAAAAATCAAGGAACAATCCAGCCATTCTGAACCGCTTTAGCAACAGCTTCAACACGATTATTTACCCCCAATTTATTTAGAGATTTTTCAACATGATATCGAACCGTCCGTTCAGCAATACATAAACTATCGGAGATCTGTATATTGCTCATACCTTGGCTAAGAAGCTTGAGAATTTCTAATTCCCGCTCACTTAATGAAGGATATATCGCTTCAGTCTTATGCACAATGTTGGTGGCAATAGCCATAGCCGATAAAGGACTGAGCCACATTTTCCCTTGAGTGATCATTTGGATTCCTTCAATCAACACATATGGCTCCTCTTCCTTAAGAACATATCCACTCGCACCTTCTTTCAAAGATTCTTCAATCTTATCGGCATCCCGTTGATGCGAGAGTATGAGTATTTTCATGACTCTCTGATTTTTGGAAGAGATTAAATTAGTTATCTGAGAAATTTGAACACCCGGAATACATAATTCGAGCAGTATGATATCGGGATGAACACCAATTACTAATTGGGTTACTTCATCGCAGTTTTTCGCCTCGCCGACAATCTCGAATTCCCCATATGGTAAAAGTTGGCTTTGTATTCCACATCGAATTAATGGCTCGTCATCAGCAATTAAAATCCTAGTTGTCATATTTCCGCCCTGTTTTCTCGATTAGAAATATTAAAAATATAGTTTGACTTGTTCTAATTTTCGCTAACTTCTACGCATGCTTAGCGAACAGTTTTTGAAAGTCATTATAAAAGGGTATATTCTGCTCCTGAAATCTTATTAATCCTTTTTTTGCTAAATGTGCAGGGAACGAGCGGATTTTTGGAAATCCGCTCGTTCCCATGCTATGTTTCTCGGCTTAAGGATTTCACTCGTTGGAGCAGATCCAAAACCTCTTGAGGCGGCTCTTCTACTCGTTCTTTTACCGGATAGCTCATCATCTGTATCGTGAGACTGGTGCCATCCTCCAATTGGCTCACCGTTTGCACCATACGGATCAGTCCGCTTTTCTGGTCGATCCAGGTCTTGAGTTCAGACTGCACTACCGGTTGCGATATTCCAGTCGTTACAAGGGGCGGATCGTATCTGGATGCTAACGTAACTAACAGGCAAGGTTGACCATCCAAAATGGTTTCCTCACGGATGACGTCGCTGGCATAGTTGGGCCTGAGGATAAGGTCGGGTAAATTCTCTACCCGGGCTTTTGTTTCGAGTTG
The DNA here is from genome assembly GCA_963704755.1 of uncultured Chloroflexia bacterium. GTDB lineage: Bacteria > Chloroflexota > Anaerolineae > Anaerolineales > Anaerolineaceae > Bellilinea. Next base: position 3,687,205 of record OY969938.1, read on the forward strand.
AGTGTCTTCCATGGCTGTACCTGTGGTGAAATTGACCTGGGTTGTTCCCACCCGTGCACTTTGTTGCCAGATGTCACCTTCGGGCGTTTTCTCGATCCATACTTCCTTACTGATCGTCCCGTCCTGTTCTACATACTGCCAGGTCTCGCCAATGGAATGCGATGGCCCCAACAACCTGCCGCTTTGGTAATTTTCTGTGTCTTCCGGCTCGATGGTTTCATAGACAACATGGACCCAACCGGGCTGGCCATATAACGTCTGGAAGCCCCTTTCTAATAGCGTGCGTACTTCTTCAGCGATTGTCTCCCTGGGCGATAAGGTAGCCAGTCCCGTTAGGGTAGGCTGCGGATCAATATTTTCCGTAGAGGTCATAGATGGTGTGGCAGTGACGGTGGTTACAGGCTGTTGGATGTTCTCTGGTAAAGCCAACGGCTGCCAATCCACTTCCCACGGCCCCTCGATTGAATAGGATAAGCCTCCCAACTCAACCGGAATTGGGTTCGCCGGCAGATTGTTTAACTCAAGGACCGGATGAAGCATCGCGCCGGATTTATTACCGGGGGCACCGGTGGTCGATTGGTAGCAGATGGGTTGCGAACAGCGGAACATCACATCTTGCACGCTCTCATCCGGACGTTCAACGTCAAAGGTCAAACGGAAATAACCATCCTCGCCTTTCTGAAGGGTTGCGCCAACGACCCGAACGTGAAATGCTCCACTTTCCAATGTTTGATCCAGTTTCCAATGCTGGCCAATGGCCGGCGCAGGACCAAGATCGAGCAAGAATGAGGGCGCCGATCCGTCCAGTGGCGGTTCATCCACCAACAGCAGGCGCGCTAGCTTCATCTTGAATTCCTGCCCTTCGTTTAAAGACCGCGTTTGGAAAATCGCAGATCTTCCGCCGATGCCTTCGACGAAGTTCACCGGATAAATCGCATCTTTGTCGTCTTTGAGGGAGAGTTGTGAATACCAGTCAGGAGAAAGGGTGCCATTTAAGGTGGGTGTATCGAAACGGATGGTTAAGTACGTCCCGTCCGCATCTTGTACAGCTTGCAGCAGGTTCATTGCCACCCCATTTACCGTTGAACTGCTCCACGTCCTGGCCCAGGCATCCGGCAATAGATCCTGCGGCTCGACCGGGCGTAACTGAAGTCGAAATTCCCAGTTCTCAGGTGCTTCGCCTTTCAAAGTTTGGGGAAGTTGCGGTAACAAGAGAACTGCTTCGTCTGTATTCTCTGGAAGAGCAGAAAATTGATATTCGGCATAAAGGGCGTCCCCCACGTAAAAATCACTCGTGTTCGCCATTAATGGCTGTTGATTTCCGGGGTCAAGTTGTGGCCAGGCAGGCTGGAGTTCCGGGTAGCTAATAAAATCTGACGACTTACGCCACCCTTCCACTTTGATCCTCAGCCACGTGCGCTCTCTGGAGGCTACCAGGTTTTCGACCGTAACGGTATAACCATCCCGTTCCACCTGAATAGGCTCTGATAGGACAACTACCTCATCCACATTTTTGACGATGCCGACACCCGGTAAATAGCTGAACAAAGATTGAACAGCTGCTAGAACCCTCTGAGGGCCGACCGCAAGAAGAACAAAAAGAATCACGAACGCCGTAACACCAGCAATCAACCACGCCGGCCGGAGCACCGGCCAAAGCGGGGTTTTCGGTTCGCTCAATGGCTGTTCTTCCAGTTGTTTCCATAAGGAGTTGACGAATTCAGGCCGTGCCTGGGGCATAGCCACGGCTCCCTTGATCTTATCTTCAAAATCAATGAGATTAGCCTTCTGCATTTTTTACCTCCAACTGATTTTGGAGCCTGCCCAAAAGCCTGGAATGCGCTTTTCGAACGGTATCCTCTCGTTTACCCAAGGTGCTGCCAATTTCGGCAAAGTTGAGCCCGGCGATGTAACGCAGCCGAATGATTTCTTGCTCTTCTTCAGTAAGGGCCCGAATGAGGTTCCCTAAACGGTTCAACTCATCCGTATGGATGACTTGGGCTAGAAGATCAATTTGATCCGGTTTTTGATAGACCTTTTCCAGGGGTATCTCTCGTGAGTTTCTGCGAAAGTGATCGCGGACTATATTTCGAGCAATAGTAAACATCCATGCTGAAAAGTAACCTTTATGGTGATATCGGGGAAGCTCTTCAAATACTTTGAGGAATACTTTCGAGGTAAGGTCTTCAGCGTCGGCAACGTTGCGGACTTTAAAGAATATGTATTGATACATCGGTTGAACCCAGCGGACGTACAGTTTCTTACACTGGGTCCGATCTCGTTGCGCAGCCAAGACCAGATCTACTTCCTCATCAACATAGCCAGGATCTGCCAGTATTGTCATGGTCGGTCCACTCATTTACCTCTCCTAAAATGTCTTTTGAAGCGCTTCTATTTAATTAAACGCCAATACAGTCAAAATCGGACATAAGTAATAAAAAACTCCTGGTAAAGTGCTTACCAGGAGTGTGTTCACTGGGAATAAATAGGGACAATTATGTTATTGCCCTACCGTTTGGGAAAAGTGAAAACATTAAGGTGCCGGCAACCGATCCCCTCCATATACATAGAAAGGAGACAGGCCAGAGACCTTGAACTCGTGGGAAGTTTGTACTCGGACTTCGCGAGCCCCACCATAGGGACAATTTTGTAATGGGGAAGTTGATGTTGATGGTCCGACGTAAGCGTGGTTGGTGTTGTTATTTGCGGCAGCAGGTAGGCTGAAGCCATAGACGACAGTTATCTAGATTTGTAGTTCTTTTGCTATTTACAAATTGGCTTGCAGTTGCGAAAAGTATTTGCGAGCCACGGATTCGACTGAAGATTTCAATCCCTGCCTTTCTCAGATATCCGTTTTTGGGATCTGAATAAGTGTTTTGAAAGGATCATGTATTGTGAAACCATTTATTCCATTTTAGCGAGCCAAGAGATTCATGACAACGGCGAAAGTGGTAATTTCTTTTGGCGTATTTACCAGTTCTCTTTGTTGACAATGAAAACTCTTTCTTATTCCCACTCGATTTACTTGAGAAAAGTATTGATTGATTTATATTAGCTTTTTGAACGATTCAACCAATAATTAGGTCAATATACCTAAAGGTCGGTAAACCTAAAATGAACTATTTTACTTCTACCACATGCACTTTACGCCAGTCGCCGTAAATGAGAAATTACTCTGGATAAATTACTACGAAACAAATCTTATTTAATCCTTATGAAAACCACTCGCATTGTAATTTCTGTTATAATAATTAAAATTACAATGCGAGTGGTAGTCATGATAGAATCCCCACCATTTGTCGGTAGAATAGCTGAATTAAACCTGCTGGATGACCTGTACGCCAGCAATAAATCTGAATTTCTGGTTCTTTACGGTCGGCGTCGTGTAGGAAAAACAAGGCTGTTAACCGAATGGCTCACGACCCGGAAGATCAAACCCATCTTCTTTGTTTCCGAACAAGATTTCAAGAGAATCATTACTGCGCCAGTTTTCGCAAATAGTTTACAAGAAAGCATTCCCGACTTTACCCGTACCCGAATCATTTTCGTTTGCCAATTGGGGCCAGGTCTGGAACCAGATCGGCGAGCTTGCCAAAGGGGAAAGGTTGGTTGTATTCATCGATGAATTTACTTACATGATGGCCGCAGATCCGACCCTCGCCAGCAATCTGCAACGCGCCTGGGATGCTGCATTAGAAAATGCCAATATTTTCCTGTGTATTTCCGGTTCCCATTTAGTTATGATGGTTCGAGGGATATTATCCGGAACTGCGCCATTGTATGGGAGAACCACAGCCAAAATGGAATTGAAACCGCTTCCTTTTGGCATCACAAAGTCATATTTTAAGCGCTATCCAGCTCCTGAAAGGGTCATGCTCTATTCCGTTTTTGGCGGCATTCCCCACTATTGGCGGCTGATTGACCAGAATAAATCTGTTTCGGACAATATCAAGCGCTTATTGTTGTCACCGGGCGGAAATTTGAAGGATGAACCGCGTATTCTTTTGAACGATTACATCAGTGATCCCAATAATTATATTGCCATCCTACGAGCAATAGCGAATGGATACGCTACACCTAAGGAGATTGAAAATTTTACCGGGATTCCCAATTTCCACCTGTCACAATATATTTCCAACTTGGTAAGCACAGGATATGTGGTCAAAAAAATGCCTGTTACGGCAGGACTTTCTTCCAGAGCAGGGCGGCATACAATTACCGACCCATTTTTGCGGTTCTATTACCGTTTTATTCATTCCAGGCTGACCCAGTTGGAAATGGGTGAAATTGACCAAACTCTGGAAGAGCTCCAAAAGCATATGGTGGATTATATCGGTACATATACATGGGAAGAAATTTGTCGCGAATGGACTATCCGGGCAAGCAATCGTGGAGTCCTACCTCTCTATCCTGATCGAGTAGAAAGCGATTGGGGAAAAGACCACCAGGTGGATGTCGTCGGCATTAATACGATGAAAAAGCACCTGATCTTAGGCGAATGTAAATGGATTAAAGAACGTGGAAAGGCAACCATTTTACAGGAACTTGTTGAGAAAAAAACGCCCAAAGTCGTTCCAACTTCCGGCAACTGGCAAGTCTACTTCCTTGGGTTCTCGCGTGAGGGGTGGAATGAAAATGCTGTTGGATATGTGAGGAATTTTTCTCAATCCCCTCCAACGGGTACAAATTGGACAGGGCAAGGAATCCGGTTACTCACGCTGGATGATGTGGATACGGACCTGTGCGAATGGGCAAATTCATAGTTCTTTTCCTTTCACAAATCATCTTTTAGCATTAGTTTTTTTATGTAACCAAACATTTTTCTTCCCCCTGCGATTGGCCCTTTCCTATCGTTATACTCACGTCGCAATATCCTGAATAAGGGCTCTATTGTCTACTAAACCCATCAATGTACATAGAACAGCGGTTTTGGAAATCAAAACTGCCGTACTTAAATGGTATGTCTATTTACGGCATAACGAATCCCTGCCAAACAACGGTTTTTTCGCTGGCTTGGCTTTTTTTTGCCGTATTTTTTGTGGTAAAACTTCGGGCCAACTTGGCCCGAAGTTTAATTGTCTTTGACTATGCTTGTGAATCACTTGACCTGGTTATTTTTGATATTCTATCAAGCAATAATTGGTATCGAATCAAGTCATATCATCCCGAAGCGCGTCAATAATATTTTCTCTTTTTATTTTGCTAATGGCATACATCATGGTGACAAAGATTACAAGAAGCACGCTGAACATGCTGATTCCGAAACTGGCCCACGGTACCACAAAATGGATATTGTCCGCCCCGCCTGCGACCATCCCTTTATAGATCAGCCAGGAGAAGATCATTGCCAGGGGAAGCCCGTAAAGCAGCGCTCTCAGGCCATAAAAAGCACATTCGAAGCGCATCATTTTATTGAAATTGCGATCGGACATCCCCACCGAGCGGAGCATGGCAAGCTCCCGACGGCGCAGTTTGATATTCGTGGAAATCGTGTTGAACACATTGGCAACCGCAATCAACGATATCATGACGATAAACGTATATGCGAACACATTGGCAATGAATATCATGTTACGATTCTGATCGAGCATTTCGGACGTATTCAAAATGATGTATGCGGTTTTGATTCCCGCGTCCTGGATCATCGCTTTCATTTCGTCCATCGATTGCATTGGATTGGTCGACTGAAAGGTCATGCCTTTGACCAGGGTATTTCTCGTGGTATCGGAAGGAGCAAGCTTTTCCTTGAGCGAATAGGGACTTATTACCCAAAAAGCGTAGGGTCGCCGTTCGGAGGTGCCTATCATCGGGGGCGTGTCAGGCAACACGACATTGACAAACGTAATGTTCACGTTTTGCCCTTGTTCCGTTTGCGGCTTGCCATTTATTTCAGGCGCAATGGCAAAACTCGCGGAAGAACTTTTGAACAGATCGCTAAGCTGATCACCCCCGTTCTCCGTATTGCTGTTTCCCTGTATTTTGGCCACGGCGATCATTTTAGCATTTTGTCCGGTATATTCCTCCGTAGGCAGCCCCAGGCTTTTGATCATATTCAGATAGGTGCTGTCGTCAAGAAACTGGACGTTCATTGGCAGATTCACGGTTTCACCCGGTGTATGTGCGCCTGCAAATTCCCAGTAAGTGTCCGATAGCTTGTCTGCCTGAATGGCAGCAGAATACATCATAATCACCTGGTATGAGCTGCCGGTAACGCCATTGGCGGTCTTCAGTTTGTCGTAAAGTTGCAGCAATTCGCTGTCGCTCATATCCTGTGTGCCAAAACCGATATCATAGGTAGTGACCACTTTTGCCGGCTCCGATGCCTGACTCAAATCCGTTACAAAAGCAGTAGCCGATACAAAAAGCACAATGCTCAAAACGAGTGACAGCACAATACTGCGATAACGCCTTTTATTTCTTTTGAAATTCTTTAGCGCAAGGATTCCCTCCAGGCCGTAAACACGTTCCGCGAGTTTTGAAGTTTTCACGGCTTTGGATTCGATTTTGATCTCATTCGTCTGGCGAATACTCTCCATCACCGGCGTGCTTGCGGCCTTACGAGCCGGGATATAGGCTGAGATCAAAATGGTGACCATGCTGACCACCGCCGCAGCGCCAATGGCGGGGAAGGATACCGTCAAGGTTAACGGGACGTTCTTGTAGAGAATGTTGGTGAAATTTTTGGCGACAACCGAAAGCACCACCCCCATGCTGCCTATCCCAACGATAACGCCGATCGGTATGCCGACCGCGCCGATACAGAGCCCCTCAAACAACACCGAATAGCGCAGTTGTTTTGCGGTAGCCCCTACCGACGAGAGAATCCCGAACTGGTGCATGCGCTCATTCATGGAGATGTTGAATGAATTGTAAATCAGGAAAATCGAGCCAATCATGATAATCGCTATCACGATGCCGCCAACCGAGTAAAGTAATGCGTTGAAAATATTATCGGACGAAAGCCCCATGAAACGCAGCACATCATTGTTCAAGATGTAAGCATGGCTTCCGGCCGTGCTTTTTGCGTAAGCATAAACTTCACGTGGGTTTTTCAGGGTGACAAACAAGCTGAAATCATCCGTCGGGTTTCCGGCATCTGCGGCTGTGACGATGGTGTATCCCGGTGCAGAATCCTCCTCAAAGTGGGGCGTTTGGTAAATGCCAACCACCGTGTATGTCCTCTCAGCTTTTGAGACAAGGGTTTCTTTCCCGGAAATGTAAGGATCGTGTTGACCGAGCTTCTCGCTTCCGTCCATGCGATTCCCAACAGCAAGAGCAAGCGTGTCGCCCACCTTGAACTGAACGCCCCCCTTCGTCAAGACACTCCCCGGAATAAGAACTTCCTCGTTGTTTTTTGGCAGCCTGCCTGATACCAATGTTAAGGGCAAGGTATCAAAGGCTTTCTCCGTGAACCCGGCGATAAAGAGATATGGTTTGTTGGCGCTCTTCCCGCCGTCAAGTTTTGCGTAACCGATATTTTCAAATGTCGCTATGTTTGCCACTTTGCCGTTACTTGCCTGTTTTTCTACAAAGGAAGAGTTCACATCCTCAAATTCGACCTGCCAGCCGCCGTATTTCTGGGCCGCGCCGTTGGCCATATAGTTCAGCAGAGAAACGCCAAAGTTGGCGACAGCCGTAATCATTCCGGCGGAAAGGACGACGCCAATTATCGTGACAATGGTGCGGGTACGGCTTTTTCTCATGCTTTGTAGGGTGACTTTGTTGAAAATGTTCATGGCCGTAGCATCCTCTCATCCCGCGTCACCTTGCCGTCTGATATACCGATGATGCGATGTGCCTGCAAAGCGATATTTTCGTCGTGAGTGATCAGGATCAGGGTCTGCCCATATTTTTGATTGCTTTCTTTCAGCAGTTTGATGATTTCATGCCCATTCCGGCTGTCCAAACTACCCGTGGGTTCATCGGCAAGCATGACCGCCGGGGCGTTCATCAAGGCTCGACCGATGGAAACCCGCTGTTGTTGACCGCCCGAAAGCTGATTGGGTAAATGCGTTTTGCGATCTTGCAACCCAAGCATATCGAGCAGGTCATTCAGCCGTTCCTGGTTGACCTGGCGCCTGTCCATCAATACGGGCAAGGTGATGTTTTCTACCACGTTCAGCGTGGGAATGAGGTTGTGAAACTGGTAAATCAGCCCAACCTGCCGCCTGCGGAAAATGGCGAGTTTTTCATTGTTTTGGGCATAGACGTCCTGGCCGTCCAGGTACACCTTCCCGCTTGTCGGTACGTCGACGCCACCGATGATGTGCAGCAATGTGGATTTACCGGAGCCGGATGAACCGATGATGGAGGTAAACTCTCCCTTTTCGATGTTTAGCGAAACGTGATCAAGTGCAGTGACCTGGTTTTCGCCTTTGCCGTAAACCTTGCATAGATTTTCAACTTTCAAAAACTCCATTATGTGAGTCTCCTTTATAGCGTACTACCCATATAATAGAATTTTCTACTTACATTTCTGTGACGAGCAGGTGAGAGATCAGTCACTTTGGGAATCGAATAACGAATATCGCGCCTCCCTGTGGATGATTTTTTGCGGTAATCGTCCCTCCTTGCCGAGTGATTATCGTCTTGCACAGGGCTAAGCCAATCCCGTATCCTGTAGCGTTCGAATTTTTCCCACGATAAAACCGGTCAAACAGGTAAGGCAAATCTTCTTTTTCGAAGCCCGCGCCGCTGTCGTGGATGGCGATCTCGGTAAATAACGGGTTGTCCAGGCAAATAATCTCAATCTTTCCGTGCTCTCCTGCACTTTCAAGACAATTCTTGAGCACGTTTTGAATTGCTTCCGAAAGCCAACCGGCATCACCCTGAATAGTCATCGCCTTTGGCGCATCTACCTGCACATTCATAGCACGCAGTTCCATTGGGATCAGGAACGGGCGAAGCGCAGCGCCGATCAAGTCGTTTACATCTATCCGGTCGCTTTGGAACGTCACAATGCCCGCGTCCAGGCGGGATAATTTCAAAAGGGAGGTAATCAGCCAATCCATGCGCAGCAGCAATTCCTCGGTTTCCCGCACAAATGCTTTCCGCTCATTCTCATCCGGGTTATTGGCTAACAATGACAGGATAAGGTTGGCGGACGTGAGCGGGGTGCGGAGTTGGTGAGCGATGTCGGCCAGCGATTCGGCCAGGTGTTCTTTTTCCTTTTTCAGCGCGTCGTTTTGCTCCCGAATACGCAGCATCATTTTTGTGATCTCGCTGTGCAGAATGGAAAGTTCACCCTCGTCCGATTCACCGATGTACAGATGGTCGGCATTATGAAGTACCAGGTCGATTTGATTTGAGATTTGCGCAATGCTTTCGTACCGGGTTTTGGTAAACAAGAAAAACGCTGTGCCAAAGGCGACGACAGAAGCAATGGCTACGATTCCGGCCGTGGTATTGATGGCAAATTCCAGCATTACAGCAACGGCGGCGATTATGGCGAACAAAATGGCAAACCGCAGCAACTCTCTATTCCGAAGCATACTCACCCCCCAACCGGTACCCCGTCCCGCGAACGGTCAGAATAATTTGCGGGTTGGCGGGGTCGTTCTCGATCTTCTCTCGCAAGCGCTTGATATATACGGTCAACGTATTGTCGTTGACAAACTCGCCCGCCGCGTCCCACAATTCGTCAAGTAACTTGACCCGTGTGAGAACACTTTTTGGGTGATTGATAAACACCAGCAACAGGCGATACTCTAAGGCTGAAAGAAAAACCTCGTTACCGTCTTTTGTCACAACGCCGCTGGCCGTATCGACATGCAGCCCGCGAATGTTAAAATCCGACTCGGATTGGCCTCTTTTTCGCAGGGCGGTTGCAATGCGAGCGATCAATTCACGCGGACGAAAGGGCTTGGTGATATAGTCATCCGCGCCCATATTTAACCCGGTCACAACGCTCGCTTCATCGCCAGAAGCCGTCAGAAAGATAACGGGAATATCTTGCGTTGCTTTGATTTCCGTGCAGACTGCAAAGCCATTTCCGTCAGGCAATGAAATGTCGACCAACGCCAGGTCAAATTTATTTCCGGCAAGCGCGGCAAGGGCATCCTTCCGCGTAGAGGCGTGGATGACCGTAAATCCCTCCGAGCGGAGCAAAAGTATCAGGTTTTTAGCGATTTCCTTATCGTCCTCAACCAGAAATATTCGTGGCATTTGTCGGACCTCCATTTTCTTATCCACACTCGCAAGTTGTTCTACTCTTAATCAGCCAGGCCCTGTCAAGAGTTGACTGGCGGCTTGTAGGCCCAGATAGCTTTCATCACTTTAAATTCTGCGTCGTGAAGCCTTTTCAAATAATCACTCTTTCTACTGGCATAACCCATTCCGCGCGGATTCATACGATTGATTGGATTGGCCCCAGCACAGCCCCAGCGATAGAGTGATTTGAAACCAGATTTCTCGCGACGTGAAGCATGCCATTCTTACATCATACATTCTTGCCCGTAAATTGACCATCCCAGGTGCAGGTTTCCCTCAGCAATGGAAGTTCTGTAAAGGAACATCAGTTCCTGGAATTAACCGATCGAGAAAGGGAGATTCTGGCCTTGTTCGTTCAAGGGTGCACAAATCCCGAGATTGCAGACCGCTTGATGCTTAGTCATCAAGCGGTCAGAAATGAGGTTTCAATTCTTACTGATAGCCATGGGAATGAGTATTTTGCTACTATTAAAGATCGCTCTAATCGTGAGGTTAAAACTTTTATCTGTGCTCAAAAAGTATTTTAGGCTCTTCCTTTTCTAACGTAAAAATTCGGGCAAACTATTTGGCGCACTGTACTTGACCAACGCGAGGTGAAAGTCACTAATATCTATTAAGGGTTGGAATTACCAGCCAATCCATAGAAAAACAGGCCGTTTAAATCAATACGTGCTTCTTTTGGAATATTCGGTTGGGTCAGGAGTGTCCTGAGGGTATTAACGTATAACAGGATGGCCTCATTGGAATAGTGATTATTAATAAAGCCTTCCGCTCTACCCTGTTCCACCAGACGTAAAATAAAAGGTTCGGATATCTTTTTTGAATATGCAACTAACTTGTCGAGAATCATGGGATCAATGCTAAGCGCGGATTCAAATAATTCTGGGCTGGTTTGGCGGGTGGCTTCGTCTGTCATGAAAAGCAGCTTTTCAACTTTTTCGCGAAAAGGGATCTCGCTTTCCAAGATTGTCTCACTTGCTTTTACGCCTTCTTCGACAAAGGCTAATATGGTTTCCCGCACTAAATTCTCTTTGCTTTGGAAAAAATTATAGATGCTTGCCTGAGAAACGCCGGCCTTTTTTGCGATTTCTGCGGTAGTTACATCCTTTATTCCCCGAGCTAAAAATAGATCCCAGGCTGCTGCCAGGATGCTTTTCATCTTTTTTTCTCTGCGGCGTTGAAATCCATCCATTGGATCCTCCTCTCTTTATGTTAACCGAAATTATAGAATAACACAACCGTAGATTCTATATCTATTGACAGTACCGCTAAAAAGTTATAGAATGAGACAGGCGAATATTCTATAATTTTCAAAATGAGGAATGATTATGTCACTCTTGACCAGGCTGGCATCGCTGCTGCTCGATCTGCCCCCTGCCGTAACTCACAAAATCGAATACCAGCTTGATCTCCCGGTGCCAATGGCGGATGGGACCATCCTGCTGGCAAACCGGATTGCCCCAGTTGGTGGGGAAAAATTGCCGATTATCTTGATCCGCAATCCCTATACCTCGCGGGGGAAGAAACCCGACTTCATTTCCTTAATAATTGCTGAGCGTGGTTATCAGGTGGTGGTCCAGAACTGCCGAGGCACCTGGGGTTCAGGCGGCACGTTCCAGCCTTTCGTGGATGACCGGGAAGATGGGCTGGCGACCTTTCAATGGTTGGCACAACAGCCCTGGTTCAGCGACTCAGTCGGAATGTACGGGTTGAGCTACTGGGGATATGCACAACTCGCTGCCGGTGCGGGCGCGCCGGATTTTGTCAAGGCGCTCATCCCTCAGATGGCAGCCTCACGTCTCTACGGCGTCATGTACGACCATGGGGTATTGAGCTTGGATGTTGCGCTCACCTGGAACTATCAAACCTATGTGTCGAATGTCCAGGAATCGGACAAGGATAAGGTGCGAGCCAATAAACAGCGCAAAGCCGCATTATCCAGAGGGTTCATGCACTTGCCTGTTGGAGAAGCAGATCAGGTCGCCCTAAAATTAACCTCTCCATTTTTCCAGGATCTCCTGTGTAATCAAAAGCCGGATGACAAGTTCTGGGCGACAATCGATCACTCGAAACGGGTTGATCAGATTGAGGCGCCGGTGCACTTCGTCGACGGATGGTACGACTTTTTCTTAGCCGATATGCTTGCCGACTACGCCGCGCTTTGCAAAGCTGGCAAAAAGCCGTACCTGACCATCGGCCCCTGGACGCACGCTGAAACCGGCGGTTTAAAGGCGGGTTTCACAGAAAGTTTTGCCTGGTATGACGCCTATCTGCGTGGCAACCGGGCCGCACTCCGTTCAGATCCGGTACGGGTTTTTGTGATGGGCATTAAAAAATGGGTGAACCTGCCAGCCTGGCCGCCACCTTCCACGGCGGCTGGTTGGTACCTGCAAGCCGGCGGAAAACTCTCAACCGAAGCCCCTGTGGGGGAAACGGCCCCATCCCGTTATTGTTATGACCCAGCGAATCCAACACCGAGCGTGGGTGGTACCTTGTTGTTTGAGGGTGGTCCCAAGGATAATCGCACGCTCGAAGCGAGGACCGACGTACTCAGCATGACCAGCGATGCGATGGCTCACAACACCACGATTATGGGCGCGGCATCGGTCGAGCTGTACATCCGGTCAACAAATGAGCACACTGATTTCTTTGCCAATCTGTGTGATGTATCCCCAAATGGCCGAAAGTCGATCAATATCTGCGATGGGATCATCCGGCTCACGCCACAATTGCAACCAAGCGACAAGGATGGCATCCGAAAAGTTACCATAGAGCTGCTTTCCACAGCCCATTGTTTCAAGAAGGATCACCGCATTCGTCTTCAGGTCTCAAGTGGCGCCCATCCCCGATATTTGCGTAACCTGGGAACCGGTGAGCCGATTTCAACCGGCACATTGCTGCAGAAGGTTGACCAGGAGATATTCCATGATCGGGCCCATCCTTCCGTGCTCATTCTTCCTGTCCTTCCGACTCCAATTTAATAGGGGTAATCATAGATAAACTAATTCGATTTACCTTTGTGCTACGGACTACTTTTCCCGGTAAAAACGGGAACATAAACAGAAGCCAAATTTGTTTATTTATTAAATTGATTTTTAATTATCAATTTCAGTAAATAACATATATAAGTATTTGACTAGCTGGAACAGCCATCAAAATTCTGAAGACATCCCGGACAATTCGGCTGAGCAAGTGAGTAAACCGTTAAGATCAAATGCGAGCTTCACTAAAACGACCCAAATCAGGCGCAAGCAAACGAGGAGTTTCCCAACAAAGAAAGCCCCAGACGTTGACCAGGGGCATGTAGACGACCAACGGGAAGAAGTGGATAGCTTGATTATATGAAGTTGCCATCACCCACCCTCAAGGAAAGGGCCAGTAACTACACTTGAACCCGAAACAGCGACGATATTCATAATTGAAATTCTCAGCATCAAATTTGACTTGATGGCGATGAATCCCAACCGCCAATTACAGGGATTACCGGATTTATCTGGAACGAGGGCGGCTTGGACGGCAAGAATCGGACGAATGCCATCTGTAAACTTGTTTTCGGATCGCTACCTCATGTTACCATGACAAAAGTTCGGGTACAACCTTCCTCGGATCGGACAGGCGATGATGGCCAATTGCTTTTCTTCTTTCAAATGGCCAATAATTTTGATCAAGATAAAGCCTTTATCAGAGTAATGTACCGTTAAGAGGCGAAAATGGAGGCCTTGGAATCACTCGGGCAAGATTTTGCGAATTTCCAATCCATTTTCATCAGAAGGGACAAAGCAAAAGGCAAGCCCCAGGCACACCTGTCGTTCGATGATATAAATGCTGGCAATCTACATGATGGGGGTGGGGTGGACAGGTCCTTCTTGGGGGATTCGAACCAACAAAAAAGCGCCTAAAAAGGCGCTTTTTCTTAGGTAGCGGGGGTTGGATTCGAACCAACGACCTCCGGGTTATGAGCCCGACGAGCTACCTCTGCTCTACCCCGCAATATGTTGAGTATTATAAGCGCATAATCCCTCCCCGTCAAGCCCAGGTATCTTTTTCGGCGAGATTGGTCTTAGCGCTTTTTTTATTTCCTTTTAATCTGTAATTTACATGATTCCAGTCAAAATTCTCGTATTATTTTGATGCGATCACTAAAAATTTAAGTTCTCGGATGTTAATAAATCAGGTAGTCTGGCGATTTAATTTGCGGGAACGCAAGTTCTTTAGTTCTTTTTCAAACCTTTATTCATAGGGAGGGATAAATGCGATTAGGTTCTTTGCGCCAAGGCCGTTCGGACAGAGTAGCCTGGGTTTTTACGATCGAGGGAAAATTAACGCTGGCTTTTTTGCTGCTCGTTTTAGTCGTGGTGGCTATCATCGGCGGAAGCGCTTATATCCAGAGTGAAAAAGCTCTAGAAGAATCATCATCAAACAGCCTGCAATCTCAAGTCCAGATTTCTTCGGATTATGTGACCGACTGGTTAAACCAACGTATGACGGATATGAATACTCTGGCCGGCATCAGCCAGTTGCGTTCAATGGACGCTGGTCAGGCAGGCACGATTGTCCAGAAATATTTCCAGCAGTGGAAGATCTACGAAACAATTATTTTGACCGGTCTGGATGGCAAGTCGATTACCGCCAGCGATGGCGGCTCCTACGACCTGAGCATACGTGACTATTACCAGCAGGTGCTGCAAAACCAGACGGTGATTTCCGAGCCGGTTGTATCTCTGGCAACCGGGAACATTATTTTCGTGGTGGCTGCCCCGGTTTATTCCGTGAACGATCCTTCGAAATTGGTGGGTATGATTGTTGGCACTTTGCCGACGAAACAATTTGATCAGGTCCTTTCGGCGTCTTTTACCGGCAAAACTGGCGAAGCGTTTTTGGTCAATCAGGATGGCTTTTTTATTACCCCTTCGCGTTTTACGGATCAATTGAAGTCCGAAGGGCTGATCAAAGACCGTTCCGAGCTGGAGCTGAAGGCCAATGATGGTGTCGTCCAGCGTATCCAGGCCAAGCAGACCGGCACATCCAGTTACGTCGATTACCGCGGCCAAAAAGTGATCTCCGCCTATGCGCCAATTCCATTGGTGGGTTGGGGGCTGGTGATTAAACAAGATACTTCGGAAGCCTACGCCAGGGCTTATGCCCTGCGCAATTCCCTGGCGATGATTCTGGCGCTGGTGATCGTTTTTTCTGTCACTTTGTCGATTATTTTTGCCCGCACGTTGTCTCGGCCAATCCGCGCTATGGCCGGTGCTGCCCAGGCCCTGGCCGTCGGGGATATCGACCAGAACATTGCGTATCGAAACAAAGATGAGGTTGGGCAACTGGCCGATTCTTTCCGCCAGCTTATCCATTATCAGCAAAGCATGGCGCAGGCTGCTGACCAGATCGCTAATGGCATTTTAACCGCTGAGATCGAACCTGCCTCCGAAAAGGATGCCCTGGGGAATTCTTTCCACAAGATGATCGACAATTTGCGCGCTCAAATTGGCTCGATCAGTCTGAGTGCCAATACACTGAAGGCGGCTTCCGGCCAGTTGTCGATCGCGGCTGACCAGGCTGGACGGGCGACCTCACAAATCGCGGCCACCATCCAGCAGATCACGGCCGGCATCAGCCAGCAAAGTGATGCGATCGGCCGTACCACAATGCCTGTGGATCAAATGGTGCAGACGATCAATGGGATTGCCAACGGCGCCCAGGAGCAGGCCAGGGCGATTGAACATACCTCTGACCTGACCAGCCAGCTCAACGAATCGATCCGGCAGGTTTCTGAAAATGCTGAAGCGGTCTCGAAAGGCTCTACCTCGGCCACCCAGGAAGCCCAAAACGGGCAAAATACCATCGGGCAGACCATTGCCGGGATGGAAAATATCCGCCAGAAGGTCCAACTTTCCTCGAAGAAGATGGCCGAGATGGACCAGCGGTCCAATCAGATTGGGATCATCGTCGAAACGATCGAGGATATTGCCACCCAAACCAACTTGCTGGCGCTGAATGCGGCCATCGAAGCCGCACGGGCCGGTGAACACGGCAAAGGCTTTGCGGTCGTCGCGGATGAAGTCCGCAAGCTGGCCGAACGCTCCTCGGCCTCTACCCGCGAGATCGGCGAGTTGATCAAAGGGATTCAGGTGACCGTGAACGAAGCCGTTACTGCCATGCAGGAAAGCGCCCAGGAAGTGGAAAACGGTGTGGTGAATGTCAATAACGCCGGGACGGTTTTACACAGTATCCTGACGGCTGTTGAATGGGCCAGCCGGCAGGCTCAGCAGGCCTCCATAGCGGCCCAAATTATGAGTACCTCAGCCGGGAAAATGACCCAGGCGGTCGAATCGGTTTCGGCGGTGATCGAAGAGAATACGGCTGCGACAGAACAAATGGCCGCCGGCTCGTCTGAAATATCCACAGCGATCGAAAATATCGCCAGCGTCAGCGAGGAAAATTCCGCCGCAATCGAAGAGGTATCGGCTTCGACCGAAGAAATGAGCGCGCAGGTGGAGGAAGTTTCCGCCTCGGCCCAGTCCCTGGCCGATATGGCTGATGAATTAGAGCAGGTAGTAGCTCAATTTGTGATCGAGTAAATCCGCTCGCACCTTTTTTTGACTAGAGGTGCACCACCTTAGCGATATCCTTTAGCGGAAAACATTTATTGGTAGAAAGGCAGCAAAAATGGAGCAGATTTTCTGCTCCATTTTTGCTCGTTAAATCGTAGCGACTCGGCTTGATTGAAAAAATACCGAATTTTAGGTATGTGCAGGGCAAAGCCCCGCACATACCTAAAATTCAGGTACGTTTTAATAGGAAGCTGATTATTTATCTGCGGGGTTTCAACACCAGGCGGATAGGGGTGCCGGTAAAAGGGTATACCTTGCGGATGCTGTTTTCCAGGTAGCGCAAATAGCTAAAATGGGCCAGCTTGGGGTCGTTAACATAGATCATAAAGGTGGGGGGATCGGAGCGCACCTGGGTGGCGTAGTACAGGCGCAGGGATTTCCCTGATTTGGAGGTGGCGTGATGCGCATCCTGGGCGTTTTGCAGGATTTTGTTGAGCTGGCCGGTGGTCATGCGGGCCAGCCGTTCTTCCTGTACTTTGAGCGCCAACGGCATGACCTGTTCCACCCGCTGCCCGGTCTTGGCCGAGATGAACAGGATGGGGGTGTAGTCGATAAAGTTCAGGTCCTTGCGGATTTGCTCGGTGTAGGCTTGCATGGTATAGGTGTCTTTTTCGATCGCATCCCATTTGTTGACCAGTACCACCGTGCTTTTCTGCGCCTCCAGGACATACCCGGCGATGTGGGCGTCCTGGGCGGTGATCCCGCTGATTGCATCGATCATCAGCAGGGCCACATCTGCCCGCTCGATGGCGCGCATCGAACGGATCACACTGTATTTTTCTACCCCGGGCTCTACCTTGCCCCGGCGCCGGATACCGGCAGTATCGATCAGGGTGACGGGCAAGCCCTCGTATTCGATTTTGGTGTCCACCGCGTCGCGGGTCGTCCCGGCAATCGAGCTGACGATGGACCGGTCTTCACCCACCAGGCGGTTGAGCAGGCTGGATTTGCCCACGTTCGGTTTGCCCACCAGGGCAATTTTGGCCGAATCGTCCTCTTCTTCCTCGATCTCTTCGGGGAAAGCGGTCACCAGGTCGTCCAACATATCGCCGGTGCCGGTGCCGTGCAGGGCCGAAATCGGGTAAGGGTCGCCAATACCCAGTTCATAAAAATCGGCGGCGTTGTTGCGAAAGGAAGCGTTATCGGCCTTGTTGATTACCAGGAACACGGGTGGGTAAGGCTGCCCTTCGATTATTTTCTGGTTATGGCGCAGGATGTCGGCAACTTCGCGATCGGCCGGGGTCACCCCGCTGATCGCATCGGCCAGGAACAGGACCACGTCCGCCTCGCGGATGGCCAGCTCGGCCTGGCTGCGGATCTGGCCGATGTAATCGGCTGAGCCGACCGAAAGGGGATCTTTACCCCCGCTAGGGTCGATGCCGCCCGTATCAATAATATGGAAGACACGCCCATTCCAGTCGGCCTCGGCCATCAGGCGGTCGCGCGTCGTGCCAGGGGTATCGTCCACAATGGCCAGGGGCTCGCCGGCCAGGCGGTTAAACAAGGTGGATTTGCCAACATTTGGCCTTCCCACCAGGGCTACAATAGGCTTTTGCATGTTTCTCCTAGGGTGTTGGCGTGGGAGTCGCTGTACCCTTTTCGATTTTGACTTCTACGCTCCCAGGAAGAACTGATTTATCGTTAAATCGCTAATCAGTACCTGGACAGACGGATCGATCTGGTAAGTGCCGGCGGGTTTGTCGGTTAAATCGACTTCCACAGTGACATCGCTGGCCTTCAATTTGTCCAGCAGCGCCACCGGGCCGGACAGGATGACGGTGATTTTTTCGGGTGAGATGTTGGCGATCAGTCCGGGGCCCAGGCCGGTGACGTTGACCGGCAGGTCTGGCAGGGTCAGGCTGCTTTCGATCGCGGCGACGCCGATGCGGACCAGGACTTCATTTTGGTCGTTGACCACCGATACGCCGTCGGGAAGGGCCAGGCCGACGGATTGATCCCGGTCATCCTTGAGGTTGGTGATGTCGACCGGATCGGTCTCGATGAAACCGGGCAAATTGGAAACAGTCTGCGGGTTGGCCGAAAATACCGTCACAGTAGGTGGAAATACCGAGATGTTGGTCAGGCGGTAGCCATCTGCGATCTGGCCGGTAAGGTTTTCGGTGACGATGACGGTGCGATAGCCAAACCTTTGGGTGATCTGCTGGTTGATGGTGATTTTGTCCGGCACCAGGGTCAGCCCGCTGACGGCCACTTCGTTCGCGTCCAGCGCCTGAAGGGTGATCGTGCGGTTGATGCTCTCCACCGCCTGGCTGATATCGATTTCGGCGCGGACTTCGGCTACCCGGTCCACGGCCGGTTGCGGGCCGGTGATCGTTACTGTGTTGCGGCTCAAGGTAGGCGTATCGGCCTGATAACCCTCAGCCGGGGAGCCTTTTTGCACCAGGTTGATCGAGAACTCCTTGCTGGCCAGGTTTTCCAGGGTCACGGTCACGCTTAGCGGTGATTGGCTGACTTTACGGACCGGGTGCGGGACGATCTGGGTTTGCACATCCACCGTGTGGGTGCCGGCCGTCAACCCCGAGAGGTCAACGATTGCCCGTACCGCACCGGATTCGTTATCTAACTGGGTCCAAATGGAGGTGGGCGCGTTCAGCACCAACGAAATCGACGCAGGCAGCGAATTGGTGATGACCAGGTTAGGATCCTGGCCGACGATCTCGATTGGCACGGCGGATGGAAAAGCGTGCTCCTCGAGCGGATCTTTGGCAGTGACGGCTGAGATCCATACGGCCAGGGCCAACACAAATGCGATTAGAAAGGCAGGCAGGTAGCTCGTAATCCGGCGAAGAATAGTCATAGCCATCAATCCTCTCCTGCCGGTTTGGACGGATTCGAATTGCGATTTGGTTTGAACAGGTCCATAAAACTGTGTACCGGTTGGGGTGCCTGGAAAAACGCGATCAAAATATTTTCCAATCGTTCGCTATCCAGGCGGCGGATCATGCGGCCGCCATGGGCGATCGAAATCGAGCCGGTCTCTTCGGAAACGACCACGGTCACCGCATCGCTGGCCTCCGAACTGCCCAGGGCAGCGCGGTGGCGCAAGCCCATCTGCCGTTCCGGCGAACGGTTGAGGATCCCGCTGGCCGAAAGGGGCATCACGCAGGCGGCGGCGACGATCTCATCTTCGATGATAATGGCTGCGCCATCGTGCAGGGGGGTGTTGGGGTAAAAGATCTGCAGGAGCAGTTCGGGGGTCACGCGCGCATTCAGCCTGACGCCGGTGCGGATGTATTCGCGCAGGCTGTCGTGGCGCTGCATCACGATCAGGGCGCCGTGCTGGCGGGCCGAGAGCCGCGCGCAGGCCGTGACCACGGCCTGGATCGTATCGATCATATTCTCATTATTGCGGTTCACCCGCTGCCAGATAGGCGTCGAGCCAGAGCCGGCCCGGCCCAGCCGCTCTAATCCGCGCCGGATCTCGGGTGCAAAGATTACCGGTATGGCAAACACCAGGGTCGGTACAATGGTCTGGATGAGCCAGCTAAAGGCGGGTAGGTCCACCAGGCTGGTTAGCAGGCTGAGCGCCACAATGATCAAGATCACCCCGCGCAATAAGATCATCGCCTGGGTGTCGCGAAGTAACAGTAGAATGCCAAAGAAGACCAGGGTCACCAGGAGCAGGTCTAATGCGCTCAGCCAATCAAAGCGCTGGAAAATGAAAATAATTTCGTTGAATAATTGAGCCACGATTTGTTCTCGATAAAACGATTTTAAATCGGCCGCAGCACGCGGTCCTGACGCAATTTCTTGAAGAGCAATACCGTGCCTTCTGGCATCGATTCGTGAGCTGCGTCCTGCCAGGCCATGACTTCGAGTGTATCGGGCTTGACAAGTTGGTAGCCTAACCCGTGCCAGATATCCTCGTGACGGGCCAGGTCGGGTGGGACAAAGATGAGGGATGCTTCACACTGCAAATCCTGCGAGGCCCGCTCGATCTCTTTGACCATGGCCGGTACGGCCCGGGTGAGCGGCACGCTGGGATCGACCACCATGTCGGTGGTGCGGGAGACCAGGTTTTCCACCTGCCAGCCGACCAGGCCTTTCAAGCTCTGGTCTACCTCGAGCAGCAAGAATGCTTTTTCACCGAAGGCGGCCATGATATCTTCTTCGTTGAGCGAACTGCGGCTGTGCTTGCGCAAACGGTTCAGCAAACCGGCAATCTCGGCCGAATGGCGCGGCCGGGCACGGGTGACTTCCAGTTCGCCTTTCTTGCCGGGTTGGGCTGGCAGCGCAGCGACTTCCTCGGCGACCGGGACGTAATTCCGCCAGGCGGCTACCGCCTGTTTCCAGGTATCCTCGTAGCTGCCCGCGTTGCGGATGACCACCTTGGCCGCGGCGATCTTTTTCTCCTGGGCCGGCTGGGCCTCGATACGCTGGCGTGCGTCGATCGCAGACATACCGCGCTGCTTGATCAGTCGCTGGAGTTGGACCTCGGCCGGTGTATAAACGGTCCAGATGCAGTCACAGGCTTTAGCCAGATCACTTTCGAGTAATTTGATCGCCTCGATAATAATGACCGGTTGGGATGAACGCCCGATTAAATAATCAACGGCTTGCCCGACCAACGGGTGAACGATATTCTCCAGGCGTTTCAGCGCTTCGGGGTCACTGAACACCAGGCGGCCCAGGCGGGCGCGATCGATTTCGTCTTTGGGTCCCAAAATAAATTTGCCGAACAGGTCAACTACCTGTTGGTAGCCAGGTGCGCCTTTGGCAATCGTCCGGTGAGAAAGGGCGTCTGCATCGATACCATAAGCGCCCAGGTGCTCCAACATCCGGCGCACAACGCTTTTCCCGGTACCGATATTCCCCGTCAATCCAATGACGAATTTACCCGCCCATTTACTCACTGTTTCTCCTTGATGTTGAAGAGTTCTTGGCTTCAGTTGCCGGCCGCCAAAATGCCAGAAATTGAAGGCAAAATGATCTCTTTATTCTTTTTCTCCCGAACCTAAATTGGTTTTCTACTCAGCCAACGATGAAAAAACGAAAGGGGAAGGACGCGACTGACACATTGAGCGGAAGTTTCATCCAAATACAGCCAGCCGAGCAGCACAAACCTGATATGGATCAATGGGGTCTGCCTTCATTTTATCTTTGGGGAGCAAGAATGTCAAAGGAAAAAGGGGGCGCGTGCATGCGTATATACGCTTGAACGCGCTCCTTTTTTAGATCGAAGGACTTCTTGTTTCTTTCGAATTTCCCAGCCTAGAGGCGACGACGGGATTCGGACCCGTGATCAGGGTTTTGCAGACCCTTGCCTTACCACTTGGCCACGTCGCCGGAAACAGAACGATTTTAACAAACAAGCTGGGATTGGTCAAGGTGAGGATTCGGAGGGGGTTGAAAACTCCCTCCATTCCAGCTCCTGGATCCCCAGGGAAATCACTAATGGTCATTGTTCTCCATTTCCCGGTAAGCCCTGCTATACTCAAAGAATAAAGTTTTTATAACCGCCCGGCCTGATGGTTAAAAAAAAAGCCCGAAATTGCGGTGTTTGCCGTCGATTTTGGCATAGGGCTGAAGTGCTACAAAATTTTAATGTTTCCTCGGTAGAACCTGATCGGTGAGGTGAATATGGCATATGATGAACAGTTAGCCCGGCGAATCCGGGAAGCGCTGGATGGTCTAGAAAATGTCGTCGAAAAGAAGATGTTCGGTGGGGTGACTTTTTTGGTGCAGGGCAATATGGCCTGTGGCGTGAATAAGGAAAACCTGATCGTGCGCCTGGGCAGCGATAAGGTGAAGCAGGCGCTTTTAGACGACTATGTAATTCCTTTTGCACTAACCGGCAGCCCGATGGCCAACTGGGTTTTGGTCAAGCCGGCCGGCTGCCGCAGCGATGAAGATTTAAAAAATTGGGTCGGCCTGGGTGTGGATTATGCCTCCTCGTTACCGCCTAAATAATGGTTTACTTGCCGACTGGATCGAAAATAAGCGAGAAGTAAACACGATGTACGAGCATAAAAACGAACCCTTACTGCCAAGAGCAAAATTCTACCTGCGCATGGCTTACCATCTTGCTTTTGCATTGGGTATGGTGATCGTGTCCCTGGCGATTGGGGTGGTGGGGTATCACTATCTGGAAGGGTTATCCTGGGTCGATTTGCTGTTGAATTCAGCCATGCTGCTGGGGGGAATGGGGCCGGTCAACCCGCTGCAAACCACGGCCGGGAAACTGTTCGCCTCGTTTTACGCCCTTTTCTCGGGGATGATCTTCCTGGTTATTTTTGGGGTCCTAATTGCCCCGGTTTTTCACCGCTTTTTACACCGTTTTCACCTCGAGTTGGAGGATGACACGGATAATTAACGACGTCACGTGAGAATGAAAAGATCGTAATTACTCAGCCAGCGCAGAAGAAATAGGGTGTTGATCTTATTTTTTGCATGCGAAGCATGCAAAAAATAATATCAACACCCTCCCCTTCAAAACTTGCTCGAGCAGTTACAAAAAAGCCATCAAGTTTTTATCTTCAATTGTATAGCGATCGGGTGGGAGGAAATTATGGATGATTCAAAGTTGGTTAATTGTGCGGCCGTGTTCTTGTCGGAAAACGTGGAACGTACCGTCCAGTATTATCAGGATGTGTTAGGTTTTCGGGTGGTGACCCATTACGAAAATCCCGAGAAATTTGCCGCGATGTACCGGGATGACATCGAAATTGTGGTGGTGCTGGCCAGGTTTGGTCCGGTGCTGCCGAACCGGCGCCGCTATGGCGCGGGCTACGATGCCTACCTGGACCCCGCAACTGTGGAAGGGGTGGACGGCCTGTACCAGGAATTCAGAAACCGCGGAGCGGTAATCCTCAATGCGCCGTCAATGACAGCCTATGGCAGCTATGAATTTATCCTGGAGGACATCGATTCACGCCAGGTGTGCATCGGGCGGATCAAGCAGAAGGAAGTCTTCTTCGGCGACAAGGCCTGACCCGGGCAGCGAAGGCGTTTTCATGTGCAGGTGGCTCGATGACCAGCAGCTTCACAACTTTTGCGCTGCCCCCTTTGGCGGCTGAGTGCTCAAGTCGGGCGGCACTCGACCATAAAGGTGCTGGATGATTGTTGTCCGGCAGCGATTACTTCCAGTCCAGCCTTCTGCGCAAGCCCCCGAAACTCTGTTATGGTGCGATTCTTCCCTCCTAATAGCACCATTTCGATCCGCAAGTCTTTGGGGGTATTATCCGGCCCGACACTTTTCAGAACCACGACCCGGCCGTCCGGCCGGGCGGCCTCGGCGCAGCGCTGTAAAATCTGGACCGCTTCTCGATCAGGCCAATCGTTCAGTACTCCCCTGAGTAAATAAAGGTCAGCACCGGGTGGCAGCAATTCGAAGAAACTCTGCCCGGAGATGGATGCCCGTTCAGCTACACCGGCAGCATGGAAGATCGATCCAGAACGGGCCACTGTCCGGGGTAAATCGACCAGGGTTCCCCGGACTTCCGGGTGGGCACGCAAAATCTCGGCCAGCATTGCCCCGGTCCCTCCACCGACATCGACTACCGTCCGCACCGATCCCCAGCCGCCGGTAAGGCGGATTTCCGGATCAGGGGCGCCGTGGCCAGATGGCCCGATGAGGGCGTCAAAATCGGCGGCCAGGTTCGGGTGAGCGTCGAGGTCTTCCCAGAAAGGCAGCCCAAAAAGTTTGCTATAAGCCGGTTCACCGCGTCTGACATAATCGAGCAGAGTACCCCAGGCGTAAGCCATCCGTCCGCCGATGCCATCAAGATTAAGGAATTGTCCAAAAGAGGGGTCTAATAGCTGCCGGGCAGCATCGTTTAGTGAGAATTGGCCGGGAGCAATTTCTTCGAACACACCTTTGGCGATCAAGTGGCCAAGCACCTGATGGAGGGCAGTGGGATCACAGCCTGCGGCCTTGGCGAGGTCGTCGATTCGGTCTATCCCGGCCGCGATATGACCGGCAATGTCCAGGGTCGCCACTACGTGAATGCACCAGGGCGTGCACAGATCGGTCAGATCAAAGAGGTTTACTTCGCTTTTTTGAGGCATTCCTGAAACCTTTAAAATTTTTACATATACACCAAACTATACCGCATATATCTAAATGTTGTCATGAAATAATATTAATGCTATAAAAACACAAAGCCCGGCTTACGTCGGGCTCTCTGGTTGCGTAGCTCGGCTTTCAAAGCCGAGAAAACGCCGGCCGAAAAGAGTTCCGGCTACGGAAACGACCTGAACCAAAAAGGAGCCCCACGAAGGTGGGGCTTTGTGTATCTGTAGGTGCAGCTTTAGCTGCCAACAGTTCGTTCCTGCTTCTACGTTGGCGACTGAAGTCGCAGCTATAAAAACACAAAGCCCGGCCTACGCCGGGATCTCTGGTTGCGTAGCTCGGCTTTCAAAGCCGAGAAAACACCGGCCGAATAGATTTCCGGCTACGGAAACGACCTGAACCAAAAAAGAGTCCCACGAAGGTGGGGCTTTGTGTATCTGTAGGTGCAGCTTTAGCTGCCAACGGTTCGTTCCTGCTTCTACGTTGGCGACTGAAGTCGCGGCAAAAAGTACACAAAGCCCGGCCTACGCCGGGCGCTCTGGTTGCGTAGCTCGGCTTTCAAAGCCGAGAAAACGCCGGCCGAAAAGAGTTCCGGCTACGGAAACGACCTGAACCAAAAAGGAGCCCCACGAAAGTGGGGCTTTGCGTATCTGTAGGTGCAGCTTTAGCTGCCAACGGTTCGTACCTGCTTCTACGTTGGCGACTGAAGTCGCAGCTATAAAAACACAAAGCCCGGCCTACGCCGGGCTCTCTGGTTGCGTAGCTCGGCTTTCAAAGCCGAGAAAACGCCGGCCGAATAGAGTTCCGGCTACGGAAACGATCTGAACCAAAAAGGAGCACCACGAAGGTGGGGCTTTGTGTATCTGTAGGTGCAGCTTTAGCTGCCAACGGTTCGTTCAATAGCTCGGCCTTCAAAGCCAGGAAATATCTATGTTGTTTTTTTCGTGTTTAATTGCCTTGCTCCAAGGATAAAAAGAAAAATTCCCAAAGCCGTGATTGGCATGCCGGCCGCATAGCTAACCGTTGAATTTAATATCGGTCCACTTATGATTAGGATTATTCCAAAAATTACTCTCGGCATAATTAACCTCCCACGTAACTATTTAAGAAGTGCCCGAATTTAAGGTGTTTGCGAGGGCGAAGCCCTCGCAAACACCTTAAATTCGGGGTTCTTACCCTTCAGACTAAGCAGTTACCCGCTACTTTATAGATAGCTCTTTGGAAAATAATATCATGAAATTTAAGCTAATAATCGAATAAACCGTTACACACTGTAAGAATATCGTCGTGGCAACCCACGAAGCTTAAAAAGAAAAACCTCAACTTTATGAGGTTTTTTGAGCGGGCGATGGGAACTCGATCATTGATCCCCCTACGGGGAACCACGAACTTAAAAAGAAAAACCTCAACTTTATGAGGTTTTTTGAGCGGGCGATGGGACACGATCATTGATCCCCCCGCGGGGAACCACGAGCTTAAAAAGAAAAACCTCAACTTTATGAGGTTTTTTAAGCAGGCGATGGGACACGATCATTGATCCCCCTACGGGGAACCACGAGCTTAAAAAGAAAAACCTCAACTTTATGAGGTTTTTTGAGCGGGCGATGGGACACGATCATTGATCCCCCTACGGGGAACCACGAGCTTAAAAAGAAAAACCTCAACTTTATGAGGTTTTTTGAGCGAGCGATGGGACACGATCATTGATCCCCCTACGGGGAACCACGAAGCTTAAAAAGAAAAACCTCAACTTTATGAGGTTTTTTGAGCGGGCGATGGGACTCGATCATTGATCCCCCTACGGGGAACCACGAGGTTAAAAAGAAAAACCTCAACTTTATGAGGTTTTTTGAGCGGGCGATGGGACACGATCATTGATCCCCCTACGGGGAACCACGAAGCTTAAAAAGAAAAACCTCAACTTTATGAGGTTTTTTGAGCGGGCGATGGGACTCGAACCCACGACCTTCTCCTTGGCAAGGAGACGTTCTACCAACTGAACCACGCCCGCAGTCCTGAACGTTCCGAAATTATATACAGGAATTCTCCAGACGTCAACCCTTCTCCAGGTTATCAAAACTATCAAGTTGCATTGCTTGACACGCATTTTTCAGTATGCTAAAGTTAATTTCACTCCGAAAGGCCACTTCGGTGTATGTGACTCTGGAATAAGGAGTTCCCCCTTGACTAAAAATCGTACTCAAATGATGGTAGAGCGTTTGCGTGAACTTCAAGCCTCATCGATGGACATCGAAGCCTCTGCGATCGTAAGCGTGGATGGCTTGACCATCGCTTCTGCCCTCCCGCAAGGCGTGGAAGAGGACCGTGTCTCGGCTATGTCGGCGGCGATGTTATCCCTGGGCGAGCGGATTGCCAGCGAGCTTGGCCGGGGAGGACTGGAACAGGTTTACATTAAAGGAGAGAAAGGCTACGTGGTCTTGATGTCAGTAGGGGAAGAGGCCGTACTCACCACCCTGGCACGCGAACAAGCCAAGCTGGGCCTGATTCTGCTGGATATGCGCCGGGCAACTGAAGACCTGGAAAAGTTGATCTAACGGGCATTATGGAATTGATTCCGAAAAGCGGTTACTATTATCCGAACAAGATTGCCCGCATCGCGCTCCTGGCGATCGAGGACGTGATGGGCAAAAATGGACTTAATGCAGTTTTGAACCTGGCCGGGTTAAGCGAAATCATTAACCATTACCCGCCGGATAACCTCGAGCGCCAGTTCGACTTTGCCGATTTCTCGGCCGTTCAGGGTGGGCTGGAGGAGATGTACGGTCCGCGCGGTGGGCGAGGACTGGCTTTACGGGCCGGACGGGCTACTTTCGACGCTGCGCTGCGTAACTTCGGCGCCCTGGCCGGGGTGGGTGACCTGGCTTTCAAGGTGCTGCCGCTGCAAGCCAAGCTGCGCATCGGCATGGGGGCAATGGCCCGTATCTTTTCACAAACCAGCGACCAGCAGACCACGGTCGAGGAAAAAGACGACCATTTCGTCTACCTTATTCACCGCTGCCCGGTCTGTTGGGGGCGACAAACCGAAAAGCCGGCCTGTTTTATCGCCACGGGCTTGCTCCAGGAGGGCCTGAAATGGGTCTCGGGGGGACACGAGTTTCGCGTTTCGCAGGAAACGGCCCATTCGGCAGGAGACGAATCCTGCAATTTCATCATTTATAAAGATCCGCTCGAATAGGGGACCGGGTGGAATGAGAGCGTCCTCTCTGCTTTTCGGGAGCAATTTTCGACAAATAGAGGGTTGCCTCGATCCAAATCGGGATAAAATTAGTGCATATCCGGCGGCCCAGAAATTTCCATTGGCCGCCGGTTGTTTACGGCGTCGTGAACGGCGCTGCATAAAAAATCAATCATCAGGTATTCTTTGAAAACGACTTTTGTTATTCCGACGTATAACGAAGCAGAGAATTTGCCCAAGCTGGCTTCGGCTTTATTCGATTTGGGCTTGAGCGATTTGAGCCTGCTGGTGGTGGACGATAACAGCCCGGACGGTACCGGCCAAATCGCCGAAGACCTGGCGGTGCAGTGGAACGGGCGAGTGCAGGTGATGCACCGGCCGGGTAAGATGGGCCTGGGCAGTGCCTACATTCAGGGTTTTACCCGCGCGCTCAACCTGGGGGCCGAGGCGATTGGCCAGATGGACGCCGATTTTTCTCACCCGACCGAAAAGGTGGCTGACTTAACGCGTTCCTCCGAAACTGCCGACCTCTCGCTGGGTTCGCGCTACGTGCCGGGCGGAAAATTGGACGATCGCTGGCCGGCCTCGCGAAAATGGCTCTCCGGCTTTGGAAATGTTTATGCTCGTACTATCCTGGGAATGCAGATTCGCGACGTGACCGGTGGGTTCCGCCTATGGCGGGCGGAAGCGCTGCGGCGTATGCCTTTGGAGCGGGTCAAGTCGAATGGTTACATCTTCCAGGTGGAGATGGCTTACATCGCCAGCCTGTTGGGGTTTCGTGTCACCGAAATCCCGATCTACTTTGCCGACCGGCGCTGGGGCCAGTCCAAGATGTCGATGCGGATCCAGTTGGAGGCGGCTTACCGGACCTGGCTGCTGCCTGGCCTGTACACCGATCTGCGCCGGAAGCGCTCGCTGCTGTAGCCCGGCTTTCCAAGCCGGGAATGTGCTGGGTTAAAGAGCCTTCGAGGTTATAACCAGGCCTTTGGCCACGGCGGTGGCAGTTGAAACTGCACCTACAAGGACACAAAGCCCCACCTGCGTGGGGCTCCTTTGGGAGTGCAGGTCGCTGCCTAAGGCGGAACTCTGTTCGGGCGGCGTATTCTCGGCTTTGAAAGCCGAGCTACGCAACCGGGGAGCCCGGCGAAGGCCGGGCTTTGTGTATTTGTAGAAGCGACTTCAGTCGCTAACGAATGAAGACACCCTGTAGCCCGGCTTTCCAAGCCGGGAATGTGCTTGGTTAAAAGAGCCTTCGAGGTTATAACCAGGCCTTTGGCCACGGCGGTGGCAGTTGAAACTGCACCTACAAGGACACAAAGCCTCACCTGCGTGGGGCTCCTTTTTGGCTACAGGTCGCTGCCTAAGCCGGAACTCTGTTCGGGCGGCGTATTCTCGGCTTTGAAAGCCGAGCTACGCAACCGGGGAACCCGGCGAAGGCCGGGCTTTGTGTATTTGTAGCCGCGACTTCAGTCGCTAACGAATGAAGACACCCTGTAGCCCGGCTTTCCAAGCCGGGAATGTGCTGGGTTAAAAGAGCCTTCGAGGTTATAACCAGGCCTTTGGCCACGGCGGTGGCAGTTGAAACTGCACCTACGAGGACAAAAAAGCCCCACCTGCGTGGAGCTCCTTTTGGGGGTGCAGGTCGTTTCCGTAGCCGGAGACCTGTTCGGGGGGCGTATTCTCGGCTTTGAAAGCCGAGCTACGCAACCGCGGAGCCCGGCGAAGGCCGGGCTTTGTACTTCTGTTGATGCACTTTCTATCGTTAACGAGGCAAATTAATCCCACCGATCCAATTGCACTGCATCCTTTCTCAAGGAATTTTCGTATACGAAAGTGGGATAAACAAAATTGGATGAGGGGGGTAAAAATATTGGGAGGAAAAATGCAGCAGGCTATTTGGGATTTTGTACAGTGTAAAGAAATTGCCGTCGTTGGCGCTTCACGTTCCGGCAAGAAGTTCGGCAACTCCATCGCTAGCGAGTTACGCCAACGGGGCTACCAGGTTTTTTTAGTGCATCCAGAGGCTCAAGAAATCGATAGGCAACTTTGCTACCCCAATCTGGCAGCCCTGGAGGGCAAAGTCAACGCAGTGGTCATCTGTGTACCGCCGTACAAGGCTGCCCAGGTGCTGCGTGAAGCGGTTGCGGCCGGGGTGAAGAATATCTGGCTTCAGCAAGGAGCCGACTTAAGTGAAGCCCAGAAAGTGGCCCACGAACTGGGCGTCGAACCGGTCTCCGGCAAGTGCATTTTGATGTATGCGGGGCAGGTCAGTTCGGTGCACGCTTTCCATCGCTTCATCTGGAAGCTGGTCGGTCAGTATTAGACGGGGTGGAGGTAACGTGGCGAAGATTTTGATCGCGTATACGACCAACTCGGGTTCGACGGCCGAAGTTGCCGATGTCATTGCAGAAACGCTGAGACAGGATCACAATACCATCGAAGTGCGTCGACTCGAGGAGGTCGGCGACCTGGAGCCCTATCAGGCGGTGCTGATTGGCGCTCCGATGATCCTGGGTTGGCACAAGGCCGCGTTGAGCTTTATCAAGAGAAACCACCAATCCCTGGCCGGCAAGAAGGTGGCCTATTTCTGCATGGCGATGAGCCTGACTCAGAGTAGTGGGGGTGAATTCGTCCCACCCTTGTGGATCGATCCTGATTTGCCCACCCCACCCAGGCGCCCCGGTAAATTGAGCCTGAAAGAGCGTTACGCCACAGCCGCCAATTACATTGCGCCTATGCCGAAAAACGCACCGGATGTCAAACCGTTGAGTATTGCCTTTTTCGGCGGTAAACTGGAGCTGTTTCGCCTGAAATGGTGGCAGATGCTGTTCGTTATGATCGTGATCGGGGCTCAACCGGGCGATCGGCGGAACTGGCCGGCAATCCGCGAATGGGCGGGTAATCTTGGGGCGCTGCTCTTGTAATCATTCCGTCGATTCTGTATAGTAAGATTAAACCCGGGAACATAAGCGCAGGTTATCCGGGTGTTTTAATTCTATAAGCCTCTCGTGTTTCCAAACCCCGGCGAATATCCGGCCGGGTATTTCTATTTGACTTCCAGGGAGGATTGCCATGCAAGTAACCTTCGACCTGCCGCAGGAAAAAGTCGACATCCTGGTGCACGCCTTTTCCCCTTCACGTTTTGAAAATCAGCAAGAGCTGCTGGATGAGCTGCTGCCCATGATGGCCGACGCCTGGATCGACTGGGTCAGCGGGGCCAGGCGCTACCGTTCGCAGACCGAGCAGTACGTCGATTGGGTCGAACAGTTGTACAACCAGGTTCTGCCACTGGATGAGCCGCCTTCAGCCGACCGGCTCTTCAATTCGTTCAACATCCCATTCGGCCAGGCGCAATATATTGCCCGGGTTTTGAATAACCGCTCCCAGGTACACTGGCGCGAGTCCGCACTAACAAAGCTGAAAGAAATGCTCTCGGAAAAGAAAGTCGAGGCGGAAAACATGCTCGCACATGAGGCAGGTGATCAGACCATCGAGCTGCTGCTTTACCGCCCGTCTTTTCAGGAACTTGAATTTGCCATCGAAGAACTGTTTCGAGCGGATTCATCCACAGTCGATATCCCCAAAATCACTTCTACCCATAACCTGTATGCGGTCCGAGTCACCGCCCGCACGCTCATTGCGGTGTGCGGATCCTTTAATTTATGAGGAACTGTTCAGCCGGATAGGAAACCCCCGCAGTTGAGGTATTTGCACGGGGTATTCCTTCGGCAAATGCCTCAACTGCGAGCGCTTATCGCCTAAGCCAAAATCCAAATACAAATCATCTCGTGAAGGGAGGTACCTCCGATGAACCTGTCCACACCCGCTGATACCCTGTCGGTCATCGGATTTTTTCTGACCCTGGTGGGTCTATTGGGCTCGTTCTTTTACATTCACCTGGCCGATTGGCTGCGCGAGGTGCTCACCCTGGAAACCAAGTGGCAGGTCAACCAGTTTGGCGACGAGGATGACCAGAAAGCCGCCCGGCGAGCCTGCCGTTACGAGGTGGTCCAGCTTGCGAACTGGACCACCCTGGTGACCAGCCTGGCGGTGAGCGGATTTTTGCTGCTCATATTCATCCTGGGAACGATCTTGTGGGCAGCTGCAGGGGATAAATCGCTGGCCTGGGCTTTCATTGGCTGGGCCGGACTGGTGTTTATGTTGATTTACCTGGGAATGACCATTGCCATGCTTGTTCTTGGGTATCGCAAAGCGCGCCAGGTGCAGATAGAGGTGGGCGAATATTTCAAGAAAAAATAACGGCTCAGCCGGCCGATATCCACTCGTATTCTGGAACTGCCCGAGTATTTACTAGAAAAAACGCCAGGTCAGTCCCTGGCTTTGTATGTACTGGTCAACCGGCCCCATTCCTCCAGGCTGAGCGTTTCGGCCCGTCGTTGCGGGTCGATCCCGGCGGAGGCGAGTAACTCGGCGGTGGGCTGGGGCGGCAGGTGCAGACCGGCCGACAGGGCGTTCCGTAAGGTTTTGCGCTTCTGGGAGAATCCGGCCTTGATCAGGTTGAAGAACACACCCAGGTCATCGGCCGGGATACGCGGCTGGGGGTACAGGTCGATCCGCAGGCTGGCCGAATCGACGGTGGGCGGCGGGTAGAAAGCCCCGGCAGGAATGCGCAGAACCGGTGTGGGAGCCCCGTACACCTGCACAGAGAGCGCCAGCAGGCTCATCTGCCCGGGGCCGGCGCAAATCCGCTCGGCGACCTCGCGCTGCATGGTCAGCACCATGCGGGCCGGGCGCGGCGATTTGGAAAGCAGGTGGCGCAGGATGGCCGAGGTTATGTAATAGGGAATGTTGGCCACTACCAGGTAGCCCTCTTCACCGATCAGGCCAGCCGGGTCCAGTTCGAGGATGTCACCTTGCACCAGGGTCACATTGTCGCAGCCGGCCAGCACCGATCGCAGCAGGGGCATCAGGTTGGCGTCAATCTCGACCGCCACCACCCGCCGGGCGGCGCGGGCTAGCTCCAGGGTCAGGCCGCCGGCGCCTGGGCCGATTTCCAGGACGGCCGCGGAAGGCTCGACCTCGGCCGCTTCGACCAGTTTGCGCAGAAACACCGGCTCGACCAGGAAGTTCTGGCCCAGGCCCTTGTGCGGGGTCAGGCCGTGTTGGCGCAGCAAGGCGGGCACGTTCAAAGAATCAGGAGTTCACGGCAAAATCCAGGGGATGCTCTTGGGAATGGGGGTGAGGAAGTACATGGTCACCGTCTGGCTCCAGGCGACGTAATCGCTGTCGCTGTAGCCCAGGTCGATCCAGTATTTACCTGGGATGCCGCCGCCGATGTCGGCCACCACGGCGATGCCGTAGCCGGGAATATAGACGCGCTGGCCGACCATCCAGGAATACCAGGCGCTCGAGACGGCGATGACGCCGTGCTGCACCGGCAAGCCGCTGGCGGTACCCGAATAGCATTTCGATCCGCCCGACTGGCAGGGTGAGTAAGAGGTGGCATACACGTTGACGGCGCGCCAGTAATCCATCTGGCCGTCGGGTGTATCCACCTTGGCAGTGACCACCTTGGTGCCGTAACCGACCACCTGGTCCACCGGGTCTTTGGCCACCCATTGGGCCTCGGACGTACGGGAGACTTCCTGTCCGTCTTCGTAGCGCACCCGCACGCGCGAAACCTGCAGGCCATATTCGCCCGCGGTAACGATCGAGCGCTTATCCAGTTCGGTGTTGGCATCCGGCTGGTAGCTGCTTTCGTAGGGAAGGGCTTTTTGCTCCAACTCGACTTGCTCGCTCACCCGCACGACCTTGATGTTGCCGTCTGCCGGCAGGGGGGCATCCTCGGCCGGCTGGCTGTAATCCAGGCCCTGCAGCGAAATGCCCGCTTCCGCCAGGGCAGGGCCGACCGTATCGGCGGAGGTGGCGGTATGGAGCGTCTGCCCGTCCACTTGAATGGCCAGGCTGCGCACGGGTTGGATGGTCACTTCGACCGGCCCGTTGAGGGGTGACGCCACTGAGGGCGAGACCCGGTCACCGGATTGGAGCTGCAAGCCGGCCTCCCACAAGGCGTCTCCGACCGTCGCGGCGCTGGAGTAGCGCTCGATGGTCTGGTCGCCGCTATGAATGGTCACCGGTACGGCCTGGCGGAGCTGCAGGAATGCGCCTGAGACATCCTCCAGGGCTTTCCCTGGGTCGATGGGCTGGCCGTTGAGGGTGAGTTGATCGCCCGGGTAGAGGGCAATGCCGGCCTGGGCCAACCAGTTGGCCGGGATGCGTTCGGCCGTGACCAGGTTGATCGTTTTCCCGGAAGGCTCGACCTGGATGCGCACGGTTTGGGCCCGCTCCAGGCGGATCAGCGGGGTGGAGAAAATGAATGCACCGCTGGCCGGCGTCAGCCGGTCGTCGGGATGCAGGACAATGCCGGCCTGGTTCAGCAGGCTGCCCACGGTCAGCGCGCGGGTTTCCAGGGTTTGCAGAGCCCCGTCCTGGTCGAGGGTTACTTTTTGTTCCAGCCCCAGATAAACCATTAAGCCGCCCAACAGGATCAACACCACTGGGGCGAGATTTAGCAAGAGTTTTTTAGGGTTCACATGCCGATTGTATCAGATAAAGTAACTGCTCAGGCCAGTTCAAAGGGAAGGGTGCTGTTGGGTTTCGCACGAAGCACGCGAAACCCAACAGCACCCTGTCTTTCCAGGAAAGCTGAATAGTGACCAGATTAAAACATTGACACCCCAACAAATGGGGTGCCGGTTTGGAAGTTATGTGTGCCGAGAGCCAGAATCGGACTGGCGACACCGCAATTTTCAGTCGCGTGCTCTACCAACTGAGCTATCTCGGCTTGAGTGTGCTGGGGCTGATTTTAACCGTAAGGGGGTAAGATGTCAAGCAATTTTTGTTTTTATTGGCCTAACTTACCCTTTGACAAGCCCTCGAATTTATCCTATGATTGTGTTATTCCCGTGGGGTTGAGATTCGCGTAGGCCAGGCAGCCTACGGGGGGAATCGGTTTGCGGGGGAACGAAAGGATCACAGCCGGCCGACCACCGGTTTAGCATCATTTTGTTCGGGAGAATGTGGTTGAATGGTTGAGCTGCAGGATAAGTTCGAGCAACAATTGAGCACTCATGATCCGGTCTTCGAAAGCAGCGTCCTGCGCCTGAAGGTCCGGTATCCCTTGAATATTTCAATCCATTATGAAAAAGCGCGCCCTTCGAAAGGGCGCGCTAAACTCACAAATTCATTCACAGTCCAAATAGAGAGGGGAATATAACATGCTGCCCGGTCCCTACAACCTGCCGCCGGTACCACCCTTGCCGTTTTACATTCACCCGGCCGTTTTTTGGGGGTTGGTCTTGCTGGCCGCAATTCTGTTCGCGGTCGCCCTTTTACGGTTTATATTTTCTAGTTCTTCTGCGCGGGTGAATTCGTTTTTCGCCCTTTTTCTGGTGATCGTTTTTCTGGTGGTGGCTTACCTGGTGTTCATCAATGGGCCGACGATCTTACAGTTCTTCCACCGGCTGACCCAACAGATGTTCGTCCATCGCTAATCCTCGTCTCCATTGGACGGGCCGGCCGCGTCGCCGAATGCCATCAACAGGGCAAACTGGCTGATGGCGTCATAGACCTCCTCCAACTGGTTCTTCAGGGTCAGTTCCCGGATGAAGTCGGGTTCGCCCAGGCGTTGGAGCAGGGGCAGCGGTAAGTTAGGCCCGTGGACCTGTACGGAAAAATCGGCGATCTCCGGGCCGGTCTGCCAGTAGTGGCCGATCTGGTCTTCCAGCCGGTAGCTTTCTTCGTGCGTATATGGCCGGCGGGCCAACTCTGGTGCGCCTTGGGCAGAGGTACCGGTTCGGCGCTGGCGTAAAGCCATCAGAATTTGTTCCTGGGTACGCCCGCGCATGCGGAAAAGCAGAAATGGGTCTTCGTCGAACCGCTCGCCCAGGATGTAATGGGTGGCCGCGACGTGTTTGCACGGGTTAGCCTTGTCCGGGCAAGTACATTCGGTGGTCAGGTCGTAGCTGGACTGGGGAAACAGGCTGACCCCCGCGGCGGCAAAGGCTTCCTCGATGTTGGCCGGCATCTCACCTGCCAGCAGTTGGGCTGCAAAAATGGCCTGGTCGGAAAGCACGTCCAGCACCTTATTCCACTGGCGCTGGCTGAGCGGGGTCAGATGCATGGTTACCTTATACGGGCGTGAGCGTGAGCCTTGTACCAGGGCAGTGATGCCATCTTTGGTTTCCTCGATAGAGAGGACCTGGCCCTCGCGGGCGTAATACTGGCCACGCATCAGGCGCGGGCCGGAGACGAGCTGTTCCATCGCAGTGATCCAGCGGCGGGCCCACCAGTTGCGGCCAAAATCACCCCGCTCACTGCGGGCGCGGATACCCCCGGCCGGTTTTCTGGGGTTCATGCCCCACTCATTGCGTGATTCTGCCATATTGATTTCTCCTTACCTGCGCAGCGCCACCAGGTCCCGCAGCTCTTCGGTGCTGAGCTCGGTAATCCACTCTTCGCCGCCGCCGATCACCGACTGGACCAGCCCCTTCTTCAATTCGATCATCTCGTCGATCCGTTCTTCCAGGGTCCCGACGGTGACGAACTTGTGGACCTGGACGTTCTGGGTCTGGCCGATGCGGAAGGCGCGGTCAGTGGCCTGGTCTTCGACGGCCGGGTTCCACCAGCGGTCGAAGTGGAAGACGTGGCTGGCTTTGGTCAGGTTTATACCGAGACCGCCGGCTTTGAGCGAAAGGATGAAAATAGGCGGCGCTGTGTCATCTTCCTGGAAGCGGCGCACCATTTGTTCGCGAGCAGTGATCGGGGTACCGCCGTGCAGGTAATACACCGGGCAGCCCAGCATATCCGGCAGGTAGGTACTGAGCAAGTGGCCCATCTCGGCGAACTGGGTAAATACCAGCGCTTTGTCGCCGGCGGAGAGTACTTCTTCCAGCATTTCTTCCAGGCGGGATAACTTTCCGCTGCGGCCATTGGTGTGGTTGCCCAGCGGCGATTTCTCGGCCGGTTCTTTCAGGTACTGGGCCGGGTGGTTGCAGACCTGCTTGAGGCGGGTCAACATGGTCAGGACCATACCGCGCCGGGCGATTCCATCGCTTTCGGCCACCTGTTTGAGCGAGTTTTGCACCACGGCTTCGTAAAGGGTGGCCTGCTCTTCGCTCAGGTAGCAGTACTCTTTCATTTCGATCTTTTCAGGCAGGTCCTGGATCACCCGCGGGTCGGTCTTAAGCCGGCGCAGGATGAAGGGGCTGACCATTTGTTTCAGGCGGGTGGTGGCTTCTTTGTCGCTGAAACGTTCGATCGGGATGCTGAATTCTCGGCGGAATTTTTCCAGGGGGCCCAGGTAGCCGGGGTTGAGGAACTGCATGATCGACCACAACTCGCCCAGGCGGTTTTCGACCGGCGTGCCGGTGAGGGCAAAGCGGAAACCGGCTTTGAGCTTGCGGGCAGCCTGGGTCTGTTTGGCCCCGGGGTTCTTAATATTTTGGGCCTCGTCCAGGATCACGCCGTACCATTGGATGGACTGCATGGTTTCCTGGTCCATCCGCAGCAGCGCGTAGCTGGTCAAGACAAGGTCACATTCTTTAGTGGCTTTGACGAATTCCTCTTCGCGCAGACGACTGGGTCCCTGGTGAACCAGGGTGGTCAGCGTGGGTGCAAACTTGCCGGCTTCACGGTCCCAATTGGCTACCACCGAGGTGGGGCAGACCAAGAGCACCGGTCCGGGCAGCTTACCCAGCGATTCTTTTTCGTGTAGCAGAAGTGCCAGTGCCTGAATTGTCTTGCCCAGCCCCATGTCGTCGGCCAGGCAGGCGCCCATGCCCCAACTGCGGAAGAATGCCAGCCAGGAGTAACCCAGGCGCTGGTAGGGGCGCAGGGTGCCGTTCAGGCTGGAAGGCTGAGACATTTCGATCAAGCGGTGGTTGTCGGAAAGCTGGTCGAGCCAGTCGGCGACCCAGCCGTCCGCCTGGACTTCGTCCAGCGGCAGGCCGTGAGCGGATTGGCCTCCCAGGGCCAACTGGGCGGCTTCCAACAGGCCCATATCGCCGGAGTGTTCCTGCTCTTCCCAGAAACGGGAGGCGGCTTCGACCTGGTCGACATCGAGCTGGACCCACTGTCCGCGCACTTTGACCAGCGGCATCTTCAGCGAGGCCAGTTCCTCGAATTCCTGGCGGGTGAGGGTCGTATCGCCCAGGGAAAGTTCCCATTCGAAGTGAACCAGGGTGCCCAGGCCGAGTTTGACGGCGTGTTTCAGGTCGTTTGGCTGATCGGCACGTGGGGTCAGGCGGATGCGCACACCCAGTCGAGCGCCGCGCTGGTTCCACCAATCGGGCACCAGGATGCCAAACCCGGCCTGCTCGAGCAGCGGCACGGCTTCGCGCAAGAAAGTGTAAGCCGATTGGGTATCCAGGTCCAGG
Source organism: uncultured Chloroflexia bacterium (assembly GCA_963704755.1). Taxonomy (GTDB): domain Bacteria; phylum Chloroflexota; class Anaerolineae; order Anaerolineales; family Anaerolineaceae; genus Bellilinea. The sequence goes on from OY969938.1 coordinate 3,725,653, forward strand.
CCGGTCGGGTGACGGGCCTGCAAACTGGTCAGAATGGGGGAAAACAGCCGGGCGGCATATCCCAGCCCGGCCAGGAGGGTATCCTGGGGCTGGATTAAACGGTTGTGAATGGCTAATAGCTCTTGCTTGGAGCGGAACCAGACCTCTTCGGCAGAAATGAGCAGGGTGGGATCACTGCGGGACTGTAACAGGTACTGCAATTCCCAGCGGCTGCCGTTGCCATTCTTTTCGTTGGGGTCCGGGGCGATCAGGCGGAAAGCGATGCGGAAATTCTCGTCGCCCGCGGCGTGCAGGTTGCGCAGCCAGGCGCGCAGGCTGCTGTTGAGCGCCTGAAGCTGGCCGTTGGAGGCATTCACCCGGGCATCCGGGGTAAATAAAGCTGCCAGCCAGAAATCCAGGGTGTTATTCTTTTCAGGCAGCAGCAGGGGGGCCTTGCTGCGTCCCCAGGCGCGGGCCAGCAAATCGACCGTGCCTTTCAGGAAAGTATCCAGCAGCGAATGGGCAGTATGGCGCGATTGCTGGATGGTTTTGCCGACGTTGGTCTGGGTGCCCACTTCGGAGCGGCAAATGGCCGGCATGCTGCGTTCCAGCAAGGCCAGCCGGGGGCCATCCTGAGGCCCGTCCAGGACGGGCAGCCAACGGGCATAATAGGTGTCGAGCTGGCCATCCGCCTGGGCCTGTACCATGGTGGGCAGCATCTTTTGTTCGGCCAGCACTTCCAGCACCAGGCCGCACACCAGTTGCCAGTAATGCGCGTCGGTGCCAAGGACGAAGCCGCTGGTCTTGCTTTCATTGGGCAGGTTGGCCAGGACCCCGTAAGCCTTGCCGGCCGGCAGCCATAATCCCCGCACCAACCAGGGAGCTAACCCGGGCGAGGAAAACTGGTCCAGTTCCCACTCCGGGTTCAACTCGGGGGAGGGCAGGGGAGAATTGCGTGTCGATGGCAGGCGCAGGCGGACAGCGCCAATCTGGGCGTCGTCTAGCGGTGTGCCGGCTCCGATTTGCAGCCGGATTGTATCCGGCTCCAGGCAATACGGATGGTCGCGAAGTTGTGTCTTTTTAGCTGCCATACCACGCCCACGTGGTTCCGGTTTACTTTCAGGACTTTCGGCCCAAAAAAGTATTCCGCCAGAATCCGACGTGCGCCGTGGCGGTTGCCAATGCGCATGCAATACCCACATAGATTTAAATATGTTACCTGTTCAAATTGAATTCTTTAATGTTGCGTTATTAAGCAAAGCACCCATTCGGGGTGGGGATTCTTCTAAATGGATCGGTCGATAGGGTCATGCCCCCGCTGGAATAGATTACTCGAACCTGATACGCAATGTTCAGGCAAATGGTAATCAAATCATTGGAGTGCCAACCCGAACAAAGCAGTGCATACAACTGCGTATTTTCACAAGTGTGTTATGGCCCGTCCCCCTGGATGCACCTGAATGAACGATCAGCAATTTCACCGGGCAAAGGATATACCGTTATTATATCCCATGTTTGCAAAACGCAAGGTTATTTTGGAAAGGCAGAAAAATTCCTTTCCAAAATGAAATTTTTTAACGGTGAACAGGTACGGATGGACGGCTTTTTCAGTTCTGGAGAGTTTGGAAATTGAAGGGTGTTTATGGTTTTTCGTGTGCGAAGCACACGAAAAACCATAAACACCCCCTCAATTGTGCGCTAGATGAGCAGAACCAAAAAAGCTTTAATTGCCAGCTCGCATGCCGGATAATAAAAAGAGGCCTCCCGTAAAAGGGAGGCCTCTCAACTTATTGTAGAATTTCAGACGCTGGCTTCGAGTGCCTCTTCAGGTTCGCTGTTTTCGTCACCCTTGCTTAGGACGATCTCGTGGTCTTCGTTGACGTCCACCACAACCTCATCTCCTTCGGAGAATTGGCCGCCCAAGAGCGCATCCGACATGCGATCCTCGATTTTGTTCTGGATCACCCGGCGGAGGGGTCGGGCACCCATATCGGGGTCGTAGCCTTCTTCGGCAAGTTGATCGATGGCGCCATCCGTGGCTCGCAAAGTGATGTTGTTTTCGACCAGCCGGTCGGCCACTTTGCGGATTTCCAGGGACACGATCTTATGCAGGTCGTCCTTGCTCAAGGCGTGGAAGACGACGACAGAATCCAACCGGTTGATGAACTCCGGGCGGAAGACCCGTTTGAGCGAATTGGTCAGCTTCTTGCGCATCTCTTCGTAGGCATGTTTTTCCTCTTCGTTTTCATCTCGGGCGAGCTGGAAGCCAAAGGAACTCTGGCGTTTGATCACATCGGCGCCGATATTGGACGTCATCACGATGATCGTGTTACGGAAATCGACCTTGTGGCCGCGTGCATCGCTCAAATGCCCTTCTTCCATGATCTGCAAGAGCATGTTGTGCGCCTCGGGATGGGCCTTTTCGATCTCATCGAACACCACAATCGAGTACGGCCGGCGGCGGATCGCTTCTGTGAGCTGGCCGGCTTCTTCGTAACCGACGTATCCGGGAGGAGCCCCGACCAGGCGGCTGACGGTGTGCCGTTCCATGAACTCGGACATATCCAATTGCACCATGGCGTCTTCGCTGCCAAACAGGAAGCGCGCCAGGGCTTTGGTCAGTTCGGTCTTGCCAACACCGGTCGGTCCAAGGAACACAAAGGAACCAATCGGGCGGCGGGGGTCCTTCAGGCCTGAACGTGCCCGCCGGACGGCCTTGGAGATCATTTCGATGGCTTCCTCTTGGCCGATGATCGATTGGCGCAGCTCATCTTCCATGTGCAGCAGCCGCTCTGATTCGGCCTGAGCCATTTGCATGACCGGAACACCGGTCCACATCGACACCACTTCGGCAATATCCTCCGCGGTCACGACCGGGCTGTTCTCACGGTCCCAGCCGGTGCGCAGGCTCTCGAGTTCGTTTTCCAGGACGGTTTCTTTTTCGAGGATGTCCTGGGCTTCTTCGTAACGCCCATCTTCGAGGGCCAGGTTATGGTTCTCGCGCACTTCGCGCAGCTTGGCCATCAATTCTTTCGAGGTCTGGGCTGCCGGGCTTTTGTACATCCGCACCCGCGAAGCCGATTCGTCGATCAGGTCGATGGCTTTGTCGGGCAAGAAACGCTCGGTTACATAGCGGGCCGAAAGGCGCGCAGCCGAGTCAATGGCTTCATCCGAGATCAGCAGGCGGTGATGCTCTTCGTAGGCGCTGCGGATGCCATGCAAAATTTGAATAGTTTCCTCCACCGTCGGTTCGTTGACGGTGATTGGTTGGAAACGCCGCTCCAGGGCAGCGTCGCTCTCGATGTGTTTTCGGTACTCGTCCAGAGTGGTGGCGCCGATGACCTGTAACTCACCGCGGGATAGGGCCGGCTTGAGGATGTTGGCCGCGTCCACTGAGGAACCGGCCGAGCCGGCTCCGACCAGCATATGGACTTCGTCGATGAATAGGATAGCCTCCGAGGCTTTCAGCTCATCGATCACGCGTTTCAAGCGTTCCTCGAACTGGCCACGGTACATGGTACCCGCGACCAGCGAACCGACGTCCAGTTGCAAAACTCGTTTACCCAGTAATGGGGCGGGTACATCGCCCTCGATAATGCGCTGGGCAAGGCCTTCCACGATGGCCGTTTTGCCTACCCCCGGTTCCCCGATCAACGCTGGGTTGTTTTTCGTGCGCCGGGCCAGGATCTGGATGACCCGCTCGATCTCCATCTGACGCCCAATAACCGGGTCCAGTTTCCCTTCCTCGGCTAAAGAAGTCAGGTCGGTAGCGAGCTGATCGACCAATCCACTTTTTTGTGATTTTTGTTCCTGTCGTTGGGTACTCTGTTGTGTTGCGGTTCGCCCGCTGGTCGTTCCTTGCGGAGCGCTGCTGCTTTCCTGCAACACGCGGCGAGTTTGCCGGCGAATTTGTTCGGGGGTAACGCCAAGTTTGCGTAAGACTTCCATGGCTTTACCTTCAGTTGAACGCACCAATCCGAGCAGAAGATGCTCGGTGCCTATGTAATGATGTCCCATGCGGTGGGCTTCGTCGATTGCGTATTCCAGCACCTGTTGCACCCCTGCCGAAAGGTCAATCTTTGTACCGCGATATTGACCAATGCCACTAATTCGTTCAACCATTTCCTGAACGCGTTCGGGTTCTAATCCCAGGTCCCGTAAGACCCGGCCAGCAATTCCGCCTTCTTCCTGGATGAGTCCCAACAGCAAATGTTCGGTGCTGATTGTATTGTGGCGCATTCGTTCTGCTTCCTGGTGCGCCAGGCTCAACACCCTGCGAGCTCGTTGGGTAAAACGTTCCATGCCGGACAAGGCAACTTCCTCCTATACTTTCAAAGAAATCCATTCTTTTGGAATGGATCAAAACAAATTGGGGAGTGAACCCCACAACACGCTGCAAAAACAAACAGCAAGAAATGACTGATTCTAACTACTCGGCTTACGGCAGAAAAGCTTTTCTGCCATCAGATATAGCAGTAACGACTGTTTTTATCTTGTTTAAATTCTACCAGACTTTAAAAGGTTGTCGAGTCACCTGTTCGGGGGATTGTGAGCTTCACCGCGAAGAAATCGGTCAAATCCACTGTTTTTTGTACAATTAACGAAACTGTTAATGCAGTTTACCAGAGTCTGGGAAAATTGCCAGGTATAATTTATACAATCCACTGAAAAGTACAACTTAGTGGCACTCCCGCTTACTTTACGAACAGCCCTCATCCAACCTCTCTCTCCATTAACGGAGAGGTTGGGAGATCCTTTCCTTTTTCTGGGATCAGGGGAAAGAAGGATTGCAAGGGGTCAGGGGGATATGCCGTCAATTTCGCGAGACCGCCACTAAGGACCTGTCCAAACTAAGCCGGGCAGCAGTATTCCCAGGACAGGTACAAAGCAGATTTGCGGGGAAATAAAAAATATCCTTCCTTCGCAGAATCATCACCGATGACATTGAAATCTCGTGGCATATTCAGGCAAATTAAGGCTTCTCCGGTATACCTCGGGAGTGTAGCCTTTATCACCTACCGGATCGCGATCACCGCGGTGGTGGCGCTTTTGGCGGTGTATTACCCGCCTCGGGCGACCCTGGACCGCGAGATAATCCACAACGAGACGGAAGAATTGAGCCAAAGCCCACTTGCGCAATACCTGGTTCTGCCCTGGCTGCGCTGGGATACGGTAGATTACATTTCTCTGGCGGTCAACGGCTACGATCCGCAAAACAACAACACCGTTTGGCCGCCGCTCTATCCATTTCTGATCAAGATCACCGGCTTGTTGATTGACGATCCGACGATTTGCGCCTTGCTCATCGCCAACCTGGCTGCCTGGGGATTTTTTGTTTTAATGGCCGGCTATACCGGCCGGTTTTGTGACCGGGGCCAGGTCAAAGAAACATTGTTTTGGATCATGGCTTTTCCGACCGCCTTTTTCCTGGTGGCCGGGTACACCGAATCGTTGTTTCTGCTTTTCACTCTGGCCTGCCTGTCTTTTGCCCGCAGCCAGAAGTGGCTGCCGGCGGGGTTATTTGGTGTATTGGCCGTTTTAACGCGTAACCAGGGGATTGTGTTGTGCCTGCCCATCCTGGTACTGATGATACAGGATTTTCGTGAGAACCCGGCCGGGCTCACCTTGAGCGAAATTCTCAAGCGGATCATGGCCTTAGGAATGGTGCCAATGGCCTTCCTGATCTATGTCTTGTACATAAAATGGGCCGTTGGCGCGCCTTGGCCATGGGTTTCCCTCAATTTAGGCTGGCATGTCGCCATGACCTGGCCGTGGGTAGGGCTTTTGGGCAATTTTTCCAGTATGTTTTTGCCTGCCCATGCGGTCAATTTTTCGCTGGTTGCACGCGCGGGTGACCTTGTTCTAACCCTTCTGGCTATTTTTATTTTGCTCAAGACGAGCGATAAAGCGGAGCCATTCGAATTGAGCTATACCTGGGGGTCGATGGCACTGTTGTTGTGCAAAACGATCGACGGGAATATATCCTCCAGCTATTCGCGATATCTCCTGTCGATTTTTGTTATTTTTATCGGCTGTTCGCAAATTGTGAAAAGAAAATGGAGCAGGCTGGCCCTGTTCTTTTTCTTCGCCTTGGGCCAGGCGATCTTTTTGGCTTATTTCGAAATGTGGGGGTTTGTCGCCTGAAGCGAATTAAGATGTTCTATATTTTTTCGTGTGATTCATACGCAAAAAAATATAGAACATCTTAATTCTTGCTTGAATTGCCCGGCAATGCCGGCGCTTTCATCAGCCGGCCGTCCAGCAGGTGCAGGAGGGTCAACCCTGGGTGGCGCAAGAGCAGGCGCGGGCCGGCATAGCGCATCACCTGGCGGACCTGGCTTCGCATAGCCGGTTTGTAGCAATGCACTGTGCAGTTCGCGCAGGTCGGCTTGGCTTGCTGGAAGGGGCAATGTTCGATGCGCTGGAGGGCGTACCGGTAGAGCGCATCACAATTCGGGCATAACGCGTCCTCAGCAGGATGGTGGTCATGGCAATATAAGCGGATAAGCTGGAAGATGGTGGCCTTTTCGCGGGCGATCCGTTTGGTTTTATCCAGGTGGAACAAAGTCAACGCGCTTACTCTTCCAGCAAATAGGCCATGATCCACTGGGTGGTCGACACCAGGGCATCCAGGTGAGTGCGCTCATAGTTGTGAGAGGCATCCACACCCGGGCCGATCAGCGCGACTGCCAGGTCGGCGCCGCTGCGCAGCAGGGCCGTGCCGTCGGAGCCGTAATAGGGATAAATATCTACCTGGTAGGGAATAGCATATTTTTCGGCCAGGCGGCGCATTCGGTTGCTCAGGTTGTGATCGTAAGGGCCGCCCGAGTCTTTGACGCACAGGGTGGTATGGAATTCGTCGGAGGCCTGGCCCTCGCCTACAGCGGCCATGTCGACCACGACCAGCTCGCCGACCTCGGCCGGGAAACCGGTGGCGGCGCCGTGGCCAACTTCCTCGTAATTGCTGATCAAGGCGTAGGCGGTCTGGCGCGGTTTTCGGCCGGCCTGGTGCAGGGCCTGCAAAGCCGCCACAACGCAGGCGACACAGGCTTTGTCGTCCAGGTGACGCGAGCGGACAAAGCCGTTGGTTACTTCCACGCGCGGGTCAAAGGCGATGAAATCGCCCACGCGGATGCCCAGGGACTCGGTCTCGGCCGGGCTGGTGGTGCGCTCGTCCAGGCGAATTTCCAGGGTTTCTTCGTTACGCGGGGTGCTGCTCAGTTTTTCGCCGTAAACGTGGGTGGATGCCACCTCGATCAAGGCGCTCCCGCGGATGCGTTTGCCGGACTGGGTAAAGACGGTCACGCCCTCGCCTTCGATGGCGTTCCAGGGCAGCCCGCCGATTTGGGTCATTTTTAACCGGCCGTTCGGCTTGATCTCCTTGACCATGGCGCCCAGGGTATCGACGTGAGCGGTTAACGAGCGGGGTTTATCGTTGCGTTCGCCTTCTACGCGGGCCATCAAGGCGCCTTTGCGAGTTTGGGTCAGGGTGATGCCGGGGATTTTGCGGAAGGCTTCGCCGGTAAATTCAATGGCTTTACCGGTAAAACCAGTTGGGCTGGGTGTATTGAGCAAATCGGTCAGAAAGAGGGTTAATGCGTTGGTGTCGATTACGGGGAGTGAATTCATAGGGATATCCTGGAAAATCAGTGCGTCTCGGCTCCGGCCGGGATGCCTTCAAAGGCGGCGATATCCTGGCGCAGTTGCGGAGAAATGGGAATGCTTTTGTTTTGGTTGTAATCGAAAGTGACCATCACGGCCTCGGCGCGGGCTTTGACCTCGCCGGTGGTTTCGTTTTCGATCAAATATTCGCTGTTGAAGCTCTTGTTTCCCAGGCGAGTGACTTTCATCCCGACTCGGATTTTTTCGGTCAGGCGGATGGGAGCGACGTAGGCAATGTGAATATCCGCAACAATCAGGCCCAGGTCGAAAAAATGTTCGCCGTCGAAATGGCCCAGGTTCATGAAATAAGCCAGGCGGGTCTGTTCGAGGTAGGTCAAATAACGGGCATTGTTCACATGCCATTGGGGGTCCAGGTCGTTGTAGCGGACCTGAATGGGGATGTAAAAGTTGTAACCGGCCATGCGAGGATTATAACCGCTGGTTTGGGGGCTGTCGAGCGGGGCCATAAAGGTGATGAATGCAAAGCTAAATGTCAAACCGAAAAGTGATCTCTGTCACTTGTTTGATAAAAATGGTTGAAATAAACTTATTAATAAATAGAGTATTCCTACCCAATTTTCAAATTAAAAAAAGGATGTAAGACTATGCAAATTACACGTCAGGCAGACTATGCACTAAGAGCTATGCTCTACCTGTCCAAATTGGACCCAACCGTACGGGCTGCAACCAGCCAAATTGCCGAAGAGCAGCGCATTCCCCCTTCCTTTTTGGCTAAAATTATTTCTCAACTATCGATCGCAGGCCTGATCCATACATCTCGCGGCGCTCGCGGTGGCGTATCCCTGGCGCGCCCGCCAGAAAATATCAGCATCTTGGAAGTTGTTGAAGCCATCGATGGGCCAATCGCGCTGAATGAATGCACCAATTCGGTTGATGCCTGCCCGTTTGGCGATGACTGCCCGGTGCGCCCGTTATGGTGCGATGCTCAGGCTGAGCTGGTTACCCGGCTGCGCAACACGACCTTTGGCGCATTTGTCACAGCCTCGGCGGCCTGAAGACTCTAACTCCCTGGATCGACCATGCCTGGTGGAACTGTTTGCAACCGTCGTTGGGTGATCGTCCTTGCGGACGGTTCAATCATGTACGAAATTGGGGAGCATTGTTTTCAGGATTTGTTCAGTGGTGAGTTTGTAGATTCTGTCAACCAATCAGGCAGCCATACTATTTTGGATGATGAGCTTTACTGGTTGAAACGCACTGGCCAAATAATAGATTTCGACGACATCAACGTCTACGTTGCCGGGCTACCCGAACGCCCCCTAAAAAGCATTGACTAATTCGACTGGAAATCAACCCTGGGTTTTGGCTCGAAGAGCCAGGACCCAGGATATATCTTTTAACAACCCGGGCAAGTAATGGAATTAGCGAGCCTTTGATATTTTTCACACGCGAAGCCTGCGAAAACGCTTTGGAGATCGCGGGATCAGGCATCTCGCAAGAGCTGGTCCAGGTCCCCCATTTTGAGGCGCGAGGTCATGTCCAGGCTGAGCGGCGTGACCGCGACCATCTGGTCCACCACCACCGTATGGGCATCCGTTGCGGAGTTGTTTGCGGCTTCCCCCTGGCTGAGCGGCAGGTATTCGACTTTGCCGGGGTCTTCAAAGAGGCTGGCCCGCCTGGAAACGGGGGTAAAGTACCGGTGGGTGCTCTGCGGAGTGGTTTTCCAGGGGGTTTGTGGGTTGGCCAGGGCGGGAACGTCGATCTTCAAAATGTTCACGTCCGGGGGTAAGCCCTTGTCGAGCATTTTTTGGGCGAAATAGGTAGTGAAAAATGCCGCGGTCGAAAAATTAACCGTGTGCGAGTTGGCAGTGTAACCGTCATCGGTGAGCTGCAAGGAAATGGCCAGGGACGGGATGCCAAACGCGGCCCCTTCCATGGCCGCCCCGACCGTCCCGGAGATGGTGATGTCACTACCCAGGTTCTCGCCATAATTGATGCCGGAGATGACCAGGTCGGGCTTTTGGGGCAGCAGATCGATGATCGCGTACATGACTGCCTGAGCGGGGGAACCGTTGATCGCGTAGGCGGTCCATTCCTGGCTGCCGATGAGCAATTTCCGTTCGGTGATGCGTCCATCGGTATATAGCGGGTGACTGCGTCCGGCTCCGGAATATTGCGTGTCGGGGGCAGCGATGGTTACAAATCCGAGCTTGGATAGGGCAGCAGCGGCGGCCCAGAGACCGGGCGAATCGATCCCGTCATCGTTGGAAAGTAAAATGTTTTTACGGGCTGTCTTCATGTAAAGGATTCTACTATACAACCGGAGAGCTGTTAACGTCAAAGAACCGCCCAGACGGACGGTTCTTCTGATTTATTTAGGCTGCGGCAACCTTATCGGAGACCGAGGAGGGATGCCGCAGCCAGACGCAAACTACTATCTGTCATTTTCACATCACCTCCTCATTCATAAGGATGGCTATTTAAGAGGTTGGTGATTTCACCAGAACCTGTTTATAGTATTCCATAAACACAAGTGCATGTCAAGTAGGCCATTTGGAAGTTTACAAATTCGTTTGTGTTTTTTTGACTGATCACGCTTACAAAAAAAGTCCCCGAATTAAAAGTGTTTGTGGGGACGAAGTCCCCACAAACACTTTAATTCGGGGTTCTAATCTATAAGGCTTTAGGTGTTTTTGTGAAGCAGCGCTTCACAAAAACACCTTTATTCTTTACCAGTCGGCCAGGAAATTGAAGTGCCAGGCGTTACCGTCTTGCGAAATGGTGGTGTTATTGGACATCAACTCGATCCAGGTCTGGCCGGGGTTGAAGGGTACATTGTTGCCCTGGTCATCAACCAGATGCAGTACGTCGGTGGTCTTGTCGCGCTCCCATTTTACGGAGTACAACTGGCCGTTGCGGGCCAGGTAGGCCGGGCCGGTACCGATGATAGAAACATCCAGCACCTCTACACCCGGGCGCGAGTCAGTGTTGGTGTGTTTGGCCTGAATGATGAGGACGTTGTCGGCCGTGATCGGTTCGCCGGTAGCGGCATCGGTCAGTTGGGCATACTGCGGGTCTGTCCCGGAAGTGTCGTTTTGAGTATCCACAAAACGGGAATATTTATTGGTGGTCGGGTCGTAATCCCAGCGGTTGTAGATCGCGCCTGAATAGCGCACGAACAACTGGTCGGCAGCCTGGCCGCCGTCAGGGGCGGTGGCATTGAAGTACATGCCGGTCAGGTCCTGTTTGGAATTATTGATCCCGACGGTCTTCAGATAGCTTTGCAGCGCGCTGGTGTTGGCCATCAAGAAATTGCTGCCGGTCGTGTTATCGCGGCAGACGGCCGGGCAAGAATAGGAATTTTCCAGGACCAGGCGGTTGCCGAAATCGGAGTTCAGCATGCGTTGTAACACCGGGGCGTAGGCGCTGCCGAACACGAAGACACCTTTGTACATCTGAACGTAATTCACATCGCTGTACCGGGCCGAGCGGATGGGCTCTACTTTTTCAGCGTCCTGCCCGTAAAATACGGCCGCGAAGCGGGTGGTGCCATATTCAGTGTAATATTCATAGACAATGTCGGCGCTCGACAGGCCGGATTGCGGGCGGTCTTCGCGCGGTAGGTTCTCAACTTTGATGATGATCGGCCGCCGGTTGAGGATTTGTGGGTCGCTCACGGTCATTCCAGTCAACGGGTCAACGTTATCGGGGAAATCCGTGGGGCCGTAGCCTTCGGCGGGGTAGTTGGAGATGGAGGTCGCCAGGACGACCGGGGTTGCCGTCGGTTCGGGGGTATTGGTGGCCGGCACAAAGGGGGTGTCCACCTGTGCGGGCGTGGATGTGGACGGTTCTGTGGTCGCAGTCGGCTGCGGGGTCGGCGTGGCCGTACATGCTGCCAGCATCGCCAGAATTACGATCGAAAATATACTGATTTTAACCTTGGTCATTATAGTTACTCCATCGTTTTCTCAAAAAAAGATCATACTGCCGTTTGTTTTATTATGCCAGGGGGAGAAATCTCGCCTGCAGCGCAAATAGGCAGCAGGCCACTTTTTATATGACGATAAACCTTATAGATAAGTTCCCGATTAATTTTGCCCGGCACCGTACTTGTCGGTATAATCGGACGTTATGGAAACAAGTAACACCCCTGTGCAAAGTCGTAAAGCCCATTGGGGGCCGATCGGTAAAGGCCTGCTGGTCCTGCTGGCGGTTTCGGTGTTCGGCGTGTGGCTGGTGCTGACCCCCTCCGGCTTGCTGGGCAAGGCCGATGCCATTGGCTATGCAGTCTGCCACCGCATCGCCGTGCGCTCCTTTTTCCTCGGCGACCGGCAGATCCCCTTGTGCGCGCGCTGCTCGGGCATGTACATTGGTATGTTGGTGGGCATCCTCTACCAGTTACACTATGGCCGCAGAGGCAAAATCCCGCCGTTGAAAATCAGCATCCCGCTGAGCATTTTCTTCATCACTTTTGGGGTGGACGGGCTGAATTCGTACCTGCAATTCTTCCCCCAGGCGCCTTATCTGTACCCCTCACAAAACTGGCTCCGGCTGGCTACCGGGGTAGGGATGGGCCTGCTGGTAGCGCTGATCGTGCTGCCGATCTTCAACCAGACTTTCTGGCGCGTTTATGAGGATCGCCCGGCCCTGGAAAAATGGTCTCAGGTGCCGGCCTTGCTGCTGATCGCAGCGCTGTGCGGGCTGGCGATTTACGGCCAGAACCCAATCCTGCTGTTTCCGCTGGCGCTGTTGAGCGCCGCGACGGTCCCGCTGGTGCTCAGCCTGTGCTACGCCCTGCTGTGGGTCATCTTTTTCCACAAAGAAAACACGTTCAAGAGTTGGAAAGATGGTTGGGTGCCGATGCTGGCCGGCCTGACCACCGCCATGCTGCAAATCGGCCTGGTGGATCTGCTGCGGTTTAGCCTGACCCATACCTGGGCCGGCTTTACCCTCGGTTAATTCGAATAAGCGGGTTTTTTATTTGGGCGATAAACCGCCCAAATAAAAAACCCGCATCTAATTCTAGGCCCCGCCTTTTCCGTACAGACTGGGGTCGGTGGGCGTCTGGCCGGAAGGATCCCAGACGTGGACGTATTCGCCTACGTTGGCCCAATCGAAGAGCCACTTGGAATCGCCGATCGACAGGTTGACGCAGCCATGGGTGCCCGGGTAGCCGAATAAGATCCGCCAGTAGGCGCCGTGCAAGGCCCGGTTTTCGTCGAAATACATCGTCCAGGGCACGTCCTGCAGGTAATAATAATCCGAGCGGTCGGCCTCGAAGGCGCCGGACATGGTCTCGGTATCTTTCTTTTCATAGATTTGGAACAAGCCTGGGCGGGTATAGAACGGCTCACCGCCTGAGGCGACCAGGGTGGCAAAAACGAGTTGGTTGTGATCGTACACCGCCAGAGTCTGGTCGTACAGGTCCACATCGATCCAGCGGTCGCCGGTCACGCCATCCGGGGGAGTGGTGTCGATGCGCACCTGGCGGATGTAGCGCCACTCGACCCATTGGTTCAAGCCGATCATATACCAATCCGTGCTGTCCTTGTGCTGAACGTCGTAGATCTGGACCACATCGTAACGGTGGTAAATGGCGTCAACCACCGGCGAAGCGTAGCCCGGAGCGGCATGCACTTCGGCCGTATCAGTGATCCAGCCGAAGGAATTATCCGGGGTTTTGGAAAATTCCAGGCCCTGGAAATTGGAGAAGGCGATCGGTGAGGCGCGCATCCACTCGCCCGATTTGAGCATGACGTAGGGCTTGTTGTTGGCAGAATACTGCACGTCCGCATAGGACACGTAACGCAGGTCGCCTGGGTCGATGTAGCGGGTGGGATTGGTGCCCTGAACGGCGTCGTCAAAGGTGGCGAAGACGGGCGCTTTCTCAGTGCCAGGCAGGTTGATCTTGGCGATCGACACCGGGCTGACCGACAGAAGAAGGGTCTGGCTTGACCCCTGGAAGCGGGCGGATGGGGTAGGTCAGGCCGGTACCGGCCAGGCTGCTGATTTGCTGGTAGGGGCCTAGGGCCAGGCAGTCCGTAGCATCACTGGAGCCGGATCCCGGCAGGCACAGCGGCTTGTCACCGTTCTGCGAAGCCGGGGTATCCGCGGCCGCGGCCGTTTGCGGGGCTGCGTGCAGGAATAAGAAAGAAAGCGCCAGGGTAGCGCTGATTACCATTAAAAGTCGTTTCATCGAGAAATCATCCTTGTAGAATCCTTGTTGCCAGCTCAAGCAAGTTCAGAAGGGGTGCTATTTTTATTATTTTGCATGCATAGCTTGCAAAATAATAAAAACACCTTGTTCTTCTGCGATGGCTGAGTATTTAGACTTGAATTTATTGTAATTGATTTTCGCCGCGATGCCAGAGTGAGCTTTTTGACGGGTGCACTCAAAGTTCGTTATGAGGAGTTTGGGAACGGGCGTAGCCCGGTCCCAAACTCCTCATAATTAATTACTTTTTAGTGCTCCTTTTTTTGGCTCAGGCTTCCCGCTGGATGACGACTATCGCAATGTCATCCTGGCGGAAAGAGCTGCCCACGAACCGCTGGACCAATTCGATCAGTCCGTCTTTGACCGCTCGGGCGCCGCTTCGCGTCATCGAAAGGAGCATATCAATCAGGCGTTCCTCACCGTAAAACTCGCCTAACGGGTTCTGGGCTTCAACGATGCCATCGGTATAGAGCACCAGCGTATCACCGGGCGCCATGCGCAGAGACTTTTGCTTCCAATTGGCCTGCTCGGATACCCCCAGCACCATTCCGGTGGGCCGCAGGTATTGGACAGAGGTCTTACCGCCATGTTTGCCGATGAGAAAACCGGGCGGATGTCCGCCGTTGGCGAACACCAGCCGTCCGGTGTAAGGTTCCAGGATGGCGAAGAGCACCGAGACGAACATACTCCCGCGCGTATCGGAAAGGATCCGTTCATTGACTGCATCCAGGGTCAAGGCGGGCAGGGTTGGGAACCGGGCCGCGAAGGTGCGGATCAGGGTGCTGCTCAGGGCCATAAACAAGGCTGCCCCCATGCCCTTGTCGGTCACGTCCGCGATGACAATGCCCATCTTGCCGTAGGCCATGGGGATAAAGTCGTAAAAGTCGCCCGAGGTCTCGCGGGCCGGCAGCAGCACGGCCGCAACGTCCCAGCCTTCGATTTTGGGCGGTTCCTCGGGCAAAATGGTTGCCTGGATCTTGCCGGCCATGACCAGCTCGGTGTTGATCAGTTCTTCGCTGCGTGGCTGTGGCGTAAAATGGCCCAATTCTCCGGCCTGGTCGTCGTCATCGACCGGCTCGTGAGCGAAGAAGGACTGTCTTTCCCCGGCCGGACGAAGGGGTTCGCAGATCTGTACGCAAATTTTTTCCAGGGCCGACTTGAATTCATCCTCACTCACGCTGCTGGAGAGGTGAAACAGGCGTTCGTCTGTATGGCCTTCCAGCAGGTCGTCGTCGAAGTCAGATAGCAGAATGATGGCGCGCAGGCCGGCCTGCTGGCTAACCAGGTCGACCAGGGTGGCCAGGTCTTTGCTTCCACCCTGGTGGTGAATCAGGGCCATTTCTGGCCGGGTAATCTGGCAAAGCTGGGCAATTTCGGTCCCAGAGCGGGCTTCACCGACCAGGTCATATTCGGATAAGGCGACCAGCATGTTCTCAAGCCCCCGCAAGAAAATCGCCTGTTCGGAATAAACAACTAACCGCCGCTTTTTTTGCTCCATCCTTAACTTCCTGGTGTTCAATCGATCCTGTTGCCAGGAAATATGGTTCCCCGGCGGATGCCCCCAGTCGTTTGTCGAGACAAATGTTCCCACGATCTGATCTTATTTTACCGGAGGAATCGGCATTTTTGGACAGTCAATTTCTTGGTTTACGGTTCCCAAATTTGAGGTATTTGCGAGGGCGAAGCCCTCGCAAATACCTCAAATTTGGGTTTCTATTCATCAGGTTGGGCAGTTTCCCCTTCTCAATGCAAGCGATTATAATCAGCGCGGGAGAGAATACGCGCATGGAAAATGAAACAGTTCACCTGAAACCGGGTTACTGGCAGGCCTGGCTGCTGGCTTCACGGCCGAAAACGCTGCCGGCTGCGGCGGCGCCGGTAATTATTGGGATAGGATTGGCCGTGGGAGAAGGGGTGTTCCGTTTTGGCCCGGCGCTGGCCGCGCTGGCGGTGGCGTTATTGCTGCAAATCGGGGCCAATGTTTCCAACGATTATTTCGATTATCAGAAAGGCGCGGACACCGATCAGCGCCTGGGGCCAACCCGGGTGACCCAGGCCGGGCTGCTGCCGCTCAGGCATGTGGTGGCCGGCATGCTGGTGGTGTTTGGCCTGGCCGGCTTGATCGGTATCTATCTGATCGTGGAAGCCGGTTGGCCGGCGGCCCTGATCGGCGGTCTGGCTATTCTCTCGGCGCTGGCCTATACCGGCGGGCCTTATCCGCTGGGCTATCATGGCCTGGGGGAATTGTTTGTCTTTCTATTCTTTGGCCTGGCGGCTGTGGCCGGGACGTATTTCGTCCAGGCGCTGTCGTTCAGCCCGGCCGCGCTGTGGCTGTCGCTGCCGGCCGGCTTGATCGCCGACGGTATTCTGACGGTCAACAACCTGCGCGACCTGGAGACCGACCGGATCTCGGGCAAGCACACCCTGGCTGTGCGCATGGGGGAGCGCGGCGCGGTGATCGAGTACTGGACCTGGTTGGTACTGGCTTACCTGTGCGTGGCCGGCGCCGTGCTGACCCGGGCAGTTACCCTCTGGGCCCTGTTGAGCTGGCTTTCTATCCCCATGGCGGTCAGCCTGGCCCGCCGGGTGGCGACTATCCGCGGAAGGAAAATGAACGCCCTGCTGGCCCAAACTGGCCAGTTGGAGCTGGTCTTTGCGCTGCTGCTGGCGCTGGGGTTGGTGATATAGGGGAGATTAGAGAATAGTGGATGAGTAAATAGACACCGAGGCAACGAGGGGGGCGGCTGTAGAAAAAGCACCGGGGCAACGAGTGGAGGCGGCTGTAGGGTGGGTGCAGGGCTCGTTGATCACACTGGCAATGGCAATTACGTTTGTCTTATCAGGGCCCGCCCGTAACCCACCATTTAGCGGTTGGCAATTGGCTGTTAGCTTTTAGCGATTAGCTGTTAGCTTTTAGCGATTAGCTGTTCGCTTTTAGCAATTGGCTGTTAGCTTTTAGCGATTAGCTGTTGGCTTTTAGCGTTCATACAATCCCCAGATTGGCCGGAAACACTATATCGGTAGCTGAATGTACTTTTTTGTCATTGCGAACCCTGGCTGCTTTTGCCAGGGCGTGGCAATCTCAACGCTGGCTATTGCAACAGCCTGCGCGCGTTGAGATTGCATACTGCGCATCAGCGAAATGTGCCTCCTCGCAATGGCAAAAAAGGTGCTGCTACCTAAGGCCCATCCCGGCCAGTCAAAATAGAATGTAGGTTGGGTGACGGGCTTGATTATGGGTTCGCTGAAATCGATGACATCTTCCCAACCCAAGCTTTGCCCGTCACCCAACGATTGCGATAGCCAAACGGGATGGTGGGTTACGGGTAAGGCTTGGGTTGTTTTGTTGCTAAACATTCCCTTGGCGTTCTATAAGAGCCCATCACCCACCCAACACGTATGTTGTAGCTGGCTTGAGAATTGGCTTCGGTAGCACAATCCCGCTTAATGTCATTGCGAGCCCTGGCTGCTTTTGCCAGGGCGTGGCAATCTCAACGCTGGCTATTGCAACAGCCTGGGCGCATTGACAAAACGACATGGAAAGCAGCGGATCGGCCCGGTCTCCAGACCGAGGCCGCTCTTATTGGCTGGTAGGACGATTGCTTTGATTCAACAAACATGCATGTTTGTCGTTGCGAATAGTTTTTGTGAAGCAATTTCCCTATTTGCCAGTGTTGAGATTGCTTCGTCGGCAAAAAAAGCCTTCTCGCAACGACATTTAAGAAAATCGTCGCAGCCAATCTTTTGGCTGCGACAATTGATTGCAGGAATGCCAACAAGGCCTTAGCTGCGCAATTTGGCTCCCAGCACCTGGTCCAGGCGACGGACGATCTTCTGGCGGATCTGGGTGGCCTCCTGAGTGGAGAGGGTGTGATCGCTGGCCTGGTATGTCAGGCTGTAGGCCAGGCTCTTTTTCCCGGCGCCGATCTGCTCGCCGCGGAAAATGTCGAACAGGCGCACGGCCGTCAGCGCCCGCCCGCCGGCCTGGCGGATGATCGCTTCCACGTCCGCGGCCGGGAGGGTTTCGGGAACCACCACGGCGATATCTTCCAGGGTGGGCGGGAAGGTCGGCACCGCGCTGGTCTCGTAACGCCGGGCGGACAGGGCCTGGATGGCGGCCAGGTCGAACTCACCGGCCAGGACAGGTGGGTTGAGAAAGCTGTAGCTCTCCTTGACCTGGGGGTGCAGCTCGCCGAAATAGCCCAGGGTGACTTCGCCAACACTGACCCGCGCGCATTTGCCCGGATGGAAGGCCGGGTGGTCGCCCGGGGTAAAAGTCGCATCCGGAATGTGGACGACTTGCAGCAGCTCCTCGACAATGCCCTTGAGATCGAAGTAATCCAGGGACGCGCTCTGGGAGGTATCCCAGGCCGGCGGCCGGCGCAGGCCGGTCACGGCCATGGCCACGAATTGGCGTTCTTCCGGTAAAGGTTCACCCTGGCGGGGCCAGAAGACCGGACCGATCTCGAACAGGGCCAGGCGATCGCGCAGGCGGACGTTCTTTTCGAGCAGGTCCAGGACAGAAGCCAGCAGGCTGCGGCGCATGGC
The DNA here is from genome assembly GCA_963704755.1 of uncultured Chloroflexia bacterium. Lineage (GTDB taxonomy): Bacteria > Chloroflexota > Anaerolineae > Anaerolineales > Anaerolineaceae > Bellilinea. Next base: position 3,744,017 of record OY969938.1, read on the forward strand.
CGCCCGCTCGGGGGTCAGCGGGTTTTTGATCCAGATGTATTCCCGCGCCGGAGCCTCGCCGGCGGCCGCATCCAGGCGCGCTTCGCGTTCGGGTGTGGTCAGGCGGTAATTGACCACTTCCTGCAAACCCAGGCGGACCAATACATCGCGCACGCGGTTTTCGGTATCCAGCACGGGGTTGCTGTGCACCTGAGGCAGTTCGTCGGGCATACGCCGGGCAGGGATCTTCGCATAGCCGTAAATCCGGGCGACTTCCTCCAACAGGTCGGCCTTGCCGACCACGCCCTCGCCGATGTCCAGGCGATGCGGCGGAGTCTTGGCCAACACTGTGTCACCTTCCACCCGGCAGGTGAATTCCAGGCGGGTGAGAATGGCAGCGATTTCGGCAGCGCTCAATTCGATGCCCAGGAGGCGGCGGACATCCGCCGGGGTCAATTCCACTTCGGGATCCTGCTGGGGTAGTGGATATTCATCCACCAGGCCGGTATAGACCTGGCCGCCGCTCCATTCGGCCATGCGGCTGAGGCACATCTGCACCCCTTCCACCGCCAGGGCCGGGTGGACGCCGCGCGAGAAACGGTAGCCTGCCTCGGAGGCCAGGTGCTGGGTGAGGGTGGTGCGGCGCACGTTGATGAAATTCCAGCTTGCGCCTTCCAGCAGGACGTTGGTGGTGGTGTCGCTGACCTCGGATTCCTGCCCGCCCATGACGCCGGCCAGGGAAAGCGGCCCGGCGGTATCGCAGACCAGGATGGTGGTATCGTCTAGCGTACGTTCAACGTCGTCCAGGGTGGTCAGCTTTTCGCCGGGTTCGGCGGTGCGGGTGATGATGGTGGGCGGGTTGCCGCCCGCACGGCGCACAAGCACGTCGTAATCGAAGGCGTGCAGGGGCTCGCCGATCTCGAGCATGACGTAATTGGTGGCGTCCACAATGGCGTTGATCGGGCGCATACCGGCCAGGCGCAGGCGGCGCTGCACCCAGTAGGGGCTGGGGCGTTTCTGCGCGCCGGAGATCAAGCCGAGCACGAAACGCGGGTTCAGTTTGGGGTCCCCGATGCGGATACCGGCTTTGCCGTCGATAGAAGGCCCACCCTGAGGCAGGTGCGGCTGGGGGCGGTGCAGGGGCTTGCCGGTCAGGGCAGCCAACTCGCGGGCGACTCCCAGGATGGAGGCGTCGCGAATCATATTGGGCAGGATGGCGACCTCGAAGACGGCGTCGCCCATGTATTCAGAAAGCGGCATGCCGGTGGGGGCGTCCGCGTCCAGGAGGATGATGCCTTCGTGCTCTTCGGAGACGCCCAGTTCCTTTTCCGAGCAGACCATGGAAAAGGATTCGACTCCGCGGATCTTGGTACGCTTGAGGGTGGTCAGCACCTGGCCGGGTTGGTGACCGTCGTACAGGCGGGCGCCTTCGCGGGCGTAGGCCACTTTGATCGGCTGCTGAAGCGGGCCGATGCCCCGGTATTCGAGCAGGTTAGGCGCCCCGGTCAGCACGGTGATCTCGCCGGTGCCGTCCTGCAGGCGGCAAAGCACCAGCCGGTCGGCGTTGGGGTGCGGGCTGACCTCGTCGATCTGGGCCACGACGAATTTATCCGGGTCCCAGCTCAGGCCGCTCACCTTGAACTCGTGCGGCTGATTGGGGTCAAACCCGGCGTAGGGGTCGGGCAAACCGACCAGGCGGATTTCTTCTACCTCCAGCCCGGCCATGGTCAGCATACTGGCCAGGTCGAGCAGGGGCAGGTCAATGTCGATGTAATCTTTTAACCAGGAAAGGGGAAGGTCCATGGGTTTCTCCGTAAAGCGTAATGAATAGATAAATAGAGAAAAGAGAATAGATGATTAGGAAAGAGAGGGCTGTGAGCCGGGTTCTTTTTCTCCCTGGCGGGTGCGTTTGAGATAGGCAATATAGCCATTGAGCATGCGGATCAACTCGTCCGCGTCACTGACCAGGGCTTCACGCAGCGGATCTGGCAGGTAGCCCAATTCGGCAGCCAGGATGAGGTGGCTGATGGTTTCGTCGAGGGAACCGCGGGCGATATAACAAAAATGAATATTTTCTTGATAATAATATCGGCCATATCCTTCAGCGATGTTGGCTGGAATGCTCTGAGAACTGCGCCGGACCTGGCTGGCCAACCCCCACTTTTCTTCTTGTGGCAAACAAGGTAGAACTTCGCGATATACACGGACCGCGAAATCCTTTGACCGCCGCCAGACATCCAGCTTGCCAAGACCCTCACTGCTCAATTTATTCACTCCTGCCAGTTGAACTCGATCATTGTCGCTGCATTCTTCAACAAAACGAAACTTAACCTTATCTCAACTACTCACTACTTTTCTATTCCCTATTCTCCTCCTCAGAACTGTTCCAAAAACCGCACATCGTTGCCCCAGAAGTAGCGGATGTCTTCGATGTGGTATTTCAGCATGGCGATGCGTTCGGGACCCAGGCCGGCGGCGAAGCCGGAGAACTGGGTGGGGTCGTAGCCGCCGTTTTGCAGCACGATGGGATGGACCATCCCGCAGCCGCCGATCTCCAGCCAGCCGGAGCCTTTGCAGACCGTGCAGCCCTTACCGCCGCAGATGAAGCACTCCATATCCACCTCGGCGCTCGGTTCGGTGAAGGGGAAGTAGGACGGGCGGAAGCGGGTGCGCACCTGGTCGCCGAACAGGCGCCGGGCAACGCCCTCGATGACGCCTTTCAGATCACCCAGGGTGATGTTGCGGCCCACGGCCAACAGCTCAACCTGGTTGAACTGCATCTCGTGGCTGGCGTTGGTCTGCTCGTAGCGGTATACCATCCCCGGCAGGATCACCCGCACCGGGTTGGGCGCATAGGCGCGCATGGCATGGATCTGGCCGGGCGAGGTATGCGTGCGCAGGATCGTGCCCGGCACGGTGGTGTGCAGGGTGTCCCACATGTCGCGGGCCGGGTGATGGGCCGGGATGTTGAGCAGCTCGAAATTGATCTCCTCGGTCTCGACTTCCGGCGAGCGGTAGATTTGAAAGCCCATCTCGACGAAGGCCTGGCAAATTTCGTTGAGGGCCTGGGTGGCCGGGTGCATCCGGCCCAATGGCAGCGGTCGGCCCGGCAGGGTCACATCCAGGCGCTCGTTAGCCAGTTTGCGCTGCAGCAAATCGGCCCGCAGAATTTTCTCGCGCCCCGCCAGGGCAGCTTCCAGGGCCAGCTTGACCTGGTTGGCGCTTTGGCCGACCTGCTGGCGCTGTTCCTTGGGGATCTGGCCCATGCGCGAGAAGACCTGCATGACCGGGGCGCTGCGTCCCAGGTAGCTGCTGCGCCAGGCTTGCAGCGCATCCTCGTCCTGGACGGCTTGCAGCGCCTCCAGGCCGGCAGCCTGGAGCTGCTCCAGTTCGGAAAGTACGTTGATATCTTCAGTCATTCCTTCCTCCAAAAATAAAAAATCCCGTCCCCACACAAAGGGACGGGACAATTCCCGCGGTACCACCCTGCTTGGCTGCCGAAAGGGCAGCCCACTCAATCCAACGGCCGGTGAAGGCGATTGGTAGGCCGGTTAACGCTGGCCACGCAACTCGGACTACTGGCCTGTACAGGCATTCCCCCGAGCGGCTCGAGAGGGAACTTCAACCGGTGTCCATCGTGCGGGGGTCTCAGTCTGTGCCCCCGGCTTCCCTGGCGGTTTCAGCCGGCTTACTTTCCTCCGTCATTGCCTTTAAAGCATATGCAGATGCCTCTTATTATCCTTAATTCGGGAGGGATGTCAAGGGAAGAAGGTATCAAGGAAGTGTTGCAGTGATACGGTGATTCGGTGTTTCGGTTGTTGGTCGGTCGATTGGAAAAAAGTTTCCTTTCCTTTTCACCCCCAAAATCCGCACTTAGGATTTTTGGGGTGAAATCTAGCCCTTCCCTCCAAATCGGTTTTTGATTTGGGGGGAAGCGGGGAAGGGGGGCAGAGAGCGCCGGCCATAAGTGGCCATCCGGCAGCAAAGCTCCCCTTCCCCTGCTCTGGGGGAAGGGGCCGGGGGATGAGGGTAGGGCGCCGGTATAACCGGCCCATGGACTGGCAAATCGGCGCCTTTTGCCCCTACCTAACCTCCCCCAAAATCCAAAACCGGGATTTTAGGGGAACTATATTCCCTTTCAGTCGTCTTAAATGCAAATCGTATCCCCGGCTTGAATCCACCTCATTAAAGAGGTATGCTTTCCTTGGAGTTTACGAAATCTTTGTAACTACCCGGCTAAGCTGGAGTAACAGGGTGTTTTTTGGATGTTTTCTGCGTGCTTTGCACGCAGAAAACATCCAAAAAACACCCACCTCCTGAACTGGCTAGAGCAGTTTCAAAACTTTTTAATCATCTACTAAAAAGTAGAAGGAGAACCGATGCGAAAAGCATTATTTATCCCGGCCTGCCTTATGATATTAGTATCGACGGCTTGCGTCCTCCCAGCCCCTGCACCGTCGGTAACTCCCACGCCGACCGCCCTGGTCATCCCGACTACGGTAGTTCCACCGACTGCAACCGTCCCCGCGGTGATCACCTCGACGCCTGAGCCGGTTACCCCGACCCCGGTTTTACCCACCTTTACTGCCACAATCATCCCCCAGGCGACCAACACAGCGGCCGTTGCCACCAGCACCCCAGTGCCCGCGGGTAGCCTGACCCCATTGGACGTGGATGCCTCCAAATACATCGATGATCGCAGCGGTGTTTCGATTTTAGCGTCGCTGTTCAATGCGGTTAACCGCAAAGAGTACCTGCGGGCGTATTCGTACTGGAGCGCGGACAGCAATGTGGTCCAGACCCACACTTACGCTCAGTTCGCCGCCGGTTACGCCCAGACCCAGTCGGTGCAGGCCCAGATTGGCCCGATCACCGGTGACGCCGGCGCGGGCAACTTCTACTTCAACGTCCCGGTGGCCCTGACCGCCACGACGACCACTAACACCACCCAGTATTTTGTGGGCTGCTACACCCTGCACCAGGTCAACCCGGGCAATTTCGGCGGGAACAATTTTGTCCCGATCCAGATTCAAAAAGGGAATGTCTTGATCGCCAACAGCCCCTCAGATTTTCCCTCGATGATTGCGAATGTTTGCTCCAGCCAGAGCGGCAGCGGTGTTTCACCCACGACCACGCCGGCTCCGGATGATATCAGCAGCGGTCGTTTTCTGGATGACCGCAGCGATGGCATCCAGGTGGTGCGTTCGTTCTACAACGCCATCAACCGGCACGAATACTCGCGAGCCTATTACTACTGGGAACCGGCCGCCGCGACCACAAACCTGCCGCCTTTCGACCAGTTCCAGCAGGGGTACCAGACCACCCAATCGGTCGATTTGACCGTGGGCACCATGACCAGCGACGCGGGCGCCGGGCAGTTGTATTATTCTGTGCCGGTGACCCTGGTCTCGCACCTGGATAATAACCAGACCGCGACCTACGTGGGCTGTTACGTGATGCACCTGGCCCAGCCGGCCATCCAGGCCACCCCGCCGTTCCAGCCGATGGGTATCCGCAGCGCGAAAATCCAGCAGGTGGATAATGGCAGCGATACCAGTGCTCTTATGAACACCATCTGCCAGCAGTAGAACCTGTTTTTTATGAAATTGGTGTGTTTGTGGTGGCAAAGCCCCGCAAACACACCAATTTTTTTAATCCAAATCCCCGGCCAGGTCGCCGCCTGCAGCGCCGCCGTCATCGGCCAGGTCTGGCAGATCACGTTCGATGTCTTCCGGCGATTGGCCCAATTCGAGCCGCCCAACCACTTCGTCGAACTCCGGGCCCATATCCTCACCGATTTCGCCGCTCATCTGGCGCATCATTTTGCCCAGGGCCTGCGGGTCATCATCCAGTCCGGCTAATTTAGAAGGGTCCGCCAGTGCTTCCATGCGGCTATCATCCGAACGGGCAACGCGGACTCGCCCAATTTTGCGCTGGACGTTCTGGCTGCCACAATGTGTGCAGGTAACCGGTTTTACGCCGTAGTCGGAATATGACATGAAAACCTCGAAACGCTTGTGACAATCCTGGCAGCGATATTCATAAGATGGCATACGAACTACTCCAAAAAATGGGGGTAACGCAAGGTTCTGCTTGCGGGGAAAATCAAGATCGCTTTACCCGGCTAACCGGGTAGGTTTGATCGGCGGTCGGTTGCAATGGCCACAGACCGCAAGGAACGCAGCTTTCGCCAGGACATTCCTTTTCTTTAGAATGCTCTTGGAACTTCTTGGACAGGCCTAAGGAGTTCCTATTTATCTATTATAATCAGGGTACCATAAGAATCCTGTAAGTTCACGCGAGAGAACCAACGCCTTTACAGCCGCACCATTGATCGATGGGCTCTCCAGGTAGCGGAAATCAATCAGCGAGGGTAACCGGCCCAGACAGGATTCAGGCCTCATGAAAATTATGGACAGCAGGTTCAATGCCTTCATGGAAGATTCCATATCCTTCGATTTCAGCAACCCTTATCCTCTTTTAATTGTGGTTTCTGGTCCTTCCGGGGTGGGGAAAAACTCTGTCATTCAAGCTTTAAAGAAGCGGAAATTACCGCTGCATGTGGTGGTCACCACCACCAACCGCAAACCCCGCCCGAATGAAGTCAATGGTGTGGATTATTATTTCGTCAGCACCGAACGGTTCGAAGAAATGATCCGCACGGATGAACTGATCGAGCACGCTGTGGTGTACGGCGACTATAAAGGGATCCCCAAGGCGCAGATCCGTGAAGCCTTTGCCACCGGCCGGGATGTGATTTTACGGGTGGACGTGCAAGGCGCAGCCCGCCTGCGCGATCTCTACCCTGAATCGGTTTTGATTTTCCTGATGCCGGCCAATATGGAAGAATGGATCCAGCGTTTACAGGATCGCAAGAGCGAAACCTCCAAATCTTTGCACCGCCGGGTAGAAACCGCCCGCCGGGAGATGGAACACTTGCAGGAATTCGACTATGTCGTGGTCAACGCCAACTGCCTGTTGGAAGAGGCCGTGGACAATATTGTTTCGATTATCGATGTGGAACATCTGCGGGTTAAGCCGCGAAAAATAAATATATGACAATTTCTCATTACACCCAGGGCCCGTCTTCGTATAACCCAACGCCCCCACCTCCCCCGCGACGGAGCGTCCAACGACCGCCATCTTACCAGCCTTACGTGACCTACATTATGATCGCGTCCTGCGTGCTGGTCTATATCGGCCAGATGCTCACGCCGGTAGCGGGCACCGGTGGCCTGGACTTGTTTTCTTTATTTGGCGCGAAGATCAATTCGCTGATCATCCAGGGACAATACTGGCGCTTGCTGACCCCCATGTGGCTGCACGGCTCCATTTTGCACATTGCATTCAACATGTACGCGCTGTATATTTTCGGGGTCAACCTGGAACGCTATTACGGTCATTGGCGCTTTTTGTGGCTGTATCTGCTCAGCGGTTACGCGGGCAACGTAGTCTCTTTCTTGATGTCTCCCTCGGTTTCGCTGGGCTCTTCGACGGCTATCTTTGGCCTGATCGCGGCCCAGGGCGTCTTTCTTTATAAAAACCGCCAGTTGATCCGCAACGCACGCGGGATGCTGCTCAATACCGTTGCCATCGCGGCCATCAACCTGGTACTGGGGCTGTCGCCGGGTATCGATAACTGGGGGCACCTGGGAGGCTTGCTGGGCGGGTTGGCCTATGCCTGGTCGGCCGGTCCGGTCTGGCTGCTGCAGAACGACGCCAGCGGCGTCCGGCTGATTAATCAGCGCAGCCGCCAGCGGGTCATCCTGGTTGCCGTTGGTGTGTTTGTGTTGTTCACGATCATCGCCGCGTTCAAGATTTTCACTGCCTGATTTAAAAAATATATAAAAGGGTATTGTTTTTTGGGTGCGAAGCACCAAAAAAACAATACCCTTTATGTTATTTATGGCCCAAGCCCGTAAGGGGTTTTCTGAGAGGTTTGATTCAGTCCGCAACCAGCGGTGGGGCAATGGGCTCGACGGACACTGCGCTGCCGCCCGGCTGCTGCTGATCCAGGGTGGCAATATTCTTGTTGACCAGACCGTAAACGGCCATCACCACACAGGCGGCAGCGGCAATCAGGTACCAGGACTGCAAACCGAGCCAGTCGGCCAGAGGTGTGGCGATGATCATGCTGATCGGCATCATGATCTGGGCGCCGCTATTCAAAAGGGTAAATACACGGCCCTGCATCTCGGGCTCGACTTTATCCTGCAGCAAGGCGAACAGAGGGCCATTGGTCAGGGAGTTCATCGTCCCCATGAACAGCATGCCGCCCAGGGCGAGGATGTATCCGGAAGAAGGCGCTAACCCAATCGCGCTGATGCCCACGCCCATCCCGATCAGCCCGCTCATGGCGGTGTAGACCTTGCGGCGGAAGCCACCCCACAGGCTGAGCAACAGCCCGCCGGCGACGATACCAAAACCAAAGGCCGAGTCCATCCAGCCGTATTGGGCTGCGTTACCGTTGAAGTGGCGGGTGACCAGCAGGGGGATGAAGGATGAAGCCGGTGAGAAGAAGAAATTTACCAGAGCTGCCATGACAATGACACCCATCAGGCCCGGCCAGGCGGCGACGTAGCGCAGTCCCACCCGCACGTCCTTGACCATGGTGGTCATGGTCACCGACTTGACCTCGTCATTGTGGACCGGCTGCGGGATCGTAATGAAGAACAGGATCCCTACCGCGATAAAGGCGGTGACAATGTCGATAGCCAGGACACTGAACATGGGCAGGAAGGAGATCAGCAAAGCTCCCAGCGGTGGTGCGCCAATAGTTATCAAGCCCTGCAGAGCCTGGTTAGCCCCGGCCAGGCGTGAGAGGTGCTTCTTGGGTACCATCAGGGTGGTAGAAGCCTGCATGGCCGGCCACTGGAAGGCCCCGCCCAGTGAACGTACGAACATGGCAGCGTAAATGTGCCAGATCTGGGCCTTGCCGAACATGAACAGGACCACCAACGCCAGCGTGGCCAGGGCAGTCACGGAATCCGACACCATCATCACGATCTTGCGGTTCCAGCGATCCACCAACGCTCCGGCGAATGGTCCCAGCAGAACCTGCGGCAGCAGGGCGGCAATCGTGGCGGTGGCCAACACCGCGGTCGAGCCGGTCTGGGCGGTCAGGTACCAGACCAGGGCGAACTGGACCAGGCCGGATCCCAGCATCGAAAAGGCCTGACCAATCCATAAGGGAGCGAACCGCCGGAGCCAGCCGGGCGATTCGATTTCAACAGTTGTCGTAGACGTATTTTCCATTTTTTCACCTGTGTATTTTTATTCCGGAGCGCAGGCGCGCGCCGGCCTATGCATGGCAATAACCCTTCCTCATTGCCTGCCTCATATCGTTTCAGGTTGTATGCTGCTCAAACCGCAGCATGAATACCAGCCCGGCCTGTCGCGAGGTCGAGATTATCTACTGTGTAAATTGTGTCTGTTCGGGATGATCGTTTTTATATGCACGGCGGCTACTCCACCATGCATATAAAACATTTATGCCGTATCCCATCCCTACGTTAAATACGTATCCGGGGTAGGCAGGTTGCGCCGGGGGCTATTCGATATAGACCTCCACGTGTTCGCCGTCTTCTTCATCGACGACGTCCACAACCTGGCCCATTTCACCCGACTGGATCAGGGCCATCAACTCTTCCACGTCCAGGCCTTCCACCTCGGGGGCGAACTTCATGCCCATGCGGATCCCGGAGCTGACCAGGCTAAGCGGCAGGCGGACGTTCACACGGGTTTTACCGGTATCGGTGTCGGTTACCCGCACCCGCAGCCAGCGCCCGGCCGTATTCGCATTGGAAAGCGAGCCGGCCGCCGGGAATGTACCTGGTTTGGGCGAAGTGTTCCTGGCGGCGGAGGTTTCCAGGGCTTCTAAAAGTTGAGCGGCCTGGTCGGCGTTGATCCGCCCTTCTTGGAGCAGTTGTAAAATTTTCATGCGTTCTTCAGCGTTTGGCATGATCGTATCCTTTCTTTAGCAAAACAACTCAGGTCGCCGTGTTCCAGGGCAGAAGGCCTCGAATTCACTTGCCGAGACTGAGGGGTTGTCTTTTTCCTTAATTACTCGCCTCGTCTTTTTTGCCGAGCAGCCGGGACTGCGCTTCTTCGGGGCTGATCTGGCCCTGGGCCAACAGGTCGAGAATGCGCATGCGGTCGTCTGACGACAGGCGGGCGGGAGTCTCTTCGCGGCCAGGCTCGTAACCCAGCACGTGCAAAATATCGTTGAAGCGGTTGCGCAGGGTGGGGTAAGACAAACTCATTTCCTCTTCCATGCGGTTGAACCGCCCTTCGCAGCGGATGAAGGTGAGCAGGAATTGCATTTGCTCGACGTTAAGGGCCGCGAAGGGATTGGTCTCGGGTTGAAAATGCCCCTCGATGGTTGTGTCGCAGTGGGGACAATAGATACGGGTAACGAGCAAGTCGCCCTGGCAAACCGGGCACTTTTCGAGCATCGGGTTCATGATATCTCCATTCGACTGGCGGGTTCGCTGCTCATGCAGGCGGAGCCAGGTGTTTGATTACTTTATTGAACTGATTTTAGCACGCTTCTAAAAAAAGTCAATATGTATATTGAATAAATTTAAAATTTAACTGAAATATATTGATATATTTAATAATTGCATTGATTATTCTGTTTTGGCGGGCGCCTGGGGGCTCTCCCTTTCGCAGTACAACACCCAGAAACCCTTGCGGGAGTCTACATCCAGGGGAGAGCGGTCGTAATAGAGGTCGAATACCCGGTTCTCATTCGTTCTTACGCGAAAATAAAAACGGCCCACCCCCCAGGAGCCGGTTTGGGATGCCCGGGAAGCGTGCTCAGGGATCATATTCTTTTCCATGCGTCCGCGCCGGCGATAATCTTTCCATTCGGCCAGCAACTCCTGGATGACAAAAGTCTTTCCATCCCAGGTAAAAGTATCCGGGCAGGTGGGCTTCTTCTCCAGAACAGGCGTCTGGATAAATTGCACCTGGATGGTTTCGTCGATGAAATGGATCGATTTGGAGTCCTGGCTGGCCATTCGTACCTCGATTTCAGCAGCTTCGCGATCTATTCTGAGGAGCTGCTAAGGCTATTATTAATGATTTGTAAATAATTTTAACGGCTAACTTCGCCCAATAACATTGTGTTATACTGAATTGGCTTAACCTGGCCTGTTGTCTTTCTCGATAAACTATACAACATCTGGCTCTCAATCTGGAGGTCAAATGAAAACATTGTTGCTAATGCGCCATGGAAAGTCGTTGTTTAAAGACAGCGATGTACCTGACTTTGAACGGCCGTTGAGTAAACGCGGTGAAAAAGATACTGCCCGGATGGGCAAACAACTCAAAGATAAAGATTTGACGCCTGACTTGATCCTTTCCTCCACGGCCGTGCGAGCGGCCCGGACGGCGGAAGCGGTCGCCGAAAAAAGCGGCTACAAAGGCGAAATCATTTATATCAACGACCTGTACCTGGGCGAACCGGAAACCTATCTGGCGGCGATCAACAGCGTGGACGATGAAAAAGGCGATACCATGCTGGTCATTGGCCATAACCCGGGCATGGAAAGTCTGCTGCAGGTGCTGACCGATAAGGTCGAAATCGCTTCCGACCGGCGGATTGGCCCAGCTTAAAGTGCCGGTCCGTTCCTGGAAGGCTCTCAACGGGGAAATTATTTCACGCCTGGAGGCGCTTTACCGGCCTCGTGAGTTGAAATAGGGTTGGGTTAGGGAATTTCGGTTAAAAGGTTTTGCCTCCATTTGGAGGTATTTTTATTGAACCGATCTGGCAGCCAGGCTGGCTGCCAGTGGCCAAAACGGGCAGAGGGGGTATTGGGCCTGCTTTGAGGATATTTATGATTTCAAGGGTGGTTATTTTTTGTGCCGGATAAATTAGAGTATTGTTACAAATATTGTATTAATACCTACCGGTCGGTATAATTAAAATAAAAAACGCAGGCAAGGTCTTTGAGCAGGGTATGGGTGGACCCGCCTCTGCCTCATTATGACGACATTCCCTGCGAGTCTGTTCGCTGAAAGGACCTTTGATGAATGAACTAACCCTTGGCCAATCGGCCGTTAACTTGCCGCCATCGCCGAAAGGGGCACCGCTGGTAGGTGTCTTACCCCAATTCAGCCGGGACCCATTGGGCTACCTGGTGAACCTGGCCCACACCCTGGGCCCGGTAGTACGGATGAACCTGGTCAACCGCCAGATTTACCTGGTGTCTCAACCGGATGTGGTTTACCAGGTGCTGGTTGGCAACCAAAAGAATTATCGCAAGGGCTATGAGATGGCCAAACCGCTGATGGGCAACGGGCTGGTGACCAACGAAGGCAAGTCCTGGCGCAAACAGCGCCGCTTGATCCAACCGACCTTCAGCCGGCCCCAGATCGCTACGTACACGGAGTACATGCTGGCTGCGGCCGCCGAGTTCAGCCGCCATTGGGATATGCTCGCCGATTCGGGCGAGGTCTTTGACATCGCCGAGGAGATGATGCGCCTGACCCAGACGATCATCGTGCGCACCATGTTCTCTTCGGACGTGGGTGGCCAGGCGGATGCGCTTGGCAAGGCCTTCGATCAGACCCTGGAATTTCTCAACCGGGTGCTCATGTCCCCCAGCCATCTCCTGCAGGAGTTGCCCACCCCGGCGAACCTGCGCCATAAGCGGGCCTTGAAGTTCCTGGACGATTTCGTTTACCGCCTGATCGCCGAACGGCGTGCCTCCGGGCGCGATGAAGGCGATTTGCTTGGCCGCCTGCTGGCCGCAGCGGACCCCGACACGGGTGAAAAGATGCCGGATAAACAGGTGCGGGATGAATTGATGACCATTTTCCTGGCCGGCCACGAGACGACGGCCAATGGCCTGGCCTGGACCTGGTATTTGCTGGGGCACGACCCGAGTGTGGAAGAAAAGCTCGTGGCTGAGGTCGACACGGCCCTGGAGGGCCGCGACCCGGTCATGGATGACCTGGCTAATATGCCGTACACCAATATGGTCTTTTCCGAGGCGCTGCGGCTATATCCACCGGCCTGGATGTTTGCCCGCAAAGCCATTGAGGCGGATGTATTGGCCGGTTTCCGCGTACCAGCCGGGGCGATGCTGTTCGTCAGCCCGTATGTGACCCAACATTTGCCCGAGTATTGGGACGAGCCGGAAAAATTCGACCCCGAGCGGTTCACCGAGAGCGCCATCAAGAGCCGCCCGCAATATGCCTATTATCCCTTTGGCGGCGGTCCACGCCTGTGTATTGGGAATTATTTCTCCACAGTGGAGGCGCGCCTGATTATGTCTTTCATGCTGCGCCGCTACCGCATCCGGTTGCAGGCAGAGATGCCGGTCAAACCCACCCCCATCGCCACCTTACAGCCCCGTCCCGGTGTATTCGTGAGGTTGGAACACCGGTAAAGGTAGAGTATAGGGAGTTTTTCCTGTATTCTTCCGTAGGGGCGAAGCCGCCGGCAGGTAGGCTTGGGAAGCAAAGGATATTGGCTCCGGCCGCTTCGCCCGCTACGCTGGCAGGCATAAAAAATGGGAGTTGCAACAGGCATTCGGCTCTTCCTGCCAAATTCTGGAAAAGTCTTTTGTTATAGCGGGCGAAGCGGCCGGAGCGAATACATATCCGCTTTCCAAGCTCGCCCGCCGGCTGCTTCGCCCCTACGCCAGATAGGGCAGCCATCACCTGCGCCATTGGGACGGGTTATTCTCGATGTACGCGGCGATCTTTACCCATTCGGCCTCGTTGCGGATGACGTGTTCGTAATAATTCCGCTGCCAGACGGGCTTGCCAGGTGACTGTCCTAAAACGTTGATCCGCCGGGTGGTTACCGATTTGAAATACTGGATGATCGCGTTCAACGCCCCGGGTTCCGTTCCGTGGGGGTGGACGTCCTGGTCAACGGTCACGGCTTTCTTTGCGTTGCCCAGGCTCGTTTCCCGTATCGCCAAGACGCCATGGAAATGATCCGGCATGATTGCCCAGGTCTCCAGGGTGACGGGGAAATGAACGGCCAGGTTGCGCCAGGTTTGATCCACGCATTGGCCATACTGGTTCAAATGCATTGTTTCCCCAATTATTTCGCCAAATAAATGCCTGCGCTGATCACAGGCCAGGGTGACAAAATACCAGCCGGCCTGGGAATAATCAAAATCCCGCAGGCGGTTGGATTGGCGATCCAGGGCGATTGCAGCCTGCCTGTATTTCGAGGGCAATTCCCCAAAGAATGGGTTTTTGAGTGTTATTGTGGGGCGTAGCCCCACAATAACACTCAAAATTATCTCTCTGTTGGGACTAAATTGGCATGATGCGACTGCCTTGTTGGCGATCCGGTAGCGATTTCATCGGTTTTGCTCCCCCTGGAATTCGTAGATTTTGCCAACCTATTTTTGGGCTACTATTTTTTGTAAGTTGGGATAGGATGTAACCCAGGCGATGGTGTTGAGGAAGGCGCTCAGGCTGGGACTGTCGGCGCGCAAGGTGCGTACCGAACCCCCCACCGGATCTTCGCCGGCGGCGCCGCCGGGCACGTCGGCATAGGCGCCGTAAAAGGCGAAATAAGCCTGGTTCAGCCGGCGGATGTGATAGCCATTGTTCCAGAAAAATACCCGGCGGGTTTCCATATAGGATTCGGCCTGGTCGATCTTGCCATCCGCCAGCAGCGCATCCACGGTCACGCGGGTGGTGTGCATTTCGGCTTGAAAGTTAAAGGGCGGCGGCTGGTTGGAGGGCGTTTGGGTGCTGCTCTGCCCGCTGGAGGTGGTGGGCTGGGGGACCAGTTCGGGATAATAGCGCGCGATGACCTCCGAACCGATTTCGGTGCCGGAAATGTTGGCGGTGGTTTCGTTGATGGTGCGCATAGCCGGTGACGCATCGTACAGGGCACCCAGGGGGTGCCAGGTCAGAAAGTTGTGGGTCCATTCGTGGGCCACAGTCTGGGTCAGCCAGTTGAGGTCGGTGGTGCTTTCCACCATGGTGGGGTACACGCCCACCCCGCCGACCGGGACGACCAGGGCCGAGACGTTCAAGCCCTGCTCGACCGACTGCTCCAGTTTGGTGATCTGGTCGAGGGTCAGGTCCGGCAGCAAGGAGATATCGGCTTCCTGGCGGATTGCGTCGCGGGGCGAGACGATCAAGGCCAGGGGCAGGGGGGTAATGTGATAGAGGGTCGGTGGCACCGGCTGCCCGCCCAGGCCGACGCCCATGTCGGCGATCACGCCGGCTACCTGGGATTGGATGACCAATTCGGCCAGGGGGGCCAGTTTGTTGACCTGCCGTTCCAGGTCGGCCTGGGTTGTGAGCAGGCTGGCTGCTTTTTCTTGCGGATTGGTCACGCTGGGATCGGAATAAATCGTGGTGATCTGGCTTTGGACCTGGTCGAGCTGGTTGAGGCGGTCGAGATAGCTGGCGACGATCGTCCGCTGCTGGTCCACGGTCAGAAAGCGGGGCAATCCCAAGGCGGCCTGCTCAATTTTTATGCCCAGGGCGTTCAACGTCCAGGCCACGTAATCGAATTCTTCCCAGCGAGTGTAGCGGCGCACCTGTTCGGTGGGGTCGCTGGAAAAATAATCACTGCGGATCATCAATAAGATCAGCAGGAGCATAATGATCGTGTTGCGGGTGATGTTGCGCATCTTGGCAGGCATCAGATTATCCTCAAAGGCGCGGGCTGCGAACCTGTCCATCATTTTACGACGAAATTCTAAAAGCAACCTTTGAAATTATCCGAAGAAATAATTTTTGGGGGATTGGTGAGGCTTTGGCTCACCAATCCCCAGCCTCTATATCCAAAGCTCAAAAAAAGCAAGGTTTTTTCTACCTCTTCTAACGTAATCCTTATTTATTTAATGTATAGTATAGGTAATGGAAACATGGGACGGTCCTTATGTGGCTCCGGTGTTCTCCATGCCGTATAAACTACTCAGACAGATGAATTACAGTTGCATAACCCGAGCCTGAGTAGTTTTCGGGCTTAATAATTGATAACCAGGCAGCGGGAGGCGTGCCCGCCCGGAATATTGTCTCGCGCCAGAAGAGAGGTGGGGATGGTAGATCAATTGGTTATCGAAGCAGTGGATCTGAAAAAGATCTACAGGATGGGGGATGTAGAAGTACAGGCCTTGCGTGGCGCTTCGCTCAATATTTTGCGTGGCGAAGTTGTTGCCATCATGGGGCCCTCCGGCTCGGGAAAATCGACCCTGATGAATATCCTCGGTTGCCTGGACCGGCCGACCAGTGGCAAATATGTACTGGATGGCAGCCTGGTCTCGAACCTGCGCGACGACCAACTGGCGATTATCCGCAACCAGAAGGTCGGGTTCGTATTCCAGAGCTTCAATCTGCTCCCGCGGGCATCGGCCCTGGCCAACGTCGAGCTGCCTTTACGCTACGCCGGCCAGAGCAGCAGCGCCAGAAAGCGGGCGAAAGCGGTGCTGGAAATCGTCGGCCTGGGTGACCGGCTCCACCACAAACCAGCCGAGCTCTCGGGCGGCCAGCAGCAGCGGGTGGCGATCGCCCGTGCGCTGATCAACGACCCGGCCATCGTGATGGCTGACGAGCCAACCGGTAACCTGGATTCGAAGTCCGGGGCGGAGATCATGGAGCTGATCTTGACCCTCAACAAGGAGCAGGGCACAACCGTAATCGTCGTCACCCACGACCCGCGCATTGCCGAACAAACTCAGCGGATCATTCACCTGTACGATGGTGTGGTCGTCGAAAACGAGCCGGAGTTCGACGTGGTTGGGTAGCTCGGGTTTCAAACCCGAGGGAAGGCCAGCGCGGGTAAATTCTGGCTTTGAAAGCCGGGCTGAACTCGATGAGGCCTTTAGTTTTGGTTACAGCAAAACAGGTTTCAGGAATTCGGATATCTGCGTGCCGATCTGGCGGGCGTAGAACGCCACGCTGGCATGGCCGCAGGGATACCAGAGCATTGGCGGCTCATTCCAGGCGCGGAACAGGCGGGTGGCGTTGCGCGGAGTGATGATCGGGTCGTGTTCGCCTGCCACCAGCAGAATCCGCTCGCGATCGATGCGCGGTTTCCAGTTGCCCGGGGCCATCACCCGCCACCAGTCTTCCAGGTCGGCCTGGGTGATGCCTTTGGCTTTCAATTCGCTGCGGATCAGACGAAACGAGAAGCCTGCCCAAATCACGTCGGCCAGGCTGTAGCCGCCCAGTAACGATATCAGCGCATCCGGGCGCTCATCCACCGTGGCGGCCATGCAGGAAGTAAACGCCCCCAGGGATAGCCCGGCGATGGCCACTTTTTGGCCCTTGACCACTTTGAGGTAGGTGATCATCGAGCGCAGGTCCAGCACACCCTGGCGAAAGGACTGGATGGTGCGCTCCAGATCGGCGCTCATGGCGTACATGCCCGACCAGGTACCGTGCGGACGGCGGCGCATGTGGTAGGGCAGGGTCAGGTAATAGATATCCACCCCGGCGCGGGCAATCTCTTCGGCGAACCACTTGAGCGGCTCGAAGCTGTGCATCTCATAGCCATGCAGCAGGATCAACGCTGCCGGAGCGTCACCCTTTTGCTGCAAATCGGCCAATCCGTGGACGATGTTATTGCGCGGGTGGGGTGATTGATAGCGGCTGGGAAAACGAAAGTGGACGTGCGTGCGGCCGTCCAGCCATTTGTAGATCTCGTCCATCTCGATCTCAGGCGGAGCGGGTGGAATGGTAAAGAGTTCGCCGGGATTACCGATAAACCCGTCCGAAAGTTCACGGGAAACGTGTTGGTACTGGGGCGGGGAAATAATGAGCCGGCCCGATCCCACGGTCAATTCGATGACATTATCGATCAGGTGTGCAATCGTACGAATTCATTTAAAGGGTTTGCTTTTTCTGGTCCAGGCGCTCATTGAACTGCTTTTGGTTGATGATGAACCGTTCGTGCTCGCCCTCACCGATCTTGTCCACCGCATCCCAGGCCTCGACTTTGAAGCGCAGCCGGCGGCGGTCCACTTCCAGCAGCTCAGCGCGGAAGCGTACCTGCATCCCCACCGGTGTGGCGGCCAGGTGACGGATGGTGACCGACATGCCCACGCTGCCCTGGCCTTCTTCCAGATAGGGTTCGATGGCCTGGTGTGCGGCGCGTTCCATGAATCCGATCAGGCGCGGTGTGCTGAACACTTCCGGGAAGGACTCGCCGCCGGAATAGCGGGCCGTATCCTCAGGCTGGACGGTGATGGTTAGTTCTTTGGTTAAACCGGGTTCGAGTGGCATAGCTGCATCTTCCTCTGGTTATGTTTTCATGTTTCCATTCTGGCAGCTTTGCTGCCAGAATGGAAACATGAAACGACTTTTTGTATTTAAAAACGAACGATGGTTGATTTTACCAGAAGCGGGGTGAAACCTCACTTTTTTAGGGCTCCGGGCTTTCGCTCGACGACCCTGGTAGCCCGGCATTCAAAGCCGGGTTCTTTGTCGATGTCGAAGAGCGGGCTCGGTCTGGAGACCGGCCCGAACGCCGGCGGGAAACCGTCTTGGAGGGCAAGCGCCGGGGCGTGGTAGCTCGGGTTTCAAACCCGAGGGAACCTATGCCTGGGCGCATTCCGGTTTTCAAAGCCGGGTTCTTTGCCAAAATGGAAGAGCGGGCTCGGTCTGGAGACCGGCCCGAACGCCGGCGGGAAACCGTCTTGGAAGGCAAGCGCCTGGGTGTGGTAGCTCGGGATTCAAACCCGAGGGAACCTCCGCCTGGGCGCATTCCGGTTTTCAAAGCCGGGTTCTTTGTCGATGTCGCAGAGCGGGCTCGGTCTGGAGACCGGCCCGAACACCGGCGGGAAGCCGTCTTGGAAGGCAAGCGCCAGGGTAGGGTAGCTCGGGTTTCAAACCCGAGGGAACCTCGGCCTGGGCGCATTCCGGCTTTCAAAGCCGGGTTCTTTGCCAAAATGGAAGAACGGGCTCGGTCTGGAGACCGGCCCGAACGCCGGCGGGAAGCCGTCTTGGAAGGCAAGCGCCGGGGATTGGTAGCTCGGGTTTCAAACCCGGGGGAACGCTTGACTGGTTTTGGACAAGGGTAGCATTTATGGAGCCGGTTTTGCCCGGATTGACAGGCGCTCGCCCTCACCCCAACCCCTCTCCCAGAAGCGGGAGAGGGGCTAAGAATCCCCCTGGCCCCGGCAGGCGCAAGTTAACGCCTTCTCTGTATAGAACAGGTCCTAAAAGTGAATATGCTTCTATGGCCTAAAATATGGCCTTCTAGCGTGTAAAAAAGGCAGCGATCTGGGCATACAACCGGGGATTATTGGCCATGAAGCGCTGGTCGGGGGCCTGGAAGGCGGCCAGCAGGCTGATGCTGATCGAAACGACGATCAACATCACAGCGGCCAGGTGGAGCAGTACCCGCCAGTACGGGTGGGACGGGCTGGCGCGGAGCTGGTGGGCCGTCCAATACCAGCCGATCGCCGCGACCACCACCAACAGCGGGGTCGCGTCGGCCAGGTAACGCATGGTGCTAAAGATAAAGATCAGGATGGTGAAAAACGCCAGCAAAGCCCCGCCGCCGGCCAGGAGAACCAGCCAGGAAAGGACCCGAGAGGCGACCAGCCCGGCCGGGGCCGGCCGCTCGTGGAGCCAGGCGGTGAATCGCCGCAGAGATCCGCTCAATGGCGCCAGGCCGATGAGAACCGCCGGGGTGCTCAAGAGGAGGCCGCTAACCGGTTCGGCATAGACGTAATTCGGGGGCGGTTGAATGAAGAAAGGCCAGCTCGTTTGCTTCAGGAAGGGGGTAAACAGGAAGGGAAATTCATGCCAGTGAATCAGGAGCGGCCGGAAGGCGTAGTTGTATAGATTGGGAACCAGGTAAGCCAGGGAGGTGGTCAGGCTGTAATCTGCCGGCAAGGACAGGCCGGTAAGCTGGTAGCGGTGTCCGGTCTCGAGAATCGAGCCGAAACGGGCAAAGTTATACCAGGCCATCCCGGCCGCGAAGATGCCCAGCGGGACAAGCAGGCTGGCCAATAAGGCTATCTTTTTCCTCAGGCTGGACTGCTTGTCGATCCAGGCCAGCCAGGCCACAGCCAGCAGCACGAACAAGATGATCTCGATGGCCAGGTCCACCCGGCTGTTGGCGGCCAGTCCCCAGGAGATGCCGGCCAGGACCAGGAAAACCGGCCGGGCCGGTGGCTGCGCCAGCCCGCGCAAGAAGAGCGCCAGCCCGAGAATCAAAAAGCACTGTCCGGAGGCAATGGCGGTTTCGTATACGTCCGGCCGGTTGATCAGCCAGAGCATGGGCAGGGCCAGCCCGCCCAACAGGGCCAACGGAAAGAGCGGCCAGGCGGGTGAGCGGCTGAAAAAGAGTTTGCGGATCAGCCAGAGCAGCCAGGTAAAGGCCAGGGCGAACCCGGCCATGAAACCCAAAAGAAGATATTGGTCCTCGACCACGACCGGGACGATCGCTTTGACCAGCGCCGCGAATAGAGCCGGGACCGGCCCGAAATAGAGGTAGTAATTGCCATTGTAAAGCGATGCGTCCCAAAGGACCGGGATGCCCTCGCGGTTGTGATAATCGTAGGGCTGGGCCAGGGCGAGCAGCTCGGCCGAAGGCTTTTCGATCAAAGAGAGCTGCCCATGCAGAAAACCGTCGGCCAGTTGGTCGTAATAATGCGAGTAAGGCGTCCAGGTGCCCCAGGTGCCGGCGGTGATATACCAAAAATAACTTATCAGAACGATGGCCGCGCCGGCGTAACTATAGGACAACCCGCGGCGGTTCAAGCGGCTTTCATCCGCAAGCCGAACGGAGCCGCGACCGTCTATGGAAACGCCCAGGCGATCCAGGCGGGCAGCGATCGCCAGCCAGCCGGCAGTTGTTTTGATTTTGGCCATAAGCCGGCCGAGCTGGCGATGAAGGGTCAATAGCAAAAACAGCACCAGGGCCAGGCTGCCCAGGATAAAGGTGATAATCCGCCCGCGGCCCCAGCCCGGGTCATTGTCAATGCCCAATTGAACAGCAAAGATACTTCCGAGGGTGAATGAAATTCCGAAGAGAAGCGAGAGGCCTTGCAAGATGAGACGGGCGATTTTTACTCGCAACAGGCTGCCTTTTGCGGAATTACTTTTGGGCTTGAGCGACCTCGTCGATGGTGGCGTCCAACTGGCTGAGGATGGTCGGAATCTGACTGGCCGGCAGATAGCTTTGCAGCGACTGCCAGGCGGCGTCTCCCAGCACCAGGCGGGCCACCCGCCAGTCGCTGACGGTCGGTGCAGCCTGGGCCAGGGGGATCCATTCGATGGTCTTTGACCATTGCGGGTAGGTCTGTCCGTAGGAGCCGGCCAGTTGGGCAGCCCCGCTGCTGACCGGCAGGCCACCGCCGGCTTCGAGCAGTTGCAGTTCTTTCTGGGGGTCGGTCATCCAACGAATGAACAGCCAGGCGGCCAGCTCCTGGGCAGGTGTCGATTTCAGCACCCCGTAAGACAGGCCGCTGACTACCACGGTGGGTTTTTCGGTCCCGGGGTAAGGCAGCACGGTCCATTTATCCTGGTTCTTCTGTTGGGCCATGGCTTCGGTTTGGGAGGGAATGTCCAGCAGGCTGCCGGTGTAGAACAGGGTCTCACGATCGGCAAAGTAGCCGGCTGCATCGCCGGTACGGGCCGACCAGGCGCAGCCTGCATCCACCAGGCCGCGCAGGTATTCGAACGCCTGGCGGGTGGCGGGCTGTTCCAGGGTAATCGTGGGCGGGTCGCCTTTCAAGGCGCTATCCAATCCAAAGGCTTTGATCCAGGCGTAGATGTCCAGCCCGTCGGTGTCCACAATCCAACCGCCGGTGCCGTCGTTGTCGCGGCCGGAATCGCTGTTGTTGGCCTGGGCCGCGGCGCAGGCCTGGGTTTCCAGGTCGGCCGTGCTGGCCGGCGGCTGGCTGAAGCCTAACTCGGCCGCCCAGGTGAGGTTGTAGTAGATAACCGGGGCGCTGCGCTGGAAGGGGATACCGAGCTGGTAGCCGTCGGTCTGGTCCTGCTGCCAGAAAACTAACGGGAAATCGGCCCGCTGTTGTTCGTCCAGGCCCCAGGTAGGGTCGTTGATGTAATCGTTGAGCACCACCACCCGGTTGCCCTGATCGTACCAGTTCTGTAAATCTTCCGAGGGAGCGATGACCAGTTGAGGGTAAATATCGGTGCCGGCGGCGGTTACGAGCTGCTGCTCCAGCACGCTGCTGGAACCGGGCTGTTTGACCTGGACGTGGATGCCCCATTCATTGGCCTGGTTGAACGAATCCACGAACTGGTTGATCCGGTCGCCCAGTGCGCCGGTCCAGGGATGCCAGAAGATGACCTGGGCGCCTTGAAGGTCCGCCAGCGGCACCAGGAAGGCCGGGGTGGGGGTAAGGGTACTGGTCGAGATGGGCCGGGGCGTGCGGGTAGGGACGGGCGTATCGCTGGGTTGAACTTCTCCCCCCTTATCCGCCGGAAATAAAGGCAGGCAGCCGGAAAGGATCAGGCTGGCCAGAACCAGGCTGGTGAGGAGCGCGGCTGTTCGAGCGGGTAAGGTGTGTTTGGACATAACATCAGGCCGGGTGCGGTTCAATCAAAATCGGTAGGCAAGTCGGGGTCGTGCAGGTGCTCGAAAAAGCGCTCGATTTCTTCCTGGCTCACCCGCGCGATCGAGAGCGGCGGGATTTCATCCGGGCCGTAAAACTCGGCTCCGCCGGTTTCGATGCTGGTAGTAGCTTCACCGCCGATCAGATCGCACAGCACGAATATTTTGTAGATATGGAAGATGTAGGGGGTATGGTGATGCCTGGGGTCGTTGCGGTCGTACACCGCCAGGACTTTGCGCGCCTTGACCAGGTAGCCCGATTCCTCGCGGACTTCGCGTTCGACCGCATGGCTGAGCGGCTCACCCACGTCCACCCAACCGCCAGGCAGGGTCCAGCCGCCATCGATCAATTCCTTGACCATCAAAATTTTGCCGTCTTTGAAGACCACCCCACGGCCATCCAGTTTGGGGGTGGCGTAGCCGGCTTCGTTCCTGAAAGAAGCCAGGATAGGTTCGAATTCGGATTGTCCATATTCCGCAGCGACCTGTGCGGATATTTCCTGCAGGGTGCGAAAGCGTTCGATGTCAAATGGGTTTTGGGTGTACGCCAGCCCATCCTGGGCGATGGCCTGCACCTGCTGGACCCAATCCAGCCATTTTGGTGTCGTCATGGCCTGCTCGATTGATTTAGGATGGGATAATTGTAACTGGAAATGGGAAAGAAGTCGATCAAGCGATGGGCGGTGAGCAGGGCAATCGCATTATGCCAATTTAGTCCCAACGGAGAGATAATTTTGAGTGTTATTGTGGGACGTAGCCCCACAATAACACTCAAAAACCCATTCTTTGGGGAATTGCCCTCGAAAAGCAGGCAGGCTGCAATCGCCCTGGGGTGGTGAGATTAAGTCCTGGCGATATTTGACGGGGGTCTCGATTTTATGCCAATTGGTTTTGGACTTTTTGGTCCAAATCGGGTATACTGCAAACTAAGGTAATGAATAGATGGCCAGGCCACAAGAATTCGAAACAAGCGAAGTGCTGCGAAACGCCATGCAAATCTTTTGGAGTAAGGGCTATGAAGCCACTTCACTCAATGATATTCTGGATGCCACTGGCCTGAGTAAAAGCAGTTTGTACGCTTCTTTTGGCGATAAACGGGCGCTGTTTCTGGCAACCTTCAATGCTTACCGGAAAGAACGAATGTTTCATCTCCATCAAATTCTGAATGACGGCCGGCCAGCTCGTTTGTCCATCGAAAACTTTTTCCGCCAGGCCCTGGCTCGTTCATTGGATGAGACCTGTGCGAAAGGTTGTATGACGGCTAATGAGGCGGTAGAGCTTGCTCCTCACGATAATGAAATTCAGCAGATCGTGGCCGAAGATTTTAAAGCCATTGAGGATGCGTTCGCTCAAACGATTGAGCGCGGTCAGTCCGAGGGTTCCATTGCCAGCCGGGAGGCGTCCCAAACACTGGCACGCTTTCTCGTCGTCGGGTTGCAAGGACTCGAAGTGATGGCACGTGCTAAAACGGACTATACCCAACTCGACGATACCGTGACGGTTATGATGACCGTGTTGGATTGACCGTCCTCTTTTTTTAAGGTAATTTTGGACTGCATGGTCCAATACAAGACATCCAGAAATAGGATGACGTCCATCGCAAACTGAATTTTAGTTTACTGGGTGGATCACATTTTGAACTTCAAATGAGGAAAAAACATGAATAATCCGAACAATTGGAACCAGGCAATCATTGAAGAATTTCGAGCCAACTCCGGAAAAGTTGGCGGAGGATTCGCCGGGAGAACCCTGCTTCTCCTGCATACGATTGGAGCCAAGAGTGGCCAGGAACGCATCAATCCGGTCGCCTATGTTGCCGATGGTGATCGTCTCGTGATCATTGCATCCAAAGGTGGGGCGCCGACCAATCCCAGTTGGTACTACAACCTGCTCGCGCATCCGCTTGTTACTGTCGAAGTCGGGGAAGAACGATTTAACGTTCAGGCAGCGGTCACGTCCGAACCCGAACGGAGTCGGTTGTATAGCAAAATGGTTGAGATGATGCCAGGCTTTGCGGAGTACGAGCAGAAAACCAGCCGGATTATCCCGGTGATCATTTTAACGCGCGTTCCTTAAGAAACCGGTGAGTTTCACTTTGCTGTAGGGGATTAGGCTAAGTAACGTGAATTCGGGTTAAAAAAAGAGAGGCAATTTAAGTGTGTTTTTATTCGTGGCGGCGTAGCCGCCACGAATAAAAACACACTTAAAACTCTTATCCCAAACTGACGTTAAGTAAGAACCTGCGTTACCAACCTTGTAAAGGTTACATTATATTGTTGGGTTGAGGAAATGCCTGAGTTAACAGGCATTGTTTCCTCCTGATTGCAAAGATACGGTCCTCAACCCAACCTACATCTAAATCACTGAAAAACTAAATCACAGTAAAACTGTCGTTATTCCAACTTTCCCGAATTGATCGCCCGTTTCACCTCGGCGATGGCCTGGGTGATATGAATGTCGCGCGGGCAGGCCTCGGTGCAGTTGAAGGCGGTGCGGCAGCGCCACACACCGAACTGCTCATTGAGGATCTCCAGGCGCTGAGCGGCCCCGGTATCGCGGCTATCGAAAATAAAGCGGTGGGCATTGACGATGGCAGCCGGGCCGACGTACTCCTCATTGGACCAGAAAGATGGGCAGGAGGTGGTACAGGCAGCGCACAGGATGCACTTGGTGGTGTCATCGAAACGCTCTCGTTGGGCTTGCGACTGGATGCGCTCTTTTCCGTCCGCCGGCAAAGGCTCGTCGCTGATAAAGTAAGGCAGCACCGACTTATAATGATTGAAGAAGGGCTCCATGTCCACGATCAGGTCCCGCTTGACCTTGAGGCCCAGCAGGGGCTCGATGGTGATCTCGTTGGTACCCAGGTCGCGCACCAAAATCTTGCAGGCCAGGCGGTTGCGGCCGTTGATGCGCATGGCATCCGATCCGCACACGCCGTGGGCGCACGAGCGCCGGAAGGCCAGGGTGGTGTCCTGATCCCCGCGGATCATTTCGAGGATGTCCAGCACCCGATCGGTCGGGTCTGCCTCCACGCTGAAGATGTCGTAGCGTGGGCGCTGGTCAGTTTCGGGATTGAAACGAAATACCTTTACACGGATATCCATGTCTGCCTCCTCGTCAATAAACCCGTTCCTGGGGGGTATAGTGGGTAACGACGACCGGTTTATAGGTCAGCTCGACGTCATTTGCATCGGCCTTCAAACGGGCCAGGGTGTGCTTCATCCAATTGGCGTCGTCCCGGCGGGGATAATCTTCACGGGCGTGGGCCCCGCGGCTTTCTTTGCGCGCCAGGGCGGATGCGGCCGTCGCCAGAGCCAGGTCGAGCATATTGCCCATTTCCCAGGTGTTCAGCAGCTCGGTATTGAATGCCTTGCTGGAATCTTTGATGCGTACGTTTTTGAAACGTGCGCGCAGCTCTTTGATTTTTTCGACCGCCTGGGCCAGCCCTTCTTCATGGCGGAAAACGCCCACATCGGCTGACATAACCTGGCGCATCTCGCGCCCGATTTCGGCAGCCAATTCTTTGCCGGTACCGGAACGGAGTCCCTCGATTTGCTGCAGAGCAAAACCGGTGGGGTCTTCCGGCAGATTCGGTAAATCGGCGCCATTGGCAAATTCGGCCGCCTGGATGCCGGAATGTTTGCCAAAGACGAGTAAATCGAGCAGCGAGTTGGTGCCTAACCGGTTGGAGCCGTGGACAGAGACGCAGGCACATTCGCCGGCGGCGAACAAGCCGGGCACGATGGTGCCTTTATCGTCGATAACGACCTGGCCGTACTTGTTGGTCGGAATGCCCCCCATGGCGTAATGGGCGGTTGGCTGCACCGGCATGGGGTCCTTGACCGGGTCCACACCCAGATAGGTGCGGCAAAAATCTGTGATGTCCGGGATTTTGGACAGGATTTCTTCGGCAGTGACCCGGTAGGGGCTGCCGTCCGGGCGGGTGCGTTTGTCCAATTCGGCGTATTTGTTGATCGTCTCCGGGCGGGCGTCCAGGTACACATAGTTTTTCCCGCCGATGCCATGCCCATCCTTGACCTCCAGGTAAATAGCCCGGCTGACCACATCCCGCGAAGCCAGGTCTTTGATGGTGGGGGCGTAGCGATCCATGAAGCGCTCTCCCTGGGCGTTAATCAGTACACCGCCCTCGCCGCGCACCGCTTCGGTGATTAAAATACCCAGCTTGAGGATGCCGGTGGGATGGAACTGGAAGAATTCCATATCCTGGGCCGGAATCCCGCGGCGCATGGTGATGGCCACGCCGTCGCCGGTATAGGCATAGGCGTTCGAGGTAATTTCCCACATGCGCCCGTGCCCGCCGGTGGCAAATATAACCGCCTTGGCCTGGAAGACGTGGATTTCACCGCTGGCCAGCTCCACAGCGACCACCCCGGCCGCGGAACCGTTTTGCATTAACAGGTCGAGTACCTGGTATTCGTCAAAGAAGGTAATGCCGTTCTTGATGCACTGCTGGTAGAGCGTTTGCAGAATCATGTGGCCGGTCCGGTCGGCGGCGTAACAAGAGCGCCGCACCGGTTTGTGGGTCTCGTTATTGGTGTGGCCTCCAAACGGCCGTTGAGCGATGCGTCCGTCGGCTGTGCGCGAGAAAGGCAGCCCCAGATGTTCCAGGTCGAGCACCGATTGGACTGCCTCGGCGCACATAAAGTCGATGGCGTCCTGGTCGCCCAGGTAATCGCTGCCTTTGACCGTATCAAAGGCGTGCCATTCCCAATGGTCTTCCTCGATATTTCCCAACGCCGCCCCGATACCGCCCTGGGCGGCACCGGTGTGCGAGCGGGTGGGGTAGAGTTTGCTGAGTACGGCTGTCTTGGCTTTCTGAGAGGCATTTAGAGCGGCCATCAAGCCGGCTCCTCCTCCTCCAACGATGATGACATCGAAGACGTGAGTTTGTGTCATGATGCGGATCTCCCTGAGATTATTTGAGCGGCATAGGTTGGTTGACTCCGGCGATCAGGGCAATGGCGCCGATCCCAAATATGATCAACCAGAAGGCAAACAAGGCCCAATTGAGGATCTTCCGGCCGGTATCGCCGTGAATGAAATCGTTCAATACCTGGCGCAGTCCTAAAACGCCGTGGGCAAAGGTAAAGCCCAGCAGCAGGGAATCATACGTGCGCCAAAAAACACTGGCCCACCTTTCGGCCACATAGCCCAGGTCCATGTTGTGGACACCCACCACCACATCCTGGATCAGGACGTGGCCCCACACCAGCGGGATGAGCAGCAGGGCGGAATAGCGTATGAATATATAGGCAAATCCTTCGAAATTGCCCTTCACCTTGACTTTGCGAATCGTTTGGGTTGTGGTTGCCATGGTCGCCTCCTAACCCCCGAATAAACCGAAGTTGTTGATAAGCAAGCTGCGCAGCATCCAGGCCGCAGCCGGCAGCCAGATCACAATCGAGGCCACCAGGGCAACCATAGTGGATTTGCGCTGGCTGTCCGGCACCCACAGGTTGGGCTTGAAGATATCGAAATAAGCCACGCGTAAGCCGTTCAACCCGTGATAAATCACGCAGTACACCAGGATGATTTCGCCGATGCCAAATAAGGTGGTCTGGTACACCTTGACGGCGCTCATGAACAGGCTGGGATCGAAATAGACGAACGCAATATCCAGGATATGAATGGTCAGGAATAATATGGTTCCCAGGCCGGTGATGCGATGGAGCAGGAAAGACCAGTGACCCTCCCGGCCGCGATAAGTCGCGTAGCCAGTCAGGGTCGTCTTGAGTGTTGACATGTTCACCTCCGTAAGACCAAAGATTCGCGTTTTTTAGATGGATGAAATTTTTTCGATGAACTTGCCGGGCAAGTCACAAAAAATGGGACAGAACAAATAATAAACTTATTTTATGCTTAAGTATAGTAAAACGATAGAATTTTTCCAGTAAGTTAAGGATGATATTTGGATTAACCCGTTGCGGGGGAGGAATGAACCACGGAGGCACGGAGAAAAGAAAGAGAAGAAGAGAAAAAATATAGAAAGAGCATTGTCGTAGGGTGCGTTTGAGGGCTGACTTCCCCGGCGCCGGCGGATCACCAGGCCATTTGTCCGCACTGGCGTGCCCGGAACGCACCCTTACGGCACAGACTTTATAAATAAAACCACGGAGGCACGGAGAGCACGGAGGAGAAAAAAGATTTTAAGGAGTTTAGGACGAAAAAAAAAGTTTGGTTGAAAGCGGATCACTACGACCTCATCTTATTTGACCAAACTTTCAACTGCCTTTTTTCCCGCTTTACTAAAACAGCTCTCCAAACCAGATCAAAGGCTAAAATCGCCATTTCGAAATTAAACCGTAGACGTGGATCGTTCTTTTCTTCGTCTGTACAGTAATCCGGTCCCAACCACGGCAGCTGCATACATAAGTCATGGATCTTTTGATTCTTGAAGTCTATCCCTTTCCACTTATGGCCAAACTCATTCCTGATTTTACGGACAATATTTATTTCCCGGTATTCGTTTTCCTGGATCAGTCCTAAACTATAGGCGGCGGACAACCGTGAGGAGAATGTACCCAGCGGTGCATTCATCCCTTCCAACAATTCTTTTGAAGTCGGGACATCGGCAAAAAAGGCAAATAAAACATCATGCAACTGCTCATCTAAAAGCGATGCAGCGACTAAAGCCGCCCCTCGGTCGCTCTCATTATTAAACTCATTGAGGAAATTACTCAATTCCTTATATTCTGGGATCAGCTCAGGCTGCTTTTCTTCCATTTGTCACCACCCGTTTTGGATGACTCTATTGTACTCAGAATTAAAAACAGACTACAATTTATAGAACCAAACTGATTTTTTCCGTTTTTTAAACTAAAGCTTGGAGGAACTGTGGACTTCATTGAAGTTTCAAGAGATGGCACTATATCCATTGATGATTCAGACCACGAAATATTACCAATCCTTGAGGCGTTCGGAACCTTGATTGAGAAAAATGGCTTTGACCACTTAAGCATTGCTTGTGGTGTTAGTCCTAGTCCTGATTTTGGATACTTTGAGCTGGCTGACCGTTTTTGGCGTGCTTCTCTTTGTATTTATGCGCTTGGAGCAACCAAATGTTTTTGGGAAAGTGGTGCAGGTTATTCCGAGCCATGGTTGTTCAATGCCCGTCATGCGGTGGAGTTATACATTAAAGGCTTTTTGGTAAATACAATTTGGCTGGAAGAACTACAAAGCAGTGCTCATTTAACAATCCGCAAAGTGGAGTTTTCTAATCTCAAGAAGGAGTTCGGAAAACCTCATAAATTAATTGAGATTTACGACCTTTATACTACTCGTCTTTCACAGGTTCTTAGCAATTGGAACCTCGATGCTATGCCAGAAGTGCCAGATATGAATAGTCTGATTTTAGGAACAGACGAAAAGGAAATGTTGGAGGAGCTTGATAAATCAGACGAGACCAGTTTTCGGTTTCGGTATCCCAGTCTCAAGCAAGGTAATACCGAGGCACTTCAACAGATCGATTGGCATCACGACTCAACCAAAATACTTCCAAAGACAGGATTGCCTTCAGAGGCAGGTTATTTCTTCAACCATATTTCAGTGATTAACAACCTCTACAAGATGGTTAGTGAACTAAAAAAAATAAAAGAGTACTTTGAGGGAATAACCCTTTATCAGGATGTTATGAACGACTACTGGAACGAGTCGTTAGGTGATTTATACGGTTTGTAAACATAATGCGTCTTAAATTTCATTTCGGCAATTTTCTGTTTTCTAAAAAGGAAGTAACCATGGAAAGGCCTGCCCAGACTGATTTCAATGCCTTTATGCAAAATGCAGTAGAAACATTGCGTAAGAATATGGACGCATATCCGGCTTTTGATCCTTTAAGACCTTATGAAGAGAAAAATCAATATTTTTTGGAATTAGCCAGCATGGGTGAGACGATTTTAAAACGGACGAGGAATTATCCTGCTGGGGAGATATTTTTCAGCGTGCTAAAGAAAGAAATTTTGGATTACGAGCGAGCAAATAACAAGGTTTTTAATAAAGGAATGGTCTACGCCGATCTAGGAATTGCCCTGATAGCAAATGGGAAACTAGATGCTGGTGTAGCTCACCTATTAGCTGCTGATGAAGAAGATCGCCCATTTGTTCACGATGCACATGGCATTTTAAATTCACCCCTTTGGCGACAGTTTGAGAGACCTGTCATTTTTGATTATCTTACTGGTTTCAATACCGATCCGAATGCAGGTTTAAATTTTCAAGTAGATGAAGCATTTTTAGAGAAATTCTTAACCATTTGGACTTGCAGGACGGCCTATTCCTCGAAGCAACCATTTGGGCTTTACGTGACAATATGGCTTTAAATACGCTGAATCCGAACACATATACCAGAGGAAGGCTTTACTCAGGAATAAAAGATTTATGCCTTTTAACAGAATCGCTTTTACGAAAGCACCAGATTGCACATGGTTTGGTAAATGCTAATCAACAAATCATGCTAGCAAACTTACTCATATCAGCTTTGAGAAATGCAAATATAAACTATCCCCAACAGAACTTAGCAACAGGAGCCAATAACCTCCAAGAATTTGTAAACGGTCTAGAAGACAATTTGAATAACGCCATTAGCCCCGAAATCCGAAGAATTTATTGTTTACGCTTAATCCGGAACTTTACAGGACACCACTTTGATTTGACTGATACTGTTGTTTCGCCTTCTGGAAGAACATTTTTTGATATGTATCAATCATCATTAGTGAACGTACTTTCAGCCATTCTATATCTTTATCACATTGGCGAAATATAGAGAACCATTTCAAATTACGGCTGACGCCAAAAACGTACATTACTTCTAAAACCGATTTCATCAAAAACCCGTTCTAATAACCCTTCGACCTCCTGCATATCCCAGCCGTAGTATTTCCCGATGGTCCAGAAAATCCTAGCAAAAGTTGGTATTGCCAGGTTTATTCCAAAGAGCATCATTTCCGGGTGGAGATGTTTTTCCACTGCTTTTATTTTCTGACCATTGACATCGGTTGTCTCGACAAGCTTAAAACCAACTTGCCTTGTTGCCCAAAGGTAACTGTGAGCGACGCTCGATAACAACCGATATTCTGACTCCATGTTTAAAACTATTTTTACAAGCCCGACTGTTTCTGGCATGTGGGTGGCGATCCCGGTTAACTTTCCGTTCTTGGATAACTGTGGATAACCCAGGGCAATAGCTTTGTTTTCGACTACGGCCATTCTTTTATTCATCTTATCTATTTCGATCTTGGCGGCAGGCTCATTGACTCTATCCGCTTCAAAAAACTTGATCTGTTCTTTAAATTCTTTATAGCGAAACCCAAAACACCTTCCTACTCGTTCCCTTGCATCAATATTTAAGTCCAGAAGCCACAGTACGAGCGCCGATGATTCTAAGAGACTGCGGAGGCAGGTATAGGGTGACAATGTTTTAGCCGGCTCCTGAAGAGTACAACTAAAGGCCATAAGGTGGTCAGCTGCGTTTTCAAAGCAAAGGGATGCTCGTGCATACACATCTATGACCAATTCTCTATCTGCAAAGCTATTCATCTCTTTAAATGCTATCGAGTTGGCGACTGGTTGATTTTCGTATTTGTTGATTATTTCTGCTGACCCATCGATAAATCTGTTCATGGCCGCAATCATTTTTACGAGAACTTCGGCTGGTGACATTGAAGGTTGGGAATTAGGCATATTGGAAACCCTCCGGATATGTAAAAAAAATTATATCCCCAATAACTGTTGAGGCAGGCATTGAAGGTATCAAAAATTACAATATGCTATACTCTTTTAGTTTTTAAAAACATATATATGGGTGAAAGACTAAGAACATATATAAGAGAAGGGCAACCACCAGAAATACCAGGTGGAGTTCTGATTACCAATCCCAAAGATCAAAGCAAAGTACAACCTGTTATTACTGAATACGCTGAAGGGGCTAAGGATTGGGAATACTCGGAACAAGTGAAGTTTTTAAATCGTTGGGCTGGAATTTTCAAAGAACGACTATTAGACCCAGTAGCAGTACCAGGCAAGCCGGCTCTTCCTGATCCTGTTATTGGCTTTGAGAAGATGAGGGTTGAAACCTTGGCAGCCTATACCCTCAATCGAAACAACCACGGGCTTCTTTACGAGATCAACTTTAACACCGTTCACATGTTGGACGATCGCTGCTGGCGGCATATAATCTTGGACGTTGGGTTTCTTGTTGGTTTCGTTGTTGGCGGTCATGGATTGCCTCTGTATTAAGAACTCCTTGATTGTTTCGCCGTTCCATTTACACAAAGCATCTTACACCCTCGTTGAAAACGGATCGGCCCGGTCTCTCCCTCCATTCTGTCGGCTGAGGCCGCTTTATGTCATTGTTCTTTTTAACCGTAATTCCTCTTCTTTTCTTTTCTCCGTGCTCTCCGTGCCTCCGTGGTTAATATCTCTTAACTATTCTTTGAAATTAAACTCAATATTAATTTTCGGTTACAATATGGGTTGAAATTACCGGGCGGCAGGGATTCGTCCCTCAACCCACAACAACCTCTACGAATACAGGCATTCGCTAATGAAACTTAAGTTAGCCCGGGCCATCAATGTGCTGGGGTTTTCTCCGATCCTGGCGCTGATCTCGATTTCGATAATTTATGGGTTGAAGCCGGATGTTTACGGTGGGCAGGCATTCTGGTATATCTACACGATTGCATTTTTAGCCATCATCCCCATCACGGCCATCCTGCTCGAATTTCTTTGGATTTATCGAATCAAGAGGGAAGAGAACCGCACACCTTTTGTTTCGTTCTGGGTCAGTCTGTTTTCCTTTGCCATTGGCAGCCTGGGCTGCCTGATCTATGATTCACCCCACGCGGTGCTGGCCATATTCGCGGCATACCTGGCGACCGGGGTTGTGGTGGCGCTGCTCAAGCGCTCGCCCGAATCACCGGTCTCGATCTATGCCGCCGGGGTTGGCGGGGCCATTATGCTGCTGGTCTATTTCCTTAACTGGTGGTGGGCATTGGGTTTCTTGCTGATTATCCTGGTGGGGTGGTCACGGATGGTGACGGCGCACCTGTCCTTTACCCAGGTATTAGCCGGGGGGCTGGCTGGCGCGGCAATGACCGCGGTCAGCCTGTTTGTTTTTTACGCAATGTAAGCGGAAAACCGGCCGTTTGCAAAAGCTCTCGTCTTTGGGTGGGCTATTCTTTATATTAAATGGATGGATTCATGCGCAAAAAATATATTGCTCGGATTCTTTTTAGTGCTCTGGTCGTCCTTGGCCTGATTTCGGGCTGTTCTGCAGCCAAACCTACCGAAGTGGTGACCGTAAAAGTCGCCTTACTGCCCGTGCTGGACACCTTGCCGATCGTCGTCGCCCAGCAGGAAAACCTGTTCCAAAAATACGGGGTCAACGTCGAAATTGTTCCGGTGGGCTCGGCCCCGGAGCGCGACCAGTTGATCTCCTCCGGCCAGGCGGATGCCATGGTTAACGAGCTGATCTCGGTGATGCTGCTCAACCAGGACAGCCTGCAGGTGCAGGCGGTGCGCTACGCGCGCACCGCGACCGACACGCAACCCCTGTTCCGCATCCTGGCCTCGGGCACTTCCGGAATTCAAGACGCCAGTGGGTTGAGCGGCGTGCCGGTAGGCGTCTCCCAGGCCACCATCATCGAATACCTGACCGAGCGCCTGTTGGAGAAAGAGGGCCTGAGCGCGGACCAGATCCAGGTGCTGGCCGTGCCGAAGATCCCCGACCGGATGAATTTGCTGGCCAGCGGCGACATGAAGGCCGCCATGCTGCCCGAGCCCTTCTCGACCCTGGCGGTCCAGCAGGGTGCGTCGGTAGTGCTGGATGACACCATCCAGCCGGACCTGTCCTTCTCGGTGATCTCCTTCCGCAAGGCGGTCATCGATCAGCACCCCGAAGCGGTCAAGGGCTTCCTGGCCGGGGTGGAGGACGCAGTCAACTTGATCAATGCCAACCCGCAAAATTACGCCGGCCTGATGGTGGACCAGCAACTGGTGCCCGCCCCAATAGCCGACAGTTTCAAAGTGCCGACCTACCCCGCCGCCGGTGTGCCGACCGAGGCCCAGTTCAAGGACGAAATGGCCTGGGCGCGCGATAAAGGCTACCTGTCCAAAGACATGAATTACGCGGATAACGTCAACGGGTCGTTCTTGCCGTAACCATGATCGAAATTAGCGACCTGGGTTTTGGCTACGACCGGCAGATTCCGATCTTCGAGCATTTCTCCTGGCGGGTCAACCGGGGAGAAACCTGGGCGGTCCTGGGGCCCTCCGGGTGTGGCAAAAGCACCCTGCTGTCGCTGCTCAGCGGACTGGTCCAGCCGCAGTCCGGGTCGATCCGCGTGGACGGTGCGCCGCTGGCGCGGCCCCGTCCGCAGACCGGCCTGATCATCCAGGATTATGGCCTGCTGCCCTGGGCGACCTTGCGGGAAAATGCCCGCCTGGGGCTGCGCATCCGCAATTTTTACGGTCCGGATGGGGTCCACGCTCCGCGCGATTATAAGCGCGGCCTGGAAGTAGATGCCTGGTTAGACAGGCTGGGGTTGGCACCTTTCGCGGAACAGTATCCCGGTCAGGTCTCCGGCGGCCAACGCCAGCGCACGGCGATCGCCCGTACCCTGGCTCTGGATCCGGACCTGCTGCTGATGGACGAACCTTTTTCCTCGCTGGACGCGCCTACCCGCGAGGGGCTGCAAGAGCTGGTGCTGGAATTGTGGTCCGAGACCCGCCTGACCTTTGTGCTGGTCACCCACGCCATCGAAGAAGCCGCCGTGGTGGGGCAAAAGATTCTGCTGCTCAACCGCCCGCCGAACCGCGACGCGCTGGTGATCGATAACCCCGCGGCGGGAAACAGGGGTTTCCGCGAGAGCGCCGAATACCTGGCAGTCTGCCACGAGCTGCGGGCCAGATTGGAGCCGGCATGAAGCGCGGCAGCCTTTTGTGGGCAACCCTGGCTTTGCTGATGTTCTGGCAGATCCTGGCCATGCTGGTCCGGCAGCCGATCCTGCCCACCCCGGTGAAGGTGCTGATTACCTTTTGGGCGCAGTTGGTGCATGGGCCGCTCCTGGGGCATTTTCTGGCCAGTCTCTGGCGGGTGGTGGCCAGTACCCTGCTGGCGGTGGTCACCGCGGCGCCGGCCGGCTTGATCCTGGGCCAGTCCAAGAAACTGGATGCATTTTTCGCCCCGTTGGTGTACATTTTGTACCCCATCCCCAAGATCGTTTTCCTGCCGGTTGTGCTGCTTTTTCTGGGGATCGGCAACCTGTCCAAAATATTCGTGATTTTCCTGATCCTGTTTTTCCAGGTATTGGTGCTGGTGCGCGACCAGGCGGCCGGGCTGCATCCTGAGCTGCTGCGCAGTGTACGCAGCCTGGGTGCGGGACGGCTGGCCTTGTTTCGCTACGTATATCTGCCGGCCAGCCTGCCGGGTATTTTGACCGCCCTGCGCCAGTCGGTGGGCACCGCGGTGGCGGTGCTGTACGTGGCCGAGCTGTTCGCCACCCAAAAAGGGTTGGGCTATTATATTTACCTCAACGGCAGCACCTTGTTCAATTACCCGGCCATGTACGCCGGGGTAATCGCGATGAGCCTGCTGGGCCTGGGGTTGTATTTCGGCGTGGACGGGTTGGAACGCTGGTTGTGTCCCTGGCAAAAACGCGGATAAAATTGAATAGATGGCCCGGCTTTCAAAGCCGGGCCATCTGTCAATATGGCCTTCCACTGGTATAATCTGATTGCAGTAGCTGCCTGGGTTCTGTTAAAAAGCAGCATGTTTTTGAGGTTTTTCGCGTGTGTTGCACGCGAAAAACCTCAAAAACACGCCTAATCTCCAGAATACCAGGGGGGAGACTGCTGGTATTTTCGTTCATTGGAGCAGGTATGACTGAACCACTCGATTTCCAGACCATCATTATGAACTTGCAACAGTTCTGGGCGAACCAGGGCTGCCTGATCTGGCAGCCTTATTACACCCAGGTCGGCGCCGGGACGTATAACCCGGCTACCTATCTGCGGGTGTTGGGGCCGGAACCCTGGCACGTGGCTTACGTTGAGCCTTCGGTGCGCCCGGATGACGGGCGTTACGGGGAGAACCCCAACCGGCTGCAGATGCACACCCAGTTCCAGGTGATCCTCAAGCCGGATCCGGGTAACCCGCAAGAAGTCTATCTTAAATCGCTGGAAGCCCTGGGTATCGACCCGCGCCAGCACGATATCCGCTTTGTCGAAGATAACTGGGAATCGCCGGCCCTGGGCGCCTGGGGCCTGGGTTGGGAAGTCTGGCTGGATGGCCAGGAGATCACCCAGTTCACCTATTTCCAGCAGGCCGGTGGGATTGTGCTCGAGCCGGTTTCGGTAGAGATCACTTACGGTCTGGAACGAATTGCCATGGCCCTGCAAAAGGTCCGCAACTTCCGCGATATCCGCTGGTCGCCGGAGCGCTTGTACGGAGATGTACACCTGCAAGGCGAGCAGGAGCACAGCAAATACTACTTCGAGGTCGCCAATGTCGAGCGGACCCGCAAGATGTACGAGCTGTTCGAGGCGGAGGCGATCTCGGCCCTGGACGAGGACCTGGTGCTGCCGGCTCACGATTACGTCTTGAAATGCTCGCACACCTTTAATATTCTGGATACCCGCGGCGCGGTCGGCGTGACCGAGCGGGCCGCTTTATTCTCACGCATGCGCGACCTTTCGGCGCGGGTCGCCCGCGCTTACCTGGATCAGCGCGAGCGCCTGGAATTTCCCTGGCTCGCGGATGGCGGTTCGGCGGGCGCTGCAGCGACTGGTCCGGCTGGCGCCGAAATCCAGTCCACGACAGCCGCCGGCAGCCTTGCCGCCGCGGATTTCCTGTTCGAGATTGGCACGGAAGAACTTCCGGCCGGCGACCTGGATATGGCTCTCGATCAACTGGGCCAGCGCATGCCGGCCTTGCTGGATGAGCTGCGTCTGGCCTACGGCGGAGTGACCGTGCAAGGCACACCTCGCCGGCTTGTCGTGACCGTAACAGGCCTTTCCGGCCGCCAGAGCGATAAAGAATCACTTGTCAAGGGCCCCCCGGCCAGCCGGGCTTTCGATGCCCAGGGCCAGCCGACCAAGGCCGGCGAGGGCTTTGCCCGCAGCCGCGGCCTCTCGGTCGAGGATTTGCAGGTGGTCGAGATCGACGGGGGCAGCTACGTGGCGGTGCGGGTCTTCGAGGCCGGCCGTTCAGCCGTCGAGGTTCTGGCCGAGGTGCTGCCCGGCTTGATCGCGTCGATCCGCTTCGACAAGTCCATGCGCTGGAATTCATCCGGGGTCAGCTTCTCGCGGCCGGTCCGCTGGCTGTTGGCCCTGTTTGGCAATACCGTGGTGCCCTTCCATTACGCCGGGCTGGCCTCGGGAAATGCGACCCGCGGTTTACGCTTCCGCGACCCGGAATCGGAGACTGTGGATGGGGTCGGCGCTTACGCTGACTTCCTGAAGAGCCAGGGGATCGACCTGGACAAGCCGCAGCGCCGGGCCAATATCCTGGCGCAGACGCGCCAGATCATCGCCGGGGTGGGTGGTGATCCCGAGCACATCGACGGCGGACTGCTGGAAGAAGTGACCAACCTGGTCGAGGCGCCAACCGCGATCCTGGGCAAATTCGACTCGGAACACCTGCGCCTGCCGGCCGAGGTGTTAGTCTCGGTGATGCAGAAACACCAGCGCTATTTCCCGGTTTATAAAAGCGACGGCAGCCTGATGCCTTATTTCGTACTGGTGCGCAACGGCGATGGCCAGCACAGCGACGTGGTGGCGGACGGCAACGAACAGGTAGTGCGGGCGCGCTTTGCCGATGCCAATTTCTTCATCGCCGAAGATTTGAAACACAAGCTGGAAGATTTTCTGCCGCGGCTGGGCACGCTGACTTTCCAGGTCAAACTCGGCTCGATGTTGGACAAGACCGAGCGCATCTATAAGCTGGTCGAGAAGCTGATGGACATGGTCGAGCTGGACAACCTGGACGAGGAAACGGTCCGGCGGACGGCGCGGTTATGCAAAGCCGACCTGGTCACCCATATGGTGGTCGAAATGACCTCCCTGGCCGGGATCATGGGCCGGTTCTACGCCGAAAAATCAGGCGAGAGCCCGGTAGTGGCCCAGGCCGTTTTTGAATCGACCCTTCCACGCTACGCCGGCGATGCTTTCCCCAAGTCGGCCGAAGGGCTGCTGGTCGGCCTGGCCGACCGGCTGGACACGCTGGCCGGGCTGTTTTCGGCCGGGTTAATGCCCAGCGGTACCAAAGATCCTTACGCCCAGCGCCGGGCAGCCCTGGCCGTTGTCCAGGCCCTGGTTAAATGGGACATGAACTTCAACCTGGATGCCGGATTGGAAGCGGCGGCTGAATTTCTGCCGATCCCGTCCAGCCCGGAAGTTCTGCGCTCCTGCCGTGAATTTATCAGCGCGCGCTTACAAAGCAACCTGCTGGACGAGGGCCAGCGTTATGACGTAGTCGCGGCTGTATTAGCCGAGCAGGGCGCCAACCCGGCTGCGGCGGCCCGGGCCATCCAACAACTGACCCGCTGGGTGGAAAAGCCGGATTGGCAGACAATTTTGCCGGCCTACGCCCGCTGTGTGCGCATCACCCGCGACCAGGCAGAGAAATTTGCCATTGTGCCGGACGTCTTCGAGGATGAAATGGAAACGGCCCTGTGGGAGGCTGTCCGCCAGGCCGAAAACAAACATCGCGAAGCCGGGTCGGTGGACGGGATGCTGGAGGCGTTCTTGCCGGTCATCCCGGTCATCAACCGCTTCTTCGAGAAGGTGCTGGTGATGGCCGATAATCCTGCCGTGCGGGCCAACCGCCTGGGGCTGCTCCAGCGTGTGTCCGCCTTGGGCACGGGTGTAGCCGATTTCTCTCGCCTGGAAGGGTTCTAAACCAGAGAGATTAGAAAATAGAGAATAGAGAAGAGTGTTGGGGCAGGGCAGAAGTATGGCCATGCCCCAATATTTTTAATGGTATTACTCAGGCCGGTTCGGAAAAGAGGTGCTGCTTATTTAATTCAAAAAGCAGGGAATCTTCCCTGCTTTTCGGTGGTTCGATAGGGTCTTCACCGTTATACGTTGATCACGACAGTATTGTACATGTTCCTTACTGCGGGGCCAAGTAAAACAAAAATTACAAGAACAATCACGACTACCAAAATAATGATGAGCGCGTACTCAAGAAGGCCCTGACCACGTTCGTTACGCGGTGCGAAGAACACTTTATCACCCTCCTTTCTGTTTAGTTTTAAACCACTGGTTGCAATGTTGTTTTCTTCAAGAAGCACACCGTTCCAGAATGGAGTGCTGTGGGCAGGGGAAAAGGATTAATCTCTCCCCAACCCACAGCAGTTATCCTGAATTTAGAAAATTTTATAGTGGTTTCATTGATTATAGAGGAAAATTACCTTATATAATCTTAACAATTCATGATAATCTATCGAGTTGGTCATCTTCAGGCTGCATAACCTGTTGCATAGGCCGGGTTAATTCTGAAATCCCCCTGACTCCCTTTTGGAAGGGGGCAAGAAACTGCTTCCGGGGGGTGATGCGAAATTCTCTGCACACGGCAATTTGAGACCCAAAACGTTGTTCTTCGTGTTTTTACGGGCGTAATTTCAACGGTCTCTAGCCGGCTTATGCATTGGGAATAAGCCGGGCGTGTTTCCAGTGGG
This sequence comes from uncultured Chloroflexia bacterium, assembly GCA_963704755.1. Classification (GTDB taxonomy): domain Bacteria; phylum Chloroflexota; class Anaerolineae; order Anaerolineales; family Anaerolineaceae; genus Bellilinea. The sequence goes on from OY969938.1 coordinate 3,784,214, forward strand.
GTTTAAGGGTAAAATCAGCAGCGGGAAACTATTATGACAGCGATTGACGAGATCAAAGCCCGTATCGACATTGTGGACCTGGTATCCGAGACGGTAAAACTGCGCCGGACGGGCAAAAATTATATCGGCTTTTGCCCCTTTCACACCAATACACGCACGCCGGCCTTCGTGGTCTTCCCTGATTCGGGCACCTGGCGCTGTTTTGGCCAGTGCAACGAAGGCGGCGATATCTTCCGCTATGTGATGAAAAAAGAAGGCTGGGATTTTCCCGAGGCACTCCACCACCTGGCCGAGAAGGCCGGGGTGGTGCTGGAAGCCCAGACACCCCAGCGCCAGGAAGAAGAGGAGCAGTATGCCCGGCTGCGTACTTTGCTGGAGGACGCGGTCGTGTATTACCGCCACCAGCTTGGCCAGTTGGAAGCCGGCCAGCAAGCGGCTGCCTACCTGGGAAAACGAGGTATCCGGCCGGAGACCATCGAGAAATTCGAGCTGGGCTACGCCCCGGATAGCTGGGAAAACGCCTTGAATTATTTCAAGGGCAAGGGCTATACCTTCGAGGAGATCCGCGACGCCGGTTTGCTGACCGAGCGCCAGGACGGTTCGGGCGGCTACGACCGCTTCCGCCACCGCATCATGTTCCCCATCCGCGACGGGAACGGGCGCATGGCCGGGTTTGGCGCACGCATCCTGCGCCCGGAGGACCAGCCCAAGTTTCTAAACTCACCCCAGACGCCGCTGTTCGATAAGGGGCGCCTGTTATACGGTTTGTACCTGGCCCGTAAGCCCATCCGAGCCCAGGAGCAGGTGGTGATTGTGGAAGGGTACCTGGACGCGATTGCCCTGCACCAGGAGGGCTTCGAAAACGCGGTCTCTCCCATGGGCACCGCCCTGACCGAGGACCAGTTGCGCATGCTCAAGCGCTTTACCCGGCGGATCGTGCTGGCCCTGGATGCGGATGCCGCCGGCGAGAAGGCTACCCTGCGGGGACTGGAAGTCGCTCGCCAGGCGATGGACCGCAGTGACGAGCTGGCTTTCGATGCGCGCGGCCTGCTGCGCCATGAGGCTCGCCTGCAGGCGGATGTGCGGGTGACCACCATCCCGGAAGGGCTGGACCCGGATGACGTCGTCCTGCGCGACCCGCAGGAATGGCAGAAGATCATCGAAAATGCCAAGCCGATCGTCATCCATGTGATGGAATCGCTGGCTGCCAGCCGGAACCTGGAGGATCCTAAAGTAAAAAGTGAAATTGCCGCCCAGGTCCTGCCGCTGATCAACGACGTGCCGGACGGGGTAGAACGGGATGCGTACCGCCAGCGCCTGGCGCGCTTATTGAAGGTGGACGAAAGGGCACTCCCAACCGGAGAGCCGGTTCAGGCACCGCGCTCGCGCCGCAAGCCGGCGATTGCCCAGCGCGAGAAAAACGCGGCCGGCAATATCGGCCTCGAAGCAGGTCCGGCCCGTCTGGCCCAATCCATGGAATATCATTGCCTCAAGATGCTCGTCCACCAGCCGGAATCGCTCTACTCGCTGGACCGGGCGTTGTTGACCAGTGGGCTCAGCCGTTTTTCGACCCAGGACTTCGAGTTTTCGGATTACCAAACCGTGGCCCGGCTGCTGATGGATTCGTTGACGCAAGAGGACGTGGAGCCGGAAGCCTTTATCCTCAAGAATTGCCCGGAGCCGCTGGAGGAGATGATGGCTGAGCTGCAAAAGCCCTCCCCCCTGGGCGAGCCGGGCAGCCCCAAGCGGATGGCCGATCTGCTACGCACGCTGCTCAATTTGCGTCTACTGCGAGTGGATGAAGGTATTCGCCAGATGCGTTTCATGCAGGAAGATTTGCAGGACCAGGGCGAGGGGGATGCGCTGGCCTATCAGGAGCTGATTCCGCAATATATTATGGCCCGCGGCCGGCTGGAAAACGCCCTGGGGAAGGTCTATGCGTTTGAGTAGCCCGGCTTTCAAAGCCGGGAATACGTTTGGCCAATGCTGAAGAGCGGGCTCGGTCTGGAGACCGGCCCGAACACTTTGGGGTAGCGCGGCATTCAACGCCGGGAATACGTTTGTCCAGCGCCGAAGAGCGGGCTCGGTCTGGAGACCGGCCCGAACACCTTGGGGTAGCCCGGCTTTCAAAGCCGGGAATACGTTTGGCCAATGGTGAAGAGCGGGCTCGGTCTGGAGACCGGCCCGAAAACCTTGGGGTAGCCCGGCTTTCAAAGCCGGGAATACGTTTGGCCAATGCTGAAGAGCGGGCTCGGTCTGGAGACCGGCCCGAACACCTTGGGGTAGCGCGGCATTCAAAGTCGGGAATACGTTTGCCCATTGGTGAAGAGCGGGCTCGGTCTGGAGACCGGCCCGAACACCTTGGGGTAGCCCGGCTTTCAAAGCCGGGAATACGTTTGGCCAATGCTGAAGAGCGGGCTCGTTCTGGAGACCGGCCCGAACACCTTGGGGTAGCGCGGCTTTCAAAGCCGGGAATACGTTTGGCCAATGTTGAAGAGCGGGCTCGGTCTGGAGATCGGCCCAAACCCCTCGGGGTAGCCCGGCTTTCAAAGCCGGGATTCCATTTGCATAAAAAAATATACCCCCAAAATCTGCGGGGTTGCAGTAGAATTCACCCTGTTAAAGGTTAAATTAGGTCGTTTTTTAGATTTATGGTATATTAATACCCATGCCTCGAACCCAAAAAACTACCGCAAGTCCCACTTCACCCCGGCGAAAACCGGGTCAAGCCACGAATGGGAATAAAAGTCCGAAAACCAGACGGCGAACCGATCGGGGTGAAGGTAACAACAACCACGATCTGGAGGCCGATGGCGCCGATGATGACGCCAGTGAAAAGGACGAAAGCGAAGAGACCAGCCTGCCGGGCGTAGTCGAAGATTGGTCTGAGGTGGAAGTCCCGCTGGAAGATCCTCTGGAAATTCTGGAAGATCCCGCGTTGGCGATGGAGCTTTCAGAAGATCCAGTACGCCTGTATTTAAAAGAGATTGGGCAAATCAACCTGCTGGATGCCGAAAGTGAATTCCGCCTGGCAGCCCGTATTGAGGCTGAGCGTTTGGTCGAGACGTTCAAGAAGTATGTCGAAGCCAAACCGAAGGAACCGGAATGGTATGCTCAGCTTTATCAAGCCATTGTCGATAATCTATTTACTTCCTGGGAACGTTTCAAAGTGGATGCCGAACGCCTGGGACAGTTAGAAATTCCCGATCTGTCACTGGTGGTGCTCGAATCGCAGGCCTTGCGCCAATCCTGGCAGTCGGTTACCCCTTCCTACCTGCGGTCGTACATGGATAACGGCCAATGGGGCAAGGATCCGCTCTGGGATGGCCTGGTGCGGAATGCTTTCCAGTTTTATTTATGCCTGTACCTGCTGCCGTCCGAAGTGGCGTTGAGCCTGCTGGACGAGTTCCAAAAGGCCAACGAGCTTCCTGAACGACAGTATTTCGATGACGGTAAAGGGCAGGTGGATTATTCGGCCGAAATGGAAGGTATCCATTACCGGGCCGAAGAAGCCAACCAGACCCTCATCCGCGCCAACTTGCGCCTGGTGGTTAGTATCGCCAAACGTTACCTCGGGCGAGGAATTTCTTTCCTGGACCTGATCCAGGAGGGCAACCTGGGGTTGCTGCGAGCCGTATCCAAATTCGACACGACCCGCGGCTTTAAGTTCAGTACCTATGCCACCTGGTGGATCCGCCAGTCGATCAGCCGCTACATTGCCGAACAGGCCCGCACGATCCGCATCCCGGTGCATTTATTCGAGGCCATCACCCGCCTGCTGCGCGTCCAGAGAGCGCTGGTACAGCAGTTGGGCCGTGAGCCTACCCACGAAGAGCTGGCCAAAGAAGCCGGTTTCCTGAGCGAGGAAGACGTCAAGACGATCAATACCGCTCAACAGCAAGAACTGCCCCTGGATCCGGAAGTGCAGCGGCGCTGGAACTGGGCCACGGCCAAGGTACAGCGCATCCTGCAATCAGCCGAAGAGCCGGTCTCGCTGGAACGGCCGGTGGGCGACGAAGAGAGCAGCCAATTGGGGGATTTCATCGAGGACGATGAAGCCCTGGAGCCGATGGACGCGGCCGCGCGCGAAATGCTGCGCGAGCAGGTGCAAAATGCGCTCGGCGCGCTTTCTGAGCGGGAGCGCCAGGTATTGGAGCTGCGTTTCGGGTTGATCGATGGCAAGGATCACACCCTGGAAGAGGTCAGCCGCTACTTCAACGTGACCCGTGAGCGTATTCGCCAGATCGAAGCCAAAGCGCTGCGCAAATTGCGTCACCCCACCCGCAGCCGGCATTTGCGCGAATACCTGTCTTAACTATAAAAAAATTCCCACACGAGGTATTTACGGGGGCGAAGCCCCCGTAAATACCTCGTTTATTTTTTCCAGTTAGCCGTATATTTGCGGGCGACTCTGGACCGCGTCCTGAAAGCTGCGCACCCCCAGTTTAGGGAACAGGTTGAGCAGTAACTGGCTGATATCCTTACCGGTGCGGTCGATCCTGGCGACGAACTCGGTGTAGTCTTCTGCGTCGCTCAGGCATTTGATCAGCCAGACATCATCGGGAGTGAGGGTGGTGTCGGTCGGCATCGGGTTGGTGGACGGCATGCGGTTGACCATTTCCGTCACCCGGTTGCTGATCCACCTGGTCTGGTCGTTGACGATTTTTTCCACCGCAAAGGTCAGGTAGTGGGGAGCTTCGTCTTTGATCATGTAGCTGGCTGCCTTGTTGGCCAGTATTTCCAGGATGAATTGGGAATCGTCCACGGCGCTGATGGCCAGAAAGCGTGTTTTCAGGTTGCTGGATTTTAGCTTGCGCATCACTTCCAATCCATTCAGCTCGGGCATTTCAATATCCAGGATCAAAATGTCCGGCGATAATCTTTGGGTCACTTGCAGCGCCTGTGAGCCGTTGGCTGCCTCTCCGACCACCTGAATACGCGGGCTATCCTCCAATAAGGAGCGGATTTGTTTCCTCATGGTCGGGTTATCTTCCGCGATTACGGCCGTTATGACACTTTTCTTCATTGACCCATTTCTTTTCTGCTGGTGGGGAGCGAATGGCTTTTTCAAGAAAACCGGAAGAAACGACTTATCCCGGTCTTGAAAAAGCCAGATTCGCTGGTTGAATACTTTATAGATAGCTTAGACTGTCCTTCTACCGCTGAACAATCGGATGATTGCGATCAACACGACCGAGCCCAGGATCGAGACCAGGATGGTCTCCAGGTTGATCCCGGAAACAGGATCGGGAACGTTGAGCAAAGCACCGGCCAGCCAGCCGCCGATCAAGCCACCCAGGATGCCGATGATGATGTTTCCCAGAAGGCCAAATCCACGGCTTTTCATGATCAGGCCGGCAATCCAGCCGGCGATTAAACCCACAATGATCCAGGATAAAATACCCATGATGAACTCCTTTCGTAACTACTCAGGCTCATGCTTGCAGGGCATTGATCGATTAGGCTGAGTAGTCACCTCCTTTTCAGGCATGGAAGGGGCCGATTGGCTCTTCTTGCCTTGAAATAAATGTTAGTTGTGCCTGCTGCCAGGCTCACCGGAAATATTGTGCCGCCGGTGGAAGGAGTAGGGTAGGGCCTGAGCCCGGCCCCGACTAACCATTCCGGCCGGTTTCTGTTCCGGGGGCTTGCATAATTAAATTATCGTGAAAATTCTCACCGCGGCAATTCGGTTTTTCCCCATTTTACATAGGAGGTACCCTAAAAAAGAAGCGGGTTATTCCACCAGCCCCTCGCGGATGGCCAGGACGGCGGCTTCGACCCGCGAGCTCACGTTTAGTTTCGAGAACATCGATTCGAGATACTTCTCAACCGTTTTTTCGCTGATACCCAACTCGATAGCGATGGCCTGGTTGGTCCGCCCTCCGACCACCAACCGCAGGACGTCCATTTCGCGGGGCGTCAGCAGGCTGGTGGTCTCTTCCTCGCGCAGGATGTCGGTCATTTGGGCAGCTACCTGGCGGCTGATCCAGCCTTGTTCGCCGCGGGCAATCCCGCGGATGGCATCCAGAATCATGTCGGGCGCTTCTTCTTTAACCAGGTATCCTGAAGCGCCCAATTTGAGCACTTCGTTGATGTATTCCTTGTCGTCATGGCCGCTCAGCACCAGAATTTTTACCTGGGGGTGGGTGCCCAGTACCTGGCGGGCTACCTCCGCTCCCGGAAGATCCGGCAGCTCCATATCCAGAATCAAAATGTCCGGGGGCTCCTTTTCGATTTGCTGTAATGCTTCCTGGGCCGTACCAACAGCCGCGACCAGATGGATGCCCGGGTCTTTTTCGAGCATACTGCGGACACCATCGCGGATTAATGGGTGGTCATCGACCAGCAAAACCTGAATGCTCATTCGTTTAGGTCTCCCTGTGTGTCGATTTGGTCTAATTGTGCTTTGACCCGCACCAGGGTCCCTTGCCCCGGCGTGGATTCAATTTCAAAGAGGGCGTTGATCGCGTCGGCCCGTTCTTTGGCACCGGCCAGCCCAAAGTGACCGGCCCGGACAAGCTGTACCCAGCGCGGCGGGAGGTTGAACCCATCGCCGTCGTCACGGATTTCAAGGGTAAGGGCATGATCGTTGAGATTCAGCCACACCCAGATATTTTGGGCGTTTGCATGGCGGGCGATGTTGTTCATCGACTCCTGATAAACCCGGTAAATGGCAATACGAACTTTCTCTGGTAGGCGTTGGCCATCTTTGGCCAGGTTGAGATAAATTCTGAGATTGGGGTGCTGGCTTTGAAAGACGTCGGCATGTGAGCGGATCGCTTTTTCCAACCCGAGCGGAGTCAAGGTCGGCGGGCGCAAGTTTCCGCAGATCTGGCGGATATGATCGATCACCATTTGGAGAGATTCGCGGGCAGTATTCAACTGGGTCTGGTTCTGGTCGTCCAGGCTATCTTTATGGATGGCTTCGAGCATAAAACTGGTGCCGATCAAGTCCTGCAAGGGCCCGTCATGGAGTTCCTGGGCCATGGACAGCCGCTCTTGCTCGCGGCCAAGGAAGAGCTTGCGTTGTACTTCATGGGCGTCCATTTCGGACTGTTTAGATTTACTGATGTCTTCTAACAGGCTGATGATGAAACTTCCGTCGTTGGAAGCGTGGCGAACGAGCGAAGCGGTAAACTGTCCCCAGAATTTTTTCCCGCCCGGAGTAACCAGGTGGCATTCCAGACGCAGCTCGTTTTGTAAGCCTTGCGCCAGATAGGAGAACGCTTTTTCCGCTCGGGCGCGCTCTTCGGGCCAGACCAGGTCGCAGATGTTCATCTGGAGCAGTTGTTCGTGCGGGCAGCCCAGGATGGCCTCGGTGGTGGGATTGAAATCGATGAATGCCCCATCGGGTGAAAGGATCAGCACACCTACGGGGGCATAATTAAAGACCACCTGGAAAAGCTGCTCGGATTCTTGCAAGGCCTGGTGAAACAAAGATTTTTCGGTGACGTTGACGGCCGTTCCCAACACGCCAAGCACTTCTTTGTTGGCGTTCCTCACCGGCTCGAAATGGATCTCGAAGGTGAACGGGGTGACTTTTACGACCGTATTGATGCTTTCACCGTTTAATGAGCGCTGGACCGCGTTGACGAAGTCCTGGTCTTGTGAAAAGAGCTTATCGATACGCCTGCCGATCCATTCGTTCTGGTGCAGCTTCAACAAGCCTTCCACACCCCGGCCCTGGGCGTATTGGAGGACCAGTTTACGGTCCACATAAATAATGGCCAGGTTGGTGGTTGCCATGATCAGGTCCAGAAGCGGATTTGGCGGGTTAATTCACGAATGGCATCCGGGGGAGAGCCATCCAGGGTGACCCCATTTAACATAATTTGTAAAGGTAAACTCGATTGAGGCATACAACCCACCTTATGGTGAGGAAATGTCTAAACAGGCATGCGAGGTTATTTTAAAAAAAGCTCGCTAGATGAGCTTCAAAATTTAAATACGTCAGTTCGGGATAAAGAGGAATTTTCGTGTTTGGTTTTTGGCGCTTTTTTTGCAAAAGAACAAACACGAAAACTTTTATCCTGAATACACGCTAATATTGTCCACTGCACAAAATGATTATTATGTTGATGCATATAATCACAAATTTATTATAAATCAAATAGGCTGAGAATAATAATAAGAAAAAATTTAAAAAACCCGCCAGCGAAGGTTCTTCGCTGGCGGGCGTTATAGAAGCTTTTCAAGTGAATTTAACTTGCCAGCTTCTCTATTGCAGATGTTGTTGCCAATAAGCCAGGATATCTGCGTCCCATCCATCGAATTGGGTGTTGGGGAATTGATCGGATGCGTAGGATGGAGCCGCCGAAAAAGTAGCCTTATCGGCAGATAGAACGAGGATCTGTTTTTGACTGTCCCAGGTTAGGGCCGGCAATGGCACCGGCACCCATTGGCCGTTATCCGGGTTGAGCAGGACAGCATATTCGAAGGCGCCGGTTTGAATGTTGAGCACCACATTTGCCAGGGTACCCAGGCTCTGCCCGTCGCTGGTCTGGATGTTGACTGCGTTCAGCAGCGAGGCCAGGACGATACCGTGCAGGCTCCCGGTGGAGGTATTGTTGGGAAAGGCGAAGGTGGGTGTACTGGCTTCGGATGGGTTGGCCGGGTAGCCACTTCCTGCCTGGTTCACCCAGAAGGCCTGGAATTGGGCGTCCCAACCGGGCGCTTCCTGGCCAAACGCAGGCAAATTGGACGCGTCGAAACCTGGCGCATTATTTAACTGCTCGCGGGTAATGTTCAGGCTGAAGCTGTCCAGGTTGGCGCCTGAAACCGGGCTGGCGTTGAGGCTGAGTTCACGCCATGGGACAGGGATCGACTTGCTGGTCACCAGGTAGGTGCTGGCATCCACCACGACGTAGGCTATTTTGAGCGTGTCCAGATCGATAATCAGGTCCTTTACCTGGCCGATTTGTTCATTGTCCTGGTTTTGAACTGAAAAATTCTCCAAGGTAGTGAGCAACCCGGGATCGGTTGAGCTGGCAGGCGCGATTGCCGTTTCGGTTGCTACACCGGTGGCGGCAGGGGTTCCCGGAACGACAGGATAGGCGGTCGCCGGCGCGGAGGGGGTGGTGACCGTCGTACTGCTACCTTCCGTAGGGGCTGGGGTTGCATAGGGTGGCTGGGGGCTACAGGCGCCCACGATCAATGCAACCGCGAGCAGTACCAAAACAGGCCATCCCCAGGTTGAGCGGATTTTGTTGAGCATGGCTGCCTTCCTTTCCCGGTCAAAGTCACCAGCAGGGTTTGTTGCTGGGCTGGCTACGGGTTTATGGTACCTTACAAGGCCGGCCTGGAACAACCGGGGATTCGCCCTGTCGCCGGATATGGTAATCCCCTGCGGTTTTAGGGGATTATCGTTGGGATTTATGGGGGAATCCCTGGGTGGAAACCTGGGGAATTTCCCGATTGCAGCAGGGATTTCCCTGATTGAGCCAGGCGGGAAAATCGCCTTATATTAAATTAGTTCGACAGGCCGCTTGATGAGCAGGCTTTTCCCCAGTTGGGGCGGTTATTCCACAAACAAAACCGGTCGGGCTTCCTGAATCAGAGTAATTTCGATAAAGCGTAACCGCTAAATTCGGTTAGTGTAATGGGAAGGAGGCGATGTGCATGAATATGAACATAGCCCAAAGCGACCTGGCCTACCTGGTGAGCCGTGCATTATTAAGCGACCCGCGTACCAGTAAGGCCCTGATCGATGTCAATGGCAGAAATGGAATAGTCACCTTGGGTGGAGAAGTCCGCGAGCAAAAAACTCGAGATTTTGCCGAGGAAATTGCCCGCAGGCAGAAAGGAGTTGTATCCGTTATTAATGAGATAAAAGTCGAATAAAAAAAATACCCCGAGGCCCTTTGGGCCTCGGGGTATTTTTTTTATTCGAGTAATTCAAGATAAGGATTAATCCTCGTCCAGCAAGAAATCTTGCAAATCATCCAAATCCACTCCGTTTTCGGAGATGATTTTCCCCAGAGCAGAGGCGCCGGCCAGGTGAATGCTGCGCCGGTCGCCGGTGATCAGGTGATGCCATTCGGGCAGGTCCTTGCCTTCGGCGACCCGCCGGTAGGCGCAGGTTTCTGGCAGCCAGGTCAAACTGCGCGCCAGGTCGGGGGTGATTTGCACGCAGGTTTTAATCAATTCGTGCCGCCGGGGGTAATTGGAGCAGCGGCAGGTCTTCAGGTCCAGCAGTTTGCAGGCTACGCGGGTGTAAAAGATCTCACCGGTGTCTTCGTCTTCCAGTTTATACACGCAGCACCAGGCGCAGCCATCGCATAATGACTCCCATTCCTCGGGGGTCATTTCGTCGAGGGTTTTGCGTTTCCAAAAAGGCAGGTCGGGATTTACCATTAAGTTTCCTTGGGAAGTATTAAACCACAAAGCGGGATTAAACCATAGCGTAACTGTGCAAATTGTCAAGAAATAAAACCACGGAGACACAGAGGCACGGAGAAAAGAAAGAAAAGAAGAAATTTTACTGTTTGAAAGAAGGATGGCCCAAAGTGGATCGGCCCGGTCTCCTGGCCGATACCATTTCCTTAATGGTCAATGCGAAGATTGTTTGAACGCCAAAAACTACCAGCTAATCGCTGACCGCTAAATGGTGGGTTACGGGCAGGGAAAAGGCAGGCAAGTGCATGGATTTCTCACCGGCGTCCGCCATGAGCCCTGCACCCACCCTACGACTACCAGCTGACCGCTAAATGGTGGGTTACGGGCAGGGAAAGGGCAGGCAAATGCATGGATTTCTCACCGGCGTCCGCCATGAGCCCTGCACCCACCCTACGACTACCAGCTGACCGCTAAATGGTGGGTTACGGGCAGGGAAAGGGCAGGCAAATGCATGGATTTCTCACCGGCGTCCGCCATGAGCCCTGCACCCACCCTTGTATATAACTAGAAGGGAACGGGTATCTCGGGGATAATGAAAGTAGTCCGCCAAGCAAGCGGGCCACAGGGAGAGCGGAGGGCTGACCCACCCATACCGGATCGAGAAACGACCACGGCTGACGTAGATTACCTCCCGCCCAGGTGGCCAAAGACGGTGAACGCGTACAATACCCCGCAACGGACCTGGCTGCACAGGTAGTAGCTGGCAGGGCGCCCAGGTAGGTGAAGAGGGCTGATTTGCAAGGCTACCGCGGCCATCTGGCGCAAGGGATACCCGTTCCCCTGTTCATTGTAGCGCAAAGAAAGGAGATGAATTATGGCGAGTTCCAATAGCCTGTATGTTGGCCTGGACTTTTCACGTAAGCGGGTTCAGGTCGCCGTACTGGACGCGGAAGGACGCGCACTGGGGCGCAGCCACAATATGCTTAACACCTACCCCGGCTACCAGCAGTTCAAAATGTTACTCCAGGAGCATATGCAACAGGAAAACGTGGAGCGTTTGGTGGTTGGCGGGGAGGCAACCAGTTACTACTGGCTGCCCTATTTTCAACAGTTTGCCAGGGATCCTTTCTGGGAGACCATGGATCTTGTACCCTATTTGCTCAATGCCCGTTGGGTACGCTGGTTCAAGAAAGGGCGTACCCCCACCCACAAGGACGATGATATCGACGCCGAGGAGATTGGACAATACGTACGCATTCAGCCTCCCGCCACTATCTGGCAATACGATGAGCACTGGCTCTCGTTACGTTTGCTCACGCGCCTGCGTTTTCACCTGGCCCATAGCTTGACCCGCGAGAAAAACCTGGCCCAACTCTACTTGTTTCTACTGCGCCCTTCCTACACCACTCACCACCCCTTCGCCAACGTCTTTGGCGTCACCAGCCAGCAGTTGCTGACCGACGCGGAGGGAACCGAGGAACTGGAAGACCTGCCAGTTGAAGAACTGGCGGCTGCCCTCCAGAAACTTAGCGGGAATAGCTTGCCGAACCCCCATGCCAATGCAAAAAATCTGCTACAGGAAACCCGGGATCGCTTTCCCCTGCCAGATGCTCTGCAAAATCCGCTCCAGATAGCTCTCAACTTGCTCATCGAGACTATCCGCCATTTGGAGGACCAGCTAAAGCAGGTAGATGCCTCGATCACTCAGCAAGTACAGGCCGAAGCCTATCCGGAGCTGGGCTACCTGCAATCCATTCCGGGGATCGGGCCGGTCCTCGCCAGCGGTATTGCCGTCGAGATCGGCGATCTTACCCGCTTTAGTGAGCAGTTGAAGTGGGACAAGCATAGACGCTGCCAACGCAAACGTACTTCCACTGAAATCAGCGATGCCGTTCACAAGTATGCCGGGTTATGGTGGCGCCATTTTCAATCCGGTGATTTTGCCGCCGATGAGCATCATCTCAGCCGCGAAGGCAATTCCTATCTGCGTTATTACTTGTTTCAAGCTGCGGAGCGCATGCGCCTGTGTATCCCCAGCTTCACCAGCTATTACCAACAAAAGAAAACTCAGGCCACCCACCATGCTCATAAGCGTGCGCTAGCCCTGACCGCCAGTAAAGTCCTGGACCTCTGCGTGATACTACTACTACACAAGGAGAACTACCAGGCCAAGGAGGAACACGGCACTTTAGCCTGACATCTGGCCATCCATTCGCAATTTCTGGATCCTCGCCTATAGGTCTCTCCCTTCTCCATTTGCCTTTTGTGCATTTGGTTCTCTTTCGTTTTCTTCGTTTTTCCTTCTTCCTTCCTTATTTTTCCCTCTTGACTTTTACCGTACTACGACTACCAGCTGACCGCTAAATGGTGGGTTACGGGCAGGGAAAGGGCAGGCAAATGCATGGATTTCTCACCGGCGTCCGCCATGAGCCCTGCACCCAGCCTACGGCCGAATTGCCTTGTTGCCCCGTTGCCTCATCGACTTATTGACTTATTGACTATTCTCTATTCTCTACTCTCTTCCTCTTATCTCTTCCTTCGCCGCGAACCGGGACGCAGCAGGAGCAGCAGGGTCGCGACCTGCCAGACCCAGGCATATTCTCCCGGCCCGCCCGGGCCGGTGCGGGCGGTGGTGCGGCGGATGCGCACGGCGCGATAGTCGGCCGTAATTTTGTCCAGGTCCTCGTTGCTCAGTTTATCGATCTCGATGCCAAAAGCTCGGCCAGCAAATCCACTGGCCTTGATGACCTTACGACTGATGTCCAGACGCTGTGCGGGATCGAAGATTTCTTCGGCCAGACCGGCCCACCAGCCGTTCGGCAGCCAGATTTCCACCTGGGGATTGGCCTGGATGTTCTTGAACCAATCCGACACGGCTCCGAACCCGGCGATGCAGTAAATATCGCCGTTGACGGAGGTATAGTTCACCGGAGTCCGCCGGCGTTTGCCGCTCTTGCGCCCGGTGTGGACCAGGACCATAATCCGTCCCCCGACCTCGGGCCAGGCGTTCAGCGTTTTCCCCAGCCCGACCATCCACATGCCCAACATGAACTTGTTGAAGTTGTGGAAAATCTGGCGGTAGGTTTTGGCTTTTTCAGCCGTCATATTCATGGCTCCCTCCCTTACACAAATCCCGGGCGATTATTCCCTGGGACGAATGCTGGCTAAATCGGGTCACCCGGTCTGTTGGGTCATTTTTTCTTGAAGATATTTCTCGCGGTTGGCGCCGCGGGCGGTCTTACCGCTGCTGGTTTTGATCAGCCAGCCGGAATCGACCAGGTACACATGCCGCAGAGCAATGGCCGAACCCTGGCTGACCACCCGCCGGACCTGGTCGGCAATTTGCTCACGCCCGGCCGCTTCTTCGTTTTCGACCTCGGCAACCAGGTAGGCTTCTTCGGTGCCGCTGTCCTCGTTAAAATATACCAAAGGCAACTGCCCGCCCGGGGTGGATTCCGGGCACATTCATGGCCAGGGCTTCGATATCCTGGGGGTAAATATTCTTGCCGCCCACGATAATCAGGTCCTTCTTGCGCCCGGTGACAAAGACCTCGCCACCGGCCAGGTAGCCGTAGTCACCGGTCAGGTACCAGCCGTCCCGAAAAGCCTTTTCGGTCGCGTCCGGGCGGTGGTAGTAGCCGCTGAGCATACAATTCGAGCGCAAAGCCAGCTCGCCGATGGCCCGTTCAGGCAGGGGGTTGCCTTGTGGATCGACCACTTTGACCTCGACGTTCGCGATCGGCCGACCGGCCGAAACCATGTGGACTCTTGGGCGGCCGTCGTTAGCCGGCTGGGCCAGGCGGGCGGTTTGCAGGCTTTCGCGGTCCACCAGGTCGATGGCCAACGGCGAAGAAATGCCCCCCTGGGTGACGGCAAAGACATTTTCGGCCATGGCGTAGGAGGTGCAAATCGCCTGCGGCTTGAGGCCGTAAGGTGTAAAACGATCCAAGAAGGCTTGCAGGCTCTCGTAGCGGATCGGCTCGGAGCAGTCGATTACGGCCCGCCAGGAGGACAGGTCCACCCCTTCCAGGTCGCGATCACGGGTCTTTTGAGCGCAAAATGTGTAGGCAAAATTGGGCAGCCAGGTAAGGGTGCCGTGGTAGCGCGAAACCGCCTGCATCAGCCGGGCCGGCGCGCGGACCCAATCGAAGGGTGACATCAGCACCAGGGGAATGTGCAGCAGGATGGGCAGGAGGAAGCCGGCGATCAGTCCCATGTCGTGGTAGAGCGGCAGCCAGCTCACGATCACGTCCTGCGAATCGAGCGCCAGCGCAGCGGAATAGCTTTTCAACTGCCGCAACACAGCCTGGTGGGAAAGCGCGACGCCTTTTTGCAAACCGGTGGTGCCGGAGGAATGCTGCAACAGGACGATATCGTCCGGCTGGCGCTGTAAGCCGGGCAGGGTGGAGAAATCCGGGTCACAAGGCGGTTGGGCCTGGCTGCTGAGCAGTACCGCGCGGACTGAATCGCCCGGATGGAGGGCGGCTCGGACTTCGCTTTCGAATTCGGGGTAAGTGACAATGGCAGCCGGCTGGGTGACCTGGACCAGAGCGGCCAGGTCGGACCGGTAACGCTCCGGCAGCAGCTTTTCGGTCAAAAAGGGCATGATCGAGGGGATGGCCCCGTGCAGAATAGCGCCAAAATAGGCAAAAACCTGGTCGGAGCTGTGCTGCAGGATTAGAACCACCACCTCACCCGGGCGGACGCCGGCCTGGGCGTAAGTCTGCTGCCAGCCGGCAGCTCCGCGCAGTAATTCAGTGGTCGTGATGGCCTGGTCGGGCTTACCGGACTGGAGCAGGTGTAAAGCGACCTGGTCGGCCCGCTCTTGCCAGGCGGATTGGAGGATGTGTGAGAATGTGGTCATAGGCTTTCGAAGGATCCTTCGAAGTGGATTGTGACTTTAGTGTACTTAAGCTTGCAGGTTTGGTCAATGCGAAAGATTCACCCGTTGGAGCATTGCAATGCGGTATTTCTTTAGAGCGAAATGGGACAGAAACAGCGGACAGACCCTGCCTTGCAAGGCAGGAATAAGGCAATCGACCTGTATTTGTGGGTGGTGTATAATCCGCCTGATGGTATTTTTTACCGGATAGGAAAAAAATGAAGACAAAAATCCCAGTAATCCTGACATTCACAATGCTGCTTTCGGTGACCATCCTGAGCGCTTGCCAGGCAGCCGGGCAAGTTTCAGCCGGTAGCAAAAATACAACCGCGGTCGCGACACCGGCGGCCGGCCGGGAGACAGCCTCCGAGCAGCCAACCCTAACGTCGTTTTCCACCCAGGCGCCAACTCTTGATCCGACCACTGCCTCCACCGCCACACCGGACCTGCGCCTGGACCCGAACGATTGGCGTACCTGGCCGATCGTGCCGACCTTCAGCGAACGCGCCAAAGAGATTTACCAGCAGGGCCTGGCCATGGGGACCAATCCGCAGGCATTCTCGAAAATCGGCGACTGCCAGACGATCAATGCGGCTTTTTTTGGTATTTATGCCCGGCCTGGTGAGTACGGCTTCCCGAAAGGGTATGGCTATTTACAAGATACGATCGATTATTATGGCACCGACCAGTTTGGCCGAGAGAGCATCGCCGTCCGGCCGGGGTTTGTGGCTTCCTCGGTTTTGAGTAGTTTTGTGCAATTAGACCCAAATGTATGCAACCAGGGGGAAACACCTTTGCAATGCGAATTACGCGTTAATCGCCCTTCGGTGGTATTCATCAACATGGAATATTGGTTCCAGGGAAGATCGCCTGATTCGTACAGTAATTACATGCGCCAGATTATCGAATATTCGATCTCTCAGGGCGCTGTGCCAATCTTGATCACCAAGGCCGAC
The DNA here is from genome assembly GCA_963704755.1 of uncultured Chloroflexia bacterium. Classification (GTDB taxonomy): domain Bacteria; phylum Chloroflexota; class Anaerolineae; order Anaerolineales; family Anaerolineaceae; genus Bellilinea. The sequence goes on from OY969938.1 coordinate 3,800,387, forward strand.
AACGTCGAGGGTGATAACAGCATCAACCGCGCCACGGCGCAACTGGCCTATGATTACGATCTGCCCCTGTGGAACTTCTGGCGTGCGGTCCAGCCGCTGCCGGCTCATGGCATGGATATGGAACGCAACGACGGGTTCCACATCAGCGTGGCCGGGTGGAACATGCGCAGTTTTACCGGGCTGGAAGTGCTGGATGCCTTCCGCAAGGCCGTGGCCGGATACACGCCCACGGATGTGCCTCTGTCTACGCCGCTGGGTTGAAGAATGAGATCAAGCAAAGAGGAAGAGATTTCACCGCAGAGGTGCTGAGAGCACGGAGAAGAATATTTAAGAGGGTGTAGGCTCTTCCCTCCAAATCGGGTTTTGATTTGGGGGGAAGGGGGGCAAGGCGTCGGTTTTATCAGCCAACGGGCTGGCAGATCGGCGTTTTTTGCCTCCTCCTAACCTCCCCCAAAATCCAAAACCAGGATTTTAGGGGAGGGATTAAGCTCTTCCCTCCAAATTGATTTGGGCTTGCCTCAGATAAGTGGACAGGATTAAAAGGAGAAATTACTCTATAGAATCCCCTGGACGAGCTGATATATTCCGAAGCCGAACAGCGCCAGCGCGGAAAGGCCGATGAGGGCCCGGTTGACCTTGGGGCCAAACTGGCGGGCAGCGCTGAACAGCACCACGATCAGGATGGTACAGCCGATCATTGTGGCGTAGAAACTGAGGATGAAGGCCAGCCCGTGACCTGGTTTTTCGGACCAGCCGCGGATCAAGACCGGGCCGGCCAGCAGGCTCCAGAACAGGTATGGGCCGGGGCTGAGGAAGTTCATCGCGACGGCCTGGAGCAGGGATTTTTGCTGTTCGGAGTTGCCGGCGGCAGCCTGGGAATGAAAATTGCGCCAGGCTTGAAAGGATTTCCAGGCCAGGAAGATCACGAAGCCACCGCCCACGATGCGGATAATGCGTAAAAAGCCATCCGGCAGGTTGGTGAGCAGAAACAGCATCAGGGCGATGATCGGCCCATCGCTGATCAAGGGCGCCATGGTCGGTAGGAGCGTGCGGCGCCAGCCCAGTCGCAGCGAATGGCCGATAAGATAAGCCTGTAACGGTCCCGGCGTAGCGGCAGCGGACAGGCCCAGGGTGATGCCTTGCAATAGGTATGCGAACATTAAATTCTAGAATAAATTGGGTGTGGTTGTGGGTGAATGGGTGTAAGTATAATGCGAAATCTGCCGCAGAGAAGAAGAGAAGGAAAAAACTCGTAGGGGGCGGAGAACAAGAAAATTCACCGCGGAGGCGCAGAGCACGCAGAGAAGGAAAGAAAAAAAGGAAGAAATTAACCACAGAGCACACAGAGTTCACAGAGAAAAGAAAGAGAAGAAGAGAAAATATTTAGAAAGAGCGCCGTCGTAGGGTGCGTTTTAGGGCTGACTTTCCCGGCGCCGGCGAACCACCAGCCCATTTGCCCACAGCTGCATGCCCGGAACGCACCATCGCGGTGCCGACTTTACAAATAAAACCACGGAGCAGACAGAGAAAAGAAAGAAAAGATGAGAAGAAAATTAGGTTCATCGAATGAACGGTGGCTCAAGGTCACCCACCATCTTGAGGCCTGGCCTTTTCCGAATTCGAAATGTCTCATTGGATGGGGTTGAAATAGCACGACATCCGTGTTATTATATTATTCGATGATCAAATCTTTTGCCGATCGTGGAACGGAAAATGTCTTTTACGGTGAAACTACCCAATTCGCCCGAAAGGTTTGTCCCACGAACTTATGGCAAATTGCCCGGAGGAAGCTGGATATGATCAATTCGGCAACCATTTTGGCCGATTTACGGATTCCTCCAGGCAACCATTTGGAATCTCTAACGGGAGATCGAAAAGGTCAGTACAGCATTCGTATAAACGATAAATATCGTATATGTTTTGTCTGGACCGGCACGGATGCTGAACGTGTTGAAATTTGTGATTACCATTAGTTTAGATAATCACAAATAATTTGGCCGTCTATAGAACGGAATAATTGAAGCGGAGATCCGTTTCAACCTTTTGGAGAGTGTTATGATCCGCGTACCTGCTTTACGTACGCCAACGCATCCAGGAGAAATGCTCCTGGAAGAGTTTTTGAACCCAATGGGTTTAACCCAACGAGACCTGGCAGACGGTATTCAGGTCCCTTACCAGCGCATCAACGACATTGTCAACGGCCGGCGGGGCATCACACCCAGCACCGCTCTGCGCCTGTCCAGGTTTTTTGGCACCTCGGTTGATTTTTGGATGAACCTTCAGTTGCGCTGGGATTTGTATTTTGCCAAAAAGAAAGAAGAAAAAATCCTGGAGGAAATCCAGCCCCATACATTGGAGCATTGATTCATTGTTAAATTGTAACAACTCAGGCCTATGTTAGAAACGCCCCGAATTTGAGGTGTTTGCGGGAGCGAAGCTCCCGCAAACACCTCAAATTCGGGGATTATGTTGAGCAGTTAGGTTAAGTTTATTTTATGGACAAACCGTGGCAAATAATTTCGCCGCGACGGTTTTGGCCAGCAGCGATACGCCGAAAGGAGTCATGTGGATAGCGCTGTTGGTGAATTCGCTTTCCGGCACAATGTTCCAGGCGTCCAGGTAATCCCAGCCGTTTTGATCGGCAGCCTGGTCGAGCTGCTGGCGGTATTGGTCGTAAGCCCAGCGCGGATAGTAAAAGTTGTAGCGCACGTCGCTGTTTTGCCCGCCGCTGACCAGGATCGGCTCGTTAACCAGCAGGATGGGGGTATCGCCGGCGATCTTCCAGCCGTCTCTGAGCACGTCCCAAGCCAGGTCAGTCAGGGTCCAGGTTAGGGCCAGCTTTATCGTCGAAGGAACTGTCGGCGTCCAGATCGCGGGCGGCCGGGGTGTAATCCTGCGGGTAGAGTTGGTCGATGCCGGTAGCGCTCCACAGCGGACCATAAATCTGTAAACGGATCAAATCGGCTAACGAGCGGCGTTCGCCTACGAGGGTGCGCTGCCAGAAATCGGGCAACTGTTCCGGGCTCAGGTCCAGGCCCAGGCTGTATTGGCGGTCCAGGGCCTGGATGCGGACCGGGTTGTTCAGCACCAGGGGCGACTCGAGCTGGCGGTCCCTGGGAAAGGATTCCAGAGACACCGGCCAGAGGATCAAATCGGGCTGGTAGCGCATGGCTTCCTGTAAGATCATAACGTCTTTGGTCAGCGAGAGGGTGGGGTAGCCCAGGTTGTAGAACTTCATCGTCTTACCGTCGCAGGAAGCCAGGTGGAGCGCATCGAGCTGGCCGGCCAGGGTCTCTTCTGGCGTGAGCAGGGTGCCCCAGGTGGATGAATCGCCGATGACCACCACCCGGAATTCCTGGGCTGACTTGGGCGTGCCGTTCAGCGCCAGGGATTGGAACATGGCTTCCAGGTTGTACAGGCTGAAATTGTAGGTATCCTGGGGGTCCTCCCCGAAGGGAAAGCGCGGCCGGCCTTTGAAGAGCAGGTTATACAGGCTGACTTTACCCAGGCCGTCCAGGGGATAGACGGCGGCGAAGGCAAAATTGGCCACCAGCAGCAGCACCAGCGCTTTGAGCAGGACGTTCCGCAGGAACCGAAAATCCATAGTTATTGCTGCCCGCACACCAGCCAGTCGGAGCCCTGTTTGACCACCTCGTAGGTAAACCGGCTGAGGTCGAGGGTAGTGTCTTCGTTATCGTAGGTGCTGATGATGCTGCCCTTGCAATTGACCAGGGTCTTGTCGCCGTCGGTGCCGCTGACCGAGCAGGTGACATCCATCCAGGCGGGCCGTCACGGCGGCAAAGGAATCCAACTGCATGGTCGCCTGCGATTCCCAGTCGGCGCAGGACAGGGTGGAGAGGTCCGCGTCATTCTTGGTGACCAGCGCGTTGAGATACTTCTCGACGACCGTGGTTGCACCGCTGTCACTCGATTTGGAGCAGGAAGCCAGCAGCAGGCTGGACAGGATCAGCAGGAAAATCAGGGTTTTCGATCTCATCAAGTTCTCCTTGGAGGGAAGGGGGATGGTTTATGCGTGTATTTTAGCTTAATCATGAGGGAAGTGATGATGGTTGGGAATAAGAGAATAGAGAATAGAGAAGAGAGAAGAGTTGAGAAGTTGATCAGTCGATAAGGCGACAAGGGAAAACCTGCTCCAGTTGCAACTCATTTGGCCCTTTGCATTGTTGACGGATAACCTCGTTATCAAAATACTATCTTCCAATCGCCAATTGTTCTTCCCTCATCTCCTCATCGACTTGTTGCCTCGTTGCCCAATCACTAATTTCTATTCTCTATTCTCTTCCCCCCTATTCCCCCACCAACTTCCCAAACACCTGCATGGCCATTCCGGGGTCGGGCAGGACGAACCAGATCCAGCCCAGGGAGACGTACAGGAAGGTGAAGGCGGTCGAGGCGACTGACAGGGCGGTTTTCAGGCCGGGGCGCAGGGTGTGGGCGGCGAACCAGGCGCGGGTCCGGTCGCTGAAGCGGTTTTGGACGAACAGCCCCAGCCCATGCCACAGACCCCACAGGATGAAGTTGAGCGTGCCGCCGTGCCACAGGCCGATTAGCACAAAGGTTGTCACCTGGGTGATCAGGATGATCCAGACCGCCGCGATGGGCTTCTTACGGCTGCGCAGCGCCCGGGTGAGCGGGTTGAAGTAATAGGCGCGGAACCACTGGGTGAGGGTCATGTGCCAGTTGTTCCAGAATTGGGTCAGGTTGGGCTTGAGATATGGGCGCAGGAAGTTTTCAGGCAGCTTGACGCCCAGCCAGCGCCCCAGACCGATGGCGATATCAGTATAGCCCGAAAAATCCAGATAAATGCGTAGGGAATAGGCCAGTAAGGCCAGCCACATCCAGCCGACCGAGCGGATAGCCAGGGCGTTGCCCGGACCGAGCGAAAAGTAAGCCAGGCTGTCGGCCAGGGCAAACTTGGCGAAAATGCCGATCACCAGCCGCCGGCCGCCGGCCAGGGCCTCGCCGGCATCGAAAGGGAGTTCGCCGCGCAGGTCTTTGAGAAAGCGCTCCGGCCGGTCGATCGGCCCGGCGGTGAAAGCCGGGAAGAAAATAATATAGGTTACATATTCGCGCAGGCTCATGGCCGGCAGGCGCTTGTTTTGGCGGTCGCGCAGGGTAGCGATCAGGCGGAAAGCCACGTAGGAAAAACCCAGCCAGCGGATATCCAGCGCTGTGGCCAGGGACACCGACTGGTGAGCCATGCCGCGCAGGAGGGCGCTGGCTGCGGTGGCCAGCAGAGGGATTTTCAGGACCAGCAGTGCGGCAATCAACACGACCGTGCCGGTTACCAACACCGCCGCAATGGGTTTACGCCAGCGGACCAGGGCCAGGACGAGGCCGGAGCAAACCAGCACGACGACCAGTATCGTCAGGGTCGCCGGCGGTCGGGTCGGGGTGAGCAGCGTATCCCAGGGCAGCCAGCGGGTTAAGCCGACCAGCAGGACCACCCCGGCCAGTACCGCGCCGGTGATCCAGTTTTCACGGCCAGCGCGGGCCTCGGGCGGTTGAGTCAGCGCCCAGCCGGCCGCCGAGATGGCCAGGGTGGCCACCGGCAGCCAGAAATCCAGCCCGCGGATGGGTGTGGCCGGCTGCAGCCAGAACACCGCCAGCTCGCTGGCAATCAGCAGCACCCAGGCGCGTCCGCGGGAATGGAACAGCAGCCGGTAGAGGAGGATCAGGGCAGCGAAGATGAGGATGTTGGTCAGGCCCATTAAAACCCCTGGTAGATCCAGAGCGGGGCACTATCCGCGGTAAGGATAAATACCAAAATGATGGCCAGGCACAGCAGCAGCGCCCACAAGTTCTCGCGGGTGAACAACCATTTCTTCTTTTGAGATGGCGGTTTAGGGGAATTTGTTGTGGCCATGTATGCCTGGCTCCCCGGGTTAATTCAGGTTGGCCAATTGATCTTTCAAGCGGGCAGCGCTCTCCTGGAACGTGGCCAGTTTCTGGCGCTCTTTATCCACCACCGCGGGCGGCGCTTTTTGGGCAAAGGGACTGGCCAGCAGGGCTTCCAGGCGTTCGATCTGGCTTTGCACATCGCCCAGCTCGCCTTCCAGACGCGTCTTTTCAGCCTGCACATCCACCAGGCCGGAAAGCGGCAAATAAATCTCGACCGCTGAGACCACCAGGGCCACCTGGTCTTGTGGTTTTTCGGCCAGGTTCTTGAGCAAGATCAATTGTTCGGGATCGATGAAGGCCAGGGCGCATAAGGTTTTGGCCTGGGCCTGGAAAATGCGTAATTGATCGCCGGCGACAATGGTTGCGGCGATGCGTTTGCCGGGAACGACCCGTTTTTCAGTGCGGGTATTGCGGATAGCGCGAACGACTTCCTGCACCAGGCCAAAGTCGGCTACGCTGTTCTCCTCCCAGCCCTCGACCGGCTGGGATTGCGGCCAACTGGCCAGCATGAGCGCCTCGCCCCAACCGGCTTTGGGGGTAAAAGCCGGGCTTTTGGCCAGGCAGGCGTCTTTAAGGTGGCCCCACAACTCTTCGGTCACAAAGGGTGTAAAGGGGTGCAGCAGCCGCAGGCAGGCGTCCAGTACGAGCACCAGGGCCTGGGCAGTGTAAAAAGCCCGGTCGCCGCCCTCGTTGAGTTGGAGCTTGGCAATCTCCAGGTACCAGTCGGCAAACTCCGACCAGAAAAAGTCGTAGATCTGGCGGCCGGCTTCACCGTACTGGAACGAGGCAAACAGGCGCTCGGTATCGCGCTCCAATTGCTGCAAACGCGCCCATATCCACGAATCGGCCAGGGTCCAGTCGGGCTCATGGATGGGGGTATCGGGAGCCTGGTCCAGTGCGCCCAGGACGAAGCGCCCGGCGTTCCAGACCTTATTGGCAAAATTACGGTTGGCCTCGACCTTTTTGAGGCTCAGGTTCATGTCGTTGCCCGGGGTGGAGCCGACCAGCAGGGTAAAGCGCAGTGCGTCGGTGCCCATTTCGCCCATCACACCCAGCGGATCGATCACATTGCCCTTGGTCTTGCTCATCTTCTGGCCGTGCTCATCGCGAATCAGCCCATGCAGGTAAATGGTGTTGAAGGGCGGCTTACCGGTGAACTCCAGGCCGAACATGATCATGCGGGCGACCCAGAAGAAGAGGATATCGTAACCGGTCTCCATATAGGCGGTCGGGTAGAAGTAGTTGAAATCAGGGGTGTTCTCGGGCCAGCCCAGGGTCGAGAAAGGCCACAAGCCGGAGGAGAACCAGGTATCCAGCACGTCCTCGTCCTGGTGGATGGCCGAACTGCCACATTTCGAACAGGTGGTTGGGTCTTCCCGGGCGACCGTCACGGCGCCGCAATCGTCGCAATACCAGACCGGGATGCGGTGGCCCCACCATAACTGGCGGCTGATGCACCAATCCTGGATGTTTTCCAGCCAGTTGTAATAGACTTTGGTGAAACGTTCCGGCACGATTTTGATCTCGCCGTCGCGAACGCATTTCAAGGCCGCCTCGGCCAGGGGCTGGATGCGCACGAACCACTGGGTCGAGACCATCGGCTCGATGATCTCACCGCCGCGCTGCGAGCGCGGCACGTTGAGGGTGTAAGGCTCCTCTTTGATCACCAGACCGGCGGCTTTCATATCGGCCCACAATTTCTTGCGGCAGGCAAAGCGGTCCAGGCCGGTATAGGGCTCGCCGTTTTCATTGATAGCGGCGTCCTCGGTGAGGATGTTGATCACCTCCAGGTTATGGCGCTGCCCGATCTGGTAGTCATTCGGGTCGTGGGCCGGGGTGATCTTGAGCGCGCCGGTACCGAAATCACGGGTGACGTAATCGTCGGCGATGACCGGCACGGACCGGCCGGTGATGGGCACCAGCACCTGGCGTCCCACAAAGGCGGCGTAGCGCTCATCCTCGGGGTGCACGGCCACGGCCGTATCGCCCAGGATGGTTTCGGGTCGGGTGGTTGCCACCGGGATAAATTCGTCGGGGTTATCGGCCAGGACGTATTTGAAGTAGTACAGAAAACCAGGCTCTTCGCTGTATTCTACTTCCAGGTCCGAGACGGCCGTCTTCAGCCCGGGCGACCAGTTGATCATGCGCGGGCCGCGATAGATCAGGCCCTTCTCGTACAGGCGCACGAACGCTTCCCGGACGGATTTGGAAAGACCATCGTCCAGGGTGAAGCGCTGGCGGTCCCAATCGCAGGAGGCGCCCAGGCGGCGGATCTGGCGGGTGATCATGTTGCCATACTTTTCTTTCCAGGACCAGGTGCGGCGCAGAAATTCTTCGCGGCCCAATTCTTCCCGGCGCAGGCCCTCTTTGGCCAGGGATTTTTCGACCTGGAGTTGAGTGGCGATGCCGGCGTGGTCGCTGCCCGGTACCCACAGGGTGGGGATGCCCTTCATGCGGTGATAGCGGACCATCAGGTCTTCCATCGAGACGAACATCGCGTGGCCCAGGTGCAGTTCACCGGTCACATTGGGTGGCGGGATGGCAATGACAAACGGCCGCACAGAGGGATCGTGGCCGGGTTGGGAGGGGTCATTGGCGGGCTTGAAGAATCCGCTCTTTTCCCACCAGGAATAGATCCGTTCTTCGACGCTGGAAAAATCGTAAGCTTTGGGCAGGGTATTTTCTGGCATGTTATTTCCCGATAATTGGTTTAGGTGTTGCCACGGATTTACACAGAGGGCACAGATTTTTTTTGTAGATGATGAAGATCCAGGCTATCTTAATCCGGGCGAGGTATTGTCTGTTTTTGGCCTTGGTATAACCCTTTTAACTGACTTGAATGGCGATGGCGACTCTGGCGCCGGCCGCGACCTGGACGAGCGCCGGGTCGAGCGACGGGCTGATCTCGATCAGGCGCGCGCGGGAGACGCTGGACAGGTCCGGGATGGCCGCTTGAAGCAGGCCGGATTGGTCAGGTTCGCCAGGGACTAATTGTACCCGATCTAGTTCGGTTCCCAAACTGAGATTCCGCTCACTTTTGAACCTTCGTATAGCTGTGGATATCTCGATCAGCAACTCGCCGTTAGGGATGGCTGCTTCCCGCCAGGCTTCGTCCAGGAGGGTATCTGCCTGCGGCCAGGCCGACAGGTGGATCGAGGCCTGGCCTTCCCCGACTGCGAACAGCTCCTGGTAAATAGCCTCACTGATGTAGGGCAAGAAGGGCGCCAGCAGCTTGAGTGTGGCCCGTAATGTCCCTTTCAAGGTGTGGCAGGCGCCGGCGTGCCCGGTCGCGGTTTCGTCGTACAAACGCTGTTTGGCCATTTCCAGGTAATTATCAGCCAGGTCACGCCAGAAAAATCCTTCCGCCTCGTTCTTGGCGCCGGTGTAATCGTAGTCGTCCAGGGCGTGGGTACAACGCTGGATGACCTGGTCCAGACGGGCGCGGATCCATTGGTCGGCCGGGGTGAACGGACCCGGGTTGGTTTGGCCATCGATGGCGGCGATGAACGGCTCGCCGAAGCGGGCCACGTTCCACAACTTGGTCACCAGGCGGCTGCCGGCCTGGATTTTTTCTTCGTTGATGATCGAGTCTTTACCCGGCCCGGTGGAGGCTGCCCAGTAGCGGACTGCGTCCGCCGAGGTGCGCTGGATCATTTCCATCGGCGGTAAGGGCCCGCCGCCCCTGGACTTGGATATCTTGCCCATGCCCTCGCCGGCCAGGCCCCAGCCGGAGATGAACACGTGGCTCCAGGGCAGCTTGCCCAAATGATAGGCCGATTTGACGATAGTGTAAAAGGCCCAGGTGCGGATGATTTCATGCGCCTGCGGGCGCATGGAGAAGGGAAAAACCTGACCGAACAGACCCGGATCGTCCTGCCAGCCGGAAACGATCTGCGGGCTGAGGGAGGAAGTCGCCCAGGTGTCCATCACATCGGTCTCCGGCTCGAATTCAGACGAGCCGCACGAACAGTTTTCGGCTGGCGAGGCCTGAGCCGGATCGACCGGCAGGCGGTCGGATGAGGCCAGAGTCGGCCGGCCGCATTTTTTGCAATACCAGAGCGGGAAAGGCACGCCAAAATAGCGCTGGCGAGAGATGCACCAATCCCAGTTCAAGTTTTCCACCCAGGAACGGTAGCGCGCCCCCATATGTTCTGGGTGCCAGTGGATCTGCTCGCCGGCATCCAGAAAGGCCTGGCGGTTTTCCAGCACGCGGATGAACCACTGGCGGGTAACGATCGTCTCGACCGGGGTATCGCAGCGCTCGTGAACCCGCACCGATTGGGACAGGCTTTCGCGCTTGAGCAGCAGGCCGTTTTCTTCCAGCAGGGTCTTCATGCGGGCGCGAGCCTGGACGACCGTCAGCCCTTGCAGCGGCCCGGCGACCACCGTCAACCGCCCCTGTCGATCGATCGCCTCGATCAGCGCCAGGTGATGGGTGTACCACCAGGCTACGTCGGTCTGGTCGCCGAAGGTGCAGCACATGACTGCCCCGGTGCCTTTGTGGGGATCGGCGGTCGGGTCGGCCAGGATGGGGACGGCCTGGCGGTAGAAGGGGGTCAGCGCCTGGCTGCCGATAAAGGCTTGATAGCGGGTATCCTCAGGATGGACAAAGACGGCTACACAGGCGGCCAGCAGCTCGGGCCGGGTAGTGGCGATGGGCAGCAGCGAGCCATCCGGCAGGGTGAAGGGGATGGTCACAAACTCGGTCTCGCGCTGCAAGTCCTCCAACTCGGCCTGGGCGATGGCGGTGCGGCATTCCGGGCACCACAGGCTGGGCGCTTCGCGCCGGTATACCAGATCCTGGCGGTACAGGTCCAGAAAGGAGGCCTGGGCCAGGCGGCGGGAACGTTCATCGATGGTGCGGTAGGTGTGGCGCCAGTCTATCGACCGCCCCAGGCGCTGCCACAGCGCGTGATATTCCTTTTCTTCTTCGTCGCTCACCTGGAGGCACTTTTGGATGAAATCCGTCCGGCCGACCTCGGCCGCCCGCACGCCCAGGCGCTTTTCGACCAGGCGCTCGGTTGGCAGGCCGTTGTCGTCGAAACCCATTGGGTAAAACACGGCGTATCCCTGCATGCGTTTGTAGCGGGCGATGAAGTCGGCCTGGCTGTAGGAATAAACGTGGCCAAGGTGCAGGTGTCCACTGACCGTCGCCGGCGGCGAATCGATGGAAAACACCGGCTTTCCCTGGCCGGGGTCGAACCGGTAGATGGCTTTTTCTTGCCAGTACTGCTGCAGGGCCGGCTCCTGCTCGGATGGGGTAAATCGTTTTGGTAAGGGCATGGGACCTCCGTGGGGAAAAAGAGAGTAGAGAATAGTAAATAGAGAATGGAGAATAGAGAATAGAGAATGGTTCTTTGGTTGCGTCGCTACCTTATTGATTGATCGCCTCGTTGTCCGAATTACTAATTTCTATTTACTACTCTCTACTCTCTATTTTCTAATTTCTGCCTTAAAACAAACAACCTTCCGCCTCTATGAGGACGAAAGGTTATCTTCCGCGGTACCACCTCAATTCGTAAGCAATTATGGCTTACGCTCTCGTTCCCGGACGATCATCCGGGTTACGCGTTAACGGGCTTACCCGTACCGGTCTACTCTCCCAAGGAGGGATTTCTTCGGTAAATGAGCCAAACGACTTCAGCCGCTGCATTTGCTGGGGAGGTTTTCAGCCGGTGACGCTCCGTCTCTGTCAGCCTACCAGGGGCTTACTCCTTTTGGCGGGAGTGGATATTCGATTAAGGAGATTATAGCGAGTATTTCTGCTCGCGTCAATTCTATGATCTGAGCAGGTGAGAATCCCGAAAAAGAGGCATTTGCGGTGGCTTCGCCACCGCAAATGCCTCTTTTTCGGGATTCCTCCACGGGGCCCCGAGCGGTTACAAAAATATCATTTTATTTTCTAGAATCTCCTCTGAAAATCCATTGAACGCCAAATCGATCATAGAACTGGCCATACAATCCAAACGGCATGTCGTGCAACTCTTGAAATCTCTCTTTTTCTGCTCCATCGGCAAGTTTGTCAAAGACTGTCTTCAATTCATCATAGGAGTTACCAACTACAAATATTGCAGACATGTTGCCCAGAATTGGATCGAAGGCGGGCGAAGCCATCCAATCTGCGGCAGAGATTTCAATATTTCCGCTGGTTAATTGGGCATTTATGATTCTGTCATGCTTTTCCACTGGAAACTGAGCTTTCATGGGTGTGTCTTCGAGCCTGGTTAGGATGAGCTTTCCCCCGAGGCACTGGTGATAAAACGTCATTGCCTCCGCACAGTTTCCATCGAATAGTAGAAAGGGAATACCTCGTAACATTCTGCTATTGTACCAAAAATGAAATTCCCAGGCTATACGTGGATTTCACTACCGACCTGTGCTAAAAAGGAGACCCACGCAGGTGGGTCTTTGTGTATTTGTAGGTGCAGCTTTAGCTGCCACGGCCTTCGAAAGCCGGGCTTCGCGTGGGCTTATGCCTGCCGGCGACCGAGGTCGCTGCAACAAAAACACGAAGACCCACCTGCGTGGGTCTCAACCATTTACGAGGAGCGCGACGTGACCCGGTTTTCAAAGGTGCGAGGACAGGAGAGGCTTGGACGGTGTAGCTCGGGTTTCGAACCCGAGAAAAGCGCCGGGGAAACAGTATCTCGTCTCCGGGGCCGACTTATGCTGAAAAGGAGACCCACGCAGGTGGGTCTTTGTGTATTTGTAGGTGCAGCTTTAGCTGCCACGGCCTTCGAAAGCCGGGCTTCGCGTGGGCTTATGCCTGCCGGCGACCGAGGTCGCTGCAACAAAAACGCGAAGACCCACCTGCGTGGGTCTCAACCTTTTACGAGGAGCGCGACGTGACCCGGTTTTCAAAGGTGCGAGGACGGGAGAGGTTTGGGCGGCGTTGCTCCGGTTTCGAACCCGAGAAAAGCGCCGGGGAAACAGTATCCCGTCCACGGGGCCGACTTATGCCGAAAAGGAGACCCACGCAGGTGGGTCTTTGTGAATTTGTAGGTGCAGCTTTAGCTGCCACGGGCCAGTCCAGAAGGACCGGGGTTTTTATTGGGTGCGAAGCACCCAATAAAAACCCCGGTTTCTCCATAGTAGCTGAGTTTTTACAGGCGTCTCATTTATCCAACGACCGGCCCAAAAAGGATCCCCAGCCCGTAGGTGATTAGGGCTTCGCCCAGGCCGATGACGGTCATTTCGCCACCACTCTTCCAGGGGCTCAGGCCGGTCACCACCGTCTTGGCGGCGCCGATCAGGAAGTGCGATAATGTGCTTATCCCGAAGGAAATGATGATGGCCGGATAGCCGTGGGTGAAGAAGAACGGGATGATCGGGATGAAAGCACCTGTGGCAGTCGATAGTGTGGCCGAAATAGCCGCAACCCAGGGATTGGGGAAGGACTCTTCGGAAAGGCCCAATTCTTCGTTGCCCAGGGTTTTGAGCGCCGTCTCGGGTTGGGCGATCAGGTGAGCGGCCAATGTTTCGGCTTCTTCTTTGGGTACACCTTTGAGCTGGTAGAACAGGGACAGTTCTTCCTGCTCTTCTTCGGGGTGTTCCTGCAATTCCTCGCGCTCCCGGCGGAATTCGGCTTCCTGGACTTCACGCTCGGTCTTGGTGGCCAGGTAGGCACCCGAGCCCATCGACAGGGCCGAGGCCATCATGCCGGCCAGCCCGGCGATCAGCACGGCCGGCCCGCCGGCGGTTGCGCCGGCAACACCGGTGACGATCCCGAAGACCGAGCCCAGCCCGTCGTTAGCGCCGTAAATAGCCTGGCCGATCCAGCCGCCGCCGTGCTGGTGCCAGCTTTCGCGGTGCAGGATCGTGTCGAGCTGGGCCTGCGGGCTGCCGGCGATCGGGCCGGCGCTCATGGTGTTGTTTTTGTTCATGGCACCGCTGTGCATTTCTTCATCGTGCAGCACGGCCTTGACCGCGGCGCGGTCTTCTTCAGTCGGTGCGATGGCGGCCATATCCTCATACATTTCGGTGTCGTCATCTTCATTGCTCTCGATGCGCTTGAGGGCGTTATCGGTGCCACTCTGGACCAGCACCCAGCGCCAGACGCGTTCGCCGAGGGTTTCTTTTTCGGACGGGACTTTGGCCCCCAGTTCTTGCAGGCGTTTCGACCAGCGTCCACCGTGACCGCTCTCGGCTTCGGCCAGGCTGAGTAATACCTGCCGGCGGGCTTCATTGGTCTCTCGTTTGGCCAGGTCTTGATAAATTCGCTGGCTGGCGCGTTCTTTGCGTAATGCTATCTGTAAGCTTTTGATAAATTTAGATTGGTTGTTAGATTCCATATTCTTCTCCTGAAAAAACACTCGCGCCGGGACAAATGCTTCTTATTATGAGGCGTTTGCGGGTCTATGGACCCGCAAACGCCTCATAATTGGTTCTCCCCGCAGATATGTCGATGGGGCGTATTATCCCGTCACAGGGTTAATTAAATCACAAGTTGGCGAATGGAGTGGAAATGAGATTGGAGAGATTTTAGTGAGACTGGTCTGGTGATTTTTCGTCTCTTTACCTTCCTTCGGCGAGAAGGAGTTAAGCAAGATGATTCCAAATTTAACTTTGGGATAGTTTCTGTATATGGGGGCATTTGGTTTTCAAATCCGTTTTATTAAAAATAAAAACCTACTGTCATTTGCTTTCGAAGCTCCATTCTGGCATTGCAAAGAATCCCCCCTTCGTCCCCCCTTGCTGAGGCTGTGAAGAACTTTCAGACCCATGTTCATTGCCATCGGAGAACGGATTTCCAGGAATTCGTCGCGTATCCGCAGTTCTTCACAGCCTCCAAGGGGGGTATGGTCGCCGTTTCTTGCCCCCTTCCCAAGGGGGGTGGGGGGTTCTTGATTTTGGCCTGGAAACCAGCCATTCGAATGACGCGTTTTATTTCTAAGCGTCCAACCCAACCGGGATGAGATTGGCGCCGGCTAATCCAAATTTCAGCGAATCCAATATAAATCGTCCCTTGATCCCGGTATTGATCGGTTCTAGAAATCGAGGATCCTTCCTCCCCTGACGCTTTCCCGGTTCTTAAAGCCAGGCCACGCCAAAAAGCCCAGGAGGATTCCTGGGCTATGCTCATGATTGAATTGTCCAACGGCGGCCGGTTTACTGGAAGAAGCGCCGGTCGATGATATTGTTGAAAACGCCCGAGTTGATGAGGCTGTTGCGGGCTATGAGCCAGACGATCGAAAGAATAATGCCCAGGGCCGAGAGCGCGATGCCGGTGATGGCCATCCAGCGTTTGCTGGACCTCATCCCCAGAATGCCGGTCACGACCCCGCCGGCGGCGATGACAAATCCGCAGATCGGGAAACACCAGGCAAACAGGTTGACGATGCCGATAATAAACGAAGCCAATGCCACACCTTTGTGGTCCTTGGGCTCCTGGCCGGTGATTACGGCGTCCGGTTGGATAGGGGGAATGGGTTCTTCATTCATAAGATCTTCTCCTCGGTTTTATTCCACTGGTGAATTTTCGAGAATTGCATCGATCTCTTCCAACACATCGTTGGTCAGTTTTTCCACGGCTTCAGCCGCGGCCAGATTTTCATCGAGTTGCTCCAGGCGGGACGCACCGGTAATAACGCTGCTGACTTCCTTGCGCCGCAGAATCCAGGCGATGGAAAGCTGGGCGGTGGTCAGGCCCAACTCGCCGGCCAGGTCGGTCAGGCGGCGGACCACGTCGATCCGCTCCGGGGTAATGTACTGGTTGATCCAGGCCTGGCCTTCCAGGGTGGCCCGGCTTCCGGCCGGGATACCTTCGTTGTATTTGCCGGTCAAAATACCGTAATACAGCGGGCTGAAACTGATCAAGCCCAGACCCAGGTCGTGGCTGACCGGGAAAATTTCGTCTTCTACCCGGCGGCGATGAAACAGGTGATAGCGGGGCTGTTCCATGGTGGGGGGCACCAGGTTCAACTCCCGGCAGACACCAAATAACTGCGAGATCTGGTAGGCCTCCCATTCGGAGGTGCCCCAATACAGAATTTTCCCGCGGTGAACCAGATCGTCCATCACCCGGGCGGTCTCTTCCAGAGGAGTATCCGGGTCGAAACGATGGCAGAAATACAAATCGATATACTCTACCCCAAAGCGTTTCAACGAGGCATCGATCGATTCGGTGATATGTTTGCGCGACAACCCGCGCCCATTGGGACCGGGCATGGTCGGCCAGAAGACCTTCGAAGAAAGGATCAGGGCTTCGCGCGGTAAACCGCGGATGGCCTTGCCCATGATCGTTTCCGCCTGGCCGTTGGCATACATATCGGCATTGTCGAAAAAGTTCACCCCTTGCTCGTAAGCGCTATTGATCAGATCCGAGGCGGCTTTTTCGTCGACCTGGCTGCCAAAGGTGATCCAAGAACCCAGGGATATTTCGCTTACTTTCAAGCCAGAATGGCCTAACCGGCGATAGTGCATTGATTCTCCTTGGAAAGGAAGAGATTGGTAAAGAGAGAGTAGATAATAGTAATAAGGCGATAAGGCGATGAGGCGATGAGGCGATGAGGCAACGAGGAAATGAGGCGATAAGGCAACGAGGCGATAAGGCAACGAGGCGATAAGGCAATGAGGAACGAGGGTGTCACCTCATTACCTCATTACCTCGTTGCCTTGTTGCCTTATTACTATTCTCTACTCTCCATTCTCTGCCTTCTCCACCTTCTCCGCCTTTTCTCCATCCCCAATTCCCAGGGGTTTCCATTTATCCTGGTTGGCGCGCAGGCGGTGTTGGCCGCCGCCGCGATTGTGCAGCAGGTCGAACCCTTCGGGTTTGATGAACATTTCTTCGCCATCCAGCAGTCCGGTCAGGCCGGACTGGCCGGGTTCGGGACGCTTGTTCTGGCAATATTTGCAGGTTTTGGGGTCGTGGGGTTTGTAACTGACCGGCTCTTCGTAAGTGGTCACGTAGCCTTCGTAATTACGCAGAATCACCTTGTGGTCCGAGGCGCTGATCTGGTAATTGGGCATCACCGGGATCTTGCCGCCGCCGCCAGGGGCATCCACCACAAAGGTGGGCACGGCGTACCCGGAAGTGTGCCCGCGCAGCCCTTCGATGATCTCGATCCCTTTGGCCACCGGGGTGCGGAAATGGCCCGCGCCTTCCACCAGGTCGCACTGATATAAATAGTAGGGACGCACGCGGATGCGTACCAGCTTCTGGACCAGCTCGCGTTGAATATGGACACAGTCGTTGATGCCGGCCAATAGCACCGACTGGTTGCCCAGCGGAACACCGGCTCGCGAAAGCCGGTCACAGGCGTCGGCTAGCTCCTGGGTGATCTCGTTGGGATGGTTGACGTGGATATTCATCCACAAGGGATGGTATTTTTGGAGGGTATCGCAAAACTCCGCGGTGATGCGTTGGGGCATGAAGACCGGCACACGCGAGCCGATGCGGATGATCTCGATATGGGGGATCTCACGCAGGCGGGCCAGCAGCTCGTCCAGCAGCTTGGGCGCCAGGGTGAGCGGGTCGCCGCCCGAGAGGAGCACGTCCCGTACTTGAGGCGTGTTCTTTAAATATTCAATTTGTAAGTCGAAATCGTGGCGCGAGAAGTTGGCCGTCGGGTCGCCGACGATGCGCGAGCGGGTGCAGTAGCGGCAGTAACTGGCACACTGGGTGGTGACGAGCATCAGCACCCGGTCTGGGTAGCGGTGGACCAATCCGGGCACCGGGGAATGGCGGTCTTCGGCCAGCGAATCCTCCATCATGCCCGTAAACGGCGTGATCTCATCCGCGGTCGGCATGACCTGCAACCGGATCGGGTCGTTCGGGTCATTTGGGTCGATCAGCGAAGCGAAATAAGGGGTGATATCTACCCGGAACAACCCTTGCGTGGATAATGCTTTTCTTTCACTATCGGTAAGGGGGAACAGCCGCTCGAATTCTTCGACGCTATTGAGGCGGTGGCTCAACTGCCAGCGCCAGTCATTCCATTTTTCGTCCGGTACATCTGCATAAACAGGGGCGCGCTTAGAAATAAAGGGTGTGGGGCTCATTTGCCAGGCTCCTTGAGCAAATTTCGGAGATAAATTGCGTTTGCCCGGCGAACAATAATTGGGATAGTCCTGCCAGAGCAGTTGCAATTAAATTGCATTTGTCAGGAACAAAAATTGCAGAAAAAGATTAAATATCGGTAACCGCTCAACCGCAAGGGTAAGGGCCTTGAAATTAGGTGCTCACAAGAGGTTCGCCCCCTTTAACACCACAATTCCGGGAGCTGCACAGCACGGGCTTGAGCAGATACAAATATTGTATGCTTTATTGTAATCATTAATAGCGCTAATTCTATAATCGAGCCAAAAGTCGTTTATGAATTTGCGTTATGAAGTTATTGTACGAACAAATAAATCTGAGGTCAATCAGAAAAATCGAGGGATCAGGGGAATTGCATCATGAATTAGTCTGCGATAATAATTTTTGTGGTGTGTACTTCCAGAAGAACGTCTCGCAGCGACACTTACCCGCCTTCGAAAAGAGGAACACAAGGCTGGATAGGTTGTCCGAAAGGAGCCGCGTATGCCCTGGTGGAGATACGTTCGTGTAAACTCGCCAGCAACGCTGCTTATTAAATTAACGTCAATTCGGGATAAGAATTTTTTAGTGTGTTTTTATTCGTGGCGGCGCAGCCGCCACGAATAAAAACACACTAAAATTACCTTTCTTTTCTTTCATCCCGAATTCAAGTTAAATTAGAATCGAACCGGCCCTGGACCTTATGGGTTGGCATGGGGTCCGGAGCCGGTTCGAATTATTTTAGACCGCAGAGACCTGAGGTCAGGCGATCTGCTTGCCCGCATTCGGACCACTGGATTGGTCAAAAATGGTCGCCTCGGTAATGCGAACCACCGCGTGAGGTGTGGGTAACTTTGGATTCATTTTCTTGACCCATTCGACAGTCTGGTCAAAAAGCAAGCCCGCGGTAATCGGTTCGGCGGTGCCTTTGAAGAGATAGGATTTGCGTACCTGATCGTCATAGACCATGACGGCCACCTGGGGGTTTTCGCTCAGGTTTTCCTGGGTCTTTTTGGAGAAAAGGTCGGCAAACATCAGGTGTTCATCATCCAACAGCCGCAGGGAACCTTTGATAGCAATGTTGGGCATCCCATCTTTGGATGCTGTGGCCACCCATCCCTGTTTACCCTGGAGAAATTGCTGGATATCCTCCGGTATTTTTACAGCCATGATTTACCTCCGTTGAAATTTCTTTTCGACTTTATGCACAACTTGGAACATTGCCAGTATAGCGCCTTGGGCCGGTTTGGAGAACTAACGAATTGCATATTCCTGAAAACGAACGGGTGATTTTTGAAAAGAAACCTGAATCGAGGGATTTGGCGGGATAAAGCAATAAAACCAACCCTTTCAATTGCGGTAATTGAGCAGCCGCAGGTAATCGTGCATATAGTATAAGAAAAGTATATGAACCGATCAACGATTCTTGACTGACGATTAACGGCATGGTATCATGATGCAATAGTGTGTTTTAGCACTCTCGAGCCGAGAGTGCTAATAATGAGTAGACAATGAATGAGTTAACCGAACGGCAGAAAGTTATCCTAACCCTGGTGATCCACGAATACATCCGCGACGCAGTTGCGGTGGGTTCAAACACGCTGGTTTCCCGGTATAAACTAGATTACAGTTCGGCGACGGTGCGCAATGAATTGGCCGCACTGACCGAGATGGGTTATCTGCGCCAGCCGCACACTTCTGCTGGGCGGATCCCCTCGGAGGAGGGCTACCGGTATTTCGTCACCCGGCTGATCCGGGCCAGCGACCTGCCGTACACCAATCGCCAGACCATCAGTCACCAGTTTTACCAGATCCGGAACGATGTCGAACAGTGGGTGCACCTGGCGGCTTCGGTGTTGGCGCGCCAATCGCGGGTGGCTTCTCTGATCACTTCGCCGCATCCGGAACGGGCCAGGCTCAAACATGTCGAGTTGATTGCGACCCGTGGCCGGCAGATTTTGATGGTCCTGGTCATGGTGGGCGGTGAAATCCACCAGCGGATCCTTTCGCTGGATGAGCCGGTCACCCAGGAGCAGCTTTCGCAGTCGGCGAACCGGATCAACCAGTTCTTTCAAAACCTGGATGCGGACGAGATCAAAGCCCGCCGCTCCCAGTTAAACGGACTGGACCTGGATATTGCCGATTGGCTGAGTGAGGACATGCAGCAAGCCGATGCGATGGTCGCCGGCGAAGTAATCGTCGATGGATTGACCAACGTGCTCTCGGAGCCGGAATTTACCGGATCGGACGATGCCCGCAAAGCCCTGCGTTTATTGGAAGAACGGACTCTGCTGCAAGACCTGGTGGCCCGGACGAACCAAAATGGCGGCCAGGATGGCGTGCAGGTGCTCATTGGCGGCGAAGGCAATTGGGAAGAACTGCGCCAGTGGTCGATCGTGCTGGGCAGGTACGGCCTGCCGGGTTTCGCGACCGGCACCCTGGGCGTGTTAGGCCCGCTGCGTATGTCCTATGGGCGAGCAATTTCTACGGTAAGGTTCTTATCCGGGGTGCTCAGCGACCTGGTCGCCGATACCCTGGTTGACGATATCACGACACCTACAGACGAGGTGAATTTATGACTGAGGAGAAAAAGAAACGCACCCGGCGTCCGGCCAGCCCTTCGACCGAAGGGGTGGAAACACCAGAGACCGGGCCGGTTTCAGAGACCATGCAACCAGAAGAACAATCTGCCGAAAACCCGGCTGTAGCTGACCTTCAGACAAACGAAGTTGAGTTGTTGAAAAATGAATTGACCGAAGCACAGGGCAAGTGCAAGGAATATTTCGAAGGTTGGCAACGGGAACGGGCCGACTTCGTAAACTATAAGAAGCGTGTGGAGCGTGACCAAACCCAGCTTCACCAGGTGATCACGGCCAATATCATCAAAAAGTTCCTGACAGTTCAGGATGATATGATCCGGGCAATCAAAAACAAGCCGGAAGGTGTCGAGGCCAACGAGTGGTGGTCGGGCGTCGAATTGATCACCCGCAAGCTCCAGGGCATCCTGGATGCTGAAGGGGTCCAACCAATAGCCCGAGAGAACGACGATTTCGATCCGAACCGGCACGAGGCCATCTCTCACGAAGATCATCCCGAGATCGAGAGCGGCAAGGTCATCGAAGTGGTCCAGCAAGGGTACGCAATTGGTGATCGTATTATCCGCCCGGCGTTGGTACGGGTGGCCCGTTAAATCCGAGAAATTTTAAAGAGTTTATTCCTTGATAAACTTTGCAGGAGGAATCGTATGGGAAAGATTGTTGGCATTGATTTAGGTACGACAAATTCCGTGGTAGCGGTGATGATGGGCGGAGAGCCGACGGTGATCCCTTCCGCTGAAGGCGAACGCCTGGTTCCCTCGGTGGTGGCAGTCAACAAGAATGGTGAACGTCTTGTCGGGCGAGCTGCCCGTAACCAGGGCATCGTCAACCCTGAAAACACCATTTTTTCGATCAAACGGTTGATGGGGCGTAAATATGACGACCCAGAGGTTGCCCGCACGATCAGCCGGGTACCTTATAAAATAACCAAGGCCCCGAATGGAGATGCGCGCGTCGTGATGGGCGGGCGGGATTACTCACCGCAGGAAGTTTCCGCCATGATCCTGGCGAAACTTAAAGCCGACGCCGAAGCCTACCTGGGTGAAAGCGTTACCCAGGCGGTGATCACCGTGCCGGCTTATTTCAATGATGCCCAGCGAAACGCCACCAAAGACGCCGGAAAAATCGCCGGGTTGGAAGTCATGCGGATTATCAATGAACCGACCGCCTCTTCTCTGGCTTATGGGTTGGATAAACGCAAGAATGAAGTCATTGCGGTATACGACCTGGGTGGTGGTACCTTCGATATCTCGATTCTGGATGTCGGCGACGGCGTTTTCCAGGTCAAATCGACCAGCGGCGATACCTTCTTGGGCGGCGATGACTTCGACCTGCGCCTGATGGATTACCTGATCGATGAGTTCAAGAAGGAATCCAGTATCGATCTGCATCAAGATCGCCAGGCTTTACAGCGTTTGAAAGAGGCCTCCGAAAAGGCCAAAATCGAACTTTCCAGCGTTATGCAAACCGAAATCAACCTGCCCTACCTGACCGCCGACGCCAGCGGGCCAAAACATATGGTCAAGAACCTGACCCGTGCCAAACTGGAACAGTTGACCTCTGACCTGGTGGACCGCTCGTTGCAGCCGGTGCGCCGGGCCCTTTCCGACGCCGGTTTGAAAGCAGCCGAGATCAACGAAGTGGTCCTGGTGGGTGGAATGACCCGTATGCCGGCCGTGCAAGAAGCCGTCCGGCGTGAATTCAACCGGGACCCGCACAAGGGCGTCAACCCGGATGAGGTCGTGGCAGTCGGCGCAGCCATTCAGGCGGCCGTACTGGGCGGTGAGGTCAAAGACGTTATCCTGGTGGATGTGACCCCCTTGACCCTTTCGGTCGAGACCTACGGCGGCGTGGCCACCCCGATGGTTGAACGCAATTCGGCCATTCCGACCAGCAAAACTCAGGTATATTCGACCGCTGCCGATGGGCAGACCCAGGTGGAAATTCACGTGCTGCAGGGCGAGCGTCCCATGGCCACGGATAACAAATCCCTGGGCCGCTTCATCCTGGACGGAATTCCGCCAGCCCCGCGGGGTATGCCCCAGATCGAAGTTACCTTCGACATTGACGCCAACGGTATTTTGACCGTAACCGCTAAGGACAAGGCCTCGAACCGCAGCCAGCATATCACCATCACCGCGTCTTCCGGCCTGACTGATAACGAAGTGGAAAAAATGCGTAAGGAAGCCGAAAGCCACGCGGAAGAAGACCGCAAGCATAAAGAGCTGGTCGAAGCCCGCAATTACGCCGACAATACGGCCTACACTGCTGAAAAGACCTTGAAAGATTACGGCGATAAAGTCTCCGCGGACTTGAAGGACCAGGCGCAAAAAGGCATCGATCATCTCAAATCGCTGATGCAAAGCGATAACAGTGAAGAAATTCGCAAGGCAACTGAGGACCTCGGCCAGATCATTCAGAAGATCGGCGGCTCGATGTACCAGCAGCCAGAAAACCCGGCTGCCGGTCCAACCGGTCCAACCGGCCCTGCCGGCGAACCCGGTCCTGGCGATCAGAAACCCGGCGGCGATGACGTCGTCGAAGGCGAATTCAAGGAGCAATAAATCCGCTCATCGCAGCAGGAAATTCGTGTAATGCAAAAATGTGGAATGTTCCGGCACCTCGTGCCGGGCCATTCCACATACCGCTATGCAGGGGGGATGGGCAAAACATGTCTTCGGGCTTATTTGTAACCCTATCGGAGATTCGGGATAGATATTGGATTGATTGGATGATTCATGGCACAGCGTGATTACTATGAGGTGTTAGGTGTAGCCCGGAATGCAAGCGCGGATGAGATTAAGTCAGCGTTTCGTGGTTTAGCGCGCAAATTTCACCCGGACGTCAATAAAGAAGCCGGGGCGGAGCAGATGTTCAAAGAAATCAACGAGGCCTACGCCGTTCTTTCTGACACCGAAAAGCGGGCTGCTTACGATCGCTATGGTCACGCCGGCTTGAACGGAATGGGTGGCGTTCCCGATTACTCCACCGTCGATTTTTCGGACATCTTCGAGGAGTTCTTTGGTTTTGGTATGGGCGGCAGCAGCCGTGGGCGGCGCAGAAACACCCCCCGGCGGGGAGCCGACCTGAGTTATACCCTGAACCTGAACTTCGAAGAGGCAATTTTTGGGGTAGAAAAAGAAATCGAGATCTCGCGCGATGAAGAGTGCGCAACCTGTCATGGCACCGGGGCAGAACCGGGTACTTCGCCGACGCGTTGCTCCACCTGCGGTGGGCGCGGCGAAGTCCGCCAGACCCGCCAGACATTCCTGGGCTCGATGGTGCAGGTCATCACCTGCCCGGCTTGCGGCGGTACCGGCGAAGTGATTGTCACTCCCTGCCATACCTGCCACGGACGCAGGGTAGAGCACAAGACGATCAAGAAAAACGTCTCTATCCCAGCCGGTGTGGATAATGGTAATCAAATCCGCCTGTCGGGCGAGGGGCAGCCGGGTGAGAACGGCGGGCCGAACGGGAATCTGTACCTGGAGGTTCACGTCAAGGATCACAAATTCTTCCGGCGTAAAAATGACGACTTGATCCTGGATTTGAACATCAATATTGCCCAGGCTGTATTGGGGTCCGAGATCGACGTGCCCACCATCGATGGGTCAACCAAATTAACTGTGCCGTCCGGTACACAGCCCGGACGGATTTTTCGCTTGAAGAACCGCGGCGTACCCAACGTACACAGCGGCCACAAAGGCGATGAAGTCGTGGTCGTTAACGTGGAAGTACCCAGCAAACTAACTGCCGATCAGCGCAAGCTTTTTGAACAGTTAGCGCAAACCCTGGGGACTGAGGTACGTCCACAGGAAAAGAGTTTCCTGGACGTTCTAAAAGAGGTATTGGGTGGCTGAAGCACACTGGCTAGAAGTTTCGTTATCCGTGGAAGGGGAGCTTGCGGAAGCGGTTGCAGACGTGATTGGTCGGTATACCTCGCAAGGGGTCGTGATGGAACAGGCAGTGATGTATACCGGCGCCTGGGATCCGGGCACACCGGCCGGACCGGTCCGGGTATTTGGGTATATCGTCATTGATTCGACCCTGGAGCAAAAACGCGAGCATTTGGAAGAGGCGCTCTGGCATTTGGGCCAGATCCGACCGCTGCCGGCTCTGGAGTATCACACCGTAGAGGATCAGAATTGGATGACGGCCTGGCGGGAGCATTATCACCCCATCCCGGTCGGGCAACGGCTGTTGATCCTGCCAGCCTGGCTGGAATCGACCTATCCAGAACGAATATCGGTTAAAATAGATCCCAGTATGGCTTTTGGCACAGGGACACATCCTACCACTCAGCTTTGTCTGGCGCTGTTGGAAAAATATATCCGTCCTGGCCAGGGAGTAATCGACGTTGGCTGCGGATCGGGTATTCTATCTATTGCCGCGGTCAAATTAGGGGCCAAATCGTCGCTTGGGGTAGACATCGATAACGCCGCCATCCGTTCCACCAACGAAAACGCTCGTGCGAACGGCGTAGAAGATGCGATCGTTTGTGGGGTTGGCTCGGTAAGCGATATCATCCAGGGGCAGTTCATCACCCGCCAGGCTCCGCTGGTGCTGGCCAATATTTTAGCCCCGGTCATCGAGCGCATGTTCGCCGAAGAAGGCCTGGCCGACCTGATTAGCCACAAAGGATATATCATCCTTTCCGGCATCCTGGTCGAACAAGCCCCAGAAATTCAGGCCGAGGCTGAAGAACGCGGCTTGATTTTCGTCGAAAAAATGGTGAGCAATGATTGGGTAGCCCTGGTCTACCAGAGGAAGTAGGGTTTTTTCAGCGGATAAAAAAAGAAGCGGCCCAGCCGCTTCTTTTTTTATCCGCTGAAATATCAGACGAGAAAAATTCAAGCATGGGTGGAACTGCCTTTGAAGCTCGTAATGAGGATCAAGGCAATACCCACCATGATGGCCAGGTCGGCCAGGTTGAAGACGCCTGTTTGTAAAATCCAGACTTTGATGAGCATAAAATCGGTGACCTCGCCGTGGAACAAGACCCGGTCGATCAGGTTGCCGATCCCGCCGCCGGCGACCACCGAGAGCGCCACCAACAGCAGCCTATCCACCTGTTGGGAATGATAGATAAAGTAAAACAGCGCTACCAGGACGGCCACGACGAAAACGACGAAAATAAGGAAGCGCACGGTGGCCGACAGGGCAGCGCCCATCCCCAGGAAAGCGCCCGAGTTTTGAGTAAATATCAGCCAGAATGTATTGCCCAAATACCCGGTCGCGGGCTTTTGAGCCAGGCTCTGGCGCGCCAGCACCTTGGTGACCTGGTCGAGGATCACGATGATGGTCACAATGATAGCTGGGTAAAGGATACGTCCGGCGCTCTGGTGGGTTTCGGTGGACTCCATCCTGATTTACCAGACTCTTTCCAGGTCGGGGTTATCCAATGCTTCCCGTCCGACCTTGGCCATGTCGGTCCATTCGCCATCGATCTTGATGCGCACCACATCGGCCGTATAATCGGTGACGGTCGAATTGTGGTTGTCGAATAAGGCCGAGCCAACCGCATAAATGTCCACCGGGACGTTCAGCTTCTCGAAGCGGGTAATTTTTTCGGGGTTAAACCCGCCGGATACGACGATCTTTACTTCCTGGCAGTATTTTTGGGCGGGGACGATCCATTCGGGGGGCAGAATCCAATCCGCCCAGGCATTGTCCAGGGCTTTACGCACGTTGAACACCAGGCGCGGGTTGACGCCCATATCCAGGGCCGGGTCGCCCAACGGCTCCAGGCTGAAATCGCGCAGGCTGGCGCTGGTATCCAGGCGCACGCCGTACAGGCGGTAGCGATCGGCTTCCTCGGTTTGCCCGGCTTCGACCAGGCTGCGGTAGCGCGCGAACATGGCCTGGCAGGTCGCAGCCGAATCGGCAGCGCAGTTGTTGTTGAAATCCACCAGGGCAATCCGCGGCACGGAAGGCGGCAGCACCTGGGCGAAGGCCAGCATGGCTTCGGCGGTATCCCCCAGGAAACAGGCGATGGCCGCATGGGCAACGGTTCCGCCGCCGGAGCCGCCCCACCAATCACCCTGGGCGTCGGTGGAAACGAACGGCCCGAGGGTGCCGGCGTGATCGAGGTTGTAGCGCTGCACGGCGATCTGGTAAGCGTAGCCGTCGGCGGCCTGGACCTCGTGCAGATCGAAACGGGCCGGGAAGAACAGGATCGGTTTGCCTCTGGCGGAGATCAACGTTTCATATACATTAGTAGCCACCCGGCTGGCGCGGGTAAGGATGCCCAGGGTGGGGGTTTCGAGCAGGGCAAAATCGCGGTAGCGGCCGCGAACCCGCATCACCGGCTGGACGGTCAGGGGGTTGCCGTCCGACTCGACCGTGGCGCCATCCTGGAGAGCCCAGACCTGTAGCTGGTCGGCCGTATTGACGAAGGCTCCATCCGAGAAATAGCCGGAGCTGCTGCGTAAAATGGACAGGGCTTTGTCCACGCCGACCACCAGGGTTTTGCCCGGCCGGCGGGTGAACCACTGCATCTCGACTTCCAGGTCGCCGCAGGCGAGCTGGGCAGAGAGATCTTTGGGCAGGCGGGAGTTCTGCCCGCTATAGTGATAGCCTTGTTTGGAGAGGACTTCTAACATTAAGGCGATGTTCCCAAAATATTTATCCGAGTACCACCCCTGGCGCATGCGTTCGATATCCAGTTTGAATGTCTCGTTCGTTAATCTTTTACCATCAAAAATGCTCATTGATCTCTCCCTGGCCTGGTCAGTCTATATAGTGTATAAACAACACTTATACACCGGTCGAAAGGGGTTGTCAAGGAAAAGGGGAGAGGCGTGTATGGCTTTCTCAAGAAAGGGATTTACCAGCCAGAAGGAGGGCAAAAGCCTGGGAGAGGTGGCCCTCGAACCAGCGGCGGCCTTTGGCAGCATTGGAAAAGCCTGCCCGCTTGAGCAAGCCAAGAATCAAATTATGAATAATTGCCAGGATTCTTCCGGCCGGACCAATCGTCATTCGAGTGGCATCCTCATGAAACGTCACATCGCGACGATAATGCAGCCCAGTCTCAATTTGCCAGTGTTGGCGACGAATGCGGAGCACCTTACCCGGAGCAGCTTGCTTACGAGATAGGCTGGTAATGCCATACTCAACTTCACAGCTATTTCTGTAGAATTGACCCTGGCGCAACCAAAAAAACTTACGTTCCAGACGATAAACCTGGCTCAACCCCGGCCAATCCAGATATTCATTCAGCATTTCACTGGTCTGGATGGCACGGATTTCCAGGCGACCGTGACCATAACTCACCTGCTTTGCAGTCTGGAAATCGGTCGCAATCTTGCCAAATCCAGGCTTAGGATGATCAGGAGCAAACAAGTCTTGGATGGCTTGATACATTTGGGGTTGATTTTCCTTGACCGGCCACAAATAATCCCCTTGGCCTTTGAGAATTTGTTCGGAAACGGCCCGTTGGGTGTGCATGGCGTCTCCGGTGACGATTTTCCCGGACAAATTGACCCGTTCCAAGGCTTTAGGAGCTGCTACAATCTCGTTTTCCTTGTTTCCAACCACTTCTTGAACCTTGACTTGCTGGGTTTGGCCAGCATAAATACTCAAAACATACTCACCGCAAAGTTCTCCACCAGCCCGTGTGCCTCGCAAGGCTTTGCCGTCCATGGCCAATGTTTCTCCACTTTCATCTGTATCCGACCGATGGTACGCTTCCATCAGTCGTTCAAACTCCTCTTCGCTGACAATATTCTGGAATACGCGTCGGTAAGTATTGTGATGGGGCATCCAACTTCGCTGCAACCCCAATAACTGTGTCAACTCTTCTGCCTGGTTCTTCGCCCAATCGGCTATTTCCACCGGTCGATCTTTTCCGCACAGTTTCGCCAGAAAGATTAATACTAACAAGGTGACTAGGCTATACCGTTTCCCCTTCGCTTTGCGTGGATCATCTAGCCGTTGAAAATAGTCATACAAGCTCCCCAGCGAATACACAACCCCATTTGCACTTTCTTCTTGCCACGGTTCCAGCGTGCTATACTCCATCTTGATCCTCCTCGGTTATTTTGGCTGTTTGGCGACACCAATTGTACCGAAGAGGGTCTTTTTGTCTATCTGTCAACCTTTCTTGAGAACGCCATAGAGAGGCGTGGGCTACCGCTGCGCTCCGCACTTAATCCCGCGCTGCTGGCGGGTGGAACTTACCACCACCTCCCGTTCTCCCAGGGGAGAATGTTGGGATGAGGGTAAAAGCTGGCTAACCCGGGCGGAAAAGGGACTATTGAAAGCCTGGCTTTACGAAGGAGAAAAAATAAAAACACCACTCTTTTTTACGGTAGCCGAGCAGTTTCGAAATATATTTATAAGGTAACTACTTCAACTTCTTAACCGGCCAGAGCAGTTACTTTATAAGTACCCTCTCACCTTACGGTAGAATCAAAGCGAGGAGCGCCATGCAAAACCTGGAAACATTAGGACGCTGGATATTGATCATTGGAATCACGATCACAGTCGTGGGTGGATTGGTTTGGGTTTTGGGTAAGCTGACCGGGCTGCGCTCTTTGCCGGGGACACTCAAACTCGAATTTTCAGGGGTGACCTGCCTGATCCCTATTCTGGGCTCGATCGTGTTGAGTGTCCTTTTAACGGTGGTGCTCAACCTTGTTCTTCGCTGGCTCAACCGTTGAGCCGCGAGACAGCCTCTTTCGTAACTGCTCGGCCAAACGGGTAAGAACCCAGAATTTGAGGTGTTTGCGAGGGCGAAGCCCTCGCAAACACCTCAAATTCTGGGAATCTTTGATAGGAGCCTGAGTAGTTACCTTTTTTCTAGCTAAAATTATTGCGTGCACACCCACCCCCGGCCCTACCCCTCGAGGGGCGGGGAGAAAGAGAAAAGGGGGTGTTTTTAAGGCACTTTGCGCCTCCAAAACACTCCCAAGAGAGCGGAGACCATGACAGCGGCTTTTATCACCCGGCAGGCGGGCCTGAATATGGTAAACTAGTGAGTTGTCCGGAAAGTAATTTTTGAGTGTTTGTTTTGGGTGTCAAAGACACCCAAAACAAACACTCAAAGGGATTTCCGCATCATCCAGCTAGGAGAACAACCATGACCGATCAGCGAGAAACATACACCATCGAGCTGGCTGGCTTGCCTCGCCAGTTGACTTTGTTCGAGGTAAAGCCGGGTTTGAAAATCGCATTACTGAATATCCTGGGCGATACGGAACTGGTGGAAGCCTGCGCCAACGCCCTGGTCGAGAAGACCCGCTCCAGCGACTACGCCGTAATCGTCACTGCCGAGACCAAGAGCATCCCTCTGGCGCACATCCTGTCACTCAAGACCAACAAACCCTACGTCGTTTTGCGCAAGAGTTACAAGTTCTATATGGGCCGGGCGCTCAAAGCCGATACCCTATCGATCACGACCGGCGCCCCCCAAACCCTGTTTCTGGACGAAAAAGACCACGAATTGATCCAGGGCCAACGGGTGATGATTCTGGATGATGTGGTCAGCACCGGCTCAACCCTGGAGGGCATGCGTGCTCTGATGAATCAGGCCGGGGCGATCATCGCTGTCGAAGCAGCCATCTGCACCGAAGGGGACGATGATGCCTGGAGCGAGATCGTGGCTTTAGGACACCTGCCGCTGTTCACCGAATAGATAGTCCCGAATTTAGGTATTTGCGGGGGCTTGGCCCCCGCAAATACCTAAATTCGGGGTTCTGCCAAGTTGGGCGCAGTTACAGGGGGATTGTTAACCAATGCGTTCGACTTCGACGCCCTGGTGGGCGTGGCAAAGATAGACGTTGGCGTCTTTGCCGGTCTTGTGGGCGTATTTCGACTTGAGCGTCTGGATGAAGGCCTCGGCCTGGGATTCTTCGACCAGGTTGACCGTGCAGCCGCCAAAGCCGGCGCCGGTCAGGCGGGCGCCCCAGCAGCCGGGGATGCCGCTGGCCAGCTCGACCAGCAGGTCCAATTCGGGCACGCTGACCTGGTACAGGTCGCGCAGCGAGGCGTGGGTGGCATACATGGTCCGGCCAAAGCCGGCCCGGTCGCCGGCGTCCAGGCAGCGCACGGCTTCTGCGACCCGCGCGATCTCTTCCACGATGTGGCGGGCACGCATGCGCACCACTTCGGGCAGGTCGCTTTCGTAGCGATACAAATCCTCCGGGCTGACGTCGCGCAGTGACTCGATGGCCGGCAGGTGTTTCTTGAGGATTTGCACGGCCGTTTCACACTCACGGCGGCGCTCGTTATAAGCCGAGGAGGTCAGGGAGCGGCGCACGGTCGAATCGGCGATCACGATGGCCGTATTAACCGGCATCGGCACAGGGCGGTACTCCAGCGAGCGCACGTCGAACAGCAAGACGTGCCCCTCCACACCGCAAGCGCAGGCGAACTGGTCCATCAGGCCGCAGTTCATGCCCACGTATTCGTTTTCAGCTTTCTGGCAATATTGGGCCAGTACCAGGCGGTCCAGGTCCCAACCGCCGGCGGCCTGCCAGAGCGAAGCAAACCCAACTTCCACCGCGGCCGAAGAGCTCAACCCGGCGCCCATCGGCACAGTCGAGCTAAAGGCTGCCTCGATCCCCTTTACCAGCAGCCCTTTCTGTTGGAGCACGTAAGCTACCCCGGCCGGGTACTCCGCCCAGGAAGGCAGCGGTTGTCCATTGGTACCAATCTTTTTTTCCAGGCCGGCTAGCGAAAACTCTGATTCCTGAGCGAGGTCAATGGCGTGCAGGCGGACGATGGGCTCATCCAGCAGCCTGGCTTGCATGTGGATGGTCCGGTCGATAGCGGCCGGCAAGACGATACCCTGGTTGTAATCGACGTGTTCACCCAGTAAATTGACACGCCCGGGCGAATGAACGTCGATTTGGGGGTGCGGAATCAGTTCAGGAGTCATCGGAAGATACCTCAGCGTAAGATTGGACCAAACGGATCTTTTGAGTGCGCTTCATGTGCTTGATTTGAAGCTCGCGCTGCATGGCGGCTTTGCGGTCGCCTACTTCTTCTACATAAACTAATTTGACCGGCCGGTGCATGCGGGTGTACCGAGCCCCCTGTCCCTGGTTATGCTGGCGAGTGCGCCTATCCGGGTCAGTGGTGAGGCCGGTGTACAGGCTTCCATCGCTACACTCGACCATGTAACAAAAATAGACCACGCTTTCACGACCGTTCAATTCTTAGTCGATGTATCTTTTTTTCGTTTTGCCGGGTTGAAAATGCCCAATAAACTTTGTTTTGTCGTGGGAACATCGATTTGTTCCATCCGAGCCCATTTGGCTTCCTTGCGAGCGGCCGTCCACTGGCTGCGGTTTTCGGTCGCTTCCTTGAAGGCTTTATGGACCGCTTCGGCGTCTTTTCCGGCGATCATGGCTTGCAATGTTTTGAGTTCCGTGATCAGGTCGCCAAGTAAACGAGCGGTATTTTCGCTGTTCATCAAGGTGTCCAGGCCGGGTTGGCGCTGGCTGACCTGGGCTAACAAAGCCTGGGTGGCAGTGCTGAACTCGCTGCTGGCAATCTTTTGACTCTCGCGCCAGCCGGGCTGGCTGTTTACGGTGCGCATCAAGGCCAGGGCGCTCAAGGTAGGCAGCAGGTTAGCCATGGCGATCAACCCGTCGGCTTCGTAGGGGTCGGTGTAAAGTGGGTGGGCGCCCAGCAGCGCGACCAGGTCGCCGGCCAGCCGGAGGGCATCCGGGTGTGTTTCCGGCAGGGCCGAAACCAGGATGGTGGTGTGGTAGAACAGGTCCGCGCAGGCTTTCTCAGGGTCCATTTCGACCGTCTGGATGTGCTCGGGGTTCAAGCTGGGAATAAATTTGAGCAGATGGCGGTCGGCCGGCAGGTTTTGGGTTGCCCATTCCAGAATCGGCACCGTCACGGGGGAAGTATCGATCACCACTGCGCCGGGTTTCAAGTCGTCCTTGATGATCTCGAGCAAGGCTTCGACCTGGTCAACGGGAACACATAGCATAACCACGTCGGCATCCTTAACCGCGTCCGATATGTTGTGGACACAGCGATCGAAGGCTTTGAGCTTGTTGGCCCTTTGTTCGGCTGAAAGTTCGATGTCCGCACCAATGCGAATGATTTCCTGAGAATTATCTTGTAAGGCCAGGCCCATCGAAAGGCCAATCCGGCCCAATCCGATCACAGATAGCTGGGTAGCCATCAGGCACCTCCAACGAGTAAATGCCACAGGCTTGGCATGGCCGGCACCATCATCCAGGAAAGCACATCCACACCAAAAAACTGCGGAACGAACAGGATGACCAGCAGCAGCATCGGGCCATAGGGCCGGATGAAATCCAGGGCCTGGGCCATCCTGGGCGGGGCAAAGTAGTCGTAAATTTTGTCGCCGTCCAGCGGCGCGACGGGCAATAGATTGAACAGCATCAGCAGCAGGTTTATGCTGACGAAATCAACCAGGAAATTGTAGGGGGTGGGCAGCAGTGAGCTGGATGAAAAGGAATTGAAGGGAGTCACCAGCCCAAGCCGGAGAGGCACCGCAGCCACCGCAGCCATCAGAAAATTCGACAGCGGACCGGCCAGGGATACCCACATGACCGCCGCAGGTGAACGGCGCCGTAAAGCCGAAGGGTTGATGGGTACCGGTTTTGCCCAACCAAAACCGGCCACGATCAGCAAAAGTGAGCCGAAAAAATCGAGATGACTCAGGGGGTTGAGGGTCAACCGGCCGTTCTGGCGGGGTGTTTCATCGCCAAACAGGGTCGCCGTGAGCGCATGGGCGAATTCGTGAAAGGTAAAGGCGATGATAAGGGTAATCACCCGGCTGATAATGGTGGGCGTATCGAGGTTGAGCATCTTGCGAACGATTATAACATGGGTGGTATAATGCGGGCATGCTGCCGGATCTGCGCCTGAACGACATCCTCCGCCTGCGCAAACCGCACCCTTGTGGAAGTTACGAGTGGAAAGTGGTTCGATTGGGGGCAGACATCGGGCTGGAATGTTGCGGCTGTCAGCGGCGAGTTATGCTGACCCGGCGAGAACTCTCCAATCGTATGAAAACTATTCTGCAACGGGGTGAAGATGTCTCCGACCCTGGGCAATAAACCACGGATCTTATTCCTTTTTTCGGATACCGGCGGCGGCCATCGTAGCGCGTCCGAGGCCATCATCGAGGCGATCAACCTGGAATTCCCAGACCAGATCAAAACCGAGATGGTGGACATCTTTTTGCAATACGGCCCTCCGCCAATCAACCTGGCACCGCGAATTTACCCAACCCTCTCGCGTATGCCCAATATGTGGGGCTGGGGTTACCGCATCAGCGATAATCCGCGCCGTACACGGGTGGCCTATTCGATGTTGTGGCCATACGTACGCCGCTCACTGGACCGGCTGATCGTAGAACACCCCTCTTCCTTAATTGTGTCGGTGCACCAATTGATCAACAACCCGGTGTCTCACATTGCCGCCAAATACCATATTCCCTTTGCGACGGTGGTGACCGACCTGGTCTCTACTCATGCGGCCTGGTATTGCAACCGGGCCGCGCTGGTTGTCGTTCCAACGCTGGCGGCTCAACGGCGGGGTTTGGAAGCCGGTTTGCGGCCGGAGCAGATGCGCCTGGTCGGCCTGCCGGTGGCGGAGCGTTTTCGCCAGGTTGGAGAAGACCGGTTCGCCCTGCGCGAGCGGCTAGGCTGGCGCCAGGACCTGCCGGCGGTGGTGCTGGTGGGTGGCGGAGAGGGCATGGGCCCATTGGGTGACATGGCCCGCGCGATCAACCAGGCCTGCCTGCCCTTGCAAATGATCATTGTGGCCGGGCGCAACCAGGCCCTGCATACCCAGCTCGAAAATTATTCCTGGAACATCCCGGTCAAGGTGTATGGATTTGTCCGCAATATGCCCGATTTCATGCAGGCGGCGAACGTGCTGGTCACCAAAGCCGGTCCGGGTACGATCAGCGAAGCCTTTATCGCCGGTTTGCCGATTATTCTCTACAGCCGGCTGCCCGGTCAAGAAGAGGGCAACGTCGATTATGTGGTGGACGAAGGAGCCGGTATCTGGGCACCGGAACCACGCAAAGTTGTGGCCGCCTTGCAGAACTGGCTGGATCACCCGGATGAGCTTCAAAAAGCTTCGCAGACCGCGCTGCATCTGGCCAGGCCGGACGCTGCGCGCCAGATCGCCAGGCTGCTGGTGGAGAAGGCCGTGGTGCCTCAAAATAAAATGTTACTTTGGGATAATCGTTGCCTCAAATAGAAATGTTACCGGAGAATTCTTAACAATTGATTGACCTTTTTATTGATACTGGCCTGTAAGGACACAGGGTTCAGATGAACATATTGGGCAGTAAGACTGGCCTTGACTTTCAGGGGAAGAGAGTCCTGGGCTAAGACCCGGCGATAGGGGGTCTTGGCCAGATCATACTTACGGATCGTCTTGCCGTCAACGGTTTCTTTAGCAATCAGTTTGAGAACTGGCTGGAAAAAATTGATGTAAAGACGCAAATCGGAGTAAATGGATTTGAGCAAGGCAAGTTCTTGTGGGGTTTCGAAGCGGTCATAGCCAATGGTATGTCGAACAACCGACCAATTCTTCTGTTCCACATGAGCCTGATCATTCTTGTGGTAAGGCCGCGAACGCGT
This sequence comes from uncultured Chloroflexia bacterium, assembly GCA_963704755.1. Lineage (GTDB taxonomy): Bacteria > Chloroflexota > Anaerolineae > Anaerolineales > Anaerolineaceae > Bellilinea. The sequence continues at coordinate 3,835,513 of OY969938.1, forward strand.
AAAGGTAATGAGTTCGCTCTGGCAGTATCGCAAAAGTGTATCGTTGATGAATTCACTGCCATTGTCTGAATCCAATCCCAAAAGAGGAAAAGGCAGGTTATGGCGCAATTCCTCAATGGCTTGAGAGACAGCTGTCTGGGTTTTGTTGGCCAGGCCCAGGCACTCGGTCCAGCCGGTGGCTAAATCGGTTGCAGTGAGGGTATTGAGGTAGGTACCCTCGGTGGTTGTACCACAATGGGCCACCAGGTCGATTTCCAGAAAGCCTGGCTTCTCGTCCTCCCAAGGGGTAAAGGTGCGGATGGGAATGGCTTGTTTGAGCAAACTGCCCGGTTTGGTAGTCCCAAGCCCACGTGGGGTGGGGGCGAGGCGTGCCTTTTTCAAACAGCGATCTATGGTGGCCCGGCTCAAGCTCAACAAAAGCGCTTTGGTTTCCTCGCTCAACTCTATTTCCTGCCAGCGCTCTAAAACATCCACCATTTCAGGAATAAAAGGCTGTAGTCGTTTTGAGCAGATGCACCCACTAACTTCCCAAATCTTTTCCAGAGCCACGACGACTTCCCCGTTGTATTTCTTCCGTCGCCCGGCTTTCTTCAACCCCTTTGGCTTGGAACCATGCTTCAACAGCCGAATAGCGTATTTACGATGATATCCGCTTGTGGCGATAAATTCATCCAGAATCTGTTTCTTCTCGGCTTTCCTGGCTTTCAAATAGCGCGGACGAATGCTTTCTAGCATCTCCCGCCGACTGCGTTGACTCATCATGAGCTCCCTCTGCGGTGCTTTATTCCGCGTTAGGGTAACATTTATTTTGAGCCAACGTTATTTCGCAAAGTAAGATTAATTGTGAGGCAATTCGAAGGCTAAGTCGCCTGGATGAAAGCGGGTATAATTTGAGAGATGCCCATTCTTGACTCTCACACCTTGGAATTCTTCAGCCGCAGCTCCGAGCAAACCCGGCGCCTGGGTATGCGCCTGGGAAGTTTGCTGCAAAAGGGGGACGCAGTGTACTTGCAAGGTGATCTGGGCGCGGGCAAGACCACTTTCGTCCAGGGGGTAGCCCAGGGTTGGGGGTCGCTGGACCCTGTTTCCAGCCCGACATTTGTCCTGGTCAACGTGTACCGCCGCCCGGACGGGCAGAACCTCAGTCATTTGGACGCTTATCGCCTGGCCGGGGTGGATGAGGCGATCGATCTCGATTTGGATTACTTGATCGAGCAAGGCGCCCTGGTAGTGGAATGGCCCGAACGGATCCAGGAAGCACTGCCGAAAGAATATATGTTAATTAAATTACGCTACATCGCTGAAGAACAACGCGGGATGGTTTTTTTAAGTGTTGGCGAACGCTACGAGAACCTGGTGAACGAGTTCCGCCAGCGAGTATTGGGAGGTTAAGCGTGCTACTGGCTTTAGATACCTCTACGCAAATGGTCGGAATGGGCCTTTACGATGGAGCTCAAATTATCGGTGAGATGGTCTGGAAGACTCAAAACCATCACACGATTGAAATTGCGCCGTCGGTGAGCGGGCTGCTTTCACGCTGCGGCGTTCATCCAACGGATCTGGAAGCGATTGGGGTTGCTTTGGGACCAGGCTCGTTCACGAGTTTGAGGATTGGCCTGGCGGTGGCCAAGGGCATGGCATTGGCTTTGCGGATTCCTATTGTCGGCATTCCTACGCTGGATATCCTGGCAGCAGCCCAACCGATGCGCGAATTTCCACTTGCAGCAGTTTTGCAATCCGGGCGGGGGCGGCTGGCAATCGGTTATTACAAAACGGGAAAAACGGGTTGGGAGAAACAGGGGGAACCAAAGATCAGTGATATCGAGAGTTTTTCGGAAGAAATTCAATCCACAACCATCGTCTGTGGTGAATTAACCGCTGTCGAGCGGCAAGTATTGGCCCGTAAGCGCCGGGCAGTGATCCTGGCCTCACCGTCACTCTCTTTGCGCCGGCCTTCATACCTGGGAGAGCTGGCCTGGAAACGTTGGCGCGCTGGCAAAGTGGATGAGGTGATCAGCCTGGCACCTATCTATCTCAGCACGACGGAGCTGCCTACTCCGTGACCGGTCCCGGTATGTCAACCCAGATTATTGTCCGCCCGATGGCACTGGATGATATTCCCCAGGTGAGGAATATCGACCAGATTTCTTTTTCTTTACCCTGGCCGGAACGGTCCTACCGGTTCGAGATTACCGAAAATACGTCTTCGCGGGCCTGGGTCGCCGAACAGGTTCAGGAAAATGGAGAGCGGCAAATCGTGGCCATGATTGTGGCCTGGCTGATTTTGGATGAGACCCATATTGGTACATTTGCTGTGCATCCCAATTTCCGGCGAGCGGGGGTTGGCCGCTTGTTGATGGCTAAAACTCTGTTAACCGCCTATGAAGATGGCGCGCGCATTTGCTATCTGGAGGTCCGGCGCTCGAACCAGCCGGCCATCCGGCTTTATGAGATGTTTGGGTTTATCCAAACCTCGGTCCGGGCGCGTTATTATCGGGATAACAACGAAGATGCCTTGTTGATGACCCTCGATCCGATCGTTCCGGAAAAAATTCAGGCGCTGCTGGAGCGGCCGGTACCCGACGGACATTCCGGAGAAACCCTGGATTCGCCGGTCTAGGACGTTTTGAAAGGTCCCTTCCGGGTTACAATGGCGTACCGTACAAGAGTGGGATCGACGATAAAACTCTCGCTTAAAGGAGGCGGTTGTGGATAGTAAGGAAGTTTTAAGCAGAGTCGCTGCGGAAGTTTCAGCCTGCCAAAAATGCCAGTTGAGTTATTCTCGAAAAAAGTCAGTGCCCGGCGAAGGCCCGCTGAACGCCGAAATGATGTTCATCGGCGAAGGACCTGGCTTTTATGAAAACGAACAAGGCCGTCCATTCGTAGGCGCAGCTGGACAATTTCTGGACGAACTGCTTGGAAAAGCCGGTTTCAAACGCGAAGCCGTATTCATTACCAATGTGGTTAAGTGCCGGCCACCGGGAAACCGTGACCCGCTGCCGGAGGAACTTTACGCCTGCAATTCCTACCTGGACGAGCAAATCCAGGCGATCAGCCCCTGCGTTATTGTCACCCTGGGGCGCTATTCGATGGCCAAATTTTTGCCCAACGTGCGCATCAGCGATGTTCATGGGCGGTCCTATTGGGTCAACGATCGCCTGATCGTGCCGATGTTCCACCCGGCGGCGGCACTGCATCAGCCTTCCTTGAAAGGGGCGGTGATCGAAGATTTCGGGCGTTTACCCGGTTATGTTAACCAGGCGCGCCAGAATCGCGATAAAATCCATCCTGTACTGGAATCCAAAGTAGAGGATGAGCCGCAAAGCAATGAGGATCAACCCACCCAATTGAGCCTGTTTTAAGAAAATTTGCGAAAGTGAAACAGAACAAAATGATTACTGCTCAGCCAAACGGGTAAGAACCTCGAATTTGAGGTGTTTGCGAAGAATTCGTCTCCGCAAACACCTCAAATTTAGAAACTTCCTGCAAAGGACTGGGCAGTTAAAAAATGTCCACCAGTAAAAGGAAACCGACAATGGCCAATGAAATATTCAACGAATTGGTAAATAAGCTTCAAAGCAAAACAGCTTGCGTTGCCGTTTTAGGATTGGGGTATGTGGGATTGCCCCTGGCCGTAGTTTTCGCCGAAGCGGGTTTTGAAGTCACCGGGATCGACCCGATCCAATCCAAGGTCGATGCGGTCAATCGCGGTGAAAGCTACATCCAGGATGTGCCTACCGAACAGGTACATGAGCTGGTGAAAAACGGCCGTTTGAAGGCCACCACAGATTACTCCATTCTGAAGGAAATGGACGCCGTCTCGATTTGCGTACCGACACCGCTGCGCAAGACCGGGGACCCCGACCTTTCTTTCATCATCAACGCGGCCAACAGCCTGTCACCCTACGTTCACAAAGGTATGGTGGTGGTGCTTGAATCCAGCACCTATCCCGGCACGACTCGTGAGCTGGTCCTGCCGGCCATGACAGAAGCCTCCGGGCTGAAAGTCGGTGAAGATATTTTTGTGGCCTTTTCACCCGAGCGGGTGGACCCCGGTCGGACCGATTGGACGACCTACAACACCCCCAAGGTGGTTGGCGGGATCACTGCACTGTGCAGTGAAGTTGCCTCGACCTGGTACTGCCAGGCTTTGCAGACGGTGGTGCCGGTCACTTCGACCGAAGTGGCCGAAATGGCCAAGCTGCTGGAAAACACCTTCCGCATGATCAACATCGGGCTGGTCAACGAGCTGGCCATCATGTGCGATCGCCTGAAGGTGGACGTCTGGGAAGTCATCGATGCGGCGGCTACCAAGCCGTTTGGCTTCATGAAATTCACGCCAGGGCCAGGCCTGGGCGGTCACTGTATTCCGATCGACCCGCTGTACCTTTCCTGGAAACTGAAATCACTCAATTACAACGCCCGCTTTATCGAGTTGGCTTCGGAAATCAATACCAACATGCCACGTGTTGTCCTCGAACGGGTGCAGGATGGCCTGAACGGCCAAATGAAACCGCTCAAGGGCAGCCATGTATTGGTCTTGGGGGCGGCTTACAAACCCGATATCGATGACCTGCGTGAGTCGCCGGCCCTGGATGTAATCCACTTGCTGCGCGCAAAAGGCGCCCTGGTGGAATACCACGATCCCTACGTTGCCAGCCTGATTTCTGATGATATCGTGATGAAATCGGTCCCCGATTTGATGACAGCGGTCCGGGATGCGGATTGTGTGGTGATTGTAACCAACCACAAAAAATACGATTACAATGCCATTTTGGAAAATGCTCGTTTGGTTATTGATACTCGAAATGCCCTGGGTAAACAAGGGCGGGACAATCCCAAAGTTGTGAGGCTGTAGTTATGGCAGGAAATTATCTCGTAACCGGCGCCGCCGGTTTTATCGGCTCGCGGGTCTGTGAAATGCTGCTTGAATCCGGGAACAAAGTGACCGGAGTGGATAATCTATGTGATGCATACGATGTGCGCATCAAGCACTGGCGCCTGGAGCAGCTACGCGGGCAAAAGGATTTCCGCTTTTTGCGGGCCGATATTGCTGACCGGAGTTTGTTGGATGATCTTTCCAACTCCCCCGAGAAATACGATGGGGTGATCAACCTGGCTGCACGGGCCGGGGTACGCGCTTCGGTGGAAAACCCGTGGGAGTTTATCAATACCAACACCACCGGTACCCTCAATTTGTTGGAACTTTGCCGGCGGCGGGATATTCCCAAGTTTATCCTGGCTTCCACATCCAGTATCTATGGGCAGGATGCGCCTCTACCCACCGACGAAACGGCCTCCAGTGACCGGCCGCTCCAGCCTTACGCAGCCACGAAAAAAGGCGCCGAGGCCATGTGCCACGCCTACCATTTCCTCTATGATCTGGATGTGACTGTGTTCCGTTTCTTTACGGTCTATGGGCCGGCCGGCCGGCCGGATATGGTCATGTTCCGCTTCGCGCAATGGATCAACGAAGGGCGGCCGGTGCATTTGAATGGCGACGGCAACCAGACCCGTGGGTTTACCTACGTGGATGATATCGCCCGGGGTACCATTGCCGGCCTGCGCCCGTTGGGATATGAGATTATCAACCTGGGCGGGCATGAAGTGATCAGCATCAACGAAATGATTGCCCGCCTGGAAAACCTGATCGGCAAAAAAGCGAATGTGGTGTATCACCCGCCGGTCAAAGCCGATATGTTAACCAATCAGGCTGATGTCAGCAAAGCGCGCAGGCTGTTGGATTGGGCGCCGCAAGTCGGTATGGACGAGGGGATGAAACGTCTGGTGGATTGGTACCTGGCCGAACGCGAATGGGCGCGCCAGGTGATCACTGAATGAAAATTAGTCCGGCCTGGTGGAAGGAATGGCGAGAAGACTCGGTGTTGCGCAGGGTACTGCGTAACACCGGTTATATGTTAAGCGGAAATGTCCTCACCACCGGGATGGCGGCCGTACAGAGCATTCTGGCCGCCAGAATTTTGGGCACAGAGATGTTCGGCGTCCTGGGTATTGTGACCAGCTTTGCCAGTACGATCAATCGCCTCTTTTCATTTCGTATGGGCGAGATGGTGGTCAAATACCTGGGCGCAGCGCTGGCCGAGGATGAGAAGGAGAGAGGCGCAGCGATTGTCAAGCTGGCCGGCCTGGCCGAGGGGATCACTTCGATCATTACCTTCGTCGCCCTGGTCCTCCTGGCACCTTTAGCGGCCCGCTTCCTGGCCAAAGATATCTCCTATAGAGATATTTTTATCTTTTATGGCATCTTCATCCTGGGCAATATCGTCAATGAGACTTCTACCGGCATCTTGCAGGTAGGCGGCCATTTCCGCAGCCAGGCGGCCCTAAACGTGGGCAGCAGTGTGCTGACCCTGGCCATTACAATCATCGCGATGATTTCCGGCAGCGGATTGTCGTTGATCGTCACGGCCTACCTGTGCGGCAAGTTGGTCGTCGGAGTTGGCATTATGGTCCTGGCCTGGGTCCGCATCGAACAGATCTTAGGCAAAGGCTGGTGGCAGGTTTCTTTTTCCCATTTGCCGCCGCTGCGTGAACTGGCCCGGTTTGGTATCAGCACCAATATCAGCCAGACGGTGATTATGCTGGTGCGTGACAGCGAGTTGTTGTGGATCTCATTCTTCCTTTCCCCATTGGAAGCCGGCTATTACAAGACTGCCCAGGCGCTGGTCAATGTGGTATTGATCCCCACCTCGCTGTTTATCGGCACTACCTTCCCTGAAATTGCTAAAACAACCGCTGAACAGAGCTGGAAGCGGCTTAAATCACTGCTGCGCCACATAACCACCATCACGTTGAGTATGACGGTGGCCATTGGGCTGTTCGTGGCCCTGTTTGGCAATTTCCTGCTCCTGTTTTACGGGGTAGAATATTTACCGGCCTTCCCGGCAGTGCTGGTGTTGCTGGTCGGGCTGGGCTTTTCGAATGTCTTTTTCTGGAACCGGCCCTTGCTGCTTTCGCTGGGCATGCCGGAAGTGCCTTTTCGGATGAGCCTGTTATTTGGGGTAGCCAAAATCGGGCTGGCGTTTGTGCTGGTGCCCAGGTTTGGCTTTGTCATGGAAGCTGTCTTGCTCACCCTGTTTTCGATCTTTTCCGTTGGTTTGATCGTCATCCGCGGTTTGCGTGAGGTTCGCCGGCGCGAGCGGGTGACTTTAGGAGCGGCGTTGTGAGAATTGCAAGCATCACCACCTCGACCATGCCGACCAGTACGGCCCACAGTATTCAGGCTGCTAAAGTAACCCAGGCCCTGGCTCAAGTCAATGACGGCCCGGTACATCTTTGGGTGCCCGGAAAAGGGCGGACCTCCTGGGAGCGGATGGCGAGTAACTATGGCCTGTCCACTTCGTTCGGGATCGGTTGGCTGCCGGCTAACCGGCCCTGGAGACGATACGACTTTACCCTGGAAGCCCTGGAGGCGGCCAGGAAATGGAAAGCGGACATGATTTACACCTGGACGATCCAGGTGGCAGCTTTAGCGACCTTGCGCGGCATCCCTACTATATTAGAGATGCACGATGTGCCTACCGGCCGGTTGGGACCCTGGCTGTTCCTGCGCTATATCCGCAGTCATGCGCCTTACCGGATGTTGTGTACCACCCGCGCGCTGCGGGCGAAACTGGAAGAAACGCTTGGTTTTAGCCTGATGGAACAAAAAGTGCGCATCGCCCCGAACGGTACGGACATGGCCCGATATGCCGGCCTGCCCTGTGCCGCCGATGCCCGCCGACAACTTGGGTTGCAGGATAACCCCACGGTGGTTTATACCGGCCATTTCTATTCCGGCCGGGGCATGGACCTGCTGCTGGACCTGGCCCATGCTTTCCCATCGGTATCCTTTTTGTGGGTCGGCGGAAAGCCCAGGGACGTGGATCCCTGGCGCGACCGGCTCAAAGAGGCCGGCCTGGGCAACGTGACCATCACCGGGTTCATCGAAAACGACCGCCTGCCGCTTTACCAGGCCGCGGCCGATGTATTGGTGATGCCCTATAACCAGGCTGTTTCTGGATCGGGTGGTGGTAATATTGTGGAAGTATTCAATCCGATGAAAATGTTCGACTACCTGGCTACCGGTAGGGCCATCCTTTCCAGTGACCTGCCCGTTTTGCACGAAGTCCTCAACGCAGGCAACGCCGAATTTGCCCGCCCGGGTGATTCACAGGAATGGATCGAGGCCCTGGGCGGCTTGCTGGCCGATCCGCTCCGGCGGGAAAAGTTAGGGGGGCAGGCCAGGCAAGATGCTGCTCAATACGATTGGCAGGTACGGGCCAAAACTGCCCTGGCCCAATTTCCCTCCTGAAAGTATCTTTAAGCCGGAGATCGCACATGGGTCGTAAACTCACGATCATAGGCGCAGGCGCTATCCTGCTGGGCGCCGGGTTAGCTACGCTTGGGCCCGGCTTGTTTTTGCAGGGCTGGCTGGCTGCCGCCGTCCTATTGCTGGTCAGCTTCTATTTGCTTTTCTTTGCCTGGCGCTGGGCCGGCGGGGGCCGTGGATTGGCCTGGCAGACGGGACTGGCCTTTGCGCTGCGCCTGGCGATTGGCGTGGGGTTGTGGCTGGCCCTGCCGCACCTCGGTTTCAGCGATTCGGCGGTCAACCAGGCCGGATATTCTTACCTGGATGCGTATAGCCGGGACGGCCAGGCCTGGAACCTGGCTATTTCTGGCCAGCCCTTGTGGGCCGCTTTTACCAGCCAGTTTTCTACCGACCAGTATGGCGGCTTGTTGAGCCTGAGCGCCCTGATTTACCGGGTTTTGAGCCCGGACGCCCAACGACCCTGGCTGATCCTGATTGTGACGGCTTTCTTCGCCGCGCTAGGCGTGCCTTTCTTGCGCAAAGCCTTGGCGGACAAGTTCGGCGATAAAGTCACCAATCTGGCGGTGTGGATTTTTGCGCTCTACCCCGAAAGCCTGCTGCTGGGTGGCTCGCAAATGCGCGAGCCGATCTTGATCGGGTTGACTGCTATTGGGCTATGGACGGTGGGGGAGTGGCGTCGCTTGAGGTGGAAGTCATTGGCCCTGGTGGGCGTTGTTGGGGTGGTCATGCTGACCTTTTCCTGGCTGGTGGCCGTGCCGATGCTGGCGGTCCTGTTCGTGTGGTGGTGGATCGATTTTTCGGCCCAACTGGAGAGCCGGCGGCTGCGTTGGGCGGGCTGGTCGGCAATTGGCCTGTTCGGCCTGATCGCCCTGGCCGGGATTGGGGCCTGGCTAAGTGAGTTGGCCCATTGGGACGCGCTGCTATCCTACCGCAACTCGGGCATGATCCAGGCGGTTTTCAACGCCATGCCGGACTTCCTCGAACGGCCGTTCCTGCTCATCTATGGGTTGCTTCAACCGGTTCTGCCGGCAGCCATCTTCGATCCTTCCGTGCCGATCTGGACGGGTATTTCTACTTTCCGCGCCCTGGGCTGGTATGCCGTCCTGCCGCTGTTGATTTTTATTCCCTTCGTTTTGTCTTCGGCCGAGCCGGGCGTCAAGCGGCGCTGGTTGATCTGGTCCTTTGTGTTTTTTGCGGGCTGGGCGCTGCTTTCCTCCTTCCGCGCAGGCGGCGACGAATGGGATAACCCGCGTTATCGAACCCTGGCGATGCCCTGGATGGCCCTGCTGGTGGCCTGGGGCTGGGTCGAGGCGCGCCAGGCCGCGTCCGCCTGGCTGAAACGGCTGTACCTGTGCGAGGGTATTTTCCTGGTCTTGTTCTCGGGCTGGTACATCAACCGCAGTTTTGCCCTCAAGCTGCCGATCTCATTCTGGGACGTGATTGGCGGGGGCGTGGTTCTGTGCGGGCTGGTTTTGGTCGTGGGCTGGCTCAGTGACACGCTCCGCGCACAGCGCTCTTCACCCGGGCAGATTCCACGGGTTGATCCTAAAACGATCCTGGCTTCCTTGCGGCTGATCTTTGCGATTTTTGGCCTGGTCAGCCTGGCCAGCCTGTTCTTGAAGCTGGCCTACCTGGGCAAGACCAAAGATTGGTTCGAATTCGTCCGCTATTACCACCATATCCTTCCGGCCATGGGGATCCTGTTGTCGTTGGTGGGATTAGCCCTGACTTATGTGTCGGAAGGCGCGGCGATTGCGGCGGTCACCGGCCGGCTGCTGGATTGGCTCCATCGCCATCGACTGGCGGGCCTGGGGTTAATGCTGGTGGCGGCGGTCCCACTGCCGTTTTTGGAGCTGGAAGATGCGATTGTCAAAATCCGGCCTTACCTGCCCGACCTGTGGATATTTGGCCTGTCCGTGTTATTGGGCGCCTTTGTGATCTGGTCACTGCGCCCGGCCAAGGGCATTCAACGTGGCCTGGTGCTTGCGCTGCTGCTCTACGGGGTAGCCTTTTTAGCCGCCATGCAGCTTCCGCGCATCACCAATTATCCCTTCTCGCTGAACTGGTCGGAGGGCAGCCGTATTTATGAGGCCTCGCAGGTTTATGCCCCCCTGGTATACGGTTACAGCCTGCCCTTACCGCTCCTCGACGTGGGTCGCGCGATTTTACAGGGGCTGCCTTTCCTGATCCCGAACCTGACCCTGGCCGTTCACCGGGCCTGGCTGGTGTTCCTGGAGCTGGGCTTCGCGCTGGCCACCGTGATGTTGATCGCCCGGCGGATGCACATTCGCCGGCGCGGCGATCGGCTTATTTTTGTGCTGCTGGGATTGTTGTTTTTCTACCAGGGACCGATCTTCCCGCACCTGCTGCTGGTCACCTGGCTGGTACTGTGGCGCTTCGATCCGAAAAAACCCTGGCAGGCACTGATCTGGGTAGGGCTGTCTTCGTTATGGGCCGGGCTGACTCGCATCAACTGGTTCCCGGTCGCCGGCAGCCTGGCGGCATTGCTGTATTTCCTGGAAACCCCAATCAACGGCAAGAAATGGATAAATTACCTGCTGGCCCCGGCTGCCTACGTTCTGGCCGGTACGGCGATCGCCTTTGGTGTCTATTATGGCTACATCCACCTCTCCGGAAATCCGCTTTCGGAGTTTGGGACCAGTTTGAGCTCGACCATGATCTGGGCCCGGCTGTGGCCCAACCCGTCTTTCGGCCTGGGCATCCTGCCGGGCATCTTGCTGGCCGTCCTGCCGGGTACGGCTCTGGTTCTGGCGCGGCTGGCGCGCGGGCGGGGCAGTTGGAATGGACTGCGTCTGGCGGGTGTGACGGCGCTGCTGCTGGTCTTCCTGGCCGGCGGGGTGATCGTCAGCCTCAAGATCGGCGGGGGCAATAATTTGCACAACCTGGATGCCTTCCTGATGCTCTTCCTGGTCGCGGGCGCATCTGTGCTGCTCGACCGCTTTGCACCCGACCGGCCGGGCCAGATGGCGGCGTTGAACTGGTCGCCGGTCTGGTTGGCCCTGCTGGTGATGATCCCGGTGGGTTTCACTCTGGCTACCCAGGATGCCCCTGCCCTGCCTTCGGCTAAAGAGACCCAGGCTTCATTGGCCTATTTGCAGCGAGCCATTACGCGGGCCAACAGCCGCAATGAGAGCATCCTGTTTATGAGCGAGCGCCAGTTGATCGCTTTCCACCTGGTGCCGCCGGTGAAGGTCGAACCGCCCTACGAGCGGGTGGTCATTGCCGAGATGGCCATGGCCGATGACCGGAGCTACCTGGACCAGTATGACGCCGACCTGGCCAGCCACCGTTATGGCATGATCATCGTCGAGCCGCTGCGGATCGTCTACCTGGACGAGACGAAAGAAAATTTTGCCCAGGAAAACAACCGCTTCGTAAAGGATATCTTTAGCCCGCTCTCGCAGTATTACGTGACCGACCGGGTTCTGCGCGAGGTGAACGTCTCGGTGATGGTCCCACCCAGAAATTAAGGTCTCGAATTCGAGTATTTCTTAGGCCGGCCCAGTGAATTCGCCTGACGCGGGATTTCCTTTGTATAATAACTCTCAATGGAATTCCCTGACGCTTCACTTATGAAAATCCGTGTTTTGGCTGCCGCCGTGTGGATTGCGCTGGAAGGCGCTGCGATGCTGGCGGCCGTGGCAGCGATCCCGGCTGAAGCCGAGAACGCCTTGTTGTTGGGCTATTCGGCCCAACGCCTGGCCTTGATGGCAATGATCGCCCTGCCGGCCCTGGCAGTGCTGGTTGTAGGGCTGTATGGGCTGTTGAACCCGGCCTGGTCCGCACGCCTCTACCGGCTGGCGTTGAGCCGTCCGTTTAGCCGGGCCGCGGGCCGGGTTGGCTGCATCGCTGCGATCGTTTTTGGCGCGGCTGCCCTGCTCACCCCCGGCTGGTTTAGCCGCTGGGCGGCTTATTTTGAGCGCTTGCAGCCTTTGCTGGTTTGGGCCGCGTTATTAGGCCTGGACGCCTGGGCGCTCAGCCTGACGACGGATTGGCCCGACCGCAAGCGCCACTTTTCTCTCGGGCTGCAAACGCAGCGGCGTGTGTTGATCACCAGCGCCATCGGGCTGGCCGTATTCCTGGTTGCCTGGCTGTCCATAGCCTTGAGCGGTCTGGGGCTGACCCCCGATACGATGTTTTGGAACGAGGCCGGTGTGCCCCTGCTGGGGATCCAGGTACTGGCCTGCCTGGCGGTCACTTATGCGGCCGGGAGCCTGCTCTCGAAGGCCAATTCCGTGCGAGTGGATATTTTGGTGGCGGTGGGCGTTTGGCTGCTGGCCTGCGGGCTGTGGTGGGCTACCCCGGCCGTACATTCGTACTTTGCCCCGAACCCAACCCCACCTAACAACGTGATTTACCCGTATTCGGATGCCGCGGTTTACGATGTCAGCGCCCAATACTTGCTGATGGGGCGCGGGATCGGCACGGTCTTTTTCCAGGATAAGCCCCTGTACGTCTTGATCCTGGCCGGGCTGCGGGCTATCGCCGGCCAGTCTTACGATACGACCATTTTGCTGCAAGTCGCCTTGCTGGCGATTATGCCGGTAGGGATGTATTTCCTGGGGAAAACAATCGCCAACCGGCCGGCCGGTCTGCTGCTGGCCCTGTTGGCTGTTTTCCAGCAGCGCAATTCGCTGGCAGCGACCCCCTTCATCCAGGTCTCCAATTCGAAACTGCTTTTAACCGAGTACCCCGCGGCGACGGCGCTGGTGTTTGCTACCCTGGCGGCTTTCATCTGGCTGCGCTCGCCCCTGGGCCGGCCGCAGCGGGCCGTATTGAGCGGGGGAGTATTCAGCCTGGCCGTCCTGATCCGCCCGAACGCCTTCCTGCCGCTGCTGGTCTTTGGGCTGGTTATTCTGGCTGTGTTTTGGCGGAATTGGAAACGTTTCTTTGTCGCGGCGGCCCTTTTTGGAGGCGCCGTTCTGTTGACTACGGTCCCCTGGCTGATGCGCATCCAGCCCGGTTTCGACGAGCCTTACCTGGTGGAAAAACTGCGCGCTATCTGGCAGACCCGCTATGCGCCCCAACCGCAAAGCCAGATCGAGGTCCCTTCGGCGGACGGCGGGAGCATCAAGCTGGCGTCTTTATCTGCTGCGGATGCGGCCAGCCTGCCCGCCCAGGTACAGGAATCGACCCCTTCCTGGCAATTTATCCCGGCTCACTTTTTACATAACGAAATTATGGCCTTGATGACCTTACCGGGTACTTTTTCCTTGCAGACCGTCCCTGAGACGGTCCAGGCGCCACAGTGGAGTTCGATCAACAACTGGTATGGTGCCCTGCCGTTTGGCTCGCTGGTGATGCTCCTGGTAGACCTGGGGCTGGTTGCAGCCGGGGCAGGCTATAGCTGGTGGCGCTGGCGTTTCGCCGGGCTGGTCCCGGCGGTGCTGCAGGTGAGCTATTACCTGGCCAATGGCATCTCGCGCAATTCAGGCGCGCGTTACCTGGTGCCGGTGGACTGGGTTTTCCCTTTGTATTATGGCCTGGGCCTGCTGTTGGTGGTTACCTGGCTGGCGCCATTGCTGGCCCCGGCCGGCTGGCCGGGCGGCCCGCTTGCATTCGAGAAGGGTGTGGTCGATGACTCACCGGCGGCCGGCCGCAAGACCTGGCTGAAGGCGGCCGCATTGGCCGGGCTCTTCCTGGTAATTGGCCTGGGATTAACCTTCTCGGACCGGCTGGTCCCGGACCAGCCGCTGCCGAAGGATAACGCGACTGTGATGCAAATCTTGCAAAAAGACAACGTGCTGAATCTGGACGATCAACAATTGAAGGCTTTCTTGGCGAGCGATGCCTCGATTGCCCGCATTGGACGCGGGCTGTACCCACGCTATTTTTGGAAGGACGTCGGTGAGCCTATACCAGGTGGCCTGGCCAATGCAGATGCTTTCCCCTTGGCGGCCAGGCATTACGCCCGCTTTACCCTGGCGCTGCTGGCCCCGGAGAACTGGTATACGGCCGTCCTGCCGTACTACGATTACTCGCTGACCACTTTCCCGGATGGGGCCGATGTTGCCGTGGTCGGCTGCAAGACAGGCGAAGGGACGACGATCGACGCTTTTCTGGTAGCCGTGCTGAGCGACCCGCCCCAGATCTACACGCGGGTGCCGGAGGCTGCCATGACCTGCCCGGTGGCCGACCCGGGGTCCTGAACGGGATTTGGCGCGTGGCTTCTGGCAGCCTGCGTTTGGATGCGGAAAGCCGCGGTCAGCCAGCCGAGGGATAGCCAGTAATAGGGGAAGGCAAAGGTATCCACGCTCATACCTTCCATCAGCAGGGAGGTGAGCACGAACGCGCCTGCCAGGGCAACCGTGCGGAGGACTGCCGACCGGCTCTTGCGTACGTGGGAGACGGTCATGGCCAGCAGGGCCAGCCAACTGACGAAGCAGCTAAAGCCTAAAATGCCGGTCTCGGACAGCAGTCGCACCCATAAACTCAGTGTGTTCGGCAGAGCGGTGTTGTGATAGAGCTTGAACGGCTCGACCATTGACCAGGCTGCCGGAGTGAGCATGCTGGTCAAATAGAAGCCGGCCGAGTTGACGCCTACTCCCAGGACGGGATGCTGAGAAAAAACGGCCAGACCGGCCTGCCAGTAAGCGACCCGTTCGCCAAAAATCAGGTTATAGGCCAGTTGCTCGAAGGAAACCTGGTCCTGCAAGAGGGTAAACAGGTTGTGCATGCGCACATCGATGCGGGTCAGCAGAAAAGCCCCGCCGCCCAGGATGAGCAGGAAAGCCAGCGCCACCACCGACCAGATCGTGAAGGTCAGCCAGCGGACCGGGATGCGCGAATGGCCCTGGGTCACGATGCGCTGGCGCAGCCAACGGACCATGGCCTGCGTTCCCAGGAAAAACAGCAGCCCACAGGCCAGCAAGAACGACAACAAGGCGCTGCGCGCCAGCGAGGCGACCAGGATGCCAATGCCGATGACCAGCAGCAGGTTTTCCAGGCTCAAGCCGAGCAGCCGTTTGTTGAAGGCGCTGGTGCGGTTTACGGTGGCCGAGAGCCAGTAAGGCAAGAACAGCATGACCAGTTGGTGACCTAACCAGGAGGGCTCGTAGGAAAACCCGTTGACCCGCTGGGGGAAGAGCATCCCGTTGGATGAGAACAAATGCTGGAAAGAATACATCCAGGCCGGGTAGGCGGCCGAAAATTGCCACATGCCCAACTGGACCAGCGACCAGGCAAACAAGACACAGCCGCTCAGGTTGACCCAGCGGTAAATAAAGCGGATTTTAGCCTCAGAATCCGGCCAGGTGGAAGCTGCCAGGTAAAACGAAAGCCCGATGCCCAGGGTGAGCAGGCCGGAGAGGGCATTCTTGAGGCGGTTAATATTGCGGAAAATGGGCACGACGTTCATCAAACCCAGGCAGGTGGCCAGTACGGCCACCAGAACGAAGGCCAGGATGGGCAGGGACTGGCGGGGCAGCATTCCCCGGCGAAGAAGATAGGGCAGTGTGCTGACCAGCAGCAGCAGGATCAGGGGCAGCAGGCTGGCGGGTGCGACCATGGTTCCGCCGGTCAATTTAGCGATGATCGGGAAACTGGTGATCGGCAGCAGCAGGAGCAGTACCGCCCAGAGGAAGTACTCTAACGGCCTGCGGATGCGGTTAATCACGCCGTTTGCCTCCCAGCAGCCGGCCTGGCAGGCCCAGGTGCAGGACCCACAAGGCAGCAACCAGGCCAATCCCGGCGCCACCCAGGAGCAGGAACAGGCGCGCCCGCTGGACCGGCTCGGGCAAAAGGTAAGCGGGTTTGTTCAGGCTGTAGACTATTCCCGGGGTGAGCCCACGGGCATTGTCACGGGCGGTCAGGATCGCTTTGTTCGTCTGCGCGATTTTTTCTTCGAGATCGGCCAGGTTGGTCGAGGTGCAGCCGCTTGCCCCGGCCGCGGTGGCCGGGATCTGCTGGACGCAATTGCTCAAGTTGTCCAGGTAGCGCAGGAGCGTATCGGCTTTGATCGCCTGGCCGGAGGCCTCGTTGAGCGCGTCCAGGGCCAGTTGACTCCAATAATCGGCCAGGTCCAGGGCGGTAGCCGGGTCGGTGGATTGAACCCGAATGGTGAAGCTATCGGCCTGGCGCTCGAGCACGGCCATATGATCGAATTCATCCTGGCTGACCTGGATGCCCTTATCGGCCAGGTGATGCTGCAAGGCGGCCATGATCGGAGCGGAATTGATCACTTTGCCGGTGGTATTGATCAGGATGTCCTGATTTTCACCGGTCAGGGTGCCGGTACGAGACAGATCAAAGTCGATCGCAAATTCGGCGCGAGCTTCGTAGATGGGCGGTTGGGTACGGTTCAGCAGCCAGCCGGCGGCCACCCCGACCAGCATGAAAAGAACGATTATCCACCAATAACGCAGAGCGGATTCGAGATCCTGGTTTAAGATATAGTCTTCATTCATCGAGGATGTGACAGCACCGGAGATTTTTTTGGCTTGCGATTTCAACGGAGAGCCCGTTGACGATCTATCAGGCGATGCCCGACAGGCTCTACGATTTTAACACCGTTTGGCGGAACCCAAACCCTGCTTGTACGCAGGATCAAGGCAATGTAAAGCATTGCCTTGATCCTGCAAAGAAAAGACTATTGGACGGATTGGATTTTAGTATCCATGATTTGCGCCACGCTGGCAGCGTCGATCACCGGGGAGCCGCCGTTGGGGTAAAAGGTCAGGGCCAGTTGGACCACGCTACCGCGGCGCGAGATCACGGTCTGGCCGGCGATACTGGCGTAGCTTCCCTGGGTGAGCGTGTCCAGAACCAGGGATGAATCGCCGATGGTATCCGTGGGATGCTCGGTCAGGGTGGTGTTGGGCGCGTTGGGCGCAATGCTGTTAATCACGCGGGTCGAATCGTGCAGGAAAACGTCGAATGCGATCTTCTCCAGGGTGGTCAAGGACCCGACCACCACCGAGACGACGACCTCGTTGGAGGTCGGGTCGAGGAAGGCGGCGTAGTTTTCGGTGGTCACGTTGCTCATATTGGCGCTGATGCCGTCCGCGAAGGTGCGGTAGGAAATGCCCATTTGTTGCAACTCGGCGTCGGAGGCTTCGCGGAAGCCGGAGGGAAGGTCGCTCAGTTCGAGACGGACGCCGGCTAAGCCGGCCGGTGTCGCCGTGGCCGCGGACGTGGAATCACCGGGTTGGACCGCGGTAGGTGCGGCGGTCGCGGGAGCCGCGGCGGCGGTGGCTGCCTGCGAACTCACTTTGGACAGGTTGCAGCTCAGCCCGACCAGGGCCAAAAGCGTGATGGCAATCAAAATGCGAAACTTGGGTCGCATGTTTTTTTCTCCTTTCCCTTGCTTGTTAGGGTGTTCGCATTCTATCATTAGTTGGGCAATGCTACCAATCCCAGGAGTTTTCACCGCAGAGACGCAGAGGGCGCGGAGAGGATTAAAACCACGGAGGCACGGAGTTCACGGAGAAGAAAAGGAGAAGAGTATAACCGCAGAGGCGCAGAGGGCGCGGAGAGGATTATAACCACGGAAGCACGGAGTTCACGGAGAAGTAAAGGGTTTACGAAAAGGGGTGAAGTTTTTAAGTGATCGGCCCGGTCTCCAGACCGAGGCCGCTCTTCCTGGCCGGCCAATAAGAGCGGCCTCGGTCTGGAGACCGGGCCGATCCACTTTAGGCTAATATTATTTTAAATAATACTTTTTCTTCTTTTCTTTCTTTTCTCCGTGTCCTCTGTGCCTCCGTGGTTATTTTCCTCCGTAGTTAAATCTTCCTTTTCTGTGTTCTCTTCGCCTATAATTTATATATAAGTGTTGACATGGAAGGAGAACAAATCTGATGGAATATTGCAATCTCGGCCGGACCGGCCTGAGTGTTTCTCGCCTGTGCCTGGGGTCGATGCAGTTTGGCTGGACGGCGGACGAGCCGGCTTCGCACCAGGTGCTTTCGGCGGCCTATGACGCCGGCGTTACCTTTATCGACACCGCGGATGTGTATTCTCGCTGGGTGGAGGGCAACCCGGGCGGGGTCGCCGAAACGATCATCGGGAATTGGATGCAGCAAAGCAAAATCCCCAGGGACCGGTTGGTGATCGCTACCAAGGTGCGCCACCCCACCGGCGAGGGGACCAATGACCAGGGTCTTTCGCGGGTCCACATCCTGCGGGCCGTGGAGGGCTCGCTGCGCCGGCTGAAGACCGATACCATCGATCTTTACCAGGCGCACGCTTTCGATGCCAATGTGCCTATCGAGGAAACCTTGCGGGCCTTCGATGACCTGGTCCACCAGGGCAAGGTGCGGTATATCGGCGCATCCAACTACCCGACCTGGCGGCTGATGCAGGCACTGTGGACCTCTGAGCGCGAGCGCCTGGTCTCATACAACAGCTTGCAGCCGCACTATAACCTGGTCAACCGGGCCGAATTCGAACGCGAACTGGCGGACGTCTGCCAGGTATACGGCCTGGGCGTGATCCCCTACAGCCCGCTGGCCGGTGGTTTTTTGACCGGTAAGTACCGGCCCGAACAAAAAGAAATCGGCAGCCAGCGCCAACATACCGCGGCTCGCTATTTCAAAGACAGCAATTGGGCCATCCTGGCAAAACTGGAAGAGGTCGCCGGGCGGCACAATGCCAGTATTTCGCAGATCGCCCTGGCCTGGCTGTTGACCCGCAAGGAAGTCACCAGCCCGATCATCGGGCCGCGCACACTGGAGCAATTGCAAGATAATTTGAAAGCGCTGGACGTGGCCTTGACTCCCACAGACCTGGAGGAAATCGATCAGGCCAGCAGTTGGAAAGCTTGAGACACCCGAATTAAAACATTAGCGGGCGCTTTGCGCCCGCTAATGTTTTAATTCGGGTAACTTTATAGCGCGACCGGTTTTCCCAGGCGGGCGCGTTCTTCTTCGATAATCGAGGCATCCAGTTTCTTGTAGAGCGGCTCGGGTTTAAGGAACTTGTGCCCGGGGGCTAATTGGCTGGGCTCCCAACGGCCGCTGGCCTGGCTGCCGTCGTAGCGCAAAACAGTGTGGCTGCCAACCTCATCGCTGATCTCTTCGGTGTAGGAGCTGCCGAAGATAGGCGTCTCGTAACCCAGGAAGGTGTGCAGTTTCTCGCAAGTGAAGGGCAGGAAGGGGGCCAGCAGGATCTTGAGCGAGTCGATGGCCCGCATGGCGGTGTAGATGGCTCGCGCCGCGGCTTGTCGATCGGTCTTGATTGCGGTCCAGGGGGCGGTCTGGTCGAGGTATTTGTTCACCTCGGTGGCCAGGCGCATGGCCTCCCCCAGGGCGGCGCGCAGGTGCACGGCTTCGATGGACTGGCTGACGGTGGCGAAACCGCCCTCCACGGCTGCCAGCAGGTCCAGGTCGATCTGGGTCAGTTGGCCGGGGTCGGGGACGACGCCCTCCCAGTACTTGAAAGCGAAGGAAAGCAC
Source organism: uncultured Chloroflexia bacterium (assembly GCA_963704755.1). Lineage (GTDB taxonomy): Bacteria > Chloroflexota > Anaerolineae > Anaerolineales > Anaerolineaceae > Bellilinea. Next base: position 3,855,255 of record OY969938.1, read on the forward strand.
CCGGTTGGCCAGGTTGCCCCAGGTAGCCACCAACTCGTCGTTATTGCGGTGGTAGAAGTCGTCCCAATCCCAATCGGTATCCCGGTTTTCGGGCATATTGACCGTCAGGTAATAGCGCAGTGGATCAGGGTCGTAGCGGGATAGGAAATCGCGGGCGTAAACTGCCCAGTTGCGGCTGCCGGAGATCTTCTGGCCTTCCAGGTTCATAAACTGATTGGCCGGCACGTCAAAGGGCAGCACCAGGCGGCTGCCTTTTTCGCCCGAATAAATCTCCATGAACTGCTCGCCGATCCCCATCAGTTGGGCCGGCCAGAAAGCAGCGTGGAAGAAGATGTTGTCTTTGCCGATGAAATAGAAAGATTTGGCAGCCTGGTTGGTCCACCATTCTTTCCATGCTTCGGTCTGGCCGTTCAGCCGGGCCCATTCGATGGATGCGGAAAGGTAACCGATGACCGCCTCGAACCAGACGTACAGGCACTTGCCCTCCCAGCCCTCCAGCGGGACGGGGATGCCCCAATCCAGGTCGCGGGTGATCGAGCGCGGTTTCAGCCCCTCGGAATCGATCTGGCCCAGGGATTGTCCGCTGACCGTCTCACGCCAGTAGCTTTTGCGTTCGCGCAAAAAGCTCTCTACCTCGGGTTCCAGCTTGGAAAGGTCCAGGTAGAAATGCTCGGTTTCACGCAGCTCGGGGGTCGAGCCGTCGATCTTCGAGCGCGGGTTGATCAGTTTTTCGGGCTCGAGGACGTTGCCGCAGTGGTCGCACTGGTCCGAGCGGGCGCCTTCGAAGCCGCAAATATAGCAGGTGCCTTCGACGTAGCGGTCGGGCAAGAAGCGTTTACTGAAGGGCGAATACCACTGTGGGTGAACTTCACGCAGCAGAAAGCCGTTTTGTAGCAGGGCTAGAAAGGTCGTTTGGGAGACCTTGAAATGATTCTGGGTGTGTGTGGTGGTAAACAGGTCATACTGGATGCCCAGTTGCAGGAACAAATCGATAAACCCGCTGTGGAAGCGCTTGTAAATTTCTTCCACCGGTTTGTTCTCGGCATCCGCGCGGATAGTGACGGGCGTCCCGTGAGAATCGGTACCGGAGACCATCAGAACGTCGTTCCCTTTCAGGCGATGGTAGCGCGCGGAGATATCGCCGGGCAGGTGAGAGCCGGTGACATTCCCGACGTGGATTTCGGCGTTGGCGTAAGGCCACGCGATGGCAACTAAGATATGGTCAGTCATACTGCACCTCTGATTATGGGATCGACAGCCGAATTTTATCATGATTCGCCTGCCTGCACCTGCCGCGGTGAGCCGCCGGGCGATTTTGAAAGAGGGAACCGGAGTTTATATGAGGCTTTGCCTCATATAAACTCCGGTTCTTTTCGCGTCCGAAATGGTATCGACCGGGTTTTGGGTTGTTAACCTTTTCATAACCTGGTCTTGCCCTACTCTTAATCTCGAAAGGGTATATTTTTATCAGGCAACCATCCTGATCCAGATAGGGGTGTAGTTCTGGAAGGTGAGTTGAGAGAGACAAGATTGGGTTATAGGTTGGTGTGGAAAAAGCAAATTCGGGCTGCTTTTTCCCGTTTAAAGAAGAGATGTGTTCGGGATGGATACGTCCCAAACAGGGTTACTTGAGACGGTCGAAGGGCGTATCTCTGAAAGACAAAATAAAAGGGCGATTATTGAGGCGTTGGCATGCCAAACTCAGGGCACGCGAAGTGCGCCCTGATGGGAATAAGGTGACCTTGCTATCTAAACCGGGTTCTAAAATTGGTGTTGAAGAGCGGGCTCGGTCTGGAGACCGGCCCGAACATTGGAATATTAAATCCCATTGTCTGGATTCTTTATTGAATTGTAAATACTAATGAGAAGGGTATTTTTATTTTACGCGTGCAAAGCACGCGTAAAATAAAAATACCCTAAATTTCCGAATTGGCCTAAGTAGTAACTTTTTTTTTGATATTTCTCCGGACGCCGGAAATCCGGGCAGGGCAATCGCATCATGCCAATTTAGTCCCAACAGAGAGATAATTTTGAGTGTTATTGTGAGGCGTAGCCCCACAATAACACTCAAAAACCCATTCTTTGGGGAATTGCCCTCGAAAAGCAGGCAGGCTGCAATCACCCTGGAAATCCGGGCGGTTTATCCCGTCTGAAGCGGGTTTTAATTGTATAATTTTAAAAAAGCCCTAACTAATCCGCCTGGTGAAGAAAGATACCGGTTTAAGAGCAAAATCTTCAAATAAGTGCTTTTTTGCAGACGGAGAAGTTTCATAAGTAAATTTGGTTGGTCCCCTAATAAAGTATTTCTTTTGACGATATTATTCCGGCTTACCAGATAAGGATAACAATATGAGCCCGCTGATAAATCCCGACGTTGCATACCTCACTCTGGTGTTGGGTGTCGTGCTGGCCGTGCTGGCGTCGTTTACACCAGGGACCGGCCTGTTGGAGGTTGGCGCTTTTTTTGCGCTCATCCTGGCAGGGATCGCCGCTTCACAGCTTCAGACCAATATCTGGGCGATATTTCTCCTGGTTTTGGGGGTAGCTCCGTTCATCATCGCGCTGCGCCGGTGGAAGAACTGGATTTTTCTGGCGTTGGCGATCCTGGTGATCCTGGTCGGATCGATATTTATGTTCAGCAACCCGGATGGCTCGCCGGCAGTTAATTTTTGGCTGGCGGGAATTACCTCTTTGATGATCACACCGGGGCTGTGGTTTATCGGTCGCAAGACAGTGGATGCCCTCGGCCAGAAAAAGTTTATCGACCTGGCCAAACTGATTGGGGCGGTGGGTGAGACGAAGACGGCGGTATTCAAAGAGGGTACCGTTTATGTGGGCGGCGAAGATTGGACAGCCTGGAGCAAGACGGAGATCCCGGCAGGCCAACGGGTTCAGGTGATTCGCCGGCAGGGATTGGTTCTGGAGGTCGAACCGGTTCAGGAAGCCTGATTAATTGAGGATATTATCCTTGAGATAATGCCTTTTACATTCCACGGAGGTAAAAATGAATTCGACAATTCTGTGCCTGGTTGGTGTTGTGGTACTTTTGGGTATTGTTTTTGTGGTTTCGGCCATCAAAATCGTCCCGGAGTACCAGCGCCTGGTGGTCTTTCGCCTGGGACGTTGTATTGGCGATCGCGGCCCCGGGTTGGTCCTGCTGATCCCGTTTGTCGATCGGGGTGTTCGGGTTGACCTGCGCGAGCAGGTCCGTGAGATTCCTGCCCAAACTTCGATCACCTCGGATAATGCGCCGATCTCCATTGATTTCTTGTGGTACTACAAGGTCTTCGACCCTGTACAGAGCGTACTGCAGGTAGGTAATTTCGAGCTGGCCGCCCAGGGTATTGCTACCACGACGCTGCGGTCGGTCATTGGCGGTATTATGTTGGATGGTGTCCTTTCGGAACGCGAAAAGATCAACCAGGCACTGCGCAGCCGTTTGGACGAGGTCACCGAACGCTGGGGTGTCAAAGTGACCAACGTCGAAATCCGCGAGATCATTCCTCCGCGTGAGGTTCAGGAATCGATGAACCGCCAGTTGGCTGCCGAACGGACCCGCCGGGCTGTGGTGACCGAATCAACCGGTACCCGCGAGGCCGCCATCAACGTGGCCGATGGTGACCGGCAGTCCGCCATCCTGAAGGCCGAGGGGCAGAAGCAATCCGCCATTCTGGTCGCCCAGGGCGAGCGCGAAGCCCAGATCCAACGAGCCGAAGGTTTTGCCCTGGCTTTGGACAAAATCTTCGCGGTGGCCAACACCATCGATCCCAAGACCATGACTCTGCAATACTTCGATACATTGAAGACGATGGCCCAGGGCAGCTCTACCAAGTACATCTTCCCGCTGGAATTCACCAGCCTTTTGCAGGATTTTTCCAAAATGCGCGACGGGAAAGAAAAAGAAGACAAGTAAGTCCTTCTTTATAAAAAATCCACCGTCACACCTGTAACCGGGTGTGACGGTGGTGTTGTATTTCGCGGCAATGGTTATTTCTATTTTTCAGGAACGTCATGGATCTTCAGGAACAACGAACGCTCAACTTTCAAGTCGAACAGGCTACCTGGCGTGACCTGATCAGCCTGCGCCGCCTGGAGAAAGAAAGTTTCGCGCTGGACGCCTGGCCATTGATCGACCTGCTGGCAGTTTTAATTATGCCGGGCCTGATCCACATCAAAGCGAGCGTAGATGATACCCTGATCGGGTTTATTGGGGGTGAGCGGCGCAGTGACAATGGTATTGGCTGGATTGTTACCCTGGCTGTCAGTGGATCTTATCGCCGCCTGGGGGTGGCGCGGGCGCTGCTGCGGGCCTGCGAGCAGGAGTTGAACACCCGCCGGTTCAGGTTATCGGTGCGCCGGTCGAACCTGGCCGCAATCCGGCTTTATCAAAGCGAAGATTACGTCCAGGTCGATACCTGGAAGGGTTATTATTCGGGGGGAGAAGATGCCCTGGTCCTGGAGAAAATTGTTCTTAACCGGAATGGCGTTGGCCGGTGGGTGTAAGTAAAAAAAAAATCGTAACTGCTCAGCCCAGCGGGGATGAAACCCGAATTTGATGTACGTGCGGGGGCTCCGCCCCCGCACGTACATCAAATTCGGGAACTTCTTAACAGAAGCCTGAGCAGTTACAAAAAATCTGTAGAGTTTATGAGTGTTTCTTAAAAAATTTGCATAATTCGTTGACTTTCCGAAACAGGTAGGCTATTATAAAGTGAAAGGAATAAAAGGCTATACCGGGATGAATGGATTTGTTGAACATACGATCATTGTTGCAGTCTAGAGGCACGCGTAATCACGCGTGCCTTTTCGTCTATTAAAACCTTGAAAGGAGATTGAGTCATGGACTATGGGATGATCGGTAAGCGAGATAAAGCTAAACGGTACGCGTTAGAACGTGAGCGGTTCCATTTCCATTCTTTTACAGTTACGATGGATGGCGAGAACAATTCTCACCAGGTGAGTTACGATCAAGGGAAGTGGCAATGCGATTGCGATTTTTTCCATACGCGCGGGGTGTGCAGCCACACCATGGCTCTTGAAATCCTCTTGGAAAACATGCTTACCGAGCCAGTCAATTCTTAACCTGAAGAACAATCCGTTTCAAACCCGGCCTGTAAAGGCCGGGTTTTTTGTTATTTAACCAAAACGAAAGATTTGATCACTCCAGGCTACAAGCGGGCTTGCGCCTGCGGGCGACCAGGGCCGCGGCAACAATATGGACGCATGTTATAATTTTTTGGCGCCAGTTCAAGCCAGGCACCTAATCCGGCCGGTTGACACCTGAACACACCCACGAAAGCCATCCAGGGGGTTCGAGGCGGCCCAAGACTGCCAGGGAAAAACCGGCACAAAAAAATATTGTGACTTCAGGCCTGTTCTAGAAGCCTGCGTATTTGCAATTCTTCACGATCAGTTTGAGCCACTACACTTATCTCTTGCCATAAACCTGGTCGATACGGAGGTCAGATGGGGGAGTATGATTTTGCGATTTTCCATTCGGCGGCCAAAGCTGTATTGGCCGGCCTGAGTCCATATTCCGTTTATGATTTTAATGGCCCATATCCACTGGCCGTCCTGTTCATTCCCTTTAGTTTTTTGCCCCAACACCTGGCCTATGCCTTGTTTGTGGCTCTCAATGTAATTTTAGTACTGGTCTTATTTAAGAAAAAAAGCGCTCTGGCCTTTACTCTCGTTCCCCATCCTTTTCACGCTTTTCGTCGGCCAGATCGATTTGCTTTTGGCTTTATTGGCCAGTCTCAACGTACCCTGGTTGCTGGGTTTATTGATTGTCAAGCCCCAGGTTGCTTTTATCGCTGCACCATTTTTAATCCGCACGTTGGACAAAAAAGGCTGGATCCAGGCCGCTGCCAGCGCCCTGGCCCTGGCCTTGATCAGCTTCATAATCCGGCCGGATTGGGTTCAATTGTGGCTTTCCGGTAAACCTACGTTTGAGGCGTACTCGGTGCGCACCTCCAACCTTTTTTGGCTCGTCCCGGCCGGGTTCATGAATTTCAGAGTTATCCTCAACCTGGCGGTTGCCGGGGTGGTCTTCGTGGTATGCATTATTTTCGTGCGTTCCAGGAAGATTTCATGGCCGGTCCTGGCGTTAGTTCAGCCGCTCAGCAATATCTATTCGGTGGCGGTGCTGGCAGAATGGTTTGGCCCGCTGGAAGCCGTCGTGTCCTGGCTGCCGGTGTTAGTCACCGGCGGGGATATCCACCATGGCATGCCCATGTTCCTGGCCAGCCTGGTGGTCCTGGTGCGGCAGTTTTTGAAGCATGAGAAAGCGGAGCCACTGGGTGAAACTGCCCAGGCTACTTAGCCAGCCAGGTTTACCCCTGGTTGGCGCTGGAAGCGCGAGAATCTGCCATGGCCTCGTAAGGGGGGTCTGGTTCATCCAAAATGACTTATTATTCTTGCTTTTGGCAAAACCGGGTTGTTCGCCCGGTCTTGCCAAAAATGTTTTTGATGCTGTAGACGATTGGACGGCCTTAAGCCGTCAAATTCCCCACTACTTGCCGCTGGCTTCCTTCTCGGAAAGGAAGCGGGTCACGGTTGTCTGGCAAACCGGGCAAGTCCCTTTGGCCATTTTCCGGCCGGATTTGGTCGTTTCGATGGTAGCGCCTTTGACCATTCTTTTGGTTCTGCATTTTACGCAATAGCCTTCGAAATCCATTGGAATCTCCTTTTTCTGCGTCCATTGATGCGTAATTCCTCGGGTATCTGCTTGCAAGAGCGGCGTTAACCACCCTTGCCCTTATCTGGGTTACGCGCAAACCTGAGCAATTACTGAGCACCCATTTTATCATGGAAATCGCTTTTGGCCTCTTTGTGGGGGAATTGTACGGTCAGCGCGTGCTAGAAAACACCGGATTTGAGGTTGTTTTGTTACTGCCTTATGCGGGAGCTGAATAGTAACGGTATTTTAATATTTGGCGACCATTTCCATTTTAATCCAGCCATTCAGGTCGATGCGGACGTGGGCAAATTCTTTGGCGGGGTGACTGGCAGGATTACGCAGATGCCAGGTCGTCTTTGGAAAGGTGAAAGCCGGTCGTGTGGCCGGGCGATGCGCCATTAATTCATGGTAGTAGCCTAGAACCTGGGGAGCGACCCGGCTCCAATCATATTGCGCCGCCGTTTCCGGCCCGCACGCGGACATTTCGTTTCGCATAGCCGAGTCAGTGAGGATAGTTGCGGCTGCATCGGCCAGGGCTTGCGGGTCGCCGGGGGGCACCAGTAAGCCTTCTCTGCCAGGATGCAGGACGCTCTGGTAGCCGGCGATTTGCGATGCGACGATGGGCAGGCCGGAGGCCATTGCTTCGAGTAAAACAATCCCGAAACTTTCGCCGCCCAAGGAAGGCGCGCAAAACAGGTTGGCGCTGCGATAATAGCGGGGCAGGTCTTCGTCGCTGACCCGACCGGCCAGGACGACGTCGTTTTCCAGGCCATGCGCCTGGATTTCTCCCTGCAGGCGAGTTTGCTCTTCCGACTGGATCGCGCCGACCACCACCAGCCTTGCTCCTGGAACGGCCTTTTTTATAGTCAGAAGGGCCCGCAGCAGCACCGGCAGACCCTTACGCGGCTCGGAGCGGCCGACGAATAGGATGGTCGGCCGGCCATCTTGCAGCCCATCGATCGGGCGGATCCCGGCGCCGCTGAAGCGGGCAAAATCGATGCCATTAGGAATGACGCGGTAATTGCCAAAAAGAGGGCTGGCGTAGGCCGGTTCCAGGGATGGCGAAACCAGGATCCGTCCGTGCAGCTTCTGGCCAATCAGCGCCCGGACGGGCTTCAAGGTATCGTTGACCCTTGGGTCTTCGATAAAAGCGTGGAAAGTGCCAACATTGAGCGCCTGCGAAGCGTCCAGCACGGCCCAGTTCAAGAGCGGCGTCGCCGGTTCATGGATATGAACCACATCGAATTGCTCCTTCTTGAGGATATCCCCTACCCGTTGAATTATTTCTGGCGATAATGCCAGCCTGGCCGTGGAGCCATTGAACGGCATGGGGACTACTTCGTGAGAAACGGGGATAAAGTTGGCCGGCAGCGTTTCACGGGGGGCGGACGATGCAGCGATGATACGGGTTTCGTGGCCCAATTCTCGAAACGCCTTGTCCAGGTGGCGGATATGTTCGGTTACGCCGCCGGGATAAGGAAAATCATAGGGACTGACGAGTGCGATTTTCATGGCCTGTTCCTTTCAGGGACTGCCCAAATTATTTTTGGGACGAGCCCAAATCGACATGTTTATTTATGGTTTTCAAAACCATAAGACTTTTTTGAAAAGCTCATTATTTCAATCTAGATGCCTGGATTTTAATGACCTAGCGGGTGAGCCGGCATCACCAGCCTGGGGTGATTGGGTGGGTGAAAAAGGTTCCTGGATAAGGTAAAATGGAATATCGTTATCTAAAAAGTGTAAGATTGTGCTCTCTTCCAAAAAAACACCCAGATGAAAGTATTCAAAAAGCTTACCGTCCTGGCCCTCCTGCTGGCGCTCTTGCTGCCGGCCTTTTCGGCCCAGGCCGATGGCGGCACAACGCTTTATCTGCCCCTGGTTGCGCAATACAAAGCTTCTCCCAACCCGGTCCACCAGGGCCAGGCGACTTATTACAATGCCACCGGCAGCGGCGCTTGCCTGTTCGACGCATCGCCGGATGATTTGATGGTGGCCGCTTTGAACGCACCGGATTACGATAACGCCGCCTGGTGCGGGGCTTATGTGCACGTCAATGGCCCAACCGGAGAGGTGACCGTTCGTATTGTCGATTTATGCCCGGAATGCAAATCCGGTGACCTGGATTTGAGCAAAGAGGCCTTTGCCCAGATCGCGAATTTGTCTGCCGGGCGGGTCTCGATTAGCTGGCAGGTAGTCAGCCCGGCGTTGAGCGGCCCAATCGAATATCATTTCAAGGATGGCAGCAACCAGTGGTGGACGGCCGTGCAGATCCGCAACCATCGCAACCCGATCACCAAATTTGAATATTTCACCGGTGGAAGTTGGGTCGAGGTTCCCCGCACATCGTACAACTATTTCGTGCAGACCAATCCGGGCATGGGGGTGGGACCCTATCGTTTCCGCGTCACCGACCTGTATGGCGTCGTGCTCGAGGATAGTGACATTCCCCTGACGGTCGATGGCACAGTCGCAGGAAGCGCCCAATTCCCTGCCGGCCCTTAGCGTCTGGGTCGATCGGGGGATTTGTCATCCACAGTTAATCCATGTGTGAGAAGATTGGCGGTGAACAAAACCTTTCCACTCGATGTTATAATAGCCCGGCTTACGTGTCAGTTTTTTCCCGAAAACGTTGGCCAAACACATCGCAACTGACCACCTCTTCGCTCTATTAAGGGGAGTAGTACTAAAGAATTTGGATTGAGATTTGGATAATGTCGATTGATCAAACGGCCAAGAAGCCGGTCATATTATTAGCGGGCATGCCTCGCGCGGGGACAACTTGGTTTTTCTATTTATTAACCGACCTGTGGAAAACGGCGGGGGGCGAGGACGCCCGTGATTTACGCTCCGCATATCATCTTGAAAGGTATATGAGCCGGGGGAGTGCAAACATTGCTACCGTTCTCCCGGATATGTACAAGGTGCTCGGGCCCTACCGGCAGGGGCATACTTACGTGCTCAAAACCCACGATTCGCCCGCGGTTCACCGCAAGCGGCTTCTGTCGCAAATCGTAATGCGCCGTTTAATCGACCGGGGGATATTCAAACCGCTGTACATTTATCGCGACCCCCGCGATGCCATCCTTTCGGCCTACGAATATGGTATCCGGCGAAAAGAATCTGGCAACCCGAACATGTTCTCGGTCAAAGTCCAATCGATCGACATGGGAATCAATTGGATGGCGGTCGAGCCATTGGTCAACATGAATTACTGGCGCAACATGCCGGGCATCTATGTAACCAGCTACGAAGATTTAACCGCGAATTATTTTGAGCGGACTGCCAAAGTGATCGACTACCTGGGGCTGGATAACGATTCGGAAGCCGTGCAGGCCGTCATTCAAAAATATAGGCCGGGTGTCCGTGCAGGAGAATCCCCGGTCGGCATGCATTTCTATAAAGGCGTGGCCGGCCGCTTTAATGAGGTTTTCAGCGAATCCCAGAAGACTTGCTGTAAAGAGCGCTTCGGCGAAGTTTTGGAAGAGCTGGGCTACCCGCTGGAATAATACCGTACCTTTCCGTCATTATTCCAGGGCCAGGCTAATTTTTTCCCCAGCGGCGTTGACGGAACGGAACGAACGGAACCAGTCAGTTCCTGAATTGATCTGGCTGATCTTATCTCAATTTCCGATGGTGCCGCGATCCTCAATCGGTTCGCCGATCATTCGTTGACCGCCGTTGTCGTGGCATTGGCTGCAGAAATCGATTTGCTCGCCATGTGATTTGTGGCAGGTGCTGCAGGCGAGTTCCCCATTATGGGAATCGTGAGGGTTCCTGTATAAGTAGTCGGTGAGTTCGGCAACATGCTCGTATGAAATGTGGCATTTGAGGCACATCTGGTCGTCGAACTGCCGCTGGGCCAGGTTGCCGCTCTCGTCCACCGTATAATTGCCGGTGATAAACTTGATTCCCAATTCGATCTCGGCCGTCAGGGGGTAGTCGTGGCAATCTTTGCACTGTACCCCGGCCTGTTGGTGGACGTGATCGAGATTAGAAGATGTCTGGTAGGATGTAACGTTAGCCTGCATGATGTGACAGGTGGCGCAGAAGGTAGAATTGGTGTCGGAGAGATGGACTACATAAGACCCGGCAATGAACAGGACGATAACGACCGCCACCGCGATATTGGCACCGATACTAATTTTTGGCCAATTAAGCTTTTTCCTGGGTTGACTCCCTTTGGACTCAGGGGTTTCGAGTATTGGATCTTCTTGTGACATGATAGCCTTAATGGTTCGAGAGGTATAAATCAGAAAAAAGAAGCCTGGTAGAGGCCCAGACCTGTCGGTCTGATTTGAGTAAGGTCTCTACCAGGAAGAGGGACAAAAAGATGGTTTATGCCGCCGAAGTGGCCCCTTTGGCAATGTCGCGACCGGTTGTATAACCAAAAGTCACACAAGTCGCGCCAAGGTTCCCACCGCAGGTGAGGAAGTTGTAGATATTTCCCCAGAAATCACCGACCATTGTGCCGACATTGTACAAGCCGGGGATTGGCTGGTCGTTCTCATCACATACCTGCATGTTGATATCTGTACGCAAGCCGCCCAAGACCGTCAGGAAATCAGGGGTGTCATCTTCTACGCCATAGAACGGAGCCGCTTGAATGGGGAAGAGCAAATCCTTGCGTTTGAAGAAATCCTCATCAACCCCTTTTGTACAAAGTTCATTGTAACGATCTACAGTGGCTTTCGCCGTATCCGCGGGTAAGCCCAATTTCTGGATTACCTCTTCGATGGTATCGGCCTTTACCAGAGTGCCACTCTCCACCTGTTTCTCCCAATTTGCGACGATATTCTCTGGAGGAACAGGATCCGCACCATATTTCATCCCAAATGTATGCCAGGGAGCTGCATTTTCTGCATAATTTGAATCCCAGATTGCATAGATCTTCATTTCGGGCTGGTGCATTTGGGTTATTCCGGCAAAGGACTGATTGATGTCTTCGTTCCCATAGCGAATCCCGTTTTTATTCAATAACAGACCTCGGTGGAACCCATACGGTAGGTTTTGGGGGGGATATGCCTGTTTGGCTGCGATCATCGGGGCATTAGGATAGGTTTTCTGCCAGGCTGCCCCCACCCATAGGCCCATTTTTTGGCCGTCTCCCGGGAAAATACCACCCCACTTAACGCCCGTATCGTATCCCTGTGATCCGGTATCGTACAACAGCGGGAGTACGGTGGGACAATATTTTGCCATCATTTCCATGTCTGCTGAAAAGTCGCCAGTCGCCAGGACAATAGCGTTTGTCCCTACGTATTTAACATATTTACCATCTTCACCCTTGGCAATGACTGCCGAGACCCGCCCAGTATTGTTATCTTCCCGGACAAGCTGTTCGGCCACCATCTGGTAGATGATTTGAACACCTGCATCGGTTGCCGTCTTTGCCAGGGTGTCAACCACAAACTGCTGGCCCGCACCAGTCATTTGCATGTCTTCACTTAACCAGCAATGTGAGCCGGCTGGTTGAAACATTGGTCCAAGGTTGGTATCTGTATTGCCGATCTCCAGCGCTGTTTCATATCCGGCCGCTTCCATTTTATCTATCAACCAGTTCATGGCTTCTTCGTCATATTTGGCATATTTCCACCATTTATCCTGGTCTACGTTGTATCCGGCAGCCGCCAACTCTTTTCGAATCCATTCATCCGGATCGGTAATGGGCACGCCCATTTTTTGCATAAACTTGCTGTTCATGGCATGGTTCGAACCACCCCGTGAGATGTTCCCCTTGCTTGCGGAGATTAAACTTCTTTGGCACCATTCTCGGCAGCCGAGTTGGCACATACCAATCCAGAGGTTCCTGCGCCAACGATGATAATATCGGCCGTTACCGTATTGGTGATCTCGCCATCGGGGATTGGATCCGGAGGAATCTCGAAACTCCATTTTTGGGAAGCCATAGCCGCATTCATCTGCCCGGCAGTAACCTCATTTGCCGCGCTGGTGGGTTGAGCCGTACTGGCAACCTTTGGGGAACAACTAATCAAGATCTCGCTACCAGCCACAACGGCTACCCCTTTGATAAAATCGCGCCTGGTCAAGCCATGCTTCTTGCTCTCGTTCTCACCCATCTTTCACTCCTTTTCTCAATTATCAGAAATAAACTGCCTTCAATTTCTTTCAGGTTAACCAGGAGAGGCAATCCATCTTCCTTACGACCGCCTTTTCCTGGGAGTTTCTTCCTGGTTAACCTGACTTTCTGTGAAAGATTTGCCTCTGCTGACGGCTACTAAATCATTGCAACTGCATTCTTGGCTGCAGTCCTTCCGGAATTAATATTGTGACCATTCATAGACCCCGGTTTATTGATGGTGTATGTCTCCCGATACATCTCGCATGCATCTGTCCCCACCGAATAGAGGCCGGGAACAGCCACTCCAGCCCCATCTATGACCTCCATCTTGCGATTGATTCGAATCCCGCCAATCGATGTGGCATAACCTATATTTTGCCCAAAGATGTAATATGGAGGCTTTGTCAAAGCAACCATCATTTCGGTTGGTTTATTAAAATCTTCGTCGGCGCCTTTGTCGCATAATTCGTTGTAGTGGCTGATTGTGGCAGCGAGCGAAGTTGGATCGATCCCGGCTTTGGTGGCCAGTTCTTCGATCGTATCCGCCTTGAAAAAGACCTTGTTTTCGTTTTTGGTGATGGCGTCCTCGACATCGTCGATCAAAGTATCGGCATTGCTGGAAAGTTTTTCAATGAGACCATGATCAACGACTGCAAAAGATTTCTCCTGTGAGGTAATCGCATTGACGGCGTATGCGTCCATGTAAGTGGTGCCAATATCCTCCCTGACGTAGCGTTCACCATTTTCGTTAACCCATAAGGAATATTTCCCGTTTAGCTGTGATGCCACAGTCCCCAGGAAACTCAACCCATTAAAGGTCGGTACCCGCAAGAAAGTACGATTTGGAGTAACGTCCACACCGCCGGCGGAAAGGGCCATCCGTAAGCCATCGCCATTATGCCCGGGGTAGCCAATATATTTATTCTTCACCAGATCGTGCCCCCTGGCGCTCATCATCTCGGCATTTTGTGCATATCCGCCAGCAGCCAGAATTACGGCTTTACAATTAATTTGGAGCAAGGTTCCATCTGCTTTGGTCGCATAAATCCCCACGACCTTTCCGTCTTCCAGGATCAGATCACTCGCAGCAGTCTTGGTCAGGATCTGTACCCCTAATTCCTGGGCTTTGGCTGTCATCGGTTCGCCGTAATTGGTTCCCTTTCCGTCCTTCCACCAATGGAAGGATTTGACAATGCCCATACCATGATAATCGTCCACCGTACCCGAGAAGAGCACACCGTTTTCTTGTAACCAATCGATGTTGTCGGCAGAGGCCTCAAACATATCTTTCCAGAATAATGAATTCAAGCGGTAGTTGAAGGTCAGGTTTTCTTCGTCGACGACATCGATGAGTTTGAAGTCAATACCTGCATCCTTTTGCATCTTGCTTCCGGCTGCAAAGATGCCCTCTGTAGCCTGGCCATTCCCGCCTGTCTTCTCCTGAGATTCCAGCAGAATAACTTGTGCACCCAGTTGTGCAGCTTGAACCGTTGCGGCCAGACCGGAGTTTCCACCGCCCACGACGACAATGTCCGTTGATTGAGTTTCTGAAACGGCTGGCTTTGTTGCAACTGGTGTAGGCGAAGGTGCATCGCTGGAGATTTGCTTGGGGCTGCAACCTTCTAACAAACCAATGGTAGTAATGCTTGCCGCACCTACCGCGGCGTCCTTCAAAAACTTCCTTCGAGAAATCGTATTGCTTTTATTTTCCATTCTCTTTCCTCCAGATTTCGAATTTATAAAATGCTTTCTATTCACTCGTTCCCTCCACGCCTGTGGAGGCTAACTTACCCAACTTTAACGATCGATACTTGTTACGATGACGAATCCACCTTTGCAATCGGATTGCGACGTTTTTAACATTCCCATCCCGCAAGCGACCATATAAATATGGCAAAGGTGGATCATTGATCCGAGATTATTCTTTTACCCTCCACAATCTAATCTGATAATATAAGCCCCATTAAAAATCCAATACCACTGAGAGCCATAAAGCAAGGCGTTGAAAACGCCTCGCTGCAGGCCCTCCACTTATGGAATGTTTTCTTGTGGGTCGTTGTTAATTCGGCAATTTATACCTTTCAATGATGAATGGCGTGTCTAACCCTTATCGAAAATTTAAACTAAAAACTGGAAAGCACATTACTCAGTAGCTTTCCCCCCTTCGGGCTTCAATATTTGAGGACCATTTATTCGAACATTCGGAGATAGGGACTGGTGAGCATCTTCGTTTATTTCAAAGCACACTCCACCTATTTTTCTGCTTACCAGGTTAATAAGGAGTACTTACACCTGGCGACCTCAAACCGATGAGCAATTCAGTGGAGCGTGTATTTAGCCATAGTATAGCCCCCATATCCCAGGCTCTAAATCACACACTGTGGGTGATCGGCATGTGATTTTAATGTGATGGGGAGGCAAATCATAGAATATGCATAGGAAAATCAATATTCTATTTGTCTCCCCTGAGTTCTAATGATAAGATAGGTGCGTACCTTCTCTGTTTAGAAAACCCCCAGCTCTCTTGATAAGTAGTCACGGCTCTAGTGTAATTGGTCTATCAATTCACGATCTATTGGAATTTTAATGGCCTGATCCTCCTCAATGAAAACAACAAGTGAAAATCCATTTATTCCTGAAGTTACGATCCAACCTTACCCGGCCACCAAACTACAGGTTCCGAAATTAACCACTCCTAATGTGCAGCGGCCTCGCCTCCTCCAGGCCCTGAACAACGGAAGTAACAAGAAGGTTACACAAATCATAGCCCCTACAGGATATGGAAAAACGACCTTATTATCCAAGTGGCTATTAACAGTGCGATCGCTCAATTTTCTTTTCGCATGGATTACGCTCGATTCAAGCGATAACGATTTGCTTTCTTTCTGGATGTTATTGTTGAGCGGGATACGAAAAGCTTATCCGAACTTCGGAGTAAATGCCAAACAGATCCACAACGACCCAATCGATCTGGAAGAATATACTGTCCTTAATCCGTTCATCAATGAAATTGCACAGATCCCGTCGCAGGTGTATTTAATCCTGGATGATGTTCAGGAAATTACCGATAATCATATTTTTCAAAGTCTCTATTACCTGATCACTCATCAGCCTGCGAATATGCACCTTATTCTCTCCAGTCGTGAGAACCTGCAAATCCCATTGGCGCGGTTGCGTGTACAGGGACAATTGGTGGAAATTAATTCCAGAGACCTGGCATTTACACAAGGCGAGGCTCGGGCGTTCCTTATTGAATGTATGAAGCTAAAGATCGAGCCCGAGCAACTTCAGCAAATTATCGACACAACTGGTGGATGGATAGCCGGGCTGAAATTAGTTGCTTTTGCCATTAAGCAGCAAAACGATGCCCATTTTTTGGACAACCATTTGGATTTAGGGAAGCAATGGATTCTGGAATATCTCACCGAGGAAGTTATCAATCGGCAAAGCGAGGATATTCGGAATTTCCTCTTGAAGACTTCGATTTTATCCGATTTGTCTGCTCCTCTATGTGACGCCGTTCTCCAGCGGTCCGACAGCCAGGTTATTCTCCAGCAGATCGAAAAAGCCAATTTATTTATTGATAATTTAGACGTAGAAAAGCATTGGTACCGTTACCAGGAATTATTTGCTCAACTGCTCAGAACTTTACTCGAGCGCACTCAACCCGAAATTGTTCCGGAATTGCACCACCGGGCACATATCTGGCTAATCAGAAACGGTTATCCTGATAAGGCGATAACGCACGCCTTATCCCCGCAGGACCTTGAGAATACTGCCAAAATGATGGATGAAAAAACCATCCAGGTCATCATCAAAAACGACCTGGTCGATTTTGTCCATTGGCTCGGTCGCTTTTCTAATAATCTCTTCGATAATTATCCCGATTTGTGTGTTCATTATGCCCTGGCAAATCTTGCTTCTGGGCGGTTCGCTGTGGCGGAAAAGGCTTTACAAAAGGCCGAAGACGTCCTCAACAACTTCGCCGAACTAAAAAAATCAAAGGAGGATGAAAAAAAATTCAAATGGGAAATCGCTACCCTCCGATCCGTATTAAATCTTCACCAGGGCAACCTGGTTGCCGGAATTGCTCAATTTAACCAAGCATTACAGGCCGCGCCTGAAAGTGTTACTTTTTTCTACGGTTTTTTGAACCAGGAACTGGCGCAAGCCTACGAGGCGCTTGATGATTACAACCTGGCAATCGATAAACTGGAAAATGCCTGCCAATTCGCGTTACGCTATGATTTCAAGAGAGGATTCGTCAACTCTTTATTTCGATTAGCGCGTATTCATAAGTTGCAGGGGCAATTAACAAAAGCAGAGAAAGAATACCGCCAGGTCATTGAATATGCGTTTCAAGCTGGTCTTGATCACCGTAGCGCATCAATGGCTTTTTTCGGATTAGCTGACATTGCGGTTGAACGAAATGAGCTGGAAACGGCTTCCCACCTGATTCAACCGATATTGGATGAGTATCATTCCGTTGAATCTATCACTTCATCAGTCAGTGATCTGGTTTTCCTTTCATCGTGCTTGTCCCGATTTTATCTGGCAAATCATGGTCTCGATAACGCTCTCCTCAATTTTCGTATAGCGCAACGTGGTATCGACGAAAACCGCGGGTTGTTCATTTCTTTCCCATTCGAATACACCGGCCTTCAGATACATCTTTGGGTAAATCAGGCGGAAGCGGGGTCCGGAGATTGTATTTTCGAAGAAAATCTATCTTTTCTAAACGATCGCCAGGAGCTTAACCTAGCCGAGCAAGTCGCTTTGGCCAGATATTTAATGGCCCAGAATAAAATTTCGGAGGCCCTGAGTATTCTCGACCAGATCGAGAAAACCCTCTATATAATTGGGAAAGGAGAGTTGCTGATTAAGACTTTGCTCTTAGGAGCGATTTGTTCTCGAAAAATAGGCGAGAACAGCCTGGCTCTCCAGATGCTTAAGCGGGCAATCTTAATGGCAGAACCAGAAGGATATGTACGGATCTTTACGGATGAAGGCTGTCCAATATATGAATTGCTTCTAGGATTTGCACAACAGCCTGGCCAAAATGAGACGGAAGAGGACTTTCGGATTCGGGTCTATGCCCAAAAACTGACCGGTGTGTTGGAACAATCCCACAGCCACATGAACCAAGGAGACTGCAAACCGGACAAGGATATCTTAGGGCTTTTTCAATCCTCCGCAGGTTTGAGCATGAGAGAAAAAGAGGTCCTGGAACAATTGAAATTTGGGAGGTCGACCAAGGAAATTGCGTCGGTGTTGAAGGTGTCAACCAATACAGTCAGGACCCATCTAAAAAAAATATATAGGAAATTAGGCGAGCATAACAAGGAAGCCGTGATCCTGCGTGCTGTTGAATGGGGAATTATCGATGAGTCAAGGGAATATTGTGTGCGAGCTGGGTAAGCTCGGTGGCCAGCGAGACCAGGTTGCCGGCCAGGTTCCGCACAGCTTCTGGCCCGTCGCTGTAATGTAACATGTAGATCTTTTCCTGCAGAGACACCGGGTCCATGCTGTTGAACTGGAACCCGATGTACATTGGGAAAAATGACACCGAGATTACCCTGTAGCTATAGATGAAAAATAGGGCAAGCTACATTTCGCGGCTGTGGCTGGTGCGCCCGGCAGTTAACTCTCGGATTAGCCGGAAGCAGACCCAGCCAGATGTAGCGACGAGTATGAAAATTTTATTGCCGAATTAGAACATTAGCGATTTTTAGTTCTTGTGGAGGACTATGGCTAGAGCCCGAGAAGAGCGTGTTTTCCAACACCCTCTGCCAAGAATTTTATCTCCAAATTAGTCCTGTGTCAGTCGAGAAAAAGCCTTGATCATGAGACCAGGTCGAAGGATTGCACGATTTCCCAGCCTTCCATCGCAAGCGATTGCTCGCTAAATTCGTCATCCCTTGGCTAATCGGCCCGAAAGTTTTCAAGACCCTGTATATCTAAAGCGTTCGGCGAAATACAGAAGAGCTGACCGTAATGAGCGTTTCGGCGATATCTTGCAAGAGCCGGGTTACCCGCTGACTTAAATCGCGTATTGCCGGCAACCGAAAATGGAGGTGCGATCACCTGAACCACCGAGCATAGCGCAGCCCGGGACTATTGGAGACGTATAGTTTAGCGGATGACCTGGAAGGTAATGTGGGCCACGTGGGAGGTCGCGGTTGCGTCCACGATCTGCATGTCTACAGGCGCGATTCCCAGTTGGTCGAACAAGCGGATGCCATCGAAGAGCAGCACGGGGATCAGGTCGATGTGGATCTCGTCCATCAAGCCGAGTTTCAGGCACTGTTTCACCACGCTGGGCGCACCGATCACCACGTCTTTGTCGCCTGCAATTTGCCTGGCTTTGGCGATCGCGGATTCAACGCCATCGGTCACAAAGGTAAAAACCAATTCTTTCCCGGCCCACTCTTGGGGAACCGTGTGGGTCACAACCACAATGGGTACGTCCATGGGGTGCCGGCCGCCCCAGGCATTGGCGATATCGAAAGTTCTGCGGGCGGTGACCAGCACTCCGGCTTGCCGGCCGGCTTCCTGGACAAGTTCGGCGCCTTCGCGGGACATTTTCATCATGCCGTCACCCATCGGCACTTCGCCTTCCAGGTCTGTGGAGTACCATTTGAAAAGCCTGTCGCCGCCAACGCCTAAGGGTATTTCCGGGCTGTCTTTTGGGCCGGCGACAAACCCATCCAGGGACATTGAAAATCCAGTCGTAATTTTTCCCATCGAATTTCCTCTTATATGTTTTTGGGTTGCAATGCGGTTTAGGTTCGTCGGTGCAAAATTGTGGAGGCGATGATAATATTTGTTTTGTTTTTATCCGGCTCAAGTCGTAAAGAACTCGATCAATACCGGGGCGAGCACTTCGGGGTTCACATCGTGCGTCTGGCCGGGCAAGGTGCGCTGCCGGCAGTTCGGCAAGGCCTTCGACAAAGTCGCAGCCGTCGCGTGCATAAAAGGCATCAGGGTCAGGTTTTCGCCCCCGTCCATGACCAGAGTGGGTACGCTGATCTGCGAGAGCCGTTCCACCGGCGCTCCGCGGGTAGCGCCCATTACCGCGGCATCGTAGGCCAGGGTCGGCGCGATGGCTTCGAGCATGGGCCACATGGGCGCCTGGCGCATGCCGGCAATCCCTTCTTCCGGTATGCCGACGAGCTTCATGAACAGCGCTACGGCATCCCCACGGCGGCCTGCGGCGAGCAATTCTGCCAGACCTTTGCGGTAGTCCTGCCACTGCTGCTCGGCTGCCGGGCCGGCGTCGTAAGGCGGTTCGTACAGTGCCAGCCGGCTGATTTTTGAGCCTAAACTCACGGCGGCTTCCAAAGCCAGGCAGGCGCCGGACGAGATTCCGTACACGAAAGCCGAACCACCGGCTGCTTCGATGAGCGCAGCGATATCTTCCACTTCACGTTCGACTGCAAATGGCTGGGAATCACCACTCTCCCCCCGTCCGCGGCGGTCGTAGCTAAAAACGGTCATGTGCGGTGCGAGCAGTTCAGAAAGGCGCGCCATGGAACCGGAGGATTGGTAATTCAAGGCGCCATCGACCAGAATCACTGCCGGCCCGCTGCCCTGCCGGTCATAGGCGATACGGGTGCCATCCCTGGAGGTGACTGTTTGCATGATTTCTCCTTTTTTACACACCGATAACGGACCGGCCGATGAGGGATATGGCCGGCCGAATTTCAATATGCAGGCTGCTCGATCGCAAGTAAATTTAGTGTACTAATATTGTCGCAATTGTCAAGAACGAATTTTCTATTCTTTGTCCGCAAGCCGGTATTGCCAATCCGCTGGCGGTTTTGGTAGCGAAGAAACTCGGTCTTTTACTTTAAAGGATCCCCTAATTCTTTAAAATAGGGGGGAATGTGGTCGCTAAAGATACGAACCGCCATTTCCACTGGCACAACCATTCCATCTCGCCCCCATTTTGTTGTAAGAGAAGCCAAAGCTTTAATCGTATAGTCTAACTCTACAAGTTCATTATGGGTCCATCTGTGGTTTTTTTGAAGCCTGATATTATTTTCAATGGCGGTAAGAGCGCCGCGGTAACCGTATTCCAGTATGGAATTATTATCATTTTCCCAGTAGATTTTTGTAAATAATGGTTTATGCTGGAGCAGATTCTGAAACATGGAACGATGCCCCTCGTCCCAATTGAGGCTGTACCCAATGGTATACAGGGATGATTCCATCATATTATCCCAAATCCACTGAGGTATTGAAAAGATATCGTTAAAATGTGTATAAAAAGTAGAACGAGGCACATCGGCAATTCGGCACAAATCCATCACTTTAATTTCCGAAAGCTTTTTGGCCTGAACCTGTTGTTCCAGGGCGGTGATTATTTTTAATCTGGCTTCCTGTTGTTTTGCCACAGAATATTTTCTCGCTATAATTCAATCTTTCGTTTCTACATCGATATAGCCCCACAAATTCCAATGAAATCCGTAAACCATCCTTTGGACAAATTCTCCTAAATGTCTAAAAAACGCCGTGCAATTGGACACTTTTCAAAATCTGTACTTTGACTTTGTGATTAATTTCATTAATATAACATTAATCCCTTGTTATTATAGATAATTCCAGAATTTTGTCAAAATCTAGAGAGCGCCAGATTTTACGTCAGGGGATATGAATACTGGTGACGGTATTACCGGGTTTCAATCATCGCAAATGAAAAGCGATCGATTTATGACACCTTAATTAAACGCGCGTTGAGTCCAGCACGAAAAGAAATTTCTGCAAAAAAACTCGGAATACCCGAGTAAATTAAAAAAGGAGAATGGATTGATGAGTAGAAAGCTTTCACGTAGAGACTTCTTGAAGAATGCTGCTGTTGGTTCGGCGAGCATTGGTATTTTGAGCGTAGCAGGTTGCGCACCCAAAGTTGTTAGTGAAGAAGCAAGCACGCCTGCCGGGGCGACTTCTTCTTCGAATATTTCGGATGTTTTTACAGATGCCGAATTTAAAGATTCGACGGTAGAAGTAACCCCGATCACTAAGTTTGCCGGTGAAGTTACCGCTGACATCGTGGTTGTGGGTGCAGGGGCCGCAGGTGTTCCTGCAGCCATTACTGCTGCCGAAGAAGGTAGCTCCGTGGTCGTTTTGCAAAAGCAGAATGCCGTTGTTTCACAAGGCAATTGCGGATCAGGTCTTATCCTCGATGAGAGCGATAAAGAAGGTCTGCTGCGTTACGTACACCACACCAATAGCCTGTGCAACTGGCGTTCCGACACAGAATTGCTGAACGCATACGTGATGAACTCTGGTGAGGCGGTCAATTGGCTTTATGAACGCGCTCGCCTGAACGGAACAAGCGCTGATAAACCAAATGACAAAGGTTTGTTCATTTACCTGGATACGAGCCAGGATTTTACCGGTGAATGGACTGACAAACGCTACGCCTCGTTCGACTATGGCACGGCGAAGACCCATATGTATGCACCCTGGATGGGACCTAAACCGAATAATGCCGGTACATTTCTAAGTTATGTGTTGGAAGAAGCCGTCGGTGAGTTCGCGGGCCGCCTGAAAGTTTACTACAATACACCCGGTGTTCAACTCATTCAGGAAAATGGCAAGGTAGTTGGGGTAGTCGGCAAGCTTTCTGATGGGAGCTATGTCAAGTTCAACGCGAACAAAGCCGTTATTCTGGCAACCGGTGATTACCAGAACAATTCCTCGATGGTAAAGCATTGGTGCCCAGATGTATCGGACTTCGACAAGAAGCAATTCCAAAAGACGGGCGATGGACACCTGATGGCTGTTGGTGCAGGCGCCGTGATCGAAGACCTGGGTCATACCAAGATGTGCCATGACTTCGACTCCGGCCTTATGTATGAGGAACCTTTCCTGTTCGTCAATATGAAAGGTGCGCGTTTCTGCAACGAGTTCATTGGGTTTGTGTATATGAATGACATCTTGATGCATCAGGAAGCGTACAAGGGCGGCAAGAATTACAACAACCCCGATAACGGATCGAAGGGCTGGTATTGCCAGATTTACGACAGTGACTACATGAAACATGACTCCGTTGAAGGACTTGTTCCCCCGGAGGTTATGGAAAAGTACATGCCCGCAATCTCCGATAGCGATTATACGGCTTCGCATGGCGCCCCTCGTACTGGTGTTTTCCCCGACTTGATTGATACGTGGCGTGCCGACACTCTTGAGGAACTGTCCGATAAACTGGGGATTGAGGACAAAGATGCATTTTTAGCTTCCGTCAAACGCTACAATGAACTTTGCGAAAAAGGCGAGGATGATGACTTTGGCAAAGATGCTAAATGGATGAATGCTATTAAAACAGCACCGTTTTATGGCATCCGGAAGCACGTGCGCGTTTCTGCTTTATGCTCCGGGGTGTACATCAATGCAAACGGCCAGACGCTTGACGCAAACAAGAATCCTATCGAAGGTCTGTACTGTGTTGGTAATCTAGGCGGTCAATTCTATGGCGGTGCGGATTATCCATTCCACGCGACCGGACTGTCGCTCGGCCGTTGCTATACTTTTGGGCGTTTGGCGGGAAAGCATGCGAACACACTCGCAGGCGGTACCGGGTCGATAAAGGAAACCGGTACCACATCTGCCTGATGATGGCTGATTCCTTCTGGAACAACCGGAAGGGAAAAGCAGCCGATTGAAAACCAAATTTGGTTAATTGCCAAATTTGTAAGAAATTCGTTCAGTTTAACCGGAATTGGTTTACTGAGCGGTTCGTTTGGAAAATTTTACCATCCAGGGCACTTTCAAGCTTCTAAGGTGCCCTGGATGGTAGTTATCGACCAAATTTCGATCAGGATAATTCACATGTTCAAACGTAAAGCGAAAGTCGCGAGTGAAAATGGCGACACACCGGGTAAAAAGATCAAACCTGTTTGGGTTAAGGTCTCTATCATTGCCAATATCATGGTGGCAGTTATCGCTGTTTTGTTTGTCGCTGGCTCCTACGTGGTGCATCTCTCCAATACTTCCCCGCAGTTTTGTGCTTCGTGCCATATTATGCAAACCAACGTCACTTCTTACCTGACGGGCACGAACCTTGACCACGTTCACGAAGAAGCCGGGGTAGCCTGCAAGGATTGCCACGACTATCCGCTGCCGGCTGAAATCACAAGCGGTGTAAATTATCTCATTGGAAACTATACAATCGGTGATAACGGCAATCTACTTCAACGTAAGTATAAAGATGAGATGTGCCTAAATTGCCACATTTCATACCAGTACATTGCAGAACAAACCGACTTTCTTGCAAAAAATCCGCACAATTCCCATAACGGCGAACTTGCATGCAGCACCTGCCACATTTCACACGGAGAACAGATCGACTTCTGTTCAGAATGCCATTCCAACGGGGGACAACGCATGGTTGGCCAGCCGATTGAAAGCCGCGGGACGATAAGCGGATATTAAGCAACAGCGATTGAACGATCCGGTGGGGGGCTGACAAAAGTGTCCCTCACCGATCGATCAATTTGGATAATCTATCCAGGCAATTCGATTAAGTTGGGTAACCATTTTCTTGGTACGAGTGTTCATAACGACAAACTCGTGAACCCGCATAAAATAAAGGTTTTCGGCATCAAGCAAACGAATTTTGCACCATTGCATACACCATTCCACAGATAAATTGAAATATGACTGCTATGCTATTTCATATATTTTTGGATATTGAAATTCGCCCCTTTTTAGACTGTTCTTTACTATAGATGTAAGCTTCCGTAATTCCTTGAGAAGATAACGGAAAAGTTTTATCTATATAAATCTGCAATTCTTTCTTTTCAAGCCAATCCACGATTTTTTCAAAGTCTGAGTGGTTTGGCTTGGATTGGAAAAAATATGCTTCTTTGTTATGATCCATCGGATAGCGGTTTAATCCAAAAGAAACAATTGATACATATTTCCCATGATCTTTAATAATCGAGAGACTTTTTTTCCCAACTTCACCCGGCGCACCATTATTTTCGATAATGGACGCCTCCATAACAGTATCAATTACCAAGTCAACTTTTTCATAAATCATATCCGCAATATCAAATTCAGTATAATCGTATACTTCATCCGCACCTAAAACTTTAACGAAATCATAGTTGTTTTTTCTTGCTGTAGTTATCACATAAGCACCATGATTTTTTGCTAATTGGATTGCAACGTGACCGACACCGCCAGCGCCACCTTGAATGAATACTCTTTGCCCCTTTAAGAGTTTCCCATAATCGAATAGTGCTTGCTTTGCTGTAAGTGCAATTGTAGGCGCAGCACCTGCAATTGCATATGATATATTTTCTGAAAATTTTGCAAGATGATCTTCATCAACTGCAACGAAATCTTGATATGCTCCTGAATGGATAGATAATCCCATAACACGGTCACCGACTTGAAACCGGGTAACCTTTTCTCCAATAGCTTTTACGATGCCAGCCACTTCACTCCCAAGGAATATTGGTAATTTCTCAGACCATTGGCCTCCGACAGAGCTATTGAATATTTTTCCAGTTCGTAAAGGTTCATCGCCTGGATTAATTGATGCAGCTTTCACTTCAACAAGTACTTGGCTTTCCTTTACATCTGGTATATCAACTTCAATCTCCTCAAATGAACCCGGACTACCAAAATCTGTTAAACCAATTGCTTTCATTATTTAACCTCCTTATTAACATTGTTTATTATTCAACGATTGTTGAATAAAATTATATTATCAGTTATAATTACAGTGTTCAATACATAATAGTTTGAAATTTGTTGAAAAATCAACAACCGAGCTGGAGTTGTTGATTAAAAAAGGAATGATTAAATTGGATAGACGAATTCAAAAATCCAAACAAGCAATTATGGAAACTTTCGTGACACTTGTTCAAGAAAAGGATTTGGAAAATATCACTATAGGTGAAATCGCAGAGAAAGCTAATGTTAATCGAGGAACAATTTACCTGCATTTTACTGATAAGTACGATTTGAGGGACAAGTGTTTGGACTATTATTTGATGCAATTAACGGAAGCATGTATCCAAGACCATAGAGAAGAATTGGCGTCTAAGTCTAGCATAGTACGTATTTTTGATCATCTCGAAGCGAATTATAAATTTTATTCCTCAATGTTATCAAATAAAGAAAGTCCTGTTTTCAGGAAGCGTTTGAAAGCAATATTCAAAGACGGACTTATTAATCACCTCAATTTGTCCGAAGAAAAAGCCAACAAAGAAATTACTGTAGAATTTTTGGTGTCAGCAGGTGTTGGTGTAATAGAATGGTGGATATATAATTACAAGCCATACCCTGCACCAATAATCGCGGAACAACTTTGGCAACTATTTAATAGCGTAGAATGTAATAGCTTGTAAAGAAGGCTTATTTCATTGGTATTACACGCAAATAAAAGCAGGCTGATATATCACCAACCTGCTTTTGTCGTTATGACCACTCGAGGGTCATTCGTAATGAGTGGAGAGGCAGGATTTGAACGATACCTGCCTTTGAAAACCAGCTCGAGCGAATAAAAGACCCTTGCGGATCTTTCTATTCCGATTTTTTTGAAGATATTTGCGGAGGGGGTGGGATTCGAACCAAACGGCAACTCCAACGAAGAAGCAACGGTTTTTAATTATTTCATGCGGAGAGGGTGGGATTCGAACCTGCCGGCAACTCCAACGGAGAAGCAACGGTTTTTAATTATTTCAGGCGGAGAGGGTGGGATTCGAACCAAACGGCAACTCCAACGGAGAAGCGACGGTTTTTAATTATTTCAGGCGGAGAGGGTGGGATTCGAACCCACGGTGGCCCATAGGACCACAACGGTTTTCGAGACCGCCCCGTTCAACCACTCTGGCACCTCTCCTGAAAACCAGGGCCTATTATACCCGAGGAACGCCTAAATTTCCACGAATTCGTGCCAACCCGGATAAGTGAGGGTGCGGATGCCGCTGTCGCGCAGTTTTTCCATCAGTGCATGGGCAGCGTTTTCTTCGCCGTGGACCAGGTAGGTGTGGCGCAGGCTGGACTGGCTGGCTTTGGCATATTTGAGCAGCATGTTTTGCCCGGCATGGGCTGAATACCCCCCGATGGTGACCACTTCGGCGGCCCGGTCGTAAAGCTCGCCAAAGATGCGCACAGTCCGCTCGCGATCGGCCAGGCGCCGGCCAAGGGTGTTGGGCGCCTGCCAGGAAACGATCAGGATGGTGTTCTTGGGGTTCTGAATGTTGTTGCGCAGGTGGTGCAAAATTCGCCCGGTTTCGGCCATGCCCGAGGCCGAAATAATGATCATCGGTTCTTTGCGTTCGTTGAGCGATTTCAATTCGTCCACCGACAGGACGTAATGGAGCTGGGGAAAATTCAAAGCCGGGTGACGGCCGGTGCGAATAAACGCCTGCGTTTCTTCATCGAACAGGCTGGCGTATTTCTGGAACACGCGGGTGGTGTTGACGGCCAGAGGTGAGTCGACGTAAACCGGTATCTTGGGGACCTCATTGTTGGTCATCATCCGGTTGAGACTGTACACCAATTCCTGCGTGCGCCCAACCGCAAAAGCGGGGATGATCACTTTCCCGCCGCGCTCGACGGTGCGATTGACCGTTTCACGCAGTTCGATGTAGGCTTCTTCGGGGTTACGGTGCGGCTTATCGCCGTAAGTGCATTCCATAATTAAATAGTCGGCATTTTCGGGTAAGACCGGGTCGTTCATCAAAGGCAGATTATCCCGGCCGATGTCGCCCGAAAACCACAGGCGGTACTTGCTGCCGTGTTCTTCGACGTCCAGCACGATCGAAGCCGACCCGAGGATGTGGCCGGCATCGAACAGGTGCGCGGTGACCCCAGGCACGGGCTCGAAAGCCTGATTGTACGGGATCGGTTTGAAATAATCTCCAACCTGCTCGGCGTCCTCCATGGTATAGAGCGGCTCGATGGCCGGTTCACCGCGCTTGGCCCGTTTGCGGTTGACGAATTCGATATCCGCTTCCTGGATGTGGCCGGAATCGACCAGCATGATTTCCGACAGGCCGGCTGTAGCCGGGGTGGTATAGATTGGCCCGTTGTAGCCTTGCTTGATCAGGTTCGGTAAGTTGCCGCTGTGATCGATATGGGCATGCGAGAGAATAACCGCATCTACCCGGCGTGGATCAAAAGAAAACTCCTGGTTGCGTTCATAATATTCTTGACGATGACCTTGAAAGAGGCCGCATTCCAACAGCAGTTTGTAACCGTTAACCTCGAGTAAATGCTGTGATCCTGTCACCGTTTGGGCAGCGCCATTGAAGTGTATTCTCATGATTTCTCCAGGTCTTTAATGACAGTAAGAATTTGATCGTTAAAGTGATGGAAACGCCAGGGAAAGTTGGTCATTACAATATTGAGTGCATCTGGATCTACAGGGTTTGTAAATGCGATCAATTCAAGCAAATCTTTGGGCAGCACGACATCCGATTCCACACCCCATTTACGGGCGGTCTCTTTACGCCAGATCTTGAGCGCATCGATCCGGCCGAGGATTGCCTCCTCCGGACGATGATTGGTTGGACGCGGCGGCGGCGGAGTCACCAGGCCTTTTTGAACCGCAACCAGCAGGTCGTGGCCGTGCCGTTCCAACTGGCGGGCGCTGAGGTGGGTGCAGGCGACAAGCTGCTCTTTATTTTCAGGCCGCGCGGTGGCAATTTCGATCAAGGTCTGGTTGCCAAGAATTTTGAAGGGCGGCTGATCGGCGTGCTGGGCCTGGCGGTCGCGGTATTCCAGCAGGGCTTGCAGAACGGCACACTGGGTGCGAGAAAAATCCTTACCGCTGACCAGTCGCCAGCAATTGACTGACTGGTTGTCGTTGGCAGGCGGGCTGACCCTGGTTAAGTGCTCGAAATCTTCGTAGGCAAGCTCGGACAGGCCTTTTTGGTCCAGTTCGGCCGCTAAATGGTCGCGCAGATCGATTAAATAGTGCGAAGTCCAGGCGGGCATAAGCCAGCATTGCCGGGGTCAAAGGACGGGCACCCCAATTGGCGCGCTGGTAACGCTTCTCCAGTTGCAAGCCAAATTCGCTTTTGAGGATGCCGGCCAACCCAATCTCTTTGCGACCCAGGATTCTGCCGGCTTGCATGGTGTCGAAAATATGGTTGAAAGTGAAGCCATAATCGCGTTTCAGGCAAATCAAGTCATATTCAGCGGCGTGGAAGATCTTTTCGATCGCCGGGTTGGCAAAAATCGGCCCTAGGACCGAAAGATCGGTCAGGGCCAGAGTGTCGAGAAGGTAATCGGTTTCAGGAACGGAGAATTGGATCAGGCAGACCTGTTCCCGATAAGCGTACAAGCTGTTGGATTCGGTATCGATCGCCACACGGGAATGCTTGCTTAGCTCTTCCGCCAACTTCTGCAGGGGTGCAGGCCGGGCAATCCACACCGGGGGCTTTAATGACGTTTTAATCATGGTTAAGAATTATAGCGTATTTATACTTAAGATCAACGCCAGTTCGTCTGGAATTGCAAAACCCTTTAATCAATTTGGAGCCAAAAACAGCCCAATTCGATGTCCAATACAGCCCATGCTGCCAGGCCGGGTGGTCCTGAAATATTACTTCCAATCGACAAACATTTCATGACTATAAAAAGTTTGGGTGATCGGTGGATTCGGAGATAAAATACTATTTAAGGCAGTAGCTTATCCGGCGGGTACCCAGAGGCCCCGAATTTTCGCTATCCGCTGGAGCCTTACTCCCCGAAAGACCCCCAGGGAGAGGTTTTCTCCATCCGGTTTAAGAATTACCGATGGCTCAATTGATCCACAATCAGGTATGTGATGCGCAAAGGCGAGCATAATTCCACTATCCAGGCAGGGCCAGAAATCGCGGAAAAATATACTTCGAATTCTCTTTTTGTCGTCATCCATGAGCCACCTGCAAATCGCAAGGTTCGAATTTCGGGGCAACGCGAACTATGGCGTGGTAAATTTCATTATGGTATAGTATTTCGAATGGAGGGGCTATGAAAGAGCGTATATTAATTATCGAGGATGATGAAGCTATCGTGCGAGTCCTGCAGCGCAGCCTTGCATATGAAGGATATAACATTGATTCGGCTTTGGACGGTGAAAGTGGCCTGGCTCGGGCCAGGGACGCAAACCCCGACCTGGTGATTTTGGATTGGATGTTGCCGGGTATGGACGGGCTGGAAGTCTGCCAGAGGCTGCGCGCCGGCGGGAATGTACCGATTTTGATGCTCACGGCCAAGGATACCATTCACGACCGGGTCCAGGGCCTGGATGCCGGCGCGGATGATTACCTGGTCAAGCCGTTCCAACTGGATGAGCTGCTGGCCCGGATCCGTGCGCTGTTGCGCCGTACTCAGCCGGAGCGTGTGCCGGTGCTCAGTTTCGCCGACCTGGTTCTGGATACGGCCACCCGCCAGGCGATGCGCAAAGGGCGCACAATTTCCCTGACGGCCAAAGAATACGACTTGCTCGAGTTGTTCCTGCGCCACCCGCGCCAGGTGCTAACCCGCGAGGTCATCTTTGACCGGGTGTGGGGTTACGACTTTGGCGGGGAGAGCAACGTATTGGATGTCTATATCCGCTATTTGCGCCAGAAGCTTGAAGCTGAGGGGGAATCACGGTTGATCCACACCGCCAGAGGTGTGGGCTACGTTTTGCGCGAATCTGAATAGAATGTCTCTGCGCCTGCGATTATCCCTGGTGTACACCTCGCTGTTAGGAGGTGTACTGCTTATTTTTGGGATTCTCGTGTATGTCATCGTCAGCGCGCTGCTCTTAGGCCAGATCGACACCCGTCTGGAGCAGACCTCGACTCAGATCATCGACAAACTGCGGGTTAACCCGGACAACCAGTTCGATACGCGGGCATTTTCGACGTATCAGCCGACCGAAAACCTGCTTTTTCAGGTTTGGGATACCAACGGTAATTTGCAGTTTAGCCGGCCGGCCGGATTTCGCGATCCTTTGAACGAATCTGGGCTGCACCTGGGCCAATCCTATTATTCTTCGATCACCATCAATGGCGGGCGGGTGCGGGTGCTCTCGATCCCGCTGCGGACCAGCCGCGAGCCGGTGGGCTATTTACAGGTGGGCCTGAGCATGGCCCTGGTCGACCTGGCCCAGCAAACTCTGGCCAGTGTTCTGATCATCCTGTCGATCATCTTGATGGGGCTGGTAGCCTGGAGCACCTGGTTCCTGACCAAGGAGACCCTGGCGCAATTGTCGATGGCTACCCTGGTGGCCACCCGGATTACCCAGGCAGACGACCTTTCGCGGCGGATACCGGTGACCAGTATGCGCAACGATGAGGTCGGCCAGTTGATGCTGGCTTTCAATGATACCCTCGAGCGCCTGGAGAACCTGTTCAACACCCAGCGCCGCTTCCTGGCCGACGTCAGTCACGAGCTGCGCACGCCTCTGACGGTGATCAAGGGCGAAGTGGGTCTGATGCGCCTGACCGGTTCCCTGGATGAGGAATCGCTCACCAGTATCGAGAAAGAGGTCGACCGCCTGACACGCCTGGTCGGCGATCTGCTTTTGCTAGAGCAAGCCGAGAGCGGTCAACTGCCCCTGGATATGGCCCCGGTCGAATTGGATACGGTCTTGCTGGAGGTCTTCCAGCAAATGAGCACTCTGGCGGGAAACCGTTTGAAGCTCATTTTGGAAGATATCGACCAGGTTGCCGTGGAAGGCGACCGGGATCGTTTGAAGCAGGTGATCTTGAACCTGATCGCGAACGCCGTGGAATACACCCCTCCGGGCGGAGCAGTGCGGGTGGCTTTGCGCAAGACCGAACAGCAAGCGATCTTTACCGTGCAGGACAACGGCCCAGGCATCCCCCCCGAAGACCTGCCGCACATTTTCGAGCGCTTCTACCGGGCAGAACGATCTCGCAAGCGCAGCGGAACCAGCGGATTTGGTTTGGGGCTGTCGATTGCCCATTGGATTATTTCCAGGCATCAGGGTGAGATTGCGGTCCAGTCCGAACTGGGTAAGGGTACCCTCTTTACGGTCTATTTGCCTTTGCTGCTAACCCCGGAAGAACAACAAAAATCCGGTCAGGATGGCAGCGGAGAAGCCAAACCTGACCGGAAGACGAAGGTAAGCCGTACGGGGGATTAATATTTAGAGCCGGTAGCCATGGGTGTCGTTGCCGGATGTGGGGCGAGGTTTGGCACTGGCCTGGACGTTTTGATAGGTGGGCTCGGGCCGCGAGACTAATCCTTCATTGGAGAGGCCACTCCGGCCGAGCGGGCGGTGAGCAGACAGGCTGGCGTTGGTGACCGGCAGGGTGCTGCTGGCCGGCCGGGATGAGCGGACCTCATGGGCCGGGCTATTCGTACCGAGCGATTTGCGAGGCGAGTCGAGAGAACAGGCGCTCACCGGCGACGGAGAGCGAGCCGATGATCAGGATGCGGATGATCCAGACCATCAGCGCTACGAAGACCGGTACGACGTTAACCAGGGTTTCTTTATCCACCACGCTGGTGCTGCTCAAGGAATGGCTGGTGATGGCCAGAGAGACACCCCACCAGGTCAGGATAGCATTCATGGTGGCAGCCAGCATCCAGGCCCCCAGGAGGTACCAGACTTCTTTGGGTTCCTCGGCCCCTTGCTCGGGGGTGAACAGGCGGGCGATACCGGCGAAGTCGATGCCGCAAAATGCAATCGAGAGGATGGTGGACCAGCGGATACCGGCAAACCGCAGGTCGCCAAGCAGATCGCGCAAGGCATAGTCGGTGGTCGAGAAGTTGAATAGCTCGAATGCGATCAGCGCCGAAAGGATGATCAGGCCAAAAAACAGCCCCGGACGCAGCTTGATGTTTTTCATTGATAAGGAGAACGGTTTTCCATTTGAACGCGAAGCAGAGATATTCATGGGACACTTCCTTGTAGGTGACTAATAGAACAGAATTTCAATTATTATAGAACAAGCATTCTAAGAAGTCAATAGGGTAATCTAAGGAGATTTAGGGGTGATTTTAAGGTGGCGTAGCCCGGCTTTCAAAGCCGGGACTATGGCCCAAATCGATGAATGATCTTGGCTGGCAGGACAGATCGACTGGCTGAAAAGCATCTGGCTTATGCCTGGTGATTTAAGAATGTTCTAATTGCCTCCCGGCTTAGCCCAAATCGATGAATGATCTTGGCTGGCAGGACAGATCGACTGGCTGAAAAGCATCTGGCTTATGCCTGGTGATTTATGAATGTTCTAATTGCCTCCCGGCTTAGAAAGCCGGGCTACATGACCGGGCTACAACGCAATTATCAACGAGATAAAAAAAATCCCTGCCGGCTGGCAGGGATTTTTTTTATCTCGTTGTGTTCTTTAGGGTAGGACGTACCAGGGGTTGATGAACCCACCCATGAAGCGAACTTCGAAGTGCAGATGCGGGCCGGTAGAGTTACCGGTGCTGCCCGATCGGGCAATGACCTGGCCCTGATAGACACTGGCGCCGCAGGAGACGTTGATCACCGAAAGGTGGGCGTACAGGGTCTGGTAGCCGTTGCCATGGTCGATCATGACCATGTTTCCATAACCACCACTGATCGCTCCGGCGTACACCACTACACCGCTGTCGGCAGCATAGACCGGGTCACCGGTCAGGGCAGCGATGTCGATGCCCAGGTGGCCGGACCAGAAATCGTTACCGGAAAGCACATGCTGGTTGGCCGGCCAGACGAACGTGCCGGTACCATAAGCACCGCCGGCGCTGGTATCGCAAGCACCCGGACCGATGATGGTTACGTTGACGCCTGCCGGACCGCGTGGGATAGTCGGGACGACCCAGGTTTGCAGCTCGCGCTGGCCATCCGGGACCATGATCATGGTTCCGGCTTTTATTTGCGGGTTCACCAGATCGAGATGGTTACCGGGGTAAAGTAGGATTTTGTCGGCCGTTGTCTTGTATTTTTCAGCGACCTTTTCGATGGTATCCCCGTCAGCCCAGGTATACAATAACCCGTCTATGGGGGGAATGAGCAAGTTTTGTCCAATGGAGAGGGACTGAGGATCGTCATGGAGCACGTCGTAATTTGACCAGAGGACCAATTCCGGATGAAGATCGAACTGGGTGGCAATCCCAAAAACCAAATCACCGCTTTGTACGGTGTAGGTGATGGGTTCATCCCGTCCCTGTTCGGAGATAATCGTCTGGATATTGGCCAGCCGGGCGAGAGAAGTAACCCCGGAAGCCGGCGCATAGGCCGGTAAAGCCACATTCATCGATTCATTTGGCAAATCCACGGCTGGGTCAGCCGATACTGTGCTGGCGGTCAAATCGACCACACCCATGCGGGTTAGCACGAACAAGACCATTAGCGCGACCATGATGATCGCAATTCCCCACGACACTTTTGAGGACCAGCCTGAGCCTGTTTTCTCTGGTTTGGCTGCCTCGGGTCGAGTGGAAGCAGATTGGGTCACATATCCTCCGTGAGGTTCTCCAGGAACTCCATATTTGTTTTGGTACGTGAGACGCGCTGCATAATGGCTTCGGTGGCTACCGAAGGGTCCATACCGGCGCCTTGTGGCGGTTGGCCGATCATTTGCAAATACATCCGGCGCATCAACCACACACGCTGAAGCACGTCCGGTCCCAGGAGAAGTTCCTCCCGCCGTGTCGAGGAGCGTTCCAGGTCGATGGCCGGAAAGATTCTGCGTTCCTGTAAGCGACGGGAAAGGTGGAGTTCCATATTTCCAGTGCCTTTGAATTCTTCGTAAACAACATCATCCAGGCGCGAGCCGGTATCGACCAGGGCGGTCGCGATGATAGTCAGCGAGCCGCCTTCCTCGATGTTACGGGCAGCGCCAAAAAAGCGTTTCGGTGGGTAAAGAGCTGAAGGATCCATACCGCCGGACAGGGTTCGTCCGGAAGGGTTGACGACCAGGTTGTAGGCCCGAGCCAACCGGGTAAGTGAGTTTAACAATATTACCACATCCCGGCCTATTTCGACCAATCGTTTCGCCCGCTCCAGGGTGATTTCGGCGGTGCGGACGTGCGAGGTCACTGGCTCGTCGAAGGTGGAAGCGACCACCTCGGCTTCGACCGAGCGGTCCATGTCGGTGACCTCTTCCGGGCGTTCGCCGATCAAGGCGATGATCAGGTGAACATCCGGGTTTTTGGCAGAGATGGCGTTGGCCACCTGCTTCATAATGGTCGTTTTACCGGCTTTCGGTGGAGAAACGATCATGCCGCGTTGGCCACGTCCAATCGGCGCGATCAGGTTAATTAAGCGATTAGAAAGCACCGAACGATCTGTTTCCAGGTCGAAGCGCGTTTCCGGAAAAATCGGGGTCAATTTTTCGAAGTAGGGCCGATCGTGGGCTTCTTCGGGAGACATCCCATTGATCGTTTCTACCTTGAGCAGCCCGTAATGCCGCTCGGCCTCACGCGGAGGGCGGACGGCGCCAATGACCAGGTCGCCATTGCGCAATTCATATCGACGAAGCTGCGCCTGCGACACATACACATCATCAGGCCCAACCTGGTAATTTGTCCTTAAAAATCCGATACCTTCTTGCATGATTTCCAAAATACCGCCGCGGACTTCGTCTCCTTCTTTTTCGGCGTTGGCTTGGCGGATACGTAGGATCAGATTTTCTTTTTTGAGGCGGTTAGCGTTTGGAACGTTCAGCTCTTTGGCGATATCACGCAACGCGATCAGAGGTGAATTTTCTAATTCGGTAAAGTCCATTTTTGTGAAATCCGTTTTGACAGATATTGAGATTAAACAAACGCATCGCTATACGATGAGGATGTGGGGAAAGTTCTTATTGAATTAAGGTTTCTTGGGGTAAATTTATCTCGATTGTGTGAAATGGGTGAACAGGAACTATTCACCCGCCTTAATTACAGAGATTATATCATGCAAAAAAGGGGGATGCAAGAAAGGGTCTCAGCCCCAGTTATGGCTTTCTCAAGAAAGGGAGACACACCGGACTTTCCATATATCGGCCGCCTGAAGAACGTTAGCCAGCCCTGTCAGGGTTGCCTGTATATCAGTTACCAGGTCAAGTGCAGAAACACCGCGCGGCATCCACCCGGTAACAAGGTGAATCACTCCGCTAATGGGGTATTTCTGGCCAAGCGTGTTCAACCCCGCGAAGTCCGTTACATCCAGCGGCTCGATAAAAATTCGTTTGCCGACCTGATCTTTGAGAAATTCTGGGATTATGGTCGTATGGTGCTGCGTCAGGACGCAGTCTTCGTCTATTTCAAGTAATGCCCGGGCAGTATTCACCCCGACAAAGCCAGGACCACCGGTAATCAGGATCATGATTTTCTCCTGTTGTCGTTATTTTTCCAGGTTATGGATTGCTTTCTCTAATACTTCGCGCGCCATTTCCTCTTCCTCGGCGTTGATTTCCTTATGCATGCGCTTACGTACAGCCAGGATCGGGTCAGGGAGGGATTCCCACAATTGCTGCCCCTCTGGGGTCATGTACAGCTCCTTGAAATTGCCCAGGTACCTGGGTATTGTCAAGGATGCTTTTATTCAGGTCGTTGAAAAAGTTGCTTGTTGAAAAAAGGTCAGGGGATATGTAGCGGCGCGGCGAAGCCGCGCCGCTACATATCCCCGATATTTCTTTAAGCGGAGACGTTTTTCAACACGCACCTTTTTGTTTTATACCTCGATCGTCAGCGCCTGGCTGCCCTCCGCAGGCGTGACCAGGGTCCCGTCTGGTTCGGCCTGGAAAGCGCCGCCCCGCACCAATTTTATCGCGGCTACACCGCGCAAGAGCAGTTGCCAGGATTGGTTTTTCCCTTCTGCCTGGGCGGTAATTTTCCCATCTGCTTTGCGGACGTTCACCGTCAGGGCGGTGGAGCCGTCCAGGGCAGGGATGCTGACGCTGAGATTGGCGTTTTCTGCCAGCTCGAAGGCGTGAATTCTGACGCCGTGAGCGTAATCGTAATCTGGTTTTTCTTCGTTTTCTCCTACACCAACCAGCGAGTTGGGCCGGGCCAGCAAGGGCAGGCTGAGATAACCGTGTTTTTCGTGCTGCCAGCCCCCGCCCTCGACGACCTCGCCGCTGATGAAGCGGGTCCAGCGGCCGGCCGGCAGGTAATAATCTACTTCCCCATCCGGGGAAAAGATCGGGGCGACCAGTAGATTTTCACCCAGCATATACTGCCGGTCGAGGTAATCACAGCCCGGATCGTGAGAGAATTCAAGAAGCATGGCGCGCATCACCGGGGTACCTTGCTGGTTGGCCTGGCAAGCTGCCTGGAAGATGTAGGGCATCAGGCGGCACTTCAGCCGGGTAAAGAAGCGCAGTACGTCCACGGCTTCCTCGTCGAACAGCCAGGGCACGCGATACGAATTGCTGCCATGTAGCCGGCTGTGCGAAGAAAGCAGTCCGAAAGCGCACCAGCGTTTGTACAGGTCGGCAGTGGCCGTCTGCTCGAATCCGCCAATATCGTGGCTCCAAAACCCAAAACCGGACAGAGTCAGGGACAGCCCGCCGCGCAGGCTCTCCGCCATCGACTCGTATGAGGCAGCGTTATCCCCGCCCCAATGGACCGGGAACTGCTGTGAACCGGCAGTCGCCGAGCGGGCGAACACTACCGCCTGGCCCTGGCCATATTTCTCCTTGAGTACATTGAAAACGGTCTGGTTATAGAGAAAGGCGTAATAATTGTGCATTTTGAGCGGGTCTGAGCCGTCTGAATAGACCACATCCACGGGGATGCGTTCGGCAAAGTCGGTCTTGAAAGCGTTTACCCCCAGGTCGAGCAAGGCGCGCAGCTTGGCCGCAAACCATTCACGGGCGGACGGATTGGTGAAATCGATCAATCCCATGCCGGCCTGCCACATATCCCATTGCCAGACACTCCCGTCAGGACGTTTGAGCAGGTACCCGTTTTGGGCTCCTTCATCGAAAAGAGGCGATTGTTGGGCCACGTATGGGTTCAGCCACAAACAAACCCGCAGCCCGCGCGATTTTAGCCTGGCCAGCGTCCCGGCCGGGTTGGGAAAGCGGCGCAGATCCCACTGCAAATCGATCCAGTGGAGTTCACGCATCCAAAAGCAATCAAAGTGGAACACGTGCAGCGGCAGATTGCGTTCCGCCATGCCGTCGACCAGTTCGATCACGCTATTTTCATCGTAATCGGTGGTGAAGGAGGTGGAAAGCCACAAGCCGAACGACCAGGCCGGCGGTAAAGCCGGACGGCCTGTGAGGGCAGTATACCGGTCGAGCACCTCTTTTGGGGAGGGCCCATAGATCAGGTAATATTCGAGGCTTTCGCCGTCGACACTGAATTGAACGCGTTCGACTTTTTCGGAAGCCACCTCGAAGGAGACTTTCTCGGGGTGGTTGACGAAAACACCATAGCCACGGTTCGTCAGGTAGAAAGGCACGTTCTTGTAGGCCTGTTCACTGCCGGTGCCGCCATCTTCGTTCCATACATCGACTTCCTGCCCATTCTTGACAAAGGCGGCAAACCTTTCCCCCAGACCGTAGACACATTCCCCGACCGACAGGGATAGTTGTTCGACCATAAAACGCTGGCCGTCGCTGGTATCCATATACCCCATGGCTTGCGGACCGGTACCGGTGATGTGTTTCTCCCCGTCCAGAAACTCGATTTTCCAGTCCGGCCCTTTGTCGATACGTACGCTCAACTGGCCGCTGGTCAACCGCGCAGCAGTAGAATCTTCTTCGATGTGCACGACCGGTTTCGGCTGGGATTCCAGGACAAATTGGGGCGGCAGGGAGAGGGCGCCCTTGTGGTGGAAGATTTGTACCCGGATGACATTGGCCATGGGTGAGGAGAAGCGCACCGTCAGCAGGCCGATGTCGGTCAAGTCTCGCAGGCTTTGGATCTGCCGGAGCGGCCCGTAAGCAGTCAGGGAATCATTGGAGATTTCTACTTCGTAGACCTGGGCAGGATAATGCGGGGTGACGTTTGGACGGATTTTCCAATAGCCGTCGGTAAATTTCATCGTTGCAACTCCTAAACTGTATTTTTGTTACAAGTATTCCCGCATCAGAGTTATTTGATGCTTCCCGCGGTAATACCGCGTGTGAGCGTACGTTGGAAAAGAATGAAAAACAGGATGCAAGGCAGCATACCCAAAAGGGCCGAGGCACTGGAGGTGGTCACGTCCATGTTGTGTTGGCCCTGTAAAGTGGCTATAGCGATTGGCACGGTCTGGTTTGAACTGGAGACGAGCAGGATCAAGGGCAGGAAAAATTCATTCCAGGTCCAGATGAAGAAAAAGACGAACAATACCGAAAGGGTTGGCAGGCTGATCGGCAAAATGATTTTTGTTAACACCTGGAATTTGTTCGAGCCATCGATGACCGCGGCCTCGATAAGCTCGCGCGGAAATTCACTGAACACCGAGGTGA
Source organism: uncultured Chloroflexia bacterium (assembly GCA_963704755.1). Taxonomy (GTDB): domain Bacteria; phylum Chloroflexota; class Anaerolineae; order Anaerolineales; family Anaerolineaceae; genus Bellilinea. Next base: position 3,894,361 of record OY969938.1, read on the forward strand.
GTAGATAGGTGCCGAAGGCGCTCTGGATGACCGTGAATACCAGCACGACGGCCAGCTTGGTATCGTATAAATGGACTGCTTTGGCAAAATAATACAGGGGATAGACCAATGCTTCATTGGGCATGAAATTGCCCAACAGGAACAAAACCAGCAGGAAGGCCCGTCCTTTGATTTTCCCAATCCCCAGGGCAAAGGCATTGAAAAGGGAAAGCACCACCCCGAAGACTGCCACCGCCAGGCTGATTTCGGCACTGTTGATCAATTTGGTGCCAAAGGATACCCAATTCCAGAAGGTGACCAGGCCATCCACATAAAAGCTCAACGGCAGGCTCATGGGGCCGTTACTGGCATAATCCTGAGGACTCTTGAAAGCATTCAGCCCCACAATGGCCAGGGGGTAGAGGGTGATGATAACCAGCAAGATCATGACGGCCAGCGAAAGGGATTTCTGCAGGCCGTATGTTCTCCGGCGTGGATACTCCACGTTAAGCGTCCTCATGAGAAAACTCCTGTTTTACCTGTAAGCGGATGAACAAGAACGTCAACAACAGAATGATAATGGTCATGACTGTGGCAATGGTCGAGCCATAACCTACATTGGCCTGCTCGAACAGGGCCTGGTAGGTGTAATACGAAGGCACGATCGTGGCCGACCCTGGCCCACCGCGAGTGAGGACGTAAATCTGGCCAAATAACTTAAGCGAGTAAATGGTGGTTGTGACGACCACCACGAAAACTTCGGGGCGAATTTGATGAATGGTGATGTAAAAAAATTTTTGCAGCCAGGTAGCCCCGTCCATCTCGGCTGCCTCTAATAATTCCGGATCGACCCGCTGCAGCGCGGCCATGAAAATCACCAGCGGATACCCAATTTGGAACCAGACCATGATCACCATCACCGCCGGCAGTGCAGTGGATGGGTCTCCCAGCCAGTTGCGGGCCAGGTTGTCCAGGCCGATCGAGGTCAGCGTGGCGTTGAGCGAACCCCAATTGGGGTTTAGAATCCAGCGCCAGACCACGCCGGCAATGGCGACGGGTAAAACCTGGGGAATGTACAGGGCAGCTTTGAAGAAATTGGCCAGTCCGGGGCTGAATTTGCGGGTAAAGTAATCGAACAAGAAGACCGAGATCAGTAACCCCAGGATGGTCGGGACGACGGTAACGGCCAAAATCATTACCAGGTTGTTGCGAAATGCGGCCCAGAACTTCAAATCCGAGACGGCCCGCGCGTAATTGGCCAGGCCGACCCAGACGGGTGGATTGACCCCATTCCATTTGGTGAAGCTGGCGGCGACGGTGACCAAAAAGGGCAGGATGATGATCACCGTCAAGCCGATCAAGCCAGGTATGAGAAAAGCCGCGAACCCGCGGTTTAAATACGTTTTTCTCCTAGCCATTTCGCCTCCTTGAAGAAAGGCAGTGCCTCAGGACCATCCGGAAGCACTGCCTCCTGTGTTTTCTACTGCCGGTAAATTTGAGCTGCTTTAGGGCTTGTTCTCGTTATAGAAGGTCGAAATTGCGTCCAACATCTGGGTCGGAGTAGTGGTGCCGTTGATCAGGTCTTGAACGTCACTGACCAGAGCGTCGTACAGACCGGCGGCCGGCCAATCCGGATAGAAAGCCGCTCCTGGAGAAAACGTGTTGAAGGCCGTGACCAGTTCCTGGATCTTGGGATCGGTGATCTGGCTGGGGTCTGCGTTCACCGGCAGGCCGCCTTGAGCGCCCAGGATATTCTGGATATCCTTGCCCATGGTAATATCGATCCAATCGTAGGCCAGGTCTTTGTTCTTGGAGTTGGAGGGGATTACCCACAGGTTTCCGCCGGAGCCGGGGTTGTAGGTGTTGCCGGGGAAGAGGAAAATGCCCCAGTCAAAACCGGTGATTTCGCTGATGAAGCGGCTGTACCACCAGCTTCCCGAAATCATCATGGGATATTTGCCGCATTCAAAGCCCAGGCCCATGTCTTCTGCGCCCATCGAGGTGCTGTTTTTCTCGATGTAGCCCTTGCTGACCCAATCGGCCATTGTTTGAGCGCCAAAAGTCCAGGCGGCATCATGGAAATCGGTCGGGGCCTTGTATAACTGGTAGTCATCGATCAAGCTCTGATCGGCCTGGCTGAGGACCAATTCGTAAAAAACTTGTTGAGCGGGGTATTCGCTTGCGCCGGTAGCAATGGGAACCAGACCAGCGGCGACAAATTTGTCCATGGCGGTTTCAAGTTCATCTAGGGTGGTGGGTATTTCGACACCGTATTGTTTGAACAGGTCTTTATTGTAATAAACCATCACGAACTCGCCGTAATTAGTTACGCCGTACCAGGGACCCGATCCCATTACACCGTTTTCATAGCGAGATGTGGTTTGCATCCCCCCGGTGAGGATCTTGTCCCAGCCACGCTTGGTGACTTCGTCGGTCATGTCGGTCAGCAGGCCTTGCTGAGAGAGCAATCCGGCAGTGGCGTTGCCTTTATTGTATTCCATGACGTCCGGTGCTTCGTCAGAGTTCAGGATCATGCTGGCCGTCTGGCGAATTTGTTCGAAGCCGCGGGTGTTATCCAAATTGACCGTCACGCCGGGGTGAGTGGCTTCGAATTCGGTTTTGGCAGCGGCCCAGGCCTGGCCCATCGCGCCGGTGTCCGATTCATAATGCCATACATTCAGCACGCGCTGTTCGGCCGGTTGGGTTTCTGCCGGCTGCGTTTCTGCCGGCATCGTGGCTGCAGCTACCGTTGTATCGGTCGGCTGGCTGGGAGCAGTAGTGGGGGCAGTGGTAGGGGCTGGTTGGGTAGTGGCTGTGGCTCCACAAGCAGCCGCGGTTAAGAGCATCGCTGTTGCCATCACGATAGAAAACAACTTAATGGTTTTATTGGACATCCCTATTCTCCTTTTGAGATTTAGAAAGACGATAGGACAAGAACGGTCGAACGGCGAACGTTGTTTGGGGTTATTGCACCTCCTTTCGAGCATCGATCAGGAAACGAGGTTATTATCGAATGGGAATGTACCGGGTTGAATGGGAAACAAGCAATGCAATAGCCAACCGTAGCGCTTAGGAATCCGCTACAGATTTGCTGTTATATTCGGTTCAGGTCTGGTAGAAAGAGAGGCGTTAGTTCAGATTGCGAGGCCGGCAGGGACCCGTACTGCCGCGGATAATCAGTTGGCAAGGTACCAATACTTGTTGCACAACCCTGTCGTGGTCTTCCAGCTTGCGGATCAATAATTCGACACCCATACGACCCAATTCTGAGCTGGGCGAATCGCTGGTCGTCAGGTGAGGAATGACCATCTCGGCGATCCGTTCCGATGAGACGAGCACCACCAGAGAAAAATCGTCCGGGATTTTAAATCCCCGGTCGGATATGGCTTGCAGGATGCCTGGAATGGCCCGTTCGTTCATGGCCACCAGGGCAGTCATGTCTGGACAGATCTGGAATAACTCGTTCGTGGCTTCGTATCCGGCCGTAGGATTGGTACGGCAGAATTGTGTGACCCCATATAGCCCCCGTTCTTGCATGGTAGCCTCGAAGCTGGTTTGTGTCCGCAGCACCGGCCCGTAGCCTTCATCGTAGGCCTGCCTGGTCTGGTTCAAGAGCCCGATTTTGCGATGGCCCAGCCCTGCCAGGTAATCGACTACGACCCGGACCGTTTCCTCGAAATCGATGTCTGTATAATCAATCCCTTCAGTGTCGGCGCAACGGCCGATCAGGCTGAAAGGGATGTTCATCTCGCGAAGTAGCTCCACCCGTTTATCGTGCAGATTCACTTCCATGACCACAACGCCATCCACTAACCCCTGCTGAATCAATTCGCGCAATTCCTGGGTGTGCATAAGCGACGACCACAGGACCAGGTTGTAGCCATTTTCGCGGGCGGCTTCCGTCGCATTGGTAACGAATTCCAATTCAGTTATCCCCAGGCCGCGGTCGATGGCCGGAAAAAGGAGGGCGATGATATGGCTGTGTTTAGAAGCCAGTCCACGTGCCAGGGCATGCGGTTTATAACCCAACTCTTCCATCGCAGTAAAAATCTTCTGCCGAGTTTCGTCCGAAATTGGCCGGGTACCATTGAGCGCGTACGAGACGGTACTCAAGGCGACGCCGGCTCGTTTTGCTACATCAGACATTTTTGACACAGGTTTCCTCGATGGTGGGGAGATTGAAATCGTCGAAGCGCTTAGTCGAAGCGTTTCGACTACAATTTAGCACGGAGAAAATGCTTTGTCAAGCAGTTTCGCGAAAATTGTTGAAACCGCTCTCAGATTCGCTAAGGAAATCCATATATTTTGCCAGGGCAAAGCCCTGGCAAAATATATGGATTTCTCAAGAAAAGAGGTTGTCTTATTTAGATTTGCCTGCTTCCAGGCAAATGCAAGAATCCCCCAACCCCCTTTTAGAAGGGGGCAAGAAACAAAAGAATCCCCCAACCCCCGTTTAGAAGGGGGCAAGAAACAGCCTCAACAAGGGGGAGCGAAGGAGGAATTCTTTGCGTTTGCCAAGACAGATCCGCGAAAGTAGGGAGCGCATTAAACCAAACAGGGCGAAGAATGTCTTCTTCGCCCTGTTTTGAATAATCGATAAAATAGCGGTTTTTTATCCTTGCTATTCGGCGTTGATGTCCGGGGCTAATTGCTCTGGACGAGCGCCGGCCATGGGTGATTCGTGCAGCGCCAGGATCAAAAAAGCACACACGATCATCAGCACGACAAAGATCGAGAGCGAAAGTGTGAATGAACCATCCGCGCCTTTGATCGCATCCATGGCATAGATAAAAACTACCGAAATTTGCCCGGCCAGGTTGAGCAGCCCATTGGAGGTGCCTTCCGGGGCCGGGTAAGTAATTTCGGCCGCGTATTGGAAGCCAATCGGCGCCAGGCTCATCAGGAAGAAACCCAGGAAGAAGAACGACAGGATCGACAGCCAGTACTGGCCGGCAAAAGTTACCCCAATCATACCCGGGATGGCCAGGACCATGCCCAGCAGAAGGAAGTTCTTGCGCTGCTGGAGTTTATCCGAGAAAGCCGGGACAACAATCGCCCCGATGATTCCGCCAAGCAGCATCACGCCGCCCAGATCACCTGCCTGGGTGGGGTTGAAACCGCGCGGGCGGACAATATTTTCGATCCAGGTGGAGACGCCGTTGAAAATACCCAGCCCGATCAGGAAGAGGAACAGCAAGACCCAAATATCGCGCATGGCGAGCATCGACTTGAGCCCATCCAGGACCAGCGCTCGTGATTCCTGGCCGGGAGGGCAGGGGGGTGTGGGCGGTTCCTCGCGAGTTAACAGCAAAAAGGCCACGGCTGACACAGCCGCGGCGATGCCAAAGATGAGCTGCATGGTGGGAATGCCGTAGGTCAATGCCAGCATGGGCGCGGTCACCTGGCCGATGCCGATGCCGAGGAACCCGGCCACCAGGGCCAACCCGGACGCGGTGGCGCGTTCGTCCAGGGGGAACCATTTGGCGGCCACGGTGGTGACGGCGTTTAGCATGAAAGGCTGTGCTATGGCGACGCCGATGGTCGCGATCAGCACCCAGGTGTAATCGGCGGCCAGAAAGCCACGCAACAGGCCAAATACGCCCAGCAGGATCGCGCCGATATTGACCGCTTTACGGTAACCCATGGTATCGATCATCCACGAGATCGGGATGGATAGCGGTACGTATACGATCATGAAGGTCATCGCCAGCAGGCCAATCTGCAGATCGCTGACGCCGTAATAGCTGGCGGCCAGCCCGCTGATCGGCGCGTAGCAGATCCATAGGACCTGGATGGTCAGGTTGATGAACATGAAAACTGCCAGAATTACCCAGCGATATGGATAAACTTGATAAGTGCGTTCGGCCATGAAACGGTCTCCTTTTCCTGTATTAAACCCTGGGAAAGCTAAAAAGTTGTCGCAATTATAGCTGGAAAAGACCTGTTTGCCCTCTTTTCGTGGTTTTTACGAGGGAGTTTTTATAGGGCGAAGCCCTATAAAAACTCCCTCGTAAAACTGCTTGACTCTGGCCGCCAGGCGATGTATCATGAATTTATTAGTTAATATAACTAACTAAATCCCGGACTAGCTATCTCATGAACAGTCTTCGAAACGCAGTCGATCATACACGCATGCGGGAGATGAACCTGGTGCTTCTGCTGGGCTGTTTGCGCGACCATCCCTCGCTCTCGCGGGCCGGGCTGGCCGAAATGACCGGCTTGACCAAGCCGACCGTCTCCAGCCTGGTCAAGGAATTGATCGAACAGGGCTTTGTACGCGAGGTTGGGCTAGAATCGGGACCGGTAGGGCGGCCGTCGATTTCGCTGGAGCTGGATCCGCAGGCCGGCTACATCCTGGGAGCGGAAATTGGGGTGGACTTTATTTCCGTGATCCTGACCAATTTCTCCGCCGATATCCTCTGGCACAGGCGAGAAGCCACCGATCCGGCGGCAAGTCAGGAAGCCGTTCTGACCCAGGCCGGTAAACTCATTTTGACCGGGGCGGAACAGGCGCCGGCCGGCAGCCGCATCCTGGGGCTGGGCCTGGGTGTGCCGGGCCTGGTCGATGAGGAAAAAGGTGACCTGCTTTTTGCCCCTAACCTGGGCTGGCGCGACCTGCCTTTGCGCAGCCTGCTCGAGGCCCGTTTTCCCTTCCCGGTGGTTGTGGACAACGAAGCCAATCTGGCGGCCCTGGGAGAGAGTATTTTCGGCGCGGCCCGGTTGGCAAGCTATGTTTTGTTCGTCTCGGCCGGGGTGGGCCTGGGCGGTGGGGTAGTTCTGGATGGGCAGGTGTTAAAGGGCGCCAACGGCTTCAGCGGTGAGTTTGGCCACATGACCATCGACCCGCAGGGGCTGCGCTGTAACTGTGGTAACACCGGCTGCTGGGAGACGCTGGTCAGCCAGTGGGCAGTTTTCCGGCGGATCGAGCAGGCAATCGCGGCCGGGGAACCTTCCTCATTGAGCGGCCTGTCCGCGGCCGGGCCGGAGCGTCTCACGGTCGAACGGGTGATCGAGGCGGCCCATACCGGCGATGCGGTGGTGTTGCACGCGCTGGAGGAGACCGGGCGCTACCTGGGCATCGGCCTGGCCAATCTGATCAATGCGTTCAACCCCGAAATGGTTGTGTTTGGCGGCGCTTTGAGTGCTGCATACGATACCCTGCTGCCTTCCATCCGCAGGGAGATCGAAGCCCGGGCCTTGCACTGGTCGGCCCGCGGCGTGAACGTCGTGTCGGCCCGCTACGGCAAAGATGCCTGTCCGGTGGGCGGCGTGGCCAGTGTTTATCAGCGTATTTTGTCCAATCCGGTACTTAAATCCAAACCCTGAGATCGACCTGAACCAGGGCAGGGAAATTCAAGATTTTCAGCCAGAATCAGGAGAATAAAAATGGACCCGTATCAACCCAAACCCGAGCATAAATTCACTTTCGGTTTATGGACGATTGGCAACACTGGCCGCGATCCATTCGGCGACCCGGTACGTGAACAGCTCAGCCCGGCCGAAATTGTCCATATCGCCGCCGATGCCGGGGCGTATGGAGTCAATTTCCACGACAATGACCTGGTACCGATCGATGCCAGTCCCTCGGAAAAGGCCCAAATTGTCAAAGAGTTCAAGCAAGCCCTGGCGGATACCGGCCTGGTAGTGCCGATGGCCACCACCAACCTGTTCGGCAACCCGGTTTTCAAGGAAGGCGCTTTTACCTCCAACGATCCCAAGGTCCGCGCTTATGCCTTGCAGAAAACCATGCGGGCTATCGACCTGGGGGTGGAGTTAGGTGCCAAAATCTACGTATTTTGGGGCGGGCGGGAAGGCGTAGAGACCGACGCAGCCAAGAGCCCACTGGTCGCCAGCCAGCGTTTCCGCGATGCGCTCAATTTCTTGTGCGATTACGCCACCTCCCAATCCTATGACCTCAATTTTGCCCTGGAAGCCAAGCCCAACGAGCCGCGTGGTGACCTGTACCTGCCCACTGTCGGAGCCATGTTGGGTTTTATCGCAACCCTGGATCATCCCGAGATGGTGGGGGTCAACCCGGAGGTGGCGCACGAGCATATGGCCGGCTTGAACTTTACCCATGCGGTGGCCCAGGCCTGGGACGCCGGCAAGCTCTTCCACATCGATCTGAACGACCAGGCCTTCGGGCGCTACGACCAGGATTACCGCTTCGGCATGGTCAATCTCAAGTCGGCGTTCTTCCTGGTCAAGTTCCTCGAGGACGTGGGCTATCCCGGCAGCCGCCATTTCGATGCACACGCTTTCCGGACTGAAGACGTGGCAGGTGTCAAGGACTTTGCCGTGGGTTGTATGCGCACCTATCTGATCCTCAAAGAAAAGGCTGCCCGCTTCAACCAGGATAGCGAAATCCAGGCTTTGCTGGCAGAGATCAATGCCGATGACGGCAGCCTGTCTGAGCTGACCGGCAAATTTACCCCGGCTAAAGCGGATGCCCTTAAAGCGGTGACCTTTGACCGGCCGGCGCTGGCGCGGCGCGGCTGGAAATATGAGCGCCTGGACCAGCTCACCGTTGAATTGTTGTTAGGGGTACGCTAGTTTTTTGCCATTCAGAAAGAGGTTTGCCATGGCCTGTGTATTGGGACTCGACGTTGGCACCAGCGGCACCAAAGCCGTCGTGGTGGATGAAAAAGGCAAGGTATTGTCTTCGGCAATGGCTGAGTACCCGCTTTCCAGCCCGCACCCGTTGTGGAGCGAGCAGGACCCGGCGGATTGGTGGCGCGGCTCCCAGGCGGCCATCCGCCAGGCGGTGGCGGATGCAAAAGTAGCACCCGATGAAATCATTGGCATCGGCCTGACCGGACAGATGCACGGTTCGGTTTTCCTGGACAAACAGGATGCGGTCATCCGCCCGGCGTTATTGTGGAACGACCAGCGCACGGCCGATGAATGCGCCGAGATCACCCGACGGGTAGGGGCGGAGCGGCTGATCGAGCTGGCCGGCAACCCGGCCCTGACCGGCTTTCAAAGCTCCAAGATCCTGTGGCTGCGGAATCACGAGCCCAAGAATTTTGAACGGGTTGCCCGGGTATTGCTGCCCAAGGATTACGTACGCCTGTGCCTGACCGGTGAAAGCGCCACGGATGCATCCGATGCCGCCGGCACGCTGCTGCTCGACCTTAAAACCCGCGATTGGAGCAGTGAGATCCTCGAGAAGCTCGACCTCCCCCTGGCCTGGCTGCCCAGGGTGTACGAAGGCCCCGAAATCACCGGCGCATTGATGCCGGCGGTGGCCGAGGCCCTGGGGCTGCCGGCCGGCATCCCCGTGATCGCCGGTGGCGGGGATAACGCCGCCGCGGCAGTGGGCACCGGCATCGTCCGGGGAGGTATCGTCAGCAGCAGTATCGGTACCAGCGGGGTGGTCTTTGCGCATAGTGAGGCGCCGGTGTTCGACCCGCAGGGCCGGCTGCACACTTTTTGCCATGCCGTACCCGGCAAGTATCATCTGATGGCGGTGACCCTTTCGGCCGGCGGCTCTTTCCGCTGGCTGCGCGATACCCTGCGCGAAGCGATGCAGACCTTCGGCCGCAGCAGTACCCTCGAGCTGGATTACGACCAATTGACGAATGCAGCCGCCGACGTGCCGCCCGGCGCGGAAGGGCTGGTTTTTCTGCCTTACCTGACGGGCGAGCGCACGCCGCACCTGGATCCGCTGGCCCGCGGTGCTTTTGTAGGCCTGACGGTGCGCCACACGGCCGCTCACCTGGTACGGGCAGTGATGGAAGGCGTGACTTTTTCGATGCGAGATGGCCTGGACATTATGCGTGGGTTGGGATTGTCGATCGAGCAGGTGCGCGCGACCGGCGGCGGAGCGCGCAGTGCCCTATGGCAGCAAATGCAGGCCGATATCTACGGCAGTGAGGTGGTTACCCTGGCGGCCGAGGAAGGCCCGGCCTATGGGGCGGCTCTGCTGGCTGGTGTGGGCAGCGGCATATTTGCCGGTGTGGAAGCAGCCGCCCGGCAGTGCGTTTCGATCAAGACTTCCGCCCAGCCAGACCCGTCCTACCAGGAAAAATACCAGCGTGTATACGAGGTCTACCGAGGGTTATATGCCAGCCTGAAGGAGCAAATGCACGCGCTCAGCCAACTGGATGGATAAAGAGCCCTCTCCCTCATCCCCCGGCCCCTTCCCCCAGAACAAGTTCAGGGGAAGGGGAGAAGAATAATCGTAACAGCTCAGGCCCATGTTAAAAAGGGCTCGAAATTGAGGTATTCGCGGGGGCGAAGCCCCCGCGAATACCTCAATTTCGAGCTTATTTCCTTTTATCTGTGTCTATCCGGGCCTACCTGTGGTTAATTCTTCCCCAGCGGGCGGCGCTAAAGGCCAGCAGTCCCAGCGAAGCGCCGCAGGCGTCCACGGCCAGGTCGTAGCTGATGCCGGCAGGCGAGAAGGGATCGGTGGTCACGGCTTGAAACCCCTCCTGGACCAGCGCGACTGCCAGGCAGATGCCCAGGATGCCGGCCAGCGGCAGGGATTTACCCGGCCGGTGTAAAATCCAGGCCGCAAGGCAGGCCAGGACGGCATAGAGCAGGCTATGCATCAATACATGCATCCAGGCCGGTTGAAAGAAAGCATTGAACCAGGCCCCAAAGGCCTGGTTCTTCGTTCCCAGCCAGGCCATCGGGAAAATGATCCCGACAGCCCAAACCAGTAAGAGCAGATATTTCTTGAAGGATCCGTTTTTTAGTTTCTTGTCCAAATTAGTTTAACCATCCGCGGGGTTAGCCCAGCCTGCCGGCCAGGGCCTGCACGAATATCTTCAGGTTGAACGGCCTGCCGGAAAGCAGCGTCTGGGCGCGGAACATACCCGCCACAGCACGAATGATCAGCACGGCGGTGATCGCTTGCAGGACCGCAGACAGCAAAGGCTGCCAGAAGGGGATGGTGGCCGCAGAAAGACGGGTCATCATGGCGACCGGAGCGGTCAGCGGAAACAAGCTCAATACAATCGAGATGGCCGAGTTGGGGCTGTCGATCAGGGCAGAGATGAACATCAACGGAATGACCATGGGAATGACCACGATCATGGTCGCCTGCGATGATTCGCGCAGGTTCGGCACCAGGGCGCCCACACCGGCCAGCAGGCCGGCGAACATGGCGTACCCCAACAGGAAGAACACCACACCCCAGGCCAGGATGGAGATGGGCAGTTGGAACTCCGGCGGCAGCGAGAATGTCTGGCCGCTCAAGCGCAGCATAATCAACCCAATGCCGGACCAGACCACGGTTTGAAGCAGTCCGCAGGTGCCCAGGGCCAGGATTTTACCGGTCATCAACTGTAGGGGGCGCACCGAGGTCAGCAAGACTTCCATGACCCGGTTCTGTTTCTCATTCGAGATGTTGCTCAACATCATGCTGGATGAGCCCAGGATAAGGATGTAAAAGAGAAATGTGACGATATACGGCAGGAAAAAGGTAAAAGCACTCGCAGGGTTACGCGAATTATCCGGGTTCAATACATCTACATTCAGGTTGAAGATGTGGTTGAGCCGGTCCTGCAAGGCGGGATCGCCGGCCAGCAAGTTGGTCTGTAGAATTGCGCGCAAATCGTTCGATTGAGGTATGCCCATGACGGGATTGTAATCGGTACGGAAGTATTCGACATCGCCGCTGGCCAGGTAATCGGCCGAGATGATGTAATAGCCATTGATTTTGCCGCTTTGCACAAACTCCTGGGCGCTTTGCGCATCCGGGAAACGGACGAAAGATTTGGCATAATCGCCGGGAATGGTTTTAACGATGCCGCTCAAGTCAACCAATCCCTGGACCTCGACCTGGGGTGGGGGAGCGATGATGTCGGTTACAATCGAGGACTGGTTGCTGCCCTGCAAACGTCCGAAGATCCAGAAAATGAAAAACGAAATCAAAGGCAGCAGGATTAGCGTGAACTGAAACGAACGGCTGCGCAGCACCTTCAATAATTCGTAGCGGTAAATGATAAAAGACTTGTTCATAGTTTATTCCCCGCAGGTTGGGGTGCCCGGCGGAACAGCTCTGCCAGGCGGATTTTCTTGCCGTAGCGCAGCAATCCCAGTTGGAAGGCCCGGCTGGCCAGCCAGATTGCTCCGGCGGCGCAGACCACCAGGATGGCCAGCGATGCCGCGATTTGCCAGGCCGGCACGCTGGTTAACGTCACCCGCATCGGCAGGGTCATAGGCGCAGTCAAAGGGAACAGGCTGAAACCGATTGCCAGGGGGCTGTTGGGGCTTTGAATAATCGCGGCGGTGAACCAGAGTGGCATGATAACCGGGATGGTGAAGAGGCCGGCCACTTGCTGCGCTTCGCGGGCTTCAGTCGCCGTGGCGCCGATCATGGCCATCAGCGCGGCCAACATGACGAATGCGGGCAGGAAAGTGGCGAGCAGCAGCCACAAGAAAGCCGGATCGATGCCCGGGTTGGTAAAGCCGGGGATTACTTGCAATGCCACGATGATCCCGGCCACACCGGCCAGCACCCAGATCACGAGCTGGGTCAGGCCAACCGCCAGGTTGCCGATGATTTTACCGGCCATCAACTGGGTTGGCGAGACCGAAGTCAGCACGATCTCCATGGTGCGGTTCTCTTTTTCCTCAACCACGGCCTGCATCAAATAGCCGCCGGAAGTATTGATGGCGATGACGAAGAGGATACCGGCAAAAGTGGCCACCAAGAACACGAACAGGTTGTTCGCATCCGCCGAGCTTTTCTGATCGCTGGCGTGGACGATCACGTTTGGCCCATCTACCAGACGCTCACGCAGGTTCTGCGGCTGGCCCGAAACCAGGTTCGAAAACAGGAAACTGTAGAAACCGCTGGTCACGTCCGAATCGAGCTGCTTTTCCGAGATCAGCCGGACGGATCCGGTCTGGGCATAATCCGGTTCGATTTGAAAATAGCCCTGGATGGTCCCTTTTTGCATGGCCTGTTCGGCCGACTGGATCGAGTTCGTACGGCTGGAAGCGCACATCCGGGAACAGGCGGCTGCCCTTGTTGGGCAGCGGTTGGGCGTTGGCGAACTCGCCGGATTGGTCCACGTACCCGACCGGGCGAAAATCGCTGCCCAGGTAAGCCGAGAGAAAACCAATCGCCACGATGACCACAATAAAAATGGGCACAGACAGGATGGCGAAAATAAAGCGCTTGCGCAGCACATGGCGCAGGTACTCCCGCTTGAGAACCAACCACAGCTTGCTCATGCCCCGTTCCCTTCCTGGGTAACCACCTGAATGAAGATCTGGTCCAGGGTGGGCATTGCGATCTCGAACTTCTCCAGGGTTACGTTCTTTTCGACCAGGGATTTCAGCAGTTCTTGTGGAGATGCCGTTTCGCCCAGGTGGACCCTGAACCCGCCGTTCTGGTGCTCGATTCTCTCGACACCCGGCAGGACGGACGGCAGTTCACCGACCGGCTGGATGAGAATATCCTGGCCGGAATACTGGCGGCGGATATCGTCGATTTTGCCGTACAGCAAAACATGGCCCTGGTTGATCAGCACCAGCCGGTCGCACAATTCCTCCACCTGGTGCATCTGGTGGGTGCACATCACAATGGTCTTGCCTTTCTGGCGCTGGTCGCGCAGCAGGTCTTTAACCATCTGGGTGTTGACCGGGTCGAGTGCGGTAAAAGGCTCGTCGATGATGATCAGCTCAGGCTCGTGCACCAGGGCGGTGATCAACTGAGCTTTCTGCTGCATCCCTTTGGATAATTCTTTGATGTTCTTCTTACGGTGGTCGAACAAATCGAATTCTTTCATCAGGGCTTCCACCCGCGGGGTGGCCTGGTCTGGTTTCATCCCTTTTAAGGTAGCCAGGTAAGTCAGGCAGGTCTCCAATTGGACGTCCTGGTATAATCCGCGCTCTTCGGGCAGATAACCGACCTTGTTTTTCTTGGCTTCGGTCATTTTCCCGCCCAGGATGCTGACATCCCCCGAATCCGCTTTGAAAATGTCGAGGATGATCCGGATAGTGGTCGTTTTTCCGGCTCCGTTTGGCCCTAACAGGCCAAAGATTTCCCCGGGCTGCACGTCAAAGGAAACCTGATCCACGGCCAGTTGTTGGCCAAACTTCTTGCTGATATTTTTAACCTCAATGGTAGCCATTTGAATCCTTTCGTATAAGGCAACAAACCATTGTATTTACGTGAAATCGATGTTGCGGTTGCGTTTAATTATAACAAGGAGAATCTTGGGGCTGCCCGGCTTTGTAGCCCGGCTTTGTAGCCCGGCTTTCGAAGCCGGGAATGCGCCGGGCAGGGAGAGCCTTGAGCTGCCGTGATGGTTTGTTTGGCCGGCGCTAAACCCCCATCCAAACCTTCCCCCATCAAGGGGGAAGGCTTTATGCTCTAGGCCGGGAAAGCGCCTTAAAACTTGAGTTATACGAAAAAAGGCCCGGTGCGGAGCACCGGGCCTTTTTTCGTATAACTCAATTGTTATTGATTTTCGTAGGGCTGCCCATCCGCGGCAGGGACGCTGGCGCGCCCGACCACGCCGGCCAACACGATGATCGTTACAATATACGGGATCATCTGCAAAAATTGCGAGGGTATCGACAGGCTGAGGATTTGCATCTTCACCTGGAGCGAATCGGCGAAGCCAAAGATCACCGAGGAGGAAAAGGCCCCTACCGGCGTGTAATTGCCAAAAATCATGGCCGCCAGGCCGATAAAGCCTTTCCCGGCGGTCATATCCTGGTCGAAGCGGCCCACCGCACCAATGGTGAAATAGGCGCCGCCCAGGCCGGCGATCAACCCGCCGATGATGGTATTGATGTAGCGAGTCAGGTACACATTCACGCCGACGGTGTCCGCTGCACGGGGATGTTCGCCAACGGCGCGGGTACGCAGTCCCCAGGGGGTGAAGAACAGCATGATCTGCATGCCGATCACCAACAAGATCATCAAATAGACGATCAGGTTGTTCTCGAACAGCGCCGGTCCAATGATGGGAATTTTGGATAAAAGCGGGATGGTGATGGACGGAAAGGTGGCGGAGTTATTGAGCAAATCAATGTTTTGTTCGAGATATTTCTGTGAGATGAAGGTAGTGATGCCGGTGCCCAGAATATTGACCGCGGTACCACTGATGATGTGATTGACTTTGTATTTGATACAAAGGACCGCGTGCAGGCCAGCGATCAGGCCACCGGTGAGGATGGCGACGACCAACCCGACGAACAGGTTGTGGGTCAACGTGGACGCAACCACCGCGGTCTGGGCGGAGATCAGCATAATGCCCTCGATACCGATATTGATCACGGCCGAGCGCTCGCTGATAACCCCGCACAAGGCGGCCAGGGCAATTGGTGTGGCGCGCACCAGGGCAGTACTGATCATGCCTTCCAGGTTGAAAGACTTTCCGGCTGCGGCCCAGACCAGGAAAGAGGCGATGAAAGTGAAGGCCAGGACGCCAATCACCAGGCCCATGGAGCGGACGCCGCGGGCCAGTTGCCAGGCACCCAACCCGATCGTGACCAGGGCCAGGACGTAGATGGAGGTCTGCGCGGGAACGATGATATTGGGAATCGTGATCGCCTCGGCGCTGGTCAAATTCATCCCAAACGTCGAGACCTGGTCCGCCGAAACACTTCTCCCGAAGACGAGGGCCATGAAAACTCCCACAACGATCAGTAAGATACCCCATATATATCGCCGGCGGGGGGTATTCTTGTAGATATTGATGAGCTGCGTATTATTTGCCATGAATCCCTCGGTTTATAGTTTTGTGCTTCCTGAAGTCGGGAGTTGATTGACGACCTCGGGATTTATGGATGCGTCTTCTTTTTTGTTGGTGCGGATCCGGTAGATGGCCCGGATGATAGCGGGGGCGGCAACGAAAACGATCACCAAACCCTGGATGAACGAAATGATGCTGATAGGAATATTCGCCATCGACTGCATCCGGGTGGCGCCGCTGCTCAGTACACCAAACAAAATGGCCGCTAATACCACTCCTAATGGGTGACTGTTGCCCAGTAAGGCGACCGCGATGGAGTTGAAGCCGTAACCGGATGAATACCCTTGCGAAACCCAGTGATCCACACCCAGCACCTGAACCCCACCGGCCAGCCCGGCCAGGCCGCCGCTGATAAGCATCACAATGATGGTGTTGGCGACAATATTAATGCCGGCGTATTTAGCCGCATTGGGGTTGAAACCCACGGCCCGGATTTCGTAGCCAAGCGTAGTTTTGAAAAGCAGCCAATACACAAAAACCGCGATGGCCAGTGCAAGAAAAAAGCCCCAATTGAAGCGCAGTGGAGAGGGGAAAAAGTGTGGCAGCATGGCCGAGTCTTCGATCACCGGCGTCAACGGGCGGTACCCCGGCGCTTTCATGGGGCCGTTGAGCAGCCACTGGCTCAAAGCATAAGAGATGTAGTTCATCATGATGGTGGTCACGACTTCGTGCGCACCGACGGTGGCTTTCAAAAGGCCGGGAATAAATGCCCACAAGGCGCCTCCCACGGCCCCGGCGACCAGCGCCAGGGGTAAATGGATGTACCAGGGCAGTCCAACGATGCTATAGCCGACGAAGGCGGATGCGAGCGCGCCCATCAAGAATTGGCCTTCGGCGCCGATATTGAACAGGCCGGCCACGAAACCAATCGCCAACGCCAGGCCGGCAATGATGTAGGGAGTCGAGGCAGTCAGGCTTTCGGTGATGGGGTAAATCGATTTGATCAGGGCGCTGCTATCGCCGGTGCTGAACCATTGGCGAAAACCGGCGATGATTGTGGCCGGGTCACCCAACGCGCCGACGAACAAGGAACCGTACGCGGTAGCAATCGCGTTCCAACTGGCCGAAAGGGCCGTTCCGGGGTCTGTGAAAAAGTTTTTCCAGGCGGCCAGCACATCCACATTGGTGGCCATAATAACGATTGCGCCAATCAGCAGGCCGGTCACGACGGCCAGGATGGGGATCAGGATGGTCTGCCCGGAGGAAAGTTTTCTCTTCCTGGCCGGCTTGGGTTGGGGCTCCGGCATGGGTATATTGGGGGTTACAGTTTCTGTTTGGCTGTTCAAGGTGATTGCTCCTAAAACACGCGATCCACTTCAATTTCGGTTGTGTTCGGGGGCGTAGTCACGATGGCCTCCGAGGGCTTGACCCCAGCCATCAACAAGCCGAGGTATTCTCGATTGACGCCTACGGCAGGGACGATATCCGCAATTTGTCCCTTGTACATCACGGCAATGCGATCGGAAAGGGCAATAATCTCATCCAACTCGGGCGATACCAACAATACCGCCACCCCTTCGTCGCGTTTCTTGACAATTTGGCTGTGAATGTACTCGATTGAGCCTACATCCAGGCCGCGGGTCGGTTGGGAAGCAATCAATAATTTGGTTGGGCGCGAGAGCTCACGCGCAATAATGATTTTCTGCTGGTTTCCCCCTGAAAGCGTAGACGTAATCACATCGATGCCGGCTGTGCGGATGTCGAACTGCTTGACCAGTTGTTCGGCGGTGGTGTTGATCGTCTGCTGCTGCAAGACCATGCCATGGGCAAATGGCTCTAAATAATAAGTGCACAGTACCAGGTTGTCGTGCACGGCGAAAGGCAGTACCAGCCCGTGTTTCTGGCGGTCCTCCGGGATATGTCCCACGCCGGCTTCGAGAATATGGCGCACCGAGGCGTGACCAATTTCTTTGTTCGCGATGGTGATGCTGCCCTGGGCGGCATGCGCCAGGCCGGTGAGGGCGTAGACCAGCTCGGTTTGCCCGTTGCCCTGTACGCCGGCCAGACCCAAGATTTCACCTTCGCGGACATCGAAGGTGACTCCTTGCACGATCATCTCTTTGTTCTCGTCCTGGACGTAAAGGTCCTTGACTTCCAGAACGACATCCTTGGGTGTGGCAAGTTTCTTCTTGACGGCCAGGTTCACTTCGCGGCCTACCATCATCGAGGCCAGTTGCTGTTGGGTCGTCTCGGCGGGTACCACGGTGCCCACCACCCGGCCGCCGCGCAGCACGGTGATGTGGTCGGCCAGCGCCAGCACTTCTTTTAGCTTGTGGGTGATAAAAATAATCGATTTGCCATTGGCTACCAGTGTCCGCAGGACTTTGAACAGGCTTTCGACTTCCTGAGGGGTCAGTACGGCAGTCGGTTCATCGAGGATCAAGGTTTCCGGTTGGCGATAGAGCACTTTGATGATTTCCACCCGCTGCTGGGTCCCGACGGGTAAATCCTTGATGTATGAATCCGGATCAACTTCAAGACCGTACTTCTCGGATATATCCTGGATTTGTTTTTTTACCAGCGCTTTATCCAGGAAGAGCTTATAACGGGTCGGTTCTATGCCAAGCATTACGTTTTCCGTAACGGTCATGACCGGCACCAACATAAAGTGCTGATGGACCATACCAATTCCCAGACGGATGGCGTCATTAGGCCCTTCGATATCGACTACTTGATCTTTGATCAGGATTTGACCCTCATCCGGCTTGTGTAAACCGTACAGGATGTTCATGAGGGTGGTTTTCCCTGCGCCATTTTCGCCTAAAAGGGCCAGGATTTCGCCTTTTTGCAGCGACAGGTCAATATGATCGTTTGCAACAACACCTGGGAATGCTTTGGTAATGCCTTTTAATTCAAGCACGTTGGACATAGGACTCTCCCAAAACAAAAAGCAGTTACTGGCTATTGTATCAAAAAAAAGGTAACTGCCTGCGCTAAATGGAAAAGGTTCTTTGGAAATCACCGGGATGGGTTGTGTATATGGGGTTTATTCGTGCGCTTCGCGCTCGAATAAACCCCATAGATAACTTCTTCCACGGTAGATCCCAGAGACTTCTGCATAAGAATAAATCGTTACTCAATATCCTAGAAGGCAGGGTGTTTCGACCCTTTAAAGAAGAGGACCGGGAAACTCCCGGTCCTCTTTTCTTGCAATCACAAAGTCCTAGTTGCCAGACAACACGCCGTCAACCGTGATCGCGCCGCTGACCAAGTCAGCCTTGACCTGGGCAAGATCGGTCTTCAGGGTATCCGGTACCTTGCTGTCGAAATCATGGAACGGAGCCAGATCGACACCGCCATCGACGATGGTGGAGTTCAGCGTACCACCCTTGAAGCTGCCATCCATTACGGATTTGATCACGTTGTACACGGCAACGTTGATTTTCTTCATAACGGAGGTCAGTTCGACCGAGTTGTACTCAGGAGCCAATTCGTACCAGTCCTGGTCCACGCCGATGATCAAGCAGGTGCTGGTTTCCTGGCAGTAAGCCGCGGAACCCAGGCCCACCGGGCCGGCGACGGGCATGATGATGTCGGCGCCTTCCTGCTGCAGGGATTCGGCGGTCTTGTGGCCATCATCGGTCGAGTCGAAGTTGTTGACGAATACACCGGTCTGAGCGGCGTCATCCCAGCCAAGGACCTTTACGCTGGTGCCGTTCTTCTGGTTGTAATACTTCACGCCAGCTTCGTAACCTTTCATGAAGATGGTGACGGTGGGGATTTGCAGACCACCAAAGGTACCCACGATACCGGTCTTGGTCATGCCGGCGGCGACGTAGCCGGCCAGGAAAGCGGCCTGGTCGGTCTGGAAGGTCAAGCCAACTACGTTGGGCATTTCGGTTGCGGAACCGCAATCTTTACCTTCGGTCTGGCCTTCGGCGCAATCGGGGTAGGTATAGTCCACAATGGCGAATTTCGAATCGGGGTTGTTCTTTGCGGCGGTGGCTGTATCGACGCCCAGCAAGAACCCGACGGTGACGATCAAGTCAGCTTTTTCGTCCAGGAATTCCTGGATATTCTTGGCGTAATCGGATTGTTGGGTCGATTCCAGGTATTTGCCATTGATGCCCAGGTCCGTAATGGCCTGTTGCACACCTAACCATCCACTGGCGTTGAATGATTTGTCATCGATACCGCCCAGGTCGGTTACTTCACCGACCAGCAGTTGGGGAGTGGAGCCAGAGGTTACGGTAGTCGCGGCGGGGGCTTCCGTGGCCATAGGCGCTTCGGTTGTGGCAGCAGGAGCTTCGGTTGCTACAGGGGCAGAAGTGGCTGGCACTTCGGTCGCTGCAGGGGCTGCAGTGGTCGCTGCGGGTGAGGCGCAAGAGCTCATGACCATGCTGGCCAGGATCAGGACAGCTACAACAAAGTAGATCTTTTTGGACATACGGGTTTCTCCTCTTCTTACAGAGATTGAAAAATAAGGGAACTCTTACCGGGCTCAATTGAGCCGGTTCGTTATCCAAGTATATAATGGTTTGGATTGGCGGACAAGGAGTATCTTGGGAGCCAGTTTTCTCGAAGTATATCGGGTAAATAAACAGCACCTGTTCCGTGTATAGAACAGGTGCTGACAAAGTCGCAGGAAAAGCAGTTTTTATGAGTAAAGGCTAGAAGCTGGGGGGTTCTGGCAGGTTTTTGGCTTCACCGCGTTTGACACCGGCCATCATCACCAGGGCGACGACCATAAAGACCGGCCCGGTGACCATAATGTTGGCGTAATTCGAGCCGCTAAACTGGACGATCAGCCCGTTCAAATTGGGGCCAATAATCGCGGCCATGGTCGAGAACAGGTAGTACAGCCCGGTGTACGTGCCAATGTGCAGGTCATCGGTCATATCCACAACCATCGGCAGTGAGTTGATGTTGATCAGGGCCCAAAAGACGCCGGCCAGCATCAAGACCACCCCGACCACCGGCATAGCGCCCAGGATGGGCAGGCTGGTCAACACCTGGGTCAGAGTAGCGACCGGGGAGATGAACATCGCCAGCATACACAGGCTCAACCCGACGATGCCGATAAGGATCGTCACACGCCGGCCAATGCGGGCGCCGATGTAGCCGGCCGGCAGGGCCATCAATACGAACAGCAGGGAGAGCTGTCCCAGCAGGCGGGAGCCATCCGAGGCTTTCAGCCCCAGGTGGTTCTGCGCGTACAGGGTGAAGAAGGCCTCAATCGCATTGTAGGCGATAAACCAGAAGAAGATGGCCAGCAGGACGCGCAGGGGCGATTTTTCTTCATCCTGGACAACTTTTTTCAAGCTGACCCACAGGTTGGGATCGGTCTGATCGGTCACCTCGAAAGATTTCGGTTCGCGGATGAAAGCGAAGACCAGCAGGGAGGACAGGATCACCAGCCCGGAACCCAACCAGAAGGGGTAAGCCTGGTTGATGTCGTACAGTTTGGCCCCATACAGGAAAGCGATGATGGCTCCGACCCCGCCCATAAAGTTGATGATCCCATTGGCCTGGGAGCGGTATTTCGAGGGGGTGATATCGGGCATGAGAGCCACGACCGGCGTACGCCAGAGGGCCATGCTGAGCAGCAGGGTGCTGGTGCAGGCCACAAACAAAGGTAAAACCGACTGCTGGGGGATCAACCCGAAAGCCACTGCGCCGATTGGCGCGCCGATTAATATGAAGGGCATGCGCCGGCCGATAGGTGTACGCAGCCGGTCGGACCAGGCGCCGATCGGCGGCTGGATGAGCAAAGCCGCGATGTTATCCAGGGTCATGAAAAAGCCGATCCAGGCCGGGGCCAGGTTGAATTTATTAGCCAGGAAGATCGGCACAAAAGCGTTGTACACACTCCAAATGACACTGACGCCAAAAAAACCGAAGCCGAGCAAGAAAGTTTTTCCGATGCTATACCGAGTGGTCATGGTTGCTCCTCGTGGGCGAGATGGGCAAAGCTGGTGGGTCAATTCTCTTCAGGGGGTGCCTGATGAGGGGTATCTTTAGTTGTAGAGGGGTCTTGAGGGGGTTCTTCTGGCTGTTGCAGACCGGCCAAATAGCGCCGGTCCTGGGGGGTCAGCTCAAAATGATCGAGCAGGTCTGGCCGCCGGCGCAGGGTGCGCTGCAGGGATTGCTGGCGGCGCCAGCGGGCGATCTCGGCGTGGTTGCCGGAGAGCAATACGTCCGGGACACGCCAACCGCGGAACTCGGCCGGGCGGGTGTAGTGCGGGTATTCGAGCAGGCCGGAGGCAAACGAATCGTCCTCAGCGCCATCCGGATCGCCCAACGCGCCTGGGATCAGGCGGGTGAGGCTGTCGATCAGAATCATAGCCGGGATCTCGCCGCCGGTGATGACGTAGTCGCCGATGGAGATCTCGTCGGTCACCAGATTCTGGCGGACGCGCTCGTCCACACCTTCGTAGCGCCCGCACATCAGTCCGATGCGGGGATGTTGACTCAGCTCGCGGGCGATATTTTGCGTATAGGTACGCCCCTGGGGTGTGAGCAAGATCAAGGGACACGCCGGCGGGCTGCCCAGTACGGATTCGACGGCCGCAAAGATCGGGTCGGGTTTCATCACCATCCCACCGCCGCCGCCGAAAGGCGGCTCGTCGGTGATGTGGTGCTTGTCGGTGGCCCAGGCACGGATGTCGTGCAGGCGGACTTCTAACAATCCATTCTGGATGGCCCGTTGGAGGATGCTGGCTTCGAGATAGGGTTGGATGATGCCGGGAAATAAGGTAAAAACGTCGAACTGCATGGGTTGATTCTAGCCGCAAGGGTACCGGCTGGCAAGGCGGATCGAGCGGTTAATCAAACTATTAACCTGATTGTTGAAAAAGGAAACTTGTGATCATGGGATGGTCAGGCTAACACTGGTTTATTGTTCTTGAAATTATTGTTGGTTTAACAGCAAAATAAGATTAATTTTATATTAATAATAAACGTAGGTAACTGAAATTTAGTTTTTCCATAACATCATTGTAGAAAATCATTGATTCAAGGTGTCGCAGTTTTTGGGGAGGGAAAATGACACTTTTTGATCGTTTTAAGCATGGTGTTGATGTAACCAAATTCAAGGCCGACCAATTAATGCGGATTAATCGCATTCAAGGGGATATCGGGTCGATAAAACAAGATATTTCCAGAATTTATAGCAAAATTGCAGTGACGGCCATTGAATTGCATAAAAACAGCACGTTAACTAATCCCGAATTGGTTGATTTATGCACATTAATCGATCAGCTAAACAAAGATATCCTTGAGAAAGAAAGCATGATTGCCGCAATTCGACAGGAGGAAAATCCACAATTCGTGTTATCGGCTAATCAATATAATCCGATAAATCCTTGCCCAAAATGCAATTTTGATGTTCCGATGGATGCAGAATACTGCCCAAATTGTGGAAACCGTATGTCAGTTGTTGTAAATCCGACCAATTTGGATTCCACTTATTCCGGAGTTGTATGTTCAAAGTGTGGGACCAAGACTCAAAATGGGTCTGAATTTTGTCCTCAATGCGGTCAGCCTTTGAACCCGAAAAGCAGGTTGTTAATTTAGGAGGAATATTATGATTTGTCCAAATTGCGGGGCGCAAAATATTGATACGAATAAATTCTGCCAAAAGTGTGGTCATAAGTTGATTAATGGGCCATTACCCGGTACATCTTTTACGCCATACCCTGCCAGGACGTCTCAAGATCCTTTTTCGCAAATCGCAATGGTCTGTGGATTAACAGGAATCCTTGGAGGAGTAGTAACGATTTTTGGTTGGCTTATCCCTTGGTTTAGTTTAGGCGGTCTCGCAAACACGATATTACGTTTATTAGGCACTGGATCATTTTCTAGTTTTCTGAATATTGGAACTGGTGTAGGTAGCGGGCTCCAAATGAGTTTGTTTTCATTAGTTGGAGGCTTAGTCGCTTTTTCTGTGAAAGGCGGTGCTTTTTATGGAATAATGGGTTTGCTTAGTTTTGGTGTACTTATCATTATTCCCATTTTGGGCATTCAAAACATTCGCAGTGGAATAGGTGCATTTGAACTGAGGAATGTACCGAAAAAAACCGCAGAGAACGTTTCTGTCCTTGACCATCATTTAGGGAGTATGAGGAATGGTTCGAAAGCGATATTTATAATTATGGTCATCATTTTTATCTTTATCACTGTGATTCCATTTGGATCTGCAATCCTTGGAGGCGGCTTTTATATAACCGTTTTAGGTTCAGTATGTTCTTATTTGGGAGTTTTTTTAATCAAGGTAAATTGACAAATCTTCAAGTTGTTGAACAATAAAATAACCATGTCAAATCATGGGGCTTTATGCGAGTAAGTCGGCAGGTAGATGACCAATCAAGTGGGCCGAAAGATTGCCCTGGTATAACCTGGCCGGGGATTTTGAATTAAGCGATATAGCCCGATCGGTAAATCCTGTTGGTGTTTATGGCCAATCTCCATATCGAGGCTGAAATTAATTATAGTTGGGTGCATCATCGTATGAAAGCGCGCTACATAACGTGCTGGCCGTACGATTATTCAAAGGCCTATATATTGTGAAGTAACCAATAGGGAATCGATAATTTGGACATTGGTCCGCATAGTAACTTAAGAAAATTCTAAGGTCACCTGCCTGGGCGGCTAAATGTTGAGAAAGGGGGTAGAATAAGGGTTCGTTGTATGATGCGTTCTGATACAACTAAAGCCTGGATCCGCTTTTTTAGGGGGCAGCCGTTTGTTGACCGGCGGCCTCTTTTTTTCTTGACGGAACTGTTTAGCCTCACGGCTAAGAAACCCGAAGTTGAGGTGTTTGCGCGGGCGAAGCCCGCGCAAACACCTCAACTTTGGGACTCATTCAGACGTGCCTCTGTAGTTAATTCTTGACGTGCTTTAAATTCTGATGGTAAGATCGAAATATGTATTTGCGTGGAAGTAAACTGAGAATGAATCGCCGGCGGCGGAGCTCGAACCCGCTGACGATTATTATTTTGGTTGTATTGATCGGGGGAGCGGTTTACGTAAATCAGGTCGTGGTCCCCGAGACCCCTCCTTTATTTGTGCCAACGCCCACCGCGACCACCTCGGCCGCGACGTACATGGCCCAGGCCGACCAGCTTGCCGAGGAAGGCAAATTCTCCCAGGCTATCGATACCTACAATCAGGCCATCATCGATGACCCCAAGAACCCCTCCAATTACCTGTCCATCGCCCGGCTGGATATTTACCTGGGCGAGTACCAGGACGCGATCGATAACGCCGGGACGGTGCTGATCCTCAACGCCAATAATTCCACGGCGCTGGCCCTGCGCGGTTATGCCACCGGTTTGAATGGCGATTTTCTTAAAGCCCAGGCAGACCTGAACCAGGCCATCCAACTCGACCCGAATAATGCCGTGCCGTATGCTTACCTGGCCGAGGTGATGGCGCTGCAATATAACTCGCCCACCGGAGACGTAGACAGCCTGCAAAAGGCCATCGATTATGCCGGCGATGCTAAATCTCGCAGCCCGGACCTGTTGGAGACCCACCGTGCCCTGGGGATTGTATACGAAAATATGCAGCGCTACGACGATGCCGTCAGTGAATTCAAACAGGCCATCGCGATCAACCCCAACATCGCCGAGCTTCACCTGGAGCTGGGTCTGAATTACCGCGCTATTTACGATAATGCCAATGCCATCAACGAGTTCCTGGCCGCATCGGTGCTCGACCCGACCGACCCGGATCCCTATACCTCGCTTTCGCGTACTTACGCCAACCAGGGTGATTACGTCAACGCGGTGGAATATGGCAATAAAGCCATCAGCTTCGACCCGACCAACGCCTACCTGTACGGCAACGTGGGCGTGATGCAGTATCACCTGGGCGATTACCCGCGCGCCCTGGATGCACTCAAGCTGGCGGTGACCGGCGGAACGGCCGATAGCGGTGACACGGTGGAAGGAATCCCCCTGGACTACTGGCCGGTTTCGGAGTATTACTATACTTATGGGTTGGTCCTGGCGCGCCAGGGTCAATGCGGTGACGCCCTGCCGATCGCTAATCAACTTTTGAAAGGCGTGAGTACAGAGCAGGTTTCGGTGGATAATGCCAATGAAATCATTAGCATTTGCCAGCAGGTGGCAAACGGTACGCTGCCCACGGACGAAATGGCCAGTTCGGTCGAACCCACCGATGCTTCTGGTGCGACCGCGACCGATGTGATCGGAATAACCGAAACACCCAAATCGCCTGTTACGACCGAGACGCCTTCGCCTTGATGGGACGGCCCTTAGAACGATGATAGAGTTTAGAGACAACCGCAAAATATTTCATAAGAAAACCAACCATAACAGCCTGGTTCGAATTATGATTCTGTTAGGGTTGGTGATCGCCGTAACGTTCATTTACCTGGATACCCGCCGGGGAAACATTACCCCGCTCTTCCTGCCCACCGATTTGCCAACCCGTATACCGCGCTCTTTCGCCCTGGAAGGGGAGGCTCAATTTACCTCCGGAAACTTGCCGGCAGCCATCGAGGCCTATAAACAGGCCATCGCGATAAATCCGAATGATGCCGATGTCATCGCTGAGCTGGCCCGGCTGCAAGCCTATGATTCGCAGTTGCAGACCAACGATGCCGACCGTGAGAAGTTTTTGACGGACGCAAAAAACAATATCGACAAGGCCACCGAACTGGCGCCGGATAACTCGTTTGTGTACACCATCCGGGCGTTTGTTTACGATTGGAATGCCACCCCCGACTATGCCGCCGATAATTTCCAGGCCTACATGAGTGAAGCCCAACAGGCTATTCTCAAGGCCACCCAGTTGGATCCCAATAATGCCCTGACCCTGGCTTACCAGGCCGAAATCCTGCTGGACCAGCAAAAATGGACCCAGGCCCAGGAAAGTATCAACCTGGCCTTGCAGCGTGACCAGAGCCAGATGGATATTTACCGTGTCAGCGGGCTGGTGCAGGAGTCATCGGGAAAATACCAGGCGGCCATCGATGAGTATCTCAAGGCGGCCGCCATCGCGCCTAACTTTACCCCACTATACATCCGCATTGGCACCAATTACCGTGTTCTGGGGGCCAACTCCAGTGGTGATCAACAATCGGAATACTATAATGACGCCCTGACCTATTATGCCAAGGCCGTCAGCATCGATAAACAGATCCAGGTGCAAGACCCGATTCCGTATCTGTCCATTTCGAAGACCTACATCCAGATGGGGGAGTTCTTCGCGGCCGGCCTGAACGTGAGTGCGGCCCTGGAAATGTTGCCCGACAACCCGGATATCTACGCTCAATTGGGGATGGTTTACCGCGGAGCGCGTAACTACGAAAGCTCGATCCCGGCATTCCAGTGCGCTTTGGAGGGCTGTCCGCCCGACATTAGCTGTGAAGTGCGTTCCTGTGATGCCGATCACGACACACCCATCACAGTCGTCGGGCTGCCATTGTCAGGGACGACACTGGTTTATTATTACACCTACGGCTCGATCCTGGCCGGCATGGATGCACCCGGGAACAATTATTGCGAAACGGCCAACAAGATTTTTAGTGAAATTCGGGCGGCTTACGGCAATGACGAAGGCACTCTGTCGATCATTGAACCCAGTGAGGCCATTTGCCAGTCGCTGGGTACGGGCAATGTTTCGGCTACCCAAGGGCCAACCCCCAACCCGAACCAATCCGTGCTAAAAGAACCGCTCGAGATCCCTTATCTCTTGACCGGTGAAGCGCCAACTCCAACCTTTGCGCCGGTGCAATAAAGATAGCAGCAGAAAACATAACTGCTCAGCCTAACTGGGAAGAACCCCGGATTTGAATTATTTGCGGGGACTTTTTAACAGGAGCCTGAGCAGTTTCCAGAAAAGTTACATCAGAAATTTATAAGAATCATATCTAACCTCTTGACTTCCGATGTCAAGCCGGGTATTATTTCACTGGTTTAGCACTCGGTGCATTAGAGTGCTAAAAATTGGGAATTCAAACCTAAATCCTACTTGGGAGGTTTCTATGTCAATCAACCTAAAACCTTTAGGCAGCCGTGTGGTGGTGGAACCTGTTGAACAGGAAGAAATCACTGCTGGCGGGATCGTTTTACCAGAAACAGCTAAAGAAAAG
The DNA here is from genome assembly GCA_963704755.1 of uncultured Chloroflexia bacterium. Lineage (GTDB taxonomy): Bacteria > Chloroflexota > Anaerolineae > Anaerolineales > Anaerolineaceae > Bellilinea. The sequence continues at coordinate 3,922,126 of OY969938.1, forward strand.
CCGCAAAAGGGCGTCGTTCTGTCCATTGGCCCTGGCGATCGGGACGATAAAGGCAACCGCATCCTGTTGGATGTAAAAGAGGGCGATACCGTCCTTTTTGCCAAATATTCCGGCACTGAAATCAAGATTGACGGCAAAAAACTTCTGATCCTCCGTGAGAGTGATCTGCTTGCAATCGTAGATTAAGAAGCATCTGAAATAATCGAAAAAAATAAGGAGAATACATATGGCAGCCAAACAATTGGTTTTCTCGGAAGAAGCTCGCCGCCGCTTGAAGAATGGTATTGATGTCGTCGCGACGGCAGTTGCTACCACACTTGGACCGAAGGGCCGCAATGTCGCCCTGGATCGCAAGTTTGGTTCTCCCACGATCACCCACGATGGCGTAACCGTAGCCAAAGAAATCGAGTTGGAAGACCCCTTCGAAAACATGGGTGCCCAGCTTCTCAAAGAAGCCGCCACAAAGACCAACGATATCGCTGGTGATGGCACCACAACTTCCACCGTTCTGGCCCACGCAATTGTCACCGAAGGTTTGAAGACCCTGGCCGCTGGCGCGAATCCTATGCTGCTCAAGCACGGCATCGAAGCTGCTGCAAAAGCGGTTGCCGAGGAGATCCGCAAACAGGCCATTACCATTACCACCAAAGAGGAAATCGGGAACGTCGCTACGATCTCTGCCCAGGACCGCACCATTGGTGAATTAATCGCTGAAGTTATGGACAAAGTCGGTAAAGACGGCGTGATCACCGTAGAAGAGTCCAAAGGCCTCGAGTTCGAGACCGAGTACGTTGAAGGTATGCAGTTTGATCGCGGCTACATTTCCGCTTACTTCATCAGCGATTCCGAACACATGGAATCGACGATTGAAGATCCGTATATCCTGATCTACGACAAGAAAATCTCCGCTGCCCAGGATATCGTGCCCGTCCTCGAAAAAATGGTGCAGGTTGGCAAACGCGACCTGGTCATCATCGCCGAAGATATCGACGGCGAAGCTCTGGCTACCCTGGTGCTGAACAAACTGCGTGGTATGCTCAACGTGTTGGCCGTCAAGGCTCCTGGATTTGGCGATCGCCGCAAGGCTATGCTGGGTGATATTGCTACCCTGACCGGCGCCAGCGTAATCTCTGAGGAAACCGGCCGCAAGCTGGAAACCACCACCCTGACCGACCTGGGTCGGGCCGAGAAGGTTGTTGCTGACAAAGACAACACCACGATTGTGGGCGGCAAGGGCGATGAGAAAGAGATCAAAGGCCGTATCGATCAGATCCGGGTCGAGATCGACAAGACCACCAGCGACTATGATCGCGAAAAACTGCAAGAACGCCTGGCCAAATTGTCCGGCGGTGTGGCAATCATCCGTGTCGGTGCTGCCACCGAGACCGAACTGAAAGAAAAGAAACATCGTGTCGAGGACGCCCTGTCCGCTACCCGCGCGGCTGTGGAAGAAGGTATCGTCCCCGGTGGTGGTGTGGCCCTGGTGAATGCGGTCAAGGCTTTGGAAAGCCTCAAGATGGAAGCTGACGACGAACAAACCGGCGTCAATATCGTCCGCAAGGCCCTCGAAGTCCCCATGCGCAAGATCGTTGAGAACGCCGGCAAAGAAGGTTCCGTTGTGATTGAGAACGTCCGCCAGGCTCAGGCCAAGGCTAACGACCTGAAGATCGGCTACGACGTTCTGCGTGACGAGTACCTGAACATGGTCAAGGGCGGCGTGATCGATCCCGCCAAAGTGACCCGCGGCGCGCTCGAAAATGCTGCTTCCATCGCAGCCATGATCTTGACCACCGAGGCTTTGATCACCGATGTGCCGGAGAAGGACAAACCCGCTCCTCCTCCCATGCCCGAATACTAGACCTTCCGTCCAACTCTTTACAGGCCGTGGATTTTCCACGGCCTGTTTTTGTTTATGCTCTTTTTCGGGACCCTTATCCGTTGGGTTGAACAGTTACAAATCTTGAAAACTAAGGATATGCCAGGGCATCGCCCCGGCATATCCTTAGTTTTCAAGATTCTTGGGGTGCTTACCCCAATTCCGATTGACTTGCCCCTTTCACTTTCGGGTTATAATCACCCCAATGGAAAAGACGAGAACAAGAACTTCATTAACGATCGCTATTGCGCTTGTTTTCTGCGGGGTTCTGGCCCTGTCCGGATGCCAGAAAAACCCGAGACCGGCTGAAAAAACACCGGATGGCGGCGGCTCCTCGAATACAACCGTGACTCCATCCGTGACCGCGACGATTACCGCCACGCCCGAACCGTTGGCTCTTACGGTGAATGGAGAAGGTATTCCCCTGGCCGAATACCAGGCCTCTTTACAGCAGCTTCAAAGCGCCGAGACTGAACTTGGCACCAGCCACACGGCTGACGAGCAGCGCCAGATGGTGCTGGACGACCTGACCGACGAGGCTCTTTTGGCCCAGGGTGCCGAGAAAGACGGCATGAAAGCGGATGATTCCTCGATCCAATCGCAATATGAGCAGTTGACCAGCAGCCTGAACGCTTCGGGCGGCTTAACCGATTGGATGAGCAAGATGGGCTATGATGACAACAGCCTGCATTCGGCCTTGCAGCGTTCGATCCAGGCGGCCTGGGAACGCGATAAGATTATCAAGGGCGTACCCGAAACTGCCGACCAGGTCGAGGCCAGGCAAATGCTCTTCCAGACCCAGGACACGGCGAACAGCATATTGAGTAAGCTGGATAACGGCTCCGATTTCACTACCCTGGCTTTTCAATACGATCCGTTGACCGGTGGTGATTTAGGCTGGTTCCCGCGCGGCTATCTGACCGTCCAGGCGGTAGAGGACGCGGCCTTTTCGCTCGAAAAAGGCCAGCACAGCCAGATTATCGCTACGGACCTCGGCTATGTGATCCTTCTGGTCGAGGATAAGGACTCTCAACATCCATTGTCGGCCGATGCGCGCCTGGCGTTACAGAAAAAGGCTTTGCAGGATTGGCTGACGACCCAGCAGCAGGCCGCCGATATCAAGGTGCTGCTGCCTTGACGAATTGAGGAATGACCCGTGAAACCTGAAATGAAACCGAGCAGTGACCTGGTTTGGAACCTGGCAACCGTCTTTGTCCTGGCTTTCATTCCTATGATCGTGGCCATCTTTTTGGTTATCTTTTTCGAGCCGCAGTCTTCCTTGAATCCGCTGCCGCCACCGACCCTGCCGGCCCGCCTGGTGTTGCCCACCGCTACGGCGACGCCCTTATCCCTGCCGCCGACCTGGACGCCCACCTTCACCGCGACCACCTCTGCGACCCCGGCGCCGCTCACGGAGAGTTCGGCTACCGCGGGTTTCGAGGTCATTTCCGGTACCCCGCTCAGCGATTTGGGTAACGCCGCCCCGACAGAGACCGTCCCGCCGGGTTATTATGCTTACGCCACCCAAAGCGCACCTCAGGCCATTTCGGCTTCGTTGTACGACGCCGACCGCGGCTGTGCCTGGATGGGTATCGCCGGCCGTGTTTTTGACCTGCAAAACAGCCCGGTGACCGGCATCCGCGTGGCCTTGTATGGCTTCCTGGACGGCCACACCGTCCAATTACTCAGTCTGACCGGCACAGCCGTCCAATACGGCCCTTCCGGTTACGAGTTTACCCTGGCCGATACCCCGATCGCCTCGACCAATTTGCTCTACGTGCGCCTGCTCGACCAATCCGACCTGGCCCTGTCCGACAAGGTCTATTTCGATACCTACAACGATTGCAACAAGAATTTGATCTTGATCGATTTCAAGCAGGTGAGGTAGGGGGAAGAAGAAAATAGAGAATGGAGAAGAGAGATTAGAGATTAGTTGACTAGTCAATAAGTCAATTAGGCAACGAGGGAAAAACCGTGGTTATTGCAAAATGCGAAACGCAACGTATTTCCCTTTCCCTTATTGACTTATTGCCTCGGTGCCTTACTAACTATTCTCTACTCTCTACTCTCTCTTCTCTTTCCTTATTCTCTGGGCTTCAAATCGTACTCGTTGCCCTGTCCCAACAGGCCGCTCAACTGCGCCTCGGGTAAGGCCATGACGGCGCCATCGGCGAAATAGGAGAAATCGAAATGGATCGGGTCGCCGGCTTGCTTCCCGGGAATGGGCATCAGCCGGGCGGTGAGAGGCTTGTTGAGCCGCAGCGAAAGCGAGGCGACATCGGTCAGCAGGGCTGCCAGGGTTTCGGCGGCTACATCCCCGGGCAAGGGCACCGTGTCCAGGCCGGTGCCGCATACCGATGAGAACAGCAGCAGGTCCTTGACCGTCAGGCTGCCTTCGGCTGCCCGCTGGGCCAAAACCAAATCTTCCAACACAGGCAGCATCAGCCCGTTCAGCCCGATGTGCGCCCATTTTCCCCGCCCGAGCGTGTCGGCCAGAAAAGCAGCCGCGCACAGCGAGCCGGAATTGCCCAACGGTTTGCCGCCTAACTCCTCCAGCCCGGCCCCGGCTGAGCAGTCGTCCTGCGGATAGGGAGCGGTGGAGAAATCAAACCCGGCCAGGCGGATACCGGCTGCTTTCAGCAAAGGCGCCAGCATATTACTCAGGTCCGCGGCGGTCTTTTCGTAAAGCGCCAGTAGTTTGGAGCGGAATTCAGCCGGAGACGAACTGGTTTGCAAAACGTTCAAAATATCTGCGGCCGTTTCCATGCCCAGCGCGCAGGCCGGAGGTGTGCCGGCCTGGTGGTAAGCTGCCGGGAAGAAAGGCGCCCCGGCCGGGACGTTCCCCAGGGCGGCGAAGCGCAGGTTGGTGAACCCATCCGGAGTAATGCTGGCGCAGCGCCGGATGATCTCTGCACAGGCAGTCACCGCTTGTGGAACCATACACTGACCAGTGCCGGTCATCAGACCGGTGGCAAAAATCGAACTGCTCTCGGCCAGGATATCCGGGATGACGGCGTAACTCTCGGGTACCTCCGGCAGAGCCGGCCCAATGGATATATAGGTAAATCCGTGGGCCAATGCGGCCTGTTCGATGGTGCAGGCGTATTTCAGCAAACTTTTGCGGTCGAACGGTTTTCCCAAAAGGGAAAAGGGAGAAGTTGCCAGTCGAACGGTTTGCAGTTCGAAACCGGCCGAGTTCAATTCACCTGCCGCGGCAGTAGCGATCCCCGCTAGCTTATCCAGAAAAGATTCCAGATGATGCAGGGATGGGTCGAAGAAGAAGGTTAGGGTTCGGATTTTCATGAGTTTCTCTGGCGAACGACTTCGAAGAGCAGGATCCCGGCGGCAATGGCCGCATTGAGCGACTCACTCTGGCCGGGCATTGGGATGTGAATAAAGCCATCGGCAAGCTGGTTGGCCTGTTCCTGGGCGCCGTTGGCTTCGCCGCCGATGACCAATGCCAGGGGCGATGTCAAGTCAGTGTCCCAGCAGACCGAGCCACGGGCCGAATCGGCGATCAATATTTGCGCCGGCCCTTCTTTCCGCCGGCGGCACAGATCGGCGATCTGGGCCCACTCCAGCGTCTGGATGGTCAGGCGAAAGTGCGCGCCCATTCCGGCGCGGACGACTTTAGGCGCAAAAGGGTCGGTGGTTCCGGGGGTGGCGATCAGCGCCTGGGCGCCGGCAGCAGCGGCCGAACGCAGCAGCGTGCCCAGGTTGCCCGGGTCGCGCAGGTTGTCGGCGATAACCAGAAAGTCCCACGGCTCCGGCAGGGCCGTTTGCGGCAGCGGCAGCACCGCCAGGATGCCCTGGGGCGTCTCGGTATCGGAGAGGCTGCGCAGCAGGCCTTCTTCAACCTCCTCCGTCGGGCTGCCCATCCCGGTAAATTGGTCGGCCAACTGCCGGCCGCGTTCGGAAAGACTTTCCCCGACCAGCACCAGCTCAGGCCGGATCCCGCTCCGGGCGGCTTCCTCGGCCAGGCGCACGCCTTCGACCACGAACAGCCCTTGTTTGTGGCGTTCGCGCCGGCGCGAGAGCAGCGTGCGGACCTGCTGGATGCGGGAATTATGCGCTGAGGTGATCATTGGGCGTGGACCTGCCGGCCAGCCAGGCATCGTACGTGCTCAGGAAGGCTTGTAAGGTATCCTGGTCGAACAGCACCAGGCGGACCAGGCCAAGGCTGCCGGTAGGCTCTTGGCTGAAATATTCGGCCAATGTAGCCAGGATGATGGCGGCGGCCCGCTCACGGGGAAAGCCAAAGATACCGGTGGAGATGGCCGGCATGGAAAGTGAAGTCAGCTTCAGCTCCGTAGCAACTTCCAGGCTGCCGCGCACGGCGGCCGCCAGGCGCCGGTCCTCGTCGCCCTGGCCCCACACCGGCCCGACGGCGTGGATCACGTATTTACAGGGCAGGTTGCCGGCGCCGGTATAAGCCGGCCGCGCGTGGCTGACAGGGCCGTGTTCGGCGACCCAGCGGTTCGATTCCTGTTGGATGGTGGAACCCCCTTTGCGTGAAATTGCGCCGGCTACACCGCCGCCGTGGGCCAGGGACGCGTTGGCCGCGTTGACGATCGCGTCCACCTGCTCGCCGGTAATATCGCCCTGGGCGATCTCCAGGCGCTGTCCGCCGGGGAATGTGTCCGTGCGCAAAACTTGATTCATGAGGAAAATCCTGGGATTTGCATAACTGCCCAACCGGGAACTTCTTAATATCAGCTTGAGCAGGTACCAGACAAGTATATCACCGGGGTGCTTTGGTGTTCCCCGTGGATCATAAACCTATCAAGAGTTTTGCTGGCTAATTTAGTACGCGAATTCGCAACAACTCGGTAACTGCAAACACACCCCTCTCTTCAGAATTGGCCTGAGCAGTCACCTTATGAAAATAAAAAACGAGGCGGTCCATAGGACCGCCTCGTTACAATTCGCTGTGCAGAACCGCTTGTTGAAAAATCAGGCTCCGGTTGCCTGGGCGACGATGGCTGAAAATGCTTTCGGATCACGTACGGCGATATCGGCCAACATTTTGCGGTTGAGGTTAATATTGGCTTTGCGCAGGGCAAAGATCAACCGGCTGTAGCTGATACCGTTTGAGCGGGACGCGGCGTTGATGCGGGTGATCCACAGTTTGCGTAGATCGCGTTTGCGCACGCGACGATCCCGGTACGAATACCACATGCTTTTCAGCATGGCTTCGTTGGCCCGGCGGAAGAGGAAGTGCCTGGTACCGCGCTGGCCTTTCGTGAACTTCAAAACTTTCTTGTGTCGTAAATAGGCGTGTGGCCCACGTTTTACGCGCATAATAACTCCTTTGCGAACCCCTGGGCGCCGGTGAAATCACCTGTTGAAAACACCCAACAGCCGCACAAAAAAAACGGATGAGAGGATTAACCCTAGTCCTTCTTTTTCAGATAGGGGGCCAGACGGTTAACCCGTTTGATGATGCTTTCCCCTTCTACGGGGATCATCTCGGTAAATAACGCCGAGGTACGCTTGGGGGTGCGGCGGCGCAGATGGCTTTTGCCGCCCTTGGTGCGAACCAGGACGCCAGACCCGGTCAGGCGAAACCGTTTCGAGGTCGCCTTGTGGGTCTTCATCTTATACTTTCCTTCTTTCGACTTGCGAGGCACGGTTACACTCCTCTACGTGTGAAAAATGCGGTCTGCTTGCGCGAGGAATAATTATACTTGATTTTTGGGGTTTGAGAAGTAAAGCAAAAAATAATTAACACACCCCACTTTTCAGGACCAGCCTGGGTAGTATCTATTACATTAACATCTGCTAAGAAATCCCGGTCATCCTTGCGATTGCATAAACTCTCTCCTTGGTTTTGTGCTAAAATTAATATTAATATTTAGATAAAAATTGGAGGAAAAACATGCCCTCTTTCGCGCATCCCGAGTTTGTTGTAGAAACGGAATGGGTGTTAAGCCATTTGAATGACCCCAAGGTCCGCCTGGTTGAATCGAACGAAGACGCATTGCTGTACGAAACCGGCCACATCCCGGGGGCGGTAAAAGTGGATTGGTTTACGACTTTACAGCAACCCGTCCGGCGTGATTTTCTTTCACGAGAAGATTTCGAGAAACTTTGTTCTAATCTTGGCATTGCGAACGATACCACTGTGGTATTTTATGGGGATAAAAGCAACTGGTTCGCGATCTACGCCTTCTGGTTGTTCGAATATTACGGCCACGAGAATCGCAAGGTGATGAATGGCGGCCGTTTAAAGTGGATTTCCGAGAATCGGATTCTTACCAGCGAAATCCCGCATTACCCAAAAACGAACTACCAGGCCAAAGGACCGGATCAGTCCATCCGCGCATTTCGTGAGGACGTGATCGCACAGTTGGACAAAAATTCTTCCCTTGTGGACGTTCGCTCGCCTAAGGAGTACTCCGGGGAACTATTGCATATGCCCGGTTATCCGCAGGAGGGGGCACAGCGCGGCGGCCATATCCCTGGCGCCATGAACATCCCCTGGGCACTGGCAGTAACCGATGACGGCACCTTCCGGCCGGTCAACGAGCTGCAGGAGTTATATGGCAGCCGCGGAATCACCCCGGACAAAGATGTTATTGCCTATTGCCGTATTGGCGAGCGCAGCTCACATACCTGGTTTGTACTTAAATATTTGTTAGGTTATCCAAACGTACGGAATTACGACGGTTCCTGGACGGAATGGGGCAACCTGGTGGGGGTGCCGATCGAGAAAGGCATCAAAGTATGAGCACCGATGAAGTTCTCCCGGGCCGGTTGGAAGAGATCGTCTCGGATTTTGAAATCTGCGAAGGCCGTGAAAAGCTGGAGCTACTGCTGGATTACGCCCTTAATTTTCCCCCCTTCCCGGAGCGACTGCAACGGCCAGACCGTGTGGATGACGTGCCCGAGTGCATGACGCCGGTGCAGATGGCGGCCGAGGTAGAAGAGGGCCGGCTCAATTTTTATTTCGATATACCGCAAGAATCGCCCACGGTCCGCGGCTACGCGGCCTTGATTATGCAAGGTATCAATGGCCTGGCGTCCGAAGATATTCTGCGAATCCCACCGGATTTCTATTTACGCATGGGACTGCAGGAAGTGCTGACACCCCAGCGGATGAACGGCATGGCTGCCATCCTGGCGCACGTCAAACGGCGGGCCTTGCAGGAAATGGAGGCTGTGGACCAGTCCAATTCGGGCTGATCCCGGCCAATAATTTTTCAAAAAAAGTCCCCCGGCAAGCTTGCCGAGGGACTTTTTTTGTGGTTTCTTGCCCCTCTCCCGTTTCTGGGAGAGGGGTTGGGGTGAGGGCAGTTTTTGCACGGCAAGTTTTACCTGGCCGGATGGTGGGTTGCGGGCAATGTCTGGGCAATCGAATGGATTCGTGATTCAAAAACGTTCTATAAGAGCCCTGCACCCACCCTACATTGATACTTCTATTATTGCTTCTTGCCCCTCTCCCGTTTCTGGGAGCGGGGTTGGGGTGAGGGCGAAGGCTTTATATAACTTTCAAATTGCGGCCGACCTGGGCAAATTTCTCCAGGGCGATATCCAAATCGGCGCGGCTGTGGGCGGCCGAGATCATCACCCGGATGCGGGCCTTGCCCTTGGGCACGGTCGGGTAGCCGATTGACATAGCAAAAATGCCTTCTTCATACAGGTCGCGGCTGAATTGCTGCGCCAGAGGCGCCTCGCCTAGCATGACCGGCGTGATGGGAGTAACGCTGTGGCCGGTATCGAAGCCCAAATTCTTCATCTCTTCTTTGAAATAGCGAGCATTTTCCCATAGACGGTCCACCAACTCGGTGGATTCTTCCAGCAGGTCGATGGCGGCGATGGTGGCAGCCACATCCGGGGGTGTCACCGCGGAGGAGAACAGGAACGGCCGCCCGCGCTGGCGCAGCCACTCGACGATGAGTGCGTTGCCGGCCACCACACCGCCAACCACGCCAAACGCCTTGGAGAGTGTGCCGATTTCCACGTCCACCTTGCCGTGCAGGTGGAAATGATCGACGATCCCCCGTCCGCCGCGGCCCATGACCCCTTCGCCGTGGGCGTCGTCCACCATCAGCATCACGTGGTGCTGGCTGGTGACTTCGTAAATTTTGTCCAGCGGGGCAATGTCGCCGTCCATACTGAATACACCGTCACTGATGGCCAGCGCCCGCCGGTAGCTGCCCAGGTTTTCGTGGATGATCCGATCCAGGTCGGCCGGGTCGGCGTGGGCAAAGCGCACGATGCGGGCTCCCGAAAGGCGAGCTCCATCGATGATCGAAGCGTGGTTGAGCTCGTCCGAGAAAATAACGTCCTCTTTGCCGACCAGCGCCGGAATGGTCGCCAGGTTAGCGGTGAACCCGGACTGGAAGCTAATGGCGGCATCGACGCCCTTGAATTCTGCCAGGCGGCGTTCTAATTCCAGATGGATATCCATCGTCCCGGCGATGCTGCGTACCGCACCCGGCCCGACGCCGTATTGATCCAGAATAGCCCGGGCGGCCTCGACCAGTTTGGGGTGATTGGCCAGCCCCAGGTAGTTGTTCGAGCACAGGTTCAGGACCTTTTTGCCGTCCACCACCAGCCAGGCACCCTGCGGCGAGCTGAGGGTGCGGATCTGGTTATACAGCCCCTGGTTTTTTAGCCCATCCAACTCTTGCTGTATCCAGTTCAAACGGTCAGACATTGGGTTTACCTCGTGAGAATTGAGATTTTAGAATGTTAACTGCCCGGCTTGGCGAATGAGAGCCTCAAATTCGGGAACATCTTAACCTGTGCCTGAGCAGTTACAAAAGCCGAAAAGCACAAGACAGGCTGCCAGCCAGGCTGAAAAGCCTGCCTGCAAAGCGATTATACATCACAACCCGAGCCGCTTTTTCGCCCGCGCAAGAACAGAGTTGTCATTAGCTCCTGGCTCTTAGCTTTTTCCACCCCCGATTTTGTCCAGGTGCGATTCCCCCAGGTAACCGGTTTCGGCCAGGGCTTTCAGCACCGCCTCTTCGCTGTTGGGACGCAGGCTGACGATAGTAGTGGTGATCTCTTCGAGGATGTAACGTGCAGCGCGGGTCTTGCGCAATGCAGCCAATACGTCGGGCGATTTGACCCGCAGCAGGGTTGCCTGTTCCACCTGGGCCTGGGAGCCGTCTTTTTCCCAGCGCTTGAGCGCCTGGAGCAGCAGCGGCGGCAATGGATCCGGGTCGTTTTTTTGCAGTAAAGCGATCAGGTGGGCCGGTTTGAGCTGTTGGCTGCGTGCTCGCGCCAGGGCGGGTGGGGTGATGCGGTAACGATATTCTTCGCCCGAGCCGGGCAGCCATTCACCGAAACGAGCCAGTTGGTAGCGCACGGCCCGCGAGGCCAGGCGTGGGACGATCAGCAGCCCGTCCGAGCTGACCCGCACCGGCGCGTCCTCGACAGCCAGGCCGGAAGGCGCTTTGCCGGCCAGCAGGTCGTCTGCCCAGGCGGAGGGGCGCAAGGCGCACGGCGCTGCACCGGCCTCAGGCGCGGCCAGGTCCAGGATGCCCAGCCAGTGCAGCGGCCCGCACAAGATTGAGCGTAATAAAGCCCCCTCGACCGCGTCCCAACTGGCGAAGCCACGCAGATACTCATCGCTGCCCAGGGGGTGAATGAACCAGGAATCGTAATCGCCGGCCGGGCGTTGGAAATCGGGCTGTTGTTCTTTGACATCGGCGATGAAGGCTTCCAGCGACCACCAGGTATGCGGCGGCAGCGGGGCCAGCATCTCCAGCACTGTGCGGCGGGTTTGCAAGGGATTGTTGACCCATTGGCCCTCGAACGCCAACCCAGGCAAAAGGCGCAGGTCGTTGTAAGCCTCGGAGTCGAGCCAGGCCCGCGCTAGCAGGGCCAGGGCAGCCTCTCGCGGAGATTCCAGAAACTCGCGTACCGGGTCGAGCCGGGGCAGGCCGCGGCTGTCCAGTAAGCCGGCGGCGAAGAGCAGGCTGCTCAATTCGGTCACCGAGATGCGCCACTCACGGCTGGGGAGCTGCTCGTCGGCCAGTCCCAGGCGGCGGCCGGCCAGCAGGGTGCAGGCGTGGTCGAGGATCCGGTCGTCCGCGGGGATCTCCAGGACAATTTCCCCGTCCGGAGCCGGCTGACCGTAGAGATTGATTCCGGCCGAGGCGGGCAGATGGATCAGCGCGAGCAGATCGTCGGGGATGTAAGCGTATTCCTGCGGTTCGGGCGGCAGGTTGAGGAAGGCCTGGCCGATCAAGCCCCGGTACCAGAGCGTTTCGGTCGGGGAGGCCGGGTAGAGGTCCGGGCGCTCGCGGTCACGGCGGGCGGCGCCCATGACACGCACTTCGCCGTAGCGCCGGGAGAACAGCGGCCATGGCAGGTGGCCTTCATTGCTGACCAGGTCGTGCAAGGCCCGTAAAGCAGCGGCCGGCAGCGATTCGACCACTTCCTCGACTACCCCTCCATTGAGAATCCCCTTGACCAGCCCGGGCAAAGCCGTGGAGGCGTCCGGGGCGGTTACTTCGATACCCCATAGCCCGGCCGTCATCTTCAAAAAGCCGAAATCTTTACCATGCAGGGTATGTTCCAGGTCGGGCATAGGGGTATTTTACCGTGAAAGGGGGGAAAGAAGAGAATAGAGAATAGGGAATAGTGGATTAGTCGATGAGGCAACGAGGCGATGAGGATTGTGTTGCCCGGCTTTCGAGGCCGGGACCCATGCTTAAATCGGCAGGGGAGAAGATAGGAAAAAGGCAACGGGTAATGAGGATGTAGCCCGGCTTTCGAAGCCGGGACGAATGCTTAAATCGGCAGGGGAGAAGATAGGGAAAAGGCAACGGGGCAATGAGGCAATGAGGCAATGAGGCAATGAGGATGTTGACCTTTCCCCGGTTTAGTAGACATAGTTAAAGGGTGAGGTTTTCGAAATCAACGGGGCTGAGGTAGCCCAAAGTAGAGTGTAGTCGTTGGCGATTGTACCAAACCTCCAGGTATTCAAAAATGGTCGTGCGAGCCAAGGTACGGGTAAGAAATGGACCCGTAACGCATTCGGTTTTCAGAGTGCCAAAGAAACTCTCCATGACCGCATTGTCGTAACAGTTGCCAGCCCCGCTCATACTCAGTTGGGCCAGAGCTTCGGTCAAGCAGGAGCGGTAGGCAGCGCTGGTGTACTGGCTGCCCTGATCGGAGTGGTGCAGCAGGCCAGCCGGTGGATGACGTCCCAGGAGGGCCATACGCAAAGCTGTTTCTACCAAGGCGGTGTCCATCTTCTGGCTCATCGACCACCCAATCACTTTGCGGGAGAACAAGTCCAAGACCACGGCCAGATACAACCAGCCTTCTCCGGTCTCGATGTAGGTAAAATCACTGACCCATTTCTGGTTGGGGGCAGAGGCGGAGAAGTCCTGGTTCAGCCGGTTGGGGGCAGGAATCGCCCCTGGCTGGCGGTGGGTGGTCACTGGACGGTACTTGCGCCTTGCAAGGGCTGCGATCCCATGCAAACGCATCAGGCGTGCCACCCGATTATGCCCACACACTACCCCTTTTCGCCGCAGAACCACGTACACACGCGGGCTGCCATATGTTTTCCGGCTGCGCTCATGCTCTGCTGTAATCAGCTCCAGCAGAGCCTGGTTGGCTTGTTCCCGCGTGCTGGGCGTTCGTTTCCGCCAGGCGTAATACCCACTGCGCTTCACACTCAGCATCCGGCACATCCGCTTGATCTGAAATTGCTCTTCGTGGGCAGCCATAAACGTGTACTTCATCCGCCTTTCCGGGAGAAAATGTTGACTACTTTTTTTAGGATCTCTCGCTCTTCGGCTATCTCCTTCAGCTCCCGTTGCAAACGCACAATCTCCCTTTTGGCCGCTTCTAAATCACTCGGTACCAGCTTCGGCTCCTGGTTCTCTGGCAACACCACCTCGTATCGATCCCGCCACTTTAGCAACATCCCTGGCGTTATCCCCAGTTCCCGCTCAAGCTGTCCTGCACTCTTCCCGCTGCTTTTCAGCAGCTCTAACGCTTCCCGCTTGAACTCATCGGTGTATTCTCGATATTTCTTGTCACTCATGACCTTCCTCCGTTCCCTTTTACTGTACATCTCTCACCCTTCATTCGTGTCTACTGATTCGGGGAAAGGTCAGTAGCCCGGCTTTCGAAGCCCGGAGGGGAGTAAATGGGATTTTTTTTCTTGGCATTAAGCTCTTCTCTCCAAATCGGTTTTTGATTTGGGGGGAAGCGGGGAAGGGGGGCAGAGTGCCGGCCGGCCGGGCATAATGAAACGGTAGTTTATTTGCTCTTCATTTTTCGCAATGGATTGGCGCTGGCCCTCATCCCCCGGCCCCTTCCCCCGTTCTGGGGGAAGGGGAGTAGACACTGGCTAGCCGCTACACTGTGATTAACAAGGTTCGTGAAAAAAATGAAGAGCGGCCTAAGCCGCTCTTCATCAATGAGGTCGTCGAAAGCCGGCCTACGCCGGCCCTGGCTGCCTTGCATCATGAAGGGGACGGCACTCCGTTCAGCGATAATGCGCATAGGCGTGTGGTTGAACAGGATAGTCTGCAGCGCGGCCAGGACATAAACCGCAAAAACCGCTCTCAATGACAACGAACCGTTATCTTAGACCGCAGCGATCTCTCAGCCGGAGATTTAATGTTTTGACATCGCCTCGGGCCCTTTTTCATTGGGTAGATAAATTTGCCGACAGAAGATGCAATTGCCTTGCTTTCCGGCTTTCTCCAAACGATATTGTAAGGTAAGATTACCTGAACAACCGCTATTATGGGTATACCATGGGTCAGGTTTGTTATAATTCTGGAAGATGCGGAGTTAAGTCGAGGCGCGTGTTATGGCATTAAAGGGTAACCTGCGGGATTTCTCCTTTACCCAATTGCTCAATCTAATCAACCTGGCGAATAAAACCGGCATCCTGATCGTCGATGGACCAGGAGAAGTGGCTCAGGTTAATTTTCGCGACGGAAAACTGTCCTACGCCCAAATTGGCAAAGAGGACTGTGATCTCGCGTCGGTTCTCTTGCGTTGCCGGAAAATCACCAAAAACCAGGCCAAGGTCATCCACGAACGCACCCGCCAGATGAGCGACAAAGAAGTTGGGCTGCTGTTGATCAACGCCGGCTACCTGACTCAACGCGATATCCTCGACAGCGTCTCGCAGTATTGTAGCGATATCGTCCGCAAGCTTTTTACCTGGGTGGAAGGGTTTTTTCGCTTCGAACAGGGGATTGAGGCGCCCAACGGCAAAATCCCGGTGCGGATCGACCTGGAAAACCTGATCATCGAGGGGTCACGCCAGTTACGTGAATGGGAACAACTCCAGGAGGAAATTCCCAGCCTGGATATGTCGTTAAAATTCGTGGAGCGCCCGGGCGCGGACTTGCGCAACCTGCATCTCAGCCTGGAGGAATGGCGGGTGGTGCGTTATGTGGACCCCAAGAATACCATGCGCCAGATTGCCCACACTACGAAAATGAACGATCTGGAAATCCGCCGGATCGCATATTCCCTGCTGCAGGCCGGCCTGGTCGAGATAATTCGCCCGGGCGGTGCCCCGTTGGCGCCTATTAGCCGGGCGTTCCCAACGGCCAACAAAGACGAGCAACGCTCTCTGGTCAATCGTTTGATTAGCCGGATCCGCTCCATCTAACTTGGGCTCAAAGGACGACCGATGCAAACCGTCAAAATCGTTGTAACTGGACCGTTCAATGCCGGAAAAACGAAATTTATTCAATCCGTCAGCGAAATTGACGTGGTTTCTACCGAACGCAAGATCACCACTCCGGCCGAAAAGGTGAAGAGCAGTACCACTGTGGCCATGGATTTTGGCCGGATCACCGTCGACGACAACCTGGTGCTGTATTTGTTTGGTACACCTGGCCAGAAGCGATTTGATTTCATGTGGGAAATCTTATCGGAGGGTATGTTGGGTTTCATCGTCATGGTGGACAGCACCCGGCCCGAGACATTCCGTGAAGCGCGCAGTATTCTGGAGACGTTTCGCGCCTATGCACCCACCCCCTACGTGGTGACCGCCAACAAGCAGGACCTGAACGATGCCTGGGATCTCGAAGATATGCGCCTGGCCCTGCGTGTGGACCCGAAAATCAAATTGCTGCCCTGTGTGGCTACCAGCAAGGAAAATGTCAAAACCGTCCTGTTGGAACTGCTTTACAGCATTCTCGCTGAAATGGAGCGGGGCTAGCTCGAACCGCCCGTCAGGATCAAAAAATACGTGTCTTCGATTACTACCGATCAAGGCAATTTACATTACGAAGTTTACGGCCGGGGCAAGCCGGTGATATTGCTGCACGGCTGGTTGGGTTCATGGGGCTTGTGGCAGGAGACCATGGCCTATTTGGGCCAGTATTACCGCACCTACGCGCTTGATTTCTGGGGGTTTGGTGAATCGGGTACTCACCTGAATACCTACAAAGTGGCCGATTTCGTCTCGCTGGTCAACCAGTTCATGGACCAGTTGGGCATTGTCAGCGCACCGCTGGTGGGCCACAGCATGGGTGGGACGGTCAGCCTGGCCGTGGCCATCCGCTACCCCGAGCGGGTCGAGAAAGTGACCATCATTGGTTCGCCGGTGGTAGGCTCTTCGCTGGCTCCAATGCTCAAGGTGGCCGGTTACCGTCCGGTGGCCTGGTCGCTGTTCACCTTTTTTTCCTTATTCCGTAAAGCCATGCGGGTGGCCTCGCCGTCCATTTGCCGCGACCCGCGTTTCCCGGATATGATGGACCGGGACCTTTCCAGGACCAACCTGGAATCATTCCTGCTCAGTATCGCTTCGCTGCGCCGCACGGATTTGCGCAGCCAGGTGCCGCAAATCAACGTCCCGGTGATGGGTATGTTCGGTCACCAGGATAATATCGTCAGCCCGAATGAATGGAAAACCTTACAGAAAGGATTGCCGGCAGCGCGAATTGAACGGTTCGCCCAGGCCGGCCATTTTATAATGTTAGACGAACCGCAAGTTTTTACTCATACTTTGCGTGACTTTTTGAACTCTACTCCAAAAAAGGAATTGATCGTCAATGAAAACTGACCAGATATATTCGAACCGCGTTACCACTTGCGTGCTGGAAGGGGTCAGGGAGATCATCGGCCCGGAGGAATTGGCCAATGCAGTAGCCAAATCGGACATGGATCAACTCATGTCGCCGGAGGAAACAACTCTGCGCCTTTCAGCAATCCGGGCGCTGCATTCGATCTTCCTCAACCGGTTTGGTTCACTGCCCGTGCAGGGCATTGCGCGCCAGTCCGGGCGTTCCTTTTTTAATTATTTCTTGAAATTTTATGGGAAAGAAGCCGGGTTCGAGGAGTTGGAATTCCGTCTGCTGCCGCCCCGCCAGCGCATTCTGGCCGGGTTGAAGTCGTTGGCGCAGGTGGTTGGCCGCGAGTGCCACTGCCCCGTGGACGTCAGCGAGCAAGAAAGCAAATGGGTCTGGAAGATGAATTATCTGCCGGGTATCGAAAAGGGGGGCAAGGACCAGTGCCAGTTCACCCAGGGCGTGCTGCAAGGGTATTTGACCTGGATTAGCGGCGGAAAATATTACCCGGTGGAAGAATGCAACGAAGCCATTGAAGGCCAAACGGCCTTCGTGATCGAAATCGCCCAGCAGCCCATCGATTAGGCCAGGCAAAGGATGCTCAAGATCATCTTGCAAAGCCCGCGGGTGTTGAAGCCGTTCAACGAGCGGGCGCGCGACTTGCGCATCCTCAACAAACCGTTGTGGTTGGCTCAGCGCGACGTGCTGGCGCCCTATACCACGCGCGAACTTGAGCTGGCTCCCGCGGCACGGCTTCCGCAAACCCAGGAGCCCTGCCTGGTTTACCGGGATAACCTCTATTTCGATGCGGGCTATATTGCGGCCTTCCTGGAAAAGGCCCGCAGCCTGCCGCACGCCTCGCGGGCGGCTTTTTCAGCTGGTGACCGGGCTTTCAAGGAGCACTGCCTGCCCCTTTCGGATTCATACGTGCCCTCGGGCGAGGTTTACCTGGCGGATTTATGGTATTACCCGCACGGCCCAACCTCCAGCGCGGAGCCGCTGGTGATCGACCTGCAGGCACGCGAAATTGGCTATTACCACGTGCCCACCTACATGGCTTACGATGCCGGTGATCTGGTTTATCAGGTGCCGCTGCGCAGCCTGATCGCGATCAACTCGTGGGTGCACGTGTTTGTGGCCGATACCATCTTTGGCCTGTTCGGGCGCGGCGCGCGCTTCGAGGACCGCTTGAATAAGGATCCTTTTTTTAAACTGGGCGTCCTGGGAGCCGCGGTGATGGAGGGCAAGCAGGTATTGGAATGTTCGCGGCTGGTACACGTCGGCCGCAACTGCTCGATCGACCCTTCGGCGGTCATCCACGGGCCGACCAGCCTGGGCGACAACGTTACGGTTGGAGCCGGGGCGGTGATCGAAAACTGTATCATCGGCGATAACGTCAATATTTCGCAGGGCTGCCAGTTGATGATTTCGGTCGTGGGCGACGGTACGTTTTTACCCTTCCGGGCCGCGTTATTTATGACCACAATCATGGATAACAGCATGATCGCGCAAAACACCTGCCTGCAGATGTGCGTGATCGGGCGCAACTCCTTTATCGGCGCCGGGACGACGTTTACCGATTACAACCTGGTGCCGGTGCCCATCCGCGCCCGCGATGCGAACGGGGAGCTGCGGCCATCCAACCGGCCGGTGCTGGGCGGTTGCGTGGGGCATAACTGCCGCATCGGTTCGGGGATGCTGATCTACCCGGCCCGCACGATCGAATCGGACGTGGTTTTGTTTGCCTCCAAAGATCGCCGGGTCATCGACCGGGATGTACATTTCGAGGAAAGCGATCATCATGCCCTGTCCTCCGGGTATCTGCATCCGCGTCTGTATCCGCGGCCGGGGGAGGGCAGGCCGGAAGAGTGGTGAGGGGAAGTAAAAAGTAATTAGTAAATAGAGATTAGTAAATAGAGATCAGGGGCCGGTTTCCGGTCTCTGATGATTATCATCCAAGGTAAAGGTAAAGGTACTCCTTTCGAGTAAGAAACCCGCATTTGAGTGTAGTACCTCAAATGCGAGGGCTCCAAGACATAAGCCTGAAAAGTTGTGATCCAAGTTTATTTAATGCGTTTGGTTGCCGGGTTCCTATGACGGGAATATTGCCTTAGAAAGCCAGGGGAAATTGCCTTGAAAATGGCTTGACAAAAGGTTTCTAATCTCTCTATAATAAAGCAATCGATTGCGCAAACGTTTGCTAAAGGCGAATATGACTTCGATCCCCACAATCCATGATGTTGCCAGATTAGCAGGTGTTTCTACAACCACCGTGTCCCATATCATCAACGGGACGCGGTATGTAAGCGATGAGCTAAAGGAACGGGTGGACAAGGCCATTGCCGATTTGGGCTACCGGCCTAACAGCCTGGCCAGGGGGCTGCGCAGGGGGGAAAGTAAAACCATCGGGTTGATTGTACCGGATAACTCGAACCCATTTTTTGCCGAAATTTTACGCTCTATCGAAAGTATCGGCTATTCCAACGGCTATGCGGTAATTCTTTGTAATAGCGATGGCGACATCGAAAAAGAAGTCGCCTATACGGATTTGCTGGTGGCCAAGCAGGTGGACGGCATTGTGTTCATCACCACCAACAATTCCTATGAACACTTGCAGCAAATCACGGCTGCTGGGATCCCGATCATCGTCATCGATCGCGATATCCCCCTTAAAGGAACGGATGTCTTATTGGTCGATAATTTCCAGGGCGGGTATGATGCGACCCGCTATTTGATTAGCCTGGGCCACCGCCGGATCGCCTGTATCACCGGCCCATCCCGGCTCACCCCAAGCGCGGATCGGGTCAACGGTTACAAAAAGGCGCTTAATGAGGTAGCCATAGCGGAGATTCCGGGGTATATTGTGGCCGGTGATTTCCAGTTCCAGGGCGGCGAGAATGGCGTCGAGCAGCTCCTGAGCCTGGACCCGCGCCCGACCGCGATCTTTGCCTGCAACGATATGATGGCCCTGGGGGCCATGCGCGGACTGCGTAAAGCCAACCTGGCGATTCCACGGGATATCTCGGTGATCGGTTTTGACGATATTGCCCTCACATCGGTCGTTTCGCCGGCACTTTCGTCGGTCGCCCAGCCGATCCAAAGGATAAGCGAGCTGGCTTTCGACCTTTTGATCCACCGCATTCAAAAGAAAGATACCGAATTTGAAGATAAGCGCATTGTTTTACCCACACAGCTCGTCATTCGTGATTCCTGTAAAAATATCGGAGAGTAATTAATGTCGGAAATCGTCGTTCTTGGCAGCCTGAATATGGATTTATCGGTTAACGTTCCCAGGATTCCTTTACCAGGCGAAACGATCAGTGGCGGTGGCCTGGCGACCAGCGCAGGGGGTAAAGGAGCCAATCAGGCAGCGGCCTGCGCACGGCTCGGCAGGCAGGTGACTATGGTGGGGTGCGTGGGAAAGGATGATTTTGGCGCGCGCATTAAAGAGAACCTGTCCGCAATGGGAGTTGATATAACCCATGTGAATGAAGAAGAAGCTGCCCCCACCGGCACCGCGATGATCTTGATCGATGCCAGGGGGGAGAACTGTATCGTTTTATCGCCAGGGGCCAACCAGTTGGTCAGGATCGACGCGCATACGGCGGAGTTGATCAAAAACGCAAAATTATTATTGCTCCAATTCGAAATCGCGAGCGAGGTCGTCTTCGAGGCGATCGAAATTGCTAACCGGGCAGGGGTTACAGTGTTATTGAATCCGGCTCCTGCGATCCCCTTACCGGACGATATATACAAAAAAGTAGATTATTTGATCCCCAACGAGGTCGAAGCTTTTCAGTTGACCGGTGTTCAGGTCACCGACCTCTCTTCTGCGCAAAAAGCAGCCCAAATATTGTTGGGGCACGGCACCCCGACGGTGATTATTACCCTGGGAGCGGAAGGCGCATTACTGGCTACATCCGAGCGGATGGTCCATATCCCCGGGCTAAAAATCGACGCGGTTGACACCACCGGGGCAGGCGATGCCTTTATCGGTGGATTTGCATCCGCTTTGTTGGAAGGAGAGGGGATCGATTATGCCCTCAAGATTGCTTCGACGGCTGGAGCCCTGGCAGCCATGCATACCGGCGCTCAATCCAGCCTGCCGACTCGTCAGGAAGTCATTGCATTCCTGAAATAATAACGGAATTCCCGGGAGGTGCCATTCGAAAACAGACCTTCTATCGTTCGTTCTGCAACTCATTATTTTCCTAAGGAGATAAAAATGAAGAAGACGATTTTTGCAATACTTGCTGCAGTTCTCGTAGTTAGCCTTATAGGCTGTTCTTCTGCAGCCCCAACGCAAAAGACTCAGAAGGTGGTCTATCTGATCAACGGCGCGTTGGGCGATAATGCCTTTTACGATTCGGGCCAAAAAGGCATCGATAAGCTGGCGAAAGATTATGGCGCCGAAACCCGCACGATCGAGGCTAATTTTGACGCCGGCCAGTACGAACCTGCGCTGGAAGCGGCCGTAAATTATGCCGATGTTATTTTCGTGATCTCCTACGGTTTCGAAGATCAATTGAAAGAATATGCCGATAAATACCCCGATAAAGTCTTTGTCAACCTGGATACCGTCGTCCAGAATGATAAAAATACAATCACCTCGGTCGATTTCATCGAGGAAGAATCCGCCTACCTGGCCGGGGTTGCGGCTGCTTACGCCACCACGGACACCAGCCTGGCCAACATCAACCCCGATAAGATGATCGGCGTTGTGGCCGGCGATTCCGACCCGGTTACCGAGGCCTTCATTTTTGCCTATACAAACGGGGCAAAATCGGTTGACCCCGCTATCGACGTCGAGACAAAATACATCAATAGCTGGGACGACACCGCCAAAGCCAAACAGGCGACCTTGCAGCTCTTCGATATGGGCGCCGACGTCGTCTTCCAGGTCGCTTCGGCGGCCGGTATGGGTGTCTTGCAGGCTGCCGGCGAGCGCGGATTGTACGCCATTGGTGCCGACACCAACCAGAACGACCTCGTCCCCGGCCATGTCATTGCCAGCGATATCAAAGACGTCGGCCAGGCGATCTATGAGGTTTATCAAACCATCCAGGATAACACCTACAAACCCGGCGAGACCCTGCAATATGGCCTGGCCAAAGGTGGCGTGGACATCGATATGAGCGCAACCGCTCCGGTGCTCTCGCAGGACATTCAGGATAAGGTCAATGCGGTCCGCCAGGATATCATCGACGGCAAGGTAAAAATCGAACTGTATACAACCGCCGGCTAATATCCCTATGCTGGCGCCGTTATGGGGCCCAATGTCTGCGGGCCCCATAACGGCAAGTATTCCTGAATTCATCGGACCTGCTATTTATTTAAAAATTGCCGAATTTGAGGTATATGCGGGGGCATCGCCCCCGCATATACCTCAAATTCGGGGTTCTCAGTTCTTATCACGCCAAGCCGCCAAAGAATAAAAAAATCATCCGTGGGATCCGGATGGATCGCGTCAGGTTGAAAAACCGGGGCGCAGGAGTCCCAATATATGGAAACCCTTATCGAAATGAAAGATATCGTCAAAGTTTTCCCGCCCAACGTGGTTGCTTTAGACGATGTCACAACCGATTTCCGCAAAGGTGAGATACACGCCATTGTTGGTGAAAATGGCGCCGGAAAAAGCACCCTGATGAAGGTGCTTTACGGCCTGGAATCGAAAAACGGTGGAGAAATTTTCTTTCATGGACAGCCTGTACATTATAAAGACCCTGGAGAAGCCATTGCGGCCGGGATCGGCATGGTGCACCAGGAGATTCTGCTCATCCAGGAATATACGATCTGGCAAAACATTGTATTGGGCATCGAGCCGGTCGGGATTTTTGGCACGATAAACCAGGCTCAAGCCCGCCGCGCGGTCCAGGAAAAAATAGCTGAATTTAAGTTCAACCTGAATCCGGATGATTTGGTCCAGGATATTTCTGTGGCAGCCAGGCAAAAGGTTGAGATTCTTAAGCTGCTTTATCGCAACGTGGAAATTTTGATTCTGGACGAGCCGACCGCCGTGTTGACCCCACAAGAAATTCCGCAATTATTTTCTGAGTTACAACGTCTGCGCAATTCGGGAAAGACGATTTTGTTTATTTCGCACCACCTGGACGAAGTGCTTACCCTCAGCGACCGGATCACCGTGATGCGTAAAGGCAAAAAGGTCGCGACCGTCGAAACGAGCCAAACCAATAAAGAAGACCTGGCCAAAATGATGGTTGGGCGGAATGTGCTTTTTCTTTCACAACGCGATCAGAAGCAGCCTGGTCCGGTTGTCTTTTCAGTCGAAAACTTGAACTATACCGATGGGAATCAGCACAAACGATTGGACGATGTGAACCTGCGGGTCCGCTCTGGCGAAATCGTAGGTATCGCCGGTGTGGAAGGGAACGGCCAATTGGAGCTGGTGAATTGCATTATGGGCCTGGCTCAGCCAACCTCTGGCAAGATGTTGGTGCAAGAAAAAGATTTAACCAAAGCAGAGATTTTGGAGCGGCGCAAATCGATCTCGTTCGTATCCCAGGATCGCAGCAAAATGAGCGCGTCGGTCAAGGCCTCGATCACCGATAATGTGATGATGACCCACCACCGCTTGAATAAACACTTCACCCGCTGGAACGGCCTGATCCTGGATTATCAATATTCTCGCCAGTTCACCCGCGATATCGAGCAGCAATTCAATGTCAGTATGGGGTCGATCGACAATCCCTTCAAATCGCTTTCAGGCGGGAACCAGCAAAAAGTAATTTTGGGCCGTGAATTATTACTGGACACGCCCTTTTTATTGTTGGACCAGCCTACCCGCGGCCTGGACGTCGGTTCTATCGAATACGTCCACGAACTGATCTTGAAAATGCGCGCTCAAGACCGCGCGATCCTCTTGATTTCTGCCGACCTGGAAGAATTGTTTCGCATTTCAGACCGGATTGTGGTGATGCATCGCGGCAAGATCGTAGCCGACCTTTCCACCGAGAAAACCGACGTGGACCAGGTTGGCTACTTGATGCTGGAAGGAAAGGACAAAGAAAATGCGAATGAAATTCGTTAACGGGGTCGTGGGGATCCTGGTAGCGCTGCTCATTGGCGCAGGAATCATGCTCGTCCAGGGATTCAACCCGATCGCGACCTATGGGGCCTTATTCAATTATTCATTAGGCGGCTTGTATCCCCTGGCTTCTACTTTACGTAATTCGGTCCCGCTTATTCTCACCGGGCTGTCCGCGTCGGTGGCTTTTGCCTCGGGCCCGGTCAACCTGGGGCAGCCCGGGCAGTTCCTGATCGGTGCTTTATTCGCCACCGTCGGCGGGCTGTACCTGCACCTTCCGGCCGTGCTCATGATCCCGGTCCTGATCATCCTGGCCATGATCGGCGGGGCGCTCTGGTCGGGTATCGCCGGCTTGATGCGCAGGTGGTTCTCGATGGATGAGTTCATCACCACCCTGATGCTGAATATCATCGCGGATTTGTTCACTTACTGGGCCATCTCGTACCCCTTCTTCGACCAAACCGCCTACTCACCGATGACCCCCCAGATCGATAAAGCCGGCTGGCTGCCCGAATTTGGTGATTTCAATACCAACGTGATCGTGATGGTGTTGGCCTTTGCGGCCGCATGGTTCATTATTTCGCGCATGACCGCCGGCTACGAATGGCGATTGACCGGCCAGAACTCGATTTTCGCCCGCCTGGGCGGCTGCAAAATCGATAAGAATTACATGACCGTCATGCTTTTTACCGGCGCTTTGGCCGGATTGGCCGGTGGTTTGATCGTCATGGCGGGGCCGCATCGTTTTATCAAAGATATTGGGGCGAACTACGCCTGGGATGGGGTCATGATCGCCATGGTCGCGAATAACGGTCTGATCGGCACGCTCTTATATGGATTATTCTTCAGTTCCTTGCAATCAGGTTCGCTGGGCATGGAACTCATCACCGCTGTTCCCAGCGAATTTATCTCGGTGCTGCAGGCGGTCATCGTTTTGGTCATCGTGGCCGGGCGGGGCACGTTGGAGATTCTGCTCGACAGGAGCCTGGTTAAGCGTAAAGCAAGGGAGCGGGTAGCATGAATGTCTTCGTTGGATTGATTAATGGCATGATCTCCGGAGCGACTCCCATTTTGCTGGCTGCGCTGGGCGGCACATTCACCTTCTATGCGGGCATATTCAACATCGCCATGGAAGGGATGATGCTGGGTGGGGCTTTCTTTGGGGTGCTCGGTTCTTACTACTTCCATTCCTGGCCGATGGGCATTCTTTGCGCGATTCTGGGCGCCCTCTTCATGGCTTTGATCTTCATTCTTTTCGCGGTCGTATTGAAAACCGACGAATTCGTCACCGGCATAGCCTTGAACCTGTTCGCCGTCGGCGCGACCACTTACATGCTCCGCCAGATTTTCAGTGTAAAAGGAGCCTTTTCCAGCCCGGATATCATCCCGATCCCTTCGATTACGATTCCGTTTCTCGATAAAGTGCCGGTTTTGGGCGATGTGTTGAGCGGGCAGAACTTATTGGTGTACATCACGGTCCTGATGGTATTGGTCTCGGCTTTTGTGATCTTCAAGACAAAATTCGGTTTGCGCTTGCGCGCCGCCGGATATAACGCGCCCAGCCTGGATTCGAGCGGGGTCAAGACGGCTTCGATTCGCA
The DNA here is from genome assembly GCA_963704755.1 of uncultured Chloroflexia bacterium. Lineage (GTDB taxonomy): Bacteria > Chloroflexota > Anaerolineae > Anaerolineales > Anaerolineaceae > Bellilinea. The sequence goes on from OY969938.1 coordinate 3,947,661, forward strand.
TCTGGTCGCTGGTGATCTGCGGGGTATTGTGCGGGCTGGCCGGGGCGTATCTCTCCCTGGGCTACGTGACCCTGTTTTCCGAGAATATGTCCGCCGGCCGGGGCTGGATATCCCTGGCGGCGGTGATTTTGGTGAATGGCAACCCGTGGGGCATAGCCCTTATCTCCCTGCTCTTCGGGTTTACCGATGGCCTGGGTTTGCTGCTGCAAAAATTCTTCCCCTCGCAATTCACCGGCATGGTGCCTTACCTGGCCACCCTGGTTTCTTTGTACTTCTACTCAATTCAAAAAAGGAAGAAACTGATATGAAAAAAGCCTGGCAAATGGAACGAGAATTACGGGACGCGGCCGTCCCGCTGGATCGGCGCACCCATTCTTCGAACTGGTACGACAGCAGTTTCGAGGTGCCTTACGGGGATGCCTTGATGAACATGTTCTGGAATTCACGCGTACCCGGGTCGGATGCCCCCGAGATCCCTTACCTGGAAATGGCTCAGGCAGCCTATAACAAAGGCCTGGATACCTCGGCCGCCATGGAATTGATCCCGACCGGGATCAAACTGGCACAGGAAGGCAAAATCAATGAATTGCGGGCGATCACGGCCGAGATTCTGGAAACGCTCAATAGCGCGCCGGTCGATCCGCAGCACCCGTTCCACAGCTACCAACATCCCGCCGCCTGGGAAGACGTCAAGGCGGCTATGGGTACGGTGCAGGAAACAGCCATTTCTTTCGATAATTCAAATTTGGGCGAGCGGATTTACCAGGGCTGGCTGGGCCAGTTGGCCGGCGGCTCTTTTGGCACGGCCATCGAAGGGTATACCGGGGAACAAATTGCCAAAGTGTATGGTGAAATCCGCGCCTACATCACCGAGCCCGAAACGACCAACGATGACGTGGTGTACGAGCTGGTCCTGCTGGACGTTTTCGAACGGCTGGGCCGAAAATTAACTTCCCGTGCCCTGGGCCTGGAATGGGTCAAGCAGATCCAGTTCGGTTGGTCGGCCGAATGGGTGGCCTTGCGCAATCTCAACCAGGGCATTTTTCCGCCCGAATCTGGATCCTTCCAAAACCCGTATTCCAACTGGATCGGGGCCCAGATGCGTGGAATGGTGTGTGGCATGCTGGCGCCCGGCTGGCCGATGGAAGCTGCCCGGCTGGCGCATATCGATGGCGTCATCAGCCACGACAATAATGGCGTGTATGGCGAGATGTTTGCGGCGGTGATGACTTCTCTGGCGTTTGTCTATTCCGATCCGCGTGAAATTTTACAGGCTGCGGCGGAATATGTTCCCCAGAAAAGCCTGTACGCTGCGGTGCTGCGCGATTGCCTGGCGGTCGTCAGCCACGAAAGTAACCCGGCCGCTGCCTGGAAGATTCTCGAGAAGCACTATGAAGAATATAACTGGATCGATGCCCATCCCAACATCGCGGCCGTGATTTATTCCCTCTGGTATAGCCAGAAGGACATGACCGAATGCTTCTCGCTGCTGGCAAAGGCCGGCCTGGATGTGGATTGTAACGGCGGCCTGGCCGGGAACGTTCTTGGGGTGATCCGGCCGGTTCCGGCAAAGTGGGCAGACCCTTTAGGCGATTTGCTGGAGACCTATTTGAAAGGCAAAGAAAAGATATCGATCCGCGAACTGGCTTCGCGAACGACAAAGATGGCTGTGCAATAAAAAGTTGGTAACTGCTCAGCCACCGCAAAAGAGAGGGGTGTTTTTAAGGTTTTTCGCGTGCATCGCACGCGAAAAACCTTAAAGCACCCCTAATTTCCGACCTGCCTGAGGAGTTACAAATGTTGCTCAATTAAAAAGTTTGCGGTGGCTTCGCCACCGCAAACTTTTTAATTGAGCAACAACTTAACCCGAGCTTGAGGAGCAACCCTCATCCTTACAACTTCTTAACTAATCTCCGCCTTGCGGCGATAATGGTTGCCATTCCTCCCGCTTTTGCGTAAGATTAAAGGTACTTCTCAGGCTCGAGCGAGGGACTTCCGAATCTGAGGTGTTTGCGGTGACGTAGTCACCGCAAACACCTCAGATTCGGGGTTCTTACTTAATTGACTGAGCAGATAATTTTTACTCCGGCCTAAATTTATTCTTATTAGCCACGAACGGAGGCATGGATGAGCAAAGCCCGCCTGTTGATCGTTGAAGACGATGTCGATATTGCCAATATGCTGCGGATCTTTTTTACCAACCTGGATTACGAGGTGGACTGGGCGCCACGCGGGCAGGATGCCCTCGAGAAGACCCGCCTGGGTATGCCGCACTTGATTATTTTGGACATCATGCTGCCGGATATCGATGGTTACGAAGTCTGCCGGGCGCTGCGCACCAGCACCCGTACCAGTCATATCCCGGTTTTATTCTTGACCCAAAAAGATGAACGCAGCGACAAATTGAAGGGCCTGGAATTGGGTGCGGATGATTACATCACCAAGCCGTTCGACATCGAGGAATTGAAGCTGCGTGTTCATAACGCCGTGGCCCGCTCCGAGCGAGAAAGCCTGACCGATCCGCAGACCGGCCTGCCGGCCGGCAAACTGATCGAGGACCATCTGCGCAAACTGATCCGGTTACCGAGCTGGGCTTACCTGGATGTGCGTATCAACGATTTCGAGCCGTTCAAGGAAGTGTACGGTTTCATTGCCGCCAACGATGTGCTGCGCTACACGGCTATCTTGCTGGGCGAAGTGGTGGATGGGTTGGGTACGCCGGAAGATTTTATCGGGCACGCCGGAGGGGACAGCTTTGTGATTTTTACCACCCCGCAGGCCGCTTCTGGCCTCGTCAGCCGGCTGAAAGAACGCTTTGCCGTTGAAATTTTGACCCATTACAACTTTTTGGACCGCCAGCAGGGGTTTATCCTGACCCCCGAAAAAGGTGGCAGCACCGTGAAGACCCGTTTTATGACGCTATCCATTGGCAGCGTCTCTCCTCAAACCCACCAGTTTTCAGATATCCGCGAAATCACCGAATTAGCTGCGGAAGAACGCCGCCGCGACGCAGCCTGACGCGGGAAAGGCCGGCTGACAGTACCCATGGCACTGAACAATCCGTTCGTCCTGGGAGCAGTTTTAGGCATAAGTGGCCTGGTTTTGTGGGGGGCGGCCATTCTTTTGCTGGTCATCCCTTCCAGGGCCAAAACCAACCCGACCAAATTCGTCCCTAACGTGGATGAGGAATTGCCCGACCTCTCCGCGAATGCTTTGGTATTGGTGCGGCCGGGAGGACGGGTAGAATATGTCAACCAGGCGGCGCGGAAGGTATTCAACCTCAGCGGAGACGCTCTGCCAAGTCTGGAAATCCTGGCGCGTTTGCTCCATCCCAAGGAAGAGCTGTATGCCTTGTGTAACACCGATCGCCGGGCTCGCCTGGACCTGCAGGGGCTGACCTTGGATGCGGTATCATTCCATTTACCCTGGGGTGATGAAGGGCTGCAAATGCTGGTTTTCCAGCCGGAAGCTCTGGCAGAGACCGCTATGCCGGAACAAACGCTGGTATCCGGGCATTCCCTGCGCTCTTTGCTCGAAACAGGCGGTCGGATCTCGACCAGCCTGGTATTGGATACCACCATCCGGATCGTACTCGAGACGCTCAACGAGTTCTTCCCAGCCGACCTGCGCGAGGTGACCTTGTGGGAAGAAGCCGCCCAACGGCTGGTGCCTTACCGGCTGGTCTATTCGCTGGAAGGTGCCCCGCGGGTGGAGCGCTTGCGCCACACCTACACCCTGGACGACCGCTATTCGGGCGCATTGATCCGTGACGGGCACTCGCTGCTGGTCCGCGATGCCCAGGACATTGGGGAAATCGCCCCAAATGGCACCAACGGCCAACGGGTGTTCCCTTTACGTTCCTTTTTGGGTGTGCCCCTGCTGGCCGAAGGTGAACCGGTAGGCACGCTGGAACTGTCTTCCTACAGCAGCGGCGGTTTCAAGGAGCAGGACCGGGACCTGCTGGAGATATTTTCCGGCCAGGCGGCCATTGCCTTGCGTAATGCGCGCCAGTTCGAGAAGGAACGCAGCAAGACCGCCGAGATGAACGGCCTGGCCCAACTGGCCCAATCGTTCGGTGCGGTGCGGGATGCCAAGGTCATGTACGAAAGGATGGTGACCACCATCCGGCCGCTGCTGAAGGTCAATGTCCTCGGCTTTCTCCTCTACAACGATAATACCCGCGCGCTGGAGGCTCAGGCGCCTTTCGTGGGCATCCCCGAGCAATTCCTGGAGCTTTACCATGTGCCGGTGCCGGCGAACAGCAAGCTGGAGAGCACTTTCTTGAACCAGGAGATGCTCATCAGCGAAAACGCCCGCCTGGACCCGCGCTGGAGTGAATTGGGCTTCGAGCCGGTCGCCATGGCCGCCAGCCTGGAAGATACGGTCATGGCTCCGCTGGTGACCGGGGGCCGCATTCTGGGCTATTTGCAGGCGGCCAACCACCAGGAAGGCCCGGCTATTTTCTCCCGCGAAGAGTTGCACCTGTTGACGATCATCGCCAACCAGGCTGCCCCGGTGATCGACAACGCCAACCTGATCCAGCAGTCGCGTCTGCGGGCGCAGCGCGCCGAGGGACTGCGCCGGATTGCCAGCCTGGCCAGTTCGGCAGCCGGCCTGGACGAAATATTGAAGTATTCCTTGCAGGAGCTGGCCCGGCTGCTACAGGCCGACCTGGGGCTGGTCTTCTTGATGGACCGGCGCCAGTCGTATATGGAACTGGACCAGGCGTCATGTTATGGCGATCACACCCCGGCCAGCGAGCGCGTTACGCGCCTTTTGGTGGACGACGTGCAATTTCCCTTCACTGCCGCCGGCGGCCAGCACGCCTTCTTACTCAACCAGGAACAATCCGACCAGCCGGTGGTGCCTTTCTATACCCAATTGATGCACACCTGGCAGGTCGAATCCCTGGCGGTTGCCCCGTTGGTGATCCAGGAGCAGGGCATTGGGGAGATCTGGTTTGGTTCGCGCCAGCAGAATTTCTTCAACCAGGGCGATCTGCAACTGGTGAGCACGGCCGCCGGGCAACTGGCCGGGATGGTCGAGCGCAATAACCTGGCCCAGGAGACCGACGAAAGCCTGCGCCGCCAAATCGAACAATTGACCTCCCTGGCCCACGCTACCCGCGAGTTGAACAGCACCAGCGACCTGGGGTATGTCTTGCAAACGGTCCTGGACGAAGCCTTGAAGGCGACCCAGGCTGATTGCGGTTCGATCCTGTTTTTCGAAGCGGATTTGGATGCGGACCGGGAACCGGTGACCCGCCTGTGGGTCGGTGATGCGCCGGTAGATGGGCTGGGCGGGTTGGAACGGCAGGTGTTGAACAGTGGGCATGTACAGGTCTTCGGCGAAGGCGACCCGGTGGATTACGTCTTTCCGCATGCTGCCATCCGCTCATGCCTGGTCGCGCCGATTTACGTCAACGACCGGCCGCGCGGGCTGGCCAGCCTGCATTCCGCCCAGGTGGATATTTTCAACAGTGCCGTAACCGAATTTGTGCTCTCTCTGCTGGCGCAAACCGGGATTGCCCTCAACAACGCCCTGCGGCAGGAAAAACAGGAGCAGCACAATGCGGCGGTAGAAGATTGGCTGGAAACGATAACCGGCCTGCTGCGCCCGTCCCAGGCTTTGGAACCGGGAAGCGCGACTCTGCTGGCCGATCTGGATCGCGCCATCCAGGTAATCCGGGCGGCGACTCCATTCCAGATAGCCCGGATCAGCCTGTACGATCCCCAGGTAGAGGGATTCCGCTGGGTGGTGCAAGAAGGTTAACCGAGCCGGCCTGGCAAGATCTGCGCGGGCAGGTTCAGGCCTGGAGCGAGGTACGCGCGCTCCTCCGCGAGGATTACCGCTCCAGCGGCCTGTATTTTATCCCTGGACCACCGGCACTTATCCTGGCGCCGTTGCTCGATTCGGCCGGCGTCAACATGCTGGGCTTGCTCCACCTGGAAGATGCCCGAGAAGCTGGCCACCCGGATAAAACTACCCTGGGTTTCATCGAAGTATTTGCCGGCCTGGCCGGTAAGCTGATCGAAAACCATTCGCTTTTCACCCAGGCCCGAGGCGAGACGATGGGCCTGGAAAAAAGCGCCGAAATAGCCCATAGCCTGGAGTTCCTGCCGGAAAGCGAAGCAGCCCTGGTGGCTACTCTGGAACGCATCCGCTTCGGGCTGGAGACTGCCGGAATGGTCGGCCGGCAGAGCGACGAACTGTCTGCCCTGGTGAAACTGGCCGGCATGTTGTGCACTCATTTTTCCATGCAAGTAGGCCTGGCAGCTCAATCCGGGCCGGCCGGCGGGCGGATTGTAGCCGTGGCCGGCAGCTTGCCCGAGGGGGCCAACCCGGAAGCTTTGTTTGGCCAGCGTAACCCGCTGCGCCAGTCCCTCCAGGATAACAAGCTCATCTTCGTGCCGGACCTGGCTCAGGAGCCGGAATGGAGCAGTTCGTCTCTGGTGCGAGCGCTGGGCTCGGCCAGTTTCATCGTCCTGCCTTTTGAAGGCCTGGAAGGACAGTGCGCAGCCGTGATGGTCAGCAGCGGGCAGCCCTTCGAGCCGTTGAGTTACCTGGATTACCGGGTGTACGAGCAGCTCTGCGTACAAATTGGGAACGGGCTGCGCAATCTGGGCCTGGCGGCCGAATCGAAGCGCCGCCTGGAAGAAGTCAACCTTCTGCTGGAATTCAGCCGCAAGATCAGCTCGCTGGACCGCGAACATATCCTGCAGACCCTGGTCGAAACCTCTAACCAGGTTTTGTACAAATCGCAGGCCTGCTGGTTCGGCATCCTGGATGAAGAAGCCGGCTGGGTCGCGCCCCTGGTCGCCAGCGGCTATGCGGACAATGAAGCTTTGCTGGAGATCCACATCCCGCAAACCGGCGACCCGGCACCTCTGCCGGTGCGGGCGATCCAGGAAGCCCGGCCGTTTTTGACCAACGAGACCCTCTTTTCACGCGATTACGGCCTGGCCCAGGAGGATTTACTGGTTTACCAGCATGGGGCGGCAAAAAAATGGCCGGTGAGTGTATTGGCCGTGCCCGCGCTGCTGGGAAACAAAGCGCTGGGGGTGCTGGTGGCCGAAAGCTTCGGCGAAGGCGAGCCATATGGACCGGAAGACCAGACCCTGGCCCTGTCCCTGGCCGGGCAGGCGGCGCTGGCCCTGGAAAACGCACGTCTGTACGAAGAAAGTGTCCGTAAAGCAGTCGAGTTGGACCAACGCTCCAGCCGCATGTGGCTGCTCAACCGCCTGTCAGCCGACCTGGGCAGCACCCTGGATGGCAGCACGGTCTTGAATCTGACCTGTGAGCGATTGGCGCGTGCGTTGAATACCGTCCTGGTGGCGGTGGTGCTGCGCGATAGCCCCGACAAAATTTACCTGACGGCCGAATCCCCGGCCGGTTACGGCAAGTCCTACCCACAATCCTTGCCGCGCACACCTTTCCTCGAGCCGCTCGGTCCCTCGACCGAACCGGTCAGCATCAGCGACGTGCAGGAAGTGGATGGCCTGTGGCCCCTGGCCGAGGCTTATTTCGACGAAAACGGCACCCGCTCGCTTTTGATCGTTCCCCTGGCGACCGGGTCGGACTTACTCGGTTGGGTGTTAGCCCAGGACTCACACGTGCGCCATTTTACGGCCGCCGAGATCGAGCTGGCCATAACCGTTTGTAACCAGACCGCCATGGCCTTGCAGAACGCGCGCCGTTTCGAAGAAACCCGCCTGTTGAAGGAAGACCTGGAGCGGCGGGTGGAAGAGCGCAGTGGTGAACTGGTGCAGGAGCATCACAATACCCAGACCATGCTGCGGGTGATCACCGAGCTGGCGGCCAGCATGGATATCCAGCAGGTGCTCAACCGTTCGTTGATCGTCCTCAATGAGGCACTGGCTGCGGATGAGGCGCTCATTGTGGTGGCAAACAGCCGGCGGGTTTTTCATGCCGGGCAGGATTTATTAGGTGCGGGTGGGCCGGAAGGGTCTTTTACGCGGGTCGAAATGGATTTGCAGCGATGGGTCATTCGCCAGCGCCAGCCGGCTATTCTGGCGGATATCGGCAGCGATGAATACTGGAACCCCGAGCAGGAGACGCGGCCGTACTGCAGCCTGATCGCATTGCCCCTGGCGGTAGGCGAGGAAACCCTGGGGGTGTTGATGCTTTCGCACCGCCGGCCCAATTTCTTCGATGAAGGGCAACTGGCCTTGCTGGAAGGTGTTTCGCGCCAGATGGCCATCACCTTGAATAACGCCGAGGCGTTCAAATTGATCCGGGACCAGTCGGAAAACCTGGGCGGGCTGCTGCGGGCGCAGGAGATCGAGTCCTCCCGTTCGCGGGGAATATTGGAGGCGGTCGCCGATGGCGTGATCGTCACCGATCCGCTGCAGGAGATTACCCTGTTCAACCGTTCGGCGGAACAGATCCTGGCGGTCAAATCCAGGCAAGTGCTGCATAAATCGATATTGGAGCTGATCAATGTGATGGGCGGCACCGGCAGCGGCTGGATCCCCACCATCCAGCGCTGGTCCACCGGGTTGACCAAGGATTTATCGGGTGAGACCTTTGCCGAGCAGGTCAACTTGAACCACGGCCGGGTCGTGTCCATCCACCTTTCTCCGGTCATCTGGCGAAATGAATACCTGGGTACGGTTTCCATCTTCCGCGATATCACCCACCAGACCCAGGTGGACCGCTTGAAATCCGAGTTCGTCGCCAACGTCAGCCATGAGCTGCGCACCCCCTTGACCTCGATCAAAGGGTACGTGGACATCTTGCTGATGGGTGCGGCCGGCGAGGCCAACGCCCAGCAAACCCATTTTCTGACCATCGTCAAAGAAAACACCGAAAGGCTGAACAACCTGGTCAACGACCTGTTGGACGTCTCGCGTATCCAGTCTGGGCGAGTACGCCTGAATTTGCAGTCCCTGGATATGCGCCTGCTGGCCGGTGAATCGGTCAACGAGATGCGCCGCCGCGCGCAGGAAAAAGGGAAAGCGATCGAATTCAACGTCGAGGCCGGCGGGGATCTGCCCTGGGCACGTGGGGATTACGACCGGGTCGTCCAGGTGCTGCATAACTTGCTCACCAACAGCTTGAACTATACCGAAGATGGCGGGTCGGTGACCGTGCGCGTGTCGCTGCGCGAGCCCGCATCGGTGCAGGTGGACGTACAGGACACCGGTATCGGCATCCCGCTAAAGGACCAGTCGCGCATTTTTGACCGGTTCTTCCGCGGCGATAACCCGCTGGTATTCCAGACGGCCGGCACGGGGTTGGGACTGGCGCTATCCAAACTGTTAGTCGAAATGCAAAACGGACAGATCTGGTTTAAATCGAGTGGAATTCCTGGGGAGGGAAGCGTATTTTCTTTTACCTTACCTGCCTATAACAATGAGGTATCTGCTCAACCCAATGGGTAAACACTTGAATTTGAGTAGCTGCTAAACGAGGCGAATTAAAAATGGCGAAAATACTGGTAGCCGAAGATGAAAAAGACATCCGTGACCTGATTGCATTTACTTTGAATTATGCCGGTCACCAGGTTGTGACCGTCGAAAATGGAGAACAAGCCGTCAAGGAGACTATCCAGGAAATGCCGGACTTGATTTTGATGGACATCCGCATGCCGCGCATGACCGGCTACGAAGCCTGCCGCCAGATCAAGGCGGACCCGCTGGTCAGCCACATCCCGGTCGTGTTCCTTTCCGCGAAAGGCCAGGAATCCGAGATCCAGGCCGGCTTTGACCTGGGCGCCAGTGAATATTTGCTCAAGCCGTTTGGCCCGGACGAACTGACCCGCCAGGTCAACCGGATTTTAGCGAGCGCAGCCGGGCCTGAGGGGGCAGGATGAGTGCGATCCTGCTGGAGCGCGATATCATCCATTATGAGGCCTTGGGCCGGGGCAAACCGGTCCTGTTCCTGCATTCCTGGGTGGGCTCCTGGCGTTACTGGATTCCGATGATGCAGGCCATTTCGATCGGCTACCGCGCTTATGCCCTGGATTTTTACGGGTTTGGCGATACCAGCAAGAGCAAAAAATACAGCCTGGACGCCCAGTCCGAACTGATTTGCGGCTTCTTGGACCGGATGGGTATCGGCCGGGTGGTGTTGATTGGGCATGGCCTGGGGGGCCTGGCCGGCCTTTCGTACGCCTTGAAATACCCCGAAATGGTCGAGCGGATGATGATGATCGATTTACCTTTGGGTGAATCGGATTTGAGCGCGCGTTTGCGGAACGGCAAGCCGGTCGAGCTGGCCGAAGCGCTGCTGGGGCACAGCGCCTTGAGCGAGCCGGTCGCAATGGATGCCGCAAAAACCGATCCGCTGGCGGTGGCAGGCTCTTTGGCCGATTTGGGACGATTTTTTGAGTATGGCCTGTGGGCCAAACTGGCTTCGGTGCCCTGCCTGCTGGTATATGGCAACAGCGACCCGCTCGTCCAGGCGCCAGACCCTGAGCATGTAGGATCGCTTTCGAGCCGCTCACACCTGATCTATTTCGAAGGCGCGGGCCATTTTCCCATGCTCGACCAGGGCAGCAAATTTGCCCGTTTGATCAATGATTTCCTGGCTCTGGCCAGCGGCGAAAGCCCGGCCGAGCTGCAGCTCAAGGAAGAATGGAAACGGCGGGTCCGTTGACTTTTTTTGAAGTCAGCGAGTGCTCAATCCAGGTATTCAATTTGGGGGAGTTGATTATTTTTCGTATGCGTCGCATGCGAAAAATAATCAACTCCCCCAAATTTCCCGAAAGTGGATTGGTGATATAAAAAAAGCCGCGGCAATTTGTGCCGCGGCTTTTTTATATCCAGAGAGCAAACTACAGCCCGTAAATATCGCTGTATTTGGCCTTCAGATACTTCATGTAGGGTTTGGGGTCGATCTTCGAGCCGGTCACTTTTTGGACCAGGTTTTGCGGCTCGAATTTGGCGCCATGGCGGTGAATATGCTCGCGCAGCCAGCCCAGCAAAGCCGAGAAATCGCCTTTTTCGAACTGGGCGTCCAGGTTGGGTAGGTCGCGTTGAATCACTTCCCAGAGCTGGGCGGAAATCAGGTTGCCCAGGGCATAGGTGGAGAAATAGCCGATCATGCCGCCGGACCAGTGCACGTCTTGCAGCACGCCGTTGGCGTTGCTGGGTGGGGTGACCCCCAGGTATTCCTGCATGCGGCTGTTCCAGGCTTCCGGCAGGTCCTTGACTTCCAGCTTGCCTTCCATCAGGGCAATCTCCAACTCCAGGCGCAGCATGATGTGCAGGTTGTAGGTGGCCTCATCCGATTCGGTGCGAATCAGGGACGGCTGCACTTTATTGATGGCCCGGTAGAAAGTTTCCATGTCCACGTTGCCGAGCTGTTGCGGGAAATATTCCTGCAGGCGCGGGTAAAAATAGCGCCAGAAGGGGCGGGAGCGGCCGACCAGGTTTTCCCACATGCGCGACTGGGATTCGTGAATGGCCATCGAGGCGCCGCTGGCTAAAATCGTGCGGTGCAGATTCCAGTCAACCCCTTGCTCGTACAGGGCATGACCGGTTTCGTGAATGGTGGAGAAGAGCCCGGACGTCAAGGCATCTTCATGCAGGTGGGTGGTGATACGCACGTCGCGGATACCGAAGCTGGAGGTAAAGGGATGGGCAACCCGGTCGAGACGGCCGGCTTTCCAGTCGTAACCTTGCTTGGTGGATACTTCGACGCCGAAATCCCATTGTTTTTTGTCTTCGTAGTGCTGGTGCAGGAAAGCATCTTCCACCTGGGGACGTTTGCTGATCGCCTGAATGAGCTCGACTTGCAGGGGGCGGATCTCATCGAAAATAGCCTTGACTTCGGCGGTCTTCATGCCCGGTTCGAAGTCGTCCAGCAGCGGATCGTAGACGTGGTTGTAGGGCGCAAAATAGCTGGCGTATTCACGGCGCAGATCGACGATCTTTTCCAGATGAGGCTGGAAGATCGAGAAATCGTCGGCCTGGCGTGAGCGCACCCAGGCTTCCTGCCCGAGAGTGGTGGCGCGAGCAAATTCGGCAACTTTCTCGCCCGGCACTTTGGTCTCTTTGTCGTAAGCTCGCTTGGTCTGCCGGATCAGGCAGGCGTCGTCAGAATCCGGGTCGAGGCTTTCCCCATACGGAACCAGTTCGTTGATCAGGGCGCCGAACTCGTCCGAGGTGACCATGTCGTGGGCGATTCCGGATAAGGTCGCAAGTTGTTCACCGCGCTCTTCCGCAGCCTTGGGCGGCATATAGGTCTGCTGGTCCCAATTCAACAAGGCAGCCGCGTAGTTCAAATCGATCACCTTTCCCATCATTTCCTTCAACTTGCTGAGCTTTTCCTCCATGTTAATCCTTTCGTGAAACAAGATTTTGGTAACTGCTCATATTCAAGATAAGCGGTTTCTGAATTTGAGGTGTTCGCGGGGTTTCGGCTCCGCAAACACCTCAAATTCAATCCTTCTCCCTGTTCAATTCAAAAAAAACGTATCGCCAGTCCAGCCGGCAATTTTGCCATTAATGAAATCTGGCTGGCAGTGTCGACTACCAGCCAGATAATTCTATCTGAAAATCAATTTACTTTCCAGCGTAATGGCTTACCATCCAGGGCGGCCAGCACTTCTTGCGAAATATCACTGGCGGCGCGCACCTGGGCTTCCTGGGTCTGGGCGCCCATGTGAGGGGTGGCGACCACGTGGGGGTGTTTGGCCAGCGCGGAATCTCCGGGGGGTTCGCTGGTGAAAACATCCAGGCCGGCAGCGGCGACCTTGCCCAATTCCAGGGCCTGTAACAAGGCGTCTTCGTTGATCACCCCACCGCGGGCGGCGCAGATGATGCGTACGCCGTCTTTCATTTTGGCGAACGCGGCGCTGTCCAGGAAATCGTGCGTATCGGCGGTCAGAGGCAGGTGCATGGTGATCACATCCGCCTGGGCGAGCAGTTCGTCCAACGAGACGGGTTTGGCGCCACGCTTGAGGATCTCTTCACCGGGCAAAAACGGGTCGTAGGCCACCACGTCCATCTCGAAGGCCTTCGCGCGCTGGGCAACCGCCGAGCCGATCCGGCCAAAGCCGATGACGCCCAGGGTTTTTTGCCAAAGTTCGCCGCCTTCCATTTCTTTCTTCAGCCATTTGCCGGCTTTGATCCCGGCGTCGGCCCGCGGGATCTCCCGCATGGTGGACAGCATGAGCCCCAGGGTAAGCTCGGCCACGGCCAGGGTGGTCGCGGTGGGCGAGTTGACCACGGTGACTCCCTTGGCGGTCGCCGCCTTGAGATCGATGTTATCCACACCTACGCCAGCCCGCCCGACTACCTTTAATTTTGAGGCGGCGTCCAATACGGCTGCCGTGACCTTGGTCCGGCCGCGTACGATCATGGCATCGTAATCGGCGATAACGGTCAGGAGTTCATCGGCAGTAATGCCCGGGCGGTTGTCCACCTGGGCCGCTTCCCTGAGGATAGCCTGGCCGTTCTCTTCCAGGCCATCGGTTAATAAGACTTTCCAGTTTCCCATTCCTTATTTCTCCTTGATCAATGAATAAGAATCTACAGGACTTTGTGGTGTTGTTTGAGGGGTGTTGCTTGGCTGAACCTGACGATCCTTCTTTATTTTCCATCCCCCCGGATGGGTTCGCCTGCCTATGATTTTACCTTATTTGGGAGAGAGGAGAGGATAGAGAGTAGAAAGTAGTCAATGAGGGAGCAGGCAACGAGGGAAAAGAAACTCCCCTTCCCCCGTTCTGGGGGAAGGGGCCGGGGGATGAGGGCGAATCGCCGGCTGGAAGAAGCCCCTTCGGCAGCACCTCTTTTTCCCTATCCTCTGCCGATCGTGGCATCAGCCCCGGCTTCGAAAGCCGGGCTACGCTTTTCTCCCTCCTCCCTCGTTGGCTGTTTCACTCATTGACTAATCTCTATTTTCCAATCTCTGTTCATTGCTCCCCCTTCCATTTGGTATAATTAGAAGGTTATGTATTTTTATAGACAAGGAAAATTAGCATGGATATTGGCAGCGTTCAATCAGTAGATATCGACGAACAAATGCGGGTAGCATACCTGGATTACGCCATGAGCGTAATCGTGGCACGCGCTTTGCCAGATGCCCGTGACGGCCTCAAGCCGGTTCATCGGCGCATCCTTTATGCCATGCACGATCTGGGCATTCGCTCGACCGGATCTTACAAAAAATCGGCGCGTATCGTCGGAGAAGTATTGGGTAAGTATCATCCCCACGGCGACCTGGCCGTTTATGACTCGATGGCCCGGATGGCCCAGGACTTTTCGATGCGGTATCCCCTGGTGGATGGCCAGGGTAACTTCGGTTCGGTGGATGGCGACTCACCGGCGGCCATGCGGTACACCGAGGCCCGCCTGGGTGCGATGGCCGAAGAGATGTTGGTGGATATCGACAAGAACACCGTCGATTTTGGCGACAATTTCGACGGCTCGCTGCAAGAACCCCTGGTCCTGCCCGCCCGCCTGCCCAACCTGCTGCTCAACGGCTCGGCCGGGATCGCAGTGGGTATGGCGACCAACATCCCGCCGCACAACCTGGGTGAGTTGACCGCGGCGATCGATTACCTGATCGATCACTACGACACGATCGACGACGTGACGATCGATGAATTGATGAAATTCCTGCCCGGGCCGGATTTCCCGACGGGAGGCATTATTGTCGGAAACGAGGCGATCAAGCAAATGTACACCACCGGGCGAGGCCGGTTGGTGGTGCGCGGCCAGGCCCACATCGAAGAGATGAAGGCCGGGCGCTACCAGATTAACATCACCGAGATTCCCTACCAGGTGAACAAGGCCGGGCTGGTCGAGCGTATTGCTGACCTGGCGCGCGAAGGCCGCCTGGACAGTGTCTCTGACTTGCGCGACGAGTCTGACCGGCGTGGGATGAGCATCGTCATCGAATTGAAACGCGGCGCCCAGCCCAAGAAGGTGCTCAACCAACTTTACAAGTACACTCCGCTGCAAACCACGTTCGGGGCGCACCTGCTGGCACTGGTCGAAAACGAACCGCGCCTGCTTTCGCTCAAACGGGCGCTGCATCTGTACATCGACCACCGCCAGCAGGTGGTCACGCGCCGGACACAGTTCGAACTGGATAAAGCGCGCGCACGGGCGCATATCCTGGAAGGGTTGTTGATCGCCCTGACCAACCTGGATGATGTGATCAAAACCATCCGGGGATCGAAAGACACCGAAACCGCCCGGGAACAATTGATTTCGCGCTTCAAGCTCAGTGAGCTGCAGGCACAGGCGATCCTGGACATGCAGTTGCGTCGCTTGAGCGCCCTGGAACGCCAGAAGATCGAAGACGAGCACGCCGAGATTGTGGAGCGCGTCGCTTATTTGGAAGATTTGCTGGCTTCCCCCCACAAGATTTTGGAAGTCATTAAAGCCGACCTGGACGAAATCAGTAATAAATACAACGACGAACGCCGCACGCATATCCTGGCGGATGCGGAAGAGGAATTCCGCGAAGAAGACCTGGTCGCCGATGAGCAGGCCCTGATCATGATTACCCAGAACGGGTACATCAAACGGGTAGCTGCCAAGGCTTTCCGCACCCAGTCGCGCGGAGGCCGGGGTGTGACCGGCCAAAACCTGAAGGAAGAAGACGAGACGATCATGCTGCTGCCGGCGCGTACTTTGCAGTCGGTGTTGTTCTTCTCGGACAAAGGCAAGGTGTACTCCGAAAAGGTGTACCAGCTCCCGGATGCCGGCCGGACCGACCGCGGTATTTCGATCATGAATATCCTCAACCTGGGTTCGGACGAGAGTATTACCGCGGCAGTGGCGGTGCCGAGCTTTAAGTCGACCGCTTTCTGTACCATGGCGACTGCTCGCGGGCGGGTCAAGCGCGTGCCCCTTTCTGAATTTGCCAGCGTTCGTCCCTCCGGCCTGATTGCGATTAATCTCGACGCGCAGGATTCCTTGGGTTGGGTACGCGTTACCAGCGGCAAGGATGACATCATCCTGGTGACCCAGCAAGGCCAGGCGCTGCGGTATTCTGAAAACGAGATCCGCTCGATGGGCCGCCCGGCGGCCGGTGTGACCGGTATCCATCTGCGTAAAGATGACCTGGTGGCCGCGATGGAAGTGGTTGTGCCGGATGCCGACCTGCTGGTGGTGACCGAGAATGGCTACGGCAAGCGCACACCCTTGGGTGAATACCCGATCAAAGGCCGCGCAACCAACGGCATTACCACGATCGATCAGAAAAACCTGGACCGGATTGGAAAGATCGCCACGGCTCGGGTGGTGGAGCTAAATGACGAGATCACCATGCTCTCGGCCAATGGATTGATTATCCGTATGAAGGTCGAAGACATCAGCCAGACCAGCCGGGCTACCCGCGGTGTGCGCGTGATGGACCTCGGCGATGGCGACACACTCGTATCCGTCGCCCGCATCGCAACCGCGGACATGGAGCCTAAAGGGGATAGTAATTAGCGGAGAGTAAAAAGTAAGGGTGTTTTATTTTTTTTCGCGTGCAAAGCACGTGAAAAAAAATAAAACACCCTTACTATATCCAAATCTTACCGGTGGCGATCAGGCACAGTACGCTCAGGACGATGACCATCATCACCAGCAGCACCGCCAGGACGAAGCGTTGAGGCGCGGTCATGCCGAACATCTCCCGCTGCGACCGGCGTGGGAAATGGACCTCAATCTGGTCTTCGGGCTGCTCAGAACCCCCTTCGGGTTGGTCTTGGTTGGCCGCATTGCGTAAATCGTCTAACATATCCGCTATCTCCGTATATTCAGGCGTCAGCCGGCCGCAGGTGGACATCGCCGGCGCTGAACTGCATTTCCTGTCCGTTCTCCAATTGTAACCGTAAATCTCCGCCGGAGCTTACGCCAACCATCCTGCCGTTGTAGGATTTCCCATCGAGTTCCTGCACCATCACGGGCTCGTTTATGAAAGCCAGGCGTTGAGACCAGTCACCCATAAAGCCGGCTGTGCCGATCTTCGGGCGCAGGTCGAAAAATGCCGCCAGGGTGGCTCTCAGCAATGGCCAGCGCTCGACCGGGCTGCCGGTCTCATCCTCCAGGCAGGTGGCGGGGAAAAGCAGCCCCTCGGCCGGGGGTAAAGATCCCTGGGAGACGTTTATCCCGATGCCCAAGACCACCACAGCCTGGCCTTCCGGGATCCAATTCGCTTCGGCCAGAATGCCGCAGACCTTACGCCGCTTGATCAGCACATCGTTTGGCCACTTGATCTGTGCGTCCAGGCCAATTGCGGCCTGGACGGCCGTGCTGACGGCTACGGCCGCCGCGGGAGAGAGCAGTGCCAGCCGGTCGATTTCTTCTGGCGAAGGGCGCAGCACCAGGCTGAAAGCCAGGGCCACGCCCGGGCGGGTGACCCAAGAGCGCCCCAGCCGGCCGCGCCCCTTGACCTGCTGGTCGGCGACCACCAGGCAGCCATCGGCGGCCTGGTGGTCGCCGACCCATTGCATGGCCAGGTCGTTGGTCGAGCCGGCGACCTCGTGGTAGCGTACATCTGGGACCGGCAGCCCAACCAGCAGCTCGCGGAGTTCGTTTGTGTTCACGAGCTTATTTTACGTCAAAAACAAACTAAAAAAAGGCAAACCTCAAATTCAGGGACCTTAACCGGTTGCGCAGTACCAAAAAAAAGCAGGTAACTTCTCAGTCACCGCACAAAAGGGGTGTTTTATTGTTTTCGCGTGCGAAGCACGCGAAAACAATAAAAACACCCCTCTTTTCGTATTAACCTGGGTAGTAAAAAAGCAGATTAAAAGCGAAGACTGCGGGGGTCACCCGCAGTCTTCTTTACCCAATTCCAAAAGGAGAGAGACGAAAAAGGATCTGGGCCTGGGCCGGAAGGTGTGCGTCGTTCACCTTCCGGTCGCGTGGCTGCATTTCCCAGGAGCGGAGCCTATTTTGCGTTGATCTTGATAACTTTTGGCCGGGCTTCCTCAGCCTTGGGGATAAACAAGGTGAAGACGCCGTCGGTCAGACTGGCTTCGGCTTTACCCGCGTCTACCTCTTCCGGCAGGCGAATAACTTTGTTGAACTTGCCGCTCGGCCGTTCTTGCAAAATGTAACTGGCGTTTTCATCCCGTTCGTTGGTGAATTCGCCCTGGATAGTAATGGTGTCTTTCACAACTTGCACGTTCAGGTTTTCGGACTTCACACCCGGCAGCAGCGCCGTCAGCGTGTACCCTTCATCACTCGATTTGAGGTCAACGGGGAAATAAACCCGGTTGCTTTCCTCAGTCCATTGATCTTCAGCCAACCGGTCCCACATGTGCCGGCGAGCCAGGTACCGTCCGTAAGGGGTCATCAAATATAGAGACATGTCATCCTCCTGTTTAATAATTAATTCCAAATCGGTCAACCTTGAATTCGGGAGTTTTTCCATAAGCCGAGGTAGTTACTTTCTTTATCCCGAACAGGTTTTGTTTTTGTTTACAGTGACTATATTAACTTCTAAATATCGGAAGAATATCAATGGAATGTATATCTTTTATTAATTCGACCGTTTATGTGGGGTAAGGCCCTTTCCGGCCGCGGCCTTACCAAATCGCAAACTCATTTTAAGGATTCTTAATAAGTTCATAATGTTTTCCGTGCTAAATTATGGTAACATTTGCGGCTGGAGTGTAAATTATGGACGAAAAAATAACCATTATCGAAGGACCTCCCCCCGATTTTGAAACCATCGAGGATGGTTGGACCATGGGATTAAACGAAGGCCCGTATCTTTATGACCTGGCCTTGACCCATTTACGCACCTTCAATGGTGCTGCTCTGATCGAACGCTGCCACCGGGTTTGGCGACAAAATCATTCCATATATCTCCATTACCGCAATCCGATCGGATTGGAAGAAAAAGCCCCAATCATGGCTGCCCGGACGTTGGAAACCGACGATGGCCAGGTTCTACTGTTATGGGTACGGCGTAAGCACGAAGAAACCGAGATCGAGATCGATCTCGACGATGACGACGAGGAAGATTACAGTAACTAAGCCATCAAAAATCCCCCAGCTTTAGGCCGGGGGATTTTTTTATCCGTTTTAAGGCTTATGGCCGGATGACGTCGATGCCACCCATCCAGGGACGCAGCACCTCAGGGATGACGATGCTGCCGTCGGCCTGCTGGTTGTTCTCCAGTACGCCGATCAGCGTGCGCGGCATGCCCAATCCCGACCCGTTGAGGGTGTGGACCAGGCGCGTCCGTGTGCCATCGGCCGGCTTGTATTTGATATTGGCCCGGCGGGCCTGGAAATCCATGACGTTCGAAACCGAAGACACTTCCAGCCACTCGCCGCAGCCGGGAGCCCACACTTCGATGTCATACGTAATGGCGGCGTTGAAGCCCAGGTCGCCGGTGCAAAGGGACACGATGCGATAGGTCAGCCCCAGGCCGGCGCAGGTCGCTTCGGCATCGGCGACCATCTTGTCCAGCTCACGCATCGAATCTTCTGGCTTGCAATAGATATACATTTCCACCTTGTCGAACTGGTGCCCGCGTTTGATCCCACGCACATCCCGTCCGGCGCTCATCTTCTCCCGCCTGAAGCAGGGGGTGTAAGCGGTAAAGCGACGCGGCAGGCTTTCTTCGTCCAGGACTTCGTCCATCATCATGCCGGTCAGCGGCACTTCGGCGGTGGGCACATTCCAGAAATCTTCTTCGACGTCGTGGTACAGGTTATCGGCGAATTTGGGCAATTGCCCCGAAGCGAACAGGGTCGCACCTTTGACCATGAATGGTAAATAGCGTTCTTCGTAGCCCTGGCGGCCGTGCAGGTCGAGCATCCAGGAAATCAGCGCACGCTGCAGGCGCGCCCCGGCGCCATTGAGGATATAGAACCTTGATCCGGTAATTTTTACCCCGCGCTCGAAATCGATAATGCCCAACTGTGGGCCCAGGTCCCAGTGGGGTAGGGGTGCAAAGTCGAACTCTTTGACCGGGCCGGATTGGCGGATGACCACGTTTTCAGCTTCGCTCTTGCCGTAAGGGGTCAGTTCGTGGGGAACGTTGGGGATGTTAGCCAGCAGCCCTTGCAGGTCGGTGTCCACCTGGCGGACGCGCTCATCCAGGGCGCTGATCTTTTCCCCCAAATCGCGCATACTATCGATTTTTGCCTGGCGATCGGCCGGGTCTTTCATTCGCCCGATTTCTTTGGAGACGGCATTGCGTTCGGCTTTCATCTGCTCTACTTCAGTGAGCAGAGTCCGCCGGAGCTGGTCCAGGTCCAGTACCTGGTCCACCGGGGTAACGTCCATCTGGCGGTCGGCCAGGGCCTTTCGCACCAGGTCGGGTTTTTCACGGATCAAATTGATATCGAACAAAGCAGTACCTCCTGATCGAGTTAAATAAAAAATCCCCTGTCCCTGCAGGACGAGGGGGATTGCAACTCGTGGTGCCACCTGCTTTTGCCGTCGATTAGATTGCGGCCTCGTTGTGGGGGTAACGGATCCCACCGGCTCTCTTACGACATAAAGTCCCTGCGAGAGCGACCGGCCCGCATTGCGGGCGCCAGGGTGGATTTCACCGGTTGGTACTTGCCAGTTCACACCTGGGGCTGGCTCTCTGTGAAGTAAACCGGTTACTGAGTCCTGGTCTGGTCTTTGATGTGGATATTATACCGCAAATCTCGACAGTGGCGAAATGAAGGCACGGAGAAGAAAGAAGAGTTTAACCACGGAGGCACGGAGCACACGGAGAAAAAAAGAAAGAAAACCACAGAGCACACAGAGTTCACAGAGAAGAAAGAAGAGTTCAACCACGGAGGCACGGAGCACACGGAGAAAAAAAGAAAGAAAACCACAGAGCACACAGAGTTCACAGAGAAGAAAATAATTTAAGGAGTTATCTGTTGGGTTCGGGCAAGGCTCGGGAAAATACTCCCCATGGTCATTCACCGGCCTTCCAATGAGCCCGGACCCAACCTACAGGCTAACTAACAAGATGTTGGGTTCGGGTAGCACCAATGCCGATTAACGCCGTGTTCTTCGACCAATTTTGTTTATGAGCCCGAACCCAACCTACATGCTAACCGCTAACCGCTAATCGCTATCCGCACGATTTTCGGGGATGAATTAATATCAACTTCCGGACAAAAATCAGCAGCCTAAATTTTATTTTTTTGATAAAATGACGAAAGTTAATATGTTAAGTTTAATTGTAGCAGCCAGAACAATCCCAGTGAGCACTGCTCGAAAAAAATATACCCCATGATAATTAATAGTTTGTTCTCTTCTTCCTTCCGGTTTGCAGCCCAGATGCTGCTGAATTTACAAAATACAGATCCTATTCCACTGCCAGGACCGACCAAGGGCCATAATTATATGCTCTACTCTCACATTCCTTTCTGTGAGAGTCTGTGCCCTTACTGTTCCTTCAACCGCTACGTTTTCGAGGAACCGGCCGGGCGATCTTACTTCGCCAGCCTGCGGGAAGAAATGCGCCTGGTGAAGCGACTGGGGTATGACTTTGAGTCGCTCTATATTGGCGGCGGCACCCCCACCATCATGCTGGATGAGCTGTGCGAAACGATTGACCTGGCCCGCGACCTGTTTTCTATCCGCGAGGTCTCCTGCGAGACCAATCCCAATCACCTTGACCAGCACCTGGTCGATATCCTCGCCTCGCGCGTGCAGCGGCTTTCAGTGGGTGTGCAGAGTTTTGATGACGAGATGCTCAAAAAAATCAACCGCTACGACCGTTTTGGCTCGGGTATGGATACCCTGCGGCGGATCCAACAGGTCGCCGGCGGGTTCAACTCGCTGAATGTCGATTTGATCTTCAATTTCCCCGGCCAGAATAAAGAAACGATCCTGCGCGACATCCAACTGGTGATCGATTCCGGCGCCAACCAGGTGACCTTCTATCCATTGATGACCTCGCCATCGGTCAGCCGGTCGCTCAAAGAAAAGATCGGCACGGTGGAGTACAAACACGAAGAAGAGTACTACCAGTTGATTGTCTCCGAGATGATGCGCGAGTTCGAGCTTTCCACCGCCTGGACTTTTTCACGCAAGGGCGGCGGTTTGATCGACGAGTACATCGTCGAAAGTGAAGAATACGTAGGGACCGGCTCGGGCTCTTTTAGCTTTTTAAATGGCGGTCTGTACGTCAACACCTTTTCATTGGAAAGATATCGCCATTACATCGGCGAGCAGAAATCCCCAATCACCGGAAAACGGTTTTTTGGCAAGACAGACCAGATGCGCTACCGCTTGATGATGGAGCTTTTTGGCCTACGCCTGGACAAACAAGCCTGGAAGGCGCAATTCGGCCGCAGCGTTGAAATGTCCCTGCCGTTGGAGATGGCCTTTTTTCAAACCGTCGGGGCATTTTCGGAGAACAACGCTGATGAGCTGGTCCTTTCCCCGACCGGCCGGTACCTGTTGATTGTCATGATGCGTGAATTTTTCGCCGGGATCAATCGCATCCGCGACCAGGCCCGCCAGGCCGTCTTCGAAGTGGGCACCGACACGGGTAAAAACCTGGCTTCATATTCTCAAGCCAAGCCGTGATTCAGGTTACTTTTCATCCTGGTGGGCAAGAAACATGAACATGAGGTGTATGCGGGGGCTTCGCCCCCGCATACACCTCATGTTCATGTACTTATAAAGGGATACCGAATAGGTCCTTAAAAAATATCAATGGACCAGGCCCGTAAAAGGCATGAATCCGTAGGCGTACAGGACGGTGGCAGTGATGAGCAGGCTGACGACTGCGCCAACCACTGTTTGCCAGGTGTTGTGGCCTTTGGCGCTAACCCGCGCCCAGGTGACCAGCGGCAAAAGCAGCAGCAGCGGTGTGGCCGGCAGACCAAACAGGTAGATCATCGAGGTAACCGGCCCGGCCACCCCAGCGGCATGCCCGCTGGCTTTGTAGTGCAGAAAGAGGTTGAAGACGATCAATCCCAGCGTGACCAGGGTGTATACCAGCGCCATGGATACGAAAATCTTGGGCGCGCCGGTCAGGATGAGCGCCAACAGCCCGGCCGGGTAGCTGAAGAACATGAACACGAAGCTGGCTACCCGCTGGCGGTGAGCGATCTTTTCGGCCTCATGCTCCTTGCCGGGGATGTAAAAGAAAAGGCTGCATAGCGGTATCAGGCTCAAAAAGAGCAGCGCCCACAAGTAACCTGCCAGGCGATGGGGCGTGCCGGCAGGCAGACGAAAGTACAGGTAAGTGACTAAAAGCCCGGTCATGACCGGGACGTTAAGGATTTGGGAGAAAACTTCGCCGATGATACGGGTGGTCTTGTTTTGAAGTTCTGATGGTTGCATAGTGAAACTCCTTTCCGTACAGGTAAATTCATCCTTACGGAAAGGAGTATAAACATTCTCTGTCAAATTCTTATGTACATTAAGTCATATTCGAAGTCCTATTGTGAAGCTATGTCACCAACCGAGGTAGTAGTTCTTATCCAGCCAATCTGGCCAGGTTAACTGAAAATGGTCCTGAAGCATGTGCTCGGCAGTGCAGAACGCGCCTTCCACCCAGCCCTGCTGATCGGAATAAGCCTCGCCACAGATATAGATTGTCTCATACGGGTTTGGACTGCGCATATAGACCATAACGTCTTTGATGGAGTATTCGGCTTTCCAGGCATGGTAGCCGCCCCCGAAAGGATCCTGGGTCCAATCTTTATACCAGGTCACGTATGGGTCTGGAATTTGCATGGTCGAACTGTGCAATTCTCGCACTTCGTTCATCACTTCATTGACCATCAACTGGGAAGCCTGAACGGTCCCCAATTTTTGGAGTTCCTCGATCAAGGCGAGGCTGGTTGCCCGGGGTACAAATTTTTGGGCATTTCCTGCAAGTACTTCCCAGAAGGGGATGGTGCGCATGTCATTGTAGCTGGCCAGAAATAATGAGTGGCTGTCGTTCGGGTCGGTGCCGAAGTAATAACATTGGCGCATGGGTAAATCGGTGATGGAATGCCCGGCCAGCGCACCGAAATCATCTTTCCACCAGGGGATTTCAAATCCCATCAGAATTTTAAAAGACGGCTCGATGATGACCGAGGCCATGTTGGTTTGCGGACCCGGCAGGTTTGTCGGGTTGAAGAAGAAATTGCTTTGGTCTAGCAGTTCGAGCGAGCGGCGCGGCATGGCCAGGATGATAGATTTGGCGAAGACACTTTGGATGGTCTGGGTAGCCTGGTCTTGAAAGATCAGTTCGTAGCGGTAGCCCGGTTGGCTGGAATAACGGAAAGTCAACAGGCGCTGGCCGAGGTAAATGCCGGCTCCGGGTTTTTGATAGTAAGAATAAGCCAGCGCGTAGGCGATCAAATCGTAGCCGCCCACGATGGTCTTATATTCGGTAGCCGCGTTGGAGAAATCACCGACCATGTACGGGAAAGCCTCGGCCGCGTTCCAGTTGATGGTGTTGGAGTAATACCCGCCTGCATCCGCCAGGAATGCGTACCCTTCCTGAGAGGTGCGGTCCTTGAGTAAGTTCCAAAAACCCATGTCGTTGACTTTCATGCCCTTGTACGGACCCTCGAATTGGTAGGTCAAAAATGGCTTGACCGCATCCCAATCCTGGGTGGTCAGCATGAACTGGTAATTGAACTTACCGTCCCAACTGATCTTGCTGCCGTAATTCGCCATGAACCAGCTATCGGCGGCGAGGACGTCATACACGACCTTGTTGAACAACTGGTCGAAGTTTAACCCAACGTCACCTGAATTGAGCTGGTAGTTGGTGACCAGGGTCTGGCCTTGCGATTGAGCCGTGGTCCAGGCGTTTTGGCGCAGGCGTTGTTTGCGGTAATAGGTCAAAAGGTCTGCCGGGTCGCCCATGGGAAAAACCACCGGCGTGACCAATTTGCTGAAAACCTTTTCGATCAGGGAGGTCACGATTTCTTGCGAGGTCATATAGCGCATCCCGCCCAACTCACCGGTAATGCTCATACCGGGGAGCCGGACCAATTCAAGGCGTCCGCCGAGCCGGTCACCCATCTCGAAAATCTGAACCTGGTTCGCCGGCATGCCCCCGTCGACCACCAGCCGATAGGCCGAATACAGACCGGAGACACCGGCGCCGACTATGGCGATTTCCATCGCCAGGTTGTTTTGCAGCTTGCTTTTTACGGGCAAGTCTCTAATATTCATTGGTTAATCTCCATTTCAACAAGCCCCCATAATTTGGAAGGCAGGCCGGATAAAACAACTTTCTCAAGTAGCTTTCTTCCGGTGAAAGGATTCATTTCAACACCCCTGGACGGGTAATTTTGAATTCGGAAATATCGTAAGGCGTGGCGCCTTCCAGTATCAGTTGGTAAAGGATAATTCCGATCAACGGGACCAGCTTCATTCCCCAGCCGGCGGTGAATAAGGCCACATTTTGATAACCTGGACCTACTGAAGGCGGCAAGAAATCCAGGACGTACATATTGTCGCTAACTTCGGTTTGTAAGCAGGTTCCGCAGAAATTAGGCCGGCTATCAACTCCTGTGATATGTCCATGCACAAAATCTGCGGTAATTTGCAGATCGTTCGCGGCCGGGTCGATTTTCCGCAGGGATGGGTCGGAAATAATATTGACCGCGTTATCTACCGCGATCCGCGCCAGGTTAGGAGGCCCCCAGGGTACGGTGGGAAAGCCGTAAAACAGGTTGGATTTGGCCGGGTCGCCGCCGGTCGGCCCCAGGAATTGGAACCACATACTGGGGAAGAGTGTCCCGCGTGGACCCGGATCGGTGGCGTAATATTCGTACACCATTTCCCAGATATGAAGGTCCATTTGCACCCCCACACTTTGGAGTACCTGGTTAGCGTAGGCGCCACAGGTGATAATGCATTTCCCGGCCGTGCGCGTCACAATCTCACCGTTATCGAAAGTGACGGTGACTCCGCCTTCACTGACCTGGATTCCCAGGGCCTGGCAATGGGCCAGCAGCTCGGCCCCATAACTTTGGGCCAGGCGGTACAAAGATCGTAAAAGCAAAGGTACATTAATGCAGCCATTATCTGGCGCAAAGATCCCTTTAAAATTATCGGGTAGTCCGGTTAAAGGATACTGCTGCATAATTTCCTGGACGTTGAGGATCTTGTATGGCAGCCCCAGGCGCTCCATATTTTTGATCGGGCCCAGCAGGTTCCCCTCTGGGCCGGTTTTGAAATCCGGATCGCCAAAATTCAACAACCCGGACATCCAGATCAGCAACTCACCCGCGTCCGTTTCCAGGTCCTTCCAGGCTTTTAACAATTCGAAGGCCAGGTTGGCCATAAAATCTTCGGTGTACATGGTACGAAACATTCGCACCAGGTCGTTCGAGCTCCCGGATTGATTGAAAAAATTGAACCGCTCGAGCAGCAATACCGTTTTCCCCGCTTTTGCACATTGGTATGCTGCAGCAAGCCCCATTGGCCCGCCGCCGATGACGATCACATCGTAATCGTTAGCCATTATTCCTCCTGTCAACCGTTTTCTATACTAAAACGTGACCGAGCGGATTCCAATGTGCTGCATTTAGCCCTGGTTTAGAGGTTGTTATCGGTTTTGGTTGGCAAAAAGCAAATAATTTAGCGGTGCGATTTCCGCCCTAATTTTTGATGCTATTTATTAAATTATACAATAATTATTGTCAATATAGTCGGTATTCTAATGCTGTGCTAATACAGGCGTTCGGATTTGGCCTGCTTCGGGATACGTTACTCCCGGTCAACCTGTGTATCTGCAGGGGTGGTTATCTTGCTGCTTGAGCGAAATTCCCGGCGGGTTTGGCGGCCCAATAAGGCTACATAACTTAGAAACAAGGCAACCGTTACCCATTCCAGGAAGGTCGTTTGGTTAAAAACGCCCGAACTGATGTCCGCCAGGGCGGTGACCAGGCCAAAAGCCAGCAGCCAGCGGGGGAAGTGCGGGTGGTAGCGCAACGCAGCGACCGAAAAGACAAAGGCAGTGCCCAAGAGCATATACAATGAAATGGAGAGAAACTGGTGTGAGGCGGGTATATTAATCGGGAAAAGCGCGCTGAATGCCATCGCCACGGCTCCCAGGAAGCCAAAAGACTGGGTCAACAGCAGCATCCTGTTTTGAACCTTGCTGCCGGCCAATTTCCAACGGGACAGGCCCACAAAGAAGACCAGGATCAGCAGGGCAGTGGCGAAAATGCCGATATTGTAGAAAATCGCCCCGGACGGGTTCAAATCATAGCTGCCCAGGTCGCTGAGCCAGTTGCGCAGCGGCGAAAAGGTTCCCGGAAAATTTGCCAGGGCTATCAGGGCAAACATCAGGTAGCCAATAACGCCGGTAACGGCGCTGAAAAAGCAGAGGGTTGAGGGTTTATTCATGTTTCCCCCATAGATTGCTTGTGAAGAGAATAGCCAAAATCCATTCGCGGTTGGGACCAGGTTTTCATTTGCTAACCTTGCGGATCAACGTAGATGAATTCTGTCGTGTTCGATGCAAAAAATGTTTTGTCTGCGGCAACGTTAATATAACGAAAAAGGATCAACAAGTGTTCGTCGACCAGGAAAGGAGTTGCTAGATGGGGAACTACTTTATAATTTCTGTATGACCCTTGATCTTTACCCCCGTATCACGCCCGGCGCAACGGTGGAACCTCTGCCGGAGGACGGCTGGCGCCTGTCGATCCCGGCCGGGCCGGGGGGCGTTTACCGTTGGGCGCAGTTGGATGATTATATGCAGCGTTCCCGCCGGGATTTCCTCTGGCAAGCGCCACTGACGCTGGATCTGGAGGCGCGAGTCAGCGCGGAAGGACTGCCGGGCACCTGGGGGTTTGGCTTATGGAACGACCCGTTCAGCGCTTCGTTGGGTATTGGGGGGACTTCGCGGCGGCTGCCGCTGCTGCCAAATACGGCCTGGTTTTTCTACGGCTCGCCGCGCAATTCGCTTTCATTTCGCGATGATGTGCCGGCCAATGGATTGCTGGCGGCGACCTTCCGCTCGCCGCTGCTGCCGCTGGTGGCGTTGGCCCCGGCGCTGATCGGCCTGCCGTTAGCCCTGCTGCCGTTCACGGCACGGCTGCTGCGCCGCCTGGCCGGCCGGGTCATCCGCGGCGACGCGGCCGGCCTGGAAGCTAATCCAACAACCTGGCACCGCTATCGCCTGGAATGGAGCTGCGAACAGGCCCGCTTCAGCCTGGACGGGCGGGTTTGCCTGGAGACCCCGTTCAGCCCGCGCGGCCGGCTGGGGCTGGTGCTGTGGATCGATAACCAGTACGCCGCCTTTCCCTCCAACGGGCGGATCGCTTTTGGCACCGAGGTCAGCCCGGCGCCGGCCTGGTTGGAAGTACGGGGAGTGAGAATCAATTAATGAAGATATTTCTCGAAGAAATTAAGCAGTGAAACGTGGCCTCGACCGAGGATTGCGAGGAGCCCGGCGATTGCTTTTTACCATTATTTTTCTTCGTGAACCCTGTGCCTCCATGGTTTTTTTCTCCGCAACCCACCGTCATATCCGGATGGTGGGTTACGGGCAAGGTTTCGTAGGTCTTGCCGGTGTTTAGGTCGCCGGCGTTCTAAATGCGCCCTGCACCCACCATTTCTTAAGAAATCTCCGCGTCCTCTGCGCCTCAGCGGTGATATCCTCTCTTAAAAGCTTTCAGCGCACGATTTCTCGTACGCTGAAAAGCACACCCAATTTCCCAAAACCCTTTACTTGGAGGCAGCAGTTGGATCACGAGCGCGTCCAGGCGGACGTGCCCATAATCCAACCGTTGGCTCAATGGATAAATAATTGCAAGACTAAACCTAACAAGAGCAAGGCTCCGTAGCTGCGGTTTTGATAGAAAGCTGCCGCCACGAAGTACAGCGGCCAGGCCTCGGCCTGAGCCGGGTCGGACGGCTTTTCGGTGGGGCGCGGCTTGAAGAATACCGGCAGCACTTTGGCCAGGTAATACCAGGCGGCCACGACGATCAGCATGATCGGCGAGAAATACCCGGCGATGACCAGCCCGATCACGGCCACATACTGCAAAGCGATCAGCGCGACCACCATGTATCGGGCAGCCGTCTCGCCCATCAGGACCGGCAGGGTATGGATACCCTTGGCCTTGTCCTCTTTGAGCTTGTCGATATGCTTGCCGAAGATCACCGTGGTTGGCCCGATGGCGTAGGCCAGCGAGGCAATGGTCACATACCAGTCCCAATGCCCGGTGACCACGAAATAGCCGCCGCCGATCATCAAGGGACCCCAGACGATCAATACGGCCAGTTCACCCAGACCGATATATTTGAACGGCCAGGTGTAGAATAGGACGAACACAGCCCCGGCCAGCAGCAGCCCCAGGGCCAGCCAGCCATTGACCGCGACCAGGTAAGCCCCGGCGGCCAGGGCGATCAGCCCGGTGACGGCGGCGTACTGCATGTGTGTCCGGCGGGTCCACAAGCCCTGTTCGAGCGGCTGCGGACCGTACTGAGTACGGAAATAATTATTCTCATCCACCCCGCGGGAAAAATCCGTCAGATCGTTCATCAAGTTGTTGGTGGCATGGGCAAAAATCAATCCAATCACCAGCATGACCCAATTGAGTACGTTGAACTCACCGGCGCGGGCGGCCAGCAAGCCGGCAATGGCTGCCGAGAAAAAGGTCATGATCAAAACCGCGGCGCGGGTCGAGATCAACCACTTGGAAATGACGTCCAGGCCATTCCACTCGTCCCGGTCGATGCGCGGGATCACCTGTAATGCTTTAACCCACATGCGAACATTCATGCCGAAACCATCCTGTATAAATTATCAAGACAATTCTAACACTATTTACCCGAATTGTAACAATGAGGCGCGCCTGTCAATAATTTCTAACGAAAATTTAATAGAGAACAGAGAATAGAGAATAGTTGAAAACAAACGGCTAACCGAAGACCTGACTGGTCTTTCTTCACTAATTTCTAATCTCTATTTTCTATCTTTTTCTCATCCCTAACCGGCAAAACCAGGCAGCCTTCTTCTTTATCCCCCAGGATGAGGACACGGTCGGGGTCGTTGACGGCCAGCCAGGCGATGTAGGCGGCCGCCAGGGCGTTCAACTCGTAAGGTGAATAGACCATCTCGTAGGGCAGGATGCCTTTCAGCAGATGGTGGCGGGTGATTTCTTCGAAAAAATTGAGCGGATCGTTGACCGGCAGACCTTCCATGAACAAAACCAGTTGGCGCTGCAAACGTCCTTCCAGGATGCGCTGCTCGAACAGGTCGCAGCCTGCCAGGGAGGCGAATGCCGCGGCGCTGTTGACTTCCAGGCGCTGGCGCTGGGCATCGCCGGCAGGAAAATCGACGTACCCCAGGCGGCGCAGCCTGTCTACCAGGGTGAATCCGCTCTGCATCCAGTGGGGACAATCCGCTGATTGGGACGGTGTACGGGTAGAAACCAATCCACGCTGGATCAATTCTGCTTCGGCCAGGCGCAGGTTGGACCAGCCGCTGCCTTCTGGCTCGGGGAACAGGCGCTGGGTGGTTTCGTTCCATTCGGCCAGGCCTTTGTTGACCCCCGCGGGACTGTTGATCGCCACGATCGCCTGGTTTTGACCGGCCATGTAGGCCAATACGTCGCTCAATTTGCCTGTACCCAACGCCAGGATGGCCCGGTTCATGTCCAGGGCCAGGTAAGTAAATAATCCCCGCCCGGCGGTTGGGTCGATTCCGATGAAAGCAGTTTGAGAGTCTGGGCCAGCCAACATGATAATTAAGTTTAATGTTAATTTGCGTTCCACGCAACCGGCAATGGCAAGCAAGTTTTAAAGTAACTGTTCAGCCTGACAGGTAAGACCCCCGAATTTGATGTGTTTGCGAGAGCTTCGCCTCGCAAACACATCAAATTCGAGGACTCCTTTACACGCGCCTGAGCCGTTACCTTTTATAAAAACTAGATGAGCAAATATGAAAGGGTTGAAACCACGCGAAAGGGCCTTCTTGAGAAAGCCTTGAAGGGCAGCCGGCTCATTGACGGCCGGCAAAAACTGTATAATGGTTACTGTTATACTCAATATTTCATACCAGGCAGTCCACCATAAACCGCGTTAAGCCTGATAATGCCTGGAGAACAAGCGTCTCTCTAACATCCCGCCGGGACTGAACTGGCGCTTCATTTGTTTTCAATGCAGGTGCAACTGGATAAACGATATGAAAGGATCTCGACTTTCCTCCCGGCTACTCCTTTTGGCCGGCTTGCTTTTTGTGGCCGGTTGCGGTTTGGTAAACACGCAAACGCCCACGCCCGTTCCTACCCTCAGCCCAACCCCGCTGCCCAGTGCCACGAACACATTTACCCCCACCGCGACGTTCACCACCACGCCCACATTCCCACCCAGCCCAACCCCGGTGCTGGACCCGTTGACCATCCAGGCAATGCGCCAGCGCGATTATCCCGGCAGCGACGTGCAAATCGAGCAAACCCTCACCCCGGCCTACAATTTCAATCGCTACATTGCCTCGTATCGCTCCGAAGGTTTGAAGATTTACGCCCTGCTGACGGTACCTACCGGTGACCCGCCTGCGGGCGGCTGGCCGGTGATCATTTTTAACCACGGTTATATCCCGCCGCAGTATTACCAGACGACCGAACGTTACGTGGCCTATGTCAATTACTTCGCCAGCCGGGGCTACATCGTGTTCAAGTCGGATTACCGCGGGCATGGCAACTCGGAAGGGGTGGCGAATGGCGCTTACGGCAGCCCGGACTACACCGTGGACGTGCTGAACGCGCTGGCCTCGATGAAACGCTTCCCTTCGGCCAACCCCGATAAGATCGGCATGTGGGGCCATTCGATGGGCGGTTACATCACTCTGCGCGCCATGGTGATATCCAAGGACATCAAGGCCGGGGTGATCTGGGCCGGCGTGATCGGATCCTACGAAGATATGATGGTCAACTGGCACCCTGCTCCGCCGCCAACTTCTTCGGAAAGCTCGCAGCATTTTGCGCAGCAGTTGATCGATAAACACGGCACGCCGCAGCAGAATCAGTCGTTTTGGGATTCGATCTCGGCGGTCACATACCTGGCCGACTTGAGCGGCCCGTTGCAACTGCACCACACCCTGGAGGATTCGGAGGTGCCCGAGATTTTTTCCGAGCACGTGTACGAGGCGGCCCAGGCCATCGGCGCACCGGTGGAGTTGTATACCTATCCCGGCGACGACCACAACATTTCCAATTATTTCAGCCTGGCCATGCAGCGCTCGGTGGCCTTCTTCGATCAATACGTGAAATAGATTTACCACGGAGGCACGGAGTACACGGAGAAGAAAAGAAAGAAAAACGCAGAGAGAGTATAGAGAAAAGAAAAGAGGACGATTAACCGTTTGAAGGGACAATGGCCTAAGGTGGATCGGCCCGGTCTCCAGACCGAGGCCGCTCTTATCGACTGGTCAGGAAAATTCTCCACGGAGAAACGCGTAGTACGCTGAGGTTTTTAAATATGGGCGACGTTGTAGGGTGCGTTTGAGGGCTGACTTTCCCGGCGCCTGCGGACCACCCCAGGCATAGCCTACCCTTACGTGCCCGGAACGCACCATTACCGTGCTGCCTTTACAAATAAGAACACGGAGCGCACGGAGAAGAATTTTGGCAGGTTCGAGTTTTGGGCGGCTTTGCCGCCCAAAACTCGAACCTGCCATTTTTTAAAAGCGGGCTTTGAGGATGGCGTCGCAGAGCGGTTGGGGCAGGGCCTCCAGAAAGGCGGCCGCGCCGGACAGGTAACCGACGCCGTAGCGCCTGCGCGGGTTGCGCGCCACGAGCGCCTTATACACCACTTTGGCGACTTCCTCCGGCGCGGCGCGGTGGCTGTCGAAGGCGGCCATATCCTCGCCCCAGGAGCGCAGGCGGTCTTCGTATAGCCGAATGCGATCGGGCGGAGACTGGCGTAACCCGGCCTCCAGGTCGCTCAAGGTATTCAGCCCGGAACGGGTTTTGATGCCCCCGCAGCGGATCATCACGTTGGGGATGTTCCAGGGTTGTAACTCGATCTCCAGCGTGCGGGCCAGGCAGTTGACGGCAAAGTCGCAGGCATGGATGCCGGCCACGTAGGGGGTGGGCATGATGGCCGGGGTGACGATCCAGACCAGCCGGCCGTGTGCCTGGCGGATCAGTGGCAGGAAGGCCTGGGTCAGGGCGACCGAGCCCAACAGGCGCGCCTGCAGCTCCTGGCCGAAGCGATCCAGGTCCATCAGTTCGACCGGCCCGACCGAACTGCCGCCGGCATTATTAATTAGCGCATATAGCCCGGTCAGCCCACGCTGCTGCAGCTCATGCTCCACCTGGACGGCCGCCTGGGTGATCTGGTCCCGGCGGGTCAGGTCGAGCGGGCAAACCGGCACCAGGTTGGGCTCTTTCAGGCTGCGCAGGTTTTCGGCGTCGCTTTCCTTGCGCACGGTGGCGAACACGGTAAATCCACTGTGGGCCAGGTGGATGGCGGTTGCCCGGCCGATGCCGGAAGAACACCCGCTGATGAATACGGCTTTCCCTTGGGAAATAAACTTTTGTTTTCGATCAGTACGAATCATAAGAGACTCCAAATGAATGGCGATTGGCGGGTAGCGGTTAGCTTTTAGCGGTTAGCTGTTAGCTGTTGGCGATTAGCTGTTAGCAGTTAGCGGTTAGGGCTGAGTGGTGAGTGGTTAGCTTTCTATTGCATGTTATTTGAATAATTTTTCGACCAGGCGATGGATGAATTTTTGGCGATCTTCCGGGTCGCGGGCGTCGAAGTTCAGACTGTTGTGAAACAGGCCTGGTGCCAGGCTCATCAGAAACATGGCCGACATCATCTGGGCTACGGCCAGGCGCAGGGTGTCTTCGTCCAGGTCGGCGCCGTGCCGGCGCAGGTCGGCAACCAGGAGCGTGATAAATTGGTCCAGCCGGTTCACGGTCGGGATATCGTAATTGCCCTCGTTAACGATCTGGTAGAAATGGGCGCGGGTCATCTGGGGATAATTGGTGGCGCCTTCCAGCAAATGGTTGAGGATGGTCTCGCATTCTTCCTGTGGGGTCACCTCCTCGCTAAATGAGAAATCCTGCCAATCGAAGGCATTTTTGAGGGTGACTTCCATTACCTTTTGGATCAGCACATCTTTGCTGCGGAAGTAATAATTGACGGCCGCGCCATTGACCCCGGCGATTTCAGCGATCTTGCGATTGGTCGTCGCCTGGATGCCGTTTTGTTCGATACAGTCGATGGCGGCCTGAATAATTTTTTCTTCGACGTTAACCGATTTTTCTTCCATACTCCAACTCCAATTTCAAGCGATAATGCCGCATAAACGGCAGGAAAGGTCCCACAGCCTGGCCGCGGCCTTGTCGGATTGAGCCAGCCGGCTGGGTGTTTTGGGTTGGCAGTCGTGCCAGTAGGTCTCCGGGCTGTCTTGCAGGCCGGGCTCCCCGGCCAGGTAGAGGATGGTCTGGGCCGGGACTTCCGGGTCCGCGCCTTTCTGTCGGCGCGATTGCCAGACCGTCCGCGAGAGCCAGTCGGTGTTCTTCAGCCCGATCTCGGTGTTGACCAGGCCGGGATCGACGGCGAAGGCATGTACGCCC
Organism: uncultured Chloroflexia bacterium; assembly: GCA_963704755.1. GTDB lineage: Bacteria > Chloroflexota > Anaerolineae > Anaerolineales > Anaerolineaceae > Bellilinea. The sequence goes on from OY969938.1 coordinate 3,982,109, forward strand.
GTGGCGGTATAGCGGCGGTTGAACTCGCGGGTGAACAGCACATTGGACAGCTTGGAGACCTTATAAGCCCACAGGCCAATGTGGATCAACGGGTTGGCCAGGCGGTTGTAGTTCAAAAATGTACGGTAGTGCGAATCGGAACTGACCGTGATCACCCGGCCGGCCGGCGCCGCCTGGAGCAGGGGCAGAAGCTCGTGGGCCAGCAGAAAAGGCGCCAGGTGGTTGACGGCGAAGGTCAGTTCCACGCAGTCCACCGTCTGGATGTGCCTGCCGGAATAGGTGCCGGCGTTGTTGACCAGCACGTCCAGGTGGTCCCGGCCGGAGCCGGCCAGTACGGCGGCCGTTTTTTCGGCCAGCTTGCGCACCTGGCTCTGGCTGGACAGGTCGGCGACCAGGTAGGTGACCTGGGTCTGCGGGTACAGCCGGCGCAGGTCTTCTTCGGCGGCCGCGCAGCGGGCGTCCGAGCGGCCGACCCCGATTACAAATGCGCCTTGTTGGGCGAATTCCTCGGCGGTTTTGCGGCCGATACCGGAGGTGGCGCCGGTGATCAAAACAGATTTGTCTTTAAGTCGATTTTCTTCACTCATTGCTTTGGTTCCTGATTAATCCTGGGTGCCTTTGCAGGGATTTACCACGGATGACTCTATTGAAAAAAGTACTCCTCGGAAGAGAGAAACGCTACATGTGAGGGAAACGGCGAAGCCGTTTCCCTCACATGTAGCGGTCTTCTTTCGGTTTCGGATTTTTTTCAGTGGACTCACAGATGAACACCGATGGGAAGTGATATTTAATAATTAGTATAGTTCAAACGCGTGATTTGTCAATATGTTTCAATCTAATGATTTAATCAAGCGATTGACAATTGGAATGGATTGATGTATAGTTTTATTGAAAATTTGGCCAATCTAAAAACTTATCGGAAACGGGGCTTGGAAAGCTAATTCCTAAGCCAATCGTTTTCCGCCAACTCAAAAACAAAAAGGATTGCAAAGATGAAATCGTACGCGATGATTACCGGTGCGACGGGTGGGTTGGGCAGCGCTTTTGGGATCGATTGTGCCCGGCGCGGCTACGACCTGGTGCTGACCGACCGCAACCCGGCCGGGGAAGAGCATGCCCGGGTGATTGCCGGGACCTATGGAGTAGAGGTGCACTATCTGCCCTGCGACCTGACCGATCCGCAGGGGCGCCAGCGCCTGTATGAAGAGCTGTCCCGGCGCGGCTGGCGGTTCTGGGCCTTGTTCAACGTGGCGGGCGTGGATTATGAAGGCGCGTTTTTGCAGCGCACCCGCGAGCAAATCCTGACCGTGGTTCGTTTGAATATGGAATCGACCGTGGATACGACCTACTCGATCCTCAACCTGCGAGACCCGGGCCGGCGCTTTATGCTGGTCAATGTGTGCAGCCTGGCTGCCTTTTTCCCGATGCCATATAAAGGGCTTTACGCGGCCTCCAAGCGCTTCTTGCTCAACCTATCCCTGGCCCTGGGGGAGGAGATCAAATCTTTTGGCAGTGTGACCGCCCTGTGCCCGGCCGGTATGCCGACCACGCTCGAAACCAGCCAGGCGATTTTTGCCCAGGGTTTTTGGGGTAAGGTGACCACTTACGATGCGCCCACAGTGGCCCGTTTGACGATCGACCAGGCCCTGCGGGGTAAGCCGGTGGTCATCCCGGGGGCGATCAACCAGGCCGTTCAGGGCCTGGGCGGGCTGCTGCCGGAAAGGCTGTTGGTCAAGACGGTTGCGGAGCGCTGGTCGGCGGCCCAAAATGAACGAGCCGGGCTGGCGGCGGTCAAGCTGGACCGGGCAGGGGTGTAATGCTCCACTCGCTTGATTGAGAAGATTAAATAACCACGGAGGCACGGAGCGCACGGAGAATAAAGAGGAGAACTGTAGGGTGGGTGAAGGGCTCATTCATAAAGCCGGCGACCTGCACACCGGCAAAACCTATGAAACACTGCCCGTAACCCACCATCGTATCCGGATGGTGGGTTACGGGCAATTCCCGGGTTGAGGTAGTTGCTCTTTGTTCGCCAGTGTTATGAATGAGCCCTGCACCCACCCTACAGCACCGAAACACCGCAACACCGAAACACCGCAACACCGAAACACCGCAACACCGAAACACCGCAACACCGAAACACCGCAACACTGCAACACTGCCCTGCCCCCCACACTTTCGCTCTTCCTTTCTTGACGCTTTTCGGGCTTTATATTACGATAATCAGGTGAAGCCGTTACCTCGTCACCAGCTCGCCATTCTCACCGGCGTCGATGCGCTGATTCTCTTGGCCGTGACGATGATCGGTTTTGCCAGTCACCAGCACAGCCTGGCTGGAGGGCGCTGGCTAACGACGTTTTTACCTTTGGCGCTGGCCTGGTTGTTGACTTCGCCCTGGTTCGGCTTATACTCGCCCGGAATCGTGGACCGTCCGGGCCAGTTCTGGCGGGCGCTGTGGGCCGCCGCGATCGCAGCACCGCTGGCAGTCTTTTTCCGCGGGGTCTGGCTGCAAACCAGTGTCGATCCGATCTTCACGGCGGTCATGATGGCTACGACGGCATTGGGATTAGGTCTGTGGCGCTTGATTTGGGGATTGCTTGCCTCAGGAAAGAAAACCTCCCATGGATGAGGCGCAACTGGTTGAAGCTGCCCTGCACGGCGATCTGGATGCTTTCAACGACCTGGTCGTGGTCTACCAGGAAATAGCATTTAACCTGGCTTACAGGATGCTGGACGATGATTCGGCGGCCGAGGACGCGACCCAAACGGCTTTCATTTCCGCTTACCGCAACCTGAAAAATTACCGGGGGGGCTCATTCCGCGCCTGGGTGCTGCGCATGGTCACCAACACCTGCTACGACGAGCTGCGCCGGCGCCATCGCCGGCCGACCATACCGCTGGAGCCGTTCAGCGCTGCCGATGACGAGGAAATCGAATCGCCCGCCTGGATCGCCGACGATGATCCCTCGCCGGAAAACCAGGCCGAATCGCGCGAATTGGAAAACGCCATCAGCCACTGCATCCAGGAGTTGCCGGATGATTTTAGGGCGGTGGTGATTATGGTCGATGTGCAGGGCATGGACTACGCCGAAGTCTCCCAGATCACGGGTAAGCCGCTGGGGACGGTCAAAAGCCGTCTGGCCCGCGCCCGGCTGCGAATGCGGGATTGTTTGGGCGGAATGAGGGAACTTTTACCGGAGCAGTTTCGTCTAGGAGCAGAGGAAAAAATATCGTGAAAGAGCAGATTTCCAATCAAGAATGGATCTTGCTCTCCTCATACCTGGATGGAGAGCTCGCCCCGCGCCAAAAAGCCCGGGTAGAGAGACTACTCCAGACAAAACCGGAACTTGCCCGAGCATATAAAAACCTGGCCGATACCAGGGCAGTGCTACGCAGTACACCCCACCGAAAAGCGCCGCGTAACTTTACGTTGACGCAGGCCATGCTGCCCCAACCGATCAAGATTCCCCGTATTGTGCCTGTTTTACGACTTTCTTCAGCAGTCGCTGCTATTTTAGCCGTAGTCTTGTTCGGTTACCAGTTGCTTCCCGGTTTGAGTGGTGCAATGGTTCCCCTGTCCGCGGCCAAGTCCGCGGGCGAGGCGCCACAGGAGATGTTAAACAGTCCCATGGCGGCGATACCGGCCGCGACCGCTCCTGCGGCTGGCGGGGAAGCCCCGATCATCACCTGGGGCGAAGGATCCGCGCCACCGGTGGCCGGGCTGAGCGCAAATTCAGCCGAGAGCAGCGCGAATTGTCTATCCGGCTGCGGCGGTGGCGGGGTGGAGCCTCCTCCCGAAGCGCGTTCCTTCAGCCAGCAGGTGCCCGGCGAAACGCCTACCCCGGAGACTACCCCCGAAGCCGGTATCCTTTCGGTTGCCCCGGATGAACCTGCGGCGAAAAATAATGGTATGATCCTGGGTGTCCGTCCCACGGAAGACCAGGGAAAAGAGCTGGACCAGTCTTACACGAGTGTTTTACCGCAAGTCTCTGCGGATCAGCCTGCGAGCGTGCCTGAAAGTCAACCGGCCTGGCCGGGAGTGGCATTGTTCATTGCCGGAGCCCTGGCAGTGCTGGCCATTGGACTGTTGGCCGCGGCGATCTTAATTTACCGGAACGTTACCCATTGAAAGATAAGCCCTACAAATTTTGTCCGATGTGCGGCAGCCGGCTGGAAAGCCGGCTGCAGTATGGTAAACAGCGGGATACCTGCCCGGCCTGTGGCTATATTCATTTTGTCGATCCCAAAGTGGCTGCCGGGGTTTTGGTGGAAAAGGACGGCCAGGTGCTGCTGGTCCGCCGGGTGATGAAACCGCACCAGGGCGAGTGGACCTTCCCGGCCGGTTTCGTGGACGCCTATGAGACGCCGGAAGCCGCCGCGGCCCGCGAGTGCCTGGAAGAGACCGGGCTGGAGATTCAAATTACCGGCCTGGTGACGGTTGTGGGCGGGCGTGAGCATCCCAGCGGGGCGGATATGGTGATCATCTACAGGGGTAAAATTGCCGGCGGGCAGCTCCAGGCCGGCGACGATGCCGACCGGGCCAGTTTTTTCGCCTACGACCAACTGCCGCCGCTGGCTTTCCGCGCCACGCGGGTGGTTCTGGGGGTTGAGGCTCCGGAGCGGCGCTAGATAGGTCTCATAAAAAGAGTGGGGAAATGTTACACCGCAGAGACGCGGAGGGCGCTGAGAAGAAATTTATGGGGAGGAATTGGCTCTTCCCTCCAAATCGGTTTTTGATTTGGAGGGAAGAGGCGAAGGGGAAAAACGCAGTTTTGGACCGACCCTTGGTTTCGGATTAAACCAGGGCTGAGATTGCCCACCTGCCCACGCAGTCCTGGCGGCCTGTGCCAGGGGGACCGTAGGTGCTGGGTCGCAAAAACCGCTCCAACGACATTACGGCGGTAGTTATGCTACCGCCATGCATGAAACGATGGAAGTTTTCCCGGCTTTGAAAGCCGGGCTACTTGGGCGATGGAAGTTTTCCCGGCTTCGAAAGCCGGGCTACGGGGATGAGGGCTTGGGGTTCCAGGTGTGGGGTGTTAACGCGGGGCGGTTAATGAAGAAGAAGATTACCAGGGCAATGCTTTGCGCCGGGCGGGCCATTTCCACGTGCTATAATTAGAACAACTATTCCGATTTGGGAGATGCCTGGTGCCAAAAACCAGCTCACGGAGTACAAAATCCACTACATCGCGTTCATCCCGTGCCAAACCGGCCAGTAGCCGGGCAAGCTCGACACGCAAACCTAAAACGAGTTCTCGTTCCAAGACCACCCGGCGCAACGCTGCGCCGCCACGTTCGGCCTGGGATAGCATTTCGCTGGATCGCAAGCTGGACATCCTGGGAATTTTCCTGGTGCTGTTCGGCTTCCTGATCATGTTGAGTTATTTGTCCAGCCAACAGGGGTCCGTTTTTAAGTTCATTTTGAACGCGTTGCGCCTGACGGCCGGTTGGGGTGCTTTTTTGATCCCGCTTGGCCTGGTGGTGATTGGTCTGTGGCTGATTTTCCGCAAGATCGATAGCCTGCCGGTGCTCTCCACCGAGCGAGCTTTTGGAATCGTGCTGCTGTACCTCAATATCCTGGCCTGGCTGCATTGGATCGCCGGCGCCAGTCTGGAGGCGGCTCAGGCCGGCATCGGGGGCGGGTATGTGGGGGCGTTTTTTATTCGCACCATCATCAACACCCTGGGAAAACCGGGCGGATCGGTGGTGATGATCGCCTGGCTGGTGATCGCGATTGTATTTACCTTCGACCTTTCGATCCCTGAGATTTACGCGCGCCTCAAACTGGCGGTGACCCGAATAGCGGAGAATTCCCGCCAGCCGGCCGGCCCGGTAGGCGCAGCTAATGAAAGCCAAGAAACCCACTCGATTCGGGCCAATGCAGGCGGGCGCACACAGTCCGCATCACAGCTTGCGCCGGGTGAAATTCCCAGCGATTTTCGCCCGCTGCCGAACCTGGGGGAGAAAGAACCGGCCCGACCTGTGCGCTCAAATGGATCGGCTGCCGGGACGGCTAGCCGGGAATCTAAACCGGCACCGGCCGCAGGTGCCGACCTGGTGCCCATGACAGCCACATCCGCCGACCAGCCTGAGGCCGCCCACACTACTGCACCGGCCGTCCCCTGGGCGTTGCCGGTTGTGGACCAGGTGCTCGACCCGCCTACGCCGGGTGCGCAACTCTCCAACCTGGACCAGGACCGCGGGCACTTGATCGAAGAAACCCTGGCCTCTTTTGGCGCACCGGCTCACGTGGTTGATATTTCGCGCGGGCCAACCGTGACCCGTTTCGGTGTCGAGCCTGATTTCGTCGAATCCCGTTCGGGCCGCACCCGCGTACGCGTTTCAAAAATCACCGGTCTGGCCGATGACCTGGCCCTGGCCCTGGCCGCACCGCGCATCCGCATCCAGGCCCCGGTGCCGGGACGCGCCTACGTGGGCATCGAAGTGCCCAACCTGGAAGTCAGCCGGGTGGCCATGCGCGAAGTGTTGGAGACGGATGTCTTCAAGAAGGTGCGTTCTCCCTTGCGGTTCACCCTGGGGAAGGACGTGGCCGGCAAGCCGATCGTAACCGACCTGGCCAGCATGCCCCACCTGCTGATCGCCGGGACGACCGGTTCCGGTAAATCGGTGTGCGTCAACTCGATCCTGACCTGCCTGCTGCTCAACAATACCCCGGCCGACCTGCGCCTGATCCTGGTGGATCCCAAGCGGGTGGAATTGACCGGCTACAACGGCGTTCCTCACCTGTTAGCGCCGGTGGTGGTCGAATTGGAACGGGTTATCGGGGCGCTGCAGTGGATGCAGCGTGAAATGGACGCGCGCTATCACAAGTTCTCCCAAGAGGGCGTGCGCAACATTCAGGAGTTCAACAAACGCCACCTCGACCGGCTGCCCTATTTGGTGGCGGTGATCGACGAATTGGCCGATTTGATGATGGTTTCGCCAGACGAGACCGAGCGGGCCATCACCCGCCTGGCCCAGTTGGCCCGCGCGACCGGCATTCACCTGATCCTGGCTACCCAGCGGCCGTCGGTGGACGTGGTCACCGGCTTAATCAAGGCCAATTTTCCCGCCCGGGTGGCTTTTGCCGTGGCTTCGTCGGTTGATTCGCGCGTGATCCTGGATCAGCCCGGGGCGGAGCGCCTGTTGGGCCGTGGTGACATGCTCTTCCAGGCCCCGGATGCGCCCGCGCCGGTGCGCTTGCAGGGTGTATTCGTCTCGGATACCGAAATCCAGCGCCTGGTGGATTTTTGGCGGACACAAGCGGCCGAGGTCCGCAGCCAGATGCCGGCATCCACAGAAAGCAGCAGCCTGCCCGCCCCGGATAGCCTGCCAAGTACCATTCCACTAAAGCAAGGCGCGTTTTGGGAAAACGAGGAAGAGGGTGACTCGATGTTATCGGAGGCGATCGACCTGGTCCGTAAGGAAGGACGCGCCTCGATTACCATGCTCCAGCGCCGGCTGCGCATCGGCTACACCCGCGCCGCTCGCATGGTGGATGCCATGGAGGAGAAAGGCATTATTTCACCCGCGCTGCCCAACTCTCAGGTGCGCGAGGTGCTCGATTACGGTCCCAGTGCCCCGCCCGAGGATAGCGGATATTGAGGGAGCTATTAGCTGTTAGCGGTTAGCTATTAGCGTTTAGCGGTTAGCGATTAGCTGTTTGCTGATGGCGATTAGCTGGCGGCTTACCGGATGATTTGTAGGGGATGATAAATGAAGAATCAAAAAGCGGTTAGCAATAGGCTTTTTAAGCCCGTGCTAACCGCTAATTGCTAAAAGCTAATGGCTAACAGCTAACGGCTAATCGCTCACCGCCAGGCGCTGATCGCCATGGGCAGCGACGTAGTCGGCTGCGGCAGCTTTCAGTTCGTTGACTTTATCGGTGCGCTCCCAGGTCAGGTCCAGGTCATCGCGGCCGAAGTGGCCGTAATTGCAGACCTTCTGGTAGATCGGTTTGCGCAGGTCCAGGTCGCGGATGATGGCGCCTGGGCGCAGGTCGAAGCAGCGGGTGATTAGATCGGCGATCTCTTCGTCGGGGATGACGCCTGTGCCGAAGGTCTCGACGTTGACGCTCAACGGGTGAGATACACCGATAGCGTAGGCCACCTGGATCTCGATCCGTTCTGCCAGGCCGGCAGCCACGATATTCTTGGCCACCCAGCGGGCAGCGTAAGCAGCCGAGCGGTCCACCTTTGTGGGATCTTTGCCGGAGAATGCGCCGCCGCCATGACGACCCATCCCGCCGTAGGTATCCACGATGATCTTGCGCCCGGTTACACCGGAGTCGCCCATTGGGCCACCAATAACAAAGCGGCCGGTCGGGTTGACGAAGATCTTCAGGTTCTCGTCCACCATTTCGGGAGGCAGGACCGGCATGATGACCTGCTCGATGACACCCTTGCGAATGTCTTCCTGAGATACGTCTGGGGAATGCTGGGTGCTGATCAGTACGGTATCGACGCGGTAGGGTTTGCCGTAGCGATATTCGATGGTCACCTGCGATTTGCCATCCGGGCGCAGCCAGGGCAGCGTGCCGGCTTTGCGCACCTCGGCCAGCTTGCGGGTGAGCTTGTGGGCCAGGTAGATGGGCATAGGCATCAGTGTGGGGGTTTCATTGCAGGCAAAGCCGAACATCATTCCCTGGTCACCGGCGCCGACAGATTCGATCTCTTGCTCGGTCATCTCGCCGAATTTGGCTTCCAGAGCTTTATCGACGCCCATGGCGATATCGCCGGACTGTTTGCAAATGGCCACCTGCACGGCGCAGGTCGTGCCATCGAAACCTTTGTCACTGCTGTCGTAGCCAATCCCATTGACCACCTTGCGCACCAGTTCGTCGAAATTGATCTGGGCACGGGTGGTGATTTCGCCCAATACCATTACAAAACCGGTTTTGGTTGCAGTCTCGCAAGCTACCCGCGAATACGGGTCTTGTGCAAGGCAGGCATCCAGTACCGCATCGCTAACCTGATCGCACAACTTGTCGGGGTGGCCCTCGGTTACCGATTCGGAAGTGAACAGGTAACGGGCCGAGTTCATGAAGGAATTAGTCATTGTAGTATTGACCTCCTGTGGAATAAAAAATTGCCCCTTCTGGACCAAGGGGCAACTATAAATATCCATGACGGATTGCCCTCTCATCTACCAGAATTCTACTTTCTGCCGGAATTGGCACCATTGGACCTGTTTCTTGCATACAGGTTCCCGGTTGTCGAGGTATCATCGGGCCGGTCCCTCCACCTCTCTGGATAAGAGCGCCTTTCGGGGCTGCTATTGAATTGTCGTTTCGTATGGTATCACAGGAAAAGGCGGATGTCAAATAAGAAATAAATGAGGGTGTTGAAAATGTCACTTTTCATCTTCCAGATTTGGATATATGTGGCGGGGCGGCGAAGCCGCCCCGCCACATATATCCTAAAAATTTTTATATGAGGGCGTTTTTCAACACTCTCAAAAAATTGAGGTGGTTGAAAAGCTCACTTGTTGACAAAAGGTTAGAAGATATGGGGTGGCTCGAACCTCCGAACCTTCATGACCCCCTCAATGGGGGCTCGGATGTGACTTCTTGCCTTACTTTGTGGGCGCGAGAGGGCTCGAACCTCCGAACCTCACGGCCATAAGGAAAGAGCCGGATTTTGCCACAGTTTTTATTACATTTTTGTTCTATCGTGATAGAATAGCGGTACGGTTGCCAGGCCGTAATTGATGAACCGAATCACACGCATGATCGGTGCTTTTTATTTAATTTGCGGCCGGCAGTCGAATCTTTTTTTAGGAGGTGCGGCGTGCCAGCGCCACGACTTTCACGCGGAAAGGTCATCAAACTTGATCGTCTATTGAATATGCTTTACAAACCGGGGGAAATCGCGGAAGAATTAGGCGTTTCCGTGGAAACGGTATACCGGTCATATATTCCGGCCGGGGCGCCTGTGATCCGGGAAGCCGGGATCATCTGGATCAATGGGGAAGCATTTCGCAAGTGGGCTGCAGACACAATCGCTACAACCCGCAGGGGAAAAATCAAACGGGAAATGACCGCAGGCCAGGGGTACTGTGTGCATTGCAACCAGGTAGTGGACATGATGGAGATTCGAATCAGGCCGCATTCCAAGAGGACCACGGTGGTCCAGGTTTCCGGCCGGTGCCCGACTTGCGGCGGGAAGGTCAACCGCCTGGCGAGAAAGGCGGATCTTCAGCAATGATCAACCGTCAAAACTGGCTGGACATCAAAGCTTTCTTGAAATTTCAGAAGGAGGTCAAGCAGGTGCATCCGTTGAGCGCTCAGGCGCAATGGTCGCGGTTACGGCACTTGCTCGAATGGGCGGAGGATAAACCTTTTGGAAAAGTTGCCAAAATTCGCCCTACCTTCCCAGCCTTTGCAGAGGCTCTGGTCAATGAGCAAGAAAATTTGCTATCAGCTTCGAGCTTGAATGCAATTTTCAAAACCAGCCGGACCTTTTTCAACTGGGCGCAAGAGGAATACCCGAGCAGATATAAAGCAATCGATCAAAGCTGGGTGCAAAGCCTGAGGCCATCGCGCGGAAGAAGCGAGAACGCAGAATTGCACACCAGAAAGTTGTACACGTTGAACGATGTACTGAAATTGATCGCCGTACCTGCTGAAACTGTAGCCCAACGCCGGCTCAGGGCGGCAGTGGCCTTCCTTTTCCTTTCAGGCATGAGAATCGGTGCATTCGTGACGCTGCCGATCAAATGCGTCGACATCGGCGGCCGCCAGGTGGTCCAGGCTCCGGCCCTGGGCGTGCATACCAAAAATAGCAAAGCTGCGGTGACCTACTTGCTGAACATTCCACAGCTTTTAGAAGTGGTCAAAGAATGGGACAAAGAAGTTCGAGCTGCGCTTCCGGAGGACGCCTATTGGTACGCTCACCTGGACCAATTCGGTGAATTGACGGCCGAAAAGCCAAACGGAAACCGGGATAACGTGAGACACGACTTCCGCGACGAGCTGGTAGAAATGTGCCAGATGGCAGACGTCGAATACCTCTCCCCCCACAAGCTCCGGCATGGGTTTGCCGTGTACGCGCTGAAACGGGCCAAAACGCCGGCACAGATGAAGGCGGTGAGCCAGAACCTGATGCACTCAAACATTGGGATTACAGACGAGATTTACGCGAAACTGGTCAACGACGACGTGAGGGATTTGATCGGGGGATTGTGACTATAAAAAAGAGCCAATCTAAAACAGATTGGCTCTTTTTTTCTAAACACGAATGAGGGATGCAAGTAATTCAATGGCTAACAAGTCCAATATTCCACTTGAAGTTAGGTTGCCTGTTAGAGTTCGGCTAACTAGCCACCCAACAAGTAAAACTCGTCTAATCCAAATGAATGTTGCCCTTCGCTGGGTGTCTTCCCCTTCGTAAAAGTAATCGATACGCACATAGGCTGTTATACGCAATTTTCGAATTGAAGATCGAATTTTCAAAGTGCACCTTCCCACGGAGAGAGAAGAAAATAGTCGTATTCATTTTTATTCTCCGGACATTGGTAGATGCACCAGCCTAAGGAGTCACGTCCAAACTCACTCTCACTGCGTCCTCTTAAAGTGCGTATAATACAAGAACAAGTTGTGAGGACGTCCGATCCTGTTCTGCACCAATTTTTTGCATCGGTTTGTTACATATTGGTATCGGTGCTATAGAAACTAACCTAGCCTTACTTTGTTTCTCCTTTCTCTATGACCTCATCAAAATTATCATTAACTAATATTGAATACTGGCCTCACTGCTTAATGTTCTCTCTCACATTTGAATTTGCAGTGATTTTTTTATTATTACATATTTTATAGATATATTCAACAAAAGTGCGAAAAGACCCCCGAATATTATATTTTTCAATTCTTTCGCTTAGAAATTCATTAGTAAAGCCCCATTCAAATTATCTATTTACAACGCGAAAAATAAAATTTCCGCATTGGAGATTACATGGAAACTAAAAACCATATAATTCTCTAGATCATAAAAAAGAACTTGCGCTTAATTACATAGAAAATTTGATAATCAACCGTTTTAAGATAAACACGAAAAATATTTCACCACAAAAATTACAGCATGGTGATCCTGTTTGCGCTTTAAGTCAGGCTCTATCTCCAGTAAAAGTAACAATCCTCAGTAAAAAATCTGATGCACTCAACCTTTGACATTATGGACAAGATTCACGCTAAACTGGTCAACGACGACGTGAGGGATTTGATCGGGGGATTGTGAATAATAAACGTTAGAGGCTGCCCATTTAGGCAGCCTCTAGTTTTCTAAAAGTCAAACAGTTTTCCAAGCAGCTCGATGGCCAGCAAATCAACAATTTCCTTTGGATTCAATTCTCCGGAAATCATTCGTCCGCACAACCATCCAAGAATTGCAGCTATCTTGAGCCACTTGGCCACTTTTCCGACTTGAGCTTTGTTATTGAGGTAATACTGATGGGCTCTTGTAAAGGCTGTTTTTAGAACCTCCGAAAAGTGGTTACGGAAGTTCTCGATGCATCCAACCAGGTAGTAAATAATTGTGGACACTTCATGTCCGGTACGATGGTTGCTGCACCAGCCTAAATGAGTCTCGTCCACAACCCATTCTCGCCGTACCCCCAAAACCGGTGCAACCAGCTAAACACAACGGTTAGGAGATACTCCGCGCCGTTGGGTAGCCAGTTATCGGACTGGGCTCGAACGGTCAGCGGTGAGCTGGACAAAACATCATTCACCTGCATTACAAATCATTTAGCTTTTTGCGATATTCCTCCTTCCTTTTTGGTGAGGTAGCCTTAGCTACTCTCGGTGATTAAAAATATTTCTGCCATAGTGGCTCAAATATATTATTACCACTTTGATCAATTAATTCAATAATACTTAATGATTAATTGGTCGTAAATATTTTGAATTTTTGGTATACAATAATAGAAATTATGTTCTTGCTGACGAGGTTCTCATGGAAGCTAACAACGACATCCAAATCTGGCAGGGGGATTGTTTTGAATTGATGCAGCGGATCCCAGACCACACGGTGGACGCGATTATCACCGACCCGCCCTACGGCACCACCGCCCTGCCCTGGGACAAGAAGCTGGACCTGGACGCCTGGTGGACGGAGGCCAAACGGGTAATCAAAATAAACGGGATCATCGCCATGTTTTCGGCCCAGCCGTTTACGACCGACCTGATCAATTCGAACCGCAAGTGGTTTCGCTACGAGCTGATCTGGAAGAAGTCGATGGCAGCCGGCTTTCTAGACGCCAACCAGCGACCGATGCGCATCCACGAGAACATCGTGATCTTTTCGCAATACTTCCGGCGCTCGAACGACGGCAAACGGGCTGCTACTACCTACAACCCGCAGTTTACCCTGGGCCGGCCCTACAAGCAGAGCGGCGGGGCCATGAGATCCAAACATTACAACTGGAAGGGAGAATTACCCGCGAAAGAGAATGATGGGCGGCGTTACCCGGTGGACGTACTGGATTTTCCCAACGGGAACCACAATTCGCTGCACCCGACGCAAAAGCCCTTAGAACTGGTGAGCTGGCTGGTGCTGACCTACACCCAGCCGGGTGAGCTGGTGCTGGACCCCTTCGCCGGCTCCGGAACGACGCTGGCAGCCTGCCGGCAAGCGGGCCGGCGCTGTATAGGCATGGAACGGATGCCCGATTACGTTACAACCATCGAAAGACGATTGAGTGAAATCGCTCCTGCACCAACAAAGTCGACATAAGAGCTGCTAATTATTTTTCTTCATCAAGCGAGGCCAAATTACCCCGAACAATTTTTATATTGGGGTGGTCAGCAGGCAAGAATTTCACAAGGATCTTCAGCGCCCGCTCGTAGCTGGCTTTGGCGCCGGCCAGATCCCCCAGGGCTTGCAGCACACTCCCCAGGTTGTTGACATCCCCGGCGACATCCGGATGATCCGGCCCATAGACCGCTTCGTCGATCTTCAGCGCCCGCGCGAAGCTGGCTCTGGCGCCGGCCAGATCCCCCAGGGCTCGCAGCACAGCCCCCAGATTGTTGACGCCCCCGGCCACCCGCGGATGATCCGGCCCATAGACCGTTTCGAAGATCTTCAGCGCCCGCTCGTAGCTAACTCTGGCGCCAGCCAGATCCCCCAGGGCTTGCAGCACACTCCCCAGGTTGTTGACGGTAGTAGCAACTTTCGGATGCTCCGGCCCATAGACCGCTTCGACGATCTTCAGCGCCCGCTCATAGCAGGTTCTGGCGCCGGCCAGATCCCCCAGGTCTCGCAGCACACCCCCCAAGTTGTTGACATCTGTAGCCACCTCCGGATGATCCGGACCATAGACCGCTTCGTCGATCTTCAGCGCCCGCTCGTAGCTGGCCCTGGCGCCGGCCAGATCCCCCAGGGCTCGCAGCACACCCCCCAGGTTGTTTACACGAATGGCGACCTGCGGATGATCCGGCCCATAGACCGCTTCGTCGATCTTCAGCGCACGCTCGAAGGCAGATTTGGCTAAATCGTATCTGGTAATATTTAGGAGGTTCAACCCGAAAATATTTAGAATTCTTGATTGTGATCTTAACTTATCAGTTGAACCCAAAGAGCAAAAATGTTGCAGGTGGGGATGCAACGGTAAGTAATTGGTCGGCAATCCGGAATCATAGGCTTTTCCAGCCAGGTCTATAAACGCCTCTCCTATTTCGTCGAGAGTTTGGTCTTGTCCTTCAGCAGAGACAGCACTGGAAAAGGCCGAAAGTAGAGGGTGGATCAAAAAGCCGGATGTAGATCGTTCAAGCACGCCCAAAGAACATACGGTTTTGATTGCCCGGTCGAAATCGCTTTCCTCTTCAACGCCCGATGCCTTGAGCAACAATTCCCTGGGGATGGGATTGCCAGGCGCACACCAGCCGGCCAATAGGAAGATTTTGCGGGATAAAACTTTATTCTCGTTATTCCCAGCTAGCCGATCCAAACTCATTTTGAACGTTGCAGCCAGGCTGGTTTCGTGTTGAGTGGGACTGCCTTCGACCCAATCCAACAGCGAGCTATGCTGCAATAAATTTTCCTGTTCAGCCACCTCGGCTAAATAGCCGTCGGCCGTGAGTGTTTCACGGTCGTTCAAGTAGTGGCCGGCCAGGTCGATTGCTAATGCCAGATAGCCCAGTTTCGCCGAAATCTGATCGAGTTGATCGTCGGGAAGATCCTTCAAACGTTCAGCCAATTTTCGTAGAAGGTCCCGGCATTCTTCGACGCTGAGCAGACCAAGCGGCTGCGATTGCAAGCCCAGGTCGGCTGGCCAGTCGAGCCGGCGGGCGGTGAGCAACAGACGGGAAGCGCTTAGCCTGGGCATCCAATTTCGCAATATCTCGGGGTCTTCGAGGTTATCCAAAATCACAAGCCGGCGCTTACTTGCCTTCCAAACGCGGAGGGTGGCGGCGACCTGGTCAGGGACTTGTTCCGGCCAGGGATCGATACCCATTTCACGGCCGCATTCGCTTATTTCGGTATCAATATCGGTATCGCGGCAGTTGATCCAATGAACACCTTGGAAATAGCGACCGTAACGATAACAAAACTCGACGGCGAGCTGGGTTTTGCCGATGCCGCCCATGCCGGTGACGGCTTCGATTTGGGTCACGGCCACGTTGGTAGGTCGTTCCGCATAGATCAGGTCATCCGCCAGGGTAAGCAGGTCGGTTTCGCGGCCGGTGAAGACAGCGTTGCGGGTATGGGGCATACGCGAGCCCGGCAAAGGATCGCCAACCTTTGGGAGTTTACCTCGCGGAGGCAACTTTGGTAATTTCTTTTCCAGCTCTTCCGGAGATGCCTTTTCGTCTTGTGAGGGGCCAATAGTCACGTGATCCGCGTGCTCAATAGTAGTTCGACTACCTCCAATTTGGTCAGCGTCAATTTTCTTAGCGATTATATTTATCCCATTACCAGTTTGTGTATTTTTATTTTCTGTTGTATTCGATTTTTCGGGTTTTCCGTAGATCTTTATGAGGTTTGCAGCGACTGACGTCACTGAAACAATGGCTGCACCGATTATGATAAGTAATGCGTATACACTGCGGTTTGGAGAAATTAAATAACTTACGCCAACCACGAAAAAAATTGCAAGGAAAAGATAAAGTGTTATGCGTGATCGAAGGATTTTGTCCATACCAGCCCCCAATTTCGATGTAACTCATTATGACTATTTTTCCTTTGAAATTCAACCTGGTGTTCCGAAAGCTGGTACTGACCTCTCCCAATCCCTGCAAGTTGTGATTGGATTTATTTGCCGAATCCGAAAAATAACTACTGGCCTTTAAAATAAACACTCGTTGGGTATGGGCATCGAGTATTACAAAGAATATTTATATGTTTGCATCACTCGCCTGGAGAAGGCCACATATAACTAGCTGAGAATTTTTCTAATTAGAAGCATTTTCGAGAAGGGTTAGTTTACATATTTTCAAAAACGCCGACATCCCTTCAACCAATTCAATTACACTGGCCATTACATCGATGTTTCGCTCCCAAAATAATCTGTCCACCAATTCCTCGGAAGTCCTATTAAATTCTAATAAAATATCTACTAATTCCTTGTCACGAAAAGAGAATGAATTTGAATTTGTCCTTCCTGAATATTCCGAAAAAATTCTTAAGCTAACATCCCGAAGGGAATCATCAGGGACTTCAACTTCATATGATTTATTAATCGGTAGTAATCGGTGAAATGCTTTATTTCTGGCCTTTGCTATTTGGTCTTTATAGTCGGACAGTTTGGGTTTTGTATTTTGGGTTGCCCAAGGTAAATTCCTCAATGCTGTAGAAAAACCATATTGATAACGAAAGGTGCCCAATAATACGATGGGCTTTAGATCCCCTACCTGACCTAAAAGCCTTACTATTTTCATTGCGTCGTCAGTGAAATTATAGGCTATGCGTAGGATTTCTGTCGAAAGAGGTAGATCTAGATCAGATATATCGAAGTTAACTATTTCTTCTTTATATTTTTTTAATTGGTCTTTCAAGGGAAGAACTAAACTATCTAAGAAATATACAGTATCTGTTTTAATCGTCTTTGGAATAACCAAACGAGCATAAGATTCTTTTTGTAAAAGATGGAATGCATCCATCAATGCCCGCCTAAGTATTGATTTCACATCATCGCCAACATTACCTATATTTTCTTCAACATATTGCCAGATTTGGTAAGTCTCATCAAGATTTCTAACCTTCAGAATTCCATTATTGAGAATTGCTGGTTGTGGTAAAGAAGAATCCAGAACTACCTTTGAAATTAAGGCATGGTCTACGGGAGATTCAAAAATTAAACTGTCATCAATTTCACTAATCAAAATGAAGACTAATTCACCTAGGGAGTTTAATTGTTTCTTTACAAACTCAGCCAAAGGAATTACTTCGGAAATTTTTGAATCGTTTTTCGAGACAAACGAATAATCTTTATTAATAGCTAATCCATTTAATACAAAAACATCATTCTCTTGAACTATACTTTTTTCAGCCAAAATACCTAGGTAATGATCACTTTTCTTGGTTTTTACTTTCGTGTCACGAAATGGGAAAGAGTTATTAATTAGGAAATATTTATTCTCAAGTCCTGACATCGAACTCTTAATGCTAGACCAATCGATAATATTTAAGAAACCATTAATTTGATTTAATATTTGGTCGATTATCGTATTCATATTGCCCTCCTAATTCGATTCTGAATTCAATAGTGACACATTGGAACAAGACTAAAACCCAAACTCTCCTTGAGTTCCTTCCTGTCTCTTGACCCGCTGAGCCTTCTTAAATGCTCCATAAGCAGGCGGCATTTGGACCTTTTTGCCAGCTAACAATTCCTCTATTGTTAGTATTTGCAGCCGCGGATATTTCTGCTGCCAGAAGTCAGAGGTATAAAATCCGGCTGAAACCGCCTCTGTGATCATGTCTGAGGAAGGTTTTTCGAGTGTAATCAGAACCCCAATCGTTGAATTATCCCGTTCTATGGTTCCTCGCAAATCTCTTATCGTAGCAGAATTGACATGGCCGCTTTTCACCTGGATAACCACCTGTTTAGGTTTTCCAGAAGCATCATCCAAGTAAGGAATAAGCCCGTCAACACCTTTGTCAGATCCCTTTTTCCCTTTCTTGCTGCCCTTTTCGCCACCTAACGGCCTAGCCTCGATGAGGGACAAGGCCCACCATTGGAATTGATAGCGATCTTCCGAAGCAAGCTGGTAGGCCGATTGGATATCTTCCGGTTCACCAACGATCTGATAATCCTTGCCAGGGTCAAGGTTAAACATGTCCTTTAGCCTGGATTTGTGCATAGCAATAGCCAGGTGAGTAACATCAATGCCTATCCACTGACGATTTAATTTCTGAGCCGCAGATATTGCTGATCCACACCCACTAAAAGGGTCTAGCACAATATCGTTTTCTCTGGATGAAGATTGGATTATTCTTTCCAATAAGGTTAATGGTTTTTGAGTTGGATATCCCAACCGTTCGGCCGAGGAAGCCTGAAGAGGCGGAATATCTATCCAAACATCAGTGATTTTTGGCCCTTCCTGGTCGTTTAGATAAACCTTTCTCCGAATTCTGCCATTTTTAATAGGTGGAAAAATCAATCTCCCGTCATCATCTAAGGTCGCCATTAATCGTTTATTTACCCGCCATCCTTTAGGAGGGGGAGGATAACCTTTATATTCGAAAGTCAAATTTGGACGGGGATTAGGGCTATCAAGGGGAGCACTTTGATAAGGGCCACGGCCATCTCCATCATCGAATTTAAACCTTGATAAATATTCTTCATCTTGGTTGCCAAAAACCGACAAAAAATAATATTTGCTCGACTTTCCATAAAGCAAAATTACATCATGTACAGAGCCAAATTTTCTTCGAACATCACCTTTTACCGCAGTTCTTTGCCAAATAATTTCATTGATTACATTATCAGGCCCAAAAATCACATCCATTAGGATTTTTAAATAATGACTAGCCGTTGGATCACAATGCAAATAAAGGCTTCCTGTAAGTTTTAACACCCGGTGTAATTCAACTAATCTAGCAGCCATCATGACCAGGTAAGCCATCATTTGGTTTGTGCCAACGAATTGGCGAAGTGCTGCAATCATTTGACCAACCTGAACGTTTTCTCCGGTCACTAGTTCGTTATAAATTTCTTCAGCCGATGGCCCCCAATGCCAGGTATCATCGAAAGCGGAAATCTGCGCTTCAGCGGCCTGGCCTGATTCGTCCTTGAAAAGAATGTTGTAAGATCGGTTTGAGTTGAACGGAGGATCCAGGTAGATTAAATCGACCGATTCGGTTGGAATATATTCTCGTAGGACTTTTAGATTATCACCATAGTATAACGTGTTCAATGAATTCTCCTCAGCCAACCACATTTTTATGTTTCAATACGTATTCAACCAGGTTTTGATCATAATTTGTTCGATCTATCTTTGAAGTGCGAAACACCACAGCTCTTATTTTCGCATAAACCCAATCAACATCAAAGCCATACTCTCTCATATTTTTTAAAATAGTCGTAAGGGTTTGCCTATTCTCAACTTGGATTTTAATTACCTCCTTCGCTTTGGAAACGCTAATTTCCCTTTTCATTTTTGTAGTTATAACAGGTGTTACAGATATCATTGAGGTTTTCCCGGACTCTGGTTTTTGTCCAAGTTTTGGATTGAACGTAATTAAATTACTTGAAAGCTTAGTTTGGGCGTTTATAAGGTCCTTATTTTAATTTAGCTATCTCCAATTCTTTTTGTTGAATATTCCCAGTTAGGGAATCTGTTTCACTATCAATAGCATCAATTTTCGTTTCGGCCAAAGATTTTTTCATTTCAATAATTTTTTCATGTAACTCTATGACCTTTCCCCAAATCAGTAGACACGAATGAAGGGTGAGAGATGTACAGTAAAAGGGAACGGAGGAAGGTCATGAGTGACAAGAAATATCGAGAATACACCGATGAGTTCAAGCGGGAAGCGTTAGAGCTGCTGAAAAGCAGCGGGAAGAGTGCAGGACAGCTTGAGCGGGAACTGGGGATAACGCCAGGGATGTTGCTAAAGTGGCGGGATCGATACGAGGTGGTGTTGCCAGAGAACCAGGAGCCGAAGCTGGTACCGAGTGATTTAGAAGCGGCCAAAAGGGAGATTGTGCGTTTGCAACGGGAGCTGAAGGAGATAGCCGAAGAGCGAGAGATCCTAAAAAAAGTAGTCAACATTTTCTCCCGGAAAGGCGGATGAAGTACACGTTTATGGCTGCCCACGAAGAGCAATTTCAGATCAAGCGGATGTGCCGGATGCTGAGTGTGAAGCGCAGTGGGTATTACGCCTGGCGGAAACGAACGCCCAGCACGCGGGAACAAGCCAACCAGGCTCTGCTGGAGCTGATTACAGCAGAGCATGAGCGCAGCCGGAAAACATATGGCAGCCCGCGTGTGTACGTGGTTCTGCGGCGAAAAGGGGTAGTGTGTGGGCATAATCGGGTGGCACGCCTGATGCGTTTGCATGGGATCGCAGCCCTTGCAAGGCGCAAGTACCGTCCAGTGACCACCCACCGCCAGCCAGGGGCGATTCCTGCCCCCAACCGGCTGAACCAGGACTTCTCCGCCTCTGCCCCCAACCAGAAATGGGTCAGTGATTTTACCTACATCGAGACCGGAGAAGGCTGGTTGTATCTGGCCGTGGTCTTGGACTTGTTCTCCCGCAAAGTGATTGGGTGGTCGATGAGCCAGAAGATGGACACCGCCTTGGTAGAAACAGCTTTGCGTATGGCCCTCCTGGGACGTCATCCACCGGCTGGCCTGCTGCACCACTCCGATCAGGGCAGCCAGTACACCAGCGCTGCCTACCGCTCCTGCTTGACCGAAGCTCTGGCCCAACTGAGTATGAGCGGGGCTGGCAACTGTTACGACAATGCGGTCATGGAGAGTTTCTTTGGCACTCTGAAAACCGAATGCGTTACGGGTCCATTTCTTACCCGTACCTTGGCTCGCACGACCATTTTTGAATACCTGGAGGTTTGGTACAATCGCCAACGACTACACTCTACTTTGGGCTACCTCAGCCCCGTTGATTTCGAAAACCTCACCCTTTAACTATGTCTACTAAACCGGGGAAAGGTCACTATGACCTCAGAATATTGAGAGCTAATATCCGCTTCAGGAACTAAATCTTTCCAGTCTTCTATTGAATTTATTATTTCTTCTTGAATTTGAATACTTCGTAAAACCACTTCATCAAAAAACACCTTCTGGATTGGGGTCAATCGATCTTCTTTTGTTTTAGATAGTTGCCCCATTGAATCGCCAATTCTTTCTCCCAAATCGACTACCATCCTATTTACCGATTTCAAACCCCTTATCGCCGATTCTCCGCGTATTTTTAACCTTTCATTTCGGCTTTTTTCATCCCACAAATTTGCAATTAATCCACCTAATAGACCTGTCATTAATGTTAATAGAATATTCACAAACGCAGAAAGAACGACGTTCTTGGGTAAAAATATTGAAAAACACAGAAATAATAATGATAAAATAATTACGATAAATACCGGGGGAAAAAATAAAATTTTTACAAGTTTTTCCCATTCCTCGCGGATTGTAGCCTTTTTTATCATTTGTAGGAATTCCTTTTTGCACAATTATCAATACACAAAAAAAGGATTAAATAAAACACCGTTACCTTAGCGCCCTTCTCCATCCATTGGTCTGGGCTTCTTCTTCGGTGCAGAACCACTTCTCCCCTTTTTCCGGGGAGATCTTCGTTTTATCATAGTCACGTTGCCCCGGCATGTGATAAATTTTCTCACCGCTAGAGGAGATGTTGCCCTTGATATCGCACCTGGGCAGCTCCGTGGTGCAGCCGGTCGGACATTGGCCGACGGATTGGGTAGTCAAAACAATTTGGGTATCTGTGGGCTTTATTGCCCAGACGCCCATAACTTCGGCTTTCGCCTGATCCTGGGCCTGATGGAAGAATTCATGGCAGATAGTATCTGGAGGGTATTCTTTGGCGACGGCCATGCCGTCCCTCACCAGCTCATAATTGACAAAAACGTTATCAACCAAGACATATCGGAGTAAACGGTCGTACGGATCCGTTTCCGACACATCCTTTATGAGGACGACCGTCTTTCCTTCTACCATCCCTGAGTTCTCTTTTGTGGCCAGGTCAGCGACCGGGTTTCCGCTGTTCAGTTCGGGAGTGTCGACCCCAATGTAACGGACTGGGTAGTCAACTCCATCGATCTCGACGTGGATCGTATCACCGTCCACTATACGGGTCACCTCTCCCACCTGCATTGCATCCTTCCCGGCTAAGCATCGATACAAATCACCATATCCCAGCGCCGATGGTTCGGCGCTTTCAACTTTTTCCTGTTCTGTTGGCGTCGAAATCGCGATCACTGTATTTGTCGATACAAGTTGAACGGATTCAGTGAATGTTATGGTTGTTTGTATTGTTGCGCTTTCAGCCGTATCTTTCTCGGGGTTTCCAGGGATTAAAGCAACACCCACACAACACAAAATCACCAGGCCTAATATTCCTAGTGCAATATTCCTCATTTGTTTTTCTCTTAAATAGGTTTTTTTCTTCCCATCCCCCATAGGGTTCCCCTTTTTATCCGATACAAATCAATCTTTTGCATTACCTTCCCCAGGCACCCTCAAGATGCCGGCAACAAACGTAAGGACTGCCCCGAGGAAAACGACGTACGGACCGGGGCCGACCAGAACGGTTACGTACTCGGTCGTTTGCGCGCTGACGTCCATTAGCGAGCCATAGTCGACCGCCATTATCACGAATAGCAGTAAGCCCAGGGGGATCAGAGGCCAGGAATAAATGCGGCGCTGTTTTCCCAGGTGAAATATAGCGACGAAGCCAATCCCGACGCCGGCCGCGAAGAAGAAAGGCCCGTCCCCGGACATGCCGCTTTTCGAGGCCGAACCAAAGATGGAGAGCAGGCTGCCCCAAGGGAGAATGGCTCCAACGATCAAGAAGACGGCTGCTAAACCGGCCAATAGGTTGCCTGTATGCCGGCGGGTGGCTTTGAGCGCCTGGGAAGTCGGGTCCAGATCAGGATCGTAAGCCCGAAGCTCGACTTCCTTTTCGACTGCAAATTTTTCGAGCCTGGTCATCTTTTTTTGGATGTCGTTCAGATCGCGCGTCCCGATGAGGAGCCAGAAAAAGGCAACGCCGATGAGGACCAGGCCGATAATGAGAATAGGGCCGCCGACAATACAGGAAGCGATGCCGGCAAGTAAAATGCCCAAAGCTATCTTGAGCGAGTTTTTCTGCCCGAAAAACTTTCTGGAGGTGTCAAAATATTCTGATTGAAGATCGATGCTGTGTTCCACTTTGCCCACCTTACCGATTTGTAATTCGCCTCCCCCTGGATTTGTGCAGAAATTTTCTAAGAAAGGGGTTTATTAATTAGAACGCTTGTGCTATGATATCCGGGGAGGGATCAATGAAGCTGACTTTCACAGACGCAAACTATCCCTTTTCTTTTGAAGTAACGCTGAAACCGAATTTCTCCAAAATAGACGAAGAGATTTCAACCGCCTCGGGCGAATCGGGCTGGATCGAGCGTGTTCTCAAAGTAAGTTCGATCTCATCCAACGCAGCCCGCAGGCGTTCGCGTAATTCGGGTGGGAGAGAAGCAAAAGGCACATATGCCGAATCAGGTCTGGCATAGCCGAGCACATCCAGCAAAGAATTATCTTCGAGGATCCTGCAGATTTTCAAAGCATTTTCGTAATTTGGTTTTCGGGTTCCGTTTAATATAAGCCGAACCAGTTGGCTGGCTCACATCAATGAATTCCGAAAAGTCGGAAATGCTTCTTGGTCGTCCGCTTTCCCTCTCCCAATTCAGATATTTGTTACGAAACCAATTCGCCAACTCGGAATATCTCACTTTTTCATAATAACAACTTTTTATTTGTTTGTTAACACCTGTTGACATATTATATAACTCGTAGTATATTATTACTACATGTAGTAATTAGCATATGGAGAATAAACATGGTTTCCACAATCCAGGAAATAACAATCAAATACCTGGAAGGCAAGACCCTGGACGAATTCGCCGCGGGTTTAGGTATTGGCACCAGCCGGCAGAGTGTGCACCACTGGAAGGAAGGGAACCGCACACCCAACCCGATGACGCTCTTCATGGTTTTGGCCAGCTCGAAGTCGACCGATTGGGCCAGGACCTGGGCATCCGAATGCCTGAAGGTATTGCAACGGCCCAGCCTGGCAAAGAATCAATCGCCGGAACCAAATCTCGAACATCTAATGCAAGGGGAGAAATAGAAACCATCATGAACGATCCTGAAACAGCGATCACCTGGACGGTGGCGCCTTCTTCCACCTGGGAAGAGGCGTACCGGTTGTGGCTGGCCGGGCTGCACGCCGAAAACACCCGGCGGGCTTACGACCAGTCTTTCGAGGATTTACGCCGCTTCGTGGGCGGCAACCCGGAGCACGTCAGCCGGGCGGACGTGGCCCGCTGGATGGAGGACATGCGCAAACGCAACCTGAGCAAATCTACCATCAGCATGCGCCTGGCGGCCGTCTCCAGCTTTTACAAATTCACCGAAAACACCTTCGACGACCTGCTGCCGGCCGGCAACCCGGCGGCCGCCAGCGACCGACCCAAGGTCTCGTTGTACGGCAAGGCCAGCTACCTCTCCCCCACCGAAGCCAAGGCGCTGCTGCGGGCCATCGACCGCAAGAAGGTGCAGGGCCGGCGCGATTACGCCCTGTTCCTGGGTTACCTGATGACCGGCCGGCGCAACAGCGAATGGCGCTGCGTGCGCTTCGGCGACTTCGTCAACAAGGGCACGCGGGTGCTGTACCGCTGGTCGGGCAAGGGTAAATCGAACGTGCTGTCCGAGCTGCCCATGCCGGTGTGGGAGTCGATCCTGGAGCTGCTGCAGGCAGACGGGCGCTCGAAAACGATCCAGACGGGGGATTACATCTTCGCCCCCTTCGCCGATTCGATCCACCGTAAGGAATGGGACAGCAGCCGGCCGGTGGGCGCGCGCGACGTTTTGCAGTTGTTAAAGACCTACGGGCGCAGGGCCGGCCTCAACCCGGCCATGCTGCGGGTGCACATGCTCCGCCATTCCGCCGCGATGCTGCGCAAAGAAGCCGGCGACGACGTGGAATCGATCTGTAAATTCCTGGGGCATTCCAGCCTGGCGATTACCCAGATCTACCTGCACCAGGTGGAAGGGCGCTCCGACCAGTCCTGGGCGACGGTGGCCCAGATGCTGGGGCTTTGAGGGGAGCGCTGCGATGAAGAACCTCTGGCCGGAGTTGGTCCGCTCGTTTCGCGATGATCGCAGCGACTGGCTGCTGGCTTTGCTGGCGGTGGCCGGCGGGATCCTCGCGGTTTTGTTTTCATAAATCCATGATAGCTATTTTTTCGATTTTGTCAGAACTTGGGAGGGACTATGGGAGGCAAAAACCAGCCGAAAACGTACTTGAGGGTGGCCAGCCTGATCATCTTTGGGGTGGCGATCCTACTTCTTATCGCAGGAGCGGCTTTATGGATGGGATCCTTCTAGGAATTTTCTTCTTCATCTGCGCGGCGGGGCTGTTTTTGGCCGGCTACATCGTGCACGCCGCCCAGGCAAAAATCGAAGACACCGAACGGAGGGTGAAGGAGCTCGAAACCTCGAAGAACGCAGAAATCGAAACCTTGAAAAACCGGCTGAGTGAGCTGGAGACTGGGAAAAAGACGCGCAATTCTTACCTGACCAACAGCGGCCTGGAAGATTCGGTGGCTGTGCTGCTGGACGCCCAGCAGACCATCGAATACCTGGCCATCCGCAACAAACAGGCCGCCGACATCTTACGCCAGATCCGCAGCGACCCGGGCGGGTACAACGAAGACTTGCCAAACGGCAAGAAGAACTTTAACAACTTCCCGGCGGGGTGAGATATCCCGTACCCCGCACCGGGCGGTGCCAGCCGCCCACTTCCAATATCGGCCTGCCGGGATCACGCCATCCCGCAAGGGATGCCCGGCAGGCATTGTTCAGAGAATGGAGAATAGTGACGAGTAAGAAGTAAGAAGTAAGAAGTAAGAAGGAAAAGGATAGGTTTTGATAAATATGTATTATCGAAAGATAAAAACGAACCTTAATAAATAAACAATCAGGCAGTCATCCCTTCCTACATTTTGGAGGACTGCCTAATTATTGGGGTAAATAACCCCTGTCAGTTCGAACTGACTCACTTTAGCGAAGTGTTAATTCATTATAGCAATTCGTGATACATCGGTCAATAGATGTTGACAAAAGTTAACAAAAATTTACCACTTTGTAATTTTTTGGGTTTTATTGCCCCTGCCCAGATTCGAACTGGGATTTTCCACTTCGCTAAAGTGAGGTCTTATCCATTAGATGACAGAGGCGTACCTATATTTTTACACGAGTTAAGAAATTTTTCAACTCCTGTGGAATGAGTTAGTTGATCAATTTTTCTATTTTCACAGTAATTTCTTAGTACCTGCAATAGTGAAGCAAATATAGTACGGTTCAAGTGGGCGCTGGAGCAGCAACGCTGGATCTCCCCCTATCCATCGTATCGGCGGGTTCGAGGCCCCCGAGCCCCACTTCTCGCCGGGTGGCGAGGACGACCTTTTTTCTCCTTCGGTATTAGCGGTATGGCCACGCGCGGGGTCATCCCCTCCCCACGCGGCGGCGGCCCGGCCAGCCTGGCACCCCGGAAGCAGCCCAACAAATCCCCCGGACGGAGCGGGGGTAACCACGGAAGCGACGCCATGAATACGACAACCCTCGAAACGCAAACCTTCAAATTTCTGGACATGGTCGAAACCCCCAACGGCGTGGGCCTGGTGCAGGGCCAACTGGTGGAACACGGCCAGGCTAAACGGTACCTGGTTTCGCACGACGCGCGGGGAGAGCTGGCCCCCGAATTGAGAGACCAATACCACGGCGGGCCGTGGGTGCTAAACGCCTACGCGCCCGACCAACTCAAACGGATTGGGCCGGCGAAATTTTCAATCGGACGGAGGCACTAATGTTTCACACCATCATTCTGGCCGGCCATTTGGGCCGCGACCCCGAATTACGCTACACGCCGGACGGCCAGGCCGTGACCAGCTTTTCGCTGGCCGTAGCGGACGGTTTCGGCGACAGCAAGAAGACGATCTGGTTCCGGGTTTCGGCCTGGGGCAAGCTGGGCGAGAGCTGCAACGAATACCTGCGCAAGGGCAGCAAGGCGCTGGTGGAAGGCCGGCTGGCGGCGGATAAAGCCAGCGGCGGCCCGCGGACCTGGGAAGACCAGAGCGGGCGCACGCGGGCGTCCTTCGAGGTGAGCGCCACGGCGGTGCGGTTCTTGAGCTCGAAGAACGAGGCCGGCGAGCCGGCCGGGGGCAGTACCCTGGACGACGCCAGCGACGATATCCCCTTCTAGGTGGACCCGATGAGCACTTACGACGACGAAATCAAACTGATGCCGCCCGGCCTGGACCGAGCGGTGCTGCGGGCGCTGAGCTTCCACGTGGGCCGAGAGAAAGCCATCGGCCGGGACGACCTGGTGGAAGCCTGCGGGCGGGTGGGGTTCAAATCCACCGAGCGCCAGGTGAGGGAAACCATCAAGCAGCTACGCCGGGAGGGGCATCTGATCTGCAGCGCGCCATCTATCAACGGCGGTTACTGGTTGGCGAATAACCGGCTGGAGTACAACGCCTTTCGCAAGACGGAATACCGGGCGAAGATCCTGGACATGGAAGAGACGCTCAAGGCAATGGACGCGTCCGCCGACAGCCAGTTCGGCCAGGATACCCAGCCCAACTTATTTTGAAAGAAGTTTCTACATTCAAATGAACATTTTCAACTTCTTATTCACCTTGTTGTGCGGCTTACCATTATTGAGCGGGGCGTGTATCTTTCTGCTTTCAGCCCGCGAAGCTGCGCGGCTGTGGGCTGCCTTGCGAAGATTGCGGCCGAGTAAAACGCAACGCCGGGGGCCGGTATGCAACTGACCGCTGCGATGCTGCGCACGTTGAAGGGCTCGCCGCTCTCGGTTCTGATGGCGCTGGCCCTGACCCGCCAACCGGTGGGCTCCGAATGGCTGCAAACCGCGACCGGGTATTCGGACAAATCGATCCAGACCGGGCTGAACGTGCTGGTGGAGTTCGGCCTGGTGACGCGCAACGGCCGCTACGCCTGGCAGATTGCTGCCGGGGTGGAACAACTTCCACTGATGGCGCCCGAACTGGACGAGCCCCAGCCCCAAGCGAACCAACCAACCGAGGAGCCGGCCGGCGACGATGAAACGCCAGAGGACCCAGGGCGGGAGTCGGAAAATTTCCGAGTCGGAGAATTTCCGACTCCCGCTCCTCTAGCTAGTAGTAGTTTTAACCAGTCTCTAGAATCTGGAGATAACCTACCACCAGATTCTAGAGCGGGCGAGTCGGAAAATTTCCGGGTCCTGGACGAATTGGGCATCCGCGAGCCGGCCCGCTCGAGGCTGGCCAGGCTGGCGCACGTCACCCCGCGGCTGATCCGCTACCACTGCGCCACGGCGGAGAATTTCGGCCAGGCGATCTACCGGATCGAGCACGATTGGGGTGTGCCGGATGGGTGGAAAGAATCTCCCCTACCCCCCTTTGCAAGGGGGGAAAGAATTCTAACCACAGAGGGCACAGAGGACACAGAGGTTTTTGAGGGTGCGGAGAAAACCGAGGAGCTGGAGCCGGCGGACGAGCGGACTCTACTCGCCTGGGGAAACGCCCAGACGACCCTGGCCGGGGAGATCACAAAAGCCGAATTCGAGACCTGGGTGCTGCCGGCCAGGGTCGCAGGAGTGTCCTGTCCGGGCATGAACAGCCCGGATCTACGACCTGGCAAAGGCAGCCGGGATCTGCGACCTGGCAATACCAGCCCGGATCTTCGACCGGGCAAGGACGGCCAGGATCTCGGGCCAGGTGATCCGATGGGTGTTTCCGCGGAAACGCCGGAGTTGATCGTCTGGGTGGGCAACCCGTACGGCGCGCGCTGGCTGGATGGCCACGTCAAGGGCCGGCTAGAGGGGCTGGTGGGGATGCCCGTCCGGGTGGAGGTGCGCAATGGCTGAGCACGTGATCCGCTGCGGACATAAGAATTTCGCCGTCCACCTGTGCGATACCGGCGAGGCGCTTTACCGGATATGGATCGAGACCCTGGGCCGTGACGCCGACCCAGAAGACGTGTACCTGGCCATGCAAGATTATTTCAGCCACAAGAACGGCGTTCGGGACCGCAACGGGAAACCGGTGGTCAGCAAATGCTTCGAATGCTACACGGCCGAGCTGGCCGATACACCGACTTTCGGAAAGGAGTAATGCCATGTACGAAATCTTAGTCCCGCTCGAAATGATCGAGCCCAACCCCTGGCAGCCGCGCGAGAAGGAAGACGCGGAGCACATCAAGAACCTGGCGCTTTCCATCGCCAGGGACAGCCTGCTGCAAAAGCCGGCCGGCCGGCTGATCGACAGCGACGGCAAAGCGGTGCGGGTGGCCGAAGCGCTGGGGTTCGTCAACGCCAGCGAGCCACAGATCGCCGACGAGCGCCAGGCCTGGGCTTACCTGTTCGAGAGCGGGGCGCGGGTACAGCTCGCTTTCGGTCACAGCCGGCTGGCGGCCTTCGCGTGGCTGCGGGATGTGGGGCCCAATTCCGACCTGCAGGGCGATTGGTCGGCCATGCCGGTGATCGTGCGGGACACCGGCGACGAGGAAATGTTCCGCCTGGCCGTCAGCGAGAACTTGCAGCGGCGGGACCTGAGCCCCATCGAGGAAGCCCGCGCGATGCGCCGTTACCGGGACGAATTCGGCAAGACCAGCGCAGAGATCGGGACGCTGTTCGGGCTGAACGAGAGTTCGGTGCGCAACAAGATCCGCCTGCTGGGGCTGCCCGAAGACGTCCAGACTGCCATCCAAACGGAGGGGATATCGGAGCGGGTGGCGCGGGAAGTGCTCAGCCTGTTCAGCCTCCCGGAAGAGGTGCGCAAGAAAGCGGAAGAGACGATCCCGGCCTGGACGTCCGAATACCGGCCTTCTGCGATCATCCGGAGCGCGTTGAACGGCTCCACCAGCGAACAGGTGGCCCAACAGGTGAAAGGCATGCTGGAACGGATCAGCGTATCGATGCAGGGATCGCTCTTCAAGCACGAGCGCGCCTTCGAAGGCGAAGGGTTCCAATCACCGGCCTGCAAAGGCTGCCCGCTGCGGATCGTGGCGGGAAACGGGGTGTTCTGCCAGGATAAGGATTGCTACTCCCGAAAACAGGCCGTCGTAAAGGGCGAATACCTCGAAAGGGCTTCGCAGGCTTGCGGGATCCAGGTGATCGAGGACGCCAGCATCCCGGATTATCAAATGACCTCTTTCTATTCCGACGACAAAATCAAGGCGCTGATCGCAGCCGGCTGCCAGAATTTGCGGCTGGTGTATGCGGAGTACGGAAAAGAGAGCATCGTCGAGGACTACCCTTACGCCAAGGTGGTTTGCATGAAACACCCGGCGCACTGTGTCTGCCGGCGGGCGCTGGAGCACGGGGTGGAGCTGCAGCCGGTGGGAACGGCCGCGCCGGCCGGGGAAGAGCCAGACCGGGAAAGCGCGGACGAGCCCGAGAAGCCGGCCGGGTTGACGGCCGACGACCTGCGCCAGATCGACCGGGAATTACGCGCGGCCAAAAAGCGCAACTTGGCCCAGGTGCGCGCGCTGCGCGACCAGGCCCAGGAGAAGGTGTTCGCCGGGATGCGAGAGCTGAACCCGGTGGTGTGGCACGGGCTGGTGGGGCTGCTGGTAAGCTACCAGAAACGCGACGCGCTGGAAGGCGCGCCGGTGGAAGAGCTGTTCAAGGCGCTAGCGGAACGCCTGGTGGTGGACCTGTACGATTTCGAGCGAATGTATGGCGAGCCGAAACCGGAGAACGCGGCCGGCGCCTACAACCGGCTGCTGAAGCAGGCCGGGCTTCCTTTGGTGAGCGTTTCCGCGGAAACGGAGGAGAGCTAATGCCTACCTACGCTAAAGAAACCACCGTGCCGGTCGAGCGCTCCAAGGGCGAGATCGAGCGGACGCTGCAGCGCTACGGCGCCAGCGCATTCCTATACGGCTGGGACCGCGACCGGGCAGTAGTCGGCTTCGACGTGGACGGCCGGCGATACCGCATCACCCTGGCGATGCCCAGCCGGGACGAATTTCGCCGCACCGAAACCGGGCGGACCCGCTCCAGCCAGGCGGCCATCGAGGCCGCCTGGGAGCAGGCCACCCGGCAGCGCTGGCGGGCACTGGCGCTATGGATCAAGGCAGTGCTGGAGGCGGCCGAGGCCGGGATCGTCTCGCTGGAAGAGGCGCTGCAGCCGTTCACCGTGCTGCCCAATGGGCAGACGGCCGGCCAGTGGCTGGCCCCGCAGATCGAGGCGGCGTATCAAACGGGAAGAATGCCGGCAATGTTGCCGGGAGGAGGCGGAATATGAATTCACAATTCGTGAGCGATATTGATGGAAAAAATTCTTCTCTTGATAAATTACAGGATTTACTAACTTCGGAAGAATTAAGTGAATTAGTCCAAGCCATTGAAACGGTTAAGAACTTTCGTAACGGATTCGGAATTGTAAAAATTTCTTTTGAACAAAGAAGAATAAAACAAGTCGCAATGACTTCAACAATTAAACCAGGGATTTAAAAGATTAGACAACCAAGAATTCAAACGATTCTTAAATCTTGGTATGTATTCTATATATAATAGATTTACAAGGGGATATAACAACAAATCATGAAAAAGCGAATGAATATAGCTACTCTTTCGTTAATTATCAGCGTTCTCGCTATAATTCTTAACGCGCCAACGATGATTGTGTTTATGAAAAACCAAATTAATGAATTAAAATCCCCAAAATTATATTTGCAACAGGATATAAGCACATTTCCAGGTTTATATGACATAACTGATTACGCAAAAACCACAGATATTTTGCGTTTTTATCTGAAATCAGTTCAAAAGCCACTGAATGTTATTAATAACAACTTACTCCTTGAGGTTAAAAACAATAAAGAAAACGACTACATAAATATGAACTCAAGAATTCCTATAAAACTAATATCCTATGAAGAATACAATGAAGTAAGAGATCTTTATCTCCCAACAGGTGCAATCGGAGGTCCTGGCGGAGAAAGCAATTTGCCATTTTTGGCTACATTGCGGAATTCGCCAGGCGAAGAAGTTTTTGGCGACTATGTCATATTAGTTGACTACTCAAAAGGAACTGTCGAATTTGACAACATGTCGGTAGACTATTTTCCGATTTCACCAGGAGAAATAAAACATATCAACTTAATAATCAGATTTCCCAAACCCGGCATTTACGTTTTTCAGGTTGGTCTTGAATATTGGGATGGGGAAAGATTAAAAACCAAATGGCTAAATAAGAATATCACTGCTATAGTACCTAAAAGATTCCGTTTGTGGGAACGGAATGATAACGATATTAAAGATAACAACCTTGTTTATTATGGATTTTGCACATTTGAGGGTAAAAATTCCTATAACGAAATTTTCGGTTATGATTGTATAGTTCCCAAAAATTAATCTTCTACTAAACTCTAAAATAAAAAAAGGGCATAAAAGTTACAAAAATTGTTTCAATTAAGAACAGTTACTAGTAACCCAATTGAATAATTTGTAGACCATCAAACAGTCTCTATGGAACATATTGACGTTCGATCAATGAGCAGCGCTAGTCCTCTTCTCTTTAATTTATTAACACGAAAATATCCCTAAAAAATCAATTTAAGGATTATTACGCGGAAGATAATCCAAGATTTATCAGCTAACCTTTAATTACTGAATAAATCTGGGTGAACCCGAAAACAAAAACTACAACCATAACGAGAGCCACAATTAATGTTACAACAGTGAAAAGAACACTAATTGTGATTATCTCTCGGACTTTTTGTGAAAGTCGATAACGATCTAGGATTCTATTTGCAAATTCCATTAACAATTCTAATAATCGTGTAATTATCATCTTGACTCACTTCCGTTTCGTTTCCTCCTAACGGTAAGCTGGTGACTTACCGTTTTGGTTTAATTTACTTAAGGGAAATGGCTTAGATCTGCATTCACCTTTTGTAATTCAGATTCAATTGAACGTGGTTGCTTTCGCTTTTCCTTCATCATAAAAAGCTCCTTTTGTACTTTTAAAAAATCAGGGAGTCCAGCCATACTTGGCGAACTCCCTGAATGCATACTCCCGCTTTTTTTAGGTCAAACTGTACAACACCTAAAGAAACTCCAAGTTGCTAGTAAAAAGACATCAATAGGTTAACAATATTTTAAAAAATCGACAAAATCACAATTATTTTTCGCAATAAGGACATTTTTGTAAACACAATCACGTATTGGGATATGCTTCATCGCCTTTGAAAATTTGATCTATAATATAACTATAGCTCAGCGAGGCATTGATCCCGGAGCTGTAAACCGACAATTCTGTCGGCGAGCAGCGCCGGGTTTTTGTTTAACCCACTTTCACGGAGGAAATATGGACATCGACATTCTAGGGATCGTCACGTTGCTGGCCGGGTTCGTCGGCCTATCGGCAGGGATCATCCTGTTCCTGGGGCTGTTCATCGAGAGCATCGTCGAAGCGGTGCTGGCCAGCCTCTTCGACCACTTTCCCAAGATCCAGCCCTACAAATGGACCCAGGCTTACGTCGCCATCGCCCT
Organism: uncultured Chloroflexia bacterium; assembly: GCA_963704755.1. Taxonomy (GTDB): domain Bacteria; phylum Chloroflexota; class Anaerolineae; order Anaerolineales; family Anaerolineaceae; genus Bellilinea. The sequence continues at coordinate 4,015,852 of OY969938.1, forward strand.
GGGGATCGTCGCGGCCTTCTTGTACAAGCTGGACCTGATCTACCTGTTCGGCATGCTGCTGGCCAAGCTGACCGGCGTCGATCCCAGCCCGATCCCGATGACGGCGTTGGGGCTGATCCTGACCGGCCTGGCCATCGGCAAAGGCTCGAACTACCTGCACGAGTTGATCAAGAAGTTCCTGCCTTCCAAGTCGCTCGCCCAGGGCTAAGTCATGTCCGAGGGGATCGTCATTGCGCTTATCGGGTTTGGGGCAGCCATCACCGGCGGCCTGATCAGCGGGTTCTTCCTGCGACGCAAGAACCAGGCCGAGGTCACCCAAATCATTACGGACACGGCCCTTTCGCTGATCGAACCGCTCAAGAAGCGGGTGGCCTGCCTGGAAAAGCAAAACGGCCGGTATGCGAAACGGGTCGTCAATCTGATGCGCGGAATAGAAAGGTTGCTGGCCCAGCTCGGCGAGCTGGGCCAGAAGCCGTGTTGGACGCCCGAGGATTGGGACCCGGACACTGAAGAGGAGCAAGAATGATCGAAGGCACCGATTTATCTTACGCAAACGGGGAGGTGGATTACCAGGCCATGAAAGCGGCCGGGATTCGCTTTGCCTTTATCAAGGTCGGGCAGGGAACGGGAATCACAGATCCGCTCTACGGCGCCCACAAAGCCGGATGCAAAAAGGTTGGCTGCTTATGGGGACCCTATTTCTTTTGCGATTATCGCTACTCGCCTATCGTCCAGGCAAAACGCTTTGCGGCCATGCCGGGTGATGATTGGGGGCAATTATCCGCCACGATGGATATCGAATACGAAGAGCGGCTGGACTGGGGTCGGCCAAGCGGTAGCGCTATGTACGACTGGGGCTGCCAGTTCATCACTCAATTCGAAATCGAAACCCAGGGAAAAAGAACCCTCGTAATCTACACCAATCCCGACTTGATCAGCGAGATCAAACCCTATTTGAAACCCGGCGATCCATTCATGCGGCATGGACTCTATCTGGCCCACTGGACCAGCGAGGCGGAGTTCGCCAATTTTAGCCCGTGGCCCGAAATGCAGTACTGGCAGCAGGCCGGCGATGTGAAGGGATCGTGGTCTACCGGAAGCGTCGATTACGACTATTTCATTGGGACCGAGGAAGAGTTCGCGGCATTGGGAAGCGAGGACCAGGGCTCGGTATCAGACCCTGAGCCGACGCCGATCAAAGCGACCGTCACGACCGGGAAGCTCAACTTCAGAAAGAAAGGCGAGGTCGACAACAAAAATATCATCACTGCGTTACCCAAAGGAACGGAGACGACCGTTCTTGAAGTTGGACCGTCGGGCAAAGAGACCTGGGCGCACGTACAGCTCGATGGGTACATCTGCCTCGAACAGAACGGCATCACCCTGGCGGAGCTGGACTGATGCCGCGAGCCGCGCTCAAGGTATGCACCTACCCCGGCTGCACCAACCTGGTGACGGCCGGGCGCTGCGCTCTGCACCAGGCCAACGGCGGGCGAAATTATCCGCGCGACCCGGCCGTCCAGCGGCTGTACAACTCGACCCGCTGGAAGCGGATCCGCGCTGCGCAGTTGAAGGAAGAGCCCTGCTGCCGGGAATGCGCGAAGAAAGGGCAGCGCGTCCGCGCGACCGAGGTGGACCACATCGAGCCGCACAAGGGCGACCCGATCAAGTTCTTCGCCGGCCCGTTCCAGTCATTGTGCCACACCTGCCACACCGCTAAGACCAATCACGAGCGGGCGGAAGAGACCCGAGGGGCCTAAAAATGTTTTCACTTTTCGAAATCAAAGCCGGTTGTAGAGGCGCGTTCGAAAAATTCCCCGATCAAATCTGTATACCATGCCGACCCCAATTCAATCTGCCGATCAAATGAGCCCCGGCGGCCGCGCCGGCGGCAAGCACTGGACCAATGCCGAGGTGGAATCACGGCAGGAGGCAGCGAGCGAAACAAAACGCGAAAGGCGAGTAACTCTCAAACCACCGGCGTGGCTGAGCGAAGATGCGTTGAAAGTCTGGAAGGATATCCGCAATAAGCTCCAGGGAATCGATTTGCTGGACAACCTGGACACGGAGCTGCTGGCGATTTACTGCGACGCCATCATTCATTACCGCGAACTCGACCGAGCTATTGCGGTCGGGCGCGGTCGACCAGAACGGCAAGCCGGTATTTCACGAGGACCTGGTCAAAGCGACGCAAGCCTGGGCGCGAATCGTGACGGCGTATGCCGACAAGCTGGGGCTAACCCCCGGCGGCCGGGCCAGGTTGGCCAAGAAGAAAGCCGAGAAGAAGGTCGATGAGTTCGAAGAGAAGTTTGGAGGGTAAGCGGTGACACACCCTTGCACCCAATACGCGCTGGACGTCGTCGAGGGACGGCGGGTGGTCGGGCAGTCCGAACGGCTGGCCTGCCAACGCCATCTCGACGATCTCGCGCGCCAGGGCAGCGAGAGCTTCCCGTGGATCTTCGACGAGGCCAAAGCCGACAAGATCTACGACTGGTTCCACTACTGCCACCACGTAAAGGGGCCGCTGGCCGGCCAGCCCATCGATCTGCTGCCCTTCCAGAAATTCGACCTGGGCTGCGTTTTCGGGTGGGTGCACAAAGACACCGGCTTTCGCCGTTTCGAGAAGTCCTACAACCAGCGGGCACGGAAGAACGCCAAATCGACCGAAATGAGCGGGATCGCGCTATACCTGATGGCCGGGGACAAGGAAGAGAGTCCGGAAGTGTACTGCGCGGCGGTGGACCGCGAGCAAGCGCGCATCGTGTGGAAAGACGCCCGGATCATGGGCCAGAAATCGCCGGACATCCGTAAGCGGTTGAAGATCCTCAACTACTCGATCACCCACATCACCCGTGGCGGCGAGCTGAAGGCGCTCAGCAAGGAAACCAAGAACAAGGACGGGCTGAACCCCAGCGGGGTGATCATCGACGAATACCACGCCCACCCCACCTCGGAGATCTACGACCTGCTCTGGTCGGCCTGGGGGCAGCGCAGCCAGGCGCTGATGGCCATCATCACCACCGCCGGGTTCGAGACGGTCGAGAACCCGTGCCACGACGAATATGAGTACTGCAAGAAAATCCTGGCCAAGATCGTCAATAACGAGCGCTATTTCGTGATGATCCGTGAGCTGGACCCGAAAGACAACGAACACGACCCGGCCAACTGGATCAAAGCCAACCCGCTGCGGGCAGCCACCCCGGAAGGGCTGGCGAAGCTCAAGGAGCAGCACGACGAAGCGTTCGGCTCGGGGATCCCTGAAAAGATCCGAAATTTCCGGGTCAAGAACCTGGACATTTGGGTCAACGAAACCGAGAACAGCTACATCGGCGAATACATCACCAGGTGGGACGGCCTGGCGGTCAGCCGGGAGAAATTCATAGAGCTAGACTCGCGGGCTGTTCTGCATCGTCGGAGGAGACCTCTCCAAGAAGATCGACCTGACCGCAGTAGCGTTCTTGTTCTCTCTTCCGGATGGGCGCATTGCGATTTCCGCCCAGGGCTTCATACCCGATGCCGGCATGGCCAAACACGAGAAGAGCGACGACGTCCCCTATCGGGAGTGGGCGCGGGATGGGTGGATCACGGTTACACCGGGGGACGTGACCGATTACCGCGAAGTGCAGACGTTCATCCAGGACCGCGAGCTGGATTGCGGATGGAAGGTGCACGAATTCACCTTCGATCCCTACAACGCCACCCAGTTCGCCAACGAACTCCAAGACGAGGGCTACACCTGCGTGGAAGTACGGCAGGGGGTACAGACCCTGAGCGAACCCACCAAGTCGTTTCGGGAGCTGGTGGCCAACGGAACGCTGGTGCACGACGGGTCGCCGGTATTGAAATGGTGCCTGGCCAACGCGGTGGTGGTGCAGGACAACAACGAAAACATCAAGCTGAGCAAGAAGAATGCCTCCGACAAGAAGCGCATCGACCTGCTGGCGGCAGCGATCAACGCAATGGTACGCGTCCAGGCCCTGAAAGACACCAGCCAGGACATCAGCGACGACATCAAGGATGAAGGATGGGGCATGTGAAGAAATATCTCGACGACCTCTTTTACCTGGCGGGCTGCGGCCTGGTGCTGTATGGAATTTCTCTGATCGGCAGCATCCCCGCCATCATCACGGCCGGCCTATTGCTGATCGCGACCGGCTACCTGGTCGGGAAAGGAAACGAACCGCTGAAATGATCACCCAGCTTATTCACCGTTCGCTGCACAACCAGGTGAGACCGACCTGGACCATCCCGGAACTGGCCAACGGCGGCTACTCGCTGCCGACCCTGGCCGGCCAGACGGTGACCCCGGAATCGGCCAAACGGATCGCAACGGCCTACCGCTGCGCCAACACGATCAGTGACGACATCGCCATGATCCCGCTGCAGCAGCTCGTCTCGCGGAAGCCCGGCGAAGTGCAGCGGATCTACCCGGACGGGGTGCGGCGCAATATGGCTTATGCAGTCGAAGTCCAGCCCAACCCCTACCAGGTGCCTTTTATTCTAAAAAAGACGGCCATCCTGTGGCTGCTCTTCTGGGGCGACGCCTATTTCTGGTTCAGGCCACGGACACGCGAGCTCTACGTGCTGGCCTCGAACGCGACCGAACCGGTGATCCAATCGGACGGCAGCCTGTGGTACCGAACCACCCTGGCCGACAGCTCGACCGAAATGATCCCGGAGGTGGAGGTGCTGCACCTGATGATCAACTCGACCAACGGCATCAACGGCCGGAGCGTCATTAGCTACGCCCGCGAGACCCTGGGCAGGCGCCTGGCGGGCACGGCGACCCAGGGCTCGATGTACCAAAAAGGCCTGATGCCCGGCGCGGTGGCCACGATGAAAGGGAAAGTCGATAAAGAGGCGCGCGACAAAGTGCGCGAATCGTACTGGGAAGCAGCCTCGGGATCGGGCAACGCCGGCGGAGTGGTGGTGCTGGACGACAAGGTGGAGAAGTTCGACCTGGTCCAGATCAAACCGGTGGACGCCCAATTCCTCGAATCTATCGAAGCCACCGATGTCGAGATCGCGAATTTCTTTTCCTTCCCCCTGTACAAGATCAACCAGGGCAAGCAATCCTACGAAGCCAACGACCAGCAGGACGAGGATTACATGCGCTCGACCCTGGACCCCTACCTGGTGCAATGGGAACAGGCGGCCAAGACTCACTGGCAAACGCTGCAAGAGCAAACCTACAGCTACTGGCGCTTCAACCGGGACGCCTTTTTACGGATGAACGCCAGGGCGCGGGCAGCTTACCTGAAGGACAAGATTCTATCGGGGCAATACAGCCCCAACCAGGCGCTGGCCATCGACGACATGCCGTCTTACGTGGGCGGCGATTACCACTACATCCCGTCGAACATGGCGGTCATTCTGGAAGACGGCAGCATCCAGGTGCTGGCCAAACCCGGACAGGGAAACACCGATGCTTCTCAAGGAGAGAATATATGAAACAACCCATTCGCTGTTTCGAGGGGAACGCAAAACCCCACGAACCGTTCTGGCGGTTACGCAACGCAGCCGAAACCGAAAGCGGGGAGGCAGAAGTCGAGCTTTACGGAGTCATTTCGGAATATTCCTGGTACGAGGACGACGTAACGCCCAAGATGTTCAAAGACGACCTGACCAAGCTGGGCGGAGGCGGGCCGGTGACCCTTCGGATCAACTCGGGCGGCGGAGACGTGATCGCGGCCAGCGTGATGCGGACGATCATCAAAGATTACACCGGGCGGGTCACGGTGAAGATCGACGGCCTGGCCGCTTCGGCGGCCGTGGTGATCGCCCTGGCGGGCGACCGGATCCTGATCCAGGACACGGCCTACATGATGATCCACGACCCCGGATTTTCGGTGATGTTCGCCTACCTGGATATCGCCACCCTGCAAGGGATGGTCGATACGCTCAAAAGCGTCAAGGCGGGGATCCTGGACACCTATTCCGCCAGGACCGGGATTGGGGCCGACCGGATGGGGCGGATGATGGCCGATGAAACCTGGATGAGTGCAAACGAGGCGGTGAAACTGGGCTTCGCCGACGAAGTGATCGGCGGGGAGCGGGCGGCCCAGGATAACCAGGTCCTGGAAGAAGCCCTCAAGAACTACGTGCACGTTCCGGCCGGGCTGCTAAACCTTCAACAGCAGCCCGAGCCGGTTGAAACCATCGATCCCGAGGTTTTGCGCCTCCGGGACGAAGCCAAACTTCTCAGATAAGGAGAAACCATGAGAAATCTCAAGCCCTATTTCGATGCCGTCCAAACGGCGGAGGCGCGCGTGCGAGACCTGGCCGCGCAAATCGACGACCTGTTCACCTCTGGCAAGACCGATGAGGCGGTAGCACTGCGCCCGCAACTGGACGAGGCCAAGGCGAAAGCCAAAGACGCCAACGATTTGTACCTGTCCATGCGAAACACAGACGACGGCGACGGCGTCCCCGGCGATGGCCGGCGGATCATGCAGGTGGACGAGAAGGACCTTGCTATCGGCATGACGCCCAATGAAATCAAGAATTACAGCCTGCTGCGGATGATCCGGGCGGCAGCGGACGCTCGCTCGAACCCGCACGCCTGGGACGAGGCCGGCCTGGAGTTGGAAGCCAGCCGGGCGATGGCCAAGAAGCTCGGGCGCGAACCGCAGGGGTTCTTCATGCCCTGGGACATCATGATCAGCCCGGTCAACCGGCAAGGCGGAGGAATGCGGCTTCGTAATACCCAGCAAGCCGGCGACCCCGAGTACGGCGGTTACCTGGTGCGCACCGACCTGCTGATCAACTCGTTCATCGACGTACTGCGCAACAAGATGATTACCCAGCAAGCCGGGGCGCGGGTGTTGACCGGCCTGGTCGGAAACATCGACATCCCCAAGAAAGGCCAATCCTCGACCGCCTACTGGATCGGGGAAGGGACGACCCCCAACAAGTCCGACCTGAAATTCGGCCAGATCGAAGCGCGGCCGCGCACGGTGGCGGCTTACCTGCAGCTCACCCGGCGGTTCTTGAAACAGGCCTCGATGGACGCGGAAATGATGGCCCGCGACGACCTGGCTACCACCCTGGCGGTGGCCATCGACCAATCCGGGTTACACGGATTGGGGGCAGCCAACCAGCCTCGCGGCGTGCAATACACGACCGGGATCGGTTCGGTAGTGGGCGGCGAAAACGGCGCAGCTCCGGATTGGGCCGACATCGTCAACCTGGAGACTGAGGTGGCGGTGGACAATGCCGACACCGGCAGCCTGGCTTACATCACCAACGCCAAAGTGCGCGGCAAGCTCAAGCAGACCCCGAAGGTATCCGGGACAGACGCGCGGATGGTGTGGGACGAGAACAACTCTTCCACTCCGTTGAACGGCTACCCGGCCTACGTGACCAACCAGGTGAGCTCCACCCTGAGCAAAGGAACCAGCGTGAACACCTGCTCGGCGATCTTCTACGGGAATTGGGAAGACCTGGTGTACTGCTTGTGGGGCGGGCTGGACGTGATCGTCGATCCGTACACCAATTCCACATCGGGCGACGTGTTGATTACCTCGATGCAAGATGTGGACGTGGTCGAGCGCCGGGCGCAATCGTTCGCGGCCATGCTGGACGCCTTGACTAACTAACGTAAAGGGAAAACGATACCTCCTTCTTCTCTTGTATTTCCAGGAGAAGAGGGAGGTACAAGAAATTCTGAAAATGAGGTGAAGCATGTTCAGTGTTTTGAAAAACAGCAAGATCACAATCTGCGCGTTGAAGGCCGCCGATAACGAGACCCTGACCGGGACCATCCTGGATATGCAGGGCTACGATACGGTGGCGTTCATCGCGGGCGCCCTGGAGGGCGAGGCCGGCGCGCCTTCGGTGAAAGCCCAGGAGGACAGCGACCCAGGCGGCGGGACGATGGCCGACCTGGCCGGCAGCGCGACGGCCTTCGCGACCACGGCTGCGGCAAAAGGGTTGGCCACCCTGGAAATCCACCAGCCCAACAAACGCTACGTGCGCTCGATGGTAACCGTACCGGATTGGACGGCCAAACCGGTCTTCTGCCTGGCATTGCAGTTCAACGCCAGGGACCTGCCAGTATCCAACGCCGGCGCGCTGCTCGTCAGCCCGGCCGAAGGTACAGCCTGAAGGCGATAAGCGATGGAAGTCATCCTCTCACGCAGCGTAGCAATCCACGGGGTGGGGTATGCAGCCGGAACCCGGCTGAACCTTACGGACGACGAAGGCAAGGTGCTGCTCTCGATGGGTAAAGCCACCGTGGCCCCAGCGCCGGTTTTGGCAGAAACGACACCCGAACCGGACCAGGAAGAAAGCGACCCGGTTCAGCCCGGCGAAGATGCCGTTTCCGCGGAAACGGCGGAGACGCCCTCCAAGGGCGGCAGGAAGAGCGACCGCAAGTCGTGATTATCTGCCCTCCCCTCCCCATCTTGTTTGTAGGGAGAGGAGGGCTCGACCGGCAGGAGAAGGTATGGCCAACGCACAGATTTATTGCTCGGTCAACGAGCTGATCGAAGACCTGAATTTACCCGGCGACGAACCCCGCCTGAACCAGCGCATCCGGGAAGCCAGCCAGTTCATGGTGCGCCACCTGGGCAGGTTCATCCCGGCCCAGGAGACGCACACGTTCAGCGGCACTCGCTGCGCCGGCGACGAACACCGGGGCTATCGGGAAACGCTCGACCTGGGCGAGCCGCTGCTCTCGATCCGCGAGGTGCGGGTGGATGGGGCGGCGGTGACCGATTTCAGCGCAAAACCCTCCAACCGCTGCTGGGCAAACGGACCCTACACCTGGCTGGAGCGCGAGGCGGGCTGGGGCACCGCGGTGGAGATCGACGGGACCTGGGGTTTATACGACGAAACGGAGGACCTGGAAACAGCGGCCGACCAGGCCAGCGCCGCCGGCACGCTGAGCCTGAACAAAGGCAGCCTGCTCTCGCCGGGTATGGTGCTGCTGCTGGGCGACGAACAAGAGCTGGTGACGGCCGGAAACGGCGGGAGAGGCAGCCCGGCGGCCACGCCGGCAACCTCGCTGCTGGATGGCGCCATCGATAACGCGAGCGAAGAAATCGGGGTGGACAACGGCAGCGAATTCTTCGCCGGCGAGGTGCTGCAGATCGAGACGGAGGACCTTTACGTCCGGAAGATTGGAGGAAACCGGCTGGTCTGCGCGCGGGGCTGGAACGGGACCACCAAAGCCGGCCATCCCGACGATACGCCAATCGCGGTTTACCGAACCTACAAGGTCGCGCGGGGCGCCAACGGTACGGCCGCGGTGGATCACACGGCGGAAGCGGTACGACGCTGCCTGCCGCCGGCGGACGTGCGCTGGCTGGCGGTGCAGATCACAGCCCTGATGAAAAAGAAAGCCGAGACCGGGTTCGGCGGCCGGGCGGGAACCCCGGAGACCGGCGACACGTTCTACATCAACGAATTCCCGCGGCAAATCAACGAGATCCAGGCGAATTACACAATCCCCTATTTGTGAGGCCGAATGGTCGAATACGACATCGAAATTCCAGACGAACTGAAGAACCTAAACCTGGCGGCGAATTACATTCGGGCCAGAAAAAAGCGCCTGGTGCCGGCAATGGAGAAATCCGTCAGCGCAGCGAAAGCAGTCGTCACTCCCCTGGTGCCCGTAGGCGTAACCGGCGCAGCGCGAAGATCAATCGGCAGCACGGTGGGGCAGACCCCCTACCTGACGATTGGCAAAATCACTTCGTCGATGCGCCGGCCTAACGTCTACATCTACGTTTTGAACGCCGGGCGGCCGGCCGGTAAGAAACAGCCGCCGGTCAACGATCTGGTCCCCTGGGTGATCGAAAAGGGGTTGGCTTCCGACCCGGTGATGGCCAAACGAATCGCTTTCCTGATCGCGCGCTCGATCAAGAAGAAGGGCATCAAAGGGTTGAGTTTCATGTGGCAAGGGCTTGACCAGGTGAAAGAGAAGATCGAGGCCTTTCACCAGCAGGCCATCGACGACATCATCCAAGACCTGGGAGAGAACCATGATTGAAAACTGGATCGACGAGGTGGCCAGAAAAGTTGGGCAGGTGAGCGACGGGCGGGGCGGGTTCGTGCGGGCGTACCTGCTATTCGAGAAAGCCGAAGTGCCCGAGGCTTTGACCGTGTTCCCTTGCGCAATTACCTACCCGGAAGACGTGGTGATGCAGAGCCCCGAACTCGGGGCCGAACGTAGATACCTGGCGCGGAATCACCGAGTTTCACCTGGCGCCAGGCAAGAAAAAGAGCGACATCCCCTATATGATCCGGTTCTTTGCGCGGATCCGGGCGGCCTTCGCGGTGGACCGGGACCTGGGCGGAAAAGTGCAATATTGCAAGCTGACCGTCGAAGGGCCTTCCATCGAAGGGCCGGTGGCGTTCGACCCGGACACCGAGATCACCAACCAGGGGCTGATCGCGCATTGGACGGTACGCGAACGCTTTAGTTAAACAAGGAGTCACTATGGACGGAATCAAAGATTACGAGAAATTCCAACTTGGCCGAGAGATCAAACACGGAGGGTCTGCCGGAACGACGGCAGCGGCTTCGGCGTTGATGCGCGGCCAGTGGGTGGGGTCGGACGACACGCCGATCAACTACCCGACCGAGTACATCGGCTTCAAGATCGAGACCACCCGCGGGTACAAACCGTACGTGCTGGGTTCGTTCAAACAAGGGCCGGACCCGCTGACCTTCGAACAGATCCCCTACATCCTGGCAGCCGCAATCCGCGGGATCGAAATCGGCCAGGCGGACGGGGCGGGATCCGGGATGATCTACGACTATCCCTGGCCAACTACCGACGACAGCGTCGAGCGGTCCGCCAATACCATCAGCTTCAGCAGCGCGACGAAAACGATCAGCGACAGCGCAAACGGGCTGGGGTTCCTGCAGCCGGGCGACCTGATCCGGATCAGCGGGGCGGGCGAAGCCGGAAATAACGAGATCTTCACGGTGGCCACGGCCGGGGCCGGCGCGGTGACCGTGGCCGAGGACATCACCGACGAGGCGGCCGGGGCGACGGTAGCCATCGAGGCGCTGACCCAGTTCTATACGGCCGAGGGAGGCAACAACGCGCGGATAGAGCGCTCGGCTTATTCGTTCCCGACCAGCTTCGATCTTTCCGGTAAGGGCGGAGCCGATGCGGACGCGGTCATGCTCTCTTCGACCTGGACCACGCGCCAATGGGTCAAGGCGAGCGGGTTCACGACCGGGATCGGGCTGCCGCCGGTCAGCGAGGCGCTGTTCAGCATGGCCAGGCTCTACATCGACGCCATCGATGGGGAGATGGGGACAACCGAACTGCCGGACACCCTGGCCGGCTTCGATTACAAGGCCAATACCGGCCTGGCGCACCAGTTCTCCGGAAACGGAAACCTGTATTTCGCTAAAGCCCAGCGCAAAGGGAAAGTGCAGCTTTCCTGCGCAATCTCGCTGTACCAGAACCCGGCCGGGTTGGCGGAATACGACGCCTGGCGGGAACAGACACCGCGCCTGATCCGCATCCGCATCGACGGACCGAACTTGAGGACGGCCGGCTCGATCTACAGCCGGAAGGCTATCCTCCTGGACATGCCGGGCACCTGGGATAAATTCCCCAACCTGGACGACATCGACGGTGCCGAAGTGCTGCCGGGACAGTTCCGGCCGGCCTACGACCCGACCGCTGGAATCGGGCCATCGATCAGGGTGGTCAACGAACTGGCATCTTTACCCTAAGCAGAGGAGTTATGGAAATCAAAACCATCGAACACAAAAAATTAGGCGTCAAAGCGGTAATCAAAGTTTTGACCCAGCGAGACCTGGAAGCCTTCGGCGCTGCATATTCCGAGGAAAAGACAAATTCGGCCAGCCAGATGCGTGGAGCGAACACGCGGGCGGCAATCAAGGCGGGCTGGTTTGCAGAGCTGGAACCGGCCATCAAAGCAGAGGAAGTCGGCGACCAACCGCCGGCAGTCGTCTGGATCTTGGGCGACTTCGTCGACCAGGCTTACCGGGAGGCTACCGCGATCCCCCCGGAATGATCTTGGCGGCGGCCGAATGTGGGCGAAACCCAAAGGCGCCGCCGCCTTACGAATTACGACTGGCCTGGCAGGCCATTGGGTACCACGCGTTACCCGAACCAGGCGGGATCCTGGACCAGCCGGCCGGGCTGCTAGACCGGATGACCCACGCTTGCAACGCCTGGCAGGCTTACCGGTCTTACAGCCAGCGGGACCCTTATAAAACCGAGGAATGGATCAAAGCCAACCCCAGCCTGCACGCGTTGAAGCTGCGGATCGATAAATTGAGAGAAGCGCGACATGCCTAGTTTCGAGATCAACATCAAGACTACCGACGACCCACGGGGCGTCCAAAGCGCGACCGAAGAAGCCAACAAACTGACCGACGCGATGGGCAAGCTGTTGGAACGAGCGCAGCGGAAAGAAGAATACAAAGCCGCCAAAGAAGCCATTGCGGGGATGAGCGACGAAGAAAAAGCTGCCGCGCTCGCCGCGTACGAAATGGAAACGGCCCACGAAAAGCTGGACGCGGAATTAAGCAACGTCGAGAAAGCGGTCGCCGGTACTCGAACGACGATTTCGGGGCTGGATTCAGAAATCAAGATCTTAGGGAAAAGCGTCGGAACCTCAGCCGATTTTTTAAGCGGGTTGGGCGCTTCAATCCCCCTGAGCCCGATGATGCTGCTGGGGCAGGCTGTCCAATCGGCAGGATCGATCCTTGAAAAATCGATCAGCGGTTACGCGGCTTACGCAGAGCAAGTGGACGAGATATCTTCCTATACCGGCATGGCGAGCGAAGAGACCAGCCGGCTGATCCAGGTAAGCGATGATTACCGGATCGAGGTCAGCACGCTGGAAATGGCGCTGAAAAGCATGGCGGAAAAAGGGACGGTCCCCACGCTCGCCGGTCTGGCCAGTCTTTCGGACCAATACCTGGCCATTCGGGACCCGCTCAAGCAGGCCCAATTCTTGACAGATAACTTTGGAAGATCGGGCGTAGAAATGGCCCGCCTCATGGAATTGGGGTCCAAGCAATTATTGGATTCGGCTGACGACGTTTCGAAGTACATGGTGATCACCGGAAAATCGAGAAAGGAAGCCATCGATTTCATACAAACCCTCGATGATTTTACCGATTCAGCCTTAGCGCTCGGTTATGCCATTGCTGAAAAATTATTACCATCGATTACCGCGTTTATAAAATTGTTACTTAACCGCGATGCAGCAAGCGCTGCCGCATTTCTAAACACCTTATTCGAGGGGACCTGGCTAGAATCGTCGGCCTCAAAAGCGGCGAGAGCTTCAGAGGAAAGCAACAGTCACCCTCACGCGATCAATCCGGGTGACCCGGATTACGACCCTCACCACACGAATGGCGCGAGAGCCAGCGGTGGGCCGGTGCAAGCCGGCCGGCTATACACGATCAACGAAAACATGCCGTGGACCGGGCCGGAAACCTTCGTGGCGCCGGCGGATGGAATCATCTACCCTTCACTTGGAGCCGGCCAGCAGGCATTGGGAAGCCAGGCCACGCAGGTAATCAACGTGCAATTTAATTACCAACCGACCGTCAGCCTGGCAGACCGGTACGAAGCCGAACAGAAACTGGTCCCCTACATCAAGAGCGCGCTGAGAAACCTATGAGATACGGCAGTTTCGCGTATGGAGATGGGACGAAATATGGCGAAAGCCCGCACGATACCCAGCTTTGGGCTGTGGTGGTCGATTGGGACGGAGATGGAAAATACGACTATGCCAACGAAGCGATTAACGTAACGAACCTAAAAATCACGCGTGGCAGGAATTACCTTCTAGCCTCCGATGGAAACGGGTTCGAACCGATCAGCAGCGGGTCGTTGACCCTGGAAATGGACAACGCCGACGGCCGTTACAATCCGTTCAATACCAGCTCTCCGATCTATCCATACGTCAGGCCGGGAGTGAAGATTGCCGTAATGACCCGGCTGCCCGGCTCCGGTGAAACCTACCCGGTTTTTACCGGGCAAATCGACGACCTCGCGCCGATTTCGGGAAGCTACGAGCGGGTCAAGATCGTCGCCCAAGACGGGCTGGAGCGGCTGGGGCAGGAAATCGTCCTGCCTATCCAGGCCAATATTCGCCTGGAAGAAGCCATCAGAGCAGTTTTGAACGCAGCGGCCTGGCCCTGGGAAGTGGAACTCGAATCGTCGCCAGACATCATCCCCTGGTTCTGGGCGCCCAGCGGGATTGTTTCGCGGGACCTGATCCACGACGTGGCCGACGCGCACCTGGGTCTGTTCTTCGTCGCGGCGGATGGGACGGCTGTGTTCTATACCCGTAATCACGACCAGAGCTCGGCCAAGCTGCGGATCGAACAAGGGCAGCTTGCGGGTGAAGTAATGACACGCTCGCCCTGGGAAGTGATCAGAAACCAGATCGCGGTGACCTGCCATCCGAGGGCAGCCCAGGCCACAGAAGTCGTGTGGGAACTTTACGACAAGCCGGCCATCGCTCCTGGCGAGACATACGAAACCTGGGGCGTGTTCTCTGCGAACGGCGAAGAAGCTCCGATCAGCGGATATCAGACGCCGGTCTCCGGAACGGATTACCAGGTCAACTCGGCCGCGGATGGGAGCGGAACGGATCTGAGCGGATCCTGCACCGTGGTCGCAATCGTATATGCCAACCAGGTGCATTTTCTGGTGACAAATAACAGCGGAATCAGCGGGAACATCATTCTCCTGCGATTACGCGCAAACCCGTTGATCTCCAGCTCGGCCAAGACGGTTCTATCCGATCCGGCCAGTCAGACGTTTTATGGGCCAAAATCCTTAACGATCAATTCCCTCTTTTTGCAAAATTCGAATTTGATCGCGGATATCGCCCATGCGCTCTCGCTGCTGCTGACCGACCCGCAGATCTACCCGACGGTCACGATCACCTGCCGGCCGGAGATCCAATACGCGCTCGACCTGTTCGACAACGTCGACCTGGTCATCGACAAAATGGGCATTCAGAAAACCTACCGGCTGGCGTCTATCGAGCACCAGTGGTTGGGAGAAAACGGGCAGGATTCGACGTCCGTTTTCGGCTTCGAGCCGATCAGCCCGAATCCGCTAGATGTGGTGTGGACCTTCCCGGCTCAGATCGGGATCGACACGATCTTTTCTTTCTAGGAGTAAATCATGGACGTTATTACAGCAAAAACTATCGCCAGACGAGACGGCTGCAAAACCGTAACCGATTGGATCAAAAAAGCAGCGCTCAGAAGGAATGTCCGAGTATCTCCGGCCGTTTGCGACGCCCAGGTGGTGGCGCGGATCGACCACGGGCGCTGGATCGCCGACTGCGAGTGCAAAGGGGCCGAATACGTCGATCCGGACGAGCCGGTGTTCTTCTGCTTTTCGTGCCTGAACGCCGGATGCCGGGGAGCGCTGCGGCCGGTGAAATTCCCGCCGGCGGAGATCCGGGAACAGATCGAGACGACGCTGAGCGAGGAAAACTACAACAGTTGGAATGAGGAGGAGGAGCCTTATGAGCTATAACCCGGTGCCCACCGTAGCGACCGGCGACCTGTGGACGGCCAGCAACCACAACACCTACATCCGGGACAACTTCGCGGCCGGCGTCCCCGACATCTTCGCCGCTGCAGGGGACCTAGCCTATGCGACGGGTGCAAACGTTGCAGGGCGCATGGGAATTGGGTCAGCGGGAAACAGCTTGCTGGTCACCCCTGGTATTCTCCCGGCTTGGGGGTTCAACCCGGTGTTCTTCGTGCCGGCCCTGGGGAATACCTCCTGGGATGGGGACGCGAAATCGACCGGAATTACGACGATCACCGCGAACAGTTTTCACGCGAGCATCCCCGCGACGGCTCGAGCCCTGATTATTTCCGTTTCAGCGCAATGGAATACGATCTCTGGCGATCCGGTTGTACTGGTTGGGCCCAAGGGTCATTCCGGAGAAAACTGGGTGATCGCGCGAAGTCCCGGTTATCCGAATTTCTTCTCTGATGCCGTCGGCCCTATCCCATTAGTCGGCGGCCAATTCGACGTCGACTGCCAGGTAGCGGGACCGACAGCCGTTTATTTAAAAGTGTTAGGCTACCTGCCATAGGAGGAAGAATGCCTTCAAATTACCCCTCTTCCCCGGATATTTTCACCAGCAAGATCGACAACTTCGACGACGTGATGGCGGCCGACATCAACAATTTGCAGGACGCGGTTGCCGCAATCCAAAGCCTGTTAGGGGCGCCTCCCCTGGGATACTACCAAATCGCCGCCAGCGGGACTTACGTGAATGCGACGAGCTTTACTATTCCCGGGAACCTCACCGTCTTCTTGGCCGGATTTGCAAAATTTCGTTGTGCGAACAGCGGAACAAAATATGGCCATATCTTGTCGAGTTCCTATAATGCGGGAACGAATTTGACCACTGCTAATTTGGTTCCAAACTCGAATTTCAGTTTGACCAGTGCGGCGATAACCAATATTGATATCAGTTATGGCAACCCGCCAGATTTTCCGAAGCGTTTCAGTTGGACTCCTGCGTTCAGTGGATTTTCTGGCGCAGTTTCTGGAACAAGCGCCTTCAGTATCAGTAACGGGAACTGTCACATCATTATGGACGTTGCCGGTCCGAGCAACGCTACTACGTTTACGGTGACCCTTCCGATAGTTCCTGGAATCAACGGGAACATTCTCGTTCGGGTATTGGATAACTCTGCGATAGGTGCGAACACAGGTCTTCTCGGTATAACCAATGGCAACTTGACTGCAAACGTTTATCCATTGTTAGGTGGTGGTTCATGGACAACATCGAACAATAAAGGATTTCTGCTGGATGGATTCTATGGAATATAAAAATAATTCTTGTCTTAGCATAACGTATAAAGCAGGCACACCGTAAATTGGGATTCACAGGTAAGCTGGATCGTCGTCTGTCTAATCGGCATTTTTCCACTCTCCAGTATCAAAAAAACAAAGATGTTGCGAATTTTTCGTCTCGCCCCCAATAATGTTTAAAAGCGAAGGCCAGACCTGCCAGGGCCTGGCCCTCTCACCAACCGACTGCACGCACAGCCGGTAGGCTTCGAATGTTAAAGAAAATTCAATCTCACGACGATCAAAAAAACTGGGCAAAAGTGGGCGCGAGAGGGCTCGAACCTCCGAACCTCACGGATGTGAACCGTGCGCTCTGACCAACTGAGCTACGCGCCCGTAGTGGCGTGATTATAGCAGACCTACCCCGCTTTGACAAGATTTTTCAGCCGAACCGGCCGGTGACGTAATCCTGGGTTTCTTTCACTTTCGGGTTGATGAATAACTGTTTGCTCTCGCCGTATTCAACCAGGCGGCCCTGCAAGAAAAAAGCGGCGTAATCGGCCATGCGGGCGGCCTGCTGGACGTTGTGCGGCACCAGCACGACCGTGAATTTCTCACGCAGGTCCAGTAACAAACCTTCGATCCGGGCGGTCGAGACCGGGTCCAGGGCCGAGGTCGGCTCGTCCAGCAAGATCACCTCGGGTTCCAGGGCGAACACCCGCGCCAGGCACAGGCGCTGCTGTTGACCGCCCGAAATCGCGCTGGCCGGGTCGTTCAAGCGGTCATAGACCTCGTCCCACAGCGCGGCCAGGCGCAGAGCGTGTTCGACCGCTTCATCCAGGCGGGATTTTCGTTTTTCACCGGCAAGTTGCAGACCATAAGCCACGTTGCCATAAATCGTCAGCGGCAGGGTTACCGGGCGGGAAAAGACCATCCCAACCTTACGGCGCAGGGCGATCACGTCCGTTTTCGGGTCGAGAATGTTTTCCCCGTGGAAAAGGACTTTCCCCGAGAGGTGTGCCACGTCGGCCAGGTCGTTCAACCGGTTCATCGCCCGCAGCAGGGATGATTTTCCACCCCCGGCCGGGCCAAACAAAACGTTGACCGCGTTGGCGACGATCTTTAAATCAATATCGTGCAGGCTTTCGACCCCATCCGAGTAAGTCAGGTTTAGTTTTTGAATATCTATCCGGGTTTCCATAGCGGTCACCATTGGCGGCGGGCGCGGGCCCGGTTGCGGATGAGGGTGGCGATCAAATTCATGCCTAGAACGAACACCAACAGCACCAGCACGGTGCCGTATTGGATCTGCACCGGCATACCCGGCACCGAGGTGGAGATCACAAAGATGTGATAGGGCAGGGCCATGGTCGCGTCCAAAGGCGAGGAGGGCAGGCGCGGCAAAAAGAAAGTCGCCCCGGTGAACAGGATTGGGGCAGTCTCGCCGGCGGCCCGTTCCAGGCCCAGGATGATCCCGGTGACCACACCCGGCATGGCCTGGGGCAACGTGATCCGCCAGATGGTCTGCAAACGCGAGCCGCCCAATGAAGTGCTGACGACTCGGAACGAGTTGGGTACCGAGCGCAGGGCCTCTTCGGTGGTGCTGATAATGACCGGCAGGGTCATGATCGCGAGGGTCAGCGAAGCCGAGAGGATACTGGTGCCAAAATGCAGGAACAGCACAAATAAACCCAGGCCAAACAAACCATACACCACCGAGGGGATACCGGCCAGGTTGGTGATGGCAATGCGGATCAGGCGGGTGGCGCGGTTATCGGCGGAGTATTCGGCAATATAAATTCCGCCGGCTACCCCCAGCGGCACGGCGAAGATGGCAGTGCCCAGGGTCAGGTAAAACGTGCCCAGGATGGCCGGAAAGATGCCCCCGGCGCGCATCCCGTCACGCGGCATGCTCGAAATGAATTCCCAGGAAATGCTGGGGATGCCCCGTACCAGGATGTACACGATCACTGCAATGACCGGCAGCGCCGTCAGGAAGGTGATCAACCGGAGCAGGTTGAAGCCGATCTTTTCGTTGCGTTGGGCGTTGTGGGTTTTGCTGATTTCCATCGCGGCGGTCCTTAAGAGAGCAGGCGTTCAGCGCGTTTGCGGCTGCGCAGGGTGAGCGAAGAGGCCAGCACGTTGACCCCCAGTGAAAGCAAGAATAAGACGATGCCGATGAAGAACAACACGTGGTAATGCGGTGACCCGGTAGCCACTTCACCCATCTCCGAGGCGATCGTCGCGGTCATGGTCCGTAAGGGCAGGAAGAGCGCGTTCAGGCCGTGTGGCAGCACCGGCGCGTTGCCGGTGACCATCATCACCGCCATGGTCTCGCCAATCGCCCGGCCGACTCCCAGCATGATCGCGGTCAACAGCCCGGATTTGGCTGCCGGAACGGTCACGCCCCAAATGGCCTGCCAGCGGGTGGCCCCCAGGGCCAGCGCACCGTGACGGTAGTTGGGCGGCACCGTGTTAAGCGCGTCCTCGGCGATGGAAACGATGGTCGGGATGGCGATGAAACCTAGCAGTACCGCCCCGGTAAAACCGGTCAGCCCGGTCGGCAAATTCAAGGCCGTGCGGAAGAACGGCGCAACCAGCTCGATGCCCAGGAAGCCAAGCACCACCGAGGGCAGCCCGGCCAGCACCTCGATAATCGGCTTGAGCAGGTTTTTAATCCACAAGGGGGCTACTTCCGAAAGATATACCGCTGTGCCTACCCCAAACGGCACCGCAATCACAATCGCGCCTACCGTGACCAGGATCGACCCGGTCAGCAAAGGCAAAATGCCGAAATAATCTTCAATGGGGTACCAGGTGGAACCGAATAAATTGGCCAGGCTGGTATCCCCCAGGGCAGGCAGGCCTTCGCGCAGCAGAAAGATCAGGATGAGCGCCAGGAACAGGATCGACGAATAGCCCGTGATCTTGATCAGCAAGGTTATCCAGGTTTCTGGTTTACGAAAATCCCATTCCATCGCCTTAGCCTCCCGACCCATCCGCGTGAATGGGTACAAAGCCCAGGTGGGTAACGATGTCCTGCGCCTCCGGCGAGGTCATCCAGTCCAGGTAGGCTTTGACCGCCTCGCTCGGGTTTTGGGAGGTATAAACGTACAAATCGCGGGAGATGGGATATTGGTTCTGGTTCACGGTCTCCGGAGATGGCAGTACATACGGCCCGGCGGCATCCGAGGCGACCGCGATCACCTTGACTCCATCGGTCACATACCCCAGACCGTCGTAGCCAATCGCGTTGGGGTTCTCGCTGACCTCGGAAATGATGCCCTCCGAGGAAGGCAGCAGCAGGGTATCCCGCGAGAAAATGACCTTACTGTCCGGGTTGCCCAGGCGGATAACCAACTCCAGAAAATAAACGTGCGTTCCGGAATTGGTCTCGCGTGACAGGCGCACGATCGGCCGGTTATCACCCCCTAGTTCCGACCAGTTGTTGATTTCACCCCGGTAGATCATCGAGATCTGCTCCAGGGTCAGGTGATCGATGGGATTATGCGGGTTAACGATCACCGCAATGGCATCCCGCGCAATGACATGTTCCTGTGGCTCGATCCCATTCTTCTCGGCAGCCGCCACTTCTTCGGTGCTGATCTGGCGGGATGCGTTAGCGATATCCACCGTGCCAGAGATCAGGGCGCTCAATCCGGTGCCCGAGCCGCCGCCTGTGACCGAAATTTGCACAGCCGGGTTCAGCGCGGAGTATCGTTCGGCCCAGGCCAGGGCCAGGTTGACGATCGTGTCCGAACCTGAGTTTTGGATATAAGCGTTTGGTGACGAGCCAGAGACAGATCGGGAAGAACAGGAGCTGAGTATGAACGGGATAAGGATAAAGAAGGCAACCCAGCAGCGTTTCATAAACAGGGTAGATTATAAACGATATTTGTAGCTGCTCGGGCCATCGTTATAAAGTTACCGAATTTGAGGTGTGTGCGAGGGTGAAGCCCTCGCACACACCTCAAATTCGGTTTTTAACCCGTTAAGCCGGGCAGCATGTCCAAAGAGTTTTTGTTGCCAATGCAAATTTTCAGATTGTGTTACAATCCCGGCCAATGAACCGCCAGATCAACCCGCGCCTGTTGGCGTCCGAACCCATGCAGCGCTGCAAATTAAGCCAGTGCAAGGGTGCTTGCTGCCTGTACGGCGTCTGGCTGGATGAGGTCGAGTGGCAGGATATCCTGGCCAACGCCGGCCTGATCCTGCCTCACATGCCGCCCGGCCTGGACCAGCCAGACGAATGGGTCGACGGCCGCCGCGATGCGGACGAGTTTTCGCAGAGCGGGTCGGTGATCCACACCCGCGTCATGACTGACAAAAAGCATTATGGCGGGACCGCCTGCGTTTTTTTACGGGATGACCATAAATGCGCCTTGCAGGTCGCCGGCCAGGCCGCCGGGCTGCACCCCTGGCGTTTCAAGCCGTTTTATTGCGTTCTTCACCCGCTGGACCTGGACGAGCAGGGCCGCATCACCCTGGATGAGACTGCCGAACTGCTGGACGAGGAGGGCAGTTGCCTGCGCCCATCCGACCAGGAAATACTCTTACTGGATACCTTCGAAGAAGAGCTGCGCTATTTATTGGGGGATGAAGATTACCAGGCCTTGCTGGCGGGAAAGAATACGGCGTAAACTAAAAAGAGACGTTGCTACTCAGGCTGATTCGGAAATTTGGGACGTTTTATTTGTTTCCCGCATGTTTGACTCGCGAAAAACAAATAAAACGTCCTTCTTTTTGGGGTAGCTGAGCAGCTCCCAAGAAATTTGATTTACTCCCCCTGGCCCAAAGAATAACCGCGCTGGCCGTCGAAAGTAAATAAATTTACTGTTTGGATAATCTCAAACCCGGCCGCGACCACTCGCCCGAGCAAGGCCAGGATATCCTTGTTGGTCAGGGCCAGATCCTCGCTGGAAAAGCGGCAGCGCCAGTGGTCCGTACAAAACGTTTCCGGGAGCCCATCCGGGTACACCCGCACCCCGCGGTTGGTGATCAGGCCCAGCTTGAGGCAGCCGTCGTTCAACGCCTCCATGCGCCGGCCAATCACCTGCGGATCGCGCTCACCCTCGTCCCAATCGACGAACACATCTACCCCAACCAGCGTTTTTTGATGTTCGACTGCCGGGGTAAGTTTGAACTTAATTTCGCCTCCCCTGAAATGGGCCGGCGGTAGCCGCTGAGGCGCCTGGCCCAGGCGTTCGATGACCGCCTCCGCGAACCTGCCGGTGGTTACCTTCTCGCGGCTGACACCCGGGCGGTAAATATCGGCGGTGTGATAGCCGTCCTCCAAAGTGCGCAGCCAGGCATTCTGGATGGTCTCGGCGGTAGGCGCGTAGCCCAACTGGACCAGCATCTGGATGGCCGCCTGGAGCAGCCCGGAGGGGTTGGCAATACCCCGGCCGGCGATATCTGGCGCCGAGCCGTGGATGGCCTCGAACATCGAGGCCTGCCGGCCGACGTTGGCCGAGCCGGCCAGGCCCACCGAACCGGCTACCTGGGCCGCCACGTCGGAGAGGATATCGCCGTACAGGTTCATGGTCACTACCACGTCCAGGCTTTCCGGGCGAGCGGCTGCCAGGGCGGTGCCAATGTCGATAATCTGGTGGTCGGCTTTGATATCGGGATATTCCTGGGCTACTTCGATGAACACGCGATGGAACAGCCCATCGACGATCTTCATGATGTTGTCCTTGGTCATACAGGTGACCCGTTTGCGGTCGTAAGCCCGCGCGTACTCGAAAGCAAAACGGATGACGCTCTCCGAGCCCGGCCGGCTGATAAGCTTCATGGCCTGAGACACTTCGCAGGTCTGCTGGTATTCGATCCCGCCGTATAAATCTTCTTCATTTTCACGGACGATCACCATCTCGATGTTGGGAAACGCCGAAGCCACAAAGGGCATATAGGCCTTGCACGGGCGCACGTTGGCAAACAGCCCCAATGACTTACGCAAGGTCACGTTGATGCTCTTGTAGCCCCCGCCCAGCGGGGTGGTGATCGGCGCTTTGAGCAGGATGCGGTTGCGGCGGATCAGGTCCCAGGCCTCGTTGGGAATGCCCGAAGTGATCCCCTTGAGGAAAACTTTCTCGCCGATTTCGATCTCGTCATATTCCAGGGGCGCCTGGGCGGCCTGCAATATGTCGATCACCGCCCGCATGATTTCCGGGCCAATTCCATCCCCATAGGCTACAGTAATCCGGGTTTTCTCCATTCGGCAGTCCTTTCGGTACGAGATGAAGCGTATCTGATTTGGGCGGCGAAGCCGCCCAAATCAGATACGCAAAAATTATTTTTTCAGCGGTTCTAAATCATACCTGATCCGAGTTAGATTATCCAGATATCTTTCCTTAACCAATGCCCAAATCCTACAATTTTGATAGGACCAACCTGTATAGCTGTTGAGGCGGGCGTTCGGTATATAATCAGCCTATGCCCAAAGCTAAAAAATGGTGGTGGATTTGGCCGGCTGCGCTGATGCTGATCTTGAGCAGTGCGGCTTGTGAAGCACGCGGCGTGCCCGGCTCGCGGCTCTTGACTCCCATTGGACAGGTCGTTGTGGTCACGGCCACCCCGGCGCCGACCCTGCCCGCCACCGAAACCGCTCTGCCCGTGGATACGGCCGCCCTGGCGATCGCCGCCGCGCTTCCGAGTGAAACTGCCCAACCCACATTTTCCGAAACGGCGCCGCCTACTACGGAATTATCACCGACTGCCAGCGAGACGGCTACTTTTGGTCCCAGCCCCACGGCTTCCCGCACGCCCACACGCACCCGCCGGCCGACCAGCACACGCCTGCCCAGCCGGACGCCGCTGCCCAGCCGCACACCGACCTTGACCATGACCGCCACGCCCCCGCTGGCGATGATGCGTATTCAAAAACCGGGGCCGTATTCCAAAGTGTCCTCGCCCATCGACCTGGAAGCCCTGATAACGCCCGGCGACGATGGGTACATCTACGTCCAGTTGATCGGTGAAGATGGCAGCATCATCACCCGCCAGGCTTTGGACTTCCACACCTATTTGAACCGCCATTTCTATATTAACCCGCATATCCCCTTCGATATAAAAGCCGCCTCCGAGACGGCCCGCCTGGAAGTGAGCATTCAGGACAGTTTTGGGCGGCCTATTTACCTGAGTTCTGTGGACCTGGTATTGATGAGCCTGGGCAACCCGGAAATTTACCCCCAGCAAGTTGTGCAGGAGCCCTACCTGATCCGTTCCCCCCGGGATGGCGAAACGGTCAGTGGTGGAGTGCTGGCGGTGGATGGACTGATCGGGGCGGTCAACGACCAGCCCTTGCAGTTCGAGTTGATCGATGAAAACGGCCAGGTGGTCGGCTCGGCCAGCCAGGATATTTCCCAACCCTATGGGGACCTATCTCACGTGCCCTTTACCGTTTACATCCCCTATTCGGTGACCCAATCCACCAACGTCCGCCTGACCATTCGCCAGGATTCGGGCACGCGCATCCCCGGCACGGTCTGGCTGCAAAGCATGCTTTTGACCCTGGAGCCCTAAAGAAAACCGAAACGGAGGGGTATGACCGGGTAAAGCCCGGTCATACCCCTCCGTTTCGAAGGATCATTCCGAGGCAGTCAACTGGATAAAGCGGGGGTTTTCAGAAAGCGAGGCCAGGTCCGGGTCTTCGCGGGCCAACTGACTGCCGGCCGGGAATAGCTCCAGGGCTTTTTCGAGCTCGGCCAGGGCCGGATCGGGTAAAGCGACCGTGGCATACAGGCAGGCCAGATCGTAGTGGCCCACCCCCTGGATCAGCGGGGTTGTACCGACCTTCTCCAGGTCCTGGGCAGCCATTTCTACCAGGCGTGTGGCACTGGGGGATGCCCCCAGCCCACGGTAGGCTTCGCATAGGTGCCCGAGCGGGTGGATGTAGCCATTGTTCAATATATAGCTGAGGAAAGGCATGCCGGGATGGGCCAGGTTGCGCGAAGGGTCGCTCAGGTCTCGCTCTTTGAACTGGCCAAGCGCATCGACAAACGCGATCATGGTATCCTCGGCCTGTTTTTTGATGGTAGGCAAGGAAACGTGAACGAATTCACTGAAGTTTTGCCGGTTGACCATTTCATATTCCGGGTAAGCGGGTGGCTCTTGTCCACGGGCCAAATAGGCCATCACCTGGATTGCCCGCCGGCGCCAGTACATATTGTGGGCCAAAACATCTTTGGGCGACCAGTTCGTAAAGGTCCCTTCCGAGCTTCGTTCGGATTCGCTCAGGCGGTGGAGAAATTCTCCCTCCGCCCGGTAAGCATGCCGGACGATCTCGATCACCTGTTTGACCAATGGATCCCGTTCCAGGATTACTTTTTTCAATTCTTCACCACTTTCTTAAGAAAATAACCACGGATGGGCACAGATGCACACAGATGATTTTTAAAAGGATTAATATCGTTTCGAAATTGTAGTTTTTGTGGGGTTTCGCCTCGCAAAAACTACAATTTCGAAACGTATAAAGAATCTATGTCCATCCGTGCTCATCTGTGGCATTTTGTTTATTCGCCGATGATTTTGATCAGCACGCGCTTGCGCCGGCCGCCATCGAATTCGCCGTAAAATATCTGCTCCCAGGGGCCGAAATCCAGTTTACCGGCCGTGATGGCAACCACCACTTCACGGCCCATCACCTGGCGCTTCATGTGGGCATCGGCGTTATCTTCGCCGGTGCGGTTGTGCTGGTAGGAAGACACCGGCTCATGGGGGGCCAGTTTTTCCAGCCAACGGTCGTAGTCCTGGTGCAGGCCGCTTTCGTCATCGTTGATGAATACCGAGGCGGTGATATGCATGGCGTTGACCAGCACCAGCCCTTCCTGGACCTGGCTGTCCCGCACAGCCTGTTCTACATCCGGGGTGATATTGACAAATCCCCGCCGCGCAGGGATGTTAAACCAAAGTTCCTTGCGAAATGATTTCATCCGATCCACCTTTTAAGTTCTTTGTTTGGTCCATTGATTGTAACTGCTCAGGCAAGTGCGCAAGTCGAGGGTGTTTTTATTATTTTTTGTGCGCGAAGCGCACAAAAAATAATAAAAACACCCTAAACCTCTGCGGTAGCTAAGTAGTTACCATTGATTTATTGTAACTGCTAAAGACCCCGAAATTGAGGTGTTTGCGCGGGCTCTGCCCGCGCAAACACCTCAATTTCGGGGTAAGTCGAAACCTCGCTGCCACAGTGCCTTTTTCCCTAATCCACTATTCTCCATTTTCTCTTCTCCCTTCCTCCGAATTTGTGGTACAAAATAGAGGACAGGAAATATGGACAATATCGATAAATATATATAATTAATTGTCCCCCTTGTCCGGGACAGTCAGGATGATCGAAACATGAATCTGGAAAAAGAGTTTCAGGGCCCCAACCTTGGCTATATTCTGGAACTTTATGACCGCTACTGCGAAAACCCCGCGCAGGTGGATGAAGCTACCCGCAAATTGTTTGCTCATTGGGAGCCGGCCCGGGTCGAGGGTTTGCCCCCTCAAGAATTCAATTTCCAGGCCCTGATCGGGGCCGCCAACCTGGCCCAGGCGCTGCGCGCTTACGGCTACCTGGCCGCCAGGCTGGACCCGCTGGGGACTCCGCCTACCGGTGACCCGCTGTTGAACCTGGATTTTTACAAAACGACTGAGGCAGACCTGTCCAGGCTGCCGGCCGGGGTCATCTTTTCTAAGGCGGATAGCCGCCCGGCAGGAGAAAATGCCCTCCAGGCTGTTCAAAGGCTGCGCTCGATCTACTGCGGGACGATTGGATATGATTACGGCCACATCCGCATTCCGGCCGAAAGGGCCTGGCTGTATCAGGCCGCGGAATCTAGCAGGTTCCGGCCGCCGCAACTGCCCGTTGATGAGAAACGGTTGCTGGAACGCTTGAGCCAGGTCGAGGCCTTCGAGCTGTTTCTGCATCGCCTGTACCCGGGTAAAACCCGCTTTTCCATCGAGGGCCTGGATATGCTCATCCCCATGCTGGACGAGATCGTTGGGGCGGCGCTGCAGGCCAAAATTTGCGCGATCCTGGTGGGTACCTCCCACCGCGGCCGCTTGAATATCCTGGCTCACGTCCTGCAGAAGCCCTACAGCGAAATATTGGCCGAGTTCCGCGACCCGCGGGGCCGCTCGATGACCTGGGGTGAGATCGGCTGGACCGGCGATGTGAAATACCACATGGGCGGCTATAAATCGCCCCCCAAGGGGGATGCCATCGACCTGGTCATCCATATGCCGGCCAATCCCAGCCACCTGGAGCAGATCGACCCGGTCATACAGGGGATGGCCCGGGCGGCCAATACCGCGGTGGACCAGCCTGGCCCGCCGCAATACTATGAGAATGCCTCTCTGCCGATCCTCATCCATGGCGACGCTTCTTTCATCGGCCAGGGCATCGTCACCGAAACGCTGAACCTGTCACGCCTGCCCGGCTACACCACCAGCGGCAGCCTGCACATCATCGCCAACAACCAGCTCGGCTTCACCGCTAATGATAGCGAACTGCGCAGCAGCCTGCACGCCAGCGACCTGGCTAAGGCCTTCGAAATGCCCATCCTGCACGTCAACGCCGACGACCCCCTGGCCTGTATCGAGGCAGCCCGCACCGCCATCGCTTACCGCCAGCAGTTCCACAAAGATTTCGTGATCAACCTGATCGGCTACCGCCGCTACGGGCACAACGAAGGCGATGAACCGCGTTTTACCCAGCCGGTCATGTACCAGAAGATCGACCAGCACCCCACCGTGCGACAATTATGGGTCAAACAGCTTGGCGGGCAGGGCCTGGCCACGGCGGATGAGGCGGAGCAACTCCTGCAGAAGTATTTACAAAACCTGCAGGCGATCAACGAGAAACTGGACGCCGAAAAGGCCTTGGACGAGCCGGTGCCGCCGGTGCCCCCCCACGGTGCGGCTCAAAAGGTCAAGACGGCGGTCAGCCTGGACCGGCTGAAGGAATTGAACCGGGCCATGCTCACCTTTCCGGCCGATTTTCACCTCAACCCCAAGCTGAAAAAAGCCATCGAGCGCCGCCGAGAATTGCTAGAGGAACCCAACGCGGATAAGGTCGATTGGGCCAGCGCGGAAGAGCTGGCCTTCGCTTCGATCTTGCAAGACGGCGTTGCCATCCGCCTGACCGGCGAAGACAGCGCCCGCGGCACGTTCAGCCAGCGTCACGCCGTCTTTTTCGACGGCGAAAACAACGCCGGTTTCATCCCCTTGCAATCTTTTCCCCAGGCAAAGGCCTCCTTCGAAGTGCTCAACAGTCCGTTGAGTGAGGCCGGTGCGATTGGCTTCGAAGTGGGCTATAACGTCCAGGCGCCCGGACGGCTGGTCATCTGGGAGGCCCAGTACGGCGATTTTATCAACAATGCCCAGACGGTCATCGATGAGTTTTTGCTCTCCGGGCGGGCCAAATGGGGCCTGACCCCTTCGCTGGTATTGCTATTACCCCACGGCAACGAGGGCATGGGCCCGGACCATTCCAGCGCCCGCATCGAGCGCTTCCTGGGGTTGGCCGCTGAAATCAACGTGCGCATCGCCTATCCTTCCAGCGCAGCCCAATATTTCCACCTGTTGCGCCGCCAGGCGCTGCTGCTGCGCACCGACCCGCTGCCGCTGGTGGTCTTTACCCCCAAGGGACTGCTGCGCCACCCGCTGGTCGCGTCAAGCCTGGAAGATTTCACCGGTGGGGGCTGGCAGCCGCTCATCGATGACCTCGAACTCCCGGGCGAACGCGAACGCGTCAAATCGATGGTCCTGTGCAGCGGCCGCATTTATGTCGACCTGGCCGCCAGTGAGCTGCGCAAGGCCTATCCCAATGTGGCCCTGGTGCGGGTCGAACAACTTTACCCCTTCCCCGAAGCGATGCTCGCGAAGATTCTGGCCGGCTACCCCGGTTTGGAGCACATCCTGTGGGTGCAGGAAGAGCCGCAAAACATGGGCGCCTGGGATTTTCTACACCCGACGCTGCACCGCCTGGCCGGCAAAAAGCTGGCCCTGGATTGCATCAGCCGGCCGGAAAGCTCCAGCCCGGCGGAAGGATCATCCACTCTGCGCGGCATTAACCAGCAGGCCCTGATCGAACAGGCTTACCAATTTGAAAAACAAGCCCACACCGCAAGTGTGGTAATCAAAAGAGGTTGACATGGCAATCAAGATTGAAGTTCCCGAGCTGGGAGAATCTGTGATCGAAGCGACGGTTTCCGCCTGGCACAAAAAAGAAGGCGACTTCGTAAACGTCGGTGATGTTTTGGTCGAGCTGGAAACCGACAAAGTCAACCTGGAAGTCGGCGCCAAAGGTTCCGGCGTGCTGACCCACATCAAGGCCGCCGAGGGCGACAACGTCAAGATTGGGGAAGTGCTGGGCGAGATCGAAGAATCCGCTGGCCAGCCTGCACTTAAAGAAGCCCCCGCTCAAGCCGTTTCCCAGGCGGAATCCTCTAACCATGACCGTCATGAAGGGGAAAAGCAAAAAGCCAGCCTGGTGACGCCGGTCGCCGCGCGGATCGCCCAGGATAAGGGCATAGACCTCAGCCGGGTAGCCGGGACGGGCCCCGAAGGGCGGGTGACCCGCGAAGACGTGGAACAATTTATGCAGGAAGGACGAGAACCGGCCCCAACGGAGACGCGACCGCCGGTTGAATCGCCTCGGATGGATGCAGAGTTGGCGGCAGGAGACGAGCGCCGCGTCCAACGGCGGCACATGTCCCGCCGCCGGCGCACCATCGCCCAGCGCCTGCTGGAGGCGCGCCAGACCACCGCCATGCTGACGACCTTCAACGAAATCGATATGAGCGCCGTGATGGACCTGCGCCACCGTCGTAACGAGGAGTTCCAGGCCCGCTATGGGATCAAGCTGGGTATCACTTCTTTCTTCGTCAAAGCGTCCATCAGCGCACTGAAAGCCTTTCCCCTGGTCAATGCCGAGCTGCAGGGCGACGAGATCCTGCTCAAACAGTACTACGATATCGGTGTGGCGATCGGCGCGGAGGAGGGCCTGGTGGTGCCGGTGATCCGCTCTGCCGACCGGCTGACCTTTGCCGAAATCGAAAGCCGGATCAAAGAGCTGATCGCCAAAAGCGACCAGGGCAAACTTTCGGTAGATGACCTGCGCGGAGGAACGTTTACGATCACCAACGGAGGCGTGTTCGGTTCATTGTTCAGTACACCCATATTGAACCCGCCCCAGGTGGCCATCCTGGGCCTGCACAAGATCGAAGAACGTCCCATCGCCTTGAACGGCGAGGTCGTCATCCGCCCGATGATGTACGTGGCTCTGAGCTACGATCACCGCTTGATCGATGGCCGCGAAGCGGTCCAGTTTCTGGCCCGCATCAAACAACTGGTGGAAGACCCGGAACGGCTGCTGCTGGAAGGTTAGCTTTTTCGGCCGAGGTCAGCGGTTGGAGCGCAGCGGGCTGATCCGCTTGCGGGCCAGGAAGAATTCTTGCGAATTCAGCGGCGATTCGCCATCCGCCGGGGTCACATACTGGAAAGTGCCATCCGGGTTCATCTGGCGCGCTTTGACGTTATCCGACAGGCCGACTTCCAGAATCTCATCGTGGATGCGCTGGACCATACTTTTATCCTCGATCGGGAAGAGCACCTCGACGCGCTGGTTGAGGTTGCGCGGCATCAAATCGGCGCTGCCCAGGTAGATTTTTTCCTCGCCGTTATTGTGGAAATAATAGATACGGCTGTGCTCCAAAAAGCGTCCCACGATCGAAATAACACGGATGTTCTCACTCAACCCGGGGATCCCCGGCTTGAGGCTGCAAATTCCGCGTGTGATCAAGTCGATCTTCACCCCGGCTTGAGAGGCCTTGTAGAGCAGCTCGATCATGGGTTTATCGACCAGGGCGTTCATCTTGAAGATCAACCGGCCGTTGCCATGGTTGCCCTGGTGCTCGATTTCCTTGAGGATCATTTCTTCGAAACGCTGGCGCAGGTTGATCGGTGCGATCAGCAGCTTGCGGTAATCATTTTTCAAAGAGTAGCCGGTCAGGTAATTGAACAGGTCGGTAGCGTCGCTGGCGATGTCCTCATCGCAGGTGAACAGCGAAAGGTCCTCGTACACCGTGGCGGTGATGTGGTTGTAATTGCCCGTGCCCAGGTGGACGTAGCGCCGGATGTGGTTGCCCTCCTTGCGGATTACCAGGGCGATCTTGGAGTGGGTCTTCAAGCCCAGCAAGCCGTAGGTCACGTGGACGCCTTCCTGCTCCAGCAGCCGCGCCCAGCCGATATTGCTTTCTTCGTCGAACCTGGCCTTCAACTCCACCAGCACGGCTACCTGCTTGCCGTAATCGCGGCGGGCCTGTAAAAGCGCCTTGACCACCGGCGAGTTCGATCCGGTGCGATAGAGGGTCTGTTTGATGGCCAGCACCTCGGGATCCTTGGCCGCCATGCGTAGGAATTCGATGATCGGCTGAAAGGAATCATAGGGGTGGTGCAGGAGGATATTTTTATCGCGGATCGCCGAAAAAATGACGTCCTCGTCCGAATCGTTGTTCAGGCGCAGCGGGCCGGGCGTGTAGGGCACAAAAGGGTGGTCTTTCAGATCGATGCGTTCGATGCGGGTCAGCGCAATTACACTGCGCAGGCTGAGCGGGCTTTCCAGAACATAGACGTCGTTTTTGTCCACCCGTAAATTGCTGATCAGCAGATCTTTAAGATTGGAGGGCATGTCCTTTTTGATAATCAGGCGGACTACCGCTCCAAAACGGCGCTTGCGCACGTTGGTCTCCATCGTTTCCAGCAGGTCGGAGGCTTCCAGCTCCTGGATTTCCATATCGGCGTTGCGAGTGACGTGGAACAGGTGCGCTCCCAGCACATCCATCCCGGGAAAAAGCGCTTGCAGGTTGGCTGAAATCAAGTCGGCCAGCCAGACGAAATAATGGTGGTAGGGCACCGTGCCGTCTTTGCGCACACTGCCGGAGGAGCGTTTGATCGGGATAAGCTGTGGCAGCGAATTGGGTACTTTCACCCGGGCGAACAGCGGTTGGCCTTTGCGGCTTTCCAACATCACCGCCAGGTTCAGGCTAAGGTTGGAGATGTGCGGGAAGGGATGGCCCGGATCGATGGCCAGGGGCGTTAAAACCGGGAAAACGATCTCGTTGAAGTAGTCGTTGGCGATCTCTTTCTGGTGGTCGGTCAGGTTCTTGTACTCGCGCACGTGGATCCCGGCCTGGTCCAATTGCGGCAGCAGGTCTTTATGCCAGACTTCGCGGGCTTCGGTCATCAACCCCAGGGCGACTTTGCGGATCTCAACCAATTGTTCGGCAGCCGTCATGCCGTCGATCGAGAGGTCCGCCACACCTTCCTCACGCTGCATGATCAAACCGCCTACGCGGACCATAAAAAACTCTTCCAGGTTAGAGCCCACGATAGACAGGAATTTGATCCGCTCCAGCAGCGGGTTGCTCTGGTCTATGACTTCTTGCAGGACCCTGCGTTGGAACTCCAACAGGCTCAGCTCGCGGTTGATATAAAGAGAAGGGTTCTCCAAATCGAACACAACCGGTTTTACTTCTTGTTCTTCCGTGGGCATCGATCGCAACTCACTTTCTACGCTTTTCCTGGCCGGCCTACAGGTTCTTCCTGCGGGCGATGTTTCCCAACACAATCAGGGCCACACCCAAAAGAAAAACACCAATCAATATGCCCCACACCAGGCGCGAGGAGCCGGCCTGGAATAAACCTGCCGTGCTGAGGTGGTTATTCGCCTCGGCCGTAGGTGTAAATTCAGGTGTGTCCTCTAAGGTTGGGGTGAGGCTGTCGACCTCAGACAGCACCGGCCGTGGGGTCAGGGTGGGGGCTTTCGTCGGCGTAACCTGGCTGTCGTCAGTTGTCGGGGTTAGTTGGGCTGTCCCTTGCGGTGTAGACTGGCTGGCTGGCAATGTTGCGGAGCCCAATACCGTCGCCCGAGCCGTGCCCGATGGTAATGGGATGACGAGCTTTTCGTCAGGGTAAACAGTCTGATCTTCCGGTGAAAGGCCGTTTACATTAAGAATATCCACAATTTTGACACCGTAGGCGATGGCAATGGCCCATAGCGACTGCCCATACTGGACCTGGTGGATGATTCTGCCATCTGTGCCAGGTGTGGCTAAAACAACCGGAGCGATGAATTGCGAAATCGCTTCTTCAGTTGGCACGTCCGCAGGCGTTTCGCCCGGCGCCAATGTGTGAGCGGTGGTGGCCGTTGGGGCAGCGCCGCTGCCGGTATAAGCTGCCTGGACGATGTAGTACACCGAGCCGTCCGAGGCAGTGGCGACGCCGGCCCCGATATCCCGGTAGCTGCCGTTGACCATCGGGATCATATGATCCGCGTCCGACCAGATATAGGCAATTTCATCGATGGTCATCGGGCCGATGGCAAAGTTTTCGGTTGCATAGGCAATCGATCCTCCGCCGTAGCCGGCCGCCATAACCCGTCCGCGAACGTCGCCGATGTGCCAGGTCATATTATTGGCCGCCATCGTTTCAGCAGTTTGCTGGGCTGTGCTCATCAAAATACTGTTCACGTTCAGGGCGGTCAGGCCGTTTCCGGCCCGGTCATTATTGACCAATGCGATCAGATCGCTGGCGCTAACCTGGTTTTCTTGTTGGGCTCGGACGGTTCCGGGGAAAGTGAGGGCTAAAAGTGCCCCTAAGCAAACGAAAAAACTCACCAATCTATGCCTGAATGTCATACGGTTATTATACTGAACTCCCGAATTCTGGCTGAAAATTGATTTCTTAGAAATACGTCCGGCACCGGCTTAGAGGTTTTCTTCACCCGGTAGAGGCTGTTGAGATTGATATATCGATATCCGGTTCCGCCCACCTTCTTTGGCCTGGTACAGCGCCTGGTCAGCCTGGCCGATCAATTGTTCGAGCAGGACTTGCTTACCCGGGTGGTAACAGGTCAGGCCGATGCTGATGGTGATAGTCGCCTGGCCTTTGGCGGTCATGACAACGATATTTTCGACCTGCCGGCGCAGTCGTTCGGCGATATCGGCGGCATCCTCGATACCGGTCTCCGGGAGCAAGATCACAAATTCCTCGCCGCCGTAGCGGCCGATGATATCGAACATACGCAGGCTGGTGCGGCAGCGCGAAACCAACGCTTCAAGGACCTGGTCGCCAACCGGGTGACCGAAGGTATCGTTAATTTTCTTGAAGTGGTCGATATCGACCATGATCAAGGTCAGTTCCCGATTGTAGCGGAAAGATCGTTCGATCTCGCTTTGAGCCAGTTGGAAGAAATAGCGCCGGTTGTAGACCCCCGTTAGCGAATCGGAAATGGCCATTTCGCGCAGGCGATTCTCAGCCTGTTTGCGTTCGGTGATATCGCGAAAACTGAATAACCAGCCCATTTCTTCGCTTTCAACCATGTAGGGGGTCACGTTTAATTCGACGGCATAGCCGTTCTCAAGGTCGAACGCCTCGATTAAATTCTTGCCCGGGCGTTCGATCATGCGTTCGAGCAGGCTGTAATACATATTGGGATTGGTGATCTTTTGGGCAATCACATCCAGGGCGCGGATACCGGGCATGCGCGCCCAGTTATCGTTCAATTCAAACATCGCCTTCAGATGGCTGTTGCTCAAAATCACATTCATTTCACGGTCGATGACGAACATTCCACTTACGGTCGATTCGATCACCGCCCCGGTGAGCGCTACGGAACGGCGCAGGTCTAGCAGGGTCTTCTTCTGTTCGGTGATATTGCGAAAAAGCAGCAGGTAGCCGGTCCGTTCCTTTTCGTTGTTAATTATCAGGTTCGCCCGGATCGAATAGAATTCTTCCACACCGCGTACGCGCAGGGCGATTTCTTCGGATTTCTGGTCATTATTGTAGCCTTCCGTATACCAGGATTCGGCCAGCGGGAGAATGTCACCAACTTTTTTGCCGATCAAACGGGGGAAGGTCATGCCGGAAATCGCCAGCGCAGAAGGGTTGGCATCGATAACTCTTTTTTGGTCATCCAGCACCAGGATTGCATCGGACATTTTCTCGATCAAGGTCTCGCGCGCAATCGGCACGATATCGAACAGGCGGAAACGGAACAGCGCCAGCCCGATGACCAGGTTGCTGATCCCAAAGGTAATGGGGGTCAGCTCCTGCAGCTTAATCTCGACCATCCCGGTCGCCGTCACGATTGAAGTGATCCAGGGGATGAGTATCGCAGCCAGGACGACCGCAACCTGGATGCGGTATAGCTGCGGTGCAGTCATGTAATTGACCACCAGGAACAGGCTGGCCAGGACAATCAAGGTGTAGGCGTAAATGGTATACAACCCAAAGGCCGGTCCGTCCACAAAAACGAGTTTGGGCAGGGTCTCGCTGTATTGGATAATGGGGTTGGTGCGAAATAAATGGGTAAATAAATCGGTCCAGACCAGCAGCAAAACCAGGATGGCCAGGGGTAAGAGGTATTTCCAGTTCAGCCGGCTCAGCGGAAATTCGCGATAATTATAGTTGAGCGCGAATCCCAGGTAAAACAATGGCGCAAATACCGCACCCAGGAATTGCACATTGTTCCAGAACAACATTGTTGAAAGCTGTGTGCTCAAAAGCTGCAGGGTGTAGGCGAGGGTCCAGATAGCCTCGCTTATGGCAATTAATGCAAAAGGAGTTGCAGCTCGAACATTTCGCCTGTGCCAGGCGATTCCTCCAACCCATATTGTTATCCCCGCTGATACCAGATAAGGGAGGATCAGTAATAAATTCCGATAGTTCATTCCATTGATATTTCGATGTGCTTATCTAAATTTTGAGGCTGCCAGGTTTGCCTGGGAATAGCAGTTTTTGCGTTTTACGTAGTCAGCAGGTTCCGCCAAAAAACCACCCTTTGCAACCTAAGCTTGAGGAGAAATAAACTCCAATTATCATAACGGATTATCGGAATTTTGGGTTAATAGTTTTGCAAGGTGGGCAGCGGGGACTTGTTTAATCCAATTAACTTGTAATAACGGCGTTTCGCCCCCCATCCCCGCTTCTCCCCAAATCAAAACCCGATTTAGAGGAAAGGGCCGGATTTGTCTTGACATTCTAATCGTCGCAGCTAAAATAGTGTAGATAGTACACTAAAAGACCCGACCAGAAGCCCTGGTCGATTTGTCGAAATTGCGTAATTGCTCAGAATCCTGTTGAAAAGTCCCTGAATTTGAGGTGTATGCGGGGGCAAAGCCCCCGCATACACCTCAAATTCAGGTTTCTTACCCCCAGGTCGAGTAGTTACGCAACAACATTAAAGGAGCAAAAAATGAACAACAGCCTGGCCGAGAGCAGTCGACCGTTTTTAGATTTCCTGGATACCTGGATAGAGCGCCTGCCGGACATCCAGTGGGACGATATTTTAAGCGACCCCCGCCGTACCGGTGTTATTTCTGTCGATATTATCGAGGGTTTTTGTTATGAGGGTCCCCTCTCTTCGCCGCGGGTTGCCGGGATCGTCGCGCCTATCCAGGCGCTTTTCGAACACGCCTGGGACCTGGGTGTGCGCGATTTCGTGCTCACCCAGGACACCCATGACCCGCAGGCAGTTGAATTCGCCGCCTGGCCGCCGCACTGCGTCCGCGGGACGCGCGAAGCGCAGACTGTACCCGCCTTGCAGCAGTTGCCTTTTTTCGACCAGATCCAGGTGATCGAAAAGAATTCGATTTCGAGCACGCTGAACACCGGCTTGAACGATTGGCTGGCCGCTCACCCTGCTATCGACACTTTCATTGTGGTTGGCGACTGCACCGACCTGTGCACTTACCAGTTAGCCATGCACCTGCGAATGGACGCCAACAGCCGCCAGCTCCAGCGCCGGGTGATTGTGCCGGCCAACTGTGTGGATACCTATGACATGGATGTGCCCACCGCCCAAAACGTTGGCGCTCTGCCGCATCCGGGAGAGCTGATGCACGCGCTTTTCCTTTATCACCTGGCGCTCAATGGAGTGGAAGTTTTCAATTCGATCGGATAAGAAACATTCATGGAATAACCGCGTACGCTCGAGCAAAAGGGGTTTGCCACTGCGGATCACGGAAGCCTTTCTGCCTGGGCGACGCCGGTTAGATTTTTCCTACCTTCTCACCATGAAGATACCCATATATAATACTAAAACAGAGTAGAATAAGACCTTTGTGGCCGGACTCTTTAGCTGACTGGCGTTTTGAAACGAAAATTAATTTTCTGGAACTTTTTGTTTGCCCGAACGTCTTAATTAAAATCGATATCCATGCATTCGACTTTTTTCTCGTGCCGCACAGGCAACTTCGCTCGAGGTTTTATCGTAAATAATAAGCTCTCATGCCGGGAATTCGTTTAATAAGAAACCTAACAAAAATGGATCAATGGTTCCATTGGAACCGCGGCTGCCCCTTGCTGCGAAGTTGGAATATCGAAAGCTGAATAAAGAACCAAAACTTAGGAGAATTGACAATGAAAAGGATAATTCCGATAGCTTTATTGCTGGTAACCGTTCTACTGGCCAGTTGCACCCCAGGTGGAACCCCGGTCGCACCGACCGTGGATGTGGCCCCCACCATCGATGCTGCCCGCACCCAGGCTGCCCAAACTGTAGTGGCTGACATGGATTCCCAGGCCACCTCTACAGCGATGGCTGCCCCGACCGCAACTGAAATGCCCACTGCGACCGAGGTCCCAACTCTGGCTCCGACCAACACATTTGCGCCGCTGCCCACCGCCACCAACACCTACATTTATGTACCGCCAGCCACCTCAGTCCCGGCTGCCACCGCCACCTCTTCCGATTACAGCTGCTCCATCACAGCGTCTTCCCCCGCCTACAATTCAAATGTAAGCCTGGGTTATGACTTCGATGGAAGCTGGACCTTGAAGAACACCGGTTCCAAGTCCTGGCCGGTAGGTGAAATGGACTTCAAGTATCTCTCGGGCGATAAACTGCAAAAATACGCCGATGACTACGACATTCCCAACACCGTCAATGTCGGCGACAGCGTCACCTTCAAGCTTGACCTGTTGGCGCCCGAAACAGCCGGCACCTATACCTCGGTCTGGGGCCTGGTCTATGGCTCCCGCACCGTCTGCCAGTTCGGCGTCACCATCAAAGTAAAGTAGCCCGTAATTTTTCAAGCGACAGGAGGGCATATTGCCCTCCTGTTTTTATTTAAACAGGGAATGGAAATGGGGGAGAAAGATCGTTCCAACCGGCTTGCATGCAGCCAGAACACTCATCTGCGAGAACAACGAGACAAGGATCGGAAGCGGGAACATCCGGTGGGTTTCTATCAGGATGGGAAAGCAAGTCAGGTGGTTTATGCACGGCGGGTTTGCTGAAAATTTCCGGATAAAAAAACATTCCGGGTTTCCGAACCGGCCCGAATGGTGATGAAATCGCTGTAGTTTTTCTGTAACGGAATCCAGAATAAATCGTCTTATTATTCGAAACCAAACATGGGGAAGAAGTTTTTTCATAATCCAAGCCATCAGAGTAATCTCGAGGCGTCTGATGAGACAATTTGATATTCGAAATATTCGTTTTCATAAACCAGGGAGCCCTGCCAAACCCAAATTGGCTAAAGGCCAGGGGCTGGTCGAGTTTGCTTTAGCGTTGCCCGTTTTTCTATTTTTAATGGTCGGAGTAATCGAGTTCGGCTGGTTGCTGTTTGTTTACAGCCAGACCTATACCGCCAGCCAGGAAGCAGCGCGCTACGGGGCAGCCGTCCAAAATCTCGGGGATTGTGTTGGAATTGTCGATGCCGCGGTCCGCGTGGGGCATTTTGGCGGGGTTGCCAGCGGCAGCAATGTCCAGGTTTATTACGATAATAGTTCCGCCAGCGCCACTGACCTGGCCTGGAACAAAGACGATCCTATTCCGGATGATTTCAGGGCCTGCGATTTTATCGACTACAGCAATCCGGAGAGTATTCAGTTGGGAGACCGGATCGTTGTGCAGGTCTCGGTAAACTTTGTTCCCCTGTTTGGCATCATCCCCCGGTCCACCGTTGTAACCGCCGCTTCCCGGACTGTCATTAAGGATGTTCAAGTCTATGCAAGCACGCCTTGACTCTTTTTTCATCAACTTTTTGCGAAAACCGGCCATGGAAAAGCAACCGCGTGAAATCAAACCGTCCGAAAAAGGACAAAGCCTGGTCGAGCTTGGTTTTGCCCTGGTCATCATGCTGATCTTGCTGGCAGGCGTGGTTGACCTGGGCACGATAATTTTCGAATATGTGACGATGCGAGATGCCGGCCAGGAAGGGGCGGCCTACGCTTCGGTTTATCCCACCGCATGCAGCCAGATCGCAGAACGGGTTAAATCCAACCTGCGGGTTCAAGACAACACCGATACCGTGGTCACGGTCCAGATCAACGGAAACAATTGTTCGAGCGATGTGGCCTATACCGGCCTGGCCTGCGCACCGAACGCCATCAAAGTCATTGTGAGCCAACCCCATTACCGGATCACCACCCCGCTCTTAGGGACGATCCTGGGCTCCAACACGCTCAATATCAGAGCATCGATCACGGATACCATTATCAGGCCCCTGGCCTGTCCTTAGACCTACCAGAAATCAGGTGTTTGAAGCCACGAACACCTGATTTCTGGTAGGTACTTAATTATTTATGCCAACTCAGTTGGAGGTTAATTTGAATATCCAAACCGTGCACCATAAAGGTCAAATTCTCGCTATTTTTACTGTGGTGATCATGGTACTTTTGGGTCTCGCGGCCCTGGCGCTGGACGGGGGCATGATTTACGTCGACCGTCGCAATGACCAGAGCGCAGCAGACGCCGCATCCCTGGCCGGGGTAGGTAAAGCGTCGGTCTATTTCCAGACCCACAGCACTGATTGCAATGGTTCTATTCCGTTAGCCCGCACGGCAGCGATCAGCCTGGCCGGTGAAAACCATTTCTCCGGCCTCCAAGCGTATTCCCGCGAGATGGATGTGCCTGCGACCGGCGCCCATGGCGTTTGGGCCGAATGCCGCGCTGAGGGGAGCGATACCTATTTATACGTCCATACCTATATCACTACCCAGGTTTCGACCAATTTCGCGCACCTGTTTTATAAAGGCCCGATTGAGAATTCGGTCACGTCGGTTGCCCGGGTCAAATTACCGACGAATGCTGCCTATGGAGCGGCGATCACTTCGTTGAACACAAGCTGCGCCTCAAACAACGGGATGACCTATAACGGCGGCGTCGATATCCATATATCCGGCGGCGGGATCCATTCCAACTCCTGCATCACCAAGGATGGCACAGTGGGCGACATCATCGTGGATGAAGGCGGCGTCACCTATGTAAACAGCGTCAATTCCCACGCCGCGTCGGATATCCTGCCAACACCGGAACAGGTCAGCGGCACATACGGCCGCCTGGATTACGGCACGGTCAACTGTTCGGCTTTATCCACTGGGGATTCTGGTGGAGATATCCAGGTTTCCAACCATCAGAGTAAGACCATCCACCCCGGGCGGTATTCACAGATCCGGATGACCGGAGGCAGTTTGACCATGGCAGCGGGCCTGTACTGTTTGAGCGGAAATTTTTCGGCTAATGGCGGTTCGCTCACGGCGAACGGCATTACCATTTATGCTTCAGGAAGCAATTCAAACATTAGCATTAACGGCGGCGTATCCACTTATTTGAGCGCCGCATGCGACCTTAACTGGACCGATGACCGGGCCTGTAAACCCTCCGAGGTCGCCGTTCAAAATATCCCGGCTCCAAACACCCCCAAGGCTGGCTTGCTCGTCATCTTCGCGGATGGTAACACCGGAAGCGTCTCGTTGGCCGGCGATTTCGGGCTCTTCATTCATCGGGACGATCTATGTCCCGGATGGGGACGTCAGCGTAGGCGGCAACAGCGGGGTAGGCCAGACGTATAACACCCAATTAGTCGGCAATAACGTTACCGTGGGCGGGGATGCGAATATCGACATCCGGAATATCCCCCGCGGCGATTTCAAGCAGCAATCGGCTGTAGATATGTTCAAGTAAGCTTTTTTCATTTTCGACAAAGATAAAAAAACTGCTCACAAGACCGGAAGGCAATACACGGAGGCAGCGGTTTCACCGCTGCCTCCGTGTATTGCTCAAATTTAGGTTCCTTATCCGCGAGGCTGATCCGTTCCTATAGATTTTTTCCGAAAACCAATCAGTTTTTGTAACAAAAAATATATCCATTACGTCTTATACTTAGAAAATGGCAAGTACTGACTCCCAAACTTCGAGCGATGAAGTCTTGCTCCAACGTGCAGCAAACGGCGATAAACAGGCATTTGGCATTCTCTACGATCGATATCTGGCCGATATTTATCGCTACTGTTACTTCCGAGTTGCAAACCAATCCGAAGCTGAAGATTTAACCCAGATCACATTTCTAAAAGCCTGGGAGAACCTCTTCCAAAGTGAAAAGGGGAAAGAGGTCAGGTCGTTTCGCGCCTGGATTTATCGAGTAGCCCACAATGCCATTATCGATCATATTCGCACCAGGAAGCCGGTTGAGGCCAGTGTTCACGAAGACCTTTTCGAAAGCGCATTCATTGACCCGGAAAAATCGCTCCAGGACCAGGAAGACAGCCAGACTGTTGCCAATGCAATCCAACAACTGGATTCGGTTTACCAACAAGTGATTGTAATGAGGTTTGTCAACCAGTATAGCCATACCGAAACTGCTCAATTACTGGGAGTCACGGCGAACCATATCCGGATTTTGCAATTTCGTGCATTGAAGAAACTCTCGGATATCTTACGAAAGAGAAAACCCTAAGGATGGATGATCGGTTAGCCCAAGAATTGGCGGAATGCCTGGATCTCATCGAAAATTCAGGCGCAAGCCTGGAGGAATGCCTGCGGCGTTTCCCGGAGGATGCTGCTGAACTGGCGACTTACCTGGAAACCGTTCTTCAGGTGCATTCCTTCAGTGAATTACAGCCCAGCGAGAGCTTTTCCAGGAATGCTGCCAGTCGGTTGTTGGCCAAACTGCCAGATTATCCGCGAAAGCCGGTTACCCGACCGGCTGGCCGGCCTGTCCATCCCGCCCGTTTATCCCGGCAGCTCACCTGGATGACGTTGATCACGCTGTTCCTCATCCTGTGCACGGGTGTGCTGACTGTAAAAGCTGCCGATTACGCCTTACCCGGGCAGATGCTCTACCCGGTTAAAACCACCGTGGAAAATACCCGCCTGGCTTTGAGCAACGCGAATAATGCCGTTGCGCTTAACCTCCAATTTTCGGAACGCCGCCTGGCGGAGGCAGCCCAGTTGGAAGCCAGCGGTAAATCCGAGCTGATCCCGGTAACGGTGGCCAATTTCTGGCTGACCCTGGAGCGAGTATCCGCAACTGTCTCTTATTCTCCCCAGACCGCCGGAACCGGCGATGCCGCCCACCTGGCCAATTTTACCGGCCTGGTCCAGGGGATGAGCTTGCTGATGAATAGAATGGACCCACAACAGCAAAACCAGGTCGTTCAAACGATGGCCGCCTATTCAACCCCGCCGGTTGTTTCCAACCAGGAGCCTGCCTTGAATTCCAACTGTGCAGCGGGCCAGACCGACGCGACCGGGAAAGTTATCGCCGAGCAGTACGGCCTGACTTACGACGAGGTGATGGGCTGGGTCTGTAATGGTTCCACATACGGAGATATCATCATTGCCCTGGAAGCCAGCAAAAACACCGAATTATCCACCGGCGACTTGCTGCTACTCAGAGACCAATTGGGAAACTGGGATACGGTTTGGACCAGCTTGCACCGTCTCGATCCAAACCAGCATGGCTCCGAGACAGCCAGCCTGGATGGCCAGACCCGCGGCCAGTACTGCCAGGCCAGCGCCCCGCAGCAGCCGGTCGCCGAAAACCTGGCCCAAACTTATGGGGTTTCGTACGAAAATGTCATTAATTTGTTCTGCCAGGGATACGGTTTCGGAGAAATCATGCTGGCTTTACAAACGTCTCAGACCGCCAATTTACCGCCGGACAACTTACTCACGCTAAAGAATGAAAGCGGAGGCTGGGGCCAGGTATGGCAGGATTTGAACCTGATCGGGAAGGATAAGCCCAAGGCCACCGAGACCGTAACACCTACAGAGGCTGAGCTTCCCAGTGCGACCTCGACCCCCGGGCCGGAACAGACCAAAGACCTGCCCGCCAACGCCGGCCAGAAGACGAAAGACCCTACCATCCAGCCTACTGAAAAGCCCACAAAAGCGGTTCCGCCCGGTCAGACCAAGACACCGCCGGGCAAGGAAGCCACGGCTAACGTCAACAAACCGACTGCCAAAGCCACGAATGCCCCGCCGGGCCAGGAAGCCACGGCCAACGACAACAAACCGACTGCTAAACCCACCAATGCCCCGCCTGGCCAGGAAAAAACCAAAGAAAATTCCACCCCCAAAAGTACAAATCCACACAAACCTTGAGTGGTTTTTTTTGCTTTTATCTCCCTAAACGCCGGCGCTGACGATCCCCCTCGATCGCTCAGCGCCGGACTGTTTAGGAAACCTGGCGATTTGTTGACCGACGGTTCCACGGCTAACACTGATCTATTCCCGCTTTCTCTGCCTTCCCACCTTCATTGTTTTCCCATTTTCCCCAATTTCCTGATTCCCTTTTTGCCTTATTACTTATTGCCTGATTACTAATC
The DNA here is from genome assembly GCA_963704755.1 of uncultured Chloroflexia bacterium. GTDB lineage: Bacteria > Chloroflexota > Anaerolineae > Anaerolineales > Anaerolineaceae > Bellilinea. The sequence goes on from OY969938.1 coordinate 4,059,246, forward strand.
CACTACTCTCTATTCTCTCTTCTCCGCCCTTTCCTTGATATAATTCACCTGTTACGGAGGTGAAGCATGGCTCAAGACCCGCAAGAACGCTATCAGGACAGCGACCTTTATCGCATTCGTCATTCGCTGGCCCACATTATGGCCCAGGCGGTTATGGAAATGATGCCGGAGGCCAAATATACCATTGGCCCACCGATTGAAAACGGCTTTTATTATGATTTCGATCTTCCGCGTACCTTGACTCCCGAGGACCTGGAAAAAATCGAAAAACGCATGCGCCAGATTATCGCCGGGCGGCACGATTTCGTGCGCAAGGTCGTCAGCGCAGACGATGCGCGCCAGATCTTCAAAGACCAACCCTATAAACTGGAGCTGATCGATAACCTGGAAAAGGGGGAGACGGACGAACACGGCAACCCCCTGAGTGAAAAACCGGAAATCTCGATTTACACCTCCGACACCTTTGTGGACCTGTGCCGCGGCCCGCACGTGCAAAATACCTCGCAGATCAATCCCTCGGCCTTCAAGCTGATGAGCGTGGCCGGCGCTTACTGGCGCGGCGACGAAAAGAATGCCATGCTGCAGCGCATCTACGCGACTGCCTGGCATAACAAGGACGAGCTCAACCAGTACCTGCAAATGCTGGAAGAGGCCAAACGGCGCGACCACCGCAAGCTGGGCAAGGACCTGGAGATCTTTATCTTCGACGATGAAGTCGGCCCTGGCCTGCCGCTATGGCTGCCTCGCGGCGGCATTCTGATCGAAGAGCTGGAAAAGCTGGCCAAGGAAAAGGAAGAAGAAGCCGGCTACGACCGGGTACGAACGCCTAACCTGACCAAGGAAGACCTGTTCTTACGCAGCGGTCACCTGCCTTACTACGCCGAGAGTATGTATCCGCCCATGGAACTGGAAGGCGTGCGCTATTACGTCAAGCCGATGAACTGCCCCTTCCACCACAAGATCTTTGCCAGCAAACCGCGCAGCTACCGCGACCTGCCCGTCCGCCTGGCCGAGTATGGCACCTGCTACCGCTACGAAAAGAGCGGTGAGCTGTTCGGGCTAATGCGGGTGCGCTCGATGCAGATGAACGACGCCCACATCTACTGCGCTGAAGACCAGTTCGAGCAGGAATTCATGGGTGTAATCGACCTGTACCGTATCTATTTCGACCTGTTCGGTATCGAAAAATTCGTCATGCGCTTCAGCACCCATCACGCCAAGGGCCTGGGCAAGAAGTATGTGGATAACGAACGCCTGTGGCTGAAGACCGAAGATATGGTCCGCCGGGCCATGCAGAACGGCGGTGTGCCTTTCGTTGAAGTGGCCGATGAAGCCGCTTTTTACGGCCCCAAGATCGATGTGCAGATCTGGAGCGCCATCGGCCGCGAATTCACCCTGGCCACCAACCAGGTTGATTTTGCCGTGCCCGAACGTTTCAACCTGACCTTTGTCAACCGCAATGGCGAAGATGAAACCCCGCTGTGCATCCACCGCGCGCCGCTTTCTACCCATGAACGCATGGTGGGCTTCCTGTTGGAGCATTACGCTGGTAACTTCCCGGTCTGGCTGTCACCGGACCAGGTCAGCATCATCCCGATCACCGACTCGCATAACGATTTCGCCGTGCAACTGCAGAAACGCATGCGGGCAGCCGGCATCCGCGCCAAAGCCGACCTGGGCTCCGAGCGCATGAACGCCAAGATCCGCAATGCGCAATTGTTCAAAGTGCCCTACATGGCCGTCATTGGCGATCAGGAAATGGCCAACAACACGGTAGCCCTGCGCAAACGGGATGGCTCCCGCCAGAACGACCTGCCGATTGAGGAATTCATCCAGCAGGTTAGCCAGCGTATCAAAACCCGCTCGGCAGACTTATGATTTTAACTACCCGGGTCATGTAAAATAGTCCCCGAATTTGAGGTGTTTGCGCGGGCGTTGCCCGTGCAAACACCTCAAATTCGGATTTCTTTCTGGGTGGGTTTAGTAATTATCCCGACCTAAAATCAGCGAACCGTGTTCAAGGTTCGCTGATTTTTTCTTCCTGCTGGATCAACCGTTCGATGCGCCGGTCAGGAATCAGCCACATCGCAGACACGACTGCATAGAGCGCCACGGCCATCCAGGGGTAATAAAAAATGGCCAGCAAGATGGCCACCGCATAAATCACCACTGAAATAATGCCCTTGAAATCGCCGCCGACGGCTTTGGCCAGCAACGATTCGCGCCCGTGCAGGCGGATCAGGGTATGGGTAAGCAAAAAATAGGCAATCGCAGAGAGCAGCAAAACTCCGCCATACACCGCCACCGGCAGGGCGGAAAAATGGTTTTCACCCATCCAGGCCGTGACAAAGGGCACCAGGGTAAGCCAGAAGAGCAGGTGCAGGTTGGCCCACAACACCAGGCCGTTGACGTGTTTGACCAACTGGTACAGGTGATGGTGATTGTTCCAATAGATGCTCAGGAATACAAAGCTGAGCAGGTAGCTCAAGAAGATGGGCACCTGCGGGCGTAAAGCCGACAAGTCGTCCCCCAAAGGGATTTTTAGTTCCAGAACCATGATGGTAATAATGATGGCGATCACCCCATCACTAAATGTCTCCAACCTGCTTTTTCCCATAGGCTGCCCCATTTCGAAGTTTGCCGGCCCACCATTCTGGTGAGCTGCGAATAATGTACTAATATGCTCTATTTTATACGAAATGTTCCGTAAATATATTTATTCTACCTAAGAGGGTGTTGAAAAACTCGCCGCCCTTTAAGGGGCGGAGCTGGGGGTGGGGTCCCGAACGAGATATGGTCAAACTACTCAGCTACCCCAAAAGAGAGGGGTGTTTTATTATTTTTCGCGTGCAAAGCACGCGAAAAATAATAAAACACCCCAGTATTATGATTTAGCTTCGGCAGTAACTTTTATTAGTTAATTTATTGGGCATTAAAGGTAGAGGCTGTCTCGAAAGAAATTCGAGACAGCCTCTACTCTTCAAACCTGTGCTACGCCGGAAGAACCGGCTTTTGCGATCAAGATGAAAGCGGGCACTTCACCGCATCGGTCGAGATCACCTGGGAGGGGGTCATCTCTTTCCCATTCTTGTCCACCGGCACTACCTGGAAGTAGCATTCCGCTGCCGGCAGGTCGCTGAACTGCGACTGGGTTTCGAATCCGGCCTTGTCCTTCTGCTCGAGCTGGGTGAGCGCATCCGCCGATTCGCCGCCCAGGACCTCGTAGCCGGCCACGTCGGTCGCGCCGTTCCAGGAATAGCCCAGGGTCAACGTGCCGTTATCTTCCTTGTAGGCCAGGTCTGGCGGGGTGAGCGGGTCGCCTTGCCAGGGAAAGCGGAAAGCCCGGTAGCTGACGAAGGGTTCATCGAAAGCCAGCTCGAAAACGGTCTGGTTATCCGGCGTGACCTCGGTGATATTGGCGTAAGAAAAACCCGTATCGGTCGAGGGTGCGCCCCAATCCATCAAGGTGTTGCCGTTGGGCAGGCGTTGGGTGTCACCCATATAAGTGGCAAACACGGGTGGATCGTGCGAGAACTCCCAGACCTTCGTGGCGGTTTTCTGATTGACATCCAGTTTGTATTCTACGCCGCGTGAAGCGCCCGGGTGATCGAGGTTATCGAACACAGTAATTTCCCCATCCCCGATCACGGTCACATCATGCTGGTGGCCAAACGGCACATCATTGGCGAAGGTGAACTGGTTTGCTTTGCCACCTAGCCGCCACATGATCTCGCCGGTTTGCAGGTTGATTTTGGTAATCTCACTCAGGTTCCGGCTGGAAAGCAGGATATTCCCGTCGGTATCCACGCTGAGCGCGTTGCCGTGGTCGTAATCGACCGTGTCGCCGGTCAGGGCTGTGCCCGAATCCGTGAAGGGAATATGGTCCCAACTGCGCCACTCGAAAATGACGTTCTTATCCGGGTCCAATTCCTGGATGACCGTCCCGATCACGGTCGCGTTGGTTTTGCCACCGGCGACATACTGGCTCATATCCACAGTTTGCGAATCGGCCACCAGCAGCAGCGCATTCCCATTGGGCAACAACTGGAAGTCGTGCAGATCGGCTTCGTAGCCATTGCCGGCCTGGAACGAATCGACGACCTGGTAATGCGAATCCATCAGATAGAAGGTCGAATCGGCCTGGCTGTAATACGAGAGCATCCCATTGGGCTGGAGCTTGAAATCGTAGGTGGAAATATCATCCTGGACCGATTTGTAATAGACGATTTGGCCCTGGTTGTCCAGAATGAGCAGGTACGATCCCTCGTCCGGGTGAACCCATTCATAAGGCGCGACGAAGATATAGCCATCCCCGGTCTCATCCGGCGTAGACGTGACCGTGTAATGGGGAATATCCTGGGGAAGGGTCAAATCATCCGGGAAGGCCACTTTCATGGCCGGCTTGGAAGCCGCATCCCCCGATTGAGATTGGCCCGGCGCACCGGATTTCTGGTCGACCCCGATGGTAAACGAAAACGAATACGGTTTCTCCACGGGATCATTCGTTGGCGTAACGATACCGATTTTCGCTTTGACCGTTTCGCCGGGTGTGAACGGCTGGTCCGGGGTAAAGATGATGGTTTTCTGGTCGTCGGCAAGGATGGTCTTGCCCTCGTGCGGGCCACTTAGCGAGCCCTCCGCGGTGAACTGCACCGATGAAAGGATGTCCTTATTGAGTGTAGGGCCATAGCGGATGGCGATCGTTGTGCCCGTAGACACAAATTTTGCTCCTGGCATGGGAGAAATGTATTGCGCGCTGGTCGATGTACAGGCCGCGGCCAGGCCAAGCAATAACATTCCAATGAAGCCAGCCAGTAAAGACAGGTACCTCATTGAAGCCTCCTCCTTTTTTATTTTTCTCTTCTGGTTTCTATCATCTCAGGCTTGCGCAAGAAATTCAGGGATTCGGCCCGGCAGCCGGGGAGTCAATTCCGGGATTAAGAGCAATTGGCCTGACTAAACAATCGCCGTGTAGATTCATGGCGGACCTTTAAGCGTTTTCAGGCGCGCTAAAAAATCGAAAACTCAATCAAAAAGACGCTTTTTTGATTGCACTCTATCGATTGACAATGCAGGATATTGCATTGTCAGGAGAGTATGTCGATTTTTCAACCCGCCAATATCTGAATCCGACCTGTTGTTCTCTCAAAATTTCTATTTACTAAAAAGAAGGGCATTACCAATAAATTTATGTCCATTCTTTTATTTTCCCTTCTTGAAAAGGGCAAAACTGGTCATTACCCGGTCTTCTTTGCGCAGTAAAAAATGATATGTAGTATACCACCGCTGGAAAAAATACATTATTTTTTACAGTCTGCCCGCTGCTCCTGGGCATAGGCTGTGAAAGTGGTTGATAAGCGCTCGAGACGCCAGGATTTGCATCACCGAGCGACAGGATGAGCTGAGAAAAAAGGGATCGTGCCGAATTTTGTGGTTCGAAAATTAACCACCCTTTTGGATTTTCCAATTTCGTTGACACTGATATACTGATTGCAAAGAATAGAATCCCAATACCAGGGGGACAATGCGGAAATCACTTTCCTTCATCAAAGCCATCAAATGGTGGACATTTGCGATCGGTTTTCTTTCAGGGCTTTTGGCTTTTTTGTTACTTCTGCGGAGTGGAAATTTAGCGGGGGATTTTACCTGGTCGTTACGGGCTGCCCACAATTTGCTCAATGGCCAGAATCCGTATTTGGCGATAACGCCTGCGGGTGCCTATCCATTCGATGATTATTTTTATTATCCGTTGCCAGCGGCCTTAATTTCCATTCCTTTTGGATTTTTTTCGCCCTACCTGGCCGGAGCGATCTTCTTTGGGATAAGCTCCGGAATTCTGGCGTTTTCGATGCAGTCGCAACCCTGGCGATTACCGGTATTTCTCAGCGCGCCTTTTTTTGTCTCGGCTGAAGTGGCGCAGTGGGGGCCGTTGATCATGGCGTCGGCGCTTTTGCCGGCTGCCTTTGGCGCGATGGCCATCCTCAAACCCACCCTGGGCCTGATTTCTTTCTCTTACCGGCCTACCTGGAAGGCAATCAAGATCGGGTTGATTATTTTTGTCCTATCGCTGGTGATTCTCCCAAGCTGGCCTCTGGATTATTACCAGCCCTCGCGGCATTCGGTTGAAAGCGGGCGCTATTTAATTCCGCTTTTATCGTTGGGTGGCCCGGTTTTGATTTTGTCCATTCTGCGCTGGAGAACGCCCGAGGGCCGGCTATTGCTGGTTTCATCCATCTTGCCGCGTAATCCATATTGGTATGACGGGTTATTGTTGTGGCTCATTCCGAAGAACCTGCGGCAATCGCTCTGCCTGTCTTTATTAAGCTGGATCGCATATATTGGTTGGTGGCTGGTCCAGACTACCCGGCCGCCGGACCCGAAAGCTTTTTTCGCAATGCCCTGGCAGGTCGGGTTGATTTATATTCCTGCTCTGGTAATGATCTTGTGGCCGCAGCATTCAAGCCAGACCGCAAACTCATTGGAATTAAACCAAAGCGAAAAGAAAATTTCCAAAACGTAAAATTCGATTACAAACCGATTCGCTATGAGTGGAAAACATGAAAGCAATCCAAACGAAATTTCTTTATAAATTCGGGCGTACTCTTTTACTGATAATTATTCCGATTTATATTACGGCGCTATTTTTCCAGTTTCCTGGGGTCGATGGATATTACCGGGCAGAATTTGGCGATTTAATCTGCGGAACGGCTTATCGTCCCTTTGTCTATCGATTCCTGACCCCTTTGCTGGTCCGTGGATTTTCTTCAATCTTTTCTCCAGCCTGCCCGCTTCTGCCGGGCGCTTCGCCATCCTTGCGGGCTGCGCCAATTTCACAGTTCATCGTTACTTTTATCCTTTTATGCGCTTTTCTTATCGGCTTTTTTCTGGCTTTTCGATACCTCTTTACGACCTTTTTTCGGGTTCCAGTAGTTCACCTGGATGTATTTTGCTTTATTGTCCTGTTGGGGGTACCCACCTTTTTTATATATCATAGTTATCTCTATGATTTCTCGACTTTATTTCTGTTCACACTTTGCCTGGCGCTTATGGCCCGTCAAAAGTGGGGATTGTACGCCATCTTTTTTGTGGTCGCTTGCCTGAACAAAGAAACCACCATTCTTTTAACGGTGATTTATTTTTTATATTTTTTAAAACGATTACCGAAAAAACAATTTGTCGGGTTATTGCTGGTTCAGCTCATCGCGTTCACTGTGGTTCGGGCCGGAATCCTTTGGGCATTTAGAAATAACCCGGGGACATCCATCGAATTCCACCTGATCGATCACAATATTCCTTATCTTATGCAGCCATATACGTTGTTTTCATTTTTGTCGGTGATCATTCTGGCCATTCTCATTTATTATCATTGGTATGAAAAGCCTTCATTCCTCAAAATTAGCAGCCTGATTTTTTTCATCCTGTTGGGTACTGCGTTTTTCTTTGGCTATATCGAAGAATTGCGGGATTATTATGAGGTATATCCGATCTTTGTGCTGCTGATGATCCATTCGATTGCAAGAATATTGGAGATTGAAATAACACCTTTGTGGCAATCCGGCCATAACGGAAAGGAAGCGGTTTTGTCTAAAATTGATAACGCAGCCAGGGGAGACACATCAAACCGGCTATGAAAAATTTCTTTGTAAGGTTTATTGATGCAGCCAGAAAAGTTTTGCCGTATTTTGTAGTGCTGCCTTTGATCTTTCTTCTGCTGATCAATCTACGCCTGGTTCTCCTGCAGTCGGAATTGCTCGATATGGGGTCGTTCTTTGCCGCCGGATTCGCCTGGGTCCACCACCTGAATGTATATGACCCGAACCTGCCATATTTACATAAATCGGTCGACCTTGTGACCGGACTGGTCAACACCGGGGTGAACGCCAATCCACCTGTAACGGCTTTCTTTTCGTCGATCCTAATGCTGTTCGATCCTCATGCGTTTCTGCTTGGATGGCGGATTTTTTCACTCATATTGTATGTGGCCGCTGTGGTTCTGCTTTCTCGCCGGTATCATCCGCACCTGCTCGTCGTCGTTTGGGCATTGGCTTTGCCGGGCCTCTGGCAGACCCTGGAATATGGCCAGATTTACATTCCGCTGGCTTTTCTGATGACAATTGCCTGCCTGGCAACCGATCGCAAGTGGGATTTGCTAGCCGGAATCGCAATCGGGATTATGGCAGCCGTCAAGCCGAATTTTCTGCTGGTCCTGTTCATTTTGGTTTTCTCCAGGTCCTGGAAAACCATCGCCGCGGGCGCCGGAACCTTTTTGTCCCTTTCCGTTCTGCCGCTTGTGCTGCGTGGGCCGGGGGTGTATTGGGACTGGTGGGAGGCTTTGAAAGCGATGCCTGCCGCGACCAGCGATTTCAATACCTCGTTCGCGGAGCTATTCGGCAAAATGAGCAGTCCCTGGATTTTATACGGCTTTTGCGCGTTGTTCGTTCTGCTGGTTTGCCTGTTGATCCGCTCGCGGAATTTGTCCACCCGGGAGGCGCTTGCATTGGGATTAGTCGCGTCTTTCCTGGTTTCTCCAATTGCCTGGATTGGCTATACCAGCATCTTGCTGCCCCTGTTCTTTAGCCGGAGGTGGTCGGCCGCGACCCTGCTCTCGGCGGTATTATTGGTGACCCCGCCCCCGATTATGCGCTCGATTGAGGCAACCTATCCAGGCCTTATTCTGCTGACCAGTTGGTGGTATGGCTGGAGTGTCTTCCTGCTCTTCATCGATACCTTTCTGGCAGACTCGCTGCCGCGCTTTCAGAGCTTCAAGGTTACCCTGGTCCTGGATAAGTGAAACGACTCAAGTCTTTGTTAGAAAGTTCCCGAAATTGAAGAAATTGCGAGGACTTTACCCTCGCAATTTCTTCAATTTCGGGTTCATTACCTATCGGGCTGGTTTTATCCAGCCCGATCCGACAACTATTTTCTACTCTCTACTCTCCCTTCCCCCCATACCAATCCGACCGGCGTAAGGGCAGCCCACTGCGGCCGTTCTCGTCTGGCTTGACCAGCAGGGATTGGTACAGGTTCAGGCGGCGGGTTTCGAAACCGTGCACCGACCCGCTCATGTACAGCCGCCAAACGCGGTAGGTCACTTCGCCGACCTCCTTGACCGCCTTCTCGTGATTGGACTCCAGGCGTTTCACCCACTGGCGCAGGGTCAGGGCGTAATGCTCGCGCAGGCTCTCCACATCGCGCACCTCGAAGCCGGTGTCTTCGGCGGTGGTCAGCGTCTGGCTGACCGGCAACAGCTCGCCGTCCGGGAAAACGTAGGTGTCGCTGAAGCTGTTGGGTTCGTCCGCATCGCCGGCCCGCTTGGCGATGCCGTGATTGAGAAAAACCCCGCCGGGTTTAAGCAGGCGCAGGGCCTTCTCGAAATAGGTGCGCAGCATCACAGCCCCGACGTGCTCGAACATGCCCACGCTGGCCAGGGCGTCGTAGGGGCGATCCTCGGCCAGCTCACGGTAATCGCGGACCTCCACCCGGCAGCGGCCGGCCAGCCCGGCGGCCTGGATGCGCCGGTTGGCCAGCTCGGCCTGCGGAGCGCTGAGGGTGATGCCGGTAGCGTCCACGCCGTATTTTTGGGCGGCATGCATGACCAGCCCGCCCCAGCCGCAGCCTACGTCCAGCAGGCGCATACCCGGTTGCAAACGCAGCTTGCGGCAGATGTAGTCGATTTTATTGAGTTGGGCCGTATCCAGGTCGGTCTGGGGTGTCTCGAAGTAGGCGCAGGAATAGACCATGCGTGAGTTGAGGAAGAGCTGGTAAAAGTCGTTCGATACATCGTAATGGTAGCGCACCGCCTGGCGGTCGCGCTCGATGGAGTGTAGTTTGCCGGAAAGATGTGCCGGTCCGCGTGGCGTCGCGGCGTGTTCTGGGCCGGCGGGCAGGCGCAGCAGATCGCGGGCGGCGCGGATCTTTTTGCTCCAGCCGCCGGTGGTCTCGACCAGGCCATCCACCACGGCGAAGACACCGATGATGTCGCCTTCGACGTCGAAGTCGTCGTACAGGTAAGCCTCGGCCACGCCGACTTCGCTGCCGGGCAGGAACATGGCCCGCAGAGCGCCGGGATGATTGAGCACCAGGGTAGTCGCCTTGGGCCGGTCGTCCGGCCAGCAAGTGCCGTCCCACAGCCGGAAGCCGACCTTATCTCCAATGATGGGTCCGAATAAATCATCCAGTAAATGGACGGATGTTTCCACAGCCTCGTTACTTTTAATAACAGTATCCATTTAATCCTCCTATGGTTATCTACTTAGTATAAGATTGGTCGTTGTGGGATTCAAGGGTATATTCTCGATCTCAAGGTCTTTCCGAAGAGGAGACCATGGTCACTGCAACAAAAGCACGAAACCCGATCTACGCCCAGCCAGATCAACCGCCAGAGATCGTGCTGCGGGTCGTTACAACGCAGCGAGGCGCCTGACCGGCGCCGGTTTATGCGATACTTGTAACCAGCTAATTAACTACCATCACACCGCCAATGCCAGCGGATTCAGAAGGAGACGGCTGCCCATGAATAAACTGATTGCCACCACCTGTATGGCCCAAAATATGGATTTCTTCTGCCAGGAACTGATCGATTATTTATCCGGCCGGCTGCCCGTGGCGCTGGAACTGAAGATCGACCTGGCCTGGCAAGAGCGCGAACGCCTGCTGGATGCGGGCGAGATCGACCTGGCCTGGATTTGCGGGCTGCCGTATGTGTGGAAGGCCGACCGCACGCCCGGGCGGATCGCGCTGTTGGCGGCGCCGGTCATGGCGGACGAGCGCTACGCAGACCGGCCGGTCTATTACTCAGATGTAGTCGTTCGAGAGGACAGCCGCTTTACCCGGCTGGCCGATTTGAAAGGCGCTACCTGGGCATACAACGAACCCGGTTCGCATTCCGGCTATAACGTAGCCAAATATGCCCTGGTGACCCGGGGCTTTCCGGCCGACTTTTTCGGCCGGGTAGTGGCCTCAGGGGCCCACCAGGTCTCGCTGGAGATGATCCGGACCGGCCAGGTGGATGCGGCCGCCATCGACAGCACCGTGCTGGCGCAGGAGCTTTCCGATCATCCCGAAATAGGTGCGTACATGCGCGTCATCGACACGTTTGGACCGAGCCCTATTCCGCCCTGGGTGATTTCCACCCGCGTGCCGGCGGGCCTGGCCGGGCAGATCCAGGCGGCTTTAAACGATATGGCCGCCGACCCGGTCGGCAGCGCTATTCTGGCCAGGGGCAAGCTGCGCCGTTTTGCCCGGGTCAGCGACCGGGACTACGACCCGATCCGCCGGATGGACGAGGTGGCGGCGGATTATCGCTGGAACGAATAGCCGGCTCGAAGGTTTGCGCTTCAGGCCGCCCTGGCGGATACGTCCAGGTGGATGATATCGAGGGGGTAAGCGGCGGCTTCTTTGACCGCTTTGGCGACGTAAAAGCGGTGGCAGCGGGTGTAATCGGCCTCGAAGCACAACAAGCAGCAGCGCTGGTCGCGGGCTTTCTCGGCCAGGCGGGCGACTTCCTCGCCCTGGCTTGTTAAATATTCCAGGTAGCCTTGCGAAAATGTTTCCCAATCGCCGGTCTGGTGATAGGCTTTGCGGATATCGCGCGGCACGCCCAGGCCATAGAAAGGAGCATACGCGATCCCGCGTTCGTTCAAGGCGGCAGCCAGGGCCTTCTTGGAAAATCCCGGCTTGCGGCTGTTGGGGTTGCCGCGGATGTCCACCAAAACCTCGACATTATTATTCTTTAACAATTCAATGAACTCATTGACTTTTATACCTTCATATCCGCTCGTGTACAAATTCATTGTGTCCCTCGAGTTCTCTGGATTCTTTAAGTTTAACCATTCTGGAGGCAGAAAACAAATCTTTGAAATAACTGCTTAGCCAGGCGGGTAAGAACCCCGAATTCGAACTGCTTTCGGGATTTTTTAATAGGATCCCGGGTAGTTTCAAACCAGAAATGATAAAATTCGTAACGAATTGGGTTTCTTACCCGATAAGCAACACAGTTATTAAAATTCTATCCATAGCAGACTTCCATGAATAACCTTTTTCTTTCGAGTTTACTGGCCCTGAGCGCAGCCGCCTTTTGGGGCGCTGGCGACTTCAGCGGTGGTTTGGCTACCCGTCGTTCCAACGCTTTTCAAACGGTTCTGTTCTCTTATAGCATGGGGCTGGTGCTGCTGGTGATCATTGCCCTGGCCCGCGGTGAACAGTTAACCACCCCGGCTGATTTAGGTTGGGGTGTCCTGGCCGGGTTATCCGGCATGATCGGTATTGGATTCCTTTTTATGGGCTTTGCCAGAGGCCGGATGGGCATTGTCTCGCCGGTTTCCGCAATATTGGGCTCTGCCATCCCGGTCATCTTCAACGGGTTTACCGAAGGACTGCCCAGCCCGCTGCGCCTGGCCGGATTCGCTGTAGCCCTGGTAGGGATTGGGCTGCTTTCGCGCCCGGAACGACAGGGTATTCGCCCGGATGGCCTTGGTCTGGCATTTTTGGCGGGCCTGGGTTTTGCGGGATTTTTCATCTGCCTCGACCAGGTTGGAGGAAATGCGGTTTTCTGGCCTCTGGCTGCCGGCCGATTGGCCGCTTGCGGTGTAATGCTGCTGGTTGCTCTGGTGACCCACCGTTCGATTCAAATTCGCAAATTGCCATGGGGGCTGCTGGCCCTGGTAGGCGTGCTAGATGTGACCGGCAATTTGTTGTTTCTGCTGGCCGTCCAAAACGGCCGGCTGGATGTGTCCGCGGTTTTGGTATCTTTATATCCGGCCATGACTGCCCTGTTGGCCTGGGCAATAATCAAAGAACGGTTGACCAAACTTCAGGTCGCCGGTGTTGGCGCAGCCATCCTGGCCATTATGTTGATATCCGTATGATAGACTAATAGCATGGAATCCTTCCTCACGAATGCCATCCCCTGGGTGATCGGCGGCATCCTGCTGACCGCCCAGCTCAGCATGTTCCTGTTGATCATCCCGGCACTGTGGGTCGAATGGGCAGTGGTGCTGGTCTATGGCTTGATCCACGGTTTCGATACGACCGGATGGGTCATTTTTTCCGTAATCACAATCCTGGTCATCCTGGGCAGCCTGCTGGACAACGTTCTGATGGGGGCCAAGGCCAGGGGCAGCGGGGCAAGCTGGCTTTCGATCGCAGTCGCGCTGGTCGGCGCACTGGCCGGCAGCCTGCTTTGGCCTCCTTTCGGGGGCATCCTTCTGGCCCTGGCGGGTATTTTCCTGGTCGAGTTGATCCGCGCGCGTGACTGGCGCAAGGCGCTCAAATCGACCAGCAGTATGGCGGCTGGCTGCGGCTGGGCAGTGGTGCTGCGCTTCTTCATCGGCCTGCTGGTGATTGGCGCCTGGCTGTTATGGGTGCTGGTGTTCTGACCCTGGGGGAAGAATTTCACCGCGGAGAAGAAGATATTAAAAAAACGCGGAGGCACGGAGAAGAGGTTGGAAGTAGATAATTTTTAATTATGTAGCCCGGCTTTCAAAGCCGGGGGGTAGCTGAGGCTGCCGGGGAGGGCAGGCAAAATCCCTCGCCGCTGCGGGAAGTGGTCAGGTGGGAGGCGAGGCTGGGGAATTAGGCCTTCGCTGGAGGAGAAACGCGATTTCAGGGCGGAGTTTACCCTCATCCCTACCTTCTCCCTGAGAGGGAGAAGGCGTTAAGTTCTACTCGCCAAAGTGAAGCGGATGAAAAAGGTATAGATTGATCCGTGAAGTTGCTTTGGGGACTTGCATATTTTCATTTGGCCAGGACCAGACCCTCAACCCCTTTCGGGTAAGGTCAAGTGAGAAGCGAGGCTGGCGAATTATGTCTTCGCTGAAGGCGAAACGCGTTTACGGACTGGCGCTCTGCCCCCCTCTGCGCCGCTTCCCCCCAAATCAAAAACGGATTTGGAGGGAAGGGCCAGATTCCTCCCCTAAAATCCGCACTTTGGATTTTTTGGGGGGTTAGGAGGAGGCAAAAAGCGCTGGACGACCAGGTCATTGGCGGGTAAAACTGGCGCTCTGCCTTTTTTCTTTTCTCGGTGAACCCTTTGGCAAATCCTCTTTTCCACTTAGCATGCTCTGCTCCTGCAACACATTAGCTGACCAGTCGATAAGAGCGGCCTCGGCCGACAGAAGGGAGGGAGAGACCGGGCCGATCTGCTTTGGGCATTCGTTCTTTTAGGAGGAATTTCTCTTCTTTTCCATACTCCACGATTGTCTTTCCTACTCAGCGTGCTCTGCGCCTCTGCGGTGCAATATCTGACCAGTCGATAAGAGCGGCCTCGGCCGACAGAAGGGAGGGAGAGACCGGGCCGATCCGCTACAGGCCATTGTCTTTTCGACCAGCAATTTTTCTTGCTTTCTTTTCTCTGCTCTCTCTGTGTACTCTGTGGTTAAATTCTTCCTTCTTCTCCGTGTGCTCCGTGCCTCCGTGGTTAATCTCTTCTTCCTAATCGCTGTGGCTGATGTAGGCTTCCAGCATGATCAGGTTACGCTCGCCGGCGCGTTTGACGATCTTGAGCAGGTTCTCCATGGTGCTGACTTCCTCGATTTGCTCTTCGACGTACCAATCCAGGAAGTTCTGGGCGGCGAAGTCGTTGCCTTTGTGGGCCATCTGGTAAAGGTTGTTGATCTGGTTGGTCACTTCGACCTCCCAGTTCAACGAAAGCTGGATGGCCTCTTCGGCGGTGGCAAAAGTGGTCTTGGGGCCTTCGATGGGCGGAATAGCCACGTGCCCGCCGGTATCGACTACATACTTTACGAAGCGCATGGCGTGGTCGCGCTCCTCTTCGGCTTGCTTGTAGAAAAATTTAGCCAGTTTGGATAAGGCTTCGCCATCGAAATAGGTGGCGATATTGATATATTGCAAGGAAGCACCGAACTCACGCCCGATCTGGGCGTTGATTGCGTCATTAAAATCTGTGCTGATAAGCATGGTTTCATCCTTTCCCGGATTAAATACGATTTTTGTTATCTGAATTGTAACAAAGAATACAGCGCCTATGGGAATGGATTGACCGCTTAAAAAATAAAGGGTTGGCAAAATGGATGCCAACCCTTTACGGGAAAAATCGAATTAACAAACCTGGACGATGCTGCCGCCGGTCATACGCTCCAGGTCTTTGGGCTCCAGGCGAAAAACTGCATGCGGGGTGCCGGCTGCGGCCCACACCTCGTCGAAATGGAGTAAATCCTGGTCGATGTAGGTGGTCAGCGGCTGGGGGTAGCCCAGGGGGGCTACACCACCGATGGCGTAGCCGGTCTGCGCGCGGACGAAATCAGCGTCGGCTTTCTCGATCTTTTCCCCCAGCAGGGCGCCGATCATTTTCTCGTTGACCCGATTGGATCCGCTGGCCAGCACGATCACGGCATTCCCGCTGGTCTTGGCCCGGAAAACCAGCGTTTTGACGATCTGGGGCACGGTGGTGCCGATGGTCTCGGCGGCTTCCTGGGCAGTCCGGGTGGAATCGGGCAGTTCGACGACCTTGCATTCCAGGCCAAGCTGGCTCAAGGCATTTTGGACGAGCAGGGCTTTGTCAGATAATGTTTCAGGCATGGTTTTTCTTCTTTCGAGATGGTTTCTGTGAGGGTTGGGGTGGTTCCGGCCAGCTAAAGCCGGGAATCTGATTGACGGCAATAACCTGGGGCGGGCTTTTGGGAGAGACGTGCACGATGGTCACTGAAGCCAGGCTGACGTGCAGGCGTTGAAAATCGTCCAGGGCCATGTTGAGGTAATGGGCCACTGCCAGGCGGACCACGTCACCGTGGGCGACGACGGCGATTACTTTCTCGTGGGGTTCTTTGCCGTCCAGGTCGGCAGGGACGGGTTCGGGGTCGTCTTCCCTGGTGAGCGCTTCCAGTTGGGACACCACCCGGTTCTGCACCTCGATGAACGATTCACCCTGGGGCATGCGCACCTGGGAGGGGGCCACGGCCAGGGTTTTCCATAATTTCAGCCGGCTGAGCTGTTTGTAGGTGCGGCCCTGCCAGTCGCCGTAATGGACCTCGTTGAGCCCGTCGCAGATCTGTACGGGCAGGTTATGGCTGCGGGCCAGCGGTGCGGCCGTTTCCTGAGCGCGTTCCATCGGGCTGGAGTAGATCGCCTGGATTGGGGCGTGTTCCAACGCCTGGGCTAATCTTTCAGCTTGCTGGCGGCCGCTTTCGTTGAGGTGGACACCGGGCAGGCGGCCGGCCATGCGCCGGTGCATGAGATCATTTTCCCCGTGGCGGATCAGCAGCAGAAGTGTCATGTGTGGGTTCCTCGTTACCGTTAAATTTTAATCCCTAAAGCCTCGGCCTGGGCTTTACGCCAGCGGGCCAAACGCTCGGCAACGGCGGCTTCGTAACCCATTTCACCGGGATGGTAAAACTGGTGACCAAGTAAGTCGGTGGGCAGGTACTGCTGGCCGACGTGATGGCCGGGAAAGTTGTGAGGATACTGGTAGCCCTGGCCGTGGCCAAGGCCTTTGGCGTCGCGGCTGGAGTCCATCAGGTGGACCGGCACCGGACCGGCGCCTTCCTGTTCGATTTGCGTGCGGGCTTCATAGAATGAAAGGGTCGAGTTGGATTTAGGCGCGGTCGCCAGATAAAGAGTGGCCTCAACGATCGGGAAAATCCCCTCGGGCATGCCAATGTATTCGTAGGCCTGGGCGGCCGAATTGGCCACCACCACACCCAGCGGGTCGGCCAGCCCGATATCTTCGCCGGAAAGGACGATCAGCCGGCGCAAGATAAAGCGCGGGTCTTCTCCCGCGGCCAGCATTTTGGCCAGCCAATACAGAGCCGCGTCCGGGTCGGAGCCACGGACCGACTTGATGAAAGCCGAGATCGTGTCGTAGTGGGCGTCGCCGCTCTTGTCGTAGATCACCGCCCGGCGCTGGATCGATTCCTGGGCTACATCCAGGGTGACGTGGATCAGGCCGGTTTCATCCGGCGAGGTGGTCTCTACAGCCAGTTCTAATGCGTTGAGCAGGTTGCGCGCGTCGCCGCCGGCCACATGGGCCAGGTGCTGGCGGGCATCGTCGTCAATGCGTATAGCTTTGCCGCCGTAGCCACGCTCTGGATCGTGGAGGGCCTGGTCGAGAATGCGCTCCAGGTGGTCTTCGCGCAGGGGTTCCAGTTGAAACAGGCGCGAGCGCGAAACCAGGGCTGAAATGACGTCGAAATAGGGGTTTTCGGTGGTCGCGCCGATCAAGGTGATCATACCGCTTTCCACCTGGGGCAGCAGGGCATCCTGCTGAGCCTTGTTCCAGCGGTGGACCTCGTCCACGAAAAGGATGGTGCGCTTGTGGTACAGCCGCCGGCGTTCGGTCGCATCGGCAATGACCCGGCGCAATTCGGCTACCCCTACCAGGACGGCCGAAATACTTTCGAATTCAGCCTGGGTGGAGTTGGCCACAATTTGGGCCAGGGTGGTTTTACCGGTGCCCGGCGGGCCGAAGAAAATGATCGACGAGAACAGCCGGTCGGCCTCGATGGCTCGCCGCAGCAGTTTACCCGGGCCGATGATGTGCTCCTGGCCGATGAATTCGGCAAACGTGCGCGGACGCATCCGCGCGGCCAGCGGCGCTTCGTGCTCCAGGCGTTCTTGCATGGCGTGGTCAAACAGGTCCATGGGTAGATTCTACCATAAAGCAAGAGGGATTAGAATAAAAATTCTAGGAGGTGATGCGGTGTTTCGGTGTTGCGGTGGTTCGGTGTTGGGGCGTTGAAGCCCCCCAACAAAATCCGTTCCTTGAAGATATTGGCTTTCTCAATCTATCTGTAGGTTGGGTTGAGCGGTATTTTAATTGGCTTTGGTTGTTTGTGGCAAGAGCGAAACCCACCGGTTTGCCTCATTACCTTGTCGCCTCGTTGACTTCCTGCCGGCCTGTTGGGTTCGGGCAGGGCTTTCCCCGGTTGGCGTATTGCTCGTACGCAAATTTTTCGGATGGGCCCGAACCCAACCTACAAGCTAGGTGGTGATGCGGTGGTTCGGTGTTGCGGTGATTCGGTGTTGGGGCGTTGAAGCCCCCCCAACAAAATCCGTTCCTTGAAGATATTGGCTTTCTCAATCTTACTGTAGGTTGGGTTGAGCGGTACTTTAATTGGCTTTGGTTGTTTGTGGAAAGAGCGAAACCCAACGGTTTGCCTCATTGCCTTGTCGCCTCGTTGACTTCCTGCCAGCCTGTTGGGTTCGGGCAGGGCTTTGCCCGGTTGGCGTATTGCTCGTACGCAAATTTTTCGGATGGGCCCGAACCCAACCTATAAGCTAGGAGGTGATGCGGTGGTTCGGTGTTGGGGCGTTGAAGCCGCCCCAACAAAATCCGTTCCTTGCAGGTATTGGTTTTCTCAATCTTACTGTAGGTTGGGTTGAGCGGTACTTTAATTGGCTTTGGTCGTTTGTGGAAAGAGCGAAACCCAACGGTTTGCCTCATTGCCTTGTCGCCTCGTTGACTTCCTGCCGGCCTGTTGGGTTCGGGCAGGGCTTTCCCCGGTCAATACTCTTGCAATCAGCCATTGTTTAATAAGAGCCCGAACCCAACCTACGATTCGGGTCTTTTCCTCATTGCCTCAATCCCTGTACCAACAAAAAGAAATCGCTTGTTTATAATTGACTGACTGCTCACTCTTTGATATAATCGGAATATGGCCAGACCAAAAAGCATGGACAAACGCAACGCGCTCATGGCGGCGGCAGCCCGGGTGATTGTCACGCAAGGGCTGAGCGCACCGACGGCGATGATCGCTCAAGAGGCTGGGGTAGCCAACGGCTCGCTATTCACTTACTTCGAGACCAAAGCCGATCTGTTTAACCAACTCTATCTTGAACTGGAAACCGAAATGGCGTCTGCTGCTATGCAGGGGCTTCCGGTCGAGGCTGGGCTCCATGAGCAGTTATTTCAAGTCTGGTCGAATTGGATGGACTGGGCAGTGTCCAGCCCTGAAAAACGGCGCGCGTTAGCGCAGCTCCAGGTTTCCGATGAGATCACACCGGCGAGCCGCGCTGCGGCGCATAAAACCAAGGCCGGCATCGCCGACCTGCTGGAACGGATTCGCGCCAAGGGTCCCATGCGCGACACCTCGATGGGCTTTGTCCTTGCGATGATGAGCTCGCTGGCGGATGCAACGATTGATTTCATAATCAGTGACCCAGCCAACGCGGACTCGCACCGCAAAGATGGGTTCGAAGCCCTTTGGCGGGTGATCGGATGATTTTTTGTAACGCTTCAGGCGCCGGTTAAAATTCGAGGGTTTCCCCGGTCGGGTTGGACAGTCGCGATTTTTTTTAACCTTATAAATGACCGACTGGACAATCATCTAAACGAAGAAATCTGTCACGGACTGTCAGGTAACTTTTGGGACCGGCCGGAAAGGCAGCCGGTCCATCGTTGAACTTCTCGGGTGAGGTTGCACCGGCCGGACCACGGTGTACAACCTCACGGATGTGCATAAAAAAATTCACTTGAAAGGTTAGGGTTAACATGGATTTGAAATTGGCAGGAAAAAGAGCATTGGTGACCGGATCGAGTTCCGGAATTGGTAAAGCCATCGCGAATCTGCTCGCTGAGGAAGGCGTGGCGGTCGTGGTGCATGGCCGCGATGAAGGGCGGGCCAACACGGTCGCGGAGACGATCCGTTCCGTGGGCGGGAAAGCCGAGGTAGCTCTCGGTGATCTCGCCAGCGACGCCGGAGCCGATGCGGTTGCCGCTGCGGTGCTCTCCGGCGGGCCGGTTGATATTCTGGTCAACAATGCCGGCGTCCTCAACTTCTCCTCGTGGACGGATGTGGCTGTTACCGACTGGGTCGAGAAATACAACATTAACGTGATTGCCGGTGTGCGCATGATCCAACGCCTGGTACCTCAAATGCGCGAGCGCCACTGGGGCCGGGTGATCCAGATTGGGGGCGGCCTGGCGCTGCAGCCTTTTGCGGGCCAACCGGGTTACAGTATGACGCTGGCAGCTCGCCACGATCTTGCAGTATCTCTGGCGCGTGAACTGAAGGAGACCGGCGTGACTTCCAATATCGTGGCGCCCGGCGCGGTCTTGACAGAGGAGGGTCGGCCTGCGCTGGTCAGTATGGCGGCCGCTCATGGCTGGGGGGAGACGTGGGAAGAAATCGAACGCAACGCTGCGCAGGCCATCGCTCCAAATGATGTAGGCCGGTTTGCCCGGCCGGAGGAAATCGCGGCGGCAGTCGCTTTCCTGGCCAGCCCTGTTGCCGATTATGTGAGCGGGGCTACCTTTCGTGTTGACGGCGGTACAATCCGCTCTGCTTTTTGACCCTGATCATTCTCCAGGGGGGAGGATCGGTGTCCTCCCCCCTATTCTCGAGAGTGTTGAAAAACGCCTTCATATAAAATTTCTTTGTGTATATGTGGCGGGGCGGCCTCGCCACATATACACAAATCCGGATGATGAAAAGCTGCTTTTTCAACACCCTCATTCTCGTCTCTTCTCCTTTTTAACCTTCTGCATTAGAATGACGGCCTGGAAGGTTAAATATGAATGATTTTGATCAAGAACAGCCCGATCCGCAATCGGAGGTTACCCGCCCGATCCGGATTACGGTTGATCCGAATGAGCATTACCAGGCCGTGCGGACGGAATCGCCCCGCCCGGCGCAGAACAACCCCAACCCGGCCGTTCCTCAGCCTGTACAACCAGCGCCGGTCCAGCCTGGCCCGCAACAGTACGCCAATTATCCGGCCCGGCCGGCCCCGCAGCCGGTCAATGTGGTCCCCGGAACGCAATCCCCACATTTCCAGGCCAGACAGCCGGCTCCTCAGCCGGCTCGCAGTAACGCCGGCTGGCCTAATCAACAGCCGCAGCCGGTCAAAGTAGGGTTTGGGCCGCACCCGATTGCGGTACCCAAGCCGCCTAAAAAGCGCCGGGGCGGGGGTTGCCTGCTCACCTTTTTGATTGCCCTCGTCGCGCTGCTGGCGGTGTATTTCCTGGCGCCAGTGCGCACCAACGTGCTCCTGCTGGGCATCGACCGTGCCCCTGACGGCAGCTATACCGGGCGCAGCGACACCAATATTTTAATCAGTGTGATCCCGCTCAAGCCGACCGTCAATATGCTCTCCATCCCGCGCGACCTGTGGGTGACCATCCCCGGGGTGGGCGAGCAGCGCATCAATACGGCCAATTTCTTCGCCGAAGCGCAAAATCCCGGCTCAGGGCCACAGGCGGTCATGGATACCATTAAACAGAACTTCGGTGTGGACGTGCACTATTACGCCCGCGTGCGCTTCGACAGCTTTATGGATATTGTCGACGCGATGGGTGGGGTTACCATCCACCTGAGTGAGCCCACGGCCGGCTATGACGCCGGCACCTACACACTCGACAGCACCCAGGCGCTGGCTTTTGCGCGCAATCGTACCGGCACCGACGACTTCTTCCGCATGGCCCAGGGGCAGATCCTGCTCAAGGCGGCCATATCGCAGTTACTCTCACCGGCCTCCTGGCCGAAACTGCCAGCGGTGTTCAGCGCCTTGATGAAAGCCGTGGATACCAACATCCCGGCCTGGCAGTGGCCGCGATTGGGCCTGGCCCTGCTGCGGGCCGGTCCGAATGGCATCAACAACCGCACGCTGGATCGCGAAATGGTCACATCCTGGACCACCAACGAAGGCGCGCAGGTGCTGCTGCCTAACTGGGACGCGATCAACCCGGTGTTAAAAGAGATGTTTGGGCAATAAAGATCACTTATTCCGGATAACAACCTTATATTACCCGGTGAGCCTTACCCGCCGAAAAATTTATCTCCAGCGTGTTTTTGGATTATAAGGCTAGAAAAGGGGTCGTCCAAAAAGGATCTCCCCGCATAAATGAACCTCCATATATGGCGTCGGGGCAGGTCATTCGACCTGCCCCGACGGTTCGTTTTGGGAATAGGATCCCTTTTGAGACAACCCCTTGGGTAAATGATTTAAAGGTGAATACTGCGGGGGTTAGCGGATTTCTTGCATGCTTTCAGCGATGGCGAAGAACGCTTCTTTTTCCAACTCCCCGGGCTGGTAGAGGTTAAGGCCGTAACCGATGCCATTCTCGTCCCAATACAGTTCCTGGCGGCAGTCGGTACCTCCCGTCACAGCGTCCCAGCACATCTTGCGATATACACCGGTCTGGCCGTTGACCGTGACATATTCGAAGCCACCCCAGGCATACACTTCGTCCAGGCTGCGCAGTGCGCCGCTTACCTGGCTGAAGACGAAGTTGTAGTCGATGCCACCGCGTACAGGTTTTCCTACTGGAGTGTATATCAGTGCGACCGCTTCGGCCGGGTTGCCCGGTTCCCCAGCGGCGCGGTCCATTTGGACGGCGCCTTGCTGGTACACGGCGTGCTCAAACTGGCTCCCGACTATCATTTGGGTAGGCGCTTTCAAGCTGAAGCCTGCCAGGGTGCTGGCGTCTTCCAGGGTCTCGAATCTTTCGCGGGTCGATTTCATCGTCCGGAAGTGTGGCTACACCGGTCAAGTTCTCGGCCAGGTGTTGCATTTCGAGGCGGCTGATAAAGACACCGCCCTGCATCTGGTCCAGCATTCCAAAGATGACGTAATCCATGCCGCCAGACTGCCAGTAAAGGGCCTGGTTGGCGCTAAGGTCCTTCTGCGGGCACAGGTTGCCGGCGTTGACCCCATTGGTGATCAGCGTGCCTTGCCCGCCATCTGCGCCGCCGACTTCCACGGTCTCAGGAACGATAGGCAGGGTGATGATTTTACCGTCGCCAATATCCACCGTGGAGATGGTGATGTCGTTCAGGTCCAGCGGTCCAGCGGCCGGACGCTCTGCTATCGCCAGCACGGGCAAATTGCCCTGCCCGTAATTGAAGTACAGGCAGGCTGTGTTTTGTTCGGAGGTATATTCTGCACCGAGGTAGGTATATTTAGCCCGGCAGCCAGCCTGGCTGGATAACTGTGAAGCCTGCCTGCGCCGAAAGCGCTTCGATTTCCAGCGGCTGTAGGCGCTCGTTGCCGGAGTGGTCATCCACGCCGGTCGATCAATTGTCCGGCCAGGTACAACATGTCTGCCTTGTCGAGCTTGCTGCCGATATCTTTGCCGGCGCGGAAGACCATGGTGTAAAGGACGGAGCCGGCTTGCCAACGCAGGGTCTGCACAAATGGATCGGCCGTCCAGGCGATGCCCTTGCCAGTATCGATAGAGAGCCAGCTGCCCTGGACGTATTCGCCTTCAACGCCATCGATCGATACCGTTTCTACATCGGCGCTGGCAGCCACTTGCCGGACCGCTTCGCTGCCTTCGCCGGCTGGTTCCTGGGTGATGGTCAGCGCTCCGTTGACGCTTTCACTTGTGTAGACCAGCATGACTTGCTCCGGCCCGCCGGTAGCGCCCGCAAAGGTGAGGCCGTCGACTGTGTTGACTAACCCGCTGATCGGGAAAGTCGTCATTGCGCGAATTTCGTCCAGCCCGCAGCGAGCGTGCAAAATGTCGCCGCAGGTTTCCTCGAAGGGCAAGCGCGTCCCAAGGGCCGGGTTGGCGCTATCATCGCCAGTTGCGCCGGGCGTAGGGACCATGGAAACCAGGGTCGGTACGGGGCGTGTGTCGCCTTCGGTGCGGACAAAGAATTGCAATATGCTCTGCGCAAAGGCATGCCCTTGGGGTGTAGAAGCGATAAACAGGACGACGGCCAGGAAGGCACACACCGCAGCCGTGTTGATGAGTAGATGGTGGGTAACCATTCGCGGTGTCCACGGGGCGTGGGCCAAGCGGCGCTCGAGCCGCCCGTTTGGTTCGGGTGCAAGGTTTGTGAGCATTTCTTCGATCTGTTTTTCATCAGGAATGGGTTTCATAGGGAATCTCCTCTTGGGAAAAGACCGCGGGCTGGCAGTCAAATTCGGCGGCCAACCATTGTTCCTTCATCCGGGAAAGCGTCCGGTGAATAGTGACAGAAACGTTGTTTTCCGTCATGCCAAGGTGATCGGCAATCTCATTCACCCGCCAGCCTAGCGTGTAGCGTAGGATGAGCATTTCACGCTGCCCATCCGGCAAACTGGCCAACTGGTCGAGCAGAAAGAGCTTTTGCTCTTGGGCGATTGCTGCCTGTTCGGGCAATGCTCCTGCCGGGAACTCATCCGGTTGAATGCGGGATGCCTGAAGCGTGTGGCGGTATTCGTCGATGACCAGGCGCTTGGCGATACGGATCAACCAGCCGGTGGCCGAATTTGCCGTTCCCTCGAAGCGGTGCCTGGCTTTCCAGGCGCGCATGAAGGTCTCCGCTGCCAGGTCTTCGACGATATCCTGCGGGCCGCCGGTAAGGCCGTAGATGTACCGAAAAACCGGGAGGCGGTTGCGCTCATACAGGTCGCTAAAACTTGCCGGAGTGGTAATTGGGGATTTAGGGTGTCGCTGGAAAAGGTTCATAGAGTCTCCAAAATTGCGCGCGCGTGCTACTATGAAAACGGGCGAAACCGGAAAATCTTACAGTTAATTGTATATTGGTATGTTGGCTGAGGGGCCGGTCTTTCAGTACAGGACTTATACAGGTAAAGAGGGTTGATTGATGCTATAACAAATTACCTGCATTTCCTTGGCGGGCAACAACCTACTGCCTCGAGCAGGCTATGAGCGCTTGTTGTCTTTATAGTCGTAATCTACCTCACCCCGAATTCGTATTAAAAACCAAGCCGCCGGAGGTTTTTTCCTCCGGCGGCTTGGTTATCCTTATGGATTATTTCCCGCTCAAGCCTCGACTTCGCCGTGGTGCTTTTCCCAGTATTCGTCGTTTTCCAGGGTGACCACCCGGAAGCTTTCGGCGTAGGCCATTTCTTTGCCCTTGGCGACCTCGGCGGATCGCTTCTTGATCTCTTCAGCCGGGTCCCAGCCGTTCATCTGGCTGGTATGGGCCTTGAGCGCCTCGACTTTGACGTCGATGGTGTCGGTGATATCGATGAAGAGGTCGCCGCGGTCCCAACTGGTGACGTAAACTTTGCGCGGTTTGAAGGCTTTCAGGCCTTCGTCGGCCAGTTCCTCGAACAGGTTGGGCTGGCCTGAAGCCGGGAAGACGGCGTCGATGGCGGCCGTAGCAGCCGCGCGATGGTCGGGGTGGTTGATGTAATCCGCGCTGGCCAGGACGACCGTTGGGTCACTGGTGACGACGACCTCGGGCTTGAACCGGCGGATTTCACGCACCAATTTCTTGCGCAGTTCCAGGGTGGGCTGGAGCAGGCCGTCTCGCTCGTGTAAAAAGATGATCTCACGCGCGCCGGCGATTTCGGCGGCAGCGCGTGCTTCCGCTTCGCGGATTTCGGCCGCTTTGGCGCGGGTCATGCCGGGTTCGGCGATGCCCACGTCACCGCTGGTGCATAAAACGTAGCTGATCCGCGCGCCTTCACGCGCCCAACGCGCCATCGTGCCGGCGCAGGAAAATTCGATATCGTCCGGGTGCGCGACGATGGCCATAGCACTTTCAGGAATGTAAAATGGTCGCGACATGATTATTTCTCCAATTAAATAATGATCTCCGCTAACCACTCAGGTTCGGGAGGGGTATGTTGGATGATTTTCGCGGGTTTCGCTTGCGAAAATCATCCAACATACCCTTTTTCTTAGGGATAGCTGAGTGGTTACGGTCTCCGTATTGTAAGCCTCACAACACGAAAAATCAAAAAATATTTCCCCGTGGATAATTAATGGTTTGACAGCTCAACCCAACGATTGAGAATCCCGTAATTGCGGTATTTACGTAGACTTCGCGTCCGCAAATACCCCCTAATTTCGGGTACTTATTAAAGTGATCCTGAGCAGTTATTTGGAAGAAAAAATTATTGAAACAGCAGCCCGGCGATGGCCAGGATCAGCGCCACGATGCCGAATCCACCGGCTATCCAGAGCTGGTTCATTTGGAAAGATTGAACGGCAGCGAACAAGAAGGCCGCAAAGAAAATCGCCGTACCCAGGCGATGCGTGCTGCGCTCCAGGCGGGTGACCTGCGATTGTAGCTCCGGCATACGCACTTCCAGCCGGCCTCGTTCCAACTTGGAAAGCAGCGCTTCGGTGCGACGGGGCAGGCTGATCAATGCCTGGACGAACTTTCCAATGGAGGAAAGCGCTTTTTCGACCACCGGCCCGGCCTGGTCGGCTACCAGCTTACGGGCGTAAGGCACGATGCTCTGCCAGACGTTGAAATTCGGGTCCAGCCCGGTACAAATGCCGTTGAGGATGCTCAGACAGCGACCCAGCAGAATGATATTGTCCGGCAACTGGAAGGGCATGTCGTAGAGCAGCCCGCGGAACTCGCCCACAAAGGCGGCCGCCTCGCGGGTGGAAATGTTCATCAATTCGGGAGTGGTCTTGCCCCAGAAACGATCGAAGGCGGCCTGGTTGGCTTTGCGCAGCAGGTCCACGTCGGCGGTGGGAAGCAGCATCCCCATGGTCTGGTAGGCCTGGATGAGCTGGTCGGCGTCCTGGTTGGCCACCGCGATCAATCCCTGGCGCAGCCCGTCCAGCATGTTGGGGGTGATTTCACCGGCCATACCGAAATCGACGAAGACCAGTTTCCATCTGGCGGCCTGCCCATTCTCGTCCAGGTCTTCTGGCAGGACGAAAAGATTACCCGGATGCGGGTCGGCGTGGAAAAAATGGTCTTCGAATATTTGCTTGAGATAGACATCCAGCAGCCGCGAGGCCACTTCGGCCCGATCGATGCCATACGCCTCGATGGTAGCGTAGTCGGTAATCTTGATGGCCCGGATTTCTTCCAAAGTGAGCACGTGGCGGGTCGTGTGGCCCCAATATACGGCCGGTACGCGCACGCGGGGTTCATCGGCAAAGTTGGCGGCAAACGTCTCGGCGTTCTTCCCTTCATGGAGGTAATCCACTTCTTCCCACAGCGATCGGCTGAACTCGTTGAGCAACCCCTGCACGTTGACGCGTTTGCGGATGGGCCGGTATAACTCCACCCAGCGGCTGACCACTTTTAGCGCGGCCAGGTCGGTCCGGATCAGCATTTCGATATCCGGGCGCTGTACCTTGACCACTACTTCGCCCGGCCTTTCCACAAGCGGATCATCGTCACCGGCCGGGTCGAACAAATGAGCACGGTGGACCTGGCCAATGGACGCGGCGGCGATGGGCTGAATTTCGAAGCCGGTAAAGTGCGTCTCGACCGGCCCGCCGAATTCCTGTTCGACCACTTTGCGAATATCGGCGAACAACTCCGGGCGAACTTCGTCTTGCAGACCGGAGAGCTCATCGGTAATTGCCTGGGGCAGCACGTCCAGGCGCGAGGAAAGCCATTGGCCGACCTTGATGAGCACACCCCCCAACTGAATGGCCAGCTCGCGGTAATTGGCAGCGACCCGGCGTAAGCGGTTCTCGCGGGTTCTTTTGGAGAGGCGCTGCAACCCGATGTGGGGCAAGAGAATATCCCACCAGGCCAGATGGATCAACACCCCGGCAAAAAACGTGATTATGCGTCGATAGCGGCTGCGTAACATAATGAAACCAAGGCGTATTATATCATCCGCACCGGGAGTATAATTTGTGCCTACCCAATCTTACAATTTTTTGAGAATTTTATGTCTGTAAAAAAGAATATCGATAATATAACCACGGCTCCAACCGTGGGCAAGATATCACGCGTCCCCAATACTTTTCGCGCTTTACGGCACCCCAATTATCGTTTATGGTTTGGCGGCCAGACCGTGTCACTGGTGGGATCCTGGATGCAAACCATGGCCCAGCAAGTGCTGGTCTATGACCTGACCGGGTCGGCGGTGGCCTTGGGGATCGTCAATTTTGTCTATCTCATTCCGGTGATCCCGTTTTCATTCTGGGGCGGCTCGATTGCCGACCGGTTCGACAAGCGCAAGGTCATTATTTTTACCCAGATCTGTTTTTCCATTCAGGCCTTAATTATGTGGGCGCTGACGGCCACCGGCGTGGTGCAGGTCTGGCATGTTTATCTGCTTTCGTTTATGTTCGGCGTCATCGATGCGATCGACCTGCCGGTGCGCCAGGCATTTACCGTCGATATGGTCGAGGGCAAAGACGACTTAACCAATGCAATCGGCCTGAACTCGGCCATGTTCAACACGGCCCGGGTGGTGGGGCCGGCTCTGGCCGGGATGGTGGTTGCGACGACCGGCGAAGCTAACGCCTTCCTGTGGAACTCGATCACCTTTGCGGCAGTGATCATCAGCCTGTTCTTCATGCGCAACCTGCCCAAGTCCTCGCACCAGCTTACCGAGAAAGGCCATGCGATTAAGCACATGTCGGAAGGGATGCACTTTGTCCTTTCGAACCGCACCATCACGGTGTTGATCAGCCTGGTCGCGGTTAGCGCATTTTTGTCGATGCCTTATAACACCCTCATGCCGGTCTTCGCCGAAAACATCCTCAACGGCAGTGCGACCCCGGTGATCAATTTCTTCTGCCGCTCGGGGAGCGGCATGCTCACCTGCCAGTCCCCGGAGGCGCTGCCCCTGGGCATTCTGCTGGCTGCGGTAGGGATCGGGGCGGTGATTTCGGCCCTGGTGGTGGCCTCGATGGACGAATCGGCCAGACGCGGGCGGATGCTGACTGTTGGCAATATCCTTTTCCCGGTGGTGTTGATCTTCTTTGCCTGGTCGAAATCTTTTGTTTTCTCGACCCTCGCGATGGTAGTGGTGGGCTTCAGCTTTGTGATGCAGAACGCCCTGGCCAACACCTTGCTGCAAATCGTCGCACCGGACGAGCTGCGCGGCCGGATCATGAGCTTTTATACCATGACCTTCCAGGTGACCATGCGCATGGGCGGCTTGCAGGCCGGCTACGTGGCCGACTGGCTAGGCGCTCCAATTTCGGTGGGGGTGGGGGCGATCGTATCGTTGTTCTACGGCGTTTTCGTCGCTTTCCGCTATCCCAAGGTGCGGAACCTAAAGTAAAAGATCGTTGCTACTCAGGCCCATTCGGAAATCAGGGGTGTTTTTATTATTTTTCGCGTGCGAAGTACACGAAAAATAATAAAAACACCCCTCTTTTTGCGGTAGCTGAGTAGTTGCAAAAGATCTATATTTCCATTAGCATCGAACGTAGCGATGCCAGAAGGATCCTGATATTATTTGCCGGATCCACTGCCTACCGGATGACCCTCCAGGCGTATTTAAGGTACGCATAACGCCCCTCTGAAACAGGCAATATGTCCATACAAAACCGGGCTAGCGGCTGTATCTTCTGCTAAAAAGAGCCCCTTGCAGGAACGGATTTTCGCTACCTGGTGTCCCACTAACTAATTGTTTCGATATAGTTCAAGTGTATTTGTCAGGTTTTCGACGAGCAATTTTCTTAATTCCTGTGGTTCAAGGATTTCGGCCTCATGGCCGAAAGTTGCAATTAAGGATGCGATATAAGGATATTCACGTTTAGAAATCTTCTGGTGTAAAATGCCGATATTTTTATCTTCCCAAACAATTCCTGAAAACTGAAAAAAGGTGTTTGGAAAATCTCGGACTGCTTTTCGGCTGATCCGTAACACGAGCTCTACAAAATCTTCGGCAGATAGGTCACTCCTATGTTCCAACCATTGGGCCATCGTTAGGAACTCGATATTGCTAATCTCTCCCTCTTGAAGACTCAATACCCTGTCCACCCTGAAAAGATAAATGCGTTCATGTTCCAAGTCATAGGCAGGAAAATACCAATATCCGTTTTCGGAATATATCCCAAGGGGGATGGCTCTTTTGTTTTTATTGCGATCCAAAGAATCATAACGGAATAATAATATCTGTTTTGCTATGGAAGCTCGAAAAACGGATTTAAGATAAGGGCTTTTTTCTGCTCGGCGAGGAACCTTCATGAGTATATGTTCATGAAAGCTATTTAATTTTTCCTTTAGAGGATTAGAAACCCGGGCCAAGAGTTTATTGATTACTTCGTCAATTTCGGCTTCATAAGGTATTTCTTGATATTGCTTCAGCGATTCATAAGTGAAAATAATCGAGGCTGTTTCTTCCTCATTAAAAGAAATAGGCGGAAGCATTTCACCATGAATCATGCTATATCCACCATTTCTCCCAACTTCTGAGTAAAAAGGGACACCCAAAGCGCTAAGGTCCAACAGGTCCCTTTGAATCGTGCGTAGGCTGACACCAAAATCATTGGCCAACTCCTTCGCTGTAAAAAAATTCTTTCGATTGATATATAACCAGATATCAATCAACCGGTTCATTTTAGACATAATTGAATCCCTTCGTAATTTACGACATAAAGTGTCGTAATTCAAGTGTACAATTTGATTATCATTATGTAAAGGAGGTGATTTGAGTGGCTGAAAATAAAAATGTACCGGTCTTCATCCACAAGAGCGTCGTTGCCAAAGGTATTCCCATTCATGTTGTCGAAGCTGGCCAGGCAACGGAACCGGCAATCCTTTTTATTCATGGCTGGCCGACAAATTGGCGGGAATTTTCACCTGTTATGCAGATGCTTTCCGATGAGTATCACGTAATTGCCGTTGATATCCCCGGCATCGGAGAATCAAAGGTCCCGGTTCAGTCCTATAGCAAGCAAAATATCGCAATCTATATCCTTGCGTTGATCGAGGCGATGAATTTAAGGGATGTCACCCTTGTTGGCTGCGATTGTGGCGGACAAATCGTTTATGCCTGTTTAAAAATATCTCCAGACTGCGTTTCCCATGCCGTTATTATGAATGTTGTGATCCCAGGAGTAGAGCCGTGGAACGAGGTGAAGAACAATCCATACATATGGCATTTCAAATTCCATTTAGTGCCCGAATTACCTGAAAAACTGGTTTCTGGAAGAGAGCTTGAGTATTTTTCATATTTCTATAATGTTCTGGCAGGTAAAGGAAATCGAATATCTGACGAGTATAGAGCCTGGTTTTCTCGAGCATACTCGAATTTGGACGCCTTGAAAGCCGGATTCGATCTATATCGGTGTTTTCAAACAGACGAAAATGACAATATACAATTAAAAAACGTGCCTGTTCCAATGCCCGTTCTCTACCTGCGTGGAGGAGATGAGCCTGTTAATATTGAAACCTATGAGGAAGGCTTTAAGGAAAATGGCATCGAAAATATAGAAACAGCAATTATTGAGCATTGTGGACATTTTTCGGCCATAGAACAGCCTGAAGAAGTCGCTTTAATGATCCGTAAATTTATAAAAAGGTAACTGCACAGCCCAGAGGGAAGAAACCCGAATTTGAGGTGTATTCGTGGGCTTCGCCCACGAATACACCTCAAATTCGGGGACTTTTTCACAGGGTCCTGAGTAGTTACATAAAAAGTAAATAAGGAGACGAATATGAAAATCACATCTGCTCCATTACCCCATGGCAAACAAACCGTTACCCCCTACATCATCATCAAAGACGCGGCGCAGTTCATTGACTTCCTGAAACGCGCATTTGACGCATTTGAATTTGGCCGTGTAGAAAATTCTGACGGCAGTATTGGTCACGCTGAGGTGCGGGTTGGCAGTTCCACCCTCATGATCGCAGATGGCAAGAAAGAATGGCGCGACACGCCTGTTTTCTTGAGCATTTATGTAGACGATGCCGATGAGGTTTTTGCACAAGCGCTTAAAGCCGGCGCTGCCCAGGTGACTGAAATGACCACCTTCAACATCCTCGGAGACCGAACCGGGCGAATACGTGACCCGTTTGGCAACATTTGGTGGATTCAAACTCATCTTCGGGATGTATCTCCTGAAGAGACGATGGAATTATTCCAAAATTCTGCCGAGATGGCTGTCATGACGAAAATGCAGGATACCTTCACCCAAGAAATGGACCGGTGGTTGCTATAAAATGTGGTTCGCCGCATTTATATAACACGAATTTTCAATCGGACCTGGAGATGAGAGATGGGCGACAGAAACGCGCGTCGATCACCCATTTTTAGGATCGGTTGACCAAATTTCAGAATCCAGCTTTGAAGGGTGGTCATACGCGAAATGTATTCTTTCCTGGTAACTGCTCAGACTGGTTAAGAAGTTGAGAGTGTTTTAAAGATTTTCGTGTGCGAAGCACACGAAAATCTTTAAAACACTCTCTTTCAATCGGATAGCTGAGTAGTAACCTATCCTGTTCTTCCTTTGGATTTGTTCTCTGTTTGAGCCAGAAAAGGTAAAGGGATTTCCTGGATGAGCGCCGCTAATCCAATTCGGACCGGCGGTGCTTGCATTTAATACCACGTTGCAGTGTAAAATAGACGGGTTGAAGAGGTAATTCATGAACATTCAAGGACCCTGGTTCAAAGACGATCAAGGCCGCACCTTGCTGCTGCGGGGTGTGAACCTGGGTGGCTCAAGCAAGATACCGGTCGTGCCGGATGGTGCTACTTACCAATCCGCGGGATTTTTCAATCACCGCCAGGTTTCGTTTGTCGGCCGGCCCTTCCCGCTGGCCGAAGCGGACGAACATTTCCGCAGGTTGAAATCCTGGGGGATGACTTTTTTGCGTTTTCTGGTCACCTGGGAGGCGATCGAACACGCCGGCCCGGGCCAGTACGATATGGAATACCTGGATTACGTTCACGCCATTTTGCGCAAGGCCAACGATTATGGCATTCAGGTATTTATCGACCCGCACCAGGACGTGTGGAGCCGTTTTTCGGGCGGCGATGGGGCCCCGGGTTGGACGCTCGAGGCAGCCGGGTTCGATCTGCAACGTTTGAGCGAAACCGGCGCGGCGATTGTCCACCAGGTGCACGGCGATCCCTTCCCGCGTATGATCTGGCCGTCCAACAGCGCCAAGCTGGCCTCGTCGACCATGTTTACCCTGTTTTTTGCCGGCAATGATTTTGCCCCTGGGCGTACGCCGATCGGCGTGCCGGGTGAATCGATCCAGGATTATCTCCAGCGCCATTACGTCCGGGCCATCCAGGTGCTGGCTGAACGCCTGAGTGACCTGCCCAACGTGATCGGCTACGATACGCTCAACGAGCCCCTGCCGGGTTATATCGGCTGGAAGGACGCCGCCAGGCGCGACGGGGTGCTGCAAACCGGCCCCAGCCCTACGCCTTACCAATCCATGCTCCTGGGCAGCGGTTACCCACAGGTGGTGGATGTGATGGAGCGGCAGGTGTTTGGCATCCGCCGGGTGGGCCGTAAGCTGCTCAACCCGGGCGGGTTGAGCGCCTGGCAGGCGGGCAGTGCGTGTCCCTGGCGCGAGCAGGGCATCTGGGAAGTGGACAGCAGCGGAAAACCGTATTTAATCAAGCCGGAATATTTCAGGCGCATCGCCGGGCACGAAGTGAATTTCGAGAACGATTATTTGCGTCCATTTACCACCAAAGTAGCCGAGGCGGTCCATGCCATCCGGCCCGAAGCGCTGATTTTCCTGGAGGGGGAGGCCTTTCACGAACCCCCTTGTTGGGATCGCGAACAACGAGCACAAGTAGTGTTTACCCCGCACTGGTACGATGCATACGTATTGTTTTTCAAGGCCTTCAGCCCCTGGCTGGGAGTGGATGTTCGTGGTGGTGGAAAACTGGTAGCCGGAGAGCAGGCCATCCGGCGTTCTTTCGCGTCCCAAATTGGCACGTTTAAGGAAATGTCGCGCAAATGCCTGGGGAACGCCCCGGTCTTTCTGGGAGAGTTTGGAACGCCCTTTGACCTGGATCACAAACACGCTTACCACAATGGCGATTTCAGCCGCCAGGCGCAGGCTTTGAACCGTACTTTTCGGGCCTTGGAAGATAATCTGGTCAGCTACACCATCTGGAATTACAACCCCGATAACAACAACCGCCGCGGTGACCTGTGGAATGACGAGGACCTGTCGATCTTCAGCCGCGATCAGCAGCACGACCAGGGCAACATCAACTCAGGCGGCCGCGCACTGCAAAGCATCCTGCGGCCTTTCCCGCGCAGCACGGCCGGGGAGCCGCTCTTCCTGGAATTCGATTATCGCACAGGGCGAATGGAATACCGTTTCCGGCACGCTCCGGCGATCGATGCACCCACCGAGTTCTATCTGCCGGCCCTGCAATATCCGCGTGGCTGCCGGGTGACGGTCAGCGATGGGGATTATCGCCTGGACCTGGCCAATCAAACCATGACGTATCGTCATACTGACCGTTTGGCCGAGCATAAGATCGTTTTGCAAAGAATTTAGGATCTACTCAGCTGCTGGAAGAGAGAGGTGTGTTTCAATGTTTTTCGCGTGCGGAGCACACGAAAAACATTGAAACACACCTGATTTCCGTACTGGCCTGAGCCGGAACCTTGAAATTTGGTATTGTATTAGAACATGCGTTCCTGTATAATGTTTTCAAAAGGAGAGCTGCTATGGATCCTTATGATTTTGACCAGATGAAAGCCAAATTAATGGAAAAACGGCAACAGGTTTCCGACTTCATCGAGACCACTCCCCCAGATCAAAAAGAAAAATTCCTTGGCCCGGCCAAAGATAATGCGTTGGAAACCCATTTGCAAGTGCTGGACGATGCCATCTATGAGGCGGAAGAGAAAACCCTGGGTTCCTGTGTGGTTTGCCAGGGTTTTATCGAGGAAGAACTGCTGGAGGCGGATTACACATCCCACGTTTGTTTGACCCACCTGTCCGAAGACGAGCAGCGCAGCCTGGAATATGAGCTGGAGCTTTCCCAGACTGTTCAAAAGGCTTTCCTGCCGCAGCAGGCCCCGGCTTTCCCAGGCCTGGAGGTGGCCGTGTTCAACCAGCCGGCCCAAATCGTCAGCGGCGATTTTTACGATTTCTTCCAATTCGGCGATGATTCGTTTGGACTGGCCATCGCGGACGTGGCCGGCCATGGGGTATCCTCTGGTTTAATCGTGGCCAGCCTGCAAACGGCGCTGCGCACCCTGGCCCCAATGTACACTGATCCTGCCGCCCTGGTGGACCACCTCAACCGCTTTTTCATTCACAACCTCAATTTCACTACCTTCGTGACCCTGTTTGTTGGGCGGCTGGTACTGGCGCAGAACCAGTTGGCGTTTACCAATGCCGGCCATAACCCGCCCTTACTGCACCGGGCGCACCTCACAACAGGCGATCACCTGACCTGGTTAAATCCCACCGGGCCGGCGATTGGCCTGGTAGAGAATGCCCAATATCGCTCAGGGTCGGTAGAAATCTCGGCCGGGGATTTGCTTATCCTGTATACCGATGGGGTCACCGAGACCACCAACCCTGCGCTGGAATTGTTCGGCCAGGATCGTCTCGCACAGGTCATTTGCCGGCAGGCGGGTTTACCGGTCCGTGAGCTGGTGCAAACGATCCGCAGTGAATTATTTACCTTTAGCGGCGAGAGTCCATTGGCCGACGACACGACCATCGTGGTCAACCGGTTCTCGACGGAGAGGGTCTAAAAGTTTTCGTCAGCCGCCTCCGTAGCATCATCCCGGTAAGCGCAAAGAATCCCCCCAGCCCCCCTTACGGAAAGGGGGTAAGAAAGCACAACTCGATGGGGGGAGTTGCCCTTTGCCCCCCTTTTAAAAGGGGGACTGGGGGGATTCTTGAACCGGCCTGGAAACCCGCCAACTGGATGACGTACTTTTTTTTTGTGACCACCCAGGCTTCCGTTAAAAGAACTCCGGCATAGAGGTATTACTTTCCAGGCAGTCCAGTTACTATATTTTAGGACCGGCGATTAGATCACCCTGAGGGCTCCTTGCCAGGGGTGCTCCAACCCGGATTGCATGCCGACCCACACCAGAGCCAGCCCTTCGAGCTGGCGGGCGCGTTTCAGCGAGCCGGCATCGATCGCGTGCATCCCGCCGGACTCGATCAGGCGGGCCAGGCTGGCTTTGGCGCCAGCATCATCACCGGCCAGGAAGATATCGACCTTTTCGCCGCCCACCTGCCTGGCCGCAAGAGTGGCGGCAAAGATGGTGTTGAAGGCCTTGATCACATTTGCTTCCGGCACAACTTTTGCGATTTCTTCAGCGGCGGAAGTATTGACGAACTTCAGGTCAGCCATAACCGAGGTAAACAAGTTGCTCAGATCGACCAGAATTTTTCCGCTCAATTGGCTTTGGTGAGCCTGAACGGTTTCTTTCACCGCCGGAAAAGGGATGCTGCTGATAACGATCTCATCCTGAAGGGGATCGCCTAATTTATTGATTTTCAACGCGGCGTCATTTTTGGTTTGGGCCGCGAACTGGCCGGTCAACTCGGGCGCTTTTTCCGCGGTGCGGGTAAACAGGGTGACGGTGTTGCCGCCTGCGAGAAAACGTGCGACCAACCCCTTGGCCATATTGCCGATTCCGAGTATGGATACGTTCATGATGTACTCCTGTGTTTGTGTCCAGTAATGTTATGGGCTGAAATTGTTGGGCGAGGAGCTCGGCACAAGTGATGGTTGCCGGACTTCTTGTTACAACGTGTGTTTACTAGGCGTCAATTGTTGCTTTTGTATGGCGTAACCGTCCGGTGAAGAATATTCAATACTCGATAGTTCAACATTGACGGAAAAGCAACAAAGATCGGTTTTTGTCGGTCATTCTTTTGGAGGATTTAAGAGTGATCTCGCCGGGCGGGGTAAATTCCGCCGGGAGCTTTGTTATATAATCAAAATACGCCGGCTAAAAATAGCCGGATTGGGAAAAATCCACAACTTTTTCAGGAATTGCTGGAAAACGATGGTTTCATATGGGCTAAATTGGAGGTCGGAAAATGCCTGCCGCTCAATTATTTCGCGCCGAGGACTTGAAGGATTACATCATTCGTTTCTTTACCCAATTGAACGTTCCAGAGGATCACGCCCGTATCGCGGCTGAAATCCTGATTTCGGCCGACCTGCGCGGTGTCAGCTCGCACGGGATTATCCGCCTGAACACCTATTACGGCAGCCGCATTCTCAAAGGGCTAATCGATCCCTCTTCGCCGTTCCGCATCGAGCGCGAGACGCCGGCTACACTGCTGGTGGACGGGGGCAATGGACTGGGCATGGTGGTGGGGTACAACGCTATGCTGCGCTGTATCGACAAGGCGCGCGAATCCGGGGTGGCCTTCGTGACCGCCCACAACAGCAACCACTTCAGCATCGCCGGCTATTACGCCATGATGGCCTTGCCGTACGATATGGTCGGGATGTGTTTTACCAACGCACAGCCCCTGGTTGCCCCCACTTATGGAAGGACAGCCCTGATCGGTACCAACCCGATTTCTGTGGCAGCCCCGACATTAAGTGAGAAACCGTTCGTGTTGGATATGGCCACCAGTATTGTGCCGATCGGTAAAGTGACGGTCTATGATAAGGCCGGCGAGAAAATTCCGGAAGGCTGGGGGGTGGATAAGGACGGCAAGGTGACTACCGACCCGAAGGCGGTATTGCAAGGCGGCGCCCTAATGCCGCTGGGCGGCACCGACCTGATGCGTGGCTACAAGGGTTATGGGTTGGGCTTGATGGTCGACATCTTCTCCGGAGTGCTATCCGGGGCGGCTTTTGGTGCCCACGTGGGACGCAGCGGCCAGAATTTGCCGGCCAATGTAGGCCATTTTTTCGCGGCGGTGCGTATCGATGCCTTCCGCGACCCGCAGGCTTTCAAGGCCGATATGGATGACATGATCCGTACCCTCAAAGAGGCGCCTAAGGCCGCCGGCCAGGAGCGTATCTATATCCATGGCGAGAAAGAGTTTGAGCTGGCCGAAAAATATACTCGTGAGGGTGTGCCCCTGCTGACGGAAGTGGTCAAGGGATTGAAGGAGGCCGGCCAGACGGTTGGGGTACCTTTCGACCTGGAGGTGGTTGGCGAGGTTAGCGGCGAAGAGGGCTGATGCAAGCGTGGGTTCCCGTCGGGTTTACTTCCGTTTTCCTTCCTCCGGCGTTACAATCCAGGCAAACCGACCCGGGAGGGAGTAGCAAACCCATTGGAACCTGATCTTGATTTTTCTGGACTGCATGTAGCCGCCCTGGCGGGTGGTGTGGGCGGGGCGCGCCTGGCCCAGGGATTGGCGGCGCTGCTGCCTGCGGAACAATTGAGCATTATCGTCAATACCGGTGATGATTTCGAACACCTGGGCCTGGCAATTTGCCCGGACCTGGATACGGTTACATATACCCTGGCCGGGCTTTCCAACCCCGCAGCCGGCTGGGGGCTGGCGGACGAGACCTATCACTGCCTGGAGGCGCTCGGCAAGCTCGGCGGCCCGGATTGGTTCCGCCTGGGCGATCGCGACCTGGCCACTCACCTGGTGCGCACCAGCCTGCTCCGCTCCGGCATGCGCCTGACCCAGGCTACCGGCCAGATTACCCAGGCATTGGGTGTGCGCCATGCCATCCTGCCGATGTGTGATATGCCGGTCCACACGCGGGTGATCACCGACCAGGGCGAGCTGGATTTTCAGGAGTATTTCGTCCATTTCGGCTGGCAGCCACGGCTGACCGGCCTGCGCTGGGAGGGGATCGAAGAAGCCCGGCCTTCGGCCGAGGTGCTGGCGGCTCTAGACCAGGCCGACCTGGTGGTGATGTGCCCCTCGAATCCCTTTGTCAGCATCGACCCAATTCTGCTGCTGCCGGGGATCCGCCCGCTGCTGCAAAAGCGGTTAGTGGTGGCAGTCAGCCCGATTTTAGGCGGGAAGACGGTCAAGGGACCGGCGGCCAAGATGTTCCAGGAACTGGGCATCGAGCCCTCCGCGCCGGCGGTGGCGGAGCATTACCAGGACGTGCTGGACGGCTTTGTACTGGATGAGATCGACGCAGCTTTGCAGGCTGCGGTGGAGACTTTAGGGATGGCAGCCTGCGCGATACCTACCCTGATGTCCGGGCTGGACGAGCGTAAGGCGGTGGCACAGGGGGTTTTGGAGTTCGCAAAAAGTATAAAGAGCGGGAAGCGCGGATGAAAATTTGGGCAGTCGTGCCGGTCAAGCCCGGGACCGCCTCCAAGTCTCGCCTGGCGGGCGTGCTCTCGGCTGACCAACGGGCACGGCTGGCCGAAAGCCTGCTGGAGCATACCCTGGGTGTGCTGGCCGATTGGCCGGCTCTGGCCGGGGTGCTGCTGGTCACGGCCGGTGCGGAAATGCGCCAAATTGGGCTCCGTTACGGGACGGAGGTGTTGTGTGAGCCAGACCTGCCCGGTTTGAACCACTCCCTGGAGCGCGCCTGCCGGGATGTCGCTGCACGGGGAGCCGAGGCCATCCTGGTGGTGCCGGCGGATTTGCCCCTGTTGAGCCGCGAGAGCTTGAATGAAGTGATCGCGGCCGCGGTCACACCGCCGCTGGTGGTCATCGCCCCGGACCAGTTAGGCAATGGGACCAATATCTTGATGCTCGCGCCGATCTCGGTTATTCCATTCCGCTTCGGGCCGGGGTCGCTGGCAAAACACACCCTGGCTGCGCAGGAAGCCGGCGCCGCCCTGGTGCGGGTCGATTCGCCGGCGCTCAGCTTTGACGTTGACCGGCCGGAGGATCTGGATCGCCTGGAGGCGTTGGGTATTTTCCGCTGAGCCACGTTGGGGAATAAGAAGATTACACCGCAGAGACGCGGAGAGCGCTGAGAAGATTATTTGAAAAGAGCCCGCAGGTTGGGTTCGGGCCTATCGAGGAAATTGGCCGGACATCGGGCGTTTGTCTGCCAGGAAATTGCCCGAACCCAACAAGTTCACATAGGTGAAAACCGATCTGCGGTATGGTAGCCCGGCTTTCGAAGCCGGCGCGTGCTATCTTTAGAAAATTAGTAACCGCTCAGATAAGTGCGCAAAGAGAGGGTATTTTTATTATTTTTTGCGCGCAAAGCGCGCAAAAAATAATAAAAATACCCTAATCCTCTGCAGTAGTTGAGTAGTTTCGAAAATTACTAGAAAGAAGCTGGTTTAGTGCTGCCCGTTCTTCTGGATCAGCAAAAGGGCCTCATAGCCGGCCAGTTTCAACAGGGCTGTATTCTTAATCGATTCCAGGCGCTGGCGTTTATTGGAAAGCAGCAGGTCCCAATCGCTCCCGCGGACCATGGCCCCCAGGGCCAGTTTGACTGGCCGTTTGCCAAAGTTGAGCGCTACCAGGACGGTCTGGTCCCGGTCCTGGCGCAAATACGCCAGCAGGCGCTGAGGTTCGAAGGTCAGCGGCTGGAAAAAGCCATCGCGCAGGGCGGGCACTTCCTTGCGCAGGCGGATCAGCGCTTTGTAGAAGTTGAGCAGCGAATCCGGGTCGGACTGTTGGGCGGTCACATTGCGGTGGAGGTAATTTTCGTGCACGGGCAGCCAGGGTTTGCCCTGGCTGAAACCGGCCTGGGGGGAATCGTCCCACTGCATGGGCGAGCGGCAGCCATCCCGTCCTTTAAAGAATGGCCAATAGCGTTTGCCGACCGGGTCCTGGACCTGTGATTTGCGCAGGGGGATATCCCGCATGCCGATTTCCTCGCCGTAATAGAGGAAAGGGGTACCATGTTGGGTCAGCAAAAGCGCAGCAGCCACTTTGAGCAGATCGTCGTCTTCGTTGTGGGTATAACGGGTAGCCGAGCGCGGATTATCGTGGTTGTTGAGTACATAGGTTGGCCGCGAACCCTCTTCCATGGCATTTTCCCAATCCTGAATGGCTTTTAAAAAGCGGGCAGGTTTCCAGGGCGTTTCCAGGAAGGTGAAATCGAATGCGGCGTGTAAACGGCCTGGGGCGCAATAAGCGGCGGCCTTCCTGGGGGTGTGCTCGAAGGTCTCGCCCACAGCGTAGCGCTCGGGGTACTGGTCCAGCAGATTGCGGATTTCGGCTAACAGGGGCATCATCTCTGGCTGGTCGCAGTCATGGATGTGCTTTTGGCGGTCGAATCCACGGATGCCAATGGCCGGGGGGTTATTGGGAAAGCGGTCGTTCTTGAAATACATATTGAACACGTCCAGGCGGAAACCATCGACCCCGCGGTCGGCCCAGAAGCGGAACACGTCCAGCATAGCCTGGCGTACCGCTGGATTGCGCCAGTTCAAGTCCGGCTGCTGTTTGTAAAACATGTGGTAATAATACTGCCCGGTTTGCCGGTCCATTTCCCAGGCGTGGCCGCCAAAGACGGAATACCAGTTGTTGGGCACGCCACCGTTCGAGGCAGGTTCGTGCCAGAGGTACCAATCCCGGTAGGGGTTATCGCGGCTGCTGCGCGATTGGGCGAACCAGGGATGCTGGTCGGAAGTATGGTTGAGCACCAGGTCCAGTACCACATGGATGTTCAGGCGGTGGGCCTGTTCTACCAGCCGGTCGAAGTCCGCCAGGGTGCCGTATTTTGGGTCGATATCGTTGTAATTGCTGACGTCGTAGCCAAAATCGGCGTCCGGACTGGGGTTGACTGGCGAGAGCCAGATCGCGTCCACACCCAGGCCGGCCAGGTAATCCAGCCTGGCGGTGATCCCGGCCAGATCTCCAATGCCATCTCCGTTGTCGTCCATAAAAGAACGCGGGTAAATCTGATAGATAACGCCGTCGCGCCACCATAAGAATTGGTCGGCCATGCTGTTGTACCCCTGACGAATGAAAAGATTGGCCTGAAAAAATCAAATAGGTCCAGAAAAGTATAGCATAGGGACCGCCAAGGAAGGGCAAAGGATAGGATTGAAAATATGAGAGTGTTGAAGAACGCATTCATATAAAAATAAAAATTTTTTGGATATACGTGGCGGGGCGGCTTCGCCACGTATATCCAAACCCGGATGATGAAAAGCGACTTTTTCAACACCCTCAAATATCTCGCTTGCGCCTTGACAAGGATTATGATAGAATCTCAAAGTAAGCGGTGGAAAGGTTGGACCGTATTGAAAAGTGGGCGCTCCCCACTTTTCTTATTATGTAACCAGTTAGTATCTTGGAGAATGCGCAGGAATGAAGAACGAATTTAATCTGGCTTTCAACGAAGTCATTGAGGAAAAACAACTACCCAAAGAGATAATTCTCAAGGCTTTGGAATCAGCAATGGTTTCCGCCTACCGGCGGGCTGTCAATGCCTCAAACGCACAGCATGTTGAAGCCAAAGTGGATGTCGAGACGGGTAAGGTGACGGTTTATGCCGAGAAAGAAGTAGTCGATGCGGTCCAGGATGAGCGCACCGAGGTTTCTTTGGCAAATGCGCGTGTCGTTGAACCTGAAGCCGAGATGGGGGATATGGTTGTCGTCGAAAGTACCCCTCGCGATTTCGGCCGTGTAGCCGCACAGACTGCCCGGCAGGTTATCCAACAGCGCATCCGGGATGCCGAGCGACAGGCTCAGCTCAACCATTATCAGAAACAGGTGGGCGAGATTGTCAGCGGCCTGGTTCAAGCGGTCAATGCCCAGGGTGTAACGGTCGGCCTGGAAATGAAAGCCGAAGGCGTTATGCCCCGTAAAGAAATGATACAGGGTGAACGGCCACGAATTCACGACCGGGTCCGCGCCCTGGTCGCCGAAGTTAAAGATAACCCGCGGGGTCCCCAGATTATTCTCTCCCGCACGCACCGCAATTTCTTGCGCCGCTTGCTGGAGAATGAAGTACCTGAAATTTATCACGGGGTCGTCGAGATTCGCTCTATTGCCCGCGAGCCGGGTGAGCGCGCCAAAGTGGCCGTTTCGGCTACCCAACAGGGTATCGATCCGGTCGGCGCTTGCGTAGGCATTCGCGGCGTGCGCATCCAGGCCATTGTCAGGGAGCTGCACGACGAAAAGATCGACGTAATCGAATGGAACGCAGACACGGCCATATTTATTGCCAAAGCCATCAGTCCCGCCCGGGTGACCGGCGTTTATTTGAACGACCATTCCAGCGGCGGAAAGACGGCCACGGTGGTGGTGCCCGAAGACCAGCTCAGCCTGGCGATTGGGCGCGACGGGCAGAATGCCCGCCTGGCCGCCAAGCTGACCGGCTGGCGCATCGATATCAAGAGCCTGCCTGAAGCGGCCAGTGATGCCCTGAACAAGCTGCAAAAAGAAGAAGTCATCCGTGAACTGGCTGCCCAGGAAACCGGGTCGATGCACCAGGTGGAAGAATTGCTGGCCCGTAAGGCCGAAGGCCGGCCTTTGCAGCCAGAAGAATACGACCAAATGTCTCGCTTCGTGGATCGGGTCGAACGGCGCATCAGTTCCAAGGTTGAAGAGACGAAAGTCGATGACAAGGCTCTCACCGAAGCTCGCGCCAAGGTTCCGGCAGACACCTTCGATGTCAGTATTTTGGACAGCGGGCTGCCCGAACACGTGGCCTATATTTTACAAGAAGCCGGCTTCAGCACCCTGGGTGAAATGGCCGTGCAGATGAAGCTCAACGCAGACGATATTTTGCGGTTGAACGGTATTGGACCGCGAGCCTTGCAGGAAATCGAAAGCCTCATGCAGTCCCTGGACGAGCGGGTAGCCGCGATGGCAGAAGCGAAAGCGGCCGCTCCGGTTGAGGCTGAAGCTCCTGCGGAAGTTACGGCCGAAACAACCGAAGCGCTCGAA
Organism: uncultured Chloroflexia bacterium; assembly: GCA_963704755.1. GTDB lineage: Bacteria > Chloroflexota > Anaerolineae > Anaerolineales > Anaerolineaceae > Bellilinea. Next base: position 4,102,520 of record OY969938.1, read on the forward strand.
ACGGCGCCGGCTGAAGAAGCGGCTGAAATCGTTGCGGGTGAGGCCGAACAGGCTGCAGAAGTGCTCGAATCGCCGGCAGCCGGAGAGATCAGCGAAGAAACCTCACAGGCAGTTGGGGAACCTGAGTCTGTTGAGGAAGGTGTTGCGGAATTAAGCGAAGCACCTTCAGTCGAAGGGGAAGAGGAAGAGGAAGAAGAGGAAGAAGGCGAGGAAGAGGAAGAAGAGGCCGAAGAAGAAGGAAGTTTTGGAAAGTTATTCGAACTCCGGCCTGATGCGATCGGCGCAATTCCCTTCGAAGACGAAGAAGAAACGGATAGCACCGGTGCATCCAAAGATAAGAAAAAGTCGAAGAAGAAGAAAAAACATACCGAAGTTGAATTCGATCCCGATCGGGGCGAGGTAATCGTCCACAAGAAACACCGCCGCGATGGCGACGATTGGAATTGGGAATTATAGGGTTTAAATCAAAGAGAAAGAAAGGTGGCGAAAAAACCGTTCAAACATGTGAAACACGTGCCGCAGCGAACCTGTGTGGGATGCCATCAGGTTTTGGCCAAGCGGTCTCTAATCCGGGTTGTGCGCAGCCCGGAAGGGATCCGCGTGGACACCACTGGCAAAGCCGCTGGTCGCGGGGCATATGTTCACGATAAGCGTGTTTGTTGGGAGGAAGCCTTGAAAGGTGGGCTCTCCCATGCTTTGAAAACTGAATTGACCGAACAGGACCGGGAAGTTCTTCTAGAATTTATGAAAACCCTGCCGGAAGAAATTATCGAAGCCTGAAATTCTCAGTCCCGTTCTTGGATAGAGCAAACCCTTGAAGGTTTAGTCGTATTGTCCCTTCAATTAGCTCAACCCACCATAAGGCGCTATCCCCGGCCAATTCTTTTTCAAACATTGTCGCCAGGAAAGAATAGGGGATGCAGGGAGTAACATGGAAAGTGAGGTGAGATATGAGCAATAACGGGTCAAAAACGATTGAATTACCTGCCAGTATGACGGTGCGCGATCTCGCTCAACGCACGGATTCCAGCCCGATCCAGGTCATCAAGATCTTGATGTCGAATGGGGTTATGGCAAATATCAACCAGCAGGTCGATTTCGATACGGCCGCGGTGGTTGCTTCCGAGTTGGGCTTTGAAGCAAAAGCAGAAATTTACGAAGAGGTTCAGGAACAAGAAACCGGAGAGGTGCCTCTCTGGCGGCAAATTATTGCCCGCGAAGACAGCGGTAACCTGGTTACACGCCCTCCGGTTGTGACAATTCTGGGTCATGTCGATCACGGCAAGACGACTCTTCTGGATGCGATCCGAAACACCAACGTGGCCGGCGGCGAAGCCGGTGGGATTACCCAGCACATTGGGGCTTACCAGGTGGAGCACAAAGGCAAGTTGATCACCTTTCTGGATACGCCCGGGCACGCGGCTTTTACAGCCATGCGCTCGCGCGGCGCCCAGGGTGCCGATATCGTCATTCTGGTCGTGGCGGCCAACGATGGTGTGATGCCGCAGACCCGCGAGGCCATTTCACACGCGAAGGCAGCCCGGGTGCCGATCATCGTGGCGATGAACAAAATCGACCGGCAGGATGCCAATCCGGACTTTACCAAGAACCAGTTGGCCGAAGCCGGCCTGGTGCCGGATGATTGGGACGGCGATACGATGGTCGTCCCGGTATCGGCGAAGCAGCGCAAGGGCATCGATGATTTGCTGGAAGCTATTTTGCTGGTCAGCGATACGATCACGATCGACGCCAACCCGGAAGGGAAAGTGCTGGGCACAGTCATCGAAGCGCAGATCGACAAGTCCAAAGGTGTCATTGCCACGCTGCTGATCTACAACGGCACCATGGAAACGGGCGATGTTGTGCTGGCCGGTACAGCTTATGGCCGCATCCGTGCCATGTTCGACTTCCACGGGCGCAAGATCCGCAAAGCCGGGCCATCAACCCCGGTCCAGATCATGGGATTGAACCAGGTGCCGGATGCCGGCGACCTCTTTGTGGTCGAAGACTCCGAGCGGACAGCCCGGGCGATCATCGACGAGCGTGTTGCCCGAGCCCAGCAGCGCCAGGCAGCCGCGCCAAAAGCTACCCTGGAAGAGCTGTTCAGCAAGGTCCAGTCTGGTGAAGACCACGAGCTGCGCCTGATCGTCAAAGCGGACGTGCAAGGCTCCCTCGAACCGATTGTGTCCTCGTTGAACGAATTGGGCAAAGGCGATATCAAGATCAACATCTTGCACGCCGAGACAGGCAATATCAGTGAAAACGATGTTATGCTGGCCACAGCCTCACGGGCCATTGTGGTCGGCTTCAACGTACAGGCAGACGGTGGCGCTCGCCGGTTGGCCGAGACCGAGGGTATCTCCATTCGTCTTTACGACATCATTTACCGGCTGACCGAAGATATCGAAAAAGCCATGAAAGGTCTGCTGGAACCGGTGGCGAAAGAAGTCATCCTGGGCCGTGGTAAAATTCAGGCAATTTTCCGCATATCCAAAGTTGGTGTTGTAGCCGGCTGTAAAGTAGCCACGGGTGAATTCCGGCGAAACGCCAAAGTTCGCATCTATCGCGACGATACCATGCTCTACGAAGGCGAATTTGCCTCTTTGAAGCACGAGAAAGACGATGTGCGCGAAGTACGGACCGGTTTTGAATGCGGCGCTTCGTTTAAAAACTACAACGACTGCGAAGTCGGTGACGACCTGGTGTGCTACACAATAGAACGCGGTACAATAGCGGCTTCGTAAGGTAGAACAGGGAAAGGTACATGCCCTCGAAATTAAGATTGCAGCGAATCGGTGACCGGATTCGCCAGGAATTATCTGAAATGTTGGTCATGGGGCAGGTGCATGACCCGCGCCTGCTCGGGGCGAATATTACCGATGTGAAGGTAGATCGCGAACTGGCCTTTGCCGATATTTACGTGTCGGCAATCGAAGGCAGCCAGCGGTCCGCGGAAATATTGTCCGGACTGGAATCAGCCAGCGGGTTTATTCGCCATATGCTGGCTGAAAAAGTCGAACTTCGGGTGTTCCCCAGGCTTAGATTTCATTGGGATCCAACTCCTGAAAAGGCAGACCGTATCGAACAAATTCTGGCGACCTTGCGCGAAGATACGCAGGATCCGCCCGAACCAGACGATCTGGAGGAGGACGATAGCGATGACAGCCAGGAATGATGCGGACTTATTGGCTCAAATCAAGGAACGCCTTGCAGCAGCCCAGAAGGTGCTCATTTCCACTCACGTGCGTCCCGATGGCGACGCGGTTGGCTCGATTCTCGGGCTCGGCCGGGCGTTAGCCCTGGCCGGGAAAACGGTCGGCATGGTCATGGCCGACCCGGTGCCAGGCAGTTTCCACCACCTGGCCGGTTTTAAGGATATAAAACAAAAGGCCAAGGGTGAATTCGATACCTACATCGTCGTCGATGCCGCTGATATCCAACGGATCGGTGGCGTATTTGGTGACCGGCAGCCAGATTTGCAATTTGACCATCACATCACTAACCCGGGTTATGCTAAAATAAACTATGTAGATCCCGAGGCTGTAGCTACTGCCGCGTTACTGGCTGATGTTCTTGAACCGCTCGGTTTTACGATCGACAAGACTGCGGCCTGCGCATTATTGACCGGCATTATTACCGATACCATTGGTTTCCGCACTTCAAATATGACTCCACAGGCGCTAAGGTCTGCCGCCACGTTGATGGAAAAAGGCGCAGACTTGCCGGAACTTTACTACCAGGGACTGGTCCAAAGGTCATTTTCGGCTGCCCGATACTGGGGTACAGGGTTATCCTCTCTTCAGAAGAAAGATCGCATCATATGGGCAACCCTTACGCAGGCAGATCGTACCCTGGTCGGGTATAATGGCAATGATGATGCTGACCTGACCAATATGCTTTCGTCGATAACCGAAAGCGATATTGCTGTACTTTTTATCGAGCAAAAACAAGGACAGGTGAAAGTAAGCTGGCGAGCCCAGCCCGGTTTGGATATTTCGAAAATCGCGGTCGAGTTTGGCGGTGGTGGACATCCGGCTGCCGCCGGCGCAGATTTAGCGGGTTCACTTGAAGAAGTGCAAACGCGGGTACTGGCTGCTACGGAGGCATATTTAAAAACGAATGGCTCTGAAACAAATTGATCAATATCTAAACCATCGAGGGGAGATTTTTAGGCAAGGGGATTATCACCGATGAATAGCAATATTGACGTAAACAATGCCATTTCTGGCGTGCTGGTGGTGGATAAACCCGTTGGGCTCACTTCTCACGATGTGGTCCAGGTCATCCGCCGGGGGACGAATATTCGGCGTGCAGGCCATACCGGTACGTTGGATCCGCGGGCTTCAGGCGTGCTGGTGGTCCTGGTTGGTCCGGCTGTTCGTTTAAGTGAATACGTGTCGGCGTCGGATAAACGTTACCAGGCTGTGATCCAATTGGGGACAACCACCGACACCTACGACGCCGATGGTAAAATTCTGACTTCCCAGCCGGTAAATATCACCGAGCAGCAATTCGAGAACGCCTTACAGCAATTTATTGGTGAGATCGAGCAAGTACCTCCCCCCTATTCTGCCGTAAAGGTTCAGGGCCGTAAGGCTTACGAAATGGCCCGTGAGGGCGAAGTGGTTGATCTTTTACCGCGCAAAATTACCGTGTACAGCCTGGAGCTATTGGAATGGGCTCCCCCGGAGGCCGTCATCGACGTCTATTGTTCCTCGGGAACCTATATCCGCTCGCTGGCCAATGACCTGGGCAAGATGCTCGGCTGTGGCGCCCACCTGGTGGGTCTGCGACGTACCAAGAGCGGGCGGTTTACCTTGCGGGACGCCGTACCCCTGCGCAAACTGCGCGAAACCTTCGAGGATGGCTCCTGGTATCAGTTCTTGATCCCGGCGGCCGAAGCACTTTCGGACTGGCCCTCGATTGAATTGAGCGATGAACAGGTCGATTCGATCCGCCATGGCCACCGGATCCCGGCTGAACCGGGAGTGGGCAAGTTGGCCAGAGGGATCAGTGACCAGGGAGAGCTGGTCGCCCTGCTCGAATTCAATCCGGCATCCAACGAATGGCAACCCAAAAAGGTCTTTTTCTCCTAAATTCGCTTGCGGGTAGAAAATACGCAAAAAGGGTGTGCGTGCGGGCGTACGCCCATACACATACCCTTTTTTAAACTTCGTTACGGAAATAGGGAATTTAACACAAATTATCCGGATAACCCATTTATTTAGAACGGGATTGTTCGCCCATGCAGCATTTTTCTTCAATTGAAAACGTCCATTTGAATGGTACCTGGCTGTCGATTGGTGTATTCGATGGAGTCCATCGCGGGCACCAGACTATTTTGAAACAATTAGCCGTAGGCGCGCAGAAAGCCAACTGTACCAGCACCGTAGTCACCTTCTTTCCCAACCCGGGTGTTGTGCTGGGGAAAATCGCAAAAGCTTATTATTTAACTGCCCCTGAACAGCGGGCAGAATTAATCGGCGAGCAAGGGGTAGAAAACGTGATTACCGTGGAGTTTACCCGCGATTTATCCGCCCTTTCTGCCCAGGAGTTTATGCATTTGCTAAATCGGCACCTGGGGCTGCGCCATTTGATCGTAGGCGAGGACTTTGCCCTGGGCCACGGCCGTGAAGGAAACACAACCCGCCTGGCCGAAATCGGCAAGGAGATGGGCTACGACCTGACCGTAATCTCGGCGGTTATCGAGAACGGTGAACGCATCTCTTCGACCAAGATCCGCAACCTGATCCAGGAAGGCCAGGTGAGGCAAGCCGCGGAAATGCTCGGGCGCTATTACAGCACGGCCGGTTCGGTCGATCATGGCGATGGACGGGGTAAGTCGTTGGGCTTCCCTACGGCTAACCTGAATTTTTGGAAAGAACAACTCCTGCCTCCTGCCGGAGTCTATGCCACCTGGGCCTGGTCCGGAAACGAGCGGTTTGCCTCTGTTTCGAACCTGGGCGTGCGGCCTACGTTCGACCAACCCAATCCGCAGCCGCATTTGGAAGCGCACCTGCTCGATTTCGATCGTGACCTGTATGGAAAAACGGTCAGGCTGGAATTTGTCGAACGCATCCGCCCCGAAGTAAAATTTTCTTCAGTGGATGAGCTGGTTGCGCAGGTAAACCACGATAAAGGTACTGCCAGAGAGATACTCGGCCATGACGCCTGAGCGGCAGGTCTATTTGCTCGACCCGAAACATCTTTCGCCGGAAACGATTGCGGTTACCTTTGCCAAGACCTCCCGCTCACCGGAGAGTTTCCGCGAGATCGCGGCCGGTTTGACCGATGAAAAGAGCGCAGAATTCCACGAGAAATGGGTGGTCGGGTACGGGCACGCATCGGTGGCCGAGCACGCGGTGCTGCATATTGCCGTAGAGAACCTGTCACGGTTGGCGGTCGAGACGCTCGAATCCTGCCGCCTGGCATCGTACACCGAAAAATCGACCCGCTATCAAAAATGGACGACTGAAGATTTCTTCCTGCCCGCCGAATTAGCCGGGCATCCCTTGCGCCAGGAATATATCGATACGGTCAGCCTGCTGTTCCGCAGTTATCAAGAGGCCCTTCCGGCCGTGCGGAGGGTGATCGAAAAAGCCTATCCGCAAAAAGCTGAGGAGAGCAGTTCTGCCTGGGAGCGGCGCATCCGCTCGCGCTACGTGGATATTTGCCGCTACTATCTGCCGGCCGCTTCGTTGGCCAATGTAGGGATGACCATCAATGCGCGTGCCCTGGAGCATTCGATCTCCAAAATGCTCTCCCACCCCCTGGCGGAGGTGCGCGGGCTAGGCGCCGAACTGAAGCTGGTTGGCCAGGCTTGCGTACCCACCTTGATCAAATACGCGGAGCGGGTTCCTTACCTGGCTCAGGCCCGAGAGGCCTTGCAGTCGCTGGCAGTCGAACAGGCTGCCCTCCCTATTCAGGATGGCGAATTTTGCCGGCTGGTCTCTTTCGACGCCGACATCGAGGAACGGATTTTGGCGGCTGCCTATTACAGCCAGGCCGCTATCAGTTATCGCCAGGCCTGGGAGGAAATCCGGGCTTTGGGACCGTCAGCGCGCGAAGCCCTGGCGCAGGCGCTCTTTACCGGCCTGGGTAAATACGATATTCCCATGCGTGAATTAGAATATGGCAATTTCGTTTTCGATGTGGTTCTGGACCAGGGCGGCTATTTCGAGCTCAAACGCCACCGTATGATGACCCAGACCCCGCAGATGCTAACTACTCGCCTGGGATATGCCCTGCCGGGCGGGCTGGTCGCGGCAGGGCTGGAAGAGCACTTCCGCGCAGCCATGCAAACCGCCGCGAACACTTACGAGCACCTGGCCGCCTGGGATCCGATTGTGGCGGCTTACGTCGTGCCGAATGCGTACAACCGCAGGGTGCTGTTACAGTTCAATTTGCGATCGGCCGATCACCTGCTCAGTTTGCGCAGTGCACCGAATGCACATTTCGCCCTACGCCGGGTCGTTCAATGCATGGGGGAACAGATCCGGGCGGTATTGCCCACCCTGGGCGCATTTATCCGCACCAACCCGGACGAGACCTGGCAGAAGATCGAGCAAGAAAACTTCGCCCAGGTCAAATAAAAAGGATGTGTTACTACTCCGGTTAGTTCGGAAATTCGGGGTGTTAGTCGAGTAGTTACAAAGATGTTTAAATTATGATCCCGTGCGGTGAAACCCACGGGATCATAATTTAATATTTTTTTTAGCCGGCTATTTCCGGCAGGCCCAATAACGCGGCGACTTCACAGACCGTCTCGGATTGCAACCCCTGGTTATAAGCAGTTTCCATATCCTTGAGCATTAGATCGGTCACGTCCTGGAGCATGGCGCGTTTTTCCTCGGATGTGAGGTCGGCTCGTTTGCGGGTGATCTCGATTTCCGGGTGGTTGGATTTCCAGTTGGCCATCCATTCGTGCGCCGCAAAAGGCCGTTCGATCCAGGAGCCGATCAATTTGAAATCCCCTTCCATGAAAGCGGCTACCGGGATGCTGTGAATATCCTGGCTGGTGAAGTATTCACGGATGCGCAGCCACTGCCGGCGGATGTAGATACGCAACTCCATCCTGGGTGAGGCCTCGGCAATGCGGGCCAGGATGGGCAGGTTCATCAAACAATCGGTGCACCATTCCTCGGTCAACACGGCCATGTAAATCTGGCGGTCAAGGGACTTGAATTGGTCTTGCTCGGCTTTGGTCAGGTGGACCTGGTCGTAACGCCGCCGCATAGCCTGCTTGTGGGTATCCATGGTCTCGATAAAGTCAGATAGGGTCAATCCATAATCCCATACATTGCGGTCGATTGGGAAACCTGCCAAAGCAATCCTCCAATATTTTTGTTTCGTTCGGGGCAATGCAACCCCGGCATAGCCGATCGTGCTGTTTTTATTTCCCCGGCTTATAGTTAATTTTAACTCACATTTCGTATTATTCCAGCCGGAAAATCGAGGCTGTACCGGCGGCCGGCTGGTGGCTTTATGGCCTCTTTAAGACCTGCGCTGTGCCAGGAGATTGGCTGGCGGATCGGTACTTTCCCTCCCGCCAGCCAAAACTGATTTAAAGATACCCCCTGTTGGGACCTCTTTCGTGGCCCCTGGCAAGCGATCAACTGCCGTAGGCTTCGTCGTAGTCGGCCATGGCCGCTTCAACCACTTTCATCGCGCGGGATGCGTCATAGACTGCTTCGATAAAGGTCTGGTTTTCTTTGCCGGGCACTAACTTATAGGTGCCAAAGTAATGGCGCAGGCGCTCGACCAAAACGCTGGGCAAGTCGCTGACGTCATTGGCATTTTCCCAGAACTTATCGTTGGCCAGAACGGCAATGATCTTGTCATCCGCATCGCCGTTGTCGATCATCAACAGGCCACCGACAACCCGGGCGTTCAAAATGATCTCGGATTTGGTGATGGGCCGTTCACTGATGACACAAATATCGAGCGGATCACCGTCACCACGGCCGGCCGTGGGAGACAAATCACCAACGCGTTTGCCGCAATATGTGCGTGGAATAAACCCGTAGAGCGTAGGAGGTTGCGAAGAGCTGCGCTGTGGGCGGTCCACTTTCAGGTAACCGGTCGTCTTTTCAACTTCGTACTTGACCAGATCGAACGGTGTAATTTCGATGTAGGCAGTGACGACTTGGGGTGGGTTTGGGCCAACTTCAAGCCCGTGCCACGGGTGTGGTCGCCAGCGATAAAAAGGATTGGGAAAAGTCAAATTAGTCACCTCAAAATACATTACAGGTTTAGTCTAATTATATCCTATACCATCGTTATCACCTGGGATAAATATTGATTTCTGGTAATCACCCAGGCACAGGGTTCTTCTGGCCGGTCGTTAATGAGATTGACATAGAAATTACACAAATTTCTAATTCGATCTGAATTGAATCTAAACAAGTCTGGCCTATATTATCACTGTGGTTTTCCCCTGGGCCGACATAGCAAATATTCCTTTTTGATTTCGGGGCAGCCTTCCATCGCAATAGCAATCCAGGGGAAGGCCCATCTTAAATTCGCCCGATTTCTGGGGCTTGATATTCCTCGAGAAATACATTCCTGGTGCCCGGCGCATCAGGTCAAACTTCAGCCACAAATCCTTATAACGCCTTTTGGCATAACATGGGAACCAGAAGCAAGCGGTTTTTTCGCCCCTCGTTTCTAGAAAGCCGTTTCCGCCTTTCCTGGTGACCGGCCAACGATCGCATAAGGGGAAGTGGGAGAATCCGTAGGCCTGACTGCTTCCAAAATAGTATCTGGATTCCTTGCGGCCTGAGGATCAACAAACCAAGAAATTGGAAAGTTTCTTGTTTGACAGGATAAGAACTTAAAAAAATATAAATGAGGATACAAAACAGGTACTTCGATGAAATCAAAGAAATCAACCTTTAACTTGCTTGTTGATTTTGTCTTATTTATTGGTTTTTTGGTTTTGTTCTTTCTAGACTTTACCGGGCTCAATTTGCACCAGTGGTTGGGGGTCGCCATGGGAGGGGTGGTGCTGTACCACCTGGTGGGTCATTGGAAATGGGTAGTGGCGGTGGTTAACAGCGTCAAACAGGCAGCGGGCAAGAAGGTGGGGCTGTTTTTTGCCCTGGATACAGCTATTTTGTTTGGCCTGACCTTGATTTTAGTCAGCGGGTTAGCCATCTCCTCCTGGTTTAATCTCCCCCTGACAAACCCGGGCGCATGGGTTGATTTGCATATTTCTTTATCGATCATGACCCTGGTTCTAATCGTGGTCAAGATCGGGCTGCACTGGCAGTGGATTGTGAAAAATATTGGGCGGGGTTTCTCTTCTGCGCGGCCTCTTGCAGCCCGACCGCTGCCGGTCAGCACACAAATTGACCGCCAGAGGATCAGCCGGCGCCAATTTTTGACCTTGATGGGCGTAGTTTCGCTCGCCGCTTACTTATCCATTCGCAACGTTTTGAGAGTTGAGGATCCGCTGGTTGCCAAGGCATCCTATACAGGAACAGAGGCGGGCCAGGGGGCAGCCCAGGATCCCGGTACGGCCGCCGGGTCACTGCCCTCCACCGGTTCCAACTCAGCCACAGGCATTGTCGTTGGGGAAATACAACCAACGAATACGGAATTACCTGCAAACGAGCAGTTTTCTTCAAGTACGGAATCCCAGGCCACCCGTTCTGCCGGACCATCGGGTGCGGATTCCTTGTCTCAGCAGAGCAGTTCAGGGCTATCCGAAACATGTTCTGTGCGCTGTAACCGGGGCTGTTCTTATCCCGGCCATTGCCGCCGCTATGTTGATACGAATTCCAACGGCAAATGTGATCTGGGCGAATGCGTATAGGCAATTCTTGCGGGCGCCGCGTTTTCCATCTGATACCCGGCGCCCGCAACTTGACACCTGACACCTGCCACTTAATCACCGAATCACTGAATTACTCTCCCTTGACTTCTTCCCCAAAACCCGTATAATATTTTGAAAGCAATACAAGAAAGACGTTGACGAGGACGAGTACGCACCATCAGGACGGTACAGAGAGCAGGAACCGGTGAGAACCTGCCCGAACAGTGATGCGGAATGGACCTCTGAGTCGCAGGGTGAACACTTTGTAAGTAACCCGAGCCGGAGTTGCCACCGTTATCAAGGTAAAGGGTATCGTCAAGGTTGATTTGACCGTACTCGAAAAGAGTGAGGCTGGCTTTTTCCCCTGTGTGCATCACCAGGGGATTTTTTTATAACAGCGGCCTAACCGGGGTGGCACCACGGACCTGAGTTCGTCCCCAAGGACTCAGGTCTTTTTGTTTTAATCTACGGAGGTAACCATGAACCAACCTAACAAGCGTATTTTGGCAGGGCATCGCCCAACCGGACCGCGCCATATCGGCCACCTGGTGGGGACATTGACCAATTGGGCCAGGCTGCAGGACGAATACGAATGCTTTTTCCTGGTAGCCGACCTGCACGTGTTGACCACCGACTTCGAGCACCCCGAAGTGGTGCGCCAGAACTCGCTCGAAGTTGTGGCCGACTGGCTGGCGGCCGGGATCGATCCGCAGCGCAGTACCCTGGTGCTGCAATCGGCGGTGGCCGAACACAGCCAACTGGCCGTTCTGTTGAGCATGCTGGTGAGCGAATCGCGCCTGCGCCGGGTGCCCACTTATAAGGAGCAGGTCAACCAGCTCAATTTGCAGCCCTCCTTGGGCCTGTTGACGTACCCGGTGCTGCAGGCAGCCGACATTTTACTCTACAAAGCCAGCGGTGTGCCGGTCGGCGAAGACCAGCTTCCGCATATCGAGCTTTCCCGTGAAATTGCCCGCCGGTTCAACCAGCTCTACGGAGCGACCTTCCCTGAGCCGGAAGCGCTGCTGTCCAAAATGCCGCGCCTGCCGGGCACCGATAACCGCACCATGCATTTTTCGTACGGCAACACCATTTTGTTGAAAGATACTCCCGAGGAGACCACCCGCAAGGTGATGGAAATGTACACCGACCCGACCCGCATCCACGCGGATGACCCCGGTCATGTAGAAAATAACCCGGTCTTCACTTACCTGGAACAATTCGACTCGGATTCCGAGCAAGTCGAGGAATTCAAATCGCGTTACCTGGCCGGCAAAATCGGTGATGTGGAAATCAAAAAGGTACTGGCCCGCAGCATCAACACTGCCCTGGAACCCATCCGCCAACGGCGGGCGAAGCTAATCAACCAGCCGGCCTACCTGCGCGATGTGCTTTACCTGGGCAGCCTAAAAGCGCGCCAGATTGCACACGAGACCCTGGACGAAACCCTTACCAAAATGGGGCTGACCCTGGGCCTGGCGTTGCAGCCAGAAAATGCGAACCTGGATTACCCCAAAGGCGCATTCTGCTAAAGACATATCCGGAAAATACCATTGGGTGTTTCTTGTCGCATTGCCGCCAAAAAACACCCAAAGGAATTTTAGAAAAGTACCTGTGAAGAAAACGCGAAATTCAAACCCAAAAACAGCAATAGGAGTAGATAATGGACGACCAACGAACCCGCTTTATCCTTTCGGAAAATGACCTGCCGAAATTTTGGTACAACATGCTGGCCGATAGCCCGGTAGCCCCCCAGCCGGTGCTGCATCCGGGTACGCTCGAACCGGTCACTCCGGACTTTCTCAACGTGCTCTTCCCAATGGAAATAATCATGCAGGAGGTCAGCACCGAACGCTATATCGAAATTCCCGAAGAAGTCCGCGAAGCCTACAAGCTCTACCGGCCTACGCCGCTGATCCGGGCGCGCCGCCTGGAAAAGAAATTGGGCACCCCGGCGCACATCTATTACAAATACGAAGGCGCATCGCCTTCTGGCAGCCACAAGCTCAATACCGCGCTGCCCCAGGCCTTTTACAACAAGGTTTCTGGCACCCGCGCGCTGACCACCGAGACCGGCGCCGGGCAGTGGGGTTCGGCTCTGTCGATGGCCTGCAATTTCTTCGACCTGGACCTGGAGGTCTATATGGTCAAGGTTTCTTATCAGCAAAAGCCTTACCGGCGCTACCTGATGGAGACCTACGGCGCGCAGGTGTTCGCCAGTCCCACCGACCGGACCAACGCCGGGCGGGCCATGCTAGAAAAGGATCCCAACAGCCCCGGCTCGCTGGGATTGGCCATATCCGAAGCCGTGGAAGTGGCGGCCACCTCCAATGGAGCCAAGAAATATTCGCTCGGCTCGGTTTTGAACCACGTGCTGATGCACCAGTCGGTGATTGGCGAGGAATCGCTCAAACAAATGGACATGGCCGGCGAATACCCGGACGTGGTCATCGGCTGTGTCGGGGGCGGGTCGAATTTCGGTGGGATCGCCTATCCCTTCCTGCGCGAAAACCTGCTGAACGGCCAGCGCACCCGCCTGCTGGCGGTCGAACCGGCGGCGGCCCCCTCGCTGACCCGCGGGGTGTACGCCTTCGACTACGGCGATACGGCCCAGATGGCCCCGGTGGTGAAGATGTATACCCTGGGCCATTCTTTCATCCCTGCCTCGATCCATGCCGGCGGGTTGCGCTATCACGGCATGGCGCCCTCACTGTGCCTGCTGTACGACGCCGGTTTAATCGAGGCTGTGGCCGTGCACCAGAAATCTACCTTCGAGGCGGCCATCACCTTTGCCCGTACGGAAGGGATCCTGCCTGCCCCTGAGTCGGCCCACGCCATCCGCGCCGCTATCGACGAAGCCCTGGCGGCTAAAGAGAGCGGGGAGAAGAAGGTGATCTTGTTCAACCTGTCCGGTCACGGCAATTTCGATTTGACCGCGTACGATGCGTACAATAACGGCCAACTGGAAGATTACGAACTGCCCGAAGAAGAAATCCAGGCCATCCCCGGCCGTTTGCCCAAAGTGCCCACCTCGGTCGCAGCCGATTAAGGCCGACCTTTCTGTTTCTCCTCCTTACATGCAGCGGGATCCCCGGACCAGGATCCCGCTGCGGAGTTAAAGCCCCGGCTAATTTTCGGGTAGCGTAGCTCGGATTTCAAACCCGAGCTACGCTTGGTCAGGCAAGCCCCTGGCTTTCAAAACTCGGTTTCGGGCTGGCGTTGAAGGGCGGCCTCGGCCGACGGAACGGAGGTGAGACCGGGCCGAACAATACGTCTTACTTCTAAATTTTGCCAGTTTGCCTTCTATTAAGAAGAACTTAACGCCTTCCCCCTTTATGGGGGAAGGTTGGGATGGGGGCTAACGCCGGTCAACCAGGGCTTCATTGGGTTATCGAGGACAGGCCAATCTCCGGCGTAGGTAGTGTGCCTCTACAATAGATGGTTACTTGGCTACCCAAACCGGGTTCTAAAATTGGTGTTGAAGAGCGGCCTCGGCCGACGGAACGGAGGTGAGACCGGGCCGAACAATACGTCTTACTTCTAAATTTTGCCAGTTTGCCTTCTATTAAGAAGAACTTAACGCCTTCCCCCTTTATGGGGGAAGGTTGGGATGGGGGCTAACGCCGGCCAACCAGGGCTTTATTGGGTTATCGAGGACAGGCCAATCTCCGGCGTAGGTAGTGTGCCTCTACAATAGATGGTTACTTGGCTACCCAAACTGGATTCTAAAATTGGCGTTGAAGAGCGGCCTCGGTCTGGAGACCGGGCCGAACAATAAGTTTTAATTCTGCCGGGTATCGAGTTATCCGCTTTTAGGAGGGGCTTAACGCCTTCCCCCTTTATGGGGGAAGGTTGGGATGAGGGCTAACGCCGGTCAACCAGGTAAATAAAATAACAACCAGGCGCACCATAATGTGCCTGGTTGTTATTCGTGCGAACAATTAGGATCTATCAGTGTTTATCTGTGTGTGTCTGTGGCCAAAATTGACTGCTTATCCGGGTCTTCCTGTTTTTCCAGATCGGCCAACATTTTTTCGTCCTGGACCAGGTTGCGCCAGCGTACGACCAGGCTGATCAGGTAGATCAGCAAGATGCCAAAAATGACCACGTAGCCGGCCACAAAATAGGAGAGGGTATTTGCAGGAGTATCCATGACTATTCTCCTTCACTCAAGATTGTAACTTCAATTTTAGTTCTTCGACCCGCGTGGCCAGTTTCCCCAGGCGGTAGCGGTGCCAGAGCAGGTCCAGGTAGCCCACGGTGAATACGAACAGGCTGAACATGAACGTTTGCAGCATACGGGGGGTCATGTCGAAAGAGCCGGTCGCGGAGGGATCGCTGCCGCCGATGACCACCGGGTGGATGGTGCGGAACAGGCGGATCGAGAAGAAAGTCAATGGAACGCTGATGAACCCGATGATAGCGTAAACTGCCCCAAAGCGGGCGCGCCGTTCGGGCTCCTCGATGCCGGCGCGCAGCATCATGTAGGCAAAGTAGATCAACTCCATAATGGTGACCGTGGTCAGGCGCGGGTCCCAGGTCCACCAGGTGTTCCAGATCGGGCGTGCCCAAATCGAGCCGGTGATAATCGTAATCAACGTGAAAGCAATCCCAATTTCAACAGCGGCAACAGCGACCAGGTCCAGGATCATTTTCTTGTTGATCAGGTAAAACACGCCCACCACAGCGGCTACCCCAAAACTGAGCATTCCAATCCAGGCCGAGGAAACGTGGAAATAGAACACCTTCTGGACGAGGCCCATCACGGCCTCGACCGGCGCGTAGAAAAAAACCATCGCTGCGGCGGCCAGCAGAAGGAGGACACTCAACACGTCCAGGTAAGTTAATAATCTAGGCTTTTGCTCCATCGCGAACACCTCCAAAAAACAGGGATCACTCTCACTCTTCTACGACACTATCGAAAACCATGAAGGCAACCGAAGTGAAAATAATGTCATAGGTTACCAGTATTGTAAACCAGGGCTGGATCTGGTTCCAATCCAGGCCTTGCAAATAGCCGCCGGTAGCCTTGACCGCCGCAACTACCACCGGGATCGCCACCGGAAAAAGCAGGATCGGCAGCAAGACATCCCGCGTACGAGCCTGGACGGCCATGGTGGAGAGCAGGGTGCCGATAGCAATGTAGCCCTCCGAACCCAGCAGGACGATCAGGAACAAACCGGGGATGAACAGGTTGACGTTGTACAGCAAACTATAAATGGGAATGACGATAATGGCAATCACCAGCATGAAAATCCAGTTTGCCAGGGTCTTGCCCAGGTAAATCGCAGCCCGGTCCACCGGGGCCAGCAGCAGACCGTCCAGGCAGCCGCGATCCTTTTCGATCGCCATCGAGCGGTTCAACCCGAGCTGGCCGGCAAAAATGAAGGTCACCCACAACACCCCCGAAGTGACGTTGGAGAGAGTACCCGGCTCCAGCTCCAGGGCAAAGTTGAAGATGAAGATCACCAGCAGGGCAAATACCAGCATGGCCGAAAGCAGCTCACGGCTGCGCCATTCGGCCCGCAGGTCTTTCCAAACCACGGCCTGCAGGGCGTTCAAAAACGGGGTCAATGCATTCACAAGGTTGCTCCGCCGGCTTTTGCATATTGTCCCTGGGGTTCATCCAGGGCACCACGATAATAGTTCAATAGACCCTGGGCCTGTACCTGTTCGCGGGATGCGCTGGCGACGAAGTTGCCGCGGGTCAGCACGTCGAAGCGCGAAGCCAGGTCTTCCACCCGGGCCAGGTCGTGGCTGGCCATCACCACTGTGCGGCCGCGCACGGCCACCTGGCGCAAGATGACGTCCAACATATTGCAGGCATCCTGGTCCAGCCCGGTGTGGGGCTCATCCAACAGGAGGACTTGCGGGTCGTGCAGAATGGCCCGGGCTATGGCCAGGCGTTGCTGCATACCGCGCGAAAAGGTTCGCACCAGGTCGCGCCGGCGTGGGTACAGTCCGACGGTTTCGAGTACTTCCTCGATCCGCTCCGGCAGCCTGGGCACCGAATACATGCGCCCGTAGAATTTCAGGTTCTCTTCGGCACTCAAGTCGCCATACAGCAGCGGCTGGTGGCTGACCACACCCAGATGCTTGCGCACCGCGGCGGCCTGGTGCGGCAGTTCGTATCCGGCGATTTGGACCTGTCCCAGCGACTGGCGAGCCAGAGAGGATAAAATCCGTAGAAAAGTGGTCTTCCCGGCCCCATTCGGTCCGAGAATGACCACAAATTCGCCGCTCGCAACGCTGAAATCCAGCCTGCGCAGAACCACCTTGGGTCCAAAGCGTTTGACCAACTGGTGGGCCTCGATCATTTCAGCCATGCAGTTAACCCCCCAGGATGGATTTCAGTTGGTCTTTTAGCTCTGCACGGCGCTGCTCGTAGGCTTCTTGCGGAATTTCACCGGCTTTATAGCGATCGTCCAGGGTGATAATCGCATCCATAATTTCATCGGGCAGTCCCTCTGCGACCGGATCGCCTTCCGCCTCATCAGCCTGGGCTTCCCGGCGGTGCTGGACGAAGAGCCAGTAGCCAAGCCCGATCAACGCCAGCACCAGAACGGTCAGCCCGATGGTCAGGCCGAGGCCCTGTGTGCTCAGGCCAGTGTTACCCACCGCAGAGGACGCCTTACCAGACAGGCTCAGGTCCAGGGTGGAGCCGGCAGCCAGGCTGGTGGCTGAATAGAAATCGATCATCTGGCCCTGAACTTCACTGTTGCCCATCGATTGAACCTGGCTGCTATCCAGGTTCATGCCGCCCTCAGGCACCATGACCACGACCGAATTGACCGGCAGGGGGATGGGCACGGAGATGTCCATCTTGCGCTGGTATGGCAGCTCGTAGGCGAACAATATCTGCGTACCTGAACCAGGCGTGACGCTTTGGGTGTCCGAAAAACCGTTGTCGGTTTGCAGATAACGAGCCCCCAGGCTGCCGTCCTGGAACTGTAAATTAGTGGCGCCTTGCGGAAGCTGGTAATCCACCACCCCTTTGGTGGTAGAAGGACTGACGATGACCTGGGTGCCGGTATTGTTGAGCACGAACAACTCGGCGACCTGGACGAACTGCGGATCGCTGAAATCGAAGAACACGTGCATCCGGTCCACGCGCAGTTTGGAGGCGTCCGTGGTGGTCTCATAAATGCTGATCGGCAATTGCACCGAGGTCGCGCCCGGCTGATCGGTGCTGTGGAACACGTCCGAGTTGAACGTCGTGCCCTGGTAGTCCACCGATGCCATGTAAGCCCGGCTTTCACTCAGTTCCACTTCAGGGAAGGTGAAGCTGCCATCTGCGGCGGCGGTAGTCGTTTTGACGAATGCCTGGTTCATGCCGTCGAATGCGGTCAGCGTGACGGTCATGCCTGGCGGGACACTGCCGCCGGAGCCATTGGTCACCGTACCGGTAATGGTGATGTTGCCGGATATAACCGCTGTCGTTCCCGGCTGGGCCGTTGCCTCAGGCTGGGTTGTTGTGCCCGGCTGGGTTGTCGCCTGGGCGGCTGTGGTAGGGCTGCCGGGTGTACCGGCGGCCTCTGCCAGGCTGCCGGCGCTGCTGTTGAAACTCAAAGAGCGTACGTATTCAGCCGCGGCCGTGATCTGGTCCTGGCTGAGTGAAGATGCAAAGGAGGGCATTTCCCCGTTCCCGGTCTGGATCACGGTGGCCATATCGGTGATCGACAGGGCGGCCAGGGTGCCGGGTTTGTCGATCCAGCCTGGGATACCGCCGGCGCCTTCACCGTGCGCCCCATGGCAGGACTGGCAGTTGGCTTCGAAGACTGTTTTGCCCTGGTCAAGAGTATCCTGGCTCATTGAAAGGGATATGGCGTACGCAACCACGTCCCAGCGCTGGCTGGCATCCAGGACACTGCTGAAGGGCGGCATAAAGTTGCTCATATTGCCGTTGGTGACCATCTGGAACCAGTCCACCGGGCGGGAATCCTGTGCTATAGTGGCGTCGCCCAACGCGGGCACGGTTACCTGCAGTTGAGCAGCCTGCGGCCCATCGCCCATGCCGGTGGCGCCGTGACACGCAGCGCAGTGTTGTTGAAAGAGCGCCTGGCCGTTCTGCGGGTTTGGCGCAGCGGCCGGCAGCAAATCACTGCTGATGGTGGGGAGAGCATTCTGTGAATTGAAGGTCTCGGCGTTGGGGGGAGGGGTGATGTCAGAGGCCAGGGAAAATGAGCAGCCCACCAGGCTGACGCCCAGGGTGAGGCTGAAGAGGACGGTGAAGGGGATTTTGCGAATTCTCATGGATAGTTTCGAAGAAATTTCTATTGGGTGACCGGATGGCCGCAGCGCGAACAAAAAACGTCCGATTTTTGAATGGGGTTACCGCACTTGGGGCAGAAACCGATGCTTTTTTCCAGGCGGTCGCGCCGGTGGGCAGCGATGGCCAGCTCAATCTCGTCTGGGGTGGGGATATCTGCTGGGATAACCGCGGAATCGGCCCGCCGGGCGGCGATAGCCGCCTCGATGCGGTCTTCGATCGAGCGGGACGGCTTGAGCGGGGCCGGCTCGATTTCATCCAGCTTGTGCAACACATCCGCTCCCTGGGCCATGAGCAGGGAACGCTGGTCAGGATAATCCTCGGCCGGAATCTTGCCTAATGCATTATCGAAATCCAGTTCCTGCAAAGCGGCCAGGACCCGGTCTCTTTCGGCCATGAGAGATGAGCGCAGTCTTTCTGCGTCACCGACCGCTTTTTGTTCGGTGACCAGCTTTTCGTCTTTGGTTTTAAGCAGCGGCTGGCTGATGTAGATCCCCACCGCCAGGGTTAATGCTGCAATCATAAATATCGATCCAAGATCCATGCAATGAATGCTCCCAATGAGGATGGTCTTTATTCGAGTAGCGGATCAATCGCCGACTGTATTTCAGCCTGAGTGTCGAATGGCCCGGTTTTTACAAACGCAAGGCGTCCTTGCTTATCGAGAATATAGGTTTCGGGCACACCGGTAATACGGAAAATCTGTGAGATTTTCGTTTGCAGGTCCGGCCCATTGGTGTAGCTGATTCCATACTGGCTCAGGTAACTCTTGGCTTCCGGCTCGGTATCCACCCAATCGACCCCCAGGAAGACCACATCGCTGCGGTTTTGATAATACTGGAAGGCCAATTCCATTTCCGCGGCTTCTTGAGCGCAAGGCTGGCACCAGGAAGCCCAAAAGTTGATTACCACGACCTTGCCGTGCATATCCGCGGTGTTGTAAACATTCCCCTCGAAATCAGTCAGTTGGAAGGCCGGGACGTTTTGCCCGATGACGATTGGGCCGGCCTGCACACGTCGCAGTCCCAGGCCAATCATAACCAGAAAACCGACCAGAACGAAAAACGCAATCCCAATCACCCAGACAGGTAAATGTTTGTGCTCTGATTCGGTTTCATTTGCGACTGGGGTTGACATACAAATTACTCCTCCGGAATTTCTTAAAAATGAGCTACTGGCGTTTTTTCAACTCTTCCTCCAGGCGGAGGTAATAGGGGTCTTCCGGCACATTGGGCTGTTCGGCTGGGGGTGTAACCCGATTGACCAACGCCTTTTTGCGCATGCGGCGCATAACAGTGTACACCAGGATGGCTCCGGCGATCAGGAATAGCGGTGGAAGTATGTAAACCAGCCAGTTCAGTCCTTGCCGGGGTGGCACGGCGAGGACCCGTTCGCCATATTGAGCAACGAAATACTGCTTGATTTGGTCGTCCGACCAGCCGGCAGCCAGTTTTTGGCCGATCAGGCCGCGCCACTGGGCGCAGGCGGTGGTTCCGCATACGTCCAGGGGGATATTTTCACAGACCGGGCAATACAACTGGCTGGCAACCCGGTTGACATCGTCCGCGGAAGGCGTTGGGGATTGAGCAGCGGCCTTTTGGGTGACCATCCCGGCCGCGACCAGCACGACCAGGGCCACGAGCGGGATCAGCCAGCCCGGGGATGGGAAATCGAACTTTTGGGTCTTACAATCGCCATCAGGCATGGCTGTGCCCCGTGGATAACACGTTGCGACGCACCGTGGAGCGGGCAGGCGCTTTTTCTTTGTCCGGCCAGGCCGCGACCATGGTGCCAAAAATGAAGACGAAACCACCCAGCCACAGCCAGTTCACCAGTGGGTTGTGGTAGATCTTGAAAGTGACCCCCGAAGAGGAAATCGGCTGCCAGTTGACCAGGATGAGGTACAGGTCGTCTTCCATGGTGCTGCGATTTCCTGGAATGGTCATGGACTGCTGTGATTCGTAATAATAATCCTGGCGCGGGTGTAAAACCCCAACCAGTTGGTTGTCTTTGAACACCGAGAGCGTGGCACGGGCCACGTTACGCCCATCGGCCGTATCGAAAACGTCCAGTTGGTCGAAGCGTACGGTATAGCCATCCAACTGCATGGTGCCGCCCGGGGCAAGGGTAGCCTGGGTTTGAGTCTGGAACATATTGATGCCAATCACACCCAGGGCCATCAGGATGACCCCCATGTGGATGATATACCCGCCGTATCGGCGGCGGTTGCGGCCGATCAGGCGCACCAGGGCGACCGGCAGGATCTCTCCGGCGCGCCGGTGGCGGGCCATCATACCGCGGTAGAACTCATACAGGGTGACCAGCACTACGTAAGCGCACAGCCAGAATCCCAGCAGGGCGGCCCAAAGATGGACGCCGCGAATGTAGATGTAAGCCAGGACGACCAGCGAAACCAGGAAAGGTTTCCACAAAGCTTTCCCCAGGGTCTTGATGGTCGAATGGCCCCAGGCCGAGAGGGGAGCCACACCCATCAAGAGCAGCAGTCCGGCGAACAATGGGCCGGTCGCGCTCTGGTAGAAAGGCGGCCCTACGGTGACTTTCTGGCCGGTGAACAGTTCGGAAACCAGCGGGAAAATAACACCGGAGAAGCATACGACCAGGATGCCCATGAAGAGCAGGTTGTTGACCAGGAACAGCGCCTCGCGCGAGAGCAGCGAAGTCATTTCACCTTCCGAGGACAGGGTGTTCCAGCGGTAGAGCAAGAGCGATAGTGAAATCGTGAAGGTGATGCCGATGAAGGCGAAGAACATCGGGCCAATCGCGCTTTGAGCGAAGGCATGCACCGAAGAGAGCACGCCAGAGCGGGTCAGGAAGGTACCAAAGATGACCAGCGAATAGGTCAGTATGATCAAAATCATGTTCCAGCGCTTGAAAATGCCTTTTTTCTCCTGGATCATGACCGAGTGCAGGAAGGCGGTCCCGCTCAACCAGGGCATAAAGGCAGCAATTTCAACCGGGTCCCAGGCCCAATAGCCTCCCCAACCGAGGACGTCGTAAGCCCAGCGGCTGCCCAACAGCAGCCCCAGCGAGAGGAACAGCCAGGCGACCAGCGCCCAGCGGCGAGTGATGCGGATCCATCGGTCGTCGCTGCGCCCGGTCACCAGGGAAGCGATGCCGAAGGCGAAGGGGATCACATTCGAGACGAAACCCAGGTAAAGCATGGGCGGGTGGATGATCATGCCCGGATGGCGTAACAGCGGGTTAAGCCCGTTCCCATCGGCCGGGGTAAAGAGATGGGCCCCGGTTGGCTGGAACATGGCCATGAAAGGAGTGTTGGCGCCAATCTGCCACAGTCGCGAGAAGGGATTCTCGAAAAAGAGGATCAGGGAGATGAAAAAGGCCAGGGTGACCAGCGAGACAATAATCACCCAGGGCAGGAATTCGTGGTCACGTTCCCATTTGCGCAAGGTGACCGCGCTGGCGAACGCTGACATCAGCCAGGCCCAGAAGACCAGCGAGCCGGCCTGTCCACCCCACAAAGCCGTAACTTTCAGGTAAAGGGGCATACTATTGCTGGTAACGCTGTAAACGTACTGGATCTGGTATTGGCCGGTCACCAGCAGGGTGATGATGGCGATAGCTGCCAGGCTGACCAGGGGGAAGGTTAGCAGTTGGGCTTTACGGCCGCTTTCTACCCAGGCCAATGAATTGGTCCGGGCACCATAAAAGGCCGAGATCACCCCATAAATTGAGACGATGAACGCAACAACCAGCGCTCCAAAACCTAAATTCGCAACCATACGTTCTCCTGATCCGGATTAATTGTACCTGCTCTGGCTCGGGCAAGAAATCCTCATTTCCACTTCAAGTTCAGGTTTCTCACCACCCGCCCGAATATTACCGATTAATCCTTTTAGAATGCATATGTTCCCTGAGAAAAGCTGCCTGTCAAAAGCGTTTAGCCGTCCGCGGGAAAAGTAGGCCTACTTTTCCCGCGGACGGCAGCTTTCTTCCCAAAATGGGATAGCGCAGGTTTTTTTGTTTTTCGACCTTTCCAGGCGCTGAAAAACAAAACACCTGTGTTCCATCCCAAAGGGAACCGGGTAACTAAGAATGATCGACCGGAGCGTGCTCCGGGTTATTGGAGTAGAGTCCATCCGGGTGGCTAACTGTTGGCTGCCTGGTCTGGCAGGGCATCCTGATACTTGGTTGGGCATTTTAGCAAAAGTTCATCTGCATGAAAAACGCCGTCCGCACCCAATTTACCGGTCAAGATGGCTTGGGCTTCATTCTTGAGCAAATCAGGCCTTACCCCGTTGTAAACCACTTTCAAACGAGGTGAAGTAGTGTCGAGGACCGCCTGGTGTAAAACAGTTGCCAGGCCACCCATTTGATCGATTTCTTTATTATCCCCAGGGATATTTGCGATCTCAAACTGGAGCGTCAGGGTTTGTGGATCGTATTGGATCGTGTCGCCGATCACTGCACCAGAAAACACGCAGGTCCTGACCGGAAACCGAAGTGGATTTATCTTGCAACTCTGCTACGGTTAAAAAGTACTGGGCGCTGGCCTTAGCCGATGATGCGATCAGATAGATAATAGCCGCGATAATTAACGCGCCGCCCACGATGAACTTCCCGCGACCGTGCCGGGCAGGTTTTGCGGTGGTCTCATGCGCCGTTGACATATAACCTCCTCCATGGATCAACTGCCACCAGTAAATAAGGCAGATCAGGCTTGCTTATTTAGCATACACCGTTGGCCAGGGGGACCCCCTTGCCGTTAGCGGCTTGTACGCCAGCCTTATTAATTCTTTCATGGCTAGATTAATCCGAGATTAGATCACCAGAAAATTATGATGAGAAACACAGGCTGAAAATCCCAGGCTTATTGAAGAAGCTCCAGAAATTACCGTGTTTTCCCATCGGGCTAAAACGTTCCACGACGGACCAGGTTTTTGGTCGTTATGCCAATCGGACGTATTATACCCGATTTACTCCGGCAAGTATGTGCAAAAAGTCACAATGTGCAGGTTGTCCCTAAAAGAAAGGAAGATCAGCCCTGGTGCCAGCGTTGCAAAAAAAAAGGCAATATTTCGAATAAATCCTTCATAATTTCACGGGTGTGCTGTTCGAAAAATGTCCAGTTGTCGTAGGCTTCACCGCCCTGGTTATTGACCAGGTCGGTTACACCGCGCAAGACCAGGCAGGGCAGCCGGTTTCGGGCAACCGTCCAGGCGATAGCGCCCGACTCCCAATCCGAGGCGGCAGCGTTGTACTGGCCCAACAAAGTATCCACTTCCAGCGGATCGATGTCCCGGTCGGCCGAGATGAGCCGGCCGCGGCGGACGCCTGCGGGCAAATCCGGTCCCAGCCAGGCCAGGTCTGGGGCAGTGGTATAGGCCGCCAGGGCTTCCTGGGCATCGCCCATGCGCTCGTAGATGTCGTACACCAGCAGTTCATCGGCCAACAGGATTTCGCCGCGCTGGATCTTCCCCTCGAACCCGCCGCAGGTGCCCAGGTTGATGACCAACTGCGGCTGCCAGCGGTCGATACCGTATTGCATCGAGGCCGCCGCTGAAATTTTTCCCCAACCGCCTTGCATCCAGATCACCTGGCTCTGGTCGATATGCTGATCGATAAACTGGCCGAAGGGGGTAATCCCTTTCTGGTTTTGGGGCAGCAGGCCCTGAATTACCTGCCATTCTGTATCGGCGGAGATGGTGACCAGGAATTCCGCCATTACCCGGTTTTCCTGGTAAAGATATCGTCGCCGCTGAGGTCAACGTGATTATTGCGCAGCAGGTTGACCAATCGTTTGCGGCCGATGGCTTCATGGCGGGCCGGAATCTGGTGGGCCGCATGCCAGGCTATTTCGGCTATTTCGAAGGCGGCGTTCGGGCGGCCCAGTTGACAGGCGCGTTCGGCTCGCTGGTGCAAGAGTTCGGCGCCGTTCATGGTCAGGTGGCTCAGGGCTTCCAGGATCTGGATCGCGTTTTCCACCCGCTCACCGGCGCCGTTGTTGACCACGTAATCCATGTTGCCGGCTTCCTGACCGGGCAGCACGTCGATCAGCAGCATTGGCAGGCCGCAAGCCAGGGATTCGGTGACGACCAGCCCGCCGGCTTTGCACATGATCAGGTCGGACGCGTGCATCAGGTTGGGCATATTTTCGGTGTATTCGAACAGGTGCAGCGGAATGTGCCAGTGAGAGTCTTCGAGTTCCTGGTAAAGCTCCTGATCTTTACCGCACACCACGATCAATTGGACCGGGAAGCCGGAGTGGTTGATGATATTGAGCGATTCTTCCAACCCCTGCACCCGTTTACTCCCGACGGCCAGGATGGTCAGCAGGTCGGGATTCCAACCCAGTTCACGGCGCACCTCCTGCTTGGGGCGCTCATCCTGAGAAAGGGCCGGGTGGACCGGGATACCGGTGATGGTGATTTTTTCGGGAGCCACGCCGGCTTCAATGGCCAGGTCCCTAACCGTTTCAGTAGGCACCATCAGGGAATCGACGTGCGAATGGAACCAAATGTGATGGACGGTTGCCAGGTCGGTAACGACCTCGATCAAGGGCACGTAGGTGTTCAATATGGTGAATAATGAGGTCAAGGGCGCCTGGTAGAGCGGGTAGGTGGACAAAATCACGTCGGGGCGAATACGGCGCATCACATCCCGCATTACATCGAACAGCATAACGGTCAAAGCGCTCTCCATCAAAGCGCTGGTGACGGTGAAGTCGGAAGCGTCGTAGCCCAACCGGTACAGTTCCGGCGCACGCCGGACCATTTTGTCGTAGTCGGATTGGCTGTCGCGCAGTAAGGCCGGAGTGCGTTTGTCATCCAGGGGGTTGGCCACTTCGATCTCAACTGCATCCTCATATCGTTCCAATAATGCAGCCTGGAGCGCATTGGCGGCGCTGCGATGACCAAAACCGGCGTCAGCCGTCAAAATGAGAACGCGTTTTTTATGATCCATGGTTGCCTGTTTAGTTTTCCGCCGGGAGGTGACCGGTCAGGTAATCTTCCAGCAAAGAAAGCGCTTTATGAGCCGACTGGGCTTTATTGGCGACCCGGTCGCCTTGCCAGGTGAACTGCCAGGCCCAATTTCCGTCCGGTGCGCTCATGCCCAGCCAGACCAGGCCCACCGGCTTACCGGGCATCCCGCCGCCAGGTCCGGCAATTCCGCTGATCGATAGGGTGATGAGTTGTTCGATCGGGATTTCATTACCGGAGAAGACCCTCCGGGCGCCAATGGCCATTTCGATTACCGTCTCGCGGCTGACCGCGCCGTAGCGGTCGAGGGTTTCCGGGTGAACGCCCAGGATCATGCGTTTGGCTTCGTAGGCATAGGCCGTTACTCCGCCCAGGTAATATTCGGATGAGCCGGGCACATTGGTGACCAGGTCGCTGACCAAACCTCCGGTACAAGATTCGGCTACGGCCAGTTTAAGGCCGCGTTTGAGCAGCAAAGGCCCGATGATTTTTTCGACTGGTTCTCCCACGATAACTCCTGAATGCACTCTGGAATGGTGGCACGGTATTCGAGCTTCCGCAACAGTTAAATTATAACCGAGTATAATTGGGTCGAAAATTACCGTGGTCCCCCTGCAAATGGCAATCTTGACCCCGGTGTTGCCAATACAGCCCACCCTGGCAAAAGTCGCCAGGGCCTGAGATGACAAAAATCCTGGCTTCCATCCGGTGAAGATGGAAAAGCCATATACCCCTGCATGGAGCAGGGTCAGCGGGGACACGAGTTTCATTGCCGTAGGACCATCCATTACGTGCGCCTGGCCCGGGTTGGACCCACGAGGAGAGAAGCTACCATGCCACAAGCCACATTCCATTTTCCTGTCGGGTTCCTGTGGGGAACCGCAACCGCCGCACACCAGGTGGAGGGCAGCAACACCAATAACAACTGGGCTGCTTGGGAGGCCGAACCCGGCCGGATTATCCAGGGCCAAAAGGCCGGCCTGGCCTGTGACTGGTGGGGCGGGCGCTGGAAAGAAGATTTCGACCGGGCCGCCGAGACCGGCCAGAATGCCCATCGTTTTTCGGTAGAATGGAGCCGCATCCAACCCAAGCCGGATGTGTGGGACGAGGATGCCCTGAATTATTACCGCGAAATGCTGCGTGGCCTGGCGCACCGCGGGTTGACTCCTATGGTGACCCTGCATCACTTCACCGACCCGCTCTGGCTGGTGGAGCAGGGCGGTTGGGAGAACCCACAAACATCGATTTTATTCGAGAAATATGCCGGCAAGGTGGTCGAGGCGCTCAAAGAATACGTCACTTTGTGGGTAACGATCAATGAGCCCAATGTATATGCCTACGGGGGTTATCTCAACGGCGGCTTCCCGCCCGGAAAGAACGACATGGGACTGGCGTTTAACGTCACAGCCAATTTGATCCGCGGCCATGCGGCCGCTTACCGCACCATCCACGCCCTGCAGCGCGAAGCTCGGGTGGGCATCGCCTTGAACTACCGCAGTTTTGCCCCGGCTCACCCGGCTTTGCCTTTCGACAGTTGGATGGCCCGCTTTCTCTTCGACAACTTTAATGGAAGCTTTCTGAATACCCTGGTCAACGGGCGGCTGCGGTTTGCGTTCAAGAGCGAACAAATCCCGGAAGCGATCAAGACCCAGGACTTCGTCGGCGTCAATTATTACTCGCGCGACCAGGTCAGCTTCCGGCCGCTGGAACCCCAGGCGCTCTTTCATCACCTCTCCTACCCGCCGGGATCCGATTTGAGCGATAACGGATTCATCGCGAATGTGCCCCAGGGAATGCACGAAGCGCTCAAATGGGCCAACGGCTTCGGGCTACCGATGCTGGTGACCGAGAATGGGGTGGAAGACAGCGACGATGACCTGCGCCCGCGCTACACCATCCAACATATCCACCAGATCTGGCGGGCAGTCAATTTCAACTGGCCGATCAAGGGCTATTTCCACTGGTCACTGGTGGACAATTTCGAATGGGAGCGCGGCTGGACCCAACGTTTTGGTTTGTGGGGCCTGGATACCGAAACGCAGGCGCGCATTCGCCGCACCAGTGTGGACGTGTACGCCGCGATTTGCCGCGAAAACGGTATCGCTTCCGAGATGGTCCAGCGCTATACGCCCGAGATTTTTAGTAAATTATTTCCGGAGTAAGGCAGATGGTCGAGTTGTGGTTATTGCGACATGGCGAAACGGACTGGAACCGTGAGGGTCGTTATCAGGGCCAAACGGATGTCCTCTTGAATGACACCGGCCGCCGCCAGGCTCTGGAGGTTTCCAAAACATTGCCCGGGACGACTTTCGCCGCCATCTTTTCCAGTGACTTGCGCCGGGCCGCGGAAACGGCCGAAATCCAGGCCGCGGTTCTAGGGCTGCCGGTGCAGCTCGACCGGCGCTTGCGCGAGGTCTGCTTTGGCGAGTGGGAAAGTCAGCTCGTGCGGGAAGTACAAAAAGGGCGTGACTTGCGCGAGCAATCGATACCTGTGGATGCCCGTGCGCCGGGGGGTGAATCTATCCTGGAAGTGGCGGCACGTACGGCAGCCGCCGCCGACGAGATGGATCGGCTTTACGCCGGCCGGCGTGTGCTGGTGGTAGCGCATGGATTGAGCCTGGCCACGCTGATCTGCCAGGCGGAAGGCGTACCGCTCGCACAGGCATCGGCACATACTCCGCGTAATTGCGTGCCCCAGGTGATCAAATGGGGTCAGGGACTTTCCGATCAGTAATTTACGAGGGAGAGTGTTTTTGTTGTTTTTCGTGCTTCACGCGAAAAACAACAAAAACACTCTCCTTTCCTGGGAAAGCTGAGTTTTTTAAAATTTCTTTCGATGTAGAACGAACAGTTGAATATACTTCAACTGTTCGGCGGTTCTTCGTCATCATCGTCATACCAACGGCCGGGGTTGGGCGGGGTTGCGGGATGGGAGGGCAGCAGGGGGAACTTCAACAAACCTTTGCGGTAGAGCAGCAACCCGGCTACCCCCAGGGCAATTATTTCGACGCCGAACAAACCCAGCAAATAGAGCCGGTAGCGGGCCAAATTGGATGGCGGGGATTGGGTCTGGCCTCCGGCTGGGGGAACTTCAGTCGCGGCTGAAGCGGTCACACCCGGCGCGTTGGGGGTCGCACTCGCCGCGACCGGGTAACCGTTTTCATCCAGTACGGTAGATGAGGTGCCACTTTGGACCGGGTAACCCGTTCCCGAAACAGGCGTCCGGCTGGCGGTCAGCTCGGCGGGCGATGGCGTGGCGGTTCGAGTCTCTGTGCCGGAAGATGTGCTGCCGGCCGGGTAAGCGCTGCTCAGGCTGGAAGAAGTATTGTTGCCGGCCGGATAAGCGCTACTCAGACTGGATTGGGTGCCCGAATAAGTGGTGGTGATGGTAGGCGTGCGGGAGGGAAAGCTGGTGCGGGTGTGGGTGGGCGTGGGTGAGCGGTAAATGATCGCTGTGGCCGTACGGGTACGCGTCTTGGTGCGGGTAAGGGTGATCGTCCGCGTGGGTGTGATGGTACGGGTCAGTGTGATGGTGCGGGTAATGGTGGGGGTATTCGCCGCGGTTGGCTGTTGCGGCAGCAGCCCGACCACGAAGGGGGTAAAGAACAGGTCGTTGGAGAAATCAGGACGCCCTTCATTGTCGATGCTGACCCGGATCTCCTTGGCGGTGGTATCACAACTCGTCGCCTGGCCGGTGTGGCCGGTCGTCAACCAGGCAGGCGAATCGCTGGCCGGGTCGAGCCACCAGAGCGGGAACGCAGCCGGGTCCGGGCTGGCGCAGTAGCTGGTCGATGCAATAGCGCTGGTACAGGCAGAGGTGATCTGGTCGTAGCGGAAGGACAGATCCAGGCTGCCCGGAGCCGGGTCATCCGCCTGAGTGAACACGTCATAATAGTTGGAACAGGCAGTCAGGTTTTCCGGCGATCCGCCGGTGAAGGGAACGTTGCCCGGGCTGCCGTTGCCGTGATTGAGGATGTACAGGCCATAGTCGCCCTGCCCGTCGGCGTGTTGGAAGGACACCAGCCCGCCGAATGCGCTGGACCTGCTGGCCGTGACGCTGACCAACTGGCCCTGGACGCCGGGAGCACCGTTGTTAGTCAGGATCGGCGCACCCAGGCGTTTGGCGGCTGCGACCGTGCAGCCTTGGACGGCGCTGTCGGTCGGGACGCCCGCTCCCCAGAAGTTGTGATCCACCTGGCCGCCGGCATCGCCGCACTGGACCTGGACCCCATTTTGGTTGGCGTACAGGTTATTGGCGACAGCCGTAACCGTCCCGGTCGTGTTTTCGGCCAGCAGGGCATAGCCGGCGTTGCTGGTGATATTATCGAAGCTCAGGCTGACGTTGGCGGTATCGTCGGCCAGGATGTGAACCGCGTCGCCCCCGCCGGTCAGGCTGGCGGATTGGATGGCGACAGGTGCGCTGCTATTGATCTCGACCAGGTCGCGATCGGTGCTGCCGCCGCAATTGCCGTCGTCGATGGACAGGTTTTGCAGGGTGATGCCGGCGTTGAGCGCGAGCATGGGGTTGTCGCAGCCCTGGCCGGCATAAGTGATGCGGGCGTTGTTCAACCCTTGCAGCGTCAGGGGCTGGTCCAGTACCACGGTGTTGCTCTTGATCTGGTAGCTGCCCAGGATGTTGATGACGGCCGAGTCCTGACCGGCCAGGGCATCGGCTGCGTCCTTCAGCCCGGTGCCGTAGCCGCCGTTGGCGTCACTGCCGGAGTTGACGTAGCAGGGGGAATAAGAGCTGCAATTGTTTGCGTCACTCGCCACATAAACAGAAGGCTGGATTGGAATAACCGTTATGGTGGTGGAAGCCTGGATTGGGTTTGACCATTCCTGACTGCTGTCGGTACGTTGATACGCCCAGGCGCCGACCGCTTTGGTAATGCTGGCGGTATTCCCGATGCGGAAGTTGTAATCGATCGAATCGCTGAAAGGTGAACCCGGAATTGTGGCAGATGCTGCACCAATCAGCGTGTACCCGTCAGCGGCACCACATTGAGATTGCCCATCACTTTCGGAAAGTTGGGTAATTCCGGAAATGGTTGAGGAAATCAATTCGAAACTGGAGGTACCCCATTCATTGGGTGCATAAAAACAAGCCAGAAAGTCTGGTTGATCGGCAACTGTATCGAATTGAAAACGCATACTTACCGTTTGACCGGCGACACACCCGGTCGAGGGGCAAGCGGAAGGGTTTAGAAGCGTTAATGCGGTCGTTTCAACCGATTGGGCCGCCGAGGAGCGAATCCCAAATACGGACAGGGCCAGAATCACCAGCAGGGCCAGCCTGGCAGATATGTGCGTAAATATAGAATGTTGTGTGGATTTAGACACGGGATTTTCCCGGTAAGAGCAAAATGGTTTGGCTTCCCCACGTGCAGGGCGGGGCGATTTCCCCGGTTGCTTTGATTATACCTGAGAAACGAGTTGCGATTTATCACTTCGTAGGGCATCCGTAGGGTGGGTGGAGGGCTCCTTGAGGTTGCAGTGGAATCACCGGGTGTTTGATATCCTGAATTCGTGCCCGCAACCCACCATTCGATCAAGTTTCTACTTGTCGGGATGGTTGGTTGCGGGCAGCTTGTAGGTTGGGTTGCGGGCTCAAGCAGAATGCCGGCGATTTGTTGGATTGTGTAACATCCCAGGCTCTGCCCGTAACCCAACATTGTGCCTGGGTATTGCCTGTGTTCGGGTGCGGGCAGGGTCTGGGTGGGTTATATGTTTTGCCTAAAAACCAATGTTGCGATAGAGCCCGCAACCCAACCTACGAAAGGTCCGAGCTAAAAGCTCATGGCTAACGGCTAACAGCTTCTTTCCTACCGGTGGGTTACGGGCAAGGCCCGGATCACGACGCCATCCGGTGAATCGCCGGTAGTATATTCGAGCCCTGCACCCACCCACCATATATTGCGAGCTAAAAGATAACGGCTCATCACCTGCCGGTGGGTGCAGGGCAAGGCCTGGATGGGGATACCAACCGGTGAATCGCCGGCAGTATATTCGAGCCCTGCACCCACCCACCATATATTACGAGCTAAAAGCTAATGGCTAACGGCTATTCACCTGCCGGTGGGTTACGGGCAAGGCCTGGATCACCACGCCATCCGGTGAATAGCCGGCAGTATATTCGAGCCCTGCACCCACCCACCATATATTGCGAGCTAAAAGCTAACGGCTCATCGTCTTCCGGTGGGTTACGGGCGAGGCCTGGATGGGGATACCAACCGGTGATCCGCCGGTGTTATTTTCGAGCCCTGCACCCACCCTACATTTACGCGAGCTAAAAGCTAAAAGCTAATCGCTAACGGCTCTTAATGCAACACCTTGCTCAAAAAGGCCTTGGTGCGTTCCTGGCTGGGGTGGGAGAATAAAACTTCCGGCGTGGCTTCTTCGATAATTTGCCCGCCATCCATCAGGATGGCCCGGTGGGCGGTGGCACGGGCAAAGCCCATCTCGTGCGAGACGACCACCATGGTCATGCCTTCCTGAGCCAGGGCCAGCATCACGTCCAGCACTTCCTGGATCATTTCGGGATCCAAGGCGCTGGTGGGCTCGTCGAACAGCATGATTTTGGGGTTCATTGCCAGGGCGCGGGCGATAGCCACACGCTGCTGCTGTCCGCCGGAGAGTTGAGCGGGGAAGGCATCGGCTTTATCGGGAATGCCTACCTTGGCGAGCAATTCTCGTCCGATCTTGACCGACTCGTCTTTGGAGCGTTTGCGCACGATGCGTTGGGCCAGCAGGACATTGTTCAGCACACTCAGGTGCGGGAACAAGTTGAACTGTTGGAAAACCATGCCGACTTCGGTACGCACGGCGTTGATGTTCTCGGCGCTGTCGAGGGGAATGCCGTCCACGATGATCTTGCCCGCGTCGAATTCCTCCAGGCGGTTGATGCAGCGCAACAGGGTCGATTTTCCCGAGCCGGACGGCCCGATAATCACCACCACTTCGCCTTTGCTCACGTCCAGGCTGACCCCTTGCAGGGCGTGTACATCCCCAAAGTGCTTGTGGATATTTTCAATATGGATGATCGGTTCGGCCATGGCTTATTTCTCCAGACGGGTCCTGCGTTCGAGGTAGTTGATCAGGCGCGAGGCCAGCAAAGTCATGATCAGGTAAAGCAGGGAGACCATGATCCAGGGTTGGATGGAGATGAAGTTGGCGGCCATAAATTCGCGGCCTCGCCGGACCATGTCGGATACCGAGACCACACTGACCAGGGAGGTATCCTTCAGCAGGGTGATGAATTCGTTGCCGACCGGGGGCAGGATCACCCGCACGGCCTGGGGCAGGATGACGTAGCGCATGGACTGGAAGTAATTCATCCCCAGGCTGCGAGCGGCTTCCATCTGGCCCTTGTGAATGCTTTGGATGCCGGCCCGGTAGACCTCGCTCATGTAAGCGGCGTAGCAGATGGTCAGGCCCATAATGGCCATCACATTGGGGTTGGCTTTGTAGCCGGTCAAAGCCGGGCTGTGAAGTGAGGTACCCAGTTGGATAAGAATGGATGGAAAAGCAAAATACCAGAAAAATAGCTGTACCAATACCGGGATACCACGGATCACATCGACGTAAACGGTCATGAGGCCGCTAAGCAGTTTTAACCTGGACATGCGCGCCAAAGCCACCAGCAGGCCGATAACGAGCACCAGGGCGAACGAAATCAGCGTCATGGTGATGGTCACGACCACGCCATCGCTGACAAAGACCAGGACGCGTTTGTACGGGTCGGGCTGGCCGAAGACCAGCAGTAAGATCAGGGCAACTACGGCCGCCACCAGCAGCCAACCGTTATCCCAGGTCGTTTTTCGGGAAGGCTTGGTGTTGCTCGGTGTGGTTGGGAGGGCGTTCGATTGCATATTTTCCTCCGGGACAAAAAAATATGGCTCTTTCGTTTCTGGCGGGTGGTCCTTCCAGGTTGGGAGGTGTGGATGGGTTTCGCCTGCCCACGCATCCCAAATCCGGGTATTTTCCCGTCTAAAACGGGAGAGCCAATAATATCAAGCTGGTGGTACGAAAGGGCGCACTAAAAAGCTGTCAGGTTTTTGTGGTTGGAAATGGGCTTCGCCCATTTCCAACCACAAATTAACAAACTCTGAGTACTCCTTACAAAAGCAGGGGCGCGACCAGGCGCCCCTGCTTCTATGTACTAGGAAAAGAAAAAGTCAGTCGAGTGTATGGCCATCAATATGTGCGACTATTGGTTCGCCGCCAGCCATTTTTGCTGCAAAGCGTCGATCGTGCCGTCGTCTTTGAGTTCTTTCAAGGCCGCATTGATCGGATCTACCAGGTCGGAACGGTTGTTGCAAATGGCAATGCCGTACAATTCGTTGGTGAAAGGTTGGCCGGCCGCGACCATTTTCTCGGGGTTCTTGTCGACAAAACCCATGGCGGTGGGGTAATCGGCGATGACCGCGTCCACCTGCCCATTGGCCAGGTCGAGGAAGGCCAGGTCAACGGTGTCGTAGGGTTTGTAATTAACGTTGGGGATCTTCTTGGCTTCGATCTCACCGGTGGTGCCCAATTGGGCCGCTACCGTCTTGCCCGCCAGGTCATCTACCGAATTGATGCCTGAGCCGGGAGTGGTGATCACGATCTGTCCGGCGCTCATGTAGGGGTCGGAGAAGAGCATTTTTTGTTTGCGCTCGTCGGTGATGGTGATGGCGGAAATGCCGGCGTCGAACTGGCAGGCGGCCAGGCCGGTTTCGAGCGAATCGAAGATGATGTTCGTCCACTCTATCGTAAAGCCTTCTTTTGCGGCGATGTCGTTCATCAGGTCGATGTCGAAGCCGATCAGGTCTTTGCTGGTTTCATCCACCATCTCGAAGGGCGGCCAGGTGGCGTCGGTGCCGACCCGGACAGTGGTGCCGGCCAGGGATGAAGCGCCGGCCGGGTAAGCGCTACCCGCCGGGGCTGCGCTGGTAGCGGCGGCTTCACTCGTTGTGGGTGCTTCAGTGGCAGCCGGGTAGGCGTTGCTTGCCGGCGCTGTGGTCGATGTGCTTTCAGCAGGGTATCCGGTGCTGGGACCGGAGGCCGTAGGCGTTGCTGCGGGCGCACAGGCGGCCAGCACCAGCGTCAGCAGCGTAAATACAGATACAAGAATGAGTGTCAGGCGTTTCACGAGTTTCCTCCAAAAAGGCTTGTAGAACTGGATTTCATTTGTGATATCAATGGGAAAACCAGGCTCGGGACTTTTAGATCCGGTTTTCAAGATTATACCATTTAAAGAATCGGGCCGGTTTACCGATTCGGGTGGGGGTGATGACGTTGGGTTGTGTTGATGTTTATCAAGATCTAGCAACTTAAAGAATCCCCAGCTTCATTAAACAAGGCGAGAATCGGCGACCGAGGTCGCGGCAACAAATACGCGAAGCCGCCGGCGAGCAGGTTTGGAATGGGAGGAGGTATTAGCTCCAGCCGTTTCCCCCGTTACGCCAGGTGACGGAAAAATGGTGTATGGTAACCGGGTAGGCGCAAATTCCCAGCTTCGAAAGCCGGGCTACTACGAGGGAGCCCCACGAAAGTGGGGCTTGGTGTACCTGTAGCAGTGACCTCGGTCGCCAACGCGCAGACCCACCCGGGCACCCGGAACCAGGGAGCCCATCCTGGCCGGCGCAAAGAATCCCCCCTTGGCCCCCTTTGCTGAGGCTGTGAAGAATCTCCTGGCCTGCTTTAGCAGCTATGGGCGTTCGGGCTCCCAAGAATTTGTCGCGTATCCTGAAATCTTCACAGCCTCCAAGGGGGGAAAGTCCTGGGTTGCACAAGGTGCAGGCAATATTCAATTAGGTGCAACCCGAATTGAGCCCCACGAAGGTGGGGCTTTGTGTACCTGGTGCAGCGACTTCAATCGCCAACGCGCAGGCCTACCCGGGCACCCGGAACCAGGGAGCCCATTCTGGCCGGCGCAAAAATCCCCCCTGGTCCCCCCTTGCTGAGGCTGTGAAGAATCTCCTGGCCTGCTTTAGTCGCTATGGGGGTTCGGGCTCAAAAAATCTGTCGCGTATCCTGAAATCTTCACAGCCTCCAAGGGGGGAAAGTCCTGGGTTGCACAAGGTGCAGGCAATATTCAATTAGGTGCAACCCGAATTGAGTCCCACGAAGGTGGGGTTTTGTGTACCTGGTGCAGTGACCTCGGTCGCCAACGCGCAGATCCACCCGGGCACCCGGAACCAGTGAGCCCATTCTGGCCGGCGCAAAGAATCCCCCCTGGTCCCCCCTTGCTGAGGCTGTGAAGAATCTCCTGGCCTGCTTTGGTAGCTATGGGGGTTCGGGCTCAAAAGAATCTGTCGTATATCCTGAAATCTTCACAGCCTCCAAGGGGGGAATAGATTGCCAATTCTTGCCCCCTTGCTAAAGAGGGGGTTCATGAATTGGCTTGGATATTCGCGCAGGCCCATCCAGGCATCCGACTTTGAAAGCCGGGCTACGGTAGGTACGGATATTTATTCGAGTTGGCTGCGCAAAGACAGGGCTACCTCTTCGGTGATGCCTTTGATGCTCATCAGGTCTTCCACACTGGCATCGCGAATGGCGTCGATGCTGCCGAATTTAATCAGCAGGGCCTTGCGGCGGGCCGGGCCGATCCCGGGGACGGCGTCCAGGCGGGAGGCCAGGCCGGCTTTGCCGCGCCGGTTGCGGTGGGCGGTGATGCCAAAGCGGTGCGCCTCGTCGCGGATGCGCTGGACCAGGTAAAGCCCTTGGGAGTGGCGCGGGAGCACGATCGAATCGCTCTTGCCGGGCAGAAATAGCTCTTCCTGTTGTTTGGCCAGGCCGGTCACCGGTACCTCTTCGAACAGCCCGAACTCCTTGAGCACCTTCTCGGCCCGCCCCAGTTGGCCCTTGCCGCCATCGACGATCAGCAGATCGGGCAAAACCGCGAAGGACGGGTCCAGTTTGGCGCCCGGACCGCGCTGCTCCTGGGCGGCCAGGTAGCGCTTGAAGCGCCGGGTAAGCACCTCTTCCATGCTGGCGAAATCGTCCGGCCCCTCTACCGATTGGATGTTAAAGCGCCGGTAGAGCGATTTGCGCGAGACGCCTTGCTCGAAGACCACCATGCTGCCGACCGAGTAGGTGCCCTGGGTGTTGGAGATATCGTAGCATTCGATCCGGTTGGGCGGTTCGGGCAGGTTGAGGGCCGCCTGGAGTTCGGCCAGGGCTTCGCTCTGGTGGTTGGTATCGTTTTCCCATTGGGTTTTCAGCGAGCGCAAGGTTTCCACGGCGTTCTCGGTGGCCATCTGGACCAGATCCTGGGGCGTCCCTTCGTGGGGTACGATCAGCTCGACTTTCGGCCCGCCCCGGCTGGCCCGCAGCCATTGCTGGATAATGTTGGCCTCCTCGACTTCCTGGGGCAACAACACCTGGTTGGGTATGCTGGCAGCCTCGGAATAGAATTGTTTAATGAACTCCTCGATCACCTCAGTGTCAGGCTCGTCCTGGGCGCCTTCAAGAATGTAATACTCGCGCCCGATCAGCTTGCCGGAACGGATGAAGAAGACTTGCACACAGGCTTCGCCATCGTCGCGGGCCATGGCGATTACATCCGAATCGATCTGGTCGTCGGAAATGACTTTTTGCTTCTCGACCACCCGTTCGATGGCCTGGATCTGGTCGCGTAGGGCGGCGGCGCGCTCGAAGCGCAGCTCTTCGGAAGCCTGGGCCATTTCACCCTGCAGGCGCTCGACGATCACACCGGTGCGGCCTTCCAGGAAATCGCACAGGTCCAGGATCATCCGCCGGTAGGCAGCCTGCTGGATGGCGCCGATGCACGGCCCGGTGCACAACTTGATATCGTAGTACAGGCAGGGGCGCGCGTCCTGGCCGGTGATTTCCCGGTCGCAGGTCAGGTAGGGAAAGATGTGCCGCAGTACGTCCAGGGTCTGGTGGACGGCCCACACACTCGTGTAGGGGCCAAAATAGCGCGAGCCGTCTTTGACCATCTGGCGGGTGACGGTCACTTTGGGGAAGGGGTCGTTCAGGTGGACTTTGATATAGGGGTAACGTTTGTCGTCTTTAAGGCGGATGTTATAACGCGGGCGATGCTTCTTGATCAGGTTCATTTCCAGGATCAAGGCTTCCAACTCCGAACCGACCACAATCCACTCGAGATCGACGATATGCTCCACCAGTTTACGGGTCTTGAAATCGCCCTCGTGGTTCGAGTGGAAATAAGAACGCACCCGGTTCTTCAGGTTGATCGCCTTGCCCACGTAGATCACCTGGCCACGGTCGTTCTTCATAATATAACAGCCGGGTTTATCGGGCAGGGTGCTGAGAATACCTCTAATGTGTTCGCTAATATCAGGCATATGTTCTATTATAAAGGAAAGCGGCGAAAATTTCGACCGCCTGGACGATGCGGATGGACTCGAAGTATGTTATGGGGTATTTGGGGGCTTGCTGCGCAAGCCCCCAAATACCCCATAATTAAAAACATTTTAGCGCTCTCGACTATGCTTTCGGGCCGCCTGCTCTTATAATGAGCGGTGTACACCCGTCTCAAGGAACCCAAAATATGAAACAACTTTTACAATACATGCGCAACGGAACGACCGTCGTCGAGGAAGTGCCTGCGCCGCAGGTCCGCCCAGGGATGGCCCTGGTGCAGACCGCCGCCTCGCTGGTCTCGGCCGGCACCGAGCGCATGCTGGTCGAATTTGCCGAGAAAAACCTGGTCGATAAAGCCCGCTCGCGGCCCGACCTGGTCCGCCAGGTGCTGGACAAAGCCCGTCGAGAGGGGATCCTTTCGACGATCGAGTCGACGTTCAACCGCCTGGACCAACCCATGGCATTGGGTTATTCCTCGGCCGGCGTCATTGTGGACGTGGGCCGCGGGCTGGAGGGGTTCAAGCCCGGTGACCGGGTGGCCTGCGCCGGGGGCGGGTACGCCGTCCACGCCGAGTACGAAGTGGTGCCGCAAAATTTACTGGCCCATTTGCCCGGACCGGTCGATTTCGAATCGGGGGCTTTTGCTACCCTGGGGGCGATTGCCTTGCAAGGGTTCCGCCAGGCCGGGACTCAGGTGGGCGAGCGGGTGGCCGTGATCGGCCTGGGTCTGCTGGGCCTGCTGGCGGTGGAGATTGCCCAGGCGGCCGGCTGCCAGGTATTTGGGGTGGATACCAACCCCCAGCGCGTAAAGCTGGCAGCCCAATTAGGCGCGACCGCGGTGATCCGGGAAGGCGCCGAGGAGAGCGGGCGCAGTTATTCGCAGGGGCGCGGCTTCGACGCCGTGCTCATTTGCGCCGATACGGCCTCAGACGACCCGGTCAAACTGGCCGGGGAGCTGGCCCGCGATCGGGCCGCGATCGTGGCCATCGGCGCGGTCGGGCTGGACATTCCGCGCAAGATTTATTACGAAAAAGAGCTGAACCTGGTGGTCTCCCGCTCCTACGGCCCGGGCCGCTACGACCCAGGGTACGAAGAGGGCGGCAAAGATTATCCCTACGGGTTCGTGCGCTGGACCGAGGGCCGCAATATCCAGGCCATTGTCGATTTGATGGCGGCCAGCAAGATGGACGTGAAGCCCCTGATCAGCCACCGCTTCCCCATCAAGCAAGCCGCCCAGGCCTACGAGCTGATCACCGGCAAACAGGGCGAGCCTTTCCTGGGTGTTCTTTTGACCTATCCGCATGAGGAAACAGCCGAGCCACCCAGCCGCAAAGTAGCTACCGGCCTATCCGGGGGCAACATCGCGGCAACACCGGCCAGCGGGTTGGGGGTGCTGGGGGCCGGGAATTACGCTAACGCCGTTTTCCTGCCGGCGGTGCAAAAAGTGGGCGGGCTGACCCGGGTGGGCATCGCCACGGCCGGCGGGCTGACCGCCCGGCACGCAGCCCAACGCTATGGTTTTGCCTATGCCGCCACCGACGAAGACGAAATCCTGCAAGACGAGCGCATCCAGGCGGTGGCCATCCTGACCCGCCACAATCAGCACGCCCGACAGGTGGTAACGGCTTTGCAAGCCGGCAAGCACGTATTTTGTGAGAAGCCCCTGGCGATTTACCCGGGAGAATTGGCTCAAATTCGGACCGAGCTGGAAAAATCGAACGGATTGATCCTGATGGAAGGCTTCAACCGGCGCTTCGCGCCTTTTTCGCTCAAACTGGCCGAGTTTTTCAAGGGTCGCAGCGAGCCGATGATGGTCCACTACCGGGTCAACGCCGGCTATTTGCCGTTGACCCTCTGGCATCACGATCCGGACCAGGGCGGCGGGCGGATCATCGGTGAGGGCTGCCATTTCATCGATTATTTGACCTTCCTGATCGGGGCAGCGCCGCTTTCGGTGCGCACGCTGGGCTTACCGGACGGCGGCCGCTACCACGAAGATAACGTGGTCATGGAATTCCGTTATCCGGACGGCTCGCTGGGCACGGTCAGCTACCTGGCCAACGGGGACAAAAGTTTCCCCAAGGAACGGGTGGAGGTCTTCTGCGGGGGGCGGGCAGCCGCGCTGGACGACTTCCGCAGCCTGGAACTGGCTCAAAACGGCCGGCGCAGCCGGCAGGTTGCGCGCCTGCGCCAGGATAAAGGCCACCGGGCCGGCTGGCAGGCTTTTGTGACCGCAGTGACCGAGGGCGGCCGGCCACCCATCCCCTACGAGCAATTGTTCGGCGTGACCCAGGCTGCCTTTGCGGCGCTGGACTCGCTCCACAGTGGGGCGGAAGAAACAATCGCGTTCGAAAAAGCGGACGATGAACCTGGCGACACTGCTCAAAGCCGCGGCTGAAATCGGCCCCGGCCAGATCAGCCAGGTGTTGATCTACCGGGCCGGCCTGGCCACGGGGATCTATCGCCGGCTCACCCCGGTCGGGGGTAACCCCGCGGCCGTGACCGTCCCGGCGCGCCTGGATATCTTCGATTTGCCGGAACGTGCGGCGCTTGTCGCGCAATTGGCAGCCTTTGACCCGCAGGGGACTACGGCGGCTTGCCGCCAGGCAGACGAAATCCTGGCCGGGCGGGTAAACCTGTTCGGCGGGGTGCCGGCTGTCCTGGATCTGGCGCCGCCCGGCGCTGATGTCCACTGGAGCCAGGCCGATGCGCAGGTGACCGGCGACGTCAAGCTAATCTGGGAGCCGGCCCGCCTGGGCTGGGCTTTCACCTTGGGACGAGCCTACCGCCTCACTGGCCGAGAGGAATACGGGGAAGGCTTCTGGCGCTATTGGGAAGACTTTCAGGCGGCCAACCCGGTCAACTGTGGGCCAAACTGGGCCTCGGCCCAGGAGGTGGCCCTGCGGCTGATCGCCCTGGCTTTTGTCGGGCAGGTCTTCGCCGGATCACCCCATTCGACCGATGAACGGATGCAGGCTTTGCGCCGTTCGCTGGCGGAACATGCCGCGCGGATTCCGGTTACGCTGGCCTACGCGCGCGCTCAAAACAATAATCACCTGATCAGTGAGGCGGCCGGGATGTTCCTGGCCGGCCATTTGCTGCCGGATCACCCCCAGGCGGGCCGCTGGCAGCGGCTGGGCTGGCGCTGGTTCAACCGGGCTATACAAAGCCAGGTCGAGGATGACGGCACTTATATCCAGCAATCGCTGGCCTATCACCGCCTGGTGCTGCACCTGGCGCTGCTGGTCCGGCGGGTGGCCGGGCTGGAAGGCAGGCAATTTCCCGAAGCCACCCGGCGGAAACTGGAGGCGGCTACGCGCTGGCTGCTGGCTCAGGTAGACCCGCTCAGCGGGCAGGCGCCTAACCTGGGCCATAATGACGGCACCCAACTTTTGCCGCTGACCGGCCTGGATTATGGCGATTATCGCCCAGTGGCCCAGGCGGCTTCCATAGCTTTTTTGGGCCAACCCTGCCTGCCGGGCGGAAACTGGGATGAGCTGGCGGCCTGGCTGGGATTGTCAGCGATCGGTGGAGAACGGCTTGAACTACCTGTGGAAAGCCCGGCGGTGCGCCGGCTGGGGAATGCCCACGAGTGGGCCACCCTGCGGGCCAGGCATTATACCTCGCGCCCGGGGCAGGCCGACCAGTTGCAGGTGGAGCTGTGGCACGAGGGGGTCAATGTGCTGATCGACCCGGGCACGTATGCCTATAACCTGCCCGAACCCTGGGAGAATGGCCTGGCGCTGGCCGAGGTCCACAATGCACCCATGCTGGCCGGGTGCCAGCCGATGCGGCGGGCGGGCAAATTCACCTGGCTGGATTGGGACCAGGCCGCCTGGTTGGAGGAAGAGGGACAGCCGGGAAAGCGCCTGGCGGCATTACGGTTCGGCTATGCCCATTATGGCGTGGCCCAGCGGCGCACACTGGAGTGGCTGGCGGAGGGTTCCTGGCGGATTGCGGACCGGCTGGTGGGTAACGGCCGGCAAGATATACAGCTCACCTGGCTGCTGCCGGACGGCGATTGGCAGATCGAGGGGAACATCCTGTGGGTCCGCCTGGCGACCTGTCAGGTGCGGCTGAGTGCGGCTTGTGCCGAGACTACAATGAGCATTCATCTGGTGCGGGCCGGTGAGACGCTTTACGGCGAACCAATGGGGGATGAGCGCCTGGGCTGGACCTCGCCGACCTACGCGAAGAAGGTACCGGCGCTGGCGTTTTGTGTCCGAATGAATTCTGCCTTACCGCTGGAGATTGTGACAGGCGTGGAGATGAAGAGATTAGAGAGGAGAGAAGAGAGAATAGTTGAGGAATAAGGCGATGAGGCAACGAGTGGATGAGGCAACGAGTGGATGAGCCAGCGAGTGGATGAGGCAACGAGTGGATGAGGCAACGAGTGGATGAGGCAACGAGTGGATGAGGCAACGAGTGGATGGGGGAAAGAGTGGATGAGGCAACGAGTGGATGGGGCAACGAGTGGATGAGGCAACGAGTCGACGAGGCAACGAGGGCATGAGGGGAAGAGGTTGAGGACGGGCATGTAGGTTAAAAAAAAGGGAATGAAAAAAGCCCACCCCATTGTTCGGCCCGGTCTCCAGACCGAGGCCGCTCTTCTGCATTTATCCATCAATTCGCCTGGTTAATTACCGTGTATCCATTTTTTTTCTTTCCTATTTTTTCAAAGAACGGCATCATAGTGGTGCATTCCGGATGTGCCTGGGTGGGCCAGCGGCCTGGCTAGTCTACTCAACCAAAGTCGGGATGTCAGTCTTCAAATGCACCCTTGTATGGTGCTCTTTCAAAAAAATCTTCTCTGCGATCTCTGCGCCTCAGCGGTGGATATTCCTGTCCGGCACCGAAGAGCGGCCTCGGTCTGGAGACCGGGCCGATCCGCTTTCAACCAATCCTTTTTTTGTGAATTCCATGGCTCCAGGTTTTTCGCTACCCGTGGCCAAGGCGTAGGTTGGGTTCGGGCTCAATTATGGCCCATGTTAATGAAATGCTTTTTTCTTATCCAGGACTTGCCCGGAACCCAACAATTGCGACAATCACATAAGATGTTGGGTTCCGGGCAAGTCCTGGAATGTTACGCGAACGGATTCTTTGCCGGTGTTCTGAATGAGCCCGCAACCCAACCTACTTTCTGTGTCTCCGCGCTTTTTTCAACGCTTATTTAAGGCTGGACCGTAACGGTGCGTTCCGGGCACGCCGATTTGGGCGTTTGCCCCAATGGTTTACCGGCGTCGGGGAAGTCCAGCCCTCAAACGCACCCTACGCCGGCGCCCGGCCTAAAAAGACTAATTCTCTTTTCCCTTGTTGCCTCATCGACTTATTGCCTATTTTCTAACCTCTATTCTCCATTTTCCTCTTATCCCCCCCTTTCTCGGTTAAAATTCAAGCATGCATATTTTGCTTATCCACCAGGCGTTTGCGGCCCTGGACGAAGCGGGGGGGACCCGTCACTACGAAATGGCCCGCTTCCTGGTCTCCCGCGGACACACCGTTACCATCATCGCCAGCCCGATCAGCTATTTGAGCGGGAAAAGCCGGGACGAAAAACGTCCCTGGATGGAGGTGCAGCACCCCGAGCCGGGGATTACTATCCTGAGAACATACACTTACCCGGCCCTGCATCGTAGTTTTATCCACCGCGTGTTCAGTTTTGTCAGCTTCATGGTGTCCTCTTTCCTGGCCGGGCTGAGGGTGCGTAAAGTGGACCTGGTGTGGGGCACGTCCCCACCGATCTTTCAAGGCATCACTGCCTGGATACTGGCCCGTCTGAAACGGGCCAGGTTCTTGTTCGAGGTCCGCGACCTGTGGCCGGCCTTTGCCGTCGCGGTAGGCGTCCTGAAAAACCCGTTTCTGATCCGTATTTCGCTGATGCTGGAGCGGTTCTTGTATCAACGGGCGGACCGGCTGGTGGTGAACTCGCCCGGCTACATCCAGCACGTGCTCGAGCATGGCGCCAAAAAGGTCGATCTGATCCCCAACGGCGCCGACCCGGACATGTTTTCGCTGGACGTATCCGGCGAGGGCTTTCGCGATCAGTGGCAGCTAGGCCAATGTTTTGTGGCCATGTATGCCGGCGCGCATGGGATTTCCAATGACCTGGGCGTGATTTTGCAGGCGGCCAATATCCTGCGCGGGCAGGAAGGAATCCGCTTTGCCCTGGTAGGAGACGGCAAAGAGAAAGCGGCG
This sequence comes from uncultured Chloroflexia bacterium, assembly GCA_963704755.1. GTDB lineage: Bacteria > Chloroflexota > Anaerolineae > Anaerolineales > Anaerolineaceae > Bellilinea. The sequence continues at coordinate 4,147,089 of OY969938.1, forward strand.
CTGCAAAAACAGGCTCAGGCTTTGGGCCTGACCAACGTGGTCTTTGTCCCTTCGGTGCCAAAAAACGAAATGGCCGGGGTCATGGCAGCCGCGGATGCCTGTATCGCCATCCTCAAGCCGCTGGAGTTGTACAAGACGACTTATCCCAATAAGGTCTTCGATTATATGGCCGCCGGGAAACCGGTCCTTTTAGTGATTGATGGGGTGATCCGTGAAGTGGTAGAATCATGCAAAGCTGGAATTGCCGTTCCCCCCGGAGACGCACAAAAACTCGCTGATGCGGTCATGAAACTGGCGCACGATCCGGCTTTGGGGCGGGAAATGGGAAGAGCGGGCCGCAAGGCTATTGAAGAAACCTATAACCGCAGCCATTTTTCAGTTCAATTTGCAGAATTATTGGAAGAAATGAGGTGAATCGTGGCTGAGAAGATACTGGTTGTTGAGGACGAAGTCGCCTTACAGGAGACCCTGGTATACAACCTCCAGCATCAGGGGTACGAGGCCGAGTTGGTCGGAGATGGAATCGCAGCCCTGGAGACTGCCCGGCGGATCCACCCGGACCTGGTCATTCTGGATATCATGCTGCCAGGCGTGGACGGTTTCGAAGTCTGCCGGATCCTGCGACAAGAGATGACCACACCGGTCCTGATGCTGACTGCACGTGATGATGAAATCGACCGGGTAGTGGGCCTGGAAGTGGGCGCAGATGATTACATGACCAAGCCGTTCAGCATGCGCGAGCTGCTGGCGCGGGTCAAAGCCATGCTGCGGCGGGTGCGCCTGATCCGCGATGAAATCGGCGCAGTGGCTCCCCAACCGCCCGCGGGACAGGTGATCCGCTTTGGCAACCTGTCGCTGGACCAGACCCGCCACGAAGTGGCCCTGGAAAGCAAGGTGCTTCAGTTGAAGCCCAAGGAATACGACCTGTTATTGTTCCTGGCCGAACATCCCGGCCAGGTGCTTTCGCGTGAATTCATTCTGGAAAGAGTGTGGGGGTGGGATTACATCGGCGACAGCCGCACGGTGGATGTGCATGTGCGCTGGCTGCGCGAAAAGATCGAAATGGAACCGGCCAAACCCCAGCGAATCGTGACGGTGCGCGGGGCCGGCTACCGGTTCGAGGGCTAGGCCGGCGTGTTCCGTCGATCTCTGCTCTGGCGCCTGGCTATCCCCTTTATTTTGTTAGTGCTGGTTACGATCGGTGGGGTGACCCTGTATTACTCTTCGTACATCCAGCAAATCTACCTGGATAATTTGCGGAATAACCTGCACACCCAGGCTAATCTGCTGGCCATCGATGCAGCGCCTTTGCTGGTGCAAGGCGCGCCTTATACTAGTTTGCAAAATCTGGCTGCCGAAGCCAACCTGGCGTCCGGGGCGCGCATCACCGTCATCCTTCCCGATGGACAGGTGGTGGCCGAATCCTCCACTGACCCGTCCGGGATGGAGAATCACTCGGACCGGCCGGAAGTGCAACAAGCCCTGACCGGGGAAGAAGGCGTGTCGATCCGCCTGAGCAATACCCTGCAAAGCCGCTATTACTACCTGGCCATCCCGGTGTACAGCGGCGGAAAAATCGTGGGAATCGTGCGGGTGTCCAACTCGTTGGCTGCGGTAGATGCCGACGTGTATTCATTGCAGCGCACGATTCTGACCAACGGCGTCATCGTCATCCTGCTGTTCATTATCGTTTCGTTTATCGTCGCCGAACTGGCGATCGCACCGTTACGCAACCTGGCCAACCAGGTAGCGCAGATCGGCAACGGCGGACCACCGCCCGACTTACATGTCAACCGCAAAGACGAAGTTGGCCGGCTGGGATTGGCGATCACCAATATCGCCCAGCAATTGAAAACCCAGATCGAGGATTATCGCGAAGAGCGCGGCAAGCTCGAGGCGGTATTGAATCATATGACCGATGCGGTGCTGATCGTCGATTCGAAAGGCACCGTTGGGATGGTCAATCCGGCGGCCGAGCGCCTGTTCAAGATCCGCGCCAATGAGGCGTTGGGTAAATCTATGGTGGAAGTCGTACGCCAGCACCAGTTGGTCGATTTATGGCGCGAATCAACGGCTTCGGATAAGCAGCAGATTGTGACCATCGAGACGGCACCCGACCGGCTGTTTGTCCAGGCGATTGCCACTCCCCTGGATAATGCTTTGACGGGCAGTTCCTTGCTGGTTTTCCAGGATTTGACCCGCGTCCGCAAACTGGAAACCGTGCGGCGCGATTTCATCAGCAACGTCTCACACGAGCTGCGTACCCCGCTGGCCTCGCTCAAAGCGTTGACGGAGACGCTGCACGAAGGGGCGTTGGAAGATCCGCCAGCGGCACGGCGGTTCTTGACCCGCATGGATAACGAGATCGACAACATGACCCAGTTGGTCCGTGAGTTGTTGGAGCTTTCACGGATCGAGTCAGGCCGGGCCCCGCTCAACCGCCAATCGATTTCACCACACAAACTGATCAACGGCGCCGTGGAGCGGATGCTGCTCCAGGCCGAACGGGCCGGCTTATCTTTAACTGCCCAGGCCAGCGAAGATCTGCCGATGGTGATGGCCGATGCGGAACGAATCGAGCAGGTGTTGGTCAATTTGATCCACAATGCGATCAAGTTTACCCCGCCCAGTGGAAAGATCGAAGCGCGGGCATATCAAGATGGCAACCGGGTGGTTTTCGCCGTGCAGGATACCGGGGTGGGGATCGATGCGGATGCGCTTTCGCGCATTTTCGAGCGTTTTTATAAAGCGGACCAATCTCGTTCCGGCGGGGGCACCGGGTTGGGTCTGTCGATTGCGCGCCACACCATCGAGGCGCACAGCGGACGCATCTGGGTCGAAAGTGAAGTGAACCAGGGCAGTACGTTCTATTTCTCGTTGCCTTTATTCTAGATTGGATTTTTTACGGGTGGGGTGATGATTCGCCGTTCAGATTGAGGCCGGCAGGGTGAAAAAATGGTCACCCCCTGGGTGAGCGGCAAAGTGATTTATGACGTATGGACAACGTGCATTTTGACCGTTTCGACGGGGTACGGTTCAGCCTACACTGTAGGTGATTACGGATAATCTATATTCCATTTGTGCAATTTTATAACTTATTCAATCTGGCGGGAACTTCTGGTATAAGCCTAAGTAGTTTCGGAATGATTTACCTTCTCAGGGAGGGAGGGCCGTATGGATCAAAGTGTTGTCACTCTTTCTCAATGGCAATTTGCCATAACTTCGGTCTATCACTTTTTCTTCGTACCGCTTACGTTAGGTCTCTCGGTACTGGTAGCCATTATGGAGACCATCTACGTCAGCACCGGCAACGAAGTCTACAAGCGGATGACCAAATTCTGGGGAAAGCTATTCATCATCAATTTTGCCATGGGGGTGGTGACGGGTATCGTTCAGGAATTCCAATTCGGGATGAACTGGTCGGAATACTCCCGCTACGTGGGCGATATTTTCGGCGCACCGCTGGCTATCGAGGCTTTGCTGGCCTTCTTCCTTGAGTTCCACCTTCCTGGGATTATGGATCTTCGGTTGGGACCGCCTGGGGAAGCGGCTGCATTTGACAGCCATGTGGATGGTGGCCATTGGTTCGAATATCTCGGCCTTTTGGATCCTGGTGGCCAATTCGTTCATGCAATCCCCGGTCGGATATACCCAGGATGCCGGGCACCTGGTGATGACGAATTTCTCGGCCCTGCTGACCAACCCCTACGTGTGGGATGAATTTCCACACACCATTTTTTCTGGCCTTTCCACGGCCTCGTTCTTCATCCTGGGCATCAGCGCTTATCACCTGATCCGCAAGCACCATGAAAACCTGTTCAAGCGCTCGTTCCAAATGGCCAGTGTAGCCGGTGTGTTGGCGGTGCTGCTGGTTATTCTGGTGGGGCATTCTCAAGCGCAGCGCATGGTGCAGGTTCAGCCAATGAAGATTGCCGCGGCCGAAGGATTGTTCGATACCGAGAACCCGGCCTCGTTCTCGCTGCTGACCATCGTCAACCAGAAGACGATGAGCGACATTATCTCGATCCGGATCCCGTACGCCTTGAGCTTGCTGGCTTATAACCGCCTGACCGGCGAGGTCAAAGGGATCAACGAGCTGCAAGCCGCGTACCAGGCTGAATATGGCCCGGGTAATTACGTGCCCAATATTACGGTGACGTACTGGTCCTTCCGCATCATGGTCGGCGCGGGCTTCTTGATGCTGCTGCTGGTGGCTTACGCCCTGTACCGGGTGATGCGCAACCAGTTGAAACCGAATATGAAATTCTTGAGTTTGTTCCCGCTCGCCATGGCGCTGCCTTACCTGGCGAACATATTCGGCTGGCTGTTGACCGAGATGGGCCGGCAACCCTGGGTGGTCTATGGCTTATTGCGTACCTCGGACGCGGTCTCGCCAAACCTGACGGCCGGGATGGTGCTGACCAGCCTGATCGGGTTCACCCTGGTGTACGGCGCCTTGATGGCTGCCGATGTCTATCTGCTGGCCAAGAGCGCCCGCTCCGGGCCGGACCCTGAAACCGCTGCGGCGGAACTGATCGAAAAGAATGATTGGGAATAGGAGGCTGTCATGGATCTCAATACACTCTGGTTTATCCTGATCGCGGTTCTATTCATCGGCTATTTCGTCCTGGAAGGTTTCGATCTGGGGGTTGGCATTCTGCTGCCCTTCCTGGGCAAAGACGATACCCAGCGGCGGATGATCATCAATACCATCGGGCCGCACTGGGATGGCAATGAGGTCTGGCTGATCACGGCCGGCGGGGCTATGTTCGCGGCTTTCCCGGGCTGGTATGCTACCCTGTTCAGCGGGTTTTACCTGGCCCTGTTCCTGATGCTGATCGCGCTGATCTTTCGCGGGATTGCCCTGGAGTTCCGTTCCCGCGACGATAACCCGCTCTGGCGCAGCTTTTGGGATTGGGCCATTTGCATTGGCAGCCTCGTGCCGGCTTTGCTGTGGGGTGTGGCGTTTGCGAACTTCCTGCACGGTGTGCCGATCGATGCCAACCACATTTATGTGGGCACCTTCTGGAATTTGATCAATGTATATGCCATTCTGGCCGGTTTGGTCACCCTGACCGGGTTCATTTTCAACGGGGCGATCTTCCTGACCCTCAAGGTGGGCGAGCCGGTGTTAAGTGCAGCCGAGAAAGCCGCCCGGGTTGTGTTCTATTTCACCGGTGCGGCCCTGATTGCCACCATTGTGGCGACTTACTTCTTTACCGATATTATCGAAAAATTGGGTGTGAACCCCGGCCCGGTCCCGATCGGCGGGGTGCTGGCCCTGGCGGCCGTGGGCTGGCTGGTGTATCAGAAACGCTATGGCTGGGCTTACCTGCTCAACGTGCTGGGTGTGGTTTTGACCACCGCAACCGTCTTCATGATGCTGTATCCGCAGGTGCTGGTTTCCAGCCTGGACCCCACCTACAGCCTGACGATCTACAATGTCGCTTCCGGCCCGGTGACACTGCACACGATGTCGATCGTGGCCTTGATCTTCGTGCCGATCGTCCTGGTGTACCAGGGCTGGAGCTATTGGGTCTTCCGCAAACGCATCACGGGTAACCCGGAAGAGCTGCATTATTAGGATGAAAGAATCCCCCCAACCCCCCTTGAAAAAGGGGGGTGTTTTTATAAAGCTGTTAGCGGTTAGCTATTGGCAATTAGCCCGTAGGGTGGGTGGAGGGCTCGAAAATAACACAGACAAATCACCGGTTGGCGTCGTGATCCGGGCTTTGCCCGTAACCCACCGGGGGGTCGGTGCCGGCGACCGAGGTCGCGGCAACAAAAACGCGAAGCCCCACCTGCGTGGGGCTCAACCCGGCGTGGGCCACTTTTTGTGGCCCGGCTTTCGAAACCAAAGGATGTGTGTTGGGTTACGGGCTGAGCCTGGTAAAACAAAATGCCCTTCTGTGTGCCGGCGCCAGAATGGAGCCCGCAACCCAACCTACGAGCTAATTGCTAATCGCCAATAGCTAAAAGCTAAAAGCTAACTGCTAACAGCTCGCAGCCGGCTTTGGCCGCTTTTTGTGGCCCGGCTTATGAAAACTTATGGGACAATAACGATCCGTTTTCCATGTTCCTTCAGGTCCCAAACTTTTTCAATGTCTTTCAGGGGATACTTTACAAGGTCTGCCCTTAATTGACCTTTTTTTATCATATCCCAGATAAGCTGGGCGCCTTCAGCCTGGGCCTGCGGTGGAGTCTGTGAAATCATTCCGTAAATCTCAAGGCCTGAAGTCAACAGGCTTTGACCCGAGAGTTGTGCAGTCCATCCTGCCAATCCTCCGATCAGAACGAAACGGGTTCTTCTACCTGGTACACCGATTGTAGTTGGAGTAAAGGTGTTGATGATCACTTCTGCCGGGTGGCCCCAGAGATAGTCGAGGATCACATCGTAGCCTTTTCCCGCCTCTTTTTTTATGGCTTTCGCTAATTCTTCATCCGGCTGGTTAAGGTTAATAAAAGCATCTGCGCCGAACTCCTTTAGCTTTTCTCCTGATTCCGGATTTCTTCCTGTTCCGATAATCCGTCCAGCGCCAAGATGCTTTGCAACCTGTACGGCAAGCATCCCTGAAACGCTTGTAGCGCCGTTAATCAATACCGTTTCACCCGATTGGAGCTTTGCAACATATCTAAGCGGCCCGAGAGAACTCAATGCAGCGGATGGGATCACGGCTGCTTGCTCTGCGGTTATTCCTTCGGGAATTGGAGTGGCGGACGCCTTTGGTATCGCTACCCTTTCCGCCATAGAACCGTATGGGGGCTTTATCCCTCTAAAACTCACCAGGGTCCCATCTTCTAGAGAACCTATACCACCGTAACCAACAACAGCCGGTAAAACTGGATAAAATTGTTTGCTGGCAAAGTGAATACCCGCTGAAAGCGCTTTGACAGCATAATCCAATATGACTGCCACTACCTTAACTGCAACATCACCGTCATTTAAAATGGGGTCAGGGAAATCTTCATACTTTGGGATATCTCCCAGGTTATTGATAACTGCTGCTTTCATTTGAACCTCCTCGAGAAACTCGATAAATTCACTCAAATGTGTTAAAAATGAGACACCAACCTCCTGTATAAACCGGAGATGTCTCCGGATTATTGTAATAGGAGAGTTCTCCGTTTGTCAATGGTGATATAAATAATTTTTAGGGGCGGGAGTTGATATCGTGAAAGAATTGGAAGATGCCAATGCCAGGATTGAACGCCGCGATGCTGCAGAAAATCGTCAGCGAATATTGGATGCGGCGCAAAAACTTTTTGAGCAATACGGCGTTGAGCATACCAGTATGAATCAAATTGCGATCGAGGCACAAGTCGGTCCCGGGACCCTGTATCGCCGCTACAGGAATAAAAGCGAGTTATATTTTGATTTAAAAAAAGACAATATTGCTCAACTTTTCCATGAGATCGAGAAATATTTGATAGACCACCAGGCCGATCCGCCTGATCGGCGATTGAAAGAAGTGCTCAGATTATTTATCTATTCTCGTGACAAAAATATCCAGTTATTGTCGGGATTTGAGGTCAGCACATTCGAAAAAAAACCGACTACCATCATGCAAACCCCGTTATACAATAAATTGTATGAAATTATCGTCAAATTATTCAGCGAGATGACTGCATGTGAACAGAACGAACCGAACAACGTGTTTAGGGCTGATATGTTGCTATATGCGTTATTAAAAGGTGACTCCTATCTATTTCAAAAGAATGTACGCGGTCATTCACCAGAATCGTTTTTGGAACAGCTTTGCCTGACATTTTTTCCGGTGTGCGTCGATACAGATTAGCAGTTAGCCGGCGTTGGCGACCGAGGTCGCAGCAACAAGTACTCGAAGCCCCACCTGCGTGGGTCTCAACCCGGCAGGGGGAGCTTTTTGTGGCCAAGCTTCTTATAATTCACCAAATTTCTCAATGAGCCCTCCACATATATTACATGTACAAAGCTAATTGCTAACATCTCGAAGCGTGGATGCAGGGCTCGAAAATAGCGCCGGCATATCACAAGTTGGAATTACCATCTGGATCTTGGCCGTAACCCACCATCTGGCGGGTAATCACCCGCATCCCGGTCTTCTTCGATCAGAAAGTAGTGGCGTTTCTAATGGAGCGTTGAAAAGCAAGCTCAGTCGGGAGACCATCCCGAACGACAAGCGAGGAGACCACACAAATCAATTTTGATTCATATCGATTTACATAGCTCAGAATTAGTTTTTGCTAACCTATTTATCGCCATCAGATAGGTCTCATGTATTAGGTTTGGTTTATCTTTTTTTAAATTTCCGAGAGTAATATAATTATTTCCTGTAGTCATTTCAAGAGTTCCATCTGAGAGGATTTGCAGAAAATCAAAATATCGATCCTTCAATGACACCATTTTAAATTTTCTATTTGGAGCAGAAAAAAATGATCTAATATTATAAGTAGATGAATAGAACAAAGAATCGCTTATTTCAAACAATTCTTTATTGTTTTTCGCCGCAACACCATGATCGCTACGAAATTGATAGATTTTCCATTCTGATACCCCAGCATTAATAAGATAAGTTGCAATATTTTTCAAATCACCGTGATTGATTTTAGACACCACCGTAGTAGCTTTCAAAATAATACCAGAATCCCGTAAGACCGAAAAAATATTATCCACTTTCTTAAAATGATCCTTTGGCCTTGACATTTGCATATTGATTTCTTCAGTTGAACCATCCAAAGGGAGCGAAAGTCTATCTACCTTTGAACTTAATAAAAAAGCCAACCATTCTTTATCGATTAATGAACCATTGGTCATTACTGTTGTAAAAAGTTTGCTTTTAACTGAATATAAGATCGCTTCAGGAATCCAAGGAACAAGCAAAGGCTCCCCCGTAAATGTGATTCGATTAGCGCCTAATAAAATAAGTTTGTCGATTATTTGTTTTGCTTCCTCAAAGGACGTAATATTGTCATCAGTTGAGTAACGATAACAATATTTGCATGCATAGTTGCATTTGCTTGTGACGTACCAACAGACGTGGTTAGCGTGTATAGCAGAGGGTAATTGTTCAATCATCTTTCATTTCCAAATTTCAGACATTCGCCGATCTTAAAATAAATTTATGGTAAAATAGGGAATAATATATGATTGGTTATAATTGTAAAAATAGCGCTTGTCAATGCAATAAATATACTAATAAAACTTAAAAGTAGGAGCAACAAATCTATTGTGCGTTGGTTGTTGCTAATTTTTCTTTGTGCTACCAAAGTAATTTTCTCATCGAGCAAACGCATCTTTTTATAGATGGTTTCTGCTCTATCAGGCAAATTCATTTCCTTAGAGAGGTTATCTAAAAATTCCAATGAGAATCCATGAATAATGAAAGCAGTAATATCTCCTGTTTTCTCTAACTCTAGTATAAGGTTTTTCAATTCAATAGCGACTGTAATGTCATCATTAAAGGTAGTCGAGGAATATTCTGATACAAAGCGTTCAATAATTGAGTTTAGTGTATGAGTGAATATTAATTGCGCATTTAATAGTTCGCAAATTATTTTTATGTTATTAACCAATATTGTCAACTCATTTATACGCCAGTAATCGGGTAGCACAATTAGGGCTGCATTGTTGTCACAAATAAATAACTCATCGTCTTTATAAGACAACGAGTTACATATCACGCGATCAGAATAATTCTTGTTATACTCTCCAAACCATTTCGCCGAGTTTAATATACCTAATAATTCTTTTTTGGAGCCATCAGTTAGGTCACCACTTTCAAAACAATCCTCAACTTTGCTTCCTTCGAAATCGCTAGGGTTTACGACTAAAAAGCGGAAAGGCCTTCCATGTGGAATTATTGAATCGCGTGCATTAAGATCACAGGTAGTTAATTTGATACGTTTAAGAAAATAATTGGATTTATTTATGGTTACAAAGAACTCTGAAATATCAAAAATAAGCTTTCGAAAAAAGCTATCTAAGTATTGTTGAAGTTTTTGCATTATCAAAATGAATTCATTTGCTTCAAAAACATTATGGCTATTTTCAGGATCGCGAAAGCTGAAACTAATTGACATAACACCATTACGAAATAAATTTAGACCTATGTTTTCATACTGAAATAGAGGCTTGCTTGTATCAGGGACGTCAAGACTGATGGTCGATGCATTAATCGTTAATCCTTTATCATAATCGAATCCATTTATTCCTTCTTTCAATTCATACAATGTAGGCATATATTGGTCGTAAAAAACAGGTGAAAAAATGTTCTTTCCACCGTTTTGAATAACCTTTTCTTTTGTTTTTTGAAGCAAATCTCCACCGGAATTAGACGTTTTTGGTATAAATGATCCGATCTTTATGCTGTTTCTCGAAAGGCTCCCCCATACATCAAAAAACATTCTGTTGTTAGATCTCATTGATCTAAATTTGTCCAATGAAGAATCTTTAACGAAGATACCGAAATCAAATGCATACATGAACGTAATGTTGAATTTTGAATATTTCATATTCCACCCCTATTCAAAACTTGATAAAAAGATTATACAATAAATTTTTGAGTTAGAATTCTTGGAAATTACTTTGAATAAGATTTGGTTGATCCAAATCCAATAGAAGCATATTGTATTAGATTTTAATGACCCTTCGAAGCTGTCTTTGTTATAGCAAAAATTGGTTTAATGATAAAAAGATTTATCAATGGAAAACATTTGATCTCCTGTCAAGCGGCTCGCTTTACCTTTTGAGGGCGAAGATTTAGAATAGTTTATCCTTTTTAATCAGTGGAGTTGACTATGGGTAAGGGTTTCGAAAAACACATCATCGAAGCGGAGAACGCGCCGCAGGCTATTGGACCCTATTCGGTGGGGGTGATGGCCAGGCACTTCTTGTTTACGGCCGGCCAACTTGGCATCGATCCGGCCAGCGGGGCGATCGTCGAAGGTGGCATCGAGGCGGAAACCCGCCAGGCATTTACCAACCTGAAGGCCGTCCTGGAAGCAGCCGGCACTTCCCTGGCGAATGTGGTCAAGACGACCGTTTTCTTGCAGGATATCAATGAGTTTGGCAAGATGAACGAGGTCTACGCCGAGTTCATCGAAGGCGATTACCCGGCTCGTTCCGCTTTTCAAGTAGCGGCGCTGCCTAAGGGTGGCCGGGTCGAGATCGAAGCGGTCGCCCTGGTCCCTTCAACGGACCACCATCACCATCATCATCACGACCACGATTAGGCGCTCAGGCAGGCAGTTATGGCCGCTGAATTGATCCTTCTGGTCGATGATGAGCCCAGCATTATCGAACTGGTGCGTCTGTACCTGGAACGCGAAGGATACCGCACGCTCTCAACCGGGGATGGCCTGGCTGCGTTGGTCTCGATCGAAACGAATAAGCCCGCATTGGTTGTCCTGGACGTGATGCTGCCCGGGTTGGACGGGCTGGAAGTCTGCCGGCGGATCCGGGCGAAGGACAACCAGGTGGGCATCATCATGCTGACCGCCCGTGATGATGACATCGACAAGATCATTGGGCTGGAGCTAGGCGCGGATGACTACCTGACCAAGCCGTTCAACCCGCGTGAGCTGGTCGCCAGGGTCAAGGCGGTTTTGCGACGGAACGGGGCAGCTTCACTTGCCCAGTCAGGCAGCTTGCAGTTTAGTGACCTGGCTATCGACCCCGAACGGCGGGAGGTTCGCGTGGCCGGGCGCTTGATCGAATTACGCACCCAGGAATTCGAGGTGCTGCTGGCCCTGGTGCAAAACCAGGGCAAAGTGCTGTCGCGCGAACAACTGCTCAACCTGGCCTGGGGGTACGATTTTTTCGGCCAGACCCGAACGGTAGACGTCCACATTGCCCAAATCCGCCGCAAATTGAACGGAAGCCAGTTGAGAATCGAAACGGTGACCGGGATCGGGTATAAGCTGGTAAAGTAATGTTCAAATCGCTGCGAAGCCGGTTGTGGTTGAGCTATGCTGCCATTATCCTGATCGTGCTGGTCTCCTTTACGGCAGCGATCACCATCACCCTGTTTTCCAGTCCCTATATTTATCGCAACACGGTCGCCCAGATGGAGATCAACCTGACGTCCCTGGCCGCCCAGGCCGGACAAAACCCGGATGCTTCGCCCGCGACGGAAGCAGTGCTGCAAACAGCCAGCCAGCAAAACGGCTTCCGCTACCTGATCATCTCGCCGGCCAAAAAAGTTCTGCTGGATACGAGCAGCGAGCCCAGCCTGGCTTTGCTGCGCATTCGGGTCAAGACGCTGCTTTCCAACGATGCCTACATCGCCGGCTTTTTGCGTGACAACCAGTTGCATATCTGGCTTTTCGCCGGCCGCAAGCTGGAGAATGGCAACTGGCTGATCGCCACCGAGATCAAGCCCAAACTGGTGCTGTTCAACGTGCTCAAGGACGAGGTATTCGGCCCACTAATTCTTACAGGCACCGGCAGCCTGTTCCTGGCGATTTTTGTGGCCTGGCTGATGGCGCAGCAAATCTCGGCGCCGCTGAGAAAACTGGCTCGCGGCACGCAGATGATCGCCGCCGGGCGTTATCCCCAACTAGAAGAAAAAGGGCCGCTGGAGGTCCATCAACTGGCCCAGGCCTTCAACCGGATGAGCCGCCAGGTGCAGCAGAGCCAGCAGTCCCAGCGTGATTTTTTGGCCAACGTCTCGCACGAATTGAAAACCCCGCTGACCTCGATCCAGGGTTTCGCCCAGGCCATCCAGGATGGGGCAGTCAAGGACCCTGAGGCCTTGCAGCAGGCGGCCGGGGTGATTGCTGTTGAAGCGACCCGCATGCACCGCCTGGTCATGGACCTGCTGGCGCTGACCCGCCTGGAATCGGGCACGGCCGACCTGGTGGAGGAGCCGGTAGATTTAAATTTGCTGCTGCAATCGATTCTGGATAAATTTTCCCTCCAGGCCGAAAAAGCCGGGATTAAACTGGCAGGCGAGCTCAATGCTCTTCCGGAAACGGTCGGAGATGGTGACCGCTTGGTACAGGTATTTAGTAATTTGGTGGATAACGCGTTAAAATATAGCCGTCCTGGTGGAACGGTTATATTGCGGGCGAGGTCAGCGAATGATGATATATTTGTCTCCGTCGTGGATGACGGGATAGGCATCAGCCCGGAAGAACAGAAAAGGATCTTCGAGCGGTTCTACCAGGTGGACCGGTCCCGTAAAGGCGGGACGGGCCGTGGTGTTGGGCTGGGTTTGGCCATCGCGCAGCAAATTATCCTGGCCCACCATGGCGATATTCAGTTAGAAAGTGCTCCCGGTCAAGGCAGCACGTTTATCATCCATTTACCGGTCCAAAAATCCCCATCCCAGGTGAAAAAGGTTTGAAAATAGAAACGCCGCTCCAATCTGCAACCGTCAGTGTTATTGTGCCTTGCCTGAACGAAGCCAAAACAATCGGCCTGCTCTTGGAGGCAGTTTACCAGCAGACTTACCCGCGCTCTCTGCTCGAGGTGGTGATTGTCGATGGCCGGTCCACCGATGACACCCGTGGGGCTATCGGGCGTTTTTGCAGCGAGCACCAGGATTTGGCCATCAAAGTGGTCGATACCCCCCGCCGGGTCATTCCGGCGGCCCTGAACCTGGCTATCGCCGAGTCGCAGGGCGAAATCATCGTCCGCCTGGACGGTCATTCGATCCCGAATGCGGATTATGTCGAGCGTTCCGTGGCAGGGCTGCAGGCCGGGAAGGGCGATAACGTGGGCGGGGTCTGGAAGATCCGCCCGGGCAGCCCCTCCTGGATTGGGCGCTCGATCGCCGCGGCGGCCAGCCACCGCCTGGGGGTAGGGGACGCACAGTACCGCTACGCCACCCAGCCTGGCCTGGTGGATACGGTGCCGTTTGGGGCTTTTTATCGCCAGGTGGTGGAGCGGTTGGGTGGATTTGACGAAAGCTTGCTGACGAACGAAGATTACGAGTTCAACACCCGCCTGCGCCAGTCGGGAGGAAAGGTTTACCTGGATCCGCTTATCCAGTCCAGGTACTTTTCGCGGCCGGGTTTGAGTGCGCTGGCGCGCCAATACTGGCGCTACGGATTCTGGAAATGGCGCATGCTGCGCCGGTACCCAAGTACACTGCGCTGGCGGCAGGCGCTGCCGCCGGTTTTCGTGGCCGGCACGATTGGGCTGGCCCTTCTGGCGGTGTTCTGGGTATGGGCGCGCTGGCTGCTGCTGGCCGATTTGGTTGCGTATAGCCTTGTTCTGTTTGCCGGCTCATTTTTTACTGCGGTGAGAGCGAAAGACCCCGGCCTGGTCATTGGCCTGCCGTTGGCGATCGCCACGATGCATTTTTCTTGGGGGGCCGGCTTTTTAGCCAGCATCTTTCGTACTCGGGGATAATCTGGGATAATAAAACCAATATGGATTCGACAACCTCAACGCCTAAACACACCGTCCGGCTGCGCACGGCCGAACGGCGTTCCACTCTGTTAGCAGGGGATTTCATAATTGCGGTACTTTCGTTATTACTGGCCCTGTATATCTGGTCCAAAGGACCAGAATGGCTAAACTTTTCCTGGGCTTTCCTCAAGGAGCGCGTGCCGTTTTGGTTTTATCTGCTGCCGTTCCTGTGGATGCTGCTGCTAAGTGAAACCTATAACCCGCGCCACCTGACCTCGCGGGACCAGACCTACCGTTCGATCAGTATGGCCGCCGGGGTCAGTGTTGTTATTTATCTGTTTTTCTTCTTCCTGGCTGAACCGAACTCTTTGCCGCGGCGGGGAGTGGCTGCCTTTATTGTGGCGGTGTTCCTGCTGACCTTGTTATGGCGTTTGATCTATATCAAGACATTCACCGCCCCATTATTTATGCGCCGTGTTTTGATCGTGGGCGCCGGACGCTCCGGTACGGTCCTGGCAAATGTCGTCCACGGCTTATGGCCGCCACCTTTTCACCTGGTCGGCCTGATCGATGATGATCCGGAGAAGATCGGCACAGAAGTTGCCGAATCGCCAGTATTGGGCAACAATGATCAACTATTCGAGTTGATCCAGGAGCATGATGTGACCGATTTGGTCTTCGCCATCACCGGTGCGATGAGCCACAAGCTATCTCAAAACCTGTTGATTGCCGAAGAGCAGGGCATCGAAGTCACTTCGATGGCGGCGTTATATGAGGAACTCCTCGGACGGATACCGATTTCGCTGTTACAGCCGGATTGGGTGTTGCGCTCCTTCGTCGATCAGGCTCACATGGGCGGCTTTTTTGAATTAAGCAAACGCCTGATGGATATCGTGGGCGGGCTGGTCGGCTGCCTGGTTCTGGCGGTCACGATCGTGATTTTTGGCCCGTTGATCGTCCTGGACTCGGGTAAGCCTATTTTTTATGAGCAGATCCGCCTGGGGCGTAACGGGAAGCCGTATAATATGCTCAAGTTCCGTACGATGAAACAGGATGCCGAGAAAGATGGCGTGGCGCGCCCGGCTTCGGTCAACGATGAACGGGCAACCCGCGTGGGCCGCTTTTTACGCAAAACGCACCTGGACGAGCTGCCCCAGGTAATCAATGTCCTCAAGGGCGAAATGAGCCTGGTAGGACCACGTTCCGAGCGCCCGGAGCTGGTAGAAGAATTACAGATACACATCCCGTTTTATCGGGCCCGTTTGTTCG
This sequence comes from uncultured Chloroflexia bacterium, assembly GCA_963704755.1. Lineage (GTDB taxonomy): Bacteria > Chloroflexota > Anaerolineae > Anaerolineales > Anaerolineaceae > Bellilinea. The sequence goes on from OY969938.1 coordinate 4,162,693, forward strand.
TCAAACCCGGCCTGACCGGTTGGGCTCAAATTAATTATGGCTATGCCTCCAACGTCGCCATGAATTCAATCAAGCTTGAATACGACCTATACTATATCAAGCGCCGCAACCTGTTTCTCGATCTCGCCGTAATTTTTAGAACGGTTTGGACTGTCGTCGGGCTGCGGGGAAGATAAGGAATGAAAGCGAAGCCAAACATACCTAATCGGTACATTTTCGCCGGTGACATTGTACTGATCGTAGTTTCGATTTTAGGCGCATTTGTCTTGCGCTTCGAACTCGGCTCGCTGTTCTTTAGCTATTTACCGGTAGCATACACCATGATCGCCGCCTCGCTGGTGATCAAACCGGTTGTGTATTACCTGTTTGGCCTGTACCGGCGCATGTGGCTGTACGCCAGTGTGGAAGAGCTGCGCCTGATCGTAGTGGCGGTGACGACCGCTTCTATCCTGGTCAGCCTGGTGATGATGTTTATTTTCGTGCGTGGCTGGACCGGGGCTTACATTCGTTCGGTGCTGGTCATCGACTGGCTGCTGTCCCTCTTCCTGGTGGGCGGCATCCGCCTGACGATGCGTTTGCTGGCCGAATTCGGTAATCAGGGCAACGACTTCAACGCCGGGCGGAGAATCAAGCGGGTGCTGATCGTAGGCGCCGGGGACGCCGGTGCGCTGGTGGTCCGCGAGCTGCAAAAGAACCAGCAATTGAACTTGCAGCCGATCGGCTTCCTGGACGATAACCCGATTAAACAAAAACAACAGATCCACGGCATCCCGGTAGTCGGCACGCTGAACGACCTGACCCGCGTACTGGAGCGTCAGCCGGTCGATGAAGTCATTATTGCCATTCCCAGCGCGCCGGGGCGGGTGGTCCGCCTGGTGGCAGACGTAGCCCGGCTGAAGAACGTCTCCTTCCGGACCATGCCGGGGATCTATGAGCTCCTGGGCGGCCAGGTAAGTGTCAACCGCCTGCGCGAAGTGGACATTTCGGACTTATTACGCCGCCAGCCGGCCCGCATGCAGGATGAATTGATCGGCGCGGCTTTGTCCGAGAAAGTCGTGCTGGTCACCGGGGCAGGCGGGTCGATTGGCCGGGAATTGTGCCGCCAGATCGCCCGCTGGAACCCGAGCAGGCTGGTTATGCTGGGGCATGGCGAAAACAGTATTTTCGAGGCCCTGGTGGAACTGAAAGATGCTTTTCCCAACCTGGAGATCAAGCCGGTCATTTGCGATATCCGTGACCGGGCTCGAATGGATGTCATTTTTTGCGAGCACAACCCGCAGGTAGTTTTCCACGCCGCCGCCCATAAGCACGTACCTTTGATGGAGGTCAACATCGAGGAGGCGGTCACCAATAACGTGATGGGTACCCGCAACCTGGTGGAAGTCTGCCTGGACCATGATGTCGATCGTCTGGTCATGATTTCCACCGACAAGGCCATCCGCCCGGCCAATATCATGGGCGCCACCAAGCGCCTGGCCGAAATGCTGGTCATCGATGCGGCCGTCCGCACCGGGCGGCAGTATTCGGTGGTGCGCTTCGGCAACGTGTTGGGTAGTCGGGGCAGCGTGGTGCCGTTATTCAAGCAGCAGATCGCCCGCGGCGGCCCGATCACCATTACCCATCCGGACATGAAGCGCTATTTCATGACCATCCCGGAAGCGGTTTACCTGGTGTTGCACGCCGCCCGTATGGGCGGTGGAGCCGAGACCTATGTGCTCAACATGGGCCAACAGGTACGCATCCTCGACCTGGCCGAGGACTTGATCCGCCTTTCCGGCCTGGAACCGGGCAAGGATATCGAGATCGTCTTTACAGGCATACGACCGGGCGAAAAGTTGAGCGAAGACCTGTGGGACGAAGGCTTCCAGTTCAAGGCCACCGACCACCCGGATATCTTCCGCCTGGAAAACACGGAGCCCTTCGACCACAACCGCCTGATCAGCCTGGTGGACGAACTGGTCAAGCTGGCGCAGGAAGGCGGCTTCCAGGAGATCATCGACCTGATGGATGCCAGTATCCCCGGCGCAATTGTTGGCGCTACTCCTTCCCCCGAAATCACTTCGATCATCTAATGACTATCCTCGATGCACAACAATGGACGGCTTTTCTGACGAGCCGCCCACAAACTCACATTTTACAAACCTCGGCCTGGGGCGAATTCAAGGCCGGCTTCGGCTGGAAGCCGGTGCGCGTACAGGCCGGGGAGAGTGGTGCGCAGATCCTGCTGCGCAGGCTGCCGTTGGGGTTGAGTTTTGCCTATATTCCCAAGGGGCCCCTGGGAGACGATTGGCAGGCCCTGTGGCCCGAGATTGACCGGGTGTGCCGGCAGAACCGGGCGATATTTTTGAAGATCGAGCCGGATGCCTGGGAAGGCGCTGCAGGCCACCTGGCACCTGCCCTGGCGGGTTTTATCCCGGCCAGGCCGGTACAGCCTTACCGCACTGTTTTGATCGATTTGAGCGGCTCGGAGGAGGATTGGTTGGCGCGGATGAAACAGAAGACCCGGTACAACATCCGCCTGGCCCAACGCAAAGAAGTGGTTGTGCAGCCTTCCAGCGATATCGCTGCTTTTCAGCGGATGATGCAGGTCACCGGGGCGCGGGACGGCTTTGGTGTTCACAGTCTGGAGTATTACCAAAAGGCATACCGGGCCTTCACCGAAACAGACAACGTGGCTTTGCTGATGGCCGAATACCAGGGCCAACTCCTGGCCGGGTTAATGGTTTTCGCGGCTGGCCAGACGGCCTGGTATTTTTACGGCGCGTCCACCAACGAAGAGCGCAACCGCATGCCGACCTATTTGCTGCAATTTGAAGCCATGCGCTGGGCAGCCGCACGCGGCTGCCTGACTTATGACTTATGGGGCATCCCGGACCTGGACGAACAGGAACTGGAAGCCCATTTTAGCGAGCACGGAGATGGCCTATGGGGCGTGTACCGTTTCAAACGCGGCTTTGGCGGCGAGATCTTCCGCACGGCCGGCGCTTGGGATAAAGTCTATTTCCCGGCCCTCTACCGCCTGTATCTTATGTATTTACGCCGAAGGGGGAGTGAGGAATAATGGCAAGCGGGTATTGTTTTCAATGCGGCCAGCGGCTGGAGCCGGCCTTGCAGGAGGGCAGGCTGCGCCAGGCCTGCCCTGTTTGTGGCTGGGTCTATTACCCCCAGTTGAAGGTCTCAGCTGCGGCACTGGTGGAGAAAGATGGCAAGATCCTGCTGGTGCGCCGTAAGCAGGAACCCTGGGCGGGCTGCTGGTATCTGCCGGCCGGCTACGTGGAAGCCGACGAAGACCCGATCCTGGCTGCCGGGCGGGAACTGCGCGAGGAGACCGGTCTGTCTGCGATTGCTGAGGAGGTTTTCGGCCTGTATTATTTTGACGACGACCCGCGCGGGAACGGCCTTCTGATTGTGTACCGCTGCGCTTACCAGGGCGGTGAACCCTGCGCCAGCCCGGAAACCGAGCAGGGTGACTTTTTCGCGGTCGAAACTTTGCCGGTTCCGCTGGCCGGCGCCGGTCACGAGCGTGCCGTCAGGGACTGGTGCGCGGCCCACAGGCAATCTTCGCCATGCTAGAGATTACACCCGATCCCCAAAGCTGGAACGAGCTGGTCGCCGGCCTGCCGGGCGGCCATGTGCTGCAAACCAGCCAGTGGGCCCAGGTCAAAGCAGCCGGCGGCTGGGATGCCCATTACCTGACCTGGCCCGGAGATGGCGGCCAGACCATTGCCGCTGCGCTGGTGTTGGAGCGGGCTTTGAGTCTACGCGGTCTGCACACCGGGCTGAAGGTTTTATACATCCCACGTGGCCCCTTGCTGGATTGGTCCAACCCGGACCTGCGCAGGCAGGTGCTGGACGATATTCAGGCTTTTGCGCGCCGGCGCCGGGCGATCTTCATCAAAATCGACCCGGAAGTGGTGATTGGCCGAGGCATCCCCGGCAGCGAAAACGACGTACTCGACCCGACCGGGCAGGCGCTCAGCGCTGAATTGAACGCTCGCGGCTGGACTTTTTCACCCGATCAGATCCAGTTTCGCAACACCGCCATGCTCGACCTGGACGGGGGCGAGGCGGACTGGCTGGCGCGGATGAAACAAAAGACACGCTACAATATCCGCCTGGCCGAGCGGAAAGGCGTTAGCGTCCGTAAAGGTGGGCCGCAGGATTTCCCCCTGCTTTACCGCATGTACGCCGAGACATCCCTGCGCGATGGGTTTGTGATCCGCCCGGAGAGTTATTACACCCACGTCTGGCAGGCTTTTTCCGTGGCCGGTATGGCCGACGCGTTGATCGCTGAGGCGGAAGGTGAAGCGATCGCCGGCTTGTTCCTGTTCCATTTGCGCGAGCGGGCCTGGTATTTGTACGGCATGTCGCGCAACGAACACCGAGAACGCATGCCCAATTATTTACTCCAATGGGAAGCCATGCGCCTGGCCAGCCAGTGCGGGGCTAACGTCTATGATTTGTGGGGCGCGCCGGACGAGTTTGACGAGAGCGATTCGATGTGGGGCGTATTCCGATTCAAAGATGGGCTGGGCGCCAGAGTCGTGCGCACCCTGGGCGCCTGGGATTTCCCCGTCCGCCCGGTTCTTTACCGGATGTACACACGGGTTTTACCCGAAATATTGAATGTCATGCGCCGGCGGGGAAGACAACGCACCCGCCAGGAGGTAACGATATGATACCGCGGATTCGCATCGCTCATTTACCCACCCCCGTTGAAGCCATGCCGCGCCTGACGGCTGCCCTGGGTGGGCCGCGTCTGTGGGTCAAGCGAGATGATCAGACCGGCTTGGCCTTTGGCGGAAACAAAACCCGTAAACTGGAGTACGTACTGGCTGAAGCCCAGGCGAACGGGGCTAAAACCCTGGTCACGATTGGCTCGGTGCAGTCCAATCACTGCCGCCAAACGGCGGCCCTGGCAGCTCGCTATGGCCTGGAGTGTATTTTGGTCCTTTCGGATGATGGCGGCCTCTCCCTGGAAGAATTGGGCGGAAACCGTTTTCTGGATGACCTGTTCGGCGCCGAGATCGTGCGCACGACGCACGACGAGCGCGATGCTGTCCTTCAGCAGACATTCAACCAGGCCTGGACGGAGGGCCGGCGGCCGTATTTGATCCCGATGGGGGCTTCGATGCCGATCGGCGCGGTCGCTTATGCGATGGCCTTTGCAGAATTTTTAGTGCAGGATACGCCGGTGGATTGGATCGTCTTCCCTTCTTCCTCGGCAGGGACCCAGGCCGGCCTGGTGGTCGGTGCACGTAAAGCCGGCTGGCCGGGCAAGGTACTGGGCATCAGCGTGGACCACCCGGCTGAAACGCTGCGCGGGATGGTGGCTTCTCTGGCAACCCAGACGGCCGACCGGATGGACCTGAAATATGGCTTCCTCCCCGATGACATCCTGGTCAACGATGAATACCTGGGAGCCGGGTATGCCAAAATGGACGAGCCGGAAATCGAAGCGATCCGCCTGTTTGCCCGCACCGAAGGCCTGGTGCTGGACCCGGTCTACACCGGCCGGGCCGCCGCGGGACTGATCGGGCTGATCCGCCAGGGGTATTTCAACCCGCACGAGCGGATCCTGTTCTGGCACACCGGCGGAACCCCGGCTTTGTTTGCGCCCGAATATTTAGAAAAGATCGCCCATTCAAAATAAGCGGAAATTAGAGGTAGTTTTATTGTTTTTCGCTTACGCAGCAAGCGAAAAACAATAAAACTAACATTTAAGGAGCTGCGACCGGCTTCCAGGCCGCCCCAAAATCAAAGGCTTTGTCGGTGGTCAGGCGAATACGGTTCGCGCCATTGATGGTGGCGATGTAAATATCGTGGTTCTTGCCATCCGGCCAGTCTTCGAAGGCCATCCAGTTACCGTCCGGTGATACGGAAACCTGGGCGATCGGGCCAATATCCGGTTGGCCTTTAGCCGGGATGCGGGTTGACTTGACCGTATTGCGGTCCTCATAGCGCAGGGCATACAGACTGGGGATACCGGAATCGACGCTCATCTCGCTGAAGAGAATGATATTGCCATCCATCGTCCAGGCAGGCCAGTTATCGTTGACTTCACCGCTGAGCGAAAAACGACTCTGGAATTGGCCGGTATCGGACATAATCCAGATTTGCGAGTAGACCGAGGTATACACGTAGGCAATCTGGGATCCGGTGGGCGACCAGGCCGGGTATTTTTCCGGGTAAGGCGTGGAAGTAATCTGCATCAGGCTGTTGTCGTTGAGGTTGAAGACGTAAATATCCGGGTTACCCGCGCGAGTGGACGTGAAAGCGATCCGGTTGCCATCCGGAGACCAGGCCGGGTCGAAATCTGGGGCCGGGCTGGGCGGCACCGGCAGTGGAAAAGGCTCGCCTTTGTTGGCGACGTCCAAAATGTAAATCTTGGCGCTGTCGTAAAAGTCCTGGCGGCCGGTGCAGGGGGTGATAAAGGCGATTTTCTGCCCGTCCGGCGACCAGGTCGGTTCACAGGCGCCATCCGGCATATTGGTGAGCGGGTGCTGCTGGCTGCCATCCACGTTCATCAACCAGACCTGCATGTTGCCGGTTCGATCGGATGAAAAGGCAATCTGTCCGCCTCCGCCGATAGGGGTGGGGGATGGACTGGCGGTAAATACCGGCGCTGCGGTCAGGGAAGGCTGCGCGTCGGTCGTCAGGCTGGGCTGGACAGGCACCGAGGCGGTTTGATCGGTCTGGCTGGCCGTGCTTAATCCGGGCAGGGTGACCGTTGGCAGGTTGGTTGCGGTAGGCGTACTGGTGGGTAACCCCAGGAAAGCCAACTGGCTCAGGGCCGGATAATGGCCCTGGTTCAGGTACAGGTAAGCCGCTGCGGTAATGATGACCAGCAGCAAGATGGGCACCAGCACATTGTTCCGGCGCTGGCGGGCGCGGGAATGCGTGGAGCGGTGATTGATCGGCATATAATTGCCATCGTCGAGCAGGTCATCTTGCAGGGTGGTCAGGCGGGGCTGCGATGCCTCCTCACCGGGAGGCGGAGGCGGTATCGTGGGAAACACACCGGTGTTGGGGCTGATATTGCCGGCTTCGAGCAGCGATTTTTTATATTGCTCGGCGGTCTGGAAGCGTTTTTCAGGATCCACTTCCAGGGATTTTTCGATAATGTTGGCGATCTTGCGACTGGTTTTAGGAGCCAGTTCGCGAATGGGGGTCAAATCCGTCTTACCCGTTGCGCGGGCCAGGCTGTCTTCCGGAATGGTGCCGGTCAGGCAGGCGTACAGCGTCGCGCCGAGCGAATAGATATCGGTACGCGGGTCGGTTGGAGCGGTGCCGTATTGTTCGGGGGGAGAATACCCGGGGGTCATCGCCCTGGCGCCGGTGGTGGTTTGCTGGTGGCCGATCATGACCTTGGCCAGGCCGAAATCGACCAACGAGATCTGGCCCTGCGGGGTAATTTTGATATTTCCTGGTTTAATATCCCGGTGGATGATGGGCGGCGTGCGGGTGTGCAGGTAAGTCAGGGCGTCGCAAATGGCCGAGCCGATCAGTATCACTTCCGACTCGGGCAAGGTCTCGCAGCGCTCGATGCGCTGGCGCAGGTCCTCGCCATCGATGTAATCCATGATCAGATACTGGCCCTGCCCAGGAATCGTAAAATAATCGCCGACCCGGGGCAGATAAGGATGCCTTAAACTAGCAAGGATGTTCGCTTCTCTTTGGAATTGGCGTGAATACTCGTCTGTAAGGAAAAGGTTCTCCTTGACCGCTACGAATATTCCTAAATTCTCATCCGTTGCTTTATAGACAGCCCCCATCCCACCCTGGCCCAGGATGGATACTATTTTGTAGCGGTTTGAGAGGACAGTCCCTGGTGCGAGCGCCATTGTATTTGATTGTACTCAATATAAAAAGGATACGCAACGAGTTTGATCTCGGATCCCAGTAGTTAGCAAAAATGATAGGTTAATGCTTGGTCAAACCAAAGATCAAAAAGACAGGCAAAAAAGTGAACGGAACAGTCTGCCGCAAATAAATTATTGGGATATGCTGACCGCTCTAGCCGTTCGAGAAATTTAGGATATACATATCCCCGGTCGATATTATAATCCATGGTGCGATAAATTGACGTGCTATAATCACCTTCAGTAATTTTCAGGTATTCGTTCTAACATGAACCTCGATATTCGCACTGCAGTTCAAACAACTTTTATCATTCTGCTGGTCATTGCATTTCTCAGCATATTCGTCGGTATCCGGACGATTCGTTCCGGCCGGAAACTTTTATATTATCGCAAGCGCCGTGAACGGACGAACCAGGGTTGGCGGGCAGTCTTGATGGCTTTTGTTTTGGTGGGGGTCAGTATTGCCGTACGCCGCTATGCTGAGCCGGTTGCTTACCGATATTTTCCGCCGACGGCAACCGTTACCCAGACGCCCACTATCACCCTGACGCCGACGATTACCCTGACGCCGACCATTACCCTGACGCCGACCATTACGTTGACGCCCGAGTTCTCCTCTACGCCCCAACTCCCGACCGATATTGCCGGTGAAATTGTCACGACCGTAACTCCGAATCCGGATGCTGTCTTCAGCGCGGTGGTGCTATCCAAGGATATCGATGACAACTTCCAACCGATCGACCCGGCGACCGAATTCGATAACCCGGTTGGCACGCTGTACGGAACCTTCAGTTACAACAACATGACCGAAGGGTCCCAGTGGACGGTGATTTGGGTCCGTATGGCGGACCGGGCCGTCATTTGTTCCGAGTCCAACCCTTGGGACGGGAGCACCGGTGGGTATGGCTATGTCGAATGCAGCCCTGATTCGGATCAGTGGATGCCAGGCGAGTACCAGGTGCAAATCTTTGTCGGCACCCAATGGTCGAGCTCGGGTGAATTTTCGGTGCTGGGCGAGCCGCCCACCCCGACGATTACGCAAACCCCCACGCGTACGCCGACCACTTCGCCAACCATTACGCTAACTCCCAGCATCACCCCCACACCCAGCATTACGTCTACGGCCAGCCTTACTCTGACACCCAGCGACACGGTGACGCGTACCCCGACCCGGACGTTAACGCCGTCCCGGACGCCGACACCTACCCTGACCCGCACCCCGACCAACACCTATACTCCCAGCCGGACGCCGACCATCACGCGCACGCCTACCAAAACGGCCACCCCGCGCCCGTCCGATACGCGCTGGCCCTCGCCAACGCCTTAATTTTGGCTTTTTATATATCAGGATTCATTGTGACTGCTCAGCCTGGCGGGGAAAAAAACCGAATTTGAGGTGCATGCGGGGGCTCCGCCCCCGCATGCACCTCAAATTCGGGAACTTCTTAACAGGAGCCTGAGTAGTTACAATTCTTTTTTAAATAACCAGGTTTTCGTACAGCATTTCCAGGGTCAGGTTAGGCACAACTGCGCCGGAAACAGTCAGGGTCATCGACGCAGCGGTGACACCCAGGCGAATGGCTTCATCGAGGTCCAGGTCGTTGAGCAGGGCGAAAATCGCCGTGGCCGTCATCGCATCCCCCGCACCGGTGCTGTCCTTGATTTTGGTCAACATGGCCGGGACGTGCCCGCTGGTCTCGGAGGAGGCGTAACAAACACCCGCTTCGGCAATCTGGATCACGGCGATGCCGGTGCCCTGGCGGACCAGTTCACGGGCCGCCTGTGAAGCGCTGGTGCGCCCGGTCACGGTGACCTGGTTCTCGAGCAGTACATTCGTTTCGGTGCGGTTCGCGGTCAGCATCGCGATTTCTGGGATATACGGGCGCAAGCCGGCCGCCAGCGATGTCGAGGTGGCATCGGCAAAGACGGAAACTTTGGCGCGTTTGGCCAGGGAGAATACGGTTTTCAAGGCAGCCGGGGTCAAATTGGAGTCGGTGAAGATCACACTGGCTCCTTTGAACAGGTCGAAACGGTCCCGAAGCACCTGGGGGGTGATGCAGGTGGACACGGCAATATCGTCCAGGGCGTAGTTCAAATCGCCATCTTCGTTCAAGACCGCCAGGTAAGCCCCGGTGCGGTAATCTTCCACCCGCAGGCAAGGGCTGACGTCCACTCCGGCGGCGGCGGCTTGATTAAGGATCTGCCGGCCGATAAAATCGTTGCCGACGGCGCTGATCAGGCGCACGGGCTGGCCGAGCCGTGCCAGGGTCTCGGCAATATTGCGGGCTACACCGCCATACGAGGTGGTTACTTTAGCCGGATTGGAAGTCCCTGGTTCAGGGAGGCTGGCCGGGCGGCCAACTACGTCCAGGGTTGCAGTGCCGATCACGAGAACCGGCTTGTCCTTTTGGAAATGGGAAATATCCATAGCGATCCTGTTCTTTTGTCCTTGAACCGTAAGAGATGGTAGGAATTTTACCAGAAGCGCAGGTCAAACATCGCGCCGGGCCGGGATAAAGCGGGTGATTTATGTCACCAACCGGGAAATTCTTTACGTTTAGGTAAAAATAGCCCCTGGCTGGATTGGTGTATATGATTTTCTTATCTCCTTATGCTAAAATCAATTTACTTGCGGGAAAATCCTTCCGAGGAGAAACCAACTAAATATGTTGCGCTCTTTCTTCATTGCTCTTTCGAAAGCGGCCTGGGCTCAACGGACCATCACCCATTGGAAGTTCGCCTGGCGGGCGGCCTCGCGGTTTATCGCCAGCGAGCGTGTGGATGAAGCCCTCGAAGTAGTCAAGCAATTGAATGGCCAGGGAATTTTTGCTACCCTGGACCACCTGGGGGAGAACACAACCTCATTGGCTGAAGCACAGCAGGCTACCGATGAGATTGTGGCCATCCTGGAGGCGATTGCGGCGCAAGGGTTACGTTCGAACGTCTCCGTCAAGCTGTCGCAATTGGGCCTGAGCCTGGATCCGCAGGCGGCGTACCAAAACCTGAAGCGTATCCTGGACGAAGCCCGCCTGCACAAAAACTTCATCCGGGTGGACATGGAAGATTCGGCCGTTTGCCAGGTGACCCTGGATCTGGTCCGGCAGGCGCGAGAAGACGGCTATGACAACGTGGGCACGGTAATCCAGTCTTACCTCTTTCGCAGCGAGCAGGACGTGCATGACCTGGCCGCTCACAGGATTCCGGTAAGGTTGGTGAAAGGCGCCTACAAAGAACCGGCCCAGGTCGCTTACCCGCGCAAAAAAGATGTCGATGACAGCTTCGATCGCCTGACCAATATCCTGATCCAGGCTGAAATGGAGAGTAGGCAAGGAGATCTCCGCCCGGATGGTCATTTCCCGCCGCTGACCGCGGTGGGCAGCCATGACTTGAACCGTATCCGCCTGGCCGAGGAAACCGCGGCCAGGGTTGGCCTACCCAAAGAGGCCTTGGAATTCCAGATGCTGTATGGCATCCGGCGCGATTTGCAGCGTGAGCTGGTCGAAAAGGGTTACCCGGTGCGCGTGTACGTGCCCTTTGGGACGCGTTGGTACCCTTATTTCATGCGCAGGCTGGCCGAACGGCCGGCCAATGTATGGTTCTTTATCTCGAATTATTTCCAGGGCTAAAAGCAAACCATTATGCCGGAAGAATCAACTCGTCCCCTGGCAGTCGTGACCGGCGCATCGCTGCGGATTGGTAAGGCGATTGCGTTGGAATTGGCCGCCCGGGGATATGCCATTGGCCTGCACTACCATACCTCGCAAAGCGCTGCTCAACAAACCGCAGCGGAAATCGAAGCCCTGGGCAGCCGGGCCATTTTGCTCGAAGCCGATTTGGGCGACCCGGCTCAAATCGAGCGGATTTTCGCACAGGTCGCTGCGATTCCGGGGAAGTTAGGCGTTCTGGTCAACTCGGCCTCGTCGATGCCTGCCGGGGACCTGCGCGAAACGACCCTGGAGGAATGGGACCGGGTGCTGGATTTGAACTTGCGCGCCCCCTGGCTGTGCGCTAAGGCAGCGGCGCACCTGATGGAAGATTCTGGCGGGGTTATCATCAATATTACCGACAGCAGCCTGCAAAAGGCCTGGGCCAAATACCCGCTCTATCAAATCAGCAAGACCGGGCTGGAAGCGCTGACCCGCAGCCTGGCGCGGACACTGGCCCCGGCCATCCGGGTCAATGCGGTGGCGCCGGGCCTGATCCAACCCGCGGATGGTTTTCCCGAAGAGGAATGGCAGCGCCTGGCCGGACGCACACCACTGGGCCGAACGGGCAGCCCGCAGGCGGTCGCCCAGGCGGTCGCATTCCTGATCGAAAACGGCTACATTACCGGCGAAACCCTGGCCGTGGATGGTGGCTATCGCTTAACCTGATAGTACAATTGATTTTGCTATGAAAAAATTCTTGCAGACACCGCTCGGGGAATTCCTGAGAATATCACAACCGGTCACATTGTTTCTGGGTCTGTTTTTCTACAGCCTGGGAGCAGGAGTAATCATCTATCGCGGTGGGATTGTCGATTGGGCCATTTTTTGGATTGGCCTGATGAGCGTCCTTTTGCTGCAGTTGACTGCGATTTATCTGAATGCGTTTTTCTCGCGCATGCGTATTCCGCGCACCCAAAAGCCGGATGACCATCGCAATAACCTCGATAACCCGAATAACTCTTCGCGAAACGGTTTCTTGTTGGCTGCGGTGTCGTCTCTGACGGCCGTGGCCATGCTGACCGTGCTGCTGAATGCCCGCGGGGCAATTTCGCTTTCTTCGGCTTTACTGTTTGGTTTGGCTTTGGTGTTGATTTTCGCTTACGCCGTACCGCCATTCCGGTTGATCTACTCGGGATACGGCGAGCTGGTCCAGGGGCTGTTTTAACCATCCTGATCCCGGCCCTCGGGTACCTTCTGCAGGATGCGAACCTGTTCCAGGCGTTGGGTATGTTTACCTTCCCGCTGCTGGCTTTGTACCTGGCCATGGCGCTGGCGCTATCCCTGGAGACATACTTCACCGAGATCAAGGCCGGCCGGCAGAACCTGATGGTCCGCCTGGGCTGGCAGCGCGGCATGACGCTGCACAATATGCTCATTCTTTTCGCTTTTCTGTTGATCGGCCTGGGACCGCTGGCTAATTTCTCCTGGTCGCTCACCTGGCCGCGTTTACTGGCTTTTCCCGTGGGTCTGTTCCAGATATGGCAGATCTGGCAAATTGGCAACGGTGCACGCACCCAATGGCGTTTGCTGCGAGTCACTGCCCTGGCCACCTTCGGGATCAGCCTGTACTTGACTGTATTCATGCTCTGGTTAGGATAAGCCAGGGCTTGAAACGATCCGCCGGAAACGGTAAGATTACAGCGTTAAAACGGTGTCACCTGCCTATCCTGGCCAGGATGAATATTCAGGGGGCGCCGCTAAAAATAAACAATTCTAGTGAACCTACCAAAGGAGGTTTCTGTGTTATTAGAAATTAACTCCCCTGCGCCGGATTTTTCCCTCGAAGATGAGACGGGAAAAGTGCACACGCTGTCAGAATTCAGGGGCAAACCGGTTGTTTTATACTTTTACCCCAAAGATGATACCCCCGGTTGTACAACCGAGGCTTGCAGCTTCCGCGATGATTACGATACTTATACCGAAGCAGGTGTAACGATCCTGGGCGTAAGTCCTGATTCGGTCAGCTCGCACGCGAAGTTCAAACAAAAATATAACCTGCCTTTCTCTCTATTGGCGGATACCGGTCACAAGATCTGTGATGAATACGGAACATGGGGCCGGAAAAAGTTTATGGGTAAGGAATACGACGGCGTTTTGAGGACCACATACCTGATCGGTGCGGATGGGAATATATTGAAGGTATTCCCGGATGTCAAACCGGCCGGTCATTCCATGCAAGTCCTGGAAGCGGTAAAGTAACTTGTAAAATCAGAACAGGCCTGCGGTTCTATGCAGGCCTGTTCTTCAAGAGGAAGTCACTACTCAGGCTAGTTCGGAAATTTTGGGTAGCTGAGTAATTACAAGAGGAGAAGAATTGTGGGGGAAAGAAGCACTTACCGGTAAAAAGTTAGGGATTATCGCGAAGAGGATAGGTCCCGGTTATCCTGATTCGCGTAGTTTTCAGCCGGTCTGCAAGGCCGCGTGCGGCCGTAACTGGCAGGCAATCGCCTTGGGAAGCGGCAAAGCTGCATTGAAGGTGATCACTTCCGCGTCGATAGCTTTTTGGCCCAGGGTGGCTGCCACTGAAATGCGATGGTGGCCATCGCGGATGAAATAGTAATCGCCGATCTGGATCAGTTCCACCGGGGGCAGCGGGCAGCCGCTTAAGTACGCCTGTGCAAGGGCAACCCAGCGGTCCCGAGAGGCCATTCTAACCGGGTGGAAGTTGAGGTCGAAATCTTGTTTGCGCCCTTCGCTGCCGATGATCAGGTCGATGGGCACAGCCTTGAAACCGCTGTAATAACTGCCCTGGACGTGCAGTCCAGCCTTCACTTCATTGAGGTCCAGCAGCCACATGGGCTGGCGTAAGATCATCGCTTTGAAGCGGGTGATTTTGCCATGTTCCAGGGTACTGCGGAAGAAATTCATAGCCGACATTAACTGGCGTTGGCGGATGGCTTTCTCACTGTTTTGAAAGTCATTTATCTCTATTTCTAATAGGTTGGTCTTGAAATCGATCATGGCCGTTCTCCTGTTTTTATTTCAAGATCGTAACTACTCCCCTACTGAACTTGCCTGAGCTGTTACTCAAGATCATTATAGGGTTTGGGCTGTTAAACAACCCCCGCCATCTGGTCGGTCTGACCATGGACGGCGGGGGAGGGTTTATCCTGGCCGAATGGACAGGCCCTAGGGAGTGGCTTCGGCCCGGGCGCGGATGCCCAGCATCATTTTGCGTTCCATAATAAAGCTGACCAGGCTGAAGGCCCGGCTTACCTGGCCGGAAAACCCGGGAGTATCCACAGTGCGGGTGCGCACGACCAGGCGGGTGGATCCGTCCGGTTGGCCGGTTAAAGCGAATTGCCAGGTGCTGGTGCATGGCTCGGGGAGTTGGTCCTCCATGCCAAAACAGGCGACCAGTTGGTTGGGCGCTTGCATCGATATGACGTAAGCGCCTGGGCCGGGTTTGACGAAATAATCCGTGGGGGTAAAGCGAATAAAATCGCCGGCCGCAAGGCCCTGCCATTTGGCCTGGATTTCAGCGGTCGAGTGGACTTTAAGGCCGATCAGGTTTTCGAGGGCGTCATAACTGTACATGCCGCCGCGGTCCACGCCGAGCTGGACCAGCCAGGCCCACACCTGTTCGGGTGGCGCTTGAATGGTCAGGGCATGAGTGACCTGGGTGACCGGCTGAACGATGAGTTCGTCACCGGGCATGGCGGCGCTTACTTCAGCGTCAGTTGCGCCCCAGTGGGCACTCCAGGGCAAGACGACCAGGTAGACCAGTCCAACCAGGACAATCAATACGCCCAAAATTATGGCAAGGGTCGTAAAAAACGGGTGGTGTTTCATCATTTTCTCTTGTTTTCTGTTGCAAGCAACCAGGAGGCACGCTCAAAAATGGTTTTTGTCATTTGAAGGATTATTTCAGCCAGGCCAGGTAGGCCAGCCCACCCAGTCCGAGCGAATCGTGGATGACGTGCGAAACGATGCTCCAGCGGATGGAACCGGCCTTTCGGGCGTAATAAGCATAGAGCAGGCCCAGGATGATGGCATAGATCACGAAGGTGGTCATTCCGCCAGCCATAGAGCTGGCCAATACCGACTGTGGGCAGACGTGCCAAAGGCCAAAGGTCAGCGAGGGGTAAATGGTGTTCCACCAGGAGTTATTGGGAAACAGCGCAATAAACACACCCCGCCAGAGGATTTCCTCCGTGATACCGATCACGATCCCCAAAGCCAGTGAGGCCAGCAGAATGGGCAGGTTAATTTCTCCCACCCGGCGCACGAACACAAAGAATAGCGGGAAAAGAATAGGCGTCCACAGGCACAGGTGTGATTTCCAATCCAGGTCGCGAAAATCCTGGCGATCCTGCATCAAGCGGGCGATTTTTTGGAAGCCTCCCAGGGCCCAGGCCGGGAAAAGTATGCACCAGACCAGCCAATACACCCCAAAAGCTAGTAAATACCCACCCGGGTATCCAAACTGGCGGTTGGCAACCTGAAAAACGGTATACATCGACACGATCAGTACGAAGGGAGCGAGCAGGGTGACGGCTTGTTTAAAGGTCAATGGTTTCTGCATAGATACTCTGGATAGTCTTGCGCTGCTTTTCCCTCGCGGGCTGCTTTCGGGATCGGTCCGGACTTGTTGAAATTTTGTTGAAGGGATGTTCACTGTCGTACTTCCGTAATTGAATTTTTGTCAAGCCCGTCCAGGCCGGCCGCAGGTGGATGTGCCTATTGGGCAACTGCGGAACCGTGCAGGCGCGCGATTTGGGGCAGCAGCAGAACGCACGGGACCAGGTGGATTTCCTTGACGCTTTCCAGGATTTGAGCCGTGCGGGACCGGATTACCTGGCTGGCCAGGGAGAAGATGCCGTGGGAAACTTTCCCATCGACGATCAGGTCACTGCTAAACGTGTGGATCTTTCCGTTGACCTGCGCGCCTTCTTCCAAAGTCACGTGGGCAAATAATGAAACCAGATCTCCCTGGATGATCCTGCCGGATGGAACCGTATATTCCCCACCGATGATGAAAACGGCCCGGCTTCCGGCAATAAAGATACCAAAGACCAGTAATGCGAGGACGGTCGCGAAAGTGAGTACAGCCAACAGGAATTTCATTCTTTCTCCCTTTTTTCACATAAGCACTTGAAGGCTTTAATAATTTCCAGGGGGGCATCGCCTTTATCGATGTACGCATCGGCTTTTTCATCCAGGGCGGCCAGTTTTGCATCCGGGTTGGCGCTGGTGACAATGACCAGCATCCCTGGGACGCAAGCCCTTAGGGCTTTGATCCGCTCGTGAGCCGGCAGGCCGGGAAGTTCCCAATCCAACACGATACAATCGGGTTGGGTGGTTTCTGCCAGTGCCAGGGCCTGCTCCATGTCATATACTTCGTCGATCTGCGGCGTTGCAAAACGCGTTTCCAGCATCAATCGTAAAGCCGAGTGAAGAGCACAGTTGTCGTCTGCCAGTAATATCCTGTTCATACCATTACCTTAAAGCAGTTTAAGGCAAATTGGCTCGCACAGCCTCGGCCCGCGGGCGAGTCTGACCCTGGTCAAGTGGATAGGAATTTTTGTTTTACACGCGGCATCCCTGCGTGTAAAACCGGATTTAAAAAAACAAAGTGATTGTGCGGGCTTAGCCCGCGCAATCACTTTGTTCTCGGCAATTTTTGGGGGATGGGTTAGACCAATTTTTTTTGCAAAGCCAAAGTGACGGCGGCCACGCGGTTATCGACGCCCAGCTTGGAGAGGATGTTACTGATATGGTATTTGACCGTGGACAGGCTGACGAACAGCCGGTCGGCGATCTCGGCGTTGTTCAAGCCATCCACCAAAAGCTTGAGCACTTCCTGTTCGCGATCGGTCAAATGGTCGAATTCGGCCGGCCTGGTGGCGGCCTGGACCAGGGCCTGGGCAGCTTCGGGGGAGAGGGTCATCTTGCCGACAAAAGCCGAGCGAATTGCCCCGGCCAGTTCGCGGGCTGAGATATTTTTCATCAGGTACCCACAGGCTCCGGCCTGCAGCGCCCCCTGGACCAGGCCATCTTCCTGGAAGCTGGTCAGGGCCAGCACCCTGACCGCGGGATATTTCTCGTGGATGAGGCGGGTGGCGGTCACGCCGTCCATTTCGGGCATCATCAGGTCCATCAGGATAACGTCTGGTTTGAGCAGTCCGCAGCGCACCAGGGCTTCTTCTCCGTTTTCGGCTTCACCGATCAGCTCCAGCCCAGGCATTACACTGAGGAAAGCGCTCAAGCCGCTGCGAACGACAGCGTGGTCATCAACGATCATCACGCGAATTCTAGTGGGTTCATCCATCCTTAATTCTCCCTTACAGCTATCGTATCTTGCCAGAAGATCGTAATTTGCGCGCCTTTTCCCGGCCGGCTGTCAATTTCCAGCCTGGCCTGGATCGCTTCGGCCCGTTCGCGCATGATCTGTAGGCCCAGGTGGTCGGGCGGGACCAGGGCCGGGTCGAACCCGCGGCCGTTGTCGCGGATCGATAGCCTGACACCATCCCCATAAGCAATTTCGACGACGACCTGGTTGGCCTTGGCATGTTTGACCACGTTATTGAGGGCTTCCTGGGCAATGCGGTACAGGCTGACCTGTACGTTGGGGGGCAGCTTGGCCTGTCCCTGGACGCAAAACTGGATCGGCAGGCGCGCCCGACCAATCTGCGATTCGCACAACTGGCGCAGGAGATCACTTAAGGGTATCTCGACCAGGGCGTTCGGGCGCAGCTCCACCAGCAAGGTACGCATTTCAGCCAGGGCGCCGCGGGTCAACTGGCGCAGTTCTTCCAGCCGCTTGAGCCCCTCGGACTGGTTCATTTCCCATATGTCTGGCAGGACTTCGGCGATCAGACTGGCGGAAAAGAGCGTCTGGGTGACTGCGTCGTGCAGGTCGCGGGCCAGACGCGTGCGTTCGGCCAGGACGGCCTCTCCGGCCGCTTTTTCGGCCAGGGCCTGCTCGAACTCGTTTGCGCTGTTCGATCTCCTGGTTGAGCGCCAGGGTGCGTTCCTTGACCCGCTGCTCTAACTCCAGACGTTTATTTTGCACATCGTTGATGCGCCATTCGATACCGCCGATCAACAGCGCGGCCAGTGCGGCCAGGCAGGTCAACTGGAACCATAACATTTGCCAGATAGGCGGGGTCACGCTGATGGGGATAGAGATACCGGTCTCATCCCAGACCCCATCGCTGTTCGCGGCTTTGACTTTGAAGACATAGTTGCCGCCCGGCAGGTTGGTGTAATTGGCGTAATGGCGGTTGCCGGCCTGGATCCAGCCCCGGTCGAAACCTTCCAGGGTGTACTCGTACTGGTTTTTCTGCGGCGCATGGTAATCCAGGGCGGCGAATTCGAACGAAATGAAGTTTTGCTTGTAAGAGAGATCGACCGGCTTTGTACCGGTCGTATCGATCGGGTAGGGTTGGTTGAAGACGGTGAAATTGGTGACGACGACCGGCGGGGGCACCGGGTTGGAGACGATTTCCAGCGGGTTGAACACCGACATGCCGTTGATGCCGCCAAAATAGAGGGTGCCATTGTGGGCTTTCATATAGGCATTCGAGCTGAACTCGTTGCTTTGCAGACCGTCGCTGCTGTAATAGTTTGTGAAGGTGCCTTTCAATGTGTCATATTTGGACAGGCCGTTGTTGGTCGTGATCCACAGATTGGCCATGTCGTCTTCCAGAATGCCCAGGACAGTCGCGTTGGGCAGCCCGTCTTTTTCCAGGAAATGCTGGAAACCGCCCGTCTGCGGATCGAAGCGGTTCAGGCCGCCTTCGGTGCCCACCCAGGTGGTGCCTTCGCTGGCATTCAGGATC
Organism: uncultured Chloroflexia bacterium; assembly: GCA_963704755.1. Taxonomy (GTDB): domain Bacteria; phylum Chloroflexota; class Anaerolineae; order Anaerolineales; family Anaerolineaceae; genus Bellilinea. Next base: position 4,182,046 of record OY969938.1, read on the forward strand.
GGCCAGACCAAGTCCTGGCTGAGGCTGTTGGGGTCATTCGGGTCGTGGCGATAAATCTGGAAAGAAGCTTTAGCCGGATCGAAATTGTCGGTGTCGTTCAGGTCCAGGCGGTTCAAGCCGCCGCCCCAGGTGCCAATCCAGAGGACATTATGCGTATCCAAGGACAGGCCAACGACCTGGTTGTAGGAAAGCAAATCGGCTTTGGCCGGGTCATTGCGATAATGGATGAACACCCCCGTTTTGGGGTTGAACCGGTCCAGCCCATCGAACGTGCCCAACCAGAGCTGGCCGGAACGGTCCTGCAAGATAGGGGTGATGTTGTCGTTGATCAGGCTGTTGGGGTTATTTGGGTCGTGGGGATAATGGGTGAACTGGCCAGTGGAGGGGTCGTAGCGGTCCAACCCGGAACCCATCGTACCGATCCAGAGGGTCCCTTGCAGGTCGGTCAGCAGGCCTAAGACCAGGTTGTTGGCCAGGCTGTTGGGGTTGTCCGGGTCATGCATAAAGCGCTCGAAGCGGCCGGTGGCGGGGTGAAAAAGATCCAACCCGCTGCCCCAGGTGCCGACCCAAATGTCACCATTAGGAGCTTCGGCGAAGGCGCCGATGGTGCTGCCACTCAGGCTGCTGGGGTTGTTGGGGTCGTTGCGGTACAGGCGGAAACGGGAACTTGCCAGGGAGAGCTTATTGATGCCGTTGTTGGCGCTGCCGGCCCACAAGATGCCGGAGCGGTCCAGGCACAGCGACCAGATGGTGTTGGGGCTGATGCTTTCCGGGACCAGCGGGTTATTCTTGAAATGATGGAACACACCCGGCTGGGATAACTGCATCACGTCCAGACCGTCCTGCCAGGTACCAACCCACAGCAGGCCGGAATCCGCATCGCCGATCATCGAGATCAGGTTATCCGATGCCAGGCTGGAGGAGATATCGGGATTGTTGGTGTAATGGACGATCTTTCCGCTGGCCGGGTCGAGGTGGTCCAGGCCACTCCCTTCCAGGCTGTAACCGCCGGTGGCAATCCAGAGAGTACCGTCTGCGGCGGGATAAATGCCGGATATGTTGTCGCTGGCCAGGCTGGCCGGGTCATCCGGGTTGTGGGTGAAGCGTGTGAAGGTTTGGGCAGCCGGATCGAAGCGGTTGAGGCCGTTTCCTTCCAGGCCGAAGGCGCCCGTGCCAACCCACAGGTTGCCTTGCGGATCTTCGGCAAGTTTGGAAATAACATCGCTGCTCAGGCTGTGGGGATCCTTTGCGTCGCTGCGATAATGGATGAATCCGCCGGTAGAAGGGTTGAACAAATCCAGGCCGCCCGAGGTCCCAACCCACATCCGGCCGTGCGAATCCCACAGGAGCGATGAAACGATACCCGAAGATAAGCTGGCAGGGTTCGCTGGGTCCGGAACGTAGCGGGTGAAATTGTCGCTGGCCGGGTCGAGGATACTTATCCCGCCGCCCCAGGTGCCCACCCACAAGCGACCCTGGCCGTCTTCCTGCAGCGAGAGGACGCTGTTGTAGCCGATAGATTCAGGGTCGTCCGGGTTGTTTTTGTAAACCTTGAAGTTGTAACCGTCGTAGCGATTAAGGCCGTCCTGGGTACCGAACCAGATGAAACCCTGCTGATCCTGATAGATGACCAGTCCGGCGTTCTGGGACAGGCCATCGTCGCTGGTGAGGTGCTCGAAATGGTTCAGGCTGCCCGGGTAATAGGTGAACGTTGTATCGTCGCCGGCGGCATGGGCTAACGAAGTGCCTGGGCAAGCAAAAATAATCAGGGCAATACATGCGCAGAAAAGAATGCCTTTTAATCGGGTCATATAAACTTTTGTTACAGAGGAATTTTGGAGAGGTCCCAGCTTGAGCCGATCATATTAAACGGTAATTTGCTCCCGGTGCTCATCCGTTCATTTGAAGGGAAACTGAATGACTCCCATCCCATATTATAGCGAATTGGCTAGAATTAAGTTAACATTAATAAGGCATCTCGCGAATTAAAAACAAAGCGGACCACGATACTGCGGTCCGCTTTGTTTTTGTAAAGTCGTTTTATAGCCGATTAATCAGCGGGGACGACAGCGTTGGAAAATTGGCCGGCAATCTTGCTGACTTTGATCATATTGGCATTGTGATCGGCCAGGGTTTTCAGGGTTGTCGAAGCCATGTGCTCGACAATTTTGGTCTGCAGATCGTCCCACATGAATTGGGACGAGCAGGTATCCTGGCGTACACAATTATCGTTGCAATCCAGGCAAGGCGTAACGCAGATTGGCCCTTCGAGGACTTCGGCAACTTTGAGTACGGTGACCTGTTCGGGAGAATGGTTAAGGCGTAAACCTCCGCGCGGGCCGGGGGAGGCCTTGATCAGGCCAGATTGCATCAAGGTGTGTGCAATTTGATGCAGGAAAGGCAGTGGGATTTGTAGCTGTTCTGATAATTGCGCGCTGGGGATAGGCAGATCGTTATTAGGTACCGACAAAGCGATCATTAACTGCAAACCATAATCCAGCCTGCGGCTTATTCGAAACATGTGCTCACCTCTAACTAGAGAATTCTTGGTAACTGCCCAGGCGGTTGCCTGTACGGATATGATTTAAAAAGAAAATGGATACGCCTGAGAACGTACGCCCCCACGCACACCCATTCTTTTTATTCTCTTACCAGCCCAGGTTGAGCGGTTACTATTTTTATCAAGAATAACGGTTGGGTAACTTTTTAGTAAGTGACAAATATACCACTTCGGCATGTAGATATTCTTAATTATGACAAAGTATATACACTTTCGACCTTGAGAGAGTTCATTAATTTACATTCTTGCTCTATATTGGCGATAAAGCCGGAATAATTGCATTTCAGGTCCGAAAATCTATCCAACACCATGTTTTTCTTATCTTTACCTGGTAGGTGTCGCTGCGAGCGAATTTTACGGAGCGATCTCAATGCTTGCAGGTTATCGCGATGGCCGGCGCTGCCGAAAGCGCCATACCGCTAGAATAGCGTCGGCGGCAGTAGTGACTTTAACATGGCTTTTTATCTGACGGAGAACGGCTCTTTCCGTTTATAATTTTGCCGATTGACAATATCGCAATTGCCGAGGGGAAGACCACGGCAATTTGTATCGGGTAGATTAGTATCTTACGAACACGCATAGGAGAGGAAATGAACAAACCGGTTAGTGTAATTCTGATTCTGCTCGTTTTTGGCGCGGTGTTTCTGGCAGCTTGCAGCGGCGGCGGAGCGACGGCCACATCCCTGCCGCCAGTCCCCAGCGAGTACCAGGGAAAAACCGATCCTTACACCGGGGATGCAACGGCGATTGCGGCCGGGAAAGATATTTTCGAGGCCAACTGCGTGACCTGTCACGGTGAAACCGGCGAAGGCAATGGCCCGGCAGCTTCGGCGCTGGACCCAAAGCCGGCGAATTTAAGCGCCGTGGTCAACTCGCTGGATGATGATTATATGTTCTGGCGGATTTCGGAAGGTGGGGGCATGGCGCCTTTCAATTCGGCGATGCCGGCCCAAAAAGGGAATTTGAGCGAAGACCAAATCTGGCAGGTGATTAGTTACGTCAAGACCCTGGCAAAGTAAATATTGGGGCAATAAAAAAGGCGGCGTGCCAAACACGCCGTCTTTTTTATTGCCCCGAGAAACGGAAGACCCATAACCAGACGAACAGAAATTCAAGCGGTTTCGTGAGGCGCTCCCGCGAGGATGCGATTGCCCGGCCATTAAGTACTTCGAACGAGACGAGTGAAAAGAATCGGGGTAAAATCAATTCATGAATGCTCCTCACCGCTCGTTCTTTCACCGGCCAGCCCTGGCCAGCGGCGCCAGTTTTTTCGGGGTGCTGGTTGTCGAATATGGCTTGTGGCGGCTGGCGGGAGGACCGGAACAGCGCGGGTGGGATTTCTGGTTGTTCTGGCTGATTGCCATCCTCCTGGCGGTCACGATTACCGGCTTGACCCAGGCCTGGTTGAATTCTCGCCTGGTCCGCCAAACCGCTCAACAAGATCTGGCCAAGCAGAAAAAACAGTTCCACGGCTTGGAACAGCGCCTGGACGGGATGGTACGGCTGAACCAGTTGGTGATCGATGCCCAATCCGAAAAAGAGCTGGTCGAAAATGCTTTGGAAGTCATCGCCGGGATGACGATGGCCGTGGGCTGCTCTTTTATGCCCTTCGACGAGTGGGGCCAACCCTTGGGCACCTATACCTACGGCGAATTCCCGGCCCCGGTGCTGCGGGCCTGGGCAGAACACCTGAGCAATAATGCCGTCCGTAACCGCTGCCGGGTCTGCCAGAAGCTGGAATCGAGGACCGGCGAGGTTTGCCCGCTGCTGGAAATGCCCTTTTCGGACTCGATCCGGGTATATTGCCTGCCATTGAACCGCGACGAGCGGATCGCGGGTATGCTGAACATCTATTTGCCCTTCGATCATCCCCTGGATGAAGAGTTTTATAAGTTTTTAGTGGTCCTGCTGCGAGAATTGGTTCTGGCGGTAGAGATGATCCGCCTGCGCGGCAAGGAATTGGCCACTTTACAGCAGCTTCACATGCTGGACAATGAAGAAGAGACCTTACAGACCACCATTACCCGCCTGCTGGAAGGCTTGAGCGACGCGCTGGATTTCGAGGCCGCCCGCATCGATTTCAAAACGGCCCCCCCGCAGTTTCCCGGTTTGCAGGTCATTTACGGAGAACTGCCCTGGCTCAATTCTGCCGAAGCCGACGCGATCATTTCGGATTTGCTCGCCAGCGACTGTCCCGGCCCGGGATCGCGGGTGTTCAAGCGCCTGGTCAGCGGAGAGCTGCAGACCATTATTGCCCCATGCTGCTTGCCGGAAGGCGGGGTGATCGGGGCGATGATCCTGGCAGCCGGCCACCCGGTGGTTTTGCGGGAACGCCAGGTTTCTCTGGTCGAAACAGTAACCGTCCAGGCAGCCGTGCTGGTCGAGAACGTACGCAAACAGCTTGATCGGGAGTACCGGGTGGTCATTCAGGAACGTGTTCGCCTGGCCAGGGAAATCCACGACAGCCTGGCCCAGACCCTGGCCTACCTCAAGCTGACCGCCGCGCAGATGCAGAGCCAACTGGCCAACGGCGATTTGACCCGCCTGGAACAATCGATCAACCAGAGCTACAAGGCCCTCTCGGATGCGTACCTGGAAACCCGCCAGGCGATAGATAATTTGCGCCTGGCCCCGCTCAAGAGCATGGGCACCTGGGTGGATCAGCTTGTCCAGGATTTTCAGACCACCAGCGGGCTTAAAGCCGCCTCCAGCGTGCCGGATAAATTGCCAGATATCAGCTCGGAAATACAGGCGCAGCTCCTGCGAATCGTCCAGGAGGCGTTGAGTAATGCCCGCAAGCATGCGCAGGCTTCACAGGTGTGGGTCAACCTGCGCACCTGGAACGGAGACCTGATCCTGGAGATCAGCGATGATGGAATCGGTTTTTCGGCCGAGGATGTCCCCGAGTTTTCCCGCCATGGACTTCGCGGTATGCGCGAGCGGGCTGAATTGATCGGCGCAGACTTTCAGATCACCAGCCAACCAAACAAAGGGACAACCATTCGTTTACAGTTACCCCTGAACATTGAGGAGACACCTGCATGACCAGCACACCCATTCATCTGGTAGTTGTCGATGACCACGCATTGTTTCGCCGCGGATTGATTGGATTGTTGAGCGACTTGCCTGAGTTCGATGTCGTCGGGGAGGCCGCCAATGGGCAGGAAGCGCTGACGGTGATCTATAAATCCAGGCCGGACGTGGTTTTACTGGATGTAAACATGCCGGAAATGGATGGGATTCAGACGGTCGAAGAACTGCGAAGGAATAATTACTCCGGGCGGATTTTGATGCTGACCATCTCGGAACACGAGGAAGATTTGCTGGCAGCCATCCGCATGGGCGCAGATGGATATATTTTGAAAAATACCGAGCCGGAAGACCTGCGTAAATCCATTTTGCATGTTTTTCAAGGCGAGGGGGTACTTTCACCGGAAGTGACCGGGGCCGTGCTGCGCGCATTGGCCCATCAAGGCGAGGCGTCTAACCAGGTCCCGCTGAGCGACCGGGAGCTGGAGGTGCTGGATTGCCTGGCCACCGGGCAGACCACCAACCAGATCGCCATGCATCTGTTTATTTCTGAAAACACGGTGAAGACCCACGTCAGGCATATTCTGGAGAAGCTGGAAGCCTCGAACCGCACCGAGGCGGTCAGCAAGGGCTTGCAATTGGGGCTGATTCAAAAGAAGGATTAGGATGTAGATATTTTATCGAACCGAAGGTTAAACCCATCCGGTTCGATAAGATATCTACTTTAATCCAGCGAAAGCGGGTGATTTCCAAATCACCCGCTTTTAAAGTTTAATTAACCTAAAAAAGAGGGGAAAAATATCGCAATTAAGACAAAATTTGTGTAAATTTAAATAGCTATGGAAAGTATGGAGAAACCACAATACCGGCGGGTGTTGATCGCCTCGGCCAACCCATTATTCGGTAAAGGGCTGGAGAAGCTGATCCAGCGCCAGGGGTCGACCACCGAAGTTCAGATCCGGCTGGTGCGTGCAACCGTGGAACTGCTGCACGAAATGGAAACCTGGCGGCCGGACCTGGTTTTTGTCGATTACGACGACAAATCTATTTCGCGGGTGGATTTCTTGCAGAAGTTCGTCGACAGCGACTATCCCGCCCAGGTGATGCTGGTCTCGCTTCACGCCGATGGTGTGGTGGTGTACGACCGCAAAACAATGACCCCCGCTCAGGTAGGCGACTGGCTGAACCTGCCTTGAGCCGCTCGCTGGATGTGGGCCAGAGAGGATGCTAATGCAGCACAAAATTCTTGTGGGCTTGATTGGTGTACTGGCCGGATTGATCCTGGTGTGGGGTGTGGCTACCTTGCGGCCCTACCAGTTGAAGGGATCGCCGATCAACCCGCCCGTGTCCGCACCGCCGATTCGCCTGGCGCGCGCGGATGGGAGTCAATACGATTCCAGCCAACAGGCCGGCCATATCCAGGTGGTTTTTTTCGGCTATACCTATTGCCCCGATATCTGCCCCACCACGCTGGCTAATTTCAAGACAGTCAAGTCCGACCTGGGGTCATTGGCCCAATACGTCAACTTTGTGTTTATCTCCGTCGATCCGCAGCGGGATACCCCGCAGAAGATCCAGGATTATGCAGCCGGTTTCGACCCGGCTTTTATCGGTCTGTCCGGCAGCGAGGCGGATTTATCCCCGGTTTGGCAGGAGTACGGCGTCTATCGCGAGATCGACACCAGCCAGAGCACCACCAATTACACAGTCAACCATTCGACGGTGACTTATCTGATCGATCGGCATGGGGATCTGCGCCTGACTTATGCCTACGGCACCAACCCGGCCGATATCGCGAATGACATCAGCTACTTGCTCAAGGAGCAATAAAGAAAATCATGTTCTGCCGAAACTACTCAGCTACTGTGAAAGAGGGGGTATTTTTTTCGCGCGCGAATCGCGTGAAAAAAATTGCCCTCCAAATTTCAGAACCAGCCTGAGGATTAACGTTTTGGCCGCCACGCAAGAAGAGAATCAACTTTGAAAAAATTTTTTACTTTGCGTTGGATTTTAACGACTTTACTGGTACTGGCTGCCGTGGCGGTGTTGATCCGCCTGGGTTTCTGGCAGTTGGATCGCCTGGCGCAGCGGCGGGCGTTCAATGCCTCGACGACCGCGCAAATGAATGCCCCGGCCCTGGATCTGAACCAGTCCCAGCCGGTGGACCAGTTGAGCGGAATGGAATACCGGTCGGTCAAAGTCACGGGCGAATATGATTTCAGCCAGCAAATTCTGCTGCGTAACCAGACCTGGCAGGACCAGATCGGCTATTGGGTGCTGACTCCCCTGAAAATCGACGGCACATCACAGGCAGTCCTGGTGGACCGCGGCTGGATCCCTTATGACCAGGCCGATCCGGCCAAACTGGCCCAATACCAGGAACCGGGTAAGGTGACGGTCGAGGGCATGATCCGCCAGGCGCAATTGAAGCCGGTCTTTGGGCAGGTGACCGACCCGACCCTGGCCCCAGGCCAAACCCGCCTGGACACCTGGAACATTGTCGATATACCTCGTATCCAGAGCCAGACCAGCCTGACCTTGCTGCCGGTCTGGATCCAGGAAGCGCCTGACCCGGCCTGGACCGGGCTGCCTTACCGGGCACTGCCGGTCATCGAGATCAGTGAAGGACCGCACTTAAGTTATGCTATCCAATGGTTCAGCTTTGCAGCGATCCTGGTGTTGGGTTATCCCTTTTACGTGCGCGGCCGGATCAATGGAAAGCCGCGTAAAAAGAAACGAAAGCTTGATCAAGCGGTAGCGCAGGAGAATCCGGCTCGAGGCGAGCATTTTTCAGCGCATTGAAACGTCAGAGAGGACCTATGGAACCCTTAGAAGAAAGCTCCGTAGAAAACGAAGAAGGAATCCCGGCAGTACACGCCCGTAAAGCGCCGCCTTTCCGGTTTGAATTTTGCCATTTTATCCTGGCAGGCGCTTTAGTCACATTTATCCTGGTGCTGCTGGGCTACGTGCTGCGATTCAACCCGACCGGTCTGGCCTGCCCGGATTGGCCCACCTGTTACGGCCAACTGGTATTCCCCGATGAGCTGGCGGCCCGCCTGGAGATGCTCCACCGCATCACGGCCGGGCTGGCGGTCCTTTTAGTCCTGGCCGGCTGGATTTGGGCCGGACGGCGGTCAGGGACCGGACGGCTGGTCAAGTACAGCCTCGGCGCAGCGACCCTGCTGATGGTCATCCAGGGCTTCCTGGGCCGGGGATTGATCCTGCCGGGCGCCAGCCGCTTGCTGGAGCCGGTTCACCTGGCCCTGGCGCTGCTTTCGCTATCTTTAACTGCGGTCGCCAGTGTTACGGCATTTTACGAGGCTGCCGGTCAGCCTGCCCGGCGAGACGGCTTTTTTGTCACCCGGTTTTCGTATCTGGCCGGGCTGGCCGCCGCGGGCGTGTTCGTTTTGATGATCTCCGGCGCGCTGGTGAGCAATTTCAACGCCGGGGCGGCTTGCAGCGGCTTTCCGCTTTGCGCAGGCGGGTTGCCGGCGGGCGGGCTGGCCTGGCTGGCCTTTGCACACCGCCTGGTGACCCTGGCAGTTACTTTTGTGGTGGCGATTGTGGTCATCCGCGCCTGGCGCTACCATTATGGCGAGCCGGTTTTATTGTCGGCGGCAACGGCGGTGGGTGTTTTGTTTGCCGGGCAGGTCTTGATCGGCGCGCTCAAGGTAGAGCGGGGTTTTCCGTTGGACCTGGTCGGGCTGCATGCCGCGCTGACCTCGGCCTTGTGGGCGGCCCTGGTGATCCTGGCGATTTCGGCCGGAATTGCTCAGGAACCCAATGCGGCCGAAATGGCAGTTTTGTCGGCCAATCGCGCCGGCGGATGGCAGCGGGTCAAGGCGTTCTATAACCTGAATAAGCCGATCATTGTGGCTTTGCTGCTGGTGACCACCTACGCCGGAATGGTCGTGGGGGCCAAACGGCTCCCCAGCCTGAGCCTGACCCTTTGGACGCTCTTGGGTGGAGCGCTGGCGGCGGGCGGGTCGAGCGCGCTCAACCAGTACATCGACCGGGCCGCGGATGGGCATATGCAGCGCACCTCCAAACGGCCGCTTCCGGCCGGGGTGCTCACCCCGGCGGAAGGGCTGGCGTATGGTATCGCGGCCTGCCTGGCGGCTTTCTTCCTCCTGGCCGGGTTCGTCAATTTGCTGGCGGCCGTACTTTCGGTGGCCGGGATGGTCTATTACGTATTGGTGTACAGCATCTGGCTGAAATACGCCACCGTACAGAATATTGTGATCGGCGGCGGAGCCGGAGCCATACCCCCGCTGGTCGGCTGGGCCGCTGCAACCGGCAGCCTGAACGTACCCTCGCTGTTCCTGTTCGCGCTGGTTTTTATGTGGACACCGCCCCATTTTTGGGCGTTGGCGCTGGTCCGCCGCAAGGATTACGCCCGCGCCGGGGTCCCGATGCTGCCGGTGGTCAAGGGCGAACACGAAACCCGGGTGCAAATCTTTATTTACACCCTGGAACTGGTCGCTTTGACCCTGCTCATGCCAGTTTTCAAGATCGGCGGCAGTTTCTACCTGGTTTCAGCGGCAGTGTTGGGATTGTGGATCATTTATTCGGCCTGGCGGGTACTGCGAACGCCGGGCAACAAGGTCGCCTGGCAGATGTACCGCTACTCGAGCATGTACCTGGCCTTTATCTTCCTGGCGCTGGTGATCGATGCCCTGATTTGATGAGCTTGCGTAACAAAGGAGCCGTCCCGCAACAATTTCGGACGGCTCTTTTACTGCATATTTTGTTTTATTGTTTTCGAAACCGGCATATATGCCGGTTTCGAAAACAATAAATTTTATTTCAGGCAGGCTCGAGCTGACCCGTCACTGCAAGCGCAGCAGCACCTTGCCTTCACTCCACAACTCTTCCAGGCGATAATAATCGCGCTGCTCGGGGGAGAAGAGGTGAACGATTACGTCGCCCAAGTCACACAAGACCCAGCCGGCCTCTGAGTTCCCCTCTTTGCGGCCGTTGATTTGAAACGACTTCTTAGCGGTTTCCAGGGCGACATCGGCCAGGCTGTCGAGCATGCGGGCACTGGTGCCCGAACAAATGATAAAGTAATCGGCGAAGGAGGATTGTTTTTGAATGTCAATGAGAAAAATTTTCTCGCCTTTTTTCTCTTCCAAAGCATTAACGATACCGCGGGCTACTTCAATTGGATTCAGGTTTCACCTCAAAAAGATAGATTTGGATACCGGGTCCAGCGGCCCGGCCAGAGAAAATTTTAACATATTTTCTGTTCGGGCAGGTAAACTTGCACCCGGCTTAGGGGTAAAGAAGTTTCACCGCAGAGTACGCTGAGAAGAAATTTTATAAAGAGCTAATTTGAGGTGTTTGCGGAGGCTTCCCCTCCGCAAACACCTCAAATTAGCTCTTTTTTAAGGATATCTCGGCCAGGCGGGTGTAGATGGGGCCGTTGGGGCGCAGGTCGCTGCGGAAGAGGGTGATACCGCCCGCGTTGAACTCACCCAGCAGGCCAACCTGGACCTGCCCCAGGGCGGCCGCTATCCGGGCAACTTCCTCGCCGCGGGCCGACTGCTGCACCCGGCCCAGGGTCAGGTGGGGCGAAAATCCGCGCGCTTCCGGCTGGAACCCGGCCTGGGCCGCCTGAGCCTCTACCAGGCGGTACAGCCCTTCCAGGGCCGGCGGGGCTTGCAGCCCGGTCCAAACCACCCGCGGGCGGCGGAGGTTGGGGAAGGCCCCCAGGCCGGTCACCTGGATCGGGAAGGGGACCACGGATTGTAGGGCCGGTTTTAGCCCGGCGACGAGCCTGTTCAAGCTCTGCGGAGCCGCATCGCCCAGGAATTTGAGCGTCAGGTGGGTGTTTTCAGTGGCTACCCAGCGGATACCGCTCAAGCGCAGGGCCTGCAGGCGTTGGGTCAACCCGGCAAGCTGCTGCCGGATGGGTTCCGGGAGTTCGATGGCGACGAAGGCGCGGATCAGGTTAGGGGGCATGATGAGGCAGTATAACGAGGGCTATAGGTGCTGTCAAGCGGGGAACTGGAGGAAAAAGAGGTTAACCACGGAGTCACGGAGGTCACGGAGAAGAGAAGAAGAGAAAGAGGAATTACTGTTTAAAAAGCAATGGCCTAAAGCAGATCGGCCCGGTCTCCAGACCGAGGTCGCTCTTTGTCGCGATCAAGAGATTACACCGCAGAGACGTTGAGCGCGCGGAGAAAAAGAATTTAACTACAGAGGATACAAAGAACATGGAGAAAAGATTGAAAAGAGGAATTGTTCTCCAAAAAGACAATTGCCTAAAGCAGATCGGCCCGGTCTCCAGACCGAGGCCGCTCTTCAATGCAGTTATTTCAAGCCAATGGGCTGGTTCGCTGGCGTAATGGGTGAAAAGGCGTCGGTCTTTCAAGCCCATAGGCTGGCCGGCCGGTGCTTTTTGCCTCCTCCTGGCCTCCCCCAAAATCCAAAGTGCGGATTTTAGGGGAGGAATTTGGCTCTTCCCTCCAAATCGGTTTTTGATTTGGGGGGAAGCAGGGAAGGGGGGCGGAGCGCTGGTTTTACAAGCCAAGGGGCTGGTTGGCTGGCGCCGAAGAGAACTCGAATTAATCCACCCGTTTAGGGTAAAATTGTTCCCGTGCAGGTGAAAGGAGAACTCTTCTTTGAAAAAAAGTTACCGTGATTATCTCGTTCTGGTATTGATTTCTGGTGTGATCATTGTGTTGGACCAGTGGACCAAAGCGCTCGTACGCAGCAACCTGGCGGTAGGTGAGTCGTGGATGCCGTGGAGCTGGCTGAGCCCGTTTGCGCGGGTGCTGCACTGGTACAACAACGGGGTCGCATTTGGCTTGTTCCAGAATGGAGGGGTCATTTTTATCATTTTGCCGGTGGTGGTTGTCCTGGCGATCATTTTCTATTACCCGCGGGTCCCGGCGGAAGATTGGTTCCTGCGCCTGGCCCTGGGGTTGCAGCTCGGGGGAGCGTTGGGTAACCTGATCGACCGGCTGACCGTCGGGCACGTGACCGATTTCATTTCAGTGGGTAACTTCCCCATCTTCAACGTGGCCGATTCGGCTATCACCGTGGGTGTATTCATCCTGATTTTGGGGGTCTGGCTGCAGGACCGGCACGAACGTCAAGCCCAGCAAAACCCGTCCGGCGAAGGCGAGCCCGGCCCAGACGATTCGGCCAGCGAACTGCACAAATTAAATGAGTGAGCGCAAGATCGAATTCGATCACCAGGGGGCGAGCGAACGCCTGGACAAGGTGCTGGTAGCCCGGCTGCCCGAGTTTTCCCGCTCGCGGCTGCAAGGACTGATCAAGGATGGCTTTGTGCAGGTGGCCGGAAAAGCGGTGGCAAAGACCGGCTTTTCGGTCGAGCCGGGCATGGCTGTGGCGGTCACTTTGCCGCCCGCCGAACCGGTCGGCCTGGTACCGGAAGATATTCCTCTGGATATCGTCTACGAAGACGACAACATGCTGGTGGTCAATAAGCCGGCCGGGATGGTCGTGCATCCCTCGGCCGGTCACACCGACGGCACATTGGTGCATGCGGCGCTGGCGCATACGCCCGAGATGGAAGGGATTGGCGGCGAATTGCGCCCCGGTATCGTCCACCGCCTGGATAAGGACACCTCCGGCCTGATCTTGATCGCCAAGAACGACCGCTCCATGCGCTGGCTGCAAGACCGCTTCCGCTTGCGTGAGGTGAGTAAGATTTACCTGGCGCTGGTCGATGGCCGCCCGCCGACACCGGAAGGCCGCATCGAAGCCGCAATCGCCCGAGATCCCTCGCACCGCAAAAAAATGGCCGTGGTATCGCCGGACCGGGGCCGTGAGGCGGTGACCGAATACCGCACGCTGGAAGAATTCGACGGGTTTACCCTGCTGGAGGCACACCCCTTGACCGGGCGTACTCACCAGATTCGCCTGCACATGGCGTTTATCGGCTGCCCGATCAGCGGCGACCAGGTGTATGGACATCGTAAGTCCAGCCTGGAGATCTCACGCCATTTCCTGCACGCCGGCCGGATCACCTTGCGGCTTTTAGGCGAGACTGCCGAGCGGACCTTCGAGGCGCCTTTGCCGGACGACCTCGAGGCAGTGTTGGCGGTTTTGCGCGGGCGGTGAAAAAATCCCCCCTGCCCCCCCTTGAAAAAAGGGGGGAAAGAAAAGGCCCTTGAAAAAGGGAAATAGAATTACAAATTTAATATCGTGGCTGCTCAAGCTTATGTTCAAAAGGTCTCGAATTTGACGTGTTTGCTGGGGCGAAGCCCTAGCAAACACGTCAAATTCGGTTTCCTTACCCGAACGGTTGAACCGTTACGAAATATCCATACCTGGGAGAAAAGTGTCATTATGGAAAAAATCATTGATCTGCGTTCCGATACAGTGACCCAGCCCACACCGGCCATGCGCAAGGCTATGGCCGAAGCGGAAGTGGGCGACGATGTGTACGGCGAAGACCCCACTATCAACCGGCTGGAAAAATTGGGCGCGCAGAAAATGGGCAAGGAAGCCGGGTTATTCGTTACCTCGGGGACAATGGGCAATTTGATCGGTGTTTTGGCGCACTGCCAGCGCGGGGATGAAGCGTTGATGGGTCACCTGGCGCATACTTTCCTGTTCGAGGCCGGCGGAATCTCGGCCCTGGGCAGTGTGTTTGCCCATACCTTGACCAACCAGCCGGACGGTTCGGTCCTGCTGGACGACATCCGCGCGGGAATCCGCGGGGCGGACATCCACCAGCCGGTCACCCGGCTGCTGGTATTGGAAGACACCCATAACCGCTGCGGTGGGACGGTGTTGAGCCGGGAATACCTGGCCCAGGCCGGCCAACTGGTCCATGAGAATGGACTGGTCTTTCACCTGGACGGGGCGAGGATCTTCAATGCGGCGGCTGCCCTGGGCATAGAGGCACGCGAATTGGCCGCGCCGGCCAATTCGATCACTTTTTGCCTGAGCAAAGCCCTGTGCGCCCCGGTCGGCTCGGTGTTGTGTGGCAGCGAAGCCTTTATCGCCCGCGCCCGGCGTATCCGCAAGATGTTGGGTGGGGGCATGCGCCAGGCCGGTGTGCTGGCGGCAGCGGGTATCATCGCCATCGAGGAGATGAGCGGCCGGCTGGCGCAGGATCACCAGCGAGCCCGCAGCCTAGCCCAGCGGATCGGCGCGATTCCCGGGATGGAATTGACCTACGGTATGCCACAGAGCAACCTGGTTTTCGTCAACCTGGTCGAAGACGCTCCCTTGACGGCCAGCGAAGTGGTCGGCCGGTTGGGGCAGAGCGGCATCAAGGTCGGCGCGGTCGGGCCGATGGCCTTCCGCCTGGCGACCCATTATTGGATCGATGACGAGGCCGTGGATCGCACGGTAAGCGCTTTCCGGCAAGTGTTGGGAGCATAAAATAGCGGCGAGTATAAAAAAGAGCCGCGCGGTTACAACCGCGCGGCTCTTTTTTATACTCGCCGGAAGATACTAGGATTCTACCCGTGGCTCGATCTGGTCACGGCCGCGTTCTTTGGCCCGGTAGAGGCGCCGGTCGGCCAGATCGACCAGCTCTTCGATGCTGGCGCACTCGCTGGGCAGCTCCGCGATACCCTGGCTGATGGTCGGGCAGGGCACAATATGATTCTCGCGATCTATGATCGTGAGATGAGTCAGGGACGCACAAATGCGGTTCGCCACCTGGTAGGCCTGGGCGATACCGGTATCCGGCAAGAAGATGGCGAACTCTTCGCCACCCCAGCGGCCAACCCGGTCGGACTTGTGGATGCTGCGCTTGATTTCGCGGGTCAGTTCGACCAGCACCCGGTCGCCAACCAGGTGCCCGTAGGTGTCGTTGTAGATTTTAAAACGATCGATATCCAACATAATCAGGCTCAGTGGGGTCTGGAATGTCGAGGCTTCACGCGCGTGGAAATCCAGCTCGGATAGGAACGCGTTGTGGTTCAACGCCCCGGTCAGCGAGTTGAGCTTCGAGCGGGTTTCGACCTCGGTGTGGTGGACGGCGTTGGTGAGTGCGACCGAGGCTTGTTGGGCAATATTGACCAGTAAATCCAGGTCGCCGTCATCGAAGGCGTAGCGGTCGTAGCTGGCCACAGCGATGATCCCGAATACGGCGCCTTCGCTTTCCAGGGGACAACCCATCCAGGACAGGCTGGTCATGGGCTGGCCTACGATAGTGTAGTCAGAGGAGCTGCCGGATGCCGGTAACAAGTTTTCGATCAAAAGCGGTTTTTTCGAGCGGATGACCTTTTCTGCCAGGGTATCCTTCATGGGAATATCGCTGCTGGGAAAGAATTCACCATCGTCATAGAGCAGCTCCAGGTGAACCGAATCGCCGCGCACCATACCGAGATAATAAGTATCCGCCGAAAGGGCAGATTGGATCGTCGAGGTGACCAGGGCGATGACCTGGTGCATTTCCAATGAAGAGGACAGGCTGCGAGCGACGTTGTTGAGTGTTTGTAGCCGGTGAGTCTCCCGCCCAAGCGAATTTCCCAGCCGCACGAGTGTTTCGGTGATCAATATCGATCCGATGGGAACAAAGAAAAAGTCCACGTTGACCAGGGTAGGGGCGTACGAAATTATCCGGCTGTGGACGAGGTATTCGGCCAGGATGGCGATGAAGATATAGCCGTAGGCCTGCCAGCGGCCAACGATCACGGCCAGCGAGATCAACAGGCACAGATTGATGATCAGAAATGGCGCGCCAAAGGTTTGGCTCTGGATCCAGGCGATAGGG
Organism: uncultured Chloroflexia bacterium; assembly: GCA_963704755.1. Classification (GTDB taxonomy): domain Bacteria; phylum Chloroflexota; class Anaerolineae; order Anaerolineales; family Anaerolineaceae; genus Bellilinea. Next base: position 4,198,344 of record OY969938.1, read on the forward strand.
ATGGCGACCAGGTAGTTCAATCCTACCAGCAGCCGGCGTGCGCCGGGATGGTGGGTGATGAGGGGCACGAAATAAAAAAAGACCCCTACAAAATAAACCAAAAGGCCAATTACAATCCAGGGAACGACCTTTTGGGTAGTTGCGAAAATACCATGGACGCTGGCGTAAATGATCCAACTCAAATTTAGGAGGATTTCGACCACAAAAATGGGCAGGGTTAGCTGCTGCTGTTTGTTTAAAGAAAAGGGGAGTGAAATGTGGAAACGTTTTTTCATCGGGCACTTTACCAGTAAATATATAATATCTACTGTGGTCAAGAATGTGTTTGGTTTTAGATATATTTTGGTTTAATTTGTAACTGCTCAGCCCAACTGTGAAAGACCCCGAATTTGAGGTGTTTGCGGGGGCAAAGTCCCCGCAAACACCTCAAATTCGGGAACTTCATAACAGAGCCTGAGTAGTTACTTTAATTTTATGATTCATTAATCGACTGAATTTGGGAAAACTTTGCAGGTAAGGGCCGGAATCGCCGACTTAATTTTTCCGGAAAGGAATTGGCTGCAGGCTGGCGCATGGATGACCTCTGATATAATATTAAGGTAACGAATTAATCTATCTTGCGAAGTGTGGTGTTTATAATTATTTCGCGTGCGAAGCACGCGAAATAATTATAAACACCTTCATCGAAAAAACGATCCGTGGAGGTGGATGTGAGTGAGTGGATTACCCTTTCCCAAATCGATCAAGCCAGCCAATATATAAAAGAACGTATCCACACCCGGCCGGAAACTGCCCTGGTGCTCGGCTCCGGGTTGAATGGCCTGGCCGATATGGTGGACCAGGCTGATTTTATCGACTATAAAGATATCCCGAATTGGCCAGTCTCGACGATCGAAGGGCATGTTGGCCGGTTGGTCATCGGCCTGTTGGACGGCATCCCGGTGATGGTGATGCAGGGCCGCACTCATTACTACGAAGGGTATACCATCGGCCAGGTGACTTTCCCGGTGCGGGTCATGCAGCGCATGGGCATCAAAACTCTGATCCTGACCAATGCCGCCGGCGCAATCAACCCGGATTACCAGCCAGGGGATGTGATGCTGATCCAGGACCACATTAACCTGGTGGGTATGACCGGTGAAAATCCCTTGCGCGGTCCCAACCTGGATGAATTCGGTCCGCGTTTTCCGGATATGAGCCAGGTTTATGACAGCGAACTGCGCCTTTTGTGCCACGAGATCGCCCAGGCCGAGGGAATCACCCTGCGGGAAGGGGTGTACGTATGGCTGTCGGGGCCATCTTTTGAAAGCCCGGCCGAACTGCGCTTTTTAAGATCCATCGGGGCCGATGCAGTGGGGATGTCAACGGTACCGGAAACAATCGTCGCCCGGCATGGGGGCACACGGGTTTTAGGCCTGTCCGGAATCTCCAACAAAGCCAACCTGGATGGCAGCACCCAGACCACCCACCAGGAAGTGTTGGAAGCCGGAAAACTTCTCGTTCCAAAGTTGACCCGATTGATTTGGGGGTTGCTCGCAAGAATTTAAGGTTTCTGTGTCAGATTTGCCGGATGATTTTCCCTCCTCGGGCTCGTACAAAAAGGATCCGAATTTGAGGCGTTTGCCGGTACGAAGCATCCGCAAGCCGCTCCAATTTGGGTTTTTTGGCCGTTGGGCCAAACCATTACGAATAATCGTTGTGAGAATGTACAAGAGTCCGTTGGCGCAGGCTTCAGGCGTGACAATCGATCGGCTTATGCAGCGCTAACATGATCCCTGGCCGGTGGTTCAACTGAAATTATGAAAGAAATTCTGAGGTATCTAAAATCCTATGAGGTGTGGATTTATGCGGTGCTTGGGTTGGGTCTGCTCTTTTCATTGCGGCATATCCTGCTCGCCCTGCATGAATTACGCATCTCTGTCTTTGGCCTCGAAAAGGAGACGGCTCAACGGCGCCTGGGCGGCGCATTGTCGATCTTTGTATTTCTATGCATCCTGGGGATTGCCGAACTGGTCATGACCTCGGTGGTGTTCCCTGATTTCCCGAACGTTCAGGCTCTTGCCACACCGACAGTGGATCTTTTGTCCACCCCGACGGAAACGCTCGCTCCGGCCTTGTTGCCTACCGCGACCCAGGTGGGTATTCCGACTATCGACGTCTCGAACTCAACCGACGGCTGCGTAGCGGGCCAGATCGAATGGTCATCTCCAAAAGATGGCGACACATTGCAGGGCGTCGTCACCCTGGAAGGTACGGTCAGCATCCCCAATATGGGCTTTTACAAATACGAGTATTCTCAGGCGGGGACCGACATTTGGGTGCCCATCGCTGCGGCGACGACCGGTGTGGTGAATGGCCCGCTGGGTGGTACCGGCAGTGGTACCTGGGATACCAGCCAGGTGGATCCGGGAGATTATTTACTGCGCCTGGTGGTCACGGACAATGTCAACAATGTTTTTGCTCCCTGTGTGGTTTCGGTAAGGATCATTGCTCCCAAGGAGAATTAAATGCCAGAAGTTGAAATCAGGCCGGTCGTTGCAGCAGACATTCCCGAATTGATGAAAATCGATCTTTCCAGCCAGAGCGAATACGTCTGGCAGATGGATCGTGCCATTGCAGATAACGAAGTCACCATCAGTTTCCGTGAAATCCGCTTACCCCGCTCCATCCGAATCGAGTATCCACACGCGATCGACTGGACTGGCGGCAAAGTTGGCGGCCAAAACGGTATGCTTATTGCAGTCCTTAATGGAGCGCCGGTGGGGTATATCAATTTGGACGACGGCCAGGTTCCGCGTACAGGCTGGGTCAAAGACCTGGTTATCCAACCTCAGGTCCGCCGCCAGGGGATTGCGATTGCACTGATTCTGGCAGGGCAGGAATGGGCCATCCGGCGCGGGCTGCGCCGCATGATTCTGGAAATGCACTCCAAGAACCACCCGGCGATCCGGTTGGCGTTGAAGTTGGGCTTCGAATTCAGTGGGTATAATGATCAATATTACGCTAACCAGGATATCGCGTTGTTTTTTGCCAGGATGCTCAGGTAGCCTGGGTAAAATATTTATTACAGGGTAATTAACGCTTGGTTATGATTATTAGCACGATCAACCAGATTTTGCTGGCCGGGACAGCCATCACGGCCATCTCTCTGCTGTTATATTCACTGACTTTCAACTTGCGCGTGCGGGTAGCGCGCGCGTTCGCCTTGATTTTGGTTTGCCTGGTGATTATCTACACCGCCGAATCGCTGGCGAGTGTCTCAACCAATGACACCCAGCTAACCTTTTGGCTGCAGGCGCAATGGCTGGGGATTTCGTTTATTCCGGCTGCATATTTGCATTTTTCGGATGCAGTTCTGGCAACGACCGGTAAACCCAGCCGTGGGCGGCGAATTGCCGTCAGCCGGCTGTCCTACTTGATCTCTGGGATGTTCCTGATTACCCTGCCATTTGGCTACCTGGTTGGCCAGGTAGCACCCGATCGCCTGCCGGCGCCGCATCTGCAAGCCACCTGGCTGACAGATTTATTCATGCTGTATTACATCGTGGTCATGCTGATGGCCTGGTATAACTTTATCCGGGCCTGGCAGCGCACGGCCACGGCGACCAGCCGGCGGCGCCTGGGGTATTTGCTGGCCGGCGCCGGCGCCCCAGCCCTGGGTTCCATTCCCTTTTTGTTATTCAGTTCGGCCTTGGCATCGCGGCACATGCTCACCTTTTGGGCCATCTCAACCCTGGCCAACATTCTGGTGGGCGGGCTGGTGATCGTGATGGCCTATGCGGTCTCGTATTTTGGGGTACCCCAACCGGATCGGACGATCAAGGGCCGGCTGCTTAAGTGGATCTTGCGCGGGCCGGTGACGGCCAGCTTTACCCTGGCTTTGTCGACCATCACCCGCCGGATCGGTGAGGATTACGGGGCAGCTTATAACGCCTTTGTGCCGATCGTGATGGTGGCCACGATCCTGGTGTGCGAATATGGGGTGACCCTGTTTTTCCCGGTGCTGGAGCGCTGGTTACTGTACGGTAACGACAAGGACGAGATCGACATCCTGCGGACCCTGGAGGAGCGCCTGATCACGCGCAACGACCTGCGCCAGTTCCTGGAAGTCATTTTGTCGGCGGTGTGCGACCACTTGCAAGCCCAGGGTGCCTATGTGGCCTCGCTCAACCCGGACGGCCTCGAGTTGGTGGTCAAAATTGGCCGGACCTTTTTCGACGGGAACGAAGCCGCCAAGGAACTAAGGCGGAACCTGATCGAGAACGGCCAGGTGATGGAGATATTCAAATGGGGGGACGACGTTCTGGTGCCGCTGCTTGACCAGGATGAGGATGGCAATACGACCATCACCGGGCTGTTGGGTATCAGCGGTGCGGCTGAAGCCGAACTGGACGAGGAGCAAATGCACGCGCTGAACGGCTATAGTGAGCGGATTTCGCTGGCGTTGAACGACCGGCGTTTGCAGGAGAACGTCTTCCACGCCATGGGTGAGTTATCCTCGCGCGCCGAATACATCCAAAACCTGCGGGCGGCCTGGCGCTATGACCAGAGCCGGGTGCTGGAAGATGAAATTCCCCTGGCTGCAGCGGATTATTCGCAATGGGTCAAGGATGCCCTGGCGCACTATTGGGGCGGTCCGAAACTGACCGAGAGCCCCCTGCTCAAATTGCGCATCGTACAGCAGTTGGCTGAGAAATATGATGGAAATACCCCCAATGCCCTGCGGGCAATCTTAAAAGATGCCATCGAACGCACAAAACCCGCAGGAGATCGAAGGTTCACAGGCGAATGGGTGTTGTATAATATACTTGAAATGAAGTTCCTGGAGGGGAAAAAAGTCCGGGAAATCGCACTCCGTTTGGCCATGTCAGAAGCAGATTTATATCGCAAACAACGAGTTGCCATTGAAACCGTTGCCAGGACTATTCTGGAGATGGAAGCACAAAATGGTCACTCGCCAGAGTTGCAAAAAACGTTGTGAATGTTATACTCTTTAATCAAGCCTTGTTTATTTGTACATGTTAGGGGAGGTGAATGTATGGTGACCAAGAAAGCAGTACCCAGCCTGGAGGGATCTGTGAAAGAAACATTCGATGAGGGTTGGTGGGCTGCTGTTCTGTCGGACGAAGAATTGTGTACACCCGTTAAGAAAGATTTGGCACCAAAACCTGCAGCTCAACCGGCCGTCATGATCGTAGATTGGGATTATGTTCGTAAGGTATTCGAGCGCGACGAGATCGTCTCCTTGAAAGTTCAAGGTTTCAACAGGGGGGGATTATTGGTCCAGGGGAAGGGAATCCAGGGCTTTGTCCCTATTTCTCACCTGATCGAAATGCCCAACGGTGCTGAAGAGGAAGAACGAAAGAAGATCTTAATGGGGTACGTTGACAGGAACATCGATCTGAAAGTGATCGAATGTGAACCTGATCAAGAACGGATTGTTCTGTCCGAACGAGCAGCCCTGGCCGGCGAAGGTCAACGGAAGCTGATTTTCGAAACGTTGAAAGATGGGGCGGTATTAACCGGGCGAGTGACGAACGTGACCGACTTTGGCGTGTTCATCGACCTGGGCGGCGTCGAAGGATTGATCCACGTTTCGGAACTTTCCTGGGGTCGGGTGCAGCACCCTTCCAATGTCCTGAAAGTGGACCAGGAAGTACAGGTGCTGGTATTACAGGTGAGCGAAGAAAACGCACGGATTGCGTTGAGCCTGAAACGCCTGTATCCCAACCCGTGGGAATCGTTGATCAACCGCTACAAACCGGGAGACGTCGTGCCGGGGGAGATCACTTCCCTGACAAATTACGGCGCATTTGCCCGGCTCGAAGAAGGCGTCGAAGGCTTGATTCATCTCTCGTCAATCAAGCTGCCGGCCGGTGTCAGTTCACTGGATCAGTACCTCACGGTGGGGCAGGAAGTAAACGTGCGTATTTTGCACATCGATATCGAACGCCGCCGGTTGGGACTTGGTCTGGTACAAGCTGAATGAGCGGTCCTTCCGAAAAAAAGCAAAAATCCCCAACTAAAAAAAACGACGCACTCCCTGAAAGCGAATTGTCTAATTCATTTGCCGATCGCATCGGCGGTCTATTGCAGAAATTCGACCGCTTTACCTGGGATGTGGTTGGCGTTATTCTGATTGCTTTCAGCCTGGTGACGGTGTTAGCCCTGGCCGGTTTGACCAAGGGCGTTTTACTCGACCCCTGGCGTAAGTTCCTGTTGGACGGGCTGGGGTCGGGCAGTTACCCGGCCTTTGTCCTGATCGGTTGGCTGGGGGTGTGGATTCTCCGCCGGCGGATGGAGAAAACCGCCCGCCTGAACCTGGGCCGGGTGCTCGCCCTGGAAGGCCTGGTCTTCGTGGCGATGGCCTTTCTTTCGCTGATCAATGGCAATGCCCTCGACCGGGCCGCCCAGGGGCAGGATGGCGGTGTTGTGGGCTGGGGATTGGCCAAGCTGGTCAGTTTGCTGCTGCCGCTGCCCTGGAGCACTATTTTACTGATCGTCCTGGGAGTGTGGTTTCTGCTGATCGGTTTCGGCGTGATGGACTGGATCGCGGGTGTGGTATCCCGCTGGCTGGCCTCTCCACTGCCCGAGGTCGATCTGGCCCAAATCCCTTTGCCCGAACCGGAAGCAGCCCCTTCAACAAATGGCGCGGACAAGAAAAAAGGAATATCCGCAGAGGGCGGCATCCCCATCCCGGTGGTGGCCTCCCGGCGAGAAGAAAACCTGCCTCCGCTGACCCTATTGACCCAGGAAGAAGAGAATGGGATCGATGAAGACCGGATTCTGGCGGTGGCCAAAAAAATCGAGAAGACCCTGGCCGAGTTTGGTGTTCCTTCGCACGTAGCCGGGTATCGGGTTGGCCCCGCGATTACTCAATTTGCCGTCGAGCCGGGTTTCATCGAAAAAACCGGCCCGGATGGCAGTACCGTCCGGCAGAAAGTTAGAAGTCTCGCAAATCTCCAACCTTTCACGTGATTTGACCCTGGCGCTGGCAGCCGACCGCCTGCGCATCGAAGCGCCGGTGCCGGGCCATTCGTATGTGGGGGTGGAAGTGCCTAATTCCAGCACCAACCTGGTGCGGTTGCGGGCGATATTGGAATCGACAGAGTTCCACCAAATGGATTTGTCGCTGGCAATGGGCCTGGGTCGAGATGTATCCGGCCTGCCGGTAGTGGCCGACCTGACCCGTATGCCGCACATGCTGGTAGCCGGTACGACCGGTTCGGGTAAATCGGTGTGCCTGGCTTCGATCATCACCTGTTTCGTGATGAACAATCCACCCAACCGCCTGAAGCTGGCTATCCTGGATCCCAAGATGGTCGAGCTGGTGCGGTTCAATGGCTTGCCGCACATCCTGGGCAAGGTGGAGACCGAGATCGAGCGCATGCTGGCCGTGCTGCGCTGGGCCCTGGCCGAAATGGACCAGCGCTACCGGCTGTTGGAAACGGCCAACGCACGTGACTTGAAAGCCTACAACCGTAAAGCGGAAAAGCGCGGCCAGGAGCCGCTGCCTTACGTGGTCATCATCATCGACGAATTGGCCGACCTGATGATGTCGGCCCCGGACCAGACCGAGCACAGCCTGGTGCGGCTGGCCCAGATGGCCCGCGCGGTGGGCATCCACCTGGTGGTGGCCACCCAGCGGCCCAGTACCGACGTGGTTACCGGGTTGATCAAAGCCAATTTCCCGGCCCGGATCGCGTTTGCGGTGGCCTCATCGATCGATTCGCGGGTGATCCTGGACTCCAACGGCGCGGAAACGCTGTTGGGCCGCGGAGACATGCTCTTCCTCAACCCCGAATCAGGCGTACCTCAGCGTGCCCAGGGTGTACTCCTGCAGGATCAGGAAGTCAACCGGGTGATCGGGTTCTGGCAGCGGGCGATGGCGCAGCGCGTAGAAGAAGCTGCTCCCTGGGAAGAAATGATCGAGGACGAAAGCGAGGAAGGCGACGACCTGATCGATGAAGCCATCGAGCTCTTGCGCAAGACTTAACGAGCCAGCGCCAGTCTCCTGCAGCGCCGTCTGCGAATTGGCTTTCCCCGGGCGGCCCGCCTGTTGGATGAGCTGGAAGAGCGAGGCGTGGTCGGCCCGTCCCAAGGCGGAGGCAAAGACCGCGAGGTGTTGATCGATCCAGAGGACGCGGAAGCGGATATCGATGATTAAGGCTTGGTACTGTTAGGCGTTCTCAAGTTAGCGATGACAACCCTTTTCTCGAGAAAGCCAGGCTGGTACAGGCTGCCATTCTTGACAGTTTGGGTCAGGTAAGATAGGATACAGCCAACCCTGTAGCGGCAACCCGGGCTAAATTCCAATTGTGGGTGTTCTGTGGCACAATCAATTAATGACAAACAACCAGGCAGTTTTACCGACCTACTGAGAGTACGGTTTAAAGGAATATTAGATCCGATCGGGATCTTCTTGAATAGCCTGGGAATCTATCCCAATACGATGACATTGCTTGGCCTGGTCGGGAATCTGGCGGCCGCATTTCTGATTGCCCGCGGCCAAATTGTTACCGGCGGGATCGTCGTCCTCTTGATGGGGCCGTTTGATGCGGTTGACGGCACCATGGCGCGTCTGCGCGGTGAGCCGACTCGTTTCGGCGGGATTCTCGATTCGGTTGTGGACCGCTATTCGGAGCTGGTCATCCTGGGTGGGCTGTTGATCTATTTCACCGCGGCGGCCAACTGGCAGGGCGTGATTTTGTGCTACCTGGCAGCGGCCGGTTCGGTGCTGGTCTCGTATGTCAAGGCCCGTGCCGAAGCAGCCAGTTACCCGGTCAAAGGCGGCCTGTTGACCCGCGTGGAGCGCTATATCGTCACAGCGCTATTCCTGTTGATCAATCACGCGATTATTGCGGTCTGGATTTTGGCCATTCTGGCAAACATTACCGCGGTACAGCGTCTGTGGATGGTTTACCGCCAGGCCCAGGCCCAAGGCGATATTTTGAAATAAGCGGGTTATTCCGACCCGTTTTCAAATCAATTTAGAAAGGAAGTAGCAACCAAAGATGCCAGAAGGTTTTAATATCGGCCCTATCACGGTTCATTTTTACGGAATAATCATTATGTTTGGGGCGTTGATGGCTGCCTTGCTGGCGTCAAGGGAGGCCAAACGCCGGGGAATCGACCCGGATATGATCTGGGACATGCTGCCCTGGCTGTTGATCGCCGGTGTGATCGGCGCTCGCATCTGGCATATCCTCACCCCGCCGGCTTCGATGGTAGCGCGCGGTTTCACAACCCAATACTATCTCACTCATCCGCTGGACGCGATTGCGATCTGGAACGGCGGCTTGGGGATTCCCGGCGCGGTCGTCGGAGGCGCACTGGCTTTATTTTGGTACTGCCGCCACCGCAAGCAAAACTTCGCCACCTGGGTGGATATCATCGCCCCCGGTCTGGCCCTGGCACAGGCTATCGGCCGCTGGGGAAACTTTGTCAACCAGGAATTATACGGCGCTCCGACCAACCTGCCCTGGGCCATTTACATCGACCCGGCCCACCGGCTGCCTGAATATGCCAATGTGGCCTATTATCACCCGCTGTTCGCCTATGAATGTATCTATTCGCTGATCAACATGGCCGTGCTGCTGTGGCTGGGACGCCGGATGGTGAACTGGCTGAAGCAGGGCGATATTTTCCTGGTTTATTTGATCATCTACCCAGTCGGGCGCTTTCTCCTGGAATTCCTGCGCCTGGATCCTTCCCCGGTTGCCGGGATCAATATCAACCAGACGCTCATGGCGGTGGTCGCCGTGGCGGCCGCAACGACTTTGATCTTGCGTCACCGCCTGGCAAAGCCCGCCGCTGAGGTTGAGGTGGATGGGGATGCTCAACCGGATGCGGTCATTTCTCCGGAAGAGGAGAAATAATCCCCTCACCTGAATAGAGCGGGCGGAGTTATGCCTGACCCGCTGATTATCAAAACTGTAGGGCCGCAGCCGGGTAAATGAAGGTATGATGGGTTAGTCTGGCTGCGGCCTATCTGTTTAAATCCTAAAGTCAGCCAGGTTAGCCGATTATCATGATATTAACCGAAGACCTGACCAAGTATTTCGACGATTTTGCGGCCGTGCAGGGGGTCAATCTGAATGTTCCTTCCGGTCAGGTGTTGGCGCTTTTGGGACCGAACGGAGCCGGTAAAACCACCACGGTGCGTATGCTGACCTCGATCCTGGTACCGACCCGCGGCCGGGCGGAAGTCGCCGGTTTCGACGTGGTGCGCGAGCCGGACCGGGTGCGCGCCTCGGTCGGCGTGCTGACCGAGCACCACGGCCTGTACGGGCGTATGAACGCCGAAGAATATCTGCAATTCTTTGGCGACCTGTACGGCTTAAAAAAGAAGATTTGCAGCGGCAAACCGATACGCTGCTGAGCCAGTTCGGACTGGCTGATGCGCGCCGCAAGCGCCTGGGCGAGTATTCCAAAGGGATGCGCCAGAAACTGGCCCTGGTGCGGGCGCTGATCCACGATCCGCCGGTGCTGCTGCTGGACGAGCCCACCTCGGCCATGGACCCGGAAAGCGCGCGAGTGGTGCGGGATGCCATTCGCGAACTGCGTTCCGAAAGTCGCACGATTGTGTTGTGTTCCCACAACCTGGCCGAAGCCGAGCAATTGGCCGACCAGATCGCCATCATCCGGCGCGGGCGGATCATTTTGAACGGGCCACCGGCCGAGATCAAGCGCAAACTGCTCGGCCCAGAAGAATACGAACTGCGTTTTGCGGACGGGTACACGGCCTGGAGCGGAGATTTGCTTCCGGGAATGGCCATCACCGGGCAAGGGGATCACTGGCTGCGGGTGAGCGTGGAAGATCCAACGCAGACCAATCCGCTGTTCCTGCGCCAACTGGTGCGGGCAAACCTGGATGTGGTCTCCTTTGGCGCCGTACCCCACAGCCTGGAAGAGGCCTACCTGGAAGCGGTAAGCCAGGCGGAAGGAGAGGATCATGGCGCTTGAGCTCCGACCGGCTTTGATCGTTGCCCGCCGGGAAGTCCGCGACCAGTTCCGCGATTGGCGCATCATTTTCCCGATCATCTTCCTGACCCTGTTTTTCCCGTTCTTGATGAACTGGACCGCCCAGATCATGCTGAATTTTGTGCGCGGCTACGGCGCCAGCATTATCGGCGAGCGGATGGTGCCATTTTTGCTGATGATCGTCGGCTTTTTCCCGATCTCGACCTCGCTGGTGATCGCCCTGGAGAGTTTCGTCGGCGAAAAAGAACGCGGCAGCATCGAGCCGCTGCTCAGCTCGCCGCTAAAAGATTGGCAGCTATACCTGGGCAAGCTGCTTTCCTCCACCGCGCCGCCGCTTTTGGGTAGCTTTACCGGCATGGCGGTTTACCTGGCCGGGCTGGCCCTCAGCCACGTCGCTTTACCGGACGCTAATTTGCTGGTGCAAATCCTGGTTTTGACCGTGGTCCAGGCGGTGGTGATGGTCAGTGGAGCGGTGGTCGTTTCCACCCAGGCGACCTCGGTGCGGGCCTCGAACCTGCTGGCCTCTTTCATTGTCATCCCCATGGCCTTACTGGTACAGGGCGAGAGTGTGGTCATGTTCTGGGGCCGCAATACCCTGTCCCTGTGGTGGATCGTTCTCGGACTGGCCGTGCTGGCGGCTTTGCTGGTGCGGGTGGGGTTGTCGCACTTCCAGCGCGAAGAGCTTTTAGGCCACGAACTGGACGTTTTGAACCTGCGCTGGGGCTGGCATGTATTCAAAAGCGCTTTTAGCGGCGGGGCGAGGAATATCCTGGATTGGTTCGGAAAAGCCTGGCGAGACGTGTTCTCGCGGATGAAATGGACCCTTCTGGCGGTGACGGGGGTGACGGTCGCGTCGGTTTTCCTGGGCGCCGGTGAGGCGGCTGTTTTCCCGATTCACTTTTCGACCAGTGTGCTGCCGGAGCGACTGCAAGAGATTACCTCGATCTTCCCACTGGTCTCACCTTTACCGGTCATGATGATTTTCTGGCAGAATCTGCGGGTGCTGCTGCTGGGGCTGGTGTTGGGGATACTGTCGTTTGGCGTGCTGGGAATTGTCCCGGTGTTGGCCACGATGGGCCTGAGCGGCTACCTGGTCCAGATCCTGGTAAACAATGGGCTGCACAATGTGCCGCTCATTCTGGGATTTTTCCTGCCGCACGGCATCCTGGAAATCCCGGCGATGATCATTTCGTGCGCCGCGGTGCTGCACATTGGCTTACGATTGGCTACACCTCGCAGCGGCAAAACCGTCGGTGAGGTTTTCCTGACCTCGCTGGCGGAGTGGGTGAAGATCACCCTGGCCGTAGTAATCCCCCTGCTGCTGGTGGCCGCCTTCCTCGAGGCCTGGGTCACGCCGCGGGTCGTTTTAGCGTTACTCCATTGACAAAGGGTTTGATATTTTTTCGTGGTTTCACCACGAAAAAATATCAAACCCTTTGTTTCTACTCAGGCTAGTTCGGAAATTAGGGGTGTTTTTATTATTTTTCACGTGCGAAGCACGTGAAAAATAATAAAAACACCCCACTCTTTTGCGGCAGATGAGGAGTTACACCGCATTTTAAGTTACCAGCCCTTCAGGTAAGGCTCCCATTCGGCATTTTCGTTAAGGTGGCGGCCGAAGACAAACACAGCCGAGGCGGTCGGCTCGACCGGTACGCGCTGAGGCTTCATATTGGCCTCTACCAGGGTACGCCCACCTTTGCGGTGGTTACAGGCGGCGCAGGCCGTAACCACGTTTTCCCAGGTGTGTGGACCGCCCATGTGGCGCGGGATGATATGGTCGATGGTCAGGTTGGCAGTACGGCTGCCACAATACTGGCAAGTATAGTTATCTCGCCGGAAGATTTCCCGGCGGGTCAATTTGACATGCGGGCGAGGACGGTGGATCATTTGCTGCAAACGAATGATCGATGGGCGAGGAAATTCAGCGTTGACGGTGCGGATGTACCCACGCCCATTCAATACCAGCGCAGCCCGGTTCGTCATGATCAACCCGATGGCACGGTGCATGTTGCAGACGTTAATCGGTTCGAAATTGGCATTGAGGACCAGGACATTCTCGATCATAGTACACTCTTTCGAAGGATTATAGCACTACGGAAGTTTGTGGTTGGCTATAATAAGGTTAAGAATTGTTAAACATAATGGCTCAGGTTAAATGGAACTGCTCAGTTCCCCCTATTTTTCGAACTAGCCTGAGTAGTTACTAAATATGTAACTACTCAGCCATCGCAGAAGAAAAAGGGTGTTTTTATTATTTTTTACATTCGAAGCATGTAAAAAATAATAAAAACACCCTCCCCTTCTGAGCCTGCCTGAGTAGTTACCTAAATATTTTATGAAAGGGCGCTGACATGAAATGGATCCTGGCAGGCGGCACCGGTTTGATCGGGACTGCCTTGTGCAAGCAACTTTTGGCCGAGGGGGAGCAGGTATGGGTGCTCAGCCGCAACCCGCAGCCTTCGGGGCTGCCGGCCGGGGCAGAGGGTTGGCGTTGGGACGGGCGCACCCCGGATGGCTGGGGTCACCTGGTCGAGGAGGCGGATTACATTGCCTGCCTGGCAGGGGAAAACCTGGGCGCCGGCCGCTGGACGGCTTCCCGCAAACGGGCTTTCTACACCAGCCGGGTCGAACCCGGCCAGGCGATTGTCGAGGCGGTCCGGCGGGCCAATCATAAGCCGCGTGCGGTATTGCAAGCTTCGGCAGTTGGATATTACGGCAATAGCGGCGATACGGTTCTGACGGAGCAGTCGCCGGCCGGCCCGGATTACCTGTCCCAACTGGTGGTCGATTGGGAAAATAGTACGGGCGGGTTGGAGGGTCTCGGTCTGCGCCGGGTGATCACCCGCACCGGGATCGTCCTGGCCCGCGGGGGCGAGATCCTGAATAAATTTAGGCTGCCGTTTCGCTTTTTCGTGGGCGGCCCGTTGGGAAGCGGCCGACAGTGGCTGCCCTGGATCCACCTGCAGGACCAGATAAGCGCGATGATTTCCCTGATGCGGAACGAATCCGCCCAAGGGGTATACAACCTGACCGGGCCCAACCCGGTCCGCAATGCCGAATTTGGCAAAGCGCTGGGTCAGGTGATGCGCCGGCCATACTGGATGCCGGTGCCGGCCTTTGCCCTGCGCCTGGCGCTGGGCGAAATGAGCCAAATGGTCCTGGAAGGTCAGCGGGCGGTGCCGGCCCGTTTGTTGGAATCGGGCTTTTCGTTTAAATATCCGGAGTTGGAACCGGCGCTGCGGGATTTGTTGGGGAAGGGGAAATAAGTTTTTGCGGCGATTACAAATCGTAGGTTGGGTTGGCGGGGATTGGGAAGTTTTTGTGCGTGTCATAACTCCCCGCTAACCCAACGGGTGGCACAAGTTTCAAACTCCTCTATAATAACCACATGGATTATCGTCGTACCGTTGCACCTGGGGGAACATTCTTTTTTACGGTGGTAACCTGGAATCGGATGCCAGTTTTTTCTGACCCCAACCAAATCGATTTGCTCCGCAAGGCAGTAAGTAAAGTTAAAAAGGATCATCCTTTTCGTATAATCGCCTGGGTAATCTTGCCGGATCATTTACACATGATCTGGCGGCTTCCTGTAAACGATAGCGATTACGCAACACGATGGCGGCTGATAAAAAGCCAATTTACCCATCAGTGGAATGGGAAAGATGCGCAGCTTGTTTCAAGATCTCGCAAAATGAAGCACGAAGCTGCTGTTTGGCAACGCCGTTATTGGGAGCATCTAATCCGGGACGTGAATGATCTTGACAGACATATTGAATATATTCATTACAATCCGGTAAAGCACGGTGTAGTTAAAGCCCCAATTGCCTGGCCATTTTCGAGTTTTAGCGAATATGTACATAGGGGTATTTTTACACCGGAATGGGGAGCAAGCAACGATCCGGTTTGCGGCGTTATGGTGATTGAATGATTCCAGGCGATTTGCCGAAATGTTGGGTTTTGGGGTGGATTATTGTTAACAAAAAAACCTTAAATTCTCACCCCAAAACCCAACCTACGATTACCTGACACTATCTCAAAGAGGGGTGTTTTTTATTGTTATTCGCGGGCTTCGCCCGCGAATAACAATAAAAAACACCCCTAATTTATTTACTGTTTTGCCGGGCTCAGCGCTGCATCTAACACCGAATGGCCGATCTGTTCGGCCAGATCGGGGTTGTTTTCTTCAAGCACCAGGGCGATGGCCAGGGGCTGCCCGTTCCAGGCCGGCAGGGTGCCGCCGACGTACCAGGTATATTCCTTTTGGCCGGAGCTGGCCTGGCCGATCGTCTCCCAGACGGGTAAATCGACCGAGGCTAAATTACTCACAGTGGCATCGAAGTTGGACTGGGTAATGACCTTCTCGGACGGATCCGAGGGCAAGACCACCCAACCTTGTTGGGGAGTTTGGACCGAGATCACCAGCAGGGGGCTGGGACGTACACCGTGGTTGCTGAGAGTGGCTGCAGCGAGGGCCATTTGCAACGGCGATACCTGGATCCCGGATGCCCCCAAAATGGCCTGGCCCGCGTCCTTGACCGGTTCGTTCGGGCTGGCGGTGGCAACCGGCAGGCGTAGATTGGGTTGGTTGTAGAAGCCAAAATCAGTGAACATTTCCTGGATCTGGCTGGCAGTGATCAGGCCGTCGAAACTGGCCAGGGCGCCCGGACAGCCGGCCTGGATGGCGGTTTCCCAGGTCAGCGGCGCCTGGGGCGTTACCGAACAGGTCTGTAGCTTGCCGTCCACCGTCAGGGAAAGGCTCTTGGGCGCCTGGGAGGTCGTTTCTCCTAACCAGGCGTACAGGAATGGCCCCAGCACCGTTCCGGGCGGATATTGGCCCTGGGTGGCCCGATTCACTAAAGGCGCGTTGGCATCGTTGATCCAGGTATTCCAGTTGGCGTCCAGGGTATTGGGATCGAAATAGGGGTGCGAGGCGAGGGACAGAATCTCACCGGTCTGGGCGTTGAGCAGCACCAGGGCGCCGGAGTGATCGCCCAAGAGGCTGTCGGCTTCCTGTTGTAAATTCAAATCCAGGCTCAGGCGGATGTCGAGGCCGTTGGGCGGTTGGGTATAGATCAGCCGCGAAAGCCAGTAGGTTGAAGCCGGGACGCCCTGCTGCCCGGACAGGTAAGCATTGAGGGTGTCTTCCAGCCCGGATTTTCCGTAGGTGCTATTCGCATAGCCGATAGTGGTGCTGAGGGGCGGGTAAAGCAGGCTGCGGGTGTAATTTCCCGGCGTCCCAACGGTCACGGCAATATCCTGGCTGCGGCGGTCGAGGAGCGAGCCACGCGGGACGAAACGCTCATCGATGATCCAGCGCAGGTTGTCCGTGCGGGCCAGCAGCCCGTCCGAGCGAATGACACCCCACCAGCCGGCGATCAACCCCAAGGCGCCAAAGCCGCACAGGAGCAGCCCGGAGGTCGCCAGGTACGAACTGGGATGGAGGGCAGGGAGGGGCGGGGGCTCTTCCGGCCGTCCGATCAATAGGAGCAGTGTCAGCGAAACGAACGAAATCAATAAAGACGATCCGCCATAGGAGACGAATGGCAAGGTGACCCCGGTGAGCGGCAGCAGGCGGAAGTTGCCGCCCAGGATCAAAATAGCTTGCAGCCCGAAATAGATCGAAATGCCAAAAGCCAGCAGGCGTTGATACAGGTTAGGTGCCTGGATGCCGATGCGCAGGCCGCGGAAGCATAACAGCGTAAAGAGCAAAATGATCGCCAGGATGCCCATCAAGCCGGTCTCTTCGGTAATCGCCGAGGCGATAAAGTCACTATGCGCCAGCGGTACCAGCCCGGGACTTCCCAGGCCGGGGCCAGAGCCGATCAGCCCACCGGCGGCGATCGAGATCAAGGATTGGACGATCTGGTATGAGCGGTTGGCCGAATTGGCCCAGGGGTTCAGCCAGGCGTCGACGCGCAGGCGGATGACGTCGAAGGACAGATAGCCGGCAACAACCGCAGCGACCAGGGCGACCCCGCAGATGATCAAGATCCGCCGCCGCCCGGAAGCCATGAATACCACCAGGGTGTAGATCGCCACAACCAGGGTCGCGGTACCCAGGTCGCGTTGGGCGACCAGTAGCAAAGCGGCCGCGCCGGTCACCACCAGGGTGGGGGTGAGCAATTGGCCGAGGCTGTAACTGACCGGGAGTTTATCGGCCAGATAGGCGGCCAGGTAAATGACTAAAAGAAGTTTGAGCGGCTCGGAGGGTTGAAAGTACAGGCCACAGCAGCCCAACCACAGGCGCGGACCGACCCCACCGGGATATTTGCCAAAAACGAAGGTCAGCACGATCAGAAGCAGGCCGGCAGTCAGCCAGATGTACTTGTAGCGGCGCAGCAGGTTGAGCACCTGTGAGAAGTGCATGCCCAGTTCGATCACCAACAACCCGACTGCCAGCCAGACGGTCTGGCGCAGGCCTAAAGTAGTATCCAGCCGATAAATGGTCAGGATGCCCCAGCCGGTCAGCAAGCCGGCGATTGGCAGCAGGAAGGGGTCATGTTCGGGGGCGTAATGGTTTACCCGCCGGTAGATCAACGCGAAGCCGGCCAGCCAGACCAGGAACCCAATCCATTGGACCCAGCGGTAAGTAGTGTTCCAGGAATGCACCCGCACGGCCTGAGAAAGGGTCAGAATCAGGCTGTAGAGGAACAAAAACCCGGCCGCCAGTTTCATCAGGCGGGCTTCGAGTTCACTTTGAGGTGCGTTGACGCCGGGGAAAAACAGGTTCACGATTGCAAATATTTATCCACCAACAGCGAAAGCTTCTGGCGCGTCTCGGCCGGTACGACGGCGGGGTTGGTGATGAGAGCTTTTTCCAGCGCATTGGCACATTCGCAGGTGCGGTCCCGGTCCTGCAGCATAGGCGCCAGATTACGAATGGTCTTTTGGGCAGCCTGGGTGTTCTGGGCCAGGGTCTTGACGACCATCTCCACGCTGACGGCCTCGGCAGTCTGGTGCCACACGTCGTAATCGGTGATGTGGGCCAGGCAGGCGTAGCACAATTCGGCTTCCCGCGCCAGGAAAGCCTCCGGGGAGGCGGTCATGCCAATGATGGAAACGCCCCACGAACGGAACAGGTGCGACTCGGCCTTGGTAGAAAAACGAGGGCCTTCGATCGTGATGAACGTGCCGCCTTTATGGGTATTGACCTCAGTTGAGACGGCGGCCTGGTACAATGCAGCTGAAAAATCCGGGCAGAATGGGTCAGCGGTGCTGACGTGGGCGACCAGGCCCTCACCAAAGAAGGTGCGTTTGCGGTCGCGGGTAAAATCGATGATCTGGTCCGGGACAACGAATTCCCCGGGCTGATAGTCGTGGCGCAGCGATCCGCAGGCACTGATGCCGACCACATAGGAAACCCCCAGGGCTTTGAGGGCGTAGATGTTGGCGCGGTAATTGACCTCGCTGGGCAAAATGAAATGACCGATGCCGTGCCGGGCCAGAAAAGCAATCCGTACACCGGCCAGTTCGCCAATTATAATGGGCGAAGAGGGCTTGCCAAAGGGCGTATCGGTCTCTACGGTCTGGGTGTTTTCGAGGCCTTCGAAGGCATACAGGCCAGAACCGCCAATCACACCAAGGATGGGTCTATCCGACATCATATTTATTCTCCAGGTAGGGGATTACTCCCCAGTTCGTTGTTTGGGAAGGATTTCGATGCGAAAACTGCTCTGACCGCAGCGGACCTCGTCACCAGAGACGACCACCGTCACGGTGGTCAGGCGTTCGTCGTTCAAGAACGTGCCGTTGGTCGAGCTCAGGTCTTCGATCCACCATTGGTTCTGGTGATACGACAGGCGTGCATGGCGGGCTGAAACGGTCTCGTTGGGGATGGCAAAGGCACAGGTTGGGTCCCGGCCGATGATAACCTCGGGTTTATTGTAGGTGGCTGTTTCGCCCTCCAGGAAGTCCAGGGGGGTCAGCAGTAATTCGGGGATGTGACGGGCTGCCAGCGATTGGGTGTGATAGCGTAAATCACGCCAAAGCGTATAGAGGCACCATCCCAGGAAGGCGTACAGGATGGCCGTCATTAGAATGCGAAGGATCAGTACGAGGATGCCACTCATGATTTGAGTATACTAGGTTGGTGTGGTTTCTCCACGTTTTGCCCCTTGGGTATTTTCTTCCCCGTAGATGAGCTGGACGCCGGCCAGTGAAATCACATCTCCGGGCTGCAAGGTGTATTGGTTGACGCGGTTGCCGTTGATATAGCTGCCCCCGGTAGAGTTCAGGTCGAAGAGGATCCATTTTCCGCGTACACAGCGGATTTGTGCGTGCCAGCGAGAAACGCGCAGGTCGTTCAGGACGACATGGTTGGTCTTCATCCGGCCGATGTTGGTGACCGGCTGTGAAAGGGGGTAAAAGTCGACGCCGTGCAGGATGAGGAACGAGTTGACGCTGACCGTCTCGGGTGGATCCGCTTCTTCGATAGGCAGGAGGCGCAAAGCCTCGGTGGAACCTGAACCGGCCTGGTCGTAGTGGGCCTGGACGGTCAGGTCGTTGAGACTCAAGGAATCATCACTGGCCAGATGAATGGCCGGTGGTGCGGCGAACCGGGTGCCTGATTCGATGACCGTATCCTGGAGAGCCTGGTTCAGCCAGTTCAGCCAGTCAGGGTGGTTTTGCCAGGCCAACACGTTATCCGGGTTCATCCCGAAAACAATATTGTTGGGCAGCAACTGGTTCTCGGCAGGGCTTTCGAAGAGTTGATTGCGTAAAGCCTCGGTGATCTGGCGGGCCAATCGCGGTTGGCGGTTCGGCCAGGGCAGCCAGGTGAAACGGTTTTCGATCAGGTTTTGCAGCTTTGATTCGATGAAATCGAGCTTGGACCTCATAGGTGTAATTATATAACCTGTTTTACCTTGCCAGTCAGGCAAGGATTAATAAGTCCCCGAAATTGAGGTGTTTGCGCCGGCGAAGCCGGCGCAAACACCTCAATTTCGGGATTCTTTCCTGTAAAGTTGAGCGGTTAGCAGGAAAATTATATTTCGGTGTCATCGCCCGCGGTTTCGGAGGGGGCGGAGACCTGCCCCAGGCGAGCGTTGGTGAGTTTCGCCAGGTCCGCGACCGGCAGGCGCAGGTTGAGCCCGCGCTGGCCGCCGGAGACGTGAATTTTGTCGAAGTTCTGGGCGCTGCTATCCAGCACCACCTGGAAGCCGCGGTTGATCAGGGCCAGGGCGGAAATCCCGCCGGCTTGCAGGCCGGTCAGCGTTTCGGCTTCATGCTGGGTGGGCAGGTGCAGTTTCTTTTCTCCCAGGAAAGCGGCCAGGGCCTTGAGATCGACTTCGTTGGGGCCCGGGACGATAGCCAGGATGGGCTTGCCTTTTTCGCGAACGACCACGATCGTTTTGAACACTCTTTGCGGCTCGACCCCCAGCAGGCGAGCGGTTTCGAGCGCACCCAGCTTTACAGCGGGCGTTTCGAAGGCCTCGAAAGGGATCTTCTTGGACGATAAGAGTCGAGTAACGTTGTTGGTGATCATGCCGGGTTTTTGTGATTGCCGCGGCTCTTGCCCGGGCGCAGGTAGATCGGGTTGCTGAAGATCCATCCGCGGCGCTGGCCCAGGTAGTGGATGTAGGCCTCCACCCGGTATACACCGGGCTGGTCGGTGATGTGGGTACAGACTTCCTGGTTTTTCCAGGCTTTGATCGTGCGCCCATCTTTTTTGAGGATGCACTCGGTCCGCAGCGGCAAGCGAATCTGCAAGGTCACCGAGCCGTTGACCGGCATTTCGTCACCCATGATGATCGAATTTTCGGCCGACTGTGCGCTGAAACGGAATCCGCGGGTGGGTTCGGGCAAGTCATAGCCGACGAAACAATGGCCGGCCCGGTAGGCCTGGTAGATCATCTTTCGGTCACTGACCAGGTCGCCTGTCAGCGGGTTGGGGGTAAAGATGTGGGTGTTGATGGCCCGGTAATGGAATTCGTAGGGGAAGATCGTCGCCTGGAGCGGCCCGGCTTTGACGTGCAGCATGTGGGCGTCCGATCCGCCGACGGCAACCACCCTGCGCCCTTTTTCGAGCAACCCGTCCCAACGGTCGAGGACTTCGGGGACCGGTCCCAGGGCGAGGAAATTGGGGAAGAGCGTATAAACCAAAGCGTCCACCCAGGAATTGATACGCACTTTCAGTTCGCTTAGCCCGTTCCATAATTCAATGCCAGTAAACCGATCCACACTCCAATCGACCCAGGAGATGTCGTCTTCATGGACCATGGCCAGGGCCGGGTCTTTGGGATGGGCAATGAAACAAACCCCACCCGATTTGGCAACCTGGTCGATCAGGTTCTGCGGGCTTCCGGCGTAGGTGGCCATTTCACGGCCGGCGCCTAACACCAATAAATGGTTCTTCTGCGGCTGGCGGGCCTGGTCGTGGACCTCCTCGCCGATAAGCATCAATACCTTATGGCCGTTCCGGCGGTGGTAACCTTCCAGACCATTGACCAATACGTTATGATCGGTTACGATCACTACGTCCAAACCAGCATTCAAGGCCGCTTCGGCGATGTCCTTGTGCAGGCCGGTCCCGTCGGAATAGCGGGTATGCATGTGCAAATTAGTAACAAGTTCGTGCATAAACGGTTGACGAATCCACCCTTCAAACGGTATAATTTTTTCGTTAACTTCTTAGGAGGAACAAGCGTGGGTAATTCCATTAATATTGCCTTGATTATAATCTCAATCGCGTTGATTGCCAGCGTGATCTTTCAGAATAAGGGCGTTGGCCTGGGCGGGTTAACCGGGGCGGACAGCAGCCAGGTTTTCAGTGCACGGCGCGGCCTTGAGAAGACAGTCTTCAACATCACAATTGGGTTGAGCATTGTATTTGTTATTCTCACCATGCTGTCGGTGGCTTTCGGATAAATCACCGAGAATCAGCGTATCTTGCAGAAATATTTTCTAATCCGCAAGGCGACCAGCTCGTAAAAAGGGGCAGATCGCCTTTTTTACATTCCCCCCCAACCTATGAAAAAATTTAGATGGCAACTTTTAATCATTTTCCTGACCGGCATTGTGGTCGGGATATTGTTGTTGAGCGAACAGCCCAATTCGACCAATCGGCTTTCGCCAGAGCCGGCCAAAGGAGGAAATTACACTGAAGCGCTGACCGGGTCGATCCAACGGCTGAACCCGATCCTGGATTTCAATAACCAGGTGGACCAGGACGTGGACCGGCTGTTGTTCAGCCGCTTGATTACCTTCGACGAGCATGGCTACGCGGTGGGCGACCTGGCCCAGTCCTGGGGTAATTCCCAGGATGGCACCGTTTATACCATTGTCTTAAATTCCAAGGCAAAATGGCATGACGGAAAGCCGGTGACAACGGATGATATCGTCTATACAGTCAATCTCCTGAAAAATGGCGGCGATGTGGTTCCCCAGGATATTCAGGATTTTTGGAAAGATATCGAGGTTGTCAAGCTGGATGACCACAACCTGCAATTTAAACTGCCGGAAGCCTACGCGCCTTTCCTGGATTACCTTTCCTTTGGGATCCTGCCGTCACACATCTTCAACGGGATGACCATCGACCAGGTTCAGCAGATGAACGTCAACCTTTCCCCCATTGGTTCGGGGCCCTACCAGTTCGACCAACTGCTGCTGGATAACGGCCAGATTACCGGTATTTCATTGAAGGCCTTCAGCGATTACTACGGTGACGAGCCCTTTATCCAACAGATTGTTTTCCGCTATTATGCCGACTCCGCTTCGGCTATGCAGGCCTACAAAGATGGGCAGGTCAACGGGATCGATCACGTGACCGGTGACATTTTGCCGGCTGCATTGAACGAACCAAACCTTTCGATTTATACCGGCCGCTTGCCTGAGTTGAGCATGATCATGTTTAACTTGAACGATCCCCAATCCGCGTTTTTGCAAAACGCGGATGTACGCAAGGGACTGTACATGGGGATCAACCGCCAGTACATTGCCAACAAGGTTTTGAATGGCCAGGCTTTGCTGGCCAATGGGCCAATCTTCCCTGGCACCTGGGCCTATTATGATGGCATCGCACCGGTGGACTATAACCCGGAGCGGGCCGTCCAGAACCTGGTGAATGCCGGCTATACCATGCCGGCCGATGGCGGGACCACCCGCGTGGATAGCAGCGGGAACGCGCTTTCTTTTACCCTGCTCTACCCAGATGATGACCAGCACCTGGCCCTGGCGCAGGCTATCCAGAGCGAATGGCAAGACATGGGTGTCACCGTTAACCTGGAAGCCGTGGCATACGACGACCTGGTCAATAACCGCCTGACCAACCATGATTTCCAGGCGGCCCTGGTGGACCTGAACCTGACCAACCTGCCCGACCCTGATCCATACCCGTTCTGGGATTCGGTCCAGGCTACGGGTGGCCAGAATTACTCCCAGTGGAGTAACAAAATTGCCAGTGAATATCTGGAAGGCGCGCGGACGACCACCAACATGGATGACCGTATCCGCTACTACCGCAATTTCCAGGTGGTCTTCTCCGAGGACCAGCCGGCTTTGCCGCTGTTCTATCCTGTTTATAATTATGGGGTGGACCAGGCCGTCCAGGGCGTGCGGATGGGGCCGCTCCTGGATCCTAGCGACCGCTTCGATACGGTCACGAAATGGTACCTGGTAGCCAATTCAGCAGGTACGGCGGCGGGTACGTCCGCTGCGACCACCGCAGCCACTACCGCGGCACCCTGACCCCCGCTGGATAAATGCACGTCTGAAGAACGATTAGTACTCTCGTGAGGGTTATTGATCTGCTCGGCGGATCAATAACCCTCACCCTTAAACTCTCCTCAGGTGGGAAAGGGATGGATTACCGATGAAGCAAAAATTCTATACCGGCAAAGGCGACCAGGGCTCGACCGGCCTGTTAGGCGACCGGCGGGTGATGAAATCCGATCAGCAGATCGAGGTGTTGGGGGCGTTGGATGAGGCCTCGGCAGCGCTGGGGCTGGCGCGCAGCCTGTCTGGCCCTGGTGAAGTCAATGAAACGGTCCTACAAGTGCAGCGTGACCTGTACCTGCTCATGGGGGAAGTGGCCGCCACACCGGAAAACGCCGCACGGTTTCGGGCTTTGTCGCCCGAAAGTCTGGCCTGGCTGGAGGGCCAGGTGAATAATTACGGCGGCCAGGTCGAAATGCCGGCGAAATTTATCGTCCCGGGTGACAGCCTGCTTTCGGCGGCCTTCAACCAGGCGCGGGCGGTGGTCCGCCGGGCGGAACGCGAACTGGTACGCCTGGGCCAGCAGCGTGCCCCGGAAAACCTGGAGCTCTTTCTGGCTTATATGAACCGCTTATCCTCGTTGTGTTACGTTTTGGAATTATTCGTTATAAAGGCCGCCGGCGGCAATCCACCGACGCTGGTCGAAAAGGAATAGCATGATCGGCACAATCATCAACGCAGCAGCAATTATCCTGGGGGGAGCGGTGGGGCTGCTCCTGGGAGGTCGCCTGAAAGACGGTTTACGGCGGACGGTCGTGGCCGGTGTAGGTTTATTCACCATGGCTTTCGGGATTCAAATGTTTTTGACCACCCACAATGCCCTGGTGGTGTTGGGCAGTATCCTGATTGGAGCGCTGCTGGGGGAATGGTGGCGGGTCGAGGATGGCCTGGAAGGGTTGGGAAAATGGCTGGAGACGCGCTTTCTGGGGGGAAAGAATGGACAGGAAAGCAACGGCCAGTCGTCGCGCTTTGTGCGCGGCTTTTTCACAGCCTCGTTGTTATTTTGCGTCGGCCCTATGGCAATCCTGGGTTCGATCCAGGATGGCCTGACCGGAAATTTCCAAACCCTGGCAGTGAAGGCGATCCTGGACGGCTTCACCGCGATGGCGTTTGCCTCCACCCTGGGGGTAGGCGTACTGTTTTCGGCCGGCATGGTTTTCCTTTACCAGGGCGCGATTTCGTTGCTGGCATTTCAGGTGCAGGCGGTTGTTTCGGACGCGATGATGGCCGAGATGAATGCCACCGGCGGGGTGATTCTGATCGCCCTGGCGATCAGCAGCCTGCTGGAGATCAAGAAAATCCGTTCGGGCAATTTCCTGCCCGGGCTGGTCATCGCGCCGCTGCTGGTGCTTTTAATGCAAAGGTTGGGAATATATTAAATTTCATGAAGAAAGCAGTTAGGCTGTTTACTTCACGAAATTTATTTGACTACCCAGTCTTTAAAGTCAAGAGTTCAGGATTAGCAGAAAAAAATAATTCTGGGCAAGGTTGTTCAAATATCGACAATCAAAGGAATCAAAACTTTTCTACCTTTATATAAGGCAGAAATTTGAGTCATTTATCATCAGGGCGAAGACGCGAAAGTTTACTTTGTTCAAGCGCTAATGCAAAACTTTTTTTCTAAGAATGATCGAATGCAAGCCTTAGAAGTACGATGAGTTTAAAATAAACACGACAGAAAAAATCCTTTATAAGTTGTACCTTCGAGAAACCGTGCCAGACGCTAATAGAAATGTCACGATTTCAAAGAAAACGAAAAGCAGGTAACAAAGGTCATACTTTTTAACTTATTCCGTAACTGCTCAGGCAAGTGCGCAAGGCGAGGGTGTTTTATTGTTTTTTGTGCGCGAAGCGCACAAAAAACAATAAAACACCCTAAACCTCTGCGGTAGCTAAGTAGTTGCCTTATTTCAAAAGAAACTGTTTTTAGTTATCCATTCTCTTTTTTACCTCTACGGAGTTGAATGTCAGCAATTATTCCAATGAGGACTGTCAGGCTAATTGAAACAAACAAAAATAGTATTCCCGCTGCAAAGCTGGGATTTTTGCATACATTGTTTGGCCCGAAAAAATCCTGAAAACAAAATTCTTCAAATTGACCTATAGTAATAAAAGATAAAATGCAAAGAGGGAAAAAAGAAATTAATGCAATTAAACCAGCAATGTAAGCAGCTTTTCTCTTTACCGTTTCTTTCATAAAAAACGAAAGCACAATTATTGTGCCACCAAGGAAGAAAGCTATCATGCCAGAAAAAGTAGTAATTCCGGTTACAATATCTATTACCGCATCACCTTGAGTAATTTTAATCCAAGGTAAAAAGGTGCTTAGAACAATTCCAGTTCCTGCAACAGCAGTAAAATAACGAAGACTTGGAGAAAAGTTTTCTACAGAATTTGCCTGATCATCAACTAATTGCTGTTCTATAGATTTTTCTAGAGGTAATTGTCTTTTGTCGGTAGTTATTTTTGTTTGCGGGATAGGCACACCACAAAAAGAGCAAAAATTTGAATCTCCATTAATTTGGTTTCCGCAATTAGAACAATACATCTTTTTTCCCCTAGAGAATTACCTTTTGCTTTTCTATGAACAAAATCTTTCGAAAGGGTTATTTTATTTTTTCGTTGATGCTATCCTTACCTTCTTCATAATTTTGACTAGACATAGCCATTAAAGCACCAATCCAATCGTTATAAGAGTAAAATTGGGTACTCTCAGCATCTGCATTAATATAATCAACGCTAAGATTTTGCAAAAACGAATTGTAGTTATTGAGATACAAATAATCCATATTACCAGATCTTTTTAATCCATCATCCCATACCTGTAGAGTAAGATCCCATCCTCTCAAAGCTTCATCAAAATTGCTCTTTTCAGTGGTTAATGCAGAAGGCCAAGAGTTTTCTAATTGGTTATAATCGCTTTTTACATTTGCAAGTTGGTTCCTAAAATCACTATTGGTTACACCTTGCGAGGTCATAATATTTAATTTGTCTGATTCAATTAGAAATTGTTTCACCTCGGTTTTAAATTTTGCGGGTATTGAATTCTTTTGTATTGCAATAACAATAAAGATTACAATAACAATAAAAATCAATCCTCCAAGAATCTTAGTTGCAGTTTTGAACCATTTATCGTCATCGATAAATCTATTAATATTAGTAGTACTGTTTTCTTCAATCTCTGGTTGTAAACCAATAATGCTATGTTTTTCTGCTTCTTTAAAAGCTGTTGCGTCTGAAACATAAAAGTTTTCATCATTTGTGGTAGGTGCTCCGCAAAAGGAGCAAAATTTTGAGTTATCAAGAATTTGTTTACCGCAGGCTGAACAATACATCTCTCCCTCTTATATTCAAACCTTACAAAAGCTAATAATCTATATTTAAATTTTGTTAACTATTTTACAATATTTTTAAATTTATTCATTAAAATCTCACCAATTTTAAGTCCTCTCATCCTATAAATTTTGGTTATCATCTTAATTATTTGCGCTGATTTACTAGCCTCAAATTTCGTAGCTACTCAGCACATTAATAAGGACGCAGGATTTGTGGTGTTATGCCATCTCAAATCCTACGTCCAGCGAATTTAATTCAGTATGGAATCGATCTGGGAGAAAAGCGTGTCCTGCCCGACCAGGGTGCCGTTCACATCGAAGGTCGGCGTGCCGGTGACGCCTTTACCCGATGCGTACTGCTCGTCCTGGGCAACCTGGTTGGCGTATTTGTTGCTGGAATAACAACTGTTGAATTGGGTCATATCGAGTCCCAGGTCGCTGGCAAAAGCCTGTAAAAGCGAATCACTCAGCCCAACGCCATAATTGGCAAAGATGTAATCATGGAATTCGAAGAATTTGCCCTGGTCCATGGCACAATAAGCCGCTTCAGCGGCGGTCGCCGAGGTAGGGCTGATGAAGCTCATTGGGACGTAGTGGAAATAGACTTTTCCGATATTGACGTAATTATTCAGCAACTGTGTTTCGCCGGTTTGCCAGAAATTTTCACAATGAATACAATTGAAGTCACCGAATTCTTCAACCTTGACCGGTGCATTGGGATCGCCAGCGTAGGTCCCATTGGTTTGCGAGCGGGTATAGACTTCCGGCCTGGTGAAATTGGCGGAGGATACCGGTTTGTTTTGGATGATCAGGACTGCCGCAAGGGCCACGGCAACGACGGTCACCGACCCAATGATCAGCAAACGGTTACGCTGCTGCTGTTGTTTTCGTTTTGCCCGAATTTGTTCTCGCTTGCTCTGTTTCCCTGCTTTGGATGAGGTTGAGGTCATCGATCATTTCCTCCACTTGGCGTTTGTTTTGAAAAGGGGGCTGGTCAGCACCCGGCGATTTGAATAGATAAGCAATAAGGTCTATTTTGCCATATTTATATTAAATTTTCCAATAGTTTAATTAAATTAACGACGAACGGGGCTGATGTTCGCGGCTTTGCCGCGAACATCAGCCCCGTTCGTCGTTTTTAATCTTGTATGTCTAAGGGGATTTTGTTTCCGGGTAGAGCAAAACCGGGTACTGTTCGCCGGTCAGCTCAAAGCCGGCCTGCTGGTAGAGGGCCAGTGAGGAATGGTTGTTGTCCTGCGTATTGACCGTCAACTGCCAGAGCCGGTCCTGGCGGAATTTGTGCAGGGCATCGTACACCAGGGTAAAACCGATGCGGGCATGCTGCATATCCGGGCGGACGGCCAGGCGGGCCAGGTGGGCCGAGAACAAGTTGCTGGTGCAGATCTGGAATCCGACGATCTCATTGGCGATTTCCGCCACGGTGCAATAGACCGACTGGTAAAAGGAGAGCCGGATTTGATCGGCGGAATTTTGCCAGATGGGCTCGAAAGCAGCCGCATCGATGGCTGCGACGACCGGAAGGTCGGTTTCTTCCATCGGGCGGACGAACACCTGCCAGTTGTGGTTGGCCTCGGGGAGCGGAGTTTGTAAATCACGGGCCAGGCTGACGATGTGCTGGTAGGTCTCAAAACCGGCCTGGTCCAATACTTTGAGGATCCAGTTGTTCAGCCCCAGCGCACCGATCAACGGGCGGGGATTGTGGGGGGTATCTTGCATTCCCCGGGCGAAAAGCATCTGCCAGGCAGCGGCCGGGTCGACCTGAGGCGCACAAGTGAATAGACGGATCCAGGCTATCCCGGCTGGGTCCTGGGGAAAGGCCATGGCGGCCTGGAAACCTTCATCGGAATCAATCACGTAAAACGGTTGGTGGCCCAGCCAATCCAGCGGTGGGCACCAATCTAAATGCCGGTACATATGCGGGGCAATATTGATAAACCGGGTCAGTTTTTCGAGGTCTTTGAGTTCAGCCTGGCGGAGAAAGATATTTGGATGAGCTCTTTGCTTGGTATAAAAGATCAATTGCTGCGAACGTCCTTCTAGCGGTAAAAATCGCAGATAGATGGATGACTATGCCTCGGGTAAATCCTGGTGGGCCATTTTGCGGACCGTCCCGATCAAGCCTCTTAAACAGGCGGTCGCGGGCCGAAAGCTTTTTCTTGGAATCGAGCGCGGTCTCCATGCTGAGCAGGGCTTCGATCCGTTTACCTTTGCGGAATTGAAGTGCGGAGAGGCGCTCCAACACGTAAACGCGTAATTCCTGCTCGCCTATTTCTTTGAACAGGTCGGCTGAACGGCGGTAATTTTCCTGAGCGGCGGCAAAATCGTGCAGTCCTTCCTGGGCGGAGGCGATATTACCCAGGGCCATAGCCTGGCGGCGAATGTCGTTGGCGTCGGCAAAGACCTGGTCGGTCCCCAGGGCGGCGCTCAAGGCCTGCTGCGGATCACCACCTTTGAGCAGTGCCACACTGCGGTTGTTGCTCATTTCGGCGGCTGATAAGGCGTCTGCCTGGTTCGAATACGTTTCGACTGCCTTGGAAAACCACCGGGCAGCCTCTAGGAAATTCTCTTCTTCGTACGCTTTTTTTGCCTGGAAAACAATTTCGTCGGTAGTGAGATCGGCCATGGCTGTCCCCTGTTCAGTATGTGATTTCCAACAGCCCTTCGGCGACGCTGCGCAGCTTTTCGACCGAGAGGTCACTCAGGCGCATGGCGAGCTGCAGATAGGGCAGGTTGACCGGTTTGCACATGAAATCGCGCACGTCTTCGGGCAGCTCCAGAAAACGCTGGATGGCTAACTGTTCCTGGCGCCACTGGCCGATGGGCCCACGTTGGTCGTAGAGCTCTTCCATGCGGATTTGCAATGTGTTGGCCAGGATTTCCAGCTCGGGCAGCGGGATCGGGATCTCGCCCATTTCGTATTTTTGGATCTGGTCCTGGTTCAACGAAGTTTTCTTGGAGATCTCCTGTAGGCTGAGGTTCAGGTTGGAGCGAGCCAGGCGCAGGCGGGCAGCAATGATTTTTTGGCGCAGCCCGGTGTATTGCGCGGGTTGTTCGACCGGTTCGGCGCTCGCCTGAGTCGAGAGGGTCTGGTTTCCCCAAAATTGCTCCAGTTGTACGTCCAGGTAAAAGGCCAGCAATTCGAGCTGCGGCAGTGTGGGGGCTGCCTGTCCGTTTTCGACGCGCTGAAATTCATCCACAGACAGGTTCATGGCTTTGGCGCACAGCTCGACCGGCCGGTTACGCGCAATGCGCGCATCGTGGATGAGTAACCCGATTTTTCTGGTCCGTACCTGGGTGATTTGCTGATTTGTGCTCATGGTTACCTCGCGGAGTACAGCTTCTGGATAAAGATCAGCGCCGGCGTTGGGGATTGATCATCGCACTCAAATCGGCCCCGAAAACTTCCGGGCCGAGTTTGAACCCGGCGGCTTCCAGCCTGGGTGTAAATAATGGGCGGATGCCGGTTGGTTTCAGTTCGCCGAGCACTTTCCCGTCTTGTGAGACTCCAACCTGCTGGAATTTGAAAATGTCGGTCATTACGACCGTCTCTCCCTCCATACCGGCAATTTCCGTGATGGAGGTCACTTTACGGCTGCCATCTCTCAGGCGGGTCTGCTGAACGATTATGTCGATGGCCGAAGCGATCTGCTCGCGGATAACCTTGACCGGCAGCTCGATCCCGGCCATCAGGCACATGGTTTCCAGACGAGAAATTGCATCGCGGGGGGTGTTGGCGTGCAGGGTGGTCAGCGACCCATCGTGCCCGGTGTTCATGGCCTGGAGCATGTCCAGGGCTTCGCCGGAGCGCACTTCGCCCACGATGATCCGGTCGGGACGCATGCGCAGCGAATTGCGGACCAGGTCGCGGATGGTGACGACCCCACGCCCTTCGATGTTGGGTGGCTTGGTCTCCAGGCGCACCACATGGTCCTGCTGGAGCTTCAACTCGGCGGCGTCTTCGATCGTGACGATCCGCTCGTCTTCGGGAATGAATCCGGACAGTACGTTCAGCAGGGTGGTCTTGCCGGAGCCGGTGCCGCCTGAAATGATAATGTTGAGGCGTCCAATCACACAGGCGCGGATGAAATCGGCCATGTTTCTGGTCAGCGAGCCGAAGTTGATCATATCATCCACGCTAAGTTTTTCTTTTTGAAACTTCCGGATGGTTATGGAGGGCCCATCGATGGCCACCGGGGGAATGATGGCATTCACCCGCGAGCCATCTGGCAAGCGGGCATCGACGGTGGGACTATCCGCATCGATGCGCCGGCCGAGCGGCAAGATGATCTTTTCGATGATGCGGAAAACCTCGGCGTCGCTTTCGAGGGTGATATTGGTCTTGATGAGCTTGCCCGAGCGTTCGATGTAGATCTGGTTTGGACCGTTGACCATGACTTCGTTGATTTCCGGGTCATCCAGTAAGGGCTGAAGCTGGCCAAAGCCCAGCAGTTCGTCTTCTATTTCATGGAAAAGCTGCTCGCGCAGGGTATTGGTCAGGCCTAATTTAAGCCCGACATAGACCTGCTGGATGAGTTCTTTCACCACTACGCGGCGATCTTCTCCGACATGCGGGTTGCTCTCCATTTCGCGCGAGATCAGCCCGATCATGTGGTGTTTTAATTTATTCAACTCAGGAGGTCGGTCACTGGTTGAAATGGGATTGTTCATTCCGAACTCTTTTCCTGATCCTCGCCATCTTTGACCGGTAATACCCAAATGACCGAGTTCGACGTTTACGGCCACGAAGCCGGTCTTTAGAATAAGTCTCTCACCGGAAGGATCGAAAATACTTGCATCGGTAACGGCCAGAAAATGGCTGGTCTCGTCCAACTCGTCTTTCAAGCGGTCTTCCGGGCGGATATGGATCTTTCCGTGGATCTGGTTGGTGGCCGTCTGAATGACCACATCGTTGGGCTGTTTCGAAACGACCTGGGTGAAGATCTTGCCTTTTTCTTCGAAGTTCGCAAACATTATTCTCGCAATCCTTTCCTACGCGTTTGCCTCGGCGTCCATGGCCGGCATAAGATAACCCAGACCCGAGCGGGTGACGATATGCTCGGGGTTGTGCGGGTCATCCTCCAGTTTCTGGCGCAGACGGGCGATCGATACCCATAAAATCTCTTTGTCGTCGCGGTAGGAATCGCCCCAGACGGCGGTCAAGAGTTCTTCAGCAGTCAGGATTCTACCAGCGTGTTGGGCAAACTGGATCAACAGGCGATATTCAGTAGCCGAAAGATAAATTTGATGGTCTTCTTTCCACACCTCGGCGCGGGCAAAGTCGATACGCAAATTCCGGTGGACAAAGAAGCGTTTGTGCATGCCGGTTTCGTTTTGTTTGGAGCGGCGCAGCACGGCCCGCACCCGGGCAACCAGTTCGGTGGCCGAAAATGGTTTCAACACGTAATCATCGGCGCCGACGTTCAGCCCACGCACCCGGTCCTGCTCTTCACCGCGGGCGGTGAGCATGATGATGGGCACGTCAGAAAACTGGCGAATGCGCTCACAGGTAGTGAAGCCATCCAAATGGGGCATGGCGACATCCAGGATGACCAGATCGGGGAGTTTGGATGAAGTCATTTCCAAGGCTTCTTCACCATCCCTGGCCGCGAACACTTCATATCCCTCGGATTCGAGGTTGACTTTTAACAGATGCCTGTAAAGTTGTTCGTCATCTACCACCAGGATTTTTGAAGTCATTGGAATTACCCTCCTTGTCCTTTGGGAACACCTCGTCAGGGTTGGTCAGGAAGAAATATCTTAAAGGTGGTCCCCTGGCCCGCACTGGATTCGATTTCTATGCCGCCATTGTGCGCCTGGATAATCTGCTTGCAGATAAAAAGCCCTAAACCGGACCCGTGCACGCTGGGACTCTGATCGGGTACACGGAAAAAGCGGTTAAACACATGCTTCAGGTATTTTTCGGGGATACCAGGGCCTTCGTCGTGGACTTCGATTGCAACGCCTGCGGACGTTTCTTTAATTGTAATGTAAATCGGTGAACCGGGAGCATATTTCACAGCATTGCTGATCAGATTATCTAACACCTGGGCAATCCGGCGCGGGTCGCCCTGGATGGTCTTGATAGGTGTGGTCACATTGGCATTGATCTGCGCGTCCGGGTGGTGCAGGCGGGCGCGCAGAAGCAAATCGTTCATCAGGGCGTCCAGGCGGACGGCCTCGAAATTCATCACGATCTGGCCAGACTGGAGCTTGGCCGAGTCGAGCAGGTTGGCGATCAGGTCTTGCAGCCGGTCGGTCTCCTGGTCGATGATGGTGAGGAATTCGCGCTGGATCTCGGCATCCCAGTTGGTGTCGTTGCGCAGTAAAGTGGTGGTGTAGCCTTTGATGAAGCCGAGCGGGTTGCGCAGTTCATGGGACACGGTCGAGATAAAGTCTTCCTGCATCTGAAAGGTGCGGAACTGGAATTCCAGGTTGTCTCGCTCCTGCTTGATCCGTTCTTTATAAATTTGCAGGGAGAGCAGCCGGGTGATGTACTCGGCAATACCGGTATCATTGGCGGTGAAGACCGGGCCACCGAAACGGATGAAGGTGATCGCGCCCAGCACCTCGTGAGGAGTCATAATTGGAATCCCCAGGATGAATGGGTTTTGCAGGCGGTTCTTCTGGTCTTCCGCATCAGGCTCGACCAGGATGGTGCGCTTTTCCTCGACCACCTGGTTGCCTAAAATCTCACCCCAGGCCACATCTGCCTCGGCAGATTTTCCTCGCCCGGTGGCCTTGGCGAAAGCCACGTCCAGGTTCATGGTCATCGGGTCAATCAGGTTGATGACCATATTATCGAACAAGAAATACTTGCGGAAGGATTTAACTAGCCCATTCATGGCCGTCCGCCACGAATCGGATTTCCAAAACTGGGTACTGATATCGTAAAGCATAGCTGGAGAAACTGGTTCGGCTTTGACTACCCTGTCATTCATACGGAACCCCCTTTCATTACGTGGGCTTCTTGTTAAGCTGGAACGAGAACGAACTGCCTTTACCAAGATCAGATTCGACTTCGAAATGAGAGCCGTGGGCTTCGATAATTTTCTGGGCCAGCGAAAGCCCCAGCCCGGTGCCGCCATATTTGCGGGTGGATGAGCCGTCCAACTGGTGGAAGGGCTCGAACAACTCGATGACGCGGTGGGCCGGTATGCCGATACCCGAATCGATCACCTGGACGAAAACTTGCCGGTCGTCCTGGCTGATATGTAAAATGATTTTCCCGCCGATAGGCGAAAATTTGATGGCATTATCCAGCAACTGGTGAATGACCCAGCCGATTTTTTCGCGATCGGCGGGCACCAGAATTGGGGCGCTATCCACCTGGGTGGACAGGGTCAACTGGCGCTCCTGGGCTTTAGTGAGCAATTGGCCGGCCGCCTCGCTGCAGACCGCTACCAGGTCGATCTGCTCGATCTTGAGCGGGATGCGATTGCGCTCGGAGGTGGAGAACAGGATCAGGTCTTCGATCAGCCGCTCCAGCCGGTCGGTGGCCTTTTGCATGGTGAGCAAGGCCGATTGCTGCGAATCGGTGATTGGGCCGATATCTTGGGAAAGCAGCAGCTCCTGGTAGCCTTTCAAATGGGTCAAAGGGGTGCGCAGTTCGTGGGAGATATTGGCGACGAAATTGGCCTTGAGCTGGTTGAGCTCGGAAAGTTTCTGCAGAGCGGTCTCCAGCTCGGCCGTGCGCTCTTTGACTCGCTGTTCGAGCTGGTGGTTGGTGGTTTCCAGGGCATTGCGCAATTGCAACACGTATTCGGTTATGGCCCGGTCCAGGTCAGCCTGGCTGATCCTGTTCAGATCGATCAGCACTTGCCCTAGAAGCGGCACTTCTGCCTGGCTGTTGCGCAGGGCATCTTGAGCTTGCAGCGCCGTCTGTAAATCTTGCGGCGAAATCAACTTGATTTCCACCAGGTAATCCCCCAGGCGCGGGACCAGGATTTCAGGCGTCAGGTGGGTGTAGCCGTTCTGAAGATCATCCATCGTTTCCCCCTTCCCAAACCCATTGGCCGGCCACCATGGTTCTGGATGGCTGCAGCCGGTATA
Organism: uncultured Chloroflexia bacterium; assembly: GCA_963704755.1. GTDB lineage: Bacteria > Chloroflexota > Anaerolineae > Anaerolineales > Anaerolineaceae > Bellilinea. Next base: position 4,233,446 of record OY969938.1, read on the forward strand.
GGTCCTGCGGGTCGCTGCCGAAAGGATCGTCGGGTAACACGATCAAATCGGCAAAGTAACCGGGCGCCAGCCGGCCCTGGCAGTTTTCCCAACCCGCGGCGTAGGCCGCCTGGGTGGTAAAAGCGGCCAGGGCGCTGGCCAATGAAAGGCGCTGCTGGGGATACCAGCCGTCGGCCGAGGGACTGCCATCCTGGCGACGACGAGTGACTGCGGCGTGCAGCCCCCAGAAGGGATTAGGCGATTCAACCGGGGCGTCCGAGCCGAACACCAATCGGGCTCCCGAAGATAATAAATCGGCATAGGCATAAGCGTAGCGCGAACGGCCGCCCCAAAAACGACCGGCGATGAGCATATCGGAGGTGGCATGGATGGGCTGGACCGAGGCGATGATATCCAGGGCGGCCAGCTTGCCCAGGTCTTCCGGGTCGAGGAGCTGAACGTGCTCGATGCGGTGGCGGGCAGGCGCCAGACCTTGCTGGCGCTCGTATCTGCGCAAACGGCGGTAGCCCTCCAGGACTTCGTGGTTGGCCCGGTCGCCGATGGCGTGAATGGCCAGGCTCAGCCCGGATTGGACGGCTTGTTTGCCGGCCTCGAAGACCTGCCGTGAATCCAGCGTCAGGATCCCATTGGAGTAGCTGTCTTCGTAAGGAGCGAGCATAGCGGCCGTCTGGGGCCCCAGGGCGCCATCGGAAAAACCCTTGAGCGACCCGATCCGTAAAAAGTCACTGCCGTAACCGCTGTGCAGCCCAACCGTGATTACCTCCTCCAGGTCGTCCAGGGGCAGGCTCTTGAGCACGCGCAGCTTGAGTTCGCCAGCCTGGTCGAGCTGCTGCAAGGCGGCAAAACAGGTGCGCCGGTCGAAATCGTGCACACCGGTGAGGCCCATTTGCCAGAGGAGCGGCTGGGCATCGCGGATGCCGGCATAGATGCCGGCCACAGTGCGGGCGGGAAGAATATGTTCGACCGGAGCCATGGCAGCTTCGAACAAAATGCCATCCGGCCGGCCTTGCTCGTCGCGGCCAATCTGCCCTTTGTCAGGGTCGGGTGTTTGAGCGGTAATTCCGGCCTGGTCCAGGACGGCTGAATTGACCCAGCAGATGTGCAACGATTTGGCCGTCAGATAGACCGGGTTGTGGGGGGCGATCTCGTCCAGCATGGCTGCGGTGCCAAAGCCATCCGGCCATAAGTTCTGGTTCCAGCCGTGGCCGAGGATCCAGGCCCCGGCCGGGCTGGCGGCGACTCGCTCCGCAACCCTGCGGAGACATTCCGCCCGCGTTTTCGTCTCGCAATCCACATACTGCAGGCTGGCGGCGTAATTTTCCAGGTGCAGGTGGGCGTCGATCAGGCCGGGCCAGACCGTTTGGCCTTTTAAATCGATGCACTGGCCGGAAGAATCGGCCAGGTTAGTGATTTGATCGTTGCCGCCAACAGCCAGGATGTGCCCATCTCGGATGGCTAGTGCCTCAGCCGCCGGTAATTCCTCCCAGAGGGTACGAATTTTGGCGTTGTACAGAATGAGCATGGCTAATCCTGGATCAAGCGGTCGATCAAAGCATCCAATTCCTCGTCAGAATAATAGTGGATCACCAGACGGCCGCCTTTTTTCCCATGGTGAAGGGTTACGCGGGTACCCAGGTGGTCGCGCAACCGTTCTTCCAATTCTTGCCATTCCGGCTGCGGCTGTTCAGGGGTGGCGTGTGGGGGGCGCTCACCGGAATATTTGCGGGCCAATTCTTCGGTCTGGCGTACACTCAATCCGCGTTCGAGGATGGCTTGCAAGATGGCCAATTGGGCCTGAGTTGAAGGCAATTGAAGCAGGGCGCGGGCATGGCCTTCACTGATCTTCCCATTGGCCAGGGCGGTACGGACGGTTTCGGGCAATTTGAGCAGGCGCAAGGTGTTGGTGACGCTCACCCGGCTTTTGCCTACCCTGGCGGAGATTTCTTCGTGAGAGAGCCCGAATTCCTCACTCAGTTTCAAATAGGCTTCGGCCGTCTCCAACGAGGCCAGGTCGGCACGCTGTACATTTTCGATCAGGGCCAGTTCCAGGCGCTGCTGATCGCTGGCCAGGCGAACCAGGGCCGGAACGGTCTCCAGCCCGGCCAGCCGGGCAGCGCGAAGGCGGCGTTCACCGGCGATGAGGGTGTAGTCATCGCTGTTCCCTTCGCGGGTGACCACCAGTGGCTGTAAAATGCCATGCTCGCGGATGGAAGCGGCCAGCTCGGCCAGCGCTTCTTCATCCATGCCCAGGCGGGGCTGGAGCGGGTTGGCGGTGATGTTGTCCACAGGGATATTCAAGATGCTCCCATCCAGGTCAGTGTCCTGGCTTGCAGGGATTAACGCATCCAGACCTTTTCCCAATCCGCTTTTACGTGCCATGTTTTACCGCCTTATTTTACAAAATCCGGGATGTGAATACCATCCCCCTCTAACATTTCCCGGGCAAGGCTGGCATACGCCTGTGCTGCCGAGGATTCAGGTGCATAGATCGAAACAGGGATACCGTAGGAAGGTGATTCGGCCAGGCGTACGCTGCGGGGAATGACCGATTGAAATACCTGGTCGGGGAAATATTTGCGCACTTCACTGACGACGTCCAGGGCCAGGCGGGTGCGCCCATCGAACATGGTCAGCACGACCCCCCGGACGGCCAGTTCAGGAAACAGGGAGGTGCGTACGCGGTTGATGGTCTGGGTAAGCTGGCCCAGGCCTTCGAGCGCCAGGTATTCGCACTGCACCGGGATGACCACGCCGCTGCGGGCGGCAATCAAGCCGTTGATGGTCAGCAGGCTCAAGGAGGGCGGGCAGTCGATTAAAATGTAATCGTAATGGTTGATCGCCGGGGTAAGGGCGTCGTAGAGCCGTTTTTCGCGATCGGCCAGCTCGATCAATTCGATTTCGGCGCCGGCCAGGGCCGGTGAAGCCGGCAGAATGGACATTTTAAAGCGCGGGTTGTGCAAAATATGCGGGCCGATGGCCTTGTTTCCGAGCAGTACTTCGTAAGTGCCGTTCTTTACCGTGCGTTTGTCGATGCCCAAAGAGGAAGTTGCGTTGGCTTGTGGGTCGAGATCGACCAGAAGGACACGCTGTCCGTAATAGCCCAGGTAGGCTCCCAGCGAAATGGCTGAGGTAGTCTTGCCGACTCCACCTTTCTGGTTGACGAACGTGTAAATCTTGGTCATGTTGATTCCTCAGGGCAGAATTTGGACCATGCAGGCGTTGATTTCTTCCGGGGTAGGAATTCCGGCCAGCCCTTTGCGCGAAACAGAGGTCGAGGCAAGCTGGGTGGCAAAACGGGTCGCTTCCCAAGGGTCACGGGTTTGCTGAAGACGGGTGAAGAAGCAGGCCGCAAAAATATCCCCGGCCCCGGTGGGGTCCACTTCCGGGACGCGCGGAGCGCGGAAAGTACGTAAATCGCCGTTCCAATAAAGGCGGGCGCCGTTCGAGCCCTCGGTGACGGCCAGCACATGGACCGAGGCGGCCATTTCATCGATGATCTCTTCGCTGCCGCGTACATCTTCGACGCTGATCACGGCGGCATCGGACCCTTCCAGGACGTAACCCGCTTCAGGCCAATCTGTGTAATGCACCAGGCCTTCGCTGTTGTGGGTTCGCAGCCAACCCTGGGGAGTAACCCCAATAAAGGATTGCTCGAAATTGCGGGTGAGCTTTGGATCGACTTCCTGCATTACCGGCCCGAGGTGAATGATCGGCGTTTCGCGCCAGGCATCGGGCACGTTGGCCAGGGTGAGCTGGGGAGCGGTGTGAAAAACGTGCTGGATGCGACCCTGGGGAGTCTGTGTGTTCTGGAAAGTGGTGGTGGTCTCGGAAATCGAGGCTATGACCGGGATGTCTTGCAAGATCGAAAGGTTCAGGTCCGGCTCGTGCGCTGTGACGATGCCGACGCGCAAGCCCAAAGCCTGGGCAGTCAGAGCCGAATAGGCGGCTGTCCCCCCCACGACATAGCCGTCTGCGACCAGGTCTTTGGTCACATGCCCAATTACCAGATAATCAACAGGTTCTAATGGAGGAAAATTACGCATAGATTAATTATAACCCCGGGGTGGTGCGGGTATTCCTTTTTAATGAACTTCACCATTAATATAAAGGGTCGTCCGGTAATGCGCCAGGATCTTCGCCTTCGTCCGCGAAAAAATCGTCGCCGGCACCTTGTTCGGATGGCGGCTCGGATTCCAGGTCCACCTCGGGGCTCTGGCGGGGCAGGTTCTGCAGGGCCTCGTCCATGGAGAGGCTCTCCTTACGCATGCCGGGAGTGGGGGTTCCGCAATACGGGCACAGGTCCCAGGCCAGTTCCATCAACTTGCCGCAATGCTGGCAGGCTTTCTTCAAGCGAGTGTGGCAGTTGGGGCAGACCTGCCATTCTGGCAGAATCCGGCGGCTGCATCCCGGGCATTGGGGTACATCCTCGATGGTCTGCAGCAGGGCTTCTTCTTCCAGGGCGTGCTGAAAATCATCCTCGACGGTATGGGCCGGACGGAGGATAAAGTAGATCAGCAGCCCGGGCAGAAACAACACTGCCACCACCAGCGCAGCCAGGATACGCAACAGTGGATCGCGGGTGCGTTTGCGGATATCGCGGAAGGTCCAGATAATCAGGCTCGCCCATAAGGCAACCAAAAAAGCTGCCCCATAACCGGCGGCAATCAATGTGAGGTTGCTAATCAGGGGTGAATTTAGGATCATGGAGGCTTCCGACCTGGAAATTATAGCATGGATGAGGGAAAGGGAATGAGGGAATAGGAAAGAGTAATGAGGCGATGAGGCAACGAGGCTATAAGGCGATGAGGCAACGAGGCTATAAGGCAATGAGGCAACGAGGCTATAAGGCAATGAGGCAACGAGGCTATAAGGCAACGAGGCTATAAGGCAATGAGGCAAAGAGGCTATAAGGCAACGAGGCTATAAGGCAATGAGGCAATGAGGCAATAAGGGAAGAGGAAAAAGCCAGATTCCTCCCCTAAAATCCGCACTTGGGATTTTGGGGGAGGTTAGGAGGAGGCAAAAAGCGCTGGTTTTACCAGCCCATTAGGTTGCAAGTCCGGCGCTTTGCCCTCACCCCCCGGCCCCCAGAACGGGGGAAGGGGAGCTTGATTTTCCTGTTCTCTTATACTATTCACTAATCACTTCTCAATTTTCGCTTGCCGCATTCGCGAGAATCATATAGTATTTCTTGATAACCCATCAGCCTGATGAGGAAATACCTCATATCGAGAATTTATTGCACAGGCTGGTACAGTTTCGTAAGAGGGAATTCATTTCCAGGAGGGGACATGGGTGCTCGCAACGGCAGAGAAACGCGCGAACAAAACAGCAACAGCTACCGCATCACCGACCTGGCCGCGGGGGACCGGCCGCGCGAGCGGTTGGCCGAAGTGGGGCCGGGTGCGCTGACCAACGCCGAGCTGCTGGCGATTTTACTGCGGGTGGGGGTGCAGGGTGAAAACGCGGTCCAATTGGGCCACCGCCTGCTGGCCGAGTTCGGCGGGCTGGCCGGGCTGCACCGGGCTTCGCTGGAGGAGGTCTGCGATCAGCACGGGATAGGCATGGCCAAGGCATCCCAAATCAAGGCGGCCATCGAACTGGGCCGGCGCCTGGCGGCCTCCTCGCCGGAAGAGCGGCCGGCTATTCACAATCCCAAGGACGCAGCCGACCTGGTGATGTACGAGATGATGGCTTTTACCCAGGAAAACCTGTGGGTCATCTTGACCGATACGCGTAACCGGGTGATCTCCATCGAGAAGATCTACAAGGGCTCGCTAAATTCGTCGATGGTGCGGGTGGGTGAGCTGTTCAAGGCGGCCGTCCAGCGCAGCGCCGCCTCGATCGTGTTGGTGCACAATCACCCCAGCGGTGACCCGACCCCCAGCCCGGAAGATGTGGCCCTTACCAGGGCGGCCATCCAGGCCGGCAAGCTCCTCGATGTGGAAGTGCTGGACCACCTGGTGATCGGGGCGGGCAAGTTCGTCTCACTGAAAGAGCGCGGGTTGGGGTTTAGCGCCAGTTGATCCAATGAACTACTAAAACCACCGGCTTTCTCGAGGGTGTCGTAAAGGTTTTATCGCAATCAAAACCGGCCCATGAGCCGGTTTTGATTACGATAAAACCAAATATTTAGGTATTGCGGCTGTCCCCAAGATTTTTGGGGACAGCCGTGCGAGACCCATATTTATTTGGGCTGGCCATCGATCAATTGATCGACCAGGGGTTGGCTAACCTTCGGGAGGATGAGGTAAAGCCCCAGCCCGAGCAGCATCACCCCGGCCAGAACAAAGGGGATGATCGGGCTCAAGTGCAGCAGGCCGCCGGTCAGCGCCTGAGAGAGCGGGGTTAAGCCCAGGCTGGCCAGCAGGAGCATGCTCATGAAACGTCCGAGCATTTCTTTGGGCGTATTGCGCTGCAAACCGGTAATCAACGAAATACCGATGTAGCCGTTCAAAATACCCAGCAGGAACAGGTCAACCGCGGCCAACCAGGTCACAGAAATCCAACCCAGGGCGATCAGGCCGCCTCCGAAGGCGAGGAACATGGTCACCATTAAGACGCGCAGGATGTTCTTGGAAAAGTGAGGTAGAGCGCCCGAGAGGATGACGCCGATTAAATTTCCGCCGGCAAACCCGGAGAGGATGATCCCATAAGCCGCCGCGCCTTCGGGAAAACGGGTGTCGGCCAGGAAGGGGATGCCGACCACTACCGGCCCGCCGAAGCACAGGTTAGCGATGGCGATAATGATAAACATCAAGCGCAGGACAGGGTCTTTGAGCATGAATTTGATCCCGTCACCGATCGATTGGATCACGTTCAACCCGGCCGCATTGGCGTGCGATTCGACTTCCGTACCACCGGAGCGCATTTTCCAAAGGGTAAAAACGGATACGAGGAAGGTCAGCGCATCGATCGCGACGGCCACGCCGACGCCGGCCACTTCATTCCCAAAGGCAGCGATGATCACACCTGCCAGGGCCGGTCCTACGAACCCGATCAACTGGGTGCTGCCCTCGGTGATAGAATTGCCGGCCTGTAAATCTTTTTCCGGAATGATACGCGGGACGATAGACATAGACGCCGGTCCGAACACACCGCCCACGATACCGACCAGCAGGGCATATCCGTAAATCATCCAAATTTGCAAGGTATTGGTGAAGATTTGCACTGCAAATAGGGTGGTGAAAAGCAGGCGGATCAGATCCGCGGTGAGCATGACCTTACGAGGCGAGAACCGGTCGGTGATGGCGCCGCCGACCATGGTGAAGATCGCGCGCGGGATGCCCCCGATGGCCAGAACCGTTCCGAGCGCCAATGGATCACCGGTCAGTTTCAAGACCAACCAGGCGGCAGCGATATTGTGGAACTGGTCGCCGAGCATGGAGGTGGCCTGGCCTACCCATAAAAGCATAAAATCACGCACCTGCAAAACGGAGCGCATGGGGTTAACCGAAGGTTGAATCGTCTCTATTTCCATTTCCTCTTGTCCTTGTGTGGAATTCTATCTCATCTTAAATCGGATGGAGATAAATATCCCCCTGCTTTCAGTGGGTGAGGGGCTGGTCAAGTGGATAGGAAATGGGGAGTGTATGTATTTTTTTGCGTGCAAAGCATGCAAAAAAATACATACACTCCCCCATGTTTCTTTAAGCGGAAGTGCTTTTCGACACCTTCCCGGATTTCGTTGACAAAACATACTGTTCATAGTAAACTATCGTCCGCTGGCAAGGTAGCTCAGTGGTAGAGCAGGGGACTCATAAGCCCTTGGTCGTGGGTTCAACTCCCACCCTTGCCACCTGTAAGTTGGTTTTTGGGGGAAAATGAAGGTTGATCCATCCAGTTGCCCGATACGTACGTGGGGAAGGGTTGATTCGAATAACCTGATGAACCGTACCGAACGCCTGACTGCCATCCTGCTCCTGTTACAGGAGAAGCCGCGCACAGCCGGCGAAATCGCGCGCCGGTTCGAGATTTCCCGGCGGACGGTGCTGCGTGACATCCAGGCCCTGAGCGAGATGGGCGTGCCGCTGATCGCCCGCGAAGGCCCGGGTGGGGGGTATTCGCTGCCGGAATTGTACACCCTCGAGCCGCTGGCGTTGAGCTCCAACGAGGCTTTTCTGCTGCTGCTGGCGTTGAACGGCATCAATCAATTGGCGGACGCGCCTTTCGCGGACGAGCGCACCAGCCTGGCCGCCAAGCTGCGCGCCCTGCTGCCACCGGCCCAGATCCCGGACCTGGAGAACTTGCTGGATAAGGTCGGCCTGCCGGTCCCGCGCCGCGAGCGGCGTTCGCCCTACCTGGACGCACTCGTCCAGGCGCTGCAAGAGGAGCGCTGGGTGTTGATCACCTACCAGAGCGCCGAGCGGGTCAGCCAGGTGCACATCCGCCCGCGGAATATTTTCAGCCAGTACGGCTACTGGTACTGCCAGGCCTTCATTCACGAGAAGCAGGCCGAGGGCACCTACCGGGTCGACCGGATCCTGAGCCTGGCGCCGGTCGAGGTGGAGTTTACCGCCGGCCAGTCCGCCGAGCCTTTGCCGTACGATCACCCCTCACACCCGCAGATCCGCGCCGAGCTGACTCCGCGCGGCGCGATGCTGGTGGAGGTGGAGCCGCACATCGCCGGCAGCCTGCAGCCCAAGCCGGACGGCGGCGCCTGGCTGGCGCTGCGCTGCCCGCCCTCCGAGCTGGATTATTTCGCCCGTTACTTTGCCGGCTTCGGGAGCGAGATCCGCGTGCTGGCGCCGTCCGAACTGCGCGAAAAAATGGGCCATATCGGCCGGTTTCTGGCTAAGAATTATCCGCCTGAAAAACGGTGACAGGACGGTGTCACCATCCGGCCGCTATACTGGTAAGAAAAGGTGGCGGCTTGGCGTGCATACCCGTGTGCCAGTCAACCCGGCCGGCCCCTGAAAAACCAGAGAGGTTCCCATGACTGTTTATGATTTCGAAAAAGCTCGTGAATTTGTATATATCAACGCCCGACTGTTGGAAAGGCAGTTGTTTGCGGCCCTGTATGAAGGCGGCCCGGTAGAGCCGGTCCAGGCTGCCTTGCGCGCTTACCAGAACGCGGACGGCAGCTTCGGCAACGCGCTCGAATCGGACGTGCGCTGCCCGGGAGGCCAGCCCCTGGCGGTAGAGAAGGCTTTTATCATTCTGGATCTGGTGGACGGGTTCGACGACCCAATGGTGCTGCGGGTCTGTGACTGGCTGGACTCGGTCAGCACGGCCGAGGGCGGGGTGCCTTTTGCCCTGCCGTCGTTGCAGGGCTACCCTCATTCGCCCTGGATGGACGCCAGCGCGACCGCGGCCCAGCTCAACCCCACCGCCTCTATTTGCGCCTTGCTGCTCAAGCACGGGGTGGATCATCCCTGGGTGGCGCGGGCGGCGGACTTTTGCTGGCAGGACATCCCCGCGCAGCAATCGGATTTCTACCACGACCTCATGCCGGTGATCGCCTTTCTGGAGCATACCCCGGACAAGCGCGAGCAGGCTGCCGCCGAACTGGCGCGCATCCGTGAGCGGGTCGCCCGGCCGGGCGTGGTCACCCTGGACCCCCAGGCAGCCGGCTACGTGCAGTTCCCCCTGGATTGGGCTCCCCGGCCGGACAGCTTCCTGCGGCCGATCTTCGATGGCGCCACGATTCGCGTTCACCTGGAGGCCCTGGCCGGCAAGCAGCAGGCCGACGGCGGTTGGCCGATCAACTGGCAGGCGCTCGGCCCCGGTCCCGAAGCCGAGTGGCGCGGCTGGGTCACCATCGACACGCTGGCCAAACTCAAGGCATATGGGGAGATGGATTGAGATTCTTTCCGGTGTAGGGATAGTGGTTGCGGGCCCGCAACTACCTTCGCTGCAACGGGTTGGGATTAAGAGGGGGTTCAGCACTGGCGGGCAAAACGGCCGGCGTAGGGTGCGTGGAGGGCTGAAATCCGCGAGGCTGCGGGATCACCTGGAGACGGGTCTGCATGGGCGTGCCCATAACGCATCTATGTGGCGTCGGGTCAGCGATGAAGAGCGGGCTTGGTCTGGAGACCGGCCCGAACAATGAGATGATACTAATTATGCAAGAATCAAGCCAATAACTTGAAAGATGATTCCGAACACTTCCAAGGTACTTTCCAATTCGAACTTTATTTTTAAATAGGTTATCAACCTGTAAGGAAGCATCATCATCCAAAAAACTGGAAAAACAAATCCATATATGACCATTTGAATAAATCCAATGAATATAAATGCAATAAAATTTATAAGGCAAAAAATGACCAATGAAATTGTAAAAATTGTTGAATAAATCGGATTTTTTCCCCAGACAATATATCCTAAAAATAATACAGTAATTACTAAATAGGAAATTCTTCCAGTTAAACGAAACCTATCAAGTGAATTTATATATATGTTTGAAGAAAATTCATCGGCTTTTGAGAGAAATTTTGTACCGCGAATTTCCTCTTCCCAGTTAGTCAACCTTTTTTCTCCAATAATACCTATTCCTGTCAAAATTATTCCGAATATTGTAATGACCTTCCCAATTAAATGCACATTAAGAACAAATGGAGGTAGGGCAAAAAAAGGGAAAGATAAAATGCATAAACCACATATTGCAACAAAAGCCAATGAATATAAAAGTTTTTGCGCTTTTTTCATGTTTCACAAACCATTGTCACGAAAAATTTAATAAATTATAGAACAAATTTTTTCATACAATAACTGTAAATTGGCTATTTAGATTGTATATCAACTTTGTAATTAAATATCGTTTTTCGTTCAATTATTAAATAATTCGTAATAGTGAATGAATTTCTAGTGGTCTGTCAAAGATGAATCTCAGGATAGAGGTGTTTAAGCTTGATGCGGGCATCGGCAGAGGTGAAGCGCCAATCGACCTTGACTAACTGGGCATTGCGGTCGGTTTGCCAGGCTGCCACTTCGCATTCTAAAGTAGCTTTATCAGAAATACGACGAGAAAGGCACTGGCGGATCAAGACCCCCAACTCAATTTCGGCCATGTCCAGCCAACTGCCATGTTTAGGGGTGTAATGGAATTCGAAGCGATTAATAAGCCGTCGCGCTTCATCTGGCTCGAAGGTTTCATAAAAAGAAATCGGCGAGTGCGTGTTCAAGTTGTCCATGACGATCACAATAACCTCGGCTTGAGGGTAAAGATCATCCGCGAGTTTCCGCATTGCAATGGCCCAATCCCTTCGGGTACGTTGGTCTGTGACTTTGACATATCGCTTGCCTGCCAAAGGTTCAAAGAACATAAACAAGTCAGCTACTCCCTCTCGGCGATATTCATAGTCTACCCGTTGTGGGTGGCCTGGTTGCATGGAAAGCGGTTCCTGTATATGGGCTAACAATTGCTTGCTGGTTTCATCCATACACACCTGCGGCCGATTGGGATCATAGGGCCGCGTATAGACTTCCAAAACGTCTTCCATATTGCAGACGAACGCCGCACTGGCCTGGGGTGGAATGCAGTATTCTTCTTTCAACCAAGGTTTAAGTTCGTTTTTTTGAGCGTGGTGCGAATGGTCTCATGGGAAACGCTCTCGACGATCTCCAGTTTTATAAATCGTTCTTGTAAAAGGCGCAGTGTCCAGCGCTCATATCCTTCGGGTACATCACTGCACGCCAGGGCAATCAAATGGGCTTCAGCATTTCCATCCAGACGATGGGCGTATTCTCGCTCTGGCTTCTTCCGATTGAGAGCTTGCTCTAAACCGCCTTCTGCATATGCCTTGCGAACGGTGGTAACGGTCACCGAATTTACATCGAGTGCCTTACAAATGGCCTCGTAGGTCCAATTCGGCCCTCCTTCACTACAATCCGATTTGAGTAAAATCCTGGCTCGGGTTATTTTTCGGGCTGACGCTTCGCCCGATGACATTAATTTTTCAAGGTTCGAACGTTCTTCTGAGCCGAGCTTAACAAAGTATTTTTGGTACATTTTCTTGTCCTTGAGTGGGTTTTTCGTTCAAGTTACAAGATTCATGCCTACCTTGAGGTTTAGCTTTGACAAACCACTAGTTTAAAGGAATTAAGCGAATTAGTTTTTGTTCATGGCTTGCACAAAAGGTTCAGAAAGAAGTTATAGATTGACCCTGAAAATGGAATTATCGAAATAATGAGAAGATGTCTATGAACAATAAAAAATAAAAAGATTATTGATCAAAATTGATTTATAATATTGACGAGTGGGAAATAGAAAATTGCGAATTTACGAATACCAAAATGACAAAACTACTATAGTAGATTTAGAAAGGTAATGAAGAGATATGACAACAATTACATTACCTGAAACCCCAAAGAGTTATGAGTTCGAAGAATTCATGTCTGCGTTTTTCCAATCCTCAATGTATTTTGTTGAGAAAAACCTCATTCTAAAAGAAGAAGAAGAAATTCTTGAACTTGATGCAGTTATTACAGATTATAGGGAAACTCCTCCTATTTTACAAATTGTTGAGATGAAATCAGGTGATTGGGGTTTCTCTGATATTTTTAAACTCAAAGGTTGGATGTCTTATTTGAATTTGCCATTTGCAACATTAATTACAAAAAAGGAAAGAGAAAACCCCGATTTTTTTGATAGGATTGCTAGAGAGGTTTCAATTAACTTGATTCAAATTTCTGATCTAAACAAAACTCAAAATATACTTTCCACAAAATTCCCAATAGATATAATTGATGAAAATGATACAGAACATTGGAGATTCTCGTATTGGGTAGAACGAATTTTGTTAAAATAGATTAAAGGCGAGAAAAAAAAGTATACAAAATATGAAAGGCTACAAATTTATGGATGAATATTATCAAAGCATTAATAGCGGAATTTTCTTTACGAAAAATATTGGTGAAAGGGTAAAGACTTTATATGAAGCATTCCAAGAACATCCGCATTTATCGGCTAAATTTGGTCATGAATTAATTGGCGATGATTTTGAGCAAGATCACAGAATTCTACCTCGAACCATTTTTGAGGAAACCTATTATGATTGCCGGTATACTGATGTTCAAATATCAACTTATATCGAACATAAAGCAAGATTGGCGATTTTAAAAAACTTGATTGATTATAAGATTTTTAAAGATATAGGTGATAAAGAAAAGACTGATAAGTATTACAAAATTTTGGGAATAGAAATTTCGATACTCGATTTCTTACCTTCCTCGTTTTCAATAAGTTTGGATGAAATTTCAGACCATCGTTATTTTCGGAAGTACCCATTTTTTTGGCAATTTTTTTTGTGGGTTTTTGGGGGATTTATTTTAAATGATTATGAAGAGATGGAATATTCGATTTTATCTGCTAAAACCGGTATACCTGTTAATGAAATACCAAATGCTTTTAAGTTTTATGAATCACTTTTTCCTATTGAAGGTGGATGGTTAGTTGATTTACCCAACACAAATATCAAAGGCTTAAAAATGTTTTCTGTTCCTTTTCGGGGTATTGGAGCTAATTATAGAAGAATTCATTATGGAGAAGGGTCCTTTAAAAATTTGCACCTAACAGGATCGCATACTTATGATGACTTAATAAAATGGAATAATCTGGTAGTCGATGTATTTAAATAGCGAAAACAAATCCCTTGAAAAATGATTTGAACTTAAAGTTTTTCTCCTATTTGGACCAATTAAATTGTTTTACAATATAAATTCACCTCGTACACAAGGTGTCTTGAAAACATCTCTATGTTCATTCTAATTTTCTAAATCAAAGATGCTTATGTATGCTTGTCGCGAGATTGACTGTCCAAAAGCAAGCCTCGCAACGACATTAATGTGAGCCCGGCTAAGCCCGGCTGATGGCTATGGCGCCGGCGTTGCCGGACATGAAATAATTCAGGGCGGCGGCGGTGACCTGGTTGGAGGTGCTGCGGGCGGGGTCGTTGATGGTGAAGAGGCCGGTGGCGGCGTTGTAGGAGCTCACTTCGATGATGTGGGCGGTGGCGTTGCCGGGCGCAGATTGGTCGTCCGAGCCGCGGTCGCCGGTCCAGGGCGGGGGATATTTGCCGGCAAAGGTGCCGCTGGCGATCACGCTGGCGCCCCGGCCCAGCGCCTGGATGATGCTGGTCGAGTTGGCGCCAATCGCGCTGCTGGATGCGCCTGCCGCGGCGGCTCCGCGGGCCAGGTCGCTGAAATCGGTGTAGGTGTTGTGTTCGGCATCCGAGCGGCGCCCACTGGAGTCGACGCCGTCTTTGGCGCTGCTGTTGGCCATCGAGAGGCGCGCCAGGTCCACCGCTTCGCCGTCGTTGCTGCCGGCGGTCTCACCGGCCACGCCCAGGCCTAACTGGTGCAAGGCCATCACCAGCGAAGTCGGACCGCAGTCCGCGTTGCTGCCGTCGCCGCCCACCTGGAGTTCGGCGTCGAACTGGTTGATGTGGGTGGTTTTTTTGGCGTTCAAAACGTTGGCAGCGCCGAACGAGGAAGTAGAGGCCCCATCCGGGCCGGACTGATAATCACTGACCACCTGCTGGGAAAGCAGTTGTTCGCCCACCGAGGCGAGCAGGGGCATCAGCAGGCTGCTCGAAATTGAGCGAGCTGCCGTCCGCGCTGCCGGAGGACATCAGGCTCAGCAGCAGCAGGCTGCTGAAATCTTGTATTATTCCATTGGTATCTGTTGAAAAGGTGTTGGGGCTGCTTTGTTGGTTGGATTGTACCTGAGACAGCAACAGAGGTATCAGAAGATCACCGCTCATATTGTGATTATACGGGCCGGCAGCGGGGTTGTCTGTAAAGATTCCCTTAAAGTTGGGGGGTAGCGGATGAGGGAAGAGGCAAAAAGGCAATGAGGCAAAAAGGCAAAAAGGCAATGAGGCAAAAAGGCAATGAGGCAATGAGGCAATGAGGCAAAAAGGCAACGAGGCAATATGGTAAAGCCAGCTTTCCTCGTTGCCTCATTGCCTCATTACTCATTACCTCATTACTCATTACTTATCCCTAATCTCCATTCTCCTCGCCAGAATGATTTTACATAATTGACAAATATGGTTATACTTCAATAAATAATTTGTTAGAGCTTTTGTTGTTTCTAAATATTTTGTTGACCATTCAGATAGGTTCGCAGGTACTATAACTTCAAAAGGAGGTGGAAAACCTCCCGGCTGTTCGTCTCTCGAATTAGAAATGGAAATTTAAAGGAGGATTATGTTGGAAAAAGGGATTTATAAAATAAATCATCCCGGCGATCCGTTGCACGATGACCGTGTTGTGATCAGAGAAGCCAGCAAGAAATATGGCTATTTTTTTGACAAAAATGGAAAATACAGGGCCTATTTGTGGGAGTACCTTGTTTTAGTACAGGCCGGTTCCAAAGCCAGAAAAAATATCGAAGTCGACTACGTCAGCAAATAATTTTTTGGCGGTTCAAAATATACCATCGAAAAATACCCCGAAGTTTAGGTGTTCAGGAGGCCCCCAACCCCCAAACACCTGATTTCGGGAACTTTTTTCGCAAACCGGTTCTTCGCTCCACCATTCCTTTACTCATATAGAGGTTCTTTGGGAATTACCGGGATAGTTTGTATCTATGAGGTTATTCGTGCGCTTCGTGCACAAATAACCCCATAGATAACTTCTTCCACGGTAGATCCCAGTGACCTTTCCCCGGTTTAGTAGACATAGTTAAAGGGTGAGGTTTTCGAAATCAACGGGGCTGAGGTAGCCCAAAGTAGAGTGTAGTCGTTGGCGATTGTACCAAACCTCCAGGTATTCAAAAATGGTCGTGCGAGCCAAGGTACGGGTAAGAAATGGACCCGTAACGCATTCGGTTTTCAGAGTGCCAAAGAAACTCTCCATGACCGCATTGTCGTAACAGTTGCCAGCCCCGCTCATACTCAGTTGGGCCAGAGCTTCGGTCAAGCAGGAGCGGTAGGCAGCGCTGGTGTACTGGCTGCCCTGATCGGAGTGGTGCAGCAGGCCAGCCGGTGGATGACGTCCCAGGAGGGCCATACGCAAAGCTGTTTCTACCAAGGCGGTGTCCATCTTCTGGCTCATCGACCACCCAATCACTTTGCGGGAGAACAAGTCCAAGACCACGGCCAGATACAACCAGCCTTCTCCGGTCTCGATGTAGGTAAAATCACTGACCCATTTCTGGTTGGGGGCAGAGGCGGAGAAGTCCTGGTTCAGCCGGTTGGGGGCAGGAATCGCCCCTGGCTGGCGGTGGGTGGTCACTGGACGGTACTTGCGCCTTGCAAGGGCTGCGATCCCATGCAAACGCATCAGGCGTGCCACCCGATTATGCCCACACACTACCCCTTTTCGCCGCAGAACCACGTACACACGCGGGCTGCCATATGTTTTCCGGCTGCGCTCATGCTCTGCTGTAATCAGCTCCAGCAGAGCCTGGTTGGCTTGTTCCCGCGTGCTGGGCGTTCGTTTCCGCCAGGCGTAATACCCACTGCGCTTCACACTCAGCATCCGGCACATCCGCTTGATCTGAAATTGCTCTTCGTGGGCAGCCATAAACGTGTACTTCATCCGCCTTTCCGGGAGAAAATGTTGACTACTTTTTTTAGGATCTCTCGCTCTTCGGCTATCTCCTTCAGCTCCCGTTGCAAACGCACAATCTCCCTTTTGGCCGCTTCTAAATCACTCGGTACCAGCTTCGGCTCCTGGTTCTCTGGCAACACCACCTCGTATCGATCCCGCCACTTTAGCAACATCCCTGGCGTTATCCCCAGTTCCCGCTCAAGCTGTCCTGCACTCTTCCCGCTGCTTTTCAGCAGCTCTAACGCTTCCCGCTTGAACTCATCGGTGTATTCTCGATATTTCTTGTCACTCATGACCTTCCTCCGTTCCCTTTTACTGTACATCTCTCACCCTTCATTCGTGTCTACTGATTCGGGGAAAGGTCACAGAGACCCCATATAGAATACCAAATCCACCAAAAATGTGTGGATATAATAGATGTTGTTTGCATTTTCCGGCAATCCTGAATATTTGGGCTGAATTGCCGGATTTTGCGACTCTTTTTCCGCCACAGTGCGTTTGAATTTATGAGAACAGCACAAAGGGCCATGCGTATTGATCCAATCCAAGACCATTCCTCTTCTGATCGTTCGTGCTCAACAAGGTAATGTAGATGCCGCCGGGCAGCTCTATGAGCGCCATTACCAGAGCATCTATCGTTACCTGGCTTATCGAACGGGCGATCTGCACGCAGCCGAAGACTTGACAGCTGACGTGTTCTTGAAGATGGTCCAGGCTCTGCCGGATTATCAGCTTACGCGGGCCGCGTTTCGGACCTGGCTGTTCCAGATTGCTCGCAACCTGGCCATTGATCATTTCCGGCGCAACCATTCCCACCCGGTCGAAGAGATCCAGGATGGGATGCCGGCCGGCGACGATCTCCCGGAAGTACAGGCAGACCGGCGCATGAGCAGCCGGGAACTGACGGTGGCCCTGGCAAAGTTGAGCGATGAGCAGCGCGACGTGTTGTTGATGCGATTCGTGGAAGGGATGCCGATCGCCGATGTGGCGGTCGCCCTGCATAAGAGCATCGACTCGGTCAAGGGCATGCAGCGCCGGGCCCTGATCGCACTGCGTGAACTGCTGGAACCCCTGGAGGAAAAAGATGGAGCAAATTGACGACCTTTTAGAACACAACTTGCAGCGGCTGGACCATGGGGAGTCCCTCGAACAAATCCTGGCCGGCCTGCCGCCGGATCAGGTTGAACTGGCGCCATTGTTAAAAATAGCTGTCCGCACACGTAACGCCGATCACCCGCAAATGAACCCCTTGCTGGCCAGGTCGCAGCGCACACGCCTGGTCGGAGCGACTCATAACGGCAATAAAGGTAAGGTCAAGGCCCGCCTGACTTTGCCGGTGATTTTGACCGGAGTGAGTACCATTGCGCTGGCGCTGGTGCTGGGGTTGGTGCTGCTCTTTGCGGTGCCGGCCAATGCCCATGCAGCCACACTGGCTAACATCCAGGGGGTGGTGGAGGTGGCGCCTTCGGCGGACAACCTCAATTGGAGCGTGGCACAGGATGGCCAGCAGGTCACTCAAGGCGAGGTAGTACGCACCCGCATGGCGTCGAGCGTTACCCTGGTCTATTTCGACGGCAGCAAGACCCAGGTTGGGTCCGAATCCAGCCTGGAGATTGCCCAGCTATCCGGCGGCCCCGGCTCGGCGCTGCGTTTGGAGCTGCGCCAGCTTTACGGAGCCAGCAGCCATGATGTGGTCAAGCTGCATGGGTCCGAACCGTTCTACCGGGTGTTGACCCCGGCCGGAACGGCAGTGGTCCACGGGACGTCGTTTAGTGTGGATGTGGATTCGGCCGGCGGCGTGTATTATGCCGTCAATCATGGGCGAGTGGCCGTCAGCCAGGGCCAGGCGACCGTGTACCTGACGGCCGGCCAGGCAACCCTGGTAAAGCCGCAGGGCAATCCCGAATCGCCCTCTTATGAATTTGCCGTGCAAGGCCAGATCGAATCGATCAGCGGCGAGAATTGGGTGGTAGCCTCCCTGCCCGTGCAGGTGAGCGCCGACCTGGCAAACGGGTTTGCCGTGAACGATTTCGTGGCCATCCGCGGAACGATCGTCGCTGGCGTGTACGTGGCCGACATGGTGACGTATGCGCAGGACGAAAGCACGTCGATGTCCTTCACCGGAACGATCAATTCGATCAGCGCTACCCAATGGGTGGTCGGTGGAACGACCGTGCTGGTGGACAGCGGCACCACCATCGACCCTGACCTGCAAGTCAACGACCCGGTCAGAGTAACCTTCAGCATCCAGGCAGACGGGTCTTACCTGGCCAGCGCGATCCAGCGTCTGGAAGTGACCCCCGAGCCGACGCCTACCGATGCCGCAACCGAGACTGAAACCTCGGCAGCGACGGAGAGCGAAACGCCGGCGGGGACTTTAACCGAAACACCCGGTCCGGGTGAAACGGCTACCGAGACAATGGCCGTTACCCCAACCGAGGAAATGAGTGAGACACCCTCTGAGGTGCCGACCGAAATGCTGACCGAGACGCCGGGGGTAACCCTCACGCCCGAGCCGACCCGCGAGGGCAAACGCGCCGGCTGTGATTTCAACGGCTGGATGCACCCGGACGGGTCTCGCCTGGCGGATCGCTGGAAGGTGCCGTACCAGGAGATCATGGGCTGGTACTGCCGCGGCTACGGCTTCGGCGAGGTAGACCTGGCTTATGAGCTGGCCCATCGCAGCGGCCGGCCGGTGCAGGATATCTTTGCCCTGTGCGCTTCGGGCAAGGGCTGGGGTGAGATCAGCAAGGAAGTCGATGCCCAGCAGGTTTTCAACCCTACCGATCCGTCGCACAGCAGCCAGAACGATCCATCCCAATCCGGGCAGGGTCCGGCTAACAATAATAACAACCATCAGAATGACAATTCGCATAATGGCGGCCAGAGCGGAGGCAGCAATAATGGCGAACAGCATGGGAATGGCGGTGGAAATAACGGCGGAGGCAACAACGGCGATCACAACGGCGATCACAACGGCGGCGGTAATGGCGGCCACGGAGATGGTGGTGAACATTAACCACGCCTGAAAAAATTCATCCAGAAGGCCACCCGGATCTAACCGGGTGGCTTTTTTACTAAAATTAAAGGTTCTCGGTTAGATCGGATTATTTTAAAAATTAGCCTCCTCACTTTCAGGAGATCAAGATTATACTTAGGGTCTATCCTAAAATATGGTTAAAAGTTCGTTGGGATAGGTCTTTGCAAGGAGAAAAACCGCTGAGGCAGTCAAGGGCGGTGACAGGTTTTTACCTTCCCTAGTCATTGTTGTACCTATATTGATATTTAATATGAATCAGATTATCAGCCGGAGGTACGTCCGTAATGGAAAATAGCGTAGCCAGATATCGGTTGGGTGATTTGCTGACGAAGATCATCCTGACGGTTGTGTTCTTTGGTGGGTTTGCTCTGTTTGTCGTGGGGGGACTGGTTTACGGACCCGGTTTGGAAATGTTCAAGATCAGCGCCTTGGACCTGGTGATGCTGTCTCTGGCGACTATGCGGTTGGGGCGCATGGTGGCGTTCGACCATATCGCCGAACCGCTGCGGGTGCCGTTTGCCAAGACAGTCCCGGATCGAAATGGCGCCGGCAGTGTGACGGTGCCCAAAGGACAGGGTGCGATCCGCTCGATCGGCCAGCTCATCACCTGCCCGATTTGTGTGGGTACCTGGGTCGCGGCCGTCCTGGTTTATTTGCTGTACTTTTTCCCCGGGCCGACCCAAGTCTTTGTGACCATGACCGCCGTGATCGGCGCAGCCGAGCTGTTACATTCTGCCACTGAGGCGTTATGCTGGGTGGGGATCAACTCGCGTGTGATGGCCGGTGAGCAGATCCTGGCGCACCAGAAAGATGGCGCCGAAAAGGGCGATCCGGATATCGGAATGTCCTGATCGATTGGCCAGGCCGGCAGGATGCGGGTGATCTAGTAAATATGGCGGATCGAATCGCGCAGGGGTTTGAGGTTCTGCGGCGCGGCAAATAGAAGTTCACCGGGTAATTTTTGCCCGTCGGTGTGATTGGCGGGGATCAGGCAATCACCGTTCAGGAATTCGACCGAAATGCCGGCATGCTGCAGGATTGGCAGCATCCCGGCAATATCCCACAGATTGACCTGGCGGGTGAACGTGCCAACCGCGGAGCCAAGGGCGGTATAACACAGGTTGGCTGCCGTGGACCCAACCGAACGTGTGCGCGGGTAGCTGGTTTTGAAGTGCAGATGGAAATTGGAAGGCACGGCCAGAAAAGACAGCGGGTCATTGTAAGCGGTGGTCACCGGGCCGGATATGGGCAGGTCATTGAGAAAGGCACCGTAATCCTGGCCGCCCCAATAGAAATCGTTGCATTTGGGCATGTAGAAAAAGCCCAGGCTGGGCTCGCCCTCGACCAAAAGGCCCAACAGAATCCCCCAGGTGGGCAGGCCGTTTAGGTAGGCGCGGGTGCCATCGATTGGATCGAGCACCCAAACCCGGTCGGTCGCAGAACCAATAATCCCTGTTTCCTCAGAAATAATCTGGTCACCGGGGAAGTTTTGATGGATCCAACCGATGACCTTATCTTCGATGGCCATTTCGACATCTGTGGCGGGTGAGTGGTCGGACTTGAGATGAACGGAAACGTTGGCGCGTCCTTTGAGGGCGATATCGCCGGCTTCCAAAATGACATTTTTAAGGGACTGGAAGGTTTCGACGGGGATTGTGGTGTTCATGGAATGATTTTACTCTCGATTTGGCCGGTGAGCGGGTAATTTTATTGGTTTACTTGCACGTTTTGTGCCGGTTAGCCGGCCAATTCAGAGAATCCCCCAACCCCCTTGGGAGGGGGGCAAGAAACGGCGAGCCATATGGCCATGTCGAGGTTATAACGGAGCGCTGAAGCGCACCCTACGACTGAAACACTGTAACACTGTAGCACTGCAAAACCAAATCACTGTAACACCATCTCACTTGACCTCTAAAGCCCAGGCTTGAAATAAAGCTCCCATTCTTCTATACTGACAGTGTCGGTAATGGGGGAGTAAAAATCAGGCATTCTGTTCTGCAGGCAGAAAGTGAGTGGATTATGGCGCAGAAGAAAGAGGGCAAGGGCAAAAATTCGGCCAAAAAGGATGCGAAACCGGTCGACAACGGTAAGAACGGCCTGGCAGTCGCGGAGAACGAGGAACAGACACGCGGAAAGCTATCCAGCAAAGCTTATGAGGAAGAGCTGGCCAGGTTACAGATCGAGCTGGTCAAGCTGCAGGAATGGATCAAGTTCAAAGGGCTCAAGCTGGTGGTGATCTTCGAGGGCCGCGATGCGGCCGGGAAGGGCGGTGTGATCAAGCGCATCACCGAAAGCCTGAACCCGCGTTACTGCCGGGTGACCGCCCTGGGGGTACCGACCGAGCGCGAGAAGACCCAGTGGTATTTCCAGCGTTACACCCCGTATTTGCCGGCCGGCGGCGAGATGGTGCTGTTCGACCGGAGCTGGTACAACCGGGCCGGGGTCGAGCGGGTGATGGGCTTTTGCAGCGAAGAAGAATACCAGGAGTTCCTGCGTTCTTGCCCGGAATTCGAACGGATGCTGATCCGCTCCGGCATAATCCTGATCAAGTACTGGTTCTCGGTCAGCGATGAGGAACAGGAGCGCCGTTTCCAGGACCGCATCGAAAACCCGACCAAGCGCTGGAAGCTGAGCCCAATGGACTTGCAGTCCCGTTCACGCTGGATGGAGTACTCCAAGGCCAAAGACGAGATGTTCAAGTATACCGATACGAAGCAGTCGCCCTGGTATGTGGTCAACGCCGACGACAAAAAACGGGCCAGGTTGAACTGCATTGCCCACCTGCTCAGCCTGATTCCGTATGAGGACCTGACGCCGGATCCCATCGTGTTACCGCCGCGCCAGGCGGACACCGGCTACATCCGCCCGCCCATCTCCGACCAGACCTTTGTGCCGGAGAAGTATTGACAGAAGAATTATTGCCACGGATGGGCACGGATAGACATAGATGGGGATTTAATTTCTATAAATTCTGGATTTAATAATCCGGCTTTCTAAGCCGGGCTTGTGCGCCAATGTTGAAGAGCGGGCTCGGTCAGGAGACCGGCCCGAACAATCACGAAGCCGGTTATCCGGATTAGACAACTCGTTCATAACATCCCTTGCTTTTGTATAACATGTGCCTGTGCCCAGGTTTTGATACTGCCTCTCACTCTTACGCTCGAGGGAACTAATTGCCAGAATCCTTCGTCTATGTCGATGATGACGGATAACGTCAGTATGGATGGCCCGTAAGGGCCACGGAGGAGAAACTATGCGTAAGAGTTACATTTTTATCATCGGTATTGTTGCCGGATTGGCAATTTTGTTAGGCGCTTGCAGTGCGTTGTTTGCGCATGCCGGCGGCCAGGATCAGCAAAGCGCCCAGGGGACCGCGGTCATGGAAACCGTCTCGGCGGTTCTGACCCAACAGGCTTTCGAAACCCTGGTCGGCCAGGCGACTCAACTGGCTACCTCACCTCAATCAACCCCGCTGCCGACCCAGAATCCGGTCCAGGTGGCCACGGTGGTGGTTACGGCTACGCCCCTGCCGCCAACCGCCACGCCCTTTATTCCCACGCCAACCGCGACGACCAAACCGCTGCCTTGCAACGCCGCGGCCTACGTCAAAGACGTCACCATCCCGGATGGGACCAATCTGGCTGCCGGGCAGGCGTTTACCAAGACCTGGCGACTGCAAAATGCCGGCACCTGCACCTGGTCGAGTGATTACCAACTGGTCTTCGTCGATGGCACGGCCATGAGCGGCCCGGCCAGTGTGTCGCTGGGCAGCAGCGTTAAACCGGGTGGAACGATCGATGTTTCCGTCAACCTGGTCGCTCCTGGTACGGAGGGCAGTTATCAGGGCAACTGGATCCTGCGCGACAGCAACGGGACCCGGTTCGGCCTGGGCAAGAATGCCGACCAATCCTTCTGGGTAAAAATCGACGTAACCGGCTTCCAGAGCGACAATGTACCTTCTTCGATTTATCCCTATGACTTCGTTGCCTCGATCTGCCAGGCGGATTGGAAGAGCAATGCCGGTACGGTCAGCCTGCCGTGCGCCGGGGTGGATCAAGGCAAGCCCCAATGGGTGGCGATCGAGATGAACCCGGTCTTTGAGGGCGGCCATCAGGATAACGAGCGCACTTTGTGGATGCATTTGCAAGACAAGAATGATTGGATGCAGGGCTTCTACCCGGCCACGACCATTCAGAGCGGCGATAAGTTTATGGCATATGTCGGCTGCCTGGAGGCTAACAAGAACTGCGATGCGACCTTCAGCCTGGACGCGATTGTGGATGGCGGCGCAAGCCAAAACCTGGGCAAGTGGGATGAGGTTTATGACGGCAAATACACCAAGATCAACCTGGATTTGAGCCAGTTCGCCGGCAAGCATGTCGAGTTTATCCTGGGCGTGACCAACAAGAATGCTTCCGGTGAGCTGGATGTGTTCTGGTTTGTCCCCTCGGTGCAGCACTAGCCTGGTACGGCGAGCGGCTCTTGCGAAGTAATCTCCCCGCTAGCCAGCGGGGAGATTGCTTCGTCGGCAAAAGTCGCCTCCTCGCAACGACATTAATCAGGCTATATCTCGTCCGCGAGGCCCTGCCAATAGGGATTGGTCGATTCGATCGAATCGATTTTCTTTTGGCGGGAACCGCCTTTGATTTGTTTTTTTCGCTTATGCCGTGGCCAGGTCGCTGAAGGGATCCAGGGTCTGTTCCATTTGCTGGCGAAACTGGCGGGTATAGAGCTGGTAATACTTGCCCCGCAAGCGCAGCAATTCGGCGTGGGTGCCCATTTCGACAACCTTGCCGGCTTCGATGACCAGGATGCGGTCAGCGTTTTTGATTGTCGACAGGCGATGGGCGATGATAAAACTGGTCCGGCCAGACATCATGGTCTCCATGCCACGCTGGATCAGCGCTTCGGTAAGGGTATCCACCGAACTGGTGGCTTCGTCCATGATGAAAACCTCCGGCTTGGCCAGGACAGCCCGCGCCAGGCTGATCAACTGCTTTTGCCCGACCGAAAGCAAATTGCCGCCTTCACCGACTTCTTCATCGTAACCCTTGCTGAACTTGCTGATAAAATCATTGGCGCCGGCCAGTTTTGCTGCCTGTTCGATTTCCTCGTCGCTGGCCTCCAGCCGGCCATAGCGGATGTTCTGGCGGATGGTCCCGGAGAAGAGGTGCGGCGTTTGCAAGACCATCCCAATCCGCGACTGGATCGCTTGCAGTGAAAAGGAAGTGTAATCCTGCCCGCCGATCTTGATGTGGCCTTGTTTCGGCTCGTAGAAGCGGCAGATCAGGTTGACGATGGTAGATTTCCCGCCGCCGGTTGGGCCGACCAGGGCAATTGTCTCACCTCGCTTGACTTTGAAGGTGAAATCTTGCAAGACGGGCTTGCCGTCGCCGTCATCGTAGAAAAAAGTGACGTTTTCGAAGTCGATATCGCCCTGGATGGTGCCGGGGTCGATCGCACCGGGGCGGTCCACGATATCGGGGACCGAATCGGTCAGCGAGAAAATCCGCTCGGCGGAAGCGATGGCGTGCTGCATGTCGGCGAACACGCGCGCCAGGTCCTGGATTGGCCACAACATCGAGGTCACATAGGTGACGAAGGCCTGGATGTCCCCGATGGTCAAATTGCCAACCTGGGCTTGCAGGCCGCCGTACCAGACGATACTGCCCAGGGCGAAGGCCGAAATGATCTGGACGGCGGGCAGGAACAATGCGCTCAACCAGGCGGCCCGGTAACTGGCCCTGTACATGTCGTGGGTGATCAGGCTGAACTCGTCCAGGTTGGCATCTTCACGGCCGAGCGCTTTGACCACCCGCACCCCGGTGATATTTTCATTGAAGGATCCGGTGATCTTCGAGTTGTATTTGCGTACGTTGCGAAACTGTCCCAGGATGCGTTTGCGGAACTCGTAGGCCACGTAGAATAGCACCGGCAAAACTGCCAGGACGATCAAAGCCAGGCGCCAGTTGATGAACAGCATAAAGCCCATCGAGGTGAGAATGTTCATGAAGCCCCAGGCAACGTCCACCATGCCCCAGGTCACCAGGTCGGCCACCCGTTCGGAATCTGAGGTGACGCGCGACATGATCCAGCCCACCGGTGTACGGCTAAAGTAAGCCAGCGAGAGGGCTTGCAGGTGGTTGAACATCTTCTGGCGCAGATCGTAGCGCACGCGTTCACCCAGGACCCCGGCCAGGTAGATGAAGCCGAATACACAGGTGGCCTGTATGACGGTCAACCCGGCATAGCCGGCCAGCAGGTGATACAGTACGCTCTTGTTGTGAGCCAGGATACCATTATCGACGATCAATTTGCTCAGGTAAGTGAAGATCGCATCCATCGAGGAAACGGCGATAATGGTGGCCAGGAAACCGATCACCCACTTGAGATGGGGGCGGATCAGGCCCAGAATGCGACGAAAAGTTTGTCCGCTAAAACGGGTCTGGAAATCTTCTTCTTCGTGATAATTAAGAGACACTGGCGATCTCCTTGTCTAATTCATTATCAATGCGTGTCTGGATCTCGTAAATCTGGCGGTAGATGCCATCGACGTGGACCAGGTCATCGTGTTTGCCGGTCTGGACGATACGGCCCTTATCCATCACCAGGATCAGGTCGGCGTTCATGATGCTCTGGATGCGGTGGGCGATGATAAAGGTCGTGCGATCTTTCATCAGGTTTTGCAGAGCTTCGCGGATCTCGGCTTCCGTCTCGGTATCCACCGACGAGGTCGAATCATCCAGGATCAAGATACGTGGGTCTTTCAGCAAGGTGCGGGCAATAGCCACACGCTGCTTTTGCCCGCCGGAAAGCGTCACGCCCCGTTCCCCGACCATGGTATCGTAGCCTCTGCCGAAGGACTGGATAACTTCGTGGATCGAGGCTGCGCGAGCGGCAGCTTCGATCTCCTCCTGCGTGACCTGGCGGCCTACCCCATAGGTGATGTTTTCACGAATGGAGCGGGAAAACAGGAAAGGCTCCTGTTCGACGATACCTATCTGGCTGCGCAGGAAACGACGCGGATAACGGTTCAGCTCAACTCCATCCAGCAGGATAGAGCCGGAGGTGTAGTCGTAGAAACGTGGCAGCAGGTTAACCAGGGTGGTCTTGCCGGAGCCGGTCGACCCGAGCAGGGCGATCGACTGGCCCGGTTCGCATTGAAAGGTAATCTCTTCCAGGGCAACGTTACCCTCGTGATAGGTGAAGCCAACCCGATCGAAGGCGATTTTCCCATGGACGTTCACATTGGGCAGCATATCCCCTTGGTCCAGGGGTTCACGCTCCTCTTTGATGATATCGAGTACCCGGGAAAAAGAAACCATACCGGTGGACATTTGCACAATCAGCCGGCCCAGGTTGCGCATGGGAAAAATGATCCAAACCACCAGGCCGACGTAGGCCAGGTAGGTTCCGATGGTGATATCGCCGTTGATCGTCATCAGGGCCGCGACCAGGAACCCGACCAGAACCTGGGCATTACAGATCGTGTCGGTGACCGGCCAGAAAGTGGACTGCATACGCGTCAGGCGTTTGCCGCGCAGGAACTTCTCCCAGTTGTCTTTGTCGAACTTGTCGATCTCGTACTCCTGGCGGGCAAAGGCTTTCACCACGCGGATTCCGGAGAGGTTCTCTTGCAGGGTTGTGGAAAGAATCGCGTCTTGTTTCTGGTAATCCTCATAAGCATGGTAGATGCGGCGGAAAAAAAGCAGCGATACCACCAGCAAGAAGGGAACCACCAGAATACTGACCCAGGCCAGGGTGGGCTTCAGGCTGTAAATGGCAAAGAAGTTAACAATGAAAAGCATAACGATGCGGCCGATGCCTATGGCCTGGTCCGCATAGAAGCGGCGAATCGTATCGACATCGGAGGTGGAGCGCTGGATGAGCTCACCGGTCTCGATACTGGAATGATAGGTAAAGCTGAGGTGCTGGATATGATCGAACAGGTAATTACGTAAGCGCCGGACCACACCTTCAGCGGTCTGGGCAGCCAGGCGGCCACTGGAAAAGGAAAAAGTGCCTTCGATGGCAGCCAGAAAGACAAACCCTAACCCAATCAAGGGTAACGAAATCGAACGATCCCCTGCGCCCAGGTATTGGTCGATAAAATAGCGCAGCAGCATAAAGGTTCCGGTCTTGGCTACGGCTGAGACGGCCAGGCTAAGCGTGGCGCCCAGGTATTTAAGCCGAAAACCGGCCATGAACCCCCATAAGCCTTTCAACCGGTTGGCGTTGAGGGCATTTTTTAAATCGAAATTCAGAACAGCGCTTGAGATAGACAAGGGAGATTCCTCCAAAAAGGCAGGTCGTGCAGGTTGAATAAAAGCCGGTGGAATGATGACGGGCGATCCATCATACCACAACCATTTCGACAAAGCCGGCAGGCAGCATAGCGCTCCTGTCCAGCGATCGCTCGGGGCTGAAAAGACTTTTGGGAAACGATAGGACCTTGTTCCCCGAGACAAAAACGGGCGAAGAAGGCACCCAAATCAGTGAATTTTCAGTTTATGGGCGAGGGACGAAGGATTTTTATAGGTTCCTCATCGGATGTCCTCGAATTATTTGTCGCGCGAAGGAAAGGATTGTAAATTAGCCGGCCAGGCCGTCTGGCGCCGGCTGGCAATTTGGGCAGATAAAGCCGCTGGTGCTGCCAGTTTTAATTTTGATGATGGGTGTGCTGCAAACCGGGCAAGGCTGGTTTTCTTTATAGCCGATCAAGATGTCGTCCATTGTAAAATGTCCGTTCTGTCCGTGTAAATCGACTTCGTAAAAGGCGCCGCTCTTCTCCAGGCTGGGACGCAGCCCCTTCTGGATCGCATCGGCCAGACGGTCGACTTCGTCACCCGAGAGAGAGTCCAGTTTCCGGTCGGGGTGCAGTCTGGCTAAAAAAAGGATGTCGTGGATGTAGGCATTCCCGATACCGGCAATCTTACTCTGGTCCAACAGGAATTGTTTAACCCGCGAGCGCTGGCCTTTGACCAGGGTGCGAAAGGCTTCCTTGCTCAGGTCGATCGCGTTTGGGCCCAGTTTGGTCGTCTCTTTGTGTTGGGCCAGGCCGTCCTCAGTCACGAAATGGGCATAACCAAACCACCAAAAGTTGATCGTCAAGCAGGAGTCATCGTCGAAATCAAACACCAGGCGATACTTGGCGGGCATATTCTGGCGGGTGCCCAACAGGATTTCTCCCCCCATTCCCAGGTTGATCAGCAGCCAACCCTGGTTGGTGTGAACAAAAATCCATTTTCCATGGTAGGAGACTTCTTCCAGTTTGGCCCCGGTCAACTGGCCAATAAACGCATCGACGGGGATATTCAGGCATTTTTCCTGCAAAACCTGGATGGCGCGGATGGTTTTTCCGGATAGTTCGGCGTTCATCTGGTGAGCGCGTGTGGCAATTTCAGGTAATTCTGGCATAGGATCACCTCCCATGAAAAAGTGGTGCCGGTTGAAATGGCATTGTTTAGCCGGTGGGGAACGGCCCTGAAATTGAGGTGTTCGTGAGGATTACTCCTGCGCAAACACCTTGGATTCGGGAACCCCTTGAAAAAATTATTGTGGTTTCGTTGAGATTATAGCACAAACGTTCAAAAAGAAAACGAATTTTTTCTTGTGTATACCGGCTCAACTATTCAAGGTAACCCATCCATCCAGCGAGGCGCGGTAGAGAGCCCGCTCGAAGTACGTGCCTTCTTCGCGTAACTCATCGTAGCCGGTTTCGATCAGGGTCTCCATCAGGGGACGGATCTGGCGGGCATAATGGCGCATGCAGGATTCGGGGTGGATGCCCGGCCACGAGTAGCAACTGACGGTCGTACGCCGGTGGGTGGTGTCGATTTCAGGTGGGATGGTGCGCATCCACTGGGGGTCATCGGGTTCAAAGATGTACTGGTTGAGATTCCCTTGGGGGATGCCCTCGATCCCGCGTACGACCGGTGGATCGACGGTGAGGGTATAGGGGTCCACGGCCAGATCAACCACTACGGAATGTTCGGGCAGCCAGGCGATCCAGGAGTTGGGCACGACTGGCTTGCTCGAGTTCACGCCGTTGGGTTGCGTCCACCAGGATATCGCAGCTCCGGAACAGTTCCTCCATCAAGGCCGGGTTGGTTGAAGTGTTGCGGCCAACCGTCAAGGCAATTGCGCCGTTTCCGCTGCGCAGAATATGTTCGTTATTGCGTTCGATGTTGCCGAGCTTGGTGGCGGCATCCACGGCATGTTTGCCCACCATACCGGTCCCCAGAACCAAGGTCTGGATAGGTTTCCCATCCGGCCGGCACAGATTGGGCCAGCGTTTTTCTAGAACGTCGTAAGCTGTTTCCAGGCCGTTCCAGGCGACCGCCTTCATGTTTTCCACCATACGGATGTTGTTATCATCGACGACACTGTCCATAGATATGGCCTGGATGCCCAGGTCGCGCAAGCGGGCAACTCTTAACGGGCGGGTCGGATAGTGCATCATCGAAAACAGGATGGCGCCGCGTTTGAGCATCAGCATTTCATCGGGAGTCGGTGAACGCAGGATGATTACCAGGTCTTGGGCAAAGGCAATTTCCCGGCTGGTAGAGTGCACCCGCGGGTTGCCTAACTGGTAATCGTCGAACGTGAAACCGGAACGGGATCCATACCCTTCTTCGATTTTGACCGTTACGCCCTTTTCGGCGAAAAATTGAATGAACTCGGGCAGGAAGACACGTTTTTCCCCGGGTTCTTTTTGCATGCGGGGAAAACCTACGGATTGAATGTTGATCATGGACAGCCTCAAGAATTGAAAATCTGGCCCATTAGAAAGAGGGACCATTGAAGCGAACTGGCAATTCAAAAATACTCGCTTCAGAAAAATTGGACCTGGGCGCACATTATTGTCGCCCTTCGAATCTTTATAAAATTGTCGCGTAAATTTGTTTCGGGTAGAACTCTAGTGAATTACACCATTCGCGTGAGGATTCCAATTCGACAGCCTGGCGCGTTGGATAGCCCGGTGGAAAAACGTTCCGGATGAATTGATGTTGCCGATCCCTTTTGAGATCAGGATGGTTCGCAAGATGGGGGCCAATTGCTTGCCGTAAATATCCATGCATTTGCGCGGGGTAATCCCTGGCCAGGAATAACACGAAACGGCATAGCGGCGATTATGGCTGTTGATGCAAACCGGAATATCATTATAAGCCGGATCGTCAGGGGTAAAGGAAAACTTATCCAGGTTCCCGTGGGGGATGCCTTCAATCCCTTTGACGGTAAATGGCACTTCGTTACAGTTATACGGATCGACAGACAGGTCTAGCAGTACGGCGTGCGGAGCCATAAAGGCGATCCAATCATTGGGGATCACCGGCAGGGAGGGATCTGGCCGTTGGGTAGCGTCGATGAGCACGTCCGTATTGCGTAGCAGGTTCTGCATCACCGGGTAATTGCCGGTCAAATCGTGGTCCACCACGCTAACCTGCACGCCCGGCACACCGGCTGAGACCATCCGCCGCCAGTAGTTTTCGTCGCCATAGCGGATGGCAGCCTGGACGACGTGCATGCCAACGGCGCCGCCGCCCAGCAGAGTCACGCGCAAGGGGGGCCGCTGTGGATTTTCGAACCCGGGATGGGGATAAACGCTGCGCAAGACTTTGAAAGCAACTTCCACCCCGTTCCAGGCGACCATTTGCAAGTTTTCCACCAGCCGGCGGCCGGTATCATCTTTAAGCGAATCCAGCGATAGCGCCTCAATCCCCAGCGATTTCAAAAACTCGACCCGGGTAGGGCGAGTGGGAAAATGCAGCATCGAGATCAGGCAGGCGCCTGGGCGCATCAGCCGGATGAGGCTTTCGTCAGGGTAGCGTAAAACAATCACGTACTCCTGGCGATAAATTTCTTCCAATGAGGCGAAGCTGATCTGGGGATCGACCTTCAGGTAATCTTCTTCGGTCAAACCCATACCTGAGCCATAGCCATGTTCGAGGATAACTTTGCCTCCCCATTTTGCAATATGGCCGACTAAATTGGGCAAGAAGTCGCGGACTTCCCCGGCTTCCATGTGGATACGGCATAGGCCAATAGTGATTTGATCGTTCATCTCCCGGATCCTGTTGGTAATGAATTTCCCCTGGAAATAGTGTATCAAAAACGGGAGGGAGATGCAAAAATTGCGGCCGGTGTTTTTGTGTGCATTGCTCACAAAAACACACTCAAAAACACTTATCCCGAACTGACGTTACCTTAGAAGCATTTGTAAAACTAAAATGGTGCAATCGCCGGTAAACTACCCAAAAATGATTGCCAAGAAATTAAGCCAAGGCTATAATTAACTCACTATACTCGTTCCGGAAGGAGGTTGGTTCATATGGCAAGCGTTTCATATAGTCATGTATTGAAGAAGTTCGGTGACTTCACTGCCCTCAATGATCTGAATATCCAAATCGAGGACAAAGAGTTCCTGGTGTTGGTCGGCCCGTCTGGGTGCGGGAAGACGACCGCGCTGCGCTGTTTGGCAGGCTTAGAGGAGGTGACCGATGGCCAGGTTCTAATCGGGAATAAAGTAGTCAATGACATTCCCCCGAAAGACCGCGACATTGCGATGGTATTCCAGTCATATGCGCTTTATCCGCACATGACGGTTTACGACAATATGGCGTTTGGCCTGAAACTGCGCAAGGTTCCCAAGGCGGAAATTCAGAAACGCGTTGAGGAAGCAGCCGGGACGTTGGGCATTGACCACCTCCTCAAGCGTCGTCCGCGCGAACTTTCCGGCGGCCAGCGCCAGCGTGTGGCCCTGGGTCGGGCAATCGTGCGCGAACCGAAAGTGTTCCTGTTCGATGAGCCGCTCTCGAACCTGGATGCAAAACTGCGTGTCCAGACCCGTTCGGAAATCAGCAAACTGCACCTGCGTTTGCAGACCACCTTCATCTATGTGACCCACGACCAGACCGAAGCCATGACCATGGCAACCCGGATCGCGGTGATGAACAAAGGTGTCCTGCAGCAATTGGATTCACCCCAGAATCTGTATGACCATCCCTCTAACCTGTTCGTGGCCGGTTTCATCGGTTCTCCGGCAATGAACTTCTTCCCCTGCCACATGCGCAAGGATGGCAATAATCTGTTCGTCGACTCCGGCGAATTTGCCGTCAAGGTACCCGAAGCAATCGCTTCCACCTTGAATTCCTACGTGGGCAAGGAAATGATTATGGGTGTTCGCCCTGAAGATGTGCACAACCCCGAATTTTCGCCTTCAGGAATCAACGCGGAGCCTATCGACGCCAAAGTGGATGTGACTGAGTTGATGGGTAATGAAATTTTGCTGCACATGATCTCCGGCGATACGAATTTCGTCGCCCGGGTCGATCCGCGCACCCGCTTCAGCATTGGCGAAAAAGTTAAGTTGGTGATCAATATGGACAACCTGCACCTGTTCGATCCATCCGCCAACAAGGAAAACCCGGTCGCCATTCGCTAATTCGAAACTGTTTCGTAAGATTTTAAAAGCCCTCCAATCCTGAAGGGCTTTTATTTTGGAAGAATGTTAATCGTTACTGTTCGGACCGGCTTGAAAAGAGAGGTGTTTTCTTATTTTTCGCATGTGAAACATGCGAAAAATAAGAAAACACCTCTCTTTTTTAATCTATCTTAGTTTTAGCGACCATCGCCGGCCCAGCAAGGCGGACAACAAACCGCATATGGCAGAAAAACCACCCATGAAGATGAATCCGTCCTGCCAGAAGGGCAGGGGGAACAGGCGGATGAGCGAGTCGGTGTAATAGAATAACCAGGAATCGCCGGTGAAGAAAATACGGTGGAAGTCGGTAAACAGCGCGTCGAAATTGACAAACACCATCACCAGTATCAGCGCGATAATACCCAGGGTCAACCAGCCGCCGGAGGAGATGGCCTGCCAGTAATCATCGAGCCACTTTACACCCCAGGAGAGCAGCCCCATCAGTACCAGGAAGATGCCGAAACCGATCCAGACTTTGAGCGTGGCTTGAACCAGCACTTTGACGTCGTGCATGTAACTCAGTTCGCGTTCGTTATACAGAGGGGTACCGTCCGGCATCTGGATATCGCCCAGGTAAGAGATATCGGCGTTATTCAACAGGTACTGGACCGACAAATTGCCGTAGTGCAGGCGGTCTTCTTTGGTAAAGCCATAAGGATCGGCCGGGAAGCCGGGCAGGTTGTATTCCACGATCAGGAAGAGCGGGTTCAGCAGCAGGCGAACGGCCGTCATGATAAAGAAAAAGGGCAGGATGACCGTAATCACGATCATTAAAATCTTGCGGATCAATTTCATTGGAGCATCTCCACGTCACCGGAAAACAGAAAATCGATCACCACACCATTCGTGATCCATTCGATCGGGGCTTTGTCGTCGGTAAATACTTCGGCCGGCTTGGGGTCGGGGGCTTTGTTAGTGATGGCGCTGGCCATCGCTTCCAGAAGCAGGGATGGTGTCTGCGGATCGGAAGCCAGGCGAGTGAAATTGTCGGTCAGGTTGCGGGCGTCGATCGGCTGGACGCTGGCAAACAGGATCGAATTGAACGAATCGGGCAGGTCCATCACGTACACACTGGGGAAGACGGTCAAGATCGTGCTGCCCAGGGTATCGATCAAACGGCGGTCCTGTGGCCCGCGCCCAATATTGATCACCATAACGCCGTCTTTGGTGAGGTGGTTGTACACCTGCTGGAAGAACTCCTGGGTAGTCAGGTGCCAGGGGATATAAGGCGGGCGGTAGGCATCCACCGAGATGACCTGATATTTCTTGTCGGTGTGGTCCAGTGCCCAGCGCCCATCCTGGACGATCACGTTCAGGTTGGGCTCGTTCATGTCGAAATATTTGCGCCCGATTGCGACGATCTTGGGGTCGATTTCGATCCCGTCGATTTGAATGTTGGGGAAGACCGCGCTGGCCTGGCGAGCAGTGGTACCGGCGGCCAGCCCAATGATGGCCATGCTTTTGATATCAGCCGGGTTAACCGGGCCGGCATTGAGGAACGGCGCTACCAGCACCTGTTCCCAGGGTCCATCATAAAAAAGAACCTGCGGGTCATAGACCGAGTGGATGCCCTGGCCGTCGTTTAACCGTAAATAGCGCGTCTGGCCGAATTGGAGCACCTGGATGTAATTGTAGGCCGAGTCGGTTTCGTAGATCAATCCGGCCGTATCTTTATCTGTCCCGCGGGTACCAAAGATGGCCAGCAGTACCAGGACCACCGGCATCCACAGGTAGGGAAGCACCTTGCGTGAGCCCGAGGTAATGGCCAGGCCAACCAGGGCGACCACCAGCAGAATGGCGCTGGAGACCAGGAAGGTGCGGTAGGTGCCTACCAGCGGGATCAACACCAGGACAGGCAGGAAAGTGCCCACAAACGACCCGAGGGTAGAAATCGCGTATATCCGGCCGGAAACGGAACCGGCCGAACGTGAATCGAGCAGGGCCAGGCGGATGGCGAAAGGAGACGCGGTACCCAACAGGGTGACCGGGATGACAAACAGGATCATCACCGCCAGGAACGAGCCAAGCAAGGGAGCTAACTGCAAGTTATCGAAGGCGTTGGCTGCCAACTGGAGGATCGGGCGGGAGATCATCGGGACCAGCCCGATGGTGAAGCCGCCCCAGACCAGGATCCGGAAGAACGTGCTTATTTTGGGTGAACGGTCGGCCCAATAGCCCCCTAAAAAGTAGCCGGCCGTGAGATAAATCAGGATCAGGCCGATGATGCTGGCCCAAATCATGTTGCTGGTGCCGAAATAATTCCCTAACAATCGGGAGGCAGCCATTTCCACTGCCAGCGAGGCCATTCCAGAAAAGAAGACAGCGATGTAGAGCCATTTGCGCATGCACGAATTATATCGTAAGAAGGGGGTCACAACGGTCGAAGTATAATTAAACCGTAGCAGCACCCGGTCATCAGTGAGCACTTTTTGGTTTGATGTATTTGGGAATGGCTCGCTGCCAATAACCTTTCAAATTTGGGCTTGACCAGATGTGTTGAGTGTTCGTTTCGGGTGGCGCAGCCCATCGAGATAAATCCTCAAACCAATTTTGGTTAGCCTTCCGGAAAAGAAAAAATTCCGCCCAGTGAGGAAACGAGGAAATAACATGGCGAAGCTGGTCAGTGTAGCCGAAATGCGTGCAATCGAAAAAGAAGGCGATTCACACGGCGTCAGTTATGCCGAAATGATGGAGCGGGCCGGGACCGGCCTGGGAGTCATTGTGGATACTGCGTATAGCCGGGTGCCGCAAAAAACAGCCCTGGCGCTGGTCGGCTCGGGCAATAATGGCGGCGACAGCCTGGTGGCATTGGTTGAATTGGCCCGCCGGGGCTGGCGGATCTGCGCCTATTTGCTGCGACCTCGCCCGGCCGGTGACGAATTGATCGAACAGGTCCGTGCAGCTGCTGGATTGATCGGCAGTGTCGAGGACGACCCCAATTATGCCCAACTGGACGGCTGGCTGGGGGAGGCGGGAGTGCTGCTGGATGGGGTTCTGGGCACCGGGATCAAGCTGCCGCTGCGCGAAGGGCTGGCGCAATCGCTGGCCCATGTGAAGAATTCCGCCGGGCTGCCCCCGGTGGTGGCGGTGGACTGCCCGTCTGGGGTGGACTGTGACAGCGGCGAAACCTCGCCGGTGACTTTGCCGGCCGATTTGACCATTTGTATGGATGCCGTCAAGGCCGGGCTGCTCAAATTCCCGGCTTTCCAGGCTGCCGGCCGGATCACGACGGTAGACCTGGGATTGCCTGAAGATCTGCCGGCCCGCAAAGCGGTTCACGCGAACGTGATCACGACCGCACTGGTGCGCTCTGGCTTGCCCGTACGAACCGAGGAATTGCACAAGGGGACTTTTGGCACCACCCTGGTGGTAGCCGGGTGTAAATTCTACAGCGGGGCGGCTTTGCTGGCCGGCGAAGCGGCGTACCGCTGTGGGGCCGGGTTGGTGCGGATTGCGTTGACCGAACCGCTTTGGGCCGCGCTGGCCGGCCGCTTCCGCGAAGCCACCTGGCTGCCCCTGGACGATGAGAACGGCTTTATTGCGGCCAGCGCCTCCGACGCAGTGCTGGACAATTTGGATCGCGTCACAGCGGTGCTGGTGGGACCCGGCCTGGGGACTCATCCCGGCACAGTCGAGTTCATTCAGAATTTGATTAAAGGCAATCCCCGGGGTGGGTTAAGTGACCAACCCTGGTGGTGGACGCGGATGGATTGCGCCTGGTCGGGCGTATGGCCGGTTGGCCTGGGCTTTTACCGGCGAACAGTGTCTTGACACCGCATCCGGGCGAGATGAGTGCCTTGACCGGCCTGCCGGTGGGCGAAATTCAGGCCGCCCGCGAAGAGACGGCCCGCCGCTTCGCCCGCGAATGGGGGCATGTGGTGGTGCTGAAAGGCGCCTTTACCATTATTGCCAGCCCGGAAGGCGAAACCTACACGGCCGGGGTAGCCACGCCGGCCCTGGCGCGGGCCGGGACCGGGGATGTTTTGGCCGGCCTGACGGTTGGTTTGCTGGCGCAAGGTCTGTCCCCGCTGCAAGCCGCGCTCAGCGCGGTGTGGATCCATGGCAAGGCCGGGTTGGCGGCTGAAAAGCGCTTTGGCCAGTCGGCCAGCGTCCTGGCCGGGGACGTGCTGGAGGCAGTGCCCGAAGTGCTCAAGGAATTGTATTTCCCCACCGACGAGCTGGACCTTGTGTGAAGTGATGATTTAGCCTGTCGTCCTCTTTAAAGGTTGTATGAGCACGAAGCGCTCATACAACCTTTAAAAAGGATTTATAACTACTCAGAAACTATGGAGAGAGCGGGTGTTTTTTATTGTTTTTGTGTGCGAAGCACACAAGAACAATAAAAAAAACCCATACCTTCTGAACCGGCTTGAACAGTTACAGGATTTAAAATCAAAACGACCTGAACCAGGTCGTTTTGGACGTAGATTGCTGATGAAATTCAGGCTTCCGAACCAGCGTCAGATGAGTCGCTGCCTTTGGTCACGACCTGGTTGAGGCGAGATTTGCCTTCGTCCAGGAGGACGGCGCCTTTTTTCTGTAATTCGTCCGCCGTTTGTTTGGCTTTTGCCAGGGCTTCTTCAGCCTTGATGCGGGCATCGTTAGCCGTCTTTTCGGCCTGTGAATACAGGTCGGTCGCGGAATCAGATGCCATGTCGCGTAGTTCGATGGCGCGGTCATGGATTACTTCGCGGGTTTCTTCTCCCGATTGGGGCGCGAGTAATAAAGCTGCGATAGCACCGGTTAAGCCACCGATTACAAAGCCGAGCAGAAATGCTCCAAAGTCGTCTCTTTCAGCCATTTTAATCTCCTTTCAATATGTCAAGCCAAGCCCGCCTCAGTGTTTGTCCGGGCGGATCAAGTCGAAGAACTTGCGCAAACCGGCCAGGTATTCGTTAAGCTTCATCACCGGTTCAACCAGATTATTCGACAAGAACTGAGTAGTTCCACGTAAATTGTTCACCGTCTCATTAGTCGAGTCCAGGATCGGTTTGACCTCGTTCTGGATCAAGTTGATCAAGGTGGCTAATTGGACGATCAAGATGACCAGCCCAGCCCCTAAAATTAGCGATTCAAGTGCCATAAAGATGATAAAGATATCCCGCACCCTGGCCGTGGTTTCTTCCGGGCTGCGTGCTAATACGACGATCCCGGCGACCAATAAGGCCACGAGGAGAACGATGATGGCAACGATGATCCAGACCCGATTATTACCTTTTTTCGCTTCAGGTGCTGTTTCAACGGGGTTGGATGTGCCAGCGGGGAGTTCTTTAATCTCTTCAGTCATAGATTAATTCATTATAACATAGGGCGTTTTTAATTTTTCTACTCAAAAGGCAGGAATCGCACAAATTTATAGGATTGGTTTTTTAAAAAAGGCA
The DNA here is from genome assembly GCA_963704755.1 of uncultured Chloroflexia bacterium. Classification (GTDB taxonomy): domain Bacteria; phylum Chloroflexota; class Anaerolineae; order Anaerolineales; family Anaerolineaceae; genus Bellilinea. Next base: position 4,271,847 of record OY969938.1, read on the forward strand.
AGAAATTCTGGTTTCCTACCTATTGGCGGCGAAGTTGCGCTTGCTTTATTGCATTTTTACATTTTTGTCCAATACTATATTTTGTCGTATGTTCCTCAATGTGGGTTTGCCTTATAGCTCGCTCTCTATCTTGAGCCGGGAAAGCTGGTTCTCGCAGGCGATCAAGATGTCCTCGAAGTCTTTTTTTAACGCCTCGACGCGCTCAATATCGTAGGTGGCAAAAATCATGCGGATGAGCCGTTTTTTTAATCCGCTGATGTCATCTTCCAGTAAGCCGGGGGCCATTCCGTTTTGAGCGGAAGCTTTCAGGCGAAGGACCAGTTGATCGAATCTCTCGGTCCCGACGGCAGCCACCAGGCTGTTCACGATCCTATCGTATGCCTCGGTGTCCTGGTTGTTCTTCAGGTATTTGTACAATCCCTGGTAGGAGGCGTATTCCGCCTTATCAGCCCAGGCCTTCTTGTCTTCGTTGGTGAGTTGATCGTAAACACTTTAAGTCTTTTCGTTTCATTAAAAATGCCTTTCTGGTGATTTATGAGTACATTATAGTATTTTATGTATTTTACAAGTACTAAAAAGTACCTATTTGTATTTCGAGTGGATTGGGTGGGGGGTAACACCCCCATATCGTTTTCGAGTTCGTAGGGTGCGCTTTAGCGCACCGAAAAAGAGCAAATTTAATTCACCAGCCGGCTTTCTGGTTTTACCTCAACATCCGGGAAAATTGGCGCTCCGGGCAATGCAAGAATAAATAGCGTAACGATAATTAATGCGTGCGACCGGTTTGGTTGGCATCTACCCTCATCCCGTCCTTCCCCCTAAGAGGGGGAAGGCGTTAAGTTGCGCTCGCCGGCAGGTGGACATGCCTTTTTTTCGTTTTTCATCCGGCGTAGGGGCGAAGCAGCCGGGCCATGGTTGATTCTGCAATCGTAGGGTGCGCTTTAGCGCACCGAAAAAGAGCAAATTTAATTCACCAGCCGGCTTTCTTGGGAGTCTAGACTTTTTTATCCCAACAGCCAGGTAAATTTGCTCAAGTGCTACGCTGATTAAACTGAATGCCCGGTCCGGCCGGCATCTACCCTCATCCCAGCCTTCTCCCTGGTAGGGAGAAGGCGTTAAGCTACGCTCGCCGGCAGGTGGACATAAGGTGGATGGACCGTTGGCTCTTGCCCCCTTCCTAAGGGGGGTGGGGGATTCTTGAATTGGCCTGGAGACCTGCAAATCGGGTTAGTTGTTTTATTTCTTGATTTTCATTATTTGCTGCCGGCCGCATCCGACGCTCGGATTTCAACCTCGGTGTTTCTTACGCCAACTGTATTCCCGGCTTGGAAAGCCGGGAATACAGCATGAGGCAATCTCAACACTGTTATCCTAAAATGCAGGGCGTTTTTGAACGCTCTCTTTTCAATTCTTTGCGTGGATCGAACCGATGTGTTAAACTTAAATGCTATGCGTTTTTTAGGCGGTTCGGGGATTTTATTTTTAACCTGGGTCCTGGCGGCATTTTTCCCGCAAACCGGCGCACAGGGATTGAAAATATTAAGTCCGCAGGGCGGAGAGGCGCTGCAAGGGGCGGTCGAAATCCGCGGGACGGTCAACCTGGAGGGACTGCAAAGCTACGAAATAGCCTTTGGCTATTCCGGCAGTGACCCGGCCGGACAGTTTCTAATCGGCCAGGGCGACCAGGCGGTAAACCAGGACGTCCTGGCGGTATGGGACACGACCCAGATCAGCGACGGCACCTACGACCTGGTCCTGCGGGCTACCCTGGAAGATGGCAGCCAGCAAGAGCTGACAGTTAGCGGGCTGCGGGTCCGTAATTACACCGCGATCGAAACGGCCACAGTGAACGCATCCCAGGCAGAGAGCCCGGCTTTGCCGGCGCCTACCTTGGAGCCCAGCCTGACGCCGGTTTTGCCGACGGCTACCCCCTACGGGCCTAATCCCGGGACGGTTACGCCCGCGGATGTGAACTACAGCCTGCTGCGGGGTGTCAGCTTTACCGCCATTGTGTTCGTCGTCCTGGGTTTTTATGTTTCTATTCAACGGCGCAACCGCCGTCGCTAAATTATCCTTTCATCGTTGAGGCTATACCGTGAGCAGTAGTTTTATTAACAAAATTCAGCACGGCCTTTTTTCTCGCATGAATGAAACCGAAGGCCAGGGGCCGGCTTATTTAATTATCGGGTTGGGCAACCCCGGCCGGGAATACCGCGAAACGCGCCACAACGCCGGTTTCTTGATCATCGACCGGCTGGCAAAAGACTTGGAGATCCCCATGACGCGTGTCCAGCAAAAAGCTTTGATTGGCTCGGGCATGTTTCGTGATAAAAAGATCTACCTGGCCAAACCTCAGACATTTATGAACCTTTCCGGTGAAGCGGTGGCCGGCCTGGCGCGCTTCTATAAGGTGCCGGCCGGGCAGATCCTGGTTGCCCACGACGACCTGGATTTGCCCTTTGGCACCCTGCGCCTGCGGGCCGCGGGCAGCTCAGCCGGGCAAAAGGGGGTCCAATCCATCATCGAACGGCTGGGCACCCAGGATTTTCCGCGTTTACGCTTCGGTATCGGTCGCCCGCCCGGATCTAAACAAGGTGCAAATTACGTACTGCAGGGTTTTGTTGGTCAAGAAAAAAAAGAACTTGAGTTTCTTTTGGATAAAGCCGCTGCGGCCGTTAAGGTATTCATCGAGAAAGGTATCGATGAGGCCATGAACCAGTTCAATGGTGCCCACTTAGAGGATTAAGGATTGCTCGACCGGATTCGTTCTCTGAATGCATACCAGAACCTGCTCGAAGCGCTGCGCTCCGGGGTGGACCTGCCCGCCCTGGGGCTGTTGCGGTCTGCCCGTTTGCCGGTATTGGCGGCTTTGCACCAGGACCTCGGCCGGGCGATCCTGTTGATCACAGATCGGACGGACCGGGCTTTGACCATCGTGGACGAGCTGTCCTTCTGGCTGGATGATCGTTCGGTACAGTATTTTCCCGAGCCTAACCCCTCATTTTACGAGCAAGCTGCCTGGGGCACGGTCACCCGGCGGGACAGGCTGCAAGCGCTGACCGCCCTGGGAGCTTACCATTTCCTGGGGCAGCCCAAGCCGGTGATTCCCCCGGTGCTGATCGCGCCGGTGCGGGCGGTGATGACGCGTACTTTACCCCGGCGCGATTTCATCAAGGCCAGCAAGATTTTCAAACTAAACCAGACCGTGTCGCCGGAAGGGCTGCAGCGCAATTGGGTGGAAATTGGCTATCAGGCCGCCGAGGTGGTGTTAGAACCCGGCCAGTTCTCGCGCCGGGGGGGTATCCTGGATGTCTGGCCGCCCTTCGATCCGCTGCCGGTGCGGATCGAGTTCTTCGGCGATGAAATCGACACGCTGCGCTTATTCGACCCGGCTTCGCAGCGCACGGTCAAGACCCTGGAGCGCCTGCTGGTGACCCCGGCCCGGGAAGTGCTGCCCGGGTACGCAGCCAAATTAGAACTCCCGGGAACGGAAGTGGACGAGTTTTATTTGCCGATCGTGCACCCGTCACCGGCCAGCATTTTGGATTACCTGCCTTCGCCGGCGCTTGTTCTGGTGGATGACTTCGATCTGCTGGCTGGCGTGGCCAACGAGATCGAAGAACAAGCGGTCAAGCTGCGCGACGAGAGCATTCAGGAAGGCACGCTTTCGCCCGATTATCCGATCCCTTATCTTTCCTGGTCGGAGATACAGGACAGCCTGACCGGACAGGCCAGCCTGGAACTAGGCTATTCCAGCGACGAAGAGCCGGCGACGCTGGCGCGTTGTTTCCAACCCGGTCCGCGCTACGCCGGGCGCTTGAAGCCGTTTATGGAATACCTGGATCAATTGAGCCGGGACGGTGAATGTACGGTGGTCGTCTCACGCCAGATGGCCCGCTTGAAAGAACTTTGGCACGAGCAGCGCCCAATCGAAAGGGATGACTGCGTCCCTGAATTTATCGAAGGCACGCTCAGCGACGGTTGGACGGTGACCCAGGCAGATGAAAAACCCTTCCATCTGCTGACCGACAGCGAAATCTTTGGCTGGGAACGGCCCCAGCCGCGCACCCGCACGCGCCCGATCGCCGAAGCGCCCGAAGCATTTTACGCCGATCTCAAAGCCGGGGATTGGGTGGTGCATGTGGATTACGGCATCGGGCGCTATATCGGCCTGGTGCAGCGCACTCTGGATGGGATCGAGCGCGAATTCTTGTGCCTGGAATATGCCGATGGCGACCAGCTTTTTGTACCGGTCCACCAGGCCGACCGGCTGAGCCGTTATATCGGCCCCAGCGGTGAAACCCCTTCACCCACGCGTCTGGGCTCGGGCGAGTGGAGCAACACCAAACAGCGTGTGCGCGAGGCGGTCATCCAGGTGGCCCAGGACATGCTGGACCTGTACGCCAAGCGCCAGGTGGCCAAGGGGTATGCTTTTAGCACGGATGGCACCTGGCAGCAAGACCTGGAAGCCAGCTTCCCCTACATCGAAACCGAGGACCAGGCCCTGGCCATCCGCGAGGTCAAAAAGGATATGGAGCTGGACCGTCCGATGGACCGGCTGTTGTGCGGTGACGTGGGTTACGGTAAAACCGAGGTGGCTTTGCGGGCGGCTTTCAAGGCGGTCATGGACGGCAAGCAAGTGGGTATGCTGGTACCGACCACGGTGCTGGCTCAGCAGCATTACGAAACCTTCCGCCAGCGCCTGGCGGCTTTTCCGGTCAAGGTCGAAATGCTCTCGCGGTTTCGTTCGCCCCGCGAGCAGGATGAGATTATCCTGCGCACGATGATGGGCGATGTGGACATCCTGATCGGCACCCACCGGCTGATACAGCCGGATGTGTCCTTCAAAGACCTGGGCCTGTTGATTATCGATGAAGAGCAGCGCTTTGGAGTGGCCCATAAGGAGCACTTCAAGAAAATGCGCACCGAAGTGGACGTACTCACCCTGACGGCCACGCCAATTCCACGCACCCTTTATATGGCCCTGACCGGTGTTCGGGATATCTCGGTGATCAATACGCCGCCGGCCGAGCGCTTGCCAATCATTACTCACATTGGGCCATATTCGCAGCGGCTGGTCCGCCAGGCAATCCTGCGCGAGGTCGAACGCGGCGGGCAGGTGTTCTTCGTCCACAACCGGGTGCAGACCATCCGTGCCATGGAACGCCACCTGGGCCAGATGGTGCCGGAAGCGCGCATCGGTGTGGCGCACGGCCAGATGAATGAGAATGAACTCTCCCAGGTCATGTCGCAATTTACCCACGGTGAGATCGACGTGCTGCTGTGTACCTCGATCATTGAATCGGGCCTGGATATCCCCAATGCCAATACGTTAATCGTGGATCGCGGGGATACCTTCGGGCTGGCGCAGCTCTACCAACTGCGTGGGCGGGTAGGGCGCGGCGCCCAGCGGGCCTATGCCTATTTCTTCCGCCATAAGCGCAAACCACCCACTCCCGAAGGCCAGGAGCGCCTGGAAGTAATTGCCGAAAACACCCAATTAGGAGCCGGCTATTCGATTGCCATGCGCGACCTGGAGATGCGCGGGGCCGGGGACCTGCTCGGTACGCGCCAACACGGGATAATTGCCAGTGTGGGTTTTCACCTGTACACCCGCTTGCTGGCCCAGGCCGTGCGCCAGTTACGCCAGTTAAGCGGTCTGCCCGCGCCCGATTCCCGCCTGGAACTGGTCAAAGAACTGGGCATGGCGGTAGGCGTGGACCTGCCGCTGCCGGCCGGGATCCCGGCCGAGTACGTGCCAGAACAGCACGTGCGCCTGAGCCTGTACCGGCGCATCGCCAGTGTGCAGGATGAGGGTGAGTTAGATGCCTTACACAGCGAATTTAGCGACCGTTTCGGCGAGCTGCCGGAACTGGTGGCGAATTTGTTTTACCAGATGCGTGTCAAGCTGCGCGCCGAGACGGCCGGGCTGGCCAGTGTTTCGATCGAAAGTGACCAGTTTGTGCTGCGCTTCCCACCTCTGCCGGAAGGAGTGCAGGCACGGGCTTTGCCGGATATTGGGATGAATTCACGCGCCAGCAAGAATGCCTATTGGATCTCGACCAACCAGGGCCAAGCCGACTGGCGGGAGAAATTACTGGCAGCCCTGTCTGCTATAATCGACTTATGGCGCTGATCCTGATCGTCGAAGATGAATCGGAACTGGTGAAAATCCTGCGCTCCTACCTGGAGAAAGCCGGTTACGATGTATTGACCGCCGCGCGGGGGGACCACGCCTTAAGTTTGTGGGAAAACCATTCTCCTGACCTGGTGCTGCTGGATTTGAACCTGCCGGGGATGGACGGCCTGGAAGTGGCCCGCGAAATCCGCAAACTGCGCGAGACACCGATCATCATGGTCACTGCCCGGGTGGAAGAAGATGACCGCCTGGCCGGGCTGGAAATTGGCGCGGATGATTACATCACCAAACCTTATTCGCCTCGCGAGGTCGTTGCACGGGTCAAGGCGGTGCTGCGGCGCAGCAGCCAGGGCCAGGACGAACGCGACTTACTGCAGGTGCACGACCTGGTCATCGACGGTACCGCCCATAGCGTTACCCGCGCCGGCGAACCGGTGGAGTTGACCCCGACCGAGTTTGCCATCCTTTCCTGCCTGGCCGGCCAACCGGGACGGGCCTTTAGCCGCTTGCAGTTGTTGGAATCGGCCCAGGGGTTGGCCTTCGAAGGTTACGAACGCACTGTGGATGCGCACGTCAAGAATCTGCGGGCCAAACTGGAGCCGGATCCGAAGACCCCGCGTTATATCGAAACCGTATTTGGGGTAGGCTACCGGATGCGGAAACCCTGAGTGAGGGGGAACACCATGCGTCTGCGATTTTTCCTGACCTTTAGCGTGATAGCCCTGGTTTCAGTGCTGGCCGTGGTGATCTTTTTCCGCATCGACGCCGGCAATCAGGTGAGCCAGTATATCTCTCAGGGGGGGATGTATGGCTTGAACCAGCTCGTCCAACAATTAGAAGATTATTATGACCAGAATAATAGCTGGAATGGGGTGCAATCGGTGGTGGACGGGTTTGTCCAACAGAACGGAATGCATTTCGGCCAGGGCCGCGGCAACGGGAACGGCCAAGGAAACGGCCAGGGCAACGGCCAAGGAAATGGACAGGGGAACGGGCAGGGCAATGGCCAGGGGATGATGATGGGCGGTACCTCGATGAACCTGGATCTCTACCTGGCGGATGCAAGCGGCAACCTGGTGTACAATTCGACAGGGATTTCACAGGTGAGCCACTACTCGCCCGACGAACTGGCCCAGGGGATTGCCCTGACCAATAAGGCCGACAATCGCGTAGGGTATCTGCTCGTCCCTGGCGTTGTAGTCGCCGACCCGGCCTACCAGCAAGGGTTGGTCGACAAAATTTCTTCGGCGGGTATCTCAGCCGGGCTGGTGGCCCTGGTGATCGCCCTGGTGCTGACCCTGATCCTGTCCGGCAGTTTGCTGCGGCCTATCCAGTCGTTGAGCAAGGCGGCCAAAGCGATGGCGGCCGGGGACCTGACCCAGCGCGCCCAGGTGAGCGGCAAGGATGAACTGGCCGGCCTGGCGACGACCTTCAACCAGATGGCGTCTTCATTGGAAAGCTCCGAGCAGCGCCGCAAGGCCCTGACGGCCGATATCGCCCACGAACTGCGCACTCCGCTGGCCGTGCAGCGCGCCCAGGCGGAAGCGATTTTGGACGGGGTGTACCCGCTGGACGAGGAAAACCTGCAAAAGGTGCTTTCGCAAAACGAACTGTTGACCCGCCTGGTCGAGGACCTGCGTACCCTGGCCCTGGCCGATTCGGGCGAACTAGCGTTGAAAAAAACACGAGTTAACCTTACCGGGCTGGTTCAAGAGGTGGTGGACCGGTTTGTCCCGGCGGTCCAGCCGCGTGAACTGGTCTTTCGGCCTTGCGCCGACTCGCCAGTGTTTGTCAATGGTGACCCGCTGCGGATCGAACAAATTTTGAATAACTTATTCAGTAACGCCATTCGCTATACGCCGGAGGACGGACGGATCGAGGTGAACTGCTCGAGCCGGGTTGGGCAGGTGGAGATCATCGTCCACGATTCCGGGCCGGGAATCCCATCCGAGGACCTGGAGCGCATCTTCGACCGCTTCTACCGGGCCGAGCATTCGCGCAGCCGGGATGCCGGTGGAGCCGGCCTGGGTCTGGCCATCGCCCGCCAACTGGCCGTCGCTCACGGCGGCAGCCTGAGCGCGCATAACGACCCGGCCGGCGGGGCCGTGTTTGTGCTGGAGCTGTTAAGGGAGGCGTGAGGCGGACCGGCCCTCATCCCCCGGCCCCTTCCCCCACGAGTGGGGAAGGGGAGAAGCCTTTTTGCCCCGGTGCCTCTTTGCCTCTTCAACTAATCTCTATTCTCCAATCTCTCCTTCCCAAAACTAGAATATTTGTTTTATTTCCCTTTCACTTGTGTTAGAATTAGGACAAGTTTATTCAAATTAAGTAACTACTCAGGCTCTTGTTAAATGTTCCCGAATTCAGGTGGTTGCTCCGGTTAGGCTGGGTGGTTACCGAAATTTTTCACTTGGAGACAGGTGTTTCTATGGATTTCAAATTGCAGGCGCCTTACATTCCCACCGGCGACCAGCCGGAGGCGATTCGCGAGCTGGTCGAAGGGATTCAAAAGGGGTACCGAAACCAGGTGCTGCTGGGGGCGACCGGCACAGGCAAGACCTTCACGATGGCCAACATTATCCAGGAATTGCAAATGCCGGCCCTGATTATGGCTCACAACAAAACCCTGGCGGCCCAGTTGTACGCCGAGTTCAAAGAGTTTTTCCCCGAAAACGCGGTGGAATACTTTGTCAGTTATTACGATTACTACCAGCCGGAAGCCTACGTTCCGCAGCATGACCTGTACATCGAAAAGGAAACCGAAATCAACGAAGAAATCGAACGGCTGCGCCTGGCGGCAACCGCCGCGCTGATGTCGCGCAAAGACGTGATTTTGGTAGCCTCAGTTTCCTGTATCTACGGGTTAGGCAGCCCGGAGGAATATAACAAGGGCCAGGTGGTGCTTAAAATGAACGAGATCTACCGGCGCAACGCCTTGCTGCGCCAGTTGGTCGAAATCCAATACCAGCGCAACGACCTGGAACTGCGCCAGGGCACCTTCCGTGTGCGTGGTGATACGCTCGAAATCTTCCCGGCCTACGAGGAACGCAAGGTATATCGCACTACCTTTTTCGGCGACGAGGTCGAGCGCATCCAGGTGGTCAACCCGCTGACCGGTGAACTGTATGAGGAGCCCGACGAGTTGTCGATCTTCCCGGCCAAGCATTTTGTTACCAGCGATGAGCGCCTGAAAGCGGCCCTGGGTGATATCGAAAAAGAAATGGAAGAGCGGTTAGCTTATTTCAAGGCGCATGATATGTTCCTGGAGGCGCAGCGGCTGGAGCAGCGGGCCCGCTATGACCTGGAGATGCTCAAGGAAGTGGGCTATTGTTCAGGCATCGAAAATTATTCGCGGCACCTCGACCAACGCCCGGTCGGATCGGCCCCCTGGACCCTGATCGACTACCTGCCCAGTGATTACCTGCTGTTCCTGGACGAATCGCACATGACCGTCCCGCAAGTGCGCGGGATGTATAACGGCGACCGCTCGCGTAAGCAAACCCTGGTCGATTACGGCTTCCGCCTGCCCTCGGCGCTGGATAACCGCCCGCTCAAATTCGATGAATTCGAAGCGCACATGGGCTATACCATCTATACCTCGGCTACCCCGGCGGATTATGAAATGAAAAAGGCCGACCAGGTGGTCGAGCAGATCATTCGCCCGACCGGGCTGGTAGACCCCGAAATCGAAGTGCGGCCAACCCACGGCCAGGTGGACGACCTGGTCAAAGAGATCAATATACGCATCGAACGCGGCGAGCGGGTACTGGTCACCACGCTGACCAAGCGCATGGCCGAAGACCTGGCGGATTACCTGATGGAGTTGGGCATCAAGGTGCATTACCTGCACTCCGAGGTGGAAACACTGGAACGGATCGGTATCCTGCGCGACCTGCGCATGGGTGTATTCGACGTGGTGGTGGGCATCAACCTGTTGCGCGAAGGGCTGGACCTGCCGGAGGTTTCGCTGGTGGCCATCCTGGACGCTGACAAGGAAGGCTTCTTGCGCTCACGCACTTCGATGATCCAAACCATCGGGCGCGCGGCTCGCCATGTCAATGGGCGGGTGATTATGTACGGCGACAAGATGACCGATTCGATGAAGCTGGCCATCGACGAGACGACCCGCCGGCGGGCCAAACAGACGACCTATAACCTGGAACATGGCATCGAGCCGGTGGGCATCATCAAGGCCATCCACGACCTGACCGAACGATTGACCGTGCCGCAGGGTGTGGCCGAAGCGCGCGGCGAGTATCACGCCGGCGGTCGTTCGCGCAATGCGGCCCAGATCCCGGTCAACGACTTGAAACGGATTATCCACGAGCTGGACGCGCAGATGAAGCAGGCGGCCAAAGACCTGGAGTTCGAGAAGGCGGCCATCCTGCGCGACCAGATCTACGAGCTGCGCGGGGTTCTGGCAGATGAAAGCAATATGCAGCCCTGGCAGAAGGCAAGGCTGCTGTCGGGGGAGGTGGAGTAAAAAGAGTCAGGGGAGAAAGTGTCAGGTGGAGTGTCACAGTGAGACGGTGATTCGGTGTTACCGTTTTGCGGTGGGAGAATTGGGTCAGGTGTCAAGTGTCAGGGGAGCGTCACAGTTATTCAGTGTTGCGGTGGTTCGGTTTTTGAACGCTGAAAGGGCTGCGAATGTCCCAAAATCGAGGGCCTTTTTAACACAAACTTGATTAGTTATAAGGCGTTTTTTCAAGGACACACTGATGTGCAATCGGGTTTGGCGAGAAACCGACTTTATATTTAACGTCAATTCAGGATAAATGAAAAGAGAGGTAATTTGGGTGTGTTTTTATTCGTGGCGGTGCAACCGCCACGAATAAAAACACACCCAAAAACTCTTATCCCGAATTCACGTTATTTAGATAACCGAAACCTGATGGACACCTGGGGAGGAGAGCATGCTGGCGGTTGCGAATCGGTTGGGGGCGCTGACAGCGGTGGCGTTTTACCTGGTCTGCATGGCCGTCTTTGCTTTGCGTTTGCTGGGGCTGCCGGCCTGAGCCGGCCGGGGCTGTACTTCGTCCAAATTACCTGCGCATTGACTTTTCTGCTGGTCGAGCTGCTGCTTGATTATGTCTTTCACCTGGATTTCCGCTCGACCCGCTGGGCGGCGATTGTCTACGTGGTGTTGTATTTCGCTGCCTGCGGCGGCCTGCTGGGTTTGGTTTAGGCGCTTATACCATGATCGATACCATATCGAGTAAGGGTAAGCCAAGGGCCAGGTTCCCTGTAATCACGGTTCGTTGTTGCGCAATATCCGGTTCGATCCCCTTTGTGAACAGCCGCCAGGCGGTATCCTGGCTTAAAGTCACCTGGGTGGTTGGGCGTGGAACCTGCCCGGAAAAGAGCGCCCAGCCTGAGTCCTGGCGGATCAGCGACCAGTTGCCGCCGGCCGTCCCTGTGATTTTGAATAAGATCGCCGCACTATCTTTTGCAACAATCCCGCGATAGGTATAAGGCAAGGCTCGTAGAAAGGTATCCAGAACGGGAAATAACCAGTGATGGGTATTGAGCAAAGGTCGCCCGGTCGCCTCGCGGATGTGCTGCTGGTGCAGCCATTTCTCGGTATATTCGCGGGCGATGTCGAACCAGGCCTGAGATGCCTTTTCCCCGGCCCAGGTAACTGGAATCGGTGCCGCCGCGAAGGGCTCTAGAGAACGAAAATAGGTGAGCATGTGTTGGTCGGCCATCTTGATATAAGCGATCAGCAGCTCCGGATTGATCCGGCGGGCAGCGCTGATCCATTCGGCGTTACTCCGGTCGATTTCGGCCACGATCTCTTCAAAGGTCTGCGATGCCGGGTTTGTAGGCGTTGGGGATGTCGGCCGAGTTGCGGCTGCCCGCCCCAGACTGCCGCCTAACAGGTGCGCAGCCACATCCTTGACCGACCATCCGGCACAGGCGGTTGGTTTATCCCAATCCGCGGGCGCAAGACCGCTTAACAGCGCAATCAGCTCGCGGCTGAGCCCTGGGAAAAGATGCAAGGTGCGGATGGGTTGCACGGGTCGCATAAGCCTAAGCGCCTTGCCAGGTCGGAGCCCCTTTTTTAATTAAAAATTGGCGAAAATCGTTCCGGAAATTTGCCGATGACAGGGCCCGTTTGGGCAGGAAAAAGAAATCCTGGCTCCCGGAACCGAAATATAAGATATATACATTTTGTGTTTCGATTACTTTTTTGATTTTGCCCCACTTCAATTCAAATCCATTGGGCCTACCCGGGAAGGATAATTTTAAGTTTGACTTCATCCATCGACAGATCATGCTCGGCTTTCCAATCCTTATTCGTGTAGAAGTCCAGGATAGGCATCAATAAATAGCTTATGAGCAGAACCCCCATAAAAATCAGGGCAACATAAACCGGCGCCATCCATTGAATGGCCTCTTGGCCACCTCTCCATTCGTATATTTTTTGTCCGACAGCAACAATTGTGGCTACAATTCCTAAAATCGATATGGTTTTGGTCTGGGTACTGCGTGTAAACCGGGCACGTTGAGCCGGAATCACGTCATCATATTGATATTTAAAGCTGGAGTGAAATTCCTGCATTTTTTACCCCTTTCGCGAAGTGTCGCGCGGCCAACCCGAAAATCAAACCAACGAGATAATTATATATTGAGAAGCGGTCGCACGGATAAGAATTATCGAAGCAAAACGCAACCGAATTCCACAAATCTCAAAATATCGAGTAAAATATTTCTCGCGCAATAAATCCGAATCAATGCTCAGTGGCAGAACGCGCGGGCGCGCAAGGTCCCCTCAATGGGGATAACCGCTTGAATTTTGTACCTTTATATCGCAAGAATTCGCCCTTTTTAGGGGCCCGTAGCTCAGTGGCAGAGCGCGCGGGCTCACAAGGTCCCCTCAATGGGGATAACCGCTTGACTCTTGTACCTTCATATCGCAAGAATTCGCCCTTTTTAAGGGCCCGTAGCTCAGTGGCAGAGCGCGCGGGCTCACAAGGTCCCCTCAATGGGGATAACCGCTTGACTCTGTACCTTCATATCGCAAGAATTCGCCCTTTTTAAGGGCCCGTAGCTCAGTGGCAGAGCGCGCGGCTCATAACCGCTTGATCGTAGGTTCGATCCCTACCGGGCCCACAAAAAGCCCTTTTTTAAGGGTCAATTTGTTCCAGAAACACCTTGAGTTTTCTTTAACATTTCTGCAAGCTCAATAAATTGATTGATAATTTCCGCCTGGGAGGAATCCCCGGCGGCTATCTTTCCCCCTAAATTTGCAATCCTTTGGCCAACGTCGGCCGAGGAAAAAATACCGTATTCCCCATCCGTGATACTCAAATTCGAGTGCATCAGGTTTTGACTGACTGCTTTCAAATCGCCAACATCTTTTGATTGTTTCAAGCCATAAACTGCATGACCATGCCTGAACTTGTGGGGGGAATGATAAGGCAGCCCAACGCAACTTAGCTTTTTTGTGGCTTCTTTGCTTCTGAATCTCCTAACTCATTTGCGAGAATTAAGGTTTTGCAGCTTGAAAAGGCCAGCCTCGCTTCCAAAAATCGTGATTGAGCGATGACCTCGAAAACATCAGTGGCAGCGTAAAAACCATGCTGACCAAATAGATTGGATATTGATAGCGTAGTGCTTCAAGCTGGGCTACAAACATAATGACAAGGGTTTAAATCAATACGGGTATCAGAAGGACTAAATACTTTCTATTTCAATTCTTAATTGAAAAAACGACCACAGAAATTATCAATGCGTATAAATATATTGCCGGCCTCCAATAAATTTTACCCGGGTCGTATTTAGTGATTAAATCATTGATTTGTAAGATTAGATTTCTAACCTTTCCCAACTTTGACCTCTGGCGAATTATCGTTTCATACTTTGCCCAGGCAGGATAGTTTTTTGCATCGATGGTATCGAACACCACTGTTTCAAGATAGACACTCTTTGGTTGGTCAATTCTCAAGACAAAAGAACTTAGACAGGTGAAGTGATTCCAAGTTATGGCCGGATCATATTTAAAGAGCTTTAAAATATATCTAATGCTTCAACAGGATCTTTTTGTATAGGCGCAAAACTTACACCTTTATAAAAAAATACTGTTGCATCATAGCAACTATATTCCCATTTCTTTGACAACGGATAGATGGCGTCTAAATAATTGAGGTCTTTTTCTGATAATACATTCTGTAGATCGTTAATCTGACTTACATAAGCATCAATCGGATGTAAAAAAGTCACACCGATCGATTGGCTTGAATCTTTTTGTACATCTACGATTTTATTAATACTTTCTTGAAGTGTAATTACCGTCAATAAAATGATGAGGCTTGAAATCATTAGCCTCTTCCAGTATTTCCTGTAGAAAACAATTAATAAAACGATTGTAATAATTGGGACTGGAAATCCATTGTATCGGTAAAGACTGATCAGGCTTCCAGAAATGCAAAGCATGATCAGGTTCGCTTTTGAATTCAGCCAGACACCATTTGAGATAATGATATTAAACACGAATATAGCAAATAAGAGAACAAATGAACTATAGAGTACATCCTTCCAAATCATGATCACCATCATTCCATTGATCAATGATAAAGACACAATAATCACGGAAAGAAAAATAACGATTTTATTTACTTTTAAGTATTTATTGATTGAATAAAAGCCATATCCCACGATCAAACTGAGTACCACTATCTGGTAAAAAGCGATTGTTGCAGGTGAATGGTGTAATAGAAAAAGTAACCTTATGTTTAATGTATCAAATACCGGGTGCCAACTAGTATAGTGATTCGTTATAGCCTGATTAAATTGATTGAGAGAGTCGACTGTTGATATGCCAGGCCAAAATGAGAGCAAAAAAAATAGCCAAACGGTGAAGCAAAAAGCCGAAGATGCTATCCATACCTTGTACTCCAGAATAGTATTTAGGCCTTTTCGAAATATTTGTTTCATAAATTGTGCCCCTCTTTATAACCTTTTCAAAAAAAGTCAGTCCTTGCAACCGCAGCGGTTTTTGCTGCCCGTGGCATTCCCAGAGCTGTATTTGCCAAAGGCACAAAGTCCTGGTGCGCAGCATACCCCTTGGGCGAACCGGACAGGACTCGCGACGACAATAGATTTGGCCAAAGTTAAATTAATTTGAGAAAGCCCAAATCTTTCCCTAAATTAAAATAGGCAACATTAAGTTTGTTATAAACTCAATGATGGCTGCCTTCATTTTGAAGACCAAAATATCTCCCCGATGGCTTTCAAAATGTCTGAAGCGTAATTTGAAGGCTTGTTTTCAACCTTTATTGTATTTTCGTCACTTCAGCGGATATAACTCCTTTGTATCACGTCTGAGGCTCTTGACGGCATAACCTTGGTATGCTCCTCGCTATCGAAATAATTGCGATGGATTCAATCCCACAAGCATTTCGATTCGGGGTACCCAAAGCCCGAGTAGTTACTGTAACTCTTGGAATTCAACCAAATAAGAGCCCAAAGAATTACGTGCATAGTATTATCACGAAAACCTGATTCGGGGCAAGGGATTCATATTGATTGAACCAAACCAAAATTTAAATTTGCCTCTCGCGCTTCTTCCGATTTGCTAGCGGTTACATAATCTAACGTCGATTCGGAATAAGAGTTTTTGAGTGTGTTTTTATTTGTGGCAGCGCAGCCGCCACAAATAAAAACACACTCAAATTACCTCTCTTTTCTTTTATCCCGAATTCACGTTAATCTACTCTTTAAAAAATCTGCTAATTTCCCGAATTCAATATAATCAAATAACCATGCATTGGCCCTTTCCAGATACTATATAAGGAGTTTCCCCATGCCCAAGCGCACATTCACCATTGACCAGGTCCTGACCATGCTCAGCGGGATGCCTGGGCAGATTGCCACGCTGACCGCCGGCCTGACGCCGGCGCAACTGCGGGCTGCACCCGAACCAGGGGAGTGGTCGGCCGACGAGGTGCTGGCTCACCTGCGGGCATGCTCCGATGTGTGGGGCGACTGCATCCGCACGATCCTGGCCGAGGATATGCCGACCATCCGGGCGATCAACCCCAGGTCCTGGATCAAGCGGACCGATTATCGCGAACAGGAATTTCACCCCTCATTGCAGGCCTTTAAGGCCCAACGGACCGAATTGCTGGCGGTGTTAAGACCATTAACACCAGAGGCCTGGTCCCGTATGGCGCTTGTGACCGGGGCGGGCCGTCCGCTGGAACGGACAGTGTATTTTTATGCGCAATGGCTTGCCCGCCATGAACACACCCATATCCGGCAATTTAAAAAAATTATAAAAACGATGAGTACCCGGGTACAGCCAACATCGCCCTGATTCCAAACAGGTAACCATGAAAAGGTGTGGTTGGTTATAGAACCTGCTCGAAATTTTCTTGGGTGGGTTTGTTTCGCAAACAAAGTCTCCCAAAACAGAATGTCTAGACAGCCTCTAAAAATGCTATAATCTTAACAGGCCTATTTGTTTTCGATCTGCCTCTCTATTTAAATCAAAATTTATCGTTGCTACCTGACCTGGCAAGCCTGAGCTTTGTTCACAGGCGGTGCTTTATTTATTGCGCTGGGGGCAAAGCGCACCTTTAGGGAAAGGTGAAGCGATGAAACGGGCTTTCATCTTCAATAAGAACAGGATTTTTGCACCTGTTCGCGTGGGTCAACTGGACGGGTATGCCTATATCGACACCGGCACCCGCGTTTCCAGTATTCTTCAATCGTATGCGTATCCGTACCAACCGGTAACCCCGCGGACTTTCGAGGGCGGTTTCGCCACGGCCACGGTCGCGCAGGTCCGCCTGAATGAGGTCTATTTTCTTGGGGAGGCCTTTGGCGACCTGGTGGTGGACGTCCAACCCGATTCGGTAGGGGGCCTGGGGGCGCTGCCCTTCCGGGTAGTGATGGCATTGGGCTGCGACGTGCTCTTACGCAAGCCGCTCTTCCTGAATTTCATGTCCCACGAAATGACCTATCTCAACGACAATGGGGCAGTCACTGACGCCATCGTTTATTTGGAGACGGATTTCAGCCTCGACCTGCCGCTCTTCGAGATCATGCTGGGCTGTCACCGGCTGAAAGCCGTGTTCGATACGGGTACCGCCATGTGTCTGCTCAACCGGAGTCAGTTCGCATCCCTGCATGAAGAAGCTTGTGTAGATGAGATGGTGAAGGTAGTGGATAACACCGGCGCCGAATATTTGCTGTCCACCTATAAATGCCGCAGCTTGTGCCTGTCCGGCTGGTCGCTGGGTAAATGCCAGTTCGTGTTGAGCGATTTGAGCCCACTCGAAGCGAAAGTCGGCCTGCCGGTGGATTTTGTGTTCGGTGTGAATGCGATCAAGCGGCGCTGCTGGGTGATGAAAAGCCAGCGCGGGTTTATCGAGATACGCTAATCCTGGTATACAATTGCGGAGGAGGCGTAGATTGTATACATGGAGATTTTTAGCGATCCCTGGTTCTGGGCTTTTCTCGCAGCAACCGGTTGGGCGGCCTGCTTTGGCATAGTCGGCACCCGGACTCTGGACGCAAGCTGGGGTTTGGCGTACCGGCTTTCATTCTGGCCGAACTTCCGCGGATTATCCTGCCGCTGCCATTTGTGACCCAGCCGCGGATTGGGCTAAGTCCTGCCTTACTGGCGACCGTGGGCGGGGTTATTTTCCTGGGCAGCCTGTACTTTGGTACACCGGTCTTGCGCATCGTGCCCTTAACCGGGCCAAATCATCGGGAGACATTGCGCACCGATGGCCTTTATGCGATTATCCGCCACCCGCTGATGTTGTGTGATATCCTCTGGCCGTTAGGTTGGTCACTCATATTTGGTTCCTTGATCGGCGTTGCCCTAACGCCTGCCTGGCTGTTGCTGATTTGGGTCCTGACCCACGTCGAAGAGGAAGCGCTGCTCCAGGAATATGGAGATGTATACCGGGCATATCAGGCCCGGGTCCCACGCCTGATCGGGTGGATCAAAAAGTAAGTCGAGGTTTCAGTCGGGCTGCTTTGCCGCTGAGGGTGAATGGGGAGAGTCGCTGGCGTCCTGGCGAAAATCGTAACGCATAACCGGGCGGGGCGGCGTATAGCGGGCGACGACCTTGAAGCCGGCTCGCTCAAAGGTGGTCGCATAGCCTGTGCCGGATGCGCTGGGCGTCAAGGCCGCATCCAGGGGATAGGCTTCCAGGGCAGGGGCGCCGGCGCGCCTGGCGGCGTCTATGGCGGCGAGGATCAAAGCAGAGGTGATGCCTTGTTTGCGATAGCCTTTGCGGATATAGAAGCATGAAATCGACCAGACCGGCGCATCGTCCACGCGCCGGAGCCGCCAGGTTTGGTCCAGCCAGGGTAAGTCGTCGCGTGGGGTAAGCTGGCACCAGCCTACGGCCCGGCCGGCCTTAAGGGCCAGCAAACCCGGCGGCGGGCCGGCATTGACCAGATCCTGAAAGTCCGCCTTGTTCAACTCGCGCGGGCGACGGCGGTATTTATTCCCGATGCGCCAATACATGCACCAGCAGCGGCTGACCGGTCCTCCCGCGCTGAAAAGCTCTTCTAGCGCAGGCCACAAGTCAGGGGTGAGAGGCTGGATGGTGAGTTTCATTTAATTTCCCGGAATTTTTGTAATACGGCAATTTAACGGTATATTAAAGTAAGTACGGGAACGATTTATTAGCGAATTCAGGGGCGCCTTTCCTGTCTTTCCAGCGTTATTCTACCAAGAAGAAGACACCCGGTGCATTTATTGGATGATGCACCACGATCACACCAGGACGAAAATTTGCCTGCCCAGGAGATTATCCTTTCTGAATTGAGGCCTCATGCACAGAATTAAAATCAAGCCGGAGCGGATCGAAGATCTGCCCAGGCGGATCGGTATCCTCTACAGCGATGTGCGCCGCGAATATTTTGCGACCGAGGCACAATACATCACCGAGAAAGACGCGGACAAAGACGCCGAACTGATCGGAAAATACCTGGAGGCCTTGGACGTAGCGGTGTTTTTGTACGCCGGCAGCGCCGATTTACCCTCCCTTCTGGACCACGACCGCCCCGACGTGGTTTTAAACCTGGTCGATTCGGTCAAGGGCGATGAAAGCCTGTCTTCGGCCATTCCGGGCGTGTTGGAACTGCTGGGTGTACCGTACACCGGCGCCGACATCCTGGGGCTGTCGCTGGATACCAACAAGTTTCTGGTCAAGAAACTGCTCCAGCAAAACGGGATTCCGGTACCGCAGTACCAGCTCTTCAACAGCCCCAGCGATTATATCGATCCGACTTTGCGCTACCCGCTTATCTCCAAATTGAACTCGATCCACGGAGCCGTGGAAATTACCGCCGATGCGATATCCGAAAACGAGAAGCATTTACGCGACCGGCTCAAATTCCTGATCCAGACCTACAAACAACCCGTGCTGGTGGAAGAGTTCATCGCCGGGCAGGAAATCACGGCCATTTTGCTGGAGGGCATGATCAAAAAGGTTTACCTGGCCGAACGGGTCTTTATCAAACCGGAAGAGAAATACGTATACACTACCTTCGAGGATCAGTGGCTGCTGCCCGGTAGTACAACCTTCCGTTACGATAAATTCGACGACCCGATCCTGAAAGAATACGTCAAAAAAGCCTTTGAAGTCACCAATATGTACGATTATGGCAAGTTTGACGTCCGTCTCGACCAATCCGGCCGTTATTTCTTTATCGATACCAACTGCAACCCGGCTTTCGGCCCCAAAGAACTGGACATGGCCTTGTCTGTGATCCTGGATATGTATGGCATCCCTTTTCCGGAAATCCTGAAACGCCTGTTGTTGAATACCGTCCGGGATGCCGTGGGTCGAGAGCGGCTGCCGTTGCCGGCAGAGGATGAGGCCTAGCCGTTATTTCGGCGGGTTGGCGCTCTGTGAGATCGACAGGATGTTGCCTTCACTGTCTTTGAACCAGGCGCCTTTTTCATCGCCCATCACAGCAACCCCATTTACGGTTTTCAACCCGGGAAAATCATATTCCTCGAAAACAACACCGCGGCTGCGCAGGTCTTGCATGTCCTGTTCCAGGTTTTCGGTCTCCCAACTGGCCAGGGTGTGCTGGGCAGTACCGGCAAATTGGGTGGTATAGAGGAACAGCCAGGAGTTCCTTGCAGCGGAAAAACACGCCGGCCGGGCTCTCGTTTTGGGGCGTGAGCCCCAGTTTTTCGGTATAAAACTTTTTGGCGCGGGCAAAATCGATAGCGGGGATGGTGGGGACAACTTTCAAGTTGGATAACATCCGTTACCTCCATAATCCTTGCCATTGGGTGGCAATCCGCGATGAGAGAAAAAAAGTGGATAAATGCAATCGGGCACAGATAACTCTGGCGATATAGCCTGTGATCCGCACAGCGATTGCGACGTCATTAGAGTATAGCAAAATCAGGATAAAATGTATCCTATATGTTTAATATGAATTTGCCTGTCCTTACACAATGAATAAGAGCGGGCTTGGTCTGGAGACCGGCCCGAACACCGGCAAAGCTTGTTCGCCGATACTCATCCCCGCCTTCCTTTTGGGTGGAAAGGTGTTGAACCTATGTTCATCAAGAAAAATCCCCTCCACAACCGCTACATCCTAAAAGCTAACTGCTAACCCCTATTCGCACTAACATAACTCTTACACAATGCATGGGCAATGTTAATATTCACAATGCTATAATTACAGCAATTAAACAGTTTTTTGGGTAACTGCTCAGCCGATGGGGTTGAATCTGGAATTTGAAGTGATTGTGAAGGCCTGGCTTCCACAAACACCTCAAATTCAGATACTTCTCACCCTGGACTGGGTAGTTACGTATTTAGTTAGTAAAGGATGAACCCCCTATGATGCGATTTGACCGATTTACAGAGCGCGCGCAGGAGGCAGCTCAACGGGCTGCCGAGATCATTCAGCGTTATGGACATAACCAGATTGATACTGAGCACATTCTGTTGGCATTAATTGAACAACCTCAAGGCGTAATCACTCAGATTTTGGAAATCTTGAAAGTAGATCCTTCGTCTCTGGCAGAACGCCTGGATTACATCCTTCGCACCAGCCCGAAAGCCAGTATATTTGGCGGCGGAAACGCCCAAGTCCAAATTTTCATTACTCCACGCGTAAAGCGGATCATCGACCTGGCCAATGAAGAAGCCAACCGGTTGAAAGACGAGTATATTTCAACCGAACACCTCTTTCTGGCCATTCTTAGTGAGCGCAATACTCCGGCCGCCCGTTTATTGGAAGGCAGCGGTATCACCCGCGAGCGGGTTTTGGATGCAGTCATGCAATTGCGGGGGGGCCAGCGGGTAACCGATCCGCAGGCTGAAACACGCTACCGCACCCTTGAGAAATATTCACGTGACCTGACCCAAATGGGCCGGGAAGGTAAACTGGACCCGGTCATTGGCCGCGATAACGAAATTCTGCGGGTCATGCAAGTGCTTTCACGCCGGACCAAGAACAACCCGGTATTGATCGGCGAAGCTGGTGTGGGTAAAACTGCCATCGTCGAAGGGCTGGCGCAAAAGATCGCGTCCAACGATGTGCCCGAGATTCTGATGGGTAAAAAGGTCGTTTCGCTCGATTTGGGCGCAATGATCGCCGGCAGCCGCTTCCGTGGTGAGTTCGAGGAACGCCTCAAGGCCGCGATCGAGGAAGTCCAGCGATCCGAAGGCGAAATTATCCTGTTCATCGACGAGCTGCATACGGTTGTGGGCGCCGGGGCTGCCCAAGGTGCCATGGATGCCTCCAACATGCTCAAGCCGGCCCTGGCCCGTGGGGAACTACAATGTATAGGCGCGACCACCCTGGACGAATTCCACAAGCATATTGAGAAGGATTCGGCCCTGGAACGCCGGTTTGCCCCGGTGTATGTGGAAGAGCCGACCATCGAAGATACGATCCTGATGCTGCAAGGCCTGCGCGATCGCTACGAAGCCCATCACAAAGTCCATTTTGCCGACGATGCCCTGGTCGCTGCCGTGCGCCTGTCTGCCCAGTATGTCACCGACCGGCACCTGCCGGATAAAGCCATCGATTTGATGGATGAGGCAGCGGCCAAGCTGCGGGTCGCGTTGTTCTCTTTGCCGCCCGACTTGAAGGAAATGAAGACCGAGCTGGAAAAACTTTCGGCAGAAGAGGAAAAGGCCGGCGTCGAGCGCGATTACGAACGGGCTGCCAGCAAAAAAGCTGAGCGCCTGCGCATGGAAGAAGAATTCAACCAAAAACGGGACCTGTGGGAAGCCGAACACAAGCTGGACGAAGTGGTCGATGTGGACGACATTGCCCAGGTAGTGGCCCAATGGACCGGCATCCCGGTCAGCCAGATGATGGAATCTGAAGCGGAACGCCTGCTGCACATGGAAGAACGCCTGGAAGAGCGGGTGATTGGCCAGAACGCGGCCATCCATGCTATTTCGGATGCGATCCGCCGGGCGCGGGCCGGGTTGAAAGATCCGCGCCGGCCCATTGGTTCGTTTATCTTTATCGGCCCTTCAGGCGTTGGTAAGACCGAACTGGCCAAAGCGTTGGCCGAGTTCATGTTTGGCGATGAAGAAGCTATGGTGCGGCTGGATATGTCCGAGTACCGCGAGCAGCACACCGTTTCGCGCCTGTTCGGTGCCCCTCCGGGATATGTTGGTTACGAAGAAGGCGGCCAACTGACCGAAGCGGTCCGCCGCCGGCCTTACCGGGTGATCCTTTTCGACGAAATCGAAAAAGCGCACCCCGAAGTCTGGAATGCACTGTTGCAGATCCTGGACGACGGCCGGTTAACCGATGGCCAGGGCCAGGTGGTCGATTTTCGCAATACGGTTTTGATTATGACCAGCAACCTGGGAACCGAGTTTGTCCGCCAGGGTGGCACACTGGGCTTCTTGCAAGAGGCCAAGAGCGAAGAAGATCGCGCTCAGCACGAGAAGATCGATAAAGCGCTGAAAACCACCTTCCGGCCAGAATTCCTCAACCGGATCGACGAGATCATCATGTTCTCGCCGATCTCGACAGATCAGATGTATGAGATCGTGGATCTGCAAATGACTGAGGTACGTGACCGGCTGAAGGAGCATGGCCTGAGCGTCGAATTGACCGCGGCTGCACGGAAATGGCTGGCCGAAGTTGGTTACGACCCGGCTTTCGGCGCCCGCCCGCTGCGGCGCGCATTACAGAAACACGTCGAAAGCCCGCTTTCGATCAGCGTCCTTTCGGGCCAGTTCCAGAAAGGCGATACGGTTATCGCAGACTACGACGAAGAAGAAAAAGGCATGGTCTTTCATAAAGCAATCGAAGTCCAGGTAGCCTAAACTGATTTTTTGAGGCAGTCCTGGGTTGATTTCCTTAGCCAACCCAGGACTGTTTTTTTAATAATTTATTCTAAAGAAAAATGGGGGATATGTGGTGGCGCGGCGAAGACGCGCCACCACATATCCCCCATTTTTTGTCAACAAGTGACTTTTCAACGACCTCCATTTCCTTAATTGACACATTCCAGAGGGTTGGTTATACTTGCAAAATAAGTGAGTTGCATTGAGACGACTAAACGTGTAAAGTATAAGGGAATAGCGGGTTTCTTAATTGTTGTCTCAAGAGCATTTGCCAGGCCAATGCGAAGAACAATTGGGCGGGAAATTAAATGGCAACTGCAGGGATATTTTCTTGCATGGTTAGAACCCGTCTGTGGAGGAATATAACTTGAAAAAAGCATTAATCACCGGAATTACCGGGCAAGATGGTTCCTATTTGGCCGAACTGCTGTTGTCTTTGGGCTATGAAGTACACGGAATCATCCGCCGGGCGAGCACATTCAATACCCGCCGCCTGGATCATATTTACCATGACCCACACCCGAATGGGGGCGAGGTTCATCTGCACCTTCATTATGGCGATGTATCCGTGGCCGAGACGATTTCGAACATTGTCTATAATGTCCGTCCAGATGAGGTGTATCACCTGGCTGCACAAAGCCACGTACGGGTCAGCTTCGATATGCCCGAATATACCGGCGACGTCACCGCATTGGGTACCACCCGTATCCTGGAAGCGATCCGTAAAAGTGGGTTCGAGGAACGCTTTTACCAGGCATCCTCCAGTGAAATGTTCGGTGCAGCGCACCCGCCTCAAAATGAAGATACTCCTTTAGAACCGCGCAGCCCATACGCGGCCGCCAAGGTGTACGCCTACTGGATGACCCGCAATTATCGGGAAGGCTACGGCATCTTCGGCAGTAATGGCATATTGTTTAATCATGAGTCTCCCCGGCGCGGCGAGACTTTCGTGACCCGCAAGATCACCCGTGCATTGGCTGCGATCAAAGCCGGAACTCAAGATACGCTCTATCTGGGTAACCTGGATTCCAAACGGGATTGGGGGTACGCCCCGGAGTACGTCGAAGCGATGTACCAGATCCTGCAGCAGGATAAACCGGGTGATTTTGTAATCGGTACGGGCGAGTCACATTCGGTGCGCGAATTCCTCGAAGAAGCATTCAGCTATGTGGGTTTAAAGTGGGAAGATTATGTAAAGATCGACCCACGCTATTTCCGTCCCACCGAGGTGGACTATTTGCTGGCGGACCCCAGCCGGGCAAAACAGGTCCTGCATTGGGAGCCGAAAGTACGCTTCCACGAACTGGTGCGAATTATGGTGGATGCCGACCTGGAGTTGATTGGATTGGATAGCCCCGGGGAAGGCAAACGTGTGCTGGAAGAGCGGTTCAATGGCTGGCACCGTTGGGAACATCAAGTCATCAGTATGGAGCGATGATTTGACGCCTGAGGATAACCAGAGCACTCACCCCTCCATATTGTTCGTGTGTACGGCAAACCGCATCCGCTCAGCATTGGCTGAAGCCGTGATGGTCAAATTCCTGGAAGAGAAAGGAATCGATCCTTCCACCTGGCTGGTCGAATCGGCCGGCACCTGGACGTTGGACGGTTTGCCTGTATTTCCCGAAGTATTAACCGTCGCTAAAGAAAAAGGGATCGATTTAAGTTCCCATCGTTCGCGATTGATTACGGCGGATATGTTGGCCGGGCACAACCTGGTTCTGGTCATGGAATCGGGCCAGAAAGAGGCTTTGCAGTTCGAATTTCCGCGTTATGGGAACCGGATTTTTCTGGTCAGTGAAATGGTCGGTTTGAACCTGCCGGTCAATGACCCTCTGGGCGGGGAATTGCCGGCTTACCGGGATCTACTGGAGCAAATCGAGGCATATATCCGCGATGGGTTTGAGCGTATTTCCGAAATGGCCTCCCTCCAACACTGATATTGATCAAATAAAAACAAGGCGGGCTTTAGCTCGCCTTGTTTTTATTTGATCAATACCCAGTGGTCAGGCAGTCCCTTATATGCGATCCACAGGAAAAGGTTACTCGTTACTGAACCAAACGGTCTGGTAAGGCTGCAGCGTCAGGCGATAATCGAAGGGGTTGTAGCTCACTTTGCCGGCGATCAGGTCTTTGACCGGTGTTTCCAGGCCAGGAATATGTAAACTGATTTCGCGGGCAGACGCTTTCAAGTTGTGCACAGCCGCCAGGATTTTCTGGTCGTCCACGCGGCAATAAGCCGCCACGCTGTTGGTGCCGGTGTTGATCCACTCCAGGCTGCCCGAGGCCAATTCGGGATGTTCTTTGCGCAGGCGGATGAGATGCCGCAGGAAATGGTAGAGCGAATCGCGATCTGCGATCTGGTCCGCAACATTGACCTGCTCTGGCCCGAACGGCTTACGGGTGATGACCGGGAGATAGAAATTCTCCGGGCTGGCGCTGGAGAAGCCGGTTGATGGGGAAGAATCCCACTGCATGGGCGTGCGCACCCCCTGGCGGTCGAACAGCTCGATGTTATCGCCCATGCCGATCTCGTCACCATAATAGATGATGGGGGTACCGGGAAAGCTGAACAGCATCGAATACATCAGGCGGATGCGGCGCTGGTCGTGGTCGAGCAGGGGAGCCAGGCGGCGGCGGATGCCCAGGTTGAGGCGCATCCGTGGCTCGGGGGCGTATTCCTTCCACATGAAATCGCGCTCTTCAGGGGTGACCATCTCCAGGGTGAGCTCGTCGTGGTTGCGCAGGAAGGTACACCACTGGCAATTTTCAGGGATAGGCGGGGTTTGCTCGAAAACCCACTTCAGGGGTGTAATGTCGCCTTCTTTCAAGGCCATGTACATGCGCGGCATCAACGGGAAATGAAAATTCATGTGTACTTCATCGCCATCCGCAAAGTAAGGCAGCACATCCTTGGGCCACTGGTTGGCCTCGCCCAACAAGATCCGGCCAGGATAGTTTCCATCCAGGTAAGACCGTACCTCTTTGAGAAAAGTGTGGGTTTCCGGTAGATTTTCGCAATTGGTGCCTTCCCGTTCGAACAGGTAGGGCACTGCGTCGGCGCGGAAACCATCGATGCCCATATCCATCCAGAATTTCATGATCTTTTTCATTTCATCCTGGACGGCCGGGTTGTCGTAGTTGAGATCCGGCTGGGTAGAATAAAAGCGGTGCCAGAAATATTGGCCGGCTTCGTCATCCCAGGTCCAGTTGGATTTTTCCGAGTCGAGGAAGATGATGCGGGCGTCCTTATATTTTTTGTCGCTGTCGGACCAGACGTAATAATCACGGTAAGGGGAATTCTTATCCTTACGGCCGGCCTGGAACCAGGAATGCTGGTCGGAAGTGTGGTTCATGACCAGGTCGGTAATGATCTTCATCCCACGGGCATGGGTCTCGCGGACGAGGGCCTTGAAATCATCCAGGCTGCCGTAGGTGCTGAGGATGCTGTAGTAATTGGCAATATCGTAGCCATCATCCCGCAGGGGAGAGTCATAGATGGGCAGCAACCAGATGCAATCGACGCCCAACTGGTGCAAATAATCCAGCTTTTGGATCAAACCGGGCAAATCGCCGTGACCGTCCCCATTGCTATCGCAAAAAGCGCGCACATACACTTCGTAAAAAATGGCATTCTTATACCAGAGCGGGTTGTTGATCGACATAAATTCTCCAGGAGAATGAGTTGGCTATCCGTTTAGATTATAACAAAGGAGGGGAGAAGGGGAAAAGAGAGAATAGAGAATAGTGGATGAGGCGATCAGGCAACGAGGCGATCAGGCAACGAGGCGACATGGAAAGAATGGGGTTGTGCTTCTTTTTGGCAGCAAGGCGCCCTTCCCCCAATAGTGGAGGAGGGAGCCGGCGGATGAAGGCCAGCGCCAGTTTGATAAGCCAAAGTGCCGGCTGTTTCTTACCAGCGCCAGGCCAGAGGAAGCTGAAAGACCTACTGGAAAGCAAAGCTCCCCTTCCCCCGTTCTGGGGGAAGGGGCCGGGGGATGAGGGCAGAGCGCCGGTCGCTTCAAAGCACAATTCGAAAAGCCAGGCACTGGAATTGTGATTGAATTTTAAATAAACCGGCTTATAATATATGTAAGTACTTACTTATATTATAGAGTACGTTTATATTTTATTGCACCAATTCAGTCTCCTGGTAAAAAGTCCCCTCAAGTTCGGGGTTCCTCCCAGTCGGGTTGCGCAAGTACATTTTATGATGAACCGGAAGGGTAACCCTGCAATGGCTTCAGTACCTTCATCTGCACGGACCGAAAAGACCCACGAGCGAATTTTATTGGCTGCGGCAGAAATATTTACCCACAGCGGATACAGCGCCACGACGACCCGTGGGATCGCAGCGGCGGCCGGGGTGAGCGAATTGACCCTGTTCCGCCACTTCGGCAGCAAGCAAAATTTGTTTTCGGCCGTGATCACCCGCTTCTCCCCGCTACCGGGCCTGGTGGACCTGTTCGAGAGCCGGTTGACCTGGGATTTTTGCGCCGACCTGACCCTGATCGGCCAAACCTTTCTGGAAGCCCTCTTGCTGCGCAAGGAAGCGATCGTGATGGCGCTGTTCGAGGCCCAACGCCAGGAGGACGTTCGCCGGGCGAACCTGGCCGTGCCGGCCCAGATCCGCGGGCTGATGGCGGATTACCTGCGAGAGCAAATCCGGCGGGGAGTGGTCCGGCCGGTAGATGCCGAAGCGGCCGCGCAAGCCTTCCTGGGGATGTTCCTGGCCTATGCCCTCAGCGGGCAGGCCGGTGAACAACCCCAGAGCGAAAACGCGCTGTCTTTGTTTGTGGAAATCTTTAACCGTGGAGTGATCTGCGAAAAAAGTCCTCAAATTTGAGGCTTGTGCAGCATTTTAAAATGTAAAGCTTTAAATTCGAGTTATTACTCAATTTGCTAGATCGTCATATAAAAAAGTTGGCAAAGGGAAAGGAAAC
Organism: uncultured Chloroflexia bacterium; assembly: GCA_963704755.1. Lineage (GTDB taxonomy): Bacteria > Chloroflexota > Anaerolineae > Anaerolineales > Anaerolineaceae > Bellilinea. The sequence goes on from OY969938.1 coordinate 4,300,238, forward strand.
AAGCCATGTACCCACCCATGAATTTCATTTTTTGGGAATTCGTTGCAGCCTATGTCGTGCATATCCTGGAAGAGTCCGTTTTGGGCGAGAATTTCGTGCACAAGTTGCAAACGAAATTCTTCCCGGCCTATACCTGGGGCAAGTTCTTCGGGTTCAACACCATCTTGCTCTTGGCCAATGCCATTGCAATAATATTGTTCGAAAACTACGCCGGGGGTTGGGTGGTGCTGCCCCTGGGGCTGGCCATTGAGCGGACCCTGAACGGATTCTGGCACCTGGGCGAGACGGTGATTACCCGCAAGTTTTCCTCGGGGCTGCTGGCCAGCACCCTGACCTGGATATTGTTCTATCTGTTGGCGCGCTATTATCTGCTGGTTGGCGAAGTCAGCCTCGGCCAGTTCTGGATTGCACTTGCCATTGGGGCAATAATCGAGACGTTGATGTTTGCGACCATGTTCATCGTCCGCGCCAAAACCATGCCACAATTGTCGAAAATTGATGCCTGAAAGCGGGAATGACAATCCTTTTCTTGAGAAAGCCATTGGGGACGGAAACGAGGCTATTGATTTAATAGAAATAAAGTTCTATAATATCCATTAACCTCTCTGATTTGGTCAATGGATAAGCAATGAATGTTCAAAAAGCTATTTTTCCGGCGGTGGTGGTAGGCGCATTGATGGTCGTTGGGTTGATAAGGTTGGTCATCCGGCCGAATTTGCAAGTGCGGGCCTCCAGCCCAGGTGTTGTGGCCTCATCGGAGGCGGACCAATCCCAGGCGGCAGACGGTGGGAATAGTTCCTGCAGCCTGGCGTCTTCCTACCCGACGGACGTCAGCCGCTGGTGCGACTGGATCGAGCAGAACGCCAACCAGTTTGGCATCGACCCGAACCTGGTCGCGGCTTTGATCCTGCAGGAATCGGGCGGGAACCCCCAGGCCTATTCGCGCAGCGGGGCGGCCGGTTTAATGCAGGTGATGCCGCGGGATGGCATCGCGGCCGGTTTTGACTGTGTCAATGGACCTTGCTTCAGCAGCCGGCCCAGAACGGATGAACTTCTTGATCCCCAGTTCAATATCCAATTTGGGGTAAAAATGCTGGCCGGGCTAATCCAAAAAACAGGGGACATCCGCGAGGCATTGCGCGCTTACGGCCCCATGGATGTTGGTTATAGCTATGCCGACCTGGTGCTCAGCATCTACCAGAATTACCGCTAGGCACCCATCCGAAAAAATATGCGGGGATTGTTTTGGAAGGCTTCGCCTCCCAAAACAATCCCCGCATAGACATTAATTCAAACCGTAGATAGCGCCGAACTTCTCGTTCATATAGCGCAGGTACGGCTCGACTCGGATCTCAGAGGTACCGACGACTTTTTCCAAGGTTTCTTTGGGGGTGAACTTACGCCCATAGCGATGCAGGTTTTCGCGTAGCCACTCACGCAGGGTTAAAAAGTCGCCTTGTTCGAATCGTTCGTACAGGTCAGGGATGGCCTGCAAGACCTTCTCCCAGACCTGGACCGAAATGATATTGCCAAGCTGGTAAGTGGGGAAATAGCCAAACTGCCCGCTGGACCAGTGGATGTCTTGCAGCACACCCAGGGAATTGTTGGGCACAGCGATGCCCATGTATTCCTTGAAGCGAGCGTTCCAGGCTTCGGGTACGTCTTTGACGGCCACTTCACCATTGAGCATCGCCTGTTCTAACTCGAACCGCAGGATGATGTGCAGACCATAGGTCGCTTCATCGGCTTCGACCCGGATGAAAGAGGGCTTGATGGTATTCATAGACCGGTAGAAATCTTCACTGCTGGCGTTGATGAAATGTTCGGGGTAGGTGTCTTTCAACATGGGGTAGAAGTATTTCCAGAAAGCGCGGCTGCGGCCGACCAGGTTTTCCCACAGGCGGCTTTGGGATTCATGGATGGCGAAAGAAGCCCCCCTGGCCAGGATGGTGCGTTCCAGGTTCAGATCCACCCCGCTCTCATATAGGCCATGGCCGCACTCGTGCATGGATCCCCATAGAGCTGGTCCCAAATGATCCTCGTAGTAACGGGTGGAAATGCGGATGTCCTGGATGCCCGAGCCGCTTGTGAAAGGATGCACGGTGGGATCGAGCCGCCAGGAATCCAGGTCGAAGCCAAAACGCCTGATGATTTTCAAGCAAAATTCGAGCTGCCTGGCCGGCGGGAAATGACCCCGCAGCAGTGCATCGGATACACGGCTTGTTTTTGCGTTCGCGCCAGCGATGAGCGGAACAAGCCCTTGTTTGAGTGCTTCGAAAATAACCTTGACCTCGGCCGTGGTGCGGCCCTTCTCGAAATCATTCAAAAGGACATCATAAGGGTCTTGAGTGGGCGGAAAGCAAGCGATGTAGCGGTGTTTCAACTCCAACTGCTTTTCAAGCACGGGCTGGAAGATCGAAAAGTCGCCTTTGGCGCGTGCTGCGACCCAAACCGGGTTGGCGTTGGCCGAGACACGGGTCATCTCGGCTTGTAATTCACCCGGCACCTGGACGGCTTTCTCATAATCCGACCGGGCCACCCGGATCAAGCTGGCGTCATCCGATTCATATGGCAAACTTTGTTCGTAAGGTCTCAAATCTTCCAGGAGTTTGCCCATTTCATCACAAGTTAATTTCTGGTGGGCAACTTTCTGTAACGTAGCCAATTGTTCTGCGCGTACAGCCGCGCCTTTGACGGGCATCATGACGCGCTCATCCCAATGCAGCACAGCGGCGGCCTGGGTCAGATCATGGATTTCGTATAGGCAATTCTTGAGTTCTTCAAATTTAGGTTCCACAGAATTTCCTCGGTTTGGATGTTTTTTCGCTGAATTTTCAGTTATTTTTGGAATCAACCCTTATCGGCAGCAGAAGGGTTATTTGGGCAAGGTGGAGCTCGTAAATCCGCTGCCCGGGACTTATTTTACTGCCACATTGGGCGGGAAAAAGCGAATATTCCTTCGATTTTAGAATTCTATGAAAACTTTTCAGCTAAACAGGTCCCTGCTTGGTCGTTATTCGCCTGAGCCGGAGTGGTTACAATCGATGTAAGGAACTGCTTCGAATTTCAGTTACAATTCAAACGCATATGAAGCAAAAACGGTTTTGGGCTATTCTTTTGATCGTTCTCCTGGTAGGGCTTGGGTGTGCTTTACCTGCTTCCTGGCGGCCGTCCACACCGGAGCCGACCCAGCCGGCCGGGACCGGCGATTTTCCCTCAGCGGCCTTGAAAGCCCAGGCCTCCCTGGCGAATGACCTGGGTGTGAGCGTGGGGGATGTGGAAATCAGCGATTTTAAATCCAGCCATTGGAGTGATTCCTGCCTGGAGGCTCCCAACCCGGGCGAGACCTGCACGTCGGTGGAAACCCCTGGCTGGACGATCACCTTGAAATATGGGGGATCCACTTATATATATCACAGTGACCAGCCTGGAGATAACCTGCGGAGGGTTCAGGGCGTGGTGGATCCTGGGCCGATCGCTTTGCAATCAGTCCAGTTACTGGCCGGGTTGATGGGTTACAACCCGGAGGCCGTGCAAATTCTTTCCGAAACGCCAACCACTTTTCAAGATACCTGTCTCGGCCTGGTGACCCCCGGATTGACCTGTGAGGTCATCCCTTCTCGGGGTGAAATCGTCCGCTTGCAGGCCAATGATATGGTTTTCGAGTTGCGCAGCCAAAATGACCCGATCGATCCGGTGGTGGCCGAGATCCAGGGGGTCTCCACAGCTTCAGCGGCGATCACCTGGACGCGGCTGTCGAGCGGGTCGGGGCAATGTTCCAACCTGGTCGTTTATCCTAATAATGTGGTCATCCATTACGACTGCGGCACCGCCAGTGGCCGTGAACCAAGTATCGCTACTCTGACCCCCGAGCAGCAAAGCCAGCTATTGAAATGGTTCGTCAGCATCCAGAAATTTGATTACACCCAGGGTGTAACCAACGGTGATTCGGCCCGGCTGTATTTCAGCAGTATCGGCAAAGTGCCGCCCACGGATGCGCAAAAAGCCCTAATTTTCCAATACACCAACACTTTGGTTCAGAACCTGTTTTTGTCCCAGCCGACCCCGTCCACACTTAATTTTGGGCCATAAGGGGGTGGTAGTAGCAATTGTTACTGCACCTAAAGGTCCACGAAGACCAACCTTTGTGGGTCTCGATCGGGGTTGGCTGGTTTGTAAGTTAGCTTAGTAAGTGTAGATACACCGGGTATGGTAGCTCGGCTTTCAAAGCCGAGGTTTTTGGGGTGGGCGCGTTTGTCCTCTATCCTGGCTTTCCTTGACCGTTTAGCTGCTTGAAAGTAAAATATGTACACTTAGCGCGGGAGTCGCCAGGTGGTTAGGCAGTGGCTTTCCAAGCTAGATTCGGTTCGCGGGCATAGCACAGTGGTAGTGCGGTAGCCTTCCAAGCTATTTAGACGGGTTCGATTCCCGTTGCCCGCTCAAAAATTAAATCGATCGCTGACAAAATCTAAATAACGCTGAGTTCCCTCTAGGATCAGGTCTGCAAAGAAGAGCACAGGGAAGTTCTTCTGTTTTGTTTCTCTTGTGGAAGCAATGGCAAAGGATTGATCCGAAGGGGGATAGATGCCTGACGGAAAAACCAGTAAAGGGTGCAGCAAGACAGTCGGTGTAATAATGCTGGTTCTTTTTGCGTTTTGCGGGTTGATTGCTCTGTGCGGAATCGTTTCCCCAGTTTTATTCCCGACGCCAATACCTCCTGTCTTATTGGCTTCAGCCACCCGGTTGGAAAGAACCCACACACCTTCGTTTACAGCCTCAGTTAAAGTAATTTCGCCGACATCGACCGATACGCAAACAACTACGCCTCCGCCTACATTTACCGAAGCGACAAAAAATACCGCAACATTATTTCCTACCCATACAGTTCGCGCAACGGATACACGCTGGCCAACAGTTACTGCCAAACCGTCTAGCGGTGGAAATTCTAGTAGTAGCAATTATCCATCCGGTGTCAGTGCGGTCTGCCGGGATGGATCTTATAGTTATTCACAACATCGCAGGGGAACTTGCTCTCACCATGGCGGTGTTGCCTTCTGGGTCAACCCGCCGCCAAATTGAAAAAATGTAACTGCTCGGCCCTATCAGGTTGAGCAATTACATTTTTTCCTAATTTTCCATGATTAATACTGCTCTGAAATGAACTTTTGAGTTAAGCATTTTTTCATACGCCAGATCAATTTCTTCCAGAGGAAATGTCTCTATCATTGGGCGGACATTTGAGTGCAGGCTGAAATAGATGGCGTCTTTCTTCGATTCGAAATGAATTCGGCAGCCAGGCTTGTATGCTGCGTCTGCCGAACAACTGCCTGGTGGAAAGTTGAACGGTCCCATCAATTCCGGCTAAGATCATCAGCTTGCCGTCCAGGCCGAGGCCGTCCAGCAGGTCGGAGATGGCTTTGCTATTCGGCGCAGTCGCGAGAATGGCTTTCGCGCCACCCAAATTTTGCAATGCCTCGGATACGTTTTCACTGGCGGCGTCGATGTATACCTGGGAGCCCAGCTTTTCGGCCAGGTCTTTTTTGTCGGCCCCTCTCGAAATGGCGACGACCCGAAACCCCATTTTGTCCGCGTACTGGAGGGCCAGATGCCCAAGCCCGCCGATGCCCTGGACCGCGACGACATCGCCGGGCTGCGCGCCGGAATTTTGCAGTGCGTCGAAGGTGGTTACCCCCGCGCACAGCAGCGGAGCGGTCTCCATCGCATCCAATTCGGCGGGTATCGTCACCAGTTCGTCTGCGCGGGTGACCATGTATTCGGCAAAGCCGCCGTCGTAGCTGATTCCGGCGGGCCAGCCCACGCCGACGCGCTGCCCGGTCTCGTATCCGCTGACGCCGGGCCCGGTTTTATCGATCAGGCCGACGATCTCGTGCCCAGGGATGCGTGGATAAGTAAGGCCCGGGTAACGGCCGCCCGCCTTGACGATATCATCGCCGCGGCAGACGCCACAGGCGAGGACTTTGACCCGCACCTGGCCCTCTGCGGGCTCGGGAATTCTTCTCTCAACGAGTTCAAACCGGCCTCCCGGTGTGCTCACTTGAATTGCTTTCATCATGACGTCCTCCTTGTTCGAATCGATCGTCCTGTTTCGATCTGTCATCGCTCATCCCTACGGTGACTTTTTTACCAAAAGTAGTTACGGCTTCCTATCCCAAACTACCCATTTTAAGCGCTGGCTTCCGCGGGAATGAAGCGAACTTTGGTTATTCAAAAAACGACACGAACTAGTTATCCGGTACGTAGAAGATGGCCATATTCCCAAGCACGCCCCAGGAACGCTCGAAGTACTGGTAGGGGATGTCGTAATATTTGCCATTGGTAACGTAGCGGATGTTGTCCGCATCGTAGCCGGTGAGGATGACCACGTGTTCGTAAGGCGCGACCAGGGTGGTATCGCCTTGCTGGTCGGTATATTCGACCGCGGTACCGCCGACCATGTTGCCGATCACCCAGGCGATAACGGGGTGGTCCTGGGCTAACTGTTCTTTCACCTGCTCGCTAGTCAGCCCTTTGTGGGCCTGGGCGGGCAGGCCGTAGGTTTGCAGCAAAGCAGCCACCGGTCCGGCGTTGACACCGTAAGCGTAAGGGGGGATCTGTCCCCAGGGTCCGTTGACGTCGCCGACGAAGCCTTTGTCCGGGTTGTCCGAAAGTGGAAGCGCGTATTGGAAATCGTATTCGTTGATTTCAATGCCGAAGAAATTAGCCCAATCTATCGCAGCGCGAGCCTCACACCCCAGGGCAAAATACTGGTGGTCACTGCTTATTCCGCTGATGTGATGCTCGGCCGGCAAAGTTGGCAGGGGCGTGGGAGAGGGCAGCACAATGGTCGCGGTCGCGGTGGGGGTAAGCGACGCGGTAGCGGTTGGGCCGGGCGTCGCGCTCGAAACAGGCTGGTACGAGACCGCCTGTTGGCTGGCGGTCACCACCGGCGGAAGTGTGGCTAGATCGCCGCTTTGTACGCTCTGCTGGCTGCAGGATGCTAGAAGCGACCCGGCCAATAGGAGTAAAACGCAGGCAAATGCCCGCGGGGTGCGGAAAGAGGGAATCATTGTTTTGTAACGTCAGTCTATAAACGTGGGTGCATTTTTAAGTATGGTGCCTGGATAGGTAAGGGCGAAAACAGCGCTGAATGGAAATTGAAAAATGTCGCAATCTTCTTTCAGAAACCCACGCCCGCATAAGCTAAGAATCCCCCCTGCGCCCCCCTTACGAAGGGGGGAAAGAACCACCGGCGAAGGGGGAAAGAACCACCGGCGAAGGGGGAAAGAACCACCGGCGAAGGGGGAAAGAACCACCGGCGAAGGGGGAAAGAACCACCGGCGAAGGGGGAAAGAACCGCCGGCGAAGAGGGAAAGAACCGCCGATTCTTGCCTTCTTACAGGGAAGGGATTCTTGAACTGGTCAGAGATCCGCAAATCAGATGGCGTGTTTTATTTTTAATTTTCACAAAGCACAAGTATAAAGGCCAGTATACCGACAATGAGGTATTTTGAAAACCCGGCGCCGGCTTTCATGAAAATTATAAATGGATGTGTAATATGCTTCCATCGCCTTATTCTGGCGAGGACGAGGAAATTTTCTTATTTTCTTTTCTCTATATGCTCTATGGTTAGCCTTCTTAACCGGCCAATAAGAGCGGCCTCGGTCTGGAGACCGGGCCGATCTGGTTTGGGCAATTATTCCTTTAATGAAATTTCTCTTCTTCTTCTTTTCTCTGTGAACTTTGTGTGCTCTGTGGTTTTCTTTCTTCTCAGTCTTCTCTTTGTCTGCTGCCAGGGACGTGGCAAATGATCAATGACGGTTTTGATGTCTCAAGCCTTTTCGTATTAGTGCGATTAAAACGGTGGTAACAGAGATGTAATTTTTTTGAAAGGATTGTGTGAAAATCCGTATGTTACCATTGGTTATAAAGGAGATATACAATGCCTCCTATGCATCCGCGAATTAAGGGCATCCTGATGGGAGCCCTATGCCTTTTTCTTCTGGCCATGCCCAGCGGGCTGGCCGCCGGGGATGACCCGGAACCGCAAATAAACACACCGGTCAGCCAACAGCAAAATGACAACACGATCCAGCAGACCGGATGCAGCCGCAGTGATTATGCGCCGGTCAACAGCGACTACGAACAGCAGGTGGCCGAACTGGTCAACCAGGAACGGGCAGCCAACAGCCAGCCGCCCTTGAAACTGAACAGCGACCTGAGTTACGCGGCCCGCTTTCATGCCCGCGACATGTCGGTCGACAATTACGTCTTGCACGATTCCTACGACTGGATCAACGGCACGCTGACCAAAGTCTGTGATTGGTCCACCCGGGTGAACAATTTCTACATCAACTGGTCTTACCTGGGTGAGAACATCGCCGCTGGCCAGGCCAATCCGACCGATGTGATGCAGGCCTGGATGAATTCCCCCGAACACAAGGCAAACATTCTCAGCCCCAATTTTCGCGAATTTGGGGTGGGCTTCTATACCGGCAGTGGAATGTACAGCACGTATTGGGCCCAGGATTTCGGGTCCCGTTCGTCGGTCTATCCCTTGATCATCAACGGCGAGGCGGCCGAAACCGACAGCACGACGGTGCAGTTGTATATATACGGGCAGGGCACCTGGAATGAAATGCGCTTGCGCAACGATTCGGATACGTGGGGAGATTGGCAGTCTTTCAAGAGCCAGCTCTCCTGGCAGCTCGATAATACCGCCGGCCTGCGCACGGTATCGGTGGAACTGCGCAAAACCGGCCAGTCCACCGGGGCATCCAGCAGCGATACGATTGTGCTGGGCAGCGTGGCGCCGGCCCTCAAAGTGGCGCCCACTTCCTTGAATTTCCTTTACGATCGCTCGAAATCCAGGCTGTACCCGGCCGATCATATCACTCTGCTGCCGTCTAATTCTGGCAGTGAGGCAGCTCTGACCTGGCAAATCAGTAAAAATGCCGGGTGGGTAGTGTTGTCGGCGACCGGTGGCCAGACGCCTTCCGACTCGGTGGACGTCAGCCTGGACCCGGGAATTTTTGCGACGGACGGGATGTACGATGGCACCCTCACGGTCACAGTAACTTCGCCGTCGAATACCGCGGGGTCACCGGCCAGCATCCCGGTTCACCTGACCGTGGTGCCTGATTTGCCGTATTCGATTTTCTTGCCATCAATCGATGGCTGACCGTAAAGCTAGGCCAAGGGCGGCAGGGCACTGCTTAATTCAGGAATACCCATTTGGGGAAGTGACCAAATAAAGGCGCCGTCTCCTGTAGAGACGCCGAAGTGCTCCGGCCAGGCACAGAATATAGATTAATTGCTCACCGCGGGCAGTTGCACCATGTAGATCGCCTGATAGGAACGGTGGGCGGTCGAAAAGACCCCATCCTCGACACCGCCAAACAGGTGCAGGTTGGTATCGAAGCCGATCAAAGCCGCGTCGGGGCTGATTGGCTGAGGCGATTGGTCCACCTGCTCCCAGGTATTGGCCGATTCGTTGAAACGCAGTATGCCGGTTTGCGACTGGCCCTTTGCATCGTATCCCCCGGAAATGTATACCGTTTCGACCAAAGCGGTGGCTTGCAGCCCTTCGCGCGGGGCGGGTAAGTCGGGTTTGTCCTCCCAGGCCGGGTCGCCAGTTTCTTCGCGGTCCGGGTAATACACCCGCACCGTAGATAAAACGTTCGTGCCATCCGTACCCCCAACCAGGTAAATTTTGCTGCCCGAGGTAGCCGCCGCAGCTTTCCCCAGGGCGGAGGGCATATCCTTCAATTGGGTCCAGTCGTCACTGCCGGGGTTGTATACCCAGACATTGGCCAGGTAGCGCTGGCCATTCCAACCGCCAAAGAGATATAGCCGGCCTTCGAACGGGGCCAGTCCGTATTGGCTGACCGGTACAGGCAGTTCGGCGCCGCCGGACCAGGTATCACTGCGTGGGTCATAAATTTCCAGGTGCCTGCTAATGGATCCGTCAGCCTGGGTGCCTCCTGGGATGTATATCCGTTCACCGATCAAGGCTGCTCTGGCGCCGGTCACCGGGGTAGGTTTGGGCGCACGAGTGGACCAGCTATCCAGGAGACTGTCATAGGCCAGCACAGAAGCGGTCAACCCCTGGCTGTCTTTTCCGGAAAAAAGGAAAATGTAGTTATCGTAATGTTCGACCGCCACGTCGCTGCGACCATCCGGCAGGGCCGCCAGGCTGCTCCAGCGGTTCAGGTTGCTGGCAGTCGGATTGGTGTTGGGGCTGGGCGTGTTGGTGCGGACGAGGGTGTAAATGATCCCGATGAGTAACAACAGGCCGACCAGGAAAAGCCCGTTGCGTGTGCTGATTTTTGCGTACCAGGGTACCGGCTGGGGAGGAGGTTCTGGCAGCGGTTCTGGGAGAACGGCTGCACCGGCGCCTTCCGGGTGAATCAGGCCGATTTTAAGCGCGTAAAGGGTTGCCTCCGTCCGCGAAACCACTCCGATCTTGCTGAAGATATTCCGCAGATGGACTTTTACAGTGTTCGGGCTGATGACGAGTTGCTGGGCGATTTCTTTGTTGCTGGCCCCGGTGGATAACAACTTTAGAATTTCCAACTCGCGTTCGCTCAGATCAAGATCTCCGGCCATGGATTAAATTATAGTCTAGTGGATCGTAATTGAACAACGCAATGAGGTCGTTGAAAAAGTCACTTGTTGACAAAAGATTGGGGGATATGTGGTGGCACAGCTTCGCCGTGCCACCACATATTGCTTTAAGCGGAGGATTTTTTCAAAATCCTCAACGCAATGATCACGGTTGTTTGGGAAAAGCGAAGCCTCCCCAAACACAAAAATACGCCTTTTTAGCCTGGCGGCAGGTTGAATTGCATGGCGCCTACGGTCAACACCAGCCCGCCGATTACCAGGACCATAGTGTTGTAGGTAATCCACCACAGGATTTGCGCCTTGCCGGGCGTGGCCCAGGTCATGAAACGGCTATAAAGCAGCATATCCAACAGGTTTGCCGAGGGGATCGAGGCGATAAACAATCCCAGCAAAATCCCCACTGCACCATTCAGCCAGGGATTGACATTTGCCAGCCAGCCAAACGAGAAAAGGCAATAAAAAGCCGCCACCCCACACAATAAGCTCATGAACGCTAGTTTGTGTTTGCGTTGCCCTGGGGTCATACAACACCTGGATCAAAAAGCAATTCGGAGGAAGCGGACGATTGACCTCTTTTAAATATTGTACATCGCTATGATGAATGGTTTTCTCGCCAAAATGGAAAAAATGAATAGCGCGCGGTTAAGCCGCGCGCTGGCCATGAAAAATGGCGGTTCGAGTCAATTCAACAGGCGGGCCAGGACGTCGCTGCATTCCATCAGCAGAAATTCCTCGCCGTCCAGCTTGAATTCAGTGCCGGTGTATTTGGCAAACAACACCCGGTCATCCACTTTCAGGCGCACTTCTTCTGAATCGCCGACAGCCATAACTACCCCAGTTTGCGGTTTTTCTTTGGCGCTTTCGGGGATGTAAAGCCCGGTGGCTGTTTTGGTTTCCTGTTCCAGCGGTTTGATCACCACACGGGTGCCCAGGGGTTGGATTTTCAATTCGCTCATTCTGCTTTTCTCCTTATAAATTTTCGAAATTTCGCAATTGCTCAGCTGTCCAAAAAGGATCGGGTGTTTTTGTAGTTTTCGCGTACTTCGCACGCGAAAACTACAAAAACACCCCTTTCTTTCAAATGGCCTGAGTGTTTACCAAATTTCTTCCCTTCCCTTTTCGTTCGAGTGATCGGAGGGACAGGTACACGGCTATGTAAAATTTCAATAAATAACGATTAATGAATACCCAGGAAACGGTCGATTTTAGGGCGGTCAAACCCGATCACAATGCGGCCGCCGATATCGATGACCGGTACGCCGCTTTGGCCGGAACGGTGAACCATGTCTCTGGCCGCGGCCTGATCGCGGCTGATATCGACATCCTTGAAGCGGATGCCCTTTTCACGGAAATAGCGCTTGGCGGCATTGCAATAAGTGCAGCTTGGGGTGCTGAACACGATCACGCGCGGCTGTGGCTTGCTGGTTTCAGGCATACGATTTACTCCAGAAAAAGGTGGGTTAGCCGAACGCGCCAGGTGGCTCGTCCGGGTTTCAATTTTTTAGATGAGAATTTTTGGGGAAGGTTACACGTTTTCACCCCTATAATAGTGAATATTTGCGTTTTGGGTCGATTTTAGTTAAACCAATTCGATCCTTTCTGCGTATATAAATCAGATGTGTCCCCAAAAGAAAGCAATGTAAAAATCCCGCTATACTGAACGGGTTTCTTTTGGGAATTAACCTTTTGACAAAATTGTCAGGAGAGTCGAGGACGGAGGAAAAAATGACGAAATCATCCATAGTAATCAAGGGATTACTCGTAGTGATCATTCTGGCTGGATTGGGAGTGGCCCTGGCGCGCCCGGTCCAGGCAGCGGACATCGAACATGGCGGCCAGGTCGCGGCCGGTGAGACCATCAGCGACGACGTATTCCTGTCCGGTAACAACGTTGAAATGGACGGCACCGTGAACGGCATTTTGTTCGCGGCCGGCAATCAGGTCGTGATCAACGGGACTGTCAATGGCGATGTGTACGCCTTTGGGCAGAACGTGGTCCTGACCGAAACGGCCAAAGTAGATGGCAACCTGTTCACCGGAGCGCGGAGCGTCGACGTGCGGGGCAATGTGACCGGAAGTGTCTTTGGCGCCAGCGCTTCGGCTGTGTTGGGCAGCAAGGCGGCCGTTGGCCGCAACTTGTTCTACGGCGGGTATAGTTTGCAAACCCTGGCCGGGTCGAAGGTCAACACCGACCTGTATGCCGGCGCCTACCAGGTGCTGTTGAGCGGCGATGTGAACCGTGACCTGAAAGCCAGCGCCGGTGCCGTGGAACTGAACGGGAAAGTGGGTCGAAATGCCGTTTTGGATGTGAGCACTTCCAGTAATAAGGCGCCTTCGGCATATACGTTCCCCTTCCAGTACAACATGCCGCCTTCGGTCCAGCCCGGTCTGCGCATTGGCTCCGGCGCAGTCATCAGCGGCGACCTGACCTACACCAGCCCCAACTCACAATCCAGCTCGATCCTGGCTCAGCCAGAGGGACAGGTGATTTACCAGACCCCGGTGCCTAACCAGAAGGAAATCAATGCGGCCGGGCAGCCGCGTATCGATGTGCGCATCCCGATCCTGGGGACCATTTTCAAGATGGTCCGCGACCTGATCACACTGCTGGCCCTGGGCGGTCTGGCTTTCTGGCTGATCCCGCGGGTCTTCGAGGTTACCGTGGAACAGGCGCGTGTGCGGACATTGCCTTCGGCCGGTGTGGGCGTCCTTTCGGTGCTGGCGGGGTATATCGGCGCTTTCCTGGTGGCGATCCTCTTGATTGGCGTCGGGCTGCTGCTGACCCTGGTCACACTGGGCGGGTTGAGCAAAGTCATCTTTGGGGTGGGGTTCTCCGGTCTGGCTCTCTTCATGACCCTCTTCACCCTGCTGGTCACCTACGGCAGTAAGCTGGTCGTTTCCTACCTGGTTGGCAACTTGCTGATGGGCCAACTTGCGCCAAACGCAAGCAATAAACGCCTGTGGTCTCTGTTGATCGGCGTGGTGATCTATGTCCTGCTGCGGTACATCCCCTTCGTCGGCTGGCTGTTTGGCCTGGTAGCGACCATCATCGGGTTAGGCGCGATGTGGTATGCCTACCGCACGTTCCGCCGCCGCCCAGCCGAAGTTGAGCCGGTCGCACAGGTATCCTGAATGGGCTTTTTCTTGTAACTCATCAGGCTGCTGTTAGAACGCTCCCGAATTTGAGGTGCCATATCACCTCAAATTCGGGGGATGCTTCACCAGGCTGAGCAGTTACAATTTTCTGAGGATTCTTTAACCCGGTCAAACGGTCTGGTGTAAAATTGATATTAATGGAAAGTGCAATCGGGATTAAACCTGCGCACATGCGCCCGTTGGCGACCCGCCGCGACCTGGCTGCCGTCGCCGACCTGGTGGAATTGTGCTTTGCCGACACAATGGACGCAGATGGCCGAGATTATTTACGTCACTTGCGACGTCTTTCGCTGCAAGGATTTGGCTTTTTGGGTGATTCTCCCCTTCCGCCGGAAGCGAACTTGCTGCCGGTGCAGGGCCTGGTCTGGGAAGAAGATGGCAAGATCGTAGGAAACCTGACCATCATCCCTTTCACTCGCAAAGGCAGCCGTATTTATCTCATCGCAAACGTGGCTACGCATCCGGTGTATCGGCGGCGGGGGATCGCCCGCAGCCTGACCCTGGCCGCGTTGGAGTACCTGCGTAAAAAGAATGCGGATAATATCTGGCTGCACGTGCGGTCCGATAACCCGGGCGCCCAGGACCTGTACCGTTCGATCGGGTTCAAAGATCAATTTCGGCGCACCACCTGGCTGTGGGAGCCGGGAGGATTGCCGTACCGGAACCCTGCTCCGCAGGGCATCGAAGTTGTCCCACGCCTTAAAAAGGATTGGCGGCTTCAATCGGAATGGTTGAGCCGGATTTACCCACCTGAGGTGACCTGGAACCTGGCCTTGAACAAAGACCGCTTCAAACCTGGGTTTTTTAGAGAAATGACGCAGGTGCTGATGGGTGAAGATCTGCTGCAGCTTTCCGCTCGCCAAAACGGGCACCTGATCGGTGTAGCGAGTTGGGAGCCGAGCCACATGTATGCGGACAATATCTGGGCAGCGACAGCCTCCGGCCTGGAAAATGAGGCTATCGGCGCGATGCTGCCGGTCATGATCCGCTGGGTGCGGCGCTTACGTCCGATGACGGTTAATTTTCCCGATGGTTTGGGGCAGGAAGGGTTCTTGAAATCCGGTTTCCAGCCCAACATTAACCTGATCTGGATGAAATACAGCCTGGATGTAATCGCCTAAATCGCCGAATCCTGGCAGTGCTTTGAAAACCCACCTGGGTAGAAGTTATCTGCCGGAGCAAGGGACAATCGCGTACTTGAAAATGATCCCGAGGCGCAAGAGCCTTGGGGAAGGTTATCAAGAAGAACAAAGAATGCAACTGCTCAAGCTGCTTTTTAGTAATTCGTTTTTTTACCTGCCGGGTCGAGCAGTTGCCACTGAAAAGGAGTTACGATGAGAAGATTGATCTTCCGCCTGTTAATCAACGCCGTGGCGCTGTGGGCAGCGATCGCCTTGTTGAATGGCACTTACATTTTCCCCAGCTCGAATAACTGGCTGGATATTTTGCTGCTGGCCCTGATCTTTGGGATCATCAATGCTATTATCCGGCCGATACTGGTGGCTGCCAGTTGCCCGCTGCTTATCTTGACTTTGGGATTGGGAACGCTGTTGATCAACACGGCCATGTTTGCCCTGGCCGGCTGGATTGGCAATCAGTGGGGCTTTGGCTTCACCACCAACGGTTTTATCGGCGCTTTTCTGGGTGCGTTGATCACCAGTGTGGTCAGCGTAATCCTCAGCATGATTTTTCGCAGTGAGTTGAGACGATAGATCTATCCATGATAAAAAAGCCTCCGCATTCGCGGAGGCCTTTTTATTTATGTTACCGGAAAAGTCTCGAATTTGAGGTGTTTGTGCGGGCTTCGCCCGCACAAACACCTCAAATTCGAGATTATTGCAAAACAAATACTAAGGCTGGGACTGAGACTGGGTGGTGGGCGCCGGGACGGTGAAGTGCAGCAAGTCGTTGTTGCCGGAGTCGCTGACCCACACGCCGCCGTTTTGGTCGGCCTTAATACCGGTGGGGAGATTGAACCCATCCGTGCCGGTGCTGTAATCCCCCCAGGTTTGCAGGAACTGGCCATCCTCGCTGAACTCAAGCACACGGAAACCCTCGGGATCGGTCACAAAGACGTGCCCGGCGTTATCCACCGTGATAAAAGGTTTGTTGTCCAGCGATTGGCTGGTCCAGCCGGAGATATCCCAATTGCGCAAGGGGAGAGCCTTGTTGGTGCTTTTATCCAATGTGAGTGCCTGGACACGCTGGTTCCAGGTATCGGCGATGTAGATTACATCGCTAGATGTGATGGCGATACCGACGTTCTCGTCGAACTGGCCGGGATCAATCCCGGAGGTACCAAACTGGGTCACATACGTGCCGTCGGGGTTGAAGACCACGACACGCTTATTGCCGGTATCGGCAACATAAAGGAGGCCCTGAGCATCGAAGGCAAGGTCGCGCGGGCCATAGAGGGCATCAGGTTGGTCGGCCTGGCCAAAGGAGCCCCAGGAGGTCACAAACTGGCCGTCCGCGGTGAATTTTTGGATACGGTAGTTCCAGGTGTCGGCCACATAGACGTAGCCGTCCTTATCGACGGCCACTCCCCAAGGCTCATTGAAAGTGCCGTTCGGAGCCGTGGCAGTATCCGAGCTGGTGCCATAGCTGCCCCAGGCTTTGAGGAAGGTACCGTCGGCAGCGAAGTGCTCGATGCGGTTGTTGCCGGCGTCGGCCACATAGATCGATCCATCCGGGGCGAGGGCAATACCGCGCGGCGACTTTAATTGGCCAGGATCACTGCCGGCCTGGCCTATGATCTTGTCCGGGGCTAATTGGATGGCTCCCTTCTGGTAAGGATCCGCGGTTGCCTCGTTGGCCGTCGCGGAAGGCGTGGCGCCATAGTTCCAAATTTGGGAGACGAGGTCCTTGCTGATGTACACGCGCATCGTCTCGCTGGGCTGCCAGGTCGCATCGGTGAGGTTATTGTTTTTGGTCAGGCTAGCGTAGAGGGTGTAGTCGCGGTCAAACCAGATTTGGAAAAGGGCTGCCCGGTACGCGGGGTCTTTGAGCGCGCCCCAAATCCGGTCCCAGGTCAGGTTGAAGTAATCCATATTGGGCCAGACCAGGCGCTCGTAATTGAACGACACGTATGAATTCTTGGTCAGGCTGTCGAGTTTGTCCAGGTTGTCGCCGGCGATAATTATCGGGTAGTTGAGCAAATCGCGGGTGATGTTATCGGTGGTGAAATAGAACTTGTTGGGGAAGTTGCGGAAGTACCACCAATAGGGGTAAAGCGCTTCGCTATCGTACGCCACTTTCAAATCAAGTCCACCGGTGACCCGGTTGGAAATGTCCACGACCTCGTTGTAAACCTCTTTGGGACCGGCCGGGGAGTGAGCATAGACGATATATTCCATGCCGGACATATCTTTGATGTAGTTGGCGCGATAGCTTGTGCGGATGGTCAAGACGGCCAAGAAGGCCGAGAAAACGACCACGAACAAGCGTAAGGTTTGGGAGCTAGTCCAGTCGCGCAGCACACGCAATATGCCCCAACCGGAAAGCAAGAATCCTGCGCCGGAGACGACAAAATTCGAGGTTGCGCGCAGTTGATCGAGCGTATCACCCTGAAAGGGCAAATTATTACCCAAAACCGAACCCAACAAACCGCCCAGGCTGGTGATGAATACCGGCAGGAGCAGAAGGGCAATCCAGGCTTTGTGTTCTTTGAGTTTAGACCATTGGGTACTGTCGATCAGGTAGCCAAAACCCCAGGCCGCCGTGAGCAGAACCGGCAGGGCAATGTGCACAGTCAGCCAGGGCATCTTTTCGCCGGAGAAGGTGTAAGCGACCAGTGCGGTCACTGACCAGAACAGGAACAGCGCCAGGGCGGGGACGGGCATTCTGCGGTTAAGCAGGGACTCGTTTTCAGCGACCAGCACCGCAGAATCCAAAATGGGTTGGCTCGCTTCTGCATCTGCATCCGGACCTTCTTCCCTTGCAACATCCGCGGATTGATCGCCGGCCAGCCAGTCAGGCACATCGTCGCGCGGCTCGAGATCATCGCGAGCCGGAGAGTCAGTATGGTAGGTGGACATCTTGCGGTACCGCAGGCCGAAGTAGAGGGCCAACAAGGCGCCGAAGATCGCCAGGTATTCGTATACCGGCATTTCTACCAGAGCATAATAATAGAAAGGCTGTGAGCCACGGGCCTCTGCTTGTTGTGCTAACCAGTAGCCGAGTGATCCCACGATGCCGGTGAAGAAGCCAAATGTGTTGGTGAAGAAAGTGGTATAGAGGACGGTAAAGATGCCGAAGAACAAGGCCATATTGGCCAGCCAGCGCTTGATATCCCAGAGTATACCCACCCCAAAGGACAGAGCGGTGAATAAGAGCAGGAATATCGTGGTGTGGATAATCCCGACCGAGGAATAATCGAGCGGGTCCCAATTTTGGCCAATCGCGACACCGAATTCCTTGACGCCCAGGGCGGTCAGCAGGGGCAGAACCAGGGCCGTCAAAAGCAGCAGCATCTGGAACGAGCGCTCTTGCTTGATGACCTTCCAACCAATGGACGGGATGAGGACGCCCAACGAAACGACGCCCAACAGCCCCCCAACAACGATACCCAGCACCTCGACCTGGCTGATCCAGCTCTGGCCGGTGAGCGTATTCGGGTTCAGTTTCGTCACGATCTGGTCGTAGCCGGAGAGTAGGATGGCAAAGATGACCAGCACCAGGGCGCTGAACAACAGCAAGGTGAACAGGTCGCGGCGTTTTTTGTCCGGCCAGGTGAGGCGGGATACACGCAGCATGAAGATCAATGCCAGGAAGATCATTGCCTGGGCGGTATAGATGTAGGCCGTCTCTTTGGTGGCGAATTGCAGCGCAGTGACTGCACTTAGGGTGAGCAGATAGCGATCTTTACCGGTATCCAGGTATTTCAGGATGGCAAAAAGGGTCAGGACGCCGTATAAGGCGATGTAAAACTCGTTACGGACGTAGCGGCCATAGAAAAGCATGTAAGGCGAAACCAGGAAGAGGAAACCGGCAATCAACGACCCGGTGCGGCCGATATATTTACGAAAGCAAAACAGCGCTGCGGCAACCGTGGCGATGCTGAAGAGGGCCGAGGGGACACGAGCGGTGAAATCATTATCGCCGAAGAGGAAGAAGGAAAGGCCGACCAGGTGGAATTGGGCCGGTCCGTGCGTCAATGGGTTGTGCTGGTAACCGCTGCCTGTGGCCAGCTCCCAGGATGGCACGACGTGATTGATTTCATCGAAAGCCATCGTGCGCGATCCCAATTCGTAAAAACGGCTGACCACTGCCAGGATCAGGATGATGACGATGATGAGCGTTTCGACGCGGATCTTGGGGAGCGAGTTCAGGATAGGTCTGTCAAGCCAGGAAGAGGGGGTTTTTGCTTCGATTATCTGTTCCATATTCCGGATTTCGATTTGATTGTTTCTTGATTTAAATGAGTACCATTCCGCCAGCGAACGACTTGACTATACTTTAATCCTTAGTTTCTGGCAAGTAAGAACTCCGAATTCGAGGTATGCGCGCGGGCGAAGCCCGCGCGCATACCTCGAATTCGGGACCTTCTTAACAGGAGCCTGAAAAAAAAGATGATATTTATAGACGAGATCGATTGACAGGCGCATAGGATGCACTTTATACTTTCATCTACACCCCATCACTGCCGGAGAAATGAATATGTCTAAGCCTGCCCGTTACCTGATGTTTGCGTTGTTATATTTTTCGCAGGGCGCTGTTTTGAGTTATTTCACCTCGCTGAACGCCTTGTACCTGCTTAAATTTAACCTGACCATGAGCGAGATTGGCATCATCGGAGCAATTGGCTTGATCCCCTTCGTATTAAAGATTTTCCTGGGCATGCTCAGCGACCGGGTTAACTTTTTGGGCCTGGGTTTCCGCAAGCCGTACATCATCATCGGCTTATTCGTCCAGGCCGGCTGCCTGGCAATCGTCCCGCTGGTGGACCCGGGTAAAGAATACTGGCTGTTTGCCGGACTGGCTTTTATGGTGATGTTGGGTATGGCACTCTATGATACCTGTACAGATGGCCTGGCATTGGATACGACCCCGGCGGAAGAAGAGGGCACCATTCAGGGATTTATGGTTGGCGGCCGTGCGGTTGGGGTTGTGTTGATTTCGGCGGTTATCGGGCTGCTGGTAGAGCATAATTCCTGGTCCGTGGCGTTTTACGCCCTGGGTATTTTGACTTTGCTGCCCTTACCGCTGGTCTTTGCGGTCCATGAGGCCGAACGGCGGCCGGACCAGAAATTCGAATGGAAGGCATTCAAGGCCTTTGCCTATTGGCCGATCATCGCGCTGGGCTTGTTAGGCGCGCTGTACTCGTTGGTGATCAACGGCGCAAATGAGATTGTCAACCCCTTCCTGCAAAGCAAATTCGCCATCAGCACCTCCATGGCCGGTTTCGTCACCACCGTCTGGGGCCTGGGAGTGGTATTGGGGTCCGTCACCGGTGGACGCCTGACCGATCGCTGGGGCCAGCGCCGCTCTGTTTTCAGAGCGATGATCCTGTCGTTGATTGCCGTGGGTTTACTGGCCTTTACCCAGGCGCATTGGCAGGTCTGGCCGCTGGTATTCCTGTTCGGGTTGGCCTTCGGCTTCTACGAAACGGTTTATTTTGCCATTTCCATGGACCGCACCGACCCGCGCATTGCCGCCTCGATGTTTTCGATATTAATGGCAGTGGCCAACGTGGGTACCGGGATTGGCCTGGCCATTACCGGCGCGATGGTGGATGGGCTGGGGTACCCGCTCTCCTTCGGGGTGATCGCCCTGCTCAACCTGATCGCCCTGCCGCTTTTGCCGGCGATTTTCGGGCGCGGCCGAGCCGCTCAGCCCCAACCGGCTGGGGAATAAGGGCGCCACAGCGGGTAAAGCATGGCTGATAAATACCCTGTCCCATTGCCGAACGCGTATTGGGTGATCCCTGGCCGTTTTCTGGCGGGAGAATATCCCGGCGCCATTAACGAACAGGAAGCCCGGCTTAAGATCGGCAATTTGTTGGGTAGTTCGATTGACGCCTTTCTCGACCTGACCATGCCCGATGAACTGCTGCCGTACGAGCAAATCCTGGTGGAGGAAGCCGGGAACTGCCGGGTCGAGCCGGTTTACCGGCGTATGTCCATCTACGACCTGTCTATTCCCAGCATCGAAGAGATGAACGCGATCCTGGATGAGATCGATGCTTTGCTGGAGCAGAATCATAATATTTACCTGCACTGCTGGGGCGGCATCGGCCGTACCGGGACGGTGGTCAGTTGTTACCTGGTCCGCCATGGGTTGGACGGCCAGGCGGCCTTGAAGGAATTGCAATGTCTACGGCAGGGTGCATCGAGCGCCAGGCGGCCGAGCCCCGAAACGATCGAACAGCGGCGCTTCGTGATGCAATGGAAGCTGAGAGGCGAGGTGCAGCCTTATGAAAATTGAGATGATGGGCCTGGACGATTGCGACCAGGCTGAGGGGCTGGTCGTGGTGATCGATGTGGTCCGCGCGTTCACCACAGCGGCTTACGCCCTGGCGGGCGGTGTAGAAAAGATCTACCTGGCGGGTGAAATGGATGAGGCGCTCAAACTGCACGAACGCTTTCCGGAAGCCGGCCTGATGGGCGAGTTGAACGGGAATCGCGTGCCCTATTTCGATCTGTGGAATTCTCCGCGTGAGGTGCTGGAAAAAGGCTCCCGCTGGAAAACGCTGATCCATCGCTCGAATGCCGGAACGCAAGGGGTAGTGCGGACCCGTAAGGCAAAGATCACGCTGGCGGCCAGTTTTGTGGTGGCAGGTGCGACCATTGCAATGATCCAAAATATCGCCCCGGACCAGGTGGCGCTGGTAGCCACCGGGGACCGGGTTGGCGGCGACGGTGGGATCGAGGACGTGGCTTGTTGCGAATATATCCGCGACATGCTGCTGGGAAAGACCTCCTCCGCCGATGCTTACTTGAAAAAAGCCAGCCAGGTGACCGGCGTCTTCGAACGCAGGCCGGAAGCTTTTGCCGTCGAAGTCATCCTCGACATCCCCTATTGCCTGGAACTGGATAAATATGATTTTGCCATGCCGGTCGAACGGCGGGAAGGATTAAATGTAATACGACCCGTTCGCGGCAGTGATCCGGGATCGCTTTCCGGAAAGTGAGGTTGAATTGGTCACAAAGAATACGGTGGTCATCCTTCCGGAAGCTACGGAACATATTGGTGCCATCGATGCTGTCGAACAGGCAGCTTTCGGCCGGGTCGATGAGGCCCGCCTGGTGAGCGTACTCCGCGCACAGAAATATGTCACTTTATCTTTGGTTGCACTGGTGAATGAAAAAGTGGTTGGAAATGTTTTGTTCTCGCCGCTCAAGTTTGAGCCGGAAGAGGGCTCGCCCAGGGGAGTGGCTTTAGGCCCGGTGGCTGTGGCCCCGGAATATCAACACCAGGGTTTTGGCGTTCACCTGATCCGGGCCGGATTGGATATTTTGCGTAAGGATGGCTACGGATTGGTGGTTTTGTCGGGTAACCCCAAATACTACGGGCGGCTCGGTTTCGAGCCAGCCCATCGTTACGGGGTCGATTGCACCTTCCAGGCTCCGCGCGATTATTTTATGCTGCTGGAACTGGCGCCCGGCGGTTTGAGTGGCTGGCAGGGCACGGTGCACTATCACCCTGAATTTGATTGGGTTTAATCGGTATGGAATCATACCGGATCGAACTTTTCAGCATGGCAGATTATCCCGCGGCGATCCGCTTGTGGCAGTCGTCGGAGGGCATTGGGTTAAGTAAGGCGGACGAGCCCGAACAGATCTGGGCTTACCTGGAGCGCAACCCTGGCTGCAGCTTTGTGGCCCGGGTGGAGGAGCAACTGGCCGGGGCGGTCCTTTCGGGCACGGATGGGCGCAGGGGCTATATCCAGCACCTGGCCGTCGCTCCGCGTTACCAGCATCAGGGCATTGGTAAAGCGCTGGTGGCTGCCTGCCTGGACGCGCTGGCGGCCGCCAGCATCGACAAGGTTCATATTTTTGTGTACAACGACAACCAGAGTGGGCTGGCGTTCTGGCAGAAGAACGGCTGGCTGCTGCGTGATAACCTGGTGATCCTGTCGATCGATCTGCCGGAGACAGGGTAACGGCGTTTCCCTAATCCTCTGGCCCCTTCCCTGACGGTCCGCGGGTGAAAGGGAGCTTTTGGCCGATCAAGTTTCAGTAAAAAAATTTCGGAAAATTAGATATTTTCCGGTTTCTTTTCCATTGGGCTGAACGGTTTCAAAAATTAAACAGTAAAAAAATATTTAACGTCAGTTCGGGATAAGAGTTTTTGAGCATATTTTTATTCGTGGCGGCACAGCCGCCACGAATAAAAATATGCTCAAATTACCTCTCTTTTCTTTTATTCCGAATTCATGTTATTTAGATTTGGCGGTTTTTCGGCCAATTCAAGAATCCCCCTACCCCCTTAGGAAGGGGGTAAGAAATAGCAATCCATCCGGTTCGGCGCCCGCGGATGTTAAATTATCGGCAGGTAAATTGGACTGAACTGGCCGCCGGCATGGCGGGCGAACAGCGACATGCACAGAAACAGGCCAAAGATAACCAGGACCAGGAACAAGAACAAAGACGAACGCATCCGCCGGCGAGCCCGCCGCCAGCCAAGCGGGGGAATGAAATCGCGCCGGAATCTTACGGCCGCGCGGATAATAGCTCTCATCGAAGGGCTGCGGGTTTTCGTTGATGATCACGGTCTGATTGAAGGGGGGAGCGTTTTGGCCGCTTTCCGGTGGAGGCGCGGGTTTTTCGCCCAACGCTTCCGGGGTAAGGTGAATCCCGCAGAATGAGCAGGTCACGGTCTGCCCGGAAGTATGGTTTGGTAATGGCGCCCCACAGGAAGGGCAGTTCGTCAAGGCTGCCATGCAGCACCTCCTAGCGCGGGTTAGATTTTTGCGGATTGCGCCAATTCTGCACCCGTTTTACTAATCTTACCAGACCCTGCCCGTCGTACAAAGTGATTGGTTTGCCCTGCACCCAGGTCAGTGCGGCCGGGCTGAATGTGCCGGTGGTGATCAAAAACGCCCGGTTGGCATTCTCGTGGAACATGGTACCGTAAAGATCGCGAACGAGCGGCTCACCCAGTACGCCTTTCCAGCGTTTGCATTGCACCACCCATTTTTCACCGCTGGAAGGGGTCACGACCAGGTCGACGCCGTGGTCACCGGTGCGGCCGGTGTGCTCCACCCGGTAGCCGTACTGGCGGAAATAGGCGCCCACCAGCGATTCGAAGTCAGTGGGGGAGAGCAAGCGTAAGACCTCCACGTCCTGGGCGGTCCAGAGGGCCTGCTGGATGCGCAGGTAGCTCAACAGGCGCGGGCCGGCACAGTACGCCAGCAGCGCAGCGCCGGTGAGGAGGAAAAGGATGGTGTTGGCCGGTTCGGGGATAAGACCCAGGCCGGGAGCAGCGCTGTAGAGCAGGACCAGGCCGCAGACCGCCCAGGCGATCCAGGCCAGCAGCGACCCGGTCAGGCGGGTGCGCAGGCGGGCAGAAAAGGGTTGGCGGCGATTAGGCTGGACGAAAAGCGCAGCGACGAAAATCACCGGCCACAGGCTGTAAAGGAGTTGGAATAATGAGATCAAAATAAGGCAACCGGTTGGAGTATAGAACAAATGTATTATAGCATATTTTTAATCCAAACTGCGGCGGAATAGATTTTGGCCGGTTAGCCCTGGAAGGGCAATTGATTCCTTGCATGATTTGGATCGCATAGAGTATAATCTTGGTTGTACGGGGCGTGGCTCAGCCCGGTTAGAGTGCACGGTTCGGGTCCGTGAGGTCGGCGGTTCAAATCCGCCCGCCCCGACAAGTTGTAGAGGGTGTACCCGACACCCTCTTTTGTTTTAAGGTGGAGGTGGCCAAATTCGAAACCTAAAAAGATAAACATGTCTAATATGCAAGAAGCCCCACCACATTTAGCTAACCTAATCATTAGAAAGTGACTTTTTCAACACTCTTATAATTTTCTACTCGAGATCATCCTGTATATAGTAAAATTGGTTTACTCTAAAATCGTTAGAACAGGTCGTTGACGAATGAAATTTACTCCTACTGCGATTCCCGATGTGTTTGTGTTAGACCCCCAGGTCTTTCAGGACGAGAGGGGTTTTTTTATGGAGACTTATCGGGAAACCGATTTCGCTGACCAGGGCATATCTGTCCGTTTTGTCCAGGATAATCATTCCGGTTCTACCCAAGGAATTTTGCGTGGGCTGCATTATCAGCTTAATAATGCTCAAGGGAAGTTGGTTCGGGTAGTTGCCGGTGAAATTTATGATGTGGCCGTCGATTTACGCCGCTCCTCCGCTACGTTTGGAGAGTGGGTTGGTGTAAACCTCTCGGCCGAAAACAAGAGTCAAATTTGGATCCCGGCCGGTTTTGCCCATGGTTTTTACGTCATCAGCCAATGGGCAGAAGTGGTTTACAAGGCGACCGATTTTTATGCTCCCCAGTGGGACCGTACTCTTTTGTGGAACGATCCGCAAATAGGGATAACCTGGCCAATTCCGGCCGGCCAACAACCAATTCTTTCCACCAAAGATCAAGCCGGGAAAACCCTGGCTGACGCTGAAGTATACGAAGATAGATAATGCTGTAAATTTACCCGAAAGCAACCATTACAGTCAATCGATTGTCAATAGTTATGTGGAGGCAAAAATGCAAAATATTTTGGTTACCGGCGGCGCAGGATTTATCGGGTCGAATTTCATCCATTACCTTTTAAAGACCGACAAGAACGTCAATATTATTACCCTGGACGCATTGACCTATGCGGGCAGCCTGGAAAACCTGGTCGGTTTGGAAGACCGGGTGCGCTTCGAATTTGTCAAGGGGAACATCGGGGATCTTGAACTGGTCGATGAGATCCTGCGGTCCTATTCAGTGGATACCATCGTGCATTTTGCGGCCGAATCACACGTGGACCGCTCGATCCTGGGGCCGGATCCGTTTATTCAAACCAACATCCTTGGCACCTTCGCCTTGCTCGAGGCGTGCAAAAAGTTTTGGCTGGATGAAAAAACCCTGGCAGATACGCCGGTGCGGTTCCATCACGTTTCGACCGACGAAGTCTTTGGATCGCTGGGCCCAAATGATCCGCCTTTCAGTGAAACCACACCTTATGCCCCTCATTCGCCATACGCCGCCTCCAAGGCTTCCAGCGACCACCTGGTCCAGGCATATTTCCACACCTATGGCCTGCCTACTACCATTTCGAACTGCTCCAACAATTACGGGCCGCGCCAATTCCCTGAAAAGCTTATCCCGTTGATGATTTTGAACGCGGTGGAAGGAAAACCTTTGCCGATTTACGGGGACGGGCTGCAGGTACGCGATTGGCTGTATGTGGACGATCATTGTGAGGCGATCTACAAGATTTTGATCGGCGGAAAACTGGGTGAGACTTACAACATTGGCGGCAATAACCAACCCACCAACACCGAAATCATAGAAAAAATTTGCACCATCCTGGACCGGCACAAGCCCAATTCGCCATATAAGCCGCATTTCAATTTGCGCCAGCATGTGACGGACCGGCCGGGCCATGACCGTCGTTATGATATGAATTTCACCAAAATCAGTACCGAACTGGGCTGGCAGCCGAGCCACAACCTGGACGAGGGCCTGGAATTGACCGTCGAATGGTACCTGGACCACCCGGATTGGATCAAGAACGTCCATAAGCAGCACGATTTTAAAAGCTGGATCGAGAAAAATTATCGAAATCGAAGGGCGGTCTCATCATGAAAGGGATCATTCTGGCTGGTGGCAGGGCCACGCAACTCTATCCATTGACACTGGTAATCAGCAAACAATTGCTGCCGGTGTATGACAAACCGATGGTTTATTATCCTCTCTCGATGTTGATGCTGGCCGGGATCCGCGAGGTGCTGGTGATCAGCACGCCGGAAGATATTCCCAACTTCAAGCGTTTGCTCAAAGAAGGTGACCAATGGGGGATGCAATTCACTTACCAAATACAGGACAAGCCAAGGGGATTAGCCGATGCTTTTCGCGTGGGACGTGAATTCATCGGTAATGATTCAGTCTGCCTGATTTTAGGTGATAACATTTTCTTCGGGCATGGCCTGCCAGCAATATTGCGGAGCATGGCTCATTCGATCGAACACGATGGTGGGGCAGCAGTTTTTGCTTATCCGGTGCGTGACCCAGAGCGCTATGGCGTTATTGAGTTCGATGTGAATGGTAAGGCAATAAGCATGGAAGAGAAACCTGTTGTTCCGCGGTCTAACTATGCCGTGCCTGGAATGTATTTTTACGACAATCAGGTAGTTGGAATTGCCGATAGGATAAAGCCGTCGCCGCGTGGAGAAATAGAAATCACCGACGTCAACCTGGCCTATATGCAAAAGGGTCAATTGGCCGTTCAGGAGCTTGGGCGTGGAGTAGCCTGGATCGATGCCGGCACGCACGATTCTCTACTGCAGGCTTCGGGTTTTATTCAGGCGATTGAAGAACGCCAGGGAATGATGATTTCCAGCCCGGAGGAGATTGCTTTTCGAATGGGTTTTATCGATAGAGACCAATTTGCTGAATTGATCCGAGGATTGGGTAGCAGTACATACCAATCTCGGTTGGAATTGATGCTCAAGCAACTAAAAATTACGCCTTAGTACTCAAATAGGCTGCTAAAAACAGGCTGGGAATAATGAAATCGGGTATATGTGTCTTTCATATACCCGATTTGTGGTAGAGCGATTTTTCCTGCGATCGATAGGAAATTGCCTGATTTCAGGTGGAAATTATTTCACCATCTTGAACGCACCGGCCAGGGCTTCTTCCCAGGACGGCAGCGGCAATTTGAAGGTGTCCTTGTATTTGCTGCAATCCAGGGCGGTGTATAACGGCCGCTGGGCCGGTGTGGGAAAGTCGGACGTACGGGCCGGAATCAGTTCGCGGGTGACTTGCTCGTCGCGCTGCGGGTCCAGCTCGAGGATTTTACGCACCCATTCCAGGCGGCTGACGGCACCATCACCGGCCAGGTGATAAATTCCGCTGGTCTGACGGATGTATTCGACCGGGTCGTTGGCTCCCTGGCTCAAGGCAGTGCAGATGCCGGCGGCCAGCGTATGCGCCCAGGTGGGTGAGCCGACCTGATCGGCAACCACCTTGAGCTGTTCCTGCGAGCGGCTCCATTGGAGTACTTTACGGACGAAATCATCGCGGGTCAGGCTATAAAGCCAGGCAGTACGGAAAATCCAGTAAGCTGCGCTGCTTTCCTGAATACCGATTTCCGCCGCCAACTTTGACGCTCCGTAATAGTTGAGTGGATAAGTTGGGTCATCCTCACGATAGGGCGAATTTTTGAAGCCATCGAACACGTAATCGGTGGAGACGTGGATCAACGCCGCATTTTGTTTTCGGGCTGTTTCTGCTAAAGCGACCACAGCCTGGTGGTTGACCAGGTCACAGGTCTCCTGTTGGGATTCGGCCAAATCGACATTCGTATAGGCAACTGCATTGACGATGACAGTGGGTCGGATTTGAGCGACTTTTTCTGCGACAGCGTCAGGTTGGGTAAAATCGATGTCCGGGTAGTCCAGTACGTGTAAGGTTCCTACCGGTACGAGAAGCCGGCTCAATTCACTGCCGAGCTGCCCGACTTTACCGAGCAGAAGAATAGTTGGTTGCGGAGTTTCAGGCATGATCACCACCCGTTTTTTGAATTTTCATGGGGTAATTTTACTATGAGCTGAGCAAGGGAAGGATACAAATACTCAGATGGATCCATTTTTCCCTCTTCTCTCTTCGAATTCCATGGGATAATTTCCCCATCACAACTTTAGGCGGTAAAACTTATGCCGGATTTTGATCGTTATCAATCGCCGTTTTCCTGGCGATATGCTTCTTCCGAGATGCGCCAAATTTGGAGCGAGGATTATAAACGCCGGCTTTGGCGGCGGATTTGGGTGGCTCTGGCCGAGGTCCAGTCTGATTTTGGCCTGGTCAGCCCGGAGCAGTTGGTCGATTTGCGGGCCCACCAGGATCAGGTAGATATCGCCCGCTCGCTGGAGATCGAAGCCGAGATTCGCCACGATTTGATGGCCGAGCTGACCGCATTCAGCGAGCAGTGCCCGCTGGGCGGCGGGGTTCTGCACTTAGGCGCTACTTCGATGGATATCGAAGACAATGCCGACGCTTTACGCATGCGCGATTCGCTGGCAATTTTGCACACCAGGCTGGCCAGGTTGTTGGGTGTGTTTGCCGATAGGATCGAGCAAAGCGCCGATATGACTGTACTGGGCTTTACCCATCTACAGCCGGCCGAACCGACCACGTTAGGCTATCGCCTGTCATTCTACGCCCAGGATCTGCTGGCCAGCCTGACCGGTCTGGAGCGTTTGCAGAATGAACTGCGCGGCAAAGGTTTCAAGGGGGCGGTCGGCACCGGCGCGGCCTACGCAGATTTGCTGGGTGCAGACCAGTTACAGGTCTTCGAAAACCGGCTCAGCCGGGCGCTGGACTTGCCTTTCTTCACAGTCACTTCGCAGGTCTATCCGCGCAGCCAGGATTTCCGTGTGGTCAGTGAGCTGGCCGGGATAGGCGCCTGCCTGCACAAATTTGCCTTCGATTTACGCGTGTTGCAGTCTCCGCCGATCGGTGAGTGGAGCGAGCCGTTTGCCAAGAAACAGGTTGGCTCGTCGGCGATGCCGTTCAAGCGCAACCCGATCAACGCAGAGAAGATCAATTCGCTGGCTCGCTCGTTGTCCGTCTTGCCCCAGGTGGCCTGGTCGAACAGTGCGGACTCGCTGTTGGAGCGCACCCTGGACGATTCGGCTAACCGGCGCAGCTTTTTACCCGAGGCTTTCCTGATCTGCGATGAGCTGCTGCTGACGGCTACCCGGCTCCTGGAGGGCCTGGTGATCAACCCGGTGGCAATCCAGGCCAACCTGGACCGTTACGCGCCGTTCTCGGCTGTGGAGCGAGTGCTGATGGCCCTGGTCCGCAAAGGCGCCAGCCGGCAGGAAATGCACGAGGTATTGCGCGTCCATGCACAAGAGGCCTGGCAGGTGGTCCAGAGCGGCCGGCCCAATCCGCTGATCGCGGCTATTAAGACAGATGTACGTATCCTGGCCTGGCTGCCGGCCGAGTCGATCGAGGCCGTCCTGGATGTGAATCAATATACCGGCTTTGCAACCACAAAGGCGCTCGAAATTGCTCGTTTGATCCGCGCAAGGGTTTAAATCAAGAAATTGCCACAGATAGACACGGATGGACACAGATAAAGATTTTTGGTTTTCAGAAATTTAATGGTTGTACACTGCTGGAAAAATCAAGTTCTCACAAACTAATTTTCAAAGCGAAAGAAACGGCTTGGCCGTTTCTTTCGCTTTGAGTGTTATTAAAAGATATCTGTGTCCATCCGTGCCCATCTGTGGCCAATTTGCAATGCTGAAAAAGGGTAAAATAGACCCGGTCTAGTTTTGATTCCGAGGATGTTCCGGGTGGTTCTCCATTTGGGGACAGGGTGGAACGGTCCTCTGGGCACAATATAATATAAATTTACCGGCTCAACCGGGAATAAAAGGAGCGAGTTAATAATGGCACTGGCAGAATTTGGGGTTTATGGCCTGGGTGTAATGGGATTTAACCTGGCGAGAAACGTCCAGCGCAATGGTTTTCAACTGGTGGTTTTCAACCGTACCCTTGAAAAGGTACATAACTTTGTGGATGGGGATGCTCCCGGTCCCAAGCCGATGGGTGCGTATTCTTTGGGTGAGTTCGTGTCCAGCCTGGAGCGGCCGCGCAAGATTTTGCTGATGATCCCGGCCGGCCCGGCAGTGGACAAGGCCATCGCCGACCTGAAACCTTTGCTCGAACCGGGTGATATCCTGATCGACGGCGGCAATTCCTTCTTCCAGGATACCGAACGGCGCAGCGAAGAGCTGACCGGGTCCGGATTCGCATACATGGGCATGGGTGTTTCTGGTGGTGAGGAAGGCGCTTTGTGGGGCCCGAGCATGATGCCGGGCGGCTCGGTCGAGGCCTGGACGGCGATGAAACCGATCCTGACAGCTATAGCGGCCAAAGCCAGGGATGGCGAACCCTGTGTGAGCCACATCGGACCGCGCGGCGCCGGGCATTATGTCAAGATGGTGCACAACGGTATCGAGTACGGCGATATGCAGTTGATCGCCGAAGCCTATGATTTACTTCACCGCGGGCTGGGTATCGGTATCCCCCACCTGAGGGATATCTTTGCGGGCTGGAACGAAGGCGTTTTGAAATCTTACCTGATCGAGATCACCTCCAAGGTACTGGGCAAGATCGATGAAGAGACTGGCCAGCCGCTGGTAGACCTGATTCTCGATGAAGCCGCCCAAAAAGGAACCGGCAAATGGACCAGCCAGAACGCGCTCGATATTGCCGCCCCGATTCCCACGATCGACGCGGCGGTGATCAGCCGGGTCATCTCCGGGTTGAAAGAAGAGCGCGTAGCCGCCTCGAAGGTGCTGGTGGGAAATACCGGCCGGTTCGCCGGCAGTCTGGACTTGATGATTACCTCGGTGCGCGATGCGCTCTACGCCAGCAAGATCCTTTCCTATGCCCAGGGGATGGCCATGCTGCGCAAGGCATCGGCTGAATTTAGCTACGACCTCAACCTGGGCGAGATCGCCAAAATCTGGCGAGCCGGCTGCATTATCCGCGCCGACCTGCTGGACGAGATCACCGCGGCGTATAATCGCCATAGCGACCTGGCCAACCTGCTGCTGGACGACGTCTTCCGTGAAGCCGTTCAAAGCCGCCAGCGGGCCATGCGCAGCGTGGTCAGTACCGGAGTCGATCTGGGTATCCCGATGCTGGCGACGGCATCTTCCCTGGCCTATTTCGACGCTTACCGCAGCGAACGGCTGCCGGCGAACCTGATCCAGGCCCAGCGGGATTTCTTTGGCGCGCATACTTACCGGCGGGTGGATAAAGAAGGGGTGTTTCACACCCAATGGGAATAAAACCGGTTAGGGTATGCTGCGCTGACGGTCCGGTTTAGCACCCTAAAAAACAGATACTGTAAATTCCAATCAAATCACAGCCAGGAAATCGACAATTTCCTGGCTGTATTTATTTTCGATGTCGTCCAGGCCCGGAGGCAGGCGGCCGGAAAGCTCCAGGCTGACCCAACCGTGTAGATGAGCCCAGGTGGTCCAAAATGTGTCGGCGCGTTGTGGATCCGACAAATCCATTTCGCCCAAAACTATGAGGAGTGGTTTGAGTAAATTTTCCGGGTTCCCGGCTTGTAATAAAGTGGATCTGCCGAAAAGAAGGCAGTATTCGCCGCTGTGGGTGATCGCCCAACGGCGGTAGGCCAACAGGAGAACCTTCAGACGCTCCGGTGGATTATCCCCATGGTGTTCCTGGCGCAAGACCTCCAGATATTCACACAAAGAGGTTTGCGCTGCGCTGGCCAGGGCCTCGACCAGGTCATCCCGGCTGCCGAAATAGCGATACATCGCCGGCCCGCTCGTCCCCATCTGATGGGCGATAGCGTTCATCGATAAACCCTCGATCCCGTTTTCGCTGATCTGCCGACGGGCGATACTCATGATCTCGTCAAGTGTGATCTGGTGGAGTTTTTCTCTACGCGACATAACGATTTTTATTATATACTCGAGTCAAGAAGCCTGGATTTTGGCTGTTTGGGCTTAAATAAAACTCTTGCCAGGCCTTATTGGTTAAAACTTTGAATTTGAGGGGGCTGAGCGCCTCTTTTTAAATTCCTGTGCCAAAATTGTGAGTTTTAAGATAAAATGGTTCCGTTTAATCAATGAACCAGCCTGTTAGCGGAAGTATCGATCTTATCTGGTTTGGTTAAGGATTTATCCGAAAAATTTAGTCCAGGGAATTGTTATTGGGGTGGATTTGATTCCAATAACACATAAAGATTTTCGGATAGGTTCCATGCGTACATTTTCGCTGGTGGGGATCGCGTATTCGATTGGCCAATACTTTTCGACTATTGACATCGCGGTAGACTTTTCGGGGTAAATCAGGCCCCGACTCTGTTCTAACGAAATCATACCAGAAAACGAGCCAAAACATGATCTCTGAAAACTATCATCCATCCCATTTAAACACCACAATTTCAGAAGATTTTGCATCAGCCTTTAGCAATGCTATGGTCAACTTGCGTGAGAAAATCAGCCAGGGCCTTCAGGCACAGGATGTGCTGGAACAATTAATGGGGCTGCTTAAGGCAGATGCAGGGGCATTGATCCTTTGGTCCGTCAATTCGGCACTGGACAATTCGAAAGTGATCTGCCTGGGTGATCCGATCCTTTCGATTGAAACCATACTCGATGTCGAGAGATCAGGCCTGGACGAGGTCATAGGCAAAGGGGGGTTCCAGTTAATCCACCAGGGCTCGAAATGGGCCCAAAAGATCACTCCTTTTATGGACGACAACCAGTTTTCACAGGTTGTATTTTTTCCATACGAAGCCGGAAAAGGTATTTCCGGCCATCTGCTATTGGCCACACGGATGGACAAGCTAGATTGGAGAAATGCGACCCTGGTAGCGACTCAAGAATTGATCCGCTTCCTGGATGAAATGAACCGGTTGAAAGAAACCGGTTTCGAGGCGCAACGACGGTTATTGGAACTGGAGAAGTTTATCAACAGCAGCCTGGAATTGACCAGTAACTTGAACCTGTCCGAGGTTTTGAACGCGATCTTGAAGAACGCCTTGCAGATTCTGCCGCAGTCCAATGATGCGCATATTTTCTTGTACGATGGCCAGCGATTGACTTTCGGGACGGCGCTGTATGCCAACGGTTCGGTGGGCAAAATTTGGGCCATCCCGCGGGAAAACGGGTTGACCTACACAGTGGCCCGTACGGCCAAAATGATATTCGTGGCGGATATGCGGACCCATCCACTGTACACCAACATACCCAATTCCTGGGACGGCTCGATCGTCGGTATCCCGCTGTGCTATAAAGACCACGTAGTAGGCGTGATGACGGTTGCTTCACTGGAGAAACATCAATTCGCCCAGGATGATCTCCACACGCTTTCGTTATTAGCCGACCAGGCAGCCATAGCCATCCAAAATGCCCACTTGCACGAATTGATCAAAAGCCAGGCGTTGACCGACCCTTTGACTGCACTTAACAACCGGCGCTCGTTCGAGCTGGAGATCGCCCGCCAGATGGAGATTTCTGAGCGATACAACATCCACCTGGCGCTGATGATGCTCGATTTGGACCACTTCAAAACGGTCAACGATACTTACGGCCACCCCAGCGGAGACGAGGCTTTACGCCAGATTTCCCAATGCCTGCGCAGCAATATCCGCAAGGGGGATTTCCTGGCCCGGATCGGTGGGGATGAATTTGCCATTTTATTGCCAAACACCGGCTATGAAGCTGCCGACCGGGTGGGCAAACAAATTCGCGAATGCGTGGGGCACAACGATATTTTGCTGCCCCAGGGCGATATTTTTCACATTACCGTTTCCTACGGATTTGCAGTTTTCCCGGATAACGCCTTAACGATCGAGGATTTGATCGAAAAAGCGGACCGGTCTTTGTATCATTTCAAAGGGAATTAAATAAGTAGGTAGGTGAGTGCCGATCTACCAAGAAGAACGGCTTTTTAAAACCGGGTCCTCCCCTGGCTGGCCTTCCCTCGGGTTTGGAAACCCGAGCTGCTCTACCCAAGCGCAGTAGCCGAGCAGGTGCTCGCTTTCCATGACATTTTCCCGCCATTGGCAACCCTAATTCCAATCTACTCTATAGGAAGAAAACGGCGTTAAATTAATCTCGCCGGTCTAGCCCCGCTCTGCCCGCTTTTGGATGACGATCCCGCCGTTGCCGCCACGCTCAGAGGTGTTGGTATGGATCCGATCCGAGGAGACCTCTTCAACCTGGGGGGTCAACACTGGCAGCAGAATGATCTGTCCGATCGGATCACCGGGGGCAAAGGTGAGCGGGTAGTCACTGGGGTTGCTCACTTTGACCAGGATCTCACCCTGGTAGCCGGCGTCCACCACACCGGCCCCCATCAGGTGATTGCTGCGGCCCTTGGGTTTGATCAACCCGACCAGGCCGGCCGGGATTTCCATGGTAATGCCGGTGGGCACGATGGCGAACCCATGCGGGGCAACAAGGGTGGTTTCGACGGCGTATAGATCCAGTCCGGCATCCTGGGGATGTTTGCGGCTGGGTAGAATGGCATCCGGTCTCAGGCGGGCGATGCGAATTGTTTCCATCCGCCTTAACCAATTTTAGGCAGTTTGGTGAATTTTCTGGCCCGGGCCATGCCCAACCAACTTGCGGTGATGAAACCCAGGGTGCTCAGGATGGTGATCAGAAATCTTGGATGTGTCCAGCACCGGCTTGACTTCCACGCCGTTCTTGTCGGCCACGATGACCGCCACCGGGCGGCTGAGAATCCTGGCGCCGCCGGCGCCGCCTACTCCCTGGCCGGTATTGGTCGGCCCGGATCCTGTGCCGATGAAGTAGCCGGCGTAGTTGATGGTTTCGGCCGAGGGGATGATCACCTGGTCGAATTCGGTACGGATGGCTTCGCCGTAAGCGCCGTTAACGCTGGCGTTGTTGAGGATGCCCTCCATCGTGTCGTAGCAGAAATCGATACCCCGGCTGGTATAATCCTGGCTCTTTTCTTCCTCGGGAACAGTTGTCTCAGGTTGTGCGCTCATATGTCACCTCCATTTGAATTTGGGACTGTGCAAAAAAGGTTTGTAACCACTCAGGCTCTTGTGAAGAAGTTCCCGAATTGAGATGTGTGCGGGGACTTCGCCCTCTCACACATCTCAATTCGGGGTTCTTCCCTGTTGGGCTGAACAGTTACAAAGGTTTTGAGATTTTGGATAATGGATTCGTTCGAATTTCTCAGAAGTAGGTTTACTTTTAACGACCTTCTCAGCAAAGCACACCCTTGGATGGATTTTTCGGCGCAGTAAAGGCACGCAGCGCCACTGCGATCAGAAATCCGGCCGCCAGGATCAATAGTTGGATCAAGCGGGTGCGGTCAGGAATTTTGATTCTCACCAGAGCGCCGTCTGGATGGGTGACTTCGATGTAAGCCGGGCGGGACCACCACAGGCGAATCGGTAAACCGGGATGGATAGCGATGCCCCGGGTTACCGGGGTGATCCAGGTATTCCCGTCCAGCGCGTACGGTTTAGCACGCACGGAAAAAGCCCGGATTGGCTTACGCTTCATGGCAGCCTCCTGTTTTGGGTTGGGTCGAAAGGGTTCGGCTGAACTTGTGAGGATTATTCGCCTGCCGAATGGAAGATCTTTTCACCGGCCGCGATCGGTACTTTCAGGCGGTTCTCGGGTGGGGTCAACGGGCACGACCAGCCGTCGTTATAGGCGCAGTAGGGGTTATAGGCCAGGTTGAAATCGATCAGAAAGCGTCCCCCGCCGATGGGCCCGGGCTCGAGATAACGGCCGGCCGGGTACGTCTCCGACCCGGCCAGTAAATCAACGAACGGCAGGAAATAGCCGCTGTCATTCATGTAAATGGTCAGCTCGGCCGGGACCTCCGCGACGCTGAATTGGACCTTGCCCAGGCGAACAAAATCGCGCAAGTCACCGGTTGTGGTCTGCATCTGGATCGTTTCGGGGTTCTGGAAGGGCTCCAGCGGGACTTCCAGGCGTAAATCCGGGTTGGGAGGGAAATATTGCAGGCTGGTGAAGACTTTTTTCTGAGCAGCGTTCAAGGGCGAATAATGTTCGTGCTTGAAAAATTCATCTTTCTCTTGGCGCATTTGTTCGTAATCATCCATAGGAAAATCTCCTTGGTTTGGGTTCGTATTGAGTAATTGCTCGGGTTTTGATAAAAAGTACCCTTCTGGTTGGGCAATGACTTCTACGACTTCAATGATACCTAAAGGACGAAGATTCGGCTATAGCCTGCGAGGGGTACTTTTTTAGGGCGCTCGTCAAACTGCCCGACCTTTGAATATCAATCGTGGTAAGTTGCTTGTAATACTACCTTGACAGACATAGTAATATGCTATATAATGCAACGTATGGAGATGAACCTATGAGCGAGAACAAAATCACATCCGACCTGCTGCGTGGTAACACCGATACGATGATTTTACGGCTTTTATGCGAAGCGGATCGTTACGGTTACGAGATCGTCAAGCTGGTTGCCGAGCGCTCGGGTGGCGAGTATGAGTTGAAGGAAGCCACGATGTATTCCAGCGTCCGGCGGCTTGAGGCGGATGGTGATATCGAGTGGTACTGGGGCGATAAATCCCAGGGCGGACGGCGTAAGTATTTTCGGATTACCGAAAAGGGCAGGTCCACTTACGCCAACAATAAAAGCAATTGGGAGTATGCCAAACGCGTACTCGATACCTTGGTCTAAGGAGAATTTGCCGGTATGAACGAGAAATTAAACGATTATCTGAACGGAGTTTTTGCACCTTACGAGGGGGTGAAAAGCGCTGCCGAACTAAAAGCTGACCTGCTCACCGATTTGCAGGAGCGCTTCCGTGAACTCAAAGCTGAGGGTAAGGACGATGAAACCGCTTTTCGGATGACGATTGACAGCATCGGCGATATCGAACAGACGGTCCAGGAGATGGCGAACCTCTCCCACGCACTGGAGCGGCAGTTGTTGATCAACTTTAGCGCGGGCAACTTGCCAAAGAGTGACTTCGCGGGGGTTACTGCACAACATGGAAAATTCGAAGCGAGTAATTTGCGCGGCTCAGATTTTTCAGGCGCAGACCTGACTGGCAGTTCATTCAAGGCCAGCGACGTGCGCGAAGTCAATTTTGACGGTGCAAATCTAACCGATTGCAGCTTTTACGCTTTGGATCTGGCGGGTGTGACCTTCCATCGTTCCATTCTTGTGCGTACCAATTTCAACACGTCCGATCTAAACGGGGCCAAATTCAGCGATGTAAAGCTGACCGGCGTCAAACTGACCCTGAGCGACCTTAGAAAAACAATTTTCGAAAACTGTATTTTCGACGGCGTGGACTTCGATAAATCCGATCTGCGAGACCTGTGCCTGGATGGGCAGACCTTTATCGGGGTAAAGTTCGACAATTCAGCCCTGAACAAAACTACATTTAATGGTGCTACGCTTAAAAATGTATCTTTCCGTGCAACACATGCTTTGACGAATAAATATTACCGTGCCATCCAGACGGCCTGTTTCGACGGCGCGATGATGGATAAGCTGACTTATGCGTCGCTCAAGGGCCTGGGTGTCGATTTATCAAAGGTCACAGTCATATAAGGAATGAAGAATACGGGTTCTTCTTATTATTGTGGATATTTTCCCATACAGAACGAGAGGCCCAGAATAGATAAATCACTGTTAATTGGAAGAATGCCAAACGCGTACTCGATACTTTGGTCTAAGGAGATTTTGCCGGTATGAACGAGAAATTAAACCAATATTTGAACGGTGTTTTTGCGCCTTACGAGGGAGCAAAAAGCGTCGCCGAACTGAAGTCAGACATCCTCTCTGATTTAGAAGAACGCTTCCGCGAACTCAAAGACGAAGGCAAGGACGATGAAACCGCTTTTCGGATGACGATTGACGGCATCGGTGACATCGAACAAACGGTCCAGGAGATGGCCAACCTATCCCGCTCGCTGGAACGGCAGGTGCGGATAAACCTTACCGCGATCAATCTGCAAGGGAGTGATTTTGCGGGTGTGAGCGCACATAACAGTAAATTCGAAGCGAGTGCTTTGCACGGCGCCAACTTTGCCGGCGCCGACCTGACGGGTAGCTTATTCAAGACCAGCGACGTGCGTGAGGCCAATTTTAACGGCGCAAATCTGACCGACTGCAACTTCACCACGCTCGACCTGGCGGGTGCGAGCTTCAACAAAACCATGCTGGTACGAACCAACTTCAACACGTCGGAGCTGGAGGGGACGAAATTCAGTGAGGTAAACCTGATCGATGTCAAGTTTAACCAAGACTGACCTTAGAAAAACCATCTTTGAGAATTGTATCTATAACGGCGTTGATTTCGATTATTGCGATTTGCGTGGGATTCGTTTTGACGGGCAGACCTTCGTCGGCGTCAAGTTTTTCAAATCTGCAATGAATGACGTTTCGTTTCGGGGAGCGACACTCAGGAACGTATCGTTCACCGTACCTTTCTCCTTGACCAACAAGTCTTACCTTGCCATGAAAACCATCAGTTTCGACGGGGCCATGATGGATAAGCTAACCTATGCTGCGCTTAAAGGCCTAATGGTCATCGATTTGTCAAAAGTTACCGTTATTTAAGGAATACAGAATATGCAAAACACGTCCATTCAAGTAAAAGGATTGCAGAAATCCTACCAGAAACTTCATGTTTTGAAAGGTGTAGATTTCGAGGTGGAAAAGGGTTGTATTTTTGCCCTGCTCGGCTCCAACGGTGCGGGCAAGACCACCATCATCAAGATCCTCACCACACTGCTCAAACAGGATGGCGGGACCGCCAGCGTCAACGGGTTCGACGTTGCCGCCAAACCCGACCAGGTACGCCAGTCGATCAGCCTGACCGGGCAGTTCGCTGCCGTGGACGAGATCCTGACCGGGCGAGAAAACCTGGTCATGATCGCCAGGCTGCGCCACATCAAAAATCCGCGACCGGTCGCGGATGATTTACTGAGCCGCTTCGGCCTGGTCGATGCCGCCGACCGCAGGGTGTCCACCTATTCGGGCGGGATGCGCCGCCGGCTCGACATTGCCATGAGCCTGGTGGGGAAACCGCAGGTGATTTTCCTCGACGAGCCGACCACCGGTCTTGACCCCGAGGCGCGCCTGGAGGTTTGGAAGACGGTCAAAGAGCTTGCCCACAACGGCACGACGGTATTTCTGACGACACAGTATTTGGATGAAGCTGAACAGCTCGCCGACCGGATTGCCATTCTGCATGAAGGCAAAATCATCGCCAACGGCACGCTGGCAGAATTGAAAATGTTGTTCCCGCCCGCAAAGG
The DNA here is from genome assembly GCA_963704755.1 of uncultured Chloroflexia bacterium. GTDB lineage: Bacteria > Chloroflexota > Anaerolineae > Anaerolineales > Anaerolineaceae > Bellilinea. The sequence continues at coordinate 4,339,993 of OY969938.1, forward strand.
TGGAATATATCGAAAAACAACCGACGCTGGAGGAGATATTCCTCGCCATTATCGGTAAGAAAGAGGAAAAGGTATCATGAATAAACACTTTTTCAGCGATATGGGGGTCATGCTGGGACGGTCTATGCGCCATATTTTTCGCAGCATGGACACCATCATCACCGTCACCCTCACACCCATTGCGATGATGCTGCTGTTCGTCTATGTGCTAGGCGGTGCCATCCAAACCGGCACGGCCAACTATGTGAATTATCTGCTGCCAGGCATCCTGCTGATCGCGATCGCCAGCGGCATATCCTATACGGCTTACCGCCTGTTTCTGGATGTGCAAGGAGGTATCTTCGAACGGTTCCACTCTATGCCGATTGCGCATTCGGCCGCGCTGTGGGGGCATGTGCTGACCTCCCTGGTTTCCAATGCGATTTCGGTGGTCGTCATCATTCTCGTAGCGCTCCTTATGGGCTTCCGCTCACCGGCGGGGGCGTTGTCCTGGCTGGCCGTGGCCGGAATCCTGGCGCTGTTCACGCTGGCCTTGACCTGGGTCGCAGTGATTGCCGGGTTGTCGGCAACAACGGTGGACGGCGCCGGCGCCTTTTCCTACCCGCTGGTCTTCCTGCCCTTTATCAGCTCGGCCTTTGTCCCGACCGCGACCATGCCGGCGGGCGTGCGCGCCTTTGCCGAAAACCAGCCGGTCACCTCTATCGTCGACGCGGTACGTTCTCTGCTCGCCGGGCAGCCTGTCGGGAATGACATCTGGATTGCCCTGGCGTGGTGCCTTGGGATCATGCTTGTGGCTTATTTCTTTGCGATGCGGGCGTATAAGAAGCGGGTCTAAAAAAATACGCGCATTGGAATCAATAAACGGGTTCCCATTCCGATGTAAATTTCGGAATGGGAACCCGTTTATTGATTCCGGGATTCTTTCTATGCTTGCAGCTTGACTTTCGTTCTTGTTCGCTGTAGAATACTCTGTAGCATAGAGTGCTCTACAAGGAGTTTTGAAATGAATGTATCTCCCGATGAAGCCAAAGAGGCCCTGGCGGCCATTCAAAAGGTGACCGAGAGGACCCGTCATTCGGTTGCCAGCAGCGGTGCCTATATCTTCTGGATAATTACCGGCGTGATCTGGATGGTCGGATTTGTGGCGACCCAATTCCTGGTTGGCCCCGTTCTGTTAGCCATCTGGCTGGGGACCAGTGTGGTGGGCAGCGCTGTGTCGGTCCTATTGGGCACCCGCGCCGGCAAGCGTGTACGCCGGCCATCCACCGACGTATATGGCCGGCGGGCCGGCCTCTTCTGGCTGCTGTTGGTTTTCTACTGCATCGCTGTCATCGCGGTGGCCAAACCAACCGACGGGAAGCAGGTGACCATGTTCATCATCTTGTTTGTCATGATCGGGCAATTGGGCATGGGCATGCTGGTCTCGTATGCTTCGGTTTGGTGGGCGATACCGATCACCGCGCTGGCGTTGGCCGGCTACTTCCTGCTGCCCGGTTACTACTATCTCTGGATGGGCGTCCTGGTCGGCGGGTCGATGACTGCCCTGGGACTGTACATCCGCTCGAGGTGGTAGCTCATGGCTGAATTGAATGAGATCATTCACCAGCCGGTCCGCCTGCGCATCATGGCTGCCCTGGTAGCCCTGGATGCGGGCAATGAGGTGGACTTTTCCTATTTACGCGACCTGCTCGAGGTCACCGATGGCAACCTGGGTGCCCACCTGCGCAAGCTGGAAGACGCCGGGTATATCGCAGTCAACAAGACTTTTGTGGAGCGTAAACCGCGCACGTTTGTGGCTGCCACTCCTGAAGGACGGCAAGTCTTTCAGGAACATGTGGCGGCATTGGAAGAAATATTGAAAAAGAAGTGAGGAAGGGATGGACGCTGTCGTGCAAGTAGATGGCCTGCGAAAAGTCTACGGCGCTACCGTCGCTGTGGACGGGATATCCTTTGCGGTGAGCAAAGGTGAGATTTTTGGGATGGTTGGCCCGAACGGGGCCGGTAAAACCACCTCGATCGAATGTCTGGAAGGTTTGCGTAAACCGGATGCCGGGACGGTGCGCGTGCTGGGATTGGATCCGCAGCGCGACGGTCAAACATTGCGAGAGAACACCGGCATGCAGCTTCAGCAGTCGAACCTGCCGGACCGTATGCGCGTTTGGGAAGCATTGGACCTGTATGCCTCGTTCTATTCCAAAACCCTGGATTGGAACGAGCTGCTGGTGCAACTTGGGCTGGAGGAAAAGCGTAATACCCCCTTTGGTAAACTTTCGGGCGGGCAAAAACAACGCCTGTTCATCGCTCTGGCGCTGCTGCTGGACCCGCAACTGGTCTTTCTGGATGAGCTGACCACCGGCCTGGATCCGCAGGCGCGGCACACCATCTGGGACCTGATCCGGGATGTTCGCACTCGCGGAAAGACGGTGGTGCTGTCCACCCACTTCATGGAAGAGGCCGAACGCCTGTGCGACCGGATCGCCATCCTCGACCACGGCCGGATCGTGGCGCTGGACACCCCGGCGGCTCTGATCCGCAACCTGGAGGGGGAGGAGCGGGTCATCTTCAGCCTGGAAGGCGGCCTGACCCCGGCTCTGGAAACCGGCCTGGCCGGTATCGGCCGGGTCGAGGCGCAGGGTGAGCAGATAACCGTCCGTGGCAGGGACGGCTGCCAGGCCCAACTGGTGGGTGATGTGGTCAACCTGCTGACCGGCCAGGGTGTGGCTTTCCGCGAGCTACGGACGGAGCAGCCAAGCCTGGAAGATGTTTTCTTGAGCCTGACCGGGCGCAAGGCCCGTGCGTGAGGTGTGAGATGAAAAGTTTGTTGAAAATGACCTGGATGGAAGCCAAGCTGTTCTTGCGGGAACCGGCCGGTGCTTTCTTTACCCTGATCTTCCCGGTGATGATGCTGTTTCTGTTCGGCACCATTTACGGCAGCACCCCTCCACCCGGATCGGAAAGCCAGAGCGCCATCGGCGCCTTGATCCCGGCCTTCACCGCCATGGTGATCGGCATGGCCGGGTTGATGTCGGTGACGATCACCATGGCGACCTACCGCGAAAACGGCATCCTGCGCCGCCTACGCACCACGCCGGTCCACCCGCTGGTGGTGATGGCCGCCCAGGTGCTGGTGGTCTTTAGTATGACCACCCTGGGTACCCTTTTGCTGATTATCGCCGGGGAGCTCTTCTACCACGTGCACATCGCCGGCAACGGTTTCAGCCTGCTGGCCGGCTTCGTGTTGAGCAGCCTGAGCTTCTTCGGGATCGGCTTCATCCTGGCGGGCACCATGCCGACCGCACGCACCGCCCAGATCGTAGCCCTGGTGCTGCTGTACCCTATGCTGATCCTCTCCGGGGCGGCCTGGCCGCGTGAGCTCATGCCGGCCAGCATCCAGAATGTTTCCGCCTTTCTACCGCTGACCTATGTGGTCAACCTGCTGCGTGGGTTGTGGGTCGGCGATACCTGGGGCGTTCACCTGTTAGACGTGGGTGTCCTGGCCGGGCTGCTCTTGCTGGGCCTGGTTATCTCAGCCAAAACGTTTCGTTGGGAGTAGGACTGGTTTGGCTGCTCCGGCCCTGGTTATAAATTACCGAAAAAAAAGAAGTTCGTGCGGGCTGCGCCCGCACGAACTTCTTTTTTTTCTGGGGTATTTCCCGGAGGACCGGGAAGAAAACCGATCTATAAATTCAGCCAGCGGGCGGCCAGGTTGGGCAAGTCCTGGATGGACCCGCTGTGTACTTTACACTGCGGGAGCGAATCGAGGAAGGAGCGGCCATAGCGTTTGCTGAGGATGCGCTTGTCGAGCACGGCCACCACACCGCGGTCGGATTGGGTGCGGATCAGGCGGCCGAAGCCCTGGCGAAAGCGCAAGATCGCCTCGGGCAAGTGGTATTCGTTGAAGGGGTCCTCGAAAGTCTCGGCGCGGGCGGCGATGATCGGGTCGGAAGGCACGTCGAAAGGCAGCTTGACGATCACCAGGATCGAAAGCGCCTCACCGGGGATGTCCACGCCTTCCCAGAAAGCGCGCGTGCCCAGCAGCACGGCTTTGTCGGTCTCGCGGAAGGTTTCCAGCAAGGTGTTGGCCGAAGCGCCTTCGCCCTGTTCGTACACCTGGATGTCCTCTTCCTGCAAGGCGTGGCCGATGTTTTGCGAGGTGCGTTTAAGTTGAGCGTAGGAGGTAAACAAGACCAGCATGCGCCCGCCGGTTCTTTTGGCCAGGCGAACGATGGCTTGATCGACTGCGCGCTGGTAGGCGTTGGCATCGTTCGGCTCAGGGATATCGCTGGGCAAGAACAGTAAGGTGGAGGTCTCGTAATCGAAAGGCGAGCCCAGAACCAGTTCGTCGGCTTCGTCAGCGCTCAAACGACTGCGCAGGTAATCGAATTCTCCCTGGGTGGTCAGCGTGGCCGAGGTCAGGATGATGCTGTTCTTCTCATGCCAGAGAAATTTTTCCATCAACGGGCCAATATTCAACGGGGCAACTTGCAACGCCAGGCGATTGCTGTTCGGTTGGATTTCGGCCCAATAGATATAACCGGGGTCGGGTTCTGAGACCAGCGAATTCAAGTACACATTGGCTTCGTTGATCCTGCGGTACAGGCTGGCCAGATTGCCAAGCGTATCTTCCAGCTCGTCGCTCTTGATTTCGAAGCCTTCGGATATGCTCTTGTGGATATCACCGGTCAGGTTAATGAGCTGCTTCATGGTCTCGTTGGCCGTATCCCAGGCCATTTCGACCTCGGTCCAGGCCGGCAAGGTGCGGGTGGAGGGCAGAATGCGGACTTGCTGGCCGTATGGGCTGACCGGTTGGCCATCGCGGGTGATCTCCAGGAAATATTCGATGGTCTGGAGGAAATTTTTAAGTTCGTTTTCCAGGCGGAAGGCCAGGTCGGTAAGCCGCTGGCCGGATTGATTGAGGGAGGCAAAATCGGACGGGCGCAGGGCGTCGCGGATCAGGGTCAGCAGCCGGCCGATCATCCCGCTGGAAATACCGCCCAGTTCGTGCAGCAGGCGGGCCAGGTCGTTTTGGGTAACCTTGAAAGACAGCGCGTTGGTGCTGGCCGATTCGAGGTGGTGGCCTTCGTCAACGACCAGGTAGGCATAATCAGGGATCACCCGGTTGCCGGTGACCACATCCGAGAGCAGCAAGGCATGGTTGACCACCAGCAGGTGCGCGCTTTGGGCGGCCTGGCGGGTGCGATAGAAGGGGCAGGCGCCTCCCATCCGCGAGACGCATACCTCAGTCTTACAGCCTTCATCTTCGGCCGAAAGCCGCGCCCAGACCTCTCGCTCGGCCGGGCCGTTCAAGTTGATCTCGGAGCGGTCGCCCTGGCCGCCTTCGCTCAGCCACACCAGGATTTTGCCCAGGATGCGGGCTTCTTCGGCGGTATTGGCGCCATGCTGGCGCAGCACTTCCAACCGGCGCGGGCACAGGTAATTGCTGCGGCCTTTCAAAACCGTGGCGCGCAGTTCTAGCCCCAGGGCTTTCCTCAGGTCGGGAATGTCTTTTTTGATTAACTGCTCTTGCAGGTTGATCGTGTTGGTCGAAATGACCACACGGGTATTGTTTTTCATGGCCCATAAGGCCGCCGGAAGCAAATAGGCGTATGATTTGCCGGTGCCGGTGCCCGCCTCGACCAGCAGGTGATAGCCTTCGTTGAAGGCGCGGGTGATGGCCCGCAGCATTTCGACTTGCTGGGAGCGGTATTCGAAGGATTTGAAATAGTGTGAAAAAGGCCCGCCGTGTTCGAGCAGCGCGGCCACTTCGTCTTCTTCGAGCGGGAGGACTTCTTCGCCCGGGATCAAAGGCGGCGCCAGGCGTTCACCGTTGGAGAAAAGCGCTCCGTATTCGTTCTGGCGGGCCGAGCGAGCCGGTATGGGCTGCCGGACGCGCGTGCGCATGATCTGGTTGAAAGCCCAGCCGCCATCCCAATCGACTTTTTCGCCCTGGCGGACGATTTCGGCCAGAATTTCGATGGGCATCTCCAGGGCTTTCTTGAAGAGCTGGTCATAGACCGCGTGAGCCAGGCGGGCATCGTCCAGGGCGCGGTGCGAGTTGGGGATGAGAATCCCCAGGATCTGACCCAACGAGCCCAGGTTGTAGCGACTGGCAGTCGGCATGAGCACGGCGGCCAGGTCATAGGTATCGACGGCGTCGTTTAAGGCGAACACGCCTTGTTTTTGAAGAAAGCCCAGGTCGAAGCGGACGTTGTGCCCGATGATCGGAGCATCACCCACAAAATCGACCAGTTGCTGCAGCACGGCCCGCAGGGGCGGTGCATTGCGGACCATTTCGTTGGAAATGCCGGTCAGTTGGATGACCAGGTTGGGGATGGATCTGCCCGGATTAATCAGGGTTGACCATTCATCCTCGACACGAGAACCGTTGAATCGCACGGCTCCAATTTCGATGATCGCATCTTTTTGGGAATCCAGGCCGGTGGTTTCGAGGTCAATGGCAACCATGGAGGGCATGGTTAGGATTATACCAGTTGAGTTTCGAATTCAGCCGGTATTTTCGCGATAAAATATTTCCCGGAGATAAGCCATGTCCTATTCAGAGCAAATTACAACGATTGTCTTCGATTGGGGAGATACCTTAATGGTCAACGACCCGGCGCAACGCGGGCCGATGGTGGATTGGCCGCAGGTTTCGGCTGTGGCGGGTGCGCAGGCTGCTTTGGTCCGCCTGAAATCCAATTACCACCTGATCCTGGCCAGCAATGCCCAGGATTCGAACAAAAACCAGATCCGGGCTGCGTTGGGGCGGGCCGGCCTGGATGAATTTATCGATGAAATCTTTACCATGCACGAACTGGGCGAGGTCAAGAAACCGGCGTTAGGCTTTTTCCAGGGGATCAATGCCGCCCTGGACTGCCAGCCCTGGCAGACGCTGATGGTCGGCGACGATTACGCCAGCGACGTGGCCGGCGCGACCGCGGCCGGTTGGAAAGCCATCTGGCTCAATCCCCAGCGCCGCCCGGCGCCTTTATTGGCCCCTTTGTATAGTGCGGAAATTGCCGCTATGGCCGAACTGCCAGAGGTGATCGATTCCCACTGGCTGCCGGCCCCGGAGACCTGCCGGAGCTGGTACATCGGCCAAAACGCCAGCCCCAACCTGATGATCCACGTGAGCATGGTGGCGGCGCTGGCCTATCAAATGGCCTATTGGCTGCGCCAGGCCGGCCAGGCGCTGGACCCGCTGTTGACTCACCGGGCCGGCTTGCTGCATGATGTGTGTAAAATCTCGGCCCATGATGGCCCGATCCGCCACCCGGAGGCCGGCGCACGCCTGCTGGAGGGCAATGGCCTGCCTGTCCTGGCCGAAATCGTCCGGCGGCACGGGCTGTACAGCCTGCTGGATAAAGCCGGCGCCCCGCAGACCTGGGAGCAAAAGCTGGTCTATTACGCCGATAAGCTGATCGAGGGCAACCAGGTGGTGCCGATCGAGGTGCGGTTGACCCGCATCCGCGATCGCTACGGCCTGGATCCGCAGACCATCGAGCGGATCACGGTTTTGGTTCGCCAGTTGGAAACCGAAATCTGCGCTCCGCTGGGCCTGACCGGAGACGCGCTCAATGAGCGCCTCGGGAAGGCTTTCCTGAACGGCTTTTATCAAGAATAAGCATCCTGATTGGGGATTGCTTTGGGCGGCTATTGTCGCCCAAAGCAATCCCCAGAAAAATAATTATTGGATGGTCTGGTTGTAATAGTTGTAAACGGCCCGGGTCAATTGGGCGACCAATTCATTGGCCGGGTTGAACAGCAGTTGGGTGGGGTGGTAAAGGTAGATCACCATGACAAAGTTGCCGCCTGGCGTATAAACAATCCCGGCATCGTTCAAGGTATGGATCAGGCCATCGCTGGCATCGTTGATCCAGCCATGTTTGTGGGCCAGTTGGGTGCCATCCGGCAGCCCGGCTTCCATCAAGACGCCGATTTTGTTATTGGAAAGCAGGGTAATCATCGAGCGGCATTCGTCCTGGGTGATCTGCCCGGGGAATACCGCAGCAAAAGTCCCGCCGCCGTTAGCGGCGCACTCGTAAATGTCGTCCAGCAACTGGCCGATCTCGACCGGGGTGGTCTGGTTATAGGGGTCCGGTTGGGTGGTGACGTCCGAGCGCTGGTTGGCCGGGGTGGAGAATTTACGCAGGAGCGGGCTTCCAGGAGCAAAATAGCCGGCCAGGAAGGTATTCTTCAAGCCGAGCTCCTGGAGATCGTTGGTGACCTCCAACGGTCCCTGGCTGGAATTCATCACCTGGCGCATGAGTTGATCGGCAGGGTCGTTTTCGGAGAGGTCGATCATCGACTGGAGCAATGTGGTGACATCATCCGGGGTCGGCTCGTCCGTGCGCTTGAAGGTGGAAATCATGATTGGGATCTTGATCGTACTGGCTGCGGAAAATGCCACTCCCGGCGGGATGATGTTGCCGTTATCGTCAGCCAGGTCGATCTCCTGGCCGGTTTGCAAATCCAGCAAGTAGATTTCGGCCAGGCCATCGAAATTGTTAACCTTGAGAACCTGTTGGAGCATGACTTGCAGGTTCTGGAACGCCGGCCGGTCCGGGTTGATGCGTTGGTAAGTAAGGTTGACCACCCGGTTGACCGGGTTCTGCATCGCATCCGAGATCATCGTGGCGGCGCGGTCCACGTCCAGCACCGTGCCAGGCAGACCCGGCGAGAAATAGGCCTCACCGGGAACCGGTTCGGCCGGGGTGGCCACGCGGTCATATCTTGAAGAGATCTCATTCTGGATGAAGGTTTTCAAACGGTCTTCGGAGAGGGAGGCACGCAAAGGAACTTCTGCAGGAGCCGGAACGGTGTTCCATAGAAAGTCCCAGAATTCTGTCCAGAAGGGCTGCGAGGTGCGCTGCTGGTCGGCTGCGGCGAGCATGGCTTCCAGGTCCAATTGAAAGCCGGCGGCCGAAGGCTTGATCTGGATGACAGCGTCACCGTAGTGCACTTCGACGGGCAGGCTGTAGGCCTGGGTCAAACGCTCAGCGGTTTGTTGGCTATCCAGGCCGGCGACGGGAATCCCTGCGATCAGCGTACCAGGCGTGTAAGATGCCCGCAAGCGACTGTATTGGAGTAATTCGAATACCGTTAATAAAACCCCCGCGATGATGAACAGGATGGACATCCAACGAACAATGATGATGTTGCCTCGTCTCAATCTTGCCTCCAGGGATGGATTCTACCAGATATAGGGAAGAGAATTGTAAGAAGAGATTAGAGATTGGTAAGAAGAGCAGAAGAGATTAGTAATCGGTGAACAGAGATTAGGAAAGAAAGTGTGGTTGAGCAGAATTTGCCGCGGTTAAATCGAGAATATTTAACCAGCTCGAACCACACCAGGGTCGCCAGAAACTGAAAGCTGGGCTATTGGTTGCATTCTTCCGTAAAGGCGAAGCCGCCGGCGGACCGGTTCCGCGCGTCTTAGCATACCCAGACTTATTTTGTCTGCCAAACTTGTCGTTATGACAAGTTTACTTGACAAAGCATTATTTTTTCTTATAATTAATAGTAAGAAAAACCATGACAAAGATGAGACTTGCAAACCGATTGAAAGTAGCCAGGGCAGAAATGAATATTTCACAAGAGGAGCTTGCCGACCGGGTGGGAGTGAGTCGCCAGACGATTAGTTCGATCGAGACCTACCAATACACCCCGTCAGCGTTGCTGGCATTTCTGATCGCGAAAAAATTGGGAAAGCCAGTTGAGGACCTTTTCTTTCTAGATGGAGATGAAGAATGAAGCAGCAATCGATTATTCGAGATGAGCGCTTTTACGCGGTTGAAAATGCCAGTTACCGGATTGGATATTTGATCCTCACATTTGGAATAATGGCTTTGGTTTTTGTGCGGGCGATCCTTTTTAAGCAAAGCAATTGGGACTTTTTTGCGCTGGCATGGGTCTCTAGCCTCGTGGTAACCCTTTACCAGGTGCGTCACAAAATCCTGCCGTACACCAAAAAGACTCTTTTTGGATTGGTCGCCGTTGTCATTCTAGGAGCGGGTGTGGCCGGAGGAGCAGTGTATTTGTTATGGAATTACCTGATCAAGTAAGGTGGAAGTATTCGCAGGGTCGAGACGATTATTTGTGACTACGCTGGCTAATATTAAAGCGTCCCGAAAATGAGGTGTTTTGCGCGGGCTTCGCCCACGTAACACCTCAGTTTTGGTTTCAGTGAAAAATCGGCATAATCGAATATACTTAATCTATGGAAGTCGAACGGGTCAGTATCCTGGAAATCCTTCAGAGCAGTTACCTGTTCCAAGGGCTCAGCGACGAGCAACTGGAACGGGTGGTGGAAAAGTTTGCTGCGTTTCTCTACACCGAAGGCCAAACGATTTTCTCACAAGATGCGGCCTCGGAAAACCTGTACTTCATTCTTAGCGGCAAGGTAACCCTGGCGCGTAAACGGCACGGGCAGGAAGAAGCGTTTATTCTGGAGGAAAACGATATGTTTGGCCAGGAGGCCATTGCCAGGCGACCTTCTCCGCGGCGGATGACGGCCAAAGCCAAAACCGATGTCATTTTACTGCGCCTGACCGGCGAAGACATCCAAATCCTGAAGCGCACTTATCCCGAGCTGGAACGTTCATTCCAGCGGGCCTTACGCACGTACAATCTGCTGGCCAACCTGGATACGCCCTGGAAGTCGCCCCGCGAAGTTATTCAATTCGTCGACCGGCGGCACTGGCTGTTCCTGGTGCTCAAGCTGGCGCCATCTGTGCTGGTCAGCCTGGTGGTCGTCCTGGTTATGGCTTACCTGACCGTGGTCGTGTTTGGCGGGGAACGACTGTTTGTGTATTTGCTGGCCGCCTGTGCCTTGATCGGACTGAGTTGGATTTCATGGGAATGGATTGACTTTTTAATGACTACATCGTGGTCACTAACCGGCGAATCGCGCTGTTGAACAAGGTTTTGCTGTTCTACGACAGCCGCCAGGAAGTACCGATGGACGCCGTGTTATCGGACGACGTGCGCACCTCCCAGTATGGGCGCATGGTCGGCTTCGGCAGTATCCACGTACGCACCTACACCGGCGAAATCGTGCTGGCACGGCTGGCCAACCCAACGCTGGTGGTGAATGTGATCAACGAGATGCGCACACGGGCTGCCACGACTAAAAATCGCGCTCACCTGCAGGATATCAATAAGCGCATCGATCAAATTATCCATGGAGAAGAAGAGGGTGGAACAACCTCAACGCCCGGCGAGGCCGAACCGGCGCCGGTGCATGTGACCACCGGGCGGGTGCCCAATCTGCTGAGCAACCTGTTCAAGCTGCGTACCGAGCAGGATGGGGTGATTACCTATCGTACTCACTGGTATATCCTGGTCAAGAAGACCTGGATGCCCACTTTTTTCAACCTGTTCCTGTTGGTTTACCTGGTGCTGCTGATCTTCCAGGTGCTGCCGATCCCGCTAAATTACGGGCTGGCAGTCTTTGTCGTTCTGGCGCCGATATTTTTCCTCTGGTGGCTGTACCGTTATGTGGATTGGCATAACGATTGCTACATCATCACCCAGGATTCGATTGTGGATGTCTTCCGCCGGCCCTTGGGCATCGAGCAAAAACGCTCCTCACCTATCCGCAATATCCTCAGCATCGATTTCAAACGCCTGGGGCTGGTGGGCCTGTTCCTGAATTTTGGCACAGTCTATATCCATGTTGGCGAAGAGACCCTTACATTTAATAATGTCACCCGCCCATCCGAAGTCCAGCAAGAATTGTTCCAGCGGATGACCGAGTTGAAGCTGCGCGATGAGGAACGCGCCCAGCAAAAAATCGACGATCAAATGACGGATTGGATCCGAACGTACCACCAACGCTTGCAGGCCGGGCAGTCGCCCATGGATCGAGATGAAGGCCAGGAGATTTAACGGTAGAATATAGGGGTCCTTTTTAGTGATTTTGGAGATGTGAGATTATGGCAATTCGAAAAATTGTAAACGTGCCCGACGCGGTATTGCGCCGGAAAGCCCACAAAGTAACTGAATTCGATAAGGAATTACAGACGTTAGTTGACGATATGGTCGAAACACTGCACGACGCTCCCGGGGTTGGCCTGGCAGCGCCGCAGGTTGGCATTTCCGAGCGCCTGATCGTGGTCGAGTACAACGACCATGGTGACGATGACGAGGATGCGCCCAAAAAGCTGTTCATCGTGGCCAATCCGGAAATCATCAAGGCTTCACCGGATTCAGAGGTAGGCGTCGAAGCCTGCCTGTCCATTCCGGGATTGGTCGGTGAGGTGGAGCGACCGCTCCAGGTGATCATACGCGGGCAGAACCGCCACGGCCAGCCGCTGAAAATCAAAGCCTCGGGCTGGTTAGCACGGATCTTCCAGCACGAGATCGATCACCTGGATGGGGTGTTATACACCGACCGGGCGACCAAGGTGTGGAAACCGACTGCCGAAGAAGAGACCGAATACGCGGATTAGCGCTTTCTAACTGGCTCTGAATGTACCTGACCCATCTCTCCCTGACAAATTTCCGCTCGTTTGTCCGCCTGGATATGGACGTGCCCAGGCGGAATTTATTGTTAGTCGGGGAGAATGCCCAGGGCAAGACCAGCCTGTTGGAAGCCGTCTATTACCTGGCCGCGTTCACTTCCTTGCAGGCCTCCAGTGACCGCCAGTTGATCAATTTTTGGGGCGGCGAGGAAGAACTCAGCGTCGCCCGCCTGGTGGCCGATTTCCAGCGCGCCAACCGCAATCACCGCCTGGAGGTCCGCCTGATCTTGGACGCCAGCGGGGCAACCAGTTCGCGGCTGCGCAAAGAAATCCTGTTGGACGGGGTCAAACGGACCATCCAGGAGAGCATCGGCGGGTTCAACGCAGTCATGCTGCTGCCGCAAATGACGCGCATCCTCGAGGGTGGCCCGGAAGAGCGCCGGCGTTATCTCAACCTGGCCCTTGCCCAGGTCGTGCCGGGCTATGCCCAGGCATTGAGTGAATATTCCCAAATCCTCAGCCAGCGCAACGCCTTGCTTAAACAGTTAGGCGAACGCGGCGGCGATTCGGATCAGTTGATCTATTGGGACACGCTGCTGACCCAACGTGGTTCGCAATTGATCCAGGCGCGTATCCGGGCAGTGGATGAGCTGGAAAAGCTGGCTGCGCCGATCCACGAACGATTGACCAACGGCCAGGAGATTTTGCAGTTGAATTACCAGCCTTCCTACGACCCGGCCGTAGCGCCCGGTGACCAGGCGGCGCTGCCGATCGAGGTGACCGTGGATCGATCAGGCTATTCGCGGGAGGACATTCAAAAGGGCTTTGCCGAACGGTTATTATCCCGGCGCAGAGAGGAAATTGCCCGGGGAGTGACCGTGTTTGGCCCGCACCGGGACGAATGCGGTTTTTTTGCTAACCGGATCAACCTGGGTGTGTACGGCTCTCGCGGACAAATCCGCACGACGCTATTGGCGCTCAAGCTGGCCGAGGTGGAATGGATGCACGAGAAGACCGGGGAATGGCCGGTGCTGCTGCTGGATGAGACCCTGGCCGAGCTGGACGTTCCGCGGCGGGAAGACCTGCTGCGGGTATTGGAAGAAAGCGAGCAAAGCCTGCTGACCACTACCGACCTGAGCCAGTTTTCGGCTGAGTTTGTCCGCCAGAGCACCATCTGGCAGGTTCGCGGCGGTGTGGTCGAATGCGAAGAACAATCTGTATAAAGGAATAATCTAATGGCAGAAACCGATTCTATTGCGTTGAACACCGAAAACCAGGATATCTGGGACACCAACGCCGAATTCTGGAACGAGCGCATGGGCGATGACGGCAATCAGTTCCACCTGAATATTGTCCGGCCGGCCGCGGATCGCTTGCTGGGGATCCAAAATGGTGAGATGGTTCTGGATGTGGCCTGCGGGAATGGCTTGTTTTCCCGCCACCTGGCCGACCAGGGCGCCTGTGTAATCGCCTGCGACTTCAGCCGCAAGCTGCTGGAGCTGGCGGCCAAGCGCTCGGTGAGTTACATTGGCCAGATCGAATACCGTTATATCGACGCCACCGATGTGGACCAGATCCGGTCGCTGGGGCTGAGGCGTTTCGACGCGGCGGTCTGCAATATGGGGCTGATGGATATGGCTTCCATCGATCCGCTGCTCAAGGGCCTGGCGCAGGTCCTGCGTCCGGGAGGGCGGTTTGTATTCACCTTGATGCACCCCTGTTTCAATAACCCTTCCTGCCGGCTGGGGGCCGAGGAAGAAGACCGGGAAGGGGAGTTGCTGACGACTTATTACGTCCGCACCAGTCGTTACCTGAACCAGGCTCCGGCCAAGGGACTGGCGATTTTAGGGCAGCCGCGACCGCAGTATTATTTCACCCGTACCCTCAGCCAGTTGCTCAACACATGCTTCGCGGCCGGCTATGTCGTGGACGGGTTGGAAGAGCCGCCAATCCCGCCGGAATGCCAGCCGAAACGAGCCCTGGATTGGTTCAATTTCCCCGAGTTTCCACCGGTGCTGGCCGTGCGCGTTCGCCTGCCTTAGGCCTGGGGAATTGGCCGTTTGGCCGGCAGCCCAACCCGGCGAGGATAGCCTGGCGGGGTCGCGGCGACTTTATCCACCACAATTAAATAGCGTTGTTCGCTTACCCCGGGGAGTTCGACCGGGATGAGCTGGCGTAGATGCCCGCCCAGGATGTGAATGGCCCGCTCGGCGGTTTGGGCTTCGGCCGGGCCGGCTTCCCCTTTTTGGGCCAGCATGCCGCCGCCTATACGGACCAGCGGCAGCAGGTATTCGGATAGCACCGGCATGGTGGCTACCGCCCGTGCGATGGCCCAATCGTATTGCTCGCGGTGACGTTTATCCGTCCCCAGTTCTTCAGCGCGAGCCTGGATCAGCGTTACCCGCTCCAGGTTGAGCGTTTCCACAATGTGCCGGCAGAAATCCAGCTTCTTCCCGATCGATTCGACCAGGGTCAGGTTCATCTGGGGAAGGAGGATTTTCAAAGGGATGCCCGGAAAACCCGCTCCGGTGCCGATATCGATCAGGCTTTCTGGCGGGCGGTTCTTCCAGGCTTTTAAACAGGTGAGCGAATTGAGGAAATGTTTGCTGCGAATCCCCTCCGAATCGCGGATAGCCGTCAGGTTGAAGCGGGAATTCCACTCGAGTAATTCCCCTTCATATTTTTCAAATGCGCCAATCTGGCGCGCCGTGAGTGAGATCCCCAACAGTGATTTAGTATCTTGGGACAATTTATCCATGTGGATTAATTATAAGTGAAGAAAGCGGGATTTTGTGTTTTTTATTTTCCCTTGACTTTCAACTGCATTTGTTATAAATTTAATAACTATTACAAATAATCTATTTGTAATAACTCGAATAACAATAATCCTGATCCAATTACTAGAAAACAATTTATCCATAAAGGAGGTGATTAGAGGGAACTTACCTCTCATTTTTTTAATTTTATTCGCCAAAGCTTTGATCCACAAAGGAGGAGATAAATGAAAGGCCGTTTTGTCTATGCAGTTTTTGCAGTACTCATAGTCGCCAGCATGGCACTGGCCGGGTGTAGTTCTGCTCCGGCAGCCCCGACGGTGGCCCCTACCGCAGCCGTCAAGGATAACTACACTCCTATGACTGTCTCGGCGCCAAGTTGCGATTATGGCGGTGAATTTAAACAAATCGAAACCGTTGACGAGTACACAGTCAAGTTCACGCTGTGCTATTCCGATCCGGCTTTCGCTTCGAAAGCAGCTTTCTCTGTATTCTCGATCGCAGATAAAGAATCACTGGATGCTGCTGGCGGTGATTCCGTAAAGATGAGCGATGCGGTCAATGGCACTGGCCCCTACACACTCCAGGAATGGGTGCGTGGCGACCGGATCATCTTCAAGTCCAACCCCACTTACTGGGGCGGCGAACCGGCGATTAAGACCTTGATTTTCCGCTGGTCCGACCAGTCTGCTCAACGGTTGCTGGAGCTACAATCCGGTACGGCCGACGGTATCGATAACCCGGCCCCGGAAGATTTCGCCACCATCGAAGGCGATTCGAACCTCAAGCTGTACAACCGGGCACCGTTGAACGTATTCTACATCGGGTTCAACAATACCATTCCGCCATTCGACAACCAGGACGTCCGCACGGCAATTGCCTACGCTATCGACCGCCAACGGATTGTCGATCAGTATTATCCTGAAGGTTCGTTAGTAGCCAAAGTCTTCGTTCCCCCGGAGATCAAGCCCGGTTACAACGATTCGGCATCGTGGTACGACTATGACCCGGCAAAGGCTAAAGAGTTTTTAACCAAGGCCGGCTACCCGGATGGTTTGGAAATCACGCTGTCCTACCGCAATGTAGTGCGCAGCTACCTGCCCACACCGGACAAAGTTGCCCAGGAAATCCAGGCCCAATTGGCCCAGGTTGGAATCAAGGTTGACATCAACCAGGAAGAATCGACCACTTTCCTCGACAACACTTCCGCCGGTAAAGAAGGCTTCTACCTGTTGGGTTGGGGTGCCGATTACCCGGACGCGACCGATTTCTACGACTATCACTTCGCCGCTTCCACCAACCTGCAGTTTGGTACACCGTATCCTGATCTGGTGGACGCGATCCGCGCGGCCGGCCAGGTTGCCGATGCAACCGTGCGCCAGACCGACTACGATAAGGTTAATGACCTGATCAAACAGTACATCCCCATGATCCCGGTAGCCCATGGCGCTTCCGCCACGGCTTACAAGGCCAATGTCCAGGGCGCTCACGCTTCACCGCTGAGCAACGAGCAGTTCAGTGTGATGAACAATGGCACCGATCAGTTCGTGTGGATGCAGAACGGTGAACCGGCTGCCCTGTGGTGTGCAGACGAGACCGATGGCGAGTCCCTGCGCGCTTGCGAGCAGGTATACGAAGCGCTGTTAGGCTACAAAGTGGGCGGCACGGAAGTTGTCCCAGGCCTGGCTGAGACCTGGTCCTCCAACGCCGATGCGACCGAATGGACGTTCAACTTGCGCCATGGCGTTGCCTTCCAAAACGGCGCCGGGTTCGACGCCAGCGATGTGGTGGCCTCATACGCTGCCCAGTGGGATGCCTCCAGCCCGAACCATAAAGGCCGTACTGGCAGCTTCGAGTACTTCACTGCCTTCTTCGGCGACTTCATTAACAAACAGTAGTTTCTGTCCAAAGGCCTGCCTGGTACAAAAAATCGGCAGGCCTTTTGGTAAGGTTTGACCTTTCAGGTGGTGTTTTCCGGTTCGTAAAGCCGGAAAACACCACCGAATTAACCGATAAAAATTCGTAACCACTCCAACCAGGGTTGAGGCGTTATCGAATTTGAAATGTTTTCGGGAGCTTTGCCTGACTAAACACTTCAAATTCACGCTTCTTGTCTGTGCGGCTGAGAGTTACCAGAATTCAGGCTTTCTGCATGGATGGCCATTGAAGAAACCGGCTGTCCTTGTGCAGGTAAGCTATTATTCCAAATTGAGATAAATTCATGGGACGTTTTATAGCTCGGCGTTTGGTTTTGCTAATCCCGGTTGCGATCGGCATCTTGCTGGTCACTTTCCTGATCGTGCACAGTATCCCTGGTGATCCTTGTGTGGCGATGTTAGGAGAACGGGCAACCCCGCAGAAGTGTGAAGCATTCAAGCAGCGCTATGGTCTGGACAAAAATATTGTGGTCCAGTTTGGCAGTTATATCAGCAATATCGCCAGGGGTAATTTTGGCGATTCGATTCGTTTCACCCGCCCGGTCACGGATATCCTGGCCGAACGCCTGCCCATGACGATCGAATTGACCATCTTTGCGATGTTATTCTCGACGTTCTTCGGGATTTTACTGGGAATTATCTCGGCGCTGAGACCCAATACGGCCCTGGATACCGTGACGATGATCGGCGCAAATATTGGGGTATCCATGCCGGTTTTCTGGCTGGGGTTATTGCTGGCCTATTTCTTTGCGCTGATCCTCAAGAATACACCTTTCTTCATCCCGCCTTCGGGCCGTTTGAGTGCCAGCATGACCTTGCATTCTTTGGCCGATGTGTGGGGGCTGCAAAACCTGACCGGCATCAAGCACTTCATCGTTTATTTCTTATCCAGTTCGGCAATCTTTAACAGCATTGCTACCGGCAAC
This sequence comes from uncultured Chloroflexia bacterium, assembly GCA_963704755.1. Taxonomy (GTDB): domain Bacteria; phylum Chloroflexota; class Anaerolineae; order Anaerolineales; family Anaerolineaceae; genus Bellilinea. Next base: position 4,358,094 of record OY969938.1, read on the forward strand.
TGGCTGCAGCTTAAAGATGCCTTGTGGCATTTGATCCTGCCTTCGGTAGCCGTCGGCACCATCCCCATGGCGATCATCGCCCGCATGACCCGTTCGACACTGGTCGAGGTGATGCAGCAGGATTACATCCGCACAGCCCGCTCCAAAGGCTTAAGGGAACGTACCGTAGTGACTTTACACGCCATGTGCAACGTGATGATCCCCATCATTACCATCATCGGGATCGAGACCGGTTCGCTGCTTTCGGGGGCCGTGCTGACCGAGACGGTCTTTGCCCTGCCGGGGGTAGGCACAGCCCTGGTGAGTGCCATCCTGGCTCGCGATTACCCGGTGGTGCAGGGCTTCACCCTGGTCATTGCCATTATTTTTGTGGTCATCAATCTGGTCGTGGATATTTCTTATGCGTACCTGGATCCACGGGTGCGTCTGGATTAGTCAGGAACGATATTATGAGTGCAAATGTTGCTATTTTAGGGGAAGGTACCAAAGTCGCTCCCGAATCGCCCACCCGTGAAGCGGTCCGGCGGTTGTTACATCACCGCTCGGCCCAGGTTGGAATGATTATTCTGGGGCTCATGTTGTTTTGCGCAATCTTCGCTAAATGGATTGCCCCTTACAATCCGACCTTACCACTGAACAACGTCGTCCGGCGGGCGCCACCCTGCGTACACCTGTTTGGCTGTCCCGCAGACCAGCCCCAGCATATTTTCGGAATCGATGGTAACAGCCGCGACCTGTTCTCGCGGGTGATTTATGGCTCACGCCTTTCGCTTCAGATCGGGGTGGCGACCATCAGCTTCGCCATCGTGATCGGCGGCATCATCGGGGCCATCGCCGGTTTTGTGGGCGGCTGGATCGACGACGTGCTGATGCGCACCATGGACGTGTTGATGGCCTTTCCCAGCCTGCTGCTGGCCATTGCCATCGTCAGCGTGCTGGGCACGGGGTTGATCAACGCTCTGCTGGCCATTGGGATTGTTTCGATTCCAAGATACGCGCGCCTGGTGCGCTCCACGGTGATCTCGATCAAGGAGTTAGACTATGTCACCGCGGCGCGATCACTGGGCGCAACTCAAGGGCAACTGCTTTTCCGCCACATCCTGCCCAATTCGCTGACGCCGTTGATCGTCCAGGCCACCCTGGGGATCGCGACGGCCATTCTGGATGCGGCAGCGCTGTCCTTCCTGGGCCTGGGCGCTGAACCACCCACACCTGAATGGGGCTTAATGTTGGGCGAGGAACGCAACAGCATTTTCAATGCGCCTCACCTGGTGATTTTCCCCGGTATCGCTATCATGCTGACCGTGCTGGCCTTCAACCTGCTGGGGGATGGTCTGCGGGATGCTTTGGATCCACGCTTGCGCGGAACGGCGGCCGGGTAATATAATCAGCACATGACGCATCGATTTTACCTGCCCACCTCTGCTGTTCAAGGTGAGCAGGTTTTATTTCCCCAGGATGTTTCCCGGCAGATCACCCGGGTGCTGCGCCTACGGCCCGGCGCGGAGGTGATCGTTTTCTGCGGCGATGGCAGCGAAATCAAAGTAACCCTGTCCGTGCTGGACGCGGCTCAAACGGTAGGCGCCGTGCTCGAAAAATCGAACAACCTGGCCGAACCAAAAGCCCAGGTGACCCTGTTCATCGGGCTAACCCAGCGCGAAAAGTTCGAATGGGTGCTGCAAAAGTGTACCGAGGTGGGGGTGAGCTCTTTTGTACCGCTGATCAGCGAGCGCAGCCTGGTCCAGTCCGCGCGGGAATTCGAGAACAAACAGCAGCGTTGGGAAAGAATCCTGCTGGAGGCAGCCGAACAATCCGGGCGGGGGATCGTGCCGGGGCTGACCGCACCGCTGTCCTTTGCCGATGGGCTCGACCGGCTCGGCGGGCTAGAATTGGGGCTGTTTGCCTGGGAAGAGGAAAGCCGGCACAACCTGGATGAAGCGTTGGCCGGGAACGTGACAGCTCGTCAGATCGGCCTGATGGTTGGCCCGGAAGGCGGGTTCAGCCCGCAGGAGGCCCGGCAGGCGCAAACCGGGGGTTGGCAGCCGGTCAGCCTGGGCAAGCGTATTTTGCGCATGGAAACTGCCGCGGTGGTGGCTTCGGCCCTGGTGATCGATTATTTCGATAGAATGACCGCTCACCCCAATCGGTAAGGAGCCCGAAAACGAGGTGTTTGCTCAGGCTTCGCCCGAGCAAACACCTCGTTTTCGGGAATCCCTTAATCAGAGCTTGAGCAGATAAAAATTAGAATAGTCGACGTGGAAGCAGGTTGCGCAGCCGTCCGGGTTGGACCCGCCCGCGTCCAAGAATGCGGTCGGCAGTATCCCGCACGACGACCACGCCGGAAGGCGCCGGCCCGGCCGTAAAATCTCCGTCCAGGTCACTGCCGCTCAACCAGGCCGCCTCACTGCCTTCGGGCAGGGTGAGGCAACCGGCCTGGAATTGGGCGCCGAAACGGGAGACCCATTCGTGGGAGGGGGTCCATCCCTGGGGCGATTCCTCGGCCAGTTTGAGGCCGAGCAACTGGCAGGGCAAATCGCGGAAGCCGGCCAGGAAGCGCAGTGGCACGGCGTAAATCGCTCCGGGGCTATGCCACAAGTCCAGCTCCAGGTCCGCCAAGGTCGCTTCCAGGTCGAAACCGTAGCTATTGCGGAATAGATCGAGGATTTCGGCCGCCTCCTTGCGGTGAAGGGGCTGCTGGCCAACCTGGCTCAACGGTCGGGCCGGGGCCGGCTGGGATTGAGTTGGGATGGAACCGGTCTTGCGGATCAAGGCGGCGAAAAAGCCGGAAGTGCCATAGCGCTGAGGCCACAAGCGGGCCGCGTTTTGCACCTGGGGATCAAAGTCCTGGCCAAAGGCGGCCGGCAGGGCCGGGGCCGGAACGGGCAGCTTGTCTCCGGGCGCAAGGATTTCCACATCCTGCGGAAACCGCGCCAGGATTTCATTCAAAACAGCCTCGTCCTCTTCGGGGGCCAGGGTGCAGGTAGAATAGACAATTTGGCCGCCTGGCTTGAGCGCGGCTAACGCGGAGGCCAGTAAGGCAACTTGCCGGCGGGCCAGGGTGCTCTGCTCGCGGGACGAGATCGGACGCATGGGGTGGGCATCGGTCGAGCGCAGGGACTGCATGCTGCAGGGCGCATCCAGGAGGATGCGGTCGAAGGTTTCGGGAAACCAGCTCCCGAATTTCTCGCCGGGGAAACGCGTCACGGCCACATTGGCTGCACCCCAGGTTTGCAGCACGTAACGCAGGGCAGTAATCCGTTCGCCGGCCGAATCGTTGGCGATCACCAGGCCGCGGTCCAGGCTGCGGCTGATCAGGTGAGTGGTCTTGCCGCCCGGCGAAGCGGCCAGGTCGAGGATCAGCGGCTGGTCGGCCGGGTCCAGGTCGAACAGCTCGACCGGCAGCATCGAGGCCGCGTCCTGGATATAATAATGGCCCATGCGGTGTTCCAGCGTCTGGCTGACCGGCTCTGGGCTGGATTTGACCCACCAGCCAGTGGGGCAGTAAGGCACCCGCTCCAGCTCCCAGCCGTAGCGGGAAGCCCAACCGGCTTCATCACCCGGGACGGCTTTGAGCGGGTTGCTGCGCAGAGCCGGGTAGAGCGGTTTGTCCAGCTCATCCAGCAGCGTCTGGAAATCTCCGGGTGTGAGCAGGCTTTGGAATCGTTCCAACGAGGCTGCCTGAGCGTCCAGGGAGGGGGTAGGGGAAGTCGAGGTTTTCTTTTTACGGCTCATAATTTTTGGATACAAAAAACCAGCTCGTTGTGGAGCAGCAGCTCGTGAACGGGCCAGTCCAATCCTTCCAGGGTGGTGGTTACCAGCTTGCGCTGTTTTTCGGCCAGGTCGTGGCGCCCGGTCAGGCTGGAGGCTGGCAGCGAGACCAGCAGCCAGCGCACGTTGAGCGCCTGCCAGAAGGCCCGGTTGCAGCCCTTCTGGCGCTGCTCGAAGCGATGGGCTTCTTTAAAAATAAGGCCACGTCCGCCTCGAGCTCGGGGGGTTGGACCAGGATGTCCTGGTGACAGGCGCCGCCATTGGCGCCGCTGAGCTTGAGGAAGCGGTCGATCAAGGCCACCCGCGGGTGGTGCAGGTCGAAGGCGTGATAACTTGTACCGGCCGGCAGGCCCATCCAGGGCAGGCCGAAGGGGTGCAGACCGCAGGCCAGGTCGAGGATCGAGGCCGGCCGGCAGGTTGCCTGCCAGAGTTGGGTGTAAAAATCGGCCAGTGAATTGATAGGCTCGCTGCGCTCGCGGGTAGAGGCGTGGCTGGCGAGCATTTCCTGGCAAAAGTCTCGGACCGCCTGAGCGTCGCCGGAAGCAAAGGCTGTTTCCATTACCTGGCCGGCCTGGGCGTAGTCCGGGTCGCCTAGGTAAGGTGCGACAATGTTGTGCAGCTTCTCGCGCACGGCCTGTTCGATTTGCTTGTGGCTGCGGCCGGGCAGGGCTTCCTGAGCGACCAGGTCACGCAGGGTGCTGTCGGGCAGGTCGAGGTTTTTGTATTTTCGCGCCGCACGGATCTCGTCCAGGTAGGATTGGAGGTCCGCAGGCTGGGTGGCTATGGAATTGGATTTTTTCATCAGAGGCGATTATACCTGTTCAGGACGAAAAAAAACCACGGAGGCACGGAGGACACGGAGAAGAATAATTTAATCACAGAGCAAACAGAGAAAAACATTACTAAGGGCAGGAATAGTTGCTTGGTGGAAGCGATCGGCCCGGTCTGGAGACCGGGCTGATCTGCATCTGGCTATCATTCTTCTTAAACAGTAGTTTCTCTTTTCCTCTTTTCTCCGTGTCCTCCGTGCCTCCGTGGTTTTTTCACTCCTTTTATAAATTTATCTCTTCTCAGTAATCTCTGCGCCTCCACGGCGATATTTTTGTTTGCAAACGACTTTCTTACAAAATCTTAACAATGCTTGTACACTTGTGAATTATTATAAGATATAACAAATTACCTCAAGGGAGGTGAGCTATGAATTTGGATCGTTTCACACAAAAAGCACAAGAGGCCTTGATGCAGTCTCAGCAGATTGCCGAGGATCTCAATCACCAATCGATTGAACAGGCACATATCCTGCTTGCGCTGGTTCAGCAGGAAGAGGGCGTCGTTCCGGCCATCGTGACCAAGATCTCCGGCAGCACGGCCGGCCTGGTCAGTGACCTGCGCCAGGAGCTCGAAAAACGCCCGAAAATTACCGGTTCGGGGACCGGCGAAGTGGGCCTTTCCCGCCCGGCCGCGGACGTATTGCAGGCTGCCGAGCGGTATGCCAAAGGCATGCGCGACGAGTACGTCTCGACCGAGCATATCCTGCTGGCGCTGACCGAAAGCAGCGAAGGCAAACGTCTGGCGCAATACGGTCTGACCAAAGACGCCATCCTGCGCGCGCTCAACGAAGTGCGCGGCAACCAGCGTGTGACCAGCCAGAACCCGGAAGATTCTTACCAGGCCCTGGAAAAATATGGCCGTGACCTGACCGCCGCGGCTCGCCAGGGCAAACTCGACCCGGTCATCGGCCGGGACGAGGAAATCCGCCGGGTGGTGCAAATCCTATCGCGGCGCAGCAAGAACAACCCGGCCCTGATCGGCGACCCAGGTGTGGGCAAAACCGCCATTGTGGAAGGCCTGGCCCAGCGCATCGTCAACGGCGACGTGCCCGAAAGCCTCAAGCACAAGCGCCTGATCAACCTGGACATGGGCTCCCTGGTGGCCGGGGCCAAATACCGCGGCGAGTTCGAAGAGCGCCTTAAAGCGGTGCTCAAAGAAGTTCAGTCGTCCCAGGGTGAAATCATTCTGTTCATCGATGAGATGCACACTGTGGTCGGTGCAGGTGCGGCCGAAGGCTCGATGGATGCCGGCAATATGCTCAAACCCATGCTGGCGCGCGGCGAGCTGCACATGATCGGCGCGACGACCATCGACGAATACCGCAAGTACATCGAAAAAGACGCGGCCCTGGAACGCCGTTTCCAGCCGGTCGTGGTCGGCGAACCCAGCATCGAAGATACCATCAGTATTCTGCGCGGGCTCAAGCAGCGCTATGAGGTCCATCACGGTGTGCGTATCACCGATGCGGCGGTGATCGCGGCTGCCACGTTGTCCAATCGCTACATCACCGACCGGCGTTTGCCGGACAAGGCCATCGACCTGATCGATGAGGCCGCTGCCCACCTGCGCACTGAAATCGACTCCAAGCCGCAAACGCTGGATGTAGTCGATCGCCAGATCATGCAACTGGAAATCGAACGCCAGGCGCTCAAAAAGGAAAAGGACAAGGCTTCGGCGGATCGGTTGCAGAAAATCGAGGTCGAGCTGGCCAACCTGCGGGAGCATTCTTCGGAACTGACCACCCGCTGGCAGACTGAAAAGGCAGCCATCGCCGATTTGCAAAAGATCAAAGAGCAGACTGAGCAGGCCCAGAACGAAATGGACGGCGCTGAGCGTCGCAATGATCTCGAAAAGGCTGCGCGCCTGCGCTATGGCACCCTTTACGAACTTCAAGAGAAGCGCGAAGCGGCCGAAAAACGGCTCCAGCAGCTCCAAAAAGATGGAGCGCTGCTGAAAGAGGAAGTGGACGCAGAAGAGATCGCCAGCATTGTCGCCAAGTGGACCCACATCCCGGTAGAACGCTTGCTGGAAGGTGAAGTTCAGAAGCTGCTGCACATGGAAGAGCGCCTGCAAGACCGTGTAGTCGGCCAGGACGACGCTTTAAAGGTGGTGTCGAATGCCATCCGGCGCACGCGGGCCGGTCTGCAGGACCCCAACCGACCGATCGGTTCGTTCATCTTTCTCGGCCCGACCGGCGTGGGCAAGACCGAACTGGCCCGTGCCCTGGCGGAGTTCCTCTTCAACGATGAACGCGCCATGGTGCGCATCGACATGAGCGAATACCAGGAAAAACATACCGTCTCGCGCTTGATCGGCGCTCCTCCGGGTTACGTCGGGTACGACGAGGGCGGCCAGCTTACCGAAGCGGTCCGCCGCCACCCGTACACGGTGGTGCTGTTCGATGAGATCGAAAAAGCCCATCCCGAAGTCTTCAACGTCTTGTTGCAGCTCCTGGATGATGGCCGCCTGACCGATGGACAGGGCCGCACGGTGGATTTTCGCAACTCGGTGGTCATCATGACCAGTAACCTGGGCAGCAGCCTGTGGATGGGCAATACGAAAGTGCCGCGTGAACAGGTTGTGCGCACTTTGCAGGAGCACTTCAAACCGGAATTTCTCAACCGGATCGACGAGATCATCGTCTTTCATTCGCTCGAGAAGGAGCAGCTCGCCAGCATTGTGGCCATCCAGCTCAAACGAGTGGAGAAACTGCTCGAAGAGCGCGGCTTTACCCTGGTCGTGGATGAGTCCGCCCGGGCTTACCTGGCCGAAGTGGGCTACGACCCCGATTTCGGCGCCCGCCCGCTCAAGCGCGCCATCCAGCGCGAGCTACAGGACCCGCTGGCGATGAAATTGCTGAACGGCGATTTTCATCCCGGCCAGACGATCCTCGTCTCGCGCGGCGCGGAAGGGCTGACGTTTGGTAGCGAGGAGCGGGTAGCTGTTAGCGATTAGCTTTTTGCGGATAGCCTGTAGGGTGGGTGGAGGGCGGATTGGGTAAATCAGCGGTAGGAAAGATTGTTTGTTGCCCCAATCGTCGCCCGAAACCCACCGGGAGTGAGTGACTGATTGCGGGTGGGTGTTGGGAAACATCTATTCTAACTAAACCGGAAAAATTGATTTTTTCAAGCCGAAACACGGTAACCATACCCATTCTTCCCTACCACCCGACGGTACATAGTCTACCAATATTCCTGACTACGCAGTACGGGCGACCCATCCCTTGCTAACCGAAGCCATGTCTGGCAACAACCCTTTGCCGACCGTTGCTCTGTCTGGCATCGACGGGTCGCCCCTACGCCGGATAACGAAAAATGGGGTATTGCTACCCGGTGTATATTTAGCTTTGAAGAGAATATTGGTTCAATTGTATTGCCTGGAGCGCCAATTTACTTGGGTGGTGAAAGAAAATTTACTCTTTGTCGGTGCGCTAAAGCGGCACGCGACGGGTAATTCGATTTAGTTGGAACAAATGTGCAGGGCAGAATTTATAGATCTTGGGAAGGAAGAACCTTTTGTACACCCAATCATCGCCCGAAACCCACCGGTAGCGGTTAGCCCGGATGGTGGGTTACGGGCAAGGTTTTGTAGGTCTTGCGGCGTACAGGTCACGGGGGTTATGAATGAGCCCTGCACCCACCCTACATTTCTGTGTCCTGCGTGGTTTTCTTCCTCTGCTCTTTGTCCATTTTTATTTCTGGACAAGCGGCAAGAAAATTTTATCCACGATCTCGGCGATGGTTTCATCCGACACCGGCTCACGGGTAGTCAGAACTTCATAGCTGATTAAAGCGACGGGCAGCGAAAGCACCCGTGGGATGATATTCGCGGTGTGAATTTCGCCGCGCGCTTCTGCCTTTTTTAGAATTTGCAGCATCGCTGCGGTCCATCTTCCAATTTCTTGGGTTGGCTTGGCGCGAGAAAAAGTGGGGACAAAATCCCGGCCAAGCTGTTCGACCATCAGGCCGTGGATCGTCTCGGGACCAATCATTTGCAAAGGGAGAAGGACATTATGAAGAAAGGTCACCAGGTCGGTGCGTAAATTGCCGGTGTCCGGTACGTTGTCCAGGGGGAACGGAATTTTCTTTAGCAATGCGGCAACGACCAGCCTGGCCTTGCTCGGCCAGCGCCGGTAAACCGCTGCTTTATTTGTTTTGGCTCGGTCCGCCACGGCTTCCATGGTCAGGCGGGAATAACCGACCTCGCTCAATTCTTCCCAGGCGGCTTCAAGGATGGCCTTTTCGAGGACCTCACCGCGCCGGCGAGATGTTAAAGGGCGGCCCGGTTTACTCGCGTGCATTTCTGAAGTGGGAGAGCGACCCTCATTTTGCTCGTTCAATTTATTTTCCTCAGTGATTTTGCCTATTGCATTTTCGCCAGATCTATTATATCATATGAATTAGATACGATACGTACCGTATCTAATTATTTGGTTCGAGAGGATGTTTCGCATGTCAACTAATCAATCTACAGGTGTAAATACCAAGAAGGAAAAACTCGATCCACGGGTGATGAAAGCGGCGATCATCCTGGTCATCTGCTCGCTTGCGCCTATGCTGGATTCAACGATGATGAATGTGGCCATCAAAACCATCACGGTGGACCTCAAAAGCACGGTAGCCGTTATCCAATGGGTCATCACCGGCTACGTTCTGGCCATGGGCATCGCTATACCGATTTCCGGCTGGGCCGACAACCGCTTTGGAGGCAAACGAGTTTTTGTAGCTTCGTTATTGGCGTTCTTAACCGGTTCCATTCTTTCTTCTCTGTCGTGGAACATAGGCAGCCTGATCCTTTTCAGGCTCATTCAAGGGTTCGGTGCCGGGTTATTGATCCCGACCATGCAAACCCTGTTGGTACAGGTTTCGGGCGGCAAACAGTTGGGTCAGTTAATGTCCTTTGTCAGCATCCCGGCCGCTTTTGCGCCTATCCTTGGACCGGTCGTAGGCGGCGTGATCGTCAACAGCCTGAGCTGGCGTTGGATTTTCTATGTGAACATCCCTGTAACCCTGATTTCCATTCTTTTGGCCTGGCGTGGCCTGCCGGAGGATCAGAAATCCGACCATAAGCAGTCGTTGGATTGGGTAGGCATCCTCTTGCTTTCACCGGCGTTTGCCGTTCTTATCTATGGCATTGCCCAGGTTAGTTCTCATGGCGGGCTGGCCAGCAGCGCTGTCCTGGTGCCTTTGATCATCGGCCTGGTCCTCATGACGACCTTTGTCATTTATTCTTTGAGGCGCAAAAGCGCAGCGGTGCTGGACTTGCGGCTTTTCGGTTCGAGAAACTTTTCCGCTTCCAACCTCTTGATTTTTCTCTCGGGAATTATCGCCAATGGGTCCTTGCTGCTTATCCCGCTCTATTTCCAACAAATTCGTGGTGAAAGTGTCTTATTTGCCGGGTTATTGTTGATCCCTCAGGGGGTGGGGATGTTGCTGACGCGAAGCCAAATCGGCAAGCTGACCGACCGCATCGGCGCGCGCCTGATTGTGCTGGTCATTCTGGTCGTCACGGTGATCAGTACGCTGCCTTTCGCCTTTGCCGATGCCCAGACGAGTCTGATTATCCTGGGTGTTGCGCTGTTTATTCGCGGCGCATCGCAGGGTGGGCTGATCATTCCGCTGATGGCTACTGCCTACCTTGGACTTAAAAAGGAGCACATTCCCGACGCCAGCACGGCGACCAGAATTACGGCGACCATCGGCAGCGCTTTTGGGTCGGCCGTTCTGGCAACCGTGCTGCAGCATCAAATGTCCATGCAGGCTGTAGCCAGCGTCCAGTCCAGTGTAAATGCTTATAACGTGGCCTTCTGGTGGACGATCGGCTTCACCGTGGTTTCCATTATTCCAGTTTTGTTCCTGTCCGCGCGCAAAGCGGAACCGGAACAAGCAAAATTATCACAGCAGGAGTTGGAAGCTACCCCGATTGAATAATGAGAATCGTATGCTTGTGGAGCAGGTATTTTGTCTGCTCCACAAGCATGGCCGGGTTATGGGAAGTTGTGTCTGATGCGGAATCGTTAGCCGGCGTAAAAGAGCGGCCTCGGTCGAGGGTTGCGAGGGGCCGGGCCAATTCGCACCCAAAACGCTTTTCTCCGTAAACTCCGTGTCCGTGGTTTTATTTGTAAAGCCGGCGCCTCAATGGCGCGTTTCGGGCACGCCGGGGTGGACAAATGGCCTGATGGCTCACCGGCACCAAGAAAGTCAGCCCTCAAACGCACCCTACGCCGGTGCTCTTCCAAAGAATCTTCTCCGTGCACTCTGCGTCTAGCAAATAAGCCAGCGCTGTAGGGTGGGTGCAGGGCTCATTAACACCACTGGTGACCTACACACCGGCAAGACCTACGAAACCTTGCCCGTAACCCACCATCCGGATATAACGGTGGGTTACGGGCAAGCCCTGGGTTGAGCATCTACATTTTGTTCGCCAATATTATAAATGAGCCCTTCACCCACTCTACATTTCTCAACGGCTTCCGCGCCTCTGCGGTTTAATCTATGACCAGCTGATAAGAGCGGCCTCGGCCGACGGAATGGAGGGAGAGACCGGGCCGATCCACTCCAAGCCGGCACCTTTTCGACCAGCAATTTTGCTTATGTTTTTCTTTCATAACTGCTTAGGCTGGTTAAGAAGTTGAGAGTGTTTTTGAAGATTTTCGTGTGCGAAGCACATAAAAATCTTCAAAAACACTCTCTTTCTATCGGGTAGCTCAGTAGTAACTTTCTTTCTTCATTTCCTGGTCAGCAGATAGGCCAGCTCCCCGGGAAAATCGAAACGGCGGGCGTCGAAGGGCAGGCCGGCCAGCAACTCCAGAAAGTGAGCGTCGTAATTGCTGCGCATACCCTTGCTCTTACCGCCCAGGCTGTGCGCCGGGAAAGTTACCAGGATGTGCTCGGCCTGGATGCCGCCCAACAGCCGCCGGCCGATGGCTTTATCGACCTGCTCCAGGCAGGGGATGGTTTTGAGCAGCAGCGCCAGTTGGACCGGCTGCTGCGGCACGGATTGGGTCAGGTCGCAGACACTGGCCTGGCCGGCGATGGCAAAGTGGGCGAAAAACCGGTTCAGGAAGGCAGCCTGGTCGGCGTAAATATCGCAAACCTGGAGGGTGACATCCGGCGAAAGAGGCATCCAACTGAAGGCCAGGGGATTCAGGCCACAAGCCAGGTCCAGCAGCGAGCGCAGTGGTTGGATAGGCGCCAGAGTTTCGGCGTAGAAACGTTCCAGGTAAGGCAGGCGTTCGCGGGTGGAGGTGTGCTCGGCCATCATTTCCAGGCAAAACTGGCGGGCCGGTTCGCTGTGAACGTCGCCCAGCAGACCGGCCAGGCGCTCACTCCACTTCGTATAGACGATGGGTTTTTCCTGGTAAGCGCCGCCCACCTGGTGCAGTTTATTACGCACTGCCTTGACCAGCTCCTTGCGGCTGCGGCTGTTGGCCAATTCGCGTTCGAGCAGCCGGCGGACGAAGCCGGGGTCGATGGGGGCGTATTTGGCGCCGGCCTGCACCTCGGCGACCAGCTCGTCCAGGTCGGCCGGGGAATTCACGGCTGCTCCTGCCGTATGCGGTCGGTGAGCTGGGTCATAAAGCGCAGGTTGTGCAGGGTAGCCAGGCGCAGGTATAAGCCGTCGTTGAGCTTGAACAGATGGTGCAGATAACCCAGCGAGTAATGCCGGCAGGTAGGACAGTCACAGAACTGCGATACCGGCTGGTCGGCTTTGATGTGCTGCTCGTCGTTGATGTATAGGTATTTGAGCCAATCGCCGCTCAAGCTGCCCGGAGAGCCGGCCGGTTGGGTGAAGGTGTACAGCCGGCCGTGGCGGGCATCGCGGGTGGGCATGGCACAGTCGAAGATGCCGTAGCCCATGCGGTACCCGGAGAGCACGTTGTGCGGGTGGCCGATCCCCAGGGCATGGATGGGGAATTCCTGCGGGACCAGCGAGCGGGTATATTCCAGGATCTCGCTTAGGAGCTGGCCCTCGGAATCCAGCGGCCAGCCGCCAAATCCATAACCATCGAAGCCGAGTTCCAGCAGCGCTTCGGCGCAGCGTTTGCGCAGGTCGAATTCACCGCCGCCCTGGATGACCGCGAACAACCTGGGAATTTGGCCGGCGGGCAATTTCTTCTGGGCAATCTGGCGATCGAACTCGGCCCGGGCGCGTTTTGCCCAGCCAATCGTCCGGCCGACCGATAGCTCCTGCTCGCTGCGGGGTGCATCTACGTGAGTGCAGTCGTCCAGGCAAATGACCACATCGGCGCCGTAAGCCAACTGCAATTGGATGCCTTTTTCAGGGGTCAACTGAAACTTGCGCGTGTTGCCTTCCGGCTGAAAGGTGATTCCACGATCGTCCATTTTGCCGAATTTAGGGTTGTTGCGAATCAACGAGTAAGCCTGAAAACCACCCGAGTCGGTAATAATCGGGTGGGGCCAGGAACTCATCTTGTGCAGCCCCCCCAAGGCCTGGATGGTGCTGGAACCAGGGCGCTGCATCAGGTGAAATGTATTCATCACCGCGGCCCGGATCTGGACCGCTTCCAGGTCGCGTGAATCGATGGTACGCACGACCCCAAAGGTTGCGTCTGGCATAAATACCGGGAATTCGAGCGTGCCATGAAGGAGTTGGAGTGAATTAACCTGCATAATCCTCGTTTAGACGGGTGCCTGGGGCACCAAATATTTCGACTGGTCAGAGCTGGTCATCCAGGTCGATGGCTAATTCTATCTCATCCCGAATGGGAATCCCGAAATTGCCGATTGCCGGGATCTCGGGCTTGAGCCGGCGCGAACGCTCGATCGCACCAGGGAAAACCGCGACCAGTCGAAATCCGCGGCGCTGGTAGAAGCGCAGGCCATCCAGGTTGTCGTTGGTGGTGATCAGCCACAGGCGCCGGCAGTGATTTTGGCGGGCGTAGGTTTTGGCGGCCTGGACCAGCAGAGTCCCAATGCCCAGGTGGGGTTGGAGGCTGTCGATGGTGACGATTTCACAGCCCTTGGGTGTGATGGAACAGGTAACCAGTCCAACCGGCCGGCCGGATAAGGTGGCGACAAAACCGGGCAGCCCGGCGGGGTAGATCAATTCCCCATGGGCCACGACCGTCTCGGCGCCCCAGCGGTCGATCGTGAAGCGGGTCACCCAATCCCGGTCACTTTCGACCAGCGGACGCAAGGTTGCCGAATTTAACTCATCCATTGTCAGGCTCCCCTGGGATTCGGATCAAGGCATTCTTAAGAAGGGGGTTACCACCGCAAACCCTGGCTACTTTTGCCGGGGTTCATGGTTATAATCAAGGCGTCGCTGCAAATCCCTCAAATTCGGGGATTTCTCGCACAAATCAAAATTGTTGCAGCGATTTATTAATCATACCATCACAAAAAGTTTGGAGAAGACAAGCATGAAAGGGTTCGAACCTGTCAATCAAGAAAATTTCAATGCCAGCGTGCTTGGATCGAAAAAACCGTACCTGGTCGAATTTGGAGCTACCTGGTGCGCTCCTTGCAAGCGGCTGGAGCCGGACCTTGAAAAATTGGCGGAAAATATGGGTGAGCGCATGGCCATGGGCAAGATCGACGTAGACGAATCGCCGGACCTGGCTGTGCAATTTACGGTGATGAGTGTTCCTACTGTAATTCTGTTTGTCGATGGCGAGCCGAAAGCACGCCTGACCGGTTACCAACCGCTGCGGAAACTGGAAAGTTTAGTCGAAGAAAATATGCCTTAGGTCCTGTCTATAAGATAGTTTTTGGGGTTTGTTTCGGGTGGCTTCCCACCTGAAACAAACCCTACAACAAAATTTATTAAAGATAATTACCCGATTTTTTAGCTTGCGTCACACAACGGGTTTCGAAAAGCCCCCGATGATAGGAGCAGAAAATGCCGATCACAAAACAAAACGTACCTTTTGGCCAGTGGCACAGTCCCATCGACCCGGCGATGATGAGCCGGCGTACGCGTTTCGAGGACGTGGCCTGGATGGCGGACGGGAATGGGCTCGTCTGGCAGGAAGGCCGGGGAGGGCAAGGGGTGCTGGTCTATCAGGCCAAGGGCGACGCACGCCGCGACCTGTGCAACGAATATTCGGTCCGCGGGGGCGTAGGCTACGGTGGAGCCGGCTTTACTACCGCCAACGGGGCGGTGTTCTTCGTCGATCAGGGCCGGCGGTTAATGCGCAAAGACCTGCCTTTCGGCAAGCCGTACGCGATTACACCGGAATATGGCGGCCTGGCTGCGCCTTGTATCTCACCGGACGGCCGGTGGGTAACTTATGTCTATAGCGACGGCCAGACGGATCTATTGGCCATCGTGGATGCGCTGGGCAAAGAATGGCCGGCCAGGCTGGTCAGCGGCGCGGATTTTTATATGCAGCCGGCCTGGCATCCCTCCGGCAAACAACTGGCCTGGGTCGAGTGGGACCATCCCAATATGCCCTGGCGGGCTACTCGCCTGGTGCTGGCCGACCTGGAAGGCGAGCTGCCTAAGGTTAGCCGCTCGAAAGTAATCGCCGCTCAGCCGGATGGGGTGTATACCCAGCCGCAGTTCTCGCCGGACGGGCGCTGGCTGAGTTACCTGGCCGGAGAGGGCGAATGGGAAAACCTGGTGCTGGTTGACCTGGTCAGTGGCGAAACACGCATCTTATACCAGGGTGAGCACAAGCTGCTGTCAACGCCGGCCTGGGTGCAGGGGGTGCGGAGTTATGGCTGGAACCCCAATTCGAGCACCATATTCAGCTTGTGGAATTATGCGGGTTCTGCCGGCCTGGTTAAGATCGAGATAGCCGGTGGAAAAGTGACGCCAATCGACACTGCGCCATACACCTGGCTGGACCAGTTGAGCGTTTCGCCTTCAAGCGGTGCGCTGGCGTTGGTCGCCTCGGCACCCAACCTGCCCGAGCGGGTGGTTTGTTACGAGAACGGCGCCTGGCGCTGCCTGGCCTATAACGATGCCTGGATGTTCGATCCGGAGAATTTCAGCCGGCCCGAGCAGGTGGAATGGCAAAGCCTGGATGGCGGCACGGTATTCGGTAATTTTTATGCTCCCAGCAACCCGGGCTTCAGTGCGGATGGGCTGCCGGCGCTGGTGGTCTACGTCCACGGCGGGCCTAGCAGCCAGACGCCTTTGAGCTTTTCGCCCACGGCCCAGTTCTTTACCACCCGCGGGTACGCTTTTCTGGAGGTCAATTACCACGGCAGCAGCGGGTACGGGCGCAGCTATCTCGCGGCGCTCGACCGGCGCTGGGGTGAAGTGGATACGGCCGACATTGTCTCCGGGGCGAAGGCCATGGCCGAGCGCGGCCTGGTTGACCCAGCCCGCATGGTGATTATGGGGGGCAGCGCCGGCGGATTCGCCGTATTGAATGCGCTCTATCAATATCCGGGGGCTTTCAAGGCCGGTATTGCCATGTACCCGGTGGCCGATTTGATCTCGATTGACCTGGACACGCACAAATTCGAGGCGCATTACACCAAAAGCCTGGTGGGTAAGCTGCCGGATGACCTGGCGACCTACCGGGCGCGCTCAGCGCTGTACCATGCCGATGAGATCCGGGGTGGACTGATTATTTTTCATGGGATGGACGACCGGGTCGTGCCGGTTTCGCAGTCCCAGACCATCGTAGCACGGATGCGGGCGGGCGGCTTCCCGGTCGATCTGCACACCTATGCAGGGGAAGGGCACGGCTTCCGCAAGCCCGAAACGATCCGGGACGTGTATGAGAAGATCGAGCGGTTTATGATCACGGAGGTGTTGTATGGAGGGAGAGAGAATAGAGAGTAGAGATTAGTAAAAAGTCAACAAGGCAACGAGCGAATGAGGCAATAGGGGAAGAGGCAATGAGGCGACGAGTGAATGAGGCAAAAAGGAAAGAGGCAACGAGGTAAGAAGTCGATCAGGGTACCAGTAGAAAGGTGGACGTCGCATCGCCTTATTGCCTCTTGACGCTTCACTGGCCGGCGCTCACCCTCATCCCCCGGCCCCTTCCCCCAGAGCAGGGGAAGGGGTGCCTTGCTACCGAGATATGACGTTACCTGATTGCTCGTTGCCTAATTACTCGTTGCCTCGTCGACTTGTCCCCTCATCGACTTGTTGCCTCTTTACTAATCTCTAATCCCTATTTTTCTAATCTCTATTCTCTTGTTCGCCCAGCACTGCTCGCACATGCTCAATAACCTGGTCCAGCCCCACAATTTCCTTCTGGCTGGAGCGGCGGGGTTTCGATTCGACGCCGCCGGCTTCGAGGGAGCGGGCGGAGACGGTCAGGCGCAGGGGCAGGCCGATCAGGTCGGCGTCGTTGAATTTGATGCCAGGGCTTTCGCGGCGGTTGTCGAACAGCACCTCGATGCCGGCGGCGGTCAGGCTGGCATAAAGTTCCTCGGCGACCTTTTCGGGCTGGTCGCTTTGTTTGCCCTGCAGCAGCACCAGGTGGACCTGGAAAGGCGCCAGGCTGGCCGGCCAGACCAGGCCGGCCGCGTCGTGATGCGCTTCGGCCACACAGCCGATCAGGCGGCCGAGGCCGATACCATACGAGCCCATCACAATCGGCTGCGTCTCGCCGTTTTCGTCCTGGTAGGTACAGCCCATGGCATCCGAATAGCGGGTCCCCAGCTTGAAAATGTTGGCGACCTCAACACCGCGCTCGGCACGCAGGGGCTGCCCGCAGTTGGGGCAGGCGTCCCCTTCCTGGGCGGCGGCCAGGTCGGTAACGATATTGGCAGCGTAATCGCGCCCGTAATTGACGTTGCGCAGGTGGGTATCTACCTGGTTGGCGCCGCTGACCAGGTTGGCGGATTGAGGGATCAAGTCGTCCACCACCACCAGTGGGGCGGTCAGCCCGACCGGCGAGGCGAAACCCGGCACGGCTCCGCTGGCCAGGATTTCCTCTTCGGTAGCCGGGCGCAGGTCGCTGGCATGGATGGCGTTGGCCAGTTTGGTCTCGTTGAGCTGCATATCCCCGCGCAGGATGGCCATGACCAGGCGTTCTTGCGGACCGGCCGGATCCGCCAGGGTGGCTGTCATGAACACGGCTTTGGCCGTTTGGGTATCCGCAATGCCGAGGAAATTGGCCAGGGCTTCGATAGTCTTGGTCCCAGGTGTGGCGACCGGCTCCAGGGGCAGGGGCTGTTCGGCTGGGGCGGCCTGTTTTTTGAAGGTCGCGACCTGGCGGTTGGCGGAATAGCCGCACGAATCGCACAGGATCAGGGTATCTTCGCCGATGGGGGTCAGGTACATGTATTCATGGGCGGTCTTGCCGCCCATCATACCCGAGTCGGCGGCCACCGCAATGACCGGCAGCTCGCAGCGCCGGAAGATGTTGAAATAGGCCTGGTAATGGGCCTGGTACTGCGCATCCAGCCCTTCCCAGGAGGCATCCAGCGAGTAGCTGTCTTTCATGGTGAACTCGCGTACGCGGATCAAGCCCGCGCGCGGGCGGGGGTCATCGCGGAATTTGGTCTGGATTTGATAGACCAGCAGCGGGAGCTGTTTGTACGAATGAATCTCGCGCCGGACCAGGTCGGCGACAGCCTCTTCGTGGGTCATAGCCAGGACCATGTCGCGCTCGTTGCGGTCTTTGAAACGGGCCATTTCGGCTCCGATAGCGTACCAGCGGCCGCTTTCCTTCCAGATCTCAGCCGGCAGCGTGACCGGCAGGCTTAATTCCTGGCCGCCAATGGCGCCCATTTCTTCTCGCAAGATCATTTCGATTTTTTGCTGGACGCGTTTGCCCAGCGGCATCATGGCGAAAATACCGGTCGCAACCTGGCGGATAAAGCCGGCCCTGACCAGCAGGGCGTAGCCCTCCGATTGGGCTTCGGCGGGCGCTTCGCGTAACGTTTGAGTGAAAAGCTGGGTCATGCGCATAATTGGCTTTTATTGTCCTCCATGCGTAACAAATCGGCTCCATACAAAGAACACCCCAATTGGAGGGGTTTGCGGGTACGAAGCACCCGCAAACCCCTCCAATTGGGGAAAAATTAATCTATCCAATCATCCGGCTCCAGGTGGACATAGGCACGGTCGATATTCGGCAGGGATTCTAATCTTTCCGTGATTTCGTCGGTGATTTTGTGCGCGTCGCGCAGGAGCATATCGCCGGCGACGTTGACGTGCAGGTCGGCCACCAGGCGCGGGCCGGCGTATTCGGTCATCAGGTGATGGACGCGGATGACGCCCGGGACCGATTCGGTGATTTCGATGATCTGGTTGCGCAGCTCTTCCGAGGCGCCTCCGCCGGTCAGGAAGTTGAGGTTCTCGCGGATGGCCAGGTAAGCTGCCCGGAAAATCCACAAGGCGACGGCGAAGCCTGCGATTGGATCAAGCAGGGGACTGATCAGCTTGGAGCCGAAGGCCCCCAGGAAAGCTGCACTGGAGGTGAGCACATCGCTGAGGTTATCCTGAGCGGTGGTATTGAGCGTGGGGCTCACCAGCTTACGGGCATAATTGCGGATAACGATGAACATCCCGGCTTTGGTGGCTGCACTGACGATCAAAACTACCGTCGGCAGGCCGGGGTTGACTGCCAGGCCGCCGGCCTGGAAACGGACCCATGAGGCCCGCGCGGCTTCGAACCCGGCCAGGGTCATCGAAAGGGCCACGGCCAGCCCGACCAGGGGCTCGAAGCGGCTATGCCCCTGCGGGTGCGACATGTCCGGCGGTCGCTGTGCTACCTGCAGTCCCAGCACCATCAACAGCGAGTAGAGCACGTCCGAAATGGAGTTGGCGGCGTCCGAATAGATCGCAACTGAGCCGGAAGCCCAGGCTACCAGTGCTTTTATACTCGCCAGAAATATATTACCCACCAGGGTGATAATCATTGCCTGGCGGTAAATTCGGTTTTCTTCAGGCCGTGGTGTGTAATCTCGTACCCAACGCATGGAACTCTCCCTTAAAAAAATTTACCTCTTAGGTGCAAATATTCTCCATCCTGGCGGTCAGGCCAGGGTGCACCTTTGAGGTTCTTCTTTCATCGGGGTGGAGTCAGGCTGTGTGCTCCGCCTGCAGTGAGATTTAAGTTTACCATAAATTTTGCGGCTGTAGCCTGGCTTTCAAAGCCGGGTTTCGGGCAAACCAGCGTCTGGGCGACCAGGGTCGCGGCAACAAAAACACGAAGCCCGGCCTGCGCCGGGCTCAGGGTTGACGGGGGACCTGGCCCTGATGGAGACCCACGAAGGTGGGTCTTTGTGTACTTGTAGGTGCAGCTTTAGCTGCCACCGGGTTACGGTCAGGCCCGTGCCTGGGCGACCAAGGTCGCGGCAACAAAAACACGAAGCCCGGCCTGCGCCGGGCTCAAGGATGACGGGGAATCTGTCGTAGGTGGAGCCCCACGAAGGTGGGGCTTTGTGTGGTTGTAGGTGCAGCTTTAGCTGCTGATTGCCCAGCCCGGCTTTCGAAGCCGGGTTTCGGGCAAACCAGCGTCTGGGCGACCAAGGTCGCGGCAACAAAAACACGAAGCCCGGCCTGCGCCGGGCTCAGGGTAGACGGGGAATCTGTCGTAGGTGGAGCCCCACGAAGGTGGGGCTTTGTGTGGTTGTAGGTGCAGCTTTAGCTGCTGCCGGGCTACGGACAGGCCCGTGTCTGGGCGACTAAAGTCGCGGCAACAAAAACACGAAGCCCGGCCTGCGCCGGGCTCAGGGTTGACGGGGGACCTGGCCCGGAGGGAGACCCACGAAGGTGGGTCTTTGTGTACTTGTAGGTGCAGCTTTAGCTGCTGTCTGAACGGCGAAGCCCTGAATTCAACCTCTCTGACTTACACCAAACTTATCCCCGGCTTTGAAAGCCAGGCTACATGATAGATGTCTACATGATCGACAGTTCAGGGATTCTTGGCGACCGCAAGGATTTGGGTGGTGAAGGCTTTGGAGGCGTCCATGGCCGGCAGGGCGTCGTATTGGTGCAGCATGTCGGCCAGGCCCTGCCACTGATCCAGTGTCTGCCAGCCGATGCCGTTGGCGTCGGTCAGGGGACTGATCGCGTCGGCCATCTCGGTATCCAGCATGAAGCGCTGGAGTTTCGGGTCGGCCTGGTCGCCGGCGTAGCGCATGACGATTTGGATGGCCTCGTCCGGGTTCTGACGGGCGTAATCGATGCCACGCAGCGCGGCGCGCAGGAAGCGGGCCAGGTCAGTGGGGCGGGTGTTGAGGATATCCTCAGTGGTAACGTAGGTGAGCCCCAGGCTGGTCAAGCCGAAATCGGAGGCCGACCACAGGTCGATGTCGTAACCCCAGGAGCGAATCAGGTAAGGCTCGTTGGAATTAAAGACCGGATAAACGTCCACCTTGCCCTCGGTTAGCAGGCGCGGGTCGTAACCCACGCTGACCAGGTTCACCTTATTGAGGTCGGCCCCGGCGGCGTCTAAAATGGCGTACAGATCCGGCGGCGGAGTGCCTTTGTAGCCCACGGTGTGGCCTTCCCAATCTTTGGGCGAGGTGAAACCGGAGGAATGCAAGGCGGCGTAGGCTTGCTGGCCGGTCTGGCCGATCAGGGCGATCGAGACCAGCGGCAGGCCGGGATCGGCGCGGCGTTTCAACAGCACGGCCGCGTCCTGGGTGGTCACCTGGATTTTGTCCGCGGCCAGGAGCTGGAGCTGAGAGGATTGCCCGACCGAATCCTCGACAGTCACATCCAGGCCCTCGTCGGCGAAGAAACCCTTGTCCTTGGCCACGTATACCCCCACGAAAGGCAGGTCGGCTTGAGGCTGGTAGCCGGCCATGAAGCTGAAGGGGATCAACGCCTGGCCGGTGGGGGCGGAAGTTGGGGATTGGCCGGCGGCGGCGGGGATGCAGGCCGATAGTACAAACAATAAGAAAACCAGGGGGATGAGTCTGCGCATGAGAAATGTTCCTGTAAAGTGGTTTTTTAAGAGGGTTATTCAGCCCGACCGGCGTCGCGCTGCCAGAAAATGGCCCGGTGCTCGGCCAGAACGGAGAGCCGATAGAAAAGGATGCCGGCCAGGGAAAGGATGAAAATGGCGGCGAACAAATAAGGCAGGTTCAGGTTGGCGTAGGCCACCCACATGATGCGGCCCAGCCCACCGGACGCGCCGGTCCACTCGGCCACTACCGCGCCGATCAGTGCCAGCGGGGCGCTGATTTTGAGAGCCGCGAAAAGGTAGGGCAGCGAAGAAGGAAATCCGTAAGTTGGTGAAGACCTCCCAGCGTGAAGCGTACCAGGAGTCGAACAGGTCGATCAGGGGCGGCTCCACCTGCTGCAGGCCGGTGAGCATGTTCACCAGCACCGGAAAGAAGGTCAGCAGGGCCGTGATGATAATCTTGGGGGTGACGCCAAAGCCCAACCAGAGCGTCAGCAGCGGCGCGATGGCCACCAGCGGGGTGGATTTGACCAGGATAGCCAGGGTCATGACCCCATCTTCGATGCCGGGGATGAGGATCAACAGGCAGGCCAGCAAGATCTCCGGCGGCCATTCCAAAAATCAAGCCGGCCAGGGCCTCGCCCAGGGTGAACAGGGTCGCCTGGCTGAAATCGGACAGATTGGCAAACAGGGTGGCCAGAATGCGGGTCGGGGCCGGCAGCAAATAGACCGGGATCGACCAGATCTGCACGGCAGCCTGCCAGCCGAGTAGAAATAACAGTACGATGACCCAGGCAACCCAGACGGAATTCCGCGATGAGGTTTTCATCCGGCGCTCCGCTGGACTCCGGCTGCCTGGGCGAGCGTCTGGCGCAATTCGGCCAGCAAGCGCTGGAAGGCCGGGTCGGATTCGTGGCGGGGCCGCTCCAGGCGGACCGGCAGATCGGCGATGATTTTGCCAGGGGCAGCGCTCATCACCAGCACCCGGTCGGCCAGGCGCAGGGCTTCATAGACGTTATGGGTTACCCATAAAACGGTGGGGTGCAGCGGACGCCAGAGGTCTAGCAATTCGACCGCCAACAATTCGCGCGTGATTTCGTCCAGAGCAGAAAAGGGCTCATCCATCAACCACAGGCCGGCATCCTGGACCAGCAAGCGCGCCAGGGCCAAACGTTGCTGCATGCCGCCCGAGAGGGTAAAGGGGTATTCCCCATTGAGGTTACCCAGGCCGACTCTGCTCAACGCTTCCTGCGGATCGAGCGGCGCAGCCGAGCCCGCGCGGGTAAAGCGGGCCGCCAGGGACACGTTTTGGCGGGCGGTCAGCCAGGGCAGCAAGGCCGGGCTCTGGGCCATCCAGGCGACTTTTCGACTGGCTTTGACCTCGGCCGGGGATTGGCCGTCGATGCGAATACTCCCGGCGGTCGGCTTGAGCAGGCCGGCCACCAGGCGCAGCAAGGTAGATTTGCCGCACCCGCTGGGTCCGACGATGGCGACAAATTCGCCGTTGTCCGCCTGGAATGACAGGCTGTCGATGGCCTTGACAGGCGGCCGGGCGGGATAGGCCAGGAATAATTGATCTACG
The DNA here is from genome assembly GCA_963704755.1 of uncultured Chloroflexia bacterium. Classification (GTDB taxonomy): domain Bacteria; phylum Chloroflexota; class Anaerolineae; order Anaerolineales; family Anaerolineaceae; genus Bellilinea. Next base: position 4,381,067 of record OY969938.1, read on the forward strand.
GATAATTGCATGACTCAGGCCTTACGATGCGGGGGTGTATTGCCGGGCAGCCCCTGCCAGCCGCGCAGAGTTTCGACTTCGACACGGAAGGCGTTTTGAACCCGCCCCGGCAGTTTGTCCTGGCCGGTTTCACCCAGGTAGCGGCGGGTCAGGCGCGCGGTCAGGCGGTTGAGCACGGCCGAGCCGGATTCATAAGGCAGCGCGCTGACCTTCCCGCGGGCGGCCAGGCGGCGTAAAGGCGGCCAGGGTTCGTCGATGGTCAACGAAACTTGCGGGTTGCCGCGCACAAATTCGGCCCAGGCGGAACCTTGCCAGGCGATCAAAGTAAAGGATTTGCCGTCCCACTCCTGCCAGACCGGGATGACGTGGGGCTGGCCATCCGGGCGGATGCAGGCCAGCCGGGCGGTCCAGGGGCCGCGCAGAAAGTCGTCGATTTCTGCGGGTGACATTTCCAGCGCCGGGGTGATCTCTTGACGCAGCGCCGGTTGAAAAGGCTGGTAACTGAGCGCACCCAGCCGGTAGGAGAGATGAGCGGCCACCACACGCAGCTCGGGCAGCCAATTGTTGAGCGTCTCTTGCTCGTCCGCGCGGAAAGCCGGGATGCTCAACAGGACGGCCGCCTGGGGATGGCAGCCGTCCGGGCAGACCGGCACCGCCAGTTCGAGGGTATCCGGGCTGCGCACCAGGCTGTAGCCGTTGGCCAGCACTTTGCTGTCCGGGTTGTTGGTGATCACCAGGCTGGCGGCCAGGTTGTTGTCGATGGCTTCGCCGACCCGGTACACGCTGCGCACCAGGGAATGGCCTTCGGTCTGGCCATAGACCAGGTGCCCTGCCGGCACCGGCACGACCAGGATGAGGGTCTCCGGCCAGGAAAGACGGGTGGTCTCCAGGTGGAAAGCGGCCAGGAGGTCCTGGCGGAAGTCGCCGGCGGATCCGCGCCAGGCCTGCAAGCGCGCCCCAGCGCGGTAACGGCCGCGCGTTTCGCTCTGGTCCAGGTAGCCCAGTTCTTTGAGCACCGCCAGGGTGGCGTAGAGCGAGCTGCGTGGGATGCCGGTCTCGGCCTGGATTTCGGGCGGGGCCACGCCTTCCGGCCGGGCCAGAAACAGTTCCAGCAGGGCGAGGATGCGTTCGGTTGAGGAAGCAAGGGTATCTTTCATGGTTCTTAGTCTTGATTTATGGACTATCGTCCAATATACCAGACTGGGTGTGGAAGGTCAAGAGAGGAGGGAGGAGCGGTTAGCGATTAGCTTTTAGCGGTTAGCCGTAGGGGGGTGGAGGGCTCGATTACGACATTGGTTAACCACCAACCGCACAATATTTTGAGATCTGCCCGTAACCCACCATCTACAACAGGAGCCAATTTTTGGGCTTTTGTCGAATTGTCGACCGATGCCGCGAAAGCACGAGGCATCGCCCTCACCCCAACCCCTCTCCCAGAAACGGGAGAGGGGCTTTTTGGCTTGCCTGACAATTTGGGTTATGCCCGGTGGGTTACGGGCAAGAGATTAGCTGGCCAAGCGCGATCATCAAACCCGGCGTTCTAAATGAGCCCTGCACCCACCATCCGTAAATGGCGCTGATTTTTTGTTTTTTGCCTGGTTGTTGACCAATGCCGCGAAAGCGCGGGGCATCGCCCTCACCCCAACCCCTCTCCCAGAAACGGGAGAGGGGCTTTTGGCTTGCCTGACAATTTGGGTTATGCCCGGTGGGTTACGGGCAAGAGACTGGCTGGCCAAGCGCGATCATCATTTCCCGGCGTTTTTAATGAGCCCTACACCCACCATCCGTAAATGGCGCTGATTTTTTGTTTTTTTTGCCTGGTTGTCGACCGATGCCGTGAAAGCACAGGGCATCGCCCCACCCCAACCCCTCTCCCAGAAACGGGAGAGGGGCTTTTTGTGGGCTGCCTGCGAATTAGCATTATGCCCGGTGGGTTACGGGCAAGAGACTGGCTGGTCAAGCGTGATCTTCAACCCCGGCGTTCTAAATGAGCCCTGCACCCACCATCCGTAAATGGCGCTGATTTTTTGTTTTTTGCCTGGTTGTTGACCAATGCCGCGAAAGCGCGGGGCATCGCCCTCACCCCAACCCCTCTCCCGTTTCTGGGAGAGGGGCTTTTTGGCTTGCCTGACAATTTGGGTTATGCCCGGTGGGTTACGGGCAAGGTGCCTCCATGCCAAACGAGATCAACATTTCCCGGCGTTCTTTATGAGCCCTACACCCACCCTACAGCTAACTGCCAAAAGCTAAAAGCTAACAGCCAACCGCTAACAGCTATAACATTTACAAAATCGGTAATGTAAACCTTAAATTGACTCTCGTATACAGCTTTGCTATACTGATGGTGTGTTCCCCGGGTATTGTTTTTTGGTCAAGTGAGTTTTTCCCGTGAGTAACCCGCCGGTGGTGCGATCATGGCCGGGTTGGTTTATTTGTGGCAGATTAATGTTGCCCGATGAGGCGGTAAGCAGTTCATTCACATTCCATCATATCGGAACAGGAGTGTCCTATGAAATTAAAGCCCCCAACATCTTTATCTGTCGATTCACTGACCCTGGACGCAGCCGAAATCGAAGGGCTTCTCCAGGGATACCCGTTGGATTTACCTCCCTGGCCGGACGCAACCATCCGCCTGAGAGACGGCCGTACCATGTACCTGCGCAGCATGCAGGAACAGGACATCCCCACCTTGCTCGGTTTTATGGAAAAGGTCATGAAGGTGGAGAAGGACTTCTATGATATCGTTGGAGTGCGAGTATACGGGGAGATTTTGGGGGTCTTGCGAAAACGCCTGAAGGATCCTTTTACCATTCTGGGGCTGGTGGATGGAGAGTTCACCGGGTTTGCTAACGGGCGGTTCTGGAGCCGCGACCTGGGGATCAGCCTGCATACCATGACTTTTGCCCGGCGGGGCCGGGTCGGCTGGGCGATGTATTACGCGAAAACCTATTACGCGATGGAAATCTGCAAAGCCAAAGAATGGTGGACCACTTTCGAGAGCTACAATGGCTGGCGGATGGCCGGCCTGGCGATGGCTCAACCGACCAAACCCTGGCCGGAATACCAGCATGAACTGGGCGGGGCCAAAGTGTATTACATCAGCGCAGACCATTGGAACATCCAGTTGAAGAATTACCTGGTCGAATCCATTGGCAGTGATTTGGATTTCAATGTGCCCGACGAAATCCTTAAAGCCAACGCCGTTCTACACGTTCCGGAAAAGCTCGAACTTTAACATCCAACAGCGATCCGTTTGCCAGTAGCGTCATCAGTGAGCAGGGGACCCTGCCTGAAATTGGCCGGATCGTTATGCAGAATGGTTATCGCATCGCCCTGGGGAATGCCGGGCCGTGTTCCGGGATGATTGACTCTCCTTTTTAAAGTTGCCTATACTTTAATCGGGTTGTCAAACAACTTTTAATATAACATTCTAGCCGATAACCATCTGATTATCGTTTTCCCCAGTTTCAAAAACAATTTATCTTAACTACCCATACCTGAGCGTACATTCAGTCTCAATTTGCTTTTAATTCAAATAAGCAAACTGAATATGTCTGTACAAATAAGCGCAAAGGCAATCTGGTAAGCTCTCACGCTTCTTTTTTCTTCAGGAGTAGATTATGGCGGTAATTAAGGCGGAAGTTCGATCTGGGGTTTATTACGATTCGGCGATTTTGATGCAATTGCAGCGTTCCCTGGCCGGCCTGGCGGGTGTCCAGGACGCGGGGGTGATCATGGGGACCGCGACCAACAAGGAACTGCTGGCGCGGATCGACCTGGTCTCGCCGGAAGTCGTCGCTGCCCGCGAAAACGATCTGGTGATCGTGGTGCGGGCCGAGGACGAGGAAACTGCGCTGGGGGCCATTGGCCAGGTGGACGCGCTGCTCAGCGCCAGAAAATCGGTCGTCGACCAGGATTACCGGCCGCGCAGCCTGGAAAGCGCCTGCCAGATGATGCCGGAGGCCAACTGGGTGCTTATTTCAGTGGCCGGCCGCTATGCGGCCGCGGTCGCCCGGGACGCTTTGCGGTTGGGAAAACACGTGTTCCTGTTCAGCGACAACGTGGGGGTCGAAGACGAAATTTCGCTGAAAACCGAGGCGGCCCGCAAGGGCCTGCTGGTGATGGGCCCAGACTGCGGTACGGCCATCGTCAATGGCATTGGCCTGGGATTTGCCAACCAGGTGCGTAAGGGGCCGATTGGCGTCGTCGCCGCGGCCGGGACCGGCTTACAGCAGGTGACCGCCCGGATCGACCAGTTGGGTGGGGGAGTCACTTTTGGGATCGGCACCGGCGGCCGGGACCTGTCCGAAAAAGTGGGCGGGACGACCTTCCTGCAAGGGCTGGATGTGCTTATTCGGGACGCGGACACGCACGTAATTGTGCTGGTCTCCAAACCGGCGGCAGCGGCGGTGGCGGATGAAGTGCTGGCAGCAGCCCGGCTGGCGGCCAAGCCGGTGGTCGTGTGCTTTATCGGCCGAACGCCCATCTCACGCAGAGACGATAACCTGTTTTTCGCTTCCGGCCTGGACGATGCCGCAGCGCTGGCGGTGGAACTGGCCGAACACCCGCCGGTGCTGGAAAAGCCGGTCGAGTTGAACCTGGCACGCTTCGCGGCCGGGCAGCGCTATTTCCGCGGGCTGTTCTCGGGTGGCACACTGGCTTATGAAGCCCAACACCTGCTGGGCGATTACCTGCCGCGGGTGTACGCCAACGCGCCGATCCATAAAGAAAATAAACTGGCCGATGCGCTGGTCAGCGTGGAGCACACCATTGTGGACCTGGGCGAGGATGAATTTACCGTGGGTCGCCTGCACCCGATGATGGATAACGAATTGCGCATCCGCCGGCTGATGGAAGAGGCTGTGGATCCGCAGGTCGCGGTGATCATGCTGGATGTGGTCATCGGCTACGGCTCGCACCCCGACCCGGCCGGCGAACTAGGCCCGGCGATTGCCGGGGCCAAGGCCCTGGCCGAAGCTGGCGGGCGTTACCTGGAGGTGGTGGCGGTTTGTACCGGCACCGAGGGCGACCCGCAGAAATTAAGCCGCCAGATCGAGCAGTTGCGCTCGGCCGGCGCCTGGGTGGATACCAGTAATGAAGTGGTGGTACGCTACGCCGGCAAGATTCTGCGGGCGCTCAATACACCGGCCCGGGCAAAGAATTCGATTGGCCAACCGGTGGATTTAGCGGTCCTGAAGGGGCCGCTCAAGGCAATCAACGTGGGGTTGGAATCCTTTACCGAAAACCTGCTGGCGCAGGAAACGTCCGCCATTCAGGTGGATTGGCGCCCACCGGCCGGCGGGAATGAAAAACTGAGCGGAATTCTGGAGCGGATGAAGAAGCACGCCTGATCGGTGCCGTTCTTTACGGCGAGCATCTCTCAAGAGGAAAAAGATGAATATCGAAGAAGCCAACCAGAAAGTGACCGACGCGTTTATGGAAGCCCGACCGGTGGTAGTTGGAACGGCCACGGCAATCGACGTGATCCCCGGGCTGCACCAGGATATGCTGCTGCACGCCGGGCCGCCGATCTCCTGGGCGCGGATGGCCGGCCCGATGAAAGGGGCCATGATTGGGGCCTTGATTTTCGAGGGCCGGGCCAAAGACGAAAAAGTAGCGGCCGGTCTGCTTTCAGCCGGGAAAATCGAGTTTGCGCCCTGTCACGAGCACGCCTCCGTGGGACCGATGGCCGGGGTGATTTCGCCTTCGATGAAGGTGTATGTGGTGGAAAACCAGACCCACGGCAACAAGGCTTTTTCGGGGATGAACGAAGGCCGCGGGAAGGTGCTGCGCATGGGCGCCTTCAGCCCGGAAGTGATCGAGCGGATGCACTGGCTGAACGATGTGCTCAGCCCGACGGTGGATGCTGCCTTACGGGCCTGCGGCGGTGTGGACATCCGCGCCATGTTGGGCAAGGCCCTGCAAATGGGCGACGATGGCCACAACCGTCTGGATGCGGCCTCGATCCTGTTTACCGTCCAACTGGCCCCCTACATCAGCAAAACTGCCAAAGATACCGCCACGGCGGCGGAAGTGCTGCGCTTTATGGGCGAGAACGCTCTGACCATCCTCAACCCGGTCATGGCGGGCTGTAAGACGATGACCGATGCCGGGCACAATGTGGAAGGCAGCACGGTAGTGACGGCCATGGCGCGCAACGGCACCGATTTTGGCCTGCGCGTCAGCGGCCTGGGAGAGCGCTGGTTTACCGCCCCGGCGCCGCAGGTCAAGGCGCTCTACTTCCCCGGTTTCAGCGAAAAAGACGCCAACCCCGATATCGGCGACAGCACCATCACCGAAACGGCCGGGATCGGCGGGTTTGCCATGGCGGCTGCCCCGGCGATTGTGGCCTTCATCAGCGGCACGGCTCGCGACGCGATCAATGCCACCCTGGATATGTACGAGATCACCTACGCGGAGCACAAGTTTTTCACCATCCCTTACCTGGATTTCCGCGGGACGCCAACCGGGGTAGATATCCGCAAAGTAGTCGAGAAAGGCCTGACGCCGCGGGTCAACACCGGGGTCGCCCATAAAGACGCCGGAGTCGGCCAGGTCGGGGCCGGTGTGGTCAGTATGCCCATGGCGCCGTTCGAGGATGCGCTGGTCGCATTTGCAGAAAAATACGGCATCTAAACCTTTTCTTCGAGTATCGGAGGGATCGATGGACCGAGAACGTTTTATTCAGATGATGGCGGAGGCGAAACTGTACGACCTGACCCAAGGTTGCAGTATTTTCACGCCGCCTTTTCCGGGCGATAAGTCTTTGGAAGTCCATTTCTTCAAGCGTGTGACCGGGGCTTATGGCGGGGGCGCCGGCGCCAACGGCATGATCCTGAACTGGTCGAACACGGTCGGCACGCACCTGGTCGGTGAAACCGCCTATCATTCCGGCGGGCGAGCCATCGCCGATATCCCGCTGAAAGAGCTGTGTGGACCGGGCGTGGTGGTAGATATTTCCGACGAGGTCTCGGATTACTCGCTGTATACGCCCGAAATGATCACCAAAAAAGCCGCGGTGAAAAAGGGTGACATCCTGATCATTAACACCGGCTACCACAAATATTCCTGGGACCAGCCGGACGTGCGCAACCCGCATGCCCAGGGCGGGGTGGAATCCAAGGAGTTTGGCTTCCTGGTACGCCACCCCGGGCCTTCGCCTGAGTTCTACCAGTGGGTGATGGATATGGAGCTGAAACTGGTTGGCGTGGACTGCGGCAGCGCCGAACACCCGATGAATACCCCCATCCGCCGGCTGCACGAGGCGGAGTTCAAGAAGGCCGAGGCCAAGCTGGTCCAGGATTACGGCAAGACCTGGGACGAAATGTACCCGCAGGACTGGTATTACGAGCTGACCCACCTGACCATGCCCAAGAAGCATGTCTTGTTTGTCGAATTGATCGTGGGCGATATCGATGAACTCAAGAACCAGCGCGCCTGGATCATGGTCATGCCAATCCCCTTCATGGAAGTGGAAACGGCCTGGTCACGGGTAGCAGCACTCCAGCCACCGGATGGTTTGGGCGAGGAGGAATTCTTCGAGGAAATGGGTAAAGCCCGCATGTTCGATATGAGCGTGCCGTTCTCGGTCCGCTCGCCGCAGTGGGCCAATTACGAGCCGCTGACGGTGAAATATTTCAAGCGGACCGGCGGGGCCTACTTTGGCATGGCCCGTAACGGCTCGATTTGCAACGCTTCGATCCACCTGGCTACCCATATGGATGGGGAGAAACACTTCTATCCGGCCGGCCGGACCATTGGGCAGGTGCCGCTGGAGGAATGGGTGGGGCCGGGTGTGGTGGCCGATATTTCCGATGTGGTCAGTAATTCTAGCGTGTATACCCCCCAGATGATCGAAAAGATAGTGGATATCCACGAGGGCGATATTTTGATCATCAAGACCGGTTGGTACAAACTGGGCTGGAACAGCCCCGATTCCGACGAGTTCCGCTACATGATCAAACACCCCGGCCCATCGCCCGATTTTGCCGATTGGGCGGCTAAATTGAAGCTGAAATGGATCGGTGTGGACTGCGTGGCGGCCGACCACCCGATGAACACCATCCAGCGCATCTGGCACCCCAAGACCTTCGAGGAAGCCAACGCCAAGCTGATGCGTGACTTCGGCAAAGATTGGGACGAGATGTACCCGCTGGACCAGTATTACCAGGACATGCACCTGAATCTGTTCCCCAAGAAGATCGTCCATGCCGAAAACCTGGGGAACCAGTTGGGGGATGTACCCAGCGGGCGCTACTACATCGGCTGCTTTGTCCAGAAGGCCATGGAAGTCGAATCGATGTGGGGCCGTTTTGTAGCTTTCGAAGAAGGCTAAACGGCGACTTTTTTGGAGGAAAAGCAATGAAGCCAGCTCCATTTGATTATTACGCCCCTACCAGCGTAGCGGAGGCCCTGGAGAACCTGCACAAGTTGGGCTACGATGGGAAAGTACTGGCTGGAGGCCAAAGCCTGATCCCGGCGATGAACTTTCGCATGGCCCGGCCTGCGGCGCTGGTTGACCTGAACAAAATCGGCGAACTGGCCTTTATCAAACCGGCCGAGGATGGCGGGGTGGTGATCGGCGCCATGACCCGTGACAGCAAGGTCGAAAAAGACCCGCAGGTGGCGGCCCGGTTCGGGATCATCCCGGAGGTGATGGGTTACATCGCTCACCCACAGATCCGCAACCGGGGTACTTTTGGAGGCGCCATCGCCCACGCCGACCCGGCCGCGCAGCTCCCGGCGCTGATGGTGGCGCTGAAAGCCAGGATCCACATCGTCAAAAAGGATTCGTGGCGCTGGGTGTCGATCGACGATTTCTTCCTGGGGCCTTTCATGACGGCCATCGAGCCGGACGAATTGCTCTACGAGGTGGCCATTCCCGGGCTGTCTCCCCATAGTGGGGCTTCTTACCAGCAAGTCGCCCGCCAGCGCGGCGGTTACGCCCAGGCGGCCGCGATCAGCGTGGTCAGCCTGGACGGAGGCGGGCGCTGCAAAGAGGTTCGCCTGGTACTGTTCAGCGTGGGCGAAACGCCGATTCTCTCGGCCATTGCGGCAGAAAGCCTGGAGGGCCAGGCCCCGGACCCGGCCTTGATCGCCGCTGTAGCCGTCAAGGTGGCCAGGCAGGAGGTTGATCCGGGCTCCGATCTGCACGGTTCAACAGATTACCGGCGCCACCTTGTTGAAGTATTGGCCCGTCGTTCGTTGAGCCAGGCCTGCGAGCGTGCGCAGTAAGGAGAGAAAGCCATGACACAGAAAATGCGAATCGTTGTCACCGTAAATGGGACCCCTTATGAGCGCGAAGTCGAGCCGCGCCTGCTGTTGAGCGATTTCATCCGCCACGACCTGGGCCTGACCGGTACCCACGTGGGCTGCGAGCATGGCCTGTGCGGCGCCTGTACCATCCTGTTCGATGGAGAGCCGGCCCGTTCCTGCATCATGTTCGCGGTTATGGCCGACGGTCACCAGGTGCAGACGGTCGAATCACTGGGCACACCCGAGGAACTACATCCCATCCAACAGGCCTTTCGAGAAAAACACGCGTTGCAGTGCGGTTTTTGCACGCCGGGCCTGTTGATGACACTGGTCGATTACCTGGGGCATAACCCCCATCCCAGCGACGAGCAGATCCGCGAGGCAATCGACGGGAACTTTTGCCGTTGCACCGGTTATGAGAACATTGTCGCAGCGGTCAAGCTGGCGGCAGCCAAATTGGCAGCGGATTAGCCCGGCAGAATAGAGGAGGTGCAATCGTGACCAACAGAGTATTTCATAAATCCATCTTACGAAACGAAGACCCCCAAATTCTGACCGGCCGGGCCGAGTACCTGGATGACGTGGAGCTGCCCAACATGCTCTATGCGGCCTTCAAGCGCAGCGATTACGCCCATGCCAGGATCAAGAGCCTGGAGGTTGGGGAAGCGCGTAAAATCCCGGGGGTCTATGGTGTGTACACCGCCGAGGACTTTGGCGATTACATCCAGCCGGGACCGCTGCAGGTACCTCCGCCGACTGCCATTGCGGGGTCAATCTTTACCACGCGCACGACGATGCCGATCGCGGTGGGCAAGGTGCGCTATTCCGGCGAGCCGGTAGCGATCGTACTGGCCGAAAACCGCTATATCGCTGAAGATGCGCTGGACGCGATCTATCTGGATGTCGAGCCGCTGGAGGCGGTGATCGACCTGGAGAAGGCACTCGAACCCGGCTCACCGCTGGTGCATGAGGATACCGAATCCAACCTGGCGGCCAACGTCAAACAGGAACACGGCAATTACGCCGAGGCGGCTGCCGGGGCTGACCTGATCGTCCGGCGCAAGATTTACGCCGACCGGCAGGCCGGGGCTGCGCTGGAAAACCGCGGCATCCTGGTGGATTGGAATGAACGATCCGGCCAGATGACCATTTGGGCCGGGACGCAGTCGCCGATCACACTGCGCAATGCAACTGCTAGCCGGCTGGGTCTGTTCGAGAACCAGGTACGGGTCATCACGCCCTTCACCGGGGGCGGGTTTGGGCCCAAGATCAATACTTCTTTGCCGGACGACGTGCTGATCACGTACCTGGCCATGAAAGTAGGCCGGCCGGTCAAATGGCTGGAGGACCGTCGTGAGAACTTCCTGGCAACCACCTCCGAGCGCGACCAGGTCCATTACGCCGAGCTGGCCTTGACCAAAGAAGGCATTATCCTGGGTATGAAGGACGTGTTCTACCATAATTCAGGCGCCTACAACCCGTACATGATGACCGTGGCGCTGAACACCCAGACTTATACGGTGAGCAACTACCGGGTGCCAAACTTCTACACCGAAATCAAAATGGTGTTCACTAACGAAATGATCGTTACCCCCGTGCGCGGGGCCGGCCGGCCGCAGGGAGTGTTCGTGATGGAGCGTATGCTGGACGCAGCCGCGAAGGAACTGGGACTCGACCCGGCCGAGATCCGCCGGCGCAACCTGCTGCGGCCGGATGAGCTGCCTCTGCGCACCGGCATCATCGGCCAGGACTTTGTCGAGGGCGTGCTGGACAGCGGTGATTTTCCCCAGGCGCTCGAAAAAGTGATGGACATGATCGGCTACGAGCGCTTCCGCAAAGAAATCCAGCCCAGGCTGCGGGCCGAAGGCAAACACGTGGGGTTAGGGATTTGCTGTTTTACCGAGGGAACCGCGGTAGGACCGTACGAAGGCGCCAAAGTGACCGTGGGCTCCAGCGGGAAGGTCAACGTGGCGACCGGGGTGGCTACCCAGGGCCAGGGGCATTACACCTCCTTTGCCCAGATCGTCGCCGAGCAGTTGGGGGTCGAGGTGCAGGACGTGAATGTCATCACCGGCGATACGCACCACTTTGCCTGGGGGGCGGGTACTTTCGCCAGCCGGGGCGCGACCGTGGCGGGCACGGCGATCTACCTGGCCTCGCGGAAGGTCCGCGAAAAGATCTTCAAAATGTCCAGCAAAATCCTGGATGCGCCCGAGGAGGAGTTGGAACTGGCGGACGGCGTCATTCGTATAGCCGATATCCCCTCGCAGTTCATCACCCTGGGCGACCTGGCCAACCGGGCCAACCCGATGCGCGGCACGATCGAGCCGGGAGTAGAGCCTGGGTTGGAAGCCGTGGCTTATTACGGCCCACCCTACGGCGCCACCGGCGCCGGCTGTATGGCCATGATCCTGGACGTGGATGCCGAGACCATGGCGGTGAAGATCGAGCGCCTGGCGATCGTACACGACTGCGGTACGACGATCAACCCGATGATCGTGGAGGGGCAAATCCACGGCGGAATTCAAATGGGGATCGGAAATGCCTTTTTCGAAAAAATATTTTATGACGAAAACGGCCAGCTCTTGACCGCATCTTTTATGGATTATCTCTTCCCGCAGGCCACCGATATGCCGGCCAGGATCGAGATGGGTCACCTGGAGACACCGACGCCGTTGAACCCCCTGGGCATCAAGGGCGTGGGGGAGGCTGGGGCAATCCCCGGTCCGGCAGCGTTCAACCAGGCTTTGGAGGATGCCCTTTACGATACCGGCATCGAGTTGATGGAAACCAACCTTAATCCCAGCAAAATTTTTGGCTATGTCCAAAAGGCCAGGGGCGGCTGACGCCCGGCCGAACCATAACTACCCACCCCTTTTACACGGAGGAACCTGAAAAATGAAAATCGAAGGTGAGCATCTGATTTAAAGGTCCGAGGGAAGCGGTATGGGAGATGTTCTACGATCCACAGGTGTTAGCCAGCGCCATCCCTGGAATGGACAAATTGGATCAATTGTCCGAGAACGAATTCCAGGGGATCATGAACCTGCGTATTGGCCCGGTCTCGGGACGGTTCGAGGGCAAATTAACCCTGGCGGACGTGCTGCCGCCCCAAAGCCTGACCCTGTCCGTGGATGGTCATGGGGCGCCCGGTTTTGCCAGAGGGGTTGGCAAAGTGCATTTCAGTGAGACTGATAGTGGCGAGACCTTGATGAAATACGACGGCGACGTAAATATCGGCGGAGCGCTGGCCAGCGTCGGCCAGCGAATGATCGATTTGGTCAGTAAAAGTATGATCCGCCAGGCATTCGAAATTCTGGATAAGAATTTGGAAGCCCGCCTGACTGCTGAGGAGAGCGGCAGCCAGGTCGTCAACTTCGCCCCACCCAGCCAGTCTGAAGTTGCGGCTGGTATCGCCAAAGATGTGGTGGGGGATATAACCAAGATAGCCGAGGTCCGAATGCTGATCTACGTGGTTTCTCTGGTGGCCATTCTGCTGGCAGTGATGTTCATTGTAAAAAGTTGCAGTGGCTGATTGGCAGATGAGATCCATCCGTAGCGCTCTGGACACGGGAGGAAGGAGGTAACAGGAGGAGAGAAAATTTTTCCAATCTTCCCTAATGGCGACCGTTTTTTCACCGGTTTGAATTCATCGCTTTATTTTGCTGCCAAAGGAGTTTGGTGAGATTCCGGGAGCCAGAAACAACCCCAAAATTTCATACAATTTCATATCTTCTGCTAGGGAGGAAGACTTCAATGGCTACCGCAGTTCAGAAAGCCAAAGTGCTGGGCTATCTGCCTAATGATGCCCCTCCATTTGGTCAAATGGTGTTACTTGGCCTGCAGCACGTGCTCACCATGTTTCCGGCGACGGTGCTGTGCGCCATTTTGATGAAATTCCCGGTCAGTACGGTGCTGACGGTCACCGGCTTTGGCACAATTGTCTCTCTGCTCGGCTCCAAGCTGGCCATGGGAAAATTTATCCCGCTGTACTACGGCTCCAGTTTCAGCTATATCGCCGCTGTAGCGGGCGTTATGGCTAACCTGGGCGTGGCCAGTGATACGCCCGTAGCGCCCCCCGAAGTCATTTCGATTGTGACCGCCGGGTTCATTGCAACCGGGACGATCAACATCCTGGTGGGACTGATCATCCGCCTGTCAGGTGGGAAAGACGCGATCGATAAAGTGCTGCCGCCGATCATCACCGGCCCGGTGGCCTGTACCATCGGGGTAGGGCTGGGCTATTCGGCCCTTTCGATGGCTGCGGGTACTTGCTGCGGTGTGGATCCGGTGGCAACACCCAATGTGACCCTGACCTGGTGGGCACTCGCATTCGTCACCTTGCTGGCAGCCTTCATCCTGTCGGTCTACCTGCAAGGTAAAGGCTTCATCGGAATGCTGCCCATCCTGCTGGCCACAATCGTCGGGTATATCTTCGCGGCCGCGATTGGCATGGTCAACTGGGCGGCTTTCGGGCAGCAGGCGTTCTTGCGTGCGCCGCAGCTCACTTTTCCAACGTTCAACAGCGTCTGGACGGTGACGGTCATATTCAGCGTGGGCATTATGGCCATCGCTACCATTCCTGAATCGACCGCACACCTGTACCAGATCAGCCTGTATGTGGATCACCTGGCCGAGGAGCAGGGCCGGGAAAAATATCACCTGGACCGTTTCATCGGGCTCAACCTGATGCTGGATGGCCTGGATGACCTGATCAACGGCCTCTTCGGCTCGACCGCCGGTACCAATTACGGTGAGAACAACTCGTTGATGGTGATCTCACGCAACTACTCCGGCCCATCCCTGCTGACCGCCGGTGTGATTGCCATGATGCTGGGGTTCTTTGGCCCACTGGAGGAGGCGGTCAACTCGATTCCCACGGCAGTCATTGGCGGGCTGATGATTTACCTGTTCGGGGTCATCGGTATGCAAGGTATCGCCTTGATGATTGCCGAAAAGGTCAATTTGTACGACCCCAAACAGTTGGCCATCGGCGCCTCGATCTTGATTATCGGGATTGGCGGAAACATTGGCTTCTCGGGCGGGTTTATCCCGGTGCCACTTCTGCAGGGCATCTTCCCGTCCGGATGGCCGGCCATTGCCACCGGCGCCGTGGTGGGTATTCTGCTCAATCTGATCACGGTTTTCTGGAAGCCACCTGTGGTGCGGGAAGAGGTTGGCTGACGTGTTTGGGCCTGAGAAAGCTTGATTTTCTGATTTATTCTCCCGTCCCAACCTCATGGATGAAATCTGGAATGTTCTTATTCAAGGCTCCCGATGACCGAGGAGAAGTCGGGAGCCTGACCATCCTTTTGTCGATTTAAGGCAGGCAAAATGATTCTCTTACCGGCGCAGCCGGGAAAACCGGGAAGGCAGTTCTTCAGGCCCTGCATGAAAAAAAGCAAGTTGTGCGGGCGCTCGTCCATCGCCCGGACCAGATCGAGCCCGTGCAGATGCTCGGCGCGCAGGAGGTTTTCTGGGGCGACCTGAGGGAATCACAGACTGCTCAGAAGGCGCTGGCAGATTGTTCGGCGATTTACCACATCTGTTCGAATATGAACCCGGATGAGCTGGTGATCGGCCGGATGGTTATCCAGGCCGCAGTCAACGCCGGCGTAAAGAAGTTTGTTTACCATTCGGTGCTGCATCCGCAGGTAGAGGATATGCCGCACCACTGGCATAAAATGCAGGTCGAACAGTCTTTGTTCAGCTCGGGATTGACCTATGTGATCTTACAGCCGTCCGCGTACATGCAAAACATACAAGGCTATTGGAAAGAGATGGTCACGAAGGGACGGTATACCGTGCCGTACCAGGTCACTTCACGCCAGAGCCTGGTGGATTTGCAGGATGTGGCCCAGGCGGCGACCCTGGCGCTGACCGGTGCGGACCACGACTTTGCGACCTATGAATTATGCGGCCGGCAGGCATTCTCCGCCCAGGAGATTGCCGGACTGGCTTCGGCGCATCTCGGCCGGGCGGTAACGGCTTACAGCCTGGGCCGGTCCAATTGGGAGGCAGAGGCGCGCCAGGCAGGTATGCCTGAATATACGCTTCAAACGTTGTTAAAGATGTTTGTTTACTACGAAGCCCATGATTTTGTGGGCAACGCAAACGTGCTGGAATGGCTGCTGGGTCGCCAGGCGGCTACCCTGGAGGATTACCTGGATCGATTGACCGCTACCGGATTTTCGGGGTGAGGATGAGGAATGTATAAAGAAAAAAGCCAGCTCTACAATTACACCCGTGAAGCCCTACCCACCCTTTTTCATTCACAGACCGAAGGATTCATGCAATATGCGGAGAAGGACGGGACGAAATTCCTTAAATTCTGGTGGGACCACCTGGGTGAGCGCCTGGCCGATGAACTTTGCTCTCCTTTTATTGGGGTTCAAGTCGAAATCCGGGAGCTGCCCGAGCGTAAATCGCGAATGGTGATGGTCAAGCTGCCGCCGGTGACGGCCTATGAAGATTTTCATTATATGGCGTTCATCGAGCTGCCTAAAAAGCGCTATCCGATGATGATGCGGATCCCGAACACGCGGATTGTCGCCCTGGCGCATGTGCCATTGGAAAAGAGCGACAGCGGGACATTATTATATGAAATCACACCACGAGGCAGGGTCCTGCCGGTAGCGAAAGGGCCCAAACCGGGCAAAGAAGCCTTTTATAAAGCCGTTTTGAGCTATATCTGGAAAGGAAAGAACTAACCGAGAATTCCGATTTTTTCGCTGACTTGCTGAATTTTATGATCAGTTCAGCAAGAACCCCGCAAAGCACAATCCCCCTAAAAACACATAGGACCAAAAATGCAACTTAAAGTTGACTACCAGATATTGATAGTAATCTTGTGCATGTTCCTGTTTTATTTACGCCTGGCGCTATTGAGGGGCCAAAAAAGACGTCAGGAGCGAGAAGCAATGCTCAAGGCCAAGAAATCCGGAAAGAAGGGGGCCAGGGCGAAAATCATCGATGACCCCCGAAAACTAAAATATCAGGTTACCAGTTGGGCGCTGGTGGGCATCGCCAGCGTGTTGATGCTGGTGGGGCTGGCTTCCAGGCAAACACCCGCTTTCCCCGACCTCATGAACCAATACTGGTATATCATCACGTCGGTTGGGGTGCTGTTGTTTATTTTTTGCTTTAAATGAGCCTGTCAGCGCAGGAAGAAGGACAGGGCGATCAAGATGACAATGAAGGAGCCGGCCAGAGTACCAATCCGTTTTAGGTCTTTGACGACGTAAGAATAATCCGGGTTGAATTCTTCTGGTGTGGTTGCGCGTGTCACGGCTTGGACGGGTGCGACCCGAACGGCCTGGGCCTCTTTCACTTTGCCGCTGCTTGTGGTGCGTTTTCGTTTATTGTTGCTGCTCATTTTTAAGCTCCTGAGATTGGTTAACGCTGCTCGGTCAGAACAGCGGTCACTACAATACGCTGGTTGTCTACCAGGTAGGGATAACAAGAGATCAAAGTTGTGACGGGCTCGAGAGTTGCCGCCATAACTTCAACGCGGGTTGGTTCAACCGTTTGCGTCTGCTGGACGGTATAGACGTACGCGCGTTGGCTGGTGTAAATGATTACCTCGTCGCCGGTCTTGAGTTTGTCAAGGTCCTTGAAGATCTCACCGAACACATCGTTGTGGGCTGAAAGGACCAGGTTGCCTTTTTCGCCCGGGTTGGGCGATCCGACATGTTCTCCGACGCCTTTCTTAAGCTGTTCCCAGCCATCGCCTTGCACGACCGGGGCGTCGATGCCAATCGCCGGGATCTGGATCCGTACGGCCTGCTCCGGGCTAGGGGTGGGGATGGGGATATCCGCCAGGGTCTGGACCAGGGGACGCAAATGCTCGGGTATTTCGGCGTCGTTGGGCTGGACCCCGCCGGGTGAATTGGGCGGTGTGTGGCCGGAAGGGAGCACCACGGCCTGGATCACGGGGGTCGGCGTAAAGGTGGGGAGAGATAAGGAGGGCGAGACCTCGTTTTTAAGGTTGGTGATCACCGAAAAGCCATTGAAGAGGACAAAAGCCAGGCCAAGGATCGCGGCAATCTCCACCACCAGCAAAAAACGGTCAAGAAAGGTGTGTTTCCTGGCTGGGCGCAAGGCCGGCATGTCACTGTCTTCTTCGAGCGCCTGGGTATTTGCGCTTTCGAATGTGGATGGCATGGCTTGTGGCTCAACCACGACGATGCGACCGGAGCGCCTGAACCTTTCCAGACGCTGCTGGCGGTCCGCGCGCTGCTTCTCTACCAGTATGTGACGTAATTCTTCGACTGACAGGTCTTCAACTGAGCGCCGGCGAGCCACCATCCAGGTCCTTTCCCATCCGGGCTGGGGGATGCATCCTGGATTATACCCGATTCCTGCATTCGTATTGAATTAAGGTGTCTACTCAGTTTCCGAAAAAAGGCGGAGAGTTTTTATTTTTTTTTGCGTGCTTCGCAGGCGAGAGTGATAAAAACTTCCTACTTTACAAACTGGCCTGAGTGATTATGGATTAAGAATTTATCCGAAAACAACAAAGCCTTTTTCAGCGCGATAAGCGGGTGCGCCAGGATTCCTATCCCGGTTATCTCGGAAAATAGAAATCCTTAACCAGCTCTAATTTTAGGGCCCCCAAACTGCTTGCCAGATATGGTAATATTTGATAGTTAATTTGGGCTCAATTGCCTGCATCACTTGGGTGAAGCGTCGAAGGCAATCAGATGCCTTTGGCCATCGAACACGTTGAGTCATTTTATGAGATCATTTAAGGTATTTACGATCCTTGTTTTGGTGAGTTTTCTGGCGGCCAGGCCGGTTAAAGCCCAGTCGACAGTGGGCTACGATGCGATGCAAATCGATATCTGGCCCGAGTACGATCGCCCGGACGTTCTGGTGATCTACCGGATGACACTTTCATCACAACTGACTTTGCCCACCCAGGTGAGCGTAGAAATCCCTCAGGGTATGGAACTGAACAGCCTGGCCTGGCAAGATGTAGATGGTTCACTTTACGTCCTCTCCTACACTACTGAGGTGGTGGGGGATTGGCAGAAAATTACTTTCAGCGCGCCTTCGGCAAAAATCCAGGTGGAATATTATGACACACGGATGACCCGGGCACAGGGGCTGCGTTCTTTCGACTTTTCCTGGATCAGCCCGGCGGCCATCACCGACCTGGTTGTATCGGTTCAACAGCCGGTCAACGCAACCAATATGCAAATCACGCCAGATTTTGGAGCGGGACAATCCCAATCGGACGGGCTGGTCTACTACACCTACGATGTCGGCAAGGTTAGCAGTGGAACACCCTTAGACGTATCCTTAACGTACCAGAAAAACGATGACAGCCTGAGCGCCAACCAGCAGCCTGTGCAGGCCTCGTCGCCGATCTCCGGCAAGACCGACTTCGGTCGTTATTTGCCCTGGGCGCTCATTGGGTTAGCGGCGCTGCTGATCGTCGGGGGATTGGGCTGGTATTTCGGCTACCGCGATACATCTCGGCCAAAACAAAGAAGTCGCGGGCGCCGTTCCAGCGTGCTGGTCAAACGCGAAGCGGTGATTAACCACGACGCCCAGGAAGTTGTGCATTGCCATCGCTGCGGCCGTAAGGCTAACCCGGGGGACGTGTATTGCCGTACCTGCGGAACTCGCCTGCGCTCATAAATGGTAATGCGCCGCTTTATTTTTGGGTTAAATTAATCTGCTGAAAATAGCCATCCCTTGCGTTGGGCTTGATTTTTAGTGGTATACTGACTCTTACTTTACAGGTAAAAATTGGATTATCTGGCGATAATTTTGCCTTGAATGTTTTATCATGAAATTAGATACTCTCCGTAGCGACGTCCCAGAAAGAATCATCCCTTGCACTGAGTGCCAGGCGGGTCAGATGCACCGTCAATTCGTGGTTTATTACACCTGGATTGGCGACGACTTAATCACCGTACCGGATTTTCCTGCCTGGGTGTGTGATGTGTGCGGCCGGCGCGATTATGATAACCAGGCGCTCAACCGGCTTTCGCTGATTTTGAGCCCCAATGCCGGCAACGCGACTAGTCACCGGCGGCGTGTACGTAAACCCACTGACCAGAAGCCCAAAGGTCATCAGCCCAGCCAACCGGATTAGTTTTTTAAAAACACCCCAAACGCGTTGACGATCCTGGGGAGTGATGATACAATGTTGCTCGTTCTGGGCGCGTAGCTCAATGGTAGAGCAGTGGCCTTTTAAGCCATTGGTTAAGGGTTCGAGCCCCTTCGCGCTCACAGAATAATCCCCGCATGGGGATTTTTAATTTAAGGATAAGGCCGGGTCGGCTGCCCGCTTCAATTTCAAACATTTTTTGTTACTACTCAGGCTAGTTCGGAAATTAGGGATGTTTTTATTGTTTTTCGCGTGCGCAGTACGCGAAAAAACATAAAACATCCCTAATTTTTGCGATAGCTGAGAATTTACCATTTTTAGAGAAATTAGTTGATATAATAGATAGAAATTAGAAACGACTACTCGCTTTCGATTTGGTTTCGTGAAACAGGTGGATTGTATGTCGGGAGAAGAAACCAAATTACCTGTTCCTCTGGGTAGCTTCGTAGGACGTCAACCAGAAATTGACTCATTACAACAACTGATTAACTCGGGGGTACGCCTGATTACTCTCACCGGTTTTGGTGGGGTGGGTAAAACGCGCCTGGCTATAGAGATAATTCGTCGAGTAGCGCCTAACTTTGCAGGGGGAACTGTGTTTATCCCGCTGGAGACCCTGGATGATTCTGAACAAGTGCTTTGGGCAATTGCTAGAGCAGTAGGCGTTAATGAAAGTGGCGTACACCAGATATTCGATGACTTGTGTGCTGTTTTGCAGGAAACCGATACCCTGATTTGTTTGGATAATTGCGAGCATGTCTTGGAAGTGGCGCCTAAGATTGCTGAATTATTGAGTGCTTGTCCCGATTTGCATATTCTGGCAACGAGCCGCGAAGCATTACGATTACGCGAGGAAAAGGAATTCCATGTTTCTACCCTCGATTTACCTCGTTGCAGCGATCAGCGAGACTCCGAATCGGTTTTGAAATCTCCGGCGGTGCTGCTCTTTGTCGATCGGGTCAGGTCGTTACGCCCAAATTTTGAAGTCAGCGAACATAATGCAGCTCCGGTCGCCGAAATTTGCTGCCTGTTAGATGGTCTGCCCTTAGCTCTGGAGCTAGGGGCAGCCATGTTAAGGTTATTCTCGCCGAACACTTTGCTGGCCAGGTTGAAAAGTGATCAGGCATTGGGAAAAGGGTCAGCCACTATGGATTTATTGTCCAACGGACCGGTTGACCTCCCCAGACGGCAGCAGACCTTGCGAGCGACCATCGATTGGAGCTATTACCTGCTCAAAACCAGTGAACAGATTGTCTTCAGCCGGTTAGGGGTATTTGCTGGGGGTGCAACCATAGATGGAATCGAAGCGGTATGTCTGGATCCAGACCTTACGCCGGCCGCCCTTCTCAGCATTCTGGTTTCGCTGGTGGATAAAAACCTGCTGCGGGCCGATCCGTCTGGCGCGGAGGAGCGTTTTTATTTGCTGAAAACCATCCAGGAATACGCCTTGGAGCAATTGGAAAATAAAGAAGAAACCCAAAGTATCCGCGAACGGCATGCGAATTATTACCTCGATTTTGCGGAAAAAGCCAGGAAGGAGCTGAAGGGGGCGGATCAGGCCAAATGGCTCGATCTGTTCGAGCTGGAGCACGATAATTGTATCGAAACGCTAAAATGGTCTTTGCAACAAGGCAAAAGCGAAATCACGTGCAAGATGGCCAATGTCATGTCGATGTACTGGACAAACCGCGGGTATTTCTCGGAAGGCAGGTTCTGGTTCGATAAAGCCCTGGCAGTCTCAAGTGATGTGCCTATTGAATTGCAAATAAAGGTGTTCAATGGGCTCGCTATTATGGCCTGGTATCAGTGCGATTACGGGGTTTCGCGAAAATTCCATACCCAGTGCCTCGAATTACGTCGGCAAATAAACGACCGCCGTGGAATCGCAAATTCTTTGCACAACCTGGGGATCGATGCGCTCAGGAGAAGGGATAACGATGCAGCGCTGGCCTGTTTTCAAGAGGGTGAGGCGCTTTACCGTGAAGTAGGGGATCTATGGGGCGCTGCAGACGAATTAACCCAAATTGGAGTGGTATTACAAAAACAAAAAGATTTTGACGGTGCGCGAAAGTATATTGAGCAAGGCTGGGCTATGCTACGGGAAATGGAAGATACCCAGGGAGTGGCCGGGTCATACCTTTTATTAGGATCAGTCGCAGAAGACCAGGCGCTTTATGATGAAGCCAGACGTCACTACAGCCAGGGCAAATCGTTGTTTGATGAGGTTGGTGACCTTTGGGGGAGCGCCATGGCTGTTTACAACCTTGGCGTTATTGCCTTGAAACAGCAAGATCTACGAGAGGCAGAAATATGTTTTACGAATAGCTTGAAAACCAGATCTGAGTTAGGTGATAAGAATGGAATTGCCTATTGCCTGGAAGGGGCGGGCTGCCTGGCAATCGCACAGTTAGCCCCCAAGAAAGCGTGCCAATTGTTAGGCGCAGCAGAAGCCTTGAGAGAGGCGCTTGGATCGCCCCTGGATGAAACAGAGGCTGCAGAACTTGGCCATTTTATTCACATGGCCGAGGCTCAAATAGGGGAAGAAGCTTTTAATCAGGCCTGGAACGCTGGGAAAAGGTTACGCCTGGACCAGGCTACACACTATGCGCTACAACCAACGAAAAGAGAAGATCGGGCTATTGATCGCAAAGGGAAAGGGCCGTCGTTCCCGGCCGGCTTGACCGAGCGTGAGGTAGAGGTCTTGAAATGGGTGGCCCTGGGGTTGAGCGACGCAGAAGTCTCACGGAAACTGGTGATCAGCCCCAGGACGGTCAATGCTCATCTGACCTCAATTTATAGCAAAATCGGGGTGAAGTCTCGGGCAGCCGCGACCCGTTTTGCGATTGAAAAGAGGCTGATCTAGTTCTTCTGGAACTGCTCTGCCCAATAGGTCAGAACCCGGTTAATTCAGAAGCCCTTTAACGCGAGCATGAGAGGTTGCAAAGGATCTTGTCCGTTCCAAAAAATATATGCCTTGAAAAGGGGGCGATATGAAGTTTAATACTCCCAATAAGCATTCCGTTCGGTTTCGGCAAATAATATTTTTGGTAATTTTCCTGGGATGTACGATGTTCCTGGGTGAAGCGATGGCCGGAAATCCGCCAGTTTTAGGGGATCCGCCGGTATCTCCACCTGAAGAACAACAGCGATCCCTATCGATCAATAACCATGCGGTTTTTGCCTGTAGCTCCCCGGATTGCCGGTTTGTCTATTTGCCTATCGTTACACGGCTTAATTTAAACCTTGATCGCCAGACGGCCTTGAATTTATATTTGCAAGAATATCTGCCAACCGAAAATGTTCCTGACGGATGGACCGGAAATCGAAGCAATTGCGAGCCTGGTACGACCAGTCAAACCTTTCGTGATGCGATTTTGCAACGGATAAATTATTTTCGGCAAATGGCCGGGGTGCCTAATTTACTTGGGCTTACCGACGAAAAAAATCGTCAAGCGCAGGCCGCGGCCCTGATGATGAGCGTCAACAACCAGCTTAACCATACCCCACCTTCAAGCTGGACCTGTTATACAGAAGATGGACGCCAGGGTGCGGGAAGTTCGGATCTCTTTCTGGGTGTTTATGGCCCTGATGCGATTACCGGGTATATTTTTGACTACGGAGATGGCAACACCGCTGCGGGGCACCGCCGTTGGATCCTTGACCCACCTACGGAATGGATGGGGACAGGCGACATCCCACCGGTGGGTGGAGCAGCCAGCAATGCGCTATTTGTCTTTGACGATTCGATGTGGAACGATCGCCCGATTACGCGCGAGGAATTTGTCGCCTGGCCCCCACCCGGGTATGTTCCCTACCTGGTCGTCAATTCGCGCTGGTCGTTTGCGTATCCGCAGGCTGATTTTTCTCAAGCACACGTATCGATGACCCTGGCCAACAGCTCGCTTCCGGTTACGCAGTTTACCCCTGTCGCCGGGTTTGGTGAAAATACATTGGTCTGGCAGATAAACGGCGCGAGCGCCTATCAATCGCTGCCCCGTCCTGCCAATGATCAAACCTATACGGTTTCAATTACCCACATCTTGATTGGCGGAGTCTCACAGGATTTTACCTATGCGGTGATCCTTTTTGACCCGGCAAATTAAAGCCAGGCCTGGCTGGAGCAGAAAAAATTATTGCAGGGCTTTTGGGGCAGGTCGATGGGCTTGCTTAGAAATTTTAATTAGCAAGATTCCTGACGATTAGAAAGGTTCGACAAAAAAACGTTGCTTATCGACCAATGGCAAACAAGATTTACTTTGATAGAAACTCCCCCCCGGTTTTTAAATGATCATTTCTTATTAATGATTATAACTTTTTTATATTTCCGGAATTTTCGATCTAAAAAGTTGCTTGTTGCGTGGCGAGCAGGTATATTATAGATTAAATATTGAAATTGTCATCAATCGCTTCTTGAAGATCGATGACAGTTCCGCCGGGTTGTTGGATGGGTGAAGATTGTCGGGAAAGAGTAGCCCAAAACAACGCGGCTTGAAAAATTCGATTGCATTGCGAGCAGATTTTCGCCGGGTGGAATGTCTCGTCTACCCGCCGGTGAGCTGTCGAACAGGGGAGCACGAGATCCCGCTAAGTTCGCGGTATGGCCAGAATAGTCCATCATATTATTCGTTCTTACTAAAGGATATACCATGGCGCAAACGAAGGCATTAATCACTGGCATAGGGGGATTTGTAGGGCCTTATCTGGCGAAATCGCTCCTTGCGCATGGCTATCAGGTATTCGGGTTGATCAAAGAAGGTGAGGAGAACAAGGGCCTGTTTGGATTGGATTTGGAAGAATACCGTTCGATCCAACTCAGGCCGTTTGACTTAGCCCAGCAAGAATCGATCGATCTTGTTTTAAAAGATACTCAACCGGATATCATTTTTCATCTGGCGGGTTTTTCTTCGGTTCAAGGCAGTTTTCTAAATCCGTTTGAAGCCTACCAGGCTAACTGCCGGGGTATTGAAAATTTGCTCGAATTCGATCCGTGCAAACTGCCCCGAGGCAAAATTTGTGTTTGTTGGGTCATCTGAGGAGTTCGGCCTGCAAATTTCCTCGGAAGAACATTTCCAATGGGCATTGGAGAGATACAAATCGGTGTTCCCGCTCCCAAGTCATATCCCTGAACTGCCGGTTAACGAGAATAACCCATTGAGGCCTCTGAGCCCTTATGCGGCCAGCAAGGTATATGGCGATTTTCTGTCCCGAACTTACCACGCCTCTTTCCGCCTGAATACAATAGTTACCCGGGCTTTTAATCACGATGGGGCCGGTCGAGGAGCAGGTTATGTGACCGCGTCGATAAACCAACAATGCATTCAATTGGCCGATGGTGTGCTGGACCAAATCACGTTGGGTAACGTGTGCGCCTTTCGCGATTGGAGTCACGTGGAGGATATTGTCGAGGGGTACCGGTTACTGGCAGAAAAAGGATCGACTGGAGAGGTATATGTATTGGGATCGCGCCGGATGAATTCGGTTCTGGCGTACCTGCTGCATAACCTCGAACTGGTCGGCTACCCGGTTTTGGCGTTGGAAACCTGGAAAGGTGAAAAGCGCATCGAAGATCCGCTCAAAATCGATCCGCATCCGTTTATGGGGATGAATATCTGCTTACCGCAGGTGGACCGTTTGCTTCTTTCAGACGGCTTCACTTATTCATTGAAAGATGAAGGATTGCGATTATTTACTGAACGCGGGGAAATCCGGGTCGTCTTCGATCCGGGCCGGTATCGGCCGGCGGACATTCCGTATATGATCAGCGATCCCGCCAAAGCAGAAGCGCTCGGTTTTCGCGTCACACATTCCTTGCAAGATATCATCCGCGATCAGGTGGGGTTTTACCGGCAAAAGTTCATGACCAGGCCCGTGTAAAATTGGGTCTCACCCCGCTGGCGGGGTCCAATCGCTGCAGGGGGTTTCTCTGGGCACCAGGAGCTGTACGTCTACAGGTGTGAGATCGGTTTGGACCCGGTAGTAGCACAATAGCGGTGCGGCTACCCAGACCGTCCAGGCGTTGTTTTCTTCAGAAAAATAGCCGTAACTGAGCTTGTAGGAGGTATTAACCGGCTCGCTGATGATCAGGGCGTAGCGGTGGGCCTGCAGGTCTGCGTAGAAGGGTTTGAAATAGTCCCCATCCGAGGCCATGGCCATATCCATGAGCACCTTTTTCTCGTATTCGGGGTGGAAGGGGATATTCTTGATGTAGCCAAAGGCCACCAGTTGGCGATCGTCCATGAAGAGGACGTCCTGACCGGCAGCAACGGTGCCGGCAACTTCGTCCTGGATGGTCTTCAGGGATGAATCGACTACGTTTTGGGCCGGCAAGCGCAGCGGGCGCGAATTTTGAACGGTGTAGGCCATCGGCGCTAACAGAGAAAGCGCAATCAAGAAATGCATCCCTTTGGAGAGTGTGATTTTATTTTTGAAGACCGTGGTCAAAGCCAGGGCCGAGATCAGCACCACAGAGCAAAGGAACATGTCCAGGTTGTGCAAATTGCTCCCGCCGCCTATTTTAGCGGAAATAATTGCGCCAACCCCGGCCGTCGCGGCTAATCCGCCGAATACGGCCAGGGCCTGAAGGCCGTCCAACTTCCACTTATGTGTCCGCCATAAGATAAAAAGCAGCAATACCGGTGCGCCGGCTGCCAGAAGAATGCTGGTGATAATCCCATATTGGTAAGTCGGGTTCGGCAGCAGGCGATACCATAAAAGCGGTTGGTTGAGGGGCAAATCCACCGTGGAGGAGTTGTCGAAAAAAGCCAGGTAAGCGCCAACACCCACCACGGCGCCGGTACCGGCGCTGATCAAAAAGGGGAGCAGCCGTTTGATCTGGCTCCCTACGCGCCGGGGATAATATTCGAGCAGCTCGACCAGGGCGGCCCAATAGCCACCCATAAACATCCAGGTCCAGCGCGAGACACTGGCATACAGGCTGCCCAGGGCAATAGGTATCTCCCGTGGGCCAACCGAGGCGGTCTGGACGATCAGCACCAGAAAACCGGCGATGAGAATCATGGGGTAGGTGGGACCCTGCATGATGAACAGGCCACCCCATAAGATGAACAGCACGCGCAGCCAGCGTGGCCGCAGGCGCATGGAGGCGGCGAAACTGAACAGGAACGGGGTGAACGACCACAGAAACGCGTCCCAGGCGCGGTGAACGATGATGGGCAGGTTCGGGAACAGAAACAGGAATCCCCACAACCCATAGCGCCCTGGGGAGAAGTAAGGGGTATCCATCGACCCGGTGGGCTGGTAGATACTGCGGCCGAAGATTAGCGAATAATCGTAAAAACGATTGCCCTCCGACCAGGTCAGCAGGAAGGGATAATTGCTCACCTGGCTGAAGTGCAGAAAGACTGCAAAGGTTGTGCCGAAAATCAGGCCGGTCATTGCCAGGTTGATTAAGAAATTCTCTCCGGCGGTTGGCCGGCTGCCTTTCAGGGTGATCTTGGGGATCCCCGGCAGCAGATAGGCGCACAACGCCAGCCAGGGCAGGAGGATCATCCAGCGCGTCCAGGGTTTGAGCAGGTGGACGCTGTAGCGGTGAACCAGCAGGATATATTCAAGAAACAGCGTGCCGGCCAGGAAAAGGACCCAGGGAGCAACTTTTCCCACCCTTGCCTTGACCCAATCGAGCAGCCTCATTGGATTCCATTTGCCAGTGGCGATCAGGATCACCAGGATGATGATTCCCAGGGCCAGGAGTCCATACAGCCCAAAGATGATCTTCCAGGGTAGGGCGTATCCTCCGCCTGTGCCGCTGCCTTTCGCATAGACAAGTTCTTCGTGGAGGGAAAAACCGATGGTCACGAGGTAAAGGAGCCCGGCTCCAAGAACAGGGAAGGCTGCTTTGATTTTATTCATCCGGTTGGGGAGGTTTCTTCTTGAATTTTAGGTTCTCTTTTAAGCAGGGAGGGCAGGAATAACGCTCCCGGAAGACTGGCGACCACCGTTAAGGTGCGTAAAATGAGCGCCACGGCCAGGCTGGTCTGGGGAGAAACGCCGGCCAACTGAGTGTACACAAAGGTCACCGACAACTCTTGCAAGCCGTAGCCGTTGATCGAGATGGGCAGCAAGGTAACAAAATACACCAGCACGTACAACCCGCCAACGGTCATGAAGGGCAGGGGTTCACCCATTTTGGATAAAGCCAGCCATTGGATCGCGAAAAAACAAACCGTGTGGACCAGGGTGAAAAACAGGGCGATGAAAAGCCCGGCGGGATGTTTTAGCCACCGGACCAACGAGGAAAGCGTGGATTTGGTGAAGGAGACTACTTTACTGAAGAGCTTGTTCCCCCAGGGGAGGGCAGCGGTAAAGGATTCCAAGGCCGGCTTGTTAGCTGCCTGAAAAATGTAGGGGAAGCTCCACGGGAGGGCTAAAGCCATGCCGGTCATCCCGACCAGGCGATCGGCGATCAAAGAAGCCGTGCTGAGGCTGCTTTCGATGCCCAATTGGATGGCGCCAAACAGGCGGACCACATCACCGCCAATGGTAGATGGTAGAAAATTGGATGCAAAAAGGCCGGCCAGGGTAATCCGGCTGGATTGGGCAATAGTGATCTTTCCGCCGCCGCTCTTGACCAGGGCATGCCAGCGGCAAATCACGGCCAGGCGCGAAACGACCATCAGTAAGGCCATCTCGACCAGGCTGCTTATCGGAATACGGATAAATACCGCCCAGATTTCATCCAGCCTCTGTCCGGATACAAGCCAGACTAACAAACCAATCGAGATCAACGTCCCGGCCAGGCGCAGCCAGAATTTGCTGTCTTTTTTAGTTGAGGGAGGAATCGCCTGGGAAGTTGTTTTTGCCATTTTTCTCGGGGTAAATTTCGTCCAGGTTGACTACTGTCCGAATAGTGTAGGTCGGTTTGTTCTGTGATTTGTGATAAGTACGCACCAGCAACTCGGCGATCAAACCCATTAGCACAGACTGGACTCCCAGGATGGCCAGCATCGTGCCCGTCTGGAAGAATGGCGATCCCAACACGCTGATTCCCCAGAAGACTCGCCGGATAATCAGGAACAGGAATAAAACCAGGCTTATAGCCACCAGGATAAAACCCATCCCGCCAAACAGGTAAATGGGTTTATTGGCGTAGCTGGATAAAAATTTGGCCGTGACCAGGTCGAGCATAACCTTGATCGTGCGCTCGAGGCCGTATTTGGCTTTCCCGAATTTTCGCGGGTGGTGGTGAACCTCCACCTCCACGATCCGGGCGCCGACCAAATCGGCAAAGACCGGGATGAAGCGATGCATTTCACCATAGAGCTTGAACCCTTTGATGACTTCACATCGGTACGCCTTGAGCGTGCAGCCGTAATCGTGTAAATGGACACCGGTAATCCAGGAGATCAAACCATTGGCGATGTGTGAGGGTAAAGTGCGGGTCAAGTAGGTATCTTTACGGAGCCGGCGCCAACCCGAGACCACATCGTATCCCTCTTCGATCTTTGCAATCATCATGGGGATGTCGGCCGGGTCGTTCTGCAAATCGGCGTCCATCAAAACGATGATTTCTCCAGCGGCGTGGTCGATCCCGGCTGCGATGGCGGCCGTCTGGCCAAAATTACGCCGGAAAACGATCACTCGTATGTGCAGGGGGTCCAGTTTGGCCAGGTCCATTAACGCCTGAGTAGAGCCATCCCGGCTGCCGTCATCGATGAGCAATAATTCCCAGGGTTTGCCCAGGTCTACCAGGCTTTTAACGATAGCTTGATAAAGCAGGGGAATATTTTCAACTTCGTTGTAGATAGGTGAAACGATTGAAAGATACATGCTCACCTCAAATTGATTTCCCCCCAATTTTACTTGTGTTTTGAGGATTTGAGGTGAGATGTCTTGTTTTCGACGCTTGCAAAGATTGTTCTGGATGAGGACGAACACCTACTTTGCGTTCTTTTATTCTCATCCAGAATTCAGGCATCCGGATTAAGCAGGAAAAGACCGCGGCAAAATTATTGCGGTGTGGATTGGTCCGGCGCCGGATCAGGTGCAGTTTCTACCGTTTCGACCACCGGAGCCGGCTTTCCCATATCGGCAATCAAGGCAGTCTGGGCTTCGATCTTTTGCCGGGCTTCTTGGAGGCTCTTTTCCAGCGAATCGATCTTCTTTTTACGAGACGAAAGCTGAATTTTGTTGCGGATGACGGAGGGTAATATGGTCAACAAACCGATAATGACCCCCGCGGCGATTGCGATTAACAGAATCAACGCCAGGGATTGATCCCATCTCCAGACCATGAATGCGACCGAGATTGGAATAGTATTTTGCAACGCAAATATTACGGCCACCACGGCCACAATTAAGGCAAGTATAAGAAATACAGTGAGCATAACTTTACCCTCCTGGAAAACCCCAAGAAGCCAGATCTGAAACGACTAGGATGATTGCGTTCAACGACATTATTAAAAATAATTATGCCACATTTTCGCGGAGTGCGCATAAACGGGCGGGTACGTTTTCTGGGTGATTGCGTGCTCCGGTTTTCAAAGAGATCGATCCGGGGTTTTGGAGCTGGCTGCCGGCCATTGATCAGTACGCAATAAATTGAGACTAGGCCTGCCCGGCGATGCGCCTGATGTTCGGATTCATTGCTCGAAAGGAACGTCTGAATAAGTGAACGCCAGGCCGACTGAACCTGTGCCGATATACGTCCCCAAAACCGGGCTGATGGTGGTGACGAATGCGTTGACCACCCGGTCGACGCCCAGATATTCGCGGGCGTTTTCGACTAGTTTTTCGGCCAGTTCGGGAATATCGGCATACAACCCGGCAATTTCAATGTATTTGCTGTCGCCCACTTCCTGCCCGACCAGTTCGATGACCCGCTGCATAGCGCGCCCAAAGGTGCGCACCTTTTCGGCCGCGTCGATGATCCCTTCGCGCGTTTTCAGAATGGGCTTGATCTGCAGGACAGACCCGAGGAACGTGGCTGCTCCGCCGATGCGCCCGCCGCGATAAAGAAATTCCAGGCTGCCTGGGACGAAATAAATGTTGGAGTGTTTGCGTACATTTTCAGCGATTTCGGTGCATTCAGTCAATGAAGCGCCATTTACGGCTGCCTGGGCGGCGTGCAGCACCATGAAAGCCATCGCGGCTGCGCCGGTCAGCGAGTTCGACCAGGTTAATTTTGTTCGAGGCCAACTCTTTGATCGCCTGGCAGGCAGCGTTGAACGTACCGGACAATTTGGAGGAGAAGTGAATGCTGAGGATTTCGTAACCCTGGTCCAGTAATTTCTTGTAAATATTGATAAATTCCTGGGTGGTAATTTGGGATGTTTTCGGCAGGTCTTTTTCAATTTTCAGCCGGCCGAAAAATTCGGCCGGTTGGATATTTACACTGTCGTCGTAATTTTGCCCATTCCAGGTGATGTGCATCGGCAGAATATGAATGGGCAGCCCGTTCATCAAATCTTGTGATACATACGCGGTACTGTCGGTGATTATGGCTACTTTACTCAATCTAATTCTCCCAAAAATAAATCTGTCCGGTACCTTTTCGGCGTCAGGGTCATGCTAGCTTACCAATGGCATAGGACCTGTTAATTATTCCATTAATTCAATATTTTGCGGGAAGATTCACGAAAATAGGATTAAAGTATGACCTTTCGACCGACCAAAAAATCTTGCCTGGCCATGTTCGGCGAATGCATTTCGGTGTGTTTGCCGGATGCACGGCTCCAGGCAAATCCCTGGATGTTGGCGAAGCTATGGATAACCCATATTTTATTGGTTGCAAAATATTCGAAGCCTCTTTTTTAATAGCACCTGTATAACATGCCGAAAATCCAATTAATCTAGATCAACAACCTTGACAAATGGCAAACCCATTGTTATTATCGAACTATACTCTGGAGAAAGGACGCATGCGAGGAATGGAAAGCTCTATCGATATCAAATCCATCTATTGCACCAGCATCGAAGTTGCTGGCGGCTTAGCTTTTCCTTCTTGGAGTGCGCCTGGATACCGGTAAGTTCTAAATAAGTAGAACCAACGGCCACGGGAGCACTTCAAGCCCCGTGGCTTTTTTATTTCGATAGGCGAATTAGGCCACGGGAGCTGGGTCCCTGTGGCCTTTGCGTTTATTTGGCGGAATGATTGCGGGAGGCAGGCAATGCTTACAAAGGATACTCGTACGGATGTAAACGAATTCGATTACTTATATAAGCGTGGCGAACCCCAGCGGGTCGCGCCGAACGGGCCAGATTTTTCTATGGAGGCCAACATGTTTACCACATTGATGAATTACGGAAGTTACCGGGTAGATTACCTGAATAAGCATAAGATGGGCGACCCCCGTGCAGTGGGCCTGTATGTGCTCGGTAGCCTCTCTCGAGAAGAAATTTATAGCCGTTCCGCCAAACGTGCTCTTTACCAGGGGTTGATGGTGGTTAACGGACAACTTGGAAAAGAAAATCTGGTGGGCGTTTATGTGGATATCAACTGTCCTACCCAAACAACTCGCCAGGCGTACCAGGTGTTAAAGCGGGACGTAAAGGCCGGGATGTTCCATAAAGTATTGGTGCAATCCCTGGACGACCTGTTTACAGACGCCGATTCGTTTGCCGACTGGTGGACCTTTTATCGGGAACTGGTACAGTGTGAGATTCTGACGATCATGGCCGGCGCTGCCCGGCCTACGCCGGTACTGTATTGGTCGGGCGACAACGCAGCGAATTTTGAAAGGATGATGTTATGCAAAACTCAATAATCGTCGAAGACGTTTATAAAAAGTTTGGCAAACCGGCCGAACCGTTCTGGAAGAGATGGCGGAACGCCAGACATGCAAATGGATCCACCTCCCAAAATGGGTCTGGCGGCCTGGTAAACCCGCTGGGTAATGAGTCCAACTATGCCAAAACAATTGGGAATGGCCATAAACCGGCCGAATCTGCTTACATCGTGGCTGTGGACCACGTCTCGTTCGAAGTAGCGGAAGGTGAGATCTTTGGTATTCTCGGGCCAAACGGCGGAGGCAAATCGACATTGATCCGGGTAATTTCGACCTTATTGTTACCTGACAGCGGCAAGGTGGATGTGTTTGGTTACGATGTGGTGCGGCAGCCCTTGCAGGTGCAAAGGCTGATCAACCGCGTCAGCGTCGAGGCTTCCTTCTTTAAAAGCTCTCTCCGATGGAGAACCTGATGTACGGCGTGCGCTTGTATGGCTTGCCGGCTTCGAAAACTCGCAAGCAGATCGTGGATATCCTCACCCGGCTGGGTTTAAAGGAAAGGGACATCTTTCACCCGATGGAGGAGATGTCGCGCGGAATGCAACAGAAGGTCGCCATCACGCGGGCGCTGCTCTCTCAACCCCGGCTGCTGTTGTTGGATGAGCCGACGACGGGCCTGGATCCGCGTTCCAAACGCGAGGTCCAGAAGGTCGTCCGGGAAATGCAGCAGACCTTTAATACAACCATTCTGTTGACCAGTCACGATATGGTCGAGGCGGAAACGTTGTGTGACCGGATCGCGATTATGGACAACGGTAAGGTGGTCGCGCTGGACACACCTGAACGACTGAAATGGCTGCTGCCGGCGCATGAGGATCGTACGGTCACCCTGGAAGATGTTTTCCTGGAACTGACCGGAAAGCAGTTGAAAACAGAAGAAGAGGAGGAGAGGGGTTAATCGTTTTCGCTTGACCCTCTCCTCCAACTCGTGGAAATAAACGTAGCGGAGGTATACGTTGGCTACTTTGGCTTATCAAATGCGCGCTTCTTACGCGTTTGTCGAACGCAATTTCAACCTGATCAAACGTTACTGGACCTGGGAATTGGTCTGGTTGGTGTATTCCACGGCGGATTGTATGGCCGTCAGTTTCATTGGCGTAGGCATGCCGCAGATCAGTGGGAGCGCGGCGGCCGATATCGATACCCACTACCTGGTGCTGTACCTGTTGATCGGTACCCTGGTGTGGCGTTTCCTTTCTACTATATTCTATTGGATCACCGACCTGATCAACATCGAGCGCTGGGAAGGGACGATCGAATATACGCTGATGGCGCCGGTGCAGCGCTTCGCGCACATGCTGGGACAGACCGGCTTTGCCCTGGTTTACTCACTTTTCTTTACCGGGGTAATCCTGCTGGTGACGGTGAATGTGTTCCACATCGATCTGAGCCAGGCAAACTTGTTGGGCGGGGTGGTCATGCTGATCGCCGGCAGTTTCTCTTTTGTGGGGATCGGCATCATGGCCTCGGTTCTGCCTTTGCTCTTTCCCGAGCGAGGTTCGCAGATGACCCATGTGTTCATCGCGATTCTGTTGCTGGTCTCCGGCGTTTACTACCCGGTTGATGTTCTGCCGGCCGCCTTGAGGGCCCTGGCGCGCTTCAGCCCGGCGACTTACGTGCTGGAGGGCGTCCGCAATGCGCTGCTCCAGGATATGCAAACCGTTAATCTTTGGCCCGATATCTGGCCGGCCTTGTTTATGGGGGCCATTCTCATCCCGGCCGGGTTGTGGGTTTTCCGCATGGCAGAACGGTACGCCAAACGTTCCGGCAAGCTGCACCGCAACGGATAATCAGCTTTCCTGCCCTGCGGCGGGCATGCTCCGCCGCAGGCAGGGCGGCATCTATCAAACGTTTTACTACAAAAGTAACTTCAAAATCGAATAGGCCTTTCATGGTATACTTGCGCGGGTTTGTTTTTTCTAGACGGTGAACGTTCGAATCGGGAGAAAAAGATCGGGCCGTTTAGCGATTAAAATCAAACCATTAACGAAAAGCTTCAAGGAACGGTATAAATTGATGGCGATCAAAGCAGTGATTTTTGATATGGGGGGAGTAATTCTTCGAACGGAGGATCCGCTGCCCAGGCAGCAACTGGCCCAGGAATACCATTTTCAACTCAATCAATTCAACGAATCGCTTTTTTTTAGCGAGGAATCCCAATTGGCAGAAATGGGTCAGGTGAGTGAAGCGCAGCACTGGCAAAATGTTTTGGCCGGTTATCACGTCCCTGAAGGGGAGCGCCAGTCCTTTATCGGCCGGTTTTGGTCTGGAGACCGGGCGAACAAGGCCCTGATTGATCTGTTCGGGCGGCTGAAAGGACAGTATAAAGTTGGGCTGCTGAGCAATGCCTGGGACGGCGCACGGTCGACCATTCAATCCCAGTATAATTTCCTGGATGTCTTCGATGTATCCATCTTTTCGGCCGAGGTAGGGCTGCGCAAACCGGATCCCCGGATTTATCACCTGATTCTGGACCGGCTGGACGTCCAACCGGACGAGGCGGTTTTCATCGATGATTTCCCGGTGAATATCGAAGTGGCTCGCGCGGTAGGGTTACAGGCTATCCGGTTCACCGATACGGACCTGGCGATTGCGGAGCTCGATAGGATTTTAGGCGCTCCTGCGGGTGGAACCAGTCATTGAGCCCGGACGAAATTCCCCTGGCCGTTGTGGCTCTGGTCGCCGATACACACGTCCCCGACCGGGTATCCGCGCTTCACCCCAAACTGCTCCAGGAGTTAGAAAAGCTTCACCCCGACATGATCCTGCACGCGGGGGATATCTGTTTTCAACCCGTCCTGGATGTCCTTGGGCTAATTGCCCCGGTGTATGCGGTCCGCGGTAACCGTGATTGGTTCGGGATGCACACGATACCCACCCGCCAGATTGTTTCGGTGGGCGGCATAAAGATCGCCATGATGCACGGTCACGGAACCTTGCGGGATTATTTTGCCGATAAATGGGCCTTCCTGAAGGAGGGGTATCAATTGGAGCGCTATATCCGCCTGTTGCGGCCGCATATCGAAGATGCAACGGTGGTCGTGTTTGGCCATACCCACCGGCCCGTATTGCATTCGGAGGGGAATGTGTTATACTTCAACCCGGGTTCCGCATCACTTTCGGCACCCCGGGGAGGGTTCCCGACATTTGGAATATTGAAGATTTTCCCTCAAGGCGTTGTTAAAGGGGAATTTATCGAGCTGAGAGGGTATAAAGTGCAAAACCACCAGTGGGTCAAATTCTTAGAAAGTTGATGGTTTTCTTGACCTATTGCGTCTCTTTTGTTATAATCATCATTTGCGTAAATTGCCTAAATGGGCACTTTTATCCCATTAAACCGATCCTGCCAGGTGTTTTAGTCAGGAGAATATTATGCCATCTGCTCTACCAGTTAAGTCCTACGCACGCATCCCTGTTGTTTTTGACCTTCCCGATCTGATCGAAGTCCAACTTGATTCTTTTCGGCGCTTGAAATCGGAAGGTCTCGCCGATCTTTTCAACGAAATATCGCCTATCGAATCCTATAACAAGGGGATGAAGCTTTACTTCCCCAGCAAAACCCCGGAATCGCAACAATGGGGTCTTAAGTATTGGTTTGGCGATCCCAAGCACACCATCGAGGAATGCGTCGAACGCGACCTGACTTACGCTTCACCTTTGTACGTGTCCGTTTTGTTGGCTGGCCCGGACATTCCCGAGCCGATCAAACAGGATATTTTCCTGGGTGATTTTCCCGAGATGTCTGATAAAGGCACCTACATTATTAATGGCACCGAGCGTGTAGTCGTCTCGCAGCTCATTCGTTCGCCGGGTGTTTATTTTGAGGCTCCTGTAGATCGCACGACCGGTCATCGCCTGGCGATGGCCAAGTTGATCCCCGATCGCGGGGCCTGGATGGAATTCGAGACTCGCAAGAACGATTATTTAATCCTGAAGTTCAACCGTAAACGCACTGTACCCATCACGATCTTTTTGCGCGCCCTGGCGGCCATCGAAGATGGCTTGCAGGATTCGCCCATCAAGGAAGGTACAGATGAGGAATTGATCGCCTTGTTCCAGGATGTGGATAACAATCCGGACCGGCTGTTTATTCCTTCTACATTCCGTCAGGAGCCCCCCTGGGATCTTTCGAGTGGAATCACGATTGCCGAAGCGGCGCTGCTGGAGTTCTTCAAGCGTATGCGCCCTGGCGATCCGGCCACCCTGGACAATGCCCGCCAGTTCATGGAAGAGCAGTTGTTCGATCAGCGCCATTATGACCTGGAGCGCGTTGGCCGGTACAAGCTCAACCAAAAGCTGGACCTGATGGAGCACGTGCCGATCAATCATCGTAATGTCACTCGTTGGGATGTGGTCTATCTGGTCCGCCGGATGATCATGATCAATAACGAGAAAGAAGACAAGGACGACATCGACCACCTGGGTAACCGGCGGGTCAAGACGGTCGGTGAGTTGATTCAAAACAAGCTGCGAATTGGCTTGCGCCGGATGGAGCGCGTCATCAAAGAGCGCATGTCCATCCGCGACCAGGATCAAACCTCCCCGGTCAGCCTGATCAATATTCGCCCGGTCGTGGCGGCCTTGCGTGAATTCTTCGGCTCCAGCCAGTTGTCTCAGTTTATGGACCAGACCAACCCGTTGGCTGAACTGCGTCATAAACGCACCCTGTCGGCCCTGGGCCCTGGCGGTCTGCGCCGTGAGCGCGCCGGGTTCGATGTGCGCGATGTGCATAACTCGCACTATGGCCGTATCTGCCCAATCGAGACACCTGAAGGCCCGAACATTGGTCTGATTGGCCGGTTGGCCAGCTTTGCCCGCGTGAATGAATATGGGTTTATCGAAACGCCCTACCGGCGGGTGATCCGGACCATCTCTTCCGACGATCCAGAACTTGTGGACCGCTCGCTGGCTGAAAACCTGACCGACCCGGAAACGGGTGAGTTGATTGCCAGCCAGGGCGAACGGATTACCGCAGAAATGCTGCCGGCGATCAAGAAATTGAACCGGGCGACTATTTTTGTCATCCCCTACGTTTCTACCCAGATCGATTACCTCTCGGCTGACGCCGAAGATAAGTTCGTGATTGCCCAGGCAAATTCGATTTTGAATGAACATGCCGAATTTACCAATTCGCGCATCCAGTGCCGGCATCACTCTGACTTCCGCCTGGCCACAGCCGACGCAGTCAACTACATGGACGTTGCGCCACACCAGGTGGTCGGTATCAGCGCCTCGCTGATCCCCTTCCTCGAGCACGATGACGCCAACCGCGCTTTGATGGGCTCGAACATGCAGGCCCAGGCGGTCCCTTTGATCAACCCGGATATTCCGACCATTTCAACGGGCATGGAGGCTCATGCCGCCATCGACTCGGGCCAGGTCTTGGTCGCAGAAGAAGACGGAGATGTGATTTCAGTCTCCGGCCGGACGATCCAGGTGCGCGGCAGCAATGGAATACACGTTTACAACCTGCGCAAGTACCAACGCTCGAACCAGTCCACTTGTATCGACCAGCGGCCGGCAGTGGTCAAAGGCCAGCGCATCCATAAAGGTGACGTTTTGGCCAATTCTTCCTCGACGGTCAACGGCAATTTAGCCCTCGGGCAAAATGTGACTGTCGCGTTCGTGTCCTGGGAAGGCGGTAACTTCGAAGACGCCATTCTGATTTCCGAAAAGTTGGTAGAAGACGACCGCTTTACCTCGGTTCATATCGAAAAGTATGAGGTAGAAGCCCGCGATACCAAATTGGGCCCGGAAGAGATCACCCGCGACATTCCGAATGTGGGTGAAGACGCGATCAAAGACCTGGATGAGCACGGCATCATCCGTATCGGCGCAGAAGTTGGCCCGAATGATATTCTGGTCGGCAAAATTACGCCGAAAGGTGAAAAAGAACTAACTCCTGAAGAGCGCTTGTTACGGGCGATCTTCGGTGAAAAATCCCGGGATGTCAAAGACACCTCGCTGCGCATGCCGCATGGTGAGCGCGGAAAAGTCGTGGATGTGAAAGTATTCACCCGCGAAGACAATACTGACCTTTCTGCCGGTGTCGATATGATGGTGCGGGTTTCGGTCGCTCAGCGGCGCAAGCTCACCGCCGGTGACAAAATGGCCGGCCGTCATGGGAACAAAGGTGTGGTCTCGCGGGTTGTCCCGGTCGAGAATATGCCGTTCCTGGAAGATGGCACCCCGGTCGATTTGATCCTCAACCCCCTGGGTGTCCCTGGACGTATGAACATCGGCCAGATCTTGGAAACCCACCTGGGCTGGGCGGCGACCCGTATGGGCTACCGTGCGGTTACCCCGGTGTTCGATGGGGCAAACGAAGACGAGATCGAATCCGAACTGGCGCGAGCCTGGATGATTGATGAGGCCTGGCGAGTGGCCGGTGAAAAAGCCTGGGATTGGATCAACGAGCAAACCTACGACCCCAAATCCATCCGTGACGACGACGAGGTCCGCCTGTTGTACCTGGAACAGGTCCTGGGACGGGATGGCTACGATGTGAGCCGGCTCGCCTATGATGAAACCTACGCTCGCTGGTCGGTGCTCGAACTCTGGCTGCGTGAAAATGGCTACGATCCCAAGAACATCCTGGTTTATGAAGCCATGGTCAGTAAAGATCCGCTCATGGATGTCAAGGACAAGAACGCCATTACGGCCTGCCTGGCACTTTGGCTGGCCTCGAAGGGTGTTCCTACGGACAAAGATGCTTCGGCCAGTGATATCCGCAAACGTGCAGACAGCTACATGGACGAAACCGGCTACCCGATTCCCATCATCGGAAAAATGATCTTGCGGGACGGGAAGAGCGGCAAGCCTTACGACCAGCCGGTAACGGTAGGTGTGGTAACCATGTTGAAACTGCACCACCTGGTCGAGGATAAAGTTCACGCACGCTCGACTGGCCCATATTCACTGGTCACGCAGCAGCCTCTGGGCGGTAAAGCTCAATTTGGCGGCCAGCGCTTCGGTGAAATGGAAGTGTGGGCTCTGGAAGCCTATGGCGCGGCTTACACGCTGCAGGAGATGCTCACGGTCAAATCGGACGATGTACAGGGCCGTGTGTCGACCTACAAATCGATTGTCAAAAGCGAACCGATCGAAGAACCCAGTTTGCCGGCATCCTTCCGGGTGCTGGTCAAAGAATTGCAGAGCCTGGGCCTGGCCGTAGAAGCGGTCATGGACACGGGCGAAGTGATCCGCTTTGGGAAGGACGAAGAGCGCGTTCATCCGCCGAAGATCGAAACCGGTCTGCTGGCGTTAGGCGAAGAGCTTGATCGCATGTCGTGAAAGGTTGACGCTTAAAAACGGTAGTGATATAATCACCGTTCGTGCCTTAACTGTCCGATCATAATGTTGTAACGGACAACGGAAATCAGTGAGGCCATCATTGCAACCGATGGCCTCACTTGTTGGAAAGAATATCTGATCTCATACAGGCGAGTATTCGCCACAGGCAAACCCTTCTGGAGGCAAAAGAACGTGCCAACAATCAACCAATTGATCCGCAAAGGTCGTCAGACCAAAAAGGTCAAAAGTAAAGCTCCTGCGCTGCAATATACGCTGAATTCGGTCAAGCAGCGCCGCACCCGCCAGGATAAAGGCGCCCCGCAAAAACGCGGCGTTTGTACCGTGGTGCGCACCATGACACCCAAAAAACCAAATTCTGCTCTTCGTAAGATCGCTCGTGTGCGTCTCACCAATGGTATTGAAGTGACGGCTTACATTCCGGGCGAAGGTCACCAGCTTCAGGAACACTCGGTTGTGTTGGTGCGCGGAGGCCGTGTGAAAGATTTGCCGGGTGTCCGCTATCATATTGTTCGAGGTACCTTGGATACCACCGGAGTTGCCAAACGCTCTCAGGCACGGTCCAAGTATGGGGCCAAAAAGGCCAAGAAATAAGATTGCTCAGAGGACGGAGAAGGTTTCATGCGTCGAACAAAACCCGAAAAACGCGAAATTTACGCAGACGTTCGCTACAATAATGTTTATCTGACCAAGTTCATCCATCACATTCTGCGCCGCGGCAAGAAAAGCACCGCCACAACCGTAGTTTATGATGCCCTGGGCATGGTGGAAGAGAAAACCGGTCGCAACCCGGTGGAAGTATTCGAGCTGGCGCTCAAGAACGTGGGCCCTATTATGGAAGTTCGCCCTCGCCGTGTTGGCGGTGCAACTTACCAGGTTCCTATGGAAGTGCCGATGGACCGGCGTATCGCGCTGGCCATGCGCTGGATTACTGACGCGGCCCGCAACCGTGCTGGCAAATCGCTTTCCGAGAAAATCTCCGGTGAGCTGATGGACGCAGCAAATAACACTGGTGCTTCTGTCCGCAAACGCGAAGAAACACATAAGATGGCAGAGGCCAACAGGGCTTTTTCGCATTACCGGGTCTAGCCCTGGTGTGTTGCGAAAGCATATTTATTACAGGTTTATGGCATGTCACGTAAATTCCCGTTAGAGAAGTGCCGAAATATTGGGGTAATTGCCCACATTGACGCCGGAAAGACTACAACTACCGAGCGTATCCTGTTCTATACCGGTAAAACTTACCGGATTGGCTCGGTTGACGACGGCACAACTGTGACGGATTGGATGGCCCAGGAACGCGAACGTGGTATCACGATAGTCTCGGCAGCAGTTACCGCCGAATGGAAAGATTACCAGATCAATATCATCGATACGCCCGGCCATATTGATTTCACGGTTGAAGTACAGCGTTCACTGCGCGTCCTCGATGGGGGTGTGGTTATCTTTGATGCTGTGCAAGGGGTAGAGCCCCAGAGTGAAACGGTTTGGCGCCAGGCTGATCGCTACGCTGTGCCTCGTATCTGTTTCGTCAACAAGATGGACCGAGTAGGGGCTTCGTACGATGGGACGATCGAGTCAATCCGCCAACGTTTAGGGGCGAATCCAATCCCGATGCAAATGCCTATCGGTATGGAAGCCGATTTCCGCGGCGTTGTTGATTTGATGGAGATGAAAGCAATTTTCTGGGATGACGAGTATGGCCGCGAACCGGTCGAACGCGACATCCCGGCCGAGCTGGTTCCTCAGGCGAAAGAAGCCCGGGCGATTATGGTCGAAAAAATTGCCGAATTCGAGGATGACCTGATTGTTAAATTCCTTGAAGGAGAAGAAATCTCCATACCCGAGCTTAAAGCAGCCCTGCGCAAGGCCGTTATCAACAACCAGGCCACGGCTGTGTTTGCCGGGTCATCGCTGCGAAATAAAGGTGTTCAGCCGGTTCTGGATGCGGTCATCGACTACCTGCCTTCGCCGCTCGATGTACCGCCGGTCAAAGCCACGGATCCCAACGATGAAGAGAAGGTGATCGAGCTGGCTGTGGACGATGATGCTCCCTTGAGCGCTTTGGTGTTCAAGATTGTGTCAGACCCATATGTAGGCCGTTTGGCTTACTTCCGGGTTTATTCCGGCAAGGTTGTCCAGGGTGAAACCGTTTACAATTCGTCCAAGGGCCGCCGCGAACGCGTTGGCCGCATGGTCAAAATGTATGCTGACCGCCGCGATGATATCACCGAAGTGTACGCAGGTGACATCGGCGCTGTGTTAGGCTTCAAAGAGAGCTTCACCGGCGATACCCTGTGCTACCAGAGCACACCACTGCTTTTGGAGAGTATTACATTCCCCGAGCCGGTGATCTCGGTAGCCGTCGAGCCGAAAACGACAGCCGACCAGGACAGAATGGGAGAAGCCTTGCGCCGTTTGGCGGAGGAAGACCCGACTTTCCGGGTGCGGACTGACGATACGACTGCCCAGACCATTATTTCCGGTATGGGTGAGTTGCACCTGGACATTATCGTCGATCGTATGATGCGCGAGTTCCACGTGCAGGCTAATGTTGGACGGCCGCGTGTTTCCTATCGCGAGACGATCAGCCGGCCGGTCAAAGAAGTCAACTATAAATACGTTAAACAATCCGGTGGCCATGGTCAATATGGCCACGTGGTTTTCAACATGGAACCACTCGACCGCGGTGGTGGGATCAAGTTCGTGGACAAAGTCGTCGGGGGTTCTATCCCGCGTGAGTTCATTGGCTCGATCCAAAAAGGTGTCGTCGAGGCAGCCGAATCCGGTATATTGGCCGGTTATCCGGTCACGGATATCGAGGTGACTTTGGTAGATGGTTCCTATCACGAGGTAGATTCGAGCGATATGGCTTTCAAAATGGCGGCCATCTTTGCCTTCAAGGAAGGCATGCAACGGGGTGCGCCGGTATTGCTCGAGCCGATTATGAAGGTTGAGGTGGTCATCCCGGATGAATACCTGGGTGACGTTCTTTCTCAACTTAACAGCCGTCGGGCCGAAATCCTCGGGATGGACGTAAGGCCTGGTAACGCTAAAGCTATTCGTGCCCGCGTTCCAATGGCTGAAATGTTCGGTTATACTACCGAGCTTCGTTCGGCAACGCAAGGGCGTGGCGTGCACTCTATGGAGTTCGATCACTACGCTCCGACACCCGAAATCGATTAAACAAAAGTTAGTAATTTAAATTGTTTTTCCAGATTATCAAAAGTACTTTGGTTTAAGGAGAGGTCTACCAAATGGCGAAGCAAAAGTATGAGCGCACGAAGCCGCATCTGAATGTAGGCACGATGGGTCACATCGACCATGGTAAAACGACCCTGACGGCCGCCATCACCAAATATTGCAGTTTCCTGGGCGGAGCGGAATACCGGGCATATGACCAGATCGACAATGCGCCGGAAGAAAAAGCACGCGGGATCACGATCAACATTGCCCACGTGGAATACGAAACCGCGAACCGGCACTATGCCCACGTGGACATGCCGGGTCACCGTGACTACATCAAGAACATGATCACCGGCGCGGCCCAGGTGGATGGAGCTATCCTGGTGGTAGCTGCTCCCGACGGCCCCATGCCGCAGACCCGCGAGCACGTTCTGCTGGCCTACCAGGTGGAAGTGCCGAGCATCGTGGTCTTCTTGAACAAGATCGACCAGATGGACGATCCGGAACTGCTGGAACTGGTCGAGATGGAACTGCGCGAGATGCTCACCGAGTACAAATTCCCCGGTGATGAAATTCCGATCGTGCGCGGCAGTGCGTTGAAGGCCCTGGAGAGCACCTCCACCGACCCGAACGCTCCCGAATACGCCTGCATCAAAGAGCTGATGGAAGTAGTCGATACCTACATTCCCCAGCCGGTCCGCGAGACCGACAAGCCCTTCATGATGCCGATCGAAGACGTGTTCTCGATCAAAGGCCGCGGCACCGTGGTGACCGGCCGTGTAGATCGTGGCAAGGTCAAAGTTGGCGAACCGGTCGAGATCATCGGCTTGAAAGAAAAGACCATGAACTCGGTAGTCACCGGTGTGGAAATGTTCCACAAGCTGCTGGATGAAGGTATGGCCGGTGATAACCTGGGCCTGCTGCTGCGCGGTATTGAACGCACCGACGTGGAACGCGGCCAGG
This sequence comes from uncultured Chloroflexia bacterium, assembly GCA_963704755.1. GTDB lineage: Bacteria > Chloroflexota > Anaerolineae > Anaerolineales > Anaerolineaceae > Bellilinea. The sequence goes on from OY969938.1 coordinate 4,424,645, forward strand.
TAGTAGCCAAGCCCGGCAGCATCACCCCCCACCGCAACTTCATGGCCCGGGTGTACGTGTTGAAACGCGAAGAGGGTGGCCGTCACAAGCCCTTCTTCACGGGCTATCGCCCACAGTTCTACATCCGCACCATGGATGTAACCGGCAACATCAAACTGCCCGAAGGCGTTGAAATGGTTATGCCCGGCGATAATGTCGATATGGAAGTGGATCTGATCGTACCGGTTGCGCTCGAGCAGGGCTCCAAATTCGCCATCCGCGAAGGCGGCCTGACCGTTGGCGCCGGTGTCATCACCGAAGATTCTGGATTAGGTGTAACGATTATGGCCAAGCAACGCATTCGAATTCGTCTTAAGGCATACGATCATCGTGTGCTGGATCAGTCCGCCAAGCGGATTGTCGAAACGGCTGAACGCAGCGGCGCTCACGTAGTTGGTCCGGTTCCCTTACCTACCCGGATCGAAAAGTTCACCGTACGCCGCTCTACTTTTATTGATAAAGATTCACACGAGCATTTCGAAATTCGCACCCACAACCGTCTGATCGACGTATTGGATCCGGACTCAAAGACGATCGATATGCTCATGCGGCTCAACCTGCCTGCTGGTGTGGATATCGAAATCAAGATCTAAGATTTGCTTGAGTTATAAATGCTTGTAGCGATGAGCGTTCTTGGCAACGAAGCAATCTCATCTTTACCCGTAAAAATGAGATTGCTTCGCAAGGATCGCTTGGGATGAGTAACCCCAGTTAGCAATCCCAACCCTGGTCAATAAACCAGAGTTGCAGTATAATGGAATGGTTTGGGCGAGAGCCCAGACATTGGTCGAGCAAGAGTGATCCTGTGGGCGCAGTCAATACACTACATGTCGCAGCAGGTCACTGACTACCCGACGTTCAGGGATGATGCAGCCAAGCCCAGGCTGACAGTCTCATACTCTAACGAATTCGAGGAGAACAATCGAAATGTTTAAAGGGCTGATCGGGAAGAAAATCGGCATGACCCAGATTTTCGATGATACAGGTGTGGCTATTCCAGTCACGATTATCGAAGCTGGGCCATGTTACGTTACCCAAATCAGACTACCTGAGACAGACGGCTATTCAGCCGTTCAGTTGGGTTACGATGAAGTCAAGCCGAAGCGGTTGACGGGTGGAGAGTTAGGTCACCTGAAGCGCTCCGGCTTAAATTTACCTCCACTGCGAATCTTGCGCGAATTTCGCACCAAGGCTCCTGAAGTCGAAGAAGGTCAAAAAGTGGCCGTCGACGTCTTTGTGGTAGGTGAGCGTGTTGATGTGGTAGGTACCAGCAAAGGGAAAGGCTTTCAGGGTGGCGTAAAACGTTACCATTTCAGGGGCGGCCCAAAAACCCACGGTCAATCTGACCGGCATCGCGCCCCCGGTTCCCGCGGCTCTGGTACGACCCCGGGTCGTGTCTTCAAAGGTGCAAAAGGTCCAGGTCATATGGGCAATGAACGCGTCACCTCGCAGCATTTGAAGGTAGTCCTGGTGGATGTGGAGCGCAATTTGATCGGCGTGAGCGGGGCTGTTCCCGGGCCTCGCGGCGGCCTTGTCTCCATCAAAGAAGCGCGTAAGCAGTAATACTGGAACATTTACCTGGACTAACGGAGCTAAAGAATTATGTTAGTTGATGTTTTCAACATGGAAGGCCAGAAGATCAAACAGGTTGAACTGCCCGAGATGATCTTTGCAGCCCCAATCAATATGGATTTGATGCACCAGGCATTTGTGCGCCAGTCAACCAACGCCCGCCTGGGTACGCATGATACCAAGACCCGCAACGAGGTTGCCGGTGGCGGCCGCAAGCCCTGGAAGCAAAAGGGTACCGGCCGGGCCCGTCAGGGCTCTACCCGGGCCGCGCAGTGGAAGGGCGGTGGCCGTATTCATACGCCGCACCCCGTAGATTATTCCCTGGCGATGCCTCGTAAAATGCGCCGGGCTGCCCTGCGGTCCGCGCTTTCGGTCAAAGCAGCCGAAGAAGCTATTGTGGTAGTGGACGAGCTGGCCATTACGGAGCCGAAGACCCGTTTGATGTCGAAGGCCCTGGATAGCCTGGTGGGGGATGCCAGCGCGTTGATTCTGATCCCGAGCAAAGATGAATATGAAAATATCATCCTCTCGAGTGGGAACCTGCCCGCCACGAAGATCCTTTTGGCCGGTTATATCAACATCCGCGACCTGTTCAAGTTCGACAAAGTGGTTCTTCCGCTGGCGGCGCTGGATGTCCTTCAGGCGAACCTGGGATAGGTAGGAGATCTAAGATGAGTGATATTTATAACGTACTCCGCCGTCCCCTGGTAACCGAAAAAACGAATTATCAGGTAAACCGTCTGCACCAATACGTCTTCGAAGTGGCCGGTGATTCGACCAAAACTATGGTCAAAGATGCCGTCGAGTCGCTTTTTGATGTTACCGTTCTACGGGTCAACATCATCAACGTCCCGGCCAAGCGCACCCGCCGGGCCCGCAGCCGCCGTCTTTTGGTCCGAAACTCGGGCTATAAGAAGGCCGTCGTTACCCTGGCCGCCGAAGACCGAATTCAAATCTTTGAAGGGGTTGAATAATGGCGATTAAAGTTTACAAACCAGTAACCCCCGGCCTGCGTGGCATGACCGGTTATGGGTTTGAGGAAATCACCAAGACCCGCCCCGAACGCTCGTTGGTCGTCATTCGCCGCAAGCATTCCGGGCGCAACAACCTGGGCAAAATCACCGTACGCCATCAGGGCGGCGGTAACCGGCGCTATATCCGCCTGGTCGATTTCAAACGCAACAAGCTGGATATTCCTGCCCGGGTTGGCGCGATCGAATACGATCCCAACCGCACGGCTCGCCTGGCGTTGTTGGTTTATAACGACGGCGAAAAACGCTACATTCTTGCCCCGGTTGGTTTAAAGGTCGGTGATGTGGTCGTAGCCGGTCCCAATGTAGATATCCGCCCCGGTAACTGCTTGCCGATCTCGAATATCCCGGTCGGTACCCTGATCCACAATGTGGAAATCCACCAGGGCGGTGGTGGCCAGATGGTCCGCTCCGCCGGTGCGGCTGCCCAGTTGCTGGCCAAAGAAGGCGACTATGCCCAGATCCGTATGCCCTCGGGTGAAGTTCGTCTGATCCGCCAGGTCTGCTACGCGACGGTTGGTCAGGTCGGTAACCTGGAACACAGCAACATTAAATTGGGTAAGGCTGGACGCAAACGCCATATGGGTATTCGCCCGGCAGTGCGTGGCACGGCCATGTCACCGCGCGACCATCCGCATGGTGGTGGTGAGGGCCGCCAACCGGCGGGTATGCCTGGTCCAAAGAGCCCGTGGGGTAAGCCCACTCGTGGTTACAAGACCCGCCGTAATAAGTCGACCGATAAATTTATCGTTCGCCGCCGCAGCCAGTCCAAGCGGTAATTGGCCCAGGTTGACAGGTTGGTAACACCGAGAAAGAGGACCGAGATATGTCACGTTCATTGAAAAAGGGGCCGTTCGTAGCTCCAAAACTGCTCACAAAAATCGAAGATATGAACACCCGCGGCGAAAAGAAGGTCATCCGCACCTGGAGCCGCGCCAGTGTTATTTTCCCCCAGATGGTGGGACACACCATCGCCGTCCATGATGGCCGCCGGCATGTGCCGATTTACATCACCGATAACATGGTGGGGCACCGCCTGGGTGAGTTTGCACCCACCCGGCATTTCCGCGGTCACATGGCCGAGAAATCGACGAAAAGGTAAATCGCCATGGCTACCGATATTCATGCATCTTTACAGAATTGCCCGGTATCAGCCCAAAAGGTGCGCCTGGTGATTAATCTGGTCCGTGGTGATAAAGCCGTCGCGGCGCTGGACACCCTGAAATTCATCAATAAAACTGCCGCGCTGCCGGTTCGCAAACTGCTGGCCTCGGCAATCGCAAATGCTGAAGAGAACTTTGGCGTCAACCGGGACGATTTGATCATCTATAAAATCACTGCCGATGAAGCCCCTCTGCGGAAATGGCGGCGGTTTGGTGCCCGTGGCCGCTTCAAGCCGATTTTGAAGCGCTCCTCGCATGTGTCGATTATCCTGCGCGAAAAAGAATAGAAGAGAAGGATACCAGGAGTAAATATGGGTCGTAAAGTACATCCGATTGGATTTCGACTGGGCGTTCATCGACCATGGGAAGGCCGCTGGTACGCTGAGGGCAGTGAATATACCGAACAGCTGCACATGGATTTCAAAATCCGTAACCTGATCTTTGCCGTCACCGATAAAGCCGGTGTTTCCAAGGTCGAGATTGAGCGCTTCCCCGGTAAAGTGAAAATCATTGTCAGTACCGCCAAGCCCGGTATTTTAATCGGGCGCAAGGGTGAGACAGTGAAACGCCTGCGCAGTGATCTGGAAGCATTGACCAAGAAAAAGATCGATCTTGAGATCAAAGAAATTACTGCTCCGGATACCGACGCTTACCTGGTCGCACGCAACATTGCGGGCCAGATCGAACGACGTATTGCTTACCGGCGGGCCATGAAACGGGCCCTGCAGCAGGCGATGCGCCAGGGTGCCCTAGGCATCAAAATCGAAGTTGCCGGTCGCCTGAGCGGCGCAGAAATGGCTCGTAGCGTATGGCTGCGCGAAGGCCGTGTACCGCTGCAGACCTTGCGGGCAGATATCGACTTTGCCCGGACAGAAGCCCAGACTACTTATGGCCAAATCGGTGTCAAGGTGTGGGTTTATAAAGGTAATATCATGCCCGGTGTTGAAGAGAAAGCCGAATCAACAGAAGGCGTGTACGTCAGTGAGTAAACCTTGCGCTGGGTTTGTCCCCAGACGTTATAAGAGAGGTTAGCAGCTATGTTGATGCCAAAACGTGTGAAATGGCGCAAGCAGCAGCGTGGCCGTATGAAGGGTAAAGCCCTGCGCGGGGCCGAAATGATTTATGGTGAGTTTGGCCTTCAGGCACTGGAACCGGGTTGGGTAACTGCCCGCCAGATTGAAGCCGCTCGCCGTGCCCTGGTACGCTCAATGCGCCGTCGTGGAAAGGTCTGGATTCGGATCTTCCCCGACAAGCCATATACTCAGAAACCGCCCGAAACCCGTATGGGTAAAGGGAAAGGTGGCGTGGAGTACTGGGTTTCGGTTGTGAAACCCGGCCGGATTATGTTTGAGTTAGGTGGATTGCCGGCGGATATTGCCCTGGAGGCATTACGCCAGGCTTCCTATAAATTCTCGATCAAGACGAAAGTCGTAGCTCGTCATGAGGGCCCAACAGGAGAATCGGTATGAACATCGAACAGATTCGTCTGATGTCCACTGATGAGTTGAATGCCAAGCTGGCGGATTCGCAACACGAATTAATGAATCTGCGCTTCCAGGTGGTTACCGGACAGCTTACGGATACATCTCGGTTAAAGCAGGTACGCCGCTTGATCGCTCGTTACAAGACAATCCTTCACGAGCGAGAGTTATCCAATCCGCAGGAAGGTGGAAAATGAATACACGGCGACGTTTAACCGGTATCGTTACCAGCAATAAAATGCAAAAGACTGTCGTGGTGAAAATCACCCGGACTTACCTGCACCCCTTGTATCGCAAGGTTGTGCACGCCAGCCGCACAGTGAAAGCGCACGATTTGCTGGCTTGTGAAATTGGTGACGAGGTCGTCATCGTCGAAAGTCAACCGATTTCGCGGGGCAAACGCTGGGTCGTCCAGTCTATCCAGAAACGCCTGGGCCAGCCCATGCAAGAATTATCTGCCGAAGAAGGAGAACAGGCATGATCCAGCACGAAACACGCCTAAAGGTTGCAGATAATACTGGAGCGCGTGAGCTTTTGGTCATCCATGTCACAGGCGGCTCCACTCGCAAATACGGGCATGTCGGTGATATCGTGGTTGCCACAGTGAAATCGGCCACTCCCCAGGGCTCTGTCAAGAAAAGCGATGTTGTCAAGGCTGTCATCGTGCGCTGCGCGAAAGAGTGGCGCCGCGAGGACGGTTCGACCATCCGCTTCGATGACAACGCTGCCGTCATCCTGGATACTGATGGCCAGAACCCCAAGGGAACCCGTATTTTTGGCCCGGTAGCACGCGAGCTTCGTGAAAAAGGCTTTATGAAGATCGTTTCTCTGGCCCCGGAAGTGATCTAGGACAGGGATGTAGGAGCGAAGCCATGAATTTAAGAATTCACAAGGGTGATACGGTTGAAGTGATCAGTGGGCGCCTGGAAGATAAAGGCAGACGCGGCGAAGTCATCAAAGTATTACCCAAAGAAATGAATGTTGTCATCCAGGGCATTAACCTGCGCACCAAACACCAGCGCCAGGTTCAGTCTCAGGGCCGTTCCATTTCTCCGGGAAAAGTACGGTTTGAGTCGGCTATCGACGTTTCTAACGTCATGTTAGTCTGCCCCAAATGTGGCAAACTTACCCGCATTCAAATCTCCCGCACAGAAGAAGGCCGGTCAATGCGGGTTTGCAAAAAATGTGCCGCCAACATTGACGAATGAGCCATTGCGGAGCGTGGATATGAATATAATGAAAGAAAAGTATCAAAACGAGGTGATGCCGGCTCTTTCCGAGAGCCTGGGTCTGACGAACATCATGCAGATCCCACGCATCACCAAGGTCGTTGTCAACATTGGCCTCGGCGAAGCGCTTGATAATGGCAAAGCAATCGATGCTGCCAGCAGCGACCTGGGATTGATTACCGGACAAAAACCGGTCATCACCAAGGCGCGCAAAAGTATCGCTAACTTCAAGCTGCGAGAAGGTCGTGCGATCGGCACCATGGTCACCCTGCGCGGGGACAAGATGTGGGCATTTCTCGACCGGTTAATGAATATTGTTTTACCGCGCGTACGCGATTTTCGGGGAGTTTCTGTTGAAGCCTTCGACGGTCGGGGAAATTACACCCTGGGCCTGCGGGAACAGATCATCTTTCCTGAGATTGAATATGACAAAGTGGACAAAGTCCGCGGTATGGAAATTACCATCGTAACCACGGCGCCGACGGATGATCAGGCTGCACAGCTTTTGCAGCTTCTTGGTATGCCATTCAGGAAGGACTAGTATGGCCAAGAAAAGCATGATTAATCGTGAGACACACCGCAAATATTCCGTTCAAGTACGCAATCGCTGCCGCCTGTGCGGCCGCCCGCGTGGATATATGCGACGTTTTGGTCTTTGCCGAATTTGCTTCCGGGAGCTCGCTCTGCAAGGGAAGATCCCCGGCGTAACAAAGTCATCCTGGTAGCGCCAGGCCGGAGGTAGGCATGAGTGTAAATGATCCTATAGCTGATATGTTGACCCGCATTCGCAACGCGATGATCAATGGCCAAGCAGTTGTGGCCATGCCCAGTTCTACGATCAAGGCAGAAATTGCCCGGATCTTAAAAGAAGAAGGGTTCATCGACAGTTTCGAAATTGTCAACGGAGAAAAGTCGTTCGAGCGCGTCCTGCGTGTCAAGATGAAGTACGTGGGTGAACGCCGACAGCGCCGCCCGGTCATCACCGGACTGCAGCGTGTCAGCCGCCCCGGACGCCGGGTTTATACCCGCAAAGTCGATATTCCCTGGGTGCTTTCAGGATTGGGTGTTGCCATCCTTTCCACGCCCAAGGGCGTCATGACCGGCCAACGGGCCCGCCAGTTGAATGTTGGCGGTGAGCTCCTTTGCAAGGTCTGGTAACCCGGAAGGCGAAAAGGAGGTAATGTCGTGTCTCGAATAGGTCGCTTACCGGTGATCGTTCCTGCAACCGTGAAGGTGGACGTTGACGGAGCATCCGTACACGTCAAAGGCCCTAAAGGTGAGATGCAGCGCGAATTTTCCCCATTGATTTCCATTGGTTTGGAAAATGGGCAGGTTCTCGTCAAACGCGACTCGGAAGAAGCTTTCGTCCGCGCCCTGCATGGAATGACCCGCGCATTAATTCAAAATATGGTAACTGGTGTCAGCGAAGGGTTCACCAAAGTGCTGGAAATCGATGGTGTGGGCTACCGCGCCGAGATGGATGGCCAGAACCTAAAACTGTTCGTCGGGTATTCCCACCCCGTTATCGTCGAACCGTTGGAAGGCATCTCTTTCGATGTCGATACCAAGGTCCGCCAGGTAAAAGTAATGGGCTACAACCGCGAAACCGTCGGGCAGGTCGCTGCTGATATACGTAAAATTCGTCCCCCCGAACCGTATCACGGGAAAGGGATTCACTATCTGGGTGAAAAGATCCGCCGCAAAGCCGGTAAAGCCGGCAAAGGCGCCAAGAAATAGGTGAGTGCTCATGGCTAAGACAAGTCGTTCTGATGCAAGAATCCGCCGGCATAACCGCGTGCGCAAGTTCATTTCGGGCAGCGCACAGCGGCCACGCCTGGCTGTCTTCCGTAGCCTGGCCGAGGTCTATGCTCAGGTAATTGATGATGAAGCCGGGCACACCCTGGCCGCTGCCTCTACAGTGGATACCGAACTGCGGTCGAAACTGGAAGGCAAGACCAAGACCGAGCAGGCTCGCCTGGTTGGTGAACTGGTGGCAAAACGGGCCAAAGAAAAAGGCATTACTCAGGTCGTCTTCGACCGGGGTGGTTTCCGCTATATCGGCCGGGTAAAAGCTTTGGCCGATGGTGCCCGCGAGTTTGGCCTGGAATTCTAGGCTGATAATGAGCAATAATTGAGGGCCTGACTATGGAAATGACCGAATTTACACCTGTAGAAAAACAATATGACGAGCGTGTGATCGAAATTGCGCGTGTAGCCAAAGTGGTAAAAGGTGGACGCCGTTTTCAATTCCGTGTGACGATCGTTGCCGGCGATAACAATGGCAACGTTGGCCTGGGAATTGGTAAAGCGAACGCCGTACCGGATGCCATGCGCAAAGCGACCGAACGCGCTCATAAAACCATGCGGCCAATCGCCACAATCGGCACCACCATCCCTCATGAGGTCGTGGGTCGTACCGGCGGTGCACGTGTGCTGCTCAAACCGGCTTCGGCCGGTACCGGTGTCATTGCGGCCGGTGGTGTGCGTGCAGTTTTGGAAGCAGCCGGATTACACGATATCTTGACCAAATCGATGGGCAGCGCCAATGTGTTGAACGTGGTTAAGGCCACCTTCGACGCGCTGAGCCAGCTAAGATCCCCTGAGGAAGAAGCTGCGATGCGCGGTAAACCAGTCAAGGACTTACTGCCCTTCTGGGAGCGGAGGAAGAATGCCTGAGGTAAAAGAGAACCCCAAGATGCTGCGCATCACGTTGGTCCGAAGCGCCATCGGTTACTCCGAAAAGCATAAGGCAACCGTACGTGCGCTTGGTTTTCATCGTTTGCACGAGACCGTTGTGCAGGAAGATAACTCCACCATCCGGGGGATGCTGCGCAAGGTCAATCACCTGGTTTTAATTGAAGAGCAGGTAGAACAATGAAATTGAACGATCTTATCCCCAATGAGGGCGCCAGAAAAGACCGGAAACGGCTGGGCCGGGGTATTTCGGCTGGACAGGGTAAAACCAGCGGCCGCGGTACCAAAGGCCAGGGGTCCCGCTCTGGGCAGGGAGGGCATGTGTACCACCAGGGTGGCAACCTGCCTTTCTACCGCCACTTGCCGTTCATGCGTGGTGAAGGTTTCACCCCACCAAATCAGGTGGAATACAACGAAGTCAACCTGAGCCAGCTCGCGGAAAAGTTCGAAGCCAACAATGAAGTATCACCAGAATCTTTGGCGGCCAAGAATATGCTTCACAAACCCACCAATCCGGTTGTAGTATTGGGCCGGGGTGAAATCTCGGTCCCTCTTACCGTTCGGGTCCAGCGCATTAGCAAGAGCGCCCAAGAGAAAATCGAGACCGCGGGTGGCAAGGTTGAGATCATCGCTTGATGATTAACAAAAAGGAGACCCTCCCATGAAGCGATCAGCATGGCGCTATCTTTGGAAGTCGGAAGACATCCGTAAAAAAATACTGATCACAATAATGCTGCTGATCCTTTATCGTTTGATTGCCAACATTCCAGCACCTGGAGTGCGGCGTGATGTGATTGCCAGCATCGTTGCTACGCCTGGGGCAACCGGCAACCTGATTGGGCTGTTCGATATGCTTTCAGGTGGGACGATCTCGAAGTTCTCCATTCTGGCTATGGGGGTGTACCCCTATATTACAGCGCAGATTATTCTGCAACTGTTGGTGCCAATCATCCCGGCGCTGGAACGACGCATGAAAGAGAACCCGCGCGAGGGTCAGAAGTGGATGGAGAAGTGGACGATTATCCTGACCGTGCCAATGGGTTTGCTTTCGGCGGTTGGCCAGATCAACATTTTCAGGACGCTGGCTACTCAAAGTGGCCAGTCGATTCTGACGTACAACTACGGCTTTTCGGCGGGTAACGTCTTGCCCACGTTGACCACGCTGATCAGCATGATGGGCGGTACGATGTTGGGTATCTGGCTGGGACAGCTCATCTCCGAGTATGGTATTCCGAACCAGGGTTTGTCGCTGATCATTTTCGCCGGAATCGTTGCCAACATTCCATCTAACCTGGTCCGATTGTGGAGCGACCGCCAGAACGCTGTCTGGATGACGGTCGTCATCCTGGTGCTGTTGGTGCTGATCATCTTTGCCATTGTGTTTGTCCAACAAGGCAGGCGAAACGTGCCGGTCTTGTTCCCAGGCAGGCGCGTGGGTAATCGAATGTCGATGCCTGTGCGCAGCAACCTGCCTTTAATGGTCAACATGGCCGGCATGATCCCACTGATTTTTGCCCAATCCATCTTGCTTTTCCCGGCAATTGTAGCCAGTTATTTTGTTAGTTCGGCTACACCCTGGGTGAGCAGCCTGGCCAACGGCATATCGGTGGTCTTCGGTGGCAGCAGCCAATGGTATTCGCTCATGTATTTCCTGATGGTGGTCTTGTTCACCTTCTTCTATACGGACGTATTATTTGCCCAACAGAACTATGGTGATACCCTCAAGCGCCAGGGCGCTCAAATCCCCGGCGTATTGCGCGGACCGGCCACTCAAAAATACCTTACCAAAGTGCAACGGCGCATCACATTCCCTGGGGCTTTGTTCCTCGGTGTTGTGGCAGTGCTGCCTTACATCCTCAAAGCTTTCTTGCCATCCACTTCGCAAAGTTCTGGTCTGTTGTTGATCTCCGCGGCTGGCTTACTGATCGTAGTAGGCGTGGTCCGGGACACTTTCACGATCATCGAAACCGAACTGAAGCTGCACGGCTATGAAGAAAGCCTCATCAAAGGGTAGTGAAATGGGTAAATTCATCGTTTTGTTAGGACCTCCCGGTGCAGGCAAAGGCACTCAGGCCGAAGTATTGGCCGAAAAGACCGGCCTGGCGCACATTTCCTCGGGCGACATTTTTCGTGAGAACTTGAAAGCCCAAACTGAACTCGGAAAAATGGCCCAGGGTTATATGAACCGGGGCGAGTTGGTCCCTGACGATGTGACTATCGCAATGATCCGCGATCGCTTAAGCCGTGAGGACTGCGCAAACGGAGCCATCCTGGATGGCTTCCCACGCACCCCGGCACAGGCCGAAGCATTGAGCAAAATGTTGGCCGACCTGGATGGGAAAGTAGTCAGCGTACCGTACATTTCTGTCCCTGCCAAGGTGTTGATCGAACGGCTGAGCGGCCGTTGGACCTGCCGCGCGCAAGGGCACGTGTACCACTCGCTGTACAATCCGCCCAAGGCAGACGGCGTTTGCGACCTGGATGGTTCTGAACTATACCAGCGCGAAGACGACCAGCCGGCTACAGTCGAGCGGCGAATCAATGTGTATATGGAACAGACTTCTCCGTTAATCGCACATTATCAAAAAGGCGGGCTGCTGGTCGAAGTTGACGGCACCCAGCCGATTGATAAAGTCACCGAGGACCTGTTTTCAGCAATAAAGTGAAAGAGAAAGAATGATGATGTCCTGGGAACGACAGATCACGATTAAGTCAAAGCAAGAGCTGGAGATCATGCGTTTAGCCGGCATAATCAATGCGGAAGCATTGGCGGCTGCGCGCGATATCGCCAGGCCCGGCGCAACGACTGCGGATCTGAATGCGGCTGCGGAGGAAGTTTTGAAGAAGCATGGCGTTTATTCGCCCTTCAAGAACTATCCCGGACCGTATCCGTACCCGGCCAGCACGACCGTAAGCATCAACGAAGAGTTGGTACACGGCATTCCTTCACCTAAGCGTAAGCTCAAGGAAGGGGATATCGTTTCGATCGATTGCGGTGCGGTGTACGAAGGTTTCGTAGCCGATTCAGCAATCACCGTTCCGGTTGGGGAAGTTTCGGCGCAGGTCGAAAAACTGCTCGAAATCACCGAAAAATCCCTGTTCGTGGGGATCGAAAAGATGATTGTCGGAAACCGGATTGGAGATGTTTCAGCGGCGGTCCAGCAGTTCGTGGAAAGCAACGGGTTGCAAGTTACACGCGAGTACACCGGACACGGGGTCGGCCGCCAGATGCATGAAGGTCCACAAGTGCCTAACTACGGTACGGCGGGTCATGGGATGGCCTTGCGCCCAGGGATGACGATTGCCCTGGAGCCAATGGTGCTGATCAAATCACCTGCCACACGCGTGTTGGCCGATCAATGGACTGTCGTTTCCAGAGATGGCTTACCGACGGCGCACTACGAGCATTCGGTTGCTATTACGGAAGATGGCCCGCGAATCTTGACATTGTTGGAAGACGGCAGAAGCCCTGGACGAATCCAGCAAGCTTGAGTATAATCAAACTTTTGCTGCCGTAGATGGAATTATGAGGAGTAACCGATGAGAGTATCACCGTCCATTCGCAAGCGCTGTGCAAAATGCAAAATTGTTCGGCGAAGTGGAAAACTGTACGTAATTTGCGAAAACCCAAAGCACAAACAGCGACAGGGGTAAAAGAGTATGGCGAGAATTGAAGGTGTTGATCTTCCGCGGAATAAGCGGATCGAAGTAGCTTTGACCTATATCTTTGGGATTGGGCCCACCCGGGCACAGCGAATCCTTTTTGATACCAAGGTTAACCCTGATATTCGGGTAAAAGACCTGAATGAGAGCGATGTAAACCTGCTGCGTGATTACATCGGTCAGACTTATAAAGTAGAAGGCGATCTGCGCCGCGAAGTTCAGATGAACATCAAGCGCCTGATCGAAATTGGTTGCTACCGCGGCTTGCGCCATCGCCGGAATCTACCGGTTCATGGCCAGCGTACCCGCACCAATTCGCGAACGCGGAAAGGCCCCAAGAAGACTGTGGCCGGTCGCGGACGCCGCCGTGGAGCTACGAAGAAATAATCCGGATCAGACCTGGCCGGTTTGGATGTCCTTCCCTCATCCAGCGGCTAACCGGCTGGTCGCTCCCGGAATTTTTCAACGCTGTACTCTGATAGTAATCGAGGCTGATAGCGAGGAAATATGGCACAAAATGTAAGATCAGCGCGTCGGACGAGTTCTCCGCGCAAAGTAAAGCGGACTTTATCGTCAGCGCAGGTGCACATTTACGCATCTTTTAACAATACGATCGTAACAGTAACTGACCAGCAGGGCAATGCCGTATGCTGGGCAAGCGCCGGGTCTGCCGGGTTCAAGGGTTCGCGCAAAAGCACGCCTTTTGCCGCCCGTTTAGCGTCAGAACAGGCGCTGAAAGTGGCTCAACAGATGGGTGTCCAGGAAGTGGATATTATCGTTAAAGGCCCTGGCCCCGGGCGTGAAAATGCTATTCGGGCCGTACAGGGCATGGGCATCAAAGTGCGCTCAATTGCGGACGTTACTCCGGTACCTCACAATGGCTGCCGGCCTCCCAAGAAACGCCGCGTCTAATTCAATAAACGAGGGAAGTTATGGCGAGATATATTGGTCCGGTATGCAAACTATGCCGGCGTGAAGGTTACAAAATGTATCTTAAAGGCGAGCGGTGTTTCACCCCGAAGTGCGCCTTTGAACGGCGCTCTTACGCGCCTGGTGAACACGGCAAAGCAATGGCTGGACGCGGCGGCAGCGATCGGATGTCCGATTATGCCCGCCAGTTGCGTGCCAAGCAGCAAGCTCGCCGGACCTACGGTATTCTTGAACGTCAATTCCGCCGCTATTTCAGTGTAGCGTTGCGTACGCGTGGTATGACAGGTATCAACCTGCTGCGAACCCTTGAATTGCGCGTGGATAACGTCGTATACCGGATGGGGTATGGTGAAAATCGCGCGCAGGCGCGTCAATTAGTTACCCACGGGCATTTCACGGTCAACGGTCGCCGCACGGATGTACCGTCCATGCTGCTCCGCCCAGGGGATACAATTTCGGTTCGTGAAGAATCACGGCGAAAACCGTTCTTCAAAGAACTCCCCGATATAGCCGAGAAGCGCACTTGCGGTCTATGGCTCGACCGGGACGTGAAAAACCTCAGTGGTCGTGTCCTCCGGCTGCCAGAACGCGCCGAAATCGACGGGAACCTGAGTGAACAATTGATCGTTGAGTACTACTCACGATAGGGTTGTTTTCCGGTGTTGTCGAATTCTACGTGCATCGGAAAGGGGTGAAACTTGTGCGCTTTAAGTAATATGGTTAAACCAAAAGTCGAGCGCGAGGCTGAAGCTCGCAACTATGGGAAATTCGTAATCAGCCCCCTTGAACGGGGTTACGGTGACACCCTTGGCAATGCACTTCGTCGGGTTCTGCTGTCTTCACTGGATGGTGCTGCGGTATCATCCATTCGCATCACAGATGTGCTGCACGAATTCAGTGATGTTCCCGGAGTCCGCGAAGATGTGATTCAGGTTATGCTGCAAATCAAGCAGTTGCGCCTGTTGTTGCATGATGTCGATTCTTCTCATCTTCACCTGGACGTGACGGGTGAGGGGACGGTGACCGCCGCTGACATCCAGGTGCCAGCCGAGGTTGAAATCGTAAATCCTGAATTGTATCTCTTCACCGTTGATGACAGCCACACCCGCCTGGAAATCGACATGACGGTCGATCGTGGCCGCGGCTATTCGCCGGCTGTCGATCGCAGCGGCAGGTTGCCGATCGGTGAACTGCCTGTGGACGCCATCTACAGCCCTATTCGCCGGGTTAATTTCTCGGTTACAGCGGCCCGGGTCGGCCAGAACACGAACTTCGAACGGCTGATCCTGGAAATCTGGACCGATGGAACGGTTGCCCCCGAGAAGGCCTTGGGCACGGCTTCCAAACTGCTCATCGATCACCTGCGCCTGATCTCAGGCATCAGTGAAGAGACTTTGATGCTGACTGCTGAGAAAGAAGTAACCGGCAGCCGGTTGACCAGCGAAGCGGCTGAAACGCCGATTGAAAACCTGGACCTTTCGGTACGGGTATTCAATTCGCTCAAGCGGACGGGCATTACCACCGTTGGTGATGTGCTCGAACTGCTCGAAAAGGGCGACGAAGCGGTCATGTCCATCCGCAACTTTGGTGAAAAGAGTCTGGACGAACTGCGCCAGAAGATGCAGGAAAAAGGTTTCCTGCAAGATGAAAAAGAGACGGAGTAAGGTTCTATGCGCCATCAAGTAGCAGGCTACAAACTGGGACGATCAGTCGGTCAGCGCAACAGTTTACGCCGCACGATGATCAATCAGTTCTTTACAAATGAACGCATGCAGACCACCCGGGCGAAAGCGTTATCGATCCGCGGCGAAGCCGAACGGATGATCACCGTGGCTCGGAACAGCGCCAAAGGCAGCGATGTCGACAAAGTCAATGCCCGCCGGCTGATTGCTTCCCGCCTGGATAACCCGGCTGTGGTCAAGAAGTTGTTTGATGAAATTGGCCCGCGCTATGCCAACCGCAATGGTGGGTATACACGGATGTTCAAGCTGGGGCCTCGCCTGGGTGATTCCGCCGAGATGGTCCTGCTCGAACTGGTTGAGGATTAAAACCATCCGGCGTTAATACCGGAATGGGATGGAACGTTACCAGGTTATTTTAGTTTACGACGGCACGGACTTCCAGGGCTTTCAACGGCAAGGAAGTAAGCGTACGGTACAGGCAGTCGTCGAAGAAGCGCTGCGCTCTTTTGGGTGGCGTGACCGGACGATCCTTTATGCCGGGCGAACCGATACCGGCGTCCATGCAAGCGGTCAGGTGATTGCATTCGACCTGGACTGGGCTCACGAAATTGATGCGCTCGGCCGGGCGATGAATGCAGCACTGCCCGCTGATGTGGCGGCCAGGTCGGTAAAAAAGGTAGCGGCGGATTTCAATCCACGCCACCAGGCTTGGGCCCGCCAGTATCGTTATCACTTATTTTGCCGCCCCGAACGGGATCCGCTGCGTGAAAGATATGCGTGGCGAGTTTGGCCCGCGGTTCAGGCGGAACTGCTGCAAGATGCAGCCAACTGCCTGCCGGGTATACACGATTTCGCGGCGTTCGGGTCTCCAATGAAGCCGGGAGGGAGTACAGTCCGCATGGTTTACAATGCGAACTGGGAGCAGGAAGGAGAAGACGCATGGTCATTCTCGGTCAGCGCAAATGCCTTTCTGTACCGGATGGTACGTCGCCTGGTGTTTTTGCAAGTTCTGGTCGGCAGGCAGAAGCTTCCTTTGGAAGAATTTGCTCAAGCCCTCCAAGACCCAAAAGTTCTGACACCAGGACTTGCAAAACCAAATGGCCTCGTTTTAGAACACGTAATTTATCCGTCGTATGGAAATGGGCCTGAAGGGTTGATCAAACCCTTATCTGCCAGTGGAGAAAAGGACTGTGGATAAGACGTACGTAATAAAGGGAAAACCCGAAACAAATTGGATACTTGTGGACGCAGGCGGCCAGAGTCTTGGCCGGTTGGCGTCGCAAATTGTGAATTACCTGTTGGGTAAGCACAAGCCAACCTTCACCCCTGGTGTGGGCATGGGTGATTATGTGGTTGTGGTGAATGCGTCCCAACTGCAGTTCACCGAAAAACGCTTGAACAACAAGGTATATCAAAAGCACTCCGGTTACCCGGGTGGATTGAAAACCATTGGTCTGCGTGACCAGTTGAACAATCACCCTGACCGGGTTATCCGGGCTGCGGTGTGGGGCATGCTCCCGCACAACAAGCTTGGTCGCCAGCTCATCAAGCGTCTAAAGGTGTACGCGGGAACCGAACATCCGCATACTGCCCAGAACCCAGAGCCGGTTGTGTAAAGGAGAGTAAGAGAATATGTCCGTTCAATATTTTGAGGGTGTTGGGCGACGCAAGGAATCTTCTGCGCGCGTCCGCGTTATGGCTGGCTCCGGAAAATTCACGGTCAACCAGAAATCGTTGGAAGAGTATTTCACCCGGGTAGGCGATATGGAAGATATCTTACGCCCATTCGCTGCCACCCAGCAGGAACGCTCTACCTTCGACGTGACAGTGGTCGTCAACGGTGGTGGTGTGACCGGACAGACTGACGCGGTCAAACTGGGTTTGGCCCGGGCATTGGTCAAGATGAACGCTGAACACGTTCACGACCTGCGCAAGAATGGCTTGCTGACGCGCGATCCACGTATCAAGGAACGCAAAAAGCCAGGCCTCAAGCGCGCTCGCAAGGCACCGACCTACACCAAACGCTAGAGCAAACGCGGGTTTTCCCGTCTATATCCGAATATAATAGGGGCATGCGCAGAACAGAACTTACCCTGTGCATGCCCTGTTTGTATTCTGGCTGAGAAGAGGACCGAATGGTTGAAAATGAAACCGGCGCCGGCATCGTTTTACTGGGTTTAGGCCCCGGAGACCCTGGAAAAATTACTCGGGCTGCCTGGGATTGGCTGAACCAGATCCCCGAAATCTATTTGCGTACCAGCCAGCACCCGGTGGTATCGGCATTCCCGTCTGAACTGGAAGTCCATTCCTTCGATGATCTGTACGATCAATCGGAAACTTTTGCTGACGTATACGGCCAAATTGTCGAGAAGGTGCTCGAATTGGGCCGGCGCCCGGAGGGTGTCACCTATGCCGTTCCTGGGCACCCGTTCGTGGCCGAAGCCACTGCACCGGAAATCAAGCGGCGCGCAGAAGAAATGGGCCTGCCCGTGCGCGTTCTGGATGGGA
Source organism: uncultured Chloroflexia bacterium (assembly GCA_963704755.1). GTDB lineage: Bacteria > Chloroflexota > Anaerolineae > Anaerolineales > Anaerolineaceae > Bellilinea. Next base: position 4,442,637 of record OY969938.1, read on the forward strand.
TGAGCTTTCTTGAACCTGTTTTCAGTGCCCTGGGGTTGGATCCGTTTCCGCGCCTGGCTCTTTTAGACGCGCTCGAACTGGCCAATTTACTCACCCCCAATTTTCCTCCGGATATGCCGGTATTGGTGACCCAGATCTATGACCAGATGAGCGCTTCGGGGGTCAAGTTGACCCTCAACGCGGTTTATCCGGACGATCATCCGGTCAGGCTGGTGCATGCCGCCGGGACGGAAGCGGAGAGCATCGAGGACGTGCTTTTATATGAAATCGATCGCAGCCCGAAAGTTGGCCTGATGACGGCGTTGTATGTGCCGCCTCTCAGCCCGGACTCTTCGCTGGAATCATTTCAGGAAGTGGTGGCGCGCCTGCGGGCGCCGGATGGCTGCCCCTGGGACCGCGAGCAGACTCACTTGAGCCTGCGGAAATATTTGTTGGAAGAGACGTATGAGGTCATCGACGCGCTCGACCAGGAAAACGCGCAGGACCTGTGCGAAGAATTGGGCGATTTGCTTTTACAGATCGTTTTACATGCCCAAATCGCAGTGGAAGAGGGTGAGTTCAGCCTGGCCGAGGTAGTCGAGGGGATTAACCGCAAGATCATCTATCGGCACCCGCATGTGTTTGGCGACGAACAGGTCAGCGGTGTAGATGGGGTGCTCAAGAACTGGGAAAAGCTCAAGGCCAAAGAACACGCCGAAAAAGGCGAAAATAACCACCGTAAAGGCCTCCTGGATGGAATTCCCGCGGCGATGCCCGCTCTGAATCGCGCTCAGGAGATCCAGAACCGGGCCGCGCGGGTGGGTTTTGACTGGACAGAAGTGGCCCCGGTAATCGCCAAAATCGAAGAAGAACTGGCGGAAGTAAAAGCGGCCAATACGATGGAAGAGCGCGTCAAAGAGCTGGGTGATTTGCTCTTCGCCGTGGTCAACCTGGTACGCTGGTATGACGGAGATGCAGAGGCCGCCTTGCGCGGGACGAACCAGCGTTTCCTGTCTCGGTTTGCCCACATCGAAGCGCGCGCAGCCGAACAAGGCCGCACGCTGGATGGCATGACCCTGGCAGAGATGGACGTGTGGTGGGATGAAGCAAAAAAGAGAGAATAGAGAGTAGTTATTGGAGAATAGTAGAAAAGCAATCAGTTGACGTGGCAACGAGAAAAGAGAGAAGTGATATAGGGGAGAATGTTATTGTCCGAACCCCTAATCTCTACTCTCTTTTCTCTAATCTCTTTTTTTTCTTTAGCCTAGATCCGGCGAGTCAAACCACAAGCCTGTGATCTGGTAGGGCTCGTTGAGCGAGAGGATCAGGCGCATGTTGACTGTCTGGCCGGAATCAAAGGTCAGTGTGTAAACTATGGTCGAGTACTGGTCGTTTTGCAGCACCGATTCGATCTGGTTGGACTGGTAATTGCCCATCTTGGTGTGCAAATCTTGCAAGAAGGACTGGAACGAAGCTTCGTCCCAGCCTTTTTTCACGTCGGCCGTGAAATTGCTGGTAAACAGGGTGTAATCGTTGTTGCTCAGGCCAGTGATGACGGATTGGCCCAGCGGATCGGCAGCAGCTACCAGGGTTGATTCGGGGGAGCCGCTCAACTCGTCGGTGTTACCCAGAGGCGCATCGACAGCTTTGCAGGCCGCCAACGCCAATAAACACAGGCTGACCACTGCCAGCCGGATGAATTTACCTGTTGCGGTCATTTCAATTCCACTCTTGCGTAAAGGTTCCTTACAGCGGCTCGAAGCGGGCGGTAAAGTGGCGCAGCAGCTCCGGCGCATAAGTGATGCGATAGCCATGAATATCGTTTGCTTTTTGTGCGACCCGTTCGATTACATCGGCTACATAATCGAAATGGGCCTGAGTGTAGGTGCGGCGCGGGATGGCCAGGCGGACCAGCTCGAGCTTGGGGTAATTCATTTCGCCGGTGTCGGGGTCGGGGTGGGCAAACATCACCGAGCCGATCTCGACCCCGCGGATACCGCCTTCCAGGTACAGCGCGGAGACCAGCGCTTGCCCGGGGAATTCGCCGTGGGGAATATGGGGCAGCAGTCGGCCGGCATCCAGGTAGATGGCGTGCCCGCCGGTGGGTTCGATAAAAGGGACGCCGGCATCGCGCAGGCGGTCGCCCAGGTAGCCGGTTTGGCCGATGCGATAGGCCAGGTAGCGCTCATCCAGGCCTTCCAGCAAGCCGACGGCAATTGCATCCAGGTCGCGGCCGGCCAGGCCGCCGTAGGTGATAAACCCTTCGCGCATAATCAACTCGTTGGAGATGCGTTGGAACAGTTCGTCATCGTTGCAGGCCAGGAAGCCGCCAATATTGACCAGGGCATCCTTTTTGGCCGACATCCAGGCCCCATCCGCCAGGGAGAAGATCTCGTTGGCAATCTCTAGAGGCGATTTATTCGCATAGCCAGGTTCGCGCAGCTTGATGAAATAAGCATTTTCGGCGAAGCGGCACAAATCAATGAAGAAGGGGATGCCGTAATGGCGGTAAACCTCGGATACGGCGCGGATATTTTCTACGGATACCGGCTGGCCACCGCCGGCATTGTTGGTAATGGTGATCGTCCCAAAGGGAATATTACGCGGGCCGGTCTGCTCGATGAAGTTGCGCAGCTTGTCCACATCCATATTGCCCTTGAAGGGATGGAAAATTACCGGGTCGAAGGCTGCGTCGATGACCAGGTTGGTCGGACGGCCGCCGCGGGCCATGATGTTACCCTCGGTGGTATCGAAATGCATGTTGGAGGGCACGAAATTGCCTGGTTTGACCAGCAGGTTGGAGAGAATGTTCTCCGCGGCGCGGCCCTGGTGGGTGGGGACGAAGTGTTTGAAATTGAAGATCTTTTTCATCACCTCGCTGAGGTGATAATAGGAGCGAGCGCCGGCGTATAATTCGTCGCCGGTGATCATAGCTGCCCATTGTTCCTGGCTCATCGTCCCTGTCCCAGAATCCGTCAAAAGATCAATAAATACGTCATCGGAGCGCAGGTTGAAGACGTTATAACCGGCCGATAACATCGCCTCTTTCCGCTCATCTGCGCCAATCAGGTGGATCGGTTCGACCATTTTGATGCGAAACGGTTCAACAGGGTACTGGGCCATCCAATTCCTCCAATGAAATGATATAGGTATGGGGTAACAATTTCGTGAAACAGTCAGGAAAGTAATTTGCAGGGGAGGAACTTCTCTCCCCGGCAGGCAGGCTAGATTCAGTTGGCTATCTGGGGATATGAGTTTTTAACTTGAAAACTCGTCCAGTGTAACACAAATTCAACCCGCCGGCATGAGGTTGCGGGAGATTGTAAGACAAATCTTAGCAGGGAAAAATAAGTGATTTATGTTTGGACAGCCTCTGTCCGGAGGCCGGGCCGAACGTTGGCTCCAGCTCGTTGGTTCATGACCAATGGTTTCGTTATGCACACTCTCTACCGGCAAAATCGTTGGATAAGAATCGATTCGGGCTCTCCTGGGATGGAGGAAGCCTCTTGCTGAACCTCTGGACCTGCCGCCGAACGGAAAGACCGGCCGGGCACAGTGGGTTAACCGGGCGGCTTTCCAGAAGCATAAATCAATCGGTTATAATATATAACATAAATATAATTGATTGAAAAATAGATTATAGTTTTATAATATTAAATCAAAGTGCAATAATATTTAAAATAACTCTTGACAATCTAAAAATAGATGCTAAGATAATCACAGAGAACAGAAGACAAACCCCTACTCGAGAGAGTTGACGAGGATATAAATTCAGGAGCTTTTTATGGCCAGCAGGACGATTGTTTACGAAAATTCTATGCGTATCGAGATCGTTGCCAACGATCATTTATCTTTGAATGGGTGGGAATCACCTGAAATACACATCGATATTGCCAACGAGCGCAATTTGATAGTCAATCAGAGGCAGGATGTGGTGTACATCGAAGCGGAGGACGATTGTATCGTCAGCGTTCCGCTGGATGCAGCGGTCACCATCGCCAACGTCGGTGGATCGGCCTCGATCGTTGGGCTGAACGGGCATTTATCCATCGATAATATTGGCGGGCATTTGACGCTCAATCAGGTTAACAGCGTGACCTGTGAAAACGTAGGCGGGCATTTACGTTTTTCGCAGGTTCGCGGCGATATCACCGTAGCGAACGTCGGTGGAAATATTAAAGGGGAGGGCATGCAGGGCAAGCTTTCCGCGCGTAATGTGGGCGGCTCGGTGCGGGTGAATAATTTGAACAGCCTGGACAATGTCCGCGTGGGCGGAAACGTACGGGCCAGGCTGCTCAGCCTGGGCGCTGACGTGCGAATTGTCGCCGGCGGGGCCATCCGGTTGTGGTTACCGCAAGGGGTTGGCTATGAAATGGAAGCAACCTCCGGCGGAGAAAAGATCGTCGTGATGACCAACGGCGAGCGCAGTCGTTATTCGACCGGGCACCAGCGCATGACCGTCGCCGGTGGGGGACCATTGGTGCAGTTGGCCGCCGGAGGCAGCATCACCGTCGTTGATGCCCGCTTTGACGATGATGCGCTGGGCGACGATTGGGGTTTTGGAAATATCGAAGTCGAGGTCAATGGCTTCGACGACCTTTCGGAGCAAATCAACGCCCGCATCCGCAGCAAAATGGAAGGCGCCGAAAAACGTTTCCGCGATGCCGAGCGGCGCGCGCACGCGGCCAGCGCCCGGGCCGAAGAATCGATGCAGCGGGCAATGGAGCAACTCAATGTCAATTTTAGCGTGCCAACACCGGGGCGGTATACGCCTTCTGAGGGGCGGCCACCGGCGGCGCAACCATCCACGCCCGCAAAATCCAGCGACGAGGAACGCTTGATGATCCTCAATATGCTGAAAGAGGGCAAGATCTCGGCCGTTGAGGCCAGCCGGTTGTTGGACGTGCTGGATGGCAAATTCCATTAATCGCGCAGCGGAGGCAGCGATGGACGAAGAGCGTTTGATTATTTTACGACGAATTGAGTTGGGTGATATTTCGGTCGCGGATGGTATGAAGATCCTGGACGCGATCGAAGGCCGGGCTTATGCCAACGAAACGACCGGGCCGCAAGCGGATGAAACTGGCGGCCAGGACGATCCGGCGGGTGAACCGCTCGATAGCCCGTCCGTCGAGGTGCTCAAGAGTGACCGGCCGGCGGACCGGGTTGATATGCGCGACCCTCGTTGGAAAGCCTGGTCGTGGATCACATTTGGTATATTTGTTTTACTGACCGCGATGAGCGCGGTGTGGATGGCGCAGGGCTGGATGTTTCACCCCTGGAGTTGGGGGTTCTGGCTGGCCTGGATTCCGTTCCTGGTGGGTGTGCTGGGGATGATCGCAACCTATAACGCCCGTTGGCTGCATGTGCGTATCCAGCAGGCGCCTGGCGAACGACCCCAGCGAATTGCCATCAGCCTGCCTTTACCGTTGGGATTGGTCTCGTTTATTTTGCCCTTTGTTTCGCGCTGGGTACCGGCCGAGGTTAATGGCCAGGACCTGGGTGAACTGATACACGAAATGAATAACAGCCTCTCCGGTCAGGAACCCCTCCACGTTTTGGTGGATGATCAAAATGGCCGAAAGGTAGAAGTCTATATCGGTTGATCCGGCCGGAAAACCTGTATAATTGTTAGCCGGTGAAACCTATTCGATTGCTTTCATTTGCGGGTTGGATTGTAACGCTTTCAGGATTGGTCCTGGCAGGGCTGGCTTACTTCCCGGTAGGCAGCACTTCCAGGACTGTTCCATTAAAAACACCCGCACAGGGCGGTTTGACTGACCTGCCGGAATCCCTGACGATCACCCAATCCTGGAATAAAACACTCCTCATCGGGCAGCCTGGTCAGGTTGACCTGACTCTGGCCCCGGGCCAAACCGGGCAAAGTACGCCCGCCGATTGGCAAGGCTCCTGGGTGATCGAATCCCGCCTCGAACTGGCTGATTTCGCGATCAACCCGGGAGGGACGGTCAGTGAGGCTTTGCGGCCCGGCCAGAGCCTGCGTTTTTCCTGGCAGGTCGTTCCATTGTCGAGCTATCCGGCGGCAGGAACGCTGTGGGTCTATGCCGTCCAGGTTGCAGCGGGCGGCCAGTCGCAGCGCGATGTCTTGCTGGCCAGCCCAATATCGATTCGGGGGATGAGCCTGGGGGGACTCGGCCTGGTCTGGGTGCGCCTGATCGCCTGGGGGATCGTATTGGCGGGTCTCATCCTGGTGCTTGTTGGCCGTCACAGGCGTGTGCAGCGTACCTGACCGGACCCGTAAATGGAACGAATGGCCCATGTAATAAAGGCCCCGAATGAGAGGTTTATACGAGCGTGAAACCCTCGCACACACCTCTCATTCAGGTTTCTTACCCTTGGCTGAGCAGGCTCCATATGACAATTGTCCTAACAACTTAAGCTTCTCAAGTATGGTTCTTGTGATAAAATAATCACCATTGGGTGGGGTAATTATGTCCCGATCCTGATTAGTTTTTAATAGTTTAGAGGAGAAGTTATGCTAAACACATGGTTGTTTGTTGGTGTGTTTGCGTTGATAGCACTTTTCTTGCCGGCTGTGGCAATAACTTTCGCCGGATTGTTAGCCCCCAAAAAATCTGATCCAATCAAAGATGCGACCTACGAATGCGGAATGGAAACCGTTGGTTCGTCTTGGATCCAGTTCAAGGTTCAGTACTACGTTTTTACCCTGGTTTTCCTGGTGTTCGACGTTGAGACTGTGCTGCTTTTCCCCTGGGCAGCAGCCTATAACCAGTTAACACTTTTTGCCATCGTTGAAGCGGTTGTTTTTATCTTGATTCTGGCGATCGGTCTGGTTTATGTGTGGCGTAAAGGTGCATTGGAGTGGCGCTAAGATAATCGCGTCGGAGGAGTAATATGGATTTTATTCGTGACCCGATTGGGTTAATTGTGGCCTGGTTCCAGGGCTTACTGGCAGCTTCAGGCCTGCCTGCACCGTGGGTGAATATCATTAATTCACTGGTCGGTGCGGGGATCATCGCCACCGGGGCGATGCTTTTTGTTGTTTTCCTTATCTGGTATGAGCGGAAATTGATCGGTCGTATCCAGGACCGGTTTGGCCCGAATCGAGTGGGGCCATGGGGTATTTTTCAGCCAATCGCCGATATGCTGAAGATTTTCACCAAAGAGTACATTACGCCCACCGGTGCTGACAAAATTCCGTACAACCTGGCTCCTGTTCTGGCCGTTGCCGCGGTTTTGATGGTCTGGGCAGTTATTCCCTTTTCTCGAACCGTGGTTGGAGCCGACCTGAATGTGGGCATCATTTTCATCCTGGCGGTCGGTGCCCTGGGTGAGTTGAGCTTCATCCTGGCCGGTTGGGGATCGAACAACAAATATGCCTTGCTGGGCGCCTTCCGTTCGGTAGCGCAACTGATATCTTATGAAGTCCCGCTGGTCGTTTCGACGCTAGTGCCGGTTATGTTGGCCGGTACTTTGAGCGCCACCGGCCTGGTCCAGGCACAAAGTATCTGGTACATTTTCCTGGCGCCGGTACCGGCCCTGGTTTTCCTGATTGCCGGGATTGCCGAAACCGGGCGTGCGCCATTTGACCTGATCGAAGCCGAATCGGAAATTGTCGCCGGATACAACATCGAATATTCAGGCTTGAAGTTCGGCATGTTCTATGTGGGCGAGTTCTTGCATGCCTTTACATCGGCTTTGGTTTTCGCGACCATCTTTCTGGGTGGCTGGCGCGGGCCGGGGGCTGAACAAATCCCCATCCTGGGCTTTGTGTACCTGGTGGTCAAGACCTTCATCGTCTATTTCTTCACCGTGCTGTTGCGCGGGACCATGCCGCGTTTCCGTATCGACCAGATGATGGACCTGAATTGGAAAGTATTGACCCCTCTTTCTCTGGCGGTGTTGATGGTCATTGCCCTGGTGGATAAGCTGGTGGCCGGCCAATCCGGTTTCGTCCAACTGGTCGTGCTGTTGATCGCCAATGGGTTGGTCTTTTTCATTGCAGACCGGATTATGTCTCAATTCAATCGTCAAGGACCGCGGGAGGTCAGTTCACATGACCGGCCGGTGGCCACGGCGAACCCAATTCCTAATTCCACTGATTCAGGAGTGCGGCCATGAACGGCCTTGAAATAATTTTTATCGTCGTGGCCGCAGTGACCTTGTTCTCGGCGGTTATGGTAGTTTCGGTACGGAATTTGATGCACGCAGCTTTGTGGCTGGTGCTGGCCTTGATGGGTGTGGCAATTATTTTCACAACCCTCCAGGCCAGTTTTTTTGCAGTCACCCAATTGCTGGTTTATGTGGGCGCCATCGCGATTTTGATTATCTTTGGCGTGATGTTAACCCGTAAAGTGATGGAAGATACCGGCTCGCAGGTCATCAAAAGTTGGTGGCTGCCTGCGTTGGTTTCAGCATTGCTGTTTGCACTCATTATGGTATTCGTGAGTTCGTGGAGCGGCTTCCAGACCGCGTTGAATGAATTACCCGCCGGAGCGGACAGCGTGGTTGATCTCGGTAAGGCCCTGGTTGACCCGGCAGGATACGTGATCCCCTTCGAAGTAGCTTCGGTGTTGCTGCTGGCAGCGCTGGTCGGTTCAATTTATATTGCAATAGATCGCAAGGAGAAATCATCTTCATGATACCGGTCTCTTGGTATTTAGTATTATCTGCCGGTCTATTTTGTATAGGCTTGTTTGGTGTTCTGGCTCGTAAGAATGCCATTGCTATCCTCATGGGAGTGGAATTGATGCTAAATGCCGTAAACATCAACCTGATCGCATTTTGGCATTACCATACTCAGCTTGACCAGACAGCGCAAATCAGTGGGCTGGTTTTTACAGCAATCGTGTTTATCGTAGCTGCGGCCGAAGTGGCGATTGGCCTGGCGCTGGTTATTTCGACTTACCGCCGTCGCCAAACGGTTGTAGCCGAGGACATGAATATTCTCAACGGTTAAAGGGGTAGCCAGGGAGGAACTATGAATATTGAAACGTTGATCTGGCTCATTCCTTTACCGCCAGCATTAGCATTTATTCTTATTGTGCTTTTCACCAATCGTCGTAAAGGATTGAGTCACAGCCTGGCCATCACCGGTGCCGGACTTTCCTGGCTGGCAGCCATGATCGTCTTCTTCCGGGCGATCGCAACCAAGGGGCTGAGCGAACATCCCTTCGCCAGCTCGATCCCCTGGCTGCCGACCGGCTCGACCACACTGAACATCGGTGTCCAGATCGATCCACTTTCGGCCATGGCGATTTTCTTCGTCGCCTGGACCGTGCTGATGATCTTCATATATAGTGTCGGGTACCACAACTTTGGCCAGCCGGCCGGCGCCCATGACCAACCCGGTCTGCCGCCGGAAGGCGCCGAAATCAAGGATAAAAACGGCAAGCTGATTAAAGTGCCGTCGGTCGAGCCGATGTACTCGCGCTTTTTTGCCCTGATCAGCCTGTTTGCCTTTGCCATGTACCTGCTGGTGGTCAGCGATAACCTGTTGACCCTGTATATGGGCTGGGAAATCATGGGCCTGTGCTCTTACCTGCTGATCGGCTTCTGGTACGCCAAGGACTCGGCTCGCAATGCGGCCGTGAAAGCCTTCTTGACCACCCGTGTAGGGGATGTTTTTATGCTCCTCGGGCTGGCCGCGCTGTACTCCTTGACCGGTACGCTGAACTACCAAAGCATCCTGGGTAATCCGCAAGTGCTGGCCCAATTGGCCGGTAGCGCTTCACCGGTGGCCGGGCTTTCCTGGGCAGGCCTGATCGGGCTGCTCTTGTTCATCGGTACCATCGGTAAATCGGCTCAGTTCCCGCTGCACATCTGGCTGCCCGACGCGATGGAAGGGCCTACCCCTGTTTCGGCTATGATCCATGCGGCCACGATGGTTTCGGCCGGTGTGTACCTGGTCATTCGCTTCTTCCCGTTGATCTCGGCCGGCTATACCCCGGGCGGCGTGCCCACCGTGCCGATGATGTGGATGGCGTTCATTGGCGCCTTTACTGCCTTGTTCGCCGCCAGCATTGCGTTGGCGCAGAACGATATCAAACGGGTGCTGGCTTACTCGACCATCTCGCAGTTGGGTTACATGATCGCTGCCCTGGGGGTGGGAGCGTATGCCGCGGCTGCGTTCCACCTGTTCACCCACGCCTTCTTCAAGGCGCTGCTCTTCCTGGGTTCCGGTTCGGTGATCCACGGCATGGAGCATGGGGTGATGCACACCGGTGAGCACGTCGACCCGCAGAACATGTTCAATATGGGCGGGTTGGCCAAGAAGATGCCGGTCACGTTCTGGACCTTCCTGCTGGGCGGCCTGGCCCTGTCCGGGTTCCCGCTGGTCACGGCCGGGTTCTGGTCGAAGGATGCCATCTTTAGCGGCGCTTTCGAAAACGGCCACTGGGTGGTCTTCGCGACACTTGCCCTGGCGGCCTTGTTCACCGCCTTTTACACTATGCGCCAGATCAGCCTGACCTTCCTGGGTAAACCGCGCAGCCAGGCGGCCGAACATGCCAGTGAGTCGAGTAAAGTGATGCTGGCCCCGTTGGTGGTGCTGGCGTTCTTTGCCGTCTGCGCTGGCTGGATTGGTATTCCGAACTCTTTCCCTGTCTTGGGCGGGTTAGTGCCCGATTGGATCGAGGAATTTGTCGGCAGCATGCAGCCTGCCTTAGCCGAGGGAGCATCGCACAGCCTGATTCCATTGTTCACTTCATTGGTTGTGGCGCTGGGCGGCCTGTACCTGGGCTGGCGCATTTACCGCAATGTACGGGGCAAGACGGACCCGCTGCAGGCTCCTCTGGGTGTGGTTTATCCGGTTCTACGGGATAAATATTACTTCGACGAGTTTTACGCCCGCGTGTTTTACAGGCCTGCCAACTGGCTGGCCGAGACATTCACCTACCTGTGGCTGGATAAAGGCCTGATCGATGGAATTTTGCACGGGATTGCCCATGCCGGGTTATGGCTGGGCGGTATCGTGCGCAACGCCATCGATTTGCCGATCGTCAATGGGACCGGCAACGCGCTGGCAGATGGAACGCGGGGACTGGGGGGCGCCTTACGCAAGCTACAGACCGGGAAAATTCAATTGTATATGTTGATTGCGATGGGTTCCGTCACAGTGATTGCCCTGGTTTTCTTGATGGTACTCAATTTTCACGGCTAACGGCGGGGAGAAACATAGCATATGAATTTCATCCTAAATCATATTCTGACGGTAATTCTGTTCGCACCGACCGTTGCCGCCCTGATCTTATTAATTGTTCCGGATAAAGATGCGCGAGTTTTCCGCTGGGGGGCCCTGGCTGCTTCCCTTATCCCGTTCTTGCTGACCCTGGTGCTGTGGGGTCGCTTCAACCAGACGGTAGATCCGTCAGCGCCGTTCCAGTTTGTCGAGCAGGCTGCCTGGTACGGGGCTATCAACGCCTCTTACCATGTGGGTATCGATGGTATTTCGCTGACCATGGTACTGTTGACCACCCTGCTCACCCCGCTAGCCCTCCTGGCATCCTTCAGCATCAAAGAGCGCGTCAAGCCCTACATGATCCTGTTCCTACTGTTGGAGACGGGTATGCTGGGTGTGTTCATGTCGCTGGACCTGATGCTCTTCTTCGTCTTTTGGGAAGTTGGGCTGGTGCCCATGTACTTCCTGATTGCCCAGTGGGGCGGCAAAAATCGAAATTACGCTGCGCTCAAGTTCATCCTCTATACGATGGGCGGTTCGCTGGGCCTGCTCCTGGCCATCCAGTTGATGGGTGTCTCCGTTGGTACCTTCGACATGGTCGAATTATTCAAGACCTGGCCGACTTTGACGCAACTGAGCCTGCCGATCGGCCTGTCGGTGCCCACCGTCAAAGCGATTGCCTTCTGGGCCTTTGTGATCGCCTTCGCGATTAAAGTGCCGGTCTGGCCGTTCCACACCTGGCTGCCGGACGCACATACAGAAGCCCCGACGGCCGGCTCGATGATCCTGGCCGGCGTGATGCTGAAACTGGGCGCGTACGGGTTCCTGCGACTGGTTTTACCGCTCTTTCCGGAGCAGGCGCAGCACTTTGCCTGGGTGCTGGCCATCCTGGCCGTGGCGGCGATCATCTTCGGCGCGCTGGGCGCCTGGGCGCAAAACGACTTCAAGCGGCTGGTGGCGTATTCGTCGATCAACCACATGGGTTTTGTAATCCTGGCCGTTGCGGCTGCGGCGGCGGTTTGGAATACCTCTTCGGCTTCAGCCATAATGGACCGCAACATCGCCCTGAACGGCGCCGTCTTGCAGATGTTCAACCACGGTATCTCGGCGGCCGGAATGTTCTTCCTGGTCGGAGTAATCTACGACCAGGCTCACACTCGTGACCTGAACGAGTTTGGCGGGTTGTACGCCATCCTGCCGATCTACGGCACTTTGTTGATCTTTACTTCGATGGCTTCATTGGGGCTACCAGGCTTGAATGGGTTTGTCTCTGAGTTCCTGGTTGTGCGGGGTTCCTGGCCTATCATGACTCTGGCTACGGCGCTCAGTATGATCGGCCTGTTCTTCACCGGCGCGTACATTCTGAAGTCGCTCAAAATGGTCTTGCATGGACCGTTGAACAAACGTTGGGAGGGTCATTTGCGTGATATGAATGTGCGCGAGCTGATCATCATCGCTCCGTTGGTTGTCTTGATGTTTGCCATTGGGGTATGGCCGGCCTGGATTTTGAATGTCATCAACCAGGCTGTAGCCTTCCTTTTCTGAGAGGTGGAGAATGGGATTTCCAATACTGACTGTACTGATCTTCACCCCTTTGATCGCCGGACTGGTATTGCTATTCGTGCCAGAAAAGCGCCGGGATTGGATCCATGGGATTGGCCTGGCCGCCGGCTTGATCGTGCTGGTCTTATCCCTGGTACTGTTTTTTAGCTATAACACCGCCCTGGGCGGCTACCAGTTCGTCGAGCAGCAAAACTGGCTGCCCGCGATGGGCATATCCTATTACGTCGGGGTGGATGGGATTAGCCTGCCGCTGGTGCTCATGGCGGGGTTTGTGTTGATCGCAGGTGTGCTGGTCTCCTGGAACGTGGAAGACCGGCTGCGCGAGTTTTTCGCTTATTTGATGTTCCTGGGTGTCAGCGTGCTGGGTGTGTTCTGCTCGCTGGACCTGTTCCTGTTGTTCTTCTTCTTCGAGCTGGCCGTCTTCCCCAAGTACCTGATGATTGTGGTCTGGGGTTCTCCTAAGACGCGCGAATACGGCAGCATGAAACTGACCCTGTACCTGTTCATTGGGTCGGTGATTGCCCTGGTCGGCGCCCTGGCGATCTACTTTGGTTCGGGGCTGCATACCTTCGACATGATCGCGCTGGAAAAGGCCGGCTTTAGCCTGGCATTCCAACGCCTTTGGTTCCCGTTTGTGTTCCTTGGATTTGCTATTTTGGGCGGTATCTTCCCCTTCCACAGTTGGGCTCCGGATGGCCATGTAGCTGCACCGACCGCTATCTCGATGATGCTGGCCGGGGTAGAGATGAAGGTCGGCGCTTTCGCTGCGCTGCGGGTAGGCATCGAACTGCTGCCGGGTGGGGCGCACTTCTGGGCGCCGCTAATCCTGGTACTGGCCACGATCAATGTGGTTTATGGGGCGTTCATCGCCCTGGTCCAAACGGATTTCAAGTACGTCATCGGTTTCTCTTCCGTCTCGCACATGGGGCTGGTATTGATCGGCTTTGCCACCCTCAACCGGGACGGCCTGATCGGCGCCAGCATGCAAATGTTCTCGCATGGCGTAATGACGGCTCTCTTCTTTGCTGTGGTCGGAATGGTTTACGACCGGGCCCACACGCGTGAGATCAACAGCCTGGGCGGCCTGTTCAAGAAGATGCCCTGGGCAGCGGTCGGCTTCATCGTCGGCGGCCTGGTTTCGATGGGCATGCCGGGCTTTTCCGGGTTCGTGGCCGAGTTCCCGATCTTTATGGGCGCCTGGCAAACGGCTCCCCTGGTGGCAGTCATCGCCATTCTGGGCGTGATCATCACCGCGGGCTATATTTTACTGGTCGTCCGGCGGGTCTTCTTCGGCGAACTGCCGGAGAGCCTGGCCAAAATCAGCGATGTCTCGATCCGGGATAAGTTCGTCATCGGCACGTTGTCCGCTGTGATGATCTTGATCGGTTGTTTCCCCTCCCTGCTCGTCCCTATGGTTGAGTCGGGAGTTAAATCTATTCTTGCGATCCTGGGAGGTGCCTAGTGGGTTCCGGGGAATCCTCCAGCGTACTCTTTAGCGCGCTTTTGCCTGAACTTGGGCTGGTCGTGCTGGCTTTGTTCATCGTCGTTTTAGACATTTTCTGGCGCGATCGCCAGGAACTGCGTAACCGTTGGTATAGCTGGATCACCGCGATCGGCGTGGCTTTGATCGCGGGTCTGGCCATCCTTTTTTCCAATCCGGGCAGCCAGGCGCAGTTGGTTTGGGGCGATGTGCTCCGTTTCGACCAGGCCGGTTTTGTCTTCCGCTTGATCTTCCTGACCGGGGCAGCTATCACGGCTTTGTTCGCGGCCCAATTTGAATGGCTGCGCGGGCGGGCTGAGTTTTATATCATGATGCTGGTCAGCACCCTGGGCATGAGCCTGGTAGCTTCGGCGGCTGACCTGATTCTGCTTTACCTGGCCATCGAGACGACTGCCATCCCGCTATACGTTCTGTCCGGGTTCTTGCTGCGCGACGACCGCTCGGTCGAAGCCGGCATCAAGTACCTGCTCTTTGGCGCGATGACCTCGGCAGTCATGCTGTATGGCTTTAGCTTGCTGTACGGCTTTAGCGGTACCACCAAGATCTATGACCTGGCGGCGGCGCTGTCTCAGGGCAATATTGCCCCGTTGACCATCATCCTGCCGATCGGCTTGATCCTGGTTGGGTTCGGGTTCAAGGTCTCGGCGGTGCCGTTCCACTTCTGGGCCCCGGATGTTTACCAGGGCGCTCCAACCGCAGTGGCCGGCTTCCTTTCGACGGCCTCCAAAGCGGCCGGTTTTATCGCCATTCTGCGCGTACTGCAGGTGGCTTTCCCGGATGCACAGGTGTATTGGACGATCATGGTGGCCATTTTAGCGACCGCCAGTATGCTGGTTGGCAACTACCTGGCCCTGGCTCAGAAAGACATCAAGCGGCTGCTGGCGTATTCGTCGATCGCGCATGCCGGTTATATGCTGATCGGCGTGGCAGCCGGCACGGCCTTCGGCGGGCTGGGTGTGATCTATTACCTGATGGGGTACCTGGTCACCAACCTGGGCGCTTTCGGCATCGTCTCGCTGGTTGAAAAGCAGACCGGCTCTTCGGACATATCCGCGTTCAAAGGCCTCAGCCGGCGTTCACCTTACCTGGCGCTGGGCATGCTGGTCTGCCTGCTTTCGCTGGGTGGCATCCCGCCTTTCGCGGGTTTCTTTTCCAAGCTGCTGGTCTTCGGCGCAGCCATCGATACCGGGATGGTCTGGTTGGCCATCGTGGGTATTTTCAACGCCGTGATCGGCCTTTACTACTACCTGGTGGTATTGAAAGTGATGTACCTGGACCGCTCCGAAGACGAGAGCCCGATTGCGAAAAGCTCGGTTTCATGGAAGATCGCGATCGGCTTTTGCATGGCCGGGATCATTTTGCTGGGGGTGTGGTTCGCTCCCTGGTATAACATGGCTCAGGCAGCTTCCACCGCGCTGTGGATGCATTAAAGGCTTTATACCAGCCAGAAAATCTTGCACGATCCTGAAAACAACAAAAAAACACAAGGTGCATTTGAACGCACCTTGTGTTTTTTTGTTGGAATGGCTCAGCCGGAAAAGCAAGAACCCCGAATTTGAGGTGATCGCGGAAGCAAAGCTTCCGCGATCACCTCAAATTCGGGGATTGTAATTACGTTTTTGTTTTCAGGCATTGACCTGACGCCAGCGCCCGGCCCAGGCGACGGTCAGCAGTACCGCGGACAGGATTGCATAGATGAGCACATTGTTCATTTGCGTTGCCCCAGGTGTTGTGCCGATGAAATCAAGGACGGTTTGGTGGTTGATCGGGCCAAGGTACCACCACAGCATGTATACAACCTCGAATAACCGTGACGAGTTGCTCCATAC
Source organism: uncultured Chloroflexia bacterium (assembly GCA_963704755.1). GTDB lineage: Bacteria > Chloroflexota > Anaerolineae > Anaerolineales > Anaerolineaceae > Bellilinea. The sequence continues at coordinate 4,458,670 of OY969938.1, forward strand.
ACCGGCTGCCAGGGCCAGGGCGGGGATGAAGAAGATGGCCACAACCCAAAGAGCGAGACCGCTCCAATTGCCGTGGAATAAGTAATTAAGTCCAGCTCCGGATCCGGTCAATACCGCCAGGCTTACACCGGCCAGGTAAGCGGCCGGGAACTGGCGCAGCAGCGGGTGAGCCGCCGAAAAGATCATCTCGCCGGTGTTGTGACGACTTTCCAGGCAGCCCATCCCCGACCAGATCAAGATCGGAAAAATCCAGGCAGCCGGAAGAAGGCCAACGGAAACCGCCTGGGCCGGGCTAAATATGGAAGCCAGGGCGATCCCGGCTGCGATGAGATATCCCCACCAGGGCCGTCCGTTGAGTAGGATTCGTACTTCGGCCAGCCATACGGCCAGAAAGGTATTTCGGGGATGGAGCTGCACCCGGCTGAAAATTGCCCCTATGCGGCTTGCCGGGCTGGCTTTGGCAGTGTTATCGAGCCGGGCTTTAACTTTCTTCAATCGACGAACTCGGGCGGCAGGATCGAAACGCGGGAAGAAAATCGCCCCAACCAGGGGAAACCCCAGGCTGAGCAGGAACCACCCCAGGCGCGGAAGTATTGTGGATAAGCCCCAGTAAATCCCATCCCAGGGAAAGGTTTTCAGGGTGAGTTCTGGCGATATCGAAAGAGAAAAGCCACCGGTGTAGGCCGGAAAGGCCGCTTTGGCTGCGGCAGACATTGAAGGAAGCAGCGTGTTTATGCCAAAAGGATCGCCCAATCCGTGAGTGAAGATCCCGCTTTCGAAGGCCAGCGGGAGCAAGGTAACCCAAAGGATAAAATAGAAGATATTGCCTAAACCGCCGCGGGTAAGCGGGATGGCTTCAAAAAAGACGGCCAATGCGCCGGTCAGGGCCATGACCGGCAGAGAAAGAAAGAGCATCGGAGCCAGGAGCGCCCACAGGTCGAACATGCCGGCCTCTTGCTTGGTCCACTGGATCAAGACCGCAGCAATCGCCAGGATGAGGACCATGACACTCAGAACGGCGAAGTTGCTCAGCCATTTGCCGATCAAATAGGTGCTCTTCGAGAGGGGTGTTCCGGCGAGTATCTGGCCAACCCCGGTCTGCGAGTCGCGATCGATATTATTCTTAACCAGGCAAAAACCAAACAGGCTAAGGAAAATATTGACCACCATGCTCATCATACTGCCGGCCCAGGCCGAAGTGAAGACACCCCGGTATGTGTCGAGCCGGAGGGTTAATATATCGGAATTGACCAGCCATCCCAGGTATACGACCAATCCTAGGGTAACCAGGAAGCTATACTGGCGGGTACGTTCGCGGAAGTCCGCCAAAGCCACGGCCCGGATGCGATGCAGGCTTTGCGCTCCGTTCATGATGGGCTGGCCTGCGAATTGGCAATCAAGAAGAGATAGGCATCTTCCAGGGTAGGTGAAACGGCGTTGGCGGCCGGATCGGGCCGGTCCTGGGCAGCGACCCGCACCAACAAGCCCTCTTCACGGCGGATCGAACCGGTGACCAGATGCGATTGTTTGAGCGCCGGCAGCTTGCCGCTGGGTATGGTCCATTCCCAGACTTTGTCCTTCATTTTTGCCAACAGCGCTTCGGGGAAGGAATGGATCAGCAGGCTGCCTTTGTTTAGGATGGCGATATCGGTTGCGGTGGCTTCGACATCCGAAACGATGTGCGTGGAAAGAATGACGATACGCTCGCCGGATAAATCGGTGAGCAGGCTGCGGAAGCGCACTCGTTCTTCCGGGTCCAGGCCGACCGTAGGCTCATCAACGATCAAAATCTGCGGATCATTGAGCAGCGCCTGGGCAATGCCAACTCTTTGTTTCATCCCGCCCGAATAGCCGCCCAGCGGTCGCTGAGCCGCCTGGGTAAGATTGACGGTTACCAGGACCTCTTCAACTCGTTTGCGCGCCGCGCGACCGCTTATCCCCTTGATCGCGGCCAGGTATTCGAGGAATTCGATCGCGTTCAGGTGCGGGTAAATGCCAAAATCCTGGGGTAGGTAGCCCATAACGGTGCGAATCGTATCCGGCTTTTCGGAGATATCCACCCCGTTCCAGGTGATTTTTCCTTCGGTTGGCCGGGTGATAGTGGCCAACATACGCATCAGCGTGGACTTCCCGGCCCCATTCGGTCCGAGCAAACCGAGGATGCCGGGCCGGAGTTCGAGGTCGACTCCGCGTAAGCCCCAAACCTCCCCGCGGTAGCGTTTGCCGAGACCGCACATATCGAGCTTAAGTGAAGGTTTAGGGATGGAATGAATCGCAGACATCATTTTGGAAGATCCTCATGAAAAGATAATTCCGCGATGAGCGGAAAAGAAATGGCTTGTGATTAAATTGATCACAGCAAGATGGAAAGATTGATTTCCTGCCCTGAAGGGTAATTATAAATGGGTTTGGCCGGGTTTATGGGAAGGGTTCCTCCCATTCGGGGTAAGTGGGCCGGGGTGCTTTTTTTCTCCGAAATGGTGATTTGGGGTATTTTTGTCAAATTTTGCTTGACAAAAATACCCCAAATCACCATTAATAGAACTTGCCGGTAGAAACAAGGCCCATGCAATCGCACTGCCCCGCATTATAATTGGAGCCTGGGGTACGCCTTATTTCATTCTGCCCCTCTGGAGATGTTTTTGGAAACGCGTTCCTTAGCCTTAAATTCATTATTCGCTCAAATTCCTGTCAAGCCGCTTGACCCGGTGCTTATTCCTTCTATTCCTATTTCCGGTCTGGCCCTGGATTCGCGCAAGGTCGAACCGGGCGACCTGTTCTTTGCCCTGGTGGGGGACAATACCGACGGGCATAAATACATCCCGGCCGCGGTTGAGCGTGGCGCGGCGGCGATCGTGGGCACTCGCTCCCCGCGGGAAATCGAAACGGATGTGCCCTATCTGCAGGTCACGGACCTGCGCCTGGCCATGGCGCACCTTTCGGCCGCATTTTATGACTTTCCCGCCCGTGATCTGACTGTGGTGGGAGTGACCGGCACGGATGGCAAAACTACCACCACCAACCTGATCTACGAAATTCTGCGCAGCGCCGGCCTGAAAGCCGGCATTGTATCGACCGTAAATGCGGTCATTGGCAGCGAGGTGATCGACACCGGTTTCCACGTAACGACGCCTGAGGCGCCGGATATCCAGGATTACCTGGCGCGGATGCGCGCGGCCGGCTTAACTCACGTGGTGCTGGAATCGACCTCGCATGGTCTGGCCCAGGACCGGGTAGCGGCCTGCGAGTTCGACGTGGGCGTGGTGACCAATATTACCCACGAGCACCTGGATTATCACGGTTCCTATGAGGATTATTTACAGGCCAAGGCGCGCCTGTTCGGCCATTTGCTCGAAACAGCAGCGAAGCCACAGGGTAACCCGCGCCTGGCCGTTTTGAACCGCGAGGATGGCTCTTATGCAGAGCTGGATAAACTGGTCAGCGGACCGCGGGTAACCTATGGCATCCGCAAGGGAGAGGGTTATTGGGTCGAGGATGTCCATTACGACGCCGAAGGTGTCCGCTTCCGGGCAGTTTTACCGGATGGGAGCCGGTTGGACATCGAGAGCAGCCTGCTGGGCGAATTTAATATTTCCAATATTTTAGCCGCTATGGCGGCCTGTATTAGCGGGTTGGGTATCGCGGGGGAGGACGTCCGCCGTGGAATTGGCGCGCTAAAAGCGATTCCGGGCCGGATGGAATGGATCGACCTAGGCCAGGATTTCGTGACGATCGTCGATTTTGCCCATACACCTAATGCGCTGGTGCGCATTTTGGAAACCGCACGCCAGATGACCAGCGGGCGGGTGATCGCCGTGTTTGGCTCGGCCGGCCTACGCGACCGCGGCAAACGCCGCCTGATGGCTGCCGAATCCGTCCGCCTGGCCGATTTGTCCATCCTGACGGCCGAAGACCCGCGCAGTGAATCACTGGAGGATATCCTCGGCGAAATGGCCGAGGCGGCCATTGAACAGGGGGGAGTGGAAGGCGAAAACTTTATGCGCATAGCCGACAGAGGCGCAGCCATCCGCACGGCAGTGAAATTGGCCCGGCCCGGCGACCTGGTATTGGCCCTGGGCAAAGGCCACGAGCAGTCCATGTGTTTTGGTGAGACCGAGTACTTGTGGGACGACCGGGTGGCCATGCGGGCGGCCCTGGCCGAGCTGCTGGGCATTCAGGGCTACGCCATGCCTTATTTGCCAACTCAGGAATAAGTTGAGGCTGGATTAAAAATAATCGACGTCCGCAACACGCCGATTATTTTTGATCCAGCTCACCACTAAACTCAGCTTTCAGTGCGACCAAGAAATTAGGAATGTTTTTTTCCGCGTGCGAAGCACGCGAAAAAAAAACATTCCTCTTATCTACGGTAGCTGAGTCATTACCATTTATTTATTGTTGCCGATAAACGGGAAATAGTAGTAATACATGGTAGTGATGGTAATAGAGAAGGATTGGGTATCGGTTGCCTCGGAACCATCCTCCACCTGTAAGGACACGTAGTTATCTTCAACATCCCCATTCCCCGGAGTTCCACTGAGCGTTGCCGTCCCATCCCCATGATCTTCCAGGTTTAGCCAGGCTGGGAGGGAGAGGCTAGAGAAGGTCAGGGAATCGCCTGTATCGATATCACTGGCTTGCACCAGGTAGGTGTAAACCCGGTTTACGCCGGCCATGGTCACGGGCGTACTGGCAAATGCCGGCGGATCATTGACCGGATTGAGGTTTACATTAACGGTTAGGGTGGCCGTTTTATTGCCGTCAAATACTGCCACTACAAAACTGTCACTGCCATTGTAGTTCACATCGGGCGTATAGCTGATATCTTTGTGGTTGCCAGTACCTGAGACACTGGCAGTGCCGTGTCCTGCCTGGCTGTTGATGCTCCAGGTCAAGGCTTTTCCGGCGGGATCGATCGCGTCCAGATTCAAAGCAAACGGTGTCGGCGAATTGTCTTCGCTCATCGATACAGAGGTTGTGCTGAGGGAAGTAAAGGCGCTGACTTTTTCAACCCGCTGCTGGTGTTCATCGGTTATGTAAAGATGGCCACCCGGGTCGATTGCTAACGAAGAGGGGCCGTCAAATTGGCCGCTCGCGGAGCCGGATGAACCCCACATGTCAATGTAGTTGCCGGCGCTGTCAAATCGCTGAACCCGGTCGTTATTGTAATCGATCACGTAAACATTGCCGGTGCTGTCCACAACCAGGTCGTAAGCCCAAATGAATTGGCCCTCGCCGTTGCCGTAATCGCCGGACTGGCAACCGTTGGTGCAAATCTCAAACTGGCTGGCGCCATCTTGTACACCCCAGCCGTAAGTGAACAGGAAATTCCCGTCCTGATCGAATTTTTGGATGCGCCGGTTGCTGCCGTCGCTTACATATACGTCCCCGTTTCCATCCACGGCGACGCCATAGGGGTAATTGAACTGACCGGCGCCGCCTCCGGAAATGCCGGATTGGCAGCCTGAAGTGCAGACCTGGAAAGCGCTGGTTCCATCGCTGATGCCCCAGCCCCAGGCAGCGATAAAGGAGCCATCGCTGGTAAACTTTTGAATGCGGTTGTCGTCATATTCAACGACATAAACCGAACCATCGTTTGGATCTACACTGATCCCGTAGGCATAAGCTAACTGGCCGGCGCCACTCCCATAAATCCCCACCTGGCAGCCGGAGGTGCAGACTTCAAAAGCGGCGTCCCCATCGGAGACACCCCAGCCCCAGGTGGCAATGAAATTTCCATCACTATCAAACTTCTGGATGCGGTTGTTGCTTGAATCGTCGACATAGACCGAGCCGTCCCTGGGATCGACCGCGATGCCTTCCGGATATTCGAACTGACCTTCAGCGTGACCTTCCGCGCCCCAGGAGGTCACAAACGTTCCATCGCTGGCCAGTTTTTGAACCCGCTGGTTTTGCGTATCCAGCACATAGACGAAGCTGCCGCTGCCATCCACAGCGATGCCATCGGGGTAAGAAAATTGGCCATTTCCGCTTCCAGACTGGCCGGCCTGACATTCAAGGCTGGTACAAATTTGGAAAGTGTCGCTGCCGTCATCTACACCCCAGCCCCAGGCAGCCTCGAAATTATATTGATAATCTACAAACTCTGGTGAGAGGGCGGCAGTAATCGTTACATCGACGGTGATGGTATCGTTTTTCGCACCATCTGAAACGGCAACGATAAAGCTGTCACTGCCGTTGTAGCCCGTATCCGGTGTGTAACTAATATCTTTGCTGGTTCCTGTACCCGAGGCAGTAGCAGTGCCATTCGTAGCCTGGCTGCTGATACTCCAGGTTAATGTATCACTTTCAACATCCGTGGCGTGCAGGGTGAGGCCGAAGGGAGTAGGAGTGCCATCTTCGCTCATCGTCACGGACACCGGGTCTGTTTCGGTGATGACTGGGGCATCATCGACGGCCTCGATGGTCACGTTGACGGTAACGGTGTCGGTTAATGAACCATCGCTGACCTGAACGTCGAAACTGTCGCTGCCGTTGTAATTCGAATTGGGGGTATAGCCAATGGCTTTGCTGCTTCCTGTGCCTGAAGCAGTAGCCGTGCCGTTCGTAGCCGCGCTGCTGATGCTCCAGGTCAATGTATCGTTTTCTGGATCTGTGGCGTTTAGCGTGAGGCTGAACGGAGTAGGGGCGCCATCTTCGCTCATGGTCACGGCTACTGGGCCGGTTTCGGTGATGCTGGGTGCATCGTTGATGGCATTAATGGTCACGTTAACTGTGGCGGTTGACGTCGCAGTGCCATCCGATACTTGTACGATGAAGCTGTCACTCCCGTTGTAATTTGCATCCGGGGTGTAACCAATGCTCTTGTTGTAGCCCGTGCCAGAAACATTGGCAGTACCATCGGTTGCCGGGCCGCTGATGCTCCAGGTAAGGCTGTCGCTGTTTGGATCGAGGGCGTGCATGGTCAGGCTGAAGGGAGTTGGTGAACCATCTTCATCCATCGTGACCGCAGTCGAGCTAAGGGGTGTAAAGGCGCTGGCTTTTTCAATGCGGTGGTTGTTCGTATCGGCAACATACAGGTTACCGCTTGGATCGACGGCCAAACCTTGAGGGCTAGTCAACTGGCTGCTCGAACTTCCGGATGAGCCCCACCGATCGATGTAGTTGCCTTCGCTGTCAAACCGCTGGACGCGCGTTGCGGTTGGATCGACTACGTAGACATTTCCAATACCGTCCAAAGCCAGCCCATAGGTCCATTCGAACTGGCCGTTACCGGTACCGAATGAGCCGGCCTGGCAGCCGGTGGTGCATACCTCGAATTGGCCGGCGCCGTCCTGCACCCCCCAGCCCCAGGTGCGCTGGAAATTTCCATCCTGATCGAATTCTTGAACCCTCCGGTTACTTCCATCACCTAAATATACATTCCCGGTGCTGTCCACAACGATTCCATAGGGGTTGTGGAATTGACCTTCGCCGCTCCCACTAATACCGGCCTGGCAGCCCGTGGTGCAGACCTGAAAAGCACTGGTTCCATCGCTGACACCCCAACCCCAGGCGGCCAGGAAACTCCCGTCGCTGGCGAATTTTTCGATGCGGTTATTATTCTGATCGGTCACGTAGACCGATTGATCACTTTCGCCAACGGTTATGGCGTAGGGATTGCTTAACTGACCAGCATTTGCCCCGGAGGTACCCGCCTGGCAGCTCGATGTACAGATTTGATAAGCGCTGCTTCCATCGGAAACGCCCCAACCCCAGGCAGCGATGAAAGCCCCATCGCTGGTAAACTTCTGGATGCGATTGTTGACTGAATCAACGACATAAACCGAGCCATCGACGGGATCCACCGCGATTCCTTCCGGAAATTCGAACTGTCCTTCAGCAGTTCCCTGGTTGCCCCAGGCAGAGACGAAATTTCCGCTGCTGTCGAATTGTTGTATTCGATGGTTTCCAGTATCGCTTACATACAGGTAGCTGCCGCTAGAATCCACTGCGAGGGTTTCAGGGTTATGAAATTGGCCATCGCCGGTTCCAAATATGCCACCCTGACAACTGGGGCCGGTGCAAACCTGGTATGCTTCGGTCGTCCCGTCACTAACTCCCCAACCCCAGACGGCGGTGAAAGTATATTGGTAATCCACAATTTGTGGAGGCTGGTTTGGGTCCGCTTGAACACGCTGAATAGGGGAAATCGCCAGTGAAGCGATCAACATTATTGAAAGGATCAGAATTGTAAAACACGCGTGTATATACTGGGAAAACCCACGATCATGGTTTGTCATTAAATCCTCCGGAAAAATTAGGGACAATTGGATTTTAGATGATTGGATGGATTTTTGATCCGCATAACCATTCAGCCATCTAGAAAATCATGGATCGAATTGGTAAAACGCTATTCCAGATCTATGATTATTCTTGGCGGAGGATTTTCAAGGTTGTTCGCTGCATTTCCCCGTGACGCCAATAATATGGTGCTAAACAGTAATTTTGAGATTCGCAAGATAATCACTCAAAACCATTTTTCATTATATACATCTTTGGATTTCAAGGAGTAAAAAATCCGTTAAAGTTTAGATAAATTGTCCGAATCAAAGAACAGGGAGTTGTGGTAGTTTTTCGTGTGCGAAGCACGCGAAAAACTACCACAACTCCCTGTTCTTGCCGGAAATCTGGGAAGTTACAATAAACAAAAACCCCTCTAGTTTTGGTAGAGGGGTTTTATTGTTACGAGAATGTGATTTAGTGCCGGTTACTGCCGCCGCGGCGGTCAAAGTGCCCGCGATCGCCGCCGTTACCCCGGTTGCCACCCGGGCGCCCGCCGCTATTCCGGCTGCGGTTGTCCCGGTCGCTGGCCTGGGCTTCTTCCAGGGTCCAGCCTTCCAGTACGGCCTGGCGCGAGAGGCGGATCTTGCCGGCATCGTCGATGCCGGTGATCATCACAGTGATCTCGTCGCCGACTTGAACTACATCCTCCACGCTGGCTACCCGTTCGGTATCCAATTGGGAGATGTGGACCATACCATCGGTGTTGGGCAGGATTTCGACAAAAGCGCCGAAATCGGTCGTGCGTACCACTTTTCCGGTGTAGATCCGGCCCAATTGCGGGACCTCGATCAGGCTTTCGATGCGCTCCCGGGCGGCCGCTTCGGCGAGACCGTCGGTGGCAGCGATGAAGATCGTGCCGTCGTCGTCGATGTCGATCTTGGTGTTGGTCTCTTCCTGGATCGCGCGGATCATTTTACCGCCGGGGCCGATGATTGCGCCAATCTTTTCCACCGGGATCTGGATTGTCGTAATCCGTGGGGCGTGCGGTTTGAGGTCGGGGCGCGGTTCGGCGATCACTTCCAGCATCTTGCCAAGGATAAACAGGCGTGCTTTGCGGGCCTGTTCCAAAGCCTGGGTCATGATCTCGGCTGTGATGCCCTTGATTTTAATATCCATCTGCAGGGCAGTGATACCTTCCCAGGTACCGGCGACTTTGAAGTCCATGTCACCCAGGTGATCTTCCATGCCCATGATGTCGGTCAGGATCTGGAAACGATCCTGTTCTTTGATCAAGCCCATGGCCACACCGGCCACCGGCGACTTGATGGGAACACCCGTGTCCATCAAAGCCAGCGTCGAGCCACAAACAGAGGCCATCGAGGAGGATCCGTTGGATGAAAGCACTTCGGATACCAGCCGCAGCGTGTAGGGGAAGACCTTTTCATCCGGAATGACCGGAACCAGGGCCCGTTCTGCCAGGGCGCCGTGACCAATCTCACGACGGGACTGGCCGCCCATCCGTTTGACCTCACCGGTGCAGTAAGGCGGGAAATTGTAGTGGTGAATGTAGCGTTTCGAATCGATCGGGCTGAGGTTATCCAGTTCCTGGGCTTCCTTGGGGGTTCCCAGCGTGGCCAGGGTGATGACCTGGGTCTCGCCGCGAGTGAACAGGCCGGAGCCATGCGCACGCGGGGATACACCCACCTCGCACCAAATCGGGCGGATCTCGGTGGTGTTACGGCCATCCGGGCGTACGCCTTTTTCAAGGATACGGCCGCGGACAACCTCTTTGAGCACAGTCTCGAATGCTTCCGGGATCTGCGGCTTGAAGGTTTCGTCCTCAGCGGTCAACTCGGCGGTGATGCTATCACGCAGCGCATCGATGCCGCCGTACATTTCGGCTTTCTTGTAGGGTGCTTCGAACAGGGTTTGCAACCCGGCGACGGCCTTTGCGCGGACCTGCTCGATCAGGTTGGGGTCGACCCCGCCTAACTCAACTTCGCGCTTGGTTTTGCCGATCTCGGCTGCCATCTTCTCCTGCGCTTCGATAAGCGGTTGGAGGGATTGGTGACCGAAGAGCAGCGCTTTGACCATATCCTCTTCGGAGATGATATCGGAACCGCATTCGACCATCAGGATCGCATCACGCGTGCCGGCAATACGCAGGTCGATATCCGACTGCTCTCTCTCTGAGAAAGTTGGGTTAGCGACCAGTTCACCATTGACTCGTCCGATACGCACGGCGCCGATTGGGCCACCCCAGGGGATATCGGAGATCATCAAAGCAGCCGAAGCGGCATTGACAGCCAGCATATCCAGGGCATTTTCCGTGTCCGCGGAGAGCGAAAACATGATGACCTGAACCTCATTGCGCATGTGTTCAGGGAAGAGCGGCCGGATCGGGCGGTCGGTCAGGCGCGAGATGAGAATGGCGTCCTCACTCGGTTTGCCTTCGCGGCGGAAAAACGAACCCGGGATACGCCCACCGGCGTACATCCGTTCTTCATAATCTACTGTCAGCGGGAAGAAATCGGTCCCTTCCCGAACGCCGCCCATTGTTGCGGCAGCAAAAACAATTGTATCGCCGAGCCGGACGGTGACTGCACCGCCCGCCTGCCCGGCCAGCTTGCCCGTTTCGATGGTAATTGTGTGACCACCGACCACGGCTGGATATTGCCTGGCTTCAGGTTTGTCCATTTTGGTCCTCTCTTACCCCCTTTTATGGTTAGGGACTGAAAGCTGCGGAGGAAATACTCCTCACCAGGTTTCAATTCCCAACCAGGGGGCAGCAAAAAAAAGAAATTGTCGCGGAAACTTAGCGGACTTGAAACGAGTAGATGGATTATGGTTCCCATCTACTCGTTTTACAAAATCGTATTAGCGATACCGTAAGTTCAACCGCTCGATAATTGCCTGATACCGCGCCAAATCGTTACGACGAAGGTAGGCCAGCAGCCGGCGGCGATGACCAACCAGCTTGAGCAGCCCACGCCGTGAACTTTCATCGTGTTTGTTAGCCCGTAAGTGCTCGGTCAGTTGAGAAATGCGTTTGCTCAACATTGCGATCTGTACTTCCGGCGAACCCGTGTCATTCTCATGACGCTGATATCCACCGATCAACTCGGTTTTAGCTTCTTTTGTTAATCCCATGACGTCTGCTATCTCCTATTTTTGATTTTGAGCAGGTCTCCATACCCATAGCTTACACCACAGGCAGGTCCAGTCAGTTGGGAAATTATACCATAAAACTACGATTGGGGTGGGAGCGATACCTTATCGTAACATTTTAATCTGAGGCATTACGAGCGCGGAGAATTCACACTACGAACTTTTCCGGTCTAAATTGCATATAGTTAAGCAGAGATCGATCTACAGGAGAACCATTGCCAAATCAATCACCATCCATCAATTCTGCCAACCCGGATTCCTTTGCCGAGCTTTATGAAAAGTACAAGAACCTGGTTTTCAAAACCGCTTTTCTGATCCTCGGCGACGCCAGTGAAGCAGAAGAAGCTCTGCAGGAAGTTTTCCTTTTGGTTTACCGTTCCCTCGAACGGTACGACGCCAAAAAGGGAGCTTTCAGCACATGGCTGCATCGAATTACGCTGAACTACTGTCTCAGTCATCGCCGCAAACGACGTCTTATTGAAGAGGGGTTGGAAGGCGAACCACAAAGAATAATTGACCCCAAAAATGACCCCGGCGAAAGAATAGAAAAGGAACCTTTTTATAAAGTTATCCAAGCATTGAGCAATAAACAGAAGGCAGTGATCATCCTGCGCTACTACTGGGAATTGCCTTATGCTGAAATTGCTTCGATCCTCAATGTTCCGCTGGGAACGGTAAAATCGCGCCTCGAATCAGCTCTAAATATGTTAAGAAAATCGTTGGGCGAGGAAACACTTGGCATTGGTTCACGAATGCCTAAAAACGTGGAGGAGGAAGATGAACTGTAATCAAGTAAGAACCGCACTGGTTGCTTATCTGGATGGTGAAGGCACACCCGAGACTCGTAAGGAGATTGCCGAACACCTGGCTATTTGTGCTGAGTGCAGGCAAGCCTGTACCTCTCTCGTTGCCATTCAGGAATCGACCCGCCAGGGACTGCAGACCCTGGCTGCATATGCAGAACCCTCTCCACAGGCCTGGGAACGAATCCGGGCCGGCATAGCGAAGAGCGCGCCTCCTTCGCAACACTCCCTCCGCGCCTGGCTGGCCAGCCATTTCGCGTGGAATCCACTTCTTGAAGGAGAAATACTGATGAAAAAGAAAATGTTTGCACCCATTGTGGTGGCTTTTGCTGTGATCTTGACCACAGCACTGGTCTTGAGCCAACACATTCCTACCGTCTCTGCTCAACAAATTCTGGACCGGGCCTATGCTGCCCAAACCGCACCAGCCCCGACCGAGGGCATCGAGCACACCCGTACCGAGATTTATAGCAATGTTCAGGCACAGACCGGAGTAAACGCCGGCAGCCGGGCGATCATCGAAAGTTACCTCGACATCAAAAGCGGTAAGTATCGCACTCTGGTCACCGATGAAGCCAGCGGACAGCTTATCGACCTCTCGGCCTTCGATGGCACATACATTTATTATCTGCAAACCGATGCTGCCGCCAGCGATCCGGTGACGATCTACCGCACTCCCCTGGCCAACATGGTGACGACGAAAGAGGAAACAACTCAATATCCCGCGCAAACGGCCGAGCAGCAGTTCAACCAATTCCGCAGCAACCCCAACGTAACCCTGGTGGGCAAACAAACCTGGACGGACGGGAGCGAAGTGTATGTGCTGAAATCTCAACAGCCGGTCAAGATCATGGTGGAAGGCCAGGTGCAGATCCCGGAAGGCACTTCAACCATGACCTTCGATGCCAACACCTACGCGATGCTCGAAAACAAGGTAACCGTCAAGCTGGACGGTCAAGATGTAACGGTCATGCAGAACCGCTATCTTGCCGACGAAATTCTTCCGGCAGATACCGCCGTTGCCTGGGATTTGAGCGACTTGAAAGGCATAAGCATCAAGGATTTACCTGTCAGCCAGGCCCAACCCGGCAATCTACCGCCCGTAACGATCGACCAGGATGAACTGGCCAAACATAACGCCTACGTCTTGAGCAGCATCCCCTCCGGGTTCGATAAAGAGATCAGTGCAGCGCCTGGTCAGGATCCCAGTCAACCTTATGCCTACGTGATCTCTTATCGCAATCAGGCCGATGATTACTTCGAAATCCAATCGGCTAGTGAAACGGCGGATATGCTTGGTAATATCTACAATGCGGAAGTGTATACTACTGTTTCTGGTCTCGAACTTCACTTCGCCCAGTCAGATACTGCCCCGGACGGAAAAACAATCACCAGCTTTTTCTTTACGGCGCCGGATGGGCTGAATTATTCGGTCACCAGTTCGCTGCCCCTCGACCAGGTCAAGCAGCTTGCTGAAGAACTTGTCCAGTCAAAATAAAAGTGATTTGTACAGAGAGAGCAGAAATCATTTCTGCTCTCTCTGTATCCTCTTTCCCTCGTTGCCTTCTTCACTAATCCCTTCCCTTCAAAGAATGGAGGATGACCCGTACGCGGGTCTGAACTTCTTCCGGGAAGTCCGGCAGGCAATACCGGATGAGGCGCAGCAGATCGGGGGAGATGCCCAGGCCGAGCATCTGGCGCAGGAAATAGACCGTCTCGATGGGTGAGCGCCGGGCTAACTCGACCAGCAGAACCGCCAGCTCGTTCTGTAACTGGCGGGGATGTTCGCGGATGACGTGGCCCACTCCGTTGAACAGGTTAGGCAGATTCTGGAAGGTGGCATCCTCGACCAGAGGGCGCATGGCCAGCAGCCCCAGGCGTTGTGATTTCAAGCCTGGCGAAGAAATCCAGCCTTGAATGATTTCCAACCAGGGACGGGTATTCTTTTGGCGGGTGATCGCGGTGCCATTGCGAAACAAGGCTTGCAGGAAGAATTTGTTGTCCTCTGCTTCGGCCCAACCGCGGATCTCTTCCAGAACCTGGGGTTGGCTTTGGATCGGCACGATCCCAATCAGGTAAGCCGCCAGCAGGCGTAGCTCGGCCTTCGAATCCTTCCACAGCATTCCGGCCAATTCGATCGCCGTGGCCGGGTTTTGCTGCGTCCAGCGGCCGAATCCCAGCTCGACCTGGCTCAAGACTACCTGGGAGGTATGGAAAGAATCCTCGACCGGAATCGAAGTATTGACTGTATCGGAAGTCCGGTAAGTGTGGTCCGAGTATTGATCCAGCAGCTCGTACAGCGCTTTCCTGAATTCATCCGGACGGCTAAACAGCCCGCCTAGCAATTCAATCTGGTTCTTTAGACGGGCGAGTTGAACAGCAGGCATGGTAAAAACTCAATAGGCGCGGGCGAAATAAACCTTGGTGTGAGCCGGTTTTCCACAAACGATACAGGTACCTTCGCCGTCTGGCTGATCGAGGGGCATGCAGCGCGTGGTGGCTTTGGTATCTTCTTTTACTTTGGCCTCGCATTCCTTACTGCCGCACCACCAGGAATAAGCCCAACCGTTCTGCACCACTTCTTTTAAAGCCGCGTAATCTTGCGGCTCGTAGATGTGTTCGTCACGGAAGCGGGTGGCCTTTTCCAGCATGGCATTGTGGATTTCGTCCAGGATGGCAGCCATCTGGGTGCCGACCTGGTCGACCGGCAGGGTAGATTTACCGGCTTTTCCGGGCATGTAGCGCCGGGCGAGGGTAACGACGCCATTATCGACGTCTTTAGGCCCGATCTCGATCCGTAAGGGGACACCGCGCATCTCCCAATCGTTGAATTTGAAGCCGGGAGTAACTTCGTTACGCGCATCCAACTTGACCCGGAAGCCCTTGAGCTGGGCCTGCACCTGTTCGGCGGCAGCCATGACCCGCGATTGTTCGGCATCGTTACGGAAGATGGGCACGATGACGATCTGAATGGGAGCCAGGCGCGGCGGCATCACCAGGCCTTGATCATCCCCGTGGGTCATGATGATCGCGCCGATGAAGCGGGTAGAAAGACCCCAGGAGGTGGTCCAGCAGTACTGGAGCTGGTTGGCCGGGTCGGAATATTGGATTTCGAAGGCCTTGGCGAAATTCTGACCGAGGAAATGGGAGGTGCCGGACTGGAGGGCGCGGGTATCGCCCATCATCGCCTCGATGGTGTAGGAATCGATTGCACCGGCGAATTTTTCTGTTTCGCTTTTACGCCCAGGGATCACCGGGACGGCGGCTTCATCGATGGCGAAATCGGTATAAACGTTCAACATTTGCAGCGTCTCGGCGACGGCTTCGTCCTGGCTGGCATGGGCCGTATGGCCTTCCTGCCAGTAGAACTCCAGCGTGCGCAGAAAGAGCCGCGTGCGCATTTCCCAGCGGACCACGTTGCCCCACTGGTTGATCAGCACCGGCAGGTCGCGGTACGATTTGATCCATTTGGAATACATATATCCGATGATCGTCTCGGATGTGGGCCGTACCACCAGCGGCTCTTCGAGTTTTTCACCGCCACCGATGGTCACGATCGCTAATTCAGGCGAGAAACCTTCGACGTGTTCCTTCTCTTTTTCCAGGAAGGACATGGGGATAAACAGAGGAAAGGCGGCGTTGCTATGGCCGGTATCTTTGAAACGCCGGTCAAGGGTTTGCTGAATGTTTTCCCACAAAGCCCACCCATAAGGGCGCACAACCATACAGCCGCGGACAGGGGCATAATCAGCCAGCTCAGCGCGTTGGATGACCTGGTTGTACCATTCAGAATAATTTTCGGTGCGGGTGGGTAATTTTTCGGTGCTCATAGAGGGATCTCTTCCTGAAAAGGGGTTAGGGGATGTTTTCAATAATTGAGGATGGAATAAACCACGGAGGCACAAAGTTTACGGAGAAGAAAGAAAGGGAAGAATTGTTGATGTAACCATGTACCGTGGTATTGTTTATATTTATCGGTTCTGATGATTTATGGCTATTGAATATGCGCTTTCGACGTCGCCGGCGAAATGAAGCCAATCACGATCCGTTTCACTGATATACGGTCCCAGGTTGGCTGTAAAGGTGGCAAAAACGTTTGTCCAGCCCGGGCCAACCAGGACAAAAGGTTTGGCCGGCTGGGCATGGATGACCAGCAGGTTCCAAAACAGGCCGATCTCGGCCAGGGTGCCGGGTCCGCCCGGTAGGGCAATCGCCGCCTGGCAGGTCAGGACCAGTTCTTCCAGGCGAGCTGTCAAAGTGTCCTTCTTGCGTTCTTCGCTCACCCACGGATTGGCTTTGGCATTGCGGAAGGTCTCGATTTCGCGACAGGTCACACCGATCACGTGCCCACCAGCTTCAGCCGCCCCACGGGATACGGCTTCCATGGTGCCCATATAGCCGCCGGTCACCGGGACGTCACCGCCGCTGGCGATTAATTTCCCCAGAAGGTAGGCCTGGCCGTAGTCCGGGTCGCCAGGGAGTGGTTTGGAGCTTCCAAATACGGTGATGTTCATAGGCTGTTATTTTAACCGATCCTGGTCCCACGAGCGGGAGTAATTTTTGTCCAATTTCTGAACAATCGCCTGTTCCAGGTCGATATGGGTCAGGCTGGCCAGTTGCAGCAGGTAAAGCGCAACGTCGGCCAGTTCGCCGGCCAGTTCGCCCTGGTCGAAGGAATTCTCACTCCATTGAAAGTGTTCCAACACCTCACTGGCTTCCAACGATAATGAGATAGCGATGTTCCGTGGCGTTTGCGGGCGCAAGCTGTCCGCGCTGTACCAGCCTTTGGCCTGCACAAAATCGTTCATAGCGGTGGTTAATTCAGAAATTTGCATGACAATAAAATCCTTTGCGGGAGGTAGGTGGCTTAATCGGGTGCGGGCTGGCCGGCCTGGAGCCGGGGGGCCTGGTCGATCCGGCGGATCTCCTTTAGGGAAAGAAAACCGATCCAGGTACAATAATAGAGAACCGGCAGACCGGTACCGATGAGTGGCACTTCGAATATTTTACCCAGGATAAAAGCCATCCAGGATACGATCAGCCCTGCCCACCAGAACCAGGTCACTGCCTTCTTTTCGGTTTTCCAGGCAAAGACGCTCCAGGCGAACAATGCCAGCAGAACCGGTTCCTGGTCGTTCGAGAACCCGGTGGGATTAATCAGAAACGCACCCAGGCTGGCGATCCCTAGCAGCCAGAACAAATAGTGACCGGGAATGACCCCGTCCGAATGGGTTTGGGCAAGGGTCAACTTCCGGTACCATTGTACGCCCGCAGCAATCGATATGAGAAAAAATAGGATCGCTACCAGCCAGGCCAGGGTATTGGCCATAGTTTGGGTGAAGAAAACGCCCAGGTAGGTGGATAACACCAATTTGGTATGGCCATACTGAGAATAGGCGAACAGCCGGCCGATCCACTCGCTGAGCCAGCCGGGAAAGAGCAAAAATGATAATCCGGCCCAACCGGGAATGCCCGCGATCAGCGAGAGGGTAAACGGCCAAAGCCTGCGCAGAACAGCGATCACCAAAATGGCAGCCAGTATCGCCCAGGAAAATTGAGGCTTGCCGCTGCACCAGGCCAGGCCCAGGCCCAGGAAAATCTGTACCGCAATGGATGGGGTCTGGTTAAAGATGACCCAGCCCAGAACGGCCAGGATGACCAACCCGATGAGGAGCGAAACATTGCCGACCAGTATGCCAAAACTGAGTGGATAGAAAAATATCAGGCTGAAATCCAGCCAGCGGGGATGCGGTTCACCGAAAAAATAAGCCAGCGTCAGCATTGCAAGAATATTGAGGGCCATGTACAATGAAATCGCTGTCTGTATATCGAACCAGGCAAAGGGCAGCAAGGGGATCAAGGTAAATAAGGGATAGGCGAAGGCTTTTACATCTTCTCCATCTGCGGCCGGGCGGCCGTAATAGGCCAGTTGGGTATCCTGGGCAACTTCCAGTGAGTAAGGATCGCCGCTTGCGGCAAATTGTTTCGCCGCATCCCAATAGATATAAAAATCTACGCCCAAGGTGCTATTTTTGAATGCGGTCCGGATCCCCCAGGTCAGGCCGGTCAGGAAAATTAGAAATATTCCAATACCTAGAAGACCCTTTTGGATGGATAAAAATAGCGGAAATGCCTGGCGGCTTTCTACGGATGAAATTGATTTGGTGGCGCTCATCGATGTTCTACCCCTCACGGCGCTAGGATGGATTTTGGTTTCCCCAATGGCTTTCTTGTAAATGGATCAAAAAGAGGGTATTTTCAGGCCAGCCCTGGCTGCAAGGTTAAACAGCTCCGCGGCTGCCGGAAAACCTGGATTATGAAATGGCGGGTCAAGTGGAGCAGAAAAGAATCACAGGCGTATTTCCCCCTTTCCGGAAATCATTCCTGATTGTACTGTCCGTGCTGGCGATGTTTGGGGTGTTAACTGTGAGCATTCGCACGATCACTATCAACAACACCATGGGTGCCGATTACTTCATCTATTATATGGCAGGTAAAGGATTTTTAAGCCAGCATTTAAGCCCGTATGACCCTGAAATTACCTTGAATACCGAAATGGCTGTCCTGGGCCGGCCTTCCGCAGCGGACGAGGACCAACTGGCCTTTGTTTACCCGGCTTTCGGGCTGGTTCCACTTTTGCCATTCTTCCTACCCGATTTTGGTTGGTCGCAGGCGCTCTGGATGTCCGCGAACCTGACTTTGATGGGCTTAGTGATTCTGGCGTTGGCAGCCCGGTATCGCTCCAGGCTCGCTTTTGGCTTTTTCTGCTTTTACCCGGTCGCCTTTGGGCTCGTCCTGGGAAATTTGAACCTGACGATTTGCACCGCTTTGGTCTTTCTGCTTTCCGTGCTGGTACTCAACCGCCGGGCACCGCCGCCTGGCTTGCAATGGGCAGCCGGATTTTTATTCGCCTGGACGATGATCAAACCGCAATTTATGTGGTTTTTTGCGATTTTCTTGCTGCTTAACGCGATTAAATCCCATTATTTCATTTTTTTGTACGCCACATTCGCTTCTCTGGCGGTTCTGGCCGGCTTTTCCTTGATATTATGGCCGGGGTGGGTTGCGGATTGGCTGGCCCGAGTACGTAGTTACGCCGGTTACGTCCACTCGAAGGTTGTGATCCTGGCTTCGTTGGAGCAGGTTTTGCCGGAATCCACTGCCCAGATCGTCACCGGAATCCTGGGTATTGCCGCGGTGGGAGTAACGATCTGGCTCTTGCGAAGCTGGTGGCGGGAGAACACGCCTGCCAACCGCTTGACCTGCCTGGCCTGGATTGGGTTTGCGACCTATTGTTTTCACCCCAACGGTACCTCTTATGAACAAATGGTCATGCTCGTGCCCTTCCTTTTCTGGGCTCTGAATGGCCGGGTTACCTCAAGTTGGATTAAACCGCTGCTCTGGGCAGGCGCCATTATCCTATCCTGGCTGGCTTTTGCCCTCTCGATTTCGAAGCTTTATCCGCGGGCGGAATATGATCTGCCCCTGCTCTTTTTCGCCGGCTGGACGATCTGGATTTTGGCCCACCGACGGGAAACCGCGGTTTTGGACAACCGTCTGGCCGAACAACGTTAAAAACAGCGCTAAATTCCGAGCTGGCCTGAGCGCTAACGAATTTGCAGGATATCCAGGGCCGCCCGGGCGGATTTTACCTGTTCCAGGTGCCAGCCGTCTTCACTGACCATGCGTCTCAGGTGCGCTAGAACGTTCTTTTGCGAAGCCGGGTCCAAAGCGCGGTAGGCCGCCTGGACCTGGGCCGGTTCGCGCGAGAGCAGCTTATCCCAAAGGACTTGTAATGGGTCGATTTCTTCCATTGAAGTATTTCCGTTTGTGGGTGTGAGATAAAAAAGGCCCCCGATGAAGGGGGCCTGTGAAAAGCGGTTTTACTCTTCGCGTTTCTCGGCGATTTCCTTTTGGCGGGCCGCCACGATATCCGCCTGGATGTGCGGCGGGACGACCTCGTAGCTGGCCAATTCCATATTGAATATGCCGCGACCACCGGTGAGTGAGCGCAGGGTGGTGGTGTAGCGCAGCATCTCGGCTAACGGCACGGTTGCGGTGATGAATGAACGGCCTTTCTCGGAATTCATGCCTTGCACCCGGGCGCGACGGGTATTCAAATCGCCCAGGACATCGCCCATGTTCTCTTCGGGCACTGTAATGGTCACATTCATGATCGGCTCGTAGAGCACCGGGCCGGCGTCTTTGAACGCCAGTTTGAAGGCTTCGCGTCCGGCGATTTCGAAGGCCACCGGTTTGGAATCGACCGGGTGCTCCTTGCCATCATACACGGCGACCAACACGCCATGCACAGGGTACCCGGCGATAACACCTTCTTTCATCACCGAATGGATCCCTTTCTGGATGGAAGAAGAATAAGATTGTGACACGGCCCCACCGAAGACTTCCCAGGCGAAATCAAATTCTTTATCGGCCAGCGGCTCGACCCGCAAATGGACCTCGCCGAACTGTCCAGAACCACCAGTCTGTTTTTTGTGGCGATACATGGCCTGGGCTTTTTTAGTTATGGTTTCCTGGTAAGGCACCTTGGGTTCTGCGGTCAGCAGGAAGACCTGGAATTTGGTCTCGGCCCGGCGGATGGCGACATCGATGTGCTGGTCACCCATCCCTTGCAAGATGGTCTGGGTGGTTGCCGCTTCGTTGTACCAGGAAAGGGTCATATCTTCTTCGCACAGGCGCGTCAGGGTAGGGCTGATCTTGGCCGAATCGGCCATGGTCTTCGGGTTGATGGCCACGCGGTACAGCGCGTGCGGATATTGGGGGATCGGCAGGGTCAAGGGATGGGCCTTGTCGACCAGGGTATTGCCGGTAACCGTCTCGGACAGCTTGGGGACGACACCGATATCACCGCTGTGAATGGCCTTCACCGAAATGGTCTCTTTGCCGCGCGGAATATTAATGGTGCCAAAACGCTCTTCCAGGCTTTTGTTCTGGTTCCAAACCCGGCTATCGGAAGTGACCATGCCGGAATAAACCCTGAAATAGGTTTGTTTTCCCACGAATGGGTCGGCGGTTGTCTTCCATACATAAGCAGCCAGTGGCCCTGAATCGTTCGCTTTGACAATTTCTTCGCCGGATTTCCCCTCGGCTTTGATGTCCGGGATATCAGCCGGGCTGGGGAATAAATCGATCACTGCATTCAGCAGGGGGGCCAGGCCAATTTCAGCGCCGGCGGCTGCCGCAAAAACGGGGACGAAACTGCCGTTCCGGACGACCGCTTTGAGCCCGCGGGTAACTTCTTCGTTGGAAAGTTCGCCATTTTCCAGGTATTTTTCCAGCAGGGTGTCTTCCCCTTCGGCGGCGGCTTCGACCAGCGCGAAGCGCGCTTCTTCAGCCGCAGATTTCATATCTTCGGGGATATCGACCGGGCTTTTGCCATCGCCTTTGTAGGCTTTCATGGAGACCAAGTCGATGACGCCCTGGAAGGCAGCTTTTTCGCCCCAGGGGAGCTGAACCGGGATCAGGCGGATGTCTGAAAGGTCCTGAATCGAAGCCAATGCTTTTTGGAAATTGGCGTTTTCTCGGTCCATCTTGTTGATGACCACAAAGCGGGGCAGGTTGAACTCGCTGCAATAATTCCAGGCGATCTCCGTTCCTACTTCGGCGCCAGCCACCGAATCTACCAAAATCACTGCACCATCGACTACACGGAGTGCGGAAATAACCTCACCAACGAAATCGGTATAACCGGGCGTGTCCAGAATATTTATCTTTACGTCTCTGTATTCAATCGGGACTACCGTCGTGTATAACGAAATACTGCGCCGCACCTCCTCTTCATCGTAGTCCGAGACGGTTGAACCATCCTCAATTTTTCCCAGGCGTGTAGTTGCCCCTGAGAAATGGAGCAGGGCTTCTGCCAGTATTGTTTTACCGGCACTGCTATGAGAGGCCAGAGCAATGTTGCGAATAAACTCAGTGGTATACTCTTTCATGAACAAAAACCCTTCTTAAGATTCTGGGGATTTAACTTACCTATTTTATGATGTTTGGATGTGGCTGTCAAAGGGGGGGTAAAAAAGCGTGGCCCGCGAAAGGCTGGCAAACATCCATTATTATATCAGCTTCCGGGCAGGCATCGATTGTTTCATCGACTTAAACTAGAGGTTCGTTACCTTGGCCGGCCACGTTGGGATACCCAGATCTCCCCGCCGGAGCTGCTCGCGTTCATCCGGTCACATCCCAGTGGTCGGGCGTTGGATATTGGCTGTGGAACGGGGACGAACCTGGCCAGCCTGGGGGCGGCCGGGTGGCAGGTGAGCGGGGTGGATCTTTCCTGGCTGGCGGTAGCTAAAGCCGCCCGGCGGTTACGACGGTTGGGCTTACCTGCCGATCTGCGGGCAGGTAATTATCTGCGGACACGGCCTTTCCCGGCGCCATTTAACCTGATCCTCGATATTGGATGTTATCATTCCCTGGCTGAACCCGAACGGGCAGCCTATCGCAGGCGGCTGAAAACCGACCTGGCTGGCGGCGGAACTTTCTTGCTCTATGCGCACTATCAGAGCGAAAGCCGGCATGGCATCGGCCAGGAAGATTTGGGCCAATTTGGCGCAATCCTTTCGCTCGAGCAACGCCAGGATGGCCTGGAGACGGGTATAGGCGCATCCGTTTGGCTGACGTTTCGCAAGGAGGCTGGATGAAATTAAAACCGCTGATCTGGTTGGGTTTAGGGGTGTGTTTGATGGGGCTGGCTTGCAATTTACCGGTGGCGGCAGCCCAGGTTACACCAACGGCGGCAAACACCTCGCTCCCAACCGCGAGCGCGACGCCTTTCGCGGTGGGCTCTACGCTCACACCTGAACCCATGACAGGCACATCGGCTGAGTGTAGCTATCAATGGACGAGCAACCCTGAACCCGACTTGTCCGCCGTGCTGCAGGATATGTTCGACCAGGCCGGTATTACCAATCTAAAGGTCGATGCTGAGGCGTACGGCGAGAACTGTACCTGGGAAGATGGCACCCAGGGTGAGTTTGCCCTGATGGAAACCGACGTTAAATTTGTGCTGGATGTTGACAGCCTGCAAGACCAGGATGCCCTGGCCGTCCAGGCTCACGAAATTCTGCGGATCATGTATGGCATACCGCAGGATCAATTCCCCGGACCTAACCCTGGATATATCGGCATTACCTTCCAAACGCCGGACCAGAAAACCCAATACTACTGGTTCCCCAAACAGGTAGGCATCGATGCCTTCATGCAGGGGTTGACCGGCGAGGATTTGCTCAAGGCGCTCAACCAGAGTTAGAGCGCCTTCTCCATCCGCCAGGCCGGCTCCTCCATATTTTGACGAAGCCCGCGGTGATCGATGTAGGACCAGATGCCCGGCTCGGCGCTCACCACAGTGAACCCCAGCCGTTCGTACAAGGCCCTGGCGCGCGGGTTGTCTTTGGCTACGTTCAAAGTCAATATTTTATAGTGCCGGTGGCGTAAATCGGCGGATAATTCTTCGACCATGCGGGTACCCAGGCCCTGGTTGCGGTAGGGACCGCGCACGCGGAAAGAATACAGGTAGGCGCGACGGAATCCGTCGGCCAGTTCTCTCCGGTCGCAAATCAATTGGATGAATACCTGGCCGATTATCCCGACCGAGGGCATTTCGGCTACCCATAATACCGAAACGCCCCGCATCTGGCGGCGGTAAGCATCTGCATAAACTCGCCGGAAATGGGTAAATTCACCATCCCATTCCAGAGCGGGTAAATCGTTCTCATTCAGTTTTCGGATGAGGACCTGGTTCAACCAATCATCGATCCGTATATCTGTTTCCATTTTTGGCTCTCCTGAAAAGTACTCCTTTCAAGAGAAAGAAGCAGCCGGTTGTGGAAGCGTTTTCTTCTCTGAAGGAAGTTTTTTCAGTGGACACATCATTAATTCAAGATTTTGGTGCTGAGGAGCTGATCCAATAAGGCTTTTTCTTGTGTTTGAGTGATGATTTTGCCGTCGAGCCAGGCGGCCCGCAAGGACCACAAGATCTGGCGGTAAATCGGCCCGGGTTCGACGCCCAGGGATTGTAAGGTATACCCATCCGTGAGGGGTTGGATTTTTACCAGGCGGGTTGCATAATCGTATAATGTTTGATTGATTTTCTCCGTGGAAACCAGGCAGTAAATGGCATATAAAGCCGGCAAAGGCGTTTCATCCAGGCGCTGGACCATGCGACTGGGGCTCAAGCTGCACACTTCATCCAGGTCCGGGAGCAATTTTTGCCCGGCTTGCAGATCAACGGCCAGAGCTTGCGGCAGGCGCAGACGCTGGCAAACCTCAAGCCCGGTCTCGAGGGGGTAAGGCAAAAGCCAGACCAGGTAAGCCAAAGCCCGTGAAATTGGCAAAGAGCCGATGAGCTCGGGCAGTTCCCAGGCCGGATCGGCTTCACCCTTCAAGGCAAGGTCCAAGGCAGCGGTGTAGGAATGGTTCCAGTGAAAGCCGGGTTGGATGGCATTAAGTAAACCAAGTTCATCTAATCGGTTTAGTACGGCTGCCGGGTGTTCTTCACCCAGCATCAGGTCCAACTCGTGGCGGACCCGGTCACCGGAAACCTGTTTGAGCAAATCGTGTGCCTCCGACATTAATTCAAGGGTACGGTTTTCGATTCGAAACCCGAAACGGCTCTCGAATCGAACGGCTCGCAGCATGCGGGTTGGATCATCCACGAAAGATAGCGAATGAAGGAACTCGCACCAGGCCTTTTTGGATATCGGCCAGCCCCCCCCAATAATCGTACAACTGGCCGAAATAGCGCCCATCCAGGCGCAGCGCTAAGGTGTTGATCGTGAAATCCCGGCGATGCAGGTCCAGCTTGATGCTGCCTCTTTCGACTGTGGGTAGGGCGGTGGGATAATTGTAGAATTCAGTCCGGGCGGAGATCAAATCCAGCGATTCGGGCAGGTCAGATGAGCTGGCGTGATCGCCGTCGGCCGCCAAGGCCAATAATTCAGTTTGGATGGACTTGATCTGCCATTTCGCGGTGCCAAACCGGGTGTGGCTGACCAGCCGGCCGCCATACTGGCTTTGCAGGGATTTTCCCAGGGCAATCGCATCGCCTTCCACGACGATGTCGAAGTCGAGCGAAGGTCGTTCCAGAATCAGGTCGCGGACAAATCCGCCGACGATATAAATGGAGGTGTGATTATCGTGAGCTTTTTCGGCTACCAATTTCAACAGGGCCAGGCGCGCAGGCGGGAGAGCTTTTTCGAGTTTGCCGGCCAGGTCGTTCTGCTCCGGCGAGGGCGAGCCGTTGCCGCCGATCAGTTTGAGCAGGTCGGTGCGGGTTACGATGCCGATCACTTCACCTGTTTCCGGGTTACAAACCGGGATCTGGCCCCAACCGGTTTCGGCCATCAGGTGCTGCAAATGCTCCACCGGGTCTTTGGGCGCAATGTTGATCTCGCCGGCGTCCATCAGGCTGCCGGCGCTCAAGTTGAGCTTGTGCGACAGGGCGCGATCGACCGCCCGGCGGGTCAACAGGCCGATTACTTTGCCATTCTTCACCACCGGATAACCCTCATAACCATACCGCTGCATCAAGCGGGCCGCTTCCTGGGCGGAAGTGTCCGGGTCGAGCACCCGCGGGCCGCGCGACATGATCTTATCGACGGTAATCGCCGGCTCGATGACGGTGGGAAGAACCTGCATCAGCTTTTGATACATCTCAACCAGCAAAGCGGTCGAACGGTCATGGCCGGTAGGCTTAATCAGCGCAGCCGCGGCGCGATCGTGCCCGCCGCCGCCAAACTGAGCTGCCACAGCGGCCACGTTCACCCGGTCGGTGGTCGAACGGGCGACCAACCGTACGCCTTCGTTGGTATTGACCAGCAGAAAAATGGCGTCTGGGTCGAGCAGATCGCGCATCTTATGAGCGATCGTGGATACTTCATCGGTCGAATCGACCGCGTCGGCGGTGGCCACGACGATATGCTGACCGTGGATTGGCAAAGTTTCGGCGCTGTTCAGCAGGCGGTTATACGTCTCGCGCTGTGATTCCGAAAGCGGCGGGTTGAGGTAATCCCGGGCGATTTTGAGGTTTGCACCTTGCTCCAATAAAAAAGCAACTGCCCTGACGTCCCGGGCAGTGGTGTTAGCGTAAGTGAGCGAACCGGTATCTTCGTAAATCCCTAGCAACAATACCGTAGCCTGCAGAATATTGAGCGGCCCATTGTGGTCCTGGATTTCCTCGACGAACAGAGTGGTGATCGCCCCCAATTTTTCGGTCATCACCGTCCATCCAGGGGAGACGTCATCGCGGAGCTGGTGATGGTCCACCACATGCACCTGGGTGTTGCCGGTCACACCCTTGAGGGTAATCAACGCCTGGGTATCTACCAGGGTGATCAATTCGACGTCCTCGGCAGGCAGATCGCGTGCTTCTACGAAAGGCAACTCGGCCCCATACAGATTAAGGAAAGCACGGATGTTACGGTTAACCCTGCGCGGCAGAACCGGAATAGCGTGTTCGTTCAGAATATGCGCGGCCAGTAATGCAGCTAATGCATCAAAATCTGCCTGCTCGTGTGTAAGAATCACGTGCATATCCTTATTTTACCGGGAAATTCCGGTTTACGCGAAAAACATTTATCCAGAATTCACACCAAAACTGTACCAACTCAGGTTTGTTCGGAATGTAGGGGTGTTTTGATTGTTTTTCGCGTGCTTTGCACGCGAAAAACAATCAAAACACCCCCAGGCAGGGCGATTGCAACCTGCCTGCTTTTCGAGGGCAAGTCCCCAAAGAATGGCTTTTTGAGTGTTATTGTGGGGCGTAGCCCCACAATAACACTCAAAATTATCTCTCTGTTGGGACTAAATTGGCATGATGCGATTGCCCTGCACCCCCAGGCAATTCGACTCACTTTTTGGTATGATTGGGGATAAGTTGTGGAGGATTATCCTATGGCAGTCGATCTGACTCAAGAAGAGACTCTGCGTTATTCTCGCCACCTGCTTATCCCCGAGGTGGGTTTAGCAGGCCAGCGTAAGCTAAAAAACACTTCCGTGCTAATCGTCGGGACGGGAGGTTTAGGATCGCCGGTGGCGCTCTACCTGGCCGCTGCCGGGATTGGCCACATCGGGCTGGTGGATTACGACCGGGTGGATGCTTCGAACCTGCAACGCCAGGTGATCCATGACAGCCAGCACGTTGGAGCACTAAAAATCGAATCCGCCCGCGAACGCATGCTGGCGCTTAACCCTTATCTGCAAGTCGATATTTACAACGAAGCCATCAGTTCGGAAAATGCTGAGCGCATTTCAGCCGGGTACGATATCCTGGTAGACGGGACCGATAATTTCCCCACCCGCTACCTGCTCAACGATCTGGCAGTGCTGACCGGCAGGCCGTACGTATATGGTTCGATCTTTCGTTTCGAAGGGCAGGTGAGCGTGTTCGATGCCCGCACTGGACCTTGTTACCGCTGCCTGTTCCCGGTACCCCCACCGCCGAACAGCGTGCCGTCCTGCGGCGATTCGGGGGTGTTCGGCGTCTTACCCGGAACGATCGGGACGATCCAGGCCACTGAAACGATCAAGCTGGCCCTGGGAATCGGCGAGACCCTGGCCGGTAGGCTGCTATTGTACGATGCTCTGGAAATGTCGATCCAGATGGTAAAGCTGCGCAAGAATCCTGCCTGCCCGGTCTGTGGCCCGCAGCCACAAATTACCGGTCTGATCGATTATGAACAGTTTTGCGGCGTGCCGGC
This sequence comes from uncultured Chloroflexia bacterium, assembly GCA_963704755.1. GTDB lineage: Bacteria > Chloroflexota > Anaerolineae > Anaerolineales > Anaerolineaceae > Bellilinea. The sequence continues at coordinate 4,486,586 of OY969938.1, forward strand.
GGTTAATATCAACGAGAACCGGGTGGGCAGCGGCCGGGACGTCGATCCGGCTGAACTGGCCGATAGGATCAAGCAAGGTGAACTGCTCACTCTTATCGACGTACGCGACCCGGTCGAACAACAGGTCTCGGCGCTGCCGGGGGCGGTTGCTATCCCGTTGGAGAAACTGGGCCAGCGAATGAAAACAATGGACCCCCAAGAAGAGTATGTCTTGTTCTGCCGGACGGGGGTCCGTTCCGCCCGAGGTGTTCGTCAGATGCTGGCGGCGGGTTTCCCGCATGTTTTGAATATGGTCGGCGGGATCAATGCCTGGGCCGACCAGGTCGATCCGTCGCTGCGGAAATATTGATGACTCGCAACTGCTCAGGCAAATTTTGAAATTAGGGGTGTTTTTATAGTTTTTCGCGTGCAAAGCACACGAAAAACTATAAAAACACCCCGCTCATTTGCAGTAGCTGAACAGTTACGATGGCTCAATTTATTAATCTACAGGCAGGAGAAAATGACAGAAAAAGTTCCAGTAATGTTAAGTATTTTGGCCCATCCGGATGATGAGACATTTGGTATGGGCGGTACCCTGGCGTACTATGCCCGCCGTGGTGTGAAGGTTTATCTCATTTGCGCAACCCGCGGTGAAGTTGGCGACGTCGAGGAAAAATATATGGCGGGTTATAACAGCATCGCCGAACGGCGCGAATCCGAGCTGCGCTGCGCTGCCGGTTTGCTGGGGTTGAGCGGCGTAATCTTCCTCGGTTACCGAGATTCGGGGATGCCCGGGTCAGCGGATAATGACCATCCCAACGCCCTGGCTGCCCAGCCGGAGGATAAGCTTGCCAGGGAGGTTGCACATTACATCCGCAAGATCGAACCGGATGTGGTGATCACTTTCGACCCCATTGGCGGTTACCGTCATCCGGACCACATCGCCATTCATAAGGCCACCCGGGATGCGTTTCGCCTGGCCTATGACCCGACATTCGTGGACCCCGAGGGCCTGGAGCAGTTCCAGTCGGCTAAACTGTATTACCAAACTATTCCGCGCTGGCTGCTGCGGATGGCCGTGCGCTGGTACCGCCTGATCGGTAAAGACCCGCATAAATTTGGCCACAACCAGGATATCGATCTGGCCTCGATCGCCGAAGTGGATTTCCCGATCAACGCGGTGGTCAATTACCGCCAGGTCGCCGACATCCGCGACAAGGCTGCCGCCTGCCACGCCAGCCAGGGCGGCGGCATGATCGGCGGCGGGATTTTGGCACCCATCCGCCGGCTCTTTTCAGCACGGGAACTCTTCATCCGCGCCTACCCGGAAGCAAACGGTGTGGTCGAAAACGATTTGTTCGCCGGGCTTACCCAACTGCCCCCACTGGTCCGGTAACATTTAGCAGGGGACTGGCGAATGGCCACGAGAATTTGCCAATTGGCCTGGTTAGGCCGCCTGGATTATCAGGCTGCCTGGGATCTGCAACTAGCCCTGGCGGGCGAGATTGCGGCCGGCACGTGTGCGGACACGCTCTTGTTGTTGGAACATCCGCACACCTATACAATTGGCCGGCGGGGTGGCTGGGAACACGTGCTGTGGGATGAGGACGAGCGGAACCGGCGGGGTGTACGCACCTTCGAGGTGGATCGCGGCGGAGACGTTACCTACCACGGCCCGGGCCAGTTGGTGGGCTATCCGCTGATGGCCCTGGCAGCGCCGGGCTGGCAAGGTGACCGCCTACCCCAGGCAGACTACGTGGGTTACCTGCGCCGGCTGGAACGGGCCTTGATCCAGGCGCTTGCCCGTTTAGGTGTCCAGGCCGGCACCCGCGAAGGGCTGACCGGGGTATGGGTCGATCTGCCTTCGGGCGGTGAGCCGGCCAAGCTGGCCTCGATCGGGGTTAAAGTGGATGCACGCGGAATCAGCCGGCACGGTTTTGCCCTGAACGTGTCCCCGGATATGGATTATTGGAATGGAATCGTGGCCTGCGGCCTGGATGGGGTCCGTATGATTGCCCTGAGCGAATTGCTTGAGCCTGTACCGGCCATGGATGTGGTGGCGCATTCGATTGGACAGGCATTTGGGCAGGTCTTCGAGCGCGAGATGGCGCCGGTCGCGATCGAAGAAATCATGAGAGCGACGGGGAATTAAATCGATGAAGCTTAAAACGGATTACGCTGGTATTTTTATGGCTGACGGGCATTTTGATCGCCCTGGCCATTATGGATGTGCTCTTCCTGCCGGGGACGATGGGTTTTCTGACACCCTTGACCACCCTGACGGCCTTCATCTTTGCGATCCTGCACGGTTTCCAGCGTTATGGCTGGAAGAAGATCCTTTTGCTGGTGGTCGTGGTTTTCGTGGTCAGCCTTGCCTTCGAGAGCCTGGGCGTGGCCACCGGTAAGGTCTACGGGCCGTATCATTACACCGACAAACTGGGGCCGAAGTTTCTGGGTTTGGTGCCTTATTTAATCCCGCTGGCCTGGTTTATGATGATGTACAGTTCGCTGGTGATCGCCGGCCGGATCCTGCCGGAAAGCCGTGGAAAACGAATTGGGCGCGCGATTCTGGTGGCTGCGCTGGGCGGCCTGGTGATGACGGCCTGGGACCTGGCCATGGACCCGCTGATGGTCCTGGGTGGGCATTGGGTTTGGGAGGTCAACGGGGCCTATTTTGGTGTGCCACTGCAAAATTATTGGGGCTGGTGGCTGACCACTTTTGTGGCCATGGGTTTGTTCGGCTTCCTGGCCGGGAAAGGCCCCCGCACCGGCAGGGAAACGGCCCGGCGCGCTCCGGATAACTGGGCGGTGACCGCCTACCTGTTGATGGGAATATCCAGCGTGGCCCTGGACTTTGTATTCAACCTGGACGGACCGGCGTTGGTCGGTATCTTTTGTATGCTGCCCTGGGTGCTGGTTGGTTATATGCGCGCATCCCACAGCTAACATTTTCGTAACTACTCAGCTATCCCTTAATTTCCGATCTGGCCCGAGGAAGAACCATTTTCCGTAATTACAGGGTTTGGATCCGGGCAATCCGAAAAAATTCCTGGATTAAACGACCACTTCTTCGAAAACGAGCTGGATATTCAGCGCTTTTTCGAGCAGGCCGCATTTGCGCTGGGCGGCCTGCGCTTCGATCTGGGCCGGTAATTCGCTCATGTATTGAATTTTGACTACCGGCGGATCAAGGATCACACGGATATCTTCGACAGCGCTTAAATGGCGCTGGTCCAGGCCGTCCGCGACCCGTAAAATTCCGGCCAGGACAGAAACGGTGTGGCGCTCGTACACATCCAGGGCGCGGTAATGATCATGCTTGAGGCTGGGGTAGGCTTTGCGGTGATACCGGGCAATCGAGCCGATCAACAGCCTTTCGTGACTGTCCAACGGCAGCATGGGGGTATTCAAGATGATTTGCAGGCTGGCCTTATGGTGGCCCTTGGCTCCCTCAATCCAGCCGGTATCGTGGAGCAGGCTGGCCATGTGCAGCCAGTATTTCTCGATCGGGCTGCATTCGTGCAGCGGCGCCAGCTCGTCGTAAAGCTTCAACGCCAGGCGGGTCACCTGGTCGATATGGGCGAAATCCGTGTGGCAGGTCTCGTCCAGGCGGCGGGCAGCCTGAATGCCCTGGCGCTGGTCGTTGGTCAAATAATCGTTACGCACACGCTCAGTCGTCATCGGCCTTGACCTTATCGAAATTGTGCCCAGAGAGGATCATGCGGGCAAATTCATCCGGTAAATGCTGTTGGGTAATGGCATCGGCGGCGTGCTGGACATCGTATGTCACCCGGAAGTGACATACACCCAACGACCCGGGTTCGAGCAGCAGAAAGGCGTAACAGGCGCGCGGGTCGCCGTCATCCGGGCGGCCGACACTGCCGGTGTTGATAAACCAGGTCCCACCGGCTTTACGGGCGAACGCCTGGTGCGAGTGCCCGAAGATCGCGACTTGAACCGGCCTTTCCCGGGCGATTTCCTGCAGACGGCTTTCCGGCGTGGTTGGGCAGAGGTGCTCGTTGGCAGAGACCGGGCTGGCGTGGGTCAACAGGACCTGCCAACCCTCCACAGCCAGAATGCGTTCTTCCGGTAAATCGGCCAGGTAATCCAGGTTTGGGCCCGAAAGGTGCTCGTAGGCCCAGCCAAAGGCCAGGATCTTTTCGCCGGCTTTTTTGCCTTCCCACTTTTTGTGTTTGCGCGGGTAATCCAGCACTTTGCGGTCGTAATTGCCGCGAATGCTGAGAATATTCAGCTCACGGACGCGTGAAACGACCTGGTCGGGGAATGCGCCATAGCCGACAAAATCACCAATATTCCAGATTTGGTCCACATGCTGGGCTTGAGCGTGTGCCAGTACCGCCTCTAATGCCGGCAGATTGGCATGGATATCGCCAATCAGCGCGACTCTCATTCCGGTAAGACCTCCGGACCATCCGGGGCGGGGGGTTCGGGTTGTTCGGCCAACATGATGGATTCGGCCAAAGAAACATCCAGGGTGGTTTGCAGTTTTTCCCACTCCTGATTGGCTCTCCATTTATCCCAGGTTGTCATGAATTGGTCGTACAACCGGGCACGGTCATCTTTGCGGGCGTTTAAAAAATACTCCAGGCCGGGTTGCAGCGCGGCGAAAGGCCGCGCGCTGCCATAGTAAATAATCGTGCGCTGGCGTTCTTTTAAAATAAACCTGGGCAGCCAGTCGATCCATACATCGTTGTCGTGGATACTTCCCAGCAAGTCCTGGCAAGTCCGCAGCATCTTTAATGGGCTTTTCAACTCGTCCGGGTAGATGCCAGTAAAGAACTCCATCGTATAGCGCAAGTGTTTGGCGGCAATCCGCATAGCGTGCAGTTCGGCGATGTTATTGGGGTCCTGGACGGCTTCCTCGTAGCTGAAGAAATCGGTCAAGTTGGCCTGGATGTTATCGTAAGCGATTTGCTGCAAGCCGGGATTTTGCGGATTGATGTAGTTTTTGTAAAAATCCAGGGGAGCCAATTTTTGGACCATATCGTTAGCGGTATGGCTGCGTTCGAATTTTTTCAGGGCGCCGAGGACATTGGCCTGGTAGCGGACCCGGCGCTGGCGCAGGCGCAGCAGCAGCCGGTGCACCCCAGAGCGCTGCGGGGATTGCAATGACTTGAGCGTTACGTTCACCAGGGCGATTTGTACGTCGGTATCGCGCGCTTTCCCCAGGGCGCCGGTCAGGCTGCGGACGTTCTTTAGCCAGCCTGGGGATCGTTTCGAGTACAAAAGCGGGCCAAACAGGTCAATGCCGCTGCGTAAGCGGCGGGTGGCCACCCGCATGCGGTGAACATATTCGATGTCCCGCGAAGTGCGCACTCCTTCCACTTCCTGCATGATCGCGTTCAAGTTATGCAGCAGAAGCGCGGCGCCGAAGATTTTAATAGTGGGATTGTCGGGCGTTCTGGGCATGGCTATTTTTCCCTTTCGTCCGCTGGTCAGATTATTTCCTGTAGTTCAGCAGCCTGAAGTAAAGCTCAGGGCGTAATCAATTTTTTGGTGATGTTTTCGCACAAGTCTTTGAATACAATATTGGCCGGGCGGGTGGCGTCGATGGTGATGAAGCTGTATTCTTCGGCCATCTGCTCGAACTGGTCGATCAGTTGGGATTGATAGACCATAAAACTGTCGTAGAGATTATCTGCGCAGCGGATATCCATGCCCGATTCCCAATAATCGAAGCCGCGCCCCTGGACCATCCGTGAGACCAATGTGTGAACATCGGCGCGCAGGTAAAAGACCAGGTCGGGTTTCAGGGCAAAACCGTAAATCTTGCGTGCCCATTCTGGATCGGCTCCACGGACGACGTCCCGGGCGATGATCGAGAAGAAATAGCGATCGGAAAGGACGTAGAAGCCGGCTTTAAGGGCCGGGATAATCAGGTTCTCTAACCGGTCGGCAAAGTCGGTGGCGTAGAACAGGTTCATGGTCGTCCGGCTGAGCGTATGGCCCTGCTTGGCGGCATCCAGGCCGCTTTGGGCCAGCGAGGAGCGCCGCAGCCCGGTGTCCGAAACGGCCATACCCTGGGTCTCCAGCCATTCGCGCAGCATCGCGATCTGGGTCGAACGGCCAACGCCATCCGATCCTTCCAGTACGATCAATTTACCGGGCATACTTTTAATGTGGCTGTAGGGAAATCCATTCCCATAAAATCGGCTGGTGGTCATGAGGCTACCTCGTCGGGCTGGCGATCGGTTTTTTCTTGGGATTGGACGGCCGGTTGGTTGCGGTTGCGCCTTGAGCGGGCCTGGATCGCGCGTGCCATTGGGTTGGGCAAGCCTCTCCAGCCGCGGATGAGCGTTTTCACCCGCTGGCGAATGAAACTCTGTTGAACCTGGACCGGTAAAGTTCCGTCCACCACGGTCATATCGAACTCGGGCGTCATCGCGTCGTATTCATTGACGATCCGCTGCTGGAAAAGGCGGAAGCTGGTCACCTTGTTTTCAGACAAGCCCAAATCCAGCCCGGCTTCGTAGAATTTCAGCTTGGCACGTCCGGAAAGAATGCGATCGACGGCAATATTGACCGGCACCTGGAAGTAAAAGACCAGGTCGGGTTGAGGGGCGAATGAATACAGGTTACGCACCCAATCGGGGTGTACCCCGCGGGCAACGTCGCGGGCGAAAGCCGTAAATGCATAACGGTCGGCCAGGACGATTACCCCCGCTTTGAGCATAGGCAGCATTTGATTTTCCCAGCGGTCGGCAAAGTCAGTGGCCTGCAGGAGGCTGAAAGTAGTGGGGGTGAAGGCTTTTTGCTTTTTTGCGGCCCGGGTTGTGCTTTTGACCAACTGGGATGAATTCCACTCGCTAAAGAACACAGTTTTCCCTTGAGATTTGAGCCATTTGTAGAGGAGATCGATCTGGGTTGATTTACCCGAGCCATCGATTCCTTCAACGACAATTAATTTTCCTTTAAAATTATGCGTCCGTAACATGGCCTGCAATTACCTTTCAACGGGTCTGGCGAAAGGAGAAAATGATTCCCATCCATGGTACCGCCCAGCCTGACTGGGAAGAAACCCGAATTATAAGTGGTTGCGGGCACACAGCCCTCGCAAACACCTGAAATTTGGATATTTTAAAATGAGCCTGAGTAGTTGCCCTATAATTATTATAGCATTATGAGGCAAAAAATTTGACGCCGTTGAGGGGCATAAATGATTATATAAATATGAGGTATTTGCGGGTCCGTTATATCCGCAAATACCTCATATTTGCAGGCCAAACAAAGCCTAGAGATCCATGTCTTCTTCGTCCATCCCATCGACTTCGTACAACTCACCGGTGGCGATGAAAATGGTCCGCTCGCAAATATTGGTGACCCGATCGGCCATTCGCTCGATGTTGTGGATGACCCACATCATATAATTGGTCTGGTCGATGCTGGCAGGGTTGGCGATCATTTCATCCACGATCTTGTGGTAAGCAAGGTTGAACAAATCGTCCACTTCCTGATCTTCTTTGGGGATGGCCAGCGCCTGGTTGACATTTTCTTCAATAAAGGCGGTCAATGCCCGATGAAGCATGCTGACGGATTTTTCCGCCATGGAGGAAATTTCAGCGGCAGGAAAAAAGGGTTCTGCGTCCCCCATCAGCAGCACCACTTTGGCAATTCCTTTGGCATAGTCCCCCATCCGCTCCAGCTCCGAATTGACTTCCAGCATGGCGGCCAGGTTGCGCAGATCACGTGCCATGGGTTGTTGGGTAGCCATAAGGATGATGATCGCATTCTCGATCGCGAAACGCTTATCGTTGATCACCTGGTCCTGTTCGAAGATCTCTCTGGCCTCTTTGCGATCGCGTTTCTTGAGGGTGTCCACGGCCGAAAGCATGGCCTGCTCCACCATACTGCCCAAGATGAGGATTTCATCCTGGATTTGGCCCATCTGGCGATTTAGAGTTTCCCGTGGCATGATAACCTCTCTATAGTTGACTGGCGAATTAACCGAATCGACCTGTAACATAGTCTTCCGTCCTTTGATCCTTCGGCCTGGTAAAGATCTTCTGGGTGTCATCGAATTCGATCACTTCACCGGCCCGTTGGTCATTAATCATCATCATAGCCGTGAAATCGGAGACACGCGCGGCTTGCTGCATGTTGTGAGTCACGATCATGATGGTGTAATTGTGCTTCAACTCTTGCATCAGTTCCTCGATACGCAGTGTGGCGATCGGGTCGAGTGCAGAAGCGGGTTCGTCCATCAGGATGACCTCGGGTTGGACGGCCAGGGCGCGGGCAATGCACAGTCGCTGCTGCTGGCCACCTGACAGAGCCAGGGCCGATTGGCGTAGTTTATCTTTAACCTCATCCCACAAGGCGGCCTGCTTCAGGCTTACCTCGACGACCGAATCCAGGTCGGATTTCTTGCGGATACCATACAAGCGCGGTCCATAGACGATGTTGTCGTAAATGGTCTTGGGAAATGGGTTGGGTCGTTGAAAGACCATCCCGACCCGGCGGCGGACATCCACGATATCGACAGTGGGTAAATTGATGTTGTCGTTATCCAGGAGAATTTCGCCTTCAACCACTGTATTGGCAACCAGGTCATTCATACGATTGAAACAGCGCAGCATGGTCGATTTTCCACACCCCGACGGGCCAATTACGGCCGTAATTCGGTTGGAGGGGATGGAAATATTGACCTGATTGATGGCCCGAAACTTACCGTAAAAGACCGAAAGGCTTTTTGCTTCGACTTTTATCTCCAGCCCATCGGTAGGGGCCAGGTCGCTTTCGCCGCGTGGACTTGCTCCAAGGCCGGTCAGGTGAGGAAGAACTTGGGGAGCAGGGTTTTGGTGAGATGGTGAAACCATTTGGAATTCCTTAGAACAGTGATTATATCAGGTATCAGCCGCGCAGTCGTCTGGCACGAGCGCCGACCCACACCCTGGCCAAAATATTAGCTGCCAGGACGATCATCATCAGTACCAGGGCGACGGCCCAGGACTGGTTGACGCGCTCGACGTAGGGCATTTGCGAATATTTCCACAAGGTAAGCGGCAGCGAGTTGACCGGCTGGTTGAGCATGGCCCAAATTGCCTGGAAGATGTTATGGCCGTTGGCCAGGCTGCTGGTTATGATCCGGCTCACGTTAAAGTTCTCATTACCCAACGCGGTAAAAAGCAGGGGAGCTGTTTCGCCAGAGGCGCGAGCCAGGCCCAGGATAAAGCCGGTCACGATCCCATTCAGGGTAGCCGGCAGCGTAATCGATAGGGCCGTTTTCCATTCCGAAGAACCCAGGGCAAGCGAGCCTTCGCGCAGGGAAGGGGGCACCAGTTTGATCATCTCTTCGGTCGTTCGTACTATGGTTGGCAGCATGATGAGTGCCAGGGCGACACCGCCTGCCAGGGCCGAGTAATAGCCCATCGGTTTGACCATCAATGCGTAACCAAACAAACCGATCACGATCGAAGGGACCCCGGACAAAACGTCGGTGGAAAACCGCGCGACGGTTCCTAAAAGGGTATTGGGGCGGTAGGCGACGTAAAATGCGACCAGGATACCGAACGGAATAGAAAACACTCCGGCGATGATCGTTAGAATAATTGTGCCTTCGATAGCGCTCAATACTCCACCGCCGGCCATCCCCATTGGCTTGGGAAACTGGGTGAAGAAATCCAGGTTGATGTACTGGCCGCCTTTGTAAATAACGTAACCGATGATCCAGAATAAAGGCACCAAGGCTAACAAGGTCAGAAGGCCGGTCAGGGTGAGCATGGTGAAATTAGTGGCTTTCCGGCGGCGGTAGCGCTGGTGGACGTCGATAACCACGGTGTTGGCGCGAATGGGGCTTTCTGCAGCAATCATTTCGGTCATATGCGGGCCTCCTGGGGGGTGCGCCGGGCTACGCTCCAGACGAGCAGGCGGGCAACGATGTTGAGGATCAGGGTGATAAAGAATAAGGTCAAACCGATTGCGATCAGCGATTCGGAATGGATGGTCGAGACAGCTTCGGCAAATTCGTTGGCAATGACGCTGGCCATCGTATATCCCGGGCGCAGCAGAGAGGGCGAGCCCTCGATGCTGTTGCCGATCACCATAGTGACGGCCATGGTCTCGCCCAAGGCGCGGCCCAGTCCCAGGATCACAGCCCCCAGGATTCCGGATAAACCATAAGGCACCAACACCTGCCAGATGGTTTCCCATTGGGTGGCGCCCAGCGCCAGGGCAGCTTCGCGTTGAGAGTTGGGAATGGCTAAAAGAACATCGCGGATAACCGAAGCAATGGTGGGAATCACCATAATGGTCAGGATAATTGCTGCGCCTATTCGACTGGCGCCACTGGCCGGAAGCGGACCGGCAAAGAGCGGCAAAAACCCTAGAAAATCATTCAAGAATACTGAAATAGGGTGGACGATGACCGGCAAAAATATAAAAAGACCCCACAGGCCATAAACCACACTCGGGATTGCGGCCAATAATTCGATCAAAGTCCCCAGGGGTCCCCGCAGCCAATGTGGGCACAATTCGGCCAAAAAGATCGCAATGCCCAGGCTGATGGGGATAGCAAAGACGAGCGCAAACAAGGATGTAATCAGCGTGCCGTAAATAAATGGCCAGGCTTGAAATTTGCCCGTGACCGGGTTCCAGGTTGGGTCATTGGTGGGGAGCAGGAACTTGAGTCCAAGCTGAGATCGCGCGCCGGCCGAATCTTGCCAGAGGAGAAATCCAATTGCCAGAACAATAACCAGTAATACAAAAGCAGAGATCACCAGCAATGGGTTCCAAACATTATCCCCATGTTTGAAAAATTTTTGGAGAGGATGGGCTGTTTTTGAGAGAGAGGAGGATTTTGTGGTCATTTCTTGCTTTTCATGAGAGGATTGGAGAGCCCTGGTCGGACCCTCCAATCCTGATTAATCTTGCCTCTAAGGAGGTTGGCTAGCGAAAATTGCGTTTCTAGATTATTTGACGGGTTGGCCACCGTTGCAGGTCAAATCACCGAACTTGGCCAGTACCTGGTCGCGCACGGCGGAGGGCAGGGTGGAGTAACCTAACTGTGAAGCGCGGTTGCCGGCATTCTCATCGGTCATAGCCCAGGTAAAGAAGTCAACAATGGCTTTGGCTTTGGTGCAGTCGGTCATCGAGGTGGTGTGCAGAACGAGGTAGGTGTAGCCAGCGATCGGCCAGGTGTTGTCGCCAGAACCGTTCACGATGACGTTGGTGAATTTGTCGGTGAAGGAGTCAGCGAAGTCATTCATAGCAGACTGAACGGTGTCGCCACTGGCGGTCACGGTCTTGCCGGCCGCATTGATGAAATTGGCGAAGGTGATGCTATTTGCAATGGCGTAATTCAATTCGACATAACCGATGGAGTTGGGGGTGTTCTGGACGGTTGCAGCTACACCAGCGTTACCCTTACCGCCGATACCGGTGCCGGCTTTGTCCACAGGCCATTCGACCGAGGTACCAAAACCAACGTTGTTCTTCCAGTTGTCGTCGAAAGCGGACAGTGCGCGGGTGAAGATTTCGGTCGTGCCGGAACCATCGGAGCGATGGGCAACCGTGATGGAGGCATTGGGCAGTTTGCTGGCCAGGTCAGGGTTGAGGGCAGCGATCTTGGGATCGTTCCAGTTGGTGATGTCGCCATTGTAGATTGCGGTCAGGGTGGGGCCATCCAGAACCATGACGGGATCGTCAGCGGTGATACCATCGATGTTGTAGATCGGAACTACGGCGCCGGCCAGCATGGGGTACATTTGCAGGTCTTTGCCCTGGGTGTATTCGTCGTCCGTAACCAGCGAGTCGGAACCGGCGAAGTCCACGGTGCCGTCGATGATGGCTTTCTTACCGCCGCCAGAGCCGATACCCTGGTAGTTGATGGTGACGGCCGGATTGACGAACTGGTAAGCATAAATCCATTCAGTGTACACAGGCAGCGGGAAAGTGGCGCCCGCGCCATTCAATTGGATCGAGCCAGCCGGCAGGGTGGTCGGTTGGGGTTCGGGAGTGGCGGTGATAACCATCGGTGTGCCCTCGACGATCTGGGTCACAACCACTGGCGTGGAGGTAGGACCTTCCTGGGTAGCAGCCGGGGCAGCGCAAGCTGACAGGGCCACACTCAGGATCATAAGCACGAACAAACTAGAAAGAAATACGCGACGCATTGAAATTCTTCTCCTAAAAAATTTGGATTTTTGTGTCTCGACTATATTAGCAAACGCAAGTTAACCGCCCTGCAAGGATTTGTTAACATCTGATGAACGACAGTAAAATTTGAGTTAATTGAAAAAAGAATGGCAGGTGAGGTGTTTCGGTGTTTCTGTTTCTCAGTATGTAGAGGTGGGTGCAGGGCTAATCGATAGCATTGAATAATCACCGGACAGCACGATATACCAGGCTTTGCCCGTAACTCACCGGAAGCGAGCAGCTTTTAGCTGTTGGCTCTTAGCGGTTAGCTTGTTGGATTTTGGCGCTGAAGGGACCCCTTCGGTCGGAGGAATGTTTGGCTTTTGTAAGTTGAGTTGCGGGCAATGATCGAAACGCTGCGGGAGGAGAGGTTGTTTGTAACTTGCACCATCGCCCGCAACCCAACAATATGTTTGGGTTATCGAAAAAAAGATCCCGATTGGTGTTTTGGCAACGGACCGGCTCAGGTTGGAACAAAAAAACCTTCCCCTTCGGATACGAAGGGGAAGGTTTGAAATATGCCTCATTTCTATTCTAGGCCGCGGCGCCGGCTTTCTTGAACCTGGACACGGCCAGGAAGAGGAACAGGGCGGCAAAACCGGCCTGGATCGCCAGGGCGGGCAAGATCCCCGGCAGGGAGTAGCCGCGTACCAGCACGTCCTGGAAGCTGTTCATCGCCCAACTGCTGGGCAGCAGTTTGCCGATGGCTGTAAAGCCGTTGCCGGCAAAATCGAGCGGGAACATGGCCCCGCCCAGGGCGGACAGGAGGAACATGGCCAGCATACCGAACATGGTCACCTGCTCGGTCCCTTTGGAGAAAGCGCCGATCAGCAAACCCAGGGCTGAAACCCACAGCGCCAGGGCGGCCAGGGCCAGGAAAGATGCCGCCGGATGGCCGAAGTAATTTACGTGGAAGACGGCCTGGCCGAGTACGATCAAAATTGTGGATTGGATGAACACGACCACGAACATGGCCATGGTGTGCCCCACGATCACTTCCGCGGTGGAAACCCCACCGGCCAGCATACGTTCCAGGGTGTGCGCCTGGCGCTCGTTGACCAGCACCATCGCTGAAGTGGTCAGTCCGAAGATGGCGAACATCACCATCATCCCCGGCGAAGATTGATTGTAAGCGTTGTCCAGGACCTCGGCCGAGGCCGGGCCGGTCTGGGGGGTCTGCGAAACGATGGTGTAGTTCGGGTTCTGCCAGGCCTGGATGGCGGCCTGAAGTACCGTGTTCTGTCCGGCGATGTTGTCCGGCGCCACCAGGCGGGCCATTTCCTGGCTGTCCGCCAGGGTGGACAGGCTGGCGTGTACCGCCGACTGGATTGTTTGGGCATTGCCGTTGGTCTGGTCGAGGATCAGTTGCAGCGGCTCGGGCGAGGCGGTCGCCAGGGCGTCGCTATAGCCGGCCGGGATGATCAGGATGGCGGCCAGGTTCTGTTCTTTGACCTGCGCTTCCAGGTCCGCCTGGGGTTGGGCCTGTACATCCTGGAAGGCAAAGGTTGGGTTGGCCGCCAGGCTGGAGCGCAGCGCGGAGGTGATGGGCGTATCGCCGTCCTGGTTCAACCAGCCGATCGAGATCGAGGCAGGCTGGTCGGATGAGCTGCCGGCTTTGAGCGCAAAGCCCATAAAGGCGGTGAACAGGGCCGGCATAAGGATGAAAAAGATCAAGGATTTGCGATCGCGGATGATTTGCGACAGGTCTTTTAAGGTAAGGGTGAGGATGCGCATGGCAAACTCCATTTGGATTTAGTAAGCAGTACTGTTGCGCCGTTGAAAGCGCAGCAGCCCACCGGCGAAGAAGCCGGCTCCGAGCAAGCCCAGAACGGCGATAGTCGGCAGGATGGTCGCCAGGCTGGCGCCATCCAGCGCTTGCGAAAAGGCGCGCATGGCCCAGCCCTGGGGAGTAAAGAGCGCCACGATTGTGAAGGCGGCCGGCAGGTTGGAGATGACCGCGGTGAACAGGCCGCCCATCATGCCCATGACACTGAGGATCCCGCCGGTGATGGCGCCGGCCTGGCGGGCGTTATTGGCAAAAGTGAGCAGGAAGACCCCGAAGCCGGTCGAGGCGAGGGACAGGCCGAACACGGCGACACCCAGGTTGAGCGGGTTGCCCCATTCGATGTGGAAGAGCAGATGCGAAGCCACCAGCAAGACCAGCGATTGGATCAAAATGGTCAGCCAGACGGCCAGGAATTTACCGGCCAGGATGGTCTTGCGGCTGGTAGGCGTAGTCAACAGCCGCGGCAAGGTCTGCTGCTCTTCTTCACGCAGGATCGACAGCGCGCCGTTGGCGCCGCTGAAGAAGACGAAGAAGATCATCATCCCGGCCATCATTTTGGGCAGGATCAGGGCCAGTGGGGATGCATCCTGAGCGGTGGCCGAAACGTCGACCGTCTCCAAATAGGGGCTGTTGTCCGCTTGCAGGCCGCTGACCAGGTCCGTATGGCTCTGGATATATTCACCCAGCAAGGCCGGGGGAGCCGATGGCCCGGCCAGCTCGCTGAGGATGGCCGTGCCGTCCAAGGTATGCAGATATTGATCGACCAATGCGTCGAACACTTGCAGGCCAGTGCCGGCGGCCGCGTCGTGCAGCAGGGTCAGCGAAGCGCTGGACTGCTCAGCGTAGAAAGCCTGGGTGAAACCGGCGGGGATAATCAAGGCTGCGGAAGCTTTTTGATCGCTAACAGCCTGGCGCGCACTTTGTTCGTCGGTCACGGTCTCCACTTTCAGCCAGGCCGGTACCTGGTCCGATATGAGATAACTTTGCAGTTGGTCCCCCAGTGCTGGCGAGCCGGCGGTACCCTGGTCTAGATTGGCGACGACTACCGGAAAATCGGTCAGGGTCATTTCGCCGCTCTTGGCGGTTCCGCCGAAGGCCAGCCCCACCAGCCCGGTGATGAGCAGCGGGGCAACGATCATCATGCCCACTGCGACCAGGCTGCGAGAAGATTGGATGAGATCTTTGAGTGCGATATTGAAAATTTTCATGGCACACTTTTCCTGTTCAGTCGCGCAGCGCTTTGCCGGTCAGGTGCAAAAACACAGTTTCGAGGTTAGGCTCGACCACGTTCATGCCGGTGATGCGTGCGTTCAAGCGGCCGGCGGTTTCGAAGAGAGCCGGCAGAACCTGGTTGCTGTCGGGGGTCAGGATGCTGATGGTTCCGTCGGTTCGGTCGGCTTTGGTCACCCCTGGGATAGTCTTCCAGGCGCTCAGTACTTCCTCTTTGTTGGCGTTGATGGTCAGATCGATGCGGGTGTTTTCACCGACCAGGCGGATCAGTTCGGTATGGTTGCCCTGGGCAATGATTTTGCCGTTGTCCATAATCGCGATCCGGTCAGATAGTTCGGCGGCTTCTTCCATGTAATGGGTGGTGTACAGTACGCTGACGCCTTGATCGTGCAGCTCCTTGATCCAGTCCAGGATGTGCCGGCGGCTCTGCGGATCGATACCGACCGTGGGCTCGTCCAGGATGATTACCCGCGGGTTGTGCAGCAAGGCCGCGGCGATATTCAGGCGGCGTTTCATCCCGCCCGAGAAAGTGCCCACCTTACCATTCTGTCGCTCGGTCAACTCGATCCGTTCCAGGGCGGACTTAACCCGGCTTTTCAACTCACCCCCGCGCAAGCCGAACATTTGCCCCCAGAAAACCAGGTTTTCCTGGGCCGAAAGATCGGGATACAGGGCGATATCTTGCGGAACGACACCCAGGTTCTGCCGGGCAGCCTGCGGATCGCTGCGAATGGAGTGCCCGAGAATACTGGCATCACCCTGGTCGGCCTTGATCAGGCCGCTGATCATGGAAATTGTGGTGCTCTTTCCGGCGCCATTCGGCCCTAACAGGCTGAAGGTCTCACCGGACTGGATGGCGAAGTCGACGCCATCGACGGCCTTGAGACTGCCAAACGACTTGTGTAAATCAATGATTTGAACGGTAGTTTCTTTACTCATCACGCCCTCAAGCTTTTTGAAATTGCAAAATGGCCAGGCAGAAAATTGCGATGGCCAATAATGTGATCGAAGTTTCCGGCTCGGCCGCGCCGAGAATATTCAAGAGAATAACGGCGACTGACATGGCGAAAGCAATTGCCTTGAAGATCAACTGGCCGATATTTTTATCTAAAACAGCTTTCATGGATTTATCCTCCCAAAGATTTTCAACTATGAACAGTATAGGTAAGCGGCTGCTGGTCTCCATCGTGCAAAGGGGAAACGGGCATTGTACTTAAGGACAATATGCTTTCGGACAATGTCAAAAAGGGGAGGACAGGTATAATTTAAACAAGATGGAAAATAAACAGGTCAAACGAACCAGCGTTTTTCAAAAAATCCGCACCAACTTGTCGTTGGCCAGCGCCAACGACCGGGCAACCTTCTCGTTTTTCTATTTCCTGGTTGTGATTCTGACGGGCATTGCAGTTTGGTCGATGATTGCTTCCCCCAAGCTAAAGCAGCCCGTTTATTGGGTGCCCTTCGTTATCCTGAACCTGGTCCACCTGGTGCTGCACTGGTCGATCATCGGGTTTCAATATAAGCCATCCCAGTACATTGTTTACATTGTTGGCCAAGGTGCACTGGTATTCGCCATCTGTGGTTTGAGTGGGATGCCATACATCAGCTATGGGCTGTTTATGGCTTTGATCGGTGAAGCGATGGGGATGTTCAGCACCACTTCGCGGAAGACCGTGGCAGTGTTGTTCTACCTGGTGCTGTCGCTGCTGACGTACTACGTCTTTATGCCGGAAACGGATTTGTTAGGCTGGCTTTTGCCGTTCGTGCCCATGACCTTGTTTGTGATCATTTACGTGAACCTGTATCTCAAGCAGATCGGTGCCCGCATGCAGGCCCAAAAACTTAGCCGCGAGCTGGAGCAGGCCAACCGGCAGTTATCGGACTATGCCGCCCAGATCGAGCAGTTGACCCTGAACGCCGAACGCCAGCGGATTGCCCGGGAGCTGCACGATTCGCTTTCAGCGGGGCTGGCCGGGACCATTTTGCAGCTTGAGGCAGCCGATACCTACCTGACGGCCGGAAATACCGAACGCGCTCAAGTGATCGTTAACCACACCATGGAACGCGCCCGCTCGGCTCTGGCAGACGCACGCCGGATGATCGACCAGTTACGCTCGGGCAACCGCCTGGGGATCGACCTGTATGATTATTGCCAGAAAGAGGCCCGGCGGCTGCGCGAATCCGTCGGGATCAATTGCACCCTGGAAATGGATGAGGATTTGGAAATCCCCGAAGAATTAGCCGAAGCGCTTTATCGTATTGTGGGTGAGGGCATCAGCAATATCGAGCGGCACTCCAAGGCGAAAAACTGCCAGGTGCGAATTAAAGAAAACAAGGGCCAGCTGCTGATCGAGATCGAAGATGACGGGGTGGGTTTCGATCCGGCGGTCAAGGTGGGCGAACAGGGCCACTATGGGCTGGTGGGGATCAAAGAACGGGCCCGGTTCGCGCATGGACAGGCTGAGATTCACAGCCTGGCTGGAAAAGGGAGCTTCCTGCGTATAGTCATTCCAATCCAACCGGCCAGACTCGAATCAAAGGGGGCGCACTGAATGAGCCAATCGATCCGCATTTTGATTTGTGATGACCACCAGATCGTCCGCGAAGGTCTGCGGCTGATTTTAGAGACGGTGGCGGACTTCGAAGTGGTTGGTGAGGCGGTCGATGGGGGCGAGGCCCTGGTGATGTCGGCTGAAACCCATCCGGATGTGGTTCTGATGGACCTGCGCATGCCCGGCATGGACGGATTGACTGCCCTGGAGCGACTGCACGAGACTGACCCGCTCGTAGCGGTAGTGATCCTGACCACTTATAATGAGGACGAGTTGATGCTGCGCGGCCTGCAATTAGGCGCACGCGGCTACCTGCTCAAAGATACCGGCCGGCAGGCTCTGTTCAATTCGATCCGGGCGGCGGCGCACGGGGAGACCCTGCTCAAACCGGAGTTTCTGGCGCGCATGCTGGTCCCACGCGAGACGGCTCCTGTCCAAAAACCACCGGCGGCCAGTCTGCCGGCTGACCCGAACGGCTGCCTGACCGAACGCGAAATGGAAGTGCTGGTCGCCGCGGCGCGGGGGGAGCGTAGTAAAGAGATCGCGCTGAATTTGAGCATCAGCGAGCGCACGGTCAAGGCCCACCTGGCCAGCATTTATAACAAATTGGGGGTCGATTCGCGCGCTGCAGCAATTGCCGTGGCGGCGCAAAGGGGCTGGCTGGGAACAGATCCCCAGCAGTTATAATTTAATGTGAGTTCGGGATAAAAGAAAAGAGAGGTAATTTGAGTATGTTTTTATTTGTGGCTGCGCAGCCGCCACGAATAAAAACATACTCAAAAACTCTCATCTCGAACTGACGTTAATTTATTAATGATATTGCTCTGGTTTGAATGTAGGGTAAATTTGCTGTACTATATACGGCAGGAGAGCTGTTATGGAAAAAGCCAGGCTGACCGTTCAAGTTCCACGTGACCTTTTGGAGAATGCCAAACGTTACGCGGCTCAAAACAACACCACCCTCACTGAACTAATCAGTGCCTACCTTCAACGCATCCCAGCCCAGCGTTCGTTAGAAAATGCCCCCATCGTGCGCCGATTAAGCGGCATCTTATCCCCTGAGATAGGTGTACAGGAGTACAAAAACCACCTTGAAGAAAAAAATCGGGTGCCTATCCGAAAATAGTTTTGGTTGATTGTTTGTAACCGTTCAGCCTGATGGGTATAAACCCGAATTTGAGGTGCATGCATGGGCGAAGCCATGCATACACCTCAAATTCGGGACCTTTTAACCCGGGCCAGAGTTGTTACGAATTATAGGTATATGAGGAATTATGGACAGAGAACTTTGGACCGCAGTGGACCGGTACCTCAAAGAATATCTGACTCCACCGGACCCGGCGCTGGAAAATGCCTTGCAGACCTCTGCCAGGGCCGCTTTCCCGGCCATTCAGGTAACCCCCACCCAGGGCAAGCTTTTGTATGTGCTGGCGAAGTCGATCCAGGCCCGCTCGATCCTCGAGATTGGCACATTGGGCGGCTACAGTACAATCTGGTTGGCGCGCGCATTGCAGCCGGGCGGCAGGCTGATCAGTCTGGAAGCTGACCCGGAACATGCCCGGGTAGCCCGCGGCAACCTGGAAGTGGCCGGTTTATCGGCTCAGGTAGAAATCCGCCTGGGGAAAGGGCTGGAGAGCCTGCCCAAACTGGCCGAGGAGACCAGCGAACCATTTGACCTGGTGTTCATCGACGCGGATAAGGTGAATACCACGGCCTATTTCGAATGGGCAGTGAAACTGACCCGGCCGGGCGGGCTGATCCTGGTCGATAACGTCATCCGGCAAGGCAAGCTCATCGACGCGGCCAGCGACGATCCTAATGTGCTGGGTATGCGCCGTTTTTTGGAGCACCTCGGCCGCGAAAAGCGGGTCAGCGCGACCGTGGTCCAGACCGTAGGTGAAAAAGATTACGACGGGTTTGCGATCGCAGTTGTGAGTTAAATCCAGTCCGGAAATGAAGGCTGGCCGACCGAAAGCAAGATTTTCACCGATAGCCTTCTGTTTCATTGGAAAATAGTGGCTATTCGGGTTGTTTAGACTTAAGGAGTGTTTTCATTATTTCGCGTGCTTAGCACGCGAAATAATGAAAACACTCCTTTTTTTAAATCGCCGAGTAGTTGCAAAAAATTGGCTCAAAACAACCCTGAGTTCTGGCGGCCTTGACACGGGCAATTTCGCTGTGGACCGGCAGGAAAACAACCGGTGAGTTTGAATGAAATAAGGGCGTATCAAATCTCCCCTAGGATGTCCTCGACCGTATTCTTGGCCCAGTATACGGTCTGCCCCTGGCGCGATAATCTGCGGATGCCATCCAGGTGGTTGCCCAAGGTGATGATAGCGGGCTCTTCAGCCAGCTCGCCCGACTGGCTGCCCACCTGCCCAAGTCCCACACCTGCCAGCAGCCCGTTGCAAAGGCAGCGTTTCCCCTCGGTGTTGAAGGGTAAGCCGCGCTTGCTGATAAAATCGTCGATGGGCGAGGCCGGGCAGCGTTGGAACAGTTGGCGCGATCCATCCGCATCAGGTTTGCTCAACCCGCGCTGTTTCAGGAATCCAAGATCACAAATTTTGCGGCGGTCGGCGTAGACCGATTGGTCCGCCAGGGTACCTTCGAGTTGTACCACCTTGAACGGGAACCCGGTTGGAGAATAGAGCGAGGTCTGCACCAGGGCTGCATCGCTGGCTCCCTTTTTTAATTCCTTGAAAATCGCGCTGCGATAAACCGGGCTCAGTCCCAATTCCTCTGCCAGGGCAAATATGGAGCCGGCCTGCACGCCGGCGGCTCCGGCGTCGAGCGCTTTTTGTAACCCGGCGCGGCTGCCGTAACCGCCAGCCAGCCAGAAGGGCAGCCCTTCCTTTCGAATGGCAGCAAGGTCGGGCTCGTCCAACTCACTATACTGTGGCTGCCCCAGGTCGTCCTTTTTCATGGGGCCCTGGGGGGCCGCATTATGACCGCCGGCAGTATGGTGCTCGATGATAAAGCCATCCGGCGGCTGGTTCGGGCTTTGGGCAAGAGCTTTGACCAATCCCTCCAGCGAAACAATTGCCAGAAAAGCCGGGCATTTGAGCGGCTTTTGGGCCAGCTTGCCTGCCGCGATCTGGTGCGGATCGAAAAACAGGTTAAAGGTCTCGCCCGAGTCGCGATATAAAACAGATAACTCACTGGTCACAGGTTGGTGCTGTGCCAGTTGGGAACAAAGACCGGGTAAACCCTCAGGATTGCCGGCGCCTACCACGATTCCATCTACCCCGGCCAGCATTGCGCCATACATGGCGAAAATCAAGGGAAGTTCAACTTTTTTCAAGAAATTGATAAAAATATTGCCCGGGTGGCCTTCTTTGGCCAGCCAAACCTCGGCGAAGCCGGTAACAATCAATAGTTCAGCCAGGTCTTCATCCAGTGTGAAGTTGATCGGGTCTGCATCTTTGACCGGAGCAGGGAAGGAACGGGTGCCATCCTGTGTACGCAGGGTCTGGGTTGGCCCATACTTGAAGCGGTTTGCCGGTGATTTACCGCCGGCGATGAAATAGCGCTCACAAATCTTTTTGCCGATATCGACGCCAAATTGTGCATCAAAAGCGGCATATGCACGGCGCAAGTGTCCGCCGGGATCGCCAAGTTGGAGGAGGCGTACGTGCACCACATCCAGGGCTGTACCTGAAATCGTTCCTGCGGTGATGCCTGGCTTTTCCATCGCAACCGCTTTTGCCAGGCGCCAGTTGGAAACGTAAACCCCCATACCACCCTGAATGAGTTTGATGTCCTGCAAGAATGTCATATTTTGCTCCATAGCGCAATTATTAAAGTGTCTAACACCAAGCTGGCAACCAGGGTGTGGAGGTAATGAGGGTCTTTGAAATTTGTCGTAAAGAATCCTATATTTGGGAGTGTGCGTGCGGAGGAGCCGCACGCACACTCCCAAATATAGGCCCTCGCCGCAGCGATTCCCATTGAGCCGGTAATTATGAGCGAGCTGAAGACGCCAGTTTTTATCAAAATAGAGAATTGCTTTGGAATCGTAAAAAAATAGGGGTATTTTATTGTTTTTCGCGTGCGAAGCACGCGAAAAACAATAAAATACCCCTAAATTCCGAGTTGGCCGGGTTAGTAACTAGAAAAATAGTTGTGTGGTGAGACGCGAAAATTGTTCTACGCTTTCGCTTTCACTTTCGGCCCCTCGGGCGTGTCCATCACCTCGAAACCGGCTTCGCCGATTTGGGTGCGCAGGGCGTCGGCGTCCTGCCAACGTTTTTCTTTGCGGGCAGCCTGGCGCTGTTCGACCAGTTCCAGTACATCCGTGGGGATGATTTCTTCCTTGGGCTGCCAGTTGGCCAGGTCGAACCCCAGGACTTTATCGAATTCGAGCAGGGTGGCTTTCTTGACTTCGGCCGGGAGAGCCGAATGGACCAGCTCCCAGGTTGTGGCCACCGCGCGGGGCATGTTGAGGTCGTCGTTGATGCACTCGCTGAATTTTTCGATGAATTCCGGATCGACCTGGCCGGGTTGGCCCCAGTCGTAGGCGGCGATGCGCAAGCGGTCCAGGGATTTGGCGGCCGCATCCAGGCTGTCCCAACTGAAATTCAGCTTCTGGCGGTAAATCGCGCTCAAGCAGAACATACGATATGCCAGGGGGTCGTAACCGTTGTCGATCAGGGTCTGCACGCGCAGGAATTCACCGGAGGACTTGGACATGCGGTTGTTTTCGTCCACCTGCAGGAAATAGCCGTGCAGCCAGAAGTTGGCCAGGCGGGTATTGTAGCAGGCCTCGGTCTGGGCAATCTCGTTGGTGTGATGCACGGTGATGTGGTCCTCGCCGCCGCAGTGGATATCGAAGAACGAGCCCAGGTATTTGGCCGACATGGCCGAACACTCGATGTGCCAGCCGGGGAACCCAATCCCCCAGGGGCTGTCCCATTCCATCTGGCGCTTCTGGTCGGTCGGGCTGAACTTCCACAAGGCAAAGTCGGTTGAATTGTGCTTTTCGCCCATGTCTATGCGCGCGCCGGCCTGCAGGCCCTCGATGTCCAGCCGGCCCAAATAGCCGTAACTGGGCAGTTTGGCCGTGTCGAAGTAAATGCCATCCGAAGTGCGATAAGTGTAGCCATTTTTCTCGATGCACTGCACAAAGGCGATTTGTTCTTGAATGTGGTCGGTGGCTTTACACCAGATGGTCGGCTCGATGATGTTCAAACGGGCCAAATCGTTGCGGAATTCCTGGGTGTAAAAGGCAGCAATTTCCCAGGCAGACTTGCCGGTCCGGCGCGAGCCGGCCTCCATTTTATCCTCTCCGGTATCGGCGTCCGAAACCAGGTGGCCCACGTCGGTGATGTTCATCACGTGCTTGACCTGGTACCCGTTGAAGGCCAGCGTGCGGCGCAAGATATCCTCGAAGATGTAGGTGCGCAGGTTGCCGATGTGGGCGTAGTTGTACACGGTTGGCCCACAGGTGTACAGGCCGACTTCGGGTGCGTGCAACGGTTCGAACGCTCGCAAAGAGCGCGTGTAGGTATCGTAAAGGGTTAATGGCGACATTTTTGCCTTCTCCTAAGATTCGCCGGGCAAAAAAATCCCGGTAGGTTAACTAATTTTACACGATAAGAGTGAGGGAAGAAGAGAAAAGAGAATGGAGATTAGTTTATAAGGCAACGAGGGAATAAGAAAATGAGGGGTGAGGCAGCAGTTACATTGAGAATGTCAAACGAATTGTGTAAATGGATTGCACACTAAAAACCCATTCGATTGGTCAAAGCGATCGGCCCGGTCTCCAGACCGAGGCCGCTCTTCCTGGCCGGCCAATAAGAGCGGCCTCGGTCTGGAGACCGGGCCGATCCACTTTAGGGCAAAGCGCTGGCTTACCGCGAAACCCTCTTCGCCTCATCAACTTGTTGCCTAATCGAACTCGGTGCCCAATCGACTAATTTCTAATCTCTATTCTCTAATCTCTCTCTTCCTCCGCCTTAAAGCTAAAATATTGCTCGAAATCGACATCCCAGCCCTGGGGGTGAAATTCACCGCTGGCTTTATCCTGAAGGTAGTTTCCATTATATTGGCCGCCGACGATGGCCTGCAGGGCTTCGACCAGCCGGTCCACATCGGAGCAGGTGTTGTACAGTCCAAAGGAAATCCGCACCATTCCGGGCACCTGGCGGCGATCATTTTCGAGGATAGCCTCGCGCACGTAGGTGGCCGACCGGGGGTCGATGCCCATCAGTTGTAACAGGTAGGGGTGGGCGCAAAAACAGCCGTTGCGCACCCCAATGCCGAACTCGTGGCCTAATATGGCCGCCACCAGGAAATGAGACATGCCCTGGATATTGATCGGCACGACGCCCAGGCGGCTGGCTGCCTGGGAGGGGTCCCGATCGCCGTAAATCTCGATCTGGGGGATGCGGTTCAGCTTTTCCAAAGTGTAGGCGGTCAGTTCAGCTTCGTGGGCGGCTACCTGCGGCATGCCAATAGCTTGCAGTTGGGCCACCGCCGCGGCCATGGCAATCGCACCGACCGTATTCGGGCTGCCGGCCTCTTCACGTTCAGGCGGTTCGGACCATTCGACCCGCTCAAGGGTGACGATCTCCACCTGGCCGCCGCCACGCATATCCGGTTCGCCTTGCTCGAAGGTCGCCCGCCGTCCCACCAGGGCGCCGCTGCCGAAGGGCGCGTACATTTTGTGCGCCGAGAGCGACACATAATCGAAGTGGTCCGGTGCGGCCGGATCCCCCATTACGACTTGCCGGTGAGGGGCCAGTTGCGCGCAGTCTACCATGACCTCGGCCCCGACGGCGTGAGCCTTTTCGGCCAGCCTGTGGGCGGGGTTGATATAACCGGTGACGTTGCTGGCCCCGCTGATGGAAATCAAAGCCAGGTGGTCTTTGTACTGGGCCAGTTTGCGGTCAAAGTCGGCTTCGTCCAGGCGTCCATCCGCCAGGACCTGGACATGAACCACTTTACCGGCGGCTGCCCGCCAGGGAAGGTCGTTGGAGTGGTGTTCCATCGAGGTGACCAGGACCACGTTTCGTTCGCGGGTAAAAGGAAAGCGCCGGGCCAATTTGTTGATCGCTTCGGTAGTGTTTTTGCCAAAAATGCAAACATGTTCGCGCGGATCAGCCCCGACGAAGTTCAAGATTTCTTCACGGGCTTTTTCATAGGCATAAGTGGCCAACTGGCTTTTGAACCCCGTACCGCGGTGCACGCTGGAATAGAACTCCAGGAAATTGTCAACTGTATCCCGGACATGTTTCAGCGCCGGCGTCGAGGCAGCGTTGTCCAGGTTTACATAGGGGGTTGTGCTTCCATCTAAAAGCGGTACTTCTTCCTCTAACCCGACGAATAATGAGCGAAATGTGGTTTCTGTCCTGTCCATGATCTCCTCTGAAAAGTAATTTTGGTAATGATGCGGCATTAAACGCCTATCGAATAATCCGGATGGGGTTACCATTCTTCGTTGTGGTCGATGCCCCTGAATTTAAAGTGTCAGCGGGAGCTTTGCCCCCGCTGACAACATTATCGAGGTTCTCACCCCAAATATACCCGATCTTGTGCTGAAAAACGTCACTTAAAATGCGATAAATATGTGACATTAAAAAATCGGCCAGATTCCGGCCGGGAAATTGTCCCATTTAATCAAGAGGCACTAAATACGGCGGGTATTGCTTAATGATCCCCTACATATTGGGGAATTTTTTCGCGTCGGGGCAGTGTGGAAGCGGGTTTAATTCTTAAATCAATTTGTAAATAATACTTGCAAAACCTCCTCAAATCAGCTATACTGTGGGAGAAAGTGGAGAAAAGTGGGAGAAAGTGGTTGGAACGCCGGTTGGGCCCGGCGTTCCGCCGTTAAGGGAGTTGTAGAACTTATGTTCCTCGGTCAATTTGAGCACACCATCGATGATAAAGGCCGAATGACTATCCCGTCTCGTTATCGTGAGATGATCGATGGCGGTGCTTATATTACACGAGGATTCGACCAGAACCTGATGGTATTGACAACAGCCTCCTTTGACGGAATTTCGGAATCGATCCGCACCACCAGCGTAACCGATGCGGATGCCCGGGCGCTCAAACGCTGGATTTTTTCAAACGCCAGTTGGGTTGAGGTGGACAAAGCCGGCCGGATTTTGATCCCGCAATGGCTGCGGTCCAGCGCCTCACTGGAAAGTAACGCTGTAGTTGTAGGAGCAGGGGAATACTTTGAGATTTGGGCGCCAGAGCAGTGGAACCGCCAGGTCGAGGAAACCCAGGACACTGACACAACTACCCGACGTTTTTCCTCGTTTAATATTCCACTTTAGATGAATACCCCTACGGAAAACCGCGAGGAATATCCGCACCAACCTGTACTTTACCATGAAATTATACACGCTTTGATGCCACAAAGCCCAGGAAGGTACATCGACGCCACGGTTGGCGCCGGAGGACACGCCTGGGGAATACTTGAACAAAGTGCGCCGGACGGTCAATTATTGGCACTGGATCGTGACCCACAGGCGTTGGCATTGGCAAGCCGGCGTCTTTTTGAATATCAACAGCGGGTCACTTTTGTTCATACTTCCTACACTCACCTGGGCGAAGAGCTTCAAAAACTGGGTTGGCCTGAAGTTCAAGGGATTGTTTTTGACCTGGGGGTTTCTTCTATGCAGATTGATACCGCAATACGTGGTTTCTCATTCCTGGCTGAAGGACCTTTGGACATGCGCTTCGATCCCGATCAAAAGGAAAGCGCGGCCGACCTGGTGAATCACTTACCGGAGCAGGATCTGGCGAACCTGATCTGGCGCTACGGCGAGGAACGCTACAGTCGGCGAATTGCGCGGGCCATTTGCCTGGCCAGGCCACTGGAGACGACCACTGAACTGGCCGAGGTAATTCGTAGAGCGGTAGGTGGCCAACGGGAACGCATCCATCCGGCGACCCGGACCTTCCAGGCGCTGCGCATCGCAGTCAACCAGGAGCTGATGTCCATCGAACAGGCTTTGCCTCAGGCAGTAGATGCATTGGCCGGCGGCGGCCGGCTGGCGGTCATTTCCTTCCACTCTATGGAGGACCGGATTGTCAAGCAGTTTTTCCGCCGGGAAAGCCGTGATTGTATCTGCCCACCGGAACAGCCGGTATGCACCTGCGGGCACAAAGCGTCTCTGCGAGAAATTACCCGGAAGCCAGTCCTTCCGGGGGCAGAAGAAATCGAGTCGAACTCACGCTCGCGCAGCGCGCGAATGAGGGTGGCTGAAAAATTAGCATAACTGGCACAGATTGTGCACGCCTTCGAATGATAAACATACCTTAACCGTTTCTTGGAGTTGAGAGAACAGCAATGAACCAACGCATTATTCAGGCATATCGTCAAGCACCCTGGCGTGTACAACTCCAGTGGATTGGCATTTTCCTGTTGGTGCTGGTGGTTGGGATGGTGGTAGCCGGGGTTTACCTCAACGTAACCGCCCAGGCGACATCCGCCGGAACGAGCATTCATGACCTTGAAATTGAACGCGAAAACCTGCACATCAGCATTGCCGATTCGCGGACACAGTTGGCGCACTTGAATTCCTCTGTGTTGATGTCTGTACGCGCGGACGCCATGGGTTACAAGCAAGCGACCCAGGCTGATATTGTATATTTACCCGTACCCGATTATCCCGGACGACAGGTGGTGTTGTTGGCCCCGCCGCCGGCTTCTCAGGCCGAAACAAATAGCCTGATCAAGCCGGCCTACAAAGAATCACTTTGGGAATGGTTCTACCAGGGCGCCTTCAACCTTTCCTTGAGCGGAGGCCAGAAGTGAACGCAAGTGGAGCCGGAAGGCTGCGTTTATTAGGTAGTGTTTTTATGGGGGTTTCTCTGTTGATTCTGGGTCAGATGATCCGCATCCAGCATAATCCGCGTGCGCTGGATATGAGCCAATACCTGGCCGAGACCTCCAACCAGCAGGTCCGCGAGATCACCCCCGAACGCGGCAATATTTACGACACCTGGGGTAACCTGTTGGCGGGAAATGAGGAGGTTTACGAGGTGGGTATCGCCCCCTCGCAGATCGTCAACCCGGAAGTTGTTGCCCAGGATTTATCCAGTGTGCTTAACCTGGATTATAATACCGTGCTTAATATCGCAAAATCCTATACCGAAACCGGTAAAGATAATTATCAGGTTGTAAAAGACTTTGTGCCCGCCGATCAAATTGCTGTTTTGGAGCAAAAATCCTCCGATTACGACAACGCGCCCGCTCCCAAAAAAGGGCTTGCGCCTTCATTAAATGGCGTCCACTGGGTTGCGCATCTCATTCGCCGTTATCCTGAAAATGATCTGGCCTCGAATGTGCTCGGTTTTTATAACTATCTCGATCGCCAGACCAGCCATGGTATGTTCGGACTGGAAGAACAGTACGACAACTTGCTTTCGGGTACCAAGGAGCAGGTCGTGCTGCCGATGAACCCCTCCGAGGTGCAGACACTCCCGGATGTTCCACCAGGCGCCAGCCTGGTGCTTTCGCTTGACCGGGATGTCCAGGCGGCCATGGAAGATATTATCGAAAAAGCAGTGGCCGACAACAAAGCCCAGTCCGGTACGTTGATCGTGGAAAACCCCAAGACAGGTGATATTATCGCCATGGCCACTACCCCGGAATTCAACCCGAACGAGTACTGGCGCTACGACGAAATTTTCCCGGCCGGAAGCTACTTCGACCGTGCGATCAGCCAATTATACGAGCCTGGTTCGGTGTTCAAAGTGCTGACGATGGCAGCCGCACTGGATGCGGGCGCCGTGACCCCGGATACCACATTCGTCGATACCGGCGCAATCGAGGTGGGCGGCATCTGGATCTACAACTGGGACCGCGGCGCCTGGGGCCCCCAGGACATGACCGGTTGTATGCAGCACTCTCTGAACGTCTGCCTGGCCTGGGTTGCCGAACAATTAGGCCCAACCCAGTTTTATAATTACATACAAAACTTTGGCATCGGCCACTCGACCGGTATCGACCTGGCCGGCGAACAGGTCTATCCGCTCAGCCTGCCCGGCGATTCGAATTGGTACCCGGTCAACCTGGGCACCAACGCTTTTGGCCAGGGCGTGGCGGCCACCCCCCTGCAAATGATCACCGCCATCTCGGCGGTTGCCAATGATGGTAAGATGATGGCACCCCACCTGGTGAAATCCTACATCCAGGATGGGAAGCAGTATGATGTTTATCCACGCGAGGTCCGCCAGGTGGTGACTCCGCAAACGGCTCACACCCTGACGAATATGCTGGCCAATTCTCTGGAGAACGAAGCCTCTTCGGCCCTGGTCGATGGGTACCGCCTGGCCGGCAAGACCGGCACCGGCGAAATCCCTGGGCCGGACGGTTACGATAGTACCCTCACCAACGCCTCCTTCGTAGGTTGGGGGCCGGTGGATGATCCACAGTTTGTGGTCTATATCTGGCTGGAAAAACCAGAGAATTCTCCCTGGGGCTCGGTAGTCGCGGCCCCGGTCTTCCACGACGCTGTCCAAAAACTGGTCGTACTGATGCATTTGCCCCCAGACTCGGTCCGGCAACAATACGGCGAAGCCAGTATCACACCAACACCAACAGCTACCCCTTGAGGTCCTTTTGCTCACTTTTGCCGACGTTCTAGAAGCCTTAACAGGCACCCGCCCCGAAGCCGCCTCGCTGTTCATCAGTGAGGCTGCCATCGATTCGCGTCAGGTCATCCCGGCCGGGATGTTCGTGGCGCTGCGAGGCGAAAAGACGGACGGGCACCAATTCGTCGGTCAGGCTTTCGAGCGCGGCGCCCAGATCGCGTTGGTGGAACGCGAACCGGACGTGCGCTGCCCGGTCATCGATTTACGGGGTGGAACGATCTCCTCGGACATGACCATCCCTATCCCGCCGTTTTGTTTGCGGGTGGACGACAGCCTCAAAGCGCTGCAAACCATTGCTGCCTATTGGCGACGGCATCACAACCTGCGGGTGATCGGTGTGACCGGTTCGGTGGGTAAATCCACCACCAAAGAGCTGGTGGCAGAAGTCTTAGGCCAGCGGTACCGTGTGCTGAAGAACCTGGGTAACCTGAACAACGAAATCGGATTACCCCTGACTCTGCTGCGGCTCAGCCCGGGTCACCAGGTAGCGGTTCTAGAGATGGGTTTCTACGTGCCTGGTGAAATTGCATTCTTGTGTGATATCGCCCGGCCGCAAGTCGGTGTGGTCACCAATATCGGCACGGTACATGCCGAACGAGCCGGCTCGCAAGAGACGATCGCAGCCGGAAAATCCGAACTGGTCCAGGCTTTGCCGGCAGCTCCGGATGGCGTGGCTATCTTGAATTACGACGACCCATATGTAATTGCTATGGCGGATAAGACGCGCGCGCACGTGTTCACCTACGGGCTGGACCCACAGGCGGACCTGTGGGCGGACGATATCGAGGGCATGGGCCTGAAAGGGATCCGCTTCCGCATTCACTTCCGCAAAGAAACGCTCAACCTGCGGGTTCCGATGATCGGCCGCCATTCGGTCCACACCGTTTTGCGGGCAACCGCGGTCGGGTTGGTGGAGGGGCTGGCCTGGCAGGAGATCATCAACGGATTGCAGCACAGCCGCTCGCAGTTGCGCATGGTGGCCGTCCATACCGAGAACGGTGCACTGATCCTGGACGATTCGTACAACGCTTCACCGGAATCGACGATGGCAGCGCTGAATTTACTGGAGGAAATGGACGGGCGCAAGATCGCCGTCCTGGGTGACATGCTGGAGTTGGGACAATACGAAAAACAAGGTCATAACCTGGTGGGCGTTCGCGCTGCTGAGGTAGCCGATCGCTTGATCACGGTGGGCGCCCTGGGAAAACAGATTGGCGAAGCTGCCAGGAACGCCGGGCTTTCATCTCGCAAAATTTTCGAAGTTGACGATGCCGTCCAGGCCACTGAAGTTTTACACGACCTGCTTCAAGATGGCGATGTAGCCCTGGTGAAGGGTTCGCATGGGTTACGCATGGACCGGATCGTGGCGGCCCTGGAGGTACAGGAATGAAAGAGACATCCCTGGCGTTGGCTCTGAGTGGTTTGAGCTTTATGCTGGCCATTATTTGGGGGTCGCCCCTGCTGCGCATCCTGCGTCACTTGCGCATGGGCAAAATCATCCGCGTGGACGGGCCTGAACGGCATTTCACCAAGATGGGCACGCCCACCATGGGTGGTGTGATGATCATCGTACCGGTGGCGCTGTTGACGGTGATGCTGAACGCAGCGTCATTGCTGGGTGTGTCGGTGTTGGGCCGCTCGGTGCTGCTGCCGCTGCTGGTTCTGTTCGCTTACGCTTTGCTGGGCGCGGTGGACGATTGGGAAGGGATCCGCGGACCCCGGCGTGGATTGGGAATGCCGGCCCGGACCAAGTTTATCGTCCAACTGGTCCTTGCGCTGCTGATTGCCTTTGCCTTGAAATATCTATTGGGTGTGCCAGAAATGTACTGGCCGGGTTTCGACCAGCCCATTTCACTGGGCAACCTGTACATCCCGATCGCCGCTTTTATCATCGTGGGCATGTCCAACGCGGTCAACCTGACCGATGGGCTGGATGGCTTGGCCGGACTGATCTCGGCGACGGCTTTTGCCGCTTATGGCGGGGTGGCTTTACTGCAAGGGCAGGTTTTCCTGGCTCGCTTCTGTTTTACCCTGGTTGGTGCGATTTTCGGATTTTTGTGGTTCAACGTCCACCCGGCCGAACTGATTATGGGTGACACCGGGGCGCTTTCGTTAGGCGCCACTTTAGGTGTGGTGGCCTTGATGAGCGGCCAATGGCTGCTTTTACCGATCATTGCGATTATCCCGGTCAGCGAAGCCTTGAGCGACATTATTCAAGTGGGCTATTTCAAGCTGACCAAAGGGAAACGGGTTTTTCGGATGGCGCCGCTGCACCACCATTTCGAGTTGGGTGGCTGGAGCGAGACGCAGGTCGTCCAACGCTTCTGGCTGGTTGGACTGTTATTCGCCATGCTGGGCGTTGCATTGGCAATGGTGTAGCTATGAATTGGAGCGGTAAGCGGATTCTCATCATCGGCGCGGCCCGTCAGGGGTTGGCCTTAACGCGTTACCTGGCCGGCCAGGGCGCGCAGGTCACGCTTAACGACCGGCGGGATGAGGAAACTCTGGCGCCGGTGCGCCGGTCGCTGAGCGGCCTGGAGGTACGTTGGGTGCTGGGCAGCCATCCGCTCGAACTGCTCCAGGGGACCGACCTGGTGTGCGTGTCCGGCGGCGTGCCGTTGGAGCTGCCCCTGCTGGCCGAAGCCGCACGCCGGGGTATCCCGATTTCGAACGATACCGAAATTTTTATGCAGGCTGTGCCGGCCCGGGTGATCGGGATTACCGGTTCGGCCGGTAAAACAACCACCACTTCGCTGGCCGGCCGTATGGCCCAGGCGGTGGTCGCCGGCTCACGTAAAGTATGGGTGGGCGGCAATATCGGTAATCCGCTGGTGGACAGCCTGGATGAAATCAAGCCGGACGATCTGGTTATCCTGGAACTTTCCAGCTTTCAGTTGGAGCAGGTGAACTCGCTCTCCCCAGGTTGCTGCGGTGCTCAATATCACCCCCAACCACCTGGACCGGCATGGCACCCTGGCGGCTTACACGGCGGCGAAAGCGCACATCCTTGATTTCCAGGACCGGGATGGGATTGCGATCCTCAACCGGGATGACCCGGGCTCGTGGGGATTGCGTGACCACGTCCGAGGGGGTTTATTTAGTTTCGGGATGGAACGGCCGGATGGCGATTTCATGGGCACCTACCAGGCCGATGAACGCCTTTTCTGGAAGGCCGGCAAAGACGATTACGAGATCCTGGCCCGCGAAGACATTCTGCTGCGCGGAGATCATAACGTAATGAATGTATTGGCCGCGGCGGCGATTGTACTGGCGGCCGGTTTGCCGGCTCGAGCTGTACCCGCTGGGGTGAAAGATTTCGGCGGTGTGGCCCACCGGCTGGAGTTTGTCCGTAACTGGAAGGGCGCGGCCTGGTACAACGATTCGATCGCGACCGCACCGGAACGGACCAGCGCGGCCGTACACGCTTTCGATGAGCCGATTGTGCTGCTGTTGGGCGGCCACGATAAGAACCTGCCCTGGGAAGACCTGGCCGAATTGATCCATCGCCGGGTTGACCACGTGGTCGTTTTCGGCGAAGCAGCCGAAATCATCCTGCGGGCTCTCGGACCGGTCGAAGAAGATCGCCGGCCGTTTTCGATCACGCATTGCGCCGGCCTTGAGCAAGCCGTTCAGGCAGCCGCCGGCCTGGTCGAGCCCGGAGATGTGGTCCTGCTCTCACCGGGCGGTTCCAGTTTTGATGAATTTAACGATTTCGAGGCAAGAGGGGAGGCGTTTCGCTTATGGGTGAACAGACTGTCGTAAATCCGCGTTATTCGTCCGCTCGGGCACAAGCCAGCCCGCGCCCGCTGCGCCTGGGAATCGACGTTCCCCTGGTGCTTTCGGTCGCCTTTTTGCTGGGATTTGGCCTGTTGATGGTCTATTCGGCAAGCTGGCAGCCGTCTATGATGCTGGATAAGCCGACCGATTATTATTTTGTCAATCAATTGCGCTGGGCCGGAATAGGACTGCTGGTCGCCGCCTTTTTCATGTATGTGGATTACCATCGCTGGCGAAAACTGGTCGTGATCATGATGGTGCTGATGCTGGCGCTGTTGGTCGTGGTGCTGATATTTGGTGAAGTACGCTATGACTTCACGCCGGACTCTGTTCAATGGATCCGTGCAGCCTTCCGAGTTGGCCAAGGTCGCGGTGATTGTGTACCTGGCCTTCTGGTTGTATGCCAAGCGAGAGAATATCAACAAAATCAGTATCGGGCTGGTACCGATGATTACCATTTTGGGTGTGACATCCGGTTTAATTATGCTGCAGCCGGACTTGAGCGCCACAATTACAATTTTGGCCCTGGGGGGTTTAATGTTTTTCCTGGCCGGGGTCGATTTACGCCAGATCGTGTTGATTCTGGTTGCGGTGGCCCTGTTGGGCGGGTTGTTCCTGGCCGTTTCCAAGACCGGCCAGGTGCGTATGGTCCAATATATCCAGGGGCTGCAAGACCCGGTCAATGCTTCTTATCACATCAAGCGTTCGATCGAATTGATCATCAATGGAGGAATATTTGGGGTTGGCATCGGCAAAGGCACGGCCAAGTTCGGCCTGCCGGTTTCACACACCGATTCGATCTTTGCCGTCATTGCGGAAGAGACCGGCCTGATTGGGTCGGTAGGGGTCATTATCGCTTTCATGGTCTTCATGTGGCGTGGAATCACCATCGCCAACCGCGCACCGGACCTGGTCGGTAAATTGTTGGCCGCCGGGCTGACGCTGTGGATCATCATGGAGGCGCTGCTGAATATGGGTGTGATGGTCAGTATCTTCCCCTTTGCCGGAAATGCGCTGCCATTCATCAGCGCAGGCGGCTCGAACCTGACCATGACTATGGCCGCGGTTGGTTTGATTCTTTCGGTTGCCAGGGTATCGAATCGCGAAAAATTCGAACAGGAAGGAAAATCAATCGGTGCGGTTGTTAATTTGCGCCGGGGGAACGGGCGGCGGCGTGTATCCCGCGCTAACCGTTCTTCAGGCATTAGGTCATGATGCTGACCCGGTCCTCTGGGTTGGCGGGGAGAATGGTATGGAAGCTGAGCTAGTCAGCCGCCAGAACATCCCTTACACCGGTATTCCTGCGGCAGGAGTGCACGGCGTGGGTTTGCGTTCTTTACCGGGCAATATCATGCGCCTGGTACGGGGACTGGCTGCTTCCCGGCGGATCTTGCAGGATTTCTCCCCTGACGTGATGCTGTTCACCGGCGGGTATGTGGCTGTGCCGATGGCTTTGATGGGTATTCGCACCCGGAGCCTGCTTTACGTTCCGGATATCGAGCCTGGGCTGGCTCTGAAGACCCTGGCGCGCTTTTCCGACCGGATTGCGGTGACGACGGGTGTCTCGCGGCGGTATTTCTCACAGCGCCGAGAAGTGGTGGAAACCGGTTATCCCACCCGGGCCGACCTGGCCCTGTGGACACGCTCACGCGGGCGCCAGGCCCTGGGATTGCAGGAGGATTTGCCGGTCCTGCTGGTGTTCGGCGGCAGTAAAGGCGCACGCTCGATTAACCGGGCGGTGATGGCCATTTTGCCCGGTCTGCTGGCGAAGATTCAGGTGGTACACATCAGCGGCCAATTGGATTGGGAGGAAGTCAAGGCCTGCCAGGCAACCCTGCCCGCTGAAATTGCCGGTCGCTATTTCCCGTATCCATACCTGCACGAAGAAATTGGGGCAGCCTTTGCCGCGGCTGACCTGGCGGTCTGCCGGGCGGGCGCCTCGACTTTGGGTGAGCTGCCCTTATTTGGCTTGCCGGCTATCCTGGTGCCTTATCCTTACGCCTGGCGCTACCAGAAAGTCAACGCCCAATTCCTGGTCGACCATGGGGCAGCTAAATTGATCCGTGACCAGAATTTAGTGGAGGAATTGGCCCCAACGATCTCCACTATTCTTACGGACCCGGTCGCGCTGCGCCAGATGAGCGCCGCCATGAGGGGGCTTTCCCGGCCGCGGGCGGCCGAGGAAATCGCCAACCTGCTGCGTGAACTGGCCGGGCCGGCTCCTGCCGGCGGAAAAGCGAGGGTGACCGCATGATCAGCATCGGTGTCGTTTTCTGGATGATGGTCATCCTGTTCGCCTTGATCGGCGGGATGCGTGGTTGGGCCCGCGAAATCCTGGTTTCATTCGCGGTCATCCTGGCGATCTTTATCCTGACCGTGCTGGAAGTATTTGTGCCCTTTGTGCGCGATACACTGCCGAAAACATCGCCGACCTCCCTGTTCTGGCTGAAGGGCCTGATTCTGGCGGCGCTGGTGTTCTTTGGCTACCAGACTCCCAACTTCCCGCGCCTGGCCCAAAGCGGGCGTTTCGCCCGTGAGCGGCTGCAAGATATATTGTTGGGCTTTTTCCTGGGTGCGATCAACGGTTACCTGGTCTGGGGCACCTTATGGTTCTATATGAACGAGGCCAGTTATCCCTTTGCCATCGTTTCGCCTCCGGACCCGGCTACGGCAGCCGGGCAGGCCGCCCTGCGGCTGATGCCCTTCCTGGCGCCGCACTGGTTGACCACCCCGGTGATTTATTTTGCGGTGGCAGTCGCTTTTGTCTTTGTTATGGTGGTATTTATTTGATGAAACGCATTCATATGATCGGCATCGGTGGGACCGGCCTCTCGGCCATTGCCACGCTCCTGGTCGAGCGCGGTTATACGGTCACGGGTTCGGATCGCACGCTATCACCCCTGGCGCGCCAGTTGGCCAGCCGGGGCGTGGAAGTGTATGCCGGTCATGACCCGGCCAACGTAAAGGGCGCCGACCTGGTTATTCGCTCATCGGCGGTCAAAGACGACAACCCCGAGGTGGTCGCGGCCAGAAACGCCGGTATTTCTGTGGTCAAGCGCCAGGAATTCCTGGGCGAACTGATGCAGGATGCCTTTGGCATCGCCGTGGCCGGAACGCATGGCAAGACCACCACCACGGCCATGTTGGCCTGGGCCCTCCATGTCCTCGGTGAAGATCCTTCCTACATTATTGGCGGGGTATCCAAAGACCTGGGCGGAAACGCCCATTCCGGGCAGGGCCGTTATTTTGTCATCGAGGCGGACGAGTACGATTACATGTTCCTGGGCTTGAACCCGCGCCTGATTGTGATTACGACAGTCGAACACGACCACCCGGACATTTTCAATACCCCCGAGATCTATTTCAAGGCGTTCAACCAGTTTGTCCACCGCTTGAGCCAGGATGGCAGCCTGTTGGTCTGCGCGGACGACCCCGGTGCGGTGCGCGTTGGGCAAGAATCCGGGCGGGATTATTTCAGCTACGGTTTACATTCACCGGCAGATTATTCAGCGATCAACTTGCGCCCGAATGAGGTGGGCGGATACAGTTTCGAGGCGGTCTGTAGCCAGGACCACGCGAAAACCGTGCTGGCTTCGCTCGAGCTGCAGGTACCCGGTCGCCATAATGCATCCAACGCGCTGGCGGCGCTGGCGGTTATTCACCGGCTGGGACTGCCCGTGAAGGAAGCCTGCGCGGCGCTCAACCACTTCAGCGGCACCGGCCGGCGTTTCGACGTGATCGGCGAAGCCGGCGGGGTGACGGTGATCGATGATTACGCCCACCATCCCACCGAAATTCGCGCCACGCTAGAGGCAGCCCGCAGCCGCTATCCGCAGGGGCGCATCTGGGTGGTCTGGCAGCCGCACACCTATTCGCGTACCCTGGCCTTGATGGACCAATTCGTCCAGGCTTTTGCGCTGGCCGATCGGGTGCTGGTGACCGAGGTCTACGCCGCCCGCGAGCGGGACGAGACCTTTTCGGCGAAGGACCTGGCCGCCAGGATCGAACACCCGGCCGTGCGTTTCTCGGCATCGCTGGCTGAAACGTCCGGCTACTTGCTGGGCCAACTGAAGGCGGGGGATGTTTTGCTGGTCCTTTCGGCCGGGGATGCGGACCAGGTCAGTGCAGCCGTTCTGAGCGGTTTGCAGGATAAGGAGCAGCAAAATGACTGAAAAGAACGCGACCTTCAACGCTCCTCAACGAAAAGTAACCCGGCGGCGTAAATCGCTGCCAGACGGAAACGGAAAGCCGGGCGAGACGAACTCGAACAAAGCGGATCTGCGTTTCGAACAGCAAAAACCCGAAGATCCGCAGCGCAGCGAAGTTATTTACCGCCTGATCGAAGTCATTAAATCACTCTAGAAAGAAGAATGGACACGCTTACCTTGCAATCTCTTCCTTTATTCCGCGAACTGTTCGGCGACAGCCTGCAGGAAAACGTCTCCCTGGCCAACTATACGGCCGCCAGGGTGGGCGGGCCTGCCGATGTTCTGCTGATCGTCCATTCAGCAGCGGAATTGGAGGACGCCGTGGTGAGGCTGTGGGCCAACCAGGTTCCTTTCCTCATCCTGGGAAGCGGGGCAAACATGCTGGTCAGCGACAAGGGCGTCCGCGGGGTGGTGATCC
Source organism: uncultured Chloroflexia bacterium (assembly GCA_963704755.1). Lineage (GTDB taxonomy): Bacteria > Chloroflexota > Anaerolineae > Anaerolineales > Anaerolineaceae > Bellilinea. The sequence continues at coordinate 4,524,305 of OY969938.1, forward strand.
TCAACCGCGCCACGAAAATCCAGTTCGATGTGCAAAATGAGCAGGTAACGGTTCTGGCCGAATCTGGAGCGAATTTTGGCCTGGTCGCCCGCCAGGCAGCCGCCAAAGGCTATTCCGGGTTGGAGTGGGCTTCGACCATACCGGGCACGGTCGGCGGAGCAGTCTATGGAAACGCTGGCGCCCACGGCGGCGACATGGCCGGTTCATTGATCCTGGCAAATATCTTGCATCGAACTATCCATCAAAAGGAGTGGTCGAGCCAGGATTTGGGGTACAGCTACCGCAGCAGCGTCCTGAAACGCGACCCACGAAGCGCTGTCATCCTGTCAGCCAAAATGAGCCTGGTTCAGGCCAACCCCGATGCGGTCAAGTCCAAGATGGAAGAATTCAGTACCTACCGAAAACAAACCCAGCCGCCAGGAGCGAGCCTGGGGTCGATGTTTAAAAATCCTCCCGGAGATCACGCCGGCCGCTTGATCGAAAGCAGCGGGTTGAAAGGGATCCGGGTGGGAGGTGTGGAGGTCAGCCGCAAACATGGCAACTTCTTTGTTAACGATGACCGGGCAACCGCCCGCGATTACCGTGATTTAATCGAGCTGGTCCGGCGGACCGTTGCGGAGAAGCAGGGCATCCACCTGGAATTAGAGATTGAACTTATCGGTGAGTGGGATTAGCCACTTTCAAAGGGAAGGAAAGGAACCTCGTATGTCACAAAAGATACGGATTGGCGTAATTTTCGGCGGACGGTCTGGAGAGCATGAAGTATCCCTCCAGTCCAGCCGTTCGATTCTGGCCAATCTCAGCCCAGAAAAATACGAAGTTACTGAAATTGGGATCAGCAAACAAGGCGCCTGGTATGCTGGTGAAGGTACCCTGGAAGCCATGTTAATAGGTAAAACGCGCGGCCTGACGCCGGTGCTGCTGCGCCCGGAACCGGGCCATAACTGCCTGTATGCCATTCGGGAGGATCGCCTGGAAGAATTTGCCCACCTGGATGTGGTTTTCCCGGTGCTGCACGGCACGTTTGGCGAAGATGGGACCATGCAGGGGCTGTTCGAGCTGGTCGGAATTGCGTATGTAGGGGCGGGTGTGTTGGGCTCGTCAGTCGGCATGGACAAGGACCTGTTCAAAGTGATCATGCAGGCCTGCGGCATTCCGGTGCTGAAATCCCGTCTGATCACCCGCCGGGCGATCGAAAGCCATATCGACAGTGTTATCCAGGAAATGGAAGGGATCAGCCCTTACCCGATCTTCACCAAACCGGCCAACCTGGGTTCGTCGGTGGGTATAACCAAGTGCCGCTCGCGGGCCGACCTGTATGAAGGCCTGCTGGAAGCGGCCCGGTTCGACCGGCGGATTTTGGTGGAGCAGGGCATTGACGCCCCGCGTGAGATCGAAGTCAGTGTATTAGGCAATGGCGATGATGTCGAGGTTGCCATACCTGGGGAAATCGTCCCTGGGGACGACTTCTATTCCTACTCGGCAAAATATAGCTCGGACAGTTCTTACCCGGTCATTCCGGCTGAACTGCCTGGGGAACTGATCGCGTCGATCCGCCAGATGGCCGCAAAAGCATATATGGCGATCGATTGTGCCGGGCTGGCCCGGGTAGATTTTCTGCTCGATCGGCAAACCAACGAAGTCTTCATCAGCGAGATCAACACATTACCCGGTTTTACTCGTATCAGTATGTATCCTAAAATGTGGGAAGCCAGCGGACTGCCTTACCCGAAGCTGATCGACCGGCTAGTCGAGCTGGCCCTGCAGCGCCATGAGGAACGGGAACATACTGAATTCAGCTATAGGAGGGGCGAATGAGAGCCACGAATACCGCATCTACGCCCAGCCGGGCTGATCTGCTCCGCGAACGGCGGGCCCAACAGAGCCATACGAAGAGCAGCTACACCCGCAAGCCATCCAGCCGGGCAGTGAAGAGCCAGCCGGTGACGGTGCGCAGCTACCATGCCAGCGCAGCCGTTCCACTGAACCGGCCCAAGACCAACCGGGTGCGCAAGCAGTTTTATTACACCCTGGGCGCTTCGGGTGCCGAGCTGCGCTTGCCGGCCATGCCGCTGGTCGACCTCGGTCCCCGGCTGGTTTCAGGAGCCCTGTTTCTCCTGACCGCAGTGGCCATTTACATCCTGGCCTTTAGCAGCCGGTTCCAGGTGGGCACTTACCCGGTCACCGGCTTGCAGCGGGTGGACCACAGCGCCGTGGAAGCCGTGTTGAAGCTGGAAGGATCGCAAATTATCCTGCTCGATCCGCAGACCGTGGTGCATGAACTGAACGCGGCCTTCCCTGAATTGACCAATATCGCCCTCCACGTCGGGTTCCCGGCCAAACTTGCGATCAGCGTAACCGAACTCCAACCTGTGTTGTCCTGGAAAGTCGGTGATACGGATTACTGGCTGGATAAAGACGGCATCATCCTGCCCCCGCGCGGACAGGTGGATAACCTGGAGGAAGTCGCCTCACCGGATCTGCCTCCCCTGGTCGCGATCGCCGGTGACACCCCGGCCGCTTCCGGCGACACAACCGCCGTCACCGCCGCCACCACCACCGCTGCGGATAGCTCAACGACAACCCCAACGACCTATTGGGGGCGCCAGGTAGACCCGCAATTCATGAACGCAATAATTAGCCTGCCAAAAATAATTCCCCAACAAACCAATTTGGTCTATAATTCTCAAAATGGTTTGGGTTGGAAAGACCCAGGCGGTTGGGACGTCTATATCGGCAGGGATTTGACCAACATCGATCAAAAGCTGGCGATTTACCAAACGATCATTGATGGGTTACAGAAGCAGGGGATTACCCCCACTCAGATGGTCAGCCTGGCATACATTGACGCACCGTATTACAAATAGTGGAGCAGGTTATGGACGAACCAATCGTAGTAGGAATCGACATAGGCACAACCAAAGTATGTACTTTGGTGGCCCGCGTGGAGGGGGAACGCAGCATGCGGATCCTGGGTGTAGGCATCGAGCCTTCGCAAGGTATTCGCAAGGGAAACATTGTCGATCTCGCGGCTGCTTCCACTTCTATCGCGCGTTCTATCGAGAAAGCCCAACGAACGTCGGGCTTCGAGATTACTTCAGCGTTGGTCAGCCTGGCCGGAGCCCACGTCGAATCGGTCAACAGCCGCGGCGTGGTTGGGATCTCCGGCGGGGTGATCGACGAGGTTGACGTCTCCCGCGCCCTGGAGGCCGCCCAGGCGGTGGCCATTCCGCACAACCGCCAGATCATTCACGTTATCCAACGCAGTTTCATCGTGGATGGGCAAGACGGGATCCGCACGCCCATTGGGATGCACGGCTACCGGCTGGAAGTGGAAGCGCACATCATCACCGCGGCCCAATCGACCGTGGAGAACTTGCGCGAATGCGTCCAGGCGGCCGGTGTGCAGGTGACCCAGTTTGTGTTGAACCCGTTGGCTTCGGCCGAAGTGGTGTTGACCGAAACCGAGCGCCAGATGGGTGTGATCGTGTGCGATATCGGCGGGGGGACGACCGACCTGGCGATATACATCGATGGCGACATCTGGCATACCATGGTGTTGGCGGTAGGCGGCAACCACGTGACCTCGGACATCGCTCACGGGCTGCGCTTGCCGATCGACCAGGCCGAGATCATCAAGCGCCAACATGGCTATTCGATCGAGGAAAGCATCCAGGAAGACGAGATCATCACGGTCAAATCGTTCGGCGCCGAGGCGCCGCTGCAGATCAGCCGGCGCGACCTGGCCCATATCATCGAGGCGCGGGTGGAAGAGATCTTCCTGCTGGTGCTGCAAGAGATCAAGCGCTCTGGCTACGATGGCCTGCTGCCGGCCGGGATGGTGCTGACCGGGGGATCGAGCCTGCTGCCGGGGATGCGCGAACTGGCCAGTTCGGTGCTGGGCCTTCCGGTGCGCGTAGCCAAACCGGAAAATATGATCGGGCTGACCGATCAACTCCACTCGCCGGCCTTTTCGACCAGCGTGGGGCTTTTGTATTGGGCATTATTGATGAGCGAAAACGAGATTTCCCGTGGACGCCGGCCGTTCTCCATTTTGCCCAAAGGAAATCTTCTTGATTCGGACAGGCTGCGCAGTTTCTTGCGGCGTCTGCTTCCTTAACGTTTTTTATTGAAATTATCGCGACTCATCTATCTCATCAACCCATAAGACAGGTTATAGCGGAGGAATTAAAGATGGATATGCTAACTTCTTCTCAAGCCAAATCCTTTGCCCGCATCAAAGTTATTGGTGTGGGTGGTGGAGGATGTAATGCCGTCAACCGCATGATTGACGAAGGTCTGGGCGGCATCGAGTTCATTACAGTCAACACAGACGCTCAGGCGCTCTTGCTCTCCAAAGCTTCGGTCCGGGTGCGAATCGGCGACAAATCGACCCGCGGGCTGGGCGCCGGCGGCAACCCCGATATGGGCCGCAAAGCGGCCGAGGAATCCGCCGAGGAACTGTATGAAGTGCTCAAGGGCTCGGACATGGTCTTTGTGACCGCCGGCCTGGGCGGCGGCACCGGCACCGGCGCAGCTCCAATCGTGGCCCAGATTGCCAAAGAGGTCGGCGCGCTGACCATTGGCGTGGTCACCCGGCCGTTCACCTTCGAGGGTTCACGGCGGATGCAGTCGGCTGAATCCGGCATTTCCAAACTCAAAGAGCACGCCGATACGCTGATCGTCATTCCAAACGACCGCCTGCTGCAAATTGTGGACAAGCGGGTCAGCCTGCAAGAGGCCTTTCGCACGGCGGACGACGTTCTGCGCCAGGGTATCCAGGGTATTTCGGAACTGATCACCGTGCCCGGTTTGATCAACCTGGACTTCGCCGACGTGCGCGCGATCATGTCCGAAGGCGGGGCCGCCTTGATGGCGGTTGGTTACGCCAGCGGCGAGGACCGCGCCCGGGTAGCCGCTGAAATGGCCATTTCCAGCCAACTGCTGGACATCACCATCGATGGCGCCCACGGTATTTTATTCAACGTCACCGGCGGCAACGGCATGACCTTGTTCGAGGTCAACCAGGCGGCGGCGATCATCAAGGAAACGGCCAGCCCGGATGTCAACCTGATCTTTGGTGCGGTGATCGACCCCAATATGGGCGAAGACATCCGCATCACGGTCATCGCGACCGGTTTCGACCGGGCCAGCAGCGTACGAATCCCTTTAGCGGAACAGCGCCCCGCCCCGAAGAAAGACGAAACTTATTCTTTCCCGGCGAGCAGCCAAAGCAACAGGGCTGAGCGGCCAGCGCCCGCTTCCTCGCCGACCGAATTTCAACCGACGGTCATCAATACCAACGACCTGGACATTCCGGCTTTTCTGCGTAACCGTTCCCAACGATAAAAATTTATTCGATGGCATCCCGAGCAATCGGGATGCCATTTTAGATCGTTGGCAGTTTCTATCCGCTGAATTTGTTTATTGCTGGCGCAGGCCAGTTCTGGTCCGGCGGACCGGGGTTGAACCACGCCTGTTCCTGGCTTGTTGCCTGGGATGGAAGAAATTTTTATTGGTAGGCTAAGAACCTGTCTTGAGGAAGCCCTCTGGCGAAGTCGCGCGCCGGAGGGCTTCCGGGTTAATTGGGGGTGATTCGGGCCATTTTTTTCGCCAATGGGGAGGCCGAATGACCAGAATTCTTTTAACATTTTAATAATTATTTTGGAAGCAAATTTCTTCGCCAAAAAATTAAAATCCATCCCTGGGAAAACGCAAACCAAACTCAATTTATGACCACATCTGGGGATGGTTTTCGACGATTTAGCCGGCTGTTTGAGGATGCGAATAATGCTATTTTTCACATAAAACATATGTTCTACGAGAATAATTTTAAGGTTAGATTCCGTTACCGGCTATTGCAATGGCCGATCAGTTGTGCTAGAATCATAACCGTAAATATACGGTATATATATCCACATACCCCCACCTATGGGGGTATATTTGACCAAAGTAGAAAACTCAATTAGCAAGGAATTAAATAAAGGGATTAAGGGCAAGTCGATTAATCCCTTCTCGTTTCCGGCTAATCCGATCGTCGAACAAAATACTTGACCAGGGAGGAAGATCTTGCGTTGCCCTTATTGCCACAATGAACAATCCAGGGTGATTGATACGACTCACGATGCAAGGGGAGGCGTAAGACGCCGCCGCGAATGTGAAAAGTGTAAGCAGCGTTTTTCGACTTACGAGCGGCCGATTTTGGCCACACCGCTGGTCGTAAAGCGCGATGGTACCCGCGAAGAGTTTGACCGGGAGAAGCTGATGCGCGGCATCCGCATCGCCTGCGCCAAACGGCCCGTCTCAGCGGCCGAGATCGACCGGCTGGTCGGTGAGATCGAATTGTCGCTGCAGCAAATGGGCCGGGCCGAAGTGTCTTCCCGTGTGATCGGCGACATGGTCATCGCCGGGTTGAAGGACCTGGATCTGCTGGCGTATATTCGCTATGCCATTGTTTATTTGCACTTGAACGATTTACATGCAATCCGCAAAGAAATCGACCGGTTATTAGAAGTTTAAGGAGTGATGAGATGGTAACAAAAGCAAAACAATCTAAAAATGGTTTACTTCCCTTGCCGCGCAAGCCTGGAGATTTACCATCCATCGATTTAACCGATAACGCCCGCCAGGTGCTCGAACGGCGTTACGTTCGCCGTGGGCAAAACGGCGAACCGGCCGAGAATGTGGACGAGATGTTCTGGCGGGTGGCCTATAATGTGGCTAAAGTTGAGGAGCTGTGGAGCGGCGACGTGGACCAGCGCGCCCGGGATTACTACACGCTTCTCACCTCGAAGAAGTTCTTCCCCAATTCACCGACCTTTACCGGGGCCGGCACGCCCCTGGGCCAGTTGGCAGCTTGCTTTGTGCTGCCGATCACCGATGATATGGGCCGGGATTCGGCCGGCATTTTCCAGACGCTGCGCGACGCGGCCCTGATCCAGCAGACCGGCGGCGGCAATGGTTTTTCCTTTTCGCGCCTGCGCCCCAAGGGCAGCCTGGTCAGCTCGTCGGCCGGGCAGGCCACCGGGCCGGTAGGCTTTTTACGCGTGTACGATAACGCCTTTGGCGAGGTCGCCCAGGGCGGCACCCGCCGGGGCGCGAACATGGCCGTGCTGCGGGTAGATCACCCGGATGTGGAAGAGTTCATCACCTGCAAGACCGACGAGAACCAGATCACCAATTTCAATATCTCGGTCGGCATCACCGACGCTTTTATGCAGGCGGTCGAAAACGACCAGGACTGGGACCTGCGCTTCCCGGACGTCCATTCGCCGCTCTACCGCCAGATCGGCGGGACGCTCGAGCAGATGGAGCAGGCCGGGGTGCCGATTATCACCTTCAGGACGGTGCGCGCCCGCGATCTGTTCGAAAAAATCGTCACCCAGGCCCACCATAACGGCGAACCGGGCATGCTGTTCCTGGACGCGGCCAACCGCTCCAACCCGGTGCCGCAGATGTACCAGTTGGAAGCCACCAACCCGTGCGGCGAGCAGTGGCTTGGGCCTTACGAGAACTGCTGCCTGGGCTCGGTCAACCTGGCCCAACACCTCGGCCCGGATGGTCAGGTGGATTGGGAGGGCCTGCGCCAGAGCGTGCAGTTGGCCACCTGCTTTTTGGACGACGTGGTGGAAGCCAACGCCTACGTTCCGGCCGTGCCGCAGCTTTCCGAAGCGGCTCACCGCGCGCGGCGGATTGGCCTGGGCTTGATGGGCCTGGCCGACCTGATGTACCACTGCGGTATTCGCTACGGCTCGGAAGAGGGCCAGGAATTTGCCGCCCAGGTGACCGAGTTCATCCGCTACCATTCCATGGTCGCCTCGGCCAGCCTGGCCGAAGAGCGCGGGCCTTTCCCGGCCATCAACGGCTCGATCTACGACCCCAAGGCCTTTCGCTGGACATCCCCCCAACCGTTGGAACCCTACAGCCATGATTACGGCCGGCCCAGCGTCGATTGGAGCGGGCTGGTCGAAACCCTGCGGCGGACTGGCATTCGCAATGCGGCCCAAACCACTATCGCCCCCACCGGTACCATCGCCACCGTGGCCGGCTGTGAAGGCTACGGCTGCGAGCCGGCCTTTGCGCTGGCTTACATCCGCCACGTCAACGACAAGGGCAAAGATTTGCAGCTTACCTACGCCAGCCCGATGTTCGAGCAAGCTTTGGCACGGGAAGGCATCGAACCGGAAAAACGCCAGGAGATCGTCGAGCAGGTGATGGCGGATGGCTCGTGCCAGCAGGTGATGGACCTTACCGGGGAAATGCGGCGGGTATTCGTCGTCTCGGCCGATATTACCGCCGAAGAGCATGTGCGCATGCAGGCCGCCATGCAGGCCTTTGTGGACAATTCGCTCTCCAAGACGATCAACTTCCCGGCCGGGGCCAGCGAAGAGGACGTGGCCACGGCCTACCGCCTGGCCTGGAAACTGGGCTGCAAGGGCATTACGGTGTACGTGACCGGTTCGCGCGATAAGGTGGTGCTGGAGACCCACGCCACGATCAAATCCAAAGCCGGCGAGGAAGTCGAACTGGCCGAAGAGGCCGGGGCGTTGGACGAGGGCGTCGTCTCGCAACTGCCGATGTGGCATGATACCAAGAAGCCGCGCCCGCGCTACCTGACCGGCTTCACTTACTCGGTCGAGACGCCATTGGGCAAGGCCTTCATCACCGTCAACGAAAACGGCGGCAGCCAGCCCTTCGAGGTGTTCATCAATACCGCCAAGGCTGGCTCGGATACGGCCGCCGTATCCGAAGCGATTGGGCGGATGCTGTCGTACATTCTGCGCATGGCCTCCCCGGTCGAGCCGTCCAAACGGCTGCGCGAGGCCACCAACCAGTTGCTGGGCATCGGCGGCGGGCGCTCGCTGGGCTTTGGGCCCAACCGGGTGCGCTCCCTGCCGGACGGGGTGGGCCAGATTTTGGACGAATACCTGCAAGGCCGGGCCGAGCGCATGGTCAACCAGACCCTGCACCAGGACGAAGTCATCCACAACCACCCCGCCCATTCCTCCGGTGAGCCGGTGGGCACCCAAAAACTGTTCAAGTTCGGCGACCTGTGCCCCGAGTGCGGCGAAGCCGCCGTGATCAACGAAGAAGGCTGCAGGAAATGCTACGCCTGCGGGTACAGCGAGTGCTAGGAGAAAAGAAGGCTTGTGGCCTGTCAATAAACGCAACTAGTGCAGCTTTTTCCAGACTAAAAATGTGATAGCAAATTGAAAGCATCACTGGCTCGCTTTATCAGCGAGCCTTTTTTTATTTAGAAATCTTATTATCGAATAAAATTCTTAAATTTTTATTATGTTCCCTTCAATTTTGGAGGTTACAATTAAAATATTTCTTGCCTATATAAGAAAGAACAGGGTGTATCATTTATTCAAGATTTATTGTATAAATATTGTTATTTAAACTATTTAATTTTTTCAAAAAAACAAATAATTTGTTTTCTATAAGGGAGGTCTTCGTGAATAATGAAAGAAATCAAAATTCAGAAAATAGTTCTAAGACTAATGCTGATACAGGAAGACTAAAAAATCAATTTTAGCTTAGTAAAAAAATATTAATCGAAACAATAGGTGAGAGGGATAACAAATGGTTTGGTCATCATTCTTTTCAAATTTAGCTGCTACACTAATTGGAGTAATAATTGGCCTCCCTATTGCATTATTAACAGATCGATTAATTAAGCAATTTGAAGATAAGAAAACAAAAATTGATGAAAAGAATGCTCTCATCCAGATTTGTAAAGAATTAAGAGTTTACATCCAACACGATATTGATCAATTAGTATCCTTATACGATACAATGGAAAAAAGATGGGCCAAGGTTAGTTTACAAATCGACACTTCTATATGGTTAATCGTTAAGAATGATTTTATTCAATACAGTCAAGATTTAAAACTCACAAATAAGATTTCCTTTTATTACTCTAACCTAGTACATTTTAATAAAAGCAAATGATCTATATAACATGTTTCTGGTTGCCTCCCTAGTCTCAAATAATAATCAAGAAAATCTACAAAAACTGAAGGATGATCGAGAAGAAATAGCTAAATATCTGATGGAAATAATACCTGTACATTTAGAAAAAACCAGAAATATTGAAGAGGATCTTCAAAGAATGATTAGGAGACAAAAGATTGCAGGGGGAAAAATTTAGATTGCTCCCCTTGAGACTTGAGGGATAAATAATAGATTCTGTTCGGTTCGGCCCTTCTGTACCGTCAGCCGACACTGATCCGTTTGGTGGTGGGGTTGCATGGTAAAGGCACTGGGTCATCCTATAAGGGTAAATCGAAATTTTTTCCGGTTGCATCAGGGTGGGAGTAAAAAGGCACTGGCTATTAATGGATAGCTTGTAAATTGTTCGACCCGGTCTCCAGACCGAGGTCGCTCTTATCGTTCGATCCATTAATACATTGTCTGCTTACAACGACAAAAATGTTAATGCGTAAGTCTTCACAAAAAACCTAATCTTATCCCGGTGGGCCTTGAAGAGCGGCCTCGGTCTGGAGACCGGGCCGATCTGCTGGGCGGCGAAATTGTGTGGCAAAGACGGTGTGTCATCCGGCTGGGGAGAATCGCGAGTAGTAGGGCGGGGTAGAGATGGCATTGGCTAATTGTAGAAGGATTGTTTTATTGTTCGATCCGGTCTCCAGACCGAGGCCGATCTTATCGTTCGATCCATTAATACATTATCTGCTTACAACGACAAAAATGTTAATGCGTAAGTCGTCACAAAAATCCAATCTTATCTCGCCAAGCGTTGAAGAGCGGCCTCGGTCTGGAGACCGGGCCGATCTGCTGGGCGGCGAAATTGTGTGGCAAAGACATTGCATCGATTTGGTTGAGGAAAATCGCTAGTGTTTCGTTAGCACCAGGATGGGCTGGACTTTACATTTGCCATTCATAGATGGCATGTTTTATTGTTCGACCCGGTCTCCAGACCGAGGTCGCTCTTATCGTTCGATCAATTAATGCATTATCTGCTTACAACGACAAAAATGTTAATGCGTAAGTCGTCACAAAAATCCAATCTTATCTCGGGTAGGCGCAGAAGAGCGGCCTCGGTCTGGAGACCGGGCCGATCTGCTTGGTGGCTTAATGTACGTTAATAACGGAGGGCCATCCGATCAGAGTCGTAGAGATGCCTCGGTCTGGAGACCGGGCCGATCTGCTGGGCGGTGGAGGTAATGTGCGCATGGTACGGGGCAATCGAAATCATTGCATTTGATTAAAGTCAGTGATCGGAATGATCCCCGGTTTGCCCTCCAGCCAATAGCCGGCGGATGAGTATACCCAATCCTGAGGGGATTCGACCAGGCCTTTGCGGCACGGATTCTGGTGGATGTATGCCAATTTCTGCAGCCAGAAACTTTCGGAGTAGATCGCTTCGGCGTGCCAGCTGGGCTGCCAAACTTGCCGGCTGCGATCGGACCGTTTTGAATTGGTTTTGTTTACCGTTTCTCCAGAATAAAGGAATTTGGCCAATTGCCGGCCGCTAAACTTGCGGAAATGAGTCAATGTGGCGCGCAGGTTTTGCGAATCCCCGTTAGCATCAAAAACAATAGCGTGCAAATGGCTGGGCATGATTACGTAAGCGTTAATCCGCAAGCCCTTGTTTTCGATGCAAAATAAAAGGCTTTCAATCAGAATTTGGGCCGGTTTCTCTTGCGTGAAAATTGGCACCCAATCAATGATGGTGAAGGTGACAAAATATACCTCCAGGTCTTCGGTGATGCGGTAATGGTTCACGCTTTAATTATATAAGTGACTGGCTATCGCATGGCCAAATTTTGCATAGGTCAACCTTATGGGGTTTATCATTGTTCGGCCTCGGTCTGGAGACCGGGCCGATCTGCTGGGCGGCGGAGGGTCTGACAAAAGTGCAGGGCAAACCAGCTGTTATTTTTCTATAAAAAACATCTGTGTCCATCTGCGTATATCTGTGGCCAAAACCGACCGATCAGCAGGCCGATACGATCTGCTAGGCCGGCGGGGAGGTAATAAAGCCAGAAGGTCGATCCGATTGGGGTAGAAGAGCGGCCTCGGTCTGGAGACCGGGCCGATCCGCTGGGCGGCGGACGGTATGACAAAGACGCAGGGCAACCCAGCCGTTATTCTTCTTTTATAAAAAATATCTGTGTCCATCTGCGTATATCTGTGGCCAAAACCCCCGGTCGGCAGGCCGATTCGATTTGCTGGGCCGGCGGGGAGGTAATAAAGCCAGAAGGTCGATCCGATTGGGGTAGAAGAGCGGCCTCGGTCTGGAGAGGGGGCCGATCCGCTGGGCGGTAGATGGTCTGACAAAGGCGCAGGGTAAACCAGCTTTTTTTCTTCTTTAAAAAACATCTGTGTCTATCTGCGTATATCTGTGGCCAAAACCGCCCGATCAGCAGGCCGATACGATCTGCTGGGCAGGAGCGGATGTGGTGAAGCCAGAAGGTCGATCCGATTGGAGGAGAAGAGCGGCCTCGGTCTGGAGACCGGGCCGATCTGCTGGGCGGCGGAAACTAAACCGATCACTATAAATTCTCTTCCAAAACAATTTATCTGTGTCCATCCGTGTACATCTGTGGCCAATACCATTTGCGAGCGGCTAGCACACAAAATGAGAATAAAAAAACCAGCGTGGCTACGCTGGCTCTTTGTGCGGGTCACTGGCGGTTAGCGCCAGGACAGTTGAATTACTTCCCATGATTTTCCCTGATGTCGATCACTGTAAACACTGCTCAATGTGCTGTATAAATATCGAACGATACCATGAAGTTCGTGGTGGGGGGCCACGGAAATGTATTCGTGAAGGGTGTTTTTGTCGTCGATGGCCCCAAAATTTTCCGTGAGGGTGGTGTACATTTCGTCGCAATACTTGCGCATTGCGGTATTATCCATATCTGCAACAAAATAAGAGATCGTCGAGAGGGTGGTTTTACAATCACCAATACTTGAAATTAATGCCATTAAAATTAACTCCCAAAAAATAAGATTAAGTTGGTAAGGAACAATCATGCCCGGCCAAGAATTGAACCAAATGTATTATAGTACAAGATAATGAATAGTGAATTTACATTTTAGATAACTGGGCCCTTAAAAACCCAATTATTGTTATTCACGCGCGAAGCACGTGAATAACAATAAAAACATCCCTCTCTTTTGCATTAGCTAAGCAGGTTCGCGAGCCTTTTATCAACTTAACTGATCGTGCAAAAAGGCGAGGGTGCGCTCCCAGGCGAGTTGGGCCGTAGGCGCATTGTACGCATCCTTGCGGTCCTCTTCGAAGAACCAGTGGCCCGTGCCGGGATAGGTGTAGAAGGTCACCGGCCGGTGAGCTTCTTGCAGGACCTTCTCCATTGCTTGCACAACCGGGGCGGGCTCATTCGGGTCCGTTTCGGCAAAGTGACCCTGGTAGGCTGCTTTTGAATCGTGGAAGTCGCCGTCACCGCCGTTGGTACCGTAGAACAGGGTCACCGCGCAGATCAGTTCGGGCTTGAGTTGGGCCAGCCACAAGGCCCAGAAACCACCAAAGGAGAAGCCAACGACGCCCAGTCCCGGACCACTGACCGCCGGATGACTGATCAGCTCGTCCGCGGCGGGCAGGATTCTGGGCGGGACCTCGTGTTCCCAATCCAGGTTCGTTACAAGATTTTCGGCTTCCTCGATCGTCTGGGCGATTTTGCCGGCGAACATATCCGGCGCGAGGGCTACAAACCCGGCTTGCGCCAGCCGGTCACAGACACTTTTGATGAAGTCGTTCAAGCCCCACCAGGGGTGCAGCACCAGTACGCCCGCTCCCTTGCCGGATGCGGGTACGGCCAGGTAGCGGTTGGTCGAAAGATCGCTCATTTTAGCCTCCCAACAAGCAGCCGATTTAAGTCGGGCTGGCGAATCAGCCCACTTGAATCGGCTATGGAAATATAGTTCTATTATATACAAAATTGGTCGTAAATACCCCGGAATTAATCGTCTGGTTTGGCAGCGCCCGGATGCGTGCAAAATTGTAGCCGGCCAGTTTACAAAAAACTAATCTTTGTTACAAATCATTGTCTTTTCGATCTGGATTCGCTAAAATGAATTTAGGGAGGATGGTAAGGGGGTTTTGACTGGGGGAAAAAATGGCTGCACAAAAAGATTGTCCAACTGTATTACTTTCCGATAATCCCGCGCAGGCGGATGAATTTAACGGATCGCACCAGCGCATTGCCGATGCGATAGCCGAGATGATCCGGACCGAGCCGGGCGGTCGAACCATTGGGCTCGAGGGCGAATGGGGCAGCGGCAAGTCTACCGTGATCGAGTTGCTGCGGGGAAAATTAGGGGTTAACAAAGGACCAGATACAGATTTGCTGTTCCTTTTTGACGCCTGGGCGCATGCATCCGACCCACTGCGACGCACCTTTTTGGAGCAGCTTCTGGCTGCGCTGAGGAAGGCTAAATGGATTAGCGATGAACAATGGGAAAAAAAGTGGAAAGGTGAATGTGAAGAATTAGCAGGGGTAAAAACCTTTACCACGACAGAAAACACTCCCCGGATTACACACCTGGGGGTTGTGGTGATCGTTTTAGGCTTTTTTATTCCGATCGGCCTGGCGCTGGTCAGCAATGCATTGCGCAACGGTTTAAACTTTAAACTTTTCCGCTGGTTACCCGGTCAGTATCGAGTTTCTTCTTGGCCTGGTCTTTTCTCTGTTACCCATTATTGCAGTTGGACTTGTCTATTTACAAAAGTGGTTTGCGAATGATTTCAAAAAATTCGAATTAAATTGGGCCATTCTGGTTCAAAAGTACGACACGGAAGTAACTTCGCGTTCAATCAAAACGCCTGACCCCACTTCGGTTGAGTTCGAGCATTTTTTTACCAACTTAATCAATGAAGCCGTGGATGAGAACGGCAAGAATTTGCTGCTGGTTTTGGACAACCTGGACCGGACTTCGCCGGAGGAAGCGCTGTCGATCCTTTCGACATTACAGACCTTCCTGCAATGCGAGACAAAAATCGATGACAAGAAAATGAAGAAATTGTGGATCATCATCCCCTTCGACCGGGCCGGACTGGAAAAGATCTGGCCAAACATGCCGCGCGGCAAAGGTATGGGCGGCAATGAAAAACTCGATGCTGAACCAAAGGGAGCCAGGCAAGAACAGCCCGGGATGGCGAGTTCCATGATCGACAAACGGTTCCAGGTCATCTTTCGCGTCCCGCCGCTGGTGTTATCCAACTGGGAGGAGTATTTTCAACAGCAATTGGCTGACGCTCTTCCAAACCATGATCGCAATGACCGCTATGCCCTCTATCGGGTTTTTTACAGCCATATGATGCTGGATGGACAGAAGAAAACGCCCACCCCGCGTGAGATCAAACTTTTCATCAATCAAGTCGGGACACTCCATCGCCAATGGGGGGATCAACTGCCGCTGGTTCAAATGGCGTATTTTGTCAGCCTGACTAAAAGGAATGTAGATATCCATGCTGGTCTGGTCAGCGGGGCCATTCCGGAAGGCGAGATGGTAGATATTTTAGGAAAAAACGTTCCAGAGAATATCGCGGCTTTGCTGTTCAATGTAGAACCCGAGAAGGCCGTCCAGTTGCTGCTCGATAAACCGATCCAGGACGCAATCCTTCAAGGAAATTTCAGCCAATTGGACCAATTGTCTCTAAATTACAAACCCAATTTTGGTGTGGTTTTCGATAAACTGCCTTATAGCAGTTGGATCAGAACCAATCCAATCGGCATTGCCAACACGGCCTATTATTTCGAGAATTGAGAAACGCCTTTACTCATGAGCGATTGCGCGAAAGACACTTTTAAGAATCGTCTTCAACAAAATGCTGAGCAGGTTGAATCCTGGGAACCATTTACTGACCAGATGACCGCAGGGATTGGCTCTTTGTTGCGATTGATACATAATCTAGAATTTGCTAGGAGAATTGTTGAGCAAATTATGGCGAGTGAGTTTACCCATTTGCCTAAACCGGACTCCAGCGAACCTTTACCTCTGGCGTTTGCTGATAGTTTGCAGGAAAAGATTGCGCCGGCGATTAAACGGTTAGTCTCAATGCTTACCGTTATCGAAAAGATGGGCCTGATCGGTGATTTTTTGCAAAATAGCCTGGCAATTAACGTGGACAACATGCAATTTTTAGAATTTTGTGCCGCATTGGCCAATGCGGATCCATATAAGCACTTCTGGAGGATATTCCATGTTAAAGTTCAGCCAGATCAAATAACTAAAGAAATTGTTAAGCTGGTAAGTGAGTTTGCATTTTCTCAAAGGTATATCGGTGCATTAAAAGTGCTACTCTTTACCCAACCAGACATCGATTTTAAAAGTATTGCAAATACCCTTTTCCCTGCAATTTTTAATTCAGCCGTAAGCCAAAACCAGATTCCAGAGCTGCTGGAAAGCTTATGGCTCTTGGAACAAAGTAAAAAGGCTGGATGTACAGGATTTATTTCCAGGTTAAAGTGGGGAAGGATTTTTATTGAACTACTTAATAAATATGTTTGAGGCGGGGAATTATAAAACTTGTTCCTTGTGTATTTTCTTGGTTTTACAGTTTTCACCTACTTTGATTACAGATAATTTTCATAGGTCAATAGCTGGGAAAGAATTTTTGCTGGAGTTCTTGGACCATCCGGAAAAGGATGCATATAAAGAAATCTTGCAATCGTTGGTTAGGATAGCAAAAACTTATCAGGAATTGGATGCATTTTTAGAGCTACCTCGAAAAAACCAAAGGTGTGTAAACCTTGTAAAAATAATAACGGTTGAAGAGATTAACATTGAAGATTTTGAAAACGTATTCTATCCAGATTTGATCCAAAGAAAATGGAAAATAATCAAAGATTTGATCGGGGATGAGAAGTTTAAGGAATTCATTTTCAAACTCATCGAACAGAAAAAATTAGCGGCTTCAATTCTTGCTGATTTCTCGACTGAAAATTCTGCTCTATACCGGGCGATCTACGCGGAGTTGGATTCAACTCCCCGAGCCAGGGAATTCTCAAAGATCCTCTGTGAAAAACTGCGAGAAATTAACCAAAACACCTGGCTGAACGGGCTGGAAACCGAAAATGAATTGCTTGGGCTGTTGATCGACCTGATCGGCCAGCGGGCCGCAGTCGGTTTGGAAAAGGATTTTGCCGACGCCTGCTACGATTATTGCTTAATGGTCCTGCGGAATGAGATAAAACCGAAGCGCTATTTTAGCGAGTGGAAGACCCTTCCGGATGGATTGAAATCGGAGGCGGAAAAGGACTACCTGGCGAGAAAGATCCTCGCCTTCGTCAGCAGCGAAGCTGCGGTTTATCATTTCAAGTTTCCGGACAGCTTCTTTGAGCTCTATGGCGGTTTGATAGCTCGTCCAATCATCGTAATGGAAAACATCAAGATTGTCTCCAGTTTCTTCACTGCCCTGGTGGAGCGGCAAAACCTCAGCGGATTGGAGTGGCTGCGGCAATTGTTTAGCGGCCTCCCGGATTTGCTCGATGGCTACAAGGATGATCCCGAGGTTGCTGCCTTCGAAGGGCAGGTGAGTGTTGGAATCCGAGCCGCAGGCAGCCAAAATGTAAAGGCGTTATTGGAAGCGATCGCCAAAACCCTGGGGCTGGAGACTGGCAGAGATGGGTAGCTCCTTATATTCTATTGATCGTTTTCTCGCAGTGACATCTCAAGCACCCTCCTGAAGGTGATTTTTCCGGGTGGGGATGGCTGATATTGGTAAAATAATCCCAGCGAATTGAATCAGGGACCTGGCAAAGGAACACTAATCCAGAGCCGGCCCCGATTTATCGATAAAGGATCACTCGTTTATGGCTTATCTGAAAGAAAACCCTACTTTGGCGGACCTGCAATCTTATCTGGATGCAGTCTGCCAGGAACGCGGCTGGACCAAGGACAGCCCCGCGGAAAAGTTCGTGCTGTTTATCGAAGAGGTCGGTGAGTTGGCCAAGGCGATGCGTAAGTCCGCCGGATTGTATGAAGAAAAGGCCAAACTGCGGGATATTTCACTGGAAGAAGAATTCGCCGATGTGCTCAGTTACCTGCTCGACCTGGCCAATTGCTACCAGGTGGACCTGGAACAGGCCTTTCGCGCTAAGGAAAAGATCAACGAATCGCGCACCTGGGAATGAGATTGGGCTGCAAAGGAGCCGAAGATGAGCTGGAAAACCCTTGAACAAAGTAATCCCCAACTGGCGGCTTTTGGCGCGGAACGCCTGCACGGCAAAGTCGCTTATCTGGCCACCATCCGCAAAGATGGCACTCCCTGCGTCCATCCCATGACGCCTATCATCGGCGAGGGTCATTTTTTTGTGTTCATGGAGCCGACTTCACCCAAGGGCCATGACCTGCGCCGGGATGGGCACTTTGCCATGCACTGCTCGGTTAGCGATATCAGCGGCTCCAGCGGTGAATTCAGCCTGACCGGCCAGGCCAGGCTGGTCGACGACCCGCAATTGAGAGCCCTGGCCATGCGAATTTGCACCTACGAGCCGTCCGACCGCTACGTCTTGTTCGAATTCGATATCGAGCGGGCAATGGCGACCACCTACGAAGACCGCGGGCCGGTATACACACACTGGAAGCACATTGAATAAACTCAACTCCCAACGGGGTGGTTACCTGCATTAAAAGAAGCTGCTTAACTGGTTACTGATCCCTAATCCCTTAATTACTATTCTCTACTCTCTATTTACTATTTTCTATTCTTTCCCCATCTCATAGTACAGCAATCGGTGAGCTTTTTGGGCTACGGCGATATGGGCCGTCAGGCGGAACATGAACCGGTAAAACCCGCTCAGGCGGGGAATGTCGGCCGATTGGGCGAAAAACCACTCTTCGCGCAGGTGGATTCCGGGTGCCCAGGTTTCGATCTCGTGCGGGTCGTCGATGCCCCATTGGACGCTGGCCCCGGTCTGGTGCAGGGACGGGTGGGCCTGGACCTGCGCGGCCGTCATTTTGCTGAATGCATCGAAAGCGAGGCTGCATCCCGGGAACTTCTGGCGCAAGGCCAGGAACAGCGCCCGTACATCACCTTCGGGCAGGTACATCATCAAGCCCTCAGCGACCACGAAGACCGGCCGGCCCTGCGCATCCACCTGGTCCAGCCAGGTTAGCGCGTTGACCGGTGAAGCGATCATACGGTAGGTTTCGCTTTCGTCATAGAATTTACGCCGGAGAGCGATAACATCCGGCATATCCAGGTCGATCCAGGCGGCGCCGGGGTGCGCTACCCGCAGGCAGCGGCTGTCGAGCCCGCAGCCCAGGTGCAGGATCAGCGCGTTAGGGTGCGCGGCCAGGAACGAGCGGGTATAGGCGTCCAATTGCTTGGCCCGCATCCGTAAAGTGACCGCGGTCTTTTCGGGTACCTTCAGCGCGCCAAAATCGTATTCGGCATTGGCCAGGATCTGGCGCGCCTTTTCATCGTCGAAAAGCGGGTTGCCCTGCCCTTTGGCAAACAGCGGAATCAGCAGGGTTTCTTGTTCTTTGCTCAGGACGATTTTTTCTTTGGGTTCCACGGAATTTTCCTTCTATATTTTTTCGGCATGATCGAACTGGCCCAGGGCCTCCCGGGCTAATTGGTGGATGATTGCTTTCCCGGCCGCGGATTGCGGATTTCCTTCAGGAACCAGGGTGCGGTCGATCATGATCGCAACGGTTTGCAAGGTGTCCTCGAAGGAAGGGGATCCTCCTTGCTGCGGAGCGTCAGTGGCAGCCAGCAGGCCGGCGGCCAGGGCGCTCATGATGTGGGCAAACACCGCCGGTTGGATTTCGGCCCGGATTGCGCCGGCTTGTCGAAGACGTTGCAGCAGATCTACCCAAAGCGCATCCGTGTGGATCGAGGCGAACAGGTTGCCGGGTTTGTGCAGGTAATTGCCAAAAATCCGCCGGTCCTGCTTCATCAAGGCGCTAATAAAGGGGGATTGGTCGACGGCATAGAGCACACTGCGAAAAATGGCGCCAATCGTGCTGCCGCCATCCGGGTCCTGCTCGATAGCCGTCAGCCAGTCACGGTTGTATTTTTGAACTTCGCGGAAAAGCAGCGCTTCGAACAGGTTTTCTTTGCCGGGGAAATGCAAATAGACAATCGCACGGGTAACCCCGGCTGCCTCGGCAATGTCGCTCATGCTGGTTTTATCGTAGCCGTAGCGAACGATCACCTCGGCGGCGGCATCCAGGATGCGCTTTTCACGGGCTTTGATTTCGGATTCGGTGTTGGTCATAGATAAAGACAAATAGACAATATTTGAATATTTGTATATTTTACGATGGTATTGGAAGGATGTCAAGCGGAGCAGAAAGAGGTAAATAGAAATAAGGCAACGAGGGAAAGAGGCGACGAGGCAACGAGGGAAAGAGGGAAAGAGGGAAAGAGGCAATGAGGCAACAAGGCGAGGCTGATTTACCTTATTGCCTCATTGACTTATTGACCTGTCAAGAATTTTGTAATGGGTAATCCCGTTGCTATTTCTTATCTGTGGTTGCAGAGCTAGATGCCGGTCGGCTCCAGGGGCGTCCAGTTGATATCCGGCTGGGCCGACCAACTACCGCCGTAGAGGTTGCCCAGCCCGTCTGCCCAATATTGGTCGTAGCCGTACGGCACCTTATACACATCCCCGGAAGAGGACACCACGTTTTGAACGCCGAGGGTAGCGTTGGAACGCATTTCCGAAAGCCGGTCGTAGGTCGCCTGTCGATCCCAATAGCCTTTGGTGATCAGGTCACTGGTCTCTTGCAGGGTCTGGGATATCTGGCTGGTCCGCCGCATAATATCCTGCTGGGAGTTGGCGATGAAATTCTGGGCCAGGCGCTGTTCGCCTTGCTTCCAGGCCGGGTTGATCTGGAAGGAGTCAAGGATCCCTTGCAGCACCGGCTCCCAGGTGGCGAACTCGGCCTCCGGTGCCCGGTAATAAATATCCAGCCCACCGGTCCACAGCGGGGCGCTGGCTGCAAATGTACCCACTCCGCCCCGCTGGCGTTGGGTGAACACCCGAGATTTCTGGCGAATCTGGACCCCGTTTTCGTTGTAGCTGGTTTCCAGGATGGCAGCGGTAACTTCATACATATTGGGCATAATGCCGGATTGGGCCAGGTCGGCCACGAAGATTTCGGCGATATCGGGCCGGTCCTCAACACGCTCAACCTTGAAATTAGCCTGCCCCTGGACCATCCAGGGCGCCACGCTTTGGGTACAAAACTGGACGGCGGGCATGTAGCGCAGGGCCGGGTAGCCGCTGAAAACTCCCACGACCCCGCCCATCATCCCGCTCATTCCGTCCATATATACCCAGGAATAGGTCGGCATCCCGGCAGTGACCAGGCCTTGCGGGTCACGGGACACGTTGTACTGGGTCGTGCCGGATCCACCGATATTATTGCGGTTGACACCCCCGCGAAAAATCCAACCTTGGGGAGCGTCCACGCTAAAAGCGCCTTCGCTCGGGTCGCTGAACGACTGGCGCGGCATCAATTCGGTTACCCGGAAGGTAGATAGAATTTGCGCCATGACCTGGCTGTACTGGCTGACTGCCTGGACCGGTGCGGCAAACCCCGAGACGATCACGTTCAAGCCGTTGACCAGGATATTGAGATTGCCTTCCAGTTGCTGGCCGAATCTGGTTTCGCGAGTTTTGATGGTGATCCGGTTGGAGTCGGCTGCGGCATTGCTCTGCTGCCAGGCCTGGAAAGATGGCGCCGACCTGCGCGCTACCCCAATGAGCTGTTGGGCGACCTGGCGGGCAGAGGCGGGTGCACGCAGGCTGAAGGGCCAGATGATCGCAGCGACCAGGCCAATCGGGTCTTCGCGGATGCTTATTTGGCTCTGGTGGGTGATTACCTGCCAGCCTGAAGGATGCGCCAGGCGGAACCCGTGCCAGGGGTCCTGGTAATCCACCCAGCCCTCCGGAATTTGAGCCGGAGCCAGTGCGGGCCGGCTGTTTTGCGAGGCAGGCTCGTGGTCGGGCGCCAGCCCCACTCCGCAATAAGGGCAGACGGTAAGTTCAGCTTGTAAAGGCGCGCGGCATTTTGGACAGGTAAGTGCTTGCATGGTTCTGGCTTCCTTGCTGGGTGAAAGAGTCGCATGGCCGCGGCCATTGGTACCATTTTATAGAAGGCCTGGGAATTATTCAAGAAAATTGCGGTGAAAATGTTATAAAAATTGGTTATCGCCAGGTCAGTTTAGAATGCAGGGGTGTTTTTATAATTTTTTGCGTGTGAATCACGCAAAAAATTATAAAAACACCCCTGCTGCTTTCTTCCTGCCAGGAAAATTGTCAGGACTACATCGTCGCGCCTGGCAGAGCCTGTAAGATCCCGAACACAATCCCGCCGGGGGCTTTGGCGTAGGCAAACCAGCCTACCCCAGGGATCTCGGTCCTGGGGGTGAGGATCTCACCGCCGTTGGCCTTGATTTTGGCTATCGTTTCGTCCAGGTCTTCCACATCGATGGTGTCAATCGTCCCCTCGATGCCGCCGCCGGGAGGCGGAAAGATGGCTCCGTTGATGCCCGGTTGGTCTTTGTCGCCGGTAGAGACCAGTAAATATTCCGTGGGTCCGCCCCAGGAGGTAATTTCCCAATTCATTACCGTCTCGAAGAAACGCTTACTGGCAGGCAGGTCGTTTGATGAAAATTCGAAATGGACTACGCGTCCCATCTGACACACTCCTTTCAAATTTTAAAATAGAGAGATTAACGATCCGGTAAGGATATAATAGAATAGAACACGCGTTCTGTCAACGGGCAAATAAAGGCATATCCAAAATTTCTTCTTTCGATGGCATCCGCCATGTCGTTGCGAGTGGTTTTTGTAACCCAGACTCTACGATTTCTGCGGTAATGGTGACCAGGATCGCGTGGACAGGCGAGTAATCTCCCTGTTCGCTGAAGGGAGATGTTTTTCCGGCGAAATACGCCGCCCGGTAATGATTACTTTGGATGGACCTGGTTCTTATCGAACAGCGTTTGCAAAAATTGCCTATAATTAGGGATATGTTGATAAAGAAATGGGTTCTTTTCATCCTGGTGTTTGGCCTGGCAATCTCGGCCTGCCAGGCTGCGCCCGTACAGCCAGCAGCCACTATTCCAGCCCCCACAGCAGTGGAAACAACAATGCGTGTAGCCACAGAAGCGGTTAAGCCGGCCACTGCCACGCCTACTGAGACATCCACGCCGACTTTTACCGCCACGGCAACATCTACGGTGACTGCTACCCCCACGGCGACGGCCAGTCCGTCAGCGGTGCCTACTTACGTGGTCTTGCGCGGGGAGGTCACCATTGCCCACGCGGTGTGCCATTATGGTCCCGGCGCGCCCTACCTGTATAAATATGGGGTGGTGGCGGGCAGCAATCTGGAAATCATCCGGCGAGTGGAGCTAGGCAATTACATCGAGGTGCAGGCGATCGGCGGCAATAACCCTTGCTGGGTGCGTGAGGATTACTTTAAGATCGATGGCAACCTGGCGAATGTGGAACCGGTCGATGCGGGCGATGTCAAGCTGCCCCTTTCGCCGTATTACGCTGCCCCGGCCAACGTCAATGCCACGCGCAGCGGAAATGAGGTGACCGTGAGCTGGAATGCGGTCGTTTTACGGGCCGGTGACGATTCAGAGCAATACCCTTACGTGATCGAGGCCTGGGTCTGCCAGGGTGGGCAAATGGTGTTTACTCCCCTGGGCACTTACCAGACCACATTGACCATCCAGGATGAGCCCGGTTGTGACACGCCCTCGCACGCCAACCTGATCGCGGCCGAGAAACACGGCTACACCCCGCGGGTGAAAATCGCCTGGCCGCCGGCGGTGGCAACGCCTTAGATATAATCCTTTGTAAAGGATTATAGATTTCCCGTTCTAAACGAGAAAATACCCAGGTTTGGAGTGTGTAGGCGCGTTTCGGCCGCCCACTCATCCCAAGGCTGGAAGTACCGCCCGTTATAAACAGAGGAGTCTACATTTCTTGACTATTCAGGCCCGAAGAAGGGAACTACCTCATTCGGTTCAGCGGTTACAGAAATTCTCAATTATTCTGGTGGAGTTGCTTGTTCCGCCGGGTCTGTAACAAACGATAAAACGTTGGGAGGAACGATGAAGTATCGAAATTTTGGCAAGTTAGGCTGGCAGGTTAGCGAAGTCGGCTATGGGATGTGGGGCCTGGCCGGTTGGACCGGTTCGGAAGACCAGGAATCGCTCGATTCGATGCAACTGGCCGTGGATCTGGGCTGCAATTTCTTCGATACGGCCTGGGCGTATGGCAATGGCCACAGCGAGGAACTTTTGGGTAAATTGTTGAAGGCTAATTCGGGCAAGCGGCTGTACACGGCCACCAAGGTCCCGCCTAAGAACCGGGTTTGGCCCAGCCGGCGGCAATTCAAACTGGACGATTGTTTCCCGCCGGAGTACATCGAGGAATATGTCGGCTATAGTTTGAAAAATGCCGGTGTCGATCATTTCGACCTGGTCCAGTTCCATACCTGGGAAGATAGCTGGCTGGAAGATCCGCGCCTGGCCCAAACCATGAACACTCTGAAAAAGCAGTGCAAGGTGACGGCCTGGGGAATCAGCATCAACCGTTGGGAGCCCTGGAACGGGATCAAGGCAGTCCGCAGCGGTGAGATCGATGCGGTGCAATACATCTACAATATTTTCGACCAGAACCCCGAGGATGAGCTGCTGCCAGCCTGCCGGGAAATGAACGTGGCCTTTATTGCCCGCGTCCCCTTTGACGAAGGTACCTTGACCGGCAAATTGACCCTGGACAGCTCCTGGCCGGAGGGCGATTGGCGCAATTCTTATTTCGTCCCGGAGAATCTACGATCGAGCCTCGCCCATGTGGAAAAGTTGCTGCCCCTGGTGCCGCCTGAAAATGATTTGCCCGGTATGGCGCTGCGTTTTATTTTGGATAATTCAGACATCACCACCGTCATCCCGGGAATGCGCAAACGCCATCACGTTGAATCCAACCTCGCCGCCAGCGACCAGCCGCGTTTATCGCCGGAACTCTATGCGGAGCTGAAGCGTCACCGCTGGGACCGCCTGCCAACCACCTGGTCACAGTAGTTATCGCGTTTATGTAACTACTCGGCTCCTACTGTAATCCATCCGGTCCATCCGAACCTGCCTGAGTTGTTCTGTGTGTAATAAGTACTCAACCAAAAATGAGGTAATTGCGGGCATTGCCCGCAATTACCTCATTTTTAAAAACGAACTACCTTACCACTTCTTGATTTCGGGGACAACCTCTTTGATGATGGCTTCCAGTGGAGTGATTTCGTAAATATTGGGCATACTGAAGATCACCTGCTGGAAGCCCAGTTCGAACAGCGAGCGGAAATGGTCCAGCACATCGCCAGTGCTCATTTGACCGGGTGCGAGATAGATAAAGGAGAGAGCGGTCTTTTCGATATCATCATAAGGCCGGCCTACCTGTTCGCAATGTTGGCGTAATACATCCAGCTTGTGACGCAGAACATCATCGCCCATACGGGCAAAGATGTTACAGGCATCGGCATATTGGGCCACCAGGCGCAAGGTCTTTTTCTCGCCTACCCCGCCGATGAGGATAGGGGGGCGTGGCTTGCTGATCGGCTGGGGGTGGTTGAGCGGCCGTTCAAGGTGATAATACTGGCCTTCGAAGGGGGTTTCGTCGCCGCTCCACATTTGTAAGATAATTTGCAAAGCCTCTTCCAGTCGGCGGAAACGCTCGGCCACCGGCGGGAAGGGGATGCCCAGGCTGCGGGACTCCACTTCGTTCCAGGCTGCGCCGATCCCCAGGTAAGCCCTGCCACCGGAAAGCACGTCCAATGTGCTGACCTGTTTGGCTAAAATGGCCGGATGGCGGTAGATCACGCCGGTCACCATGGTACCCAGACGGACCGATTGGGTTTTGCCGGCCAGGAAGTTCAACGTGCTGTAACTTTCCAGCATGGGTTCTTCAATTTGCCCCACGTTAGGGATCTGGAAAAAATGATCCATAACCCAAATACTGTTGAAACCGCCTTGATCGGCCGTCTGGGCAATCCTGGTCAAAGTCGGTGCGATCTCGGCGCTGCCGCCCGGCCAGGTAAAGTTCGGTATCTGTAAACCAATTTTCATTGTTCACCTCAATTGTATAAAGGGTTAGTACATTAACTGCCCGGGAATAGTAGGACGGGTTTTATGGAACACAGGATTCCTGCTCCCAAAAGCAGATTAGGTAATTATCGACCTTTTTTGTAAATTACGCAAATTTCACTAAAATTTGGCTGGAAAGATCATTGTGATCTACCTGAACATATGTTATAATGAACATATGTTAATATAAAATCAACGGAGATTCTTATGACCATCGAATATGCAATTTTGGGTTTGTTAAGCTGGAAGGCGCTCAGCGGATACGATTTGAAAAAGATGATCGCTGAGTCGGCCTTGTACTACTGGTCAGGCAATAACAACCAGATTTACCGCTCGCTGATCCAACTTCATACCGATGGGCTCGTCACGCAGGACGTGCAGCAGCAAGAGCACCTGCCAGCCCGCAAGATCTATGCGATCACCCCCAAAGGGCGTGAACGATTACGCGAATGGGTTCTGGCCAATCCGCAATCGCCGGAAATCCACAATACATTTTTGCTTCAACTGGCCTGGACCGACCGGCTCGAGGACGATGAGCTGGCCGAACTGGTGGACCGCTACGAGCAGGAAGTGGAATACAAGATGCTTATGGTGCAGGAACAGGTCAAACGCGATTCCGGCCATCCTCAACGGACCACGCGCGAGGCTTACCTGTGGGACATGATCGGCGATAACCTGGTCAAGAGCTACCAAAGCCAGTTGGATTGGATTCGTAAACTCAAGACAGGCTTGCAAGCCTACCGGATCACCCATGAATGAGGAAATTGTTTGCGTCCTGGTCAATTATGGTGGTAAAACGATCCTGGACTGCCGCAAATCCGGAATGTTCCTGAATTCGGAACAGGCAGCCGTCGAATTGGTCGGCATATGTGGTGAAAACGACACACACCTGCTGCTCTTTTCCGTCGAAAACGTCCCGGAAGCGTTTTTCGATCTGCGCACTCGCCTGGCAGGGGATATCCTGCAAAAGTTTGCCGTCTATTCAGTGAAGGCGGCTATGGTTGCTGCCCCTGAAATAACGAACGCTGGTCGGTTCGGTGAGATGGCCTGGGAGGCCAACCGGGGCAACCAGTTCCACATTTTTACTCAAGAAGCGGCTGCCCTGGCGTGGTTAGCCAATAGTTAAGTACCCGTTGTTTATCCTGGGGGGTGAAGCTGACCAGGATAAACACCTTAAGCCCGGTTTTGCCACCAGCCCGGTCCGGCCGGGTTTTCACGGGTTTGCATCACTTCGACTTTACCGGCATCGAGCCACAGCACCGTTGGCCGGGGGGCCATGTTGTAATTGGACGCCATGCTCAACTGGTAGGCGCCAGCGGCCGGGACGGCCAGGTAATCGCCGCGCTGCAGGGGCGGCAGGCTGATTTCGGGGATCAATACGTCACCGCTCTCGCAGTAGCGCCCGACGATGCTGACCGGGTCGGTTACCGCGGCCAGCGGGTCTTTGACCGGCACCGCTGTGTAGCGGGCTTGGTAAAGGGCCACCCGCGGATTATCGGCCAGGCCGCCGTCGATGGCAATCAAGTGTTTGCCCGTGGCGGTTGTTTTTTGCATGCCAACCTGGTAGATGGCTACACCGGCGCGCGCAACCAGCCAGCGGCCGGGCTCTAAAACCAGGCGGGGATAGGTGGGCCAATCGTGATGGATACAGGCTTCCTGAACCGCACCGGAGACGGTTTGCACCCATTGCTGGGGATCATCGGACGGGTCACCGGGCAGGTAACGGACACCCCAACCTCCGCCTGGGCTGATTTCGGCCGGGATGTAGCCGGTTTCCTCTACTAACCCGGTCAAAATTTGAACGGCAAGCTGGTAAGGCGCAACCTCGGTGATTTGAGAACCAAGATGGGTGTGTAACCCGGCTAATTCGATGACCGGGCTGGTCAGCGCCATTTGAATGGCCTGGGCTGCTTCGCCATTGGTGGTGTGCAGCCCGAATTTGCTCTCACTGTGACCGGTGGCGATATGCGGGTGGGTGTGGATTTCTATGTCAGGAGTGATACGCAGCCAGACGCGGGCTTTTTTGTGGGCTTGCGCGGCTAAATCTTCCAGCAGCTCCAGCTCCTCCAGGTTATCGACCACGATAGCCTGGATTTCCCAATCCAGGGCAGCCGTCAGTTCTTCTACGCTTTTATTGTTGCCGTGCAGGTGGACGGCACCGGCGGAAAAGCCGGCCTGGCGGGCGATCTGCATTTCGCCCAGGCTGACGACATCCACGCCGACGCCCATTTCCTGTAATTTTTGGGCCAGGAAGGGCGAAAAGTAGGCTTTGGCTGCGTAAGCGATCAACGCCTGGCCGGGATAATAGCGCTTGAATAACTCAGCCAGCCGACCGGCCTGTCCGCGAATGGTGGCAGCGTCATACAGGTAAAGCGGGGTGCCGTATTCCCGGGCCAGGGCTTCCAGGTCCTGCCCGTTAATGGCCAGGCGGCCGGCGGAATTTACGGTAGTTCCCGGTGGAAAAAGGGTAAGATCGGCTGTTGTTGCCATTAACAACTTTAGTCCTTGGTTAGATATTTATCACTTCCCCTGGCGGTGAGGATTTCACCGTAGAAAATTCGGTGGAAGTCCTCATGAGGGTAATTATCCAAAATGGATTTATCCAGGAAATGGGCCGGATCGAAATCGGCCCAATAGAGTTTACGACATTCAATGATTAATTCTGCCTCGCTGTAAACCGGTGCCGCGACCAGGTCGGCCGCGACCGGCGTAATCCCGGCGGCTTCGGGCTTATCCAGGTCCCGCCCGGAGAGAGAACCCATCAATGACAGGGACTGGCGGTATTCTTTTGGAAAAGCACACAGGGTAAATGTGTCGTATTGATTGATAAATTCATACGTGTATCGCTGGGGCCGGACAAAAACCTGGGCGACCGGGCGTTCCCACAGGGACCCGATCCCACCCCAAGAAATTGTCATCGAATTGAAATGGCCGATCGTAAAATCGCCCGCAGTGAGTAAGAGCCAGTTACCATCCCACAAATTGTATGCGTCCAGGTGGAGTTTAGCGATCGAAATATTGTGTAAATCCATGTCGAGGCCTCATTTTGGTTATGATGGGATGTCTTGATTGTAATCTACAAAAAGGCTCAGCCCAACGGGTAAAAAGCCGAATTTGAGATGTTTGCGGTTTTCAACCCCGCAAACATCTCAAATTCGGGGTTCTCTTGATAAGCCTGAATTCACTTGATCGAGACGGATAGAACCATGATTGCGGTGGAAAGGTCCAGCAGCCCGTGAAGGATAACCAGGTAAGGCAGCAGCCGCGCACGCCATTTCATCACGATGGCAACCACTAATGCAAACGGGAGGAACATCAACAGGCGCCAGAGGAGGAATCTCCCGTCGAAGATCAAGGGCAGAGTGATATGCTGCGCCGCCAGGACAATTCCGCTAATCGCAATTGCCCCAAAAGCTCCTACGCCTTTTTCGATGCGAGGCATCACGTACGAAAAATAGGTCGGCAATTCGGCCAGTGAGATGGTTACAGGAAACAACACCAGGGCCGGCAGGATTGCCCAGAGCGGCAGCGGCTTCACAAACATCGCCACAGTGGCCTGTGGATCACCGAACAGCCATTGGGCAATAAGCAGATTAGGAACCGTAGCCAGGATCGCGATCACGACCGTCAGCCAGGCCATCGTGCCCAGGTCGCCTTTGAGCGTATCGCGCCGGAAGCGGAAGATATCCCAGTAGCGCAAGCCCTCGCGCTTGTTGAGCCAAATCAATAGGCCGATGCAAATCAGGTTCGTCAGGGTAGCCGAGATCGGCCACCAGGCAATCGAAGCCGTCCAGGCCGAATTGGATCCTCGCAGATAAAAAATTAATGCAATGATGGCTTGCCAGCCCGCAAAGAGAGTGATCCTGGAGAAGAGCATAAACCAGGCGGGGGTATTTGATTCCTTATTCATTTGGGTTCCTTTTGGGAGTTTGTTTTATTAGAATAGCCGCCTGCGCGGATCCTCTTAAACAATAATAAACCTGAAAGGAAAATTCACCCTGGCCGATCAGTCAGTCATCCCCTGTCTGGCAGGTTAATATTTGATTAAAAGATTTGTCCTGCCCGGCTCTTAATTTTCACTTGGAACGCGATGGATTTTTCGCACGATCTGGTCTTTAAGCCAGCTCAGTTCGAGAATGGTACGTTCGTGATCGCTCAGAATATGCTCGCCCTTGACCTTCATTAAATAATCCAAAAGGGTTGTGACGGGAACGAACCAGCCGTTTTTCTTGCTCAATCGCTCCAGGCGCTGTTGGAAAAGGGGATGGATACGCCCATCGTTGATAAAGCGGCTGCCAAAATGGGTGTACATAATACACGCGCCGCCTTCTTCTTCGAGCCGGTCTTGATTGGCCTCGCAAATTTCCTCGACAAAACGGTCTCCGTTGGCCCCGTCGGTGGCCGCAAACCAGTTCTTCACGAAAGGCCGTTCCGGGTCATAGTAAGGCATTTGAGGGCAAGATTTGAGCGTGTTGACGTCCAGAAAAGTAAAATTACGGACATATTTTAATTTTTTCGAAGCAGATGTCACCCCAAAAGAGCCGGCTGTTGGTCACATGGCCTTGATATTTATTCTGCCGCTCGTGGTTGGAGAGCAAATTGTAAACCGGGCGGGTAATGCTGCTGAAACGAGCGTCTCCCCAATAGATGTTCTCCTGGCAGTCGCCGTGATTTACGTGTATGTGAGGATCGCTGCCGAAATACTCGTGAAAGCGCTCGAGTCCCTGGATGACCGTCTGCCGGTCGGAGGTGGTGTTGGTCACGTTGTGCAGGGCGATTTCGAATCCCTGGGATTGGAGTGATTTTACCCAATCTCGGTAAACGGGATCCTGGCAGGTAGCACCCCCAATAGATGGTTTGGAAAGGCCTTGTAAAGGCCAAACGGACTTAGTCGTCCGGAAGCCCAGGTCGCTCAGAATTTGATAAATTGGCGGCCCATTGCGGATCGTGGTGCGATCGGTGTCGTCAAAAATTGTAAAAGCAAAGGACTTTCCTTCTGGCCAGGTGATGGATCCCATCTTCAATGCCCCCTACCTGTGAACGGATATATTCTTATTCTAGCTTTCCTGTGACCAAGGTCAAGAGCTAAATCTTAGAACATTATTAAATTTTGTAGCTGCCTGGCTGAACGGGTAAGAACCCCGGATTTGAGGTGTTTGCGAAGCCTTCGCAAACACCTCAAATCCGGGGTAACCTTTTAATTCCGAGCCTCAAGATCATCTACGATCCGTTGGGCAGCCAGGCGGCCGGAGATCATTGCAGTCGGCAAACCGGTGCCGGGTCGGGTGCTGGCGCCGGTGAAATACAGGTTGTGATAGAGCGGGTGGCGCAGGTCGGGGCGGAATGGGCCTAACTGGGTCAAATTGTGGCACAGGCCGTGGGTAGATCCTTTGACCAGGTTGTATCGTTTGCGCCAGGAGAGCGGCGTAAAGTTCATTTCGAACTTGATGTGCGCTTCCAGATCCTCGACGCCTACCGATTTCAACCGGCGGAATACGTCCTGGCGGGCCTGGTCGCGGATAGCGGTCCAATCCTGGTCCTCGCCCTTGTTCATGTGACCCACCGGCACTACTGCCAGCAGGGTATCCTGTCCGGCCGGGGCCATCGATGGATCCAGCCGGGCAGGGGCATGCACATACAGGCTGGGATTGGCCGGCAGGCCCAGGTCCTGGATGATGCTGTGGAAATTCTCGCGGTAATCATCCGCCAGGAACAAAGTATGAGGAGGAAGCATATCGTAAGGCTTATCTACACCCCAGAAAAAGCTGATTACCGAGCAGGAATAGCGCTTTCTGGCCAGCTTCTGTGCATCGCCGTTTTGGGGCAGCAAGTCCTGGTAAACGTACGGCAGGTCGGCATTGGCCAAAACCACATCTGCTTCCATTCGCTGGCCATTGATTACGACACCCTGGGTGACCTTGCCGTTGGTGTCGATCTTTTCCACCGGCGTGTTGAAGATGAATTCCACACCGGCTTCGCGAGCCAGAGAAGCCAGCGCCTCGGCGATCTGGTACATTCCCCCTTTGGGGTACCAGACGCCATGGGCCAGTTCGGTGTAGGGCATCAATGAGAAAGTAGCCGGCGCATCGAAGGGACTCAACCCCATGTAGACATCTTGAAACGAGAAGGCTGCCTTCAGGCGCGGGTTAGCGAAATAATTCGACATGTTGGCATAATGCTTTACCAACGGTTTTACCTGTTGGACCAGCGGGAGGTTGCTCAACTTGAAGAAATCACTGGCTTTACGAAAATCGGGATAAACCAGTTTCTCCATGCCGATGTTGTAATGCCGTTTGCCCTCTTCCATGTAGCGCTGGAAACCCTGAAAGCTGCCCGACTCGATGGCTTCCAACTGGTCCTGCAAGGAATCCATATCCGAGGTCAGGGCAAGTTGGCTGGCATCGTCGAAGACGAGGTGGTAGGTGGGATCGACGCGCCGCAGGTCCAGCAGGCTGTGAATATCCGTCCCAAGGGCGGCAAATTCCTTTTCGTATAGCAAGCGCATGACCAGCAGGGTAGGGCCGGTGTCGAAATGGTGCCCATCCCGGCTGATGCGGTCGCAGCGCCCGCCTGGGCGGGCATTCTTTTCGATTATGGTGACATTAAGGCCGCGTTTGGCTAAATGGATCGCGGCAGTCATCCCGGCGATGCCGGCTCCAATGACGATTACTTTTTTAGTTTTCATTCTTCTTCGGTTTGATTTTCAGGGTACCGGTTTATAGGCTCTGGCTTTTATCCGGGTAAATAAAAAGCGAGGCAATCGTTGACCAGCCCATCCACAGGCTGGCCCACAGGCCTTTGCGTTCGGGGTATTCGGAGCGCAGGCAGTAATGGTCGCGCTCGATGGTGTGCAGTACCCATTCGAAGCGGGCAGTATAGGCAAATCCGGCCAGACGGCAGCGCAAGTTCTTGACCTGGGCAAGGTATTTGCGGCCCTGGCGAAAATATTCGCGTGCCAGGCAGACCCGTTCACAGACCCAGGCCTGATAAGCCCGGTTTTCTACGTCCCAGGGCGCCAAGCCTTTCTTTTGAAGATATTCTTCCGGTACGTTGAAATATCCTGAGTGGGCATCTTCGAGGGTGTCGCGCAGCATGTGGGTGATGTGGGCGGCTGTGACGGCCAGGTAGCGGCTTTCGCACTGCGGGGCGGGGTTGTCGTGCCCGATGAAATAATGCATCGCTTCGGTGACGGCGGTTGCCAGTTTTAGCGCGTAATTCGAGAGCTCGGCTTCCGAGATAACCCGCCCGCGTCGTTCGGCGTCGAAAATCATCACGTCCATCATATTATGCAGATAGGCGTGCAGCCCGCTGTGGGGGTCCGGGTCGGAGCGGACCAGATCGATCAGCATCTCTTCTTCGGGTCCGGCATTTGCCGGGGCTTCACCGCGATAGCAAGCTGCCAAAAGTGCATTTTGGCGCGCGGCGAATGCTAATTTTTCAGGCTTCGTGCCGCTTTCCGCATCCAGGACGTCATCCACCCAGCGGAAATAGCCGTAGGCCTGGTAGGCATGACCAACGCGGCCACGATCTACAAAGTATCGAATGGTGTAATAAGTTTGTTTACTGGCAGCCTTGGTAATTGCCGCGGCCAGGGATTGGCTGGAAGTCAGGTTCTGGTCCATTTTTACTCGAAAGGTCGTTCACAGTTTAGGCTTTGTTCTGAACATATCTATTTACGCAGAACGACCTTTCGAGTTGCTAAAAAAAGAACAGGTTAACATAACTTTAAAATTGCCAGCCTGACGGGGTCAATTATTATATAAACCCGTTTGGTTGCAACTCTCTTAAAACAAAATTGATTTTGCCCGCTTTACTTGACCCATAAAGTAAGCGTCGGGGCAGGCGACCCAAAAGGATTTTCAATCATCACTGCACGATATCCATTCTCTTGGGCATAATCGTTCAATGGCTGTTCAAGCCCGCCCGGGTCGAGGGATGTGAACCCGTCGTTATTGGCCTCCATCCCGGTCAGAATCGCATCCGGGGGATCGCCATATAAATAGCCAGTGAGTTCGTCAGGCGAGATGACCCGGTACTCACTGCGCCTCTGGGGAGATAAAAACTGGGCGGTCCGCCAGGAAAAGGGACCCACGGTAAAAATTGGGTATGTATCCAACCCAGCTCCTAACGGCAAGATTGGAGCAAGGGTCAGAACTTTACAGTTTTGCCTGCAATTGGCTTGTGAGCGAATCTCACTACCCAGTTCCTGATATTGGCTGGTGACCCATTCATGGGGAGAATTGAGCAGATTGACCTGATCGACCAGCGCAGGTAAGGTTTGGCCGATGAAAAGGAATACGAAAATTGTAACCAGGCTCAGAAGCAGGAAAACCGGGCGCTTATTGAAGAACCGCGGTATTCCCGCGAACAAGCCGGCGATTAAAAACGGCACACCGTCGGCAAAATACTGTGGCCACAGCGGTGTGGGGGAAAAAGCAGAAATAAACAGCGCCCCCCCAAATAAAAATAAAAAGACGGTAAGGAAAAACTCACGGTCCCTGGCTTTGCGCCATAGGATAAAGACAGCGATGAATAATATGAGCGAAGCTGTATAAAGCAAAAGATTGTCCGGAGATGAAAACACCTGGTGGATAAAATAGCTAAGCTTGTCGGGAATATTCATGCTGGTGGCGTATCCCAGCGTCTGGCGATAAACGGTATTCAAGCGAATGTATACAAAATTACCGTAAATGAATTGCTGCGGGGCTAAAAGGAACAAAATACCCGCTGGGAGGAGCGCCACAAACCCACCCAAGCCACAAGTGAAGAGGGCTTTAATTTTGTCTTTTCCACCTGCGAAAACAGGATCGAAGAAAATAGCTAAAAGGAGAGGAAATAGGACAACGGCGAAGTTCAGGTGAGTGCCCAGGGCCAACCCGATCAGCGAGCCACACAGAAACACCGGTTTACCTTTAGGCTGTTTTACCGAAAGGCGGGTGTAAAGCCATACAGCGATCAGGCAAAGCAAGATCGGCAGGGCGTGGTTGAGAGCCCGGCCATCCATGTCTTCCAGGGAGGCATTGGTGAGAAAAAGCAAGGCAGCCACTGCACCAAATAAAACACGCACGACGGCTGGATGCTTTTCGAATCCTTTGACAGCGATGGCGAACAGGAAAGCCAGGCTGAGAAAAATACAGCCTTCATTGACCAACCTGGCCAACAATAAATCGTTTTGGCGCAAAAAAAGAGCAACCCCATAAACAAAAGGCATGTAAGGCATGTGCAGGAAGGGATAATTCAGGTAAGGGAGTAAATGGCCGTCTCTGAAGAGTTGCCCGCCGGCGATGAATTGATATTCGTCATGGCTCAGCCCAATCCCGACTGCCCGGCTTACGAGAACGGCTCCGGCTCCTGTAAAAAACAAGACAGTGAGCACCCCTCCGGCCAGCTTACTATTCAGAAAAGGATGAATGAAATCGATGAGGCTAAGTGGCCCTTTTTTGAGCGATCTCTGCAATGTCTTCTCCCTAAATCGATTTGCGATGGTCTATGGATGGGGTGGCGGTCCTTCAGTTTTCGTTCATCCGCGGCCGGTATTGCAGCGCTTCGGCCAGGTGCTGGGCCTGGATGCTCTCGCTGCCGGCCAGGTCAGCGATGGTACGGGCCAGTTTGAGGATGCGGTGGTAAGCTCGGGCCGAAAGCTGGAACTGGCTCATAGCGGTGCGCATCAAATTCGAGCCGGCCTGGTCCAGGCTGCAAAATTTACGCACATCGGCGGGGCGCATTTCAGCATTGCTGGCGATATCGCTGCCTGCCAGCCGCTGGCGCTGGATATCACGCGCGGTTTCTACCCGTTTGCGCACCACATCGGATGGTTCCCCCAACCGTTCGTCGGAAAGTTTTTCGTATTCCACCCTGGGGACCTCGACATAGATATCGATGCGATCCAACAATGGCCCGGAGATGCGTTTCTGGTAGCGGGTCACGGTCATGGACGAGCAGGTGCAGGGCTTGACCGGGTCCCCATAATAGCCGCAGGGACAGGGATTCATGGCGGCGATCAATTGAAAATTGGCAGGAAAGGTCAGCGAACCCTGCGCCCGGCTGATGGTGACGATTTTGTCCTCCACCGGCTGGCGCAGCACTTCCAATACCCGCGGGCCGAATTCAGGCAACTCGTCCAGGAAGAGCACACCCCGGTGGGCCAGTGAAACCTCGCCCGGATGCGGCAGGTTGCCGCCGCCGACCAGCCCGGCAAAGCTGATCGTATGGTGGGGTGCCCGGAAGGGCCGGTTGCGGATCATAGGCACGTCCGCCGGGAGCTGGTCGGCAACTGAATAGACGCGAGTTACGTCCAGGGCTTCGTCGATGCTCATACGCGGCAGGATGGCCGGCAGCGCCCGTGCCATGAGGGTCTTCCCGGCGCCGGGGGGACCGGACATCAACACGTTATGCCCGCCGGCCGCGGCGACTTCCAGGGCGCGTTTGACGTGTTCCTGGCCCTTGATGTCACGGAAGTTGGTCTGGACGGCAACTTCCAATTCCTCGGCTTGCACGTGAGGATGCGGTGTGATTTGCGAATTCCCCGCCAGATGATCGGCTAGCTCGATCAGTGATGCGACCGGAATGACATCCAGGTCTGGGATCAGGGCGGCCTCGGCTGCATCCACCTGGGGTACGACGATCCGTTTGAACCCTTGCTGGCGGGCGACGGCCGCCATGGGGAGCACACCGCGCACGTGACGCACCGAACCGTCCAGGGAGAGCTCGCCGACCACTAGCGTATCTTCCAGGGAATCCGGGGTAAGCTGATCGGTAGCGATCAACACGCCCAGGGCAATGGGCAAATCGTAAGCCGGGCCTTCCTTGCGCACCGATGCCGGTGCCAGGTTTACCGTTACCCTTTTGCGCGGATAGAACAGCCCGGCGTTTTTAATCGCGGTCTGGACGCGCTCGCGGCTTTCTTGTATGGCAGCATCGGGGAGACCCACAATGACCATCATGGGCAGCCCAGGATTGGTATCAACTTCCACTTGTACAATGACGCCGTCGAGACCGATCACGGCGCAGGATGGGACGCAGGCAAGCATGATATGAGTTTAGGGGAAAGGGTTAATTTTTGTCAAGTAAAATTTGAAGTGAGCTTGCATTAATCACTAACTTTATACAGGGTGGAAGGATCATATATATAGGCAAGTAAATTTGGAATATGAGGGAATCAAGAGATCACCCATTAGTGGTGATTCTCATTTCGATGGAGTGCACCTTCGGGAAAATTATGGATGAATTTCAAAGTATAAAACTGCTCAAACAAGGTGATATCCATGGATTAGAGATCCTGGTGGATCGCTATTATTTCAAGGCTGTCCGCGCGGCGTATTTGATCCTCTTTGATCGCGACCAGTCTGAAGATATCGTCCAAGATTGTTTCATCCACGCCTATGAAAAAATCGACCAGTTGAATTCGGATCAATTTGCCC
Source organism: uncultured Chloroflexia bacterium (assembly GCA_963704755.1). Lineage (GTDB taxonomy): Bacteria > Chloroflexota > Anaerolineae > Anaerolineales > Anaerolineaceae > Bellilinea. Next base: position 4,561,826 of record OY969938.1, read on the forward strand.
CCTGGTTTTTTCGCAGTGTGGTCAATGCCGCCCTGAAAGCTTATAAAAAATCTGCCCAATCTGTTTCGATCGAGGATGTCGATGAACAATTCTCGATGGATGCCTGGTTGGATCGTTCACCTGGATCTCTTGAGGATGAAGTCCAGGCCAACGAGCTGAAACGATCGGTTGGCGATGCGCTTACCAGCCTTCCGGCCGAACAACGGGCAGTAATTGTGTGGAAATATTACCTGGACCTGAGCGAAAACGAAATTAGCCTGCGGATGAACCGGCCGGTTTCCACGGTCAAGTGGTGGCTGTTTGTTGCCAGAGGGAAAATACGGACCTGGCTAGGACAACAAGAAAAACCTTTCCCGGCTAAAACCGGCCCTGGAATGGACGTGCCTTCTCAACCGGGTCATAAGGAGAAATAAAAATGAATCAAACGAATTCTGAAGCGTTAAAAGAAGTCCTGGATCAGATTGCACTCGATGCCGTACCAGGCGGCTATTCACCCTGGCCGCTGATCCGGGACAAAATCGAACGACGCCAACCGGCCAGGCGGAGCATGCTGGCGGTCTGGCCCAAAAGACTGGCGCCCGGTTTGTTGGCCATCCTTTTGATTGTAGTTGCCCTTTTGGGGGGAACACCGCAGGGCCGGGCTTTGGCCGAGAATGCCTTTTCGTTTTTCAAACGGGCGCTCTCAGATGTGCAGCCGCTATCGGCCGCTGGGCCGACGGAAGCTGCCATAAATACCCGCACGCCAGCCTCCACGTTTATTCCCGAGATCGTGCCATTCAACCCGGCTGATAATCCCACAGATGGCCTTCAAACCCCCACATCCTCGCCGGAAATACATACAGGCGGGATGCTGAACGGACTATCCCTGGAAGCGGTGCAGTCATTGGCTGGCTATCCGCTACGCGTGCCTTCGCAGTTGCCAGAGGGTTACCGGTTCGTCAGTGCCAACCTGGACCAGGAAACCCAGGCGGTCAACCAGATTTACCAGTTCTTTCCCTACCAGGCCGGTGAAATGATCGTGATCAACCAGGCGCCCCTCGAGCATTCTCCAGTAGCCACCGAGCTTGTCGGCCAGAGTGCGACTATCCTGCCTTTTAGCCTGGGTGAAACGGTCGGGGAATATGTTGAAGGTACCTGGTTGAATCAATATGGAACCACCCAGCAGGAGTGGTATAACCATGCTCCCCCCTATACCTTTGCCTGGCAGGATGAGCTGTACCGCTATACCGTTCGCTTTTTCGTGGGCGACGATTTTAGCCCGGCTTATCTGACCCGCCAACAAATGATGGATTTTTTGGAGGTCTATTTTGGGGCCAAAAGCGGCCTGACGGATGGGATTAACCTTAATTACTTGACCGATCTGACTCAAGCCGAAGATTTAGCCGGGTTCCATATCCTTTTCCCACAGGCTATCCCAGGTGGATTTGAGTTCTCCCACGCGGTGTACGAACCACAAAACAAGCGCCTGATCCTGAAATTCGTGCCGGTTGCAGCGGATCGAGAAACCGGCGGTGTGAGTCTGGTTATCCTGGAGATGCCCGCCGCTGCTTTGACCGAAGAGAACAATTGCGATGTATCGGCCGGAAATACACAGGCTGTTTCTATCATCGGGGCCGCCGGCTGCCTGTCGATGACGGGTGACACCAGCGCCAGCCTCCACTGGCGCAGCGACGATGTGGAAATTTCTCTCCTATATCAATCCAGCACATCGAACCCTGTCCGGCTAGGGGAAGCGCAACTCCTGGAAATCGCCAGAAGCATGCACTGACATTCGCCAGCAAGGCGATGATTTTCGGGAAAGGCGAACAAACCCTGCGGCAGAAGAAAACAAGGAACCCCATTCGGGGTTCCTTGTGCGTTCTAACGACCGTAACGGCCGCTAATATAGTTTTCCATCTCTTCCAGTAGTAAGGATTGGTCGGTGATAACGGTCTTAACGACGTCGCCGATGGTGATGATACCGATGACCTCGCCATTATTGACCACCGGCAGGTGGCGGATGTGGTGCCTGGTCATGATGATCATGCATTCGTTGACGGATTGGTCGAGGGTGGTGGTGATGACCGTATGGGTCATATACGTGCTGACCGGCAGTGAGTTCAGGGTCGTTTTCTGGCTCACCGCATGGCGGGCGTAATCACGCTCGGAGAAAATACCGACCAACTCCCCTTTTTCCATCACCAGTATGGCGCCGATGTCCTTTTCAGCCATAATCAACAATGCGTCGTTTATGGTCGTTTCTGGCGAAACGTACCAGACGGCATTTCCCTTTTTGTCCAGGATTTGTTTGACCGTACTGTTCATTTCAACCTCCTTCGATTTCCACATTTCTCCATTTTTACTGAGGTAACGATCTGTCCGGGGATTGTCCCGGGAATTGAAAAATAAGGGGATAAATGCTTGGAAGAAGGATCTCAGTTTTCCAGCGTCTTATCAGGATTGAAGGATATCTCCAGAGAAAACAGGTTGGGTCGTAAAGATCATGAAGGGCAGTCTTTCTGGCTGGTCTCCGCAGCCCGGGCTAACAATTCGGCCAGCTTGCGGGCTTCGCCGGGCGTCAGAAAGAGATTGGTCTCGCCGGCTTTGAACACTTTCTCATCTTCGGGGCAGGATTCCCAGAAGCGGATGCAGATGTTGTCGCAAAACGTCTTGTCTTTGGGCTCGTAAAAGACCTCTACACTTAATGTATCATCTAACAAGAACAGGGGCATGGATCCATCTCCAGCGGTTAACTGCTCATATTGATTAACTCAAGGCTGTTGACCCGATCCGGAGTCGCAACTCCACGGGCGAACAATTTATTACATTATATACAATTTTAGTGATTTTTCTTGCCCGTGGGAATAGAAATGTATGAATTGATAGGATCTGCCTGGGGCAGGTTGGGGCCGTGGATGAAAATAATACTTAGATCCACTTCCAAGGGACTCGCTCGGCAAATATTAAGATAGCTTCGCACGTAACGCTCGCGATGACAAAAATAGGTTTGTTGCTTCCAGTGCATCGGCCCTGGCTAGATGGCGATTACATAAGCCACAAGGTCCAGTTCAAGGGGAAGGGTGTTTTCGATGTTTTTCGCGCGCGAAGCACGCGAAAAACATCGAAAACACCCTGTTTCTCCGGGAAAGCTGAGTAGTTACCAAAAATTAATGATAGAACGTGTTCTGGACGATTTGGTTGTCGAAGAAGCGGCTGGATTCACCGGTGGTGGCATATTGATAAACCGCAGCCGAATAGATACCACTCAAGGTCGAGCTGACCAGGCCAATAGCGACCAGCAGCAAGACTACCACCACACCGATAGTAATATACGCCCAGGCAAAATTAAGGATCGAGGAAGCCAGGAAAGCCGCTGCGATTCCCAGCAGAATTACCCCGAAGGAAATCAAGCCAAACACTGCGCCCAGGCCAAAATTACCGGCGATTTGTTCGCCCCAGGTCTTTTTCAACAGCTCCGCGCTGCGTTTGATCGCGTCCACCGGACCGACCTCTTCAATGGCCAGAACGGGTACCACCAGGTAAGTAGCCACGTTCCAGGTAAAGCCGATCAGCGAGAAGATGAAACGGCCCAGTCCGCGGCTGCGTTGTGACAGGGTGCGCAGGAACATGCCCACGGTGGCTGCGATCAGGGCGTAACCCACGATCGGCCCGAGCTTGGAAAACGCAATCCGCATCCCATCGCTGACGGTCGGGTCCCCGCCGCGCAGGCGGATCATGGCCGCCCCGACCAGGGCCGTGTTGGAGAAGAAAATCACCGTGTATTGCACGATATAAAACAGAAACAGGACCAGGAGGCCGGCAATCTGCAAACGTGTAGAGAAGAGGCTGTCGAAGAAGTTGCTGAGGAAGAGAGGTAAGGCGAATGTCAGGGTAATAATGAGGGTACCGATGCTGGAAAGGATGGGAAATATCAACAATTCCTTATCGGCTGCCAGTACTTTTGCGCTGGCCTTGACCAGCTCCCAACTGTTGGATAGTCTTGTGAACATGCAAGTCTCCTGGATGGATTGGCTGTCGGGTTGATCTTGTCGTGGTTAATCGTTGTGGTTTTCGGGCGGGTGGCTCAAGCGGCCTTTGCCTAATTCCTGCGAACGCTCATAGGCGGCCCAAATAGCCCGGCTGATGGCGGTGCGGAAGCCGGCTTTTTCCAGGTAATACAAAGCAGCTGCCGAAGTACCGCCGGGTGAGGTGACTTCGTTGCGCAGTTGGGCCGGGTGGTCTTTCTTTTGGGCATAATATTCGACTGATCCGCGCAGGGTCTGCATGACCAGTTGTTCGGAAATGCGGCGCGGAAAGCCCAGGTGCACGCCGGCGTCGATCAGGGCTTCCATAAACAGGAATACGTAGGCCGGGCCAGACCCGGATAAAGCCGTGCCCATATCCAGGTAGTTTTCATCTTCTACTTTGATTTCCGGCCCAAGCGCTCCAAGGATCTGGCTGGCAAGCTTACTCTGATCCTCGTTGACCGATTCCGAGCAGATCCATAAGGTGATGCCCTGGCCGATTTGTGCCGGGGTGTTGGGCATAGCCCGTACCACCTGATCTTTGCCCAGGCCGGCCTGGATCATTTCGATCGCTGCCCCGGCGACAATCGAAATCACCAGCGCCCCGGGTGGGATGCGTCCATTCAGACCGCGTAAAACCGCCGGAAGTATCTGCGGTTTTACCGATAAAATCACGACCCGGGCTTTTTCGACCGCCGCGGCATTATCGGGGTTGAAGTGAACGCCATACTGCTGGTGGACCTCAGCGCCTTGTTCCAGATCGGGGCCGGCAGCGATGATGTTTTCCGGCGCAGTCAACTGGTTGCGGATAATACCGGCGATCATGGCCTGTCCCATAACGCCCGGCCCAATCAACGTAATCGCAATGTCTTTTTCCATAAAAATACTCCCACCAAATGAAAATACGGAAATTCCCGGCATCAGCCTGAGGGATAACCAATTCGTATAAGTCCGGCCCGGGTTGGTAAATAGCTTAAAGAATATCTTACAGTAATCCGCTCCAACGTGCAAAGATTGCTGTGGAAAGCAGCCGGCCAGCGCTCTTTTCCTCTAAAACCACCTCACCGACGCTGGTTTTACCGGCCCGTCCAGCCATCATGTCGTTGACAGTGTAATAGAGGGTAATAGCCGAGGCTTTTACCGCATAGGCGGTCAGCACCAGAAAGACCGCCTTCTCGCTCATTATTCCCTTGCAGGCGGCCAGCAGTTCGGGCAGCAGCTTGTAAAACTCCCACACCTCGCCTTTAGGCCCGCGGCCAAATTTGGGCGGATCCAGGATCAGGCCGTCATAGGTTGAGCCGCGCCGGTTTTCACGCTGGACGAATTTCAGGGCGTCGTCGATGATCCAGCGGATGGGTTTGTCACTCCATCCGGATAGCTCCTGGTTTTCCCTGGCCCAATTGACTACCTTGCGCGAAGCATCCAGGTGTGTCACGGCAGCGCCGGCTTGAGCAGCGGCCAGGGAAGCCAGCCCGGTGTAACCGAACAGGTTTAACACCTTGAGCGGCCGTGCGGCGGTCTGAATCTGTTCCGTTACCCAATCCCACTGGCAGGCCTGTTCCGGAAAAACACCCAGATGCCGCGAGGCGCTGGTGCGGACGTAAAACTTCATCTTTCCATAATTCATCGTCCAACGTTCGGGCAAATCGCGTAAGACCGTCCAATGTCCGCCATTTTCTTCCGGGCTGGGCATAAAACGGGCGGCGGCTTTTTGCCATTCTTTTTCCGGCAAGGCCGGCGACCAGACCGCTTCCGGCTCTGGCCGGATGAGCAGGTGAGCGCCGTAGCGCTCCAGTTTCAGTCCGTGGCCGCTATCGACCAGTTCGTAATCTTTCCAGTTGGGGGAGGAAAGGATGTTTAATTCGGGAAAATTCGCGGGATTTCAAGGAATAACTTTCTTGGGAAGTTTCTGCTGGATTTGCGAATGAGTATACCAGTTTTTAGCCTGCGGTGATGTTTCATCGCAGGAACCTATATGTGGAGGTTATCCGGGCGCGAATCGCCCGAATAACCCCCACACCTGTTCTACGGGAGATCCCAGAGACCCTTCACGGGGCGGTCGCTTGGCTGCGCGATTTAGGAGAATTTTGGATCATCCGATCCCTCATCCTTTCGGTGCGAACTTCACTGACGCGGTATAATGCCCATCGAGGAGTTCGGGCTTATCCTGAAATGAGGTCATGAGCATAATGGAAAATAGTTTTGATGCGATAATCGAGCGCAAGTCAACCGATAGTATTAAATGGAATTATTATGAAGAAAACGTCCTGCCCATGTGGGTGGCGGACATGGATTTTGTTGCCCCGGCGGCAGTAACCGAAATCCTGCGCCAGCGGGTCGATCAAGGCGTATTCGGCTACGCCCGTGAAGATCCTGAGCTCAAGGAAATTCTAGTGGAACGCCTGGAACGTCTTTATCACTGGAAGGTAACGCCTGATGACCTGGTTTTCTTACCGGGGGTAGTGAATGGATTTAACCTGGCAGTGCAAACGTTGGGCCGGCCGGGGGAAGGACTGTTGATCCAGACGCCGGTTTATCCACCATTCTTCAATGCGGCCGAGAACGCCGGCATGAACCTCAATGAAGCCCAATTGCAGCGTTCGGCCAATGACCGTTATGAGATGGATTGGGACAGTTTTGATGCCGGGCTAGACCGCGATACGAGTGTGTTTTTGCTGTGCAACCCGCACAACCCGGTCGGCCGCGTTTATGAGCTGGACGAGTTGACTCGTATGGCCGAAAAGTGCCTGCAAAAAGGCATCCCGATTTGTTCGGATGAGATCCACTGCGACCTGGTATATTCCGGCGAGCAACATATCCCAATCGCCTCGTTGGATCCGGAAATTGCCGCCAACACGATCACCCTGATGGCCCCCTCAAAGACTTACAACATCCCCGGCCTGGGGTTTTCGTTTGCGGTGGTTCCCAACCCTGAGCTGCGCCAGAAAATGCACGTGGCGACCCGTGGTCTGATGGGACACGTAAACCTGTTGGGAATGGCCGCGGCCAAGGCCGCCTATCGCGACGGCCAGGAATGGTTGTCCGAATTGCTGCGCTACCTGGAAGGCAACCGCGACTTTCTCAGTGCCTGGGTCGAGAATAAATTCAAGGGCATCCGCATGCCCAACCCGGAAGGCACTTACCTGGCCTGGTTGGATTGCAATGAAGCTGGTTTGGGAGAAGACCCGGCCGGTTTCTTTCTGGAGAAAGCTCGCGTCGGATTAAACGATGGCCGGACCTTTGGTAAGCCCGGTGCTGGCTTTGTGCGCCTGAATTTTGGCTGTCCGCGCGCGGTTTTGACCGAGGGATTAGAGCGCATGTCTGCTGCGCTGGAGCAGGCCAGAAATATCGCTTAAATGTTCGTACGAGCCGGCTTTGCCACCCTGTTATAACTCTTAAAGAAATACCGGTATTGTTCGGGGTCCCCGTAATTGAGGTGACTGCCTGGGCTTCGTCCCAGCAATCACCTCAATTACGGGCTTCTTTAGCGATAGGACGAGAACGACGAATACCGAGTAATTAAAAAGCAACAGAGCCGTTTTTGCGGCTCTGTATGTTTTGGGCGAAAAGTATCAATTATTCGACGGGAATCACTTGTGCGGCTTGCAGGCCTTTGGAACCTTTTTCGATAGAGAACTCCACTTTTTGACCTTCTTTTAATTGCTTGTAACCGTTCATATCGATAGCAGAGAAGTGGACAAAAACATCTTCCCCATTGTCACGGCCGATGAAGCCGTACCCTTTGGCAGGGTTGAACCATTTGACGGTCCCAGTGAAACGTTCTGACATGCTTTACTCCATCCGTTCTCAAAATATGGCGTGGCTCCGCGAGCCTTTTGCCCTTGTTAGACAAGCTTATCACTTCTTAAATTTACTGTCAAGAATTTTAAACCCTCCTGACCCTCGTTTTCACCCAGTTGTCTGACGAGTCAAATTGCATATTTTTCACCTGATTTGTGCGAGCAGGTAACGCGGGCGAAGCATTTTACGCCGGCCAGGGGCTCGTGAACTGGCCGAGATCGGTGAACCCGGCGATGGATAAGCTGTGGCCAGGCCAGTCGCGATTGAGGCCAATCGTTCGGCATGAACGCGGGTGAAGCCATGCGTACCCATGAAGCGTTTGGGTTTGCCCAGCCGGAGCAGGGCAGCCCTATTCGAATATCGTGACCCGCTGGCCGGGCAAGTACAATATAATTAGGCTCATGAAGCAGCGTCAGGCATTCCTGTTGGGTATTTTGATCGTGGCGCCATTGATCCTGGCCGGTCTGGCGGGCCTGTCTCCGCAGCCGGTCCAGTTGACTGCCGCGATTGTACAGGCGCAAGCCGCCGAAGCCCATGGGAATCCTGTTTCAGCCGCCAGGAATTTACGCGCTGTGGCAGCCTATTATCCGCAGTTCAGCGATTTATGGGAGCGGATTGGCGAACAGGAATTGGCCGCGCAGAACTACGCCGGGGCGATCCAGGCATTTACAACGGCCTCGAACGCGGGAGACCTTTCCATTACCGGCCGGTTCGATCTCGGCAACGCCTACGACCAGGCCGGCGACCACAATGCGGCCCTGGCCGCCTGGCGCAGCATCCTCGGCCGGATCGGGGTCAGCGACGAACGCTTTCAGGAATTGTTGGACCTCTTTCGAAAATACGGCGATTGGGACGCCGCCACACAAACGGCCCAGGAATGGTATGCGGCCGATCACTTCGATGACCAGGTCGCTCTGGTATATGGCGAGCTGCTGGCGTATCAAGATCCGGCTGAAGCCGAAAAGATCCTCTCGAACGCAGCTTTCCAGGAAAACGATGACGCCAAAGCGGCTTCACAACTGATCCAGGCTATCCAGTTGGGGCTGGAGAAAAACGATCCGGCGTATTTGTACGTCCTGGTTGGCCAGGCCCTGGGAGATTTGCGCGAATGGGATATCGCCATTCAAGCCTTCAGCCGGGCTACGCTGATCGAGCCGGGTTACGCCGAGGCCTGGGCTTTGTTGGGGGAGGCTCAGCAAAACGTCGACCTGGATGGGTACCCGGCTTTGCAGCAGGCCCTGGCGTTGGACCCGACTTCGGATATCGTGCGGGTGGCCATGGTGCTTTATTACCGCCGTGAAGAGAAACCGGCGGAAGCCTTGACTTATTTGTATGCCCTGGCCAATAAATATCCTCTTCAAGGCCAATGGCAGGTGGAGATCGGCGCGACGCTGACCGAAGAGGGGAAACTGATCGACGCCATGAACGCCTATCAAAAGGCCGTCGAAATCGAGCCGGGGAATGCCGCCAACTGGCGGGCCCTGGCCTTGTTTTCGGCAAACAACGGATTCGACGCAGAAAGCTACACCTTGCCGGCAGCAACCCAGGCGCTTAAGCTGGACCCGAACGGCATCGAAACCCTAGACATGGCCGGTTGGATCAACCTGACCCGCGGGGCGCTGCAAAATGCGGAACAGTTCTTGCAACAAGCCTTGCAGAAAGACGCTACTTATCCACCGGCGCTGCTGCATATGGGCCAGGTGTACCTGAAGAAAGAGCAGATGGACCAGGCTTATCCGTTTTTGAAAAGAGCCGCGGGGCAAACCCTTGACCCTGCCACAGCCCTCCAGGCACAGCGCTTACTGGATCAGTATTTCCCCGAAAAATAACCGCCATGGGAGGCTTTCGAGCCGGAGCCAGGGTCATCCTGATCCCAGTGCCGGAGCGAAATCCCATTCAGTCCTTTCACGGTCGTGGTTGGGGGTGTCGATGAGGAGACGCTGCAATGAACCATAATTTAGCTAGATTACTTTTCGTCCTGGTGGCCGGGTTAGGTATAGCCGGCTGTTCGACTGTTGGCCAGGTCGTCGACCAGGCTACCGATACGCCCGCTCCTGGCAGCCTGCTTTTTCACGACGACTTTTCCGACACATCCAGCGGCTGGAAATTATGGGATTCTCCCGAAGCGACCATCGATTATAATGAAGGCGCGCTGCAATTCCTGGTCAACCAGACGAACTACGATTACTGGTCGCTGCCGGGAAAACAGTATTCCAATGTGGTCCTGGCAGTGGACGCCACCCTGGCCGGTGGGCCAACCGACAATGATTTTGGCCTGATCTGCCGGATGCAAGATGACTATAATTTTTACGCTTTCCTGATCAGCAGCGATGGCTACGGCGGAATTATCAAGGTCAAAGATGGACTTTACCAGGTATTGAATAACCAGGAAGGCCTGGAATATGGTGATATGATTAACCAAGGACAGGCAGCCAACCAGTTGCGCGCTGACTGCTCGGGCACACAACTGGTGCTGTACGTTAATCATCAGAAATTCCTGGAAGTCGAAGACAGTGATTTCCAGTCCGGGGATATCGGTTTGATCGCCGGGTCGTACAGCCAACCGGGTGTGGATATTCGTTTTGACAATTTTTACGCGTTGACTCCTTAAAATGAAAGTTTATGTTGATTCGATTGGTTGTCGCTTAAATCAGAGTGAAATCGAAAAAATTGCCCGCCAGTTCCGTGCGGCCGGGCATGAAATTATCGAAAATGCGGCCGAAGCCGACCTGGCGGTAGTCAATACCTGCACGGTAACCGGCGCGGCTGCCGCGGATTCACGCCAAAAAATTCGCCAGATTGCGCGGGCCGGCCAGGCCGAGGTCGTTGTGACCGGCTGTTGGTCGACGCTCGAGCCGCAAGCCGCAGCTGCGCTGCCCGGTGTGACCAAAGTGGTGGCCAACCAGGAGAAAGACCACCTGGTTGAGCAGGTGTTGGGTGTGCAAGCGGAAATTTTCGATCTGGAGCCGCTCGCGCGTGAACCCCTGCCGGGTGCCCATCTGCGCACGCGGGCCTTCATTAAAGTGCAGGACGGCTGCGATAATCATTGCACTTTCTGTATCACGCGGGTCGCCCGCGGTGCCGGCCGCAGCGAGTTGATCGCCTCGGTCGTCGAGGAAGTCCAGGCCGCCACTGCCGGCGGAACGCATGAGGTCGTCCTCTCCGGGGTCCATCTCGGATCCTGGGGGCAGGACCTGACCCCAGGCCTGCACCTGCGCCACTTAATTGAAGCAATTTTGGCCGATACGGACGTCGAGCGCTTGCGACTGTCTTCACTGGAACCCTGGGATCTGGACAGCGCCTTTTTTCGTTTATGGGAGAATCCGCGCATGTGCCGGCACTTGCACCTGCCGCTGCAATCCGGGAGCACCCAGACCTTGAAACGAATGGTGCGCAATACCGACCCGGATACCTTCACCAACTTGCTGGGCGAAGCTCGCGCGATGGCCGCCGATATGGCCATCACCACCGATATCATCGTGGGTTTCCCCGGTGAGACCGACGCGGAGTTTACGGAAAGCCTGGCCTTTGTCGAGCGAATGAATTTTGCCGGGGGTCATGTATTTTCCTATTCACTCCGGCAAGGGACACCGGCAGTCAAGTTGAAAGACCGGGTCGCGGGACCATTGATCCACGAGCGTAACCGCCAAATGCGCGAGGTGCTGGAAGAAGCCGCCCGAGGATACCGGCGTAAATTCCTGGGGAGGGTAGAGCGCGTCCTGTGGGAATCGACCAATTATTACGGCCCGGAGGGCTGGCGCATCCACGGGCTGACCGACACGTATATCCGCGTGGAGACGCTTTCGCCCAGGCAGTTGTGGAACCAGATCGACCTGGTGGAATTGACCGGCTTGAACGAAGCCGGCATGGTCGGGCGTATTCTGGTTCATTAATTCTCAAAAAGCATTTATTGTGCAGCGTAGCTGCACAATAAATGCTTTTTGAGAATTGCGGCCGGAGAGGGGATACTTCGCCACCCATAACCCGGTGTATAATGAGCGCCATTATGCCGGGCCTTTGGGATTGGCGCCGGCAGAATTATAGAAAAATTGTCTTGGCTGTTCAAGCTTGTGCCAGAAGTTCCCTTGATTTCGGATTTCTATCCTTTCAGGGCAAGTCGTTATAAATTGTAAAGAAAACAGGGCCGATTTATCTATGAATACACTGAAGTGGTGGCAAAAAGCGGTCTTCTATCAAATATACCCGCGCAGTTTTGCGGATGGCAACGGGGATGGCATTGGCGATCTTCAAGGGATCCTGGACAAGCTGGATTACCTGAAATGGCTGGGCATCGATGCGATCTGGCTTTCGCCGCATTTCCCTTCACCGCAGGTCGATTGGGGCTACGATATCTCGGATTACCGTGGAGTTGCGCCGGAATATGGGACCATGGCCGAAATGCGCAAGCTCATAGCCGAGATGCACAAACGGGACATGCATCTGGTGCTCGACCTGGTGCTCAACCACACTTCGGACCAGCACCCCTGGTTTACCGAATCGCGTTCCAGCCGGGATAACCCTCGCCGGGATTGGTATGTATGGAAAGCCGGTGAGAATGGCAACCCACCCAACGATTGGTTTTCGACCTTCGGCGGCCCCGCCTGGGAACTGGACGAACGAACCGGCGAGTATTACTACCATTTCTTCTTTAAACAACAGCCGGACCTGAACTGGCGCAACCCGCAGGTAAAGGAAGCGATGTTCGCTGCAGTCCGCTTCTGGCTGGATGAAGGCATCGACGGTTTCCGCCTGGACGCCATTGGAACCTTATATGAAGACCCGGCTTACCTGGACCAGGCCAGCGGGATCCATCTCGACGAATTACAAAAACGGAGTTCTGCTGGCTAAAACGCCACAGGAACATGCCTGGGTATCGGATCAGTACGAGCAAATGTTTCGCTACCAGCATGACCGGCCGGAGATTCACCTGTTAATGAAAGAGCTGCGTCAGTTGATCGATGGTTATGACCAGCGGGTACTGATCGGCGAGACGGACGATATTCAGTTCTATGGGAATGGGTCAGATGAGCTGCACCTGGTGTTCAATTTCCCGCTCATGCGTACCGCCGCCATCACCGGCGAGTGGGTGCGCAAGAATCAAACCGAGCGTCTGGATGCCCTGCCCGCAGAAGCCTGGCCTTGCAACACCCTGGGTAATCACGATTCTCCGCGTATGTACGGGCAATTCGGGGACGGCGAAAACGACGCTCGCATTGCCCTGGCTAACCTGGCCATGCTGCTCACGCTCAAGGGCACACCATTTCTCTACAACGGCGAAGAGATAGGCATGGTCGATTACCTCGACTTTACCCCGGAGCAGTTCCGTGACCCTATCGCACTGCGGACGTACCGGCTCGAACAAGAGCTGTTGCATACCGGCCCGGCGGAAGCTGCCTTTCACGCCTCCAAAGATGCCCGCGACAAATGCCGGACGCCTATGCAATGGTCGAACGAGCCAAACGGGGGCTTTAGCCCGGCCGGCGTCGAAACCTGGCTGCCGGTCAACCCTAATTATGCCGCTGGGGTCAATGTGGCTGATGAGACCGCCGACGAAGGATCGCTGTTGAACGCCTATCAGCGCCTGATTACGCTGCGCAAATCGACGCCCGCCCTGATCGACGGCGATTATCGCCCGGTGGGAGATGAAAAATCTCCAATCCTGGCTTTTTTGCGCAACAACCTGACCCAGGCTTGCCTGGTGTCGGTCAATATGAGCGCACAACCCGCCGGCCTGGACCTGGGTTTCTCACCAACCTGGCAGGGTCTGATTTACTCCAATAAAGACGGCGCCAAAGGGCCTCTCGAAAAAGAGATCCACCTGGCGCCGTTCGAAATCCGCATCGATCGGCTCGATCCGCGCTGCTTGAGTTAAGAGAGATCCAGCTTTTCTACGACCTCTTTCAACATGTTCGCGGACTTGCGTAAACCCTCGATTTCGTCCGCGCTCAAGTCCAACACGATTACTCGTTCGAGCCCGCCGATATCGACGATGCTGGGCACACTCAAGCACAGGTCCTTGACCCCGTAATAACCGTCCAGGTAACTGGAAACAGAGAGGACCGTGCTCTGGTTACGGATAATGGCTTCACAAATGCGCAGCAGCCCGGAGGCGATGGCGTAATAGGTCGAGCCTTTGCGTTCGATGATCTCATAAGCCGCGTCGCGTGTCTGGCAGAAGATGTCATCCAGGACCTTTTGGTCGCAGCCCAGGCCGTTGACCGAGCAATATTGCGACAGGCGCATTCCGGCGATATTGGCCAGCGACCAGACCGGCACTTCACTGTCGCCATGCTCGCCCATGATGAAGGCATGGACGCTGCGCGGATCGACGCCGAAATGCTGGCTGAGCAGGTAGCGGAAACGGGCCGTGTCCAGCACGGTGCCTGACCCGATCACCTGGTTGCTGGGTAAGCCGGAAAGTTTCAACGCAACATAAGTGAGCACATCGACCGGGTTGGTGGCGATCAGGATGATCCCGTTTGGATTATATTTCACAATATTGGGGATGATCTGCTTGAAGATGGCCGTATTGCGTTGGAGCAAGTCCAGGCGGGTTTCACCCGGGCGCTGCGCCGTACCGGCCGAAACGACCGTAATAATCGCGTGGGCGCAATCTTCATAGGTGCCGGCCCAGATGCGGGTCGGCCGGCCGAGCGGCATTGCGTGGTTTAAATCCATGGCTTCCCCTTCGGCCTTGGATTGGTTGGCATCGATCATCACAATTTCAGAAGGCAGCCCGCTGATCAACAGGGCATAGGCAAAAGTTGCTCCGACATTCCCGCAACCTACGACAGCCACACGGGTAGGTTTGATAAATTCGTTATTCATGGATGTGTCCTTAGAATCTAAAGTCTCGGTTGGGGTCAACCGGTTTTTTCCCGGGCTTTTCGAGCCTGGAGGTAGCGTTCATAAACCCGTTTCCAGGAAGACGTCGGCTTTTCTGGCCGGGCTTTCTTTTGGGCGTCATTACTGACAAAAAAGGCAAAATCTTCCAGCGTACGCGCGAACGGCGCGTCGATGTCGTTTTCCAGAATGGGCTGGCCCAGGTTGATGGCCTGGATGAGCACATCTGGGGCATACGGCAGGTTCAGTGTGATTTGTTTGTTCAAGGCCTGTTCGATCCGCTCGCGGGGCAGGCCATAGCGCGGAAAAGTGTTGTTCAGCACGAGCTTGATCTTCTCATCCGGGTAGGAAAGCTTCTGGTAGGTATCCAGGGCCGCCGCCGCTGCCCGCACCGAGGATAATTCCGGGGCCAGGACCACCAGGACGACATCGGCCACGTCCAGGGCCTGCAGGGTGAATTCATTGTAATCGTGCGACAGGTCGGCGATGATATAGTCATACATCGGCCGAACCAGTTTAAAGGCCACGTTGAGCAAGCCCTCGGAGAGCATTTCGGCATCGCTGGGTGAGGTCGGTGAGGCGATAAACTCCAGGCCGCTGTTGTGCTTGGAGATGACCGAATGGAGCAGCTCGGTATCCAGGTCCAGCGGCTGATAGCCGGCCAGGTCCGCCCAGGTGCGCTTTAGGGGCATATTCAACATCAGGGAGGTCTGGCCGGCCATGAAGACCAGGTCGACCAACAGGGTGGGGACGTTCCACAGGTTGTTCAAGCCAATCGCCAGATTGACCGCGATCGTAGACGTGCCCACACCACCCCGTAAGGAATGGACGGCGATGAATTTTGCATTTTTGATCTGCTGGCTTTCGCCGGCCGGCAGCGCATGGCGGATTGCCTCGGTGCGTTTGAGCAGGACTTTAAGCCGGGCGGCTAACTCCTCTGGTTCGAAGGGCTTGGTGAGGTAGTCGTCGGCTCCTGATTCGAACGAATCCAGTTTATCTTGCAGGGTCGACTGGCTGGTCAGCACGATGATGGGGGTATTGCCGAACTGCGGTTCTCGCCTCAGCCTGCGGGTGACCTCGTACCCGGATACATCCGGAAGGTTGAGGTCGGTAATGATGACATCCGGCTTGTTGATGTGGGCCGATTTCGAGCCCCTGGGTCCCGGTCAATTCGCTGATGACCGTGTACCCGAGCGGATTTAAGGCGTGCTCGATCATCCGGTGAAAAATTAGTTCGTCATCAATCAGGAGTATGGTAGCCATTTTCTTTCCTACCTTTATTTGCGCCAGAATTACCCCGAATTTTCTCGGCTGTGTAGATTTTCCAGGAATTGGACCAGGCCTGGGATTTGATCTTCAATGGTTTTGATCTCGGCGGAAGCTTTGCTTAAGTCACCGGCGGCTGCCTGGGTATCTAATTCATGAGCCGCGATGGTGATCTCGTTGATTTCGAAGTTCGCCGAAACCCCTTTAAGGTTGTGGGCCAGTCGTTTGATCGCTTGCGCGTCATTTTCAGCCGCTGCTTTCTGCAGTTCGTGGACTTTATCCCGCACCTGCTCGATAAATTCTGTAAAAGTTGCCGTGAAGAAAGGCAGATCGTTTCCAAACCGGGGCAATATTTTCTTTAAGTAATTCGGGTCACCGAATTTATTCTGGCGCCGTGTATTGAGGGCCTTATTGAGGAATTCATCCTGTTCTACAGCGGCTTTCGAAAGCCCGGAAGGAGACAATGAGGCCGGTAAAGATCGTGATGCTTGTGGGTCATTGCCTGGGGTGGAATTAGCCGGCCGGCTGATCGGGTTCGTCCTGGGCAGATTGGGGTCAGGGCTATTCTGTTCGAACCACTTGAGCGAGTGGTGACCTCCCGTAGTTACGGTAGTGTTTTCGGGTTGGGAGGCATTGCTATCGGCCGGTTTTGTGGCGGGGCCTAACATTGCATCGTCATCCGGTATAAGGTTGTGGGTCTGGCCGCCCGGAAGGACATCTCGCAGCGGGCCGGTGTGTTTTTTGCGTTTTCCGGGTGGTTGGGCCCAGCGTTCCACGCAGTCGAACAGTTCGAGTGGATTAATCGGCTTGGGCAGGTATGCGTCCATGCCGCTCGCCAGGCAGCGTTCGATATCGCCGGCCAGCACATGGGCCGTCATGGCGATAATCGGAATGTGGTCATCGGCCGGCTCGTGGGCGCGTATCTGCATGGTCGTTTCGTACCCGTCCAGTTCGGGCATCTGAATATCCATCAAGACCAGGTCGAAATTTTTGTCCTGCAGCACATCCAGGGCTTCCAGCCCATTTTCGGCCGTCTCGGTAGAATGTCCGATGCGGTCCAGCAGGTTGACCACTACCTTACGATTGATGGGGTTATCTTCCACCAGCAAGATGTGGCGCGGCACCCTGGATTTAACCGGGTGGGTCCTGGCCTGGTCGGCAGCGCTGCGACCGATCAGGTTTTTCTCGATCGCCGGGGCAAAAGTTTCCAGCAGGGCATTCTGCAAAGCTTGCAGGCGAATCGGTTTGAGCAGAATGTCTACAAATTTGACTTTGGACATTTCATTGGCGAAGCTGCGTGTTCCCAGGGTGGAGAGTATAACGGTCTTTAGTTCACTCAGGCGTGGGTCCTGAGATATTTTCGCCAGAATGTTGCTGTTCTTCTCTTGTCCCAGGCGGTTATCGATCATCAGCAGCTCGAAGGGTGCCTTGGCGGTGATGGCCTCTTCGATGCTGGCCATAACCTGTCCGGCTGAACTGGCCTCGTTAACCAGGCAGCCATAATCCTCCAGGTACAGGTGAATGCTCTGGCGCCCATTCGTGTTGGGGTCGGCAATCAACACGCGTTTGCCATGCAGAATTTCCTTCAGTTCGGCTAATTCATCTTCCTGAATATTGTTGGGATCTTGTTTGGTGAAGCTCGCATTGAATGAAAATGTGCTGCCTTTACCTTTATCGCTGACCAGGGTAATCTGGCCGCCCATCAACTCGACCAGTTGGGCGGAAATGGCCAGCCCCAGGCCGGTTCCGCCGTACTTGCGAGTAGTGGACATATCCCCCTGGGTAAAGCGGTTGAAAATAGCCTGCTGGCGCTCAGGCGGGATGCCGATACCGGTATCCTGGACGTAAAAGCCCAGGGTAACGTGCTGGTTGTTTTCGGCCACCTTGCGGACCCTGATCAACACCTCGCCTTTTTCAGTGAATTTGATTGCGTTACCGGTCAAATTAACCAAAACCTGGCGTAAACGATTCGAATCACCACTCAGCAGGTCGGGCACGTCCGGGTAGATCATGCAAACCAATTCCAGGCCTTTGCTGGCCGCACGCTGGCATTGATTGACCGCCACGTTTTCGACGATCCGGCGCAGGTTGAAGTCGGTATTTTCCAATTCCATCTTGCCGGCTTCGATCTTGGAGAGGTCCAGCACATCATTGAGCAGGTTCAACAGAGCTTCGGCGCTGTCCAGAGCGGTGGAGAGGTATTCGTTTTGTTCCTCGGAGACCTGGGTATCGAGCGACAGGTTCAACATACCGATGACCCCGTTCAACGGGGTGCGGATTTCGTGGCTGATGTTGGCCAGGAATTCGCTCTTGGCCAGGTCGGCCGCCTCGGCGCGCTGGCGGGCACGGACCAGCTCGGTGATGTTGTGATACAGGCCGAGGATGCCCAGTTCTTCACCGTTGACGATGACCGGTACACTGAATATTTCCACATCGATAAATTCGCCGGCATGGGTAACGCGCTGGCTGACGGTGTGGACCACTTCGCCATGGCGGGAGCGCCGGGTCATGTCCAGGGCTTTGTCGTGGTGGTCGGTGTCGGTGATCAGGTCGTCCAGTTTTTTACCGATTACATCGACCTGCGTATAGCCAAATAGCTTTTCGAAGGCCGAGTTGTTGGTGACGACCAGACCGTTCATGTCCATGGTCACAATGGCAACCGGGTTGTTTTCGAAAATTGCCTCGAAAAACTGTTTCTGGCGTTGGATCTCGGTTTCAGCCCGGCGGCGCTGGGCAATGTCGTGAAAAATGTAAATGATGCCTTGCTGGTCTTCGTAAACCTGGAAGGGGTAACCGCTTATCTCGAACCAGCCGTACAGGGATGGCATCTGGATCATCTGGCTGTTGGTGAGCAGCGACTTCTGCACCGGCTCGATCACCCCGGGAAAGACTTCTTCGATGTTCTTGCCGATCAGGTCGTTGTAGGTGGTATCCAGTTTTTCGATAGTAGAACGGTTGCAGCGAATGATCTTGCCGGTCGAATCGGTTAACAGGATCAGGTCGCTGAGCGCGTCAAAAGTAGCTTCCCACTCGCGTTTGCCCCGGCTGATAGCGATTTCGGCCTGGTGGCGCTCCAGAATCTCGCGCTGAGACATTTCCTTGATGTTGTAAAGCTCGGATGTGCGTAGATCGAGCTCATCTTTTAAATTTTCCGAGCGATTGTTTTGGTTGATCTCGTAAAAACCACTAAACCCATTGAGAATGGCCAGGAAGAGGGAGATCAGGTCGACAATCCAGAGGACCGGGTTCGTCGCCTGGGCATTGAAAAAGTTCGCCAGGTTAACCGTGCCATAGGTAATCTGAACGGTGATAATTGTGGCGAGCGGAGGGAGTAAGATCGCTCCGAAGAATCCCGCAACCGGTACACCGATCCGCGCGAGGCTCTCGAAGGATACTTGTGGTTTTGTTTCATTTAACATATTCTAAATTATAGGCGTATTTTCACCTTAATGATTGATGTATCTTTCATTATACTAAATTGGCCCAAACCCGGCTGCCATGTCTTTTTATTGATTAATCAGTCCGCCAAAAAACTCTATTTTCCCAAAATGCCCGCAATATGTGGGGAGTAAAGCTGCGCTGCAACAAACCCCTTTCGCTTAATGGGAACTTAGCGAAGATAGGGCCAGGAAATTATTTGTGACCACAATGCCCCATTTGGGTACCTTTTCTTCAGGATACTAAATTTTTCCTCGAAATGTTTTGCTTTTCTTTTCATTTCACACTAATATAGTAACAGCCTACGATGATGATCATACTGGAATGGATGTGATACTCATCCTGATTTGAACAACTTTATTTGACTATTAATCCATAGTTCATTATACTTGCTTGCTTTAATGACAATCATCATCGTTATTATGAGAATGACCAGGTAAGAGATGAATTTTGACAATGACCATGGCACTACGGTCCAACGCCGTGATTCGGACTACCAACCTAAACGCTCGTGGCGCACTTGGCTAATCGGAAGACCTTTACAAACCGCGGATGCTCCGCACCAGACTATCGGTAAATTGATTGGGCTCGCGGTATTTGCCTCGGATGCGCTTTCGTCCACGGCTTACGCGACCCAGGAAATGATGGTCATTTTAGCGGTCATGGGCACGGGGGCATTTGGCTATGTGTTCCCGATCTCGATCGCGATTGTGGCCTTGTTGGCCATCGTGACCCTTTCTTACGAGCAAACGATCCATGCCTACCCCAATGGGGGCGGTGCCTATATCGTTTCCAGGGATAACCTGGGCGAAATGGCCGCGAAAATTGCGGCGGCGGCATTGTTGACCGATTATGTCCTTACTGTGGCCGTCTCGATTTCTTCTGGTGTGGCTCAAATCACCTCGGCGTTACCGGGGGTTTACAATTATCGGGTGATTCTGGGGGTAGCCCTGGTGGCCTTCATCATGGTCATCAATTTGCGGGGTGTCAAGGAATCGGGGGCTGCGTTCGCCGTCCCGACGTATTTCTTTATCTTTGCCATGTACCTTACCGTGGGTATCGGGTTGTTCCGCTATTTCACCGGCTCTCTGAGTATGGTCAGCAACCCGCCCCCAATGGAGGCGGCTAACCTGGGCACCACAGTAATGGCTTTCTTGTTCTTGCGCGCATTTTCTTCCGGTACGGCTGCTTTGACCGGTGTGGAAGCCATCTCAAATGGTATTCCTGCATTTCGCGAACCGCGCTCCAAAAACGCCGGCAGCACCCTGATTATTATGGCTTCGATTTTGGGCAGCTTGATGCTGGCGATCTCATTTCTGGCTGCACACATCCAGGCGGTTCCTTCGGAAGAAGAGACGGTTATTTCCCAACTGGCCCGTACGATCTACGACGGGCGCAGCATTTTCTATTTGATGACCATCGTCGGCACCACGGTAATCCTGATCATGGCCGCCAATACATCCTTTGCGGATTTTCCGCGCTTGAGCGCACTCACCGCCAATGATGGTTTCCTGCCGCGCCAGTTGACTTACCGGGGCAGCCGCTTGGTCTATTCGCGCGGGATCGTATTGCTTTCGTTGGTGGCGTCTTTACTGATCATTATTTTCCAGGCCAGCGTCACCCGCTTGATCCCACTGTACGCGGTGGGGGTGTTCCTGTCCTTTACGCTGTCTCAGTTCGGAATGGCGCTGCGCTGGAAGAAAATTGGCCGGTTAGGCGCGGGTGAGGAGATCAAGGAACGCGGGTCTACCCTGCGGTACGAGAAGAACTGGCTGATCAAGATGATCATCAACGGGTTCGGCTCGGTTTGCACGGGGATCGTCATGATCGTTTTCGCCGGGACGAAATTCCGCGATGGGGCCTGGGTGGTGATCCTGATCATCCCGATTATGGTCATTTGGTTTACCCGTATTCACCAACACTACCAAAAACTGGCTCGCCAGCTCTCCCTGGTCGGGTTCAAGGGCATCCCGCGAATTACCCGCCATCGGGTAATCATCCCGATCAGCGGGGTACACAAGGGCACCATGGCGGCGCTGGTTTATGCCCGCACGCTTTCGGATGACATCACGGCCGTCCACGTGTCGATCGACCCGGAAGAGGCCGAAAAAGTCCGCCAGAAATGGGAAATCTGGGGAGAAGGCCGCCGATTGGTCATCCTAGATTCTCCCTACCGCTTATTCATCGAACCTTTGCTAGAATATATAGATGAACTGGAAAAAACCCGCCAACCTCACGAGATTATCACCATCGTCGTCCCGGAATTTATTCCGGAAAAATGGATTTCCGGGCTGCTGCATACCCAAACAGCCATGACTTTGCGCCTGGCCTTGATGTTCCACAAGGGTATCGTTATCACCAGTGTACCTTATCAGGTGAGTTGAAGTATTTACTCCATCCGTGGATAGGCGCTGTGCAAGTGGATTGGGTTGAGCGTTTATCCAGTTGCAAACGGCTAATAGCTAACCTAATCATTGTTCGAGGAATTTTATGGAAATAATCATCGTCGGATGCGGCAGGTTGGGCTCAGCGCTGGCTGCCCGCCTGGATCAAGCCGGCCATATTGTTACAGTGATCGATTCGCAGCCCGATTCCTATGCAAACCTGCCTCCCGATTTTGGCGGCCGGTTCCAGGAGGGGGATGCGCTCTTGCAAGATGTCCTCGTCCGGGCCGGGATCGAACACGCCCAGGGATTGGCGGTAGTGACCAATTCGGATGCACTCAACGCGGTCATCGCTCACGTAGGCCGGGCAGTCTATTCCATCGAGAATGTGGTGGCCAGAAATTACGATCCGCGCTGCCGGTTGATGTACGAGGATATGGACCTGCAGGTCATCAGTTCGACCAGTTGGGGCGCCCGCCGGCTGGAAGAAGTCCTGTTTGCTTCGGAAGTCACATCTGTCTTCTCGGCCGGGAATGGGGAAGTTGAGGTGTACGAATTCTTGATCCCATCCAAATGGCAGGGCAAGAAAATCGGTGAAGTCCTGAACGGGATCCAGTGTGTGCCTGTATCGATCACCCGCGGTGGCCAAGCGATCTTGCCGGACGAAGACCTGGAGTTATCGAAGGGCGATATTCTAAACGTCAGTGCCACCTACGATGGGGTCCACGACCTGCGTAAGAAATTGTGCGGCGAGGAGAAAAGCTGATATGTTTGTAGTAATCGCAGGCGGAGGCCGTACAGGCGCCCAACTGGCGCGAATTTTGTTGACCCAGAACCATGAAGTGCATTTGATCGAAGACCGGAAGGCCGTGCTGGCGCGTCTACACAAAGAATTGCCGACCGAGGTGGTCTATGAAGGTCGCCCGATCGATCCGCATACACTGGAGCAAGCCGGCATTTCACAGGCCAACATCCTGGCTGCCTGTACGGGTGATGATGAAGTCAACCTGGTGCTGTGTTTTCAAGCGCGCACCCGTTATAAGGTCCCGCGGACGATTGCCCGGATCAATAATCCCCGTTCAGCCTGGTTGTTTGACTCGAAATTCCACGTGGACGTGGCGGTCAGCCAGGCGGAGATCATGGCGTCGATCATCGAGGAAGAGATGTCACTGGGCGACATGATGACACTCCTTAAGCTGCGCCGGGGAAATTATTCGCTGGTCGAGGAAAAGATTCCGGAAGGTGCCCCGGCCCTGGGGACGGCCATCAAGGACCTGGCTCTGCCGGCCCAATGCGTCATCGCGGCAATTATCCGCAATGGCGAGGTGGTTGTCCCGCGGGGTGTCACCGTCTTCGAAGCCGGTGACGAAATCCTGGCCGTGACCAACAGCGAGGGCGCCCACCAGCTCGGGAAATTGTTCTCGATAAAGCGCGAATCCTAGAAATGGAATTGAAATTGGCGAACATTTTGGCGGCCCGCGTAGCGGGCCGCCAAAATGTTCGCCAATTTCAAAAAACATTGTTTGACCGGTGTAAAACCTTAGGGTATAATAACCAATCGCCGTTCATTTACACCACTGTGGATTGCGAAAATTGCTAAATTAACCAAACAGGTAACAACCATTTAGCGACTTGCGCAGAACACAGTGGCCGACCCTACATTGTGAAAGGAAATCGATATGTCAACAAAGAGGACATACCAGCCTAAAATTCGCCGCCGTGTCCGGGTTCACGGTTTCCGTGCCCGTATGGCCACTCAAGATGGGCGTGAGGTTTTGAAACGCCGCCGCCTGCGCGGTCGCTATCAGTTGACCGTTACCAAGAACGAACATGTTAAAAAGGTCCGCTGGTAGGAATAACCAGCCGGAAATTCTGGTATTCAGGATTTTCTGTTGCCGAATGGCAGGTTGGAGAGATAGTCAGGTACATGCGTGAAACGCGATTTGCGGCTGACGAAGTCAACCGATTTCAAGCGGGTGCGGCTTTCGGGCAAATCCTTTGCGCACCCGCTCGTTGTATTATTGATTCTCTCTAATCCGGGCGGGAATGTTCGTGTTGGCGTGTCGGCCGGTAGATCGGTCGGAAACGCCGTCGTAAGGAACCGGGCTAAACGCAGGCTGCGGGTTAGTGTCACCAACAGGATTTCGGAATTCCCGGAAGGTTGGGATCTCGTACTCCTGGCCAGGGCGCCAATTCGTAACGCCAGTTTCGAGCAGATCGACCAGGCTGTAAAAACTGTGCTTGAAAGAACCGGCCTGTGCGTATTAGCTCGAATAGATACATGATCGAACACGATTACCCTAATGAACCAAAACTGAGGGATTTGCCTTTCACTGTGATAGGAATTCCCCAGAGGATTTTGTTAGCTCTGATTCGCTTTTATCAGAAGGCAATTTCTCCGTCGCTGCCCGACAATACTTGCCGTTTTTATCCGTCCTGTTCCCATTATGGTTACCAGGCTATCTACAAATATGGTGCTATTAAGGGATCTTTCATGGCTGTTGCACGGATTATTCGATGCAACCCATTCAACCCGGGGGGATATGACCCGGTGCCTTAGCGCTCAGTTGATTAAGGCAGGTGTCGATTTCACCCAATGATGACAACTTTCCCATACATAGAATGAAAAAATCCAAAAGAATCCTTCTCGTCATTGTGCTTTTGTTGCTGCTGGTTCTTTCTTCGTGCACATCGGCAATAACAGGGTCAAGCTGGCCCGGTATCACCAATGACAATGGGACCCTGTACGTGGCTTATGCGAACCGGGTCTATGCGATCCAATCTTCGGATGGCAGCACATTGTGGAGCTATCCGGAAAAGGCAGGCCGCACATTGTTCTACGCCGCCCCGGTCCTGGCAAATGGCCAGTTGATCGTTGGGGATTACGATAATATCCTGCACAGCCTGGACCCAAAAACCGGTACAGAAAATTGGCAGTTTTCTCAAGCCAAAAACGACTGGGTGGCCAGTCCGCTAGTCATTGGGGACACGATCCTGGCGCCTAATTCTGATCACACTCTGTATGCGCTCACATTCAGCGGGCAGGTCAAATGGACTTTTGCAACAAAAGGCCCGCTCTGGTCGAAACCGGTCAGCGATGGCAGCCTGGTTTTCCAGGCTTCAATGGACCATAACTTATATGCGATCGATTTACAGACCGGCCAGCAAAAGTGGTCTCTTGCTCTGGGCGGGGCAGTACCGTACACGCCGACGCTGGCGGATAACGGTACGCTATACCTGACCACCATTGCCCAAAAATTGATCGCGGTCAACTCGGCGGATGGTACCATCACCTGGGAAAAACAGTACGACTCCAGTTTGTGGTCCGAGCCGTTGTTGGTTCAGGATAATCTCTATTTTGGAGACCTGGACGGGAATATCTACGCCGTTTCTGCAGCCGATGGAAGCACCGTTTGGACTCAGAGCGTCGGCGAGCCTGTGACCGGTAAACCAACCCTTTCTGGCGACAACATCTTGTTCCCAACCGAACAGGGAAATATCATAGCGGTGAACCAGAGCGGTACACGCCAGTGGTCGATGAATTTCGACGGCCCGCTTTACACCGGACCGGTCGAAGTCGGTGACCATTTAGCGGTAGGTATCGTCAGCAAAAATACCTTCCTGGCGTTGATTACCCCAACCGGCCAAACTGTTTGGTCTTATGTTCCGCCCAAGTAAAGGTAGATAGCCATGTGGGATTCTCTCATAATCACTCCGTTTATTAATGTCCTCCTGTTCATTTACAACCTGATCGGGCAGAATTTTGGCATTGCCATCATTCTGTTTACCGTTCTGATCCGTCTGATCACCCACCCGTTGATGGCTCGCCAGATCAAGGGTGCCCAGGCCATGCAGGAACTGCAAAAGAACGAAAAATGGTTGAAAATGCAGGAGAAGTACAAGAACGATAAAGAAAAACTGGCGCAAGAGCAAATGGCTCTGTACAAAGAACTGGGAATCAACCCATTTGCTTCCTGCCTGCCAACCATCATTCAACTGCCGATCATATTTGGTCTGTACCAGGCCATCATTTTTGCCATGGCCAGCACCCCGGTCGACCTGCTGAACCTGATCCGCCATATTTACCCCGGCTTTTTGAACGTTGGCACGCTGATCCCGCTCAACGCACACTTCCTGTGGATGGACCTGGGCCAGCCTGAACGGCTGATCATTCCCGGTATTCCCTTCGGAATACCTGTGCTGGTGATCGTGGTCGTGGTGACGACCTACGTCCAGAGCAAACTGATCGCTACACCTTCTTCCAACCCGAAAGACCAGACCGCCGCCATGACCAACATGATGAACCTGTACATGCCCTTGTTCATGGGGTACCTGGCCTGGACGCTCGCTTCCGGTTTGGCAGTTTATTTCGTTACATCCAACCTGATTGCTATTGGGCAATATGCCATGCTCGGGAAAGTCAATTGGGCCAATGTGATTCCTTTCTATAAGCCTAAACAACAACAGAAAGTGATTTCACGGGCCAAAAAATAAAATTATCCTACCTGATCCATCCATAATCGAAGCCTTTTTTGAGGTTTCATGAATTGGGGTTCCTATGAGTCAAGAAAAAACTACTCTCGAAATCATCGCCCCCAGCATCGAGGAGGCAGTCGCTAAAGGTCTCAACCAATTAGGGTTGAAAGAGGATGACGTGGATGTTGAAATCCTGGATTCGGGCAACCGGGGGTTCCTGGGACTGGGAACGCGCCAGGCGCGAATACGTCTATCCTTAAAAGGCAGTGGCAACCCGGCGGCGATCCAGGCGCAAGCCGTATCCGTTCCCCAGGGTGAGCCAGCAGCCGAGGTTGTCAAAGAAGCAGCCGAAGAACGCCAGACAAAGGCCGCAGTTCAACCAGGCACCGAGGAAGATGAGCGGGTTTTAAAAATTGCCGAGCAGGTGACCAGCGAACTGTTGGCCAAAATGAGCGTGCGCGCCCGGGTAAAGACTGAAATCATCCCGCCCGTGGATGATAACGACCAGGCCCTGGTGATGGTCGAGATCCAGGGCGACGATTTGAGCATTCTCATCGGCCGGCGCTCGGAGACGTTGAATGCTTTGCAGTACATCACCAGCCTGATTGTGGCTAAAGAAGTTGGCCAGTGGGTGCCTTTGATGATCGATGTGCAGGGGTACCGGGCCCGTCGTGAACGCCAACTGCGGGTGCTCGCCCGCCGGTCGGCCGAACAGGTGGTCCAATCGGGCAAAAAGATGTCGCTGGAGCCGATGCCGGCCAACGAACGCCGCATCATCCACCTGGAATTGCGTGACCATCCCCAGGTGACCACCGAAAGCGTGGGCGAAGAGCCCAACCGCAAGGTGACGATCTTTTTGAAAAAAGAGTAAGCCGCTTTCCAGAAATGTCGCCTGATTTTTTATTGCAGGTAGCCTCGCCACCCGAAACAAAAAATCAAAACAATCTGGATAGTTCCGATGTAAAACTGCACGAACTGAAGTAAAAATGGGTTTGCGTGGGCTTATGGCCCAGGCATGCCCATTTTTGTTTGCTGACTTACCCGATTACAAAACAGTTTTGAATAACCAGGTGGTGCAATCTGCCCGGCCAGCAAGCATCTGCTTTTGCGTCGCGACATGAGTATAATTATCCCTGGAGGAACCCTGAATGAAAGCTGTCGATATCATTATCAATAAACGCGATCACAAGATCTTGACCAAAGAAGAAATCGAATTTTTCGTACAAGGGTATACCAGAGGGGACATACCGGATTACCAGGCATCCGCCTGGGCCATGGCAGTCCTGTTGAACGGCATGAACGATCAAGAAACAACTGACCTGACTTTAGCCATGGCGCATTCCGGTGAGGTGCTCGACCTGAGCGGGGTTGTTTCTTTGGCCCTGGATAAACATTCCACCGGGGGCGTGGGTGATAAGACCACCCTGGTGGTCGAGCCGGTAGTGGCCGCCTGCGGCTTGCCGGTGGGCAAAATGTCGGGGCGCGGCCTGGGGTTCAGCGGTGGCACGTTGGATAAGATGGAATCAATCCACGGATTTCGCACAAATTTATCGACGCAAGAATTCCTGGACCAATTGCAAAAATTTGGCCTGGTGCTGACCGGCCAAACGGCCGATTTAGCCCCGGCGGATGGAAAACTTTATGCCCTGCGCGATGTGACCGGCACGGTGCCAGCCATGCCCCTGATTGCTTCTTCGATTATGAGTAAAAAGATCGCAGGTGGGGCTCAAGCGATGGTACTGGACGTCAAACTGGGCCTGGGCGCTTTTATGCAAACGATCGAGGAAGCGCGCAAGCTGGCGACGCTGATGGTAGCCATTGCCCGTCTGAGCGGCCGCAAAGCGGTTGCACTACTCTCGGATATGAACCAGCCCTTAGGGCATGCGGTCGGCAACGCGCTCGAGGTGAAAGAGGCTATCCAGACGTTACAAGGCAATGGCCCGGAAGATTTCTATGAGCATTGTATGCAGGTAGCCGGGCATATGCTGGTGCTGGGCAAAAAAGTAACCAACGTAGCCGATGGACGTGATATGGCCGAAGAGGCACTCCGCGAAGGCCGTGCCTTACAAAAATTTATGACCCTGGTGGAAATTCAAGGCGGCGACGTTCGCATGGTGGAAGACCCCCAAAAGCTGCCCCAGGCCGGGTACGTCGAAACGGTCTCATCGCCATTGAGCGGTTATATTGCCGGGATCAACGCACGAACGGTCGGTGAGGCTGCGGTGGACCTGGGAGCCGGTCGGGCCAAAAAAGGTGACCCGGTTGACCTGTCGGTCGGCTTTGTTATCCTCCACAAGGTTGGGGATCAGGTGAATGCCGGCGACCCGCTGTTCGTCGTCCACGCCAACGATAAAGATAAAATGGAGCTGGCTCGTGAACGTCTGCTGGCTGCGCACACCTGGAGCGAGACACCCTGCGAACCGCTGCCGCTGTTCTACGGCCTGGTGGAATAGATTGATATGTATGGTTGAGATTGGTGAGATGGTGTAACTATCTCACCAATCTCAACCGTAATTGCTCAGGCAAGTGCGCAAGGTGATGGAGTTTTTATTATTTTTTGCGCGCCTCGCGCGCAAAAAATAATAAAAACTCCACTAATTTTCGAACTGGCCTGAGTAGTAACAAAGCAAGAAGTTGAAAAACGCGTACACAGGTTGATTTTTGGCTTTAATCGTGGCATAATCAGCCTTGCTTAATAGCGATGATGGAAAAGAGTAAGCCCTGACAAACTGTCAGCGAACCCGGGGTTGGTGTGAGCCGGGGCGGTTGAATGGGCCGAAAATCCTTCCGGAGCTGCAAACTGAACGTAGCCAGATGCTATCAGTAGGGGAGCCGGATTCGCCGTCCGTTATCCGTGGCGCAGGTATCGACCGGGTACCTGGTTGAGCGCCTGCCGTATGGCAGGAAGCGGGGTGGTACCGCGGGTGTATCGAAATTCGATCCTCGTCCCTGAAATGGGAACGAGGATTTATTTTATCTGGAGGAAGCATGGCGTTTCGAGACGTACCAAATCGGGTCGATTTTCCAGCACAAGAACGAGAGTTGTTGCAATTTTGGAAAGAAAACAAGTCTTTCGAACAAATGCGTCATAACCATGCGGGCGACCCGCACTGGTCATTTATCGACGGGCCGATCACGGCCAACAACCCAATGGGTGTGCATCATGGGTGGGGCCGGACCTATAAAGATTTGATGCAGCGCTTCCGGGCCATGCAAGGCCACGAGCTGCGTTACCAGAACGGCTTTGACTGCCAGGGCCTTTGGGTGGAGGTCGAGGTCGAGAAGGAAAAAGGTTTCAAATCCAAGAAGGATATTGAAACCTACGGGCTGGAAGAGTTCGTGCGGGAGTGCAAGGCGCGCGTTTTACGTTACGCTGCCATCCAAACCGCCCAGTCGATCCGCCTGGGTTATTGGATGGACTGGAACGATCCCGAACTGCTGCGCTGGCTGGCCGATAAACTGCTGGAGGATTCTCAGCAGGTTATTTCGCTGGAAGGCCCACGCGGTACGGTGACCGGAACGGTCGAGCAGGTGGTCGGCCGGCTGGGACTGCCCGAGATGGGCGGCAGTTATTTCACCTTTTCAACCGAAAACAACTACATGATCTGGGCGTTCTTGAAGAAATGCTGGGAAAAGGGCTGGGTCTATCAGGGCGTGGACGTGATGCCCTGGTGCCCGCGCTGTGCGACCGGAATCAGCCAGCATGAGATCGTCACGGATGGCTATGCCGAGCTGACCCACAAGAGCGTTACTGTGCGCTTCCCGCTGCGCCAGGCGAATGGCCAGCCGCGCCACGACTTTGAGAGCGGCCTGCCCAAATCACTGCTGGTGTGGACTACTACCCCCTGGACGCTTTCCAGCAACGTGGCCGCGGCGGTGGGACCGGAACTGGATTACGCCAAAGTGCGCCAGGGTGACGAAATTCTCTACCTGGCCAAAGGCACCCTGAGCATGCTGAAGGGTGAATACCAGTTGGTCGGCGAACTGAAGGGAAAGGACCTGGTCGGCTGGACCTACGATGGCCCGTTCGACGAGCTGCCGGCCGAGCAACAGCCCGGCGGGTTTACCTACCTGAAGGAGCTCAAGAGCAAGGTCACCCTCAGCGCAGCCCAGGCTCACCGGGTAATTCCCTGGAATGAAGTCGGCGAGACCGAAGGAACAGGGATCGTCCATATCGCTCCAGGTTGTGGCGCCGAGGACTTCCAACTGGGCAAAGAATTTGGCCTGCCGCTGGTTGCACCGCTGGATGAAGAAGGTCATTTTGTGCGCGACGGTTTCGACTGGTTGGGCGGCAAGTACGTTTCGGATGTGCCGGATCTGATCTTCGAAAATCTGAAAGAGAAGGGCCGTCTGTACCGGGTGGCGGCTTATACCCACCGTTACCCCACCTGCTGGCGTTGCGGCACCGAGCTGGTGTTCCGATTGGTGGATGAATGGTACATCAATATGGGCGAGGTGTACGATAAGCCCCGTGAAGCGGTGACTGCCGAGGAAAAGGCTGCCAGCCTGCGTTACCAGATCATGGACGTGGTGGACCGGATCGAATGGATCCCCGATTTTGGCCATGCCCGCGAGATGGACTGGCTGCACAATATGCACGATTGGATGATCTCGAAGAAGCGATACTGGGGCCTGGCTTTACCCATCTGGACCTGCCAGGACTGCGGCTATTTCGAGGTAATCGGAAGCGAACACGAACTGGAAGAGCGCGCTGAGGAAGGCTGGGATGTATTCAACGGCCATACGCCTCACCGCCCATACGTGGACGCAGTCAAAATCAAGTGCCCGCATTGCGGCCAACAGATGAGCCGCATTACCGATGTGGGCAATCCCTGGCTGGACGCGGGTATCGTGCCTTTCAGCACGCTGGGTTACCGCCAGGAGCCGGATTTCTGGCATAAATGGTATCCGGCCCAATGGATCACCAAATCGTTCCCAGGCCAGTTCCGCAACTGGTTCTACAGCTTATTGGCCATGGCCACGGTACTGGATCAAAGCCCACCGTTCCTGCGTAACTTTGGCTACGGCACTTTAGTCGCCGAAGACGGGCGGCCGATGCACAAGAGCTGGGGCAATGCCATCGAGTTCAACGAAGCGGCCGACAAAATGGGCGTGGACGTCATGCGCTGGCTGTATGCCAGCCAGAAACCGGAAGCCGACATGCTTTTCGGCTACAACCGCGGCGATGAAGCCCGCCGGCAGTTCCTCATTCCCTTATGGAATGCGTATAGCTTTTTTGTGACATATGCCAACCTGGATGGTTGGAGCCCGTCAGGCGTTTTTGACCCGGATTACCCGGAAGGCCCAACGCCCCAGGCAGATAATCTCCTGGACTGCTGGGTACTGGCCCGCCTGAACCAACTGGTCGAGCGTGTCACAGCCAGCATGGAAAAGTCCGACTTCATGGCTGCCACAGCCGGGGTAGGGGTGTTCCTGGACGACCTGACCAACTGGTACGTGCGCCGCTCCCGGCGCCGCTTCTGGAAAAACGAGCACGACAATGACAAAAATAACGCCTATACCACCCTGTATCATGTGCTGGTCAAGCTGGGCCGCTTGTTGGCGCCATTTACGCCATTTGTGACCGAAGCGATGTACCAGAACCTGGTGGTCGGCGTTTACCCGCAGGAAGCCCACCAAAGCGTTCACCATACCCTCTGGCCCAAGGTTAATTCAACGGCCATCGACACGAAGATGCTCGACCAGATGGCCCTGGCACGCCAGGTGGCCAGCCTGGGCCTGGCTGCCCGCAGTGGATCGAACCTGAAGGTACGCCAGCCGTTGGCCAAAGCGATGGCCTTCGCCGGCGGCGGCAAGAGCCTGACCCCCGAGCTGGTGGATATCGTCACCGACGAATTGAACGTCAAGGCCTTTGAGTTTGTCGAAGAAGCCGGCAAACTGGTCAATTATCGCATTCTGCCGGATAACAAACTGCTCGGGCCGAAATACGGCTCGCTCTTCCCCAAGATTCGGGCGGCGCTGCTCGAACTGGACCCGGCCCAGGTGGTCGCGAAAGTCCAGGCCAATGCGCCGGTCGAAGTGGAAGCCGGCGGGCAGAAAGTTGCGCTCGAAGCCAACGAAGTATTAGTGTATACCGTGCCGGTCGAAGGACTGGCGGTGTCCACCGACAATGGTATCAGCGTGGCCGTGGATGAGACACTTACCCCTGAGTTGAAGGCCGAGGGAATGGCCCGCGAAGTGGTCCGGCGGGTCCAGGACCTGCGCAAGCAGTCCGGCCTGGATATTTCGGACCGTATCCGCCTCTACTATACCGCCAGCGCTACCCTGCAGCAGGCGGTGGAATCCTTCAGCGATTATATCCGTGGCGAAACCCTGGCGATCGAGTTGAGCAACCAGCAGCCCCAGGACGGTGCGGCGGTGTCGAGCGATAGCTTTGATGGCGAGGAGTTGACGATCGGTGTTTTGAAGGCAGCCAGCGATCCTAGCCAATCCGAATAATTCGTGGTATAAAAAAAATACCCTGCTGTGTTCGTGATGTAGCACGTCCGGTTTTGAGCCAACACCCCTTAAATGGGATCCAAATAATCAGAGTGACGCGATAGGCTGCGGCCAAGGCGGATCTCGAAGAGAGGATCCCTACCTGCTTTTGCAGGTTCAAAACTAAGCTACACACGGCATGGCGGGGGATTTTATTTAAGGAAGTAGAGAATAGAGAGTAGAGAGTAGTCGATCAGGCAACGAGGCGATGAGGCAATGAGGGGATAAGGCGACAAGGAAATGGGGAAATGGTGAAAGAAAGAATGATGGGTAGCG
This sequence comes from uncultured Chloroflexia bacterium, assembly GCA_963704755.1. GTDB lineage: Bacteria > Chloroflexota > Anaerolineae > Anaerolineales > Anaerolineaceae > Bellilinea. The sequence goes on from OY969938.1 coordinate 4,594,812, forward strand.
AAAAATGGCTGCAAGCACATTTTGACAGCAAAGCTCCCCTTCCCCCGCTCTGGGGGAAGGTGCCGGGGATGAGGAAAATCATTCACAACTCACAAAACGACTAATCCCTGATTACTCATCAACTAATCAACTAATATCCATTCTCTAATCTCTCTTTTCCCCCCGCCCCTTTTCTCGTTATAATTAATCGCGGCGATTAACATTTTATTGACAGTCATTATCAATCTCGCTAAACTATGCTTATCATGATCTCCAGGAGAAACCCATGAGCACTACGTACCGTCTTGTACTTAAATCTGGAGCAAATGCGGGCCAGATTTTCCCATTGGACGGCCCTGAATTGACGATCGGCCGCGAACCGGCCTGCGACATCGTCATCAACGACCCGGAAGTATCCAGGCGACACGTACGCCTTTACCTGCAAGGACAAAATTACGTCATCGAAGATTACGGCTCGACCAACGGTACAGCCGTCAACGGGCAAAAGCTGCGCGGTCCCTACATTCTCCGCCCAGGTGAGATGATCACCCTGGGTGAGAATACTCACCTCTTGTTTGATGAATTGTTCTTTGATCCCGACGCCACCCAGGTATCTGCCCGCCAGTCAGTACCGGGCCAGGTTCCGCAAAATATGCGGCCGCCGGTGACACCTATGCAGGGCTATTCCGGCGTACAGCCGGAGCCGCCCATGCAGTCAATGGGTGGAATGTACGATCCTTCCCAGGCGGAGGTCAACTACGCCGGCCAGGTGCCGGAACAGCCCAAATCCGCAAAACCCAGGCGCAAGATCCCAGTATTTGTCATCATCTTGATCGTGCTGGTCATAGTGGGTTTGTGCGGCTGCCTGGTCATTTTCTGGTTCATCGATGCCAACAATATGTATTGCAGCGCCATCCCGGGTATTACCAACCTGGTATTCCCGAATGCCTGCCCGTAGGTAGCCAAAGCGTTCTTCTTGGCCGCCGCTTTTCCGGCCTTATGGTTGCCTCAAGATCTTTATGAGGCAACCTTTTTGTTCTAAATTCGTACTTTTATTAACCAGACAGGCTGTAAACTTGTACCTGAGCTGTTTGGGAGAGTTAAGCTGCGCTTATACCTCAAATCCGTTAGATTTTTGGTGTGAGCCTGTCGAAAACGCTAAATTTATTAATGACCTGGGGCGCAAAGGTGAATTATGGTAATATCAAAGCAATCAGGCAGGCGCAATGGACTCGATTTAATCACTCGAACAAGGACATCGAATCGCGCGTGAACCGGTCACCGCAGTGGAGCAGCACCACCAAACTGGTAGTTGCGCTGACCATGGTCGCGATTATGGCCGGACTGTTGATCCGTTTTCGACAGTTTGTAGGGCCATTATTGATTTCCTTTGTTCTGGCGTACATTTTGTATCCCATCGGTGTGTTCATGCACAAGCGCATGCACATTTCCTGGCGCCTGTCTTCGCTGATCCTGTTCCTGCTCTTGTTGATCATTCTGGGTGGAGTGCTGACTTTAAGCGGCCTGGCGATCGTCGATCAGGTCCAAAACTTGATCAACTTTTTGCAATTGCAAATCAAAAATCTGCCGGAAATCATCACTAACCTGACCGCCAAGCCGATCGACCTGGGCTTCTACCAGATCGACCTGGCTCATTATGACCTGACCAGCGTGGTAAACCAACTGCTGGGTATGGTGCAGCCCTTCTTGACCAATACCGCGAATTTGCTCACCAAGATCGCGACCACAACCGCGACCACGGTTGCCTGGCTGTTTTTCATCATCCTGATCGCGTATTTCATCCTGGCCGAATCGGGTGGTGCGCGAACCGGCTTGCTGAATTTTTCCTTCCCGGGTTACCAGGATGATTTTCTACGCCTGGGCCGGGAGTTATCCCGGATTTGGGATGCATTTTTACGCGGCCAGATCATCATCTTCTTGATCACGGTAACGGTGTACACACCACTTTTAGGCGGCTTTGGGGTCAAATATTATTATGGTATTGCCATTTTGGCCGGCCTGGCCCGCTTTGTGCCGTATGTAGGGCCGTGGGTCACCTGGATCACAGCGGCCATTGTGATGTTGTTCCAGGGGACAACGATTTTCGGCCTGTCACCCCTGGGTTACGTCATTATGGTGATTTTGACCGGGGTCGTGATCGACTTTTTGATGGATAATTTTATTGTGCCCTTGTTGATGAGCGGCGCCTTGAATATCCATCCGGCTGCCGTAATGATCGCCGCGCTCGTCTCGGCCAGCCTATTCGGGCTGGTAGGTGTCTTGTTGGCCGCCCCGGTTTTGGCAACGCTTAAATTGTTCAGCAATTATGTCATCAAGAAATTAACGGATCAGGATCCGTGGGAGTCACTGGAAACGCTCAGTGAACGTGGACCGACCCAGTTAGCCAAGAACATCACCGAGTTTTGGAAACGCGTGATTGTTTTTGGAAACGAGCACCTTTTTTCGAAATTGTCACCCAACAATATTCTACTTAAAGGTTTGAAAGGCCTAAACCGGTGGATCAAACATAGTAGAAAAGTACCTGAAATGAACAAATCAGGCAATATCACCAAATCACCGGACGAATGAGCCAATCCTTTTTATTTTAACGGAGTCTAGTATGAATAATCCCATGGAACCTAAAACGGAAACGATTGCAGAAACGGAAAGCTATATGGCCTGGCAGGCCAGCGAACCAGACGGAGAAACCACTTACCATCTGGAATTGAACAATATTACCATTCACTTTTTTACCGAAGAATGGGACGAGTTTTTGGAATTAGCTCGCTCGATTGTCAAGGATGCAGACGGGAAATAAAGCGTTTTTCACCTAACCTGCGGATATCTATTTGCCTTCACCGACGAAGTCGGTTTCGATGCGCCTGGGCAGTGATCAACAGGGAATATTTGCAGGCCTGGTAACGCCAGCCTTCAAATATTCTTTTCTGCAATGGAGACCTGTAATTTTTTGCACCCTCTGTAAGAATAGCTGAATGCGGTAGAATTGTTGCATATGATCGGCCGAAAATCGAATATTTCCCAACTAAAAAGATCGCTTTTATGCCTGGTCAGTTTGGGATTCATATCGGGATGTAGTTTATCCTCTTTGCAAGATGCTTTCACGTACAAAAGCTCTACGGCCGATGTAACCCAGACAGAATTTCTGTCGAGCAGCAGCACAACTTCACCTGACCTGAATTCAACGACGATAGTGCCTGTCCAGACACCATCCCTTCAGCTTAGCCCGATCACAGCGAACGAGACACCGGTGGTGAAATTAACCGGCACCCCTGGACCCTGTGACCTGGCCAGGGCCGGAAATCCCCTGGATGTAACCCAGCCGGACGATTCGCGGGTTTCACCGGGCGAGACCTTTATCAAGACCTGGCGGTTGGAAAACATCGGCACTTGCGCCTGGTCGCAAAACTACCGGGTGGTCTGGTATTCCGGTGATCCTTTGGGGCTGACCTCTGAGCAGGAGTTAGGGGAGGCAGTCGAACCTGGCCAGACCGTGGATATCAGCGTAGATATGGTTGCGCCGGATGATCCGGGTGTTTATGCCAGTTACTGGATGCTGCGTAATTCCTCCGGAGATTACTTCGGGCTGGGCCCGGCCGGAACCTCTCCATTTTGGGCTCGCATCCAGGTCGTGGCCGGGAATAAAGCGACCCCGCAGCCCAACCTGACCCCGGTAACGGCTGCAATCGTCGAGCGATCCGGTACGGTCCCGCTGGCGTTGGGTGATACCATCGACCTGGATTCAGGCAACCTGACGGTTTCGGATAGCGGTGATTTTGTCTACCAGCAAGACGAAACGGACCAGTTGTTATTTACACCTGAAAACAATGCCGGCCTGGGTGTGTTTGGGCCGATTTAACCGGGGCTGGTGGATTGCCAGGCGGAAACGCTGCAAGAAGATCCTTTAGTGGTGGCCGATTTAGACCCCAATAGTTACCTGTGTTACCGTACGAGTGAAGGCCAGATGGGCTGGATGGTGATCAACTGGCAGTCCAACGACAATATCCTGACCCTGGAATACCAGACCTGGGCTGAGCCCTGATCAATTTTGGAGGAAAACAATGGACCTGGATAATCTACAAGAGATGCATGAGCTTGACAGCGATAATATGATTTCTGAAATCGAGGGCTTGCCCGAACAACTCGAAAATGCCTGGTTGAGTGGATTGCGCCAACCCCTGGTGAACCTGGCCAAACCACACCAGGTCGTCATCGCCGGCATGGGCGGATCGGCAATTGCAGCCGATTTATTGGCGGCCTTTATCGAGCCGACCGGCAGTGTACCGGTCTTCGTAATTCGCGATTACACCCTGCCGGCCTGGGTTAAAGGCCAGGATACCCTGGTAATCACCTCTTCTCATTCCGGAAACACTGAAGAAACCCTTTCGATTTACGCTCAGGCCGAGACGGCCAACTGCCAGATTGTGGCGCTGACCACCGGGGGAAAACTGGAAGCCCAGGCGCACCAGAACGGCCATACAGTGCTGAAATTCGAACATGAAGGCCAGCCGCGTTCAGCGGTTGGGTTTTCTTTTGGCCTGCTGCTGGCGCTATTTTACCGGCTGGAATTAATCCCCGACCCGGCTGAGCAGCTTGCCGAAGCGCTGCAGGCCATGCGAGCCCAAAAGCCGGCCCTGGGCGTTGAGTTACCTGTGAGCCAGAACCCGGCCAAACGGATGGCCGGGCAGTTGATGGACCGCTGGATCACCGTGATCGGCTCAGGCGTGCTGTCACCGGTCGCACGGCGCTGGAAGGGCCAGTTTAGTGAGGTAGCCAAGAGCTGGGCTCAATTCGAGTTCCTGCCCGAAGCCGATCACAATACCATGGCCGGCACCGAAAACCCGGCCGATGCGCTGGCGAAGACGACCGTAATATTCCTGCAGGCGCCCTCCGATCATCCCCGCAACCGCCTGCGCAGTGAGCTGACCATGCGCGGTTTCATGCTGGCCGGCATGGGCACAGATTATTACCAGGCCAAAGGTGAGGGCCGCCTGGCCCACCTGTGGACGACCCTGCATTTCGGCGATTACGTGTCCTATTACCTGGCCATGTCCTATGGGGTCGATCCGAGCCCTATCCCGGCTATCCAGGACCTGAAAGCGGCCATGAAGGGATGAATTTATATCGGGGATATTTTGATTTGCCCATGGCAAATCAAAATATCCCCAATTTTTTGAAAAAACGGTGACTTTTTACTGAAACCCAAATTATTTCTAGTAACTACTCAGGCTCCTGTTAAGAAGTTCCCGAATTTGATGTGCGTGCGGGGGCGGAGCCCCCGCACGCACATCAAATTCGGGAACTTGTTAACAGGAGCCTGAGTAGTTACTATTTCTAAGACTATAATTGGGGGCATGAAATTTGACCTGCGATTGATCCTCCAGGCCTGGAAAAGCCGTTTCTCCTGGCTTTCCGGGGTTGTGTTTGGCTTTCTGGGCGGTTTGTTGGTTATATTGCAGGCTTACCTGTTGAGCGATCTGCTCGATCAAGTCTTCCTTCAGGGGCAAACCCGCGATGGGGTGATCCCGCTGTTCGCCGGGCTGGCCGGTGTGGTCCTTGGACGGGGTATCGTCGCGTTTGGACGGGAATATTTTGCCAACCGGGTGGCCGTACAGGTCAAACAACGGCTGCGGGAAGAATTGTTCCGCCAGATAACGGCGCTCGGCCCGGCCTTCATCAACGACCAAAAGTCCGGCGAGCTGGTCAACAAGGCCACCCAGGGCATCGAAGCCCTGGATGCCTATTTTTCTCAATATTTACCGCAACTGGCTTTAGCCGCCCTGATCCCGATCAGCATTCTGGTGGTCGTTTTCCCGTCGGATTGGCTTTCCGGGCTGATCCTGTTACTGACCGCGCCGTTGATCCCGATCTTCATGATCCTGATCGGACGGGTATCGGAGAGCACCACCCGCAAACAGTGGACCGCGCTCAACCGCCTGTCCAATTACTTCCTGGATACGCTCCAGGGGTTGCGTGAATTGAAACAGCTCGGGCAAAGTGAGGCCCGTGCGCACAACGTGGCCAAAGCCTCCGACGATTACCGCCTGGCGACCATGCAGGTGTTGCGGGTTACCTTCCTCTCGGCCTTTGCGCTGGAATTTATCGCCACCATTTCTACCGCTATCATCGCGGTGCAAATCGGCTTACGCCTGCTGGCTGGCGGCATGCTTTTTCGCGAGGCGTTTTTTATCCTGGTGCTGGCCCCGGAGTTTTACCAGCCTCTGCGCATGCTCGGCCAGCGCTTTCACGCCGGCATGAACGGGGTCACGGCCGCGGGTGATATTTTCGGACTGTTGGAAATGCCCGTGCCTGGAACGGCCGGCCAGGCGAAAATCTCCCTGAGACCCCAGCGGGAGCCGGTTGAGATTTCATTCGAACAGGTCTCGTTCACTTATCCCGGGCGGGAAGACGCGGCGGTCCAGGATATTACATTTACCCTGCGGCCGGGGGAGCAGGTGGCGCTGGTCGGCGAGAGCGGCGCCGGCAAGAGCACTTTGGCCGGCTTGCTGATGGGTTTTATCCGGGCGGATGCCGGCCAGATCCTGGCCGGGGGCAGGCCGATCGAAACACTCGATGGCAGCGATTGGCGCAAACGGGTCACCTGGATTCCGCAAAGCCCGTATTTGTTCAATACCAGTCTGGGCGCCAACATTGCGTTGGGCAATCCGGAAGCGTCCAAGGACGAAATTCTGGGCGCGGCCGAGCAGGCTCACCTGCAAGACTTGATCGAAGCCCTGCCGGCCGGGTTGGATACCCCGGTCGGCGAGCAGGGCGTGCGCTTGAGCGGCGGCCAGGCGCAGCGGATTGCCCTGGCAAGGGCGTTTCTCCGTGACACCCCTGTGCTGGTCATGGATGAGCCCACTGCCCACCTGGATGCCGAACTGGAAGCCTGGCTGGAGGAATCGGTGCAGCGGCTGTGTCGCGGCCGGACGACCCTGGTGATCGCCCACCGCCTGCCCACCGTTATCCATTCGGATCGTATCCTGGTGATGGATAACGGCCGGATTATCGAGAGTGGGGACCATTCCGGATTGCTCCTGCGCAGCGGGGCTTATGCCACTTTGATTCGCGCTTACGGGGGTTTAGCATGAGAACCGTCTTGCGCCTGTTGGGCTTCCTGCGGCCTTTTTGGAAATGGGTGCTGCTATCCATGCTGCTTTCGGCAGCGACGGTCACGGCTGGAGTGGGCTTGCTGGGGACTTCGGCCTATTTGATCGCCTATGCAGCATTGCAGCCTTCGATTGCCGTCCTGGAAGTGGCGATCGTCGGGGTGCGTTTCTTTGGCATTTCACGGGCAGCCTTTCGCTACCTGGAGCGTTTGACCTCGCACTCGGTCAATTTTCGCTTGCTGGCCGGGCTGCGCACCTGGTTCTACCGTGCCATCGAACCTCTGTCTCCGGCCCGCCTGACCCGGATCCAGAGCGGCGACCTGCTCCAACGGGCCATCGGCGACATCGAAACCTTGGAGAACTTTTATGTACGGGTGGTTGCCCCACCGGTTACGGCTTTATTGGTGACGCTGGGGATGGGCTTATTCGCCGGGCATTACCGCCCGGTCCTGGGCGTGGTACTGGCCGGCGGATTGTTGGCAGGTGCCTTGCTGGCACCGGCCATCACCTATTGGATCGGGCGTGGGCCGGGGCGCCGGCTGGTCGCGGTCCGTGCACAGGTCAACGCGACCATGCTGGAAAGCTTTCAGGGACTGGCCGATTTGACCGCCTTCGATGCCCTGGACCTGGCGGAACAATCCATGCAGGCGCAATCCGGAGAATTGACCGCAGTTCAAATGCAGGTGGCTTCCGGCAGCGGTGCAGTCGCATTTCTGGAGCAGATCCTCACCAATGGGACCATGCTGGCGGTGGTCTGGGTGGCCGTCCCCTTGGTGACCCACGGGCAGATCGATGGAATCAGCCTGGCGGTGTTGGCCCTGCTGACCCTGTCCAGCTTCGAGGTGGTTACACCTTTACCGCAGGCGGCGCAGTTGCTGGAAGGCAGCTTGCAGGCCGCCCGGCGGCTGTTCGACCTGGCCGACCAGGCCCCGGCAATCCTGGAGCCGGCCCAGCCCCAATCCCTCGACCAGCGCGACGTCCCGGTCTGCCTGGAGCACCTTACTTTCCGCTACGAGACGGAACCTGCGGCGACCTTGCAGGAAATCCATCTGGAGATCCAGCCAGGCAAGTCGATTGCCATCGTCGGGCCTTCCGGGGCGGGTAAATCCAGCCTGGTCAACGTACTGCTGCGCTTCTGGGAATTCCAGGCGGGGAGCTACTCCCTGGGAGGGGTTTCCGCGCGAGCTTTCAACTCGCAGGATGTACGCGCATGTTTCTCTGTGCTGGGACAGTCGGCCTATTTGTTCAACACCAGCGTACGCCACAACCTTCAAATGGGGAATGTCTCTGCCGGTGACGGGCAAATGGTTTCCGCCCTGCAGCGCGCCGGGCTGAGGGACTGGTTCGAAGCGCTGCCGCAGGGTCTGGAAACCTGGGTAGGCGAACACGGTGTCCACCTCAGTGGCGGCGAGCGCCAGCGACTGGCCATCGCTCGCCTGATTTTGCAGGATAAACCCTACCTGATTCTGGACGAGCCCACCGCCAATCTGGACGCACGCACCGAGCTGGCCCTGACCGATGAATTATTGGATTTGTTTGCCGCTAAGGGGGTGATTTGGATTACTCATCGCCTGCTGCGGCTGGAAAGAATGGACGAGATCCTGGTGATGGACCGGGGCCGCATTGTCGAGCGCGGCGATCATGCCGGCCTGCTGGCCCAGGGCGGTTTGTATAGCCGTTTATGGAATTACGAGCGGATATTGGAATAACCTGTAGGTTTTCGCACGAAACCTTAGAGAAGCCCTCACCCCAACTCCTCTCCCAATTCTGGGAGAGGAGTTTAGAATAAATACAAAAAAGGGTTGCGGTCGCTATGCGACCGCAACCCTTTTTTGTATTTATATTGTAACTACTTAGCTATCGCAGAGGTTTAGGGCGTTTTTATTATTTTTTGTGCGCTTCGCGCACAAAAAATAATAAAAACACCCTCGCCTTGCGCACTTGCCTGAGCAGTTACTTTATATTTTAGTAATTCATACAGGTCTACATGAAGGCTGTTTATACTATTTTTTGCATGCGTCGCATGCAAAAAATAGTATAAACCCACTTTTATTTATTCATTGCCGTCATCATCGAGACGCGCAAGGCGATGCGATGGATCTCTTTCAGTTTGGCGATAATCTCTTCCGGCTGGTCCTGGGTTTCGCTTTGGTTGATCAACTGCGACAACAACTGGATGAACTCCGGGGTGACCATGTCGCTGTTATCTTTGAGGATCTTCATGCGATCATCGTAACTTTCGGTGTCCAGAAGCTGCTCGATCAGCGCCAGTTCCGGCGGAGGAGCCGAGGCTTCCTCGATGAATTTGTTGATTTTTTGGAGTTTGGCGATCTTTTCCAGGTCGGCATTGGCGCGGGCGGCCTGCAGCTCGCTCTGGAGCAGTTCGACGAAAGTCTCGTCGATTTCTTCCAGGTGCTGCTGGAGCGCCTGTTCTACGTCCGGTTCGGACAGGATCTGGTTCAATACTTTACGTGTGTCTTCGGTTTGCAAGCGAGCCTGTTCGTCCATTTTGGCGGTAAATTCCAACAGTTTGTCCCGCAGTACTTCCAGTTTCGTTTTCTCGTCACCTTCGGCCGCATTGATCCGCTCGGTCAGCATCTGGTAGAACTGGTAATCCAGGCCAGTGCGGGCCATCCCCACCAGGGTGGAAAGACGGATCGGTTTTTCGGCAGCGTCGATGATCAATTCCAATAGGGTTTCGCGGGTCAGGCCTTTCTTACCGGCCTCCTGCAAATCTTTGATCGCTTCCTGCACTTCCTGGGATTGAATTTGCAGTTCCTGGCCGACCTTGGTTTGGGTGATCAGCTCCTGCTGTAAATCCGAGAGCATTCGAGCGCCACGCTGATCTCCCTGGCCCATGGTAGCCTCGATTAAGCGGCCCAACATGACAAAGAAGGTTTGGTCGATCAGGGCTTCTTCCTGTTTGATTACCTCAGCGCGATCGACTGCCTGGGGAATGCTCAACAGGCGCTGCAGCAGGTTGAGTTTCTTCTGCTGCTCATCGATCATTTCTTTGCTGATCCCATCCCCTTCGAGAATTTTCTCGATCATGGTCTGGAAGGTAAACATGGCCTGGGGGCGCAGCAAGTAAGCCTTGCGTTTTTCGGGCGGGAGTTTGTTGGTCACCTGGGTGATCATTGGCCCGAGCAATTTTTCCTGCTCGTTGAGCGGCAGGCCCAGTTCAGAGGGGACGAAGGTGAGCAAAAGCTCTTTGCCCGGATCGTGGTATACGATAGGGGTACTTAACATGCCCTGATATCCGCAGGTTGGGCAGTTGACATTGTTTACCTGGCCGTTCAACAGGCGCTGTTTGGCCTGCGGATCGACATTAAGGTCGAATAGCTGCTCGACATCAGCGATGAGCGGAGATTTACAGCGGGGGCACGACGTTTGTATTTTTGCCATGGAATCAATTCACCTTTTAATTATCATTCGGGGAAAAGTCGAAGCCACGCGCATACCCTCCTCTGGATCAGGGTGGGTCGCTTTCGTTCAATTTAAAACCGGCCTGGGCTGCCTTACCCCGTATTTCGGTTGTGCCAATATGCGAAATTATACCACCTAACCCCCTTCGACTCGCGGCAAGGAGAAGCAAATCCGCGCACCTTTACCGCTTTCCGGATCGACCCATATTTTGCCCCCATGAGCCTCCACGATAGCTTTGGTGAGGAATAAACCCAATCCAGCCCCTTTCGTCTGGCGGACAGCGTCCGGAGCGCGGTAGAAGCGGTCGAATATATAAGGGATGTCACCGGCGGCGATCCCGGGGCCTTCATCGCTGACACAGACGATGACGATATTGGGACGGATCTGGCCGGAGATGCGGATTGTGCCGCCAGGGGCGTACTTGATCGAATTCGAGATCAAATTATTCAGCACCTGGCTCAGGCGGGTTTCGTCAGCCAGAATGATGGGAAAATCGGGTGGAAAATCGACCACGATCTGGTGATGGTCGCTCTGGGTTTGCATACGCTCGGCCACGCGGTGGGCCAGGTCTGGCAGCAGCACGTCGGAGCGTTTGATCGGGAAACCGCCGGCTTGCAGTCGCGAAGCATCCAACAGGTTCTCGACCAGCCCATTCAGCCGGTCGGTTTCCTCTTCGATGATTGCCAGGCTGTCATTGACGATATTGCGATCCCAGCGTACGTCGTCACGGCGCAGGGTGCTTACGTAGCCCTTGATCAGCGCCAGAGGCGTTTTGAGTTCATGTGAAATGATCGAGATAAAGGTGCTTTTCAGCTCTTCGGCCTGGCGAAAATGGCTGATATCGCGGATGGTGGCGATGATGTTTAACAGTACGCCGTTGTCCGACATGAGCGGGGAATAGGTAATCCCAACCGGCAGAGGGCCGTCGGGTTCTTTGCGTCTGATATCGCCTTCCAGGTACAGGTGGGCATGGGGGGTCAGCGGCCAACCGCCGGCTACGGCCTGTTCAAGGGTCATATCGTGAGGCGGCCTGGCCCAGCGAACGACCTCTTCATGCGGTTTGCCCTGGATTTCACCTTCCTTGGCCGACAGCAGATGTTCGACGGCCGGGTTACAGCGCTCGATGCTCATATCCGGGGCCAAAATTAGAATCCCATCCGCGGCCGAGTCGAGTAAGCCGTCCAGGCGTTGGTGGCTGCGCACCGATTCGGTGTAGAGTTGGGCGTTCTGCACGGCGATGGCGGCCTGGTCGGCAAAACTGCTCAGCAAAGCCAGGTCATTACGCGAGAAAAGCTCCTGGTAGGAACGGAACAGGAAAATCACACCTACGACCGTCTTGCGGGCTACCAGGGGCAATACCACACCGCTCAACAGGCCCATGCTGGTCATGCGGGCCAGTTCTTTCAGGCGGCGGTTGATTTCCAGCAATTCGAATTCGTCTGGATCGTACTCCTCGGAGATCTGATCCAGATAGGGGGTCAGGTAGCGTAAGAATGCCGGCGGCAGACCCTGTGAGACGGGCACCGACCAGTTGCCGTGTTCGTTTCGCAAAGCGATTAGCCCGGCCTGCCCGGCCAGCATTTCGATGGCGATGGCCAATATCCGGCCAAGCAGCTTTTCCAGGTCGAGTTCCTGGGTCAAAGCCCGGGAAATCTCTAAAAGGTAATCTCTTTGGCGGACACGAAAGTCGGGTAATAACATTTTGCTATCTATCCATTCGGTATCTGGACGGTCTCCGGGACATTGTAATATTCCTCTTCGGCCTGGCTGATGGCCTCTTCGAACAGGTCTAGGCCCTCATCCATTTCGGCGCGGGTGATGCACAGGGGCGGCGATATCCGGATCACGTTCCGGCTGCAGCCCAGGGTCAGCAGGCCGTTCTCGAAAGCCAGGTCCACGATCCGGTCGCGTAATTCGTCGGCGTGTTCTTTGGTCTGGCGGTCCTTGACAAATTCTACCCCAATCATCAGCCCAATTCCACGCACCTGGCCGATGCTGGGATGGCGCGTTTGCATTTGCTCGAGCTTTTTCAATGTGTACGCGCCGACCTGGGCAGCGTTTTCCATATAGCCGTTTTCGATCAATTCCAGGCTGGCCAAGGCAGCGGCGCACGAGATGGGGTTACCGCCGTAAGTGTTGCCGTGTGAGCCTTTCGGCCAGGTGGCCACACTTTTGCGGGCGACCATCATCCCGAGCGGCATACCGGAGGCGATGCCCTTGGCGACGCAGAAAATATCCGGCTCTACGCCGAAGTTCTCGATGGACCACCACTTGCCCGTCCGGCCTACGCCGGCCTGGACTTCATCGGCGATAAGCAGAATGCCGTAGCGGTCGCAAAGCTCGCGCAAGGCGGGGAAGAAGCCGGCCGGAGGAAGGACATAACCGCCCTCGCCCTGGATCGGTTCGACCAGGATGCCGGCGACCGCATCGGCCGGCAGAATACGGCCGAGGATCTCTTCTTCAATGTAGCGAACCACTGTCTGGCCGAAATCTTCGCCCTCTTTGGTGGCCAGGACCGGCCGGTAGGGATCCGGGAAGGGTGCATGGACGACCCCGTTCATCAGCGGGTAGAACCCACGGTGATAGGACGATTTACTGGCGGTAAAGCTGACCGCGCCCATGGTGCGACCGTGAAACGCACCAAGAAAACCGATAAATTCTGTCCGCCGGGTGTGGTAGCGGGCCAGTTTGATGGCTGCTTCGATACTTTCGGTACCCGAGTTGGTCATGAAGCTGACCGCATCCTCGTGCATCGGGGCAATCCGATCGATATATTCGGCCAATTCGATCCAGCGGGTATGGTAAAAATCAGAGGAGATATGAATAAATTTTTCGGCCTGGTCCTGAATGGCCTTCACCACTTTCGGGTGCGAATGCCCGGTGGATACTACGGCTATCCCTGCCGAAAAATCCAGGAAGCGATTCGCATCGACGTCCCAAACCTCAACCCCGCGACCATGATCCATCACAAAAGGATACCCCCGTGGATAGGAAGGTGAAATAACGGCGTGATCGCGTTCGATTAATTTCTTCGCTTTGGGACCTGGTAAATTGAGCTTCGGCATAGAACCTCCGGTTGTATGGGTCTTGAAACAGTGGGCAGCTACTCGGGTGTGACATCCCTGTCATTCCAGACGGGAGCAGCTACAATGTTGTTTTAACCTGCGAATAAAAAGTCATAGCCTGAGCGTGGTTATTATGAGGCAGTCAGGCTAAACCATTATAGCAATCCAAAACCGGAAACTTCAACCAAAACAGCGTGCAAATACGCAAGCTGCGCATAGATATCGGATACTGGTGCTGATGGTGGTGGAGGAACGACCTGTCATTTCGGGCAGATCCTCATTTGGAATTGGAAAGAAAAAAGACGGGTTTTAAACGCTTTCGGCGAGCGCCAACGCACCCATCAGGCCGGCATCATCTCCGAGTTTGGCTATCGTAACGACCAGTTCGTCGATGTAGCCCCGGTCCATGATCCGTTCCGGAAGAGCAGCCCGGATGGGATTGATGATAATATCTCCGGATGTGGAGACCCCGCCGCCCAGGATGACGATGCCTGGGTTGAGTAAATGCAAAAAGTCGGCGATGGCGAAACCAATATACATGCCCGCCTGGGTGATGGCCCGCAAAGCCAGCGGGTCACCGGAAGTGGCGGCTTCGGCCACGTCCTTGGCGGTGATATTGGATTTATCACTTAATATGGAAGGAAAGCCCAGACTGATTTTCTCGTTGACGAAGCGGGCAATGGCCGGCCCAGAGGCCACCGCTTCCAGGTGCCCGCGTTGGCCGCAACTGCACTTCGGCCCGTCCGGGACGACGGTCACATGGCCAAATTCACCGGCCAGGCCGCGTTCACCCAGCAAAAGCTGGTCGTTGTTGATGACACCCCCGCCAATGCCGGTTGACAAGGTCAAATACAAAATGTTGTGATAGCCAATCCCGGCCCCGAAGCGCCACTCTCCCAGCGCTGCCAGGTTGGCGTCGTTTCCAATCAACACCGGTGTGGCGAACTCGGCGAACAACAGGTCGCGGATGGGCAAATCTACCCAACCAGGAACGTTGTTGGCGTCGTAAATATATCCTTTTACCGGGTCGAGAAAACCTGGGACGGCCACCACGATGGACCGGACGGTGCCGTCCTTTGGCCACATTTCGTGGATTAATCCGATCAAGCGTTCCATGGCAGACTGGTCGCGCTCGACGGTACGAATTTTTTTGATGGCGATGGGAGTTGTACTGTGGGTTGGAAACACGGCTACCCTGATGTTTGTCCCACCTACGTCAGCGACAATGTATGATTCCATAGTGCCGATTATAGCATAAGAGCCTGAATTCAATTGATAATGGAAACTACTCAGATACCGCAAAAGAGAGGGGTGTTTTTATTGTTTTTCGCGTGTGGAGCATGCAAAAAAACAATAAAAACACCCCAAAAACCAGTTCCAGGGAATTGCTTTGAGAAAGCGGGCTGATACAATCGCCCGGCCATGCCGCTAGGGGAAATCGCATCATACCAATTTAGGCCCAACGGAGAGATAATTTTAAGTGTTATTGTGGGGCTACGCCCCACAATAACACTTAAAAACCCATTCTTTGGGGAATTGCCCTCGAAAAGCAGTCAGGCTGCAATCGCCTGGCTATGCCGCAGTTAATCGTTGACGTTTCATGCAATCGCTATTATAAATAAGGTATATGCAGGCTGGAAAAACCCCATGGTTTCGCCAATTCGTCAAGCACGTCAGATTGAGATTACGTTGGCTGACGCCCGGTATTGGGGTTAAACGTTGGTTGTTTGTGCTGCTGGCGGGTACGACCTTTGTCGGTATTGGGCTGGCCATGTTGGCGCTGGACCTTTACCGGTCAAACCCTAACCGTTGGTGGCTGCCTATCCTCACCGCCGTGTCCCTGCAGAACCTTGACCGCCCGATCCGGGTCATCATTTTTGGCCTGATTGGGATGGCCATCATTCTCTGGGGTGTGTGGGGGTTGAACCGGGCACTGCTCACGCCTTTCGTCCGGCCCGGACGGCCGATCCTGGACACGGTCAGTAATTACCGTAAAAAGGAACGTGGCCCGCGGATCGTGGCGATCGGCGGTGGAACCGGCTTATCCAGTTTGCTGCGTGGGATCAAAGAATACTCGCATAACCTGACGGCAATCGTGACCGTAGCCGACGACGGTGGCTCTTCGGGTGAATTGCGCCGCAGTATGGGCGTTCTTCCGCCTGGGGATATCCGCAGTTGCCTGGCGGCCATGTCGGATGACGAAGAGCTGATCACCCAAATATTTCAATACCGCTTCGGGTCATC
Organism: uncultured Chloroflexia bacterium; assembly: GCA_963704755.1. Taxonomy (GTDB): domain Bacteria; phylum Chloroflexota; class Anaerolineae; order Anaerolineales; family Anaerolineaceae; genus Bellilinea. The sequence continues at coordinate 4,610,653 of OY969938.1, forward strand.
CGCCGGGCTGAACGGCCACAGCCTGGGTAACCTGTTCATCACGGCCATGGCAGAAATCACTGGCAGCTTCGAAAAAGGCGTGGCCGAATCTGGGCGGGTGCTGGCAGTTCGTGGCAAAGTGTTACCTTCAACCTTGCACGACTTGCGTCTGGTGGCTGACGTACGTACTCCGGAAACCGGTAACGACGTGCGCGTCAAGGGCGAGAGCAAGATCCCGACGACACCCGGTCGCATTCAAAGGGTGTGGCTGGAGCCGAACAACCCTGAGGCCTATCCGCAGGCTATCCAGGCCATCCTGAATGCGGACTTGATCCTGATTGGGCCGGGCAGCCTGTACACCAGTCTGCTGCCCAATTTGCTTGTACCGGATATTGCCAACGCAGTACGGGCCTCGAGGGCTTACAAGTTTTATATCTGCAATGTAGCCACCCAGCCGGGTGAGACGGACAATTTCAATTGCCTGGATCACGTCAAGGCTTTCGAGCGACACCTGGATGGCCCAATTTTTGACCTGGTGATATGCAATAATCACACCAGGGGCAAGCTGCCAGAGAAATTGGAATATGTCTTGCCGGATGAACATTTAGAACAAGAATACCCGGTGTATGTTGCCGATCTGTTGGATGATGTCCGCCCCTGGCGGCATGATTCACACAAACTGGCGAAAGTTGTGATGGACCTGTTCTTTGACCGTACCGGTCCTTCGACTATTCATGACGATGACCTTGCGCTATAGGACCATCCTGGGCAAGAGGTTAATATTTTTTTCTCAATAAACTAGGAGGTTTACAATGTCAGTAAAAATCGGTATCAATGGTTTTGGCCGAATTGGACGCCAGGTACTCAAGGCGTTGATCGAGCGGTACCCGAACGAATTGGAAGTTGTCGCGATTAACGATCTGTTCGATACGAAACAGAACGCACATCTCTTCAAATATGACTCCAACTATGGCGCCTTCCATGGTTCCGTCGATATCGCCGGCAACGACCTGGTGATCAATGGCAAAGTGGTCAAAGCCTTCGCCGAAAAAGATCCCGCCAATCTGCCCTGGAAAGACCTGGGTGTGGACATTGTGATCGAATCGACCGGTATTTTCACCGATGCCATCGGCGACCCGGCCAAAGGCAAAGCCGGCGCGAATATCCACATCAAGGCCGGCGGCGCCAAGAAAGTCATCATTTCTGCGCCTGCCAAGAATGAAGACATCACCATTGTCTTAGGTGTGAACGAAGACAAATACGATCCGGCCAAACACTTTGTGCTGTCGAATGCTTCCTGCACCACCAACTGCCTGGCTCCGGCCGCCAAGATTGTTCACGACAACTTGAACATTCTCAATGGTGTGATGACCACCATCCACTCCTACACCAATGACCAGGTCATCCTCGACCAGGGTCACCGCAAAGAAATGCGCCGCTCCCGCGCTGCAGCCCTGAACATCATCCCCACCACTACCGGTGCCGCTAAAGCGGTTGCCCTGGTCATCCCCGACCTGAAGGGCAAGTTCGACGGTTATTCTCTGCGCGTGCCGACCCCGACTGTCTCGATTGTTGACTTCGTCGCGACCGTTGAAAAATCGACGACCAAAGAAGAACTGAACGCCATGTTCACCGAAGCTGCCAACGGCAAGTTGAAGGGCATCCTGGATGTGACCAATGGCCTGTACAGTGATCCGCTGGTTTCGATGGATTTCAAGGGCAATCCGCATTCTTCGATCGTGGATCTGCCCAACAACATGGTTATGGGCGGAAACCTGGTCAAAGTGGTTGCCTGGTACGATAACGAATGGGGTTATTCCTGCCGCACTGCCGACCTGGCCGCGTTGGTTGCCAAATCACTCTAGCTAGAATACTGCAGGCAGCGCTCTTCTGGGGCGCTGCCTGTTCGATTTCGTGACGAGGGAAGTATGTTCAACAAGAAGACCGTAAAAGATATCGATGTACACGGGAAAAAGGTCTTTGTCCGGGTGGATTTCAATGTACCGGTCAAAGATGGCGTCGTGGGCGATGACACCCGCATCCGGGCAGCCCTTCCCACCATCCAATATCTGCTCGATCAAGGCGCGGCTGTCATTTTGGCGTCTCACCTGGGCCGGCCGAAGGGCATTGCCGATCCCAAGTACAGTCTCAAGCCGGTAGCCGAATACCTGTCCAGGATGATGGGGAAACCGGTCGCCTTCGCGGAAGACTGCATCGGGCCCAAAGCTGAAGAAGCCGCCAAAGCCTTGAAACCCGGCGAAATTCTGGTGCTGGAAAATACCCGCTATCACGCCGAAGAAGAAAAGAACGGGGCCGAAATGTCCAGGCAACTGGCTTCGTTGGCGGATATTTATGTCAATGATGCCTTTGGCTCGGCTCACCGTGCGCACGCCTCCACGGCCGGCATCGCGGATTATTTACCGGCTGTTTCCGGCTTCCTGCTGGAAAAAGAAATAAAATATCTCGGCCAGGCGGTCGAGGATCCCAAGCGGCCGTTCGTCGCCATTTTGGGCGGGGCTAAGATCAGCGATAAGATCGGTGTGATCAAGAACCTGCTGGTCAAGGCGGACACGATTTTGATCGGCGGAGGGATGGCCAATACCTTCCTCAAGGCCGAGGGATACCCGATGGCCGATTCGCTGGTGGAAGCCGAGGCGCTGGAAACCGCGGCCGAACTGCTCAAGGGTGCCCAGACCAAGCTGCGTTTACCGGTGGACATGGTCATTGCCGACAAGTTCGAAGCCGACGCCGAAGCCAAAGTTTTACCGGCCGGCCCGGTGCCGGATGGCTGGCGAGTGCTCGACATTGGCCCCGAAACGGTGGCGGCTTACGCGAAAGTGGTTGCCGGAGCCGGTACGGTGGTCTGGAACGGCCCAATGGGTGTGTTCGAGTTCCCCAAGTTCGCCGAAGGTACTTTTGGGGTCGCCAGGGCGGTGGCAGCCAGTGATGCGATCAGCATCATCGGCGGCGGCGAATCAGTGGCCGCGATCAATCAGTCCGGTTTGGCCGACAAGATCACCCATATTTCCACCGGCGGCGGTGCTTCGTTGGAAATGCTGGAAGGGTTGACCCTGCCCGGCGTAGCCGCGTTGCAAGATAAATAATTTTCGTAACTGTTCAGGCAGGTTCTGAAGATGTGGGTGTTTTTTGTGTGCGAAGCCTACAAAAATAGAAATCCCCACTCCCTTAGGGTAGTTGAGTAGTTACTAATTTTCAAATAATTCCGCTATAATGGGTTCTGGAAAAATCTTTCCAGAACCCATTTCTGTTTAAAATCAAGAGGGCCTGATCGGCTCCTTGCAGGTGAATCCCAAAATTCAAGAGATTTGTGAGGGCTTCGTCCCCGTAAAAATCTCAAATTAGGGTTCGTATTACTGTATTCAGGAATTTATGCAACCAGTCCGGTATTTCCGTGACTCCATCAGAAAGCCCATTCCAGGAATTCCAAGAGGTGCCCTATGAAGAATGTTCTCAAGATCATTGCGTTTCTGTTGGTCGCAGCGATTGTACTTTTTGGGTTGATCCAGCTTGTGCCGTACGGTAAGAACCATACCAATCCGGCGGTCGTGCAAGAGCCTCAATGGGATAGTCCGCAGACTCGCGCCTTGGCGCAAAGAGCCTGCTTCGATTGTCATAGCAACGAGACGGTCTGGCCATGGTACAGCAACGTGGCGCCTATTTCCTGGCTGGTGCAGCATGATGTGGATGAAGGCAGGCAGCGAATGAACCTTTCCGAGATGGGATCGCAAAGGATTCGAGTGGATGAACTTACCCGCGCGATTACCCGCGGTTCCATGCCTCCGGCCCAGTACTTGATACTCCACCCGGACGCCCGCCTGACTGCGGACGAGAAAAATCTCTTGGTAAACGGAATCCAGGCCACATTTGGTGGGTCTTCACTTGGGGAAATCCCGACGGGTCAAAACCCGAACTGATTTTGCGATAAACCCGAATAAAGCGGACCTTGCGAGTGGTTCTCGGCTTTCTGAATATGCGGATTGCAATGGGGAGGCCCTTATGCCTCCCTTTTAGCGGAGTATAATCAAGCACAACGTCATTGGAGAAGACAAATGAACTACCAGGGAGTATTGGCACGCTACCGAGACTTGATGGACATTCCCAGTCACACTGCCGAGGTGACTTTGTTGGAAGGAAACACGCCATTGATACCGGTCCCCGGACTGGTCAAGGAACTCGGTGGGGGGTTTGATTTATGGGTAAAGTTCGAGGGGATGAACCCAACCGGCTCGTTCAAAGACCGCGGCATGACCGTGGCGATCAGTGAGGCGGTGGGCAGAGGCGCAAAAGCGGTCATCTGCGCTTCGACCGGCAACACCGCCGCATCAGCCGCGGCATATGCGGCTCGATCCGAGCGACGCTGTATCGTGATTATCCCGCAGGGCAAAGTAGCCACAGGCAAACTGGCCGGGGCGATTGCCTACGGCGCTGAAGTCATCCAGATCCAGGGCTCCTTCGATGACGCCCTGAACCTGGTCGTGGAGATCAGCCAGAAACACCCAATCGCACTGGTCAATTCACTCAACCCATACCGGCTGGAAGGCCAGAAGACCGCCGCCTTCGAGATTTGCGAGGTGTTGGGCAACGCGCCGGACTGGTTGTGTCTGCCGGTGGGTAACGCCGGGAATATCACTTCTTATTGGATGGGCTTTAAACAGTATCACCAGCAAAAATCGACCGGGCTGCCGCAAATTCTGGGCGCACAGGCGGCCGGGTCGGCGCCGCTGGTGATTGGCCATGCCGTCGATCACCCCGAGACGGTGGCCACGGCGATCCGGATCGGCCGCCCGGCTCGCGGTGAGCAGGCACTCCAGGCAGCGGAAGAATCGAATGGCCGCATTATTGCTGTGAGTGATGAACAAATTTTGCATATGCAGCGCCGGTTGGCCGCCCAGGGCATATGGGTCGAGCCGGCCTCGGCCGCCGGTTTGGCCGGCTTAGCCGCCGAAATCGAAGCCGGCAAAGTGAACCCGAGCGGCAAGCGGATCGTGGCAGTTTGCACCGGCCACGGGTTGAAGGATCCGGATATCATCGCCGGCCAGTTTGCGGCTCCACAAGTAATGCCGGCCGAAATTAGAGCCTTGGAAGACAAAATTCTGGAAGGGGATTGAGCAATGCAGCGTGTGACCGTCTGCGTACCGGCAACAACAGCCAACCTAGGTCCTGGTTTTGATTGCCTGGGACTGGCTCTTGATCTGTGGAACACCACCACCTTTACCTTTGGCGGCAGTGAAGTGCGCCTGCGCATCAAAGGAGAAGGGCGGGGGGTGCTCAGCGAGGACGAGAGTAACCTGGTGTACCGGGCGTTCAGCCGGGTGTGCTCGGTAGCCACGGCCACCCGGCCGCAGGGGATCCTGATCGAATGTGAAAATAATATTCCCCTGTGCTCGGGGCTAGGTTCCAGCGCAGCCGCCACGCTGACCGGGCTGATCGGCGCAAATACGCTCCTGGGAAAGCCTCTGGAGCCGGCCGAGATACTGCGCATAGCCAACGAGCTGGAAGGCCACCCGGATAATGCTGCGGCGGCTTTGTACGGCGGCCTGGCGATTGTTTTGGCCGAAGGCGAACGCCTGATCGCCTACCCGGTGGAATGCGGTATATCTCAAGTTGTGGTGGTATTACCCGATTTCTCGTTCACGACGGCCGACGCCCGCGAGGCTTTACCCAAGGAAGTGGCGCTTAAGGATGTGGTTTATAACCTGGGCCGGACGGCCCTGGTGGTGGAGGCCATCCGCAGCGGAAATTACGAGGCATTGAAGCGCTCTGTCAGTGACCGGATCCACCAGCCCTATCGATTGAAGTTGATTCCCGGTGCAGCCGAGGCCATCCAGGCAGCCGCTCAATTGGATGCGCCGGCCGTTCTTTCCGGGGCCGGCCCTGCAGTGGTGGCGTTCCCTTACCGCTCGGTGGAGGATGTGCGCGAAGGCATGGTCAATGCTTTCAAAAACGCTGGCCTGGAAAGTCGTAGTTGGCTGTTGAACATATCTTCCCAGGGCGCCAACAGCGATGTGGATTAATCCGCGGGCAAAGGGATTTGCTCTGGACAAAACGGCGGCCGTCTGTTAAAATAAGCGGTCGCAATTGGTCGCATGATTTTCTGGAGGAAGCATTTTGGCAAATATTAAGTCACAAATTAAGCGTAACAAGCAAAATGAAAAACGTCGCTTGCGCAACCGTGTTGTTCGCGGTGCCACTCGTAAAGCGGTCGTGAAAGCACGCACGGCTATCGAAAGCGGTGAACAGGCTGTATCCCGCGAAGCTGTCATTATGGCAGTCAGTGCCCTGGATAAAGCTGCTGAAAAAGGCGTTATCCACAAAAATAACGCTGCCCGCCGTAAGAGTCGCTTGATGAAACGCCTGGCGACCTTAGAAGCCTGATTTATTTTTTCGCAACGTAATTGATCGACGAAATACAGCGGGATCATGATCCCGCTTTTTCGTTTTAAAATGACTTCTTTGTAAAGCGAATATTTAGGCGTTTTTGTGGCCTGACTTTCAAAGCCGGGTTACGGGGGCGAATAATTTTTGATCGATTGGCATAAATGAATGCCAGTTCTATAAAAAAATATCGTCTTCAACGATTTAATCTTTAGCCGGCGTTGAAGAGCGGCCTCGGTCTGGAGACCGGGCCGATCCACTTTTAGCGGGCACATTTTCCTATCCTTAGCTTCTTAAACTCCGTTTTTACTCTGTGGTCTCAGTGTGCTCTGTGGTTAATTTCTTTCCTTTCTGCGTCTCTGCGGTGAATACCCTTTGGAAAGCGTTGAAGAGCGGCCTCGGCCGAGGGTTGCGAAGGACCGGGCCGATCCGCTTTTACCAAACCTTTTTTCCTGTTCTCAATTACTTAAATTCTTTTTCTCCGTGTTCTCCGTGCCTCCGTGGTTAATTCTTCCTTCTCCTTTTCTCTGCGGTTACCTTCCTTTGCTGCTGAGCAGTTTAGGGCATGATATAATCTCCTGCGGATAATGCGGGTTTCCATCATCAAATAACCGGGCAAGAGCCACTTTTCCGGCAGCAGAACCACGAAAACCTCCGCCTTCGAGGCGAATTTCATCGATCAGGATTGCGCAAGCTATGTTTGAGGCAGAACAAAACTTATTAGAAACGAAGATCCGCGAATTTTGCGAAAACAACCAGCTCCCGGAACCGGTTGTCCAATGGAAATGGATTCCTTTTAGCGGTCAATGGGGTATTTCGACTTCATTTTTCTCTCTGGCCGCCCAGGAAGCCCGCCAGGGGAAAAAGGTCAACGTCAACCAGCGCGCCAACGAGTTGGCCCAACAGATCGCCGCTTACCTGGGGCAGCCGGACGGATTCGAAAAGCTCGAAGCGGTCAATGGCTACCTCAATCTTTTCTTCGAACAGGGCAGCTATGCCCGCCAGGTGATCGATACCGTATTCACCGAAGGGACCGGCTTTGGCCAGGGGAAAAACAGCGGCGAAAAGGTGATGGTCGAGTTTTCGCAGCCCAACACCCATAAAGCCTTTCACGTGGGTCATTTGCGCAGCGCGATCCTGGGAGACGTCCTGTCGCGGCTGCTGGAATTTGCCGGTCACGACGTGGTTCGGGCGAATTATCCCGGCGATATGGGCCTGCATGTGATCAAATGGCTGTGGTGCTACCTGAACTTCCACAAGGGAGAGAAACCCGAGCACGACATCACCAAGTGGATGGGCCAGATTTACGCGGATGCTAACCGCCGCCTGGAAGCGGAACCGGAACGGGAAGCGGAAGTACGCGCGCTGTACGTCCGCTGGGACAAACGCGATCCCGAGATCGTATCCTTGTGGGAAGAGACCCGCCAGTGGTCGTTGGACGGCTTCAACGAGATCTACGAACTGCTGGATATCAAGTTCGACCGCTATTATTTCAACAGCCAGTGTGAACAGCCCGGTAAGGTGATCGTCCAGGACCTGATCGAACGAGGAATTGCCCAGGATGAGCGCCCGGAAGGCGCGGTGATCGTCAAGATTGACGAAGTTCTGAAACTGAAAAATGAAAAATACCGCGTGCTGGTGGTCTTGCGCTCAGATGGCACCGCCCTGTACGCGACCGAAGACCTGGCCCTAGCCCGCCAGAAATTTAGCGATTACCCGGACCTGAAACGCTCTTATTACGTGGTGGACGTGCGCCAATCGCTGCACTTCCAACAGATTTTCAAAACACTCGAAATCGCCGGCTATCCCTGGGCCGGGGACTGCCAGCATATTCCTTATGAGCTGGTCAACCTGCCCGGCAATGTGGTCATGGCTTCGCGGGAAGGCACCGTAGTCCTGCTAGAAGACCTGATCCGCGAAGCGACTTCCCGAGCGCTGGAAGTGGTCAAGCAAAAGAACCCCGACCTGGACGCCGAGAAACAGGCCGCGATTGCCAGGGCGGTTGGGATTGGGGCGATCAAATACCCCATGCTGGCTCGTGAAAACACCAAGATCGTGACCTTCGACTGGGAATCCGCATTGGATTTCAATGGCCAGGCCGCGCCTTATATCCAATACGCCTACGTGCGCGCCGGCAGCATCCTGCGCAAGAATAGCGGCGATCTGCCAGGGGATATGGTCCCAGGCTATGATCTGGCTTCGCAAGAGGTCGAATTAATTAACATGATTGCTCGCCTGCCGAGTGAAGTACAACGCTCGGCGGCCGAGCTGCGGCCCTTATGGATCGCGACCTACGCTTATGAATTAGCCAAGTCATTTAATGATTTTTATACTCAATGTCCGGTCCTGCAGGCAGCAGAACCGGCGCGCAGCTTCCGTCTGCGCCTGGTTGCGGCAACTCGCCAGACGATCGCCAACAGTCTGGCTTTGCTGGGCATCACAGCCCCACAAGCGATGTGAAAAGATATCCCATCTCATTCACATTCAAAGGAGAACCATTTTATGACTACCCGTACGATCATTATGGGCGCCGCCGGAAGAGATTTCCACAATTTCAACGTCTTCTTCCGGGATAACCCGGATTTTCAGGTGGTGGCATTCACTGCGACCCAGATTCCTAATATCGATGGTCGCCGCTACCCGGCCGAACTGGCCGGAAGCCTGTATCCGCAAGGAATCCCGATCTATCCGGAGAGTGAACTGGTAAACCTGATAAAGTCCACCCAAGCCGACCAGGTTGTATTTGCTTACAGTGACGTCCCGCACGAATACGTCATGCACAAGGCCTCGCTCGTGTTGGCCAGCGGCGCTGATTTTCACCTGATGGGCTTGAACACCACCCAAATCAAATCCAGTAAGCCGGTCGTTTCGGTTTGCGCAGTCCGCACTGGCTCTGGCAAAAGCCAGACGACCCGCAGGGTGTCGTTGATCCTGCGCGATATGGGCTATAAAGTGGCGGCCATTCGCCACCCCATGCCTTATGGTGACCTGGTCAAACAGGCGGTTCAACGTTTTGCCGACTACAGCGACCTGGACAAGCATGACTGCACGATCGAGGAACGCGAGGAATATGAACCCCACCTGGATAACGGGGTGATCGTCTATGCCGGTGTGGATTACGAGAAGATTTTGCGCCAGGCCGAGCAAGAGGTCGATATCATCCTCTGGGACGGCGGCAACAACGATTTTTCATTCTATAAAGAGGACCTGTCTATTGTCGTGGCGGATCCGCATCGCGCCGGGCATGAACTCCGTTATCACCCCGGTGAAACCAACGTGCGCAAGGCGGATGTATTCGTGATCAACAAAGTGGATACGGCCAATGCTGACGCCGTTTTCAGCGTGCGCGAGAACTTGCATTCGGTTAACCCGAATGCCGTGATCATCGAGGCCGCCTCCCCTCTGTTCGTGGACGACCCGGATGCCATCCGCGGTAAACGGGTGCTGGTCATCGAGGATGGCCCGACCCTGACCCACGGCGAGATGACTTACGGGGCCGGCTGGGTCGCTGCGCGCCGCTTCGGTGCCGCTGAAATCGTCGATCCCCGTCCGTTCGCGGTCGGCTCGATCCAGGCGACCTACGCAAAATATTCCAAGACCGGCCCAATTCTGCCGGCAATGGGTTACGGGGCCGAGCAGATGCACGACCTGGAAGCCACAATCAATGATTCGGATGTGGACATGGTTCTATCCGCCACGCCGATCGACCTGACCCGGGTGATCAAGGTGTCTAAACCCATGCAGCGCGTCCGTTACGAACTGCAGGAAATTGGCTACCCCACCCTGGAAGATGTTTTGAAGGAAAAGTTTGGGAAGGAATAAGAGATAATGGAGAAAAGAGAGTAGAGAATAGTTGATCATGGATAAGGTGCCAGGGCTATAAGGCGATAGGCAAAGAGGAAAAGTGATCTGACTAAAGCGAGCAAGCCTTTTCACAAAATAATTCCTTAAGAATTGCTTTTTCACTTGTCGACTGGTTACCTAATTTCCTTATAGACTTTTTTCTACTCTCTAATTTCTAATCTCTTCCTGCTATGTTAATTGACGAAGCTGAAATCTACGTACAGTCTGGCAAAGGCGGAGATGGGTTTGTCCATTTCCACCGGGAGAAATACGTTAACCGGGGCGGCCCGGATGGTGGCGATGGCGGCCATGGCGCTGACGTGATCCTTGAGGTCGTGCCCACCCTGAATACGCTGGTCAACTTCCGCTTCAAGCGGAAGTATATTGCTCCCAGCGGTGAAAAAGGCGGAGTCAATAACATGACCGGCAAATCAGCCGAGAACCTGGTGATCCAGGTTCCTCCCGGCACAATTGTGCACGACGCGGACAGTGGTGAGCTGTTAGGTGACCTGACCGAACCGCACCAGCAGTTGACCGTGTGTAAAGGCGGCCGCGGCGGCCGCGGCAACACTCATTTTGCCACCTCGCGCGACCAGGCCCCGCGTACCGCCGAAAAAGGTGTGCCGGCCGAGCAACACAACCTGCGCCTGGAGCTGAAGTTGATCGCCGATATCGGCATTGTCGGCGTACCCAATGCGGGTAAATCCAGCCTGCTGGCAGCCGTGACGAACGCGAACCCAAAAATTGCCGACTACCCCTTCACCACTCTGGAGCCCAACCTGGGCGTGGCCGAGCTGGATTTAGACACCAGCCTGGTCCTGGCCGATATTCCCGGGTTGATCGAAGGCGCCCACCATGGGGTGGGGTTGGGTGATTCATTTTTGCGCCACATCCAGCGGACCCGTGTGCTTATCCACGTGTTGGACGGCATGTCCGAAGATCCACTGGCGGATTATTCACAGATCAACACCGAACTGGCCCTGTTCGACCCCGACCTGGCGCGTAAACCGGTACTGGTGGCGTTGAATAAATTCGACATGCCCGAAGTGCAGCAGCGCTGGCCCGAAATCCAAAAAGTGCTGAAGTCCAAAGGGGTCAACGACCCCATGTGTATATCGGCCCTGGCACGCACCGGCCTGGACGCCTTGCTGCGTAAAAGCCTGGAATTGCTACAAAATGCGCCCGAACCGGAAGTCGTGCGTGAGTTGCCGGTTTACCGGGCCGAGGAAGATCCGCGGGCTTACAAGATCGAAAAAACTCCCGATGGCGGATACAAAGTGAACGGCGTGGCTATCGAGCGGGCGGCGGCGATGACTTACTGGGAATTCGAAGGATCGGTGAGACGTTTCCAGCGCCTGATCGAGAGCATGGGTATCGAAGACGAACTCCGTCAAATGGGCATCCAGAACGGCGATACCGTTTACATTGGGGAAGATTACGAGCTGGAGTGGCAGGAATAGCCAGTATGGCGCGCATTGGCATCTTCGGCGGTACCTTCGACCCACCCCACGTCGGGCATCTCATCCTGGCGGATGAAGCGCTGTCACAGCTTGGCCTGGACCGTCTGCTGTGGGTGCTGACCCCTAACCCGCCCCACAAACGCGACCAACAGCTTACTCCCCTGGACCTGCGCCTGGAAATGCTTGAAGCGGTCATCCGCGACGACCGGCGTTTCGAGCTTTCGCGGGTCGAAATGGACCGGCCCGGGCCGCACTTTGCGGTTGATACGGTTCATTTATTAGCGGAGCAAATGCCTGGCGCCGAACTGGTATACCTGATCGGCGGCGATTCGCTGCACGATCTGCCTACCTGGCACGAGCCGCACCAGTTTCTGGCAGCACTATCTGCCCTGGGCGTGATGCGCCGGCCGGGCGATGCGATCGACCTGGCCACATTGGAAGCTGACTTGCCTGGCATCGAACACAAGGTCAAGTTTATCGAAGCGCCACTGTTAGAAATCGCGTCCCACCAGATACGTGACCGGATTATGGCCGGCAGCGGTTACCGCTATTACCTGCCGCCACAGATCTATCAGATCATCGAACGGGAGTACCTGTACCGCCCGAAGCAAGCCAATCCGATTAAATAGCTAATGAAGTAAGCATGCAAAATAATCCAAAACCAATAACCGCGAAAATCCCCGCCATACACCAGAATATACCCGCAGGGGGCGGCCGGGTCGATTATTCGGGCCGTACGGGGTTTAAACCAAAACCGGTGTGGATTGCCGGTTTGATTTTGATATTCAGCCTGGCCCTGATTTTGTCGGCTTGCTCGTCGAACAACAATTCGGCGGACAATGCGGATATCACACCCACTCCAACCTTAGCCATTGTGACCAAAGATAATTACAGCCTGGAGGCAGATCGCACCTGCGACCTGGTGGACCTGATCCCAATTCACAGCGACAAGCCCCAGGGAACGATGATTGCCTGGGCTCCGGATGGGCACCATCTGGCTTACGTAGCGCCGGCCGACCGTTTCTGGGGCTGGTATGAAGGTGACCTGGTCATCTATGATGTGGACGGCCGGAAAGAATTGCAATCCACCCGCGACGTACGAGTGGCCGGAGATATAACCTGGTCGCCAGACGGTACCAAGATTGCCTTCATTGCCTTGCATTCACCCGAAAATCGCTACACCGTCGAGATCTATAACCTGTCCGATGGCTCCCTGACCGATCTGTACCCGGACTTGCCGGCGACGGATAGTTTTGCCAGCCTGAAAGGAATTGATGACTGGACCAGTAATACCACGCTGGACGTCAGCGAGACCTGTGGGATCGACTGTGTGGACGTGGTGGAGCATGACCTGACGACTGGCCAGGAGCAAAAAATCAAAGAGATCCGCGGCGATGAGGATACCAGCTTGAAGGTGATCACGAACCAGCAGTTCGCCACCAGCGATTTGCAATGGCTGTTGGCCAACTGGTCACCGGATATCAATTGGGTAGTCTTTGCAGATAGCAAAGATGTGGTCTGGATGGCCCAACCCAAGCAGCAGGTAAAATTTCCAATCGATATCCAAAATGACGAGATGCAGGAATCGGCCTGGTCGCCGGATTCGCAGTACGTTGCCGTGCGCGGCCTGGAGCACATCTTTGTTTTTTCGGTGAATTGTAAAAAATAGGTAGCCAGAATACAGGATAAAAAAAACATGCCGCGGGCGTTGTTCGCCCGCGGCATGTTTTTTATCCTGTATTGTTATTGTGAAACCAGGTCCAGGTTGCCGAGGCCCATATCCAGGGTGACATAAATCGTCGGGCCGGAGCCTTGGGTCGTGTAGACGTTGTTGGAGATATTCCAGCTCCCGGTCGGTTGGACGTTGTTCAACCCGCCGGTAATCGTGATTTCTGATGCGGTTCCCACAGGAATGTAGATCTTCAGGTTACACACACCAACTTTGGCAATCACGTTCATGTCCGCGGTCAGGTCGCCAGAAAAATCCAGGGTGTAAGATCCGGCGCCGCCGTCAAAACTGACATTGGCTGCCCGGGAATTGGCTAAACCGTACAAACTGATCTCGGAGGCGCCGGTCTTGTATTCCAGCGTCTGCATGGCGACCAGGTTGGGCTCGTCGAAGCGCACCTTGGCCTGGCTGGCGCCATCGGAGATGTACAGGTTTTCGAGGGATAACCCTCCCAGGTCGAGGGTGCCTTGATACGCGCCGGCTTGAATGTTAAGGTCCATCGGGACCGAACCCAGTTTGAAAATCCAATCGTTGACCACATTCTTGGTGGAAATGTGGAGCGTATCGATGTTGGACTGCTGGATGGTGACATCGTCCTGGTTGGCTACCAGTTGTGGCTTCCAGTCGGATATGTTGTATTGCACATCGCCTTCGACCAATCCCTCGGATCCGCCGGAAACGTTGAGCGTACCGGCGCCTATCTTGATGGTGACCGAGTGCTGGCCGTCCGGATTTTCGACCGGTTGGTTAGCCGACCAGGTTTCAGTCGGCCCTACGTTTGATTGGGGCAAATTGACACTGACCGAACAGGCGACGCTGCTCAGGATCAGGATGGCGACCAGGAGAAAGATTGAGTACTTCTTCATAATGAATCCTTCGCAGGTTCGAGAGATTAAGGCTGCATTTCGTTTGGCGAGTCAGGTGCGGGGGATTCGGGTTCCATCCGCGGCTCGTGAATATCGATGACCGGGCCGGCAGGAGAACTGGGGCCAAACGGTTGGGGAACGGTGCGAATAGTGGCGTTACCGCCAGGCCCGCCGGGTTCGTAAATGGTTGTGCCAAACCGGCTGAGGACCACGCCGCCCAGCCCCAGGCTGGCCACCACCACGGTGAGCAACCCGCCCAGGCAGAAGGCATAATTCAACAGCCAGACCGCCAGGCCTATGGCCAGTGTTCCCAAACCGGTGACCACAGCATCGGCCCAATGGGCCTTGAAGAGAACTTCGAGCCGTTCACCCAGGTAGGTACCCGCGGCTATCCAGCCGAACAAGGCGGCCAGGGCAAATATAATCGCGCCAATCAGGGTCAAGGGGATCAGGATTATGGTAATCGTGAGGATCACCAGTAAGATCGGGAAGACGATGGCGGTCAGGATGCCGACCCCACCGCTCAAAAGGGGCTGGGCCGAAATGGTCCTGGTTACCGTTTTGACCGGCTTGGGCAGAATCAGGACCACGACCAGGGCCAATAAGGCGATCCCGAAAACCTTGAGGATGTTGAGCAAGCCGCCGGCAATAGCCCGGCCAAAGGCATGTAAAGCACCGCTGCCGGCCGCCTGGCCGTTCAGGTTGAACTGGTCCAGGTTGAACAGGAGGGCACTGCGGCTGAGGGTGCGAATGCTGCCCTTGATGGTCGCCTGGTTCTCACCAGAAACGTTACCTCCGAAGGTTACAATGTCACCCATAACGACGGCTGTATCATTCAGCGATACGTTTCCTCCCAGAATACTGATCGTTCCCGTAACGGTTCCGGCCAGGTTGAGATTTCCGCCAACAATGGCGACATCACCGTTTACGGTAGCTCCGTCCTGTACTTCGGCGTTTCCTCCGAGCACAACCAGGGTACCGTTCAAAACCTGATCGGTTTTGAGGGTGTAGTTATTCCCCAGTACCAGTTGGTCGCCGGAGAAAGTTTGCGTTCCCGGGTTAGGTGTTTGCGCGAAAACCGTTACCGGTAAAGCGAACAAAATACCCAGGATGAGCAAAACAGGAAGGAATTTGATCACGTTTTTCATTTATCCGTTACTCCTTGACGTTTGATCCGCAATAGTGTCAAAACCCAGGGTGTGAGCAACAAAAACGTCCAAAATACGATTAACGCGCCGGTAATAGCGAAAACCGGCGCAGGAATCTTGACGATCCAGAAGGATATGATGAAACGAAACTCGATCAGCCTTTGGGGAGCGTAGGTGATGAATTGAATTAAGGAGCCGATTAATTTCGTCAGTGAATAATGCGAGAGGAAATTTGCCAGAAAAATTCCGCTGGAGGTCAAAATAGCCCCCAGGAGGATGAGAATGACCGTTCGTATTTGCCGGCGTTGTTCTTCTTTTCTGCGGCGGGCCAGGTTGGCCTGGAAGCGGTCAGTAAATCCGATGGGGGCTAGCTGGATAGGGGTTTCTTCGAGAATCCGGTCGAGCCTCACCAGTGAAACGGAAAGCTGGCGGCATTGGGAGCACGTTTGGAGGTGTTGGCTCAACGCTCCTTTTTGCTCGGGGGTCAATTCCTCCGGTTCTATTAACCAGGTGTCAAAAGGCTGGTGATTCATCTTGAATCCTTTCTCCAGGTACATCCTGTTCGGCTTAAATCAGGGCTGCTAATTTAAGCCGGGCGCGATGCAGGCGGCTTTTTACTGCACTGCCAGACATTTTTAGAGCCTGGCTTATTTCTTCCTCAGAAAACTCATACCAGTAGCGTAAAATTAACGCTGCTCGATCTTGTGGGTTTAATTCGGCCAGGAGCCGGTGAAGGGCCTGGTTCTGCTGATTCTGGCTGCTGACGTGTTCTGGGCTGGGTTCATTGTCCGGCAAGATTTCTTCCATCCAATCTTCGATATCCATAGATGGCAAACGTCGTTTACGTTGCAAGTCGATGCAGTAATGGGCAGCAATCGAGAGCAGCCAGGTCGCGAAAGGGCGGGAGTTATCGTAACGGCGAATAGCCTGATAAGACCGCCAGAATGTTTCCTGAGCGGCATCTTCAGCTTCTTGAGGGTTCCCCAACATCCGGTAACAAAGGTTATATACCGGGTTTTGATATTGGGTTACAAGATTGGAGAAGGCCTCATCATCGCCGTTTTGTGCGCCAATGATCCAATCGGTTTCGCTGCTGGTCACCAAAGGTTCCTGTACCTTTCTATTGTCTATGACCATATACGGATAATTCTTATCGGGGTTTCAGGATTGGTGGGAAATAATAGATTTCTTAACTTATTTTCATCTTACCAAAATTTTACCGCAGGGATTATAACCCATCCTTGTTTTCAAGGTAGGAGTTCTTCACAGCTTTCGGAGGGGGCTAAATGGGATTCAATGCACTTGCCAGGTCGGGCTATCGGAGATAGGTAGCGACATTGTTTTTCGATAACGCGTCCCGATAAAGGTAAAATTGATTATGCTGCAATTAAATTATGTCTATTGTTGTGTATAATAATTACACAGATTGTGGTGCGATATTCTGTGTATTACGAGGTACCCATGAGTGATTACGTAAGAACCCAAATTTTGCTAGATAAAAAACAGCGTTTCCAGTTGGATGAAATTGCCGAGAAGACCGGCGTTTCATTATCAGAAGTTGGTCCGTGAATTTCTGAATGCGCAGATACACGCCCGCACCTATGATGAAATGCGGCTTGCCGCAGAAAAGCTTTCCGAAGATTATGCAAACAATGAAGACCTGGTCGATATGACCGCATTGGATGGCGAGGATTTTATCAATGGATAGAGGGGAGGTTTGGTTGATTAATTTGGATCCAACCGTGGGGGCTGAAATCAGAAAATCGCGCCCGGTGGTGGTTGTCAGCAGTAATGCGGTCGGAATTCTTCCCCTGCGCGTAGTTGTGCCGCTCACCGACTGGAAAGACCGTTACGAGCAGGCGACCTGGATGGTGAAAATAAGCCCTAATGCTGGTAACAGACTGGCTAAAGATTCTGCTGCAGATACCTTCCAAATACGATCGGTTTCTACAAACCGGTTTATTCAGAAAATGGGTGAAATCAGCCCGGAGATGTTGGATCAAATTGTTCGTGCCATTGGACTGGTGGTTGAGTATCCGCAAAACGATTAGACATAAAATAGAGGAAGGGCCGGCGTCGCCGGCCCTTCCTCTATTTTATGTCTTTGCCTTTTCGTTGGTCTTGCGGTGAGGTAAAATTGGCCCGGTGCTTTGCGCCGAAAAGCCAACGAGAAGGTCAACAGAATGAAATTCGAGAATCCGCATCGCAGATTTAACCCATTAACCGGGGAGTGGGTTTTGGTATCTCCTCACCGGGCCCGCCGGCCTTGGCTGGGACAGGTTGAGAAAATGGCCCCGGAACAGATCCCGGCGTACGACCCAGATTGTTATTTGTGCCCCGGCAACCTCCGAAATACCGGTAACCGTAACGAAGCCTATACGGAGACCTTTGTCTTCGATAATGATTTTCCGGCATTATTGGGCAAAGAAGAATTGGATGCGCCGGAAGAAAATTTGCAAGGGCTGTTGGTGGCTAAACCTGATTATGGCACCTGTAAAGTGGTGTGTTTCTCGCCTCGCCACGATTTAACCCTGCCGGAACTGCCGCTCGAAGGGGTCGTCAAGGTGGTCCAAACCTGGCGGCGTTTGAGCGAGGAACTGGCTGCCAATCCTGATGTGGGCTACGTGCAGGTTTTTGAGAACAAAGGCGCGATGATGGGTTGTTCCAACCCGCACCCGCACAGCCAGGTTTGGGCAACCCACCTGGTCCCCAACCAGCCGGCGATGGAAGCCTTGCGCCAGGAGGAATATTTGCGCGAACAGGGCCGCTGCCTGTTATGCAACTACGTGGACCTGGAAACGGCCGATGGCAGCCGCACGGTGGCGCAAAACGAGCATTTCCTGGCGGTGGTGCCTTTTTGGGCGGTCTGGCCGTTCGAGATCCTGCTGATCTCCAGGCGGCACTTCCAAAACCTGGCCGACCTGGGCCAGGCCGAAGAGCAGGCCCTGGCGGATATATTGAAGCAAATCACCACCCGTTACGACAACCTTTTCGAAATCTCGTTTCCATATTCGATGGGCTTTCACCAGGCGCCTTGTGACGGGCAATCGCACGAGAGCTGGCATTTCCATGCCCATTTTTACCCGCCCCTGCTGCGCTCAGCTACCGTCCGAAAGTTCATGGTTGGCTTCGAGATGCTGGCTATGGCCCAACGCGATCTGACTGCCGAAACCGCGGCGGAACGCCTGCGCGGCCTTAGCAGCATTCACTTCAAATCGGCCAGGTAAATTAACTACTCGGCTACCGCAAAAAAAGAGATGTGTTTATTGTTTTTCGTGTGCTTTGTAATTGAAAAACAATAAACACATCCTATTCGGAGTTGTGACCGTTTTTAGGCTGTCCCAAATCAGGTTGGGACAGCCTGTTTCTGTTTTATGCCGAGGGGAGTTGCTCTTCGGCGCCGGAAAGTTCGGCCTTGGAAGAGCGGCCCGGTTCACTGGGCCGAAGTTGGGAAAGGATAATCGCGGCCAGGATGAGCAGGCAGCCGAGGACCTGTAAGGGCTCGAGCGCTTCATGCAGGAACAGGAAGGCGCAAAGCGCGCCAAATACGGCTTCCATGCTGTAGATGATGGCTGCATCTGTGGTGGGGGCGTTGCGCTGCCCGATTACTTGCAAGGTGAAGCCAATCGCGGCCGGGAAAATGGCCGAATACAGCACGGAAAGCCAGGCGGCCGGTAAAGGTGAAGTATGGCCCAGGTCGAAGAACAGGCTGAAAACCAGGTTGAGCAAGGCGCATGTTGCGAATTGCCCGAAGGTAAAAGCCAGGCTGTCCATCTCTTTGGATACCTTACCGATGAAGATCACCTGGCCGGTCCAAAAAATGGCTCCTACAAATTCGAGCAGGTCACCGATGGCAGGCTGGAATTTGCCGCCCGTGCTCAGAAACAGCGTCCCCGCGACTGCCAGGGCAACCGCCGCCCAAGTGATCCAATTGACGTGCTGCCGTCCAAAGATCACCAGCGCAAGCGGGATCATAACCACATACAGGCTGGTGATAAAGCTGGCATTGGCGACCGAGGTGGTTTCGATGCCGAGCTGCTGGAACATGCTTCCCCCGAATAACAGGCTGCCGGCGATGACAGTCCAGATTAATTGTTTGCGGTTGACCTTCCATTGGAAGCGGATCAGGGCGAACAGGATTAAGGCCGCGAGGCCAAAGCGCGCCCCGTTGAAGGTAAAGCTGCCCATCGATTCGGAAGCAATCCGCTGAGCGACGAAACCGCTGCCCCAGATTGCCGAGGTAAATAATAACAGGCCGTCCGATTTCAAACGGTTTTTGATTGGATTTGGCTGGATGGATAAATTATTTGAGGTCATTGTATTTTATAAAGGCACAGCAGGGCTTCAGCGAAGCCCTGCTGTGATATCCGCTATGGGAAAAACTTAGGGGCTATTCGTCCAGAGTGAACCCTATCTTGAGGGACACCTGCCATTGGCTTACGTGGTCTGCGTCAATACGGCCCCGTACTTCCGTGACTTCGAACCACTGCATGTTGCGCACCGTACGGGAAGCCCGGGCGATGGCAGATTGAATGGCGTCTTCCACACCGGTGGGCGACGTACCGGTAATTTCGATTTGTTTATACACGCTGTTGTTTGCCATTTTTTACCCTCTTTAAGGACCACTAATATAGATGATATTGTAACTCTTTCAGCGGGTTTTTAGGGGAAACCGTTCCCAGGTTAATTCGCCTTCACCCCTTTCAAGCGAATTCGCCAAAAGAGGAAATAGCCGCGGGGTCTGTCACCCGGCGCGATTGGCCGGCCAGGTACCCATGACCTGGCGCAAGATGGCAAACTCGCCAATGTGATAGGCGCTGTGATCGGCGACGACTTCAATCTCACGCAAAATGCAATAGCCGGCCGCATGGGGCAGGTCGCTGTACAGATCGGTAGCCGGGTCATTGACGATGGCCACCAATTCTTGCAGGTCGGCCCGGTAACCGGCCAGGGTCTTCTGCCAGTCATCCGGTGTGGCCTTTTGGCCTTCGGCCGGCCAGTAGTCCTCCGGCCAGCGCATGGCTTTGTAATTAGGGTTGCGGATGAAATCCAGAATATCCCATTGGGTGCGGCGAATATGCTCGAGCAGCGCCCAGGGCGAATATGTGACTTGGGGGGGCAGCTCGTTGATGCGCTCCATGGGGAAATCGGCGACGGCATCTTCGATCATCATGTGCGCCTGGCGGGCGGTGAGCAAAGCTACCAATTGTTTACGAACCGACGAATCAGCGTTCATGGTTACTCCTTTTTACACTGAAGACCTGGCAGGAATTAGCTTGCGGGGCTGATGAACTTAATTTGTAACTTCTTGAGATGGCACTGAGCAGTTCCCTTGGTTTTTAGTTACTCCCACTCACTGGGATCATAGTGGCGCAGACGTTTGGTTTCGCCACGTTTCTTTTTTGACCCAACCCGGGCGGCTTTCGAGGTCAGCGATGGGCGGGTCGCTTTGCGCGCTTTGGGCGGCACCAGCGCTTCCCGGATCAACGTGACCAACCGTTGGGTGGCGTCCAGACGGTTCTGCTCCTGGGTGCGGTAACGTTTGGCCTCGATAATCAGCACACCTTCCTCGGTCAAACGGCTGCCGGCCAGCTTGGCCAGGCGTGTTTTGACGTCCAGGGCCAGGGCGGACGAGGAGCGCACGTCAAAGCGCAACTGCACCGCCGTGGAGACTTTGTTCATGCCCTGTAGGAATTCCGGTGCACTTCTCGCTACCATTCTGCTACCTTCGACAACCCGGTCCTAGAAGTCGGAAAAGAAAAGTCACTTCCAATCCTTCGGAACCAGGCGACGAAGCCGCTTGATTTCTCCTTGCTTCTTTTTGTCGCCTATCCGGGCCGCCTTCGCTGCGAGGCTCCGGCGGGTGGCTTTTCGCTATTTTGGCTTCTCCAGCTCTTTTTGGCTATTGTTTAATTATCAAATAAATTGCAACTGGTCGTGCAGTTTGGGTATGGCCCGCCACAAGCTCTACAGCCTACTGGCGTTTCCTCATCCTTATCATCATCGCAAAAATCATCATGGTTATCAAATATTATTTCGCTTTTCCCGATTTTGTTTGAATGACCACAATTCGAACATGTCCAATAGCCACAATAGGCATCAAATCCTGATTGGTCAGTTAAGTATTCATGGC
The DNA here is from genome assembly GCA_963704755.1 of uncultured Chloroflexia bacterium. Lineage (GTDB taxonomy): Bacteria > Chloroflexota > Anaerolineae > Anaerolineales > Anaerolineaceae > Bellilinea. The sequence continues at coordinate 4,632,207 of OY969938.1, forward strand.
ATTCATCACAAAACCAATCATATTCCGATAGTTTTTTCATTTTTCCTCCACGTCAATTATTTGTTTGTGTAAGTGCAATATCAACCGGTCCCACTTTAACGTTTATGTCATAACGATGCTCTATTGCCATAAAAATGATTGTAGCTAAACACAGTAGGCATAAAACAGCCTCACTTTTACCTACATTTGGGCCGATAATGTCTGTATAAATTTTTCTAATAGAATTTTCTGAATTCATAGTACCCCTCCATTCGACAAGCACTTGTAATTTTCAGGTTTATTTGATACCATCATTATAAAGAAATTAATGTCGGCAGTCAATATAAATTAAGCAAATGCGGATAAGACAATAATTACATAAATGTCCACACCTTGGAGGTGCACACATATGGCAAATAAGAAACTCAAAAAAGTTCTGTTAGACAGAGAATGTTTAATGGAAGCTTTACAGCTTAGAAATAGCAGTATAAGGAGCCTTGGAGCAGACTATGACTTTGGCTGGTCGTCCAAATCAGTTGAACGAGGAATAAAAATCGGAGAAGTATCTCCCGAGTTAATGGATGCACTTGGACAATATCTTAATGTGGACACCGATTATCTTTCTGGAAAATACCATCGCGACGCTGAGAAGAGCAAGGATGAATTACTCTGTGTAATACTTAATCCCAATTAAAGGCAGAAAAATTCCCATACATTCTAAAACAGCAACGCATTAAATATGACGGAAAGTTCCTGTATGACAGGTATTTAGAGTACATTCTTATTATTCATGATATTTCAAAGCGTCAATTTGATGAGATGCTATTTGAAAAGCAAAAAGCATTTCAACTGGACCTGGAAAAGGCAATTGCAGCAATACTAATAAAACATTTTCCATATAACGCCATGGGACAGGATCATTGGCCGGATATCGATAGAGTAAAGTATGAAATTGAGACGTATGACCAAGATGAGCCTGAAATCCGGGAAGATTTCATAAAGGTTGAAAGCGACGAAACCAATCCATTTGAAGGTAAATATTCAGATTTCCGGCCGACAGGAGAATCAAATAATGAAAATCAGAAATAGAATAGCTGAAATAAAAATATTGCAAGCTCACATTTTACAAGACTATTTTAGGATGGCTTTGACAGCGAATTTTAATGATGATGACACATGGAAATCAATACTTCATGAAGAGGTTCAAAGCGCCGCGAATGCTCATGATATAAACTCTCAAAGCTATGTTGGTGCATGGGAGAAAATGCAGTTAATAGGGATGGATCACTATTCAGTTGACGATATGGATACTACTATCATTACAGCAATTCTTAAAAATTCCAAAAACCGCTATTTCTCCGGTTGTAAATTCAATAAGCTAGAACAGTATCTGGATTCTATTCAGGAGGATAGGAATAATGATGCTCACACAACCGGTAATGAGACCGAATCAGAACTCTTACAACGGGCATATGGCTCGTTACATGGCATAAGCAGATTTATCTCCGCTGTTGCAAAAGCAAAAGTTAGTAAGGTGTCTGACGATGAAAGAAAGTCTTACGCCCGAAAATATCTGGCCGCGATAGACTCTCTACGCTTGCAGTTTGACAATGATTATAAAGAAGCATTCAAATCAAATGATATTGAACAATCCATCAACCGGGATATTGAAAGAATTAAAACCAGCAAAGACCCTTTTAGAACATATGTCGAAATTGAAGGACAGTACATCAATAAGCGAGATACCGAAGGAAAAATCGATTTAATCCTGCACAGAAAATTTATACAAACAGCAGCGGACGCAGGAATTGTTTGGGCCTGCCCCTTGATTGGAGATGTATATTTTGAGGGTTTATTAACAGATGTGGATTATATTAAGGCAGCCGAATACTATGAAAAGGGGTTTAGCCAAATGGGGCTACCGCAGAAATTGAGACTTGCAAGTATTTATATAAATGATCTTTGCAATTCTTCTCACTCAAAAGAGGAAGGAATGACAATTATAAAATCCTGTGAAAGCCCACAAAGGGAGATTATCACATACACCTCAAAAGATGGCTATGAGTTTTACTCATTAAAGAGGATTAAGCATAATTCCTAAAACACACAACTCTGAAGAAAGGATGAAACCCTGCTGGTCATTATGGCGGTCGGCAGGGTCTTTTTCTGTGTCTTTAAGTATTCATACCTCGTAGGAATTCCGGTGCAATTCTCACTTCCATTCAGCTAGCTGAGACAGCCAAAATCTGAACGTAGAAATGGGAAGGCTACTCCAAATCCTTTGGATTAATTTGCCGTGTCCGCTTGATCTCACCATGTTTTTTCTTATCATCTACCCTTGTTGCTTTGGCTTTCAAACTTGGGCGGGTTGCCCTTCTGGCTTTAGGTGGATTTAGTGCTTTCTGGATTGTGGTCGTTAATCGAAGAATTGCATCCGCTCGATTTTGATCTTGAGTTCGATATCTTTTAGCTTGGATGATTAAAATACCATCTTCTGTCATCCGGCTGCCGGCAAGCTTGATCAGGCGTTCTTTGATATCTGGTTCCAATGAGGGGGAATTTCGAACATCAAACCTGAGTTGGACAGAGGTTGCGACCTTATTTACGTTTTGGCCTCCAGGACCAGATGCGCGGATAAAATCGTATTGTATTTCACTTTCATTGATTTTTATGGAAGTTGTAATCTCAATCATGCTCTAAGTTTACGGTCATTATTTAAAATCCAATAGGGTTATTTTATAAATTCTCTCTTTTTTATTGGTTTCAAATCTTTAATCAACAAATAATAAACTCTGTAAGATTTCTAGATTTTGACTCCGCCTTTGCCCGTTCCCATTCAGTTTTTGAGTAGATTTGGGTAAAAATGAGCAATTTTTGGTGAGCGTATTTTATTACCTTCAATGGATTAATTAACATTCCTATCAATTATCGCCACTTGCTTTTTATGAAATTTTGCACCCCCTTTAGTATTTTTTGTTCATTGAGTTTTTTGTTTATGTAGTCAAAATCGCTATGTTTTATTCGCGGTCATTTTGTAGACTTAAATATTATTTTCCAAAAAAATATCTTATGGTTGATAATCCATAAATTAAGGAACAATTCCGGAAACCAAAATTTTCGCAGCTTTAATTAGTAATCCTACTTTCTTTTTATCAAATTCTTCATTTATTTCGAGATGAGCAGAAGATGGAGTGATATGGAATTTTCCTAACTTTCCAATCGAATCCTGATACTCTTTCACTTGTTTCTTCTGGAATCCGTTGTAAGTATTTAATACATTCCACGTAAATATTATCATTGCATTTTCTTTGGCTGACCGAGGTGGATACAAACCGATTAATCTTAGCTTCTTTTTACCGTAAGGCGCTTCCAGAACAATGCACATTGGAGTAGTTTTTATGGATAAATTTTGTTTTTCCCATCCCTCTAATAATTGAATAATTATTTCACGTGCATGTGAATTACACAATTGGAGGACACCCATAATAATCTTGGTTTCCTCGGGAGTCATCTTAATGTTAGGCAATTTAACACTATCATCTTGGTTATTACTATCATTTTGGATTTGAATAATAATTTCGAGAACTTTATTTCTAGTATTTTCAACTTCTTTTTGTAAATCATCCATAGACTTGGTATATTCGTCATTTGAACCATTTGGGATTAGTACACAATTAATGTTAAAGAGCGATTCCTGTAAGATAATGAAATGTGAACCAGTTACACTATCTACCTTGTTAACTAAAAATTCTACCAACTCAGGAGTAACTGGAGGAACTTCTTCCGGTGAAAGGAGGATCGGTAAAAAATAAATTAAGTAGGATGTTTCTTTAGTGGTTCTTATAATGGAAATAAAACCATCATTATTCTTTAATTTCAAGACTTTAAATATGAGGGATTGTTTGAATTGTTTTAAATCCAATTTATATTTTTTAAGATGCCGGCCATAATTTCTATGGCATTATTTGGTAAAGCCATAATTTCAACAGGTTCAATCGGGCCTTTTTCTGGATGGTCATAATCAGCTTGGCAAATTGGACATTTATTTCCTGCTTTATTAAATTGTAAATCCCCACACCGTCTACAATATAAACTAGAAACACAGGTATTCCGTCCTTTTTCTAAATATTCATGGATTTTTTCTTTGATTAAGTCTGTTGGAACAGCGAACTTTAATGCGTCCGAGTTACCTTTGCCCCATAAATTGATACCAACTACTTCACCATATTCGTTGATTAAAGGCCCGCCTGAATTACCGTGGTCTATCGCCGCATCAGTCTGCAGACATTTTACACCGTTAAATAATGCATCTGGGTTACTAATAATCCCACGCGACAAAGTGTTTGGCATTCCAAGCGGCGCGCCAATGGCATAAACAGTGTCGGATTGCTGCATATCAATTGAATTTCCCACTGCTACAACCGGAAAAGATTCGGTTCCTTCTAACCAAATAAAAGCGTAATCCATTTGCCTATTGGAAGCTATAACCATACCTTTATAAGATTTTTCTTCTGGTTTTTGTGGATGCAGAATTACATCAACCTCACGAAGTGAGATGTTTTCTTGATTTTCTACTACATGACGAGCTGTAATCAAGAGCCCACTTTCAGAAACGATGAAACCCGAGCCGGAGAAATTACCCGCAATAACTACCACAGTAGCCCCAATTGCTTTTTTAATAGCAGTCCTCGAATCAATGGGATTATCTTTTATTTGCAAAGGTTTTTTTTGGGGTTCTTTTTGTAGATCTAATTGTCCGAGTTGAATTGTGATCTTATCGTCTAAATTGACAGGAAAACTTACAGATAATTCAGTCACTAAACCAACAGCTGATAATTGCTTATTTACCTGGTCAACTACGGTTTGGGTTCTGCGAGCGAACCCAAAGCCTTTTAATAATGTTCGTAATTTGATATTTATTTTTTGGTCCTTCTTATCCTTGATTTGGATTACAAGATTTTGAGCATATGGTTTCAGACTTTCTGACATGATATCCCTCCAAATTAAATTACTTCTTAAAATCTGAGTTAAAAACTAATAAAACGTTCGTTTAAATCCTAATTGCGAAGAATATTTGATTATGATTAATTATTGTATCATTATCAATGAATTTGCGTTTTGAGTAGATTTCCATAATTTCTGGCTAATATTATTCTGGATTGTATAGGTGTTTCAGAAAGATTGAAATTATTATTGCATTATTATCCTGGTTTTTTGGGCTCAAGTAATATATTTTTAGAAAAGCCTTGTAATTGTTTAAAAAGCCAAGAGAAGTAAGAATCCCTTACAAAAAAGTATTCCGAGATTCCATGTTAAAATTTTTTTGCTAACATTTTCACACGACATGACGCTTCACTAAAATCGAGCAAAACAATGACCATTCTATATTTTTAAACAAATCCTTTTGGCACATATTTATACGTCACATCAATTCGGGCATGCCCCAATAGTTCTGAGATTTGCCGACGAGCTCCACGATCATCCAATCCTTGGTCAAGAAATTCGAGATATCTATTTTGAGCATAATTTGCACGCAACCGATGTACTCCACTTATTCCAATTCCTAGCTCTTTTGTAGTGTCTAGCATAGTTCTCCGAAAACCAGCCCGCCAGGAAGCACTCGGGGTAAATATAAATTGTTTGGAACGGTTTAACCTAAGGATCAGATCTTCTGGGATTGGCACCGGTCGATAGCGACCCCCTTTTCCGGTGATATGCAGCAGGTTGTGCTCCACATCAATATTTTGCCCTTGCATTCCGGCCATTTCATCTTCCCGAAGCCCACAACGTAATGCCAGCTCTGCCGGCAACGCATAAGCCGATTTTTTTTCCTTCAAGAATTCAACCACCCTTACAGAATCTTCTGTTCGATAGCCAAACCGTGGTGCGCGCACATCGCTATCATCCCGAAAGGATTTCACCCATCCGCGCAATTCCGGAGTAATCGGCGATGGGTTTTTTGTCCAACCGAGTTTTGAGCATCCCGAATGGACTTTTTCGAGTGCTGCCAACAGCTTGTTCACAGTTCCAGGCGCAGAATAAGAGTAATGTTCTTCAAATGTTGTCATGATGATATCTGGATTCAGTAGTTTGACCAGTAAACCCTCGTCGGTAATTTCCTCAGCGCGTTTGAAGAATAAGGTTGCCGTCTGAAAATATGTTCGCCGAGTGTTGATTCCCAAAATGACAGGTAATGCCTGAGTGGGATCTCCATCTGGTCGTAATGATTTCTTGACAGAGGTCACACCATGCTCAACCTTGTACTCTTCAATTTGTTCTTTATCCCAGGTTACTTTAGCAAGAGCATGATTGACCTGGTTGGAAATGGATGACAATGACAAGCTACACCGCCTTCGTCGGCTTTGGAACTCGCTTCCAGCCGTTTCTAGTATTACGGAAATATTTTTTTGTTGTGCCGTTAAGCCTTTCGTCGAGAAGATCTCGGCGTACGCGCCCCCATTTAGGGGTATTACAGGGGTTGCACTTCGCGATGCCGGCGACCCTGAAACGCCCTGCCTGGCATCTGCGGACTGGTTTTGGCCTGTCAAGAATGAACAGGCCGGCAAGCGCAGGTCTTGCATTATGTCCTATCAATAACCTACGTTGAAATTAATCTTTCGTTAGGGGGAACCAACCAACGTTTAGAAAAGCAATTTGTCTGCCTATGATGCCAGTATCACTTGGTGATAGAGGATTGAGACAAGATGTACATTAACTAAACCACAAATCAACCAGTTATTGCAAGTACCCTCTTTTTAATACCCCCTTGATTAAGTAATACATATGTATTACAATTATATTTATCTTATCAAGGAGTTCAAAATGCCCAAGAAAAACTCATCTATTAAACCAGTTCGTTCTTTCCGACTAAGTTATGAGTGTGTTCGCCAATTGAAAGATTTGGCTGTCAATATGGGACGAAGTGAAGGAGATGTGGTCGAGGTTTCTATCGACCGAATGTATCGAGAAGAAATCCGTTTTGGAAGTTTCATGATCGGTGAAGGTCAAAAACCTGAAGATAACTATAAGATCGAAAAGGCGGATGAATAAAAATGATTGCGGGGTTTGTTCGCTTGGTTTGGAAGGTCATTTGGAATGCAGTTTTGGTTCTGGTATGTGCCGGTTTGATTTTTATTGGGTATAAAGCCAATCAACCCATGAGTGTAGCCGGAGCACCAGAGGGGATGACTTTTGTTGAATTTATTAAAGAGCGCATTGATGCTGCGAAAACTGTTGAGCCTTCGAGATGTGGTTGGGGAATGATGCTTTCCTTGGCGACATTGGGTCCGATCTATTCTTTCGTTTATACCGAAGTAGGAATCCACCCGGACGGATTTCTTGCTCGTGGCATCGCCCATGATCCAGATATTCCAAAGGATGTAGCCGGCGCGAAGTGGTATGAAGTGCCTGGTATTTGGTGGAATACGGTTGAAAAATTATCCTGGACGATGTTGGGAAAGCCGGCAGCATATGGGTGTAAGTTCAGACTGGTGCAATTTGTGAATGAATGATTCTTAAATTTTGCCTACATCTGAAAAATGAGTCATGGATTCGGTCTTGTTAGCCTCAATGAAAAATTTAGAGAAAACATTCTGACACTCAGTATATAATGAGTATAAGTTCAAGTTGCTGCAGGATTCCAGAATTATAGATGTGTACCCCAGATTTTGTAGAAATTAAAATCATAAAGTAACTATATCTACATCTAGTGAACCAGAAAACCAACCTTCGTAAGGAAAAGAGTGTTGATGACCTCGGATTTACTTCAAGACTTGGAAAAACAATTAACACGCATTCCTGAAGAAAGCCTAAAGAGTTTTTTTCCGGCTGCATTTTTTTTGGAGGAACGTCGAGAATATTTCGTAGAATTGCCCGGCATTACGCGATTGATGATTAACAACAATTATATTGATTCCAAACTTCCAGGAAGAGGCATTTTTCAAATATGTATTGCAGACAGGTTGGGTTTGACCTGTATCCAGCCGGTTAAAGATGGGCAGCAAGAAGGAACACCACTTTGGGTTGAAGTGTATTCTACTAAATTTCCGGCTCCCTATGAACACCTGAAATTTTTTCAAGCCTTGGTCGACGATTTATACAGAAAGAGCGCCAATCTTCCTTTTACTTTTGAGAATCAAACACAACGAGGGGTTTCTGAAATACCACATACGCCAACGCTGCTATTCATTTATCACTTCTTACGATGTGCAGTTGTGTCTTTCGAGCAGGCGATTAACACCATTCTAGCTGAGCCACATCGGGTGTTATCCGATCATCCTGAACAAGTTTTGCTTTACCAGGCTTCTGAAGTAGATAGTGATGTGATCCTGAGTATTCTTCAGGCGCCCGAATCCTGGGTAGAAACAAGTGAATTTCATCTTTCCAGGTTGCTTCAAACCGAAGGAAGATATTATGCTCCGGAACGCGTCTGGCAAAGGCAACCCGAAGAAACATATGATACCCCCGAAAACCGGTTTGTCCTCCACTTCCTGCGTCAAGTATTAACCGCAGCAGATAAGTTACCAACGCTGGGTTGGTGGAAGAAATTAAGCTCAGATGGAACCAATAAAATTCGAGAATTATCTTCGGTTTTACGCGAGGCAGTTGCACACCCGATGTTTGCCGAGGTTGGTGAACTTTACCACCTTCCTGCTAATTCGCAGGTGTTGATGCGTCGGGAAGGGTATCGTGAAATTTATAAATTATGGCAGCAATTTAATTCTTCCTGGCAGCCATTGTTTGCCCGTTGGCAGCAAGCAATTGATATGCGAGAAATTTATTATTTATACGAATTGTGGGTGTTTTTCAAACTGGTCGATCTGGTAGGGTTAAATAATCCTTGTCAGAACCTGGAGATGACCATCTCGGATGAAAGGGGGGTCGAGTATAAATCCAAGGCTGTTTTTTGGAACAGTGAGGAATTGATTTACAACCAGACATTCCATCCCAAATGGAATGAGAATAAATCCTATTCTTTGGTCATGCGCCCTGATTATCTCTGGCGAAGTGTTAATCCAAAACGGCAAGTTGTACTGGACGCCAAGTTCAGTATGTCTATCACTGAAAAAGAGTTGGAAGATGAAAACAAGATCGAGGACGAGGCTTCCAGCACCATTCGGGAAGGTTATCCAATACGCGATAACCTGTACAGAATGCACACTTACCGGGATGCGCTTCATGAAACACAGGCGGCAGTGATCTTGTATCCAGGAACACAATCCATATTCATGTCTGTAAAAAATCATAAATTCATGGATGTAACTTTGGCAGAGGTGTTACACGGTACATGTGAACGCCATTCTACCCAATTTGAGATTGAATCATTTTTATTGGATGGAATTGGAGCAATTCCCTTACGGCCTTACAACTGATTGAGGTGAAACACTATGTCGTTAAACCAGAATAAATATTCACAATTATTCGATGAATTGAAAGTTGCCCCCGAAGTAAAAAATGAGCTTTTACGTTTTTTTGTCGATCGTATTCAAAAAGCACATTCGATTAGCCCGAATGGGTGGGTAGTGTATGAAATTAAAGGAACCATTGTACTATCAATTTCATTTGTATATACCATAAGTATTGGCTTTGATTTGAGTGGGAAAAAAATTAACGGAATTATGGCTATGGCGGCGCAAACTGAGCTGACAGATTCTGTAAAAAAGCAGCTAGAAGAACTAGGGTGCAAAATTGGAGAAGGATTTAAACACACTGGGGGCTCAAATTCGGTTTATATTCCATTTGAAAATACAGATAAATTTATAAAGGCGTTAAAAATTGCCCGCCCAATAAATGATCAATATATTTCTAATGTATTGAATCCTGGCAAGAAAACAAGTTGGCCAAAAAAGTACGATCCAGAACTTACCCGATTTCTGCGCGGTGAATTAGATATGGATATTCCAGACCCGGAATATTTTATTTCCCAAAAAGGGAAAGTGACTAGCAAAGTTGGAGGAAACCCTATGGAAATATTTAATGAAATCGATAATTATCTTCAATCCCAAGGTTATTATTTTACCCTCAACCAAATAACTTCTTTCTACACGGCTTTGCAAACCAAAGGTTTTGTCATCTTAAGCGGCATCAGCGGTACGGGGAAGACAAAACTGGCGCAATTATTCGCGCAAATGCTGCCTGTCCCGACTCAAAGAAAAATTGAGAATCTTGAAAATTTGATTTCTATTACCCTGCAGCCGGATCATCTGTTAAGGCATCGTTTTATAATTCCCAAAAAGTACATTGGGTATTTTGAACCTATCGAACCCAACAAACGAGTGGATATTACTCTGATGTATCAAGGTAAGACTCAAAAGTGTTGGATGAAATCATACGAATATCCTGCTAGACCTCCTTACTTAATGTTTTGGTTGCAAGGCGATGCTATCGGGTGGGTCTCAGATAATTTCAAGGTCGGCGACACTATGATGTTACAGCCGGATTTTCAAGATGAAAAATTACTCGGGTTGACGATTTTATCAGAACAGACAGAAGTGGTTGCTGAAGAAGAAGGAGAAAACTGTCTTTTCTTATCGGTTCGCACGGATTGGCGCGACAGCAAGAGTTTATTGGGATACTACAACCCACTCACGAAGCATTACGAGAGCACACCTTTTCTTGAGTTCGTAATAAAAGCAAGGAATAGCTTTGAATCAGGTGATAACCTAGCCTGGTTCATCATTTTAGATGAAATGAACCTGGCACGGGTGGAATATTATTTCGCGGATTTATTGAGCGTTTTAGAATCAGGCCGGGATGATAAAGGAAATACTCGCGAGACCCTAAGGTTTATCTATGGGGATTTGGAAGAAGGCGAAGTACCCCCTCCTCCCGAAATAGCGTTACCTCCGAATCTGTATATTATTGGAACTGTCAATGTTGACGAAACTACCCAATCATTCAGCCCAAAAGTTCTCGACCGTGCCTTTAGTCTGGAGTTCATGGATGTAGACTTTAATCGCTATACATCACCCGAACATGGGGACTGGCCTATATGGAAACGACAAGAAGCTGGGATGAAATTACTAACAGAATTTACACGTCAAAAAACTTTTGTGCAGATCAACAAAGGAGAAATTTTCGCTTTCGTTCAAGCCCATCCGGAATTTTCAGCAAAATTACAAGACCTGAACCAGAAACTGCAACCTTTTAGCATGCATTTTGGATATCGAGTATTTGATGAAATCATGATGTTTCTCAAAAATTCTGAGGACAATAAAATTGAGATAGAGAGCGCTTTTGATCAGGCGGTATTGATGAAAGTATTACCCAAATTTCATGGATCGCGGGGAAAACTCGAAAAGCCCTTAGTGGCGATTCTTGTTTGGTGTTCAAAAGCCAAATCAGAAGAAACCGAACCCATAAAAACATTATTACAATTAGACCATAATACAGCAATCAACCCAGTTGAATGGGAATGCCCGGCGACTGCTGGGCGTATTTTGCGTATGCTACAATCTTTGAACGACACTGGATTTGCCTCATTTGGATAGGCGGTCAGAAGAAAAGATTGGCAAATTGACCCATTTATGGCCAGTCTGATGCTTTTCACTTTTATAACTGGGCAAACATATGCCTACATATTGGTAGCGAGAGTTTCGTCCTCGATCTGCTGCCGGTGAAGCAGAGCATAATAAGATCAATATAAATATTTGCACTGGAGTTTTTGATGCGCCCTTACTCGTTGCACCTTCAAAACAATTCACAAAAACATCCTAAATGCCTATCCATCTATTAATCTCACCCCCTGCAACCGGAAAAACCCAGACTTGTTTTAATCTGGTAATCTCGGCTGTCCAAAACAATCCGCTCTCAGCGATCTGGTATCTTGTCCCCGATCAAATGCAGGCAGATGCAGTACGCACACGCTTTTCTACCACTGGACAAACGGTGCCTGTCAGAGTTGCCACTTTTTATGAGCTGAACACAGAGATTCTGGAACGACTTGGTTGCAGTCTGCCTGTGGCGGGGAATAGCATGCTCCACCGCTTTTTGCAGGAGATTATTCGATCACTATGTGATGCCGGGCAAATCCCTCATTACGCTCCAATCTCAGATTTGCCGGGTTTCCTCAACGAAATCCGCGCCCGGGTAGCTGAATTGCAACTATCTTTGGTCACACCGCAGCGCCTGACGGAGCTAGCACAAAAACAGTTCGATCCAGGCTTAATCGACCTCGCCAGGATCTATACCGAATATCAGGCTCAACTGCTGGACCTGGGATGGACGGACCCTGAAGGATTGGGTAAGAAGGCGCTTGAGGCACTCAAATCCGAGGAGAAAGCATTAACCGATATTGCCCTTATGATTGTGGATGGGTTCGACAACTTCAACCCTTCACAGCTTCAAGTGCTCGAAGTGGTTGCCAGTCGTGCGGAACAAACCTGGATCACCCTTCCAGGCACACCAACGATGGCGAGACCAGCTCATCGGCGATTTTCTCTGGCTGAATATAAACTGATTAAAATCCAGGGATTGGATGTTCAAACATGTTCAATCTCTCCGCATTTGCCGCCGACACTGCTCCAAGTGGAAGATAACATTTTTGCGACTTCCATCCAACCCTTCCATTCAGGTGTCGACCTACAACGGATTGAAGCTCGTTCGGCGGTTGAAGAAGCACGTGAAGCCCTTCGGTGGCTGAAAAGCCACGTTATACGAGATGGCCTAACGCTTTCTGCTTGTGCGGTTACCGTACCAGATCTGGAAACTTACCGATCCGCTCTTCAGGATGCTGCATATGAATTTGGTCTTCCCCTTCAATTCAGTCAGGGTGTGTTATTGTCCACAACTCCGCTGGGAGCTGCAATATCGGATTTGCTAAGTTTGGCGTTTCAGGATTACCCCCTGCGCTCATTATTAGACACGCTCCGCTCTCCCTATTTCGACCTGGCTGGGCTTGGGTTGCAATCTTCAGATGCCAAGTTGTTAGAAATTGCCAGCCGCTATGGCCAGGTGGTCCAGGGGTTGACACAGTGGGAAGAAACATTACAGGATTTATCCACTCAAGATTCAAGCCCGGAGGATTTGGGTGACTTGTCTGATGAAGGTGATGCTGCTCCGCGGCTTCCAACTGGCGCACTGGCTACCCGACTGCTAAAAGGTCTTCGTCTGTTATCTGACCGTCTCTCTCCACCGGTTGGTGAGATGAGCTATAAGCAGTGGGCAACGTGGTTGCAGGAGTTGCTTGAAAACCTGGGTTTCTACAATAATCTTGCTGCAGCCGGTGAAATCGAGCTGATCAGTGCCTTCGATCTTCTACTGTCGACCCTGGCGCACAGTGAAGCACTCACGGGTGCTTGCCCCACTGGATATGAAGGTTTTCTTAAAGAATGGGAAGGGTTGATGAGCGCGACATCTGTCCAGGATGAGCCTTCCAATGAATCAGGACCTTTTATCCGGGTTATGCGCCTGATGGAAGCACGTGGAATCCGAGTGGAGGCTCTTGCGGTTTTAGGTCTTTCAGAAGGAGTCTTTCCTGCTATCGAACGCGCAGATCCGTTTCTCAGCGAGGAGGTGCGCAACCAGTTGGGGATGGAAGCGTATCTTGGACAGGAACAGGCAGGGTTGTTTTACCAAGTGGTCACCCGTGCTGACCGCTATCTTTTACTAACTCGACCATATCTGGCCAAAGATGGCGAAATTTGGGAACCCTCCCCCTATTGGAATGCGCTGCAGGAGTTGCTGATGGAAAAACCAGTGCGCATCCATCCGGATGAAGCCCGGCCGTTCTGTGAAGCAGCTTCTCCCAATGAACTGCTCTTTTGGGTCGCCGACCGCTGGTCACAAACTAAATTTGAATTACCGACTGCATTATCTGATAGATTTGGAGCACGTTGGCTGCATATTATGGGCACCCAAATCGTCTTGGCAAATCGCCTTCAAAAAGAAGCTAAGGGGGAATATGATGGTGATTTGTCAAAAATAGACCAAATCCTGGCTGTGCGTTATGGCGAAAAAGCTGGTTGGAGCGCTTCGCGTTTGGAAGCCTACGCCAGCTGCCCATTTTCCTTTCTAGCTTCAGCAGCACTCGGATTAGAAGTAATCGAAGCACCTCAAATTGGATATCAGGCTAACCAGCTTGGCTCGATCCTACATGAGGTGTTGGAGAAAGTATATCCGGAGGTGGCTGATCCGTCTGACACCGCTTCAGTTTTATCACACCTGCCGGCAGTTGCCCAGCGCGTTTTCGAAGATGCTCCGAAGAACTTCCAGTTTAGACCTTCACCACTTTGGGAGACACAGCAAGCTGAACTGCTTCTTATTTTGGAAGCAACGGTGCAAGCGATTGCGGAAATGGATCCAGATCAGTGTTGGCAGCCGTTGGCATTCGAGGCAAAATTTGGCATGGGTGGCCAGCCACCGCTTGTCTTGAATACTCCCGGTGGAAAAATTCGGCTGCACGGTCTGGTCGATCGAATTGACATTAACCCACAAAGGAAATTACGGGTGATCGATTACAAATCGGGTAGTTCTCATTTATCACCCCAGGACCTTATCGAAGGCCGTCGTTTGCAGCTTCCGATCTATGCACTGGCTGCCAGTCAGGCGTTGGATCTGGGTGAAACCGTAGAAGGATTCTATTGGAAATTGTTTCAAAAAGGGGTCAGTGCCCTGAAACTCAGCACTTTCAAAAGTGACGTCGGAACCGGCCCTGAAGCGGCTTTTAAAATGGCAACCAATCATATTGAAACAATTGTCGCCAATATTCGTCGCGGATTGTTTCAACCCTTACCACCACCTGGTGGCTGCCCAAGCTATTGTGTAGCGGCAGCCTGGTGTTGGCATTGCAAGGTGGTGAAGTATTGATCGAAGGACCTCTTACCAATCTGTTTGATTTTTTAGGTTTGATCGGAAACCAGCGCGAGGCTGCTGCTGAAAGATCAAGCAATGTAGCTGTTACAGCTGGTGCCGGAAGCGGGAAGACACGCACATTGGTGGCACGTTACCTTCGTTACCTCAGCGAAGGTAAACTGCCACGCCAAGTGGTGGCGATCACTTTTACAGAGAAAGCTGCCCGAGAAATGCGCAGCCGCGCCCGAATTTGGTTGCGCCAGCTGGTGCTGAAAGCCGAAACGAATGCAGAACGCAGCCTTTGGGCACAATTGGACACTCAAATGGATAGTGCCCGCATCGGCACCATTCACAGCCTATGCGCGGAGATCCTCCGCAGTCACCCAGCTGAAGCGCACCTGGATCCCCAATTTATCGTGATCGAAGAAAATAAAGCTACCGCGCTACGCGCCCAGGCAGTGGGAAATGCCTTGATTTGGGCGATTCAAGAGCCTGAAATGGCAATACTCTTCAAGCACTTCAATCTAAACCGGTTGGAAGGACTAAGCGGTTTGTTCCTGGAGAAACGACTGGATATGAACCCGGGTTCATTTGCCCCTGATCATTTGAATCAAGCAATTCTTATAGCCCTTATGAGGTTTTTCCAGGATAAAACGGTTGCCAGTGTGCGCATTGAACTGCGTCAGGCTCAGTTAGATCGAAGTCTAGTTGCTGACTGCGGTGAACCGTTTGCAAACCAGGTGATCGCTCTTCTGGAATTTCTGGACACTTCTGAAAACGCATTAACTAAAAAAAATCCACCGAATCCGCCCAGGCACTTTTTACTGCCCGCCGTAGTCAAATGAGACTCAATTTTGGTCCAAGAGTTTGCAATACTAAGGAAGCTGTAAAAGCATTGCGCGAACGTTACGATGAACTTTTACAACCCTGGTTGGGGGGCGCTAATAATGCAGATCCGTTGCTTGATCCCAACGTGGATCAACTGCTGGTTGAATTGTCCCCCCTCCTTGAAAAACTCTATACACAGGCTTTGACTTTTTACCGGGCATCCCTGGATGAGCAGAGCAGTCTAGATTTTGACGATCTGGAAGCGGGAACTGTAGCCCTTTTACGCAATCCGGCTATTCGCGCACACTGGCAGAAAGAAATTGCAGCAGTTCTGGTAGATGAATTTCAGGATACAAACAGCCGGCAACGTGAAATCATTATCGGGTTGTGTGGTGATCAACCTGGGCGTTTGTTTGTTGTTGGAGATGCCCGCCAGAGCATCTACCGCTTCCGAGGTGCAGACGTAACAGTTTTTACCGACCTGCAGACCGAGATTCGCCGCCAGGGTGGGCGAAGCATTGATCTTGACCGTACATTTCGTGCTCATCCAGCTTTGCTGGAAAGCACCGGAGCATTACTGGCACCTGTCATGGGTACCACCCCTGACCCGCTGCGTCCCTTTTACATTCCATATACCGGGTTGTATTCAGAGAGGAGTGAATCTCGAGAGGGAATGCAGTCGCCGTTTGTTGAATGTATACTTGGGGCAGGCGAAGATAGCGAGGCGGCACGATCAGCTTCTGCACATGCCCTGGCCGGACGGCTGGTGCAGCTGAAAGCACAGAAAGAAATCCGGAAATGGGATGAAGTCGCTTTGCTCTTTCGCGCCTCTACCCCCTTTCCAATCTACGAACAGGCTTTGGAGGATTTAGGGATTCCTTTTGTTACGGTCGCCGGCAGCGGATTCTTCGAGCGGCCTGAAGTCCGTGACCTGCTTAATTTCTTGCGCGCCTTAGCAGACCCCTGGGACGACCAGGCACTAGCCGGGATGTTGCGCTCTCCAGCATTGGGTATTTCAGATGTAGGGCTATATCAGCTTCGACAAAGAAATCCTTCTCAGTCCAATTCGAGCAGTACAAATCGCCCACTACGTGAAGCACTCAACGCAGATTTGAGTTCTCTATCGGTCTCTGATCAAGACCATATCCGGCGTGCACTATTCATTTTAGAAGATCTCGAACCCCTGGTAGACCGGCTACCAGTGGCCGAGCTACTTACGCGCGTTGTAGATCGAACAGATTATCGTGCAACCCTGGCAACCTGTGCTCACCTCCAAGGCAGTGCGCGATTATGGCGTAACGTGGACAAACTAATTAGCGATGCACAGAAAAGTGGTGCGGTGCGAGTACGAGCCTTCCTGGAATATATCGCAACCATGCGGGATGTGGGTGCGCGAGAGAGTGAAGCCGCATCAGAAGCGGAAGGCGTCGTACGTTTGATGACCATTCACAAGGCTAAGGGTTTGGAATTCCCAATTGTGGTCTTAGCGGATGCAAACCGCCGCCCTAATAGGGGCAAAGGAATGGCTTACCAACTAGGCGAGAGTTGGACTTTTGAGGTCGATAAAGAGGAAGGCAATCCATTGGCTTTCCGGTTAGCACAGTGGCAGGACAGCCTCCAGGCTGATGCAGAGGACCAACGACTGTTGTACGTTGCCCTGACGCGTGCCCAGGAAAAGTTGATCATTAATGGGCATTTAACCATGAAGGACAATCACCTTAAAGCAGATGGTTGGTTAAGTGACTTACTGGATGCCGGGGGAATCCTCCCAGATTCATTGTCGACGGATGCTGGTGCCTGGAAACATGCTTCGCTGATCGATAAGGCTGAATGGGGAATCTGGCTGGAGCCAAATGCCATGGATGCTCCAACCGCTGAGCTTTTACCTGTACCTGATTGGCCAGACTCTTTTGCCGAACCGCTCTTCTCTACACTTTCCATGCCATTGATTACTCCAGTCGCAATTCCAGAGCACCGGCATTTATCGTTTGACCCACGTACACCACCTGCTCGAATAGTGGGTGAGATGGTACATAAAGCCTTGCAGCGTTGGCGTTTCTCCAACGATCCTTTACTTGAAACCCTACTGCGCACCCAGGCCCACATGGAAGGGCTGCTGAATGAAGATTTGGTAAACCAAGCGATCCACGAAGCTCAATCAATGCTGAATAGATTTCAAAGACATTCGCTGTTTGTGGAGATGAACACAGCAGTAGAGAGACACCATGAAATACCATTTATAGACCCAACTTCTCAAAAAGGTACAAGATGGGGATTCATGGATTGCTTATATCGCACAGCAGCCGGTTGGGTCTTAGTCGATTTTAAGACAGATGAATTGCGCAGCCAGGCAGCACTAGAAGAAGCTGTGAATATGTATTCTTCACAACTACTGCGTTACAGTCAGGCTGCCACCGCGTTGTTGGGTAAAAAGCCCCTTTCGCTTATGTGTTTTTTGAACGCCAATCGGGCGGTTGAGGTGCGTGAGGTTGTGTGAACCAATCAGTTTCATTCATTCCTGAAAGATAACCAAGTAAAAATAGGACCGGTAGTTTAGAAACCTGGGAAGTGGAATATCGCAATTGGATCATCTTTATCAGCTATTTCAAGAATTGATAAATATCGGCGGATCTGCTCTGGCTGTTTCCGCTGCAAGCTGACGGGATATTACGCCTTCGCAGGAACGTCACCCGCCTCTAAATGCATCGAACCATCGGGGCCTTGATGAAAGATCAGCTGCTGAGTTGTGGTGTGGACGCACTTATATTCCATTGGTCCCGGATAACCAATACAGGAAGCATCTGCGCAGTAACTATCTTCAATAAGTTTGCCGATGATTTCCAGCATGGCTGGGCTGAGGGTCGGCACACAGATACCTTTGTATTCCTCATATTCTGATTGATATGCAACCTCAGCAGCCTCGCGATTTTCAAAGGATTTATATTAAGCGCCGTTGAAGCCCGTTACCTGCGCAGAGCATTCCTGCCAGTTGGAAAACACTCCGGTTTGTCTACCTTTCCAAACGACATAATATTTTTGTTTTGGCATACTTCCCCTTTGTATATTTCCAAAAATACTCTAGAAGTAGTAGAGATTAATCTGCAGCCCAGCGATATTCGAAACTTTCACGAGATAAGGTTAGTGTACCTTTTAATTGAAGACTTTAATTCTTTTGCTCCTTGCATTGGCAATGTGGGTAACATGCTGAAATACTGACGTATTGCGGCATTAATCGCTGCCAGACATGTCTTTGTTTTTACCCAGTTTTGTGGGCTAAAAACTCGATTTGGTGGCTGAGGCTCGTTGGCGGCGGCTTCTAATGCTGTGTTTAAGCAACTACCTGCAATCTTTATTATTTGCTCAACTTGATTCCGAGTTTGAGCTTGATCCCAAGCTGCCTTAGGGCTTGCAACCATCTCGGGTAGATTACTCGCGATTGAATAGCACATGGATACTGCATACAACTGGTGGTAGGGAGCATAAGATTTCATAGCTAAGAGGGTTTCATTCAATCCGAGAGTATTCTCCGATGTCCATCCTTTCATAATTTCCTGCATCCAATAATTTAAAGCTTGGGCATCATTTGGTGAGTAATCCCTTTTAAATAATTGCTCGAAATACTTATCGAAAATCTTGGTCTCACTATAAGCAATATTTGGTCTTTGTGAATGCCAAGAGATTAAATATTTTCCAAGATCGGATAGGTCCAAGATCATGGTTTTATCTTTCGATGGAGGAGCTGCCTCTCCACGTTTTGAAATAAAATAACCGTTTGTGAAGGTTTGTTCAAACGAGTGTTTTAAGTTTAGTACCCGTTTATCATTGCTCCTTAGATCACGAGGTTTCACCACACTTTGTGAATTTGTCGAGATACTGATTCGGTCAGCTCGTTCAATTTGCGGAATTTCATAAAAACGGAACATGATATAGGCATCTTGAATTTGTTTGGTACGCTCACTGCAAGATAAGATTGTATTTAACGATTGACAGCCATTGACAACACTTAAACCGTTGAGCTGCAAAACCCCGCTCTCAGAGAGGTGCATATGGTTGCATATTGCAGTAATGCCATTATGGAAAAAGTAGAAGTCTCGATATTTATCACTGTAAATCGTAGATCGAATCGCTTTATTGACTGGATTATTCAAACCGAGCGATTGTCGCACATTCTTCCGAAATAATGTACCATCCTTAATTCCAGGGAAAGTAATGCAATCTTTTAATTGAATAGCTGCCACCACAGCTTCAGTTCCAGCTATTTCCATCCTTATGTACTTATCAGGTTCTAATTGAATAGTATGACGCAGGGAAGGATTATCTTTCTCTAAGGCCATATCATATCGTCGTTTTAACTCTTCTTGATCAATCAAGTTGATGGAACAGGTTAAATCATCAGGTTTTGCAATAGTCTCCTGAAAAATGGCAAGGTCATGTGTCGCAGCTTGCGTTAATTGAGCAGTTGTTATCAATTCAAAGATAATTTCGTAATCATCTTCGAGAGCGACAGCCACTTCGGATAATTTCTGTTGTAGTTTTTGGTTGCAGTTTTCTTGTAATTTGATCATGTTTTTTAATTGAGCCCAGGATGATAATACTTCTCTCAGCGGCTCTGCATCTACAAGAGTGACCCCGATGAACTTACCCTGAATTACATAAATTGCACTATTTTCTTCATCAATGTAGATGGCGTCGATTTGTTTGTCATTCGCGCCATCAGTAATGTTATATTTCGTTTCATCCAGACTACAAAGATGGATATTACGCAGATACCAAGCTACAAATCTTTGCCCATCATTTGAAAAATTTTGAGTGTAGTAAAGCTGTTTAATTTCGGTTTTAATTTGCTCGTAGATATTCATAGATGGCTCCTAAAATGGCAAGTAGTAGTACGAATCTGATTCACCGGAAAAGTTGATTTAAATTATTTTTATAGCTCTCTGCATAGCAGATTATCCCCTCCATTATGAGGTTCCTGTTTTATCTAGATTGCTACAGAAGGATTAATTGGCATATCAATCTCTTCTATCACCTGCTCAACATTATCAAACCAGTAATTCCGATATCCATCCACAAGAAATATTTTGACCGTTCTGCCACTCATTGGTGGCAATCCTTAGTATTTTGCTTTATTGAGTATTGGGCAATCAATCCCTCTAGCGTCATATTTTCAGTAATTGCATCATGAGGGATGAGTGCATATTGCCACGGTTTGCCACCGTATTCGAGGGCATGATCGGTTGCGCGCTTGCACCAGGTTACAGCCGCATCGCGCTTTGCCTGTACAATAGGTGTATCCACCTCTCTGCTTGCTTTCGGTTCAAGCATGTAAATACATTTGGTCACCTCGGCAACGAAGTCGGGTTGATATTCCAGTTGTTCAACGCCTGCGGCATAATAGATTTGGAATTGCCCTAGTGCTGGTTTAAACCATTTTTCTGCATAGTGATCCAAAATAATAGCCAGTTTTCTTTCTGTATCCGATTGAAATTTTTGGACCGGATAGAGGCACCGGGTAAACCCACCAAATATGATTTGATTGATTTTGTTTTTGTCAGCGGGCGGTACATGAAAATCCTGAATGGGCTGTGCAGCATAAGAAGTAAAAGCGCTCTCTTTTAATGCCATAAAACCACGCGTTACATTTACTTCGTAACCACTGTTTTTTTCCCACCGATGAGCCTGCATTTGGCTATGGATGAGGTTAGCTAATTGGCGTTGATAATAAACAACCACATTGAGCACTTCATCTTGACTAACCAGATAACTTTCTAGGTGACGTACCATTTGACCAGCCAGTTCATAAAGTAAATCAGCTTGGTTGTCATAGGAGATATCGGAGAAATCAATCAACTGCCGCACGATGTAATCTTCAAGTCTTGTTTCAGACGCAACCCGATTGCCAGTGCTGAGGGATTCCTGCTCGTTGTTTTGTAAGCTGCGAATCAACAGATCTCGATCAACCGGCTGAAAATGAACATTGGTTGTATCGATCTGAAAATTGTCGAAACCACTACTGACCACTCCGGTAGGAACGACCACGATCCGCGGGATATCAATAGTTAGTTTTTGTAATTGGATAACCGCCTGTTTTACGATTGCTTTAATGTCTGGTGCTGGCTGAGGCTCAAGCCCAGGTAATTCCGTTTGAGCGGGCGGTATATATTGCCTTTGAATCTCTTGCACGATTTCGTTCATCACATTGGGTTGCTGTAAATGGGTCGATGTGGGCAAAAACTCACGTCTCTGAATGGCTTGATATGCAAGTTGGGCAACCTGTTGTTCTGCAGGGGTTTTAAAAATTGAAGATGGAATGATCCGAGTGCCCCCACTTAAAGAAGCTGTTAGTGTTACCCCGGCTAGTTTGACTCGCAATTGTTGGCGTTGCTAAGACGGTAGTCATCCGCGAATTATCGTCCGGCGGTTCTAGAATAAGTTGTTCTAACCGAATAACAGAATCGGGACGGTTGGCTTCATCCACAATCTCCTGGAATTTATCATGGGCAACGATACTCAACCTGTCAACCGCTTTTATACCAGTTCTTTTGCCGAATGGTAGACGTAAACCACGACCAATAGATTGTTCAATCAAGATCCTTGCATTTGCGGCTCGTAAGGGAACAATTGTATAGAGATTGGTAACATCCCAACCCTCTTTGAGCATATTCACATGAATGACGATTTCAGTTGGTTCGTTAGGGTTTTCCACTTCTAGAAGCCGTGCGACAACTTCATCTTCTTTTGTGGTGGAATCAACTTGAATGACTTTTGTTTTGTAGCGTCCCTCAAAAAATTCATCAGATTGAATCAGGTTTAATAACGACCGAGCATGAGTTGTGTCCCGCGCAATAACCAACATAAATGGTTTGACAAAGGGTTTGCCCGTCTGCAGAGCATAAGTTTCCAATTCCACTTTAACGTTTTCGTGCAGACGAATGCCGTCTTGTAATTTGATTTGCTCAATCTCAGCAGGGGAGTGATTTTGAGGTTGAAAATTCTTTTGGGTCACGACCGCAGGCTCTTTAACAAAGCCATCTTGTAAGGCTTTTGCGAGCGGATAATCAAAAATTACATTTTTGAATGGAATGGCTCCTCGTCCTGTTTCGGTAAATGGGGTCGCGGTTAATTCCAACCCCAGAACTGGCTTGAGCTCATTAATCGCCCGTGCACCAGCGCTGGCTCGGTAACGGTGTGATTCGTCCATCAGCATCACCAGATCCGGTAAACCGGCCAGATAATCAAAGTAACTTTGCCCAATATACTCTGAAAGGCGTTTGATTCGAGGGGAATTTCCACCGCGAACCTCGGAGTTTATCTTTGATATATTAAAAATCATTAATTTTACATCGCAGAATACTGTCAAATAAGGTGCCGGCTGAATTTTCGTAAGTGTCTCCCGTAATAATTTCTGGGGGATTGGTAGCAAATTCAGCGATGCCTCTAAAAACGTATTTGGGTGTGTTGGGCGTAAAATCAGTAATCAGTTTATTGTAGATGGTTAGATTAGGCGCAAGTACAAAGAAATTATTCAGCCCATAAGCCAGATGCAAATAACTGATAAAAGCCCCCATCAGCCGGGTTTTTCCAACGCCAGTTGCCAGAGCAAAACAAAGCGAAGGAAAATCTCGTTCAAAATCAGTGACCGTAGGAAATTCTGAGTGAATGGTTCCCAGAACTGCTTGTAAATCAGGCTTTTTATTGGGCGGAGTAATTTCCATTACTCGGTCTAGAATTTCAAGTGAGCGTCGCTGCGGTGGACGCAGACTGAGTCGGCCGCTAATTGCGTTGACTAATCGATGCATTAGTTTTCCCCTCCTAAATTAAAACCCAGTTGGCGCTCTACCGATTTTGAATCGATTAAATCTTCTTCATCTTGTTGGGTTAGAGGCGGAGTCAAGGGTAAGTTAGCTACTTGCAGACTATAATCGTCGTGACCGTATTCACAGCGGGAAAGCACCGCCTGAGGAATCTTTTTGATTGTCAGGTTGGGAATAGCATCTCCACTGGCGGAACGGAAGGCCGAGCACAATACCAAGAGCGTCCGTTGAGTTCCCACTTCTTCGCTGAGCGCAAGTAGTTGTTCATGGGTCAGGGTTTGTGTTGTGATATAGATAAAGTCCTGCTCTGTGGAATATCCGTGCATCCAATAGTGTTCGTCGCTGGGTGCATAAATAAACCCTTCCAGTTTACAAACAGCTTCTGTCAACATACCGGGGTTATATTGTTTGTTAATGACCCAGTTGCCCCAGTGGTCTTTCTCCAAAAGAGAAGGTGCTAACTGATAATAGCGGAATCCCCCACCACCCCGCCACTTAAAAGCTTCGGTAATTCCGCTTAAATCTTCTCCATCAATCACTCTTTTCATCCGTGGAATGATATGTGTTTGGCAATGATCTCCTAATTCCACCATGATCCAGCGTCTCCCCATCTTGTGAGCAACAGCACCTGTTGTGCCTGAGCCTGCAAAGGAGTCAAGAACAACGTCTCCCGCTGATGTAGCTAGTTCTAGGCAGCGGCGAATTAGTCTTTCAGGTTTTTTTCCCTTCCTAAAAGTAACTCCTCCTTCATTCGCTATGCCCTCCCAAGCGATATCAGTCCAAATATTCGTCATGATCGCGCTAGCGGAAAGGACGCCATCAATTTCCACAACATTCTTTGAATAAAATAGTAGTTGTTGTCCATCGAGAATATAAACGGTATCTAATCCACGATCTCGTTCAAGTTGAAATACTTTTCCGGGATTTAATTGAGACACTTTTTTTAGTCCGATAATAGCCTCTCCAGCACCAGTATCACTGATTGATGCCAAGCGACAAACTCTACTTGCATTATCTACAATAAACTGATGAAAATGCTCTAAAGCAGAATCTGGTCTACGTGAGCGGGGAGGTGACGCTTTTTCATATCCATCCATAAGCGGGATTAATTTCCACTGATCGAATGGTTCACTGGGGTTATTTAACCATTTATTATAGGCATAATCTGGTGTGCGTCGAACTCTACCTGAGTTTTCAACGAAATTATTTTTATCATATGCATACCAAAGAATGTATTCAGATGCTTTAAAAACCCCCGGATTAACTGTGCTAAATGCAGAGGGTGAACGCGAAGAAACAGTGATCCTATTAACGAAGTTTGAGCGCCCGAACACTTCATCTAGCAATACCTTACAGTAATCCAGCTCATCATCATTTAGATGAACAAACAATGACCCTTCCTTACATAGTAACTGACGTAGAACTACAAAACGCTCTCGCATCAGACCAAGCCAAATTGAATGTTCCAATCCATCATCGTAGTTTTCAAACATTTCACCTGTATTGAAAGGTGGATCAATATATATACATTTTACTTTTCCTAAAAATTCTGACGATAGAGCTTTTAAAGCCAATAAATTATCGCCAAATATCAAACGGTTATCGAAAATGTCATTATCCGTCACTCGATGGTTGGCATGAAAGCTTAATTCCGGATCTTCCAATAAAATGCGCGGTTCTAAGCGCGGTCGATTATCTTTGCCGATCCAGGTTAATTCCAATTTTTGTTTGTGATCAGTCATATTGAATTCCAATCTTCTATGCCGCTTCAGGCTGATTGATATGTGCCATAACAGTTTGGGCTAACGGTTCTGCATCAGTCATGGTCCTGAATATCTTTAAATACCCTTTTTGGTCAGCCGCAAACATAGGTTCAGCAATGGAATAAATTTGTTCTGCCAATTCCAATATTTGGCGAGATATTTCAAGTTTATCATTGTCAGAAAGAATGAGCTCGACTTTATTCAGTATTGCTTGATTGAGCCTGCCCCAAATATGCATAATGAAATACCGTCCATGCCGGAAAAACATTTGCCGGCGCCCCGTCTCAGCATTCTCCGCATGTTCAAATAAATTATCTATATAACGAAAGATTTGCACTGCATGGTAAAGTTGCGTACCTGTCAGACCAGCCCGGAAAAGTCTTGAATAATAAGTGCCATTCCGATCACTAATCAAACTAATTTCCCTTTTTGCGACAACGATTATCTGCGTCTCCCCTGAAAAACAAGCTAATGCTCGGGCAGCTTCTGACAAAGAGAATTGGTTTTCCTTACTGGACAATGATTCTGCAGAAGGTCGATAATTATAAATAACTTCGGATATCGCAAGCTCCTGCCGCAATCGTTCTTGATTGGGATCAAGTGCCGCAAAATCCTCTCGGTTCACTGAGGTTTGTGTATTGCGTGCATGGGTTATTCGACGACCAAGCTCGATTGAATTCTCGTCAACTCCAATTTCCAATATCGTTACCATTATTCTTGCTTCGGCTGAAAGCTCACCAATTTGACTTGCTTGACCTATAGAACCAACTGTTTGTGCACCATTTACAATCGAAAAATTATTGAGAGTAAATGTGGCGCGATCTTGATTGTTTGGAGCAAAATTATATTCCGAGCAAATGACTGTCAAACCATTATTTAGATAAAATAATTCATTAGGGTTTGCCTGAACCGTTTCGGAAATTGCAACGTTTACAGCCTGATTGCCCAGGTAGTGCCGAATATTTTTCTGGAACAACGCATTTCCATATTGTTGATAAATTTCATTCAAATGAGATGCACGAACAAACCCATAGACTGCTCTTCTGGGCTCAGTAAAATAATTCCAGTGCTCAACGGATATTTCCACGTTGATTGTCTCTATAGCTTGCTCTTCGGTAAGCCACCTGTGAATTACAGGTAGGCCAATATCGCGCCAGTCAAACCAATTTTTTAGTGCGTTCTGGCCTATTTTAAAAGCTTCTAGATCACTAATTGCATGCGGTCCTAATGGATTACCCAAATAGACAATACCTATTAAAATCTTGGTGTTTGGCATTCCAAGTGCTTCTTCAACCTCAGATTGAACACGTTCAAATTCTGGGTTGCGACCAGATTGGAAAAAACGTTCGTATCTCTCTGCTAATAGATCAGAGACCCCAGAAATAAAGGTAAGAGTAGAGGCACGATCTGGAGCATCACCAAATTTCGATTGAGCTAAACAAAGTATATTTTGTCTGCGATCATAATAAATTGCGTCAATCCCATTATCATCGCCACAATCTACGACTGAGGCAACAGAATCGATATCACTACAACCGGAAAGCTTTTGAATGGAGAAAGCAGCTAATGCACGACTAAACTGATCCTTTCTTTGGTCTTCCTGAGGCCGATTAGGAAAACGAGATGGCAACATATTGAAAAACCTTGCTTCTAGAATAGTTAAAACCTGTTTTTCTGTTTAATTCTGCACCAGCATTTGCTCTAAGCATAAAAATTATCCTGATTTATCAAAATATCTTATTCTGACATCTCTATTCGACATATATTGTTTAAGGTGCAACCATAGGGTATAAACGAATTTTTCCGCAACCCCCGCCGCATTCCCAATAACTACCGCTTTTATTTTTAGTAGGAAGTTGATGACATTTTTCACATAAGATGGCATCTGCAAAAGCGAGCACATTTTCTCCAAAGGTTCGAACCATATTATCAGAAATTCCTGCCGAATCAGGGCTAAAATGCGCTCCTACCTGGTTACGAATCCATGTATCTGCTGTCACCGACTTAATCAAGGGAATTAAATCAATCGACTTTGTAATGATACCTGCATCATCCAGATGCTCCACCCGTAGCAATTTTTGTAGATTTTTGTCAATGCAATCCGCTAATTCTCCTAAAGTGTACCGCGCCAGTTGTTTGCGTGGCAACCTGCATTGATAACGAAGGGTTAACTCGTCTAATAATTGCTCTAACAAAATTCCGGCTCGAGAAGCAATCGCTTGCCTGTCAACCTTCGGGGCAGCAACAACATTGCGCAATTCATTGACAGCTAACGGTGCATGACTATGTTTAATGCCACTTTGCAAATCCCAGCCATATAATTCGATCAATTCCGCTGGCATTCCCTTCCCCTGTCGAACACGGTCAAACCAGGCTCGTGAATGAGTTGTGATGATCACATGGCCAAAGTTTGGTGCCTCATCGTTAATAAGCTCAATCACCCGGTCAAGGTGCGGGTCATCCACAGACATTAGCACGTCATCTAATACAACAAGAGCATTTTCAGATTGTTTGGCTAGCGCCAGATAAACGCACAGACCCAATGTATCCAAATGAGCTTCACTATAATAGGCGACAGGAGAAATATCATTGTTGGTGCCAAATTTTCCCTTCATGGTGAGGGATCCTATTGTATTGGGTTTCATACCAAAACTAGGCTCACCAAGAGGCTCATTAGGATGGATACGAGCATAAAGTGCACTGACAGTTCCGCTAATTCCATCAACAATATTTTGAACATGCTGCTTACGTTCCTGTTCGACAACAGCTAGTATTGCTCCCAACCGTTGGGAAACGGCATGTTTCATGGCTAATGATTGATTTAGATCATCGATTGTTGCCAGATGAGTGCTAATTGCATTATGTTGCGCGATTTTTTGATCCCCAGAAACTATATCAAGTTCCAAATCAGATCGATTCGCAGACATTTTTTGAATTAATTGACGAAATTCATCTGATGCTGGCGAACTTGGAATTGCAGATAACCCCTTTGTTAATTTTGTTTTGGCAGGAAATAGCAATTTGTGTAATTCATTCGCTGCGGATTGCCACTTTAGGTTAGCGACACTCCTTGCACCTTCTGATTGCTGAATTGTTGATTTATATTGCTCTATTTGATTTACTATGGATTGAATTGTTTTTAGTTGAGTTAATTGATAAGTTATTTGAGATAGTAAGGAATCGTGCGGTTCTGGTTTTGAACAAACCGGGCAACTATTCATTTCTGAATGTTTCTCCAAATAGGTTTGTGCACTTTGAAGCGTTGAGACTAAATCTGCATTTGTTTGCTTTAAACTAGCTTCTTCTAGTTGTTTTAATAATGTCGTTTGTTTCAATAAGTTAGTATTATATTTAGCTTCTTCTATGACTAATTCATTCTCTGATCGCACAGCAGTATCAAATAAATCTCTCAATTCTTTGTCTTTGGCTAATTGAGTTTTCAAATCCTCAATAGATAGTTGAATAGCTCCTCGTGCCCAGAATAAACAATCACCAACAGGTTTTCCTTCAGCCTCCCAAAATTGCTGTAAAGTTGTTTCAGCGGTATCTTTTTGAGTAATAGAACGTGTTACATCCTCTGAGGCGGTTTTATTTGCTGCACGCAATGAAGTCTCAGCACTTTCGATTTGAGGAAAGACAATAAATTCCTTAAGGTTTTTATATCGATCTCCATCATTAACTTCCATTATGCGGGTGATATCAGCTCGCCGAAGAATAAATGCACGGGGTTGAGAAGATGGAGTTGTTACTGGTCTCGCGCCCTGCAATTTTGCATTCCAGGTCTGACCTCCATATATCATTTCTATTTGCAAGTCCTTTGGTTGCCCCAATGAAGAAACTATGTGAGTATGATATGGGGTTGTTCCATTACGGAGCTGAAGAGAACCAAATTCATTATTGCAAATAAAATCCAGCGCATCGGCAACAGAAGATTTTCCTGACCCATTTTCACCAAAAATAAGGGCTATTGAATGTTGTTGTTGGAACTCGAATACCACTGGTAAAGTTGCCCCCCGGAAAGAAGAAATCTGCAATCTTTCAATGCGTTTCTTACCTGTGGCCATCAAGTCCTCCCGTTTCTTCGATTTCAATTGTTTTTTCTATCAATAATTGCCAATCCTCTGGTTTGGATACGCCTCCTACCAATATTTTTATTGCTTCGGGACCATATATCGCAGGTAGTAACCCTTCACTAACTAACCGGGTCACAGTCTTTTTTGCTAACAACTCGCAAGGTGTCGTGTACGGAATTTCATCTATCATTTTTTATCCTCCACTAATTGCAAATCCCCACCAATTAGAAAACGTCCATTGTTACAAAAGATTTGCTAAATAATCTCCCAACGGATGCAAAACAATTTTGAAAGCGATTGCTGTTGAGTCATTCGGCTCTCAGTATCCCTAATTATTTCATCTCTTTGAGTGTCTATTTCGTCTTGCGCTTGGAAAAGAGCCCGACGTTTCTCCGTTCTTTCTTTTTCAAGAGATTTCACTTCTTTTTGAGCCGCAAGTTTTTCTTCTAAAGTCAAAGCAGCGATGGCATAACGCCGGGCTTCTTTGATTCTTCGATCATATTCTTTAATTTCCCGCTCCAACATGACTTTGCGATCATCCGACCAGGCTTCTAATTTACTAATTTCGGCCTCGAAGATTTTTGCATTCCTCAGACTAATTTCTAACAGAATGGTTTTTTGAACATCCGCTGTTTGACCATCAAGGGTAGGGGGTGGTTCGATCAGTTCGGTTCTACCATTAACTTGTGCAGGCAGTTGAAACAATCTTCGAGCTATGTCTTCTTCTAATAATTTCCCATCATCGCTGAATGCAGTCCAAATCAGCCTATCTTCAATTTGAGAAAGTGACTCAACAGATAATTGAGATAATTGACACCACCCTTGTTTTACTGGCAAGTTTTCAAGAATGGTAACTTTATTGGGGGCACTGGAATAATCAAAAATCAATTCAGCGAGCACTAGAGAACGCTTTTTCGCCTGTTCAATTACTTGTTGCGCCAGAGGATGAGATAAACGATAAAAATATGCATCGCCTGAACGGCGCGGCAACTCATAAAGACCGGTCGGTATATCCTCATGCCCATAACGGCCATCATTCAGAACAAACGAAGAATCGCTAATAAAATTGGCATGGCCATCTAATTCAAAAGCGGTCAGCTGCATTAACATCTGCTCATACCGATTAAGATTTTGTCGTGTATCGATTGCTCGAATACGCAACTTCTCTTTTACTTCATCATCAAAATGTTCTAGCAAAGATTGGCGAGCATAAGTCATAGCTTCTTGGATTTGGTCACTTAATTCTTCTTGCAATTGATCAAAAGAGGCGTTTATTTCTTCTGAGGTTCGACAATTCTGGTAAATATCAGCAATGCGCGTCTCAAAGGCAACACCTGATTCAATTGCACCTAAAACTTCATCACTGGCACCAAAGACTCCAGCAAAAAGTTGAAATTTTTGGTCCAGAAGTTCATAAACTCGTTGATCAGCAGCGTTCTTTTTGTTTAGAAAATTAACCACAACAACGTCGTATTGCTGACCATAACGATGACAACGGCCAATTCGCTGTTCCACCCTTTGTGGGTTCCATGGAAGATCATAATTTACAACCAAAGAACAAAATTGCAAATTAATACCTTCCGCTCCCGCTTCTGTAGCGATCATAATCTGACCTTCATCATGAAAGTAATCTACCAGCGCGGAACGCATATCAGCTGTTCGGGATCCGGTTACCCGGTCTGTACCTTTGAATCGGGTTATCCAATCGTTATAAATTTGTTTCGATTTAGCATCATTGTTGGAACCATTAAACAAAACGACACCATCTTGATATGGGCTGTCTATCAATAATTTTAAAAGGTACTCCTGGGTTCGGCGAGATTCAGTAAAAATAAGTGCTTTGGGGGCTGAACCGACTTCAGCTGCTTTGGTAAAAGCTGTCTCTAAGGCTTTCAGTAAGGCTTTCCCTTTAGCGTTTTCGGTAATCGATATTGCCAGGGTGTAAAACCCCCTTAGTTCAATAATCTCCGCTTCCAGGGCTTTTCGCTCGGTTTGTGTCAGATCAGGAGGTTCATCCTGCTGATCCCACTCCTCGGCTATTTCATCCAAAGCTTCATAATCCTCATCCAAAGTATCTTCAAGCGATTTGAGAGATGATTCGGCTTCATCGAGTTTTTTTTGCAGGCGTTTAGCCATTTTATCGAGGGCACTTGCAATAGCAAAGGAAGAACTTGCAAGCAATTTTCTAAGGACCAAAGTAAGCAATTGGCGTTGACTCGAAGGCAAAGCATGCAATTCTGGTTTACGCAGATATTCGGAAACCAGGTCATAAAGGATTAATTCGTCATTGCCGGGGGTAAATTCCTGTAAAATGGGCAAGCGTTTGGTGTACTTAATGTAAGGCAGGACTTGGCTGCGTAAAGTGCGCTGGCATATAGGTTTTAACCTTGCCTTGAGGGTTAGAAAAGTACTTGGATCATTTAGATCACTGAATTGCTCTCGAAAACTTCTAAGATCACCAAAGGTATACTCGTCAATAAAACTGACTAAACCAAATAATTCAAGCAGCGAATTTTGCAAGGGTGTAGCGGTTAGTAATAATTTATTAAACCCTTTAAGTGTGTCGCGAAGTTCATTTGCAATTTTATTGGATTTTTTGTACACATTACGGAGGCGATGAGCTTCATCAATCACAACCAGATCCCATGGAATGCGCATAACCTCAGAAGATTTATTGCGGGCAAAATGATAAGAGCAGATGGTTATATTATCCCCTTCAAAGGGATTGCGTTTACTTTCTTTATAAATATGATTGAATGATTTTGTTTCCAGAATTTGACATGGTAAAAAGAATTTTTCTTGCAATTCCTGAAACCATTGTTTGCGTAAATTTGAGGGGGTAATAACTAAAATATGTCGTTTTCGTTCTGCCCAACATTGTGAAATGACAAGTCCAGCCTCAATGGTTTTTCCCAGCCCTACCTCATCGGCTAACAAAGCCCCTTTTGAAAGTGGCGATCCAAAGGCAAATAAGGCGGCATCAACTTGATGCGGGTTCAGATCCACTTGTGCATCCACCAGAGTTCCAGCAAGTTTTTCAGGATCATCAGCTGAATGTCGCTTGGTTAATTCGTAGGCAAAGTATTTAGCGTGATATGCAGTAAGCATTTTTTTCTCAGTTTAATAAGTGGTATTTTTGCATGAAGATTATGCTAAAGGAGAAATCTTTTCGTAAACTAAAAGATCCCCCACTTGGCAATCAAAATATTCACACAAAGCCTTAATCACGGGTGCGTCATAGCGGGATACTTGATTGTTCGCCCAGGAGTTGAGTGTAGACCAGGCAATGCCGGTCTCGCGCTGCACATCCATCAAAGCAATGTTTTGCTGCTGTATGGTCGCTTTTTGAGCCAACAAAATGCGAAAGTGATTGACAATTTTTCCGGTCATATGTGACCTCGCGTAGCATCTTTCTTAAATCATAGGTGAGGACACACAATTTGTCAACGAAAATAGAGCACAAGTCGATTATGATCCATGTTTTTCAAATAATGATAAAATAGAATATAAATTCTATTTTTAAAAGTCCAATAATAAAATCACCGGTAAAAAAAGACATGATCAACCTAAGTACCTATCAACTCTTCTTTCAGCCAGTTCATTCGCCTCCACAACGTTGGATAGTAACCATAGTGGCTTGCTTCGGTTCTGTCTATGAGCCAGGGTTATTCACATACCAAGTTTTAACAACAAATGCTCTGCAGATTTTCTGTGGCAAATGGGGAAATATTGGGAGGATTGTTTATGAGGAGATCAAACCAGGTAAAAGCCAAATTCGCTTTGAGCCGCTACAAGCCATCAATTCTGATGAGTTACCTAAATATGAAATACTTATTCGCGAGGAGGCAGTTGGTCCTAGAGGAAGAACTCGCTGAAATTTTAGGTCAAGAAGACATTGTCAAATTAAACCTAATGGAAGCACTTTACGAAAAACGTACTGAACGTCGACAAGAATTTATCGCTTGGTTAATCGGCCGGCTTCAGATCTTTGGGTATCATAATCTTCCACCGGATATGAAACCAAATCCTACTGAAAAAATTGAAGAACATTTTGATTTTCCCATTAAAGGTACACCAGCTGAGTTTGGCGTCATGCTCCGGCAGTTTACCCAGATACTACATTCTCAAACTGAACATCACCAATTAGTATGCCAAACCCTTAATCCGGGCAACCATAAAGATATTAGTAGCATTCCTTCAGATGCTAACCCTGTTGAGGTAAAGCTTACTGCTGGAAAAAACCTGCTATCAATTCATGCCCATGTTCTTCCCTCAACAGGATCGTTATTGCGTATACATTTGAATGGGGATAGAACCCTATGGCTCCTATGGGATAAAATTCGAGATGAACTTGAAAAATTGGGGTGGTTTTCATTACCTGATATTCCAGAAGAACCTGCTCGTAATGAAATTAAACCAGAACCCCAACCTCAAGAAAAATTACCTCCTTCTGAAGTATGGATGGGCATTCCAGATGTGGGTGCTAACCGGGAGATACTCCGTTTCTGGTATCAGGGATTTACTTGCGGGCAGATTGCTGTTCGAGTAGGTCTGAATGGAAAAACGGTCCTCAATCGGATCAATAAATTAAGAAATGAATTTGGTATCCAGATAGTTCCTTATCGAAAGTCAAATTTCATCAAGAAACCGAAAGATAAACCCTCCTGACTTATTATTTGGGATAAAAAGGGATATTCAAGGGATAAAGAGGGATATGCAGGGCACTTGAACAAGGGATATTCCAAATGGCAGAATGGCGACGTTGAATCAAACGTCGTCATTTTTTTTGCCAAAAGGAGTTCTATGCTCAATTGTCTCAAAGTTTTGTTTGAACAGCCGGAGTTTTCAGCCCTGATCCATCTCTCTGAACGTGAGATGCGCACGCCGGCTGACCAGGTGCGCCTCATCGTCCGACTGGAACTTGTCCGGCGGGGATTGCTGCAGGATACCCTACCCAACCTCAATCATCCACAGGAGGATAGCCTCAAACATGAATCAACCTGCTGAAACCCTCCAATTGTCACAGGAGGAGCAGGGCAGGTTGTTAGCGCGCGTCTACGCTTTCATCCTCAGCGATCAATTTACAGGAACACAAAAAGAAATTAATGCGGTCGAAACAGACCAGAAAATCTCAAAGAATAGCAAGAACAATAAACACGTAATCTCACAAGAAATAGACGCTCAATTTGTCCAAAACCAGGAGCCATTGCCATGAGTATCCAATATTCGACACTCTCTGAAAATCATCTCAAGATGTTATCCATAGAATCGGGTATCTCGGATCAGATGATAAAAGAGCGTGGCTATCGCACGATCACAAGCGAAGGCGACCTGGTACAGTTCGGTTTTTCGCCGGCACAGCGTCGCGTACCCGGACTGTTAATTCCTCTCCACACCACCGATGGCAAGATCGGCCTGCACGTTTACCGTCCGGATAACCCCCGAACCTACGAGGATCGCAGCAAGCGGGAAGCAGATGGGCTACGCCCAGTCAAAGTGTTGAAGTACGAGATACCGAAAGGAGCCGGCGTAAGGGTGGACTGCCCGCCGGCCTGCCTGAAAACGCTGAAAAATCCAACCATTCCGCTCTTTATCACCGAAGGGCAGAAGAAAGCGGATTCATTGGCATCCCAGGGTGCTTGCGCCATTGATTTGCTGGGTGTTTGGAACTTCAAAGGCCGCAACGAATTCGGTGGAACAACTATTCTGGCTGACTTTGATTTCATCGCCTGGGAGAATCGTTTGGTGCGGATCGTCTTCGACTCAGATGTGATGTACAAGCCCTCGGTACGCATGGCGTTGGAACGCCTGACCGAGATCCTGCAGCGCAAAGGAGCTATCGTCTCAGCTATCTACCTTCCTAACCATCCTAGCGGGATCAAATGGGGTGTGGATGACTGGTTGGCTGACGGACATACCTTGCAAGACCTGGAAGCATTAACCGAACAGCCGCGACCGGTTCCCCAGCCAGCACAGCCTACCATCGAATTGTTGGATGAACCTTCACCTACTATCACACGCCCGCTGAGCCTGGTAGGCAAACAAGCCTATGCAGCCACTTGGCTTCCAGTACGTACTACTCGACGAGAAGTTCTGGATAAAGAGGGCAACCTGCAGGTTCATAATCCGCCACTGGTTGAAGAAAGATTGTGCCTTTTTATTATCCGTAATGATGGACAGGTGTTCAGTGAAATTAGCGATGGCCAAACCACTCGGTTAATGAGTGAGTTAGGTTTATCTACTAATTTTCATGAGATTGTACCGGTTGAGAAACGTTGGTCTACACGCGGCGTACGAGCCTATGTCCAGGGTCAACGTCCCAATCCAGTTGATACCTTCACTAAGATCGTAGCAGTCATCAATCGTTTCCTAGACTTTGACCGTTCACTGGGTGATCAGCAATCCATGGCTGAACTCATTGGTTGCTATATCATGGGGACTTACTTGTTGGATGCCTTCAATGTGATCGGTTTCCTCTGGCCGAATGGAGAAGCAGGATCAGGAAAAACCAACCTGCTGATCGTGGTAACCGAAATGGCTTATCTGGGTCAACTGATCCTGGCCGGCGGCAGCTTTGCCAGCTTACGCGACCTGGCTGATTACGGAGCTACCCTGGCCTTCGATGATGCTGAAAACATTTCCGATCCCAAACAGACGGACCCAGATAAACGTGCCCTGCTGCTAGCCGGCAACCGGCGCGGATCGAGTGTTCCGCTCAAAGAAGCAGATGGACCAGGAAAGTGGAAGCTGCGTTATGTGAATGCCTACTGTCCACGGTTATTCTCTGCCATCCGTATGCCGGACGCGGTGTTGGCGTCCCGTACGATTGTCATTCCTCTCATTCGCACCGCAGACCGCAATAAAGCCAATTTCGACCCGTTGGATTATGCTCTTTGGCCACATGATCGTAAGGCACTGCAGGATGAATTATGGGCAATTGGATTGGCTAACCTGCCAATGCTGCATGGTTATGAAAATAAAGTAGCTCAAAATTCCCGTTTACGCGGACGCAGCCTTCAGCCCTGGAAAGCCATCCTTTCTGTAGCTGCCTGGTTGGATGATGTTGATCAAAACCATTGTCTCTTACGAAGTTTCATCCAGGGAAAAGACCAGGTGGTGATTGGCGGATTGTGGCAACGATTAGAAGAAATGTCATGGCGTTACCAGCAGGAAGAGACTAGTGATTTGCAATCCAGTGATCTGACCCTGTTAGTTCTTCAAGGGATGTGCAAATTAGCTGCTGACAAGAGTGACATTAAAGACATTAGTGACGTTGCTGCTTCCACTTGGACTTTCTCTACTTCACAAATCAGCGAAGCGGCGCAGACTATTGCTGAAAGTAACGAAGCTGATATTGACAAGGAGTCCATAACATCCCGAAAGGTTGGCCGACTGCTTGGCAAGCTGCGTCTGCGTAAAACACGCGAAGCCGGCAAAGGCACCCGCCAATGGCAAATCACTCTAGCTGAGTTGGAACGTTGGGCAAGGGTGTACGGGATTCATTTCCCCGTTGAGCTTATCCGGGAAACCAATGTCACTGATGTCACCAATGGCATAACGTCACAGGACGATGCTCCCCCATGGCAGAATTGCGAAATTGCTCTTCGATTACCAGCCGATAACAAGCTACCTACGATTGGTGGCTTTTGGCGCCGGCTGCCGGACGGTCGCTTGGAAGCTGGTTATAGCTCGGAGGAATTAGCCCTGGCCTTGACTCTCTTCCTCGATAAGGATGTGGACGCTGAAAGATTCGTAAAAACGTCCGCTCAACAGTTAAGAAAACGGCTCATTGAGGTCACGGGTGGAGAGGTACTGCATATTCAATTGAAGGAAATTGTAAAAGAGAAAAGGGATGAATGAAGAATTTATTAGTGATCCCTATGCGGTGCTTGCCCTGGCAGTTGTGTTCAAAGCTGCCTTGGATCTCAAGAGTAAGAATCCGACCTGTGTTTTGGAAGCTCGGACCTGGCTGCAATTCGTGGGTTTGAGCTGGTGCCAAATGCTGGGAATTTCAGAAAAGGAGATATCCAAATGGGTTGCTGGGAACTATTCTCTTCCACCCAATGCTCACCGTAACTGGCGTTATTAAAGACTTTCCAGGTTGGCTCGCTACAACCGGAGCAATTCTTTGCAATTTCGAATACTCGCTTATTTGTTCTATGGTATATAATAGATAGAACAAAATAATAAGACGGTTCGTGCAGATGTAGCGAGCACCTACACGAACCTGACCCCAACCACCGTTCAAGCCGGCAGTAGGGGCTGATCATATTATAGCCGATCAGCCAGGATTCGCCCTCGGTGGGAGTTTATCACCGGGGGCATTCTATTGCCCCCTAATAAGGAGGCAATTTTTGGCTCTATTCTCTTTCGTCAACAAAATTCGAAATTCATTTTCGGAGATCGAAACCAATTTGGTTGATGGAATTGCAGCGATTGGTCCCTGGATCACGCCACTCCCTAGTGCGGTGTTGGTAGCCAATGCAGTTGTGAAAGATTTGCATTGGATCCCTGCTTTAGGCTGGGTAACAGCCGCCATCATCGAAAGTCTAGGTCTGACCACTGTCAGTACCAGCTTATTGTTGTGGGATTACAACGCCGGTAAGCGCAAAACCGATCCAGGTGCTCCATTCTTATTGGCAGCATCTCTGGTAGGTGTCTACTTAGTCTCGACAATTGGTTTAACTGTTTTTCTGGATATCTTTCCTGAACTCGGAAGATATGCACCGGCTCTCTTCCCGTTGTTAGCTCTAGTGGGAGCGGTCAATCTGGCGTTGCGTTCTGGACACCGCCGGCGTCTATCTGGAATTGCTCAGGATCGAGCAGATCGTAAAGCTGAACGTCAATCTTCCCGTCAAACTTTTACACAACCAGGCAATCCCCTGATGTCTAATTTAACGTCTAGTATTGTCAAAACTGACACTTCACTGGACAAAGCTCATGCGGCTCGAAAAGCCAATCTTACTGCCCGAATGGATAGTCTATTGACACTTTATCTTGACAATCCCCTTGTGGGCGCGACCGAAGCAGCTAGAGCATTAAATATTTCCAGACAGACAGTTTATACCTATCTAGATCAATTGGAAGCATCTGGAAGAATCCATCGAAATGGGCATGGCGTTGAAGTGATAGCAGAATAGGAGGTTTTCAATGGTAGCAACAAAACGCGCAATTATTTATTCCCGTGTTTCAACAGACGATCAGCGCTCCAACTATAGCGTTCCTACTCAAATAGCAGAATGTATGAAGTATTGCCAGAAGAATGGTTACACCTTGGTTGGGAATGCTTATGTTGATAAAAAAACAGGATTAGACTCTGAAAAAAACGAAAATTCTATTCCTGCGTATGTAGATGATTACACTTCTCGGGAAATAAATCGTCCTAGTTTGGATGCGGCACTTACTTATCTGGAAGAATATGGATTCGACATAGTTGTGGTACTTTCCATAGATCGCTTAGCAAGGGATCCATATATTCGTCAGACACTGGAACGCGAATTTTCCCGCCGAGGTGCAAATATTGAATTTGCTTTAGGGAATTACGAAGACTCTCCGGAAGGGGAAGTTCGTAAAGATATGGATGCAACATTTGCCAAATGGGAAAATGCTAAACGTGTAGAGCGATGCAATCGTGGAAAACGCGGAAAGGCCGAGAAGGGATTATATGTGGGGGGAAGAACCCCTTATGGGTACGTTTTAGATTCCAAAGGAAAAGGAGGACTTTCAATTCATCCGGAACAATCTAAAGTCGTCCGCTTGATTTATTCACTTTATGGTGAGCAGAATTATTCAATGCATGGTATTCGTATGGACTTAGAAAAACGTGGGATTCCTTCGTATACTGGAAAACCTAATTGGCATTTATCGGCTATTCGAAATATTCTCATTAATACGGCGTATAAAGGATATGTCCATTACAACAAATCGGTTTGCAAGAGTAATTCGAATCGCAAACCTCGTGAAAAGCATGAATGGATAAAGATCACAATTTCCCCTTTGGTTGATGAAATATTATTTGATCTTGTTCAAATCAGGATTAAAGATCATCGAGAAGCATTACGCCGGCAAGCTCATCATTTTTACCTTTTATCTGGCATGATTCGTTGTTCAGAGTGTGGAAAACCATATAGGGCCAATTTTCAAAATGACCGTCCCAAGCAAAATCGCAAAGCATACCGATCCTATCGTCACCGTAGGCAAGAAGGACAATGTATGGATAGGGAAATTACAGCAGTCCGTTTGGAAGACAATGTATGGAATGAGGTTACGGATATGTTGATGAACACCGAAAAATTACAACAAGCCTATCACCAGGCGCAAATAGTAGATCAGGAAAATCGCTCCCGCTCACGGATTCACTTAGATGGTTATTATCATTCAGTGGAAAAATTTGAGCAGCAATTAAATAACTTAAATCGAGCTTATACTGATCCAGATATCCAAATGACAAAAACCGAATATCTCTCTCAGAGGGTGCAGTTGGAGCACGAGTTGGTAGAAATTCACGACAAAATTAAAGAGATTGAAATCGGCTTCTACTGCGTTGCCATCCCAAGGTCAATTTGAGGATTTAGAGAATTTTGCTAAAAGCGTACGCGAACGGATTGCAAATGATGATTGGGATCCCTCTCCAGAGAGTAAGCGGCAGGTATTGGAGTTGTTGCACGCAAAGGTTATGCTCTCAAAAGATGGAACAGGCAAAGTGACTGGATGGTTTGGAGAAACGTCAGGGTTTTCGTACATACGCCGTTCACGTTCTGCCCGCCCGGCCCGGCCGAGCGGATATAGTCATATTGCAGCTCGCTGTCGTCGAGGGATAAGGAGGGGGTGATGTCGATCATATAGTGAGTATACCAAGCAAGTAGCGTCTGGGTATTGTAGAAAGCGATGAAATTGTCTCGAAATATGTTTTTCTTTCGTAGGGGCGAAGCCGCCGGCAGGCAGGCTTGGAAAGCGGATATGTATTGGCTCCGGCAGCTTCGTCCGCAACGCCGATCCGGGGGAAGGCCTGGCCAATTAACGGTGAACGATGTGGGATGTGCATTACCAGGCTTTCAGTCCCTATACCCGATTGGCATTGAAGAGCGGCCTCGGTCTGGAGACCGGGCCGAACAATGGCTGCATATCGATTCAAAAAGAAACTTTGCTTTGAAAAATAG
The DNA here is from genome assembly GCA_963704755.1 of uncultured Chloroflexia bacterium. Lineage (GTDB taxonomy): Bacteria > Chloroflexota > Anaerolineae > Anaerolineales > Anaerolineaceae > Bellilinea. Next base: position 4,672,613 of record OY969938.1, read on the forward strand.
TGTTTTTCGGTAGGGGCGAAGCCGCCGGCAGGTGGGCTTGGAAAGCAGATATGCATTGGCTCCGGCAGCTACGCCCGCAACGCCGATCCGGGGGGAAGGCCTGGCCAATTAACGGTGAACGATGTGGGATGCGCATTACCAGGCTTTCAGGCCCTATACCCGATTGGCGCTGAAGAACGGCCTCGGTCTGGAGACCGGGCCGAACAAAGGGTTGGCAAGGACAAAAGCGTGTAAACCCCCAGGAATCTGGTGGGATGGGTTGGAAAGTCTGACCTGGACGATGTTCGCAGGACGAATCTCTTTGGTGTGGCGGTTCTGACCAATAGCCAATAATTAACCCCCTTGTAATTCGAACTTATATATAGGATAATAGACAGAAAGTGTCTATTATCCTATATGAAAAAAACTGTTCTTGCCTCTCTTGATTCCTTTCCATACTTCACCATCGAAGCGATCAAACAGCTTCTGGACGATGAATCCGTGGCTGCCGGCACAATCCAAACTGGTTTGTATCGCTGGATGAAAGCCGGGCAGATTGTCCAGCTTAAAAAAGGCGTTTATATGTCGCGCCGCTTTTTCGAGCTTCATCGCGCGGACGCCGAATTTGCGCCCATGGTCAGCGCAATTTTGATCCCCCAGTCCTATCTATCTTTGGAATATATTCTACAGCGTAACGCCATTCTCACCGAAATAACGTACCCGGTTACCGCAATCACGCTCAAGCAGACCCGTGTATTCGAAAACAAACTGGGGGCTTTTACTTACCGTAATATCAAAACAGATCTCTATCAAGGGTTTAAATTTTCCGAATATATGGGCATCCCCATAGCCCAGGCCACGGTGGCAAAGGCGTTGTTTGATTTTCTCTATTTCCGTCCCTGGAAGGGCGGCCGGCGATTGGCCGGCTATGACCTGGCAGAAGATTTGCGGCTTAACCTGGAGGACTTCTCAGAAAATGACCGGATTGAATTTGGGTCCTTCGTTGAGATCAGTAAAAGTAAAAAGATGAACCAAATTATGGAAAACCTGAGGAAAACCGTATGGCCACATTACTCCAATTGATGCAAAACGTTCTGTCTCAAAAGGACCCATTGTTGCCCAATGAGACCAGGCGGGTGATCCTCAAGGAATTTCTGCAGGCCAATACGCTTGACTTCCTTTATAATCACCCGGCCTATCGCAAACTTTAATTTCTATGGCGGCACCTGCCTACACGTGATCTACGGCCTCAACCGGCTTTCGGAAGATATTGACCTGGATAACAGCAGCAGGATTGATTTGAGTAATCTCGCAAACGACCTGCTGACTTTCTACCGTTCTAACGTCGGGTATGCCGATGTGACTGCCAAAACCCAGATCGGGGAGTGGGGTGTCCGCCGTACCACATTGAAGTTCCCCATTCTCTATGCTTTGGGCTTGACCTCGCATGCCAACGAACCACTGCATCTAAAAGTGGAAGTCAGCCTGCACAAGCAAACTGCTATCTTGCGCCGGACGCCTGTATTGCTGTTTGGCAAAAGTTTTGTGGCCGCGCATTTTTCGCTGGAAACGATGATGGCCGGGAAGATGTTGGCTTGCCTGGAACGAGACTTTCAGAAGGGCGAAGGAGCTACGATCAAAGGCCGCGATTTTTATGACCTGCTGTGGTTTATGCAGCAGAAAATTATGCCGCTGGAGGAAAAGCTTGCAAATGACGGTCGCCAGCCTTATACGGTTCGATCTGCAATGGAATTGCTGGGGGAGAAGATCGCAGAATTGAAAATCTCTGACCTGGCAGAAGATTTGCTGCCCTTTTTTGAACAGAGGTCTTTCATCGAAGCCTGGCTGGAAGGGTTTCAGGAGAATTTTTTGGAGTATGTGAAGAATTATTAACGTCAGTGATGATTTAATAAAGCCAAACGACTTAAAAGCTGAGAGCTTACGCTTTTATACCAATATTCTTTTCAATTGCAAATTGTCCCGCCACTTACCCATTTTACAGTCTCGACTAGCCGGTGAACAGCGTCATGAGGATATTAAAAAAAGAGAAATAGAAGCTCCTTTGTCTGGGGGAAGACCGGTGTTGAAGAGCTGCCTCGGCTTGGAAACCGGGCCGAACAATGGCTGCATATCGATTCAAAAAGAAACTTTGCTTTGAAAAATATTGTTCTTCGGTAGGGGCGAAGCCGCCGGCAGGCAGGCTTGGAAAGCAGATATGCATTCGCTCCGGCCGCTTCGCCCGTAGCGCCGGCAGGCATAAGAATAGGAAAATTACAACGGGTGCTTGCTTTTTCCTGCCGGATCCCAGGGAATTTTTTTCGCTGCAGCGGGCAAAGCAGCCGGTAGATGGGCTCAGGTTGGTAGAATGGAGCTTGGCCCGGCGGCTTCGCCCCTACAGTGGATAAGGAAAGAACAGAAGCCAGGGTATGATTGGCATTGAAGAGCGGCCCCGGTCTGGAGACCGGGCCGAACAAAAAAGCGTTGCGTGGTTGATTATCTATGGATGTTTCAGGTGGACCTTCTTGGTTTTCCAGGGCGAGCGACCATACCTTCTCGCTTCACCCAACCAAGGTGGAACGGGTTACAATCGAGAGAACGCGGGCTTATCTATACCGGTGCAGGGTAAGAGGGCTTTATGATCAACAAGATTAAGCAGGTCTTCATCGGTTCTCCACTGCCGAATTCTTCTTTTGGCCAAAGGCGCTTGAACAAACTAAAAGCCCTGGCGGATTTTTCGCCGGACGCGCTTTCTTCGGTGGCGTATGCCAATCAGGAAATCTACCTGGGGCTGATGATCGCCGGATCGGCCGGCCTGTCTTTGCAATTCCCGGTCGCGATTGCGATCGTCGGGCTGCTGGTGGTCGTGGCGCTGTCGTACACCCAAACCATCTACGGCTATCCCTCCGGCGGGGGATCTTATGTCGTGGCGCGTGAAAACCTGGGTACCCTGCCCGGTTTGATCGCCGGCGCAGCCTTGATGGTCAGCTACATCTTGACCGCGGCGGTCAGCCTGACGGCCGGCGTCGCCGCGATCAGTTCGGCTTTTCCGCAACTGTATCCATTCCGGGTGAGTATCGCCCTGGTTTTCTTGCTGGTGATCACGTTGTTGAACCTGCGCGGTTTGCAGGAATCCGGCACGGTCATGACCATTCCGGTTTATGGTTTTGTGTTTTTCTTCATCTTGATGATCCTGGTTGGCGGGGTCAAGGCTGCGTTTGGCGGCGTAGCGCCGGTCGCCGGTGCAGTACCGGTCCCGGCTGCCGTGCAGCCACTGTCGCTTTTTCTGGTGCTGCACGCATTCGCCTCGGGCTGTACCGCCTTGACCGGGATCGAGGCGATCAGCAACAATGTCCCGGTTTTCAAGTCCCCAGAATCTTCGAACGCGGCTAAAACCCTGATTATTATGGCGGCCTTGATGGGAGTGCTCTTCCTGGGCAGTATCGGCCTGACCCAGCTTTTGGGGGTGGTGGCCCGGCAGGACGAGACCATCCTTTCAGCTTTGAGCCGGACGATCTTCGGCGGTGGGATTGGCTATTTTTTGGTCCAATTTACGACCATGGCCATACTGGCCGTGGCGGCGAATACCAGTTTTGCCGGTTTTCCCCGCGTGGCGGCCATCCTGGCCCAGGACCGTTTTGTACCGCGCCAGTTAGCCCACCTGGGCGACCGGCTGGTATTTACCAATGGCATCCTGCTGCTGGCCGGTGTGACCGCTTTGCTGATCGTAGTCTTTAATGGTGATTCGCATGCCCTGGTGCCTTTGTTCGCGGTCGGGGCGTTTTCGGCCTTTACCCTGTCACAGTCGGGCATGGTGAGGCACTGGCTGCGTTCGCGTGAAAAGGGCTGGCGCTACAAATCTTTCCTTAACGGCCTGGGCGCCACGATCACAGGTTCCACGGTGGTCATCATCGGAATTAGCAAATTCCTGGAAGGGGCCTGGATTTCTATTTTTGTGATTTCAATGATCGTGGTGCTCTTTTATCGCATCCGTAAACATTATGATAGGGTCGCTGAGCAAATTTCCTTGCATGGACTGCCACCCTCGCTGCGCCCGCTGCCCAAACCGCGGATTGTCATCCCGGTTTCGGGTGTCCATCGCGGGCTGATCAACGCGGTCAATTTTGCCCGTTCGATCTCAAATGAGATCACGGCCGTATACGTGGATATCAACCCCGAATCACACGAGAAAGAAATGCGTGACCGCTGGAACGAGTGGTTCCCCGATATCCACCTGGTGGTGCTGGCTTCGCCGTACCGCTCATTGGTCGGTCCGCTGCTGCAATATCTGGACCAGATTGACCGGGAGTATAATGATGGCCGCCAGGCGGTGCTGATCTTGCCGGAGTTGATCCTCTCATCGCCCTGGGAAGGCGTCTTGCACAACCAGGCGACTGCGCAGATCCGGCGGGCTTTGCTGTACCAACGCCGGGTTCACAGCATTCATCGTGTCATTATCGACGTACCCCATCCGTTAAAATAAATCACGCGAACCGGGCATGCACACGCATACCGCCGTAAATTCGAGGCCTGCTTGCACAAGCCTGGGTAGTTACATAAAATCATCATTGATCGGATTCGCCTTTCATGCCCCGGACCACTTACCACGGAATACAGCTCCCAAAATTAGAGCGTTTGCCTACCGCCACAGTCATCGAACGGTTGGACCCGGAGACTGGCCTGGCCGATATGCGCATAGCCAATTGTGATTTAAGCGGCCAGAAAGCCGACCGTCTGGTCATCGAAAGGACAACTTTTCAACGGGTATTGTTCAACCAGACCCAGTTGACCTATTCACGCGATGTTGATGTCCAGTTCGAAGTTTGCGATCTGTCCGGGTCGAATTGGGAAAAGGCTCATTTCCAACGGGTGGTATTTACAGGCTGCAAAATATTCAACGCCCAGTTTCTCGAGGCGATTGTCGAGCAGGTGATTTTTAAAGAGTGCACCGGTCACCGCTCGGTGTTCGCGCTTTCTAAATTGAAAAAGACCCGGTTCGAGAAATGCGACTTGAAGGAGGCATCATTCGTCGAAGCTGACTTGCGCAAAACGGTTTTTCAGGAGTGTGACCTGACCAAAGCAGATTTGCGTGGGGCAAAGCTCGCCGGGGCGGATTTTCGCAGTTCTACCATCGACCGCTTGCAGGCCAACCCTGCTGACCTGGCCGGCATCCTGATCGAGCCGACCCAGGCGATCCAGGTTGTGGGGATGCTGGGCATCAAAGTCCTTTCGATCGGCGAGAGCGAAGAAGAAAACCAATAATCTTTTTGCGTTTCGGTGAAATGCCTGCTAAAAACACAAAAAATTTATCGGTTTAGCGTTGTTTCTGATAAACTTGAGAGGTGACTTGCGCAAATCGCGAGTTCGCGGGATACATCACATTTGGGTATCCTGGGGATACCCGGAATAATTGTGGTCAATTGGACGTATTTGCCTTCGAGGGAGACCAAAATGGATATGGACCAGTACCGTACGAGAGTAACCAGCAGCGTCTGGCAGGGAATTTCCCAAAGCGGCGTCGATCTTTCTCAATTTCCGGCCGAAAAGCAGGCCAAGATGGTCGAATCGATTTCTGACCAGGTTTTATTGACCTTCAACGATCTCCTGGATGATACGCCCCAGGCGAAAATTGCGATCAACGATATGAAGGATGAAGAAACCGAGTTGTGGCAGGGCCGGCCGTTCCTTTCGCTGGTGGAGAAATATGCCATCACCAACGAACGTTTGATTGTTTCCACCGGTTTGCTGGGTAAGGATTACGAACATTACGAATTGATCCGCATCCAGGATATCGACATCAAGCAGAACCTGGGCGAGCGAATTCTCAACCTGGGCGATATCGAAATCACCGGCGCAGATCCAAGCAGTCCGAAAGTCAGCCTTCGTAATATCAAACAACCCCAGGAAGTGTATGAGCTGTTACGTAAAGCCTGGTTAGCAGCCCGGCGAAAATACGGACTGCTTTTCAGGGAAGAGATGTAATCTGGCGGAATTTTTTAACGGCTCAACTTTTGTAAAAGAGAGGGGTGTTTTTATTGTATTTCGGGTGCTTCGCTCGTGAAATACAATAAAAACACCCCAAAATTATGTAATAACCTGGGCAATACCGAGATATTAACACTTTCACCTTTCTAAAAAGGTCCTAGAGACTTCTACAGTAATCAGTGCTCAGTGTTATAATCTTACGTATCGAGCCATTTTTATCAGACGACCTGCGTGAAAACTGGAGAATTTCGACCTCGCGTGTCATAGGGTGGACATTTCCTACCGGGCGGATCAGAGGGTTGTCAAACGAAAGGGAAAAAATGAATATCTATGTAGGAAATCTGTCTTACGACGCCACCGAGGACGAAATTAGGACTTTGTTTGCAGCTCACGGTGAAGTCTCATCCGTTGCAATCATCAAGGACAAATTCACCGGCCAGTCTCGTGGATTTGCTTTTGTCGAGATGCCGAATGCAACCGAAGCGCAGAATGCGATCCAGGCTACCAATGGATACGGCTTGCGCAATCGCAACCTGTCTGTTAACGAAGCCCGCCCGCGTGAAGAGCGCCCACCCCGCAGTGGTTCAGGCGGCGGCTTTGATCGTCGTGGGGGCGGCGGTGGCGGCGGCGGATTCGACCGGCGCGGTGGCGGCGGCGGACGCCAGAACGACCGCGGTGGTCATAGCGGTGGCGGCAAGCGCGGCTGGTAAAAAACTCATTCCGCGATATAAGAAAACGTGGCAGGTTAACTGCCACGTTTTTTATTTACGGGATAACCAAAGCTTGACCCTTTTGATTTTCAGCTTGCCTGGCAGGTCCTTATAACTGTTTTTCTCCTGGCCCGGGTCGATTATTGATTGAGGGCTTTGCGGATAAAATCCGCTTTGGCTTTTATATATTCAGAAGGAGCAGCCTTACCTGATTTAGCCATCGCCCGTTTTTGGTCGACATAATTCGTTTGTAAGGTTAAATCATATCTCAACCGATCGCGAAAGCCGCGCATCTGGTAGATAGCCGGGTCATTTTCCCCCAAAATATGGACGTGGATATCGTAAACCGACCCCAGGTATTCATACGAACCCACCAGGATCGAATGGTTTTGCGCTACAAGCATAAGGTTAGTGACTGGCTGGAACCCCAGGTTGGCCAAAACGGAATTTACGGCCTGGGTCTGCCTGGCCGGGACGATAACTAAAAGATCGACGATGCCATTGCTGGCCAGTTGGGGCACCGCAGTACTGCCAATGTGTTCGATGGTCAGTTCGGGAAGCTGCAGGTTGATCAAATCGATCACATCCACCGCGACCAGTACGACGGTCGGATCGTAGGGCTTGACTTCCAGTATGTGTAAATGATATTCACCGATAGGTTTAACATTTTCGATAATCATCAAATAATCCTTTTTGTGCAACTGCTCAGCCTGGTTTGTACAGGGCAATCGCATCATGCCAATTTAGCCCCAACAGAGAGATAATTTTGAGTGTTATTGTGGGGCGTAGCCCCACAATAACACTCAAAAACCCATTCATTGGGGAATTGCCCTCGAAAAGCAGGCAGGTTGCAATCGCCTTGCTGGTTTGTAGGGACCTCGAATTTGGGATGTTTGCGGACCTTTGCCCGTGCAAACATTAAAAATTCGCGCTATTTTTCGATGGTCTGCGTAGTTTACTTTTCTTCCTCGTTAGCCTCAATGGAACATTCATGATAAGGCCCGCAGGGGTAATCGCGGGCAGCCCCCTAAAAGGTAAATCCTCACGACGACGGAGATCAAATCCGCCATGGGATGAGTGGGCTTAGAAAGTAATTTCTTCTTTCCCCGCTAACTTGTCCTGGATCCGCTGGACGACACTATCCAGGTGCTGCGGCTGGTGGACGAAATCTAGGTCGTCGGTGTGAATGGTTAGCACCGGGCACAGGTCGAAAGTTTGCATCCAATCTTCGTAATATGAATCCAACAGTTGCAAATAGTCGGCCGAAATGTTGTTTTCGATCTCGCGTCCACGCTGCTGGATGCGATCGAGCAGCACCGATACGGGTGCTTTTAAGTAGATCAGCAGCGAGGGCGGGGGCAGGGTTTTGATCACCAACTCGAACAGGCTGCGGTAGGTCACAAAATCTCGTTCGGAGATGTTGCCTAAATGGTTGAGCGCTCGAGCGAAAATAGCGGCGTCTTCATAAATACTGCGATCGATGATCGCTGAACGCGGATCTTCCCACATTTCCAGGTGCTGGTTGGCGCGATGACTGAGAAAGTAAACCTGCAAATGAAACGACCAGACCTGCATGTTGGCGTAGAAATCCGGCAAATAGGGGTTATCCACTACGGACTCATAGGCAGTACGCCAGCCCAAACGTGAGCCAATCCGTTCGGTGAGTGAGGTTTTACCAGAGCCGATGTTTCCGGCGACCAGGATCAATCGTTTGGGCATTTTTGTTCCTCTTGAAGGTGATGTGGGCACGGGTACTGTAGGATTCCTGTTCTCAGCCCGATTTTACCCCCGAAAGGGTTTAAATTAACAGATCGATTGGGCCATTTGGGATGGTTAAAAAAAAATTTGTAACTGCACAGCCTAACAAGGAAGAAATCCGGGATTGAGGTGTATGCGGGGGCTTCACCTCCGCATACACCTCAATCCCGGAGACATTTTAACAGAGGCCTGAGTAGTTACTAAAACTTGATAATCGGGCAGGAAATTTCAAATCGTGGTTGCCAGGAGATAATCAATGGATTGCGTATCTTTTGTAGATCCACCAGGGTTATTAAAGGAAGCGAGGGTGATCCTGCAATGGGATGCGCTTGATTTACACTCGTGATGTCTATATTGTCAAACATGTGATAAACTTGCAAATGGATAACCCAATCCTGATTTTTATAAAAAACTCCCCCGAAAACCTAAATTTATCCGAGGTGAAATATGGAACTTGCTCTTGAAAAGGCGAAAGGGCGTGCCCGCCGCAAGAGGATCCCTGCTACTCGCCGAGAGCGATGGGCCTGGTATTTGTATGATTTTGGCAACTCTGCGTATGCAGCGGTTGTCCTGTTGGCGGTGTACTCCGCTTACTTCAAGGGGCAGGTAGTTGGCGGCTCGGAAGGGACGCGGTTATGGGGTATTTCGGTGGGGATTGCCATGTTGGTGGTGGCCGTTTTATCTCCGATCCTGGGTGCTCTCTCTGATTTTGCGGGTTCGAAGAAAAAATTTCTTTTCTTCTTTACGGGTCTATCGATCGTCTTCACGGCGGCATTGTTTTTCGTCAAGCCCGGTGACATCTTTACCGGGATGCTCTTTTTCATCCTGGCGGAGATCGGTTATCGCGCTGCGCAGGTGTTCTATAACGCGCTGCTGCCGGAAATTACGACTCCCGAAGATATCGGCAAGGTTTCAGGGAATGGTTGGGCTATTGGCTCCTTCGGCGGGATTATTTGCCTGTTAATTGTGCTGGCTTTGATCATGTTTATTGGCGGGAATTTCGTTCTGCGCCTTTCCTTCCTGATCACGGCGGCTTTCTTCTTCCTGTCCACACTGCCAACAGTCTTGTGGCTGCGTGAACGGGCCGAACCGCAACCTCTGGAAACCGGTTCATCCTACCTGAAAGTCGCAATGACCCGCCTGGGTGTGACATTCAAGGCGGTCAAAAGCTACAAGGAATACCTCAAATTTATCGTTTCATTCCTGGTCTATAACGATGGCATCATGATGGCCCTGGATTTCGCGGCGATTATTGGCGCGACATTGTTCAATATGACCCAGACCCAACTGATTATCTTTATGATCATCGTGCAGATCACCAGCGTCGGTGGGGCGTATCTCTTTGGCATCCTGGCGGATCGCTGGAAGAGCAAGAATTCGCTGGTTATTTCACTGGTCATGATGATCGGAGTAATCCTCTGGATGTTGTTCGTCAATAACCTGACTGTTTTCTTCATCATCGGCGGTTTGGCTGGTTTTGCCCTGACAGGTGTCCAGTCGGTCAGCCGGACGATGGTTGGCCAGTATGCGCCGGAAGGAAAAAGCGCTGAATTCTACGGCTTCTTCGAGGTTGGCGGGCGTACTTCTTCCTTTATTGGACCAACCGTTTATGGGTTCATCGCCGCCGAAGCTGCCCTGATTTACGGTAATCGTGGGATTAGCACCATCACCGCCGAGCAGATGGGTATTCGTGTTGCGATTATTTCGATTGCAATTTTCCTCGTGGTAGGTTTGATTGTCCTCCTGTCGGTAAAACAGCCGGAAAATCAAGGGGAGCCTCTAGAGGAAGTGGCAGCCGATTAACGAATTCCAGGGCACAGATGGTCGAAAAAGACAATCCAATTGCATATCCACGCAGGCGCATCATCCGAAGGGTGCTGCGCCAGTTGATTCGCGGCGCATTCGGCGCAATAACCGAGTTCGCCACCCTCGGGACAGAAAATTTACCCAAGGAAGGGCCATTGCTGGTAGTGGGTAACCATTTCTCTTTCCTCGACCCGGTGGCCGTCATAGGAGCCGTCCCTTATCCGATCGAATATATCGGCGGGACGCAAATGCCCAACGCCCCCAAGGCAGTTTCCTGGATCTCGCGTGTCTACGGTGTACTGCCGGTCTATCGCGGCTCGGTCTCGCGGGAAGCCCTGTTTGCCTCCCGCAAAGTGCTGCGCCAAAAAGGCGTTCTAGGCATCTTCCCCGAAGCCGGGAGCTGGGCAGCGGTTTTACGCCCGGCCCGCCCGGGGGCGGCTTACCTGGCCAGTTGCACCCAGGCACAAATCCTGCCGGTTGGCCTGGATGGGTTTGTAGACGTTTTTCCGATGCTGCGCAAAGGCAAAAAAGCCAGGGTGACTATCCGGTTCGGCAAGCCTTTCGGCCCGCTGTTCGTTTCGGAGCGGGGTGAAACGGACCGGCGCAAACTGGCCGAGATCGGCCAGGAAATCATGCAGCATATTGCCGATCTCATCCCACCTGAGCGGCGCGGCCATTTTTCGGATGACCCCAAGGTTCGTGAAGCTGCCCTTGGGACCGAGATCTATCCCTGGGATGGAAACCCCGAAAAATAGGTTCCTGATTTTCGGTATAACTTAAAAAGTTTAAAGTTCCCAGATGTGAGATATGGGCGGCTGTTTTATTCCCGCAAATGCCTCACACCCGGGAACTTTTTGGTTTATTCGGTGTGGCGGACTTCGAAACGCACAAATTCATCCTGGAAGGGCTGCCATTCCAGGATCACGTCGCTGACGAAGGCGGAAGGCGGACCGGCGTGGAGGATGTCCAGCAGGGCCATCAAGGTGGTCCGCGGGCCTTCGGCAGTCACTTCGACTTCGCCCTGCCAGGTGTTACGCACCCAACCCGATAACTGCATTGCGCGGGCATTTTCGAGAACGAACATGCGAAAGCCAACCCCCTGGACACGCCCGCTGACCAGCGCGTGCATACGAGCCGATTCAGCGGTAGGCATGGGATTTTTCCTTCCGGATCTGCTTGCGGCGCAAAAATGGAATCAAGGATATGCCGATCGAAAGAAAGATCAGCAGGGCAATCACCAGGTATGGGGCGATGTTTTGCACGGCAACCAGCCCGACGTTACGGCCTAATTCCTCCTGCTGCCAGCGGGTTTCTGCCTGGGCAATAGTTTGACCAAAAACTGCCTTGAAACCTTCTTCACACCCTAACCCATCTTTATACCGGTCCATCAAAGAAAGTAATCCCGAGCTGCCATAGTTGGTGTATAAGTAGCGCACGAACGATGCCGATTGCGCATAGGCAAGAACCGCCCCGGAAAGATCCTTGGGAAATGGACCACACAGGCTGGAGATGGGCAAGAGCGAGTTGTTGCTGTTGGCATTGTCCAGGGCCCGTTGATAATCCTGGTTCGGGTAGAGCTCCTCGTAGGTGGCCATGCCTTCGATCAGCCAGGTGGGCATTTGCGTGTAGCTTTCACCGGTGTACTGGTACTGCAAAATATGGGTTAACTCGTGGGGCAGCAGCCGTTCCATGTCGGCCTGTTGGTCGGGGCCAGGCTGGATGGCCACCAGGATCACACCCAGGTCGGGGCTGGAATAGCCGCCTGCCCAGGGAGTATTGGTCAGTTGAAAAGCGGATTGCAAATCCTGCGCAGAAGAATAAACATAAATCCGTAAAGGTGTGGGCGGATCGACCGGCAAGGCGGCTTTGATCGCGGCCAGCGAATCATTGGCTGTGTTGACCACTTCCTGGCCAAACTGGACATCCCCGTCGATCCAGGCCACCTGAATCCCGCCCTGGGACAGGCGCTGCCAGTCAAAGCGGTTATCTTCATAAAAGAACGTCCAGCTTGGGCTGGTAAAGCTCTGCCCGCCGGCGAAAGCCAACTGGTACCAGTAAGTGATTTGCCCAAATGGTCGCAGGGGGTTCTCGGCCAGGTTATATATTTCGTCGATCTGGTCCTTGACGGCGCCTTGGATCGGAATTACCCGGGTATCCTGGCCAGGGGGTTGGACAAACAAAGATGCGCTGGAAATTGGCAGATCAGATTGGATACCGGCAGAAAACTCGATCGATTCTCCAAAGATCACCTGGGGGTCAGCGGGAGCGATTTCGGTTGACCCTTGTTGCGGTTGGAGCGAAGGATTGAGCAGAAACGGTAAGATCGCCAGGATTAGGATGGTTAAGTGCAAAAGATTCCCCCCGCGGGTTAAGAATCAATCATCCGGCTGGTTGAGATCATCGTCTTCGTTTTCGCTTTTGCCTTCATTATCTTCTTCCAGATCGATGACATCTTCCAGGTCGTCCTCGCTCTTCAGGTCGAAATCGAACATATTGAAGGGTTCGAAACCCTCGGTGAAAAAGAGGTTATCGATAGCGTTATTGATCAGTTCGGCTTCGTCATCATCCTCGATGGATTCCGCCAGGTTTTCTAGCGTTTCGCGGACGTCCTCTCCACCGATTTGGGATAGGGACCAGATCACGGCCATACGCAGATCCGAATCATCGATGCCCTCGTTGAGCATCTCCAGCAGTGGGCCACGGGCGATGCTGGCGGATAACTCACCGGCAGCCCGGACCGCTTCGAATTTGACGTCGCTATCCGGATGGTCCAGTGATTCGACTACCCGTGGAGCATATATCTCTTCGGCAGACCGTCCCATGGCAAACAGGGCGCTGCTGATCCACTGGGGGTCATCGGTATTGTAGGCTTTGTCGATCCACGGTTTGACCTCCGGGATCGAAGAAAATCCCAGGGCTTCGAGCGCGCGCCGGCGTACGATTGGCTGATCGTCACCGCCCAATACTTTCAGCAATGCCTTTTCGATGGTGTGCAACTGGGCTTCGTCAAATTCTTCAACCTCACCTTCATAGACAAAGTGAGCCAGCGCTGAAGCGGCATTGGCACGGACGAATTCATCCGGATCCTTCTCCATCATCTCGATAAAGCGCGGAGCCAGCGAGTTCTTATCCGTCTGCCAGAGCATCCCCAGGGCTTTCTGGCGTACGCGCGGGTTGCTGTCATCCAGGGCCAATTCGCAAAATTCGTCGAAAAGCATCAAAGTATCGGCTTCGGACAGGGTTTCCAGGTCTTCGAGCAGCGCTACCCGGCGCTCTTCAGTCACTTTGGGCCAAACGGGTTTTAATTTACGCAGTTCCGCCGGGTTAAGGTCAGAAAACCGGTGTAGGTAGGTCGCAGGAAAGGTTTTGGTCTCATCCTGCAAGGCAGCGATTACGGCATCAAAACTGACAGTTTTTTGAGGGGTCTCATTCATTCCAGGGTCTCTTTAGGGCAGCTTGATCGGGTTGATGATGTCTTGAGCGGTAACAAAGAACATCAAAACGAGCAATGCAATAAATCCAATCATGTGAACCAGGTTCTCGTACCTGGCAGGGATTCTTTTGTGAACGATAAGTTCAGGCAAGATGAACAGGATCCGGCCGCCGTCCAGGGCTGGGATAGGCAGTAAGTTCGTCAGTCCAAGCGCGATGGTGACAGCGATCATCAATTGCAAGGTCAGCAGATGGCCGGCAGGGTTGCTGGTGCTGGTGGATGAAGGTGTAGCTGTGTCGCTTTGGCGGGCCTGTGAGAACATATCGTACATACCGACCGGCCCAACTACTCGCGCATCTTGTCCTGAAATCTGGCCACTGATCAACTTACCCGGCATTTCCAAAGTCAGTTTGATTTGATCGTAAGTGGACTGAAACGCCAGCGGGACGGTATCTACCCAGGGGCGGCTGACGATGGGGTTGGACATGCCAATCCCCAGGGCACCCTGGTCGGCAGGCGGGTTGACACGGGGCACGGTATTGACCGCTATAGTCTGGTCGCCGCGTTTTACCTGGATGGTGATCTGGTTACCCTTGTTTTCCTGAACGATGTTAACCAGCGTATCGGTATTATCGATTGGGGTCTGGTTGACCTGGGTGATCAGATCACCCACTTGTAAACCTGCCTGCGAGGCCGGCGAATCGGAAGCAACCTGGGTAATGACCACTTTGCTGGCATCCGGTACACCAATGTTGGTAAAGAGAAAAACGAATAAGATCACGCCTGCCAGCAAATTCATAAACGGACCGGCCAGCAAAACAGCGATACGCGCCCAGGGGGTTGCCTGTCCAAATCCGCCGGGAACAGCCGGGTCGGTTTCGCCGGACATGCGTACGAACGCACCGAACGGGATCCAGTTCAGGGTGACTTCGGTCTCACGAAAGTTGAACAACTTAACCAGACGCGGTGGATATCCAAAGCCGAATTCCTCTACTTTGATGCCTAATGATTTGGCAACGATAAAGTGGCCGAACTCGTGGATAAAAAGCATTACCCCGAAAAACAGGATAAACTCGATTAGCGTTATGATATTCACTGAAAGCTCCAAAGGTCGAACAATTATAATCGGCCTGCCCGACGATTTTTCCCATTACGATTTTATCGGGTCAGATTACTAATTTATGGAAATGCTTTGAGTCTGCACTTTGGCGGCTATTTCGCCTAACTCCGGACCCAAAACAACCAAACCGAATTTCACTATTTATTGTACCCACCTTGATTATATCTTGATTAAAATCCGGTTGCAAAAGCCAGGCGAAAATAAAATCAAACCAGCCGGGCCGGGCCGGCCGGTGTGGTCTCCAGGATTTGAAGTACGCCAGGTATCTCGCTTACCAGCTTGCGTACAGCCGGGAGGGCCGACAACAGGCAGAGCAAATGCACATTCGGGCCGGCATCCAGGGTGTAGCAGACCGGGATATTGTTGTGCCGCCAGTGGGCAACTTGCTTGATAATCGCCAGCGATGCCGGCTCCCAATAGAATAGCGCCGGGGTAGATGTCATCATTACCGCGTGCATCAAATTGCTGTCCACCTCGACAATTTGGGCAAATGATTCAAAGTCGCGCTCCAGGATCGCTTTACGGCAAATTCCCAGGCGACGGGGCGTATCGGCCACGCGGGCAGGCTGGATGGGGCTGCTCCCGGCCAGGCGATGCCCGTCCGTCGAACCGGTTTTTTTGGGCTCGGCGGCAACCACGGCCACACAATCGGCCAGCTCCCAATGGTCAGCCTGGGCGATGCTGGAGGCGAAAGAGCTATCGTCGGAGCTGCCGGGCAGCCATTCGACAAAGCCGCCCGGCACCGAGCGGCAGGCAGACCCGGAACCGCGGCGGGCCAGAGCGGAAAGCTGCCGTTCGCCCAGGTCCAGGCCGGCGGCTTTAGAGGCGGCCAGGGCCAGTGCGGCAAATGCTGCTGCTGAAGAGGCAATGCCAGCGCCCGTAGGAAAATTGTTGACCGAATTGACCTGGGCGAAGGCTTTCAGACCGGCCAAATCGCGTACCAGATCCAGGAAGGCCGCGACCCGCGACCGGGCCTCGTCACCGGCCTCCACGCCGTTCAGAATCAGCCCATCGAATGAGGTGCTCTCGGAAAACGTGACGGTGGTGCGCGTTTCCAACCCGGCCAGGTTCATGGAAATCGAGCCGTTGGCCGGCAGGCGTAAGTGATCGTCGCGGTTGCCCCAATATTTGATGAATGCGATGTTAGGGTGAGCAACAGCAGTGGCGGTTGGCACTAGGTTTTGATCCTTGTCATGGATAAAGCTTTTCGAGCAGCATCGAGGTTATCGCCGGGGGAGAATGCTTTACACGAATTATATTGGCCGGCAAACTGATTTTATTTTAAGGAAATATCCCCTTTAAAGAAGGCTCTTCCTGCGCGACCCAAGGTAGCTGCAGTCCATAATTATAGCAAAAATAACGGGGGTCCCTGGAATAAGAACACCTTTTGATCATTCCCCAAACGGAAAGTGAATGTGGATTAATGGGTCAAG
Source organism: uncultured Chloroflexia bacterium (assembly GCA_963704755.1). Classification (GTDB taxonomy): domain Bacteria; phylum Chloroflexota; class Anaerolineae; order Anaerolineales; family Anaerolineaceae; genus Bellilinea. Next base: position 4,688,834 of record OY969938.1, read on the forward strand.
AATTGCTTCGTTACCCCGCGACGACTCGGGTGGAGCGTATCAAGGCCTGCTCCATTTGTTCGATCTCTGCCGGAGATTGGATGGTATTAAATACATCCGAGTGCTGTTCGCGCACATGTTCCAATGCTTTTTGAGTGACCTCTTCTATCGTCTCACCTTTGACTACAAAGGGACAGTTTAAACCCATACTTTTACAGGAATATTTGATTAACATCATTTCCTCATTGCGTGTTTCTATTTATGAACCCATGTACCCGCGAAACCCGAATCTCGCAACGCGAGTGATTTTTTTATTGGGGTGGATCGTATACTCATCTTACCCCGTATTGGGGTTCTTTACAAACGAATTGGCCTTCCTTGACGTAGCGCATCTGGTTCGCTATGATAAGGTTCAGGCGATGAGGCTCGCCGGAATATTAATCCAATTGCCTTGGTGCTGATGGCCTCTGTCCGGGTAGTTCTGCGGACAGGGGCTTTTCTGTCGGCCTATTTTTATCCTAAAAATTCAACCAAATAATGGAACGCTCGAGGTCTTGATTTTATGTCTCCAATTAAACTCACTCCCGGCCAACAAAGGCATGTTTTTGCCACGCTGCTCTCTTACGAAAAAGCATTGCGCCTGGCAGAACAGTTACTTATGAATGAATCAGAAACGGGGATCTTGTATGTGCGAAAAAGTGTTTTGAGCTCTGCACAGCGCCGATTGGCTGCCGATCGAATTGCCGATTTATTGGACGATTTGGCCGAATTTGTGGGTGAACTCGGCTTGCCGGCAACGGAAGAGCTCAGCGAAAGGACGATCGCGTCCTATCTGGGTGAAAGCTGGACCGGACTGGAGGATTGCCGGTCGAAGAGCCTGGCAAATTATGGCAGGCTCACTGCACAGGATGCGCAGCGGATCGATCAGTCGATTGGGCATATGGCCCAATCGGCGCTCGAATTAAGCCAGTTGTTCACGATATCGCCGGGAGATTCGATAGAGTAGGGAGAGGTTTAGAAAAGTTTGAAACTTGGGTATCGTTTTGTAAGGTGATTATATTTACCAAATTACTATTCATTAACCCATCAGATGGGTATAATAAATTTATAAAGTGGGCAAAAAATTTGGAAATCAGGTATGTTTTTTCCATTTAAAAGTATGGCAGGTTTTGAGAGGTACGTGCGTGGCTGAAGTAGACCGGTCTATCCAGATGTTCGTCGTTTTCTGGTTGCAGGAAGGAATTTATGGGTTGCCCCTGGAAAATGTTAGTGAGGTAGTTCGAATGGTGGCGATCACGAAAGTACCTAAAGCACCAGCCTGGCTGCCTGGGGTGATAAATGTCCGCGGGCGGGTTGTGCCGGTAGTCGATCTGCGGGCACGCCTGGGTATGCGAGTGCTGGCGCCTGTACTGAACACCCCCATCATCGTCGTTCAGGTTAAAGAGCGCCGGGTCGGCCTGATCGTGGATCGAACAGATGAGGTCATCACCTTAGTCCCCGATGCAATTACGCCACCGGACGAACTGACCAAAAAAGCCCGGCCGGTTAAATCAATTAGCCGCCAGGACGACCGGTTGATCCTGATCCTGGATTTGCCGCGGCTCACCGCCGGTACCGAAAAATTTAGTACCGAGGAGATGCCCAAGGAAAAACATGAACAGGCCGCTGCCAAAGTATGACCTAGACGATGCGGAATTCTCACGTTTTTCCGGCCTTGTTCGAGCAAAAAGCGGCCTGGAAATCCCTGAAGTGCGCCGGCCAGATCTGGAGAAGGCAGTCGTCCAATCAATGGCTGAACTATCCCTCTCGAAACCGGATGAATTATTTACCTATTTAATGACCGGGCCGGATGGTGCGCCGGTTTTAGAAAACCTGATCGCACGGATTACCGTGGGCGAAACGCATTTTTTTCGCAATCATCCGCAGTTCGAAGCGTTGGAAAAACAGGTCTTACCTGAGTTGATCGAAAAACGGCGGCCGCTCAAGCGCTTGCGGATTTGGAGCGCGGGCTGTGCCAGCGGCGAGGAGCCTTACTCGCTGGCGATTTTGCTGAAAAGGTTGATTCCAGACCTGGCCGATTGGAACATCCTTATTCTGGCCACCGATATCAACCGCACAGCGTTGGAAAAAGCCCAAAAGGGGGATTTCGGCCCCTGGTCGTTTCGTGAAGTACCTCCGGAAGTCAAGGCGAATTATTTTAAATTCGATGGAAGTCGATACAAAATCAGTAACACGGTTCGCAGCATGGTGACGTTTGCTTACCTCAACCTGGTCGAGGATAACTATCCTTCCATGCTGACCAACACTCAGTTGATGGACCTGGTCCTATGTCGCAATGTCCTGATCTGATTTTAATGAAGCGACCATGCGGGTGGTGGTCGAGCGAATGCATGCCGCCTTGAGCATTGGCGGGTGGCTGTTCGTCGGACACGCCGAGCCATCCCAGTCTATTTTTTACAAATTCCAGGTCCATAATTTTCCGGGTGCGATTGTTTATCAGAAACCCGAGCATGAAAGCCAGGCACAGGCGCTGCCTCCGTTGCCCTTGGAATGGGCCAGCAAAACCTCAAAAGAAATGCGGGATGAAACTTCCTCCCGACCCCTGGCGAATTCCCGAGCTCTGCCGGAAAAGCCCATCCAGGCGAAGCCAAAGCCGGCGAGCCAGGCGCCGGCGGCTAAGCCCCGGCCCCAACGATTACCTCCTCCCGCTGAACTGCTCGCTGCGGTAGCCCTTTTCGACGCAGGCCAGGTGGATGCTGCCTTGGCCAAACTGGCGAGCCAGGTCGAGGGATATCCGCAAAACGCCTGGCCGCCTTATTGGCTGGCCAAAATATATGCCAACCGGCTGGACCTGGAAAACGCCGAGCGTTGGATCGATATTGCTTTGGCCCGCGAACCATTGTTGGCGCCGGCTCACTACCTGCGTGGGTTGATCTTACAGGAGTTAGGCCGCCTGGAGCAGAGCCTGGAGGCACTGCGACGTTGTCTCTTTGCCGACCCGGAATTTTTATTGGGCTATTTCAGCCTGGCGGGGCTGTATGGGCGGCTATCCCAGCCTCAAAAAGCCTTGAAGGCGTTGATGAACCTGGAAGAGCTGCTGGCCGGGTATGACCGCGAAGCGGTTGTCGCGGAAGGGGATGGGATGACGGTTGGGCGCCTGTCCGAATTTGTGACTGCCCAAAAGGAGTTGCTGGAATAATGGCCGACGAGAATCATCTTTCTTCCGGTGAATTGAAAATACTCGAAGAACGAGCGCGTTTATTGGCGCATGTTCCCCAGGCGGATGATTCGGGAGAATATATCGAAGTGGTGGTCGTGGCGCTGGCTGGGGAAAGCTATGGTATTCCGATCGATTCGGTCGTAGAGATACAGCCATTAAGTACTCTGACACCCCTGCCTGGTGTACCGGCTTATTGGGTAGGGTTGCTCAATTTACGCAGCCGGCTGCTGCCATTGCTGGACCTGCGGGCTTATTTGGGCTTACCGCCGTTTCCGTGGCGTGAAAGCGACCAGAGGAAAGAAAACGGGCCCCAAAAGGCCAATGGCAAAACCCAGCGGAAAGGCGAGCCAATTCTGGATGGCGAAATCATCCTGGTGAGCCAGAACGGCAATCAAATCGGCTTGCTGGTCGATCGGGTAAGTGAAGTCCAAAAGCTGCCCCGTGAAAAGATTGGCCCTCCGTTGACCAGGCCCGCAGCGAGCGAACACAAGGTGACCGAAGGGTTGACGCCGGATTTATTGACTCTATTAGACCTGAACGAATTATTGAAGGATCCAGGTTTGATCGTACAGAACGCTGGTGGATCGTAATCAGGAGATGATCCGATTTACCTACGAGGAGATCGACGATGAACTTAATTAATAATATGAAGATCGGCGCCAAGCTTATCGCAGGCTATCTTATAGTTTCCCTCATCGTAGTCGTCGTAGCGGCAATTGGTTACACAAGCGTACTGAATCTAAGCAATATCATTGTGGGTAATTACAACAACAATGTGTTACCCATTGAATACGTGGGGACGGCCAGCAACGACATGTACCGCATCCGCGGAGATGTATATAAATTGATTCTTTTCCCGGACCAGGTCAGCGACGTCGAAACCGAGATCGATACTCTCAAAGCGGAAATCGATGACCGGGTTACAAAATTTCGCCAGGTAAACCTGACCCAGGATGAAGTGCAAAAACTGGCTTCGTTCGACAGTGCCTGGGCAACTTACCAAAGCGAACTCGCCAAGGCCATTGCGTTGGTTAATGCCGGCAATAACCAGGCGGCGGTGACGGCGATCCAGACCGGTGGCAATTTGTCCACTGCCAGGGACGTCGTTATTGCCCAATTAAGCGACTTGTCCGATCTGAATACCGGACAAATGGCTACCCGGCAGGCTTCAGCCCAGCAAACTTTTCTCCAGATCAGTAAGTTGTTGTTCGCGGCCGGGTTGATCGGTGTGCTTTTGGCCCTGTTTTTGGGGATCGGAATAAGCCGCAGTATTATTGGGCCGCTCCGGAAATGCGTGAAAATGATGGAGGATTTGTCCAAGGGCCATTTGAGCACGCACCTGGGGATGACCCGCCTGGATGAGATCGGGGTTTTGACCCGCGCAATGGACGATTTCGCCGAGGTTTTGCGTAAAATAGCCACGCAGACGCGCAAATCGGCCGCCAGTACCACGGCGGCGACGGCCGAGATCCTGGCCGCGGTCAGCCAGCACACTGCCAGTGCGAACGAACAATCGGCGGCAATCAACGAGACGACCACCACAGTGGATGAAGTCCGCGCGGCCGCCGAGCAGACCGCCCAGAAGGCCAACGATGTGGCGCACGAATCGTTGGGGGCAGTCACGGTCAGTGAAAACGGACGGCAGGCAGTGGATGCCATCGTGACGGGGATGATCGAGATCCGCGAGAAGGTCCAGGCCATCGCCCAGGACATCCTGGCGCTTTCGGAACAGACTCAGCAGATCGGCGAAATCACCGCTACAGTCAACGATATCGCCGACCAGTCCAATTTGCTGGCGTTGAACGCCACGATCGAGGCAGCCAAGGCGGGTGAGCAGGGCAAGGGCTTCGCGGTGGTGGCGACGGAAGTGCGTAACCTGGCGGACCAGTCCAAGCAAGCCACCACGCGGGTGCGGTCTATCCTGGGCGATATCCAGAAGGCGACCAACGCGGCGGTGCTGGCCACCGAACAGGGCACCAAGGGTGTAGAAACAGGCATGAGCCTGGCTCAACAGGCCGGGAGCGTGATCAACCAGTTATCCGAGACGATCCGCGAGGCAGCTCAGGCGGCCCAGCAGATTGCCGCCTCGGCGCATCAACAGAATATTGGTATGGAGCAGATCGCCCAGGCGATGAAGGACATCAACCAGGCGACCGTGCAATTTGTGGCCGGGGCACGCCAGTCGCAGACGGCGGCCGAGAACCTGAATGTGATGGCCCAGGACCTACAAAAAACAGTCGAGTTCTATAAAGTGTAAAAATGGGCAACTACTCAGCTATCGCAAAATAAAAACAACCCTGATTTTCGAACCGGGCTGAGTAGAAAAAAATGAGATATAGAGGACAGCCCACGGATGCGGACAAGAGGAGGCAGGCTATGAAATGGCTCAATAACATGAGAATGGGTGTCAAGCTGATCGGTGGATTCCTGGTCGTGGCTATTATCGTGTTTGTAGTCGGTTCGATCGGTTATGTCAGTGTCCAGAATCTGAGCAATATCATTGTCGGCAACTATAACAATAACGTACTACCCATTGAATACGTGGGCACAGCTAACAGTGACCTGTCCCGCATCCGCGGTGATTTGTACAAAATGGTTTTGTTTCCCGATCAAATCAGTGACATCGAGACGGAAATCAACTCGTTGACTACAGAAACCGAGAGCCAGATCTCACTGTATAAACAGACCAGTCTGACACCGGAAGAAGTTCAAAAACTGGCTGCCTTCGATAATTCCTGGGCCAGTTTTAAGAACGAACTTGCGCAGGCCATAACCGTGATTAAATCAGGCGATAATCAGGCCGCCCTAGCCAATATCCAGACCGGGAGTGATTTATCCAATATACGCGACCAGGTTTCTGGGGTATTGGAGGATTTGTCTAACCTCAATATCAGCCTGATGAAAACCCGCCAATCGGTGGCCCAGCAAACTTTTATCCAGGTTGGCCGTACTTTGACAATTGTCGATTTTATCGGATTGCTGCTGGCATTGGGTCTGGGAATTGGTCTCAGCCGCAGCATAACCCGGCCGCTCGGCCAGGGCGTAAAGATGATGCAGGATTTGTCCCGCGGGCACCTGGGCACTCGCCTTAACATGACCCGCCTGGATGAAATCGGTGTTTTGGCGCGGGCCATGGATCAATTTGCCGAGGATTTGCAGAATATTGTCCTGGGAAACCTCAAAAAGATTGCGGCGGGAGACCTGACTTCTGAGATCAGCCTGAAAGACGCCCGAGACGAAATATCTCCGGCGTTGATCGCGATGAACACCAACCTGCGTAAAATAGCCACGCAGACGCGCAAATCGGCCGCCAGTACCACGGCGGCGACGGCCGAGATCCTGGCCGCGGTTAGCCAGCACACTGCCAGTGCGAACGAACAATCGGCGGCGATCAACGAGACGACCACCACAGTGGATGAAGTCCGCGCGGCCGCCGAGCAGACCGCCCAGAAGGCCAACGATGTGGCGCACGAATCGTTGGGGGCAGTCACGGTCAGTGAAAACGGACGGCAGGCAGTGGATGCCATCGTGACGGGGATGATCGAGATCCGCGAGAAGGTCCAGGCCATCGCCCAGGACATCCTGGCGCTTTCGGAACAGACTCAGCAGATCGGCGAAATCACCGCTACAGTCAACGATATCGCCGACCAGTCCAATTTGCTGGCGTTGAACGCCACGATCGAGGCAGCCAAGGCGGGTGAGCAGGGCAAGGGCTTCGCGGTGGTGGCGACGGAAGTGCGTAACCTGGCGGACCAGTCCAAGCAAGCCACCACGCGGGTGCGGTCTATCCTGGGCGATATCCAGAAGGCGACCAACGCGGCGGTGCTGGCCACCGAACAGGGCACCAAGGGTGTAGAAACAGGCATGACCCTGGCTCAGCAGGCCGGGAGCGTGATCAACCAGTTATCCGAGACGATCCGCGAGGCAGCTCAGGCGGCCCAGCAGATTGCCGCCTCGGCGCATCAACAGAATATTGGCATGGAGCAGATTGCGCAAGCGATGAAGGACATCAACCAGGCGACCGTGCAATTTGTGGCCGGGGCACGCCAGTCGCAGACGGCGGCCGAGAACCTGAATGTGATGGCCCAACGTTTACAGAAAACTGTCGATTTTTATCAAGTATAGAAATGATAAACGACCGGTAGTCCATAAGATACTTAGGGCACTGGTAGTCATTGGAAAGAGGTTTTCAAATGAATGATTCGCTGAATGATGATCTGCAACGACAGCTAATGGCTTTGTTCGTCGCTGAAGCGCAGGAACACATCCAGACAATCAATCAAAACTTGCTGGCTCTGGAGGACCGGCCTGGCGAAGGAGCCTATTCTCAATTGTTGACGGATACACTGCGCGAAGCACACAGTTTGAAGGGTGCCGCCCGGGCCGTCAACCTTGCCGAAATCGAATCCATTGCGCACCAAATGGAAAGCATTTTTGTCGAGCTGCAAAACACCAAGCAGCCCATGGTTGCGGAAGGCTTCGATGTGTTGTACCAGGCATTGGATGCAATTGGGACACTGGTCAAAAAGGCCACCGGTGAAAATACCCCGGCCGTAAACGTGAATTCGCTAAGATCGAGTCTCGAAAAACTGCTGGAGGGCATCGAATCCGCGAAGGCAGCGCCTCCGGGGCGTATCTCCAACCGGCGGCCAGACGGCGACAAGGGCAGCAAACCAGCCCAGGGGTCGCAAACGGAGGAAAACGATCCCCCTTTTTCGGCCGCAACAGATAAACCGCTGAGATCCTCCACAAGCGGATCTGCCCGGGCAAAGTCCTCCCAAAAACTGCCCGATACACCGCCTCAGGAAAGCCATTCACAGGATTCTTTGCCAGTAAACCAAGCTCCACCCGGTCAAGAATCACCGCCTGTACCCGGCGAGGCCCGCCGGCAGGAAGAGACCGTGCGGCTGACCACGACCAAACTGGATACCCTGTTATCCCTGATGGGAGAGCTCCAGGTGACCCGGATCGGTACGGGGCAAAGGTTAGTCGAATTGCTCGAGCTGCAGGAAAGCATTTCCTCCTGGGAAATCGAGTGGCGCAAGACCCGGCCGAGTTTCCGCCATATTTTGATCACAACGGATACGAAGCTTTTTCAAAACGGCATTGCCCAGGAAGATAAATCGCGGGGAGTTGTGAACCCGGGAAGTTATCAGCCTATGCTGGATTTCTTACAGTCTAACGAGAACCATTTACGCGCCCTGGGTGAAAAAGTTGCCGACCTGATCCAGATCTTCAAGGCCGACAGCCGGCGCATGGACCAGGTGGCGGCCGAGATGGAAGAAGAAATTCGCCAGACGCGCATGCTTCCGATTTCGACTGTGTTCAATACTTTTCCGCGCATGGTCCGCGACCTGGCCCGCGATAAAGGCAAATCGGTCGCCCTGGTGATCCAGGGCGGCGAAACGGATGTCGACCGATCCGTATTAGAGCAGATCAAAGATGCAATCCTGCACATCCTTCGCAATTGTATTGACCACGGGATCGAGATGCCCGAGGAACGGGCCAAGGCGGGCAAGCCCAGCCAGGGGACCATCCATTTACGGGCAGCTCACCAGGGAGATAGCCTGGTCATTGAGGTCGCGGATGACGGGACCGGGATCGATTTAAGTACGCTCCGGGCTTCAGCGGTCAAGAAACGGCTGTTGACCGAGGAAGCAGCCGAAGGGTTGAGCGATCGAGATGCTTTATGGCTCATTTTCCATTCGGGCTTTTCAACCAGCCCGATCATTACCGACATTTCCGGGCGGGGCGTAGGGTTGGATATTGTCCGCGATCGGGTAGAGCATTTGCACGGCCTGATCGATGTGGAAAACGATCCGGGCAATGGCATCCGGTTTGTGATTTCGGTCCCGCTGACCGTGGCGACCACATTGTGTTTGTTGGTCCAGGCCGGAAAACGCAGAATACCTGGGCATGACCCCCTGCATACCTTCGCGATCCCTATCAGCAATGTCGTGCGCCTGATCCGCCTGGCGCCGGAAGATATCGGCTCGGTCGAAGGTCACCAGGCTATTCGCCTGAATGGTGAACCGGTGGCGTTGTGGCGCCTGGCGGATGTACTTGGCCTGGATTCACCTGTGGCCGATAAGAGCGATAGCATGAGGCCGGCGGTTGTGGTCGGTGTCGCAGAAAAAAGGATGGCTTTTTGGGTAGATGCGGTGATTGGTACCCAGGAAATGGTTATCAAGACCCTGCCCTGGCCCTTGATTCGCGTGCGCAACGCGGCCGGTGCTTCGATCTTGGGGAACGGGGAAGTCGTAGTGGTGCTCAACACGACAGATATGTTATCTTCGGCGGAACGCCATCAACCAGGCCTGGCAAGTGCCGTCGTTACGGCGGGGTTAAGCGAGGAGAAGGCGCCGGTGATCATGGTTGCCGACAACTCGATCACGACCCGCACACTCGAGAAAAATATTCTGGAAGCATCCGGCTACCGGGTGTTATCTGCTGCAGACGGGTTGGACGCCTGGACGCAGATGCAGACCGAATATTGCGATCTGCTCGTCTCGGATGTGGTCATGCCACGCCTGGATGGGTTTGGCCTGACTGAAAAATTACGCACGGATGAGCGTTATAAACAATTGCCTATAGTTTTGGTGACATCCCTGGACCGGCCCGAGGACCGTGAACGAGGTGTCCAGGCCGGTGCAGACGCCTACATTGTCAAAAGTGCTTTTGACCAGGAGAAATTGCTGGATACGATTCGCAGATTAATTTGACAAGGATTCAAAATGATCCGAGTGCTGATTGTGGAAGATTCACCAACTGTTAGCTTGTTGCTTAAATCGATCCTTGATTCCGATCCTGAGATTTCTGTAATCGCCACGGCTAAGGATGGAGAAGAGGGTTTGCGCAAGACCCTGTCCCTAAACCCGGATCTTGTCACTATGGATATTCACATGCCCGGGATGGATGGCTACGAAACAACCCGGCGGATCATGGCCCAGGCGCCGAAACCGATCGTTATCGTCACCGGGAGTATCAACCAACGAGACGTCAAATCATCCTTTCAGGCGCTGGAGGCCGGGGCGCTGGCGGTGATCGAAAAACCATCCGGTCCAGGCGATATCCACTTCAAGGAAGTGGCGAATGAGTTTGTCAGGACAGTCAAGTTGATGGCTGACGTAAAAGTCGTCGGCCGGCGGACGACAGCCAGAGTACAAAGGGCTTCCGTGCCGGTGGTTAAACCCGGCGGACAAATCGAGCTTATCGCAATTGGCGCTTCCACCGGTGGCCCGGCTGCCCTTTTTACGGTTTTGAGTGGGCTGCCGATGAACTTTCCGCTGCCGATCCTCATCGTTCAGCATATCTCGGTTGGCTTTGACGCCGGCCTGACAGAATGGCTCTCGTTGGCCACCCACCGAAATGTGGTCCTGGGTCAAAATAATTCACCACTGGCGCCTGGCCAGATTGTGATCGCGCCGCAGGGAAAACACATGGGCGTAAATGAGGCCAGGCGGATTTTGCTAAATTCACAGACTGCTCCGATCGGCTCATTCAGGCCATCGGCGACCTACCTTTTTCAATCGGTCGCCGAAACATTTGGACCGCGTGCTGCGGGAGTGATTTTGACCGGTATGGGCAGTGATGGAGCGGCCGGGTTAGCCGCTTTCCATCAAGCAGGTGGTTTTGTCATCGCGCAAGATGAGGCATCTTGTGTGGTATACGGAATGCCCGCGGCCGCCGTAGCGGCCGGGGCCGTAGATCAAATTCTTCCGTTAGAACGTATCGGGGTGGCATTGACTGCCCTACTTAAAATGGAGGAAAAGCCATAATGGTTACGAGAGTTCTCGTGGTTGACGATAGTCCCACTCAATCTCTGCGCACAAAATTAACTTTGGAAACAGTCGGATATATCATTACCGAAGCAAACAACGGCAAGACTGCATTGGATATCGCTCTTCGAGAGCGGCCGGATGTCATTCTTTCAGATATCCTGATGCCCGAAATGGACGGCTTCGAATTATGCCATTTAATCCGCACAAATCCGGACCTGCGCCAGATCCCGGTGATATTGCAAACAGCCTCTTATCGGGCCAAGGAGGACCGCGAATTTGGCCTGGATATTGGCGCAGATGCATTTATCCCTAAAGGCGCTTCGGCCGAGGATCTTTCCAATCTGATCGAAAATGTCATCGCCCAAAGCTGGGACCGGCAAAAAATGATCGACGATAAAGCCGAAGAGTCCCGGCCCTTCGATGCACTGCATGCCCAAAGGATGCTTTTCCGTTTGCTCGAAGAGACGGCCAAGTTGGAGCAAGCCAATGCCGCGATCAAAGCGGAGCGCAACCGGGCCCAAAAATACCTGGATGTGGCTTCGGTGATGATGATTGCGTTTGACCAGGAAAATAAAGTCACCATGATCAACCCGCGGGGCTGCCAGATTTTAGGCGTGGCGGCGCAAGAGGTCTTGAACATGGATTGGATCGAATCCTTTGTCCCGCTTGACCAGCAAGCCGAGGTCAGGGCGATCCACGAGCGGATTTTGCGCAATAACGATAAGGAGAGCGAATATTTCGAGTATTCGGTGCTGACCTCATCCGGTGAAGAAAGGTTGATCGCCTGGCATAATACCGTTTTGACCGACGATGAAGGTTACATTTCTGGCATTTTGAGTTCAGGCGAAGATATCACCGACCGTAAGTTCGCCGAAATAAAAATTAGAGAATCCGAGGAAAAATATCACTCCCTGTTCGAAAACGTGCCGGTAGGTGTTTACCGAGTCGCGACGGACGGCAGATTTCTGGCGGCCAACCCCGGCTTATACCAGATGTTGGGATATTCCTCCGAAGCGGAGCTGCAGAAAGTACCATTTTATGATCTGTTTTACGATCAACAGGATAAAAACTCCTTCGCGCAATATTTACAGCGCGGTGTAGGCGTCCAGGATACGGAACTGCGCCTGCGGCACAAGCAAGGCCAACTGGTGATTGCCCTCGATAATGCCAAATCCGTTCGTGGGTCGCACGATGCCATTCTTTATTACGAAGGCACACTCACCGATATTTCCCGGCTCAAGCAAGCCGAAGCGGAACTGGCCGGCCTTTATCAAACCGAGCAGCAGCGGGTGAAGCGCTTATCCACTTTGCACAAGATCAGTGGGTTTTTGGCGGGCATTCACAGCCAACAAGAAGTCATGGAAATTGTGGCCGAGCAATCCCGTAACCTGGTCAACTGCCCGGTGTGCCTGGTGCTAAAGGATGTACCGGAGAAGAAAGAGGCTTTGGTAGTAGCGCAGTCAGGTTCGCCCGAGCGAATGGCTATCGGCCGGCGTGTCCCCTTGATCCAGCCGATTTTTCGCCAGATCGTCGAAAGCGGCCAGCCCCTGTTGGTCAACGATATCGACCTCGAGACCCCGGAACTGCGCCAACTCAATCTGCTTCCCGAGGTTCGTTCTATTCAGGCCTACCCGATCGCGCAAGAAGGCCAGATCTTAGGGTTTATTGTCCAAGGCAGTTCTATTGCCCAGGCGCCGGCGGAAGGCGATGTGACCTCGATGGAGCTGTTAGCCGAACGGGCGGCTGCCGCGCTGGACAATGCACGTCTGTTCGAGGAAATCAATAGCAGCTTGCAGCGTCTGGCTTCCTTACGCTCGATTGACCAGGCGATCACCAGCAGCCTGGATATCAATTTCACGTTAGGGATTTTGCTCGACCAGGTCATTAACCAGTTGAATGTCCATGGCGCCGATATATTGCTTTTGGACCAGGGTTCGGCCAGTTTCCGGTATGGGACCGGGCGAGGTTTCACCATTCCTGTTTCGCCGCAAGTCCTGGTGGGTGTCGGTAACAGTTACGCGGGACGGGCCGTGCTGGAACGACGCACGATCCAGGTGCTGAACCTGGCCAGCCAGGCGGTTGAATTCCAAAAACCGGCTCACTTTATCAAGGAAGGATTCGTCTCGCTGGTGTGCACACCATTGATTGCCAAAGGCCAGGTCAAAGGAGTGTTGGAGGTCTTGCATCGCGAGCCGCTCCAGCCAGTCCCGGACTGGATTTCTTTTTTGGAAACCCTGGCCGGACAGGCCGCCATTGCCATCGATAACGCCGAGCTGTTCACTAATTTGCAGCGTTCCAACGCCGATCTTTCCCTGGCTTATGACGCCACCATCCAGGGCTGGTCGGATGCGCTGGATTTACGCGACAAGGAGACCGAAGGCCATACCCAGCGGGTGACCGAATTGACTTTGAAATTGGCTGAATTGATGGGCGTAAACGATAAAGATATGGTCCATATGCGGCGCGGATGTTTATTGCACGACATCGGCAAAATGGGCATCCCGGATAATATTTTGCTCAAGCCTGGCTCATTGAGCGATGAAGAATGGGTGATTATGCGCAAACATCCCGTGTTTGCCTACGATCTGATCTCGCCCATTCTTTATTTACGCCCGGCCTTGGATATCCCGTACTGCCACCACGAGAAATGGGATGGCAGCGGCTACCCGCGTGGTTTGAAGGGTGACCAGATTCCTTTACCGGCACGGATTTTTGCCGTCGTGGATGTTTGGGACGCTTTGACCTCCGACCGCCCTTACCGGTCGGCCTGGTCGCACGAGAAAACCCTGGCTCACATTCGGGAAGGTTCTGGCAGCCATTTCGACCCGGCGGTCGTCAGCGCTTTTATGAAGCTGATCGCGGTATACGAATAACCGTACCCCTCATTATTAAAGGAAGCTGATTAGCTACAAAACATAATTATCCCAAAGTCTTAATCGGCTGGCTGGTCAACCTTCAATCCGCCAGTGACTGGCGGCGGAGCAGTTGCGCGTTGATCGCCACGACGATCGTACTGAGCGACATGAGCAGCGCGCCGACTGCCGGCGAGAGCAGGATACCCCAGGGTGCCAGCACGCCGGCTGCCAGGGGCAGTGCAACCAGGTTGTAGCCGGTCGCCCAGACCAAATTCTGGCGCATTTTTCGATAGCTTGCCCGGCTGAGGGTAACGATTTTGACTACGTCCAGCGGATTGCTCTTGACCAGGATAATCCCGGCCGATTCGACCGCCACGTCGGTGCCGCTGCCGATGGCAATGCCCACGTCGGCGCGGGTTAGCGCCGGTGCGTCGTTGATGCCATCCCCGACCATGGCGACCAGGTTGCCCTGTTTTTGCAGTTCGACGACTTTCTGGTCCTTGTTTTCGGGTAATACCCCGGCAAAAAACGTATCGATTCCCAGTTCTTTGGCCACCCCTGCGGCGACGGCCTGGCTATCGCCGGTCAGCATGGCCACTTTTATGCCCATATCGTGCAGGCTGCGTACCGCCTCTTTGCTTTCCGGGCGGATCACGTCCGCCAGGGCCAGGGAGGCTTTGACCGATTCGCCCTGGACCAGGTGGATGGTGCTTTGACCTTTGGCGTTGGCCTCTTTTTCGAACTGTGCCAATGGATCAGGCAGCGAGATATTCAGCATTTCCAGAAGGCCGGGCCCGCCTACGTAAATCTTTTTCCCGTTCTGCATGGCCTGCACACCCCGGCCCTCGAGTGCCTGGAATCCATTAACCTCCGGTAAAGATAAGCCTTGCCTTTCGGCCGAGTTGCGAATCCCCTGGGCAATGGTATGCTCCGAATCGCCTTCCACCGCGGCGGTCAAGGCCAGGGCGTCCTCTTCGCTCATCCCGTCCACACTTTGCATGCCCACCAGGCCGATCCTACCTTCGGTCAAGGTGCCGGTTTTATCGAAGATGACGACGTTCAGCCCGCGGGCTTTCTCCAAGGCCAGGCGGTCGCGGATCAGGATGCCATTGTTGGCGCCCATGGCCGTTGTAATCGCTACCACCAGGGGAATGGCCAGGCCCAGCGCATGCGGGCAGGCGATGACCAGAACCGTTGCGACGCGTTCTATAACCCGGATATCGAAACCAAGGGCAATCGTCCAGGCAATGGCGGTGAGTATGGCCGCACCCAAGGCCAGATAAAACAGCCAACCGGCAGCCTTATCGGCCAGTACCTGGGTATTGCTCTTGCTGTTTTGGGCCTGTTGGACCAGACGCATAATCCCGGCCAGGGCAGAATCGTCCCCAATCGCTGATACCTTGACCCGTAAACTCCCACCCCCGTTAATCGAGCCGCCGATGACCTTTGCACCCGGGCCTTTGTCCACCGGTTTGGATTCACCGGTAATCATGGCTTCGTTAACCGGCGATTGGCCTTCACTGACCTCACCGTCCGCGGGGATACTTGCCCCCGGGCGAACCAGGACCAGGTCGCCTGAATGCAGTTCGCTGAGCGGAATCGACTGGATGCTGCCATCCGCTGTGATCCGCTCGGCCGAATCCGGCATCAGCCTGGCCAGCGCGTCCAATGCACCGGAGGCCTGGCGTACGCTGCGCATCTCGATCCAATGACCCAGCAGCATGATATCGATCAGGGTTACCAGTTCCCAGAAGAAATCCATCCCGGAGAACAAAAAGATCGCGGCCAGGCTGTACACCAGGGCAACAGTGATGGCCAGCGAAATGAGGGTCATCATCCCGGGCTGGCGATTCTTTAGCTCAGGAACGGCCATTCGCAAGAAAGGCAATCCACCATACCCGAAAACGACCAGCGAAAAGACCGGGCTGATCCAGGCCGAGCCAGGGAAGGACGGCAGGCTAAATCCCAGCAGATTTTGCAGCCCCTGGCTGAAGAGCAATACCGGAATGGACAAAACCAGGGATATCCAAAACCTGTGCCGGAACATTTTTTCGTGGCCGGTGTGGTCCACGTGAGCGGCGTGCCCGCCGTGTTCGTCCGCGGGCGACATGCCTTGCATGTTGTGCTCCATCATTTCTGGCTCCTCCTTTGCCCCGGAAGACGCTGTGAACTGGCTGGATTCTGGTTCGATCCATGCGCTGATTCCGGCGCAGGGTTGTGTTTTTAGTTATTTCTGTTCTTGCAAATCATAACCTATTTTGATCAATTAACGAAAATTATGCCCTGGAGTGATTCTTATCCGGTTTTTACAAATTCGCAACCCAAAACCAGCCATAATGGAAATTGGTAATGCTCAGGCCCCTGTTAAAAAGTTCTCGAATTTTAGGTGTTTGCGGGGGCGAAGCCCCCGCAAACACCTAAAATTCGAGTTTCTCAGCCTCATTGCTGAGTAACTGCTGGAAAATGATATTTGTTGACCCGATATCATTACATATCTCCTTGTTACTAATTTTTGAAAGTATTACTATCTTATTACTGTGAAATCGGAGGATCGGCCATATCTATTTTATTGATCGTCTACTTTGTAACCGGTTTATCCTTCAGCGGGTTAGGGCTGGCGGCATATCTCCAGCTCAATCGGGGGGGTAAGTTACCCCTTCGGAAACAAGTACCCTGGTTAGCCGCTTTCGGGTTTGCTTGCGGCGCAACCAGTTGGGTGGATATGCTCCTGGCCAGCGGTGCTTCTCCGGAAGTAACGAATATCCTGACAATTGTGCGTATGGTGGTGCACGCCCTTTCCGGTCTTTTACTCATGATTTTTGGCTGGGGTGTGCTGGACAATCTATCCCCCTTGCCGGGTTGGATAATCTTTATCCCGGCATTACTGATTGTTCCGATCGCCTATGTGATTACGTATGCTTCGACTACCTTTATCACACCCTCTCCGATAGAAATCCCGGTCGATATCTGGTCGCGTTATTTATTGTATTTGCCTGGCAGTATCCTGGCCGGTATTGGTTTCCTGCGCGAATGGCGGCAGGAGAAAAGACTGGGCTACCAGGACTCGGCTAATTTAATGTTGGGCGCCGGCCTGGCCTTCTTATTCGAGGCCTTTGTGGTCGGCCTGGTTGTACCCGCAGCCCCCTACGGGCCGGCTTCGTACTATAACTACGACCGGGTGGGCTACAACGCTTTTATCGGTGAACCCTATTCCTCGTCCATTACCGGTGGCTTTATTACCTGGCTGGATAATGCCAGTGTTTTGCGAACAACCGGCCTGCCGATTGAATTCTGGCGAATGATCTCTGCCGTCGCAGTGACTTTCTTTGTCTCGCGGGGACTGGATGTTTTCGATACCACGCAGAAACGGGAACTAAAAATATTACAGGAAGAGCGCGACCTGGCCCAAAAAGCCGCATTCGAAGCGCAGATTGTGGCCCGGCAGACAGCCGAGCGTTGGACGGAAACTTTGGTCAGTATCAATCGCCAGATCGTCGCGCTGGAGAATGTGGACAATATCCTCCAATTTGTGGTCGAGAAAGCGCGCCAGTTGCTGGATGCAGATTTTATCGGATTGGCTATCTTGAACGAGGCCCAATCGGCGCTCGAAATGAAATGTTATTCCGACGATCGCTTTACCCAAATGGTAGATCCGCCTCAAGTTGTGGAGAATTCGCTCATCCTGAAGGTTTTGTCCGATTTTCACTTCTATTTGTCCAAAGAAGATACGCCGCCCGCATTGTTGAAGAACGTGTGCCTGAATTCCGGCTTGGAAGCCAATTCACTGGCCGTGGTCCGGCTGGATTTGGACAATCGCCCAATTGGTGCGCTTTGGATTGCCAGGTACACCCACCGGCCTTTCAGCGAAACGGATATTATCTGGCTGGAATGTATGGCCGATCAGATCGTCATTGCCATTCAACAGGGATTGATGACCGCGCAGTTGCAATCCCTGTCGATCGTCGAAGAACGCGGCCGGATCGCTCGCGACATGCACGACGGGCTTGCCCAGGTGTTGGGTTATTTGAACCTGCAGTTGCAGACCTTAGAGGCATTGCTCAAGCAAGGCAAGCTGGATCATTTCCATGAAGAGCTTGAGCAAATGCGTAAAGCGATCCAGTTGGCCAACGCCGATGTGCGCGAAAACATCCTGAGCTTACGGACGACACTGGCCAATGATAAGAGCCTGTTCTCGGCAATCGATGAGTATATCGCCGAATTTGGCCTGCAAACCGGGATCGATGTCCATTTCGACAACCAGATCGAAGGAAATATCAATCTTTCTTCGATCGCTGAAGTCCAACTGGTCTGTATCCTACAGGAAGCTTTGACGAATGTTCGCAAGCATGCGCGCGCCAGCCACGTGACGGTGGTGGTCACTCGTGAGAACGAAGAAATTTTGATGAAGATTGTCGACGACGGCCAGGGTTTCGTGATGCATAGCTCCAAATTAAGCTTTGGCTTGCAAACCATGAACGAGAGGGCCCAAAGCGCCAAAGGCCGGGTCGTTATCCATTCTGAACTGGAGAAGGGGACCCAGGTCGAATGCCGCCTGCCGTGTTTGCCGTCGGAAAAGTTCTACCAGAATAGTGTGATCTTGTCATGAACGTGAATTCCATTATGGAAATAAAAGGTCAAAGGCTGGAATGAACCTACGTGAATGGGCTCTACCCGTATATACAATTTTGATACAGATGGCCACCGGCGCCTTGGCCACACTTTGGATCATCCGGGCCGTGGGGTTATCCAAATACAGCCATGCTGAAATGGACGGTTTGACTCAAAACCCGGTGATCATCATCATACTGACCATTTTTGTGGCGATGATCGGGTCGCATTTTCATCTCAGCCGGCCATATTTGTCCATTTTGGCCATCAGCAACTTTAAATCTTCCTGGTTGAGTCGTGAGATTGTTTTTACCATCATTTTCGCCGCATTTGTCGGGGCGGTTTTTTTGCTGCAAACCATTTTACACTTCCATGGTGTGCTGACGGATGTAATGGGCTGGCTGGGGGTGCTTTTCGGAATTGTGACGATTTATAGTATGTCGCGGGTATATCAATTGCCCACCCAGGTCGCCTGGAATACTCCGATCACCACGTATTCTTTCTTTGCGACGACCGTTCTCTTGGGCGTACTGGCCACGGCCGCGATCTTGCTGTTTGACCTGAGGCTTGTGGAATTTCAGGACCGCGAAAAAGTCGAACTGCGCAGTGCGATCATTCACCAGTCCATCAAATGGCTGGCCGGTGTAGCGATTTTCATGGTGGCTGTAGTCGTATTTCTCGATTATTTGCTGATTGTGTCCCTGAAAGGCCAGGGCGAGGTCGCTCATTTAAGTCTGGACCTCTTTCTAAATTTGTATAAACCATTAATCATCTTGCGGCTGATCACCTTGTCAGTTGGGGTGGGGTGGTTAGCTATTGCCGTTTTCTCGAAGAAGAAACCCAGGCAGCCGTTGATTGTACCGGTTTACATGTCGTGCTTATTGGTTTTGATTGGTGAGATATTAGGACGGTTTTTATTTTATGCCACCCATATTCGCCTTGGTATTTAGCATGATGAGCCCTCACATTTCCGGGCAACGCCGTTTCGTTCGAAAAAACCGTTGAATTGTTCGAGGAGAATGAAAAAATGACGATCAGAGTATTAATCGCGGATGACCACAAATTATTTCGCCAGGGGTTGATCAGCCTGATGCACACGCGTGAGGACTTGATCGAGGTAGTTGGAGAGGCGGAAAATGGCAAAGAGGCAATTTACCTGGCGGAGCAGTACCGCCCGGACGTGATCCTGATGGATATCTATATGCCCGAAATCGATGGGTTACAGGCAACCAAAGAAATCCGTAGTCGTTTTCCCGGAATATCCGTGGTTATGCTGACTTCCTCGGAGAACGACGAGCATTTATTCGAATCTGTACGCCTGGGCGCTTCGGGTTATCTGTTGAAGAGCCTGGATGCTGACGAGTTGTTCGATATGATTTCTGGAGTCATCCAGGGCGAAGCCGCCATGACCAAAGCGATGGCAAGCAGGTTATTGAAGGGATTTGCCCGCCATTCGGGCAGCAACACCCAAAGTGAAGAGCAACTCACGGAGCGGGAGCTGATGGTGCTTAAACTGGTTGCGATCGGAAATAGCAACCAGGAGATCGCCGAAGAGCTTTCGATCTCGATCAACACAGTAAAAAGCCATCTGAAGAGCATTTTGGGCAAGCTTCAACTGGATAATCGTACCCAGGCGGCGGCTTACGCGGTTAATTCCGGGTTGGCGACGCCCCCAACGAACATACTCATTAATTAAACACTCCACCGGGTGAGACAAGACTACACCAGCGAGGGTATTCGTGAAAGGAGAGAAAGCGTATAGTTTGATTGTGCAAAAGCGGTAGTGAAAACGATACTGCCCGAGTGAAAGCCAAGACAAATTAAATGTCAAGTAGTAGCGTTTGCACTTATCCAAATCATAATCAGGAGGCTCTCTTTCTCACAAAAAAAAATTATGAATCTGTCCAACTTCCATGTTATTTGTCTGCAAAAGAAAAGCAACTCATTTAGAAAGAACGATAAGCGTTTTCACTCGGAGGAGAATTCATGAACAATAACAATTTCCTCACCAAGGTCTTGACCGAAAATGCAATCTCCCGGCGGAGTTTCATTAAGTGGAGTGCTATTTTGGGCGGCACAACCGCGTTAGCGGGTGGCCTCAAATTTGGATTAAAGCCCAACTCAAGTGCCCAGGCTGCCAGTGAGGAACAGATCGAGACAGTGGCGTGCTATCACAACTGCGGTGGCCGGTGTATCCTGGCTGCCCATGTGCAGGATGGCACCGTGGTCAGATTATCCCCTGACCCGACTACCGAAGAGGATCCTATCCACAACCCACGCGCTATCCCATGCCTGCGTGGTCGCTCCCAGACCCATCGTGTGTATGCTGCTGAACGGCTTAAATACCCGCTCAAGCGGACCGGCAAACGTGGCGACGGACAATTCGAGCGGATTAGCTGGGATGAGGCTCTGAACACCATTGCTGACCAGATGAAACGCATCAAAGACAAATATGGTTCCGATGCTTTCTGGTACCACTATGCCTCCGGAGTTAACTGGACCGGCCCGAACGGTAGAGGCCCTATCCAGCGTGTGATGAATTTGTTTGGTGGCTACACTTCTTACTACGGCTCTTACAGTACCGCCTGCTATTCAGCAGTTATGCCCTATATTACGGGCGGGTCCGGAAATACCGCGGACGATGTGCTGAATTCAAAGCTGGTGGTTTTGTTCGGTGATAACTCGGTGGTTACCCGCTCTGGTGGGGATAACTCCGGTTATTACTACATGAAGGCCAAAGAGAACGGCACGAAATTTATCGTTATCGACCCGCTCAAGACCGATACTGCCGTCGCTTTGGAAGCTGATTGGTACCCGATTTACCCCGGTACCGATACCGCTTTGATGGCTGCCCTGGCGCACGTCATGGTGACCGAGAACCTGTACGATAAAGACTTCATGGCCAAGTACTCCGTCGGTTTCGACGAAGATACCCTGCCAGAAGGTGCCCCGGCTAACAGTTCCTGGATGGCTTACATCATGGGCCAGGCCGACGGCGTCGAGAAGACCCCCGAATGGGCTTCCCAGATCACCGGTTTGCCGGTAAACAGCATCAAACAATTGGCCCGCCAGATGGCCTCCGTGAAACCCTGCGCAATGTTCCAGGGTTGGGGCTGGAACCGCCGGGCTTACGGCGAGCAGCCGTGCCGCGCTCTGCCGATCCTGGCTGCCATGACCGGCAACTTCGGTATCAGCGGTGGCGGCCCAGGTATGCGCCCCAGTGGTATGAGCTTCAAGATCACAGGTTTTCCTGTCCCGGCCAACCCTGTCAAGGCCGTTATCCCGGTCTTCAAGTGGCCTGATTTCGTTACCCGTGGCAGCGAGATGACCTCCGGTCTGCAAGACATGATCCGCGGCGTGGACAAGCTGGATGCCAACATGAAGTTCATGATGAACTATGGCGGCAATACCCTCCTCAACCAGCACTCCGACATCAATGGCACCGCCAAGATGCTACAGGATGAATCCTTGCTGGAGTTCATCGTCACGATCGAAGTGCAGATGACCCCGAGTGCCAAATTCTCGGATATCGTCCTGCCTGATACCACCGGTTTCGAATCCGACAACATCATTACCGGTGAGGGACACGGCGAAAAAGGCAACCATGCCTGGGTGTTATACAACCATGCAGTGATCGAGCCGATGTACGAATGCCAGCCTTCCCTGTGGATTGCTGAACAACTGGCCAATCGCCTCGGTATTGGCGATGATTTCCGCGATGGTCACACCACTGCAGAAGACTGGACCAAAGACATAATCGCCTCGGCCCAGCAGAATTACCCCGACTTCCCGTCCGAAGACGAATTCAAGAAAGTAGGCATTTACAAAGTTTCCAGCGACCAACCGGTTATTTCGTTTGCCGACTTCGTTGCCGATCCGGATGCCAACCCTCTGAAGACCCAAACCGGGAAAATCGAGATCTATTCTCCGTACCTGGCGAGCCTCAATTCCCCCGATGATATTCCGGCCATCCCGAAATACATCCCCGAATGGGAAGGTGTCAGCGATCCGCTGAAGGACAAATACCCGCTGCTGATGGAAACGACCCACTGGATCGGTCGTTCGCACTCGACCTTTGACAATGTGGATTATCTCCGCGAAGCCCATCCCCAGTGCTTCTGGATTAACCCCATCGATGCCGAAGCGCGTGGGATCAAGAACGGCGACATGATCAAGGTCTTCAATGACCGTGGCGAAGTTCACCTTCCGGCTTACGTAACGCTCCGTGTTCGCCCAGGCGTCACCAACATGCCTCAAGGCGGCTGGTACACTCCGGACAGCAATGGGGTCGATACTCGCGGTTGTGGCAATGTTTTGACCAAGTATCAACCGACACCCTTCGCCAAGGGGAACCCGCAGCATACCAACCTGGTTCAGGTTGCAAAGCTTTAAGAGGAGATGAACCATGGCTAAACAATATGCATTTTATGTGAACCTCGAGGCCTGCTCGGGTTGTAAAGCCTGCCAGGTGGCCTGCAAGGATAAAAACGATCTTCCAGAAGGGCTGCGCTGGCGGCGTGTGATGGAATACGAAAGTGGCCAATGGGTGCCGCAGGATGGTGACTTCATCCCCAGCAACGTTTCGGTCAGTTTCATCTCGACGGCCTGCATGCACTGCGAAGATCCAATTTGTATGAAAGTCTGCCCGACCGAGGCCATCTACAAACGCGACGATGGCATCGTGTTGATCGACCAGACCCGCTGCGTTGGCTGCCGGTACTGCTCGTGGGCGTGCCCATACGGCGCTCCGCAGTGGAACCCGACCTCTGGCGTTATGACCAAATGCACTATGTGCAGCGACCTCGTCGATCAGGGCCAGCGCCCGGCTTGTGTCGAAGCCTGCCCGTTACGCGCCCTCGATTTCGGTACGCTCGATGAGCTTCAGGCGAAATATGGCACGTTCAATGATCCTGCCCCGTTACCCGATCCGTCCATCACTCACCCCTCGGTAGTTTATGGCCCTAACCAGAGTACTCAAAACTCGGATAAAGGCACCGGGCATATTATGAACCTGGAGGAGATTGCTAATGAACACGCATGAGTGGGCGTTAATTGTCTTTACCATCCTGAACCAGCTTGCGGTTGGTTCGATGCTGGTCATGGTGATCCTGCACACTTATATCACCAATAAAAAGGGTGCGGAACTGGCCAACAAAATAAGCAACAAGATCGTGTACTATATGGTACCGGTCGTGGTCGTCGCAACGCTGGCTTCCCTGTTCCACCTGGGATACCCGCTGCATGCACCCTACGCAATTACTCACCTGGGTTCTTCCTGGTTGAGCCGCGAGATCCTTGGCGATCTGCTCTTCGCCGGCCTGGTAGTTGTGCTGGCCTTCCTGCAGTGGCGTAACCTTGGTTCTGCGAGCCTGCGGAAAGCACTTGCCTGGATTGCTGCGATTGTGGGCCTGGTTCTGGTGTACATCATGTCCAGCGTCTACATGCTGCCGACTGAGCCCTACTGGAATACCTTCGCCACCCCGGTCCTGTTCTACTGCACCGCTTTCTTGCTCGGTTCACTGGCCGATGGCGTCATCCTGGCGCTCAGCAGCAAATCCGCGAACGCTGCGGATGAGTCCGGCCTGGTGCGGGATGCCATGCGCGGTATCGCAATCACCGCGATTGTCTTCCTGGGCATCGAGCTGGTCGTCACCCCCATCATGATTGCTTTTGTCTCGACAACCGGCGCTGCCGGTGTTGCCAGCGCTAATATGCTGATCGGATCGTACGGTGTGCTGTTCGTCCTGCACCTGATCCTGGCCTTCATTGGCGCCGGTGTGTTCGGTGTGTTCCTCTATCGGAACGCCGTCAATAACGGCCACGAAAAGACTATTGCCTATCTCGCTTACAGCGCCTTCGCAATTGTCCTGGTAGCCGAAGTTTTGGGCCGCTTCCTGTTCTACGCCGCCCGCGTCCGCATCGGTATCTAGTTCGCGCAGATACTTAGGAGCTAAATTCCTGGGCGAGAAGGGTTTTCCTTCGAGCCCAGGAATTTCCACCAAATTGAAATCGAAAACATTAATGGTAATCACGTTTTTGGATGTGAATTTTTTCGAGAAGAGGTATGCGTGGGAGGGTAACTTCCGTACGTGCACCTCTTTTGCGTCAATTTGTAACAGAATTTGTGCAGTGATGATTCGCTTGAAGAAACTCCAAAACCCGGTGCAAATGATTTCGCATAATCTTTTCTGGACCGTCAGGCTATTTCAAGAGATTCAATGATATTTATATCTACAAAGAGGAAAATCAGATGATGGCAATTTACGATAACGAAAAATGGACAGAAATGCTGACGGGTGAAAGTCTTCTGTTAGCAGTACTGGGGAAAATCCTCTACACTGCACCGAATCGGGATTGGCTGGAATCTTTGGTCCAGAGCGACCTTTTTGTCGAACCGCCCTTCGGTGAAAACCATCCTCTGGTTAAGCAGGGGTTCGAAATGATGCAGAATTGGTGCGCGCAGAATTCTGACAGGCTTTCGAAAGAAGAATATACTGCCCTTCAAGATGATTTTTTGCGTTTGTTTATTGGTTTAGACACGGTGCTTGCGCCTGTATGGGAATCGGTGTACTTCAACGAAGACCACCTGGTTTTCCAGCAACAAACCTTCGAGGTGCGTAACTGGTATCGCCGCTATGGCGCTGAGATCGAAAATTTCCGCAAAGAGCCGGATGATCATATTGGCCTGGAACTTATTTTTGTGGCCTACCTGGCTCAACGTGCGTTGGAAGACCTGAATAATCAAGACGAATCTTCTTTCGAAGAAAACATTACCGCCCAGCGCCAGTTTATGGACGAACATTTGCTTCGATTTGCCCCTGCCTGGTACGACCTGGTCGAGGAGCATGCCAAAACAACTTTTTACCAGGCAATTGGATATATAATTCGCGGGGCTTTACAATCAGCCGAAGAAATGTTAAAGGCGGATATTAAAGAAGGAGCGGCTGCGTGAACTTTGTCTCGGCTGCGGATCGGTTAGCATCTTTTATGCGCCCGGATATCGTCCTTGATCCGACCCGGTGTTTCTACAGCACGGATCGATTTTCAAGCTGCCAGGCGTGCTACGATGTTTGCCTGGCAGAAGCGATCCTGCCCGGGAAACCACCGCGTTTGGACGAGAATAAATGCCAGGGCTGTTCGGCCTGCTTACCGGTTTGTCCGCGTGAGGCTTTTCAGTCAAACGATACCATAGAACCGTTGATGTCTGCGGTAAAACGCGGGCCTGCGCCCGAATTGGACCTGTTTTGCACCCGAAATCCCAATGGGAAAGTCGGCCCGGCTGAGAGCGCCGGCTATCGGGTTGAAGGCTGCCTGGCCGGGCTGGGAGCCGGATCGTACATGCGTCTCGTCTCGATGGGTTTCCGGCGGGTTTCGGTCCGCTTGGATGCTTGCCAGGACTGCCCGTGGAGTTCGCTCAGCCAGCGTGTGGAAGGCCAGGTTGACATGGCTAAAAAGATGCTGGCCATGTGGGGCAAAGAAGATGCGCTTGTTTCAGTTGCGGAGTTAGACCAGCCGCTGGAACGTCCCTTGTGGGACAAGGAAACCAACCAAAAAGGGATTTCCCGCCGCGATTTCTTCCGGACGCTCATTCCAATCGCGCAGGAAAACGATCAGGCGGATTTGCAGAATAAACGAGCCATCGCAAATGGGGAAAGATTGGGCCGGGAGCGGCTGCGCCTCCTGCAGGCCACCGTGAGCCTGGACACGCCCGCAATCGATTCACCTGAATTCCTCGAGCGCCTGGATTTTGCCACACTTACGATCTCGGAGGAGTGTACGGTTTGCCAGGCCTGTGCCCGTGTCTGCCCTACCCGTGCGATCCGTTACGCGACCGACCAGGCTGAAACGAGATACCAGCTCAATTTCCTGGCCGAAGCCTGTATCGGTTGCGAGGCATGCCTTCACGTTTGTAATCCCGCGGCTATTCATATTAATCACACCCCCTTGCCTTCCGAGGTTTTCGCCTCCGGTGAGGTGAAGACCTTATGGCAAGGAAAATTAGCGCGTTGCGAGCGCTGTCACGGCACATTTGGCGCCCAGGAAGGCAAACGAATGTGTCCGTCCTGTGAATACCGGGCCAGCCATCCCTTTGGTTCGATGTTCCCTATTAATGGTAAGGGTATGCCAATACCCCCAGAAAAGAAAGAGAAGTAACCCCATGATTATCGACCTGGATGAACGAACCATTAGCGAAGTCCGCAATCCTGATTTAAAATCCTATGCTGGAAAATATATCCAGATTTATCAAGATTTTATGCAGCAGGTCAGCCAGACGGGCATCGACGTTGACCCGCTGGATGACCGCGAGCAAGCTGCTGAAAAGCGGGCGATCCTGAAAAAAAAGGGCGTCCAGGTTCGTAACGATTCGAAAAGCCTGTTTCTCAATCGCATTTCGCCGGCCTGCCAGGCTTGCCAGAACGGCGTCGGCTCGGCGACATTTTTTGTGTCGTTACGCTGCCACAGAAACTGCTTTTATTGTTTCAACCCCAATCAGGAAGATTACGAATATTACCAGCAGAATAATCGTGACCTGCCGGCCGAGCTGAAACAACTCCGCGAACAAGGTGAACGGCTGCGCTTCGCCGCTTTGACCGGTGGTGAGCCTTTGCTTTTCAAACCGGAAACGATGGATTTCTTCAAGAATGCGCGCGACGTATTTCCGGGGGTATACACCCGGTTGTACACCAGCGGTGACCAGATCGACGAAAGCACGTTGCAAGATTTGAAGGATGCCAGGCTGGATGAGATTCGTTTTAGCATCCGCATGTACGACCTGGCCAAAGGCCGCGATGCGACCATCAACCGGATCGCCCTGGCGCGGAAGTACATCCCCAACGTGATGGTCGAGATGCCGGTTCTGCCCAACACCCTGGAAGAGATGAAGGAAATTTTGACCCGCCTGGACCAGCTCGGCATTTTTGGGATCAACTTGCTGGAATTTTGTTATCCTTATCATAATGCCAACATCTTCCGCATGAAAAATTACAAGGTCAAGCCGCACCCCTTCCGGGTTCTATACGACTATTGGTACGCTGGTGGGTTGCCGGTAGCCGGCAGCGAAATGGAATGCCTGGACCTGCTGGATTTCGCCGTGGAATCGAAAATGAAAATGGGCGTCCATTACTGCTCGCTGGAAAACAAACACACCGGCCAGATGTTCAAGCAAAACAGTGAAATCCGCCTGCCGGGAGTGTATTCCTTCTCGCAAAAAGATTATTTCATCAAATCGGCTAAGGTGTTCGGCGACGATATTCCACTGGTGTTGGATACCTTCAAGAAAGATGGATTCAAAAATTACCAGCTCAATCAGGAACATGGGTACCTTGAATTTTCGCTCGACAAAGTGGCGGCAATCCGGAATTTGGATGTCGAAGCAGGCCTGGCTTATTATGTGTGCGAAACCAGGGAAGGGGATCAATATTTACGGGAACTCAAAGTAGATTTGATCGACCCGCAAAAGATGCATATGTCTGACTTCTAATTTGAAGATTACCCGTCAGTCGTTTGGAAACTTTTTTAAAAGAAGTAGTTAAGAACGTTGGGAGATAAACAAACAATGGATCTCATCCTAGGGCAAACCCCATTTTCGGAAATTTTGGTAAAGTCGGCCGAACAGCATAAGCATATTTGCCCGCGCCAGATTCTGGGCGTGAGAATGGGTTTGTATGCCGGCCAGCTCTTGAATCTTGAGCTGCCCGATTTGAAGAAACGCCTGTACGCGTTTGTGGAAACGAACGGCTGCATGCTGGATGGAATTGTGGCCGGCACCGGCTGTGCAGTCGGCCGGCGGACGATGTACATTTATGATTTTGGCAAGATGGCGGCCACGTTTGTTGATTCACAGACCCAACAGGCTGTGCGAATTATACCCAGCTCACAATCCAGAAAATTGCGCGATCAGTATGCCCCCAAGGATCTAGGCCGCTGGCCGTCCTATGTTTATGCGTACCAGATCGCACCCCAGGAAGAGTTGTTCGTGACCCAGTCGGTCAAGCTGACCGTCTCTTTAGAGGCGCTCATCAGCCACGAGACGGCCCGGGCCGTGTGTGAGCGCTGTGGCGAAGAAATAACGAACGAACGCGAAGTCCATCAAAACGGTAAGGTACTTTGCCGGTCTTGCGCCGGTGAAGCTTATTATGCAGTAGAAAGCAGCGACGTTGAACCGGAATATTTATCGCGGGTCAACGCGGGTGTAAATAATTAATCCCGCTGATAGGAAAGAACTTCAAATTCGGGAACGTCTTGCATAAGCGCGTTTTACTAATCCGGAACGAATTGTATAATTAGCAGGTGTTAATGAAACTTAGCGTCATTATTCAAGCAGGTGGTGAATCTCGTCGTATGGGCTGCAATAAAGCCCTGGTGCCTTTCATGGGCCAGCCGATGATCCAACGGGTAATCGCGCGGGTTGCTCCCGTAGCGGATGAGCTACTGATTACCAGCAACCAACCCGAAGACCTGGCCTTTTTACAGTTCCCGGCTTACACCGACCTGGTCCCTGGCCGGGGAGCCCTGGTGGGACTGTACACAGCCTTGAGTATTGCCCATTTCCCGCTGGTGGCGGTGGTTGCCTGTGATATGGCGTTTGCTAATTTCGCTATTCTGGCCGCCGAGCGAGATATGCTGTTGGCCCAAGACGCCGATGCAGTAGTACCACAAACCAATTGTGGCTATGAACCCTTCCACGCAATCTATCGCCGGGAAGAATGCCTGCAAGCGGTCAAGACAGCCCTGGATGCGGGTTATAAACGGGCCAATTCCTGGTACAAGAACGTCAAAATGGTGCCTTTTACGGCTCAGCAAATTGCCCGGTACGATCCGCAAGGCGAGGCATTTATCAATATTAATACTCCCGAGGAATTGGCCTATGCCACCAAAATGGTCCTGGACCAATCGATGGAGAAAGTTCCCCAGGCAGCTTAGTCCGGCAACCACGCCTGCACCCGGCGTTTAATCTGCATACGGGTGATCACAATCAAGGGGGATATGGTTAAAAACCGAGAATATACTCATTAATTAAACACTCCAACGGGTGAGACCGAACCACACTGGCGAGGGTTTTGGTGAAAGTTAAGACGACGTATATTCTGATTGTGCAAAAATGGTAGAGAAAACGATACTGCCCGAATTAAAGCCGAGAGAGAAATTGCTGTCGTGCAGTAACGTTTACGCTCAATCCAGTCACAATCGGGAGGGGTTATCAGAATAAAAAATATACCTGTCTAACTCTCATGAAATTTGTCTGCAAATATTGAATAACCCATTAGGCAAGAACGAAAAGTGTTTTCACTCGGAGGAGAATTTATGAAAAATAACAATTTCCTCACCAAGGCTCTGACAGAAACAGCCATTACTCGGCGAAGTTTCCTGAAATGGAGTGCCATCCTGGGTGGAACAACCGCACTTGCGGGGGGGCTGAAATTTGGCTTGAAGCCTGCGAAAGCCGATGATACAGCTCAAGATGCAGGTCAATGGATTCCTGTTGCCTGCTGGCATAACTGCGGCGGTCGCTGTTTGAACGTAGCCCTGGTGAAAGACGGCGTGGTTATCCGCCAGAAAACCGATGACACGCACCCTGATAGCCCGGATTTTCCGCAGCAGCGCGGCTGCCAGCGTGGACGTTCACAACGTCATCAGGTGTTTGGCGTTGACCGCATCAAATACCCCATGAAGCGTAAGAATTGGGCTCCCGGCGGCGGCAATAAAGATTTACGTGGTGTTGATGAGTGGGTGCGTATTTCCTGGGATGAAGCGCTGGATATTGTGGCGAGCGAAATCAAAAGTGTCAAAGATAATTATGGCAACACGGCTTTCTTCACCCCCCGCGGCAATAGCAAACTCCTCAATCTCTATGGTGGAGAAACCGGTTCTTACGGCGTAACTTCGGATGGTGCCTGGCCTCTGGTCCAAACCATGATGTCCGGTAGCTTATACGCCGCAAACGACCGCCTGGATCTTCGCAACGCCAATTTGATCGTTCTTTGGGGGTCTGACCCTGCCTGGAGCAGCGCCGGAAATCCCAATTACAATTATTTGCAGGCCAAGAGGGCAGGGGCGAAATTCATTCTTGTGGATCCGTATTACAACGCCACAGTACAAAGCCTGGCCGACGAATGGATCCCCGTGAGGCCGTCTACCGATGCGGCTCTCTTGCTCGGTATGGCCTACCATATGATCACCCACAACCTGCAGGACCAGGATTTCCTGGATAAATACGCCCTCGGTTTCGATGCCGATCATATGCCCGATGGTGCCGATCCGCAGGGCAGCTTCAAGGATTACGTCCTGGGCACCTACGATAACACTCCCAAGACACCCGAATGGGCCTCCGAGATTTGTGGTACCCCTCCGGATGTGATCCGCGATTTTGCCCAGGAAATTGCCACCACCAAACCGATGGTTTTCCAATCCTCGTCGGCTGCAGCTCGAACTTATCTTGGCCAGCAGTTCTGCCAGGCATTCCTGACCGTGGGCTGGATGACTGGTAACGTAGGCTTTTCAGGTGGTGGTGTCTTCCACAACTACCACAGTGCGGCCAGCTACGGTGGCGCTACACTGGTGAAACCCGGATCGGCCGGATTGCCAGGTGTGCCAAATCCTCTCTGCCCGAATGGAGATGGCTATGGCTTTGCCAAGCCTGAAGAAGCGGGTAGTCATCTTGTGGTTTACGAAGAGAGTTGGGATGCCATTCTGAATGGCGCATACACCTCACTACAAGGAACAATGGATGAGGCGAACGCGGATGGCAAGATCCCAGTCGATATCCGATTGCTGTACATTGTCCGTGATGGTAACGGCGGAAATGCATTAAACCAATCCGCTGGTATTCCCAAGGGCATTGAGGCCTTCAGGAAAGTGGATTTCGTTGTAACCAACGATATTGTTCTCTCGACGGTGTCCAAGTACGCCGATGTGGTTCTACCCTCGACGACACCTTGGGAACAAGACTTTGGTGGTTTCTTGACCGGTAACCCAGAAATGTTGCTCTGGTACAACCAGGTCACCGAGCCGCTTTTTGAAGCTCGCGACTCACAATGGATCGAAAGTCAATTAGCCACTCGGTTGGGCTTGGACCCGAATGCCCTCTTCCCCATTTCGCGGACCCAGCAGGTGTTCAACCAATTGGCGGGCGCCACGGTGATCAAAAATGACGGCTCCGATTACGAACCTTTGGTGACGATTACCGCTGACGACATCCAGAAACTTGGCGTCGATGGCAAACCTCAACAAGGCCGGATCACCTTTGATGAACTCAAGACCAAGGGCGTGTACCAGGTAGAACACCACCCTGGAGATGCATTCGGATTTGTCTCCGGTAAGGATTTCCGCGACGATCCGGAGGCCAATCCCATTTCGACGGCCAGCGGTAAGCTGGAAATCTATTGCCAGGCACTTTCGGATAAGATCGCAGCTTATCGCCTTTCTACCTGCCCACCGATTGCCCAATATCGAAAACCGGTCGAAGGTTACGAAGATACCTTTGCCGATTGGGATAAAAAGATCAAAGGCGATTATCCTTTACAGATGGTCACCATTCACTATCCTCGCCGCAGCCACTCGGTATTCGACAACATCAGCAATTTGCGCCGTGCTTACCCCCAGGAAGTAATGATGAACACCCTGGACGCCCAGGAACGCGGTATCAAATCGAACGACTATGTTCAGGTATCCAGTCGCTGGGGTAAAGTCCTGCGCCCGGTGTTTGTGTCTGACAAGGTGCTCCCCGGTGTGGTAATGATCGGTGAAGGCGCCTGGGTCGAGATGGACGAGACGCTTGGAATCGATAAGGCCGGGGCAACCAACATGTTGAACGGCACCCATCCGACCGGCCAGGGCGAAGAACCGTGGAACTCCTGCAATCTCCAGGTGGAGAAATGGACCGGTGCCTCGCTGGAGGAA
Organism: uncultured Chloroflexia bacterium; assembly: GCA_963704755.1. Taxonomy (GTDB): domain Bacteria; phylum Chloroflexota; class Anaerolineae; order Anaerolineales; family Anaerolineaceae; genus Bellilinea. The sequence continues at coordinate 4,721,176 of OY969938.1, forward strand.
GACTATAAGTGGCCACACCGTGTACCTATCAAGGACTCAACGGACGCTGTTGCGGACGATTGGCATCTGGAGCCCGATGTGATTAACCCCTTAAAGGATGCGTAAACTATGGCCAAACAATTAGCTTTTCATGTTGACCCGAGTGTGTGCATTGGCTGCAAGGCTTGCCAGATCGCCTGCCAGGATAAAAACGACCTGCCGCCTCAAATTCTTTGGCGACGTGTGTTCCATTACGGCGGTGGAAACTGGGTTTCAGACTCTAGTATTCCCAATCTCTATCGGGCCAGTAATGTTTACTCCTATTCCATTTCTGTGTCTTGCATGCACTGCCAAAACCCGATTTGTACCGAGGTTTGCCCCACGGAAGCTATGCACAAACGCGAAGATGGCGTTGTTGTAATCGATGACACCAAGTGCGTTGGCTGCCGGTATTGCGAATGGGCCTGCCCCTACGGCGCTCCTCATTTCGACCAGGCCTCAGGCGTAATGACCAAATGCAACTTCTGCGAAGACCTGCTTGCCCAAGGCGAGAACCCGGCCTGCGTGGATGCATGCCCAATGCGTGCGATCGATTTTGGTGAGCTGGATGACTTGCGCCAGAAATATGGTGACGTCGACGCAATCGAGCCGTTGCCGGAATCCAGCTATACTCATCCCTCCCTGGTAATCACGCCCAATAAAAACGCTCAACCGAGCGGCAGCGGAACCGGCAAGATCCTGAACCTGCTGGAGGAGTTGTAAAATGAATACTCGTGAATGGGCTCTGATCGCTTTTACAATTTTGAACCAGTTGGCCGTGGGCTCCTTCCTGATCCTGACCATCGTTCGCGCCTATGCCCTCAAAAAGAAGGGCGAGGACCAGGCAAACCTCTTGACCGACCGGGCTTATCTCGCCCTTATCCCAGTGGTAGGTGTTGCAGTTCTTGTTTCCCTTCTCCACCTGGGTAATCCGATCAATGCTCCGCACGCAATCGCAAACCTGGGAAGTTCGTGGCTTAGCCGTGAAATTCTCTTCGATCTACTCTTCGCTGCCCTGGTTCTTGTCTTTGGCGTCCTACAGTTTTGGAAGATTGCTTCTTCTGAACTTCGCAATGTCATTGCCTGGGTAACCGTAGTTGTTGGATTGGTTTTGGTTTTCATCATGGCAAGTGTGTACATGCTGCCGACCGATCCCTCCTGGAACAGTGCCGCAACTCCCCTGGCATTCTATTCGACCGCATTCTTGCTGGGTTCGCTTGCCACGGGTGTGGCCTTTGCAGCCAATTATGCCTATGTACAACGCGGCAAACCGGATTGCGCTAGCGATCAGTGCGACCTTTTGCGGGACACAACTCGCGGAATTTCTATTACGGCGATCGTCTTCCTTGGTGTGGAGCTTGTTACTCTACCCATGTACCTTTCCAGCCTGGCTTCAGGTGGGGCGGCAGCCCAATCGAGTGTTCAGCTCATGGTGGGTTCCTTCACCGCACTATTTGTTCTGCGCCTGATTCTGGGTTTCGTCGGGGCGGGCATTCTGGGTCTGTTCCTCTATCGTTCCGCAGTCGATGCCGGACGTGAAAAGGTTTTGAGCTATCTGGTTTATAGCGCATTTGCTCTTGTGCTTATAGCCGAGGTTATGAACAGATTCTTGTTCTATGCCACCCGTGTTAGAATCGGTATCTAAAATTGCCGTAAATTGCCGGTAACAAAATCATCGTCTGGGGCAAAGGGTAAATTCCTTTGCTCCAGACGACTTTGTGGTTATTCCAAGTATCAATGAGGTAAAAGGCATGAAATCGGATAACGCTAATCTGGGTTGGGAAACAATGTTGACCGGAGAGAGTTTGTTGCTAGGTGTATTGGGTAAAATGATCTACACCTCTCCGGAACGCGATTGGCTGGAGGACTTAGTCCAAGGCGACCTCTTCTCAGAAATACCATTTGCTGAGAATCAACCCCTGGTTCAGAAAGGTTTCGAGACGATGCAAGCCTGGTGCCTGGAGAATAAAAGTGGGTTGTCCGATCATGCACTGCAAGACCTGCAACAGGATTTTTTGCGACTATTCATTGGCCCGGGTAAGGTTCTAGCACCTGCCTGGGAATCAGTGTATTTTAGCGAAGATCGTCTGGTTTTTCAGGAACAAACGCTGCAAGTACGCCAATGGTATCGTCGTTACGGCGCTGAAATAGAGCATATCCATAAAGAGCCGGATGATCACATTGGCCTGGAACTAATCTTTGTGGCATATCTGGCGCAGCGTGCCTTGGATGATTTTCAACAAAATGATGAAACTGCTTTCGAAGAAGATATTCATGGCCAACGCCAATTTCTCATGCAACATTTGTTGCGTTTTGCTCCGAATTGGTACGATCTGGTAGAAAAGCATGCGCATACGGGGTTTTATCGTGCGTTAGGGCAACTAATTCGCGGATCGCTGCAAACCGTTGCCGAAATGTTAAAAATTGATGTGAGTGAAGTGAAGTTGGAGTGAATGTATTGTCCACCAGGAACTGATTGGTTTCGTTCTTCCGCCTAGACATAACGTTTGACACAAATCGATGCTTCTAAAAAGGATCGCTTTGAAGATTGCGAAGCCTGTTGGGATATTTGCCTGGTGGAGGCGATTAAAATCGGGGAACCACCCACAATGGAAATAACTCCCCAGGCAGCTTAGTTCGACAACCACGCCTACACCCGGCGTTTGATCTGCGTACGGGTGATCACAATCAAGGGAGTCATCAACAGCGCGCCGCTCCAGGCGCCGGCCGCAGTATTTGGGTTCTCCAGCACAATGCCTTGCGGCCAGGCGCCGATACATCAATTACGGCTACCAATATATTTTTATTCTTCACGTATTCGACCTTATTGCGAACAAAGAGTACAATGGAATCTTGCCGGAGGCGCGTTTTTCTAGCTTCCCTTATCCTGTAAATTGCCGATTGGTAGCTATCTTCTGCTGGTCTGGTGGTAATTCTTATCTATGGAGTTTTATCGATGCAAGAAGATATTCACTCAAACACCCCTCCCAAACGTACTCTCAAGTCTATATTGAAGAACGACGATCCAGCCAGCTACAAATGGCGTGTGTTGGGTACGGTCATTTTTGGTATTTTTATGGTCATCCTGGATACTACGGTGGTCAATGTGGCTTTTCAGACCATCACCGAGGAATTTGGGGGAACCCTCAATGATTCACAGTGGATCATCAGTATATATGTGATGTCCCTGGGGATCAGCACCCCGCTGGCCGGTTTTCTGGCAGACCGGATTGGGACGAAACGCATCTACCTGGGCGGCCTGGGACTGTTCGCCATTGGCTCGCTCCTGTCCGGGTTCGCGCCCAGCCTGTTCTACCTGACGGTCGCCAGGGCCATCCAGGGGGTGGGTGGCGGTCTGGCGCTGCCACTAGGGATTGCCCTGTTGTTGCAAGCTTTCCCGGCCAAGGAACAAGGCACCGCATTGGGCATTTTCGGGATCGCGGCCCTGGTCGCCCCGGCTGTTGGACCAATCCTGGGTGGTTGGCTGGTTGACCACAACCTCTGGCGGGTGATTTTCTTCATCAACCCTCCCATTGGCTTGCTCGGGATTATTCTGGGATATTTCTTCCTCAAAGAATATATCAGCGAAAAAAAGCAGGTCTTCGACACGGCCGGCGTGATCACCGAAGTGATCGGGTTTGGTGCGATACTGTACGCGGCTTCCATCGCCGCGGATGTCGGCTGGGGCGCTCCCCAAACGATCATTGCGCTGGTGGTAGGATTGATCGGCCTGATCGCCTTTGGCCTGATCGAACTTTTCCACGCCAAATCCCCGCTGCTGGATATGCGCTTGTTCGGTGATCGTATTTTCCTGAACGCTTCACTGCTGGGGTACGTCAGTAATATCGCATTGTTTGGCGCAGAATTCCTGATGCCGCTTTATCTGCAATCCTTGCGCGGAGAAACGGCTTTACGCACTGGCTTTATTTTGCTGCCAATGGCGATAGCCGGCGGCATCTTTGTGACCCTTTCCGGCCGGCTGTACGACAAATTCGGTCCCCGGCCGTTGATGACCCTGGGCTTTATCATTTTGTCGGTCAATACCTGGCAGTTGGCCCTATTGAAAGCCGACACGCCGATTAGCTGGATCGTTTTCTTGCTTGTGCTGCGTGGTATCGCCTTGGGGTTAACCGTCCAGACCACCATGGTAACCGCACTATCGGTGGTACCATCCCGCGAACTGCCGCGGGGTTCCTCTTTGATCAATGGCACCCGCCGGGTGGCCCAGTCGCTGGGTGTGGCCGTTTTGGCCACCGTATTGGCCAGTACGCTTTCGCCTCAAATCCAGGCCTTCCAGAACCAGATGGAGACCAGAAACCCGGGCGCGTCTCAGCCGGTGGGGATCTGTGAAGCAGCCCAGGGGCTCGCATCCACCAGCGGCGGTCCCGCCAATGGAGGGGCTCAACTGGCCTTCAGCGGCTTGCTCCCCAGTGGAATTTCCGCCGAACAGCTACCGGGCCTGTTGGACCAGGCCTGCCAGGAGAACATATCCGGTTTCGAGCGGGCTTATAAAGTGACGTTTTACGCTGCGCTCATCGCGCTATTATTGGGTGTCATGTTGCCTGGCTGGCCGGGCAAATGGGCGGGCAGGGGAGAAAGCGGCGCCGCGCCAACAGCATGAGAATTTATAGAAAGGACACAGCCCAGGCTGTGTCCTTTCTTTTAGATAATAAATATGTAACTATTCAGCTACCGCAAAAGAGAGGGGTGGTTCTATTGTTTTTCGCGTGCGCAGCACGCGAAAAACAATAGAACCACCCCTAATTTCCGAACCAGCCTGAGTAGTAACATAATTTGTTACTGTTCAACTTGCCGGGAACTTCTTGCACGAGCAGGAGTAGGCAAAATCAATTTTGCTTTTCCTGGCATTCCGGGCAGATACCGTAGAAGTCCAGGCGATAACCGGTGATGTCGAAACCGGATGGGTGGGCTGCCTGCTGGACGAATTCTGGGTTGAGGTTCTCTCCAGCGTCGATGATCTTGTGGCACTTGATGCAAATAATGTGCGCGTGCGGGAGAGGCAAACGGCCATCATAGCGGTTATCGTCGTTGCTAAAACCCAACTCGAGCACCTCACCCATTTCTTTGAGCAGGGCCAGGGTTTTATAAACCGTTCCCGGGCTCATGGTGGGGTAATCTTCCTTCAGTTGATCGTAAAGTTGGGCCGCGCTGGGGTGTGCGGTCGTCGTGGCCAGGATGTGCAACAGCGCCATCCGTTGGGGCGTCATGCGGCAGTCGCGTTCCCGCAGTTTGTGAACCAGCTCTTCGAATCGATCTTCTTGTACTTTTTCCATAGAACCGCTAATTATTTCTAACTACCCAGGCTCGCGTAAGAAGCCCTCGGATTTTAGTTGTTCCCAGGGGTAAGCCCCGCGACTACTAAAATATGACTTTTTAATCCGGCAGCCGGGCAGTTGTAATTATTCCTTATAGATATTGAATCTCCGTTAGGATAATAACACTTCTTGGATGGGCGAGTCAAGTGGGACGGGAGGGTTATTTTGTCACTTTTTTGGATCGCCCTTCTGTCAGGGGGGGTATGTGACGCTTGTCCCTGGTCAAGGAAGCCAGAAAATATATAATAGTTTCTAGTTGATAACGAATATCAATAAAGAATCATTATCAAAATTGGAGGATCGATGTCTGACATAGTCAATACAGAAACTACAGTGCATGTACCGCTGATCGGTGAGACGGCGCCTTCATTCACTGCGGAAACAACCCAGGGCGTCATTCATTTTCCGGAAGATTACAAGGGCAAGTGGGTGATCTTATTCTCGCATCCGGCGGACTTTACCCCGGTCTGCACGACCGAATTTATGACTTTTGCTAAATTGCAGCCGGAATTCGAAAAACGGAACACGCAACTGGTGGGGCTATCCATCGATAGCATTTACAGCCACATCGCCTGGCTGCGGACGATCCGCGAGAAGCTGCAATATAAAGATATCAAAGATATGGAAGTGACCTTCCCGCTGATCGCCGATTTGACCATGGAAGTGGCTAAAAAATACGGCATGCTCCAGACCCAGGTCAGCGATCGCCAGGCCGTTCGGGCGGTGTTCTTCATCGACCCACAGAGCAAAGTCCGCGCGCTGATTTATTACCCGCCTTCCAACGGACGTAATTTCGAGGAGATCTTCCGCCTGCTGGTGGCTATGCAGACCAGCGACAAGTATGATGTGGCTACCCCTGCCGACTGGCAGCCGGGCGACGATGTGATTGTGCCGCCTCCAGGTTACTGCGGAACGGCTAAAGAGCGCGTCCAAATCGAAGATCCCGATATCCACGTCCAGGATTGGTTCTTCACATTCAAGAAGATTTCCAAGGACAAACTGAATTCGAATTAGCAACTGCTCAGGCTTCTGTTAACAAGTCCCCGGATTGAGCAATTACGCGAATTAATCAATTCTTGCCAATTCCAGAGGCCGGGCCGGTCGAACGAGGGCGTTTTCGTCAAACGTGTTTTGGAAATCCACACGAGCTGCCTTGTTAGTCAATACCGGCCCCGCCTCTGATAATGAAAAGATGTAAAAATATTGTTTAAAAAGAAAAACGACGCCTGCGTCGTTTTTCTTTTTAAACAATATTTCCGGCATGCCATGTTTTGCGGCTGCCCAAATCCAGAATTATTCATACTGTTCGGCAAAAGGGGAAGTGCAGGGTGTTTTCATGATTTTTTGTGTGCGAAGCATACTAAAAATCATGAAAACACCCTCTTCTTCTAAACCTGCCTGAGCAGTCATGTTTCTGTTACAATTTTCTGGTAATGTTGATCTTGATTGGGGTAAGAAGATCACAAAGGATGCCTGCAATGAAAAATGTTTCGCTTAGCTTCCAAAAAAACAAATATAAATTTTTCCTGACCGGCTTGCTGGCGGCAGCTACCTTCATTTCCCTGATTCTGGCAGTTACCCAACATTTCGTCAGTGATTTACGCAATTACCAGTTTATCCTTTTCAACCTGGCCCTGGCCTGGATCCCGTTGATCGCGGCTTCGATTGCCTACCTGAGTATGGGTAACCGGGTGACTTTTTACCTGGTCATGCCGATCAGCACGCTGGCCTGGCTGATATTTTTTCCCAACGCGCCCTACCTGCTGACCGATTTCCAGCACCTGTCTGGCACATCACCCGATTCGATCGTGTGGTTCGACGTGATCGTGCTGATCTGGGTAGCCTGGACCGGGCTGCTGCTGGGCATGTCGTCCTTGTACCTGATGCAAGAAATCATCACACGGGCGTTTAACCGCACGATCGGCTGGTTTTTTGCCATCGGCGCAACAATTCTAAGCAGTATTGGGGTTTACCTGGGGCGCTTTTTACGCTGGAATAGTTGGGATATTTTGCAAGACCCCATACCGATCGCCAAAGACATGGCCGGCATCGTCCGCCACCCGTTTTCCAACCTGTCCACCTACGTGTTCACCTTTTTGTTTACGCTCTTGATATTGTTTATTTACGTGGCCATCCACATTTTTGGAAATATGATCCGGGAACAAAAAGATAATTAGGGGAAACGCGACCACTCTGGTTCATAATCAAGTGCCTTTGAATTTGAGGTGTTGGCGGGATTTTCAACCGCCAACACCTCAAATTTGATTTTCTTACCTCATCAATTTTCTTGATGAGCCTCCATAGACAAACCCTATACCGCTTGTGATAATTATCACTTGCGCTATCTTGCCAGAAAATTTATCCTATATAGACCGACAACAAGGTTTCAACGCTCAAGACGTTCTTTGTGGTTATAGAACACGGGGATTTGGGCACGCGAGGGGTGTAGTTGCCACGTACTCACATCCCCGATCTTTTCGGTTCGGGACAAGGCGTCCGAAGGACGCCGGCCAACCCGAAATAAAAAAATTAACCCTCACCTCATTTGTAAGGAGAAAATAATGGATGCAGTAGATCTCGCAAATGTACAGGCAGCTAAAGTTGTGGACGCTCGGGCTATGTCCTGCCCAGGGCCCTTATTGGAAGCCAAAAAAGGAATTGCGACGGTCAAAGTCGGTGAAGTGCTGGAAGTCTGGTCCGGCGACGCCAACACCAAAGATGATATGCCCCGCTGGTGCCAAAAAGTCGGCCACGAATTCCTGGGCGTAGTGCCCTGTGATGGCTACGAGCGGCTGTTTATCAAACGGTTGAAATAAATTGGAAGCCTCACCTGTGATGAACGGTGAAGCCCCAGTCCCAATGGCCGGTCCGCAGCCCAAAATCCTGATTTTGGGCACGCTTTCAGGCGGATATGCAGGGGCCGATTCGACCGGCCAGAGCCACCTGGATTACCCGCCGAATACGTACATCCTGCCGGTCATGTCGCCGGTAATGTTCCCGCCCGAATTTTATATCCATGCCTTTGAGCGCGGCATTGATGGAATCATCGTGATGTACAGCGGCACCGACAGCCCCTACAAAGTCGAGGCAGCCGGCACAGCCCAATTGATCAACCGCACCTACGCTCTGATGAAGGAGCGCGGGATCAATATCAAACGGCTGCGCCTGGCGGCGATCTGTACTGTATGTGTCAAGCCATTCCTCAAGGAAGTCAACCTGATGAACGATCTGTTGAAGAATATTGGTTGCGTCAAGGGAGAACTGGCCGGAGAGGAGCAGGCGCATGGATGACCTTCAGGTAGATGCCCTGGTGGTTGGCGGGGGAATTGCCGGGATGCAGTCGGCCCTCGACCTGGCCAACCAGGGGTTCCAGGTCGCCCTGGTCGAGCGCGAAGCCAGTATCGGCGGCCGGATGATTACCCTCAGCAAGGTGTTCCCCACCCTGGACTGCTGTAGTTGCATTACCACCCCCAAGATGTCGGATGTGGCCCATCACGCCAACATCCATTTGCTGACGTATTGTGAAATCCAATCGGTGCGGGAAGCAGGCAGCGGATTCAGCGCGAGCGTCTTGAAAAAGCCGCGTTACGTGGACGAAGCCAAATGCACCGGCTGCCGCCAATGCGAATACGAATGCCCCATCACCGTGCCCAGTCCCTTCGACCGGGATTTGGGCGCTTACCGGGCTATCCGGGTTCCGTTCTCCACGGCCGTGCCGCAGAAAGCAGTGCTGGATCCGGATTACTGCCTGTGGTGCGGCAAGTGCGAAAAAGCCTGCCCGGTCATGGCCGTGGATTTCAGCCAGCAGCCCGAGATATTTGAAATCGAGGCTGCGGCGCTGGTGATGGCCACCGGGTTCGACTTGAACCCACTGGATACTAAAAAAGAATATGGCAGCGGAAAATTGCATAACGTGATCGATCCGCTGATGATGGAACGCCTGCTGGCCCCCACCGGCCCGTACGGCCGGGTCCTAAGGCCGGGAGATGGCAAGGAACCCTCTTCGATTGCTTACATCCAATGCGCCGGCTCGCGCGATGACACCCTGGGAATAACCTATTGCTCACGGGTGTGCTGCATGTATGCGATCAAGCAGGCCATGCTGCTCAATGGGGCGCTGCCCCTGGCGGACGTGACCATCTATTACATGGACATCCGCACCTTTGGCAAAGGTTATGAACAGTTCTATCAGAATGCCAAAGCCATGGGGGTGGAATTCATACGCGGCAAAGTCGCCTCGATCCGCGAGGATGAAGAGCAAAACCCGATCGTAAAGGTGGAGTTGACCGTCGAAGGTGAGATTGTGGAACGGACTCACGACCTGGTCGTGCTCTCCCAGGGGATCATCCCCACGGCCAATCCAACCGAAATTTACCATTTACCGGTTGCAGCAGATGGCTTCATCTCGGTGCCTGCACCGGATGCCGCCCCGACCGTGACCGAGCGGCCGGGTGTATTTGTGACCGGAACGGCCATGGGGCCGATGGATATCGTCGATAGCATTATCTCAGCCAGCGCGGCTGCCAGCGAAGCCTCGGCCTATATCCGAGAACACCGAGACAGCCAGGTACCGGTGAGCTTGAGCGAGGAAAGGGAGGCCGTCCATGCCTGAGAACAAACCAGCCAGCGGGACCCAACCCGATATGCCTGCCTCGCCATCTCCAAAAATTGGTGTTTACGTTTGCCACTGCGGCGGCAATATCGGCAGCGTGGTCGAGTGTGAGGCGGTCGCCAAGGCGTTGAGCAAGTATGCTGACGTTGTAGTGACCCGCACCGATAAATCGCTGTGTTCGGATACCGGCCAGTCGAGGATCGAACAGGACATCAAAGAATTAGGCGTCAACCGGGTCGTGATCGGCGCCTGTGCCCCCATGCTCCACCAGCGCACTTTCCAGGCCGCGGTAGCCCGCGCCGGCTTGAACCCGTACCTGTACCACCATGTTGGGCTGCGCGAGCAGGATTCCTGGGTTCACGGCCACGATAAGAAAGGCGCCACCGAAAAAGCGATCCGCTTGATGGCCGCCGGGGTGGCCAAAGCAAAACTGCTCCAGCCGCTCGAGCCGGTCACTTTGAAGGCCGAGCAGCATGCCCTGGTCGTGGGTGGAGGCGTATCCGGGCTGCGGGCTGCTCTCGATATCGCCCGCCAGGGGCTGCAGGTCTCGCTGGTCGAAAAATCGCCCTTCCTGGGCGGACGCATGGCCCAGTTGGAGACGGTTTTCCCCACCGAGGAGGATGCGCGCGGATTGCTAAAAACCCTGATCGAAAAAGTCAGCGCTCATCCCAAGATAAAGATCTATACCCAGGCCGAAGTGACCGGCGTCAATGGATATGCCGGCAATTTCACCATCACTGTCCGCCAACATTCGCGCGGCGTTAGCACGGAGAATGGCCAGGCGCTGATGGATGCCTGTTCCCAGGAAGTGCCGGACGATTTCAACGGCGGATTGAAGCAGCGTAAGGTGATTTATCGCCTTTACGAGGGCTGTTACCCTGCCGAGCCGGCCGTAGATTGGGACCATTATAACGGCGAGCCGATCCAGGCCAACGGTAGCGCGTTGGTGTTGAAGGAAGAGCCGCAAACATTCGAGCTAAACGTCGGGGCTGTGGTCATGGCGACCGGCTTCGATCCGTACACGCCGGCGGCCGGGGAATTCGGTTTCGGTTCGCAGCCGCAAGTGATCACGCTGCCGCAATTGATCCGCCTGGTCGCCTTGACCGGTGCAGACCAGCCCTTGCAATGGAATGGCCAGCCGGTCCGTGACCTGGCGCTGATCCATTGTGTCGGCAGCCGCCAGATCGAAGGCGTCAACGAACCCCAGGCCGACGGGCAGGTGAACAACTACTGCTCACGGGTCTGCTGCACGGCCTCGCTGCACGCCCTGGAAGAAATCCACCAGCGCTTCCCGCAGGTTCACCTGTTCGACCTGCACCAGGACATCCGCACCTACGGGCGCGGCCACGAGGAATATTATCGCCAGACCCTGGCCCACGAGGTGCGCTTCCTGCGCTACGAGGGCGAGGAACCGCCAACCGTATCCGCAGCACCGCAAGGCGATACCCACCCGGTTTTGGTCCAGGTTAAAGATACCTTGACCTTTGGCGAAGAGCTCGAGATCCCGGTGGACCTGGTCGTCCTGGCGGTGGGGATGATGCCACGCGATATCCAGGACCTGGTGCAATTGTTGAAAATCTCCCGCGGAAACGACCGCTTCCTGCTGGAAGTGCACCCCAAACTGCGGCCGGTCGAGACGGCGGCCAATGGGGTGGTGCTGGCCGGAACGGCTCAAGGGCCGATGAATATCCAGGAGAGCTTGAGCGCTGCTTCGGCGGCGGCGGCGAAAGTGATCGCACTTTTAGGCCGCGGTAAAGTGGAGCAGGCGCCTTTCGTGGCGGTGGTCGATGCCGGGCGCTGTACTGGGACGGGAGCCTGCGTGCAGGCTTGCACGTACGAAGGCGCGCTGTCCTTAGAGACCTTCGAGGAAAACGGCCAATCCGTGCGACGGGCAGTGGTCACCCCGGCCAACTGTGTGGGCTGCGGAGCCTGCGTGAGCGCGTGTCCTAACCAGGCCATCGACGTGGCCGGCTGGACCCTGGCGCAGTACGAGGCCATGGTCGCCGCAATCGGCCTGGACGTACCGGCCCTGGTGGAGGAAGCAGCATGAGTACTCAAATGTCCCGGGGAGAAATCCTCAAGCAAATGCGCGCGGCTCATGCTCAGGAAGTAGAACGCGCTCAGGCGTTGTTGAAAGAACAAAAACACGCCCAGCAGCAAATCTTTCAAGCGCTGCAGGAAGGGCCGAAAAGCGTCCCTGAGGTGGCCCAGGCGACCGGGATTCAAGCTCAACAGGTGTTGTGGTACCTGGCAGCGATGAAAAAATACAACCTGGTGGTCGAAAAAGGGATGGATGGCGACTATCCTCTGTACCAGAAGGCGGAGGAAGATTGATATGAGCACACGGGTTGACCTGAATTTATTAACCGAAATCAAAAAGTACGGAACGGTTAATATCGAGAAATGTTACAACTGCGGTAACTGCACGGCAATTTGCCCGCTGTCCGAAAACGGCGAGACTTTCCCGCGGCGTTTGATCCGCTACGCCCAACTGGGTTTGAAGGACCGCTTGTTGAGCAGCAAAGAGCTGTGGATGTGCTATTACTGCGGCGAGTGTACCCAAACCTGCCCGAAAGAAGCCGAGCCGGGTGAGTTCATGGCCGCGGCCCGGCGCTATGCCATCGCCAGTTATGATCCGATTGGGCTGGCCAGGCTGCTTTATACCTCGCCGGTGCTCAGCCTGGCGGTGCTTTTAATGCTGCCCATCCTGATTGCCCTGGTGGTGTTCACCTCGCATGGCAGCATGGATACCACGACCTTGAAGTTGTTCGAGTTTATCCCGTCGGCAGCTATCCACACCATGGGCATCATCGCCATGGTGATCGTGGCCCTGACCGGTTTGATGGGCATGGTCAACATGGTCCGCCAGGTGCGTAAAGAGAACCCGCTGGTGCAGGCTCATACGGCAAGGCTCAACTGGTTTGGCGCCTTGTGGAACGCGCTGTTCGTCGAGGGGCTTGCGCAGCAGCGTTACCGCCGTGACTGCCAGACTGCGGCGGACCAGCCCCCCTGGTACGCTCAAAAATGGTTCGTCCATGCCACCATCGTGTGGGGCTTCCTGGGGCTGTTGGCCGCGACCGCCCTGGATTTTGCACTCGAGCTGCTGGGCATCAAGGCGGTGGGCACCTGGGTGCCGTTGTGGTATCCCATCCGCCTGTTAGGCACCCTGGCGGGCCTGGCGATGCTGTACGGCACGAGCACAGCCGCCATCCGGCGCATCCGTAAAACGGATGAAGCCAGCGCAGTATCCGATCGCTCGGATTGGGTCTTCTTGATCCTGTTGTGGCTGACCGGTGTGAGTGGGTTCGTGCTGGAAATCGCCGTGTATCTGTCGCACCCGGGTCCGTGGGCTTATTGGACGCTGCTCTTCCATATCTCGATAGCCGGAGAGCTGCTTCTGCTGCTGCCCTTCACTAAATTTGCCCACGCGGTCTATCGCACGGTCGCGCTGTACTTCCATGTGCTTAAACCCTTACCGGAAAAAGAAATGGCCCCGGTGAGCGCAGACTGATCGATTATTTGCAGGTTGTTCCATCTCAAAATTGTGCAAAACCCGCCAGAAAACTTGCGCGGGAGGAAAAATTCCAAAATTTCACGGAGGTTCAAATGGCTCAGAAAATGGCTGTCGTCTGTAATGGGGAAACCGGCGCAAATATTATGCCCACATTGATTTTCTCGACTTCGGGAATCGCCCTGGATTATGAAGTTCATGTGTTCATTTGCCCGGCCGGCGCCAAATGGGCGCTCAAAGGCGAATTGGAAAAATTAGGCCAACCCAAAGGTATGCCGAATCCCATCAAACTATTCAATGATCTTTTGGATGGCGGCGGCGAAGTTGTCCTGTGCGAACTGGCCCTGGAAAACAAGGGCATCGATCCCCAAGATCTGCGCGATCCGCGCATCAAGATCAAAAAGGCACCGCCTTTCCTGATGGATGTCGAAGGCGCTGCTCAGACGTACGTGTTCTAAACTGAGAAAATAGTCATTTCCCAAGGTGGGCCAGAATCAAGTGGTATGAGGGGTCTGGCCCACATTTTTATTTAAGCGTTTACCGCTAAGAAGAGAAAAACCACGGAGGCACAGAGTACACGGAGAAAAGAAAGAGAAGAAGAGAAAATATTTAGAAAGGGCGCCGTCGTAGGGTGCGTTTTAGGGCTGGCTTCCTCGGCGCTGGCGAACTACCAGTCCACTAGCCCGCCCTGGCGTGCCCGGAACGCACCGTTATGGCGCTGCCTTTACGGATCAAACCACGGAGGCACAGCGTACACGGAGAAATGTAGAGTGGGTGAAGGGCTTGTTTATAACGCTAGCGACCTAAACACCGGCAAGTCTCACGAAACCTTGCCCGTAACCCACCATCCGTATTTAACGGTGGGTTACGGGCAATTCCCGGATTGGGGCATCTACTCTTTGTTCGCCAGCGTTGATATTGAGCCCTGCACCCACCCTACAGCGCTACGGAGAAGGAAAACCACCAGGCACAGAAGACACCGCAGGCGTAAAGCATCCCGAGAAGAAAAAAATTAAAAACCACGGAGGCACAGCGTTCACGGAGAAAGAAAAGAATTTAGGGGAGGAATTTGACTTATTCCTGCACCCCTTGTTCGGGCAAACTGAGCAGATCGGCATTTTCAGGGGCGTGGATGAAACTCCAAAATACGTCTCGCGGCCGGTTCGATTCGCCGATGTGCTTTTTGATCATGTAAATGGTCCGTTGGAGGTTGAGCCCGTCCACGTGGACGCTCACCACATCGCCGCGCTCGAGCGGGTAATCGGCGGCCAACTCGGAAACAAATCCCACCCCAAATCCGGCTGCGACCGTACGGACGATGGCTTCGGCGTTGCCCAACTCCATAAATACGTTCAAATCTTCCAGACCAATATCGTGCTTGGCCAGCTCCTCGAACACAACACTGCGCGTCCCCGAAGTCGGTTCGCGCAAAATCAGGGGTTCTTGAATTAATTCCGAACTATCGATCGAGGGACGGCGGGCCCAACGATGCCCGGCCGGAACGATCAGAATAATTTTGTCGGTGAAGAATTCCTGGATTTCCAGGTTAGGGCCAGAAATTTCGCGACTCAATACCCCAATTTGCGCTTCGCCATCCAACATCCTTTGGGCGACCTGTTCTGGAGCGCAGCCGGGGATGCGCACATGGATGCGTGGATACCTTTGGCGGAACCGCGCGGCTAACTGCGGCAGGACATACTTTCCGGCGGTAGTACTGCAGGCGATACACAATTCCCCCACCACGTCTTGCATGGAAGACATCATGGATTCCAAATCGGAGGTGTCGCGCATCAGGCGATGCGCCCAGGGCAGTAACAGCCGGCCGGCATCGGTCAGGCGCAGTCCATTGCCGCTGCGGTCGAATAAAACCACTCCCAACTCACTCTCAAGGGTCTTGATGTGGTGGCTGACGGTGGGTTGGCTGAGATGCAGGTTTTTGGCCGCCTCGGAAAAACTCAGAACTCTCGGCTGCGGAAAGGAAGGTTTGAATGCGCTGGATATCGATCATCGAATTAAGTCCTTGCGAAACCGGATAAAAATAGTATAGCATGGAAGAGGTCCAAAGAAAATTTGGGTTAAGCCTGTCCGCACGGCAGAGCTCACCCCAAATTTTTAATTTTACACATCCTTTATCTATTATTTACACATCCTTTATTTAATTTGACGGGGTCCACAATACAATTTAAAGGTCCAATCAGAAATAATATATCAAAATTTGTGATGACTTGAGGGGAATTATGAACAAAGATTTCTTGACCCTTGCGATTGCTATTTTCATTGGGATCATTCTGGCTTTGGGTACGATGAGGTTAATTTTAAGAAAGGTGCGGCAATCTTCTTGACCGGGATGCTTTCGGTTGTTGGCGCGATCTGCGCCTTGGCCGGGTTTATCCTCGGGCAGAAAGGGATCACTGCTGCCAACGCAGCATTCACTCTCGCGATTGTGATGCCCATCCTGATTGTTTTGACCATTTATATGGTGCGGGTGATGATTATCCCGCTCAGGAAGCTGGTGGTGGTCGTTCAGGGGCTTTCCCGGGGGGAGTTCGAACAATCTTACAATAAAAAAGCCATTTTTGAGCTGGGTGAATTGTTTGCCTCGATCGACCATATGATCGCATACCTGCAAGGGTTAACCATTACAGCCCAGCATATTGCCAGCGGAGACTTAACCGATCAAGTGATCGCCCAATCGGAAAGCGATCGATTGGGCAGTTCATTCCAAACAATGATCGACCAATTGGGCTATATGGTGGGGAATATCAAAGATAGTTCGGTCCAGCTTGGGGCCGCCTCCGAACAACTGGCTTTGTCGGCGGAGCAGGCGGGTTATGCCACCGACCAGATCGGTACCACCATCCGGCAAATCGCGACCGGCACCAGCCAGCAAGCCGAGAGTGTCAACCAGACTGCGCTCAACATCACGACGATTTCAAAATCGATCAACGCAGTTGCGAAAGATGCCTGCGAGCAGGCGAGCGTGGTCGAAAAATCTGACCAGATCGTCGGGAAGATCTTGAATTTTTTCACCCTTCAAGCCGCCGAGGCCGAGAAAAGCTGGCAGGAGTTGATATCCGCTACCCAAACAATTGAGAACGGGGTCACGAAGATCACGGCCACCATGCAAGGCATCGAGTTGATCAAGGCCAAGGTCGATCAATCGGCCGAACGGGTTAAAGAAATGGGGGAACGGACGAATCAAATCGGCGGCATCCTGGGAATGATCGAAGAAATTGCTTCCCAGACCAATATGCTGGCGTTGAATGCCTCGATCGAGGCCGCGCGGGCTGGCGAAGCCGGCAAAGGCTTCGCCGTGGTAGCTACCGAGGTTGGCCGGTTGGCCGAACAATCCAATGGCGCAACGCGGGAAATCAGCCAACTTATTTTGAGCATCCATCAGACGATGGATGAAGTCATGAAATCGATGAACGAAAGCTCCAGCGGTGTGGATCAGGGATCGGAAAACGCCAAAGATGCCGGTGAAGTTTTGGGGCGGATTTTGGAAGAAAAATCGAAAGATACCGCCCGGGCAAAACGAGTGGTGGTTGCAGTAGGAGAATTGAAGAAATTGGGTGAGGAATTGGCTGCGGCGATCCATACCATGCAGGCGGTGACGGATGAAATCAGCCGGACTATGCCGCAAATGTCGGTTAGTACCAATGAAGTTACCGTGGCGATGGAAAATATCGCCAGCGTCAGCGAGGAAAATTCGGCGGCGGCAGAAGAAGTGAGCGCAGGAACCGAGGAAGTGAGCGCTCAGGTGGAAGAGGTAACCGCCTCGGTGCGATCGCTGGTCGAAATGGCAGGGAACCTGGAAAAATTGATCTCGTCCTTCAACCTGGCCGGGTCGATGGCTGGCAAATAATAATTCATTGCGGAGAAGATAAAAACCACAGAGAAACGGAGGACACGGAGAAGAAGGAAGAGACCGGGCCGATCTACTATAGGCCATCGTCTTTTCGACCGGCATTTTAAATTTTTTCTTTCCAGTCTTTTTTCTGTGGTCTCTGTGCCGTGGTTTGGTTCGTAAAGGCAGCGCTATATTGGTGCGTTCCGGGCACGCCAGGGTAAGCCTATGAGCTTATTATTTAACCCGATTCGGAATGTCAGCCCTTAAACGCACCCTACGATGATGCTCATTCCAAAAATTCTTCTCTGCGTCCCTCAGCGCCTCTGCGGTAATATTTCTTTTCTCCGTGCCCCCTGTGCCTCCGTGGTTTTCTTTCTTCTTAATTCCTCAGGCTGTGGATTGGAGCAGGGATTTTGCCGGCGAACTCGATGAAGCGGGCAGATTTACCGATGTTACGCACGGGTGCGATGGCGCTTTCGCCGAATAGGCCGCCGAAGGAGACAAACTCGCCGGCCTCTTTGCCCGGTACCGGGATCAGCCGGACGGCAGTGGTTTTGCCGTTGATCATCCCAATGGCCATTTCGTCGGCGATGATGGCCGCCAGGGTAACCGCGTCCACCGAACCGGGCACGGCGATCATGTCGAGCCCCACCGAGCACACGCTGGTCATGGCTTCCAGCTTTTCCAGCACCAGGCTGTTGTCGCGGACGGCCTCGGCCAGAGCGTGGTCTTCGCAGACCGGGATGAAAGCGCCGCTCAGCCCGCCGACACTCTGGCTGGCAAAGGTGCCGCCCTTCTTGACCGCGTCATTGAGCATGGCCAGGATGGCAGTGGTACCGGGCGCGCCGATCGCGTCCACCCCCAGGATTTGCAATATCTCGCCTACACTGTCGCCAACGTCTGGGGTAGGCGCCAGGGACAGATCGACCACGCCAAAAGGAACATTCAGTTTGCTGGCCACCTGGCGGCCGATCAACTCGCCGCAGCGGGTTACCCGGAAGGCGGTATGCTTGATCTCCTCGGCCAGGTCTTGCAGCCCCAGGTCGCGGCTGCCCACCTGTGCGATCTTGCGCTCCAGCGCGCGGGCGATCACGCCCGGTCCGCTGACGCCCACGTTGATGACTACCTCGTGCTGACCCAGGCCGTGAATGGCTCCGGCCATGAAAGGATTATCGCCGGGCTGGTTGGTGAAGACCACGAACTTGGCCGCCGCGAACCCGCCGCGGTCGGCGCTCAACTCGGCCAGGTCTTTGACCGTCTGGCCGATCAGCTTGACGGCATCCATATTGATGCCGTGGCGGGTGGAGCCCACGTTGACCGATCCACAGACCTTATTCGTGACGTTAAGTGCCTGGGGAATGGCAGAAATCAACTCGGCATCATAGCTGGTCATGCCGTTGGCCACGTCGGCTGAGAAGCCGCCCAGGAAATCGACACCTACCTCGCTGGCGGCTTCGTCCAGCGCGTGAGCGATTTGGATAAATCCGGCCGCGTCAAAGCCGGCGCCCACATTGACGATAGGCGTGACGGCGATCCGCTTGTTGACCACCGGGATGGCATAATCGGCGCTGACCGCTTCGCAGGTGGCGACCAGTTTCCCGGCCTGGCGGCGGATCTTTTCTTTGATCGCCTGGCAGGTGCTTTCGACGCTGACGCGGTGGCAGTCGAGCAGGCTGATGCCCATGGTCACGGTGCGCACATCCAGCTTTTCTTTCTGGATCATATCAACCGTATTGAGAATTTCTTCGGATTGAATCATGAGGTTACTTCCTATCGAAAATGGCTTTCCTCTTGGGGAGAGCCGCCAGAAAATTTGGTTGGGGGGTGAAAGCCAAAATATGCGGAGATTTAATGAATGGGAAAATTGATTTCGTTGACGGCTTTGAAGATGTCGTAATGCTGCAAGACGACTTTCAAACCGGTTGCTCGAGAAAATTCCACCAAATCCTGGCGGACGATGTCGATCGAGGCCGTACGGCTGGCATCGATGATCAAAATCATCACGTAAGCGCCATCTGAGACGGTAGTGGAAAGATCGAGAATGTTCAGGTTGTGTTTCACACAAAAGGAGGATACGGTGGCCACAAAGCCGATGCGGTCCTCCCCGGTAGCGGTTAAGACGTAGGCATTATCCGGGATGTGCGGGCAAGAATTTTGGATCGAATCATCGACCGGTTTAATCACCGAATCGATCACGGTATCGCTATGGGCATCGATTTCGGCGAATTTTCGCTCGATATCGCGTTGGCTGATACTGGTGGGAAAAGATACCAGCAAGATCATGGTGAAATACCCGCATAAAACACTCTGGCGGATATCGGCGATGTTGCCGGACAAATCGCAGATCGCGTTGGAAACTTCGTGGACAATGCCGACCCGATCGCGGGACATAATCGAAATTACAAATTCTTGTTGCGTTGTTTCCATAGAAAACCCTTGCAGGATATGAAAAATAAAAACCGTGATAACTGCCCAGGCAGGTTCAAAAAAGGAGTGGATTATTATTTTGCGCCGGCCGAGAAGTATAAAACTGGAAAACTTGCTCTACCTGTAGGAAGAATGTGCTTTCCAAACAAGCAGGGGCAGTTCCAAACCTGGTTGAATTATATGTGGGTTTTCCCGATTCGGTGGGATTAATGGATTGCGGGATTGCTGTGAAAAGACATCTCGAAATGCTGCAAGGACATTCTTCCCATTCGCCAATTGAGAGACAGTTCCGCTGGCAAAGTGCGCACCCTTGCAGCGACTTTGATCAGCGCCGGTCGTTTCGATCCACAGACACCGCTGGCCTGCGCCGCTCAATTGGCCACGGGAACTGCCTCGGGCAGGCTGGTTGTGTTCGAGAACAGCGGGCATTTCCCATTTTTTGAGGAAAAGGGCCGGTTTGTCTAGTCGCTGAATGATTTTTTTGCGAGGAAGTTCGGTGAATAAAACGACCGGATAAGGACTTTGCCAACCAGTTTATCATTTTCTTTTGTGAAATGCGGCATTGTGTACGATAAAATGCTATAATAATTATTAAGATAGACAATATCCGAATTAATTCCCATTGACCCAGATGCGGGCTTGTTCTGGCCCGATGGCCAAATCTTATGGTTGATAATACTGGTAGAAAAATGTCTGACATCTATAATGTCCCAGAAACGGCCATCCTGGCGCTCACTACTTCTGAACGAGAGCGGCTGCAAGATTATTGGACCGTTTATGTGGCTCACCGGAAGGAAATTGACCAGGAAATCCTGCGCCAGGTGGTCGCTTTTCCTGAATTTAAAACGATTATCTTGAACCGCGACCAGTCACAAAGCCAGGCTGCTGCCGGTTCGAATGGTCAGGATCTGCAAGAACGTGCGTTGATTTACAATGAGTGGGCGCCTTACCTGGAAAACCTTGAAAGACAGGGAAGTGATTATGCCCGTAAAGGATTGAGCTTCCAGGCCTGGTTCAAAATCGTTGGGGTTTTCCGGAAAACGATCACACCTTACCTGGTCGATGCGTTCAGCGCTGATCCGCAAAAGCTATTGGCCGTGACGAACGGCATGAATTTCCTGGTTGATCTTTCGATGGGCGTTATCGGTGAGGGTTACCTCAACGCCAAAGAGACGATTATCCGCCAACAGCAAGACGCGATCGGCGAAATGAGTGAAAGGAAAATTGCCGATAGTAAATTCCGCGGCTTACTTAAATCGGCCCCGGATGCCAATGTGATCGTAGATCCATCCGGGCGGATTTCGCTGGTGAACTCGCAGACCGAGCGCTTATTCGGCTATACCCGTGAAGAGGTCCTGGGCAAGAGCGTCGATATGCTGGTCCCGCATCGTTTTCGGGCAGTTCACCCGCATCACCGCGACAGCTATATTGCGACACCCCGCTTCCGGCCAATGGGTGAAGGCCTGGAATTATACGGACTGCGTAAAGATGGCAGCGAATTCCCGGTCGAGATCAGCCTCAGCCCATTGGATAGCGAGGATGAACTGCTGGTTATCGCTTCCATCCGCGACGTGACCGAACGCAAGCGGTTCGAGCAGACGTTGCGGGACAAGAACATCGAGCTTGAAAACGCGATACAAGCTAAGGACCGTTTTTTGGCCAGCATGTCGCACGAATTGCGGACGCCGCTAAATGCAATCATGGGGTTCACGGGTACGTTGTTGATGAAACTACCCGGCCCGTTGACCGGCGAACAGGAAAAACAGCTCAAAACGATCCAAACCAGCGCCAAGCATTTGCTTTCGCTGATCAATGATTTGCTGGACCTGGCCAAGATCGAATCCGGTAAAGTCGAACTGAACTTTGAGCCGGTCATCTGCCAGGCAGCGCTGGAAGAAGTCCGGGCAACCTTGCAGCCCATGGCCGAAATCAAGGGGTTGCAATTTACCCTGGTTTTGCCCCCCGAACCGGTGATCTTGAACACCGACCGGCGAGCGTTTAGCCAAATTATCATCAACCTGGCCAATAACGCGATCAAGTTTACCGAAACCGGCCAGGTACAGATCGAAATGACCATCACAAATCCTCCGGATGGACAGGGAGGCAGGGTGAATTTCTGTGTCAAAGACACCGGCATGGGCATCCGGGCTGAGGACCAGGACAAACTGTTCAAGGCCTTCGAACGAATCGAAACGACGCGCAGCCGGCGCATAGAAGGCACCGGCCTGGGATTGTATCTCTGTCAAAAGCTGGCGCTCTTATTAGGAGCACAAATTTCATTCGAAAGCGAGTTTGGTAAAGGCAGTGCTTTTTGTTTGAATTTCCCGCTCGCGTAAGCCGGCTTTTATTTTCTCTCCCCGTGCTTTAAGAGGAGAGTCGCTGCCAGAGGAAAAGACCATGGCAAAAATCCTGATCATCGAAGACAATGAAACCAACCTTGAGCTGATGGTCTATCTCTTGAAGGCCTTTGGCCATGAACCCAGTGAAGCAATGACTGGTGAGGATGGGATCGAAGCGCTGAATCAGGAACTCCCTGACCTGATCCTATGCGATTTACAGTTGCCAGGTATGGATGGTTACGAAGTAGCCAATATCCTGAAAAACCGGCCATCTCTGGCGCAAATTCCCCTGGTTGCGGTGACTGCCTTTGCGATGGTTGGCGACCAGGAAAAGGTACTCAATGCCGGCTTCAATGGCTATATCGCTAAACCCATCGCGCCGGATTTGTTCGTTGGCCAGGTAGAAAAATTCTTGTTGTTCAAATCGATCCCATTCAAGCCGCACACTTTTGACAACAACGTTGAAAGTACACCGGTACCCTCCAAACACAAATCCATTTTGCTGGTGGATGACATGGCAATCAACCTGGAGGTGCTGAAAAGTGTGCTCAATCTGTCTGGCTACGACGTTGTCCCGGCCCGTTCAGTCGAGCAGGCCCTGACCCTTGCCCACCAAACGCCCCCGGACCTGGTCTTGACTGACCTGATTATGCCCGGCCAGGATGGGTTCGACTTACTGCAAGCCGTAAAATCTGATCCAGGGTTAGCACATATCCCTGTGGTGGTCCATTCCGCTTCTTCACCGAGCCTGGTGGACCGGCAGCGGGCTATTAACCTGGGTGCATCCAATTTTATTATTCGCCCTATCGAGACTGACAAATTTCTGCTAGAGATCGAAAAAAGCCTGGATTAGGGATAAGGAAAAATCGAGCTATGGCTACTATCCTGGTTGTAGATGACCAACCGGAAAACCGGGAATTATTGGTCACCCTTTTGCAATATCAAGGCCATACCATGCTGGAGGCAGGCGATGGCCAGGAGGCATTGGAGGTCACCCGGAATGAGCACCCTGAGCTGGTCATTACCGATGTGTTGATGCCGACGATGGACGGCTATGAATTTGTGCGCCAGCTACGCCTGGATCCCCAGATCGACCACACTTCCATCATTTTTTACACGGCTACTTACCTGGAATTTGAGGCGCGCAGCCTGGCAGAGGCTTGCGGGGTGGACCATATTTTGATCAAACCGGTCGAGCCGCAAAAGGTTTTTGAAGTAGTCAATGACGTCCTAACCACCACGAAGCAGATCCCGGAGCCGTTGCCGGTAGAAATGTTTGGTGAGCAGCATCTGGTGCTTTTGACCAACAAGCTGGCCGAGAAGATCGAAGACCTGGAAAAGGTAAACCTGCGCTTGCAGACCGAGATTCAGCAGCGAAAAGTGATCGAAGAGGCCCTGCGCCGTTCGGAAGAGCATTACCGCCTGCTGTTCGAGAAGAACCCGCTCCCGTTATGGGTTTATGATCTGAGAACCTTGCACTTTCTGGCGGTCAATGAGGCCGCCATTAATCATTATGGTTATAGCCAGGCGGAATTTTTGGACCGGTCCATCAAGGACATCTGGTTAGAGGCCGAGACGCAAGGATCAAACCCCGGACAGGCCGGTTCGCCGGGTGGACCGGAAGAGCTGCCGGCCTGGGTCCACCGTAAGAAAGACGGGAGTCTGATCCAGGTAGAAGTCACCGCGCATGAAATCGAGTTCAACGACCGCCCGGCCAGATTGGTGATCGCCAATGATGTGACGGCTAAGCTCCAGGCCGAACAGGAAGTCCGCCGCCGGCTGGCAGAACTGGAGGCCATTAACAGGATCTCATCCACGTTGAGAGCTGCCCAGGGACTGAGCGAGATGGTCACCTCGCTCCTGGATGAATCGCTGGATATTTTCGGGTTTCGCGAAGGCGGTATTTTTTTCTTCGATAAACTCAACAACGAACTTCGTGTAGCCTACTCGCGCGGTTGGCCGGAAATGCCGGCTAAACTGAATCTAAGCGCGTTCCGCCTCAGCACTGAACTCAAGGACGGGATTCCAAGTATTATCGAGGACATGCAGAATTCAACCGGTATACCCGAAGAGCTGCGAGAGCAGATTCCGGCAAATACCCAAGGTGTGTGTATCCCGGTGCGCGAAGAAGACGAAGTAGTGGGGGCCATGCTGGTCACTGACGAAGCCGGCCGTACGATTAGCGAAACGGACCTGAACCTGCTGGTGACTATGGCCGAAATTGCCGGGAACGCCTTTCAACGCACCCGGCTGTTCGAGCAAACCCAGCAGCGTTTGCAGCGGATCGATGCACTCCATAAGATCGACATTTCGATCAGCAGTAACTCGGATCTACAACTGACGCTAAATTTTTTGCTCGACCAGGTGCTGCTTCATTTGAAAGTCGATGCAGCCGACATTTTGCTGCTCAACCCGTTTTCGCAAACGTTGGAATTTTCAGCCGGGAGAGGCTTCCGCAGCGGTATTGCCGGGTTTGCACCGCTGCACCTGGATAAAGACCAGGCCGGCAAAGCAGTACTCGACCGGGATACGGTCAAGGTTTCGAACCTCAGCCAATTCCAAAACTTCACCACACGTTCCTCGGTATTGACCGCCGAAGGTTTCGACGCCTATTATGGCGCGCCGCTCATTTCCAAAGGCATGGTCCGCGGGGTCCTGGAAACATTTTTGAAAAAGCCATTTTCAGCCGATGCGGATTGGGTCAACTACCTGGAAACATTGGCCGGGCAAGCCGCGATTGCCGTCGATAACCATGCCCTGTTTACCGACTTACAGCAGTCGGAGACCGAACTTCTGCTGGCTTACGAGGCTACGATCGAGGGCTGGTCGCGGGCGCTCGACTTACGGGATAAGGAAACCGAGGGACACACCCAGCGGGTAACCGATGCGACCCTGGTGCTGGCGCGTAAATTTGGCTTTGGGGATAAAGACCTGGTTCATATCCGCCGGGGGTCCACGCTGCACGACATCGGCAAAATGGGTGTGCCGGATGCCATCTTGCACAAACCCGGTCCTTTGACCGAAGAAGAATGGAAAATCATGCGCAGACATCCCGAATTTGCCTACGAGATGCTTGCCCCGATCCGATATTTGCGCTCGGCTCTGGATATTCCCTATTGCCACCACGAAAAATGGGATGGCAGCGGTTATCCGCGCGGGCTGAAGGAGGATCAAATCCCATTGACGGCCCGTATTTTTGCCGTGGTGGATGTGTGGGATGCGCTGCGTTCGGACCGGCCTTACCGCGAAGCCTGGCCAAAGGATGAAGTTGAAACATACATTCGGGAAAAGTCCGGAACGCATTTCGACCCCGAGGTGGCAAACATTTTCCTGGGGTCGAATGAGATCTTGAACGAAGTCCGGCTTTAGGCTTTTACGGCGCTGGGGTAAATTCTACGTCAACCGGCATACCCGGCTTTAACCTCCCGTCCACGTTTTGGATGCCGAGCTGTACCGCGTAGACGGTGGTCTGGCGCTGGTCGGTGGTTTGAACGTTACGCGGGGTAAACTCAGCCTGATCGGAGATGCGCGAGACGGTCGCGCTGAAATTCTGGCCGGGGAAAGAGTTTACCGTGAGCACGGCCTGTTCGCCCAGGCTGACCTGGCCATACTGGTTCTCGGGGATATAAACGGTTACGGTCAGGTGATCCAGGCTGGCCAGGCTCAGGCCGGTCATACCGGCTTGCAGTATTTCACCCGGCTGGGCGCTGCGGGTCAACACGACACCGTCCAGGGGAGATGTGACGGTCAGTTGGGCGATCTGTGCATCCACGAAGTCGAGGTCTGCCTTAGCCTGGTCCACGGCGGCTTTGGCCTGCTGTAAGGCTGCGCTGGCCTGGTCAACCGTTTGTGAGGCAGCCTGGAGCTCCAGCGAGTGACTGCCCGTTTGCAGGGCGGCCAGGGCGATGCGAGCAGCGTTATCCCGTTCCTGGGCCACGGTGACTTTGGCGCGCGCTATGAGCACGTCCTGGGCGCCTTCGGTCGTGATCGTATCGTCATAGGTTTTTTGGGCGTTCTCCAGGTCGGATTGGGCGTCGTCCAGGGCAGATTGAGCTGCATCGCGGACTTCACCGGAGGATGTGGCTTTATTACTCTGGTCGAGCACCGTTTTAGCCACGTTATAGCGGCTGCGGGCCTGGGCCAACTGCGTTTCGGCCTGCAAAAACTGGTTGCTGCCGGCGTTTTTCTTGATGCCGTCCAGGTTATCCTGGGCCTGCTGCAAAGCCGTATCGGCCGCCTGGATTTCCGCCTGGGCAGCGCTGATGCGTTCATCGCTGGGATAATACCAATCCGGTAGTTTCAAGGCACTGCTGGCGGTCTTTTGCAAGGTAGAAAGAAGGTCGGCCTGGTCCTGGCCGGTCGCTGCCTCCTGGGCCAGGGTGTATTGGGTCTGGGCGGAGTCCAAAGCAGCCTGCGCGACCTGGACGCCGGCCTGAGCGGCCGTCAGGCCGGCCGCGGCCGTCTGGCGCTGCGATTGCAATAATGCCCCGTCGATTTTCAACAGGGTGTCGCCGGTCTTAACTGTGTCGCCTTCCGCGACCGGCACTTCAATCACCCGGCCGCTGACGGCCGGCGCGATATTGACCTCGGTGGCCTCGATCAGGCCGGAGGCACGCAGAGTTGTGCTGGTGTTGGTGGCGGTCAAGGCGCTGCAGCCGGTTGTGACCGTGAGCAGCACTGCGAGTGCTACGGATAAGATTATCCCGTGATTGATTTTCATTTCAGCCTCCCGACTACGATTAGGATCAAATTATTTGTAACTTCTCAGGCTTATCCCAAATTCGGTTTTCTTACCCGATCGACTGAGCAATTACAATTATTTATGTGCAAGCCCGGTGGGGATGAACCCTTTTGGCTTAATTCGTTTTCATGCAGGCGATGAACACGTCTTCCAGGGATGGGTCGATCAGCGCTTTTTCCTGGACGCGGATACCGGCCTGCTTAAGCTCATGCAGGATGGGTGTTTGTAATTTGGTCACGTCCGCGGCGGTCACGTGCACCAGCGAACCGTAGAGTTCGACCTCCTGCACCGCCAGGCGGCCCTCGCGTTGGGCCAGGCGCAGGAGCTTGACAGTCTCAACCGGGTCGGAGGTGGCCAGCTCGAGTACCTGGCCTTGCATGACCTGGTCCTTGATCTGCTGGGGCGGGCCATAAGCGATCAGCTTACCGTGCTGGATAAAACCCAGGCGGTGACAATGCTCGGCTTCATCCATATAGTGGGTGGTCACGAAGACGGTCACGCCGCCGGCAACCTGTTTGTACAGCAAGTTCCAGAAGGTGCGCCGGGAGAGCGGATCTACTCCGGCGGTAGGCTCGTCCAGGAAGAGGATTTCCGGCTGGTGCAAGATGGCCGCGCTGAGGGCCAGGCGTTGGCGCCAGCCGCCGGAGAGGTCCCTGGTCTTGTGGTGGCGGTAGTCGTCCAGCCCGGCCAGGGCCAGGGCTTCTTCGATCCGCACGGCCAGGTGTTCGCGGGACAGGCCATAGGCCGCGCCGTAGAAATTGAGGTTTTGCAGCACGGTCAGGTCGTTGTACAAGCTGAAGCGCTGCGACATGTACCCCACGCGCGGGCGGATGCGAGCCGAATTCCCCTCCACTTGCAGGCCTAACACCTCAACCGAGCCTGAAGTGGGCTTCATCAACCCCAGCAGCATACGGATGGTGGTGGTTTTGCCTGAGCCGTTTGGGCCGAGAAAACCGAAGATTTCTCCACGGTGGACTTCGAACTCGACGTTATCTACGGCCGTGAAGTCGCCAAAGCGGCGGGTCAGGTGATGGGTGGCAATGGCTATTTCCATGTTATCCATGATCTTCTCCCATCTCTTTCAATCCAGGGCCCGGCGGACGAAGCGCCAGGAGAATGCACCGATCACCAATCCCAGCCCGAGCAGGATCAGCAGGTTGGGCCAGAGCACGTCCAGGCCGGCGCCTTTGAGCAGGATCCCGCGCAAGATCACCAGCCAGTGGTGAGCCGGGATCAGGTTGGCGAACCATTGCAGCACCTTGGGCATACTCTCCACCGGGGCGGCATATCCGGTAAACATGAAATCGACCATGCCGACCAGCAGCACCAGCAGGAAAGCCTGTTGTTGTGAATGCGACAATACCGATATAACCATCCCTTTGGCCAGTTCGACCAGCAGGTAACCGAGAGCCAAGATGAATAACAAGGGTAATGAACCGTGGACGGGCACCCCGAAGGCAAAGTGGATCATGGTCAGCATCAACAGAAAGTCGCTGAAGCCGATGATGGCCACCGGGATGGCTTTACCGATCATGATTTCGAGTGAGGAATAGGGCATAACCAGCAATTGTTCCAGCGTGCCTAACTCACGTTCACGCGAGAAGCCCAGGGCGGCGAACAGCAGCACGGTGAATTCCAGCATCAAGCCCATTTCAGCCGGGGCGGTGTAGAGGGCTTCACTGAGGGTCGGGTTGAACCAGACCTGTAGGCTGGGATCGAAACCGCTGAATTGGGTTGGGCTCACTCCCAGGCGCTGCAGGAAGATGCGCTGGTCGAGCGATTGGACCAGACCCTCGATGGTGTTCTCGGCCGTGGTAGCAGGCGTGCTTTCGGCACCCGAGAGGATGAATAGAAGCACCGGCTTTCCGGTCGGGGAGGCCATTTGGCGGTCATAATCGGGCGGGATGACCAGGGCAGCATTGATCTTGCCTTGCTCGAGCGCAGTCTGGATGGTGTTCATGTCCTCGACGTATTGGGGGGCCTGAAAGGTACCCGTGTTTTGGACGGCGCTGATCAGCGAGCGGCTGTAAGCACCGCGGTCCTGGTCCCAGACCATGTAGGGCAGGTTGGTCACCGGGCGCGAGGTGGCCCAGCCGACCAGGAGCAGCTCACCGGCCCCGCCGATCAGCATGAAGGCCGGCATCCACCAATCGTTGCGCAGATGGATAAATTCTTTGATTACGATAGACCAGATCCTTCTGAACATGAGCTACCCCAATCTCTTGCGAAAGAATAAGGACGCCAAAGCGATGAACGCTACCCCTAACGCCACCAGCATGACCGCATATGGCCAGAGCACATCCAGGCCGGCGCCTTGCAGAAAGATCCCGCGGGTGATGATGGCGTAATGGGTGCCCGGCAGGGCCAGGGCTTCCATACGTACTTCTTCGGGCATGGAGGCCAGTGGGAAGAAGATGCCGGTCAGGAAAAAGCCGGGGAAGAAGATCACCAGGAAGGAAAGCGCCAGGGCGGCCGCCTGGGTGCGCATAAACACACCCACGATCATGCCCATGCTCAATACCGAAAAGAGGAACAGGGCCGACAGGCCAAAAAACAGCAGGAAATTCCCGTTAAACGATATGCCGAACCAGGCAATGGCCAGGATGGGGATGAGGATCACGTTGAACAGCCCGACGGTGATATAAGGGAAGATTTTGCCCAGCATCAGTTCGGCGCGGGTGATGGGGGTCGCCAGCAGTTGCTCCAAAGTGCCGTGCTCGCGCTCGTGGGCCAGGGTAAGGGCCACCGAAAGGGCCGGAAAGCCCAGCACCATCGAGATCAGGCCGGGGATCAAAGCGTTGCGTGCCTTGAGGTCCGGGTTGAAACGGGTCTGGATGCGCAAGTCGATGGGCTGGATGGTATCCACGGAAAGGCCCTGGACACTCAACTGGTTTTGGATGGTTTGGGTGGCGAAACTCTCGGCGCGCCGGGAGATGTGCTGCACGGCAAAATTACCGCTTTCGGGCTCGGTGCCATCGATGATGACCTGGATTGGAACGCCCTGCGCGGCCTGCAACTGTTCGGCAAAACCCGGCCCGATGATCAGGGCCGCCTTGATGGTACCGTTCATCATCAGTGTGTTGATTTCATCCATATTGGTGGCGACCGATTGCAGCTCCAGGTCTTGCCCGGCGGTGATCTGCTGGATGAAGGCCTGCGAGGCCTGGCTCTGGTCGTAATCCAGGACAGCGATGGGCACGTCTTTGATATCCACGGTCAGGGCGTAGGCCATTAGCAGCAGTACCAGGGTAGGTGTAAACAGGACCAGGATGAGGGTGCTGCGGTCGCGGAAGATGTGGTTGAATTCTTTGCGGGTCACTGCCCAGATGTGACGAAATGACATCATTCCTCCTGGTTGCGAATCAAAGAGATAAAGGCTTCTTCCATGCGAGCCGGGGCGATGCGAATTTTCGTATAGGCAATACGGTTGGCTTTCATAAATTTTTGGACTTCCGCCAGCCGGCGCTGGCCCGAATCGACCAGGAGATGGACCGATTCGCCATAGGTCTGGACTTCTGTGATCCAGGGAAGCCCGGCGACCAGGTCCGGTATCTTCTGCCAGTCAGCGGTCTGGACCTCGATAATCTCACCTTCCAGGTGGGCGCGGATGCTGCCCGGTGTGTCGCATTCGACCAGCCGGCCGGCGTACATGAGACCCACCCGCGAGCAGCGATCGGCTTCGTCCATGTAGGGTGTGCTGACCAGGATGGTGGCGCCGCCCAGGTGCAGGTCGGTCAGGATGTTCCAGAACTCGCGCCGCGAGATCGGGTCCACCCCGGTGGTGGGCTCGTCCAACAACAGGATCTCGGGCTGGTGGACCAGGGTACAGGCCAGGGCCAGCTTTTTTTGCATCCCACCGGAGAGGTACATGGCGCGCCGCTGGCGGAACTCGTTCAGCCCGGCGAAGGCGAGCAGTTTTTCGGTGCGCTCACCCAGCACGTGGGCCGGTACGTCGAATAACTCGGCGAAGAAGCGCAGGTTCTCGATCACCGAAAGCTCGGCGTACAGGCTAAACTGCTGGGCCATGTAGCCAACGTGGGGCTTGATCGCCTCGGCCTGGCCGGCCAGGTCGAAGCCCAGCACACTGGCGCTGCCGGAAGTGATGCCCAGCAGCCCGGCCAGCAGGCGCAGGGTGGTGGTCTTGCCAGCGCCGTCCGGCCCGACCAGCCCAAACAACTCACCCGGTTGGATGGCCAGGTCCAGTTCGGCTACGGCGTGGGTCTTTTTGAAATCCCGCGACAGGGCTGTGGTTTGGATGACAGGGGCTGCGCCTGGCATGGCTTATTTCCGCGCCAGGCGGATGATCCACAGCACCAGCAGGGCGCCCATGACCGGCTCCAGGGCCACCCCCAGGTATTTAAGCGATGTGCTGAAGCCCATGGCCGGGATAACGTACCAATCCAACAGCCCAACCGCAAGCGCAGTGATAATGGCGGCGATGTAATCTCCGCGAACACCAACCGGGCGGTTGTTCTTCCAGATGACTCCACCCAACCAGCCCACAATCAGGCCAACGACGATCATCAGGACGATCAGGATAACGATTTGCATTTTAACCTCCTCTACGAATTTCTATAACTGACCGGTCAGTCATTAAAGGGCGTAAAAAAATTTAGCGAGCCAACATTCCTTCCAGTAATAGCTCGATCCCGGTGTGAATGTGCCGGCCAGGCTCTACCAGGGTCTTATCGTATACCCATAACAAGACGGTGCCTTCGAAGATCGCGCCCATGGCAATGGCCGTTTCTTGGGGGTCAACCGGGCGGAACTCGCCGGTCTGGATACCATGTTGGACGATCGGGATAACCACTTCCATGTAGCGTTTCATGTATAGTTTGAGGGCAACCTGGACATACTTGTTGCGGAAGGCCAGGGCCAGGAATTCGTACGCAATCGGCATAATACGCATCATATCCAGGAAACCACGCGTGGCCATGTCGGTATATTGCCAGATGGCGTCAATCGCCGATATTTTGGCCAGATCCAGCTCTTCCATGCGTTTGAACTCGATATTGAAGATGCGATCGAGAATGGCCACGATCAGGTCGTCTTTACTTTTGAAATAGAGATAAAGGGTACCTTTACTTAACCCGGTTTTCCCCGCGATATCATCCATGCGCGCCTGGTAAAAACCTTTTTCGGTAAAGACCTGTTCGGCGGCATTGATGATCTGGTTTTTGCGTTCGTTGCTGACGTCTGGGCGAGGGGACATAGTGTTGGATAATCCTTTGTGTATAACTGACCGGTCAGTCATTATAATAGATCGTTTTTCGCCATTCGTCAAGAGGAAAATGTAATAAAGATACCTCATATTCGGGATCTTTACCTTTTGGGTTGAGCGGTACGGATACTTTTTATTTTCACCCCACGGGTATAAAATTACCCTGGCTGGTCTGAACAAGAGCGGAGCCGCCTGGCCTGCAATATCCGGGGCTTGCACAGCGAGCCCCACCTGCTCGGGTTAAGTGGTCCCGGAATTTGAGGTGCCATGACACCTCAAATTCCGAGCATTTACCTGTTGGGCCAGGCAGCAATAATAAGAAAATTAAAAAGGAGGATTCATATGCGTGTTTTATTCATCGGTGGTACCGGAATAATCAGTACGGCCTGCACCAAGCTGGCCGACGAAATGGGGATGCAGGTGTATTTGCTCAATCGGGGCCAATCCACACGGCCTATCCCGGTGGGGGTGCAGGTGATCCAGGCTGACATTCGCAAACCAGAAACGGTCAGCCAGGCGCTAGGCGATATGACCTTCGACGCAGTGGTGGATTGGGTGGTGTTTACCCCGGAACAGCTCGAGCTCGACTTGGGGCTGTTCCGCGGGCGGACCGGTCAGTATATCTTTATCAGCTCGGCATCGGCCTACCAGACGCCGCCCGCGACCCTGCCGGTGACCGAATTGACGATCCTGGATAATCCTATTTGGAAATACTCCCAGAACAAGATTGCCTGCGAGGAAAGGCTGGTGCGGGCCTACCGCGAAGAGAAATTCCCCATCACGATTGTGCGCCCCAGCCATACCTATGACCAGACCTCCATCCCTTTGAGCGGCGGCTGGACCGACCTGGACCGGATGCTCAAAGGCAAGCCGGTCATTGTGCCGGGAGATGGCACTTCCATCTGGGTCTTGACCCACAACTCCGATTTTGCCAAAGGGTTCGTGGGCCTGTTAGGCAATCCGCACGCCATCGGCGAAGCGGTCCAAATCACCTCGGACGAGCTGCTCAACTGGAATCAGATCTACGAGCTGTTCGCTGGTGCCCTGGGCGTCAAGGCCGAGTTCGTCCACATCCCTTCGGACCTGATCAACGCTTACGACCCGGAATGGGGCGCCGGGCTGTTGGGAGACAAATCCAACAGCATGATCTTCGATAACAGCAAATTGAAACGGCTGGTGCCGGGTTTTGCCGCCTCGGTGCCCTTTGTACGTGGGGTAGAAGAGATGGTCACCTGGTACCGGCAGCACATCGACCACCAGGTGGTAAACCAAAACTTCAACCAGATGTGCGACCGGATTTTAACGGCTTACCGGTCCGCCTGGCCGAAGTAGACTTTAGCTTTTGCCAATTTCCCCCTGCCTTTGGAGCTGGGGAGACTTTAACTCAGCAGCGTTTGAAGAACCGGGACGGGCTGGTTGAGTTCATCCTCGACCGATAAACCCGGTTCTTCGTTTTTATTTTTCCATTCCCAACTGTTCAGGTCGGAGATCAGGCGATAGGCTGTCAGGTCCAGTTGGATGGGAGTGATCGAAACGTAGCCTTCGCTCAGTGCGCCGAAATCGGTGCCGCGTTCGGCGATGCCCGTGGGCGATTCGCCGATGACCCAGTAGTACGGCCGGCCGCGCGGATCGGCGCGTTCGTCTACTTTGTCGTGGTACACGCGTAGTCCCATGCGGGTAATGCGCATGCCCTTGACCCGGTGAATGGGCAGGAAAGGCACGTTGACGTTCAACAGGTTTTCGGCCGGCAGTCCGTTGCGGATGCAGGCTTCGGCAACCAGCGCGGCGACTTCGCCGGCCGGCTTGAAATCGATAGTGCCCTGGTACGAGTCGGGCGTGTCGAGCGACATGGCGATGGCCGGCAGGCCCCAGATAGCGGCTTCCATGGCGGCGGTGACAGTGCCGGAATAGGTCACGTCATTGCCCAGGTTGGCATACGGGTTGATCCCGCTGACGACCAGGTCGACTTTTTCCTTGAGAAAGCCGCACACGGCCAGGGAGACGCAGTCGGAAGGCGCACCATCGCTGGCGTAAGCCGGGCTGCCGTCTTCCAAAACCACTTCGCGGACGCGCAGCGGCCGGTCGATGGTTTTGACATGCCCGGAAGCAGACCAGTTGCGGTCGGGGGCCAGAACAGTGACCTTTCCAAGGCTGCGCATGGCCTGGGCCAGCGTCAGCAAACCGGGAGAAAATACACCATCATCATTGGTGACGAGTATATGCATGATTTTTCCTTTCGTAAATAAACATTTTTAGTAACTGCACAGCCCAGAGGGAAGAAACCCGAATTTGAGGTGTATTCGTGGGCTTCGCCCACGAATACACCTCAAATTCGGGGACTTTTTCACAGGGTCCTGAGTAGTTACCATTTTTATAACTTCCCAACCCGATGGATGCGACCTTCAAATTTGGAGTGCTTACCCATCCAGCCGGGTTGTTCCTATTGAAATAAAAATAGTGTGGGGTATGGTTCCTGACCCCACACTTGGAAAAGGAAGGAAGGAGATCCTTGGGTACTAGCCTGGAACGGATCGAAGGAATTTGATGGAGTAAGCAGCGATAAGAAATGATCCATTCCATTAAAGATATGATAACCCGGACTTTTTCAAATCCAGAATAAGGCCAGGTTAATGGATTGTAAAAAGAGCCGCTGGGGGTGTTTTTTCACGTGTTTCACACGTGAAAAAACACCCCCAGCGGCTCTGAGTTGAGCTGATGCGATATAAAATAAATTTGGCTATTAGAGATAACGTTGATTATGTGTAACTGCTCAGGCTGGTTAAGAAGTAGAGAATGTTTTTGAAGATTTTCGTGTGGTTCGCACACGAAAATCTTCAAAAACACTCTCTTTCTATCGGGTAGCTGAGTAGTTACGATTATGTTAGTATTATACAGAGCAGGGTGAATGGAGTTTCATCAATTTATGCTGCAAAGGTAGAAAAGATGGTCAATATAAAAGAACCTACCATACTCGTTATTTTTGGCTGCATGGGTGACCTGACCTGGCGCAAACTGGCCCCGGCTGTGTTCAACTTGCTGCTTTCCCACGAACTGCCAGAGCAGTTTGCCATCATCGGCCTGGATAAAAAAGAACAAAAACAGGATGAGTTCAATCAGCGGCTGCGAGATGGCGCCAGCCATTTCTGTGATTGCGGGCACGTAGGCGAAGAAGATTGGACCGCGATCGCCGCGAATTTATCTTTCATTTGCGGGGAGTTCGATGGCCCCGAGATTTACGCAGAGTTAAAAAAGCAGATCCGGGAGCGGGAATCCGATTGGAAACAGCCAGTAAACAAAATATTCTATTTAGCCACCCCGCCCGGGATCATGGAGATGATTGTCCACGGGATCGGCGCTTCGGACCTGGCGCTGGACCGCGGACGGACCCGCATCGTGGTCGAGAAGCCTTTCGGGCACGACCTTGCCTCGGCGGAAGAGTTGAATTCGATGATGGCGGGGGTGTTCGAAGAGAACCAGATTTACCGCATCGATCATTACCTGGGTAAAGAAACCGTCCAAAATATCCTCGCTTTCCGTTTCGCCAACGCCTTGTTCGAGCCCATCTGGGACCGGCGCTACATCGATAATGTGCAAATCACGGTAGCCGAGCAAGTAGGGGTCGAGCACCGCGGAGCGTATTACGAGCACGCCGGCGCGCTGCGGGATATGATCCAAAACCACCTGATGCAGGTTTTATGCATGATGGCCATGGAGCCCATGGTTTCCTTCGAGGCGGATGAGATCCGCAACAAGAAAGTGGATGTGTTGCGCGCCATCCGCCGGATCAACCCGGACCAGGTCCATCAAGTGGCCGTACGAGGCCAATATGGCCCCGGGCGGATCGATGGAAAAAAGGTGCCGGGCTACCGTGACGAAGCCGGGGTGGCAGCGAATTCGTCCGCCGAGACTTTCGCTGCGCTCAAGTTATTCGTGGACAACTGGCGCTGGCAAGATGTGCCCTTCTATTTACGCACGGGCAAACGCCTGCAGGAACGTGTATCCGAAGTGATCATCCAGTTTCGGCCAGTGCCGCACCAATCTTTTCCCAATTCGGCTACTTCGACCTGGCAGCCGAATCATCTGGCGATTCACATCCAGCCGCAGGAAGGGATTGTACTGGGCTTTCAGGCCAAGCACCCGGGCGCCAGCCTGCACCTCAGCCCGGTGAATATGGATTTCTCTTACCAGGAGACCTTCAAAGCCAGGTCGCCGGAGGCCTACGAGACCCTGCTGGCCGATGTGATGATCGGCGACGCGACCCTTTTTATGCGTTCTGACCAGGTCGAAAATTCATGGTCGGTGATCATGCCGGTCCTGGACCATTGGGCCAGTTCCACGCCATTCGAATTTCCAAACTATGCCTCCGGTTCGTGGGGGCCGCAAGGTGCGGATGAGCTGCTGGCTCGTGACGGCCGGCGCTGGCAGCAGATCGAAACCGAAGAAAAAGAATAATCGCAGCTACTCAGCCTTTCCCGTTAGGCTGAGTTGTTACCAATAATATATATTTGCGATAGCATCGCTATCGCAAATATATATTATTGGCTGGGCAGCCAGATGGTGAAAATTGCGCCTCTCCCCTCGGCATTGGCGGCCGTTACACAGCCGCCGTAAGCCTGAGCAATCGAATACACGATCGCCAGGCCCAAACCGGTCCCAGAAGGAACGTTTTCGGCATCGCTGTCGTCGCGGGTGCGAGCCTGGTCGATGCGGTAGAAGCGCTCGAAGATATGGTCTACGTGTTCGGGGGGTATCCCTGGGCCGTTATCGCTCACTTTCACCCAGGCGAATTTACCATTGCTGCGTTCCTGGACGCCGGTTTCGACGTTCACCCAGGCATCTTCGCCTTTGGCGTATTTGATCGCATTTTCGACCAGGTTATTGATCATCTGGGTGAGGTAACTCCAATTGGCTTTGACGACCGCCTCGCCTAATTCTCCGGTGTGCAAATTGACCCCGTTCTGGGCAGCCAGGTAATTCAGGCGCTCCAACGAATCCAGGACCAGTTCGCTCAAATCGATTTCTTCATTGCGCAGGTTGGCCTGGCCGGAATCCATGCGGGCCAGAGTCAGCAGCTCGTTGACCAGGCGGCCCATCCACTCGTTCTCAGATTGGATCACCTGCAAGGCTTGCTCGTACTCGGCCGGGCTGCGTGGGTGTTCCAGCGCCCGGTTGGCTTCCAGCTCGATGATCGACAAAGGCGTGCGCAGTTCGTGGCTGGCATCGGCGGTAAACTGACGCTGGCGGACGAAGGCGGCTTCCAGGCGCTCCAGCATACGGTCAAAGGTAAGAGCCAGTTCGCCTAGCTCATCTTTGCGTTTGATATTCAGCCGGCGGCTTAAATCTTTCTCGCTGATATCTTCGGCCGTGTGGGTAATCAGATCGACCGGCTTCATAGCCCGGTCGGCCAGCCAGTACCCGCCGCCGAAGGCGGCCAGCAAAATAATCAAATCGATGATCCCCAGCACAACCGCCAGGGCATAGATCTGGCGGTTCGGGTCGATCGGCGCCCCCAAGATCAACAATCCACGCATCTGGTGTTCAACGGCCAGGGGAGTTACGTTGAAATAATATTCATCGTTGCTGAGGTTTTGATCCGAATTGCCGGGATCGGTTCCGTGGTAAGCCAAGGGGTGATTGCCCCCGGAAGGCGATTGTTGCCAGGCCTTGACCACGTTGTACAAATCCAGGTCGCTGATGTTGCCAATCTTTTGGGCGATGGTACCATCGGAGCCGACAATCGCCATGACCTGATCGCTGCCGATCAAGGGTTGGCCGTTGGTCGAAGGCACGGTCACCGCCTGGTTGGGATCGTCCGGATCGAAGGTCATGCGCAGCAGGCCTTCGTAGAACGTGGATAACTGGTTGGCCTGGGAGGAGAGCCGGGCAGCGGCCTCCGTCCGCATCAAGTGATACTGTCGATAGAAAACGGATACGCTGAAAGCGACCAGAATAACAGCCAATATCCCAACAAAATAAAGAGTCAGGCGGAAGCGGAAGCTGTGGAAGAAGCGGATGAAATTGGCCTTGGAGAAAAAAGACCGCACCCTTTTTCCCATCTAATTTGCCTCATTTTTTACCGGGCGAACCATACGATAACCCAGTCCACGGACGGTCTCCAGCAATTTTTGTTCAAATGGCTCGTCGATTTTGCGACGCAGCCGGCGGATGTACACGTCGATCACGTTCGATCCGGAGACAAAATCGTAATTCCAGATATGGGTTTCGATCATCTCACGCGTGACCAGGCGGTCGGTATTGCGCATCAAATATTCCAGCAAGGCAAATTCGCGGGTCGTCAATTCGATCATGATGTCTGCGCGTTTTACCTGGTGCGAAGCCGGGTCGAGCACCAGGTCGGCGATTTGCAGTTTCACCGATTTATCGGAAGCTTCCCGGCGCAGAAGAGCGCGTAAACGGGCACGCAGTTCGTTCATGGCGAAAGGCTTGACCAGGTAATCGTCAGCGCCACTGTCCAGGCCTTGCACGCGATCTTCTATCGCGTCCCGGGCGGTGAGCATCAGAATGGGGGTACTGACGTGCTGCCCACGCAGTTCCTTGCTGACCGCATAGCCATCCTTTTTGGGGAGCATCACGTCCAGGATGATCACATCGTAGGGGGTAACCAGGGCGTAGTCCAACGCCTCCTCACCATCGAATGTCGAATCGACGGCGTAACCATCTTCTTCCAGGGCGGTCCGCAACGAGACGTTTAGCCTGCGGTTGTCTTCAACTAACAAGATGCGCATAGAAAATTTCCTCTAAGGGTAAGTTGCGACCGGCTTGACCCATCCCAGCTTACCCTCAACCCTTATTTTTCGAATTGTTGCTTAATTTTACCCGGATTACATGAATAGCCGGTTAATCTTTTAAGGAAGAAGGGTTGTAACTGCTCAGCCTAAATGGGAAGATTTCCGAATTTGAGGTGTTTGCGGAGATTCACCCCCGCAAACACCTCAAATTCGGAGACTAATTAAGAGAAGCCTGAGTAGTTTCGAAGTTTTAGTATCTTGCCCGACAGCACCGGACAAGACACTAAAACATATTATCCTGTTCATGATTTTGTCATCAAGCTAATTTATACTAAATTCAGCTTATTACGAATATTCAGGAGGTATCCGTGATTTCATCAACGAAAGGCCCTAGCCGTAAGCCTAATAAAACAATTCCGGCCGTATTGGCCGCTTTGGGAATGACCCTGATCGTTGGTGTCATTATCGTCGCAGTGAGTTTCAATTCACTTTTCAATCAGAATGTGACCCCGGTCCAGGCATCCCCAAATAGTACACCGGCGGCCACCAGCACCGATACGTCAACTGCCGACCAGCAGACGATCCAACAACTGCAAAGCCTGGTTCAGCAGTACCAGACCCGTGAACAACAATACCAGACCGAGCTGCAGCAGGCTGCAACTCAGTTGAACCAGGCCAATTCCGAAGTTCAACAATACCAGATGCTGGTGAATGCCTTACAGCAAGCCGGCGTCATCCAGATCAATGCGAATGGGCAGGTATCGATCGGGCAACGAGGATTCCGGGGCGACGATGGTAATTAGCCATCGCGAACCGATAGGATAATCAACGATGAAAAAATTTACGAAGGTCCTACTTCGATTTTGGATCGCAATGACTTCGATCCTGGGGTTGATATTTGGATGGGCTGCCCTGGCGCATTCACAAAAGCCGGTCTCCACAACCACGACCCAGGCGTCCGTCGTACAGGCTCAAAGCCTGCCATCCGCCACGCTGGCACCGGTTCCTTCTTTACAACAGTTAGCCGGTTCATCAACCACCTTTAGCAACCAGCCGTCGGTTACGATTAATAACACCGCACCGGTCAACAACTTTGTAACTACCCGCTTGCGCACCCGAGGGTCATAGAATGGAATACGACGAGTTTTCCGCCATGAATACGCTCGTGCAGGTGGCAGCGGAAGGCGAACCGGAAGAAATTCAGCGAGGGTTTGCTGAAGTTCGCTCCTACGTAGCCGAGGCGGAACAGCGCTTCTCGCGTTTCCGCCCCACCAGTGAGCTATCCCAACTGAACCTTTCGGCGGGAAGCTGGTTCCAGGCCTCGAAGGATATGCTGGCACTTTTACACGAAGCAATCGAAATGTACTCGCTCACAGATGGTTTCTTCAACCCTTCGATCTTGGGAGCATTGAAGATGATCGGCTATGACCGCAGTATGGACGAAATCCGCAAAATCGAGCGGCTGCCCGGACTGAACGATTACACCTGGGTATCGCCGCCTTTCGAAGAGATCATCCTGGACGATCAGAATAGCAGGGTTTTTCTACCTCAAGGTGTGCAAATCGACCTGGGCGGGATCGGCAAGGGCTGGATCGCAGAGCAGGCTGCGCAAAGGCTTGCGAAATACGCACCGGCCTGCGCGGTTAGCGCCGGCGGCGATATGGCCATGCTGGGACTGCCGGCCGGTGAGAATCACTGGCAGGTCACCCTGGAAGACCCGCGCGACGTGGAGCGAGACCTGGCAGTGTTCAGGATCGGCCCCGGCGCTTTGGCCACCTCCACGGTGACGCGGCGGCACTGGATACAGGGCGACGAGGAGCGCAACCATATCATCGATCCACGCGCCGGCTTATCCGTCCAGTCGGAATGGCTGAGTGTAAGTGTATTCGCACCTCGGGCTTCACAGGCCGAGGCTTTCGCTAAAGCGATTTTGATCGCCGGTCCACAGCAAGGTACGCAACTTGCATCGCGCATAGCCGGTTTATCCTTCGTGGCCGTCGAACCGGACGGGAGTTTATGGGGTCCGGCCCAAAGTAAGGAGATTATCGATGTCCCAGAATACGTCCATTAACCGCCGCACCCAAAGCCGTTCCGGGGATATTCCTTGGGGCTGGATCATTTTATCTGTGGCGATCTTTGCCGGCGGCACAGCCGCTCTGTATATTTCCTCCCCGCAAGGGGCGTCCATCCGCCAATCGCTGGACTGGCTGTTCGGGTTCTCGACCATCAACACTACCTGGTACCTGACCCGTATCGCCGGTATCATTGCTTATTTACTTTTATGGATCTCTGTGGCCTGGGGAATTGCCATCCCGGCTAAATTCTTTGACAAAGTGATCCACCGCAGCGTGACCTTCGAGTTCCACCAATTCATCTCATTATTATCGTTGGGATTCCTGGCGCTGCACATGTTGGTCCTGCTGGCCGATCAGTATGTACCGTATAGCGTTGCGCAGTTGTTGGTTCCTTTTATTTCGCCCTACCGGCCGGTGTGGGTAGGGATTGGCGTGATCGCTTTTTACTTGTTGGTGTTGGTGACGGGTACGTTTTACATTCGCCAAAAAATCGGAATGAAAACCTTCCGTTACATTCATTACACCAGTCTGCTGGCTTACCTGGGCGCAACTGTTCACGGAATTTATTCCGGTACAGATACCCCCTTAACCATGGTGATGTTCATGTACGCCGGAACATTCCTGGTAGTCATTTTCCTGTTCACGTTTTGGATCGTTTCGATTTACAACGAGAAAAAAGCCAAAGCCGTTGTGGCTCCTGCGCCGGTGCCCTTCAAACCTATCCAGCTAAGGGGCGGGCGGGCCAGGCGCTGAACGGCAATCTTCTCTCCCTCCAAGGAATGCCTTGCCCGTGGTGGTCCTCCGCCGCGGGCATTGCATTTTAAAGCCCTACGGCAGGCAGGTACACTCCATCAAACTGCCCGCCGAGCATCCCGGCTTCATAGGAACGCCGGTCCACCCGTGAAAGCTGGGAGACCGTCTGCGGATCGATCAGGGGCAGGGATTTCCGTTTACAGAACCTGGTGATGATTTTATCGATGCCGGCCGGTTGTGTGGGCCAGTCGAAGCGGTCGAATTGGCTCAGGTCCAGGGGGATGGTGTATCTGCGTAGGGTCTTTTCGCCGTTGATATTGTAGAACCCTTCGAAATAGGACATGGCCAACTCGCGCAGCGAGCGGTAAACTGGCTCACGGAAACGCAGCCCGGCAAAATTCGACTTGGCAATTGCGCCGTAGCAGCGATTGACCTTGTAGATGGCCAGGGTATGGTCTTCATCCAGTGCAGGATCGGGGACGAGGTCGACCAGGTGAGGGCTAAAACCGGACTGGCTCAGTGCCAGAGCGGCAAAAATAGCCCCATCCTGGCAATAACACTGGCGATCCTTCAGAATTTGTAGGGGGGTGCGGTTCAGTTCTTCGCCTACGTAAGGGAGGCTGTCGAGGAACTGCTGAATGCGATAAGGCGTATCCAGCCCGGTAAAGAGCCGGCGGTCTTCATCTGATAATGCTTCAAGAAATCCCATGGCGGTCCTCCGTTTTGAGTATATCACGGCTTCTGTGGGTGGAGGAATGCACCAGGAAGAAGATAAAAACCACGGAGGCACGGAGTGCACGGAGAAGAAGGAAGCGTTCAACCACGGAGGCACGGAGCGCACGGAGAAAAGAAAGAAAAAAAAACGAGAAGAAAAATATGCCATCTATTTTTTATAGCAGTTACTTTTCTTCTTTTTCTTTTCTCTGTGAACTCTGTGTTCTATAGTTTTCTTTCTTGACAATTTTCACAGTTGTTCTGTGGGTTTTCCTCTTGAGAGCCGCTCGTATGTCGCCGTTTCATTCATTTCACCTTAACCCGCAACTATCAATATAGACCGGTGTTACTACGTTCAGGAATTTCCCTGGTTCGAATTATAGGGGGATTCCAGCTAACGAAGAATACTGGTAACTTTGGCGGCCTGCGCGGGAAAGCGCTTTTTATGGCGGCCGAACCGTTACAAACGAATTCGGAAATTTCGACAAAAATGCTGAAGCTGCGTCGCCAGTCCTGGGTCACTGGCGCTGATAGCGCAGATTCATCTGCCGGGTGAGCGAGCAATTGTTTTTTACCGAAAAACAAATCTTCCCTCTGCCTGGAATTGCCTAAAGACCAATGTAAATTTTCCGTGTTTGCGGGGAGCGGAAAAATGGTCAAATGCAGCATTTTTCTAATGAAAGAAGAAAAACATCCCTTGAATATCAGAGGAGTTTGAATATGTACGATCCAAGAGCTGTCGCAATCGTCGGGATAGGGTCGATTTTACCTGAATCACAAACCACCGCAGATTTTTGGCAAAAAATCAAAGAGGGGCGTTATTTGATCAGTGAGGTGCCGGCCGATCGCTGGCGACCGGACCTGTATTACGATCCTGATCCGACCGCGCCGGATAAGACCTATAGCAAAATTGGCGCCTGGGTGCGTTCATATGATTTCGATCCGTTGAAGTGGGGCATCCCCATCCCACCCAGTGTGCAATTGGTGATGGATATCGGCCAGAAGTGGGGTATCGCTGCTGCCCGTCAGGCATTGCTGGATTTCGATTATCTCCACAAGGACCTGGACTACAGCCGGGTGGCGGTGATCCTGGGCAATTCGATGGCCGGTGAAAACCACTATATGACCAGTCTGCGTATCCACCTCCCGGAATTTTTGGATACGCTCTCCGGGTTGGATTCATTCCAGGCCCTGCCGGAGGATATGCAGCGGACTCTATTGCAAGGGATGCAGCAAAAGTTCCGCCAGCGAATTCACAATATCACTGAAGATACCATGCCGGGCGAGCTCGGGAACGTCATCGCCGGGCGGATTGCCAATGTTTTCAATTTCGGCGGACCGAACTTCGTCACCGACGCCGCCTGTGCATCTTCACTGGCTGCTTTGCAGGCCGCGGTGGATGGGCTGG
Source organism: uncultured Chloroflexia bacterium (assembly GCA_963704755.1). Lineage (GTDB taxonomy): Bacteria > Chloroflexota > Anaerolineae > Anaerolineales > Anaerolineaceae > Bellilinea. The sequence goes on from OY969938.1 coordinate 4,764,930, forward strand.
CTAATCACCAATTTGACGCGGTCTTGACCGGTGGCGTGGACGGTAATATGGGTGTGGAAGGGTACGTCAAGTTCAGCAAGATTGGTGCGCTCAGCCCGGATGGCTCGCGCCCGTTTGATGAAGGCGCCAACGGCTTTGTAATGGGTGAGGGAGCGGTGCTGTTTTTGCTCAAGCGTCTGGCCGACGCCGAAAGGGATGGCGACCGGATTTATGCGGTTGTCCGTGGAATTGGCGCCAGCAGTGACGGCAAAGGAAAAGGGATCACCGCCCCCAACCCGGTGGGCCAACTCCGCTCGATCGAACGTGCCTGGAAAAACGCCGGGGTTGACCCTGCCAGCGTTGGGTTGATCGAGGCGCATGGGACTTCGACCCGTGTAGGGGATGTGGTCGAAGTGAACAGCATGACCGAATATTTTAGCAAATTCGACATCCCGGTCCATAAAGTGGCACTGGGTTCGGTCAAATCGAACATTGGCCACTTGAAAAGTGCTGCCGGGGCGGCCGGCCTATTGAAGGCCACCCTCAGCCTGTACGAGAAAATACTGCCTCCCTCGATTAATTTCGACAAGCCCAACCCAAAAATCGATTTCGCGAACATCCCATTTTACGTCAACCGCGAGTTACGTCCCTGGGAGCGCAAGGAAGGCGATATCCGCCGGGCGGGAGTGAGTTCGTTTGGCTTCGGCGGGACAAATTTCCACGTGGTTCTGGAAGAATGGGTGCCGGGTCTGTTGACCAACGAAAATAAGGTCTATCCGGCTGCACAGGCCAGCGCAGCGGCAGCGCAACCGGCGCAAATCGCAGCTATGGAGCTCGCTAACGCGGTCCCGGAACCTTACCGCGGGATTTTGTACGTGTCAGCCGGGACACCGGCTGAACTCCGCACGCTGCTGGCGGTTAAAGTAGAAGAGGCTCGTCGCGGGCAGGTGCCTCCGCGCCGGCTTCCCTCAAATGAAGCCTTGAGCCGGCCAGAACGCCTGGCGATTGATTTCGAGACGGCCGAAGAGCTGGTTACCCGTGGGGAAAAGGCCTTGAAAGTCCTGGGTTCCGAGGCTCCCAATGCCTGGCAGGCGTTGACTGCCCAGGGGGTGTACCGCGGCAGCGGCCCGGCCGGAAAAGTGGCCTTCATGTTCCCCGGCCAGGGCTCTCAATACGTCAACATGCTCAAAGATCTGTGCGAAGTCGAGCCGGTGGTCGAGGAGACTTTTGCCGAGGCCGACCGGATTATGAAACCGATCCTCGGCCGGACGTTGACCAGCTATATTTATGTCAACGGCGATGAGGAATCGCTCAAGCAGGCCGAAGATGCCCTGCGGGACACAGCCATCACCCAGCCGGCCATGTTGACCGCCAATGCCGCCATCCTGCGCCTGATGCAGAAGTTTGGCTACGTCCCGGATATGGTCATCGGCCACAGCCTGGGCGAATATGCCGCCCTGGTCGCGGCCGGAGTTTTGACTTTCGCCGAGGCACTCGAGATTGTCAGTGCCCGCGGGCAGGAAATGAAGAAAGTCTCCATGGCCGATAACGGCGGCATGGTGGCCGTTTCCGCGCCAATCGCGGAAGTGGAACGGATCCTTCAAGGGATCAGCGAATATGTGGTAATCGCCAACATCAATAGCCCGCTCCAATCGGTGGTCGGTGGCAGCACCCCCGGCATCAATGCCGCTTTGGAGGCCTTCAATGAGGCCGGCTATCAGGCGACTCGCATCCCGGTTTCGCATGCTTTCCATACCAAAATTGTGGCCCCGGCCAGCGGGCCATTGAAGCAGGTCATTGCCCGGATGAGCCTGAATTCTCCCCGCATGCCGGTGGTAGCTAACGTCACCGGAGAGATTTATCCGCAGACCCGCGAAGGGATCCTGGACATTCTTGGCCAGCAAGTAGCCTCTCCGGTGCAATTCATCAAGGGAATGAATACGCTCTACGACAATGGGGTCCGGATATTTGCCGAGATCGGGCCGAAACGGGTGCTCAATTCGTTGGCCAACGACAATCTCAAAGGCAAAACCGATGTGACTCTGCTCTCCACTAATCACCCCCGTAAAGGAGCGGTGGTCAGCTTTAATGAAGCCTTGTGCGGGATGCTGGCGGCCGGCGTGTTGCCGGCAGGCGCAGCAAGTTCAGCCGCCGCCGAACAATCTGTTCGGGAAGCAGTACAACTCCAATCTCCGGCAGCGACCGTGGCGCCTGGGATTGCACCCCAAAACAATGGGCACGATCATTCCAATCCTGGCCCGGTCATCGTTTTTCCGGGCGCTGGGCGCTTGCCCCTGACCGGCTCGGTCGTCGTCAGCGGGGCCGGGTTGGGGCTGCCGGGTAAAAAAGGCCATGTATTCGATGACGCGAATATCGAAAGCATCCTGCGCGGTGAAATCCGCATCGAGGGATTGCCAATCGGCTTACGGGAAAAGATGGTTGAACGGAACGCGGTGCGGGTGGAAAAGAGCGAGGCCGGCGCTCAGATGGTCAACATCAATGACCTGGATATGACTATAAAATTAAAGTGGCCAGCGCGGCCAGTTCGACCTGGCCGAAGAGTTCGGCGTGCCCGCAGAGCGGGTAGAGGCTACCGACATCAGCACGCAATTGGCAATCGCCGCCGGGATCGAAGCCCTGCGCGATGCGGGCATCCCCCTGGTGATGCGTTACCGGCTGACCAGCAAGGGCACTTACCTGCCCGACCGCTGGAAACTGCCGGAAGCCCTGGCCGACGAGACCGGGGTAATCTTCGCCAGTGCCTTCCCGGGCGTGGACCGCATGGCCGAGGAGGCTGCCCGGTTCGCCGATTATCGCCAGGCGGGGAAATTGTTGGAAGAAGTTCAAAGCATCCTCGCTTTGGTGCCACCCGACCAAACCGGCTTACGCAAAACCCTGGAGGAGCGCGCCCGAGACCTGGAAACTCAATTGAAGGAGCTGGATTATACCTTCGACCGGCGCTACATCTTCCGCATACTGGCGATGGGGCACTCCCAGTTTGCCGAATATATTGGCGCACGCGGGCCAAATACCTATGTCAACGCGGCTTGCGCCACCACTACCCACGCTATGGGCATCGCCGAGGACTGGATCCGCATGGGGCGGGCACGCCGGGTGGTCATCGTAGCCGGTGACGACGTAACCAGCGGCAGCTCGGCCCCCTGGATTGGGACCGGCCTGCTGGCTTCCGGGGCGACTACCACCGAAGGGGAACTGCGTATGGCAGCGCTGCCCTTCGACCGCCGCCGTAACGGTATGATCATGGGCATGGGCGCGGCCGCCCTGGTGGTCGAGTCCGAAGATGCCGTCCGCGAGCGCGGGATGCGCGGAATCTGCGAAGTGTTGGCGACCCAGATTGCCAACAGCGCTTTCCACGGGACCCGCCTGGACGTGGCCCACGTCAGTGACGTGATGGACCGGCTGGTCAGCCAGGCTGAAGAACGGTTTGGCATCGACCGGCGCGATTTCGGCGACCGGACCATGTTTATGTCGCATGAAACGTACACCCCGGCACGGGGCGGTTCGGCCTCGGCGGAGATCAATGCCTTACGGCATACCTTTGGCGACCAGGCCAACAAAATCATTGTGGCCAATACCAAGGGCTATACCGGTCACACTATGGGGGTTGGCATCGAAGACGTGGTGGCCGTGAAAGCGCTGGAAAACGGGGTTGTGCCACCGATTGCCAACTACGATGATAATTTCGAGCCCGATCCTGAATTGGGTGATTTGAATCTTTCGCGCGGCGGCGCCGTGCCGCTGCGCTATGCCCTGCGCCTGGGCGCCGGTTTCGGCTCGCAGATCGCCATGTCGCTGCTGCGGACCATTCCAGGCGGTAAAGAACGCATCAACCGGCCGGTTTATAACCAATGGCTGGCCGACGTGGCCGGCTATGACCAGGCCGACCTGGAAGTGGAAAAACGGACCCTGCGTGTCCATCACGCCGGCCCACCGGCGAAAACACCGGCTCAATCCCAATGGAAGTTTGGCCAGGGACCCACCCTTTGGGCAGACCGGCCAGAAGACAGTGCGCCACTCGGTGCGGCGGTTGCCCGGCCAGAGGAACATATCACCCAACCTCAACCTGTGGTGGAAGTTCAGGACCAAATGGAGCCGTTGGCTCTGGCCTCAGCGCCGATGCCGGCCGGCATCGATCGCCAGGAAGTCAAATCGTTCGTGCTGGATCAGGTCAGCCAGAAGACCGGATACCCGATCGAGATGTTGGATTTGGACCTGGACCTGGAGGCCGACCTGGGCGTGGACACGGTCAAGCAGGCCGAATTATTCGCTGCTATCCGCGAACACTACGACATCCCCCGGCGGGAAGACTTGCGCCTGGTGGACTACAACACCCTCAATAAAGTGGTCCAGTTTATGATCGATTCGGCCGGGCAGACTCTGCCGGCAGCACAGCCGGTCGATGCCGGCCAGGCCAATCCCCAACCGCAGCCGGCAGTAAGCGCTGCAGCAGTTAAAACTGCTCCGGTTGCGACCGGAGCGGTGCTAGCCGGTACACCGGCGGCCGGGCGTGAGGAGGTGCAGGCCTTCGTACTGGCCCAGGTCAGTGAGAAGACCGGCTACCCGATCGAAATGCTCGACCCGGACCTGGACCTGGAAGCCGACCTGGGTATCGACACGGTCAAGCAGGCCGAATTGTTCGCGGCGATCCGCGAGAAATATGACATTCCCCGGCGGGAGGACCTGCGCCTGGTGGAATACAACACTTTGAATAAAGTCGTCCAGTATATGCTGGATATGCAGAACCAGCCTGAAGCTCCGATCGAAGTGCAGCCCTTATTGGCCGTTGAGAGCAAACCCGTCGCTGAACCGGTTGAAGCGGCTGTTCCGGCAGTAGAAAGCCAACAAACCGTAGGAAGTATCCCGCGCGAGGAAATCCAGGCTTATGTGCTGGCTCAGATCAGTGAAAAGACCGGCTACCCGGTCGAAATGCTCGACCCGGACCTGGATCTGGAGGCTGACCTGGGCATCGACACGGTCAAGCAAGCCGAGTTGTTTGCCGCGGTGCGCACCAATTACGATATTCCCCGCCGGGAGGACTTGCGCCTGGTCGATTACAACACATTGGCCAAGGTGACCGACTTCGTAGTCGATTCACTGGAAGAAAAAGCCGCACTAAAGACTCTTGAAGCCGCCGAGCAGGTCGTGGTGAATCTGCCTGAAATAAGTGCAGTTCAGCCACAAGCTGCAGCGGAGGCTGCCCAGACTGAAGCGGAGTCCCAGACCGTGCAGATCCGCCGCAGAGTGCCGGTGCCGGTACTGCGACCCAGGTTGGACCTGTGTGTGCCGACCGGGGTGGAATTGAACGAGGGCGACCGGGTGCTCATTTATGCCCGGCGGAGCAAGGTCGCCGATTCACTGGCCCGCCGGCTGCGCGGCCGTAAGGCACAGGCAATTTTGCTCCATCCCGAAACCCTGGCGGCCGGACTGGATAAGGTCCGCACGCTTCAGGCGGAGGGGCCGATCAAAGGGATCTATTATCTGGCCGGACTGGATGAAGAAACACCTATCGATGATTCGACGGCTGAAGCCTGGACCGGCGCTTTCGAGGAACGGGTGCTCCCGCTGTATCACCTGCTGAGAGAGGTGCAGGGCGACCCATTCCTGGTGTGCGGTACCCGCCTGGGCGGCCTTTTGGGATATGGCCCGCAGAGGATCCAATCCCCCCTGGGTGGCGCGATTTCCGGCTTCACCAAGGCACTCAAACTCGAACGGCTGGAATCGCTGATCAAGGTAGTCGATTTCGAGGCAGAAACGCCGGATGGGCAAATCGCCGGGCGGCTGCTGGACGAGACTCTGCGAGACCCGGCGATCTATGAAGTTGGTTACGAGGGCGATAAGCGCTTCACCGTCGTGCTGGTGGACCGCGAGGCAGCGGAAGGCAGCTTTGAACTGGGCGAGAAACCGGTATTCCTGGTCAGCGGCGGTTCGGGCGGAATCACCGTCCCAATCGTGGAAGACCTGGCCCGTAAAACCGGTGGCATTTTCTACCTGCTCGGGCGCAGCCAAATTCAAGAGAAAGTTGATCCCGATCTGCAGCGCGTGCTGGCTGACCGGGAGAGCGTCAAACGATCATTGATCGAGCGGGCGGCTACGGCCGGCCAAAAATTGACCCCCTCCCAGATCGACCGGGAACTGTTGGCCCTGGAACGTGCGGCTTCGGCCCTGGACGCCGTCCGGCGGGTCGAGGCAGCCGGTGGGCAGGCGACTTACCTGTCCTGCGATGTCAGCGATGCGCAGTCGGCCGAACGGGCAGTGGCGCAAATTGTGGCGAAACACGGGCGAGTGGACGTGCTGCTGCACGCTGCCGGGATCGATCGCAGCCGCAAGCTGGAGAGCAAACCGGAGGATGAATTCCGCATGGTCACGGCCATCAAAATGGCCGGGTTGATCCATTTATATAAAGCGATCCAGTCCCAGGGCAGCTTGCCAAAGGCGGTGGTCATGTTTGGCTCGGTGGCCGGGCGGTTTGGCAACACCGGCCAGACCGATTACGCGGCGGCCAACAGCTTCCTTGCGATGATGGGTTTTGCCTTGCAGCAGGCCCATCCCCAGATGAAAACCGTGGTCATCGACTGGAGCGCCTGGGCGGGTGTGGGCATGGCTTCACGCGGCTACATTCCACGCCTGATGGCGCGAGCCGGCGTGGACCTGATCGCAGCGGAGGAAGCCGCACCCCTGGTGTACCAGGAACTGACCAATGGAGAGATGAGCGCCGAGGTCGTCCTGGCCGGATCGCTGGGTGTGCTGGAAGGCGATTTGCGCGCAGATGGCGGCCTGGATCTGGCGGCAGCCAACAAAGCCCTGGTCGATGGCGAGCCGATCCACGTGATGCTCAGCCGGGCGGCTGGCCTCACTCTGCACGATGGTATTTTGCTGGAAGCCGAGCTGGACCCGAATAGCGAGCCGTTCCTCAAGGACCACGCCATGAACGGCATCCCGCTGCTGCCGGGGGTAATGGGTATCGAAGGTTTTTCAGTGGCTGCCCGGCACGTTTCTTCTGTGTTGGGTTCACCTGAAGCCGGATTTAGCGTGACCGGCCTGCAGGATGTCCAATTCCTGGCGCCATTCAAGTTCTACCGCGGAGAGAAACGGCGCATCACCTGGAAAGCCCAGGTCGTACGCGAAAAGGACGGCCTGGTGGGTTACGTCACCCTGGAATCCACCCTGGCGATGAAGGTCCGCAAGAACGAGGTGGTCCGGCATTTTTCGGGGAAGGTCCAATTGACGCCGGTGGCTCAAACCCCGCGTGAAAAGACGGTCACCCCTCCAGCCTGGAACGGCGCTTACACGGTCGGCCGGGAAGACATCTATAAATTGTATTTCCATGGCCCGGCCTTCCAGGTGTTGGAAGGGGTCCAGCGCAGCGGCGATATCGTACTGGGCAAGCTGCGCAAGAATTTGCCGCCGATGACCGGCCACGAGCAGACCATGCTGACCACCCCGGTGCTGGTTGAATTGTGCTTACAAACGGCCGGAGTGTGGGAGATTGGCGAGACCGGCTCACTGGCGCTGCCGCGCTCGATCGGCGACCTGGACCTGTATCCCTTACAACCCAACGGCGTACCCATTTACGCCGAGGTCACCCCACTGCATTTTTCGGATGAGGAGATCCGCTTCGACGCCCGGGTGGTGGATGCCAAAGGGCATCTTTACCTGGAGCTGCGTGACTACCGTACCTCGCGGCTGCCTTATTCGGTCGAACCCGAGCTGCTGGCGCCGCTGCGCCAGTTGGTGACAGAGAAAAAATAATACCGGGTAAGGTTGTGCCGGCAGAAATCTTTTGGACCCTGGTTGAAGCTGCCTCCGATGATGAAGGAGGCGGCCGGCCGGGGCCGGATTGGTTGTCCGTGGCCGAAAAGGCGCAGTACGAGCAACTACGTTTTCCCAAGCGGAAGCAGGAGTGGCTTTCCGGCCGGCTGGCGGCCAAAGCTTGCTGGGCCAGGCGGTGCCCGCGTTGGCCGGGGCCCGGCCAATTTCGTTCGCGATTGGCAACGAAGCCGAGGGGGCTCCCTATGTCCAGGTTGGCGCCAGGGCCTTACCTGGCTGCTTGAGCCTATCCCACCGGGAAAACCGCGCTGCGGCGGCCTGGACGAGCCTGGAGGGCCTTGCGATTGGTATCGACCTGGAGCTGGTCGAACCGCGCCAGCCGGTATTCGTGCAGGATTATTTTAGCGGAGCGGAAGCCGGTTGGGTGTCGGCTGCGCCAGCGGCTGAACGTGACCGTTTGGTGACGTTAATCTGGAGCGCGAAAGAAGCTGCGCTGAAGGCGCTGCGCAAAGGGCTGCGCCTGGACACCCGCGCTGTCGAAATACTGCGCATAGCCAACTCAGAGAAGAAAGACGATTGGGAGGAGATCGGGGCGAAAATGACTATCCCACCGTATCATTCTTTCCGGATCTGGTACCGGGATGAAGGCCAGTTTGTGCTCACCCTGGCGCTGCTGGGCGGCGAGGGCGAAGTGACCCTCAAACGGATTTTTGTTTTTGATAAAAAAAAGGTAACCACTTAGCTATCGTCGGTGAAAAGGGTATTTTTATTATTTTTGCATGCGAAGCATGCAAAAATAATAAAAATACCCACTCCTTCTGAACCCGCCTGCGCTGTTACAAAAAGAGGCGGTATGGATGTTTCACGTCCATACCGCCTCTTTTTTAATCTATTAAGCCAGCGGCGCAGCCGGGTAATACTGTTCCAGTTCGGCCGGGGTGCGCAGGCCGAAAGCGTTGAGCGTCCGCAGGCGCGAGAGGTAGGCCGCGCCGGTCAGAATTTGCAGGGCCACGTCCACGGCGTGGCGGTTGGCCGGCTCAGCCAGGTAGGTCCCGTGCACCCATTCGTTGAACACCCCCATAGATGGGCCGCACCAGATCTGGTAATCCATCTCGCGGCCTGCCTCACCGCTGTTGGACCAGCGCGAGGAGAGCCCCAGGTACCAGCGGAAGATCAGCGCCATTTTTTGGTGCGGGTCGGCTTCGGCCCGTTCGATCTGGCGCGGGTCGCGCTCGCTGAAAAATTTGACCGTCTCGGCCCAAATGTCATCCATGCCGCGCTTGAATATGGTCCGTTCCAACTTTTCGCGCTCGTCAGACGGGATCTCCTCGATAGAGGTATAGCGTGTATAGGTTTCGTACAGCTTGAGCGCGCGCATGCCGAACATAGTCCCGCGCTTGAGGACCTGTACCCTGACGCCCATCTCGAACATATCCGCTGCCGGGGCCATGATCACATCCGACATCGCGGCCTGGGCCAGCAGGTTACGGGTGTGGTCCGAGGTACCCGCCTCGACACAGGCCTGGTTGACCGAGCCGGTGACGATGTAAGCCGCCCCCATGGCAAAGGCCGCATAAGCTGCGCCGGGGGTGCTGATCCCCCCGCCGGCGCCGATACGGATGGGGCTGGTATATTGGTGCTGAGCTTGAATTTCATCGCGCAGGGCCAGGATCGAGGGCAGCAGGCCGACCAGGGGCCGGTTATCGGTGTGTCCGCCCGAATCGGCCTCGACGGTAATGTCGTCGGCCACCGGCACGAAATGGGCCAGTTCAGCCTGGCGGGCGGTAATTTTACCTTCGGCCAGCAGTTTGTTGAGGATGTCGTCCGGGGCGGGCTGCATGAAACGTTTGGCCACCTCTTTGCGCGACAGCTTGGCGATCAGGCGGTTGCGGGTCAAAATGCGGCCGTCCGGGGCCTGCTCCAGGCCGGCGACCCGGTAATAGACCAACGGGATGGTCAGGTCCAGGTAAGCCGAGGTCTCGACAATGGTCACACCGAGCTTGACGAACAGGTCGGCGGCGTTGCGTTCCATCGCAGGCTCGTTGGGGCTGTTGATCAGGTTGAAGGCGTAAGGCCCATCCGGCAAGGCCGCCTGCACTTCGTGGATGGCGGCTTCGATGCGCGGCGCGGTCAGGCCGGCCGAACCAAACGAGCCCAGGATGCCGGCTTTGCCTAAGGTGATCACCAGGTTGGTCGAGGCGATGGCGTTGGCCATAGCGCCGGTGTAATAGGCGTAACGGACGCCATAATATTCGCGGAAAGCCGCATCGCCCAGCGATTCGAGCGCTGCCGGCGGCAAAGCGGTCAAAAGAGTATAAGGACTGGTTGCGCTGCCGTTGGCGTAGCTCAGCGAGCCTTGACCGGCCAGGCCAATACGCCCGTCAGCCCGGACGGCCCACAATGGGCGGTTGAGCTGAAGCAGCAATTTGCGGATGCTATCCAGGTCGAAGGCCACCTGGCTCGGATCACCGCTCCAGACCTGCCCGGGGTAAAGGCTTTCGCCAAAAAATTGTAAGGTTTGTTGGGGGGTTGTCGTCGTAAGGGGATTCATAATTTGTCTTTGGTTAAGGGATTGGAAGCTGCCGCACAGGCTTGCCGCAGCCCCTCACAGCTTTAACACAAAAATGCAAGCCGGGTTGCGCCGCAATATCCTCAGCCGGCCGGCAGATCAAGGCACCGTTGCCCGGGTCAGCTTGACCGGGATGCCGCCATTGTTCAGTGAAATTCCCTTTTCGAAGGTCAGGTGAGTCAGGGTGGCCAGGTGCTCATCGCTGCACAGGTAAGCCACGTTCCAACCCGTGAAGTGTTCGTTCAACACCTTGCCAAAGGAGGCATACAGGTCTCGCAGGTCCTTGGATGGGCTGACGCGCACACCGTAAGGCGGGTTGCTGACCAGCCAGCCAGTCCCAGGCGGCGGTAGGATTGACGAGACCGCTTTACGGCTGAACTGGATACCTGCTGCAACCCCGGCTCGTTCAGCGTTTTCGACAGCCATCTGCACCGCGCCTGCGTCTCGGTCCGAGCCCAGGATCGGTTCGGGCGGGTCGATTTTGCCTTCCATGGCTTTTTGATGGAGGTAATTAAACAGATGGGGCTTATAGCCCGGCCAGTCCATGAATACGAAACGGCGATTTAAGCCCGGGGGAATGCGCATAGCCAATAAGGCGGCTTCGATCGGGATGGTGCCCGAGCCGCAAAATGGATCGATCAGTGGGCTGCGGCCGTCCCAGCCGCTGGCGAGCAGGATACCGGCCGCCAGGTTTTCGCGCAAGGGAGCTTTGGCGCTGGCCAGGCGATACCCACGCCGGTGCAGGCCCATACCGGAGGTATCGATACTGAGGGTGCATTCATTGTTGACCAGGCGCACCACGATCATGGGTGCGTTGACCTCATCTTCGCTTCCTTTTTCCAGGGCGGGGAGCTGCCCGAGCCGGTCGCCAATGCCTTCGGCCACACGTTGGGCCACAGCACCGCTGTGATAGAGTCTGGATTGGTGGCAGGTCACCCGCAATGCAACTGCCTGGCCGGGTTGGAGAAATTTCTCCCAATCCAGGTTACCTACTTTGCGGCGCAACTCGACAAATTTAGTCGCCTGGAAGCTGCTAAAACGCAGCAGCACCCGGTTGGCCGTCCGCAGCCAAAGATTGGCACGGTATAACCCTTCCAGGTTAGCCTTGAAGGCTACCCCACCGCTGCCGGGTTGAATATGGGCCGGCGCACTGGTAGGTTTCAGCCCTAGGCCGGCCAGTTCGCCGGCAGTATAAACCTCCAGACCGGGCGGCGCGACGGCAAATAAGGAAAAGATCGTTTCAGCGGACATGGTCTTTTTTAGGCCTGGGAGCTTCTTTTGAAGTTACGATTTCTTTCTGGCGCTGTTTTCGGGTGATATCTTTTTCGACGAACAATTTTTCGCCGGTAAAAGGATCCATGCCGGTGTAATACATCAGGCTGGAATAGGTGGACGGTGTGGGAGTAAAAATCTGCACCTGTTCGGGATGGATCTTTAATTTCTGGCTGGTAAAACGGCGCAAGGCTTCCATTTCGACCTCGGAACAGCCGGGATAGGCCGCGATCAAATAATAGGTCAGGAATTGGGGTTTGCCGGCTTCGCAACTCAGCCGGTCGAATTCGGATTTGAAATCGAGCAGCGATTGCACACCAGGTTTCCCCATGCGCCGCAAGACGCTTTCCTCCGTGTGCTCGGGGGCGACTTTCATTTGTCCGGAGACGTGATGGTGAACGATCTCCCGCAAGTATGACGTTCCGTAAGGCTTGTCGGCCAGGATCAAATCGTAGCGGATGCCAGAAGCGACAAAAACTTTTTTAACGCCCGGGAGCCGGCGCATTTTTTGGAGCAGATCGATTTGCTGCCTGTGGTCCACTTTGAGCTGATCGCAGACCTGCGGATAGAGACAGCGTTTTTTCGGGCAGCTTCCGGAGCGCAGTTTTTTGGCGCACTCGTAGCCGTACATATTCGCCGTTGGGCCACCCACGTCCATAATATTGCCTTTGAACCGCGGGTGAGCCGCCAGAACTCGCGCTTCGGCCAAAATCAACTCCTGGCTGCGCCAACGGACGGTACGGCCTTCATGGACGGCGATCGCGCAAAAGTTACATTCTCCGTAACAGCCGCGGTGGGTGCTGATGGCAAATTGAATGGTCTCCAGGGCTTTGACGTCGCCTTGAGCCTGGTAATAGGGGTGCTGGGCCCGTTCGAAGGGAATGGCGTAATAGCCGTCCAACTCGGCCTGGTCAGGATAGGCGGCCGGCGGGTTCTGGACCAGGTAGCGATCGCCGTGACGCTGCTGCAGGCCGTGTGCGGTCAGCGGATCGTTATTGCGGTAGAACAGGTGGAACATTTCAGTGAAAGCCTGCGGATCGGCCCGCACAGTGTCGAAGTCAGGCAGGGTCTGGTAGCCTTCCCTCGGTTCACGGCTGGCATAACACAACCCGCGCACGTCGCGATAATCCTGGCCGGCCTTCAAGCACCCGGCCAGGTCCAGGATGGATTTTTCGGCCATACCGTAGATCAACAGGTCGGCTTTGGCGTCGAAGAGCAGTGAAGCGCGCACCCGGTCGGACCAGTAATCGTAATGGGCAACCCGGCGCAGGCTGGCTTCGATGCCCCCCAACACGATGGGGCGGGTGTTCTTGAAGTTGCGGCGGATAATGTTGGTGTAAACGATGCTGGCCCTGTCCGGCCGGCGGTTGTTGATCCCACCCGGGGTGTAATCGTCGTTGCGGCGGAATTTGCGGGTGGCCGTGTAATTGGCGACCATCGAATCGACGCTGCCGGCCGTGACACCCCAAAACAGGCCTGGCTCTCCCAGGCGGGTAATATCGCCCGGCTGGTTAATGTCTGGTTGGGCGATGATACCGACCCGGTAGCCGGCCTGGTAGAGGATTTTGCCGATCAAGGCAGCGCCGATGAACGGGCTGTCGATATAGCTGTCGCCTGTGACCAGGATCACATCGAGCCGATCCCAGCCTAATTTTTTAACTTCGTCCGCCGTAGTGGGTAAGAACAAGGCCAGGCCAGGTTAATTTCCCAGGCAAACGCCGATCAAGCGGGCGCCCTGGATCCAGGGATGGTCGGCGGGCACGGTGTTGCGCGAGATGACTTCTTCCAAGGGGACCGCGACGACTGACCCGGATTGTTGAGCCACCATACAGCCGAATTTCTTGGCCTGGATCATGGATGCACAGGCCGTCCCCAACTGGGTACCCAGGATGCGATCGGCGGCGGAAGGGGTACCGCCACGCTGGAGATAACCCAGGATAGTGATGCGGGTTTCCAGGTTGGTGATTTGTTCCAGCCGGTTGGCCAGGTGGTTGGTATCCCCGGCCGAGCGCTTCTAAATCGCGGTCAGGCGCAAATCGATTTCCTGCTCTTCTTTGCCTTCGTGCAGGCGCTCGTTGGCTCTATGGGCGCTCTCGAAGAATTGGACATTTTCAGCGTTGATGGCGCCTTCAGAAACGGCAATCAGCGAGAAACGTTTTCCGGCCTGGCTGCGCTGGACGATCGCCTCAGCGACGGTTGCGATGTGGTAGGGGATTTCCGGGATAAGGATCACGTCCGCGCCACCGGCCAGACCGGCGCCCAGGGTCAGCCAGCCGGCCTCTCGCCCCATGGTCTCGACGATAATGATGCGATGGTGCGAAAAAGCTGTGCTGTGGAGCCGGTCGATGGCTTCTGCGGCCACCTCGATGGCTGTACTGAAACCCACGCACAAATCGGTCAGGGGCACATCGTTATCGATGGTCACCGGCAGGGTAATCACGTTCAGACCTTTTTCTTTGAGGTAGAGCGCGCTTTCCTGGGCGTCCGAACCACCCAGGCAGACCAACCCGTCCAGGTGATGCTTTTTATAAATAGCCAGGATGGTGTCAGTGCTGTCCACAAACTTTCCGTCGATCTCGACCCGGTAGGGTCGGTCACGGTTGGTGCCCAGGATAGTCCCGCCGGTGGTGAGGATGCCAGAAAAGGCGGTGCTGGCCAGGTCTACGTGCATATCCCTGGCCATACCGCTGAAGCCATCCTGAAAACCCAAGACGTGCATATCGAATTGGTTGTAGGCGGCTTTTCCCAGGCCGCGTAAGGCTGCGTTGATCCCCGGGCTGTCGCCGCCGGTGGTCAATACACCGATGTGCATGCTCATGTCAAAATCCTTTCAAACTCAGTCGTACAATGCCTTGTATTTCTCAAGGTCAACCGAAGCAATATAAGGCAGGTTACGGCCTTTCTCGTCGATATCCAGGCCATAACCGACCACAAAATAATCTGGAATTTCGAAGCCGCAGTAATCAATATCCAGGTCCACTTTATGGCGCGCTTTTTTATCCAGCAGGGTGCAAATCTTCAGGCTGCGTGGCCGGCGATCAACCAATAGCCTGCGGATGGCGTGGATGGTGTAGCCCGAATCGATAATATCGTCCACCAGAATCACATCCCAGCCGGCAATATTGGACTTATGGTCCGCGTCGATACGGACGAAGCCGGTTAAATCGGTGCCTGAATAGGAGGATACCAGCATGAAATCCAGGGTCATGGGCCGTTTGATCTTGCGCATCAGGTCGGTCATGAACATCACACTGCCACGTAAAAGCCCTAAAAGAAGTAATTTTTCCGAATTTTCGTAATCCTTTGTGATCTGGGCACCCAGATCGGAAACCCGTTTTTCGATTTCCTCTTGAGTGATGATCACATCACCGATAAATGGGTAGGGGTACTTGAGCAGTGGGTTCACGGTCGTTCCTTCGAATAAATGGTATTTTTAAGCAAGCGAATCATACCACGAAGTAAATCGAATGCCAGCAATGCTATAATTAATTTTGTCCGTTGGGTCACTACGCAAGCCCTTGTAAAGGGTTTGCGTAGTGGATGTGCGAATTCAGGATTCTACCCAGTTAGGTTGAGCAGTTATAATTAAGTGGTCTTGTACCGTTTTTGCGTACAAAAGTGAAGGCATTTTGGGATTTCTGTTGGGCTCCGCCTGAACAACCGGCCGATCAGGCCGGAAAGAGTGGGGAGCGGCAAAGAAATGGCTCCAAATAATGGACGTGATCACCATTTCGCGGCAATTGGGCAGCCTGGGCTCTGAGATCGGCAAGCAGTTGGCCGGCCAGTTAGGCTACCGCCTGGTTTGGCGGGAATTGATTAACCAGGCTGCGCTGCGCGCCGGGGCGCCGGAAGTAGCCCTGGCGATGATCGACGATTTGGGCCTATTGGGGATCAATCCAACCCAGGACCAACTTGGAGCTTACCTGGCCTCGGTAGAGCAGGTCTTGACAGAACTGGCTCACCAGGGCAAGGTGGTCATCATTGGCCGGGCCGGGCAGGTTGTCCTGCGCAATCATCCCGGTGTGTTTCACGTGCGCATCGTTGCCCCGATCACCTTACGGATCCAGCGGATCGGCGAGCGAAACCAGATCAGCCAGGAAGCCGCTCGGGCGCGTGTGGCGGCCTCCGACCGGACTCGCAGGCAGTATCTGCGCAGCGCCTATCAGGTCAATTGGGAAGACCGCGAACTGTATGACCTGGTGATCAACACCAGCCGGCTGAGCGCCGAACGCAGCGCCGCACTGATCGCAGCCGCCATAAGCGAGGGAGGCGCGGCCTCTATTTTATGAAAGTGAACAACGATGCCTGAGGAAGGGCCAACGCCCCATTTCGCCCACAAGACCGAAGCTATTTTCGCCCAAATCCTAGATTTTTACGGTATTCGCTGGGAGTATGAACCACGGACATTCAACCTGGAATGGGACGACACCGGTCGAGTGACCCTGGCTTTTGCTCCCGATTTCTTTTTGCCCGACCAGGATCTCTATATCGAATTGACTACCTTGCGGCCGCAGTTGGCGACCATTAAAAACAAGAAGATCCGCTTGATGAACGAGTTGTACCCGGAGGTGAAAATCAAACTCCTTCGCCGCCGCGAGATGCGCGACCTGATGGTCAAGTTTGGGTTGTACGACGAAGCGGAGCGGATCAAGGGAACGCAGGCGCAAAAAGGAGAAGAATGAACCAGATTCTGAGCCAGTACGGTGAACAAGCCAACGATATCCGCGAGATCTTGATCAGCGAAGCCCAAATTCAGCAGCGCGTAGGCGAATTGGGCCGGCAAATATCCAGCGACTACCAGGGCAAATGCCCGGTGCTGGTTGGGGTGCTCAAAGGGGTGTTGTTTTTGATGGCGGATCTGCTGCGGGTGATCACTTTGCCGACCGAAGTCGATTTTTTGGCCGTGTCGAGCTATTCGGCCGAAGCGCGCAATAAGGGCATGGTACGTCTGGTCAAGGACCTGGAACTGCCCATTTACGGCCGGCATGTCCTGTTCGTGGAAGACGTGATCGATACCGGGCTCACTTTGAATTACCTGCTGCGCAGCATGCGCGACCGCCAGCCCGCCAGCCTGGAAGTGTGTGTGTTGTTCAATAAGCCAGCTCACCGGCTGATCGATACTCCTTTGAAGTACGTCGGATTCGATCTGCCGGACCGCTTTGTGGTGGGCTATGGCCTGGATCACCTGGAGCGTTACCGGAATTTGCCCTTTATCGGGCTGCTAAAGCCGGAAGCCATTCAAAATTCGGATCATTTGAGCGGTTGCCACCCTGAATGAATAAGAAACAGCCCCGGAAAGAACTCCGGGGCTGTACTAACCAGGGGTACCAAGTAACCTACTTGCCAAACTCACCGTTTTTATTGATTTTCCTTCTTTGGATTTTCCTTCCTATTCTTACTCGGGAAGGGGGTTACCTAAACCCACCATGAAGCGAATTTCAAATCCAGGTTAGCTGTTCACAGCTTCTTCGGGAAACCCTTTTTTGGAAGGAGCGCTGCTCCTATTCAATCAGATTTCACCAAAATGACCCGGTAAAACGGGAGGGGCCCTCAATTTCTTGGAACTCCCTGTTACCAACATTATAGGGACTCAAAATAGGGGAGTCAAGTGGTTTGGGCGGGTTGTCTGGACACATTTCTGGAAATTTTAAGATGATTAATCTAATTGGTAAACATATACGCAAAAGAGGGTTTTGAAAAACAGTTTTCGTTGTAATTATTCAGCTACCATGAAAGCGAAGGGGTGTTTTGTTGTTTTTCGCGTGCTTCGCACGCGAAAAACAACAAAACACCCTGTTTCTCCGGGAGAGCTGAGTAGTTACTAAATTAGTAGCAAATTTAGTCTCGGGCAAGAAATTCGAGGCCCTTAATAAATGCCTGACTAGAACTAGAAAAGCAGCCCGTGCAGCAGTCCCAGAACGGCGCCGCCCAGCACTAACCAGGTGGAATTGACTTTATAGCGAAAAACCAGTACGACGGCAACCAGAGCCAGGATGATGGTGAAGGGGTCCACCAAAGCATCCAGGCTGATCTGGCCGGTCACGCCGGCCATGAGGCCCAGTGAGGCTACATTGACCCCGTCCAGCAAGCCGCTAAACCAGGGTGACTGGCGCAGGCGAGGAATGAAGGGGTTGCTGATGCCTACCAGGATGAAGGCCGGCAGGAAAATTCCCAGGGTAGCCAAAAGCGCGCCGGGCAGGCCGCCCAACTGGAAGCCGATGAAGGTGGCGGTGGTAAACACCGGCCCGGGGGTTACCTGGCCGATAGCGACCGCATCCAAAAGCTGCTGGTCGGTCAGCCAGCCCAGGCGCTGGACGAAATCGGCGCGTAGAAAGGCCAGGAGCACATAGCCGCTGCCATACAGGACCGACCCGATTTTCAAAAAGGTCAGAAAGAGGGTCAGCAGGCTGTATTGGACAATTTTGACCGCGGTGAACCCGCCCAGGCCGAGCGGGATCAAAGCGGCTGCACCGGCAGCTTCCTTGCCCGGTGGGCGGTGCAGGTTACGCACCAGCATGACCAGGGCACCACCGGTGAACAAGACCACCAGCTCGTTGATGCCCAACAAGAAAGCCGCCAGGGTGGCCACACCCACCAGCAGAAGTCAGCCAGTCCTGGATAGCCTTCCGCCCGAGGTAAATCAATGCCCGCAGGATAATGGCGATAATGACCGGCTTGACCCCGTAGAGCACCCAACCCGCCTCGAGGGTGGAGCCGTATGTTTTGTAGACCCAGGACAGCACGAGCACGATAGCCATCGCCGGCAAGATGAATCCGCTGCCGCCGGCGATCAACCCGCGCCAACCGGCCCGCAGGTAACCCAGGTGGATGGTCATTTCGGTGGAGTTCGGTCCGGGGATCAAATTGGTCGCGCCGATCAGGTCGAGGAAATGCTGGTCGTCCAGCCATTTGCGCCGGCGGACAAACTCGTCTTGCATCATCGAGATGTGGGCTACCGGTCCACCGTAGGCCGTCAAGCCTAATTTCAGGAACGCCAAAAAGACCTCTAGAACTTTGTTAGGAGGTTTGGTGGTGGTCGGGCTGGTGGTTTCTTCGATTTCGGCCATTATTTTTCTACCAAAAGGGATGCGATTACCCGGCCTTGCAGTAAATGTTGCTCACAAATTGCGATCAGGTTTTGCGGAGTCACGTTTTGATACGTGACCTGGTCGGGTTGGATGGTCAGGACCGGCCCATTTTCGCACACATCCAGGCAGCCCGAAAAGAAACATTTTACCCGATAAGGTGCATCGAAATCATCCCAATGATTCTCCGTAATCCATGCTTGTAATTGCTCGTAAATTTCCAAAGCTTCGCTGCTATCGGCACAGTCTCCGTTACGGCAGATATAGACCTTGCGCAGCGCCGGTCTGTCAGAAGTTTCCACAATTTATTCTCCCTGACCAGGCCATCTCAACCAGCCCGGACAACAACCAATCTTCAAAACAGATTGATTGGATTTTTCGGTATTTTTCTGCTATTCTTATAAAGGTAAAGGATACCAAATATGTCGCTCAATTGAAAGCCTGCCCGGTAGGAGACCGCGGCTTGCGCATGTTTATTTCACGTAATCCAGGAACTTAGTCATCGTGAACCCAGACTTTCCTGGCCAGGGTATGGCGATCTCAATGCCGGCTTTGAGATTACCACAGACAGCAAAGAGCGCGGTCTTTGTGATGACAACCCTTTTGTTGAGAAAGCCAATACTCGGAGGCGGGGCAATCGCCGGCACATTGGCTATGGGTGGGGGAAGTGTTGAGAAATGGAAATCATCGAAGGTGTCCACTGAAAAGTCTCGATTAATCTCAAAAAGCCGCTGTAATTGTAAGGTAAAAAATCACCCCCTCAAATCCATCCAAAAGTTAGGATTTGAGTATACTATGCTTGTTTTTTCATTTTGGCAGGAAGTTAAACGGTGAAGCAGATCTGTAAGAATGGCTTACTTGCTTTTCAGCCCAATTTTCAGAGGGGAGTCTTACCATAGACGATGACCAATTAAACTAAACAGGTAACTGGTCGGCTAATGAGCCATCCACATGGCTGGCCGGGCAGTTACTATTCAAACAAGTTGGCCGGGGAGAAGTGATTGCATTATCGACGGACTATCCTTTTGTCATAATGGTCACAAATAGATCGGTTCTCTCATACCTTGGTACATAGTTTGGGTTCCTGGAGGCGAACCAAAGATGCATAAGAAAATAAAGGTAGCAGTGTTGGCCAATTTGAAAAAGAACGCACCTCATTGGGAAGGTATGCCGGATGACCAATGGGACGACCTCGATTTAGAAGAAGACCGTCAATGCGCTCGTAGCCGCAATCCAATCGGGCGGCTTCGAAGCGACGTTTTTTGAGGGAGATTTATCGTTAATCGAAAAACTGGGTTCGTACAACCCGGATATTTGTTTCAATATCTGCGAAAGTCACTTCGGGGACGCCCGGGAGGCGCAGGTGCCGGCTTTATTGGAAATGATGCGGATTCCTTATACCGGCTCCAAGGTGATGACCCTGGCATTAGCTCTCGATAAGCCGATGACCAAGCGCATTCTCACGTATCATGACTTGCCCACCCCAGATTTTCAGTTGTTCGAGCGAGAAGATGAAACGCTTGACCCGCAGATGCATTTCCCGCTCTTTGTTAAACCCAGTCGTGAGGGGACCGGGATGGGGGTCAGCGCCAAATCGATCGTTCACGATGAAAAAGAGCTCAAAGACCAGGTGGCTTACATTTTGTGTAAATATAAGCAAACCGCCCTGGTTGAGACTTATGTCGAGGGGCGTGAAGTGACTGTGGGCATGGTGGGAAATTTGACCCGCCCGGCTGCACGCAGGCTGCCGGAGAACCTGGACGAAATCCGCATCGTCGAGGGCTTACAATTCTTTCCGCCCCTCGAGGTGGATTTGAAGCCTTATCTTGAAACCGATACGGTTTATTCGAACCGCTTGAAAGTCCAACTGGCCGAGGATTTGACTTACCTCTGCCCGGCACCCCTGGACCAGGAACAGGTCGACGAGCTAAACTGGCTGGCAGCGGCTGTTTTCCGGGTTACCGGCGCCCGCGATTTCTCTCGGGTAGACTTCCGTCTGGATGCCAATAACAACTGGAAGCCCTACATCCTGGAAACCAATCCGCTGCCGGGCCTTTCTCCCGGAATCTCGGATATCGTAATCGAAGCCGCCGCAGCCGGGTTCGACCATACCGAGCTGATCTTGATGATTCTGCACCAGGCCATGAAACGCTTTGGCATGCTCTAGCGCACCGGTGGTAGAAGAGAACAGGCAGGCGCAACCCCTGGAAATGTACTTTTCGAAGCCGGCTTGAACGCGACATCCCCACTGTTCACCACGAGGCCGGCTTAAAAAGAAACCCCTCAGAATACTCCGAGGGGTTTCTTTTCTTAATGACGGAAAACTTTACTGGTTTCCATCACTTTCGTCTTCGTCTTCTTCGATGAATTCGGTGAATTCTTCATCAAAATCCTCATCGAAGTCTTCGTCTTCGTCGTAGTCCTCGTCGCCTTCCCCGCCGTGAACGTGACCATGTTCTAGTTCTTCCGGGGTAGCATTGCGCAGTTCAAGGACTTTTAATGTCGAAGTCCAACTGTTCGCCGGCCAACGGATGATTGAAATCCAGCCGAACTAAATCCTCGCTAATATCCGCGATCGTCGCAGAAGAGATTTCGCCTTCCTCGTCGCGGACTTCCAATTCGACGCCTACTTCGAGTGGAATATCTTCCGGGAATTCATCGCGGGGAACGTCCATAAAGGCTTCGGGATCAACCTCACCGTAGCCGTCTTGAGGCTTGACGGATACAAGCTTGCTATCCCCGACTTTCATCCCATAGAGCTCTTTTTCCAGCCCGGGGATGATATTGCGATAACCTTGTAAAAATACCAAGGGGTCATCCTGGTCAGCGTTATCCACGGTTTCGCCGTTAATAGTCAGGGTGTATTGCAGGCTCACAACCACATCGTCCGCGACCATGGTAGGTTTGGTTTTATCTTCCACTGGTTCTCCCATATCGGTTTATTTATCCACGCCTGTCCGGCTTTCTCAGCAGCGTTTGAATAAAATAACACCCCTAATATTTAATCGCACATGCATGTAGAACGCCATTCAGGCACAACGGCGAAATTATATCATGGAAGAGGATTATTGCCCGAAAACCTGGCAATCTAGCGCTTGAGAACCTTTAGTCAGCTTGGTCCAGTCGGCCAACATGTCGTCCAGGTTGATGTTCGAATGCATGTGATCGGGGATTATGTCGATCCAGGATGAGCCTTCCAGAAACTTGTTCCCCTGCGCTTCCAGGGCGCCGCAGATCTGGTTGAAATAGACTTTTTCCAGTTGTAAGGGCGGCAGAGATGGATCGCTGACCTGGAGTGGATCGCCGCCAAAGGCCCACATGCCGATCGCGCTCATCCCATTCTGGTCCAGCACCAGGTAATTATCCCAGGTGATCTGGTTGTCCTCGGCCAGGAATTTCATAAAGACCGGGTTTGGCGTCTTATCAGCGGAAAGGGAAAAGCGATTGCCCAGGTCGGCGTTTCCTTCGATGTCCAGCGGGTAGAGCGGCTGCAGGATAACTTTCGGCTCGGGAAAATAAAGGATCAACCCCCAAATCGATAATAATTTGGGGGAGTCAGATTGAAGATCATCTACATGCAAGATGGCAATATTCCGTTGGTAGGATGAGCCGGGTGGCTTGGTCGGAGAAACATCGGCCTTGCTCTGACCTGGGTTGGGGAGGATGTTTGAAGCATACAGACCTAAAATCATGCAGGCAAAAAACACCAGGATGGTCAGAACAATGATGAATTTCCGCATTTTAAGTCTTTTTTTGCCACTTCAGCAAGGTATCGGTCTTAGGTCTTCCCGGTGGGGTGGAACCCGATTCCGGCTTTGTCTGTTGAATGATTGCCTTGAGGACTGTATAAAACGGATGGTACGATTGCCCTGGCTGGATGAGCGCCTGCCGGCTAAAACGATTTGTCTCACCCGCGGGGGCATTAATGTTTGCAATAAATGTGACACCTACATATAACTGCGACCGGGTCTGTACCAGAGCTTGTTGTAGCCATTCCGCCTGCTTCTGACTGTCGAGATACACCTGGTCTGCTGTATTTATTGTACCATCAGGTGGATTAACCAAGGTAATCCAAATCAAGGCATCTTGCTGGCCATTTTCCACCATTACCTGGCGAATTTCTTCGTAATGGCGTAGAGCGCTTGCATCTCCGGCACCGGGAGAGCGCAAAGGGTCTCCGCTGGTGGCAGAAAATTGCAGGCTCAGCACGTCCATCCAGTCTTTGGCACCGGCGGCGTACAGGACGCGCAGGAAATCCTCATCGCTCCAGCCGACTTCGGTCTGGCCGGAAAGACCGCTTTGCAATCCGCCGGCAATCCACAGGAAGGAAAAACCAGCGGCTGTCACTTTTTCTTTTACGGTCTTGAACAGGGTCGCATAAGCGATAGGATTGGGGCTGGTTCCCCAACCGGAGCGCAGGTTGGCCCCTGGGTAGAGCTCGATCGCCTGGATGGCAGCGCCATATCGAGCAGCCAGGTTCTGGATAAATTGAGCGGTCAGGTTCGCGTCTGGGCCGGCAGCGGTCATGACCCAGGTAGGCGGATCGTACAGGCTGAACATAACGGCCGCGCCGGACTGGGCACAGGCGGCAATGCTGCGGTCCAGGTTGGCCAAATCAGGCGTACTATTCGCCGAAGGCATCAGCGCGGACCAATCCAAATCCAGGGCAACCCAATCCAGATGCAGGTCGCTGATCACCCCCAGGGCCTGGTCCAGGTTGCTGCCTTGTGGGTGCAGCCAGGCGCCATAACCAAAATCGGCTGAGCCCGGAGCCCCACGTTCGGCCTGCACGATTCCAGTTGGAATCAAACCGGCCACAACCAGGACGATAAGGATGGCTTTGATGAGGGTGGTTTTCATCCGGGTCAGCTCAAGAGGTGAACTTAAGGGAGGATGCTCAACAACTGGGGCAGGGCAATGCCCAGAATGAAGCCGGACA
The DNA here is from genome assembly GCA_963704755.1 of uncultured Chloroflexia bacterium. Lineage (GTDB taxonomy): Bacteria > Chloroflexota > Anaerolineae > Anaerolineales > Anaerolineaceae > Bellilinea. Next base: position 4,788,562 of record OY969938.1, read on the forward strand.
GACCCACCATGGCCAGCAGGCCCAAATAAACTTTGAAATAGCGCGAGCGCCGGATTTCGACGTACTTGCGGATCAAAAAATGGGCGGTCGGGGACTGGGAGAGGAAATCGATAAGAATATCCCAGAAAGCAATTTCGATTTTATGGTAAAGCGGAGCATTCATTCTTTCACCTCTGCAAAGCGTTTATTTCGAAGAAGTCAATTTGGTGATCTTGCCCGATTCGGTCACAACCGCGCGGACCGTACGGCGCATTGGGTGGCCATCAGCCGTTTTGGCCATCCCTTCATAGATCAGCAGGTATGTCCCGGCGGCCTGGTCCTTGACTTTTGGGGCAGCGCCGCGTACCTCGGGGTATTTTTGGTACACCTGGTGGTTAATGGCGTTGATCGTTTTCTGGTCCATAGCGTTATCCTAACGGACCCGGCGTCGTAAAAAGGCAGGGATATCCAGGTCGGTATCGATCGAAACCGTTTCTGTCTGGCGCGGCTCCATCATGCGGGCGGCCGCCGCGGTCTGGGGAACAGCGGTTTGAGCCGGGCGGCGTTCAGCGCCGGCCAGGGTGCGGTGAGCCAGGTTGGGGACTTCCACCGGGGTGGCGCCTACACCGGTAATGATCAAAATGACCTGAACGCGGTCTCCCATGCGCTCGTCGGTAATCACACCGGGGATAATATCGGCGTTGTTGTGGGTCTTTTCCTGCAACCCGTTCATGGCATCCACCACCTCGGAGAAAGTCAATTCGCTGCCGGCGGTAAAGTTGACGATGATCCCGCTGACGTTTTCCAGGTTGATCAACTCGATCAAGGGGTGGTTGAGGGCCGCTTCGATGGCTCTTTGGGCCTTGTGGTCACCCTGGCCGATACCGATCGAGAGCAGCGAGCCCCCACCGGACTGCATCACGTGTTTGATGTGTGAGAAGTCCACGTTGATCAAGCCGGGTTCGGTGATCAATTCGGAGATTCCCTGGATGCCCTGGCGCAGGACGTCGTCGGCCATACGGAAGGCCATTTCCAGGGGCAGGTCGCGCGGGGCGACTTTCAGCAGGCGGTCGTTGGGGATGGTGATGAGCGTATCGGTGTACTGGCGCAACTTGGCCAGGCCATCGCGGGCATTGGTTTGACGGCGGCCGACCTCGAACATGAAAGGCATGGTCACTACTGCAACGGTGACGGCTCCCAGCGAGCGAGCCACGCGGGCAGCGATAGGGATCGAGCCCGTGCCCGTACCGCCGCCCATACCGGCGGTCAGAAAAACCATATCCGCACCGGCGAGGGCGTCGTTCAAATCTTTGTAACTCTCTTCGGCAGCAGCTTCTCCGGACGTAGGATTACCACCGGCGCCCAAACCACGGGTGTAGTGAGGGCCAAGTTGAATCTTCGTTTGCGCCAGAGAGCTTTTCAATGCCTGGGCGTCAGTGTTTGCGGCAATAAATTTAACGCCCGAAAGCCCCAATTCGACCATCCGGTTGATAGCGTTTGAGCCTCCGCCACCTAACCCGATAACTCGCAAATCCGGTTTATGAATGCCGGCTGGAACGTTTAGATGGTTGCTGCTGCCTGTAAGATTCATGCTTCACCTCTCCTTGTGCATGGAAGATGCAATTTTCATGCCAATTTCGACATCCAGTAAATCTGGCAACCTTTTCGTTGCAGGCGAATAACCAATTCACGGGCGAATTTATTCTTTTCTGAAAGGATGGTCACCCGTTCAGCCATTTGGGCCTCGTCCAAAGAGAAACCGACCGTCAGGTGGTGCTTCTGGATAAAAGGCAAGGCGGTGCGAATTTGCATATCCAGGTTGGCGGACTGATCGGCCGGGATGAGCAGATAGTGTTTGATCGGGTGGGTGGCTTTCTTGAAAAAACCTTCGTTGAGGACGCCAACCTTGGTTTCCTCTTCACTGGGCGGAAAATACTCCTGGGCGATTTCTTTGGCGGCCGGGATGAGTCCGGTTTTACCATCGAACCAGGCGAATAGCGCTTCGGGTGCTTGCTGTTCGGCGGCCAGTAAATAAATATTGCAGGCAATGACGTTATCGGGTAGATCAGCCGGTTTATCGGTTGTTTCTTGTGGTTTTTGCGGGTCGGGTGTTTGTGCAGATCCGGTAGAAAGGTAAAAAATCTGCTCGAAGCGGCTGTTGGCATCGGCAGACTGGATGTCGTTGGCGGAAAGCGTATCCGGCCGGCCCGGCAGCCCGGCCTGGAAGAGGATGATGGGCAACTGACGTTGGATTACTGCCATCGAAATGGCGTTATACCAGTCGAATATGCGGAAACCACGCTGGTCTTGAGACTGAGCTGGGGTGAAATAGGGGCGCACATCCGGCCAGCGCTCCGGCCCGCCCAGGCCCCAATCCAGGGCATGATTATAGGTATAGCCATAAGCGGATATAACCGATGCTTCCAGCAGGTCATCCTTTTTGCGACGCGAAAGCGACTGTAGAGCCAGCCGCAGGAAAGCCGTGTCCCAGAAACTGCCGCCCGGTTCGAGGGCTGGCAGTAAGGGCGTACCGCCGTTCTTGACGACCCGGTCGGCCAGGGGGATGAAGCGGTCGAGGAAGCGCTCGACCAGGTCTTGCTGAGCCCAACCGGCTGCGGGCCACGAACTGCGCTGGTTCGGCCGGTCAAAGAAATTGAAATAGCGGACACCCCAACCCAGGTAGGCGTCCAATAAGGGAATCAACTGGTCCTGATCGTTGTTCAGCCCCAGGTTGAGAGAAAAATTGATGATAGGTGTAATCCCTGCACTGATCAGGCCGGTCAAAAAATAATCCGGGATGGCCCGCTTGGTGTCTGCTTTCAAAATCAACCAGCCCGTACCCAGGCCGGTGAGCACCGGCAGCCAATTTTGCAGGTCGCGTTTGGTGTAATGATCCGTATCCGGGTAAAAGTGGAAACCAAGACGACGGATTTCAGTTTTATTGGTTGAAGAAGTGTTATCCATGGTGAGATTTCTCTCTTCCAGATAGGGCTTTGTGGATACCCATAGGATTGCAAGAATGGTGCCAAAGGACTGATTGGGGTGGAGGTGTTTCACAGTGGTTTGGCCGGGCTAATCTTTCTGATCCGCCGAAGCCGGCTCTCACCAAAATATAAATTTAGAGTAAAAATGGTTCATTTCGCAACACATTGTATTTAATTCTGCTATAATTCATGAAATAATGATCTTAGTAACCGGTGGAACCGGCTTTGTAGGCCGGGTATTAATCCGGCACCTGATTGCCAGTGGCAAACAGGTGCGTACACTTTTGCGCCCATCTAAAAATTCACCGCAATTGCCGAGGGGGATCCCGGTAGAGGCGGCGGTATGCAGTTTGTTGGATGAACGGGGTTTGCGAGCTGCAATGAAAGATGTGGACTATGTTTTTCATTTGGCCGGTACCGAACGGCACAGCAGCCGGGCCGATCTGCAAAACGTGGACGTCAACGGCTCCGAGGTGTTAGCCGCTGTGGCCGCCCAGAGCGGAGTGAAAAAGATCATTACTTTTAAGTCACCTGGGGGCTGACCGTTCGTCTGCCTACCCGGTCCTAAAAGCCAAAGCCTTGACGGAAAGCGCTATTATCCATTCGGGCATTCCCTATACTATTTTGCGCTCGGCCGCTGTTTATGGCCCGGGCGACCAATTTACAACCTCGATCGCACGGTTATTACGCATGTCCCCGGGCTTTTTTATGGTGCCCGGGAACGGAAATACGCTTCTACAACCGATTTGGATCGAAGACCTGGTCAATTGCCTGACCATGTGCCTGGATAACCCGGACTTGAACAATCGGGTCATTTCCATTGGCGGGTTAGAGGCGTTGACATTTCAAGAAATATTGCACCTGGTTATGCGGCAAATGGGTATCCGGCGGGCGATCTGGAAAGTCTCGCCACCGCTGATGCGTGGGCTGGCCCTCTTTCTGGATGAGTTAACCCGCTTCCCCGTGTCTATATTCTGGCTCGATTATCTTTCTGCCGACAGAACGACCCAACTGGATACAGTTCCGCGTGTGTTTGGGATCATCCCGGCCCGGTTCCATTCTCAGTTGGGTTACCTTAATAGTCGTAACAAAAATTTATCCGTTGAGGTTTCTTGGGATCATGTCAAATAAAGCAGTTTGCATCCACGGCCATTTTTACCAACCCGCCCGCGAGGATCCGATCAGTGGGATGATCGCCCGCGAGGACGGCGCCTATCCATACCGGAACTGGAACGAGCGTATTCTCGACCAGTGTTACCGGCCGAATGCCGAATGGGGCAACTTCGAGCAAATCAGCTTTGACCTGGGGCCAACCTTGATAAACTGGATGATTTCGAACGACCCGGCCACGCTCTCGAAGATCATCAGCCAGGAGCGGCGCACATTTTCCAAATATGGCGTGGGAAACGGAATGGCCTTGCCTTACCACCACACCATTTTGCCGCTGGCCAAACCGCACGATAAGATCACCCAGGTCACCTGGGGAATTGCCGATTTCGAGTACCGCTTTGCCCACAAACCGGCCGGCCTGTGGCTGCCGGAGGCTGCGGTGGACGAAGCAACCCTGGAATTACTGGTAGACCAGAGCATCCAGTTCACCATTCTGGCCCCCTGGCAGGCGGCCGAGTACAACCTGGACGTTTCCCAGCCCTATTGGGTCGAGTTGGGCAGCGGCCGGCGCATCGCCGTCTTTTTCTATCAGGAAGATTTAAGTATGCGGATCAGCTTCGATCCGGGAGCTACCTCCAATGGCGATCGCTTCATCCGCGATTATTTGACGCCCAAATTTTCCTTCAATGGCCACCGGGCTGATAAAGAATTGATGCTGATCGCTTCGGATGGGGAACTGTATGGGCACCACCAGCAGTTCCGGGATAAATTCCTCAGCTATATTACCCAGTGGAAGGATAACAGCCCGAACCCGATCGATGTGACTTTCCCCGGGCTGTGGCTGCAACAAAATCCGCCAGAAAAAACGATCAAACTGCGTTATAACACTTCCTGGAGCTGCCACCACGGGGTTGCGCGCTGGAAAGAAGCCTGCCCGTGTACGCCCAACGGCGATTGGAAAGCCAGGCTGCGCGGGGCGATCGACGGAATCGCGGAAACGATTGACGAGCAGTACCTCACTGCGGTGCAGCCTTACTTGAATGATCCCTGGGAACTACTGTATCGCTACATCGACATTCTGCACGGTAAGATGAGTTTTTCGGCCTGGCTGCAAGATGTCCTTGGCCGGCGGCTGGAAGAAACCGAAGTCACCAAAATCGATTTGCTCCTGCGGGCGCAGGTACAAAAGCAGCGCATGTACACCTCGTGCGGTTGGTTCTTCGAAGATTTCGACCGGCTGGAGCCGCGCATCGTGGTGACCGCGGCCGCCTATGCCGTCTGGTGGGTCAAGCTGGCCTGCGGGGTCGATTTGGTTTCGATGGCGCGCGAACTGTTATCCGGCGTTCGCTCCTGGCGGACCGGGATCAACGGTGAGACTGTGTTTATGGGCCAGATCAACCGCTTGCGTTACGAGCAGTTACCGCTGCCGTTTACCCAGAGCGAGCCGGTCCACGCCGGTGCTGTGGTTTAATATGTTCCTGAGTTAAGCAAACAAAACCCCCGCTTTTGCGGGGGTTTTGTTTGCTTAACTCAGGATTATTTTTTCCCTTTTCCGTCTGTTTCGGCCTTGTGGATGTACTTGTTCTGCCACTCGTAGAGTTTGTTTAGCGCTTCGATGGGGGAGAGCGCGTTGATGTCGATTTCTTTCAATTCGTCCACCATCGGGTTCGTTTCCGGGAAGAGCGTCATCTGCTCGGGCAGGTTGGGGTCGATATGGACCGCCTTGCCAGAGCTGGCCTCGAGCTGCTGCAGGATTTCGCTGGCGCGCTGGACGACCGGGCGGGGCAAGCCGGCCAACTGGGCCACGTGGATGCCATACGAGCGGTCCGCGCCGCCCGGGACGATCTTATGTAAAAAGACCACCTGGCCGTCGGCCTCGCTGACGGCGACATTGTAATTGCGCACACCCGGCAGCAAATCGCTGAGCTGGGTTAGCTCGTGGTAATGGGTGGCGAAGAGGGTACGGGCGCGCAGTTTGGGGTGGTTGTGAATGAATTCGACTACTGCCCAGGCGATGGAAAGACCGTCGTAAGTGCTCGTCCCGCGGCCGATTTCGTCCAGGATCAACAGGCTGCGGCGGGTGGCGTTGTTGAGGATGTTGGCGGTCTCGATCATTTCCACCATAAAAGTGGACTGACCCGCGTGGATCTCATCCTGGGCGCCAATGCGGGTAAAAATGCGGTCAACCAGGCCGATCGTCGCGGAGGCGGCCGGGACGTAACTACCGATCTGAGCCATCAGCACGATCAACGCGACCTGGCGCAGGAAAGTGCTCTTGCCGCTCATGTTCGGGCCGGTGATAATGCGTACGTTTTCCCCGCCTTCGAAGACGGCATCGTTGGGGACGAAGCGCTCTCCGCGCAGGCTATGCTCGACCACCGGGTGGCGGCCATCGTGGATTTCCAGGCGCTGGTCGTCGCTCAATTCCGGCCGGGTGTAACCGCCCAGGGCAGCCGATTCGGCCAGCGAGGCCAGGGTATCCAGGGCAGCCAGGCTGTGGGAGGTTTCCAACAGTTCGGCTGCCGAGGCTGCGATGGTACGGCAGACCTCTTTGAAGATACGCGCTTCGATCTCGCGGATGCGATCTTCGGCGTTGAGCACCAGGGTTTCGTATTCTTTCATCTCTGGGGTGATAAAGCGCTCGGCATTGACAAGGGTCTGTTTGCGAATATATTCGGCCGGGGCTTGATTGGCTGCACCGCGTGAAATTTCGATGTAATAGCCAAAGACTTTGTTGTAACCAACCTTGAGGGTTTTGATGCCCGTGCGGGCGCGTTCGCTATCTTCCAGGTTGGAAATCCATTCACGGGCATGCCGTGAGGAGTCCAAAATCTGGTCCAATTCGGCCGAATAGCCCGGGCGGATGACTCCTGAGTTTTGCAGGGTGGCCGGGGGTTCGTCGTTGATCGCCGCTTCCAACAGGGCTAAATCCTGGTCACAAGGGTGCAGTTTGTCCATAATCGGCTGCAAAGCAGACGAACTGGCCTTGAATAACGCCCGGATCTCCGGCAAATCGGCCAATGTGCTGCGCATAGCCACAAGATCGCGCGGATTGGCGTGGCCGGAGATGATCCGGTTGGTCAGGCGTTCCAGGTCGTTCAACGGGTGCAATGCGGCCCGCAGTTCGGAGCGCAGCAGCCCCTGTTCCAGCAGCGCGGCAACTCCTTCCTGGCGTTCGTGGATGGCGTCCAGATCGAGCAGGGGTTTGCTGACCCATTGGCGGATCAGGCGTTTGCCCATGGGGGTAACGGTGTAATCCAGGATGCTCAAGAGCGAGCCCTGCACTTCGCCGCTGCGGATAGTTTCGGTCAATTCCAGGTTGCGGCGGGTGGACGCGTCCAGGACCATGAATTCGTCCAGCGAATAGGTCGCCAGGCCGGTCAGCAGGGTCAGCGCAGCGGGTTGGGTCTCCTGCAAGTACTGCAAGATCGCCCCGGCCGAGCGGATTGCCAGGGGCTTATTGCGCAGCCCGTAGCCATCCAATGAACTGACCGAGAATTGTTTCATCAAGGCTTCCTGGCAGCGGGCGGGTTCGAAACGCCAGGCCGGCCAGGTAGTAATGGTCCCGGGCAGGTTATTGGATAATTCCAGCCCATCCGGCAGGATCGTCTCGGCCGGCCGCAGGCGGATCAATTCGGCCCGGAGACTGTTCTGCACGTCTTCACTTGAAAATTCGGTGGTGTAAAACTCGCCGGTAGTGATATCGGCGTAGGTGATGCCGGCCTGGTCGTCCTGAAAGACTACCGCGGCCAGGTAATTGTTTTGGTCTCCCTTTAGCAAGGAGGGTTCGAAGATCGTCCCCGGCGTAACCACCCGCACCACCTCGCGGGGGAACAGCCCGCGGGAAGGCTGGTCACCGATTTGCTCGCAAATGGCAACGTGGTAGCCCTTGTCAATCAGGCGGGCCAGGTAATTCTCTACCGCGTGGTAAGGAATGCCGGCCATGGGGATACGCATCCCCTTGGCTACGTTGCGCGAGGTTAATACGATGTCCAGTTCACGGGAGGCGGTTTCGGCGTCCTGGTCGAAGGTTTCGTAAAAATCCCCCAGGCGAAAAAACAGGATAGCGTTGGGGTACTGGCGTTTGATTTCCAGGTATTGTTGGCGGATGGGCGTGACGTCTTCGGGCATGCAGTCATTCTACGTTGAGCGCCTCAATTGGGCAAGGTTAAAAGTTCCCGAATTTGAAGTGTTTGCGGGCTGCTTGCGCCTCCGTAAACACCTCAAATTCGGGGTCTTCTCGCGAGAGCCCGGATAGTTAAAAAAAACTACAGCAGAAATTGCCTTCGGAAAATCAGGATGATGCGAATACCCTGGTATGGCTTTCTCAGGGCGATTGCAGCCTGCCTGCTTTTCCGAAGGCAATTCCCCAAAGAATGGGTTTTTGAGTGTTATTGTGGGGCGTAGCCCCACAATAACACTCAAAAATATCTCTCTGTTGGGCTTAAATTGGCATGATGCGATTGCCCTGATAGCTTTCTCATGTTCACATGACAAAACCAGGAACTTTGTCATCGCGAGCACTGGCCGCTTTTTGCCCAAGGGGCATGCTTCTACCAGGGCGTGGCGCCTTCGGCAACACTGGCGTTGATTGCCACAGGCAGCAAAAAACGCTGTTTTCGCAGTAATAAACCTTTTCTTGAGAAAGCCAGAATTACCCTGGCTAACAACCCCACGGATTGGCTGAATTAAGGTTAAAATAAAAGCACCTTGTCTTCTTAAAAAATCATAACCAATCACCCTGTCCCTTGAACCGGCCTGGGCGATCATCCGCGGCAACAAGAAAGAGGAGGTTCCCGTGACCGACGATCAACAAAACGATCAAAGCGAACTGGTCGGTAAAGAAATGGGTATTGGCACCTGGGCCTGGGGGGATCCGATGTTTTGGGGTTTTGGCAGGGGGTATAACCTCGAAGACGTCCACGAAGCCTATAAATTGTGCATCGATTCGGGAAAAGTGTTTTTCGATACGGCCGAAGTCTATGGCCTGGGCCGCTCAGAGAACATGATCGGGCAATTCATGCGCGAATTGCAGACGCAAGAGATTATCGCGACCAAGTTTTTTCCCTTTCCCTGGCGGCTGACGAAACAGGCCCTTTTCCGGGCGCTGCACTCAAGTTTAAAACGACTGAAAGTACAAAAGGTAGCACTTTACCAAATCCATTTCCCTGCACCGCCGGTACGGGTGGAAACCTGGATGGAATCGATGGCTGAGGCTAAAGAAAATGGTTGGATCGGTGAGATTGGGGTATCCAATTACGACCGCGACCAGTTACAGCGTGCCTACGATACCCTGGCTCGCCTGGGCATCCACCTGACCTCGAACCAGGTGGAATACAGCCTGTTGGACCGTGCGGTAGAAACGAGCGGCCTGATCCAGCATTGTAAAGACCTGGGTGTGAAGGTAATCGCCTACAGCCCGATTGCCAAAGGCGCCTTGAGCGGCAAATATACGCCCGAAAACCCGATGCCGGGTTTTCGCGAACGGCGCTACACTCCTAAAGTGTTGGAGTTTATCCAGCCCTTGATCCGCGAAATGCGTAAAATTGGCATGGACCACAGCGGGAAAGCCCCGGCGCAGGTGGCCATCAATTGGACCATTTGTAAAGGCGCAGTGCCCATCCCGGGTGTGAAAAATGCCAACCAGGCCATGCTGAACCTGGACTCATGCGGCTGGCGATTAACTGAGGCCGAGGTTGCCCGTCTGGATGAATTGAGCGCAAGCGTGCAGGCTTGAGGTATAATCTCGCTCATGACAAAATCACAAGCCGAATTTCTCCCTTTCAACGCAATCAATGAATTTTTGCTGACAGATTACCGTTTGAATCTGATTCAGGAAGTTTTCAGTCGCCAGAAAGAGCTTGCTGACGAGCGCCAATCCGCGATCAACCGGTTGGTAAAGCGCCTGGTCAACGTACCCGGGTTTCGTAATAGTGTGCCCGCGCCGGCGCCGCTCAAGGCTCGTTCGGCGGTCAGCGCGTTCGAGCGCAATGTGGATTTTTGCGCGAATGTTTTGTCGGCCTGGTATGAACTCCACCCGGACCTGGCTGCCCGGGTGTATGAATTCCTGACCGGCCGTGGTTGGGAGCTTTTACCGGTCGAGACCGACCGGGCCAAGCTGCCTGGTTTTCTCACCCGCTGGCCGAAATCGGATTCGTTCGAGGAGTTGGACGATGCCTTTGCCAAGGCCTATCCCGACGACACCACGCACGAGTATGATCTCAACCTGATGATCACCTGGCTGTGGGGACGTCTTCCGGTCGATATGGTTGAAACCGCTGAGCTGGATTCGGACGAAGAGGAAGACGAAGAAACCGCCGGCGAGTAACCTGGCAATTTTAATCAAAATCTTCGTTCTCCTCATCGAATTCGATGGGGAGAACGGCATCAACAATATTCAAATCTTCTAACGGCTCAACCAGGATATCGGCGAAGAGGGTGGATTGATCGGCGGCTACAATGTGCCGTTTGATCAATTCCAACAAGGCCAAAAAGGTCACGACGACCTCCACGCGGGTCGCAGCGGGGCGTAATAAAGCGCGGAATGAGGTTGTTTTGACCCGCCGGAGTATTTCAAGAATGGAACTGATCCGCTCGCGAATGGTCACCCGCGGCATGCTGACCACCCGGTCCAGGGAAGTCAAGGTGGGACGGTTGAAGAAAACACTGCGGGCCGCGTCGATCAGGTCAAATAGCGTCACGCCGCTGAGGTCCAGGTGGGGGGTGGCGACCACTTTAGCAGCCGGAGCCAGGCGTAAATAGCTATGAAAGCCGGCTCCTTCGCGGATTTGCAGGTATCCGGCTAATTCTTTGAAGCGTTTGTATAGGATGAGCTGGCGGGCCAAAGCCTCGCCGGGATCTTCTTCTTCGGCGGCGGGGTTATCGACCACCGGGCGGGGGAGCAGAGCCGCCGATTTAATTTGCACCAGCCGGGCGGCGATCACCAAAAAGGCGGATACCTCGGCGGCATTTTGTTCTTGCAGATGGTGCAGGTACTCCAGGTACTGGTCGGTCACCTGAGCCAACGCCAGGCGGGTAATGTCCAGTTCAGCCTTCTCGATCAACTCGAGCAGCAGGTCCAACGGGCCAGCGTAGATGTCGGTTTGGACCTGGTATTGGTCGGTCTGGTGGCCAGCAACCTGGAAACTCATGGGGGGGATTATAACACTCTGGACCGGCGAAGCCGTTATAATAGGGCCATGCCAGATGAAAAATTATCTCATATTGACGAACATGGCAAAGCTCACATGGTGGACGTGGGCTTTAAGCCGGACACGGACCGGACCGCGGTTGCCCGTGGAGAAGTCCATTTGAAAGCCGAGACTGTGGCGCTCATCCGCGAGGGCCTGGCGAAAAAAGGGGACGTCTTAACGGTAGCCCAGATCGCCGGGATCCAGGCGGCTAAGCGCACGTCCGACCTGATTCCCTTGTGCCATCCCATTCCACTGAATCAGATCACCGTCGAGTTGGAATTGGACGATGCCATGCCTGGGGTAGTGATCACTGCCACACTCAAGACGAACGCCAAGACCGGCGTCGAGATGGAAGCGATGACGGCCGTTTCGGTGGCCGCCCTGACGGTGTATGACATGATCAAAGCCGTGGAGCGGACTGCCCATATCGAAAATGTGCGCCTGCTGGAAAAACACGGCGGTCGCAGCGGTGACGTATATAACGTTTAATGGCCGGTGAAATGCACATTAAAGTCTTACTCTTTGCCGATTTAAAAGAGGCTGTAGGGGCCGGGCAGCTTTCGTTGGATTTCGACCGGGCGATATCGGTCAGCGAGCTTAAACACAACCTGGTGAGCACTTATCCCGACCTGGAAGGCCGCCTGGAGACCGTGTTGGTCTCGATCAACCAGGAATATTCGGCCGGTGATGATCCCATCCCGGACGGGGCTGAAGTGGCTCTGTTCCCGCCGGTCAGTGGAGGCGCGGAAGGCCCGACCATCTATAAAATCACCAACGATGCCCTCGACCTGGACGACCTGGTGGACCAAATCACCCTGACCAGCAGCGGGGCCGCCTGCATTTTCAGCGGCATGGTGCGCGGCGAGACTACCCGCAAGGACCCCCACCAGACCGTTGCCCTGGATTACGAAGCCTACGTGCCCATGGCCGAGGCCAAAATGCGCCAGGTAGCGGAGGAAATCCGCGAAAGGTGGCCGGCGGTCCAGGGGATCGCCATCGTTCAGCGGATCGGTCATTTGCTGCCGCGCACACCGACCGTGCTGATTGCCTGTACCGCGGCCCACCGGGACACCGGTGTTTTTGAGGCCGCCCGTTATGGCATCGACCGGCTGAAAGAGATCGTGCCGATTTGGAAAAAGGAGATCGGCCCCAACGGTGAGGAGTGGGTCGAGGGAGGATATACCCCTCACAAGGGAGAGTGATTTTTGGCCGGGGTGCGTTGCTGCCACTGCTTGAAAGCTTACCCGCAGGAGGGTATACCTTTCTGCTGCCCTGAATGCGGGGGAATCTATGATTACGACGGGCCGCCGGATTTTTTGGTCGAGAGGATCGAAGCCGGTTTGCCGGGTTTGTGGCGTTACCGGCACAGCTTTGGGCTGGATCCCACCGCGCCGGTGGTCAGCCTGGGCGAAGGAAATACACCCCTGGTTTGGCAGCCGCATGGTACCACGCAGGTGGGCCTCAAACTGGAATCGTTGAACCCGACCGGCTCGTATAAAGACCGCGGCAGCGCCGTGCTGGCCAGTTTTTTACTCAGCCGGGGTGTAAGCGAGGCGGTCGAAGATTTATCCGGGAACGCGGGGGCCTCATTTGCTGCTTATGCCGCCCGTTCAGGTATTCACGGGCGGGTATTCGTCCCGGAGGAAGCTTCGGGTCCTAAACGGATCCAGATCGAGATGTATGGGGCCGAGTTGGTGCGGGTAGCGGGACCACGTTCGGAAGCGGCTCGGGCGGTACTCGAACAGGCCCAGAACGGCCTGCCTTATGCCAGCCATGCTTACCTGCCTTATGGACTGGCCGGTATTGCCACCATTGCTTACGAGATCTGGGAAGACCTGGGACGGGCTGCACCGGGCAGCGTGGTAGCGCCGGTGGGTCACGGCAGCCTGTTGTTGGGCATCGTGCGCGGATTTGCCGCGCTCAAAAAGGCCGGGCTGATTGCAGAAACACCGTTCTACCTGGGCGTCCAGGCGGCAGCCTGTGACCCGGTCACGCGCGGTTTCCATTCCGGCCTGGAAGCGATGGCCTCCGCCGGTGAAGAACCCACCCTGGCGGAGGGGGTGCGCGTACGCAACCCGGTCCGGGCCGAAGCCTTGATTCGCGAAGTCCAGGCCGGGCAAGGAGATATCATTTCTATCCCCGAGGCGAAAATCCGGCCGGCTTTCGAAGATCTGGCACGCCAGGGACAATACGTCGAGCCTACTTCTGCAATCGCCTGGGCCGCGCTGGATTTATTTGGGGAAAGATTGCCCCAACCCTGTGTTGTCGTTTTGTCCGGTTTTGGGTTAAAATATATTCCATCTAGCCAGGATTGATTTGAACTAGAGGAACGCTAGCTACCTGATCCACTTGCGGCAATCGTTTTATGTAAATGGTTGAGGTGGCTTGCGCCCCTTGAGTTCCAGGAGGACTCGATGGACCAACATGCTCCGAATTCAGGCGTCCGAATCGCCTGAGCACCTCGCTGAGCGTTTAGAGCTAGGCATATCTGATTTGCTTTTGCTCAGCCGTTCTTTAACTCACCGGTCATATCTCAACGAACATCCGGAAGCGCTGGAAGACAACGAAAGGTTGGAATTCCTGGGGGATGCCATCCTCGATTTCGTCGTCGGCGCCTGGTTGTATCACCGGTACCCGGAAATGCCGGAAGGGGATTTGACCCGAATGCGTTCGGCGCTGGTACATACCGAACAACTGGCAAATTTTGCCCGGATGATTTAGCTTGGGGGTGCCATGCGCCTGGGAAGAGGTGAATTGCAGGCGGGCGGCCGGGAACGTTCGGCTTTATTATGCGATACCTTCGAGGCGGTAATTGGCGCGCTCTATCTGGATGGCGGTATCGAAGCGGTCGATCGTTTCCTGTTTTCCTTCCTGGAAGTCGCTTCGGAAGATATTATCGTCCACCGCAAAAATGAGGACCCCAAGAGCCTGCTGCAGGAATGGGCGCAGTCTCAGGGGCATACCGCTCCGCAGTATGTCACCAAAAATTCATACGGCCCGGACCATTCCAAGGTCTTCGAAGTGGATGTGCTTATCGCCGGTGTGTATCAGGCCAGCGGCAGTGGACCGAGCAAACAGGCGGCCGCGAAAGATGCCGCTCGCAAGGCGCTGCGCAAACTTGGCTTGATTGAAGATTTGTCCGGAAAAAATCAATAAATGAGTCCATCGGGGATGCACCTTGAAACGCTGAGGGTGATTATTGGTTGGCTAAGCTGCTCTGCCGCTTTTCCCGCCGGTAATGGTTCTCTTTTATGAAGCATCTCTTTCTGGATTTGTAAATTTTTACCACCACAGGACCTTAGATGATTTCTCGTTTAAAGTCGATGGAACTGCATGGCTACAAGACCTTTGCGAGCCGGACGTTATTCGAATTCTCGGGCAAGATCACGGCGATTGTCGGCCCCAACGGTTCGGGAAAATCGAATATAGCCAATTCGATCCGCTGGGTCCTGGGGGAACAATCTTATTCCCTGCTGCGCGGTCGCAGGACGGATGATATGATCTTTGCCGGATCGGATCAGCGTCCCAGGGCGTCGATGGCTTCCGCGATGATCGTCTTCGATAACGAAGATGGCTGGCTGCCGATCGATTACACCGAAGTTTCCATTGCCCGGCGCGCATACCGGGACGGCCAGAATGAGTACGTGCTCAACGGCCAAAAGGTCCGCCTGAAGGAAATTTCAGAATTGCTGGCCCAATCCGGATTGGCTGAACGGACCTACACGATCATCGGCCAAGGGCTGGTCGATGCAGCCCTCTCGTTGAAACCGGAAGAGCGGCGCAAATTCTTCGAGGAAGCGGCCGGGATCGGGCTGTACCGTTCGCGGCGGGAAGAGTCACTCAACCGCCTGGAAAATACCCGCCGCAATTTGGAGCGGGTCCAGGATATTTTAAGTGAGCTGGAACCCCGTTTAAAGAGCCTGGAAAAGCAGGCTGCCAAAGCGATCGAGTACGACCGCATCAAGGCCGACCTGCGCATCCTGCTGCGCGAATGGTATGGCTATCACTGGCATCGCAGCCAGAACGACGTGGCCCATGCCCAGGATGTGCTGCACAGCCAGGAAGAGCGCTTGAACCAATCCCGGCTGCGGCTGGAAGAAGTGGATGCCAAGGTCCAGGCCATGCGCGACAACCTGCAAGCCCTGCGCCAGGAATTGAACGATTGGCACAACCAGTCCGCACTCCTCCACAACCAGCGCGAACAGATCAGCCGTTCGCTGGCCGTCCTGGATGAGCGCCAGCGGGCTTTGTCCGACCAGCAGGTCACTTTTAGATCCGATTTTTCACGCCTGGAGGATGAAGAGGCGGCCCAGAAGGAACGCCTGGCCGATGCTCAGGAAGAGCAGAAACGGCTGCAAGATGCGGTCGATGAAGCCAATTTGCAGGTGGAAGCCGCCGAAAAGGCTTTGGAAGAACGGCGAGCGGCCCGTGAAAAACAGGTCAGTTTTTTGCGTTCCCTGCGAAGCCAGTCGAACCGCAGCGAGAACCGCCAGGTGGAATTGAAAGCCCATCAAAAAGAACTGAATGGGCGCAAAGATAATCTGACCCGGGATATATCCAGACTGGAACAGGGACTGGAAGCCGTCCAGCTTGGCGTACAAAACGCGGAAAACCAGCATAAGGCAATCCAGGCTGAACAAGGCCAGGTCGAAGACGGCCGGCGCAAGCTGGAGGAAGAGCTTCAGACGATCCTGGCCGAGACCAGCCGCCTGGATGAAGAACGCCGGCGAACTCAGAACCAGATTGCGACCAATACGGGTGAACAATCGCGGGCGAAGGCTCAGTTAGAGGTGCTCGAACAGGCCGAAAAAAGCCTGAACGGCCTGAACCAGGGGGCCAAATCGGTTCTACAGGCAGCCCGGGAGGGTAAACTTTCCGGTACCTACCGTGCAATCAGCAGTTTGTTGGACGTGCCGGCGGACTACGAAATAGCAGTCGCGGCGGCCCTGGGGGAATATTTGGACGGCGTTACCCTGGATGCGGGAACCGACCCGTTGCATGCCCTGACCCACCTGGAAAAATCCGATCATGGCCGGGCCATTCTGTTTCCCCTGGATGGCTTGAAGATCTCGGCCAATTCAAAGCCGGTCGTCTCGCCTGAATGTATTGGCATTGCTGCCGACCTGATCCGGGCGGATGCGAGCATCCAACCGGTGATTGGCCTTTTACTGGCCCAGGTCCTGTTGGTGGCCGATCGCGCCACCGCCCGTAAAGTTGCGGCGGAACAGCCCGGTTCGGTAAAAGTGGTCACTTTGAAAGGCGAAGTATTCTACGGCTCGGGTGTGATTGCCGCCGGGCAAGAATCGCGCTCCAGCGTGATCTCCCGCCCGCGCCAGATCCGCGAACTACGCACATCCCTGGAGGGTTTACTGGCTGCGGCTAAAGATCTGAAGGCAGCCGAAAGCCAGATCGTCCAAAGGCTGGAAAGCTTGCAGACCGAGCGCCGGGGCAAAGAAAAGCAGTTGCGCGAGGCGACCCAAAAGATCGACCAAATTGACCGCAAAGTCCGAGAAACTTCGTTGCAGGCTCAGCAAGCCCGCCAGAAACTATCCTGGCAGCAGGACCAGATCAAGACCCTGGGAACCCAGATCGAACAGGTCAAAAAGGAACTGGCCGGTCTGGCCACGGACCTACGCAAAGCCGAGGACGAGCAAGAATCGTTGGAACTGCAGATCGATGAACAGCAGCAGGCCCTGGATTTGCTGCCGCTAGAGCGGCACCAGGCCCAGGTCACCCACTGGACGACCCAGGCTGCCCTGGCTGAACGCGGATTCGCGGATTCACAGAAGCGGATTGGCGAGTATGAACAGGCGGTCAAAAACAACCAGGTCCAACAGAATACCTTACGCCAACGCTTGGCCCAGATCGAGACGAACCTTAAGCAGATCGATGCGGAAAAGCTGACGAACCGCGGCCAGGAAAGTGAATTGAACGACCGGATGGAAGCGCTGCGCCAGCAAATCGAACCCGGCGAAGCCAGGCTGGAGAAATTAGAAGCCCAATACGAAACCTTATTGGCCGACCAGACGGCCGTGCAGCAAAACGCCAATGTGGCCGAACGCTACGTTACCCAATCGCAACTCGAATTAAGCCGCTTAAACGATGGTATGGATTCATTGCGCCGGCGGATCGAGGAAGATTTCGGGCTGGTCGCGTTTGAATACCGCGGGGATATTTCCGGGCCAACTCCGCTGCCCTTGGATGGCATGGTGGAAGAACTCCCGGCCGTGATCGAAATACCGCCTGAGTTGGAGGATACGATCAACCGCCAGCGCAGCCAGCTTCGCCGCATCGGGGCGATCAACCCGGATGCGCAGAGCGAATACCTTTCGGTCAAGGAACGGTACGAATTTATGAGCAGCCAGGTGACCGATCTGCACAAGGCCGATGAAGACCTGCGCCAGGTGATTGCCGAACTCGACGAGTTGATGAAACGTGAGTTCCGCAAAACATTCGATGCGGTGGCAGCTGAATTCAAGGTCATGTTTACACGCTTGTTTGGCGGTGGAGCTGCCCGGCTGGTGTTGAGCGACGAGGATAACCCGACCGAGGCGGGCATCGATATCGAAGCACGCCTCCCAGGGCGACGGGAACAGGGTTTATCGCTGCTTTCGGGTGGCGAACGCTGCCTGACGGCCTCAGCGCTGGTCTTTTCGTTGTTGAAAATATCGCCGACCCCGTTCTGCGTGCTGGACGAAGTTGACGCCATGCTGGACGAAGCCAACGTAGGCCGGTTTTGCGACCTGCTGAGCGAACTATCAGAGAACACCCAATTTATCGTGATCACCCACAACCGGAATACCGTTCAGGTGGCCGATGTGATTTATGGGGTAACGATGGGGAAAGACACCGCCAGCCAGGTAATCTCCCTGCGTCTGGATGAAATCAGCGACGACATGGTTAAGTAGATCCGAGATATTTTCTGCCGCGAAGCGGCAGAAAATATCTCGGAAAAATACAGAATCAAAAAGGCGCCCGGTTAAATTACCGGGCGCCTTTCGTCATGGCCAAAATTATCCGTCGAGCTTAGAGCCCTTCCGGGATCGCCGGGATGGTCGGCACTTTGCTTTGCCAGTTATCGTGCTGGGTGATGGTCATGGATGCTTTGGCGTCATTCAGCCAGGTAGTGAAATTATCATTTTCAACCGAGGTAATCCGGTCGGAGGTGATAGGGCGTTCTTCACGGCCCAGGAGTTGAATGATGTGGTAGCCGTACTGGGATTTAACCGGGTCGCTGATATCCCCAATGTTCTTCAACGCAAAGGCGGCATCTTCGAATTCGGCAACCATCTGGCCGCGAGTAAACCAGCCCAGGTCACCACCTTTGTCCTTGGTGGACGTGTCAATGGAGTATTCGGCAGCCAATTGGGTGAAATCGCCCCCGGCTTTTTAATTTTGCCTCGACGGTGTTGGCATCGTCCTGGCTGGAGACCAGAATGTGGCGCGCCCAAATGTATTCATCCGTCGTCGGCGGGGTTTTGTTAACTTCTTCGTTAACCTTTTTGTAGAGGAGGCTGGCGCGGAAAATCGCCCGCATATCAGTATCCGTGAGCTGTGCATCGGTAGTCAGTGAGCTGACGTAATTCTGGTAATCCGATTGGAAGCCGGCCAGGGTATAAGGCGTGGCCGTCGGTCCCGGTGTGCCCGTTTCGGTGGGAGCGGCGTTCGGATCGATCGTCGGCGTTGCGGTCGGCGGTACTTCAGTCGGAGCCAGTGTACCGGTCGGGGTCGGAGTGATAGTCGGCGTCTGGGTAATGGTGGGAGTGGCGGTGTAAGGCTCCAGGGTCAACTGCTGCGGAGAGTACGTGGCCGTCGAGAAAGGTGTAACACCCACGGTTGGGGATGCCGTCGGGGTTCCATTGGCGTAGTAACCAAAGGCTTCCTGAATGGCTTTATCCACATCGACGTCGCTGACGGTGATGCCCATCTCTTTGGCTTTCTGTGCAATCACGGCGTCGTTGATCAATTCTTCAATAGCCTGGTTACCCATGGTGGTGGTGCTGTTTAGATCCGTCAGGTTTTGTTGAATCTGGCTGTCGAAATAGCCTGCACCGGTGCTTGGGTCAGAGCCAAACATTTGATTATATTGTTCTAGCTGAACTGTATTTTGAATTTTTTGGTAACGGTCGTATCGAACCCTGGTTTCAAAATCCTGCAGGGTGATTTTCGTCCCGTTGACGACTGCTACGGGCTGCCTGGGTTGTATTACATAAACATTCAGCACGCCATACCCGATGATCAATGCGACCACGGCAATCACGGCAATAGTGCTGAACAGTACGATTTTCCTTTGGCGATTTTCTTTTTCGACCCAATTCTGTTGCTTTCGGGTGGTGCTTTTTGATCGGCGACCTTTGGCCATTGAATAACCTCTTCTTCAAAAAAATGGGGCAGGCAAATATATTTTTATATTTGCCTGAGCCCCAATTACAGTCTATCCACTTGATTTAGCGGATAACGTCGTTCCAGCTTTCGCCCACATACGGCAGTAATGCCAGATGGCGAGCACGTTTAATTTCCTGAGCCAACACCCGTTGATGGCGGGCGCAAGTGCCGGTTTGGCGGCGTGGGCGGATTTTGCCATCTTCAGTGATATAGCGGCGCAGTAAATCGATTTGTTTGTAATCGATCACAACATTCTTGTCAGCGCAGAACTGGCAGATTTTCGGCCGGGCCACGAAACGGCGCGGACCTGAGGGTGCCGAGTTCTCGTTGGGGTTATTTTCGCTCATTCCAACTTACTCCTAGAATGGATATTCATCTTCGATTTCGTCTTCTTCGACGGAATCGACGTTTTGATTCTGGCTGGCTTCGCGGCGATCTCCAAGAATCATCATCTCACTGGCTACAACTTCGACGGTGTTGTGTTTGGCACCTTCGGAATCTTCCCAGTGGCGGGTCTGTAAGCGTCCTTCGATATAGACCTGCTGGCCTTTGGTCAGGTATTGTTTGCAAATCTCGGCAAGGTTACCCCAGGTTACGACGTTGAACCACTCAGTTTCGGTGTGGCGCTCGCCGTCGGATGTGTTCCATGTGCGGCTGGTTGCTACACTGAAAGTTGTCACCGGGCGACCCGAAGGCGTGTACCGCATTTCGGGATCACGTCCCACGTGGCCGATAATCATCACTTTGTTGAGGCCCCTACTCATGATTCACTCCTTGTATAACGACGATTTTCAGACCAGAACCAGAATTAAATTACTCGCGATTAATTAAGCTGAACCGCATGACCGGCTCAAGGAAACGTAAGTTACGTTCCAGTTCACCAGTGGAAGCGGGTGAAAGTTGCATTTCAAAAAGAACGTACTGGCCTTCGCGGCGTTTATTGATAATGTACGCTAAACGTCGTTTCCCCCAGTTATCGATCTTATTGATCGTGCCACCTGCTTCATTGATCCAACCAGTAACCCGGTCGATGATGCCTTGCATGGCGGTCTCATCCAACTCCGGTTGGGCAATGAATATTAATTCGTAGGTACGCATAAAGGGATCCTCCTTTCCTCGGGATAGCCCTCCGACAACGCAGTCTGCGCAGCGAAGAGCGGAAAGCAGCAATGGACCACACAGGGCCAATTTGCAAGCTAGACAAGTTTACTACAGAATTTCCTATCCGCAAAGATAACAATTAGTGCGTGTCGAAAAAACGCCTTTAAAAAAATTGGGTATATGTGGTGGTGCGGCAAGGTGGCTCTACCATATATACCCCTGTCTGGATGATGAAAGGTGGTTATTTCAACGCCATCGCAAATAAAGGGGTGGCGAAATTGAGATATTGGTATCCTTGGCCAACTTTGATGACCCTTTTATTACCCGCAATTAACCCTGGGAAGGTGAGCAAAAAAATGAACCATTCTCATATACTTTTAATGCTTCCTGGGAAGCCAGAAGTGGTTTGACTGAGAAAAACATTTGTGGGTTTCGGGATGCTTTGATTAGCTGTGTTTGGCGAAAGGCAAATAGGCAATTCTAAACATCGGTCTCTTGAACATGAAAGAGAGGCTCGGTCCGAAGAAAACGCCGGGGATTCGCAAGCCTGGTGTTTATTATTTTGTGAATGAAGGAGAAGATGATTTATGAGCACGAATGCGCAAGAGTCGAAGAGATATACCCGTCGAAGTTTTTTGAAGGGTGCAGCCGGAGTCGCTGCAATTGGTGTATTGGGCAGCTGCGCGCCAAAATTGGCTACCCCCGAAGGCGCTGCAACGGAAGAATCGACTTCCACGGAACCCATCGAAGTTTCCGAAACGATGGATGCTGACATCGTTGTAGTCGGTGGCGGGTCATCAGGGATGTGCGCGACCGTCCAGGCGGCCCAATTAGGCGCGAAAGTTATGCTCCTGGAGAAAAATTCCACCCTGGGTGGAAATGGTAATGGCACCGAAGGGATGTTCGCCATTGGCAGTGATATGCAGAAGAAGGCCGGCATCGAAATCACTTTCCGTGAAATCATTTCCACCGAGCAAGAGTTCTTTAATTACCGGGTGAACGCCTTATTCTGGAAAGACATGGTGGAAGCTTCGGCGGACGATCTCAACTGGCTAATCGATAACGGTGTGCCGTTTTCCGGTGTGGTCGACGATTATTACGGGCTAGGTAAGGTCAAAGCCTTCCACTGGTTCAAAGATGGAAAAGGCAAAAATTATATGGACGCCATGGCAGCCAAGGCCAAAGACCTGGGCGTCACGGTTATGACCAGCACACCCGCCACCGATTTACTCCTGGATGGGAACAAAGTCGCCGGTGTTTATGCTAAAAAAGAAGACGGCAGCATGATCCTGATCAATTGCAAGGCCGTGATTCTGGCTTCCGGCGGGTACGTGGACAATACCGATATGATGAACGCTCGTGGCTACGACATGACCTATTCGGCTCACCAGGGTTTTCCCGGACACGACGGGGATGGGTTGAGGATGGCATCTGTCGCGGGCGCCGAGGACGTTTCATTGGAGCGGTGTTTCTTGCGTGACCCCTATTCATACGGGATCGATTTCTTTGGTACCATGACACAGGCTATTCACCGCGGTGGGCCGTTCTTGTGGGTCAACCAGGACGCGGTTCGTTATTGCAATGAAGCCTGTGGAGCGTTCACGCCTGGGAATAACTCCAACGCCGTCCATACCCAGAAGACTTCCTATTTGATCTTCGATCACGGTGTTTTGGCCAAACTGGCCGAGTCGGTGGATAACCTGGAAGCGGATGTAGAAGATGCCGTCCAGAAATGCCCCGGCAAAAATATCTACAAAGCGAATACCATCCAGGACCTGGCCAACCAGATCGGTCTCGATCCGGATACACTGTCCGCCACACTCGATCGCTACAACTCCTTGTGCAAGCAGGGCCTGGATGAAGATTTCGGTAAAACAGCCGATGATTTAATCGAGCTATCCTCGGCGCCGTATTATATCTTCAGGCAGGATATGTCCTTCTGGACTTCGATCGGCGGTATTCAAACCAATCGCAAGATGGAAGCGATCAATGCCAGCGGCGATCCCATCCCAGGTCTGTATGTAGCCGGTACCGACGGTTGCGAGCTCTACCGCGAGACGTACACCATGAACGTGCCCGCGTCTTGCAACGCCAACAACTGCTATTCCGGCCGGACGGCTGCCAAGAACGCCTACGCCTCGATGGCCTAAGCTAATCAAAACAAGAGGGTGGCAAACCGCCACCCTCTTGTTTTCGTTTTTGGTATGCTTAATCCTAACCGAATTCAAGGTGTCTGTGAGGGCTGCGCCTACGCAGACACCTTGAATTCGGGTTCTTTACTTGATCAGCCCAGGCAAATTTGTGGGGGAAATGACTTCGCCGGCCTGGATGAGTGCGCGGGCTTCATCCACCTTGCCCCAGGTATCGACCAGCAGCACACCAGCTACACGGCTTTCCTGCAGGTAATAAACGACCCCCTTCTTGTACGGCTCTACCCAATCGCCGACGATGGGCAGGCTGGAATCGACCAGTCCAACCGCTTCGTAGCCCAGCTCGAACAGGTCGGAATAGAACATGGGCAGGAAGTGATATTCCTCGTGCTGCCCGGCCATGGACAGGCCGGCTAATTCGCCGCTTTTGTTGGCGTGGTCCTCATGCTCGGCATGCAGAAATTGGTGCAGATACGGGCTGTAGAAATCGATCACATCCCCGGCGGCGAAGATGTCCGCCAGGCTGGTGTGGTAGCCCGCATCGACCTGGATCCCTTTGCGGATGGTCACGCCGAGCTGCTGGGCCAGCTCCAGGTTGGGGCGGACCCCCAGGCCGGCGATGATGGCGTCGGCTTCGAGGCGCTCGCCCCGGTCGGTAACGACAAACGGTCGCGCATTTTCTTCGCCGACCTGCGCGACCATCCGGCCGTTCATCACACGCACACCTTTTCCTTCGTAAAACTGATTGATTTTTACGGCCATGTCATGCGGAAAGATCCGTTGGGCGATGCCATCTTCCGGAAATACCATGGTGACCTGCTTGCCCTGGCTGCTTAGCGCAGCGGCGATCTCGGAACCGATGTAGCCACCCCCGATCAAGATGAAGTCCTGGTTCGCGGCGGCTTTTTCGCGCAGCAAATGGTAATCATCCAGGGTGCGGTAGTAGATCACGGAGTCGGGGGCATCTTTCAGACGAATCGGTTTGGCGCCGGTGGCCAGCAGCAAGGACTCATATTCGAATTCAGCGCCGCTTTCGTCCTGGATGGTCCTGGCCTGGGGATCGACGGCGACGACTTTGTGTCCCAGGCGCATTTCTACTCCCAGGTTTTCGGTGTGGCGCCAGATATTATCTTCTTTTTGTTTTTTCCATAACCCTTTGGAGAGGGGCGGCCGGTTATACGGGGCAAATTTTTCTTTTCCGACCATCAGGATGGGGCTGTTGGGGTCCGCACGGCGGATGCCGCGGGCAGCAGCGTCGGCGGCCATGCCACCGCCGGCGATAATGTATTTGAAGTGTTGCGTTGTCATGATTTGTCCTCCACTATGCTTGAACTCTACAGCAAATTTGGTGAAAGTAAACAGAGATAATACATCAATTATATAAGCATTTGTGCTCGAATTATTGGGACGTTGATCAAGTTTATGTGATGTGGGCGGGCTTTTGCAGCAATCATATCCCTGTGAACTCTGCTTGTTAACACTTTCAACAATCTTTATTTCATCAATGTTTCAAATTATGTAATCTGAAACTTGAAATTTTACATGATAGAATCAGAAATAAAACTGGAAAGTGGTTATGAATTTGGATAAGATCTCGCTTGATAAGGAAATAATCCTCAATGCAACAGAAGAAGTTATTCGCCGTTTCGGACCAGACAAGGCGAATATCACTGACGTAGCAAAATCATTAAAAGTCAGCCATGCTGCCCTTTATAGATATTTTGCTGGGAAAACTGCCCTTTGGAATGCTGTTACCGAACGCTGGCTAACCAATATGAATGCCAGTTCAGAAGAAATTCTAAAAGAAGATAATCCTGCGGATATTAAACTTTTTCATTTACTCGAAGACTTTACTGAAGCTAAACGCCGCAGCGCGATTAATGACCCGGAAATGTTTGCGAATTACATTAAGCTGGCCCACAGCTCAAAGGAAATAATCGAAAAAAGTATCGAAGAAGTTATTAATCGTATCGAGGAGATTATCGTTCAAGGAATTTCGGAAGGTATATTTTTTACCGAATCTCCTCGTCAAGCAGCAAGAACTGTATATCTAGCAACCGGTGTTTTTATCAACCCCAACTTATTTGATGATCCGAATCGAAAACAGAACATAGAATCGGTTGTAGGACTTCTGATAAGAGGACTTAAAAATCCTGATAAATGAATCAAGCAGGAAATGGGGGCCAGCTTCGTCCTCTCGCGATGCCTTTTTTTTGTAACGGGTTACAAATTAAAATATATTGTATTTTGTAGCGTAATATAGTACTATTGTGGCTGGTAGTTACAGTATCATAAATATGTAACCTGTAGCACAAATATTAAAGGTTAAGGAGAATTCCTTATGCGTAATCAAGAACCGACTGCCGACATGTCGGCGGTCACGAGCAGAGCGGTCCGGCTCGAGTCATTCGGCGGTCCTGAGGCCCTCACCGTTCGCGAAGTACCCGTGCCGCAGGCCGGATCGGGGCAGATTCGGGTTCGCGTCACCGCGGCCGGACTGAACCCGATGGACTGGATTATGACCTCTGACGCAGACAGCGCCACTCGATTCGGTTTGAGCCTGCCGTGCGGGTTCGGAACCGACTATGCCGGGATCGTGGACCAGGTCGGTAACGGTGTGACCGGGTTCGCGGCCGGCGACCGGGTGTTCGGCGCCGCCCTCTCCCGCGCGATATCCACCTACATTGTCCTGGACGTGGCAAAGACCATCGCGGCGGGCAGCGACGTGCACCACACCCCCGATGGCGTCGACGACCGCACTGCCGCCACACTTACGGTCGCAGGTTGCACGGCCTCCGCCGCCCTCGCCGTGGTCAACCCCGGCCCGCACGACACGGTGCTCATTGGCGGCGCGGGAGGCGGAGTGGGCGTGTTCGCTGTCCAGCTCGCCCGGCTCGCAGGCGCGCGAGTGATCGGCACGGGATCGGCAACCTCGGCCGATGACCTTCGTGCCCTCGGGGCCGAGCCGGTTACCTATGGCGAGGGCATGGTCGACCGGCTCCGCGCCCTGGCTCCCGCCGGCATCACTGCGGCCATCGACCTGTACGGGACCGACACGGTGCGGGCGGCCCGCGAACTTGGCGTTCCAGACGAGCGCATCACCGGCATCGCTGCACGGATCGACGGGATCAGGACGGCAAATGGGGCGAACGCCTCCCCTGGCGCCATAGAAGAGATTGCACGCATGGTCGCTGCGGGCCGGCTCCGAGTGCCCATCGCAGCAAGTTTCCCGATGGAGCAGATCCGTGCGGCGGTCGAGCTTCAGGCCAGCCGGCACGTGCACGGTAAGGTCGTCATCGACATCAGTCTGGGATAAAAGAAAAAAGAGGTAATTTGAGTGTGTTCTTATTCGTGACGGCCACGCCGCCACGAATAAGAACACACTCAAAAACTCTTATCCCGAACTGACGTTAAATGGGTTTTTCTTGGAAATGATCTATACAAACAATTCGGCCGGATCGACGCGGCGGTAGAATGCGCGGAAGGATGCGGTCTCGCGCAATTCATCGGCCAATTGAGTCGAGAGGCGCTCCAGGGTGGCCTTGTCCGGCACACCGCCTTCGGCCAGGCTGAACTGGCCGCCGTCTCTTTCGACCTGGCGGATATAGCCGCGGGCGATGACCCAGCCCAGACCAGTCTCGATGGTGGTTTCACGCTGGCCGAGGGCGCCCGCCAGGCCGGCCAGGCTTACCAAACCCTGCTGGGTGCGCAATGCAAAGCGGACCATGCCCATAAGCTGTTCCAGAAAGGCGCGAGGCTGGTCTTTGTCGAGGGCAAAGCAACCCAAGATGATTCGCTGGGGGGCGACCGCTCGCAGGGCATTCAGGATCAGCCGCTGATCGGGAGGTGGGTTCCAGATCACCAGGTTATCCGCGGGTCGCAAGGATTGGCGGGTAGCGCTGGGAAAATCCAGGCGCTGCACGCCTTCGGCCCAGACGCAGCGCGATTCTTCTCGCCCGGCCAGCGCCAATACCCGCTGCGGATCGATTTCGGCCCGCAGATCGAGCACATTGTTGAGGGTCAACAGGGGCGTGGCCAGGTTGGTCTGCGTGGGGTGCAGCAGGCGGGCGTTGTGCCATTCCAGTTGGACTTCGTTCTGCCCGCGATAATTGTTGGCCCGCACCGTATAGGCCAGGTCGAAGGGCCCTTCGGGCAACAGGTCACGCGAGCTGTTCCACCAGACCACCCGGCGAGTATTTCCGGCCGGGTCTTCCACGATCACACTCAAATGGTCGTCGTTCTTGCCCAGGCGGGTGGCATCGACAACCTTTAAATTGCGCGTAGCCAATAAAACCACCGGGTTACCCTGGCCAAACGGGGACAAGCGTTCGATGTTTGCCACTAAATCGATGCCGATCTGGTCGAACCCCAGATAGGCGTCGATGCCGATCTCATTGACCGGCGCGGTAGCACCCATCTGGCGCTGGACATCCGCGCAGACCTGGCGGCGGAAAGCCGGCAGCTTTTCGGGCTGTAAGGAAAGCCCGGCCGCCATGGGGTGGCCGCCATAGCCATTGAGCAGCGAGGCAGCCGAGGCGATGGCCTGGGTGATGTTTACGCCTGGGATGGAGCGGGCCGAGCCATGGACCGGCCCGCCCGGGGCCGAGTTGAGCAGAATCACTGGGCGCTGGTACAGTTCAACCAGGCGGCTGGCGACGATACCGATCACGCCCGCGGCCCACTCGGGGTGGTCCAGGACCAGCACCGGCTGCTCCAGCAGGCCCGGCTCGCTTTCAAGCCGGGCCAAAGCACCTTTGAAGATCTGGTCGGTCAACACCCGGCGATGGGCGTTCAAGCCTTCCAGTTGGGCGGCAAAGATTTCGGCTTTCTGGCTGTCGCTAGTGGTGAAAAACTCGACGATCGGATTGGCGTCGTCCAGGCGGCCGAGCGCGTTCAGGCGTGGGCCGATCATGAAACCGATCTGTTCCTCGGTCATGTTGCTGGGGTCGAGCTCGGCCCGTGCATAGATCTTTTGCAACCCCAGCCGTTCGGCTTTGCGCAGGCGCTGCAGGCCAAGCTGGACGTGATAACGCGCGTCGCCACTCAAGGTGGCCACATCGGCCACCGTACCCAGGGCGACCAGGTCGAGCTGGGCGGCGGCCAGTTCAGGCCGGTCCATGCGCCGGCAAAGCTCTTCGGCGAATACATAGGCCGTGCCCGCGCCGGGAATGGTACGCAGGGGATGGCCTTCCGGCAGGCGCTGCGGATTGACAATTGCATAAGCCGGCGGCAGTTGATCCGGCAAGGTATGATGGTCGGTGATGACCACCTCGACCCCGCGGTTGTTGGCGTACTCCACCGCCGGCTGGGCGCTCACCCCGGTATCGCAGCTCAACAACACCTGCACACCGGTATCGAGAAAATCCTTGAGGTAGGGCACGGTGATCCCATGCAATTCCTTGCTGCGGATGGGAATGTGAAAACAGACCCGGGCTCCCAACCCGCGCAGCACGCTGACCAGCAAGGTAGTGGAGGTCTGGCCATCGACGTCGAAGTCGCCCCAGACGCCGATCAACTCCTGGGCCTGGATCGCACGGCGGATGCGCTCGACGCCCTTATCCAGGTCGGGCAGGTCGGTAGGAGCGGCCGGCCGGTAATAAAGAGGGTCCAGGAAGGCTTTGGCCAGTTCGGGGGTGGCGATGCCGCGCCGGAGCAGGGCCTGGGCCAATAAGGCCGAACCCTCGGCCTGGTCGATCATGGTCTGCGGTGGCGAACCGTCGGGCGGATCGATCCACTTGATTTCCGGTGTAAGAATCATCGAGGCAGCAGTCAGAACTCGATTTCGGCGATCTGGTCGAAGTCCAGGTCCAGTTCGGTCAGCCCGGTATCAGACAGCTCTTCGTCGCTAATATCCGTACCGGCCCGCTCGCCACGTTCGCACAGCGAGCGGTAATTACAGAACATACATTTGTGTTCATCGCTGGTCAGCGGAAAGCCGGAGGCCAGGTCGTGCTCGACCTCGGCGGCCAGGCGGGCCAACTCTTGCCCGTCCTGGCTGTATTGTTTGGCCGAATAAGAAAAAATCTCGGGATATAAAGGCTCGGCAGTGAACCAATAGATCATCTCGACCTGTTCGGGCTGCACCGGGCTGCCGCCGTTCAGGTGTTGGGCGGCCTTGACTGCCATCCAGGGGTACAGGCGGGTCTGGATGCGCTGGCGCAGGCGCGAGCGGGGGGCTTTTTTTATCCCAGTTTTCCAGTCCACGATCAGCACTTTCTGGCCGGGCTCGATGCATAATAAGTCGAATTTTGCCAGGAATGGATGGCCTCCGGCGTTACAACGCAAGCTGAATTCCGGGTAACGCTGCTCCGGCAAAGGCGTTGGTGGGCTGGCCAGGTAATTCCCCCACCAATCCTGCAGTAATTCATCACCGGCGGCTTGCGGGCCGATTTTGTCGGCGGGCAGGCCCAACTGGTGCTGGTGGACCATCTGGTGGAAACGCTGCCCACGCAGGATGCGCAGTTCGTTTTCCTGGGCCGGCTCGGATTGGATGGCCGGCCAGGGCTGGCGCAGCAGGTGGCGCAGCTCGAAACGGCGTGGGCAATCGACAAAATCTTGCAGGTTGTTCTGGTTGAAGGTGAAATTTGCCGGTAACTCAGCCAAAATTTTCCTCCCAGTATTGGTGCATATGGACAAAAGGCAGCGAGGGCTGGTTTTCGCGGCTGTTCGAGCGGCCGGTGTTCCAGGTGAGCACCAACGAGCGGCGCGCGCGGGTGATCCCCACGAAAAGCAGGCGCAGCCGTTCGGCGCAGTAGTCCACCCGGGCCTGGCGGGTGGCGATGCCTTCCTCGAGGTACAGGCCGGTCACGTCCCGTTCGACCAGGGCTTTCAATTGCGCCAGGGCCTCGGCTTCCAGGTTGAGTTGGCCGCGGACGAAGTATTTTTCGGAAATGTATTGGTCGTAGGGCTGCAAGGACGGGAAATCGTAGTTGTTGTTGGATACCAGGTACACCCGGTCCCATTCCAGCCCCTTGGCCTTGTGGACCGTGGCGACAACCACCTGGCCCTTGTGTTTGTCCGGGTCGAAACCGCTGTCCTCCTCGGAATAGCCCACCAGGCGGCGTTCGTTGCGGGCCACGCTGCGCAGTTCCTCGGTGAACTGGGGCAACGACCATTCCGGGTGGATCCGTTCGGCGCGCTCCAGCACCAGGGCCAGCTTGTGGGATAGGGCCAGCTCGGCCGGCTGGTCGAATAAGTCTTGGGCAATGGTCAGCAGCAGCTCGCCGGCGGGCAGCAAGGTGCTTTCCTGCCACTTGCGGACCAGGTCACGGTAGATCTCCAATTCGTTCAACAGGGCCGGTTCGGGGTTGTCCAGGGCCAGCCGGCTCAACCAGTCCTGCCCAGTGCGCGGCCAGAGATACTGCTCCACCTGGGCACAGCGGGCGATGGCCGTTTGAGTGGCCTTTTGCAGCGGGACGTTCTCGTTCGCTTCAATCCATTTACGGCGAAAATCTTTATACACGGCGGCCAGTTTGGCCGCGCTGGTCGGCTCGCTCAGCATAGCCAGGACCTTGCCCAAAATGTCGGCGGTCTGGCGGGTGGACTGGCTGGATTGTAACAGTTCGATGGCGTCCAACCCGGCGTTTTTGAGCGCCTCGACCACCTTGCCGCCGCGCTCGTTGCGCGGCACCAGCACGGCCACAGTCTGGTCGGGGTGCTCCGGCAGCCAGCGTTTGATCGAGGTAACCAACGCGCGAACCTCTTCCTCGGGCGGCATTTTCTTGTCGTATAGGAACAGGCCACCCGGGTCGTCTGGTGGGTTAGGTTGAGGGTCGCCGGGTGGGGTGGGGCGGATGAAAGGCGGGGCCAGGGACGAACGCAATTCCTCGACCGGGTGTTCGCTGCCCGCCCAGCGTACCAGCTCGTTGGCCAGGCTGATGATGCTGGCGGTCGAACGGCCCGAATCAGGCAGGTCACGGGCCTGGACGCCGGGTTCACGCAGGAACCGGCGCAAGAATTCCGGGCTGGCGGTCGTAAAGGTCTCGTAAATGGCCTGGTTGGGGTCGCCCACACGCACCCAGTTGCCCTCGGACCCGGAAAGCAGGCGCAGGATCTCTTCCTGCAGGCGGGAGGAGTCCTGGGCTTCATCTTCCAGAATGTAGGGCCAGCGATAGCGCAGGCGTTGGAGATAGTCTTCATCTGAATGTATGGCTAAGAGGGCAAAGCGGATCAGATCGTCGAAATCGACCGCGCTGCGGTAGCTTAATCCACGCTGGTAAGCGGTATAGACTTCCAGGCCCAGCTCGAGCAGCGGGCTGGAGAAATTTAACTCGTCCATCTGGCGGCGGATATCGTCCGGGCTGACCTGCAAGTCTTTGGCCAGGCGGATGTAGCTGTGCGCCAGGCTAACGACCGCCGACTCCCAATCCCGGTAGGCTCGCTGGTTGTTGCGTAAATCGATATCGCTGGATGTATATTGTTCGTAAAATTCGGGGTGGGCCCGCAGCCAACCGTTGACGGCTACCTGCAAAATATCATCCGATTCGCGCTCGTCCACGATGGTGAAGCGGTCGGATAAACCGGCCAGGTCGGGGCGTTCACGCACAATGTCGTGGGCCAGGCCGTGCAGGGTGCGCACCCGGTAGCCCAGGTCGCGCAAGAAGCCGGACTCCTCGATGAAACCGCCTACCCGGCTGGAGAAATTGTCCACGGCCGAATTGACCAGGGTCACGATCAAGATTTCCTGGCCGTCATTCAGGGAGTCAGAGGCGATCAGGTTGGCGGCCAGGCGCGAAAGGGTGTAGGTTTTGCCGCTGCCGGGAACGGCCGATACGCCCATCCAGCCACCTTTGTAAGTCAGTACCCTGGCCTGGTTGGGGCGGGGATTAAACATGGCCGGCGCTTTCCGCTATAAACAGGCGGTGCAAAATGATGTTCATCGCTTGCAGCAGTGCCCCTCTTTCCTCGGCGCCGCGCTCGTTGATGCGGTTGCTATACAGGTAAACATGGGTTCGGCAGCGAGCCAGCAGCCCGCCGGTCAGACGTACCAGGGTTTGCTGGTTGGCCTCGTACTCATCCGCGTCGGTCCAGACCTTGTCGATCGGCCAGCGCCGGCTGAGCACATACGGGTGGGTCAAGGGCTGGTAGAGACGCTCCCACCAGGCTTGCGCGCCGATATCCAGCCAGAACTGGTAGCTTACCGGGCGATTGGCCATGATGAAGGTGAAAGCCGGGGCAATCAGGACGGCGTCCGTTTCTTCTTGATAGGGCTGCAAGTACTGCGAGGCGATCACGCCTTCGCGCACCATGCGTAAATAGATTTCTCCCAGGTCGGAGGATGAGCTGCTGAGGGTGTTTTCGGCTACCCGGCGGAATTTCTGGATCAATTCGATCAGCCGGGCCGTGACCCCGGCCGCCTCGAAGTTGTCGTGAAAGCCAAAGCCGGGTTGCGAAATGACTTCGCCGAACAGCCGGCTGAGAAACACGTCCAGTTCGACCGGCTGTTCGGCGCTGCGATAGTCCAGCAGCCAGGCGCGCAGGCGGTTATAGTGCTCGCCCACGCTGAACGTGATCCGCTCGCGGATGTCCGCGATCACCGGGTCGAAGTCGCCCAGCGGGTCTTCCACGTTGCGGTAACGGTACAATACGGCCGTGATCAGTTCGGCCCGCACCAGGTCGATGCCCTGGATGACCTGCAGAATCATCGAACGGAATTCGGCTTTCGTCGGCAGGACTTCCCACCGGGGGTGGGCCAGGTAGGCCAGGGTGATCAGGCAGCGGGCAGCCGGCTCATCGTGCAGGCTGCGCGAAGGACGGATGGAGCGGATCTGGACTTCGGATTGGGCCAGGCGATGGGTCAACGCGTGGCGCAGGGCGTCCGAGAGGTAAGGGGTCAGCACGGCAATTTCGGCCGGGGGGATTTGCTCGTCTTTGATTAAATGGACGATTTCGCCGCTGACCTGATCGACCATCTCGGTGAAAAAGCGCAATCCGCTGTAGCTAAAGGCTGTTTCGATCCCGGCGGGTAGGTTTTCCTCCAGGCGGTGACCCAGGCCCTTAGCGAGGGTGTCCTGGAACTGGTTCATGGCGGGGCTCATGTTGAGCGAAACTTGAAAAACGAGCTGGTCCGGGCATTCTTCACGCAATGCATAGCCGTAATCCGGGTCGGCGCCCAGGAAAACCCGGTTCCCGCCGCCGCTGTCGTACACTAGCAGAGCCGAATCAAGGGCAGGCAGCCATTCGCGGATCACGTCGTGGGCGACCGGCACGTCCTCCTCGACGTTGTCGTAGATCAGGTGGCGGTACTGGCGCCGTAAATAACTGCGTACCAGGTCGGAGGGCCAGAGTAAATTGGCAAAAACCTCGATTTGCAACGAAAAATCCAACAGGTTGTTTTGCAGGCAAAAGTCCCGGAAGCGGTTGGCGCATTCCTGGACCTGATCGTAGAGAATCAACTGGGCCGGGCGGCCCACCCAGGCGTTTTTCAGCCGTTCGGCCAGTTCCAGGTGTGAAAAACCGGCCACAGCCGCCTTGTTGAGGTTGTCCAGCACCTGGGCAAACAGGCGGTTGCGGTCGATCGTCACCTGTTCGAAGTAACCTTCGTCCAGCAGCGGGCGGACCACCTGGGCCATGAAATATTGGGCCGTCTCCAGAGTCAAAAAGACGGGGGGCAATTCGGGATGGGAAAAACCGGCTTCGCCTGCGATAGCCGGCCAGAAAAGTTGAACCATACGCTGAGCCAGACCGCCGATGGTTATGGTTGAAGCCAGGCCACCATCCGGGTAATCCGGCCGGTGGAGCGAATCGACGTAGGGGATGGCCAGGGTACGCTGGGGGGCCAACACCAGGATCTGTTCGGCGGGGACGCCGTTTTCCATTAAAAATGCCAACCGACGGACTGCTGCGGTGGTCTTCCCGCTGCCGGGAGGACCTTCCAGAAACAGTTTAGCCGATAAAGGCGCAGTTATGACTTCGATTTGGGCGTTAGTCAGGCCGTCGGTGGTCAAATTTCCCCATCTTTCTGTTGGCTATGAACGATACATACGGCGGCTAATATGGCTGGCCGGCCAGGCAATGCAGGACGGCCCGTGTGAGCAGGGCGTCATCCGAGGCGCGGTGCGAATTGGGCAGTGAAATGCCAAACTGCCGGCCGGCTTCCTCCAGGCGGAACAGTTTGAATGCCCGCCGGTAGGGATCGTAAACCCCACGGTACTCGGAGTACAACAGCATGACGTCGAACGAGGTGAGATTTTCCCGCCAGGTCAAACGGTACTGCTCCAGGGACTGGCGCATCAGGCGCAGGTCGAATTCGGCGTTGTAGATACCGATATTCCGTGAGACCAACAGTGGCCGCAAGCCGGCCCAAACGGCCGGCCAGGACGGTGCGGAGGCCACTTCTTCGTTGCTGATCCCATGCACTGCTGAGGCGGCCGGAGGGATCGGGTGTGCCGGGCGCACAAAGGATTGGAATAAGACTGATCCGTCGCTATCGATGATCCCCATCTCTACAATTTCGGAAGATTTGTCCAGACCGGTGGTCTCGGTATCGAGGTAAACCGGTTTGCTCTGGATCCATTTTTGGGCCAGTTCATTGACTTTTTGTTGGTTTGGGTTAATTGCCATAATTTTTTATTGGAACTGCTCGATCTTGTGACTTAAGCCACCGTAACTTTTTAAAGTACAGGCTTCTTTTTCACCAGGCCGAGCAGCACCGTTTCCTAGTTCAAGGTCCAGTAGTCGAATTCGTCGGTGGAAGTAGTGAAATTAGGCGTGTTGCGGGCAGAAATCAACATACCGTACGAGCCGGCATCGGGAAATTTGCTGTCGGTCACTTCGCCGATCTGCTGGCCGTTGACGAACAGTTTGAAATCATCGCCTTTGGCCATGACGCCTAAGCGATTGGTCTGGTTGGAGCCGGTCAAGATGGCGTTGCTGGAATTGTTGCCGCTCTTCAGATCAACCTC
This sequence comes from uncultured Chloroflexia bacterium, assembly GCA_963704755.1. Lineage (GTDB taxonomy): Bacteria > Chloroflexota > Anaerolineae > Anaerolineales > Anaerolineaceae > Bellilinea. The sequence continues at coordinate 4,823,367 of OY969938.1, forward strand.
ATTTTCGCCATCCCAATAGCCAAAAATCCAATTGCCATCACAGGTGACCTGGAACCAGTAGCCTTTGATGTAGTCCGGGCTGCGCACGATCAGACCGTACATATCCGCGCCGGAGCAGTCGCCTACCTGGACGGTGGCCTGGATGTAAGCATCCTGGAGTTTGACACCGCCGGTGCGCCAGCCGTGATAATCGCTGGCGTAGCGGCTGGTCATGACTAGCGCGCCGTTCTCGATGCGGATGTAGGTGTAGTCATCGTCGTAGGGTTGGTTTTCCAGGCCAAAATTCTTCCCGGTATCGAGGGTGTCTTTGCCGGTAGGCGGTCCCAGATACACGGCCGGGTCGGTCGAAAGGGGTGTGGAAGTCACGCCGGCGGGGGTCGCCGTTGGGGTGGCCAGGCTGGTCTCTGTCGCTATTGCCGTCGGGCTGCCGGTAGGCGTCGCGGCGGATCCTGCGGCAGTAGAAGTACTGCCGGGTAAGGTCGGCATTGCCGTTGGACTGGGTTGGCTGGTCAGCATGAGCGACACCTGGGTGGCGATCATGTCCGGGGTGGAGCTGGGGTTTTGGACGGGCAAGTTGCAACCCGCCAAGAGAGAATTGAGACTGCGATCAAAAAAGCGAAAATGGTTTTCCGCATAAAATCTCCATTGTTGAATTGCTTTTTTTCCACAGATGGACACGGATGAACACAGATACTTTTTTTATAACTGCCCGGCTAGAAAGGTAATAACCTAAAAATGAGCATAGGTATGGGCAGTTATCAAGTATTTTTTATTTATAAATGTCCTCTATCCGTGTCTGTTTGGGTTCATCTGATGCAAATCATTGTGCTTAGACATGGTTATAGCGTATCAGGAATTATAATCTTAATTAAGCGAGGGGTTGGAGCAGGTACGATATTCTATTTGAGCAGGGAAACGATGCGGGTACTGGTATTTTACAAACCTTATGGGGTGCTGACTTCTTTTACGGATCCGGAAGGCCGGCCGACCCTGAGCAGTTATATCGACGTGGCCGGCGTCTATGCGGCCGGCCGCCTGGATATGGATAGTGAAGGCTTGCTTTTGCTCACCGATGGCGGCGACCTGGCTCACCGGTTGACGGATCCCGGCCATAAGGTGGCCAAGACCTACCTGGTCCAGGTAGAAGGCGAGATCACTGCTGAGGCGATTACCGGCCTGGAGCGCGGGGTAGAGGTCAAGGGCCGGGTGACCCGGCGCTGCAAAGCCTTGCAGGTACCGGAACCAACGCTGCCGGAACGGGAAAAGCCGGTGACGCCGCACGGGCCGACCAGTTGGCTGCGCCTGGAACTGCGCGAAGGCAAAAAACGCCAGATCCGCCACATGACTGCCAAAGTAGGCTTCCCGACTTTGCGCCTTCTGCGCATAGCCATTGGCCCGATCACCCTGGAGGGCTTACAGCCCGGTCAATGGCGGGAGCTGAGCGGGGAAGAGATCGATAAGTTGAGGAAGGCGCTGTGAAAGATTGGGTCAAGGGTCAGGTTTCAGGGGAGTGTTACGGTTTTGCTGTGTTTCGGTGATTCGGTAAAGACATGATTCCTCCGTGAAATCCGCATTTTGGATTTTGGGGGAGGTTTGGAGGAGGCAAAAAGCAGCCGGTCAACCAGCCTGTGGGCTGATAATGCCGGCGCTAACCCTCAACCCCCGGCCCCTTCCCCCGCTCTGGGGGAAGGGGTGACTTGCTATCGGAAGGCTGCTTTTGGCAGGCGCTATGCCCCCCGCTGCGCCGCTTCCCAAATCAGATTTTGATTTGGGGGGGAGTGCCAGATTTGCTGCTCATGGGCTCAATTCAGCCGGCGTTTGCCCTCATCCCCCGGCCCCTTCCCCCAGAGCGGGGGAAGGGGTGACTGGCTGCCGGGAGGCTGCTTTTGGCAGGCGCTATGCCCCCCGCTGCGCCGCTTCCCTTCAAATCGGGTTTTGATTTGGGGGGAAGGGCCAGATTTGCTGCTCATGGGCTCAATTCGGCCAGCGCTAACCCTCATCCCCCGGCCCCTTCCCCCGCTCTGGGGGAAGGGGTGACTGGCTGCCCCGAAAAGCCCTCTTCCCTCATTGCCTCGTCGCCTCATCGACTGATTTCTACGAACTATTCTCCATTCTCTCCTCTCCATTCTCTCCTCCCTCCTTTTCGCCAGTATAATTAACCTCTGCATGAAAACACAAATCATCCAAGTCGATGCTTACGACGACGTCGTATCTATCCGGGATAAGCTCACCTGGAGCAAGGCCGGCCGGGTGCTGCTGGTGATTCCGCGCAAACGGCCACCGCGATTGGCTCGTCTGGACCTGGTGCTTTTGCAGCGCAGCGCCGCCCAGGTGGGTGGACAATTGGGACTGGTCACTATTGACCCGGATCTGACCATCGCAGCCGGGGAGGCAGGCGTTCCTGCATTTCCCTCTGTCCCGGCTGCTCAACGGGCCGCCTGGCGCACTGGCTTTTCTAACCTGTCTCGTTTCCAGTTACAACAATCAGGCCCTCGCCTCAGCCAGCAGATCCTGAAAGAAAAGCCATCCCCTCAGGCGAGCGAGCCGGCCTGGTTGCGCTGGCCAGCTTTTATCGCCGGCCTGCTGGCAATGTTGGCCCTGGGGGTCTTCTTTTTACCCTCGGCCAGCATTGAAATTTCACCCAGCACGATGCAGCAGGAATTGGATATCCCGGTGCGGGCATCTCTGGATGTGCCCGGGGTGTTGCCGTCCGGCGCGATCCCGGCCGTGGCGGTGGAAACCACAGTTGAGAACCAGATGAGCGCCGAGACCAGCGCCACCCAGGCCATTCCGGATACGGCTGCCACCGGGATGGTTGAGTTGACCAACCTGACGGATCAGGCGGTGGATGTGCCCTCCGGCAGCGTTTTTAGAACGTTAGGCAATCCGGCCGTCCAGTTCGAGACGACGACTGAGGTGACCCTGGACGCACAGATCGGCGCCAGTGCAGACGTACCCGTCCAGGCCGTGCAGGCCGGCAGCCAGGGCAACGTGGATGCCGGGCAGATCCGCGGTGTGGAGGGCGACATCGGGCTGCTCATCAGCGTGGACAATGCCCAACCAATGGCGGGCGGGAGCGATCGCCAGGCGAGAGCGGCCAGTGAGCAGGATTACACCCGCCTGCATGACACGGTCATTACTGCCCTGTCCGAGCAAGCGCTCCAGGCGCTGCAAGAGCAGTTGCCGGCCGGGCAGGTCCTGTTACCCGCCAGCCTGGCAATCAAGCAGGTCGATCAGGATGTCCGCGACCCGCAGGTAGGCCAGCCGGCAGACCAGATCAATTTACAGTTGCAGGTCACCTTTCAGGCGTTAGCGATCCAATCATCCGACCTGGCTCAGCTAGCCACCACCAGCCTGGATGCCAACTTGCCGGCCGGGTATAATCCCGGTGCTGCGGCGGTTCAATATAAAAATATCGATTCCCCCAGGGTGGATGCGGATGGCAGCGTCGTTTGGCAGATCCATGCCAGCCGGGAGATCGTTTCCGCGGTGAACGGCGCCGAGGTTGCCGATTGGATCCATGGGCAGACCCCGCTGCAAGCCCGGCAGTACCTGTCCGGCCACCTTTCATTGCGTGCTGCCCCGGTGATCCGCTTGCAGCCGGATTGGTGGTTCATGCTGCCGGCCTTACCTTTTCGCATCGAGGTGAATATCTTATGATCGATGAAAACCGCCGGATTCTCGGCTGTCGATCCCGGAGAAAAACGCATCGGGTTGGCCGTCAGCGATCCCAGCGCTACCATTTCCCGCCCGCTGCAAGTCTTGCCGCACGTTTCCAGGGTAGTAGATGCGGCCACGATCGCCCAAATTGCCCGCGACCAGGGCGCCATCCGCATCATCGTCGGGCAGGCTTTGGACTGGGATGGGCAGGTTGGGCCAGCGGCCCGCCGCGCAGCCCGGATCGCCGAAGAAATCGGGCGGCAGATCGACTTACCGGTGGTATTATGGGACGAAAGCAGCAGTACCCAGGATGCCCTGTCTGCCCGGTTGGCCATGGGCGTCAAACGGCAGAAGCGCAGCGGTCACCTGGATGACCTGGCCGCAAGTGTGATCCTCCAATCCTATCTCGAAGCCCAACGAAATTCTCTCCCATCTCTACCGGAAGCCCCCCAGGAAGATTAATTGGATATGCCAAAGCGTTCCCGCAGCAGGATCCCAGCCGGTTGTTTGTTTATACTCGTCCTTGTGGCGATTGTTCTGGCCGTCTTAGCGCTGGCCGTCATCGAAATTCCAGGCCTGGCCCGGGCCGATTTCGGCCCGCCCGACCCGAGCCTGTCCCTGCCGGATCAACTACTCTACTCGGCCCGCGTGATGATGGCACGCTCGGATTTACTCGAGCCGCTTGATCCAAACGGCCAGGAACAACCTTTCACCATCAACGCCGGCGAATCGGCCAACGCGGTTTTCTTCAGCCTGGAACAAAACGGCCTGATCCGCAGCGCAGAAGCATTCCGGGCTTATATGATTTACTCGGGCAAAGACGTTTCGATCCAATCGGGAAATTACCAGATCAGCCCGGCCTGGAATTCACTCCAAATTGCCGAAAAATTACAGGATGCAACCCCCACCGAGGCGACTTTCGTCATCCTGGCCGGCCTGCGCAGCGAGGAAATTGCCCAGGTGGTGGCGACCTCGGGCCTGGCCATCAGCGCCGACCAGTTCATGCAGGCCGTGGATAGTCCTTCGCCCGACTGGCTGCCGGCAGACCTGGCCTCGTTGGACAACCTGGAGGGCTACCTCTTCCCCGGCGAATATACTTTCCCGCGCACGGCCACCCTGAGGGATGTGATCGTCACCTTTTTAGGGCAGTTCGAGAAAAATGTGAGCGACGATATGCGCTCGGCCTTTCAAAACAACGGGCTGACCTTGCAGCAAGCTGTTACACTGGCCTCGATTGTCCAGCGGGAGGGAGTGGTCGAGGACGAACGCCCGATGATTGCCTCGGTATTTTTCAACCGCCTGGCCAAAGATATGTCCCTCTCGGCCGATCCAACCGTCCAGTACGCGCTGGGCTATAACCAGGCGGAAAAGACCTGGTGGACCAATCCGCTGAGTTCGGCTGACCTGGAGGTCGATTCGCCCTATAATACCTATATCCATGATGGATTACCTCCAGGACCAATATCCAATCCTGGACTCAGTGCTTTGCAAGCAGTTGCCTATCCGGCTCAGACGCCGTATTATTACTTCAGAGCCCGCTGTGACGGTTCTAGCCTGCACGCTTTTGCCGAAACCTTCGCAGAGCACTTGAACAATGCCTGTCCCTGACCCGATTCCGATAAAATCATTAAGAACCTATCCGAAGAATATTTTTTGGGGGTATGTTTTGAGTGGCTTTCCCACCCAAAATCAAACACCTGAAGCAATTTTTGGAAAGGCACCAAGGAGGAGCGATGCACGTACTGGGAATTGATATTGGTGGTTCGGGTATCAAAGGCGCCCTGGTTGATGTGGAGACGGGGGAAATGGCCAGTGAACGTAAACGGCTGCTGACGCCCAAGGGTGCAAAACCGGCCGATGTGGCCGAGGTGGTTAGCCAGGTGGTAACGCATTTCGATTACCAGGGTCCGGTCGGCTGTGGCTTTCCGGCGCCAATCCGCAGCGGGGTCGCATTGACCGCCGCCAATATCGACCACAGTTGGATTGGGATGAACACGGACCAGCTCTTCCGCGAAGCGACCGGCCAACCGGTGTACACGCTCAACGACGCGGATGCCGCCGGGATTGCGGAGGTCAACTTTGGGGCCGGCCGGGAACTTCCACGGGGCGTCATCCTGGTGATTACCCTGGGAACCGGCATTGGAACCGCCCTTTTTGTCGATGGGCACCTGCTGCCGAACACCGAACTGGGGCATATCACGGTGCGCGGGAAAGACGCCGAGCAGCGTGCTTCGGATGCCGCCCGCCAGCGTAAGGATTTATCCTGGCAACAATATGGCAAACGCCTGAATGAGTATTTACACGAGATGTACCGGCTGTTCTTCCCGGGCCTGGTCATTATCGGCGGCGGGATCAGCAAGAATTACGAGAAGTTCTTCCCTTATCTGGATATCAATACCAAAATTGTACCGGCGCAGTTGCTCAATCAAGCCGGCATCGTTGGCGCGGCGGTATATGCCAGCCAGCAATAGGCAACCAGGGTCGCAACAACAAACACTCGAAACCCGGCGCAAGCCGGGCTTCGAGTGTAAATGCCAGACCAGTGTCGAAGAGCGGGCTCGGTCTGGAGACCGGCCCGAACGCTCTAGACCTGTGCCCGGCCCGAACGCTTTGGGCCCATGACCGGGCCGATATTGAAGACTCCGGCCGGGCAAAATGCTGTCAGTCGAACGAACTTTCGCTGAAAGAGAGACCCACGAAGGTGGGTCTTTGTGTGGGTGTAGGTGCAGCTTTAGCTGCCGGTTGGATATCGAAATGTTGGTTTCCAACTCGCAAAGTCTTTGTACCAAACGTTTTCCCGGCTTGGAAAGCCGGGCTACTACGAAGTGTAAATGCCAGACCGGCGTTGAAGAGCGGGCTCGGTCTGGAGACCGGCCCGAACGCTTTGGGCCCATGACCAGGCGGATAATCGGGGATTTAATAAGATTGAGAAAAGTAACCCGGCTTCGAAAGCCGGGCTACTCGATTGAAATCTATTTTTTATTAACGCCAAAGTCCAGCCTTACTTCCCGCCCATCAGGCCGCCTTCGGTGAATTTGCGCATGTCGGAAAATACGGACCGGATTTCGTCCTGGGTCACCAGTTGGCCGCTCTCCTTGTGCTTCAATACCCCTGCGCCAGCCTTTTCCAGGGCGACTTCCTGAATGGTCAGGTCACGGCTGAGGGCTTCTTTGACCAGGGCCGCGCCGGCCAGGTAACCGATCACCGGGTTGAGGGCTGTGACCACGATGGTGTTGCGTGAAAGCCAACCCTCGGCTTTGGATGCGTTCGCGCTAACGCCGATGACGCATTTGGAGGCGAAGGCATTGATCGCGCCGATCATGACGTGCATCATCTCGAACAGGTCATGGGCAATAATTGGCATCATCACGTTCAATTCAAGCTGGCCGGCTTGAGCGGCCAGAGTCACGGCGGTATCCAGGCCGATGACGTGGAACATGGACATATCCAGCATTTCGGCCAGCACCGGATTGACCTTGCCCGGCATGATGGATGACCCGGGCTGTACTGCCGGCAGGTGGATCTCGTCCAGGCCGGTGGCCGGGCCGGAGGAGAGCAGGCGGAAATCGTTGGCCACCCGGATCAAGGTCACGGCCAGGGTGCGCAGCGAGCCGGCAAAGGCGCTCATATCCGCCATGGACTGCATGCTTTCGAACAGGTTGTCGGAGGTGTACAGCTCGATCTTGGACAGGCGTGAGAGGGTTTCGACCATACGCTGGTGGTATTCCGGGTGTGCGTTCAGGCCGGTGCCGGTGGCCGTACCGCCAATCCCCAGGCGGCGCAGACCCCTGGCGGCCTGTTCGATGCGTTCGCCGTCGCGTTCGACCGCGCGGGCATAAGCGCCAAATTCCTGGCCCAGGCGCACCGGAACAGCGTCTTGCAAGTGAGTCCGCCCGGACTTGACGATGGGGTCGAATTCGATCGCTTTGGCCTTGAGCGCATCCACCAACTGGCGGATGGCGTAATCCAGTTCGTCCAGGCGCCATAAACAGCCCAGGCGAATGGCGGTGGGAATAGTATCGTTTGTGGATTGAGACATGTTGACGTGATCGTTCGGCGAGACTTTATATTCTCCCAGGCTGCCGCCCAAAATCACGGTGGCCCGGTTGGCGATCACCTCGTTGACGTTCATGTTGTGGCTGGTGCCTGCCCCTGCTTGAAAGGGGTCCACCACGAACTGATCGCTCCAGCGGCCGGTCATCACTTCGTCGGAAGCCTGCATGACGGCTTTGGCAATATCCTCGTTCAACAGGCCGAGTGAACTGTTAACCTCGGCTGCGGCGCGTTTGATGATGGCCATCGACCAGATAAATGCCCGGTAAGGCTTCATGCCTGTGATGGGAAAATTCAAGACGGCCCTCTGGGTCTGGGCACCATAGAGAGCCTGTTCTGGAACATGGATTTCTCCCAGGGAGTCCCGCTCGATACGAAATGGGGCAGCTATCGTTGACAAAATAGACCTCCAGAGGATGAATATAAGGGATAAAAAGAGGAAGTCAACGACTTCCTCTTTTTTTGTGCAATCTTATTCTGCGGTTGAATATCCTGGGCCCTCGCTGTAGTAATCGTAATTGGGCTTGATATCCGCGGTGAGGTCCACCAATTCTCCAGCTTCGAGGGTGCGGGTGGTCGACAGGTGTACCGGATCCCCATCATGGTTGGACCCATTGTAAGTCTCGGTATAGCCAGGTGTCCCGGCCGGGAAGGAGACTTTCTCGCCACCTTTTGCGATATACGCAGCCGGCACTTCATCTTCGGGGAAAATTGCAGCAAAGGGACATTCCGGGATGCAAGCTCCACAATCGATGCAAGTATCCGGGTCGATGTAATACCAGGGGTATTTGGCCTCAGGCTTTCCAGGTACGATGCATTCCACCGGGCAAACGGTTACACATCCGCCATCGCGCAAACACAGGCTGGTAATGATATGTGTCATTGGATCCTCCAAATGTAGAAGTGAAAATGATTTGTAATAGCAACGAAGCGGTATTCCACTGAGGGAATTGTCTTTCTTTTACGAACTTGATTAATCATACTACCGGAACCTGACTTTCCAATGAAAAATGGCGGGCTCTTTTGATATAATCCATTCGATTTCATCGGTATACTCTTCCGGTAATTTCTGACCTCCCCAATCGGCGTAAACCAGGCAGCTAAATTCCAGTAGAAGGGGGCCATCACTGGCTGTCTCCTAAATTGTGGATTTTTGACCTGTTTTGTAGCCTTGAATTTTTACAATTCTAGCCAGGGGTATCCAGTTTGTCAAGCTCACAGCATTGGAAAAACACATGAATTCTGCATCGAATCCTCGCATCCATCCCGCGATCGTTCTAACCGTGGGTATTTTATCTGTATCGACCGCGGCCATTTTTATTCGCTATGCCCAGGAAGGCGCCCCATCGCTGGTGATCGCCGCGCTTCGCCTTTTCATCGCGGCTATTCTCTTGATACCGCTGGCGCTGGTCCGTTCACGCCAGGAAATTGCCAAATTGGATCGAACCCAATGGCTGCTGCTCATCCTGTCCGGGTTTCTGCTTTCCGTGCATTTTGTATCCTGGATTTTCTCGCTTTCGATGACCTCGGTGGCCAGCTCGGTGGTCCTGGTAACCACGACACCCTTGTGGGTCGCGCTGCTATCGCCTGTTTTCCTAAAAGAAAAACTGGATCGTGGTATCTGGTTCGGTTTAATCCTGGCCATGGTTGGCGGGGCCGTGGTGGCATTTCACCAATCCTGCAGCCTGAGTACCGGCGGGCTGGTTTGCAACGGTTTCGAAGAGATGTTCCAGGGCAAAGCTTTGCTTGGCAACGGACTGGCTTTGTTTGGCGCCTGGATGGCAGCCGGTTACATGATGGTTGGACGGCGAGTGCGGCCGGCCATGAGCTTGATTTCGTACACTTTTGTGGTCTACGGTATTTCGGCCCTGTTTTTACTGGTTTATGTCGTGATCACCCGCCAATCCTTGGGCGGCTACAGCCCGCGGATCTATTTCTTTATTTTCCTGCTGGCGTTGATTCCCCAAATCATCGGCCATTCTTCGCTTAACTGGGCGCTCAAGTACGTGCCGGCCACGTTTGTCTCGCTCTCGCTTTTGGGCGAGCCGGTCGGTTCGACCATCCTGGCAGTGCTGCTGTTGAGCGAGAAGCCGGCTGCCGGAGAGATCGTAGGCGGGTTGATGATCCTGGTTGGGATTTACCTGGCATCCCGGATGGACCAGCACGGAAAACAAAAACAAACCCTGGCGGCGGACCAGGATTTATAAAAAGAAAGTTACTCCTCAGGCTATTTCGGAAATTAGGGGTGTTTTTACGGTAGCTGAGTAGCTACAAAAGAAGAGGAGTTTTTGACAGCGAAACCGTCAAAAACTCCTCTTAGAAGCAATAATTTATTCTGCCTGCTGTAAAATGTAATTTTCGGGAATTTCGGGCTTTTTCTCGGGCAGCGACATCCGCGAATACAGGAAATTGACTTCCTTCAGGCGATCCAGGACATTCTTATTGGCCGAATCCGGGTTCATGCGCCAGTTCCAGTTACCGCTGGCCTGGCCGGGCATGTTCATGCGCGCCTCGTTGCCCAGGCTGAGCACATCCTGCATGGGAGCGAGTGCAAAGGCGGCCACAGACGACCAGACCGCACGGATCATATCCCAGGAAATGTCTTCGGCGGAACGAGCCAGGTAACGGCGGATGAAATCTCTTTCTTTCTCCGGCGCAGTCTGGTACCAGCCCAGGGCCGTGTCATTGTCATGGGTGCCGGTATAAGCCACACAATTCGTCTCGTAGTTATGCGGCAAGAAGGGATCGTGCGGATCGGTTTCGAAGGCAAACTGGAACACTTTCATTCCGGGCAGGTCGAAGCGATCGCGCAACGCAACGACATCGGGGGTGATCACGCCCAGGTCCTCGGCGATTACGGGCAGGTCGCCCAGCGCGCTGTGGATGGCCAGGAAGAGGTCTTCGGCCGGGCCTTTGACCCAGCGGCCGACCTCGGCGGTCGGCATGCCGAAGGGGATCTCCCAATAGCCTGCAAAGCCGCGGAAGTGATCCAAACGGACGATATCCACCATTTTCAGCGTGGACTGCATGCGTTTGATCCACCAGGCATAACCTTGTTTCTGGTGCTCTTTCCATTTGTAAATTGGGTTGCCCCAAAGCTGGCCGGTCGGAGAAAAGTAATCTGGCGGAACTCCGGCTACGATGGTAGGTTTTCCCTCGCCATCCAGGTAGAACAGCTCAGGGTTGGCCCATGCGTCGGCGCTGTCATAGGCGACGAAGATGGGAATATCCCCGATGATTTTTATCTGTTTGCCATTGGCATACTCTTTGAGTGCCTGCCATTGGCGGAAAAATAAGAACTGAAAGAAATTGTTCCGGTCGATCTTTTCCTGGTCGTTCTTTTTAAAGGCGCCGATGGCGCTGCTTTTGCGCTGGCGCAATCCATTGGGCCAGTTATCCCAGGAAACACCGCCATAGGCCTCTTTGATGGCCATAAACAGGGTGAAATCTTTGAGCCAGTAAGCCTGTTCGCTGTTGAATGCATCGAACTCGGCCTGGATCTGTTTGTTTTTACCTTCAACGAAGTGGTTGTAGGCCCGATCTAATATTTTGATCTTCCATTGGATCGCTTCACCGTAGTCGATCCGGTTGACCGGAAAGACGGGCCGGTCGGCAAGGTCACCCCTCTTGAGTAAACCATCCTCCAGCAGTAGCGCCGGGCTGACCAGGTAAGGGTTGCCGGCAAAAGCGGAAAAACATTGGTAGGGTGAGTCGCCGTAACCGGTTGGTCCGAGCGGCAAAATCTGCCACAACTTGCAGCCTGAATCAGCCAGGAAGTTAACCCACCGGTAAGCCTCCGGTCCCAGGTCTCCAATCCCGTCCGGGCCAGGTAAACTGGTCGGGTGCAGGATGATCCCTGAAGCGCGGTTAAATTTCATAGGGTAATCTCCGTGATTGGACGTATTCACCAGTATGGACAATCAGGCTGGAGTAGTCTGATGATACCACATCGGGTCCTATCCAACCACCAGCTTCGATCTCGGCGCCTTCGGGAACTTCGGAGTTTCGGCCGACCATGGCGATTTGCAAATCGTTTTCGATCACCCCGCCGACCTTGCTGGCTTTGCCAATTAGAATGCGTTTATCCAGAACCGAGCGGTAGACCTGGCAATCGGGACCAAGGTGAGCATCGGTTAGCAAAATCAATTCCTGTACGATTGCACCTGCAGCAACTTGTACACCTGGAGACAGGACCGACCGGACGATGCGTGCGCCGGCACCGATCACACACCCATCGCTGATCAAACTCTCCTCGATTTGCGAACCCTGGTGAATGAGAGCGGGTGGCCGTTCTTCGGTGCGGGTATGAATGACCCAATTCGAGCGGAATAGGTCATATGCCGGTGGAGTGCTCAACAGGTCCATGTGCGCCTGCCAGTAACTTTGAACGGTACCCACGTCCATCCAGTAGCCGCTATACGGGTAGGCATAGATGCGGTGACCGGTCTTGACCAGTTCAGGCAGGATATTCTTGCCAAAATCATGGGCGGAATCCTGGCTCAGGTGATCCTCCCACAACGAGGTGTTTAACACATCCAGGTTAAAAATATAAACCCCCATATTTGCCAGCAATGAGGGCGGATTTACCGGTTTTTCGACGAATGAGGTCACGCGTTGATCTTCATCGATGCCAACGATGCCAAAACGGGAGGCCTCTTCTGCGCTGACCAAAATAGTTGCAACCGTTACTTCGGCATTTTTTTCCTGGTGGAAACGGATCAGCGGTTCGTAATCCATGGAATACACGTGATCGCCGGAAAGGATCAAAATAGCATCCGGTGTACCGCGCTTGATGATTTCGAAATTCTGTTGGACGGCGTCAGCGGTGCCGACGAACCAATTCGAGCCACGGGCCCGGAAAGGTGTCAGGATGCGGATCCCGCCGGTAAAGTCGCGGTTGAGGTCCCAGGGCCCACCGGCACCGATATGCTCGATCAGGGAATGAGGCCGGTATTGAGCCACCAACATGATATCGAAAATTTGGGAATTGACACAGTTCGAAAGCGGAAAATCAATGATGCGATATTTACCGGCAAAGGGGACGGCGGGCTTGGTTCGTTTGGATGTGAGAACGCCCAGGCGAGTACCTTCGCCGCCGGCCAGGATCAATGCACGAATTTTCATTTCACCCGCTCCACAAGTTTTGTATAGATTTTTGCGTAATCGACGGCCGATTTTTCCCAGGTAAAATCTTGCTGCATGCCGCGACGCTGGATGATCTGCCAGTTTTCATGGTTGGGATAGAGGTAAATTGCCCTGGAGAGGGCCTCGGCAAAGGACTCGGGCGTGGTTTCCTCAAACAGAAAACCGGTCGATGTGGCCAGGGTAGGATCGTCGCAAATGGTGTCTTTCAGGCCGCCGGTAGCCCGGGCCAGGGGCAAACAGCCGTAGTGCATGGCGATCATCTGGGCCAGTCCGCAGGGCTCGTAGCGGGATGGCATCAACAACAGATCACCTGAACCATAAAGCTGGCGAGCCATATTGCCGTCAAAGCGGATCAGGCTGCGCACCCGGTGAGGGAATTCGGCTTCCAGACTGCGGAAGGCGCTTTCCAGGAGCGGGTCGCCGGTGCCAAGGATGACTGCCTGCCAGGGCAGGTTGGCGGAGCGGCGCAGCCCTTCGATGGCAATATCCACGCCTTTTTGTTGGTCCAGGCGGCTGACCATCACCAACAAAGGTACGTCCGGATCGGTGGGCAACTCCAGATCGTTTAGTAAAGCTTTTTTATTGGCGGTGCGTTTTTCTATCGAATCCGCGTCGAACACGGTGGTCAGGGCCGCATCGACGGCCGGGTTCCACAAGTTTTGATCCAGACCGTTGAGGATGCCGGAAAGCGAGGCTTTGCGCGTGTTCAGAAAATCCTGCAGCCCACAGCCGAATTCGGGGGTCAAGATCTCATCGGCGTAACCCGGTGAAACTGCCACGATGTGGTCGGCAGCCAGCAGCCCGAGCGGAAGCGGGAACAGGGTAGCCCAACGCGGCAGACGCGGATCATGCGAGCGGGGCAGGCCATAGCGGATCATGGCCTCTTCGGCGTCTTTGCCCATAAATGGCAAATTGTGGATGGTGATCAGCGAGCTCAAGTGGGATAAATAACCGCTGGTGCGCTTCTTCTGTTTGAGCGCGTACAGGCTGGTAGCGGTATGCCAGTCGTTAGCGTGGATCAGGTCGGGTCGCCATTTGAGCTGGCGGGCCAACTCGATGGCGGCCAGGGAGAAAAAGGTGTACTTCTCGCCGTCCTGGAGCGGGTCATTGCTGTAAGCCGGGGTGTCGGGGGGGATGGGTGGTCCTTCGATCAGATAAACCGGCAGGCCGGCGATGGTCGTCTCGAAGGCCTTGGCGGGCAAGGGCTCTCCGGGGTGGTCCACCAGGAAAGAAGAGACAAATTTTGGCTCTTTGATCTTGCGGTTGATTTCGTCGTGGAATGGAAGGACGAGCCGGATATCGATCCGCGGGCCCTTCCAGGCAGGGGCGGTTAACGCGCGCAGCGCCAGCGGAAGCGAACCGGCCACGTCTCCTAATCCCCCGACCTTAACCAGGGGGGCAGCTTCAGCGGCCAAGAAGAGAACGTTGATGACACCGGGGTCGATGGAAGCGTCGGGCAAGGCTTTTCTCCCTTTCGTTGACAGATATCGGTGGTTTTAAAGGCGGTCTATTTCAAGCGGCATTTCGGCTTGAAATAGACCGCGGTCTTTCTCATCAATGGATCAATTCGACGTAATCCTGGGAAATGGTCTGTTCGGGTGATGCGCCGAGCTGGCTCATCAATTCGACCACCAGGCGAGACTTGTTTTCGGCATCCTTCCTGCTCCAGGTCCGGCTCTTGATTTCCAGGAAGTAGCCTAAATTAGGTTTGGTCAGCGTATCGATATTGATATAGAACTCGGTTTCTTTATATTGGACCAGGTAGCGCAAACGATCTTTTTCGATCTCGGTTTCGTGGCCGGGTTTGAAGTACTCGCGGTAGAAACGCAGGCTTTGGGTAGCCAGGGCCAGGAACCGGCTGCGCGAGAGGAGCACTTTTTGAGGGAAGAATTGCTCGCGGGAAGGGCCGATCAAGGTCAGGCGGGCGCGTACGCGGGTAATTTCGCCTTTTGGCCCGATGAAATGATCCTCGCGGAAGCGTAAGCGCGATTCTTCAGGCGCATCGAATGTGAAATAATCATCGTACTCGCGATAATGGCGCTGGCGTAGGATCTTGATGCCCGGCCCCTGGATCGCTTGCAGCAAGGCCTGCAAATCGGTGACGGGTACTTTGGCCTGGACTTCAAAGCTTTCCTCTTCCTCGGTCTCTTCGCCCAGGGCCAACAGCTTGGATAGCAAGGATTTTTCGCGGTGCATCAAGAAGATATCGATCCGGTGTGCGTATTCGGCTGCTTCCTGGAGCAGTTCGGGTTCGTTGAGGGTCAGCAGTTCTTTGTCACGCAGCAGCCAGCGCCCATTGACCATCACGTCGGTCACGTCGGTAGCCTTGGAGGCGTACACCAGTTGAGCGTAAACCGACAGGTCGTCACGCTGGAAGCGGGGGGCGTTGTGCACCGGGCTCAAATCGACCAGGATCAGGTCGGCCCGTTTGCCGGGCTCTAAAGTGCCGGTGATATCCCCGATGTACAAAGCACGCGATCCCAGTTTGGTGCCCATGGCGATTGCCTGGCGGGCCGGCAGAGCGGTGGGGTTACCGCTGGAGCCTTTGGCCAGAAAGGAGGCCAGGCGGATTTCCTCGAACATATCCAGATCGTTGTTGGAGGCCGGTCCATCGGTGCCGATGCCCACGTTCAAACCGGTCTCGAGCATTTTGACGACCGGGGCAATGCCGGAGGCAAGTTTGAGGTTCGAAGAGGGGTTATGGGAAACACCGGTGTTATAGTGCTGGAAGGTGCGGATTTCGCCTTCGTCGATGTGGACGCAGTGGGCTGCCAGTACTTTAGCATCCAGCAGGTTCAGCTTTTTGATGTAAGGAACGACCGGCATGCCCTGCTCTTTACGCATATTCTCGACTTCCTGCGCCGTCTCGGCAATGTGGATATGCAGGGGCACATCGAATTCCTGAGCCAGCTCAGCGCTGGCGGTCAGGATCTCATCGGTGCAGGTGTAAGGCGCGTGTGGGGCAACGGAGGGCACGATCAATGGGTGGCCCTTCCAGTTCTGGATGTAGTTGCGCGCATATGCCAGTGATTCTTCGTAGGAGGCGGCATCCGGAGTGGGGAATTTGAGGATGGACTGCGAGCAAACTGCCCGCATCCCGGCTTCGGCGGTGGCGCGGGCGATATCCTCCTCGAAGTAATACATGTCGGCAAAGGAGGTTACCCCACCGCGGATCATCTCGGCGCAGGCCAGGCGGGTGCCGAGCCTGACAAAATCAGGGGAGACGAATTCACGCTCGACCGGCATCATGTAGCCTAACAGCCAAACGTCCAAACGCAGGTCATCGGCCAGGCCGCGCAGCAAGGTCATGGGCACATGCGTGTGGGCATTGACCAGACCCGGCATGAGCACTTTCGAATGGCAATCCAGGACCGCATCGGCAGTATATCTTTGCTCGATCTCGGCTTGGGGTCCAACTGCCACGATTTTATCGGCAGATACAGCGACTGCCCCGGGCTCATAGACGTGATACTGCTCGTCCATGGTGAGAACTATGGCGTTCGTCAGCAGTAAGGAAACATTTTCCATATAATCCGGCGCTCCTGTTATTATGGGATATTTCGACGACAAAAATCGAGGGTAGTGTTAATGGCCCAGCCCAGCCCTAATTGAGGTGGCCCGCCGTAAGACAAGTCGTTCTTGAGGGTTCCTTTGGGGGTGATCAGAGCCAATTCGAGCTTCTGGCGAATCGGGCCGGGGGTATAGATTGCTCCCAGAGCAGCCTGGGCCTGGTTATTTTGGCTTGCATCTGCCAGGCAGGTCTCCAATGCTTGCATATCTTGAGGCGTCTCTCCATTATCACTCGGGCAGACTACCTCCGGGCTTGTGGCCATTCTCCGGCAAATTCCGCTCTCCAGACCCCACTCCAGGATTGCCAGGCGCCATTTGCGCGTAGCCAAAGCACGGCTCAGGACATCTTGTAAGGTTTCCTGGTCGTACCCATACACGGCATTGCCCACCCGCTGGCGGACAACTTCGACGACCCGTGAAATCATTTCGTCGGCTTCCGCTTCGGATTCGGCCTTGGCCGTCACGCGGATATCTACCTGGCCGGGGTGGGCCAGCAGGCCCACGGTCGGGTTCTCCAACCGTTCCAGGTCATCGATCCACTCGTCCACCTGAGATTCGCCTACGCCGGCCGTATGCACGACCAGGGCTTTGATGACCTCGTGTAGGGTGAACTTTTCGCGCAGCAAGGGGATGACGCTGAGATCCAGAATGGTCTCCATCTCGCGCGGTACGCCGGGCATGCTGATCACCAGCTTGTGATTGACTTCGGCGTAAAAGGCCGGGGCGGTGCCGACCGGGTTCTCGATCACTACCGCGCCGGCCGGCAGATAAGCCTGGCGGCGGTTATTCTCGGTCGGGTTGCGATGGTAACGTTGAAAACGCTCCTGGATGACCTCCCAAAGCTCGGGGTGAAACTCGAGTTCGACCCCTAAGGCGTAGGCAACGGCCTGGCGGGTAGGATCATCCACGGTTGGGCCTAATCCACCGGTGGTGAGGATAATATCGGAGCGGGTCAGGGCTTCCTGTATGGCTTTACCGATTCTTTTGTCGTTGTCGCCAATAATGGTGGCGCGAAAGAAATCTACGCCATGATCGCGTAATTTGCGGGCGAGGTAGGCTGTGTTGGTATCCTGAATCTCGCCCAGGAGTAATTCGGTACCGATTGCAATGGTCTCGGCTGTGGGCATGATTAATTTACCTGATTTATGGATTATTTTTTTTACCACTGGCAATTTTACTGACCAATGGCAGTTTGATTTACATTGTATCAGATATCTTTCGGGGCAGTAGCGATTTTAGCGCGTGGGAAAGAGGTGGGCCACGGTTGAGCACGGATGGACACAGATTTTCTTAATTTAAGGAATCCTTAAAAAAACTTGTGGGTAATTCACGGGCTCCTGTTAAAAAATTCCGAATTTAATAAGATAGGCAGCCTGGCTTTCCAAGCCATCGACCCGCACTGCCTCGCAGAGCGGGCTCGGTCTGGAGATCGGCCCGAACGCCAACAATGGGATTTCAATGAAATGGCTGCGCACCAGCCATTTCATCGAAATCCCAATAAACATCTGTGTCCATCAGCGTAAATCCGTGGCGGATGGCCATGAACCGAGGGTAAAATAGAGGGTATGGCAGGAAAAACGGGTATTGGCAGGCATAACGCACAATTGGGCTCATGGGGGGAGCAGCGAGCAGTGGAATTCTTGAGGGACAAGGGCTACACGATCCTTGGCAGGAATATCCGCACACCTTATGGCGAGATCGACTTGCTGGCGCAGAAAGACGGCCAGGTCGTTTTCGTCGAAGTCAAGACCCGCAGCAATACCGCTTTTGGCGCACCGGAAGAGTCGATTACGGCGCTGAAGCGGGAGCACCTGATCGCCTGCGCGGAATATTATTTGCAATCCATGGACTGCCCGGCGGAAGGCTGGCGCATCGATGTGATCGCTATCCTGGGGAAACCCGGCAGGAAACCCCAAGATATCACCTGGTTCGAAAATGCTCTGGCCTGATCTCTCCGCTCCGTTGGTGGTTATCCTTGGGCCGACCGGGGTTGGCAAAACCGACCTATCCCTGGACCTGGCCGAGCGCCTGGGGGGTGAGATTGTTTCGGCCGATTCGCGCCTGTTTTACCGTGGTATGGATATCGGCACGGCCAAACCGACCCGGCAAGAACGAACCCGGGTCCCGCATCATTTGATCGACGTGGCTGCACCTGACGAAGTCTGGAGCCTGGCTACTTTCAAGCAAGCCGCCCAGGCAGCGATCCAGGTTGTGCAAGACCGCGGAAAGCTCCCGCTGCTGGTAGGTGGGACCGGCCAGTATGTACAGGCTATCCTGGAGGATTGGCAGATCCCCGTTCAGCA
Source organism: uncultured Chloroflexia bacterium (assembly GCA_963704755.1). Lineage (GTDB taxonomy): Bacteria > Chloroflexota > Anaerolineae > Anaerolineales > Anaerolineaceae > Bellilinea. The sequence goes on from OY969938.1 coordinate 4,842,098, forward strand.
GCCGGATGAGCGTTTGCGGGAGGTCCTGGAGAATTGGGGTCGGCAGATCGGCCCGCTGGAACTGCACCGAAAACTGGCGTCCATCGACCCCCAGGCCGCCGCCAATATCGAGCCAAATAACGTACGCCGGACGGTGCGCGCTTTCGAGGTTATTTTTTTGACCGGACGCAAGTTCTCCGATCAACGCCGTAAAGGCCGGTGTAAATATTCGGTCTTGAAAGTGGGCCTGCGCCGGCCACGAAGCGATTTATATGCCCGCATCGATGCCCGTATCGACAAAATGTTTGCCGACGGGTTAGTGAACGAAGTATCCGGGCTGTTAGTGCAGGGGTATTCAGCGGAGCTGCCCTCGATGAGCGCAATCGGGTACGGCGAAGTCGTGGCCTTCTTGCAAGGGAAAATTAACCTGGAAGAAGCCAAGGCCCAGATCAAACGCTCCACGCGGATTTTCGTCCGCCGGCAGGCCAATTGGTTCAAGGAAAGCGACCCGAGCATCCACTGGTTTGATGCTCGGGCGGGTGTAGTCGAAGATGTTTATAAGCTGATCATCAGCGGAAAGGAATTTATTCCGGCAGAACCTTTACCGGAAAGTATTTAATGGAAAAGATGCCCACAAAACCCTGGTTGAAACAATACAATTCATCGGTGCCGCCCACTTTGAGTTACCCAAACCTGGTCTTGCATGATTATCTGGCGCAAGCCGCCCGGCGTTTCCCGGAGCGGGCTTGCACGATATTCGCGGATCAGACGATCAGTTTTTCAGAAATGGAAGCCCTAACCGACGCATTTGCCGCGGCGCTGATACGCTGGGGGGTGCATAAAGGCGATCGGGTGGGGATCATCCTGCCGAATATTCCCCAATTCGTCCTGGCGTTCTATGGTGTCCTGAAAGCCGGCGGAATTGTGGTGGCGATGAACCCGCAGTACAAAGAACGGGAATTAACCTTCCAGATCGGCAATTCACAGGTCAAAACGGTCGTGGCGTTGGCCTCACTAAAAGAACTGTTGGAGACCGTCCGGGGGCAGACGCCGATCGAATCGATTATTTACACCGAAGTTGAGGACGCCTCCGATTTACTGGATACAAGCCTGGCCGAATTTATGCCAGCGCGGCCGTGCTCAAGCGGCCCGGGGGACTGCTGGCTGACCACGTTTCTCTCTATCGGCCGGCAATACAAAGTGGATTTGCCGGTCCTGTCTGCGCAGGACCCGGCGGTTTACCAATACACCGGTGGGACGACTGGCACACCCAAGGCCGCGATAGGACTGCACAGAAACCTGGTCGCCAACACCACCCAGTTCAGGAACTGGCTGTCCGGGATGGTGGACGGCCAGGAAGTGGTCATGACGGCGATCCCGCTTTATCATGTCTACGGGATGGTCATTGCGATGAGCGTGGGTATTGGCCTGGGGGCCAGCCTGGTGCTGGTCCATAACCCGCGTAACCTGGATGATATTCTGCTCGGCATTCAAAAATATAAGGCGACGCTGTTTCCGGGCGTGCCTAATTTGTACCAGTCGATCAACCAATCGCCGGACGTGCTGGCCGGAAAAATCGACTTGAGCTCGATCAAGGCCTGTATCAGTGGATCGGCTCCGCTGATGGCGGAGACGAAGCACAAGTTCGAGGAATTAACCGGGGGAAAGGTGATGGAGGGCTACGGCCTATCCGAGGCGCCGACGGCCACCCATTGCAACCCGATGTACGGCGAAAACCGCAGCGGTTCGATCGGCCTGCCGCTGCCAGATGTCGATTGCCGCATCGTCGATCTCGAAGATGGGCGGACAGAGCTGCCGGCCGAACGGCCAGGCGAGCTGATCATTCGAGGCCCGCAGGTGATGGCCGGGTATCATAACCAGCCCGAAGAAGAGAAAATAACCTTGATCGACGGCTGGTTGCATACCGGTGATATCGCCCGCATGGACGAAGATGGCTATTTTTACTTGGTGGATCGCAAAAAAGAACTCATCAAAATTAGCGGTTTCCAGGTCTGGCCTCGCGAAGTGGAGGAGGTCATTGCCTTGCACCCCAAGGTAGCGGAGGTAGCCATTTCAGGAGTACCCGATCCGGTACGGGTGGAAATTGTGAAGGCCTGGGTGGTATTGAAACCGGGTGAAAGTATGACCGCCGAGGACATCCGCGTATGGTGCGGCCAATACCTGGCGCGCTATAAAGTACCGGCCCAGGTCTCGTTCCGCACTGAACTACCTCGAACAAGCGTGGGCAAGGTATTACGCCGAGAACTGCGCCGGATGTATATCGAAGGGATTGAATAACCTTTTTGCATACTCGCTCATAAAATGTTCTACCTCCGGATAAATAAATAAAAAAGAGCCCTGGCCGATAGCCAGGGCTCTTTTTTATTTATTTATCCGGTGTGACTGCTCAGCCTAGCGAGGAAGAAACCCGAATTTGAGGTGCGTGCGGGGGCGGAGCCCCCGCACGCACCTCAAATTCGGGAACTTCTTAACAGGAGCCTGAGTAGTTACTATCCGGCTACCATCACCGGGACACCACTGCTTTTCGGGAAAGGAGGTGGGAAAATCGCCTCGAATTCATCGCGTGAGATCGTTTCTACTTCGATCAGTTTGGTGGCGACTGCATCCAGTTTGTCGCGGTATTGGCTGAGAATATCGCGGGCCTGGGCGTATGCGTCGCGGACCAGGGTGCGGACCTCGCGGTCGATCATTTCGGCGACTGCCTCGGAGTAATCACGCTGTTCCGAGATCTCACGACCCAAGAAAATGAGCTCTTCCTTCTGGCCATAGACCATCGGGCCCATCTCACTGCTCATACCCAGGCGGGTGACCATGTTGCGGGCGATCTGGGTGACCCGTTCGATGTCGTTGCCGGCGCCGGAAGTGATATCGTCGAAGACGATCTCTTCTGCTGCCCGGCCGCCCAAAAGGCCAACCATTTCAGCAATCAACTTCTTGCGCGGCATCACCGTCCGGTCATCGGTCGGCAGGGCCATGGTGTAGCCACCAGCCATTCCACGAGCGACGATGGTCACTTTCATGACCGGATCGTGCTCCGGCAGGGCGTTCATCACCACCGCGTGACCGGCTTCGTGATAAGCAATGATCTTCTTTTCGTCATCGCTGATCAGGCGGCTCTTGCGTTCTGGGCCGGCGATGACTCGCTCGATGGCTTCTTCGAACTCAGACTGCGAGATGCTCTTGCGGTTACGTCGGGCAGCTAAAATAGCAGCCTCGTTGACCAGGTTTTCCAGATCGGCACCCACAAATCCAGGTGTAGCCCGTGCCAGGGTGGAAAGCTCCACGCCCGGTTCCAAAGGTTTGCCTTTGATATGGACTTTGAGAATGGCTTCCCGTCCGCGCACATCCGGGCGATCCAGTACAACCCGGCGGTCGAAACGGCCTGGCCGCAGCAAGGCCGGGTCCAGAATATCGGGGCGGTTGGTGGCTGCCATGATGATGATGTTGGTGTCGGTATCGAAACCATCCATCTCCACCAGCATCTGGTTAAGAGTTTGCTCACGTTCGTCGTGGCTTCCACCTAAACCGGCGCCACGCTGGCGGCCGACCGCGTCGATTTCATCGACGAAGACGATACAGGGCGAATGCCGTTTGGCCTGGTCGAACAGGTCACGCACCCGGCTGGCGCCTACACCGACGAACATTTCGACAAATTCCGAGCCGGAAATCGAGAAGAAAGGCACACCGGCTTCGCCGGAGACGGCTTTGGCCATGAGAGTCTTACCGGTGCCGGGAGGGCCGACCAGCAAAACACCTTTGGGGATGCGCGCGCCTAATTGAATGAACTTCTGAGGCTCGCGCAGGAATTCGACGACTTCCTTTAATTCCTCCTTCGCCTCTTCAACCCCTGCGACATCGGTAAAGGTTACGGTAGGATGATCGCCGGTAAACATTCTGGCTCGCGATTTGCCGAAGGACATTGCGGCATTATTGCTGCCCTGAGCTTGCCGGAAAATAAAGAAGAATGCGCCGACCAGCAGGATGAAGGGGAAGATGTAACCGAGAGCGGTCAAAATTCCTAACCAGGCACTGGGTGGCTTGATCAAAATCTTTATTTTGTCAGGAGATAACTGATCTTGGGAAACGCCATAATCCAAAAGTTGTTGTACCAGGGTAGCCGTCGACTCTTTCGTCGCTACCTGAGTAGAAAGGTCTTTGTAGGTAATGGTCAGGCGGTCCTGGTCTTCCTCGATCTTTGTAACCTTTTGATTTTTAATATCTTCAGCAAGTTGATTAAGGGTCACCTCAGAGGGGTTGCTGCGTTGATTTACGCTATAAACCAGCATAGAAATAATAGCGATAAACAGCAACACATAGACGATGTATGATTGGTTGCGAGAACTCACATGTACCTCCGGTTTCAGGATAACCGAAACAGGTTCTTTCGTTGATTAGTCAACGAGATTATACCAATCTATTAAACCTGTTGCCAGTATGTGGATAAATATTGATATATTTATTATAAATCTCTTATATTCAGGGCCGGTGAAAAACCGGACTGAATTTTAGGCTTAGGGGTGGACCGGGTCGGTCAGCGCCAGGAGATCAGGCTTGCAAGGCTTCCCAGGCCTGGTTGATGTGATTGCGGTCGTGGGTGGCGATGAATTCGACAATTTCCATGAGCGTGGTCGGGCCAAAGATGGCGTGACGGGCGGGTTCCTGCCAATCACCGGTCTGCAAATTGAGCAGCAGGTTGAGCAAGCCGGAGCGGGCTTCGGTAAACTCGACCAGGGCTTTGGGACCGTTCTGGCTGACGTATTTCCGTTCCTCTACCCAGGGGTCCGTCATGACGGCCGGGATGAAGGGGTTGCTCCCGGAAAGGATAGTCTTGATCCGGTCGTAATTTACTTCGAGATCGACATCCCGAAGGTGGCAAAGGATCTCGGTGAAACTCCATTCCTGTGGCGCCGGCCGGTGATTCCACTGTTCTGACGACAGGTCGGTCGATAAATCCGACATGGCCGCAGGTGTGGATTGGAGCGTGGCGATCGAGGCGGTACTGCTGGTGTAGGCAGGGAGTACCTGGTCGGAAGAGAGGTTTTCCAGCCATGGGAGGATGCCGGAGATGGGGCCGCTTTGGCTGTCCGGATGGCGTTCGAAGGGGATCTCTGCTTCCGGATCTTCGCATAGCCAATAGGTGGGCATGCCTAATGCTTCGGCAGGGTGAATGTCATCCTCCAGGCTGTTGCCTACCATCGCTACCGGGCCTTCGGGCCAGCGCAGCCGGGCCAGGATCTCGGCATAATAGGAAGGGTTCGGCTTGCAGAAATGCGAGTTTTCGTAGGTGGTGACCAGCTCGAAGGGAATGCGATCGACCGGCAGGTTAGCCCAACTCAGGCGCTGGTGAATGGCTGCCGCCGGGAAGAGCGGGTTGGTTGCAACAACGACCGTCCAGCCCTTCTGGACCGCGGACTGAACCAGACTGACGGCTTCCGGGCGGGGAGACGTCAGGTGCTGGAGGTGCGGAAATTCATCGCGATAATAATTATGGATGGTTTCCTTCAACAGGCTTTTTTCAACATCGATTTCGGCATAAAAAACCCGGTCGAACGTTTCTTCAAGCGTTCCCCCTGGAAACTGTTTGTGCAGCATGGCTTGAACTGCTTTATGCATCGCTGCCAACATCTTATCCGGTTCTTTGTAAGGGGAGAAAGCCTCTCCCAGGGTTGAAAAATATGCCTTTATAAAGACGTCTATATCATTGGTAAGCAGGGTATCGTCGAGATCGAGGAGTAGGGTAAAGGTCATTGTTCGTTTTCAGTGAACTCCGGTGGTAAGGGGTGACAAAGGCCGCAGCCAACCTCAGGCTCTTTCACAACCTGGTGGGCTTTGTTGCAATAGCTTGAAACGATCACTTTCCGCCCTAACCCCAGAAAACCGCGCTTGACATTACCTTCCAGGACCATGTACGGGCATGCATTGGCTCGTAAAATAGCGGGTACCGGGCAGCTTTGGCACAAATCGGGAGTCCAGTTGTTGGGCGGTGGGTTATTCCCAATCAAACGGCATTCCTCGTGACTGCGTCCCCGGAAATAATCCCCAAAGAAATATTTGCACTCTGAACCTGCAGGGGTTTTCAACGACGCCTCACTTTCTTAAAAATCCGTCCCCTGGAAAGGGGACGATTCGATTGTCATCCTGATCAAACTACAGCCGTATCAGCGTTTATTGTACGCGGGTGACATACTCTCCTGTGCGCGTATCGATACGGATTACATCGCCTTCGCTAACGAAATTCGGTACTTGAACATGAACACCCAATTCGACAGTGATGTTCTTGGTGACACCGGTAGCTGTATCTCCCCGAACGGCGATGTCCGCCTGAACGACTTTCATATCAACCGTTGTCGGCAGTTCGATATCCAGAGCTTCAGTGCCGTAGAAGGTTAACTTCACTTCCATTTCTTCCTTCAGGAATCCGGCCAATTCTCCCAGGATCTCCTGGCGGATAGGGTATTGCTCGAAGGTTTCGGTGTCCATGAAATAGTAAAGCTCACCGTCGTTGTAAAGGTATTGAGCCATGTGGTATTCAAGACGGACATCTTGTACGCGGTCGCCGGAATTGAAAGTTTTTTCAATCGTAGAGCCGGTGCGGAGATTGCGGGCTTTGATACGGATGGTTGCGTTTCCACGACCGGGTTTGTGATGGCTGTATTCCAGTACTTTGTACAGGCTTTCGTCAATTTCGAAGGTAACACCTTTACGGAGATCATTTACATCAATCATACATTTTAACCTTTTACTGAATTTCGTTAGACAACGGGTTGATTATAGCGCACAGCAAGAGTAGTGACAAGGCAAGTAAAAAAGGGCCAAACTTGCCTGAACAGTCGCAAAAGTGAGCAAAATTGAGCCCGGGGGTTACCCGGGCTCGGATTGAACGAAGCGGTTTAACGTCCGAATTTATCCAATCTTGGGTTCGATCAAGCCATACGAACCGTCTCGACGCGTGTAAAGAACATTAATTGCGTTCGAATTGACGTTGTAAAAAACAAAGAAATTCTCATGGCCGAGCAGCTTCATTTGCTCGACTGCTTCCAACTCGTCCATAGGCACCATGGTGAAGACTTTCCGGCGAGCGATGAGCGGTAAGGCTTCGCCTTCTTCGCTGTCACCGTCGATCGGGACGGCCACTTCGGAAGCGGGGGTGCCATCTCCACGGCCATGCTGGCGTTTACCTTTATAACGCGAAATCTGCCGCTGCATTTTATCGACGGCCGCGTCGATCGCGGTGAACAGGTCATCCGCCCGTTCTTCGGAGCGCAGGATAAAACCTTTTCCACGCAGCGTAATTTGAGCGACCTGGCGGTCGGAGGCACTTCGTGCAGATTTTAAGTAGGCCAGTTCAACGCGAGTTCTCATCCAGGTCATTGATAAAACGATCGAACTTCGAAACCTTCTTGGTTACGTATGTCTGGAGCCGTTCTGTTACTTCCATGTTGCGGGCAAAGATATCAACTTTTTGGTCCATTGTAACCTCCTTATTTTATGCCCGGTGAAACAAGACCGGGTAATAACGACCAAGTATACCCTAATTTGTGTCTAGATGTACGGCACGCGCCAGGGTTAATGCAAAAATCTTGCACGCCCCGGCTTCGCGAAGCGCCAAAGCGCATGCGGATAATGTGGCGCCCGTGGTGGCGATATCGTCGATCACCAGGATGTTCTGCCCGGAACAGTTTTCCTTTTGGGCAGTGAATGCACCGGAGACATTATCCAGGCGTTGGGGAGCCTCCAGCCCCACTTGTGATACCGTCTCTCGATTGCGGGTGACCAGAGCCGGGCGATAGGGAATTTTTACCGCCCAGGCAAGATTGCGGGCCAGCAGGCCGGATTGGTTATAGCCTCTCTCCTTTTTTCGCCTTTTGGAAAGAGGCACAGCGGTGATCAAGTCTATGGGCCAGCCGAGGAATTGGAATTCATCGACCAGATCCGCACTGAAGGTTTCAGCCAGCCCCAGGTCATTTTGAAACTTGAGCCGGTGAATCGCCTTCCGCAAAACACCTTCATAAATGTAAACCGAGCGAAGCATATCAAATTCAGGCCCATGCCGGCTGCAATCCGGGCAGGGTTGGCCCGGCTCGAGCGGCAGGTCACAGGTTGGACAGGCGCGTTGATGCGGCACCGGCCGTAAGGTAGAGCGGCATTCAGCGCACCAACGCGTACCGGGTTTTCCACAACCTCCACAGCGGGGTGGATAGATAAAATCAAGGACCGCCCATGCCATGTGGTTAATCTGATAGGCTGGTATTTTGGCCAGGCTATCCGGCATAGGCACTCCTGATGGGTGAAGATCGAATCAATTCAGCCCAGGAATGATCTCTGGACTGCTTACGTTACCAAAGAGGGTATTTTCTGACTGGCGGCCTTGTTATTGAAACATCCCGCCCAGGGCCGAGTGAACTAACTGCAGGGCGGCGGGCGTTAACAAGACGATCATCAAAGAGGGGAAGATCAGCAGCGCCATCGGGATCAGCATCTTCAAAGGCGCTTTGTGGGCTTCCTCTTCGGCTAACTGGCGGCGGCGTACCCGCATCTGATCGGACTGGATGCGGAGCACCTTGGACATACTGACACCTAATTGCTCCGATTGGATAACCGCCGCGACAAAGCTGGTGATTTCAGGAATGCCGATCCGGTCGGCCATATCACGCAAGGCTTCGCGGCGGATCTTGCCGAGCTGAATTTCCTGGATTGCGCGGGCAAAGGCCAAGGAAAGCTCAGATTCCCATTTCTCACTGACTTTCGACATGGCTGCATCGAACCCCAGGCCGGCTTCGACGCAAATGGTCAGCAGGTCGAGGGCATCCGGCATGGCTTTGCGGACTTCTTTTTGGCGCTTGGAAATTTTACTGGTCAGCCAGAGCTGGGGGAAGAAAAAGCCCAGTACGGCAAATACCAGTGAGATGAGTGTGATCCGGCCGATCGACCAGTTGGTTTTACCGAGGGTGGAGACCAGCAGGACCAGGCCACCAAAGATGACGCCGGCGATGAACTGTAAAGCCAGGATCATGGTAGGGTCGAGCCGGGCCGGGCTGCCAGCCAATTCGAGTTTGCGGGAAATCGAATGAAGCGCATTTTGTGGCGTGAAGCGTATGGCTACTTCACCTAACTTACGGGCAATCGGGTAGATTACCCGCTCTGAAAATGGCTGAGAAAGCTCCAGCTTGGTCAGGTCGATTTGTTCGCCTGTCTGGCTGAATTCTTCCAGGCGCGCTTGCAATGCCCTTTGGTTCGCCAGTTCAGGGTTCCTCAAACCGATGACGGTCAGAATCACGGCGCCAAAAATGATTAAGACACCCAGAATAATAATAAAAGTCATATCAGCCTCCCAGTATCCTTAAACCTCGATGTCGCCAAGCTTGGTCATCGTGAAATAACCGGCAATGATCAAGATAGCGGCGACGGCAAGGGCGATGTAACCGCAAGGAACATTTTCGGGATCAAAATACGTCATCATGTACGGCCGGTCCAGCAAATAAAGAATACCAATCACAAAGATTGGCAGGACGGCCAGGAATTTACCAGAATACATGACCTGAGTTGTCAACACACGAATTTCACCTTTGATCCGCACCCGTTCACGGATGGTGAAGGATATCGTGTCCAGAATTTCGGCCAGGTTACCACCGACCTCGCGCTGGACGTTGATGGCGGTGATCACCAGATCAAGGTCGTCTGAAGGGATACGTATGAGCAGGTTTTCGAGGGCGCGCTCCATAGTCACACCGAGCTGCATTTCCTGGACGACCCGGCGAAATTCATCGCAGATTGGGGCCGGCAGCTCTTTCGAAACGGCTTCCATGGCTTGCATGGTTGAGTACCCGGCCCGCAGGCCGTTGACCATCAGGTTTAGCATATCCGGAAGCTGGTCGTTGAATTTAATCAAGCGGTTATTTTGCTGCCGGCGGATGTACATCCGGGGCAGATAAGCGCCGATGATCCCGCCAATGATGGCCACGAAAACGTTTCTACCGATGACAAAACCGACCGCGGCTACTACCACAATCGCTATAGTGACCAGCGCAATATATTCGCCGGATTTAAATTTCAGGTCGGCCCGGGCCAGGTCTTGCTGGATACGGTCGCCCAATGAAGAGCGTTCTACCCGTTTATTCAGCCAATCGGTCAGGGGAGTGGATTTCACCCGGTCGGATTCCGCACCGAGAGCTTGCTGGGTCTCGACGTAACGTCCCAGGCGTTCTTCCACTATTGTACGTTCACTGCTGACGGAAACAATTATGCCCACGATTAGCAGCAAAATAGCGAAGACCCCACCACCGAGTAAAATTATTGCTGGACTCATATACTCACCTGCTTTCTATCCAGGGTAACCCCGTTTCTGGAGATAAATCCGTTTATCTCCTGCGTTCTCCCATACCCCAAATCGAAGGCGGCAAATGGATCCCGGCCGCTTCGATTTTGTCGTAAAAGCGGGGCCGCAAACCGGTGGGTCTCAACCGGCCCACGACTTTGCCGTTTTCGTACCCCGCCTGTTCAAAAACGTAAATATCCGTCATGGTAATGATATCGCCTTCCATCCCGGAGACTTCAGTGATGTTGACGATTTTGCGCGTACCGTCTCGCAGCCTTTCCTGGTGGACGACGACATCCAGGGCCGAAGCAACCTGCTCACGGACGGCGCGCATGGGCAGATCCATGCCGGCCATCAACACCATCGTTTCCAGGCGGGCCAGGGTATCGCGCGGGCTGTTCGAGTGCAGGGTGGTCATCGAACCATCGTGACCGGTGTTCATAGCCTGGAGCATATCCAGGGCGGCTTCGTCGCGGATCTCGCCGACGATAATCCGGTCGGGACGCATACGCAGGGCGTTGATCACCAACTGGCGGATGGTTATCTCGCCGCGGCCTTCGATGTTGCTGGGGCGGGACTCCAGTGTGACGACGTGTTCCTGGCGGAGCTGAAGCTCGGCCGCGTTCTCGATGGTGATGATCCGCTCATCGGACGGGATAAAACTGGAAAGGATATTCAGGAATGTCGTTTTTCCCGAACCGGTACCACCGGAAATAACGACGTTCAAACGGGCTTTAACGCAAGCATCCAGAAGCTGAATAGCTTCCGGAGTGATCGAGCCAAACTGGACCAACTGATCGATGGTAATTGGGTTGCGAGCAAATTTTCGGATGGTCAGCACCGGCCCGACCAGTGAAATGGGTGGAATGACGGCATTCACACGAGAGCCATCCGGGAGACGAGCATCTACATAAGGCGAGGATTCATCGATACGGCGCCCTAACGGTGCTACGATGCGCTCAATAATGCGCATCACGTGCTCGTTGTTTTCGAAGGTCAACGGGGCGCGCTGAATTTTGCCGCGGCGCTCGACGTAGATGCTTTTGGCACCGTTGACCATGATTTCGGTGATGCTGTCGTCGTCCAGAAGGGGTTGGAGTGGGCCGAAGCCGAGGATTTCAGCTACGATCTGCTCGAACATGCGGGCTCTTTCTGGACGGGAGAGGACGATATTCTCTTCGGCCAGGATTTGTTCGAATAAATCCTGGATGGTATTGCGAACTTCCGAAATCTTGGTGACGTCCATATTAACGTCCAGAGTCGAAAGGAGCTTGTTCTGGACGCGGGTTTTCAAATCCTGGTATGTATCCTGCGTGGTAGGTATCGTTGGAGCTGCGACACGCCGGGTGGTCGATAACGGACCGCTGCCATTGCGTTGGCCCGTGTTACCAGCATTTTGCCCTGCCGGTTTGGGGCTATTGTTATCCCCCTGAATACGCTTTAAGATCGACATCGGTTACCTTCCTTTGATGTACCTTTACTTTTTACCAATCAATTCTTCCCGGCCGGTTTCCTCTTGCGAAATTTTCTTTTGCAAAATTTCGGCTAAGGACAGGAAATTCTTGCTGACGGGAAGCGACCTGTTTTCTAGAACGAAGGGGACCCCGCGGTTGACCGAATTGGGGATCGTCTTTTCTTCGAAGGGGATGGCCATCACAATTTCCTGGTGAAGGCTGTCGCCTACTTTTTCGGGGGTTATCTTCAATCGTTTGTCGAAGCGGTTCATGATGAAAAGGATACGATCTTTGATACCGATTGCAGATGCCAAAGAGAGGAAGAGGTTGCAGCTCTTAATCGATGGGATGTCCTGGGTGGTGATCAACACAATCTGATCCGCATTCTCGATGGCTGACTGAACGACGTCGGTGAGGTACGAGGCAGTATCTACAATAACATAATTGTATAGCTGTTTGATGTATTGTAAAAGTGCCCCAAATTGCTCGCCAGTGACCAACTCGGCCAGTTCGGGTCGAGGCGGGCAGGCCAGGATGTCCAGGTTGGAGGAGCTGTGTCTGACCACAACTTCTTCGACGATTTCCGGATCCAACTCGTCAACGCGCTGGGTCAGGTCGAGCAAGTTATTCTTGCCTTGCTCATTCAAGAGCACAGCCACGTCGCCGTATTGCAGGTTGCCATCCACCAGGATGACACGTGTATCGTTATGAAGGAGCGCGGCGGCCAGGTTGACGGCCACAGTTGATTTGCCTACACCACCTTTCGGGCTGTAAACGACGATGACTTTGCCGCCCTGATAGGCCTGCTGGCCGGTAGAGCCGCCGCTGTCATTGGTGAGGTTGGTGAAGGGAGTTACAGATTTTGCCCTCTCATCGTAGGCCATTTGCCCGGCGCGTTTAACCGCCGAGACGAGGTCGTCGATCATGGGGGGTTTGGTGAGAAAGTCACGTGCGCCGGCTAACATAGCCCGGCGCATGTAACCTGGGTCGCTTTGAACGGATAAAACGATAATCTGGGTAAAAGGGACTTTTTTACGGATCGTCTCGGTTGCCGATATGCCATCAATATCAGGCATATTGATATCCATGATAACAACGTCGGGTTTTAACTTACTCGCAGCTTCGATGGCCTCCCGGCCAGTTTGAGCAGTCCCGGCTACCTCGATGGTTGGCTCGAACTGCAACATGCGCCGAATACTATCGCGCGTTTCCTGGATGTCATCAACGATTAAAACCCGAATTTTATCAGGCGTTGGCATAAATTCTCCGCGTTGTAATCAATCAGGTATAACCGCTAAAATTGCCTTCCTTCTCTACGGGTTGGTTGAAGTAGAAGCGGCGGGAGTTGGAAGAGCGGGGAAGTCCAAAGAATCAACCCGCGGTTCCAATGCATACGGCAATTTAGCCGGCAGGGGGATGTTTTTCTGATCCATCAGGTACTGCTGCGTAACCGCATCGGTTACGATGGGCTGAGTATCCGACGGGTTTCTCAAGGCCAGGTTGATCGTAATGTTGTTCAGCAGAATATAGTTCAACGAGACCGCATCCTGAGGGCTGACCACCAAAGTAACCGTGGTTGTGGTCGGCGAGGTTGTCGTCGTTGTCGTTGAGGTATTGGTCGTTTGCCCGGCTGCTGGGGTAGCTTGAATGACCGGGGCGGAATACTGGCCGAGCCGTAAAACGACAGCATCCTGGATAACCGTCTGGCACACCGTGCGCGGGCGTTGTTTTTCGCTGGGGATCAGGTACAGGGGGACGTTCAAGGTCGGGTCTAGTTCGGTCCGCCCCTGGATGGTTCCACCGGCTGTAAGCGTATCGCCTTCAGTTGAGGTGGTCCCACCGATCTGGTTAGAGCCGGCGCTGGACGATTCCGAAGCGGAACTGGTCGTTCCATTAGTACCCGTCGCGCCCGGAGAGATGATCTCATCGAGGGTATCCGGCGATTCGGATTGGAAATCGGGATCCACATCGACCAGCATCATACAGCCAATGACCATCACATGGTCACCCGGAGCCAGCGCGTCAGCGACTGAAGTCAATTCCGTGACAGGTATAGGCATGGCCACAAAATCTACCGGTACATCGAACGAAGCAACCGAACCACCGGATGGCTCAATCAATTCGGATTTGGTTAAAGGAACGCCCGGATCGAGGTCGTATTTTGCGCGACTGCCGATAACCGTTGACATATCGGTGATAAACGTTCCCTGGACTAGCTTATCCTCAGGGTAATCTACGGTGGTCAACACATCGCTCGTAATTTCAGCACCACGGGGAATCGATTGTGCAGTAACGACGATGCTTACCATCTGAACTTCAGGGGTCGAGCTGGGGGGAGTTCTGGGCTGACGATCGTTGTTGTTGCATCTGGAGGTAAATGTATGCACCCCCTACAACAAGGATCAGGATCAATGCCACCAGGATTATTACCCGCCCACCTCTTCTACCTTTAGCGGCCATGGACATACCTCCTAACGGGATGTATTACTGAAAACGTGCGTGTGCATAGAGTGACCATATTATAAATCATTTCCTTCGTATAGGTTGCCGGTTCAATGATGACGGAAAGGGGAAAATTGGCACAATATCTATCTCCAATCATTATATATCAGCCATTTACGAGTGCAAGTGAAATCAAATAGCCGGACGGTAATTTGAAAACTAGATGTAAGGGTAAACGAATAATTCGGCAGATTTGTTGCTCACAAAATTGTACAGCTTGGTGAAGGGTATCTATAAAGGTAAATTCACGGGTGGGATGCCCCCTCGATGAGCCTGGTCCCCGGTACTTGCCTGTTCGGCCAAAAACGCACCAGGTTAAAAATGATAGACCCTGTCTAAACAGGGTCTATCATTTGCTCTTGAAAAGAGCTCGAGATTGGATTAGATGCTACCGACGATGTTACTGAAAATGTTGCCAATGGCAGGCCCCAGCAGAGCAAGAATAACAATCACGACAACGGCTACCAAAACAAGAATCAAAGCATACTCTACAAGACCCTGACCTTTTTCCTTAGGAGCGAATAACATTTTAGTCACCTCCTTTCCGCTCTCATTTAGGTAATTATCTTACCTGACATTAATTATAGCGATAGTATGACCTAATTCAAGTCAAATTAATTACAGGCACCTTACAAGTGAAGGCTGTTTGGTTAAGAAATTTATGGTAGCAAGAGAGCCATATCGGCCTTCCCTTTATAAAAATCATTTGTCAAAATCATATAGGAATGTAAGCCACTCGATCCCCCTGGGTTTTCGGACAATTGCTTGCAACCATTCACTTTCCTTTTTCGTAAATATTAACGAATGAGACAGAAAGCCATTCGCGAGGTACTGGTGACGGTTTGTTATAGCGTAGATTAAGCTATAATCAATTTTAGAAACTGCTCAGGCGCATGGTAAGGAGTTTCCGAATTTGAGGTGTGTCCAGGGACTTCGCCCCCGCACACACCTCAAATTCGGAGTTCTACTTCACAAGGCCGGGCAGTGACCATTTACTAGAGCGTAGGTATTTAAGGAGGCGCAATGAGCGACTTGTTTGATCGGGTTACGTCAGATCAGGATATCTTTAAAAAGCTGCTGGGCAAAATTCCGGGATTCAACGGATACATTGAGCGTGGTAACCGCCGTGTTTCTGATAAATTGCTGCGCGAAACGATCGCCAGCCATTATGAGGAATTATGGCAACGTCTGTCTGGTTTACAACGTGATTTCATTCGCCAGGGTGATATTACCCACATTTCCGATCTGGAAGCGGCTTCGATCAAATTACGCCAATTTATCGATCGGGTGAAAACCGGTGCATATGGCTACACCGGCTTTTTCGACGCGGTGAAGATCAATCAAGACGACCTGGCCAAAGTTTACCAGTACGACCTGGAATTAATGAACCTGGCCGATGAAGTTTCCGGCGCTATCGATAATGTGGAAGCCTCGGTAGGCTCCGATGGATTACCGGCAGCGTTGCGGAACGTGGTTAGTGCGGCGCAAAAGTGTGTGACGGCTTACGAAAAACGCACTGAAGTCATGATGGGCGCCGGCAGCGCAAGTTCGGAACAATAATTTTCGGACGATTTTCATTTGATTCGATGTGACTACTCAAATTCCGCTGTAGAACGACGAACGCCTGTTTTTTCTTATATGTTGAGTAGAAACGCAATGATCATCAATAAACGGGAGTAAAGCAAAGATGGCCAGGATTTTTGATGTTGTTGAATATCCAACCGAGATGACGGATGAGCTCGTTCACCGTTTTCCCGAGCAAGGTGTTGCCGACTTGCGGATTGGATCACAGGTAATTGTGCGTGAATCGCAACGGGCAGTTTTCTTCCGCGATGGCCGCGCACTGGATTTTTTGGCCCCGGACGCCATACGATTACAACCGCGAACATTCCGATTTTAGTCGATCTTATCGGCAAAGCCTTTAACGACCGGACGCCTTTCGTCGCAGAAGTGTATTATGCGTCGATGCGCGAGTTTGCCGACCGGAAATGGGGTACCCCACAGCCGATTCTGGTCAAGAACCCAGGAATGGGCCTGGGAGTCGCTTTGCTGCAGGGTTTTGGCAGCTATTCGTTCCAGATCAGCGATCCGCAGCAGTTTGTCACCCAGATCGTCGGTGCACAGGGAATCTACCGGATGGTGGATATCGAGAACCGGTTGCGGACGATGCTGCTGTCCAAGCTCCAGGACCTGTTGGGTGAAACAGCCGCCAAGAATTCTGTCGCCGATTTGATCGGACTGGTGGAGGAAATTGGCGCCGGTGTACGGGCTAAAGCGCAGGACGATTTCGCCGCGATCGGTTTGTTATTGAAATCGTTCTACATTGGCAGCCTGAAGCCTTCCGAAAAGTCGGCCGAAGAACTGCGGGCAATGGGCATGTTGGATATGCAGACCTATACCCAACTGCAGGCCGCGGACGCGCTGCGCGATGCGGCGCAGAACCAGAGCGGTGGGGCCGGTTTGACCGCCGGTATTGGAGCCGGATTAGGGATTGGCAATGTTATCAGCCAGTCGCTGCAAGGAATGACCGGCGCAGGCGCCGCGACGGCTGCACCGGCAGCCAATAGCGTGGCCAGCACACCTGCGGTGATGACCCCAGCGGAAGCGGCCCAGGTGTTGCGGGTCTCGGAAGAGGATGTGGTCGCAGCGATCCAATCCGGCGACTTGAAAGCCCGGAAGATTGGCAGCGCTTATCGAATCAGCAAGGAAGCGCTGGATGATTTTCTAAAGGGGTAAACAAGCGATAAAAAAAGGCCCGGCGGGATACCCCGCCGGGCCTTTTTTTTCACTGCATAAAGAGGGTGTTTTTCTGTAATAGCCGGGTAGTTACTCGATCAGGTAAGAATTAAAATTCGTGCGAGGGATGATCGTGGTTAACCATTTCGGTCAGCGCCGGCGGACAGGAAGGATTATTTAAATTTCACCCCGTTGCTCCGCAAGGTCAACAATACGCTCCTGGTGTATAATTTTTTCGTGAAGTACGACCGTTCAAACAAGAGGGATTTTGTCGCTTTCTACGGCCATGTTCTGTGGAAACCCGCAAAATTGTTGTTATAGCACTAATCCAGCAACTTCCGAATTGGGAGATAATATGAATCTTCATGAATATCAATCGAAGCAGATTTTTGCCAGGTACGGTATTCCAATTCCGCATGGCCGGGTAGCGGGCAATTCGCACGAAGCCAAGCAAATCGCCGAAGAGCTCGGCGGGCGGGTAGTGGTGAAATCGCAGGTTTTAGTCGGTGGCAGGGGCAAAGCTGGCGGGATCCGCCTGGCAAAATCAGCCGCTGAGGCCGAGGAATTAGCCACGGCTATTCTACAAATGGAAATCAAGGGATTACCGGTTCGGAAAGTGCTCATCGATGAGGCAGTCAGCATCGAAAAAGAGATATACCTGGGCATCACCAATGACCGGACATCTCGCAAACCGGTCATTATGGCCAGCGCCGAAGGCGGTGTGGAAATCGAGGAAGTTGCGGCGCGCTCGCCGGAAAAAATCATTCGGGTTCATATCGATCCCCTATTGGGGCTGCGCGAATACCAATCCCGCGACATTGCGGTCTCGATCGATTTGCCCAAGGAACAATGGCAGGCGTTTATGAACGTGGCCGAGGGACTATGGCAGGTGTTCCGCGAAAATGACGCTACCCTGGCCGAGATCAATCCGTTAGTGATTACCAAGGACCAGCATTTGATCGCCCTGGATGGGAAAATGAGCATCGACGATAGCGCGCTGTTCCGTCACACCGATATTGCTGAAATGCGTGATTTAGATGTAGAAGCCGCACCGGAGATCGAAGCCCGCAAGTACGGGTTGACCTACATTAAATTAGATGGCCAGATTGGCTGTATGGTCAACGGGGCCGGGTTGGCGATGGCCACGATGGATATCATTAAGCTGCACGGCGGCGAGCCGGCCAACTTCCTGGATATCGGCGGCGGTGCAGGCGCAGACAAGGTTGCGGCTGCATTAAGGATTATCCTGAGCGATCCGAACGTCAACGTGGTTCTGATCAATATTTTTGGTGGGATCACCCGCTGTGATGAGGTAGCCCGCGGCATCCTGGCGGCGATGAAAGAGGTACAGCCGAAGGCACCCATGGTGGTGCGCCTGGTCGGCACGAACGCGGAAGAAGGACGCCAGTTATTGGCTGATGCAAAGATGATCACGGCCGAGACGCTGGTCGAAGCGGCCAAGAAGGCTGTACAGGCCTCTGTGGGAGAAAAACAATGAGCATCCTGATCAACAAGAATTCCCGCATCCTGGTCCAGGGCGTCACCGGACGCGAAGGCCTGTTTCACACCGAGCAAATGGTACAGTATGGCACGAACGTGGTTGCCGGGGTGACGCCGGGTAAAGGCGGCGATTGGGTCATGGATGGGAAAGTACCCGTGTTCGATTCCGCCAAGGTGGCCGTGGAAGCCACCGGCGCTAACGTTTCAGTAATTTTTGTGCCGGCCCGCTTTGCCGCTGACGCGATTTTCGAGGCAGCCGATGCCGGCCTGGAGTTGATTTTTTGCATCACGGAGATGATTCCGGTGCAGGACATGATGCGGGTCAGGGAATACCTGGATAATAAGGACGTGCGCCTGGTCGGACCGAACTGCCCGGGCGCTTTGACCCCCGGCGAGGCAAAAGTAGGCATTATCCCGGGCAATATCGCCATTCCGGGCAATATCGGGGTAGTCTCACGTTCCGGTACGCTGACCTACGAAGTCTTGTACGCCTTGAAGAATCAGGGGATGGGCGCCAGCAGTTGTGTGGGTATCGGCGGCGACCCGGTCAACGGGACGAATTTTATCGATGTACTCAGCCTATTCGAGGCCGATCCATACACCGACAAGATCGTGTTGATCGGTGAAATCGGTGGCTCGGACGAAGAACGGGCGGCCGAATATATTTCACGCTATATGACCAAACCGGTGGTTTCGTTTATCGCCGGGCAATCCGCTCCTCCCGGACGGCGGATGGGCCATGCCGGTGCGATTATTGAAGGCGGCAGCGGGACGGCCGCGGACAAGATCAAGGCCTTGAACAACGCCGGGGTACGGGTTGCCAACCACCCGGAAGAAATTCCGTCTTTGTTGAAAAATTAAAGTTCATCGCCAGCGGGCGAATATAAAACAACCACCGCAAGCCAGATTTGCTTGCGGTGGTTGTTTTTCAACCTGCCGGCCCGGGTGACGCATACTTCCCGATGGTTATTTGCCACGGGTCAAACCGGTTGGTTGAATTCTTGCGTGAATTGAATGAAAGAAAAAATTACTTGTGGGACTGAATGAAGGTTACGGCATCCTGGACGCTCTTGATCTGGCGGGCGTCTTCATCGGAAATGGCAATATCGAACTTCTCACTCAAACCGTCGATCAGGAAAAACTGGTCCATTGAATCGGCTTTAAGATCTTCGATGAACCGAGTCTCCAGGCCGATCTCGGCGCCATCGACCTTGAGAACATCAACAATTACAGATTTCACATCGTCTAAAATATCGCTCATCGGGTACCTCCGTAAAGGTGATAGGCTTGCGGTGAAGATATTGTAACTTCCCTGGGTAATCTGTCAAGTGAGACAGGCCGTTTATGGCCGGGTTTGGCGGAGAGCGCTTCATGCGGCAGGGTTTGGTCCCCCCAGCAGATGTAAAAGTCCTGAACGGACGCCGATCCATCGGAAAAAGCAGCCAATATTTGATATACTGGCATCAGAATGATACGCTTAGAATGACCTGCCTGCAAATACTGGAACTTCTCCCTTAAACCGGATTCGTTGCGCCGGATAAAAAATTATGGATCCACTGGGGGCTGGGGAGAACCAATTTTAAAGCGGCATATTGACATCGTTGAGGTTAAATATTCACAATATGAATGCACCTGAGTCAAATAAGTCCGCTGACCGGAAGGCCGATCACATTCGCATCAACCTGGAAGAAGACGTGAAATCGGGTTTGACGACCGGGTTCGAACGGCTGTCATTCCTCCACCAGGCGCTACCCGAAATGGCCCTGGAAGAGGTAGATCCCTCGATGGAGATCTTTGGGAAGCGCCTGGCCTTCCCATTGTTGATATCTTCGATGACCGGCGGCAACGAGCAAGCCGGCCAGATTAACCTCAGGCTGGCAGAAGCTGCCCAGGCGGCCGGGATCGCGATGGGACTGGGTTCGATGCGAGTTGCGATCGAAAAACCAGAGGCCCGTGATTCTTTTATGGTCCGGCGAGCAGCGCCAGATATTCTATTGTTTGCCAACCTGGGTGCCGTCCAATTGAATTATGGTTATGGCGCCGAGGATTGTAAGCGCGCGCTGGATATGGTTGGTGCAGATGCACTGGTACTGCACCTTAATCCCCTCCAGGAAGCCCTTCAGCCGGAAGGCAACACCAATTTCCACGGGCTATTACGGGAGATCGAAAATGTGTGCCGGGCCCTGGATGTGCCGGTGATTGTCAAGGAAGTGGGCTGGGGCATCTCTGCTGAAACGGCCAAAAAGCTGATCGAAGCCGGTGTGGCCGCGATCGATGTAGCCGGTGCGGGGGGTACTTCCTGGTCGCAGGTGGAGATGTACCGCATCCACGATGACCACCGGGCGCGCGTGGCGGCTGCTTTCCGGGATTGGGGCATTCCGACTGCCCAAGCCTTGCGCAGTATTCGCGAAGCGGTGCCAGAGGCTGTTGTTTTTGCCTCAGGCGGGCTGCGGGACGGGATCGACCTGGCCAAGGCGATTGCCCTGGGGGCCACTTTGGGTGGCCTGGCCAGTCCATTTCTAAAGGCGGCGGCGGTCTCGACCGAGGAAGTCGCCCAGGCTATTCAAGAAATCACTACAACTTTGCGCATAGCCATGTTCGGCTGTGGGGCAAGAAACATCACCGCATTAAAAGAAACTCGTTTGCTGGAGCGTTAATGGCAACCCTGCTGCCGGATTACACCCAAGAAATGCTGCCGGAGATCGACCGGCAATTGTATGCGCTGGTCAACCGGCCGGAATTGGACCCCTATCCCGGGTTGGCCGAAATGTTGAGCTACCACATGGGCTGGGAAGGGCCGTACGGACAGACGGCTGCTCAGGGCAAACGGATCCGCCCTCTGCTGGTTTTGATCACAGCCGGCGCTTTTGGAGCTGACTGGCGGGCTGCACTGCCGGCCGCGGTGGTGGTGGAGCTCATCCATAATTTTTCATTGATCCACGACGATATCGAAGACCGCAGTGTCTTGCGGCGCGGCCGGGCAACCTTATGGGATAAATGGGGTCAGGCGTTGGCCATCAACGCCGGAGATGCCTTGTTTACGCTTGCCTATCAGGCAATCGAAGCGGTCGAAACCACCTGCGGGCCGGAAGTTATGGCGGGTTGTTTTAAGATAATCAATCAAGCCTGTCTCAAGTTGACCGGCGGCCAGCACCTGGACATTTCCTACGAGCACGAGCGCAGTTTGCCGGTTGATTCCTATTGGAACATGATCGCCGGAAAGACGGCGGCCCTGCTTGCCGCCTGTACCGGGTTGGGCGGACTGATCGGCGGAGCAACCCAGGACCGGTTGGGTGAAATCGAGAAATTTGGTTATTACCTGGGATTGGGTTTTCAGGTCCAGGATGATTGGCTGGGTATTTGGGGTGACGCTGCCCTGACCGGTAAATCTACCGAGAGCGACCTGGTCACCGGGAAGAAGACCCTGCCCATTTTATTTGCCCTGCAAAACGAAGGCGAATTTGCCAAACACTGGCTGGACGGGAATATCCAGGGCCAGGATGTGGCTGGCCTGACCCGCATGCTGGAAAGCGAGGGGGCGAAATCGTACACCGAAGCGCAGGTGGCCGAACTGACCGGAAAAGCCATAAATGCGTTATCGGCGGCTCAATGCAGTGAACCGGGCGGCGCGATCTTGAAAAAACTGGCCCTGGGACTGATCGGCCGGCAAAGTTAATTGACTTTGTTTATCCAATATTCTTTTAACATGAAACGGTTATGATATTATTGCTTGCTGATGTTCGCTGGACGATAACTAATAATTTTTTCGCTGCGAACCCCGGCCATGAACGCCAGGGCTTGCGATAAAAATTTATTTTACGAGAACGCCAAAATAATGGTACGAGAATCGATCTGCAAAACTTTGTTATCCAAGGAGAACGAGGCAACAATTTACAGGTAAATCGAGGAAAAATCGAGGAAAAACATCATGGAAAAATCATTGTCAGTAAGTGACCCGGCGATCTACGCGGCAGCCGACTTGATCGAGGATGACGGAATTGATTGTGACACGATCCAGGAAAGTGTCGCACACATGCTTTCGGCATTTGGCGAGAACCCGGAGCGTGATGGCTTACAACGCACCCCGGAACGGGTGGCTCGTATGTATGAAGAACTGTTAGAAGGGTATCGCACCGATCCGGTTGCCCTGGTCAATGACGCATTGTTTACGGTCGAGTACGACGAAATGGTCATTGTCCGGGATATCGAATTCTATTCGCTGTGCGAGCATCACCTCTTGCCGTTCCTGGGACGAGCCCACGTGGCCTACATGCCCAGCACCCGTGTCATTGGCCTTTCAAAAGATTCCCCGGATTGTCGATATGTTTGCCCGCCGGTTGCAGGTTCAGGAACGTATGACCACCCAGATTGCGAATTTCCTGGAAGAGGTGCTGCATCCTAAAGGCGTCGCGGTGGTGGTCGAGGCTATCCACATGTGTTCGATGATCCGCGGGGTTAAAAAGCACGACTCGCGCATGACCACATCCAGCATGTTGGGAGCTTTTCGCAATAATATGGCCACCCGCATGGAGTTCCTGGATAACATTTCGCGCAGCTCGGAACCGCTGCATTTCTAAGCCGGGTAAAAAATTCAGGGATGCGAATTCATTCGCATCCCTGAATTAAAGCTGCTCAGTATTCGAGGTTTACGGGCTGGTTCTGAAACGGGAAGGAGACGTCCGAACGCCGGGTGATTTCACCGGCCGCTTTGAGTTCTTTGGCGACCTGGCGCAGCGACCGGCCTGTGGCCGGGTCGCTCAGGTCGGGCCGCAGCTCGGCGGTAGGAACTGCCAGGTAATTTTGACGCCAGAGGGCCGGCTCGAGGATCTTCTCGTCGTAAACAATCAGGTCCAGGTCGATGGTGCGGGGGGCGAATTTGTCTTCACTGCGCACCCGGCCAAGGCTGGTCTCGATCCGGCTCAGCACAGTCTGTTTAAGCTCGTCCGGGTTCAACAGGGTTGAAATCCAGGCGGTAGCGTTCAAAAAGCGTGGGCCGGACTGGCCAACGGCAGCGGTTTCCCAAACGGATGAGAGCGCATAAAGGTCACAGGTCTCGCGTAGCATTCTGGCAGCGGCCTGGATATTCTTGGCCGGTTCGATGTTCGAGCCCAGGCTGATATAGGCCTGCCGGCCAGGTGGGTTACTTTTTTCTGGAAAGCGTTCGATCTCCACCCCTACCGAGCGCGAAAAACGGGCTGCTCCGGGCTTCTCGACCCGTACACGGACTCCGCTGACGCCATTTTCTTCCAGGCAAATGCGGGCTATATCGGTTGCCAGGGCTTCGACCGTGTACCGCCTGGAGCGTTCGACGAAGGCGACCAATTTTTTGGATACGGTGCGGTAATTGATGCAATCATCGATTGCATCGCTCTGGCCGGCTTTGGAAATATCACCATACATCACGATATTCAATAAGATATCCTGGGGCTGCGATCGCTCATGATCGCTGATTCCCAGGATGCCACGAATCAACAGGTCGGAGATAAAGGTCTGGTCCATATGCCTCCCGGCTAAATAAGATGTCTGCCCCCATCGACGTGCAAGATTTCACCGGTAATATAGTCGGGGCCGTCGAGCAAGAATAACAACGCCTTGTTTACTTCATCGGTCCCGGCCCAGCGACCGGCGGGTACTTTTTTAAGGATTTTGCCTGCATCAGCGCCATCCGTGGGAGGCAAAATCGCACCCAGGGCCAGGCCATTCACCAGAATGCCCGGCGCTAAAGCCTGCGCCAGAGATTGAGTTAAAGCGGCCAGGCCGGCCTTGGTGATGGTGTATGGCAAGTGATCGCTGCCGGGGTGTAAGGCGCGCCAGTCCAGGATGTTGACGATCCTGCCCGGGTTTTTTGTCCCCAGTTTGCGTCCAAAGGCCTGCGAGATCAAGAAGGGGGCGGTCAGGTTGACGGCCAGGTGGCGCTGCCAATCGTCCAGGGTAGTGGTTTGCCAGTCGAGCGCTTCGAAAATGGCCGCGCTGTTGACCACAGCATCGAATGGGCGGAGCTGCCAGGCCCGTTCGACAAGCCGGCTCGCAGATTGTGGATCGCCCAGATCGGCCTGGACTATCCAGGACTGGCGGCCCATCGCGCGGATTTTGGCCGCGGTTTCCTCTGCCTCGCCAGATGAATGGCCATAATGGATGATCACGTCCGCGCCGGCCTGGGCGACGGCGAAACTAAAGGCCTGCCCCAGGCGCCGGGCTGCGCCGGTGATTAACACGGTTTTATTTTCGAGGCTCATGGCACCATCCCCAGGATTTGCAGAAAAGTGAATTGACCCAAAGGTTCATCCTGGCCTGGGGTAGATTATACCTGGATGTGGGGTACGGAACAATTCGTGGTATCAGGAACGGATGGCTTCTTTCTGCGGGGCGAGAGAATATTCCCATTGCCAGCTATTGACGTCAGCCCAGTTCTTGCTGGTGATTTTGAATTGGATCTGGTCACCCGGATGGACTTCGCAGTTTTCTACCCGTAACAGGTAAAAGGCCCAGTTGGTTGCCCGGTCCGGGAACGGGCCATTGGTCACTTTGATCTTCTCATCGAATTTGCAATCGAAATAGACGATAAAGCCGTCCAGGCGTCCTTCCAGGCGGACCGGTCTCGAATAGCTGAACTCCTGTGGGACAGAATCGGGTTGGAGGGTGTTCAGGTCGAAGGAGTAAACCGGTTTGGGACTGCCCAAGAAGTAATCCACGTAACCGGGATCGAATTGGTAGATGCGGTAATAGTGGCGGGCCGGGATTCTTACCTCCCGTAAACCGGAAAAATCGACCCCATGCACTTTTTGCTGCCAGATAAAGGGCACGGCGAGTTTATCGACTACCTTGACCGGCTCGATGTAAAAGTCGTAAAGCGCGGGCAAGATTTTGCCTCCCATTTTCAGTAACCGGTCGCGCAGGTCGCAAACATTGGGGATCATGTACTCGTTGAACAAAAAATCGCCCATCTGTTCTTGCAGGATGACATCAACTTTTTCCGGGAGGGAAAATTCGCTGCTGTGGGTGTTAACGAACTCGACGTTGGTAATGTGGTTGTCCGCAGCCAATTTTCGCGCCAGGTTCAATATTTCGGAATGATCCAGGGCATATATTTTCGTGGACGGCACCTGGGAAGCCATGAACGAAAGGATGCCCGTGCCGGTGCCCAAATCAATGATCCGGTCGCCGGGGCAGACGTATTTTTTTATGCCGGCATAGTAGCTATCCACGCGCGGACGGTCGGCCAGCATTTTCTCATGCTCAAACAGGCTGGCGAATTCTTTTCTGTTCTTGGTTTGGTAGCCTGTTTCGCTGCGAGAAAGTTTCTCTTTATCGTACTGTGAGTTGAATGCCTCGGAAATCGCCGGATGCTTCAAGAAGGCGTTGTAAACCGATTTGACAATTTTATAAATCGAAAAGATGAGTTTGCCTACAAATTTCTTCATAGTGGGTTCCCTCTGATTGTTGGGTGCAGGTCGAGTTAATGCCACGAGAATTGCATGCCCGTACCCCCAATAGCTTCCGGACTTTTTTTCGTTATTAGAATATAACTGGATTTATGATAGCAAAAAAATATACATAAAAGATAAAGAAATTTATTATAAATTTGTTGGTTCCTGGGTATAGATAAAGGTTTTCGAATTCAAAGAGAAATTGCCCGGCGGCCGGCATGATGAATGTAATCTGATTTCAAATCAAATTTCCTGTCATTGCAGATAATATTGACATGATAAGGGGGAATAGGTATACTCTATATATCCCCCCCACCGGGGGAGGGGTAGAAAGAGGAGCCATGAAAGACCCACAAGTTCTCGCCCGATTAAAGACCATTGAAGGGCACATCCGTGGAATTGAGGGGATGGTAGAACGTGATGTTTATTGCATCGATATCATTCGCCAGATCCAGGCAGTCCAGTCGGCTTTGAATAAGGTTAGCAACCAGATCCTGGATGGGCACCTCAACTCTTGCGTGATCAACGCCATCCGTGGAGAAGATCCTGACGAGCGTGAGCGTGTTTTGAAAGAAATTTCCGAGGTCTTCGAAACGGCTACCAAAGTATAAATTCACTTATTCAGCGGAGGTTTTTGCATTATGTCCACAGTTGTTTATAACGTTCCCAGCATGCATTGCGACCATTGTGTCCACACGATCAACATGGAAGTAGGCGATTTGGACGGGGTACAGTCGGTCAATGTTGACCTGAACTCCAAAAAAGTGACCGTTTCATACGATGCGCCGGCGTCCCCGGAAAAAATTGAAGAACTCCTGACGGAGATCAATTTCCCGGCAGTGAAATAAATAAATTGCATTTACTTGTACTGGTGGCAGGAATCCAGGGCCTTGTTCATCAAAATGAGCAGCACGAAGAAAAGTAAGCGGAAATAGACGAAAAAGGGCGTGCCGGGAATCAGAGATTGCTGGCATACCCTTTTTAAAATTTTCTCCAAAGATGGTTTGAGAGAAAAGGAAGGTTTTTGAATGGCTGATACAAAGCAAATTGTCTTGCCCATTACCGGTATGACCTGCGCAAACTGCGTGGCCACCATCGAGCGTAATTTAAAGAAGCAAAATGGGGTTCAGGGCACCGTAGTGAACCTGTCATCCGAACGGGCCACGGTGGAATTCAACCCGGA
Organism: uncultured Chloroflexia bacterium; assembly: GCA_963704755.1. GTDB lineage: Bacteria > Chloroflexota > Anaerolineae > Anaerolineales > Anaerolineaceae > Bellilinea. Next base: position 4,869,215 of record OY969938.1, read on the forward strand.
GCTGGTTGGGTTGAGCGACCTGATAGGCAGGGTGGAGCGCGCCGGCTATGGCATTGCCCAGGGCGAGGCGAATCTGGCCATCAGTGGTATGAGTGACAACAACGATGCCCGCCGCCTGGAAAAAACATTGGAAAAACTGGAAGGTGTGCTCAAGGTGCAGGTCAATTTGACTGCCGAGAAAGTCGCGGTCAGTTATGTACCCACCATCATCAGCCAGAGCGAAATTCGCCAGGCGATTAAAAGTGCAGGATTTACCACCCTGGAAGCCGGCGGAGAGGCCCACGATGCCGAAGCTGAGGCGCGCAAAGCCGAGATCGACCAGCAGAGGCGTTTGCTGATTACCGGGCTGGTCTTTACCATCCCGCTGTTCGCATTTTCAATGGCGATGGATTTTGGGTTGCTGCCGACGGCCTGGATGGAAGCTTCTTGGGCCAATTGGCTTATGTTTGCCCTGGCCACGCCGGTCCAATTTTATGTGGGCTGGCAGTATTACCGCAGCGCATTCAAAGCCGTCCGGAATGGCTCGGCCAATATGGACGTGCTGATCGCCATGGGTTCATCGGTGGCTTATTTCTATTCGATCGTAGTCACGGTCGGGCTCATCCCTGGACATGTTTATTATGAAACCGCGGCGGTGATTATCACCCTGATCCGCCTGGGCAAATTCCTGGAAGCGCGAGCCAAAGGGATGACCAGCGAAGCGATCAAGAAGTTGATGAGTTTGCAGGCCAAGACGGCCCGGGTACGCCGCGAGGACAGCGAGATCGAGATCCCGATCGAGGAAGTCCAGCCGGGGGACGTGGTCATCGTCCGCGCCAGCGAGAAGATACCTGTGGATGGTGTGGTTATCGAGGGGAAGACCTCGATCGATGAATCCATGTTGACCGGTGAATCGATGCCGGTATCCAAGGGACCCGGCGACGCGGTCATTGGGGCGACGCTGAACAAACAGGGCTTCATCCATTTCGAGGCTACCCGGGTAGGTAAAGAGACTGCCCTGGCCCAGATTATCAAACTGGTCGAGGAAGCCCAGGGCAGCAAGGCGCCAATCCAAAAACTGGCCGATAAGGTTTCGGCCGTATTCGTCCCGGGTGTGATCACGATTGCGCTGGTGACCTTCCTGGTCTGGCTTTTGTTCGTGCCGCTGCCGGCCGGATCGGATATCAGCAATTTTACCCGCGCAATGATCCATATGGTGGCCGTGCTGGTAATCGCCTGCCCGTGCGCGATGGGCCTGGCGACCCCGACCGCGGTCATGGTGGGCACCGGTAAGGGTGCCGAGATGGGTGTGTTGATCCGCAACAGCGAAGCGCTGGAACGGGCCGGACACCTTACTACTATTGTGCTGGATAAGACAGGTACCATCACCCGCGGGCAGCCGGCCGTCACCGACGTCATCGTGGCTAAAGATCAGCAGGCCGATACCAACAGCGCCAATGAATTGATCCGCCTGGCGGCCAGTGCCGAACAGGGCAGTGAGCATCCCCTCGGTGAGGCCATCCTGGCCGAGGCTGGGGAGCGCGGCCTGGTGTTGAGCACCCCGGACGGTTTCAATGCCGAAGTTGGCCAGGGCGTGGCCGCCAATATCGAGGGACGGCAGTTGTTGGTCGGCGCACCACGTATGGCCGCGGCGCACAACCTGGTGCTCGATGGTCTGACGGCAGACCTGGAAAAACTGCAAGCCGAGGCTAAGACGGTGGTCCTGGTCGGCGTTGACGGTAAAGTCAGCGGGCTGATCGGTGTTGCCGATACGGTCAAGGAAGGCTCCAAAGAAGCGATTCACGATTTACAGCAGTTAGGCATCAAAGTTGTGATGATCAGCGGCGATAACCAGCGCACCGCCGAGGCGATTGCCCGGCAGGTTGGGGTGGATGAAGTCATGGCCGAAGTCCTCCCGGATGGAAAATCAGAGCAGGTGAAGAAACTGCAAGGCGCCGGCCAGATCGTGGCCATGGTTGGAGATGGCGTCAACGATGCCCCGGCTCTGGCGCAGGCGGACGTTGGAATCGCGATCGGCACCGGCACCGATGTGGCCATGGCGGCTGCACCGATCACGCTGATCAGCGGTGACCTGCGTGGCGTGGTCCGGGCGGTGAAACTTTCCCGCCAGACCTTGCGGACGATCAAGCAGAACCTGTTCTGGGCTTTCTTCTACAACATCATCCTGATTCCGCTGGCCGCGCTGGGATACTTGAACCCAATGATCGCGGCTGGGGCGATGGCCTTCAGCAGCGTCTTTGTGGTGACGAACAGTCTGCGCTTGCGACGCTTTCGCCTGGCATAGAATCAAGTAGCGTTTTACGCATTCTTTGATACTCTAAGGGTCGCAGAGATGTTTTTCCTCGCTGCGGCCCTTTTTGATTCTGCTTCGACCGGCGTTCAGTGGACCCATGCGTTGGCGACCAAGGT